>NZ_JABXWI010000009.1 GCF_014930365.1 Streptomyces caniscabiei | reverse complement strand
GCGAACGCGGGCCTACTCGGTGACCATCACAGGATCATTCGGGAAGGTACGCCTTCCGCGTTCCGCCCGGGGCTGATCCACAGGTCTTGAGCATTGCTCTGCATGTACACGAGTCGAGCACCAAGCGGCTTGAGCTGCTTCGAACCAGACAGAAGTGGTCAGCCGGCGAGCTTCTCGAGAGCCGCGTCGATCCGGGCCAGGGTGCGGTCCTTGCCGAGCCTCTAGAGACTCGAAGAGCGAGAGGCCGACCGTGCGGCCCGTTACGGCGACGCGTACCAGGGCTTGGGCCTTGCCCAGCTTCAGGCTGTGCCCCTCGCCGGCGGTCAGGACCGGCTCCTTGAGGGACTCGGGGCTGATCCAGTCGGCCGTCCCAACTTGGCACGGGCCGTGGTCAGGAGGGCCACTGGATCGCCCTTCATCGCACGCCATCGATCAGGGTGGATGCTCGCATGGAGTCGGTAGTACACCGTCTCGCGCCGCCGCTCGTCGGGCGCACCGTCGTGTTACCGACGTTATGGGCGAGCAGGTAGTGCGCGAGCAGCGCGCTGCCCGTGCTACCGAGAGCTGTGACTCTGCATTTCAGATGGCGAGTTGAGCATTGGTGTGTGACTGGGCTCGCACACCAATGCCCCCTCCCGCTGACGTTGCGGCGGTGCCAGAGTGGGTGGCATGGGCAAACGCCGTAAGCATGGCCCGCTCGGGCCTGGGTCGGGAACGCCGCCATCCGCTGCCGTGGCTCCGACACAGGACAAAGTCTTGTCCACCCGCGACGAGCTGGCCAATCGGCTCATCCGGGAGCTTGCGGACTGGCGCACCTGGGATGCGTACCGCAAGCGGTATCTGTGGGACGAGTACAACGACGGCATCACCGATCCTGACCCGTGCGAGTTGCGCCTGGTCGACCTCGTCGTGCCCACTCCCCTGCAGCACCCCTTCGTGGCTGCGCTGCTGCAGGAACTCGGTGAGTATGCCGCCGAATACGCCACAGAAGATCCGGCTGCTGTGAAGGCAGTAGCGGTGTACGACTCCTGGGCGTCGCAGCAGCCGAAGCGGGTTGTTCGCATCCATGGCGGCTGGTGGAGCCTGATCACGCGGTACCCGCGCGCCGACCCTAACGAAGTCGGGCCTGCGGTTGTCCTTATGGACGGCATCATCGATGCGCACGACATCAGTCCCGCACCGGCCCTGCCCGGATATCTAGAGACGATCATGGCTGCCGCTCCGGAGCGAGGCCGACCCGTTCCGGATGAGCCGGACGCCTGGTTCACGTGACGGACCAGCGTGGGTCGGCCGGTGCTCGCCGTATGAACGGGCCGCGCTCAACCTGCCAACTCACCGGACTCCGGTCGCAAACCCGACCGGCCTGGCGCTCACCCCGCCCCGCAACCTGATCTCGCTTCTGGTCGCGCCTCAACTGGGCCTGGACGTAGGCAAAATGGTGCCATGGACGCTGGACTCACCGCGCTGCTCGGCGCCGCCGTAGGCTCACTTGCCACCCTCGGCTCCGCGATGGTCACCGGGCGCGCGGCGGCGCGCTCGCAGTTCGGCCAGTGGCGCCGGCAGCACCGCCGGGACGCCTACGCGAGCTACCTGAGCGCCGTGTACGACCGCGATGTCGCCCTGGACGCAGTGCGCGACGCGCTGCGGGCGGACCGGCCGGACCTGCGGGACGTCGACGAGAAGATGGAGCGCTTCGCAGCCCAGGTCCGCGGCGTCCACCGGGCCGCCGAGTTCGTCATCCTCGAGGGTCCGCCTTCCGTGGTGGAGGCGCTCTACAGTGTGGTCCACGCGGCCGACGACCTCGCCGAGGTCATGCGACGGATGGTGCGTGATGCCCACGCGGAAGACACCTCCCGCAAGGCCGCGGACACCGCGCTCGCCGCCGAGCGGGAGCACCTGCTGTACCAGGCCGTGAAGAGCCTCCGAGCGGCGGCCTCCGACGTCCTCGGCGACAGCCGGATACGCGTCTACTAGTCGCGGTCCTGGGCTCGCCAGCGATTCGCCAAGGTGAGGTCGTTCAGTGCTGTGACCTGCTGCGCAACTCGGTGCGGGCTGATCAGTGAAGTCGAAGATCAAAAAGCCACTCATCGCGTAGCGACGTCGTAGACGCCCTCGACGGGGCGCCACTGCCTGCACACTCAACAAACGTGCTGCGCATCATCACCAGGTTCGGCTGTCGGCCCGTTACGCGACCACGCTGCTGCGGGCGCTGCTTGTGCTGACCCACACCGAAGTCGCACGCTGACAGACGATCTCGGGCGCAGACAACCACCCGCGACCAGCACGAGTACGAGATCGCTGACTCAACCAGCCCCAATAATCTGCGGGTTCGAAGTTGGACGAGGCTCTTCCTCATCAGGCCGATTCACCCCGCTCCAGGAGCGGCCTTGAGGTGGGCGGTGAGATCTTGAAGCGCGGTCCACGCCCCGGAGTCAGTTCCGTCACTCAAGAGGTAGTGCAGGGCAGGGTGCGTGTGTGTGCCGAGTTGTCGCGGGCGCGGGGCGAGGGGTGGTCTTCGGGCGTGGGTGAGGCCGATGGCGTTGACGTCCCGGGCGCCGAGGGTGAAGGACACCGGGATGGGCGGGGCTTCCAGACGCGGGGTCAGCGTCAGGTCCGCGCGAGCTGCTCGGAGCGTGGTGAGCATCGACACCAGGCCGTGCTCGTCGACCAGCGCGGCTGCAAGGGATTCGACGGTGTCCAGAGGGACGTCCGCAGCGGACGTGTATCCGAGGGTGAGCGTGATGTCCTGGGCGACGCCGGCCTTCGTACGCGCTGTGCGGAGTGTGGCGATGGACGGATGATCCGCTGCGCCGATCGCGACCAGGTGGGTCGGAGCAGGTGACCGTTCGCGGGCGAGATCCGTCAACTGGCGTGGTGACCAGGGCAGGTTGACGGGCTCCGATGTACTCCACCCCACCGGCGCCGAGCCCGTCAGATGGCGCCAGGCGGTCTCCAGACCGCGGCCGAGGACCAGGTCGGCGGTGGGGGCGTGGAGCGTGCGGAACGTGAGGGTCAGCTGGCGTTCCGGGGTGGGCTCGGTGTGGCGGGTGAACGCGTCGGCGACCGTGGTGCCGGTCGGGAGAAATGTGCCCTGCTGCCAGGCGAGGGGGACACCGGACAGGCCGTCGTAGTAACCGCCAACCGGGTCCTGGACCACCCACCGGTTGGGGGCGCCCCGCAGCGCCGTGCGCAGGGGGAGAGTGAGCCGGGCTTGGGGTGGGGTGACCAGGTGCAGGGCTCGGCTGGTGGCGCTCGTGGTGCGGAGCACTTCGGAGAGCCAGGTGGTGAAGGCGAGGACGGGGCGGTCGGAGATGACGACCGCCGTGGAGTCGGTGAGGACGTCGACCGAGGGAACGGTGGGAGCGGAGGGGGCGACGACCTCCTGTGCGTCATCGGCCGACTGGTCCTGCGGGATGGCCACCACGCGTGTCGTACCTGCGGCGCGTGGCCACACTGTCCCGCCGAGCAGCGTGGTCAGGCGTCCGCACAACGATTCAGCGAGAGCTTCTGCTTCGGGTACCGAGGTCGAGGCGCGCGTCTCGGTCCACCAGTACGGCGGCGGGGGCGCTGACACATCGGGGCCGAGGAGGCGTTCCGCTTCGCCGGGTATGTGGACCAGGAGCGGCGCCTCGACGGAAACCAGCGGACGGCCAACGCTTGTGCACAGCTGAAGGACGCCGCCGTCACCGGTAGAGGTCAGCCCCAGGTCGAGGCCGCCTGCTGAGAGGCCGGCGATCAAGGAGCGGGTGTCCGGCATCTTCGGGGTGAGGGCTATGACGTCTTTGGTCACGTCGGGAACTCGCCCACCCAGGAACGTTCGAGAAGGTGCTTGGGCAGGTACGCGGATTCGACGTCGACCGGGATGTCCGCGTCGAACGCCATGCAGGCGACGGCCAATGGGGCCAGAGCCACCAGGCCTTCGCTGCTCTTTGACCGTGTCTCGTTCTCGGTCCAGTACTCGCGATGCCAGGTGAGTGCTTCCGCAAGAGCGGTGTTGAACGGCTCCGGCTCCTGCCGCTGGTAGCGGTGGAAGATCTCCAGCGGCGGGTAGAGAATTTTCAGCATCAGTTCGGCACTGGCAATGTGGGGGGCTTCGGGGTCCGTCCCATCAATCGCGGCGGCCAGGGTGTTCCAGGTTTCCGGGCGGCCGAACCAGGCATTCTGCAGGGTCTCCACCCAGGCGTAGATGTACTCGTCGAACTCCACACCTGACGCGCGCAGGAATGAGACGGGTACACGGGCGAGTTGGTCGAGACGCTCGTTCTCCCGGCAGATCACCGCCAAGTAGTACGTGGTGAGCCAGTTGCCGGCGTGCAGATATTCCTGCGGGCCGGTTGCCGGAAGGTTCTTGATCTCACCTTTTCCTCCGATACGGCATGGGACAGGGCCTTCCGCAGCCGCTCCAGAGATGAACAGGCCCGATCCGACCTGCATCGCGGTGACCCAGGTCTCCCACGTCGAAAATTCCTCACCCGAGGGATCCGTCAGGCAGTTCCATTTGGCGACAGTCAGTGAATAGTCCAAGGCATCGAAGCGGTCAAACTCTGACGTTTCGAGTTCAGCAAGTGCTTCGTCGTTGCTTTGGACGATCGGCGCCATGGCTTCGGCCACGTTGTCCACGGGGAAGTCGTGACGGGAAATATGGATGACCACGCCCCTCCCTTTCTCAGTTGATTTTCATGTGTTCGATCACGACGCCAGCATAGAGGGTGCCGTCCGGCTCCTGGACCTTGACCAGGACGTACTGCAACTTCCTGTCCTTCAGCGCCTGTCTGAACTCTCGCGCGAGTTCGGCGTCCCGACCGCCACGTTTCGTCATCTCGCCCAGGATGGTCCGCAGGTACAGATACGTTCCCTGCTTCACTCGCATACCGGCCGCCCCGCCGTCGTCGCCGACGTGCGGTCGCCCAGGATCCTCGGGGTCGGCTCGTCCCTGTCGCCATTGGAGATCGTTTCCCGGCGCCTTGTCCTCAACGATCAGGATCTTGTCGTCCTCAAGCCTGTATGCGCCGTCGAACATGTGGGCCCCGGTGGGCGTCTTGGGGAGGTCGATCTCCTGAGCGGCCGGGAACTCGCGTCGAACGGCGTGGAGCCTGGAGGCGTCCTCACCCAGCTTCTCGGAGATCTTGCTGTTCGGAGGCACGTCTCCGAGCTGTTTTCCATAGGCCTTTTGAGCAGCGGCAAGGGCCTCGCGGTTCGATGTCGAGGGCGTCTCGTCGAAGGCCTTCTGCGCGTTCATGAGGTCCATATAGGCGCGACGGTCAGCGGTCCTTCTGTCGAGCCTCGGAAGTACGTCGTCGGGGGCGGTACTCCGCGGCAGCGGCTTCGCACCGAACCGGGTTTCGGACGGACCACTCGGCAGGTCGTGCTTGGCCACGAAGCGCCCTTGCGCATCCTTCGCGAGCTGGGGAAGTTCGACGCCGTCCACCAGTCCGATATGGGGTCTCCTGCGTCCGAGGGTGTCGTAGTGCTTCTTGCGCCACTCCGGGTCTTCGTTGGCCCTCCGGACATGCTCGTCCTGAATGGCCTTGCGCTCGGCAGGAGTCAGCTTCCGCTGTCCTTCGTCACGGGAGCCGTCGCCGTCCGCCCGATCCGCCCGACGCTCATCGGGCCCTGCCGACCGTGTGGCGCGGTCATGCGGCCCGCCATGTCCAGGACCGGAACCGGTTGGGGTCCCCCTGCCCGTTCCCGGACCGTCTCCCGAACCATGCCCGACACCATTGCCCGGAGCGCGCTCGCCCGTCCGGCCCACGTCGGCGACGGAATTCGTCCCCGCGTGAGCACCGACGAGTTCTGGCTCCCGGGTTCCTGTCACCGGGGCGCGAGACGTGGAGTCGTCCCCGGCGCGGGCGGCGGCCGACGGCTCAGCCTTGGCCTGGGAGGCGTGCTGGTGAAGGGTGCCGTCGGCGTTGAGCAGGTGGCCCTTGTCGGTGAGGTAGACGACCCTTCCGGTCGCGTCGTCGACGTACGGGATCGCGTTGTCGGGAACCTTGGGCGACCGGAGGGCATCGCCTCGCTCGAGCAGGTCCAGTGTTGCCCCGGAGTCCAGTCTCTTCAATGTGCTGAAGGCGTCACCGACTTTGACGTAGGCGAACTTGCCCGCCTTGCCGACATACGTGAACGGGTCGACGGCCCGGCCGACCTTGCCCACGACCGACACGGCACGAGCGGCCGCTCCGGTCCGGCCGGCACCGGTGGCCGCCGCGCCCGCCCCTTCGGTGCCCAGCAGGCCCAGGACGTTGAAGCTGACGGCGCCAGCAGCCCGGGCCGGGTTGCTCTCCCACGTGTCCCAGGCGACAAATCCCTTGACGGTCTGCTTGTAGGTGGTGCGGGAATCGCGCAGCCACGAGGGGAGTTTGTCGTCGGGCACCAGCCACCAGGTGCCGAGGGTGGCGCTGGTCAGGAAGGAGGCAGTGCCGAGCTTGGCCAGGCCCGTCCACGCCTCGCCCGCCGCGTCCGAGCCGTCCGCGCCGAACAGGGTGCCCACGCCATGGACCGTGCCCATCACACCGTCGGTCCAGAAACCGTCCCAGACCTGCCCGGACGTGTGCGTGAACCAGTCCCAGCCCTCGTACTCCTGCTCGACAGCCGCGCCCCACGGGGTCTCCCCGGCGTGATCGAGGTCCTCGGCGCGATAGCCGTACATGTTCTCGCCGTGCGAACCGTCATCGACGGTGAGCGTGGTGCCGCCGACGAGGGCGGTGATCTTGTTGTAGCAGGCGCGTTCAGCGGCCTGGAAGGCGGCGACTGTCTGGTTGACCTCGCGCCATAAGCCATTGTTGATGTCGACCTTGTCTTTGTCCTTGCGCCAGTCGTCGTCCCCCGCGACCGAGTCCACGAACGTCCGCGCGTCCGCCTTCAGGGTGGCCAACTTCTCCACCAGCGGCCTGACTTCGACACCATACTCATCCAACGCGCCAGCGACCTTCTCCAGATCGTCCGCGAACGCGTCCGCCTTCGCCTTCACCGGCTGCGTGGAGGAGAACAGGTCATGGGCCTCCGGGGCACGGTAGAAGGCCGACAACCCCTGGAAGGCGGTGTGCAGATCCGCGCCCGAAGCCCGGAACTGACCCGCGTTCGCGTACAGCAACATCACGTCGATGCCAAGGGTGGACAGATCCCCGAGGAACTGCGGTATCCCCGACGGGTCGATCAGCTTCGCCTCGTCCGCCATCACTGACCCTTGGCCGGCGAATCGACCCCAGGCAGCTCGACCTTCGGTTCCTTGGCCGCTTCACGCTGTGCGTTGGCCGCCAGAGTCAGGTCGCCCTCGACGTAGTGCCCGGTGGCCTCCGCAGCCCCGCTCAGCGACTTGGACGCCCGCTCGGCGATATAGAGCAGGTCACGGCTCCACTGCTGCAGAAACTCCCCCAGCGCCGCGCCCACCACGCCAACGGTGCTGGTGTAGGGCCCGTACTGACTGGTGATCATCCCCGCCACCGAGGCGGCCTCCTCCAGGTTGCCCTGCATCGCCGAACCCGCCTCCGACAGGTTCTTCCCATGCGTACCCGACGTCTCCAGAACACCGCGCACCCCGACCGGGTCTATGTCCCACCCCGTCACACCGCTCTCCCAACCCCCGTACACGCCAAGAGCCACCCGATACAGAGCGTCAGCCCCTGCCGCCGCACCGACTGTCCCGACAAGACGAACGTCTCATCGATCATCGAACATGCTCTCGCGTACGCCACTGCGGACACAACATCGTGCTGCGGCATGAGGCTGGAACCAGTCACTTCACACGGCGAGAACGGGCGCCTGCTCGCCCCCCTTCAACCGAAGCGTCGCCACTACTTCGCCGACATCACGTTGTCTACACAGCGCCCCACCGTGCTCCGCTTCGCCGCAAAAGCCGCGCAGTCTACCGCCGAGCAGCCAGTTCTGAGGCAAGTGCCGCCCGAACGGAGAGGCAGGTGCCTGACCTTGGCGAGGCTGGGCGACCACGAGGACCGAAGCAGCAGAACAGCCGTGCATTCGACAGTCGCGCCCACAGGCCAACGTCTCTGCCCCAGCCTTTCTGCAACAAGGAGAGAAGCGTGAGCATCATCGCAACAACAGCTACTGAGAGCGACGAGGACTTTCCCGCCCGGGCCCTCCAGCTTGCCGACGCCCCCTCGATGCCCCCGACCGAGGCAAGCCTCGAGCCCAGTGACCGGCAGCCGTGCACTGTCCACCCAGACTGGTGCACAGAAACCGGCAACCACTACGACCACTTCGGAACCCTGCACACCGTCAAGGGCAATGACGGCCGGGAGCTGCTGAATGCGCACCTTCTGGATCTGTCTGGTTCGAAGCCGATCATCGGTCTGGCCGACACGGACACGACTGCGGCCGAGGCCCGCGTCAAGGCGACGGAGCTTCGCAGGTTCGCCGACGAGCTCGAGACCCTCGCGGACAAGGTGGAGGTCTCTGCCAGCCACGAGCCATCGGGCACTCCGCAGATGACCGCCTGCCCCGCCGGCGTCTCGTTCTGCGATGGAAACCCCAGGGACCACGAGGACCCGCGCGAACACCTTCACCACGGCCCGCTAATCGCCATGGGTGCTCACCGCCCTTACGCCTGTCAGCGCAGGGACGGCATCATGGCGTTCCAATTGTCCCAGGTAGACGACGAAACGCCCGGCCTGGACTTCGTGGCTGGCGGCGACTGGCCGACGCTCGACCTCGGAGAGGTCGACGAACTGATCAGCGACATGAGCGCGCACCTGGCGAAGCTCCGGGCCGCACGTACGCAGCTCGCGTGCCTGGTATCCGGGCGGACCGGCGAGACGGCCGCAGCGCTTGACCGCACCTGGATGTACGACGACAGATACGGCACCCGGCACACCGTCACCTGCCCGTCCTGGTGCACGACGGACCACACCTTTGAAATGAAGGGCAGGCCCCACCCGGCCGACGTACACCACCAGATGTACGGCGCTGTGGCCTCTGCCGAATACACCGAGGCCTACGAGGAGTACGAGTCCTGGCAGGTGCTCTGCGCACACCTCGCCGTAAGTCCGGACTCGACAGTCAGCCCGGCCTACCGAGTCCCGCACGTACTGGTCGAAGTAGCCGCCGACATGTACACCCGCCCGATGGGTCCGGACCAGCTGGCCGAGTTCATCGAAACGGTGGCCGGGCAGCTGGAAGAGCTTCGCGCCATGCACCCTCGGCTCACCGCAGCCCGCGCCGAATGGGCCGCGCGGGACGACACGACGGCCGACGCCGAGGCCGCGTAACCCCGCCGGGCCAGGACCGCCACGATGCCCGCGGCTCCAGCGCCATGCTCCAGCAGCTGTCGCGAACCCCCAGCCCAGAGGCCTCGCGCGGCCCTCCGCTCCAGGGACTTTTCAGGGACTTTCAGCTCTGCCTGAGGGACTTCCGAGGGACTTTTTGCCGCCTAACGCGGCAAGCTCCTGAAAGATCAGAGAGGGCCTCCGTCGCAGATCAGAGGCCCTTTCTCAGGCAAAGCCGCAGGCAGCGGCAGACGAGTCGGGCTGTACGCCGGGTTCTGTCGCCCGGCTGCCTCGCGGCGGCCGGGGAGACGGCCATCCATCTAGGGCCGGCGTTGCCGCCGGCCTCGTGCGGTCTACCCGCGGACTCGGGCGGGCAGCCCTCGAACGTCCGCGCAGAGCGCTTTTTACGGCGCCCCTCTTGACCTTGCTCCGGGTGGGGTTTACCTAGCTGCCCAGGTCGCCCTGGGCACTGGTGGTCTCTTACACCACCGTTTCACCCTTACCGAGGACCAAGGTCCCCGGCGGTTTGTTTTCTGTGGCACTGTCCCGCGGGTCACCCCGGGTGGCCGTTAGCCATCACCCTGCCCTGTGGAGCCCGGACGTTCCTCGGGAAGCCCCCTAGGGGGACTCCACGCGGCCGTCCGCCCGGCTCGTCTGCCGTGTGGACCATGCTACCGGCCGGGAGCGAGGGGTCGGTCCCGTCGGTGCCTTCGATGCCGTCGCCAAGAACGAGCCCGCCAGGATCAGGGCGAAGGAGGCGGCGATCGCGGGAGTGAGGTGTTCATCCAGGAACAGGGACCCCGCCGCCACCGCCACCGCCGGGTTGACGTACGTGAAGACCGTCGCCCGGGTCGGGCCCACCTCTCGGATCAGTTCCAGGAACGCCACGAAGGCCAGGGCCGTGCAGATCACGCCCAGGGCGGCGAGAGACACCAGGGCCGAGGTCGACGGGAGGGTGGAGGGGCGGGTCAGGGCCGCCGCAGGGGCGTAGACCAGGGCCGCCAGGAGCAGTACCGGGGCTATCAGCTGGAGCGTCGGGACCTGCTTCAGGTGGCGGGCCATGATCAAGGGTGCGGTCGCGTAGCCGATCACCGTGATCAGGACCTCCGTGAGGGAGAGGACGTTTCCGCCGGTGAGGTGGGGGACCGTGAGGACCGCCACGCCTCCCAGGCCCAGGGCCAGGCCCGTCATGCGGCGGGCTCCCAGGTGTTCCGTGTCCCCGAAGAAGCGGGCCAGGAGCACGCTCACGATCGGGACGCCCGCGATCAGGAGGCCGGCCGTGGAGCTGGAGAGGTGGCGTTCCGCGTCGGTCAGGGTCCACCAGGGACCGATGACCTCGATCACGGCGAACGCCAGCATCGGGCGCCAGTGCTGTCGGACCACGCGGATCAGGTTCCCCTGGCGGATCGCGAAGGGGAGCAGCAGGGCCGCGCCCAGGGCACAGCGTACGAAGACGACCGTGGACGGGGAGACCTCGTCCACAGCCACTTTGATCATCAGGTAGGGGATGCCCCAGAGGACTCCCATCAGGGAGAAGAGGAACCAGCCGCGTGCAGTCATGAGGAGAGTGTCCGGTGGATCAGCGGCGTAGGTCTTGAACGCTGTTGCGGTACGCCGCCGGTGTCACTCCCAGCACCTTTCTGAACCAGCGCGTCATGTGCGCCTGGTCCGCGAAGCCCACCTGGACCGCCGCTTCCGCCGGGCGGGCGCCCGCCTCCAGCAGGCCCCGGGCCCGGCTCACCCGGTACTGGGCCAGCCACGCGTACGGGGGCATGCCCATCGTCGTACGGAAGGCTCGCAGGAGTTGGTAGCGGGAGAGGCCCAGGTCGGTGGCCAGGTCGGCGAGGGACGGCGGGGAGAGGAGTTCGTCCGCCAGGCGGTCGCGTACGGCGAGGGCGATCGTGTCGGCTCCGGGGAGTCGGTCGGGGGTGAGGAGGGAGGTCGAGTGGCGGCGGGCCAGGGCCGTGAGCAGCCATGGGAGGCGGGACTCGGATTCCAGCGGGTCGGGGCAGGTGCTCAGGTCGGTGTGGGCGGTGCGCAGGGCGGCGGCGAGTTCGGGGTCGTGGACGACGGGGTCGCGGAAGTGCGGGGTGCCGCCGAGGATGCCGTCGGTGAGGAGGGCGGGGGCCGGGTAGAGGGCGCGGTAGGCGTAGGTGCCGAAGGCCGACTCGCCGGTGTGGACCTCGCCGGGGGCCAGGACGACGATCGAGCCCTCCCCCACGGTGAGGGCGCCGCCCCGGTAGTCGATGCACGAGGCGCCCTGGACGCAGATGCCGATGCTGAATTCCTCGTGTGTGTGCGGGGCGTAGCGGTGTCGGTCGAAGCGCGCCGTGAGGAGGTCCAGGGGGTGGTCGGGGCGGCCGAGGGTGGTGCGGGTCCAGCGGGTCTCGCCGTGTGTGCTCACCGCTGCCGCCCCCCGCTCCGCTGCGCCCCCGTCGGTCTTCAGGCTACGCCCGGCGGGGACGGGGCGGGTCAGAGAAAGTCGGAGGTCTCCAGGTCGAAGGCGAAGGGTTCGGGGAGGGAGAGCGGTTTGCCGAATGCACGGGTGCAGTGTTCGCGGTAGTCGCTCTTCTCCGGGCTGCTGAAAAGTGTGACCTGGGACGCGTCACGATCAGCCAGCAGGTAGAAAGGGATGCCGCTACGGGCATAGCAGCGGCGCTTGGCCTCACGGTCGGCCTTGGGCTTGGTGGGCGTCACCTCTACCACCATGGCGACACCGTCGCAGGGCATCCAGGGTCCGGCGCTCCCGAAGAGATCAAGTTCCAAGGGCGCGAAAGTGGCATCCGGGACCATGTGGTTCTTGGGGCAGGCCTCCCCGCTCCTCAGGATCAGCCCCTTGTTCCCGGAGAAGTCCATGTCGGTGCCGGATCGCTTGATCACTTGCCTCACGATCCGGCTGATGTACTTCTCGTGTTCCCCGTCCGGCGGCGGTGTCACAACGATCTCCCCCTCGATCAGCTCCGCCCGGAATCCCTCCGGGGTGTCCAGGGCGAGAAAGCCCTCCAGCAGGACGTCTTCCTGTGAGGGCGGCTCGTGGGCCATGGCAGTCATGTCACGTCCCTCCTTCTTCGGTCGCTCGCCAGACTGGGACATCGGCTGATCACCTGGCCGTGAGATCGGGAACCGTTCCCTCGATCGTGGCACATGATCCCGGTCACAGTCCGTATCTCCCGGTCCGGCCACTGACGGCGACCGGGCCCGTCGCTTGACCCTGCCGCAGCGTCAACGTTTCTACTGGGCGTATGCGGATCGGAGAACTCGCCGCGGCGGTCGGGGTCACCCCGCGTGCCGTGCGGCACTACCACCATCTCGGGCTGTTGCCGGAGCCGGAGCGACGGGCCAACGGGTACCGGGACTACACGTTGCGGCACATGGTCGTGCTCGCGCGGATCCGGCGGCTGACGGAGCTGGGGCTCGGGCTGGCCGAGGTGCGGGACGTGCTCGCGGACGACGCCGGGCGTGAACTCGTCGAGGTGTTGGGCGAGTTGGACGAGGATCTGGCGCGGCAGGAGGACGAGATCCGGGAGCGGCGGGGGCGGTTGCGTGTCCTGATGGAGGAGGCGCGCGCCGGGCGGTTGCCGGCCGAGGGGCCCGTCTCACCTGAACTCGCCGCCCTCTTCGGCAAGTTCGGGCCCGCACCGCACTCTCCGATGGCCACCAAGGACCGTGAGGTGTTCGCCCTCCTGGAGGCCACCGCGACTCCCGAGGTGCGGGCGGAGATGCTCGCGGGGCTGGAGAGCATGATGTCGGTTCCGGGCGCGGTGGAGCGGGCGCACGAGGCGTACGCGCTGCTCGACGCCCTCGCCGACGCCGAGCCCGACGACCCCCGGGTCGGGGAAGCCGCCCGCGTACTGGCCGGGCTCATCCCGCCGGAGATGGTTCCGCAGGACACCGGCATCGACCTCGACAACAGCAAGGGCGACGGCGGCACCGGCAGCTTCCTGCGTGCCTTCTACGCCGACTTCGCCCCGGCCCAGGCGGAGGCCATCCGCCGCACGCTCCGGATACTGAGGGAGGACCGCCCGTGAGGACGATCGGGACCAGGAAGGGAAGTGGCGCCTACCGCGTCGCCCACTCCCTCGTACGTCATGAACTCGTGCTGCTGGCCAGCCTGGTGCGCTGGGTGGCGCGGTGGCCGCACGGGGTCAGGGAGGAGGGGGCGCGGGCGTACGGGTACGCGCGGGGGCAGGGCGCCATGATGTTCGGGTTCGGTTTCGTGTGTGTCGTCGAGACCGTGACCGTGTCCGTCCTGCTGCGCGATTTTCCGCTCGTGCACTCGGTCTTCCTCTTCCTCGACCTCTATACGGTCCTCATCGTCGCCGGGCTCCACGCCGCCTCCGTGACCCGCCCCCACGTCCTCACCGGCACCACCCTGCGGCTGCGGCGCTTCGCCACCGTGGATCTGCGCGTCCCCCTGAGCGCCATCTCCTCCGTCCGTCGTGAGCTGCGTACGACGCACGAGAAACGGGACGGCGAGCTCAACATGGAGGTCGGGTCGCAGACCAACGTCACCATGGAACTGGCCGAGCCCGTCGCCTACTTGACCTTCTTCGGCCGTCGCAGGGAAGTGCGACTGGTGCGCTTCCACGCCGACGAGTCCGATCAACTCGTACGAGAGGTGCGGGAGTTCACGCCGGAACGAAGCGCACCTTCGCCGCTCCCGGCTCGGCCTGCGTGAGCCGTACCCGCAGCCGCTCCCCCAGCGGCAGTCGGACGCCGGGGGTTCCCGCCAGTCGGCCGATGACCGCCGGGGACTCCAACTGCACGGTGCCGATGGCTGGTCGGTCCTCCTCCACGTCCACCACGCATCCTTCGAAGACCTCCCCGACCCGGTCCCTCAGCAGCGCCGCCTCGACGAGGTCCACGCACTCGCGCTCCACCCGGCCGGCTCGCCGGGCGCCCCCGGCCATCTCGTCGGGCAGGGTGTCGAAGGCGGCCAGGACCCAGTCGGGGGTGGGGGTGCCGGCTGCCGCCGCCAGACAGATCTCCGAGGAGTAGCGGTCGACGAGGCGGCGCAGGGGGGCCGTGCAGTGGGCGTAGGGGGCGGCGACGGCGGAGTGCGTGGTGATGTCGGGGAGGTCACCGTCGCGGAAGGGTGTGTAGTGCGCGCCGCGCAGCAGGGTCGTGCACTCCAGGAGGAAGGCCGCGTGGCGGGGCTCGCGCGGGTCGAGGGAGCGGACGAGGTGCGCGTACGAGACGTGGTGCGGCCAGTCGATGCGCAGGGCGTCGGCCGTACGGCGCAGGCGGCCCACCGCGCCGTCCGGGGCAGCGGGGAGCGTGCGCAGGACGCCGGTGCCGTGGGCCAGCATCAGGTCGGCCGCGGCCATGCCGGTGAGGAGGGAGATCTGCGCGTTCCAGCGGTCGGCGGGGAGTGGGGCGCGGTACGTCAACTCGTAGGCGGGATCGGCCTGGTGGGCACCGGCAGGAGCGGCAGTGGGCGCGGCGTGCTCGGTGATCTCCTGTTCGGGGATGGCGAGGGAGATGCCGCCGCGTTCGACCTCCAGGTGCTCGCGCAGCTGTCCGATCTCCCGGAGCAGGGCGAGGGGTTCCTCGGCGGTGCCGTCGTCGATCTTCTTCTGTACGTCGGTGTAGTTCAGTCCGGCCCGGCTGCGGACCAGGGCCCGGCGGACGTCGACGCTCTCGGTACGGCCGTCCGCGTCCAGGTCGAGGGTCCACAGGACCGCCGGGCAGGTGTGGCCGGGCAGCAGGCTGGCGGCGCCCTCGGAGAGACAGGCGGGGTGCAGGGGGACCTTGTCGTCGGGGAAGTAGAGCGTCGTCACCCGGCGGTGGGCCTCGGCGTCGAGTGCGCCGCCGGGGGTGACGAAGGCGGCGACGTCGGCGATGGCGTACCGGACGCGGTAGCCGCCGGACCCGGGGCCCGCGCCGGTGCCGGGTCCCGGCCTGCGTGACAGGTGCATCGCCTGGTCGAGGTCGGTGGCGGCGGGCGGGTCGATGGTGAAGAGGGGAAGGTCCGTGGCGTCGTACGACGGCAGGCGCGGTGACTTCGCGGCGTGCTCGGCCTCGACGAGGACCTCCAGGGGGAAGGCGCCGGGCACATCGAGTTCCGCGCGGAGTGTGCGCAGGGCCGCCCGCAGGGGAGCCTCTGGGGCGCCCTTGACGCGGAGATGGCGGCGGGGCATGGGACGAGCGTAGGGCGGGGTGGGGCGGGTGGCATCCCGGCGGCGGGCCAATCCTCCGGGACGCGTCGCCCGCACGGCGGGCGGGCAGGCGGGCAGGCGGGCAGGCGGGCAGGCGGGCAGGCGAGGCAGGCGGGCAGGCGGGCAGGCGGGGCAGCGACGGTCGGTCCCTGCGGCTGGTCCCTGCGGTCGGTCCCTGCGGCTGGTCCCTGCGGTCGAGCCCGTCGGTCGAGCCCGGCGGTCTGTCGGGGACCCCGTACGCTGTCGCGGAGCCCCGAGAACAAGGAGTACCCGTGCTCGTCCTGCTGCCCCCGTCCGAAGGCAAGGCACCCTCCTCGGGTGGCGCTCCCCTGAAGCTGGAGGGGCTGTCTCTGCCGGCGCTCACCGAGGCGCGGGAGGCGGTCATCGGTGAGCTGGTCGAGTTGTGCGCCGGTGACGAGGACAAAGCGCGCGAGGTGCTCGGGCTGAGCGAGGGGCTGCGCGGCGAGGTCGCCAAGAACGCGGAACTGCTGACGGCGGGGACGCGGCCGGCCGGGCAGGTCTATACGGGCGTGCTGTACGACGCCCTCGACCTGGCCACCCTGGAGACCGCCGCGAAGCAGCGGGCGGCGCGTTCGCTGCTGGTCTTCTCGGGGCTGTGGGGCGCGGTCCGGGTGACGGACCGGATCCCCTCCTACCGTTGCTCGATGGGTGTGAAGCTGCCCGGCCTCGGCGCGCTCGGCACGCACTGGCGTACGCCGATGGCGATTGCGCTGCCCGAGGCCGCCGGTGACGGGCTCGTCCTCGACCTGCGGTCCTCCGCGTACACGGCCGCCTGGAAGCCGAAGGGCGAGGTGGCCGGGCGGACCGCGACCGTACGGGTGCTGCACGCGCCCACGCGGAAGGTGGTCAGCCACTTCAACAAGGCGACCAAGGGGCGCATCGTACGGAGCCTGCTGTCCGCCGGGATCGCGCCGAAGGGGCCGGCGGAGCTGGTGGAGGCGCTGCGGGACCTCGGGTATGTGGTGGAGGTGGAGCCTCCGGCTGGGGCTGGGCGGGCGTGGACTTTGGATGTGCTGGTGGACGAGGTCCACTGACACCTTCCGCTGCGCCATTGCGGCATTGCAGCATGTGCAACGTTCGTTGTGCATGCTGTTACCCCCGGGCAGGATGACTGCATGTCGCCCTCGCCGCCTTCGCCCACTCCGCATTCGCCCTGGTCCTCACGCGTCTCCGTCCTCGACCTGGCGCCCGTGCTGCCCGTGGTCGTCGTCGACGACCCCGCCGACGCCGTGCCGCTCGCGCGGGCGCTGGTCGCGGGCGGGTTGCCTGCGATCGAGGTGACCTTGCGGACGCCGGGCGCGCTGGACGCCGTACGGGCCATCTCGGCGGAGGTTCCGGGGGCGGTGGTCGGCGTGGGCACCGTCATCACGCCTCCGCAGGTGGCCGAGTCCGTCGCGGCGGGCGGGCGGTTCCTGGTCAGCCCGGGGTGGACGGACATGCTGCTGGCGGCGATGCGGGCGTCCGGGGTGCCGTTCCTGCCGGGGGTGTCGACCGCGTCGGAGGTCGTGGCGCTCCTCGAACGCGGGGTGCAGGAGATGAAGTTCTTCCCGGCCGGGGCGGCGGGCGGTACGACGTATCTGAAGTCGCTCGCCGGGCCGCTGCCGCAGGCGCGGTTCTGTCCGACGGGCGGGGTCGGGCCGGGCAACGCGCCCGAGTACCTCGCCCTCCCCAACGTCGGCTGTGTGGGCGGTACTTGGATGTTGCCGTCCGACGCCGTGGCCGCGCGGGACTGGGCGCGGATCGAGAGGCTGGCGCGGGAGGCGGCCGGCCTCGGCGACCGTCGTTCAGCGCAGGTGTGATGTGTCGTTGAGGAGGCGGAGGGTGGCGTTGCCGTCGGCGTAGTAGGCGAGGGCCGACAGGGAGGCCGCCGAGAGTTCCATGCGGAACAGGGACTCCGGGGGTGCTCCGAGGGCCAGGCGGACGAGGGTCTTGATCGGCGTGACGTGGCTGACGAGCAGGACGGTACGGCCCCGGTACGCAGCGACCAGCTCGTCGCGGGTGGCCGCGACGCGGTGCGCGACGGCCGCGAAGCTCTCGCCGCCGCCGGTGGGTTCGGCGTCCGGGGAGGCCAGCCAGGCGTTCATGTCGTCCGGGTAGCGCTCCCGCACCTCGCCGAAGCTCAGGCCCTCCCACGCGCCGAAGTCCGTCTCCCGCAGCCCGTCCTCCACGGCCACCTTCAGGCCCAGTCGGGCCGCGACGATCCCAGCGGTCTCGCGGCAGCGGGCCAGTGGCGACGACACGACCTCCTGGATCGTCCCGCGAGCGGCGAGGGCCGCGGCGACCCGCTCGGCCTGATATCGGCCGACGTCGGAGAGGGACGGGTCCGAGCCCCCGCTCCCTGAGAACCGCTTCTGGGGGGTGAGGGGCGTCTCGCCATGGCGCAGCAGCACGAAGGTGGCGGGGGTGCCGAGATCGGGGGCGGCGGACGCGACGGAGGCGACGTTCCTGGCGGCGCGGAGGTCGGCAGGAGCCTTGGCGGCCGGGTCGGTGACCGCCTCGGCGGCTGGGTCTGCGGCGGTCTTCGCAGCCGGGTCGGCGGCGGTCTTCGCAGCCAGGTCGGCGGCGGTCTTCGCAGCCAGGTCTGCGGCGGTCTTCGCAGCCAGGTCTGCGGCGGTCTTCGCAGCCAGGTCGGCGGCGGCCTTGGCCGTCAGGTCGGCGGCGGCCTTCGCAGCCGGGTCGGCGGCGGCCTTGGCCGTCAGGTCAGCGACGGTCTCGGCGGTCTTGTCGTCGGCAGCGGTGTGGGCGCCCGCCTGGCTCGCACCCACCCGACTCGTCCCCGCCTGGCTCGTCCCCGCCAGTGCGGCCCGCACCTTCGCCGCGCCCGCCGTCGCGTCACCCGGCGGGCCCGACGGCTCGGGTGCGGCAGCGGCGATCGCGGCGGCGGCTCGCGCCGCGCTGGTGTCCAGGTCCGCCGTGGACGTGGCGGCCGACCACTGTTCGCCCCGCTTGCCCGCGTCCATCGCCTCGTTGGCGAGGCGGTCGGCGTGCTTGTTCTGTTCCCTCGGCATCCACTCGTACGTCACGCGCCCGGGCGGGAGGACACGCGCGGCCTCGGCGGCCAGGGGCTTCATGTCGGGGTGCTTGATCTTCCAGCGGCCCGACATCTGCTCGACGACGAGCTTGGAGTCCATCCGGACCCGGACGGAGGCCTCCGGATCCAGCTCCCGCGCCGCCTTGAGGCCCGCGATCAGGCCCCGGTACTCGGCGACGTTGTTCGTGGCGATCCCGATGTACTCGGCGGCCTCCACCAGCGTCTCGCCCGTCACCGCGTCGAGGACGACGGAACCATAGCCCGCGGGCCCCGGGTTGCCCCGGGAACCGCCGTCGGCCTCGACGATGAACTCCCGCACGCCGAAAGCCCCTTGCCCCCTCTAGAGACCCGACTCGGACGTGCGCACCAGGATGCGGCCGCAGTTCTCGCAGCGGACGACCGTGTCGGCGGCGGCCTTGCGGACGTCGTTGAAGTCGGTGATCGACAGCTCCTGGCGGCAGCCCTGGCAGGTGCGCTGGTACAGCTTGGCCGCGCCGATGCCGCCCTGCTGGTCGCGCAGCTTGTCGTAGAGCTTGAGGAGGTCTGCGGGGACCGACGCCGCGATGACCTCGCGCTCCTTGGTCACCGTCGCCACCTCGCCGTCGATCTCCTCGAACGCGGCCTCCCGGCGGGCGGTCGCGTCGTCGACCTTCCCCTGGACGGCCCCGACCCGCTCGGTCAGCTCGGCGACCCGCTCCTGCACGGACTCCCGGCGCTCCATGACCTCCAGGACGATGTCCTCCAGGTCTCCCTGTCGCTTGGCGAGCGAGGCGATCTCGCGCTGGAGGTTCTCCAGGTCCTTCGGGGAGGAGACGGCACCCGAGTCCAGGCGCTGCTGGTCGCGGACGGCGCGCTGGCGCACCTGGTCCACGTCCTGCTCGGCCTTGGTCTGCTCGCGGGCGGTGTCGCTCTCCTCGGTCTGCGCGGCCACGAGCAGGTCGCGCAGCTGGGTGTGGTCCTTCGTCAGCGACTCGATCTCGGCGTGCTCGGGCAGCGACCGGCGCTTGTGCGCGAGCTGCTGGAGGCGTACGTCCAGGGCCTGGACGTCGAGGAGTCGGATCTGGTCGGCGGGCGCGGCGTTCAGTTGGGGGCTCCCAGTGATTCGGTGGCGGTGGCGGACGCCGCGTGGGCGGTCCAGGGGTCGGTGACCGTCTTGGAGACGTGGACGCGCAGGTCCCAGCCCTCCCGGTCGGAGATCTCGTCGAGCTGGGCGGCGGCCAGCTCGCACCAGGGCCACTCGGTGGCCCAGTGCGCGGCGTCGAGCAGCGCGAGAGGTGCGTGGGCGGCTTCCGTGGTGCGGGCGACGGCCTCGGAGGCCGGGTGGTGGCGCAGGTCGGCGGTGAGGAAGGCGTCGACGCCGGCCGCGCGTACGTCGTCGAAGAGGCTGTCGCCGGAGCCGCCGCTGACGGCGACCGTGCGGACGAGCGCCTCGGGGTCGCCGGCGACCCGGATGCCCTGCGCGGTGGCGGGCAGCCGCTCGGCGGCCCGCGCGGCCAGTTCCCGCACGGTCAGCGGGTGGTCCAGCTCGCAGACCCGGCCGAGACCGCGCCGCCCGGCGGGGTCGGCGGGGTCCGGTACGAGGGGGCGTACGACCCTGAGGTCCAGCGCGCCGGCGAGGGCGTCGCTGACGCCCGGGTCGGCGGTGTCGGCGTTGGTGTGGGCGACGTGCAGCGCGATGTCGTGCTTGATGAGGGTGTGCACGACACGGCCCTTGAAGGTGGAGGCCGCGACCGTCGTCGTACCACGCAGGTAGAGGGGGTGGTGGGTGACCAGCAGGTCGGCGCCCAGCTTCACCGCTTCCTCGACGATCTCCCGGACCGGGTCGACGGCGAACAGGACGCGGCCGATCTCCTGGTCGGGATCGCCGCAGACCGTGCCGACCGCGTCCCACCCCTCGGCCCTCTCGGGCGGCCAGAGGGCGTCGAGCGCGGCGATGACTTCAGACAGACGGGGCACGCACAAAGGCTACCTGCACTCCTCCTGTCCTCGACCGGCCACGGGTCACTTGACCAGCCACCCGTCGACCAGCACATCCGTCGCCGTTCCCTCAGGCGAATCGCCGGACGTGCACCCTTATGTGTGAAGGGGGTGCGGGTTGTCCCACGTCTGTGCGTACGAAAACTAGCTTCGTCGCCGGAGGTGATCGAAACATGACGGCCTGTACACCCCCCTCCCCCACCACGGGCCACGGGAACGACGCGGGACGGGAGAACGACGGGACGAACACCGACCCACCAAGCGGAGACCGCGGTGAGAGCGGTGACAGTGGTGCGAGTGGTGCGAGTGGTGAGTACGACGAGTACGACGAGTACGACAGCAGAGGCGGCGGTCCGGGCGGAAGCGCTGGAGGCGACGAGCCCCCGCCGCCCGGCTGTGTGATCACCGCGGACGGGACGTACGCGGCACGGCTCGCGCTCGACGGCGAGTCCTGGTTCCCCGAGCGCTGGACCCTCGACGGCCACGAGCCGTACGCCGTCCCGCTGCCCGGCAACCAGCCGGAGGAGCCCGGCACGGAAGTGCTCCCCCTGACCGACGGCCGGGTCCTCATCCACCGGGTGGCCGCCGACCTGCACCTGTTCTCGCTCCTCTATCCCACCGGACCCGGCACCGGCGAACTCCCGCTCGGCGCCGTCGAATGCGCCGTCCCGACGACCCGGATGCGCCTGCTGCCGCCCTCGCCGTGCGGGGAGCGTGCGTACGCCCTCGCCCTCGGCCGGACGGCGACCGCGGTGTGGCTGGTGGCAGGCGGAACGTTCGGGCCGGAGCTGGTGGCGCAGTTGCCGGGCCGCTGCTCGGGCGGCATCTGGCTGGACGCGGCGGGCCGGCTGCTCGCCCTGGACCAGGAGTCGGGCGGCCGGACGAAGTCGGTGGTCGTCGATGTGGAGCAGGGCGGCGCGGTCTCGCCGCTGTTGCAGATCGCGGACGACAGCAACGACCGGGTCCTGCTCGCCGACCCCGACAGCGGACTGCTCCTGATCCGCTCGGACGCGCCCTCCCCCGGCCACGACCGGCTCGGCTGGGGCGTGTTGGGCAGTACGCTCCCGGTCCGCTTCCCGGAGTGCCTGCGGGCGCCCGAGGGCCATCGCATCACCCCCTTCGCCATCCAGCCGGGCCAGATCCTCACCCCCGAGAGCTGCGCGGTCGCGCTGCGCGTGGACGGCCCGCGCGGCAGCTGGGTGGGGGTCTGGCGCCCATCCGCCCGCCGGATCCTCCATCTGCCCGCCCCCGAGGGCTGGTTGACCGGGGCCGGGCTCTGGAGCCGGGAGGGCGTGCTGCACCTGCCGTACGCGACCGGGGTGGTGCGGTGCGGGGTGGCTCGGGTGGGGGTGCCCTGGGGGAAGGAGCCGGAGGACGCTTCGGCGGAGTCCCGGGAGGAGGCGTCGTGTCCCGGTACCGGGGCAGTGGGTGCGGGGGCGGTGGGCGCGGGGCCGTCGGGCGCCGGGAGCTCGGGGGCCGACCCGTCCGGCTCCGCCGGGATCGTCAGACCGTCAGTCGATGAGCGCTCGGTCGATGGGCGGTCGGTCGATGGGCGGTCGGTCGGTGCGGAGCCGTCCGCGCCTGTCGTCGTCGCCCGGCCGGTGCCGTTGCAGCAGGCGCCGTTGGAGGGACGGGTACCCGAGGAGATGACCGTCGGGTGAAGGGGGTGGGGGGCGCGGGCCAGGTGGGCGCGACGCGGGCGACACGCGCTCGGGCGGCTTCGGGACGAGCAGGGCGGCCCGTTAAAATCACCCGCCGGTAAGAAGATCATTCGACGGGGAACACTTCCAATGAGCGACGTGCACACAACCCAGCCGCCCACTGCCGACCCCCACGAGGTGGGAGGCCACGGCCGGCACCGGGGCCAGATCTCGGCCCACGAAGCCGAGAAGACGAGCCCTCGCGGACGCCACCGCAAGCCGGCCGAACACACGGAGACGACGACGTCCGCCTGATCGGTGACGAAGTCCTCGTGGTCACCTCTGGAGAAACGTCAATTCGACACCGGAACCGACCACACGATGGCACCGGCCCCGCCCGACACCAACGGGCGGGGCCGGCCCCGTTCAAGGCCCAGCGTGACTGAGGGCTGACGGCGTGGTACTACGCCCCCTACCCGGCCTCTGCCCCCTGCCCGTGCCGCAGGCCCAGCACCTCTGCCGCCGCGAACGTCTCCCCCTCCGGCCGGTCGACGTAGTACGGCGTGAGCAGGCCGTCCAGCTCGTCGTACGTGAAGGCGTCCTGCTTGGTGTCGAACTTGGCCTGGACACGCGGGCGTTCGACGATCGCCACCATGCCGCCGTGGACGACGAAGAGCTGACCGTTCACCCGTGCCGCGGCGGGCGAGGCGAGATACCCCACGAGGGGGGCGACATGCTCAGGGGCGAGGGGGTCGAGGCCGGCATCGGTGCCGTCGGGCGCGCCCGGCAGACCCGCGAACACGTCCTCGGTCATCCGGGTGCGGGCGCGCGGGCAGATGACGTTGGCGGTGACGCCGTACTTGGCGAGGGCGAGGGCCGTGGAGGTGGTCAGCCCGACGATCCCGCCCTTCGCGGCGGCGTAGTTGGGCTGACCCGCGGACCCGGCGAGGAAGGCCTCGGAGGAGGTGTTCACCACCCGCCCGTACACCGGCCCGCCCTCGCCCGACTTCGCCCGGGCCCGCCAGTGGGCGGAGGCGAAGCGGATCGTGTTGAAGTGGCCCTTGAGGTGTACCCGGACGACCGAGTCCCACTCCTCCTCGGACATGGAGAAGACCATCCGGTCGCGCAGGATGCCCGCGTTGTTGACGAGGATGTCGAGCTTGCCGAACCGGGCGACCGCCAACGTGACCAGTTCCCGGGCCTGTTCGTGGTCGGAGACGTCCCCGGTGTGCGCCACCGCCTGACCGCCGGCCGCGCGGATCGACGCCGCGACCTCCTCGGCGGGACCGGTGGACACCTCACCGGAACCGTCCCGACCCGGCCGCCCGTAGTCGTTGACCACGACGGCCGCGCCCAGCCGGGCCAGTTCCAGCGCCTCGGCCCGGCCGAGCCCCCGCCCCGCGCCGGTGACGATCGCGGACAGTCCTTCAAGAGGCAATGCCACTGCCGAGTCCTTCCGCCGAAGCCGCTTCACTCGCGAGCCGGAGTCACGAGTCATGGAGTCACAGGTCAGATCTCGATGCAGGTGCGGAGCGCCACGCCCGTCCGCATCTGGTCCAGCGCCTCGTTGATGTCGGTGAGCGGCACCCGGTGGGTGATCAGCCCCGCCAGGTCGATACGGCCGGCGCGCCAGAGGGCGATGGCCCGCTCGTAGGAGCGCAGGACGTCTCCTCCTCCGTACATGGAGGGCAGGATCCGCTTCTCGTCGAAGAACAGCTCGAACATGCTGAGTTGGAGGAAGTCGTCCAGCGCGCCCGCGCCGACCACGACGAGGGTGCCGCCGCGCCGGGTGGCCTCGTAGGCGGTGCGGGCGGTGGTCGAGCGTCCGACGACCTCGAAGACGTAGTCGAATCCCTCCCCGCCGGTGACGGACTGCTTGGCGTCGGCCAGCTCCTCCGGCGAGATCGCCCTGGTGGCACCGAACTTGAGCGCCGCCTCGCGTCGTGAGACCACCGGGTCGACTGCGACGATCTCGGCGGCGCCCTTGAGCCGGGCCCCCTGGATGGCCGAGATGCCGACCCCGCCGCAGCCGATGACCGCGACCGACGAACCGGCCTCCACATCGGCGGTGTTGAGGGCGGCGCCGAGTCCGGTGGTGACGCCGCAGCCGATGAGGGCGGCGATGTCGAAGGGCACGTCGTCCGGTATCGGCACGGCACAGCCCGCGTCGACGACGACCTCCTCGGCGAACGTACCCGTGCCCGCGAAGCCGAAGACGTCCCCGGCGGGCCGTTTGAAGTTGGGTGTGCCGGCGTTGAGGAATCCGGCGAGGCAGAGCTGCGTCTGGCCGCGCTTGCAGGCGGGGCAGGTGCCGCAGGCCGGGAGCCAGCACACGACGACGCGGTCGCCGGGCTTCAAGTGGCTCACGCCTTCCCCGACTTCGACTATCTCGCCGGCGCCCTCGTGCCCGGGGACGAACGGTCCGGGCTGCGGCAGCACCCCGGCCATGGCGGACAGGTCCGAGTGGCACAGCCCGGTGGCCCGCACCCGGATCCTCACCCTGCCCGGCCCGAAGCCCACCGCCTCGACGTCGTCGAGCACGTCCAGCTTGTCCTGGCCGATCTCGTGCAGTACGGCTGCGCGCATGGTGCAGCTCCCCTCAGGAGTACCTGTGATCCGCTGATTCGCTGCTCATGCGTGGGCGACGAGCGTGTCCGCGAGCACCGGGGCGTCGTCCCGGTCGATGGCGGTCACCGTCACCCGCACCGTGTGGTCGTCCGCCCGCCACATCCGGATACGGAGGGTCTCGCCCGGGAAGACGACGCCCGCGAACCGTGTCCCGTACGAGCGGACCCGGCCGACGTCCCCGCCGAGGACCGTGTCCACCACGGCCTTCAACGTCATCCCGTACGTGCACAGCCCGTGCAGGATCGGCCGGTCGAACCCGGCGCGTCCCGCGAACTCCGGGTCGGCGTGCAGCGGGTTCCAGTCGCCGGAGAGGCGGTACAGCAGTGCCTGGTCCTCGCGGACGGTCCGCTCCACCTCCTTGTCGGGCGGGGTCGTCGGTGGTTCCTGCCGGGCGGACGGGCCGCGCTCCCCGCCCCAGCCGCCCTCTCCCCGTACGAAGATCTGCGCCTCGTTGACCCACAGCGGGCCCTCGGCGTCGGCGACCTCGGTCCGCATCACGAGGACGGCCGCCTTCCCCTTGTCGTACACCGCCGCCACGCGTGAGGTCGCCGTCGCGCGCCCCTCGACCGGGATCGGCCGGTGGAGCTCGACGCGCTGGCCGCCGTGCAGGACCTTGGCGAGGTCGACGTCGACACCGGGTGCGTTCAGTCCGCCGATCACATCCGGTGACCCGGCGCCCGCGACGGTCGCGAAGCTCGGCAGGACGTGCAGCCGCGACTCCAGCGTGTAGCGCAGTTCGTCGGGGTCGGTCGCGGGGGTGCCCGCGCCGATACCGAGGTGGTAGAGCAGGACGTCCTTCCGGGTCCACGCGATCTCAGCGGAACGGGGGTCTGCCGCTAGCGCCTTGGCTGCGTCGATGGGCATGGGGCTCCTGGGCGGTCCGGGGCGGGTGGCGTGGGCTGAGGAACCTCGGTACGACCGTCCGCACCAGCGGCCGCACCGAGGTCGTCACGGCCGACCCGGAACCCGCCCACCTAGAACGCGTTCCAGTCCGGCGACCCTCTGTATAGCCCAGCCTCGTGCACATGTGAAGGCTCCTGACAGTACGTCAGATCCGGTGAGGAGGGAGGGACAGGTGAGAGCCGGGGCCGTCTCAGGCTCATCCGGTCACCTTCGCCGACTCGTACCCGGCCCCCTCCGGCGCCAGCGCCACGAACCAGCTCGCCAGGGCGCCCTTCGGGTGGACCATGCGGGGGTTGCGCAGGTCCGCGTGCCAGCCGTCGTCCCTGTTCCGCCGCACGTCGACCGAGGTGCCGTCGGACCAGGTGACGCGCACTTCCTGGGCGGTGGGGGCGACCTGGCCGACGACCAGGCGCTTCGAGGCGTCGCCTGCGCCCTCGTCGCCGGTGGGCAGGACTGTCGCGAACACCTCCAGGTCCGTGCCGGAGAAGGGGTCCGCCTCACCGTCGAGCACCGTGACCGTCCTGTTCTCGCCCACGGTCAGATGTACGAAGTGCCAGCTCTTGCCCACGAGGTCGGCGGCACCGTCCACGCCCGTCGGCACGTCCCCGAAGAGGCCCGCGGCGGCGAGCTGCCGGGCGGCCTCCCCCCTGCCTCTCGGCGCCTCCCAGACGTCTATCGCCACCCGCCAGACCGTGCCCTGGTCCCGCCCCTCGGCCAGTGTGCTCCGCCAGGGTTCGTGCATCCTGCGGGCCTCGGGGGTCGCCGGAGTCGCCGCCGGCACCACGCGTCCCCCGCCGTCACCCCCGCCCGGCGCCCCGGCCAGCGCGAGCGTGCCCGTGGTGCCCGCGATCACCACGGCCGCCGCGGCGGCCACCGCCCAGCGACGGGCTCTGCGGCGCCTGCCACCCCGTACGACCGCCTGATAGGGAGCCATGCCGACCTCGACCTCACGGGCCGCGTCCGCGAGGAGCAGGGCGATGTCTCTCTCGACGGGAGTGGCGTAGGTCAGGTCGTGGGCGGTGAGGTCGCCGTGAGTGCGGTCGCGGCGGGTACGGTCGCGGCGCGTGAGGTCGCCGTCCAGGTCGTGATCGCGCATGCTGCCGCCGTCCAGATCGTCATCGCGCACGCTGCCGCCGCCCATGCCGTCACCATGCGTTTCGTCGCCGTGCTTCATCTGCTGCTTCGCCTTCCCGTCCGACCAACGGTCCGTGCCGCCCGCGCCGCCGCTGCGTCCCACACCTCTCACGTCCCTCGTATCCCTCGCATCTCCCGCGCCCCTCACGTCCGGCTCCCCTGTGTCGCCATCTCGATCAGTCCCGGTATGGCCCGGAGCTTCGCCAACCCCTTCGACGCGTTGCTCTTCACCGTCCCCACGGAACAGCCCATCGCCTCGGCCGTCTGGCTCTCGCTGAGGTCTTCCCAGTACCGAAGGACGACGGCTTCGCGCTGGCGTGGCGGGAGCTGCGACAGGGCTGTCAGCAGGGCGCCACGGTCGTCGGCCTGGGCCATGCGGTCATCGCCGTCGGGGAGCTCCGGCACGAGGTCCGTGTCGCTCCGGGGTGCCAGGAACTCCTTGAGTCGTCTGCGGTGCCTCCGCGCGTGGGCGTTGATCATCACGCGCCGGACGTAGGTGTCCGGGTCGTCCGTGGAGCCGACGCGGCGCCAGGCCACGTACACCTGCTCCAGCGTCGTCTGGACCAGGTCCTCCGCGGCGTGCTGCTCCCCCGTGAGCAGGAACGCCGTCCGCATCAGCCGAGGCCAGCGGCCGACGAGGAAGCTCTGGAACCCTTCGTCCCGAGCATCCCTGGCCTGCTTCCGATCCCCCATGAGCACCTCCTAGATGCTTTTAACAGTCCATGAGGGCTCGAATTCGTTGCCTCGACCCGCGAGAAGATTCCGGGGCCCCGCGATCCGCCCTGACGCCCCGTCACTTCTCCATGAGCAAGTCAAGCTTTCGTTAGTCACCCGAAACAACGGAATAGTTGCCCAGGCGCACGAGGTTCAGACGGCACATACCTTCATCCGGCCAGGAGGCCCCGCTCCATGACTCAGCAGCACACACCGTCACCGCCGACCCTCGAAAGGCGCACCCCGCGAGCCGGCGGAGCGATCGTCCCGGTGCTGGCCTTCGCGGGGATCGTGGTCGCGGTGATGCAGACCCTGCTGGTCCCGGTGATCAAGGACCTCCCCCAGCTGCTGGACACCTCGGCCGGCAACGCGACCTGGGTACTGACCTCGACCCTCCTCGCCGGCGCCGTGTCCACGCCGATCATGGGCCGACTCGGCGACCTCTACGGCAAGCGCCGCATGCTGCTCGCCAGCCTGGCCGTGATGGTGGTCGGCGCGCTGATCAGCGGTTTCACCAGTGCGCTCGTTCCGATGATCGTCGGCCGCGCGTTGCAGGGCTTCGCCATGGGCGCGATCCCGCTGGGCATCGGGCTGATGCGCGACGAGCTGCCGCGCGAGCGGCTCGGCTCCGCCATGGCCCTCATGAGCTCGTCCATCGGTGTCGGCGGCGGACTCGCGCTGCCGATGGCCGCCGCGGTCGCGCAGAACACCGACTGGCACGTCCTCTTCTTCGGCGCCGCCGGCCTCGGGGTGCTCGCCATCGTGCTCACCCTCGTCGCCGTTCCGGAGACGAAGACGCGCGCGGAGGGCACCTTCGACCACCTCGGCGCGGTCGGTCTCTCCTTCGGCCTCGTCCTCTTCCTCCTGCCGATCACCAAGGGCAGTGACTGGGGCTGGACCTCCGCGACCACGCTCGGGCTCTTCGCCGCGTCGGCCGTGGTCCTGCTGCTCTGGGGTCTGCTGGAGCTGCGTATCGCCGCGCCGCTGGTGGATCTGCGGACCACCGCCCGCCGCGAGGTCCTGCTCACCAACCTCGCCTCGATCATGGTCGGGGTCTCCTTCTACGTCGTCTCCCTCGTCCTCCCGCAGCTCCTCCAACTGCCCACCGCCACCGGTTACGGCCTCGGACAGTCGATGATCGTCGCGGGTCTGTGCGTGGCTCCACTGGGCCTGACGATGATGTTCACCGCGCCGCTCTACGCCCGGATCTCCGCCAAGTACGGGCCGAAGAGCACGCTCATCCTGGGCCTGCTGATCATCGCGATCGGGTACGGGGCCGGGCTCGGCCTGATGAGCGCGGCGTGGCAGACCGTGGTGGTGTCGGTGGTGCTGGGCGCGGGTATCGGCCTCGCCTACTCCTCGCTCCCGGCGCTGATCATCGGTGCGGTCGATCCGTCCGAGACGGGGGCGGCCAACGGTCTCAACACACTCATGCGGTCCATCGGTACGTCGGTGTCCAGCGCCGTCGTCGGCATGGTGCTGGCGAACACGGCGAACGAGGTCGGTGGAGTCGCGATCCCGACCATGCACGGGTTCCGCGTCTCGTTCCTCATCGCCACGGCCGCGGTGGCCGTCGGCCTTCTGCTGGCCCTGTTCCTGCCGAGCCGGCGCCCGACGCTGACGCTTCGTGCGAGCGGTGATGGTGGGGCCGGTGGGTCCGACGCGGTCTCCGGGGAGGGGCAGGTCGTCCTTGCCTCCCGTTAGGGGCCGTGGCGATGGCGTCTGCGGGTCCGGTGGGGGCTGGTCGCGCAGTTCCCCGCGCCCCTGAAAAAAGCGGGGCTGCGCCCCGGCTTCTTTCAGGCCGAAAGGCCGGAGGCCTTTCAGGGGCGCCCAACCCTCGAATACCGCGCATGGCAGCATGGGCGCCCCGGACGGCCTACGGCCGAGCACCTGTACGACTACACGGAGGACCCATGTCCGCGGCAGCCACCTCGAACCCGGCCGTGCCGGCGCCCAAGCCGGAGATTGTCGAGGCCTTCGAGGGGGCCAAGGGGTTCATGCCGCTCGGAGAGGGGCTGGCGCTGTACGCGGCGGCGGTCGAGGCCGGGCGTCTGGGGCTGCCGTTGCTGGAAGTGGGGACGTACTGCGGTCGGTCGACGATCCTGCTGGCCGACGCCGCCCGGGAGGCGGGGGTCACGGCGATCACGGTCGACCACCACCGGGGCAGCGAGGAGCAGCAGCCCGGCTGGGAGTACCACGACGAGTCCACCGTCGACCCCGAGGTGGGCCGCATGGACACGCTCCCCACCTTCCGCCGCACCCTCCACCGCGCGGGTCTGGAGGACCACGTCGTCGCGATCGTCGGCCGTTCCCCGCAGGTCGCCGCCTTCTGGGGCACCCCTCTGGCCTTCGTCTTCATCGACGGCGGTCACACCGACGAGCACGCCACCGCCGACTACGAGGGCTGGGCCCCGCACATCGCCCCGGGCGGGCTCCTCGTCATCCACGACGTCTTCCCCGACCCCGAGGACGAGTTCACCGGCCAGGCCCCGTACCGCGTCTACCTCCGCGCACTGGCCTCCGGCGCCTTCACGGAGGTCTCGGCCACGGACTCCCTCCGGGTGCTGCGTCGGACGGACACAGGTATCTGAAGCACAGGGCGGGGCCCGGCTACGCCACCTCTATGCCGTAGTCCTGGACCAGTTCCTCCAGGCCCCCCGCGTACCCCTTCCCTCCGACCACGAAGTCCCAGTCGCCGTTGGGGCGGCGGCGGAAGGAGCCGAGGGTGAGGGCCGTTTCGGCGGGGCGGCCGTCGGAGACGTCCAGGCGGCCCTGTTCGGCGCGGGAGGGGTCCAGCAGGCGGATCCCGGCGTCGGTGAAGCCGGAGAGGTCGGCGTCGGGGTTCGCGGCCGGGTCGATCGCGGCCACCAGCACGAGACGGTCGGCCTCCGCCGGCAGCGCGTCGAAGGAGACCCGGATCGCGGCCTTGTCGGGCGCCGTCGGCGGGACGGCGCGGACCGTGCCGTCGGGGGTGCGGAGGTTGTTGTAGAACACGAAGTGGTCGTCGCTGAGGACCCGGTTGCCGTGGCAGACGAGGGCGCAGACGTCCAGCGCGACGCCGCCCGTCCAGTACATGCCGAGCACGCTGTAGTCCTCGTGGCCCGCGGACGAAGGCGCCGGGTCCGGGGCCGGGTCCGGGGCCGTCACCGCCGTCATGTCCACCAAGGTCCGCTGGGCGGGCAGCGTGGGCAGCACCACCGTCGGATCGGTCGGCGACACCGGCGCGGGGCGCTCGCCGGTGCCCAGGCGCCCCCGCAGCCCGTGCCGATGGAGCAGGTCGACGAGTTCGCGGCCCGAGATCAGCTCCAGCGGTTTGCCGTTGGCGAAGGTGTGCGAGCCGGGGCCGAACTTGGACGTCGTCACCAGGACGCCCTTGTTGGCGCCGGCGTCCTGGACCGTGCCGTAGAGGTCACGGACGGCGCTCGGCGGGACGGTGTTCCGGTAGCGCTTGACCTGGACCACTATCTTGCCGCCGCGGATCGGTGTCGGGTCCAGGGCGTCGACGTCCACCCCGCCGTCGCCCGAGCGCTGGGTGGTGACGGCCTGCATGCCCATGGCCCGGAACAGCTCCGCGACGAGCGACTCGAAGGCGAGGGGGTCCATCTCCAGGAGGTCGGGCTCCTCCTCGCCGCCGTGGGTGACGACACCGTCGCCCACGTCGTCGGGCCGGCGTCCGGGGCGGACGGGGGTGCGCTGGTCCGGTCGGGCCGACAACTGGCCCCGCAGGCCGTCCGTCAGGCAGTCGACGGCGCTCACCTGCGCCAGGTGCAGTGCGGCGAAGACGGGGCGGGGCACCGTGACGGTCGCCAGGAACAGCTCGGCGCGGCGTCCGGTCACCGGATCGTGGTCGTCCACGAAACCGTTCAGGACGACCGACTCCAGCGCGCCGAACTCGTCGGCGGCGAACAGCTCGTGGAGCACCAGGAGGGTGCACTGGGCGAGGACGTCGCGGTAGAGGGCCCGCCGCTGGGTGACCGGGCGCGGGCGCTCCTTGTCCTGGTCGACGCTCGGCATGTAGACGACGTTCTTCGCCTCGGGGACGACGTCGTACCTGGGCAGCTCCCAGTCCAGGACCAGTTGCCGTGCCGCCGGGTCGTAGGCGGCGCGGACACCGCGGGGAAAGCCCTCGGGCCAGGCGGACGAGGCGTAGAGGGCGGCGGAGAAGTAGTCGACGGCGGCTTCGGGGTCACCGTCGCGCAGTGCGGTCGCCATCTGGGCGAGTCCGGCGTTGTGCCGCCGGATCTCCGACCGCTGTTCCTCCGCCCACTGCTCGTACTGCCGCTGGTACCGGGCCAGTTGCTCCTGCCGCTGGGCCTCGGCGGCCTGCGCGGCGTGCCAGTCGTGCTCGAACCGGGCGCGCGCCTCGGCCTGGGCGCGCCGCTGGGCGCCCCAACCGCCCTGCGCCTGATAGTGGTTGGGGTCCGGCATGGGTACAGGTCGGCCGAGCGGCCCCGGCGAGAACGGCTCCAGGCGCTCGGAACGGGTGAGGGAGGCGGCCCGGAACGCCGGGGCGCGGCAGCCCTCGGCCAACAGGCACTCCAACGCCCGTACCCGGGCGTCCAGTTCCTCCGTACGCCGTCGTGCCTCGGCCTCGCGCTGCTGCCGGTACGCCGCCTGCTGCTCGCGTTGGCTGCGGGCCACCTCCCGCTGGTACGCGCGCTGTTGTCGCTCGTACTCGCGCTGTTGCCTGGCCCGCTCCTCCGACTGACGCTGCTGCTGGCGTTGTGCCTCGGCCCAGATCCCGGCCAACCCGCTGGAGCGACGACTCATGCGCTACAGGCCCTCCCACCGGGGCCCCGACCGCCCGCGAGGCCCCGCCCCCACACAACCGGACGTAATCGCACGACTTTATCCCGCGACGGCGCGCACGCCTACCGGTCCCCGGCGCCGCGCAGCGGGAACGGAAACGGCTCCCCGTCGGCTAACCCATGTACCGGACGAGCAGGTAGGCGGCCGCCACCACGATCACGATCACCGCGACGACCGCCGCTCGGTACGCCGGAGTCGAGAGGGGACGGGGCGGCGCGGGCGGCGGGGTGGCCTGGCGCGGCGAGTGGGCGCCCTCGGGGGGAAGGCCCGCGGGTCGGCCGCTGAGCAGGGGGACCGGCAGGGGCCCGACGATCGGCGCGACGGGCGGCTGCCAGTCCGTCTCGTCGCCGGTACCGGACGCCCACGGCTGGAGCCGGCCGGTGGCCAGGCGGCGCCAGCGGCTGCCGGAGGAGTCGGTGAACTCGACGGAGCAGAGCAGGGGTGAGGGCGGCGAGCCGGTGGCGGAGGTCATCGGCAGGTCGACGGAGAGCCGGCCGCCGGCCGCCAGGATCTCGCGGCCGTCGAGGCGTACGTCGTCGTAGTGGACGGCGACCTGGACGAGCGGCTGGTTGCTGGTGTTGACCGCTTCGAGGCGCCATCGCGCGTACCCGTCCGCGAGCACCGAGGGCCTGCTGTCCATGGTGACGTGCAGCATCGACGACTGGATCAGCTTCTCCCGCTGGTCCGCCTCGCGTTCGCGGTCCTCGACACGACGCTCCCGCTCGGCCAGCCGGCCGGCCTGACGGACGTTGTGACGGTGTCCGGCGATACTCACGACGAGCGCCGCAGCCCCCACCACGGCCCCGAGGACCGCGATCACCACCTCGATCATCCTCGTACTCTGACCTGCCGACGGGCGACGGGTCCAGTCGGCGCCGCAGCGCGGGCGTGCCGCTCGGCATGGGCGTCCGGCCGGTGCGCCGCTCATCCGACCCGTGGCGGGGACGTCCCGCCGGTGCACCGCCCCGGCCCGTGGCGGGAGCGTCCCGCCAGTGCACCGTCCAGCCCGTGGCAGGGGCGTCCCGCCGGTGGGCCGCCCGACCCGTAAGGTGGCAGGCGTGTCGTACGTAGGCCCGGACTTCGATCCGCCCCAGCCCCGCCGTTCCGCCCTGCGCCGTCCGCTGACCGTGGCGGTGGCCGCGGTCGTGGTGGGGGCGGTGGCCGGGTGGGGGGTCTGGCAGGTCGCCGGGGATTCCGGGGGCGGCGGCGGGTCGGACAGCGCGAAGGTGCCGCAGACGCGGTCGGCGACCACACCCCCGGCGAGCGGGGACACGACCACGGACGCCGGCAAGGGCGAGGCCGGCGGCGGTGGCGGCGACAAGGAGGGCCGCGACGGGGAGAAGGCGAGCCCCTCGGGTGCCGCCTCCGCGCCGGCCGCCACCGGGCCGCTGAAGGGCAAGGTCGTCGTCATCGACCCGGGCCACAACCCCGGCAACTTCCAGCACACCGCCGAGATCAACCGCAAGGTGGACATCGGGACGCACGCGAAGGAGTGCGACACGACGGGGACGACCACCAACGACGGTTATCTCGAAGCCGAGTTCACGCTGGACGTCTCCCGCCGGCTGCGCACGCTGCTCCAACAGGAGGGCGCCACCGTGAAGTTCACCCAGGACGACGACCGCGCCTGGGGACCCTGCATCGACGAGCGGGCGCGGATCGGCAACGAGGCGGAGGCGGACGCGGTGGTGTCGATCCACGCGGACGGTTCGGGGTCCGGCAACCGCGGCTTCCACGTCATCCTGCCGGGCTCGGTGCACGAGGGCGCCGCGGACACCCGGCCCATCGTCGCCCCGTCCCGCGATCTCGGCGAGCGCATCGCCGGCTACTTCGTCCGCGCCACCGGCAGCGCCCCCTCCAACTACGTCGGCGACGGCACCGGCCTCGTCACCCGCACCGACCTCGGCGGCCTCAACCTCTCCACCGTCCCGAAGGTGTTCATCGAGTGCGGCAACATGCGCGACAGCAAGGACGCGTCCCTGCTCACCAGCGGCACCTGGCGCCAGAAGGCGGCCCGGGGAATCTCCGACGGCATCACGAGCTTCCTGAAAAATTGAACAACTTTCCCTTTCGGGGAAACACACGGGACTTCGGGACTGCGGACTCGGGACTTCCCGCTCGGGACTTCGAACTCCGGACACAAAGCCGCAGTGCCACGGAATGACGTGCGCGCGGTCTCAATCTGTCAACGGTTCCCTCCGAGTTCGTCGGGTGCGCGGGGATACGCGATATCCATGACGAGGCTCCGCTGACCAGCGGTGCCCGGCGGCCAGGAAGCGGGCAGGGGAACCTCTGAGGGATTCGTGAGTTTTCTGCGCGGGTAGGGGGCGGGTCGTGATCACCGCGGTGATCCCGGCGGACACCCACGTCGGTCGGACGATAAGGTCGTCCCTACGATGAGGGGCCACCCCCGCGCTTCCCACCACGGCCTGACGGCGACATGGTGACGGCGACGCCTCCACCGATGACGAGACGACTGACGAAGGACCTGAAGTGAATATCCGCTCCCTCACCAGAGGCGACGGCGTCGTGATCGGAGCAGCGGTATTGCTGTTCATCGCGTCGTTCCTCGACACGTTCGACGGCTCCGGCGACGACATCCCCAATGCCTGGGACAACCTCGGCTTGGTGATGAGCGTGTACGTCGCCGGCATCATCGGTGCGGTGCTGATCGTCATCGCCCGTGCGCTGCCGCAGCCGCCCAAGGTGATCGGCCTGGACGTCGGCCAGCTCGGGGTGGCGCTGACCATCTTCGCCGCGTGGACCTCGTTCTGGTCGATCATCGACCCGTTCGGAGCGATGGAGGAGCTGTTCGGCACCTTCGGCGGCTCGGAGCCCGACTCCGGCGCCGGTCTCATCCTCGGCCTCATCGCCGCGCTGCTGCTGGCCGCCGCCGCCATCGCCACCCCCCTCGTCCCCGCCCTCAAGGCCGCTCTCGTCGGTGCTCCGCGGCCTGCCGCGCCGCAGCCGTACGGGGCCCAGCCGCCCGGTGGTTACGGCTACCCGGGCGCCGGTGCGCCGGGTCCGTTCGGTGCGGGTCAGCCGCAGCCGGGTCAGCCCGGGCAGCCGGGTCCGGGGGCGCCGTTCGGTGGTGCTCCGCAGCAGCAGGCGGCGGCGCCGCAGCCGCCGGCCGGAGACTTCTCGCCGTTCTGGTTCGCGGTGCCCGTGGCCCGTCCGCTGTTCGCGGAGGACGGTTCGCAGTCGGCGATCGCCGAACTGGCGCCGGGCACCTGGTACCTGGCGGTCGAGCAGCGCGGTCCCAACCTGGTCGCCCAGACGCAGGACGGCCGTCGCGGTGTCCTCCAGGACACCAGCGGCATCCAGCGCGGCTGAGCCACACCTCGCCAGACAGTCGTACAGCCGTACAGCGGCCCCTCGCTCTTCCGGGCGGGGGGCCGCTGTCGTACAGTCGCCTCCCCGCACATGTAACTGACGGATCGTCAGGAGGCAGGCACATGCGGCTCGGTCTGGCACTCGGTTACTGGGGGCGCGGCCCGTCGGCGGACCATGTCCCGCTCGTCCAGGAGGCGGAGCGGCTCGGCTACGACTCGGTGTGGACCGCCGAGTCCTGGGGCTCGGACGCGTTCACACCGCTCACCTGGATCGCGGCGCACACCTCCAGGATCAAGCTGGGCACGGCGGTCGCGCAGATGGCGGCCCGGTCGCCCACCACCACCGCGATGCACGCGCTGACCCTGGACCATCTCTCCGGCGGGCGCGCCCTGCTCGGGCTCGGGCTCTCCGGACCGCAGGTCGTCGAGGGCTGGTACGGGCGGCCGTTCCCGAAGTCGCCGCTGACCGCGACCAGGGAGTACGTCGACGTCGTACGCCAAGTCCTCAGGCGGGAAGGGCCCGTTGAGCTCGACGGGCACTATCACCCCCTCCCCTACGACGGCCCGGACGCCACCGGCATCGGGAAGGCGCTGAAGCCCATCACCCACCCGCTGCGGGCGGATCTCCCCGTCCTGCTCGGCGCGGAGGGGCCGAAGAACATCGCGCAGACGGCCCGGATCGCGGACGGCTGGCTGCCGTTGTACTGGTCGCCCTCGCGGACCGATGTCTACGAGGCCTCGCTGACCGACATGCCCGACGGCTTCCTCATCGCGCCCATGGCACGGGCGAAGGTCTGCGACGACGTCGCCGAGGGGCTGTTGCCCGTGAAGGCCATGCTCGGCTTCTACATCGGCGGGATGGGGCACGCCCGGCGCAACTTCCACGCCGATCTCATGGCCCGCATGGGGTACGAGGAGGAGGCCCGGCACATCCAGCGGCTCTTCCTCGACGGGCGGCGCGAGGAGGCCGTGCTGACGGTGCCGGACGCCTTCGCCGACGAGATCTCGCTGGTCGGGCCGCGCGAACGGATCGCGGAGCGGCTGGAGGCATGGCGGAAGGGGCCGGTGACGGACCTGCTGGTGCTGGCCCCGGATCCGCACACGCTGCGGGTGCTGGCGGAGCTCAACTCCTAGGCGTAGGTGAGGCGTCGAGGGGGGCTCGTGGAGGCGGGCGAGGTTTGGCCTGGGGTTCACGGGCAACCCGTCAGGCATGTCTCGATATAGCGGTTCCAATCAGGCGGGCCGGGTCATCGCGATCGTCGCCGATGTCATGGCGTTCATCCTCGGCCTGTGGATCCTGATGTACCTGCTGGGCGCGAACGGCGCGAACGACTTCGTGCAGTTCGTCCATGACGCGGCCCGCTGGCTCGCCGGCTGGTCGCACGACCTGTTCACGTTCGACGAGCAGTGGGCCCGGGTGGTGGCCGGCTATGGCCTCGCGGCCGTCGTATACCTGTTCGTGGGCCACGCCATCGCCAACCGGATGCACCGGCATTGAGTGCGCTCGGGTCCGGTGCGGGCCGAAAAGCACGGGGCGCAGCCCCTGCTTTTCAGGGGCGCGGGGAACTGCGCGAGAAGCCCCACCGGCCTGGCGGCCGACGCCGGACCCCCCGGCTCAGCGGCGCTCAACAGCACTCGACGTCCAGCCCGCGCGGCAAGCGCTCCCCGCCGAAGACCGCGCACGTGGCCTCGTCGCCGCCCAGCGCGGCCACGGCCAGCAGGAGCGAACCCGCGGTCCAGGACGTCAGTTCCTCGGGCCAGACGGCCCGGTCCTCGAAGACGTAACCCGTCCAGTACAGGCCGGAGCCGGGGTCGCGGAGGTGCTGGATGGACTGGAGTATCTCCAGCGCGCGGTCGGACTCGCCCATCGCCCAGAGCGCCAGGGCGAGTTCGGCCGATTCGCCGCCGGTCACCCAGGGGTTGGGGACGACACAGCGGACCCCGAGGCCGGGGACGACGAAACGGTCCCAGCCCTCCTCGACGCGGGACTTGGCCTCGGCGCCGGTGAGCGCGCCGCCGAGCACCGGGTAGTACCAGTCCATCGAGTAGCGGTCCTTGTCGAGGAACCGCTCGGGGTGCCGGCGGATCGCGTGCCGCAGCGCGCCGACCGCCAACTCCCAGTCCGGCTGCGGCTCTTCCCGCTGCTCGGCGATGGCGAGCGCGCAGCGCAGCGCGTGGTGGATCGACGAACTGCCCGTCAGCAGGGCGTCGTTCACCGGTGTGCCGTCGTCCTCGCGCTTCCAGCCGATCTGCCCGCCGGGCTGCTGGAGCCGCAGGACGCACTCGATCGCCGCGTAGACGGCCGGCCACATGTGGTCGAGGAAGGTGTCGTCGCCGGTGGCCAGGTAGTGGTGCCAGACGCCGACGGCCATGTAGGCGACGAAGTTGGTCTCGCGGCCCCGGTCGGTGATGTCGTGGGCGTCGCCGTCGGCGTAGGCGGCGTACCAGGAGCCGTCCTCGTTCTGGTGCCGGCGCAGCCACTCGTAGGCGCGTTCGGCGGCCTCGTGCTCACCGGCCGCGTCCAGGGCCATGGCCGCCTCGGTGTGGTCCCACGGGTCGAGGTGGTGTCCGCGGAACCAGGGGATGGCGCCGTCCGCGCGCTGCACCGCGAGGATGCCCCGCACGGTGGCGGCGGCCTCCTCTGCGGTGAGGACCCCGGGCAGGACCAGGTGTTCTGTCCGGGGGGTCGTCACTTGGCGTCCGCCGGGGCAGCGGCGGCGGTGGTGGCGGCAGCGGCGACCGGCAGGTGCGGCTTGGTCGCGTACGCCACGAAGCTCTTGCCGATCAGCGGGTTCAGCGCCTCCTCGGCGACCCGCGTGGCCAGGGGCTTCTTCATGATGTCCCAGACCAGCAGCTTGTGGTACGCCCGCACGGGCAGCGCCTTGTCGTTGTCGACGCCGAACGCGCACTTCAGCCACCAGTAGGGCGAGTGCAGGGCGTGGGCGTGGTGGGTGCCGTACGGCTTGAGGCCCGCCTCGCGGATCTTGGCGAGGAGTTCGTCCGCCTTGTAGATGCGGATGTGGCCGCCCTCGACCTCGTGGTAGGCGTCGGAGAGCGCCCAGCAGACCTTCTCGGGGCCGTAGCGCGGCACGGTGACGGCTATCCGGCCGCCGGGCCTGAGCACCCGGACCATCTCGGCGAGGACGCCCTTGTCGTCGGGGATGTGCTCCATCACCTCGGAGATGATGACGACGTCGAAGGACTCGTCGGGGAACGGCAGCGCGAGGGCGTCGCCCTCCATCGCGGTGGCGGTGGCGCCCTCGGGGGCCTCGCCGGCCTCCTTCATCGCCGCGAACCACTTGGCGACCTCGCGGATCTCCTCGGCGTTCTGGTCGAGGGCCACGACCTGGGCGCCGCGCCGGTAGCACTCGAAGGCGTGCCGGCCCGCTCCACAGCCGAGATCCAGGACCCGGTCCCCCGGGGCGAGCGGGAACCTGGAGAAATCGACGGTCAGCACGTGGCCCTGCTTTCGCGGTTGGCGCTTTCGCGGTTTGCTTCGACTGCTTCTTCGACGGCATCAGCCGTGTCGGCGGCTCGGGCTCGTCCGGCGGCTCCGGCCCGTCCGGCGGCCCCGCGGGCGATCGCCTCGCGGTAGTGGGCGACCGTGCCCTCGGCCGCCTTGGCCCAGGTGAACCGGCTCAGTACACGCTCGCGCCCCGCGCGGCCGAGCCGTCGGCGGAGGTCGGGGTCGCCGAGCAGGCGGCCGAGCGCGGTGGCCAGGGCGCCCGGGTCTCCCGGGGGCACCGCGAGGCAGGTCTCGCCGTCGGGTCCGGCGACCTCCGGTATGGCTCCGCCGGTGGTGGCGACCAGCGGCGTACCGGTGGCCATGGCCTCGGCAGCCGGGAGCGAGAACCCCTCGTACAGCGAGGGCACGCAGGCGACCTCGGCCGAGCGGACCAGGTCGACAAGTTCGGCGTCGGAGATGCCCTTGACGAACTCGACGGCGCCTTCGAGGCCGTACCGCTCGATCGCCTGGGCGACCGGGCCCTCGGTGGGCCGCTTGCCGACGACGACCAGGTGGGCGGCGGTGTGCTCGGTGCGCACCTTGGCGAGCGCCTCGACGAGGAAGACGAGGCCCTTGAGCGGCACGTCCGCGCTGGAGGTGGTGACGATCCGGCCGGACACCTGCGGCACGGCCGGATTCGGCGAGAAGAGGTCGGTGTCGGCGCCGATGTGGACGACGTGCATCCGGTCGTCGCGCACACCGAGGTGGTCGACGATCTCCTGGCGGGAGGTGCCGGAGACGGTCAGCACGGACGGCAGCCGCCGCGCGACCCGCTTCTGCATGCGCGTGAAGGCGTACCAGCGGCGTACGGACATCCGGCGCTGCCGGCCCTCGGCGGCGTCCAGCTCCAACTGCCGGTCGACGGTGATGGGGTGGTGAATGGTGGTGACCAGCGGGGCGCCCACGTCGCCCAGCAGCCCGTACCCGAGGGTCTGGTTGTCGTGGACGACGTCGAACTCGCCGCGGCGGGCGCGCAGGTGGCGGCGGGCGCGCAGGGAGAACGTCAGGGGCTCCGGGAAGCCGCCGGTCCACATGGTCGCCACTTCGAGGGCGTCGATCCAGTCGCGGTACTCGCCCCGCTTCGGGGTGCGGAAGGGGTCGGGCTGGCGGTAGAGGTCGAGGCTGGGCAGCTCGGTGAGGGAGACTCCGCCCGGTCCGTCGGCGGGGACGGCGTCCTCGTCGAGCACGGGATAGGGCTGGGAACCGATCACCTCGACCCGGTGGCCGAGGCGGGCCAGCTCGCGCGAGAGATGCCGTACGTAGACGCCCTGGCCCCCGCAGAACGGGTTCCCTTTATAGGTGAGGAGCGCGATGTCGAGCGGTCGCCCGCCGTCGGCGGCAAGGTCACGTCGGGACGCCGCCCGACTGGCCTCAGCGGTCACTCCTGGCCCCCTTCTCACTGCGATTTCCCGTGAGATTACGACGAGACGGTAATCTAGAACAAGTTTCAGAGTTGATCGTTCAAGAGGCTCCGAATCTACCGGCTGGTAGTACCGCTGTGAGAGATGGATCAGGTGATTCACGCCACGGCCCCCGCCCTGGCATGCTCTGTGATCGCATATCCTCACCGACCGTCACGACTGTCACGGAACGAGAACCATGTCTGCGGAAGCCAAGGTGGAGACCAAGCTGGAGGCCAAGGTGGATGCCGGCACCGCGCGACCGGACTCGCCGCCCCTCACGGAGCGCCAGGAGGCACGCCGGCGCCGCATCCTGCACGCCAGCGCCCAGTTGGCCAGCCGGGGCGGTTTCGACGCCGTGCAGATGCGGGAGGTCGCGGAGTCCTCACAGGTCGCCCTGGGGACCCTCTACCGCTACTTCCCCTCCAAGATCCATCTGCTGGTCGCCACCATGCAGGCCCAGCTGGAGCACATGCACGGCACGCTCCGCAAGAAGCCCCCGACCGGCGAGGCGGCCGCCGAGCGGGTCGCCGAGACGCTGATGCGCGCGTTCCGGGCCCTGCAGCGCGAGCCCCATCTCGCCGACGCCATGGTGCGGGCGCTCACCTTCGCCGACCGCAGCGTCAGCCCCGAGGTCGACCAGGTCTCCCACCAGACCACCGCGATCATCCTCGACGCGATGGGGCTGGCCGACCCGACCGCCGAGCAGCTCTCCGCCGTCCGCGTCATCGAGCACACCTGGCACTCGGCCCTCATCACCTGGCTCTCCGGCCGTGCCTCCATCGCCCAGGTGAAGATCGACATCGAGACGGTGTGCCGCCTGATCGACCTGACGGCCCCGGAAGGGCGGAAGCAGGCATAGGAGGGCGGACGCGATCCGAGCAGTGGAGTGGGCGCGCGAAAAGACCTACGAGACGGGTTCCCTGCGCCGGTATTACCCGGATCAGGTGCTGGGGGTCGCCTTCCGGCCCTGTCCTGCTGCCTTCCGGCCTCTCAGCCCGACCGTCGACGTCGGCACCGGCGGATCTGCTACCTCGCGCCCATGTCGGCTACTCCGGTCGACTCCCTCACTCGCCTCGTAGGCTGATTTCTACGATAGAACGCCCATGCGAGAACACAACCCCCAAAGGGGATTTTTTACCCTTCGAGGGTTGTGTTCTCAGCCCATGATCTCCAGGCCGCTCCAGCTGCGCCCGATCGCCTTCTCGCCCGCCCACAGGTCCAGCAGCCGTCGGGCGTCCTCCTCCGGTGCCCCGAGGCGGAGGCGCTGGGCGCCGGTGCGGGTCGGCGTGTGCTCCTTGTGGATCGTGCCCTCGCTGCAGCAGGCACAGTGCACGGTGACGCTGTCGGCGGTCTCCGCGCCGAGGTCGTGGGCGCCGAAGAGGGCGACCAGGGCCTCCAGGTCGGCGCCCTCCCCCACCGCGACCGTCACCTGGAGGGTGGGCAGGCCGGACGCCTCGAAGAGCAGCAGTTCGTCGAAGACGGGGAACGTCGTGCCGTCGACGACGCGTTCGCCGTTGGGCTGACCGTCGTGGAGGACGATCTCGCCGTAGCGGCGGCCGCCGGTCACGGGGACGTTGACGACGCGGCCGCGCGTCGGGCACAGCCGCTCGATCCACACCACCTCGCGTTCGCCCCCGGTGTCCAGGCGCACACAGGCATGGCCGAAACGGCCCTCGATCGCGCCCTCGCCGGCCGGGACGTCGAGGCCGAAACCGGCCCAGGCGTCGCGCGCGACCGCCCAGTCCCGGCGGATCGTGGCCGCGATACCGAGGTTCCAGAACGCGGGGTCGCCCTCGCCGCGCGGCGCCCGGGCGGCCGCCTGGACGCCCAGCTCGTACGCCTTGTCCCAGTTGCGCAGGAACTTGTGGCCGAGCGCGGCGTCGTACCACCACTCCGCGCTCGGCCCCTCGTCCGGGAAGTGCGCGAGCACCTGCTCGTAGAGGTCGGCGGCGCGCTGCCACTCCTCGGCGTCCCAGGCCGCGTACGCCTGCTCGATCAGCCCCTTGGCCTCGGACTTCCGCACTTCTTCCCGCCCCGCGTGTGTTGTCGTTCGTGTGCCGACCGCAGAGCGTAGGGCCCCTACTCCTCCGGCGGGAACACCGGCTCCCCGCTCCCGAGCAGGGCGATGGAGATCGCCTCCACCGGGCAGCCCTCCGCCGCCTTCAGGACGCGTTCGTGGGCGTCGGTCTCCGGTTCGACGGGGTGGGACTGCATGGCGGAGTCGAGGCGGAAGGCGTCCGGGGCGAGGTGGACGCACTGGGCGGAGCCGATGCAGAGGGCGCGGTCGACCTCCACGTGCCAGCGGTCGCCCATCACCCGACCCCCTTGCCCTCGGCGGCACCGGCGGGCGGCTCGTATCCGGCGGGCAGGTGGATCATCTTGTGCTCCAGGTACTCGCCGTAGCCCTCGGGGCCGAACTCGCGCCCGAGGCCGGAGTTCTTGTAGCCGCCGAACGGGCCGAACATGTCGAGGCTGAAGGTGTTGACCGAGTAGGTGCCGGTACGGACCCGGCGGGCGACGTCGATGCCGCGTTCGTCGTCGGCGGTCCAGACGCTGCCGCTGAGCCCGTACTCGGAGTCGTCGGCGATACGGACGGCCTCGTCCTCGTCGCCGTACGGCAGGAGGCAGATGACCGGGCCGAAGATCTCCTCCCGGGCGATGCGCATGGAGTTGTCGACGTCGCCGAAGAGGGTCGGTTCGACGTACCAGCCGCGCTCCAGGGCCGCCGGACGGCCGCCGCCGGTGAGGATCTTCGCGCCCTCCTCCTGGCCGATGCGGATGTAGTCGAGGCTGCGGCGCTGCTGGCGGGCGGCGACCAGCGGGCCGAGTTCGGTGGCCGGGTCCAGGGGGTCGCCGATCTTCAGCGCGGAGGCGTACGCCGCGAAGGCCTCGGCGAACTCGTCGTAGCGGGCACGCGGGACGAGGATGCGGGTCTGGGCCACGCACGCCTGGCCGTTGATCATCCAGGCGAACGGGGCGATGCCGTTCACGGCGGTCTGCGCGTCGGCGTCGGGGAGGATCACGGCCGCCGACTTGCCGCCCAACTCCAGGGTGACGCGGGTGAGGTTGCGGGCGGCGACCTCCATGACGCGCTTGCCGGCGGCGACCGAGCCGGTGAAGGAGACCTTGTCGACGCCCGGGTGACCGACCAGGTACTCGCTGACCTCACGGTCGGCGGGCAGGATCGAGAGCACACCCTCGGGCAGACCGGCCTCGGCGGCAATCTCCGCCAACAGATAGGCGTCCAGGGGGGTTTCGGGCGACACCTTCAGGATCACCGGGCAGCCGGCGAGAAGGGCGGGGGCGAGCTTGGCGGCGGCGGTGAACTGCGGCACGTTCCAGGGGACGACCGCCGCGACCACCCCGACCGGCTCGCGCCGGACGAGGAGCCGGCCGAGCACGCCGGCCCGCTGCTCCTCGTAGGTGAAGTCGCGGGCGGTGGTGATCGCCGCGTCCCACACCATCATCGACGCGAGGGCCTGCACCATCACGCTGGAGGTGAACGGGGTGCCGTTCTCGGCGCTGATGATCCGGGCGAACTCCTCGTGGCGCACCGCGAAGGCGTCCTTGATCCGGGCCACGACCTCGATCCGCTCGTCCAGGGTCGTCCGGGGCCAGGGGCCATGGTCGAAGGCCCGGCGCGCGGCGGCCACGGCCCGGTCGACGTCCGCGCGCGAGGCGTGCGGGACCCGGCCGATGACCTCCTCCGTGTGCGGCGAGACCACCTCGATGACGTCCGTGCCCAGGGGGTCGGTCAGCTCCCCGCCGATGAACAGCTGTCCGTGTTCCACGAGTTCGGTCATGGCCGTCGCCTCCCGGAGCCACTTCTCTGACATACCGTCAGTTTCGAATAGGGAACTGATACCAGTTCCAGGGGAAGGAGTCCATGTCATGCGTCGGCCGGTGGGGGCGGCCGCGGATTCTCGCACCCACCCCTGGTGGAACTCGTTCTAGTTATAGTGACTTCATGACACAGGTGACCGATCACGGCGGAGGCGTACGGTCCATCGAGGTCCCCATCCCGGACAACCCGCTCGGCCACACCCTGGTGTACGTCGTGGACACCGACCGCGGGCCGGTGCTCGTCGACACCGGCTGGGACGACCCGGCGTCCTGGGACACGCTCGCCGCGGGCCTTCTCGCGTGCGGTACGTCGGTCGCCGAGATCCACGGGGTCGTGATCACGCACCACCACCCCGACCACCACGGGCTGTCGGGGGCGGTGCGCGAGGCGTCCGGGGCGTGGGTGGCGATGCACGCGGCGGACACGGCGATCGTGCGGCGCACACGGGGGACCGGCCCGGAGCGCTGGTACTCCTACATGACGGACAAGCTCACGGCGGCGGGGGCGCCCGAGGAACACCTCGCGCCGCTGCGGGCGCCGCGCGGTCCGCGCGCGCTGCCCGGCTTCTCCCCCGCGCTCCCCGACCGCGAGATCGTGCCCGGCGAACTCCTCGACCTCCCCGGCCGTCGGATCCGCGCGATCTGGACGCCGGGCCACACGCCGGGGCATGTCTGCCTCCACCTGGAGGAGGCGCACCCCGCCCGACTCCCGGGTCATGGACGGCTGTTCTCCGGCGACCACCTCCTGCCCGAGATCAGCCCGCACATCGGGCTCTACGAGGACCCGGACGACGACACGGTCACCGACCCCCTCGGCGACTACCTCGACTCCCTCGAACGCGTGGGCCGCCTCGGCGCCGCGGAGATTCTTCCGGCGCATCAGTACGCGTTCACCGATACGGCCGCGCGCGTACGGGAGTTGCTGGCCCACCACGAGTCCCGCCTCGCCGACCTGCTGGTCCTTCTCGCCGCCCCCCTCACCACCTGGCAGCTCGCCGAACGCATGGAGTGGAACCGCCCCTGGCCCGACATCCCCTTCACCTCCCGCAACATCGCGGTCTCCGAGGCGGAGGCCCACGTACGCCGCCTGGTGAAGCTGGGCAGGGCGGAGCCGGTACCGGGGAGCGATCCGGTGCGGTACGTGGCGGTTTGAGGGGGAGCCTGAAGGCCTACGGCCTGCTCAGGCCTCCGCCTCCGCCGACATGACCCGGAGGATCAACTGCTCAGCTCGGCCCAGGAGTTCGGTCTCGCGGGACGACATGGTCGGGGTGGATGCCCGGCGGTGGATCGCTTCGGTCAGGTCGTGGGGCGTCAGGGTGTCGGCGGGGCGGTGGGCGAGGAGCGAGGTGAGGGTGGCGTGGGCCAGGGGCGCGCGGGGGTCGGTCGGGTCGACGGCCACCTGGGCGAGGATCGTCGCGGAGACACCCCAGTCCAGGCCGGGCGGCCCCTCCTCGGTGTTGTTCCAGTCGATGACCTGCGGGCCGTGCGCGGGGAGGACGACGTTGTCCGGGTGCAGGTCCAGGTGGAGCACCCGGACCCCGGGGCGGTGTCGGGGCTGGACGGCGTGGAGGGCCCGCAGGAGGTGGGCCAGGGTGGCGCCGGCCTCCGGTGGGGCGATCCGGCCGGCGGCGCAGGCCTCCAACAGGGTCGGGCCGGACAGGTGCTCCAGCACCATCTCCGTACGGGTCGCCGAGCGCACGCGCGGAACGGGGTAGCCGTGACCCCGTACGTACTCCATGACCTCGGCCTCGGCGGCCGCGTCCCCCCACCCGTCCCGGTAGCGCCGCAGCACCCAGGCGCCACCTCCGCGTTCGGTACGCCCGTCGCGACCACCGGGTCCGGTGTGGCTGTCGGCTCCGTCACGGTCCGCGGCGCCGCCGGGGGCCGCGGTCCCGGTCACCGTGCCGAGGCCGTCGGGGCCGTCCGCCCCGGACTCGCCCTCGTCGGCGTGGAGTTCGTACACGTCGGCCGTGCGGCCCGCGCCCAGCAGTCTCCCCGTACGCATGGCCCGAACCTATCGCGGCCCCCGGGTGGCCCTCAGAATCGTGGCTACCGGCAGGTAGAGTGACCGCGTCGTCATCACACCCGTACAGGGGGAAGCCGGTGCAAATCCGGCGCTGACCCGCAACCGTGAGCCGCCCTCGGCAGAGGCGGCGAGCCGGACTGCCCTGGACGGAATCGTGACCGGCTCGCGTCACCGGCGGCCCGCCGGTGCACGGCACCGTCGAGGAATACGGAGCCGAGCCGCCCGGCGCTTCGCCGTGCCGCCCGGCTCCCCGTCAGGGAGAGGCAGCCGCCGATCATGAATGTCCGCCGCAGCGCCGCGGTCGTCGCCGTACTGGCCGCCACCGCCACAGCCGCACTCGGCACCGGACTCGGTCTCGCGCCGGCCGCCCTCGCCGACGACCCGGCCGGCGAGGCGTCCACCGCTCCCTCCGCCTCGCCCTCCCAGGCGATACCCACCGGTCTGTACGGCTCCACCGACCCCACGTACGACGGTGTCTGGCGGCAGTCGCTCACCCTGCTCGCCCTGCGCACCGTGGGTGAGAAGCCCGGTGCCGGGGCCGTGGAATGGCTCGTCGGGCAGCAGTGCGCGAGCGGGGCGTTCCCGGCGTACCGCGCCGACGCGACCGCGAAGTGCGACGCCGCGACGGCCGTCGACACCAACAGCACGGCCGCCGCGATCCAGGCGCTCGCCGCGGTCGGCGGGCGGGACGCCGAGGCCGGCCGGGCGGTGCGATGGCTGAAGGACAACCAGAACGAGGACGGCGGCTGGGGCTACACCGCGGGCGGGCCCAGCGACGCGAACTCGACGTCCGTCGTGATCGGCGCGCTGGCCGCCGTGGGCGACACCCCCGGGAAGCGGAAGAGGGACGGCAACTCCCCTTACGACGCCCTCCGTTCCCTCGCCCTCCCCTGCGGCGACGACGACGCATCGATGGACGGCGGGGCCTTCGCCTACCAGCCCGACAAGAAGGGCGGCCTCGCCGCGAACGCCGACGCCACGGCCGCCGCGGTGCTCGGCAGCCTGGGCAAGGGATTCGTGGTCGAGGCGGGGCGCGGCGGCGCGGGGAAGGACGCGGCCTCGTTCGACACCTGCGCCTCCGGTGACTCGCCGGAGGCCCTCGCGCACAACGGTGCCGTCCATCTGGCCGGTGCCCTCACCGCCGACGGCTATCTGAAGTCCTCCCTCGCCGGCGCGAAGGACCAGCCCGACCACGGCAACACCGCCGACGCGGTCGTCGCGCTCGCCGCCGCCGGGGACGTGGACGCGACCGGGAAGCCGCTCGCCTGGCTGGAGAAGAACTACGGGGTCTGGGCGGCCAAGGCCGGGCCCGCCGCGTACGCCCAGCTCGTCTTCGCCGCCCACGCCTCCGGTGTCGACCCGCGTGACTTCGGTGGCGCGGACCTCGTGGCACAGTTGCGGGAGACCGGCCCGGCCGGGGACGTGGACGACTACTCCTCGGTGCCGGTCGACGACACGGCCGCCGGGGACGAGGCCGACGGGTCCGGCGACGGTCTCCCGGCGGGTGCGTGGTGGGTGATCGGGCTCGGACTGATCGTGGTCGCGGCCCTGGTCGGGTTCGCGCTGGTGCGGGGCGGCCGGAAGCGGCCGGAGGCGTGACCGGCTCGACCGGGCGTCGGCCACGGCCACTTCCACTGCCACTGCCACTGCCACTGCCACTGCCACTGGGTGGTGTGTCCCGGCCGTGGCGTGCGGCGCCGGTCGCCTTCCTGAGCGGTCTGCTGCTCGTACTGGGGAGTTCGGCGCCGGCCCATGCCGCCGCCTACCGCTACTGGTCCTTCTGGGAGCGGGACGGTTCCGCCTGGGCGTACGCCACGCAGGGGCCGTCGACCGCGCGGCCGACGGACGGGACCGTGCAGGGCTTCCGGTTCGCCGTGAGCCGGGACTCGTCGGACGCCGTCCAGCCGCGCGGCGCCGCCGACTTCCCCGCGATCTGCGGGGACACGGCCGCGCGGGACGGGCGGAAGCGGGTCGCGCTGGTCATCGACTTCGGTACGGCGGCGGACGCGCCGGAGGGTGAGACGCCTCCGGCGGCGCGCACGGCCTGTGCGCGGGTGCCGGACGAGGCGACCACGGCCGAGGCGTTGGCGTCCGTCGCGAAGCCGCTCCGGTACGACACGAACGCGCTGCTCTGCGCGATCGGCGGCTATCCGGGCCGGGGATGCGGCGAGGCGGTCGCCTCCGACGCCGGGTCCGACGCCGACGCCGGGTCCGCCTCCGACGGCCGTACGGGGGGCCCGAGTTCGTCGGCCGGGGGTGCCTCCGAGGACGGGTCGGGGCCGTCCGTCGGGCTGTTCGTGGGCGCGGGTCTGGTCGCCGCGCTGGGGGCCGCCGCGCTGTGGCGGGCGCGGCGGCGCCGGGGGTAGGGCGGCGCGATGCGGTGGTTCACAGGACGCCCGGGGTCGGGGCCGGGGTCGGGGCCTGCCGGAGGCGGGTCCCCCGACTCGGCGGCGCCGCACCGGCCCGGCGCGGGGTCACGGCGGGGCCCGGGGGCGCGGCTGGACGCGTGGTCGCGCCAGGGCTCGGTGCACCCTCTCGCCTGGTGGGTCTGGGCGCTCGGTCTCGGGACCGCCGCCTCGCGTACGACCAACCCCCTGCTCCTCGCCCTGCTGGTCGCGGTGGCGGGCTACGTCGTGGCCACGCACCGCACCGACGCCCCCTGGGCCCGCTCGTACACCGCGTTCGTGAAGCTCGGGCTGGTGGTGCTGGGCGTCCGGCTGGTGTTCGCGGTCGTGCTGGGGTCGCCCGTCCCCGGCACGCACACCCTGTTCACGCTCCCCGAAGTGCCGCTTCCCGCCTGGGCGCAGGGGATCCGGCTGGGCGGCCGGATCACGGCGGAGGGCTTCCTGTTCGCGCTGTACGACGGGCTGCGGCTGGCCACCCTGTTGATCTGCGTCGGCGCCGCGAACGCCCTGGCCGACCCGGCCCGCCTCCTCAAGTCCCTCCCCGGCGCCCTGTACGAGGCCGGCGTGGCCGTGGTGGTGGCGATGACGTTCGCGCCGCACCTGGTGGCGGACGTACAGCGGTTGCGGGCGGCGCGGCGGCTGCGGGGCCGGCCCGACCGGGGCCTGCGGGGGCTGTTGCACGTCGGACTCCCGGTGCTGGAGGGCGCGTTGGAGCGGTCGGTCGCGCTCGCCGCCGCGATGGACGCGCGGGGCTACGGCCGTACCGCCGAGGTCCCGGCACCCGTCCGCCGTACGACCGCCGCGCTCACCCTCGGGGGGCTGCTCGGCGTCTGCGCGGGAACGTACGGCGTGCTGACCGCCGAGGGCGGCGGCTACGGCCTCCCCGTGCTGCTCGCGGGGGTCGCCGCCGCGCTGGCCGGGCTGCGGCTGGGCGGCCGTCGCTCGCCGCGCACCCGGTACCGGCCCGACGCCTGGGGCGCGCGGGCGTGGCTGGTGGCCGGGTCCGGGGTGGCCGTCGCCGCGCTGCTGATCGGCTCCGCCGCGTACGACCCCGCCGCCCTGCACCCCGTCGTCGTCCCCCTCACCTCGCCCGACCTGCCCCTGCTGCCCGCCGCCGCGATCCTGCTGGGCCTGCTCCCGGCGTTCGCCGTACCCGCGCCGACGGCCGCCCCGTCCGAGGAGGAGACCTCGTGATCCGCTTCGAGGATGTGTCCGTGACGTACGACGGGGCGGCCGAACCGACCGTCCGCGGCGTGGACTTCGAGATCCCGGAGGGCGAACTCGTGCTGCTGGTGGGGCCGTCGGGGGTCGGGAAGTCGACCGTGCTCGGGGCGGTGAACGGGCTCGTGCCGCACTTCACCGGCGGCACCCTGAGCGGCCGGGTGACGGTGGCCGGGCGGGACACCCGTACCCACAAGCCGCGTGAACTCGCCGACGTGGTCGGCACGGTGGGCCAGGATCCGGCGGCGCACTTCGTGACGGACCGGGTCGAGGACGAACTCGCCTACGGAATGGAGTCGTTGGGGCTCGCTCCGGACGTCATGCGGCGTCGGGTGGAGGAGACGCTCGACCTGCTGGGCCTGGCCGGCCTCCGCGACCGGCCCATCGCCACGCTCTCCGGCGGCCAGCGGCAGCGCGTCGCGATCGGGTCCGTGCTCACCCCGCACCCCCGGGTGCTGGTCCTCGACGAGCCGACCTCCGCCCTGGACCCGGCCGCCGCCGAGGAGGTCCTGGCCGTCCTCCAGCGGCTCGTGCACGACCTGGGCACGACCGTGTTCCTGGCCGAGCACCGCCTGGAGCGGGTCGTCCAGTACGCCGACCGGATCGTCCTCCTCCCGGCCCCGGGAGCGCCACCGGTCCTGGGCACCCCGGCCGAGGTGATGGCCGTCTCTCCCGTGTTCCCGCCGGTGGTGGACCTGGGCCGCCTGGCGGGCTGGTCCCCGCTGCCCCTGACGGTCCGGGACGCCCGCCGTCGCGCGGAACCACTCCGAGAAACCCTCGCCCTCAAGGGGCGCGGGGAACTGCGCGATCGACCACGAACCACGCGCACCCCGCACACAACAGAAGCCCCCGAGCTCTCCCCGGCCCCACGCTCCCCCCTCTTCCGGCGCCTCCTCAGCAGACGCCCGACCCCTGACGCCCCCTCCCGTCACGCCGCCCCGGCGACGGTGACCGCCCTCTCCGTCCACCACGGCCGCGTCCATGCCCTCACCCGCGTCACCCTCACCGTCACCCCGGGCGAGACGATCGCCCTCATGGGCCGCAACGGCGCCGGCAAGTCCACGCTGCTGTCCGCGCTGGTCGGGCTGGTGGCGCCGGCGGCCGGATCGGTGCGGGTGGGCGGGCTGGACCCGCACCGGACGGCGCCCCCGGACCTCGTACGCCGCGTGGGCCTCGTACCGCAGGAGCCCCGCGACCTGCTCTACACGGACACGGTCGCGGCGGAGTGCGCGGCGGCGGACCGGGACGCCGGGGCCGGGCCGGGCACCTGCCGGGCCCTCGCCGCCGAACTGCTGCCCGGCATCGCGGACGACACGCACCCGCGCGACCTGTCGGAGGGGCAGCGGCTGGCCCTCGCGCTCGCGGTGGTCCTCACGGCCCGCCCGCCGCTGCTCCTGCTCGACGAACCGACCCGGGGCCTCGACTACGCGGCCAAGGCACGCCTGGTCACGCAGCTGCGCGCCCTCGCGGCCGACGGGCACGCCATCGTCCTGGCCACGCACGACGTGGAACTGGCCGCCGAGCTGGCCCACCGTGTGGTGATCCTCGCCGACGGGGAGGTCGTGGCCGACGGGCCGACCGCCGAGGTGGTCGTCGGCTCCCCGTCCTTCGCGCCGCAGGTCACGAAGATCCTCGCCCCGCAGCCCTGGCTGACCACGGCCCAGGTACGCCGCGCCCTGCGAGCGACGGACCCGGCACCGGCCCCCGAGGAGCACCCATGAGCAGCAGCCTCCCGCCGCCCCGCCGCCCCCGCCCGGTCCCCCTCTCCCCCCGTACCGTCGCCGCGCTCGTCCTCGTCAGTGCCGTCGGGGCCGCGGCGTTCGGCTGGCCCTTCGTCGCGGATCCCGGTTCGCAGGTGACCGCGCACGCGCAGGACGCGCCCTGGCTGTTCGCCGGGTTGCTCGTGCTGCTGGTGGGGGTCGTCGGCGCGACGCTCTCCGAGGCGGGGCTCGGGGCGAAGGCGGTGGCGATGCTCGGGGTGCTCGCCGCCGTCGGCGCGGCGCTGCGCCCGATCGGGGCCGGGACCGCCGGGATCGAGCCGATGTTCTTCCTCATGGTGCTCAGCGGGCGGGTCCTCGGCCCGGGCTTCGGCTTCACGCTCGGCGCGGTGACGATGTTCTCGTCCGCGCTGCTCACGGGGGGTGTGGGCCCGTGGATGCCGTTCCAGATGCTGGCGATGGGCTGGTTCGCGATGGGGGCCGGGCTGCTGCCGGGCGCCCACCGGCTGCGCGGGCGCGCCGAGCTCGCCCTGCTCGCCGGCTACGGCTTCGTCGCCGCCTTCGCGTACGGCACGGTCATGAATCTGTACGGCTGGCCCTTCATCGACACCCTCGCCTCGGCCGTCGCCTACGACGCGGACGCGGCCCCGGCCGCCAAGCTCGCGCGTTTCGTCGCGTACTGCCTGGCCACGTCCCTCGGCTGGGACCTGGGCCGCGCGGTCGTCACGGCCGTCCTGACCCTCGCCCTCGGCACCCCGGTCCTCAAGGCACTGCGCCGGGCCACCCGCAGGGCCGCCTTCGAGAGCCCGGTCACCTTCACCCCGCCCGCCCGGTGACTCTCCGGCACCCCGCCGCGCACGGTCCGTCGCGAGAGCCGTGAACCACCCCACAGGGTGCACGTCACATACGAACCGGGCTCGTAGATCGAAGTGGTTGACATGCGCACGGCCTTATGGGCGTTGACCTGGGCTTTGAGAGCCACGTCACAGAAGGGGCCGAGCGTGCGGATACGACGGCAACTAGCAAAAGGGGTCATTGCGGACGCCTGCTCCGGCTGTTTCTCTGGATGAGTCGCAACGGCGCCGACGAGCCCACCCGGGCCTCGGCGCCGACGTACGCCCCCACCGCACCCCACGTGGTGAAGGCATGCCCGCGACGACCATGTCCCCGAAGAAAAGGATCCCCGTGACCCTCTCCGCTCTCCGTCGCATCGCCTCCCCGAAGAAGGCCCTCGCCGGTGCCACCCTGGCCGTCGCCGCCACCGGTGCCGTACTCGCCGCCGCGCCCGCCCAGGCCGCGTCGGAGGCCTCTCAGGCCCAGGCCGTCGCGAAGAAGATGATCGGGGACTCGGCGGAGTACACGTGCTTCTCCAAGATCGTCGACCACGAGAGCGACTGGGACGTCAACGCGACGAACGCGTCCTCCGGCGCCTACGGCCTGGTCCAGGCGCTCCCCGGCTCCAAGATGGCCTCGGCCGGCTCCGACTGGAAGACCAACGCCGCCACCCAGATCAAGTGGGGCGTGGACTACATGAAGGACCGCTACGGCAGCCCCTGTGGCGCGTGGAACTTCTGGCAGGCCAACAACTGGTACTGATCGGTACCGGTACTGATCAGAACTGATACTGATCGGCGCTCGTGCTTGATCAGCAGCCGGCACGGCTCTCCCAGCTGAAGGCGACGGCCCCCGATCCCCGGGCCGCCGCCTTCGCCGTACCCGCCGCCGAGCGGTGCGGCGCCGGCAGCCGTCTCCTGGGGCACTGCCCGCCGGGGCAGTGCCCCAAGAGACAATTCCGCCCGGACTCGGCGCGCCCGTAGCTTCGTCGCGACAGCGAGAAGGAACCGCGAATCCACCCCGCATCGCGCGACGAGGAGAGAACCACCGTGCGCAACGGCATCACCGCATCCGCCATAGCCGCAGCCGCCGCCATCGCCCTGCTGGGCGGCACCGGCCAGGCCTTCGCCGACGGCCAGACCGCCGCCGAGTCCGCCAAGCCCACCGCGCCCGCGAAGCTGACGGTGGACGCCTACAAGAAGTGGCTGAAGAAGGCGCCGGGCGAGGAGGCCAAGGACACACTCCACGGGTTCGACAAGCTGTCCGCGGCCCAGCAGAAGAAATTCGTCGGCTACCTGCAGGACCCGAAGGTGCTCAAGGCGTTCGCCGTCGCGCACGACGGCAGAATCCCCAGCCTCGCCTACGGGAAGACCGTCACCTACAAGAAGGACGTCACCTTCACCATCCGGACGTCCGCCGGGGCTCCCGGCGTCGACGACCGTAAGACCATCACCCTGAACACCTGGTCGGAACAGCGCATCTTCAACGTCTCGGTCACCAGGATGCGGACCGTGTTGACCTACGAGACCAAAGGCAACCGGATCACCGGCGAGGGCCGGAAGATCAAGAACTACGGCACCAACTTCAACGCCGCCTTCGCCCTCAAGCCCTCCAAGTCCCGCACCGAGCTCAAGGCCAACGCGCTCGACGGTGTGACCAACTGGACCGCCACCCCCAAGTACAGGAGCGCCGGCACCAAGCCCGTCAAGAAGCTCCAGGTCGTGACCGGCAAGGGCGCCCGCACCTACCACTCCCAGATCGGCAACGGCTCGCGCTGACACCCGCCACGGCACAGCTGAGGGCGGCGGTCCCCTCACCCGGGACCGCCGCCTTCGCCATCAGCCGGCCCGGAGCGGAGAGCCACCTGAGCCGTAGGACGTCGGTCAGAGGCTCTCTACCGCGTCGCTGTCGGGCAGATCGAGACCTTCTTCGTCACCTGGACGGCCACACCTGGAGCAGATACCGCTCGGTGATGGGCTCGTCCTCGTCCTGGACGCCGTCGGGGTCGGCATCGCGCCCCCTGGCGTGCAGGCGGAGCCCGTACGTGCCGGGGCCGGCATGCGCGAGGTTGATGTCGCCGCGCTCGCCCATGAGGGCGCTGTCGCGGAAGTCGCCGCGTGGTGAGACGAGTTCGGAGGTGGCGATGTCGTCCCAGGTGCCGGGGTCGTGCCCGGGGTCCTTGTCGACGAGGAGTGCCGAGAGCAGGACGGAACCGGAGTTGATGCCGGTCAGGACGCAGGCGACGTCCTCGGCGGTGCCGAGGAGGCCGTCGCCGTCGTAGGCGCGGTCGAGGGCGTGTTCGGCGCGCTTCGCCGGGATGTGGGTGAAGTCGCCCTCGGGCGCCAGATAGAACTGGCCCTCGTCCACGCGGACCGGCCAGGGGCCCAGAAGTCGGGGCATGGTCGTCGCCTACCTCTTTCCGTGCATCCAGGTCTGGACGAGGTAGTCCTCGCCGTGCGGCGTACGGCGGGCGTGGACACGGACGCCGTACTGACGGGGGCCGTGGAAGGCGACGTCCTCGTCGTCCTTCGTGGGGCCGTCGGCGGTGCACAGCACGAGGCTTCCGGTGGTGGAGCGGACGGTGGCCTCGGCGATCTCGTCCCACGGCAGCGGGTCGGGCCGGGGGTCGCGGTCGGCGGGGTGCAGGGTGACCGTGACGGTGCCGGAGACGGTGCCGGTGGAGATCAGGGCCCAGTCGCGCGCGGTCGACAGGAAGCCGCCCTGCTGCGGCGGGGTCTCGGCGTCGGGGTCGCGCAGCGAGAACGTGCCGTCGGTGACCTTCACGGTGAGCGGGCCCACCCAGTCGTCCAGCGACCACTCGGCGCCGCGCTCGGCCATCGCCGCGAGCCGGACGCGCAGTTCGTGGCCGACCGTGTCCGTCGCCTTGTGCACCACCTCGGGGGCAGCCGCGGCCGGCCAGATGTGGAACTCGTACCGCTCGGCCGTCGGCTTGGACCGGCGGCGCAGGGCCGCGCCCGGCTGGGAGTCGCGGCCCCTGGCATGCAGGCGGAGGCGGTAGGTTCCGGGGCCCTGGTGGGCGATGTTGAGGTCCAGGGCGTGTTCGTAGGAGCTGATACGGGCGTAACCGGTGGTGGACACGAAGGTGGTGTCCACCACCTCGTCCCAGTCGTCCCCGCCGGCTGTCCCGTCGGCGGGTTCCGCGTCGAGGAGGCGGACGTCGAGATGGACGTTGCCCCTTCTGATCCCCGTACGGATCTCACCCGCGTCGTGGGTGACCGCGACGATCCCGTTGACCGCCTCGCCGAGCGGCGGCTCGATCTCGGGACTCTCGTCGGCGCCGGGCTCCGTCGGGTCGATCTCGAATCGGCCGTCCTCGACGAAGAGCACCATGGACCGGGACGCGTCGGTCATCGCGGATACCCTCCCACTTCGTTTCGTACAGGGCGTACGAGGCTACGTCAGCCACTTGCCCCGTACTACTCGCTACTTGACCTTCACGAAGAACCCGTCACCGTCGATGATCCGGTTCTGGCCGTAGAACTGGTTGAGCCGGGTCCCCGCCTTGCTGTTCTGCTTGGCGTTGATCATGCGGTGGCTGCTCAGACCCTTGGACTCCTGCCCGCCGCCCTCGCGGGTGGACGCCATGGGGTACTCGTCGCAGGACTTGCCCTTGGGCCGCTTGTACGACTTCTTGCAGACGATCGAGCGGTTCTTGTCGATCTTCTTCTTGCCGGTCAGTCGGTGCAGGGGCTTGGACAGGCCCGGCTTGCCCTTGACCTTGCGCTGGGCGTCGTAGACGTGCTGGGCGGCCTCCTTCACCGCGCTGTCCTTGCGGGACAGGGTGAAGCTCGGCAGCCAGGAGGCGTAGACGCAACCGGGCTTGCCCAGGTACGACACGCTGTCGCAGCGGACGCCGCGCATGGTGACCGGGGAGCTGTTGTCCGGGGTCGCGCCGGTCACGCTGATCGTGGCGACGGGGACCGGCTTGTGGATGACGGTCTTCTTGCCCGGCGAGTGGATCTTCCAGGTCGCGGTGTAGGTCCGGCCCGTCTTCAGGGTGCCCTTGACCGCGGCGGAGGGCTGACAGCGGCGGGCGCCCTTGCCGCACGAGATCTTCGTGTTGATCTTCGCGCCGTTCTTGGCCGCGCCGGTGGCGCTGGTGATCTTGATCTTGAGGGTGCGGGTCCAGTCGTGCGACTTTGAGTTCAGCTTCTCCGACTGGCTCGCGGTGCCGCCCATCGTGCCGCGCACCTTGCCCTTGGTGTCGACGACCGTGAGCACGAAGGGCTCGCTGGTGCTGCCCCGGGTGCGGGTGTAGCTGGTCCTGGCCTTCGCGGCGGTCGCCTCGACCGTGCCGGCGGAGGCGACGGTGCCGAACGCGGCGACCGTACGGAGCTGTTCACCGCTCTGGGAGGCCGCCGCCGGGGTGGACTCGGCGGCGAACCCGGTGAGGAAGAGGGCCGCCGCCATGGCTATCAGTGGTGTTCTGCGGACTGTTGCAGTCGTGGACACGCAGACGACCGTCCTTCCGTGCCAAGGGGCGGTCGCCGTGCGAAACGCCCCTGCGGGAACTGGAGTTCGGTGTTACGTGCAACGACGTTACGGGTGAGGCCAGTCGGGCGAAATTGACTCTTGGGGCAGTGCCCTCAGGGTCAATGCGTCCGCGAGTTCAGCACACTCGGCCCGGCTCCTGATCCGGCAGATACAGGGCCCGTTCCTGCTGGGTGAGGTCGCGGTGGACGGCGCGGCAGATGTGGTCGATCACTTCGGCGGGGAGGGGCAGGTCGACGTCCCACAGGCGGAGACGGTCGCCCTGGTCGCCGACCACGAGGGTGCGGCCGTCGGGGCTGAACGCCAGCCGTGCGCCGCCGCCGCCGGGGAGCGTCGCCCGGACGTACCTGGTGGTGGTGTCCCACAGCCGTACCGTGCTTCCCCCGGCCGTGGCGAGCGTCCGGCCGTCGGGGCTGAACGCGACCGTGACCGGGCCCTGCGTGAGGCTGACGGTGAGCGTGGCGTCGAGGTCTCCGGTGCCGGTGTCCCACAGCCGTACCGTGCCGTCGGAGTCGGCGGAGGCGAGGACGCGGCCGTCCGGGCTGAACGCCATCGACTCCACCTGCCGGAACATCATGACCGGGTCGTCCCGCGCCCCCTCGGACGCGGCGCCGCCCGCCGGTTCCGTGAGCCTGCGCACGACGCGCCCGGTGGCGGGATCGCGCAGCCGGATCTCCGCCTCCTGCCCGCCGGTGGTGGCGAACACCTCGCCCGTGGGACTGAACGCCACCGGAGAGCCCTCCTCGGCCTTGGGGAGTTCGACGCGCGGGCGCCCCGTCCGGGGGTCCCACAGGACCAGGCCGTCCCCCACTGTGACCAGGGTGCGGCCGTCCGGGCTGAACGCCATCCCGTTGACGAACCGCGCGGGCAGGGTGACCCGCGGCCGGCGGGTGCGGACGTCCCACAGCTCGGCCCCGGCGTCGTCGGAGAGGGCGAGCGTCCTGCCGTCGGGGCTGAAGTGGACCTCCTCGACATGCGTGAGCCCCTCGTCGAGCACGGCGCGCGTGCGGCGGGTGGCCGTGTCCCAGAGCCGCACCGAGCCGGTCTCGTCCCTCGGGTCGTCGGACATCCGGAGGCTGCTGGTCGCCATGGTGTCGCCGTCGGGGCTGTAGGCCACCGACCGCAGGTCGCCGCCGGGGACCCGCAGCGTCGCCCGGGGCCGGTCCGTGCCCACCTTCCACAGCCGGACCGCGACGTCACCGCCGCCGAAGACGTCGGCCTCGTTGCCCGCGGCCAGTTCGCGCCCGTCGGGAGCGAACGCCACCGACATGACGGGGCTGGTGTGCCCGGTCAGGGTGGAGCGGGCGCGGCCGGTGGCCGGGTCCCAGAGGCGTACCGTGCCGTCGTAGCTGCCGGCGGCCAGGGTTGTGCCGTCGGGGGCGAACGCCATGGACTCGACCCTGCTGCTGGCGCTGGTGAGCGTGGTGCGCCGGCTGCCGTCGGCCACGTCCCACAGGTGGACGGTGCCGTCCTCGGTGCCCGTGGCGAGCGTCTTCCCTGCCGCGTCGAAGGCCAGTGAACTGACCACGCCGGTACTGCTTCTGAGGGTGGCGAAGACCTTCCCGGTCCGCAGGTCCCAGAGTTGGGCGGTGCGGTCGCGGGTGCTGGTGGCGAGGGTGCGGCCGTCGGGGCTGAACGCCACCGCCATCTCCAGCCCGGTGGGCCCCTTCAGGGTGGTCGTGACCCGGCCGGTGGCCACGTCCCGCACCTGTCCGCTCTCGGCGACGGCGAGCGCGCGGCCGGAGCGGTCGAAGCCGACCGCAGCCATGTTGTCGTCGTCGGGTTTCCGCAGGGCGACCGTGTCCCGTACGCGTCCGGTGTCCAGGTCCCACAGCCGCGCGTCGTCGTTGTGACTCGTGGCGAGGGTCCTGCCGTCCGGGCCGAAGGCCACGGTGCGGACGAGATCGGGGTCGTCCGCGTCCGCACGGCCGGCGAGCACCTTCCGGGTCCGTCCGGTCCCGGTGTCCCACAGCCTTACCGTGCCGTCGTAGCTGCCGCCGGCGAGGGTCTTCCCGTCGGGGCTGTAGACCAGCGCGGAGACGGTCCCGGTGTGTCCGGTCAGCCGGCGTTCGAGCGGAACGGCCGCGGCGGCGTACAGACTCCGGGTGGCCTCCCTGGTGGGGCTGGTGCGGTACGCCTTGATGGCCAGCAGCGACGCGAGGTCGGTGTCACTGTCCAGCAGGGCGGCGGACTGTGCGGCCAACTGGCGGGAGAGGCCCTCGCGTTGCGCGTCCAGTGCGCTCTGGCGCTGCCAGTAGGCGACGGCGGTCGCGGTCAGGGCGAGGGCGAGTAGGCAGGCCAGGGAGGTGACGAGGACGCGCAGCCGGCGGGTGGTGCGGGCCTTGGCACGCTCCTCCTCCTCCAGCGCGCCGAGTCCGGCCGCGAGGAAGGCGGCCTCCTGGTCGGTCAGGTCGTCGGTGTGGCCCGGACCCGCGAAGTACTCCCGCGCCCTGACGAGCCGGCTCCCCCGGTACAGCGCGCCCGCGTCGCGGCCCAGCTCCTCCCAGGAACGGGCGGCCTCGGTCAGTTGCCGGTGGGCGCGCAGCCGGTCCCGGTCCTCCTCGATCCAGCCGCGCAGCCGTGGCCAGGCGGTGATGAGCGCCTCGTGGGCGAGGTCCACGGTGGGGCCGTCGAGGGTGAGGAGGCGGGCCCGGGTGAGCGCCTCCAGGACCCGGGCGACCTCCTCCCGTCCGGTGCCGGTGGTCTCCAGCTCGGCCCGTTCGGCCGGCCGGCGGGTGTCGGGTGTGCCGTCGCCGGGCGAGATGAGCCGCAGCAGCACCCGGCGGGCGGTGGCCGCCTCGCTCACGGTGAACCCGGCGTGGACGTCCTCGGCGGTCTTGGCGATCGCCCCGTCCAGGCCGCCGGCCGCCTCGTACCCGGCGAGGGTCAGGGTCTTGCCCCGGCGGCGGCGCCAGGTCTCCAGCAGGACGTGCGACAGCAGCGGCAGTCCGCCGGGCGCGTCGGTGATCTCCTCGACCAGCCGGGTGGTCAGCGCGCGTTCCACGGTGAGCCCGACGGCCGCGGCCGGCTTGACGACGACCTCGCGCAGTTCGGCCGGGCTCATGGGCCCCGCCAGCAGGTTGGCGTCGCCGAGCGCCTCGGCCAGCGCCCGGTGCTCGGCGCACCGGCCGTAGAAGTCCGCGCGCACCGCCAGCAGCACCCGCAGTCCGCTCGCCGGTTCGCGCGCGGTGAGCAACAGGTCGATGAACCGGGCGCGTTCGGCGGCGTCGTGGCAGAGCGTGAAGACCTCCTCGAACTGGTCGACGACGACGAGCGTGTCACCACCGCCGCCGGTGCCGCCGCCGCTCGCCTCGCGCAGCAGCTCGTGGGTGCGGGCCAGGTGGTCGCCGGGGGTCAGGATGCGGATCGCGGACGGGCGCAGGCCCGGCTCCTCGGACTGCCTGAGGACGGGGATCAGACCGGCGCGCAGGAGGGAGGACTTGCCGATGCCGGAAGGGCCGAAGACCGCCGCGAACCGTCGGCGGCGCATCAGGTCCACGAGGTCGGCGGTGAGGCGGTCCCGGCCGAAGAAGAGGCCGCTGTCGCCGGTCTCGAACCGGGCGAGGCCCCGGTACGGCGGTTCCGCGGCCGTCTCGTCGCCGTCCGGGTCGAAGGCGGCGGCCTCCTCTACCGCCTGGTGCCAGCGGGCCTCCCACTCGGCAGGATCACCCCCGCAGGCCCGTACGAAGGCCAGTGCCACCGGCAGGGTGGGCAACTGCTCGCCGCCCGCGGCCTGGGAGAGGGTGGTGATCGAGTAGCCCGCCCGTCCGGCCATCGCCCGGTAGGTGAGGCCCCCGGCCCCGGTCCGCAGTTTGCGCAACTCGAACGCGAACCGTTGCACCGGCCCGGCCCCCGGATCGACCGGCACCTCACGACGACCCGCCACCGCGCTGTTCCCCTCTGAGCACACCCACACCGTCCGCCACCAACGTACGCAGTCGGCCGCCCAAGCGGAGAGATCGCGTCCGGCCATTGTTTGGCAGCCGGAACCCCCCTGCCTGACAATGCGCGACCCGGTGAAATCAGTGGTGTGGGCGGTACGGGGGCCGCGCACACCGGGGGAACGGGCGGTACGACCGACCGCCCGCGGGGGAACACGGCGGCACGGGGGATCTGCCGCCACGGGGGAACACGGCGGCACGGGGGAACTGTCGCCACGGGGGAAGGCCCTGCTGGCCGCGGGACGACCAGCAGGGCCCTTTTCTCCTCCCCGCCCGTCAGAGCCGCTGGATGATCGTCCCGGTCGCCAGCCCGCCGCCCGCGCACATCGTCACCAGCGCGAACTCCTTGTCCGTACGCTCCAGCTCGTGCAGCGCGGTCGTGATGAGCCGCGCTCCGGTCGCGCCCACCGGGTGGCCGAGGGCGATGGCGCCGCCGTTGACGTTCACCTTCGCCAGGTCCTGGTCGAAGACCCGCGCCCAGCTCAACACCACCGACGCGAAGGCCTCGTTGATCTCGACCAGGTCGATGTCCCGCAGCGTCATCCCGGCCTTGCCCAGCACGGCCTTGGTGGCGTCGATCGGTCCGTCGAGGTGGAAGTGGGGGTCGGAGCCGACCAGCGCCTGGGCGACGATCCGGGCCCGCGGCCGTAGTTTCAGCGCCCGCGCCATCCGCTTGGACGCCCACATGATCGCCGCCGCGCCGTCGCTGATCTGGGAGGAGTTGCCCGCGGTGTGGACGGCCGTCGGCATGATCGGCTTCAGCCGCGCCAGCGCCTCGGCCGAGGTGTCGCGCAGCCCCTCGTCATGGTCGACGAGCCGCCACATGCCCTGCCCGGCGCCCTGTTCCGCCTCGGTCGTCGGGACCTGGACGGCGAACGTCTCCTTCTTGAACCGCTCCTCGGCCCACGCGGCGGCGGCCCGCTCCTGGGAGAGCAGGCCCAGTGCGTCGACGTCCTCCCGGGTGAGGCCCCGGTGCCGGGCGATCCGCTCGGCGGCCTCGAACTGGTTGGGCAGATCGACGTTCCACTCGTCGGGGAACGGCTTGCCCGGCCCGTGCTTGGAGCCCGACCCGAGCGGCACCCGCGACATGGCCTCGACCCCGCAGCTGATCCCGACGTCGATGACGCCGGCCGCGACCATGTTGGCCACCATGTGCGAGGCCTGCTGCGAGGAGCCGCACTGGCAGTCGACGGTGGTCGCGGCCGTCTCGTACGGCAGGCCCATGGTCAGCCAGGCCGTGCGCGCTGGGTTCATGGACTGTTCGCCGGCGTGGGTCACCGTGCCGCCGACGATCTGCTCGACGCAGTCGGCGGGGATGCCGGTGCGGCCGAGGAGTTCACGATAGGTCTCGCCCAGGAGATAGGCGGGGTGCAGATGGGCGAGCGCGCCGCCGCGCCTGCCGATGGGGGTGCGTACGGCTTCGACGATCACGGGTTCCGCGGCCATGGGAATCCTCTCGACGGTTACCCGCGCGGCGCGGGGCGTCCCGGCCCGTCCCGCCACGCAGAACTAGTACGCGTTCTAGTTCTCTTCAGCAGTCTGCGGAGGGGCGCTCCGGCACCGCAAGGGGCGTGCGGCAATTGGAAGCCGATTGAGGAGCGCGCACCCCTTGCTTGTTCTGGAACCCGTTACTACCGTCACCGCAATTCCTGCTATCTGATGCTCCGTCAGGAGTTGCCGATGCCCTGTCCAGCGCTGCCCGACGGGTTCGACTTCACCGACCCCGATCTGCTGCACCACCGTGTCCCCCTCCCGGAGTTCGCCGAACTGCGCCGCACGGAACCGGTCCACTGGATCCCGCAGGCACCCGGCCTCGCGGGCTTCGCGGACGAGGGCTACTGGGCCGTCACCCGGCACGCGGACGTCAAGTACGTCTCCACGCACCCGGAGTTGTTCTCCTCGACGGTCAACACCGCGATCATCCGCTTCAACGAGCACATCGAACGCGACGCCATCGACGCCCAGCGCCTGATCCTGCTGAACATGGACCCGCCGGAGCACACCCGGGTCCGCCAGATCGTGCAGCGCGTGTTCACCCCGAGGGCGATCCGCGCGCTGGAGGACAACCTGCGCCACCGCGCCCTGACCATCGCCCGCCAGGCCGTCGCCCGTTCCGGCCCCTTCGACTTCGTCACCGAGATCGCCTGCGAACTCCCCCTCCAGGCCATCGCCGAACTGATCGGCATCCCGCAGGAGGACCGCATCCGGATCTTCGAGTGGTCGAACCGGATGATCTCCTACGACGACCCGGAGTACGCCATCACCGAGGAGGTCGGCCAGCAGTCGGCGATGGAACTCATCGCCTACGCCATGAACATGGCCGCCGACCGCAAGCAGTGCCCGGCGAAGGACATCGTCACCACCCTGGTGGCCGCCGAGGACGAGGGGAACCTCGCCTCCGACGAGTTCGGCTTCTTCGTGCTGATGCTGGCGGTCGCGGGCAACGAGACGACCCGCAACGCCATCACCCACGGCATGCACGCCTTCCTCACCCACCCCGACCAGTGGGAGCTGTACAAACGCGAGCGCCCCGCGACGGCGGCCGAGGAGATCGTCCGCTGGGCGGCCCCGGTCAACGCCTTCCAGCGCACCGCCACCCAGGACGTGGAACTCGGCGGCAAGCTCGTCAAGGAGGGCGACCGCGTCGGCATCTTCTACGCCTCCGCCAACCACGACCCGGACGTCTTCGACCACCCCGACAGCTTCGACATCACCCGCGACCCCAACCCGCACCTCGGCTTCGGCGGCGGAGGCCCGCACTTCTGCCTCGGCAAGTCCCTCGCGGTGCTGGAGATCGACCTGATCTTCAACGCGATCGCCGACGCGATGCCGGGCCTCAGACTCGCCGGTGAACCGGACCGGCTGCGCTCGGCCTGGATCAACGGGGTCAAGCACCTCCAGGTCACCACCTGACCACAGCCCTCCGTACTCGGGCCGACGGCCTCCCGGCGCCGTCGGCCCGTCCCCCCGCGCCGTCGGCCCGTCCCCGCCCAGCCCGTCCCCGCGCCGTCGGCCGGTCACGACGTCGGCGGGTCCGCCGGCTTGGCGCGCTGCGGGTGGAGCGTCTCGTGGCGGGCCAGCATCGCCACGTACTCGGCGATCTTCCGGGTGCGCGTCTCGGCCCGCTTGACAGCGTTGACCCGGTTGACGAGGGCGAAGCGGTTGGTCTTGGTGAGTACCTCGAACATGGCCTGCGCCGCCGGGTCGGCGGCGATCGCGGCGCGCAGGTCGGCCGGCACCTCCGCCTCCGACGACGGCGCGTAGGCGGCCGCCCACCGCCCGTCGGCCTTCGCCGCGTCCACCGCGGCGCGGCCGGCGGGCAGCATCAGGCCGGCCGCCTCCAGCCGGGCCACGTTGGCGACGTTGCGCCGGGACCACACGCTGCGGGGCCGGCGCGGGGTGAACCGCCGCCAGGAACTGCCCTCGTCGCGCTTGCGGGCCTGCCCGTCGATCCAGCCGAAGCACAGCCCCTCGTCGACCGCCTGCTGCCAGGTCAGCGTGGTGACCGAGCCGCCCTTCCTGGTCAGGGCGAGCCACACGCCAGGGGAAGAGGCGTGGTTGTCCAGCAGCCACGCGCGCAGCGCCGCGGCGTCAGCGACGATCAACTCGTCCAGCTCGTTTCCGGTCACCACGGCAGGTTAGTGCCGCGACCCGGTGTCCACCGACGTCATCCCTCCCTCCGCCGGGCGGCCGGGGCGAGTTCGCCGGTGGGCCGGGGCCGGTCGCCCGGCTCCCCGTCGCCCTTGCGGGCCGCGTCCGCGCGGGGCCCGGTCAGGAGGTAGGTGAGGCCGAAGCCGGCGCCCACGACGGCCGCCCCGCCGACCGCGTCGAGGACCCAGTGGTTGCCGGTCGCGACGATCGCCAGGACCGTGAAGAAGGGGTGCAGCAGGCCCAGGACCTTCATCCACACCCTGGGGGCGACGATCGCGATCGTGAGCCCGCACCACAGGGACCAGCCGAAGTGCAGGGACGGCATCGCCGCGTACTGGTTGGTGAGTTCGGTCAGCCGGCCGTAGTCCGGCCGGGAGAAGTCCTGGACGCCGTGGATGGTGTCGATGATGCCGAGGCCGGGCATCAGCCGCGGCGGCGCCAGGGGGTAGAAGAAGAAACCGACGAGCGCGAGGACCGTGGTGAAGCCGATGGCCGTGCGCGCCCAGCGGTAGTCGGCGGGCCGGCGCCAGTAGAGCAGGCCGAGGACGGTCAGCGGGACCACGAAGTGGAACGACGTGTAGTAGAAGTCGAAGAAGGCCCGCAGCCAGTCGATCCGGACCACGGCGTGGTTGAACCAGTGCTCGACATCGAGGAAGAGGGCCTTCTCGACGGAGAGGATCTGCCGGGCGTGCTCCTCGGCGGTGCCGCGGCTGCCGGTGGCCTCCAGGCGGGTGCGCTGGTAGGCCGCGTACGTGACGCGGATCAGCAGCAGCTCCAGGAACAGGTTCGGCCGGGTGGCCACCCGGCGCAGGAGCGGGGCCCAGCTGAAGCGGGTCTCCGTCCTCGGGGCGTACTCCGTGGGGACGGGCGCCCGGTAGTACTCCGAGGTACGGGAGAGGAACGGCACGACGAGGGCGGCGGCGAGCGCGGCCAGCAGGACGACGTTGTCACGGACCGGGTGCAGGACGTCCGCGTTCGGGACCATCATCTTCGCCGGGAGGGTCATCACCAGGACGACCGCGACCGGCCACACGTACCGCGAGGACGCCTGGGTGCCGACCCGGCCGACGGCCGTGAGCAGCACCCACAGCAGCTGGTGCTTCCAGGACGTCGGGGAGACGGCGACCACGACACAGCCGGTGACCGCGACGGCGAGCAGCAGCTGTCCGTCGCGGGCGTAGCGCACGGCCCGCCGCATGCCGAGCGCGGCGACGGCGGCGGCCAGCGCGAAGAAGACGACGATCTCCAGCGGACCTTCGAGGCCCAGCCGGAGCAGCGCGCCGTGCAGGGACTGGTTGGCGAGGTCGTCCGCCCGGCCGCCGAGGCCGACGCCCGCGAGGTGGTGCACCCAGTAGGTGAACGAGTCGTGCGGCATCGCGGCCCAGGCCAGCGCGGTGGCCCCGGCGAACGTGATCCCCGTGCTCGCGGCGGCCCGCCTGCGCCCGGTGAACCACAGCAGCGGCACGAACAGCAGCACGGTCGGCTGGAAGGCCGCGGCAAGCCCTATGAAGGCCCCGCTGGTGCGCTCCCCCCGCACCGCGAAGCAGCCCGCGAGGACGAGCAGGACGGGGATGATGCTGGTCTGGCCCAGGTAGAGCGTGTTGCGCACCGGCAGCGACAGCATCAGCAGGGTGACCGCGACGGGCGCGGCGAGCAATGCCGTACGGCGGGTGACGGGCTGGGGCAGGGCGCGGGCGGCGACCAGGCCGAGGGCGACGACCAGCAGGAGGGTGCCGAAGGTCCAGCCCCAGCCGAGGGCCTGTTCGGCCGTACGGGTGAGGGGCTTGAGGACGAGGCCGCCGAAGGGGGTGCCGGTGAACCGCGTCGAGTCGTACAGCGAGCCGTTCACATGGAGGACGCCGCTGGGCCCGACCCAGGTCTCCAGGTCAGTCAGCCGCTCGCCCTTGGGCGTGTGCAGCACGAGCGCGATCTGACGCACCGCCAGGATGCCGGCGACCAGCCACAGCACCGCGCGCAGGGCCCCCAGCCGTGCCGCCGTCGCACCCGTACCCACGGCACCGCCCGGTCCGCTCCGCTCCGTCGCCACGCGCCGTCGTCCTCCCGCCCCGTCGACCGTCCCCCCGAGAAGGCTCGCACTCGTCCCGGTGGGGAGACGCGGGCAACCCCGGCTTCACCTGTGAGTCGCCCCGATTCTGTCCGGATGACGATAGTCCGCGCAGGGCCGCCGACCCGCTCAGGGCACGAGGCCGATCACGGACGCGGATCACTGACGCGGATCACGGATGCGCATCACGGGCACGCTGGTGACAGGCCACTGACAAACACCTGGAACCATGGCTCCGAGCGGTACGGCACGTCGGCGGGGCAGGGAAAGGGCACGGGGGATGAAGGGTTTCGTACGGGGGCGCGCGCGTCCGGCGCGAAAGGCGCACGGACCGCGCGGGACACACGAGGAGCGCGGGGTGCGCGGACGGCTCGTGGTGGTCGTACTTGCGCTGCTGGGGCTTCAGTTGGCCTCGCTCGTGGCACCGGCGTACGCCTGCGGCTGCGGCGCGATGGTGCCGGACGACCAGCGGAGCGTGTACGTGAGCCGCGAGCGGTCCGTGGTGCGCTGGGACGGCCGCGAGGAACAGATCGTGATGAGCCTGACGGTCTCCGGCGACGCCCGGACGGCCGCGTGGATCATGCCGGTGCCGAACCGGGCGACGGTCGAGCTGGGCGACGCGGCCCTCTTCGACCAGCTCGACGAGGAGACCGCGCCCGCGTACGAGAAGCGGGAGTACTTCTGGCCGCGCTCGGACGACTGGCCGTTCGACATGTTCGAGGGCGACGGCGCGGTGGGCGACGCCGCGCCCGGGGACCCGCGGTCCTCGGTGGACGTCGTCGGCCGTGAGCGGCTCGGCCCGTTCGACGTGGCCCGGCTGACCGCCACCGACTCCGGCGCGCTCGGCGACTGGCTGGACGACAACGGCTTCCGGCTTCCGGACCGCCTGGACACGGCGCTGGAGCCGTACGTCCGGCAGCAGTGGGAGTACGTGGCCATCCGGCTGGCGCCCGAGGACACGGCCGACTCCGCCCCGCTCTCCGGCACCCTCGACCCGCTCCACCTCACCTTCGCCAGCGACGAGCCGGTCTACCCGATGCGGCTGTCGCGGCTGGCCGCCACCCCGCAGGCGCTCGGCCTGTACGTGCTCGCCGAGCACCGGATGGAGCCGGGCTCGGCGATCGGCGGGGACGAACCGGAGGTGACGTTCGCCGGCCGGCTCGGCGCACCGGCCGGCGCGCTCGGCGACCTGACCGCGGGCGGCACGGACTTCCTCACCGCCGTCGAGCAGGACTTCCCGCGGCCGGAGCGGATCTCCGGCGACCACACGCTGCGGCGGGCCGCGGCCGACGACACCTATCGAGAGGTCATCCACGTGGACGAGATGTGGACCGTATGGGGCATCCCCGGCTGGGTGCTGTCCTTCGGCATCGGCATCGCCGTGCTGGCGATCAAGGCGGTGGCCGTCGCGATCGTGCTCAAGCGCAACGCCAAGCGGCAACTGCCGCCCGTACCCCCGCCGGGCGCGTTCGTCCCGCCGGGCGCCTACGCGCCGGGGGCCCCGGGCGCCTATCCGCCGGGGGCGCATCTGCCGCCGGGAGCGCCGGTGCCGCCCGGGGCTTCGATGCCTCCCGGGGTTCCGATGCCGCCCGGGGCCCAGCCGCCGGCGCCCGGGGCCCCGGCCGGCCCCAAGTCCGCACCGAACGGCTGAAACACATCGGTGAACCGCTGACAGAGAGCCCGCCCCGCGCCTATATTCATTAGCGCACCTACTTAGCATTTCTAAGTAAACAGCCTGACGGAAGGCGCGGGAGGCACAGCTTCATGAGCGAGTCACGGACCTGGGACGACGTCGACGCCTACTTCACCACCCACCTCGCCCCGAACGACGAGGCCCTGGGCGCGGCGCTGCGCGACAACGAGGCGGCCGGGCTCCCGGCCATCGACGTCGCCGCGGCCCAGGGCAAGTTCCTCCACCTCCTGGCCCAGATCCAGGGCGCCCGGCGCATCCTGGAGATCGGCACCCTCGGCGGCTACAGCACCATCTGGCTGGCCCGCGCGCTGCCCGCCGACGGCCGGCTGATCTCCCTGGAGTACAGCGCCCGGCACGCGGAGGTCGCGTGCCGCAACATCGCGCGCGCCGGACTCGACACCCTCGTCGAGGTACGCGTCGGCCCCGCCCTGGAGTCGCTGCCGAAGCTGACCGACGAGAACCCCGAGCCGTTCGACCTGGTCTTCATCGACGCGGACAAGGCCAACAACCCGCACTACGTGGAGTGGGCCCTCAAGCTCACCCGCGCCGGCAGCGTCATCGTCGTCGACAACGTGGTGCGCGGCGGCCGGGTCGCCGACGCCGACAGCACCGAGCCGGACGTCCGCGGCACCCGGGCCGCCATCGAACTCATCGCCACACACCCGAGGTTGAACGGCACGGCGATCCAGACCGTGGGCACCAAGGGGTACGACGGCTTCGCGCTGGCCCGGGTCACCGACTGACCCCGCCGCCGCATCGGCCCCGCCGCTCCGGGGCGGGCCCTGTCAGGCCTCGTGGTAGAAGCCCACGTTGACGCTGCGGGGGGCCGTGCGGTCGAGGATGACGAGTTCGCCGGAGCTGCCGTGCGGGAGCTTCGCCGTGCCGCCGTACGGCAGGGGCGAGGGCTGGTGGCCGAGCAGGGTCAGCCGCACCTCGGAGGACGGGTCGGCGTGCGAGCCCCGCAGCCAGGTGACCTGCCAGCTCCCGTCGGGGGCGCACAGGAACTCCAGATGCACACGGGAGACGAAGAGCCAGTCGTCCGGTGTCGCGAGCCGGCACACCGCCCGATCGCGGCCCACCCGGAGCACGCCGCCCGGCTCGCTGGGCGCGTCGGCCATCTGCATGCCGGCCGTCGCCCCGGCGTCCGCCTCGGAGACCGAGGCCATGGTGAGTTCGAGCACGTACCGCTCCTAACGGGTCAAACTCCAATTGTCGCTGCGCACGGCGCGTTTGGCGCGCCGCCGCCGCATGATAAATCGCCGGATCGTCCTGTTGTGCGGGCTCCGGCACAATGGACGCATGACCGAGCGAAAGCCCCCCGGTGTCAGCTTCGAGTCCTTCGTCGACAAACAGATCCGCGACGCCGAGGCGCGCGGCGACTTCAAGGCCCTCCCGGGCGCGGGCCGGCCCCTGGAGGGCGACGACACCACGTACGACGAACTGTGGTGGATCAAAAGGAAGATGGCCCGCGAGGGCATGTCCGTCCTGCCCCCGACCCTGGCCCTGCGCAAGGAGGCCGAGGACGCCCTCGCGACGGCCGCCGAGGCCCCTTCCGAACGCGTCGTCCGCAAGATCCTCACCGAGATCAACGCCAAGATCCGCGACATGATGTTCAGGCCCCCGCCGGGACCACCGCTCGGCCTGAAGCCGTACGACGTCGAAGAGGCCGTACGCCAGTGGCGCGAGCGTCACGAGGGACGGCAGAGCCAGGAGGGGTGAGCCGCTGGTCACCACAACGCCCATAGGATGCCGCCGAGGAGGGTCAGGGTGATCAGGACACCGAGCAGCACGCCGAGCAGTGTGCGGGCGCGGGCGTTCGGGCCCTGGACGGGCGGGGTGTGTTCCACCGCGCAGGTGCCCTCGGGGGTCCTCGACCAGGTCGTGCGCGTGGCGTGGTCCGTCGCCGAGACGCGCACCAGGGCGTCGCCGTCGACATCGAGCGCCACCTCGATGTCCGGCGCCCGGCCCTCCGGGGGCACGGTCAGGTCGGTGAGGTTCAGGACGCCGATGAGGGCGTTGTCGGCCACGTTCTCCTCCTCGCCCTCGTAGACCGGGATCCGGACGATCGCTCCGTCCGCCGCGTCCACGTCGCGGACCGGGGTGAACAGCTCCGAGCGCCGCGTCGGAAGGGTGGTGTCCCGCTCGATGAGCCTGTTCATCGCACCGCCCCGGGTGGCGACCCCCAGGGAGTGCGAGGCGGCTTCCAGTACCAGGGCGCCGCTGACGATCCCGGTGAGCACGCCCGCCTGGAGCGCGGCCCCGAACGCGACGCCCTCGCCCGGCTGCGTCACCACGGTGGGGGTGTGGTCGCCGAAGTGGTCCCGGACCAGGGAGATCAGGGCGGGCATCCGGGTCGCCCCTCCGGTCATGACGACCCGGGACACCTCCGACACCGAGATGGCCGCAGCGGCGAACACCTCCGCCAGGGCTGCCCCGCACCGGTCGAGAAGGGGCCGGGTGACGTGCTGGAACTCGTTCCGGCTCAGCCGGTCGTGCAGATGCAGCGGCCCCGCCGCGGACATCGCGACGCAGGGCACCTCGATCGTGGTCTCGGTGGCCGACGACAGTTCGATCTTGGCGTTCTCGGCGGCCTCGCACAGTCGGCGCAGGGACGTCGGGTCGGCCGCCGGGTCCATTCCGTGCAGTGCGCGGAAGCGGGCGGCGAGGTGCCGGGCCGTCTCCCTGTCCCAGTCGTCACCGCCGAGCCGGACGTCACCACGGCTCGCCTTGACCTCGGTGACGCCGTCCCCGGCCTCCACCAGGGAGAAGGCGACTGTTCCACCGCCGCAGTGGACGACCAGGACGATCTCGTCGTCGCGGTCGATCCCGTCGAACAGGGCGGCCGCCGTGGGCTCGTTGAGCAGGCGCGGCACCGGCAGACCCGCCCGTGCGCCCGCTTCCTTGACGGCCAGGCGGGCGGCGTGCGAGAAGTGGGCCGGCACGGTGACGACGGCACCGGTGACCTCTTCGCCGAGGTACGCCTCCGCGTCCCGCTTGAGCTTGGCGAGAAGCAACGCGGTGATCCCGCTCGGCCCGCGGGTCCTGCCGCCGTGGACGTAGAGCCGGTCGGTGCCCAGGTGCCGCTTGACGCGGGAGACGGTGCCGACGACATTGACGAGGGCCTGCCGCCGGGCCGCCTCGCCGACCAGCGTCGTACCGTCCGCCGTGAACGCCACCACGGACGGTGTGCTGCCGGACCCCTCGGCGCTGGGGACCACGCAGGGTTTCCACTGCCCTCCGGCGCCACCGTCCAGCACGGCGACGACCGCGCCCCTAATGCCCAGGTCGATCCCCACGACTCGTGCCATGCCGCCCCCTCGAACATTTCACGCAGCTGAGGGGATGTTAGGAGCGCGGGAGCGACCGGGCCGTGGTCCACCGTGGATGCGCCCCCGGAACGCAACCATCCGCCCGGGGTTCCCCTGCGGCGCGCCGTGCCGGCACGCGTGAGACCGCGCCCCGGGGCACGACCCGGGGCGCGGTCTCGGCGTGTGCCGCCGTCGCCGTCAGAGGCGCAGCAGCCGTTCGGTCAGTTCGCGGTAGTCGCGCAGGGCCAGGCGGAGCTGTTCGGTGTCGGTGGCGCGGTCGTCGCCGGTGGTCTCCCACGAGGTGCGGAGGGTGCGGCGCCGCTGGGTCATCGCGTCGGTGAAGCGGGCGGTGACCTCTTCCAGGACGTGGTCGGCCTCCTCGACGGCGGACCGGGGCCCGTCGACGAACCCGCCGACCGCGTGCTGCATCCGCAGCGTCAGCTTGTCGCTCTCGTCGTGGGGCAGCAGAGACGATCCGGCCCCACCTGCGGACCGGGAGCCGGCCCCGTCGGTGGCGCGGGCCGGGTCCTCGCCGCGGCCCCGGCCGGGCTCGTCGCGGCCGCCCATCGTCCTGTGCTCGGTACGGCCGCCGGTGTGGCCCTCGGTGGTGTCGTGGCCGGCCACCAGAGGAGCCCCGGTGCCGGTGCCGGTGCCGCCCTTCGCGTCGCCGGTCGCGTCCGCCGCGCGGGTGCCCGGCGGGATGGCGCTCGCCCGCGTGCCGTCCCGCCTCGCGTCGGCTTCCCGCGTGTTCCGCGGACCGCGTTCGCGGATGCTCTCGCCCTTCGTCACGTCGTCAGTCATCCCCCTCAACTCCCTTTCGCGTGGCGCCTGGCCGGCGCCCATGGCAGATGGGACCGGTGGCGGCCGTCGGCGGCCGCACCGTCGCGCCCGTCGTGTCGCGCCGAGCCGTCGTGGTGGGCGCGGCCCTGCTGTCCGGCCGAGGCGTCACGGTCCGCCCGTGCGTCCCGGCGGTCCGGTGTCACCAGGTCCTCGAACAGGGCACGGGCCTCGATCATGGCCTCGCGCATGTCCTCGGTGCCGGTGCCGACGGCGACGCCGTTGCCGTCACCCGCTCGGCCCTGTGCGGTGTCGCCGGTGGTGTGCGCCGCGAGGTGCACCCGGCGGTAGCCGTGCACATGGTGGGCGTGGTGGACGGAGAGCGCCTCCAGCTGGGTCTCGTAGCGGTTCCCGTCCGGGAAGCCGCGGGCCTCGGCCACCTCCGAGAGCAGCCGGTCCGCCTCGGCGACCGCCTCACGGGGCGAGTCGACGAAGCGCTCCTGGGCGGTGGCCCAGCGCGTCTCGTACCGTTCGCGCTCGGCGCTCGGCAGCGGACGCTTCTCCAGCGAGCCGTGCCGCTTCACCCGCTCCGCGAGCTCCCGGGCCGCGGCCCGCTCGTCGCCGTCGTGGCGGGCCACGGTCCGGTCGTACTCGGGCCCGAAACGCCGCTTCAGCGAGCCGCCGCCACCCGCGCTCCTACGGGCGCGCAGGGTCAGGACGGCGGCCACGACGACCACGACCGCCACGATCACGATCAAAGCGATGATCAATCCTGTGGACATGAATGCCTTCCAGAGTCCTCGGCCCGGGCGTCTCGCCCCGTCGGGCCGTTTCGCACCGGGTTGCCCGAACCCGGTCGTTCAAACGGCAAGCGGCCGCGCGCGACCGGCGGGCGCGGGCGCCCGGCACGACGGTCCGAGGCGCGGGGTGAAGGTGTGACGTACGGGACGACGGCGGCGTAAATCGTTTGCGGGCCACCGGCCCCCGCTCCCGACAATGACCGCCATGACCCTCACGACACCGACCACGGCACGCTGGACCGTGGCCGCCGAGCCCCACGACTCCCCCGTGGCCGCGGCCCTCTGGCGGGCGTACTACACGGAGGTCAGCGACCGCTGGTACCAGCTGCACGAGGGGCACGCCACGGACCCGGACGAACTGGAGCGGGAGGTCGCGGCGGACACCGGGGAGTACCTGGCACCGCCGAACGGGGTGCTGCTGGTCGCACGGTACGCGGGCGAGCCGGTCGGCACGGCCGGGGTGCGGCTGGCGGACGCCACGACGGCCGAGCTGAAGCGGGTCTTCCTACGTCCGGAGGCCCGCGGCCGGGGCGGCGCCGCGCTGCTGGTGGCGGCGGCCGAGGACGCGGCCCGCGCGCTGGGCGCCGAGCGGATGGTGCTCGACACCCGGGGCGACCTGGTCGAGGCCCGCGCGCTGTACGCACGGCTCGGCTACGTGGAGAGCGCCCCGCACAACGACCACATGTACGCGGACCACTGGTTCACGAAGGCACTGACGGGGACGTGGGCGACGTAGGAGAGCCGGGCGGTGCGGGAGGGCCGGGCGCCGCAGGGGGTGCGGGCGGTGTGCCGGAGCCCCGCCCGACGTTCGGCCGGCGGGTGATCGCCCCCGCGGCGTGCGGGCGTTCCTCGTCGGAGCCGCACAGCTCGGCGTTGAGTTCCTCGACGAGGCGGATCAGGTCGGTGGGGCGGTCGCGGCCCCACCAGTCGCCGAGGAGTTCGGCGAGGGAGTCCTCGCGGGCCTTGGCGAGCCGGTCGGCGGTCTGGTGGCCGGTGTCGGTGAGGACGAGGTCGATGCCGTCACGACGGGCGAGACGACGCTCCTCGGCCTGCCGGGTCGCGGCCATGATCACGTCGAGCGGTACGGTGCTGCGCTCGGCGAGCACGGCGGGCTCGGCCCAGCCGTACCGCCGGATCCGCAGCAGCAGCCAGCTCGTGGCGGGCAACAGGTCGTACCCGGCCCGTGCGGTGATCTTCCGGTAGATCTCGCGGCGGCCCTCCCGGGACCCGAGCACCGACAGCGCCCGGCACACCTCGTCGTACGACGACCGCTCGACCGGGTTGCTGGCGAGCGTCTCCGTGGCGTCCGGCGCCGTCACGGACGCCCGCAGCCGGTCCTCGCGCAGGAACCAGGCGAGGACGAACCCGAGGAGGGCGACCGGGGCGGCGTAGACGAAGACGTCGGTGATGGAGGAGGCGTACGCGTCGAGGACGGGCGGGCGCAGCGCGGCCGGGAGTTCGGCGATCTCGCGCGGGTCGGCCTTCAGCCCCTCCACCGTGACGCCGGCGGGCAGCGTGGCCCCGTCGAGCGCGTCGGTGAGCTTGTCGCCGAGGTGCCCGGCGAAGACCGTACCGAAGACCGCTACGCCGAACGAGGCGCCGATGGACCGGAAGAAGGTCGCGCCGGAGGTGGCGACGCCGAGGTCCTCGTAGGAGACGGCGTTCTGCACGATGAGGACGAGGACCTGCATGACGAGGCCGAGCCCGGCACCGAAGACGAAGAGGTACGCGCTCATCTCACCGTCGCCGCTGTCCGCGTCCAGTTGGTGCAGGAGCAGCAGGCCCAGCGTGGTGACGGCCGTGCCGGCGAGCGGGAACACCTTCCAGCGGCCCGTACGGCTGACGATCTGCCCGGAGACCGTCGAGGACAGCAGCAGCCCGAAGACCATCGGCAGCATGTGCACGCCGGACATGGTGGGCGACACGCCGCGCACCACTTGCAGGAACGTCGGCAGATAGGTCATCGCGCCGAACATCGCGAAGCCGACGACGAAGCTGATCACGGCGGACAGGGTGAAGGTGCGGACGCCGAACAGCTTGAGCGGCAGGACGGGTTCGGCGGCCCGCCGCTCGACGGCCACGAACGCCACGACCAGCACCACGGCCAGCACGGCCAGGCCGATGATCTGCGGCGAGTCCCAGTCCCAGGTGGTGCCGCCGAGCGAGGCGACCAGGACCAGACAGGTGGCGACGGAGGCGATGAGGAAGGTGCCGAGGTAGTCGATGACGTGCCGTTCGGCCCGACGCGGGATGCGCAGCGCGGCGGCGATGACGACCAACGCGACCGCGCCGACGGGCAGGTTGACGTAGAACACCCAACGCCAGCTCAGATGCTCGGTGAACAGCCCGCCCAGCAGCGGCCCGAGCACACTCGTCGCACCGAAGACCGCGCCGAACAGCCCCTGGTAGCGCCCGCGTTCGCGCGGCGGGACGAGGTCCCCGACGATCGCCATCGACAGCACCATGAGTCCGCCGCCGCCGAGGCCCTGCAACGCGCGGAACCCGATCAGCTGGGGCATGTCCTGAGCCGCCCCGCACAGCGCCGACCCGATGAGAAAAATCACGATCGCCGTCTGGAACAGCCGCTTGCGGCCGTACTGGTCGCCCAGCTTCCCCCACAGCGGGGTCGCCGCCGTCGCCGCCAGCATGTACGCCGTGACCACCCACGACAGGTGCTCCAGCCCGCCGAGGTCGCTGACGATCGTCGGCAGGGCCGTCGAGACGATCGTCTGGTCCAGGGCGGCCAGCAGCATGCCCAGCAGCAGGGCCCCGATGGAGACCATCACACCGCCGCCCACCCGCTCCGACGTGGGGACTCCGTGCCCACGGGGGCGGGGTGGGGGTGTGGGCCCGGACGGGGTGCCGGCGGGGCCGCCGGGGGTGTCCGCGCGGGTGGCCCGGCGCGCGGGATCGCGCCCGGTGTCGTGCGCGGGCTCGTTGCCGGTGTCGTCGGTCATGCAGACCTCCTGAGGACCCGAGAGCCTCGTACAGCGCCCTCAGTCTCCTCTCCTTCTTCCTCTTCCTCCATGTCCGTTCCATGGTGGTCGGTGTGACCGGTTATGGCCTGTCGAGGCTTTCCGGAACCCGTGATTCCCGGGGCGCCTGGGAGATTCTGTGTCGACGCTTTGCTTAAACTCTGGAGTCTTCGCGGGGAGGACCGACACGTGAGTGAACCGACCAGTCACATATGCCCGGAGTGCTTCACCCCCCGGGCCGCGGACGGCACGCCGTCCTGCGCGTGCGGCCGCCGCGCCTCCGAGGCACTGCTGGAGACCCGTACGGCCGAGGCCGCGGCCGCGGAGGACTTCGACCCCCTCCGGATACGCCCTTACGTGGAGCTGGGCGAGGACCACGACGCCTCGGGGCCGAACCCCGACCGGACCCCGACGACCGCGATGCCGATGACCACGGCGACGGCGGCGACGACGGCGATGCCGGTGGCTACGGGGACGACGGCGCCCGGCGGGTCGAACCCATGGCACTCACCCGCCGCGGCCGGCCCGGCCACCTCGGCGGCACCCCCGACCCACTTCCCCTCCCCCTCCTCCCCGTCCTCCGTACCGTCGGCAGGGCGTTCCCGGGGGCGGCGGCGCCGCCGTACGGGGCTGATGGTCGCGCTCGCCGGCACGGCCGCCGCCGGAGTGATGGCGGCCGCCGGGTTCGCGAGCGGGCTGTTCTCGTACGAGGCCCCCGAGCGGGACCGGGCGCTGCCGGACGACCTGCGGGCGAGCGTGCCGGACACGTCGCCCGACGGGGAGGCGTCGCCGGTTGAGCCGTCCGGGGAGGGCGGCGGTGGGGGCGGGGCGCCCGCACCGGCGCCGTCGAGCGGCGGCGGCGCGGGGTCGCCGAGCCCCACGAAGGAGTCGTCGCCCTCTCCGTCACCCTCCAAGCCGTCGGGCTCGCCGTCGCCGTCCGTGTCGCCGTCCCCCGGGCGGAGCGCGCCGAGCGCGGGCGCCTCGACCGGGTCCTCGGCTGCGGGCGCGAACGAGGCGGACGACAGCCGGCTCGTGGTCCCCAAGACGCTCCGGGTCGGCGACGACGACCCCGAGGTGACCGAACTCCAGCTCCGGCTGCGCCAGTTGGGCATCTACACCGGCGACATCGACCAGAACTTCGACGACCAGGTCGAGCAGGCCGTCATCGTCTACCAGAACACCCGCGGCATCACGAAGGACAAGGAGGAGCCGGGCGTCTACGGCCTGGTGACCCGCCAACGCCTGGAGACCGAGACGAAGGAGCCGTGACGCCGGGGCCGACCGGTGCCCGATGCTCCCGTGTGATGCAGGATGAGGCCATGAGCATCGTCAAGATCAATGTCCTCACGGTTTCGGCCGAGCAGCGCGAGACGTTGGAGAAGCGGTTCGCCTCCCGCGCCGGGGTGGTCGAGAACTCCGACGGTTTCGAGTGGTTCGAGCTGCTGCGCCCGGTCGACGGCACCGACAACTACCTCGTCTACACCCGTTGGCGCGACGAGGCCGCCTTCCAGGCGTGGATGGAGGGCCCCATGAAGCAGGCCCACCAGGGCGGTGGCGGCGGCGAGCGCCCCCGGCCGGCCGCCTCCGACTCCTCCGTCTGGACCTTCGAGGTCCTCCAGCAGACGGGCCCGAAGACCGGCTCCTGACCGCCCCGCACACGCCCTCCCCCGTACGCCCCCTACGCACGCACCCCCGCGTGCACCCCGGGGCGAAGGCCCCCGCCCGAGCCGCGACGGCATCCGGACGGGGGCCCGGCGCTCCCGGGCCCGAGGCGAGGCGGGTCAGGGCGCCTGGTGGCAGGGGAAGAGGATGCCGTTGGAATGCGGAGCCTTGGCATAGCGAGCCGGCAGCTCGTCGAGACGGGAGAGCACGAGCGCCGTGGCCTCCCGCGCTTCGCCCATGTCGCCCTGATCGCAGGCCTCCACGACCTCGGCGACGTCGGCACGGATGATCCATCGGGCCATCCGACCGCCACCCGTCGACGCCGCCCTCCGCCGCACCCACCACCTCGGCCGCCTGCCCGGCGGCCCACCGGCACCCACCCCGAGCGCCCGCAAGTACCCACCCCAAGTACCCACCTTTTTGTGGGTACTTGGCGGTCGGCCGGCGTCGGACCATCCTTGTGGTGAGGGAGCGGCCGACGGGGCGCGCGCCACCGAGCAGGGCGGAAGACAAGACGATGACGTGACGGTGAGGCCTACGGCGTCGACGTCGCCGACGGTGACGCTCCGGTGAGCGTCTCCAGGCGTCGGTGCCCCCAGTCCGACAACGGGCCCAGCGCCTCGGAGAGTTCGCGGCCGAACGGGGTCAACGAGTAGACGGTCTTCAACGGCAGCACATCGTGCACCTCCCGGTGCACGAGCCCGTCCGTCTCCATCTCGCGAAGCGCCTGCGTCAGCACCTTCTCGGTGAGCCCCGGCAGCAGCCGGCGCAGCTCACCCGGACGGCGCGGGCCGGACTCCAGCCGCCACAGCAACGACGGCTTCCACTTCCCCTCGATCACGGCGACCGCCGCGGTCACCCCGCACACATTCGTGTCCTGGGCACGCCTGCGCCTCATTCCCGCTCCCCCTCGCATCAGTCGTGAATCGACGAACCGACCTATTCTGCACAGGAGTCACCGAGCGATGCCCGCACACACCGAACAGCACACCGCCGCCGCCACCACCTCCGCCGCCCCCGACACCGCCGGCGAGGCCCCTTCCGTCACCGTGCTCGGCCTGGGCCCGATGGGCCGGGCCCTCGCCGGCGCCTTCCTGGACGCCGGGCTGCGGACCACGGTCTGGAACCGCACGCCGGGCCGGGACGAGGAGTTGGTGGCGCGCGGTGCGATCGGCGCCGGGTCGGCGGAGGAGGCGGTGGCCGCGAGCCCGCTGACCGTCGTCTGCGTGGTCAACTACGACGCCTCGGACGCGGTGCTGCGCACCCCGGCGGTCACCGGGGCCCTCAAGGGACGCACGGTGGTCAATCTGACCGCCGACACCCCGCACCGCGCCCGGGACACCGCCGCGTGGGCGGCCGAGCACGGTGTCGCCTACCTGGACGGGGCGATCATGACGCCGACGCCGGTCATCGGCACCCCGGACGGCGTGTTCCTCTACAGCGGCGACGCGGACCTGTACCGCGCCCACCGGCCCGTCCTGGACGCGCTGGACGGCACCCACACCCACCTGGGCGAGGAGATCGGCCGGGCGGCCGCGTACGACGTGGCGCTGCTCGACCTCTTCTGGACGTCGATCGCCGGTTACACCCATGCCCTGGCGCTGGCCCGGGCGGAGGGTGTCGGCGCTCAGGAGCTGACCCCGTTCGCGCAGGGGATCGCCGCGATCCTGCCGCCGCTCTTCGAGGAGGGCGCGAAGGAGGTCGACAGCGGCCGGCACTCCGGCGAGGGCTCTCCGCTCACCTCGGCGTTGTCGACCATGACCCATGTCATCGAGGTCTCCGAGTCCCACGGGATCGACGCGAGCGTCATGCGATCGGCCGAGGGATTCGTCCGCCGCGCCATCGCCCAGGGCCACGGCACCGACGGCTTCACCAGGCTGACAGAGGTACTCGACCACCACAGCTGACCCCACAGGGCTCGACCGACCCGCAGGGCTCACCGCGACACGGGGCTGAGCCGAGCACGGGGCTCAACCGATCACGAAGCGCAACTCACCACGAGCCCCGGCACGAGCGAGCCCCGACCAGCGAGCCTGGACCGGCCAGGAAGCTCAGCCCACCGTGAGCCGGATCAGACCACCCGCGGCGGTCTCGACCCGCACCGTGGTCAGGTCCGGCACCACGACGTCCGGCCCGTGGGGCCGGGCCCGCTCCCCGATGCCCACGACCCGCATCCCCGCGGCGCGCCCCGCCCGGATCCCCGCCTCGGAGTCCTCGAGGACCACGCAGTCCTCGGGCGCGACGCCCAGTTCGGCGGCCCCCTTCAGGAAGCCCTCGGGGTCCGGCTTGCTCGCGCCGACGGACTCGGCGGTGACGCGTACGTCGGGCAGGGCCAGCCCGGCCGCGCCCATCCGTGCCGTGGACAGCGCGACGTCCGCCGAGGTCACGAGGGCGTGCGGCACACCGCCGGCGACGAGGGAGGCGAGGAACTCGGGCGCGCCGGGTATCGGGACGACGCCGTCCACGTCGGCGGTCTCCTCGGCCAGCATCCGCGCGTTGTCCGCGAGGTTCTGCTCCATGGGCCGGTCCGGCAGCAGGACGGCCATCGTGGCGTACCCCTGGCGGCCGTGGACGACCTTCATGATGTCGGCGCCGCCCAGCCCGTGCCGTTCGGCCCAGCGCCGCCAGACGCGTTCGACGGCGGCGTCCGAGTTGACGAGGGTGCCGTCCATGTCCAGCAGGAGGGCGCGGGCGGTCAGAACGGTCGTGGCCGGCATCAGCAGCTCCAGGGCGCGGAGAAGGGGGCCGCGGGCGGGGTCGCACCCGGCGAGGCGGCCCGGAGGGAACAAGGCGGCCCCGCCCACCGGTCAGGGAATGCGGGCGGGAGCCACTTTGTTCCCCTACGGTACAAAACAATCGGGGCGCCCGCCACCCCGTCACCCCGACAGCGCACTCATCCCGCCACGGCCTCCCACAGACTCCACACACCGAGGCCCAGCATCAGCACGGCGGCGATCCGCGTGATCAGTGCGAGCGGCACCCGCTTCATCAGCGCCCGGCCGCCGACGATGCCGAGCCCGGCGACGGCCCACAGGGCGAGGACCGCGCCGAGCCCGACGGAGAGCGGGTCGTCGTACCGGGCAGCGAGGTTCGCCGTCATGATCTGGGTGAGGTCACCGAACTCGGCGACCAGGATGAGCATGAAGCCGGCCCCCGAGACCTTCCAGAAGCTCTGGTCCTCGGGCCTGCGGATCTCCTCCTCGTCCTCGTCCTTCTTCATGAGCAGCACCGCCGCGCCGCCCAGGAACAGCACGCCGGTGAGCGCGTGCACGATCTGCTGCGGCAGCAGCGTGAGGACGCTGCCGGCCGCCACCGCGAGCGTGACGTGGACGGCGAACGCGGCGGCGACTCCGGCGAAGACGTAGGAGGCGCGGTAGCGGGTGCCGAGGGCGAGACCGGCGAGCGCGGTCTTGTCGGGGAGTTCGGCGAGAAAGACGACGCCGAAGACGAGCGCCGTGACACTGAAGCTGATCAAGGTTCCTCAATCGGTCGGCTGCCCCACCGAGAGAAATCATCCGCTGACGCGACACCTCGGCACGGCAGCACACGGTCGGCCCGTGCCGGTTGGCACGGACGGTGCACTGCTTGCCGAAGGTCTCGCTGGCGCGGTCCCGGTCACGGGACCCGCCTCCGGGCGCCGGCTCAGACGAGCTGAGCAGTATGTCGACGGTCCGGCGAAGAGCTACTCCCCTTCTGCGCGGTCCATGGTACGCGGGGCGCGTCGCAGCTCGGGAGGGGGGATCCCGCGAAAAGCACGGGGCGCGGCCCCTGCTTTTCAGGGGCGCGGGGAACTGCGCGAGAAGCCCCACGCACCCGCACCCGCCGCCGAAACCCGCACCCCACCCCGGAGCGCGTCGGCCACAATCACGGCCGCACCCCTTGTCGTGTCATGCGCACGTCACTAACTTCTCACCCGACGCACACCCGCCGGTAACACCACGCCGCGACCCTTCAATCGCCGCTCCCCAACACCCCCGGCCCCACAAGGAGTTCACATGCGCAGGTTCTACGCGCGTCGACGAGTCAGCATACTCGCGGCGCTCAGCGGATTGATAGCCTCCGCCGCGCTCTTCAACGCTCCCACCGCCTCCGCCGCCCTCCCCACCCCCATCAGCGCCGCCACCGCCCGCTCCTACCTCGCCACCCTCACCGTGGCGACCGAGGACCGCACCGGCTACGACCGGGACCTGTTCAACCACTGGATCACCATCAGCGGCACCTGCAACACCCGCGAGACGGTCCTCAAGCGCGACGGTACGAACGTCGTCACCGACTCCGCCTGCGCCTCCACCAGCGGCAGCTGGTACTCCCCGTACGACGGCGCCACCTGGACGCTCGCCTCCGACCTGGACATCGACCACCTCGTGCCGCTCGCCGAGGCCTGGGACTCCGGCGCCGACAGCTGGAGCAGCGCCACCCGTCAGGCCTTCGCCAACGACCTCACCCGCCCGCAGCTCATCGCGGTCACCGACAACGTGAACCAGGCGAAGGGCGACCAGGACCCCGCCACCTGGATGCCGTCGCGCACGGCCTACCGCTGCACATACGTCCGCGCCTGGGTCCAGGTGAAGTACTACTACGACCTCTCGGTCGACTCCGCGGAGAAGAGCGCCCTCACCAGCTACCTGGCGAGCTGCTGACTCTCGCACGCGAAACCGCTCGGGAACCTCGCCGTTTCCCTCCGTCGTTCCGTACCGTACGGGGCGACGGAGGAGGCGGGTCCGCAGAGGGCGCGCCCCCGCAGGTGAACCGGCGGAGAAGGAGTGAGTGATCGCTCATGACGGGGCTGCGTCTGGGACCACTGCTGAGATACGTGGACGGCTCGTCCGCGACCGTCTGGGTCGAGACGGCCCGACCGTGCGTCGCCGAGGTGCGCTGCGCCGGCGGCGGACACGGTGAGGCCCGCACCTTCCAGATCGCCGGCCACCACTACGCGCTGGTCCCGGTGACGGGACTCGCGCCGGGCACGGCCTCGGCGTACGAGGTGCTCCTCGACGGCACGCCCGTGTGGCCCCTCCCCGACTCCCCCCACCCGCCCTCCGAGATCCGCACGCCCGCCGAGGGCGACACCGTCCGGATCGCCTTCGGCTCCTGCCGCTGGGCCGCGCCGCCCGGCGGGGAGCCGGACCCGGTGGGCCCGGACGCCCTCGACACACTGGCCGCCCGGCTGGCCGCCGAACCGGGTGCGGAGCGCCCCGACGTCCTCCTGCTCCTCGGCGACCAGGTGTACGCCGACGAGACCTCCGACGCCACCCGCCGCTGGCTGGCCGCGCGACGCGACCTCGCTGAGCCGCCGGGGGACCAGGTGGCGGACTACGAGGAGTACACCCACCTCTACGACGAGTCCTGGCTCGACCCCGAGATCCGCTGGCTGCTCTCCACCGTCCCCAGCTGCATGATCTTCGACGACCACGACGTCATCGACGACTGGAACACCAGCGCGTCCTGGCTCGCCGACATGCGGGCCACCCCCTGGTGGCGCGAGCGGATCCTGAGCGGCCTGATGTCGTACTGGGTCTACCAGCACCTCGGCAACCTCTCCCCCGCCGAACTGGCCGCCGACCCGGTCCACGCCGCCGTGCGCGCCACCCCGGACGGCACGGACGCGCTGCGCGCCCACGCCGCCGAGGCCGACCGGGACCCGGCCTCGGTCCGCTGGAGCTACCGGCGGGACTTCGGCCGCGTACGGGTGCTGATGCTCGACTCACGCGGGGCGCGGGTCCTCGACGAGGGCAGCCGCTCGATGCTGAACCCCGGCGAGGCGCGGTGGCTGCGGGACCAGGCGCTGGACGCGCGCGGCTCGTACGACCATCTGCTGATCGGCACCTCCCTGCCCTGGCTCCTGCCCCACCTCGTGCACGACGCCGAGTCCTGGAGCGCCGCGCTCTGCGGGGGCGAGCGCGGGGACCGCTGGGCCCGGTTCGGGGAGAAGCTGCGCCGGGGCGCCGATCTGGAGCACTGGGCGGCCTTCCCCGACTCCTTCGAGGCCCTGACCCGGCTGATCGCCGAAGCGGGCGGCGGCACCGACGCGCCGGCGACCGTGCTGGTGCTCTCCGGGGACGTCCACCACGCGTACGTCGCCGAACCGTCGTGGCCGGAGGGCGAGCCGGGCGGTGCCGGGGGCCCGGACGCGCGCGTGCTCCAGCTCACCTGCTCCCCCGTGCACAACTCCATCCCGCTCTCCATAAAGCTCGGCTTCCGCTTCGGCTGGAGCGGCACGGGGCGAGCGCTCGGCCGGTGGTTCGGGCGGCACGGCCGGGGCGCGCGGCCCTCCATCGACTGGCGCAGGACGGGCGGCCCCTGGTTCGGCAACCACCTCATGACGCTGACGCTGCACGGCCGTTCGGCACGGCTGCGGCTGGACCGCGCACGGGCCCGGCGGGGCGGCAGGGCCCACCTCGAAACGGCGGCGGAGTCCGTACTCACCCGCTAATCCACCCATTGCGCACGGTTGTTGCCCCTGTTGTCCGAGATGCTCGTGAGGCATCCCACACCCGGCGCGTCCGATGAGCCCCGACGCTCCGATCCCGTCGCGTACGACGGCATGATGAGGCGGACCGTCCGCTTGCCGGCGGGCGGTCCGCCGCACCGCGCCCCACGATGCGCCCCACACGCACGGGAGTTACTCCTTTGTCCGAACGGCCAGGGATCAGTGACATCGGCATCGCTCTCGTCGGAGCCGGCCCGCGCGGCACCAGCGTCCTGGAACGCCTCTGCGCCTCCGCGCCCGAACTGCTCCGCCCCGGCACCCGTCTGACCGTCCATGTGGTCGACCCCGCGCCGCCGGGCCCCGGCCGCGTCTGGCGCACCGACCAGTCCCCCCACCTGCTGATGAACACCGTGGCTTCCCAGGTCACGCTGTTCACCGACGACAGCGTGGAGTGCTCGGGGCCGATACGCCGGGGCCCCAGCCTGTACGAGTGGGCGAGCGGCCGGGCCGGCGGTGGGGCGCAGGCGCCGGGCGGGGCGGGTGAGCCGGGCCGGCCTCAGGGGCTGGGCGGGTTGGGGCCCGACGACTATCCGACGAGGGCCCAGTACGGCCGCTATCTGGAGTGGGTCTTCGCCGAGGTGGTGCGGGGCGCGCCGCCCGGGATCCGGGTCGAGGTGCACGGCACCAGGGCGGTCCGTCTGGAGGACGCCCCCGACGGCGGCCAGCGGCTCACGCTCGCCTCCGGCCGCGTCCTCACCGGCCTCGCCGCCGTGGTCCTCACCCAGGGCCACCTTCCCGCCCTTCCCGACCGGGCCGAGCGGGACCTCACCGAGTACGCCGCCCGCCACGGCCTGCGCCACTTCCCGCCCGCCAACCCGGCCGACCTCGACCTCTCCTCCGTCGCCGCCGGGGAGCCCGTCCTGCTGCGCGGTCTCGGCCTCAACTTCTTCGACCACATGGCCCTGTTGACGACCGGGCGGGGCGGCTCCTTCGTGTACGACGCCGAAAAGGGGGGCCTGCGGTACGAGCCGTCCGGCCGTGAGCCGCGTCTGTACGCCGGCTCGCGGCGAGGCGTCCCGTACCAGGCACGCGGCGACAACGCGAAGGGCCCCTACGGCCGCCACGCCCCGCTCGTCCTGACCCCCGAGGTCATCGCGGCGTTCCGCAAACGCGCGGACTCCGGCGAGGCCCCCGACTTTCTGACGGAGATATGGCCCCTGGTCGCGAAGGAGGTCGAAACGGTCTACTACGAGGGCCTGTTGGCGCGACCGCCCCACCGGTCGGCACCGACCGCGACACCATCGGCTCCGGCACCCGGCTGGACCCGGGACGGCCGGGGCGCGGTTGGCGGTGCGGTGTACGGGCCGTTCCCCGGGCACTCCTGTGACCTCTTCGGGGCAGCCCTCCCCTTCCGTGACCGTTTCCTCGCCACACCCCACGGCTCCCCCCAAGAGGGCGCCGTGCTCGACGAGTTCGGGATCGTGGAGGCGGACCGCTGGTCGTGGGAAGGGGTCTCGCGGCCTTACGCGGGGCGGGAGTTCGCGGGCGCGGCGGAGTGGCGGGACTGGCTGCTGGCGTATCTGCGGGAGGACGCCGCCCAGGCCGCCCTCGGGAACGTCGAGGGCGCGGTGAAGGCCGCGCTGGACGTACTGCGGGACCTGCGCAACGAGTTGCGGCTGATCGTGGACCACGGCGGACTGGCGGGCGCGTCACGCCGGGAGCATCTGGACCGCTGGTACACCCCCCTGAACGCGTTCCTGTCGATCGGCCCGCCGCGCAGCCGTATCGAGGAGATGTCCGCGCTGATCGAGGCGGGCGTGCTGACCGTGCTGGGCCCCCGACTGCGGACGCGCCCGGAGGACGGTGCCTGGGTGGCCGACTCGCCCGACGTGCCGGGGTCCGCGGTCCGTGTGACGACGGTCGTCGAGGCGCGCCTCCCGGAGCCGGATCTGCGCAGGACGGCCGACGAGTTGCTCGCCGACCTGCTGGCGCAGGGAGGCTGCCGTCCGCACCGGGTGAACGGCTACGAGACCGGAGGACTGGACGTCACACCGCGGCCGTATCACCTGATAGACCGTCAAAATGCCGTGCACGCACGGAGGTTCGCGTTCGGGGTGCCGACGGAGGGCGTGCACTGGGTCACAGCGGCAGGCGCCCGGCCAGGGGTGGATTCGGTCACACTTTCGGATGCGGATGCCGTGGCGCGAGCGGCTCTACGTGCGGCGACACCTGCGAAAGCCCCTCAAGTGCAGGTAAAGAGCTGGCCAGATGTTGAACTTGCAAGCATCGATTAGGCCTGCCTAACGTGGGTGACTCACCGGTAATAACCGTCCCCACCGGTCTCACGAGGACCGGGTGACACTACCGAAGGAGCCCCCCACCATGACCGGACGCCTCAACAGCGCCCAGCCATACGCTCTCGGTCTCTTCCGCATCGTCGTCGGTCTGCTCTTCACCTGCCACGGAGCCATGACCCTCTTCGGCGTCCTGGGCGGCGCGGACGGCCAGGGCGGCACCGTCGCCGCCGGCACCTGGCCCGGCTGGTACGCGGCCGTCATCCAACTCGTCGGCGGCGGCCTGGTACTGATCGGCCTCGGCACCCGCTACGCGGCGTTCGTCGCGTCGGGCTCCATGGCCTACGCGTACTTCAAGGTCCACCAGCCGGAGGCCCTGTGGCCGGCGGAGAACGGCGGCGAGGCCGCGGCGTTCTTCTGCTGGGCCATGTTCCTGCTGATCTTCACCGGCTCCGGCGCACTCGGCCTCGACCAGCTCTTCGCCAAGCGCCAGGCCGCGTCCGCGAACAGCACCGCCACGCACAAGGCCACCGTGACGGCCTGACCCACCCCGGCGGCCGGCCCGAGCCCTGCCCCGCTCCCCGCGCGTCTCCCCCCACCGACCCCTGTCGGCGCACCGCGCATCACGAACACGCACCGCGAACCGCGAACCCGCGACCGCGAACCGCCCGATCGAACGATGAACACGGTGTGACGGACACATGAGCCCCTGTGAGCCGTCCGTCATACCCGGGGCGTACGCTGTTCGGCTGTCACGGGTCGCCGTGATGTCGGGGGACAACAGGAGAGTGCTCGGTGCTTGAGAGTCTGGGTTGGCTGGCCGCCGGCCCATGGATCTACGCCGTGGTGGGCGTGTCCATCGTGCTGGACGTGTTCCTCCCCGTCCTCCCGAGCGGTGTCCTGGTGGTCGCGGTGGCCACGGCCGCCGCGGCGGAGACGGCGGCGGGCGCGATGCCCCGCGAGGTCCCCGACATCCTGGTGCTGATGCTCTCGGCGGCGACCGCGTCCGTGCTCGGTGACCTCGTGGCGTACCGGCTGGCCTGGCGCGGCAGCGCACGACTCGACCGCGCCATCGCCCGCTCCCGCCGGCTGACCACCGCGCAGGAACGTCTCGGCGCCGCGCTCGTACGCGGGGGCGGCCTGCTGGTCGTCGTCGCCCGCTTCGCCCCCGCCGGCCGCTCCGTGGTCTCCCTCGGCGCCGGCGCCGCCCGCCACCGCGCCCGCGACTTCCTCCCCTGGTCCGCCCTGGCCGGCCTCGCCTGGGCCGCGTACAGCGTGGCCCTCGGCTACTTCGGCGCCCAGTGGCTCGGCCCCACCTGGCTCGCCACAGCGGTGTCCCTGGCCGCCCTCTTCGGCGCGGGCGCGGCGGCCGCGTACTTCATGCGGCGCCCGCAGCCCGAGTGACACGGGGGCGATGCTCCCGGGTTCAGGCTCCGGTGCCGTAGCGGGCGAGCATGAGGGCGACGGCTTCGTCCACGATCGCGGCGTCGGTCGGGTTGGGCGGGACGAAGTCGGTCCGTACGAGCTGCGGCCAGAGGAACTGGCCTGAGATCATGCCGAGGAACTGCTCCGCCACCGCGGAAGCCGACCGTGACTGCCCGTCGGCCGTACGGAAGTCGAGTGTGCCGGCCCGCTCCTCGGCCTCCAGGTAGTCGCGGAGCCGGTCGAAGAACGGCCCGCGGTCCATGGCGAAGCCGGTCCCGACGATGTCGGCGAGCTCCGGCATCTGGGGGAGTTCGGTGATGATGAGGCGGCACAGCGCCGCCGTGTGGGGCCGCGCGACCAGGCAGGCGTAGTCGCGGCCGATGTGGTCCAGGCCGTACCGGGGATCACCGGGCGGGGGCGGTGCGGCCCACTCCACGTCCAGCTGCCACTGTTCGGCGGTGACGGCCGCGAACAGCGCGGCCTTGGAGGGGTACCGCTTGAAGAGGGTGCCCGTCGAGACGCGGGCCTCCCTGGCGATCTGGGCGAGGGAGGTCTTGTCGTATCCCCGGGCGAGGAAGAGGTCACGGGCGGCACGGATGATCCGCACGCGGTTCTCCTCCTTGACCTGCGCGTGATACCCGGCCCGGCACGTATCGCCACCGGCTTCCGCTCGGTCCGCCACCGACATGCCCACGCCCCTCGCCCGTCCACCCGCCGCGTCCTCCCTGTCAGAGGACGGTCTGGCCTCCGTCCAGGATAAGGTCCTGGCCCACCGCGAAGGCGGAGGCGTCGGAGGCCAGGTACACGACCGCTTCCGCGACCTCCTCGGGCAGACCCATGCGACCCAGCGGGATGCCGGCGCTGATCCCCTCCAGGACCGCCGCGTGCACCGCGGGGTCCTCGATCCCGAGCTTGGAGTAGAGCGGGGTGTCCACCGGGCCGGGGCTGACCGCGTTGAACCGGATGCCGTGCGACGTGAGCAGGTCCGCGTTCCACGACCGCATCAGGGAGCTGAGGGCTGCCTTGGTGGCGGCGTAGGCGTTCGCCTGGCCGTAGCCGCCGTGCACGCTGGCGGACGCGTTGAGGATGACCGAGGACGGGTTGGCCAGCACCGGCACCAGAGCCTGGGTGAGGAAGAAGACGCTCTTGACGTTGATGTCGAAGAGCCGGTCGTAGCTGTCCTCCGTGTGGCCCTCGAACGACCGCCAGTCCGAGACGCCCGCGTTCAGGAACGCCACGTCCAGCTTTCCGAAGTGCTCACCCACCTGCTCGGCGAGGGCGCGCTGCGCGCCGAGATCGCGTGCGTCGGCCCGCACCACCGGCACCTTGTCCCCGAGGACCTGCCGCGCGTTGTCGATGCTGGCCGGGGTGACGCCGGTGACCAGCACCTCGGCGCCCTCCGCGAGGAAACGCCGCGCGGTCTCCAGACCGATCCCGCTCGTGCCGCCGGTGATGAGGGCGCGCTTGCCCGCAAGACGAGTCATGTTCATTGATCCTTGCCGAGTCGTAAGGTAAGTCAATGGACTCACCATGAGGGGAAGGTAGCCCTCGCACCACCACGATGGCAAGTCGTTCAACTTACCTTCTACCCCGCCCGGCGGGCGGCCCCCCGCACCTCCAACCCGGCCAGCAACGCGGCCGTCGCCTCCGCGACCGCGTCCACGGCCTGCTCGAAGACCTCGCGGTTGTGGGCGGCGGGCGCACGGAAGCCGGAGACCTTCCGGACGTACTGGAGGGCGGCGGCCCTGATGTCGTCCTCGGTGGCCTCTTCGGGCAGGACAGGCGGTCGAAGCGTCTTGATACTGCGGCACATGTCCCCAGTCTCCCGCGCACGCCCGCCCGGCCCCACCCCCGGAACCCGGCAGGTCACGACCGCACCCGGGCGCACGCCTCCCTCCGACCCAAGCACCACCTTGGGTACAGGCAAGTTCCCCCGAGGATTGACTGCTCCCTCACTCCTTGTGATCATCACCGAGGCCGGGACGACCCACCCGGCGGAAACGAGGGGACCATGACGAAGGAACGGCTCACGGTGGCGGTACTGGGCCCGGGCGGCGTGGGCGGACTGCTCGCCGCCCTGCTGGCCCGCGCCGGCAACCGCGTGATCTGCCTGGCCGGCGAGCGCACCGCGGAGACCCTGGAGCGGAACGGCATCCAGGTCACCAGCGCCCGCTTCGGCGACTTCACCGCCCGCGTCGAGACCGCGACCGAGCTGCGCGAACGGGTCGACGCGGCCCTGATCACGGTCAAGCACACCACCCTGACGGCCTCCCTGGACCGCCTCCCGGCAGCGTCCCTCGGCCCCGACACGCTGGTCGTCCCGTTCCTGAACGGCGTCGAGCACCCCGCACACCTCCGCGCCCACTACGGCGACGCCGTGCCCATCGCCCCCGCCACCATCCGCGTCGAGTCGACCCGTGTCGCCCCGGGCGTCATCGCACACGGCAGCCCCTTCGCGGAGGTCGACCTCACGGGCGACACGGCGCCGGCGCAACACCTCAACTCCCTTGCCGGAGCGCTGGAATGGGCGGGTGTGGGCACCCGCGTCCTGCCGGACGAGACGGCCGTGCTGTGGGCGAAGATGTCGTTCCTGGCCCCGTTCGCCCTGCTGACGACCCGTCACGGTCTGCCGCTCGGCGAGATCCGCACCCGCCACCGCGAGGAACTGACCGCCCTCGTCGAGGAGACGGCGGCGGTCGGCACGGCCGCCGGTGCCCCCGTCGACCCGGCCGAGACGCTCCGCCGCTACGACGCCTTCCCGCCCGCCACCAAGTCGTCCATGCAGCGCGACGCCGAGTCCGGCCGCCCCCTCGAACTGGACGCGATCGGCGGCGCGTTGCTCCGTGCGGCCGAACGCCATGGCGTACATGTACCGGTGGCGACGAAGGTGGTGGCGAAGCTGAGGACGGCGGCGGAGCCGAGGGGCACGACGGCGGAGCCGCGGGGCACGGCGGAACGACGGACGGCCGAGGAGCCCCGGACAGCGGAGCACTGAGCCGGCGCGGACGCCCCCGCCTCACCCCTCGACCGCCCGCACCCCACCCCCCACCCGCACCGCGTGCCGGGCCACCGTGTCGGCGAAGGCGCGGGCCGGGGGCGACAGCGCGTCCCAGCGCCGTACGGCCCAGCCGACGGTGAGCGGGGGCAGGTCGGGGACCGGGACGAAGCGCAGCCCGGGGTGGCCGGGGCCCGTCCAGCCCGGGAGCGCGGGAACCACCGCGTGACCGACGCCGAGCTCGGCGAGGAGGATCGCGGTGTCCCAGTCGGCGACCCCGGCCCCGGAGGAGCTGACGGAGATGCCCAACTTCCGGTAGGCGGCGTCGAGATGGGCGTACGAGGTGGAGTTCTCCGGCAGCCCGATCAGCCGCATCCCGTCCAGCTCCCGGCCCTCCACGCGGTCCCGCCCGGCGAGTTCGTCGTCGGCGCGCACGGCGAGCACCCAGGGCAGCTCCGCCACGGCCCGCTGTTCGATGCCCCGGACGGCGGGCCCCAGGGTCAGCCAGGAGAGGTCGAGGTCCCGGGACGGGTCGGCCAGCGCGTCACAGCAGCCCGCGCTCGACCGCACGGTCTGGAACTCCAGGCCCACGTCCGGGTACGAGCGCCGGAAGTCGACGATGCCCTGCGCCATGAAGTGCCGCACGGTCGTGCCGCCGGTGGCGACCCGCACGACACCGCCGTCCCCGCGCACCATCTCGGCCAGCCGGCGCAGCGCGAGGTCGAGCCCGGTGATGCCCTCGGCCGCCGCCTCCTGGAGCAGCCGGCCGGCCCGGGTGGGCACCACGCCACGGGCCTGCCGCTCCACCAGCCCGACCCCGACCTCACGCTCCAGCCGCCGCACGTGCTGGCTCACCGCCGACTGGGTGCACCCCAGCTCCCGGGCCACCGCGCTGAGACTCCCGGCCCGGCAGACGGCGACGAAGACACGGAGATCGTCAAGGGTCATGAAGAGGACGATATCCAAGGCTCACCTTGGGTATCGATCTGCACTCCAAGGGAGCCCTCCACACCATCCACCCGTTCGAATGAACCCCGGCCCGAAGCGGCAGAAGGAACTCGCATCCCAAAATCGAACAGGCGTACCATTGCCGTGTGGCTAAGACCTATGACTTCCCAGAGGACCTTCTCGCCGGTCAGGAGGAGCTGCATCAGGTCCGGGCCGAGCTCCTGGCGCTGCTGAAGCGGCTGCCCTGGTCGGTCGAGCCCCTGGACGGTTTCAGCGACGACAGCGGCTGGCGCAAGGTCGAGCGCCCCGCCTCGCCGGGCTGGACGCCCGACGAGCAGGCCGAGGTCGAGAAGCTCCGCGAGCGCGAGCGGGAACTGGCGGTCTTCGTGAGCTGCCACCGCTTCTGGTCGGAGACAGCCACCGAGGAGAGGGTCGAGGCCCGGACCCATCTGAAGCACGCGCGGGACTCCTGAGGCCCCTGGGCCCCGGACACGCGAAGACCCCGGCCGTGCTCGGCCGGGGTCTTCGTCTCGGTGGGCATGGACGGTTTCGAACCGCCGACATCCTGCTTGTAAGGCAGGCGCTCTACCCCTGAGCTACACGCCCGAGTACGAGTCGACAGCCTACATTGCCCGGGGGCGTGCCCAGCAAACCCGTATCGGGGCAGGCTCGGGGGTTGCCAACTGCTCGCCGGGGAGTGCGTACAAGGGTGAACACCGGGAACGGAGCCAGCGTGCGGAGCCCCCTTATCCTCCGGAGAGAAGGTCTGGGGCCTCTCCGTCGCCCTTTGTCCGTACCCACTAGGCCAGGTCGTGAGAGAACCGGCCTCCCGGGATCGGACCACGCACAGGATGCGTGTCGCCGCCCCGGGGTTGAGTACGCCGGGGACCAGGGGGCACCTCCCACGCCCTCAAGGCAGTGGGGGAGCGCCCAAGACCGTTCGGGGCGTGCGGCTGGGCGGGCTCACTCATGCTCAGTCCCCAGGAACGGTTAGCCCCACCCCTGATCCGGGAGCGACCCGGAGGATCGAGGTCCCGCGCGGGGTCGCGGTCGCCGTGCGGAGCGACGACGGGAGCGTGACCGCGAAGGGCTTCGCGGAGCCGCTGGAGGTCCGGTCGGCCGACGGTGCCGTGCGGGTCGGCGACACCACCGGGCCGCTGGAGCTGCACACCGACGACGCCTCCGTGCGGGCGCTCGGGGTCGCCTCGCGGAGCGTCAGGGTGAGCACGCAGGACGGCTCGGTCACGCTCGAACTCGGGGTCGTGCCGGACCTGGTGGAATCGCGCAGTGACGACGGATCGATCAGCATCGGGCTGCCCCGGGACACGTCGTACCGGATCGAGACCGGCAGCGACGACGGTTCCGTGGACGTCTCGGTGCCCCGTGACGAGGGCAGCGCCCATGTGGTGACCGCCCACACCCAGGACGGCTCGGTGACGGTCCGCAACGTCGACTGAACGGCGGCCGCGAACCTCGAACCGCTCGGCCCGTGTTTTCGTCCTTGACCGGTGGGAGAATGGCAGCGGTCAGGGTGGATGACAGCACGGGAGAGGGAAGTGACGGCGACACCTGCAGAGCCGTACACACCGAGGGTGCCGAGCGCACCACAACCCCACAGCCGTGCACCACGACCAACCACCGACCCCGCCCCACGGACGAGCTCCCCCGGCGCCCGGCGGAACCGGCGGGCCCGGCTGCGGGCGGCGGCTGTTGACCACGTCGTTCTTCTCGCTCTGCCGCTCGTCGCCGGGCTCGTGCTGCCCGCGGCGTTCGCCGGAGGCGGGACGCGGCGGTGGTTCGGCGGGCGGGCCGAGGGGCAGCGGGCGGAGGCGCAGGCGGCGAAGGACGCGGCGGCGGCCGCGTTCTACGAGCTGGACACCGCGCAGCGGGATCTGCGGATCTCCATAGAGACGATCACGGCGGTGGACGACTCCCCCGGCGCCCGCCGCGCGGTCGACGGCTTCGAGGCGCTGGGGCGGCGGATCGACGAGGTCAGCCGCCAGTACATCAACGCCGTCGACGCCCACGACCTGGACCGCGACGACCTGGAGGCGTCCGCGGCGTCCCGGGCCCGCGCCGAGCTGACGGCCGCCAAGGACGAGCTGGACCGGGTCAAGCAGGAGCTGGACCGGTTCGCCCAGGGGCTCGGGCCGCTGCTCGGCACGGCCGAGACCCAGCTGGCGCGGCTGGCCCCGGCGGTGGAGCGCGCCCGGCAGGGGCTGCTCGCCGCCACCGACGCGCTGGACGCCGTACGGGGTTCCGGGCTGAAGGCGGACGATCTCGCCGCCCGTCTCGCGGCCCTCGCCCCCGAGCTGACCAAGCTCAACCAGGGGGCCGGGCAGCACGGCGTACGGGAGACGCTGGAGCGGGCCGACCGGGTCGTACGCGAGGCGGAGGCGGTGCGGGCCGAGGCCGAGCGGCTACCGGAGAGAGCCGCCGAGATCGACCACCGGCTCGTGTCGCTGCGTACCCGCGCGGAGGCGCTGGGCACCCGGGCCGAGCAGGTGCCGGGGGTGCTGAGCGAGCTGCGGCGGCGTTTCGTGGCGGCCTGCTGGCAGGACCTTCAGCAGGTGCCGGACCAGGCCGCGCGGGACGTCGAGCAGGCCCAGCTGAAGCTGCGCGAGGCGCGGGCCGCGCGGGACGCCCAGCGGTGGCCGGACGCGACCTCGCTGCTGTCGACCGTGCGGGAGCTGCTGAACCACACCGACGAGGCGGTCTCGGCGGCCGGGGACCGGTTGCGGCGGCTGAACGCCGTACAGAAGGACCCCCAGCAGGAGATCGACCGGACCCGGTTCGCGATCCGGGACGCGCAGCGGCTGGCGATGGCCGGGCGGTCGACCCCGGATCCGCGGCACGCGCGCCCGCTGGACGAGTCCGTGGCACGGCTGGACCGGGCGATCGCCACGCTGGAGGGCCGGCACCCGGACTACTGGCACTTCCTGACCGAGACCGAGGCCGTCCGGCAGACGGTGGCTCAGGTGGTCGACCAGATCCGCAAGGACCGCGGCGCCGGAGCCTGACACCCTCCCCCGCGCCCCCTCCGCACCACCCGGCGCCCCCATGGCGCGGCCCCCGACCCGGTTGCCCGGTGGAGCCCCGCGGCGGATGCTGAAGGGGTACGCAGGCCTCCGCTCACACCGGATGGGAGGCGGACATGGCCACGCACGCCACGCACACGCTGCGTCCTGGCAAGGGTCGGCACGCGGGTTCCCGGCGGCGGATCAGGATCGACGAGCACCTGCCCGTCGACCACCGCCTCAGCAGGGTCTACCGGATCGGCGCGGGCCTGATGGGCCTGTTCCTGCTCGTCTTCGGCATCTTCGGGCTCATCGACAAGGTGGGCTGGTTCGACACGAACGGCGACACGGTCGCGGGCCTGAACACCAACGGCACGCTGAGCGTCCTGTCGATCGCCGTGGGACTGCTGCTGCTGGTCGGCATGGTGATCGGCGGCAACTTCGCCTCCACGCTGAACATGACACTGGGCGTCCTGTTCATCCTCAGCGGCTTCGCCAACATGGCCCTGCTGGACACCGACTCCAATTTCCTGGCGTTCCGGATCCAGAACGTCCTCTTCAGCTTCGTCGTCGGCATCCTGCTGATGACGTTCGGGATGTACGGCAGGGTCGGCACCGCGCTGCCGCACGACAACCCGTACTGGCGGGCGCGCCACCCGGAGGAGTCGGAGCGTGAGACGCGGCTCAGGGCGGCCATGGGCATGGTGAAGCTGGAACGGACCGACGCCCTCCCCGACGCCTCGGCGGGGACCGGATCGGACTCGGCCGCGGACGACGGGAAGGGCGCCGGTTGAGGCACCGTGGGGCTGGGCTCAGGTGCGGTACGCGTAGTAGTTCGCGGTCGGGTACGAGGCGATGATGCTCGCGACCGAACGGCGGTAGGTGTCCGCGTCGTGGTACGTCAGGTACGGGACGCCGCTGGAGCTGCGGTAGGTCGTCATCATGGAGTGGTCCTTGGACCCGTCCTTGTTGAAGTCGACCTGGAGCACGTCGCCGACGTCCATCTGGTAGACGTTCGCGAGCGCGGTGGTCCGCTTGGCGGTCTGGGTGAACCAGGACCACTCGTTCACGCCGATCCAGGCGTCGGCGGTGCCGTTGGAGGCGTAGTACCAGGTGTCGTACTCCTCCGGCGTGACCGTGGAGATCTGCTTCCAGCCGCCCGCCAGGAGACCCTGGCTGAGGTAGTTGGTGCAGTCGCCGCCGGCCGCGTTGTACTTGCGGTACGCCGGGTTGTAGTTCTTCCAGTACTTCTCGGTGTACGTCGCCATCGCCTTGTAGTCGTAGGCGCCGCCCGTGAGCGTCTTGGGCTTGGCCACCGGATTGGGCGTGGTGGCCGCCTTGGGCGCCTGGATGACGGCCATCGGCGTACGGCTGAGCTTGGCGTCCGCGGGCGCGGCGACGGGCTCGTTGATGCGCGGGGCACCGCCGTCGGTGGAGCGCATCGCGGTCAACTGCCAGGTGCCGTTCGCCTGGGCGGTGAAGGTGAGCACGTGGTGCGCGTCGAAGCCCGTGGAGGCGGGTTCGTCGCCACGTATCTTCTTGTACTTCAGGGTCGTGGTCTCGGTGACCTCGACCGTGGCCTTCTTGCCCTTGACCTTGGCGCCGTCGACGGTGACCTTCGTGTCGGCCGAGGTGTACGCCTCGCCCAGCGACGCCAGACGGGACTTGGTGCCCTTCAGCGCGGACAGCTTGCCGTCCTCGGCCTTCTTCTGGCCGGCGGACAGCGTCACGCCTCCGGTGGGCTTCAGCGACTTGCGCGCGGCCTTGCTGCCGAGCAGGACGGCCGTCCGGTCGGTGAGCACGTTGTCCGCCACGCGGCCGAAGGCGTCCTTGGTCGCCTTGGTGACCTTGGGCGTCGACGCGGCGGCGCCGGCCGTGGCGACGGGCAGCAGAGCGGAGGCCACGACGGCCGCCGCGAGGGTCGAGCCTGCCAGGCTCAACGTCCTTGATCTCACTGGTTTTCTCCTTGACCCCGGGTTGGTCGTACCCGGGAGCGAATCTTTACATGACCTCCTCAAGCGAAGTGAGGCCGGGGGGAGTAACAAGTGCGCAACATGGGTATCTGTGGCGCTATTTCACGACGGTCGCCCAGTCGGCCGGGGCCTGGGCGGGGTCGAGTCCGCGCAGGTTGGCCAGGGTCTCCGGGGACTGGACGTCCATCCAGTCGGCGAGTTCGTCGAAGGACACGCACTTCACGTCCTTCTTCACGCACACGGTCTTGATGACCTCGTCGACGGCGTTCATGTAGATGCCGCCGTTCCACTGCTCGAAGTGGTTGCCTATGAGCAGGGGCGCCCGGCTGCCGTAGTACACGCGGTTGAAGCCGGCCATGTAGGTGTCGATGGTCTCCTGCTGCCAGGTCGGGTACATGGCCGGATCGCCCTCGGTCTGCCCGTCGGTCTGGTTGTAGAGGAAGTTGAAGTCCATCGACAGGGCCTGGTAGTCGTCGTCGTACGGCAGCATCTGGAGCGGGAAGTCCCAGATGCCGTTCTTCTTGCCGGGCCACACCTGGAAGGCGCCCGGGGAGCTGGCGTCGTAGCGGTAGCCGAAGTCCTTGACGGCCTTCAGGAGGTTGCCCTGGCCCTCCAGGCAGGGGGCGCGGCCGCCCTTGACGGCGTCGACGGTGAAGGGCAGCGGGTCGAGGTCGGTGTCGCCGGTGTTGGTCTTCCAGTTGGCGAGGAAGGAGTTGAACTCCTTGATCTCCTGCTTCCACTCCGCGACGCTCCAGTCGGCGCCGCCCTTCTTCCCGCAGAAGTGGCCGTTGAAGTGGGTGCCTATCTCGTTGCCCTCCTTCCAGGCCTTGCCGAGCTCCGCCAGGGTGGTGCGGACGTGTTCGTCGGTGGGGTAGCTGATCGCGGCGGCGCCCCGCTCGTGCTGCGGAGGGTCGTAGAGGTCGCGCTTCTCCTTGGGCAGCAGGTAGATGCCGGTGAGGAAGAACGTCATGTGGGCGTCGTACTTCTTCGCCATCTGCCGGTAGTGCTCGAAGAGGTTGTCGTCGCCCGCCAGCGCGCCGTCCCAGGAGAAGACGACGAACTGCGGCGGCTTCTCGCCCTTCTTGAGCCGCACGGGCTTCAACCGCCCCTTCTGGGGGCCCGTGTAGGAGGTGGAGCCGTCACCGATGATCTTCGTCTTGCCGTCCCAGACGGGTTCCTTCTTCGTGGCCCCCTTGTCACCGCTGCCGGCCGACGAGGCCGTCGGCGCGGTGTCGGCCGAACGGTTCAGCACCAGGTAGCCGCCGACCAGGGAGGCCACCACGAGCAGCGCCGCCACCGTCAGGAACTGCGGACGGGTGGTGCGGCGCGGCGGACGCGCCTTGCGACGGCGGCCTTTGTGCGGCTTGCTGCCAGACTTCATGTACGGCTCATTCTGCGAGGGTGGCGGGCGCGGGTGCTCATCGGTGTCAGCCGATCCTCATCGCACTGGACCAGACGTCGAAGGGGACCCCGGCATTGGGCGTTCCGGCGATCCCGTCGAGCCGCAGCGGCTCCAGGCTCTTGGTCAGGTCGATGCGGTAGACGACGACTGCGGTCGACACCTCGTCGGCCGTACCGACGTACCAGGCGGCCTTGTCGTCCTGGGTGGTCCCGCCCTTGGCCGCCACCTCGTAGGAGGCGGCGCCGGGCGAGGTGGGGTGGGCGGCGCGGTAGGCGTCGGTGAGGGCCGAGGTGACCTCGGCGGCCACCTTGCCGCTCATCGCGCGCTTCGGCTTCGGGGTGTTCAGGGCGACCCTGGACCCGTTGTGGGTCATCTTCCGCACGGAGTACGGCTCGGTGTGCTTGCCGAGGGCGGCGAAGGTGCTGTAGCCGCTGGCCATCCGGATCGCGCTGGGTGTGGCGCTGCCCACGGAGAGCGCCGGCACCTGGGCGCCGAAGCTGGAGCGGAGCAGTCCGGCCGCCTCGGCGGTGCCGCGCACCTTGGCCAGCCCGGTGTCCATGCCGAGCTGCATGAAGGGCGTGTTCACCGATCCGGCGAGCGCGTCGTGCAGGGTGATGGGGCCCCAGGACTTCTTGTCGTCGTTGTGGGCGAAGACCCGGTCGCCGTCCCGGTCCCAGTAGGGCCCCTCGGGGGTGGTCACGGGCACGGCGTCGTTGCCGTCGTAGACCGTCTGCGGGGTGACAGGTGTCGCCTCGCCGTCCCGTTCCTTGACGACACCGTGTTCCAGCCCGGCCGCGTAGACGAAGGGCAGGAAGGCCGAGCCGGCCGGGACGGTGGTCGCGTTCGACTCGTTGAAGCCCTGTCGGCGGTGGTCGGGGCCGCCGTAGACGGCGAGGATCCGCCCGTCGGCACCGACGGAGGACGCCCCGATGTGCGCGGTCCTCGCCTTCTTCGGGCTGTCCTTCCGCACGTCCTTGCGCGCCTCGGTGACGGCGTCGGTCAGCGCGGTCTGCCGGTCCTTGTCGAAGGTCGTGTAGATCTGGTAGCCACCCCGGTCGAACTCCTGATCGGAGAGGTTCGCCGCCTTCTTCGCGTACTGGGAGGCCAGCTCCACCAGGTAGTCGCTCTGCTTGCCGGTGTCGTACTGGGTCGACTGCTCGATCGGCTCGGGGAACTTCGTGTACGTGGCGCGCTCGGCCTTGGACAGCTTCCCGATCTCGACCATCCGGTCCAGGATCCACTCCCAGCGGTCGACCGCCCGCTCCCGGTTGGCCTTGCTCAGGGTGGGGTCGTAGAGGCCCGCGCCCTTGAGGAGGGAGGCGAGGACGGCGGCCTCGCTGACGTTCAGCCGGCTGACGTCCTTGCCGTAGTACGCCTGGGAGGCCCGCTGGATGCCGTAGGTGCCGCGGCCGAACCAGCTGGTGTTGAGGTAGCCCTCCAGGATCTCGTCCTTGCTCATCTGGTTGTCGAGCTTGAGGGCGAGCAGCGCCTCGTCGAACTTGCGGCCGAGCGAGCGGTCCTGGGTCAGATAGACGTTCTTGACGTACTGCTGGGTGATCGTCGAGCCGCCCTGGGTGTCTCCCTCGCCGACGGTGCGCACCAGGGCACGGGTGATGCCGCTCACCGAGATGCCGGGGTCGGAGTAGAAGCTCGCGTTCTCCGCCGCGAGGACCGCCCAGCGCACGTCCTCGGGGACGTCCTTCAGGGGCATCGCCTGGCGCCGCACCCAGCCGGTACGGGCCATGGGGGTGCCGTCGGACCAGAAGTACACGTTGTCCTGCTGGGTGGCGAAGGTGTTGAGGTCCTCCGGTATGTCCGTGGCGGCGTAGGCGACGGACAGGAACATGCCGCTGACGCCCACGGCCAGCCCCGCGGCCCCCAGCGACTGCCGCCAGGACGGTACCCAGCGGCGCCAGTCGGCGCGGCCCGGACGGGGGTACTGCGGACGCATACGGCGGGCGAAGGGGGCGAACGGGGCCAGTCGCGCGCCGGCGACGGCGGTGAACCTGGCCAGAACGGACGGCCTGGGCGCCTTGCGTCTGCCGCGCCTGCCCGAGGCCGACGGCTCCTGCGGGAGGTCGAACGTACCCGGCTCGAGCACCCGCAGCTGCATGGTCTCGTCCGCCGGGGCCGGCGGGAGCTTCAGCTGCATGGTGAGGTCGGACTCCTCCGGCACCCCCTCCTCCTGACCCTTCCCCCGGCTAGCCACGGCGGACCCCCTGGTACGGACGGCCCGAGCGATGCCCAGCAACGATTCGGCGGTGCGCGGCAACCTTTCGCCCGCGCACGGCGACTATGCGACCGGGACACGTGGATCCCGATCGACCAAGGACAGCGGTCACTACTGTCCCCCCTCCCCACTTGGCACCGCTGCGCGGATGGTCACGGCCGCCACACCCGCGGCAGTGAGCCCCCTGTTCCCCTGACCTTCCGGTCTCCACACAGCGACCACAAATTATCAGTCACTTTCACAACTGCTTCTGTCAGTAGCGTGAAAATTTGGCCAGTGTGACCGACCAGGCAAAACGCGGCACCCTTGCCGCCCCCCGGACGCCGGTTAGCCTGACCCCATGCCTCGCTACGAATACCGCTGCCGGACCTGCGGCGACACCTTCGAACTGAGCCGCCCCATGGCCGAGTCCTCCGCCCCCGCGGACTGCCCCGGGGGGCACTCCGACACGGTCAAACTTCTGTCGACGGTAGCCGTCGGAGGTACGGCCGCCGCGTCCGCCCCGGCGCCCAGGGCGGGCGGTGGTGGCGGCGGGTGCTGCGGAGGCGGCTGCTGCGGTTGATCGACACACCTCGATCAACGGACCCCGCCCCCCGAACGTTCACCACCCTCAGGCTCCCTTCAGCTTCGTTCGCCTAGCGTGCACCCATGACAGCCATGCAAGCGGAGTCGATGAGCGGCGCACCCCTGTGGATCATCGGTCTGATGGATCTGCTGGGGGCGCCGGGCGCCGGCCTCGCCGTCGCGCTGGAGAACCTCTTCCCGCCGATCCCCAGCGAGGTCGTCCTCCCCCTCGCCGGCTTCGCCGCGAGCACCGGCCAGATGAACCTCCTCGCCGCCCTGCTGTGGACCACCGCGGGCTCGGTCGTCGGCGCCCTCGCCCTCTACGGCGTCGGCGCCCTCCTGGGCCGCGAGCGCACGGTCGCCATCGCCGCGAGGCTCCCCCTGGTCAAGGTCTCGGACATCGAGCGGACGGAGGCCTGGTTCCTCCGGCACGGCACCAAGGCGATCTTCTTCGGCCGGATGATCCCCGTCTTCCGCAGCCTCATCTCGGTCCCGGCCGGCGTGGAACGCATGCCCCTGCCCGTCTTCACCCTCCTCACCACCCTGGGCAGCGCGCTCTGGAACACGGCCTTCGTCCTGGCCGGCTACTTCCTGGGCGCCAACTGGACCGAGGTCACGACGATCGTCTCGACGTACTCGAAGATCGTGCTGGGGGCGGCAGCCGTAGCGGTTCTGGCATTCACACTGGTCCGCTTCCTGAAAAAGGACCGCAGGAGCCAGGGTCAAGGGGCGCGGGGAACTGCCCGACAAGCCACGAACGACCCGCGGCCCGAAACGCACCGCACCCCCACCCCCTGACCAGGCACAGTCCCCCGGCGGGTCACCGTTCCCGAGACGCCCGCAAGAACTCCCGAAGAATCCGCTCCCCGGCCAGCACCCCCCGCTCGGGCAGCGCAGTCACACCGGGTCCCATGAACCCCGCCTCCGCCAGCTCCCCGTGCCCCGGCCGCCAGGCCCGATCCGCCGCGAGCAACAGATCCGCGTCGAGCAGAGAGTCCCCCGCAGCCAAGGTCAGCTCCACCCCGGTCCGCCGAGCGACCTCCCGCATCGCCGCCGACTTGGTGAGCGGCTTCGGCACGGCGTAGATCTTGCGCCCCTGCAAGGAGACCGTCCACCCGCGGTTCTCGGCCCACACCGCGAGGTCCTTCACCCACTCCTCGGGGAGCAGCTCACGCTCGACGACGAGATAGACGAACAGCTCCTCCGCGACCCGGTGCTTGCGCACCCACAGAGGGTCCGCCGTGGCCTCCAGGTGCTCCCGCACCTCGGCGAGCGGCGCGCACTCCTCGGCGAGCCGGGCCGTCACCCGCTCGTGCCAGGCGAGGTCCGTGACACCGTCCACCAGCAGATGGCCGCCGTTGGCGCAGATCGCGTACGCCGGCTGCGGGCCCGGCAGATTGATCCGCTGGTACTGCTTGCGCGTCCGCGTCGTCGTGGGCACGAACACCGCCGTGTCGCCCAGCTCGGCGAGCAGCTGCGCCGCGGTCTCCGTCATGTACGACAGGGGTCTGCTCTCGTGCACCTCGACGGTGAGCAGCCGGGGCGCCCGCGCGTCCGGCATGGTCAGCGCGAGCGCGGCGGACGAGTAGATGAGCGTACGGTCGAGATCGCTCGCGACGAGAACGCGGGGGCCCGGCATCAGAGGGCCACCGCCTTGCCGTCGGCGCCGGTGGCGCCCCGCGTGTACTTCGGGTGGATCAACCCCACGCATGTGTACGGCAGTTCGGCCACCTCTTCCACCGGTACCCCTCTCTGTTCGGCGAGCAGACGTACGTGGTCGAGGTCCGCGCCCGCCCCGGCCCGCGCGAGGATCTTCCACGGTACCCGGCGCAGCAGCACCCGAGTGGTCTCGCCGACACCGGGCTTGACGAGGTTCACGTCGTGGATCCCGTACTCCTCGCTGATCCGCTCGACGGCCGCCCAGCCCACCCAGGTGGGGGTGCGGTCGGCGGTGAGCAGCTCCTTGGTGCGGGAGTCGACCGTGTCCACGACGTCGTCGAACCGCTCGGAGACGGCGTCCAGGAAGGCCACCGACACATCGACGCCGGCCAGCTCCCGGTAGAACTTGGCGCCGTGGTAGTCGTCGGGCCCGACGAGGTCCGCGCGCAGCACGGTCCGTGAGATCAGGCCGGAGACGGTGGAGTTGAGGCAGGCGGAGGGGATCAGGAAGTCCTCGCGCGTGCCGTACGTCCGCACGCAGGAACCCGGGTCGGCGAGTACGGCGATCTCGGGGTCGAAGCCGGCGATCCCGTCGGACGCCTCGAACTCCTCGATCGCGGCGGCCAGTTCACGGGTGATCGCGCCCTTGCCGGTCCAGCCGTCGACGAACACGACGTCGGCGGGGTCGTGATGGGCGGCGAGCCAGCGCAGCGCGTTGGCGTCGATGCCGCGGCCCCGCACGATCGACACGGCGTAGTGCGGCACGTCGATCCCGTGCCGGTGCCGTGCCCACCGCCGCATCAGCACGCCCACGGGTGTCCCGGCCCGGGCCAGCGACACGAGGACGGGCCGCGCCGACCGCTCGGCCAGCACGCTCTCGGTCACCACGCCCACGGCGGCGGCGATCCGCTCGGCGGAGGCGTCGAGGGCGCTGTGGAAGAGGGCCTGGTACTGCTCGCTCGGCTGGTACTCGACCGGCAGCGACTCCGCGTAGTGCGCGCCCCCGCTCTGAATGGCCTCCTCCCGCTCCTCGGTGGGCGCCTCCAGCGTCACGTCCGACAGATCCTGCAGCAACCACCCCACCTCGTCGGCCGCGTAGGAGGAGAAACCGGGTCCGCGCAGGGGCTCGGGGAGCATGGACGACCTTTCGGGGCGGTGCGGGGGCGGTGGCGCCGGGACGTAGGCCGGGACCACGGCGAGGAGGACGTTCGGCGTGTGGGCGGCGAGGGTGGTCAGCAGGCCGTCCGGGGCGTGGAGCGCGGGGGTGTCCGCGGCCGAGTCGACGACCGTGATCACCGCGTCGAAGGCGCTGCCGGCCACGTTGTAGGCGTAGCGCTCCCCCGGGCCGTCCGCCGGGTCGTCGTGGGCGGGGAAGACGATGCGGCTGCGTATCGCGTAGCCGGGGTCGTCGACGGCGAGGACGGGCGACCGTGTCGTGGTGGAGAACCGTATCTCCGGCCCGTCCGGGGCGACCGACCGCTCCAGCTCCCGCGCGAGCGCCAGCGGGGCGTACATCAGCTCCTCGAAGCCGAGCACGAGCACCCGGCGGGCCCCCGGCGGCAGCGCCTCGGCGAGGCGGGCGGCCATGGCGGGCAGCGCGCTCTCCAGCCGCGCCCGGTGCGCGGGGGTGAAGCCGTGCCGCCCCCCGTCGGGCACCCCGGCGGGCCATCCCAGCTCGACCCGCGTGACGCCGGGATGCGTGCAGCCGGCCGCACGCCCCGGCGCAGCCCCCGCACCCCCCTCGTGTTCCGCCACGAGCGCCTGGCCCTTCTCCAGGACCCCCTCCGGCAGCCGCACGGTCCCCTTCGCGGCGGTCACCAGGTCCACCCGCGCCCCGATCTCCCGGGCGAACGCGGCCAGCCGCCCCTGGTCGGCGGTCGAGCGCATGTCGACCAGCGCGACCACGACGTACCGCTCCCGCGGATACCGCTCGTGCAGCGCGCGAATGGTGTTGAGGACCGTGTTCCCGGTGGAGAACTCGTCGTCGACGAGCACCAGCGGGCCCGGCCCCGCGAGCAGGGCCGGGTCCTCCGGCAGCAGCAGGTGCGAGGTCGCGTGGGAGTGGGACTCCTCGAAGCCCCCGGCCTGGGCGACGCCCTCGACGGGGCGCCGGGTGGAGTGGAGGTAGGGCGCCTCGCCCACCCCGTCCGCGACCGAGTGACCGAGCCCGGTGGCCGTCTCGGCGTACCCGAGGACGACCGCGGCCCGCGCGCCGTCCTCCCCCAGCAGCTCCCGCACCCGGCCGCCCAGCGCGAACCCGTGCCCGTACACGACGGCCGGGGACTGCGGGACGTGCTTGCCGAGGACGTTCGACACCAGCAGATGCGCCCGCTTGGGGTTGCGCCGCAGCGCGAGCCCCAGCAGCCCCGTCAGCTCCTCGTCCCCGACCAGTTCGACCCCGAGCCGCTCACGGACCCAGGCCCCGGACCAGACCTCGCCGGACGGCCCGGTCGTGTCGTTCGCTGTGTTGATCATCGATTCCTTTGTCGGTACGGCGAGTGGATGGTCGGTCGGGCAGGCCGACGGCAATGGATGGCCGGTCAGTCGGGCAGACCCGCGGCCAGCAGGTCCACGAACCCGATGTCCTCGTTGGCGACACCGAACACCTCGGCGCGCTGCAGAACCCTTTCCGCCCAGGCGCGGTGCGGCTTGACCTCGTTCATCTTGTTGCGGGAGGCCGAGCGCAGGACCCCGCCCCCGTTCCGGTCGGGCCGCACGATGTCCTGGGCGTCGCCGAACTCCTCGTGGCTGACCACGGACAGCGCGTGCACCGGCAGGACGTGCGAGGGATGGATGCAGGTCTTGCCGAGCAGCCCGTTGGCCTGGTCGAGGGAGATCTCGCGCAGCAGACCGTCCAGCGCGTGCTCGATCAGCGACTCGCGCAGCTCCACGGCCCGGTTCGCCAGGAAGGGGCTGGAGCGCAGCTGTGGCTTGAACATGCGCTCCTGGACCCGGAAGTACTCCCACACCGGCCCGGTCACCGTGAACCCGGTGCCGTCGGCGCGCCCCAGCACGTTCACCACGTCCGCGATCACGGAGGCGACGATCTGGACGTCGTAGGCGGTCATGTCCGGTGGCCGGCGCAGCGCGTAGGAGGAGCAGAAGTCGGTGACGCCGAGGCGCAGCGCGAGGACCCGGTCGCGGTACTTGTCGACGGTGTGGGCGATGCCCTGGAGCGCCTCTACGCGCGTCTCCCTGTACATCAGCTCGGGCGACTCGAGGACCGGCATCCCGAAGAGCCGCCGTCCGCTCGCGGCCTCGGCGGCGGTGAGCGCCTCCAGGAAGGCCACGCCCCGTTCCTCGGTGAACTTGGGGAACACGAAACCGGACAGCAGCCGCACGGCCGGGCCGAAGCGGTGGACCAGGTCGGGTATCTGCTCGGGGAAGCGGACCCGGATGAAGAGCAGCGGAAGCTCGACGTCCGTCCGTCCGGTGAGGTCGGCGAACTGCCGGACGAGGTTCTCCTCGGCGTCCACGACCTCCGCGTCGTCGATGGAGTCCTCCAGGCACAGCACCATGGAGACCACCCCGCGCCCGGCCTGCTTGACGATGTCGTCGGCGAGCCGCTCGCGGGTCGCCGGGCTGTAGAGCGTGGCGCCGAGCGCGGCGGCGAGGACCCGGGCCGGGGAGTCGGCGTCGAAGGCCATGGGCTCGCGGTAGAAGAGACGTTGCCGCTGCTCAGGGGCGATGTGCCCGAAATGACGCATGTGGTTCCCCCGTGGCTGCTCGGCTTCCGGTCACGATCGTGGCCGGTAATAGTACGTACAAATGTGTGACATCAGTTCCCGCCGAGCGTGAAGTTCTGGTAACCCGGCCGTGTCCGGCGCTCGACGGTTTCACCGGCGGTTCGCCGCCCCCGCGTTGTCGTGATCAGGACCGAGAGGGCAGGATGACCGCATGACGCACGCGATGCTGAAGGGGTCGAACGTCCCGATCGAAGCCACGGCGGTCCGCGCCGTGCTGCGCTGGGCGCCCGGACAGGGCGTCCCGGTGGTCGACGCCTCGGCGCTGCTCCTCGGTCCCGACGGCCGCGTACGGTCCGACGAGGACTTCGTCTTCTACAACCAGCCACGCCACCCCTCCGGCAAGGTGTGGCGACTCGGCCAGAAGCGGGTGGCCGAAGGCCTCACGGACACCATCCAGACCGACCTGGCCGGTGTCGAGTCGGCCATCAGCCAGATTCTGCTCGTGGCCTCCGCCGAGGGCGTCTCCTTCGACCGCGTACGCTCCCTGCGCATCCTGCTGTACGACGCCACCGTGTCCGACGCCGAACCGCTGGCGTACTTCGACATCAAGCCCGAGACCGGCGACGAGACCGCGCTCATCTGCGGCGAGCTGTACCGCCGGGGCGGCGGCTGGAAGTTCCGGGCCCTGGGCGAGGGCTACACCAACGGCCTCCAGGGCCTCGCCGTGGACTTCGGCATCTCGGTCGACGAGTCGGAGGCGGCCGCGGCGGCCGACGAGACCGCCACGACCCAGACCCCGGCCCCGGAGGTCTCGGCCCCCCTGCCCCCCGAGCAGCCCCCGACGGGCGTCCCGCCCCAGCCCGCGTACGGCTACCCGCCGGCGGCCGCGACCCAGCAGTCGGGGTACGGCTATCCGCAGCCGCAGCCGACCCCCGCCACCACCAACGGCCCGGCCTACGGCTACCCCCAGCCCACGGCGGCGGCGCTGGACCCGAACTTCCGCCTGCCCCCGCAGGGCCCGCAGTTCATCGGCCGCTGAGCGGCGCCCCGTACGGGGCCCGGGGGCGCCGGGAGCCGCGTCAGCGCTGCTCGGTCTTGGTCTTGTACCCCCGGCCCCACTGCAGGCCCCACCCGTACAGCCGGTCGAGCTCCGCCTGGAAGCCGTAGACGAACTTCACCTCGCGGCGGACGGTGATCTCGCCCTTGACGTTCTCGATCAGCACCACCGCGCACGACCGGGCCTGCGGGTGCCGCTCGTCGAGGCCTATCTCGATCCGGGGCCCGTTGCTCGGGTAGAGCGTCACGATCGCGTGCGTACGGTCGAAGGCCGGCGTCTGGTCGTAGATGTAGACGAAGACCAGCATCCGCTTGAACTGGTCGCGGTGGTCCAGGTTGATGTACATCGTCTCGCCGGACCCGGAGCCGAACCGGTCGTCCCCGCTCAGCCGCATGTACGGCGCTTCGTTGATGTCGCCGAGGAAGCCGCCCAGCGGCTGGACGACGCCCTTGGTGCCGTCGGCCAGCTCGTAGAGGCAGCCGAGGTCGAGGTCGACGTTCACCATGCTCTGGCTGTGCGCCTGCACCTCCTCCGGCCTGAGGGCCTTGAAGGGGTGGCGCAGCACGCTCTGCCGCTTGGGCGCGCCGATGTCGGAGGTCCGCATCCGCCAGGACAGGTTGACGCGCAGATGCCCGGCCGCCGCGTTCTGCTTGGAGAGGGACACCTTCTGGTGCCGCTTGGTCAGCTCGATCGCGTTGGTCGCCGCGTTGCCCGCGTCGTACTCCGAGGCCCGCCCGCGCCACAGGTTGTCCAGAAAACTCATGCCCGCCCCACACCTGCCGTGTCGTCGCGTCAACCACCGACGGGGCGGCCGACGAGGACGCATCCTCGTCGGCCGCCCCGCTCAGAGCCTGCCCTCACCTCACGGGTGGTCACACCCCTGAGGAGACCTCCGCCTTGTCGTCGGCGTCAGCTTTTCCCTCTTCGGCCGCCAGCGCCTTGTTGCGGCGCACGGAGGACCAGAAGGACCAGGCGATCAGGATGACACCGACGGAACCGGTGATGAACTCGTTGATCTCGTACTGGATGGTGACGAGCAGGATGCCGGCGAGGGCACCGATCGCGTAGTGGGCGCCGTGCTCCAGGTAGACGTAGTCGTCGAGGGTGCCCTGACGGACCAGGTACACGGTCAGCGACCGGACGTACATCGCGCCGACACCGAGGCCGAGCGCCATCAGGACGATGTCGTTGGTGATGGCGAAGGCGCCGATGACACCGTCGAAGGAGAAGGACGCGTCCAGGACCTCCAGGTAGAGGAACATGAAGAACGCGGCCTTGCCGGCGAGGGCGACGGCCGAACGCGGCTTGCCCGTGCGCGCCGCCTCTTCCTCCTCCTCGTGCTCGCGCTCCTCGTCCTCCTCCAGCTTGTTCTCGAAGTAGCCGGAGAGACCACCGACGATCAGGTAGGTGATGAGGCCCGCGAGTCCGGAGATCAGGACCGTCTGCGCCTTGTCGGCATGGGTGCCGCCGTGCTGGTGGGCCTGGGTCGCGAAGGTCATCGAGGTGATCAGCAGGACGATCATCGCGATGCAGGCCGACAGCATGTCGATCTTGCCGAGCTTGGACAGCGGGCGCTCCAGCCAGCCCAGCCACTTGATGTCCCGGTCCTCGAAGATGAAGTCCAGGAAGATCATCAGCAGGAACATACCGCCGAAGGCCGCGATCGACGGGTGCGCGTCGGTCACGTACTGCTGGTACTGGTCCTTGTCGGTCAGCGCCAGGTCGACGGCCTCGATCGGCCCGAGCTTGGCGCTGATGGCGACGATCACGACGGGGAAGATCAGCCGCATACCGAAGACGGCGATCAGGATGCCGATGGTGAGGAAGATCCTCTGCCAGAAGGCATTCATCTTCTTCACGATGCCGGCGTTGACCACCGCGTTGTCGAACGACAGCGAGATCTCCAGGACGCACAGGATCGCGACGAGCCCGAGCGCCGTCCATCCGTCGTAGAGAACAGCTGCTACCAAGCCGAGCGCGGTGACCGCGAACGACCAGCCGAAGGTTTTCAGAACCACTGGCTACCCAATCGTGTGTGTACGGGGTTCCCCCGCGCCGCGCGCGGCTTTACGAAACTTTGAACCCGAAGTCTAGTCGGGCACCACTCGCACCCCACACGGCCCCGGCTTTTGCGCATATAGCGCTACGAGACGTTCACCCCGAAGTCGAGGGCGATGCCCCGCAGACCGGACGCGTACCCCTGTCCCACCGCGCGGAACTTCCACTCCCCGCCGTAGCGGTAGACCTCGCCGAAGATCATGGCGGTCTCGGTGGAGGCGTCCTCGGAGAGGTCGTAGCGGGCGAGTTCCTGGCCGTCGGCCTGGTTGACCACACGGATGAAGGCGTTGCTGACCTGCCCGAAGGCCTGGCCGCGGTTCTCGGCGTCATGGATGGAGACCGGGAAGACGATCTTGTCGACATTGACCGGTACCCGCGACAGGTCGATGATCAACGACTCGTCGTCGCCGTCGCCCTCACCGGTGAGGTTGTCGCCGGTGTGCTCGACCGAGCCGTCCGGGCTCTTGAGGTTGTTGTAGAAGACGAACCATTCGTCCCCCAGCACCCGGCCGCCCTGGCACAGCAAGGCGCTGGCGTCGAGGTCGAAAGGGGCTCCGGTGGTGGTTCTGACGTCCCAGCCGAGCCCGACCAACACGTGCGTGAGGTTCGGCGCGGCCTTGGAGAGGGAGACATTGCCTCCCTTGGCGAGTGTGACGCCCATGGTGCTGGTCCTCCCCGATTTTCGAGCTTCAGTTGCTCAACTGTTCAGTTGTGTGCGTACGCGCGTGGACGGCCCGCCCCCGTCGTACGAGCGCGTCCGGCGCCGCCGTCGGTGACGACAGCGGCGCCGGACGTGTGGTGAGTCGGCAAGTCCAGGGGGGTACTCCCCCGCGACTCAGACGTTCACACCGAAGTCCTGGGCGATACCGCGCAGGCCCGAGGCGTAGCCCTGGCCGATGGCGCGGAACTTCCACTCGGCGCCGTGCCGGTAGAGCTCGCCGAAGACCATGGCGGTCTCGGTGGAGGCGTCCTCGGAGAGGTCGTAGCGGGCGATCTCCGCCTCGCCCGCCTGGTTCACCACGCGGATGAAGGCGTTGCGGACCTGGCCGAAGGACTGCTGACGGTTCTCGGCGTCGTAGATCGAGACCGGGAAGACGATCTTCTCGATCTCGGCCGGGACGGTCGCGAGGTTGACCTTGATCTGCTCGTCGTCGCCCTCGCCCTCACCGGTGAGGTTGTCGCCGGTGTGCTCGACCGAGCCGTCGGGGCTCTTCAGGTTGTTGAAGAAGATGAAGTTGGCGTCGCTGCTGACCTTGCCCGACGCGTCCAGCAGCAGGGCACTGGCGTCCAGGTCGAAGTCGGTACCGGTCGTGGTGCGGATGTCCCACCCCAGTCCGATGATGACCGCGGTCAGGCCCGGCGCCTCCTTGGTCAGCGATACGTTGCCGCCCTTGCTGAGGCTGACTCCCACGAAGTCCTCCGTTTGGTTTCAGGGGCGGGGAGCCCCTGCGTTGCGTTGGTGTCGGATCAACGTGTCGATCCTAGTGACGGGTTCCCGTTCCCCGCAGGGTGTGGAACCGAAGAATCACAGGGTGTCGAGGGCCGCGAGGTACTCGTTCAGGTCGCGGGCGTCGGGGAGGGCGTTGACGACCGACCAGCGGACGAGGCCCTCCTTGTCGACGATGAACGTGCCGCGCACCGCGCAGCCCTTGTCCGCGTCGAAGACGCCGTAGGCCCGGGAGACCTCGCCGTGCGGCCAGAAGTCCGACAGCAGCGGGTACTCCAGACCCTCCTGCTCGGCAAAGACCCGCAGCGTGTGGATCGAGTCGTTCGACACGGCCAGCAGCTGCACCTCGTCGTTGACGAACTTCGGCAGGTTGTCCCGCAGCTCGCACAGCTCGCCCGTGCACACCCCGGTGAACGCGAACGGGTAGAAGAGCACCACCACGTTCTTCTCGCCCCGGAAGTCCGACAGCCGCACCGTGGCGCCGTGGTTGTCCCTGAGTTCGAAGTCGGGCGCCTTGTCACCGACCTGGATCGACATGTTTCTACCTGAGTCCCTTCATGGACTGTTCGGGTGACCCAGCCTAAAACGACGCCCCTCGAAGGGCCCCGCAGGGGCACCTTCGAGGGGCGCGGGGAACTGCGCGACAAGCCACGACGAACCTGCGGTCGCCGTCGCGCAGAACCCACCGAGCTATCAGGCGAACCTGCCGAACCTCAGCGGCAGCGTCACGTCACCTCTTGCCGGACTTCGCCGCCTTCGGCGTCACGAGCCGGCTGCCGCTCCAGTCCTTGCCCACGCTGACACTCTTCGACGCGGACAACCCCGCAGTCGTCGCGGCCTCCGAAATGTCGCTGGGCTCCACATAGCCGTCGCGCCCGGTCTTGGGCGTCAGCAGCAGGATCGAGCCACCTTCCTCGATGTACGTGGTGGCGTCCACCAGCACATCCGTCAGGTCGCCGTCGTCGTCTCGGAACCACAGCACGACGGCATCGGCCACGTCGTCGTAGTCCTCGTCGACGAGCTCACTGCCTACGACTTCCTCGATGGACTCGCGGAGCTCCTGGTCGACATCGTCGTCGTAGCCGATCTCCTGGACCACCTGCTCGGGCTGGAACCCCAGCCTTGCGGCAGGGTTCGTCCGCTCCTCCGCGTGGTCCGCGGTCGCGCTCACGGGTTGCCTCCTGATCATGTTCGGGTGGGGTCGCCCCCTGGGGAATCAGCCACGCGCGTGCGCGAAGCATTGGCCGTAGTCCACACGGGCGGGACGGATCGCGCAAGTACCCAGCCTTCGAGACCGCCGAAACGGTGACGATCCGGGCCGTGTCACCGCAACTCTCTACGCGGATTCACAGCCTCACGTGACGCACGCCACACCGTTCTGCCCGTTTTGTGCATTCGGCAACCATCCGGGGGTACGAGCATCGAATACCTTTACTACCTTTGTCGAGCCAGTAAGCGCCTTGGTTACCTCTCGGTAGAGATGACGTTTGCGTCCCCGAGGTACACGATGGGGGGCGGTGCAGGCACCTAGAGAACCCCCAGAAGAACCCCTGCGAAACCCCCAGAAGAACCCTTGAAGAGCGGCCCTCTGACAGCTAAGGAACAGCGTGGCTTCCGGATCCGATCGCAATCCGATCATCATTGGCGGCCTTCCGAGTCAGGTCCCTGACTTCGATCCCGAGGAGACCCAGGAGTGGCTCGACTCGCTCGACGCCGCCGTGGACGAGCGCGGCCGTGAGCGCGCGCGCTACCTGATGCTCCGGCTCATCGAGCGGGCCCGCGAGAAGCGCGTGGCCGTGCCCGAGATGCGCAGCACGGACTACGTCAACACCATCCCGACCAAGGCCGAGCCGTTCTTCCCCGGCAACGAGGAGATCGAGCGGAAGATCCTCAACGCGACCCGCTGGAACGCGGCCGTGATGGTCTCGCGCGCCCAGCGGCCCGGGATCGGCGTCGGCGGTCACATCGCGACCTTCGCGTCCTCCGCCTCCCTCTACGACGTCGGCTTCAACCACTTCTTCCGCGGCAAGGACGAGGGCGACGGCGGCGACCAGATCTTCTTCCAGGGCCACGCGTCCCCGGGCATCTACGCCCGCGCGTTCATGCTCGACCGGCTCGACGAGCGGCAGCTGGACGCGTTCCGCCAGGAGAAGTCCAAGGCGCCGTACGGGCTGTCCAGCTACCCGCACCCGCGCCTGATGCCGGACTTCTGGGAGTTCCCGACGGTGTCCATGGGCCTCGGTCCGCTGGGCGCGATCTTCCAGGCGCGGATGAACCGGTACATGGAGGCGCGCGGCATCGCGGACACCTCCAAGTCGCACGTCTGGGCGTTCCTCGGCGACGGCGAGATGGACGAGCCGGAGTCGCTCGGCCAGCTCACGATCGCCGCGCGTGAGCACCTCGACAACCTGACCTTCGTGGTCAACTGCAACCTCCAGCGCCTCGACGGCCCGGTGCGCGGCAACGGCAAGGTCATCCAGGAGCTGGAGTCGGTCTTCCGCGGCGCCGGCTGGAACGTGATCAAGCTGGTCTGGGACCGCTCCTGGGACCCGCTGCTCGCGCAGGACCGCGACGGTGTGCTGGTCAACCGGATGAACACCACGCCGGACGGCCAGTACCAGACGTACGCCACGGAGACCGGCGCGTACATCCGCGACCACTTCTTCGGTGACGACCACCGGCTGCGCGCGATGGTCGAGAACATGACCGACGACCAGATCCTGCACCTGGGCCGCGGCGGTCACGACCACCGCAAGATCTACGCGGCGTACAAGGCGGCCTACGAGCACAAGGGCCAGCCGACGGTCATCCTGGCGAAGACGGTCAAGGGCTGGACGCTGGGCCCGAACTTCGAGGGCCGCAACGCCACGCACCAGATGAAGAAGCTGACGGTCGCCGACCTCAAGGGCTTCCGCGACCGGCTGCACCTGCCGATCTCCGACAAGGAGTTGGAGGACGGGGCCCCGCCGTACTACCACCCCGGGCGGGACTCCGAGGAGATCCAGTACATGCACGACCGCCGCAAGGGGCTCGGCGGGTACGTACCGACGCGTGTCGTGCGTGCGAAGCCTCTGCCGCTGCCCGAGGACAAGACGTACGCGAGTGTGAAGAAGGGCTCCGGTCAGCAGTCGATCGCCACCACCATGGCGTTCGTCCGGCTGCTGAAGGACCTCATGCGGGACAAGGAGATCGGCAAGCGGTTCGTGCTGATCGCGCCCGACGAGTACCGCACCTTCGGTATGGACTCGTTCTTCCCGAGCGCGAAGATCTACAACCCGCTCGGCCAGCAGTACGAGGCGGTCGACCGCGATCTGCTGCTCGCGTACAAGGAGTCCCCGACCGGGCAGATGCTGCACGACGGCATCTCGGAGGCGGGCTGCACGGCGTCACTGATCGCCGCCGGCTCGGCCTACGCCACCCACGGCGAACCGCTCATCCCGGTCTACGTCTTCTACTCGATGTTCGGTTTCCAGCGCACCGGTGACCAGTTCTGGCAGATGTCCGACCAGCTGGCCCGCGGTTTCGTTCTGGGCGCCACCGCCGGCCGTACGACCCTGACCGGTGAGGGCCTCCAGCACGCGGACGGCCACTCGCAGCTGCTGGCGTCCACCAACCCGGGCTGCGTCGCGTACGACCCGGCGTTCGGGTACGAGATCGCGCACATCGTGAAGGACGGTCTGCGCCGGATGTACGGCCCGGACAGCGAGGACGTCTTCTACTACCTCACCGTCTACAACGAGCCGATCCAGCACCCGGCCGAGCCGGCGGACGTGGACGTCGAGGGCATCCTCAAGGGCATCCACCGCTACAAGGCCGGTGAGGCGGGCTCGATCCCCGCACAGATCATCGCCTCCGGTGTCGCGGTGCCGTGGGCGGTCGAGGCGCAGGCGATCCTCGCCGCCGACTGGGACGTGAAGGCGGACGTCTGGTCCGCGACCTCCTGGAACGAGCTGCGCCGTGAGGCCGTCGAGGTGGAGCGGCACAACCTGCTGCACCCCGAGGAGGAGCAGCAGGTCCCGTACGTGACGAAGAAGCTCGGCAGCGCCGAGGGGCCGTTCGTGGCCGTCTCCGACTGGATGCGGTCGGTGCCGGACCAGATCTCGCGCTGGGTGCCGGGCACGTACCAGTCGCTGGGCGCGGACGGCTTCGGCTTCGCGGACACCCGGGGCGCGGCGCGGCGCTTCTTCCACATCGACGCGCAGTCGATCGTGGTCGCGGTGCTGACCGAGCTGGCGCGTGAGGGCAAGGTCGACCGCTCGGTGCTCAAGCAGGCCATCGACCGGTACCAGCTGCTCGACGTGGCCGCGGCGGACCCGGGAGCGGCCGGCGGCGACGCCTAGCATCCGGACCGGGTGTCAAGGGGTGGTGAACCGGTGGGTTCACCACCCCTTCACGTTTCCTACGATGCCGCCATGAAGCAGCGATCGGTATCGGCTCAGCTCCGTTGGGAACGGCATACGCAGCGGCCGCTGTTCGGCCTGGCCCTGGTGTTCGCCGTCGCGTACGCCGTGCCGATCGTCCGGCCGGACGCGAGCGACGAGGTGCAGTGGTGGTGCGAGGCCGCCGAGTGGGGGGTGTGGGGCGCCTTCGCGCTGGACTACCTCGTCCGGGTCCTGCTCGCCGAGCGGCGGTGGGAGTTCGTCCGGTCGCGGTGGCTGGACCTGGCGGCCGTGGTGCTGCCGATGATCCAGCCGCTGCGGCTGCTGCGGGTGGTGGCGACGCTGCTGCTGGTCGGGCAGCGGGCGCGGATGGCGTCGCAGATAAAGCTCACGACGTACGTCGGCGGGGCGGTCGTCGGGCTGCTGATGTTCGGGTCGCTGGCGGTGCTGTCCGTGGAGCGGGACGCTCCCGGCGGGAACATCGACACACTGGACGACGCGGTGTGGTGGTCGTTCACGACGATGACGACCGTGGGGTACGGGGACCATGCGCCGACGACCGGGCTGGGGCGGGTGCTGGCGGTCGGGCTGATGCTGTCCGGGATCGCGCTGCTGGGTGTGGTGACCGCGAACATCGCGGCGTGGTTCATAGCGCGGTTCGAGAAGGACGACGCGGAGGAGCGGCGGCAGACGGCCGCGATAGCGGAACTGGCCGAGGAGGTTCGGCTGCTGCGGGCGGAGGTGGCGTCGTTGAAGTCCGTCGAAGGGGTACCTGAACAGCGCCGATGACCGTAGGGGTGGGGTGCGTCGGCGAGTGCGGGTGCGTGGGGCTTCTCGCGCAGTTCCCCGCGCCCCTAAAAGCGTCAGGCCCCTGCGGGCCTGAAAAGCATGGGGCGAAGCCCTTGCTTTTCAGGGGCGCGGGGAACTGCGCGAGAAGCCCCACCGGGCCGCACGCTCAGACGAGACCGGCCCCCGGCCCCGTCACACCCGCCAGCCAGATGATCGCCAGGATCGTGTCGATCGCACCCAGAACGACCGCGATGATCGCGGGGACAGGGCGGGCGCCGGACCAGGTGCGGTTCATGGCCAGCCAGCCGCAGAGGACCGCCACGGGTCCCAGGACGATGCCCAGGACGAAGAATCCGGCGATCGCGCAGATGACTCCGATGATCCCGAGGGTCGCGCGATCCGGCCCTCCCCCAACCTCGGCTCCGCTCGGCCGGGGGGACCCCCATCGTGACCACGTCCGGCCACGTGAGCGAGGGTGCCTGCGCGAACTGTGTCCGAAACCCGCCATTGTCAACAACTCCCTGAACCTCGCGGTCAGTTCGAGTACGTCGTGGCGGGTACCCCAGCGAAGTGGTTGAAACCAGGGAGAGTTGGTGGAGCCGTCTGCGCGCGCTGCCCCCCTCCGGCAGCGCGCCGCAGACCCCCGGGTCGCTCCGCGGTCGAACGACCATGCCGTGCGGAGGACTTGACCCACTGTGACCTGCGGCGCGCGCCGGGCGGAAGCGATCATCAGCCTTGTCACCCTGATAGGCGAACGCGGGCGGAAACCCGCGCGTGAAGCGGCGGCGGGGCTGTTAGATGTGCGCCGCTCCCGCACCCGCCTCGGCGTTCGCGCCGCGCTTGGTCAGGAACGCCACGAGGACGGCGACCGTGGCCACCCCGGCGGCGACGAGGGACGCCAGGCTCATGCCGGAGATGAAGGTGTCGTGCGCGACCGTGGTGATCTTCGCGGCGATCTCCGCCGGGGTGCCCGGGGCGACCGGGGCGGCCCCCTGCTGGACGGCCTGCTTGGCCTGGGCGAGCTGCTCCGCGTCGAGCGGCGGGAGCCCCGCGTCCTTCCAGTTGCCCGCGAAGTCGCTGTCCACCTTGGACGTCATCACCGCGCCCAGCACGGCCGTGCCGAGGCTGCCGCCGATCTGCATCGCGGCCTGCTGGAGGCCGCCGGCGACACCGGACAACTCCAGGGGCGCGTTGCCGACGATGACCTCCGTGGCGCCGACCATCACCGGGGCGAGGCCCAGGCCGAGCAGGGCGAACCAGAGGGACATCACGGCGCTGCCGGTGTCGGTCTCGAGCGTCGACATGCCGTACATCGCGATCGCGGTGAGGGCCATGCCGCCGGCCAGCGGGATGCGCGGTCCGGCCTTGGTGATCAGCGCCCCGGCGAGCGGCGAGCCGACGATCATCATGCCGGTGAGCGGCAGCAGGTGCAGACCCGCGTCGATGGGGCTCATGCCGTGCACGTTCTGGAGGTAGAACGTGACGAAGAACAGGCCGCCCATGAAGGCGATGGCCATCAGGACCATCAGGACGACACCCGCCGAGAGCGGTACGGAACGGAAGAGGGCCAGCGGGACGAGCGGCTCCTTCACCTTCGTCTCCCAGAGGGCGAAGAGGACGAAGCCGACGACGGAGACGACCAGGAAGGTCCAGGTCTGGCCGTCGCCCCAGCCCCACTCCGGGGCCTTGATGAGCGCCCAGACCAGGCAGAACATGGCTCCGGAGAGCAGGGCGATGCCCAGCACGTCGAAGGAGCGCGGGGCGTTCTCGGCGCGGTGGTCCAGCAGGATCCAGGCGCCCAGGGCCACGGCGAGGACGCCGACGGGGACGTTGATCCAGAACACCGACTGCCAGCTGACGTTCTCCACCAGGAAGCCGCCGAGGATCGGGCCGCCCGCGGTGGAGGCACCGATGACCATGCCCCAGATGCCGATCGCCATGTTCAGCTTCTCGGCGGGGAACGTGGCGCGCAGCAGGCCGAGCGCGGCCGGCATCAGCAGCGCGCCGAACAGGCCCTGGAAGACACGGAAGGTCACCACGAAGGCGACCGAGTTCGACAGGCCGATGGCCCCGGAGGCGGCGGCGAAGCCGACCACGCCTATGAGGAAGGTCTGCCGGTGGCCGAAGCGGTCGCCCAGCTTGCCCGCGGTGATGAGGGTGACGGCGAGGGCGAGGAAGTACGCGTTGGTGATCCACTGGACATCGGCCCAGGTGGCACCGAGGTCCTTGGCGATGGCCGGGTTGGCGATCGCCACGATGGTGCCGTCGAGGGCGACCATCATGACGCCGACGGCCACGGTGAGGAGGGTGAACCAGGGATGGCCGCGCAGGCCCCGGCCCCGGTTCGTCGTCGGGTCCGACGGGACGCCTGGCGCCTTGTCCCCCGGTCCCGTCTTGTCGACAGTGGTCTGACTAGTCATGCCGCGAGGCTAATGACAGCCACTGACAGTTGACAAACCAATTCACAAGTCGGTAACTGTCACGTCACTCGCCGCAGGGGCGGGTGGAAACGAGGGTTCATGGAGACGGCGGCGACGACGTCAAAGGAGCGGCCCGGGCTGCGCGAGCGGAAGAAGCGGCGCACCCATGACGCGCTGCTGCGGGCGGCCCTGGAACTGTTCACGACGCGGGGGTACGAGGCGACGACCGTCGACGACATCGCCGAGGCCGTCGATGTGTCGCAGCGCACCTTCTTCCGCTACTTCGCGGGCAAGGAGGAGGCCGCGCTCGCGGTCGTGAGCCTGACCCACGAGCACTTCCTCGACGCGGTGCGCGCCCGACCGGCGCACGAGGCCCCGCTGGAGGCGATGCGCAACGCCGTCCTGGAGGGCTGGGACGCCTTCGGCGAGGCCGTCGGCCAGGTCGTGCCGCTCGACCTCCATCTGCGGGCGTACGGCATGGTCGAGTCGACGCCCGCGCTGCTGGCCGCGCATCTGCGCCGGGCCGACGAGGTGGGGCGGCAGATCGAGCGGATCATCGCCGAGCGCGAGGGTCTCGACGTGGAGAGGGACCCCCGGCCGCGCGTGGCGGTGGCCGTGTTCGCCGGTGTCATGCGCGTGACCGAGCGGCTGTGGGCGCTGGGCGGCGACCTCAGCATGGAGGCGATGCGCGAGCTGACCGCCGCGCATCTGGACGCCCTGCGCCCCTCGTTGGCTGAAAAGTGGCGCACTGGCTGAAATTCGCCGACATCGGCATCATCGGGATGTTCTCTGCGCCATCGTACGGAACGGGCGTGATCGAAACGTGATCCCCCTCACTCGGTTAACGCGAGACCCTTCCGTTCTCTTAGTGTGTCCTTTCAGTGACTTCCTTCGACTCCTCCCCGCAACTGAACGTCTGGCGCGCACTCCTGGCGCTGGCCGTGGTTTTCGTGATGCTGGCGACCACCGGCTGGACCGCGATCCGCAGCCATCGAGAGAAGTCGCCGCTCCAGGCGTCGCTCTCCGCGTGGCAGAGCGGACACCTCGGCGGCCGTGAACTGCCGGACGCCGAATCGCCCCCGCACCGCCTGGCGGACTTCTTCGCCTCGCTCACCGCGCATCAGCGCAGCCGGCTCGCCCACCGCTACCCGCTCGCCGTCGGCAACATGAACGGCGCGCCCGTCGACCTGCGTTACCGGGCCAACCGCATCGCGCTGAAGCAGCAGAGCCGGCACGAACGGGACCGCACGCACGACAAGCGGCTCTCCGCGACCGGCCGGCACGAGGCCGGCCGCCGGATGCACCGCTTCGACATGCTGGCCGTGAAGAACCGGCACATCCTCGCCTTCGACCCCGAGGGCAACGGCCGGGTCGCCGAGGTCTTCGGCGACCTCGACAAGGCCGAGCGCATCTCGGTCGTCGTCCCCGGCGTCGACACCAACGTGATCAACTTCCAGCGCACCAACCGCCGCTACTCCGCCCCCGTCGGCATGGCCGAGTCGCTCTACGACGCGGAGCGCGGGGCGAGCAGCGGGACGCGTACGGCCGTCATCGCCTGGGCCGACTACACCGCGCCCGACGGCCTGGGCCTGGACTCGGCTACCGCGCTGCGGGCCGAACAGGGCGCGGTCCGGCTGAACGCGCTGGTGCGGGGCCTGCCCGGCGCCTCCACGGTCGCGCTGGTGTGCCACAGCTACGGCTCGGTGGTGTGCGGGGTCGCCGCGCGCTCGTTGCCGTCGCGGGTCACCGACATCGCGGTCGCGGGCAGCCCCGGCATGCGCGCCGAGACGGTCGGCCAGCTGCGGACCGCGGCCCGGGTGTGGGCCATGCGGGACGCCGACGACTGGGTCCAGGACGTGCCCTACCTGGAGGTCGGCGGGCTCGGTCACGGCGCCGACCCGGTCTCCTCGGAGTTCGGGGCGCGCATCCTGTCGGCGTCCGACGCCGAGGGGCACAGCGGCTACTTCGAGCCGGGCACGGAGAGCCTCCGCAACTTCGCCGAGATCGGCATCGGCGCGTACGAGTCGGTGCGGTGCGCACGGGACGACGACGCGTGTCTGACCGGTCTGTCCGACAGCGTTGCGGCCTGACGCGCGTAGAGGAGGGTGAAAAGTGCGGTTCGCCTCGGTCGGGACTTCCCCGCGCCGCCCGCATACGATGACCCGCATGGGTGACGTACTGGCCGGATTTCATGCCGCCTGGGAGTTCGAGTCCGACTCCGTGCTCATCCGCTTCGAACGGGGGATTCGTACACCGAAGCTCTTCCAGGCGCTCGGTGAGCGGCGCATCCCCCTGGAGGCGATCGCGGGGGTTTCACTGACACCCGGGAAGCGGGGCACCGTCGTACTGCGTGTCATACCGCGGCCCGGCGCCGATCCGCTGATGGAAGCTGCGGGGGACCAGCTCAAGGAGGGTTCCGACCCGTACCGGCTGGTGCTGCCGGCCGAACGGGAGACACTCGCGGAGTACTACGCCGACGAGCTGCGGGCCCGGCTGACCGGATCGGGGCCCGTCGACCGCTTCCTGGTGGCGGCGCCGGAGGTGCCGCTGCAGTTCAAGGCGTACGACGGGAAGGCCTCGTTCGACGGGCGGTCGGTGTCGTTCCGCTGGTTCTGGACGGGGGCGTCGTCGGCGAAGTGGAAGGCCGGGGACCAGAGCTTTCCGGTGAGCGCGCTGGCCGGCGTCGAATGGCGCTCGCCGGAGCTGTTCGAGGGGTATCTGCGGTTGCTGCGCCGCGACGGGGCCGTGGAGCGGCCGGCCCAGCCGGATCATGATCCGGCCGCGGTCGTGTTCGGGCTGGGGTACGGGCCGGTGCACGAGTCGTTGCCGTTCGCTGCCGCGGTGTTGGCGGCGGTGCGCTCCGCGGGGGGTGCGGCTGTTCCGGTCGAGGCGGGGCCCCGGCGGGATCCGGCCGACATCGCCGACCGGATCCGGCATCTGGGGGAGTTGCATGAGGCGGGGCTGGTGACGGATGAGGAGTTCAGCGTGAAGAAGGCGGAGTTGCTGGCTGAGCTTTAGCGGCGCGCCCTCCGGGAAGCGCCGTTCGGGGATCCCTTCGTTGCCGTGTGCGGGTGCTTCGTGGCTGGTCGCGCCCACGCGGCGGAGCCGCACATCGACACAGCCCCGCGCCCCTGACTCAGCTGCCGTGACCCCCGCCCGGGAAGTCGGCCCTCCTCCCCGCCCGGGAAGTCGGTGCTACTCCCTGCCCGGGAAGTCGGTGCTACTCCCTGCCCGCCGACGTGAAGCGCATGTCCGCGTAGCGGTCTCCCGCTACCTTCGCCGCTATCGGTTCCAGGAGGGTCATGTCCTCCTCGCCCAGGACGATCCTCGTCGCCGCCGTGTTCTCCTCCACCCTCCCCGGCTTACGGGTGCCCGGGATCGGGACGACCGGGAGGCCGTGCATCGCCGACTGCTGGTGGACCCAGGCCAGGGCTACTTGGCCGAGGGTGGCGTCGTGGGAGGCGGCGACCTCGCGGATCGGGTCCAGGAGGGCCGCGTTGGCGGCGGCGTTGTCGCCGGTGAAGCGGGGCTGTTGGCGGCGGAAGTCGTCGGCCGTGAGGTCCTCCGCCTTGGCGAAGGACCCGGTGAGGAAGCCGCGGCCGAGCGGGGAGTAGGCGACGAGGGTGACGCCCAGCTCGCGGGCCGTGGGGACCACGTTCGCCTCGATGTCCCGGCTGAAGAGCGACCACTCCGACTGGAGGGCGGCGATGGGGTGCACGGTGTGGGCGGTGCGCAGCTCGGCGGCCGTGACCTCGCTCAGGCCCAGCTGCTTGACCTTGCCCTCGCGGACCAGCTCGGCCATGACGCCGACGGTCTCCTCGATGGGGACGTTCACGTCGCGGCGGTGCATGTAGTAGAGGTCGATCACGTCGACGTCGAGCCGGCGCAGGCTGCCCTCGACGGACTCCCGGATGTGGGCGGCGTCGTTGCGGATGATCCGCCCGGCCGGGTTGTCGGGGTCGATCGCCAGGCCGAACTTGGTGGCGACGACGACCTCGTCACGGTGGGCCTTGAAGAAGGGGGAGAGGAACCTCTCGTTCTCCCCGGCGCCGTACGCGTGGGCCGTGTCGTACAGCGTGACGCCCAGTTCCAGCGCGCGTTCCAGGGTGGCCCTGGACTCCGCCGCGTCCGAGGGGCCGTACGCGAAGCTCATGCCCATGCAGCCGAGGCCCTGCACCCCGACCTCGGGGCCGTCGGCGCCCAGCCGTGCCGTCGCGATCCTGCCGTTCGTCGTGCCGTCCGTCATGAAGCCCTCTCCGAGGCCAGGGCCCGCCCGGCGTCAGCGTAGAAATTGATCTTGCGGTCGAGCACGTTCAGGGTGTCCTGGAGCTCGGCGATCCGGGACAGGACGTCGTCCCGGGTCGACTTGAGCAGGTCGAAGCGCTCGGTGTAGGTGTGGTCGCCCGCGCGCACCAGCTCGGCGTAGCGGACCATGTCGGCGACCGGCATGCCGGTGAGCCGGAGCTTGCCGACGAGGTCGAGCCAGTCGAGGTCGCGGTTGCGGTAGCGGCGCTGGCCGGTGTGGGAGCGGTCGATGTGCGGCATCAGCCCGATCCGCTCGTACCAGCGCAGGGTGTGCGCCGTCAGTCCGGTGAGGTCGGCCACCTCGCTGATCGTGTATCTGTCCTGCCCGTCCGGCCGGCGCGGCTTGAGCGGCGGACCGGCGCAACTGTCGGTGCCGGCAGCACCCGTGGCACTCTCGACTCTCGTCGTACTCGTGGTCTCCATCACCGTCATGACCACCACGCTAAAACCCTGGAGTGCGCTCGAAGCAAGCGAATCAGGTGAGAAAACACGGGGACTTGACGTGATCGTGGTGACTAGCGTGCGGACATGAGTCTCGTACGACGTGCCACGGCCGAGGACGCGGCGGAAGTGCTCCGGCTGCGCCAGGTGATGATCGACTCGATGGGGCCCCCGGGAGCGGGCGGCCCCACCGACTGGCACACCGAGTCCCTGCCGCTCCTGCGCCGCCGACTCGCGGGTCCCGAAGGGGAGTTCGCGGCCTTCGTCGTCGACCATCCGCAGCGGCCCGACGCGCTGGCGGCGCTCGTGGTGGGGACGGTCGACTACCGGATCGGGAAGCCCGGCAACCCGCGCGGCGCGGTCGGTCATGTCTTCAGCGTGGCCACCGACCCGGACTGCCGGCGCCGGGGGTACGCCCGCGCCTGCATGGAGGCCCTCGTCGAGTGGTTCCGCGAGGTCGGCGCCGGATACGTCCATCTGACCGCCTCCGCCGAGGCCCAGGAGCTGTACGCGTCGATGGGCTTCCGGCGCCGGCCCGACCCCTTGATGCAGCTCGATCTGTGAGCGGCTTAGGCTCGTGGGCATGTCCTTGCAGAGCCTCGCGCTGATCGAGAACTGGCCGGTTCCCACCGCCGCCGCCGCTGTCGTACGGGCGGACGGCACCGTCCTCGGGACCCACGGGCCGCTCGGGCACCGCTTCCCGCTGGCCTCGGTCACCAAGCCGCTCGCCGCGTACGCCGTGCTGGTCGCCTACGAGGAGGGGGCGATCGAGCTGGACGAGGCGGCGGGCCCCGCGGGGTCCACCGTGCGGCACCTGCTGGCGCACACCTCCGGGCTGGCCTTCGACGAGCACCGGGTGACGGCCCCGCCCGGGGAGCGGCGGCTGTACTCCAACGCCGGGTTCGAGGTGCTCGGGGACCATGTGGCGAAGGCGGCCGAGATCCCGTTCGCGGAGTACGCGCGGCAGGCGGTGCTGGAACCGCTCGGCATGACGTCCACCTCGCTCGACGGCTCCCCCGCGAAGGACGGTGTCTCGACCGTCGAGGACCTGGTGCGGTTCGCCGCCGAGGTGCAGGCGCCCCGGCTGCTGGACCCGCGCACGGTCGCGGCGGCGATGACCGTGCAGTACCCGGGCACCAAGGGCGTCCTGCCGGGCTACGGGCACCAGAACCCCAACGACTGGGGGCTCGGCTTCGAGATCCGGGACGCCAAGTCGCCGCACTGGACGGGCACGTCGTCGTCGCCGCGCACCTTCGGGCACTTCGGCCAGTCGGGGACGTTCCTGTGGATCGACCCCGCCGCAGGGCTGGCGTGTGTCGCGTTGACGGACCGGGCGTTCGGGCCGTGGGCGGTCGAGGCCTGGACTCCGTTCACGGACGCTGTGCTCGCCGAGGTCGGGAACGGTGTCTGATCGGTGAAGGAAGCGACAACTCTTCCACGGATGGGGCGCGTGCCCCGTTCCGAGGGCCCCCGGCGCCGATCCGTCCGCTAGCCTCCCCCGTGCACATCTGGCGCACAGCTTTCGGGGGAGACCATGGGCGAGGTTCGCGCGGGCGGGCAGTTCCGGCCGCTGGAGGCCGGTGACCCGACGACCGTGGCGAGCTACCGGCTCGCGGCACGGCTCGGTTCCGGCGGTATGGGCACGGTGTACCTGTCGTACACGCCGGGCGGGCACCCGATCGCGCTGAAGACGATCCGGCCCGAGCTGAGCGAGGACCCGGAGTTCCGCCGCCGGTTCAAGCAGGAGGTGCGGGCCGCCCAGCGCGTGCAGGGCCTCTACACCGCGCCCGTCCTCGACCACGACACCGAGGGCGCGCAGCCCTGGCTGGCCACCGCCTACGTGCCCGGCCCGTCGCTGCACGCGGCGGTCGCCGAGCACGGCGCGCTGCCGCTGAACTCGGTCCTGCTGCTGCTCGCCGGGGTCGCGGAGGCGCTGTCGGTCATCCACGGCGCGGGCATCGTGCACCGCGACCTGAAGCCCTCCAACGTGCTGCTCGCCGCCGACGGGCCCCGGGTCATCGACTTCGGCATCGCGCGGGCCGCCGACGCCACCGCCCTGACCGGCACCGGCGTCTCCATCGGCACCCCCGCGTTCATGTCGCCCGAGCAGGCGGCCGGGAAGCCGGTCACCCCCGCCTCGGACGTGTTCGCCCTCGGCCAGGTGGCCGCGTTCGCCGCCCGTGGCTCCGGCGCGTACGGCGACGGGCCCTCGCACGCCGTGCTGTACCGGATCGTCCACGAGGAACCCGATCTCGGCGGTCTCTCCGACGAACTCCGGTTCATCGAACGCTGTCTGGCCAAGGACCCGGCCGAACGCCCCTCCCCCGCCGAGGTCGTCGCCCTCTGCCAGGAGGCGTCGGCGACGCCGCTGGTGCAGTCGGGCTCGTGGCTGCCGGAGGCGATCGGCGCCGACATCACCCGGCGGGTCTCGGCGTCGGCGGAGCTGCTGGCGGAGCGGAACAGGGCGGCCGGGACGGCGACCCCGGCGACCCAGACGCCACCGCCCACCGCCCCGGTCACCCAGCTGAGTCCGCCGTCCGTGGACCACGGCGCGCAGACGATGCACGCGGCGCCGACGATGCACTCCGGTCCGACGACCCCGCCCCCGCCGGGCCCGGTGGGGCCGCCGTCGGCGCCGTACGCCCCGCAGCCGGGGCCCTCGGGCCCGCACACCGTGCCGACCGGGCACCATGCGCCCTACCAGCAGCCGGGCGGCTGGCAGCAGCCGTACCCGCCGGGTCACGGCCATCCGCAGGGGCCTCCCCGTCCGCTGCCCGTGCCGCCGCCGCGCAGCAACGTCGGCAAGTGGATCGGCATCGGTGTCGCGGCCGTCTTCGGACTGGGCCTTCTCGGCAGCTGCGCGTCGCTCGTGAAGGGCCTCACGGATTCGTCGAGCGGCTCGTCGAGCCAGTCCTCCGGCGGCTCGACCGGCGGTGCGTCGGCCGGCTCGGGCGGCGACTCCGCGTCCAAGCCGAAGGCGGACCCGAAGCCGGTCACGTTCAAGGGCGTCAACATCCCCGGCAACTACTACGTGCGCTTCGCGGACTCCCCGCCCAAGCCCATCGACAGCGAGATGGGCGTGTCGTACGAGGACGACGGCGACTTCTACTACTACTCGGACCCGCTGTTCGAGGAGAAGAAGGTGGGCAGCAGCAGCGACAAGCTCGTCCTGCTGAACAACTCCCAGAAGGGTTCCCTCGCCACCTGCCGCGGCGAGACCCGGTACACGGACTCCGTCAAGCTCGGCCAGGTCTCCAAGGGCTCCCAGATGTGCGTGCGGACCAACTCGGGCCACATGGCGCTGGTCACCTTCCAGGGCTCGGCGCCGAGCGGCGACCCCAGCGACTACGTCTCGGTGGACATCACGGTGTGGCGCAACGCGGAGGAGCCGACCACCGAGAACTGACCGGCCCTCACCCGCCGAGCTCCCACACCAGCACCTCGGCCGGCGCGGCGACGGCGATCAGCTCCAGCCCCTTCTCGTCCTCGGCCCGCACCGCGTCCCCGGCCCCCAGCTCGTGCGGCCCCAGCCGCACCGCGCCCCGGACGACGTGCACGTACGCCCGTACCGCGTCCGGTACCTCGGTCCGCTCCCCCGCCGTGCCCAGCCGCCGGACGTGCAGCATGGCGCCGGCCTCGGGGACGGCGTACGGGGTGGAGTCGGCGATGCCGCGCACGATCTCGTACGCCGGGTCGCCGCCCGGGTCCAGCGGGGCCAGCCACATCTGCACGAAGGTCAGCGGCGCGGAGCCGTCGTTGCGCTCGACGTGCCGGACGCCGCCGGCCGAGCTGAGCCGCTGGACGTCGCCGGGGCGGACGACGGTCTCGTGGCCCGTGGTGTCCCGGTGGGTCAGCTCGCCCTCGACGACCCAGGTGACGATCTCGGTGTGGCTGTGCGGATGCTCGTCGAACCCGGCGCCCGGTTCGAGCCGCTCCTCGTTGCAGGCGATCACCGCGCCGAACCGCAGGTTGTCGGGGTCGTAGTGCGCCCCGAAGGAGAAGGCGTGCAGCGAGGAGATCCCGGCCTCCGGGTCCCCACCGGGGTAGCGCGTGGCGGCGCGCCGTAGGTCCATCACGGACCCACGGTATCCCTCCGGCCGCTCCCCTCTGCCCCGGCCGGTACATCCGGGCCCCGGGCCGCCACCATCCAGCCCGTCCGGCGCTCGAGGACGACGCCGCAGGCCGACAGCGGGGGTCCGGGGCGGCAGCCCCGGGCAGACTCGCAACCCAGGCCCACGCACCCTCCAGCGCAAGCGAGCGCGGCGATAAGGCAGTCTTGTCCCGTGCCCGAACCCGAAACCAGCAAATCCGCAACCGCGCCGTACGTCCATCCGCACTCCGCGACGCTGCGGCGGCTGGAGAAGTCGTCCGGAAGCCTCGCCGCGCAGGCCATCGCGCGGATGGACGAGACGCTGCCCTGGTACCGGGCGATGCCGCCGGAGAACCGGTCGTGGATCGGGCTGGTCGCCCAGGCCGGTATCGCCGCCTTCACCGAGTGGTTCCGGCACCCGGACGCCCCGCAGGCCATCTCGACGGACGTGTTCGGGACCGCGCCGCGTGAGCTGACCCGGGCGATCACGCTCCGGCAGACCGTGGAGATGGTGCGCACGACCATCGAGGTCATGGAGTCCGCCATCGACGAGGTCGCCGCCCCCGGCGACGAGAGCGTGCTCCGCGAGGCCCTGCTCGTCTACGCGCGGGAGATCGCCTTCGCCACCGCGCAGGTGTACGCGCAGGCCGCCGAGGCACGCGGCGCGTGGGACGCCCGGCTGGAGTCCCTGGTGGTGAACGCGGTGCTCAGCGGCGAGGCCGACGAGGGCGCCGTCAGCAGGGCCGCCGCGCTCGGCTGGAACTCCCCCGACCATGTCTGTGTGGTCCTCGGCACCGCCCCGGACGGCGACAGCGAGCTGACCGTGGAGGCCATCCGGCGCGCCGCCCGGCACGCCAAGCTCCAGGTGCTCACCGGGGTGCTGGGCGACCGCCTGGTGGTGATCGCCGGCGGGAACAACGACCCGTTGCAGGTGGCGAAGTCGCTGATCGGCCCGTATGCGGCGGGGCCGGTGGTGGCCGGGCCGATCGTGCCCGACCTGCTGGCCGCGACCCGGTCCGCGCAGGCCGCCGCCGCCGGACTCAAGGCGTGTTCGGCGTGGCAGGACGCGCCACGCCCCGTTCTGGCGGACGATCTGCTTCCGGAGCGCGCGATCGCTGGTGATCCCAGCGCGCGCGAACAACTGGTGGAGGAGATCTACAGACCGCTGGAGGAGGCAGGCTCCGCTCTCCTGGAGACGCTCAGCGTCTATCTCGAACAGGCCTCGAGCCTCGAGGGCGCGGCCCGGATGCTGTTCGTCCATCCCAACACCGTGCGCTACCGGCTTCGACGTGTGACTGACGTCACCGGCTGGTCGCCTTCCGATGTGCGCTCGGCCTTCACCTTGAGGATCGCGCTGATCCTGGGGCGTCTGGTGGATGGGGATCCGCAGCTCTAGGGTTTTGTCGGAGGGCTACAAAACCCCCTCGTGTTCTTCGTCCCTGTCCCCACGGGCGGCCTGAGCCGCCCTCAAGAGAGAGTGTGAGAGTGCTCGTACTCGTCGCTCCCGGCCAGGGCGCCCAGACGCCCGGCTTCCTGACTCCTTGGCTCGCCCTCCCCGGCGCCGCCGACCGCCTCGGCGCGTGGTCGGACGCCATCGGGCTGGACCTCGCCCACTACGGCACCGAGGCCGACGCCGACGCGATCCGCGACACCGCCGTGGCCCAGCCGCTCCTCGTGGCGGCCGGACTGCTGTCCGCCGCCGCCCTCGGAGAGGTGGCGCCCGGCGCGGTCGCCGGGCACAGCGTCGGCGAGATCACCGCCGCCGCGTTCGCCGGTGTCCTCGACGACACGGCCGCGCTGTCCCTCGTCCGCAAGCGGGGCCTGGCCATGGCCGAGGCCGCCGCGATCACCGAGACCGGCATGTCCGCGCTGCTCGGCGGCGAACCCGAGGTGACGATCCCGCACCTGAAGAAGCTGGGGCTGACCCCGGCCAACGTGAACGGCGCCGGGCAGATCGTCGCCGCCGGCACCCTGGAGCAGCTGGCCGCCCTGCACGAGGACAAGCCCGAGGGTGTCCGCCGTGTGGTGGCCCTCAAGGTCGCGGGCGCCTTCCACACGCACCACATGGCCCCCGCCGTGGACAGCCTCGCCAAGGCCGCCGAGGAACTCGCCCCCGGGGACCCGAAGCTCACCTACGTCTCGAACAAGGACGGGCAGGCCGTCGCCACCGGCGCCGAGGTGCTCTCCCGTCTCGTCGGTCAGGTCGCCAACCCGGTCCGCTGGGACCTGTGCATGGAGACCTTCAAGGAGCTGGGTGTGACCGCGATCGTCGAGGTGTGCCCCGGCGGCACGCTCACCGGTCTCGCCAAGCGCGCGCTGCCGGGTGTGGCGACGGTGGCGCTGAAGACACCGGACGACCTCGACGCCGCTCGCGCGCTCATCGCCGAGCACCAGAACTAGGAGCCCCGGAGCTATGTCGAAGATCAGGCCTAGCAAGGGCGCCCCGTACGCGCGCATCCTCGGCGTCGGCGGCTACCGCCCGGTCCGGGTGGTGCCCAACGACGTCATCCTGGAGAGGATCGACTCCTCCGACGAGTGGATCCGCTCCCGCTCCGGCATCGAGACCCGGCACTGGGCGAACGACGAGGAGACCGTCGCCGCCATGTCGATCGAGGCCTCCGGCAAGGCGATCGCCGACGCGGGGATCTCCGCCGAGCAGATCGGCGCGGTCGTCGTCTCGACCGTCTCGCACTTCAGCCAGACCCCGGCCGTCGCCACCGAGATCGCCGACAAGCTGGGCACGGCCAAGGCCGCCGCCTTCGACATCTCGGCCGGCTGCGCGGGCTTCGGCTACGGCCTCACCCTCGCCAAGGGCATGGTCGTCGAGGGCTCCGCGGAGTACGTCCTCGTCATCGGTGTCGAGCGGCTGTCCGACCTGACCGACCTGGAGGACCGGGCCACGGCCTTCCTCTTCGGCGACGGCGCCGGCGCGGTCGTCGTCGGTCCCTCCCAGGAGCCGCACATCGGCCCGACGGTGTGGGGCTCCGAGGGCGACAAGGCCGGCACGATCAAGCAGACGGTCCCGTGGAACGAGTTCCGGATCGGGGACGTCGAGAATCTTCCGCTGGACAGCGAGGGCAACGTCAAGTTCCCCGCGATCACGCAGGAGGGCCAGGCGGTGTTCCGCTGGGCCGTGTTCGAGATGGCGAAGGTCGCACAGCAGGCGCTGGAAGCGGCCGGGATCAGCTCGGACGACCTGGACGTCTTCATTCCCCACCAGGCCAACGAGCGGATCATCGACTCGATGGTGAAGACACTCAAGCTGCCGGAGCACGTCACGGTCGCGCGTGACGTGCGCACCACCGGCAACACCTCGGCCGCCTCGATCCCGCTCGCGATGGAGCGGCTCCTGGCGACCGGCGAGGCGAAGAGCGGCGACACCGCGCTCGTCATCGGCTTCGGGGCGGGTCTCGTGTACGCCGCGACGGTCGTTACCCTCCCCTAGGCACCCGTGCCGGATCATGCGGTCCGGCTCGGGAAACGCACCACCTGCCGCTGACGCGGCGGGCCGCCCCACCCTCTCGAAACACTGAAAACTACGAAGGAGCGCCTGACATGGCCGCCACCCAGGAAGAGATCGTCGCCGGTCTCGCCGACATCGTGAACGAGATCGCCGGCATCCCGGTCGAGGACGTCCAGCTGGACAAGTCCTTCACCGACGACCTGGACGTCGACTCGCTGTCCATGGTCGAGGTCGTCGTCGCCGCCGAAGAGCGCTTCGACGTCAAGATCCCGGACGACGACGTCAAGAACCTCAAGACGGTCGGCGACGCGACCGACTACATCCTCAAGCACCAGGGCTGATCCGGCGGATCGGGTCCGGCCCGATCCCCCGCGGAGCAGTCCGCTTGCCCCGCCACCCGGCGGTGGCGCCGCTGAATCCTCGTAACCGTTGGAGAACATTCCCGTGAGCTCGACCAATCGCACCGTGGTCGTCACCGGTATCGGCGCAACCACACCGCTGGGTGGCGACGCGACTTCCACCTGGGAAGGGCTGGTCGCCGGCAAGTCCGGTGTCGGCCCCCTGGAGCAGGAGTGGGCCGCCGACCAGGCGGTCCGCATCGCCGCGCAGATCGCCGTGGAGCCGACCGAGGTCATTCCCCGGCCGCAGGCCCGCCGACTGGACCGCTCGGCGCAGTTCGCGCTGATCGCGGCCAAGGAGGCGTGGGCGGACGCCGGTTACACGGAGACGTCGGCCGACGACGGCACCGTCGACGCGGACCGCGTCGGCGCGGTCATCGCCTCCGGCATCGGCGGTGTGACGACCCTGCTCGACCAGTACGACGTGCTGAAGGAGAAGGGCGTACGCCGCGTCTCCCCGCACACCGTGCCCATGCTGATGCCCAACGGCCCGTCCGCCAACGTCGGTCTGTACGTCGGCGCGCGCGCCGGTGTGCACACCCCGGTCTCCGCCTGCGCGTCGGGCGCCGAGGCCATCGGCTACGCCATCGAGATGATCCGCACCGGCCGCGCCGACGTCGTGGTCGCCGGTGGCACCGAGGCCGCCATCCACCCGCTGCCGATCGCCGCGTTCGGCAACATGATGGCGATGTCCAAGAACAACGACGACCCGCAGGGCGCGTCCCGTCCGTACGACACCGGCCGTGACGGCTTCGTCCTCGGCGAGGGCGCCGGCGTCGTGGTCCTGGAGTCCGCGGAGCACGCGGCGGCCCGGGGTGCCCGGGTCTACGCCGAGGCCGTGGGCCAGGGCATCTCCGCCGACGGCCACGACATCGTGCAGCCGGAGCCGGAGGGGCGCGGGATCGCCCACGCCCTGCAGAACCTGCTGGACCGCACCGACCTGGACCCGGCGGAGATCGTGCACGTCAACGCGCACGGGACGTCGACGCCGGCCGGTGACATCGCGGAGCTGAAGGCGCTGCGGAAGGTGTTCGGCGACGACACCGACCACTTCGCGGTGTCGGCGACGAAGTCGATGACCGGGCATCTGCTCGGTGGGGCCGGCGGGGTGGAGACGGTGGCGACGGTGCTCGCGCTGTACCACCGGGTGGCTCCGCCGACGATCAATGTGAACGACCTGGACCCCGAGGCGGAGGCCAACGCCGACATCGTTCGCGGTGAGGCTCGCAAGCTGCCGGTCGAGGGGCGTATCGCCGCGCTGAACGACTCGTTCGGGTTCGGTGGGCACAACGTGGTGCTGGCGTTCCGGACGGTTTGATTCGTTCGCTGACGCGCGTGTGGCCCGGGTCCCTTTCAGGGATTCGGGCCACAGTTGTCTGTACGTCGAGTGCGGGTCCGTGGGACTTCTCGCGCAGTTCCCCGCGCCCCTTGAAAAGGGCCGTCAGACCACCTGGTGGAGCCAGCGGACCGGGGCGCCCTCTCCCGCGTAGCGGAAGGGCTCCAGTTCGTCGTCCCAGGGCTTGCCGAGGAGCTTCGCGAGGTCGGACTCCAGGTCGGTCTCGCCCCGTTGACTGCGGAGCAGGGCCGCGCGGAGGCGGTCCTCGGGGATGAGGATGTCGCCGTGGATGCCGGTGACGGCGTGGAAGATGCCGAGGTCGGGGGTGCAGCTGTAGCGCTCGCCCTCGGCGGTGGCGCAGGGCTCGGCGGTGACCTCGAAGCGCAGGAGGTGCCAGCCGCGCAGGGCCGACGCCAGCTTGGAGGCGGTGCCGGCCTGGCCCTGCCAGGAGAACTCCGAGCGCCAGGTGCCCGGCGCGGCCGGCTGCCGGATCCAGTCGAGGTTCACGCGGGTCCCGAGAACGCCCGCGACGGCCCACTCGACGTGCGGGCACAGCGCACGCGGCGCGGAGTGCACGTACAGGACTCCACGTGTCGTCACCGGGGCCTCCACAGAGCAGGGCATCTTGTCATTCGACGGAACGGCAGTGGCAGGGCGGCCACGTGGCGAGGCTACCGTGCGGCGGGGCAAGGAGTGTGACGTACCGTCGGAGCGGACGCCAGGACGCGACGCTGTTTCACCCGGGGGGACGCGTGTGCGGTACGGAACAGTTGCACCGTTCGCCGCAGCGTTCTCGTCGGTCTCCCGTGTCGGGAACTCCCGCGCGTTGTCCTGGGTGGGAACTTGCACGTGCGGGACCGACCGAGGGGACCAGGGGATGCGGAAGCGACGCCACCGTTCGAGGGCGGTGTGGGGCGCGGCCACGGCCGCGTTCCTGCTGGCCGTGACCGGGTGCGACGCCACGGGTGGTGACTCCCCCGGCCCCGAGGGGACCGGACCGCGGGCCGCCGCGTCGCCCAGACCGACGCCCGCGTGGGACAGCACTCCCGAGTCGCTGGTCGCCGTGGGGGACTCCATCACCCGCGGCTTCGACGCGTGCAAGGTCCTCTCCGACTGCCCCGAGGTGTCCTGGGCGACCGGCACCGACGCCTCGGTCGACAGTCTCGCCGTCCGGCTCCTTGGCCGCTCCGGCGCGCTGCGGCACAGCTGGAACTACGCGGTCACCGGGGCCCGGATGGCCGACCTGCCGAACCAGATGGCCCGCGCGGTGACCCGTGAGCCGGAGCTGGTCACGGTGATGGTCGGGGCGAACGACGCGTGCCGCGCGACCGTCGACGCGATGACGCCGGTCGCCGACTTCCGCGCGGACTTCGAGGACTCGATGGCGACGCTGCGGGACGCGCTGCCCAAGGCGCAGGTGTTCGTGGCGAGCGTGCCGGATCTGAAGCGGCTGTGGTCCGCGGGCCGCGCCAGCCCGGTCGGCAAGCAGGTGTGGAAGCTGGGCATCTGTCCATCCATGCTGGCCGACCCGGACGTCCTCACCACGGCGGCCGGCCGGCGGCGCGACGCCGTCCAGGACCGGGTGGAGGCGTACAACGACGTGCTGCGCGAGGTCTGCGCGAAGGACCGCCACTGCCGGTACGACGGGGACGCCGTCTTCGACTACCGCTTCGGGCAGGCCCAGCTCAGCCAGTGGGACTGGTTCCATCCGAGCGTGGACGGACAGGCGCGGCTGGCGGAGATCGCGTACCGGATCGTCAGCGCCAAGGGGTCGTGACCCAGAGTTCCGTCGTGGCCTAGGGTTTCGCTCATGAGCGAACTTTTCGGCACACTTTCCGACGGCACGCCCGTGCACCGGTGGACGCTGGAGCGGGGCGGGACGCGAGTGCGCGTCCTGACGTACGGCGGGATCGTGCAGTCCGTGGAGCTTCCCGACCGGGACGGGCGGACCGCCGACGTGGTGCTGGGGTTCGCCGGCCTCGACGGGTATCTGCGCCATCAGGGGCCGTTCTTCGGGGCGCTCGTCGGACGGTACGCCAATCGGATCGCCGGCGGGCGCTTCACCCTCGACGGACGGACGTACGAGCTGGCGCGCAACAACCCGCCGAACTCGCTGCACGGCGGTCCGCTCGGCTTCGACAAGCGGGTGTGGGAGGCGGAGGGCGTCGCGGACGGGGCCGGAGTGCGGCTGACGCGGGTGAGCCCGGACGGCGAGGAGGGCTTCCCCGGGCGGCTGGAGGTCTCCGCCACGTACACGCTGGAGGAGGACGGCAGCGCGCTGCGGATCGCGTACGAGGCGGTCACGGACGCGCCGACGGTGGTGAACCTGACCAACCACTCGTACTGGAACCTGGCGGGCGCCGGCTCCGGCGGCGCCGGGGGGCACGAGCTGCGGATCGACGCGTCGCGGGTGACGCCGGTGGACGCGGACCTGATTCCGACGGGTGAACTGGCGGCGGTGGAGGGGACCCGCTTCGACTTCCGTACGGCGCGGAAGGTGGGGAGTGGGTACGACCACAACTTCGTGCTGGACAAGGGGGTCACGGGGCGCGCGGAGGGGGTCGCCGAGTTGTGGGAGGCGGGGTCGGGGCGGGTGTTGAGCGTGGCGACGACCGAGCCGGGGATGCAGCTCTATACGGCGGATCATCTGGAGGAGCCGTTCGGGCCCGGGGGCGGGGTCGCGTTGGAGACGCAGCACTTTCCCGACTCGCCGAACCGGCCGCGGTTCCCGAGTACGGAACTGCGGCCGGGCGGCGTGTATCGGTCGGAGACGGTCTATGGGTTCGGGGTGCGATCGTAGGTCGTCGGGTGCGGGTCTGTGGGGGCTGGTCTCGCCCACGCGGCGGAGCCGCATATCGACACGGCCCCGCGCCCCTGACGGGGCGCTCCAGGCGCCCTATGCCTCGAACGTTGCCCTTGCTCGACGGTCCTCGATCGAACGGCCCGCTTCCAGCTCGTACGAACCCTTCACGTGCACCCACGCGCCGGTCGTCTCGTCCCAGATCTCGAAGGCGCGGCGCGGGAGTTGGATGACGGCCTCCGCCGTCTCGCCCGGGGACGCCTCCAGCGTCGCGAAGCCTGCCAGCCAGCGGGTCGGGCGGGTGGCGTCCGGGGTCGTGGGGGCCAGGTAGAGCTGGATGGTCTCGCGGCCCTGGCGCGAGCCCGTGTTGCGGACGCGGACGGTCGCCGTCGTGCCGCTGATGTCGAGGGACTCGTACGTCCAGTCGGTGTAGCCGAGGCCGTGGCCGAAGGGGTACGCGGGGGTCCTGTTCTCCTTGTCCCAGGCTCGGTAGCCGATGAAGACGCCCTCGTCGTAGGTGAGTTCGCCGGAGGTGGGGGTGACCTGGGTGACCGGGGCCTCGGCCAGGGTGCCCCAGGTGGTGGGAAGGCGGCCGCCGGGCTCGTGGGTGCCGGTGAGGACGTCGGCGAGGGCGGCGCCGCCCTCCTGGCCGGGGAACCAGGTGAGGAGGACGGCGGCCACGTCGTCGCGCCACGGGAGTTCCACCGGGGAGCCCGCGTTGACGACCACGATCGTGGCGGGGTTGGCGGCGGCCACCGCGCGGACCAGGTCGTCCTGGCGGCCGGGGAGGCGCAGGTCCTTGCGGTCGAAGCCCTCGGACTCGACCCGCTCGGTGGTGGCGACCACGACGACGGCCGTGTCGGCGGCTCGGGCGGCCTCGACGGCCTCGGCGATCAGGTCGTCGGGATCGCGCTGCGGTCCCTGGTGGCAGAGGGTGAAGGCGAGCATCGTGATCGGGGCGTCGGCGGCGAGTTCCACGACATGGGTGAGGGAGACGCGTACCGGTGTGCCCTCGGTCAGTTCGACCTGGGCCAGCGGGACGGGGGCGCCGAAGAACGAGACGAAGGGGTCGTCCGTGTCGGTGGTCTGGACACCGTCGAAGTGGGTGGTGCCGTCCACGGTGAGGGTGTAGGCGCCGAGTCCCTTGATGCCGAAGGTGTGCGTGCCGGTCTCGCGCGGCACGAAGGTGCCGGTCACCTCGACGGTGTGCAGCGCGCTGTGGGTGACGCCGTCGGGGAGGTCCGCACCCATCCACTGGATGTGGCCGTTGGGCGAGGAGCGGGTGCCGATGACCGTGCCGGAGGCGTCGCGGCAGACTGCCTCCAGGGTGAATCCCTTGTCGGCGACGCCCAGTTCCTCGTTGGGGTCCGCGCCGACGGCGTACGTCAGGGCGCCCTCGGGGAGGGCGGCGGTGAGGCCGTCGAGCGGGGAGACGATGTGGTCGGGGAAGACGGTGGCCGAGCCGCCGCCGAGGACGCGGGCGTCGCGGGCCGCGGCGCCGATGAGGGCGACCGTCGAGCCCGGCCGGAGCGGGAGGGCGGCCCGGCCGTCCCGGGTCTCGTTGCGGACGAGGACGAAGGAGCGGCGGGCGATCTCGCGGGCCAGGGCGTCGCCGTCGACGGGGGCGGGGAGTTCGGTGACGACCGGGTCGGCGCCTTCGAGGATGCCGACGCGGGCGGCCAGCAGCAGCACACGGCGGACCGCCTCGTCGAGTTCGGCCTCGGTGACCTCGCCGGCGCGGACGGCGGCGGCCAGGGCCTCGCCGTAGACGGTGACCGGGCCGGGCATGGCGACGTCGAGGCCGCCGGTCAGGGCGGCGGTCGTGGAGCGGGCGGCCAGCCAGTCGGAGACGTTGAAGCCGTCGAAGCCCCACTCGCCGCGCAGGACCTCGTTCACGAGGTAGCGGTGCTCGCTCATCGTGGTGCCGTTGACGGTGTTGTAGGCGGTCATGATGCCCCAGGGGTGGGCGTTCGCCACGATCGCCTCGAACGGGGCCAGGTACAGCTCGCGCAGGGCGCGTTCGGAGACCAGGTTGTTCACCGTGAAGCGGTCGGTCTCGGCGTCGTTGGCGACGAAGTGCTTGACCGTGGTGCCGACGCCGCCGGACTGCACGCCCGCCACATAGCCCGAGCCGATCTCGCCGGTGAGGTGGGGGTCCTCGCTGTACGCCTCGAAGTGGCGGCCGCCCAGCGGTGAGCGGTGCAGGTTGACCGTCGGGGCGAGGAGGACGTGGACACCCTTGCGGCGGGCCTCCTGGGCCAGCAACACCCCCGCCCGGTGGGCGAGTTCGGGATCCCAGGCGGCGGCCAGGGCGGTCGGGGAGGGCAGCGCGACGGACGGGTCCTCGGCGGTCCAGCGCACTCCCCGTACGCCGATGGGGCCGTCGGACATGACGAGGGAGGCGAGGCCGATCTCGGGGAGCGCGGGCAGCGTCCACATGTCCTGGCCGGCGAGGAGCCTCGCCTTGGCGTCCAGGTCCAGCCTGGCGAGGGCCTTCTCCACGGCCGCTGCGCGGGCCTCGTCGGCCGGGGTGGGGCGGGTGCCCGGGGTTGCCGCCATCGCGGTGCCTCCTCGTCGAGTCCGTTCGTCTTCCCGCCATCGTGCACGCATTACCTGTAGATCGGTAGGTTTCGTTATTTTGCCGTTATCTTTACGGCGGCTCGGAGAGGCCGGATGCCGTACGGTGACGGCATGAGCGGCACCCGTGGGACCAGGAGCGTCAGGGGCGAGGAGCGGCGCGCGGAGATCGTGCTGGCGGCCCTGGAGGTGATCGCCGAGCGCGGTTACCGGGGCGCGAGCATGGCCGCGGTCGCCGAGCGTGTCGGGCTCACCCAGCAGGGACTGCTGCACTACTTCCCCACCAAGGAGGCGCTGCTCGTCGCCGTCCTCAGGGAGCGGGACCGGTGGGACGCCGTCCCCGACAGCCCGCTGCGGCTCGATCTGCTGGGGTCCCTGGTCGAGTACAACGCGATGCGGCCCGGCATCGTGCAGACCTTCTCCGCGCTGCTCGGCGAGAGCGTCACGGAGGGGCATCCCGCGCGCGAGTTCTTCACCGAGCGGTACGAGCGGGTGCGGGGCTCCATGGCCGAGGTGCTGCGCGCCGAGTACGGCGACCGCCTCCCGAGCGGGCTCGCACCGGAGCGCGCGGCCCCGCTGCTGGTGGCCGTGATGGACGGCCTGCAGTACCAGTGGCTGCTGGCCCCTGACACCGTGGACATGCCGGGGGCGTTCCGCGACTTCCTGGCCCTGCTGGGCGAGGACGCCGAGTAGGGAGCGGTCGGCCCGGCGTCGGGCATGGCGCGCGCACCTTCCGTCACGCGATACTGCCGCCGTCCGGAGCGGCACCCCACGGCACGACCCAGACGGAAGGACCGAACTCCCTTGGTCTCGCTGACGACTTACCGACGGGCACGCGGAGCGACGATGGGGCTCGCGGCCCTGCTCGCCGGTCTCTGCGCCCCCACCTCCGCCGCCGCCTCGCCCCCGGCGGCGGCATCGGTCTCCTCGGCCGCCGCGCCCACGGTCGAGGAACAGCGACTCGACCGGGCCGTGCCCCAGGAGATCCTGCGGCGGTCCGGATTCGACACCGTGGCACCGGAGTTCGCACGGGCGCTGGACGGGGCGCGGTCGTACGCGCAGGCCGAGCGGATCGTCGTACGGCAGGGCGGGCGGCTGTGGACGCGGGCCGTGGACCGGGCGCAGGGGCGGGGGCCGGCGGGCGGTGACCTGAGCCGGGACGACGACCGGCCGCTGTACTGGGCGCGGTTGGGGATGACGCGGGAGGTGCGGGGCTGGGAGCCCGGGTTCGAGCTGAGTGAGCAGCAGAGGGCGCGGCTGCTGGACGCGTTGGAGACCTCTTCGCGCGGGCAGGACTCCCTGCGCCTTCCGCCGCGCGACAAGGGGGTGAAGCGGGTCCTCGTCACCGGGTTCGATCCGTTCACGCTGGACCGGGACGTACGGATCTCCAACCCGTCCGGGGCGACCGCGCTCGCGCTCGACGGGACGGTGATCCGGACCGCCGACGGGCTCGCCCGCGTCGAGACCGCCGTCTTCCCCGTCCGCTGGCAGGACTTCGCGGACGGGACGGTCGAGCGGACGCTCCGTGCGCGGCTGCCCCGGGTGGACCTCTTCGCGACCGTCAGCCAGGGCCGGGTGGGGCGTTTCGACATCGAGCGGACCAACGGGGCCTGGCGCGGCGGCTTCGCCGACAACGACACCGTCGGCAGCACCGGCACCATCCCGGTGGCCGACCCCGCCGGCCAGCCGCAGTGGACGACCACGACGCTGCCGTACGCGGACATCGTCGCCGCGGACACGGGCCGCTTCCCGGTCTACGACAACACGAGCGTGACCGAGATACCGGCCGGCGGCACGACGGCGGTGGTCCGCCCGGACGGTCCGACGCCCGGCTCGACCGCGCGGGCCGGGGGCGGCGGCGACTACCTCTCCAACGAGATCGCCTACCGGGCGACGCTGCTGCGCGACCGGCTGGGGCTCGGCTCCACGCTGCCGGGCGGGCATGTGCACACGCCCGTCCTGCAGTTCGGGACCGGCAACACCGACCCGGCGACGGGAGCGGTGACCGATCCCGAGTTCGTGCGCAACCGGCTGGACATCATCGCCCAGGTGCGGGCGATCGTGACGGTCGCCGTGGACGCCTCGGCTCCCGGCGCCTGAGGACCCTTGGGCCGCGCGGTGGCGTGACGCCCGGTCAGGCGCCGACCTCGGGCTTGCGGAACATGGGCGGGGCGGGGTGGCCGTCGCCGGGGACGCGGCCCCGCTCGTCCTCGCCGGTGGTCTCCTCGCCCAGCAGGTCACGGGCCATGAGGGTGGCGCCGGCGACCGCGCCCGGCATCAGGAAGACGGCGACGAACGGCACCAGGAAGGCGAGGCCGAGCGGGGTGCCGAAGCCCCAGATCAGCGTCCTGCGGGAGCGCAGGAGGGCGAGGCGGTCGCGGAGTTCGACGCGGCGGCGCTGGAGGGCGACGGCCGTCAGTTCCTCGGTGAGGAAGAAGCCGGTCACGAAGAAGCCGACCACCGGCACCACCGTCTGGCCGACGAACGGGACGAAGCCGAGGGCGAAGAGCAGGATCGCCCAGACCAGGGCCCGGGCGAGGATGCGGAGGCTGTCGCGGGCCGAGATCCACAGCTCCTGCCAGAGCGGCAGGTGGGACTCCGGGGCGGTGCCGTCCGGTGAGACGTCCCGGTCGACCTTCTCCGAGAGGTTCTCGTAGAAGGGCTGGCCGATGAGGAGGGTCACGGCGGTGAAGGTGATGACCGCCAGGGCCAGGGCCAGGGCGAACAGGACGGCCGTGAGGAGACCGCGGAAGAGGCCCGGCCAGGGGCTCGACCAGTCGTCCGCGAAGGGGGTGGCCCAGGTGACGAAGTCCGGGCCCCAGACGGCGAGGGCCACGAGGGCGGCTATGTAGAGGACCAGGGTGATGAGGCCCGGGATCAGGCCGAAGCCGTACTGCTTCCCGTGCCTGGCCACCCAGCGTTGGCCCTGGACGAGGTATTGGAAACCCACCCTCAGATCGCGCATGGGGCGCACTTTATCGTTCGGTGCGTTTGCGCAGGAGGGCTCGGGGGTGGGGTGCTCTGGCGACTGCGGGTTGTATGTGGTTGCTCGCGCCCACGCGGCGGAGCCGCATATCGATACTGCCCCGCGCCCCTTCAGGGCGCGAAGGCGCCCTTGGCTGTGAAGGCGAGCTCCGTGAAGCGTTCTCCGATGAGGTGGTGGGTCTCGGCGTCCGGGTGCAGGTCGTCCGGGAGCGGGAGGGTGGTGGCGTCCTGCTCGCCGTAGAGGGCGAGGCCGTCCAGGTAGTGGAGGTGGGGGTCCTCCTCGGATCGCCGGGCCACGAGCGCCGACAGTTCCTCGCGGATGACGCGGAGGGTGAGCCTGCCGGGGGTGATGTCGTCAGGGTCGCCCATGGGCCGGAAGCGGAGGTGGCCCTCGGCGAGGCCGCTGAGGTCGGGGGCGCTGGGGCCGGGGGTGTCCTCGTGGATGGGGCAGAGGATCGGTGAGACGACGAGGAGCGGGACGTCGGGGTGGCCGTCGCGGATGGTGTCGAGGAAGCCGTGGACGGCCGGGGTGAAGGCGCGCAGCCGCATCACGTCGTGGTTGACGAGGTTGATGCCGATCTTGACGCTGATCAGGTCGGCGGGGGTGTCCCGGATCGCGCGGGCGACGAAGGGGTCGAGGAGGGCGCTGCCGCCGAGGCCCAGGTTGACTAGTTCGACTCCGGCCAGCAGGGCGGCGTGGGCGGGCCAGATGCCGGTGGGGCTCGCGGCGTCGGAGCCGTGGCTGATGGAGCTGCCGTGGTGCAGCCAGACCCGGCGGCCCGGGTCGGCGGCGGGTTCGACGGGGGCGTCGGTGCGCAGGGCGACGAGTTCGGTGGTCTCGTTGTGCGGGAGCCAGATCTCGATCGTCTTCAGGCCGTCGGGGAGGTCGGTGAAGGACACCGTGCCGGGCGGACCCGGCCGGTGCTCCGCCGTGCCGGTGGTCATGTCGATGGTGAGGGTGTTGCCGTCCGGCACGCTCGCCCGGGCGGTCGGGCGGCCGTCGACGACGAGGTCGTACAGCCCGTCCGGGCGGGGCGGGGCGCCCACGTAGGTCCGCTTGGTGCGCAGGGCGTCGAGCTCGACGGCGGTGGCACGGGTGCGCAGGACCAGGCGTACGCCGGAGGGCTGGGACTCGACCATGGCCAGCTGCGGATCGGAGCACTGGGCGCGGGCCCGGGCGGGCAACCGGTGCGGCAGGACGCCGTGTTCGGTGCGCTCCAGCTCCAGGGCGCCGCGCAGGAGGTCGGCGGTGATGGGGGTGGTGATCCAGGGGGAGGTCATGGCTCAACCTGACGATCGTGGGGGACGGAGGGGCCGGTGGTGGTCGGCGGCGGGGCGCCCGGGGGTCAACCGGGCAGCGGGGCGGGCCAGTTGCGCAGCAGGGCGTCGAGGGCGTCCAGGACGCGCTCCCAGCTCTCCTGCGAGTCGGGGGCGCTATGGCTGAAGCCGCCGGCCGACTCCAGGCTGACGTAGCCGTGGAAGACGCTGCCGAGGAGCCGGACCGCGTGGGTCTGGTCCGGCTCGGTGAGGTCGTAGCCACGCAGGATCGCCCGGGTCATCCGGGCGTGCCGCCCGCCCGCGCTCGCCGCGGCCGTCGGCGGGTCCAGCCTCAACTGGGCCGCCGCGTACCGGCCGGGGTGTGCGCGGGCGTAGTCGCGGTACACGTCGCCGAGCGCGGCCAGCGCGTCCTTCCCGGCCCGGCCGGCGAGCGCGGCGGCGCCCCGGTCGGCCATCTCCTCCAGGGCGAGGAGAGCGATCCGGGTCCTGAGGTCCTGGGAGTTGCGCACGTGCGAGTAGAGACTCGCGACCTTCACGTCGAAGCGGCGGGCCAACTCCGAGACGGTCACCTCGTCGAAGCCGATCTCGTCGGCCAACTCGGCGCCCGCCAGGGTGAGACGTTCCGGGCTGAGTCCCGCACGCGCCATGCCCGTGGCACCGTCCTTCCGTTCACGGTCCGGTCCGTTCGACCGGGTCGATTATGCGGTTTCCTAAAAGCTTTAGGCAAGTGGCGACAACTCTTAGGTTGCCGTGTCGCCTGTGCCCTCTTGTTGCCCGGGAGTCGAACATGTAGACCACCTGTGGTCGACCGGCCCCGGCCGGCCGTCGTCACACCCGTACCGGCACGTCGTAGGAACCCGCTCCAGAAGGAACCCCACTCCAGGAGGTTGCGTGCGTCCGCCGAGACCCGGCCCGAGATCCGCACTGTTCAGCGTCGCCGCCGTCACCGCAGGATCCCTGCTCGTCGCCCCGCAACCCGCGGGCGCCGACCCCAAGCCGCCGGTCCGCGAGGGCTCGGCCCTGTCGCCGGGCGCCGCGCAGGCCCCGGCGAGCGTGACCCGCCGGGCCCTGACCGCCCCGGTCGCGGATCTCGCCGACTCGGCCGGTACCGGCCGCGGTTACCCCCGCGAGCAGGTCCTCTCCCCCGATCAGGAGAACCCGGCCGACAAGTCCCTCAAGCTGGGCCTCACCCCGTACCACGCCATCGCCCCGAAGCTGAACGCCCTTCAGTTGCTCGGCGACCGGGTGAGCGTGGAGATCGCCGGCCGTTCGGCCGGGGGCCACCGGCTCTACCTCGTCACCGTGACCGCGCCCGAGACCGCTCGCCAGGCCCGCGACCAGGCGCGGATGCGCGAACTCATCGAGTCCGCGCCCCGGTCGGCCGCCCGGAGCCCGGAGATCCGCAAGGCCTACAAGGCGCCCGTCTTCTTCAACAACAACATCCACGGCAACGAGTGGGAGGGCACCGACGCCTCGCTGAAGCTGATCGAGCGGCTGGCGACGGCGACCGACGCCGGGACGAAGGACCTCCTCGCCCACTCCCGGCTGTACTTCAACATCACCGCCAACCCGGACGGCCGGATCGCGGGCACCCGCGCCAACGCGGCCGGGTTCGACATGAACCGGGACTTCGTCACCGCCTCGCAGCCCGAGGTGCGGGCGATGCGGCAGATCGGCATCGACAAACAGCCCGTGGTGATGCTCGACCTGCACGGGTACGTCAACGGCACGCTCATCGAGCCGACCACTCCCCCGCACGGCGAGAACTACGAGTACGACCTCTTCCTGAAGAACACCTACGCGAACGCGCTCCGCATGGAGTCCGCCGTCAACGCCCTCGGTTACACGCCCGCCTCGGACGGTGTCGAACCGGCCCAGATCCCGTTCCGCGACTCGGAGGAGGGCTGGGACGACTGGCCGCCGATCTTCACCCCGCAGTACGCGGCCTTCCACGGCACGGTCGCCGCGCACACCGTGGAGATCCCGCTCCAGGTGAACAACGCGGCGTACGAGTCGCTGCCGGTCGAGGAACTCCGCCGCCGCTCCGCGATCAACGTCGACGTGGCGGGCGCGGCCCTGCGCGCGACCCTCGACTTCGTCCGGGAGAAGCGGACTTCGCTGATCGCCGACCAGATCGAGGTCTTCCGGCGCGGTGCCGCGGGCGCCGCGCAGATGCCGGTCTCGGAGCGGACCGTGCCCGGGGTGCCCGGCATCGGCCCCGAGGACGTCTACACGGCCGACTTCCCGCGCGCCTACGTCGTCCCCGCGGGCGGCGGTCAGCGCTCCGCCACGGCCGCCGCGCGCCTCGTCGACCATCTGCTCGCCAACGACGTACGCGTGACCCGCGCGACCCGGGCCTTCCGGCTCGACGGCCGGTCGTACGCGAAGGGGTCGTACGTCGTCGACATGCGTCAGCCCAAGCGCGGGATGGCCAATGTGCTGCTCGCCGACGGGCGGGACATCAGCGACAAGGTCTCGGCGATGTACGACATCTCCGGCTGGAGCCTCGGGCGGCTGTGGGGCGCCACCGTGGTGGCGGCGGACAGCGGCCGTCCGTCCGGCGTGCCCGCCCGGCCGGTGACGGCCGCCGCGCGCGTCGGACAGGTCGCCCCGCGCGGCGACCTGCGCCTCCGGCTCGACACCCCGCAGGAGATCGCCGCCCTCAACTCCCTTCTGCGGGACGGGGTTTCCGTACGTCAGGCGGCCGACGGCAGCGCGCTCGTGCCGTCCTCGGCGCGACGGCGGGCCGAGGCGCTCGCCCGCTCGCACGACGTGGTCTTCGCCGCGGCCGAGGGCCGTCCGAAGGGCACGCCCCTGCGTCCGGTCCGGGTGGCCGCGGCCGTCACGGCGGGCGAGCTGTTCGCGCTGCGCGAGATGGGCTTCGACGTGGTGCCGGTGTCGACGGCGGTCCTCAACGCGGGCTTCGACTGGTCGCGCGCCGATGTGCTGTTCGTGTCGTCCGGGCTGTCGTACGGCGCCCTGAACCCGTCCGCCCGTACGGCCCTGACCGGCTTCCTCGCCCGGCACGGGCTGGTCGGCCGCGGCACGTCCGGCGCGGCGCTGGCCACGGCCACCGGGCAGTTGCGGGCCACGGCGGTGCAGGGCAACGGGGACGCCAACGGTGTGGTGCGGGTGGTGAACGCGGGTGGCGCGGTGACCGGCGGCGCGCCCGACCACAGCTTCGTCTACGCGCCGGTGTGGTTCACCGGTCTCGGCAGCGAGGTCACCGTCGAGCAGTCGTACGGCACCGGGAATCCGCTGGTGTCCGGGCACTGGCGGCCGCTGGAGGACGGCAGCGGTGGTCCGGCAGCGGCGGCGGGCCGGCCGGCGGTCGTCAGCGACCCGGACGCGGTCCTCTTCGGCACGGAACCGCTCTTCCGCGCCCATCCGAAGGGGGAACTCCCGCAGGTGGGGCGGGCGTTGCTGACCGTGTGGAGATAGCCGGGGTCGAGGAAGAGGAGTGCGCATGACCGAGGGGATCCGGACGGCCGCCGTCCATGGGACCGTGGCCGACGGCTTCGAGGCGGTGCGTGAGGAGTTCGCCGCCCTCGTGGCCGGTGAACGCGCCGACTACGAGGGGCAGTTGACCGCGTATGTGCACGGGCGGCGGGTCGTCGATCTGTGGGCCGGGCCCGCGGAGGAGGCGGAGACGGGCGGCGACGCGCTGCACGGCGTGTTCTCCTCCACCAAGGGCGCCGCCCATCTCGTCGTCGCGCTCCTCGTCCAGGACGGCGTACTGGAGCTGGACCGCGAAGTCGCGCACTACTGGCCGGAGTTCGCGGCCGAGGGCAAGGGCGCGGTGACTCTGCGGGAGCTGATCTCGCACCGGGCGGGGCTCATCGGCACCGATGCCGGGTTCACCCTGGAGGAGCTGGCGGACGACCGTGTCCTCGCCGAACGCCTCGCCGTGCAGCGCCCGTACTGGCGGCCCGGTGCCGCCTTCGGCTACCACGCGCTGGTCATCGGGGCGCTCACCGGCGAGGTCGTACGGCGGGCGACGGGCCGCACGCTCCAGGAGGTGTACGAGGAGCGGATCCGCGCCCCGTACGGGCTCGACCTCTTCCTGGGACTGCCGGCCGAGCACGAGCCCCGCTTCCGGACCGTGCAGCCGATGCTGCCGACGCCCGCGCAGCAGGCCGAGCTGGACGCGGCGCCCGCCGGCCCGCACACGCTGACGTCGATCGCGTTCAACAACCAGGTGCCCGAGCCGGGTGAGCTGACGGACTTCCCCAACGCGCGGATCGTGCGCGCCGGCGGGCAGTCGTCGGCGGGTGGCATCGGCTCGGCGCGGGGGCTCGCCGGGATGTACGCGGCGGCCGTCAGCGAGGTCGACGGGCGGCCGCCGCTGCTGAAGCCCGACACCATCGGCGAGTTCGGCCAGATCCACTCCCTCGGCCACGACCTGGTGGCGCGCGCCCCGAAGGCGTTCGGCCTCGGCTTCCAGGCCACCGCCGAGCTCGTGCACCCCTTCCTCGGCGCCGGCACGTTCGGCCACAGCGGCGCGGCAGGCTCCCAGGCCTTCGCCGACCCCCGCAGCGGCCTCGCCTACGGCTACACCCGCCGCCGTATGGCCTTCCCGGGCGGAGCGGCCCCGGAGAACACGGGACTGGTCCGGGCGGTGCACACGGCGGCGCTGGCGGCGCGGCCCTGAAGCGCTGTGCGGCACCGCACGCGACGGAGTCCGCACCCCACGTCCAGGGGTGCGGACTCCGTCGTGTGCAACGACCGTGAGCGGGCGGCCGTCACGGGGTGGCGCTCAGAGCTTGACGATCATCTTGCCCGTGTTGTCGCCGCGCAGGACGCCGAGGAAGGCCTCCAGGTTGTTCTCGATGCCCTCGACGACGGTCTCGCGGTACTTGAGGGCGCCGGAGGCGACCCAGGGGCCGACCTCCTGGACGAACTGGGGCTGGAAGTCGTAGTGGTCGCCGACGAGGACGCCCTCGACGCGCAGGCGGTTCTGCAGGATCTTGACCATGTTGCGCGGGCCGGGGGTCGGCTCGGTCGAGTTGTACTGGGAGATCATGCCGCAGATCACGGCCCGGCCCCGCAGGTTGAGCGCGCCGATCGCGGCCTCCAGGTGCTCGCCGCCGACGTTGTCGAAGTAGACGTCGATGCCGTCGGGGGCCGCCTCCTTGAGCTGCTCCGCGACGGGGCCGTTCTTGTAGTTGAAGGCGGCGTCGAAGCCGTACTCCTCCACCAGCAGCTTGACCTTCTCGTCGGAGCCGGCGGAGCCGATGACCCGTGAGGCGCCCTTGAGCTTGGCGATCTGGCCGACCTGGCTGCCGACGGCACCGGCGGCGCCGGAGACGAACACGGCGTCGCCCTCCTTGAAGGCACCGACCCGCAGCAGGCCCGCGTAGGCGGTGAGACCGGTCATGCCGAGGACGCCGAGGTAGGTGGAGAGCGGCGCGGCGTCCGGGTCGACCTTGACGGCCTGCTTGGCGTCGAAGGTGGCGTACTCGCGCCAGCCGCCGAAGTGCAGCACGTGGTCGCCGACGGCGATGCCGTCCGCCGCCGAGGCGACGACCTCGCCGACGGCGCCGCCCTGCATGACCTTGCCCAGCTCGTAGGCGGCGACGTAGGACTTCGCGTCGCTCATGCGGCCACGCATGTACGGGTCCACGGAGAGGTACTTGTTCCGTACGAGGACCTCACCCGCGCCGGGCTGCCGGATCTCCGCCTCGACCAGGGCGAAGTCCTCGTCCTTGGGCCAGCCGACGGGACGGCTCAGCAGGTGCCATTCACGGCTGGTGGCGGGGAGGGCGGGGGTGTCGGACATGGGGGTGGGCCTTTCTGCGGTGCGTGGGGCACGCTGGTGGCGCGTACATACCGAGTGGTTACTTCAGTGTCTGAAACAACCATGCTCCTGAATATTTCATGTTGTCAAGTAAAGGGGTACCCTCGAATCCATGCCCACGCAGAAGACGACCCCCCGCATCGACCCGCTGACCATGGAGGTCGTCGAACTCATCGGCACGGTGGTGGCCCGCTACCACGAGGAGTACGAGGACGCCGCCGCCGAGCACAGCCTCACCGGCGCCCAGGCCCGTCTCCTCGGCCTCCTTTCCCTGGAACCGCTTCCCATGCGTCGCCTCGCCCAGAAACTCCGCTGCGAGCCGTCGAACGTGACCGGCATCGTGGACCGCCTGGAGGCCCGGGGCCTGGTGGAGCGCCGCCCCGACCCGAACGACCGCCGCGTGAAGCTGGCCGCCGCCACCGACGACGGCCGCCGGGTGGCCCGCAGCCTCCGGGACTCCCTGGACTTCGCCCGCGAGCCGCTGGCGGGCCTGAGCACCACCGAGCGGGAGTCCCTGCGGGAGCTGCTGCGGCGGATGCTGGAGGCGTAGGCGCGCGGGGGCGACGGGCCGGGCGCAGGCGGGGCAGGCGCCGGGCGCGGGGGCATCCGGTGTAGGTGCACCCGTCGGTCGTCCGGCCTACGCTGAGCAGGGGAGTCTTTGCTGGAGGTCTGGATGACCAACGGGAAGGCCTTCGACGGCGCCGCCGGGTCCGGCGGTGCCGACGGCCCGAAGAAGCCCCGCGCCACCGCCGTCGCTCTCGCGTGGATCGCCGCCCACGTCCTCGGACGCACACCGGCGCGGGACCGGGCATCGCGCCCCGCCGCCGACGAGCCGGCCCGGCCGGAGCACCCGGCCCAACTCCCCCGCCCCGCCGAGGAGATGTTCCGGGGTCACCGGACAGCCTGGCGCGAGCGTGCCGTCGCCCACATCCTCTATCTGGAGCAGCAGGCGGCCCGTGAGGGATGCCGGCCGGTCGAGGACCCGGTCGAGCGGTGTCAGCGGGAGAAGACGCTGGAGGGGATCGCCCGGCAACTGCGGGAGGCGCGCGAGGCCGTCTCCGCGCGGCGCCGTCTGTTCACCGGGGCCGCGGCCCTGGAGAGAACGTGGGCCAATGTGCGCGCGACCGACGTCATGCTGCTCAGGCTGTGCTCGGAGCAGGACCTGGTCGGCCGCAGCGCCGACGTGCTGAGCCACGTCGAGCAGCATCTCCGCCCGAACGACCCGCTGCGGGTGAAGGTTGCCGCGGCCGTGGGACGCGTGGAGGCGGAGGAGCGGCTGCCGGGGGACCGTGAACTCCTCGTCTCCGCGCTGAGCGCCTCCTACGAGGCGCTGGACGGCGAGTTCAGCAGGGTGCGCAGCCTCAGCATCATCCTGCGGATCGCGACCTTCTTCGTCCTGCTCGGCGCGGGCGGGCTCGCGGTCTGGGGATGGGCCTGCCCCGACTCCCTGAACATGTGTTTCCTGCCCGAGAAGAGCGAGTACGCCGCCTGCCCGTCGGGGGAGGTCGACCGCGACGACGAGGAACTGGCGCCCAGCGACTACGCCCGGCGGGTCGACGTCCTCGTCGTGGAGGCCGCGGGGCTCGCCGGCGCGGCGCTCACGGTCATCGCCTCCCTGCGCCGCATCCAGGGGACGAGTTCGCCGTACATGCTGCCCCTCGCGGCGGCCCTGTTGAAGTTCCCCACCGGGGCCCTGACCGCGTTCGTGGGAGTGCTGCTCATCCGGGGTGCGTTCATCCCCGGGCTGAGCTACCTGGACTCCAGTCCGCAGATCGTGGCGTGGGCCGTCATCTTCGGCGCCGCCCAGCATCTCGTGACCCGTTTCGTCGACGCGCGGGCGCGCGAGACGCTCTCGGACGTGGGACGGCCACCGACCGATCCGCCCGAACGACGGGTCCCCGACGGAGGGAAGAGCCTTGGCTGAGCCGGGTGAGCTGACCATCGCGCTGGAGGAGGGCTTCGAGGGCCAGCACGTCGTGGTCGTGGTGGACGGGGAGGTCGTTCTGGACGACCCAGGGGTCCGCACCCGGCTGCAGATCGGCCTCGCCCGCTCCGTCCCCGTCCGGCTGCCGGAGGGGGACCACGCGATCGGCGTGCGGGTCGACGGCGTCGAGCGGCTGAGCGTCCGGGTCGACACGGGTGCCGTCCGCTGGGTGGCGATCAGCCGCGCCGCCGACGGCGTCCTCGACGCCGTGACCGGCGGCGGTCTACGCGGCTACGCGTGAAGGCCGTTGAAGGCCGGCGGGAGGACGGTTGAACGCCGGTGGAGGACGGGTCAGGTTGCGGCTCTCCCCCGCCGGGCTTTGACTGGCCAGTGGGAACAGACCCGCCTGTCGGGTGAATAACTCCCCTTTCGTGCGCCGTCCGACGTCGCGTCCCCCGAACGACGCCCCCCGCGGCCGCCTCCGACGGCCGCGGCGCACAGGCCGACGTCGCCCAGGCCCACGTTTCTCCGGTCCGGAACGGTCCGGGCTCCCGGCCGTTCACCGTTCACCTTCGTCCGCGCGTGCTCGGCACGGGCGGAAGCGGGAGGCAGTATGACCACGCAGGAATCCAGCCAGCGCAGTGAGTTCGACCAGCTCGTCAGCGCGGTGATGGGCACGATCACCCGCCGTCTGGGCGGCGAGAGGCAGACCGGGCCCGAGGCGGCCGCGGAGGGCGAGGCCATCGCGGCGACCGGGCGCAGCGGCGTGTACCTGCGCCTCGATCTCCCCGTGCCGCCCGGGGACCTCGCGCAAGCCGCCGAGGCGCCCCCGGCCGCCGGCGCGAGGCCGGTCACGCCGGCGGCCTCCGGCTTCCCGTGGACGTCGGCCGCGTCGTCGGGCAACGGCGAACCGGCCACCGGGCAGCAGATCGTGTCCGGCCAGGCCCCGGCCGCCGAGATCGCGGCACCCGAGAGCGCCGTCGTGTCCTTCGAGGAACTGCGCGTCGACGTGGACGGCCCGGCTCCCACCATGACGGTCTCCGGCACGGTCTGGCGGCTCACCAGCGGCCGGCTCACCTGGCTCGCCAAGGTCCGCAAGGAGCCGAACGGCACGTACACCGGACCGATCAGGTACCGCGACGGCAACTCGGCCCTGCGGCCCGGCACGGCGATCCGCGTCCAGCTCACCGGCACGCCGCCCTTGCAGCCCATGGGCGCGCTGGTGACCTTCGTACGGCCGGACGCCCCCGACGAGGTGGTGCGGTACGCGCACGCCACGCCGCACTTCCGCGAGGTGGAGATCGAGTACGACAAGGTCTCCGACGCCGAACAGACCGTCGAGTACGCGCTGCACGACCACCCCGTGCGGCCGCCCGACCTCCCGAACACCACCCTCACCGTGGAGGACGCGTTCAGCCGCCAGGGCATCCGTGTCACGCGCACCCGGGGCAGCAACGAGATTCCGCTCTCCGAGTCGGTGAACGGCACCTGGTCCGACATCGAGATGCACGACGCCATGCAGCGGCACTGGTCCGCCTGGCAGCCCGGCCCCTCGGGACAGGGCGTCGCCCAGTGGCAGGTGTGGACCCTGTTCGCCGGCCGGCACGACGAAGGTCCCGGCCTGGGCGGCATCATGTTCGACGACATCGGCACCGCCCAGCGGCAGGGCTGCGCCGTGTTCTCGAAGTCGTTCATCTCCGAACGGCCGCCGAACGATCCCGACCCCGAGGCCTACGTGCGGCGGATGCGCTTCTGGACGGCGGTGCACGAGATCGGTCACTGCTTCAACCTCGCGCACTCGTGGCAGAAGTCGCTGGGCACGCCCTGGATCGCGCTGCGGAACGAGCCCCACGCCTTCAGCTACATGAACTACCCGGACCGCTTCGACGGCGGAGAACAGGCGTTCTTCTCGGGATTCCGGTACTTCTTCTCGGAGGACGAACTCCGCTTCCTGCGGCACGCCCCCGCGCGGTTCGTGCAGCAGGGCAACATCCCCTGGTTCGACCACCACGGCTTCGAACAGGCCCGACGCAGCGCCGCCACGGGGCCGTTGGGGCTCACCCTGCGCTTCAACCGCGGCACCGACCGGCAACAGGCCTACCGCTTCGGCATGCTGGAGCCGGTGATCGGGGAGCTGAAGCTGACCAACACCTCCGGCGTCCCCACGATGGTGAACCGCGCGTCGCTGCGCAGTGACGAACTCAGCCTGCTCGTCCAGCGGGACGGCGCGACGGAGGCCCGGGTGGTCCAGCCGTACCTGCGCTACTGCCTGCGCCCGGAACCCGTCCTGCTACAGCCCGGCGAGTCGCTGTACGAGCAGGTCGTCCTCTCCAGTGGTGTCGGTGGCTGGCAGATCTCCGAGCCCGGCGCCTACCGGGTGTACGCGGCGCTGCGGTCCGCCCGCGACGGGGCCTCGTCCGCCGATCCCTCCGGCGGCCAGGTGCTGGCGGACCCGGTCACCGTCCGGGTGGAGCGCCCGGCGAGCCGTGACCAGGAGCGCCTCGCGGACGACGTGTTCACCGACACGGTGGGACGCGTCCTCGCGCTGGGCGGCAGCCGGGTCCTGGACGACGCCAACGACGTGCTGCGCGAGGTCACCGAGCGGATCCCGGACACGGCGGTGGCCAGGCACTCGGCCGCGTGTCTCGCCACCGCGGCCACCGTCCCCGGCAAGGTCCTCGCGACCGGGAACGGCGCGGTGAGCGTGGAGGCCGCGACCACCGACGCCGAGGCGGGCGGACGGCTCGCCGAGCACGCCTACGGCGACCTCGGGGCCGCGGCGGACACCTTCGGTCACATCCGGCTGACGAACGACGTGACGCGGTACGCGGCCGGTCTGGACGAACTGGGCCGACGGGACTCGGCGACCCACCTGCTGGACGGTCTCGCCCACACCCTGGAGGACCGCCGGGTCAAGCCCGACGTGGTGCGCAAGGTGCAGTGGGAGAGGCAGCAGATCGCGGAGGGCCACGCCGACCGGTGACTCCGGACCCGCTTCCCCCGACGGCCCCTGACGATGCGTCAGGGGCCGTCGGGGGCCGACCACCCTAGGCGCACCACCACAGGAACTTCTCGCACGTCTCCGAGGGGGACGGCTCGGGGTCCGGGTCGTCGGGGGTGGGGTCGGAGGTGGGCCGCGCCGTCGGGTCGGGGCCGGAGGTGGCGGCCGGGGCGGAGGGGGACGCGTCGGGGCGGGGCCCCGTGGTCGCCGACTGGCCGTCGCGCTCCTTCTCCTGCTCCGCCTCGTCCTTGTCCTTGTCGTCCTTCTCCGACTCGGAGGCGGACGGGGAGGCCGACTTCGAGGGCGAGCCGGACGGGGAGGCGTCCGCGCCGGAGCCCTCGGAGGTGTCGTCCCGCTCCGCCGCGCCCCCGTCGGGGGAGGCCGAGGCACCGCCCGCGCGCCTGTCGTCGGCCGCGTTGGTGGCCGGACCCGAGCCGGGGGACTCCATGCCCAGCTCCGTCAGGCTCAGCGCGCCGACGGCCAGCAGCAGGCCGGAGCCGATCAGCAGGACGCGCTTGCGTCGCCGCCGGTGGGCGGCCGCCTTGCGGTCGCGGCGGTTGGAGCGGGTCCCCGCCGCGCGCTCACGGCCGGCCCGGCGGCGCGAGGCGCGGGGGCCGGGCTCGTCCGCCGGCTCGGGGGAGGTCTCCTCGGTCTCGTCGGCATGCGCGTCGGCGTCGTCCGCGTACGCGCGTAGCTCTTCGACGGGGGTGCCGCAGCCCGGGCAGGCGAGGGCGCCGTTGAGGTGCCGTCGGCACGGGTGGCAGTAGTCCATGACGCGGGAAGACTAGATTCCGCACCGGGAGCGTTCCTAGAGGCTCCTGTGAAGGTTGTGTGCGGAACTGGGCTTTCCGGTTTGCCCGGTGGAGGTCAAGCCCGACCATTCGCCGCGTTGTCGGCGAACGCCGCGCGGCCCGCCGCACGTTGTGTGCGACGGACCGCGGGAACCGACGTGCCGTGAACCCCTCGGCTCAGGTCTGCTTACGGGCCGTCATGGCCCGCTGGATCAGGATGAACGCGCAGAGCAGCACACCGGTGGCGATCTTCGTCCACCAGGAGCTGAGGGTGCCCTCGAACTGGATGATGCTCTTGATCAGGCCCAGCACCAGGACGCCGAAGAGGGTGCCGATGACATAGCCGGAGCCGCCCGTCAGCAGGGTGCCGCCGATGACCACCGCGGCGATGGCGTCGAGCTCCATGCCGACGGCGTGCAGCGGGTCGCCGGACTGGATGTACAGCATGAACAGCAGGCCGGCCAGCGCCGAGCAGAAGCCGCTCACCGTGTAGACGGCGATCTTGGTGCCGCCCAGCGGAAGTCCCATCAGCAGCGCCGACTGCTCGTTGCCGCCGATCGCGTACACACGGCGTCCGAAGCGCGTGTAGTGCAGTACGTAGAAGGCGAACGCGAGGACGGCCAGGGCCACCAGGGCGCCGATCGACAGGTCCCCCAGCCCGAGCGGCACCCGGGTCTGGGCGAGGCTGCTGACCGTGGAGTCGCTGATGGAGATGGACTCCTTGCTGATGACCAGGCACAGGCCCCGGAAGAGGAAGAGGCCTGCGAGGGTCACGATGAACGGCTGGATCTCGAAGTTGTGGATCACATAGCCCATCAGGAAGCCGCCGAACGCGCCCACGCCGAGGGCGAGGGGGACGACCACGATCAGGGGCAGACCCTGACGCTCCACCAGCCAGGCGGTGAACATCGTGGTGAAGCCGATCAGCGAGCCCACGGACAGGTCGATGCCGCCGGACATGATGACGAAGGTGGCGCCCACGGCGGCGACCAGGAGGTAGCCGTTGTCGATGAACAGGTTGAGGAACACCTGCGGTTCGGCGAAGCCGTAGTTCTGGTACCGGCCGAGGCCGGTGATGTACATCGCGAGGAACAGGGCGGCCGTGACCAGGACCGGCAGCCGCCGGTCACCGAGCAGGCGGGTGACCGCGGACACCTGGGACGCGGTACGGCCCTCCGGCGCCGTGGGGGTCTTGGTGGTCGCGCTCATCGCGACACCTCCATCTTCGGGGCGGCGTCGGCCGGGGTGGCGGGCTCCGCCGGGGCGGCGGGCTTGCCGCGGCCCTTGGCGCCGAAGACCTTGGCCCGGAACTTCGGGGACTGCAGCAGGCAGACGACGATGACGACGGCGGCCTTGAAGACCAGGTTGGTCTGGGTCGGCACGCCGATGGTGTAGATCGTGGTGGTCAGGGTCTGGATCACGAGGGCGCCGATCACCGTGCCGCCGATCGAGAACCGGCCGCCGAGCAGCGAGGTGCCGCCGATGACCACCGCGAGGATCGCGTCCAGCTCGATCCACAGGCCGGCGTTGTTGCCGTCCGCAGCCGAGGTGTTGGAGCTGATCATCAGGCCGGCGATGCCCGCGCACAGGGCGCAGAACATATAGACCATGATCTTGATGCGCCGGGACCGGATGCCCACCAGGCGGCTGGCCTCGGCGTTGCCGCCGACCGACTCGACGAGCAGTCCGAGCGCGGTCTTCCGGGTCAGCGCGACGGTGACGGCGACGACCGCGGCCACCACGAAGATGGAGAAGGGCAGCGTCAGCCAGTAGCCGCCGCCGATCAGCTTGTACGGCTCGCTGTTGATGGTGATGATCTGGCCGTCGGTGATCAGCTGGGCGACACCGCGTCCGGCGACCATGATGATCAGGGTCGCGATGATCGGCTGAATGCCCATGCGGGCGACCAGGAACCCGTTCCACAGACCGCACAGGACCGCGGCCACCAGCCCGATCCCCATGGCCAGGAAGACCCCGGCCAGGGCGTTCTGGTCGGCCTGGTCGCTGATGTACGAACAGGTCAGGGCGCCGGTGATGGCGACGACCGCGCCGACGGAGAGGTCGATGCCACCGGTGGCGATGACCAGGGTCATACCGACGGCGACCAGGATCAGCGGCGAGCCGAACAGCACGATCGAGACGAGGCTGCCGTAGAGGTGGCCGTCCGTCATCTTGATCGCGAAGAAGTCGGGCGTGAAGGGGACGTTGATGAGCAGCAGGGCCACCAGGACCGCGACCGGCCAGAACAGGTGGTGGTGCGTCAGCGCCCGCCAGCGGGAGGTGGTGGCTGCGGATGGGGTGCTCACTGGTGTTCTCCGCTCGCGATGGTCTCCAGGATCTTGCTGGTGGTGATCTCCGGCCCGTTGGTGAGCCGGGCAACCAGCTTGCGGTCGCGCAGGACCCCGATGGTGTGGCTGAGGCGGAGGACCTCCTCCAGCTCGGCCGCGATGTAGAGGACGGACATGCCGTCCTCGGAGAGGGAGACGACCAGTTTCTGGATCTCCGCCTTCGCGCCGATGTCGATGCCGCGCGTCGGCTCGTCCAGGATCAGCAGCTGCGGCTGGGTGATCAGCCAGCGGGCGAGCAGCACCTTCTGCTGGTTGCCGCCGCTGAGCTGGCCGACCCGGGCCTCCGGGTTGGCGGGGCGGATGTCCAGCGCCTTGATGTACTTGGCGACCAGTTCGTCGCGCTGGCTCGCCGGAATGGGCCGGGTCCAGCCGCGGGACGCCTGAAGGGCCAGGATGATGTTCTCCCGGACCGTCAGATCGGGGATCAGGCCCTCGGCCTTGCGGTTCTCCGAGCAGAACGCGACCCCGGCGCCGATGGCGTCGTTCGGGGCGCTCATCGAGACCTGCTTGCCGCCCACGGTGACCTTGCCGCTGTCGGGCTGGTCGGCGCCGAAGAGCAGCCGGGCGAGTTCGGTGCGGCCGGAGCCGAGCAGACCGGCGAGGCCGACGACCTCGCCCTTGTTGATCTCCAGGTCGAAGGGGGCGATGCCGCCGGTCCGGCCGAGGCCCTCGGCGGCGACCAGGGTCTCGCCGACGTCGGAGCGCAGCTGGTGCTCGTGGAGCTCCTCCAGCTGGTCCAGGGCCTTGCCGATCATCAGCTCGATCAGCCCGACCTGGTCGAGGTCACGGACCATGTGCTCGCCGACCAGGGTGCCGTTGCGCAGCACCGTCATCCGGTCGCAGATCTCGTAGATCTGGTCCAGGAAGTGCGAGACGAAGAGGATGGCGACGCCCTCGTCCCTGAGCCGCCGCATCAGGCGGAAGAGTTCGAGGACCTCGTCGCGGTCGAGGCTGGAGGTGGGCTCGTCCAGGACGAGCACCTTGGTGCCGGAGCCCTCGCCGTCACTGTCGCCGGTGCCCACCGACCGTACGATCGCGACCAGTTGCTGCACGGCCAGCGGGTACGCGGACAGGGGCGCGGTCACGTCGATGTCGAGGCCGAGGCGGTCGACCAGCTCCGCGGCCTCCTTGCGCATCCGCTTCCACTGGATGCGGCCCCCGCGCGTGGGTTCACGTCCGATGAAGATGTTCTCCGCCACCGAGAGGTTGGGGCAGAGGTTGACCTCCTGGTAGACCGTGCTGATGCCGGCCTGCTGCGCTTGCAGCGGGCTGCCGAACAGCACGGACTTCCCGTCGAGGGTGACGGTGCCGCCGTCCAGGGAGTAGACCCCCGTCAGCACCTTGATGAGGGTGGACTTCCCGGCTCCGTTCTCGCCCATCAGGGCGTGGATCTCACCGGGGAAGAGCCGGAAGTCGACGCCCGACAGAGCCCGTACCCCCGGAAACTCCTTGACTATGCCCGTCATCTCCAGGACGGGCCGCGGCTCTGCCATGAGCAGCGCTCCTCTTGACATGGGTTCAGGCCCGCGGGGAGCCTCCCGGACCGGGGTGTGCCCGGTCGCCCGGAGGCTCCCTGCCGGTGGGGCGGGTGGGTCAGTACTTACGGGTGGGGAGCGCGTCCTTGGCCTGGTCCTGCATGAAGTCGCTCTCCTCGGTCTTGATCCAGCGCTCGACCTTCTCGCCGTTCTTGACCTTCTGCACGACGTCCATCAGCTGGGGGCCGAGCAGCGGGTTGCACTCGACGATCGCGTTGATCTTGCCTTCGGACATCGCGATGAAGCCGTCCTTCACGCCGTCGACCGTGACGATGAGGATGTCCTTGCCGGGCTTCTTGCCGGCCGCCTCGATGGCCTGGATGGCGCCGAGGCCCATGTCGTCGTTGTGCGCGTAGAGGACGTTGATGTCCGGGTTGGACTGCAGGAAGGCCGCCATGACCTGCTTGCCGCCGGCGCGGGTGAAGTCACCGGTCTGGCTGACGACGATCTCCCAGTCGTCCTTGTGCTCGGCGTCCATGACCTCCTTGAAGCCCTTGGCGCGCTCGATCGCGGGGGCGGCACCGGTGGTGCCCTCCAGCTGGGCGATCTTCACCTTGCCCTTGTGGCCGGCCTTCTCCAGGACCTTCTCCAGGATCTTGGCGGCGCGGCGGCCCTCGTCGGTGAAGTCGGAGCCGACCAGGGTGACGAACAGCGACTCGTCGCTCTCGACGGAGCGGTCGGTCAGGACGACGGGGATCTTCGCGGCCTGGGCCTCCTTGAGGATGGCGTCCCAGCCGGTGACGACGACCGGCGAGAAGGCGATGACGTCCACCTTCTGCGCGATGTAGCTGCGGATCGCGGAGATCTGGTTCTCCTGCTTCTGCTGCGCGTCGGAGAACTTGAGGTTGTAGCCCGCCTCCTTCGCCGCGGACTTCACGGAGTCGGTGTTGGCGCTGCGCCAGCCGGACTCGGAGCCGACCTGGGAGAAGCCGAGGGTGATCTTCTTGCTGCCGCCGGAACCGGAGTCGCCGCCGGAGCCCTCGTCCTCCTTGGCACAGGCCGCCAGGGTGCCCGCCGCCGCCACGCCGATCGCCGCGGTCAGGAAGTTCCGTCTGTTGAGCATGTTTCTTCTCCTTTGAAGAGCCGGTCCGGGGACGGACCGTTGGTACTCATGGGGACCGGCCGCACTGCGTCCAACCTGTCGATCATTGTTCGAAATGTCGGCCACACTGATGAATGAAGGTCGTTCGGTTGTTCGGAGCCGCGTCAGCCCGGAGCGGCCCCCGACAGGGGCCCGTACGGGAAGGTGCTGGCGCGGACGACGAGGTGGGGTTCGATGGCGACCTGGGAGACGGAGGGGGCCCGGCCCTCGATGAGGTCCAGCAGCAGAGCGATGCTCCGCTGTCCCACCGTGGCGAAGTCCTGTCGGACGGTGGTCAGGGGTGGGGCGAAGAACTCCGACTCCGGGATGTCGTCGAAGCCGACCACCGCCACGTCCTGTGGGGTCCGCACGCCCGCCTCGCGCAGGGCCCGCAACACCCCCAGTGCCATCTGGTCGTTGGCGACGAAGACGGCGGTCAGGCCGCGGCCCACCCAGCCGGCCAGTTCCTGGCCCGCACGGTAGCCCGAAAGCGGACTCCAGTCACCCCTCAGCGGCTGCGGCGGTTCGACGCCGGCCTCCTCCAGGGTGGCCCGCCAGCCGGTGGTCCGGTCGACGGCCTCCTGCCAGTACTCGGGTCCGGCGAGGTGCCAGACCTTCCGGTGGCCGGCGGCGAGCAGATGGCCGGTGGCCAGCCGCGCGCCGAGGTGCTGATCCACGTTGACGCTCGGGATCTCCGCGCCGGAGCCGGTGCCCACGGCCACCACCGGGACGGGGTGCCGCAGTTCGGCGAGGGCGGCCACCGCCGACCGCTGCGGGGCGAGGGCGATCACCCCCTCCACCCCACCCTCGATGAGACGGTCCAGGGCCTCGGACAGTGACTGGACGGTCGGTTCGCGCAGACTGACCGTCGAGACGAGGTAGCCCTCGGCCCGCGCCGCCTCCTCCAGCGCGAACAACGTGCTGGCCGGGCCGTAGAGCGTGGTGTTGGAGGCGACCACGCCCAGGGTCTGGGTGCGCCTGGTCGCCAGGGCCCGTGCGGAGAAGTTGCGGCGGTAGCCCATCTCCTCGATCGCGCGGAGCACCTTGGCCCGGGTCTCGTCCCGCACGTTGGGGTGGTCCCCCAGCACGCGGGAGACGGTCTGGTGGGACACCCCGGCCTGGCGGGCGACGTCGGCCATGGTGGGCGGCCGCAGTTGTGCGTGTGTCACGGCCGTACCTCCTTGGCGGTCGTCTGCCGATAAGACCTGGGTCGCGGAGGCGCTGTCCCGCGCCGCCGGTTTCATACCGTAAGTCCGGAACGCCCCAAGGCATCCACGGGGAAGGCGAGTTGACGCAGAGCCGACACGACGCTCGTACCTCCTTGGTTGCCGTCGGGCGATGAGTGGTGCGTTGCGGAGGTCATTGTGAGCGCTAACAATTCCCGGCGGTCAAGAGGGTTGCAGCAGGGAGGGCGGTCACGTTTGCGTAACGCGACGGGCCGCGCGGGTCACCACGGCGGCGATCGGGGGCGCCCACCTGCGAAGCAACAGGCTTTTGGCCCGATCGCGATGACGCGGGTCGCCCCGCGGCCGCTTTCCGGAACACCGTCCAGCGCGATCGGCCTGGTAGAGCCCGCATTCCGACAGCCCGACCGGTCGCCGGCGACCGAAACCCCGGACCCCCAGCACGTCCGGAAATCGCCGCACCGCCCCCAACTCGCCACGGACGCAACGGACATCACGGCCCCCGACATGGGCTTCTTGGACGTCCACACCCCGCCAAGGACACCGCTCACATCCGGATGCCGCGCGCCGGGTTCACCCGGCCCCGGATCACCCCGTACCGTTCCCGGGGCGCGGACAGAGCGGGTCGCCCCGAACCGTTGTGTGTTCACCCCATTGACACTCCGACCGGGTCGTCCTTACTGTCACGACCAGAATTTCGAACGAGCGACGAAATTTCGAACAAACTACGGACTACAGAGGGCAGGGAGTACCGTGCGCATCACGGGAATCAGCACGCACGTGGTCGGGACGCCGTGGCGAAACCTGACCTACGTCCTCGTGCACACCGACGAGGGTCTCACCGGAGTCGGCGAGACCCGCATGCTGGGCCACACCGACGCGCTGCTCGGCTATCTGCACGAGGCGAAGACCAACCACATTCTCGGCTCCGACCCGTTCGCTGTCGAGGATCTGGTCAAGCGCATGAAGTACGGCGACTACGGGCGCGCCGGCGAGATCGTGATGTCCGGCATCGCCGTCATCGAGATGGCCTGCTGGGACATCAAGGGCAAGGCCCTCGGCGTACCCGTCTGGCAGCTGCTGGGCGGCAAGGTCACCGACAAGGTCAAGGCGTACGCCAACGGCTGGTACACCACCGAGCGCACGCCCGAGGCGTACCACAAGGCGGCGCGGGGCGTGATGGAGCGCGGCTACAAGGCGCTCAAGATCGACCCCTTCGGGACCGGCCACTTCGAGCTGGACCACGAGCAGAGCCTGTACGCCGTCTCGCTGATCGAGGCCGTGCGCGACGCCATCGGGCCGGACGCCGAGCTGATGCTGGAGATGCACGGCCGGTTCTCGCCCTCGACCGCCGTGCGGCTCGCCAAGGACCTCGCGCCCTTCAAGCCCGCGTGGCTGGAGGAGCCGGTGCCGCCGGAGAACCTGAAGGCGCTGGAGAAGGTCGCCGCCAAGGTCGACATGCCGGTGGCCACGGGTGAGCGGATCCACGACCGGATCGAGTTCCGCGAGCTCTTCGAGAGCCAGGCCGTGGACATCATCCAGCCGGACGTCGGCCACATCGGCGGCATCTGGGAGACCCGCAAGCTGGCGGCCACCGCGGAGACGCACTACATGCTGGTCGCGCCGCACAACGTGGGTGGCCCGGTGCTGACGGCTGCCTCCCTCCAGGTCGGCTTCACCGCCCCGAACTTCAAGATCCTCGAGCACTTCAACGACTTCGCCGACGCGGACATCAAGAAGGTCGTCTCGGGTGCCCCGGAGGTCGTGGACGGCTACTTCCATCTCTCCGACAAGCCCGGCCTCGGGGTCGAGCTGGACGTGGAGGCGGCGGCGGAGTTCCCGCAGCAGCAGGCGCGCTTCGACCTGTGGGCCGAGGGCTGGGAGCAGCGCAAGCCCAAGGGTGCCAAGTGACCGCCTCCCCCGACGCGGCCAGCGCCGTCGTCATCGAGGCACCGGGCGAGCACCGGCTCGTCCCGCACGAGGCCCGGCCGCCGGAGGCCAGCGAGGCCCTGGTCCGGGTGCACGCCTCGGGGATCTGCGGCAGCGACCGCGAGGTCTTCCAGGGGAACCGGCCGGAGGGGTACGTCCGCTACCCGCTCACCCCGGGCCACGAGTGGTCCGGGACGGTCGTCGAGGTCGGCGCCGGCGTTCCTTCAACTCTTGTAGGGCGCAAGGTAGTTGGCGAAGGCTTCCGGAACTGCCAGGTGTGCGACCGCTGCCACGCGGGCGAGACCACCCTGTGCTCCGCGGGGTACGAGGAGACCGGGTTCACCCAGCCCGGCGCGATGGCCACGACCCTTACCCTGCCCGCCCGTCTGCTGCACGTCCTGCCGGACGACGCGGATCTGACAGCGGCGGCGCTGCTGGAGCCGGCCGCGTGCATCGCGGCCGCCGCGCTGAAGGCGAACGCCGTTCCGGGTGAGCGGGTCGCCGTGGTGGGGACCGGGACGCTCGGGATGTTCGCCGTTCAGTTCTTGAAGGCGGCGTCTCCCGCCGAGCTGCTCGTCGTGGGCACCCGTCCGGACCGCGCGGAGCTGTCGAAGCGCTTCGGCGCGACCGACTTCCGGACCAAGGACCAGGAGCTTCCGGGCGACTTCGACGTGGTCATCGAGACCGCCGGGTCCGCGGACGCGGCGCGCACGGCCGCCGCGCTGCTGCGGCGCGGCGGGCGGCTGGTCCTGACGGGCATCCCGGCGCCGGGCGCGGACGGGCTCGACCCGACCGATCTCGTCGTACGACAGCTGGAGGTGCACACGGTGTTCGGCGCGGCGCCGGACGCGTGGGCGCACACGGTGCGGGTCTTCGGAGCCGGACTGCTGGACCCTCTGCCGCTCGTCACGCACGAGCTGCCGCTGGCGGAGTTCCCGCAGGCCATCGAGCTGGTGGGGTCCGGCGACCCGACGGTCGGCAAGGTCCTGCTGCGGCCATGACACACCCCTGAGCCGTACGCCGGTACGGGGTACCTGACGACTTCGTACCGGCGTACACCCAAGAGCTTTGTGCACCAAGAGCCGCGAACCTCGTCCGAAATATCGAATCTGACCAGCCAGAAGGACAGCTTGTGACCGACACCACCGCTCCGGCGCCGCGCCGACCCGGCGAGCAGGCCCTCGCCGCTCTCGGGCTGAACGCACCCGCCCTCGACCCTTCCGACGCCTCACCGCACATCTTCCCCGGTGGCGGCCGCTGGCGCACCGAGGTGCCCTCCGTGGAGGGGCCCGAGGCGCTCGCCGTGGTCCTCAAGGAGGCCTCGCGGCTCGACGTCCCGATCCACCGGATCAGCCAGGGCAGCGGTGTGTGGATGCTCACCGACGCCGAGATCACCGAGATGGTGGAGGCGACGGCCGAGCGCGACATCGAGCTCTGCCTCTTCACCGGCCCCCGCGGCACCTGGGACATCGGCGCCTCCACCCGTACGGACTCCAAGGGCGCGGGCCTCCGCGCCCGGGGCCACGACGCGGTCGCCGGCTGTGTCGAGGACGCCGTGCGCGCGACCGAGCTGGGCGTGAAGTGCCTGCTCGTCGCCGACGAGGGCGTGCTGTGGACGCTGCACCGGGCGCGTGTGGAGGGGATCATCCCGGCCGACACGACCTTCAAGGTGTCGGCGCTGATCGGACCGGTGAACCCCACCGCGTACGCCGTGTACGAGAACCTCGGCGGCGACTCGATCAACGTGCCGAGCGACCTCACGCTCGACCACCTCACGGAGATCCGGCGGGTCTCCGGCGCGCCCATGGACATGTACATCGAGGCGCCCGACGACCTCGGCGGCTATGTCCGGATGTACGAGGTCGCCGAGCTGATCCGGCGCGGCGCGCCGATCTACCTGAAGTTCGGTCTCTCGAAGGCCCCCGGGATCTACCCCTACGGGCACCACATGCGGGACCTCACGCTGTCCACGGCCAAGGAACGCGTCCGGCGCGGCCGGCTCGCTCTGGACCTCCTCGCGCGGCACGGAGCGGACGGCGACATGGCGCCGCTCGGCACCCGGCTGCCCGGCGAACTGAAGCGATTCGGAATTCCCTCATAACGAACCGGCCAACTGTCTTCACAGAAGAAGACGCAGTCACACAGAATCCCCCACATCTTCTCTGGCAGCTTTCGGCTCATGAAGCGCCGTCCTCGCCAGAACGTTCCAGGCCTTCAAGACATCAAGGATGATGATCATGCGTACTCGCCGAGCCGCACTCGCCGCCATAGCCTCCGCCGCCTCTCTCGCCCTCACTCTGTCCGCCTGCGGCCAGAGCGGCGAGGGTGGCAGCAAGGACGAGAGCGGCAGCACGGAGGGCGCCACCATCGGCATCTCGATGCCGACCAAGTCCTCCGAGCGGTGGATCGCCGACGGCGACAACGTCGTCGCGGACCTGAAGTCCAAGGGCTACAAGACCCAGCTGGTCTTCGGCGAGGACGACCCCGCCAAGCAGGTCTCCCAGATCGAGAACATGATCACGCAGGGTGTGAAGGCCCTGATCGTCGCGGCGATCGACAACAAGTCGATGAACAACGTGCTCCAGCAGGCCAAGGACGCGAACATCCCGGTCATCTCCTACGACCGGCTGATCCTCGGCACCGAGAACGTCGACTACTACGCCTCCTTCGACAACGAGAAGGTCGGCGAGCTCCAGGCCGACTACATCGTCGAGAAGCTCGGCCTCAAGGACGGCTCCAAGAAGGGCCCGTTCAACATCGAGCTGTTCGCCGGCTCCAACGACGACAACAACACCCGCTACTTCTTCAACGGCGCGATGAACGTCCTCAAGCCGTTCATCGACAAGAAGCAGCTGGTCGTGAAGTCCGGCGAGACCGACATCACCAAGGTCACCACCCTGCGCTGGGACGGCGCCACCGCCCAGCGCCGCATGGACGACATCCTCACCAAGGACTACAAGAGCGGCAAGGTCGACGCCGTCCTCTCGCCGTACGACGGCATCTCCATCGGTATCCTCTCCGCGCTGAAGTCCGACGGCTACGGCTCCAAGGACAAGCCGCTGCCGATCGTCACCGGCCAGGACGCCGAGGTCGCCTCGGTGAAGTCGATCATCGCGGACGAGCAGTCGATGACCGTCTACAAGGACACCCGCGAGCTCGCCAAGGTGGCCTCGAACATGGTCGACGCGCTGCTGAACGACAAGAAGCCCGAGACCAACGACACCGAGACCTACGACAACGGCTCCAAGGTCATCCCGGCCTACCTGCTTGAGCCGGTCGCCGTCGACAAGACCAACTACCAGAAGGTCGTCGTCGACTCCGGCTACATCAAGGCCGGCGACCTCAAGTAACCGCCGGCACCAACTGATTGGAAGGCACGACCATGGCGGGACCCGTCCTGGAAATGCGCTCGATCGTCAAGACCTTTCCCGGCGTCAAAGCGCTGTCGGACGTCACCCTGACCGTCCGCCAGGGCGAGGTCCACGCGATCTGCGGTGAGAACGGCGCCGGGAAGTCCACCTTGATGAAGGTGCTCTCCGGTGTCCATCCGCACGGCAGCTACGAGGGCGAGATCCTCTTCGAGGGAGAGGTCTGCGAGTTCAAGGACATCCGCGCGAGCGAGCAGCGCGGCATCGTCATCATCCACCAGGAGCTGGCGCTGTCGCCGTACCTCTCCCTGGCGGAGAACATCTTCCTCGGCAACGAGCACGCCAAGGGCGGGTTCATCGACTGGCGGGAGACCCTGCGGCACGCGACGCAGTTGCTGCGCAGGGTCGGTCTCGACGACCACCCCGAGACCCGGGTCACCGACATCGGCGTGGGCAAGCAGCAGCTGGTGGAGATCGCCAAGGCCCTGTCCAAGAAGGTGAAGCTGCTCATCCTGGACGAGCCGACCGCCGCCCTGAACGACGAGGACAGCGGCAAACTCCTCGATCTGATCCTGGAGTTGAAGAAGCAGGGCATCACCTCGATCATCATTTCCCACAAGCTCAACGAGATCCGCAAGGTCGCCGACTCGGTGACGATCATCCGCGACGGGAAGTCGATCGAGACGCTGGACGTGAAGTCCGCGGAGACCACCGAGGACCGGATCATCAGCGGCATGGTGGGCCGCGACCTCGACAACCGGTTCCCCGACCGCACCCCGCACGAGACGGAGGTGGAGGCGGCACCGGCCCTGGAGATCCGCGACTGGACCGTGCTCCACCCCATCGACCAGCAGCGCAAGGTCGTCGACAACGTGTCGATCCAGGTGCGGCGCGGGGAGATCGTCGGGATCGCGGGCCTCATGGGCGCCGGCCGCACGGAACTCGCGATGAGCGTCTTCGGCCGGACCTACGGCCGCTACGCGGGCGGCACGGTCCTGAAGGACGGCACCGAGATCCGTACGAAGTCGGTCGCCGAGGCCGTCAAGCACGGCATCGCGTACGTCACCGAGGACCGAAAGCACTACGGCCTCAACCTGATCGACACGATCAACCGGAACATCTCGCTGACCGCCCTGAACAAGGTCGCCAAGCGGGGCGTCGTCGACGAGCACGAGGAACGTCAGGTCGCCGAGCGCTACCGCAAGACCATGAACATCAAGGCACCGACGGTGTTCGAGCCGGTGGGCAAGCTGTCCGGCGGCAACCAGCAGAAGGTCGTCCTCAGCAAGTGGATCTTCGCCGGTCCGGACGTGCTGATCCTGGACGAGCCGACGCGCGGTATCGACGTCGGCGCCAAGTACGAGATCTACACGGTCATCGACAAGCTTGCCGCCGAAGGCAAGGCGGTCGTCTTCATCTCCTCGGAGCTGCCGGAGCTCCTCGGGATGTGCGACCGCATCTACACCATGGCGGCGGGACGGCTGACAGGCGAGTTCTCGCGTGCCGAGGCCACGCAGGAATCGCTGATGCGCCAGATGACGAAGGACAAAGAGGTAACCCGATGAGCACGGATGTGACCGCCAAGAGCCCGGCCCCGGCGCCGCCGGGCGGCACCGGATCGGCCACGGGCGGCGGCCTGTTGCAGCTGATGCTGGACGGCATGCGCCGCAACATGCGGCAGTACGGCATGCTGATCGCCCTCGGTCTGATCGTGGCCTTCTTCGCGATCCTGACCGACGGCGACCTGCTGCTGCCGCGCAACGTGTCCAACCTGGTCCTGCAGAACAGCTACATCCTGATCCTCGCGATCGGCATGATGCTGGTGATCGTCGCGGGCCACATCGACCTGTCGGTCGGTTCGCTCACGGCCTTCGTGGGCGCGTTCGCGGCCGTGCTGACGGTGCAGCACGACGTGCCCTGGCCGCTCGCCGTGGTCCTCTGTCTGATGGCGGGCGCGGTCGCGGGCGCGGCACAAGGGTTCTTCATCGCGTATCTCGGGATACCGTCGTTCATCGTCACCCTCGCCGGCATGCTCGTCTTCCGCGGTGTCACGGAGATCCTGCTGGAGGGCCAGACCCTCGGCCCGTTCCCCGACGGCCTGCAGAAGATGGGCAACGGCTTCCTGCCCGAGGCCGGCCCCACGACCAACTACCACAACATCACGCTGCTGCTGGGCTTCACCCTGATCGCCTTCGTGGTCATCCAGGAGATGCGTGACCGCAAGCGTCAGCAGGAGTTCGCGCTCGACGTGGCGCCGCGCAACATCTTCCTGCTCAAGCTGGTCGCCATCGTGGCCGCGCTGCTCACCGTGACCATGCTGCTGGCCAGCTACAAGGGCGCGCCGATCATCCTGCTGGTCCTGGGCGCGCTGGTCGTCGGCTACGGCTACCTGATGCGCAACTCCGTCTTCGGCCGGCACATCTACGCGATCGGCGGCAACCTGCCGGCCGCGAAGCTCTCCGGTGTGAAGGACAAGAAGGTCACCTTCCTGGTCTTCGTCAACATGGGCGTGCTCGCGGCCCTGGCCGGTCTGGCGATCGCCGCCCGCCTCAACGCGGCCTCGCCGAAGGCGGGTCTGAGCTACGAACTGGAGGCCATCGCCTCGGCGTTCATCGGTGGCGCGTCCATGAGCGGCGGTGTCGGCACCGTCCTCGGCGCGATCATCGGTGGTCTCGTCCTCGGCGTGCTGAACAACGGCATGAACCTCCTCAGCGTCGGCACCGACTGGCAGCAGGTCATCAAGGGCCTGGCCCTGCTGGCGGCCGTCGGGTTCGACGTGTGGAACAAGCGCAAGAGCGGTTCCTGACACACCGTGAGGGGGCCTCGCCGAAAGGCGGGGCCCCCTTTTTTTCATGAACAGGAAAGTGGGGCGTCACCCGTGAAGGAACTCTTCGGCAGGCTCGCCGACGGGACCGAGGTCCACCGCTGGTCGCTGGAGAACGGCGGCACACGGCTGAAGGTCCTGTCCTACGGCGGGATCGTGCAGTCGCTGGAGGTACCGGACGCCGAGGGCCGGTACGCAGGCGTCTCCCTCGGGTTCGACACCCTGGAGGAGTACGTCGCCGACTCCCCGTACTTCGGCGCGCTGATCGGCCGGTACGGCAACCGGCTCGCCGGGGGCCGTTTCACCCTGGACGGCGAGCCGTACGAGCTGTCCGTCAACGACGGCGCCAACAGCCTGCACGGCGGCGCCGGCGGCTTCGACAAGGTGGTCTGGCAGGTCGAGCCGTTCGAGCGGGACTCCGAGGTCGGGCTGTACCTGACCCATACGAGCGCCGACGGCGACATGGGCTACCCGGGCACGCTCGACGTGAAGGTGACGTACACGCTCACCGCGCGGGGCGAGTGGCGCGTCGACTACGAGGCCACCACCGACCGGACCACCGTCGTCAACCTCACCAGCCATGTGTACTTCAACCTCGCGGGCGAGGGCAGCGGCTCGGTCGGCGACCACCGGCTGACGATCGCCGCCGGCCGCTACACCCCCGTCGACTCCGGGCTGATCCCCACCGGTGAACCGGTCGGGGTCGAGGGCACCCCCTTCGACTTCCGGACCGGCAAGACGATCGCCGAGGACCTCCGCAGGGCCGACCCACAGCTGCTGTACGCCAAGGGCTTCGACCACAACTGGGTCCTCGACAAGGGCGTCACGGCCGAGCCGGAGTGGGCCGCGACCCTGGTGGACCCGGCGTCGGGCCGCACGCTGCGGATCTCCACGACCGAGCCGGGGCTGCAGTTCTACTCCGGGAACTTCCTGGACGGCACACTCGTAGGACCCTCCGGGGCGATCTACCGGCAGGGCGACGCGCTCTGTCTGGAGACCCAGCACTTCCCGGACTCGCCCAACCAGCCGGCCTACCCGTCGACCGTGCTCCGACCTGGGCAGACGTACCGCTCGACGACGGTCCACGCGTTCGACTGAGGTCCGGCCGGCAGCCCCGTCGACGCCGTCTTCACAGCTCGCTCACAATTTCCCGCCAAATCCTCGGTGGTTGAACAGCGCCCCCCGAGCCTCCGTATGTAGGGGCGGCCCGTGCTCCCCCGCGCGGGCCGCCCTTAGTCGTCGGACCCGGTCGTCCCCAACGGGTCCGCCCCCTACGGAGGTTCCATGGCCGACAACGTCACCTCGTTGTTCCGCAGCACTGCGGCGCACAGCCCCTCGATGGCGGCGCTGACACGTGAGGGCGGCGACGGTGCGGGTCCGGTGGACTTCTGTATCCCCTGCAACCCCTACTTCCCCACCCCCGCCATGTTCGACGACATGGCGAGCAAGCTGCGCGACATCATCACGTACTACCCGAGCAGCGCGGACACGATCACGTCCGAGCTGTGCAATCTGCTCCAACTGCCGCCGCAGTGCGTGGCGATGGGCAACGGGTCCACCGAACTCATCACCTGGCTCGACCACTTGATGGTCCGGGAGTCGCTCGCCGTCCCCGTCCCCACCTTCGGCCGCTGGACCGACCAGCCGATGGAGACCGGCAAGCGGGTCGACATGTTCCCGCTCCAGGAGTCCAGCGGCTTCGCCCTCGACCTCGCGCAGTACGCCGAGTTCATCCGGGCCCGCGGCACCAGGGTCGCCGTCATCTGCAACCCGAACAACCCCGACGGCGGCTTCCTCCACCGGCACGCGCTGGTGCAGTTCATGGACGCGATGGCCGACCTGGACCTGATCGTCATCGACGAGTCGTTCCTGGAGTTCGCCGACGCCGAGTCCGAGCCGTCCACGGTCCAGGACGCGGTCATGCGGCCCAACGTGGTCGTGCTGCGCAGCCTCGGCAAGAACTTCGGCCTGCACGGCATCCGCTTCGGCTACCTCGTCGCCAACCCGGCGCTGGCCGGCAAGGTCCGCTCGATGCTGCCGAAGTGGAACCTCAACTCCTTCGCGGAGCACGTGGTGTTCATGCTGAAGAACCACGGCGCCGAGTACATGGAGAGCCTGCACCAGGTCCGCCGGGACCGGCTGGACATGGCCCGCCAGCTCTCCGCCCTCCCCGGGCTGACGGTCTACCCGTCGCAGGGGAACTTCCTCTTCGTGCGCCTGCCCGTGGGCGCCGAGGGCACCGTGGTCCGCGACCGGCTGCTCACCGAGCACCGGATCCTGGTCCGCGAGTGCGGCAACAAGGTCGGCTCGTCCAGTCGCTTCCTGCGACTCGTGGTCCGGCCCCAGGTGGACGTGCGTCGCCTGGTGTCCGGCCTGGAGTCGGTTCTCTACGGGTCCAGGAGGGGAGCCGCCGTACCCGAGCTGAGCACCGGGACCAGCTACAGCTCGGGTACGGCGGCCGTGGACCGGCTGATGGGCGAGACCAGCGGCACCGGCATGCAGAACCTCGCCGCGCAGGCCATGAGCATGCCGGCCCCGGCACCCGCGTCCTCCATGCAGTTCGCGTCCCCGGCGCCCGCCCCGGCCCCCGCTCCCGCCGCCGCGTCCATGCAGTTCCCGTCCCCGGCGCCCGCGCCGGCCCCGATGCCCGCCCCGATGCCGATGCCGGTGCCGATGCAGGTCCCCGCGCCCGCCCCGGCCCCGATGCCCGCCGCACCGGCGGCCTCCATGCCGGCCCCGGGCCTCCAGCCGGTCGCCCAGACCGGGATGCCCGGTCTCGCGGCCGCCGCCCAGGGCCGCCGCTCCATGGGCGCGGCCCAGGGCCTCACCGCCGCCCAGGTACGCGGGCGCACCCAGCCGGAGCCCCTGGAGGAACCCCAGGGGTGGCCGGCGGCGGGAGGGGTCTACAACCAGGTGGGCTGAGCCTCGCCTCCCGGATCACATCAGGTCGACGCCCCCGACGGGCCCCGCACGGGCCGCCGTCGGGGGCGTCGGCCTGTCGTGGTGGGCGGCCTGTCGTGGTGGGCCGACCTGTCGTGGTGGGACGAGTGAACGACCGTGGCACCGATTCCGTACTTCCTGTCGGCGACGGGACATGTCGGTCGTTCCGGGCCGCCGTCACGCCGTCGGAATCAAAACGCAACGCCCGCGGCCCCGTACACACCGGCACGCGCCATACGATCAAGCCCGATCACGACTCCTGTAGGAAGCTGGAAGTGGGTGGACCGTGCGCCACAACGCCCGGACGATCGTGGCGGTCACGGCCGCGCTGGGACTCACGGCCGGGCTCTCCGGCTGCGGCGGCGACGCGGACGCGGAGTCGGGGACGGTCTCCCTTACGGTCGTCGCGACCAACTACGGCGACAGCGTCCACAAGAACTCCGAGGGCTACTGGGACCGGGTGGTGCTCGCGTTCCGCGCCGAGCACCCGGGGATCGACGTGGACGTCCAGGTCCATGACCCCGACGAGGTCGACAAGAAGGTGGCCGAGCTGGTCGAGCGGGGCGAGGCTCCGGACATCGTGCAGACGGACGGCTACTCCGAGTACGCGGCGCGCGATCTCCTCTACAGCGCCGACGAGGTGCTGTCGGTCCCCGTCCAGGCCTCCTTCGTCCGGAGCCTCGCCAACGCCGGGGAGCTGGACCGCGCCCAGTACGGCATGCCCTTCACCGCGAGCACCCGGCTGCTCTACTACAACAAGGACCTGTTCGCCCGGGCGGGCCTCAAGCCCCCGACGACCTGGGACGAACTCACCGCCGACGCACGGGTGTTGAAGGCGCAGGGCGTGAAGTACCCGATCGCCGTGCCGCTCGGCCCGGAGGAGGCGGAGGCCGAGACGCTGATGTGGCTGCTGGCCGGCGACGGCGGCTACACCGACTCCACCAACCGCTACGACATCGCCTCCGCCGCCAACGTGGCCACCCTGACCTGGCTGAAGGAGGACCTGATCGGCGAGGGTCTCACCGGCCCGGTCCCGCCCGGCGACCTGAACCGGGCGGACGCGGTCGAGGCCTTCCTCACCGGCGAGGCGGCCATGGTCAACGCGCCGCTGTCGCTGATCCGCCAGATCGACGACTCCTCCGACTCCGTGCCCTACGGCGCCGTGCCGCTGCCGAGCCGCGACGGCGACGAGACACCGACCATGGGCACCGCGGACTGGGTCGTCGCCTTCCGCAACGACGACCACCGCACCGCCATCGGCCAGTTCCTCGACTTCCTCTACACCGACAAGTACGTGACCGAGCAGGCCGCCGAGTACGAACTGCTCCCCGTCACCACGTCGGCCGCCGACGCGATGCGCGCCGACAAGGCCCACAAGCCGCTGTGGAACGGCCTCGACACCCTCCAGAACCTCCGCCTCTACCCCGTCGCCGAGACCAACTGGTCCGAGGTCGCCGCCGAGATCCGCCGCCGGATCGGCAAGGCGGTGACTCCGGACGGCAACCCCCGCGAGGTGCTGGAGTCGATCGCGAAGACGGCACGGTAGCGGCCGGTCGCGCGCGCGGGTCGGTTGCGCGTCGGCGGGAACAAACCGATCGCCCTCGCGCCCGTGCTCCCGTAGGGTGCGCGGGTTGTCCAGGCGGAGAGGCGGTACGGACGTGGCACCCGGTACGCGGACGAGGGAGCGGCTGGCGAGCGCGGCGCGGGCCGCGCTGGGCGGCGGGCGGCGGCTGACGGCGGTCGAGCGGCTCGCCGGCGGCAGCAAGAAGGGCGTGTACCGCCTGGTGATGGACGACGAGTCGACCGCGGTCGCCTACCTGTGGGACGAGGCCGAGAACTACTGGCCGGCGGCCGAGGGCGACGACGACCTCACCGACCCGTTCTCCCCCGGCCTCGGGCTCGCGCTGTTCGAGGCCGCGCACACGCGGCTCGACGCGCTCGGTGTCCGCGTCCCGGCGATCCGTCTCGTCGACCGCGACGGCACCCACGGCCCGGCCGATCTCGCGATCGTCGAGGACCTCCGGGGCGAGAGCCTGGAGGAGCTGCTCGCACGCGACCGGCGGGCGGCGGCTCCGGTCATGGCCCGGCTCGCGGAGTCGCTGGAGGCGATGCGGGGCCACCGGGCACCGGCGTACGGCAAGGCGGCCGTCGTCGACGCGGGCGGAACCTCACGCGGTACGTCGTGCGAGGGTGTGGTGCTCGACCGCGCGCTGCGGGACCTCGCCGAGGCGGCCTCGCGTGATCCGCGGATCGCGGGTGCGCGCGACCGGCTGGAGGAGCGGCTGCTGCACCTGGCGGCGGCGGTGCGGCCGCGCGCGGAGTACGCGGTCGTGCACGGCGAACTGGGGCCCGACCACGTCCTGGTGGACGCGGACGGGAACCCCGTGGCGATCGACATCGAGGGCCTGATGTACTTCGACGTCGAGTGGGAGCACGTGTTCCTGCGGATTCGGCTGCACGACGACTACCGGCCGCTGCGGGTGGCCGACCTGGACGAGGACCGGCTCGCGCTCTACACGCTCGCACAGCGCCTCTCGCTGACGGCGGGGCCTCTGCGGCTGCTCGACGGGGACTTCCCCGACCGGGCCTTCATGGCGGGCATCGCCGAACACAACCTGCGCCAGGCACTGGAGCTGCTCCACGTCTGAATCCCCGGGCCGGACTTGTTCGGGACGGAAGCAGGCGATCAGGGAAGCAGGCGATCCGCGGGCGCGTTGTGCTGTCGCATGAGCCTGCGATTCTCGCTGATGGGACCGGTACGAGCCTGGCGCGACGAGGAGGAGATCGAGCTGGGGCCACGCCAACAGCGGGCGGTGCTGGCGGCGTTGCTGCTGAACAACGGCGTCCGGCTGAGCAACGACCAGCTGATCGGCATGGTCTGGGACGACCCGACGCCGAGCGCGGTGATGGCGTTACGGACGTACGTGTACAAGATCCGCAAGGCGCTGCCTGAGCTGGACCTGAAGTCCAGGGACGGCGGGTACACGGCCCGCGCGGAGATCGTCGACGACTGCGGCGGCGAGCCCCTGGAGGGCCTCCGGGGCGCCTACTTCGACGCCCAGCGGGTGCGGCTCGGCGACCGCCGGCTCAAGACGCGCGAGGACTGCCTCGAACGCCTGCCGGACGTGCTGGAGCTACAGGCCCACGTCGCCGCCTTCCCCCTGAGGGAGCGTCCCCGCGCCCTCCTGATGCGCGCGCTCTACCTGGAGGGCAGACAGGGCGAGGCGCTCGACCACTACCACCGGGCGCGCGCCCTGCTCGGCGAGGAACTCGGCCTCGAACCGGGGCCGGAGCTGCGCCGGGTCCACGCGCAGATCCTCAGCGGCGAACTCACCGCGCCGCGCAGACCGGAGCAGCTGCTGCCGGACCTGATCGACTTCACCGGGCGCGCCGAGGAGATCGCGCGGGCACTGCGGACGCTGCCGGGCACCGTGGGCATCACCGGTATGCGCGGCAGCGGCAAGACCGTGCTGGCCACCCGGATCGGCCACCTCGTCAAGGGCCGTTTCCCGGACGGGCAGATCGTCGTCAGGGGCGAGGACGTCGCCGGTGAGCTGTTGCGGGCGGTCGGCGTGGAGAACCCGGCCGGCGACAAGGCCGCACTGTGGCGGGAGAAGGCGCGCGGCAAGCGGTTCCTCGTCGTGGTCGACGACGTGCGGGACGCGGAGTCCGTACGCGAGCTGGCCACGCCCGGCTCGGCGATGATCCTCACGAGTGTCCGCCGGTTGCACGAGCTGCCCGGTGTGACCTGGGTGCAGATCGCCGGGCTGACCGAGCGGGAGGCGCGGGAGTTCTTCCGCCGGACCATCGGACCGGCGCGCGCGGACGCGGAACCCGAGCAGGCCGGGGCGCTGCTGGAACGCTTCTCGCGACTGCCGGCCCCGATCAGGGTGATCGCCGGCAAGCTCGCCTCGCGCCCCGACTGGACGATCGGGATGTTCCTCGCGCAGCTGGACCGGGAGAGACAGCCCACCGGCACACTCCCGTCCGACTGCGTCGCGATGCTGGCCCCGATGATCGCGGCCGACCAGCTGCTGAGCGACCCGGAACGGCACCTGCTCCTGTGCTTCGCGCGCCAGGACACCGAGGTGATCGACTCCCAGGAGGCGGCGCGGATGTCCGGGGCCGACCCCGGCGAGATCGAGCGGATGCTGGAGTCGCTCGCGGGGGTCCACCTCATCGAGCCGCTCGTGCTCGGCCGCTACCGGCTGCCGCGGTTCGTGCGCCTCTACTTCGTGCTGCGCACACCGGCGCTGACCGGTTGAGGTGTGCGATCACGCCCTGACCAGGCGGTATATACGGAATTTATGCGCCGACGATCCGGCGGGGCCACCGTTGCGGGCATGTCGACCAACGAACTTCAGGGCAAGAAGGCACTCGTCACCGGCGCCACGTCGGGCATCGGCCGCGCGATCGCGGTCAAGCTCGCGGAGGCGGGTGCCACCGTCTATGTGACCGGGCGCAGGACCGAGCAGGGCAAGGAGACGATCGAGCTGATCGAACGGGCGGGCGGCACGGGCCACTTCGTCGTCGCGGACGTCGGGAACATCGACGAGGTCCGCAGGCTCGCCGAGGAGGTCGGCGAGGTGGACGTGCTCGTGAACAACGCGGGTGTCTTCCCGTTCGCGCCGACCCCCGAGCAGTCGCTCGACGGCTACGAGCGGATCTTCGACGTCAACGTCCGTGCGACCTACTTCCTCACGGCCGCGCTCGTGCCGGCCATGGTGGCCAGGAAGAAGGGCGCGATCGTCAACGTGTCGTCGATCGCCGGGCAGATCGGGACCGCGGTGGGCTCCGTGTACAACGCCTCCAAGGCCGCGATGGACGCGCTGACCCGGTCGTGGGCCGTCGAGTTCGGCGCGGCGGGCGTGCGCGTCAACTCCGTGGCCCCCGGCCCGATCCGTACCGACATGGCCGTCGACACGGCGGGGGAGATCTTCGAGACGTTCAGCCAGAGCACGCCGCTCACCCGGGCCGGCGAGCCCGAGGAGATCGCCGAGGCGGTGGCGTTCCTGGCCTCCGACAGGGCCGGCTACATCACCGGTGCGGTGCTCCTCGCCGACGGGGGCTACCTCGCGACCTGAGGCGATCGTCGGGGGCGTCCGCTCTGACCGTCAACTCACTTGTCCTGCAAGGAACTTGACGATTACTCACTTTGCCGAACTGACAGCGGGCGGACAGCTTCCGCTTCTAGGGTGCCGTGTTCATGACAGACACTTCAGTGCCCTCAGATGCATCAGCGCCCTCATCAGCGCTCCCATCGGCGCTCTCAGAGACAACCGGGGCGACCTCGGTCGGTCGCCGGACCGTCCTGATCGCCACCGGCGCCACGGCCGCCACCCTGGCCGTCGGCGCCGCCGCCACGCCTGAAGCCCCCACATCCGCGGCGGCCGACACCGGGGACACCGCCCCCGTGGCCGCCGCGGCCGTCTGCACCCTCACGAAGGAGATGACCGAAGGCCCCTACCACCTCGACAGACAACTGATCCGCGCCGACATCAGGGAGGACAAGACCGGCTTCCCGCTCCAGCTCACCCTCACCGTCGTCGACGACGACACCTGCGCCCCGCTGGGCAACGCCCTCGTGGAGGTCTGGCACTGCGACGCCCTCGGCGAGTACTCCGGCTTCGTCGGCGACAACGGCCACGACGAGCCCGACAACGGCACGTTCCTGCGCGGCGCCGTCCTGTCGAACGCCGGCGGCGTCGCCCGGATCACCACGGTCTACCCCGGCTGGTACCGGGGCCGGTGCATCCACATCCACCTCAAGGTGCACACCGACGTCACACTCACCCCCGACGGCTCGTTCACGGGCGGCCAGGAGCTCCACACCGGCCAGCTCTACTTCTCCGAGACCGTCACCACCCGCGTCGCCGCGCTCTCCCCCTACTCGGCGAACCGGGTCCCCCGCACCACCCTCGCCCAGGACTCGATCTACGACGACGGGGGCGCCGCGTCCGGGCTCCTCACCCTGACAGCCCTGGGCAGCTCCCCGACGGCCGGGTACGCGGGGTCGCTGACGGTGGGGGTGGAGACGGGCTGACACAGACGAGCGACTAGCCGTCGGCTCCCTGCCGGACCGTGCGGGAGGGAGCCGATGTCGTGTCGGGACCCCTCTGCCCTGATCGATCGACGGAAACCGATCAGCAGAGGTCGGGCGCATCCGATCACCACCCGATCGAATTCATACGGTTACGACCAGGCGTGATGCCCTCTCGATCCGCTGGGTACGCATCGGGCGAGCACGGCTAGCGTGGGCGAGGTGCGGCAGTTCGCCTTTGACTCCCAACGACCCGTGTCCGTACCCATCGACACCCATCGAGAGGAGGCGGCCGTGATGCCGGGCGGGGAGAGGAAGGGTGGCGCCGGGGCGACCGGCGCGGTGGCGGGCTCCGGCGGCGAGGCGCCGCCCCTCCCTCCCGAAACGCTTCTGCTGAAACGCCACTTCACCGGAGAGAACCTCCCCCAGGTGCGCGCCCAGGTCGAGGACACGGCCGCGGCGGCGGGCCTGGGCGGCGTACGGCTCGGCGAGTTCACCCTCGCGGTCAGCGAGATCGCGGCCAACGCGGTCGAACACGCGGGCGGTCAGGGCCGCCTGGAACTGCGCCTCCTCCCCCATGAACTGGAGTGCCGCATCACCGACAACGGCCCCGGCTTCACCCCCGCCATCCCGGAACTCCTCCCCGGCCTCACCGACACCTGCCCCGGCCGCGGCCTCTGGCTGGCCCACCTGGTCACGGACCGCCTGACGGTGACGACGGCCATGACAGGAGCGGGCGCGGAGGTGACACTGGCCGTGCGGCTGGGGTGAGACCACGGGTTCCGCCCTGCTCCTGGAGCCCGTACAGGTGGAAGGGGCGCGTGGCCTACAACGACGAACGTGATTCAGGGAGGGCGTCATGGAGCCGTCGGAGCTGCGCCGCGCGGTCGAGGCGGGGCGGATGACCGCTTCGGGGCTGGGACTTCGGGTGGACGATGTGGTCGTCGTCCACGATTCGGACCGGGTCGCGCTGCGCCTGGCTCCGTGCGACGTGCTGGTTCGGGTCGCGCCTGTGGGGCACCTGGCCGATTCCGAGTTCGAAGTGGAGGTCGCCCGCCGTCTCGCCGATGCCGGGGCTCCGGTGGCGGAACTCGATCCCCGGGTCGAGCCCCGGGTCCATGTGCGTGACGCCTTCGCCGTCTCGCTCTGGACCTACTACGAACCGGTGGGAGCGGAGATCGACGGGGCCGCCTACGCGGACGCGTTCCTGCGGCATCATGCCGCCCTGCGCCGGATCGCTCTGGACGCGCCGCATGTCACCGATCGAGTCGCCGCGGCGCTCAGAGAGGTGAACGACCGGGAGCGTTCCCCCGAACTGCCCGATTCCGGCCGGGAACTCCTCAGCGACGCCCTCGGCGAGCTGAGCACCGAGATCGGCGCGGAGAAGGCCGACGAACAGCTGCTGCACGGCGAGCCCCATCCGGGCAACCTCCTCAGCACACGGCGAGGCCCGCTCTTCGTGGACCTGGCCACGTGTTGCCGTGGGCCGGTGGAGTTCGACCTCGCCCACGCGCCCGAGGACGTGGCACAGCACTACGCGGGGGCCGACCACGGTCTGGTCCAGCGCTGCCGTGCCCTGAACTGGGCGATGTTCTCGGCCTGGCGGTGGCGCCGAGACGACCAGTTGCCCGACCGGGGGCACTGGAGGGTGGAGGGGCTCAGCCGGGTCCGTGCCGCACTCGACCGCTGCGAACGGGGCTGAACTCAGGACGGAGCTCCGGGGCGCCCGTGACCCTGGCGGTCCGGCCGGCTGTCAGCGACGGGTTGCCAGCGGCTCGTCGACGCCGCCCACCGCCGAACCCAGTACGCGCGGCGGGACCAGGCGGACCAGCCACGCGGCGATCGGCGCGGCGATCAGGCCGCCCAGCAGGAACGCGGCGACCCACGCCCAGTCCAAGCCCTGGGAGGCGAGGGAGAAGAGGAAGCCCAGGCTCGCGGCGACCGCGACGAGGAACTCGCTCGTGTCGATGGAGCCGATGACCTTACGGGGTTCCATGCGGCCGCTCGCGAGGAGTGCCGGTGTACCGACCGGGCCCCAGCCGCCCCCGCCGGTCACGTCCAGGAAGCCCGCGACCAGGCCCAGCGGGGAGAGGAACCGCTTCCGCAGCGGCCGGCCGAGACGTTCCCGGGGCAGGCCGCGCCGGGTGAAGCGGGACAGGACTTGAAGTGCTCTCCCGGCTGAAGCCGGGAGATTCCTGCTTACCTCGCGGCAGCGGGCTTGACGCGCTTGGCGCGCCTGACGACTGCCCTCCCGGCAGCCGGGACGAGCGCGAGGCTCGTCCGGTACAGGTGCAGGACGTTGCGGGCCGCGTTGCCCGACCAGCCGCAGTCCGGGTTCTTGCACACGAACACGGCCTGGGACTCCCGGCTGCCGGGCGTGGTGAAGCCGCACGCCGAGCAGCGCCGGGAGGTGCCCGGGGCGGGGACCTTGACCAGGGTGCCGCCGAGTTGGGCGGTCTTGTACGCCAGCATGGTGACGGTGCGACCCCATGCCTCCTGGCTGATGGAGCGGTTCAGCCCGGATTTCTGGGCGACGTTCTTGCCCGGCTCTTCAACCGTTCCCCTGGCGGACTTGACCATGTTCGTGAGGGTGAGTGCTTCGACCACGACCGTGCCGTACGTACGTACGTACGGGCGGGCGATGGCGGTGGTGGTCTTGTGCTGCCAGTCCAGGGCCCGGCGCTTGGCTTTCGCGCGGAGTTCTGCGATCTGGTCGTAGGTGTGGTGCAGTCGGCGGCTGGTGCGCTCGCCGGGCCTGCGGTGCTGCTTACGCTGCGCGGCGCGCTGCTCCAGGTGCAGGAGCCTGGCCTTCTCCTTCTCCGTCAGCCATGCCCCGTGCCCGTAGGTTTCGCCGTTCGAGAGGGCGATGGGCACGGTGACGCCCACGTCGATACCGATGTCCGGCCCCTGGTGCGGATCGGGCCTGGGCTCCAGGGTCTGGACACGGAAGGCGATGTGCCAGCCGAGCGCGTCCTTGACCAGCCGCGCCCCGGTGATCCGGTTCTCCGTGTCGGCGCGCTTGCCCACGGGCAGGTCCTTGGTCCAGCGGAAGCGGACCCGGCCCACCTTGGGAAGGTTGACCATGCCCCAGCGTCGGTGCACGCGGGTGATGTTCAGGTCGCGGCCCTGCGGGATGTCCACGGACATCACGGTGCGGAGGCGGCCCTTGAAGTTCGGGGCGTCGGCGCGCCCGTCCCAGCAGTTCTTCCATGCCTGGACGTACGTCTTGAGTACCGCTTGCGCGGCCTGGGCGGGCAGGACGGCGAGGAAGTCGATGTCCTTGCGGGCCTGGCGGATCGCGGCGTCCGCGTGCGCGAGTGTCCGCTTTTCCTTCGGCATCATCTGCCACCAGGCGTGCAGCAGGTTCCACATCGTGCGGGCCGCGTGCGCCTGGTCATCCGCTGCGCGAATCCCGGCAGGCGACAGCGCAAGCCGGGCACGGTGCCCGAACTGCCGCTTGACCAGGGTGCCTTGACTCACGATCGAGAATCTAGCATTGGTTTATGTCACCACGCTGGAACCCTCATCCCGATGTCAGAACCGGTCGCCATGTTGTCCACAACCTGCACGTTCACTTGGTTTTCGTCACCAAGTACCGGCGGAACGCGCTCACCGACGCCATGCTGACCCGCACCGAAGAGATCATGCGAGAGGTCTGCACGGACTTCGAGGCCGAGCTGAAACAGTTCAACGGCGAACAGGACCACGTCCACCTGCTCGTGCACTACCCGCCCAAGGTCCAGCTCTCCAAACTGGTCAACTCCCTCAAGGGCGTCAGCTCCCGCAGGCTCCGCCAGGAATACGACAGCCACGTCCGCCGGTACCTGTGGGGCGGACACTTCTGGTCCGGCTCCTACTTCGCAGGATCATGCGGCGGAGCACCCCTGAGCGTCGTCAAGCAGTACATCGAAAACCAGCAACGTCCCCTCTGACCGTCACCCCGAAGACGCAGAGCACTCCGGCGCTTCGCGCCTCCGGGCCAAGGCCGGCCTTCACCTCCGCCCTGAAGGGCGGAGCACTGGCCAAGATCAGAGGTAGAGGCCGAGGAGGATCAGCGACATCATGGGGGCCGCGACCTCGGTCGACAGCGACGAGAGGACCGTCGCGCCGAGGAACGCGCCCACCGCGCCCGGCACTCCGATCCTGGTGACGACCTTCCAGTCCACGTTCCCGAACCGCCAGTGCGAGGCGCCCGACATCAGGGTCGTGCCGATCTCGGCGAGGTGCACCGTGGCCGACGCGGCCGCCGGGTTGGTGCCCATGGCGAGCAGCAGCGTCGTCGAGGTCACGCCGTAGGCCATGCCCAGGCTGCCGTCCACGAGCTGTGCGCCCAGGCCCGCCAGCGCGAGCAGTACCAGCGTCCGCATGCGTCCTTCGTCCCGTCTTCCGTTGCCGCCGCCGCTTTTCCCTGGCTTTCCCACCGGTTAGGTAGGGATGAGCCGAACGGCAACGGTACGAGATCGAGCTGAGGAAGGACTGAGGAGGGGGTGAGGATTGTGTGCGCGGAGGCCGGGCGCGGACCTCCTTACGGGTTCTCCCAGGCCGCCGGTTCCGCCGCCAGCTCCTTCACCGGCTCGGGCAGCGCGTTCGCCGCGATGTCGGCCACCGTGACGCCCTCCAGGATGCGGCGGACGTTGGCCCGCAGCGCGATCCACAGCGGCAGCAGCGGCTCGGCGGAGCCCGTGTAGGTCAGGCCGGTGGGCCGTTCGCCGCGCACCGACACGATGGGGCCGTCCACCGCCCTGATGACGTCGGCGACGGTGATCGCGGCGGCGTCCCTGGCGAGCTGGTAACCGCCGCTGCCGCCGCGCCGGCTGGTGACGACGCCGCCCCGCCTCAGGTCCCCGAGGATGCCCTCCAGGAACTTGTGCGGAATCTCCTGCACGGTCGCGATGACTTCCGCCTTCACCGGACCGCTGTCCTGCCGTACGGCGACTTCCAGTACCGCGCGTACGGCGTAATCCGCCCGTGCCGAGATCCTCATGGCCAACATTGTCGACCACGCGTGCACCACGGCGGTCCCGCGCCCCGGCGGGGCGCGGGAGGTGGGCCGGAGGCCTGGCGGCCCGTCCCCTCAGGCGAGCCGGATGACGTTCCACGACAGCGGTTCGAGGACCGCGCTCAGCACGCCGTCCCGAAGTGACGCCCCCTCACCCGTGTGCGGGACGACCCGCTCGGGCTCGGCGAGCGTGTTCCGCGCGTCGGGGTCCGCGTCGGCCAGTGCGCTGTGCTCGACGACCCGGGTCAACTCCAGCCCGTTCAGGGCGACTTCCAGCGGCAGCGCTTCCGTACGGCCCCGGTTGACCGCGAACACGGTCACCGACCCGTCCTCGGCGCGCACCGCCGTCGCGTGCAGCAGATCCGTCTCGCCGTACTTCTTCGTCTCGTACGTCGGCGAGTCCACCCGTACGTCGAGCACCTCGCCCCGGCCGTACTTCGCGGCCTGGGCGAAGGGGAAGAACGTGGTCTGCCGCCAGGCCGGGCCGCCCGGTTCGGTCATGATCGGGGCGATGACGTTGACGAGCTGGGCGAGGCAGGCGACGGTCACGCGGTCGGCGTGGCGCAGGAGGGCGATGAGGAGGGAGCCGAAGACGACGGCGTCGGTGACGCTGTAGTTGTCCTCCAGCAGACGGGGGGCCTCCGCCCAGTCCCGCGCGCCGGAGTTCTCGATCTCGTGCCACTTCGAGATGTACCAGACGTTCCACTCGTCGAAGGAGAGGTTGATCTTCTTCTTCGACTTCAGCCTGGCGCCCACATGGTCACAGGTGGCGACCACGTTCTCGATGAAGGACTCCATGTCGACGGCGGAGGCCAGGAAGGAGTCGAGGTCGCCGTCCTCGGGCTGGTAGTAGGCGTGCAGGGAGATGTAGTCGACGAGGTCGTACGTCTCCGCCAGGACCGTCGCCTCCCACTCGGCGAACGTCGGCATGGACTGGCTGGAGGAACCGCAGGCGACCAGTTCCACGGACGGGTCCATCTGGCGCATCGCGCGGGCCGTCTCGGCGGCGATGCGGCCGTACTCCGTCGCCGTCTTGTGGCCGGTCTGCCAGGGGCCGTCCATCTCGTTGCCCAGGCACCACAGGCTGATGCCGAAGGGGTCCTTGTCGCCGTGGGCGGCGCGGAGGTCGGCGAGGGCGGTGCCGGCCGGGTGGTTGGCGTACTCCTGGAGTTCGAGGGCCTCGGCGACGCCCCGGGTGCCGAGGTTGAGGGCCATCATCGGCTCGGCCCGGGGGCCGATCTTCTTCAGGAAGCCGATGTACTCGGAGAGGCCGAAGCGGTTGGTCTCGGTCGAGCGCCAGGCGAGGTCGAGGCGGCGGGGACGGTCCTCGGCGGGGCCGACGGAGTCCTCCCACTTGTAGCCGGAGACGAAGTTGCCGCCGGGGTAGCGGATCGTGGTGACGCCCAGTTCGCGGACCAGGTCCAGGACGTCGGTGCGCAGGCCGGCCTCGTCGGCGGTGGGGTGGTCCGGTTCGAAGATGCCGGTGTAGACGCAGCGGCCGAGGTGTTCGACGAAGGAGCCGAAGAGTCGGGGGTTGACCTCGCCGACCTTGAAGGCGGGGTCGAGGGTGAAGCGGGCGGTGCGGGTCATCTCGGGGCGGCCCTTCAGTACTCGGTGTTCGGTATTGCGGATGGTGCTCGTTGCGTCGAACGGGACGCTATGGTCGATGTCGGGGCCAGTCAATGGGGTCTCGCGGCCGGACGGGGCGTGCGCCTGCGCGCCTGCCGGGCGTTGTTGACGGGCGGGTGCGGGTCGTCCGTGGTTGCTCGCGCAGTTCCCCGCGCCCCTGGAAGGGCACGGATCTCACCCTCTTCCCGGTAGCACAACCATCGTTGGTCGGAATTCAACGATCGTTGGAATCTCGTGGTGTGGGCAGGCGGCGGCACGTAGGGTCGGCGCGTGTCTGCGCTTCCCGATTCCCTTGCCGAGACCCTGACGCGACTGGACGTCCGTATCGCGGAGACCGGTGCCGACCGGGGCCGCCTGCTCGACGCGAGAGCCCTGGCGGACCGTACGGCCCTCGGTGAGGAAGAGGTGCGGGCCCTGCTCGACGGGGACGCGCCGGTGGCGGACCGGGTCGACGACCGGGTGCGCCGACGGGTGCGGGCGGTGCACGAGGCGTATGTCGCGCGGAGCGGGAAGCGGGCCGGAGAGGTCGGCAGGGAGGTCGCGGAGCGGCTCTCGATCAGCCCCGAGTGGGCCCGGCAGCTGCTGCTCGGCCGGAAGATGCCGAACGTGCCCGACCTGACCGAACTCGCGGAGTTCTTCGGGATCGAGGAGGGCGTCCGGTTCTTCACCGACCCGGCCGCGACCGTCCTGAACCGCGAACTCGGGCGGATCCTGGCGGGACTCGAAGGGGGCGCGCACGACGACGGGCCGCTGGTCGAGTTCGCCACCCGGCACGGCGTCGTCACGCTCGCGCTGCGCGGGCAACGGCTCACCCCGCGCAAGCAGGAGGCGCTCGCCGTCATGCTCGAAGGGTTGCTCGGCGTCGACGACGAGGAAGCCCGGTGATACGCCGCGGCGAACGCCCGGGCGGCCGGCGGCCCATGAGGTCCACCGGGCTGCGCGCGGTGCTCGGCAGGGTGCGGGGCGCGCTGGGGCCGTCGCCGTCCGCCGCCGAGATGCGGACGTTGACGGCCTGGCTCAGCAAGGCGGTGCGGGGAAGGTTCGACGCGCCCGTCGGCGTACGGGAGTTGGGCGCGGCGCTGTGCGAGGAGATGAGCGCGCGACGCGGCGGGCGGCCGGTGAAGCTGCGGTTCGAGCGGTTCCCGGACGGGATCGGGGTGACCGGACTGTGGATGGAGTTCCCCGACTTCGATCTGGTGATCGTCGAGGAGCGGGCCGAGACCGTGCAGCAACTGGTCATCCTGGGGCACGAGTTGTGGCACATGCACGCCGGGCACTGCCATCATCATCTGCCGGGGGCGGACGCGGCGGCGCTCACGGCGGAGGCCGTGGACCCGGACAGGAGCGGCGAGCGCGCGTCCGCGCTGCCGCCGCTCTCCCCCGAGCTGTCGGCCGCTCTCGGGCGGGGCGGTACGCCCGTCGCGGCCCGCAACGGCTCGCACGAGTCGGACGAGAAGGAGGCCGAGGACTTCGGCCACCGGCTGGCGACCGCCTTCCGCTCCTGGGTGGACACCGGGCAGAGCGGGTCCCCGGCAGCCGGCGGAACGGCCGGGGCGTCCGGGACAGCGGGGTCCGGCGACCCCGTCGGGCAGGCCATCCAGGCGTCCCTGGGCTATCGCCGGCACGGGAGATGAGGGGGACGGCCGTGCCCGCGGCGACGACCGGGACCCTCGGCGCGGGCGGTCCCGCCGACTTCTTCGGCGACCTGTACATCTCGTTCTGGATCCCCACGGCCGTCCTGACCGCCGCCCTGGTGATCAAGCTGCCCAGCATCGTGAAGCTGTGGCGGGACTCGCTGCTGCGGGCGGTCGGCGGGGTGTTGCTGCTCGCCTGCTGCGTGTTCGTGTTCGCGGTGCCCTCGGTCATCGCGTGGACCAACCGGGTCGTGGGCGTCCCGAACGTCGCCGCGCCCTGGGTGTACTCCCTGATCACCGCGTTCTGCGCGTGCTGTCTGCTGCTGATCGTCACCTGGCGCAACGGCCCCGCCGACCGCTCCCCGGCCACCCGTCGGCTCATGCGGTGGGTCGTCGCCGTGTACACGGGGGTGATCGTCGTCCTGTGGGTGCTGTTCGCGCTGGCGGACGTCCCCCGCGAGCGGCTGCGCGACCTGGACACGTACTACGCCACGACGCCCTTCATACGCGAGGAGATCCTGCTCTACCTCGTCGCGCACACGGCGGCCTGTCTGATCACCTACCGGTTGATACGGAACTGGGTCCGCGCGGAGAGCCTGGACGTATGGCTGCGCGGCGGCCTGAAGGCGCTGGGCCTGGGCTGTGCGCTCAACCTGGTGTTCGACGCCGCGAAGCTCACGGCGGTGGTGGCCCGCTGGACGGGGCACGACCTGGACTGGCTGAGCACGCACGTGGCACCGCCGGTCGCCGCCCTGGCGGCCATCTGCATAGCGGTGGGCTTCATCCTGCCGCACGGCGGTCAGTATCTGCAGGACCGCTGGCGGGTGCGCGCGAGCCATCGGCGGCTGCGGCCGCTGTATCTGCTGACCCGGTCCGTCGACGACTCCCGGGTGCCCTTCGCGCTGCGTGCCACCCCCGAGCTGCGGCTCACCCGCCGGGAGACGTTCATCCGGGACGCCCTGCTGCGGCTGACCCGTCACCTCGACGAGGATCTGCGGCGCCGTGCGTACGACGCCGCGCTGGACCTCGGGCACGAGGCGGGCCGGGCGAAGGCCCTCGCCGCCGCCGTGGCGATCCAGGACGCGGTGGCGACGCGGAGGGACTCACCGGAGAGCGGGCCCACGGTCACGCTCTTCTCGGGCCCGCTCGTCTTCCCGGGCCGCGGAACGGGCGGGGGTGCGGGGGAAGGTGCGGGCTGGGGTCCGGGCGAGGATGCGGGCTGGGGTCCGGGTTCCGGGTGGGGTCCGGGTTCCGGCTGGGGTCCGGGCGAGGGTTCGGGTGCGGGTGATCCGGCAGGTGCGTCCGGTCGTACGGCCTTCCCCGAGTTCAGGGTCTCCTCCGACCCCACCGATCTGCTCCAGGACATCGAGGCCGTGTCGCTGGTGCTGCGCGAGCCGGCCGCGATCGAGGCGGTACGGGCGCTCTCCGCCGCGTCTCGGGCGGAGAGCGGTGTACCCGCAGGTGAGTGAACGCCCCTCCGGGCTCAGCCGGCGAACGCCGGCTGGGCGAGGCCCTTGCCCGCGCCCGGTACCACCAGCAGGGAGCCCGACAGGGGGTGCGGGGTGTCCGTTCCCGTGCGGGCCGTGGTGATGTACAGGTCGGTCAGGTCGGGGCCGGCGAAGGCGCAGGCCGTGGGGCGGGGGGTGGGGAGGGCGATGACCCGGTCGAGGGTGCCGGCCGGGGTGTAGCGGCGGACCGCGTTCCCTTCCCACAGGGCGACCCAGACACAGCCCTCGGCGTCGACCGTGAGGCCGTCGGGGAAGCCGCCGCCGTCCTCGATGGTGACGAAGGGGCGCCGGTCGACGGGCAGGCGGACGCCGTCCCCGGTGTCCACGTAGTCGAAGACGTCGATCCGGCGGGTCGGCGAGTCGATGTAGTACATCAGCCGGCCGTCCGGGCTCCAGCCCGTGCCGTTGCTCACGGCGACGTCGTCGAGGACGGTCGTGGTGAGGCCCTCGGCGGTGAAGCGGGCCAGGGTGCCGCCGCCCGGGGCCTCGTCGTAGCGCATGGTGCCGGCGAAGAGGGAGCCGTCGGGGGCGACGGCGGCGTCGTTGGCACGGCGGCCCGGGACGGGCTCGTGGTGCAGCCAGCGGAAGGAGCCGTCGGGGTCGGTCAGGGCGACGCCGTCCCGGAGGTTCAGGACGAGGCCGCCGCCGGCGCGGGGCTTGACCGCGCCGACGTGCTGCTCGGTGACGAGGACCGTGCGGCGGCCGGAGGCCGGGTCGTAGGTGTGGACCCGGGAGCCTAGGATGTCGATCCAGATCAGACGCTGGGCGGCGGCGTCCCAGGTGGGACCCTCACCGAGGGCCGCGTACTCCCGGACCGCGACCTCGTAGGCCGGGTGACTCGTGTGGGTGCTCATGCCACGCTCCGGTGACCGAGACGCTCGGACAGCTGCGCGGCGCCCTTGGCGGCGAGCTGCTCCAGCTCGATCCGGCGCTCGTCGCTCCAGCGGATCATGGGGACGGAGATGGAGATCGCGGCGACGACCCTGCCGGTGCGGTCGCGGACCGGCGCGGCGACGCAGGAGACGTCCGGGTTGGACTCTCGGTTCTCCACGGCGAGACCCCGCTCACGGATCCGGGCCAGGGTCTCGCGCAGGGCGGCCGGGTCGGTGATGCTGTTGGGAGTCATGGCGAGGAGGTCGGCGTCGTCCGGGATGCGGGCGTTCAGCTCGGCCTCGGGAAGGGAGGCGAGGAGCATCTTGCCGACGGAGGTGCAGTGCGCCGGGAGGCGGCGGCCCGCGGCGGAGACCATGCGCACGGCGTGCGTGGAGTCGACCTTGGCGATGTAGATGACGTCGGTGTACTCCAGGATCGCCACGTGCACCGTCTCGTCGCAGGTCTCGGCGACGGAGCGGGCCACCTGCTGGCCCTCGGCGGCGAGGTCCAGTTGCTCGGCGTAGCGGCTGCCGAGCTGGTACGGGCGGACTCCGAGGCGGTAGCGCCCCGGCTGGCCCTGTACCTGGACGATGTAGCCCCGGGCGGCGAGCGTGGTGACCAGCTCGTGCACGGTGGTGCGGGGCAGTTGGAGTCTGCGCACGATGTCGGGGGCGGACAGCGTGCCGTCCCCGTCCAGGAAGAGCTCCAATATGTCGAGCGCCCGGGTCACGGCAGGTACGAGGCGTCCCACGGTTGGCCCCCTCCCTCTGTCAGTCGGTTCGGTGTGCTGTCTGCGGCGATGTTCGAAATTTCAACGGTCGATCGGCATGACGAACACAGGCTAGTCATAGTGCGCTGACCGGGCAATAACCACGGACGATCGAGAGGGAGTGGGGTGGGGCGGGGTGCGTTGTCGGGTGCGGGTGCGTGGGGCTTCTCGCGCAGTTCCCCGCGCCCCTGAAAAGCAGGGGCTGCGCCCCGTGCTTTGCAGGCCCGCAGGGGCCTGATGTTTTTAGGGGCGCGGGGAACTGCGCGAGAAGCCCCACCGGAGCCGCAGCCGCCCAACCACCCGCACCCCCGAGCTGTTACGCGCCCTATCGCCGCCCGCGCGGATCCCCCAGCTCCCCCCGCAACCGCTGCGCCCGAAGCACCAGCTCCAGCTCGAAGCGGCGATCGGGATCATCGATCTCATCGCCCCAGAGTTCCCGAATCTGCCGGAGACGGTACCGAACGGTTTGCGGGTGCACACCAAGGCGTGCCGCGATCTCGGGCGCGCCCCCACGCGTCTCCAGCCACGCGAGAAGCGTCTCGGCGAGACGGCGGCCGTGGGTGGGACCACAGTGGGCCAGCGGCGCGAGACACCGCAGGGCGAGGTCGTCGATCAGTTCCTCGGGCTGGAGGAGGACGAGCGCCTCGGTGTGCTCGGTGCAGTGCAGCACCTCCCCGGCGGGCAGCAGCCGCCGTTCCATCAGACGCACCGCCGCCTCAGCCCAGCGCAGCGACTTCGCCGCGTCGGCCAGCGGCACCGGCGGTCCGATCGCGCCGGACCAGCCGGTCAGCGCGCGGTGCAGGAGTTCGGGGCGGCCGGCCGCGTCCGGTTCGGGGACGACCATGCGGGGCTGCTCGTACTCCATGTCGAGCAGGACGCCCTGCCCGACGGCCGGCGCCATGGCCTCGCGGGCCGGGCGTAACAGGACCCCGACCGCGACCTTCTCCGGGAGGGTCCAGCCGATCCGGGCCGCGCGTTCGGCGAGCGCGTCGGCCGGGTCGCCCCGATGGTGCTCGGCGAGCAGCAGCTCCATCAGCCGGCGTTGCAGTCGCAGACGCTCGCCCGCCTGCCGGGCGGCCGCCTCCGCGTAGCCGCGCACCGACTGGTCCACCAGGCCGTCCAGATATTCGTATCCGGCGTCGACGAGCTCGTACATCGCGGGCGGCGGGATCTCCACGCGCTGGCCGATCTCCGCGAAGCGACGCCAGGCGAGGCGTACGCCGAGCCGGTAGATCGCCTGGAGCGAGTCGAGGCTGCGGCCGTGCAGGCCCTCGCCGCGGCCGAACTCCTGGAAGACGCCGGGAGGGACGCGCGGGCGGCCCTCGGCGGTCTCCAGATGCTGCACGAAGACCTCGATCGCGCGGCGGATGCCGATGAGGGCCATCGGTTCGCCGGAGTCGTCGAGGACGACGGGCAGGTGCGGGTACTCGCGGCGGATCTCGCCCAGGATCTCCTCGGCGAGGGCGGGTGCCTCGGCCATGGCGATCGCGGCGAACTCGCGTACCTGGAGGCGCGGCACGTCGTGCCACGCGGAGCGGACCGTCACGGTTCCCGGCACACCGGTCACCCCTCAGCGCTCCCGACCGGCGTTCTCGTACGTGATGAGTGGCGTGTTCGGCTGGTCCGGCGTCGCGTCGAGCAGCGCGACGATGCCGAACGCGGCCCCCAGCGCGAGAGCGGCGGCGGCCGCCATGGTGAGCACGGCGGCGAGCAGTCTGGACATCGCAGGGTCAGCCTCTCGGTCGACAGGTCGGCCCCACCCAGGCACCCCGCCGACTCAGTGTCAGCAATGCATTGACACTGCGTCAAGACTCCGCCTACGGTTCCCGGCCCATACGTCACGCGCACCTTCCCCTGGCGTCGTCTTTGCCGCACGTCTACCCGAGCCGCACCTCCCAACGCCCCCTGGAGTGCCCGGATGCGCCGTACCGCCTCACCGTTCTCACTGGTCCTGCTGGGCCTCGGCACCTTCCTGCTGGTGCTCGCGCCGCTGCTCGCGTGGTACGTGGAGCCACGGGCCGCCGTGAATCCGATCGACATCGACACGACCGCCGTCTACACCGGCACGGGCAGCGTCTTCGACGTGGAGCAGGTGAAGACCGTGCCCGACCAGAAGATCACCGTGACCCAGCGAGTGCGCGGCGATGTGGCCGAAAGTGAGCGCAGCGGGGCCGCGGTGTGGGACGTGATCACCTCGGTCGACACCGACGAGTCGCTGCCGGCGGCCGACCCGCACGACGCGCTGGACTTCACCCCGCACCGCTGGGTCAGCGACCGGAAGACCAACCGGCCGGTGCACTGCTGCGACGAGAAGCCGTACATCGAGGGCGAGGCGTACCTGAAGTTCCCCTTCGACGTGCAGAAGCGCTCCTACCGCTGGTGGGACAACACGCTCGGCGCGACGGTGACGCTCCACTACGAGGGCCGGAAGAAGATCCGGGGCTACGAGGGGCTGCGCTTCACCGCGAAGGTTCCGGCCACCAAGACCGGTACGCGGCTCGTGCCCGGCGCGCTCGTCGACGAGCCGACCCGGCCGCAGGTGCTCGCCGAGGAGTGGTACGCCAACCACGGTCTCGAACTGGTCGTCGACCAGAGCACGGGACGGGTGCTCTACGCGCAGACCGGGCCGCGCCGGACCCTGCGGGCCCCCGGTGGCGACGAGGACGCGGCGGTGCTGCTCGACAGCGAGAAGCTCGCGTTCACCCCGGCGACGCAGAAGTTCGCGGTGGACCAGGCGGAGAAGGACAGCGGACTGCTGCGACTGGTGGGGCTGACGGTGCCGATCGGTAGCGCTGTGGTCGGGTTCGTCCTCGCCGCCGTGGGCGCCGCTTTGGTCGTACGTGGCAGGCGGCGCCCCGATACGCCCGAGTCCTCCCAGGCGCCGATCACGATGTGACAGGGCGTCAGTTCAATAAACCCCGGAAATTGTCACGCCGGTGAGTAGCAGCTTCTTACCTCTGGGCGAAAACTGTCCACCCCACCCGAGCACAGCCCACCCACACCTCGCCCACAAGAGCCCACCGGAGAACAGCACAGACCGTAGGAACCAACAGATCCATCCGGACCCCCCTCCCCCCGGAACATCCCCCACAGCGAACGTCCTTCTCCCCGCTGAGTTCCGCACCCCGAGACGAGTTGGAGCACCCATGCCCCAGCACGTGCCGTTCTCGCTGGTCGAGGTGTTTCCGCGCCTGGACCAGCACCGTTCGGCAGGCCCCCCACAGCCGCGCCGGATCGTCTTTCTCGCCCGCCGTGACCTCGGTAATCCGGCGGCGGGGGGCTCCGAGCTCCTCGTCGACCGCCTTGCCGACGGACTGACCGCCCTCGGCCACCAGGTCACCCTGGTGTGCGGCGGCCCCGCCGCCTACCGCGACTACCGGGTCGTCTCCGCGGGCGGCGACCTGAGCCACCATCTGCGCGCCAGATCGACCTTCGCCCGTCAGGTCGGCGACTGCGACCTCCTCGTCGAGGTGTGCAACGGCATGCCCTACCTCGCGCCGCTCTGGCACAACGGTCCCACGATGTGCCTGGTCAACCATGTGCACACGGATCTGTGGAAGCAGCGGTTCAGCGGCCCGCTGGCGCCGGCCGCTCGGCTCGGCCGCAGACTCGAACACTGGTCCCTGACGGCCGCGCAACGCCGGAACCTGCTCGTCGCCGTCTCCTCGTCCACGGCCACCGCGCTCCGCTCGATCGGTGTGGAGCGTGAGCGGATACGGGTCGTGCACAACGGCGTCGAGGAACCCGGGCCGCGTGCCGACCGGTCCTCCGAGCCGCTGTTCGTGGCGGTGGGGAGGCTGGTCGAGTACAAGCGGATCGATCTGCTGCTGCGACTCTGGGAACGGGTGCGGCCGGTCACCGGCGGACGGCTCGTGATCGTCGGTGACGGGCCCGAGCGGGCCCGGCTGGAGGCGATGGCCGGGGCCGGGGTCGAGTTCGCCGGGCATGTCTCCGAGGAGGAGAAGCACCGGCTGCTGTGCGCGGCCTGGCTGCTGCTGCATCCGTCCTCGGTCGAGGGGTGGGGGCTCGTCGTCACGGAGGCCGCCGTGCGCGAGACGCCCTCGGTCGCCTTCGACGTACCCGGACTGCGGGACTCCGTGGTGGACGGGGAGACCGGGGTGCTCGCCCGCGGGGAGTCCTCGTTCGCGGCGGCCTGGTGCGCGCTGGCTCTGTCGACCGATCGGCGGGTGCTGATGGGGAAGGCGGCGCGGGAGCGCGCCGCGCATTACCGGTGGGATCGCACTGTGCGGCAGTTCGGGGCGGTGGCTGCGGAGGCTGTGCGGGGTTGGTCTCGTTGAGCGCCAAATGGGGTGCCTCGACCGACCGTCGGCGACCGCGGGTTGTTCGTGGCTGGTCGCGCCCACGCGGCGGAGCCGCACATGTCACAGCCCCGCGCCCCTATGGCGACCCCTCGCTGCGACGCTCGGTGTCCCTCTTCCGGGCCTTCATGCGGGAGCAGGACGATCCCGAGTACTGCTACTCCCTGCTCGCCCGGGACGCCGTCGATCAGGTCGAGGCGTACGGGGGCGGGCCCGTCGACGGGCTGACCGTGGTCGATGTCGGCGGCGGGAGCGGGTACTTCACCGAGGAGTTCCGGCGGCGCGGGGCGCAGGCCTTTCTCTTCGAGCCGGACCTACGGGAGTTGGGGACGAAGCCGCCGGACGGGGCCGTCGTCGCCGACGGGTATCTGCTGCCCCTCGCCGACGGGGTCGCCGACGTCACCTTCACCTCCAACGTGCTGGAGCACGTCGCCGATCCGCCGACCTTCATCAGTGAGCTGGTCCGGGTCACCCGGCCCGGCGGGCTGATCTACGTCTCGTTCACGAACTGGCTGTCCCCGTGGGGCGGGCACGAGTGGGCGCCCTGGCACTACCTGGGGGCGGAGCGGGCGCGGGCCCGCTATCGGCGCCGTACGGGTAAGGACGCCAAGCACACCCTCGGCGAGAACCTCTTCGCCGTGCACATCGGACGCACTCTGCGGCAGGTGCGCGACCGGGACGACGTCACGGTCGTGTCGGCGCGCTCCCGCTACTGGCCGTTCCTCGCGGAGACCGTCGTGAAGGCGCCGGTCCTGCGTGAGTTCGCCACCTGGAACCTCCTCCTCATCCTCCGGCGGTGTCCACCATGACGAGCACGGTCCAGGCTCCACCTCCCGCGCCGGTACGGCCGCCGGGCACGACCGAGGGACCCCCTCCTGAGGGCCCTCGGTCGCGGCGCTGGCTGCTGGGGTTCTGGGCCGTGGTGTTCGTGCTGCTGGTCGCGGCGCAGCCGGGGCGGCAGACCTTCGACACCAAGCTCGGGGTCACCACCGACCCCTGGCAGTTCGTCTCCGACCTCGGCCAGCTGTGGCACGACCGGGGCGGGTTCGGCGGCATCGCGGACCAGTACGTCGGTTATCTGTGGCCGATGCTGCCGTACTACGGGCTGACCGATCTGGTCGCGCTGCCGGTGTGGCTGGCGGAGCGGCTGTGGCTGTCGCTGATCGTGTCGGTGGCTTTCTGGGGCGCGCTGCGGCTGGCGGAGCGGCTCGGGGTCGGGAGTTCCGCGTCGCGGCTGCTGGCCGCCGGGGCCTATGCGCTGTGGCCGGTGTTCACCACGGTCGTGGGGTCGACCTCGGCCGCCGCGCTGCCGGGGGCGTTCCTGCCGTGGGTGCTGCTGCCGCTGACGAACGAGCGGTACAGCGCGCGGGTGGCGGCCCTGCGGTCGGCGCTGGTCATCCCCTTCATGGGCGGTGTCAACGCCTCCGCGACCCTGGCCTCGCTGCTGCCCGTCGGGCTGTATCTGCTCACCCGGACACCGGGGCCCAGACAGCGGAGACTGATCGCCTGGTGGGTGCCGGGGGTGATCCTGGCGACCGCCTGGTGGGTGGTCCCCCTGCTGCTGCTCGGTTTCTACGGCGAGAACTTCCTTCCGTACGTGGAGAGTTCGCAGACCACGACGGCCACCATGTCGGCGACCGAGGCGCTGCGGGGCGCCGGGAACTGGGTGGCGTATCTGAACTTCGGCGAGCCCTGGCTGCCGGCCGGCTGGTCCGTCGCCGCCTCCGTGCTCGTGATCCTGTCGTCGGCGCTGGCGGCGGGGCTGGGTCTGGCCGGGCTCGCGCGTCGGGACATGCCCGAGCGCCGGTGGCTGGTGCTGACCGTGCTGGTCGTCGCGCTGATCACGCTCGCCGGGTACGGCGGTGTGTTCGGGGCGCCCTTCCACGGCGTGGTCCAGGACTGGCTGAACGGGGGCCTCGCGCCCTTCCGGAACATCTACAAGTTCCAGACCGGGCTGGCGCTGGCGCTCGTGCTGGGCCTCGCGCATCTGGTGGGCGTGGCCGCGCAGGCGCGCGGGGCCCGCCCGGTGCGGGGGCGCCGGTTCGCGCCGCTGGTCGCCGCCGTGCTCGTCGTCCCCGGGCTGCTGTGGCCGTACCTCAACGGGTCGGTGCTGCAGCCCGGTTCGTTCCGGGAACTGCCCAAGTACTGGCAGGCGACGGCCGACTGGCTGGAGAAGTACTCGCCGGACTCGCGGGCCCTGGTCGTGCCGGCCACCGCGCACGGCATCCACACCTGGGGCACCACCGTCGACCAGCCCCTCGACGTGCTCGCCGAGTCCCGCTGGGCGCAGCGCGACTACGTCCCCTTCGGCACGCCCGGCAACCGGCGCGCGATGGACGCCGTCGAGCAGGCGCTGCTCACGGGCGCCGAAGTGCCGGGACTGGCCGACTACTTGAGCCGAGCCGGCCTCTACTACGTCGTCGTCCGCAACGACCTGGACCCCGACCAGATCGGTGCCGTGCCGACCACGACCGTGAAGCGGACCCTGGAGCAGTCGGGGTACGAGCGGGTCACCGGGCTCGGACCGGTGATGACCGGCGGACGGATCACCGAGGGCACCCCGCTCCAGGTCGAGGGACTGTACGCGCGGCAGCGGGCCGTGGAGATCTACCGGCCCGCCGACGACGTGCCGCGCCCCGGTCAGGCCGGGCTGAAGGCGATCGCGGACACGGCCGTCGTCTCCGGCGGGCCCGAGTCGCTGCTGCCGCTGGCCGCGGACCCGGAGCTGCGCGAGAGGGCCACCGTGCTGACCGGCGACAACCATCCCGGCCTCGGCACCCCGGCCGTCCAGGTGATCGGTGACGGGCTGCGCCGGGCGGACACCCGGTTCGGCCTGGTCAACGCCAACACGTCGTACACGTATACGGCTGACGAGCGGAACCCGAGCGGGAGCGTGCAGGACGCCGGTGCGAAGCCGAAGCAGATCCTGCCGGTGACGGGGCTCGACCACCAGACGGTGGCCGAGCTGCGCGGCGCCAAGTCGGTGACGGCGTCCACCAGCGGCAACTGGCTCTTCCATCTGCCGCAGTACGACCCGGTGAACGCCTTCGACGGCGACCGGGACACCGCCTGGGCGGAGGGCGCGGCCGGGTCGGCGAACGGGCAGTGGCTGCGGATCGACTTCGACGGCGGGCAGGACATCCCGGAGACCTTCGAGGTCACGCCGCTGCCGCAGGACGGGGTGCGGTCGGCGCCGACCCGGATCAAGGTGGAGACCGAGCGGGGCTCGCGCTCCACGAACCTCCAGCCGGACGGCTCCACGCAGACCGTCGACGCCCGCCCCGGCGAGACACGTTGGCTGAAGATCACGATTCTCGACTCGGCGGAGCGGCACACCGGTCTCGTCGGCGCGGGCTTCGCCGAGATCGACCTGCCCGGCGTCAAGGTCACCCGGATGCTGCGGCTGCCGACCGACGCCCAGGGCCCCGAGGGCACGGCCGCCTCGGCCGAGATGATCTCGCTGGCGCGGGCCGCCGACCCGACCGGCCTGTCCCCCACGGGCACCGAGCCCGGCCTGCACCGCACCTTCGCCACGGGCACGGCGGGCACGTACGAGATGAAGGCGACGGCCGTCCCCGTGCCGGGCGACGAGTTGGACAAGCTGCTGTACGAGGTGGCTCCCGACCAGCAGACCCGGATGACGGCGACCGCCGACTCCACCGCCTCGCTCGGCGCCGGGCTGTCGCCCCGCAACCTCACCGACGGCGACCTGACCACGGCGTGGATCGCGGGCGACGAGCCGACGATCCACCTCAGCTGGAAGGACAAGTGGCCGGTCGGCTCGCTCGTCCTGGCCCCGGCGGGCGGACTGTCGGCCCGGCCGACCCAGGTCGAGATCAGCTCCCCGGACGGGGCCGTGATCGCCGCCGTCGACGAGAACGGCTGGGTCCGCTTCGACCCGATCAACACCGACCAGCTCGACATCACCGTCACCGAGACGGCCCCGATGACCGTCCACAACCCCGTCGCCGACGACGACCTGCAACTCCCGGTCGGGCTCACGGAGGCGTACGTCCCGGCCCTCGACCAGTACCGCACGCCGCAGCCCGCCCCCACCCGGGACTTCGAGCTGCCGTGCGGCGAGGGTCCGACGGTCGAGGTCGACGGGACGCTGTACGAGACGAGCGCCCGAGGGACCGTACGGGACCTGGTGGACCGCAGGCCGGTCGACCTGACGCTCTGCCAGGACGGCCGTGCGGGCGGCGGGTTGGAGCTGGACGCCGCCGACCGGCACACCTTCGAGTCCGAGGACTCGGGCGCGCTGGCCGTCACGGCCGTGACCCTCACCCGGGGCACGGTCACCGAACCCGCCGTCTCCGGACGGGACCTGGGCATACGGGACTGGCTCGGCGACCGCCGCGCGGTCACCGTCGGCGACGGCGCGGCCTCCTACCTGACGACGTACGAGAACTTCAACGACGGCTGGAAGGCCACGCTGAACGGCCGCGAGCTGACCCCGGTCAGGCTCGACGGCTGGCAGCAGGGCTGGCGCGTCCCCGGCGGCGCGGGCGGCACGGTCAAGCTGTCGTACGAGCCGTCCGTGACGTACGAGGCGGGGCTGATCGGCGCGGGCGTCGCCCTGGTGGCCCTGATCGGGCTGGCCCTCTGGCGCCGCCAGGAGCCCAACCCGGACGAGCCGCAGCCGACGCCGCCTGGCCCCGGCCTCTGGCTCGGCACGATCGCGCTCACCCTCGTCGGCATCGTGATCGCGGGCTTCTTCGCCCTCCTCGTCCCGCTGCTGGCCCTCCTCGCCTGGAAACGGCACACCCTGCTCGTGCCGATCGCGTTCCTCGCGCTGGCCGGTGCGGGGGTCGCGGCCGCGTTCGGAGCGGGGGAGCCGGTGGCCGCGGACGAGGGCGCGTTCGGACACGTGGCCCAACTCCTCGCGCTGATCGGCCTGTTCGCGGCGCTGGTGAGCGTGGGCGCCGATGTCGCGGCCGCGCCCGAACGGCCCCGCGCCACAAGGGAGTTCGAGCGGCCGCCGGGGGCGGAGGCGCCGACGGCGCCGCTGCCGCAGCGGCGACGGTTCGGCAGGACGCTGAACGGCGGGCCGGGCGGCGCGGGAGCCGGAGGCGGCGGCCAGGTCGCGAGCCCGACGATCTCGGCACGCGGCCCGGGCGCCCCGCGAGAAGACCCTGACACCCCGACCCGCCGCATCCCCCTCACCAAGCCGAGGCCGAACACGACACCGGTGGAGGACGGGGACGGCAGGGGGGTCGACGGTACCGGGCACGGCGATACGGGAAGGGGGGAGCCGGGATGACGGCGCTGGACCGGCCCGCGCGGGACGACGCCGCGCCGGGGCCCGTGCGGATCCCCTTCCCGGTGGTGGACGAGGTGTCCCGCCACTGCCACCAGGAGAAGGAGCCCGAGACCGTCCACATCGAGGTCCACCTCCCCGGCCGGCTCGACCCCGACCGCCTCCGCACCGCCTTCACGGCCGCGCTGCGCCACCACCCCCGCATCCTGATGCGCGAGGCCCCGGGGCACTGGTACCGGCGCCGCTACGAGTGGGAGCTGACGGAGGAGCCGGAGGTCGAGGTGGTGACCTTCCTGCCGGCCGGCCCACACGCGCTGCGGGACGCCCGGACGCGGGCCCTGATGGAGGCCCCGCCGCTGACCCTCTCCCCACCGATCCGCCTGGAGGTGGTGGAGGGCGCGGGCCCGGCGGTCGGCAGCGAGGCCTCGGACGCGGTCGGCCTGACGGCACCCCACCACACCCCACCCCACCCAACACCAGCCGCCTCCCACACCCCCACACCGCCCAAAAACCCCGGCACCGTCCTCTTCCTCACCATCAACCACACCGCCCTGGACGGCCCCGCCTGCCTCCGTATCCTCGCCACCGCCGCGCAGCTCTACGGCGGTCAGGACAACGCCCCCACCGCCCCACCCGTCCGCCCCACCCCCACCCAGGACGCACCACCCCCGGCCGAGACCGCGCCCCCCTCCAACTGGGCCCGCCCCGCCCGCGTCGCCCCCGGCACCCCCGAGCCCTCCCCCGGCAACGGCCTGCTCGTCACCGAGCTGCCCGTCCCCCGCCGCCCGAAGTCCGCCCCGTACACCGTGAACGACCAGCTCATGGTCACCACGGCCCTGATGCTCGCCCACTGGAACCGGGAGCACGGCGCCCGCCCCCGCCCCCTCCGCATCACCATGCCGGTGGACGACCGCACGCGGGACACGGACATGCCGATAGGCAACGGCACCCGCCTGGTCGAAGTCCCCTTCTCACCGGAGGAGTTGCGACCGGACGCCACCCCGCTCGCCGTACTCCTGCGCCGCACGGCCGACCGCACCCGCGCCCTGAAGTCCCTCCCCCGCCCCCAACTCGGCCACGGCGCCTCCCTGTTGACCGCCCCGGTCGTCCCGGTGTCCTGGCGCGCCGCCCTCACCCGGGGCCTGCGCCGCGCGGCCGCGCCGTGGACGTCGACCACCCTGCTCAGCAACATCGGCCGCGTCCCGTACTCGCTGGACTTCGGCGAGGAGGCCGGCCGCGCGCACGCCGTCTGGTTCTCGGCCCCCGCCCGTATGCCCCGCGGTCTCACCGTCACGACCGCCTCGACGGCGGGCCGCCTGCACCTGGCGCTGCGCTGGTCCCGGGCCCTGCTCAGCCACGGCGACGGCGCCCACCTCCGCGACCTCTTCGAGCACTATCTGCACGCGACGGAAGAGGACATCGAGTGATGCCGACCACCAAGTCCACCACCACGTCCACCACGACATCCGCCCCCACGACAACAGCCGCCCGGAGCGGGGGACTTCGCGACTTCTACGAGGACCCGGCCGTCCCGGTCGCCTCCGGCACCCCCCGCAGCCTCGCCCAGGCCCGCATGCTCGCGGCCGCGCTGGGCCCGGCGGCCCGCACCGGCCCCCGCACGATCCTCGACATCGGCTGCGGCGACGGCACGGCCGCGGCCACCGCCGCGCCCCTGCTCCCCGGCCACCGCATCATCGGCGTCGACTGGTCCCAGGACGCCCTCCGCCGCGCCCGCACCCGGATCCCGTACGCGATCCGCGGCGAACTGGCGGACGGCGGGCTGCCGTTGCGGTCGGAGTCCGCCGACGCGGTGCTGTTCAGCGAGGTCGTCGAGCACCTCGTCGACCCGGACGCGGCCCTCGACGAGATCCGCCGCGTCCTGCGCCCGGGCGGCCATCTGATGCTGTCGACGCCCAACCTGGCCGCCTGGTACAACCGCGCCCTGCTCCTCGCGGGCGTGCAGCCGGTGTTCTCCGAGGTGAGCCTGCGCGGCATCCACGGCCGCCCGGGGACGGAGGTCGTGGGCCATCTGCGGCTCTACACCGCCCGCGCGCTCAAGGAGTTCGTCGCCGCGTCCGGCTTCGAGGTCGTCCGGCTGCGCGGGGCGCCCTTCCACGGCGTACCGCGTCCGCTGCGTCCCCTGGACCGGCTGGTCTGCGCGGCCCCGTCGGCGGCGTCGATCCTGCTGCTGCACGCGCGGAGGACGTAGCCGATGTGGTGGGGAGTGGCCGCGGCCCTGTTGGCGAACGCGCTGTACAGCACGGGATTCGTCCTGGAGAAACGAGCCCTCACCGCGATGCCGCAGGTGACCGTCCGCGAGCCGGTGAAGCTGCTGCGGCTGGTCGTCGGCAGCCCGCTGTGGATCGCGGGCTCCCTGTCGCTGGCCGCCGGGTTCGCCGCCCAGCTGGTCGTCTACCGGACGCTGCCGATCGCCGCCGCGCAGGGCATCTTCGTCTCGGGCCTGGTGCTGCTGGTCCTGCTGTCGGCGCGGCTGCTCGGGGAGGAGACGACGGGCCGGGAGCGGTACGCCCTCGGGGCCATCCTCGCCGCGCTGCTGATGGTGGTGCTGTCGCTGGACGAGGGCACCGACACGGTCAGCCGCGAGGCGCCGTACGCGCTGGTCCTCACGATCTGTCTGCCGGCGCTGGCGGCGGGCGTCGGCCTGTACCGGTCCGCCGAGCGGCGCGCCCGGCACCGGCACCGGCTGCCGACCACGGGCGTCGAGTACGGCGTGGCCGTGGGCCTGCTGTACGGCGTCAGCTCGCTGGCGATCAAGGGGGTGTCGAGCCGGCTGACGACCGGTGGGATCGGGGACGCGGTCGTCGGCCTGCTGCGCTCCCCGTACCCGTATCTCCTGCTGTTCACCGGCGCGTTCGGTCTGGTGATGTCGCAGGCGGCGCTCCAGCGCTGCCGGGCCTCGCTGATCGTGCCGGTCTGCACGACGGTGACCTGCCTGTTCACGGCCGTGCTCGGCACGCTGTCGTTCGGCGAGTCGCTGCCCGACGATCCGCTGCGGCTGACGCTGCGGCTGTCCGGCACGGTGCTGGCGGTGGGCGTCCTGCTGAGCATGCCCAAGCACGACAGCCCTCCGCCGGCCTCCCCCTCCCCCGCACCCGCCAAGGAGTTGACCCCACCTTGAATCCCGACGACCCGTTGCTCCAGATCCTGGCGTGCCCGCTGGACAAGGGGCCGCTGCATCTGGTGGTCCACGAGGAGGAACGGCCCGGTGCCGCCGGTGCCGGTGCCGGTGCCGCCCGGGCTCCGGAATCGCTCTACAACCCCCGGCTGCACCGCCGTTACCCGATCGTCGACGGCATTCCGCAGTTGCTGCCGTCGTCGGGCGAGCAGGTGACGGAGGACGAGCACGCGAGGCTCACCGAACTGCTGAGGGAGTCGGACGCATGACCACACTCGCCGCGCGGCTCGCGCCGCTGCTGCCGGAGCGGGCGGTCGCCGCGACCGCCCGGCTCGTCTATCCGCGCTTCGAGCCGGAGCTGTCCCGGCTGGACGAGCTGTGCCCGCCGGGGTGCGGCACGGCCGTGGACGTCGGCGGCTGGTACGGCCCCTGGACGCGGCGGCTGGCGGCACGTGCCGGGCGGGTGGTGACCGTGGAGCCGGTGCCCCGGCTGGCCCGGCTGCTCGTCTCGTCGGCCCCCCGCAACGTCCGTGTCGTGCAGGCCGCCGCCTCGGACCACCCGGGCACGGCCCGCCTCTGGCTGCCGCCGGGCGACGACGGCGGGCGGGGTCTGTCCTCCCTGGTCCGCCGGGACATCCACGGCCGGGCGCTGGACGTCCGCTGTGTGACCCTCGACGGCCTCGGTCTGACCGATGTCGGCTTCGTCAAGATCGACGTCGACGGCAACGAACTGGCCGTCCTGCGCGGCGCGTCCGGCCTCCTCGTCCGGGACCGCCCGGCGCTCTTCATCGAGCTGGAGGCCCGTATCCAGCCGATCGCGCCGGTCGTCGACCTGCTCGCCGGCCTCGGCTACGCCGGCTGGGTCCTCCCCTCCGGCACCTGGCTCCCGCTGGACCCGGCGACCCTGGAGGCCCACCAGGCGCGTACGTCGCACCTGGCGTCCAAGGGGCTGCTCCGGCGGGTCCTGCCGTTCTCCGGACCCCGGTACGTCAACTCGGTGCTCTTCCTGCCGGACGGGCGCCGCCCGGGTGAGCCTGCCGCCGCGTCCGGCGCCGTGGGCGACCATGGAGGGCATGTCCTCCGCGAAGCGCCCCGGGCCGGATAGGCCCTCCGGTCCGTTCACCCCGCTCGACTTCCAGCTCGTGCTGCTGCGCCGGATGGCCGACCACAATCCGGAGCTCGTCGAGGACGCCCGGCGCGAGCTGGGCGTCTCGGTCGCGCTGATGCGTGAGGCGAACCGGCGGTGGCAGGCCATGGTGCGCTCGCCCCGCGGCCGGGGGTCGGCGTCCCGGTACCGGTCGGTGCTGGGCGCGCCCGAGTCCGTGACCCGGCGCAGCATCGGGGACCTGGACTGCGAGGCGTGGCTGTGGCCGGTGCCGCTCTGGGACGACCTCCGCTTCGAGGTGCTGCTGGCGCCCAACGGGGCGGTGTGGAACGAGTGGCTGGTGCGGGCCCCGGGGGCGGCGGGGCCCGAGCCGCGCGCCGTGGAGGATCTCACGCCGTGGTCCTGCACGGTGGACGAGGTGGCGCGGGCGTTCCCGCCGGCACGGCCGTTGGAGGGCACGGCACCGACGCGGTGGGGACTGCGGTTCGTCGCGCCGGACGGGGACGGGGTGCGGCGGGAGTGCGTCGCGGAGTTCACGTGGGGGCTGTTGCAGAGGGTGGTGATGCGGTCCGCATAAGATCACGGCCTGAGGGGTGGTGGCATGGTCATGAGGAAACAGCGGTGGTGCGTGGCGATCGCGGCGGCACTGCTGCTGGCCGGCTGTGGCGGTGGCGCGGAGAGCGACAGCTGGAACGGCAAGGCGGTGGCGCTCACGAAGGAACAGGTTCGGGAGACGTTGCCGGACGGCGGGGCCATGACGCGTTGGAAGGCGTCCCATCGGACCACGACCGTTGAGATCGACAAGCTCAACTACCGTTCGGAGGCCTGCCCGATCAAGGACAACGCGGGCTGCGAGAACTCCCGCTTCTTCGGCGCTTCGACTTTCCGGCACAACGACGCCGCCACCGTCACCTTTCTGATCATCGCCTACGACAGCGAACAGGCCGCCCGCAAGGCGTACGACGTGCTCTGGGACGGCTACTACGGCAAGAAGGCGGGACAACGGGCCAAGACGTTCAGCCTCGGACCGATCGGTGACGAGCGCGACGCCCGGTTCGGTTCCTCCGGATTCCAGGGCGAGCCGGGCGCCGTGACCCAGACCCGGGTCGGCACGACACTGCTGTGGACGCTGGCGTCTTCCCTGGACACGAACGAGAACGGCGTCGACGAGGACGGTGTCCGAGACCTGGCCACGGTGCTCGCCAGGCGAGCCCGCCAGGCCCAGAACGGGGACACGCCTTCCGCCACGCTCAACGGCTGACCGGGCGACTGCCACCCAGGCTCTGCCGCCGACGAGGATTCCTAGGCACAGCCCCCCGGTTCATCCTCGGTCGGCACGAACTGCATCGTGGGCATCCCGGCGGCATCGAAATTGGCGGTGTCCGGACCGATCAGCGTCATGTAGCCGGCGAGCTTCTGGCTTCCTTGTGAGGACGGCTCCCCCTTGACCTGCTCGGCGCCGAGGAACACGGAGTCCAAGACCCACCAACGGCCGCCGAACTTCACCGATTTGATCCCGCAGTGCGTGTAGATGTCGTACGGGTACGGCTTGTGCTGCTGGGGATCCGCCGGCCCTTCCTGCCACTTGTCCTTGACGACGGTACGGGCGGGCAGGGTCGGGGCGGAGGAGTCGTCGCCCCGCTCGTCGGACGGTGACGAGCACCCTGAGAGCAACAACCCGGCACTCAGAAGCAAGACTGCGAAATGGCGCGATACGTTCATGTATCTCAGACGCTACAGGTGCGTGTTCCGTTCAACCCTGCCGCGTCCGTTCCGTCTCGGCCCACGCGAGTCCACCGAGTCGGATCATGCGGTGGCCGCAGGTCAGAGCGTAGGCCCTGCCCGCTGCCAGGAGGCGTTCGAGGGCCTGCGCGAGTGGCTCGGCCCCGGCTGTCAGAGGCGTGGGGCTTTCTCGCCGTGCACGGCTGTGTATTCGGCTGCGAGCCACGGTCCGAGGTCGTTGATGAGCATCCCGAGCACCGCCGGGTCGGGTGTGGGCGCACGCCCAGTGGACGCGGCGACACGCATCTGCCCGACGCGCTCGGGGTAGTAGCGGCCGAAGAGCTCGGCGGACTGGTCGAGGTCGCTGGTCCAACCGCCCCATCGGGGCATGATCAGGGTGAATCCGGTGCGGACGACGCGACGGCCGACAAGACGGCCGAGGGTCCGGCGATCGGCGTCCGTGGTGGCTTCGGCCGCTCTGGCACGCCAGCGTCGAAGCACGCGGGCGAGGTCACCGTTGGTCTCCCGCGCGAGCAGGGCTGTGGGGCGGTAACGGGGCAGTTGTTCCGCGAGGTCAGGGCCCAGCAACGGGGTGCAGAGGCAGGCGATGAAGAATCCGGCGTCGTGACGTTCGACGTCGCTGAGCAGACCCCGCGTGCCGGTCAGCAGGATCCCGACGCCGTCGATCTGCGGGAATGCGCGGTCGAGTACGGCCTCGATCGCTCTGGCGTCAGTGCGGTCGGCTTCGGTGGGCTCGTCGTGGAGGGCGAGTTGGAGGTCGAGGTCGGAGACTCCGGGGGTGGCGGTGCCGCGGGGGATGCTGCCGTAGAGGTAGGCGCTGTGCAGGCGCGTTCCGCCGAACGTCTCGGTGAGGTGAGCGCGGGCGGCATCGACGACGGGGACGAACGCTGCCGGCACTCGGTCCAGTGCGCCTTCGCGTGCGATCGTTCCGTCGCGGTCCAGCCCTCGTTCGTTCATGCGGCCACTGTGCCTGGTGCTGTGGTGTGCCGCTTCGAACCCTCGGACCGTGCGTCGAGGCGGGTGATCCGCAGGCAGGGCCCGCCACTTGCGGCCGGTGTCGACGCCATGTCGGATCGCGTCGTCGGGGGGTGCGGCAAGAGCGAAACCCTCCGGTCGCGCCCGGTCGGACCGCGCACATTCCCGATCGGACTTCTCTCCGATCCGTCCCGAAACCGGCCCGAGCGGAAGATTGGCGATCATCCGGCCGACGGCGGCGCCGGTGGGCCTACTGTCCGTGCAGAGTTCTGATCCTCACGGGAAGGCGCCCCCATGACGACGCAGCACCCCGCGGAGCGAACCGTGCCCGTCGAGCGGCTGCGGCTGGGGGACCACGCGTGCATGGGGCCGGGTGACCTGGAGGGCGCCGGGGAGTCGCCGTGGAAGGTCTTCACCGCGTACACCCGCACGAGTCTGGCGCGCGGCGAGAAGGTCCTGCTGGTCATGGACCCGGACGACATGAGCGACGACGAGGTGGTCGCCCTGCTGGACCGGGGCAGCGGGCAGGTGGCGGCGGCCAGGGACGACGGCCAGCTGTCGGTCCGGCGCAACACGGAGATCTACGTGCCCGACGGCCGCTTCGAGGAGCGCCGCACCATCGACACCTACGCCGCCGAGGTCGACCGTGCCTGCGACGACGGCTGGGCGGGGCTGCGGGTCACCGCCGACATGAGCTGGGCGCCCCGGGTCAACCTGGGCCACGACCGGCTGCTCGACTACGAGGCCTCGGTGGCGCCGCTCTTCGCGGACCCGCTGTTCACCGCGATCTGCTGGTACGACCGTCAGCGCTTCGACGACGCGCTGACCTCCCGCGTCGGCAAGGTCCATCCGCTGCGGGTCATGGAGCGCCTGGACTCCCTGGAGGTCATCGGGACCCCGGACGGCGGCCGGATGGCGGGCACCGCCGAGCTGGGCACCCGCAGCGAGTTCGTCGAGGCGCTGCGTGAGGCGCTGGAACACCGTGACGACTCAGGTCCCAGCCACTTCGTCCTCGACCTGCGCGACCTGTGCTTCATGGAGGCCCACTGCGCCTGGCAGTTGATCAGCCTCGCCGCCTCGCTCCCGCCCGGCAGCGAGGTCACCGTGCGCTGCGGCGAACTGCTGGGGCTGGTGCTGGAGCAGCTGGGCGCCGACGAGGTGCCCCAGCTGCTGGTCCGGGTGGAGGGCGACGGGGACGAGGGAGGCACCGGGTGAGCGAGGGGCTGAGGCTGCGGATGGAGTTCCGCGTCTGCGAACTCCCCCTGGTGCGGGTCCTGGTGGAGGAGGCGGCACTGCGTGCCCGGCTCACCGCCCCGGCCAGGGCCGCCTTCGGGCAGGCCGCCGTGGAGATCGCCACGGACGCCGCCGCCCGGGGCGCCGACCCGGGAGTCGTCGAACTGCGGGTGCGGGACGGCGAGTTGCGCTGCGAGGTGAGGTACGGCGGCGCGGTCCTCCCGGCGGGGCTGCCCGAGGGGCGCGGCCCGCGTCTCGCGGAGTCCCTGCTCGCCGGGATCGGCGCTGCCGCCCGGATCGACGTCCACGACACCCCCGGCGGCACCTCGGTCACCCTGTCCGCCCCGCTGCCCGTGCCACCGCCCGCCCCGGTGCGTACGACGCCCGCTAGAGCCCTGCCCGCGCGCTGAACCAGGCGGCCACCTGACTGCGGTTGTGGAAGCCCAGCTTCACGAGGATGCGTTCGACATGGCCCTCGGCGGTCCGGCGGGCGATGACGAGGTGGTCGGCGATCTGCTTGTTGGTGCGGCCCTGGGCGACGAGGGCCGCGACCTGGAGTTCACGCCGGGTCAGCGGCACCGGGTCGACGACGGGGGCGGGCGCCGGGGCCTTCGTCGACGCCGGGGCGCGGGCCGGCCCGCCGGCCGTGAGGGAGCCCTCCCGCGGGCCCGAGGAGGAGTTCCGCGCGGGCCGGCGTACGGCGGACACCTCCCCCGTACGTGCCACGGCGCCCGCGCCGTCCCGGCCGTCGTCCGTCCTCGGCGTACGGGCGGGGCCGTCCCGCCGCCCGCCCGTACGCGCGGCGGAGGCGGGTCCCGCCGACGGCTCGCCCAGCGCGTAGGCCACCGCCTGCTCCGCCGTCAGACGGCCGCCGCGCCGGTGGGCCAGGGCGTAGGCGTGGTCGCCGAGGGCGAGGCGGGCGTGGTGTTCGGCGGCGCGGGGACGGCCCGGCCGGTGGTCGTCCATGGGGTTGCCGCCGATGTCGTGCCAGATCCGGTCGACGGCGCCGCGCAGCACCCCGGCCCGCTCGGCGTCGCCCGCCAGCGCCTCGGCGGCGGCGAGCAGATCGAGGGTACGGGCGAGACTCTGGTGCTGGCTGACGGTGTACGGCAGCCGCAGACAGGCGCGGGCGTGCTCGGCGGCCCGGTCGTACTGCCCGGCCGACCAGTGCGCGAGGGCGAGGGTGCGCAGCGCCCAGGACCGGGCCCACTGTTCCCCGTGGGCCTCGCAGAGGGCGACGGCCTCGGCGCACAGCGGGATCGCCTCGTCGGCGCGGCCCCGGCTGACCAGGGTGCAGGCCAGTTCGACGCGGGTGAGGACGACGAAGGCGGTGGAGGCGCGGGCCCGGCCCGGGGCGAGGGCGCCGGCCGGCACGGGCGGCGGCGCGGGCACCGGGAGTTCCTCGTCGGCGTCGGCGGCGGCCCGCACCGGGTCGAGGCCGGCCAGGACGGCGGCGGAGCGGCTGTGCACCAGGGAGGTCAGGGCGCCCGCCCACATGGCGCGGGTCAGGGCCACGTCGGGCCGGGCGCCGGCGCGCAGGGCGCCGTCCATCCAGTGCCGTCCCTCGCCCCAGATGCCGCCCGCGACCCAGTGGAACCACAGCCGGGCGGCCAGCCGCAGCCCGTGCTGGGCCTCACCGGGGGTGGTGAGGCAGAAGTCCAGGGCGGCCCGGAAGTTGTCCTGGTCGATCCGGATGCGTTCGGTGATCTCGGTCTGGTCGGGGCCGAACCAGGCCTGCTCGTACTCGGCGCCGAGGCGCGCGAAGTGGTCCCGGTGGCGGCGCCGGGTCTCGGTCGCCGCGCCCAGGGCGTGCAGTTTCTCCAGCCCGTAGTCGCGCAGCGACACCAGCAGCCGGTAGCGGACCTGGCCGCCGTGCTCCTCCCGGACGAGGACCGACTTGTCGACGAGCCCGGCGACGGCGTCCAGCACCGCGCACGGGGCGATCCGCTCCCCGGTCCCTGCGTCCTCCCCGGCGCAGACCGCCTCGGCGGCGGCCAGGTCGAAGCCGCCGACGAACACCGACAGCCACGCCCACACCAACTGCTCCTGCGGGGTGCACAGTTCATGGCTCCAGTCGACGGCGGAGCGCAGGGTGCGATGGCGGGGCGCGGAGGTCGGGCTGCCGCAGGTCAGGAGCTGGTAGCGGTCGTCGAGGCGTTCGACGAGCTGGTCCACGCCGAGGGCCCGCACCCGGACCGCCGCCAGCTCGATGGCGAGCGGCAGCCCGTCGAGGCGGCGGCAGAGCCGGGCCACGGCCTGCTGGTTGGCCTCGCCGACGGTGAAGCCGGGGACCACGGCCGCCGCCCGGTCGGCGAACAGCCTGAGCGCGGGGAAGGACTCGACCGCCGACGAACTCGTGGACGGGCTCAGCTCCTCCGGCGCGGGCGCGGGCAGCGGCGGCACCTCGAAGAGCTGCTCCCCGGCCAGCCCGAGCCGGTGTCTGCTGGTGGCGAGGATCCGTACGCCCTCGGTGGCCGCCAGCACGGCCTGGGCGAGGACGGCGCAACTGCGCAGCAGATGCTCGCAGTTGTCGAGCACGATCAATAAGCGTCGCTCCCGCAGATGGTCGACGAGGATCTCCAGCGGGGGCCGCACGGTCTCGTTGCGGACGCCGAGCGCGTCGTTGACGGCGTGCGGGACGAAGGCCTCGTCGCTCAGCGCGGCCAGCGGCACGAGCCACACGCCGTCCGGGAAGGCCCGTGCGACCTGTCCCGCCACATGCCCGGCGAGGCGGGTCTTGCCCACCCCGCCGGGTCCCGTCAGCGTCAGCAGTCTGCCCGCCGACAGCAACCGTCTGACATCGGCCGCCTCGTCCCGCCGCCCCACGAAGCTCGTCAGCTCCGCCGGGAAACCGGAAGTGCGCCGCGACTCCGATCCGCCCACGATGCTGGTCACGCCCTCAGTTGTGGTTCCCGTACGCGCTGTTGTAACCCCGAAGGGTAGGCAGCGGGCACGGGCGGGACGCCCGCTTCATGGATTTCCCGCCTCTTCGGGTGAGGGGCGGGTGCGGGCCGGGCGGGTGCGGGACGGGGTGCGGGACGGGGTGCGGGCCGTCGTCGCGGCTAGCCGGTGGTCGCGGCGGTCAGGATCGTCTCGACCACGCGGGGCAGCGAGGCCGGGTGAAGCCACAGGAAGAGGTTGGGCTCGACGAGTTCCAGCTCCATCACACACGGCTGCCCGTCCGCGCCGGTGACCAGGTCGACGCGCGCGTAGAGCAGCTCGGACCGCCCCGGTACGGCGGCCAACGCCCGCTCGGCCACGGCGAGTTCGGCCTCGGTCGGAGTCCAGTGGACCAGGTCGGGGTGGGCGGTCTTCTCCGCGTCGTACGCGGTCCCGGGCGCGAGCACCGCGCCCTTGCGGCTGGCGTGCAGCAGCCGGCCGCCGAAGAACTGCAGGGCCCGCTCGCCCTCGGTGTCGATGCTGGTCATGAACGGCTGCACCATCGCGGTGAGCCCCTCGGCGCGCATCCGCTCGATCTGCGCGGCGGCGGTCTCGCGCCGGTCGGGGGTGTAGCGGGCGGCGTAGCGGGCGCCCGCTCCGGAGGTGGGCTTCACGACGTACTCGTGCGCCTCGGGGAGCCGGAGGGGGTCGCCGGGCGCGAGGTAGTCCGTCGGTACGACGGGGACCCCGGCCCGCGCGAGGTCGCCGATGTACCGCTTGTCGGTGTTCCAGCGCACGACGTCGGCCGGGTTGGCGAGCCGGGTGGCCGCACCGGTCTTCTCCGCCCAGGCCACGAACTCGGCCGCGCGCCAGCTGTAGTCCCAGGTGGAGCGGATGACGACGAGGTCGTACGCGGCCCAGTCGGCGGCCGGGTCGTCCCAGCGCACGGCAGCCGCGTCGGCCCCGGCCTCCCGCAGTGCCTCCACCAGCACCGGCAGATCGCGGTCGTGGTTGACCCGGGGCCCGGGGTCGTAGGTGGCGAGGGCGATGCGGGGGGCGGCTGTGCGGGCCACGGGGGCTCCCATCTCGTACGTCTGCGGCTGCGGCTGCCCGTCCGGGGCCGCGCGCAGGGGGTTCCGGGGTGCGGGTCCCGGAACGCGGGTCTCCGGAATGCGGGTCTCCGGAATGCGGGTCTCCGGCGCAGGCTAACAACCGCGGGTGACATGACGGGACGGGACCGGGTTCCACGGGCGGCCGGTCGTCGTGGGCCCGTGCCGGCTCACGGCACCGAGGGCCCGGTGAGGAAGCGGCCGTCGCTGTCGTACGGCCAGACGTTGGGGACGCAGCCCTTCATGCCCTTGATCTGCTGCATCATCGCCGGGGCGGGCTTGCCCTCGCCGGGGCAGGTGACGTGGCCCTGGCCGAGGAAGTGACCGACCTCGTGGTTGATGATCAGGGCGCGGTAGGCCTCGACGTCCTCGGCGTAGACGGGGGTCGCCAGTTCCCAGCGTTCGAGGTTGACCATGACGTCGTCGCCGGCCTGGCAGTTGAACTCGCCGCGGGTGTTCAGCCCGACCCGGCGGCAGAACGCGTCGACGGTACCGGGGGTCGCCACCTTGACGACGAAGTCGGTGGGGCCGCCGGAGACCCGCTGGAACGCCGATCTGCCGTCGGCGGTCCAGCCGCGCGGGTCGGCGAGCACGGCCTCGACCTCGTCGGCGACCTCGGCTGCCGACAGCGACAGTCCCTTCTCGACGTCGACCCGGTAGCGCAGGGGCGTGCCCTTCCCCACCTTGGGGCTGCCGCCGGAGGCCGTGGTGAACGTGCCGGGCCCGGTCCTGGGGATGGTGACGGGCGAGTCGCTGGGCGAGGGGGAACCTGAGTCGCTCGGCGACGAGCTGGGCGAGGAGGAGGGACCACCGGACGCACCCTTGTCGGCGTCGGCGTCGGCACTCCGGCTGGGACCGGGTGAGCGCCTGGAGCGCTCGGGCGAGGGTTCGGCGGACGTGGTCGCCCCGGACCCGCCGGCCGTCTCGCCCGTGCCGCCGCCCACCCACCCCACCGCGGCTAAACCGGCGACACCGACGACCGCCACCGCCCCGAGCCCGCTCCACAGAGGCACTCTCGCCCGCGGCGCACGAACCTTCCGCCGACGACGGCGGGTGCTGGTACGGCTGCGGGTGCGAGAACGTGTTGCCTTGTGCGCGCTCATGTTCCTTCAGAGTGTGATCAGTATGTGATCGGATGTGGCCGAGTCAGTCACGAAAAGATAACGGATGATCGGCTTGGCTCCGCACCATCGCTTGACCTTCACCTTCGGTGAAGCCCCAGCATCGATCGCGGAACGAGGAACGCCAGGACCACAAGAGCCAGGGGGAGCCATGGACATGCTGACGATCGGGGCCTTCGCCAAGGCGTGCCGGCTGTCACCGAAGGCACTGCGGCTCTACGACGAGCTGGAGCTGCTGCGGCCCGCCCGCGTCGACCCCGACACCGGCTATCGCTACTACGCCGCCGAGCAGTTGGAGCGGGCCCGGCTGGTGGCCTGGCTCCGCCGGCTCGGGATGCCGCTGGCCCGTATCCGTACGGTGTGCGCGCTGGAGCCGGGCCCCGCGGCCCGGGAGATCCGGGCGTACTGGGCCGGTGTCGAGGCCGAGATGGCGACCCGGCGCGACCTGGCGGCCTTCCTCGTGGACCACCTCACCCACCCGTCCGAGGAGGACACCGCGATGCTCGAACTCCGTTACGCCGCCCTCTCCGACACCGGCCTGGTACGCGCAGCCAACCAGGACACCGCCTACGCCGGCACCCGCGTCCTCGCCGTCGCCGACGGCTTCGGCCCCGCCGGGGCACCCGCGAGCACGGCCGCCGTGGAGGCGCTGAAGACGCTGGACCGCGAGACCCTACCGGCGGGCAGTGTGCTGAACCTGCTGGAGGACGCGGTGCGGGGCGCGAGCGACGCCGTACGGGGCGTCGCGGGGACCGGGGACGACGGCACCACCCTGACGGCGATGCTCTGGACCGGTTCGCAGCTCGCCCTCGTCCACATCGGCGACTCCCGCGCGTATCTGCTGCGCGACGGCGAACTGTTCCGGATCACCCATGACCACACCGTCGTCCAGTCGATGATCGACGAGGGCCGGCTGACGCCGGAGGAGGCCACCGCGCACCCCCAACCCGCCCTGCTCCTCAAGGCGTTGACCAACAGCGGGGCGACCGGCACGCCCGACCTGCGCCTCCAGGACGCCCACCCCGGCGACCGCTATCTCCTGTGCTCAGACGGCCTCTCGTCGGTCGTCCCCGACCCGGCCCTCCGGCGCACCCTGTCCTCGGCCCCCGACCCCGAGACCGCCGTACGCGCCCTCGTCACCGAGGCGAACGAGGCGGGCGGCCCGGACAACGTGAGCTGCGTGGTGGCGGACGTGGTGACGAACGGGGTGCGCGGGGAGCGCTAGGAGGCGCCGGCCGCACGTCCCCTGCCCTTCCGCCGCGCCGCGGGCGGCGCCGGCACCCGTTCCAGCGCTCGGCCCAGGCGCTCCACCCACTCCTCGGCCGTGCCCCGCACCCGGGGGTGGGCGGTGCGGAAGTCCGCCCAGTCCTCGGCGTCGAGGACGAGCGTGTCCACGCGCAGGGCGTCGGCGTAGGCCGGGGTGCCGGCGCCGGGCGCACGGCGGAAGACCTTGTGGAGCAGGCGCGGGGAGAGCCGGGTGACCTCGGCCTCGGCGAGGAGGACGGCGTCATGGAGGTCCTTGGCCCGGGCGTGGCCCTCGGTGGCGCAGTCGGTGTGCAGCCACAGGAGCTTCCAGGCGAGCGACAGCGCGGGGCCCGGGGTGCGCACGACGGTCCGGCCGCTGCCGTCGGCGCGGGGTATCGCCGTCCACACGGGAAGCTCCGGGAGCGGCTCGTCCCGGGCGAAGTCCAGCCGCGCCTCACCGGGCGGCAGGCCCTCCGCCGCCCAGGGGATGGTGAGACGGACGCCGGGGGTCTCGTACTCCACGTAGGTCCAGATGCCGTCGGGCCGGGCGCCGTTCACGTCGAGCACCACGCCCGGCGCGGCGACCGGCCGCTCCCGCACCAGGTCGAGCAGTGCCAGATGCGGCGGGCGTTCCTCGGGCTCCGCCTCGAAGACCCAGTGCAGCCCGTCGGGCGGGACCATCGGCCGCAGGCCCCCGGTGTCGAACTCCTCGAACCTCCAGATCTCGTACCGCCCGGCCCCGTCGGCCGCCTCCGGCCACTGCTGTACGGACTCCAGCCCGTCCACGTACGGGTAGGGGTGCGCGGGGTCCACCGGGACCAGCAGGGGCAGGGGCACGATCCAGTCGAGGTCGGCGGGCTCGCGCGCCTCGGCCCCCACCCACGCCGACATGACCATGCTGCCGCGCAGCACCAGGTCCTCCCCCAGGGGCGAGTACTCGGCGACGAGACGGAGCAGGTGGTCGAGCACGGCCCGGTGCGCGGCCCGCCACCGCTCGTCGTCCGGGGACCGGGCTCCTTCGCCCGCCCGGGACCCGGTCACCGGGCGTCCGCCGGCTCATCGGCACGCACATCCGTCCGCCGCTCGCCGAGCGGGGCGGTGCCGATGCGCGTCCGCTCCCTTATCCACCCGGCGTCCAACTGCGGGCGGTCGTCGTGGACGACGAACTCCTCCTCCACCTCCACCGCCTTGAACTCCGCCGTCGCGAGCGCGTCGAGGAGGGCGTCGAGACGGCGGCGGGCCTCGGGCCGGCCGACGTCACGGCAGCGCTGGGTGACGAAACGCTCGTGCCCGCGTGCGGGCCGACCGTCCGGCCCGTCGCCCCCGGCGCCGCCCCGCTGTCCGCCCGCTCGGTCGGTGGCGCCCAGCTCGCGGCGGGCGTTGCGCGACACATGGGCCTCATGGCGCTCGGCGAGGGCGCGGACCGTCGCCACCTCGGTGTCGTCGGCGAGGGCGAGCTTCACATGGTGCTCGAAGTAGCAGCCGGGAGAGAGGGCGCGGGCCTCGGCGGCCGTCCGGGGCACGTCCGCGTTCCAGGGTGTGGCCTCGATCTTCACCCGGGCCACCACGAACCCCTCGGCGCCCAGCCGTTCGACCCACACGGACGCGGCCGCGCGCTGCGCCGACAGCGCCCCCTGGCCACGGACCGTCAGCATCGGCTGGTCGGGCACCGCTCCCCGGTCGAGCACGATCCGGGTGTACTTGACCCGGTGACGCTCCGCCCACCGCCGTATCCGGTCCTCGTCACCGGCCACGGATCCGGCCGCCACTGTCAGATGGGTCTCGAACTCCCCCGCGAACTCCCGCACCGCCGCCCCGCATTCCCCCACGCTCGCCCGCCGGCTCTCCGCCGACGACCGTCCTCCGCCGCTTCTGTGGACCCGTCGGCACCTGCCGACTCGCCGGTGGCCGACTGTACTGACCGCCACTGACAACGGCGGACGGGAGCGGGCTCAGGAGGGCGGGGCGGGGCGGGCTCAGGAGGGCGGGGCGGGGGCGGGCTCAGGACGGTGAGTCGCCCGGGTCCCAGTCCAGCAGGCGGACCTTCGCGACCGTGCGGACATGGCGGCGCATCGCGGTGGCCGCCTGCTTGGGCTGCCGGGCGGCGATGGCGTCGAGGATCGCCTGGTGCTGGGCGAGCGAACGGTCGGGGCGGCCGGGCTGCCGCAGCGACTCGGTGCGGCTCTCGGCGATCTGGTCGGCGATGGAGCGCATGAACTCGGCGAGCAGACTGCTGTGCGCGGCCGCCGTGACCGCCGCGTGGAACAGCCGGTCGCCCTCGATGCCGTGCCCGTCCCGCTCGATCTCGCCGGCCATGTGCGTGAGGGCGTCCCGCATCGCGGTCAGGTCGTCCTCCGTGCGGCGCTCGGCGGCCAGTTCGGCGAGCTTCGTCTCCAGCGCCTCGCGGGCCTCCAGCACATCGGGCAACCGCTGACGCCGTTCGACCATCCTCTCGACCGGCTCCACGTCCAGGCTGTCCCGCACGAGGTACGTGCCGCCACCGTGCCGGGCCTCCACCAGCCCCTGGACCTCCAGCACCACGATGGCCTGCTTGACCGAGGCCCGGCTGACCCCGAGCCGCTGGGCCAGGTCCCGCTCGGGCGGCAGCCGGTCACCGGCCCTCAGACCGCCCTCGGCGACGTACTGCCGCAGCCGGTCGAGGACCTGCTCGTAGAGCCGCTGCTTGGCCATGGGGCGCAGGGCGTCGCTCACGATTCCCCCTCGTGCTGCTCGATGCTGCTCGTGCTGCTCGCAGTGCGTGTGCCGCTCGTCCGGCGTCGCTCGTCGGGAGCGTAACACCGGGTGGAGCCAGTGGAGCGGTGGTCGAGTGGCTGAACCAATTTACGCGCACCCCCTTGACGCCACCCTCGTACGCCCGCACGCTGACCAACCGTAAGTGGCTCAGCCACTCGACCACTTGCCCACACGCCCCCAGTCCCTCTGCCCGCACCTCGCCCCCTCCCCCTCCTCCCCTCCCTGTGCCGTTCCGGGACCCAACGACGGGAGCCCGTATGTCCCCCGAACTGATCTCGATCCTCGTCCTCGCCGTGGTGTTCGTCATCGCCACGACCCGTTCCGTGAACATGGGCGCGCTGGCCTTCGCCGCCGCCTTCGGAGTGGGCGAACTCGTCGCCGACCTCGACGCGGACGGCATCTTCGCCGGGTTCCCCGGTGACCTCTTCGTCGTCCTCGTCGGCGTCACCTATCTCTTCGCGATGGCCCGCGCCAACGGCACCACCGACTGGCTGGTCCACGCCTCGATCCGGCTCGTTCGGGGGCGGGTGGCGCTGATCCCGTGGGTGATGTTCTTCCTCACCGCCGCGCTGACGGCGATCGGCGCGGTCAGTCCGGCGGCGGTGGCGATCGTCGCCCCCATCGCCCTCAGCTTCGCCTCGCGCTACAACATCAGCCCCCTGCTGATGGGCGCGATGGTCGTCCACGGCGCGCAGGGCGGCGGCTTCTCCCCCATCAGCATCTACGGCACGATCGTCAACGGGATCGTCGAGCGCGAGAACCTGCCCGGCAACGAGCTGTTCCTCTTCCTGACGTCCCTGATCGCCAACCTGGTGATCGCGGGGGTGGTGTTCGTCCTCTTCGGCGGCCTGAAACTGACCTCAGCCCCTGTCTCAGCGCCTGTCCCTGCCCCTGCCCCTGTCTCTGCCACCGCCACGGCTACAGCCGCGGCCCCTACCCCTCCCTCCGCCTCCGCCTCTGTCTCTGTCTCGGTCTCCGAGACCGACCCGGCCCCGGACCCGGCCCCGGACCCAGAGCCCGACACCCCGCTCACCCCCGCCATCACGGCCACCCTCGCCTCCCTCGCGGCCCTGGTCGTCGCGGTCCTCGCCTTCGACCTGGACGCTGGCCTCACCGCCGTCACCCTCGCCGCCCTCCTCAGCGCCCTCTGGCCGGACGACAGCCGCAAGGCGGTGACCCAGATCGCCTGGTCCACGGTCCTCCTCATCTGCGGCGTCCTCACCTACGTGGGCGTACTCGACGAGATGGGCACCATCACCTGGGCCGGCGAGGGCGTCGGCGGCATCGGCATCCCCCTCCTCGCCGCCGTGCTCCTCTGCTACATCGGCGCCGTCGTCTCGGCGTTCGCCTCCTCCGTCGGCATCATGGGCGCCCTGATCCCCCTGGCCGTACCGTTCCTGGCCCAGGGCGAGATCGGTGCGGTCGGCATGATCGCGGCACTCGCCGTCTCCGCGACGGTCGTGGACGTCAGTCCCTTCTCCACCAACGGCGCGCTGGTCCTGGCCGCCGCGCCGGACGTGGACCGCGAGCGTTTCTTCCGACAGCTGATGATCTACGGAGGGATCGTGGTGGCCGTGGTGCCCGCCGTGGTGTGGCTGGTGCTGGTGGTGCCGGGATTCGGGTAACCCCTCGGGGAACCCCGAGGATCGGGGAGCCGCAAGGGCAGCGCGACACCTCGAACGGCGACGACCGACGACCGACGACCGACGACCAAGGAGTACGGAACGTGTCCTCTCTCTTCCCGGCCCTCACCGGCGAAGCCCGAACCCCCGAACGCCCCGCCCTGCGCTTCGGCGACCGGTCCCTGACGTACGCGGAACTCGCGGCCGTGACCGACGCGCTCGCCGCCCGGATCCGCGACGCGGGCCGCGTGGCCGTCTGGGCGACACCGACGCTGGAGACGGCGGTGGGCGTCGTGGCCGCGCTACGGGCCGGCGTCCCCGCCGTACCGCTCAACCCGAAGTCGGGCCAGAGCGAGCTGGGGCACATCCTGAAGGACAGCACCCCCGCACTGATCCTCACCGCCCCCGACGTCGAACTGCCGTCCGCACTGGCCGAGTTGGAGCGCCTGGACATCGACGTACGGGACGACTCGACATCCCGCCCGGCGCCCACGGACGAACCGACAGGGGAACCGACCCCCGCCGCCCCCGCCCTCATCGTCTACACCTCCGGAACGACCGGCCCGCCCAAGGGCGCCGTCATCCCCCGCCGCGCCATCGCGACCACTCTGGACGCGCTGGCCGACGCCTGGCAGTGGACCGCAGACGACGTCCTGGTCCACGCCCTGCCGCTCTTCCATGTGCACGGCCTGATCCTGGGCATCCTCGGCCCGCTGCGGCGCGGCGGCGCGGTCCGCCACCTCGGCAGGTTCGACACGACCGCGGTGGCCCGGGAGCTGTCGTCCGGCGCGACGATGCTGTTCGGCGTCCCGACGATGTACCACCGCATCGCGGAGACCCTGCCCGGCGACCCGGAACTGGCGAAGGCACTCGGCGGCGCCCGCCTCCTCGTCTCCGGCTCGGCCGCGCTGCCGTTGCACGACCACGAGCGGATCGCGGCGGCGACGGGCCGCCGGGTGATCGAGCGGTACGGCATGACCGAGACACTCATGAACACCAGCGTCCGCGCCGACGGCGAACCCCGCGCCGGCACGGTCGGAGTCCCCCTGCCCGGCGTGGAGTTGCGGCTGGTCGAGGACGACGGCACTCCCCTCACCGCGGACGACGGCGAGTCGGTCGGCGAGATCCAGGTGCGCGGCCCGAACCTCTTCACCGAGTACCTCAACCGCCCCGACGCGACCGCCGCCGCGTTCACCGCCGACGGCTGGTTCCGCACCGGCGACATGGCCGTCCGCGACCCCGACGGCTATGTGCGCATCGTCGGCCGCAAGGCCACCGACCTCATCAAGAGCGGCGGGTACAAGATCGGCGCGGGTGAGATCGAGAACGCGCTCCTGGAGCACCCGGGCGTACGGGAGGCGGCCGTCACCGGCGCGCCGGACCCCGACCTCGGCGAACGCGTGGTCGCCTGGATCGTGCCGCAGGATCCCGGATCCCCGCCCCCGGCGGCGGAGTTGGCGTCCCATGTCGCCACCCTCCTCTCCCCTCACAAGCGCCCCCGGACCGTCCACTACCTCGCCGCCCTCCCCCGCAACGACATGGGCAAGATCATGAAGCGGGCGCTGACGACGGACGCGTCCGCATGACCGACCGCCGCTTCTCGGCCCGCGAGGCCCTGGCCCTCCTGACGGACGACTTCACCGAACTCCCCACGCCGCAAAGGGAGTACACCCCCGACGGCCCCCTCGCCTGGCAGGACTACGACACCGCACGCGCCCGCGCGACGGCCCGCACCGGGGAGGAGGAGTCGGTGGTGTGGGGCCGCGCGTGGATCGGCGACCGGACGCGTACGGAAGCGCGTACGGAAGGAGGGGCCGAAGCGACCGGCACCGCCGTCCGCACCGGTACGGCGGCCGTGCTCATCTCCTTCGAGTTCGGCTTCCTCGGCGGCTCGCTCGGCGAGCGCACCGGCGACCGGCTGGAGGCGGCGTACACCTACGCCCGTGAACACCGCCTCCCGGTGGTCTCGTTGATCGCGACGGGTGGCAGCCGTATGCAGGAGGGCATGCGCGCGCTGACCCAACTCCAGCGCGTGGCACGGGAGTCGGCGCTGACGAGCGAGGCGGGACTGCCGCAGATCGCGGTGCTCCGCGATCCGACGACGGGCGGCGGCTGGGCGGCCCTCGGCGCCGGCGCCGACATCGTCCTGGCCCTGCCGGAGGCCCAGATCGGCTTCGCCGGCTCCCGGGTCCGCCCACCGGACGCGGACCGGGCGGCGTACACGGCGGACTCCCAGGTCACGGCGGGCTCCGTGGACGCGGTGGTCCACCCGGACGACCTGCGCGACACCCTGTCCCTGTGGCTGACCCTCCTGACCGGCCCGTCCAAGGACCCCGCACGCCCACCCCACGCACTCCGCGGCCCGCACCCCCACGAAACCCCCCTGCCCAGCACCGGCTGGGAAGCCGTGCAACGTGCCCGCTCCCCCCACCGCCCCCGGGCCGAGGCCTACCTGGACGCCTACTTCACCCGCCGCGCACCGCTCAGCGGTGACCGGGCCGGCGGCACCGACCCCGGCATGCTCTGCGGCTTCGGCGAACACGACGGGCGGACCGTCGCCTACGCGGCCCAGTGCGGCACCGCGACCCGCCCGGCGGGCTACCGCACCGCCACCCGCCTCATCCGCCTCGCCGACCGCCTCGGCATCCCCGTCCTGACCCTGATCGACACCCCCGGCGCCGCGAACGACGCCGAAGCGGAACGCCAGGGCGCGGGCCCCGCCATCGCCGCCCTCTTCACCACCGTCGCGAGCGCCCGCACCCCCGTCACCACCCTCCTCATCGGCGAGGGCGGCTCCGGCGGAGCCCTCGCCCTCGCCTCCCCCACCCACACCTGGGCCACCCCCGACTCCTACTTCTCGGTGATCGCCCCGGAACTGGCGGCGGCGATCCTGAAACGGCCGGAGACCCTGGTCCGGGCGACAGCGGACGAACTGCGGGTACGACCGCAGGACCTGGTGGAGCTGGGAGTCGTACGGGGAATCGTCGACCCGACGACACCACCCACACCCGACTGACGCCCCCGCCCTCACCCACACCCGACCGACGACGGTCGCCCCAACCGACACCGACACGCGCTGAACCACCCGTCCAGCCGCACCCCCACCCGGCCCACCCCAACAGGCACCCCGCTCCCGCCCCCCGCACGATGCAAAGGGAACCAGGGAACCGCCGACCGGCGGCGGTCCGTACGGTCCGTGCTCTCGGGAGGATCCGCAATGACCGCGATGACCGCCAGTCTGGAGCAGCTGCGCCGCTGCCACTTCGGCGTCGACCTCGGGGCCGCGCGAACCCGGGTGTATGTGAAGGGCGCGGGCCTGGTCGTCGACCAGCCGAGCGTCGCCGCCGTGAACACCCGGACGGGCGCGTTGATCGCGGTCGGGGAGTTCGCGGAGAAGATGACGGGCCGTACGCCCGACTACATCCGGGTCGTCCGCCCCGTCTCGGGCGGCACGGTGGTCGACATCGAGATGGCCCAGCGCATGCTGCGCCAGCTGCTGGGCGACCGGGTCCGCCGCACACTGCGCCGCAAGCCCGTGCTGCGCGCCGCCGCCTGCACCCCGCACGGCGCGGACCCACTCGCCCAACGCGCCACGATCGAGACCCTGGTGGGCCTCGGCGCCCGCCGGGTGGAACTGGTGGACACCCTCATCGCGGCGGCGGTCGGCTGCGGTCTGCCGGTGGAGCAGCCCGAGGCCACCATGATCATGGTGTGCGGGGCGGGCGCCACCGAACTCGCCGTCCTCTCGCTCGGCTCGGTCGTCAGCGCGGTACGCATCCCCGTCGGCGGCGAGACCATCGACCACGCGATCGTGCAGCACCTGCGTCTGCGCCACGAACTGACGCTGCCGAGCCAGTCCGTACGGCCGCTCCAGCTGGCCCTCTCCGGCAACGGCCTCACCCCGCACGGCCCCACCTCCACCGAGATCCACGGCCTGGACGTGGCGACGGGACTGGCCCGTTCCGTGCAGGTGGACACCGCGGCCGTACGGGACGCCATCCAGACCCCCCTCACCGCCGTGGTCGACGGCATCGGCAAGGTGCTCCGCGACTGCCCGCCCGACCTGGTGGCCGACCTCGCCGACCGCGGCATCATGATGGTCGGCGGCAGCGCCCTGCTCCCCGGCTTCGACCAGATGCTCCGCCACGCCACCGGGATGCCGGTCCACATCGCCGAACGGCCCGACGTCTGCGCCGCGCTCGGCGTAGGCGCCATGCTGGACGGCCGGATCGCACCCATCAGCCTGGACCCGGTCGGCGACTGACCGACGCACCCGAGCCGGCCCCGAGACCACCCCGCCGACACCCCCTACGAACACTTCTCCGAACATGCCCACGAGCGGCAGCACCCGGAGCACGCGAGGGCGGTCGGCACCACGACGGTCTCCCGGCGGTCGCCCCCGTGAGCCCGTGACGCCCCACCGAACACCCGTACGCGTCGTTCTCGCCGAAGTGCCCCGCCGCTAGGGTTACTTGGAGGAACACGGCCACGGAGGTGAGCGCACGGATGCCAGGGCCCGTGACCCGGATCGGTATCACCGGACACCGGGAGATCCCGGAAGCCGCCCTGTCCGCCGTCCGCTCGGGCATCCGGGCGGAGTTGCGCGGCCGCCCCTCCGGCACCCGGGCCCTCAGCAGCCTCGCCGCCGGGGCGGATCAGCTGTTCGCGGAGATCGCCCTGGAGAGCGGTCTGCAACTGACCGCCGTCATCCCGGGCATGGACTACGAGACCCACCTCGGCGACGACGAGGTCCGCGCCGCCTACCGCCGTCTCCTCAAATGCTGCGCCGAACGCGAGCAACTGCCGTACGAACGCACCCACGAGGAGGCGTACTACGCGGCCGGCCGCTACATCGTCGACCACACCGACCGCATGATCGCCGTCTGGGACGGCGCCCCCGCCCGCGGCCTGGGCGGCACGGCCGACATCGTCGACTACGCACGCCTCACGGGCGTCCCGGTGACGGTCCTGTGGAGCCCGGGCGTACGCCGCGCCTGATCCCCCTGCCCCGTGGGTGCCCTCCCCGCGTCAGGACCCGAACCGCACCAGCCAGTCCGTGTGCTGCGGCGAGACCAGCCGCTCGGCCTCCGCGACCGCGTCGGCCCACCCGTCCTCCGTGACCGTGGTGGTCATGGTGACGCGCAGGGTGTCCAGATCCTGTTCGACGAGCTTGTGCGCGTACGTCAACGGGCGGTGGCGCCGTACCTCCTGCCAGGCGACACCGGCCGCGGCGGCCGCGCTGAGGACACCGGTCGGGTCCCAGCGGCTGCCGATGACCCCCAGGGCCCGGGCCACAGCGGTGACCAGGGCCACCGCGGTCAGGGTCGTGGTGACGCCCGACCAGCGCACGGACGCCTGGTGCGCCTGCCCGGCCTTGCCGCCGTACCAGGCCAGCTGGTTCAGCACCCGGTCACGGAGATAGATGTCGCGCCGCGCCGCGAACGCCTTGGCGCGCACCGCGCGCATCCTCGGCGTGATCTGCCCGAGCCCGAGCTCGGTGACGGACTCGCGGGGGTCCTCCCACCCCACCTTGCGCAGCTCGCTGAGCCGTTCCTCCAGCCGTTCGGCGAACATCGCCTCGGGATTGACGAGTCGTGAGGGGAACGGTCCCCCGTGGACCATGAACTGCCAGGCCAGCGACTTGACCACCTCGGCCGCAGCCCGGTGCGCCTGCCACTGCGCCCGCGCTCGGCGCCGGGACACATAGACACCGATCCCGATGGTCAGGCCGTACAGCACGGCCGCGACGGCCGAGGGCACCCGGCTCCCGACCCGCTCCGCCAGTGACGCGGTGGCGGTCGCGAGCAGCAGGACGACCAGTTGCATACGGACGACCTTGAACGACTCACCCTGATGGGTCACCGCCTTCTCATCGCACACCTGGAACAACGGCGACAGATCTCGATCACTCACCGTAGTGCTGGGGCCGGGCGTCGCAGCCATGCAGACCTCATACGGATGCCGGGAAGTCAACGGAACGGTCATGCTCTCGTCAATCTTGAATTCGCGCCAGGCCGCCTGGCGCGGAACACGGCGAGGACAGGCACCCTTTACCCCCGGAGGCGTGCATGGTATAGGGCGTGCATGATAGAACCATGCCCTACAGTGTCGTCCGAACCTCAATGACCAGGCCCATGCCACGGGATCTCGTCGGCAAGGGACTGATGACGCATTGGTCTCTTGAGGAGGACGAGAAATTCATGAACGTTATGGGCACGAAGCCGATCCGCCGACCGGGCGCGACTCGACCGGCCACCCAGCGGACGGCCACTCTCGCGACGATCGACACGCGTGAGCCCCGCGTCCAGCGGTTCACCGGTCGCGTGACAGAGGTTCGCGAGGCGCGCCCCGCCGGAGCGGGCGAGTTCAACTCGTCCATCTAGCTCACGAGCATCACATCCGAGACCCCAACCTCCTTGATCATCAAGGACGTTGGGGTCTCTCTCCGTCTCCGCCCGGTCGGGTCGGCGCGTACACTCCGGGAAAGTGACGGACTTCCGCGGCCAGCGATCGATCCAGCAACTGGTCCTCAAGGTGCACAGCCGCTGCGACCTGGCATGTGACCACTGCTACGTGTACGAACACGCCGACCAGAGCTGGCGTGGGCGGCCGGTGGTGATCGCCGAGGAGACCCTCGGGCAAGTGGCTCGCCGGCTCGCCGAATACGCGGCCGACAGCGAACTGGAATCCGTCGCCGTGATTCTGCACGGGGGAGAACCACTTCTCGCCGGACCGGCCCGGCTACGGCACATGTGCGAGGAACTCACCCGGGTATTGTCGCCGGTCACGACTTTGGACCTGCGCATTCATACGAATGGCGTACAACTGAACAAGCGGCACCTGGAAGTGTTCCGGGAATTCGGTGTGAAGATCGGAATTTCGCTCGACGGCGACCGGGTGGCGAACGACCGCCATCGGCTGGACCGTCGAGGCCGCAGCAGCTACGACCGGGTGCTGCGAGCGATCGGGCTCCTCTGCCTGCCGGAGTACCGGGACCTCTTCCAGGGTCTGCTGTGCACGGTCGACGTGGCCAACGACCCGGTCGCGGTGCACGACGCGCTGACCGCCCTCGAACCGCCCCGCGTCGACTACCTCCTCCCGCATTCGACGTGGGACAGCCCCCCTCCCGGACATGGCGGGGGGACGCCCTACGCCGACTGGCTGCTGAAGATCTTCGACCGCTGGGTGGAACAGGGACGCCCCATGCCGGTCCGGACGTTCGACTCGGTCCTCAGCACCCTGCGCGGCGGCCCCAGCCTGACGGAGGCACTCGGGCTCGCCCCGTCCGACCTCGCGGTCATCGAGACCGACGGCACCTTCGAACAGGCCGACTCACTGAAGACCGCGTACGAGGGCGCCCCCGCCACCGGCTACGACGTCTTCCGCCACGGCTTCGCGGAGTTCGCCGAGCACCCCGGCGTCCGCGCCCGGCAGCTGGGCATCGCGGGCGTCAGCGAGACCTGCCGTCGCTGCCCGGTCGTGGAGTCCTGCGGCGGCGGCCTCTATGCCCACCGCTACAGCGCCGAGAAGGGCTTCGACAACCCCTCGGTGTTCTGCTCCGACCTGCGGGGCCTGGTCGAGGGCATCGCCGAGCGGATCACCGAGCGCGCGCTGCACCCGGCGGTCGCGGACACCGAAGACCTGCGACTGGCCCAGCTGGAGTTGAACAGGACCCTGCTGGCCCGGGTGAACTCGGAGCTGTCCGGCCACCCCGACTGGGACGCGACCTGGGGGCTCCTGGTCGCGCTGGACTCCGACGCCGCCGCTGCGGCCCATCTGGACACCGTGCTCGCCCACCCCTACCTGCGCCCCGTGCTGCTGCGTGCCCTGGAGGGTCACACCGACCTCCCCCGGCTGGCGGCGACGGCCGTGGCGGCCTCCGTGCTCGCGGAGACGGAAGCGGCCCTCACCTGGTGGCAGCCGGACCGGGACCTCCACCTCCCCACCCTCGGGACCCTGCGCCTCTCGGCGCCCGGGCGGGTCGAGTGCGTGGTCACGGCGGACGGCCTCCAGGTGACGGGAACGGATCAGGACGGCAGGGAACTGCACGTCGAATGGCGCCCGTTGCGCTCGACGGACCTCACGGACGGACCACTGCTGCTCATCGACGACGCCGACCCGTACCGCGACTGCTACCCGGTGCCCGTCGCGACCCCGCTGAGCCCCAGCGACCTGGCCCTCTTCGGCAAGCGGCTGCGCGCCGCGTACGACGCTCCGGAGACGGACGCCCCGAGCCGGCCGCCCGGCCCCGACGCGTCCCTCTGCACCACGATCACGCCCCTCGCGGCAGGCGCCGGACTGCTGCTGCCCGGAACGGACACACCGGGCGCCCTGGGCGTGGCCGTCGACTTCGAGCCCGAGGAGCTGGCCCGCGAACTGCCCCGGCTGCTGCGGCGGTCCAGGCTCGCCGCCCTGCGCCAGATCGCGGACCTGAACGTGCCCGGTACCGGTGCCGGACGCCTCCTCGACGAGGCGAGCGAGGCCATCGGCCGGGCGACAGCGGCGACCGACCCGGCCGCCCGCACCGAGGAACTGCGCCGGGCCCGCGACACCATTGACCGCCTCACCGATTTGCAGGATGCCCAACTCACCGAGTCTGGAGTTCACTTGGCAGAGGAACTACGAAGAGAATGGGTGACGCTGCATGGGTGACGCCACTCGGGAGGAGGGCCTCGCGGCCCGGCTCCGCGACGACTTGGCCGAGTGGGGCGTCCGCCCCGGCGGCGTCCTGATGGTCCACTCCTCGCTGAGCGGCACCGGCCTCGCCCCCGTCGCCGTACGCGACGCGCTGCTGAGCGCCCTGGGCCCCGGCGGCACCCTCGTCGTCCCGGCCTTCACCCCGGAGAACTCCGACACCTCCCGCGAGTACCAGGCGTTCACGGAGGGCATGACCGAGCGGGAGAAAGCCGAGTTCCGGGCAGGAATGCTGCCGTTCGAGAAGGACGCCACTCCCTGCCCGGCGATGGGCGCGCTCGCCGAGTGCGTGCGCAGCACACCGGGCGCCGTGCGCAGCGCCCACCCCCAGACTTCGTTCGCCGCACTCGGCGCCCGCGCGGCGGAGCTGCTCGCCGACCACGACCCGCAGTGCCATCTCGGCGAGCGCTCCCCGATGGCCGCGCTGTACACGGCGGGGGCCCAGATACTCCTGCTGCGCGTGGGGTTCGAAGTCTGCACGGCGTTCCACCTCGCCGAGTACCGGACCAGCCCACCCCCGCCGACGCGGACGTACCGCTGTGTGCTGGAGGAGAAGGGCAACTGGTTCGAGTACGAGGATCTCGCCCTGTTCGACGGTGACTTCAGGGAGATCGGAGCACAGGTGCCGCGTGAGCTGCTCGGGGTGGGGGAATGGGCGGGGAAGCCCGCACTCCTCCTGGACATGCGGGACGCTGTCGACACCGCAGCTCGGCTGATGTCCGGATATCGCTGACAAATGACGTGAAACAAGCCATGCGGTCACGGGGGTGGTCGGGCACATTGTTGGTTCCGGCCAGATGACTCTCCGGCGGGGGAACAGAGGGCATCGACAGGCGGGGGGCGCGTGAACAGACATGTACGAGGGCGAGGCGCACCGGACAACCGGCCCTATTTCTTTCTGAGCTATGCCCACACTCCGTCCGGGCCCGACAGCGGGGACCCGGATCACTGGGTCTACAAGCTCTACAAGGATCTGTGCGCCGACATCCTGGCCATCACCGATCTGCCGGCGGGCACCCCCGCGGGCTTCATGGACCGGGAGATGCGCTCGGGAGAGGGCTGGCCGGTCCGGCTCAGCGACAACCTGGCGCACTGCCGGGTGTTCGTGCCGCTGTACTCCCCGCGGTACTTCAGCAGCGAGGCCTGCGGTCGGGAATGGTTCGCCTTCAGCGACCGCATACGCCAGGCCCGGGACGCCGGCGCCGGCGACATCCCGGCGATCGTGCCGGCGCTGTGGAGTCGTGTCGGCATGGACCGGCTGCCCGAGTCGGTGCGCCATCTGCAGGTGGAGCGCAACGCGTTCGGGGAGCGATATCTGGACCACGGGATCTATGGACTGATCAAACTCCAGCGGCTGCGGGACGAGTACGACGAGACGGTCTTCACGCTCGCCCAGCGCATCGTGCAGGTCGCCGAGGAGACGCCGCTGCCGTCGAGCACCCCCCGGCCGTTCGAGTCCACGCCGAGCGCCTTCGCTCCCCCGGGGGACGGACCCCGCCGTATCCATCTGACGGTGGCGGCCCCCGCCCGCCATCGGGTCCCGGAGACCCGGAAGAACGGCCGCTACGGCGAGAGTTCCCTGCAGTGGAACCCCTACGGCGACGAGACACCACGGTCCATCGCCACGCTGGCGGAGGAGCTGATCCGGTCGCTGGACTACCGGATCACGGTGTCCGACTTCGACAACGAGGATCCGACCACCGACGAGCTGACGGCCGGCGGGCCCGACGAGCACCCCGGGGCCGAGGAGCCCGAACCGGGCCACCCGGCGATCCTGCTGGTGGACTGCTGGGCGGTCCTCGACGAGGACCGGCGGCGCAGGCTGAAGGCATTCGACGCGAACGCCCGCCCCTGGGTCGGCGCGATCGTCCCCTGGAACCACAGCGACGAGGAGTGCCACGGCGCGGAAGGGCGGCAGGTCAAGGCGAAGCTGGAACGCACTCTCCCCCTGATCCTGGAGCGGGGGCGCCGGACCGACTGCCGGATCGCGGCCAACGGCGTGCCCTCGCTCCAGGTGTTCGCCGACGTGCTGCCGGCCCTGGCGGCGCACACGACCCGCCAGTACCTCAGGCACGCGCAGGCGCATCCGCCCGAGGGCCCACAGTTGCCGCAGCCCCGCCTCATGGGCCCCACCTACCCGCAGCAGCCCGCCGCGGGTTCCGATCACGGAGGAGAAGCATGACGGCCGGGCAGCGTGGACGGATCATCACCTTCTATTCGTACAAGGGTGGTACGGGCCGCACGATGGCCCTGGCCAACACGGCATGGATCCTCGCCGCGAACGGCAAGCGGGTCCTGACGGTCGACTGGGATCTGGAGGCGCCGGGGCTGCACCGCTTCTTCGAGCCGTTCCTGGACCCCAACGTGCTCGCCGCCACCTCCGGCGTGATCGACATCATCACGGACTACTGCTGGGCCGCGACCACCGGCGGGCCACGTCCGGGTGCCTGGCACCGCGACTACGCCCGGGTCGAGGACCACGCCATCTCGCTCACCCCCGAGCGCCTCAACCTGGCGTTCCCGGAGGGCGGTTCCCTCGACTTCCTGTCGGCCGGGCGGCAGAACCGCGAGTACTCGGCGACGGTGTCGTCCTTCGAGTGGGACAACTTCTACGAGCGGCTGGGCGGAGGCCTGTTCCTGGACACGCTCCGCGAGGACATGAAGGCGTCCTACGACTACGTCCTCATCGACAGCCGGACGGGCCTGTCCGACAACGCGGACATCTGCACCATCCAGATGCCCGACGTGCTCGTCGACTGCTTCACACTCAGCGGCCAGGCGCTGGACGGCGCGGCCGCCGTGGCGCACAGCGCCGAGAAGGGGTACGGCAAGCGATGGATCCGGGTGCTGCCGGTCCCGATGCGGGTCGACGAGGCCGAGAAGGAGAAAGCCGACGCGGGACGGGCGCTGGCCCGGCTGAAGTTCGAGGGGTTACCGAAGGGAGCCGACCGTGAGGACCTGGCACCCGAGGCGCTGGACGCGTACTGGGGCAACGTCGAGATCCCCTACCGCCCCTACTACGCCTACGAGGAGATGCTCGCCACCGTCGGCGACAGGAGCGGCAACGCGAACTCCCTGCTGTCCGCCTTCGAACGCCTGACCTCGGTGCTCTCCGACGACGAGGTCACCACGCTGCCGTCCGTGCCGGAACAGGTGCGGCTGCGCTGCCTGGAGGCGTTCACCCGGCAGCTGCCGCAGACGCAGGCCGTGGAGGTCCTGGTGGTCCACGCGGCGGAGAACCGTATGTGGGCCGAGTGGGTGGAGGGCGTGCTCAAGCGGTCCGGCTGCCGCGTCACCCTGCACGACGTGGCCACCGGCCCGCCGGAGCCCCCCGCCCCGGACACCCGGGTCCTGCTCCTGCTGTCGCACGCCTTCGACAAGTCCCGTCACGCGGAGACGGTCCGCCAGGCCCTCACCACGGCCGTCCAGAACGCCCCGGCCGCCCTGCATGCCCTGGCCCGGGTGGAGGAGGTCCGGCCGACCGGCGCCTACACCGACGTGGTGGACCTGCACCGGCTCGGCGAGGCGGAAGGCGCCGACGGACTCCACGAGGTCCTGCGTCTGCGGGCCGAGCCCGTGACCGCCGGGGGGGCGGACGCCAGGTTCCCGGGCCGGGCCCCCGACATCTGGGACGCGCCCCAACGCAACACCACCTTCACCGGCCGGAGCGTGATCCTCGACCAGCTCCGGGAACAGCTCCGCGGCGGTATCTCCGTCGTACTGCCACGCCCCCAGGCGCTGTTCGGGCTCGGCGGCGTCGGCAAGACTCAGGTGGCGCTGGAGTACGTGCATCGGTTCATGGCCGACTACGACCTGGTGTGGTGGGTCTCCGCCGAGCACATCGACAACGTGGTGGCCTCGCTCGCCGAACTCGGCTCCCGGATCGGCGCCCCCGGCGGTGACGACATGGCCCTGGCCTGCCAGGAGGCCGTGCGCATGCTGGGCCGGGGCGTGCCGACCAAGCGCTGGCTACTGGTCTTCGACAACGCCGACAACCCCGAGGAACTCACCCGCTTCTTCCCCACGGGCGGTGGCGGGCACATCCTCGTCACCTCCCGGAACCAGGCCTGGGCGCAGCAGGGCGCGTCGCTTCCCGTCGACGTGTTCCTCCGCCAGGAGAGCGTGGAGCACCTCTCTCTCAGGGCGCCCGGTCTCAGCGCCGAGGAGGCGGACCGGGTGGCGGAAGCGGTGGGCGACCTCCCGCTCGCCGTGGAACAGGCGGCCGCGTGGCTCGCCGAGACGGCCACACCGGTTGAGGAGTACCTCAGCGAGCTCGCCGAGCAGACCACCCATGTGCTCGACCTCAACCAGCCCACCGACTACCCGACCACGGTCGCCGCGACCTGGAACATCTCCATCGCCCGACTGCAGGAACGTTCTCCTGCGTCGGTGCGGCTGCTTCAGCTGTGTGCGTTCATGGCGCCCGAGCCGATATCGTCCCGTCTGCTCTACAGCAAGGAGATGCGGGACGAGCTGCGCAAGGTGGACCCCGCCTTCCAGGAGAGCCTGATGGTGGGCCGGGCCATCAGCGAGATCGCCAGGCTCGCCCTCGCCAAGGTCGACCAGGTCAGCAACAGCGTCCAGATCCACCGGCTGGTGCAGGCGGTCATCCGCTCCCAGCTCACCGAGGAGGAGCAGCGCCACGCCCGGCACATCGTCCACACCGTGCTCGCGGGCGCCCGGCCCGACGACGACGAGCCCACCGACAACCCCGAGGACTGGCCGCGGTTCGAGGTGATCTGGCCCCATCTGCGGGCCTCGGACATCCGCAACTGCACGGAGTCGGAACCCCGCCGGCTGCTCATCGACCGTGTCCGCTACATGTGGAAGCGCGGGGACTTCCCGGGCGCCCAGCGCCTCGCCGACGATCTGCTGGTGCACTGGAAGCCCGAACTGGGCGAGGACCACCGGCAGTACCTGTATCTGCGCTGCCAGCTCGCCAACGTGCTGCGCTCGCAAGGGCGTTACGTGGAGGCCGAGGAGATCGACCGGGATCTGCTGGACCGTCAGCGGCGAGTGCTGGGGCCCTCGGACGCGCACACGTACATCACCACCTCGTCCCTCGCGAGCGACTACGCGGCCCTGGGCGAGTACGGCAAGGCGGAGAAGCTGGCCCGCGAGGCACGGGAGGGGTTCAGCCGAACCTTCTACCCCGCGCACCCGCGGACGCTGAGCGCGGCGAACAACCTGGCGCTGGCCCTGCGCATGGTCGGGCGCTACGACGACGCCCGGGACATCGACCAGGACACCTACTTCCGCCGCAAGGACGTTCTCGGCCCCGACCACCCGTACACCCTGTCGTCGGCCTCCAGTCTCGGCCGGGATCTGCGCGAGGTGGGCCACTACACCGAGTCGGTCACGCTGCTGTCGGGGGCGTACGAGGCCCACAAGCGCGTGCTCGGCAAGGACTTCCCCGGCACCCTCAGCTGCGCCAAGTCGCTGGCCGTGTCGCTGAGGCGGGCGGGCGAGTTCAAGGACGCGCACCGTCTGACGCAGGCGACCCGGGACCAGTACCACGCGCAGTACGACGCCCACACCCCCGACTCGCTCGCCTGCGACCTGAACCTGGCGGCCGACCTCTACGCCGCCGACAAGCGGGAGGAGGCGCGCCGGATCGCGCTGGAGGCGCTGGCCGAGTACCGCAAGGTGCCGGGCGAGGAGCATCCGTACACCCAGGCCGCGCTGAACAACCTGGGCGTCTACCACTGGGCCTGCGGGGACGCGGAAGAGGCGGGGCGGGTGTTCCTGCGGGTGATGCTCCGCATGGTCGAGGTGCTGGGTGAGCACCATCCCCACACGCTCTTCTGCCGCACCAACTACGCCAACGTCCTGGCCGAGCAGGGCCGCGCGGAGGAGGCGTGGGTCCTGGAGGAGTCCTCCCGCGACGTTCTGAAGGAGGTGCTCGGAGAACACCACCCGGAGGCCCTGGCCGTCGTCGCCAACTCCACACTGACGCTGCGCGCCCTGGGGCGGGTCGCCGAGGCCGACCGGCAGCGCGAGGCGGTGGTCGCCGAACTCTCCAAACTCAAACGCCAGTTGGGCGAGGGCAGTGGTGTCACCCAACTGGTGGCGCAGGGCCGGCGGGTCTACCGCGACCTGGAACCGCTGGCGGTGTGAGGGCCCCGGCGCGGGGCCGCCCGAAGATCAGACCGACGGAGCCAGGGACAGCAGGGTGCCGCGGAGGAGCCAGCTGAGGACCCCCGGCAAGGCCCGGAGCGAGGCGAAGTGGGCGGCGGCGGGTTCGAGGACAGCGGTGGCGCGGGGGATGCGGTCGGCGAGCCAGGAGGAGTGGGCCGCCGGGGAGAAGACGTCCTTCGCGCCGTACCAGAACAGCACCGGCACCCGTATCTCGCCGGGCTCGAACCCCCAGGGGGAGGTCAGCGCCAGCGCGTCGTCGATCCATCCGTAGGGTGAAGTGCGCAGCGCTTCCTGGTAGTTGCGCAGCAGCATCGAGCGGATGCCGTTGTCGGAGACGATCAGCCGGTCCTCGACGGTGAGGTCGTCGCGCAGTTGCTCCAGCAGCCGCGCGGGATCGGAGCGGATCGCCGCCGAGCGCGGGATCAGCCGGGCCGTGAAGCCTTGCGGGTCGGTGAGCGCGGAGTGGAACTCGTGGACGTTGGACGAGGCCATACCCGCGTACCAGTCGAGTCCGGCGGCGTCCTGCGGCGCCAGCGTCACCAGCGCCGCCGCACGGGTCACCCGGTGCGGCAGCAGCGCCGCGCAGGCCAGGGCGTGCGGGGCGCCGCCGGAACGGCCCACCACCGCGAAGCGGTCCACGCCCAGCGCGTCGGCGACGACGGTCACGTCCTCCACGGCGTCGACGACCCGCCGGCCGGGTCTGCGGTCGGACCCCCCGTACCCGGGTCGGTCGTAGCTGATGAGCCTGGTCCCCCGCTGGTAGAGGAACATCGGCCGCGGCCGGGGGCCGACCCGGCTGCCGGGCATGCCGTGGAACAGGAAGACGGGCCGCCCAGCGGGATCCCCCGAGCACTCGACCCTCAGCAACCGCCCGTCGGGCGCCCGGACATGGGTCGGTGCCCGTGCCAGGTCATACACAGCGCTCCCCCTCCCTCGGCCCGTGGGCCGAGAACACGCTGCCGGAACATTTCCCGGCCGCCCACCCCGCGAAACGAACCGCGCCGACCGCCCTGCTCGCCCTGGGGAGAGGAGGGTCCACGCGTGGTTCGCACCCCACAAGCACCATGCCCGACGCGTGTCTTGACTTCACCATGCCTTCACGTCAGATTCGAGGCTCCGCACACAGCCCGGGGCGTACGGGAGCGTTGTCGCGTTGCCGCCGGGGGATCAGCACCGCCACCCGTCCCTTCGCGAGGCTGGAGCGCCGCATGTCCAAGAGCGCGGATCCTGAGAGACGTACGGGGCCCGAGGCGGGCCCGAGTCGGCGGCGGGTGCTGGGGACGGCCGCGGGGGCCGGGGCCGCGGTCGCCGCGGGCGGCGGGCTCGCGGGGACCGCCGTCGCCGCCGCTCCGCCCCTGCTCGGCACCTACGACGTGGTCGTCGTCGGCTCCGGCGCGGCCGGGATGACCGCCGCGCTCACGGCGGCGAAGCAGGGCTTGAGTTGTGTCGTCGTGGAGAAGGCGCCGACGTTCGGCGGGTCGGCGGCGCGGTCGGGGGCCGGGATCTGGCTGCCCAACAACAGTGTGATCAAGGCGGCGGGGGTGCCGGACACCCCGGCCAAGGCGGCGCGGTACCTCGCGGCCGTGGTCGGCGACGACGTGCCCGCCGACCGGCAGAAGACGTTCCTCGACCAAGGGCCCGCCATGCTGTCGTTCGTCATGGCGAACAGCCCGCTCAGGTTCCGCTGGATGGAGGGGTACAGCGACTACTACCCGGAGCTGCCGGGCGGGCTGCCGAACGGGCGGTCCATCGAACCGGACCAGTTCGACGGCAACCTGCTGGGCGAGGAGCTGGCGCGGCTGAATCCCGCCTATCTGGCCACGCCGGCCGGGATGGTGGTGTTCAGCGCCGACTACAAGTGGCTCGCGCTGACCGCCGTGAGCGCCAAGGGGCTGGCCGTCGCCACCGAGTGTCTCGCCCGGGGCACCAAGGCCGCCCTGCTCGGGCAGAAGCCGCTGACGATGGGGCAGGCACTGGCGGGCGGGCTGCGGGCCGGGCTGCTCGGCGCGAATGTGCCGGTGTGGCTCAACTCCCCTTTGACCGACCTCTACTTGGAGAACGGGGCGGTGACGGGAGCGGTCGTCACCCGCAACGGTTCCGCCGGTCTCGTCCGCGCCCGCCGGGGCGTCGTCGTCGGCTCCGGCGGTTTCGAGCACAACGCCGCCATGCGGGCGCAGTACCAGGAGCAGCCGGTCGGCACGAAGTGGTCGGTGGGGGCCAAGGAGAACACCGGCGACGGGATACGGGCCGGCCAGCGCGCCGGTGCCGATGTCGCGCTGATGGACGACGCCTGGTGGGGTCCGGCCGTCGACACCCCGGGCCAGGCCTGGTTCTGTCTCGCCGAACGCACGCTGCCCGGTGGGCTGTTGGTCAACAAGGCCGGTGCGCGGTTCGTCAACGAGGCGGGCCCGTACAGCGATGTCGTCCACACGATGTACGAGAAGGACACCTCGTCCGCCTCGCACATCCCGGCCTGGCTGATCGTCGACCAGAACTACCGCAACCGGTACCTGTTCAAGGACATCGCGCCGACCTTCCCGTTCCCCGACGAGTGGTACGACGCCGGGGCGGTCCACAAGGAGTGGACGCTCGACGCGCTCGCCGGCGCGATCGGCGTACCCGCCGCCGCCCTCCGCTCCACCGTCGACCGCTTCAACTCCCTGGCCCGGCAGGGCGACGACACCGACTTCGGGCGCGGCGACAGCGTGTACGACCACTACTACTCGGACCCGTCCGTGACGCCCAACTCCTGCCTGGCACCACTGTGGTTGCCGCCGTTCTACGCCCTGCGCATCGTCCCCGGCGACCTCGGCACCAAGGGCGGACTGCTCACCGACGCCCGCGCCCGGGTTCTGCGCCCGGACGGCACGGTGATCCCCGGCCTCTACGCGGCGGGCAACGCCAGCGCCGCCGTGATGGGCCACAGTTACGCGGGCGCCGGCTCGACGATCGGCCCGGCGATGACCTTCGGATACGTGGCGGCGCTGGACATCGCCGGGAAGCTGTAGGGCCGGGGCGCTAGGAAGAGGGACCCGTGTCGTCGAGCCGCAGGTCGATCCACGGGATCGTGTCGCCGTCCAGCAGATAGCGCTCGGTCTCCACGAACCCGTGGTCGAGCGCGAACCGCAGGCCGTCCTCGTTCGAGGACAGGACGCAGGTCTCGATCGTCCGGGCGCCCAGTTCGCGCGCCCGCCGCACCGCCCGCTCGTACAGCTGCTCGCCGAACCCCCGACGCCGGTGTTCGGCGAGCACGCGCGCGATCACCATGGCCGTCGCGCCGTCCCCCTCGGGCGGACGCACGGTGGAGTTGCCGACGAGGACGCCGTCCGCGTGGGCGAGTTCGAGGTGGTTGCGCACGGCGCGCTCGCGGACGTCGTCGAGGGAGAGCAGGTGGGCCGGGATGATCGTGTTGTGGACGTGCCGCCAGGCCTCGAGTTCCTCGTCCCCGGCCGCACCGTCCACGCGCTTGATGTCGAGATCGGTCACGGCGTCAGCCTAGGGCCCCGGACACCGCCCGCGCCGACCGGTTTTCGGCTACGCGTCGAGGAGCGCGTACGCCCGTACCGGGAACGTCCCCATGCCCTCGACGGCCGGCGGCGCGGCGTGGAAACGGAAGCCCCGCGCGGGCAGTTGCTCCAGGCCCCGCAGGTGTTCGACGACGGGGACGCCGGCGGCGAGGAGGCCGGTGTGCGCGGGGCGGGTGCCGTCGTCGGTGTCGTCGATGTTGAGGGTGTCCATCCCGACGAGGACGGCGCCCTGCTCGACCAGCCAGGCCACCGCGTCGGCGGTGAGGTAGGGGTGGCCGTGGCCGTAGCGGTCGGTGCCCCAGTGCCGGGCCCAGCCCGTGTGGATCAGCACCGCCCGGCCGCTCACGTCGTACGGCAGCAGCGCCTCCCGGTCCACGGCCCGGCCGCGGTCGGCGACGCCCTCGACCCGTACGACGACACCGTCCAGGTCGATCAGCCGGTCGAGCGGCAGGCCCGCGAGATCCTGGCCGTCGTCGAAGCGGTGGTGGGGGCTGTCGACGTAGGTGCCGGTGTTGGACACCATCGAGATGCGGCCCATGGCGAACTCGGTGCCGGGGGCGTAGATCTTCCGCGAGGCCTCCCGGGTGAGGTGCTCGCCGATCTCGGGGCCGGGCAGCCCGGGGTAGGTGATCATTCCGTGCCGGATGGGGTGGCTGAGGTCGACGATCCGCCGTGACTTGGTGCTCATGCCACGCATCCTCCCTGTAGTGCCACTTCATCACAAGCAAGATTTACTGAAGCAGCACTACAGTGTGGCTTATGGAACTGGATCCCCGTCGGCTGCGCGTCCTGCGTGCGGTGGCGTTGCGCGGTGGGGTGGTGGACGCGGCGAAGGTGCTGCATCTGACGCCGTCGGCCGTGTCGCAGCATCTGGCGCAGCTGGAGCGGGAGGTGGGTCAACCGCTGGTGGACCGGTCACGGCGCCGGGCGGGGCTGACCCCGGCGGGACGGCTGCTGGCGGCGCGGGCGGAACGGATCGAGCGGGAACTGGCGGAGGCCCGCCGTGAACTCGCCGAGCTGACCGGCCGTTCGACGGGGCCGGTGACGGTCGCCGCGTTCTCCTCGGCGGTGTGCCATCTGCTCGTCCCGGCCCTCGCCGCCCTCGCCCGCACCCACCCGGAACTCAAGCCGAGGGTGGTGGAGGCCGAGGGCCCCGAGGCGCTGCGCGAGCTGCGTACCGGCGGGCTGGACCTGCTCGTCGTCGAGTACGACGGCGACGATCCCGACCCGCACGAGCAGTGGCGCGACCTGGCGTCCGCGCCGGTCGCCGACGACGCGTACCGCGTGGTCACCCCGGCCGACTGGTCACCGACGCCCCGCTCGGTCAGGGAACTCGCCGACCGCCCCTGGGTCACCGCACCGCCCGGCACGGCGTGCGGCCGCGCCCTGGCGCGCATCTCCGCGCAGTACGCCTTCACCCCGAACCGCGCCCACACCGCTCGGGAGTTCCCGACCGCGCTGTCCCTGGTCCGGGCGGGCCTCGGCGCGGCCGTGGTCCCCACCCTGGCCCTCACCGACGCACCCCCGGAGACCGTGGCCCTGCCCACGGTCCCGGTGGCGGGCCACCGCCGCATCGCAGCCACCTGGCCCGCCTCCCCGTCCGGCCCCCAGCCCCGGACTTCGGCACTGGTCGAGGCCCTGAGACAGTCGGCCGAGCACTTGGGACTCACGCCGGCGCCGTGAGGGGGGTCGGGGGGCGGGCGTGACGTGCGGAGCTCTGTCGCGGGGGGGGGTGCGAGCAGCTGAGGAGAGCGGCGGCGGTCTGTCGCCGCAGGGGGCACCGGCCACGGCAGCCTCTGCGGCGACCGCCGCCGTCATCTCACGGCCCTCGGCCTCCGGGCCACCCCGGAGTTCGAGCCCCGGAGCGGCCCGGAGGCCGAGGACGGTGAGGCGTTCGCCCCGCCCGGCGATCTAGCGGATGGACCCGGCCCGCTCCCGCTCCGCCGCCGCCTCGTCCGCCGTCGCCTCGTCCACCGCCGCCTCGTCCGCCGTCGCCGTCTCGTTCGCCGTCGTCCCGGCCACCGGCTCCGCGTTCTTCTCGGTCTCGGCGAAGCCGCGCCGGCCCGGCAGGACCGCGAGGACGATCAGGGTGCCGGCGGCCATGATGATCCCGCCGATGAGGCTGGTCTGGGCGACCCCGTGGGCGAAGGCCTGGTGGACGGCGTCCACGACGGCCTGCGCCTGCTGCGGCCCGGCCGAGGGATCCTGCGCGACCCGCTCCGCGACCGCCAGGCCACCGCCGACCGAGTCCTGGGCGACCTCCATCGCCTCGCCCGGGAGCCGGTTGCCCACCAGATCGGTCAGCTCGTCCCGGTAGGCCGTGCCCAGCAGCGAGCCCAGCACCGCGATGCCCAGTGCCCCGCCCAGTTCCAGCGCGGTGTCGTTGGCACCGCCGCCGACACCCAGCTCGGACTCGGGGAAGGAGTCCATGATCGTGTCGGTCGCCGGGGAGACGCTCAGTCCGATCGCGAACCCCAGCATCATCATCGGCGCCAGGAAGTCCCCGTACGCCGAACCCTTGTCGATCTGGGTGAGCAGGAACACGCCCGCCGTACCGACGAGCATGCCGGTCACGACCATCGCCTTCACCCCCAGCTTCGGGGTCAGCTTCCCGGTCACCATGGCGCCGACGAACACCGCACCGGCCAGCGGCAGCAGCCGTACACCCGTCTCCAGGGAGCCGTAGCCGAGGACGAACTGCAGGAACTGCGTCGCGTAGTAGATCGCGCCGAACGTGCCGAAGAAGAAGAACAGCACCGCGAGCATCGAGCCGCTGAAGGGCCGCAGCGCGAACTTGCGAACGTCCAGCATCGGGTGCGGGTGACGCAACTCCCAGGCGACGAAGGCGAGCAGACCGACACCCGCGACCACGGCCGCGGTGACGGGACCGGCGCCCCAGCCGAAGTGCGGGCCCTCGATGGCCGCGTACACCAGGGAGCCGACCGAGACGATCGACAGCAGACCACCGACGTAGTCGATCCGGCCCATGCCCTCCGCCTTGGACGGCGGCACCAGGGCGAGCGCGCCGACCACGGCGACGACGGCGATCGGCACGTTGATCAGGAAGGTCGAGCCCCAGGCGTGGTCCTCCAGCAGCCAGCCGGCGACCAGCGGCCCGACGGCTATCGCGAGGCCCGAGGTCGCGGTCCACGCGGTGATGGCCTTGACGCGCTCGCTCCGCGGGAAGGTCGCGACCAGCAATGACAGCGTGGCCGGCATCACGACCGCGGCACCGACACCCATGATCGCGCGGGCCGCGATGACCAGCGCGGTCTCGTCGACCATGCTCCCCATCACCGAACCGCCGGCGAAGATCAGCAGACCCAGCACCAGCGCACCGCGCCGACTGTACTTGTCGCCGATCGAGCCCAGCACCAGCATCAACGCCGCGTACGGGACGGTGTAGCCGTCGACGACCCACTGCAGATCACTGCTGCTCAGGCCCAGGTCGGTGGTCATGTCGGGGGCCGCGACGATCAGCGACGTGTTCGCCATCACCACGATCAGCAGGCTCAGGCACAGCACGAGCAGCGCCCACCAGCGCCGCGCGTACGGCCCGGTCATCTTCTCCACGGGGGTGTTCGCGAGGAAGGGCATCGGTAGCTCCTAGAGGACGGGTACGACGAGCGGAATCACTTAATTGCCCATCGATGTGCAGACTAGTTTATTGCCCACTGCTGTGCAAATATCGCGATGCGCCCTCCTCCCACCCACCCCCGAGGTACCGACGTGACCAGCCGACCAGCACGAACACCGACGGCGAGGCCGAGGCCGTCTCCGCCACAGCGCCACGAGACGCCACCTCCTCCCCGTCCGGCCGCGGCCTCGGCGCAGCGGCGGGACGCGCGGGCCACCCGCGCCCGGATCCTCGACGCGGCCCGGCGGGAGCTGACCCGCGACCCCGACAGCAGCCTGGAGAACATCGCCGCTGCCGCCGGTGTGGCCCGGCGCACCGTCTACGTCCACTTCGCCGGCCGGGCCGCGCTCGTCGAGGGCCTGGCCGCCGAGGCCGCGGAGGCGATCCGGCGGGCCGTCGCGGACGCCCCCGCCGAGACCCCCGACGCCGCCGCCGACCTGGCGCGATGCGTCCTCACCGTGTGGCCCGTCGGCGACCGCTACCGCACCCTCATCCGGCTGGCGCGCGGCCAGGACCTCGCCCCCGCCCGAGTCGACGAACTGCTGTCCCCCGCCCGCGACTTGGTCACGAGGGTGCTCACACACGGCCACCGGCAGGGCGTCTTCCAGACCACCCTCCCGCCCGCCCCGCTCACCCGGGCCGTCGAGGCCCATCTGCTGGGCCTGCTCGACTGCGTCAACCGCGGCCTCTGGTCCGACGACGGCACCGGCGCCGCCGCCCTCATCACCGCCGGAGTCGCCCCCGACACCGCCACCGCGAAGGTCGCGCACGTACGGAAGACCGGGTCGCCCCAGCGCCCCGCCCGAAACCCCGATCCCGTACGCCACCCTGGACCGGGTGGACATCACGGTGTGCGTCATCCCCGCCGACGGCTCCGCTCGCCCGCTCCCGATGACCTAACTCGTCCTGGAGATGGCCGGATTGATGAAGTCGGACGATGACAGCGAGCCTGGAACCGACCCAGGGCTACGGCTCCGGCCGGATCCGCGCCCGCGTCCTGACCACGCTCGGCTTCGAGGTCACCACGACGAAGACCGTCTCGGCGGCCTCCGGCTGCGCTCGGTCACCACCAGGGAGCAGGGCCTCACGGCGTGGCGCTTCTCCGGCAAGTCGGTCACCTACCGCCGCGACGACGCCGGGGGCACCACCGGGCGTCGTCGCGAACGGTTCGGCCTGAGAGGCGTCAGGCGCCGTCCGCCGGAAGTGCCGTGGCGAGCGCCGACGCGACCTCCTCGACCACCGCACTCGCCCGCTCCTCCGGCACTCCGGCCGCGATGAGGGTGGTCGTGGCGATCCGGTGCCCGTCGTCCTCCAGCGCACCGGTGTTGACGGACTCCAGGAGCGCGACGTGCATCGCCTCCAGGCCGGCGCTCTGCACGGCCGGCGGCAGACGGGAGTGGAAGACGCCGTCCCGCTGCCCGCGTTCCAGGATCGCCGTGGCGGCCTCGCGGGCCGGCGCGAGCACCTCGGCGACGCGCTCGGAGCCGAGGTCCCGCCGGGCGAGCGCCAGCAGCATCCGGTAGCGGTCGCCCACGGGCCACATCCGGAGCACGAACCGCGCCAGCGCCCGCTCGGCCGGCTCCGCCGGATCCCCCGACTCCGGCCCGGCCTCGACCGTGTTCCGCAACGTCTCGGCGGCTTCCTCGGCGAGCGCCTCCAGCAGCGCGGCCCGCCCCGGGAAGTGCCCGAAGAGGGTGCGCCGGACGACGCCGGCGGCCCGCGCCAGCTCCTCCAGCGTGACATCGGGGTTCCGCCCCAGCTCCTCACGGGCCGTGGCCAGGATGCGCGCCCGGTTGGACCGCGAATTACGGCGCAACGGCTCGCGGGCCACGGGCTTGCTCACGGAGAACCTCGCAGCATCGGAGGACGGACGAACGGCCCCCTATTTTGTCACGCCGTGCCGAAGCCCCCATCTCCCGCCGCGCGCCCACCGGCCACACGCGGAACACACCGCCCACCCCCGCTGCCTCACCGCCGACCCGGCGCCGATCATCCGCGGGTCAGGCCCAACTCCCCCGCCCGTACGCCCGCCTGGAAACGTGAGGCCGCGTCCAGGCTGACGAGCAGTTCCGCGACCCGGCGGCGGTAGGTACGCAGCGACATGCCCAGCTCGCGTGCGGCCACCTCGTCGGTGGCGCCGGAGACCAGTGCGCGCAGGACCTTGGAGGTACCGGCGCCCATGCGGGGCCGCTGCGGATCGAGGAAGGTGGACAGGTCGGCCGCGCTCTCCCAGGCGGCCTCGAAGAGCGCGTAGGTGCCGCCGATCAGGGCCGGCGAGGCGCTCATCGTGTATGTCCGCGGCTGCTGGGCGCCCGGCGCGGAGGACGCCGGGTCGGTGAGGATCATGGTCCGCCGGTCGATGATGACGGTGCCCTGCGGCAGGGGGGCCGTGGCGATCCGGATCCGGAAGCCGGACGCGGCCATCTCCCGCAGGGCGTCCCGGTCGCGCTCGTCGGCGAGAACGGCGGGGCTGTACAGCTTGCGCGCCCGGTGCACCTTGCCGAGGCGCATCTGGCGGCGGGCGGCCTCACGGGCTCCGGGCCAGGTGTCGAGATCGTGGGCGATGTGAACCCATTCCCCGACGTCCGACTCCGCCAGGGGCCCGACCCGGGCCCAGAACTCGACATCACCGCGGAGTTCGATGACCTGTGCCATGCGTTCAGTATGCCGTTGGCAGGAAGGTGCCACGGGCTCGCCGGAGGGGCGCGGGTCTTGCAGGCTCGCCTCCATGAACGGCAGGTTCCGCCCGGCCGTCGCCCCGCACCCCGACCCTCGAGTCGTCACCCCGCTCTTCCGATCCTCAGACGAAGGACGCTCCCATGAATCTCCTGATCCTCGGTGCGAGCGGTCCCACCGGCCGCCATGTCGTCGACCTGGCCCTCGCGGCGGGCGACGGGGTCACCGTCCTGGCTCGCAGGCCGGAAGCACTGGAGGACCTGGCGGACCGGGTGACCGTGGTCGCCGGGGACGCGACCTCGCACGGTGACGTCGCGAAAGCCATGGTCGGGCAGGACGCCGTCGTCTCCGCGCTCGGCAGGAGCACCTCGATCCGGGCCGACGACCTGTTCACCCGCGCCGCGGCGGCCGTGATCGGCGCGGCGCGGGAACAGAACGTCGCCCGGCTGGTGTGGCTGTCCTCGTTCGGGGTGGGCGAGACCTACCGCTCGGCGAGCCTCGTACAGAAGATCTTCTACCGCACCTTCCTCCGGACCATCTACGCGAACAAGGCGATCTCCGAGCGGGCGATCCGCTCCAGCGGCCTGGACTGGACGCTGGTCTACCCGACCATGCTGACCAAGGGCCCCGCCAAGGGCGGCTATCGCGCCGACGACCGTCTCCCGATGAAGGGCAACCCGACGATCAGCCGCGCGGACGTCGCCGACTTCCTGCACAAGGCGGCCCACGACCCCACCTGGATCCACCGCGACGCCGTCATCACGGACTGAACCCAGCGCCCGGCATTCGGCATTCGGCATTCGGCATTCGGCAGGACAGCGCCCCAGACCGGTCCCTAGGCCGGGTCCCCAGACCGGTCCCCAGACCGGGTCCCCGGGCCAGGCCCCCGGGCCAGGCCCCCGGGTCGGCCGCGGCGTTCGCGCGGTGGGGTCGGGGTCGGCGCCGACCTTCGTGACGACCAGGATGTGGTCCTCGGGGCGCAGTGCCTCGCGGATCACGTCGATGGCGAAACCGAAGCCGTAGAACTCGGCGGTGATGTCGGCGATCGAGGTTCACCGTGGGTTCGCCGGACCGAGGGCGTCGGCGGCCTGACTTTGCCCGCAGCACTCGGCGCGGCCCGGTGGCCAGAGCGGTCGCCGCACAGTGAGGAGGCGGGTCGAGGCCGACTGCACGATGCGTTGTCGGCAGGGAAACCTTGCGGCAACGACTGCCGCCCTGACGGCGTGGTGTCGCGATGGACCCGCCGGCTGAGGTGCCCGCGGTGCATGAGCGACGCGGAGCCCGGTGCATGAGCGACGCCCCGGCCGCCGTCGGCATCCGATGCCGGCGGCATGCACCTCCGGCGTGGCGTCGATCCGGTCGGGATGCGTTGATCACGGCGGATCAGAGCGTGCGCCGGCCAACCGCTGCCCCGCGAGCGGGGCTGCGGTTGGCGGGGGATCCGGCAGTTCAGTGAAGGAATACGGAGGCCAGGGGCCCAAAAAGCGGATACGCACGGCGGGTTGGCGTGCCTGGAGTTCGCTCAGGACTCCACCCACGGTGTCGATGTCCTCCTGCCGGGTGAGGAGGGCCACTGACAGCACGTGTGTCTCGTCCGGGGATTGCTGGGTGCGGCCGCGGTCACGCAGGTCTTCCGCGAGGGCGAGCAGCCTGCCGCGGACCTCCGCGTGCACCTCGTCGGCCAGCCGCTCGGCCGTCTGCCTGGCGGTCTGTTCCTCCTGTTTGGCGAGGAGCCGGCGCATGCCCGCCGAGCGGTGCGTCGAGGCTGCGTCTGCGTGCGGGGCCGGTGTGGCGCCGAGGGCTCTGCGGTCCAGGGCTATCTCCACGCGCAGTTCGCACCGGTCAGCCAGGGTGCGTAGCTGTTCGTCGATGTCGGCCGCCCGTTCGGCGATCCATTCCGTCAGTCGCTCGGCCGCCTTCCGCCCGCCTGCGGACCCGCCCGCCGGGGCCGGCTCATCGGACGACTCATCGGCGACCAGGACATTGAAGGTCATGGGCAGGACACTGCCGGTTCGTTCCCACACGGTGGTGACGACCTCGTTCTGCTGCCTCACCCAGCGGCGGACCTGGTCGTCACTGCCCTGGTACGGGGTGGCGGGGGCATCGTGCACCAGGGCCGCGATGCCTGTGCCCGGGGCGTGTACGAGCCGTGTGGGACACCCGTCGAGACCGGTGACCTCACAGGTGGCCGCTGTCTCCGAACGGAGTAGGGCGTACACGTACAGGGCGTGGTGCCCGGTCATGCGTCGGCCTCCTCGGCCCAGCGCCGGGGGTTGACGAGTTTGTCGACCACGTCGTCGACCACCTCGTCCAGTCCCCGGTGCAGGTCCGCGACGGAGGAAGTGATGCCGTGGTCGTCCTTGATCTGGTCCATCGCCTCATCCAGTTCCAGCAGGGCGTCGGCCAGGCGCTCGCTCTCCTCCAACGTCAGGTCGCCTCCGTTGATACGGCGCAGAGCCTGGCGTTCCAACGCCTCCTGGATGACCTCCACCAGCGTGACCACCAGAGACAACACGCCGTGTTTGAGGCTTTTCTCGTCGACGGTCAGGGGCATGACTGCCACCTTTCTGTGTCGCGGTTCGCCGCATGGTCGTACGACGGTCATGCGGCCGGCGGTATGGACCCCGCCGTGTTCAGCGCCTGCGTCCAAGGCGCCGAGTCGTCTGCGGCCAGCAGCACTTCGCCCCACCCCCTGGCACGTAGGACGAGCACTTCGCCGTCCCCGGCGGGGCTGGTCCCGTGCGCCGTACGACGCACACCGGTGATCTCCGCGGTGGGTACGACCAGGGCGGGCCGGGAATCCATGGGCGACTTCCAGGTCAGGGCCTCACCGGTGAGCCGTCCCTGCCCACAGCGCCACAACGGGCCGCTGCGGCGCGGCTCGTGGAACCACAGCCGCCCCTCCGCCAGCGGCCGCTCCTCGACGGCCGGCGACGTGTGCCAGAACGCGTTGTCCAGACGGCCCGCGCACGCGTCGGTGAGATGGTCGTGCAGCCGCTCGGGGTCCTGGGCCGAAAGCAGTTCCTCCGTACCGTCGGCCAGCGCCACCCGCACCCGCAGGCGTTCCTCGCCGCCCACCGTGGGCTCCGGGGCGAGTCGGACACCCCGGACGACGCCGAGATCGCTCTCCCACAGGACTTCCCGAGGCTGGTCCCGCACCACGGCCAGCCGCTGGTCGGTCAACCAGACGATGCCGGGCCGCCACGTGTGGTTCGGCCCCTCTGTCAGCAGGTGCCCACCGCTCATGCGGCTGACGACTCTTTCGCCGTCCCGCAGGTCGATCGTGCGGCGTGCGGCGGACCGTTCGGCCCAGGCCCGGGTCGCCTCGTCCCAGTTCCGCATCATGCCGTACTCGAGCATCGTCTCCATACCTGCGACGGCCGCCCGAAGGCTGACCCCGATCAACGGGACGTCCGACACGGCGACAATGAGGTCCAGGTGCAGGACCGCGCCCTTGTTCAGCAGGACCTCGACCAGGTCGTCCAGTGTCACCCGGGGGTCACGCGTCGGACGCAGGGGCGATGGCTCAGCGGTCACGCCGGGCCGCCTCGTTCCCAGCCTCCACGCTCGCGCGGTCGCCGCCGGCGGCAGAGCCGTCGAGAGGGACGGGACCCGCAAGAGCTTGCTCCGTCAGGCGGGCCTGGGCACTGCGCCAACCGCACCAAGGACAGTACTCCTGCAGCAGTTGCTCGACGGGAGCACGTTTGCCGCACTGGGGGCATGTCTCCTTCGCCACCCGCGCCTGCCGCCAGGCGGCCGTCTCCGTGTCCGTACCGGAGGGGAACTCCAGCCCGTAGTGAGCGGCCGTCTCGAACGAGGCCAAGGCGGCGCGCAGACGGATGCCGAGCAGTTCCACCCCCGCCACCGACACCATGATGTCGGCGTTGAGGACCAGTCCTTTGTCCAGCAGGGTCTCCACGACATGGGCCAGACCCCCGTCGCCGTCCCGTCTGGGCTGCAGCGGAACGGCTCCCGCGCCTCGCGTTCCGGCCATCGCCCCATCGCGGCGTGTGCTTGCGGGCGGTAAGGCGGCCCGGTTGCCCACGTTGTCGTCCGGATAGCTGCTCATGCCTGTGCAAGTATCCGCCCTCACGTGACTTACACACCCGACACGGCGGAGGGCGGCCATCCTGGCGCGGGGTACGCGACGGCCTGCGCGCCTTACCGACACCGGGCAGCCCGACCCTCACGGTGCGCATCAGCGAGGAAGCCTTCCGAAACCGTGAGGCACTGCGGGGCGACTCCGTGGTGCGATCTACGGCCGTTTCAGTACGGGCCTTTCCCCGCGCCCAGCCAGCGTCTCCTGCACTGGCACGCAGCGGATTCTCCTACAGCGACTCAAAGGCATGGGAGAGCGAGCCCCTCCGGGAGCCTCAACGATCAGCGCACGAGCCGTCCCCGCGTGCACGAGGCCGACGACGGGAGCATCCGCGAGTACATCTTGATGACGGAGCCGTCTCCGCGTATACGGGGATAGGTCGTAGTGATGCACCCCGGAGACATCGATCACCGAGGCCATAAGCCGACAGACGCGTTCCCGCCTCCGGAGATCAGGCTCGTGCGTCTCGCTGCTGAACTTCCTTGAGGACTCCGGCCACCGTCGCGAAGTCATTGTCCACGTGGAGGACGGTGTGCCCATGGTGTACAGCTGTCGCACACACCAACAGGTCGATCGCTCCCGCCGTCCGATGCTGGCCCTTCTGGGTCAGTTTGTACTGGGCGGTGTCGACCCACCGCCAAGCGTTCTTCGGAACCGGGGAGAGCAGACAGAGCGCGTCCAGTTCCTCGGCCAGCTCATCTCGGTGAGACGGGCTGGTCGCCGAGTAAAGGAATTCGGCACGTGTCGGCTCACAGAGGTGGAACACCCCGGCGGCGATGTGTCCCTCCCAGGGGCGCAGCGCACCTGGGGTACGGAACAGATGCCACAGAGCCGAGGTGTCGACCAGATACGTGATCACTCGAAGGCCTTGCGCCGCGCGCGCTTCTCGGCTTCATGCGCCGCTGCGGCCTGCTCAAACTCGCCGCGCTCACCTCGCGCGGACAGCTTCTCCGCGGCCTCAAGCCTCCTGATCCGCGCTACGTAGTCCCGAAGGGCCGCGTTGACGGTCTCCTTCTTCGTCGTGGCACCCATGAGCCGCATGGCCTCGGCCAGTGCCTCGTCGTCGAGATCAATCTGCGTGACGGACATCGCACACCTCCCATGTCCACGATGTATGCGCTCAGGATACGTCACCAACATCGAGCGCGACCAACCATCAATCACAAACAGACCACGCAGGGGCGGCACGCCGGCGTCAGGGCGTTCACATGGACCCACTTCTCACTGCGGGACGAGCCAGCGGAGACTCGTCCGACGCCGCCACGAAACACCCCATAAGCACCACATCCGACTTGACCGGAATCGGCGTCCAGACTTTGTCCAGACGGTCGAGAAGTCGTGATCACAACGGGGCCGCCAGGACCCTCAGACTCTCGCCCTGACCAGGAAAACGCCTGGCCAGACGGTTTCTCCTCGCGTAGCGAGTGGTGGGGCGGGTGGGACTCGAACCCACGGCCGACGGATTATGAGTCCATTGAGGATCTTGGCGGTCCTTGCCGATCCGTGCCGATTCACGCCGTTCTTGCAGGTCAGACGTGCTGATCTGCTTCAGCCCTGTGCAGTGCTTGTCGGCCTGTTTCTGTCCTTGTGGCCCCTCAATGGCCCCTGGGGGTCGATGAGTTGGGCGCCTTCCACAACATCAGCCGCGTCCGCCCAGCAAGGCCGAGGGGCTGGAACCTTCGCGCAGCGGAGTCTCTTACCGACGCGATGATGCTCCATCCCAGACCCGGGTGGGGCATCATCCCTGACGTCGGATGCGATCCCGTCCACCGGACTGCGCATCGACCTGGCTACTGAGGTTTTCGGCATAGGGTGACGGTGATCTCGCTGGTGGGTGTATCCCGGTGTCATGCGGTATCCCGATGGGGGTGGCCTGACCGCGAAGCAGCGGGCTCAGCGGGAGCAAGTGCGGTGCGAGGCCGCCGAGTTATTCGCGCAAGGGGTGGCGCCGCCGCAGGTCGCACGGCGGTTACGGGTCTCTCGTAAGTCCGCTTACGCCTGGCATTCCCGCTGGCGGGAGGGCGGTATGGAGGCGCTGCGATCCAAGGGCCCCTCAGGGCGGCCCTCCCGAATGAAGCCCAGCTGGCGCAAGTGGCTGGCCGCGGAGTTGGAGAAGGGGCCGGCCGCGCACGGCTGGGTGGAGGACCAGCGGTGGACGCTGGACCGCATCGCTGTGGTGATCGCGAGGCGCTTCCATGTCCGCTTCAGTGCGGCGCAGACCTGGCGCATCCTGCACCAGATGGGCTTCACGGTGCAGGCCCCGGCACGCCGGGCCGCCGAACGCGACGAGGACGCCGTGGCCACGTGGATCAAGGAGACGTGGCCGCGGGTGGAAAGACGGTGAGGGACCAGGACGCGTGGCTGTGCTTCGCGGATGAGTCGGGCCAGATGCTCCGGCCGCCGAGGGCACGGACCTGGTCCCGGCGCGGTCACACGCCCTGTGTCAGGGTCAGGGCTGCGGGTTCGGGACGCATCTCCCTGGCGGGTCTGGTCTGCCGCAAGGCCGGCCGGCGCACCCGGCTGATCTTCCGGATGCTGGTGCACCACGGCCGCAAAGGCGAGAAGAAGGGCTTTCGGGAGAGGGACTTCGCCTCGCTCCTGGATGCCGCTCACCAGCAGCTCGGCGGCAACATCGTGCTGGTCTGGGACAACTACAGCCACCACGTCGACGCCGCCATGCGCGAGCTGATCGGGAAACGGCCGTGGCTGACAGTCTTCCGCTTCCCGACCTACAGCCCCGACCTCAACCCGGCCGAGGGGGTGTGGGCGCATCTGAAGAAGAGCCTGGGCAATCTGGCCCCATGCAGCATCGATGACCTCGCCGGGCTGGTCCGGACCCGCCTCAAACGGATGCAGTACCGGCCCGGCCTGCTCGACGGGTTCGTCGCCGAGACCGGACTGATCACGACGCCGCCATAACGTCACCCCGAACCGAAAACCTCAGTAGCGGCGTGCCGATCGGGTCAGCCGAGTACGTAGCTCTCATCGCCGAAATCAGCGACGATCTTCAGCTCGCCACCGAGTGCCCTGACGTAGGCAGCGAGGGTGTCGACCTCGCTGCGCTCCAGCCGACCCTTCTCGATGCGTGAGACGCGGGCCTGGGTGACACCCATGGCTTCGGCAACCTGGACCTGCGTGGTGTGCTGCCGCTTCCGCAACTCGGCGAGTCGGTGCACACGAGAGGCCAGGACCATCGCCTGCGCCCCCTTCTGGATCTGGTCCCTTTCGGCATCGGTGAACGCGAAATCCTCGGCCAGGTCTCCCCAGGAGACGGCCTGCGGGTCCTTGAGGTGATCAGTCATCGTGCCCCGTCCTCTCCATCGATTCGCTTCAGATGCTCCGCGTACGCCTGCTCCGCCTGGGGCACCGCGGCGCGGTACCAGCCGGACCAGTTGCCTGCCTTGTCACCGCCGACCAGGATCACAGCCTGGCGGTCCGGGTCGAACACGAACAGCAACCGCACTTCCGTGGCCCCTGCCTAGCCGGGGCGGAGCTCCTTGAGGTTCGACAGCACCGAGCCCTTGATCGTGTCCACCAGAGGCCCGGCCCAGCGCGGGACCTTCCTCCTGAAGGGCAGCGACAGCATGGCTGACCTGAATCAGCGTGTCGCGGTCAGTACGCCGCAGGCCGTGCAGCCACGAAAGAGCCGGCTCGACCACGACGATCTCCCAAGCCACGCATGCGCCCCCATCTGCAATTTATTACACTGGCAGCATACACCGCTGGCATCATAACGGCAGGCGTGGGACCGGTCCGGCCCGGTCAGCCGAGAGGATGGAATCACGCGCATCGGATCAGCCGAGGACGTAGGTCTCATCGCCTGACTCGGCAACGAAACTTCAACTTGCCGATTTCACGAACTCGGCCATGTACTGAGTGCCTGGTCGACGACGCGGTGCATGTCTTCTCGGCCGGCGCCGCCGGCGGCCTGCACGGCGAGGCCCTGCCCCACGGTGTGCACATAGCGGGCGAGGGTTTCCGGGTCGGCGGTGAGTGGCAGGTCGCCCTCCGCCTGGGCTTGTTCGAACCGTTTCCGCAGGGCGGCCACTCCGGCCTCGCGGCGTTCGGCCAGGTCGCGGCGGACCGATTCGCTTTCCGGGCCGGCGGCCAGCGCGGACTGCACCAGCAGGCAGCCGCGCGGGCAGCCGGGCGCGGTGTGGGCCTCCACGCCTCCGTGCAGCATCGCCTCGGCCACCTGCCGCGCGGTGGGCAGCTCAAGTGCCGGGCCCACAAAGGCTCCCGGGCCCTGCACATAGCGGTCGACGGCCTTGCGGAACAGCTCCTCCTTGTTACCGAAGGCGGCGTAGATGCTGCGCCGGTTGATCCCCATGGCCTCGGTCAGCGCGGCAAGCGAGGCACCCTCGTAACCCTCGGCCCAGAACACCCGCATCGCCACCTCCAGCGCCTCGTCGGTGTCGAAGGACCGGGGCCGTCCCGTGCTGGGCATCGAAGCCTCCTTGAGAAAAGTTCGCCGCTACGGAATGACTCCCGTGGTTGCTCAGGTTAATGTCACCGTGCATATAGTAACCGAGCGGTTCGGTTCGTAAATGAAGTGACGCAGACATCGGAGACCCCTCTTATGAGCACCCAGCCCGACCCTGGCACCACCCAGTCCGGCATGCGGCCCCTCGACGGCAAGACCGCCCTGGTCACGGGCGGCTCCCGGGGCATCGGTGCCGCGATCGTGCGCCGTCTGACCGCCGACGGCGCCCAGGTCGCCTTCACCTACGCCAACGCCAAGGACCAGGCCGACGCCGTGGCCGAGGCGACGGGCGCCCTTGCCGTACAGGCGGACAACGCGGACCACGAAGCCGTCCGGGCCGCGGTCAGCCGCACCACGGAGCGTTTCGGCGGACTGGACATCCTCGTCAACAACGCCGGCGTCGCCCACATGGCGCCGATCGAGGACTTCCCGCTGGAGGAGTTCGACCGGATGATCGCGGTCAACGTCCGGGGCGTGTTCAGCGCGGTGCAGGCCGCCACTCCCCACCTCGGCCCGGGTGGTCGCATCATCACGATCGGCAGCGTCATCGTCGACCGCGTCCCCTTCCCCGGCGCAACCGTCTACGCCCTGACCAAGGCCGCCGTCGCGGGCCTCACCCGCGGCCTGGCCCGCGAACTCGGTCCGCGCGGCATCACCGTCAACAACGTGCAACCCGGCCCCACAGCTACGGACATGACCCCCGACTCCGGCCCGTACGCGGAATCCCTGAAGCAGCTCATGCCACTCGACCACTTCGCCCAGCCCGCCGACATCGCCGGCGCCGTCGCCTATCTCGCCGGCCCCGAAGCCCACTTCATCACCGGCACCAGCTGGAACGTCGACGGCGGCATCGCCGTCTGACCGCCCACCCCGGGCGGCCGCACGCAGGCGCGGTCCACCGGCCTCCAGCCGCACCGCCGTGCACGACAACACCCCCTGTCACGAAAAGGACGTACCACCGCCATGAACGCTTCCACCACAGCTTCCAGGACCGCCTTGGCCGTCGGGTCGGAGGAGCCGCTCAGCCCCGGCTACGACGCGGCGACCAAGGACGACGCCGAGTTCAACGAGCTCTTCCGGCACGGCTTCACCACCATCGACGACGTACAGATGCACTACGTCATCGGCGGCGACGGCCCGCAGGTCATGGTGCTGCTGCACGGCTGGCCGCAGAGCTGGTACGAGTACCGCCAGATCATGCCCTCGCTGCTGCCCGGCCGCACCGTCATCGCCATCGACCTGCCGGGCCTGGGCGACTCGACCGGGAACCCGCCCTCCAGGGCCAAGACGGTCCTGGCGACCTACGTCCACAAGCTGCTCGACCACCTCGGCCACCGCGAGAACGTGCAGGTCGTCGCCCACGACTTCGGCGTCAGCGTCGCCTATCCACTGGCCGCCCAGTACCGCGAGCAGGTGTCGGGCCTGTTCCTCATGGACTACGGCCTGACCGGCAAGAACCTGAAGTTCGCCGCCATCGAGTCGATGTTCTGGCACTTCTCCTTCAACAAGCAGCGTCCCCTCGCGGAGGAACTGGTCACCGGCCGGGTCGAGACCTTCCTCACCCACTTCTTCCAGGGGATGAAGACCGCCGGCGAGAACATCTCCGCCGACGAACTGGCCGAGTTCGTCCGGCTGTACTCCCGCCCCCAGGTCCTGCACGCCGGCTTCGAGCTCTACCGGACCGAGATCCAGGACGAGGCCGACAACACCAGACTCCAGGAGACCCCGCTGACCATCCCGGTCCGCATGATCACCCAGGCCGGCCTCGCCGACATGGTCCTGCCGCCCCTCCAGGACGCCGCCCCCCACGCCACCTCCGCCGACGTCCCCGGCGCCGGACACTTCCTCCTCCACGAGGCACCCGACCGCGTCCTGACCGAGATCAACGCCTTCTACCCCACCAACCCCACAGCCTGACCGGCTTCGAGAGCCGTCACACCGAGGTGAGAGGAAAACCCCTGATGAACAGCCAACCCACGTCCGCCCGCGAGGTCCCCACCCGCCTGTTCGCCGCCTTCGACGCGGGCGACACCGACGCACTGGACACCCTCGTCTCCCCCGACCTCATCGACCACAACCTGCCCGCAGGGGCTCCCTCGGCGATCGAGGGGATGAAGGGGATGGTCGCTGCCATGCGCGACGGGTTCACCAACCCTCACCACGAGATCGTCTACCAGGCCGAGACCGACGACGGCTGGGTCGTCTCCCAGTGGGTGGTCACGGCGACCCACACCGGCCCTTGGTTCGGACTGCCCGCGACAGGCCGTGACGTGACCTGCTCCGGCATCGATCTCGCGCGCGTGGTCGACGGCCGGATCGTCGAGGTCCGGCACGTCGAGGAGCTGCTGCAACTGCAGATGCAGATGCAGCTCACCGACTGAGGCAGCAGCAAAGGCGCATCATCGCGGCGTGAGCTGACCAGACGAGAACCCCCGGCGAAGAGTCGAAGTCGATCGCCCCCTAGACCCTTCGCCGGGGGTTCCCCACACCATCACCGGCACGAAGCTCCAGGTCCCGGTCAAGCGCGTCCTGCAGGGAGCCTCGCGGCAGTATCGTGACGGCCTCCGCGTTCAGCGAGAACGAGAGCGTGCCTCCCGAGGCCAGAAACGTCACGCCGCAAGGAACGGTCCCACGTCGTTCCCGTCGTTGTCGGCTTCTACGCCGACTCCGACACCCTGCCGAGCATCGAGGCGGACGCGGATCAACTGCTCAGGGACGCGCCGCGCACGAGCTCCTCACGGCCGCACGCGGCCGGCTCACCGGGCGAACACTTCGGTAATTGGCCCGCCGACGGCCCTCCGGGGCCGACACCCCCGCCGCCCCGGCTCCTGTGCGGCCCCTGGGTCTCTTCGTCGGCCCCAAGGCAGTCGCCCGGGCCGCGAGCGACACCCTCGGTCATCTACTCAGCCGCAGGTCAGATGGGTTGGAGCTCCCCCGACCGCCGCCGGACTCCAATCCCACGACCAGCGGATTCACTCCATTCAGGCGAAGTTGATACTCCGACAGCCAAGAATGAACGTTTCCGCAGGTCAGAGACCTGCATAGGTGGGGCGGGTGGGACTCGAACCCACGGCCGACGGATTATGAGTCCATTGAGGATCTTGGCGGTCCTTGCCGATCCGTGCCGATTCACGCCGTTCTTGCAGGTCAGACGTGCTGATCTGCTTCAGCCCTGTGCAGTGCTTGTCGGCCTGTTCCTGTCCTTGTGGCCCCTCAATGGCCCCTGGGGGTCGATGAGTTGGGCGCCTTCCACAACATCAGCCGCGTCCGCCCAGCAAGGCCGAGGGGCTGGAACCTTCGCGCAGCGGAGTCTCTTACCGACGCGATGATGCTCCATCCCAGACCCGGGTGGGGCATCATCCCTGACGTCGGATGCGATCCCGTCCACCGGACTGCGCATCGAGCTGGGTAGCGGCGCGTCGATCGCGTCAGCCGAGGACGTAGCTCTCATCGCCGAAGTCAGCGACGATCTTCAGCTTGCCGCCGAGCGCCTTGACGTAGGCAGCGAGGGTGTCGCCCTCACTGCGCTCCAGTTGGCCCTTCTCGATGCGCGAGACGTCAGTCATAGTGCCCCGTCCTCTCCATCGATTCGCTTCAGATGCTCCGCGTACGCCTGCTCCGCCTGGGAGGGCCCTCGCGGAGACGTCGCGGGCGCGGCCGTTCAGCCGCGTTGCCGGCGGGCGCGCAGCGCGGCCCAGTGGCGCAGGCGCTCGGTGATCTGGGCTTCGTAGCCGTTGCGGGTGGGCTGGTAGTACGTCTGGCGATTCATGTCGTCAGGGAAGTAGTCGTCACCGGAGAAGCCGTCGGCTGTGTCCGGGTCGTACTGGTAGTCCCTGCCGTAGCCAAGGTCTTTCATCAGCCGGGTCGGGGCGTTGAGGATGTGGGCGGGTGGCATGAGTGAACCGGTGTGCCGGGCTGATCGGTGTGCGGCGTTGAAGCCGCGGTAGACGGCGATGGACTTGGGGGCGGTGGCGAGGTGGACGACGGCCTGGGCGATCGCCAACTCACCCTCGGGGGAGCCGAGTCGCTCGTACACGTCCCAGGCGGCGAGGGCCTGCTGGACGGCGTGCGGGTCGGCCATGCCGATGTCCTCGTTCGCGAAGCGGACCAGGCGGCGGGCGACGAACAGCGGGTCCTCGCCGCCGTCGAGCATGCGGGCGAGCCAGTACAGGGCCGCGTCCGGGTCGGAGCCGCGCATCGACTTGTGCAGCGCGGAGATCAGGTTGTAGTGGCCCTCCTGCGCCTTGTCGTACAGCGGGGCGCGCTGCTGGATGTGATGGGCGAGCCCGGCGGTGTCCAGGGTGGTTTCGGTGTCCGGGAGGGCTTGGAGCTGTTCGGCCATGTTGAGGAGGTAGCGGCCGTCGCCGTCGGCCATGGCGATCAGTGCGCGGCGGGCGTCGTCGTCCAGGGGCAGATGGTGGCCGGTGAGCTGCTCGGCGCGGTCGAGGAGCGTGGACAGTGCGGCTTCGTCGAGGCGTTTGAGGACGAGGACCTGGGTGCGGGAGAGGAGGGCGCCGTTGAGTTCGAAGCTCGGGTTCTCCGTGGTGGCGCCGATCAGGGTGACGGTGCCGTCCTCGACGTAGGGCAGGAAGCTGTCCTGCTGGGCGCGGTTGAAGCGGTGGATCTCGTCGACGAACAGCAGGGTGCCCTGGCCGATGCCACGTCGGCTTCGTGCGGCGGCGAAGACCTTGCGCAGATCGGCGACGCCGGAGAAGGTGGCCGACACTGGCTCGAAGGCCAGGTTGCCGGCGTCCGCGAGGAGCCGGGCGATGGTGGTCTTCCCGACGCCGGGAGGGCCCCACAGGATGGCGGAGCCGAGGCGCTGCTGGGCGACCATGCGGCCGAGCGGGGCGTCCGGGGCAAGGAGGTGGTCCTGCCCGACGACATCTTCCAGCTGGGTGGGGCGCAGGCGGTCGGCGAGGGGCCGGGAGGGCTCCTCGCGGAAGAGCGGGAGGGTCACTTCGGTCGGTTCCATCCGTCTCTCGGGTCGCAGGCGGACGTGTGCGTACGTGTGCGGACATGACGAGCCTTGCACGGGGCACTGACAGGCGTCGGCTCAGCCGCTAGGGGGAAGGTCGCGGAGTTCATCGGGCACCGGGCGGTCGCGTCGCGGCAGCCGCTCGACGGCCAGGTGGTAGGAGTCCTCGACCACGTCGGTGACCAGCCGCTCGGTGATGCGGGGTCCCGGCCCCAGTGAGATCCAGTGCCGTTTGTCGAGATAGCGGCCCGGTGTGATCGATGCGTGGCCGCGCTCCAGTGCCCGCGCGTGCTCGGGTTCGCACTTGACCGTGATGATCTGTTCGTCCGGGTCGTCGGTGACGATCAGGAACACCTTGCCCGCGACCTTGTATACGTCGAGTCCGGGGGTGAAGGGGTAGCCGTGGCTGACGTCGGGGAGGGCCAGGGCCGCCCGGCGGGCGGTGTCCTGGAGCCGGTCACCGGCCGCGCTCACCGGGGCGCCCGCGTGCCGGTGCCGTAGGTGTGCGGGTCGACGGGCTGCTCGGCCTTGGGCAGGTGGGCGACGACGAGCCGGTAGGAGTCGGTGACGAGCTCCCTGACGAGCTCTTGGTCGATGCCGTCTCCGCTCTCCAGGGTGATCCAGTGCTTCTTGTTCATGTGATAGCCGGGGGTGATGTGGCGGTACTGCTCCCGCAGGGCCTGAGCCTCACCGGGATCCGCCTTGAGGATCACCACGGGCCGCCCCGGGACTTCGGTCATCAGCATGAACACCTTGCCGCGCACCTTGAAGACCTCCCAATCAGGACCGAAAGGGTGTTCCAGCTGAGCTCCGGGGAGCTCCTCCGCGCAGTCGGCGGCGGTCTTGTGCAGGGCCGGTCCGTTCATGGGCGTGCGCTTCCTCAAGTGGTGACGGACTGTGGCATCGAAAGACGTGGAGGGCACGCCGCGCGGGCGCGGCGGCACGTCCCATCCTTCCGCCGCAGCCAACCAGAAAGGCAGTAGGCTGCGGACACGTGATGGTCGACAGGCGACACCCTGACCCGAGCGGAAGCGCGGCCGGTCCGGCTGTGGTACCGCTGTACGGTTTCCAGCCCCCGGTCGGTACTCCCTACGGCCTTGAAGTGAGCACCGTCGAGGACTTCTTCACCCACCACGACGACTGGCCGTGGAACCCGCCCCGTCCGGGCCGTGCCACCTTCCACTACCTCATCGCGGTCACCGAGGGTGAGCTGCGGCACGACGTCGACCACGTCACGCGGACCGTCGCCCCCGGCCAGTGGCTGTGGGTGCGTCCCGGGCACGCACAGTGCTGGCATCCGCCCGGCGCGGCCCGCGGCCCGCTCATCCTGTTCGAACCGGACGTGCTGAGGCCCGATATCGCCCGCCTCCTGGCCCCGCTCACCGCGCACGAGGCCTCCGCCGTGCTCAGCCCGCACCCCGACGACACCGCATGGCTCCAGCAGACGGCACTCCAACTCCTGGACGAACACCGCATACTGGGGCGCCGCCCCCTCGACATCCACCACGCCCTGCGCCGCAGCCTGCTCGAATCGCTGCTGCTGCGCCTGGCCAACTCCCCTGGCATCGCCACCATCGGAACGGCCACGGCCGGCGCCGGCCGTGCCGACCGGTACGGACGCTTCCTGGACGCCCTGGAGCTGCACTTCCGCGAACTGCACCACGCCGCGGACTACGCCGAGTTGCTCGGCTGCTCGGTCCGCACCCTCAGCCGCACCGCCCGGGACGCCACCGGCAAGGGAGTACGCGAACTGATCGACGACCGGCGCCTCCTGGAAGCCCGGCGCCTGCTGGAAGCTGCCCGGTGGGACGCCCGGGCCGTGGCCGTCCACCTCGGCTTCACCGACGCCGCGAACTTCGGCCGCTTCTTCCGCGACCGCACCGGCCTCACCCCGGCCGCCTACGCGGCCCGCGAAACGAGGACCGACGCTTGACGGAAACGCGGTGACCGCCGGGCTTGCCCGTCAGGAGGCAATGGCTGTCTTCGCAGTCTGCGCGTTGTCGCACCACTCACCTGTCAAGGGCCGGATGAACTCCTCACGGGTCGCGCTGGAAGCGCGCGACACAGCCGCATGATCCACCGTCATGTCGAACCCGTGGAAGCTCCCGCCCCACATGTGCAGGTCGACGCTCACTCCCGCCTCGGCCAGGCGGCCGGCGTAGCTCAGGATCTCGTCGCGGAACCCCTCGGCCGAGCCGGTGTCGATGTAGGTGCGCGGCAGCCGGCTGAGATCATCGGCGCGGGCCGACGCGGCGTACTGCGACACCTCCGGACCGCCCCACCGCTCACCCAGCACGGAGGTCCACGCATACAGGTTGCTCAGAATTTGGTGGCTGAGCGGGGGAAAGGCGTGGGATCGGGGTGATCCGGCGCCAGCCGGTATTCGACCGACACGACGACCGCACTCCCCTCGATCACATGGGGAAGGAGATGACTCACGTGGTCCCGGCGTCCCCCATGATCATCCCGCCCCCGTGGAGGCTGAGGATGCCTCCCTTGGGGCCTCGGTCCTCGGCGGGGCTGAGGATCAGCACCGTGATGTCCGGCTCGCCTTCCGGCCCCGGTACCTGGCGCTCCTCCACCCGCACTCTGCCGCCCGCCGTCAGAGCCTCCGAATCCAACCCGGGAGAACCCTCCGCGATCTGCCGTCGGATCTCTGGCAGGGCCTCGTCCGACAGGGCCGGAAAGACGGCTCCCCGCGCCTCCTCGACGGGCGCGAGTTCCGGGTCCAACGGGGCCGGATGGTCGTGGCACCGAAAGAGTCTGCTGCTGTCCGGTCCGTCATCTGTTCTCTCCTTCGGAAACAACGACGGGGAGCGGAGGCGCTCTCCGCCGGGCTGAAGGACTCACTGCGAACGACGTGCGGGTGCGAGCAGATCGAGTCGAGGTGTGCGATGACCTCGTCGCGTCCCGTGATCAGTTCTCAGTCGTCCAGGACGACGACGTGCTTGCCCGGCGTGGTGCCGGACTCGACGTCGGCCTGGGCGTCACGGACCTGTTCCAGGCCCTGGTAGACCTTCGCGACCGGGACCTTGAGCCGTCCCTCCGCAATGGCCTGGAGTTGATGGGCGAGGACGTCGGCCGGGAGGTCGGCGGCCTCGCCCGCGTAACTGGTCAGCCGCACCCCGCTGGGGATCATGAACGGGGTGAAGTCGGGGATCGTCCACGCGCCGCCCAGGGCGCCGGTGAAGCAGACGGTGCCGTGCACGCGCACGCATCCGAAGGAGTCCGGCAGGGCTGTGCAGCCCACCAGTTCCAGCGCGGCGTCCACGCCCTGCGGTGCGAGGTCCCGGACCTTCTCGGCGATGTGTCCGTCGTCCACGATCGGATGGTCGACACCCATGGCCCGCAGTTCGTCGGCACGCCCGGCGTGACGCGTGGTGGAGATGACGGTGGCGCCGATGTCCTTGGCCATCGCCGCCGCGCTCAGCCCGACCGTGGAGGTGCCGCCGCGGATCAGCAGCGTCTGTCCGGCCTTGAGGTCCAGGCCACGGGTCAGGGATCCGTAGGCGGTCTGGAACATCTCGGGCAGGGCGCCGACGACGTCCCACGGCAGGGTGGTCTCGAACGGGATGACCTGTGCCGCGGGGACGGTCACGTACTGGGCGTACGCGCCGTCGTACGAGCGGCCCATGTTGCCCATCATCGTGGCCACCTGCCGACCCGGGCCGAGGACGCTGTCCTCGTCGGCCGCATCGACCACGCCGACGCCTTCGATGCCGGGGATCCGCGGGTAGGTGACCTCCGCGTCGGACTCGCCCTTGCGGGTGGTGACCTCGGACTCGTTGACGCCGAACGCCTTCACCCTGATCCGCACCCAGCCGGGCTTGCGTACCGGCACCGGCACATCCTGGATCTGAAGTGCGTCCAGGCCGCCGGGCCGGGTGACGACGACGGCCCGCATCGTCGCCGGTGCGGCGTCGCCGGCTGCTGTCGGTTGGCTCATACCGAGTTCCTCACTCTGTTTCGCCCCCTGGTGCGCTGTTCCGGATGGCGTCCCGCCAGCCGTCAAGGACGGTCGATGCCCTCCCACAGGCCGAGGGTCTGCTGGTAGTGGGCCGTGGCTTCGAAGGGCGGGTTGCCGACGCTTCCCGAGGTGGGTTTGTCCGTGACAGCGGGCCACAGACGGGACTGTTCACCGGTGGCGAAGTCGAGCACGATGTCGCGGATCCGCGTGTCACGCTCGGCCTGTTCGGCGCTGCGGCCCGGCTGTTCCTGGCCGACCAGGGCGTACATCTCGGTGCCGTGCACGGCGGGTGCGCCCTCGGCGGGCCCGATCATCAGGAGATGGGCGTTGCCGCCCGCGGCGGCGTGCGCCAGGGCGCCGCGGGCTGCCGGGAGTGCGAAGAGGTAGTCCGCCATGACCGCGGCGCGGACCTCGGCCGGGGTACGGCCGCCCTGGTCGTAGGCGTCGACGATCTTCTTTGCGCGGGAGCGGGAAATACGCCACCCCGCGACCTCGTCGACGACGCGGTCGAGGGTGTGCGGGTCGAAACGGTCGAGGTCGTTCGCCACCCACCACCCCATGTCGTCACTCGCCATGCTCAGCAGCACGTCGACATCGCGGTGCGCCCCCGAGGCGAGGACGTCCATGGGATGGGCGTGCACCACCGCGCCGGGCTGCCCGATGTCCAGGACGACGCCGGTGGCCTTGTTGTCCACCCCGCCGCGGACTCCGAGGTCCGTCGGGGCGACCTTACGCAGGGCGTCCCTCAGGGAGACCGCGTCGAGGTCGAGCAGCTTCTCCGGGTTGTCCGCTACGCCGAGTTCGGTGACGAACAGGTGCGCGAGCTCCTCGGCCCACCAGGCCGGGACGCTACGAGCGGGCCCGCCGGAGAACCCGGCCAGCCGCCGGTACAGGCCGTCGGCGGAGGAGGCGCCGAGCAGACCGAAGGTGGAGTAGGCGCCGGCGCTGTGGCCGTAGACCGTGACCTGGTCGGGGTCGCCGCCGAAGTGGGCGATGTTCCGCTTGACCCAGGTCAGCGCGGCGATGACGTCCTGCAGGAAAAGGTTGCTGACCTCGGCGAGCCGCCCGCCGTACTGCGAGAGCGAGAGCGCGCCCAGGGCGCCGAGCCGGTAGTTGACCGACACGCTCACCACGCGCCCCGACGCGGCGAGACCGGAGGCGTTCGACGTGATCTGCGTGTTCGCGCCGTACTCGAATCCGCCGCCGTGGATGTACACGGCCACCGGAAGCGCCGTCCCGGCCGGCTGCTCGGGAGCCCACACGTTCAGGTTCAGACAGTTCTCGCCCATCCCGCTGTCCGCTTCCAGCCAGTCGCCGCTGTCGGGCTGGACAGAGACGACGCCCTTGCGGTCATAGGGTCGGTCCGGAGCGAAGTCCGCGACCACGGGGCGGCGATACCGCTCGGCGGTGGCGTACGGGATTCCCCACCAGGACCGCACCCCTGGTGCAGTCGGGGCCTTGGGCGCGGTCGTAGTCATGGCGTGAGATTCCTTCCGGAGCGTTTCGGGTGTTTTGCGCGGCGCGTCGGCAGCTGACCGCTCGCGGTGGCGCTCCCCAAGCATTCCCTGGACTCCGGTAAATCGTCGGGCGGACAGCGGTCACCTGATGGTCACCAGGCGACACCTGCCTGCTCGTCCTCTTCTCCTGGCCCGTCGCCAAGCAGGCGAGGGCGACCTGAGACGCTGCCGTCAGCGGGTCCCCTGACTCGACACGCCGACTTGCCCAGGTAAGCCGGTGCAGCTCGCGGGCCCGAGCATGCCGCTGATCATGCTGCTGCATCGGACGGTGATCTTCCTGGCCTCGCCCAGGGATTGCGAGTCGGCTACAGAAGCGTTGATCTTCTGAGGTTCGCTCTCGTGGGGCCGCACCTGCCCTAGAAGCGGTGCAGGGTCGGCCGTCGCACCGGCCTGACGGCCGAACCGCAGGCTCTGCCCTAGAGGGCGATCAACCTGACCGGGCGGTTTCCTCTTGGGGCAGTTTCCCCACCCCTGGACGTCATCGCAGAGGGAACACAGCGAGGGCGACAGCGTCTACACAGCACGATGGCAGCCCTGCCGCACACCGGCTAATGGGACAACGAGTCGCCCCGCAGACACCGTCGACTGGACACGAGCGCGCCGCCCCGGCCCCTGGGGCTTGGCATCGCCCCTCAGAGCAGTGGCCCGAACGACGATCGGTAACCGCGAGCACCTACTCCGCCGCAGGTCAGAGGGGCTGGAACTCCCCCGACCTCCGCCGGCCTCCAAACCCACGAGCAGCGGATTCAGTCCGTTCAGGCGAAGTTGACGCCCCGGCAGGACAAAATGAACGTTTCCGCAGGTCAGAGACCTGCAAAAGTGGGGCGGGTGGGACTCGAACCCACGGCCGACGGATTATGAGTCCATTGAGGATCTTGGCGGCCCTTGCCGATCAGTGCCGATTGAAGGCGTTCTTGCAGGTCAGGCGCGTGCATCTCTGTCAGCTTTGCGCGGTCCCTGTCGGTTGGTTCCTGTCCTTGCGGTCCCTACACGGTCCCTGCCGCTCCTTGAGAGGCCTGCCCACTACAGAATCCTGGCTGGCGCCCCTGCTCAACGGGCACGGTCGAACCATGGCGCAGCGGATTTCCCTTCCACCTCGCAGAGGCTCCGCCCTGGTGGTCGGAGTAACCCGCAGAAACAGCTGCCGCCGTACGGTTCACCTCCCCTCGCGCGGAGAGCACGTCCTCGGCCGGACGTTCCGACAAGGTTCTCCACGTCGGTTCAACTCCGCTCACGGCCAGCCCACATCCGGGAAGGAGGGCTCAGCCGCGGGGCGTCGCCGTCGTCCGTGGCGGGCGTCTCGGCCTGGTGCGCGTCTGGCGGTGGCGTTTGCCGTGCCGGGTCTCAGACGTGTGGGCCCGCGCCGTGCAGGAGTGTGTCGATGACGAGTGCGGCGAGCGCGTCGTGATCCTGTGCGGCCGGGTCCTGGTCGGTGCCGGGCCTGTCGAGGGCTTCGCTCAGGAGCGCGTAGTACACCTGCCGCGTCCAGTCCAGGTCCGCGTCCGGGGCGAGGATTCCCTCCCTCTGCGCGCGGGTCAGGAGTTCGACGGTATACCTGTCGATCTCGGCCCAGAGGGCGGCCGCGGTCTCGGTGTGGGGGGTGGCGTGGCTGAGGGTGAAGCGCCAGGTGCTCTTGACCCGCAGGACGTTCGCGGTCACCCGGTACAGGGCCACGAGCGCGGGAGCGGAGTCGGGCCGGGCTTCCCCGATGGCATCGAGGAGCTGCTGCTTCGCGGAGACGGCGAGCGCCTCCAGCAGCGCCTGCCGGTTCGCGAACCGCCGGTGCACCGTGATCCTGGTCAGCCCCGCCGCTTCGGCGATCTGCTCCATGGAGGCACCGGCATCATCAGCGAGGACCCGCTCGGCCGCCTCCAAAATCGCACGCACACTGCGCTCGGCATCTGCCCGCAGCGGTCGGCCCATAACGGTCTCCCTGTCTAGTGCGTTTTTCGTCCTCCTAGAGGATACGTGAACGCTACGGGTATCCCGATAATTGATGCTCTCCTGCCGCGCATGCACCTCAATCTGATGCGACGATGATACATCTACGGGGTCACGGCACGCCTCACGACAGCCGAGGGCCCGACGCCCTCCGGTCGTGACCATGAAAGTGCCATACCCACGACCAACCTTCGGGCGCGGCCGGACGGAGGCCGACGCCGTGGCCCGCGAGAGCCGACTGGTTCGCCCTGGCGGATGACACGGTCCGGCGCCCGGGATGACTCCCGACGACATTATCGATCCCTAGCTTCTGGACATGTCGATCATGCGGGAGTCCCTTCGCCGCCTCCGGCTCACCGGCGTCGTCGCTCTCGGCTCCCCCACCTTCGCGCAGCCCCTGACCTCCGGTCCGCATCCGAGCGGGAGGTCAGCGGACCCATCGGGGCCTTCAGACGCGAACGGCGGGCGGCCCGGCCGCACGACGCCGCCGAGTCGGCGGTAGCCCCACACCCGCACACCCCAGCAGCACATCCGCATGTCGAGCGCACAGCAGGCTCAACGCGCCGGGGGAACCTCCGGCCCGACTCAAGGAATTGGCATGTCCTCAACCAACCGACGAACCCGTATCTCCCGGCGGACCGCGATGGCGCTGGCCGGCATATCGGTCGTCGCGGCCGTCGCGGCCACAGCACCGACCATGGCCAACGCCGTGAGCCCCAGCTCCAGCGGCACCCGGCACTCGGCCACCCGGACACAGAACGCGGAGAGCGCCAGCACCGCCCCCAACCTGCGCGTCGAGGCCACCAACGGCGTCACCTACCAGTACCGCCGCTTCGGCCACCCCACCCCCGGCAGCGTGCCCCTTGTCTTCCTGCAGCACTTCCGCGGCAACCTCGACGCCTGGGACCCCAAGCTCATCGACACCATCGCCGCCAAGCGCGAAGTCATCCTCGTCGACAACGTCGGCGTCGGCGGTTCCACCGGCACCACCGCCAGCACCGTCCAGCAGATGGCCCTGGACGCCATCGACTTCATCGACGCCCTCAAGCTGCCCCGCTACGACGTGTTCGGCTTCTCCCTCGGCGGCGAGGTCGCCCAGGAGGTCGCCCTGCGCCGCCCCTGGCAGGTCCGCCGCGTCGTCCTGGCCGGCACCGGCCCCCAGGGCGGAGTCGACCAGCGCGCGACCGACCCTGACATCCTGCAGCGGACCCTGAAGGACAACCCCGGCCCCGAGGACTACCTCTTCCTGTTCTTCAAGAACACCGCCACCAGCCAGGCCGCGGGGAAGGAGTTCCTCCAGCGCCTCGGACAGCGCACCACCGACCACGACGCCCCCTCCAGCCTCGCCACCCGCGACCGCCAGCTCACCGCGTGGTCCGAGTGGGGCATCCCCGACAAGTCCAAGCTGGTCCGCCTGAAGGCCCTCTTCCAGCCGGTCCTGGTCGCCGACGGCGAGAGCGACATGCTGATGCCCGCCAAGAACTCCCACCTGCTGGCCAAGCACCTCCCCAACGCCCAACTGCACATCTACCCGGACGCCGGCCATGGCTTCCTCTATCAGTACGCCGTCAAGTTCGGCACCGAGGTGAACACCTTCCTCGACCGCTGACACCACCTCGCCACGAGACGGTCGCCCTGGCGGCAGGAACGGCGACCGCCGACCGCCGACCGGCAGCCCACGCCCGATACCCCGCCCGGAGCCGAACCCGGCGGGGTATCGCCGTGCAACTGGGTGCCGACCAGGTCGATACAGGCCCACGGCGGGCGCTGTCACCGCGGCACGCCGTTGGCACGGGCGGCCCTCGCCTGCCTCACTCCGCACGAGTTGACGCCCTGACCCTCCGTAGCGGATACGCGAACGCTACGGATACTTGTTTAATTGATGCTTAGATGTTGCGAGTGACTTAGAAGCTGATACATTGATGAAACCGATTGAGGGTGTTGCAGCGACAGCGACGGACCTCGGTACGACCGTCATCCGCGTCCGACACCGAGATCCCCTCACCCCGCAAGACGACATCAGTCCCATGAGTCAGGAGCACACAATGGCAACAACACGTCCGGTAGCCCTCGTGACGGGTGCGTCCTCCGGCATCGGAAAGGCGGCTGCCCTCGCGCTGGCCGCGGCGGGCTACGAGGTGGTCGGCACCAGCCGTAACACCGCGCACGTCACCCCCGTGAAGGGCGTGACCTTCCTCGACCTCGACGTGACCAGCGATGATTCGGTGACCGACGCGGTCGGAGAGGTGATCGACCGGTTCGGACGGATCGACGTCCTGGTCAACAACGCGGGCATCGGCTCGGCGGGCGCGGCCGAGGAGTGCTCCGCCGCCCAGGCCCAGTACCTGTTCGACATCAACGTCTTCGGCGTCATCCGCATGACCAACGCCGTCCTGCCCCACATGCGCGCCCGGCGCAGCGGACGCATCATCAACATCTCCTCCATCGTCGGGTTCATGCCGCAGCCCTACATGGCCGTCTACGCCGCCTCCAAGCACGCCGTCGAGGGCTACTCCGAGTCCGTCGACCACGAGCTCCGCGAATACGGCATACGGGTCCTGCTCGTCGAGCCCGCCTGGACGAACACCGCCTTCGACGCCGCCAGCGTCCGCCCCGACCAGCCCCTGGGCATCTACGCCGGCCAGCGGCAGCTCTTCGAGGAGTACATGGCAGGCGCGGTGAAGGACGGCGACGACCCCGCCGTCGTCGCCAAGGAGATCGTCGCGGCCGCCACCGACGCCAAGCCCAAGGTGCGCTACACCGCCGGTGCCATGACCGGGCGCGTCCGCACCATGCGCCGCGTCGTCCCCACCCGCGTGTTCGACCAGCAGCTGCGCAAGATGAACCGGCTGCCCGTCTGACACCCGCGCGCTCACTTCCCTCCACGAGGCACAGCAACGAGAAAGCGACGCTCGTCATGACTACCTATCTGGCAGACGCGGCCGAGGGCCTCACCGCGGACGGCCCCTCCGCGACGTTCACCTACCGACGCATCGGCCCGCGGGGCGGCATCCCGCTGGTCCTGCTCAACCGGGTCCGGGGCACCCTCGACTGGTGGGACCCCGAACTCCTGGACCGCCTGGCCGCCGCTCACGACGTGATCGTGTTCGACAACGTCGGCACCGGCTACACCACCGGCACACCACATGACTCCGTCGAGGGACTCGCCGACGGCACCGTCGAGTTCATCGAGGCCCTCGGCCTGCCGCAGGTCGACCTGCTCGGCTGGACCCTGGGCGGCACCGTCGCCCAGCACATCGCCCGCACCCAGCCCGACCTGGTCCGCAAGCTGGTCGTGGCGGCCGCCAACCCCGGCGGCACGGTGCCCGGCGCTCCGGACCCGGACCCCAAGGTTCGGGCCACCATGACCAAGCCCGAGGTCACCGGGGACGACCTGGTGTTTCTGTTCTTCCCCGATACGGACACCGGACGCGCCGCCGGGTACGAGCACATCGCCAGGGTGGCCACCCGGCTGGCCACCGGCATCCCCGGCGTGTCCGAGGCGGCGGCCATGGGGCAGATCGCCGCGATCGCCAAGGACGCGGCGATTCCCTTCGACCAGGTGCAGGCGGACCTCGCGTCCATCAAGCAGCCCGTCCTGTACGCGACCGGCATGAAGGACGCGATGATCCCCGCCCTGGCCGCCTACACCGCCGTCCAGCACCTGACCGACGCCACCCTCGTGGTCTACGGCGACGCCGGCCACGCCTTCCTCTTCCAGCATGCCAAGGACTTCGCCGCCCAGGTGACGGCCTTCCTCGCCGACTGACCGCTCACCCGGACGCCGGAGACCGGGCAGACCCCGCGCCTGCCCGACCTAGGAGATACATCGTGCAGTCGACCAGCGATCCGGTGCGCCGGGAGGTGACGCCGCTGGAGTTGTTCTTCGACCTGGTCTTCGTCTTCGCGATCGGCCGGCTGTCGCATCAGCTGCTGGCGCACCCGACGTGGACCGGCGCCGCCCAGACGCTCGTGCTCTACCTCGCCGTCTACGCGGCGTGGGCGTACACCACCTGGGCGGTGACCCTCGTCCCGGCCGAGGACCCGCGAACCCGGCGGATGCTGCTGACGGTCATGCTCCTGGGGCTGTTCATGAACGCCGCGATCCCGCGTGCCTTCGGCGACGCCGGGTGGGTCTTCGTCGCCACCTTCCTGCTGATTCACCTCGGCCGGACGGGATGGCTGCTCACGGTCGGCCTCGACCGGCGTGAGCAGGAGCATTGGCGCCGCGTCCTGGTCTGGTTCGCCGCGGCCGCCCCCTTCTGGCTGACCGGCGCGGCGGCCGACGGAGGCGCGCGGCTGACGTGGTGGGCCGCGGCGACCCTGGTCGAGCTGGCGGGCACCTGGACGGCGCATCCTCTGCCCGGCCGCAGGCTGGACTCCCGACAGGTCACCTTCGCCGGCGGCCACCTGCTGGAGCGCGGCCGACTGTTCATGATCATCGCGTTCGGTGAGACGATCCTGACCACCGGCACCGCCCTCAGCACGGCGCCGTACGCGCCGATGACCCTGCTGACCGCGTGCGTGGCGCTCACCGGCACGGTCGCGTTGTTCTGGCTGTTCTTCAGCCGCTCCGAGCACATCGTGCGCCACTACGAGCGGACCGAGGACCCGATCCGGGCGGGGCGCAGCGGCGTCTACAGCCTCATGGTCTCCGTCGCCGGGATGATCGCCGCCGCCGCAGGCGACGAACGCGTCATCGCGCATCCCGCCCATCACGCCGGCATCACCACAAACCTGCTGCTGTTCGGCGGGCCCGCCCTCTTCATCGGGGCGCAGACGTGGCACGGCAGGACCCTGTTCGACGACCTGCCCAAGGCGCGGCTGCTCGCGCTGTCCGCTCTGGTCCTCGGATGCGCCGTCACGACGACGGCCCCCGCCTACTTGGCGGCCGTCATCGCCGCCGCGACCGTCGTCACGCTGGCCGCGCTCGAAGACCGCCGCCCGCCCGGGGATGCCGCTGCGAAGCCGGTCTCCTCAAGCCGCCCACGTCCCCGACCTACGGCGCCACCGCGGTCGGCCTCCCGGTCCCGGCCGGTCGGCGACAGGCCGGTCGGGTGAGACGCGAGCACGCCTTCCGATCCGCTGCATGCGCCGTATCCGTCCATCACCCAGGAGCTGTCCATGGACTTTTTCCCCAGCGCCGTTCTCGCCACCGGTGCCGACCGACGTCCGGGCCGGGACCTCACCGCCCGGCTCCTCAAGCGCGAGCACGGCGTCCACGCCGGTGCCCGCGCCGGCGACCGGGTCTACGAAGGAGGGACGCCATGGCGGAGGCCGGTGTGTTGATCTGTGACGACCAGGAGCTGATGCGGGTCGGCCTGCGCATGGTGGTGGACAGCCAGTCGGACCTCTCGGTCGTCGGCGAAGCCGGGGACGGCGAGGCGGCCGTGGCGAAGGCACTCACGCTGCGCCCGGACCTGGTCCTCATGGATGTGCGGCTGCCGCGCCTCGACGGCATCTCGGCCACCGCGCAGGTCCGCGCCGCACTGCCGCAGACACAGGTTCTGGTCATCACCGCCTGCGACCGCGACGAATACGCCTACGCGGCGCTGCGTGCCGGAGCCGGCGGCTTCCTCGTCAAGGACACACCGGCCGCGGAGATGCTCGTCGCCGTGCGCGGCGTGCTGCGCGGCGACACGATGATCGCCCCCTCGGTGACCCGACGACTGATCGACCGGTATGTCACGGGCGCCATCGCTCCCCTCACCGACAAGCGCCTCGCCATACTGACCGACCGCGAGCGTGAGGTGCTGGCCCTGGTCGCCCGCGGCCTGAACAACACGGAGATCGCCGAGAAGCTGTTCCTCGGCGAGACCACGGTCAAGACCCACGTGGCCCGCATCCTCACCAAACTCCAGATCCGCGACCGGATAGAGGCCGTCGTCATGGCCTACGAGAGCGGACTGGTTCGCCCTGGCGGATGACACGGTCGGGCGGCCGGGAGGACTCCCGACGACACCGTCGGTTTCTAGCTTCTGGACATGTCGATCATGCGGGAGTTCCTCCGCAGCCCCCGGCTCACCGGCGCCGTCGCGCCCAGCTCCCCCACACTCGCCAAGGTCATGACCGCCGGTCTGGACCTTCACCGCGCCGACGTCGTGGTGGAACTCGGGTCCGGCACCGGCGCGATCACCGGAACGATCCTGCGGCAGCTGGCTCCGGGCGCGCGGCTGATCACGGTCGAGCTCAACCCGGCGTTCGCCCGCCGGCTCACGGACCGGTACGCCGATGACAGCCCCGTCGAGGTGGTCCAGGGCAGCGCCGAGGACCTGGCGACACTCGTCCCACGCCCGGTCGACGTCATCGTGTCCGGTCTGCCGTGGACCGTCATGCCGCACGGGCGGCAGCGCCGGATCCTCGACGCCGTGGCCGGCGTACTGCGCACGGACGGCCGGTTCAGCACCTTCGCCTACTGCCACGCGGCCTGGACCCTCCCGGCCCGTCGGTTCGCCGCCGAGCTGACCGCACGGTTCTCCACCGTGGAGCGCAGCCCGGTCATATGGCCGAACCTTCCGCCGGCGTTCGTGCACCGCGCGCTGACGCCGACCCAAACACCACTTCCCACCCCCACTCGAACTCCTCAGCACCGGAGCACAACATGACCCAGCACAGCATGTTCAAGATCGAGATCGTCGCGCCGAAGATCCGCAGGGTCACCTTCTCGAATCCGCCGGTGAACGTCGTCGGCGCGGACACCGTCGTCCAACTGCTCGATATCGTCAACGAGTTGAGCCAGGACGAGCAGGTTCAGGTAGTCGTCTTCGACAGCGACACGCCCGGATACTTCTACAACCACGCCGATCTCGCCCAGGTGCCCGACCTCTTGGCGCTCAACAACGCGGAGGGGACTCCGACCTGGGTCGAGCTCGTCACCCGCCTGAGCAACGCCCCGTTCATCAGCATCGCCTCCATCCGAGGACGCACGCGGGGCGGAGGGGACGAGATCACCCTGGCCTTCGACTTGCGCTACGCCAGCCGTGAGGAAGCGGTCTTCTGCCAGCCCGAGGTCGCGATCGGCATCGTGCCCGGTGGTGGCGGCAGCGACCGTCTGGCCAGGCTGCTGGGACGGGACCGCGCGCTCGAAGCGGTCCTCACCGGGCATGACTACGACGCCGAGCGCGCCGAGCGGTACGGATGGGTGACCCGGGCCGTCCCGGACACCGAACTCGACGACTTCGTCAGCAGCGTGGCGGCGCGCATCGCGTCCTTCGACAAGACGTCCGTCCTCGGCGCCAAGGCACAGATCAACCGTTCGACCCTGCCGCCGGTGGCCGACCTGCGAGCGTCCTGGGCGGACTTCGCGGAGTCGGTCACGTGGCCGGGATTCCAGGCCCGCATCCCGCAACTCGGCAAGCTCATCGCCGAGATCGGCGTCGAGGAGATCGAGCGGAACCTGGGCGACTACCTCGGCATCGCGAACCAGCAGGCATAGCCACCGCCTGCGCACGAAGACGCCGGGCGGATGGTGCGGCGGCGGGCCGGTGTCACGCGGACGACAACCCGTCACCAGTGCTCGCCGCAGCGCACCTCCGACGAGTGCGTCCCGCATCTGATCCCCCACTTCCATGCGAAACGCAGAAGGACCTCCATGACCAGGGACCATGTCCCCGCCTCCGGCACCTCTCCGTCGGCTGCGGACCGACTGCCGGGCGGCAGGGCCGGCCACCGGGCGGGAACAGGCAGAGGAACCGCCGTACGGCGCAGGGAACTTCTGACGCTGATGGCGATGTGCCTGGGCGTGATGATGACGTTCCTGCTCGTCACCGCCACGATCTCGGCGCTGTCGGCGATCCAGGCCGATCTGCACGTCGGCCCAGGCGTGCTGGTCTGGATCCCCAGCGCGTACACGCTGGTGGTGGCCGCGCTGGTGCTGTCGGCCGGCACCCTGGGCAACCTCCTGGGCCGCAAGCGGATGTTCTGCGTCGGCGTGGTGATCATGATCGCGGGAGGCGTGCTGGCCGCGACCGCCGACACCACTGCCACGGTGATCGTCGCGCAGCTGGTCTCCGGTGTCGGCGGCGCGCTCATCCTGCCCAACAGTCTGGCTCTCTTGGGCGCGGCCTTCGCCGATCCGCAGCGGCGGACCGAGGTGATCACCGTGTGGGCGGCGTCGTCGGGCATCGGCCTGGCCGTCGGCCCGCTGCTCGCCGGTCTCCTGCTGGACCGCTTCAGCTGGCACGCGGTGTTCGTGTCGAACACCGTCCTGGGTGTGATCACGCTGCTGGTCGCGGTCCCGTTCGCCGCGGAGTCCCTGGCCCCCGACGGCCGCCTGGACGTGGCTGGCGCCCTGCTGGGCACCCTCACGATCGCGAGTCTCGTCCACGCCCTCATCCAGGGCGGCCAGGACGGGTACACCGCTGGTCCCGTCCTCGCCGCCTGGGTCGCGGCCGCGGTCGGCGCGGTGGTGTTCGTCGCCGTGGAGTTGCGGGTGGCGGCGCCGATGCTCGACGTCCGGTTGTTCGCCTCGCGCTCGTTCAGTGCCGTGATGGTCATCGCCGCGGTGTCGCTGTTCGGTTTCACCGGCGTGGCCGTCCTCGTGGTGATGTTCTACAACAACGTCCAGCACCTGAGCGCGCTGGACACCAGCTGGCGCATGCTGCCCCTGTTCGGCGTCTACGTCGTCTCGGCGTTCCTCACCGGCAGAGTGATCCGGCGTACCGGCTTCAAGGCACCCCTGACGGTCGGTCTGTTGCTCGGCGCCCTCGCCGTTCTCGGTCTGACCACGGTCGGCGCGGACACCCCCTACGCCAGGGTCTGGCCGCTGTTCGCCCTGTTCGGTGCCGCATCCGGCCTGGTCATCGCGCCCAGCACAGCCGCCGCGCTGGTCAGCGTCGCCCCTGAACGCGCGGGCATGGCCTCCGGCGCCGTCAACACCGCCCGGCAGGTCGGCGCGGTCATGGGCACCGCGCTGCTCGGCTCACTGCTCGCCGACCGCGTCACCGCGGACCTGCCCCGGCAACTCGCCGCGCACGGCGTGCCCGCCGCCGCCCGCGCACCCGTCGAGCAGGCCGTCGCCTCCGGGACGACCGGCACCACCGCGCCGCCCGGCGCCGTGCGCGCGGCGATCGAGGACGCCTTCACCTCCGGCGTACACGCCGGCCTGGCCGTCACCGCGGCCGTCTTCCTCGCCGCCGCCGTCGTGGCCCTGACCTCCGTACACAACCGCCCCCACCAGAACGGAACGCGCATGCCCGCCCCCACGACCACCCCCACCGCCTCATGAGCACGCACCCCACCCCTCGGCACCGCGCCTACACCTGGCAGGATCCCCGCCCGACCGCCGAGGCCATCGGGCAGATGAGCGGCCTTGAGGTGCTGCGGGGAATCGGCGAGGGAACGCTCCCGACCCCGCCGGCCATGGACACCCTCGCCATCGAACCCCTCGAGATCGAACCGGGCCGCACCGTGTTCGAGCTGACCCCCGCGGAATGGCACTACAACGCGCTCGGCACCGTCCACGGCGGCGTCCTCGCGACTCTCGCCGACAACGCCCTGGGCGCCGCCGTCTTCACCCGCCTCCCCGCCGGAACCGGCTACACCACGCAGGGCCTCACCATCACCTTCCTGCGCCCGGTCACCGTCGACACCGGCCGCATCCGCTGCGAGGGCACGGCTGTCCATGTCGGCCGCAGTAGCGCCTATGCCACCGCCACGGTCACCGACCTCACCGGTCGGCTGCTCGCCCACGCCACCACCACGTGCCTGATCTTCCGGGCCGACGGCCGACAGCCCGCTCGCACCAGTCACCACGCTGCCCACGGCACCGGCCCGACCGCCTGACCCACCCCGGACCGGCAGACAGACAGACAGAAGACAGAGCCTGCCGCCCCTATCCGACCAGTACTCCATCCCCTCATTCAGCACCTGCACCACAGCACCAGGAGCTTTCATGGACCTCTCCGCCAGCACCGTCCTAGTCACCGGAGCCAACCGGGGCCTCGGCCGCGCGCTCACCGCCGAACTGCTCAGCCGCGGCGCGACCGTCTACGCCGGTGCCCGCAACCCCGACCAGGTTGACCTGCCCGGCGTCACACCGATCGCGCTCGACATCACCGACCCCGCCTCCGTCGCGGCCGCCGCCAAGGCCACGGGTGACGTCACCGTCCTGATCAACAACGCCGGCATATCCACCGGCGCCGACCTGCTCACCGGCGACCCGGACGACATCCGCCGGGACATGGACACCAACTTCTTCGGCACCCTCTCGGTGGTCCGGGCCTTCGCACCGCAGATCGCGGCGGGCGGCGGCGGTGCCGTCCTGAACATCCTGTCCGCCCTGTCCTGGTTCAGCTTCCCGGACATCGGCGCCTACTGCGCCGCCAAGTCCGCACAGTGGTCGCTCACCAACGCCCTGCGCCTCCAACTGGCCGACCAGGGCATCCGGGTGGCCGGGCTGCACGTCGGCTACATGGACACCGACATGACCAGCACGGTCACCGCGCCCAAGACCGCCCCCGCCGACGTCGCCCGCCTCGCCGCCGACGGCCTCGCCGACGGCGCCTACGAGATCGTCGTCGACGACATCAGCCGCCAGGTTCAGGGCGGGTTGGCCGGAGGCGTCGCCGCGCTGTACCCGCAGCTGCCCTGACCGACGCTCGACCCGTATGCCAATGAGTGAGACCACCGTTCCCTCCGCCCAAACCGTCGCCGAACGAAGAGAGTGGCCATGTCCACCGAACTTCCCAAGTCATACGGCCCTCCCCCCAAAGGGCAGCCGTCGCCCCCGTCCCGACGAACGTTCATCGCCACGACGACCGCCGTCGGTGGCGCCGTGATGGCGGGCGGCCTGGCTGCGGGAGCCTCTCTGTCCGGTGCCGAGGAGGCGGCCGCCTCCGAATCTCCACCCAGCGGTCGGGTCTCGCTGACCGTGAACGGTGAGCGGCGCATCGCCGTGATCGACAACCGGACCTCGCTGCTGGACCTGCTGCGCGAGCAGCTCGGCCTGCCCGGCACGAAGAAGGGCTGCAACGCCGGTGCCTGCGGGGCCTGCACGGTTCTGGTCGACGGACGGCGGGTCAACTCCTGCCTGACGCTGGCCGTGCGCCTGGACGGCGCCGAGGTCACCACCATCGAGGGCCTGGCCGACGGCGACCGACTGCACCCGCTGCAACAGGCGTTCGTGGACCAGGACGCCTTCCAGTGCGGGTTCTGCACGCCGGGTCAGATCATGTCCGGCGTCGGCTGCGTCGAGGAGGGCCACACGGACTCCGCCGAGGAGATCCGGGAGTGGATGAGCGGCAACATCTGCCGCTGCGGCTGCTACGTGAAGATCGTGCGGGCGGTCGAGCAGACCGCACGCGGGAAATGAGGCCCGGCCACCGTGTATCCCTTCTCCTTCACCAAGGCCGCAGACACCCGGAGCGCACTCGCGGCCGGGCAGCGCGGCGGGCGCTACATCGCCGGCGGTACCACCCTCCTCGACCTGATGCGCGAGACCGTCGAACGCCCCGCCACGCTGGTGGACATCAGCGCGCTGCCGCTGCGCAAGGTCACGGTCACCGAGCGCGGGGGCCTGCGCATCGGCGCCCTGGTGCGGATGGCCGAGGCCGCCGCCCATCCCAAGGTCCGCGCTCTCCACCCGGTCATCTCCGAGGCGCTGGAGCTGAGCGCATCAGCCCAGTTGCGGAACATGGCCACCATCGGCGGCAACATCATGCAGCGCACCCGGTGCACGTACTTCCGCGATGTGACGGCCGCGTGCAACAAGCGTGAGCCGGGCAGCGGGTGCGCGGCACTGGAAGGCTTCAACCGCACCCACGCGATCCTGGGGTCCTCGGACCAGTGCGTGGCCACTCACCCCTCCGACGTCGCCGTGGCCTTCGCCGCGCTGGAGGCGACAGTGCACCTGCTCGGCCCGGACGGGGAGCGCAGCGTCGCCTTCGCGGACTTTCTGCTGCGGCCCGGCAGTACCCCGAATCGTGAACAGGCCTTGCGAAAAGGCGAGTTGATCACCGCAGTGGAGATCCCGGCCCTTCCGCGCCCGCTGAAGTCGGGCTACCTGAAGGTCCGCGACCGGCAGTCCTACGAGTTCGCCCTCACCTCCGCGGCCGTCGCCCTGCACATCCGCGGCGGGGTGATCCGCGAGGCGAAGGTCGCCGCGGGAGGCGTCGGCACCGTGCCGTGGAAGCTGCCCGCCGTCGAGCGGCACCTGATCGGCGAACGCCCCTCGAAAGCCCTGTGGGCACAGGCCGCCGAACGAGCGGCGGACGGAGCGCGCCCCCTGGAGCACAACCGCTTCAAGACCGAACTCCTCAAACGCACCGTCGAGCGCCAGCTGCGCATCGTAGGAGGCACCGCATGAGTCCGCAGCCGCAGGCAGCCGTCGGCACCCCGCTCTCCCGGGTGGACGGCCGGCTGAAGGTCACCGGTCGGGCGAAGTACGCCGTCGACCACGACATCGACGGAGCCGTGCACGCGGTCGTCGTCGACAGCAGCATCGGCCGGGGCCGCATCACCGGCATCGACACCCGCGCCGCCCTCGCCCACTCCGGCGTCCTGAAGGTGATCAGCCACCTCAACGCCCCCAAACTGCCCTACCAGCGCAACCCGCTCCCGGTCGCCCCGCCCGGCGAGCGGCTGCACGTCTTCCAGGACGACAAGGTCCTCTTCCACGGGCAGCCGGTCGCCGTCGTCGTGGCCACCACGCTGGAGGCCGCCCAGCACGGCGCCAGTCTGGTGAAGGTGACCTACGACGCCGAGCAGCCGTCGACCGACATGGCCCACGCACCGGCAGGCGAGCCCCAGAAATACGCGCGGGGCGATGCCGACAAGGCACTGGACTCCGCCGCCGTCCGCATGGAGATGACCTACCACCTCGCCCGCAACAACCACAACGCGATGGAGCCGCACGCCACCACCGCCCGCTGGGACGGCGACAAGCTCACCGTGTGGGACAAGACCCAGTGGGTCTTCGGCACCCAGATAGAACTCGCCGTGGTGTTCGGTGTCGCGCCGGAGTCGGTGCGCGTCATCTCGCCGTTCGTCGGCGGCGGCTTCGGCAGCGGGCTGCGGGCCTGGCCGCACGTCACCATCGCGGCCCTCGCCGCCCGCGAGACGAAACGCCCCGTCAAACTCGCCCTTACTCGCAAGCAGTTGTACTTCGGAACGGGCTTCCGGCCCACGTACGAATACGCGGTCCGCCTGGGCAGCGACCGGCGCGGCCGCCTGACCGCCATGACCCACGGCGTGCGCGCCGAGACGTCGTCGTACGAGACGTTCATGGAGTCCGTGCTGGTCCCGGGGCAGATGCTGTACAGCATGCCCCACGTGAGCCAGGAGTACCGGACAGTACCCCTGGACGTGCACACCCCGCTGTTCATGCGCGGCCCCGGATACACCACCGCCTCCTACGCCATCGAGTCGGCGATGGACGAACTCGCCCACAAGCTGGGCATCGACCCGATCGAGCTGCGGCTACGCAACGAACCCGGCGAGGACGAGTCCAGCGGGCTGCCGTTCTCCACCCGCAAGCTGCGCGAGTGCTACACCGTCGGCGCCCGCGAGTTCGGCTGGCACCGCCGCAACCCGAAACCACGCTCCACCCGGGACGGCGACTGGCTGATCGGCACCGCCATGGCCACCGGCGTCTACGACACGGCCCGCCAGGACGCCCAGGCGTCGGTCAGGCTGAACGCCGACGGCACCGCACTCGTCCAGTCCGCGGCCAGCGACATGGGCCCGGGCACCTACACCTCCAACACACAACTCGCCGCAGACGCCCTCGGCCTGACGATGGGCAAGGTGACCTTCCGCCTCGGCGACTCCCTCATGCCGCCCGCCCCGCCGCACGGCGGCTCCTGGACCATGGCCAGCGTCGGATCGGCCGTCCAGGACGGCTGCGACAAACTGCGCAAGCAAGCCATCAGGCTCGCCGTCGAGGACGACAAGTCGCCACTGCACGGCGTCGACCCCGACAACGTCGTCGTCCGCGCCGGCCGACTGCACGCGAAGAACAACCCCACACGCGGCGAGACCTACCGGCAACTCCTGACCCGCAACAAACGCACCCACCTCGAAGCGATGGGATCCTTCACCCGGCCCACAGGACCGGAACGGCACTCCCTGTTCGCCTACGGCGCGGTCTTCGCCGAGGTCGGTGTCGACGCCCGGCTGGGGCTGGTCCGGGTCCGGCGGATGCTCGGCGTCTACGACGCGGGCCGCATCATCAGCCCCAAACTCGCCGACAGCCAGGCCCTCGGCGGCATGGTCGGCGGCATCGGCCAAGCCCTCCTCGAACACACGGTCACCGACCACCGCGACGGCCGCATCGTCAACGCCGACCTCGCCAACTACCTCGTCCCCGTCAACGCCGACGTCCCCGACCTGAAGGCCATCTACCTCGACGGAGACGACCGCGAGGCCGACCCCATCGGCGTCAAAGGCCTGGGAGAGATCGTCCAGGTCGGCGTGGCACCCGCCATCGCCAACGCCGTCTTCCACGCCACCGGCCGCCGTATCCGCGAACTGCCCATCACCGCAGAAGCCCTGCTCTGAGCACCAAGGTGCCCCTGGGCACCCCTCCGACCGTCCGGCGGCAGGTGAGCGGCCCACCGCCGGACACCAGGGCCGCCGCAGTGTCACCTCTCCCCCGCCCGACGCTGCGGCGGCCCGCCCAACACCACGTCCCCCACGAGAGACCCGTCCATGCTGAACATCGCCGACACGCTGCACGCCTGGTGCCGCGAAGCCCGCCCCTTCGCCCTCGCCACCGTCATCCAGACCAGCGGCAGCGCACCCCTGCCACCCGGCACCGCCCTCGCGGTCAACGCCGACGGCCAGGTGGTCGGCAGCGTCTCCGGCGGCTGCGTGGAAGGAGCTGTCTACGACCAGTGCCAACAGGTGCTCCAGGACCACGGCCTCCCCGCCCGCACCCGGTTCGGCTACTCCGACGCTGACGCCTTCGCCGTCGGCCTGACCTGCGGCGGCGAGATCGACGTCTTGGTCCAACGCATCGAACCGACAGCCCAACCCCACCTGGCCGACGCCCTCGAAGAAGCGGTACGGGGCAGACCCGCCGCCGTGGCCCAGATCGTCGACGGCCCCGACGAACACCTCGGCCGCACCCTCACCCTCCTCGGGGACGGCAGCGCGTACAACGGCACCCTGGGCGGCGAGAACGAGGACCGAGCAGTCGCGGCACAGGCCCGCGCCCTGCTCAGAGCAGGACGCACCGCCAGAACCGAAGTCGGCGGGGACCCCGACACCTGTCCCACCAAGCTCTCGGTCCTCGTCCACACCCACGCCGCACCGCCCCGCATGCTGATCTTCGGCGCCGTCGACTTCGCCGCCGCCCTCAGCCAGGCCGGAAGCTTCCTCGGCTACCGCGTCACCGTCTGCGACGCCCGCCCCGTCTTCGCCACCACAGCCCGCTTCCCGCACGCCGACGAAGTCGTCGTCGACTGGCCCCATCGCTACCTCGCAGCCACCGAGGCGGACGCCCGCACCGCCATCTGCGTCCTCACCCACGACGCCAAATTCGACATCCCCCTACTGAGCCTGGCGCTGCGTCTCCCCGTCGGATACATCGGTGCGATGGGCTCCCGCCGCACCCACGCGGACCGCGACCAGCGTCTGCGCGAGGCCGGCGTCTCGACAGCACAACTCGCCCGCCTCAACTCCCCGATCGGCCTCGACCTCGGCGCCCACACTCCCGAGGAGACGGCCATATCCATCACCGCGGAGATCATCGCCCACAGCCACCGGGCCCCCGGCCTGCCCCTGTCCGACGGCACCGGACCCATCCACCGCTCCGGCCCTGCGAACCCAGGGCCTTCAAGGCAGCTCGAAGCGCAGCGTGACCCTGCCCGGGCCGGGTGAACACCTCTTTGCCCCTTCTCCGCAGTCCTCTGCCCCGACCTTCGTCAGGAGCAGCCATGAACGGCACCATCACAGTCGTCGACAGGGGTCAGGTACACATCCACAGCCACACCGCCTCCGAGGACAACCCGGACGCCACCACGCCCGGATCACTACCAGGGCGCGGCCCGCCTCGGCGTCCCCGTGCTCGCCATGCCGGAGACCACCGCGGAGATCGTCGCCGCGGGCGCCAAGTCCGACCTGCCCACCGGCGCCCCGATCCCGCTCGCCCACATGACCCCGACCGTGGAGATCACCCCCGGCACCGAGATCATCTACGGCATCCCCTTCGAGTTCGAGAAGGTCACGGGCGGCCGACTACCTCAACCCCGGCCCCGAACCGCTGGGCGACTACGGCGACACCTACGAGAAGGCCATCACCGAGCGTTACCCCGTCTACAAGGGCGCAGCACTCATCGACGTCACCAAGCCCCCTGTCCGATCACCTCAACCACACTCGATCCCGACGGCCCGACAGCCAGCGAATGCTCCCGGAGGGGCCGTTCTCTGTTCGGGCCGTTTCCGGACAGCCCAGGGCGCTCGACGGCCCCGCGGTCACTGAGCGGCAGTGGCGACCACCACTCTCCAGCGCAGGGACTCTCAATACCCGGGATCACCGATCGGCCACGCCGTCCGACACGCGCCGTCCCACCACTGGCAGCACCAAGACTCACCACCATTCACTACGCCCGGTGCGCCCGGCGCCCGACCGGATACATCGCGGGCGACGGCCCACAGCCAGCGGATGAGAAGCGCCCCGACCCTGGATCCCACACACGCGACGCATGGTGTCGGCGCCGTCTTGGTCCCTGTCTGGTCCCTGGACTGTGGCTTCGAGCCCCCGGGGCAGCGGACTTGGAGGCCGACGACAGGCTTGAATTCCTGTTCCGTCGCAGGTCAGAGCGATCAATACACTTCCGAGCACCACGGGACCGGCGAGATCCCAAGCTCACGAGCAGCGGATTCAGTCCGTTCAGGCGAAGTTGACGCTCCGCCAGGACAAAATGAACGTTTCCGCAGGTCAGAGCCCTGCTGAAGTGGGGCGGGTGGGACTCGAACCCACGGCCGACGGATTATGAGTCCGCTGCTCTAACCGGCTGAGCTACCGCCCCGTACGGCGTGTCGCGTACATGTGTGCGCGCCGTCTGCCGCAGCATAGCCGCTCATACGATCTCCTGCTTCGGATGGTCGGCCTTCGCATGCGCTTCTTGACCTTGAGGACCCCGGCGCGGCACACGCGGTTCCCCCGGACATGAAAAAGGACCCCCACGGGGTCCTTCCTCGGTCCTTGCTCGATGGCTCTCCCGACTGGACTCGAACCAGTAACCTGCCGGTTAACAGCCGGCTGCTCTGCCAATTGAGCTACGGAAGATCGAAGCTCCCCCGACTGGACTCGAACCAGTAACCTGCCGGTTAACAGCCGGCTGCTCTGCCAATTGAGCTACGGAGGATTGCCTCGCTGCATCGAACGTACCTCCCTGGGTATTCGCCAGGGGGCGTGCGCTCGCTGCGACACATACATTAGCGCAAGCAGGGGGGTGCTCCGCCAATCGGTATCCCCCGCGCCCGTCGCCGCGCAGCGCGACGCTAGGGACCGACGCAGACGTATAAGGAAGGGTGGCCGCCATGCGCTATCGGCTCACGTTCTTTGCCGGACTGGCCCTGGGGTACGTGCTCGGCACGAAGGCCGGTCGCGAACGCTACGAGCAGTTGAAGAAGTCGGCGCGGCAGGTCGCACAGAACCCCGCCGTGCGGAACACCGCCGAGTCGGCCGCCCAGCAGGGGCGGGTCTACGCCGGCAAGGCCTACCACGTGGTCAGCGAGAAGGTGGGTGACCGTATGCCCGATCTGGTCGCCGAGCGGGTCCGCTCACTGCGGGAACGCAACGCCAACGGCTCGGCCGGGGACGATTGGGGCACGAGCAACACGTAGCCGGGACCCGGGGCCGTATTGCGCCGACCGGACCACCGTGCGGCGCTCTCACCCCTTCCCGTGCGGCAGAATTTCCGCCATGGGGATAGTCGCCGGGCTGGACAGTTCGCCCGATTTTACGCGCATTGTCGTCTGTGACTCGGACACAGGGGCCGTGCTCAGGCAGGGGTATGCCCCGCACCCGTTGGAGCCGGCGGAGAGCGGGGGGCGTCCCTCCGACGTCGATCCGCAGGCCTGGCTGCTGTCCCTGGGCGAGGCGGCCGGCGGCGGGCTGCTGGAGGGTGTGCAGGCGATCGGGGTCTCGTCCCAGCAGAACGGGCTGATCGCGCTGGACGCGCAGGGCAACACCGTGCGTCCGGCGATGGTCGGCGGCGACAGGCGGACCCAGGTCGCGGCGGCCGACCTCGTCGACGCGCTCGGCGGGCGAGGGGCGTGGGCGGAAGCCGTCGGCTGTGTGCCGGGGGCCGCCCAGCCGGTGACCAAGCTGCGCTGGATGAGCCGTACCGAGCCTGATGCCGCGATGCGGACGGCCGTACTGCTCCAGGCGCACGACTGGCTGGTCTGGCAGTTGCTGGGGCGACCGGTCAGGAGGACTACGGACCGGGGCGGGGCCTCCGGGACCGGGTACTGGAACGCGGCGACCGGGCAGTACCGGACGGACCTCGTGGAGATGGCGCTCGGGCATCAGGTGATGCTTCCCGAGGTGCTGGGTCCCTCGGACGCCGCCGGTACGACGCCGGAGGGGCTCCTCATCTCCGCCGGCACCGGCGAGACCATGGCCGCCGCGTTCGGGCTCGGTATCGGGCTCGGGGACGCGGTGGTGTCGCTGGGGGCCTCCGGGTCCGTCATGGCCGTCCACACCCAGGCGCTCGTCGACTCCTCCGGGATGATCACCTCGCTGGCCGACGCCACGGGGATGCATCTGCCGGTGGTCACCACGCTGAACGCCGTACGGACCCTGCGCGGGGCCACCGAACTGCTGGGTGTCGCCGATCTGGAGGCGCTGTCCGACCTGGCGATGAAGTCGACGCCGGGGTCGCACGGGCTGGTCATGCTGCCGTACCTGGAGGGCGAGCGGACGCCGAACCTGCCGCACACGGCGGGGACGCTGGCCGGCCTGCGGCGGGAGTCGATGAAGCCGGAGCACTTCGCGCGGGCCGCGTTCGAGGGCATGCTGTGCGGGCTCGCGGACGCGCTGGACGTGCTGCGGGGGCGGGGCGTGGACGTACGGCGGATCTTCCTGCTGGGCGCGGCGGCGGAACTGCCGGCCGTGCAGGCGGCGGCGCCGGCGCTCTTCGGGGTGCAGGTGGTGGTGCCGCAGCCGGCGGACTACGCGGCGGTGGGCGCGGCCCGGCAGGCCGCGTGGGCGCTCGGGGTCTCGCAGGGGGCGCTCGATCCGCGTACTCCGCCGATGTGGCCGGGGGCGGCGGCCCAGGTGCTGGAGCCGGGGGACGAGCTGGCGGTGGGGCAGGCGGTGCGGCAGCAGTACGTGGCGGTCCGGGAACAGACGCATCCCGGGGCGTTCCGGACCTGAGCGTCCCGGTCTCACCGGCAAGGTTCGGCCATCGATTCCTCACCGTTGGGTTAATTCGGTTGAGGTAACGCGGGTGGAGTGTTCGACGATGGGGGGTGGTGCGTCCAGAACCCCGTCTTCGACTCCGAGAGATCTCGCGTGCTCATACGATTGTTGAGAAGTCATCTCCGTCCCTACCGGACACCGATCACCCTGCTGGTGCTGCTGCAGTTCGTGCAGACGTGCGCCACGCTGTATCTGCCCACGCTGAACGCGGACATCATCGACGAGGGCGTGGTGGAGGGGGACACGGGTTACATCCTGTCCTTCGGCGCGCTGATGATCGGTATCTCGCTGGTGCAGGTCGTCTGCAACATCGGGGCCGTGTACTACGGCGCCCGCACCGCGTCGGCGGTCGGCCGGGACATCCGGGCCGCCGTGTTCGACCGAGTGCAGTCGTTCTCGGCGCGTGAGGTCGGTCACTTCGGGGCCCCGTCGCTGATCACGCGGACGACGAACGACGTGCAGCAGGTCCAGATGCTGGTCCTCATGACGTTCACGCTGGTGGTGTCGGCGCCGATCATGTGCGTCGGCGGCATCGTGCTGGCGCTCGGGCTGGACGTGCCGCTGTCGGGGGTGCTCCTCGCCGTCGTACCGGTGCTCGGGATCTCCGTCAGCCTGATCGTGCGCCGGCTGCGCCCCCTGTTCCGCACGATGCAGGAGCGGCTGGACACCGTGAACCGGGTGTTGCGGGAGCAGATCACCGGTAACCGGGTGATCCGGGCCTTCGTGCGGGACGACTACGAGAAGGACCGGTTCCGGAAGGCGAACGTCGAGCTGACGGATGTGTCGCTGGGGACCGGGCGGATGCTGGCGCTGATGTTCCCGATCGTGATGACGGTGATCAATCTGTCGTCGATCGCGGTGGTGTGGTTCGGCGCCCATCGGATCGACAGCGGCGGCATGGAGATCGGCGCGCTCACCGCGTTCCTCGCCTATCTGATGCAGATCGTCATGGCGGTGATGATGGCCACCTTCATGTTCATGATGATGCCGCGCGCCGAGGTGTGTGCCGAGCGCATCCAGGAGGTGCTGGACACTGACACGAGTGTGGTGCCGCCGGTCGAGCCCGTACGGGAGCTGCGGCGCCACGGGTTCCTGGAGGTCCGGGGGGCGGGGTTCCGCTATCCGGGGGCCGAGGAGCCGGTGCTCAGGTCCATCGAGGTCGTCGCGCGGCCCGGTGAGACGACCGCCGTCATCGGGTCCACGGGCAGCGGGAAGTCGACGCTGCTGGGGCTCGTCCCCCGGCTGTTCGACGTCACCGAGGGCGAGGTGCTGGTGGACGGCGTCGACGTACGCACGCTCGATCCGAAGCTGCTGGCGAGGACGGTGGGGCTGGTGCCGCAGAAGCCGTATCTGTTCTCCGGGACCGTGGCGACGAACCTGCGGTACGGCAATCCGGACGCCACCGACGAGGAGCTGTGGCACGCGCTGGAGGTGGCGCAGGCCAAGGAGTTCGTGGAGCGGCTGGAGAACGGGCTGGACTCCCCCATCGCGCAGGGCGGGACGAACGTGTCCGGCGGGCAGCGGCAGCGGCTCGCCATCGCGCGGACGCTGGTGCAGCGGCCGGAGATCTATCTGTTCGACGACTCCTTCTCCGCGCTGGACTACGCGACCGACGCGGCGCTGCGGGCGGCGCTGGCGCGGGAGACCGCCGACGCGACCGTGGTGATCGTGGCCCAGCGGGTGGCGACCATCCGGGACGCCGACCGGATCGTCGTCCTCGACGAGGGCCGGGTCGTCGGCACCGGACGTCACCACGAACTGATGACCGACAACGAGACGTACCGGGAGATCGTCCTCTCCCAGCTCACGGAAGCGGAGGCAGCCTGATGGCCGGGCCGTTGGCACGGATGGCGGGGGCCGGGGCACCCGATCAGCACTCCATGGACTTCAAGGGCTCCGGGAAGCGGCTGCTGGCGCAGTTCAGGCCCGAGCGGTTCACGATGTACGCGATGGTCCTGTGCGCGGTGCTCAGCGTCGGGCTGTCGGTGCTGGGGCCCTGGATCCTCGGCCGCGCGACCGACCTGGTCTTCGCGGGGGTCGTCGGGCGGGAGATGCCGGAGGGCGCCACCAAGGCCGAGGTCCTTCAGGCCATGCGGGAGCGCGGGGACGGCGCGGTCGCCGACATGCTGTCGGGCACGGACTTCACGCCGGGCAAGGGCATCGACTTCGAGGCCGTCGGCGCGGTGCTGCTGGTTGCCCTCGGCATCTTCCTGGTCGCGGGCCTGCTGATGGCGGTGGCCACCCGGCTCTCCAACCGGGCGATCAACCGGACCGTCTACCACATGCGCGAACAGCTCCAGGCGAAGCTCTCACGGCTGCCGCTGTCGTACTTCGACAAGCGGCAGCGCGGGGAGGTGCTGAGCCGGGCGACCAACGACATCGACAACATCGGACAGACGTTGCAGCAGTCGATGGGGCAGCTCGTCAACTCGCTGCTCACCATCATCGGCGTACTGGTGATGATGTTCTGGGTGTCGCCGCTGCTGGCGCTGGTCGCGCTGGTGACCGTGCCGGTGTCGTTCCTGGTGGCCACGCGGGTCGGCAAGCGGTCGCAGCCGCACTTCGTGGCGCAGTGGCGGGTGACGGGCAAGCTCAACGCCCATATCGAGGAGATGTACACCGGACACACGCTCGTGAAGGTGTTCGGGCGGCAGGAGGAGTCGGCGCAGCAGTTCGCCGAGGAGAACGAGCGGCTGTACGAGGCCGGCTTCAAGGCCCAGTTCAACAGCGGGATCATGCAGCCGCTGATGCTCTTCGTCTCCAACATCAACTATGTGCTGGTCGCGGTCGTGGGCGGGCTGCGGGTCGCCACGGGCGCGCTGTCCATCGGTGATGTGCAGGCCTTCATCCAGTACTCGCGGCAGTTCTCGATGCCGCTGACGCAGGTCGCGTCCATGGCGAACCTGGTGCAGTCGGGGGTCGCCTCCGCCGAGCGGATCTTCGAACTGCTCGACGCGGAGGAGCAGGAGGCCGACGCGGTGCCCGGCGTACGGCCCGAGGAACTGCGGGGGCGGGTGGCGCTGGAGGGGGTGTCCTTCCGGTACGAGCCCGACAAGCCGCTGATCGAGGACCTGTCGCTGGTCGTCGAGCCGGGGCACACGGTGGCGATCGTGGGGCCGACGGGGGCGGGGAAGACCACGCTGGTCAACCTGCTGATGCGGTTCTACGAGGTCACCGGGGGGCGGATCACGCTCGACGGGGTCGATGTCGCGTCCATGTCCCGGGACGAACTCCGGGACGGGATAGGGATGGTGCTCCAGGACACCTGGCTGTTCGGGGGAAGCATCGCGGAGAACATCGCGTACGGGGCGTCGGCCGCGCGGAAGGTGACGCGGGGGGAGATCGAGGAGGCGGCTCGGGCCGCGCACGCGGACCGGTTCATCCGGACGCTGCCGGACGGGTACGACACGGTGATCGACGACGAGGGGACCGGGGTGAGCGCGGGTGAGAAGCAGCTCATCACGATCGCCCGGGCGTTCCTGTCGGATCCGGTGATCCTTGTGCTGGACGAGGCGACGTCCTCGGTGGACACGCGTACGGAGGTGCTGATCCAGAAGGCGATGGCGAAGCTGGCGCACGGGCGGACGTCGTTCGTGATCGCGCACCGGCTGTCGACGATCCGGGACGCCGACACGATCCTGGTGATGGAGAACGGTTCCATCGTGGAGCAGGGGGCGCACGAGGAGTTGTTGGCGGCGGGTGGGGCGTATGCGCGGCTGTATCGGGCGCAGTTCGCGGAGGCGGTGGCCGAGGTGGACTGAGGGGTGGGGGCTGGTTGGGGTGCGTTGTCGGGTGCGGGCCGGTGGGGGCTGGTCGCGCAGTTCCCCGCGCCCCTAAAAGACCAGGCCCCTGCGGGCCTGAACGACCACGGCCCTGCGGGCCTGAAAAGCACGGGGCGCAGCCCCTGCTTTTCAGGGGCGCGGGGAACTGCGCGACCAGCCCTCACGCACCCGCGGCCGACAACACGCCCCCTCAGTCCAAATACCCCCGCAGCTGGTCCGCGAAGGCGTGGTCGCGGAGTTTGTTGAGCGTCTTGGACTCGATCTGCCTTATGCGTTCCCGGGTCACGCCGAAGATGCGGCCGATCTCCTCCAGCGTGCGGGGGCGGCCGTCGGCGAGGCCGTAGCGGAGCTGGACCACCTTGCGTTCCCGCTCGCCGAGGGTCGACAGCACCGCCTCCAGGTGTTCGCGCAGCAGCAGGAACGCGGCCGACTCCACGGGGCTCGTCGCGTCGCCGTCCTCGATGAGGTCGCCGAGGGCCACGTCGTCCTCCTCGCCCACGGGCGCGTGGAGCGAGACCGGTTCCTGGGCGAGGCGGAGCACCTCGCTGACGCGCTCGGGCGCCAGGTCGAGGTGGGCGGCGACCTCCTCGGGCGTGGGCTCGTAACCCCGCTCCTGGAGCATCCGGCGCTGGACGCGGACGACCCGGTTGATCAACTCGACCACGTGGACCGGGACCCGGATGGTGCGGGCCTGGTCGGCGAGGGCTCGGGACATGGCCTGGCGGATCCACCAGGTGGCGTAGGTCGAGAACTTGTAGCCGCGCGCGTAGTCGAACTTCTCGACGGCCCGGATGAGGCCCAGGTTTCCCTCCTGGACCAGGTCCAGCATGGTCAGGCCACGGCCGACGTAACGCTTCGCCACGGAGACGACGAGCCGCAGGTTCGCCTCGATCAGGCGGCGTTTGGCCATGCGGCCCATGACGACCAGCCGGTCGAGGTCGAGGGCGAGCCGGGTGTCGAGGTCGGGGGCGTTGCCGAGCCGTTCCTCGGCGAAGAGGCCGGCCTCGACGCGGCGGGCCAGCTCCACTTCCTCCGCGGCCGTCAGGAGGGGGATGCGGCCGATCTCGCGCAGGTACTGGCGGAAGAGGTCGGAGGAGGGGCCGCTGGTGTCCGGGCGGGCGCGGGGCAGCTCCACGGGCTCGGGGGGCTCGGCCGTCTCCAGGGCCTCGACCGCCGCGGCAGGCGGTTCGTCCAGGTCGGGCGGGCCGTCGGTGGCCGCCTCGGGGTGGTGCGCGGCGCGGCTCTGGGCGGGCACCGCGGTGATCACATCGGTCTCCGCGGCCGGCTCCGAGCCGTCGGTACCGATGGCCGTACCGGTGTCGTTCTGTATGAGGGTCTGGGTCTGCACGGGGGCGACCTCCAGGAATGTCGCTGCCAGGGCGTACGGCAGCGGTACGTCTGGGATGGCGCGGGCGGCCTCTCCGCCGTCCATCCCGTACTCATCGAGCGGAACCGCGGGGATCTCGGACCCGTGGGGGACGGGTCGGCCGCGCTCCGAGGACTCAGGCACCGGAACCCAGTGTGGAGTACGACACACAGCCACCACGAGGGGCGTGCGGTGACTTTTTGCGTCCGGGCCGTGACCGCACGGTTACCGTGCCGTAGGAGTGCGCTGCTGGGAGGGCCGTGCACCGCTCGTGGGCCGTTCGGAGCGGGGTGGCTCCGGCGTGGATTGGCATGTGCTCCGGGGACGTGCGCGGCCGGGGGCGCGCGTCGGCACCGGATCAGAGCGCCTCCGCGCCCCGCTCCCGCAGTGCCTGGTCGTACTGCTGGAGGACCCACAACTCGTTCTGTACGGCGGCCAGCTGGGCGGGGTCGCCCTGGGCGGCCGCCCGCGCCAGGCTGCCCTGGACGTCGCGCACCCGGCGCTCGACGGCCCGGCGGCGTACGGTGACGAGTTGGTCGCCCGCGTACACCTCGTCGACCTTCTTGCGCATGATCGCCTCGACGGCCAGCTCGGTCACCATGGCCCGCACGGTGTCGTCCGGCGCCGCCTCGCGGACCCGGACCAGGTACTCCTGCGGGTCCTCGGCGCCGTATTCCACGCCGCCCGCCTCGATGATCGCCTCGCGGACGGCCGCGTACGGGGCGGCGGTGAACTCGTCGACCCCGTAGGCGTCGAAGGCGGGGGCGACCAACTCGGGCCGTTGCAGGGCGAGTTTGAGGAGTTCGCGCTCGGTGGCGAAGACCGGGTTGCGCAGGGTGAGGGCCGGGCCGGAGGGGGGCCGGGCGGTGGACTCGTAGGGCTGCGCGCCGCGCTGGGCGGCCGGGGCGGGGCCCTGGCCGCCGCGGTCGCGGGCCCAGCGGGCGAGCTGGGCGACGCGCTTGACGACGAACTGGGTGTCGAGGATGCCGAGCATGCCGGCGAGTTGCACGGCGACCTCGTGCTGGGCGCCGCTGTTCTTGATGCGGGCGACGATCGGCGCGGCCTCGTCGAGGGCGGCGGCGCGCCCGGCGGGGGTCTCCAGGTCGTAGCGGGCGACGATCTGGCGGAGGGCGAACTCGAAGAGCGGGGTGCGGGGTTCGGTCAGTTCGGCGACGGCCTCGTCGCCCTTGGCCAGGCGGAGTTCGCAGGGGTCCATGCCGTCGGGGGCGATGGCGATGTACGTCTCGGCGGCGAATTTCTGGTCGTCCTCGAAGGCGCGCAGGGCGGCCTTCTGGCCGGCCGCGTCGCCGTCGAAGGTGAAGATCACGCGGGCCGAGCCGTTGTCCATCAGCAGCCGGCGGAGGATCTTGATGTGCTCGCCGCCGAAGGCCGTGCCGCAGGTGGCGATGGCCGTGGTGACGCCTGCGAGGTGGCAGGCCATGACGTCGGTGTAGCCCTCGACCACGACGGCCCGGCTGGCCTTGGCGATGTCCTTCTTGGCGAGGTCGATGCCGTAGAGGACCTGGGACTTGCGGTAGATCGCCGTGTCGGGGGTGTTGAGGTACTTGGGCCCGTTGTCCGACTCGTACAGTTTCCGCGCGCCGAAGCCGACCACGTCCCCGCCGATGTCGCGGATGGGCCACATCAGACGGCCCCGGAAGCGGTCGATCGGGCCCCGGCGGCCCTCCTGGGAGAGGCCGGACAGCAGCAGTTCCTTGTCGGTGAAGCCCTTGCCGCGCAGGAAGCGGGTGAGGTGGTCCCAGCCCTGGGGGCTGTAGCCGACGCCGAAGTGGACGGCGGCGGCCTGGTCGAAGCCGCGTTCGGCAAGGAAGATCCGGCCGGTGTCGGCCTCGGGGGCGGTGGCGAGCTGTTCCGCGTACCACTCGGCGGCGATCTTGTGCGCTTCGACCAGGCGGATGCGTTCACCGCGCTGGTGGGAGGGGTTGTACCCGCCCTCCTCGTAGCGCAGGGTGATGCCGGCCTGGCCGGCGAGGCGCTCGACGGCCTCCGAGAAGGACAGATGGTCGACCTTCATCACGAACGTGATGGTGTCGCCGCCCTCCTGGCAGCCGAAGCAGTGGAAGAGCCCCTTGCTCGGGCTGACCTGGAACGACGGCGACTTCTCGTCGTGGAACGGGCAGAGCCCCTTGAGGTTCCCGCCGCCCGCGTTGCGCAGCTGGAGGTACTCGGACACCACGGCGTCGATCGGGACCGCGTCCCGTACCGCCTTCACGTCCTCGTCGTTGATCCGTCCTGCCACGCGGAGATTCTACGGTGACCTACTGACATGGCCGCGCTGCGGAAGGGGCGCGCGGAACCGCGCGAGCAACCACATACCGCCCGCACTCGTCCTCGCGCCCCACCCCACGGATGTCTAGGCGATCAGACTCTCCAGCGGTACCTGGGGATTCGAGAGCGCCTCCACATCCACCCGCGCCCGGGACCGGATGAGTTTCTGGATCGGCTCAGTGACATCCCACACGTTCACGTTCATCCCGGCCAGCACCCGTCCCTCCTTCACCCAGAACGCGATGAACTCCCGCTTCCCCGCGTCCCCCCGGATCAGCACCTGGTCGTACGAGCCGGGCGGCGCCCACCCCGAGTACTCCATCCCCAGGTCGTACTGGTCGGAGAAGAAGTACGGGACCCGGTCGTACGTGACGTCCTGCCCGAGCATGGAGCGGGCGGCGGCGGGTCCGCCGTTGAGCGCGTTGGCCCAGTGCTCGACGCGCAGGCGGGTGTCGAAGAGGGCGTGCGGGAAGGACACGACGTCGCCGGCCGCGTAGACGGAGGGGTCGGACGTACGGAGCCCCGCGTCCACCAGGATGCCGCCGCCCTGGGACCGGTCGGCCACCTCCAGCCCCGCCGCTTCGGCCAGGCCCGTGCGCGGACCCGCGCCGATCGCCGCGAGGACGTCGTGCGCCGGGTGCTCCTCCCCCGTGTCCGTGCGGGCCGCGAGGACCATCCCGTCCTGGCCGACGATCTCGGTGAGCCGCGCGCCGAAGTGGAAGCGGACGCCGTGCTCGCGGTGCAGCTCGGCGAAGAGGTTGCCCAGCTCGGGGCCGAGGACGCCGTACAGCGGGGTCGCTTCCGGCTCGACGACGGTGACCTCGGCGCCGTACTCGCGGGCCGCGGCCGCCACTTCCAGGCCGATCCAGCCGGCGCCGGCGATGACGAGGTGGCCGTTGTCCCGGCCGAGGGCGGCGAGGACCCCCTTGAGGCGCTCGGCGTGGGCGAGGCGGCGCAGATGGTGGACGCCCGCGAGATCGGTGCCCGGGATGTCCAGGCGGCGGGGCTCGGCGCCCGTCGCGAGCAGCAGCTTGTCGTAGTGGACGAGGGTGCCGTCGTCGCCGAAGCGGACGGTCCTGGCCGTGCGGTCGATCGCGTCGACGGTCTGGCCCAGGTGGAGTTCGATGTCGTTGCTCGCGTACCAGGACGGCTCGTGGACGAAGACGCTGTCGCGCTCCTCCTTGCCGAGCAGATAGCCCTTGGAGAGCGGCGGACGCTCGTACGGGTGGTCGCGTTCGTCGCAGATCAGTATCACGCGGCCGGTGAAGCCCTCCGCTCGGAGCGTCTCGGCCGCCTTCGCGCCGGCGAGACCGCCTCCGACGATGACGAATGTCTGATCCGCGTCGACCACTTGATGCCTCCTCTTAAGGGTGCGTCCACATGCGAGCGTCCCGCACGGAGCGTGATGCGGGAAGAGGTAGTGACCCGATCAGGCCACGCAGGGTCACGTTTTCGTCACATCCGACCCGTCAGTCTCGCGTGTGACGCGCGGGCGGAGGTGTCGGTCAGGGAAGCGATCTGGTCGACGATCACCCGCTTGCGGGCACGGTTGTCCGGAGCCGCGTCGAACAGCGCGCGGAACTGGGGTTCGAGTCCCTCGGGGGCGCGGGCGGTGAGCGCCTCGGCCAGTTCGGCGACGACGACGCGCTGGTCGGCACGGAGCCGCTCCTGCTCGTCCCGCTGCATCACATAGCGGTCGGCGACGGCCTTCAGCACGGCGCACTCCAGCCGCGCCTCGCGCGGGACGACCAGCTCGGCGGCGTACCGGGTGAGGGGGCCGCCGCCGTACGCCTGCCGGGTGGCGCCCTCGGCGGCCAGGCAGAAGCGGCCGATGAGCTGGCTGGTGGCGTCCTTCAACCGGGCCTGGGCGACGGCCGTCCCGTCGTAGCCGTGGGGCCACCACTCCTGGTCGAGGAGGCGGTCGAGGGCTTCGGCGAGCTCGGCCGGGTCGGTGTCCGCGGGGACGTACCGGCCGCGGGCCACCTCGAACACCGCCTGGCGTTCGGGGTCCGCGTGCAGGCAGTTGGGGTCGATGTGGCCCGCGTGCAGGCCGTCCTCCACGTCGTGCACGGAGTACGCCACGTCGTCGGACCAGTCCATGACCTGGGCCTCGAAGGTGGTGCGGGTGCCGGGGGCGTCCTTGCGGACCCAGTCGAAGACGGGCCGGTCGTCGTCGTACACGCCGAACTTGGGCGAGGCGGGGTCGGTGGGGTGACCGCCGCGCGGCCAGGGGTACTTGGTGGCGGCGTCCAGGGCGGCGCGGGTGAGGTTGAGGCCGACGCTGACGAGGTCGCCCGACTCCGGGGACCGGACGAAGCGCTTGGGCTCGATGCGGGTCAGCAGCCGCAGGGACTGGGCGTTGCCCTCGAAACCGCCGCAGTCCTCGGCGAATTCGTTGAGCGCCTGTTCGCCGTTGTGGCCGAACGGGGGGTGGCCGAGGTCGTGGGAGAGGCAGGCGGCCTCCACGAGATCGGGGTCGCAGCCGAGGGCGGCGCCCAGCTCGCGGCCCACCTGGGCGCACTCCAGGGAGTGGGTGAGGCGGGTGCGGGGGCTGGCGTCCCAGACGTGGGTGCGGGTGCCGGGGGTGACGACCTGGGTCTTGCCGGCGAGTCTGCGCAGGGCCGCGGAGTGCAGCACACGGGCGCGGTCGCGTTGGAAGGCGGTGCGGCCGGGGCGTTTGTCGGGCTCCGGGGCGTAGCGCTCCGCGGAGGGCGGGGGGTAGGTGGCGGCCGGGGTGTCGTGGGTGGGCGGGGTGTGGGGGCTGGGGGGTGTGGTGCCTTCCATGATTCGACAGTACGGGGCGGGTGTGACAAAAGGGTGCCTACTCGGCTGCCGGGTTCGGTTCTTTGGCGGGTGCGGGTGGGTGGGGCTTCTCGCGCAGTTCCCCGCGCCCCTTCGGGGTGCGCGTTCCTTCTACGCTGACGCCAGTAGCGGCAGCGGCCTGGTGCCGGTCGTCAGGGCCTCGTCGTAGCGGTGCAGGATCAGGTTCGCCATCGACGGGTGGGCGCCCAGGGGGGCCGCGGTGATGCCCGGGGCCGCTTCCGCGCACTCTCTGGCGAAGCGGCCCGGGGCCGTGAAGTAGGAGGCCAGGGCTATGCGCGTGCGGCCCTGGGCGGTGAGGGTGCGGACGGCTTCGGGGACCGTGGGGGTGGCTGCCGAGGCGTAGGCGGGGACGACCGGGACGCCCAGGCGGTCGGCGAGGAGGCGGGCCGTCAGGCCGGTGTCCTCGGCGGCCTCGGGGTCGCGGGAGCCCGCGGCGGCGAGCACCACGGCGCTCGTACGGCGGTGCGCCTCGCTCGTCCGGGTGCGCCAGCCGGCCTCGACGAGGCGGGCGTGCAGGGTCTCGACGAGGAGGGGGTGCGGGCCGAGCGGCGCGGCCAGACGGGTGCGGGCCTCGGCGGCGGCGGCCATCTCGGGGATGTCCTGCTTGACGTGGTAGCCGCGGCTCAGGAGGAGGGGGACCAGCACCGCTTCCCGGTCGCCGAGGGCGGCGAGGGTGTCGGGGAGCAGGGGCTCGTTCAGCTCGATGTGGCCGAGACGCACGGTGAGGCCGGGGCGCTGTTCGCGGACGCGGTCCATGAGGGTGCGCACGGTCGCCAGGGCGCGCGGGTCGCGGCTGCCGTGCGCGACCAGGACGAGCGCCGGTGGGGCGGGGCGCCGGGTCCCGTCGCGGGAGACGAGGCTGAGCTGGGTGGCCAGCTGGTCACTGATCAGGTTCATGATGTGCGCCGTACTGTCGAGGTCCGCGTTCGACTTGCTCGTCGTCGCCGTCATGCACCGATGGTGCCGGGAGGACATTGCCTTCCCGTTGCACGGTGGTGACGGGTGTTTACCAGCGCTTCACCGCGCGCGGTACGGGTGTGTGAACCTCCGTGACCTGGCATTTCAACTCGTTCGAGTGAAGCTTGTCACGCTGGGCGGTGAACCGGATCTCCGCGGATGACGTCTTCGTTGGTCGGGAGGGCGGGCACGGACGGGCCCGCCGGAAACACGCAGGACACATAGCGGGACGCGTGGCAGGACACATGAGCGGGTCCGACGGGACGGGGGCGCAGTGAGGCGTATCAGGCGGGTCGCGCGCGCCGTTCGGTTGCCGCGGACGCGGGCGGGGCGGCGGCGGGCCGTGCAGGCGGTGATGCTGCTGTGCGTGCTGGCGCTGCTGCCCTCGACCTGGATGTTCACGGCGGCCGGCGACCGGCTGCGAACCACGGCCGACGCGCCGCGCACGGAGGTCGCGATGGTCTTCGGCGCCGGGCTGTGGCAGGGCGAGCCGTCCCCGTACCTGGCGCGCCGGCTGGACGCGGCGGCCGAGCTGTACCGGTCGGGCCGGATCAAGGTGGTCCTGGTCACCGGGGACAACAGCCGGGTGGAGTACGACGAGCCGGACGCGATGCGCGGCTACCTCACCGAGCACGGCGTGCCCGACGACCGGATCGTCAGCGACTACGCCGGGTTCGACACCTGGGACTCCTGCGTCCGCGCCAAGAAGATCTTCGGCGTGGACCGGGCGGTGCTCATCAGCCAGGGCTTCCACATACGCCGGGCGGTCGCGCTGTGCGAGGAGGCGGGCGTCGAGTCGTACGGCGTCGGCGTCCAGGACCGGCACGACGCGACCTGGTACTACGGCGCCACCCGGGAGCTGTTCGCGGCGGGCAAGGCCTCCCTGGACGCCCTGTTCGAGCCGGACCCCCGCTTCCTCGGACCGGAGGAGACGGGGGTCGAGAAGGCGCTCGCGTCGGCGGGACGGACGCCCACGGAAGCGCCTTAGCGCCCGAAGGGCCTCGGTGCTCGACGGGCCTCGGTGCTCGACGGGCCTCAGTGCTCGAAGGGCCTCAGTGCTTGATGCTGCCCCACCAGCCCTGGTCCACGGCGCAGCCCCACGTCTTGCCCGCGGCGGTCTTGCCGTGGACGGTGAAGCGGACCTCGTAGGGCTTCTTGCGGTTGGTCATGTAGGCGCTGATGCGCAGACCGGTGGTGCCCTTCTTCTTCAGGGTCTTGGTGTAGACGGTGGCGACCTTCGAGGTCCGCTTGGTGATCTTGCTGCCCTTGGTGGCGGTGGCGTAGGTGAAGGTCAGGTTGACGGGCTTGCTGACCTTCAGGCTGACGTCCTTGAAACTCGCGGTCTTGCTCTTGTTCTTGAGCGCGAAGTAGAGGCCGCCCTGCACCCGGTTCTTCGCGTCCAGGGTGAAGTTCTTCGGCGAGCTGAGTTCGATCGGGCAGCCGGCGGCCTGGGGCGCCGCGGAGGCGGCCCCGGCGAGGCCGAGCTGGGTGGCGGTCAGGGCGCCGACGGCACCCAGGACGGCGGCGGTGGTGCGCATACGGTTCACGTGATGGTCCTCTTCCCCCGGCGGCCCGCGTCACGGGCCGGGTGACAGGTCGTACGCCACACGGGGTTCGCGGCACGACTCCCGTGTCTGCGGCGCCCGTAGTTCTTAGCACGCGCGGCCCGAACGCATGGACGGAAAGGAGCAGGGTGACCGCATACGGTGACAGAATCGCGACATCCGGCGGCACGCTTCCTCACGCCGGGCCCGAGGCCGCCGGGAGGTCCCCGTGCCGGTCGTGTAACGAGGGGCGTCCCGGCGCGTAACACGTGCGACGCACGCTGAGCGGTATGCCGAACTCCGCGACGCCCACCCACTGCCCGTACTGCGCCCTGCAGTGCGGGATGAACCTGACGCCCGGTGCGGACGGGACCGAAGGGGTCGTAGTGGTCACGGAGCGCGCGGACTTCCCGGTGAACCGGGGAGCGCTGTGCGGCAAGGGCCGTACGGCGCCGGCGGTGCTCTCGTCCCGGGTCAGGCTGACCAGTCCCTTGGTCAGAAGGGCGGGCAACCTGGAACCCGCCTCCTGGGACGAGGCACTCGACCGGATCGCCGAGGGGCTCACCCGCACGCGGACGGAACATGGCCCGGACGCGTGCGGAGTGTTCGGCGGCGGCGGACTGACGAACGAGAAGGCCTACGCGCTGGGCAAGTTCGCCCGGGTGGTGCTCGGCACCTCACAGATCGACTACAACGGCCGTTTCTGCATGTCCTCGGCGGCCGCCGCCGGGATCAAGGCGTTCGGGCTGGACCGGGGGCTGCCGTTCCCGCTGGAGGACATCCCGAGGACGGGGTGCGTGATCCTCGTCGGGTCGAACCTCGCGGAGACCATGCCGCCGGCCCTGCGCTATCTCACCGAGCTGAAGGAGAACGGCGGCACGCTGATCGTCATCGATCCGCGCCGCACCCGTACGGCCGAACAGGCCGACCTGCACCTGTCCCCGCGCCCCGGCACCGATCTGGCCCTGGCCCTCGGCCTGCTGCATCTGATCGTGGCCGAGGGGCGGGTGGACGAGGAGTACATCCGCGAGCGGACCAGCGGATGGGAGGAGGCCCGGGCGGCGGCCATGGCGCACTGGCCGGAGTACGTGGAACGGATCACGGGGGTGTCCGTTCCCGAACTCCGCGAGGCGGTACGGCTGTTCTGCGAGCCCGAGCACGCGATGGTGCTCACGGCGCGCGGGCCCGAGCAGCAGTCCAAGGGCACGGACACCGTCGGCGCGTGGATCAACCTCACGCTGGCGACGGGCCGCGCCGGCCGGCCGCTGTCCGGGTACGGCTGCCTCACCGGGCAGGGCAACGGGCAGGGCGGGCGCGAGCACGGCCAGAAGGCCGACCAGCTGCCCGGCTACCGCAAGCTGGTCGACCCCGAGGCGCGGCGGCACGTCGCCGAGGTCTGGGGCGTGGACCCCGACAGCCTGCCCGGGCCGGGGCGCAGCGCGTACGAGCTGCTGGACGCGCTCGGCACCGACATCAAGTCGCTGCTGCTGATGGCCTCCAACCCGGTGGTGTCGGCGCCGCGCGCCGCGCACATCGAGGACCGGATCAAGTCGCTGGACTTCCTGGCCGTGTGCGATGTCGTGCTGTCGGAGACGGCGGCCCTCGCGGACGTCGTCCTGCCGGTGACGCAGTGGGCGGAGGAGACCGGCACCATGACCAATCTGGAGGGCCGGGTGCTGCTGCGGCGGCGCGCGATCACAGCTCCCGACGGGGTCCGCAGCGACCTGGAGATCATGCGCGAACTGGCCGACCGGCTGGGCGTCGAGAAGGGCTTTTCGACCGACCCCGAGGAGGTCTTCGAGGAGCTGCGCCGGGCGAGCGCGGGCGGGCCCGCCGACTACTCGGGCATCACCTACCGGCGGTTGGCCGAGGAGAACGGGGTGTTCTGGCCCTGCCCCACACCGACGGCCGAGGCGGGGGCCGTACCGCCCGCCGAGGTGCACCCCGGGACACCGCGGCTCTTCCTCGACCGGTTCGCCACGGAGGACGGCCGGGCCCGGTTCGTGCCCGTCTCGCACCGGGCGGCGGCCGAGGAACCGGACGCGGAGTACCCGGTGCTGCTCACCACCGGGCGGGTGGTCGCCCAGTACCAGTCGGGCGCCCAGACCCGGCGGGTCGACGAGCTCAACGCCGCCGCGCCGGGGCCGTTCGTGGAGCTGCACCCGCGGCTGGCCGAGCGGCTCGGCGCGGCCGAGGGCGACCCGGTTGCCGTGGTCTCCCGCCGGGGGCGGGCCGTCGCCCCGGCCCGCATCACGACCGGCATCCGCCCGGACACGGTCTTCATGCCGTTCCACTGGCCGGGCGAGGGCCGCGCCAACACCCTCACCAACCCCGCCCTCGACCCCACCTCCCGCATGCCGGAGTTCAAGACCTGCGCGGTGCGGGTGGAGGCGGTGGGGAAGTAGGGCGGGCCGGCCCGAGCGGGGTCGGGAGGCTCAGAGGATCATGCGCACCGTGGCCGCGTCCTCGGAGTACTTCGCCGTCTCCTCGGGGGTGAAGTCACGGCGTTCCGTGAAGCCGATCCCGACGACGGCGACGAGGGTGTCGTCCGCCGGGTCGAAGACGGGGAGGGTGAGGGAGCCCATGGCACCGGCGGCGCGGCCCGCGCGGACGGCGACGCCGGTCGTGTCGGTCTGAAAGTCGGAGACGGCGACGGGCTCACGGCGCTGCGCGGCCGTCCCCGCCATGCCCTTGCCGATCGGTATCACGGCGGTGCCGTTGCGCACCGAGACCGGCAGGTTGTACGAGGCGACGAGGACGATCTCGCCCTCCCCGGCGGACTCGGCGGACTCGGCGGGCTCCGCGGGCTCGGCGAGGTGGACGGAGCCGGCGAAGCCGGCGTTGCGTGCGACGAACTCGGCGAGCCACGCGTCGACTTCGGGGCGGGCGTTCTTCAGGACGGTCTCGTTCAGGGCGGTCTGGTTCGGTGAGGTGTCGTTCGGTGCGGTCTCGTTCAGGGATGTCTCGTTCGAGGCGGTTTCGTGCATGGGGGGCTCCTCGTGCTCGCGGCTCAGGTGCCGCTGTCGTGATCGACATCGTTACCCCACCTGCTTGAACATTCATACTCTCGATTACGTAGATCCTGTGTGGTCGACCCGGGGGTTCGCATGCCGCAGCACGACCGTCACCAGTGGACCGACTCGTTCCCGTGGAGCCTCTCCTACCGTTGGGGGCACTCCGCGCTGACCGCCGACTTCGACCTGAGCGGGGACACGCCCCGGCTGCTGTGCGTGCGTCGCCCCGGCGACCCCGAGCCCGGCCCCGAGGAGCCCGGGACCGGCCCCGCCCTGCCCCTGGTCGACCTGGTCCTGCTCGGTGCCGGCACCGGCTGGGCGAGACCCCGCTTCACCGGCACGGCGATCGGCTCCCGTCTGGCGTACCGGTCCCACCACTCCACTTGCGACTCCGGTGACCGCGTGCGATGGCATCGGCTGACCTTCGAACTCCACGATCCGGCGACCGGGTCGACCGCCTTCGTCGAGTACGCCTCCCCGGACGGCATCCCCGTGCTGCGCTCCCGGGTCCGGCTGCGCAACGACGGCTCCGAGCCGGTCACCGTGCGCTCCGTCGGCAGTCTGCTCCTCGGCGGGCTCCCCTCCCCCGACGAGCTGTCCGTCCTGCGGGCGCGCAACGACTGGCTCGCGGAGTGCCGTTGGTACGCCGAGCCGCTGCGGGACTCCGTGCCCGACGTCGGCCACGAACTGCACGGCGGCGGCGGGCACGCGGCGGCCCGCCTCGCCGGGCGCGGCAGCTGGCCCACCGACGGGCACCTCGCGATGGGCGGGCTCCGGCACCGTGGCGACGGCCGCGGCTGGTTGTGGCAGATCGAGTCGGCGTCCAGCTGGGTCTGGGAGGCCGGCGAGTCGGCGGGCCGGACGTGTCTGGCGCTCGGCGGACCGACCCACGACGAGCACCAGTGGCGCCAAGTCCTCCGGCCAGGAGCCGAGTTCACCACGGAGTGGGCCGCCCTCGCCCTGGGCGACGGCTTCGAGGGGGCCCTGGCCGCGCTGACCACCTACCGCCGGCTCGTACGCCGCCCGCACCCGGACCACACCCGGCTCCCGGTGATCTACAACGACTACATGAACACCCTGATGGGCGACCCCACCACCGAGAAACTGCTCCCGCTGATCGACGCGGCGGCGAAGGTGGGCGCGGAGTACTTCTGCGTGGACGCCGGGTGGTACGACGACAGCGGTGCGGGCGGTGAAGGGGCACCGGGCGACGGGCAGGAGGGCGCCGGCCCGGTCGGGGGCTGGTGGGACAGTGTGGGGGCCTGGCTGCCGTCGGTCCGGCGGTTCCCCGGTGAGGGTGGCATCCGGGTCGTGCTCGACCGGATCCGGGAGCGCGGGATGGTGCCGGGGCTGTGGCTGGAGCCCGAGGTGGTCGGGGTCCGCAGTCCGCTCGCCGCCGAGCTGCCCGCCGAGGCCTTCCTCCGCCACGAGGACGGCACCCGGGTGACCGAACAGGGCCGCCACCAGCTGGATCTGACCCATCCGGCGGCCCGGGCCCAGCTGGACCGGACGGTGGACCGCCTGGTCGGCGAGTGGGGCGTCGGCTACCTCAAACTCGACTACAACATCACCACCTCGGCACCGGCCCACCTCGCCCACTCCCGGGCCTGGCTCTCCTGGCTGTCCTCGATCCTGGACCGCCACCCCGGTCTGGTCGTGGAGAACTGCGCCTCGGGCGGCATGCGGATGGACGGTGCCTCGCTCGCGGTGGCCCAGCTCCAGTCCACCTCCGACCAGCAGGATCCCCTGCGCTGTCCGCCGATCGCCGCGGCCGCCCCCACCGCCGTGCCGCCGGAGCAGGGCGCCGTGTGGGCCTACCCGCAACCGTCCTGCACCGACGAGGAGATCGCCTTCACCCTCGGTTCCGCGCTCCTCGGCCGCGTCCATCTGTCCGGCCACCTGGATCGCATGACGGAACGTCAACTCGGTCTGGTGCGGGACGCCTTGGACACGTACAAGTCGATCCGGGGCGATCTGCGCACCGCCGTGCCCTGCTGGCCCCTGGGTCTGCCGGGCTGGTCGGACGACTGGATCGCGCTGGGGCTGAGACAGCCGGGGGCGGGCCCTGGCCCGGTGTACGTGACGCTCTGGCGCCGGGGCGGAGACACCGAACGGTCCTTCACACCGCCCAGGTCGGGCCCGGGGGACGTACGGGTGGAGATCCTGCACCCGAGGGCGACGACGGCCACGGCGCGGTGGAACGGCTCCGAGCTACGGGTCAGCATGCCGGACGCCCCGTCGGTCGTCCTGCTGAGGCTGCGGCGGACCTCAACCGCGTAGACGCCAGTCCCCGCTCTCGATCGGCTTCCCCCTGGCCCGCAGTCCGGCCGCGACGGCCGGGGCGGCGACGTAGACCCAGGCGCGGACGACCGTGCCGTCGGCGAGGGTGGCGGGGCGTTCCACCCGCTCGTAGAGGTTCGCCGGGTCTCCCGGGGCGTACTCCTCCAACTGGTCGAGGACGCGCAGGAGTTCGGCGTACTCCTCGGGGGCGGCGGTGACGATCTCGCCGCTCACCTCGCCCGTTCCCCCGCGCCCCCGCCCGGCCCCGTCGCCGGCCCTGTCACCTGCACCGCCACCGTCACCGTCACCGTCAGCGAGGCTCTCGACCGCGTACGGGTAGCCGGGGCCGTCGTAGAGCGCCATGCCGCGCATCCGGGCCGGTTCCTCCGCGACGGTGCGGCCGCGCAGGAAGAGGTCGTGGTTGGGCTCGCCGGGGCGGAGGGTGCCGTAGACGAAGAAGGGGAGCACCGCTGTCGTCTCTCCTCTCCAGGGGTGTGGGGACTCTTTGCAGAAACGATTCTCACCCCTCACACATCCCCCAGCCGACGCCCCTGGACCGCACCCTGTCATGCCCACTTAAATCTGACGGGATCCGTGGTCGGCCCCACGACCACCGTCGCCCCTCGTCCCTGGGAGACAGATGAGCCGGATACGGCACCTCCGACGTCCGCACCCCGCCACCACCGGCACCGCCGTCGCGGCCGCCGCACTGCTGGCGGCGACGCTCACCCCCACCGCCGGGGCCGCCGGCAGACCCGCTCGGAGCACCGCGATCGCCCATGCCGCCGACGTCCTGCGGGAGCGCGCGGCGAGCCTGGGGCTCACCTCCGCCCAGAGGACCACCGTACGGGACGTGATCGTGGACGCGGACGGCGCGCAGCACGTCCGCTACGACCGGGCCTACCGCGGACTCCCGGTGCTCGGCGGCGACTTCGTCGTCCATCTCGCTCCCGACGGCGAGTTCCGGAGCGCGAGCAGGGCGACGACGCGCGCCCTCGACGTCCCCGGCGTCACCCCCGTCGTCAAGGCGCCGCGGGCCGCCGACATCGCCGGCGCCGCGCTGCGCGCCGCGAACGTCGGCGAGACACTGCGCGGGCTGACGTCGAAGCCCGGGCTGGTCGTCGACGCCCTGCACGGCACCCCCCGGCTGGCCTGGCGGACGCACGCGCTCGCCCGGGACGAGGCCGGCAACCCGGTCGCCCGCACGGTCCTCACGGACGCCACGACGGGCGGCCAGATCGACGCCTGGGACGCGCTGGAGAGCGCCGCGGGCGACGGCAAGTCGCTCTACGGCGGCACGGTTCCGCTGGAGACGACCGTCTCCGGGTCGGCGTACCAGCTCAAGGACCCCACCCGCGGCGGCACGTACACCGGTGACGCCGCGAACCAGACCGACCTGTGCGTCCTCGGCATCTGCGTCCGGCGCGCCCCCGCGACGCTCCTCACCGACGCCGACAACCACTGGGGCACGGGCACGACGGCGGACCGCGCCACGGCGGCCGTCGACGCGCAGTACGGCACTGACACCACCTGGGACTACTACAAGAAGGTCCACGGCCGGAACGGCATCGCCGGCGACGGCCGGGGCTCGTACAACCGGGTCCACTACGGCAACGGCTACAACAACGCCTTCTGGGACGACAGTTGCTTCTGCATGACGTACGGCGACGGTGACGGGACCCAGCTCGGCCCGCTCGTCTCGCTGGATGTCGCCGGCCACGAGATGACCCACGGTGTCACCTCCGCGACGGCCGACCTGACCTACTCGGGCGAGCCGGGCGCGCTCAACGAGGCCACCTCGGACGTCTTCGGCACGCTCGTCGAGTTCTCCGCGGACAACGCCTCCGACCCCGGTGACTGGCTCGTCGGCGAGAAGATCGTCCGCCCCGGCTTCGGGAAGCCGGCGCTCCGCTTCATGGACCGGCCCAGCAAGGACGGCTCCTCGGCGGACTGCTGGAGTCCGACGGTGGGGAACCTGGACGTCCACTACTCCTCGGGCGTCGCGAACCACTTCGCGTATCTCCTCGCGGAGGGCAGCGGCACCAAGACCATCGGCGGCGTCACGCACTCCAGCACCACCTGCGACGGCTCGACGGTGACCGGCATCGGCAAGGACAGGCTGGGCGCGATCTGGTACCGGGCGCTGACCGTCTACATGACCTCGTCCACGAACTACGCCGGGGCGCGCACGGCGACCCTGAACGCGGCGCGGGACCTGTACGGGCCGGACAGCGCGGAGCGCGCCGCGGTGGCGGCGGCGTGGAGTGCGGTGGCCGTGGTCTGACCGGTGGCTGGCCGTCAGCCGGTGACGGGAAGGGCGTCGGCGTACGCGTTGGGCGGGCGGGGGACCTTCTTGACGGTGCGGGCGTCGACGGCGGCCTCGGCGGAACTCGTGCCGAGGGTGCCGGCGGGGTGCCAGGTACCGGTGAGGGCCACCCAGGTGTCGGCGGGCGGGGGCGGGGCGCCGTGCACACGTACCTTCACGAACTGGGCGTCGGCGGCGCAGCAGCTGAAGATGGCGCGGGTCAGGTACCAGCCGGGGTTTCCGTCGCCCTTGCCGGACCCGCCCTTGTCGGACGCGCCCTTGTCGGGGGTGACGAAGCCGGTCATCTCGACGACGCGGCCGTCGATGGCCCGGTCGCGGTCCTGCTGCACCCGGGCGGTGAAGTCGGTGAGGGTGATCGGGAGCGGTGAGGTCTTCGGCAGGGGGTCGAAGTCGTCCTGGTCCGTGACCGCCACCGCCTTCGGCGCCTCCCGGGACGCCGTGTACGCGCCGATGGCCGGCGGGGCGTAGAAGAGCAGGCTCAGCGCGGGGAGGAGCAGGAGCCAGGCGACTCGGGGCGGGGTGGAGTGGTCGTGACCGTGGTCGTGGTCGTGGTCGTGACCGTGGTCGTCTCGGCCGTCGGGGGTGTCGTCGCGGCCGGGGGCGTGGGCGTGGGCATCGTCGGGGTCGGGGGTGTCGTCGTGGCCGGGGGCGTTGCTCACTGTGTCGGGCGCGGTGGCGGCCTTTCCTTCGTTCCTGCCGTCCTTCCACAGGGACCAGGACTCCGCCGCGCCCAGGACGAGCAGCAGTGCGCCCGAGGCCACGAGGAGGGGGTGCATGCCCTCCTTGACGTACCTCGTGTAGTCGTCGGTGACGACCGTGGCGTGCAGGAGGCCGAGGCCGCTGAGGAGGAGCAGCAGCGCCTGGAGGGGTCGTTTCACAGGAGTACGGCTCCGATCAGGACGCTGCACAGGATCGCCACGACGACCGTCGCGGCCGAGAAGCGGACCGCGAAGGCCCGGCCGAAGGTGCCGGTCTGCAGGGCGATCAGTTTCAGGTCCACCATGGGACCGACCACCATGAAGGTCAGCCGCGCGGTGGGTGAGAACCCGGTGAGGGAGGCGGCGACGAAGGCGTCCGCCTCGGAGCACACCGAGAGAAGGATGGCGAGCGCGGCGAGGAACAGCACCGACAGCCAGGGCGAGCCGGCGAAGGTGTCGAGCACGGTACGCGGGACGAGGACGTTGAAGGTGGCCGCGGCCATCGCGCCGACGACGAGGAAGCCGCCCGCGTGCAGGAAGTCGTGCTGGAAGCCGGTCCGGAACTCGTTCCAGCGGCTCTGTCCGGGCCGGTGTCCCGTCTGCCGCGCGACCGGCTTCAGCCACTCCGCGCGCCCCAGCCAGAGCCACAGCCAGCCCATCGCGGCGGCGGTGACGAGGGAGGCCAGCAGCCGGGCCAGCACCATCGCGGGACTGCCGGGGAAGGCGATGGCCGTGGCGGTCAGGACGATCGGGTTGATGGCGGGGGCGGAGAGCAGGAACGCGAAGGCGGCGGCCGGGTCGACCCCCCGGCGGATCAGGCTCTGCGCGACCGGCACCGAGGCGCACTCGCAGCCCGGCAGCACCACGCCGGCGGCACCGGCGACCGGGACCGCGAGCGCCGGCCTCCTCGGCAGCACCCGGGTGAACACCCGCGCCGGGACGAAGGCGTTGATGGCACCGGACAGGGCCGTCCCGAGCAGCAGGAACGGCAGCGCCTGCACGGTGATGGAGAGACAGACGGTCCGCCATGCCTGAAGCGCCGGCTCCTCCATCCACCGCCCCACCACGAAGAGCACGACACCGGGGACGACGGCCGCGCCGAGGAGCAGCAGGGGCCAGTGCCGGGGCCAGGTGGGGCCGCCGGGCCGGTCGAGGGGGCCCGCGTCGTCGGCGTCGTCGCCGGCCGCGTCATCGTTCACCGCGTCGGCGCTCACCGCGTCATCGTTCACCGCGTCGGCGAAGGCCGCTCCGGCCGGGGTGCCGGTCGAGGTCCTGCTCGCGGCCCCGCTCACGGTCTTGCCCCCGGTCCCGGTCCGGGCCCGTCGGCCGGTCTCTCTGTCTTCCGCATGCCCACTCCGAACGTCCGCACGATCGGATCGAACATAGCGGGCGCTCCGGGCCGACGTCTCAGACCCCACCCAGGAGAGAGGTGAGGCCGTCGTCGAGAGCCGACCCCAGGTCCTCGCCGCCGAGCGCGACGACGGCGTACGAGCGGTGCAGGAAGCGGCGGAGCGAGGGCGTGTCGAAGCGGATCATGGCCATGCCGTGCGGCGAGTGCAGCTCCACGACGGTGTGCGCCGGGCCGCAGGGCCACAGGTGTACGTCACCGATCCCGGCCGGGGCGGTCAGGCCCTCCGCGAGGAGGGTGCGGGCGAACGCCCATGTGACGTCCGCGTCGTCGGCGGAGGCGCCGGAGGGGAAGTCGATGTGCACGGCGAAGGGGTCGTCGGGGGTGTAGCGCAGGGTGGTGCGGACCGGGATCTCGTCGTAGTCGGGGGTGATCAGGCGGGCACGGGCGCTCTGTTCCAGTGCGGGAGGCGTCGGGCGGGCGGGCCGGGCGGCGGGCATGGGCGGTCTCCTGTTCGGGCGCGTCGGGCGGTTGGGGCGATGCGGGCGCGTCAAGTGGTGCAGGTGCTTCAGGTACGTCAGGTGCTTCAGGTACGTCAGGTGCTTCAGGTAGTTCCGGTGGTTCAGGCACGTCAGGCGGATCAAGCGGTTCGGGCGCTTGGGCTTCTTCACGCGGCTCGGGCTTTTCGGATGCTCGGATGCTGTGGGTTCATGCGTTCGTCTGATGCTTCTTCGGGCGACACACCCTGTCGACCGCGCCAAGCCCCCATGTATTACGCCGCTTTCGAAGTTACCCGCTGTGATGAATGTCACTTTGCGTAACTACTTGAGATTTATGTCATCTCCACATACAAAATCGTCCTGCCCCCTCAAGCAGCACGCGACTGGAGAGCGTTCCCGCCATGACCGACGGCCCGTCCGGGTCCGCGACCACCGCGTACACCCGGATCTACGAGGAACAGCATCCGCGCCTCGTCGCGTACGCGCGTTCCCTCACGCGGAACTCCTGGACCGCCGAAGACCTCGTCGCCGAGGCCCACTTCCGTGTGTGGCGGCGGCTCTCCGGAGGGCACGAGATCGACAACGTGCCCGCCTACCTGATGACGACGGTGCGGCACCTCGCGACGGCGGCGGGCTCCACCGCCGCGCGGGAGACGCCGCTCGATCCGACGGCACCCGAGCGGGTCGAGGTCGATGTGCGGGTGGCCGACGGCGCCGACCCCGCCGAACAGGTCTCCTCCGTCGACCTGTTGGTGCGGGTGCTGGGGCAGCTGCCCGACCGGTGGGTCCAGGCGCTGTGGCTGGCCGAGGCGGAGGGGCATCCGCTGGAGGCCGTCGGGCAGCGCATCGGCGCGAAGCAGGGTGCGACGGCGGTGCTGTTGCACCGGGCGCGCGAGGGGATGCGCCAGGCGTTCCTGCGCGAGCAGCCGGGGGCGCCGATCGATCCGGCGTGCCAGGTGCGTTGGGGGCGTATGCCGGCGTACGTGCGCGGCACCGCGACCGCTCGGCAGTCCGAGCAACTGCTCAGCCATGTGGACGCGTGCGACGACTGCCGGGCGCGACTGGCCGAGCTGATGCGCACGAACGACCGGCTGCCCGCGTTCGTCGGTCCGGCTCTGCTGGTGTTCGTCGTGGGCGGGGGCGGGGGCAAGCTGCTGATGGCCCTCACGGGGGGCTCCGCCGGTACGGCCGCGGTCGTCGGTGCCGCGGGTGGGCACGGGGGTGGCCAGTGGCTGCACGCCGTGCGGCAGGCGGCGAGTGGGGCGGGCGGACGTGCGGGTGGGGTGAAGGTGCCCACCGTGGCGGCGGTCGGGGCGGCCGCGGCTGCCGCCGCCGTCGTGGCCGGCGTCGTTCTCGGGCCCCTCGACTCCGGGGTGGGTCCGGCACAGCGGATGCCGGTCGCGCAGGCGCCCGCGCCGCATCGGCCCGAGGTCCTGTCTCCCGATGTCGTCGAGCACCGGGGGGTGCTCACGGACGTGGTGGTCTCACCGCGTGTGGAGGGTGCGGGCGGGGCCGGGGGCGGGGAGCAGGGGGGCGAGCTGGGAGTGGGTGTGCCTGACTTGCCGGGGCGTGCGGGACCGGGGGGTGAGGAGCCGGGGGGCGAGGAACCGACTGGGGCTGGGGTGGAGCCGCGGGTGGAGGAGGGGCCGTCCGCGGAGGTGCCGCCGGTGGTGGAGGCGCCGCCTGTGGAGGAGCCGCCGGTGGACGAAGCGCCGCACGTGGTCGAGCCGCCTGCCGAGGAAGCGCCGCCTGTTGGGGAACCGCCGGTGGAGGGAGCGCCGCCCGTCGTCGAGCCGCCGGTGGAGGAAGGGCCGCCCCTGGTCGAGCCGCCTGCCGAGGAGGCGCCGCCGGTCGCGGAACCCCCTGCCGAGGAAGCTCCCCCCGTCGTGGAGCCGCCCGTGGAGGAGGCACCGCCCGTCGCCGAGCCGCCCACCGAGGAAGCCCCGCCCGTCGCCGAGCCGCCCACCGAGGAAGCACCGCCCGTCGCCGAGCCGCCCGTCGAGGAAGCCCCGCCGGTCGCGGAACCACCTGCCGAGGAAGCGCCCGTCGCCGAGCCGCCCACCGAGGAGGCACCGCCGGTCGTGGAGCCGCCCACCGAGGAAGCCCCGCCCGCCGTCGAACCGCCCGCCGAGGAGGCACCGTCTGTACCGCCCGTCGAGGCGGGCCCGGAGCAGCCGGGGGATGGGGCCGGAGGCGGTTGTTGATGTCGAGGGGGGCGGCGGGGGCGTGGGGTTTCCTCGCCCCCGCCGCCCCTACCCGTCCCATCCCCAGGGGCTGCGCCCCTTCGACCCCCACACGCAGCCCATGCGCACCCCCGTTCACACCCCCCGGTAGCCAGTCCGCTCGGGCCCCTGGCCTGGCCCCCCGTTCACACCTCCGTTCGCACCTCCGTACGTCCCCCATGCGCGCCCCCCGTTCGCACCCCCGGTGGGCAGTCCGCTCGGGCCCATGGCCTGCACCCCGTCGCACCCCCGGTGCGCACCCCCGCTCGGACCCTGGCCTGCGCCCCCTTTCGCACCTCCACGGTCCCCCATGCGCGCCCCCGTTCGCACCCCCCGGTAGGCAGTCCGCTCGGACCCCCGGCCTGCCCCCCGTTCGCACCTCCACGCCTCCCGCCATGCGCACCCCCGCTCGCACCCCCGGTAGGCAGTCCGCTCGGACCCCTGGACTGCGCCCCGTTCGCACCCCCCGGGAGGCGTGGAGGTGCGAACGGGGAGGGCGGGTCAGGGGTCCGAGCGGGGCCCGAGTGGGGTGCGTGCCCCGCCATGCGCACCCCCGCTCCCGCCCGGCCCCCGGTGCGCACCCCCGCTCGGGCGGCCCCCGCTCGCCCCCCGGTCTGCGCCCCGCTCCGCCGCCCTCCGCGCCTGAGGTGAAGGCGTGTCCGGCAGTCCCCGCCCGCCGGCGCGCCGGGGCGCTTCGCAGCCCCCGGTCACCCGTTCACACCCCCGACCGGCACCCGGTGCTCCCCGTTTGCCCGCACTCCTCGCGCTCAGCCCCATGACCTGCCCAAACGCCCGGCATTCCGGCTTTTGCCGCATGCCACCTGACACCCGTTCACCTCATTTCTGACGCCCCATCAGCAAGCGCGCGGGCCGGAGAGCCACTTATCTCGGAAGGGAACGGAGGACTCTCGGAGGAGGCAGCACGATGCGACGTACCGCCCGGCCGCTGACCACGACCGCGCTCGCCCTCGCCTTCGCGGCCCTCGCCGGCGCGCCCGCGTACGGCGGTGTGGGCACCGAGTTGCTGGAACTGTCCCCCGCCACCGTCGTCCCCGGCGACGAGGTCACCGTCCGTACGACGGCCTGCGGCGCGGGCGGTACGGCCACGGGGGACGCCAGCGCGGTCGGCGCCGGCTCCTTCTCGCTCACCCCCGTCGCCGGGCAGCGGCTCGGCGGGCGGTTCGAGGTGCCGCCGAGCGCGCAGCCGGGGACGTACGAGATCGTCGCTGCCTGCACGGACGGGGACGGTCGGATCACCGGCGACCTGGTGGTCTCGCTCAACGGCACCCTGACCGGGCAGCCGACGTATCCGAGAGGCAGTGTGAAGACGGGGGTCGGCGGCGCACTCGGCCCCGACCCCGTGCAGACCGCGGCGGGTGTGGCGGCCCTGGCCGTCGCCGCCGCGGGCGGTACCTGGCTCCTGCATCGCCGGGCGAGAGGCGACGGGATCTGACGGACACCCTCCGCCGTCCGTCCGCCGGTACCGCCGTCCCCTCCTCCCCTCCGGGCCCGACGCCCCTCGACCCGGAGGGGAGGAACACGGGGACCAGGCTCGCGGCGCGCCCTCGGGCGCCCGTCGGCCCATGAGGAGGTCGAGGAATCCAGGGGTTGAGAGGGTCGAGGGGGTCGAGGGGGTCGAGGAGGTTTCTGGTGCGTGGGCTCGCCGATGCCGTCATAGCCGGGGTCACCGTGGTGGCCCTCTGTACGGGGGCGTGGCTGCTGCACGACGGCACCGCGTCGCACGCTCCGCCGCAGCCGTCGGCCGCGCAGGCCCACAGCCGGCCGGGCGGTGCCTCGGGGACCTCGGGCACGGGGAGCGACCGGGCCGACGGCGGTCGGCCGGCCGTCGCGCTGCCGCCCTCCCCACCCGTGCGGATCCGCATCCCCTCCCTCCGCGTCGACGCGCCGCTCATGGGACTCGGGCTCACGCCCACCGGCAGCCTCGACGTCCCGCCCGCCGAGAAGGAGAACCTCGCGGGCTGGTACGAGGCCGGCACGACCCCGGGCGAGCGCGGCACCGCGATCGTCGCCGGGCACGTGGACAACGCCGACGGTGCCGCCGTCTTCTACCGCCTCGGCGCGCTGCGGCGGGGCGCCACCGTCGAGGTGGACCGGCGGGACGGCGGGACGGCCGTGTTCACGGTGGACGCGGTGGAGGTGTACGAGGCGCGGGACTTCCCCGACGAGAAGGTGTACGGGGCCGCGCCGGGGCCCGAGCTGCGGGTCATCACCTGCGGCGGCGGATACTCGCGGGCGACCGGCTACCAGGGGAACGTGGTCGCCTTCGCCCACCTCACCGGCAGCCGGACGGCCGCGTCGCCACCGGCCACGAACGAGCCGACCACGTAGCCGCCGACGGCCAGGAGCAGGCCGACCCCGCAGCCGCCGACGGCCACGAACGAGCCGACCGCGCAGCCGCCGACGGCCCGCCAGAAGCGCGCACGGCGGCTTCCGACGTGACCTACGGCACCGCGCCCCGGGGCACGCGCCCCCGCCCGTGCGCCGGCCCGTCCTCCCGTATACGCCCGCATGAGCCTCGTATCACCAGGTCAGCGCCGTGATTCCGGGCGTCCTCACACCCCACCCGGCCTGTGTGGAAACCCCTCACACTCCCTTCGGGGCCGCGGGGAGGGCAGCGTTCCTCGTGGGAAACAGATGCGATGCGGTCGGGTAACACCGGCACCGCACGCTCAAGGACATGACCTCGAATGAGCGTGTGGTGGTGATCGGCTCCGGCCTCGCGGGTGTACGTCTCGCCCGGCGGCTGGGAGAGCTCGGCATGCCCGCCACGCTGGTGGGCGAGGAGGAGCACTCACCGTACAACCGGGTGCTGCTCGCCGAGGTGCTGGCCGGGCGGTACGCGCCCGAGGTCATCGCGTTGCCCGCCCCCGCCGAGCTGACGCGCGGCAGGGTGGTCCGGATCGACCGCGAGATGCGAGCCGTACATCTCGCGGACGGTGCGGAGATCGCGTACGACAGGCTGGTCCTCGCGACCGGCTCGAACCCGGTGCTGCCGCCGCTGCGCGGCCTCTGGGACCCGGAGCGGCACGAGTTCCCCGACGGGGTGCACGCCTTCCGGACCATGGACGACTGCATGCGGCTGTCCAAGGCCGTACGGCCGGGCTCGCGGGCCGTCGTCATCGGCGGCGGACTCCTCGGGGTCTCCGCCTCCCGCGCCCTCGCCCTGCGCGGCGCCCAGGTCGTCCTCGCCCAGCAGGGCGAGCGCCTGATGGAACGTCAACTCGACCCGTCCGCCTCGAAGTTGGTCCGTCGGCATCTCACCGACCTCGGCGTCGAGGTGCACACCGAGACGCGCGTACGCGCCGTGCGCAGCGTCGGCGGGACCGTGCGGTCGGTGTCGATGGCCGACGGATACGCCCTCGACGCGGACCTCGTGGTCATCGCCTGCGGCGTCCACCCCCGGGTGGGTCTCGCCCAGGATGCGGGGCTCGCGGTGCACAAGGGCGTCATCGTCGACGAGGAGCTGCGCAGCTCCGACCCGCGCATCCACGCCATCGGCGACTGCGCCCAGTTCGAGGGCACGGTGTACGGGCTCGCCACCCCGGCGCTCGAACAGGCCGATGTGCTGGCCGAGTTGCTCGCGGGGAACACCGGCTCCCGGTACACCGGCACCCGCGCCCTGACCCGGCTGACGCTCGCCGGAGCGGACTTCCTCGACCTCGCCGCGTTCGGCGAGCCCGAGCCGCTGCCCGGCGACGACGTCATCCAGCTCACCGACGCCACGCGCGGCACCTACCGCAAGGTCGTCGTCCGCGACGACCGCCTGGTCGGCGGGGTGCTCGTCGGCGAACTCGGCACCGTGGGCGCGCTCGCCCGCGCCTGGGAGGGAGCGGAGCCGCTCCCCGGAGACGGCGCTCCCCTGCTCCACCTGCTCACCAACGATGGAGGCTCCTGAATGTCCGCCACCCTGGGGGCCACCCCCACGATCGTGCTCGTCGGCCACGGCATGGTCGGCCAGCGCTTCCTCGAAGCGCTCGCCGAGCGCGGCCTGACCGCCACGCACCGCGTGGTCGTGCTCTGCGAGGAGCCGCGCCCGGCGTACGACCGGGTGGCGCTCACCTCGTACTTCGCGGGCAAGAGCCCCGAGGACCTCTCCATGACCGACATGGAGTTCATCGAGACGCACGGGATCGAACTGCTCGTCGGCGACCCGGCCGAGACGATCGACCGTGAGGCGAAGAAGGTCACGGCGCGCTCCGGGCAGGTCTTCGAGTACGACATCCTCGTCCTCGCCACCGGTTCGTTCCCCTTCGTGCCGCCGGTCCCCAACAAGGACGCGGCCGGCTGCTTCGTCTACCGCACGATCGAGGACCTGCTCGCGATCGAGGAGTACGCGAAGACGGCCGAGGTCGGTGCCGTGGTCGGCGGCGGTCTGCTCGGTCTGGAGGCGGCGGGCGCGCTGAAGGGTCTCGGACTCACCTCCCACATCGTGGAGTTCGCGCCCCGGCTGATGCCGGTGCAGGTGGACGACGGTGGTGGCGCCGCGCTGCTGCGCACGATCGAGAACATGGGCCTGAGCGTGCACACCGGCGTCGGCACCCAGGAGATCGTGGTCGACGAGCAGGGTGCCGTCACCGGGATGAAGCTGTCCGACGGCTCCGAACTCGCCACCGACCTGGTCGTGTTCAGCGCCGGTGTCCGCCCCCGCGACCAGCTCGCCCGCGACTGCGGTCTGGCGGTCGGCGACCGCGGCGGCATCAGCGTCGACGAGCAGTGCCGGACCGTCAACGACCCGAACGTCTTCGCGATCGGCGAGTGCGCCCTGGCCTCCGACGGCCGGGTGTACGGCCTGGTGGCCCCCGGTTACGAGCAGGCCGAGACGGCCGCCGCGACGATCGCCGCCGACGAGGCCGCGTTCACGGGCGCGGACATGTCGACGAAGCTGAAGCTGCTCGGCGTCGACGTCGCCTCCTTCGGTGACGCGCACGGCGCGACCGCCGACTGCCTGGACGTCGTGTACTCCGACTCCCGCTCGGGTGTCTACAAGAAGCTGGTCATCGGCCGCGACGGCGAGCTGCTCGGCGGCATCCTGGTCGGCGACGCGGACGCGTACGGCACGCTGAGGGCGTTCACCGGCTCCGTCCCGCCCGTCTCCCCCGAGTCGCTGGTGCTTCCGGCGGGCTCCGGCGGCGGCGCCCAGCTCGGCCCGTCCGCGCTGCCGGACGACGCGGTCATCTGCTCCTGCCACAACGTGTCCAAGGGCGCGATCCGCGGCGCGGTCACCGACCACCAGTGCACCACGGTGCCCGAGGTCAAGAAGTGCACCAAGGCCGGCACGGGCTGCGGCAGCTGTGTGAAGGTGCTGGGCCAGCTGGTCACGGCCGAGCTGGAGGCCAGCGGCGTCGTCGTCGACAAGGGCCTGTGCGGCTGCTTCGCGCAGACCCGCGAGGAGCTGTACGAGATCGTCCTCGCCCTGCGCATCAACACCTACCAGGACCTGCTGGACCGCTACGGCCGCGACGAGGCCAAGGGCGGCGACGGCTGCGACATCTGCAAGCCGGCGGTCGGCTCGATCATCGCCTCCCTCGCCCCGACGATCGGCGCGAGCGGCTACGTCCTCGACGGCGAGCAGGCGGCGCTCCAGGAGACCAACGACCACTTCCTGGCCAACCTGCAGAAGAACGGCTCGTACTCGGTCGTCCCGCGCATCCCCGGCGGTGAGATCACCCCCGAGGGCCTGATCGTGATCGGCGAGATCGCCCGCGACTTCGGTCTCTACACCAAGATCACGGGTGGTCAGCGGATCGACATGTTCGGCGCCCGGGTCGAGCAACTGCCGCTCATCTGGACCCGGTTGGTCGACGCCGGCTTCGAGTCGGGCCACGCCTACGGCAAGTCGCTGCGTACGGTGAAGTCCTGCGTCGGCCAGACCTGGTGCCGCTACGGCGTCCAGGACTCGGTCCGCATGGCGATCGACCTGGAGCTGCGCTACCGGGGCCTGCGTTCCCCGCACAAGCTGAAGTCGGCGGTCTCGGGCTGCGCCCGCGAGTGCGCGGAGGCCCAGTCGAAGGACTTCGGCGTCATCGCCACCTCCAACGGCTGGAACCTGTACGTCGGCGGCAACGGCGGCGCCACCCCGCGCCACGCGGACCTGCTGGCCCAGGATCTCTCCGACGCCGAACTGATCAAGCTGATCGACCGGTTCCTGATGTTCTACATCCGCACCGCGGACCGCCTGGAGCGCACCTCGACGTGGCTGGAGCGGATCCCCGGCGGCCTGGACCACGTCCGTGACGTGGTCGTGGAGGACTCCCTCGGCATCTGCGAGGAACTGGAGTCCCTGATGACGGACCACGTCTCGCACTACGCCGACGAGTGGGCCTCCACCATCAACGACCCCGAGAAGCTGGCCCGGTTCGTGTCCTTCGTCAACGCCCCGGACACCCCGGACCCGGTCGTCGGCTTCGTCCCCGAGCGCGACCAGATCAAGCCCGACCTGCCCCTGCTGTCCATCGGCCTGCGGCCCGCCGATGTCCTGGAAGGAAGCGCCCAGCGATGACCCTCGCCCCCGAGAAGATCGACGTCAAGGTCCAGCTGCGGCTGGCGGACGGCTGGTTCACGGTCTGCGACCTGGACCTGCTGATGCCGGGCCGCGGTGTGGCCGCCCTGCTCCCCGACGGCAGCCAGGCCGCGCTCTTCATGGACCGCGCGGGCAAGCTGTACGCCATCGACAACCGGGACCCCTTCGGCGGCGCCGCCGTCCTCTCCCGGGGCCTCACCGGCAACCACCAGGGCCGCCCCTTCGTCGCCTCCCCGCTCCTGAAGCAGCGCTTCGACCTGGAGAGCGGGCAGTGCCTGGACGACGACACGGTACGCATCACGGCGTACGAGGTACGGGCCGCGTAGCCCGTCGCCGCTCACCCGCCCGTCGCGCGTGGCGCGCGGACGACCGTACGAGGGTACGGACGTCCGCGCGCCGCGCGCGTTCTGGTGTCTCGGCCGTTCGCGCGTTCCGGTGCCTCGGACGTGGTGTCAGGCCTTCAGTTCGTCGTACGTGACGCCGGTGAGGTGCGCCGAGGCGGCCCAGAGGCGTTCGCTCGCGCGGTCGTCGCGGGTCCAGGAGGCTCGGAGGGAGGGTGCCGGGCTGCCGCGCCACATCGCGAAGGACGGGCCGATGAAGGAGTCGGGGCGTACGTCGGGGGCGGTCGCCGCGTAGAGGGTGGGCAGGGCGCCGCCCTCGGCGGACTGGGCGAAGAAGCGGTTGCCGACCCGCATGAAGCGTTCGACGCTCTTGCGGCCCTCGGCGCTGGGGCCGGCCGTCTGGAGGTTGGTCGACGCGTAGCCGGGGTGCGCGGCCGCGGCGACGACGTCCGAGCCGTTCGCCGCCAGGCGCCGGGCCAGCTCGTGGGTGAAGAGCAGATTGGCGGTCTTGGAACGGCCGTAGGCGAGCCAACGCCCGTACGGGCGCTCGCTGTCGAGGTCGTCGATGTCGATGTTCGCCCGCAGGTGCATCAGGCTGGAGACGGTCACGACGCGGGCGCCGGGGGTGGCGAGGAGGGCCGGCAGGAGGAGACCGGTGAGGGCGAAGTGGCCGAGGTGGTTGGTCCCGAACTGCGTCTCGAAGCCGTCGGCCGTCCGGCTCCGCGCCACGGCCATCACACCCGCGTTGTTGACGAGCAGGTCCAGCCGGTCGCTCGCCTGCGCGTAGGCGTCCGCGAACTCCCGTACGGAGCCCAGGTCCCCGAGGTCGAGCCGCATCAACTCGACGCTGCCGTCCGGCACTTCGGCACTCATCCGCTCCAGCGCCGCGGCGCCGCGCTCCGCGCTGCGGCAGGCGAGGACGACATGGGCACCGCGGCGGGCGAGCGCCCTGGCGGCGGCGTATCCGATACCGCTGTTGGCACCTGTGACGACGGCGGAGCGGCCGTGCTGATCGGGGATGTCGCGCACGTTCCAGTCGGTCATGACCGCCGCCTTCCCGAGGGGTTCCTGGGGGTGTGGTCCAGCGTAGACCGGGTGGGGGTATCGCGGGAGGCGTGGCGCTAACGGGTCGGGGGGTTGCGGAGGGTGTGGCGGGTGCGGGTCCGGTGGGAGCTGATCGCGCAGTTCCCCGCGCCCCTGAAAAGCAGGGGCTGCGCCCCCTGCTTTTCAGGCCCGCGGGGCCGTGGTCTTTCAGGCCCGCGGGGCCGTGGTCTTTCGGGCCCGCAGGGGCCTGGTCTTTCAGGGGCGCGGGGAACTGCGCGATCAGCCCCCACCGGACCCGCACCCGCTCACGAGCCCCTGGTCACTCCCCCCAATCGCGCCCCCGGCATCGGGCGGGTGTCCAGGTAGAACCACTCGGCGTCGGGCCCCGGCCCGGCCCCGGCCGGCATCGGCCCCGTACCGCCCACCGCCGCCGTACCGACCGTCGCGTAGTCCCACACCTCCGTCGACACCGGCTCCGGCATCTCCGTGAACGCCGGCTCCCCCTCCGCGGCCCTCGGCTCGGCTGCCGCCGGCAACTTCGTGAGGTCCGGCATCAGCAGTTCCACCCGCAGCCCGGCCCCCCGCTGCTGCGCCACGAACTCCTCGATCTGGCTGCGGCAGGCATGGTCGAGGTGGGTCACCCCCAGCAGGTCCAGCCGGATGCGCGGCTTGCCGGCCGCGGCCGCGCCCTCCAGCGCGTCGATCAGCTTGGGCAGCCGCAGGAACGTCGCGTTGCCCGCCATCACGACCTTCGCCGTGTCGTCCTCGATGTGCTGCCGTACGACGGTCTGCGACATCCGCAGCGCGGCCAGCACCACCCCCGCGGCCAGCCCGAACAGCACCCCTTCGAGGAGTGCGGTCACCGTGATGACCAGCGTCGTCAGCGTCATGACCGCGAACTCGCCCCGGTCCTGCCGCCACATCTTCGGGAACTGCTCCGGCGCGAACAGCTTCCACCCGCTGTGCACGAGGACACCCGCGAGCACCGAGATCGGGATCAGCGCCAGCACCTGCGGCAGCAGCAGCGCGAAGGCGAGCAGCCACAGGCCGTGCAGCGTACGGGAGAGCCGGGTCTTGGCACCGGCCTGCACGTTCGCCGAACTGCGCGCGACGACCGCCGTGATGGGCAGCGCGCCGAGGACGCCGGCGACGGTGTTGCCCGCGCCCTGGGCGATGAGTTCGGTGTTGTAGCGGGTGCGCGGACCGTTGTGCATCCGGTCCACGGCGGCGGCGGTGAACAGGCTCTCCGCCGAGGCGATCACGGTGAAGGTGAGGATCGCCGTGATGATCCCGACGTCGGCGAGCCCGGCCAGCTGATCCGGCCCGGGCACGTCCACGGACGCCAGCAGATTGCCTACCTGGAGCGTCTTCACCTCGACGCCCGGCAACGAGGCCACCGCGATGCCGATCCCGACGGCCACGAGCGCGGCCGGGATCTTCTTCGCCGGCCCCGGTACCTGCTTCCACAGGAAGCTCAGCACGATCGTGACGATGCCGAGTCCGGCCGCGATCAGCGCCTGCGGGTTCGTCACGGTGTCGGCGACGAGTCCGGGGACGCCCGCCATGTTCTCCAAGGGGGTGCCGGGCGCCTTGGAGTCGGACATCGGGTAGAGCTGGCTGAACATCAGCGGCAGTCCGATGCCGGCGAGCATGCCCTGCACGACGGCCAGGGAGATCGCCTGGAACATCCGGCCCAGTTTCACGAGGCCCAGCACGATCTGGAGGATGCCGGAGAAGAGGACGATCACGCCGAGCATCGCGACGCCGAACTCCATGACCGTCTCCGCGACGAGCGCCGCGAGTCCGGCCGCCGGGCCGCTGACCTGGAGGGTGCTGCCCCGCACCGCGCCGACGACCAGACCGCCGATCACGCCGGAGATGATGCCCAGCTCGGCCGGCACGCCGGAGGCCACGGCCACGCCGATGCAGAGCGGCAGCGCGACCAGGAAGACGACGAGGGACGCGGTGATCTCGGTGGCGAAGTCGATACGACCGGCGGAGGCACCGGGACGGGGGCCCTTGGCGCCGGGGCCGGGCCCGGGGCCGGGGTCCTCGGTGCCGGCCCCTGCCCCTGCCCGTGCCCCCGGGGGCGGACGGTCCCGGCCCAAGGGCTCGGCGGGGGGCCACTCCGGAGGATCACCGTGGCCGTGGGCGAAGTCCGGAGCGGAGTATGCGGCGGCGTCCGGGGCCGAGTACGGCGCGTAATCCGGGGCGGGATACGAGGCTGAGGCGGTGGCGTGGTCCGGGGCGTACGGGGGCGGGCCGGGTATGTGGGCCGGGGACCCCGGCCCACCGCTCCGGGCGTTGCGGTGGGACCGGCGGGGGCCGCCGCCCGCCGCGTGCCGGCCGCCGTGCGCGCCGCTCATGAGCCGTGCACCTGGAAGTCGCCGTCCGCGTCAAGTTCGTGGACCTGGCCGGTGTCGATCTCGTAGTACCAGCCGTGCAACCGGAGCCGTCCGGCGTCGAGTTGCTGCCGAGCGACCGGGTACTCCCGCAGGACGGCGAGCTGGTTGCGGATGTTCAGCTGCACGACCTCGCGCAGGGCGGGATCCTCGGACGAGGCGCTGCCCCTGCCGGAGCCGTCGTTCCCGTCGGTGCCGTTCCCGCCCGTGGCGGCCCCCAGGACCGGTTCGAGCGCGGGCCTGGCGTAGTCGAGCCAGGCGTCCACCCGGGGCAGGCCCGACAGATCGGCGCCGTACTTCAGCGCGCCCATCGCACCGCAGTGGGAATGACCACACACCACGATGTCCTGAACGCCGAGCACCTCCAGCGCGTACTCGATGGTGGCGGCCTCGCCGGAGGCGGCCCCGTACGCGTCGTGCGGCGGCACGATGTTGCCCGCGTTTCGCAGCTCGAATATCTCGCCGGGCCGCGCCCCGGTGATCAGGGCGGGAATCACCCGTGAGTCCGAGCAGGTAATGAACAGCGCCTCGGGGAATTGCCCGACGGCGAGCTTCCGGTATTCGTCGCTCTCGAAGTCGACCCGCCGCTTGAACGAACGGGCGCGATCCAGCAACGCCTTCATCATGCCTCCCTGCAATGGCTCTGACCAGCTCTTACGACCGTAGAGGGGCGATGAACAGAGGAAGGTTAAGAGAACACTAAAGCGCCGCCAGATTCTCCACATATTTCGGCCATCGGCTCCTTCACCGCAGGTCGGGCGACCGAATACAAGCGGTTTCTGAGGGTCATTTCACAATGCTCCGGATTCCCTGCCCACATCCGTTCGTTCTCTTGTAGCGTGGCGCCCCACAGCACGGCTCTCGTGTTGTCCCGACTTTCTGGAGAGACAGGCGGCCATGGGCGTACGAGTGCTGCTCATCGAGGACGACGAGACGATCGCCGAACCGCTCGCCGACGGGCTGCGGCACTTCGGCCTGACGGTCCACCACGTGGCGAACGGCGCGGACGGGTTGAGAGGTCCGCACGGTGATGTCGTCCTGCTGGACCTGGGCCTGCCCGACATGGACGGCATCGACGTCTGCCGTGGGATCCGCCGGACCTCCGACGTCCCCATCATCATCCTCAGCGCGCGCGGCGAGGAGGCCGACCGTGTACTGGGCCTCGAACTCGGCGCCGACGACTACCTGGCGAAACCATTCAGCATCCGCGAACTGGTCGCCCGGATACGTGCGGTCTCCCGCCGCCACCAGCGCCGGGGCAACGGGGTCGCGGGTGGCGACATGGGCGCGGTCGCGGACGGGTTCATGGCCGGCGGCACGGGCGGGGTGGTGGCCGGGGTCGTGCTGGCCGAGTCGGGCGTCGGGACGGCGGCCGGGGACGGGGCCAGGGGCAGGAACAGGGGCACGGACTGGGGCACGGACAGGGCGGGAACGGACACTGGGGCCGCGGCCGAGTTCGAAGCCGTGGCCGGCGGTGCGGCGTACGGGTCGTGGGCGGCGTCCGCTTGGGACGACCCCGCGCCGGAGTCCCCGGCCCGGCGGGTGTCGGCGACCGGGGACGGATTCGGGGGCCGGGACCGGACCGGGAGCCGTTTCGGGGCCGGGAGCGACTTCGCCGCCGTCGGTGACGCCGGGACCGAGACCCGCCATCGGGCAGGGGGCGTGGGCGAGGGCTCAGCGCGCTTCGGGGCCGACGACGTGGGGCGCTCGGCCGGCGGGGAGTACGACTGGTCGGCCGCCCCGTACGACACGCCGGCGCACGGCACACCCACGTACGCCACCCCGGCGCCCGGCGCGCCCCCCTTCGGGAGCCCTGCGCCCGGCGCTTCGGCCTCGGTCGGCCCGGCGTACGGCACCCCCTCCCACGCCACCCCGCCGCACGGCAGCCCGGTCCACGAACCCCCGCCCTACGAACCCCCCGTCTACGAGCCCCCCATGTACGAGCAGGCCCCGCCCCCACCCCGGGACCCCTCCGGGGCCGAGGCCGCCGACGACGGTACGGCCCCACCCCCCGGTCCGCTCGTCGTGGACCGGCGGACCCGGCAGGTGTGGGTCGGCGAGGTCCCGGTCGCGCTGACGCCGAAGGAGTTCGAACTGCTGGCGCTGCTCACCGAGGACCCCGGGGCGGTCTACTCCCGGCAGCAGATCCTCAACCGTGTCTGGGACGACCACTATCAGGGCCCGACCAAGACGCTGGACGTCCATGTCGCCACCCTGCGCCGCAAGTTGGGCGACCCGGCGTGGATCCAGACCCTGCGCGGCGTCGGCTTCCGGCTCGCCGTACGCACCCCAGGGCCGGGACAGGGACACGGCGGTGGGCGCGGGCCGGAGTCGAGGGCGGCGTCCACATCGGGAGCCGCTTCGGGGTCGGGAGCGGGATCAGGGTCGCGATCGGGGTCGGGGGCGGGGAGGCATCGGACGCCCGAGGCCAGGGCCTCATGACCCGGCGCCTGCTGCTGAGTTACCTCAGCCTCGCCGCCCTCGTCCTGCTCGGCCTGGAGATCCCGCTGGGCTTCGTCTACTCCCGGGCCGAGCGGGAGCGGATCGTCAACTCGGCCAACGACGAGGCCGAGTCGGTGGCCGCGTTCACCGCGCTGTCGCTCGCCGCCGACCGACCGGACGAACTCGTCGAACGGGCCAGGCACTGCGCCGAACGCATCGGCGGAAGGGTCGTCATCGTCGACGCGGACGGTGAACTCCTCGCCTCCTCCCACTCCCTGTCCGCCGAGGAGAAGCAGTCTCTCTCCTCCCTCCCCGAGATCTCCGCCGCGCTCCGGGGCCGCGCCACCACGGACGTCCGCACGACGACGACCGGCGGGGTCCACTACCTGTCCGTGGCGGCCCCGGTGGGCCACGCGACAGCGGGCACGGACACCGACTCGGGCACGGATCCCGACTCGGGCACGGACACGGGCTCGGATCCCGGCTCCGGCGCGAAAACGGCCCCGGTCACGTACACCGTCTCGGGCACGGGCACGGGCACGGGCACGGGCACGGGCACGGGCACGGGCACGGGCACGGGCACGACAGCCGACCCCCTCCCCGCCTCGCACACCCACCCCGCCTCGCACACCCACCCCGCCTCGGGCACCCGTCCGGAGTCGGGCGCGGCCGCGCAGGGTGCCGTGCGCATCACGTTGCCGACCACGATGGTGCACGCCCGCGTGTTCGCGGTCTGGCTGCTGCTGGCGCTGGCCGGGCTCGCCGTGCTCACCGGCGTCGCCGCGGTCGCGTTCGCGTTCGCGCGCTGGACGGGGCGCCCCATCCGGCAGTTGGAGGAGGCCACCCACCGGCTGGCCGAGGGCGGCACGGCGACCAGTGTCGTGGTCACCTCCGGCCCGCCGGAGGTGCGGAGTCTCGCGGCGGCCTTCAACACGACCGCGGCCCGCCTCGAACATCTGCTGGCCTCCCAGCGAGCGTTCGCCGGTGAGGCCTCGCACCAGTTGAAGACCCCCCTGGCGGCGCTGCGGCTACGGCTGGAGAACCTGGAACCTGACATCGCCCGGCGCGCCCGGCCGAGCCTCGACGCGGCCGTCACCGAGACCGACCGGCTGGCCCGGATGGTCGAGGGGCTGCTGGCGATGGCCCGCCTGGAGGAGTCGGCGGCCATTCCGGCCCCGGTCGACCTGGGGGCGATCTGCGCGGAACGGCACCGTACGTGGGGGCCGTTGTTCGAACGCGAGGGGGTTTCCCTGGTCCTCTTCGCCGGTGTGGTGGGGCCGGTGACGGCCGTGCCCGGAGCGGTGGAGCAGATCCTCGACAACCTCCTCTCCAACGCCCTGCGCGCCTCCCCCGCGTACAGCACGGTCACCATGGAGCTACGGCTCCTCGTCCCCGCCCGCCGGGCACTGCGCGACGCCCGGCCCAGCTGGGTCGACCTGCACGTCACCGACGAGGGCCCGGGTATGACGCCCGAGCAGCGCGCCCGCGCGTTCGACCGTTTCTGGCGCGCCCCCGGCGCACCCAAGGGCGGCACCGGGCTGGGCCTCTCCCTCGTCCAGCGGCTCGCCCACGCCAGTGGGGGTGAGGTGACGCTGCGGGAGGCGGCGACGGGCGGCTTGGACGCGGTCGTCCGCCTGCCGTCCGCCGAGCCGCCGGGGCCGGTGCATGGCCACAGCCACGGCCATGGCCACGGGTTCGGCGGGCGGCCGGGGCAACGGCGCCGTGAGGCACCGCCGTTGCCGGCCTGAGCGCGAGGCGGCCCGCACCCTGTCGGGGCCCCGTCCGCCCCGGCGACATGAGTTGTCCATGTCTCGTCAACTTCGCTCCCCTAAGTTCCATCAGCGCGCGACCCCGCCGCCGACCGTGCGGCGGGCCGGTCAAGGCACCCCTTGGAGCGACTGTGGAACGTCGTACTCTCCTGCGCGCGGCCGTGCTCGGCGGCACATCGACCGTCTTCGGCGGCACCCTGTGGCGCGGCGCCGCGTACGCCGCGCCGGCCCAGCCCGGCCCCGGCCCTTACGGGACCCTGGGCTCGGCGGATGCCAACGGCATCCGGCTGCCGAGCGGCTTCACCAGCCGGGTGATCGCCCGCTCCGGCCAGACGGTGCCGGGGACGTCGTACACCTGGCACAACGCCCCCGACGGCGGCGCCTGTTACGCGGACGGCACCGGGTGGATCTATGTCTCGAACTCGGAGATCAATCCGTCCGGGGGCGCGAGCGCGGTGCGGTTCTCGTCGACGGGCGCGGTGACGTCGGCGTACCGCATCCTCTCCGGCACCCGGCAGAACTGCGCCGGCGGGCGGACGCCCTGGAACACCTGGCTGTCCTGCGAGGAGGTGGACCGGGGCTACGTCTACGAGACGGACCCGTGGGGCGCGAAGGCGGCGGTCCGCCGGGACGCGATGGGCCGGTTCAAGCACGAGGCGGCGGCCGCCGACCCCACCCGGGGTGTCGTCTACCTGACCGAGGACGTCACCGACGGCTGCTTCTACCGCTTCCGGCCCACGACCTGGGGCGACCTGTCGTCGGGCACGCTGGAGGTCCTGGTGGCCGGCACCGCCACCAGCGGGCCGGTGAGCTGGGCCCGGGTCCCGGATCCCACCGGCGCCACCGCCACCCGCAACCAGGTGTCCGGCGCCAAGCGCTTCAACGGCGGCGAGGGCTGCCACTACGCCGACGGCATCTGCTGGTTCACGACGAAGGGCGACAACCGCGTCTGGCAGTACGACGCGGCCGCGCAGACCATCGAACTCGCCTACGACGACTCGCTGGTCACCGGTGGAACGGCACCGCTCACCGGTGTCGACAACGTCACGGGCAGTTCCTCGGGGGACCTCTATGTCGCCGAGGACGGCGGCACCATGGAGATCTGCCTCATCACCCCGGACGACACGATCGCCCCCTTCCTGCGCGTCGAGGGCCAGTCAGCCTCCGAGATCACCGGCCCCGCCTTCTCCCCCGACGGCCGCCGTCTCTACTTCTCCAGCCAGCGCGGGAGCAGCGGCAGTTCGTCGGGCGGGATCACGTACGAGGTGACGGGCCCTTTCCGGTCCGCGTAAAGGGAATGCGCGGAAAATATCGAACTCATTACCAACCCAGACTTGTTCGATTTTCCGTCTGCTAGGTTCAGCGCGTGGTCATGCCCAATGAATCGGGGCCGCAGAGCCTCGGAGTCGGCACCCGTCCGCGCAAGGTTCTTCTCGCGGCATGCGGTACTCGCGGGGATGTACAACCCTTTCTCGCATTGGCCGTGGCGCTGCGTCGCCACGGCCATCGGCCGTTATTGGCGGCCCCTTCCGCATATACGTCCGAAGCGGCCGCGTACGGCGTCGATTTCGCCGCGATCGACGACGGCCCGACCCGGATTCTCGACGAGACGGCGACCCGGCGGATCATCGACGAGGGTCTCCTGGGGATGCGGGGCAAGATCGCGGCCGCGCGGACCGTCGCCCGGCTGAAGCACCTGATGATCGCCCCGCTGCGGGACGTGGCGGCCGTCGCCCACGACCACGGTGACGTGGCGGCGGTGGTGCATTCGGCGGCGTTCCCCGTCCAGCACGTCGCCGACATACTGGGCGTGCCCGCCGTCGTCGTGGCGCTCCAGCCGGGCTGGATCCCCACCGACGCGTTCCCCTGCCCGCTGATGCCTCTCCCCCGGGTGCCGCGCGTCCTGAACCGGAGCACGTACGCCGTGGTCGCGGCGGCCCAGCGGTCCCGTGCCGTGGAACGCTGGCGGACGGGCGAACTGGGGCTGGCGCCGCGCCGCCACGGTGCCCGGCGGTGGCTGCGGGACCCCGAGGGCCGGCGACGCCCGGTGCTCCAGCCGTTCAGCCGGCACATCACGCCGGTCGACCCGGCGTGGGGCGACGCCGTACGCACCACGGGGTTCTGGTACCTGCCCGCGCGCCCCGACTGGACGCCGCCCGGGGTGCTGAGCCGGTTCCTGGACGCGGGCCCGCCCCCCGTCTACATCGGCTTCGGCAGCATGACCGGCACCCGGGCCCGCCGGAACCACGCCCTGGTCACCGAGGCGGTCCGCCGCACCGGCGTACGGGCCGTCGTCGCGACCGGCTGGGGCGGCATCGGCGCGCCCGGCAGGAACTCGGCACCCCTGTCGCCGAACGTCCTGGTGATCGACGAGGCCCCGCACGACTGGCTCTTCCCGCGCACGGCCGCGATCGTCCACCACGGCGGCCGGGGGACGGTCGGAGCCGCCCTCGCCGCGGGCCGCCCCCAGATCCTCTGCCCGCACATGGGTGACCAGACCCACTGGTCCGCCCGTATGCGCGCACTGGGCGTCGCCCCCGCTCCCGTCACCGCCCGCACGCTCACCGCGCCCGGGCTCGCGGAGGCGATCACCACGGCGGTGACGGACCGCCGTATGGAAGTCAGGGCGAACGAGATCGCCCACCTGGTCCGCGCCGAGGACGGCGTCGACGCGGCGGTGAATTCCCTACTGGCGCACGTCATGTGATCCCGTCCAGCAATCCCCGTCCAGTAATCCTTTTTCCAGCAATCCCCTTCCACTAATCCCCCCTCGACTTCCCCCCACAAGTCATGAACAGAAAGCCCCCGAGTGCAGCAAATTCCCTTCTCCGACGCCACCATCGAGCCCGGGACCGTCGTCTCCTGGTCCCTCTACACAAAGCACTCGCCCGACTCCGGAGAGGATTCCCCCACCGATCCGGCCGAGTCCACAACACCCTCACCCACATCGGCCGCGAACGCATCGGCCGAGCGTGAATCCACCTCGTCCACATCCGCTTCGTTCAGATCGGCCTCGTTCAAGTCGGCCTCGTTCAACCAGGACAAGCACCACTCGTCGTCCGAGGCGACGCGGAGCACGAGCGACGGGATCGCCAGCTCCATCACGGTCACCTTCGAGATCGAGGGACGGCCGGACACCGCGGCACTCGAAGCGGCGCTCCTGCTCCTCGTACGGCGCCACGAGGTGCTCCGTAGCCGGTTCCAGCGTCTGGCCGGTGATCTCAGCTGCACCGCGCTGGCGCCCGAGGCCGTCGTCCTGGAGGCGGAGGAGGTCGGCCGCTTCCACAGCGGCGACGACCTGCACACCCACCTCGACAAGACCTTCAAGAGCATCGACACGCTCTCCTGGCCGCTGTTCCTCATGGGCGCGGTGGTCCGGGACGACAGTGCGACGGTCTACCTCTGCTTCGACCACATCGTGTGCGACGGCCTGTCCATGCCCGTCGTCGTGAACGAACTCCAGACCTCCTACGCCGCCCTCTCCGCCGGGCGCGACCCCGAACTCCCCTCCGCCGCAAGCTACTTGACCTTCGGGGACGAGCAGCGACGCCGCTACGCCGCGCTCCGCCCCGACGACGACCGCCTGAGCCACTGGAAGGACTTCATCCGGGGCGAGGGCGGCTTCTTCCCCAGGTTCCCCTTCGACCTGGGCGTCCCGGAGGGCGGCCTGTACCCGCTGGTGAACCGGGCTCTCCCCCTCCTGGACCCGCCCCGCACCGACGCCCTGGCGGCGGGCGCCCGTGCCTCGGGCGGCAGCGTCTTCACCGCCGTACTGGCCGCCGCCGCGACAGCTCAGCACCGCTTCGGTGGGCCGGGGGTCTACCGGGGCCTGCTCCCCATCAGCGAACGCACGGAGCGCGAGGACGCGAGGGTCGGCCGAGGGGCGCCGAACCCGTGGCAGCACTCCGTCGGCTGGTTCGTGAACACGATGCCGATCGAGTTCCGGGTGGGCGAGGGCGGCGCGGACCACGCCACCACCATCGCGCGGGCCCGCGCGGCGTACGACGAGTTGCAGCGGCACACCGAGATCCCCTTCGTACGGGCGTGGGAGCTGCTCGCCCCGGAGACCTTCGCGCTGCACCACTGGCCGTACCCGGTGAACTTCTTCTCCTACATCGACTTCCGCAGGACGCCCGGCGGCGCCCACCACCCGCTCTGGAAGCCGAAGTTGCACGTCTGGGCCGCCCGTGGCAACGGCATCAGCCACTGGTTCCACCGCACAGCCACCGGCCTGCACGTCAACATGCTGCACGTCGACACACCCCAGGCACACGAGATCGGCGACGCCCTCCACGACGAGCTCGTACGGGTCCTCCGGGAGATCGCGGGCGAGGGCGTTCGGGACAGCGTGCCGGTGTCCATCCCCCGCCCCTCCCGGGGGAGGCCGGCCGTGCGGAGCTGATCCGTCGACGGGGGCCGGCGGGCCGGGCGACCGCCCCGCCGCCCCACCGCCCGCCGCGGCCACATCGCCGCCGCTGCCGCGCCGCCGTTCAGCGGAACTCGTGCACGACCTCGATCTCACCCACGAGGTGCGCGTTGAACTCCTCCAGCTCCTCCGCCGGCACCCAGAGTTCGAGGATCGTCCTCCCGCCGGCCTGGCGCACCGGGTAGCGCCGCAGGAACTCCGTGTCGACCTCGAACCGGGTGACGTACCCGGCCCCGTCGTGCTTCACGTTCCAGTCGCGGGCGATCTTGACGGCGTACGCCTCGTCGAGCACCGGATAGAAGATCGGCTGCTCGGGGAGCCGGGGAGGCCAGGCCCGCCATCCCGCCTCCCGCACCAGCCCCAGCTCCACGGGGCCGGTCGGCCGCCACAGGGTCGTCGTCTCTCGCTGCCCGCCCACAGAACTCATCACTCCCCGACCACGGCGACCTCGATTCGGCCCGCCGGGCGGCGACACTACCGACACGTCGGGGGGAGAGGCACGGGAAATACGGCTCGCGCCGACCGGTGGTGAGCGCGGGCGCCCGGCTCCGGTGACCTGGGCCGGAGCGGGAACAGCGACAGGCGGCGCCTCTGCCGACGGCGCCGCCTGTCACTCCCCGGAGCTTCCACCTCCGGTGGCTCAGTCCCGCCGGATCAGTTCCGGGTCGATACGGCGGCCGACGAGCGGCAGGGCACCGAGGGCTGCGACGGCGACCGCGCCGAGCGCGCAGGCGAGCAGCAGGGGGATGCCGGCGCCGTCCCAGTAGACGGCACCGCCGCCGGTCACGAGGTAGCTGGACTCGGCGAGCTTGCCCAGCACGACGGCGAGGGCCAGACCGACGGCCAACGGCACGACGACCTGGGCGACTTGCACGGCCCGCAGCGTACGGGGCCGGGCCCCGAGCAGCGACAGAGCGGTGACCTGGGGCTTCCGCTCGACGGCACGGTCGGTGGCGGCGACGAGGTATGCGGCGACACCGATGACGAGCCCCAACACCATGCCGATACCCAACAGGCTCTTCACCACGGTGATCTGCTGCAAGGACGTGACGACGACCCCCCGCGTACCGACCTTGGTGGTCGGGTCCACGCCTCCGATGCCGTCGAGCACGGCACGGACGGTTTCGGGGGCTGAGCTGCTGATGAGGGTGAGGGTGGCGACGTCGGGACGGTGACCGGCGGGGATCGCAGACGGAGGGAGCAGGACGGAACCGCTGTCGATGACCGGGAGTTCGTGGTCGTCGGTGTACCGCAGGACATCTCGCGGCACCTTCACGTGCATCACGCGCCGATGCCCTTCGTGCCGCAGATCGAAGGGGAAGCGAGTTCCCGGCTTGCTCTGCTCGGACGCGACCTGGTTCGGGTCCCACAGCCGCATCGGGCGGCCGTCGACGCAGCCGTGGGCCCCCCTCACCAGCTGCCGCAGTTGATCACACGTGGCGAGCACGACGTTCAGGCTCGGGTCGAACTGACCGAACCCGGAACTCGGCCGCGATCGCATGACGACCGCGTGTCCCCGGACGCCCTCGACCTTCTCCCAAGCCCGCTGCCGGTCTGCCGTCGTCCCCGCGAGCGAGATGTCGTACGTCTGGGTCGGCGACGTGTTCTTGGAGACCTGGTCCAGTTCGATCAGCACGCCCTGCACCAGCGAAGCGGCGAAGACCAACATCACCAGACCGGTGGCCACCCGCAACGCGCCCCCGGGTTCCATTTCGTTGCGCCGCATGGCCAGACCGAGGGAGACCGAGTGGGTGGCGCGGGCCACCCTCTGCGAGAGGGCCCGTGAGAAGACCGGAAGCATCATCACGAGCCCGGTGCCGACCAGAACGACGGCAAGGGGCATGAGGAACGAAGAGAGTGTCGTGTCCCGGGGTGCGTTGTCCGTCAACCCGGCGACGCAGTAACCGATCACGATGCCCATGCCCGGGAGCAGTGGAAGCAGCCCCCACTTTCGGGGCGCCTTCTCCACGGCGCTCCGCCGAACGGCCAGCGGGTTCGCCGCCGCGTTGCGCGCACTGGCCCGGCCCACGTACCACGCGAGTGCCGGGCAGCCGACGCCGCAGATCAACACCGTGGACAGCGACAACGCCCCGTCGCCGGGATACCACTTGAAGCCGGGCAGGCCGATGCGCGAGACGAGCTGGTTCGTGATCGAGTAGGCGCCCAGTCCGAGCGCGGTACCGAACGCCGCGGCCGCGACGGTCTCGGCGGCGTTGACCCGCTGGGTGCCCTTCCTGCTCAGGCCCAGCAATCGCAGAGCGGCCAGTCGCCTGGCGCGCGCCGCCGCCGAGAGCCTGGCGCACACGGAGAGGAACACCGCCAGGGGGAGGAGCACGACGCCGGCGAGAGTGAAACGCACGATGTCGAGCGTCGAGGATTCCAGGGTGGGAAAGTCGGCGTAGCTCTTGCCGAAGGTCGTCACACGGTCGCCACCGTCTTCGAGTTCCTCCCGGCCGACGCCCACGTACGCGTACAGCTCGTCGGGGTGAGCCAACCCCTGGGCACTGATGGTCCCGCTGTCGTCACCCGGTAGAAGCTGGGCCAGCGCGGGTTCCCGCTGAAGCGCCTCGCGCAGCCGCGGGGATACGAACACCTCGCCGGGGGCGGGGAGTTCCCTCAGGCCCGGCGGAGGCTCGATACGCCTGGTGCCCCGAGCCACAAAGACCCGAGTGAGAGGTTCTGAGCCGTAGGGGTCCATGCGGGTGAGCTCGAACGGATCACCCTCCGTCACGACACACTTCACGCCGCTGGCTTCCCGCTTGCAGTCCGGGACACGTGCCGCCTTGCGCCCGTCCTGCGCTTCCAGGATCCCGGGAATGGCGAGGACAACAGCCAGACAGCACACACCGATCGCGCTGCCCGCGACCATGAGGAGGAAGCGCACCCGGCTCCCGTGTCCGGCCCCCAGGAGCAGCCGAAGCCCCAAGAGGAGTTCCTTCACGACACCTCCCGCACCTCGGCCGAGAGAACCCCGTCGCACATCGTGAAGCGGCTGTCCGCGCGGGAGGCGACCTCGGAGTCGTGCGTCACCAGCACCACAGCCGTCCCCTGGGACCGGGCGAGAGCGAGGAACTCATCCAGCACGGCGGTGGCATTGGAGCTGTCGAGCGATCCGGTCGGCTCGTCGGCGAATACCACCGCCGGCCGGTGCACCAGCGCCCGTGCCACCGCCACACGTTGGCTCTGCCCGCCGGACACCTGGGAGGGCCGCCGCTCCCGCAGGTCCGCGAGACCCAGGCGGCCGAGCACCTCTCCAGCTGTGGCCAGCGCCTCCTTCTTGCGCTGTCCGGCGAGCCGCAGCGGGAGGGCCGTGTTCTCCTCCACCGTCAACTCGGGGAGCAGTTCGCCGTACTGGAAGACGAACCCGAACCGCTCCCTGCGCAGTTGGCTGAGTTCCTCGTCGTCGAGTTCCGCGAGGCGTCGTCCCTCGAAGCGGACCTCACCCCGAGCCACCGGCAGTACCCCTGCCAGGCAGTACAACAGGGAAGACTTCCCCGAGCCACTCTGCCCGGTGATCGCCGCGACCTCTCCCCGGCGCAGGGAGATCTCCGCGCCCCTGACGGCGGGCGTCTCCCCGTAGAGCAGGTCGACCCCCTTGGCGGACAGTACTTCTGAAGTGTCGATCTCATACCCCTAGGAAGTGCAGGAGCCCAGGCTGTACTGCCTGGGCTGTGGGCGCGGGAAGCCTCAGTCGCGGTTGTAGTGGAAGCTCACGGTCGGCGAGCAGTTGTCCGGGCGCAGAGAACCGCGGTCACGGCACACTCGGACGTCCGCGTCGTCCGTGTAGCTCTGAGAACCACTCCAGTTGGAGTGGCGCATCTCCACCGTCCTGCCCTGCTTTCCGTAGTAGCGGGCCCAGCCATGCCCCTCGACCTTCACCTGCACGTACACGTTGTGGCCGTCGCGCGCGTTGTCGTCCCTGAGCTTCCCGGTCCACTCGAAAGATCCGTGGTTGACGCCTGGCGGGTTGAACTTGTACTCCCCCTCCAAGAACTTGACGCCCCGCGTATCGAGCGTCGGGATGCTCCCCTGTTGCTTCGACGCCGCCAGCGCGACCCCCGCCCCCGCGAGAAACAGCCCCGCAGCCACGACCCCGACCATCGCCCTCTTCATGCGTACCTCCGTGTCGACCGGCAGCTCGACCACCACCGTGAATCACGGACTGTAACGTCCCGACTTCGCACAGAAACGATCGATCCGCCCAACCGCCACCGAATCAGGTGATCTTGAAGCACACGAAGCACAACCACCCAAAACACAGAAGGCGGCACCCCCCGCACGGGGTGCCGCCTTCTTTTCGTGGACCGGAGCCGCCGCCCATCGGTGAGGGTCGGTCGGGGACGAGCGGCGGTTCCGGGGCTGGTGGGAGCCGGAGGCTACCGGTGGTCGCTGCCCGTCGACTGCGACGCCGCGCGCCCCGCCTCCAGGCGGGCCACGGGGATGCGGAACGGGGAGCAGGAGACGTAGTCGAGGCCGACCTCGTGGAAGAAGTGGACCGACTCCGGGTCACCGCCGTGCTCGCCGCAGACGCCGAGCTTGAGGTCGGGGCGGGTCGCCCGGCCCGCCTCCGCCGCCAGCTTCACCAGGGAGCCCACGCCGTCCTTGTCGATCGTCTCGAACGGGCTGACCCCGAAGATGCCCTTCTCCAGGTAGGCCGTGAAGAAGGACGCCTCGACGTCGTCGCGGCTGAAGCCCCACACCGTCTGCGTCAGGTCGTTCGTGCCGAAGGAGAAGAACTCCGCCGCCTCGGCGATCTGACCGGCCGTGAGGGCGGCGCGCGGCAGTTCGATCATCGTGCCGATCGACAGCTTCAGCGACACCCCCCTCGCCGCCTCGACCTCCGCGATCACCGCGTCGGCCTCCTCGCGGACGATCTCCAGCTCCTGCACCGTGCCGACGAGCGGAATCATGATCTCGGCGCGCGGGTCGCCCTTCGCGTTCTTGCGCTCGGCCGCCGCCTCGGCGATGGCGCGGACCTGCATGGTGAACAGGCCGGGGATGACCAGGCCGAGGCGTACGCCGCGCAGACCCAGCATCGGGTTCTGCTCGTGCAGGCGGTGCACGGCCTGGAGCAGCCGCAGCTCGTTCTCGTGGGGCTCCTGGCGGGACTCCGCGAGGGCCACGCGGACCGAGAGTTCCGTGATGTCGGGGAGGAACTCGTGCAGCGGCGGGTCGAGGAGACGGACCGTCACCGGGAGGCCGTCCATCGCCGAGAAGAGTTCGACGAAGTCCTGCTTCTGGAGCGGGAGCAGCGCCTTGAGGGACTCCTCGCGCTCCACCTGCGTGTCGGCCAGGATCAGGCGTTCCACCAGCTCACGACGGTCGCCGAGGAACATGTGCTCCGTACGGCACAGACCGATGCCCTGGGCGCCGAAGCGGCGGGCGCGCAGCGCGTCCTCGGCGTTGTCGGCGTTGGCGCGGACCCGCAGGCGGCGCTTGCGGTCGGCGAAGGCCATGATGCGGTGGACCGCCTCGACCAGTTCGTCGGCGTCCTGGGCACCCGCGTGCATCCGGCCCTCGAAGTACTCCACGACGGGGGACGGGACGACCGGGACCTCGCCCAGGTAGACCTTGCCGCTCGAACCGTCGATGGAGATGAGGTCGCCCTCTTCCACCACATGGCCGCCGGGCACCGTCATCCGCCGGCGCTTGGTGTCGACCTCCAGCTCCTCCGCGCCGCAGACACAGGTCTTGCCCATGCCGCGCGCGACGACGGCCGCGTGGGAGGTCTTGCCGCCGCGCGAGGTCAGGATGCCCTCGGCCGCGATCATGCCGTCGAGGTCGTCGGGGTTGGTCTCGCGGCGGACCAGGATGACCTTCTCGCCCGAACGCGACCACTTCACGGCCGTGTACGAGTCGAAGACCGCCTTGCCGACCGCCGCGCCCGGCGAGGCGGCGATGCCGCGGCCGACCTGGGCGACCTTCGCGTCCTCGTCGAAGCGGGGGAACATCAGCTGCGCGAGCTGGGCGCCCGTGACCCGCTGGAGGGCCTCCGCCTCGTCGATCAGGCCCTGGTCCACCAGCTGGGTCGCGATACGGAAGGCCGCGCCGGCGGTGCGCTTGCCCACCCGCGTCTGGAGCATCCACAGCTGGCCGCGCTCGATGGTGAACTCGATGTCGCAGAGATCCTTGTAGTGGTTCTCCAGGGTCTCCATGATCTGCATCAGCTGGTCGTACGACTTCTTGTCGATGGCCTCCAGCTCCGCCAGCGGGACGGTGTTGCGGATGCCCGCCACCACGTCCTCGCCCTGCGCGTTCTGCAGGTAGTCGCCGTACACGCCCTGGTGGCCGGAGGCGGGGTCGCGGGTGAAGGCGACGCCGGTGCCGGAGTCGGGGCCGAGGTTGCCGAAGACCATCGAGCAGACGTTGACCGCCGTGCCGAGGTCGCCGGGGATGCGCTCCTGGCGGCGGTAGAGCTTGGCGCGGTCGGTGTTCCAGGAGTCGAAGACCGCGTGGATGGCGAGGTCCATCTGCTCGCGGGGGTCCTGCGGGAAGTCCCGGCCGGCCTCGGTCTTGACGATCTTCTTGAACTTGGTGACGAGCTTCTTGAGGTCGGCCGCCTCCAGCTCCGTGTCGACCGTGACCTTCTTGGCCGCCTTCGCCGCCTCCAGCGCCTCCTCGAAGAGGTCGCCGTCGACGCCGAGCACCGTCTTGCCGAACATCTGGATGAGGCGGCGGTAGGAGTCCCACGCGAAGCGGTCGTCGCCGGCCTGCTTGGCCAGGCCCTGGACCGACTTGTCCGACAGCCCGATGTTGAGGACCGTGTCCATCATGCCGGGCATCGAGAACTTGGCGCCGGAGCGGACCGAGACGAGCAGCGGGTCGTCGGCCTGGCCGAGCTTCTTGCCCATCCGCTCCTCGAGGGCCGCGAGGTGGGCGGTGACCTCGTCACGGAGTGCCGCGGGCTCGTCGCCGCTGTCGAGGTAGACCTTGCACGCCTCGGTGGTGATGGTGAAGCCGGGAGGCACGGGGAGACCGAGGTTGGTCATCTCGGCGAGGTTGGCGCCCTTGCCGCCGAGGAGGTCCTTGAGGTCCTTGTTGCCTTCGGTGAAGTCATAAACAAACTTCACGCCCTCAACGCTCTGAGCTACGTGGTGGCCTACGTGGGGATCTTTGTTTTCCGACACAGGTCCCAACTCCTTGAGGACGCGGTGGCTGCCCTGACGGCGAGGAACATACCCAGATCGAAGGCACCTGGGTACGTCCACTTGCGCGTCATGCGCCTGTAACCACCCGTCCGCCAGGAGATCGAAAGTCAAGGCTTGGCAAGGAGCAGAGCGGATATGCGTTTACTTCTTGAAGGCGACCATCCCCACCCGGTCGCCATTTCGCTCACCTGAGCGGCATTCGGCACGCCTGAGTTCGCTCGATGAACGATCAAAGGGTGGCACCCAGTGCCACCCTTTGAAGTCGCAGAGCCGCCCACGATTCGCTCATCTGAGCGCAACCGCTATCAGAGGTGGCGAGAATCACGCCGTTCGAAGGGGCCCGATTTCACCATGCGGACCGCTCCACGGGACGGAAACACCCCCGTCACACCCCCAGCGCGACCAGCCGCTGCTCGGCCCGCTCCGGCGCGTACAGATGCTCGACGACCAGTGCACCCGCTCCCACCAGCCCCGCCCGCTCCCCCAGCTTCGAGGTCACCACGTCCAGATGGGCCGTGGAGCGAGGCAGGGCGCGCTGGTAGAGCAGTTCGCGGACGCCCGTGAGGAAGGGGGTTCCGGCCAAATCGCCGGCGATCATCAGAACGCCCGGGTTCAGCAGGGTCACGACCGTCGCCAGGACGTCGCCGACGACCCGGCCCGCCTCCCGCGCGAGCGCCGTCGCCCCCGGGTGGCCGGCGACCAGCAGATCCCGCACATCCGAGCCGGAGGCCGCCGGAACCCCGGCCTCCGCCAGCCGCCGGGCCACGGCGCCGCCGCTCGCGACCGCCGCCAGACAGCCGTACGAGCCGCACTTGCACAGCGCCTCCGCGCCCTGCGGCACCCGGATGTGGCCGATGTCGCCGGCGCCGCCGTCGGTCCCCCGGTATATCGAGCCGCCGACCACGACCCCGGCGCCGATGCCCGTGGAGACCTTGACCAGCGCGAACGCCGAGCAGTCGGCGTATCCCGCGCGCTGTTCGCCGTACGCCATGAGGTTGGCGTCGTTGTCGACCAGGACCGGTGTCCCGGCCGGCCCGGACGCGTGGTCGGTGAAGGCGCGGGCCAGGCGGCCTCTTATGTCGTAGCCGTCCCAGCCGGGCATGATCGGCGGCTGGACGACGCGGCCTGTGTCGGAGTCGACCGGGCCGGGGACCGCGAGGCCGATGCCGCAGACCGCGCCGGCCGGGCGGCCCGCCTTCTCCAGCAACTCGGCGAACCAGCGCCCGAGTTCGTCCAGTACGGCGTCGGGGCCCTCCTCGATGACCAGGATGCCGGTGTGCTCGGCCTGGATCTCGCCGGTGAGGGAGAGGACGGCGGCGCGGGCGTGGCGGGTGTCGAGGTCGGCGGCGAGGACGACCGCGTGCTCGTCGTCGAACTCCAGGGTGATGGAGGGGCGTCCGCCCAGCGGCGAGTCGACGGGGCCACCGGCGCCCTCGCGGAGCCAGCCCGCGCGGAAGAGCCGGTCCAGGCGCTGGCCGACGGTCGCCCGGGAGAGGCCCGTGGCCTGCTGGAGCGCGCCGCGGGTGGTGGCCCGCCCGCTGCGGACCAGCTCCAGCAGATCTCCTGCACCGGCGTGACTGCCCACCTTCACGGCCCTTCCGCTCATGTCGTCTCGGTGCCGCCATTGTCGCGGCCCCCGGGGAATCCGTTCCCGCTCACCCTCTTGCGTTCACCAACTCTGCATTACATATTGAGTTTTGCGTGTTAAGTAGACGTAACCCTACGGTAGCTACCGCCGAACCGGTCGGCACCTTCTCCTCAGGGAGCCCCGCGTGGACCGCACAACCCAGCTCACCGCCCGTCGGCCAGGCACGAGAGCCCGAGCCGGGGACGACGTATACGATCCGGCCGGTTCGCCGCACCGCGCGGCGGCCGAGGTGCTGGCGGCCAACTGGACGGGCCGGTCCACCGTGCCGTCGCGCACGCTGTATCCCCACCAGTGGTCGTGGGACTCGGCGTTCGTCGCGATCGGCCTGCGGCACCTGTCGCCGCTGCGGGCGCAGACCGAGCTGGAGACGCTGCTCGCCGCGCAGTGGGGGGACGGGCGGATCCCGCACATCGTCTTCAACCCCTCGGTGCCGCTGGACGCGTACTTCCCGAGCCCCGACTTCTGGCGCTCCTCGACCGCGGGACGCGCCGCCGGCGCCCCGCGCACCACCGAGACCTCGGGCATCGTGCAGCCGCCGGTGCACGCGCTGGCGGCGTGGCTGGTGCACCGGGCCGACCCGGAGCTGTCCCGGGCGCGCGGCTTCCTGGCCCGGGTCTATCCGGGTCTTGCCGCCTGGCACCGCTATCTGCTGGACCGCCGCGACCTGGGCGGGGGCGGACTGGCCTCGGTCGTCCACCCCTGGGAGCAGGGCATGGACAACAGCCCCGCCTGGGACGCGCCCCTCGCCCGGATCACCCCGGCCCCGGCGCGCTCCTTCCGGCGGGCCGACCTCGACCACGGGGCGGCCGAGGACCGGCCGACGGATCTGGACTACGGGCGGTACGTGCGGCTGGCGGCGGACTACCGGGACGCGGGATATCGCGATGCCGGACACCGGGACGCCGGACACCGGGACCGGGCGGGTGACCGGTCGGCCCGGGGACGCGGGCCCGGGGAGGCGGAGTTCGCCGTCGAGGATCCGGCGTTCAACGCGCTGCTGATCGCCTCCGAGCACGCCCTCGCCCATGTCGCGAAGGAGTTGGGCGCGCCGGGGACGGCCCGGCACGAGCGCGCCGAACGGCTGACGGCGGCCCTGGTGGAACGGCTGTGGGACCCGGCGGAGGGCATGTTCCTCTGCCGGGACGTCACCACCGGCACCCTCCTCCCCGAGCGCGGTGTCTCCGGCCTGATCCCCCTGCTGCTCCCGGGGCTGCCCCGCGACATCGCCGCCGCCCTCGTCCGCACCGTGCACGGCCCGCGCTTCGGGCTCGGCGACACGACGGTGCTCGTACCGTCGTACGACCTGACCGGCGAGGCCTTCGATCCGCACCGCTACTGGCGCGGCCCCGCCTGGTTCAACACCAACTGGATGCTGGAGCGCGGGCTCCGGCTGCACGGGGAGCGGCGGCGGGCCGACGTGCTACGGACAGCGCTGCTGGAGACGGCGGTGGCGTCCGGGTTCGCCGAGTACGTGGACCCGTTCACCGGAGCGGCGTGCGGGGCGGCCGGCTTCGGCTGGACGGCCGCGCTCACCCTCGACCTGCTGCACCAGGACGACCACGGTCACCCGCGCGCCCGGGAGCGGCACCACGCCCGGGAGCGCCACCACGCACGGCAGCACGACACCAACGACACCAACGAGGCCAAGTTCGGCATGAGTGACCAGGGAGGGGACCGGGGATGACGGACCGGCATCACCTGCTCGTGCGCGGCGGGACGTTCGCCGCCGTGGGCGACGGCGGCGACATCAGCGGCGTACGGGGCGGCAGTTCGCCGGACGGTCTGTTCGTCCGGGACGCCCGGCATCTGAGCCGGTGGCAGTTGACCGTCGACGGCGCGGTCCCCGAGACGCTCACACCGGTCACGGACGGCGACGTCGCCCGCTGTGTGCTCGTGCCCCGGGGTGGCCGCCGGGAGCCGCCCGCGTACACGCTCTTCCGTGAACAGGCCGTCTCCGACAGCGCGTTCGTGGAGACCCTGCGCGTCACCAGCAACCGGCCGGTGCCGACGACGGTCCGGATCGCGATCACCGTCGACGCCGACTTCACCGACCAGTTCGAGCTGCGCTCCGACTTCCGCACGTACGCCAAGAGCGGCGTCATCAGGAAGCGCGAAGTCCTCGACGACGGGGTGGAGTTCAGCTACCGGCGCGGCGAGTGGCGATCCTGTACGACGGTGACGGCCGAGCCCGCGCCGGACGGCGTGGAGGAGACCGGGACGGGCGCACGGCGGCTCGTCTGGGCCCTGGACGTGGCGCCGCACGGCTCGGCGGAGCTGACCTGCCGGGTGATGGCGCGCACGCACGGCGACCGCCGGGCCCTGCGGGTGCCGCGTTCCCCGGCCGCCGTGCACGAACAACTGCGGTCGGCGGAGGACGAGTTCGTGGAGGGCGTGGCCTTCCCCACCGGCTGGCCGGAGCTGGCCGCCGCGTGCGCGCGCGGCCTCGCCGATCTCGCCGCGCTCCAGGTCCCGGCGACCGGCCCGGACGGCGAGACCCTGCGGGTGCCCGCCGCCGGGGCGCCCTGGTTCCTCACCCTCCTCGGCCGGGACGCCCTGCTGACCTCGCTCTTCGCGCTCCCCTACCGGCCGGAGCCGGCCGCCGCCACGCTGCTCGCGCTCGCCGCCGCCCAGGCGACCGAGGTCGGGGTCGACTCGGTGGCCCAGCCCGGCAAGATCGTGCACGAGATGCGCCATGGAGAGCTGGCGCACTTCGGGCAGGTCCCGTACGGCCGTTACTACGGCTCGGTGGACGCGACGCCGCTCTTCCTCGTCCTGCTCGGCACGTACGTCGAGCAGACCGGGGACGTCACCCTGGCCCGCCGTCTGGAACCCCACGCGCGGGCGGCGATCGGCTGGATGCTCGACCACGGCGGCCTCACGTCCCGCGGCTACCTCGTCTACCGCGCCGACCAGGGCGGCCTCGCCAACCAGAACTGGAAGGACTCCCCCGGCGCGATCTGCTCCGCCGACGGCAGCCGGCCCGCCGCCGGGCCGGTGATGGCGGCGGGCGCGCAGGGCTACGCGTACGACGCGCTGCGCCGCACCGCCGTGCTGGCCCGCACGGTGTGGGAGGACGAGGTGTACGCGGCGCTCCTGGAGCAGGCGGCGGGTGATCTCCGCGACCGGTTCCAGCGGGACTTCTGGATGCCCGGACACGGTTTCCCCGCGCTGGCGCTGGACGCGGAGGGCGGGCAGGTCGACGCGCTCGCCTCGGACGCGGGGCATCTGCTGTGGTCGGGGCTGCTGGACAAGGAGTACGGGAAGGTGGTGGGGCGGCGGTTGCTGGAGCCGGACTTCTTCTCCGGGTGGGGCGTGCGGACGCTGGCCGCCGGGCAGCCGGCGTACCACCCGCTGTCGTACCACCGGGGGTCGGTGTGGCCGCACGACAACGCGCTGATCACGCTGGGGCTGGCGCGGTACGGGCTGCACGACGAGGCGCGGGCGGTGGCCTCCGGCATGGTGGACGCGGCGACGGCGGCCGGGCATCGGCTGCCGGAGGTGTTGGCCGGGTACGGGAGGGACACGCATCCGGCGCCGGTGCCGTATCCGCACGCGTGCGTGCGGGAGTCGCGGTCCGCGGCGGCGCCGTTGGCTTTGTTGACGGCGGTCGGGGGCGCGTAGGACGCCGTCGGTGGGGTGGGGCGCCTAGGGGTCGTGGGGGTGGGGGTTCGTCGGCGGGTGCGGGTGGGTGGGGCTTCTCGCGCAGTTCCCCGCGCCCCTGAAAGGCAGGGGCTGCGCCCCTTGCCTTTCGGGCCGGAAGCCCGGCGCCCGGACCTCGATGCCGACTCCGGCCCCCGGCGCCCGCACCCCAACCTGAACCCCGACTCCGAACCCCCAACCCCCCGAACCCGAACCCGAACCCCCGCACCCGAACCCCGACTCCGAACCCCCAACCCCCCGAACCCGAACCCGGCCGCCCGACACCCCGCAGCCCCAACGCCCCCCGCCCCCTCACCTGAACCCCGACTCCGAACCCCGCGCCCGAGCCCCCAACCCCCGCACCCGGGCCCGCAACCCTCGCACCCGAACCCGGCCGCCCCGGCGCCCCGCGGCCCCGACGCCCCAACACCCTGCCGTCCCCCCGCCCCGCGGCCCCAACGCCTCGCGGCCCCGACGCCCCCGACGCCCCCGACGCCCCGACGCCCCACCGCAGCCTTCCCCATCCCCCTTACGCGGCCCGGACGGTCTTCAGTAGGCGTTCCGCTGTCCGCCTCGCTTCCGCTTCCGTCCAGGCCCATTCCGTTGTCGGGGGGCGGTGGGTCGTCCAGGTGTCCCAGTGGCTGCGGGACTTGCCGTAGCGGTCGGCCAGCAGGACGTGGGGCAGGTCGAGGAGGAGGGCGAGGACGTGGCCGTGGAGGCGGTCGGTGACGGCGACCCGGCCTGCGGTCAACAGGCGGCAGCCCCGCGCCAGTTGGAGGCGGGCGAGGCCGTCGTAGGCGGCGAGGAGCGCGGGCGCGGCGCCGGGCGGGTCGCCCGAACCGGCGCGGCACAGGGCGCGGGCCCGGCTCCGCCACAGCGCCTCCTTGGCCCGCCGCCAGCCGGTGTCGTCGCCCTCCCGGGTCCAGTCGAAGACGTACGGGCCGCCGCGCTCCTTGCGTGCCGCGCCCCGCCCGGCCGGTGGGCCCTTCGCTGATTCCTTGTCCTCCCTGGCCAGCCAGACCACGTCATGGGCGGCCGTGCCGCCGGTGAGGGCGTCCGGCGGCACGGCGAAGGCCAGGTCGGGGGCGAGCAGCGAGCGGGCCTCGAAGACCGTGCGGCAGCGGTGCAGGCTGTGCCGGTCGCGCAGCAGCAGCGTCAGGTCGGGGTGGGCGTCGAAGACGCGGCGGGCCCGGGTGAGGTTGGCGTAGTCCGTGAAGTGCACGGACTGGGGCAGCTGGACGATCCGGCGGTCCGGGAAGTCGCGCAGGACCTGTTCGCGCAGGAGTTGGCTGTCCTCCCACAGGTCACCGAGGGTGCCGCCGCCCGTCAGCATGATCGGACCGTCCGGGAGACAGGCCGCCAACTGCCCGGCGTCGTACGACATCAGGTCGCAGGCGTAGCGCACCTCGGCCCCGAGCGCGCCGAGCAGGGCGCGCTGGCCGAGCCAGATCGCGCTGTCGCCGACGTCGGAGTTGAGCGGGGCGCCGATGAGCGCGCACCGGGTGCCGGCCGGGACCAGCCGGTCCAGGACGGTCAGGACGTATGCGACGTGGTGGGCGCAGTGGGGGACGTGGGACGGGGGCGACGCGTAGGGGGCGGAGGGCCGGGACGGTTCCCGCAGCCGGGCCGCCGGCCGGGGCGTCGGTCTGCGTGAGGGCCGCTTCGGCGGTGTCCTGGCCGGCTTCTTCGGGGTCTCGTTCGCTCCGCACACCAAAAGGCGCTACCCGGACATTTCCGTACTCATTCCGAGATGACGGAAACCGGCCGCACATCGACCGGAACACCGGCAGAACGGGCAGTCCCGATCAACTACCCCCCGGACGTGTCCAGTTCGGCTTCCTCGCCGACGCCCGCGCAGTCGTACGGGTCCTTGAGCCAGCCGTCCGGCAGGACGACGCGGTTGTTGCCGGAGGTGCGGCCGCGCGGGCCGTCGGCGCCGGCGGGCCAGGGCTGGTCGAGGTCCAACTCGTCGAGTCCGGAGCGGAGTTCGGCGAGGGAGGAGGTGATGGCGAGGCGTTTGCGCATCTCGGAGCCGACCGCGAAGCCCTTGAGGTACCAGGCGACGTGCTTGCGGAAGTCGACGACCCCCTTGGACTCGTCACCGATCCACTCGCCGAGGAGCGTGGCGTGCCGGACCATGATGTCGGCGACCTCACGGAGCGCGGGCCGCGCGATGTCCTGCGTCCGCCCCTCGAAGGCCGCCACCAGGTCCGCGAACAGCCACGGGCGGCCGAGGCAGCCGCGCCCCACGACCACGCCGTCGCAGCCGGTCTCGCGGACCATGCGCAGCGCGTCCTCCGCCGACCAGATGTCGCCGTTGCCGAGGACGGGGATCTCGGGGACGTGCTCCTTGAGGCGGGCGATGGCGTCCCAGTCGGCGGTGCCGCCGTAGTGCTGGGCGGCGGTGCGGCCGTGCAGGGCGATCGCGGTGACGCCCTCCTCGACGGCGATCCGGCCGGCGTCGAGGTAGGTGATGTGGTCGTCGTCGATGCCCTTGCGCATCTTCATGGTGACCGGGAGGTCACCGGCGCCGCTCACCGCCTCGCGGAGGATCGCGCGGAGGAGGTTGCGCTTGTAGGGGAGGGCGGAGCCGCCGCCCTTGCGGGTCACCTTGGGGACCGGGCAGCCGAAGTTGAGGTCGATGTGGTCGGCGAGGCCCTCCTCCGCGATCATGCGGACGGCCTTGCCGACGGTGGCCGGGTCCACGCCGTAGAGCTGGATCGAGCGCGGCTTCTCGGTCGCGTCGAAGTGGATCAGCTGCATGGTCTTCTCGTTGCGCTCGACCAGCGCCCGCGTGGTGATCATCTCGCTGACGAACAGCCCCTTGCCGCCGCTGAACTCCCGGCACAGGGTGCGGAAGGGCGCGTTCGTGATGCCGGCCATCGGGGCCAGGACGACGGGCGGGGCGACGGTGTGCGGGCCGATCCGGAGCGGCGGGGCGGGCGCGTTCGAGGGCGTGGACATCTCCCCATTGTCACGCACACGGACGCACACCCCGCCATTCATTAGTTAGGCGCACTATTGAGTTGGGCGTACGATGGGCCGCATGCCCGAGCTCAGCCGCCGCCACCGTCTGCTGGTGCTCGCGATCTGCTGCACCAGCCTCCTGATCGTGAGCCTGGACAACACCGTCCTGAACGTCGCCCTGCCCTCGATGCAGCGTGACCTGAACGCGAGCCTCGCCGGTCTGCAGTGGACCATCGACGCCTACACGCTGGTCCTGGCCGCGCTGCTGATGCTGGCCGGCTCCACCGCGGACCGGATCGGCCGCAAGCGGGTCTTCATGGCGGGCCTGGTCGTCTTCGCGATCGGCTCCCTGCTGTGCTCCCTCGCCCCGAACCTGGAATCACTGGTCGCCTTCCGGATGGTGCAGGCGGTCGGCGGCTCGATGCTCAACCCGGTCGCGATGTCGATCATCACCAACACGTTCACGGACCCGCGCGAGCGGGCGCGGGCGATCGGGATCTGGGGTGCGGTGGTGGGCATCTCGATGGCCGCCGGACCGATCATCGGCGGGCTGCTCGTGGAGTCGGTCGGCTGGCGCTCGATCTTCTGGATCAACCTGCCGGTCGGTCTGGCCGCGCTGCTGCTGACCTGGCGGTACGTCCCCGAGTCCCGCGCCCCGAAGGCCCGCCGCCCCGACCCCGTGGGGCAGCTCCTCGTGATCGCGCTGCTCGGCTCCCTCACCTACGCGATCATCGAGGCGCCGACGGCCCCGGTCGCCGAGACCCTGGCTCTCGGCGGTGTCGCGCTCGCCGCGCTCCTGGCCCTCCTGCGCTACGAGCCGCGCCGCGCCGAACCCCTCATCGACCTGCGCTTCTTCCATTCGGCGCCGTTCAGCGGGGCGACGGTGACAGCGGTCAGCGCGTTCGCCGCGCTCGGCGGCTTCCTCTTCCTGTCCACGCTGTACCTCCAGAACGTCCGCGGCCTCGACGCCCTGCACGCCGGGCTGTGGATGCTCCCGATGGCGCTGCTGTGCTTCGTCTCCGCGCCGATCGCCGGGCGGCTGGTCGGCAGCCGGGGGCCGCGTCTGCCCCTGCTGATCGCCGGCGTCGCGATGACCGCGAGCGGGGTGCTCTTCGCGGCGTTCGAGGCCGAGACCGGCAACGTCACCCTCGTCATCGGCTACGTCCTCTTCGGCCTCGGCTTCGGCTTCGTCAACGCGCCCATCACCAACACGGCCGTCTCCGGCATGCCGCGCGCGCAGGCCGGGGTCGCCGCGGCGGTCGCCTCCACCAGCCGCCAGATCGGCCAGACGCTGGGCGTCGCGGTGATAGGAGCGGTCCTGGCGGCGGGCATCGGCTCCTCCTCGTACGCCGACTCCTTCGTCACGGCCGCCCGCCCCGCCTGGTGGATCGTCGCGGCCTGCGGCTTCGCCGTCCTCGTCCTGGGCGCGCTCACCACAGGCACCTGGGCCCGCGAGACCGCCGCCCGCACGGCGAAGCGCCTGGAGTCCCCGGAGATGCGGGACGCGGAGTCGCTCCGCTCGTAGGGCAGGTGCGGGGGCGTTTCGCTGGTAGGGCGGGTGCGGGTGCGTCGTGGTTGCTCGCGCAGTTCCCCGCGCCCCTAAAGGCACTGGGCGCGCCCATGCTTTCAAGGAGCGCGGGGAACTGCGCGAGAAGCCCCACCGGGCCGCACCTTTCTCTGTTCCTCAAGACCGCACATGAGGTAACGCCTGGGACAACTCCTCGGTCCATCCCCCCTGTTGATGTTGGTCTTGCCGCACACTCCTCACGGACCGCACGCACCACACCACGGACCACACGGACTTCACGGTCGCGGAGCCGTGGAGGTGTCGGCTGGAGACGTCATGGCGCAGATCAACACGAGCAGGGTGAGCCGCTGGGACCAGCACGGCCGGGAGCACACCGTGCACGTCCGGCGCTCGGGCGTGCAGCGCACCCTCAGCTGCGACACCTGCGGCTGGCGCCAGGGCGCGCAGTTCCTGCCCTGGCTGAAGGCCGAGGAACACCTCGCCGAGGCCCATCAGGCGACGGTGGACCCGACAAGCTCGTGACCGCCGAAGCTCCCAGGCCTCCACAGGTCCTCGGGCCCCCGCCGTCAGGCCGGTCGATCGAGTTCCTCGGCGACCCGTTCCATCACGCCCCGCCAGTGCGCCCGTTGGCGTTCCCGCTCCTCGGGGCCCGCCATGCGCTCCTGGTGGAAGACGAGCACGGACCTGCCACCGCCGGCCGCCGAGACGGCGACCTGGACAGTCGTGTCGCCGTACGTCACCCGGATCCGGTCGCCGGGGCGGTATCCGCGCACCTCACCCGTGGCGCCCGCGTCGGTCTCGTATCCGGCACCGGGCTCGGGCGTGAGCCGCGCCCCGGCCCCGAGCCACAGCTCCAGCCCGCGCGGCCCGCTGATGAACTCCCAGACGGCGGCGGGTGACTGGGGCAGGGTGCGGGAGACACCGACCTGCCATCCGGCGTCCTTGGTGAGTCCGGTGGATCGAGCGGACATGAGGATCACCCTTTCTCTAGGACTTCTGCCGTACGCGATGGGCGCGGACCTTGTGGCGGTTGCCGCAGTGCTCCATCGAGCACCAGCGGCGGCGACCCGGGCGTGAGGTGTCGACGTAGAGGAGGTAACAGCGGTCGCCGGCGCACATCCGGATCCGCTGCGCGTACGGCCCGGTGAGGAGGTCGACGGCGTCGCGGGCGACGGTGGACAGGAGCTGCGCGCCGGTCGCCGTACCGGCGGCCCAGCCCCGGGTACCGTCCGGGCCGATCGCCGGGGCCAGCGGGGGCCGGGCCGCGGCCTCGTTGACGAGGTCGAGGTCGGCGGTGTCCGCCGGGGCGATGCCCAGCTCGGGGAGCCCGGCGCCGCCGACGACACGGGAGACGGCCGTACGGGTCAGCGCGTCGCGCAGCCGCCGGGCGTACGCGATGTCGTCCGCCGTGACGTGGAGGGCGGGGGGCGTCGGGGTGAGCCGGGACTGTTCGGCCCATTCGACCAGGTCAGCGGGGGTGTGCAGCACCTCGTGGCGGGTCAGGGCGCCGGGGCCGCCGGTGACGAGCAGCTCCAGACACAGGGCGCCCGGATCGAAGCGGTAGACCTTCCCGGAGTGAGACCGGAGCCGGATGCCGTACGCCGCCGACACTCCCGACACCCCCTGCGCAGCCGATGCCCTGGACGTCGAACCCATGTAACCAATATAACCGGTTACATGGCTACGACCACCGCACTGAACTGGAAACTGGTCATCGACACCCGGGACGCCCAGCCCCTGGCCGACTTCTGGGCCGCGGCGCTGGGCTACGAGGTGGAGGACCCGAGCACCCTGATCACCCACCTCCTCGCCACGGGCGACCTCCCGGAGGCGGCCGTGGCCGAGCACGACGGCCACCATGTCTTCCGCGGCTACGCCGCCGTCCGCCACCCCGACGACCCGTACGACCCCTTCACGGGCATCGGCAAGGGCCGCCGGCTGCTCTTCCAGGACGTGCCGGAACCCAAGACGGTCAAGAACCGCCTCCACATCGACGTCCACGCGGGCCCCGACGGCCTGGAGGCCCTGGCGACCCGCCTGGAGACCCTGGGCGCCACCCGTGTCGAGGAGTTCGACCGGGGCCCGGCGGGCCACTGGTGGGTCATGCGCGACCCGGAGGGCAACGAGTTCTGCGTGGCGTGACCCGCGCCGGTCGGGCGCCCCGGCCGGGAGACCGGCCTCAGCGGGCGCGCAGGCCCCGCACCAGCAGTTCCACGACCGCCTCGAACTGGGCCTCGATGTCCGGCTGGCGCCAGACGGGGGCGTAGGAGGGGTCGTGGAAGCGGGCCGTGGCCTGGAAGACGGCCCGGGCGGTGCCGGCCGGGTCGGTGGAGGCGAACTCCCCGGAGTCCACGCCGGAGCGGACGATCCGGGTCAACTGGTCGGTCAGGTCGGCGATATGGGCGCCGACCACCTCGCCGTTCTCCTCCGTGAGGACCTGGTACGTGGCGAACAGCTCGGGGTCGTCGCCCGCCTTGCGGCGCTTGGCCTCGAAGAGCGCGGCCAGCCAGGCGCGCAGCCGGCCCTCGGGATCGCGGTCCCCGGCGGCGAGGGCGGTCAGGGTGGCCGTCGTCCGGTCCAGCCAGCGCTTGGTCACCGCACCGCGCAGCACCGCCTTCGTCCGGAAGTGGCGGTAGACGCTGCCGTGGCTGACGCCGAGCGCGCGGGCCACGTCGACCACGGTGGCCTTGGCGGGCCCGTGGCGGCGCAGGACCTCCTCGGTCGCTTCGAGGATGCGCTCGGCGGTCAGGGTCTCGGACGTCGGTGACATGGAGGGAACCGTACCCGGCGGCGGGATCAGCGCTCGCTGTCGAGGTGCGCCAGCTGGGCGGCCGGGTAGCGGTCGCCGGCCGCCGCGTCCGCCGGGACGGCGCCCTCGATCGCCGCGAGGTCGTCGGCGTCGAGGCGCACCTCCAGCGCGCCCAGTGCCTCCGCGAGGCGGTCCCGGCGGCGGGCCCCGACGAGCGGGACGACGTCCTCGCCGCGCGAGAGCACCCAGGCGATCGCGATCTGGGCCACCGACGCCCCCTTCTGGTCGGCGATCTTCCGCAGGGCCTCGACGAGGTCCAGGTTGTGCCGGAGGTTCTCCCCCTGAAAGCGGGGCGAGAAGGCCCGGAAGTCGCCGGGCGCCAGCTGCCGGTCGTGGGTGAAGTGGCCGGAGATCAGCCCGCGGGAGAGGACGCCGTATGCCGTGACGGCGATGCCCAGTTCGCGCGTGGTCGGCAGGATCTCCCGCTCGATGCCGCGCGAGATGAGGGAGTACTCGATCTGGAGGTCCGCGATCGGGGCCGTGGCGGCGGCGCGGCGGATGGTCTCCGCGCCCACCTCGCTCAGGCCGATGTGGCGGACGTACCCCTTCTCGACCAGTTCGGCGATCGCGCCGACCGTCTCCTCGATCGGCACGTCGGGGTCGACCCGTGCGATCCGGTAGACGTCGATGTGGTCGGTGCCGAGGCGCTGGAGGGAGTAGGCGGCGAAGTTGCGCACGGCCGCCGGGCGGCCGTCGTAGCCGGACCAGCCGCCGTCCGCGTCGCGCAGCGCGCCGAACTTGACGCTGGTCAGGGCCTGCTCCCGGTGGGCCGCGGGCGCGGTGCGCAGGGCTTCGCCGATCAGCAGTTCGTTGTGGCCCATCCCGTAGAAGTCGCCGGTGTCCAGCAGGGTGACGCCGGCTTCGAGGGCCTCGTGGATGGTCGCGAGCGATTCGGTCCGGTCGGCGCCGCCGTACAGCGCGGACATGCCCATGCAGCCGAGGCCGAGGGCGGAGACCTGGGGGCCGGCGGATCCGAGGGGGCGGGTCTGCATCGTCGTCGTCATGGGCTCCACGATGACATGACAGCTGACAGATTTCAATATCTGTCAGCTGTCACCTGCCATTCGTTATTCGTTATTCGTCAGCCCCGCTCGTCCGTCAGCCCTGACGCAGCGGTATCGCCAGGTCCACCACCTGGCGGCCCTTCGGGAAGGCGCCCACCGAACTCGCCTTCCCCGTCAGCAGGTCGACGGCGAAGAGGCGCGACCCCGTCACCGCATACCCGGCGTTCACCCCGCTCCGCGCCGAGCTGTGGATGTCGAACCCGGTGTTCAGCGGGGCGTCCACGCCGAGCCCGCCCGTGGGGGCGAGGTTGCCCGCGTTGGCCGGGGACTGGAGGGAGATCCGGTCCTGGGCGGTGTCGAGGTCGAACAGGGTGGTCGCGGTGGCGGTGTCGAGGTCGTTGTTCGTGTACGCCGCCCCGGTCACCCCCCGCGCGGTGACGCCGGCCGTGGCGGGCGGGACCGGCGGGTCGGTGAGGGTGCCGTCGACGGCCGTGGTGCCGGCGGCCGGGGCGCCCTGGGGGTCGTCGAGGTTGTGGCGGAGGTTCTGGCCGGTGTCACTGATCACCCGCAGACGGTTGGCGGCGGGGTTGAAGTCGACGCCGTACGCCGTGCCTTGGAGGGCGACGGTGAGCTGGGAGACCTTGGTGGCCTTGGCGCCGGCCTCGCCGAGGGTGTAGACACCGCCCTTGTCGCCGACGCCGTACAGCTTGTTGTTCTGGACGCGGTAGTCGATGCCGACGAGCCGGGTGTCGCCCTTGAGACCGCGGACCCTGCCGAGCGGGACGACGGCACCCGGCTTGTCGACGCGGAAGACGACGAGCCGCTGGTCGGTGGTGAGCCCGACGGCCTTCAGACCGCCGGGCACCTTCGCCCCGCCGCCGAGGAGCCCGCCCTTGGACTCGACGTCGGCCCCGGTGCCGACGGAGTCGCCCGCCGAGCCCCACGCCGACGCCGACGCCGACGAACCGCTCGACGCCCCGGATCCGCCCGACGAACCCGATCCCCCCAGCGCGCCGGATCCGCCCAGTGCCCCGGTTCCGACGGCACCGACCGTGCCGATCGCCACCGCCATGGTCAGTACGCCGATGACCGCTTGCTTGCGCATGAACGCCCCCGTGAAGATGCGCGGCCCGCCCTCTGCGGGCCGTCTGCCCTCTCCTTCGGCGCGGGGAAGGGTGCGGATTGGTGCGTCTGTACGGAAATTCTCATAACGTTCCGGACATTCTCCCTGTCGCTCCGTTGGACACGGATCACCCCTTCTCGGACACTCTTGATTGTCGGGGCGCAGTCAACCCGGAGCGGCGCCTGCGCCACGGCCGCGCGATCACCTGCGCCGCCCCGAGGAGGGCGCCATGACCGTCCGTATCGCCACCTACAACGTCGAGAACCTGTTCCGACGCCCCGAGGTCTTCCGGTTCGCGGACGAGCAGGACCGGGAGAAGATCCTCCGGGACTTCAACACACTGGTGGACCTCCTCGACAAGGAGGTCTACTCGGAGGACGACAAGGCCCGGATCGCCGGGCTGGTCAAGGAACACCGCGCCTTCGACATCGATCCGGAGACCCGGGGGCCGATCTTCGTCAACCAGCTCAAGGGATCGGGCGCCAAGCTCTTCACCCAGAGCGGGAACCCGGACGACCCCGTCATCAAGGTCGTGGCCAAGGGCCGTACGAAATGGTCGGGTTGGGCCGAGCTGGTGCGCGGCGACCTCAGCCTGGAGTCCATCCGGAACACCGCGCGGGTGATCAAGGAGGTCGACGCCGACATCGTGGTCACGGTCGAGGTCGAGGACCGCCTCACCCTGGAGCGCTTCAACGAGCAGATCGTGGGCGGTCTCCCCGGCGGCAAGCCGTACCCGTTCAACATGCTGGTCGACGGCAACGACCGGCGCGGCATCGATGTGGGCATCCTCAGCCGGCACCCGATCACCTCCGTCCGCTCCCACATCTTCGACATGCGGAACGGCTCCACGGACCGGCTCTTCAGCCGGGACTGCCCCGAGTTCGAGATAGCGCTGGGCGGCACCCCGCTGTGGATCCTGGGCAACCACTTCAAGAGCCAGATAGGCGGCGGCGGGAGCCTGCGCCTGGACCAGGCACGGAGAGTGCGGGAGATCTACGAGGCCGCCCTGGACCGCTCGGACCGGGTGATCGTCGCCGGTGACCTCAACGACTCACCGACCAGCGACCCGATCAAGCACCTGCTCGCCGCCGGCCTCCAGGACGCGATGAGCCACCCCAGTTACGACGATGAACTCCCGGGCACCCACGGCACGGCGACCAACCCGAAGGACAAGATCGACTACCTGATGTTCTCGCCCGAGCTGTTCGACCGGGTGCGGAACGTGGAGGTGGAGCGCCGCGGGGTCTGGGCGCCGAACACCTTCCCGCACTTCGACACGGTGACGTCCCGCCTGACCCAGGCCTCCGACCACGCGGCCCTCTTCGCCGACCTGGACCTGTAACCGGCCCTGCGGAACGCCGAGTTCCCCGCGCCCGGAAGGGCCGAAGGCCCTCCAGGGGCGCGGGGAACTGCGCGACCAGCCACGAACGGCCCGCAGCCGCTCAATCACACCAGCGAGGCAACCCCTCAGGCGCCGACCAGCCGAGCCGCGAGGTAGCCCTCGATCTGGTCGAGAGACACCCGCTCCTGCTTCATCGAGTCGCGCTCGCGCACGGTCACCGCGTTGTCGTCGAGCGTGTCGAAGTCGACGGTCACGCAGTACGGCGTACCGATCTCGTCCTGGCGGCGGTAACGCCGCCCGATCGCACCCGCGTCGTCGAACTCGATGTTCCAGTTCTGCCGCAGCGCCGTCGCGAGCCCCTTCGCCTTCGGGGACAGCTCGGGGTTGCGGGACAGCGGGAGGACCGCCACCTTCACCGGGGCGATGCGGTGGTCGAGGCGCAGCACCGTGCGCTTCTCCAGCTTGCCCTTGGCGTTGGGGGCCTCGTCCTCGGTGTACGCGTCGAGCAGGAACGCCAGCATCGTGCGGCCGACACCGGCCGCCGGCTCGATGACGAACGGCGTGTAGCGCTCGCTCGCCTCCTGGTCGTAGTACGACAGGTCCTGGCCGGAGGCCTTGGAGTGCGCGCCGAGGTCGTAGTCGGTGCGGTTGGCGACGCCCTCCAGCTCACCCCACTCGCTGCCGCCGAACTGGAAGCGGTACTCGATGTCGGCGGTGCGCTTGGAGTAGTGGGAGAGCTTCTCCTGCGGGTGCTCGAACCACCGCATGTTCTCCTCGCGCAGACCCAGGCCGGTGTACCAGTTCCACCGCTCCTGCATCCAGTACTCCTGCCACTTCTCGTCCTCGCCCGGCTTGACGAAGAACTCCATCTCCATCTGCTCGAACTCGCGGGTGCGGAAGATGAAGTTGCCGGGCGTGATCTCGTTGCGGAAGGACTTGCCCATCTGCGCGATGCCGAACGGCGGCTTGCGGCGCGAAGTGGTCTGCACCTGGGCGAAGTTGGTGAAGATGCCCTGGGCGGTCTCGGGACGCAGGTAGGCGATGGAGCCGGTGTCCTGGGTGGGGCCGAGGTGGGTGGAGAGCAGACCCGAGAACTGCTTGGGCTCGGTGAACTGGCCCTTGTTGCCGCAGTTGGGGCAGTTGATGTCGGCCAGGCCGTTCGCCGGGGCGTAGCCCTTCTTCTCCTCGTAGCCCTCTTCCAGGTGGTCCGCGCGGTACCGCTTGTGGCACGCGGTGCACTCGGTGAGCGGGTCGGAGAAGGTGGCGACGTGGCCGGATGCCACCCAGACCTCGGAGGCCAGGATGACGGACGAGTCGATACCGACCACGTCCTCGCGCGACGTCACCATGTAGCGCCACCACTGACGCTTGATGTTCTCCTTGAGCTCGACACCCAGCGGTCCGTAGTCCCAGGCGGCGCGCTGGCCGCCGTAGATCTCGCTGCACGGGAATACGAAGCCACGGCGCTTGCTCAGGCTGACGATGGTGTCGATCTTGTCGGCGGCCACGGTGCTCTCTTCATTACGACGACGGGCGACGAAGCGATGCGCTCCTGGAGGAAGCGGACGCGCTTCAGAGCGAATGCTTCAGGTTACCGGCGGGGCGGCCCCTCGGATCAAATCGGTTCGGGGAAGGAGACGGCCGAGAGCGGACAAAGGCCTTACCTTGGGCTTACCACCAGGCTTGTTGACAATCGTTTCCAGACAAGATGAAAATGACTGTCATGAACGTAGTACGACGACGCCTTCTGATACCCGCGGCGGCGACCGCGGCCGCCGCCCTCGGCCTCACCACTCTCACGGCGTGCGGCGGCGACAGCGCCGCCGCGGGCAACACCGACAAGTTCGACGTCGTCGCGTCGTTCTACCCGATGGCCTTCCTCGCCGAGCAGATCGGCGGGAAGTACGTGAACGTCACCAGTCTGACCCAGCCCGGCCAGGAGCCGCACGACCTGGAGATCAGCGCCAAGCAGACGGCCGCGCTCCAGGAGTCGGACGCCGTGCTCTACCTCAAGGGCCTGCAGCCCTCCGTCGACGAGGCGGTCGCGCAGTCCGGCCACGAGACGAAGATCGACGCGGCCACGCTGACCGACATGGAGCACCACGGCAACGAGGTCGGCGGCCACTCGGCCGAGCACGACGACCACGAGAACGAGGAGCTGGAGGGCAAGGACCCGCACATCTGGCTCGACCCCGTGAAGTACGCCGAGGTCGCCAAGGGGGTCGGCGCCGCCCTCGAGAAGGCCGACCCGGACCACGCGGACACCTACAAGACCAACACCGAGGCCCTGGTCGAGAAGCTGGGCGCGCTCAACGACCAGTTCGTCAACGGGCTGAAGGACACGAGGACCAAGGTCTTCATCACCACCCACGCCGCCTTCGGCTACCTCGCCGAGCGCTACGGCCTCACCGAGGAGGCCATCTCCGGCCTCGACCCCGAGTCCGAGCCGAGTGCCGCCCGGGTGAAGGAACTTGAGAAGATGGCGAAGGCCGACGGCGTGACCACGGTGTTCTACGAGACACTGGTCAGCGACAAGACCGCGAAGACCATCGCCGCCGACGCGAACCTGAAGACCGACGTCCTCGACCCGATCGAGGGCATCACGGAGAAGTCGCGCGGCAAGGACTACTTCGCGGTCCAGGAAGCCAACCTCAAGGCCCTCCAGACGGCCCTGGGAGCCAAGTGACCTTGTTGATCATCCGGAGGCAGCAGGCATGACCGAGCCCGTCATCGCGTTGCGCGGCGTCCGCGCCGAACTGGGCTCGCGCACCGTCCTGCGCGGCATCGACCTCACCGTGCACCGCGGTGAGGTCGTCGCGCTGCTCGGCGCCAACGGCTCCGGGAAGTCCACCGCCGTGCGCACGGTGATCGGGCAGGTACCGGTCAGCGACGGCGAGATCGAGCTGTTCGGCACCCCCCGGCGCCGCTTCCGCGACTGGCGGCGCCTCGGGTACGTGCCGCAGCGCACCACGGCGGCCGGCGGTGTCCCGGCGACGGTGACGGAGATCGTGGCCTCGGGCAGGCTCTCCCGCGCCCGCTTCGGCATCCTGCGCGGAGTCGACCGCGCGGCGATCCGGCACGCCCTGGAGATGGTCGGCATGGCGGACCGCGCCAAGGACTCGGTGAACGCCCTCTCCGGCGGCCAGCACCAGCGCGTCCTCATCGCCCGCGCCCTCGCCTCGGAACCCGAACTCCTGATCATGGACGAGCCCATGGCGGGCGTCGACCTGGCCAGCCAGGAGGTGCTGGCCGCGACCCTGCGCGAGCAGGTCGCCAAGGGCACCACCGTGCTGCTGGTCCTCCATGAACTCGGCCCGCTGGAGCCGCTGATCGACCGCGCGGTCGTCCTGCGCGACGGCTGCGTCACCCACGACGGCCCGCCCCCGAAGGCGGTCGGCCAGCACGCGCTGCCCGGCCACGACCACGTCCACCCGCACGCGGCACCGGGCGCCGAGCCCGTCCGTACGGGCCTGCTGAGCTGAGAAGGCACCCACGATGGATTTCCTCGACTACGCCTTCATGCAGCGGGCCCTGCTCGCCGCCGTCCTCGTCGGCATCACCGCCCCCGCGATCGGCATCTACCTCGTCCAGCGCCGCCAGGCCCTCATGGGTGACGGCATCGGCCATGTCGCGATGACCGGCGTCGGCCTCGGCTTCATGCTCTCGTGGTCGCCGGTGTGGATGGCGACGCTGGTGTCCGTCGTGGGCGCCGTGCTGATGGAGCTGATCCGCTGGTACGGGAAGACACGCGGCGACATCGCGCTCGCCATGCTCTTCTACGGCGGCATGGCCGGCGGTGTGATGCTCATCAACCTCGCGCCCGGCGGTACCAACGCCAATCTGATGTCGTTCCTCTTCGGCTCGCTGTCGACCGTGTCACAGGAGGACATCACCGCGATCTGCGTGCTCGCCGCGTTCGTGATCGTGATGACGCTGGCGCTGCGCCGGCAGCTCTTCGCGGTCAGCCAGGACGAGGAGTTCGCCCGCGTCACCGGCCTGCCGGTGCGGGCGTTGAACCTGCTCACGGCGGTCACGGCGGCGGTGACCGTGACGGTCGCCATGCGCGTCGTCGGCCTGCTGCTGGTCTCCGCGCTGATGGTCGTCCCCGTCGCCGCCGCGCAGCAGCTCACCCGCAGTTTCGCGGCGACCTTCGCGATCGCCGTGGCCCTCGGGGTGTCCGTGACGATCGGCGGCACGATCACCTCGTACTACCAGGACGTGCCGCCCGGCGCGACGATCGTGCTGCTGGCCATCGCCGCGTTCATGGTGCTGACCGCACTGGCGACACCGCTGGCCAGGCGCCGTGCGAAGGCCTTGGAGACGGCCCTCGGGGACCCGGCGGAGTGCGGGGTCCCGACGGCCCGGGAGACCGCCGGGGCCGGGGCCGCGAAGGACACTGTTCCGGCCGCCCGGGGCTCCGCCCAGGGGTCCACCGGGTGACCGGCGGCTGAACGGGTCCGGCGAGGGCTGGCACAATGGCCCCCGCAAGACCGCTACGTGAGGAGGCAACGGTGACGACCGCCGGACCTGTACGAGGTCGTTCCACCCGGCAGCGGGCGGCCGTGGCCGCGGCACTGGACGAGGTCGACGAGTTCCGCAGCGCGCAGGAACTCCACGACATGCTCAAGCACAAGGGCGACTCGGTCGGGCTCACCACCGTGTACCGCACGTTGCAGTCCCTCGCCGACGCGGGAGAGGTCGATGTCCTGCGCACCTCCGACGGCGAGTCCGTGTACCGCCGCTGCTCCACCGGCGAGCACCACCACCACCTGGTCTGCCGGGTCTGCGGCAAGGCCGTGGAAGTGGAGGGCCCGGCGGTCGAGAAGTGGGCCGACGCGATCGCCGCGGAGCACGGCTTCGTGAACGTCGCCCACACCGTGGAGATCTTCGGCACCTGCGCGGAGTGCGCGGCGAAGACGTCGTAGCGCCCCTCGTCGCGCTCGTCCACGCCCGCGCCCGCTCTACAGCCGGGTCAGGCCCTCGCGGGCGAGGACGGCGCGGAGCCGGTCGGCGTCGGCCGGGGTCGCCAGGCCCCGCTTCGGCAGCACCGTGAGGCGAAGCGCGTGGGCGCCGCCGAAGAGGACGAAGGTGTGCGGGGTCTCCGCGTACCGGGACACCTGGGACCAGCGGGCCGGGCGCTCGGTGCCGTGGTCGTGCGCGACCGTCACGCCCCACGGGTCCAGCACGGCGCGGTGCAGCCCCAGGGCCGCCGCCCGCCGGTGCAGGAGGCGGGCCTGGAGCCGGGGCAGCAGGACGAGGGCGCCGAGCGCCGCCACCGGCATCACACAGGCCTGCGCGTCGGGCGTGGTCCCGAGGGCGAGCGCCACGGCCGTGACGAAGAGGCCCGCCCCGGCGCAGAACAGCAGCAGACCCTGTCCCCACCGGCCGGCGGCCGAGGCACGCGCGGACACCCGCACCGCCTCGCGGAAGTCCCCGACCGCCGCCCGGTACACCAGCTCGACGTTCTCCCCACCGGCCTCGGCCACGGGTCAGTCCTCCGTCCGGCCCTCCATCGCGGCCTCCATCGCGAGGAGCTCCTCGTTCGGGACGGCGCCGCCGAAGCGGCGGTCGCGGGAGGCGAACTCCATGCAGGCCCGCCACAGGTCACGGCGGTCGAAGTCGGGCCACAGCACGTCCTGGAAGACCATCTCGGCGTAGGCGCTCTGCCAGAGCAGGTAGTTGGAGGTGCGCTGTTCGCCGCTGGGACGCAGGAAGAGGTCGACGTCCGGCATGTCCGGGTAGTAGAGGTACTTCGCGAAGGTCTTCTCATTGACCTTGGAGGGGTCGAGGCGGCCCGCGCGGACGTCCTCGGCGAGGGCCTGCGCCGCGTCGGCGATCTCGGCCCGGCCGCCGTAGTTCATGCAGAAGTACAGGGTGAGCAGGTTGTTGTCCTTGGTCTGCTCCTGGGCGACCTGGAGTTCCTTGGCGACCGACTTCCACAGCTTCGGCATCCGGCCCACCCAGCGCACCCGGATGCCGAGTTCGTCGAGCTGGTCGCGGGTCTTGCGGATGAAGTCGCGGTTGAAGTTCATCAGGAAGCGGACCTCGTCGGGCGAGCGCTTCCAGTTCTCGGTGGAGAAGGCGTAGAGGGAGATGTTGCGCACGCCGATCTCGATCGAGCCCTGGAGGACGTCCAGGACGCGCTCGGCGCCGACCTTGTGGCCCTCGGTGCGCGGCAGCCCGCGCTCCTTGGCCCAGCGGCCGTTGCCGTCCATGACGATCGCCACGTGCTCGGGGACCAGCTCGCCGGGGAGCTTGGGCGCGCGGGCGCCGGACGGGTGCGGCGTCGGCGCCCTGTACTCGCGGCGCTGACGTCCCAGGAACCCGCGTACCACCATGTGCTTCTCGTCTCCTTAGTGGTGCCGGTGGATCGGTCGTGCCTACGACTTCTCCACGTACCGAAGGGAGCGCAGCCCGCGCTCCAGATGCCAGTGCAGATAGGCGGACACCAGTCCGCTGCCCTCCCGCACGTGCCGCGGCTCGCTCGCGTCCGCGGTCTCCCAGTCTCCCGTAAGGAGCGCGGCGAGCAGTTCCAGCGTCTGTGGCGAGGGTACGACGCTGCCGGGCACCCGGCAGTCCACGCAGACGGAGCCCCCGGCGGCGACCGAGAAGAACCGGTTCGGGCCGGGCATGCCGCACTTGGCGCAGTCGCTGAAGGTGGGGGCGTAGCCGTTGACGGCGAGAGAGCGCAGCAGGAACGCGTCGAGGACGAGGTGCGGGGCGTGCTCGCCGCGGGCGAGGGTGCGCAGCCCGCCGACGAGCAGCAGGTACTGCTGCACGGCGGGCTCGCCCTCGTGATCGGTGAACCGCTCGGCTGTCTCCAGCATGGCCGTCCCGGCGGTGTAGCGGGCGTAGTCGCTCACGATGCCGCCGCCGTACGGGGCGATGGTCTCGCTCTGGGTGCACAGGGGCAGACCGCGTCCGATCAACTCGCTGCCCCGCGCGAAGAACTGCACGTCGACGTGGGAGAAGGGTTCGAGCCGCGCCCCGAACTTCGACTTCGTCCGCCGCACCCCGCGCGCCACGGCCCGCACCCGCCCGTGCCCCCGGGTGAGCAGGGTGATGATCCGGTCCGCCTCACCCAGCTTCTGGGTGCGGAGCACGACCCCGTCGTCGCGGAAGAGACTCATCGCCCGCCCCCGGGGGCCTGCCGGGGGCACGGGGGCCGTCCCCCGGGAGACCGCGGCGTGATCCGGTCCGCTTCACCCGGCTTCCGGGTGCGCGGGACGACGGCGTCGTCGCGGAACAGGCTCATGCCGCCCATTCTCGCCTACGGCCGGCCCCCGGCGGGACCTCGGCCCACAGTCACGCCTTCAAGGGACCTCCCCCCGGCTGCGGGCGTTCTCGTAGGCGGTGGCGGCGCGCAGGCGTTCTATGGTCGTGGCGGCCCGTACGACCTCGGGGGCGCAGTCCCACTCCCTCCCGCCGCCGACCGGCCGCAGTTGGACGTAGGGCCCCTCGTGGCCCATGACGCGGCCGACCTTCCCGGTGCGGGTGTCGACGGCGTAGGTGCCGATCGCCGGCTTCCTCCCGTTCCCGCTCACCGCAGGGCCACCGCCGAAAGGACCGGTGACGGCAGAACAATTCCCGCTCTTTCGGCCGTCCGCCGCAATTCCTCCACCAATTCCTCCGCCTCTTCGGCGCGCCCGCCGAGTACCGTCCCCCGAGCCCTTCTCCACCTGCCCTCACGGTGCTCCCCCACCCCGTCGAATTTCACTCTTCGCATCTCCTCGATGACCTGCAGTGCCTAAACTCGGCGGGAGTCTGTCCCGTACAACTCCAGGTCGGCACAGAAGCGTTGGACCTTGACCGGCGGGCCCGGCCGAGCGGTATACAGAAGCCGTGCACGCGTCGCGCCCCGCCCACCCGACCGACCCCGCCGATCCCCTGACCGCCGTCACCGACCCGCCCCTGAGGCCCCTGCCGGAGCGGGCCGCCGCGCTGCTGCGGAGCCTCGGCGCGCCGCCCCGGCTCGCGGCGCATCTGCGGCTCGTGCACGACGTGGCGCACGAGCTGGCCGACTGGGTGGAGCGCCGCTGCCCGGAGCTGCCGTTCGAGCGCGCGGCCGTCCTCTTCGGCGCGGCCACGCACGACATCGGCAAGGTCGCCCACACCGGGGAGCTGTCGGGCCCGGGTTCCGCGCACGAGGAGGCGGGACGCCGGCTGCTGCTGGAGCACGGGGTCGAGCCGGAGTGGGCCAGGTTCGCGGGGACGCACGCCGCGTGGACGGAGCCGGGCACCGGGATCGAGGACCTGCTGGTCTCGCTGGCGGACAAGGTGTGGAAGAACAAGCGGGTGCGGGAGCTGGAGGACCTGGTGGTGGGCCGGCTGGCGGAGGCGAGCGGCAGGCCCGTCTGGGAGGAGTTCCTCGCCCTCGACGACCTCCTCGAACCGCTCGGCGCCGGCGCGGACCACCGGCTCGCCTTCCAGGCGTCGTACCCCGTGCACCCGTAGGCCCGTGCTCCCGACGGCCACGGACGGTTCTCACAGCATCGTCACAGGTGGTCCTCACCTACGTGGGGAATCTCCGCGTCGTCCACCTAAGATTCCCTTCGGTTGCCCCGTTTTCCGACAAGTCCGCGGCGCATCACGCGTCCTGGGAAACCACACGCCGTACATGAGCGTCGAACGGTGCGTGAGCAACCGCTGTCCCGGCGGTCCGACAGCACGGAAGATGGGGACCCGTGGAGCTGGAATTCCGACTGCTCGGCCCGGTCGAGGCATGGCACGGTGACAGACCCCTGCGGCTGGGCGGCCCGAAACCGCGCGCGCTGCTGGCCGTGCTGCTGCTGCGGGCCGGACAGGTGGTGCCCGCCGACGCGCTCGTGGACGTGATCTGGGGGGACGAACCCCCGGACACCGCGCGGGCGCTGGTGCAGACGTATGTGTCGGCGCTGCGCCGGGCGCTGCCGCCCGGGGCGGCGGACGCGATCGAGACCAGGCCACCGGGATACGTGCTGCGGCCCGGGGTCGGCCGGGTCGACCTGACGGAGTTCGAGGCCCGCACGGCCGACGGGCGGCGGGCCGCCGCCGAGGGCGACCACGCGGAGGCCGCGCGGCTGCTGCGCCGGGCGCTGGAGCTGTGGCGCGGCCCGGCGCTCGGCGGCGTCGGGGAGGCGCTGCGGGGCGAGGCCGGACGGCTGGAGGAGGCCCGGCAGGCGGCCCTGGAGGAACGCATCGCCGCCGAACTGGAGGCCGGCGGGCACGAGGCGGAGCTGGTCACCGAACTGACCGCGCTGGTGGGCGAGCACCCGGCCCGGGAGAGGCCGCGCGGGCAGCTGATGCTGGGCCTGTACCGGCTCGGGCGGCAGGCCGAGGCGCTGGCCGTCTACGCGGAGGGCCGGGCGGTGCTCGCCGAGGAGCTGGGGCTGGACCCGGGCCCGGAGCTGAACCGTCTGTACGAGGCCATCCTGCGGGCCGACCCCGCCCTGCTGGCCACCACCACCCCCGCTCCCGCTCCCGCTCCCGCTCCCCGGCCGGTGTCGCTCCTGCCGCCCGCCATCGGCGACTTCACCGGCCGGGAGGAGGAGCTGGCGCGGGTCGTCGAGGGGCTGACCGGCGCGCGGGAGGCGATGCCCGTCGTCGTGGTCTCCGGGGCCGCCGGGGTCGGCAAGTCCGCGCTCGCCGTGCAGGCCGCGCACCGGGTCGCCGACGAGTACCCCGACGGGCAGCTCTACGCCGAACTCCACGGCTTCAGCGAGCCCGTGCCGCCCGCCGAGGTCCTCGGCCGGCTGCTGCGGGCGCTCGGCGCGGACCCGCCGGAGGACACTGCCGAGCGCGGCGACCTGTTCCGCAGCCTGGTCGCCGGGCGGCGGATGCTGCTGGTCCTGGACGACGCGAACGGCGAGGCCCAGGTACGGCCGCTGCTGCCGGGCAGCGCCAGCTGCGGGGTGCTGGTGACCTCACGGGCCCGGCTCGGCGGGCTCGTCGGGGCCCGGCGCACCGACCTGGACGTCCTGGACGACGCCCGCGGCCTCGAACTGCTCACCCGGGTCACCGGCCCCGACCGCACCCCGGACGACCCGCTCGAACAGGCCGCGGCCCGCCGGATCGTCGAGCTGTGCGGCGGGCTGCCGCTGGCGCTGCGGATCGCCGGGGCCCGGCTGGCCACCCGGCGGCACTGGACGCCCAGCGTGCTCGCCGAGCGCCTCGCGGACGAACACCGCCGCCTCGACGAGCTGTCCGTGGGCGACCTGGAGGTCCGGGCCGGTCTCGGCCTCAGCTACCAGGCCCTCGACGTGTGTGCCCGGCGCGTCCTGCGCCGTGTCGCCACCCTCGGCTCGGCCGATGTCGCCGTATGGGCGGTCGCCGCGCTCTCCGGCACCTCGGAGGACGAGGCCGAGGAGATCCTCGAACGCCTCCTGGACGCCCAGTTGATCACCTGTCCCGGCCGGGACCAGGTGGGCCAGCCCCGCTACCGCCTGCACGACCTGGTCCGCGTCTACGCGGCCGAACGCGCGGAGACCGAGGACCCGTCCGACGACCGCACGGCGGCGGTGGGCAGGGCACTGAGCGCGGGCCTGTGGCTGATGGACAGGGTGACGGAGAAGTCCCCGTCGGGCGCGGTCACTTTGCGACAGGGCTTCACCCCCAAGGGGCGCGGGGAACTGCGCGAACAACCACACACAACCGAAAACCGCGACACAGCAGAACCCCCCACCCCGGTGGGCGCCCGAACCACCCATCGCGCCCTCACCGACCCCTTCGCCTGGTTCGACGCCGAAGCCGACACCCTCACCACCGCGGTCGAACGGGCGGCAGCCCTCGGCCTGCACACCCTCGCCTGCGAAGCGGCAGCGGCGTTGTGCTCCTCCTCGTTCGCCATCAAGAACCGCTTCGACGCCTGGTGGCGCAGCCACGACGCGGCCCTCGCGGCGGCCCGCCGCGCCGAGGACCGCTCGGGCGAGGCCCTGCTGATCATCGGCCTGGGACAGCTCCGCTACGAACAGGACCGCATCGCCGAGTCGCAGGAGTACTTCCGCACCGCCGAGCGCGTCTGCACCGAACTCGGCGACGTGCGCGGCCGCTCCGCCGCCCTCGCGGGCCTCGGCAGCGCCTGCCGCGAGGTCGGCGAGCTGCGGGACGCGGAACGGGCGTTGACCGACGCCGCCGACGGCTTCCGGCGGATCGGCGACGACACCGGGGTCGGCGTCGCCTGCCGGTACGGCGGCTCCGTACGCCTCGAACTCGGCGACCAGCAGGGCGCGTTCCCGCTGCTGGACGAGTCGCTGCGGGCCTACCGGCGGCTCGGCAGCCGGCGCGGCGAGGCGCTGGCTCTGCGCACGCTCAGCCTGGTGCACCGCTCGCTCGGCGCGTACGAGGAGGCCGCTCGCGTGGCCGAGCAGGCGCTGGAGATCCTGCGCGACCTCGGCGACCCGCACATGGCGGCGTACGCCCTGCGGGCCCGCGCCAAGGCCCGGATGCGGCTGGGGCACGTCCGGGAGGCGGAGACGGCACTGCACGAGATCCTGGAGGTCTGCCGGACCCACGAGGACCGCTTCGGCGAGGCGCTGACGCTGCGCACGCTGGGCGAGTGCGCGCTGGCCGGCGGCCGGCTGACGGACGCGGAGGGGCTGCTGACCGCCTCCGCCGCGCTTTGGGGCGTCCTCGCGCTGCCCCTGCCCCGGGCCCGTGCCCTGCGTGATCTGTCGGTGGTCCGGGCCGCGCTCGGGGACCGGGACGGGGCGCGGGCGCTGCGGGCCGAGGCCATGGCGGTGTTCGACGCCTGCGAAGCGCGCGAGCGGCACGAGCCGTGGCCGTGGGTCCGCTCCCCCTGACGTCCCGTGCCGGAGGCGCGTTCCGGCCGGTCGCGCAGGCCGAAACCCGCTTGCGGCCGACTTGCAGAGAACTTCCAGCGGAGTGCGCCATTCTCGTTGTTCTCGGGGGAACAACGGATCGGCCGGGCGACCACCGCCCGGCCGGTCGGCCCACCGGAGCGCACAGGGGACGGACCGGTGGGAACGTGACAACAGTGGGATCGCACGCGCAGGACGGGCTGGGGGGACGCCCGGAGCCAGACCACGAACCACCACTCAAGGGGGGAAGCCCCCGGGGAGGGACATCAGGGGATCAAGTCCCTCCCCGGGGTGCTGCCACACACCCCGACGCATCGCACCTCCCGTCCGGTGGAAGACGACGCATGCCTTCGATCATCCTCATGAGCGACCCCGAGGTCGCCGGTGTCCCGGTCCAGGAGTGCGGTGAGCCCCTCGTCGATCTGAGGGAGCTGCCCTTCGTGGTGGTCGACTCCCGTCAGGCCGACCCCGAGGGGGCGTACGCGCATCTGCGCGAGGGCGTCGCCTGGCGCCTCGCGCGCGCCGCCCGGCTGCTGCCGGACGGGCTGCGGCTGCTGGTCACCGAGGGGTACCGGCCGCTGGAACTGCAGATCGAGTACTTCGAGCGGTACGCCGCCGAGCTGCGGCTCGCCAACCCGGACTGGTCGGAGGAGTACCTGCACGTCCAGACCAGCCGTTCCCTCTCGCCGCCGGAGATCGGGCCGCATGTCGCAGGCGCCGCGGTCGACCTCACCCTGTGCACGGCCGCCGGGGAGGAGCTCGACATGGGCACGCGTCTGGACGCCAGCCCCGAGGAGAGCGACGACGCCTGCTACACCGACGCGCCCAACATCTCCGAGACCGCCCGCCGCAACCGGCGCACGCTCTCCGCGGCGCTCACCACGGCCGGGCTGGTCAACTACCCCACCGAGTGGTGGCACTGGTCGTACGGGGACCGGTACTGGGCGCTGATGACGGGCGCACCGAACGCGTTGTACGGCCCGGCGAGCACTGGGCCCTAGCCGCGTCCGCCGCCTCACCGGCCCGGTGGGCGAGCCGGGCTCCCGGCCCCGTCACCCCTACCCGTCCCATCCCTGAGGGCTGCACCCCGTCCTCCGTGCCGCCTCGGCGGCAAACCCCGTAGCGGGGGTCAGGGGCAGCACCCTGTGGATGGGGCGGGCAGGGGTGACGGGGCCGGGACCGCCGGCCTCAGCGGACCTTCTCCAGACCGGCGTGCACCGTCTGCTCGGAGCCGTCGACCTTGGCACCCGTGTAGGCGAAGTCCAGCGTGCCGTCCGGCATCGGGGTGAGGGTGATCCGGCCGCCCTTCACACAGTTGCCGGACTCGATGTACTCGCCGAGGGAGAGGGCCTCGCTGACCGCGTCCACCGCCCACAGGGTGAGGTCGCCCTGGCAGCGGGAGCCCTGCATCTCGTAGTGGACCTCGCCGATGTCCTCGGTGACGGCGCCCCCGGTCAGTTCCAGCCGCACGCGGTAGGAGTCGGTCGAGTCGCCGTTCGAGCCGCTGTCGGACTCCGTGGCGATCCCCACCCAGGTTCCGGCCAGCTCCGGCGGCAGCCCCACCGACCGGATGACGGGCTGCGTGGGGGTGGGCGTGGGGGTGGGCGTGGGTGCGGGTTCGGGCGCCGAGGGCGGCGTCGATATCGCGGAAGGGGTGGGGGTGGGGGTGGCGATCGGGGTGGGTGACTGCGCGGGCGCCGACGTCCGGCCGGACGAGGGCGCCGCCTCGGGCCCGCTCTTCTCGGTGTCGGCGCTCATCAGCCCCGCCGTGACGGTCGCCGCCGCGGTGATGACGGCCGCGACGATGATCCCGACGGTGTGCCATCGGGAGTCGGACGGGGAGGGTGGCGTGGGCGGAGAAGGGGGTGTCGTCACTGACGGCCTCGGAGGTGGGTTCGACGGGCGTGTTCCGGCCGGGTCGCCGGGCGTGTTCCGGCCGGATCGGCGGAGTGATCTCCCGCCTCATGGTGCCGCCCTGACTCACCTCATGGACCACTTTCCTCGGATTACCTGCCGAATATCGGGAAGAGGCCATGAAGAAACGATTTACCGGTCCTGCCCCGGTCGCCCCACGACGTTCAGCCGAATCTCCGTACGTACCGCCGCTGCCACGGCGTCTCCACCGCGTGCCGGTCGTAGTGCCGCCGTACGTACGCCACGGCCTCCCCCGGCGGTACGCCGTCGAGGACCGCGAGACAGGCCAGCGCCGTGCCGGTGCGGCCCCGGCCGCCGCCGCACGCGAGTTCGACCCGGTCGACGGCCGCCCGTTCCCAGACCTCGCGCAGCACCCCGGCCGCCTCCGCCCGGTCGCCGGGCAGCCGGAAGTCGGGCCAGCGCAGCCAGCGGGACTGCCAGGGGACGCCGGGCGGTTCCTTGCCCAGGAGGTAGACGGCGTAGGTGGGGACGGGGCCGTCGGGGAGCGGCCGGCGCAGCCCCCGGCCGCGCACCAGCCGCCCGGAGGGCAGCCGCAGCACACCGGCGCCGGCGGGGTCCCACGGCTCGGTCGAGGAGCGCTCCATGGCCTAGCCCACCCCCCGCGAGGCCTGCGCCGCCCTCGCCTCGATGCCCCGGAAGTGGTCGGACATCGCCCGCTGGGCGCCCTCGTCGTCGCGGGCGCGGAGCGCGGCCACGATGTCCCGGTGGCGGCGGACCGTCAGCTCGGGGGTGGGGTCGTCGGGTTCGCCCGCCTTCCCGGCCGCCTCCAGCCGGTCGACGACGGCTTCCAGGGCGTCCGGTTCGTCGTCCGTGAGGGTGCCCGCGACCCGTCGCACGAGGCCGTCCTCCAGGATCTCGCGGACCTGGAGGATCTCGGCGAGGGCGGCGGTGTCGCCGTCGGGCCGGGCCAGGGTGCGGAAGGTCAGGCCGTCGACGAAGGGGGTGAGGGAGGCCTCGCCGGCATAGGTGCCGTAGCCGTGCCGGATGTCGACTGTGTCGAGGGCCTGGAGGGCCTTGGGTGCCTCGCGGACGGAGTCGCGGCTGACGCCGAGGTCCTCCATCAGCTCCGTCTCGGTGGGCGGCGGCGCCCCCGCCTGGAGCCTGCGGTCGAGGACGAGCTGGATGACCTCGTGCTGGCTCTGGCTGCTCACCCGCCGCTCGAACCGACGCCTGCCGACGCTCTCCTGAGACATGCGACGCATCGTACGCTCGCCGGACATCCGACGTCCCACCTCCGAACGCAAACCGCGTGGACCGGCCAGGGGAACGCCAGGTCAACGCCCCGTGATCAGCCCGGGAAACCCTCACCCAACGGACCCTCAACTGTCGTTGTTCCATACCCCAGTTGATCCGCCATTGGTCGCACCTCTGACACGTACGCCATTCGTGTGCGCGCTCTTGACCGCGGTCACCGGCAGCGGCCGGCGACCCGGCCGCCGAGCGGCTGCCCGTTCCGTGCCCGCTGCGGTAAGGCGGACGAGGTCTGCGCGGAGATCCTGCCGGACCTCACGGCCGCGTCGGCCCCCGGACACCGCTTCCGCTGCCACCATCCTGTGCGGGAGACGGACTCGACGCGCGACCTGGTCGCCCAGGCGGGGGCCGCGTCGGCGCCGGGATCCGTGCCCGACGCCTAGCGATGCCCAGCGATGTCCGAGCACCAGGGAGCCGCCATGACCTTCCCCACCCCGCTGACCGGTGTCGTCCCGCCCGTCTGCACGCCCCTGACACCGGACCGCGAGGTGGACACCGCCTCGCTGGTCCGGCTGGTCGACCATCTCGTGGCGGGCGGTGTGGACGCGCTGTTCGTGCTCGGTTCGTCGTCGGAGGCGGCCTTCCTGACGGACGCGCAGCGGCGCGTCGTCGTCGAGACGGTGGTCGGTCACGTCGGCGGGCAGCTCCCCGTCCTCGCCGGGGCGATCGACATGACCACGCCGCGCGTCCTGGACCACGTCCGGGCCGTGACCGCCGCCGGAGCGGAGGCCGTCGTGGCGACCGCCCCGTTCTACACGCGAACCCACCCGGCGGAGATCTCCCGCCACTACCGGCTGCTCGCCGCGGGCTCCCCCGTCCCGGTCCTCGCCTACGACATCCCGTCCGCCGTGCACTGCGGGCTGCCCGCCGAGGTGGTCCTGGAGCTGGCGGCTGACGGGGTGCTGGCCGGCCTGAAGGACTCCAGCGGCGACCTGGCCGCGTTCCGCGGGGTCGTCACCGGCGCCCGCACCGACCCCGCCGTCACCGGCTTCAGCGCCCTCACCGGCTCCGAGCTGCTCGTCGACTCCGCGCTCGCCCTGGGCGCCGACGGGGCCGTGCCGGGGCTGGCGAACGTCGACCCCGCCGGCTATGTCCGCCTCTACCGCCTCTTCCGTGCCGGTGACCTCGACCGGGCCCGCGCCGAACAGGAGCGCCTGTGCGCCCTCTTCGCCATGGTCGGCGCAGGTGACCCGGCCCGCATGGGCGGATCCTCCGCCGCGCTCGGCGCCTTCAAGGCCGCCCTGCACCTGCGCGGCGTCATCGCCTGCCCTGCCACGGCGGAACCCCAGATCCCCCTGTCGCAGGCGGAGACCGAACGAGTCGGCAAGTACCTGGCGGCGGCGGGCCTGCTCTGAGGCGCCGTGCGCGGGGGAGGTACCCGGTCTACGTCACCGTCGGAACCCTGAAGGAGAGCACGTCGGTCGCACCGACGGACCGCCACTGGTGAGCGCCGTAGCCGTCCCAGCCATCGGCCGCGCGGTCCCTGGCGAACCTGTCCGCCTGCTCGCGCGAGACCAGACACACGTAGTAGATCTCGGTGATCCCCTTCGCCCCGTCATACCCGACCTGCCGGTTCGTGTCCCCCCAGCAGCCGTCGCCGTCCGGGGTCACGAGAGCGGCCGGATAGTACTGATGCGAGCCGGGGCGGCCTTCCTCGTCCCGCGTGTTCCTGTCCGGCTGCCGTACCAGGTACAGGACCTGATCGTCGGGCACGGACACCTGGAGCCGGCCCCGCACACTGATACCGGGGTTCGCGTCGCCGTCCACCCTGGTGAGCACGCTCGGTTTCCGGTCGGCGAGCAGCTTGGGGTGCGGTCGCTGAGCGGCGGGCCGGACCCAGGACTCCTCCGCGCCCTCCAGCCGGTCGAGATCACACGGGTCGCTGCTCGGCGTCGCGGAGACGGTGGATTCGGGACCTTTACCGGAACTCTCCTCGGAACCGCCGATCATGTCCGGAAGCACTTGGATCGCCGCCGCCACGACCGCCGCCAACGCGCCGATGACGGCGATCAGAATGGCTATGCCCTTCTTCCCGGAACCGGCGTCCTGGCTTCCACCGTCCCCACCGTCCCCGCTCGCCCCTCCACCTCCGTTGCCCGGAGTCTGCCCGTTCTGGGCGGCACCGCCACCTGACCCCGCACCTGTCTGCGACATGGTCCTCCCCGTTTCCGAGGATCATTGATACCGCAGCGTTTCGCGCCCGCCCAGCCGCGCACGGGGGCGCAGTTTCCGGCCGCTGTTCGCTCTCTCGCGCCCCCAGCGTGCGCCCAAGTGGAAGCCGGGCGGGGGTCGACACAGGGCGCACGTACGACTTCGGTACGTGAGTGTGAACGGCGGCAGCCGGTACGGGGGTCGGTCGGAGGCTGTGGCTGTGGCCGTAGCCGCAGGGGTGGTGATGGCTGGGCGCTAGGACGGGGTCCGGGCCGTCGCGAGGAGTCGGGTCACGTCGTCCGCGCAGATGGTGAGCGCCGCGCCCACCGTGGCCAGCGTGTCCCGTTCCGCCGGGGTGTACGGCCCGTCCGCCAGGGCGATCCGCGCGCCCTGGAGCAGGATCTCCTCGCGGCCGGTCGGGGCGAGGTGCGGTGCCAGCGGGTCCAGGGCCTCGTGGAGCTCTATGGCGAGACCGGGGCCGCAGGGTTCGCCGTGGACGCGGCCGGTGTCGGCGGCCAAGGCCTCGACCAAGGCGCCCAGCTGGTCCTCGGTGCAGTCGTCGAACCCGGCGGAGCGCACGGCGCCGGCGGCGACGGAGAGTGAGGTGCGGGAGGCGGCGCCGCCGGCCGCGAGGACCGCGAGGGCGACTGTGTGGACGGCGTCGCGGAGCATCGCGGAGAAGCGGGTGGTGGTGGGGTGGTCGAGGACGTCGAGGGTGTAGTGGTGGCGACAGGCCGCGCATTCGACCACGGGCCCGGTCTCGCCGCGGGGCAGCACGGGGACGCCGAGGAGGGTGAAGCGGCGGCGGCCGGTGAGGCGCTGGTAGTTGCGGTCGCCCCCGCAGCCGGGACAGAAGAACTCGCCGTCACCGACGCCCGTCCACGCGATCCGGGTGCCCAGCACGCGCGAGAAGCCGGTGGCACGGCTGGTCCGCCCGTCGCGGGCGAGCGCGGCGGCACGGCCGATCGGGTCCCGTCCTGGCAGCACGTCGCACCTCCGTAACTCCCCCACACACGGCCCCTTGGGCGCGGGAAGTGCCCCCTCGGCATCATCGCCGCGCTTGCGTGATGTTAGCCACATCGGTGAGGCGCAGTCAGTACTCCGGACGAGGCCTACCCGCGACCTGCACAGGGTTTGGCCGGTAAACGACGGGCCCCGTCCGCCGGAATCCGGCGAACGGGGCGTTCAAACCGCCGGTCAGGCTGGTCAGCGGGCCGCGCGGTTGACGGCGGAGACGACCGCCTTCAGCGACGCACGCGTCGTGTTCGCGTCGATCCCGATGCCCCACAGGACCTTGTCCTCGATGGCGACCTCGATGTACGAGGCGGCCTGCGCGGAGGCGCCCTCGCTCATCGTGTGCTCCTGGTAGTCCAGCAGGCGGGCGTCGATGCCGATGCCCTGCAGCGCGTGGAAGAACGCGGAGATCGGGCCGTTGCCGGTGCCGACCAGGGTGGTCTCCACGCCGTCGACCTCGGCCTCCACGGTCAGCGTGTCCACGCCGTCCGTGTCGGTGGTCGACTGGTTGGTGCGGACCTGGACCCGGCCCCAGGGGTTCTCGGGGTTCGGCAGGTACTCGTCCTGGAAGACGGCCCAGATGTCGGAGCCGGTGACCTCGCCGCCCTCGGCGTCGGTCTTCGCCTGGATCAGCTTCGAGAACTCGATCTGCATCCGGCGCGGCAGGTCCAGCTTGTGGTCGTTCTTCAGGACGTAGGCGATACCGCCCTTGCCGGACTGCGAGTTGACCCGGATGACGGCCTCGTAGGAGCGGCCTACGTCCTTGGGGTCGATCGGCAGGTACGGGACGGCCCACTCGATGTCGTCGACCGTCTTGCCCTGCTCCTGCGCGGACGCCTCCATGGCGTCGAAGCCCTTCTTGATGGCGTCCTGGTGGGAGCCGGAGAAGGACGTGTAGACCAGGTCGCCCACGTACGGGTGGCGCGGGTGGACCTCCATCTGGTTGCAGTACTCCCACGTGCGACGGATCTCGTCGATGTCGGAGAAGTCGATCTGCGGGTCGACGCCCTGGGAGAACAGGTTCATGCCCAGGGTGACCAGGTCGACGTTGCCGGTGCGCTCGCCCTGCCCGAACAGGCAGCCCTCGACGCGGTCGGCGCCGGCCATCAGCGCCAGTTCGGCGGCGGCGACGGCGGTGCCGCGGTCGTTGTGCGGGTGGATGGAGATGCAGACGTGCTCGCGGCGGGAGATGTTGCGCCCCATCCACTCGAAGCGGTCCGCGTGCGTGGACGGGGTCGAACGCTCCACCGTGGCGGGCAGGTTGAGGATGATCTCGCGGCCCGGACCGGGCTGCCAGACGTCCATGACCGCCTCGCAGACCTCCAGCGCGAAGTCCAGCTCGGTGTCCGTGAAGATCTCGGGGCTGTACTGGTAGCCGAACTCGGTCTCGGGGCCCAGCAGCTTCTCCGCGTACTCCATCACCAGCCGTGTGCCGTCCACGGCGATCTGCTTGATGTCGTCCTTGGAGCCGCGGAAGACGACCCGGCGGAAGACGGGGGCGGTGGCGTTGTACAGGTGGACGGTCGCCCGCTTGGCGCCCTTCAGCGACTCCACGGTCCGCTCGATCAGGTCCTCACGGGCCTGGGTCAGTACGGAGATGGTGACGTCGTCCGGGATGACGCCCGGCTCCTCGATGATCGACCGTACGAAGTCGAAGTCCGTCTGTCCCGAGGCGGGGAAGCCGACCTCGATCTCCTTGTAGCCCATCTTGACCAGCTGGTCGAACATCCGGCGCTTGCGCTCGGGCGACATCGGGTCGATCAGGGACTGGTTGCCGTCACGCAGGTCGGTGGAGAGCCAGCGGGGGGCGACGGTGATCCGGTTGTTCGGCCACGTGCGGTCGGGGATGTCGACCTGCTCGTAACGCCCGTACTTGTGGATCGGCATGGACGTGGGCTGCTGGCGGTTCGCCATGATGCGTGGGCTCCTCGATGGTCCGGCCACTGCCGGGAAGGACGGCCGACGACACAACGCCAAAGCACCGCGGGGAGGGGGTCGGCCTCTAGTACAGGCCCTCGCCGCGGCAGCTAAGGAGAAGCAGCCCGAAACGCATGATGCGGAGCAGCTTAGCCGAGCCGTTTCTGCCGTGCGGGGTCGTATCAGTATGCGGGACCGGAGAACCGATCCGGACAAAAGGTGCGCAAGGCCACACGGGCCGGCAGGAGCGCCCCGCCGGGGGCGCGGGGAACTGCGCGAGAAGCCCCGCCCACGAGAGAGCCCGCACTCAACCCTCAGTAACACGGTGATGACGAATCGCAACCCATACGGCGACATTTCACCAATCATGGTTGCCCCCAGTGACAGCCCTCCAACGGAGTGCAATCGTGCGAGACATGACCACCAACGGGGGCCACGAGCCCGTCTTCTGCACAGTCGTCCCACCCCACGTCCTCGACAAGCTCTCCCAGGCCGAGGACCCGGTGCTCGCCGGCGCCGCGCGCAAGACCCTGGAGCGCGACGCACTCGAACGCACCCACCGCCGGCTGACCACCGTCATCGGCGCCCCGAGCATCACCGCGCCCGTCGGCGCCGAGGAGGGCACACCGCACCGCACCATCCACGACGCCCGCCACGGCACGGACCTGCCCGGCAGGAAAGTCCGCGGCGAGGGCGACACGCCCGGCAAGGACGCCACGGTCAACCGCGCGTACGCCGGCCTGGGCGCCACGTACGAACTGTTCTGGAAGTCCTTCGCCCGCGACTCGATCGACGGCAACGGCCTGCCGCTGAACGCGACCGTGCACTACGAGCGCGACTACAACAACGCCTTCTGGAACGGCGAACAGATGGTGTTCGGCGACGGGGACGGCGAGATCTTCCTCGACTTCACCATCCCGATCGACGTCATCGGCCACGAACTCAGCCACGGCGTCACCCAGTACACGGCGAACCTCACGTACTTCGGTCAGCCGGGCGCGCTCAACGAGTCGATGTCGGACGTCTTCGGCGCCCTCATCAAGCAGTACACGCTCGGCCAGACCGCCGCGGAGGCGGACTGGCTGATCGGCGCCGGTCTGCTGGCGCCCCGCGTCACGGGAGTCGCGCTGCGCTCGATGAAGGCCCCGGGCACGGCGTACGACGACGACGTCCTCGGCAAGGACCCGCAGCCGGCGACCATGGACGACTTCGTCCGCACCGGCCGCGACAACGGCGGCGTGCACATCAACTCCGGTATCCCCAACCACGCGTTCTACCTGGTGGCCACCGCGCTCGGCGGCCACGCCTGGGAGCGGGCCGGACAGATCTGGTACGACGTCCTCACCGGCGGCGAACTGGACAAGCAGGCCCTCTTCGTCGACTTCGCCACGCTCACGGTCAAGGCCGCGAAGGACCGTTACGGCCAGGGCGACGAGCTGACGGCGGTGCTGAAGGCCTGGGAGCAGGTGGGCGTACGGACGCTGTAGTGGGGCGCGGCGGCGGTGCGGTGCTGCGCCGCGGCCCCGTTCCGTACTACACATGACGCATGCGTATCGAAGTGCGGCGCACGGGCGGTTTCGCGGGCATCGAGCGGCACGCGGTGGTGGACACCGCCGGGCGGCCCGATGCCCAGGACTGGCACACCCTGGCCGAGCGGGCCCTCACCGCCGGCCGGGGCTCGCCGCCGCTCGGGGTGCCTGACGGCTTCTCGTACGAGATCACGGTGGACGGCCGGACCGTGCACTGCGCGGACCCCCGGCTGTCCGAGGCACAGCGGGAGCTGATCAGCAGGGTGCTCAAGGAGGGGGCGTGAGCAGCCCCGCTGGGGCCCCGGGGGCGCGTAACGGGCACTTCACCCTGGGGCGTTGACTTCCGTTACCCGTGGTACGGATGATCCGCCCATGGCGACGAACGCGACCAACCCGATACCCCAGTTCCCGGCAGGCTTCCTGTGGGGCGTCTCGACCTCCGCGCATCAGATCGAGGGGGCCGCGGGCGAGCGCGAGCCGTCCGTGTGGGACGCCTTCTCGGCCGAGGCGGGCCGGATCAAGGACGGCTCGACGGCGGCGGTGGCCTGCGACCACTTCCACCGCTACCCGGAGGACGTGGCCCTCCTGCGCGACCTGGGTGTCGGCGCGTACCGCTTCTCGATCTCCTGGCCCCGGGTGAACACCCCGGGCGGCCTGGACTTCTACGACCGTCTGGTGGACGAGCTGATCGGCGCCGGCGTGCGCCCCGTGCCGACCCTCTTCCACTGGGACCTGCCGTCGTCGCTGGCGGAGAGCGGCGGCTGGCTGAACCGGGACACGGCCGAGCGGTTCGCCGAGTACGTCGCCGTAGTGGCGGCCCGGCTCGGCGACCGCGTCAGCAAGTGGATCACCATCAACGAGCCCGCCGAGCACACGCTGCTGGGCCACGCCCTCGGCACCCACGCGCCCGGCAAGCAGCTGATGTTCGACGCGCTCCCGGCCGCCCACCACCAGCTGCTGGGCCACGGCCTCGCCGTACGGGCCCTGCGCGCGGCCGGAGTCACGGACATCGGCATCGCCAACTCGCACGGACCGACCTGGGCGGCCTCCCAGGAGCAGGCGGACGTGGAGGCGGCCGGCTTCTACGACCTGCTCCTCAACCGGCTGTTCGCGGAGCCGGTCCTGCTGGGCGAATACCCGGAGGGACTGGGCGAGTTGATGCCGGGCACGGACATCGGCTCCGATCTGAAGATCATCTCCGAGCCGATCGACTGGTACGGCGTCAACTACTACGCGCCGACCCGGGTCGGCGCCCCCGAGGGTGAGGACATCGAGTTCGGCGGAGTCTCCATCCCGGCCGAACTCCCCTTCACCGTCAAGCAGATCGAGAACGTCCCGACCACCGACTTCGGCTGGCCGGTGGTCCCCGAGGGCCTCACCGAACTCCTCACCACCTTCCGCGACCGCTACGGCGACCGGCTGCCGCCCGTGGTCATCACCGAGAACGGCTGCTCCTACGAGGGCGTCGACGACCAGGAGCGCATCGCCTACCTGGACGGCCATGTGCGCGCCCTGCACGCGGCGTCCGAGGCGGGCGTCGACCTCCGCGGCTACTTCGTCTGGTCCCTGCTGGACAACTTCGAGTGGGCCGAGGGGTACGCGCGCCGGTTCGGCCTGGTCCACGTGGACTTCGAGACGCTGGAGCGGACCCCGAAGGCGTCGTACGCCTGGTTCCGGGACCTGCTGCGGGCGCAGAGCAGAGGATGACGACGACCAGGCCGACGGACGCCCTCGCCGAACCGGTCGAGCGGGTCGGCGGGGGCTGGACCTCCGCCCTGGCGCTGGCCAACGGGGCGATCTGGGTGGGCTGGTACGGCCCGCTGCAGATCCTGCTGGCCTCGCAGGCGGAGGACTTCGCGCCCGGCGCGGGCATGTCGAAGGAGTCGGTGCTGGCGTGGGTGACCGGCGCCGGTGCGATCGTCTCGCTGCTGGCCACGCCGCTGTTCGGGGCGCTGTCGGACCGGACGGCGTCCCGCTGGGGCCGCCGTACGCCGTGGATCGTCGTGGGGTCGGCGGGCGGGGCGGTGTCGCTGCTGCTGCTCGCGGGCGCGGGCGGGCTGTGGACCATGGCGGCCGGCTGGTGTCTGGTGCAGCTCACCCTGAACGCGTCCTGGGCGGCGGTCACCGCGGCGGTCCCGGACCAGGTGCCGCGTCTCCAACGGGGCTCGGTGGGCGGCTGGTTGGGGGCGGCGCAGATCCTGGGCGTGGTCGGCGGCACCGGGCTGGCGACGCTCGGCGGGGGCGTCGGCGCGGGGTACGCGGCGTGCGCGGTGTTCACGCTGGTGGGCGTGTTGCCGTATGTGCTGGGGCACCGGGACCCGCGGTTGCCTGCGGCGGCCCGGCCGGCGTGGTCGTGGCGGAGCTTCCTGGCGGGCTTCTGGCTGAGCCCGCGGCGGTACCCGGACTTCGCGTGGGCGTGGCTGACGCGTTTCCTGATCAATCTGAGCAACAGCGTCGGCCTGCTCTACCTGCTGTTCTACCTGCGGGACCGGGTCGGGTACCCCGACCCGGAGGAGGGCGTGCTGATCCTCACCGTGGTGAACGCCTCGACGCTGCTGGCGACGGTGGTGGTCTCCGGGGTGTGGTCGGACCGGGTGGGGCGGCGCAAGCCGTTCGTGTACTGGTCGGGGATGCTGATGGCGGCCGCGACGGGTCTCATCGCCCTCTGGCCGACCTGGCCCGGCGCGATCGTCGCCTCGGCCCTGCTCGGCCTGGGCTTCGGGGTGTTCACCTCGGTCGACTTCGCCCTGATGACCGATGTCCTCCCGGCGGCCCTCGACCGGGGCAAGGACCTGGGCGTCATCAACGTGGCCAACTCCCTTCCCCAGGTGGCCGCTCCGGTGCTGGCGGCCCCGATCGTGACGTACGCCGGCGGCTACCGGGCGCTGTACCTGGTGGCGGCGGTGATCGGACTGGCGGGGGCGGTGTTGGTGGGGCGCATCCGGGGCGTGGAGTAGCTCGCGCGCGCCCGACCCGCGTCCGGGGGCGAAGCGTCGGGCGTCCCGCGCGTGCGGCGTGCGGCGTGCGGCGTGCGGCGTGCGGCGTGCGGCGTGCGGCGTGCGGCGTGCGGCGTGCGGCGTGCGGCGTGCGGCAGATCACGTGTTTCACAGCGGGCGCACAGACAACGGATACGCGCCTTCCGCCGTCTTCAGTGCTGACCACCCTCGCCGCCGAAGGGACGCCCTGTGCCTACGCGTTCAACCAGACCATCCCGAACCCGCCCCGCACGGCAGGCGATAGCCGTGCTGGCGGTGTCCGGCACGCTGCTCGCGACGCCGTCGCTGGCGGTGCCCTCGGCCTTCGCGGCCGGGGCGCCCCCGACCGATCTGCGCGTCGACACCAACCGCGACGGCAAGGTCGACGTCACCGGCACCACCGACACCTCCGGCGAGAACGGCTGGACCGTCGCCCGCGGCGCCCTGATGCTGCCCAACATCGACGACGACACCCGCCGTTGCCCGGCCACCGGCCCCAAGGGCAAGCCCCTCACGGACGCCAAGCTGGCCGCCTGCAACGACGCCTCCGACACCAAGGTGAACGGCACCGCCGACGCCGCCGACCTGGCCCGCGTCCGGTCCGTGCCGATGGCGGGCGTCCCCGCCGGGGCGCAGGGCAGCGTGAAGGTCACCGCGGGCGCCCAGCAGACCCGGGTGTTCGTCAAGCGGGGCACCAAGTGGGAGCCCGTCACCGCCAAGACCCGTCTGTCGCGGGCCGAGTTGAAGGCCGGGGTGGAGTTCGGCGTCGAGGCCAAGGACGTCATCCGGGACACCGCGAAGTGGGACGGGACGGCCCGGGTCCGGCTGACCGTGAAGTCCTCCAAGGGCACCACCGCCGACTCCGTCACCCTGCGCGTCGCCCCGCTCCTCACCCACCACCACCTGCAGAACGCCCAGCAGTTGCTGGTCACCAAGATCTCCGGCGGCAACTACGGCAAGCTCAACGCCGCCTTCCGCAAGGGCCTGGACCAGGCGGCCAAGGACGCCGGCATCACCCGGCCGACGGTGAACTTCACCAAGTACGGGGACATCTGGGCGCAGGACTTCGTCGAGCCCGCGTACGTCAGCATGACCGGCGCGGACGGCAAGCGGCAGGCCATGCGGGTGATGCTGCGCTCCGCCCAGCTGGACCGGGAGGCCGGCCGGGAGCTGTTCGAGAAGATGCGGGGCCCGAACATCGGTGCCGTGCAGGTGACGGGCGCCAAGGACTCGGAGGAGTGGACGCTCAACTCCATGGGCAACCTGGAGACCATTCCGCCGTACGCCCACGGCGACCGTTCCTTCCCGGCGGGCCGGATCATCATGGGGCAGCGCCCGGACGTCGGCTCCAAGCCGGCCAAGGTGATGCGGACGTTCCTGAAGTCCCAGGGCATGCAGGACCCGCTGTTCCTCGACACGTCCTGGCTGCACGTGGGCCACGTCGACGAGTTCGTCCAGTTCCTGCCCGCCGACACCCCGCGCGGCTGGAAGATCGCGATCGCCGACCCCGAGGCGGGGCTCCAGCTGCTGCGTGACGCGAAGGCCGCGGGCCACGGCTCGACGAAGATGTTCTCCCTGAAGCTCGGCCCCACGGAGACCATCAGCAAGGCCCTCGCCTCCAAGACCCTGGTCTCCGACAACAACCTCGCCACCCGCAAGATCGAGGCCAACCTCGCGGTGCTCAAGCGCGAGACGGGCGTCACCGACGCCGAGATCGTCCGGGTCCCGGCCCTCTACACCCAGGGCACGGAGATGGTCGGCGAGACGCAGTCGGGCGACGACAAGACCCGTCTCCCCCGTCTGACCCGCCTCGGCGCCGGCGCCGAACTCCCGGACGTGGCACGGGACTACGGCCAGCAGCGCCGTCTCGACGAGACGACGGCGGACCAGGGCGCGAAGAACCGGGAGGGCTTCGGTGCCGCGTCCCCCGCGGCGCCCGCGCCCTCGGTGATGACCAGCGCGTACGTCCCCGGCGCGGTCAACGGCATCGTCCTCAGCCGCACGCACTACCTGGCGCCGCGCCAGTGGGGCCCGGTCATCGGCGGCAAGGACATCTTCGGCGAGGCGGTGACGGCCGCGTACACGAGCGCCGGCATGAAGGTGTCGTACCTGGACGACTGGGAGACGTACCACCTCGGCATGGGCGAGATCCACTGCGGCACGAACACCCTGCGGAGCACCTCCGCCGCCTGGTGGACGCGCTGACACCGGCCACCGCCGGACCCCGCACGACCTGACGGCCGCCGCCCCGGAACTCCGGGGCGGCGGCTTCTCTCATGCCCGCTCCCGGCCCCGCAGGTCCTCCAGCCGCAGGAGGCTGTCCGAGGCCTCCTGCCGCTCCTCGTCGGTGAGCGGCACCGCCCCGGCGCGCCGGATCGCGTCCGCCGCCGTCTCCTCGTCCCCCGTGCGGGCGGCGACATCGGCGCGCAGCACGAGCAGCCGCACCAGCTGGGACGCCGTGGGGGTCGGTGCGCCCTCCGCCGGCCGCAGCACCCGGTCGATGACCTTCGCCGCGGCCGCCGGGTCGTCCCGGGAGTCCGCCAGCAGGGAGGCGTGGTGCAGGGCCCGCGCGTAGGTCTCCCGTGGGGCGGGCCGGTGGTGCTGGTCCTCGCTCGTCGGCTGCCCCACCCGTACGCAGTTGCCGCCCGGATCGGTCATCAGGAACTGCCGCATGCCGTACGACATGTCCTTCAGCGGTCCGAGGCGGGGCAGGCCCCGCGTCGGCACCCGCCCGTACGCCCGCTTGAGCCCGGCACGGAACGCGGCGTACAGGCCGTCGACGTCATCGGTGACCACGTAGCAGGTACTGACCGAGGCGGTCGGCTCGTAGGTCCTCAGCCCGAAGAACTGCAGCTCGACGCCGCCGCGTTCCACCACGGCGTACGGGTTGGGGCTGCGCTGCTCGAAGGTGACCTCGAAGCCGAGCGCTGTGTAGAAGTCGAGGAGCGGCTGGAGGCTCTGACACGGAAGGATCGGAATCGTCTTCTCGCCCATACCCCGACACTAGTCAAACTTGACCAGAGGGGCGACCGTTTAAAGGGCGACCGTTCACACGGCCGCCCTCCGCACGGAGTGTCGCCGCCCCCTCAGAACCCCAGCTTCCGGAGCTGGCGCGGGTCGCGCTGCCAGTCCTTCGCCACCTTCACATGGAGGTCGAGGAAGACCGGCGTGCCCAGCAGCGCCTCGATCTGCTTGCGCGACTTGATGCCGACCTCCTTCAGGCGCTTGCCCTTGGGGCCGATGATGATGCCCTTCTGGCTGGGGCGCTCGATGTAGACGAAGGCGTGGATGTCGAGGAGCGGCTTGTCGGCGGGACGGTCCTCGCGGGGGAGCATCTCCTCGACGACGACGGCGATGGAGTGCGGCAGCTCGTCGCGCACACCCTCCAGGGCCGCCTCGCGGATCAGCTCGGCGATCATGACCTGCTCGGGCTCGTCGGTGAGGTCGCCCTCGGGGTAGAGGGCCGGGCCCTCCGGGAGCAGGGGGACGAGCAGGTCGGCCAGCAGATCCACCTGCTTGTCGGCGACGGCCGAGACGGGCACGATCTCGGCCCACTCGAAGCCCAGCTCCTTGCCGAGCTGGTCGATGGCGATCAGCTGCTCGGCCAGCGCCTTGCTGTCCACCAGGTCGGTCTTGGTGACGATCGCGATCTTCGGTGTCTTCTTGATGGACGCCAGTTCCTTGGCGATGAACCGGTCACCGGGACCGAGCTTCTCGTTCGCGGGCAGGCAGAAGCCGATGACGTCCACCTCGGCCCACGTCGTGCGGACCACGTCGTTGAGGCGCTCGCCCAACAGGGTGCGCGGTTTGTGCAGCCCCGGGGTGTCGACCAGGATCAGCTGCGCGTCCGGCCGGTGCACGATGCCCCGGACCGTGTGCCGCGTGGTCTGCGGCTGGTTCGCCGTGATCGCCACCTTCTGGCCGACCAGAGCGTTCGTGAGGGTGGACTTGCCCGCGTTGGGGCGGCCCACGAAGCAGGCGAAGCCGGCGCGGTGGGCGGCCTCGGCCGGCTGCTCGGATGACTGGGTACGGACGCTCATGGCGCCCATTCTCCCTGATCCTCGGAGCCCCGCCGTACCCACCACGGACCGTGAGCTTTCCGAAACCCTCACGCAACGAAACGTCACGGAAACACACCCGTACGCGTCCCGAAACGCACGCCGATCACCCTCTGACGAGCCCCCGCACCCGTTGGAGTCCACCGTGCCCACCGTGCCCCTGGCCGCGCCCCTCGCCGCACCGGCCGTCGACACCGGCGACACCGCCTGGCTGCTCGCCGCCACCGCCCTGGTCCTGCTGATGACACCGGGCCTCGCCCTCTTCTACGGCGGCATGGTCCGCACGAAGAGCGTCCTCAACATGCTGATGATGAGCTTCGTCTCGATCGCGCTGGTCACCGTGGTGTGGCTGGCCGCCGGCTACTCGCTCGCCTTCGGCGACGACGCCTTCGGCGGGCTCATAGGCGGCCTCGACCACCTCGGCATGAGCGGTATCGACCCCGCGAGCGTCCACGGCACCGTCCCCACCGTCCTCTTCGCCACCTTCCAGCTGACCTTCGCGATCATCACGGCCGCGCTGATCAGCGGCGCGATCGCGGACCGCGCGAAGTTCGGGGCGTGGCTGGTCTTCGTGCCGGTGTGGGCGCTGCTCGTATACGTTCCGGTCGCCCACTGGGTGTGGGGTCCTGGCGGCTGGATCCTCAGCGACCTCGGCGCCCTGGACTTCGCGGGCGGACTGCCGGTGGAGATCACCTCCGGCGCCTCCGGACTGGCCCTGTGCCTGGTCCTCGGCCCCCGTCTGGGCTTCAAGAAGGACGCCATGCGCCCGCACAACCTGCCGATGGTCATGCTGGGCGCGGGCCTGCTCTGGTTCGGCTGGTTCGGCTTCAACGCCGGCTCCGCGCTCGGCGCCAACGGCCTGGCCGCCGCCGCGTTCCTCAACACGCTCGCCGCCGGCTGCACCGGTCTGCTCGGCTGGCTCTTCGTCGAGCAGAAGCGCGACGGCCACCCGACGACGCTGGGCGCGGCGTCCGGCGCGGTGGCCGGCCTCGTCGCGATCACCCCGTCCTGCGGCTCGGTCTCGCTGCTCGGCGCGCTGGTCATCGGCCTCGCCGCGGGTGTCGTCTGCTCCTACGCGGTGGGCTGGAAGTTCCGGCTGAACTACGACGACTCGCTCGACGTCGTCGGCGTCCACCTGGTCGGCGGGATCATCGGCACGGTCCTGATCGGTGTCTTCGCCGCCCGGTCGATGACCGGCGGCGCCGAGGGCCTCCTGTACGGCGGCGGTCTCGCCCAACTCGGCAAGCAGGCGGTGGCCGTGGTCGCCGTCGGGGCGTACGCGTTCCTCGTGACGTACGGCATCGGGAAGCTGATCGACAAGGTGCTGGGCTTCCGCGCGGAGGAGGAGCACGAGCACACCGGTCTCGACCTTACGGTGCACGCCGAGACGGCATACGATCACGGCGTCCTGGGCCACGGCGCCCCGGTCAGCTCGTCCGTCCCGTCCCCGTCCTCCACGCAGAAGGCCAAGGCTTAAGGCATGAGACTCATCACCGCGATCGTCAAGCCGTACCGCCTCGACGCGGTCAAGACCGCCCTCCAGGAGATGGGCGTGCACGGTCTGACCGTCAGCGAGGCAAGCGGCTACGGCCGGCAGCGCGGTCACACCGAGGTGTACCGGGGTGCCGAGTACCAGGTCGACCTCGTGCCCAAGGTCCGGATCGAGATCGTCGTCGAGGACGCGGTGAGCGACGACGTCATCGACACCATCGTCAAGGCCGCCCAGACCGGCAAAATCGGCGACGGCAAGGTGTGGGCCCTGCCGGTGGAGACGGTCGTACGGGTCCGGACCGGCGAGCGGGGTCCCGACGCGCTCTGAGGCGACGGAACCGAACAGCAGGGGTGGTGCGGCCCGAGGGCGGCACCACCCCTCACTCATGGGCGCTCGGCTCAGTCGAAGACGAACGGTCCCGGCGACTGCGGTCCGCTCGCCGTGCAGGTCACGGTGATGCCGAAGACCACCATCTGCAGGGAGCCGCCGAACGCCTCCAGGCTGTCACCGGGGGCGACGGTGCCGGTGAGCGGGCCCACCACCATGCCGTCGCCGGCGGCCAGGGCCGGGTTCTCGGTGCCGGTGAAGGCCGTCGTGCCGCCGCTCGCCTTGACGAAGGTGAGCGTGGACTGGATGGAGTCCTCGGCGAGGGCGATCGGCGCGGTGATCTCCTCGGAGGTGAGGGTGACGGTGGCGGTCGTACCGCTCTGCGTGGCCGTGAGCGTGGCCGCGCCGGCGCCGCCGATCGTGCAGCTGGCGTTGATGGTCGCGGTCTCGGGGGTGACCGCGAGGGCGGTCGGCGCGAACGCGAGTCCGGTGACGGCCAGCGTCCCTGCCGCGAGCGCCGCGCCGACTCCGAGTCGTATGCGTGTCATCGAGCGAATTCCCTTCCCTGGTACGGGAGGTGCACGGGGCCTGGGGAAGCCCCGTACGTCCCGGTACGGGCGTTGCCATGTGGGGGCGATGCAATGCGCGGCCGCGCGGCGGAATATGACGGTCCGCCAGGAGAACGGCTCCATTGAGGCGTGCGCGGGCCGAGATTGCAAGAGTTGCTCCGCCGGTTGCGGCAGGGGTCGGCGAAAGTGGCCGAAGCCGTTCGCCCGGGTGCCGGCCGACGCCCCGGCGGTGTGGGGGCGGTGAGCCGATCTGTCCCGCGCCGCACGCTTTCGCCGGTAGCGCGGGCCGGGTGTCCACTCGCCCGCGCAAGATTTCCACGCAGCTCGGAGGGCTGTTACCGGCCGTAACACTATGCGGCGAGCGCCCGCCGGTCCCCCCGCCGGACCGAAGATCACTACTCTGGACCGGTGCTCACCTACGAGGAGTTGACGGGGCCGGAACGTGAGCTGTGGGACGCGTTTCCGGAAGGACGGCGGGTCGACCTCAGGACCGGGGTGCCCGAGGAGGACCGGGTCGCCGGCGGCGAGGACTGGGGGCCCGGGCGCACGGTACGGGCGACGGTGATCATGGCGCTGCTGCTGGGGGCCAACGCCGCCCAGCGGCCCGGCGCGGTCGGCTCGCTCTCCCTCGCCGGCGCGCGGATCTCCGGCCATGTCGACCTGGCCGGTGCCCGGATCGAGCATCCCCTCTGGCTGGAGGGCTGCTGGTTCGAGCGGGAGGTGAACCTGTACGGGGCGGAGACCCGGACGGTCGCGATCATGGGCAGCCGGGTGCCCCGGCTGGAGGCCGGGGCGAGCCGGATCGGCGGACGTCTCGACCTGCACGGCACCCAGGTGGAGGCCGGGCCGCCCTCCTCCCCCTTCCATCGCGCGAGCACCGCCCTGTCGCTGGTCAACGCCCATGTGGCCGGCGGCATCATGCTGAACAGGGCCCGGCTGATCGCACCCGGCGGCTGGGCGATGGCCGCCGGCGGCCTGGTCGTCGAAGGAGGCCTCTTCTGCCGGCGCGGCTTCGTCGCCGACGGCGAGATACGGCTGCTGGGCGCCCAGTTGCCCGGCGGACTGTTCCTCCAGGGGGCCCGCCTGGAACGGCCCGGCCCGCACGGGGTGACCCTCGCCCTGGACAACGCGGTCGCCCAGACGGTCGACTGCTCCGAGGGTTTCGTCTCCCACGGCACCGTCCGCCTGCGCGGCGCCCGGATCACGGACAACCTGTCCTTCGAGGGCGCCGTCCTGAACGGACCACCCGGCGACGACGGCGGAACGGGCACCGGCCCGGCCCTGATGGCCATGCTCATGCAGGCCGCCGACTTCGACTTCGCCCTGGCCGGACGGCCGACGGGCGCGGTGGATCTGCGGGGCGCCCAGGTGTCGTACCTCCACGAGAGCGCGCACAGCTGGCCCGGGGTCGTGGAGCTGGACGGCTTCGTCTACGGCTCGATCAAGACCGCGGAGACGAACGGTGAGCGGCGGGAGGCGGTGAGCGGTCCGGCGGCCGTGCGGCGCCGCGTGGAGTGGATACGCCGCAGCCCGGGCTACAGCCCGCAGCCGTACGAGCAACTCGCGGCCTGGTACCGCAAGGTCGGGCACGACGACGACGCCCGCCGGGTGCTGCTGTCCAAGCAACGGCACCGGCGGAGCACGCTCTCCCCGGCGGCCCGCGTCTGGGGCCACCTCCTCGACGCGACCGTCGGCTACGGCTACCGCCCCTGGCTGGCCGGTGTCTGGCTGCTCGCGCTGGTCCTGCTGGGGACGACGGCGTTCGACACCGCCACCCCCACCGCGGTGAAACAGGACGAGGGCGCGCCCTTCCAGCCGCTCGTCTACACCCTCGACCTGCTGGTCCCCATCGGCGGCCTGGGCCAGCGCACGGCCTGGTACTGGACGGACGGCACCCTCCAGTGGCTGGCCTACGCCCTGATCGCCCTCGGCTGGATCCTCACGACGGCCGTCATCGCGGGAGTGACCCGCACCTTGCAGAAGAACTAGCGGGACTTCCCGGCGGGCGCGGTCCTCAGCCCGCCGTCACCGTCGCCCGCACCGACCCGTCCGGCCCCGCCAGCAGAACCGGGGTCTGCGGCCCGCCGAGGTCCCGCACGGCGGCCCGGTCCTCGTCGGAGACGGTCTCCGCGGCGGTCACCACGGCCGCCGCCTCCAGGGACTTCGCGCCGGAGGCCACCGCCATGGCGACGGCCGTGCGCAGCGCGCTGAGCCGCAGGGAGTCGAGGGCCACGGTCCCGGCGACATAGGTCCGGCCCGTCTCGTCGCGTACGGCCGCCCCCTCGGGCACCCCGTTGCGGGCCCGCGCGGAACGGGCCAGGGTGACGATCTTCCGGTCCTCGGGGCCGAGGTCGTGCGCGCTGCTGTCGGTCATGAGCCGAGCATACGGAGACCCGGCCGGTCCGCCACGCGCCGGGGTCCGGTCACCTCCGGTCCAGCCGCAGCCGCTCGGCACGGGGCAGACCCGCCACCACCAGGTCGTACGAGTCCTCAATCAGCTCCTCGACCAGGCGGTCAAGGAGGCCCGCGTCGAGGGCGACGGTGTTCCAGTGGCGTTTGTTCATGTGATAGCCGGGGGTGATGAGGCCGGGGTACTCGGTGCGCAGCCGGACCGCGTCCTCGGGGTCGCACTTGAGGTTGACCTTCAGGGGGCGCTGGTCGATCCAGCTCAGGGCGAACATCTTGCCGAGGACCTTGAAGACCGAGATCTCCGGACGGAAGGGGAAGTCCTCGACGGCCTCGTTGAAGGAGAGGCAGAAGGCACGCAACTCCTGGGGGGTCACTCGGACTTCTTCTCCTCCTCCGGCACCTCGGCGGGGCCGATCGGCTCCACCAGCACCGTGACGATCTTGTTCCGGCGGCCGGCGGCGGCCTCGGCGGTGAGCCGCAGTTCGCGCTCGTCCGGCAGGGCGACGACCGAGGAGGCGCCGGCGATGGGGACACGGCCCAGGGCCTTGGCGAGGAGGCCGCCGACGGTCTCCACGTCCTCGTCGTCGTAGGCGTCGAGGCCGTACAGCTCGCCGAGGTCGGTGATGTCGAGGCGGGCGGTGACGCGGTAGCGGTCGTCGCCGAGGTCCTCCACCGGCGGCAGCTCCCGGTCGTACTCGTCGGTGATCTCGCCGACGATCTCCTCCAGGATGTCCTCGATGGTGACGATGCCGGCGGTGCCGCCGTACTCGTCGATGACGACGGCGACGTGGTTGCGCTCCTGCTGCATCTCGCGCAGCAGGTCACCGGCGTTCTTGGTGTCGGGGACGAAGACGGCCGGGCGCATGGCCGTGGACACCAGTTCACTCTCGGCGTCCCGGCTGATGTGCGTCTTTCGGGCCAGGTCCTTCAGGTAGACGATCCCGACGATGTCGTCCTCGTTCTCCCCGGTGACCGGTATGCGTGAGAAACCGGAGCGCAGGGCGAGGGTGAGGGCCTGGCGGATGGTCTTGTACCGCTCGATGGCGACCAGGTCGGTGCGCGGGACCATCACCTCGCGCACGAGGGTGTCCCCCAGCTCGAAGACGGAGTGCACCATGCGGCGCTCCTCGGCCTCGATCAGGGACTCCGCCTCCGCGAGGTCGACCATCGCCCGCAGCTCCGCCTCGGAGGCGAACGGGCCCCGGCGGAAGCCCTTGCCGGGCGTGAGCGCGTTACCGATGAGGATCAGCAGGTTCGGGATCGGGCCCATGATCCGGGCCAGCGGCAGCAGCACGTACGCCGCCGCCGTGGCCGTGTTCAGGGGGTGCTGGCGGCCGATGGTGCGCGGGGAGACGCCGACGGCCACGTAACTGACGAGGACCATCACCCCGATGGCGACGACCAGGGCCTCCCAGGTCGCGTCGAACTGCTTCAGGCAGGCGTAGGTGACGAGCGCGGCGGCGGCCATCTCACAGGCCACGCGCACCAGCAGCGCCACGTTCAGATAGCGGGTGGGGTCCGCCGAGATCTGCGCCAGCTTCGCGCTGCCGCGCCGCCCGGCCCGTACGGCCTCCTCGGCACGGAAGCTGGAGACGCGCGCGAGGCCCGCCTCCGCGCAGGCGGCGAGCCAGGCGACGACGACCAGGGCGACCGCACCACCGATGAGAGACGCGCTCATGAGACGGTCGGTGCCGGGGAGGGGCCGGTGAAGCCCTTCTCCGCGCGCCAGCCGTCCACGATGGCGGCCTGGAGGCCGAACATCTCGGCCTTCTCGTCCGGCTCCTCGTGGTCGTACCCCAGCAGATGCAGCACCCCGTGGACGGTGAGGAGCTGGAGCTCCTCGTCCATGGAGTGCTGCGTATCGGCTTCCTTGCCCTGCTTCTCGGCGACCTCGGGGCACAGCACGATGTCGCCGAGCAGGCCCTGCGGCGGCTCGTCGTCGTCCTTCGACGGCGGCCGCAGCTCGTCCATCGGGAAGGACATGACGTCCGTGGGACCGGGCAGGTCCATCCACTGGATGTGCAGCTGCTCCATGGCGTCGGCGTCCACCACGATCACCGAGAGCTCGGAGAGGGGGTGGATGCGCATCCGTGTCAGCGCGTAGCGGGCGATGTCGAGGATCGCCTGCTCGTCGACCTCGGTTCCGGACTCGTTGTTGACGTCGATCGACATGGTGCGGTGTCTGTCTACTTCCCCTTGGGCCCGGACTGCCTGCCCCGGCCGCCCTGGTGGCCGCCGTTCTCGGTGCCGTGCTCGCTGTCGTACTTCTCGTACGCGTCGACGATACGGCCGACGAGCTTGTGCCGGACGACATCCTGCGACGACAGCCGGGAGAAGTGCACGTCGTCCAGGCCCTCCAGGATGTCCTGCACCTGGCGCAGACCGGACTTCGTGCCGTTCGGCAGGTCGACCTGCGTCACGTCTCCCGTGATCACGATCTTCGAGTCGAAGCCGAGGCGGGTGAGGAACATCTTCATCTGCTCGGGCGAGGTGTTCTGCGCCTCGTCGAGGATGATGAAGGCGTCGTTGAGCGTGCGACCGCGCATGTACGCCAGCGGCGCGACCTCTATGGTCCCGGCGGCCATCAGCCGGGGGATCGAGTCGGGGTCGAGCATGTCGTGCAGCGCGTCGTACAGCGGACGCAGGTAGGGGTCGATCTTCTCGTAGAGGGTGCCGGGGAGGAAGCCGAGGCGTTCGCCGGCCTCGACGGCCGGGCGGGTCAGGATGATCCGGTTGACCTGCTTGGACTGCAGGGCCTGGACCGCCTTGGCCATGGCGAGGTACGTCTTGCCGGTACCGGCCGGGCCGATGCCGAAGACGACGGTGTGCTTGTCGATGGCGTCGACGTACCGCTTCTGGTTGAGCGTCTTGGGGCGGATCGTGCGGCCACGCGAGGACAGGATGTTCTGTGTCAGCACCTCGGCCGGGGTCTCCTGGCCTTCGCTCTTCCCGTTCTCGCTCGCCCTCAGCATGGCGATCGAGCGTTCCACCGCATCCTCCGTCATCGGCTGTCCGGTGCGGAGCACCAGCATCATCTCGTCGAACAGGCGCTGGACGAGAGCGACTTCGGGGGCGTCGCCGACCGCGCTGATCTCATTGCCCCGGACATGGATGTCGACCGCCGGGAAGGCCTTCTCGATCACGCGCAGGAGGGAGTCGCCGGAACCCAGCACGGTCACCATGGGGTGCGCCGCGGGGACGGTGAACTGCGCTCTCGCCTTGCCCTGCGCGGGGGTGTGAGCTGTGCGTGTCTGAGTCATGGGCCGGCTCTGTAGGCCGCGGTTCCTCCTCTTGGCCGTGGGGCTCGTGTTGCCCTTTTCCAGAGTACGACGCGGCGGTGACAGTGCCGTAGGGCTTTTACCGGGGGGAGCTCGGGGCCGCGGGTACGTGGCGGTCTGCGGCCCGGTGGGGGCTGATCGCGCAGTTCCCCGCGCCCCTGAAGGGCTGGGCTGCGCCCTGGCCCTTCATCGCCATGCCGGCGCGCCCCCCGGCGCACCCGGGGTCGTCGCCTCGATCTTGGTTCGGATCTCTCTCATCACCGTCACGATCCCTTCCTCGTGCTCCGGGGTGAGACGGGCGACCGGGACGGAGCAGCTGATGGCGTCGGCGGCGGGGGTGTCGGTGCGCAGGGCGAAGCCGAAGCCGACGATGCCGGGCACGCCCTCCTCGCGGTCGACGGCGTAGCCGCGGGCGCGGACGGCGGCGAGGTCCGCGGCGAGGGCGGCGCGGGTGGTGTGGGTGCGGGGGGTGAGCGCCTCGTAGGGGCCCTCGGGGAGGTCCGTGTCGGGGCGCTCGGCGAGGAGGGCCTTGCCGAGGGCGCCGGCGTGGGCGGGGAGGCGCCTGCCCACACGGCTGATCGTGCGCAGGTACTCGTGCGACTCGCGGGTCGCCAGATACGCGACGTCCATGCCGTCGAGGCGGGCGAGGTGGATGGTCTCGCCGAGCGCCTCGGACGCCTCGTCGAGGTAGGGCCGTACGGCGCGTACACGCGGGTCGGAGTCCAGGTAGCCGGTGCCGGTGAGCAGGGCGCGGATGCCGATGCCGTAGAGGGACCCGGTGGTGTCCGTGCGGACCCAGCCCCGGCCGATCAGGGTCTGCAGCAGGGCGTACATCGAGCTGCGCGGAACCCGCATCTCGTCCGCCAGCTCCTGGAGGCGGGCGGGGCGGTCGCCGCGCGCGGCCAGCAGTTCCAGCAGGTCGACCGTGCGCGCCGCGGACTTCACCTCACGGACGCCGCCCTCTGTCTCCGACATGGTTTCCGACATGCGCCGATCGTAGGAGACGACGCGGCGCCATTGACCCGGGTGGGTTCGCATATCTAACCTCCATCTCTATACGTAGACGAGTGTTGTGCACGCCTGGATGACCTCTGATAGGAGCCGCCCCGTGACCGCGACCCGTGACCTGACCATCGCCGAGGTCCGGCTGACCCCGATCCTGGTCGCCGACCCGCCGCTGCTGAACACCCAGGGCGTGCACCAGCCGTACACCCCCCGGCTGATCGTGGAGGTGGTGACCGCCGACGGGACCACGGGCCTGGGCGAGACCTACGGCGACACCAAGTACCTGGAGCTGGCCAGACCGTTCGCTCAGAAGCTGGTGGGCCGGCCGGTCAGCGATCTGAACGGGCTGTTCACGCTCGCCGACGAGGTGGCCGTCGACGGGGCCCGGGTCTCCGGGCAGGTCGACGTGGGCGGCCTGCGCGGTGTCCAGACGGCCGACAAGCTGCGGCTGTCGGTCGTGTCCGGGTTCGAGGTCGCCTGTCTCGACGCGCTCGGCAAGGCGCTGGGGCTGCCCGTGCACGCGCTGCTCGGCGGGAAGCTGCGGGACACCGTGGAGTACAGCGCGTACCTCTTCTACAAGTGGGCCGACCACCCCGAGGGCGTCGTGGGCGAGCGGGACGACTGGGGGGCCGCCATGGACCCGGCCGGGGTCGTGGAGCAGGCCCGGCGGTTCAAGGAGCGGTACGGGTTCACCTCGTTCAAGCTCAAGGGGGGCGTCTTCCCGCCGGACGAGGAGATCGCGGCGGTCCGCGCGCTGGCCGAGGCGTTCCCCGGACATCCGCTGCGGCTGGACCCGAACGGGGCCTGGTCGGTGGAGACCTCGCTGAAGGTCGCGGACGCGCTGGCGGACGTGCTCGAGTACCTGGAGGACCCGGCGCTCGGGACGGCCGCGATGGCCGAGGTGGCGTCGCGGACGTCGGTGCCGCTGGCCACCAACATGTGTGTGACGACCTTCGCGGAGATCGAGGAGGCGTTCACGAAGGGGGCCGTGCAGGTCGTCCTCTCCGACCACCACTACTGGGGCGGGCTGCGCAACACGCGTGAACTGGCCGCGATCTGCCGCACGTTCGGCGTCGGGGTGTCCATGCACTCCAACACCCACCTGGGGATCAGCCTCGCGGCGATGACCCAGGTGGCGTCGACCGTGCCGAACCTGCACCACGCCTGCGACTCCCACTACCCGTGGCAGTCGGAGGACGTCCTCACCGCACGGCTCACCTTCGAGGACGGCGCGGTACGGGTGTCGGACGCGCCGGGTCTCGGGGTCGAACTCGACCGGGACAAGCTGGAGTTCCTGCACCGGCGGTGGCTGTCCGACGACGGTTCCCTGCGGGAGCGGGACGACGCGGCGGCGATGCGGGTGGCGGAGCCGGGGTGGGTGACGCCGACGGTGCCTCGCTGGTGAGGCCGGTTGTTCGTCTGCGGGCGCGTGGGGGCTGGTCGCCGAGTTCCCCGCGCCCCTGAAAAGCAGGGGCGGCGCCTGAGCCATGGCTCGGGGTGCTGACCGCAGGGTGTTGACCTCAAATCAATAAGCGCGCATATTAAATGCATGATCACCATAGGCACCGCCCAGACCGCTTCGACCGCTGCCCCGTCCGCCTTCTTTGCCCGCTGGGCCGACATGGCGACCTGGCCGGAGTGGAACGCCGACACTGAATGGGTCCGTCTCGACGGACCCTTCGAGGCCGGTTCGACCGGTGTCCTGAAGCCCAAGGGCGGCCCCAGGACGAACTTCGTCATCGCCGAGCTCACCGACGACCGATTCGTCGACGTCTCCAGACTCGCCGGGGCACGTATGACGTTCAGCCACTTCGTCGAGGAAACCCAGGGTGGCGGCACGAAGGTTCAGGTGACCGTCACCTTGTCCGGGCCGCTGTCCCACCTCTGGAATCTGATCCTCGGCAACGGCATCAAGGCGACACTGCAGCAAGATCTGGACAGCCTGAAGGCCGTGGCCGAGGCTTCTTCCGCAAGGGGCCTCGCGTGAAGTACTGGCTGGGCGTCGTCAGCCGCGACCACGTGCACCGCGCCATCGAGGCAGGGACAGCCCAACTGGGCCACGGCAAGCGCCCCGGCCTGGCCCGACTCGGCCCCGGCGATTGGCTGATCTACTATTCGCCACGCACAAGCCTGCGAGACGGTGAGACCCTTCAGGCGTTCACCGCGATCGGCGAGATCACCGACGGCGAGATCTGGCAAGCCGACGAAGGCGGCTTCCAACCCTGGCGTCGACGAATCCGTTATGTGGAGCACGCAGTGGAAGTATCCATCCGTCGGTTCGACGGCTCCCTGGACCTGACCTCCCTCCCGAACTGGGGCCATCAGCTGCGACGCGGCCTGGTCGAGCTGACCGAAGGTGATTTCCGTCGGATTCGTTCAGCCATGGTCGCTCCGTGACCCCGCGCGACCTGGACACCCGGTACACCGACGCCGAGGAAAGCCCCGGATTGCTCCTGTGGCAGGTCACCAACCGATGGCAGGCGGCTATCCGCCTCACCCTCAAGCCCTACGGGCTCACCCACGTCCAGTTCGTGCTCCTCGCGACGTTGACCTGGCTGGGATCCGAGGGGCCGGTGACACAGAAGGCCCTCGCCGACCACGCCGCGTCGGATCCCATGATGACGTCCCAGGTTCTGCGCGTCCTGGAAGGGCGCGGTCTGGTCGAGCGCCGCCCGCACCCGCAGGACGGCCGGGCACGGGCGCTCGCTGTGACAGAGGAGGGGCGCGCGCTGGCGAACCGCGCCGTGGTCGCGGTCGAGGCGTGCGACGCCGAGTTCTTCGGAGCCCTCGGGCAGGAGACCGGCGCATTCACGCGAGCGCTGCGGCGCCTCAAGTGACTGCTACGCACCGACGAAACGGCGTACCCGACGCGTACCGCGCCGGACATACGCCGTTTCGCAGCTGTGGGTTCCGACCGCGGCCGGCTCGAAGCTCTGTCCGTCACGAGGCCACCGTGCTCGCCGCAGCCATCGACGCGTCAGGGGCGCGGGGAACTGCGCGAGAAGCCCCACCGGGCCCGCACCCGACCACGCACCCGCCCCCCACACCGGCGTGACCCATCCCACCCAGCGGAGCGTTTGGTGCAGACTGGCTGGATCCGCACCACGCCAGGGAGCACATCGTGACCGCGTTCAAGGGAGAGCGACCGCACCGGCCCCAGGTCGACCCGCTGAGGGCCCTGCGCACACCGGGTGACCCGCCCTGGGACGTCTATCTGACCGGCACCGTCTTCCTCGACATCATCTTCACCGGGCTGGACTCCGCCCCGGTGCGCGGAACCGAGTCCTGGGCCCGCGGCATGGGGTCCAGCCCCGGCGGCGTGGCCAACATGGCCACGGCCCTGGCCCGGCTGGGCCTCAGGACCTCCCTCGCGGCGGCCTTCGGCGACGACCACTACGGCGAGTACTGCTGGGACACCCTGGAGCAGGGCGAGGGCATCGACCTCTCCCCCTCCCGCACGGTCCTCGGCTGGCACTCCCCGGTCACCGTCTCCATGGCGTACGAGGGCGAGCGCACGATGGTCTCCCACGGCCACGAGGCGCCCCCGGAGGAGTCCGCGCCGGAGTGCCCACCCCCTGCGCGCGCCGCCGTCGCCTCCCTCACGCCCGGCGTACGCGCCCCCTGGATCGCCCAGGCCGCGAGCAAGGGCACCCGTATCTTCGCGGACGTCGGCTGGGACGAGACCGGCGCCTGGGACTTGGCGGGGCTCGCCGATCTCGCCCACTGCGAGGCGTTCCTGCCCAACGCGGCCGAGGCGATGCGGTACACCGGCGCCGAGTGCCCGAGGGCCGCCGCCCGCGCGCTGACCGAGCACGTCCCCGTGGCCGTGGTGACGCTGGGCGCGGAGGGCGCGTACGCCGTGGACGGGCGGACCGGTGAGACGGCGGAGGTGCCGGCCATCGCGGTGGAGGCCCTGGACCCGACGGGGGCGGGGGATGTGTTCGTGGCCGGGTTCGTCACCGGCACGCTGGCGGACTGGCCGCTGGCGGACCGGCTGGCCTTCGCGGGGCTGACCGCGGCGCTGTCGGTGCAGGAGTTCGGGGGGTCGCTGTCCGCGCCGGGCTGGGCGGAGATCGCGGCGTGGTGGCGGCGGGTGCAGTCGCTGGACGGGCAGGATCCCGCGGCGCTGCGCCGGTACGCCTTCCTGGAGGACTTCCTCCCGAAGGATCACGTCAGCCCGTGGCCGCTGCGGCGGGCGGTCCCGACGATCGGCTTCCGCCGGTCGGCTTGAGACCGGGCGCGTCATGGCTCGGGGGTGCCTGTTTCGTCGGCGACTGCGGATGGTTCGTGGTCGCTCGCGCAGTTCCCCGCGCCCCTGAAAAGCAGGGGCTGCGCCCCCATGCTTTTCAGGCCCGCAGGGGCCTGGTCTTTCAGGGGCGCGGGGAACTGCGCGAGAAGCCCCACCCACCCGCACCCGCCGACGAAACAGGCACCCCCGAGCCATCAGGCGCATCCAAAAACCCACACGTCTACCCACCGATCCCCACCCCAAACGCGCCGTGATACAAATTCTCCCGCGCGTCCCTGTCCGTCGACAGCCAGCCGCCCAACCCCCCTCATCGAGCCGCACCTTCGCACGTCCAGGAACGCCCGTGTCCCCCCGCACCACCACCCCGCCCTGGCCCCTCGTCGCCCTTTTCACGGCCGGGTATCTCGCCGCGTACCTCCTGCCCACCACCGTGGGCAGACTCGACGCGGCGCTCCCCCTCACCACCACCGAGGCCGGCGCCGTCGGCAGCGCGCTGCTGCTCGGCTCGGCCACGGCCGGCTTCACGCTCGCCGCGCACGTGTCACGCCTCGGCCCCCGCCGCCTCGCCCGCGCGGGCCTGCTGCTGGCCGCCGCCGGCTACGGCACCGCCGCGCTCACCACCGCCCTGCCCGCCGTGGTCGTGGGCGCGGTCCTCGGCGGCTTCGGTTCCGGTACGGCGACCGCCGTGGCCGCGACCGGGATCGCCGCGCAGCGCGACCCGCACCGGGTGTCGACGACGGGCCTGCTGAGCGTCTCGGCACTGGCCGGCGCCCTGTATCTGACGATCCCCCGCCTGGGCCCCGGCCACGGCATTCCGCTCGCCGCCCTCGCCCTCACGGCCCTGCTCACCCTCCCGGCGACCTCCCGGCTCGCCGACCCCGTGGCCACCGCCCAGGTCGCCCGGGACCGGGGCCCGCTCCCCCACCTGCGCCACGGCCTGACCCTGGCCGTCACGCTCCTGCTGTGGTCCCTGGCGCAGAACTCCCTCTGGGGCGTCAGCGGCCGCATCGGCACGACCCAGGCCGGGCTGTCCGAGGTCACCGTCGGCGCGGTCTTCGCGACGGCGCTCGGCGCGGGCCTGCTCGGGGTGATCGGGGCGAGCGCGCTGGGCGTGCGCTTCGGCCGCGCGCTCCCCATCGGCGCCGGCACGGCCCTCATCTCCGGCTGTATCGCGCTCAGCGCCACCGCGACCGACCTGCCGACCTTCGCCACCGGCGAGATCGCCTGGAACGCGCTCTACCCGGTCGTCCTGTCGTACCTCATCGGCCTCGCCGCCTCCCTCGACCCGCGTGGCCGCTGGGCGGTCCTGATCGGCTCCGCGTCCTCGCTCGGCACGGCCGCCGGGCCCCTCGTCGGCAGTCTGCTCTCCGCCCACGCCGGCTACCCGGCGATGGGTGCGATCCTGGCGGTGGGCCTGCTCCTCATCACGGCCCCCATGACCTGGGTGGCCCTGCGCACCGCCACGCCCACCACGGAACACGCCCGCTACCAGGAGCAGTCGACCACCGGGCAACCGGAGTACCGCCCGGCGGCCTAGGCGTGAGGGCGGCGTAAGGGCCATGGCCCCCCGCGCCCGCCCCAGGGCCAGAACGGTCACCCGAACTCGTACGCGTCCACCTCGGCGAGGTACCGGGCCCGCCGCTCCTCGTCGTGCTCCAGGAAGGACGCGGTGAAGGAGTTGCGGGCCAGCTCCCGCAGCCGGTCCTCGTCCAGGCCGAGGGTCCGGCGTACGGCGTCGAAGTTGTCGCCGGCGTATCCGCCGAAGTAGGCGGGGTCGTCGGAGTTGACCGTGCAGAGCAGGCCCGCGTCGAGCATGGCGGGCAGCGGGTGGTCGGCGAGGGAGTCGACGGCGCGCAGCCGGACGTTGGAGAGCGGGCAGAGCGTCAGCGGGATCCGCTCGCGCACCAGCCGTGCGACGAGGTCGGGGTCCTCCATGCAGCGCAGCCCGTGGTCGACGCGCTCGACCCCGAGGACGTCGAGGGCCTCGGTGATGTACTCCGGCGGGCCCTCCTCCCCCGCGTGCGCGACGCGCCGCAGTCCGAGCGCGGCGGCCGCCTCGTACACCTCACGGAACTTGACCGGCGGATGCCCGACCTCGGCGGAGTCCAGTCCGATCCCGACGATCCGGTCGAGATACGGCTTCGCTGCCTCCAGCGTGTCGAGGGCCGACTCGGCGGACTCGTCCCGCAGGAAGCAGAGGATCAGCTGCGTGGAGATCCCGTGCCGCTCCTCGCTCCCGCCCAGCGCCCGCCACAGCCCCTCGACGACCGTCCCCATCCCCACGCCCCGCGCGATGTGGGCCTGCGGGTCGAAGAAGATCTCGGCGTGACGTACGCCCTGGGCGGCGGCGCGGGCGAGATAGGCGTCGGCGAGGTCCGCGAAGTCCTGCTCGGTGCGCAGGACCGCCATCAGCTCGTAGTACAGGTTCAGGAAGGACTGGAGGTCCTCGAACTCGTAGGCCTTGCGGAGCGCTTCCGTGTCCGCGTACGGCAGCGCGACCCCGTTGCGGGCGGCCAGTGCGAACGCCAGCTCCGGCTCCAGGGTTCCTTCGATGTGCAGGTGCAGTTCAGCTTTGGGGAGGGACATCAAAGAATCGTACGGCCGCTTCAGCGCCGTTTCGGAAGCGCCACCCTCAGGAGGTCGTGGGCCACGGTCAGCTCCCCCTCGAACCCGGCGGCCCGCGCCTGCCGTTCGAACTCCTCGGGCTCGGTGTACCGCTGGCTGAAGTGGGTGAGCACGAGGTGCCGCACCCCGCAGTCGCGGGCGACGGAAGCGGCTTGACCTGCCGTCAGATGGCCGTGTTCGACGGCGAGTTCGATGTCCTCGTTCAGGAACGTGGACTCGATGACGAGCATGTCGGCCGCGTCCGCGAGGGCGTAGACGCCGTCGCAGAGCCGGGTGTCCATGACGAACGCGAACCGTTGTCCGCGCCGCAGCTCACTGACGTCGTCGAGCCGGACGTCCCCGATGGCGCCCTCCCGCTGGATCCGTCCGATGTCCGGCCCCTTGATCCCGTGCGCGGCGAGCCGCTCGGGCAGCATCCGGCGTCCGTCGGGCTCGACGAGGCGGTACCCGTAGGACTCGACGGGGTGCGAGAGCTTGCGTGCGTCGAGCGTGTAGGCGGGGGTGGTGACCAGTACGCCGCCCTCGCCGTCGACCGGCGCCTCGATCAGCTGGACCGTCTCCCGGTAGGCGGTGGCGTACCGCAGCCGGTCGAAGAACCGCTGGCCGGAGCGCGGGTAGTGGGCCGTGACGCCGTGCGGGACCCGGTCGAGGTTGATCCGCTGGATGACGCCGGCCAGCCCCAGCGAGTGGTCGCCGTGGAAGTGGGTGACGCAGATGCGGTTCAGGTCGTGCGCGGCGACCCCGGCGCGCAGCATCTGACGCTGGGTGCCCTCGCCGGGGTCGAAGAGGAGCCCCTCGGCGCCCCAGCGGAGCAGATAGCCGTTGTGGTTGCGGTGCCGGGTCGGAACCTGGCTGGCGGTGCCGAGGACCACCAGTTCACGTACGGACACGGCTCGTCACCCGGGGGGCCACTGCAGGCCGCGGCCGCCGACGACGTGGGCGTGCGCGTGGAAGACGGTCTGGCCGGCGCCGGTACCGGTGTTGAAGACGATGCGGTAGCTCTCCAGCTTGTCCTCGTCCGCGACGGCCTGGGTCTCGCGCAGGACGTCCGCGGCGAGGCCGGGGGCGGCGGTGGCGAGCGTGGCGGCGTCCGCGTAGTGCGCCTTCGGGATGACCAGGACGTGGGTCGGTGCCTGGGGGTTGATGTCCCGGAACGCGACCGTCGTCTCCGTCTCCCTCACGATCGTCGCGGGGACGTGTCCCGCCACGATCTTGCAGAACAGACAGTCGTCCTGCGGCTCCCCAGCCATACGTCGCCTCCCAGCCACCGGTGAATCCCGTACCGGGGCATGCTATCTCCGGGGTGCTTCGTCGGGTGCGAGTGCGTGGGGGCTTCTCGCGCAGTTCCCCGCGCCCCTGAAAGCATCAGGCCCCTGCGGGCCTGAAAAGCAGGGGGCGCAGCCCCTGCTTTTCAGGGGCGCGGGGAACTGCGCGAGAAGCCCCACTCAGCCGCACCCGACGACGCACCCCCCGGCCCTAGGACTCCGGCAAGGAGGGCGCCGTCTTCGCCGGCGTCGCTTCCAACCCCTCCAGCGCGATCCGGATCGCCTCGTCGAGCTGGGGGTCACGCCCCGCCGCGTGGTCCTGGGGCGCCTGCACGACCTCCACGTCAGGATCCACCCCGTGGTTCTCGACGCCCCACCCGTACCCCTCCAGCCAGAACGCGTACTTCGGCTGTGTCACCAGCGTCCCGTCCACCAGCCGATACCGGCTGTCGATCCCGACGACCCCGCCCCACGTCCGCGTCCCGACCACCGGCCCGATCCCGAGCGCCTTGATCGCCGCGTTGACGATGTCCCCGTCGGACCCGGAGAACTCGTTGGCGACGGCGACGACGGGCCCCCGGGGCGCGTCGTCGGGGTAGCTGCTCGCCCGCATCCCGCGCGGCAGGTCCCATCCGACGATCCGCCGGGCCAGCTTCTCCACCACGAGCTGGGAGGTGTGCCCGCCCCGGTTCTCCCGGACGTCCACGACCAGCCCCTCCCGCGCGACCTCGATGCGCAGGTCGCGGTGGAGCTGGGCCCAGCCGGAGCCGACCATGTCGGGGACGTGCAGGTACCCGAGGCGGCCGCCCGACTTCTCGTGGACGTACGCCCGCCGGTCCGCGACCCACGCGTGGTACCGCAGGGGCTCCTCGTCGGAGATGGGCACGACCACGGGATGCCGGAGGTCACCGCCGCCGGCCGGCAGCACGGTCAGTTCGACGGCCTTGCCGGCCGTGCCGACGAGCAGCGGCCCGGGTCCGGCCAGCGGGTCGACCGGCTGTCCGCCGACCGCGAGGATCGCGTCCCCGGCGCGCACGGCCACCCCGGGCGCGGCGAGCGGCGAGTGCGCGTCCGGGTCGGAGGTCTCCGAGGGCAGCACCCGGTCGATGCGCCACACCGGGGCTCCCTGGGGGCCGTCCTCGTGCCGGGAGACGTCCGCGCCGAGCAGGCCCTGCCGCCGGTCGCCGGAGCCGCCCCGGCCGCGCGGGGTGACGTAGGCGTGGGAGGTGCCCAGTTCGCCCTGCACCTCCCAGAGCAGGTCCACGAGGTCGTCGTGGGTGGCCACCCGTTCCAGGACGGGGCGGTAGCGGTCCAGGACGCCGGACCAGTCGACGCCGCCCAGGTCGGGCCGCCAGAAGTTGTCCCGCATCAGCCGGCCGGTCTCGTCGAACATCTGGCGCCACTCGGCGGCCGGATCGACGGTCCGCCGGATGCGCGAGAGGTCGACCGTGACGTTGGAGTCGCTGTCGTCGTCGCCCGAGGCGCGCCGGTCGCTGGGGACGACCTTGAGCTTGCCGTCGGTCCACAGCAGGACCCGTTTGCCGTCGCCGCTGACGGCGAAGTGGTCGGCGTCGGACGCCAGGTACTCCAGGCGCCGCTGGGCGAGGTCGTACCGCTCCAGGGAGGTCTTGGGGTCCGGGTCGTCGGGCGTGGCCCGTAGATGGCCGAGGACGCCGGTGACGGGGTGGCGCAGCCACAGCACACCGTCCTTGGCCGCGCGGAGCGTGGAGTAGCGGGCGGCCTCGACCGGGAAGGGGACGATCCGGTCGGCGAGCCCTTCGAGGTCGATCCGGGTGGCGGGGGCGCCCTCGCTGTCCGGGGTCTCGTCCTTGTCGGGTGCCTCGAACGGCCGGCCGTGGCGCTGCGGTCCGAACGGGGACGGGGTCGTCGCCGCGAGCGTGATCAGGTGCGGGCGGGCGCCGCTGACGAAGTGCAGGTCGAAGACGTGTTCGTCGTAGACCGGGTCGAAGGCGCGGGCGGAGAGGAAGGCGAGGTGCTTGCCGTCGAGCGTGAACGTCGGCGAGAAGTCCTGGAAGCGCAGCGGGGTCGCCTCGGTGACGGACAGGTCGGCGGTGTTGGCGAGCTTGAGCTGACGCAGCGGGCGCGGGCCCGGGTGCGACCAGGCGAGCCAGGCGGAGTCGGGCGAGAAGACGAGCCCGGTCACCTCGCCGTCCTCGCTGCGGTCGACCTCGCGCACCTCGCCGGTCTCCCGCTCGACGAGCAGCACCCGGCCGTCGTCGGCGGCGACGGCGACCCGGCTGCCGTCGGGGGCCACGGAGAGCCCGAGGACGCGGCCGAGCTGCCCGGCGGCGAGCCGGCGCGGGGTGGCGCCGGGGCCGACGCCGGTCGCCGGGGCGAACTCCAGCGCGTCGTCGCCCTCCGCGTCCGTCACCCACACCACCCACTCCTCGCCCTCCACCCGGAAGGTGCGGGGCAGCCGGGCCCGTACGCCGTCCTCGGCGGCGAGCGCGCGGGCGGGGCCGGAGCGGTGGGTGATCCAGTGGATCGAGCCGCGCACGGAGACGGCGCTGCCCCGGGCGGTGTGGTCGGGCGAGGCGGAGCCGAACCAGCGGGAGGCGTTCACCGGGAACGGCTGGAGGTCCACGCGCTGTCCGCCGAGCCGGATGTCGAGCCGGCGCGGCTCGGCGACGCCGTCGAGGTCGTCCAGCAGCCACAGCTCCCCGGCGGACGCGTACACGACGCGGGTGCCGTCGGTGGCCGCGTGCCGGGCGTAGAAGCCGTCGATGGGGGTGTGCCGGCGCAGGTCGGAGCCGTCGCCGAGGGAGGAGTAGAGCGCCCCGACGCCCTCGTGGTCGGAGAGGAACGCGATCCGGTCCCCGACCCACAGCGGGTACTCGATGTTGCCGTCCAACTCGGTGTGCAGACGCTCGAATTCCCCGGCGCCCTCGCCGCCCTCACCCGCGCGGTCGATCCACAGCTTGCCCGCGGTGCCGCCCCGGTACCGCTTCCACCAGGCGGCCTCGCGGCCCATCGGCGCGGACAGCAGCACGGTGGCGGGCCCGTGGGCGACATCGCCGACGGGCCCGTAGGGGAGGGTGGTGGCCGGTCCGCCGTCGAGCGGCACGGCGCGCGCCCAGCTGCGCCGCAGGCTGGCCTCGCCGTGGGTGCTGAGCGCGAGGACCTGCCCGTCGGGCGTCCAGCCGCGCACCTGGGTGCGCCAACTCCCCCAGTACGTCAGGCGCTTGGCCGAGCCGCCGTCGACGGGCGCGATGTGCACCTCGGGCGCGCCGTCCCGGGTGGAGGTCCACGCGACGGTGGTGCCGTCCGGGGAGATCCGGGGATGGTTCACGGGTACGTTGTCCGCGCTGACCCGCCAGGCACGGCCGCCGTCCAGAGGCGCGACCCACACGTCGTCCTCGGCGGTGAAGGCGACCAGGTCGCCGTGCAGGTGCGGATACCGGAAATACGCGAGCTGAGTCACCCGGTCACTTTATGCAGCGTTCGGTCCGATGGGGAGGGGTTTGGATCATGTCCCTCGCACCGGGCCCGAGTTGCCCCGGGCCGGGCCTCACTTGCCCTCGGGCACGCATGCCGGGTCCTTCTGGCACCAGATGGTCTGGGTGACGGTGACCGTCACCGTCGGCCCCGGCCGGTCCGGGTCCGGCTGTCCGGCGCTCGGCGTCGGGGCGGGGGCATCGCAGTTGCCGAGCCCCTCGACGTGGAACCACTCCTTGCCGCCGACCTTCGCGGTCAGATCCCCGCGTACGCACCTGCCGTTGACCTCTTTGGTCACCTTCCCGGTGACCTCGATGTCCCGGCCCTCCTTGTCCTCGCCGGTGCAGTCGACGTCGGCGACGGTGTTCACGGACGCGGACGGCGCGCCGGACTTCTTGCCGTCGCCCTGCCCGTCGCCGTCGCCGTCGTACGACGCCGTGCAGGTGAGCCACCGCACGTCGAGGCCCTCCCGCTCCAGCTCCTTGGTGGCGAGCTGGTCGGTGGTGAACGCGACGGCGCCGGTGTTCAGCCCGCCGCCCTCGCAGGCCACCAGGCCCACGACCGCGCAGACACCGAGCCCGGCTCCCAGCAGGAGCCGGCGCCCGCCCGTCCGGTACGCCCTGAGACGCTTCCATGCCCCCATGCCCGGCAGCCTGCCACCGCCCGCGGCGGCACGGAAGACCGCGTGCGGCCATGCCACCGGGACGGGGGACACGGGCGGAGGACACCGGCGGGGGGCGTCAGCCGCTCATCAGCAGCCATTCCTGCAGCTCGACCAAGTTCCCCTCGGGGTCCTTGAGATGGGCCACCCGCATCCGGTCGGTCATACGTGCGGGTCCGTGCAGGAGCCGTACGCCGAACGAGGTGACCCGCTCGCAGTACGCGTCGAGGTCGTCGACGCGCAGGACGACCAGCGACCGGTGTCCGTTCGCCGCGTCGGCCAGCTCCCCGAGCACCTCGGCCATCATCGCCCGGTCCTGCAGCGCGATCCCCGCGGACCCGACGGCCGGGCTGAACTTCTCGTACGGCCCGTCGACGGCCCCGGACTGCGGCTTCAGCCCGAGCACATCGGCGTAGAAGCGGTAGCACACGGCGAGGTCGGTGACGAGCAGCCTTACTTGGGCGAGTTCCACGATGCTCCCTGAGGGGTCGGGGACACGGTCGGGACCAGGGCGGTCAGGACCAGCGTCCGGTGCGGCCCAGCAGCAGCGCCCCCGCCGCCGTCCCGGCGGTCGACGTGCGCAGCACACTGGGCCCGAGTCGGTACGCCCCCGCGCCCGCCTCGCCGAAGAGCGCCAGCTCCTCCGGCGACACGCCCCCCTCGGGCCCCACGACGAGCACGATCTCCCCGGCCGTCGGCAGCTTCGCCGTGGCCAGGGTCTCGTCGCCGCTCTCGTGCAGGACGGCGGCGAAGTCGGCCTTCGCCAGCAGTGCCGCGACCTGCTTGCCCGTGGCCGCGTCCGCGACCTCGGGGAACCGCGTCCGGCGGGACTGCTTGCCCGCCTCCCGGGCGGTGGCCCGCCACTTGGCGAGCGCCTTCAGTCCCCGGTCGCCCTTCCACTGGGTGATGCAGCGGGAGGCGGCCCAGGGCACGATCGCGTCGACACCGACCTCGGTCATGGTCTCGACGGCCAGTTCGCCCCGGTCGCCCTTGGGCAGCGCCTGGACGACGGTGATGCGGGGCTGTGCGGGCGGCTCCTCCCGCAGGTCCCCCACATCCATGACGACCAGCCGGTCCTTGCCCTCGGCGGCCTTCACCACGCCTTCCACCCACCGGCCCCGCCCGTCGGTGAGGACCACGTCCTCACCGGGCCGCAGCCGCTTCACGGAGACCGCGTGGCGTCCTTCGGGGCCGTCGAGCACGATCTCCGAGCCCCGGCCGTCGAACCGGTCGACCACGAACACGGGTGCGGTCATCGCCCCTCGCTCCCGGCCTGACCGCCCTGGCCGCTGCCGACCCGCGCGGCGGCCTGCTCGTCCTGTGCGGCGGCGATCTCGGCGGCCAGCACCTCGACCAGTTCCCCGGCGGGCAGCGCGCGGGCCATCCGGTGGCCCTGCCCGGCCCACAGCGCCATGCCCTGGGCGTCCCCGGCCTTCGCGGCGGCCTTGCGCAGCGGCGAGGTGAGGTGGTGGACCTCCGGATAGGCGACGGGCGCGTACGGGCCGTGCTCGCGCAGGAACCGGTTGACCAGGCCCCGGGCCGGCCGGCCGGAGAAGGCCCGGGTCAGCTCGGTGCGGACGAAGAGGGGGTCGGTCAGGGCCTGCTTGTGCACGGCGTGCGCGCCGGACTCGGCGGTCGCGAGGAACGCGGTGCCGAGCTGGGCCGCGCTCACGCCGGCCGTGAGGAGGGCGGCGATCTGACTGCCTCGCATGATGCCGCCGGCCGCGACCATCGGCAGCGCCACGGCCTCGCGGACCTGGGCGACCAGCGAGAGCAGCCCGATGCCGGCGCGGTCGCGCTCGGGGTCGTCCCGGTGGGTGCCCTGGTGGCCGCCGGCCTCGACGCCCTGCACGATCACGGCGTGGGCCCCGGACCGCTCCACGGCCTGCGCCTCCTCCGCCGAGGTCGCGCTGACCAGGGTGAGCGTGCCCTTGCGGGCGAGGGACTCGACGACCTCGGGCGTCGGGCAGCCGAAGTGGAACGAGACCACGGGCACCGGGTTGTCGAGCAGCACGGCGAGCTTGGCCTCGTAGCCGTCGTCGCGTCCGCTGTCCGGGTCGCCCAGCTCGGCGTCGTACCAGGTGGCCTCACCGGCGAGCTGCTCCGCGTAGACCTCGACGGCGGCGGGCTCGGCATACTCCGGTTGCGGCATGAAGAGGTTCACGCCGAAGGGGCGTGAGGTGAGCGCCCGGAGGGCCTTGATCTCCTGGTACATCCCGTCGGCCGTCTTGTACCCGGCGGCCAGGAATCCCAGCCCGCCGGCCTCGGACACGGCGGCGGCCAGCCGCGGCACGGACACACCGCCCGCCATCGGGGCCTGCACGATCGGGAGCGGGACGAGATCGGTCAGTGCGGAGGACATGACGGCATGGTGCCACTGTCCTCCGGACATCGCCGAATCGGGGCGGACGGTTGCTCGTCGGGTGCGGGTGGGTGGGGGCTGGTCGCGCAGTTCCCCGCGCCCCTGAAGGACCAGGCCCTGCGGGCCTGGAAGACCACGGCCCCGCGGGTCTGAAAAGCACGGGGCGCAGCCCCTGCTTTTCAGGGGCGCGGGGAACTGCGCGAGAAGCCCCACGCAGCCGCACCCGACGGCGCGCCCACTCAGCGGGCCCGCCGACACACCCACTCAGCGCCCGTTGAACGCGTCCTTCAGCCGGGAGAACAGCCCCTGCTGACCGGGCTGGAACTGCCCCGTCGGCCGTTCCTCCCCGCGCAGCGCGGCCAGCTGCCGCAGCAACCCCTCCTGCTCGGGGTCCAGCTTCGTCGGCGTCTGCACCTCGACGTGGACGATCAGATCGCCCCGCCCGCCGCCGCGCAGATGCGTGACACCGCGCCCGTGCAGCGGGATCGACTGCCCGGACTGCGTCCCGGGCCGGATGTCGACCTCCTCCAGCCCGTCCAGCGTCTCCAGCGGCACCTTCGTGCCGAGGGACGCCGCCGTCATCGGGATCGTCACCGTGCAGTGCAGATCGTCGCCACGCCGCTGGAACATCGGGTGCGGCAGCTCGTGGATCTCGACGTAGAGGTCACCGGCGGGACCTCCACCGGGCCCGACCTCGCCCTCACCGGCCAGCTGGATCCGCGTGCCGTTGTCGACACCGGCCGGGATCTTGACGGTCAGCGTCCGCCGCGACCGCACCCGCCCGTCGCCCGCGCACTCGGGGCACGGGTTGGGGACGATCGTGCCGAAGCCCTGGCACTGCGGGCAGGGCCGGGAGGTCATGACCTGGCCGAGGAAGGACCGCGTGACCTGCGAGACCTCACCGCGGCCCCGGCACATGTCACAGGTCTGGGCGGTGGTGCCGGGAGCGGCCCCCTCGCCACTGCACGTCGTACAGACGACGGCCGTGTCGACCTGGATGTCCTTCGTCGTGCCGAAGGCCGCCTCGTCGAGGTCGATCTCCAGCCGGATCATCGCGTCCTGTCCCCGGCGCGTGCGCGAGCGGGGACCCCGCTGCGACGCCGTACCGAAGAACGCGTCCATGATGTCCGAGAAGTTGCCGAAGCCACCGGCGCCGAAGCCGCCCGCGCCTCCGCCGCCCGCCTGGGACAGCGGGTCGCCGCCGAGGTCGTAGACCTGCTTCTTCTGCGGGTCCGACAACACCTCGTAGGCGGCGTTGATCTCCTTGAACCGCTCCTGGGTCTTCGGATCGGGATTGACGTCCGGGTGCAGCTCGCGAGCGAGCCTCCGGAACGCCTTCTTGATCTCGTCCTGGGACGCGTCGCGGCGCACGCCGAGCACGGCGTAGTAGTCCGTGGCCACTTAAGACTCCGCCAGGATCTGTCCGACGTACCGTGCCACCGCTCGTACCGCTCCCATCGTTCCCGGATAGTCCATGCGCGTAGGTCCGACCACGCCCAGCTTCGCTACTGCCTCGCCGCCCGAACCGTAACCGACGGAGACGACGGACGTGGAGTTGAGTCCCTCATACGCGTTCTCATGACCGATGCGTACGGTCATGCCCGAATCCCCGGCCTCGCCAAGCAACTTGAGGAGGACGACCTGCTCCTCCAAGGCTTCCAGAACGGGCCGGATGGTGAGGGGGAAGTCATGTCCGAAGCGGGTGAGATTGGCGGTTCCGCCGATCATCAGCCGCTCCTCGCTCTCCTCGACGAGTGCCTCCAGCAGGGTGGAGAGCACCGTCGAGACCGTGCCCCGGTCCTCGACGTCGAACGCCTCCGGCAGGTCCTCGACCAGCCGGGGCACATCGGTGAACCGGCGGCCCGCGACCTTGCTGTTCAGCCGGGCGCGAAGATCCGCGAGTGACGTTTCTCCGAAGGGCGCCGGGCAGTCCACCAGCCGCTGCTCCACCCGTCCGGTGTCCGTGATCAGCACGAGCATCAGCCGGGCCGGGGCCAGCGACAGCAGCTCCACGTGCCGCACGGTCGAGCGGGTGAGCGAGGGGTACTGCACGACCGCGACCTGCCGCGTCAGCTGCGCCAGCAGCCGCACGGTCCGCGCCACGACGTCGTCCAGATCGACCGCGCCGTCCAGGAAGTTCTGGATGGCGCGCCGCTCGGGCGGCGTCATCGGCTTGACGCCGGCCAGCTTGTCGACGAAGAGCCGGTACCCCTTGTCGGTGGGGATGCGGCCCGCGCTGGTGTGGGGCTGGGCGATGAAACCCTCGTCCTCCAGCGCCGCCATGTCGTTGCGGACGGTCGCCGGGGAGACCCCCAGGTTGTGCCGCTCGGTGAGCGCCTTGGAACCGACGGGCTCCTCGGTGCCCACGTAGTCCTGGACGATGGCGCGCAGCACCTGGAGCCTGCGTTCACTGAGCATCGCGCACACCTCCAGCTCGCTCTTCCGTGACTCCCCCTTGGCACTCGCCCCGGGCGAGTGCCAGCACTCCCCGCCCAGTGTACGGCGGTGGGGTACGCCCCCGGCAAGGCCGGTCCAGCCATGTCATGCCGACGTGTACGGACGTGTCCGGCCATGTCGGGCCACTGTCCGACCCCTGCCGGGCCATGTCGCGGCACACTTCCTACCGACGGGTACGCGGCGACGGGCGAAGCCGACCGGCCCCACCGACCGCCGAACACACGGGCGACCACGCCACACCGCGCGCCCGCCCCACGGACACCTCGCGACCCGCTCACGACCCGCTCACGGCCACCGCGGAGCACCCGTGACGGACCGTCCTCGCCGCCTGCCGCACCCGCCCTCGACGCTTCACCGGCTGCGCCGCGACCTCCCTCACACCCCGCTTCGTCGGCGGATGCCGAGCTACAGCTAGCGTCGGTGCATGACGGTGACTTGGGAAGAGTGCGGGTGGCAGGAATTGACGCCACGGGTCGGACGGTGCCGCCTTCCCGGCTGGGACTGCACGGTCGGGTTGGTGGCCGGGGACGGTGCGGCCCTCATGATCGACGCGGGTTCCAGCGTGCGGGAGGGCGCGCGGTTGCGCACCGAGGCGTGCCGGCTGCTCGGTGGCGCCCGTGTGACGCATCTCGCGCTGACCCACCCCCACTTCGACCATGTCTTCGGGGCGGCGGCGTTCTCCGGGGTGGAGGTGTTCGGCGCGGTGGGTGTCGACGGCGTCCTGACCCGTGACCGCGACGCACTCCACGCGGACGCGGTGCGCCACGGCCTCCCCCCGGCGGACGCCACCGAGGCCGCGGACCTGCTCGTCCTCCCCCGCCACCTGGTCTCCGGCGAGTGGACGCTCGACCTGGGCGGCGGTCATCGGGTGCTGCTGGCGAACGTGGGGCCGGGGCACACCGCACACGACCTGGTGGTCCTGGTCCCGGGCACGCCGGCCACGGCGGGGTCCGCCGGTTCGCCGGAGGTCGTGTTCTGCGGGGACCTGGTGGAGGAGTCCGGTGAACCCCAGGCCGGTCCCGACGCCGTCCCGTCCCGCTGGCCCGACGCGCTGGACCGACTGCTGGCCCTGGGCGGCGAGGACGCGCTGTACGTGCCCGGCCACGGGGCGGTGGTGGACGCGGCGTTCGTCCGCGCCCAACGCGACGCGCTGGCACGGCGCTTCGGCGTGTCGGGCTGAGTACGGGGTTTCCGGGCGCCGCTTCTCCTATCGTCATCCGAATGCGCCAGTACTCACCCGACCTGACCCCTCCCTGGAAGAAGCCCAAGCCGGTCCCCGAGGTCCCGGCCGACCCCGGACTGGTCGTCGAGGAGCCCACGACCGGCTTCTGCGGCGCGGTCATCCGCTGCGAGGCGGGCACGGTGACGCTGGAGGACCGCTTCGGCAAGCTCCGCGTGTTCCCGCTGGAGCCCCGGGGCTTCCTGCTGGAGGGCCGGGTGGTGACTCTGGTCCGCCCCACGTCCTCGGCGCCCGTCCGCCCCTCCCGCACCGCCTCCGGCTCGGTGGCCGTCCCGGGCGCCCGCGCGCGCGTGGCCCGGGCCGGACGCATCTATGTCGAGGGCCGCCACGACGCGGAACTCGTCGAGAAGGTCTGGGGCGACGATCTGCGCGTCGAGGGCGTGGTGGTGGAGTACCTGGAGGGCGTGGACGACCTGCCCGCGATCGTCGCGGACTTCGCACCGGGGCCGGACGCGCGGTTGGGCGTCCTGGTCGATCATCTGGTCCCCGGCAGCAAGGAGTCACGGATCGCCGCGTCGGTGACCAGCGAGCACGCGCTCGTCGTGGGCCACCCGTACATCGACATCTGGGAGGCGGTGAAGCCGTCGTCGCTGGGCATCGCGTCGTGGCCGCGCGTCCCGCGCGGGCAGGACTGGAAGACGGGGGTGTGCCGGGCGCTGGGGTGGCCTTCGGACAACACCGGCGCGGTCTGGCAGGCGATTCTGGCGCGGGTGGGTTCCTACAAAGACCTGGAGCCTGAACTGCTGGGCCGGGTGGAGGAGTTGATCGACTTCGTCACGGTCGGCGGTGGGGCCTGACCCCCGGGAGAGTGCCGAACGTGCTGGTATCCAGCTCGACGCCGAGCAAATCCAGCGGTACAGGGTCCCCGAACTTGGTAATGCGCTGCACCTGATAGTCGGCGGCGTCACCAGCTCCCCGGGGCTCAGTGAGCAGCACGCATTGGGACATGATCGGGTCGATGATCAGGTAGGCGGGCACCTGACCCGCTGCATAGATCGATCGCTTGACCCCATAGTCCCGGTCAACGCTGGTCTTGGAAACGACTTCGACCACCAAAGTGATCAGCCGGGACGACAGCAAGCGCCCCGCCTCCGGGCTGAGGTCATTCTCCAGCACGACCAGGTCAGGTACGGGCTCGCTGGCTTCGTCGACGATGTCGACGTCCTGAGTCTGCAGCCTCTCCCAACGCTGGCGCGGGATCTGGTCCTGCACCGCCGTCACGATCCGGTTGTGCACCAGATCAGGGCTGGACATCATCACGATTTCCCCCCGGAGAAGCTCCATCTTGACGCCGTCCGGGGGCTCGAACCCCGCGAAGAACTCAGCCATCCCACGCTCATCCACAGCGGTCATCTCCGTGGCCCTCCACATCCGCCGCGTCCTTTTCGGCGGCAGCCTACGAGCCAGATTAGGTACCGAACCCCCGTTCCGCACCGATTCACCCACCAGAGTGATCAGTCCACCAAGTCCCGCACCACCGCGTCCGCCAGCAACCGCCCCCGCAGCGTGAGCACCGCGCGCCCCTCCTCGTACGGGCCCGGGTCGAGCAGCCCGTCGGACAGGGCGCGCCCGGCCGCCGCGAGGCCCTGCTCCCGCAGCAGCGACAACGGGCACCCCTCCCGCAGCCGCAGCTCCAGCAGGATGCGCTCGACGCGGCGGTCCTCGTCCGACAGGAGCTCACGCCCGGCGCCCGGCGACTTCCCCGCCGCCAGCGCGCCCGCGTACGCGCCGGGGTGCTTGACGTTCCACCAGCGCACGCCGCCGACGTGGCTGTGGGCGCCCGGCCCCGCGCCCCACCAGTCCGCGCCGCGCCAGTACAGCTCGTTGTGGAGGCAACGCCCGGCGTCCGAGGTGGCCCAGTTGGAGACCTCGTACCAGTCGAACCCGGCGGCCGAGAGCGTCTCCTCGGCGATGAGGTACCGGTCGGCGTGGACGTCGTCGTCGGTCATCGGCACCTCGCCCCGGCGGATGCGCCGCGCCAGCTGCGTGCCCTCCTCGACGATCAGGGCGTACGCCGAGATGTGGTCCGGCCCGGCGCCGAGCGCGGCGCCCAGGGAGGCCCGCCAGTCGTCGTCCGACTCGCCCGGCGTGCCGTAGATCAGGTCCAGGTTGACGTGGTCGAAGCCGGCGGCGCGCGCCTCCGCCACGCACGCCTCCGGGCGCCCCGGCGTGTGCGTACGGTCGAGGATCTTCAGCACGTGCTGCCGTGCGCTCTGCATACCGAACGAGAGCCGGTTGAAGCCGCCCGCGCGCAGAGTCTCCAGATAGGCGGGGTCGACCGACTCCGGGTTCGCCTCGGTCGTCACCTCCGCGTCGTCCGCGAGCCCGAACTCCTCCCGGATCGCCCCCAGCATCCGTACGAGGTCGTCGGCGGCCAGCAGCGTGGGCGTCCCGCCGCCGACGAAGACCGTACGGACGGGGCGCGGGTCGTCGCCCATGACCTTGCGGGCGAGGCGGATCTCGTCGACGACCGTCTCCGCGTAGTTGTCGCGGGAGGCGAGGACGCCGCCGGTGCCGCGCAGTTCGGTGGCGGTGTAGGTGTTGAAGTCGCAGTAGCCGCAGCGGGTCGCGCAGTACGGGACGTGGAGATAGAACCCGAGGGGACGCTCGGCCGCGTCGGCCAGGGCGTGCGCGGGCAACGCCCCGTCGTCGGGGACGGGCTCACCGTCGGGGAGTGCGGAAGGCATGCCTTCCATTGTCCAGCAACGCCGCCGGTCCTCGGTCCGCCGTCGATCCGCCGCCGTCACGCCCCTGCTCCGGTCCTACTCAGGCCGCTCCTCCGACCCTGCTCCGGCCACTACTCCGCCCGCAGCACCAGCAGCGCCAGATCGTCGTCCGGAGGCCGTTCCCCGAACTCGTGGACGAGTCGGCGGATGCGTTCGGCGATCAGCTGGGCGTCGAGGCCGGCGCAGCCGGAGAGGGCGGTGGCGAGGCCGTCCCCGTCGTCGAACATGCGCGGGCCGCTGCGCCGCTCGGTGACCCCGTCGGTCACGCAGAGCAGGGTGTCGCCGCAGCGCAGCTCGAACGTCTCGGAGACGTACTCCGTGTCCTCGATCACCCCGAGCAGGGTCTGCGGCTCGGCCACGGTCCGGACGTCGCCGTCGGGCCCGAGGAGCAGCGGCAGCGGGTGGCCGGCGGAGGCGAGGGTGCAGCGGACGCCGCCGGGGACGGGGACGAGTTCGCCGTAGAGAAGGGAGAGGAAGCGGATCTGGGGGCCGTCGGGATCGACGAGACCGGGGTCGCCGGCCGTGACCAGGGCGCGGGCGGCGGCGTCGGCGGCCTCGGTCGCGTCGTCGAGGAGGAGCTGGTTGAGGCGGTCGAGCACGTCCGCCACGCCGTAGCCCTCGCGGGCGAGCAGCCGCAGCCAGGGGCGGGCGAGACCGATGACCACGGCGGCCTCGGGGCCCTTGCCCTGGACGTCACCGATGGCGAAGCACCAGCGGCCCCGGCCGGCGGGGAAGAGGTCGTAGAAGTCGCCGCTGGGTCCACCCTTGTCGCACGGCTCGTACACCAGTGCGCTCGACACTCCGGGGATCTCGGCGACCGCGCCCGGCAGCAGGCCGCGCTGGAGCACGCGGCTGATGGTCGCCTGACGGGCGTACTGACGGGCCGCCCCGATCGACAGCGCGATGCGTCGGCTCAGGTCCTCCACCAGTCCGGTCACCTCGTCCGGGAACCGCAGCAGCCCGGCCCGCCCGATGACGAGAGTCCCGAGCGGCCGCCCCCCGGCAATCAGCCGATAGGCAAGCGCGGCCCCACCCTCACGCTCCCGCACGACCTCGCCGCCACGCTCCCACGCGGCCCCACCGTCACGCTCCCGCCCGGTCTCGCCGTCCCGCTCCCGCCCGGTCTCACCGTCACGCTCTTGGGCCGCCCGGCTCTCGCGCCCGCGCACGATCCCGCCGTCGCACTCCGGCGCCGCCCCGCCCGCACGCCCCGACGGGGCCCCACCTTCACACTCCCGGGCGGTTTCATCGTCACGCTCCCGCCCGGTCTCGCCGTCACACTCCCGGGCCGCCCGGCTCTCGCGCCCGCGCACGATCCCGCCGTCGCACTCCGGCGCCGCCCCGCCCGCACGCTCCGGCGCCGCCCCGCTGTCACACTCCGGTGCCGCCCCGTCTTCGCGCCCGCGCACGGCCCCGCCGCGACTCAGCCCGGGCGACCCGCCGAGTCGTTCCCCGGCCGAACCACCGTCCCGCTTCCCGACCGACCCCGCCGAGGCACCCCCGCCGTCCCGCGAGGCACCCTCGCCGTCCGTCGGCGCACCCTCGCCGTCCGCTGTCCGCCCCCGGTCACCCACCCCGCTCGGCCGGTCGCCGGCGGCCGGCTCCGGCCACGGCACCGGTACCGCTCTCGACCGCACCGACTCGGGCAGTCGCGGCGGATTCTGCTCCAGGGCCCGGCGCAGTTCCTCGATGCGGTTCTCGCTGCCGTGCCAGACGCGGGCGAGCCGGGGTGCCGGGCCGAGCGAACCGTCGCCGCCGCGCCAGCCCAGCCCCTCGTCCTCCAGCCACACCGCGCACCAGTCCGCCAGCCTCGGCACCAGCAGCTGCCCGGCGAGCGCGGCGACCAGGTCCTCGTCGAGCTGTCCGGCGAGCAGATCGGACGCCTCGGCCAGGAAGGAGAGCGCACCCCGGTTCAACCACTCCCGGTCGCGCTCCACACCGAGCCGGGGCACGGGGGCGACCAGATCGACCGGGTCCGGCCCCAGCTCGGGGCCCCCTTCGTCACCGTGTCCGACGCCCCCCGCGTACGCCCGCGCACCGCGAACTCCCCGCACCTCCCCGTCCCCGGCGTACGCCGACACGCGCCAGTCGTCCCCTCCCGCGCCCCCCTCGACCGCCCCGTCGCCCTCGGTTCCCGCTACCTCCCCGACATCCCCGGCCCCGACGGTCCCCGAGATCCCCGCGCCCCCCACCCCCGGCACCTCACCGCCGTACGCCCCGAACGCGTCCTCCACCGCCATCGCCCCGTCGACCGACAACCGGGCCCAGACGGTCTTCATGCCGGTCCGGTAGGTGATCCCCCACGCCTCGGAGAGCGCCGCGACGAGGCGCAGGCCCCGTCCGTACTCGGCGGCCCCGTACGGCCGTTCGACGAGGTAGGGGCGTTCGGCGCCCTCGTCCCGTACCGCCCTGGAGGGATGATGGTCCGAGACCTCGACCAGCAGCCACCCGGCGGAGGCGGGGTCGTCGCGCCCCAGACGGCACAGCAGTTCGACGTCCGTGCCCGCGTGGACGACCGCGTTGGTGACCAGCTCGCTGACCACCACGAGGGCGTCCTCGACGAGGCGGGCGGAGAGGGCCGCGGCCCCCGGCAGATCGAGCTCGGCCCACTCCCCGAGCGCGGTACCGACGAAGCGCCGGGCGGCTCCCGGCGCGAGCGGTCCCCCGGGCAGCGACACACGCACCACCGCGCGCCGGTCCGCGCCCGCGTACGCGGTCCCGGCGGACAGCGTGTCAGCCCCGACGCGCGCGGGCGCGTCGGGCGCACAGGACGCGGTCTCCCGTTGCGTCGGAATGGCCCCCACTGAGCGGCTCCCTGAGAAAGTTCGGACGAATAGGCCTCAGGCGGCACGGACAGAGTGACAGACTGACCACGCCCATAAGCGCCGAGTTACCGAAGTGGGCCACCATGAGTGAGAACAGTGCTACGCGGGTGCTCCGAGACGGTCAAAAAGACAGCCAAACGGACGTTCTGATCCGGGCATCCGATCTCCGCGCGCTGACCGCGGCCATGACCGCCGCCCGAGACGGCAGCTTCACGAAGGTCCCGGAGGCGGGCCCCGCGCCGGTGGCGGAGCTGTGCGCCCTCTTCAACCAGATCATCGACCGCAGCACCCACTTCGGCAGCGAAGTGCAGCGGGTCCGGCGGGAGTTGGTGCGGCACGGCCGCCTCGACGAGCGGCTGTCGGCGAGCCCGGGCCAGGGTGCCTGGGCGACCCGGGTCGACGATGTGAACCAGACCCTGGACGCCCTGGTCGCCCCGGCCGCCAACGCCACCCGCGTGCTGGACGCGGTGGCCGGCGGCGACCTCACCCAGCGGGTCGACCTGCACGACGGCAACCGTCAACTGCGGGGCGACCTCAGGCGGTTGGGCCGCGCGGTGAACAAGATGGTCGACCAGCTGTCCCTGTTCACCGGCGAGGTGACCCGGGTGGCGCGCGAGGTCGGGACCGAAGGCCGGCTCGGCGGCCGCGCCAAGGTCCGGGGTCTGTCCGGGAGTTGGCGGGACGTGACCGAGGCGGTCAACACCATGGCCGCCCGGCTGACCGCGCAGGTGCGGGACATCGCCCTGGTGACCACCGCGGTGGCGCGCGGCGACCTCACCCGTACGGTGACGGTCGAGGCGACCGGCGAGTTGCTCGAACTGAAGCTCACCGTGAACACGATGGTCGACCAGCTCTCCGCCTTCGCCGACGAGGTCACCCGCGTGGCCCGCGAGGTCGGCACCGAGGGCCGGCTCGGCGGTCGCGCCCAGGTCCGGGGTGTCTCCGGGGTCTGGAAGGACCTCACCGACAACGTCAACTTCATGGCGTCGAACCTGACTTCGCAGGTCCGCAACATCGCCCAGGTGACCACGGCGGTGGCGAACGGCGACCTCAGCCAGAAGATCACCGTCGACGCGCAGGGCGAGATCCTGGAGCTGAAGTCCACCATCAACACGATGGTCGACCAGCTCTCCGCCTTCGCCGACGAAGTGACCCGGGTCGCCCGCGAGGTCGGCACCGAGGGCAACCTCGGCGGCCGGGCCCAGGTCCGGGGCGTCTCCGGCGTCTGGAAGGACCTCACCGACAACGTCAACTTCATGGCGGACAACCTGACCTCGCAGGTCAGGAACATCGCCCTTGTCTCCACGGCCGTCGCCCAAGGGGACCTCGGCAAGAAGATCACCGTCGAGGCCAAGGGCGAGATCCTGGAGCTGAAGTCGACGATCAACACGATGGTCGACCAGCTCTCCGCCTTCGCCGACGAGGTCACCCGGGTCGCCCGCGAGGTCGGCACCGAGGGCAACCTCGGCGGGCAGGCGCAGGTCCGGGGCGTGTCGGGCGTCTGGAAGGACCTCACCGACAACGTCAACTTCATGGCCCTGAATCTGACCTCGCAGGTCCGCAACATCGCCCAGGTCACCACGGCCGTCGCCAACGGCGACCTCTCCAAGAAGATCACCGTCGACGCGCGCGGCGAGATCCTGGAGCTGAAGGACACCGTCAACACGATGGTGGAGCAGTTGCGGGCTTTCGCCGACGAGGTGACGCGGGTGGCCCGCGAGGTCGGCACCGACGGCGCGCTCGGCGGCCGCGCCCAGGTGCTGGGCGTGTCCGGTGTGTGGCGGGACCTCACCGACAACGTCAACTACATGGCGGACAACCTGACCTCGCAGGTCCGCAACATCGCCCAGGTGACCACCGCGGTCGCGAACGGCGATCTCTCCAAGAAGATCGATGTGGACGCGCGCGGCGAGATCCTGGAGCTGAAGACCGCCATCAACACGATGGTCGACACCCTCTCCTCCTTCTCCTCCGAGGTCACCCGCGTGGCCCGCGAGGTCGGCTCCGAGGGCCAACTCGGCGGCCAGGCACGGGTCGAGGGCGTCTACGGCACCTGGAAGCGTCTGACGACGAACGTGAACGAGCTCGCGTCGAACCTGACCACGCAGGTCCGCGCGATCGCCGAGGTCGCCTCCGCCGTGGCCCAGGGCGACATGTCCCGCTCGATCACGGTGGAGACGCAGGGCGAGGTCGCCGAGCTGAAGGACAACATCAACCTGATGGTGGCCAACCTCCGCGAGACCACCCGCGCGAAGGACTGGCTGGAGTCCAACCTCGCCCGGCTCGCCGCCCTGATGCAGGGCCACCGCGACCTGATGGAGGTCGCCGATCTGATCCTGCGCGAGCTGACCCCGCTGGTGAACGCCCAGTACGGCGCCTTCTACCTGGCCGACCCCGACGAGGACGGCGCGGCCCCGCTCCCGGTGGCGCCCACCAAGGGCCTGGCCTTCATCGCGGGTTACGGCGCGGCGCAGGGTGCGACCGTCGAGACCGGCGGCCTGCCGGTGCACGGCCTGGTCGCGCAGGCGGCCCGCGAGAGGAAGCGGATCCTGGTGGAGGAGGCCCCGCCCGGCTACATCAAGATCAACAGTGGTCTCGGGGAGGCCTCCCCGTCCAGCGTGGTGATCATCCCGATCCTCTTCGAGGACAAGCTCCTCGGCGTGATCGAGCTCGCCTCCTTCTCCCGCTTCTCCGACGTCCACCTGGCGTTCTTCGACCAGTTCGTGAACACCATCGGCGTCGCCATCAACACCATCATCGCCAACTCCCGTACGGAGTCCCTCCTCGGCGAGTCCCAGCGCCTCGCCATGCAGCTCCAGGAACGCTCCGACGAACTACAGATGCAGCAGGCGGAGTTGCAGCGCTCCAACGCCGAACTGGAGGAGAAGGCAGCACTGTTGGCCACCTCCTCGCAGTACAAGTCGGAGTTCCTGGCGAACATGTCCCACGAGCTGCGCACCCCGCTGAACTCGCTGCTGATCCTGGCACGGCTGCTCTCCGACAACCCGGACGGCCATCTCACCGACCAGGAGGTGCAGTTCGCGACCACGATCCACCGCTCGGGCTCCGACCTCCTCCAGCTGATCAACGACATCCTCGACCTCTCGAAGATCGAGGCGGGCCGGATGGACGTACGCCCGAAGCGCCTCCCCCTGATCAAACTCCTGGACTACGTCCACGCCACGTTCCGGCCCCTCACCCTCGACCGGGGCCTGGCTTTCGAGGTGACGGTCGGCGAGGACGTCCCGCGCGAGATGTACTCGGACGAGCAGCGCCTCCAACAGATCCTGCGCAACCTCCTCTCGAACGCGATCAAGTTCACCGCGTCGGGCCGGGTCGAGCTGACCGTCAGCCGCGTCAAGGACCCCGACCACCGCTACACCCGCGAGGACCACGACGAGGTGATCGCCTTCGCCGTCTCCGACACCGGCATCGGCATCGCCGCCGAGAAACTCCCGGTGATCTTCGAGGCGTTCCAGCAGGCCGACGGCACCACCAACCGCAAGTACGGCGGCACCGGCCTCGGTCTGTCCATCAGCCGCGAGATCGCCGGCCTGCTCGGCGGCCGCATCATCGCGGAGAGCGTCCCCGGCAAGGGCTCGATCTTCACCCTGTACGTCCCGGTGTTCAGTCCGGGCCACGGGGTGACGGGCCCGGTGGTCGAAGAGCGCGGCAGTCTCGTACCCGAGCAGTTGACGACCGAGCCGTACCCGGCAGCGCACGAAGCCGACACGTACGACAGCGACGACTCCTGGCCGGCACCCACCAAGCTGGAGGCGTGGAAGGTGGGCCGCGCGGGCCAGGTGCTGCCCGGCCGCCGGGTGCTGATCGTCGACGACGACATCCGCAACGTCTTCGCGCTCACCCATGTCCTGGGCCGGGTCGGCATGCCCGTCCTGTACGCGGAGAACGGCCGCGAGGGCATCGAGACCCTGGAGCGCAACCCGGACGTCGAACTCGTCCTGATGGACATCATGATGCCGGAGATGGACGGCTACGAGACGATCTCCGCCATCCGCCGTACCCCCCGCTGGGCGGGCCTGCCCATCGTCGCCCTCACCGCCAAGGCGATGCCCGGCGACCGCGAGAAGTCGATCGCCCGCGGCGCCAACGACTACGTGCCCAAGCCGGTGGACGTGGACCAGCTGCTCACGGTCGTCTGCGCGGTCCTGGACCCGGAGGCCCCCCAGGTCCAGCAGGGCGCCGAGCCGTCCCCCGAGAAACGCACCGAAGAGAACGAGGCACCCTCACCATGACCTCTCAGGACCGGACCGACGCAGGCGCGGGCATCCTCCTCGTCGACGACATGGAGGACAACCTGCTCGCCCTGGAGGCCGTCCTGGCATCCCTCAACGAGCCGCTCGTCCGCGCCCGTTCGGGCGAGGAGGCGATGAAGGCCCTGCTGCGGCACCGCTTCGCCGTCGTCCTCCTCGACATCCGGATGCCCGGCATGGACGGCTTCGAGACCGCCGCCCACATCAAGCGCCTCGACCAGACCAAGGACGTCCCGATCATCTTCCTCACCGGCACGGACGCCGACACCGGCTACGCCTTCCGCGGCTACGCCACCGGCGCCGCCGACTACCTCACCAAGCCCTTCGACCCGTGGGTGTTACGGGCCAAGGTCAGCGTCTTCCTGGACCTGCACCGCAAGACCCGCCAGCTGGAGACCCTGCTGACGACGCGACGGGAACACGCGGACCAGCTGGACGCCCGCCTGACGGCCCTGGAGAAGCAACTGGCAGCACCTTCACCGGACTTGACCGAGATACGCACCCAGATACGTGAACTTCGAACCTTGGTGGAGGGCAACCGCGCCTTCTAGGGGCGCGGGGAACTGCGCGACAAGCCACGACGATCCCGCAGCCGCCACCCAGTCCCCCGCCACCCCCTACCTCACGCGCTATGCCTCACGCGCACCGGCGTACATCTCATCGATGAGGTGCTGGTACTCCTTCTCCACCACCGGCCGCTTCAGCTTCAGGCTCGGCGTCAGCTCACCGTGCTCGACGTCGAGGTCTCGAGGCAGCAACCGGAACTTCTTGATCGTCTGCCACCGCTGCAACCCCTCGTTGAGCTGCTTGACGTACCCGTCGACCATCTCCACCGTCGCCGGCGCCGTGATGATCTCCTCGTACGACTTTCCGGCCAGCCCGTTCTCCGCGGCCCACCCCTGGAGGGACAGCTCGTCGAGGGCGATGAGCGCCGTGCAGAAGTTCCGGTCCGCGCCGAGCACCATGACGTTGGAGGTGAAGGGGCACAGCGACTTGAACTGCCCCTCGATCTCGGTCGGCGCGATGTACTTGCCGCCGGACGTCTTGAACAGGTCCTTCTTCCGGTCGGTGATCCGCAGGTACCCGTCGGGCGAGAGCTCGCCGATGTCACCGGTGTGGAACCACCCGTCGGCCTCCAGCACCTCCGCCGTCTTCTCCGGCAGCTTGTGGTAGCCCTCCATCACACCGGGCCCTCGCAGCAGGATCTCGCCGTCGTCCGCGATCCGCACCTCGCAGCCGGGCAGCGGCTTGCCGACCGTGCCGGTGCGGTACGCCTCGCCGGGGTTCACGAAGGACGCCGCCGAGGTCTCCGTGAGGCCGTAGCCCTCCAGGATGTGGATGCCGGCGCCGGCGAAGAAGAACCCGATCTCGGGCGCCAGCGCGACCGACCCGGAGACACAGGCCCGCAGCCGGCCGCCGAACGCCTCACGGAGCTTGGCGTACACCAGCTTGTCGGCGACCGCGTGCTTCGCGCCGAGCGCGAACGGCACCGAGGCCGTGCCGGTGCGGCGGAAGTTGTCCTGGCTGGCCTTGGCGTACTCGCGGGAGACCCCGGCCGCCCACTGGAAGATCTTGTACTTGGCCGGGCCGCCCGCGCGGGCCTTGGCGACGACGCCGTTGTAGACCTTCTCGAAGATGCGGGGCACGGCCGCCATGTACGTCGGCTGCACCACCGGCAGGTTCTCGATGATCTTGTCGATCCGGCCGTCGACCGCGGTGACGTGCCCGACCTCGATCTGACCGCTGGTGAGCACCTTGCCGAACACGTGCGCGAGCGGCAGCCACAGGTACTGCACGTCCTCGGCACTGACCAGCCCGGTCGCGGCGATCGCCTTCGCCATGTACGACCAGTTGTCGTGCGGCAGCCGGACACCCTTGGGGCGGCCCGTGGTGCCCGAGGTGTAGATGAGGGTGGCCAGCTGGTCCTTGGTGATCGCGCCGACCTTCTCCTTGATCAGGTCGGGCTTCTTCTCCAGGTACGCCGCGCCGCGCTTCTCCAGCTCGGCCAGCGAGAGGACCCAGTCCTCCGAGAGGTCCGCGCCCTCGGTGTCGATGACCACGACATGCGTCAGCTCGGGCAGCTCGGCCTTCTTCTCCCGGGCCTTGGCCAGCTGCGCCGCGTCCTCCGCGATGAGGATCCGGCTGGAGGAGTCCGAGAGGATGTACGCGGACTCCTCGGCGTTGGTCTGCGGATAGACGGTCGTGGTGGCGGCGCCGGCGCACATGATGCCGAGGTCGGCGAGGATCCACTCGATGCGCGTCGACGAGGCGAGGGCGACCCGCTGCTCCGGCTGCACACCCAGCTCGATCAGTCCGGCCGCGACGGCGTAGACCCGTTCGGCCGACTCCGCCCAGCTCAGCGACTTCCAGTCGGAGGGCCCCTCCCCGGAGGCCGGTGGCACCGGGTAGCGGTAGGCCTCGCCGTCGGGCGTGGCCGCCACGCGCTCGAGGAAGAGGGCCGCCACCGAGGGCGGACGGTTCTCGATCAGGGTCTGTGTGTCGCTCACGACATCCTCCGGGGCACGCGACAGTACAGCTGGCTCACGGACTGTGCGGCTGGCTCAAAGCGGCTGTTGTTTAACTCGCGAGTAACCATCGAGTGGTGATCAGGGTAGAGCGAGGTAGGCCGGTTGGTAAGGGGCGGCGGCGGGTCACTTTCCACCGAGAACGACCCTACGAACACACGCGGGCCCGTCGCGGCGACACGCGACAGGCCCACGCTCCCCTCAAGTTTCCGGGGGTGAACAGTGGCTACTTCTTGCCCTTGCCGCCCCCGGCGCTGTCGTCGCTGGACAGAACGGCGATGAAGGCCTCCTGCGGAACCTCCACAGAGCCCACCATCTTCATCCGCTTCTTGCCTTCCTTCTGCTTCTCCAGCAGCTTGCGCTTCCGGGAGATGTCACCGCCGTAGCACTTGGCGAGGACGTCCTTGCGGATGGCGCGGATGGTCTCGCGGGCGATGACCCGCGAGCCGATGGCCGCCTGGATGGGCACCTCGAAGGCCTGCCGCGGGATCAGCTCGCGCAGCTTGGCGACGAGCCGCACCCCGTACGCGTACGCCGCGTCCTTGTGCGTGATCGCCGAGAAGGCGTCCACCTTGTCGCCGTGCAGCAGGATGTCGACCTTGACCAGGCTGGAGGTCTGCTCACCCGTGGGCTCGTAGTCCAGCGAGGCGTACCCGCGCGTCTTCGACTTCAGCTGGTCGAAGAAGTCGAAGACGATCTCCGCGAGCGGCAGCGTGTACCGGATCTCGACCCGGTCCTCCGACAGGTAGTCCATGCCGAGCAGGGTGCCGCGCCGGGTCTGGCACAGCTCCATGATCGAACCGATGAACTCGGTCGGGGCGAGGATCGTGGCGCGTACGACGGGCTCGTACACCTCGTTGATCTTGCCCTCGGGGAACTCGCTCGGGTTGGTGACCGTGTGCTCGACGCCGTCCTCCATGACGACGCGGTACACGACGTTCGGCGCGGTGGCGATCAGGTCGAGCCCGAACTCACGCTCCAGCCGCTCCCGGATCACATCCAGGTGCAGCAGCCCGAGGAAACCGACGCGGAAACCGAAGCCCAGCGCGGCGGACGTCTCCGGCTCGTACACGAGCGCGGCGTCGTTGAGCTGGAGCTTGTCGAGGGCGTCACGCAGCTCCGGGTAGTCGGACCCGTCCAGCGGATACAGGCCCGAGAAGACCATCGGCTTGGGGTCCTTGTACCCCCCGAGCGCCTCGGTCGCCCCCTTCACCTGGCTGGTGATCGTGTCACCGACCTTGGACTGCCGGACGTCCTTCACACCGGTGATGAGGTAACCCACCTCACCGACGGCCAGCCCGTCGGCCGGCAGCATCTCGGGCGAGTTGGTCCCGATCTCCAGCAGCTCGTGCGTCGCGCCGGTGGACATCATCCGGATCCGCTCACGCTTGTTGAGCTGCCCGTCGATCACACGGACGTACGTGACCACGCCCCGGTACGAGTCGTACACCGAGTCGAAGATCATCGCGCGCGCGGGCGCGTCCTTGACGCCGACCGGCGCCGGAACCTCCGCCACGACCCGGTCGAGCAGCGCGTCGACCCCCACACCCGTCTTGGCGCTGACCTTCAGCACGTCCGCCGGGTCGCAGCCGATGAGGTTCGCCAGCTCCTCGGAGAACTTCTCCGGCTGCGCGGCCGGCAGGTCGATCTTGTTCAGTACGGGGATGATCTTGAGGTCGTTCTCCATCGCCAGGTACAGGTTGGCGAGGGTCTGGGCCTCGATCCCCTGGGCCGCGTCGACCAGGAGGACGGTCCCCTCACAGGCCGCCAGCGACCGCGACACCTCGTACGTGAAGTCGACGTGCCCGGGGGTGTCGATCATGTTGAGAATGTGCGTGTTGCCCGGATCGTCGGTCGGCGCCCAGGGCAGACGCACCGCCTGGGACTTGATCGTGATTCCGCGCTCACGCTCGATGTCCATGCGGTCGAGGTACTGAGCACGCATCTGCCGCTGGTCGACGACGCCGGTCAGCTGAAGCATCCGGTCGGCGAGCGTGGACTTGCCGTGGTCGATGTGCGCGATGATGCAGAAATTGCGGATCTGAGCCGGGGCGGTACGGCTCGGCTCGGGCACATGGCTGGGGATCGCGGGCACGCAGGGTCCTGATTCTTGAGGTGTCCGCAGCCGTCTGCGGTCTCGGGTCGGATCGGGTCTGGCGGGTCTGTACGTAGGCACCATGGTCCCACGGGTGGAGGGCTGCGACCGGTTTGGGCCGACGCGAGAGCTGCTGGTAACGTGGGCCGCTGTGTCTCATGCCCTCTCTGCAGGAGGCACAGCCAGAGAAAACCAAGCTCAATCCAAGCTGAAAAGGCTCATTCGTGGCGAACATCAAGTCCCAGATCAAGCGGAACAAGACCAACGAGAAGGCGCGCCTGCGCAACAAGGCCGTCAAGTCGTCGCTCAAGACCGCGATCCGCAAGGCCCGTGAGGCAGCTGCCGCGGGTGACGTCGAGAAGGCCACCGAGTACCAGCGCGCTGCCGCGCGTCAGCTCGACAAGGCCGTCTCGAAGGGCGTCATCCACAAGAACCAGGCCGCCAACAAGAAGTCGGCGCTTGCTACCAAGGTCGCTTCCCTCAAGGGCTGAGCTTCTCCTTTGATCTGACCGTCGGCTGGACCCAGAGCGGGCCCTCTCTCTCCGCTCCCACCCGACCCCCCGGATCCGCACGCGGCCTGCGTTCGCCACGCGGGTGCGGATCCCCCATCTCAAACCAATAGCCCCACCCCACGCCCCTTCCCCGGGGCCCGGGGTGGGGCTATTGGCGTTTGTGGGGGGCGTGCGGGGGCCGGGGACGGCTTCGGGGAGGGCGGGGGCGGGGGCGGCTGACAGTGCGCCGACGGCGCCGGCAGCGGAAGTACAGGGAGTGGCTTCCTGCAGCGGAGATGCGGGGGGCGCTTCGCGCAGCAGAGGTGCGGGGGGCGCTTCGCGCAGCAGAGGTGCCAGGGGGCGGCTTCGGGAGGCGGCGGTGCAGGTAGGGCGTGGGGCGGCTGCAGGCTTTTCAGGGGCGCGGGGAACTGCGCGACAAGCCCCAACGCTCCCGCACGTACTCACTCACCACACGCCCCCCTTCCTGCCCGTCCCCTCCCCCTCCCCCTCCTCCTCTTCTCCCCTCGTCCCGGGGCCGACCGGGGTCGAAGGGGCAGCGCCCCTGGAGGACGGGACGGGTAGGGGCGGCGGGGGCGACAAAACTCAACCCCGACGCGACCGAGCCGCCCGAGCGATCACCACAACCGCCTTCTCCAACGCGTACTCGGGATCATCGCCCCCACCCTTGACCCCGGCATCCGCCTCCGCGACCGCCCGCAACGCCACAGCCACCCCCTCCGGCGTCCACCCCCGCATCTGCTGCCGCACCCGATCGATCTTCCACGGCGGCATCCCCAACTCCCGCGCGAGATCCCCCGGCCGCCCACCCCGCGCCGACGACAACTTCCCGATCGCCCGCACCCCCTGAGCCAACGCACTGGTGATCAACACCGGCGCCACCCCCGTCGCCAACGACCACCGCAGCGCCTCCAACGCCTCCGCCGCCCGCCCCTCGACGGCCCGATCGGCCACCTCGAAGCTCGACGCCTCGGCCCGCCCGGTGTAGTACCGCCCGACCACCGCCTCGTCGATCGTCCCCTCGACGTCCGCCACCAACTGCGACGCCGCCGACGCCAACTCCCGCAGATCACTCCCGATCGCGTCGACGAGCGCCTGGCACGCCTCCGGCGTCGCGGACCGCCCGAGCGTCCGGAACTCCCCCCGCACGAACGCCAGCCGATCCCCCGGCTTCGTCATCTTGGGGCACGCCACCTCCCGCGCCCCGACCTTGCGCGCCGCGTCCAGCAGGCCCTTGCCCTTGGCGCCGCCCGCGTGCAGCAGCACCAGGGTGATCTCCTCGGCGGGAGCCCCCAGATACGCCTTCACGTCCTTGACCGTGTCGGCCGACAGATCCTGCGCGTTCCGCACGACCACGACCTTGCGCTCCGCGAAGAGCGACGGACTCGTCAGCTCCGCGAGCGTGCCGGGCTGCACCTGGTCCGAGGTCAGATCCCGCACATCCGTGTCGGCATCCGCGGCCTTCGCCGCGGCCACCACCACCTGCACAGCCCGGTCGAGCAGCAACTCCTCCTGCCCCACGGCCAACGTCACGGGGGCGAGAGGATCATCGTTCACAGTCTTCTTGGCCATCCCGCACAGCATCCCACGCCCCACTGACAACCGAACCGCCCACGGACCACCCCTGCCGGCGCAGGTCCCCCGCCACAGACGACACGAGCCGGACGACGTGAACGTCGACGACGGCGGGCCGCAGGACGACGCCCCAGGCCAAGCGGACGAACGCACGAACACCCGACCGGGACGAGCGGCAGCGGCAGCGGCAGCGGCAGCGGCAGCGGCAGCGGCAGCGGCAGCGGCAGCGGCAGCGGCAGCGGCAGCGGCAGCGGCCAATCTACGGCTCCTCCCTCCACCCCTCCCACTCCCCCGCGAACTCGTCCAACGCCACAGGATCGAGCCGCTCCCGCTCGTCCCGCAGCACCACCAGCCACTGCGCGTCCTCGGCGTCGTCCTCGCCCGCCAACGCGTCCCGCACCAGCTGCGGCTCCTCATCCAGCCCGAACCGCTCCCCCAGCGCCTCGACGACCTCCTCGGCCGCGTCCCGGTCCGGCAACACCAACACATGCCTCGCATCACTCACACCCCCATCTTCCGCCACCCACCTGGGGCCCCTCCCCTCCCCTCCCCTCCCCTCCCCTCCCCGCCCCTCCCCCCCCCCGGCGGTCTTGCCCCCCACTACCCCACCCCGCGCCCCGCCCCCACCTCCGGCACCCTGTCCAACCGCACCCCGAAGTGGTCCCGGTACACCGCCAGCACCTCCGCGTCCGAGCCCAGCTCGGTCACCTCGCGGGCGCCCTCCGCCGAGGTGACGGTGAATGTGCGGCCGCTCAGGGTGACGCGGCCGCCGTCCTCCGTGAGGCGGGAGCAGACCAGGGACTGCGTGAAGTGCGAGGCCGGCGAGGTGCTGTGCCACCAGGCCCCGGCCACGAAGTCCCCGAGGACCCTCGGCCTCGTCTCCAGCCGGTACTGGGGCTTGCCGTTGCGGAACACGTCCAGGTCCCCGAACTCCCGGCCCCCGCTCTCCCGGTCCGCCTCCGCCACCCGGAACCTGCCTCCCGGATCCTCCTGCTCCGCCCGGTTCCCGAACTCCAGCGGATAGTGGCTGTTCGCCCCGAACCCGACATCGGCCAGCCAGTCGCCCCCGTCCACCGTCCTCACCCGCAGCGCGAGATGGTCGAACGGGATGCCGAGCCGCCCCTCCTCGCCGTACACCCGAGCCGCGAGCAGCGTCACATCGAACCCCAGTTTCGAGAGCAACGCCCCGAACAGCCCGTTCAGTTCGAAGCAGAACCCGCCCCGGCGCTCCCCGACCACCTTGTCCAGCAGCCGCTTCTCCTCCAGGACGATCTCCTCACCGAGGTGGATCGACAGGTTCTCGAACGGCACCGCCCGCAGGTGGCGCAGGTGCAGTTCACGCAGTACGTCGACAGTCGGCCAGGCCTGCTGCTCGGCCCCGAGACGGCGAAGGTAGGCGTCAAGCTCTGCGGTGTCCATGCCCTCAGTCTCTCGCCACGAGCAACTCCTCCGCCGTACCCGCGACGGCGACCGCGCCGTCCTCGTCCGTACGCAGCACCGTGGCACCCCCGGCCCGCAGCGCCGCGACCGTGCTGGGCGCCGGATGACCGTACGGGTTGTCCGCGCCCACGGAGATGAGTGCCAGCTCGGGGGCCATGGCCCGTATCAGCCCCGGATCCTGGTATGCCGAACCGTGGTGGGCGACCTTGACCACGTCCACGGCCCCCAGTGCGGCGGCCTCCGGAGATCTCGCCAGCTCTCTCTGACCGGGCGGTTCCAGGTCGCCGAGGAGCAGCAGGGTCAGCCCGGCCGAGCGGACCAGCATGGTCACGCTGGCGTCGTTCGGCCCGTCCGGCGCGGCCTGGTCGCCCGGCGGCCACAGCACCCGCCAGGTGAGACCGCCCGTGCGTCGTTCCTCCCCGGCCACGGCCCGGGTCAGCGGGATCCGCCGGGCCGCCGCTTCCCTGCGCACGAACGCGGCCTGCTCCACCGGCTCCTCGAACCCCGTCGTCGCGATCGCCCCCACCGAGCGCCCCCGCAGCACTCCGGGCAGCCCCATCACATGGTCGGCGTGGAAATGGGTGAGGACCACCAACGGGATCTCGGTAATGCCTAGCGAGGTCAGACAGCGGTCGACCAACACCGGATCGGGGCCCGCGTCCACGACCACCCCCGCCCCGTCCCCCGCCGCGAGAACGGTCGCGTCTCCCTGACCCACGTCGCACATCACGAAGCGCCACCCCGGCGGCGGCCAGCCCGTGATCACCCTGGTCAGCGGCGGTGGCTGCACCACGACCAGCAGGAACGCCATCAGGCAGGCCCCCACCAGCCACGGACGGCTCACCAGCCGCCGTCCTACGAGGACGACGACCACCGTGACCAGGCCGAGCAGCAGCGCGCCGGCCCAGCTGCCCGGCCAGTCCACGCCCGCGCCCGGCAGCGACGCCCCGGTCCGGGCGATGTCGGCGATCCATCCGGCCGGCCAACTCGCGCACCAGGCAAGGCACTCGGCCACGGGCATCGCCACCGGTGCCGTCGCGAGGGTGGCGAACCCCAGCACCGTCGCCGGGGCAACCGCGAACTCCGCCAGCAGATTGCACGGCACCGCCACGAGGCTCACCTTGGCCGACAGCACCGCCACCACCGGCGCGCACACCGCCTGCGCGGCTCCCGCCGCCGCCAGCGCCTCGGCCGGGCGTGGTGGCACCCGGCGCCGCTGGAGCGCCGCACTCCAGCGCGGGGCGAGAGTGAGCAGGGCGCCGGTCGCGAGGACGGACAGCAGGAAGCCGTAACTGCGGGCCAGCCACGGGTCGTACAGCACCAGCAGCAGCACCGCCGTCGCCAGTGCCGGGATGAGGGACCTGCGGCGTCCGGTCGCGATGGCCAGCAGCGCGATCGAACCGCACGCCGCCGCCCGCACCACGCTCGGGTCGGGCCGGCACACGATCACGAACCCGAGGGTCAGCGCCCCACCGGCCAGCGCGGTCGCCCGCAACGGGATCCCGAGCCGAGGTGCCAGCCCCTTCCGCTCGGCCCGCTGAGCCAGCCCCGGCGGACCGATGAAGAGGGCCAACAGGATCGTGAAGTTCGCACCGCTGACAGCGAGGAGATGCGTGAGATCCGTCGCCTTGAACGCCTCGTCCAACTCCGCCGGTACGCGCGAGGTGTCCCCCACGACGAACCCGGGCAGCAGGGCCCGCGCGTCCGCGTCCAGCCCGTCGGTCGCCTCCCGCAGCCCAGCGCGCAACCGCCCCGCGACCCGCTGCACCGCGCTCGCCTCGTCCACCACGACCGGAGCGCCACCGCCCCGCACCCGCAGCACGCCCGCCACCCGGTCTCCCCCGACCATGGCCGGCACGGCGTGCGCCCCCACCCGCACCCGCGTGGACGGCAGCAGCGAGAGCCAGGCCGCCCTGCGCGGCCCCGCCTCCACATCGACGATGACCAGCACCGGTGTCCGCGTGTCGACGACGGCTCCGTCCGGGCTCCGCACACGCCGCACCTCGGCCTGAAGGAGCACGGCGGCCGGGGCCGCGCGGTGGCCCTGGACCCGGGGGCGGGTGAGGCGCGGGTCGGAGGTGAGCTCCACATCCGCGGTCACCCGGGCGTACCGCTCGACCAGCCCCGGGACCGGCCCCCGGCGCAGATCAGCCCCGTGCAGCCCGGCAGAGGCGGCCGCCGCACCCGCACAGAGCAGCACCACCGCCACGGACACCTTCGACCAGGCCCCACGCCCAAGCCCGCACCCGCGTCCGCGTCCGCGTCCGCGCCCAGGCTCCCGCCCCAGCCCCAGCCCTTGCGCCCGTCCCAGCCCCAGCCCCAGCCCCTGCCCCTGCCCCTGCCCCTGCCCCTGCCCCTGCCCCTGCCGGCAGATCAGCAGAGCCGCCCCCACCACCCCACAGACCACGACCACTCCCGTGACCCATCCCGGCGAGGCGTGCACCGTCAGGGCCGCCGTCGCCCACGCGGCCAGCGCCGGTGGGACGAGGCGCAGATCCGTGGGCCCCTCTTGCCTGGGGTGCGCGTCGCCCAGACGGCTGCCCGAGGCCGCGTGCACGGCGGATCGCAGCGGAGCACCAGGCACCCCTGCCCCCGCGGACCCCGCCTCCGCTGTGGCCCTCTCCTCCTCTCCCGTAGCCCTCATGGCCGTACGAGATTCCGTAGGTCGGCGAAGCGGCGGTCGCCGATGCCGTTGACCTCACGCAGCTCGTCCACCGAGCGGAAGCCGCCCTGCTGAGTGCGGTAGTCGATGATGTGCTGGGCGAGGACGGGGCCCACGCCGGGCAGGGTGTCCAGTTGGTCGACGGTGGCCGTGTTGAGCGACACGGGGGTCGTGGGCGCCGCTCCGGCCACGGCACCACCGGTCCCGCCCGCTCCCGCCCCAGGTGCCCCGACCGGTCCAGCCACCGGCGCCGGAGTGCCGACCAGGACCTGTTCGCCGTCCACGAGGAGCCGCGCGCGGTTCAGCCCGTCGGTGTTCGCACCCGGCCGCACCCCGCCCGCCGCCCGCAGTGCGTCGGCGACCCGCGAACCGGCCGGCAGCCGTTGAATACCCGGGCTGCGCACCTTGCCGCCGACGTCCACCACGATGGAAGGGCCGGCCGAGGGAGCCCCCACCCCGGGCGGGGCACCCGACACCGCCGCCGCGCCGCCGTCCCCGCCGAACGGTGCCTCCGCGCCCCCAGGCACCGCCGACGCACCTGGAGCTCCCGCCCGCACCACCTCGGGCGCGCTCACCGGCTGGGGTCGCCCCGCCCAGAAGTGCTGTGCCGCGAATACCGCCGCGACAACCAGCACCACACTCAGCGCGACCACGCTCTTGCGCTCGATGCCGCACCGCGCCTGCAACCACAGCGGCAGTCGCTCCCGCACGGCAGGCCCCACCCGCTCGCGCCACGCCCCGCCCGCATCCCGACCCACGCCCCCGTCGTCGGCTACGGCAGCGGACACCACCCGGTCATCGGCTTCGGAAACGCGGACAGCCCCATCATCAGCTTCGACAGCGGGCACGCCCCTGTCGTCGGCAGCGGAAGCAGTCCCAGGCGAGTCACCACCGCCCGGACCAGACACGCCCCTGCCATCAGGCCCACGACCAGACGCGCCCCACCCACCGGCGCCACGACCAGACGCGCCCCACCCGTCGGAGTCTCCACCAGACGCAACCCCACCGTCGGCCTCACCCCCCGACCTCCCCCGACGCCCCTCCGCCGGCGGTCCATGCCCCAACTCCCGTGGTTCCCCTGCCGTTTCGGGAAACAACGCCTCCGCGCGCAGGCGGAGTGTCTCCGCCGAGGCCTGGTGGCGGCGGCCGGCTCGGCCTCGCGGTCGCCGTGGATGGTGGTGGTGCCGGGCGCGCCCGTCGGAAGAGGGACCCCGGCCCGGGCCGCTGGTGACCGTCGCCGTACGTGAACGTGATCGAAGTGCCATGCGACGAGGATCGGGCAGACTCCCCCACTCGCGATGATCTTGCTCAATTCCCGTGGATTACTACCCAGTTGTGGATAACTCCGTCACCCACCCGAGCGAACGCCCCTGAGACGAGCTACCTGAACCGCCTCACCCACCGCACCCGCCTCACCCACCGCACCGCCACGCCCACCACACCCACCTCACCGAGGCGAGACGACCGCCCCCAGCAACCCAGGCCCCGTGTGCGCCCCGATCACCGCCCCGACCTCGCTCACGTGCAGATCGGCCAGCCCGGGCACCCGGCCCCGCAGCCGATCCGCGAGCGCCGCGGCCCGCTCGGGTGCGGCGAGGTGGTGGACGGCGATGTCGACCGGCGCCCCGCCCGCCCGCTCGGCGACGATCTCCTCCAGGCGGGCGATCGCCTTGGACGCCGTTCTGACCTTCTCCAGCATCTCGATGCGGCCGCCGTCCAGCTGGAGCAGCGGCTTGACCGCCAGCGCGGACCCGAACAGTGCCTGGGCCGCACCGATCCGTCCGCCCCTGCGGAGGTAGTCCAGGGTGTCGACGTAGAAGAACGCGGACGTCCCCGCGGCGCGCTTCTCGGCGGCCGTGACGGCTTCGTCCACCGTGCCGCCCGCCTCGGCGGACTCCGCGGCGGCGAGGGCGCAGAATCCGAGGGCCATCGCGACCATCCCGGTGTCCACGACGCGCACCGGCACGGGTGCCTCACGTGCCGCGAGCACGGCCGCGTCGTACGTGCCCGAGAACTCGGCGGAGAGGTGGAGGGAGACGATGCCCGTGGCGCCCGACTCCGCGACCCTGCGGTAGGTCTCGGCGAACAGTTCGGGGCTGGGGCGGGAGGTGGTGACGGACCGTCGTTTCTGCAGCGCTTGGGCGAGGGAGCGCGCCGAGATCTCGGTCCCCTCTTCGAGCGCCTGGTCGCCGAGGACCACGGTCAACGGCACCGCGGTGATGTGGTGACGCTCCATCGCCGGCGGCGGCAGGTAGGCCGTTGAATCGGTGACGATCGCGACATGGCGGGACATGAGCTGGAGGTTACCCGCCGAGCCGTGCGGACGGCAGCCCGGCCCCTGTCACCCGCGACCGCACGGGGCGGTCCGACCGGGTCGAACGGCTCAAGTGGTGCTCTCCGGGCGGGGCTTCTTCTGCCACGGGTAGGTGGGCCGCGCACTCGGCGGCGTGATCGCGGGCCTGGGCGGCTCCTGCCCACCGGAGGACTCCCCGCCGCGAGACGCACCCTCTGCGGCCCCGGCACCGGCCCCGCCCGACCCGGGAGTCTCCTGCCAGGTCTGGCCGGTGGAGGCGGTCGGCTCGGGCCTGGGCGCCTCGGGCCACACGTCGGCGGGTTCCGTGGTCCAGTGGCGCAACGCGCCCGCCTCGACGTCGATCTGCGCGCTGAGCGTGTCGAGGTCGTCCTCCGCGAACTTGCGGGCGCGGTCGTGCGCCGCCCAGCGCAGCGAGTCGGCGGACTTGATGATCCGCTCCGTACGCTCGCGCAGCGCGGGCAGCCGCTGGGCCACCTTGGCGCGGTCGGGCTCGGGCTCCAGGCGCCGCAGCTCGGCGTCCAGCTCCTTGCCGTGCTTGCTGAGCTGGTCGAAGAGGGCCAGGGACTCCTTCAGCGACTCGTCCTCGCCCACGCCCGCGTGCAGGGCCTCCTGGGTGGCCCGCATGGAGGTGCGCAACTTGAGCCGCAGGTCGGCCAGTTGCCCGACGGGGCCGGGCTGGGCCAGGCTTCTGGCGCGCAGGGTGGTGTCCTCGACGGTGCGCTTGGCCTGGGTGATCGTGCGGTCCACGCCGCGCTTGGCCGCGCCGACCGCCTTCACCGTGGCGTAGGCGCCCAGCACCACGAGCAGCACGAAGAACACGACGACTGCGATGACGGCTTCCACGACGCGCTCCTCCTCCGACCGGCACGGGCATGTGCAGCGGCGCTCTTCCACGGTAAACGCAACAGGCAGGCCCCAGGTTCCATCGGAACCCGGAACCTGCCCGTAGGGGACGACCCCGACCCGCGGCCGGCCGGCAGCGTTACGTCCACCAGCGGCTACCCGAGGTCACCATGCGGCTATCCGAGGTCACCGAGCGGCCACCCGGCCACCCGTCCGCACGACCTCGCGGCAACGGCCCCACCGCACTCACGTAACGATGTTCACCAGCTTCGGCGCCCGCACGATCACCTTCCGGATCGGCGCCCCGGCCAGCGCCGCGACCACCTTCTCGTCACCCAGGGCCACCTTCTCCAGCTCCTCCTCGGAGATGGCCGGCGGCACCTCCAGGCGGGCCTTGACCTTGCCCTTGATCTGGACGACGCAGGTGACGGCCTCGTCGACGACGTACGCGGGGTCGGCGACGGGGAAGTCCCGGTGCACGACCGAGTCGTCGTGTCCCAGCTTGCGCCACAATTCCTCGGCGATGTGCGGGGCCAGCGGGGCGACCAGCAGGACCAGGGCCTCGGCGACGGAGCGGGACACCGGGCCGCCGACCTTGGTCAGGTGGTTGTTCAGCTCGGTGATCTTGGCGATCGCGGTGTTGAAGCGCAGGCCCTCCAGGTCCTGGCGGACACCGTCGACGGCCTTGTGCAGCGCTCGCAGGGTGTCCTCGCCGGGCTCGGTGTCGACGACCGTCACCTCGCCGGTGTTCTCGTCGACGACGTTGCGCCACAGCCGCTGCAGCAGCCGGAACTGGCCGACCACCGCGCGCGTGTCCCACGGCCGGGAGACGTCCAGCGGGCCCATCGCCATCTCGTACAGGCGCAGCGTGTCCGCGCCGTACTCCTCGGCGATCGACTCGGGAGTGACGGCGTTCTTCAGGGACTTGCCCATCTTGCCCAGCAGGCGGCTGACCTTCTCGCCCTGGTAGTAGTAGGCGCCGTCGCGCTCCTCCACCTCGGCGGCCGGCACCGCGAAGCCACGGCTGTCGCGGTAGACGAAGGCCTGGATCATGCCCTGGTTGAACAGCTTGTGGAACGGCTCGGCCGACGAGACGTGCCCCAGGTCGAACAGGACCTTGGACCAGAAGCGCGCGTACAGCAGGTGCAGCACGGCGTGCTCGGCGCCGCCGACGTACAGGTCGACCCCGCCGTGCGGCTGGCCCTCGCGCGGGCCCATCCAGTACCGCTCGATCTCCGGGTCGACCAGCTTCTCGGAGTTGTGCGGGTCCAGGTAGCGCAGCTCGTACCAGCAGGAACCGGCCCAGTTGGGCATGGTGTTGGTCTCGCGGCGGTAGGGGCGCGGGCCGCGGCCGTCGCCCAGGTCCAGCGTGACGTTCATCCAGTCGGCGTTGCGCGACAGGGGGGTCTCGGGCTGGGTGTCGGCGTCGTCCGGGTCGAAGGTGCGCGGGCTGTAGTCCTCGACCTCGGGCAGCTCCAGCGGCAGCATCGACTCGGGCAGCGGGTGGGCGACGCCGTCCTCGTCGTAGACGATCGGGAAGGGCTCGCCCCAGTAGCGCTGGCGGCTGAACAGCCAGTCGCGCAGCCGGAAGTTGACGGTGCCCTCGCCGATGCCGGACCGCTCCAGCCACTCGGTGATGCGCGCCTTGGCCTCGACGACGCCCAGGCCGTCCAGGGACACGCCCGCACCGGTGGAGTTGACGATCTTCGCGTCGTACGACACGAAGGCCTCGTCCCACGTCGAGGTGTCGGTGCCGCGGCCGTCCGTGGGCTCGACCACGCAGACGATCGGCAGTTCGAAGGCGCGGGCGAAGGCGAAGTCACGCGTGTCGTGCGCCGGGACGGCCATGATCGCGCCGGTGCCGTAGCCCATCAGGACGTAGTCGGCGATGAAGACCGGGACCCGCTCGCCGTTGACCGGGTTGGTGGCGTAGGAGCCGGTGAAGACGCCGGTCTTGTCCTTGGCCTCGGCCTGCCGCTCGACGTCGGACTTGGAGGCGGCCTGCGCGCGGTAGGCGGCGACGGCCTCGGCGGGGGTCGCGTGACCGCCGGTCCACACGTCGTGGGTGTCCTCGGGCCAGGCGGCCGGGGTGAACTTGTCGACCAGCGGGTGCTCGGGGGCCAGCACCATGTAGGTCGCGCCGAACAGGGTGTCGGGGCGGGTGGTGAAGACGGTGATGCGCTCGCCGTCGATCGGGAAGTCGACGCGGGCACCCTCGGAGCGGCCGATCCAGTTGCGCTGCTGCAGCTTGATGGCCTCGGGCCAGTCCAGCTCGTTCAGGTCCTCCAGCAGACGGTCGGCGTAGGCCGTGATCCGCATGTTCCACTGGCGCAGCTTGGCCTTGAAGACGGGGAAGTTGCCGCGCTCGGAGCGGCCGTCGGCGGTGACCTCCTCGTTGGCCAGAACGGTGCCCAGGCCGGGGCACCAGTTGACCGGCGCGTCGGAGGCGTACGCCAGGCGGTAATCGCCCAGGACGTCGGCGCGTTCAGCGGCGCTCAGCGCGCTCCAGGAGCCGCCGCCGGGCAGCGCCCGCTCGCCCGACTCGAACTGGGCGACCAGCTCGGCGATCGGGCGGGCCTTCCTCGCCTCGTCGTCGTACCAGGAGTTGAAGATCTGCAGGAAGATCCACTGGGTCCACTTGTAGTAGTCCGGGTCGATCGTGGCGAACGACCGGCGCCTGTCGTGGCCCAGGCCCAGCCGGCGCAGCTGGGACTTCATGTTGGCGATGGCGGCCTCGGTGGTGACCCGGGGGTGCTCGCCGGTGGCCACGGCGTGCTGTTCGGCGGGCAGGCCGAAGGCGTCGAAGCCCAGGGTGTGCAGGACGTTGTGGCCGGTCATCCGCTGGTAGCGGGCGAAGACGTCGGTGGCGATGTACCCCAGGGGGTGGCCGACGTGCAGGCCGGCGCCGGAGGGATACGGGAACATGTCCATGATGAACTTCTTGGGCTTGGCGGCCGTCGTCGCGTCGCCCGCCAGGTCGCCCGTGGGGTTCGGCGCCGCGTACGTGCCGTCGGCGTCCCAGAAGTCCTGCCAGCGTGCCTCGATCTCGGCCGCGACGGCGGCCGTGTAGCGGTGCGCGGCCACTTCGGCGGCAGCGGGGTTCGTCTCGCTCATGATCCTCAAAGCTCCATCGATCGTCTCTGCAGCGGGCTGTTCGTCCAGGAAACGAAAAATCCCCTCACACAGGAGGGGACGCCGCGCTGATGCCGACCACGCCGTCAACGGCGGTCGGGACTGATCAGCGCGGCCCGCTAAGCAGAAGGCGTACGGCACGCATGCGGTCAGGGTACCGCAGCCCCGATGGACACGGACCCACAGCGTGTCAGCCACGGAATCCGGCCAAAAAAGTTGAACTTTATTCAAATCTTACTTCGCGTAACAGCCGCTAAGGGACATCACAGATGTGAGATTGGCCCTTGATAACAACGCAATAACTCAAACCTCGTACCGCCCGGTATTGCCACCACTTACAGTTCGACGACGGGACCGCTTTCCCGAACTGTTCGGAGTTGCCCCCATGAACCCTCGTCGCAGTAACAGCTCGCTGCCCCAGACAGGCCGCTCGGCCTACGGGATAGCCACGGCTGCCGCTCTGCTGCTGATACCCGTAAGTGTGCTGGTCGGAGGTGACGCGTACCGGGAGTTCCTCGACTTCGGAGCGGGCGTTCTCTCGCTCGTCTCGCTGACGCTCTCGGTGCTCTGGGGGCTCGTCGCCCAGGACCGGACCCTGCTCACGGTGCGTCAGCGCATCATCGGCCAGGCCGTCCACCGCACGACGGCCATCGCCTCGGTCGCGTTCCTCGTGCTGCATGTCTCGGTCAAGCTGGCGCTGAACCACGTCTCCGCGATCGCCCTGTTCCCCTTCGCCCTCGGCGTGACGGGCTCGGGCGCGCTCATCGGCTTCGGCGCGACCGCCGGCTCCATGATGATCTTCGTCGCCATCACCGGCGCGCTGCGCAGCAACTTCGCCTCCCCGGCGCCGGTCGCGGCACGCTGGCGCGCGATGCACATGATGGCCTACCCAGCCTGGTGTTTCGCGCTCGTGCACGGACTCTACGCGGGTCGCGAGGCCAAGCCGGTCTTCGTGATCCTCTACTCCGCCGGCCTGCTCGCCGTCGCCGTCGCCCTGCTGCTGCGGGCCGCGCCGCGCGAGGTCAAGCGCCAAGTGGTCGAGCGCGTCACCGCCATCCTGGGCACCGACGGCCAGCGGCCCCCCGAGGTCGACGAACTCGTGAAGTCCCGCTCGGCCCTGCAGGGCCTGGACGAGACCGGCGGACGCCGCGAGGGCGGCCGGCGCGACGGCGGACAGCGTGACGGGATGCGGGACACCGGCCAGTTCCCGCTGCCCGGTTTCGGCGGCGGCCAGGGCAACCCCCCGCTGGGCGACCCCCTGGTCCCCCCGCAGCGCGCGGGTGCCTCGGCCGACAGCGGCCCCGGTTTCGCGGCCGCGTACCGCGCGGTGTCGATGACCCCGCGCGCCCAGGAGCCCACGGCGCCCTATCTGACGCAGCAGCAGCCGCCGCTGGACATGCAGCCGACGCAGGCGATGCCCCGCATGGACGACGGATCGACCACGGGCAGCACCCGCTGGCCGGCGCCGTCCCCGCCGCCGGTCGGCGAGGCGCCCCCGTCGGCGTACGACCCGATGCAGGACACCTTCGCCGGACAGCCGTTGGGCGGGCAGTCGTACCAGGGCGGCCAGGCGTATCCGGGCCAGGCGTACCAGGGCGAGACGTACAACACCGGGGCCAACCCCGTGGTCCCCGAAACTTCCTACGGAACCGCTGAGACGAACGCCCCCTACGGCACGTACATCCCGAACGACACGTACAACAGCGGTCCCGCCACTGAAACGCTGTCCGGCTACGACGACTACCAGCAGCCGGGCTCAGGCGAACCCTGGAACGCGCCTTCCGGAGGCTTTAAGTGAACGAGGCCCTTCCCGACGTCCCCGAAGTCCGAGTGGTGGGTCTCCCCCAGCTCACCTCGGGCTTCGACCTCGTCGAGAGACTCGACCTCCCCATGCACCTGAAGGTGCACGGTCCGCTCGAACCCATGGGCGGCGAGCAACTCGCCCAGCTGTCCGAGCGGATCAACCTCAAGGGCAGGGGCGGCGCGGGCTTCCCGTTCCACAAGAAACTGCGCTCGGTCGCCGAGTCGGCGATCAAGCGCGGCATCCGACCCGTCGTGGTCGTCAACGGCAGCGAGGACGAACCCGCCTGCCGCAAGGACACGGTGCTGATCAACCGTGCCCCGCACCTCATCCTGGACGGCGCCCTGCTGGTCGCCGAGGCCCTGGGCGCACGCCAACTGGTCATCGGGGTGACACGTGAATCCACCCAGCGTTCGATGGAGGCCGCCCTCGCCGAGCGCGGCCTGAGCAACCGGCGCGGCGCCGCCATCCGCGCGAGTGTGCAGCGCAACCCGGTCCGTATGGTCACCGGCGCCGCCGGCTCGCTGATCCGCTCCATCGACGGCGGTCCGCCGATCCCGCCGGGCCGCAAGACCAGCGCGTCCAAGAGCGGTGTCGGCGGCGCGCCGACGCTGCTGTCCAACGCGGAGACGTTCGCCCAGCTCGCCATCGGCGCCCGCATCGGCTCCGAGCGGTACGGCAACACCGGCCTGTACGACGAGCCGGGCACCGTCATGCTCACCGTCTCCGGCGCGGTCGCCCGCCCCATGGTGATCGAGGCACCCACCGGCGTGCCGCTGCGCTACATCCTCCAGCTCGCCGGCGCGCCACCGGTCCCGCAGGGCGTCCTGACCGGCGGCTACCACGGCAAGTGGATCGACGCGGCGACGGTCAACGAGGCGGTCGTCTCGCGCAACTCGCTGGACGCGGTGGGCGGCGCGCTCGGCGCGGGCGCGATCCTGCCGATCAGCCAGGACACCTGCCCGCTCGGCGAGTCGCTCCAGGTCGCCAAGTGGCTCGCCGAGGAGAGCGCGGGCCAGTGCGGCCCCTGCTACCTCGGTCTGCCGGCCGCCGCGCGCGGCATGGAGGACATCCTCAACGGCGGCGGTCCGGCCGCCCTGGAGGCCCTCAAGCAGGTCGCGAAGAACGTCAAGCGGCGCGGCGCCTGCTCGCACCCGGACGGCTCCGCGATGTTCCTGGAATCGACCATCAAGGCGTTCACGGACGACCTCGCCGCACACGTCCTGGGCAACGGCTGCGGCCGGCCCGTGGAGGGCGTGCTGCCGCTCTTCGAGGGCGGCCGTATGCCGACCGGCATCCCGGGCGGCGCGGGCGAGGAGGAGAGCGGCGCGAGCCGCCAGAAGATCTTCGTCGACTGGACCCTCTGCCGGGGCCACGGCCTGTGCGCCGACATCCTCCCCGAGGTCTTCCAGCTCGGCGCCGACGGCTTCCCCACCGTCGCCCAGGCCAAGGTCCCGCAGTACGCCGAGGCGAAGGCACTGCGCGCGGTGCGCCGCTGCCCCGCGCTCGCCCTGCGCATCGAGGAGGACAACCGCCCCTCCGCCCCCGCCCGCAACCTCCCGGTCCTCTCCCAGGGCCGCGGCCGGCGGGCCCTGGGAAGCGGTCGCTGACGCACGCACGGACGGACGTGAGAAGGGCGGGCCACCCGAGTGGGGTGGCCCGCCCTTCCCGCGTCCACCGTCGTCGCCATCGCCGCCGCTGTCGTCAACGTCGGCAACAACGCGAAGACCCCGTCCACTTGGACGGGGTCTTTTCTGTGGAGCTAAGGAGAATTGAACTCCTGACCTCCTGCATGCCATGCAGGCGCTCTACCAACTGAGCTATAGCCCCTTGCTGTGCTGTCCGCCCGGTTTCCCCGGCGACGACGCCAACATTACCGGTCCCCCGCGCGCACCACCAAATCGTTTCCGTCGGCCGCGAACTATGGACCGATCAGGGCGCTTTTGTCGGATTCGAAGGGCCTGACGCTCAGCCGCCGTTCACCTTCCCGGCCCCGGCGGTAGCCACGCAGGCCGCCACGGGACCGCCACGGGACCGCTGGGGCGGCCGTGGAGGCCCGGAGACGAGCGACAGCCGGGGACGGGCGCCGAGTTGACGCTCAGGCCGTCACGAACGAGTAGAAGCGCTTGAGCGTGCAGTGCTCTTCGAGCAGCCGGCCGTAGATCGGCTCGCCCTCCAGCTCACGGTACGTCTCGATCGGGTCGCCTTTTATGATCAGCGCCCGGGCGCATTCCTCGCACCAGTACTGGTAGTCGGCGTTGACGGGCTCCATGTCGCGGACGATGGGGGTGCCGCTGCCGCACCAGTCGCACTTCCTCCTGTGTGCACCCATCGATCAGCTCCAGCTGTGGCCGCAGGCCGTGCACACGTAGGAGATCCCTCCGTTGTCACCGAGGACTTGGGCAACGTGGAGCGAGCCGCAGGAAGGGCAGAGGAGGGTGGTCTTGCTCCGCATCACCACCGCGGCGGGAAGGTCGTGGACCCTCCCGCGGATGCTCGCAGGCATCGCTTCTCCCTCCCGTCGGGCCGCGCCCCCTTCCGGCCGTTTGATTCTGCCACGGCCGGACCAATACGGTCAGCGACGCCTTCGTACCAGTCCCAGTACGGAGCGGGAAAGAAGGCCGTCCGCAGAGGTATACGCCTGCGAGGGCACACCTGCTCAAGAAGGGACGCAGGTCACACACGAAAAATCCCGCTCCCTCGCGGGAACGGGATCTTCTGTACCGATCTGTGGAGCTAAGGAGAATTGAACTCCTGACCTCCTGCATGCCATGCAGGCGCTCTACCAACTGAGCTATAGCCCCTCGCGCCACACAGACGGTGGTCGCTCGGTGTTTCGCCCCGCTCGGCGGGGCGAACAAGAAGAACTTTAGCCTGCGACCAGCCGGAAAGTGAAATCCGGGGCCCGAGCCGTGTGACCAGGGCTCTTACGTGACTCAGTCGTCGTCGCCGAGGACCGGCTCGGGGAGCGTGCCGGCGTTGTGCTCCAGCAGCCGCCAGCCTCGGGCGCCCTCGCCGAGGACGGACCAGCAGCAGTTGGACAGGCCGCCGAGGCTCTCCCAGTGCTGGGGCTCCAGGCCGAGGAGGCGTCCGATGGTGGTGCGGATGGTGCCGCCGTGGCTGACCACGACCAGGGTGCCGTTCTCCGGGAGCTTGTCGGCGTGCCGGAGCACCACGGGGGCCGCGCGGTCGGCGACCTCGGTCTCCAGCTCGCCGCCGCCCCTGCGGATCGGCTCGCCCCGCTTCCACGCGGCGTACTCCTCGCCGTACCGGGCGATGATCTCGTCGTGCGTGAGGCCCTGCCAGACGCCGGCGTAGGTCTCGCGCAGGCCCTCGTCGTGGCTGATGTCCAGGCCGGTGAGCGCGGCCAGCTCGGCGGCCGTGTTCGCGGCGCGCGCCAGGTCGGAGGCGACGATCGCGTCGGGTTTGAGGGAGGCCAGCAGCCGGGCCGCGCGACGGGCCTGGCCGAGGCCGGTCTCGGTCAGCTCGACGTCCGTGGTGCCCTGGAAGCGGCGCTCCACGTTCCACGAGGTCTGGCCGTGCCGCCACAGGATGAGGCGGCGGCCCCGGCCCTTGCGGTCCTCGGAGCCGGTGCCGCCCGTCACCGCAGCTCCCCGCCCAGCTCGGCCTCCTCCTCGGCGGCCCGAAGCTTGGCGTGCTCCTCACCCTTGCCGCGGGTGGCCTTGGCGTCGGCGGGCAGCTCCAGCTCGGGGCAGTCCTTCCAGAGGCGCTCCAGGGCGTAGAAGACCCGCTCCTCGCTGTGCTGGACGTGCACGACGATGTCGACGTAGTCGAGCAGCACCCAGCGGGCCTCGCGGTCGCCCTCGCGGCGGACCGGCTTGGCGCCGAGCTCCTTGTTCAGCCGCTCCTCGATCTCGTCGACGATCGACTTGACCTGGCGGTCGTTGGGCGCGGAGGCGAGCAGGAAGGCGTCCGTGATGGACAGCACATCGCTGACGTCGTACGCGATGACGTCGTGCGCGAGCTTGTCGGCGGCCGCCTGCGCGGCGGTGTGGATGAGCTCGAGGGAGCGGTCTGTGGCGGTCACTACACGGCTTTCGGTCGTCGGTCAGGAACCCTCGCGGGCTGGTTCAAGGATCTCACGGCCCACCGACACCGCCCCACGGGTTGACGGATCGGGCCCCGGAGCGGCGCCGGCACGGCGGCTCCGGGGACCGGAGGGGGATCGGCGGGGCGACTGACTCGCCGATCCCCCTCCGTCCGGTCAGCCCGTGGTGCCGGTCGTGCCGGTGGTCCCCGTCGTGCCGGTCGTGCCGGTCGCGCCCGTGGTCCCGGTGGTGTCGGTCGTCTCGTAGTCCTGGCCGAGGACGACGGAGACGTCGGCGTTGGACGTGGTCTCGCCCTTCTTGACGGCGCCGGCCGGCAGGCCGAGGGTCTTGGCGACCTCGACGGCGTCCTGTTTGCGGGCCGCGTCGGAGTAGGTGACCCGGGAGGTGGCCTGCGCGGTGCCGGTCGTGCCGGCGTCGAGGAACGTGTAGCCGCCGTTGAGGACGACGACGCGGGCCTGTTCGGTGGCGTCCTTCTCGCCGGTGGCGTTGCGGATGCCGACGCGGACGGCGTCCCCGGCGTCGGGGCTCTTCGCGGCGCCGCCGAGCAGGTCCTTGACCACGCTGTCGGAGTCCTCGGCGCTGAGCGTGCCGTCCTGCTGGACGGGCAGCAGCTCGGTCTCGTAGTCGCCGCCCTTGGCGTGGTCGGAGAGCTTCGCGAGGAAGGTGCCGAGGTCCTGGTCGCTGAGCGAGGGGTCGAGGATCTGGGCCAGCGTCTGCACGGTGACGGTGGCGGCCTGCGCGTCGGAGGACAGCTTGCGCAGGACCCCCTGCATGACCTGTCCGAACCGCTTCAGCTGCGCGTCCTGCGGCTCGCCGGAGGCCCGGTAGGTGGCGTAGGCGACGGCCATCTTGCCGCTGAGGGTCTGCGCCTTGCCCTTGGTGACGAGGGGGGCGGTGCCCTTCTTCTTCGCCTCGGGGTCGGGCACGTCGGTGTTCGTGTCCACGTCGATGTTGCCGACGAGGCCGACGAGGTTGTTCAGGTAGGGGGTGTCGAGCCGCCAGGTGCCCTCGATGTCGGTGCCGAGGACGGTGTCGAGCGCGTCACGGGTGCCGGAGGAGCCGTCGTCGTCGACGGACTTGGCGAGGGTGGTCGTGGTGCCGTCGTCGCCGGTGAGGGCGAGGGCGTTGGGGATCAGGACCGTGGCGCCCCGCCCGGTGGTGGCGTTGTTCACCAGCAGCGCCGTGGATGTGCCGCCGCCTTTGGTGTCGTGCAGGTGGACGACGATCACGTCCCGTTTCTGGGCGGCCGCGGAGGTGGTGGTGCCGGTCTGCTCGTCGGAGGACGCCCCGGGCAGCATGCCGGCCCACCACAGGTAGCCGACACCGCCGACCGCGACCAGGGCGAGGACCACGACCAGGGCGACCATCCGGCTCTTGGCGCGCCGCTTGGCCTCCTCGCGGCGTTCGGTGCGGTTCTCGGTGAAGTTCAGCCAGTCGATGACGTCCTCGGAGTCGCCGTCGGGCTCCTCGACGAAGGCGAACTGCTCGGTGCGGTACTCCCGTTCCCCGGTGTCGCCCTCGGGGGCGGCGTCCTCGGCGAGGGGCCCGTTCTCCCCGGCGGCCGTCTGCGGTGCCGACTGCTGCGGGATGTAGGCGGTCTGCTCCGTGACGGGTGCCTGCAGGCCGGTGGCGGCCGTCTGCCCGTAGGGGTCGTACGGGTCGTAGCCGGACCCCGGCGCCTGGTGGCCCGGGTCGTAGCCCGCGCCGCCGGTGCCGTAGCCCTGCGGGTACTGCTGCTGGGTCGCGTACGGGTCGTAGCCGTAGCCCTGGCCGTACCCCTGCTGCCCCTGGGTCTGCTGCGTGCCGTGCTGCTGTGCGCCGTGCTGCTGTGTCCCGTAGGGGTCGTACGCCTGTTGCTGAGGCACCTGCTGGGCGGGCGCCTGTCGGTACACCGGCTGCCCGTACTCGTCGTAGCCGACGAGTTCGTAACTCTGGTCGCCGCCCCCGTAGCCGGCGTCGTATCGGTCGTTCACCGGTGCCCCTCTCGGCTCACTCGCCGCGGTACAGCTGCCGCTTGTCGATGTAGCGCACGACGCCGTCCGGCACCAGGTACCAGACGGGGTCGCCCTTGGCGACTCTCGCACGGCAGTCCGTGGAGGAGATGGCGAGCGCCGGGACCTCGACCAGCGAGACCCCGCCCGCCGGCAGGCCCGGGTCGGCCAGGGTGTGACCCGGACGGGTGACCCCGATGAAGTGCGCGAGGGAGAACAGCTCCTCGGCGTCGCGCCAGGTGAGGATCTGGCCGAGCGCGTCGGCGCCGGTGATGAAGAACAGGTCCGAGTCCGGGTTGAGCTCGTGCAGTTCACGCAGGGTGTCGATGGTGTAGGTGAGACCCTTGCGGTCGATGTCGATGCGGCTCACCGAGAAATGGGGGTTCTCGGCCGTGGCGATGACCGTCATCAGATAGCGGTCCTCGGCCGCCGAGACCGAGCGGTGGGACTTCTGCCAGGGCTGGCCCGTCGGCACGAACACGACCTCGTCGAGACCGAACTGGGCGGCGACCTCCTGGGCCGCCACGAGGTGCCCGTGGTGGATGGGGTCGAACGTGCCGCCCATGACGCCGAGGCGGCGCCTACCGGGCTGCGACGGGCGGTTTCCGGTTGCGCCGGAGGCGCTGTCGGCCCGGCCGTCCGTGGTGTCGTTCGCCTGGTCCGCCGCCCTGTCGAGCTCCGGACCGGTAGGCATTTCCTGCTCTCCCATGCGTGGAGAGCCTACCGGCCCGGCCGACGGGCACCGTTCGAACGTCCTTTTGCGCGGATTAGCGATCGCGGTTGAAGCGGGTGGTGATCCACAGCAGCAGCATCAGGGCGACGAATGCTCCGCCGCCGGTCAGGTACGGGCTGAGGCTCTCGTGGTTGCCGCCGTGCTCCCCGCCGCCCTCGGCGGCGAGAGTGACCAAGTCGGCAGCGGTGCTGTGGAAGCTCATCGTCGGCGTGACCTATCCGGGTGTGGGATCGGGATAAAGACCCGCCCATCGTAAGCGGGGGGTCCGTCGGCGATCACGCCGACTCCGCCCAGGAGTGAACGGGGCCGTCGCGGAGCGCGTACTTCCCGTTCGAGACAACCGTTCGCGCGCCACCGGCGTCCTTGTCGTCGGCGGGCGTCAGTCGTCCCGCTTGTAGCCACGCAGCAGGAACCACGCCATCAGGACGGAGCCCAGGACCATCACGATCAGCACCACACGCAGCAGATTGCCCGCTCCCTGTTGCTTCGCGGCGACGTCCGCGGCCTCGGTGAGCCAGGCGGACGCGGGCGGGTGCGGGAGATGTCCCATGGAGATCGCTCCTTACGGTTGATGCCCTGCCACGGTAACTCCGCCTAGGCTGGACCCCGCTTCGGGGGCAACATGGGCAAACAGAGCATGGGGGAAACATGCCGGACGACAGCCACGAGCAGAACGGGCACGAGCACGTGCCGAGCAGGCAGCGCAGGCGCTTCGAGGGGATCTCCTCCCGGGCGTACGAACACCCCGCGGACCGCTCGGCGCTGGTGGCGCTGCGCAAGCTCAGCGGCTTCGACACGGTGTTCAAGGCACTCAGCGGTCTGCTGCCGGAGCGCAGCCTCAGGCTGCTGTTCCTGTCCGACTCCGTACGGGTCTCGGACCAGCAGTTCGCCCATCTCAACGACATGCTGCGGGACGCGTGCTACATCCTGGACCTGGAGAAGGTCCCGCCGATGTACGTGAACCAGGACCCGCAGCCGAACGCCATGTGCATCGGTCTGGACGAGCCGATCATCGTCGTGACCACCGGGCTCGTCGAGCTGCTCGACGAGGAGGAGATGCGGGCCGTCATCGGTCACGAGGTGGGCCACGCGCTCTCCGGCCACTCGGTGTACCGGACGATACTGCTCTTCCTGACGAGCCTCGCCCTGAAGGTCGCGTGGATCCCGCTGGGGAACCTCGCGATCATGGCGATCGTGACCGCGCTGCGCGAGTGGTTCCGCAAGTCGGAGCTGTCCGCCGACCGGGCGGGTCTGCTGGTCGGGCAGGACGTCACGGCGTCGATGCGCGGTCTGATGAAGATCGCGGGCGGCAACCACCTGCACGAGATGAACGTGGACGCGTTCCTCGCGCAGGCCGAGGAGTACGAGGCCGGGGGCGACCTGCGCGACTCCGTCCTGAAGATCCTCAACGTGCTGCCCCGCTCGCACCCCTTCACCACGGTGCGCGCGGCCGAGCTGAAGAAGTGGGCCGAGTCCCGTGACTTCCAGCGGATCATGGACGGGCACTACCCGCGGCGCAGCGAGGACAAGGACACCTCGGTGACCGACTCCTTCCGCGAGTCGGCCTCGCACTACACGAGCAGCGTGAAGAGCTCCAAGGACCCGCTGATGAAGCTGGTCACGGACATCGCGGGCGGCGCGGGCGACCTCGGCGGCAGGGTCCGCCGCGGCTTCGGCGGCGGCGGTGCGGCCACCGCCCAGGAGGACCGGCCCCGCGACGACGAGTAGGTGGTCGGGTGCGGGTAGGTGGGGCCTTCTGAAAAGCACGGGGCGCAGCCCCAGCTTTTCAGGGGCGCGGGCAACTGCGCGAGAAGCCCCACTCACCCGCACCCGACAACGCACCCCCGGCTCACACCTTCGGCTGCGCACTCTCTGCCAGGGTCCCGCACAACGCCGTCGCGGCCCCCGTGCCGTACGGGTCCGTGCCGGCGGACGGCCCGCCCGCCTTCGCGGTCTGCCCCGCCAGCAGCGGTCGGAGATGATTCGTGGCGTCGTCGGCGCAGGCCAGCGGTCCGGCCTGGACGTAGGAGACGACGACCTCGACCTGGTGGGTGCGCAGGTCGTCCTGGTCGAACCGGAAGTGCAGCTCGCGCCGGACGGTGAACAGCGAGGCGTCGGCGTCGGCCTTGTCGCCGGGCGGGCGCAGGGCGTACACGAGGGTGTGGGCGGCGACGACCTCCAGGGTGCCGGAGTCGAACTCGGCGGCCTGGAGGGTGCCCTGGACGCGGATCCTGCGGTCGGCGAGTTCCGCGCGGGACGGGTCGAAGCGGACCAGCCAGCCCGTGGGAGCGTGCCGCCCGTCCGCCGCCGGCTGGTCGAAGCTCTGCTCGAACTGGTCGAGCTGCTCGGAGTCGAGCAGCCGCCGCACGGGCTGGACGGTGGTGCCGCCGAGGACCTCCGGGTCGAGCGCGGAGGCGACCAGGTACTCCTTGGCGATGGTCAGCGCGGAGACGACCTGGCTGTCGGTGAAGTGCGCGGTGCGCCGGGTGGCCGGCATCGTGATGCCCTCGGCGCCGACACGGAACTGGGCGGCGGGGCTGCGCGCGTACAGCGTCTCCGCGTCCTTCGCGCCCGGCACCGGGGACTGCGGGGAGAGCGGGATCACCGTCATCCTGAGCGGCTCGGTGGGCCCCGCGGACGGGATGCCGGACGGGTGGCGGACGCCCATGTAGATCGCGGTGCCGAAGGCGAGGGCGATCAGCAGGACGAGGGCCAGGGCCTGCCGGGAGAGGCCGCGGCGCACGGGCGGGCGGCGGCGCACGGCGGGGGCGTGGTCGGAGAGGCGCTCGTCGGCGGAGAACTCCTGGAGGCGGGCAGCCCGGACGAACGATTCGTCGAAGACGACGGATCTGTATTCGTCCTCTCCACCGCCGGGGGCGCCCTCGGGAGTCCCCTCAGGTGGGTTTCCTGGCCCGCCCATACTTGGAGAGTAGGTCTTCGGAGGCTTCGGTAAACGCACCGCTGCGCGACAAGTTCTGACAGGTCCTCACCAGGTTCACGCGGCGTCGCCGCTCGGCCCGGCGGGGAGCGTACCGGGGCCGGGTCAGGGCCTGCGGGGATCCGCGGAGACCGCCGGCTGGGAGTAGTCCGCGGAGGCGGAGGGCCCGGTCGGGGGGTTCTGTTCGACGCCGCTGGTGGCGGGCGGCGGGCTCTCGCCGCGGCCGGAGGAGGCGCCCCGGTAGACCGCGGTGAAGGCCAGCGCGACCATGCCGATGCCCATGACGAGGGCGAGGATCCAGGCGACGGGCCGGTGCCAGCGGGTCTGCTTGTCGTACGGCCTGCCGTAGGGCCCGTCGGGGCCGTAGCGGTCTTCCAGGATCTCGGCGTCGTCGAAGTCGTCCGGGTCGTCGCCACGGCGGTGGCCGAAATCAGGGCCGAAGCCGTCGTCGTAAAAGTCGTCGTCGCGTACGCCTCTGGAGTGTGCCCGGCGGGCCTCTGCCTCCTGGGCGGCGGCGCGCGCCTCCGCGGCCGCGAGCAGACGTTCGACGGCGGTCGGCTCGTGGACCACGGCCGCCCGGACGAAGTCCTCGTCGAAGACCACGGAGGCGAACTCTTCGTCCATACCCCCGCGGTCGCGGTCGTCGTCGGGCTCCCAGCCGTCCGGGAACGGCGTGCCCCCCACGTCCTCCGGCACGGATCCAGAGTAGACCGGGGTGGTCAATTTGGGCAGACGGTAAGGAAATTCATCCGTTCCGCCGATGAGGCGCCAGGCTGTTCACAGGAACGGACACGCGCCCCACCGGACCCGTGGGGCTAGCGGCGGACGTGTCCGTCGCCGGTGACGATGTACTTCGTGCTGGTCAGCTCGGGCAGACCCATCGGGCCGCGGGCGTGCAGCTTCTGCGTGGAGATGCCGATCTCGGCGCCGAATCCGAACTGACCGCCGTCGGTGAAGCGGGTCGAGGCGTTGACGGCGACCGTGGTGGAGTCGACCAGTTGGGTGAAGCGGCGGGCGGCCTGCTGGGAGGTCGTCACGATCGCCTCCGTGTGGCCGGAGCTCCACAGCCGGATGTGCTCCACGGCCCGGTCGAGGGAGTCGACCACGGCGGCGGCGATGTCGTACGACAGGTACTCGGTCTCCCAGTCCTCCGTGGTGGCCTCGACGACCGTGGCCTTGGAGTCCTTGGCGTAGGCCATCACGCGCTCGTCGGCGTGGACCGTGACCCCGGCGTCGGCGAGCGCGTCGAGGGCGCGGGGCAGGAACTCGGGGGCGATGTCCTGGTGGACGAGGAGGGTCTCGGCGGCGTTGCAGACGCTGACGCGGTGGGCCTTGGAGTTGATCAGGATCTCGATCGCCATGTCGAGGTCGGCGACCGCGTCGACGTAGACGTGGCAGTTGCCCGTGCCGGTCTCGATCACCGGGACGGTGGACTCCTCGACGACCGTGCGGATCAGGGAGGCGCCGCCGCGCGGGATGAGCACGTCGACCAGTCCGCGGGCGCGCATCAGCTCGCGCACCGACTCGCGGCTCTCGCCGGGGACCAGCTGGACGGCGTCGGCGGGCAGGCCCGCGCCGCCGACGGCGTCCCGCAGGACCCGTACGAGGGCGGTGTTGGACTCGACGGCGGAGGACGAGCCGCGCAGCAGGACCGCGTTGCCGGACTTCAGGCAGAGCGCGGCGGCGTCCACGGTCACGTTCGGGCGGGCCTCGTAGATGATGCCGACGACGCCGAGCGGGACGCGGACCTGGCGCAGGTCGATGCCGTTGGGGAGGGTGGAGCCGCGGACGACCTCGCCGACCGGGTCGGGCAGCGCGGCGACGTCGCGAACGTCGGCGGCGATCGCGCGGATCCGCTCCGGGGTCAGCGTCAGCCGGTCGACGATCGCCTCGCTGGTGCCGGCCTCCCGGGCCCGCTCGATGTCCTTGGCGTTGGCCTCGATGACGTCACTCGTACGGACTTCCAGCGCGTCGGCGATGGCGAGCAGCGCGTCGTCCTTGTCGGCGCGCGGGAGCGGCGCGAGGTCGGCGGCGGCGGCCTTGGCACGGTAGGCGGCCCGGGTGACCGGCGTCATGGAGTCGTACGGCGAGAGCGAGGTCATAAAGGAAGGGTAGTCCGCCCGGTGGAGGGGGCTGCCGCGTGTTCCACAGCGCGAGACACCGGCGCGTCACGCCCGCGGGGGACACGGAGGGGCCTCGCGGAGGGACGTTCGCGGGTTTCGCGGGTCCTCCCGGCGGCGGGGCGGTCAGTAAGGGTGGACCCCCACGGGCGTGGCCGGGGCGGGTCCGTAGCCCTCGGCGATGCGCTGGTGGTAGGTCTGGCGGTCGATGACCTCCAGGCCGACGATCTCCCAGGGCGGCAGCCCGGCCGTCCGGCGGTGCTCACCCCACAGGCGCAGGGCGACGGCGGCCGCGTCGTGGAGGTCGCGGGCCTCCTCCCAGTAGCGGATCTCGGCGTGGTCTTGGGCGTAGCGGCTGGTCAGCAGAAAGGGGTGGTCGTGGGCGAGCTGTTCGAGGCCGCGCCGCACCTCCTTGAGGGGGGCCTCGGGCCCGGAGAGGCTCAGCGTGACGTGCCACAGCCGGGGCAGGTCCTGCGGCTCCTCGACGTGGTCGCCCTCGTACGTGTCCGAGGCGGCGACGCTGGTGAGCGTCCGCTCCTCGCCGGCCGCACGGGAGGTACCCCCACCACGGGACGCCGCGGCCCCGGGGCGCACTCGTCTCACGACGGCCTCCTTCGCAACGATGTAGTGCCTCACAACAGGTCGTGCAACGGGTCGTGCAACGGGCCTGCGACAGGTCGTGCGGAATCTCCCTGGGACAAAGTTGAGCAGGCTCAAGGACTTCGTGTGGCGGTTTTACGGAACGTGCACCGCCGGGGCCTGTGCTCCGGCCCCTCCGGTGGGCCGCTGGTCAGGGACGCAGGAGGACGAGGTCGTCCCTGTGTACGACCTCTCGTTCGTACGCGGGACCCAGCTCGCGCGCCAGTTCCCGGGTCGAGCGGCCGATCAGCTGGGGGATCTCCTTGGCGTCGAAGTTCACCAGTCCGCGCGCGACGGCACGGCCCGCTCCGTCACGCAGTTCCACGGGGTCGCCGGCGGTGAAGTCGCCCTCGACGGACGCGATGCCGGCCGGCAGCAGTGACGTACGTCGCTCGACGACCGCGCGGACGGCGCCCTCGTCGAGGACGAGCGCGCCCTGCGGGGTGGAGGCGTGCTGGAGCCAGAGCAGCCGGTCGGCGGACCGCTTGCCGGTGGGGTGGAAGTACGTGCCGGTGTCGCCGCCGGAGAGGGCCTCCGCCGCGTGGACGGCGCTGGTCAGGACCACGGGGATGCCCGCGCCGGTGGCGATGCCGGCCGCCTCGACCTTGGTGACCATGCCGCCGGTGCCGACGCCCGCCTTGCCGGCGCTGCCGATCTCCACGTGCGCGAGGTCCTCCGGGCCCCGTACCTCCGCTATCCGCGACGTGCCGGGCCTGCTGGGGTCGCCGTCGTAGACGCCGTCCACGTCCGACAGCAGGACCAGCAGGTCCGCCCGGACGAGGTGGGCGACGAGGGCGGCGAGGCGGTCGTTGTCGCCGAAGCGGATCTCGTCCGTGGCGACGGTGTCGTTCTCGTTGACGACCGGCAGGGCGCCCATCGCGAGGAGCTTGTCGAGGGTGCGGGAGGCGTTGCGGTGGTGGGCGCGGCGGCTCATGTCATCGGAGGTGAGGAGCACCTGGCCGACCCGGATGCCGTAGCGGGCGCAGGAGGCGGTGTAGCGGGCCACCAGCAGGCCCTGGCCGACGCTGGCGGCGGCCTGCTGCCGGGCGAGGTCCTTGGGGCGGCGGCGCAGGCCCAGGGGCGCGAGCCCGGCGGCGATGGCGCCGGACGAGACCAGCACGACCTCCCGCTCGCCGCCGCTGCGGGCCTTGGCGAGGACGTCCACGAGGGCGTCCACCCGGTCCGCGTCGAGGCCTCCGGAGGCCGTCGTCAGCGACGAGGAGCCCACCTTGACGACGATCCGGTGCGCGTCCCGCACGCCCTGCCTTGCCGCTGACACCTGTATCCCCAATGTTCCGAACCAGCCCGGTGTGTGCACTGCGCAATCTACGGGAGGGCGCGGGCCGGACGCGTTCTCATTTCGAGGGGCGGACGGCACGGCCGCCGGTGCGGAAGGGGACGGTCCGGCGCGGAGCCCTTTATGAGGAGATGGTGTGACGTCCCTCAAGGTTCCCGGCGTTATGTCTGACATGCGAACCTTGCGCCCTCGGGAGATTGCTCCTCGACCTCCCTAGGTCATACGGTCAGGGATCGGCCTCCTCAGGCCACCCCCAGACTTGCCCCTCCCCCCTTCGTCCGTCGCACCCTCCGCAGGAGCCCAGCCCGTGCCCTCCGCACGCCTCGCACCCCGCCGCATCGCGCAGCTGTCAGCGCTGCTCGCGATGTTCGCGCTCTTCACGGCCCAGATCGTCTCCGCTCTGCTGCCGAACATCCCCGTGTTCGTCGCCGCGAGCGCGGCGGGCCTCCTCCTGGACACGTTCCTCCAGTACCGGGATCCCGGACTGCTCGCCCTGTTGGGCAAGGTCCGCTTCGACGCGCTGGTGCGCCAGTTGCTCCGCGACATGCTGATCCTGGTGGGGCTGCTGCGCATCGACGGCATCGATCCGCTGCGCGAGCAGGCCCCTCTGCTGGTCGCCCTGATCGCCTTCTATGCGGTGCACTTCGCCTGCCAGGCCGTCTCGGTGCTGGTCCGCCGCACCCGGACCCTGCCGATCGTCACCCGCAACATCGACGCCTCCGAGCTGCGCCTGACCGCCGCCCCGCCGCGCATCCTGGCCCGCCGCCAGGCCCACCGGCTGCTCACCTTCTCCCTGCCGGTCACGGCCGGCCTGACGCTCACGGCGGCCACGCAGGACGCCGTCTGGGGCTTCGCCGGCGTCGGCACCGGGCTCGCCCTGCTCGTCCTGGGCACCGCCCACCTGGCGACCTGGCTGCTGCCGAAGAAGCGCGCGAAGAACGAGCAGCAGGTCATGGAGTGGCTTGACAGGTGGCTCGCCGACTACCGGCCGACCACCGCGATGTACTTCTCCGGCGGCACCACCTCGGCGTACCAGGCGAACATGTGGCTCTCCACGCTCTCCCAGCTGGAGAAGCCGCTGATCGTGCTGCGTGAGCGCTTCATGGTGCAGAAGATCGACGCGACGGACGTGCCGGTCATCTGCTTCCCGAAGGTCTCCACGATGTTCTCCCTGGAGAACTCGACGCTGAAGATGATGCTGCACCCGGCGAACGCCGCGAAGACCTCCCAGGTGCTGCGCATCCCCACGATCAAGCACGCCTTCATCAACCACGGCGAGAGCGACAAGCTGTCCTCCTGCAACCCGTACGCCAAGGCGTACGACGAGGTGTGGGTCGCCGGTCCCGCGGCGCGCGAGCGGTACGCGCTCGCCGAGGTCGGCGTGGAGGACAAGGACATCGTCGAGGTCGGCCGCCCGCAGCTGGCGCCGATCCGCCCGTACGCGGGCCCGCCGACCGGCGCGTACACCACCGTCCTCTACGCCCCCACCTGGGAGGGCTGGGACGGCAACCCCGGCAACACGTCCGTGGTCCTGGCCGGCGAGAACATCGTCCGGCAGCTCCTCGCCGACGACAAGGTCCGGCTGCTGTACAAGCCGCACCCGATGACCGGCTCGGTCGACCCGCGCGCGGGCGCCGCGAACGAGCGGATCAAGGCGATGATCCGGGAGGCCAACACCAAGCGGTCCGGCGCTCGCCCCGGTCCGGAGGCGGCCGCCGAACTGGTACGCCGTACGGCCGAGTTGGACAAGCTGACCTCGACGTCGTTCCGGACCAGCGCGGACGAGATGGAGCGGATGCTGCTCCAGGGCACGCCGAGCGGGGACCGCGAGGCGGCCATCGCGGAGGCGACGCTGGCCTGGGAGAAGGCGTACTGGGCGTCGTTCCCGGAGTGGGAGCACCGGATCGTCACCGAGGCGCGACCCGCGATCTTCGCCTGCTTCAACGCGTCGGACCTGCTGATCAGCGATGTCTCGTCGGTGGTCTCCGACTGGCTGTCCAGCGAGAAGCCGTACTCGGTCGCCAACACCTCCGGGCTTCCGGAGGTGGCGTTCCGGGCGGCGTTCCCGACGGTCTCCGCGGGTGTCGTGCTGACGCCCAAGGCGGACGGTGTGCCGGCGCTGCTGGACGCGGTCCGCAACCCCGAGAAGGACCGGTTCGCGCCGGCCCGCGCCGAGCTCAAGGAGCAGCTGCTCGGCCCCTCGGACCCGCCGTCCCTGGTCCGCTTCGACCTCGCGGTGAAGGCGCTGTGCGCCAAGGCGGACGACCGTCGCGCCCGTATGGAGTCGCGCCTCGCCGACGAGGTGCCGTCACCGCGGAAGCCGGAGGAGTCGAGCGACGAGCTCGCGGAGGGCGAGACCACGGAGGCACTGGCCTGACGGCCGTCCGTCAGCAGCCGAAGGGCCCCGGTCGTGACCGGGGCCCTTCGTCGTGTGCGGGCCGTTGCGGGCCGGGTGGAAGGCCGGGTGGAAGACCGCCCGTCAGCTCGGGGGCTGAGCCGGTAGGGCGACCGCGGCACGTACGTGGTTGCTCGCGCAGTTCCCCGCGCCCCTGACGGGGCACGGGTGGGCGCAGGCGGCGCGCGGCGAGCGCCGGTCAGCGAAACCCGCCCCCGGTCGGCACCAGAGCGCCGCAGGGCCCCTGACTCCGAGGGATCCCCCGGCCGTCGCAGAGCCCCAGAGCGCCCCCGGCACCCCTAGAACGGCTCGAAGTCGTCGTACTCCTTCTGGAGCTCGTCCCGCTCGGCCTGCCGGTCGCGGCGGCGCTGGACCGCGGGCCGCGGCGCCTCGAAGCGGTGGTCCTCGCCCCGGCGGCCGAGCATCTCCGCACCGGCCATGACCGTCGGCTCCCAGTCGAAGACGACCGCGTTGTCCTCGGGGCCGATGGCGACGCCGTCGCCGGAGCGGGCGCCCGCCTTCATCAGCTCCTCCTCGACACCGAGGCGGTTGAGCCGGTCGGCGAGGTAGCCGACGGCCTCGTCGTTGCTGAAGTCGGTCTGGCGCACCCAGCGCTCGGGCTTCTCGCCGCGCACCCGGAAGAGACCGTCCTCCTCCCGCACGACCGTGAAGCCCGCGTCGTCGACGGCCTTGGGCCGGATGACGATCCTCGTCGCCTCCTCCTTGGGCTTCGCGGCACGCGCCCGGCCCACGAGGTCGGCGAGGGCGAAGGACAGCTCCCTCAGCCCGGTGTGGGCGACGGCGGACACCTCGAAGACGCGGTAGCCGCGGGCCTCCAGGTCCGGCCGGACCATCTCGGCGAGGTCCTTGCCGTCGGGCACGTCGATCTTGTTGAGGACGACGATCCGGGGCCGCTTGTCGAGCCCGCCGTACTGCGTCAGCTCCTCCTCGATGATGTCGAGGTCGGAGACGGGGTCGCGGTCCGACTCCAGCGTCGCGGTGTCGAGGACGTGGACGAGGACGCTGCACCGCTCGACGTGGCGCAGGAACTCGAGGCCGAGGCCCTTGCCCTGGCTGGCGCCCGGGATCAGGCCGGGCACGTCGGCGATCGTGTAGACCGTCTCGCCGGCCGTGACCACGCCCAGGTTGGGGACGAGGGTCGTGAACGGGTAGTCCGCGATCTTCGGCTTGGCGGCGGACAGGACCGAGATCAGCGAGGACTTGCCTGCGCTGGGGTAGCCGACCAGCGCCACGTCGGCGACGGTCTTGAGCTCCAGCACGATGTCGCCCGTGTCGCCGGGCACGCCGAGCAGCGCGAAGCCGGGGGCCTTGCGGCGGGCGGAGGCGAGGGCCGCGTTGCCGAGGCCGCCGCGGCCGCCCTGGGCGGCGACGAAGGAGGTGCCGTGACCGACGAGGTCGGCGAGGACGTTCCCCTGCCGGTCGAGCACGACGGTGCCGTCCGGGACCGGCAGGACCAGGTCCTGGCCGTCCTTGCCGGAGCGGTTGCCGCCCTCTCCGGGCTTGCCGTTGGTGGCCTTGCGATGCGGGGAGTGGTGGTACTCGAGGAGCGTCGTCACCGACTGGTCGACGGTCAGGACGACGTCGCCGCCCCGTCCGCCGTTGCCGCCGTCGGGGCCGCCGAGCGGCTTGAACTTCTCCCGGTGGACGGAGGCACAGCCGTGACCTCCGTTACCCGCGGCGACATGCAGCTCGACGCGGTCCACGAAGGTGGTCATGGTGGGGTGCCTCCTGGGGGTCCCCCCGGCCGGCGGCCGAGGGTGGTACGGGTTCAGTTCTTGGTTAACACGCGAAAGGCGGACCCGCCTTCCCGAACGGGAAGTGAGGTCCGCCTCGCGAAAGATTGTCCGAAGACTGATCCGAATCAGCCGACCGGAACGATGTTCACGACCTTGCGCCCACGGGCGGTGCCGAACTCGACCGCACCGGCGGACAGCGCGAACAGCGTGTCGTCCTTGCCGCGGCCGACACCCGCGCCCGGGTGGAAGTGCGTGCCGCGCTGGCGGACCAGGATCTCACCGGCGTTGACGACCTGACCGCCGAAGCGCTTCACGCCGAGCCGCTGAGCGTTGGAGTCGCGACCGTTCCGGGTGGACGATGCGCCCTTCTTGTGTGCCATCTCTCCTCAGTCCCTTACTTCGCAGCCGCGGGGATCTCAGTGACCTTGATCGCCGTGTACTGCTGGCGGTGGCCCTGACGACGGCGGTAGCCGGTCTTGTTCTTGTAGCGCAGAATGTCGATCTTCTGGCCCTTGTGGTGGTCCACGACCTCGGCCTGGACCTTGATGCCGGCCAGCACCCACGGGTCGCTGGTCACAGCGTCGCCGTCGACGACGAGCAGGGTCGAGAGCTCGACCGTGTCGCCGACATTGGCGGTGGAAATCTTGTCAACCTCAACGATGTCGCCGACAGCAACCTTGTGCTGGCGACCACCGCTGCGCACGATGGCGTACACGCGGATCTCACTCTCTCGCTCGGGAACGGCACCCCCGCAGTCCAGCCGCCCGACATGCGAACGGCCTCTCCCACGGCGCCCGGCGCGCGGAAGGAATGAGGTTTACGGGGATGTGACGCGTCTCTACCTACGGACACGCCGACGGTCAAGGTTACGGGGCCACGCCCGAAGGGGTCAAACCGAGCCCCTCCCCCGCTACCCGGCGGGCTTCTCGCCGTCCGCCGGCAGCGGCTTCACGCCCTTGCACAGGTCGGTGGTGTCCGCCTTGCCCGGGTAGGCGACGCCGATCACCTTGTCGAAGTGCGTCCGGTACATGTCGTGCACCGCGTCGTCGTCGACCTTGACGATCGCCTCGTCGTTCTCGCGCAGCGCGGGCCCGGTGTAGTTGCCCGACCCGGTGAAGCTGATCTTGTTGCGGACGCCGTCGTACTGGCCGTCCACCAGGATGTACTTGGTGTGGATGATGTACGGAGTGGTCAGCTTGTTCCCCGGGTTCAGCGGGTCCCGGTCGTCGTTGTAGCACCGCACGGTCGGTCCGCCGGACGTGTGCAGCTTCTCCCACGTCCCCTTGGTCCCGCCGCTGCTCTTGGCGCTGTCGGACTCGGCGTACACGATGCTCACGTTGCAGCCGGCCTGCTTCAGGGCCACCAGCTTCTCGGCGATCGCCAACCGCGTGATCTTGAAGATCGCGACCCGCACCCAGGTCTTCCGCGCCACCCCGGCGCTGTCCTTGTACGAGCACTGCACGTTGTTGAGCACGGAGTACACGGTGTCGGTGGCCCGAGTGCTCCCGGCCCGGGGGAAGAAGTACGCCTTGTAGAGGCCGTTGCTGACGGTCCGGTACTCCCAGGCCGCCCAGTCCCGGGCGACCATCGTGTCGAAGTAGTCCGCGTACGCGTCGTACATCGTCGGGTTGTCCGGCAGCAGCAGCGCGTCGTTGAAGAACTTGGTGTGCGCGGAGGGCGTCGAGTTCGACGTCGTCTGCACGACCACGTTGGTGGCGCCCTCGACCGCCGAGAACAGCCAGAACTTGTTGTGCATGATCGACTGCCCGTACTTCGGATCGCCGAGGCAGGACCGGTCGACCGCGCAGGTCGCTATGTACGACCCCTTGGTCCGGTCGGTGCCGAGCGCCGCGACCAGGTTGCCGTACGCGGTGTTGGTGGGGCGGTCGCTGACGCTCGACTCGTCCAGCAGGACCTGGACGTGCACGCCCCGGTTCTTCGCGGCGACGAGGGCGTCGACGACCGACGCCTCCCACACGTGGTAGACGGCGACCTTGATGGTGGAGCCGGGCAGCGCGGCGTCCGTCAGCTCGATCAGCCGGGTGCGTATGGCGAGTTGCGCGTTCCCGTCGCCCAACGGGTCGTTGAAGAGCGGGCCTTCGGTCCAGTTCGGCGCGGCCTGCGCGACTCCCGCGGCCGTCGTCACCTGCACACCGGCCGCCGCCAGCACGGTGGCCAGCGCCACCGCTCCCCGCACACGCGTGCGCGCCATGCGATCCCTCCCCGTTCCCGCCCTGCTCTGCCTTGCTCTGCCTTGCTCTGTCTTGCTCCGCGCCGACTCGCTCTGCCGGAATGTCCTCGACAGCACTCACCACTGCGTATACGACTGCGAATTCGACTACGTGAGTGTTACAGGCGTCAGAGGAGGCTCCAAGCGCGAGGGGGTGCGGATGAGACGACAGAGAACGGCAAACCCGCACAAAGCTTCCCAGCGGGTGTGAAGTTACTCTCCCCGTACACGCCGATGCCCCCGGCGGGTGGTCAAACCACCCGCCGGGGGCATCAGTTGGAGCGGACCGGACGTCCGCCCCGTGGGCTCAGCCCTCGTCGGTCGAAGCCGTCACCGTGGCCGAGGACTGCTCGGCGGCCACCGTGGTCTTCTTCGCGGCCGCCTTCTTGGTGGCGGCCTTCGTGGCCGCCTTCTTGGCCGTGGTCTTCTTCGCGACGGTCTTCTTGGCGGCCGCCGTCTTCTTCGTGGCGGCCTTCTTCGCCGTGGCCTTCTTGGCTGTCTTGCGCGCCGCCGCCTTCTTGGCGGGCGCCTCGGCCTCGGTCCCGGCCTCGGTCTCCTCGGCGGCCGGAGCGGCCTCCTCGACCGGAGCCTCGACGGGGGCCTCGGCCGCGTCCTCGGCCGGAGCCGACGGGACCACGACCACGGCCGCCTCCTCGGACGCGGTGGGCGCGGTCGCCTTGCGCACGGCACGCCGACGCGGACGCGCCGGAGCCGCGCTCTCGGCGACGACCGCCGCCTCGGGCTGCGCGACCTCCTCGGCCACGGGCTCGACGACCGGCTCGGCGACCGGCTCCGGGGTCGGCTCGACCGTGACCACGGCGTCGTCCGCGGCCGCCCCGGCCGGCGCGCCGGCGGGGGCGGACACCTTCCGGGTCGCCCGACGACGCGTACGGCCCTTGGGCGCGGCCTCCTCGGTGCTCGGCGCGGCGGCCGGCATCTCGACGACCGGGTCCTCCACCGCGACGGGCTCCGCCTCGGCGGCCTCCCGCGACTTCGGGGCACGGTCCTCGGAGACGGTGGTGACCGCCACGGCCTCGCGGGACTCGCGGGACTTCGGGGCACCGGAGGGCGCCGACGCCCGGCGGGTCGCCCGACGGCGCGAACGGCCGCGGCCGACCGCCGCCTCGGCCTCGGCGACGCTGCTGTACAGCTCCTCGTCCGGCTCGAACTCCGGCGCGGGCAGCGCCACGGGCTCGGCGACCTCGGCGGCCACCTCGGCCTCGACCAGCTCGGCCGACTCCGCCGGCTCGACGGCCTCGGGAGCGGACACGTGCTCGTGGTCGTGCTCGGCACCGCCACGCCCGCGCTTGCGGCGCTTGCCGCCACCGCCCGGGGCGGTCGGCTGGTCCATGTGCACGATCACGCCGCGCCCGTTGCAGTGGACACAGGTCTCGGAGAAGGACTCCAGCAGACCCTGGCCGACCCGCTTGCGGGTCATCTGCACCAGGCCCAGCGAGGTGACCTCGGCGACCTGGTGCTTCGTACGGTCGCGTCCCAGGCACTCCAGCAGGCGCCGCAGCACCAGGTCCCGGTTGGACTCCAGGACCATGTCGATGAAGTCGATGACGACGATGCCGCCGAGGTCACGCAGCCGCAGCTGACGCACGATCTCCTCGGCCGCCTCCAGGTTGTTCCTGGTGACCGTCTCCTCCAGGTTGCCGCCCTGGCCGGTGAACTTACCGGTGTTGACGTCGACCACGATCATGGCCTCGGTCTTGTCGATCACCAGCGAACCACCGCTGGGCAGCCACACCTTGCGGTCCAGCGCCTTCATCAGCTGCTCGTCGATGCGGTACGTCGCGAAGACGTCGACCTCGGAGGTCCACTTCTGAAGGCGCTCCGCGAGGTCGGGCGCGACGTGCGAGACATACCCGTGGATGGTCTCCCAGGCCTCCTCGCCGCTCACGATGACCTTGGAGAAGTCCTCGTTGAAGATGTCGCGGACGACCCGGACGGTCATGTCCGGCTCGCCGTACAGCAGCGTCGGCGCGTTGCCGTTCTTGGCCTTCTTCTGGATGTCCTCCCACTGCGCCTGCAGCCGCTCGACGTCACGGCGCAGCTCGTCCTCGCTCGCGCCCTCGGCGGCGGTGCGCACGATGACGCCCGCGTCCTCGGGGACGATCTTCTTGAGGATGGTCTTCAGCCGGGCCCGCTCGGTGTCGGGCAGCTTGCGGCTGATACCGGTCATCGACCCCTCGGGGACGTAGACCAGGTACCGGCCGGGCAGGGAGACCTGGCTGGTCAGACGCGCGCCCTTGTGCCCGATCGGGTCCTTGGTCACCTGGACGAGGACCGACTGACCGGACTTGAGCGCGGACTCGATACGGCGCGGGCCGTTGGCCATGCCCAGCGCCTCGAAGTTGACCTCACCGGCGTACAGGACGGCGTTGCGCCCCTTGCCGATGTCGATGAAGGCGGCCTCCATCGACGGCAGCACGTTCTGCACCTTGCCGAGGTAGACGTTGCCGACGTACGAGGTCGCCTGCTCCTTGTTGACGTAGTGCTCGACGAGCACGTTGTCTTCCAGGACGCCGATCTGGGTGCGCTCACCGCTCTGGCGGACGACCATGACGCGCTCGACGGCCTCGCGGCGGGCGAGGAACTCGGCCTCGGTGATGATCGGGACGCGACGGCGGCCCTGCTCGCGGCCTTCCCGGCGGCGCTGCTTCTTGGCCTCCAGCCGGGTGGAGCCCTTGATGGACTGCACCTCGTCGGAGAACTCGGTCTCCTTGGCGCGCCGCTCGCGCGGCTCGCGCGGCTCGCGGACCTTGACGACCGTGCGCTCGGGGTCGTCCGAGCCCGTCTCGGCCTCGGTGCCGGAGTCACCGGCGCGGCGACGACGGCGACGGCGCCGACGGCTGCTGCTGGAGCCCGAACCGGACTCCTCGCGCTCGTCGCCGTCGTCCTCGGCGTCCTCGTCCAGCTGCTCGGCGGTGTCCTCGGCGTCCTGCTCGGCCTGCTCGGCGGCGAGGTCGTCGCCCTCGGCGGCGTCCTCGGCCTCGGCGGACTCGCCCCGGCGACGGCGGCGGCCACCACGGCGACGGCGACGCCGCGACCCGGTGGACTCCTCCTCGCCGTACTCGTCGCCCTCGTCGGCGGCCTCGCCGGTCTCCTCGGAGTCCTCGGGCTCCTCCGGCTCGTCGGCGACCACGGGGGCGGCGGCGGGCTGCTCGGCCTCGGCGGGCTCGGCCCGGCGACGGCGGCGACGCCGCGAGCCGCCGGTGGGCTCCTCCTCGGCGAACCCGCCGAGGTCGGTGGTCTCGGCTGCCTCGGCCGACTCGACCGGCTCGACCGGCTCGGTCTCGGACTGCGCCTCGGCGGCGGCCTGCGCGGCGGCCCGCTCCGGCGTCTGGAACATCGGCTCGGTGAACACCGGCGCCTGGAACACGGCCACGGCGGGCCGCGACGGACGCGACGGCGTGTCCTCCCCGGCCGGCGCCGCCGGCTCGGAGAAGCCACCGGCCGCCTTGCGGGTGGACCGACGACGGGCCCGACGCGGACCGGCCTCCTCGGGCTCGGCCTCGGCGGCCGCGCGCGGCGCCTCGACCGGCTCACGCTCGGCGACGGCGGTCGCCGGGGCGACCTCGGCCGCGGGCGTCGCCTGCTCGGCCGGGGCCGACACGGTCTCGGCGGCCTCGCCCTCGGGCGCGGTGACCCGGCGTGTGGCGCGGCGACGGGTGCGACGGGGCGCGGCCTCCTCGGCCGCCGCCTCCACCGGCGCACTCTCCTGAACGGCGGCGGGCGCGGTCTCCCCGGCCTCCGCGGG
>NZ_JABXWI010000067.1 GCF_014930365.1 Streptomyces caniscabiei | reverse complement strand
GCGGAGATCCCGATGAGTCCGATGCCGCCGAGGTTGAGTTTCGCGGGCAGGCCGATGCAGGGCTTGTTGAACGAGCCCTGGATCAGCGCCATCTGCGGGCTCATGTTCCCGTACGTGGCCGAGTTGCCGTACACCTGATGCGCGTCGTTCCCGCTGAAGGTCGTGGTGCCGGCGTCGTCGGCGAGCGCCTGGGGCGCGGCGGCGGCCGATGCTCCGACGACGGAGGCGGCGATCGTCGCTGCGGTCATCATCTTCTTGATCACGTGCGATTCCCTTCTGGAAGAACCCCGTTTCCACCGGAGCGCCCTGGACAACTTCCGCCGGACTTCCCGGTTGCTCCGATTCACTCCGTCGGCCCATGCGGAGGAGTGAAAGCGGGGCGTGCGACGTTTTGCCGGTGCTCCGGAATTCGCCGGCGCGAGCGGGCCGAACGGGTGATGTGTCGAAACCGGTGGAGGTACGCCGCCGTTGCTGCCAGAGCAGGGACCTGCGGGTCCGCCAGGAAAGGAATGCGAAATGCTCAAGAAGGCAATGGCCGCGGTCTCGGTCGCCGCTTCCATCACCGGCCTCGCGGCCGCCGCCGCCCCCCAGGCTCTCGCGGACGACGGTGGGACCACGTCGTTCAGCGGCAACGGTGCCAGCCAGGCGTTCGGCAACTCGGTGACCAAGGGCGACATGAGCCCGCAGCTCTCGCTGGTCCAGGGCTCGCTGAACAAGCCCTGTGTCGGTCTGCCGGTCAAGGGCAACCTCGGTGGCCTCGGACTCCTCGCCGGAGTCTCCGT
>NZ_JABXWI010000066.1 GCF_014930365.1 Streptomyces caniscabiei | reverse complement strand
TGCAGGAAGTGACCGACGCCGGGGACGATCTCCATCGCGTGCGGGGCGGCGAACCGATGTCGGTCGTCGACCTTCGGGGGGAGGAAGCAGCCGTCGTCGGCACCGTAAAGCTGCAGCAGGGGCACCTCGATCGGCTGAGACAGGCGGCGCGTCGCCCCGATCATGCCGGGTCGCATCATCTCCCGGTAGTACTTCAGAGGCGCGGGCATGCTCGCCCGCAGGTGCTCGTGCAGCTCCGCCTGCAGCGCTGGATCGAGCGAGAAGCCGGGCGACCACTGACGCCACAGGCGGTCGATGAAGGCGAGATCGCGGGCGCTGGCCATCCAGCCGCTTCCCGGCAGTTGAAAGAGCCCCATGTACCAGATCCGGCGTAGCTGAGCGAGGCGCGGCCGGCTCAGGAACGTGATGGGGTGGGGGACTGCGAGCGTGACCGCGCGTTCGATCCGCTCCGGTGCGGTGACGACCGTATCGTAGGTGATCAGGGCGCCCCAGTCGTGGCCGACCAACTCCACCGCTCGCCCCGGAGACCAGCGGTCGATCAGCGCGAGCACGTCGCCGGTGAGGGAAGCGAAGTCGAACGGCCCCGCGGTCGGGGACGGCGCGTAACCGCGAAGCCAGGGTGCGACGACGCGACGTCCGTGGCGGGCCAGCTCGGCGAGGAAGGGCTTCGCGGTCAGCGGATGGTCCGGGAAGCCGTGCAGGACCACCGTCGGCTGACCATCGGGATCACCACCCTGCAGCGCGTGAAAGGTGCCGTGTGGCAGGTCGAAGGTGACGTGTTCAAATTCCATGGGTGTCA
>NZ_JABXWI010000065.1 GCF_014930365.1 Streptomyces caniscabiei | reverse complement strand
CAACCATGACCATCAAGGTCGTACGGGGCAACCCCACCCCGGAGGAACTGGCCGCCGCCCTGGCGGTGGTCCACGCCCGCGCCGCGGCGGCAGCCACCGTCCTCGAAGGGCCCGAGCGCCTGAACCAGTGGGCGGACAGAAAGCACAACATCCTCCGCGACTCCCTCACACAGCCTGGGCCCACAACCTGGCGCACCTCCTACTGGCCCCACTGAACGAGCAAGCCCCGGTCCGCACCCCTCCTGGAGTGAGAATGAGTGCCCTGCTGCAACACACGGAGCGCGTCGGCACCGCCACGGCGCCGCATGCCCGCGTGGTGATCGCGAAACCCGGCCTCGACGGCCACGACCGCGGTGCGAAGGTCATCGCCCGGGCCCTGCGTGACGCCGGCTTCGAGGTGATCTACACCGGCCTGCACCAAACACCGGAACAGATAGTCGCCACGGTCATCGCCGAGGACGCACCGTTGGTGGGACTCTCCGTGCTGTCAGGCGCCCATCTGACGATCGTGGAAAGGGTGATCAAGCTGCTCAGGCAGGAAGACGCCGGCGACGTCCGCATCCTCATCGGCGGCATCATCCCGGACCGCGACATCCCCGTGCTCAAAGCCATGGGCGTCGACGCGGTCTTCACCCCCGGCTCGGACATCGGCCGGATCGTCGACGCCGCGCGCAGGCTCACCACGACCTCGAACGACATGCTGGAGCCGGAATGCTGACGAAGGTGTTGATCGCCAACCGAGGCGAAATCGCTGTCCGCGTCGCCCGGGCGTGCCGGGACGCCGGGATCGCGAGCGTGGCCGTGTACGCCGATCCGGAC
>NZ_JABXWI010000008.1 GCF_014930365.1 Streptomyces caniscabiei | reverse complement strand
GGCGGCGGAGTAGTCCGGCTCGGGGTTCATCGCGTCCGAGCCGTCCAGATGCTCGGACGTCGGGAAACGGACGTCCAGAACATCCAACGCCGTGATACGAGCCGTGATGCGGGGCGACGAGCGTGCGGCGGACGACATGACGGCAACTCCTGTGCAGGGGCGAGCGGGAACGAATGCCGTCAGCGATCCCTATACATCGGATGACTGACGCAGAGGCCGACTGTAAGCACCCAGAGGGCGACTGGCAATCCAGAGATGGGATGTATTCGACCACCTCGCCACCCCTCCCAGCCGACAATCACCCATAGCGAGGATCGCGCCACTGGCTGCGAAGGTCGCGCGGACCTCCCTCGCACTCAGCCACCCGGATGCCTCCAGCACCTTTTGTTAGGCGCGTTGCCAAATTGTGAGGACGGTCCCTGATCAGCACACCTCGCCTGTTGATCCACTAAAAAGTGCAGGTCAGGTCGCCGTTCTGGCGTCCCCGTCGGGCCGCTCGGCCGTACGCGAGTCGGCCCCTCGGCCCCACATCGCGTGAATCAGTACTAAAGGACCCTTGTCATCCTCGGCAACGCCGCCGTAACGTCCTCACCGCTCGGGAGACATAGGAGCAATTCACGGCGTCTCGATGCCTCAGCTCTCTCATCCCCTCCCCTGCTCCTCCCCTCGGCTCGCGCTCAGGCCAAGTAGAGAGATCCAGGCCATGCAGCTCCCTCGCACCCGCTCCACCGCCACCGCCACGACCGCCGCTGTGCTCGCGGTGCTGGCCCTCGCCACCGCCTGCAACAGGGAGAGCGGGGCTTCAACGTCGGCTGGCGGCGGTGACAAGCCCGCCATCGGCGTCGACCTGCCCAGGTCGGACACCGATTTCTGGAACTCCTACGCGGAGTACCTGAAGAAGGACATCAAGGCCGAGGACATCAACGCGCTGCCGATCAGCAACTCGCAGAACGACATCACCAAGCTGGTCGCCAATGTGCAGGTGTTCCAGAACACCGGCGCCAAGGCGGTGGTGATGGCGCCCCAGGACACCGGCGCCATCGCCTCCACCCTCGAAACCCTGGCCTCGAAGAAGATCCCCGTGGTCAGCGTCGACACCCGCCCCGACAAGGGCGACGTCTACATGGTCGTGCGCGCCGACAACCGCGCCTACGGCACCAAGGCGTGCGAGTTCCTCGGCAAGCAGCTCGGCGGCAAGGGCAAGGTCGCCGAACTGCAGGGCGCGCTGGACTCGATCAACGGGCGGGACCGCTCCGAGGCGTTCGCCGAGTGCATGAAGACCAAGTTCCCCGACATCAAGGTCTTCGAGCTGCCCACCGACTGGAAGGGCGACGTGGCCTCCGCCAAGCTCCAGAGCCTGCTCGCCCAGCACCCCGACCTGGGCGGCATCTACATGCAGGCCGGCGGCGCATTCCTGCAACCGACGCTGGCCCTCCTCGAACAGAAGGGCCTGCTGAAGCCGGCCGGTCAGAAGGGGCACATCTCGATCGTCTCCAACGACGGGATCCCGCAGGAGTTCGAGGCGATCCGCAAGGGCGAGATCGACGCCACCGTCTCCCAGCCCGCCGACCTGTACGCCAAGTACGCCCTCCGTTACGCGCAGGCTGCCGCCCAGGGCACGACATTCAAGCCGGGGCCCACCGATCACGACTCCACGATCATCGAGATCCCGGGCGGGCTGGAGGACCAGCTCCCGGCACCGCTGATCACCAAGGACAACGTGGACGACAAGACCCTCTGGGGCAACAACGTCGGAAAGTGACCGCCCGAGCGCAAGGCACCCGACGGACGGGGATGGCTCCCTCCCCCGTCGCGGGCTCGTTCCCTCTCCGCAACGAAGGACGGTACTCACCATGGCGGACACCGCGACCGCCCCGGCGGACGGCGCCGGAGGCACGGCCCCCGTGGCCGAGGCCACCGGTGTATCCAAGCGGTTCGGCGCGACCGTGGCGTTGCGCGACGCCCGCATCACCATCGCCGCGGGCGAGTCGCACGCCCTGGTAGGACGCAACGGCGCCGGCAAGTCCACTCTCGTCTCGGTCCTGACCGGACTCCAGCAGCCCGACACCGGAACGCTCAGGTTCTCCGGCCGAGCGGCTCCCTCGCCCGGTGACACCGACGCGTGGCGTTCGCGCGTCGCGTGCGTCTACCAGAAGTCCACCATCATCGGTGAACTCACCGTCGCCGAGAACCTCTTCCTGAACCGGCAGAGCGACGGCGCGCTGCGGCCCATCCGCTGGAAGCAACTACGCGCCCGTGCCGAGGAGTTGCTCGCCGGGTACGGCGTCGACGTCAAGGCCGACGCACGAGCGCGGGACCTCACCGTCGAGCAGCGGCAGTTCGTCGAGATCGCCCGCGCCCTGTCGTTCGGCGCACGCTTCATCATCCTCGACGAACCCACCGCCAAACTCGACGCCCGCGGCATCGGCAGACTCTTCGGCAAGCTGCGTGACCTGCGGAGCAAGGGTGTCGCCTTCCTCTTCATCTCGCACCATCTGCAAGAGGTGTACGACCTCTGCACCACCGTCACCGTCTACCGCGACGCGACCCACATCCTGACCGCGCCCGTCGCCGAACTCGGCCACCAGGCACTGGTCGAGGCCATGACCGGCGAGACCACCCGCACGGCAACGGCAGTCACCGGGCCGGACCGGCCCCTTGGGCCCGGCCCGCGCGAAGTGTTGCTGTCCGTGGACGCGCTCACCCTGCCGGGCAGCGTCGAGAACCTCTCCTTCTCGGTCCGCTCGGGCGAGGTCGTCGGGCTGGCCGGCGCCACCGCCAGCGGCAACGTCAGGGTCGGCGAGGCTCTGGCCGGTCTGCACCGCCCGGCGAGCGGCACGGTCGAGATCGCCGGGCGCCCCCTGCGCGCCGGCGACATTCCCGCCGCGCTCGCCGCGGGCGTCGGTTTCGTGCCGGAGGACCGGCACCTCCAGGGCCTGGTGAACAACCGCAGCGTCGCGGAGAACGCGACGCTCACCGTCGCCGACCAGCTCGGCCCGTACGGCACCGTGCTGCCCGCCCGTACGCGGTCCTTCGCCGGACGCATGATCCGCAAGCTCGACATCAAGACCCCTGGAGCCGGCACAGCGGTCTCCGCCCTGTCCGGTGGCAATCAGCAGAAGGTGGTCATCGCCCGGGCCCTGGCCACGGACCCCCGGGTACTGGTCGCGATCCGGCCCACGAACGGTGTCGACGTCAGGTCCAAGGAGTTCCTGCTCGGCACGATCCGACAGGTCGCCGACGGCGGGAAGGCCGCGCTGATCGTCTCCGACGAGCTGGACGACCTCCGGGTGTGCGATCGCGTCCTCGTCCTGTTCCACGGACGCGCGGTGGCCGAGTTCGCCCGGGGCTGGAGCGACCGTGACGTGGTCGCCGCCATGGAAGGCGTGTCGCAGCCGTCGCCGGCACCCCCCACCGAACCGACCGAACCGATCGCACTGACCGCACCGACCGCACCGACCGCACCGCACGGAGGGTAGCCATGTCCGCCACCACAGAAGTCACCGGCACCGCAGTGACCACGGCGGAGGCACCGGCGGCGAAGGCCCGCGGCGGGCTCGATCTCGGCCGCTTCCGTGACCTGTCGCTGATCCCGGCCATCCTCGTGCTCGGCCTGATCGGGTTCATCGTCTCGCCGGCCTTCCTGACCGCCGACAACCTCATCGGCGTGGCCCAGCAGTCCACCGAGCTGAGCCTGCTCGTCCTCGCGACGGCGCTGATCCTCGTCGCCGGACGGATGGATCTGTCCCTGGAGTCCACGATCGGCGTGGCACCGGTCATCGCCGTCTGGCTGGTCCTGCCCACCAGCGGGGGACGGTTCAACGGGCTCGGCCTGTTCGCCGAGTGGATGGCCGTCCCGTTCTGCCTGGCGGTCGGCGCGGTGATCGGCGCCGTCAACGGGTTCCTGATCCTGAAGCTGCGCCTCAACGGGTTCATCGTCACCCTCGGCATGCTGACCATGCTGCGCGGCCTCCAGGTCGCCCTCTCCGAGGGCCAGTCCATCGTGGAACTGCCCTCGGCCTTCACCTACCTCGGCAAGGCCGCATGGCTGGGGATACCGGCCGCCATCTGGATCTGCGCGGTCCTCTTCGCCCTCGGCGGCAGCGCGCTGGCGTGGCTGCGGCACGGCCGGGCGCTGTACGCGATCGGCGGCAACACCGAGGCCGCCCGCACCGCCGGCATACGCGTCGATCGCGTCGTCTGGATCGTCCTCGTCCTCGGCAGTGTGCTGGCCGCGTTCGCCGGCATCCTCTACAGCGGCCACTACGGTTCCCTGACGCTCCAACTCGTCGTGAACGTCATGACGTTGGCGGGGGTGCCGCCGCTGTGGAACCAGTTCCTCAACGGCGCGATCATCATCGTCGCCCTGATCATCTCCCGCTTCGCCTCCGGCGAGCAGCAGGAGTAGGCGCACGGAGAAGTGAAGTCCGACCGCGTGGCGTGACGACGCGCCCCCGCCCGTACACCATCGGGCCGCACGGCCCTGCTCTGCCACAGCTCCGCCAGGCCCCAGCCTCGCCATGCGTCAGCCCCGCCATGCCCCAGCCCCGCCATGCCCGCGCACTTCAGTTGCCTTGGAGGTCTCTCCATGTCGAGAGCGATCAACAGACGACAGTTCCTGGCAGGTTCCACAGCCCTCGCGGCGGCCGCGGTCGCCGGCGGTCTCTTCGGGGCGAGCCCCGCCCTGGCCGCCGGACCGGCCACCTACACACCCACCTGGGACTCGGTCAACCAGCACCCGGCGGCGCCCGAGTGGTTCCAGGACGCCAAGTTCGGCATCTACTTCCACTGGGGCGTCTTCAGCGTTCCCGCGTACGACAGCGAGTGGTACCCGCGCCACATGTACATGAGCGGCAACAAGGTCAAGAACCACCACATCGCCACGTACGGCGATCCGTCGGTGTGGCCGTACCACAACTTCATCGACGGAGCGAAGGACAAGGCCGGGAACTTCGTCCAGTTCGCGCCCAAGCTGAAGTCGGCGGGCGGCGAGTTCGACCCCGACGAGTGGGCGCAGCTGTTCGTGGACGCCGGTGCCAGGTTCGCCGGGTCGGTGGCCGAGCACCACGACGGCTACTCGATGTGGGACAGCCAGGTCAACGAGTGGAACTCGGTCGACAAGGGCCCGAAGCTCAACCTGCTGCGGCTCATCACCGGCGCGATACGCGCCAAGAACCTGAAGCTGCTGGTGTCGATGCACCACGCGTACAACTACCTCGGCTACTTCCAGGCCGCACCGGCACAGTCGGACATGAGCCTGAAGAAGCTCTACGGGCAGCTGGGCAAGGCCCAGGAGGACCAGCTCTGGTACGACAAACTCAAGGAGATCGTCGACCTGGCCGAGCCCGACATCATCTACCAGGACGTCCATCTGGACAAGGTCGACGAGACCCAGCTGCTGAACTTCCTGTCCTACTACTACAACCAGGCCAACTCCTGGAACAGAGAGGTCGTCGCCACCTACAAGGACGGCTACAACAGTCACGGTGAGGTCTTCGACTACGAACGCGGCGGTCCGGCCGACCTGACCTCCCCCTACTGGCTCACCGACGACAGTGTCTCCAGCACCAGTTGGTGCTACACGGAGGGCATCGGTTACTACTCGGCCCAACTGCTGCTGCACGCGATGATCGACCGGGTCAGCAAGAACGGCACCGTCCTGCTCAACATCGCCCCGAAGGCCGACGGCACCATCCCCCAGGGGCAGCGCGACATCCTGCTGGGGATGGGTGACTACCTGAAGCGCTTCGGCGAGTCGGTGTACTCGACCCGGGCCTGGACCGCCTACGGCGAAGGGCCGACGAAGATGGGCGGGGGCACGTTCATGAACCCGAACATCGGCACCGCCCAGGACATCCGCTTCACCCGGAACAAGGCGAACACCAAGCTGTACGCCACGGTCCTCGGCTGGCCCGGCAGCTCGTTGACCATCAGGACGCTCGGCTCCAGCCGTATCGACCTCGGTTCGCTGACCTCGGTCCAACTGCTCGACAACACGGCCGGCACCTACATCGACGTGCCCGGCCGCACCCAGGACTCCTCCGGGCTGAAGGTCACCCTGCCCTCCTCGGCACCGTTCTCCGCCCCCATGTACGTGGTGAAGCTGACCTTCTCCGGCCGGATCCCCGTCCTGCGGCCCGTCGACGGCGCCCTCGTCTTCACCGACGTCGGCTACGCCGGCACCTCCACCGCGCTCGGCCTGGGCGACTACACCTCCGAACAGCTCGGTCTGCACGGCATCCCCGCGCAGAGCATCTCCTCGCTGAAGATCGCTCCGGGGCAGCAGATCATCGGCTACTCCGGCGACGACTTCACCGGCACCCAGTGGACCTTCACGGCGGACAACGCCGATCTGCGGGTCACCGGCCAGAACGACAGGATCGTCTCGCTGAAGGTGCGGTTCAACCCGTCCACCTACCTCAGGATCACCAACCTCACCAGCGGCCTGGTCCTCGACAGCGGCGGCGACGTCGCCGACGGATCCGACCTCAAGCAGTGGACGTGGTTCAGCCACGCCAACCTGCAGTGGCAGGCCGTCGGCGTCGGAGGCGGCTACTACAAGCTGGTCAACCGCGCCAACGGCATGGTCGCCGACAGCTGGGGCGCCACCGGCAACGGCGCCGCCTGCAAACAGCTGGACTGGAACGGCCACACCAACCAGCAGTGGAAGATCACCCACCGCGGCGGCGGCCAGTACAACATCGTCAACCGCACCACGGGCAAGCTCCTGGACAGCGGCGGCAACGTCTCCGAGGGCTCCGCGACCAGGCAGTGGGACTGGGGCAACAGCACCAACCTCCAGTGGACCATCAGCCCCGTCTGACCCCGTTCCCCGAAGCCCATATCTCCGTTCCGCGAAACCCATGCCCCCGTGTTCGGGGCGTGCTCCGGCGCGCGCCGAAACGGACAACCGCACCGTCAACTGAAGAGAGACATCGCCATGCAGACAAGACGATCCCTCCGCGGGCCGAGCGCGCGGGCCGCCGCTCTGGCCCTGGCCATCACCTGCGCGGGGGCTGTCCTGGCCCCGGCGCCGGCGGCGGCCGCGAGCGACACCATCGGCGTGACCCTGACGACGTCGGACCTGAGCCAGGCCCTGACCCCGCAGCCGGGCATCGCACTCGGCCCGGTCTCCTCGGGCAGTGTGAACCTGAAGGTGGACGACAGTCAGTCGTTCCAGACCATCGACGGTTTCGGCGCCTCGTTCACCGACACCTCGGCCTACCTCCTGCAGAACAAGCTCGACGCCAGCACGCGCGACCGCGTGATGCGTGACCTGTTCAGCCGGGGGTCCGGCATCGGCCTGTCGGTGATGCGGGTGCCGATGGGTTCCTCCGACTACACCGCGACCCCCGCGAGCAACCCCTCCACCTACTCCTACGACGACAACGGCGGCGTCGCCGACCCGAGCCTCGCCAACTTCTCGACCGCGCACGACGACGACTACATCGTCCCGATCATCAAGCAGGCGCAGACGCTCAACCCGTCGATGCGGCTCTTCGCCAACACGTGGAGCCCGCCGGCCTGGATGAAGACCAGCAACACGATGCTGGGCGCGGGCAACGGCACCCTGAAGGCCGACATGTACGGCCCGCTCGCGCAGTACTACGTCAAGTTCCTCCAGGAGTACAAGGCCAAGGGCGTCAAGGTCTGGGGCGTCACCCCGCAGAACGAGCCGACGATCTCGCCGTCGTCGTACTCGGCGATGCTGTGGCCCGCCGGCGACGAGGCGAGGTTCATCGCCGACCATCTCGCCCCGGCGCTGAAGCAGGCCGGCCTCGACGACACCAAGATCCTCGGTGCGGACGCGGACCATGTGGACGTCACCTACGCCAACACGCTGATGGCCAACCAGGCGGCCCGCGACGCGCTCTACGGCACCGCGTGGCACTGCTACCGCAACGACCTGCGGAACATGACCACCATCCACAACTCGTTCCCGGACAAGAGGCTCTACGAGAGCGAGTGCTCCACCGGCCCCGGCATCGCGCCGATGAACGCGGCCCAGCTCGCCCTGGAATCCACGTTCAACTGGGCCAACGGCGTGCTCCTGTGGAACCTGGCCCTGGACACCGCCGGCGGCCCCAAGATGGGTGTCGGCTGTGAGAAGTGCACCGGGCTGGTCACCGTCGACCAGGCGACCGGCAAGGCCACGTACACGAACAACTACTACCAGCTCGGCCAGTTCTCGAAGTTCGTCGTCCCCGGCGCGACACGTATCGGCTACAGCGACGGCGGCAACGTCTGGGCCCAGGCCTACGAGAACCCGGACGGCGGGCAGGTGCTCGTCGCGCACAACAACAACTCCAGCAGCACGGCCTTCACGGTCACCTGGAACAACGCGGGTTCCTTCCAGTACACCCTGCCCGCCGGCGCCACGGTGACCTTCACCCGGGGCGCGCAGACGGCCGCCGCCGCGATCGTCGGCCAGGGCTCCCACAGGTGCCTGGACGACACGGGCAACGCGGCCAACGGTGTCCAGCAGTACATCTGGGACTGCACGTCCGGGAATGCCAACCAGGCCTACACCTACTCGGCGGGCCGTGAGCTCAGGATCGCGGGCAAGTGCCTCGGCGCGTCCGGCAACGGCACGGCCAACGGTACGAAGGTGATCACCTGGGACTGCAACGGTGGCACCAGTCAGAAGTGGACGTTCCGCGCTGACGGAAGTGTCACCAACGACCTGTCCGGGCTCTGTCTCGACGTGACCGGGACGGCCACGGCGAACGGTTCCAAGGTCCAGCTGTGGAGCTGCACCGGCGCGTCCAACCAGAAGTGGTCGCTCTCCAGCGGAGGCTGACCGACGGCGCCCGGCCGGCGCGTGGGTACGCCCGCGTGCCGGCCGGGCGTCGTGTCCCGCCCCGGGCGGCGCCGTCAGAAGGGGAAGTCCCTGGGCTCCCCCCGCAGGGTGATCCAGCGGAGTTCGGTGAACTCCTCCGCGGCATAGCCGGTGCCGAAGCGGCCTCAGCCGCTCTCCTTCACACCGCCGAAGGGCATGTCGGGCTCGTCGTTGACCGGTTGGTCGTTGATGTGCACTGTTCCCGCCTGGAGACGGCGGGCGATGTCCGGTCCGCGATGGGCGTCGCCGGTCAGGACACCCGCGGTCAGCCCGTAGCGGGAGGCGTTCGCGCGTTCCACGGCGTGGTCGGCGTCGTCGACCGTCTCCAGGATCACGACCGGGCCGAAGGTCTCGTCGAAGGCGAGTTCGGCGTCCTCGGGGACGTCGGTCAGGACGGTGGGCGGATAGCACGGCGGCTCGGCCGCTCCCCCGGTCAGGAGACGGGCGCCCATCGAGACGGCTTCCTCGACGCGGCGCTCCAGCGTGCACCCGGTGACCGTGCTGTCCGACGTGCCTCGGGACGCGGACCTGTACTACGCGGAGGCCTTCGGGCGGTGTGCGTCGTGAAGTCGTTCGCCGACGACGCCACCGCCGTGGCCGTAGCCGTCGCCAACGACACCGACAACGGCCTGGCCTGCGGCATCATCACCGAGAACGCCACCCACGGACCGTCCGTCGCGCGCCGGATCCGTACCGGCATCGTGCACGTCAACGACCAGTGGGCCCACTACCCCTTCTGACCGAGGGCCGCCGCCGTGTCGGCGCCCTCGGCGCGTCCCCGTACCTCGTTGCGGAAGTCGATCGGGGTACGGCCCGCGCGCTGTATGAAGAACTTGCTGAACTGGGAGGGCGTGACGAAGCCCAGGTGGTCGGAGATCTGCGCCGCGCTCTCGTCGCTGTGCGCCAGCAGACGCTTCGCCTCCAGCACGACCCGGCGGTCGATGAACTCCTTCGCGCTGAGCCCCGCGCCCGCCAGGGTCGCCCGCGCGAGGGTGCGCCCCGAGTAGCCCAGCATGTGGGCGTAGTCCTCCACCCGTCGGGTGGCCGTGAAGTGCCGTTCGACGGCGTCACGGAAGCGCAGGTAGGTCTCGTCGGGCTCCGGAGCGGGGCCGCCGACCGGGACGGTGAGATGGGCCAGCCGCAGCAGGAGGACGGCGAGGAGGTGGCGCAGTGCCGCGATGTGCAGGTCGAGCGGGAGGCGCCCCAGCGACCGGAACTCGTGGCGCAGATGGTCGGCGGCCATGGTCACCGCCTCGGCGTCGGCGGCGACCGGAGTGGTGACGACCGGCGCGTGCGGATCGTCGACCCGGGCGGCCGTCGCCGTGGCCGGGTCCAGCACGTCCTGCTGGAAGAGGATCAGGGTGCCCTCGGCGCCGGCCAGGTCGCCCCACTGGTGAACCTGCCCCGGACGCACCCAGAGCCAGGAGCCCGGCCGCAGGGTGTGGTCGTCGAAGTCGACGACATGCCGGAGGACACCCGCGCCGAGCGTGAGCAGATGGTGGAAGTCGGGGCGCTGAGGCCGTCCGAGGGTGTGCTCGGGGACGCGCCGCCGTAACTCGGCCAGCGACATGACCTCGACACCGGCGGGCGTCCCCGCGGGCGCGGCGAACGGGATCTCCGGGATGTCGCGCCGGGAGTCGTGTCGCTTTTTGGCCATCATCAGTCGGAAGTTTATCCGGCTTCCTCCCCCCGCTCTTCGTACCTTGGTCCTGCCGCTGCGGGAGCCGGCGCCTCGGCGGCTGAGCCATCGTCGTCACCGAAGGAAGAGACGCGCGCATGTCCGAAGCAACGGCCGCATCCGCCCCCACGACCGTCGTCACCGGCTCCACCGGCCGGCTCGGCGGGCGCGTCGCCCGGCGTCTCGCCGAGCGAGGCATCCCGCAGAAACTGCTGGCCCGCAGCCCGGAACGCGCCCCTCGGCTGACCGGGGCACTCGCCGTGCGCGGCGACTACGCCGACCACGACGCCGTGCGGGAGGCCCTCGCGGGGACCCGCACCCTCTTCATGGTCTCCGCCTCCGAGAGCGCCGACCGGCTCGCCCGGCACAAGGCGTTCGTCGACGCCGCAGCGGAGGCGGGGGTACGGCACCTGGTGTACGTCTCCTTCTACGGTGCCGCACCCGACGCCACGTTCACCCTCGCGCGCGACCACTTCCACACCGAGCAGCACATCCGCGCGAGCGGGATGGCACACACCTTCCTCCGGGACAACCTCTACGCGGAGTTCGTCCCCGATCTCGTCGGCGAGGACGGCGTCATCCGCGGTCCGGCGGGCAGCGGGCGCGCCGCGTTCGTCGCCCAGGACGACATCGCCGAGGCGGCCGCCGCGGTGCTGTCCCGGCCGGACGACCATGCCGGCGTGACGTACGACCTGACCGGACCCGAGTCACTGTCGCTGGACGACGCGGCCGTCGTCCTGTCCGAGCACCTCGGGCGCGCCGTCACCTACCGACGGGAGACGGTCGAGGAGGCCTACGCCTCCCGCGCCTCCTACGACGCCCCGGGCTGGCAGCTGGACGCCTGGGTGTCCACCTACACGGCCATCGCCTCCGGTGAGCTCGACGGCGTCAGCGACGCCGTGCCACGCCTCACCGGCCGTCCCGCCACACCCCTCACCGACGTCGTCCGCGCCACTGCGAGCTGACGGGCCACCGAGACCTCGCATGTCGCTTTTTGAACATACTCGGTCGCCATTCCTGCGGAACAACCCGGTGCCGTCGACATAGTTTGAACACATCGCCGCTGGACCGCCCCTCCGTCCCGGCAAGGTTCCCGAGCAAGGAAGACAGTCATGAGCAACGCGAAGAACACCGTCCTTCAGGCCGCCACCGAGTTGTTCGGCGACAAGGACCCCTCCGCGGTGGACCGCTGGGTGGCCGCGGACTACAAGCAGCACAGCGCGCTCGCCGCCGACGGCCCCGAGGCCCTTCGCGGACTCGTCGCCGGCCTGGGCGACGACTTCCGTTACGAAGGCGCCCGGGTCATCGCCGACGGCGACCTGGTCGCCCTGCACGGCACCTACCACGCCTTCGGTCCGGACCCGCTCGTCGGGTTCGACATCTTCCGCGTCGACGCCGACGGCAAGCTGGCCGAGCACTGGGACGCGCTGACCCCGCTGGTGAAGGACACCGTCTCCGGCCGCTCCCAGACCGACGGGCCCGCGGCGGTCACCGAGACCGACAAGACCGACGCCAACCGCGCCCTGGTGGCCGAGTTCGCGGAGAAGGTCCTCGTCGGCGCCGACTACTCGGTGCTCACCGACTACATCTCCACCGAGACCTACCACCAGCACAACACCGACGCCGCCGACGGACTCGACGGCTTCGGGGCGGCCGCGGCCAAGTGGGCCGAGCAGGGCAAGAACCTCGTCTACAAGACGGTGCACAGGATCATCGCCGAGGGCGAGTTCGTGCTGACCCAGTCCGAGGGCGAGTTCGGCGTGGCGGTCGCCTACTACGACCTCTTCCGTGTCGCGGACGGCAGGATCGTCGAGCACTGGGATGTCATCGCCCCCGCTCCGGCCGAACTGCCGCACGGCAACGGCCTGTTCTGAGGGTGATCCAGCGCCGACGGTCCGGCGCCGCCTGCACGCACGGGCGGATGCCGAGCCATCGGCGCACCTCGTTCACCCGTCTCGACCACCCCGACGCCAGCCCCTCCCGCCTGCCCTGCTCGCCCCGCCCGTCCCGCCCGTCCCGCCCGTCCCGCCCGTCCCGCCCGTCCCGCCCGTCCCGCCCGGAGCCTTCATGCCGCTGATCCGCGCCCTGGCCGCCTACCGATCGGCCGTCGCCCTCGACGAACCCTTCCGCCCGACGGCGGCGCCGGCCGCGGCCGCTCGGTTGGACACACATGTGCGTGCGGCCCTGCGTCTGCTCGGCACCGATCCGGCCGTAGCCCGGTCGGGGATGACCGGCGGCGCCCTGGAACACCTCGCCGACGCCGACAACGGCGCCGACGCGGCCACGGCCCGTCAGGCGCTGCGCGCGCTGTTGACCGTACGTGATCCGGGCCCGTTGCCGGAGGGGGCGGAGCGGGAGCTGGACGCACTCCTCGGCGCGGAGCGGGGTTTGCGGCCCGTCGTCTCGGCGCTCGAACTCCCCACCGTTCGGGCGGAGTTCCCCGGCACGCCGTACTCCGCCGCGGCCGAGACCGTGCTGTGGCGAGGAGACATCACCACGCTCGCCGCCGACGCCGTGGTCAACGCCGCCAACAGCCGACTGCTGGGCTGTTTCCGCCCGTTGCACCCCTGTATCGACAACGCCATCCACAACGCGGCCGGGCCCCGGCTGCGCGACGACTGCCACACGATCATCACAGCGCAGGGAGCCCTGGAACCCACCGGTACCGCGAAGATCACCCGGGGCCACCACCTGCCGGCCCGGTACGTCCTGCACACCGTCGGCCCTGTCGTCCACGGGACTCCGCAGGCGCACGACGCGCGGTTGCTCGCGTCCTCCTACCGGGCGTGCCTGGACCTCGCCGCCGAGGTGGAGTCCATCCGCACGCTCGCGCTGTGCGCCGTCAGCACCGGCGTCTTCGGCTATCCCAAGGAGCAGGCCGCACCCGTCGCTCTGCACACCGTCGCCGAGTGGATCGCGGCGCATCCCGGCAGGTTCGACCGCGTGGTCTTCACCGTGTTCGAGGCAGCCGACGAACGGGCCTACCGCGATGCCCTCGGTGCAGCGACGGCCCTCCCCGCGCGACCCGGGACGGACCGTCGACGACCGTGAGCCCAGCCGACCTGCTGGTACGCCGCCTCAGGTTCTTCAAGGCTTCGGATCGGGCGCGTGGGCGTGCCGGTGGTGGGCATAGTCGCCGGTGTGTTGCTCGGCCCAGTCCTGCAAGTGCCGCAGTGCGGTGGTGGCGCCCCGGGCCAGGTCGGTCAGGGCGTACTGCACCGTCGGTGGGCGGCTGGCGAGCACGGTGCGGGTGATCAGTCCACCGGCTTCCAGCTCGCGCAGGGTCTGCGCCAGCATCTTGTCGCTGACGCCGCCGGCCCGCCGACGCAGCTCGGACCAGCGCTGCGGACCGTCGACGAGATCGACCAGGACCAGGGTGGCCCACCTGGCCGTGACCAGGTCGAAGAGCTGCCTGCTGGGGCAGGCGGGATCGCGGACGTTGCCTCGCATGCTTTCCTGCACGTGCTCACCTCACCCAAAGGTATGTACTTCCCCAGAGAAAGTAACTCGGTGAGAGTGAGTGGGCCAACCCCTGAACGTCAAGGAGTACCCGTGGTTACCGACGATGCCGTGACCCCCGCCGCGCCCACCGTGACGCTGCTCGGCGGCCCCACCGCGCTGATCCGACTGGCCGGCTGGACGCTGCTGACCGACCCGACCTTCGACGCCGCCGGCACCGAGTACCAGGACGGGCCGGTCCGGCTGCGCAAGACCTCCGACCCGGCGCTGAAGCCCGCGCAGCTGCCCGCTCTCGACGCCGCCCTGGTCAGCCACACCCAGCACCGGGACAACCTCGACACCACCGGACGTACGGTGCTGTCCGGTGCCCCGAAGGTGTTCACCACCGTCGACGGCGCCGCCGATCTCGGGGAGGCAGCCGTCGGACTGAAGCCCTGGGAGACCAGGGTCCTGTCGATGCCGGGTCGTACGACGCTGAACGTCACCGCGGTCCCGGCCCGTCACGGCCCTGCCGGCAGCGAGACTCTCACCGGTCCGGTCACCGGCTTCCTCCTGCACACCGACGACGGCTCGGCACCGACGGTGTACGTCTCCGGCGACACCGTCGACCTGGACGCGATGAGCGCGCTGGCCGACCGGTACCGCGTCGACGTGGCGCTGCTGCACCTGGGCGCGGCCGGCTTCGAGGAGCTCGGTGACGTACGGCTGTCGCTGACCGCGGCCCAGGCCGTGGAGGCCCGACGACTGCTCGGCGACCCCTTCGTGGTGGCTGTGCACGCCGAGGGCTGGACGCACTACACCGAGGACCGCGGCCAGGCCCAGCAGGCGTTCGACGCGGCGGGCGTCACGCTGCACTGGCCCATCCCGGGCCGGCCCGTCACCCTGCCGGACGGGCGCGCCGACGCCACCTCACCCGGGGGCGCCGGCGCACTGGCCCGCTCCTTCTACACCGCCGTCCGCACACCCTGACCAGCCGTCTGCGCAGGTTCGAGGCGTACGGGATCGTGACCCGCTCCGTCCACGCCGAGGTGCCGCCGCGGGTCGAGTACGAGCTCACGCCGCTCGGGCAGCGGCTGCGTACGGTGCTGGACGCGATGGCGGAGTGGGGTGTGACCGTCCGGGACCCGCACCTCGACGACCCTGCACCGGACGACCCCGGCCTCGGCGACGCCGGCCTCGGCGCCCCTCCCTTCGCCCACCCCCACCCCGGCGACGCTCGTAGGTGATCGCCCGTCGGGGTATCGAGCGTCGTCAGCGCAGGAGGGACGTGGCGTCCCCCATCACGATCACCGGCTTCAGCGCCGGGTCGAGTTCGAGCAGCAGTTCCTTCATGTGCTGCCGCGAGAGGCTGACACAGCCGTGGGTGGGTCCGCCGTGGTCCACGTGCAGCCAGATGCCGCCGCCCCGGTCCGCGCCGAGCGGACGCGTCCAGTCGAGCGGGGTGGTGCCCCGCTCGCGGTTGTAGTCGATCGCGATCACGTAGTCGAAGGAGCCGGCCAGCGGCTCGCCCTCGAATCCGGTACCGCCGATGGTGAAGGCACCGGAGCGGTCGTAGGGCAGCTTCGTGCCCGGGTCGGCGAGCAGTCCGCCCGCGTCGCTGAGCGTGAACACACCGACGGGCGAGTGCAGATCGCCCGCGACATGGTGGTCGGTCCAGCCCCGGAGCGCGTTGTGAGCGGCCCAACTCCGCCCAGCGGTCCAGCCGTTGGCGGTACGCCGGTACAACACCACCCGCGAGTCGGAGGAGTTCTTGGCCTTCCCGGTGACGAGGACGACCTGCCGGGCGTCGTCGGGTATCCCCGCGAGCGTCCTGGGGCCGAGGCCCGGGAGGTCGGTCACCGCTGCGGTGCTCGGGCCCGCGCTTTCCGAGGCTGCCTTGAGCCTCGCGTCACCGCCGGCCTTGTCCTTGGCCTTGTTCTTGGCCTCGTCCTTGGCCTTGGCGTCCGATGCGGCGTCCGCCTCGGCCTTGTCCCTGGCCTTCGCTTCGGCGTCCGCGCCCCTTTCACCGGCCGCGTTCGGGCCGGACCCTGCGTCGGCCGGGGCGGGTGCGACGGCCTGTACGTCGTGCCCGCCGGCGGCCGAGGGCGCGGCTCTCGTCGGCTCGTCGCCGGGGCCGCCGCGGTCGACCAGGGTGACGGTGAACGTGACGGCCAGGGCCAGCACCGCGGCCGGCAGCGGCAGACGTCTCATCGCGCCGCGCGCCGGGGCTCCTTGGTGGTCCTGCCCCGTTCGACCGCGGCCCGGCCGCCGGTCGTGGCCGGGCCGCGGGCCTGTCCTCCGGTGGCGCGCGGTCCCGGCCGGGGCCGGCTCGGACGCCGGGGTCGGGGCCGGCCCCGGGCCGGTGTGGTGTGTGGGTTCGTCGTCATGCATGGGGCCAGCGTGGAGCGCGAGGATCAGGAAGTTGTCAGGGTGTGGGAAGAACCGCACCAGCGCCGTTCGCCCTGCTGACGCCGCCTCAGCGCGCATAAGGTCACCGGCGTGTGCGCATACATTCTGATCGCCGAGGACGACGGCATGCAGGCCGAACTCATCCGCAGACTCCTCGTCAGGGAAGGCCATACGGCCGTCGTCGTGTCCGACGGCCCCGCCGCTCTCGACGAGGCCCGCAGGCGCCGGCCCGACCTGGTGATCCTCGACGTGATGCTGCCGGGCCTCGACGGGTTCGGCGTCTGCCGTGTGCTGCGCCGGGACGCGGACATACCCGTGCTGATGCTCACGGCCCGCTCCGCCGAGGACGATCTGCTGCTCGGCCTCGACCTCGGCGCCGACGACTACATGACGAAGCCGTACAGCCCCCGGGAACTGCTGGCACGCATCCGCATCGTCCTGCGCCGCACGCTGCCCCCCGTCGAGGACTCCCCCGTGCTGCGCGTCGGGGCCGTCACCGTCGACCCGCTGCGGCACGAGGTCACCTGTGACGGCGCGGCGGTCGGCTGCACCCCGGGCGAGTTCGCCATCCTGACGGCCATGGCAGCCGAGCCCGAACGGGTCTTCTCGCGCCGCCAGTTGCTGGAACACACCCGTGGTCACGACCGGGCGTCCACCGAGCGGGCCATCGACATGCACATCGTGAACCTGCGCAAGAAGATCGAGCCCGATCCGCGAACGCCCGTACGGCTGCTGACGGTGTTCGGTGTCGGCTACAAACTCGTGGACGGCCAGGGCGCCGCATGACCCGCCCGGACGGCGTGACGCCGCCCCTCGGCCGCATCCCCTGGCACCGGAGTCTGCTGGTACGGCTGCTGCTGACCTCCGTGGCGATCGCGGTGCTGTCCGTGGGCGCCACCGCCTGGCTCGCCGTCCAGCTCACCACCCGGGCCATCCAGGAGGAACGCGGCCAGGTGCTCTCCGACGACTCCGACATCCTGCGCCGACTCAGCGGCCATGCCGCGACCCACCCCGAGTGGGACGGCGTCGCCTCCACCGTCCGCACGCTCTCCCGCACCCTGGACCGGCGCGTCGCCCTGACCACGGCCGGCGGCCGGCTCATCGCCGACTCCGCCGCCCCCGGCACCGCGCTGCCCGTCCGTGCCTCGGCCACCGTCGACCCGCTGCGCACGGACACCTACAGCGAGCCCGGCGCCCAGCTCGCCGGTATCGACCCGCGGGCGGTGGGTCCCTTCCGGCTGACGCCCGCCGAGGCGGAGAAGGTGAGCAGGCTGGCGCAGCGCCGCGCGGAGTGCGTGGCCGGGTTCGGCGGGGGCGGTGGCACCAGACAGATGCCCAGCGGCCGCACCGTGGTCGTCACCGACGACGCCCCGGGGGCCGTGCTCACGGAGTGCGCCGGCCGGACCGACGACGCGCCGATGCCCACCGAGCGCAGGGCGCTGGCGGCCCTCGCGAAGCTGATGGCCGGTTGCCTCCCCGGCGACTGGAAGCGGCTGGTCGAGGCGGACCCCGCCATGCGTGAACTGTTCGGCACCGACGTCGTCCCGGGGGTCTCCGGCCAGGCGGCCGGCAAAGGCGATCCGCGGGTGCAGAGCTGTATCGACACGGCGCGTCGCACACAGCTCGATCCCTACGTAGCCCCGTCGGCGATCCTCTACCTCGGCGACCGCGACCAGCAACGGTCGGGCTTCGACCTCTCGTCCGCCAACAAGACCAAGATCATCGGGGTGAGCGGGCTCGTCCTGGCCGTCACGATCACGCTGACCGCGCTCGTCGCCGTCCGTCTCGTCCGCCCGCTGCGCGCCCTGACGGCCGCCGCCCGGCAGCCGTCCGAGCAGCACGCCCGGGTCGCCGTCACCACCAGGGACGAGACGGGCTTCCTGGCCGCCGCCTTCAACGACCTGACGGAGCGCCGGGAACGCACGGAGGCCCAACGCAAGGCCATGGTCAGCGACATCGCCCACGAACTGCGCACCCCGCTGACCAATATCCGCGGGTGGCTGGAGGTCACCCGCGACGGACTGCTCGACCCCGATCCCGACCTCATCGCCTCCCTGCACGACGAGGCGCTGCAACTGCAGCACATCATCGACGACCTGCGTGACCTCGCGGCGGGCGACGCCGGCACCCTGCGGCTGCACCGGGAGCCGCTGGCCACGGACGAGTTGCTCGGCCAGGTCGCCGCCGCCCATCGCAGCCGCGCCGAGGCCGCGGGCATACGGCTGCGGGCGGAGGCAGATCCAGGGCTCTGGATCGACGCCGACCCGGTGCGCATGCGGCAGGTGCTGGGCAACCTCGTCTCCAACGCGCTGCGCCACACCCCCGCGCGGGGCACGGTCACCCTCGGCGCCCGGGGTACGGAGGACGAGGCCGTCCTGACCGTGGGCGACACCGGGGACGGCATCGCCGCCGCCGACCTGCCCCATGTCTTCGACCGGTTCTGGCGCGCCGAGAAGTCCCGCAGCAGACGCACCGGAGGCAGCGGTCTCGGGCTGTCCATCGTGCGCCAGTTCGTCGAGGCGCACGACGGCACGGTCACCGTCGGCAGCACGCCCGGCGGCGGTGCGGAGTTCACCGTGCGGCTGCCGCGCGTGCCCGGGCCTGAGGAGTCCGCGCCGTGAGTGGGGCGCATACCGACCGCAGCGCGCGGCGCCGGTCACCCGCCGACGCAAAGAGGGACGCGATGATCGGCGCCGGCATACTCGGCGGGATGACATCGATGGACCCTTTCCGTGCTGAGGCCCGTGGTCGTGGTGTACCGGAGGACGAGGTCGAGCGGTGGCTCCGGAGCGTGCGGCGGCCCTGCGTGACGTTGAGCCCTGTCGGTCAGGTTCCGGAGGGTGGGGTGGTGGCCGGGCGGGTCGGTGGGTTACCGCCGATGCCCGAGGGTGAGCCCGTTCCGGACCTGCCGTTCCTCGCCTCGGTCGACCTCGCGGCACTCCCGCCGGGTGCGACGGACCTGCCGCTGCCGGCGGACGGCACCCTGCTGTTCTTCGCGGACACGGAGGACCCGTGGGGCGACGACGACTGGTCCCGGCTGGTGTACGTCCCCGTCGGCACGCCGGTCTCGGAACGCGCCCCGGAGGGGGACTGGCCGCCGGACGTCCTCCCGGTGCGGGATCTTCGCCTGGTGATCGACCCCTCGCTGCCCAACCGCGGCTCCGACACCGAGGAGTTCCCGCACGGCGGTGAGCTGGGCTCGGTGTGGTGGAAGACCTCCGGCGCGATGCAGACCGACGGGCCGGTGCAGCTCGGCGGCCACCCCTGGGTCTGGAACGCGGACCCCCTCACCGACCACGACCACGGACCGGGCGACTGGGTGCTGCTCGCGGAGGTCGGGGGCGACGACCTGACCGAGGGCGACCTGGGCATCGTGCACTGGGTGATACGCCGGGACGACCTGGCGGCCGGCCGCTTCACCGAGGCCCGGGCCTGCTTCGACATGGCCGGCTGACCCGTCCGTACGGTCGTGCCGCCGCCGTCACACATGGGATCGGCGGCGGGGTCAGCGGCAGAGTGCCATGACCGTGTCGTCGAAGTCGGGGAACTCCTGACCGGCCAGCTCGATCACGGCCGCAGCCGTCGTGCGTCGGTCCGGTGCGAACCGTTCGGCGACGGCCGCCAGTTCAGGATCGGGACGCGGGACCCGGTCGGGTTCGTACGTGGTGGCCGCCTCCCAGGGGCCGTATCCCTCGGCCAGCAGCCACAGGAAGTCGCCCAGGTCACGCGCGACGACACCGGTCTCCCCCTCGGAGCCGAGGAAGACGACGGGCTGGTCGGTCAGGGGACGGCCGGGCCGGATCAGCCAGAACGCCGCGTATCCGCCCGTGCCGTCCTGGCCGAAGACGCGGAAGGCGTCGCCGTCGAGCGCGCCGTTCCCCGTCCACGCCCGGAACCAGTCGGTGGTCTCCTCGGCGGACAGGAACGTCTCGAACGGCTCGAAGTCGATCCCGTCGCCGCCCTCGTGGACGAACGGAACGGCCAGGGCGGCGGCGAGCGCGGCGGGAAACCCCCGGTCATCAACAGGTGTCACTCGCACAGACCAGCGACAGGGTGGAGTCACGATCGGGGCCGGTCAGCGGTCCGTCGCGGGCAGGCGGGCCAGGCCGGTGTCGGTCATGACGCGGTCCACGGTCTCCGCCAGGGTGGTGTCGGCGCCGATGACGGTCTCGATCCCGCCGGGCAGCAGATCGCGGGGCCGGTACCACTCCCGCAGACAGGTCTCGTCGACGATGTCGGCGATCGGCTTGGTGGCGTGCCGGACGAGGGTCTCGTCGAAGGGAACGTCCAGGTAGTAGCTGTGGGTCGGGCCGCGATGGTCGGCGCGGAGCCGGGCGAGCATGTCGCCGTAACGGTCGGCGTACAGGATGCCTTCGACGACGACATGGAAACCCGCGTCGAGGGCGTAGCGGGCCGTCAGATCGATCAGCCCGATGTTCGCCGCGCCGGGACGGTCGTGTTCGCGGAGCACCGTGCGGCGGAGATTGTCCTGACCGACCAGGGCGAGACCCCGGCCGAACCGCTCCCGCAGGCCCGCCGCGACGGACGACTTCCCCGAGGCGCTGTTGCCGCGCAGTACGACCAGCCGGGTCTCTTCGGTGCCCACCCTCACGACGATCACGGTACCGAGACGAAGCGATCCTGTGGGGGCGATTGGGCGGTGCGGGGGTTCCCCGACGGCCCACGCGGCCCACGTGTCCCGTATTCCGGAACGGTAACTGGCGCGCCCCGTAGGTGCTCCCGTCTCCTGGCGTGGCACCCGCCGCTCCCGGACGGGTGGTCCCGACCAGGTACAGCGCCACGAGCCCTTCCCCCGAGATCCAGGAGGTGCACAGGCCGTGCCGCGTGAGTCCACAGCGCTGCCGTCAGGCGGATTCGCACTCGACCGCAACCTGCCCGAGCCTCTCTACCAACAGCTCTACGAACGGCTCAGGGACTCCATCCGCACCGGGCAGCTGCGCCCCGGGGTGCGGCTGCCCGCCACCCGGACCCTCGCCAGGGAACTCCAGGTCTCCAGGAACACCGTGCTGGTCGCCTACGAACGGCTCGTGAGCGAACAGTTCGCCACCGGGCAGGTGGGCTCGGGCACCCACGTGGCCGTCCGCCACGGTGAAGGCCGGCACGAGGACGGGGCGACGCCGAAGGTGACCCGGCTGCCGTCGCCGCCCGAGAAGCCGGGCCGGGCGTTCAAGCTCTCCGGGACCGCACGGCTGCTGCTCCAGACCGCGCGTACGGAGGACGGACGGGGGGCGGGTCCGCAGAGCGCGGGGCAGCCGTTCGTTCTCGGTGTGCCGGCGCTGGACCTCTTCCCGGCCAAACTCTGGTCGCGCGTCCTCGCACGCCGTGCGGCCCGGCTGTCGAGTTCCCTGACGCACACTCAGGATCCGCTCGGTCACTGGCCCTTACGCAAGGAGCTGGCCACCTATCTGGGGCTGGCGCGCGGGGTCTCCTGCACCGCGGAACAGGTGGTGATCACGAACAGCACGCAGACCCTCACCCATCTGCTGGCCCGGCTGTTGCTGGAGCCCCGGGAACAGGTGCTGGTCGAGAACCCGGGGTTCCCCGGTGCCCGGGCCGCGCTCATGGCCGCCGGTGTCGTCCCCTGCCCGGTGGACGTCGACCACGAGGGCCTGTGCGTCTCCTCGGGCGAGAGCCGTTACCCCTGGGCGCGGATGGCCGTCGTGACGCCCAACCACCAGTTCCCGACGGGCCGCCGCATGACGGAGTTCAGACGCGCGCAGTTGCTCGGCTGGGCGGCGCGGTCGGACCGCTGGGTGATCGAGGACGACTACGACGGGGAGTTCGCCTCCGGCAGTCCCTCACCGCCGCTGCAGCGGATGGACACCTCGAACCGGGTCATCTACCTGGGCACCTTGAACAAGGCACTGTTCCCCGCCCTGCGGCTCGCCTACGCCGTGCTCCCGCCCGACCTCGTCGACGTCGTCGCCGCCGCGCGGCACGTCGCGTACGGGGCGCCTCCGGTGCTCGAACAGGCGGCCGTGCACGACTTCATGGCGGACCATCACTTCGCCCGTCACATCCGGCGGATGCGCCAGGCCTACCAGGAGCGCCGGGAGGCCTGTGTCCGCGCGCTGCACGACGAGTTCGGCGGCCTGGTGAGGGTCCTGTCGCCGAAGGCCGGCACCCATCTCGTCGCCGGGTTCCCGGCGGGTACGGACGAGCGCCGGCTGGCCCGGCTCAGTGGCCGTTGCGGGGCCACCGTCTACCCGCTGTCCTCGTACCACTCCACCGGGACCGCCCCCGTCCCGGCGCTCGTCCTCGGTTTCGGCGCGACGCCGCCCGAGCAGGCGGCGCTCGGGGTGCGCCGGATCGCCGCCGCGTTCGAACAGTCCGCCCGCGCGGCGGGCTCACCGCCTGATGACGGTGCCTGTGCCGAAGCCCGTGCCCGTGGCGACGTCCACACCGAGGTGTCCCTACCGATGGCGGTGCGGCGCCCACGCGAAACCGATACGACACCGACGTTCGTCGGCAGGAGGAACCAGAAATGAAGACATACGACTACATCGTCGTGGGGGCCGGTTCGGCCGGCTGTGTGCTGGCCGCCCGGCTCTCCGAGGACCCGGGGGTCCGGGTACTGCTGCTGGAGGCCGGTCCGCCGGACACCGCGGAGGAGATCCGGATGCCGATGGGGTGGCCGCGACTGATGCAGTCCGCGTACGACTGGCGGTATCTGAGCGAGCCCGAGCCGGGACTGGGCGGACGCCGGCGGGTGCTGCCGCAGGGCAGAACGCTGGGCGGGTCCTCCTCGACCAACGCGATGATCTACATACGGGGCAACCGACTCGACTTCGACGGATGGGCCGCCGCCGGCGCCCGGGGCTGGGGCTGGGACGATGTGCTCCCCTACTTCCGGCGCGCGGAGGACAACACCCGGGGCGCCGACGAACTGCACGGGGTGGGCGGCCCGCTCGGGGTCTCCGACATCGTCTCGCCTCACCCGATCATGGCCGACCTGATCGAGGCCGGTGTGCAGGCCGGCCACCGGCGCAACCCCGATCTGAACGGGCCCGAGCAGGACGGATTCGGCTGGTACCAGGTCACGGTCCGGGACGGGCGGCGCAGCAGTACGGCCTCCGCGTACCTCCATCCGGTCGTCGGGCGGCCCAATCTGGACGTCCTGACCGACACCCAGGTCCACCGGGTGGTGTGCGACCGCGGGCGCGCGGTCGGGGTGGCCGCCGAACGGGCCGGTGCCGTGGTGGAGTTGAGGGCCGAGCGCGAGGTCGTCGTCTCGGCGGGGGCCTACAACTCGCCCAAGCTGCTGATGCTCTCGGGGCTGGGCATCCCGGCGGAACTGGAGGCGATGGGCATTCCGCCGCTGGTGGATCTGCCGGTGGGCGAGAACCTCCAGGACCATCCGCACGTGGCGCTGGTGTATCTCACGGACACCCTGACCAGGGAGACCGATGTCACGCCGGAGAACCTGCTGCTGTGGCGGGAGACCGGGGGCGGCCCGCTCGGCTCCAACGCCGGCGAGGCCGGCGGCTTCCTGCGGACGCTGCCCGAGCTGGCCGCGCCCGACGTGGAGGTGACCGCGAGCCCGGTGATGTTCCTGGACGAGGGGCTGACCGCACCCTTCGAGCACGCGTTCATGCTCGGCCCCACGCTGCTGACGCCCACCAGCCGGGGCAAGGTCTCGCTGCGCACACCGATGCCGGGCAGCGCTCCGCGCATCCTGAACAACTACCTGACGACGGAGGAGGACCGGCAGGCGGTGATCCGGGGAGTCCGGGCCCTGTTGGACGTCGCGGACCAGCCCGCGCTCAAGGCGCACCGACGTGCCCCGCTCAGCGTGCCGGACTCCCGTGGCGACGTCGACATCCTGCGCTTCGCCCGGCGCGTGCTGAACAGCCTCTTTCATCCCGTGGGCACCTGCGCCATCGGCGGTGTGGTCGACCCCGAGCTGCGGGTCCATGGTGTCGCGGGGCTGCGGGTGGTGGACGCGTCCGTCATGCCCACGCTGGTCCGGGGAAACACCAACGCGGCGACGATCATGATCGCGGAGAAGGCCTCGGACCTGATCCGGGGCCGGGAAGCCGCCGTGTGACTCCCTCATTCCGGTAGTCCCCCCGCGCACTGCGGGGAGGGCGAGCGTGCGGGCCGCGCCGCTGCCCGCTCCCGTACGGGGCTCCCGGTCACCGCCGTCGCGGCCGTGCCGATGCCGGGAGCGCGGAGCCCTTCGACCAGCAGTGCGGCCACGGTCTCCGTGCAACCGCCGCACCCGCTGCCCGCGCGGGTGCGGTGCCGTAGCGCCGCCGGATCGGCGCAGCCGGCCCGGACGGCGGAGCGGATCGTACCCGCCGGGACGTTGTGGCAGTGGCAGACGACCGACTCGTCCGGCAGCGCTCCGACGGGCGTGGGGAGCCCCGGCAACGGGCCGGGGAGGACTAGTTCCTCCACAGGCGCGGGCAGTGGCCGACCGCTGCCCGCGAGCGGCCTCAGCGCCGCGTAGCCGGAGATGTCGCCCACGAACGTCCCGCCGAGCAGCTTCCCCTCGCCGGTCACTCGCAGGCTTCGGTACACCCCGCCGCGGGTGTCGAGATGGGTGGCCTCGAACCCCGCGTGCGCCGCCTGCTCGTCGCCGAAGCAGGCAACGTCCACGCCGAGCAGCTTCAGCCGGGTCGCCGTGTCCCAGCCGGTGAGGGTCCGGCTGCCGCCGGTGAGGCGGTCGGCGACCACCCGGGCCATGGCGTTGCCCGGGGCCAGCATGCCGGGCGCGCTTCCGTCGGGCGTGAGCGCGCAGTCGCCGACGGCGTAGACGCGCTCGTCCTCGGTGCGGCAGGTCTCGTCGACGACGATGCCGCCCCGCTCCCCCACGGCGAGCCCGCAGGCGCGGGCCAGTTCGTCGCGGGGCCGTACCCCCGCCGCGAACACGACCACACCGGCGGGGAGGTGGACGGGTGGCGTTCCGTCGCGCGGCTGGAGCCGGACGCCGGTGGCCCGGTCGCGCGCGTCGGTCTCGACGGCGGTGAGGAGGGTGTCGGTGTGGACGGCGATGTCCAGGTCCTCGATGTGGCGGCGCAGTGTCCGGCCGCCGTACTCGTCCAGTTGACGGGGCATCAGCCAGGGGGCGGACTCGACGACCTGGACCGTCAGTCCGAGGGACCGTAACGCGTCGGCGGCCTCCAGGCCGAGCAGTCCGCCGCCGATCACCGTGCCGTCCCGCGTGTCAGCCGTCTCGCAGTGCGTCCGGAGGGCCCGTACGTCCGCGGCCGTGCGGTAGGTGAAGCAGCCGGTGGCGTCGGCTCCGGGTACGGGCGGGACGAGGGGGCGGGAGCCGGTGGCGAGGACCAGGTGGTCGTAGTCGACGACATGGCCGGCGGCCGTGGTCACCCGGCGGTGCATGCGGTCGACCGCGACGGCCGGGTCGCCGAGGCGGACCCTGATGCCGGCGCGGTCGCCGAGGCCGGGCTCGCCGAGGAGCAGGCCCGTGGGGCCGGCCCGCAGGAACAGGCAGTCCTCCGGGTCGGTCTCCCGGAAGTACCGGGAGAGTCGGATGCGGTCGTAGGCCGGTACGTCCTCCTCGGCGACCACCGTCACCCGGAGGTCCTGTAAGGTGCCGCGGGCGTCCAGCGCGGTCAGCAGGGTGTGGCCGACCATGCCGTGGCCGACCAGGACCAGGCGACGACGGCGGGCGGTCATCCGTCTCCTCCGAGGGTCGAGACCAGGTGGAGGCGTTCCGGTGGCAGGGGTTCGGTCCTCTCGTAGGCCCGGCGCACGGTGTCGACGGTGGACAGATCGCCGAGCAGGATGCCGCCGACGACACGGTCGTCCCGTGTGACGATCTTCTTGTAGACGCGCCGCCGATCGTCCGAGACGGAGAGCACGTCGGTCCTGGGCCCGCCCCGGACGCGGCCCCCGAACGCGGTGGTGGCCTCGCCGAACACCGCCAGGTCGACCTCCTTCGTGATGAGCCGGGTGAGGGTGCGGGCACCCGTGAACCGCGCGTGCGGGTCGTGCCCGGAGAGCCTGGCCGCGAGCACCTCCGCCTGCTGCCAGGCGGGCACGGCCGTGTCGTGCACGATGCCGCGGTGTTCCGCGCAGGCCCCGAGGGCGTACACGTCCGGGTCGCCGGCGCTGGCCAGCGAGTCGTCGACCACCACCCCGGTCCGCACCGGGAGCCCCGCCGCGCGGGCGAGTTCCACGTGCGGGCGCGTACCGCTGGTGACCACGACGAGTTCGGCGCTCACCATGTCCCCGTTCCCGAGGAGCACCCCGGGGCCGCCGGGCCCGTGGGCGGGGCCCGCCGCGGCCGTTCCCGTCCGGACGGTGACGCCCGTCTCCTCCAGGATGCGGCGGAGCAGTGCTCCGGCTCGGGTGTCGAGACGGCGGTGGAGCAGGTGGGGGCCCCGGTGGACGACGGTCACCGGGAGGGCGCGGGCGGCGAGGGCGAGGGCGGTCTCCACGCCGAGCAGGCCGCCGCCGACGACCGCGGCGGTACGGGCGGCGGTGCGGTCGGCGGTCAGGTGCCGACAGTCGGCGAGGGTGTGGAGGTGGTGTCCGCCCGGGGCCGGGCGGGTGTCCGGCCAGGGGTGGTGGGGGCGGCTGCCGGTCGCCAGGACCAGCGCGTCGTAGGGGTGTTCGGCGCCGGTGGAGTCGACGACCGTGCGGGCGGCCCGGTGCACGGCCGTGACGCGGACGCCGGCCCGCAGGTCGATGCCGCGCGGCAGCGGCAGGGCGATGTCCTCGGGACGGTGGTGACCGGCGAGGACTCCGGTCAGGAGCGTGCGGTTGTAGGCGGGGCGGTGTTCGCCGTCGAGGACGGTGATCCGGATGTCGGGGTTCAGGGCCGCCAGCCTGCCGGCGAACCGGGCCCCCGCCATGCCGCAGCCGACCACGAGCACGCGGCGCGCGGCGCCGTCTTCCCTTCCCACGGGTACCTCCGAGAATGGATCGCCGATCACAGGGGTGGTACGGCGGTCGCCGCGGACGGCCGTACCGCGCGGCGGGGACGGAGCGCGGCCACCGGGGCCACGTGGACGGCGCACACCTTGAACTCGGGCATCCGCGAGACCGGGTCGAGCGCGGGGTTGGTGACCGTGTTGGCGCGTCCCGGCCCGGACCAGTGGAAGGGCATGAACACCACGTCGGGCCGGATGTCCGTGCTCAGCCTGGCCGGGGCGACGGCGGTGCCCCGCCTGCTGGTCACCGTCACCGGTTCGCCGTCCGCCACGCCGAGCCGGGCCGCCGTGGCGGGGTGGATCTCGACGTACGGTTCCGGCGCGGCGGCCTGTGAGGCGGCCACGCGTCGGGTCTGCGCCCCGCTCTGGTAGTGGGCCAGCAGCCGCCCGGTGATCAGGTGCAGGGGATACCGCTCGTCGGTGGTCTCGGCCGCCGGCCGGTGGTGGACCGGCACCATGCGGGCCCGGCCGTCGGGCGTCGCGAAGGACTCCAGGAACAGCCGGGGCGTCCCGGGGTGTTCCTCCGTCGGGCACGGCCAGAACACCCCGTTCTCCGCGCTGATCCGTTCGTAGCTGATCCCCGCGTAGTCGGCCCGTCCGCCGGCCGACGCGGCCCGCAGTTCGTCGAAGACGAGACGGGGGTCGGCCGGGAAGCCCTCGGTACGGCCCAGCCGTGCCGCGAGGGCGGAGAGGATCTCCAGATCGGTGCGGACCCGGGCGGGCGGCTCGGCGGCCTTGCGGCGCAGGATCACCCTGCCCTCCAGGTTGGTCAGGGTGCCGGTCTCCTCCGCCCACTGGGCCGACGGCAGCACGACATCGGCGAGTTCGGCCGTCTCGGAGCGTACGACGTCCACCACCACGAGCAGGTCCAGCTCCCGCAGCCGCCGCTCCACGTGGCCGGCGTGCGGCGCGGACACGGCCGGGTTGGAGCCGATGACCAGCAGTGCCCGGACCCCGTCGGGTGTGCCCGCGGTGTCGAGCATCTCGTAGGCCGAGGTGCCGGGGCCGGGCAGTTCGGCGGGGGTGACGCCCCAGACACGGGCGATGTGTTCGCGCGCCGCCGGGTCGTCCAGACCGCGGTAGCCGGGCAGTTGGTCGGCCTTCTGGCCGTGCTCGCGCCCGCCCTGCCCGTTGCCCTGGCCGGTGAGGCAGCCGTATCCGCTGTGGGGGCGGCCCGCCTTGCCGAGGGCGAGACAGAGGTTGATCCAGCCGTGGACGGTGTCGGTGCCCTTGCTGTGCTGCTCGCTGCCCCGGGCCGTGAGCACCATGCCGGTGGGTGCCTGGGCGAACATCGTCACGGCTTCGCGTATGTGGTGGGCGGGCACGCCGGTCAGGGCTTCGACGCGGGCCGGCCAGTACTCCGTCGCCGTGGCGCGTACGGCCTCGAAGCCCGTCGTGCGGGCGGCGACGAAGTCCTCGTCGACATGACCCTCGGCGAGGGCGATGTGCAGCATGCCGAGGGCCAGGGCGAGGTCGGTGCCGGGCAGGGGGCGCAGGTGCAGGTCGGCCCGCGCGGCGGTGCGGGTACGGCGGGGGTCCACCACGATCAACCGGCCGCCTCGGTCGGCGAGTCGGGTGAGGTGGCGCAGGGCGGGCGGCATGGTGTCGGCCGGGTTGGCGCCGACCAGCAGGAGGCAGTCGGTGCCGGCGACGTCGGCGAGCGGGAACGGCAGACCGCGGTCCAGGCCGAAGGCCCGGTTGGCGGCGGCCGCCGCCGACGACATGCAGAAGCGGCCGTTGTAGTCGATCGCCGACGTGCCGAGCGCGACGCGGGCGAACTTGCCCAGCAGATACGCCTTCTCGTTGGTCAGCCCGCCGCCGCCGAACACCCCGACGGCGTCCCGGCCGTACGCGCGCTGCGCCGACCGGATGCCCGAGGTCACCCGCCCGAGCGCCTCGTCCCAGGTGGCGGGCCGTAACGGCGTGCCCCGCCCGTCGCGCACCAGGGGGGTGGTGAGCCGGCCCGCCGGGTCCAGCAGGTCGACGGCGCTCTGCCCCTTCCCGCACAGCGCTCCCTGGCTGACCGGGAACTCCGGCCACCCGGCGACGGCGAGGGGCGCCGCGCCGCCCGGGTCGGGCCGCAGCACCGTCCCGCACTGCAGGGAGCAGTACGGGCAGTGCGTACGGACGCCGTCGGCCCGCTCGCTCATCGGAACCCGCCCTCCGCGGCCCGTGCCGGTACCGCGCGCTCGGTCGCGGGCGCGGTGTCCTGCCCGGACGTGGCCGTGAGCAGCACCCGCAGCGATGTGGCCGCTTTCAGCAGCATCTCCTCGTACTCCTCGACGAGATCGGAGTCGAGCACGATGGCACCGCCGGCGCCGGCGTGCAGACCCTCGTCCGTCAGTACGGCTGTGCGGATCACTATGTTCAGGTCGGCGGTGCCGTTGCAGGACAGGAAGCCGATGGCGCCCGAGTAGACGCCGCGCGCCTCGGTCTCCAGGGAGTCGATGATGTCCAGCGTCCGCAGTTTCGGCGCCCCCGTCATCGAGCCGCCGGGGAAGCAGGCGCGGACGCAGTCCAGGGCGTCCGCGTCGGAGCGCAGCCGGCCGCGGACGGTGGACACCAGCTGGTGCACGGTGGCGTAGGTCTCCGTGCGCATCAGCCGGGGGACGGTGACGCTTCCGACCTCGCACACCCGGCCGAGGTCGTTGCGGAGCAAGTCGACGATCATGAGGTTCTCGGCCCGGACCTTGGCGCTGGTCGTCAGCTCCCGGCGCAGCCTGGAGTCCTCCGCCTCGTCCGCGCCGCGCCGGGCGGTGCCCTTGATGGGCTTGGTCTCCACCATGCCGTCGCGGGTGATGCGCAGGAACCGTTCCGGGGAGGAACAGGCGATCTCCATGCCGTCGAGGCGCAGATAGGCGGCGTACGGGGCCGGGTTGGAGCGTCTGAGCGACCGGTAGAAACGCAGTCCGTCGGCGGGGCGGGGCGCCCGGACGGCGTTGGTCAGGCAGATCTCGTAGCTCTCCCCGGCGAGCAGCTGCTGCCGGCAGGCGGCTATGTCGTCGAGGTACTGGGCGCGGTCGCGGACGAGCGCCGGTTCCAGCAGCGCGTTGTCGACGGCCTGCTGGTCGGGGACGGGGGTGGGCCGGGGGCGGGGCAGCCCGGCGAGCGCGGCGGCGGTGCCCTCCAGCCAGACCGTCGCGTCCCGGTCGGAGCGCGGGCTGCCGTCGCTGAGGGCCAGCAGATAGGTGGCGCCCTGCTGGTGGTCGACCGCGATCAGCCGGTCGGCGAAGATCCAGTACGCGTCCGGGGTGGGCGAGGTGTGCTTCGCGCCGCCGCCGCAGTCGGCCTTGAGTTCGTAGCCGAAGTAGCCGACGTAGCCGCAGGCGAAGTCGACGGGCAGGGCGGGGCTCTCGACACGGCGGGCGCGCAGAGCCGTCTGGAGGTAGTCGAAGACGGTGCCGTCGACGCGTCGGGGCGGCCCGCCCGCCGCCGTGACCTCGACGGCGCCGTCGCCGACGCGGTAGCGGACGATCTCGGAGAGCGGACCGGAGGCGTCGCCGAGGAACGAGAAGCGGGACAGCCGGGGGTCGATCAGGGAACTGTCGAGCCAGAAGGCGTGCGAGGAGTCGGCGAAGAGCCGGGTGAAGGCGGCCTCGGTGTCCACCGCCGACTCCATGATCCGGGAGTGCAGGCGGTAGGGACGGGCCTCGACGGGCCGGGGTGCGGGCCGTGCGCCGGTCCCGACCGGGGCGAGACGGGTCCCGGAACGGGACGGCCCGCTCCGGCGGGCGGAACCGCGGGCGTGGTGCCAACGCTCGGTGAGATCGCGGAAGTTGCCGAGCAGCTCGTACCCGAACTCGGTGGCGACCGACTCCGGGTGGAACTGGACCCCCCACAGCGGGCGGGTACGGTGCCGCAGGCCCATCAGCACCCCGTCCTCGGCCCACGCGGTCGCCTCCAGCTCCGGCGGCAGCGGCTCGCGCACGCACAGCGAGTGGTAGCGCACGGCGGTGAAGTCCTGCGGGAGGCCGTGGAAGAGCTCGCGTCCGTCGTGCCGTACGGCGGTGAGGTGCCCGTGCCTGGCCGCGGGCGCCCGCACGATCTCCGCGCCCGAGCCGGCGGCGATGCCCTGGTGGCCCAGACACACCCCGAGGACGGGCAGCCGGGCGGATTCGATGATCGGCGCGCAGGCGCCGAAGTCCTTGGGCCGGGTGGGATCGCCGGGACCGGGAGAGATCACCACGTTGTCGAAGTCGTTCAGGTCGAGGTCGGCGCAGTCCGGTGAGTCGTTGTGCAGGACCACGGGCTCGGCCCCGTTCACCTGCGCGATCAGCTGGAAGAGGTTGTAGGTGTACGAGTCGTAGTTGTCGACGAGCAGGGTTCGCATGGCGACCTCCCTGGAGTGGCACGGCACGGCCCTCGGCGAGGGCCCGGACGCCGGCGCTGTCGCCGCCGGCGTTGTTGCGAGGTGCGGGTCACACGGCGAGCTTGGCGACCATGTCCGCCATGGTCATGAGCTGTTCGTTGTTGAGCCGGGGGTCGCACAACGACTCGTAGGCGGCGCCCAGATCGGACTCGTGGGCCACCCGGCTACCGCCCACGCACTCGGTCACGTCGGCGGCGGCCGCCTCCAGATGCACCCCGCCGGGCCACTCGCCCATGCCGCGCAGGACGTCGAAGAAGTCCGTGACCTCGTCCAACATGTCCTTGAGGTGGCGGGTCTTGACGCCCGTGGCGGTCGCCGTGGTGTTGCCGTGCATGGGGTCCGTCATCCAGACGACGGGGTGACCGGCCCGGCGCACGGCGGTGACGAGGGCCGGGAGCCGTTCGCGCAGCTCGCGGGCGCCCAGCCGGCAGATCAGGGTGAGCCGGCCGGGCCTGCGATACGGGTCGAGCCGCCGGCACAGCCGCACGATCTCGGCGGGATCGGCGCCGGGGCCGACCTTGACGGCGACCGGATTGGCGATGCCCGCCAGGAACTCCACGTGGGCGTCGCCGACGTGCCGGGTGCGGTCGCCGATCCATGGCAGGTGCGTGGACAGCAGAAACCATTCGCCGGTGACGGGGTCCCGGCGGGTCAGCGGGCTCTCGTAGTCCAGGAGCAGCGCCTCGTGGCTGGTCCACAGCCCGGTGTGGCGCCAGCCGCCGTCCTCGGTCCAGCGGGTCTGTCCGTAGCCCTGGACGAGCGAGCGCAGGGAGCCGTCGGGTACGGCTTCCTCGCGCCGGTTCCACGGCACCTCACGGGCGGCCGCGGGGTCCCAGGCCCGCGGGGCGAACGTACTCGCCGTCCCGTGGGCGAGGGCGGCGAGTTCGCGCAGGACGTCCCGGGCCGTGTAGTAGCCGGACAGCATCCGGTACGGGTCGGGTGTGCGCTCGTCCTCGTGCGGCCCCGGCCCGTTGACCGTGAGCCCCCGGAACACGGGCAACCGCCGGCCGGCCACCTCCTCGACGGCCGCCGAACGGGGCTTGGCGAACTGCCCGGCCAGTCGGCCGACGGTGACCACGGGCAGGTCCAGACCGGTGCTGACGCGTTCCGCCACGGCGCCCAGCACCCGGTGCTTGTCCCGTGCGCCGGTGACGGCCGCCGGGCCGAGCGGCTCGGCGCAGTCGCCGCCCTGGAGGACGAACGCCTCCCGGTTCTGCACCCCGGCCATTGCCGCGAGGACGCTGCGGACGTCGCTGGGCGTGGTCAGGGCCGGGAGCAGGGCGAGTCGGTCGGTGACGGCGGCCACCTCGTCGGGATCGGGCCACTGCGGCTGCTGGCGTATCGGGAGCCCCCGCCAGGCGGGCGGGTGCCAGGACGGCGGGGTGGGACCGGCCTCGGAGTCCGCGCTTCCCCGGGTGTCGGGGGCGCGGTCGGCCGGGCCGACCGGGTCGAGCAGGGGCGGAACGGTCATGCGGCTGCTCCTGTGGTGAAGGCGGTACGGGGAGAGAAGGGCCCTGCGGCTCAGAAGGCCGCGCCGAGTTCCTGTGCCTCGGCATGCGCGTCGCGGCGCCGGCGATCCGCGTCCTCGGCGATCTGATGCGCTCTCAACTGGATCGTGGAGATGTCGGTGACCCCGGCCCACCGCAACCAGCCGTCGAAGGCCGGTGTCTGGTGGTCGTCGCCGAAAGCGGGGGGCATTCCCGGCCCGTAGACCGAGCTGGTGTAGACGACGACCGCCTTCTTTCCCTTGAGCAGACCGGTGTAGCCCGATCTCCGGTCGAAGGAGAAAAGCATGTGCGCCTGGCTGACCACGTCGATGAAATGCTTGAGGACATAGGGAATTCCGAAATTCCACATGGGCACGCTGAACACATATCTGTCGTAGCTGTCGAAATGCTCGAAGGTGCGCCGGACCTCCTTCCAGGCCACGGCGCCCTCGCCGTCGGCCTGTCCCCCGGACGCCTCCGCCCGCTTGGCCTCGACCGCCGCCGCCCCGAACTCGGGGAGCGGTTCCCGCCAGAGGTCGAGGACGTCGGTCGTCGCGCCGGGACGGGCCCGGCGATAGGCGGTGAGGAGGGTCTCGGCGACGGCCCTGGACTGCGAGCGCTCGCCCATGGGCGAGGCGGCGATGTGCAACAGCCGCCGGCCGTCGGCGGAGCCGGACGGCTTCGTGGTCGCGGTCACCTGAAAACCGCCTTGGAACGCATGAGGAACTCCGCCAGATGGCCGTCGTGCGGGACGCCCGGTGCCATCCGGTGCGTGGGGTGGTCTCCGACATGCACATTGCGGATGCCGGGTTCGTCGACCAGTCGCTCGACGAGCTGTTCGTCACCGCCGATCACGGTGAGCACCAGGGTGTTCCGCAGTGGTGCGACGCCGTCCCGCGGCGACCAGGGGGCCACCCAGACGCAGGGGAAGGGCAGTTCGGTGCCGAGCTGGGGCGCGTCCGGCCGGTCCAGCTGGAGCACGGCGGGGCGCAGTACGGCACTGCCGTCGCCCAACTCCTCGACGATCCCTGCGCCGCCCAGCCACGGGGTCGCGCCGTCCGCATGTCCGAGCAGGTACTTCTCCAGCCCGCGCGCCTCCTCGGTGGGCCGCACCGGCAGGACCGCCCTGTCGTCCTCCGGGGGGAGGGCCGGCAGGTCGGCCAGCCGCTCGGCGAGGGCCTCGGCGACCGGTGCCGGGTCGCCGGCCACCAGGACCGCGGTGGCGTTGACGCAGGCGACTCCGGCCTCGTCCCTGATCGAGGAGACCACGGTGTCCAGCGCGGCCGACAGACCGGCCGCCCCGCCCGTGTCCGCGTCGGCCAGCAGGATCTTGGACCGTCCGGGGCCCTGTGTCAGGACGTCGGGACGCGCCCGGTACTTCTCCACCACCGCGTCGCCGCCGTACACCAGGGACAGGTCGGCGCCCCGGACGATGTCGTCGGCCACCTGGTGGTCGGTGGGCAGCAGCAGGAGGCGGTCGTCGCCGATGCCCGCCTCACGCAGCGCCGTCACCAGCCGGTGCGGGGTGAAGGGCTCCCGGGCGGAGGGCCGTACCACGACCCGGTAGCCGAGCATCAGCGCTTCGAGCCAGAGGCTGTGCACACCCGGGTGGTTGCCCGCGGCGTGCACGGCGAAGACGTCACCCCGCCGGGCCCAGACCGCCCCGCCGCCCCGGGTCAGCGGATCCCGCCAGTGGCCGGCCGTGGCCGTGGGGCGGGCGCCTCGTACGGTGCGGTCCACCTCGGCCGCCGCGCGCTCGATGCGGGCGGTGGCGGACCTCACCACGGCGATCGGCACGCCGGAGACCCGGCTCACCAGTCGCCGGTACTCCGAGGCCGACAGGCCGCCCACCGTGCCGTGCGCGAACGCGTGCCCCGCGCGGGCGATGACCTCGGCCGGTTCGCCGGTCCCGGCGGGGCGGGCGACGCGCAGCGCGGCCAGCCCGCGCTGGACGAACAGCCTCGGCACCTGGCTGAGTTCGGCGACCGGCCGCCCGGTGACATCGGCCAGGGTCAGCCGGTTCCGCGCCCGGAAGGCACCGCGTGGCCCCAAGGCGTCCAGCTGGACGGGACGGCCCACGGACGCGGGCGTCCGCGCTGGTGTCGGCGCCGCGATCGGCGCCTCGGTCGGTGGCCGGGTCGTCGCGTGCGGCGGGCCGCCCATCAGTAGACCCCCTCGATGACGACCTCGTCGTCGAAGGTCCGGACGGGGCTGACATCGGCCACGGAGTCGCCGATCTGGCCGGCCACGGGGCGGATCCGGGTGGCGATGTCGCGTTCCAGGTTGTTGGGGAGCAGGGCGCTGCGGCTGAGGTGGTTCATGACGACCTGGCCGCGCGCGCCGTAGGGAACCGGCCGCCCCGTGTCGGGATCGACGACGGAGAAGGAGATGTGGGGCGCGAAGGGGTCGAAGACGCATTCCTCGTCGCTGCCGGCGCGTTCGACGGCTCCGCAGAGAATCATGGTGCTGCCGTAGTTGCCGAACAGTTGGACGTCGGGGAAGACCTCGGTCCGGAACAGGTGCCGGCTGTCGGCGTCCATGTGGGCGCCGCTCCAGATGATCACTCGCACCTTCTCGTTCACGAGCTTGACGAGGTGCTCGTCCTGCGCGAGCCGCTCCAGCAGCGGCGGCGTGATCACCAGGACGCCGATCTCCTGGGTCTCCAGCAGGAACCGGCCCTGCGTCAGGAGGTGTTCGACATAGCGGCCGGCCTCGTCGGCCCGTCCCTCCGCGATGCACTTCTTCACCCAGCGCGGATCGAGGTCGATGGTGGAGGTGAAGCCGCCCCGGCGGCGCGCCTGCCGGGCCACGACCTCTCCCCACAGGTGGGGGCCGCTGGGGATCATGGCCAGCCAGTGGGCGCCGTGCGGGTGACCGCGTTCGTCCATCCGTGCCGTGGACCAGGTCACGTACCGGTCCATCCAGTCGGCGAGGTAGGCGACCCGCTTGGGGGTGCCGGTCGTGCCCCCGCTCTCGTAGACGCCGATCACCTCGGGCGAGGAGCCGTAGCCCCGGGGGACGAGGTCCCGGGCGGGCACGTCCCGCAGTTCGCTGACGATGTTGGGGAACAGCCGGAGGTCGTCGAAGGCGCGTACGTCGCGGCGCGGGTCGAAGTCCAGGGTCCGGGCCCTGCGGAGCCAGTACGGCGAACCCGTCTCGGGGCTGAAGTGCCACCGCATCACGGCCTGGACGAACTCGTCCGGATCGGGGACCTGGTCCGGGGGGAAGGTGAGAACGGGGTCGGAGGCGACTGCCATGGGTGCTCCTTCGAGCCGGGTGCGGATCTGGGCTGCTGACGGAGTTCGGGGACGGAAGCCGGACGGAGTTCGCAGGGTGTTCGACGGGCGTGCGGACCCGGGTCAGACCGAGAGAACGACATCGGGGCGGGACTCGTGGGTGGTCCGTGGGCGGGGACGGTGGCGGAGGTAGACCGCCCAGGTGACCGTGGCGCAGGCGGCGTAGAAGACCAGGAAGCCGGTGAACGCCGGGATCCCGTCGCCCCGGCCGGCGAAGGACGCGCGGAACGCCAGGTTGACGAGGACGCCGCCGAGCGCGCCGAGGGCGCCGGTGACCCCGATGAGCGCACCCGACAGCCGCCGGGCCCGCGCCAGCCTGGCCCGGACGTCGGTGTCGGCCCCGTCGCCCGCGCCGTCCCGGAGCGCCTTCGCCCGGAAGATGGCCGGGATCATCTTGTACGTCGACCCGTTGCCCGCTCCCGCGAGGGCGAGGAGCACGACGAAGTCGGCGACGAACAGACCGAGCGAGCCGGTGCGCGACGCCACCACCGCGCCCCCGGCGCCGAGCATCAGCCCCACGAAGACGGCGAAGGTGACCCGGGCGCCGCCGATCCGGTCGGCCAGCCAGCCGCCGCACGGCCGGGTCAGCGAGCCGAGTAGCGGCCCGAGGAAGGTGAGCGACGCGGCCTGGAGCGGCGTACGGTCGAACTGCGTCTGGAGCACCAGGCCGAACGCGAAGCAGTAGCCGATGAACGAGCCGAACGTGCCCAGGTAGAGCAGCGACATCACCCAGCAGTGGGCGTCCTTCAGGACGTCCCGGAGGGCGTCGGTGTCGTTGCGGTTGCCGGGCAGGTCGTCCATGAGGAGCGCGGCGCACACGGTGGCGACGACGATCGCCGGGACGAAGATCCCGAGCAGCAGCCGGGGTTCGGCCGCGCCCACGGTGCCCAGGACGGCGAGCGCGGCCAGTTGGGTCACGGCGACGCCCAGGTTGCCGCCACCCGCGTTCAGGCCGAGAGCCCAGCCCTTGTGGCGCTGCGGGAAGAAGGCGTTGATGTTCGCCATGGACGAGGCGAAGTTGCCGCCGCCGAGTCCGGCCGCGGCGGACACCAGCAGCAGCGTGCCCAGCGAGGTGCCGGGGCGCAGGTGGATCGCCGCCAACAGGGTGGGCACCAGCAGCACGGCCGCGCTGAGGACGGTCCAGGTGCGTCCGCCGAACCAGCCCACCGCCAACGTGTACGGGATCCGCAGAGCGGCTCCGACCAGCGTCGGCGTGGAGACGAGCAGGAACTTGTCGGCGGGGGACAGTCCGTACTCCGGCCCCAGGAACAGCACCAGCACCGACCACAGGCTCCAGACCGAGAACCCGACGTGCTCGGCGAGGATCGAGAACGCCAGGTTCCGCATCGCGATCCGCCGCCCGGCACGCCGCCAGAACTCGTCGTCCTCCGGATCCCAGTACCGGATGCGGCGCGAACCGCGCTTGGCCACGGCGCTCATCGACAACCTCCTGAAACGGACGGGCGTGCCACGCCGCGCACGGGAGCTGGGCGGGTGGGCGAGTGCGGGACTTCGGCGGGGCGGGGAACGCCGGCGGGCCGGGAGTTCGGGCGGTCGGCGGCGTCCGGGCGTGACGCCCGCGAGGTGACCGCGGGAAGCCGTGGTCGTCGCGGTGCCGCGAGCGGGCTCATCCCGTGAGGGTCTTCGCCGCCCGTGTCAGGATCCGGTGGTAGACCGTGGGGTCGTCGGACTTCAGGACGACGGCGCTGTCGCCCGGTCGGCCCGCCCAGTGGTAGTCGACCCCGGGGTTGGGCCAGGATCCGCCGTCGGCGGTGAACAGGTGCGGGCTCGTCACCACGCCGCCGGGGGCGAAGTCCGCGACGTGGGCGAGCGTGCCGGCCCGCGCGCGCCCGGCGTCCAGGGCCTCGCCCAGGGCTCCGGCGTCCACCTCGGGCACCGACGCCGCGACGTCGAGCACGACATGACGCATCGTGATGCAGGCGCTGTCGGCGAAGAACGCCCTGCGCAGCGCCCGGTCGAGAGCCTCGCTCGCCGCCGGGCCCTGCTCCTTGGCCGCCTGCACCGCCTCCGCCGCGAGCAGTCTGCTGACCGGCCAGCGCCAGTCGGGTTCCGCCCAGGGCCGCCATCCCGCGTCGGGCTCCATCTCCGCCGCGACCGGGATCTCGGCGTCGATGACCGGCTTCGGCAGGGTGCCCCGGTTGACCACCTCCAGCAGGACGGCGCGGTGGTCGAACCGTACGGTCCCGGTCAGCCCCAGTTCGGCGCGGGTCCGCCACAGTCGTCGGACGGCGACGTGCGCCCAGGGGCAGGCGAGGTCCGCGTAGACCGCCACCGTGCCCGGCAGAACGCTGATCATGTGTCAGAAGTCCCTTCTCAGGTGCGGGTGCCCGTCCGCCGGGGCGCCGCCCCGCGGGATGTCCCGGCCGAGGAGTGCCGGGACGCCCGCGGAGGCGGCCGGCGCGGGTCAGGCGGCCTTGGCGGGCCTGCGTCCGGCGGCCGCGGCCGGGCTGCTCGGGGCGGTGCGCGCCGAACGGGTGCGGGCGATGTCGAGGCCGTGGTCGTCGTCGGAGAGGAGCACCTTCTCGTAGGTGGCGCGCACCTCGCGCTTGAGTACCTTGCCGGTGACGCCGAGCGGGATGTCGTTCTCGCCCCGGACCAGGACCACGGCGGAGACCTCGTGCGTCCCGGCCTTGCGCAGGGCCCCGTTGAGCCGCGTCAGCAGCTCCCGGGAGGTCAGGCGGCTCCGCTCGGTCAGCCGCACCACGGCGACCGGTTCGGACAGTTCCTCGTCGTCGGGGCTGATCGCGGCGGCCACGACACAGTCGACGGCCTCGCGGCACGCCTTCAGGACGATCTCCTCCGTGGGCAGACTGTAGACGGGCCCGCGGGCGGTGTGGATGACGTCGGTGGCACGGTCGTACTGGTAGAAGCGCCCCTGCTCGTCGTAGTACCCGATGTCACCGGTCAGCCAGAAGCCGTCGTGCTTCGAACGGTGTGTCAGGTCCGGGTCGTTCCAGTAGCCCAGCGTCTCGGTCGGGGTCTTGACCGCGATGAACCCGATCTCGTTCGGGCCGAGCCGCTTGCCGTGCTCGTCGTAGACGGTGGCCTCCTCGACGATGGGCTCCGGGTGGCCGACGCACCGCTTGTAGGCGTCGGTGTCCGGGCCGTGGATGTTCTGGAACACGGCCATGCCGACCTCGGTGGAGGCCAGTCCGTCGATGTAGCGCGAGCCTTGCCGCCACTTGCCGCCGACGCGGTGCCTGCCGAGCCGTACGAGTTCACGGACATGGGCCTCGTGCGAGGCGTCGGCCGTGCTGAGCCAGGTGGTCACGCGCGCCGCCGCCGACGGTTCCACGCCCTGGGCCGCCAACTCGCCGAACGTGATGGGGAAGGCGATGACCACCGTCGGCCTCCACCAGCGCATGACCTCGGCCACCGCCGGGCCGCGCTGCTCCTCCATCACCAGGGTGGGCACCCCCGTCAGGGTGGCCATCATCATGTAGCTGAGGCCGGAGCCGTGGGACGGCGGGAAGACCAGCAGGTTCTTGTCGTCGAGACCGGAGGGCATGGTGAGGATGCGGGGGCGTTTGCCCGCGAAGAACTGCCGGTGGCCGAGGATCGGCGCCTTGGGCATGCCCGTGGTGCCCGAGGAGTGCGCGATCAGCACCGGGTCGTGGTCGCCGTGCATGTACGGATAGCCGACGGGCAGCGGACCGACGCGGCCGGCCCCCTCCACCTCCTCCTGCGACACCGTGAAACCGAGCCCCTCCGGGCCGTCCGCGGCCGCGAGCAGGGTCTCCAGGCGGTCGGCGTCGGCGACGACGCCGCGCGGTTCCAGCCTCTTCAGATAGCGAGCGGCGGTCTGGGGCGCCATGTTCGGGTTCACCGGGGCGGGAATGGCACCGATGCTGTTCAGAGCCATGAAGTGGACGAAGTTGGCGATGCCGTCGCCGCTGTAGACGCCGACCCGGTCGCCGCGTGCCACACCGGCGGCGTGGAACCAGCGCGCGTACCGCTCGGTCGCGTCCCGCAGATCCGCCAGGGAGTAGGTACGGACGTCCTGTTCACCGCCACCGCGCGGCAGGTGGTGGAGCAGAGGGGCGTCGAGGTCGGCGGCCCGGTCGAGGGTGTGCCAGAGGAAGGTCCCCACACCGAGGGAGCGCTCGGACACCAGTTCAAGCCGCGCGCGCAGCCCGCGGTGCGAGGGGCCCAGCTTCATACGGCGGACGGACGCCAGATGCCGCTGGAGTGATCGGATCTTCATCTCGGGCTCTCCTTGACTCGGATTCGGTGCCGAACTGGCGGAACGCGTGATACGTCGGTGAACGGGGATTCGTCGGTGGACCGGGATGCGTCGGTGGGGCGGGGCCGGGCCTCGGGCCGCCCCCTCCAACGGCGCGGCGGCGGTGCTCATCCGGCGGGCAACGGCTCCAGGAGCGAGTCCAGGTGGGCCTGCCAGAGGCCGCCGGCGGAGAGGTCGTGCGGTGCCGCCGCACCGCCCGGCTCCCAGCCGGTGACGACACGGATGCCGTGGAGAGCGCTGGTGATCCACACCTCGCACGTCGCGAGACGGGCGGGGCTCACCCGTGTGTGCCGCACCGTCACCCCGAGGCGGGCGGCACGGTCGAGCAGCAGTCGCCGGGTGATGCCGGGCAGGATCCGGCCGTCGTCCGGCGCGGTGCACAGGTGGCCGCCGTCCCACCACAGCAGGCTGCTGAAGGCCCCTTCGACGGCGTGGCCGTCCTCGTCGAGCAGGATCGCCTCGTCGGCGCCGTGGAGCCTGGCCCGCTTGCGCAGCCGGCCCTGGACGGCGAAGTCGGGGCCCTTGACCGAGGGACGGGCGCGCGGGTCGACGCGGTCGGCCACCCAGACCCGGGCGGTGTCCCGCAGCCGGGGGGCGGGGCGCAGCCGGAGCGCGAGCCGGGGCTCGCGGCCCGCGAGGAGTTCGACGCGGGGGAACCACGCGCCGGTCCGCGGCAGTCGCGCGGTGACGGCGGCGCGGAACTCCGCGATCTCGGCCCGGCCGACGCCCTGGCGACCGACGGCGTTCGAGAACCGGTCCCAGTGCATTTCGTGCGCCCGGACCCGCCCGTCCCGGACCAGCCAGGAATCGGCTATCACCATTTTCCGGCCGTTCTCCCCGGGGGTGAGGCCGTCATGGGAATTCCATACGAGAAAGGACTCGACACCGATTTCGGTACGCATGACGGTGGGCCTCCTGATTCCGGTGGAGAAATCCGGACGGGAACTCCGGCTGCGAACTCCCGCTGCCATGAAGGTAATGAAGGCGGGAAAGGAGCGACAGAGCCATGTGCGGGCCGAAACGGGGGAGCCAATTCCGCTGTGTACGAAGCGCCGGGGACTACGGCGTGCGCGACCGAGCGCGGTGGCCCCTGTCCGGGGCCACCGCGCTCGGTCGTACGTCTCGGTGCGTCAGGCCGCGAAGTCGCGGTCCCGGGTCTCCGGCAGGGCCAGTACGCACAACAGGCTGATCAGACACAGCCCGCCCGCGTAGACGCCGAGGACGAGCGGCGACTTCCACTGGGAGTTCAGCCAGGTGGCGACCAGTGGGGCGAACCCGCCGCCGAGGGTGTTGGCGAGGATGAAGGTCGCCGAGGCCCCCGTGTAGCGCAGCCGGGCCGGGAACAGCTCCGGCAGGAAGGCCGCGATCGGCGCGAACATCAGGATGAACAGCACCAGGCCCACGGTGAACGCGCCGGTGATGACCAGTCCGTTGCCGGTGCTCAGGGAACCGAACATGGGCAGCGCCCACACCGCGCACCCGATGGCCCCCGCCATGATCACCGGCCGTCGCCCGACCTTGTCGGCCAGCCGGGCCACCGGTATCACCGCGGCGGCCGTGACACCGGCGGCCACGCTCGCGGCGGCCAGCATCGTGTTCTGCGCGATGCCGAGAGCCTTCGGCCCGTAGGACAGGCTGTAGACGATCGTCAGGTAGTAGACGGCCGAGCCGCCGGCCGCCGCGCCGATGCCGAGCAGCAGCTGTCCCGGGTACTCCTTGACCAGGGCGCCCAGCGGGAAACGCGGGGCGGCGGGGCGGTCCGCCTCGGACCGGCCGCTGAACACCGGTGACTCGCTGACCCGGGTGCGCACCCAGAATCCGACGACGATGAGCAGGGTGCTCAGCAGGAACGGCACCCGCCACGCCCCGTCGGCGAAACCGTCCCGGCCCGCGACGGCGATCGTCGGCAGGATCACGGCGCTCGACAGCAGGAAGCCCAGCAGCGCGCCGATCTGCGGAATGGACGCGTACACCGCGCGCCGACCCGGCGGAGCGTGCTCGGCGGCCAGCAGCACGGCACCGCCCCACTCGCCGCCCATGCTCACGCCCTGCAGCAGCCGCAGGGCCACCAGGAGCACGGGGGCGAGGATGCCGACGGTCTCGTACGTGGGGAGGAGGCCGACCCCGACCGTGGCGATGCCCATCAGCACCAGCGAGGTCACCAGGGCCCGCTTGCGGCCGAGGCGGTCGCCGATCGTCCCGAACAGCACGACGCCGACGGGCCGGGCGAGGAACGCGGCGGCGAAGGTGAGGAAGGCCGCGAGGGTGGAGACCGTGGAGCTGCCCGACGGGAAGAAGGCCGGGCCCAGGACGAGCGCGGCGGCCGTGCCGTACACGGCGAAGTCGTAGTACTCGATCGTGGTGCCGACGAGGCTGGCGACGGCGACGCGCGAGACGTTCTCGTCGGCCGCGGGCGGCGGGGCGGGCGGTGTGGCGGTACCGACTGCCGCCGCGTCGCTGCTGGTCTCGGACATGGAGCGGTTCACCTCCGACAGGCCCGGGTCGCGGAGTGACACGGGCCACAGTGGGGACTGGGTGCCGTGGACTGTAGGAGGCCGGTGACCGGTCGGCGCACGACTGTGCCGCCCTGCGGAACAGCCTCCGGCCGCCATGCGGAAGCACGCCGGAGCGCCTGTAATATGCATGTTTTTCCTGGCACTTCGCCCACCTCACCGGAGGGGCGGGTGAGGTGGGCGAGACTCGTCGGCAGGGGTCAGCGGGCGCGGTTCCCGGACGACGCCAGGTCGAGCGCGATGTCGACGATCATGTCCTCCTGACCGCCGACGAGCCCCCGGCGGCCCACCTCCAGGAGCAGTGCGCGGGCGTCGACCCCGTAGCGACCGGCGGCCGCCTCGGCGTGGCGCAGGAACGAGGAGTACGCGCCCGCGTAGCCGAGGGTCAGGGTCTCCCGGTCGACCTGCACCGGACGGTCCCGCAGGGGCCGTACCAGGTCGTCGGCGGCGTCCTGGAGCGCGAACAGATCGCAGCCGTGCTTCCAGTCCTGGAGGTTCGCGACCGCGACGAACGCCTCGATCGGGCAGTTGCCGGCGCCGGCGCCCTGGCCCGCGAGGGACGCGTCGACCCGGGTGACGCCCTCCTCCACGGCGACCACGCTGTTGGCGACGGAGAGGGAGAGGTTCTCGTGAGCGTGGATGCCGATCTCGGTGGCCGGGTCCAGCGTGTCGCGGTAGGCGCGGACGCGTTCGCGCACACCGTTCATGGTGAGCCGCCCGCCGGAGTCGGTGACGTACACGCAGTGCGCCCCGTAGGACTCCATCAGCCGTGCCTGCGCGGCGAGTTCGGCGGCCGGGGCCATATGACTCATCATCAGGAACCCGGCGACGTCCATGCCGAGGTCACGGGCCTTGGCGATGTGCTGTGCGGCGATGTCGGCCTCGGTGCAGTGGGTGGCGACGCGCACCGAGCGGACACCGAGGGCGTGGGCGCGTTCCAGTTCGGCGATGGTGCCGATGCCGGGGAGGAGGAGCGTGGTGAGGACGGCGTCGGTGAGGTGCTCGGCCGCCGCCTCGATCCACTCCCAGTCGGTGTGGCTGCCCGGCCCGTAGTTGACCGAGCCGCCGGCCAGTCCGTCGCCGTGGGCGACCTCGATGGCGTCGACCCCGGCTGCGTCGAGCGCGGCGACGATGCGTCCCACGTCGACGGGGTCGACGCGGTGCCGGACGGCGTGCATCCCGTCCCGCAGGGTGACGTCCTGGATGTACAGCTTCCGCGTCATGGGCGGTCCTCCGGGAGAGCGGCGTCGCGGCGGGCCATCGACTCGGCGACCCGCAGGGCGGCGGACGTCATGATGTCGAGGTTGCCGGCGTAGGCGGGCAGGTAGTGGGCGGCGCCCTCGACCTCGAGGAACACCGACACCCGGGTGCGCACCGGCCCCGCGCCCGGCGGCACCAGGGTGTGCACCGGTTCGGTGCTGTCCACGGGGGTGAACTGCACCTCCTGCTTGAGGCGGTAGCCGGGGACGTACCGGGCGACCCGGTCGATCATGGCCTCGACCGACGCGCGTACGGCGTCGTGGTCGGCGTCCCCGATGAGGCAGAACACCGTGTCCCGCATGATGAGCGGGGGTTCCGCCGGGTTGAGGACGATGATCGCCTTGCCCCGGGCGGCGCCGCCGACGGACTCGATCGCGTGGGACGTGGTCTCGGTGAACTCGTCGATGTTGGCGCGGGTTCCCGGTCCCGCCGACCTGGAGGCGATGGAGGCGACGATCTCCGCGTAGGGGACCGGTGTCACGGCCGAGACCGCCGCGACCACGGGGATGGTGGCCTGGCCGCCGCACGTCACCATGTTCACGTTCATGGCGTCCAGCCGGGCGTCCCCGTTGACCGGCGGCACGACGAACGGGCCGATCGCGGCGGGGGTGAGGTCGATGAGCCGCTTGCCGTACGGTGCCAGCCGAGCGGCGTTGGCGACGTGGGCCTTGGCCGAGGTCGCGTCGAAGACGATGTCGATGTCGTCGAAGCCGGGCAGCGCGATCAGCCCGTCGACTCCCTCGTGGGTGGTGGGTACGTTCAGCCGGGCGGCGCGGGCGAGCCCGTCGGAGGCCGGGTCGATGCCGACCATGGCGCTCATCTCCAGCGTGTCCGACAGCCGCAGGACCTTGATCATCAGGTCGGTGCCGATGTTGCCGGACCCGATGACGGCGACCTTGGTTCGTTTCACGCGTCCTCCTCCTGGGACTCCTCGGGCCGGTGCGGCCCCTCCGGCCGCGCGGAGAACACGGCGGTGACCGTGCCCAGCGAGCTGATCTCGGCGCGCATCCGGGTGCCGGGCGTCACCGGCACCATCGGCCCCAGCGCGCCCGACAGGACGACCTGCCCGGCCCGCAGCGGAAGGCCGTACTCCCTGGCCGTGCGCGCCAGCCAGGCCAGCGCGTTCAACGGGTCGCCGAGACAGGCGGCGCCGGCGCCCTCGGAGACCGGCTCGTCCCCGGCGTACATGCGCATGGTGGTCTCGCGCGGCTCGAACTCCGCCAGCGTGACCCGGCGTTCCCCGAGGACGAACAGGCCGCTGGAGGCGTTGTCCGCGATGGTGTCGGTGAGCCGGATGTCCCAGTCGGCGATGCGGCTGTCGACGATCTCGATCGCCGCGACGGCGTACTCCACAGCGCCTCGGACGCGGGCGTCGTCGAGGTCCCCGTCCGCCAGGTCCTCCCCCAGCACGAAGGCGATCTCGGCCTCGGCCTTCGGCTGCGACAGCCGCTCCGAGGGGACCTCCGACAGGGCCGAGACGTCCATGTCGGCGAAGAGCATCCCGAAGTCGGGCTGGTCGACTCCGAGTTGTCTCTGCACGGCCGGAGAGGTGAGCCCGATCTTGCGGCCGACGACGACCGCGCCCGCGGCCAGTCTGCGCCGCGTCAGCTCCTGCTGCACGGCGTAGGCGACAGCGATGTCACGCTCGCCCAGCAGATCGCGCACCGGGGCGACGGGCCGTCCTTCCGTCACCGCGGCGGTCAGCCGCGCGACGGCGCGCTCCACGGCGTACGTGTCGACGGACATGGCCGTCACCGTCCCTTCGCGGTGGCCACGGCGAAGCCGGCGATCCAGGCGGGGACCGCTTCGTAGAAGCGGGACGTCAGGTCGTAGGGCCCGGTGGCGGCGAGGGAGGCGAAGGCGGCGATCCAGGTGCGGACCTCGTGGGCGGAGTTGCCGCCCTCCGCGGCCATGCCCTCGACGGTCCAGGTGTCGAACTCGGCCAGCTCGCCCTTCTCCACGTGGTCGAGGAAACGGTTGTCCCAGGCGGGGTTGATCGGGATCATCGCGGTCGAGCCGGCGGCGTAGTCGCGACCCGCCCGGACGACCCGCTGCTCGCCCTTGGCGCGCTGCTCGGGCGTGGGCGGACGGCCCTCGATGAGGGCGTCGGCGACCCTGGGCGGCGCACCGTCCAGGACGGGCACCGGCGGGTCGTGGGAGAGACCGCCGGAGGCCAGGAACAGGACCCTGCGGTCGAGTTCGGCGGCGGCACGCCCGATCGCGGTGCCGAGCGCCCGGACCCGGGCGACCGGCCCGAGGGGAGTGGCCACACCGTTGACGAACACCGGCACCACCGGAACCTTGTCGATTCCGCCGAAGAGGACCTCCAGGGGCTGCGCGAAGCCGTGGTCGACGGTCATCCGGGCGGAGACGGTCAGATCGACACCCCGGTCGAGCACGCCCCGGGCCAGCGCCTTCGCCGCGTCGGTGTCGACCGACAGCGGGCCCGCCTGCGTGCCGAAGTCGCCCACCGCGTGCGCCTCGGTGGCCAGGCAGAAGGGCGGCATCTCCTTGTAGAAGAAGCCGTTGTAGTGGTCGGGCGCGTAGAGGACGACCAGGTCCGGATCGTGGGCGCGGATGAACTGCCGGGCGCCCTCGACGGCCCGGTCGACCCGGGCGACGACCTCGGGGTCGGGGTCGTTCTTGCCGATGAGGGGCGAGTGGGACAGCCCGACGGCTGCTGCGGTCATGGTGCTTCCTTACTTCTGCGGGGTGCGGGGGCGGGCCGAGCCCGGCGGGTGGACGACGAGCTTTCCGGTGAGACCACCGTCGATCATGAGCTGGAAGCCCTTGTGGATCTCGGCGAGCGGCAGGGTCCGGTCGATGACCGGCCGGACCCCGGTGGCCTCCATCAGCCGCAGCAGCGCGAGCAGTTCGGCGCGGGTGCCGCCGGTGGAACCGAGGACGCGCTGCTGGAGATAGAAGATCCGCCCGAGGTCGGCGGGCGGGTTCATCCCGCTGGTCGCGCCGGCGATGACGACCGTGCCGCCGGGGCGGAGCGACTTCAGCGAGTGCGACCAGGTCGCCTCGCCGACCGTCTCGATCACCACGTCCACCCGTTCGGGCAGTCGTTCGCCCGGGGCCACGGCGGCGCGGGCGCCCCAGGAGACGGCCTCGGCGCGTTTGTCCGCGCTCCGGCTGGTGGCGTAGACGACGGCACCGGCGGCCAGCGCGAGCCTGATGGCCGCGGAGGCGACACCACCGCCCGCGCCCTGCACGAGCACCCGGTCGCCGGCGGTGATCCGGGCCTGGGTGAACAGCATGCGGTAGGCCGTGGTCCAGGCGACCGGCAGACAGGCGGCCTCGTCGAAGGAGAGCCAGGACGGCTTCGGGACGAGGTTGCGGGCGGGAACGGTCAGATACTCCGCGAACGCCCCGTCGTGCCGCTCGGACAGCAGGGCGCGACCGGGGTCCAGCGTCTCGTCGCCCCGGCCCGCGTCCGGGTCGCCGAGCACGGGGTGGACGATGACCTCGTTGCCGTCGTCGTCGTAGCCGGCCGCGTCGCAGCCGAGGACGATCGGCAGCCGGTCGGGGGGATGCCCCACGCCTCTCAGCGTCCACACGTCGTGCATGTTCAGCGAGGAGGCCACCACGCGGACGCGTGACCATCCGGGGCGCGGGGTCGGCTCGGGGACATCGCGCAGCACCAGCCCCGACAGCGGGTCGGCGGCGCTCTGGGAGATTGCGGTTGCGGCAAGCACGCGGCCACGGTCGCGCCGACCTGCCGTCCTCCCCTAGCCCGTGTGCCGCTGGGCAGCACGGGGTGCGTGTACGCACCAGCGATGTGCGGGCGCACACCACCGCCGCGCCGTGAGCCGGGTGTGTCCCGGCCCGCGACACGGCGGTGGTGTGGAAGCCCGCTCGGTCGGCCCCCGCCTAGGGGGTGTTTCGAAAGTCCCGCACAGCACCCGCGGCGCCCGGCACGCTCCCCCACTCTCGGCTTCGCTCGAGCGGGAGGGGCCCCCACCGCCGCACCGGCCAAAAGCCCAAGTACGTCCAGTACGAGGGCTTTCGTCCGGCACGCCGAGAGCACGCACCGGACGCCGCGGGCACCGCACAGGACTTTCGAAACACCCCCTAGTGCGGCATGTCGTCGAGGGCCGTGGACAGTTCGGTGAGGGCGGGCGGTTCGGCGGCGAACAGGACGACGGAACCGCCGGGCAGATCCGCCTCGGTGACCCTGCGGAAGCCCCCGGCCGACAGGACGCGCTGGGCGTGGACGTCGTGCTCGCCCGGCGCGGCGATGACACGACGGCAGCGCGCGTCGGCGGCGAAGAGCGCGGGGACGAGGGCGCGCAGCAGGTCGGCGCCGGCCGCCTCGGGCACGCGGCCCGCGCGCCCGGCACGGCCGCCGTGCTCGGTTCCGCCGCCGTCCCCGTCGTCGCCGTCGCCGTCGTCGCCGAGGCGTACGACGAAGTCGTGCGCGCCGAAGGGGTAACAGGCCCGGACCGGGTGGTGCCGGACCCGCTGGAGGTGCACGAGGAACTCCTGGGGATCGCCCCGGTCGCCGTGCGCGGCCGCGTAGCGGCGCGCGGCCGACCGGCGGGAGCCGAGGGGCCCTCCGATCGGTTCTCCGGCCGGTTCGTCGAGCGGTCGCAGGGACCAGCCGTCGCCGACGGCGATCCGCGGCGCGGTGTCGGGAAGTGTGACCACGACTCGTGCTCCCTGGACGGTGGGTCAGGACGTCTGTGTGTTCGACGTGTCCGCTGCGCTCCGCCGCGCCGTCACCCACCGGCGCAGCTCGATCTTGTCCAGCTTGCCGCTGGCGTTGCGGGGCAGCCGGTCGATGTGCATGACGTCGGTGGGCAGCTTGTAGCGGGCCAGATACCGGTCCGCGAACGCCCGTACCTCCTCCACCGTGGGCCGCGTACCGGACTCACAGCTCAGGACGGCCAGGACGGTCTCGCCCCACCTCTCGTCCGGTACCCCGACGACGGCGGCCTCCAGGATGCCCGGGTACTCGGCGAGGACACGTTCCACCTCGGCGGGGTACACGTTCTCGCCGCCGCTGATGATCATGTCCTTGAGGCGGTCCACGATGTAGTAGAAGCCGTCCTTGTCCCGGTGGGCGATGTCCCCGGTGTGGAACCAGCCCATGTCGTCGAAGGCGGCCCGGGTGGCGTCGGGGTTGTCCCAGTACCCGGGGGTCACGTTGGGGCCGCGTACGCAGATCTCGCCCTGGGTGTCGGCCTCGTCGATCGCGGCCCCGGTGGCGGGGTGCGTCAACCGGATCTCGGTGTACGGCATCGCGACGCCGGCCGATCCGGTCTTCTCCAGGGTCAGCCGGGCCGGCAGATAGGTGGCGAAGGGGGCCGTCTCGGTCAGCCCCCAGGCCTGCTGGAGCAGCAGGCCCGCCTCGCCGTAGTCCCGGATCAGCTGCGGCGGGACGGGAGCACCCGCGACGATCGCGGACCGCAGGGAGCCGAGGTCGGCGTCCGCGAAGCCGGGCACACGGGCGAGGGCCGCGTACATGGCCGGGACCGCGAAGAAGGTGTTCACGCGGTGCTCGACGAGGTCCCGCAGGCACTGGGCCGGTTCGAAGGCGCGGCGCAGCACGACGGTGCCGCCGCGCACCAGGGTGCGCAGGGTGAGGGCGTTGAGTCCGCCGATGTGGAAGAGCGGGGCGAGGGCCAGGTTCACGTCGTCGCTGCGGGTGTCCACGACGGCGTCGACGTTGACCGCGTTCCACCACAGGTTGCCGTGGGTGAGCATGACCCCCTTGGGGCGGCCGGTGGTGCCGGAGGTGTACATCAGGGCCGCGAGGTCGTCGTCGTACAGCGCCACGGGTTCCCGTACGGGGCGGTGCGGGCCGCGCAGCGTGGACAGCGGGGTCCAGACGGGCGCGGGCGCCTCCGTCGCCGGGCACTCGGGGTCGGTGTCGACCAGCAGACGGCTGCGGGCGGGTATGTCGTGCAGGATCGACTCCGCCAGTTCGCGGTGGCCCTCCTCGACGACGACGGTGTGGGCGCCGCAGTCGTTGAGGATGTGGCGGACCTCGTCGGCGGCGAGGCGGAAGTTGAGGGGGACGAAGACCGCGCCGAGACGGGCCGCGGCGAAGAGCGTCTCCAGGAAGGTGGCGCTGTTGAGACCGAGGTAGGCGACGCGGTCGCCCCGGCGCAGCCCGTGCTCGGTCAGTCCGGCGGCGAACTCCCCGACCGTGTCGTCGAGTTGTGCCGCGGAGATCTCACGGCCCTCGTACACGACGGCGGTCGGCGTGGGGTGCGGTGCCCGGCGGTGCAGCGCGGCGGCGGGACTGATGTCGACGGCGGCCATGACGGCGGCTCCTTCGATGGCTGTCGGGCGAGACGTTCCTCGCTGCGGGTCACAGGCCCGCGCCGCCGGCGGGGGCGCGGAATCCGCGTACGGCGATGCCGCCGTCGGCGGGGATCACGGCACCGGTGACGGTGCCGCTGTCGGTGCGGGAGGCCAGCAGGACATACGGACCGGTGAAGTCCTCCGGTTCAACGCTGGAGTCGTACAGCGGGATCAGTGGTGGCGGCGTCTCGCCGGAGAGGGCCTGGGCCTCCTCGTTCCTGGCGAAGGACGCGGCGAGTGTGCGGTGGTGCAGGCCGAGGCTCTCGGGGCCGCGCAGTTGGGTGCGCATACCGCCGACGGCGACTCCGTTGACGCGGACGCTCGGTGCCAGTTCGAAGGCGAACTGGCGCAGCAGGCCGAGGCAGGCGTGCTTGCTGGCGGTGTAGAGGGAGCCGCCGCCGTCGGTGTGCAGGGAGGCGTTCGACAGGGTCATCACGATGCTGCCGCGCGTGGCGACCAGCTCGCGCCAGGCGGCCTCCACGGCGAGCGCGTATCCCTTGACGTTGATCGCGAAGATCTCGTCGAAGGCCGCGGCGAGTTCCTTGCCCGACAGGCGGGTCACACTGCGGTGGTAGTCCCAGATACCGGCGTTGGGGACGAGGATGTCGAGTTTGCCGAGCCGTTCGACGGTCGTCTCCACCGCCCGGTGCAGGTCGTCCGGGCTGCGTACGTCGCCGGTGAGGGGCAGTACTCGGTCCCCCAGGTCGCCGGCGGCGCGCACCACCTCCTCCAGTTGCGCGGCCGTGCGGCCGAAGACCGCGACGCGGGCGCCCTCGGCGAGGTAGCGCAGGGCGACGGCGCGGCCGATGCCGGAGCCTCCGCCGGTGATCAGGGCGACGTCGTTCTCCAGCCATCCCCTGCCCATGGCTCAGGCCTCCTCGAGGAAGTCGGTGACCAGGCGTTCGAACGCGGCCCGGCGCTCCAGTTGCACCCAGTGGCCGCAGCCGCCGAACACATGCAGCCGGACGTCACGGATCTGCTTGAGCATCAGCTGTGCGCCGTCGAGGGTGATGGTGCGGTCGTCCCGGCCCCAGAGCAGGAGGGTGGGAGCTTCGATGCGGTGGACGCGCTGCCAGAGCGGGTCCATGCCGTGACGTTTGGCGAAGGCCGCGTTGTAGGCGTGGTAGAAGGCGATGTGGGACTCGTCGAGCGAGGCCTCGTAGCGGGCCTGGGCGGTGTCCGCCCAGCGTTTGGGCTCGGCGGTCATCACGCCGATGAAGTCCCGCATCTTCTTCGGTGTCGGGCCCTCACCGTTGTAGTAGCGGAACATCGCCTTCTGCCCCTCGGTCGGGGTCGGGCCGGAGGGCAGCCAGCCGCCGCCGGGTGCCATCAGCACCAACTTCTCGACCCGCTCGGGGACTTCGAGGGCGGTGGCGATGGCCGCGGCGCCGCCGAGGCTGTTGCCGAGCAGGTGGAAGCGGTCGATGCCGAGGGTGTCGAGGGTCTGCAGCAGCGCGTCGACGGTGATCTCGGTGATGCTGCGGGCGTCGAGGTCCGCCTCGGTGGGCCGGTAACTGCCGCCGAAGCCGGGCTGGTCGGGGAGGACCACGCGGAAGCGGGGGGCGAGGGCGGGCAGGTTCTGGTGGTAGTTGGCGACCGCGCTCGCACCGGGACCGCCGCCGTGCAGCATCACCAGCGTCGGCCCCTCGCCGGTCTCGCTGACCGCGACGGGCCCGAGCGTGGTCCGCACGGTGTGCTCGACGAGCTTCGGCTCTTCGGTCTGGTCTGTGGTCACGACAGGTCTCCCGGTTGTTCGTTCATCCGGTTGTTCGTTCGTCCGGCTGTGCGGCTTTCGGCGAGGCGGCTTCGGCTTCGGCTTCGGCTTCGGGCCAGTCAGTCAGTCAGTCAGAGGAACGTGCTGATGTTCTTGGCGAGCAGGACGTTCTGGTCGAGCAGGATCGTGCGGCGGGCGATCAGCAGCCGTCCGTGGTGCGGGTCGCGGCGCAGCAGGTCGGTGCGTCCGCCGGCGTAGAGGTCGACCTCGCGCTCCAGGCGGTTGCGGTAGCAGAGGAAGGCCGATTCGGCGACGTACTCCCCCGGCTCCTCGGCGGCACGGACCATGACGTTGGTGATCAGGTGCCGGGACCTGGACGGCGGGTCCTCGGCCCAGGCCATGCCCGAGTCGAAGCGGCGGATCCGCCAGGCGAGGCTCGCCCTGGTCTCGTCGAAGATCGCCACCTCGCCGGGCGTCCCGTCGGCCAGCGCCTGCTGGCGCCGCAGCCGGTTGGTGCGCACCGGCGCCCAGTAGTGCAGATCCTCCGTGAAGAGTTCCAGCCAGTCCGCGTAGCGGTGCTGGTCGAGCAGTCGCGCCTCGTGGGCGTACAGCCGCTGCACCTCGAAGTGCAGCCGGACGTCGGCGTCGACGGCCGCTTCCGTCCCGGCGACGGCGGGCTCCGGTGCGTGCGTGGTCATCGGTGGTTCCTCCTGCGGACCTCACTGCGTGTGGGCATTCCAGCGCGGGGCGCGGGGCTCGGGGAGCGTGTGTGCCGGGGGACGGCACAGCTCTGCGGGCGGGGTCATCGCCTGAGCAGGGCTCGTAGGTCGGTGTGCTCGTCGGCCAGCTCCGCGGCGGACAGCGGGACCCCGCGGTCGATGAGGCGCCGGGCGGCCTTGATGTCCCGGGCGCGGTCGACGGCGGCGGCCGCGACCAGGCGGTCTCCGCGCAGGCCGAAGGCGGTGAAGGCACCGCTGTCGGGGTCGCCGCGCAGGACGTGCCGCCCGGCGTCAGCCATGGTGCCGACCGCCTCCAGGCGCGAGCCGTGCCGGTCGGACCAGAACCAGGGCGCGCCCGGGTCCGGCGCCGGGCGGCCGAGGATGCCCAGGGCGGCGGCTTCGCCGTCCCGTTGGGCGGCCTCCCAGTGCTCGTGGCGTACGCGGTGGCCGTCGGGGCGGGCCACGTCGCCGACGGCGAAGACGTTCGGGTGGGACGTGCGCTGCCCGGGGTGGACGACGACGCCGTTGTCGACGCGCAGCCCGGCCGCCTCGGCCGCCTCCGTGGCCGGGCGGATGCCGATGCCGGCCACCAGCAGGTCGGCGGTCAGGGGGCCCTCGTGGCCGGTGAGCTGTACCCGGAGCCCTCGGGGGCCACGATCGACGCTCGTGACCCCGGCGGTGACCACCTCGATGCCCTCGGTGGCGTGCCTGCGGTGCAGCGCGCCCGCGATGTCGCCGCCGACGACCGCGGCCAGCGGCACCGGCACGGGGTCGACGAGGGTGACCCGGCAGCCCAGGGCCACGGCGACGGCGGCGGTCTCGGCGCCGATCAGGCCCGCCCCGACGACGGTCACCCTGGCGCCGGGCAGCAGCCGTTCCCGGAGACGTTCGGCGTCCTCCCAGGTGCGCAGCGTGTGGACGGCCGGGTCGTCGCCGCCGGGCACCGGCAGCGGGCGTGGCGTGCCTCCCGTGGCCAGCACGATCCGGTCGGCCCCGGCGACCGTGCCGTCGGCCAGTTCGACCCCGCCCGAGTGGGGGCGGATCGCGCGGACCCGGGCGCCCTCACGCACCTGGACGCGCTGCTCCTCGTACCACCGTTCGGGCCGCAGCAGGACGTCCGCGCGCCGGGCCTTGCCGAGCAGGACGTCCTTGCTGAGCGGGGGCCTGTCGTACGGCAGGCCTGGCTCGGCGGAGTGCAGGAGCAACTCTCCGTCGTACCCCTGGGCACGCAGCGCGTCGCAGGTGGAGACGGCGGCGGGGCCCGCGCCGACGACGGCGATCCGCCGGAGCCGGGCGGGCGGCGGGCTCATTCGCCGGTCCGCTCGTGGGGCCGGCCGGGGTGGAGCCAGATGCCGTCGTCGCGGACCTCGACGTGGTGGGTGCGCACGGCGACGGTGGCGGGCATGCACTGCGGTTCGCCCGATGTCAGACAGAAGCGGGCGCTGTGCAGCGGGCACTCGACCTCGCCGTCCTCGATCCAGCCCTCGGACAGGGACGCCTGGCCGTGCGAGCAGGTGTCGTCGAGGGCGTAGTAGGCGCCGCCGTCGTGGAAGACGGCGATCGCCTCGCCGTGCCCGCTGGTGTCGGCGGGCACCCTCAGGGCTTCGCCGTCCTCGATGTCGCCGACGGTGGCGACGCGTACGGCGGTGCCGCTCGTGTGGGTGCTCATCAGGTGTCCTTCTCGTGCCAGGCGGGTGTGTTCATCAGGTCGCGCCAGCGCGCGTACAGGCCGCGGGCGGCGCCGTCGGTGTAGAGGCGGCCGGTGGTGCCCGGATGGACGCCGTCCTCGGTCTCCAGGCCCAGGCCCATCTGGTAGTTGAGGGTCATCGAGCCGGAGACGAACCCGTGGGCGGTGGCCTGGCACTCGCTCCAGTTCTCGCCGTCGTCCTGTTCGAAGATGCCGGTGGGCCCGAACGTGCGCAGGTTGTAGAGCCGTTGGGCGTCCTTCACCTCGTCCGGCATCGACCTGTCGACCAGCGTCCAGGCCCAGACCTCCATCCGGTCCGGGCCCTTGGGGTGCCAGACCCGTACGGAGCCGTTGACCGGAAGGTAGGAGAAGTTGGGGAAGACGGTGGCGTGGCCGGTGGTCATCGGCCCTTCCACCCGGGCGTCGCCGAGCCGTTCGCGCAGTGCCTCGTAGTCGTAGTGGGCGTGCACGATCCGGTCGTCGAAGCGGCTCTTGGGGTGGGTCGGGAAGCCGTGTCCGTGCCCGAGCGGGTCGGTGTACTGCCGTCCGGGGGTCTGCACGATCTCCGCCTTGGGCCCCTTGCCGGTCGGCGACATGACCATCAGCGCGGAGGCGTGCGAGATGTTGACGTGGTACCAGTCGGAGGCGAACTGCTCGGCCGCCAGCTTCCAGTTGCCCTCCAGCACCCACTTGTGCACGCCGCCGACGGCCTCGGTGCCCTCCGGGTCGCGGTCGAGCATCGCGTCCATGTACCAGGTCATCCCACCCAGCGCCTCGACGAGCGGCGGCGCGTCGGGGTTCCAGGTGGCGAAGACGAGGCCCTTGTACGAGTCGAGTTGGGCGACCTCGACCAGCCCCCACCGGTCCTGTGCGAAGTGGTCCGGGTAGTCGCCCTGGTTGGGTACGTTGACGAGCTTGCCCGAGGTGTCGTACGACCAGCCGTGGTAGCTGCAGGTGAACGCCTTGGTGGCGCCCGCGTCGGCCCGGCAGAGCCGCATCCCGCGGTGCCGGCAGGCATTGAGGAAGGCCCGCAGCCGCCGGTCCCGCCCCATCGCGACGATGACCGGGTCCTCGCCCATGTAGGTGGTGAAGAAGTCACCGGGCTTGCGGAACTGGCTCTCGTGGGCGAGGAACAGCCAACTCGGGGCGAAGACCCGGCGCAGCTCCTGCTGGTACAGCGCCGGGTCGCTGAAGATCGTGCGGTCGATCAGCCCGTGGTCGGGGTCGACGTAGGCGCTGACGTCCACGGACGGGCGCGGCACCCCGGCGAGCCGGTCCCGGGGCCGTACGGGCGGGGAAGTCATCGCCGGGCCTCCTCGGCACGGGTCGGGACCGGGGCGGAGCGGTCGGGCGCTACGGGTACGGGTGGGCGCGGGGGTGCGGGTGCCGGTGCGTGGACCGGTCGCGCGGACCCGCGGCGCGGGACCGCCGGACCACCCGACTCCCCAGGTCGCGCGGCGCCTGCGTGCCGGGGCGCAGGGGCCGCTGAGCGGAGCGTCGGCGCCGCGGTGTCGAGTCGGTGCATGGGCTCAGCAGACTCCAGGCGTGAAGGCTCGGCCCAGCCGCCGTGCCGTGATGCGGCACGCCGACGCGGTGCGGTCGACGGAACGTCCCCGCCCGTTTACAACCCGCAAAGGGCCCTCTACATTGGACGCGCGTCCATTTTGATGGCTGCATCCGCACAGTTCCGGGAGCCCGCCATGTCAGTTCACTCCCCCACGCCCGACCTCGTCGAGAGTGCCCTCACCGACGCCTCGCTCGCAGATCCCTCCCTCGCCCAGGGTCCGCTCGCGGACGGTCCGCGCGCCCAGGCGCCGACGGCCCCGTCCGATCAGCGGACCGCGGTCGACAAGGCGCTCGTCCTGCTGAAGTCGCTGGCCGAGGAGGACCGGGAGATCGGCGTGAGCGAGTTGGCCCGCCGTACCCGTCTCACCAAGTCGACCGCCTTCCGGCTGTTGGGCATCCTCCAGCGCAACGACCTGGTCGAGCGGGTCGGCAGCGACTACCGGCTGGGCGCCCAGCTCTTCGACATCGGCACCCGGGTCTACGGCCCGACCTCCCTGCTGCTGCGCGAACGACTGCTGCCCCATCTCGCGGACCTGTATGTGCTGACTCAGGAGACCGTTCACCTCGCGGTGCTGCACGACACCGACATCGTGTACGTCAACAAGATCCACGGGCACCGCGCCACCCGCTCCCCCTCGCGCATCGGCGCCCGGCTGCCCGCGTACTGCACCGCCGTCGGCAAGGCCCTGCTGGCCTTCGACCACGATGCCATGGAGGCGGCGGTCGCGGCGGGGCTGCCGAAGCTCACCGACTACACGATCACCGACCCCACCGCCTTCCGCGCCGAGTTGCAGCGCATCCGCCGGGACGGCATCGCGTACGACCGCCAGGAGGCCACCCTCGGCCTCACCTGTGTCGCCGTCCCCGTCATGGGGCCCGCGGGTCGGCCGGTCGCGGCGCTCTCCGTCGCCGGCGCGGACCACCGTTTCGACCGGGCCCGCTTCGCCCCCGCCCTGCGTCGCGTGGCCTACGAGGCGGCGCGTGCGATCAACGCCGCCGCCCGGGCCCAGCGGCAGACACCGTAGGGCGCCGGGGGCACGGCCGCCCGGGGGCGACCCCGTCCTCCGGCCCGGCGGACGAGCGGCTCAGTGCCCGGCGTCGCCGTGGGTCCGCCTCGTGTTCGTGCCCCCGGTGCCGGGCTGCACACGCGGCACGCTCACCACGATGTGCACCAGGCTCTCCTCCTCCAGCGACTCGTACACATGCGGCCGGTCGCCCGGGTAGCGCACGAAGTCACCGGTGCACAGCTCCACCGGGCTGTCCGCCGGGCCGACCCGCACCCGGCCGCTGATCACGTACAGGTGCTCCAACGTGCCCACCGGGTGCGGCTCGGCCGGCCTCCGCGTGCCGTCCCGGTCGGGGGCGACGCGGACGACGTAGTTCTCGATGACACCCGAGCCGTACACATGGTCGAGGGCCCGGGTGGCGAACCCCTCGTGCTCCTTCCAGACGACGTCGGCGCCCCGCTGAACGGTCATCACCTGCTCGCGCTCGGCGACCAGCCGGGTGACCGGCACCCCCAACGCGGTGGCGATCGAGAACAATGTGTCCACGGTGGGGTTGCCGGTGCCCTGTTCCAGGTTCGACAGCGTCTGTTTGGCGAGGCCCGCCTCCCGGGCCAACCCGGCCAGGGACAGGCCCCGCTGCTCTCTGAGACGGCGCACATTGCGCGCGACGACGGCGTTTCCTGAGGACACCCCACCACTGTAAGCGGGGTGCGGCCCTGCTCAGCGTCCGGTGGTGGACCGTTGACCACGCCGTGACATGTGTCCGACGCCGCTCACGCGCGAGGGCGGACCTCGCTGCCCGCGGCGGCCCCGCGTTCCTCCGCGTCCGTGGGCGGACGGACGACGGCATCGGGACGCCCCGCCGGTCCGGGGAGTACGGAGCCCAGCCAGCCGAGGAGGAATCCGGCCGGGATCGCGACGAGCCCCGGATTGCGCAACGGGAACACCGCGAAGTCGAGGTGCGGCAGCAGCGCGGTGGCGCTGCCCGAGACCTGGGGCGAGAGCACCACCAGGGTCACGGAGGTCAGCAGCCCGCCGTAGATGCTCCACGTCGCGCCCCGGGTGGTGAACTTCCTCCAGTACATGCCGTACAGCAGGGCGGGGACGATCGCCGAGGCGGCCACCGCGAACGCCAGGCCGATGAGGAACGAGACGTTGAGGCTGCGCGCGAACACGGCCAGCACTGTGGCGACCGTGCCGACCACCACGGCCGCCGCGCGTGCGACGAACAGTTCGCGCTCCCCCGTCGCCGTGCCCCGGGTGAGGAAGGCGCCGTAGATGTCGTGGGCCAGGGAGGTCGCGGCGGCGAGCGTGACGCCCGCCACGACGGCGAGGACGGTGGCGAAGGCCAGACAGGCGACCACGGTGAGCAGGAGAGAACCACCGATGTCCGCCGCGAGGAGGAGCACCGCCGTGTTGCCGGAGGGATTGTCCGCCGCGATCGTCTGGGTGCCGACGAGCGCCGCCGCCCCGAAGCCGAGCACGAGCGCGGCCAGATAGAACACGACGGTCAGCAGGGCGGCGTACTGGACCGACCGGCGTGCGCCGCTCGGCGTGGGGACGGTGCTGATCCGCATCAGCAGGTGCGGCAGGCCGCCGGCTCCGATCAACAGGGCCAACTGCTCGCTCAGGGAGTCCAGTCGGGTCGATCCGCCGCCCCCGAAACGGAGCCCCGGGCTCAGGAAGTCGTCCCCGTGCCCGCTGCCCTGGGCGGCCGAGCTCAGCAGCGCGCCCGGGTCGAAGTCGAACCTGGCGAGGATCAGCACGGCCAGGCCGACACCGCCGCCGACGAGGAGGACCGCCTTGACCGTCTGGACCAGCGTGGCCGCCCGCATCCCGCCGAGGACGACGTAGAGGACCATCATCGCGCCGAGACCGGCGGACACCGCCCCTTCCATGCCCCGTCCGGCCGAGCCGAGGATCCCCACCGTGAGCGCACTGGCTCCGACGAGTTGGGCGATCAGGTACAGGAGGCAGACGACGAGGGTCGCGACACCCGCCGCGAGGTGCACCGGACGGGACCGCAGCCGCCGCGCGAGGCGGTCGCCGACGGTGAACTCGGTGGTGCTGTGGTACCGCTCCGCCACCAGGAGGAGGATGACGATCCACGAGACGGCCGGGCCGAGCACGGAGAGCGTGCCGTCGTATCCGGTGAGCGCGATCAGGCCGGGGCTGCCCAGGAGCGCCGCCGCGGACATGACGTCGCCGAACAGGGCGACCCCGTTGTGCCCGGGCTTGAGGAGGCCGTCGCTGACGTAGAACTCTGTCACCGTTCCCCGCTGCGGTCCGGCCCACATCACGAGGAACAGGGCGCACACGAGGAAGACGAAGAAGACCGGCAGATCGACGGTGACGCCGGTACCTGTCACGGGTGGTGCTCCCGTCGCTCGCCGGAGGTGAGCGGGCTCTCGACGAGCGGATCGACGGAGGTTCCGCAGTACCGGCCGTACCACTGGACCCATGCCGCGACGGCGAGGAGCTGGACCAGTCCGAGCAGGAGGCCCACGTTCAACGGACCCAGCACCGACACGGTCATGACGCTCTCGGCCGCTCCGCCCAGACAACTGATCGCCAGGTACAGGCCGATGACGGGGGCGGCGACGAGGAAGGCGCGCCGGCGGGCGTCGCGGACCGTGCGGTCCACGCCCACCGACCGGAGGGCCTCGGCCAGGGTGACGCCCGAACACCAGGGCAGGGCGCGGTCGTAGGGGTGGCGGTCGGCCAGGTCCGCGGCGATCCGCAGGGCCCATTCCCGCCGCTCCCGGACGACGGCCGCGGCGTGCGCGGCCTGACCGGCGCTCAACGACTGTCCGTACCAGGTGTACAGGTCGACTGCGCTGCCGTACGACCGGTGGCAGTCGTGGATCGCGCGGCTCAACTCGTCCTCGGAATACAGGCGTTCGTGGTCGAGATGGCTCAGGTAGAGGAGCACGGCGACGAACGGGTCCTGTAAGGAGTCCTGGGCCCGCGGGTACTGCGGTGGCCGAGACGTCGGTCGTGGTCGAGAGGCTGGTCGTGGTCCCGCCGGATCCTGGGGACCTGACTTCTTCCGGGGATTCATGAGCGGCTCTTCGTGTGTCGGATACGTGGATGTCGGGCGCCGGACATCCCACAGCACGCACCCCGAACCTCCTAGCCCGCGTGCCGCCCCCCGGCACGGGAACTTGCCGCACTCACCGGATGCGGTGGGCCTCCCAGAACGGGCCGAGATCCTCGTCCGTGGCCGCCTGTGCGGCCTTCTTGAAGGCGGCCGTGGTGGAGACGCCGTACCAGTGGTCCCGGACGTACCCCTTGAGGAACCGGGCCATGGTGTCGGCGCCGAGCGCGCGTTCCAGGTCGGCCAGGGCGCAGGGGCCCGCCGTGTAGACGAGGTGGTACTCGTCGCGGTGCTCCGACCAGTAGGCCATCGAGTTGGTCAGCGCGGCGCTGTCGCTCGGCCACTGGACGTCCGACCAGCAGTCGCGGGTCTCCCACCCGTAGAAGCGGGCGTTGGCGTACTGGGCGAAGCTCTCGTCCAGCCATGGTGAGGCGTACTCGTCGTTGCCGACGATGCCGTACCACCACTGGTGCGCCAGTTCGTGGACGACGGCGCCGCCCTCCTCGGTCGTGCCGACCAGGACCAGGCCCGGGTACTCCATGCCGCCGCCGAACCCGCCGGTCATCACGAGGTCGATCTCGCCGTACGGGTAGCGGCCGAACTCCGCGCCGAAGCGGTCGATCGCGGCGACGGCGTCCGCGCGGTTGAGGCGCACCCCCTCGGCGGGTGTGTCGCTCGCCCAGTACGACTTCACGCGCACCCCTCCGGGCGTGGTCTCCGTCGCCGTACGGAACGGGCCCGCCGCCCACGCGAAGTCCCGCACCCGGTGCGCGACGCTCAGCGTGACCGTACGGCCGCTGCCGCCGGGGAGGGCGCGGGTGCGACCGGTCGCGGGCACCTTCAGGGCCGACGGGTGGTCGAGACGGACCCGGAAGTCGCTCGCGAGCGCGTGGAAACTCTCGCCGAGTGACACGTACGGGTCGAGGTGCCGGCCCTGGGCGTCGTGCACGGCGAGCACCGGGAGGGCGTTGCCGAGGAAGCGGTGGGCGCCCTCGCGGCCGAAGCGGGCGTTGCGGTCGGGCACGGTGAGGGAGACGTCGAAGGAGAGCGAGGTCCGCTGTCCGTACCCGAGCGGCGTGGTCAGGGCGACGCGCAGGGCCGTGCACCCCACGGTGAGCCGGTCCGGTGTGCCGCCCTCGACGTGCGACACGGTGACGGGCGGAGGCGTGCCGGGCGTGCCGCACCCGTCCTCGCCGTTGCCCCACAGACGCAGGTACACCTCGTGCAGCGGCTGCCGCGAGGCGTTGCGGAACGACACCCGCTGCCGTCCGGTCCAGTGATCGCCGTCGCCGTCGGAGCGCAGGGACACGTCGTGGCGGGCGAGATCGGGTGTCGCGACCCCCTCGGTCCCCCGCCCGGCCGCCGCGCCGGCGTCCCACGCCGCCGGACCGACCACGAGGAGGTGCACCAGCAGGACGAGCAGCACGCTCATCGGACGACGACCGGACTCGGGCGACCACGTGATCGACGGCGACATGCCATCGCATCCTGCCACAACTCGGCCTGGACTGCGCCTACTTGAGACGCGGCTCCGGTGGCGTGCCGCGGCTGCTTGACTCTCCCACCGAGGGAGAGTCGAGAGTGGGGCACATGCACAGGGACGACGTGGCGTCGGCCGCGTGGAGCATCGGGGCCGTGGCGCGGCAGGTCGGGCTGCCGGTGAAGGTGGTTCGGCACTGGTCGGACGTGGGGGTCGTGACGCCGGTCGGCCGGACCTCCGGCGGTTACCGCCGCTATGACGCCGCCGGTGTGGCCAGGCTGCGCCTGGCCCGCACACTGCGGGACCTGGGGATGGGGCTCGGGGAGATCCGGGCCGCCCTGGACCGCGAGGACGGGCTCACGGAGGTGGCGGCCGCGCACGTCGAGGCACTGGAGGCGCAGATCCGTCGTCTGCGGACCCACCAGGCCGTCCTGCGCACCGTCACCCGCCGTACCACCCACGAGGGGCTCGCTCTGATGACCCGCACCGCCCACCTGTCTCCCGACGAACGCCGCGAGCTGGTCCACGACTTCCTCACCGACGCCCTGGGCGATCTGGAGGTGCCCCACTTCCGCGAGGGGCTCCTCGCGGCCGGCTCCGACCTGCCGGACGATCCCACCGACGAGCAGGTCGAGGCCTGGCTGGAGCTGGGCGAACTGGTCGCCGACGGGGACCTGCGTCCCGCCGTGCGGCGCCTCGCGGAGTACGGCGCCCGTCAGGGTCCGGGGGCTCAGGACGCCTCCGCCGCACAGGAGATGCGCGCGCTCACCGACGTCTGGACCGCACGCGTCCGCGAGGCGACGCGGGCCGGTGTAGCGGCGGACTCCCCCGCCGCCGACCGGGCCGTCGCCGACGTCGTCGCCGCCTGGCTGCCCAGCCGCGCGAACACCGACCCCGCCGTGCGCGTGGACGGCACCGGGGCACGTGCGCTGCTGCGCGAGCAGCTCACCGCCGCGGCCGAACCCGCCGTCGAGCGCTTCTGGCAGCTGCTGTGCGTCCTCGGTGGCCGGCCCGCGCCCGCCGGGATCGCGGCGGAAGGGCGGTGGCTGGTCACCGCGTTGCACGCCAACCCCGCGCCGGGTGCGCGCGCCGCCGCGCTCGAAGCACTCTACGCGGACGACACCGACGCCTGGCCCGGCGGTGTCCTGGACGCCTTCGCCCGCGTCCAGGACAGCGTGCGCGCCCTCGTGCGCGCGGCCACGCCGGACCGGTTCGGCCTGCCGACCCCCTGCGAGGGGTGGACCGTACGGGACCTGCTCGACCATCTGGTGTGGGAGAACATCATCTGGGGCGGCCTGGCCCAGGGCACGCCTCCCACCGCCGGCCACGCCGACGACCACCTCGGCGACGACCACGTGGCCGCCTTCGAGACCGCCGCCGCCGCGGCCCGCGCCGCCTTCCGGCAGCCTGGCCTGCTGGAGCGCTCCGTCGGTCCGGCTCCCGGCCGTCGCGTGGTCGAGCAGCTCCTGGTCGAACTGCTGGTGCACGGCTGGGACCTCGCGACCGCCCTCGGCCGCGACCGCGATCCGCACCCCGACATCGCGCGCGCCGCCCTCCCGGTGGTCCGGGAGATCTACGGCGAACTGCCCCGCACCGCCGGTGGATCGATCGCCCCGGAGCGTCCCGTGCCGGAGGACGCCCCGGCGCTCGACCGGGTGGCCGCGTTCCTCGGCCGCCGCATCCCGGCGTAGCGGCACGCTCTCAGGGCAATACAGCTAGTGCCGGTCGGCGGTGACCCGTTCGAGTCCTGCCCGGCCCGCGGGCCCCCAGGCCGGCTTGCCGCCGGGCAGGCCCCGGTCGCCGTTCTGGCCCATGAGCATCAGGAACAGGCACTTCATGGCGGCGAGCCCGCGGGCGCGGCGGACGGTGGCCTCGTCCGCGCGCGCGTACGCGTCGAAGAAGCGTGCCGCGGCGCCTGCGGGAAGGAGGACCCAGGCGGCGGCGAGATCCCATGCCGGATCGCCGGCGAACATGTCGCCGAAGTCGACCACGCCCGTCAGCGTCCCGTCCGAGACGACCACGTTCGCGGGGTGCAGGTCACCGTGGACCCACACCCGCGGGCCCTCCCACTCGGGGGCGGCCACGGCGTCGTCCCAGACGGCCCGGACGTCGGCGGCGAGGTCGCCGGGGTCGACGGCGCGGAAGAACCTCTCGAAGCCGTCCCCGCACTCCTTGGGGTGACCGCCGCGGTCCGAACCCGCCGGCGCGTCGGCGGGCGCCTCCACATGGAGTGCCCTGAGGAAGCCCGCCAGCGTGTCGGCCGCGTGATCACCGCGGCTGATCGAGCCGTGGTCCAACGGCTCGCCCGGCACCCAGGTCATCACGGTCCAGTGCTTGGGAAAGCGCGCGGACGGCTCACCGGCGCGCACCGGGGTCGGCACCGGGAGCGGCAGGCGCGGGGCCAGGAGGGGCAGCCATCGGCGCTCCTTGAGCTGGTGTTCCGGGGTGGGGTCCATGCGCTGCATGCGTACGGCCAACTCGTCCCCGAGCCGCCACATCTGGTTGCCCCAGCCGCCCGCCACCTCGCGGACGGCCAGCCCCGCGAGGTCCGGATGCTGCTCCCGCACCAGCTCGCGGACGAGGTCCGCGGTGATCTCGATCTCGCCTTCGGTCATGCGGCGTCACAGTACGAGATCCTTCAACTCTCTCAATTGACCGGTCAATTGACGTCTTGTACGGTCTTAGGGACGAGGAAACGGTAACCGCCGGTCGGCGGACGCACAGAACGGACTGGTCGGTTGGCCGCGCCGCTGTACGTACGGATCAGACGACAGATCGAGGCGAGGATCCGGACCGGGGAACTGCCTCCCGGCACCCGGTTGCCGACGGAGAAGGATCTCTCCGTCGAGCACGGCGTCAGTCGTGCCACGGCGCAGCGCGTCCTCAACGACCTGGCGCAGGCGGGCCTGGCGATCCGCCGGCGGCGTCACGGCACGTTCGTCGCGGATGTGACGCGGCAGATCGATCTGCTCACCTTCGTCACCCCCGCGACGGCCGCCAAGGGCACACCGGGCCGGCACGAGGTCGTCTCCGCGCGGATCGTCAGGGCCGTCGACGCGGTCCTGGCCCTCCCCGGCGCCGGCGCCGACACGGCCGTGGTGGAACTGGTCCGGCGCAAGCTGAACGTGCGCGAGGAGCCGCAGTCGATCGAGCGGCACGTCGTGCTGTTCGCGGCCGCCCCCGACCTGCTGGACCAGAACCTGGAGGACCTCGTCACCCTCCCGTACCTGCGGAGCAGGGGCGTACCCGTCGACACGATCCGGCTCTACCTCGACCCGGTGGTCCTCGGCGAGGAGGACGCCGCCCTGCTGCACAGCGAGGCCGGGACCCCGGCGCTGATGAGGCGCAGGGAGTTGCGTACCGAGGACGCGAGCACCGTCGAGGTCGTCACGACCCTCGTCCGGCCGGGGACCGCCGAGTTCTTCCTGGAGCTGCCGGTCCCGGCCGTGTGAGCACCAGTCGCCTCCGGAAAGGGGATGCGTGAACCATGAAGGTCATCATCATCGGTGCCGGTGTACTGGGCGTGAGCGTGGCGAGGCACCTCGCCGTGGCCGGCCAGGACGTGCTGCTCCTCGACCGGCGGGGAGCGGGCACCGGCACGAGCGCGACCACCTTCGCCTGGACCAACTCCAGCCGGAAGCCCGACCCGGCCTACCACCGGCTGAACCTCGCCGGCATGGACGAGCACGCCAGGCTCGCCGAGCGGTTGCCCGGTGCGCGGTCCTACTTCCCGAGCGGGGCACTGCACTGGGCGGACGCGGCGAACGAGCAGCGGCTCGCCGACAACGTGGCACGCCTGCGGTCCCTCGGCTACCCCGTGCACTGGGTCACGGCCTCCGAGGCCACGCGGACGGCGGGCGAGCTGCGCGTCCCGGCGACCGTCACGTCCATCGCACACTTCCCGAGCGAGGGGTACGTGCTGCCGGAGCTCTTCGTGCGGAACCTGCTCGCCGACGCCCTCCGGCACGGGGCCACGTACCGGATCGGCGAGGTCGAGGCCGTCGACGACGGGCCGGACGGAGTCGCCGTCACCCTCGTCGGGGGCCAGGTCCATACGGGGGATCGTGTGGTCCTGGCGGCCGGCCGCTGGAGTCAGCGGCTCGCCGTGCGGGCCGGGATCGACGTTCCCATGGTGACCGACACCGGTCGTGGAGCGCAGACCGTCGGCCTCCTCGGCTACGCCTCGTCCCCCGCCCTCGACCTGCGCTGCGTGGTCCACAGCCCGGGCCTCAACCTCCGCCCCGGCGCCGACGGGCATACGGTCCTCCAGGCCCTCGACCTGAACGCCGACGTCGATCCGGCGGACCCTCCGGCCGTCGACGGGGACATCGCGCGCACGCTCACCCGGCGGTTCTCCGCACTGCTGCCCGGCCCCCGCGGGGAACCGGAGATCGAGCTGCGGGTCGGGATCCGGTCGCTGCCCGCGGACGGCCACACCGTCGCCGGCTACGCCTCCGCGCGGTCCCGCGTCTACTGCCTCGTCACGCACAGCGGCGTCACCCTGGCACCGATCCTGGGGCGCCTGGTCGCGGCCGAGCTCACCACCGGTCAGGAACAGAGCCTTCTCGGCTCCTTCCGCCCCACCCGGTTCAGGGACCTGCCTCGCTCGGAGTTCGAGGTGGACCAACGGGCCGTGGGGCTGGGCGAGCAGTAGCCGGCCGCGCCGGGCAGCCGATCCCCGTTCACCCCGCCTTCCCTCCGCGTACAACCCTTTGTGCACGCGGAGGGTCGTACGGGCGTCGGATCATCAGACAGGAGCATCGCGTTGCGCGCACGTACCTTGCCGGTGGCCACGGCCGCCGCCCTCGCCCTGGCCGTCACCGGGCTCGGCGCCCCCTCGGCCGGCGCGGCGCCCTCCGGTCTCGCGGACGACTTCAACGGCGACGGCTACCGCGATCTCGCCATCGGCACCCCCAAGGCGAGCGGGGGCACGGTCACCGTCCTCTTCGGCTCCGCCTCCGGCGTCAGCCGGACCCGCTTCGTGAACGTCACCCAGAACACCCCCGGCGTGCCCGGCACCGCGGAGAGCGTGGACAAGTTCGGGGAGAACATCACCAGCGGCGACGTCGACCACGACGGCTACGCCGACCTGATCGTCGGCGCGCCCGGCGAGGAGGTCACCGGTAAGCCGCGCGGGTCGGTGACGATCGTGTGGGGCGGCGCCAAGCCGTTCACCTCCGGCGGGATCGCCCTCACCGCCCCGAGCGCCGAGGCGGCCGGCTTCGGCGAGGGCGCGGCCTTCGCCGACCTCGACGGGGACGGCACCGCGCAGCTCGCCGTCGTCGGCGTCGACACCTTCTGGTGGTACGGCGACGGCGGGCCCACACAGGACGGCGCGATCGCCCCCGAGGTCGACTTCCTGCCGGACGGTGTCCGCCTCGACGGCATCGTGGCCGGCCACTTCTCCTCCAAGGACGGCGGCAACGGCTTCGAGTACGTCCTGCACGGGAGCCGGACCGAGCCCGACGGCACCCCGGCCCCCGGCTACATCGGTGTGCTGCGCGGCGGTCCCGGCGACATCGGCTCCGGGCACACGGTCCTGAGCGACGACGGCACGACCGGCTCGGCGGCATGGTGGTCGTCGGCGGTCGCGACGGGCGACATCGACGGCGACGGCTACGAGGACCTGGTCGTCGCCGACTCCGCGGGCGGCAAGGGCGGTGCGTTCACGGTGCGGTACGGGTCGGCGTCCGGTCTGCCGCTCAAGGGCCGCACGTACCAGCAGGACAGTCCCGGGGTTCCCGGCACCGACGAGGCCTACGACGCGTTCGGTTCCGCGCTCGCCCTGGGCGACGTGACCGGGGACGGCCGCGCCGACCTCGCGATCGGCGCCCCCGGTGAGGGCGTCGACGGCAAGCGCACCGTGGGCGACGTCGTGCTGCTCAAGGGCGGTTCGGGCGGCCTGACCACCACCGGCGCCCAGTCCTTCCACCAGGCCACGGCGGGCGTGCCCGGTGCCGCGGAGGTCGGCGACCACTTCGGCTCCTCCCTGCGCCTGCGCGACATCAACGGCAACGGCAAGGCCGACCTCGCGATCGGCGCGTACGGCGAGGACGTCGTGCCGAACGGCTACGACGACGGCGCGGGATGGGTGCTGCGGGGCTCGGCCTCCGGCCTGACGACCACATCGGCGACGTCCTTCAACGCGACGGACTTCGGATACCCGGTGGTGGCGGGCCGGAAGTTCGCGAGCGTCTTCGCCCGCTGAGGCTGCCCCGCACCCCGTGCCGGCGCCCCGCCCCGGCCGCTCAGGCGGCGGGGCGGGCGTGCACGCTGACGGCGTAGCCACAACCGTCCTCGTAGGGGTCGCCGCTCCAGGTGGAGTAGCGCTGACGCAGCGTCAGTCCGGCCTGGCCGCACCAGTGGTCGAACTCCGTGAGGGTCACCGTCGGTTCCGGCAGCGGCAGATGGGCCGCGTCCAGGCCCATGCCGGTGACCAGGAGCCCGCCGGGGCGCAGTACGGCGGCCAGCTGCCGGACGACCGCCGCCTCGGTGCCGGGGGCGAGCAGCGGGATGACGTTCCCGGCGGCGATCGTCAGGTCGTAGCCCGGTTCGAGGCCGAGGGTGTCCAGCCGGGCCAGGTCGCCGAGGAGCCACTCCTGCGCGGGGGCCTCCCGGCGGGCGACGGCGAGCATCGAGGGGTCGATGTCCACTCCGGTGCAGGAGTGCCCCAGTTCGGCGAGCCGGATCGCGATCCGGCCGGTGCCGCAGCCGGCGTCGAGCACACGGGCGGCGGGCCGCGCGAGCAGCGCCGCGCAGAAGTGGGCCTCGCCGTGGACGTCCTGGCCCGACGCGGCGAGTCGCGCGAACCGCCGGGCGTACTCCTCCCCGGCCTGCCCGCCGGTCAGCTCGGCCCAGCGGTCCCGATCTCCGGTCATGTTCAGCACACCCTCCGGTCAGCCCACCCTGCGGACACGGCCCCGGTGCCGCTCCCGAGCCGACTGGATCTTAACGGTGGAGGCCCCGGTGGAACCTCAACCCCCTTGGCTCCTCGCCGCGTCGACGCCGCGGCGGGGAAGGCCGACGACCTCGCCGTCACCCGGTCCGGCAACACGGACCGGCGCGAGTTTGGAGCGGAACTGGCGCAGGAAGGCGGGCTGTTCGGTGATGCGGAGGCCGGGGACGAGGTGGGCGCCCTGGACCGTGCGGGCCAGCGTCCGGCCGATGTGGTCGAAGTGGCCGCGGGTGTAGGTCCTGCGGGGGACGGCCAGCCGCAGCAGTTCGTACGGGGCGCTGGTGAGGGGGGTGCCGTCCTCGTTCTCGGTGCCCAGGTACAGGGAGCCGAGTTCCACGGACCGGATCCCGCCCTCCAGGTACAGCTGGCAGGCCAGCGCCTGGCCGGGGAACCGGTGCGGCGGGATGTGCGGCAGCAGACGGCCGGCGTTGAGGTAGAGCGCGTGCAGCCCGGGCGGCTCGACGATGTCGACGCCGGCCGACCGCACGGCGTCCGCCAGATAGGCGGTGTCCTCGGCCCGGGCGCGGAGATACCCCGGATCGGTGACCTCGCGCAGCCCCTGGGCGACCATGTCCAGGTCGCGGCCCGCCAGTCCGCCGTAGGTCGGGAATCCCTCGGTGGCGATGAGCAGCAACTCGCAGCGCCGGGCCAGTTCGCTGTCGTGGAGGCCCAGGAAGCCGCCGATGTGGGCGATGCCGTCCTTCTTCGCGCTCATCGTGCAGCCGTCGGCGAGCCGGAAGGCCTCCTCGGCGACCTGGCGGGGGCTGCGGTCGCGGTGGCCGGGCTCGCGCCGCGTGACCAGCCAGGCGTTCTCCGCGAAGCGCGCCGCGTCCAGGATCAGGGGCACGCCGTGCTCACGGCAGAGCGCGGAGGTCAGGCTCAGGTTGGCCATGGACACCGGCTGGCCCCCGCCGCCGTTGTTGGTGAGCGTCATGATCACCGCGGCGACGCGGCCACCGTCGGGTCCTTCCAGGACGGCCTTGAGGCGGGTGGTGTCGATGTTTCCCTTGAACGGCTCGGGGCTGTCCAGGTCCGCGGCCTCGGGGCAGGGCAGGTCCCACGCCTCTCCCCCGGCCAGCGCGACGTTGGCCCTCAGGGTGTCGAAGTGCGTGTTGCTCAGGAAGATTTTGCCGGGCCCGAGGAGCGTGGAGGTCAGGAGACGTTCGGCCGCGCGGCCCTGGTGCACCGGCAGGATGTGCGGGTATCCGGTGAGTTCCCGGACGGTGTCGTGGAAGCGGTGGAAGGAGCGGGAGCCCGCGTAGGACTCGTCGCCGTCCATGGCTGCGGAGAGCTGGGCGGCGGACAGGGCGCCGGTGCCCGAGTCGGTGAGCAGGTCGACGGTCACCTCGTCGGCCCGCAGGTCGAAGAGGTTGTAGTGGACGCGGACGAGGGCGGCCTGACGCTGTGCGCGGGTGGTGACGGGGATCGGCTCGACGACCTTGATTCGGTACGGTTCCACGGTCGGTCTTCCCTTCGGATGTGCGCCGGAACGGATGGGTGGGTCGGTGCTCAGCCGCTCCGCGGTGCGGTGTCCTGCCGTGGGGGGAGGACGCGGTAGGCCTCGGAGGAGAAGTAGGTGGTGATCCGGGGTGCCTGCCGACCGGCCTGGACCAGGCTCAGATAGGAGATGAGGCCGACGCCGGCGGTCAGGGGGCGGGCGGTGAGCGCGGCGAGGGCCCGGTCGAGCGGCTCGGCTCCCACGCCGTACTGCCGCAGGAGCCGTACGGCACGGTCGCGGGCCACCCGGTCGTCGCGGACGTAGGCCCGGACGGGGACGTGCAGGGCGTGGCCGGTCGGGTGGTGGGTGTCCGCGCCGGTGAACGAGTAGCAGGAGACGAGCGGGAGCCGGTCGTAGGGGCCCTCCCCGGCGACGAGGCGGCACAGGTCCGCGACCCGTTCCGGGCAGGCTCCGGGCACCGGACGGACGGCGTCGGCCGCGTCGGCGGCCGTGGCGCCGGGGTGGACGACGTAGACCTTCACGCGCGGCTCGGTCCACGGGCCCACGTCCAGGGCGAAGAACATGAACCCGGCCCGCTCCGGCGAGCGGGCGGCCACGTGGCGCCGGACGGGTTCGAAGGCCCGGGCGTGGCCGAGCCTCGACATGGCCTCGGTGACGGTCTCCATGCCGCGCTCGGCGCCCCGGGCGCCCGGGTTCAGGTACAGCTTGACGCCCGGGGGTGCGGCCGGGCGGAGTTCGAGGGCGCACCACAGGGTCAGCGGCCCGTGGGGCGCCGGTGGGAGGAAGAGGTCGCTCAGGCGGGCCAGTTCGTCCGGCCCGAACCCCTCTTGGGCCGCCAGTCGTCCCACCGCCGCCCATGACGTGCGGGCGTTGTCCCGCAGCGACCGGGCGGCGGAGCCCGGGTCGACCAGCACCCGCAGGACGGGGGCGGCGCCGGCCGGGAAGGTCAGGGAGAACTCCACCGGCGAGTGGTCGTCCGAGACGAAGGAGGGCGACGGCGGCGGGCCGCCCATGGGCAGCGCGGCGGCCGGGCCCAGCAGTTCGGACAGCACCCGCTGGTGCGTGGTCCGCTGCCGCGCGTCGATGCCGACGACCTCGCACAGCCGTCCCAGCTGACCGGCGACGTAGTGCCCCAGGAGGTCCGGGGCGTGGCGGTGCTCGGTCCTCTCGGACGGGTCGGGGGCCGCGAGCGGGGGCGGGGTCGCCGCGCTTCCGCCCGGCCCGGGGGCGCGGTGCCGTGTGTAGGCGTTCATGTGTCCTCCTGGAGCTGGAGCGGTGGTGTGGTGGCGAGCCGCTCCGCGGGCTGGACCGGGCTTCTCGGTACGGGGCCGGTGCGGGAGCCGACGCACCGTTTGTAGCCGTCCCGCGTTGTTCACGGTCGGCGGGCCGGCGCTGAACAAACGCATGGTGAACAATCCCGAACGGCGCAGGGGGAGATGCGTCTCAGGTGCCACTGGGGGAAGGCCTCGCACGCCGGATCCTGGCCGGCTCGCCGCATCCGGCCGGCGAACTCCTCGTCGTCGTCGACCAGTTCGAGACTACGTAGGCGGATTGCCGTAGTTTCACGGACGCGCCCGGTGCGCGCGCCGAACAGACTGGACCCGCCATCGCCTCGACGAACCAGGGAGACCACATGCGTGCGGGTGCCCGTGTCCTCACGATCACCGGCCTGTCCGCCGCGGCGGTGCTGCTCACCGGGTGCGGCTCGACCTCGGAGGATCCCGCGGAGTGGTGGGGCGCCGGCGGCGAGACCCGGATACAGAACCTCGTCGACGACGTGTCCGACGTCAACCGGGCGAGGATGTCGCCGAGCGTGGTCCTGGGGGAGGCCTGCGAGAGCCTGCGGAAGCATGTCGCCGAGGCCGAGGAGTTCGAGTCCATCCCGGACGACGACATCCAGGAGACCTGGGCGGACGCCCTCGCGAGTTTCAAGCGCGGCATCCCGGACTGCGTCGCGGGGGTGGACGCGCAGGACGACGCCCTGGCCTCACAGGGCGTCATGGAGATCACGGGCGACGGTCTGCGGCACCTGAGGAGCACGGCGTCCATGCTCAGGACGAGCGTGGACGCCCAGTGACACGGGCTCGTCCCCTCGCGGGCGGCGCGCCGGGCGGTCGGCCCGGATCGCGCGGTCAGAGGAAGGCGGCGAGCCCGCTCAGGAAGCGGTCCACGTCGTCGGTGGTGTTGTAGGGGGCGAGGCCCGCGCGCAGGGCGGGGGCGTCGAGTCCGAGCGCGGTGAAGGGCTCGTAGGCGTAGAACGATCCGGCCGGTGCCACCACGCCGCGCGCGGCCAGATGCGCCTGGGCCTCGCGGGCGTCGCGTCCTTCGAGGGTCATCAGGAGGGTCGCCGTGCGGTCGGGGGCCTTCGAGTGCAGGGTGACGGCGTCGCCCAGATCCTCCAGCCCTGCCAGCATCCGTGCGCGCAGCGTCAGTTCGTGCGCGTGCAGGGAGTCCAGGGAACGGGTGAGGCGCTCCCGGCGTGAGCTGCCCGTGCCCGGGTCCAGCGCTGCGAGGAAGTCGACGGCGGCGGTGGCGCCCGCCAGGATCTCGTACGGCAGGGTGCCGAACTCGAAGCGCTCCGGCACCGTGTCGGGGGACGGCAGGAGCTTGTCCGGTCGCAGGGTTTCGAGCAGCTCGGGTGCCGCCGCGAGGACCGCGCAGTGCGGCCCGAGGAACTTGTACGGCGAGCATACGAACAGGTCGGCCCCGAGGGCGGGGACGTCCACGAGGTGGTGCGCGGCGTAGTGGACACCGTCCACGTACAGCAGGGCGCCGACGTCGTGCGCGCGGTCGGCGATGTGCCGGACGGGCGGCTTGGTGCCCAGCACGTTCGAGGCCGCCGTGACCGCGACGAGCCGGGTCCGGGGCGTCAGGGCCCGCTCGTAGGAGTCGAGGTCGAGCTCCGTGGTCCTCGGGTCGATCCCGATCCAGCGGACCGTGACCCCGGCCCGTTCGGCGGCCTGGATCCAGGGGCGGACGTTGGCGTCGTGGTCGAGGCGGCTGAGGACGATCTCGTCGCCCGGGTGCCAGCTCTTGGCCAGGTGGCGGGAGAAGTCGTACGTCAACTGCGTGGCGCTGCGCCCGTGGACGACGCCCTCGGCGGGCACGTGCAGGAGGTCGGCGTAGGCGGAGCGGAACTCCGCGACGGCGCGCTCGGCGTTGGCCTCGGAGGGGCTGACGGTCCCCCGGTTCGACAGGGGGCCGGTCAGGGTCGCGGCGACGGCGTCGGCGACCGGGCGGGGTGTCTGGGTCCCGCCCGGACCGTCGAAGAAGGCGAGCCCGGTGTCGAGGGACGGGAAGTGGGCCCGCAGGGCGGTCAGGTCGATGGCCATGGCCTCGGCTTTCTCTCGGTAGAGGGTGCCCGGCTCTCTCGGTGCGGGCGCCTGGCGCCTTCGGTGGGGGCTGGACCGCCCGGTGTCGCGGTGCCTCTACCGTTCCTACAGACTGAGCGGGAGTGAGTCCTGTTGCCAGAACCCATGCTCAGTCGAACGCCCCGGACGGTGTTGGGCGTTCTGGTTGCCCGCGTTCGCTCCACGTCCGGGCGGCACGGATCGTGTCCGTGGTCCGGGAATGCGGGGGCGGGTTTCCTCACGCCCGGCAACGCATGGTCGGGCCTGGACGGTCCGATGCCCCGCACGATCACTCCGGTCGTGTGGGGGCGGTGCCGTCCGTCGCCGGACCGGGTGCTGCTGGGCGCGCCTTCCGATCGCCACGGCGGCAGCCTCGTGGCGAGTCGTCTTACGGGTTGTCGTGGTGAGGGGCTTCTGCCAGTGCTGGGCACCCCAGCGGCTGGTGTAGGCCGGGTCGACCGCGATGACGGCGATCCCCGTGGCGTCGGCCATCGAGGCCAGCCGGGCGCGAAGCCGGCCGGTGGGCATGCCGGAGATCAGCCGGCGGAAGCGTGTGCGGCGGCCGTGTTTCTCCCGGGTCTTCTCGGCGGTGAAGTCCAGGTCCTCGACCGCGATCGCCGTCACGCCACAGGTGCGGGCCCAGTGCAGGAGACGGGTGAGGGCGTGGCGGACCTGCGCGTCACGATGCTGGGCGGTGCCGGTCAGGTCGTAGGAGAAGCGGCGCGGGCTGCCGGTGGGGTTGCCGTGGGTGTCCAGGTGCCAGGCGGCGAGGTGGTCGGCGTTCATGTCGACGCCGATCACCCCGTGCGCGAGCGCCGCCTCGATCGGAACGGTCGGAGTGGGCGGGATCTGCCAGGACGCGGTCACATACCAGCGGCCCCGGCCCGTATCCAGATGGATGCGGTAGGCGATCGCCCGGTCGGCTTCGACGCGGTCCGCCCAGTCACCGCCCCGGTGCGCGAACGCGATCTGGCCGGTGAGGACGTACCGTCCGTGCGGGGCGTTCGCCAGATACACGAGCGGCGTGGGCAGTTTGATGCTCACCTCGCCGTCGGGGCTGACGCGGATGGTCTCGTTGCCGTGGCGCTTGCCGGACTCCCCGTCGGCCTGGCAGAACCAGCGCTCCGCCTCCCACCGCACACGCCACGCGGACTCCGTCAGCCCGGCCGCCTCCAGGTGGTGACGGGCACGGGCCAGCCGCTTACCACCGCGCACCACGTGCACGATCCCGGCCTCGCGGTCGGCCCGCGCGGCGATCAGCCGGTCCTGCAGCACCCGCAGTCGCCGCGCCTTCGCGTGCCACTCCCGCCGCGACCGGTAACCTCCCGGCGCCTTCCGCGTCCCCTTCTGCCCGACCGGCAGGGACAGCCGGGTTTCGATGGTGCGGATGCCGGCTTCCAGGTTCTGGATGTGCGCCGACTGGCAGCGGCGGGCCAGTGCCCACTGGTCGTGCGTGGCCTTGGTGATGCTGCCCGCCCAGCGTGATGACGAGGCGGGTGTCAGCTCCCGCTTGCGGACCGCCCACGCCTTCCCGGAGTGCTCCAGGCCGTCCCGGCAGCGCGCCTTGAGGTCCTTCGAAGCCAGCGACCCCAGATGCCCGCCCACCAGACGCAGCACCTTCTCATCGCCCGGCGTCAACTGCTTGAGGCGGGTCCGCACGGCCACACCGGACGGGCCGGACGTGACGAACGGCGCCGCGATGCTCCGCACCTCACCCACCCCGCCACCCCCGCCCGACTCGACTCGACTCCAATAACCCGTCGCCCTGAGAAACGAGCACCACCCATGAAGGTCACGCATTCGATGAGAGAACGTCAGTTCGTCGCCGAAAACCGGCATCACAAGCCAGGAGCGCGGCCCGACACCCAGGTCATCCACACTCACCCCCGCTCACCAGAACACTCTTGAACGCACTCCAACGCCAGCAGTTCCAAACCCCGCGGCGCGCCGCCATGCACGTCCGCCGTCGTCGGAGATCCACAGCCCCTCGTCCCGCACCAGGTCGTACGTCGCCGTCGTCGCGTCCACGATGCCGTAGAGGGTGGTGCCCCCGACGGTGAACGACGTGAACGTCGCCGGGGTCGTCAGTTCGTGGAAGGCGCTGTTGGCGGGGTCGTCCGCGAGCCAGTAACGGCCGCCCTCCTCGCCGACGAGCAGCCGTCCGTCCGCGAGTACCTCCAGGACGAACAGTCCCGTCAGCTCTTTCCAGGGGATGCCGCCCGCGAGGACGGTGCGCCAGTGCGCGCCGCCGTCCGACGTGACCAGCAGGCCGCGCACGCCCTCGTCCAGGTCCAGGGCGACGGCCGCGGTGTCGCCCCGCGCGGCGAGGTCGGCGGCTCCGTACGCCTTCGGCACGGGCTCGGAGCCGAGGGTGCGGCCGTCACGCTGCCACACGACGCGGTACGGCTCCCCGGACAGCGCCTGTTCCACGCTCCAGACCGTGCCCCGCTCGTCCACGGCGAAGTCGACGGCCTCCTCCGGCAGTCCGGCCGGAGGTGCCGCGGTGCGTGTGGCAGGGCGGTAGACGAGGGCCGGCTCCCGCTCGGAGAGCAGGACGTCGCCGGAGCGGGGCCGCGACGGCGTGTCGGTGACGGTGACGTCGTGCCGCTCGCCCCGGACGTCGAGGAGGAACGCCCCCCGGTCCCCCGGCACCTGTACGAAGCCGCCGCTCACCCCCCGGAACGCGGGTCGCACGTCCTCGGCGTCGGCGTGTTCCGCGTGCTCGGCGACCGTGCGGCCGTCGGGTCCGACGATGCGCCAGGCGGTCGCGGCCGGGCCCTCGTCGTCCTCGACGTTGGTGGCGTCGTACGTCAGCAGCAGCGAGCCGTCGTCCGCGCCCACCACGCCGGAAGGAGCCCCGGCCGCCTCGATCACGTCGGCGGGGCTCGGGTGGGGATCCTCGATGACGCGCCTGTACCGCGCCTCACGGTCGCCGGAGGCACTGTCGTCGCCGCCCTCCGCGCCGCAGCCGCTCAGCATCGCGGCCGCGACGGCCAGGGCGACCGGACCGACCGCCGCCCGCCACGCGCGGCCCTTGCGCCGCGCCGGGACGCCGGTCACCGGAGGCTGCCCGTCAGGGTGTCGTCCTGCCAGGCGTTCAGCCGGTCGGCGAGCGGCGCGGTGCCGTCGAGAACGTGCCGGGAGAAGGCATCCCGTTCGTGGGCGATGACGGCGGCCTCCCAGACGCAGGGGGCGAGACCCGCGCGTCCCGGGCGGAGCCGGTCGGGCCGCCCGGCCGGACCGACGTAGACCGCCAGGTCGGACATGTGGCCCTCGATCCAGGTGTGGACCAGGACGTAGTCGCCGTCGCCGCCCGCGTGCACGATCAGGGCGGCGAGCCCCAGCGACCCGCGGACACGGCCGAGTTCGAGGTGCGCCGCCGCGATCCGCAGGGCCTCGGCGGTGTCCTGTTCCGTGACTCCGCGGCCCGGCGCCTCCAGCACGTACACCTTGACCAGATGACCGCCGGCCTCCCTCGTGCCCAGGGGCCGTACGGTGCGTCCGTGATGGTCCCGGGACAGCGCGAGCAGCGCCGCCGGGTCCACCGCCGCGGGGAGTTCGTGATCGTCCATGTGCCCATCATGCGGTGTCGAAGCCGCAACAGGAGCACGGGGACGGGGAGATGGAGCTCTCCGGCCCGCTATTCCGGCTGGGTCACCGTCAGTGCCCAGCGGATCGTCTCCGACGAGGCGTCGACCCCGACGGTGAAGGAGCCCATCCGCACCACACCGGCGTCCATGGTCACGGAGCCGATCCCGGCGGTGCCCGCCGGACAGTCGACGGAGAACGCGGCGACCTCCGTCTCCTGCGAGCGCATCGTCACCCGCACCTCTCCGCCGCCCTCGCAGGCCACCGTGAGGACGGTGGGCAGCCTGTCCCAGGCACCGCCCGACGCCACACCGCCGTCACCGGTCTGCTCCTCCACCCACACCAGGCCCTCGGGGCCGGGGTGGGGCAGCAGGGGATCGCCGGCCGCGGCGGCGGGCCCCATGCCCGAGCCCGCCAGCACACACGCCGTCAGCGCTGTCACGGCCAGGGCTTCTCTCGTTCGGTTCACGCGTACTCCCCCTGTCGACTGTCCTGAACGGCCACAGTCTGCCGGTGTGATCGTCACCGGACCTGAGTACGCGTACTCAGAAAGGATCAGGCCGGCCAAAACCCGTCACGCCGGGGGCCGGGTCGACACCGCCGTGCACGGGTCGGGACCGACGATGTCCACGTCACAGTGTCACAGTGCTGTCCGTGGACGGTTCCCTCTCGGTGCGAGCGGGTGGTGAAACCGCTCCCATGAGGCACGATCACCGGACATTCACACTTTCGGGGGGTTCCTCATGGCTCACACAGCTCGTTCGCGCCGTATCACCGCCGCACTCGCCGCCTGTTCGCTCGGCATCGTGGCCCTGACCGCGTGCGAGGGGGGCTCGGACAAGGCCGCGGCTGCCCCGAGCACGTCGGCGAGCGCGCCCGGCAAGGGTGCGGACAAGGGGTCGGGGTCGGACAAGGGCGCGGACGCGACGGCCTCCCCGGAGGACGACGGTGGCACGGGCGGTGGCAGTGGCGGCTCCTCCGGCGGTGGCGGCGGCACCCCGCCGTCGAAGGCCGGGTCGGGCGGGTCCGGGTCGGACAAGTCCGGGACCGACAAGTCCGGGTCGAAGGAGTCCGGGGCCGACGACGACCAGGACGGTGGCGTGGGCATGTGCGAGACCACCGACCTGACCTACAACGTCACCGTCGCGTCGAGCCCCGCCAGCCACGCCCTGCTGACCGCGACCAACAACACCGGCGACCCCTGCCTGCTGTCGGCGAACGACCTGGTGATCACGATTCCGGACCTGGACGGCGCCGCGGAGCACCGCGGACCCACCGTCGACGACTGGCTCCTGAACCCCGGCGAGAGAGCGTACGCGGGGATCCTGTTCGCGGGCCCCGGCACCGAGGGCGGCAAGACCGCCGGCCAGGTCGAAATCGCGCTCACGGCCGCCGAGAGCCCGACGACGGTGACGATCACCAACGGCCCAGTCACGGTCAACGACGGCACGGTCACCAGCTTCCTCGGAACGGCCGAGGACGCGCTGTCCTACTGACCTCGCCCGGGGCGCCGTCCCGGCGGCGCGGTCAGAGGTCCAGATAGAAGCGGATGGTGGTGCCGGCCTCGGTGGTGTGTACGCGCACCAGGTCGGCGACGTAGTGGACGAGCATCAGACCGCGCCCGCCCAGCTGGTCGCGCGCCGGGGGCCGGCGGCCGGCCAGGGGGTCGGTCAGCCGGCCCCGGTCGTGGACCTCGCAGACGACCTGCGGGCCCTCGGCCCAGACGCGCAGGGTGCCCGATCCGCCGCCGTGCACCACGCTGTTGGTGGTCAGCTCCGCCACCGCCAGCGTCAGATCCTGCGACCGGGCCCCGGTCAGGCCCAGTTGCCGCGCTTCCTCGACCGCGAAGGAGCGGGCCGACGGGAGCGCGTCCGCGTCGAACGTGAGGGAAGCGGCACCGGGCGGATGGCTGAGCGGCTGGTTGTAGCGGGCGACCACGCGCTCGGGATCGTAGCTGTCGCTGGCCAGTTCGACCCCCGCGTCGATGACGACGGGATGGGTGGCGTAGGCGTCGTCGAGCGTCTCCGGGGCGAGGGCGTCGGCGTCGTACGGGCACAGGATCGTCACGTCCCGGCCCTGGAAGGCCGCGTTGATCAGGGCCTCGTGCTGGACGCACGCCGGGTACTCCACGGCCGAGCGGTCGGCCCAGATCGGTTCGCCGATGATCCTCACCCGGCCACCGGGGTGGGCGTCGGCGAAGGCCCGCAGCACCCCGGGGATGATCCGCCCGGGGTTGCGGCCGACCCTGGTCATGTCGAGGAACTCGACCTCGTCTGCGCTCGCTCCGAGCGCGTCCCTGATCAGCTCCAGGTTGGGGCCGGGGACGGCGACCGCGATCGCCTCGCCGGCGGACAGTCCCGCCCGGAGGAACGGCACGGTGCCCGCGGTGTACTGCTCGCTCCCCCGGTAGAACAGCGCGGGGTGCACGAAGGGTTCGTGTTCACTGCTCGTGGCCGTACTCATCGGCCCGCCACCTCGATCGTCGTCAGGCCGGGCCAGAACATGTCCAGGATCCGCTCCAGCTCCGGCGGAGGACGGTCCACGACGATCCGGCCCGTCCCCAGTCGCTGCGCCGTGACCGCCAGCGCCGTGGCGCCGCCCACGTCGATGGACATCAGATCGGCCAGCTCCACGAAGGAGACGTCCGTGTGGGCGTTCGCCAGATCCTCCAGTGCGTGTTCCCAGAAGGAGCGGGTGATCACGTTGATCTCTCCAGCGGCTCGGATTCCCGGGCGGCCCGGCAGAGAGCGGATCTCCAGCGCGGTGTCCCCGTGCGACCGTGCCGACCTCGGCCCGTGCACGTCGTGGGAGGTGTCCATGTTCGCTCCCCCTGCCCCCATGTGCCGCTGTACGACGCGTCCCCGACCCCCGGCTCCCCGTCCGTACGGGACGGCGGGCAACGGACACGTCATCGTATAACTCGCCGGCGCGGAACGGCTCAACCGTCGTCCGGCCGGGCGCCGCCCGGTGACTGAGAGCCCGGGGACTGAGAGCCCGTCGGACGGAAACAGGCCGAGACCGTCTTGCCGTGCCGCTGGCACCTCATCTCCACGGTGTCGGCGAGCATCCGTACGATCCCCACGCCGCGACCGGAGGTCTCCCCCGCCTGAGGGGTGCGCAGGCGCGGCAGGGTCGGGTCCTCGTCGTGGACGTTCACGTGCAGGCAGTCGCCGTCCCAGGTGAGGATCAGCCGCGCGTCGCTGTGCGCGTGGATGTGCGCGTTGGTGAGCAGTTCGGAGACGGCCAGGATGACGGCGTCCACCGTCTCGGGCTCGTCCGCCGTCCATGGGAGTGACTCCAACTGCCTGCGTGTCCACCGCCGTCCGGCGTGCACGCCTCCCGACACGGGAAACGAGTGCGCCCATCCCTTCGCCCTGATGCCCGTCGCTCCGGTACCCGTCCTCTTGTTCGTCACCGACTTCCCCGTTCTCCCGTCCGACGTGGTCTCGTACACACCGTGTGCCCGCCAACCGCTCCCGCAGACGTTCCCTCCTACGGTGGTCGTGCCGGACGCGGTGATCAGTCCGGTACGGCCTGCGCCACCCGGACGCCCACGAGACAGGTGTCGTCGTCGGTGTCGGACCTGCTGTAGGTGAGGAGACGGTCCAACTGCTGGTCGAGCGTGGGGGGCACGGTGCGGGCGGCGGTGAGCAGCTGCGCCAGGGATTCCTCCACGGAACGGTCACGGCGTTCGATCAGGCCGTCGGTGTACATCAGCAGGGTGTCGTCGACGGCCAGTTGCAGTTCGTGTTCCTCGTACGTCGCCTCGGGCAGGGCGCCGAGCAGCAGGCCCTTGACCAGGGGCAGCGGCGTCGCCTCGGCCGCGCGGACGAGGACGGGCGGGAGATGGCCCGCCCTGGCCCAGCGCAGGGTGTGGCGGTGGGGGTCGTAGAGGCCGCAGACGGCCGTGGCGGTGACGGATCCGGTCAGGTGGTGGGCCACCATGTTGAGCCAGGCCAGCAACTGGCCCGGTCCGGCACCGGTCACGGCGAGACCGCGCAGCGCGTTGCGCAGGACGACCATGCTGGTGGCCGCCTCTATGCCGTGCCCGGCGACGTCCCCCACGCACAGCAGCACCAGCCCAGAGGGCAGCACGACGGCGTCGTACCAGTCGCCGCCCACCAGGTGCTGGGTCTCGGCGGGCCGGTAGCGGACGGCCACGCGCAGTCCGGGGGCCTCCAGCGGGGCCTGGGCCGGGGGCATGATCGCGTGCTGGAGCTGGAGGGTGAGCCGGTCGCGTTCGCTGGCCTGCTGCTCGGAGTGGGCGAGTTGGTCGCGGGTGGCGGCGAGGGCGACCTCCGTCCAGTGGTGGGCGGAGATGTCCTGGTAGGCGCCCCGGACGACGAAGAGCCGGCCGTCGGAGTCGAGGACCGGCTCGGCGACCACACGGATGTGCCGGGTGACGCCGTCGGGCCGCTGGAGCCGGAAGGCCGCGGACGCGGAGCGGCGGTGGTGCAGCAGGGTGCGCAGGAACCGGCCGATGGCGACGGCGTCGTCGGGGTGGGCGTGGGCGGGCAGGTCCTCCAGCGGGACGGGTCCGCTGATGGAGGGTTTGCCGTAGAGGCTGTAGAGCTGGCCGTTCCAGGTGATCTCGCCGGTGACGAGGTTCTCCTCGAACCCGCCGATGCGGCCGAGGCGCTGGGCGTGCTGGAGCAGACTCGCCAGCCGTGCGGTCTCGTCCTCTATGCGCCAGATGAGCAGGACGCTGCCGCCGTGCCGGGTGATGTTGATGTCGGCGACCGCCGCCAGCGGGACGTCCTCCACGAGCGAGGTGAGCCGCATGCGCCGGGCGCGGAACGGCTCACCGGTGGCGTAGACACGTTCGACCTGCTCGAACAGTTCGCTCTCACCGGCGGCCATGGGATACGTCTCCAGGAGCAGGGCTCCGTTGACGACGCCCCGGGGCCGGCCGGCCGGGTCGAGGAAGCGGCTGTTGACGTGGTGGATGCGGAAGTCGACCAGTTCCCCGGTGGCGTCCAGGTGCGGGACGAGCACCAGGGCGGGGTCGTGGAGACCGTCGGCGAGGTCCATCAGTTCGGCGACGTCGGGCAGGGTCCCGGGCCGCGCGTCGCCCTCGCCGCGCGGCGGGGCCAGGGTTCCCAGGGTGTGGGCGCAGAGTTCGGCCAGGGCCTCGACCTGGCGGACGATCTGCGGGGGCTGGGCCTCCAGCGGGGTGGGCCAGACGATCTCCAGCACTCCGTGGATACGGCCGCCGGTGCCGGCGGGTACGGCGACCCGGCCGCCGTCGGGATGGTGGTGCCGGCCGATGGAGGGCAGGCCGGTCTGCGACAGGCTGGCGATCCACTGACCGGCCCGGTCGCCGAGTCCGCGGCGGGCGACGGTGACCACGCCCGGCGGGACGTACCGCCAGCGGGTCGCCTCGGCGGCCGAGAAACCGGCGCTGCCGGCGAGGGTGAGGGAGCCGTCGGCGCCCAGCGCCCAGATCGCCACGGCTTCGGCGCCGAGCGGGGTCAGGGCGTGTTCCAGGAGGGAGTCGGCCACGGCCTGGGCGTCGTGGGCGGCCAGCGCGGCGCTCTCGGCGGTCCGCAGCCGGACGGCGAGGGAGCCGCTGTCCGGTGCCTCGTCGGCGTCGTCCCGGCCCGTGGTGGTCGCGAGCAGGGCGGTCGTCATCTCGGAGAGCCGGTCGCGGGCGGCCTGGTTGATCACCTCGACGGCGAACTCCAGCGGTGTCACGCCCGCTTGTTCGGTCAGTTCGGCGAGTTGCAGAGCGGCCTGGGCCGGCCCGCACCCGAGCCGCTCGACGAGGATGCCCTTGGCCAGTTCGATCACGGCCCGCCCGTCGGCCTCCGCCTGGGCCGCCTGCACCTCACGCCGCAACCGCTCCACGGTCGCGGCGAGCCGGCCGACGGGCGAGGACTGCGCCTTGGTGTCCAGAGCGGTCACATCGACCGCGGCCGGGTCGTCGACCGCGCGCTGGTGGTCGGCGGGAAGCTGGTGGCCGGCCGCGGGAGGGCCGGCGACCCCGTGCGGGTCGCCGGTCAGGGGCAGGGCGTCAGTCGTAGGCGGCGCGTCGGTCGCGCTCGGCCCGTCGGCACCCGGCGAATCCGGCGCGGCGACCGCCGACGGCTCGTCCGGCGCGGCGGCCGACGACGGCTGGTCCGGCGCGTCGTCGGCGTGCGGCGGCGCGGCCGGCTGGTGGGGGTTGCTCACGGTTGACCTGTTCCTCGGCTCGGGCGTCGCGGGACGCCACGCGGTGGGCTGGTGCGCGCGGCGATGTGACGCCCCGTCATACGGTCAGCCACCGTCGGACGCGGCCGATGAGGTCACCGGTGTCGACCGGCTTGGTGACGTAGTCGTTCGCGCCCGACGCGAGGCTCTTCTCCTGATCCCCGGGCATGGCCTTCGCGGTGACGGCGATGATGGGCAGGTCGGCGTACTGGGGCATCGCACGGATCTCCGAGGTCGCGGTGTACCCGTCCATCTCGGGCATCATCACGTCCATCAGCACCAGCGAGACGTCCGGGTGGGCGAGCAGCATCTCGATGCCCCGGCGGCCGTTGTCGGCGTGCAGGACGTGGAAGCCGTGGAGTTCCAGCATCCCGCTCAGGGCGAAGAGGTTACGGGCGTCGTCGTCGACCACGAGGACCTTGCGGCCGAGGAAGGCGCCGTCGACGACCTGCTCGGCGGGGCGCTGGTTCTCCTCGGCGCGCACCAGGGACAGCACGTCCCCCGGCTCCTCGGCGGACAGGTGCAGGGTGATGCGTTCGCGCAGTTCGTCCAGGCTGGAGAGGAAGTCCAGCGGGCGGCCGTCCGCACGGGAGCGCAGCGCCTGTTCGTGCGCCAGGTCCACCCGGTGGCCGGTGTGCACGAGGACGGGGACGCTGGCGAGTGCCGAGTCGCCCTCCATGGCCTCCAGCAGACGCGCACCCTCGTCGTCGGACAGGGCGAGTTCGAGGACGACGCAGTGGCAGGGTTCGGCGGCCAGGGTGCTCGCGGCCTCCTGTGCTCCGACGGCGGTGATGATGTCGATGGCGCCGAGGGGGTCGCCGTCGGACGCGAGGTCCGCGACGGCGCGTTCGGCGACGAGGGTCAGCAGTCCGCGGGGGCGGTCCTCGACGACCAGCAGACGGCGTCGGCGCTGCTCGGGCACCGCCGCGGACGCGAGCTCCGGCCGGGACGCCGACGGGAGGTCACGGCCGGTGGTGTCCGGGTGCTCCGTCGGCCGGCCGTCGCCGTCGAGCAGTTCCTCGAAGTCGTCGCGCGCCACGGGCAGGTAGAGGGTGAAGGTGCTGCCCTGCCCGGGTGTGCTGTCGACGGTGACGGCGCCGCCGAGCAGATGGGCGATCTCCCGGGTGATCGACAGGCCGAGGCCGGTGCCGCCGTACTTGCGGCTGGTGGTGCCGTCCGCCTGCTGGAACGCCCCGAAGATCGTCTCCAACTGCTGCTGGGGGATGCCGATGCCGGTGTCCTCGACCCGGAACGCCACGACGGGACCGCCCCGCAGGACGCTCACGGGGATCTCGCGGTCCACGGCGGGTTCGATACGCAGGGTGACGCCGCCGTCCTCGGTGAACTTCACCGCGTTCGACAGCAGGTTGCGCAGGATCTGCCGGAGCCGGGAGTCGTCGGTGAGCAGGTCGGCGGGCGTGCCCGGTGCGGTGGCCACCGCGAAGTCCAGGTTCTTCTGCGACGTCATCGGACGGAACGTGGCCTCGACGTACTCCAGGAGCTTGCGCAGCGGGACGCGCTCGGGGGCGACGTCCATCTTGCCCGCCTCGACCTTGGACAGGTCGAGGATGTCGTTGATCAGCTGCAGCAGGTCCGAGCCGGCCGAGTGGATGATGCCCGCGTACTCGACCTGCTTGGGCGTGAGGTTGCGTGAGGGGTTCTGGGCGAGCAACTGGGCGAGGATCAGCAGGCTGTTGAGCGGGGTGCGCAGTTCGTGGCTCATGTTCGCCAGGAACTCCGACTTGTACTTGGACGCCAGGGCCAGCTGCTGTGCGCGGGTCTCCAGCTCCTGCCGCGCCTGTTCGATCTCCAGGTTCTTGGCCTCGATGTCGCTGTTCTGCGAGGCGAGCAGGGAGGCCTTCTCCTCCAGTTCGGCGTTGGAGCGCTGGAGTTCGTCCTGCTGGACCTGCAACTCCTCGGACCGTGCCTGGAGTTCGGCGGTCAGCCGCTGGGACTCCCCCAGCAGTTCGTCGGTGCGGGCGTTGGCCACGATGGTGTTGAGGTTGACGCCGATGGTCGGCATCAGCTGGCTGAGGAAGTCCTGGTGGATCTGGGTGAAGGGGGTGACGGAGCCCAGTTCGATGACGCCGAGGACCTGGTCCTCCACGACGATGGGCAGCACCACCAGGGCACTGGGCACGGCCTGTCCGAGTCCGGAGGAGATGGTCACATAGCCCGGCGGCAGTTCCTCGACGCTGATGGGACGGCGGTTGCGCGCCGCCTGCCCGACCAGGGAGCGGCCGACGGGAATGCGCTCGGGCCGGTCGGTGTCGTCGGGGTAGCCGTAGGAGCCCACCAGCCGCAGTTCGGGGCCGCGTTCGGTGTCCTCGGCGAGGTAGAAGGCGCCGTACTGGGCGGAGGCCAGCGGCGCGAGCTCGTCCATGATGAGTTCGGCGACGACGGGCAGATCGCGGTGGCCCTGCATCAGGCCGGAGATCCGGGCGAGGTTGGTCTTGAGCCAGTCCTGCTCCTGGTTGGCCCGGGTGGTCTCGCGCAGGGACTCCACCATGGAGTTGATGTTGTCCTTGAGGTCGGCGACCTCGCCGGAGGCCTCCACGGTGATGGAGCGGGTCAGATCGCCCTCGGCGACGGCGCTGGTGACCTCGGCGATCGCGCGGACCTGCCGGGTGAGGTTGCCGGCCAGTCCGTTGACGTTCTCGGTGAGCCGCTTCCAGGTGCCCTCGACGCCCTCCACCTCGGCCTGTCCGCCGAGCCGGCCCTCACTGCCGACCTCACGGGCGACGCGGGTGACCTCCGCGGCGAACGACGACAGCTGGTCGACCATCGTGTTGATGGTGGTCTTCAGCTCCAGGATCTCGCCGCGCGCGTCGACGTCGATCTTCTTCGACAGGTCGCCGTTGGCCACCGCCGTCGTGACCAGGGCGATGTTGCGGACCTGGCCGGTGAGGTTGTTGGCCATCGAGTTGACGTTGTCGGTGAGGTCCTTCCAGGTGCCGGCGACGTTCGGCACGTGCGCCTGGCCGCCGAGCCGTCCCTCGGTACCGACCTCGCGGGCGACGCGGGTGACTTCGTCCGCGAACGCGGAGAGCGTGTCGACCATGGTGTTGATGACGTCCGCGAGGGCCGCGACCTCGCCCTTGGCCTCGACCGTGATCTTCTGGGAGAGGTCGCCGCGCGCGACGGCGGTGGCGACCTGGGCGATCGAGCGGACCTGGCCGGTCAGGTTCGACGCCATCACGTTGACGTTGTCGGTCAGGTCCTTCCAGGTCCCCGACGCGCCCCGGACGATGGCCTGACCGCCCAGGTTGCCTTCCGTGCCGACCTCGCGGGCGACACGGGTGACCTCGTCGGCGAAGCCGGACAGCTGGTCCACCATCGTGTTGATGGTGTCCTTGAGCTGCAGGATCTCACCACGGGCATCCACGGTGATCTTCTGGGAGAGGTCGCCCTGAGCCACCGCCGTGGCCACCTGGGCGATGTTGCGGACCTGGGAGGTGAGGTTGGCCCCCATGAAGTTCACGGAGTCCGTGAGGTCGCGCCAGGTGCCCTTCACACCCTTGACGTCCGCCTGCCCGCCGAGCCGTCCCTCGGTGCCGACCTCCCGGGCGACGCGCGTGACCTCGTCGGCGAACCCGGACAGCTGGTCCACCATCGTGTTGATGGTGTTCTTCAGCTCCTGGATCTCGCCGCGGGCGTCGACCGTGATCTTCTGCGAGAGATCGCCCTCGGCCACCGCCGTGGTCACCTGGGCGATGTTGCGGACCTGCGAAGTGAGGTTCCCCGCCATGAAGTTGACCGAATCGGTCAGGTCGCGCCAGACGCCGCCGACGCCGGGCACCTGGGCCTGACCGCCGAGCCGGCCCTCGCTGCCGACCTCCCGGGCGACCCGGGTGACCTCGTCGGCGAAAGCGGAGAGCTGGTCGACCATCGTGTTGACGGTCTCCTTCAGCTGAAGGATCTCGCCACGCGCCGGGACGTCGATCTTCTGTGACAGGTCGCCCCGGGCGACGGCGGTCGCCACCTGCGCGATGTCGCGCACCTGGGTGGTCAGGTTGCCCGCCATGGCGTTGACCGAGTCGGTGAGGTCGGCCCAGGTGCCGGAGACGCCCGGCACCTCGGCCTGACCGCCGAGCGTGCCCTCGGTGCCGACCTCGCGGGCCACCCGGGTGACCTCCGAGGTGAACACGGACAGCTGGTCCACCATGCCGTTGAAGACGGTGGCGATGTCGCCGAGCAACCCCTCGCCGTCGGACGGCAGCCGGGTGCCGAAGTCGCCGTCCCGCACGGCGGTCAGTCCGGCCAGGAGCTGTCGTAGCTCCTGCTCTCCCGGAGCCCGTTCGGCGGTCTCGGTCGTCTTGCCGCTCATGCGCACCCTCGTTCCGCTCCCCAAGAGCCCTCGCGCCGAGGACTCGGAACCCGCGCCGGGCCGTGCAGGGCCCGCTCACCGGCCGGATTTCCGCAGTTCACGGAACGGCCGGATGAGAAAATCCGGTGAAGGTTAACGCAGTTGTCGTCCGACAACCAAAGCCGGTCGCGAAGATCCCGGCCGCCCCGAAAAGATACCTCCCCAGGCGGAATACCCACCGTTTCGCGGGGCACTCGGGATGGTTTCGCGCCGCCGCCGGCCGTGCCCCGAGACCGCCTCGGCAAGGGTGCTTTCAGCCGCTTTCCGGCCACCTGTCCGCCCCGGTACGACCCGCCCCCAGACCTGGCGCCCGGCGCGCTGTCCAGTCCACCGTCCGGACCCCTGCCCAGTCCACCGTCCGGTCCACCGTCCGGTCCACCGTCCGGACCTTCCCGGCCATCCACCGCTCCGCCCGTCGACCCCGTCGTCGACGGCCGAGGAGCAGGCGCCCGCTCGTACCCCCGCTCCGCGCGCCCGCGCGCGCCGTATATGGGGGCCCATCCCCCATGCGCCGCCCCAGGCCCCCCGGGGACCGTGGGGGCGGCCCGGCGCACCGGTGGTGCGCGTGGCTCGACGAACGCAAGCGAGAGGGAGTCCATGGGAAGAGAAGCGTTACTCCGGGTCCTGGTGGTCGCGGTGATGGCCGCGTCCGCGGTGACGTTGACCGGAGGGCCCGCGAGCGCGGCCACGGGTGTCTTCAAGAGCGGGACCAACGTGGTCGTCAACGCGGCGGCGGGGCGCGCCAACAACATCACGGTCAGCCTGTCCGGAAGCAACGTCGTCATCCAGGACACCGCCGACACCCTGACCGCCGGGGTCGGCTGCTCGGTCCAGGTCAACGGGTCGGTGGTCTGCCCGGTGAACCTCAACTCCGACACGGTCGTGGTCAACGCCGGTGACGGCAACGACATCGTCACCAAGACCGGCAACGTCCGCGGTGACCTGAAGGGCGAGTCCGGCAACGACGTCATCAACGGCGGCCCCAGCCCGGGCAGCAACATCCTCAACGGCGGCCCGGGGAACGACACCCTGAACGGCGGCGTCACCTTCGACCTCCTCATCGGCGGCACGGGCGCGGACCGGCTCAGCGGCGGGGGCGGCGCCAGCGACATCGCCAGCTACCTGGAGAGCGGCTCCGGGGTGGTCGTCGACATCGACAACGCCGCCGACGACGGCATCGGCGGCGAGGGGGACAACGTCCTCACGGACGTCGAGATCGTCTACGGCAGCCCGTTCGGCGACACGCTCACCGGCGGCACGGCGGGCGACATCCTGTCCGGCTTCGGCGGCAACGACCTCCTCGTGGGCGGCGCGGGCAACGACACCCTCGTCGGTGGCGCCGGCGGCGACAGCCACAGCGGCGGGGCGGGCAACGACACCCTCGACGCCGTGGACGGCGTGTTCGGGAACGACTCCCTCAACGGGGGCACCAACACGGACACCTGCACGGCCGACACGAACGACACCAGGAGCGCCTGCGAGGCGTGAGGTGACGGGGCGGGGCCGGATCGCACGGAGACGCGATCCGGCCCCGCCGACGTTCCCGCCCACAGGACGACGTGGTGCCCCCGACGTCACTGCCCTCGGCGTGCGGTGAGGGTGACGGCGTGCCCGGTGCCCCGCCGGTGAGGGCACCGGAGCCGGCATGCAGAATTCGGCCAGGACGTGCAACTGCCTACGGCCGAAAATCGTCCCTTTCTCCCGAGCCGACGGGGCTCACGGAGATCGCGAACAAGCAGGAGGGGGACGCGCCATGAACGTGACACCGAGGAAGACCCGCCGCAGACCCGGCACCGTCAGGGCGATCGTGCTGAGCGTCTGCGCCGCGGGGGCGCTGAGTCTGACCGGCTGCTCGGGGGACGGCGGTGCGGAGGCCGCCGACGGGGACGCGAAGGCGAGCGCGACGGCGACGGGCGGGACCCAGGACAAGGCCGGCGGAAAGAGCGGGGGTACGGCCGGGACACCTGACGCGAAGGCGTCCGCGACCCCGGACGCCGGCACCGGGAAGTCCGGGGCCGACCCGGACGCCTCGAAGCCGCCCGCCGCCGACGCGACGGGCTCCACGGCCTCGGGCGGCGGCAGCAGCGGCGGTGGCGGTGGCGTCGATGACGGCTGCGACCACAAGATGCCCATCTCCCCCGACGAGATCGCGGTCTACCGCTACACGCCCGAAGGCGGATCCCTGAGCCTGATCGTCAAGCACGGCAACTGGGGATGCGGCACCCCAGACTCGGACGGCGCCCCCTTCGAGACGGTCGGCAAGGAGACGTACATCCCGATGGACCAGGCCGCGGCCATCACCGTGACCGACCCCGTCGTTCAGAGCACGACGAACCAGCCCATCGGCGTGCAGGAGTTCCTGGACTGGATCGAGGCCCATCCGGACTCCGGACTCGTCTTCACCTACCACCTCGGCGACAACGGGGCCATCGACCGCCTCGACGAGGTCTTCACCCCCTGAGCGAGCACGCTCACCGCGCCCGAACCATGACAAGGAGGGATAATTTACCCATCGCAGCGACATATGAGCGCCGCCCCCACCGCCCACGAACAGACAGGTCGGACCATGTCGAAGAAACCACGTTCGTCCGAGCCGCCGCACGGCAAGGGCCCCAGCCGGCACCGGGGCACCGAGCAGCACGGCTGGTCGCCCGATGTGGACGAGACCCGTCAGCAGGACAACCCGAGCGCCCCGCGCTCCTTCCGTGCCGAGCACGCCGGCGAACCGGGCCCGGGCCGGAAGAAGTCCGCGCAGGAGACCAGGTCCGTCCCCGGTGACAGGGCGAAGAGCGAGGGGACACGCGGCGAGGAGTACGGCGACGCGGACGAGAAGGGCCGCCGGGACACCGGCCGCAGGGGACGTTCCCAGCGCCCCAGCGGCACCAAGGACGCCGACGCCGTGACCGGTGTGGACCCGCAGGACCCGCAGGACGAGCCTCCTGGGACCTGACGGGGTCGGCGGCCCCGTCCGGCGACGCGTGGCCGCGCATCAGCAGATGCGCGGCAACTGCTCCCCGATCGGCAGATCGACCACCCGCGTTCCGCCCAGCCCGGTGCGGGCCACGACCATGCCGGGATGCCCCTCGACGACCTCACCGATGATCATGGATCCCGCGCCCAGCGGGTGGGCCCGCATGGCTTCGAGGACGGCGTCGGCGCGCTCGCGCGGTACGAAGGCGACGAGCTTCCCCTCGTTGGCGATGTACATGGGGTCCAGTCCGAGAATGGCGCAGGCGTTGGCCACGGCCGGCGGGACCGGGACGTCGCGTTCCGTGATGACGACCCCGGTCCCCGAGGCCGCCGCGATCTCGTTGAGCGCCGCCGCCAGACCGCCCCGGGTGGGATCGCGCAGGACGTGCAGATCAGGGGTGACGGCGAGCATCGCGTCGACCAGACCGCCGAGGGCCGCGCAGTCGCTCTTGATCTCCACGCCGAACTCCAGCCCTTCCCGCACGCTCATGATCGCCACCCCGTGGACGCCGATGGCGCCACTGACGATCACGACGTCACCGGGGACGACCCGCTGGGGCCGCAGATCGACGCCGGCCGGTACGAGACCGATGCCGGCCGTGTTGACGTAGACCCCGTCGCCGTGGCCGGCCTCCACCACCTTGGTGTCGCCGGTGGCCACCTCCACCCCGGCGGTGCGGGCGGCCTCGCCCAGCGCCCGGGCGACCCGGCCGACCACGTCCAGCTCCACGCCCTCCTCCAGGATGAACCCGCAGGAGAGGTAGGCGGCGCGGGCGCCGCGCATGGCGAGGTCGTTGACGGTGCCGTTCACCGCGAGGTCGCCGATGCTGCCGCCGGGGAAGAACAGCGGCCGCACCACATAGGAGTCGGTGGAGAACGCCAGCCGGGCCCCGCCCAGCGCGAGAACGGCCGCGTCACCCATCTGGGCGAGCACATCGCCGCCGTAGGCCGGTGCGAAGATCTGCTCGACGAGTTCGGCGGAGAGGGCTCCCCCGCCGCCGTGCCCCATGACGACGCGGGGCCTGTCACGGACGGGGGCCGGGCACGTCCACGCCTCGATGTCCAGGGGGGTGGGGGCGGGGAGATCGGTGGTGGTGTCAGACAACGGGGCTCGCCTCCCGGGCCTTGGCGGCGGGCATGTCCAGCCGCCGGTAGAGGTAGTACGCGGCGCAGGCCCCCTCGCTGGAGACCATCGTGGCCCCCAGGGGTGTGCGCGGTGTGCACAGCGTGCCGAAGGCCTCGCATTCGTGCGGCTTGAGCAGGCCCTGGAGGACTTCTCCGCTGCGGCACTCGGCGGGCTCGACCGTCCGGATCCCGCCGACCGCGAAGCGGTGCTCGGCGTCGTGGTCGCGGTACGCGGGCGCCAGCCGCCAACCGCTGTCGGGGATCACCCCGATCCCGCGCCAGGCCCGGTCGGTGACCTCGAAGACGTCCTCCAGCATGGCCCGGGCGGCCTGGTTGCCCTCCGGGCGGACGGCTCGGGCGTAGGCGTTGTCGACGGTGTGCTCGCCGCGTTCCAGCTGGCGCACGGCCTGGCGTACGCCTTCGAGGATGTCCAGCGGCTCGAAGCCCGTCACGACGATGGGGACGCGGAAGCGCTCGGCGAGTTCCGGGTACTCCTCCACCCCCATCACGCTGCAGACGTGCCCGGCGGCGAGGAAGCCCTGCACCCGGCAGCTCGGCGAGGACATGATCGCCTCGATGGCGGGAGGTACGCGGACGTGGGACACCAGCATGCTGAAGTTCCCGATGCCCAGCTTGCGGGCCTGATGGACCGTCATGGCGTTGGGCGGCGCGGTGGTCTCGAAGCCGATACCGAAGAACACCACCTCGCGGTCCGGGTTCCGCTGGGCGATGCGCAGCGCGTCGAGCGGCGAGTACACGACCCGTACGTCGCCGCCCTCCCCCCGGACCTGGAACAGGTCCCGGCCGGTGCCCGGCACCCGGAGCATGTCGCCGAAGGAGCAGAAGATCACCTCCGGTCGTGAGGCGATCTCCAGCGCCTTGTCGATGACCTCCAGCGGGGTGACGCACACAGGACAGCCGGGTCCGTGGATCAACTCCAGCTCGTCAGGGAGGAGTTGATCGATACCGTGCCGGATGATGCTGTGCGTCTGTCCTCCGCACACCTCCATCAGGGCCCACGGCCTGGTGACCGTGGCACGGATGTCGTCGAGGAGCCGCCGCGCCAGCTCCGGGTCCTGGAACTCGTCGATGTACTTCACCGGTTGCGCACCTCTTCCGCCGACACCTCTGCCACCGGGGCTCCCGCCACCGGCACCTCCGCCAGCGGCGCCTCCGCCACCGGTTCCACGCCCGCCTCCGCCGCCGCCATCTCCCAGGCGTCGCCGAACTCCTCCTGCAACATGCCGAGTTCGGCGAAGAGTTCCAGGGTCTGGCGGGCCGACTCCTCGTCCAGCCGTTGCAGGGCGAACCCGACGTGGACGATGGCGTACTCGCCGACCCGCAGGTCGGGCAGGTACTCCAGGCACACCTCCTTGACCACTCCGCCGAAGTCGACGGTGGCCATCCGGGTGCCGTCCCGTTCCTCGATGTCCAGCACTCTGCCGGGTACCGCCAGGCACATGAGCCTCTCCTCGCTGTGGGTCGCGTGTGCTTCAGTCGGTGGGGGTGGAATCGGTCCGGGCGGCCACCATCAGCTGGCCCAGTGCCAGACCGCCGTCGCCCGGCGGGACCAGGTGGTGCCGCAGGACCGTGAAGCCGTCCCCGCGCAGGGCGCATGAACAGGCCGACGAGAGCAGGGTGTTGGCGAACACGCCTCCCGTGAGGACGACCGTGTCGAGGCCGTGCCGCTCCCGCGCCCGCAGGCACATGCCGTGCACCAGAGCGGCCACACCCCGGTGGAAGCGGGCCGCGACCAGCGCCGGTGCGACGCCCGCGCGCAGGTCGTCGACGATCGCCGCGAGCACGGGCGCCGGGTCGGCCCGGACGGCACCGCCCTCGCCGCCCTCGGGGTCGTGGAGGGCGAAGGCGTACGCCTCGGTGTCCCCGGCCGGTGCGCGCAGGGCCGCGGCCTCCCACTCGACGGCGGCCTGCGCCTCGTAGCCGGCCCGGTGGCAGACCCCGGCGAGGGAGGACACGGCGTCGAAGAGGCGGCCCATGCTGGACGTGGGCACACAGTTGAGGTTCCGTTCCAACTGCCGTGCCAGCAGCGGTAGTTCGTCGGGCGGACAGGCCGCCGTGCAGGCGAGGTCGTCGGCCCAGCCGATCCCGGCCGCCCGCAGATGGGCCAGGGCCATGCGGTACGGCCGCCGCACGGCCGCGTCGCCGCCGGGCAGCGGAACGTAGGCGAGGTGCCCGAACCTGGTGAACCGGTCGTAGTCGGCGAGCAGGAACTCCCCGCCCCACACGGCGCCGTCGTCACCGTGGCCCGTGCCGTCGAAGGCGACGCCGATGACCTGCCGGGTGCCGTCGAGCCCGTGCTCGGCCATGGCCGCGGCGATGTGCGCGTGATGGTGCTGGACGCGTACGACGGGCCGCCGTGCCGCCTCGCGGTCGGCCCACCGGGCGGAGCGGTAGCCGGGGTGACGGTCGGACACCAGGGTCTCGGGCCGCACCCCGGTGAGGGACTCCAGTTGTGCCGTCGCGTGCGCGAAGGCCCGCTGGGTGCCGAGGTCGTCCATGTCGCCGATGTGCGCCGACAGCCAGGCGTGGCGGCCCGATCCCAGGCAGAAGGTGTTCTTCAGGTCGCCACCGACGGCGAGGGCCGGCCGCACGGGCAGCGGGAGGGTGAGCGGCAGCGGCGCGTAGCCACGGGAGCGGCGCAGCACCAGGGGCTCCCCGTCGCAGACCCGGACCACGGAGTCGTCGCACGGGACGTGGATCGGCCGGTCGTGGGTGAGCCAGGCGTCGGCCAGCTGCGCGAGCCGCTCCCGTGCCTCGGTGTCGTCCGTGACGATCGGTTCCCCGGAAAGGTTGCCGCTGGTCATGACGAGCAGCCGAGGGCCGTCCGCGTCGCCGGGCAGGCCGAGCAGCAGATGGTGCAGGGGGGTGTAGGGCAGCATCACGCCGAGATCGGGGCTGCCGGGCGCGACGGCTTCGGCGGGCCGTACGCCGTCGGCGGCGTGCGCCGGCCGCGGTCGCCGTCTCATCAGGACGACCGGCCTGGCCCGGCTCTCCAGCAGGTTCTGCTCCTCGGGGCCCACGCGCACGAGGTGGCGGATGTCGTCCGTCGTCCGGGCCATGACGGCGAACGGCTTGTCCCCGCGCGCCTTGCGGCGTCGCAGCAGGTCGACGGCGGCCTGGTTCGTGGCGTCGCAGGCCAGGTGGTAGCCGCCGAGGCCCTTCACTGCGACGACGGCGCCGCGGGCCAGCAGGGTGCGCGCCTCGACGACCGGGTCCGCCCCGTCGGCGCTCCTCGTTCCGGACTCGTCGGCGAGAAGCAGCCGCAGCCGGGGCCCGCACGCCGGGCAGGCGACCGGCTGCGCGTGGAAGCGCCGGTCGGCCGGATCACCGTACTCGCGGGCACAGTCGAGGCACATCGCGAAGCCGGCCATGGTGGTGTGGGCCCGGTCGTAGGGCACCCCGGTGACGATGGTGAAACGCGGGCCGCAGTGGGTGCAGTTGACGAACGGGTGGCGGTACCGGCGGTCGGTGGGGTCGGCCAGTTCGGCGAGGCAGTCGGCGCAGGTGGCGGTGTCCGGGGAGATCAGGGTGCGGGCCGGGCCGCCGGAGTGGGAGGCGAGGATGGTGAAGGTCGTCCCGCCGACGGGAGGCAGCTCCCGGTGGTCGACGGAGTCGACGCGGGCCAGCGGGGGCGCCTGCGCGGCGATCCGGTCGCAGAAGCGGGTCACGGCCGAGGCGGTGCCCTCGACCTCGACGATCACACCCTCCGGAGTGTTGGTCACATGTCCGGCCAGGGCGAGTTCGGTGGCGAGGCCGTACAGGTAGGGCCGGAAGCCCACGCCCTGGACGACTCCCCGGACGGTGACTCGGCGGCGCAGCCGGGTGTCCTCGGTGACGGCGGCCGGGGCCTGCGGAGCGCTCACGACTGGGGGTGGGCCATGGCTTCGGCGGCCTCCGGGGCGGGGTCATGGGTGTGGCCGTGGGAGTGCTCATCACCGTGGCTGTGGTCGTGACCATGTCCGTGGTGCTGAGGCTGGCGGGCCATGACCGGCGCGTGGACGGGTGTGCCTTCCGCCGTGGCCAACGCCCGGTCGAGCAGGGCGCCCACCCCCCACCCCCGGCGTGCCGAGGTCAGGATCACCTCGACGCCGGGGTTGACCTGCTCCAGGTTCTTGCGGAACGCGAACTCGTCGAACTCGACGGCCTCCGCGAGGTCCGTCTTGGTCACCACGACCAGCTGGGCCAGCCCGAAGGCGGTGGGGTACTTGAGCGGCTTGTCCTCGCCCTCCGTCACGGAGGCGAGGGCGACCCGCAGCGTCTCCCCCAGGTCGTAGGAGGCGGGGCAGACGAGGTTGCCGACGTTCTCCACGAACAGCAGCCGCACGTCGTCGGGCAGCCAGCCGTCCAGGTGCCCGGCGAGCATGCCCGCCTCCAGATGGCACAGTCCGTCGGTGAGCACCTGTTTGACCGGGACACCCGAACGCGCCAGCCGGATGGCGTCGTTCTCGGTGGCGAGGTCGGCGCTCAGCGCCGCCACGGGAACGGACCGCTCGCGGGCCCGCAGCAGTTCCTGCTCCAGCAGCGCGGTCTTGCCGCTGCCCGGGCTGGACAGCAGATTGACGACGGCGGTGCCCCGGGCGGTGAGGGCGGCACGCAGTTCGTGGGCGCTCGCGTCGTTCTTCGCGAGTACGGCCTGGCGCAGGTCGGCGACACGGCACATGGTTCAGCTCTCCTCGGAGATCGGTTCGCGGGTGGGCGGCTGCGCGGGGCCGCCGTCCTCCCAGCGCACGTCGACGATGCTCAGCTCCCGGCCCGCCAGCAGATCGGTGCGTGTGCCGCCGCACGCGGGACAGGTGAGTTGGGGCGGCATGCCGACGGCCCACTCGTGTGCGCAGGGAGTGCAGCGGGCCCGCCCCGGCACCGCCTCGGTGATCAGCTCGGCGCCTTCCAACAGGGTTCCGGAGCAGGCCAGTTCGAAGCAGAAGGTGAGGGAGTCGGGTACCACCCCGGCCAGTTCGCCCACCTGGAGCCGTACCGAACGCACCGCCGTGATGTCTCCGGCCCGGTCGGCGGCCTCCGCGACCTGGTCGACGACGGCCAGTGCGACGGACATCTCGTGCATGGGTCTGTGATCCTTCCGCCGCCTGCCTTCCGCCGGGGTTCATTACAGGCGTGCGTGTCCGGGTCCCCCGGCCCGGCGCGCCGTCACGGGTCGCCGGGTACGCCGTTCGACGCAACCGGGACGGCACGCGGGCCGGCGGCCGTGCCTCACATCCGTCGGATGCGCAGATAGCGCCTGAGGTCCGGCAGGACCTCGGCGGCGACGGCTACCAGGGCGGCCATGGCCGCTCCTCCGATGACGATCTTCTTCATCCCGTCTCTCCTCATGTCGAAGCCTCAGCGGTTGAGGCCCGTGCCAGGGACGGCTCGCCGTCCCGCAGCAGCTCTTCGATCAGCCGGACGGCCTCCGGCACGGCCGCGGACACCGGTGGGCTGAGTCCGATGCGCTCGTCCACCGAGGCCGGTTCGCATCCGACGACCAGAACGCGGCGTGGTGGTGCGCCCCCGGTCCCCGCGCAGAGGGTGTGCAGCAGCGCCAGCACGGTGTCGGGGGTCATCCGGTGCCCGTCCAGGGCGGGGGCGCCCGGCGACGGGTTCGGGGCCGTGTCGTCGTGCTCGATCACGTACAGCGTGCCGGGGGCTTCGCCGCGTGCCGTGGCGTCGACGAGGATCAGGGTGTCGTAGCCGTCCAGGAGCTGGTAGGCGAGGTGCACCCCCCGTACGCCGATGTCGACGACCTCGATGTGGCCGGGCAGTTCGCGCTCGGCGAGGCGGCGCGCGGTCTCCACGCCGAAGCCGTCGTCGCCGAGGAAGATGTTGCCGATGCCGGCGACCAGGGTTCTGGGGTCCGACGGCGCGGGGTCGTTCATGCGTCGTCCTCCAGCGGGGTGACCTCGTCGGGCTGGAAGTACAGGAAGCGGCCCTGCTCGCGGCGGATGTCGGCGCCCGGGTCGCCCTCGACCGTGACGGCGAGGTGGACCCCGCCGTCGACGTCGTGCAGCACCGCCTCGACCACGGCGGTGCGCCCGCGCAGGAAGATGTCCTGTGCGTCGGTGCGGCGCAGCCCGGGGTGCAGTTCGACGCGGCTGCCCTTGCCGACCGACCGGCCGTCGACGACCACGCGGTCCCGCGTCGGGTCGAAGCCCGCGTCGCTCGCGGGGTCCCACCAGGGCGTGTCCGGCCGCTGCACCCCGTACTCGTCGGGGAAGCCGCCTCCCTGGGCCGCGAAGTCGGGGTCGGGGGCCGCGAAGCCGGGGCCCGGGGCGGCGGGGCCGGAGCCTGGGGAGCCGGGGTCGGGGCCGGTCACCTCGCGCAGGCTGCGTACCGCGCCGTGCAGCCGCTCCAGGACCTCGGCGGGCATGGAGTCGGCCAACTCGATGACGGCGGCGGCCCGTTCGTCGGTGCCCCGGGCCTCACGCTTCTCCTCGTCGGTGAGGGCGGCGGTGCGTAGCGCGAGGATCTCGTCGATCTCGGTGGCGTCGTAGAGCGCGCCGGGGCTCTCCGGCGCGATGGCGGGGTGGTCCTCCAGGATGATCGGCGAGGACAGCACGAGGTCGGCGCGGCCGGGTTCGCCGGCGAGTACTGGCCAGGTGTGCAGGTTGCGGCAGGCGGCGACCGCGCCTCTGGCCCACTCCGGGGGGTCGGTCATCGACAGGAACGATCCGGCGCTGAGGGCCATGAGCAGGTGGGTGGCCACCAGGGAGTGCGGCAGCGCCGCGTCCCGGTCGGCGCCGCGTCCCTCGGGGGGTGTCCAGCCGCTGGTGTTCTCGACGACGGCGGTCAGGCGCGACACCCGGTAGGGGCCGTCGAGTTCGCGGGCGGACAACCGCACCGTCCCGTTGATCTCCTCGCGGCGCCGCAGCAGCCGGCCGACGGTGCGGCCCGCCGCGTCCAGGACCGGTGCGGTGTCCTCCCGGGCCGGGCGGTGGAAGGGGTGGACGACGCCGTCGCCGAGGAGTTCGGCGACCGGCGCGATCACCTCGACGCGTTCCTCGACGCCCTCGTCCCAAGGCACCAGCACCCGGTCGTCCAGGTCGAGTTCGGCGACCGTGTCGAAGCCTCCGTCCGGGCGGGCCCGCTGCACCGTGCGCCGCCGGGCGTGCAGGAAGCGCACCTCGACCGAGAGGGTCGCGTCCGCCTTCGGCTCCATCAGGCATTCGGTGTGCTGGAAGTCGTGTTCCTCGCACTCGGCGCCCCAGGCGGGCGGTACGAGCACCCCGAACTGCCAGCGCAGCCGGTTCTTGGCCGCCGAGGCACGGTAGGGGTAGAGCACATAGCCCTCGAAGAGGACGGCGTCGGCCACCTGCCGGGCGAGGGCGAACCGTTCCTCGGTCTCGGCGGCGAACGCGGTGAGGGTCACGTGTCGGTCCTTCCGGTGGTGCCGGTGAGGGCGCGGAACGGGTCTCTCGCGGGCGTGTCGGCGGCGCTGCTCCGGTCGAGCAGGGAGGTGAGGGTCGCCTCCCAGGAGGACAGCGCGTGCCGGGAGCGGTAGGCGAGGAGGGCGTCCATGGTGTCGCGGGGGAGCCGGATCCAGCCGCAGCCGGGGAAGTGCTGCTCGACCATCTCGCGCCAGGTGGCGACCGGCATGCGGAAGGCCGCCTCGCGGTCCCAGGGGACGGGTTCGACCCGGAAGCCGCCGGTGCCGGTGAACGCCGTACCGGAGAACAGCATCAGCAGCGGGACTTCGCCGTCGGTGAGGGCGGTGAGGTAGCGGGTGGCGGCGATGTCCATGTCGTAGGTGCAGGGGACCACGAGGTCGACGTCGGTCTCTCCCGTGAAGCTGGGCACCATGAGCGCGACCTGGGCGAACTGCACCGGCTGGAGGGTGCTGCCCCAGCGGGTGCGCTCGCCGAAGAGGTCGGTCAGCCCGTCGGCCTCGGCGGGCTCGTACGCCCGGCGGGCAGGTTCGATGCGGATCTGGCAGCGCAGGGCGACGGCGTGCACGTGCGCGTTGTCGGCGGCGGTGACGCGCAGCCGGAAGACGAGCGTGGGGCCGGCTGCGTACCGGTCGGCGCGGACGCCGGTGCAGGCGAAGGAGAACTCGGTCATGAACGCACCGCCCCGTCCACCGGCCGGGTGCGTCGTGCGACGTCCGCGAAGAAGGTGTCCAGGGCGGCGCGGGCCTCGGCGCCGCCGTCGAAGCCCTGCCACAACAGGCGCATACGGCCGACGAGTTCGTAGCAGATGTCGATCGGGACGAGGTGGCAGGTGCAGCGTCCGTCGGTGCGGCGCAGCAGCAGTGCCTCCACGTCGGGTTCGAGGAGTTCGGCGAGGCGGCTGCCGGCGAGGACGTCCGCCCAGGTCGCCGGGTCGAGTTCGCTCTCGGTGGCTCCGGCCGGGCTCGGGTACAGGGCGACCAGCCGGTCGAGCGCGGCGTTGCGGAAGAGGAAGGCGACGCCGACCGGGATCTGGAGCGCGTCCCAGGCGCTGTCGTCCAGGTGGTGTGCGGGGTCGGTGAGGTAGCGGGCGGGGACGGCGCGGAAGCGGCCCGCTGCGGCGCCTGGCTGTTCCATCAGCAGGGCGCAGGCGCCGCAGGCGCAGACGAGGGCGCGTTTCTCGGTGTCGACCAGGTGGCGGTGGTCCTCGGGCACCACCACCGCGCACAGTTCACAGCGCTCCACCTGTGGTGGACGCTCGGTGAGGAACCGCCGTAGGCCCGCGCCGGGCCCCGTGGTCCGCGTGCGTGCGGTCGTCGCGGTCATCGGGCCACCGTCGGCGCCGAGCCGATCTGCAGAAGCGGGGGCTCCACGGGTGCGGTCTCCACCTGGACGGCCCGGACCTCGGGCGCGAAGCAGGCGAGTGCCGCCTCCGCCGCCTGCCGGGCGTCCGCGCCGGAGCCGCCACCGCAGCCGCCGGAGGCCCGGGCGCGTACCCGCAGGGTGCCGCTCGGCTCGTCGAGGTCCATGACGTCAAGGCCGTGTTCCCGGACGGTGTCGAGGGCGCGGGCGATGCGGGTGTCGCGGTCCTCGGGGTGCAGGTCGTGCAGGACGAGGAGGCTCGCGACGAGTTCGTCGCCGAGCAGCCGCGCCGAGGGGTCGCCGGGTGCCGAGGACAGCAGGTGGAGGATGCGGGCCAGGCCGGCGCCGTAGTAGTCCATGAGGGAACGGACGAGTTCCTCGGCCGCGGCGGTGACGGCCGGGTCGCCGCTCGTGGCCAGCCGGTCGAGCACCTCCTCGACCCTGCGTCCGGTCTGTTCCGCGTTCGCCGGCGGCGTCGCCGTGGGCGCGCTCATCCGCCCAGTCCGCTCAGGCCGGTGGGCACATGCATCGACTTCACGGTCTTGCCGCCGCCGACGTACATGTGGACGCCGCAGGGCAGACAGGGGTCGAAGCTGCGGACGGCGCGCATGATGTCGATGCCCTTGAAGTTCTCCGGGGTGTTCTCCTCGAAGATGGGCGTGTTCTGCACGGCGTCCTCGTACGGGCCGGGTGTGCCGAAGGTGTCCCTGGTGCTGGCGTTCCACGGGGTCGGCGGATACGGGTGGTAGTTGGCGATCTTGCCGTCGCGGATCACCATGTGGTGGGAGAGGACGCCGCGGACGGCCTCGGTGAAGCCGACGCCGATGCCCTGGTCCGGGACCTCGAACTTCTCCCAGGTCTGGGTGCGTCCGGCGCGGACCTCCGCGAGGCCCTTCTCGGCGCAGTGCAGGGCGACGGCGGCGGCGTAGGCCTGGAAGTAGGTGCGGGCGCGGTTGCGTTCCAGCGCGTTGGACCACTTGGGGATCTGCCACTCGAAGGTGGTCTCCGGCTTGGTCATGGTGCGGGGCAGGTTGATGACCACGCTGTGGCCGGTGGCCTTGATGTAGCCGATGTCGACGAGGCCGGACAGGGCGGTGGACCACAGGCGGGCGATGGGGCCGCCGCCGGTGTCCAGGGCGAGGTGGTCCTTGCCGTCGAACCAGCGCGGGGACATGACCCAGCTGTACTTGTCGTCGAAGTTCCGCTTCTGCGGGGCCGGGATGGTGTGCTGGTTCCACGGGTGGCGCGGGTCCACCGGGTTGCCGAGCGGGTCGTGGGTGACGAACTGCTCCTGTCCCTGCCAGTCCTCGTAGTAGGAGCTGCCGAGCAGGATGCGGATGCCGAGGTTGATCTCGGTGAGGTCGTTGGTGACGAGCTTGCCGTCCACGACGATGCCGGGGGTGACGAACATCTTCCGTCCCCAGTCGGTCATGTTGGCGTAGGTGAAGTCGCAGTACTCGGGGTCGTTGAGCGCGCCCCAGCAGCCGAGCATGACGCGGCGGCGGCCGACTTCCTCGTAGCCGGGCAGGGCCTCGTAGAAGAAGTCGAACAGGTCGTCGTGCAGGGGCACGACGCGCTTCATGAACTCGACGTACCGCATGAGGCGGCTCATGTAGTCCGTGAAGAGCTGCACGGAGGCGATGGTGCCGACGCCGCCCGGGTAGAGCGTGGAAGGGTGTACATGGCGGCCTTCCATCAGGCAGAACATCTCGCGCGTGTAGCGGCTCACCTGGAGCGCCTCGCGGTAGAACTCGCCCTCCAGGGGGTTGAGCGAGCGCATGATGTCGGCGATGGTGCGGTAGCCGTGCTCGGCGGCGTGCGGGGCCTCGGTGCGCTCGGCGAGTTCGAGGACGCCGGGGTTGGTCTCCTTGACCATCTTTTCGCAGTAGTCGACCCCGACCAGGTTCTCCTGGAAGATGTTGTGGTCGAACATGTACTCCGCCGACTCGCCGAGGTTGATGATCCACTCGCCGAGGTGCGGGGGCTTCACGCCGTACGCCATGTTCTGCGCGTACACCGAGCAGGTGGCGTGGTTGTCGCCGCAGATGCCGCAGATGCGGCTGGTGATGAAGTGGGCGTCGCGGGGGTCCTTGCCGCGCATGAAGACGCTGTAGCCCCGGAAGACCGACGAGGTGCTGTAGCACTCGGCGACCCGCTTCTGCTTGAAGTCGATCTTCGTGTGGATGCCCAGGGAGCCCACGATCCGGGTGATCGGGTCCCAGGCCATCTCCACCAGGCCGTTGCCGTCGCCGGCCGTCTTCGTCTTCGGTGCCATCTGGGTGCGTGCCCTTCGTTGCGTCATTGCGCGGGAGGTTGGGGTGGGGGGTGCACGAGGCGGGGAGCCGCTGTGCGTGGGGGCCGTTCACCACGGGGGCCGGTAGCCGGTGGTGATCTTCTCTCCGGTACGGCGCCACTTGGGCTCCTTGTCCACGGTCCTGGCGGTGATCGACCGCAGTTTGCGGACCACGGCGCCGTACGCCCCGCTGGCGCCGCTCGACACCTTGGCGCCGGGGGGTTCGTCCATGAACGGCATGAACTTGTCGGGGAAGCCCGGCATGGTGCAGGCGATGCAGATGCCGCCGACGTTGGGGCAGCCGCCGATGCCGTTCATCCAGCCGCGCTTGGGCACGTTGCACTTGACGACCGGTCCCCAGCAGCCGAGTTTGACCAGACAGGTCGGCGAGTCGTACGACAGGGCGAACTGGCCCTGCTCGTAGTAGCCGGCGCGGTCGCAGCCCTCGTGCACGGTGGCCCCGAACAGCCAGGTGGGGCGCAGCTTGTCGTCCAGCGGGATCATGGGGGCGGCGCCGGCCGCCTGGTAGAGCAGGTAGGTGAGCGTCTCGGAGAAGTTGTCGGGCTGGATCGGGCAGCCCGGGACGCACACGATGGGGATGCCCGCGTGGGACTTCCAGTCCCAGCCGAGGTAGTCCGGTACGCCCATGGCGCCGGTCGGGTTGCCCGCCATGGCGTGGATGCCGCCGTAGGTGGCGCAGGTGCCGATGGCGACGACCGCGAGGGCCTTGGGGGCGAGCCGGTCGATCCACTCGCTGGTGGTGATCGGCTGACCGGTCTCGGGGTTGTCGCCGAAGCCGCACCAGTAGCCCTCGGGTTTGATCGACTCGTTGGGGATGGAGCCTTCGACGACCAGCACGAACGGGTCGATCTCGCCCCGCTCGCCCTTGAAGAACCACTCGATGAACGTGTCCGAGCCGCCGACGGGACCGCATTCGAAGTCGATGAGCGGCCAGTGCACGGCGACCTTGGGAAGTCCTGGCAGCACACCGAGCACGATCTCCTCGATGCTGGGCTGCATGGCCGCCGTCAACGCGACCGAGTCGCCGTCGCAGCTCAGGCCCGCGTTGATCCAGAGGATGTGGATCGTGGGCGTCTCGTCGGCGGACGTGCCGCCCGCGTCTGCGGTGTCGAGCGTGCTCGGCGTCGTCTCAGTCATGGGACCGCCTCCTGGGGAGGTATGGGATGAAAGCCGGTATTTCGACCGTCGCTCTTCTTCGTATCAGCCGTTCGACCGCGACGGGTCGCCAGCAGGGGCCGTTCCGGTGACGTCGGCGGCGGAGGGCATCGGGGCGGTGCGCGCAACCCGGCTCGGACCGAGGTGCGCCGGGGTGTGCGCCGACGGCTCCTTGCGGACGAAGGCACGGCGCAGCGCGTGGTAGCCGGCGTCGGGGTCGTCGAAGGTCCGGCGCATGCGGGCCAGCTCCCGTTCGCGGAAGCCGGCCAGCGGGGTCGTGCTCTCCAGCCGGTCCAGTTCCGTCTTCTTGGCGGAGATCCGGGAGGCCGTGGCCGGAAGGGCGGCCAGCCGCGCGGCCAGGTCGCCGACCTCCCCCGCGAAGGTGTCCGGGCCGCTGTCCACGACACGGTCCACGAGCCCGAGCCGCAGTGCGCTCGCCGAGCTGACCGGGAGTGCCTCGTCCATGAGCCGTTCGGCCGTCGCGGGTCCCACCCGGCGCGGCAGGGTGTACGTCCAGTACTCCGAGCCGTAGAGGCCCATCAGCCGGTAGTGCGGGTTCAGGACGGCGCCCGAGCGGCACCAGACCTCGTCGGCCGCCAGGGCGAGCATCACGCCGCCCGCGGCGGCGTTGCCCGCGACCGCCGAGACCACCAGCCGGTCGGTCGTCGTCAGGACCGCCTCGACCAGGTCGTCGATGGCGTTGATGTTCGCCCAGGACTCGGCGGCGGGGTCGGCGGCGGCCTCGATGACGCCCAGGTGGATGCCGTTGGAGAAGAAGTCCCGCTCACCGCCCAGCACCAGCACCGTGGTGGGCCGTGCGCAGGCCTCCCGGTAGGCGTCCAGGAGACGGCGGCACTGCTGCGTGCTCATGGCGCCGCCGGGGAAGGAGAACGCGAGGTGTCCGACGTTCCCGTCCTCCCGGTAGCGGATGTCCGACCAGGTCCGGTGCGTGTTCTCGGGCAGGCGGGGCGGGGCGTGCTCGGGCAGCGGTGGCAGCCGGTCACCCAGGGCCCGTACGGCGGGGAGCTTGAAGGTGGGCGGCTGTCCGGGCACTCGTCGGGGCCGCAGCTCGGGGATCCACACGGCGCCGTCCGCGGTGGCCCGGCAGACCGCCCCGGCGCGGGTGGCCAGCAGCTCTCCCGGCCGCCCGCGCAGCACACCCTCGGCGTGGCCGCCGTGCAGGTACCACTCCGCGCCGAGCAGCTCGTCCAGCACTCCGGGCTGCGAATCGGCCGCCCGCAGCTTGCGCAGGACGTCCTCGGTGGAGTCCTCGGCCCAGTCGATGCGGCGGACGCTCTGGTCGAGGTAGGGACGCGTGCGGGGGCCCGGGTGCGGCACGCCGCCCACGTCCGCTGCGGCATAGGCGTCGGCATCCGCGGTGTCCGTGCGGTCCTGCTTCAGCGGCACGTAGGTGCCGTCTGCGAAGCGCTCCACCGCGAGCAGCACGGCCTCGATCGCGGCGTCGGCGATCTCGCCCCGGTACAGCTCGCTCTTGGGGACGCGGGGAACCCGGCAGGGCACGGTGGCCCACACGTCACCGGCGTCCATCTCCGCGTCGGCCTGGAGCACGGTGACGCCCCACCGGTCGGCGCCCTCGTGGATCGCCCAGTCCAGGGAGGACGGCCCCCGGTCGCCCACGGGTCCGGGGTGGACGACGAGACAGGTGTGGGCCGACCACACCTCCTCGGGGATCGCCGTCCTGAGCATCGGCGACACGATGAGCTCCGGCGCGTGACGCCGTACGGCCTCGGGCAAGGGGCTGCCGGGCAGGGCCAGTTCGACCGTCACGGTGTGGCCCCGGTCGCGCAGCTCGGCGTGGGTGCGCTGGGTGAGGCTGTTGAACGCGCTGGCTAGGAGCAGGATGTGCACGGCTGCCTCCGGGCGGACGAACGGCAGGCAGGGATGACCGCCGTCCGCGATCCTCGGCCACGGCTGCCCGCCGTCCCCGGCGACAGACGGCGAGGTCATCCGAAAGCGGGCGTGCATCCGCCGTCCGGCCTCACCGGGCCGAACCGTCGTCCCGCCGGCTCAGCGGCTCAATGGCGGGGGCCGGTCACCGTCGTCGCAGGCCGCTGGTGATGCGCTCCCAGGGGGTGCGGGTGGCGCCGAAGTGGGTCTCGTGGGCCCAGATGTGGGTGCACGACGGGCACTGCAGGTGCAGCAGGCTGCCGACGTTGGCCAGCAGATAGCGCCAGTGCGCGGAGCAGGTGCGGCCCTGCTCGCAGGTGCCGCATCCCTGGTGGTCGGCGCAGCTCGGGCAGGCCACCCAGGCGCGGCGGCCGATGTCGGCCTGCGGGTCAAGCGGCAGCATGACCGCCACCGTCTCCCGGCAGCACACCGGCCGCGACGAGGTCGTCGTAGATCCGGCGCTGTTCGTCGTCGAGCCCGGAGTACAGCAGTCGGTGGGCCGTCTCCTCGTCGCGCAGGGCCGCGACGGGGTTCCAGTCGTCGCCGAGGGCGTCCAGGACATGAGCGCGCCGGAGCATCTCGTGCGAGGTGAGGTCGATGTCCAGATCGACCGTCGGGGCGGCGTCGGGGCTGCCCGCTGCGGGGTCGCTCACCGCCTCGGGCTCGTCCGGTCCGCCGGGAAGGTCGCGGTCATGGGGGGCCATGCGACCGAACGTAGGTAAACGGCGCGGGCTCCGGCAAGGGCAGGTGGGCGAAGTCACAGCAGGTCGGGAGCGTACGCGGCGACCGCGGACCGGCCGGCGGGCGTGGTGTTCCCGGCTCGGGGTGAGCGGCTCGCTGATCCGCTGTGCTCAGCCGACCGGTCCCGTCGTCGGGAGCGGTCGTACCGCCGGTTCGAGCAGCGACAATGTCCGCCGGTGCGCATCGAGGCCGACGCGGATGCCGACCGGCATCGGCAGATTCGGGCCGGCGTGCCCGAACTCGACGTTGCCCAGGACCGGGATGTCACGGTCGCCGAGGACGTCGAGGACCATCTCGGACAGGGTCGGGGACGCGTCACGAGCATCGGTCGTGCCGAGCCCGTGGATCGCGTCCGGAACGCCCACGACCATGCCGGAGATCCGATCGAGGATGCCGGAGTGCCGCAGGACCTGCAGATAGCTCCACACATGCGATGCCTGGCCGCCCGCCTCCTCCCAGAACAGCACCGCGCCGTCGAAGCATGCGAGCGGCAGCGCGAAGGACGTCGCCTGCACCAGCGCGATGCGGTTGATCACCCCGCCGATCAGCCGGCCTTCGGTGCGACCGGCGCGCCAGCACTCCCACGACGGGGTGGCCGGCAGCGCACCGATCGCCTCGTCGCCGGTCAGCAGCGTCGAGTAGAGCTTTTCGAGTTCCGCTCTGCGTGCCGCGGGCGCGGACTGCCAGTACCCGCCGAGTCCACGGGTGGCCACGTCGGCGTGGAATCCGACCAGCCCCGTACGCGCGTAGAGCACCAGATGCAGCAGTGAGATGTCGCTGTAGCCGAGGATCGGCTTGGGGTCGGCCGCGATCGCCTCGAAGTCGATCAGGTCGAGGTAACCGAGCGCGGTCTGCCCGCCGTCGTGCGCGATGATCGCGCGTACTTCGGGATCACGCAGCAGAGCGTTGAACTCCCCGGCGATCTCCGTCGGAGTACCCGCGCTCCACCAACGGTGCCGCCCCGCTTCGAGCAGGGGTGCCCGGCGCACCCGGAACCCCATCCCTTCGAGCACGGCCATCGCCTGCTGGAGGCCGGGCTCGTCAACCGCGTCGAGCGGTCCGGAGAGTGCTGCGACGACGACGAGATCTCCGGGCTTCAGGGCGCGAGGTCGAAGCAGTCGAGGCTGTGCGGAAGCGGTCACCGACGCAGTGTCCAACACGCGCAACGACTCGCTACGACGGCTTCTCACAGGTGGGCGAGGAGGTCGTCCAGCGGGGCCGGCACCTCCTCGGGGGCGAGGGCTTCGACCAGCAGGCGGCCGTAGCGGATCTTGCGGCCCTTCCTGGTGCTCATGAAGCGCCGCAGCTGCTGGTGCCGGGGGCGGCCGTACTGGGCGGGCTGCTGCAGGAAGGTCTGCCAGGGGCGCGACTCGTCCTCGGCGTGGACGATCTGCTCGACCCGCTGCGGGCCCAGCGCGCGGATGAGTTCGTCCTCCAGGTCGGCCGAGCAGACGAAGACGGCGTGGCGCGGGGTCGAGGCCGGGGCGAGGCTGCGGTCGAAGAACGGCTGCTCGCGTTCGTCGCACAGCCCGACGAGGCGCAGGCCCAGGCCGGACGGTCCGAGCAGCGCGGTGTAGCGGCCGACGCTCATCGCGCCGCCCATCGACAGCACGCACACTCCCTCGGCGGCCAGGTCGCGGCCCCGCATCCCGGCGAGTGCCTCGACGGCGGCGAGGTCGCTGAGCCCTTCCAGCAGGACGACCGTGTGCACGCCGAGCCGCTCCGCCAGTTCTCCCGCCGACCCGCCGGAGTCCCCGCCCGCCCGGCGGGTCACCTCGTCTCTGAACATGCGCATGTCCGCCATACCCGCGAGTCTGCTACGCCCGCCGCGGCCACCGCACGCGATATTCGGCAGCGCGGTCGCCCTCACCGGGGCCGGAGCGCCGAGGAGTTGGGTGGTGCTGATCGACTTCGGGTGCCGACGAGGCACTGGTGGGCGGGTGGCTCAAGCAACGGCATCAGGCGTCGGTGCCGCGGGAGCGCGCGGCGACCCGCTCCCCGAAGGCCACCGTCCGGTCGGCGGGCACCGGGAGCGAGACCGGGGGCCCGCGGGCCCGTCATGACGCCTTGCGGAGCACGGCTGATCGCTCCGGCCGGGCGCGTCGCACTAGGGACGCCGCCGCGCTCTCCCAGTCGGGGTGCGCGAAGGAGAATCCGGCGTCGGTCAGCCGGCCCGGCACCACGCGGCGGCTCTTGAACAGCAGTTCCGTGTCCGAGCGCAGGGCGAACGCGCCCAGCTCGGCCATCCCCCGGGTCGCGGGCAGTCCCACCGGGACGTTCCAGGCCGTGCGCAGGGCCCGCATGAACGCGCGGTGCGGGAGGGGCTCGGGCGAGGCGAGGTTCACCGGACCGTCGAGGTCGTCCCGGGCGATCAGGAACTCGACGGCCCGCACGAAGTCCTCGTCCTGGATCCAGGAGACGTACTGCGCGCCGCCGGCCACCGGGCCGCCGAGCCCGAGGCGCACCAGCCGTGACAGGACGTCGAACACACCGCCCCGGTCCGGGCTCATGACCATCGCCGCGCGCAGGGCCACCTTGCGGGTGGCGGGGGTCGGCGCCTCGGCCTGCGCCCGCTCCCAGTTCTTCGCGATCTCGACGCTGTACGCCCAGTAGTCCGGCACCCCGGCCTCCGAGCCGCCGATGACGCCGGTCGCCTCGTCGTGGGGCGCGTCGAAGCGGTGGGCGTAGATCGTCGCCGTACTCATCTGGAGCCAGACGCGCGGCGGTCGCGCGGCGGCGGCGATCGCCTCGCCGACGACCCGCGTCGAAGCCACCCGGGAGTCCATCATGGTGCGCAGGTTCTCGGGGGTGTAGCGGCAGGAGACGCTGCGCCCGGCCAGGTTGATCACGATGTCGCAGCCGTCGATCGCCGTGGCCCAGGGGCCGAGCGTGGCCCCGTCCCAGCCGATGTCGCGCGCCCGCACGGGACGCCGGGTCACCACGGTGACCTCGTGACCGGCCGCTGTCAGCGCACGGTCGAGAACCGCGCCGATCTGTCCGGTTCCCCCGGGCAGCACCACTCTCATCGAACCCTCCTCGCTCGGCTCGACTCCAGGGTAACCGCTTTTTGAACGCGTTCAACAAAGTGCCGTGAGTTCCCGCGCCGGGTGCGACTCGAAAGAGGGGCGGCGGTGCGGGAACTCACGGCCGGATGACGCGCCGGATCAGCGGATCTCGGTGACCCGGTGCTCCTTCAGGGAACCGCAGTTGGAGTTCTCCACCGACACGTACACGTTGTCGATGCTGCCGCCCCAGCTCACGCAGAAGCCCTTGCCGTAGACGTAGGCCGGTCCCGCGTACGAGGAGTAGCTGTCGGAGTCCCCGGCGTACTCGTCCGTCGCGGGGACATAGACCCACGTGGACATGGGCTTGAGCGTGCCCGGGTTCTTGCGGATGGTCGCGACGCAGTTCTCGCCGTTCGAGGAGTTGTAGGTCAGGTAGACGGTGCCCAGCGAGCCGACGGGCGCCGAGTTGACCGTCTTGTAGGCCTTGCCGCAGACACCCTGCGGGGTGACGTTCGGCGCGGCGGAGGCCGTCGTGGCGAAGGCGGTCGAGGCACCCACCGCGAGTGCGGCTAAGGCCCCCATCGTCACGACATTACGTACCTTTCTCATATTTCCCCCTTGTAGCCATGAGAGCGCCTTTGCTCTCACAAGATGTGACCCACGAGGGGGACGGATGGTTGCCCCGGTCTTCCACTGAGGTTCGCGGGAGTGCGCGCGGCCCTGGTCAGAGGGTGAGAAGTTCTTCGTGGAAGCCGCCGAACCCGCGCCCGGGGTCGATGAGATGGATCTCCAGGATCCAGTGGCAGCGGCGCCCGGCCTTGTCGGTGCGGCGCATCGGGGTGGTGTTGGCGGGGGTGATGTACGACTCCACATCGGCGCCGTCGATCCACTCGTGCGGGAACTCGCCGACCAGGTGGCCGGCATGCCAGCCGCCCAGCTCCCACCCCGCCTCGGCGGCCAGCCGCCGCACCTCGGCGTACAGCCGCGCTCCGGTGATGTCCGGGTCGGCCTCGAAGAACCTTCGGCCCGCGGCGAAGACGCGCGGCAGGTCGTCGCGGAGCCGGTGCTTGACGGGGTCCTCGCCGAGGACGAAGGTCCGGCCGAAGTCGGCCTCGTACTCCTCGAAGATCGGGCCGAAGTCGGCGAAGACGATGTCGTCCGCGGCGATCACGCGGTCCGGCGGGTTCTCCCGGTAGGGCTTCAGCGTGTTCGGGCCCGAGCGCACGATCCTCTTGTGCCAGTGCCGGGTCGTGCCGAACAGTTCGTTCGCCAGGTCCCGGACCCGGTCGCTGACCGCGCGCTCGCTCTCGCCGGGAGCGACGAGACCGCGCTCCTCCAACTCCGTGAAGAGCCGTACCGCCTTCGCCTGGGCGTCCAGCAGCCGTGCCGCGCGTGTGGGTTCGTCGTCCGCCATGGAGCGACCGTAATGAGGGAGATCGCTTCCGGCAACGGAATATCACCGACCGGCTTCGGGGGCGTTTCTGGAAGCGTTTCCAGACGGGTCCGAGTGGGTGTTCCGAGGCATCAACGCCCCTGAACTGAGGGAATGTTGACGCTTCGTGAGCCTTGACGGTCACCTCGGGCGGTGCTTCCATCACAAGCGTGTAAACGGTTCAAGTCCCTGCGGTACGACTCGTCGGCGGTTCCGTTCCGGCACAGGAGGTTGTCATGCGCATGACTTTCACAGGGGTCGTCTGTGCCGTGCTGGCCGTCGGGGCGACCGGCCTCGCCTCGCCCGGCGCGCCCACGGCCACGGCCGACGAGCCGCCGAGGGTTCAGGCCGCGCGGGTGATGGAGAACCTCGGGCGCGGGGTCGTGGCGGTGCGCTCCGGCGCCACCCAGGTACTGGTCTCCTGGCGGCTGCTGGGGCTCGACCCGGACGGCATCGGCTTCCACGTGTACCGCTCCACCGGTGGCGGCGCCTACGTCAGGCTCAACGCGAGCGCTCTGACGGGCGGGACCAACTACGTCGACTCCACGGCCGATCTGACCCGCTCCAACAGCTACCGGGTCGTTCCCGTGGTGGGCGGGCAGGAGCAGGCGCCCAGCGCACCCTTCAGCCTGACGGCCGACCACGCCACGGAACCGGTGGTCCGCGTGCCGTTGCGCGCCGGCGGTCCCGTGAAGTTCGTCTGGGTCGGCGACCTCGACGGCGACGGCGAGTACGACTACGTGGTCGACCGGCAGACCTCCCCGCAGCGGCTGGAGGCGTACACCGGCCGGGGCCAGTTCCTCTGGGACGTCGACCTGGGGCCGAACAGCCGGAACCAGGACAACATCGAACCGGGGTCGGCCACGATCGACGTGGGCCACTGGGACGGTGTCACCGTGTACGACTTCGACAGCGACGGCCGCGCCGAGGTCGCCCTGAAGATCGCCGACGGCGTCAGGTTCGGCGACGGGACGACCTGGACGCACACGGACGACGCGCGTCAGTTCATGGCGGTCCTCGACGGCCGGACCGGAGCGCTCCGCAACTGGTCCGCGGTGCCCACCACCTACCTCGCCGACGGGCCGATGGGCGCGCGGCTCGGCGTCGCGTATCTCAACGGCACCACGCCGAGTCTGGTGGCGTACATGAAGAACCGGCGCGACGACGGGTCCTTCAACCTGATGATGGCCGCGTGGCGGTTCACCGGCAGCGCGCTGCGGCAGGAGTGGACGTGGCTGCGCGGCGGCCAGAACGCCCCCGACGGGCACAACACCCGTGCCGTGGACGTCGACGGGAACGGGACGGACGAGGTCGCCGAGATCGGCTTCGTCCTGAACGGCGACGGCTCCCTGCGCTACTCCATGGGACCGCAGGGCATCGTCCACGGCGACCGCTTCCACCTCGCCGACATGGACCCCTCCCGCCCCGGTCTGGAGGGCTACGGCGTGCAGCAGGACAATCCGAGCGGTCTGCTGGAGTACTACTACGACGCCGCCACCGGCTCCGTCCTGTGGCGGCACGGCGGCGGCCCCGCCGACGTCGGGCGGGGCATGGCCGGCGACGTGGACCCGCGCTTCCCCGGCATGGAGGTCTGGTCCTTCTCCGGCCTCTACAACGCGCCCTCCGACAGGCTCACCGAACCGAACACCGCGCTGCGCCCGTGGCCGCAGCTGGGGCTGTGGTGGGACGGCGACCTCACCGTGGAACTGCTCAACGACGGCAAGATCGAGAAGTGGGATCCGGCCCGCCCGACGCCGACCGGCAGTCTGCCCCGGCTGGTCAGCACCTGGAATCACGGCGCCGTCACCGCCGCGCAGGGCGGCCCCACCCTCGTCGGTGACATCCTCGGCGACTGGCGGGAGGAGGCCGTCTACACCAACGCCTCCCACGACGAGCTGATCGTCTTCACCACCGACCGGCCCACCGCCACCCGGCTCTACACGCCGGCCCACAACCCCGCCTACCGCAACGCCATGACGTTCAAGGGCTATATGCAGTCCCATCACGTCGACTACTTCCTCGGCGCCGGCATGGCCCGGCCGCCGCGGCCCGACATCGCCTACGCGGGAGACGGTTCCCTCCGCTAGGGCCCTTCTGATGGATCTCCGTGGGAGAAGGAGCGGCGTCGTGGGGGTCCCTCCCGCTCGAGCGGAGCCGAGAGTGGGGGAGCGTGCGCTCGGCGTGCGGCGTGGAGGGCCTTGTGGCGGAGCCACCTGGCCCTTCGCGGCGTGCGGCGAGCGTGCGTGCCGGGCGCCGCGACGCCGCGGAGATCCATCAGAAGGGCCCTAGGCCCGCCCCCGGACCTCCCCCACGCCTCCGTCGGCTACCCGTCCGTCAACCGGCGGACCGGGGCGCCGGCGAGGAAGGCGGTGATGTCCTCCACCGCCTGGGAGTAGAAGGTGCGGTAGTTGCGCTCGGTGACATAGCCGAGGTGTGGGGTCGCGAGGACGTTGGGGAGGGTGCGGAAGGGGTCGTCCGCGGGGAGGGGCTCGGTGTCGAAGACGTCGAGACCCGCGCCGGCGATCCAGCCCTCCCGCAACGCGCGCAGCAGTGCCGTCCGGTCGACGATCGCGGCGCGGGACGTGTTGACGAGGTGGGCGTGCGGGCGCATGGCGCGCAGTTCCGGCTCGCCCAGGAGGCCCCGGGTGCGGTCGGACAGCACGAGATGGACGGAGACGAAGTCGCTGCGGCCGAGCAGGTCCTGCTTGTCCTCGGCCGGTCGGGCGCCGGCCTCGGCCGCTCGCTCGGCGGTGAGGTTCTCGCTCCAGGCCAGGACCTCCATGCCGAAGGCGGTGGCGATATGGGCCACCCGGGTGCCGATCTTGCCGAGGCCGAGCAGGCCCAGGGTGCGGCCGTGCAGGTCCTGGCCCACGGTGGACTGCCAGGGGCCGCCCTCGCGCAGGGCCCGGTTCTCGACGGTGACCTGCCGGGCGAGGCCGAGGAGCAACGCCCAGGTCAGTTCGACGGGCGGGGTGGGACTGCTCGCCGTACCGCAGACGATCACGCCCCGGGCCCGCGCCGCCGCGAGGTCGATGGAGGCGTTGCGCATGCCGGTGGTGATCAGCAGGCGCAGCCGGGGCAGTCGGGACAGGAGGTCGGCGTCGAAGGGGGTGCGCTCCCGCATGGCCACGACGATCTCGCTGTCGGCGAGTTCGGCCACGAGCCGGTCCCGGTCGGTGATGTTCTCGCGGAGGGCGCGGACCTCGACCCGGTCGGCGAGGGGGCTCCAGTCCGCCAGGGTCAGGGCGGCGTCCTGATAGTCGTCCAGCACGGTGCAGTGGAGGGTCATGCGGACAGTCTGCCGTTCACCGACGGCCGCCTCGGGCGCGGGAGGGGAGCGGGTGCCGGGGCCCGGCCGCGGTCGTCGGGGCGCGTGCCGTGATGGGCGGGGTTACCTTCGGCGGTATGGACGGTGATCCCGGGCGCTGGCGCCGGTGCACGCTCGGCGGTGCGGTGTTCGCCGTGTGCATGGCCGGCACGACGCTGCCGACCCCGCTGTACGGCCTCTACCAGGAGAAGTTCGGCTTCTCCGAGCTCACGGTCACCGTGGTCTACGCCGTCTACGCCTTCGGGGTCATCGGTGTGCTGCTGCTGGCGGGGAACGCGTCGGACGCCGTGGGCCGGCGCCCGGTGCTGTGGTGGGGCCTGGGGTTCGCGGCGGCGAGTGCCGTCTGTTTCCTGTGCGCCACCGCGCTGGGCTGGCTGTACGCGGGGCGGCTGCTGTCGGGGCTGTCCGCAGGCCTGTTCACCGGTGCGGCCACGGCGTACGTGATGGAGCTGGCACCGCGCGGCGGTGCCTCACGGGCCACGTTCGTGGCGACCGCCGCGAACATGGGCGGGCTCGGGTGCGGTCCCCTGCTCGCCGGGGTGCTGGCGCAGTACGCCGCGTGGCCGCTGTACCTGCCCTTCGCCGTCCATCTCGCCCTGGTGGCCTGCTCGGCGGCCGTCCTGCTGGGGCTGCCGGAAACCGTGGGGGAGCGACGGCCGCTGAGCACCGTACGGCCGCGGCGGCCCAGCCTGCCGCCCTCGGTGCGGGTGGTGTTCGGGCCCGCGGCGGCCGCCTCCTTCGTGGGGTTCGCCCTCTTCGGGGTCTTCACCTCGGTCAGCCCGGCCTTCCTCGCCCTGTCCCTGGACGTGCGCGACCACGCGGTGAGCGGGCTGGTCGTCGCGCTGGCCTTCTTCGCGTCCACGGCCGGGCAGTTGGCCGTCGGACGGGTCGGGGTGCGCCGGTCGCTGCCGCTGGGCTGCGCCGGTCTGCTGGCCGGGCTGGCGCTGCTGGCGGGCGCGCTGCACTGGGAGCTGTTGGCGCTGGTGGTGCTGAGCGCCGTCGTGGGCGGGGCCGCGCAGGGGCTGGCGTTCCGCGGCGCGCTGTCCGCCGTGGCCGCCGCGTCGGCGCCGGACCGGCGGGCGGCCGTGATCTCGACGCTGTTCGTCGTCGCCTACACGGGGATCTCGGTACCGGTCATCGGCGTGGGTCTGCTGGCGGAGCCGATGGGCCTGGAGGGCGCCGGGCTCGTGTTCATCGCGTGCATGGCCGTGCTGGTGACGACCGCGGGCGTGTATCTGCTGCGCCGTCCGGTACCGGTTCCGGAGGCGGACCGGGACATGGGGGTGGAGTCGCGGTCGCGGTCGTGAGCGTCAGCGGGGCGTCCGGCGGGGCGGGGCGGGCGTAACCGCCGTCAGGCATCCGCGGATCGGTGCGGCACGGGGTGGCTCGACGGCGACGGGGCCTGCCAGCGGCTCCAGGCGGGGAGGGGCTCACGGGCCTCGTGCCAGGCCGGGGGTACGTCGGCCGTGCCCGTGCGGGAGGCGACGACGCCGCCCGCGATGGCGCAGGTGGTGTCGCGGTCGCCCCACCCGGCGACGGTCTGCCACAGGGCCTCGGTCAGGTCGTCCAGGTGACCGGCGGCGGACCACAGGGCGAACGGGACCGTGTCCGGGGCCGAGATGAGGGTCCCCGAGCCCAGTACGGACGCGGCGTGGCGGACCGACGTACGGTCCGGGAAGGCCGCGGCCACCAGCAGCCGGGCGCGGACGTCGCTGTCCGGTACATGGTCGGCGACCTCCCGCAGGAACTCCGCGCGCGGCGGGGCGTCCGGACCCTCGGCGGCTGCCGCCAGCGCCGCCGCGACCGCGACGGCGACGGCGCCCGCGACGGCCTCGGGGTGGGCGTGCGTGGTCAGCGCGGACAGCCGGGCCTGCTCGCGGGCGGCGGGCAGGTCGTCGCGGAACCAGGCGCCGAGGGGGGCGACCCGCATCGCGGCCCCGTTGCCGTGGGAGCCCTGGCCGCCGAACCGTGCCGTGGTGACGTCCCGCCAGTCGCCGCCCTCGTGGATGCCCCGGAGCACACTGTGCATCGACGGCCCGTAACCGCGCGCGGGGTCCCGGTCGTACTCGGCGGCGAACTCCGCCGCGAGGGCGTCCGGGCGGACCTCGCCGTGGGTCGTCAGGTGCGCGAACAGCACGAAGGCCATGGCGGAGTCGTCCGTCCACGGCCACGGCCGGGGGCGGGGCTCGCGCGCGGCCCACAGCGCCTCGGCGTCCTCGTCGGAGCGCGTGAACCAGCTGTCGCCGAAGGCGTCACCCATCACCAGGCCGTCGAGGCCTGCGCGGGCGTGGTCGGGGCCGGTCATCGGGATGCTCCTCGGGACGTCGGGGTGGCCAGAGCATTGTCGTCGGCGGGCGTCGGGCTCGCGAGTGTGTTTCCGCCGCGTCGCGGGCGACATGGCCGACCGGGCGGGACGGCTCCCTTGATTTGGCAGGTACTGCACAACAAAGCTTGCCGGGCCCCTGCTCGACGACCCTGAGTGGAGTCCCCGCCGTGCCCCGCCTGATACCGGACACCCGGCCGCAACGCGTGCTCGCGGCCTCCAACTTCGTCTACACCATCGGCAACGGTCTCTATCTGACCGCCGGAGTGCTGTACTTCACGCAGGCGGTGCGCCTTCCGGCGGACCGGGTGGGGCTCGGTCTCGGGCTGGCGGGTCTGATGGCGCTGGCCCTGGGTGTGACGGTCGGTCATCTGGCGGACCGGTTCGGAGCGCGCGGTGTCTACGCGGTCACCCTGGTGGTCCAGGCCTCGGCCACGGCCGCCTTCGTCCTGGCGGACAGCTTCTGGCCGTTCGTGTGCGCGGTCTGCGCGGCGGCGGGGGCGAAGACGGCGGGCACGGCGGCCCGCTCCCCGCTCATCAGGCACTACGGAGGGGACCGGCCGCAGGAGTTCCGTGCCTATCTGCGTGCGGTGACCAACCTGGGCATCTCCCTGGGTGCCGTCCTGGCGGGCTGGGTGGTGCAGGTGGGCACGCTCACCGCCTACCAGCTGATGGTCGTCGGCAACGCGATCGCCTTCGTGTTCTCCGCGGCGGTGCTGGTCCTGCTGCCCCCCGTCGCGCCGCTGCCGGCCGTCGGCGGCCCGCGCTGGACGGCCCTCCGGGACCGCCCCTATCTGCTGCTCACCGCCCTGGACGGCATCATGGCCGTGCAGTTCAAGGTCCTCACCGTGGGCATCCCGCTCTGGCTCGTCGGCGCCACCACCGCCCCGCACTGGCTCATCTCGGGCACCATCCTCACCAGCACGGCCATCGTCATCGCGTTCCAGGTGCGGGCGAGCCGCTCCATCGTCTCCCCGGCGGCCGGCGGTGACGCCTACCGCCGGGCGGGCGCGGCCTTCCTCCTCTCCTGCTCGCTGATCTCGCTGGCGGCGGGCCTACCCGCGTGGGCCGCCGCGACGCTGTTCATCACGGCGGCGGTGATCCACACGATCGGCGAACTGTGGTACTCCGCCGCGGGCTTCGAGGTGTCCTTCGCCCTCGCCCCGCAGCACGCCACCGGCCAGTACCTGGGCGTGTTCGGCCTGGGCGCGGGGCTGGCCGACGCCGTCGGGCCGGCTCTGATCATCTCGCTCTGCATCACCTGGGGCCGCCCCGGGTGGTACGTCGTCGGGGGCCTGTTCGCCGTGACGGGTCTGGCCGCGCCGCCGGCCGTCCGCTGGGCGGAGCGCCGGCGGCGCGCCCGTCGGACGGAGCCCGGCCCCGCGGAGAACGCGCCGACGGCGGGACCCGTGTGAACTCAGCGGGCGACCAGCCGGACGGTGGCGTGCGCCGGGCCGTTCACCGTGATCGAACGCAGCGGTTCCGCCTCCCCGACCGGCTCGACCACGGCGACCCGCTCGGCGAGCGTCTCCAGGAGCATCCGGGTCTGGTGGCGGGCCATGGTGCTGCCGATGCAGACGTGTTCGCCCGCGCCCAGGGCCAGATGGCGGTTGGGCTCCCGGCCGAGGTCGAACCGGTCCGGGTCCGGGAACACCGACTCGTCCCGGTTCGCCGACGGGATCCACAGCACGACCCGGTCGCCGGCGGCGATGCGCCGGCCCCGGAGCACCGTGTCCTCGGTGGCCGTCCGCATGCTGTGCGTGGCACTGCTCGTCCATCGCAGCACCTCCTCCGCGGCGGTCCTGACGAACCCGCCGTCCCGCTCCCGCACCAGTCGCTCCCACTGGCGTGGGTGCGCGGCGAGAGCGAGGATCCCGGCGGCCATCGACAGGCCGGCGTTCTCGGACGCCCCGACGAGGTTCTCGACGCCCAGCAGTATCTCGGTCTCGGTCGACAGCTCGCCGAGCACCTCGTTGTGGACGAACATGCCCATCGCGTCGTCGGCGGGCTCCTCCATCCGCGCGTACATCAGCTCGATGAAGTAGCGCATCAGCGGGAGGTGGGCGGTGAGCGGCTTGCCGTCTCGGAACGCCTCGGTGGTCCAGGTCAGCAGCCGCTCCCGGTCCTGCGGCGGTACGCCGAGCAGGCGGCCGATGTTGTGGCCGGAGAGCCGGGCGCCGATGTCGTGGACGACGTCGCAGGTGCCCGCCTCGACGGCGCGGGCGACCACCGACCGGATCTCGGCGCGCATCTCGCCGGCCAGGGAGCGGGCGCAGCGTTCGCTGAACCGGTCGGCCAGTTGTCCGCGCAGGGCACGGTGCCGGGGCGGGTCGGCGAGGGCCATGGTGAGGCCGCTGCCGGGGTCCTCCCCCAGCTCCGTCGGCCGGAGCAGGACGCCGCGCGCGGAGCTGAAGACGGCCGGGTTCCGGTAGACGTCCCGGATGTCGTCGTGGCGGGTGAGCGACCAGAAGCCCGGCAGGTCGCCCGGTTCGTGCCAGTGGACCGGCGCGTGCCGTCGCATCCAGCGCCACAGCTCGTGCACCTCGCCGGAGGCGTGCAGTTCCGGGTCGACGACACCGGCGAGGTCGGGGGTCACGACGGTCATGGGGCCGCTCCCGTCGCGAGGTCGGAGTTCACGACGGTCATGAGGTGGCTCGCGTCGCGAGGGCGGTGAGGCGGTCGTGGAAGCCGTCGAGCAGTTTCCGCGCGGTGGTCCCGGCGACGGCGTCCCGGCGGTACGACAGCACCACGTCGAGCGCGCCGCCCTCGTCCGGCCACACCTCCAGGTGCAGTTCCAGCGGGAGGGCCGGGTAGGGCCGGCGCAGATGTGTGGAGGCGACACCGGGGAGGTCGAGGCGGGGCGGAGGGTTGTCCTGGAGGGCGAAGAGGGTCTGGAAGACGGGCGGTCGCCCCGGTGTCGTCGTGGCGCCCTCGGCGACGGCGGTGAAGGGGACGGGCCCCCGGCCGAAGGCGCGGTGGACGAGTCTGCCGGTCTCCCGGATGCCGTCCTCGCCGCCGGCCGACGCGGTGCCGCGCAGGCGCACCGGCACCATGTCGATCAGACAGCCAACGGCCCGCTCCAGTTCCGGAAGGGTGCGTTCGGCGACGGGAACGCCCACCGCGAAGTCCCGCTGCCCGCAGATCTCGGCCAGTGTCCCGGCCCAGACCGACAGGAGCACCACGAACCGGCTCGCCCCGAGCGCCGTGCCGCGGGCGTCGAGACCCGCCGTGAGGGCTGCGGGCACGGATCCGTGGAGGTGGTGTGTCCCGCTCTCGCCGGGTGCGGCCGGTTCGGGCCAGCGGAGCTCGGGCACGTCCCGGAACTCCTGCCGTACCCGCGCCGCACGCGCGGCCGGGTCCGTCACGGCGTTCGCCGCCGCCGTCAGCGCCGACCGTTCGGCCGGGGTGGGCGGGGCCGGGCCCGGCTCGCGTCCGGCGTAGGCGTCCGACAGGTCGCGTGCCAGGACGGATTCCGACCGTCCGTCGAAGACGATGTGGTGGACCAGGAGCCCGAAGAGCCAGCCGCCCCGGTCGGTCAGCGGCACGAGCGCGGTGCGCCAGAGGTCGGCGTCCCGTGGTTCGAGGGGCTCGTCGAAGAGTGTCCGCAGCGCGGCGACCGCCTCGTCGACGGTCGGCCGGGCGTCGAGCAGTTCCAGGGGCGGGGCGGAGATGTCGGTGACCTCGGCGTGGGGCCGGGGGTCCGCGCGGAAGGCGGTGCGCAGCGTCTGGTGCCGCTCGTGGACGGCGGCCACGGCCGCCTCCAGTGTGTCCGGGTCGAGCCGGTCGTCCAGGTGCCAGGTCATCAGGCAGTACTGCGAGGGGTCCTGCGGCCGGGTCAGATGACGGGTGAGGAAGACCAGTTCCATCGGGGTGAGGGGGAGCTCGCCGGACGACGGTGGCGCGGCGGCGTCGACGGCCGGCGTCGACCGCAGCCAGGCGGCGAGGCGTTCGGCCGAGGGATGCTCGTACAGGCTCGACAGCGGAACCGGACGTCCGGTGGCCCTGCGGATCCGTGTGCAGGCGCGGGCGGCCTGGAGCGAGGAGCCGCCCAGCTCGAAGAACGGGGTGGGCGGCGGCACGGAACGTCTGCCGAGCACGGTGGCGAACGCCTGGCACACGAGGTGGACGAGCGGGTCGTCGCCGGGGGCGTGGTGGGGTTCGTCCGGTGTCCCGGGCAGGGTCGCCAGCAGGGCCCGGTCGTCCAGCTTGCCGGTGCCGGTCAGCGGGAAGGCGTCCACGACGGCGACGGCCACGGGACGTTGGTGTGCGGGCAGGTGGCGGGCGAGCGCCGCCGACACGTCCGCGACGAGGTCTTCGGATACGTCCGTCGAGGCCTGCGGCGGTGCGGCGTCGGGCCGACGCGGGGTGCAGAAGGCGACCAGTTCGAAGGCGCCGTCGAGTTCGTTCCAGCGGGGGACGACCCGGCAGTCGGCGACGGAGCGGACCAGGCGGACGGTCTGCCGCTCGACCTCGGCCGGTTCGACGCGGTTGCCCCGCACCTTGACCTGCCGGTCGAGCCGCCCGCGGAACTCCACGAGCCCGTTCTCGTCGCGGACCCCCAGGTCTCCGGTGCGGTACAGCCGGACCCGCTCGCCGACGATGTCGACGTACGTGAACTTCTCGGCGGTGAGGGCCGGTTCACCGAGGTAGCCGTCGGCCAGACCGTCGCCCGCGGCACAGATCTCCCCGGGCTCCCCTACGGCGCAGGGGCGGTCGCCGTCGAGGACGAAGACGGAGGTGCCGGGTACCTCCCGCCCGAGCGGGATGCCGCCCGGGCGGGCGCAGTCCGCGACGGTGATGCGGTGGGTGGTGGTGAACACCGTGTTCTCGACCGGGCCGTAGCCGTTGACGAGGGCCGTGCCGGGGAACCGGTCGAGGAAGCGGTGGACATGGCGGGCGGACAGGCGTTCACCGCCGATCATCAGCTGGGACAGGCCGCCCATCGCGGACAGGTCCTCGTCGACGATCAGGTTGAACAGGCTGCTGGTCAGCCACACGGTGTTCACTCCGTGGTCGCCGACCAGCGCGCGGAGGGCCTCGGCCGTCAGGAACAGCTCGTCGATCAGGACGCCTGTTCCGCCGTTGTGCAGCGCGGCCCAGAGTTCGAGGGAGAACGCGTCCCACGGCAGCGCCGCCGCGAGGGGGACGACCGTGTCCCGGCCGAAGCGCGCGAACGTGCCGGGCCGGAAGAGCCGGGCCGTGGCCCGGTGCGGAGTCACCACGCCCTTGGGCCGTCCCGTGGTGCCGGACGTGAAGAACACACAGCACACGTCGGTGTCCCGCACCGGCACGTGGGTGCGGCGGGCGGGGCGGTGCGTCGCGCCGCCGTCGGACGGGTCCCACACGGGTGCGGACAGCGGCGCGACCGTGCCCGGCCGGGCGATCACGAGGGGCGGGCGGAGCTGGTCGACGACGGCGTCGAGGCGGGTGGCCGGCCAGTCGGTGTCGAGCAACGCGTGGGCGGCGCCGCATTTGAGAACGGCGAGCAGAGCGACGACCAGGTCCACGGAGCGCGGCATCAGGATCGGTACGAGATGTCCCCGTCCGACACCGGCGGCGGCGAGCCGGTCGGCTAATCGCTCGGCGCGGGCGTCCAATTCACCGTAGGAGACCTGGATGTCCCCTGCAATGAGGGCTGTTCGCAGCGGCTGAGAGGCCGCCTGTGCGGCGAAGACATCGTGCAGTCCTTCCCCCGGAGATTCCATCGACTGCAACTCGTCGGCTCCCTTCGAATCAGGAGCGTACGACGTTGCCATGTCTGATCGTTTCCTGCCAACCTCCTTCCGACTCCCTTTTCCCAAAAAAGGGTTGAGACCGCCTGCATCATGAATATGATCAAGAGGCGACACGGCACCGGCGCAGCATCTGATGGAATATCCGATTTCCAACGGCATGATGGGGGACGTTGTGACGAGTCGGGATCGTTCCCTGGACATCGCGGTCATCGGTATGGCGGCGCGGTTACCGGGTCCCCGGGGAATGGACGAGTGGTGGGACTCGCAACTCCGGGGCACCGTGCACAGCCGGCGGTACTCGCGCGAGGAGCTGATCGCGGCCGGTGTGCCCGTCGCGCTGACCGACGACCCCGACTACGTGCCCGTACGCGGCCATCTCGACGACTGGGACCGCTTCGACCACGACTTCTTCCGCATACCCCGCCGCGAGGCCGAGCTGATGGACCCCCAGCATCGCTGGATGCTGGAGGTGGGCCACAACGCCCTTGCGGACGCCGGGGTTCCGCCTCGGGACGACACCCTGGTGACCGGTGTCTACGCGTCGATGACGGGCAGCGGCTACATGCGCGCCATGGTCCGTGGCGGCGCCCTCGATCCGGGCCTGCTGGACGACGTGATCCACGGGACCGAGCCGGACTTCATGGCGAGCCGCCTGGCCTACCGCCTAGGTCTGACCGGGCCCGCCTTCGCCGTGCAGACGGCCTGCTCCTCCTCGCTCGTGGCCGTGCACCTGGCCGTGCAGGCGCTGCTCGGCGGTGACTGTGACCAGGCGCTGGTGGTGGGGGCCGGGTTCGGCTACCCCCAGGCGGGCCATCTGCACACACCGGGGGGTGTGCTGTCGGCGACGGGGGTCTGCCGTCCGTTCGACCGGCACGCGGACGGGGTGATCGCCGGGTCGGGCGCGGCCGCCGTGGTGCTGCGCCGGATGCCGGACGTCACCGACGACGATCCCGAGCCGTACGGGGTCGTCCTGGGCAGCGCGATCAACAACGACGGGCACACGAAGGCCGGTTACTACGCGCCCTCCTCGGCGGGGCAGCAGCGGGTCATCGGCGCGGCGCTGGACGCGGCCGGCGTCGACGGCGGCTCCCTCGGCTATCTGGAGGCCCATGGCACGGGCACCCGGATCGGGGACCCGATCGAGTGGACGGCGGCCGGCGCCGCGCTGCGCGAGGGCGGTGCCCGGCCGGGCGGGGTGGCGGTGGGCGCGCTGAAGGCGAGCGTGGGCCACCTCGACGCCGCAGCGGGAGTCGCCGCGCTGATCCGAGCCCTGCTCGTGGTCCGCGGCGGTGTGATCCCGCCCGTCGCGGGGTTCACCGAGCCCAACCCCCTGCTGCAGACCGGGGACTGCCCGCTGTACCTCCCCTCGCGGGCGGTCGCGTGGACCGGCGAGGGCCCGCGACGCGCGGGGGTGAGCGCGTTCGGCATCGGCGGCACCAACGCCCACGTCGTGATCGAACAGGCGCCGCGCCGCGAGCCGGCCCTCCCTGAGACTCCGGCATCGCACGAGACGGCCACGCCCCTCCCCGGGACCCCGCCATCACACGAGACGGCCCTCCCCGCGCCCCCGGCATCGCTCCCGGCGGCCGCCCCCTCCCCCGCGCCGGAGCCGCAGGTGCCGCGCGAGCGGCTGGTGTTGGTGTCGGCTGCCGACGCCGAGGCCCTGGAGCGTGTGGTGGACGGTCTGGCCGTTCATCTCGCGGACCACGATCCGGACCTCGGTGAGGTCTGCGGCACGCTGGACAACGGACGCGCGGCCCTGCGCGAGCGTCTGACCGTCACGGGGCGGACCAGTGCCGAGGTCGCCGAGCGACTCGCCTCCCGCTCCGGGACCTCCCGGGGCACCGTCCCGGTGACGGGCCCCGCCCCGGTGGTCCTGCTCTTCCCCGGCGGCGGCACCCAACGCCCGGGAATGGCCGCGTCCTTCACCGCTCTCCCCGGCTTCGGCCCGGCGCTCGACCGGTGCCTCGCGGCCTTCCCCACGCCGTTGTCCGCGAGGATCCGCCGGGCCGTGTGCGACCCGGACTTCCCCGCCGACGAGCTGAACGGGCCCGCGCTGGCCCAGCCGGCCCTCTTCGCCGTCGGCCACGCGGCGGCGACCGCGCTCATGGAGCTGGGCGTCCGGCCCGCGGCGGTCTGCGGACACAGCTCCGGCGAGATCACCGCCGCCACCGTCGCCGGCGTGCTCGGCCTGGAGGACGCGGCCGCCTTCATCACGGCGCGCGGCCGGGCCATGCAGGACTGCCCGGAGGGCGCGATGGCGGCCATCGGCGCGGACGTGAAGCAGGCGCTCGCCCTCGCCGACGAGTGGGGCCTCGACCTCGACGTGGCCGCGGTCAACGGACCGGACTCCTGTGTACTGGGCGGGCCCGCCGAGCAGGTCGACGAGTATCTGCGGCGCGTCGGCGACACCTGCTTCGTACGCCGTCTGCGCTATTCGCACGCGGGGCACTCCCGTCTGATCGAGCCCGCGCTGCCGGCGCTCGCCCGGGCGATGTCGGGGATCGAACTCCGGCCGACCGCTCTTCCCCTCGCGCTCAACGAGTCGGGCCGGGTCGTCGCGGCCGGTACGGTCCTCCGACCGGACACGTTCGTCACACAGGTCAGACGGTCCGTGCTGTTCGGCGCCGCGCTCGACTCGCTGGCCGAACACCTGCCGGGGGCCCTGGCGGTGGAGATCGGTCCGGGGCGCCCCCTGTCGCCGTCGGCGGAGGCCGCCGGGTTCCCCGTGGTCGCCCTGGACCGCGCCAGGGACTCGCCGGGGTCGACGGCGCTGGCCGGTGTGGGGGCCCTGTGGGCCCTGGGCCAGCCGATCACGACCGACGGGCTGACCGGCGAAGGCCACCGGGCCAGGCTGCCCGGTTATCCGTTCTCGGGGCCGCGCCTGGTGGCCCCGGAAGCACGCGCCTCGCCCGGGGCCCCACCCACCGCCGCGCCGCCGGAAACGCCGACCGGAGCGCCAGGAGCACCGGTCGGAGCGCCTGAACGGACGACGGGGGCGCCCGAACGGACGACAGCTGCTCCGGAATCCGCGCACCCGATGCCTGTCGACGCGACCGAGGGAGTGACCCGGATCTGGGGCGAGCTGCTAGGGCGAAACGATTTTCCGGTGGACGCCGATTTCTTCGCCGAAGGGGGTGACTCCCTGCTGATCACACGGCTCATCCGCAGGGTGAACAACGAGTTCGGGATCCGTGTCCCCGTACGCGAGATGCTGGCCCGCCGGACCCTGAACGGTCATATCGCGGTCGTTCACCGAATCCAGGACGAATCCGACCGCTAATCACGTCCCCGACCACGGGCAGGGCGAACACAATTCGCCCGCCCCCCACACGGATCACCGAATTCCGCTTATTGCACGGGGGAGTTTCTCTGTTGTCGGCATCGCACCACATGAAATCGACCGGCGCACCGCTGCCGGATGTTCCGTTCGTCTCCGCGCACGAAGCGGTGGCCCGTGTGGCCGCCGACCGGCCGACGCGGGTCGCCGTGCGGTGCGGTGACGTCGAGGTCACGTACGGCGAACTGATCCGCTGGGCACGGCAGTTGTCCCACCGACTGGCCGCGGCGGGGGTGCGCCCCGGCGATCGGGTCGCCCACCTCGCCGAACCCTCGGTCACGATGATCGCCTCCGTGCTCGGCATCCTCGGCTCGGGCGCCGCCCACGTACCCGTCGACCCGGCCCAGCCGGACGCCCGTCTCGCCACGATCCTCGACGACGCCCGGGTGAAGGCCGTCGTGGCGACGGCACGCACGGAGCACCGGGCGAGCACCGTCGCCCGGGTGCCCGTCGTGACGGCCACGGACCTCCCGAGCGAGGAGACGTACGAGGACCCCGGGTCCTTCCCCGCGGAGGTCGGTCCGGCGGACCCGGTCTACCTCATCTACACCTCGGGCAGCACCGGCGAGCCCAAGGGCGTCGTCGTCGAGCACCAAAACCTCGCCGCGTCGACCCGGGCGCGTCTCCTGGTCCATCCGGGAAGCCCGACCTTCCTGCTGGTGTCGCCCCTGGCCTTCGACTCGTCGGTCGCCGGGACATGGGGGACGCTCCAGGCGGGCGGCTGCCTGGTCGTCGCGTCCGACGACGAACTGCGCGACCCCGAGCGGCTGGTCGCCCTCGTCCACCGTCACCGGGTGGACAGCGTGCTGTGCGTGCCCGCGCTGTACGGGCTGCTGCTCGACGCCGCCGAACGCACCAGCACCGGTCGCCTGGCCTCCCTCCGCCGGGTGACCGTGGCGGGCGAGGCCCTGCCGCAGTCCCTGGTCGACCGGCACTTCTCGGTCCACTCCCCCGGAGTGGACCTCGTCAACGAGTACGGCCCGACCGAGACGACCGTGTGGGCCACCTACCGCCGCTTCACCGGTGTCGCACCGGTGGGCATCGGCGGACCGATCCCCGGGGCCCGGCTCCACGTCCTCGACGACGAGCTCCGGCCCGTACCCCCGGGCGCGGAAGGCGAGTTGTTCATCGGCGGGCCGGGGGTGGCCCGCGGCTATCTCGGCCGCCCCGACGCCACGGCGGCGGTCTTCCTCGCCGACCCCTTCACCGACGAGCCGGGCGCGCGCATGTACCGCACCGGTGACCTCGTGCGCCGGATGCCGGACCACGGGCTGGACTTCGTCGGCCGCAGGGACGACCAGATCAAGGTCCGGGGCCACCGGGTGGAGCTCGGTGCGGTCGAGACGGCGCTGCGCCTCCTGGACGGCGTCCAGGAGGCGGTCGTCCTGCCCGACGCGCGGGGCACGGGCCTGATCGGCTTCGTCGCCTCCCGGGAGGGCGCGGACCCCGTCGCGCTGCGGCGCGCCCTCGCGGAGACGTTGCCCGCCGTGATGGTGCCCGGCGACCTGCGGGTGCTGCCTGAGCTGCCGCGCAACCTCAACGGCAAACTCGACCGCGCCGCCCTGCGGGCCCTCGCCGCCGAGGCGCTCGCCCCGTCGCCGCCCACCGACCGGGCACCCACCGGACGGGCCCCGGCCGCGCCCGTCCCCGACGACGCGCTCACCGCCCAGGTGACCGCCGCCTGGGCGGAGGTGCTCGGCACGCCCACGGTGCCGTCGGACGTCAACTTCTTCGATCTCGGCGGCCATTCGCTGGCCATGTTCAAGCTCCAGGACGCGCTGGAGCAGCGCTGCGGTCTGCGGCCGTCGATCGTCGCCCTGTTCCAGGAGACCACCGTGAACGCCCAGGTCGCGCTCATCCGCGCCGGTCACGAGCAGGGGGAGGACGCGGCGGCCGGCTCCTCCGCCGAGGCCGCCCGCCGGGCCCGTACGGCGCGGCTCCGACAGCAGCGCGCCCGGAAGGGGGTCCGCCGGTGACCGCCCCGGACACCTCCCGCCGACTCGTGTGCGACACCGCACGGCCGACGGCCCGCGTCCGTCTGGTGTGCTTCCCGCACGCCGGCGGATCGGCCTCCTTCTACCGCGGGTGGGGCGACGCGCTCCCCGACGTGGAGGTGCACGCCGTCCAGTACCCGGGGCGCGCCGACCGGTTCGACGAGGAGCCTCCGGACGACCTCGTCCGGCTCGCCGACGACATCGCCGACGCGCTCGAACCGCTCGAGGACCGGCCCCTCGCCTTCTTCGGGCACAGCCTGGGCGCGCCCATCGCCCTGGAGACGGCACGCGCACTGCAACGACGCGGTGTCCACATCGAGCACCTGTTCGCTTCGGGTTCCCGGGACGCTCCGCTGCCCACCGGTCTCGTCGCCGAGGAGGATCCCGACCGGCTGCTCGACGATCTGGTCCGGATGGGCGGCACCGACGCGGAGATGGCCGCCGACCCCATCTTCCGGGAGGTAGTGCTGCCCTATCTGATCGCGGACGGCCGTATGTTCCACGACTACGTGATGCGTCCCGAGCCGCTGCTCACCTGTCCGGTCACCACCATCGTCGGCGACCGGGACGAGGACGCGGACCGCCGTCCGTGGAGTGCGCTCAGCACATCAGCCGTCCGCGAGGTCGGCGTCGCGGGCCATCACTTCTACCTGATCGCGGACCCGCCGTACCCGGTCCTGCGCAAGACACTGGAGGCTCCTCGGCACGACTCCCGATGAATTGCGGGAGCCATTGCGGCCATTCCGAAAAGGCAAAGATTCGAACATCCGGGCGTGGTAGCGTGCACCGGAGTTGACGGGGAGGAGCATTTGTTGATCGACATCGACATGAGCTCGGTGTTCGCGGAAGTCAATGAATTACGGGGAGAGTTCGGCAGCCGCTCCTCGTTCCATGAGGCGGACACCCAGAAGGAGTTGGCCCGTCGGCTAGAAGGATCCACTCATTTACGGCGGCAGCCGATAGTCCAGGCCTTTCTGGAGGACCTGCGCACCTTCGCTCCCGGCTCCAGACTGCGGGCCACGAAGGAACACATCAACAGCCGCCGGGACAACCACATCTTCTCGTTGTTCGACGCCTCGTACTTTCCGTCCCTGTCCCTCGACTACCTCACGTACGAGATGCTGCCGACCGATCCACACCTGGCGGAGCGGTACGCCAGCCCCACGGCGCCGGTCACGGTGACGGGGCAGTCCGACGGATTCCGGTCGCGCGTGGTGGTGGCGCTCTTCCCGGAGAACCACTTCGACGGGATCCAGGACCCGGACGACCTCATCTTCTACTTCATCGACAAGTTCGTCGAACGCCACAACCGCACCACCCGGAAGATGATCGACGCGGTGATGGCGCGGGAAAGCTTCCCGCTCCTCCAGGGGGCGACGGACCGGCAGGTGCAGCAGGCCTCGTCCTGGTGGGTGCGGCTGCACGAATACCACCACCGGCAGGGCGACATGCCGATCCCCGCCTTCCTGTCGGCGAAGAAGTACAAGCCCCTCGCCGGACTCGAAGAGCTGCGCGTGGACGTCTCAGCCATGCTGGTCCTGCTCGGCGACGCCGCCCTCCCGGCCGAGCAGGCGCGGACCGCGTACGAGTACATCCTCGCCGAGCGTCTGCTGCGCTACGCCGTCGAAGGCATCCCACGGCCCAACTACGACGCCGTCGCCTCCCAGTTGCTCTTCGGGTACCTCAGCGAGCACGACGGCATCCGGGTGGCCGGCGGCAGGATCGAGCTGAGCCCGGACCTCCCCCTCGTGCTGGCCCGGTTCCTCGGCGCGATCCAGGACATCGAGCGCCGGATCCACGAGGAACCCGTCGAGGCGGTCCGCCGGCGGCTGCTGGAGTTCACCAACCGGTACACGGACTACGACCCGGTGGCCCGCGACTACCGCTACATCCCGTTCTTCGCCGAGGTGAAAGAGCGGCTCGGCGTATGACTCCGGCCGCTCGTCGGCCTCTTGAACGACCCTCGTCGTCCTCACACTTCTCTGGAGTGATCGTGACTGCTGCAACCGAGTTCTCCCTCGCCGACCGGACCGAACTCGACGAGCGGGTGGACCAGGAGATCGACCGCGCGGGTCTGCGACGGGCGGACCACGCGTTCTTCGGGGGCGCGCGTGCCGCCGCGACCGTCTCGCCGCGGGCCGCGCTCACCCTCGGGGTGTGGTGGCGGTCGATGACGAAGAGCTTCATGTTCAGCACCATCGCCGGTATGGGCGAGATGGCCCGGGTGTTCTCGGCGCAGGACGCGCCGACGCACGACATCCTCGGCGCCTTCCAGACCGTCTACCGGGTGATCGGCGACGACCTGGACAACGCCGCGCCGGAGTTCCGGGCCGTGGCCCCGCGCGGTCCGGCCGGCATCCACTACGTGTGGTGGGACGACACCATCGTCGCCCCGCTGGCGGCCAGGCTGGGCGCGGAGGAGCTGCGGGCGGCGTCGCGACTGCCCGAGGCGATAGGTGAGTTGCTGGCCAATATGGACCGGCTCGCGCGTTCCCCGCTGGGGGCGGCGATCCAGCTGCGGGTCGTGGAGACCATCGCGCTGGACATCGCCGTGGCCTTCCGGCGGCTGTACGCGAAGGTCTCGGTGGACGGGGAGCGGGTCTTCGCCGAGACCGACCAGTTCGCCTGGATCGACTCCCACATCAAGGCGGAGACGGTGCACGCGGCGCAGGTCAGCGACGACGAGACCGGTATGACGTGGGTGGTCACGGACACGGCGCAGGCCGCCGAGTTCCTCACCCTGGTCAGGGAGTACTCGGAGAACTGGTCCCGGGCCCTCGCGTGCTTCGCCGACTGTCTGAGCGACGCTCCGTCGGTGTCCGCCGGGTCCCCCGGTGCCGCGGACTCCGTCGCGGCGGGTGCCTGAGCCGCGCGGCGCATGGAGATCGTGGACCGCCACGGCCTGGCGCTCGCCCTGATCGCACCCGCGGAACTGGCCGAGGAACCCTGGACCAGGACCGATCAGCCCATCGACGTCGTCCGGCTGCTCAACCCTCCGGCCGGGATCTGGGACGACCTCGCCCGTCGGGGGTTCGTCCGCAAGCCGTCCCTTCTCACCTGGGTGGCCGAGCTGGGCGCCGACGAGGACGGTTTCCTCGCGAGCCTCGACAGTTCGTCACGCAAGTCCGTCCGGCGCGCCCAGCGCCAGGCGGTCGCGGCCGGCCTGCGCGAGACGGTCGAGGACCCGGTGACACCGGGCACCCTCGACCGCTTTCTCACGCTCTACCGGGAACGGGTGGCCGACATGCGCTTCGGCGTCCCGTTCGCACTCGACCACCGCGACGCCGTCCTGCACGGGCCCCGTAAGTTCTTCGGGGTCTTCGCGTACGACGGGGAGGAGCTGGTCGGCGGCTGTCTCGCCCTCGAATGCCCGGCGGTGAACACCCTGGTGCTCCGGTTCTCCGCGGTGAGCGCGGCGTACCGGCGCTCCAGCCTCCCCCGGGTCGTCTACCTCTCCGTCCTGCGGGAGGCGCGCGCCCGGGGCTACGGTCGGGCGACGCTGGGCAACGAACCGAACCTGATGGGGCATCTGACACAGCCGGGGCTGCTCCGCTTCAAGACGGGGCTGGGATTCCGTGCGGTGCCCTCGCACGAGTGCGCCGACCCCCAGCCCTCCGACGAGGCGGACCTCGTGCTGCGGCTGACGGCCCTCAACGATCCGACGCTCATCCTCGGGTACGCCGGGCCGCGCCTCGCGGCGCATCTGATCAGCGAGAAGCCCATGGAGGCGGCCGAGGCCCAGCTCTACACCGCGCCCTTCCTGGACCCGACACCCGTCCAGCACCGGCCGGCGTGCCCGGACTGAACCATCGGCCGCCGCCCGTGTTCCGCGCCACGGGCGGTCCGGCCCCGGACAGTCTGAGCCCAGGACAGCCCGAGCCCCGGTCAGCGCCGGGGCTCAGGCCACGGGCACGGCGGGTGCGGCCATCCGGTCGGGATCGCCGCCGATCAGGGAGTCCCGTACGAGACGGCCGATCTCGTGCGGGCTGCCCAGCTCGACGGCGCTCGCCGTGTCCAGCCGGGTGAGGTGCTCCTCCGTGAGCGTGACGTCGAGCGAGGTGAGGTACTCCTCCAGCTGGTCCACGCCGCGCGGGCCGATCACCGGCACGAACGCGGTCGTCGACCGTGCCGCACGGTCGCGCAGCCAGGCGAGCGCCACCTGCGGCGCCGAGAGTCCCGTCTCGCCGGCCACGGCGAGGACGGTGTTCACGACGCCCTCGATGCGGTCGGTGTCGTTGCGCGGGTGCCGGCGGTTCTGGTCGCTGACCCAGCCGGCCTCCGTACGCCGGTACTTGCCGGTGAGGAGTCCGCCGCCCAGTGGTGACCACAGGGCCGCGCCGAGGCCGAGCGCCTCGGCCATGGGCAGCAGTTCGCGCTCGCCGGTGCGGTTGACCAGGTTGTACTCGGTCTGGATGCCGATGACGGGGGCCCAGCCGCGCAGTTCCGCGATCGTCACGGCCCGTGAGACACGCCAGGCGGGAAAGTTGGAGAGACCGGCGTAGAGGATCTTGCCGCTGCGTACGAGCTGGTCGACGGCGGTGAGGATCTCCTCGGTCGGCGTGAGCGTGTCGGGGAAGTGGGCCCAGTACAGGTCGATGTGGTCGGTCCTCAGACGCCGCAGGCTGGACTCGACCGAACGGATCATGTTCTTGCGGCTGTTGCCGGTGTCGGAGACACCGGGGCGTACGGAGTCGCTGTTGGTGTACTTCGACGACAGGACGAAGTGGTCGCGGTCGGCGGCGAGGAACTCGCCCAGCAGCTTCTCCGACTCACCGAACTGGTAGCAGTCGGCGGTGTCGATGAGGGTGCCGCCGGCCTCGGCGAACCGGTCGAAGACCTTGCGCGCCTCCTCCCGTCCGGCGCCGTCGCCCCGTCGGGCCCACATCAGTCCGGCGGCCTCGGGGTGCGCGCCGACGCCCGTGCCGAAGTTGGCCGTGCCGAGGGCGAACTCCGACACGCGCAGCCCGGTGGTGCGGCCGAAGGTCGTGTAGCGCATGGCTCTCCTGAGTGCTGGCGGGACGGAGCTGAGGGCGGGGAGGCAGGGGAGGGCGGGAAGAGGGAGGGCGTGATGAGAGGGGGTGCCCCGGGGCGGGGTCCGGCGGGTGTGCGTCGGGGCGGGGGCCGGGCGGCCGGGGTTCAGGACGCGGTCCTCGCCTCGACCCAGTCGAAGACGCCGCCGAGCACCTGGCGGTGCTGGTCCCGGCCGAGCATGGAGAGATAGCCCGGGACCGGATTGACCTCCAGGACCACATAGCCGTCCGGGGTGGGGAGGATGTCGAGGCCGGCCAGGGTGATGCCCATGGCGCGGGTGGCCCTGAGCGAGAGCTCGACGAGGTCGTCGGGGGCCTCGAACCGCTCGAAGGTGGCGCCCTCCATGGTCTTGCAGCGCCAGGAGCCCGCCGCCGGCAGCTTGAGCATGTTGATCGGGGTGGCCTCCCCCGCGACCGTGATCCGGTACTCGCCGCCCGACGTCGGGTAGAAGCGCTGGCACACCAGGGTGGGATAGCGGGAGAGCAGTTCCTCGGCGACGGCCTTGTCGGCCGCGAAGTCGGCGACCCGCTCCACGTCCGTGCCGCGGTAGCCGAAGGAGGGCTTGAGGATGACCGCGCCCCACTCCTCGCAGGCCTCCTCGACCTCCGTCAGCGAGGTCGCCGAGCGGGTGGGCGGCACGGGCAGGCCGGCGGCGGCCAGACGCTGGGCCATCAGGAACTTGCTGTATCCCGTCACCCACACGTCCGCCGGGTCGAAGAGCAGCAGACCGGGGACGCTGCTGAGCATCGTCAGCCGCTCCACGCGGTCCTGCCAGTCGTCCCCGTACAGCTTGGCGCGGTTGATGACGGCGTCGAAGGCCTCGGCGGGCTCCCCGCCCAGGGTGAGCGTCACGCCGGACGGCCCGGGGCGATAGGCGAGTTCCTCGAGCGTGAAGAACGACATTTCGTGCCCGCGCTCCCGACCGTACTCCACCAGGCTTATGCCATCGGGATCGATTCCCGAATAGTCCCAGCCGAGCAGGCCTATCTTCACCGTGCCTCCAGTGCTCGCGTGCATTGCCGTGGACAGAGCGGACGCCGTCGCAGCCTCACTCTCCTCGCCGCGATGTGTCAAGTGCTTTATCGACGAGACCCGTTGAACGCGGATCGTCGCAATCGTGGACACTGCACGCTTTTGCACGAACGGTGAGGGCGGCGTGTGTTTGATAAACAGAATCGGATTTCCCCGTTCCACCTACCGCGACCTTCCGTCATCCTCTAGGCTCGGCCACCGGTTTCGTGCTCAGCATCAATCTCGAAGTACGAAGAGCGACGTACGAAGAGCGGGGGCGCTTCAGTGGGTGAATGGGACACGCTGGTTATTCCGGGACCGGAGACGGCCGCGAAATACCGGGCGGCCGGCTGGTGGCGAGAGGAAACGTTTCTGGCCGACTTGGCCGAAGCTGTTCGCACCAGACCCGGGCATCCCGCCGTCATCGCCTACGAGGGCCGGGACCTCACCAGGCTGGTGACCTACGCCGAACTGGCCGACCTGGTCGAACGGTTCGCCGCCGCGCTCACCGAACTCGGGGTCACCGCGGGCGACGTGGTCGCGCTCTATCTGCCGAACCGCTGGATCCTGACCCCTCTGTACCTGGCCTGCCACCGGGTCGGGGCCGTCGCCTGCCCGGTGATCCCCGCGCTCGACGTGCGGGAACTGGCGCAGGTGCTCCAGGAGAGTGCCGCGCGGGTCTGTGTCACCGTCGACCGCTTCAACGACATCGACTACGGTGCCCGGCTCGCCGAGGCCGCTCCCGCGTCCCTCGCCCACCGGGTCGTGGTGGGCGACGCCGCCGCCACGGGCGCGATCGACTTCGACGCGTTCTTCGTCCGCACACCGTGGGAGGACCGGCACGACCTCGGCGCGGTGCGGCCGTCGGCCCCCGACGATCCGGCGCTGCTGCTGTACACCTCCGGCACCACCGGCCGGATGAAGGGGGTCGTGCACAGTCAGAACACCCTGCACGCGGCCGTGCTCGCGGTGTCCGGGCCGCACCGGCTCACCCGTGACGACGTCATCTCCATCCCCAACTTCGCCACCCACATGGCCGGGCTGACCTACGCCTGCTACATGCCCCTGCTGCTGCACGGGACCTGCGTGATGCAGGAGGCCAACCGGGACATGGAGCTGCTGCTCGACATCGTCGCCGCCCACCGGGTCACCTGGGCCTACGCGTCCCCGGCGTACCTCGTGGACCTGCTGGACGCCCAGCGCAAGGAGCCGCGCGACACCTCAAGCGTCGTACAGATCGTGTCCGGCTCCGCCCCCATCGACCCGGGGCTGATCGCCCAGGTCCGCGAGGTCCTCGACATCCCGGTGCGCGCCCTGTGGGGCATGACGGAGAACGGGGCCGTCACCGTGACCCGGGACGACGATCCCGAGGGCTGGGCGGGCCACAGCGACGGCCGGGCGGAACCGTCGACGGAGGTGCGGATCGCCGTCGAGGAGGACGGCGGCTCCGGCCGGCTGCTGGTGCGCGGGGCCTCGCAGTGTCTCGGCTACCTCGGCCGGCGCGAGGTGTACGAGGCGTGCCTGGACGAGGACGGCTGGTTCGACACCAGCGACCTGGCCCGGGACGACGGCCGGGGCGGCATCCGTATCGTCGGCCGCAGTGTCGACCAGATCACCCGGGGCAGCGGCCAGAAGGTCTCCACCCTGGAGGTCGAGGCCGTCCTGACCCGGCACCCGGCGGTCAAGGAGGTCGCGCTCGTCGGCTGCCCCGATCCGCGGATCCCCGGCGGCGAGCTGGTGTGCGCCGTCATCGTGCCGGAGGGCGAGCCGCCGACCCTCGCGACACTGCACCGCCATCTCGCGGACCAGCGGATGGCGCGGGTGCTCTGGCCCGACCGGGTGCAGTTCCTGTGGGAACTGCCCAAGAACTCGCTCGGCAAGGTGCTGCGGCACCCGCTGCGCGAACGTCTCGAGATCGAATACGCCGCCCGCCGATGACGGCGTCCGCGCGGACCGCCGCCGACGCCTCCCGGTTCCCGGAGGAGGACCACGGCGACCGGCGGCGGTCGGTCGCGCTCGCGGTGATCTCCTCGGCGCAGCTGATGTTCCTGCTGGACGCGACCATCGTCAATGTGGCGCTGCCCGACATCCAGCGGTCGTTACGCCTGGACGGCGCGGACCTGGAGTGGGTCGTGGCCTCGTACTCGATCGCCTTCGGCGGCCTGCTGATGCTGGGCGGACGGGCGGGGGACATCCTCGGCAGACGGCGTCTGTTCCTGACCGGCGTGGCGGTCTTCACCGTCGCCTCGCTGCTCGGCGGGTTCGCCACCGAGGCGTGGCTGCTGACCGTCTGCCGTACGGCGCAGGGGGTGGGCGCCGCGGCGGCCTCGCCCGCCGCGCTGTCGCTGATCGCGGTGACCTTCCCCGAGGGGCCGGGACGCAACCGGGCCGTGGGCTGGTACACGGCGGTGGCGACCGCGGGCGGGGGTGTGGGGCTGCTGGCCGGCGGGCTGATCACCGTCTACCTGTCCTGGCGCTGGGTCATGTTCGTCAACGTCCCGCTCGGCGTGGCGATCCTCGCCGTCGGCGCCTCCGTGCTGCGCGAGACGCCCCGCGCCCGGGGCGCGTTCGACGTCCTCGGGGCGGTGACCGGCACCCTCGCGGCGCTGCTGCTGTGCTTCGGACTGATCGACGGCGCCTCGGGCGGCGGCAACTGGGCCTCGCCGGCGGTGCTGGGCGCGCTCGGCACGGCGGCCGTCCTGCTGCCCGTGTTCGTGGTCGTCGAGCGGCGCAGCGCCCAACCCCTGGTCCCCTTACGGCTGTTCGCCGACCGCACCCGGCTGGGCGTCTACGCCGTGACGGCACTCATCAGCACCGCCGTCTTCGGCATCTTCTTCTTCCTCACCCTCTTCCTCCAACAGGTCTGGGACTACAGCCCGCTGCGCACCGCGCTCGTCTACCTCCCGCTGACCTGTCTGCTGATCGTCGGCGCCAAGGCCGGCTCCCCCCTCCTCGCGCTCTTCGGCACCCGCACGGTGGTCGTCGGCGGACTGCTGGTGGCCGGCTGCGGGATCCTGTGGCTCGCGAGGATCGGCGACTCCGGCGGCTACACCACCGGAATGCTCGTGCCGACCGTGCTGACCTACGCGGGGCTGGGTGTGACCGGGGTGCCGCTGACCCTGGCCGCGCTCTCGAAGGTCGCCGACGAGGACTCGGGCGCCGCGTCCGGACTGGTCAACATGGCCCGGCAGATCGGCGGGGCGACCGGTCTCGCCGTACTCGGCGCCGTCGCGTGGTCGTCCGGGGCCGGGACGTCCGCAGAGGCCGGTGCGGGACTGTCCGAGGGCGTCGCCCGGGGCTTCGCCGTGGCGGGCGGTCTCACCCTGCTGGCGCTGTGCGTGGCCGCCCTCACCCTGCCCCGGAAGGGCCGGTGAGCGGCGTGCGCGAGTCGGACGTCGTGATCGTCGGAGGAGGTGTCGCGGGCGCCTCGGCCGGCCACTTCCTGGGCCGGACCGGTCGCCGCGTGACCCTGCTGGAGGCCGAGAGCGCTCCGGGCACGCACGCCACCGGCCGGTCGGCGGCACTCTTCTCCGAGTACTACGGCAACGCCGTCGTACGGGAGTTGACCCGGGCCTCCCTCGCCTTCTACGAGAGCCCCCCGGCGGGGTTCTCGCCCGTCGCCGAGCTGCTGCGGCCGCGCGGTGTCCTCGCCCTCGGAACCCCGGGCACCGGCCGGGAGTTCGACGCCGCGAAGGCCTCCGGTGCGGACGCCCCGCAGCCGGTGATCGAGCTGGACCATGAACAGGCGCTCGCCCTGTGCCCGGCACTGCGGCCCGGCGCCTTCGACCGCGCGCTGTACAAACCGGGTGCCCGCGACATCGACACGGACGCCGTCCTCCAGGGCTTCCTGCGCGGCCTCAAGGCGGCCGGCGGGACCGTCGTGACCGGCGCGCGGGTGCACGCGCTCACCCGGCACCGGGGGCGGTGGCACGCGGCGACGCCGGCCGGGGAGTTCGCCGCGCCGCTCGTGGTCGACGCGGCGGGCGCCTGGGCCGACCAGGTGGCGGAGTCGGCCGGGGTCGCCGCCCAGGGCCTGGTGGCGTACCGCCGTACGGCGGCGCTGGTCTCCCTGCCGACGGACCGAGGCTCGGCCGGTGACATCGCGGGCTGGCCGATGATCGCCGACGTGGCGGACACGTTCTACGCCCGTCCCGAGTCCGGCGGGCTGCTCGTCTCGCCCGCCGACGCCACGCCCGTCCCGCCCGGTGACGCGCGGCCCGACGAACGAGACGTGGCGCTGGCCCTGGACCGGTTCCGGGCGGTGGTGGACCTGCCGGTCCGGCACGTCCGCCGCGCCTGGGCCGGACTGCGCAGCTCGGCCGCCGACGACACCCCCGTGATCGGCCCCGACCCGGCGGCGCCCGGCTTCAGCTGGCTCGCCGGACTGGGCGGTCACGGGATCCAGACAGCCCCCGCGGCGGGCGCCCTGCTCGCCGCGCTCATCGCCGGGAACGAGCCGCCGGCCGGACTCACCGGGGCCGTCGCGGGTACCACCCCCGCCCGCGCCGACTCGTGAACAGCCATCTCTCTGGCGCCCCCACCCACGTCCAGCATCAGCAGAGAGCTCGGAGGATATGTCGGAAACGAACTGGCAGGTCGCCGGCGCGGAGGTCGACCACGGACCGTACCGTCCGGTGGCGACCCTCATCGAGGAACAGGCTGACCGCACCCCGGGCCGCATCGCCCTCGTCCACCGGGGCGAGACCGAGACGGCCCTGACCTACGCGGAGTTCGACGCGCTCGCCAACGGGCTGGCCGCGGAGCTGGCGTCGGCCGGTGTGCGCGAGGGTGACCTCGTCCCGCTGATGATCGGCAACAGTGTCGAACTCCCGCTGTGCATGGTCGCCCTGATGAAACTGGGCGCGGTCTTCGTGCCCTGCGACCCGGCCTGGCCGGAGGAGCGGCTGCGCACCGTCCTTCAGGTGCTCGCTCCCCCGCTGGCCCTGACCTCGGGTTCCCTCGTCCGCACGGACGGGCGGTCCCGGGTCGTCTCCCACCGGGCGATCGTCCCGAGCACCGAGCGCCCGGGACGGCGGCCCGCTCCCGACAGTCCGGTGTACGGCGTCTTCACCTCCGGCACCACGGGCGTACCGAAGTGCGCCGTCAATCTGCACGGAGGTCTGACCAATCGCTTCCGTTTCATGTCCCGCTACTTCGCCGCCACCGGGGACGAGGTGGTACTGCAGAACAGCCGCCACACCTTCGACTCCGCGATCTGGCAGCTGCTGTGGCCGTTGACGACGGGCGGTCGCACGATCGTCCCCGAGCAGGGCGAGTTCCTCGATCTGGAACGGACCGTGGACACCATCGCCCGGTACGGGGTGACCGTCACCGACTTCGTACCGGCGATCCTCGGCATGCTGGTGGCCCTGCTGGAGGCCGAGCCGGCGCACGTCGCCCGGGTCGCCTCGCTGCGCCATCTGGTGGTCGGCGGTGAGGAGATCATCCCGCACGCCGTGCACCGGCTCAGGGAGCTGGTGCCTGGGCTCGGGATCACCAACGGCTACGGGCCGTCCGAGGCGAGCATCGGTATGGTCTTCCACCGCGTCGACGGCACGGAGGGCGACCACATCCCGCTCGGGCGGCCCATCGACAACTGCTACGCCCTCGTCGACGCGGCGGACGCCGACGGCATCGGGGAGATCCTCATCGGGGGTGCCTGTCTGGGTGCCGGGTACGTCGGCGAACCGGAGCTGACCGCCGAGGCGTTCGTCCCCAACACCTCGCCCGGCGTTCCCGGCGAGCGGCTCTACCGCACCGGCGACCTCGGGCGGTTCGACGACGCGGGACTGCTGCGTTTCGTCGGCCGTCGGGACCGGCAGGCGCAGGTGGACGGCGTACGCGTCGAGCTCCGGGAGATCGAGACGACCGCCGAGTCCTGTCCCGGCGTCATCCAGGCCAAGGCTCTGACCCTGCGACGGTCCGGCCGTACCCGTCTGGTGGTCGCGGCGGCGGCCGAGGGGGGCACCACCCCGGCCGCCCTGCGCCGGCATCTGGCGTCCCTGCTGCCGCGCGTCCAGGTGCCGCGGCACTGCTTCGTCCTCCAGGCGCTCCCGCTGACCGACAACGGCAAGGTGGACCTGCGGGCGCTGCGGACGATCGTCGAGGAGAAACTCGGGCCCGGCACGGCGACGGGTGCCGGCACCGGCGACGATGCCGCGCTCACCCGTGCCGGGCATGCCGCCGGGCTGACCCGTGCCGAGCGTCTCGCCGAGGTCATGGGCGCGGTGCTCGACCGGCCCGGGTTCGGTGTCCGGGACGACTTCCTCGACCACGGCGGGGACTCCCTGACCGCGCTGACCGCGGTCCTGCGCATCCGGGAGACGCTCGGTGTGCGCGTCGGTATCTCCGACCTTCACGCGCACCGCACTCCGGCGGCCCTCGCCACGGCCGTGCCCGGCGACGGGGACGCGGTCATGCCCGCCGAGGACGTGGCCGCGCTGATGGAGCGCGACGCCGAACTGCCGGACGATCTGGCCGCACTGGCCCGCGCGGCGGCCGGCGCCCGTCCGGCCCCGCCACCGCGCACCGTGCTGGTGACGGGGGCCACCGGATTCGTCGGCGCGCGGGCCGTCCACCGGCTGCTGACGGCCACCGGGGCCCGGGTGGTGTGCGTGGTGCGGGCCCGGGACGACGCACACGCCCGGCACCGGCTTCGGGAGGCCCTGACCGCGCAGGGGCTGTGGGACGAGTCCCTGGCCGGGCGGCTCGACGCGCGACGCGGCGACCTCGCCCGGGACCGGTTCGGCTGGACGCGCGAGACCTGGGAGGCGTACGCCGCCCGGTGCGACGCAGTCCTGCACATCGGCGCGCTCGTCAACTTCCTGCTGGACTACCGGGCCCACCGTCCCGCCAATGTGGACGGCACGACGGAGGTGCTGCGGTTCGCGCTGTCCGGCCGGACCAAGGCGCTGCACCATGTGTCGACCCTCGGTGTGCTCGACCGGGAGGCGTCCGGTGCGCGGGAGTGTGCGCGGGACCGTCTCGGCGAGGACTTCGATCCCGCGCGGGCGGCGACGCCCACCAGCGGCTACAGCCGATCCAAGTGGGTCGCCGAGCGGCTGGTGCTCGCGGCCCGGCGGCTCGGCGCGCCGGTCACCCTCTACCGGCTCGGCGAGATCATGCCGGCCGCCGACAACGGCGTACCGAACCCCAAGGCGCTCACCCATCTGCTGCTGTCGGCGTTCCATCGGCTGGGGCTGCGGCCCGACGTACCGATGCGGTCGGACTACACGCCCGTGGACGAGGCGGCCGCGCGGCTGGTCGCCGGGCTCGCGGAGCCGGCCGAGGGCGCGGTGCACCATGTGTTCCGGGACGGCGGCGCGGACTTCGCCTCGCTCGCCCTCACCGAAGTCGAACGGGCCGTTCCTGTACCGGAGTTCATGGCGGCGCTGCGAGCCGCCGCGGCCGAGGACGCGGGCTCGGCGGCGGCCGTGCTGGACGCCGTGCTGACCCTGCTGCCGGCGTCGGGGCCCGACGGCGTCCCGGACTTCCGGCGGCTGCTGACCGACAACCCCCGCCTGTTCACCCGTGCGTCGTGCACGGCGCTCGACGCCCGGCACGGCCTCCGGGAGAGGCCGCTGGAAGCGGCCGTCGCGGCCTACCGCACCACCCTCACCCAGTGATTCGAGAGGACGACATGCACCAGCGCACCATGGGCCGGCTCGGCTGGCGGATCAGCGAGATCGGCTACGGCATGTGGGGCATCGGCGGCGGCCCCGGCGGCTTCACCGGCTGGGACTACGACATGGCGCCCCACTGTCTGGACCTGGCGGTGGAGGAGGGCTGCACCTTCTTCGACACCGCCTGGGTCTACGGCCGGGGCGTCAGCGAGCGCATGCTCGGCGCCCTGCTGCGCCGGCACCCCGACCGTCGCCTGTACGTCGCCACCAAGGTCCCGCCGCTCAACCGCGAGTGGCCGCCCCGCCCGCAGGACACCCTCGACGACGTCTTCCCGCCCGACCACGTCCGCGAGTACGTCCACCGCAGTCTGGAGAACCTCGGCACCGACCGCATCGACCTGCTCCAGTTCCATGTCTGGGAGGACCGTTGGAGCGAGGACGAGCGCTGGCAGCGGGTGATCTCCGACCTCAAGGCCGAGGGGGTCGTCGAGGGCTTCGGCATCAGCGTCAACCGCTGGGAGCCGGCCAACTGCCTGCGCGCGATCGACACCGGGCTCGTCGATGTCGTCCAGGTCATCTACAACATCTTCGACCAGGCCCCGGAGGACGAGCTGTTCGAACGGGCGCTGCGCGACGACATCGGCATCATCGCCCGCGTCCCCTTCGACGAGGGCGGCCTCACCGGCCGGCTGACCCGGGACACGACGTTCCCCGAGGAGGACTGGCGCGCCGTCTACTTCGGCCCGGAGAACCTCGGCCCGACCGTCGAACGCGCCGAACTCCTGAAGAAGGTCCTCCCCGAGGGCGTCACGCTGCCCGAACTCGCGCTCCGCTTCATCCTGCACCACCCCGCCGTGAGCACGGTCATCCCCGGTATGCGCACACCCGAGCACACGCGCGCCAACCTCGCCGTCTCCGGCGCTCCGCCGCTCGACCCGGCCCTGCTGGCGGAGTTGCGCGCGCACCGCTGGGACCGGCGCCCGACGGCATGGTCGATGTGACCGGGACCCCGCCCCCGCGCCGGGCCCCCGAACCCGTGTCACGCCCCACCGTCATCGCGATGTGGGCGCACCCGAGAGCGGTCTCCACGGCCTTCCTCCGCATGATGATCGAGCGCGGCGACGTGACCGTGGTGCACGAGCCCCTGGTCCTGCTCACCGACCACGGCGAGGTGTCCGTCCCGGACCCGGACGGCGGCACCGCGACGCTGCGCGACCCCGGTGAGCTGCTGGCCCACCTCGCCCGGCTCGGCGCCCGTCGGACCGTGTTCTTCAAGGACACCCTGGAGTACCACCATCAGCATCTCTTCGACCGTCCGGAGCTGATCGCCGGCTTCGAGCACACCTTCATCGTCCGCCACCCGGCCCGCACCATCGCCTCGCACCACGCGATCAAGCCGGAGCTGGCCTGCCGGGAGATCGGGTACGAGCATCAGTACGCCCTGTTCGAACTGGCCTGGAAGATCACCGGCCGGCGCCCCCTGGTCATCACCGCCGAACGGCTGCTCGCCGACCCGGCGGAGGTCGTCGCGGCCTACTGCGAGCGGGTGGGTCTGCCGTTCCTGTCCGAGGCGTTGAACTGGCGGCCCGGTGAACGGTCCGAGTGGCGCCGGAACCGTCGCTGGCACCTCGATGCCATCGCCAGCGCGGGGTTCGACGCCCCGGAGAAGGAGTACGCCGCCACGGTCGACAACGACGCACGGCTGCGCGGCTACTACGAGCACCATCTCCCGTACTACGAGCGCCTGGTCGAGCACGCGCTCTGACCCGCCCACCGCATGCCGCTCATCCCATCGGCACCACCTGCCCCACCGATCCCGAGGACGTACAACCGGATGACGACGACCCCTCACGCGACGAACACCACTGACACGACGAACACCTCCGCCACGACGGCCGCCACCGGTACGACGGCCACCGTCTCCCCGGGCGAGCGGTTCGCCCGGGCCTTCGCCGAGGACCCGGAGAAGGCCGAGGTCCGGTTCGACCACACCATCACCGACTCCTTCCAGCCGGGGAAGGACCGGCCACGGCTGACCGCCCGGAATCTGTTCAAGAAGCAGCGCGTCACGAGCGAGACCGTCCGGTCGTGGTTCGAGACCCGGCCGGACGCGCCGCACGCGTCCGGCGGGCTGCGGGAGAGCGCGTACCGGTTCGAAGCCGCCACCTACGCGGTACGGCCGATCACCGCGTGGGTGCAGATCCCCGACGCCCTCGGCGAACACCCGGACGCGCTGGCCCAGTTCATCGACCACCGCCTCATGGTCCGGCTCGGGACGGCGGAGAACCGCGCCCTGACCCTGGACGTCGTGGACCACCCGGACGTCGCGACCCTGCCGTACACCGGTTCCTACACCGCCGGGGTCCTCGCCGCCTTCAACGAGATAGAGCAGCAGGGCGGCACCGGCCACGCGCTGATGATCAACCCCCAGGACTACTACGGGGAGTTGGTGGGCGCCGGCAGCCTGCTGGCCGACCTCGCCCGCGAACAGGTGATGATCTGCCGCCACCGCCATGTGGCTCCCGGCTCCGCGCTGGTCGGCGACTTCGCCATGGCCGCGCGCCTGTTGGAGGCCGGCCGTTCGGTGATCAAGGTCGCGGAGCCCCCGACCGGCCTCTTCGAGCGACCGGGCACGGCCGTCTGCGCCGAGGTCCACGAGAGCGTGGCGGTGCAGCAGCCGACCCACTTCTTCCACGCGGTACGCGCCTGAGCGGACGCACCGTGGAGCGCGGGGGACGCGGGCGACGCGGGCCCCCGTCCGCCGCGCTCCCCGTCGGCCCCGTGTCGGCAGCCGCGCCCGGTCAGTTGACCTCCCGGTCCCGGCCGGTCCAGTACGGCTCGCGCAGCTTGAACTTCTGGACCTTGCCGGTCGCCGTCCGCGGGATGGCGTCCCGGAACTCCACACTCGTCGGGGCCTTGTACCCGGCGAGCCGCTCCTTGCAGTACGCGATGATCTCGGCCTCGCTCACGGCCGCGTCCCCGGCCCGCACGACCAGCGCCTTGATCGTCTCGCCCCACCTGGTGTCCGGCACCCCGATGACCGCGACCTCCGCCACCCCGGGGTGGCTGAAGATCGTGTCCTCCACCTCGATCGACGACACGTTCTCGCCGCCGGTGATGATGACGTCCTTCTTCCGGTCCGAGATCGTCAGATGTCCGTCCTCGGGGTCGAGCGTCCCGCCGTCGCCCGTGTGGAACCAGCCGTCCTCCAGCACGGCGGCGGTCTCCTCGGGCTTCTCCCAGTAGCCGTCGAGGACCACGTTCGAACGCGCCAGCACCTCACCGGAGTCCGCGACGCGGAGCTTCACCCCGAGCGCCGGCAGACCGGCCCGCGACAGCCTGCGCGCCCGCTCCTCGCCCCGCAGGCCGTCGTCCTCGGGCCGCACGCGGTTGAACGTCAGCAGGGGTGAGGTCTCCGTCAGGCCGTAGATCTGGGTGAACTCCCAGCCCAGTTCCTCATGGACGCGCTGGATCATCCGGCTCGGCGGCGGTGCTCCCGCGCACACGATCCGCACCCGGTCGCGCCCCGGCACCGGCCCGTCCCAGCCGGTCGCCGCGTCGAGGACCGCGTTCCACACGGCGGGCGCGCCGCACATCAGCGTCACCCCGTGTTCGTCGACCCGGCGCAGGATCTCGGCGCCGTCGACCTTGCGCAGCACCACCTGCTTGGCGCCGAGCCCGGCCATCACGAACGGCATCCCCCACCCGTTGCAGTGGAACATCGGCAAGGTGTGCAGGTACACGTCCCGCTCCCACGCCCTCGTGTGCAGCCCGAAGGTCAGCCCGTTCACCCAGATGTTGCGGTGGGTGAGCTGAACTCCCTTGGGGCGCGCGGTCGTTCCCGATGTGTAGTTGATCGTCGCGGTGGCGTCCTCGTCGGGGTGCGACCAGGGCCTCGGCTCCACCCCGAACCGCATCAGCTCGGTGTCGGTCTGCTCCCCCAGAGTGAACCGGTGCGCCACCTCGACGCCGGCGACCGTGTCCCGGACCTCGGGGTCGACCAGCAGCACCGAGGCGCCGCTCTGGCGCACCACGTACTCGATCTCCTCCGCCTTCAGCCGGAAGTTGACCGGCACACAGATCCGCCCGCTCATCGGCACCGCGAACAGCAGCTCCAGCAGACGGGCCGAGTTGTGGCTGACCACCGCCACCCGCTCGCCCTCCCCCACCCCGAGCGCGTCCAGTCCCGCCTGCCAGGCCCGTACCCGTTCACCCAGCCGCCGGTACGTCGACGGCGCCACCGGCGCCGCGGGCTGACCCGGCTCGTCGATCACCCCGGGGCTGTCGGCGAAACCCGCCTCCGCCCGGTCCAGGAAGTCGGCCACCGTCATCGGAACACGCATCTGTCTCCCCACTCGCCCTGTCCGCACGCCGCGTACGTCATGTCTCGTGCCTCATACGAGTTGTTACTCCCCTACCGCGTGCGCACGCCACTGGTCGCTCACCCGATCGGGTAAGGCCCCTCCCCGCGTTTTGTCACGTGGGTGGCTAGAACTCTCGGGTGCGCTGGTTCACGGTGGTTCCTCCTGTCCGCCCGATCCGTCCGGAGGGATCCAACAGTGAGACGAAGGCGATTCGTGGCAGGGACCGTCGGTGCCCTCGCGGGGACGGCGCTCGGCCCGTCCGCGTCCCGGGCCCACGTCCCGACGCCCCTCCCGCAGGACGGGCAGGACAGGCAGGACGGGCAGGACGCGCAGGCACCCGGAACGCGGGAATGGCAGGCCGTGCCGGCGCCCGGCAGCGTCCCCGCCGCGCAACTGCGGCGGATCGCCGCCGCCGGGCCGCGACTGGCCTGGGCCGTGGGCGAGGAGGAGCTGGGGGCGCAGACTCAGCAGCGGGCCCTGGCCATGGTGTGGAACGGCCGTGTCTGGCGGAAGAGCGACCTGTCACACCTGACGCACACGAGGATCGTCGATGTCGCCGGTGTCCACTCGTCCGCCGCGTGGGCCGTGGGCCATCCCACCGGCGACGGCAGCCCCCTGCTGCGCTGGGACGGCACCACCTGGCGCGAGGCCGACTTCCCCGGCCGGGGCGAACCGGACGTACGGATCAGCTCGGTGGGTGTCGGCCGCGACCGGCAGGTGTGGGTCTGCGGTGTCCGGGACGGCGCCGCCCGTCTGCTGCACGGCGACGGCCGGCGGTGGCGCTGGCTGGACCCGCTGCCCGTCGCGAGCGTGAACCTCTACCGGGTCGTCGTGCGCCGGCGGGGCGAGGTGTGGGTCTGCGGGGACCGGTCGAACGGCGGCGGCTGGTCCGGTCTCGTGGCCCGCTGGGACGGTGCGTGGACGGCGCTGCCCCCGGTGGTGGGCCTGCGGCTCGGCCTCGCCGACGTGCACGCCGCCGGCCCGGACGACGTATGGGCGGTGGGCACCGAGGCCGGTGTGGGCGGGCCGATCGGCCGTCCCGGCAACCCCGCCCTGAGTCACTGGGACGGCACGTCCTGGACCCGGCTGGAAGCCGGCTTCACCCTCGGGTCGCTCACCGGGATAGCGGGCGACGCCCGGGGGCGTGCCGCGTGGATCTCGGGCTGGAACTTCTCGGACCAGAGCCGCAGTACGTATCTGCGCCGGGACGGCGACACCTGGGCCCTCGCCCGGGGCCCGGCGGGCCCGGCCCCGGCGCCGTACCTCAATGACGTGACGTCGGTCCCGGGCACCAGGGCCTTCTGGTCGGTGGGCATGACCCGCCCCACTCCGTATCCGCCGACCGAGGCCTACAGCGAACGTCTCGGGGGCTGAGCCGGGCGGACTCCGCCGCGCGCCGCGCGACGGGGCCCGATGCCGACGTCCGGGTCCGTGCGGCCGACGGTGCGGCGCGCCTCGGGCCCCTGGGGTGCGGGCCGGGGAGGATCGGGTGGGGGCGGCGACCTCATGCTTTCCGCCGCCCGCCACCTGTCCCTCCTGCGAAGGGGTTCGCTCATGACCGCGTTCGACGACGCGCCGGGCGGTGGGCGCCATGACGGGCGCTACGGCGAGGCCGTCTTCCGTCCGGAACAGCCGGGCGAGGGAGAACGGATCGACTTCGGTGCCCTCGCCTACGACGACGTCACCCTGGCGCGGCTGCGGGACCTCGGCGTCGGCCCTGGGTGGCGCTGCCTCGACGTCGGCGCCGGCACGGGCACCGTCTCCCGTCGGCTGCTGGAGGAGGCCGGGGTCACGAGCGTGCTCGCGGTGGACCGTGACGTACGGTTCCTCGAAGCCCGGCCGGTCCCCGGGCTCGACGTCCTCCGGGCCGACGTCTCGGACCCGGCCTTCGCCCCCGGCCGATTCGGGCTCGTGCACGCGCGCTTCGTGCTGATGCACCTCCCCGAGCGCGACCGCCTGATCACGAAACTGGCCGAACTCGTCGCGTGCGGTGGGGTGTTGGTGCTCAGCGACGCGATCGACCTGACGAGCGACCGGACGCCCGGCACCCCGTACGCCGACGCCATGCGCGCGATGTGGGAGGGCCTGCGGGCGACCATCGGCACGGACGTGACCTGGGTGCCGTCGTACCCGCGGCTGTTGCGGGACGCGGGGCTCGGGTCCGTCGGCGCCGAGATCCATGTGCCGCCGTTGCTGCCGGGCAGTCCCATCAGCCGCTTCTGGGCGGACACTTGGGAGCGGAGCAGGACCGCCATGGTCGCCACCGGCCTGGTCGACGACGCGGCCCTCGACGCGGCGATCCGCTACCTGGGCTCGGACGCGTGCGCGGCGGTCTCGGCCGGCATGCTCACCGCCTGGGGACACAAGCCCGCGAACGGTCCGGCCGCGGCCACCGCGTAGCCGTACGCGTCCCCGCCCCGCGTTCCAGAGAGTGGACGCCTCTTGGTGTCGCGCTGCGGCTGGGGTAGAAAAGGGCCATGAATCCCGAGCCCTTGGTGCGACGCCAGGTCATCGACCTGTGCCGACGCCCGGGTTCGTGTTGTCGCTGAACCGACGCTCTCCCGCCCGCCCCGCCGTCCGGTGACTCACCCGGCGCGGGCGGTCCTCGCGCCCTGTCCCGGGGTGCTCTCTCCCGCTCGGTCCAGCACAGCTCTCGCTCGGGGCCGGCCGCCCACGTCGCCAGACGACGGCCGCGCATGTCCCGGCGCCCCACGGAGGACGCCACATGTCCGTAACTCCCCCTCTCTCCAAGCCTGATCGACCGGCAGCACCGGCGGACGCGGACGCCGGAACGCCCGCGCCCTCCGACGTCCCGGCACCCACGTCCGCCCGCGTCGACGTATCGCCCGATCCCCGTTCGCCCGCGCGGGGTCCGTGGGAGCGCGCCCGCCCCGTCGTGCTACCCGTCGGCTCGCTCCTGCTGTTCCTCCTCCTGTGGCAGGTGGTGGCGGCGAGCGGGACATGGAGCGAGACACTCGTGCCGTCACCGGCGAGAGTGTGGGACGCGTTCGTCACCGTGTCCACGACGCACGACGGTGTCCGTGGCTACAACGGCACGTACCTCGTCGAACATCTGGGCATCAGCCTGCGGCGCATCGCGATCGGTGCCGGTGTCGGCATCGCCCTCGGGGTGCTGTTCGGGCTGCGTGGGTGACACCCGCCGCCGTCCGCAAGGGGCTGTTCGTGAACCCCGGTTTCACCTCGCACATCGTGGGCGTCTCGGAGCACGAGAGCCGGGGCGTCCTCGACATCCTCTACGCCCATCTCACCAAGCCCGAACACGTCGTACGCCACCGCTGGCAGCCCGGCGACGTCGCCCTGTGGGACAACCGCAGCACGGCCCACTACGCCAACCGCGACTACGGCGACCGGCACCGGGTCATGCACCGCATCACGCTACGCGAAGCGACACCCCGGTCGGCCCCGCCACCGCACCCCGCTGACCGACCCCGGACGACCCCACGACCCCACGACCCACGACCCACGACCCACGACCCACGACCGAGGAGCGCACACACATGTCCGTTCAGGACACCACCGAGGAACTGTCCGCCTTCACCCGCGACTGGCAGGAGTGGCACACCGGGCAGGAGACCCGGCTCGCCGACCCGCACGGCTTCCTCGCCGTCACCGGCCTGCACTGGCTCGACCAGGAGCCGCAGCGCTTCCCGGACGCGCCGGGCGCCTGGTCGACCGGCGCCGAGGGGGTCGTCGTGGTCCTCGACGAGGGAGAGGGACTGGTCGTGGACGGAGTGCCCGTCCACGGTGAGCACCGCTTCGGGGTGCTCCCGGAGCGCGGCGGGGTGAACGCGGTCTGGGGCGAGGCCGTGATCGAGGTGGCCAGGCGCGGCGGACACGACATCGTCCGCCCCCGGCACCCGGACGCGCCGCTGCGTACCGCGTACACGGGTACGCCCGCCTATGCCCCGCACCCCCGCTGGGTGGTGACCGGCAGGTACACGGCCTTCGACGAGCCCCGGCCGACGACGGTGGGCGCGGCGGTGGAGGGCCTTGAGCATGTGTACGACGCGCCGGGCCGGATCGAGTTCGCTCTCGACGGGCGTCCCCTCGCCCTGACCTCGTTCCCCGGGCACGGGCCGGGCGGCCTGCTGGTGCTGTTCACCGACGCGACGTCCGGCATCACCACCTACGCGGCCAACAGGTCCCTCTCCCTCGCCCCGCCCGCCGCCGACGGCACGGTGGTCCTCGACTTCAACCGGGCGACGAACCTGCCGTGCGCCTACACCGACCTGGCCACCTGCCCTCTCCCTCCGGCCGAGAACCGCTTGCCGGTGGCGATCGAGGCCGGGGAGAAGATCCCGCACGAACGCGGCGGCGCCTGACCTCCGGGGCCCGGGAGTGGGCGGCGGCGCAGTACATGCCCGCCGCCCGATTCAGCCCATCGTGGTCACCGAACAGGTATCCGATGGGCTCGGGGAGAGCGGTGCGGTGCGGTGCGGGGACTGTCGCTGCCGCCCGGCAGGTGCCCATCAGGCCCGGTCCCGGGGCTGAGGCGGTGCGGCCTTGACGGCACACGGGGTTCCCCGTCACCTCAGGACCGCGGGAGGCGGGGCGTCGCGGCAACCGGGATTCGCTCTCGGCCGACGTATCGCGAATCGGTGAGTACCATCCGCACACAGCACGTTCGTTGTCGGGAAGGGAACCGCCATGACCGAGACGCCATCAGAGTCGACCGACCTCAAGACGCAGTACACCGCCCAGGTCGCCACCGACCTCGAGCGCAACGCCAAGGAACAGGAGCGTCTCATCGGGGAGATCGACGCTCTGCAGGAGCAACTCCTCAGTCTGCGGCAGGATCACGCCGTGCTGGTGAACATGCAGCAGGCGCTCGGCGTCGCGGCCCCCGAGCCCACGCCCGCGGCCGAAGAGGTCACGACACCCTCCGTGCCCCGGCAGAAGACCGCCCCCGCCCCGGAGGCCGGCAAGCGCACCCGGGCCAGGAAGGCCGAACCCTCGCAGGGCGGCAAGGGGACGAGGAAGGCGACCGCGACGCAGACCGCCGGCCCCAGGACGGCGACCACGAAGACCACGACGGCGAAGACCACGAGCCCGAAAACCGAGAGCCCGAAGGCCGAGAGCCCGAAGCCGACGGCCGCCAAGACCACGACGGCCACCAAGACCGTGACCACCAAGGCCTCGACGGCCAAGTCAGGGACCGCCAAGGCCTCTGACGACAAGGCCTCCACCGCCAAGCCCGCAGCCGGCAAGACTGCCGCGAGCAAGCCACCCGCCACGAAGACGGCGGCCTCCAAGACCGCGGCCAAGACCGCGACCGCGACCGCGACCGCCGAGAAGGCTCAGCCCACGCTCGTCGAGCTCATCCGCCGTCATCTCACCGAGCAGAGCGAGCCGCGTTCCGCGGCCGAGGTCGCCACCGCGCTCACCCAGGCGCACCCGGACCGCCGTATCCAGACCAACGTCGTGCGCACCACCCTCGAAGGTCTGGTCGCCAAGAGCAACGCCCAGCGCGTCAAGCAGGGTTCCTCCGTGTACTACACCGGCCCCGACGCCCCGGAGCAGGCCACCCCGCCGCAGCCCGCGTCCGAGCCCGCGCCGGCGGCCGACTGAGGCCGGTACGCGCGGATCGTCGGGGGCGAGCGGGTGGGCCGTCGGTCGATGCCCGGCGGGACGCGGCGGTGCGACTACGAAGGCCCGGCACCGTGTGACACGGTGCCGGGCCTCCTTCCTCCGCCCCTCAGCGCAGGTCTGTGGTGAGCCGGTACCGGCCCGACGGGATGCTGTACGAGGACACGCCGTCCGCGTGGCCGAGGAAGCGCACGCCATCCACCTCGGACAGCGGGGTGCCCCCCTCGCGGACGGCGTCCGCCGAGACGGCCGGGAGGCGCAGGGTGGCCTCGCTGTTCGCGGGCACGACCGCCTCGTACGCCAGGGTGCGGCCCTCGTCCCTCACCTCCCAGGCGCTGCGGATCTCGCCGTACGGCGAGTCGTACGTGCCGGTGACCCTGGTGATCCGTCCGGTGGGGTCGAGGTGGGGCCGCAGGAGGAAGCGCCGGAAACCGGGGCCCTCCGGATCGGGGGCGATGCCGGCCACGTAGGAGTACATCCACTCCATGATCGCGCCGTAGGCGTAGTGGTTGAAGGAGTTCATGCCGACCGGGCCGAACCCGGCCTCCTCGGCGTAGGAGTTCCAGCGCTCCCAGACCGTGGTGGCGCCGTTGCGCACCGAGAACAGCCAGGACGGCAGCGCGTCCTGGTACAGCAGCGCGTACGCCAGGTCGGCGCGGCCCTCGTCGGTGAGGACGGGGGCGAGGACGTTGACGCCGAGGAAGCCGACGGAGAGCGTGTTCTCGGCGTGGTGGACGCGGATGCTGTCCGGGTGCGCTTTCTTGTACGCCGCGTCGTTGCCGATGTTGTCCGCCAAGTGGCCTACGAGGGCGTGGCGTTGGGCCTCGGTCTCGTAGAAGCCGAGCTTGAGGACCCACAGCAGCGCGCTCTGGCTGTTGTCCTCGGTCCGCTCGTCCGGGTCGGAGCCGGGTTCGATCGGCGAGGCCTTGCCCAGGCCGGACCGCACGGTGACGCGATCGCCGTCGGTGCTCAGGTACGTGGCGACGAACGCCCGCCTGATGTTCCCGAAGAGCCGCTCGTACTCCTCGGCCTCCGCCGCCCTGCCGGTCGCGCGGGCCATCCTCGCCATCAGCTGGGCGGAGTAGCCGTAGTACACGTCGCTCATCAGCTGGGCGCTGGTCTTCTGCGGGGCGAGCCAGTCGCCGGTGAGGGACCCCTGTCCGGCGTAGGTGTCGCCGGTCTGCTGCCGGATCCAGTCCAGGTAGCGCGTCATCGAGGACCAGTTGCGCTCCACGACGGTGGTGTCGCCGGTCATCTGCCACACGGTCCACGGGAGGACGACCCCGCAGTCCGCCCAACCGCTGCCGCCGCCGGGGAAGTTGTAGCGTCCGCCGGGGGCCACGCCGGTGTACTGCGCCTGGTCCGCGCCGTAGATGGTCTGGGAGTCGACGACGGTGTCCTGGAAGTGGCTGAGGAAGACACCGGCGTCGGCGTTGTAGAGGCCGGTGGTGGCGAAGACCTGGGTGTCGCCGGTCCAGCCGAGGCGTTCGTCGCGCTGCGGGCAGTCGGTGGGCACCCAGAAGTAGTTGCCGCGCTGCCCCCAACGGACGTTGCTCGCCAGCTGGTCGGCGTCCGGATCGTTCGTCGTGACGGTTCCGGTCTCGCGCAGGGCGGAGGTGGCGACCTTGCCCGTCAGCCCGGTGATCGTGACGGTCTGCGAGGTGGTGACGGAGACGTACCGGAAGCCGTAGAAGGTCAGTGTGTCCTGATGGGTCTCGCCCTCCGGGTCGCCCTTGAGGATGTAGGTGCTGGTGGCCTCGGCGCTGCGGAGGTTGGCCCGGTACAGCGAGCCCTCGGGGCCGTCCGCGCCGGCGCTGTCGTCGTTGAGCATCTCGCCGAACCGGAACTCGACCTGGGCGCCGGCCGGTCCGCGCACCCCGTAGCGGGCCACGCCGACCATGTTCTGGCCGAGGTCGAAGACGGCGGTCTCACCGGCGGAGAGGGTGATCTCGGCGCCGGCCGCCCGCGCGGGGTCGGTCACCGTGCGGGCCGGGTCCACGACGACGCGCCCCCGGCCATGGGGGCTGGCGTCCTCGCCGGTGACTCCGGTGGCGACGGTGACGGATCGCGGCCGCTGGTCCCAGCGGTCGACGAAGCGCGCGCTCTCCCCCGGGTAGGCGATCAGCCGCACATCCGGGTACCGGTCCTCGAAGGCGACGCGTTCCACGTCCGTCCAGGCGCTGTCGTCGAACCCGGGCGCGGTCCAGCCGGTCGGCTCGCGGCGGGCGTCGTAGGTCTGGCCGTCGTAGATGTCGTCGGCCCGGTGGGGGCCGGTGTCGGTGGCCCGCCAGCCGTCGTCCGGGCGGGTGACGACGGTCTGCGTGGTCCCGTCGGTGTACTCGACCAGCAGCTTCGCCTTGACGGCGAGGGCATTGCCGTCCGGCGCGTAGTAGGTGCTGCCGTCGGAGACCCGGCCGTTGTACCAGCCGTTGCCCAGGACGACCGCGAGCGTGACCTCGGACGCGTGGCGCAGGTGGCGGGTGATGTCGTAGGTCAGGTAGTCGACGCGGGTGTCGTAGTTCGTCCAGCCCGGTGGCAGCAGTTCGAGGGTGGGGGCGCCGTCCTGGTCGACGGTCACCCGCTCCCCGTTGACGTGGGCCTCGTACACGCCGAGGGCCGAGAGGTACAGCCGCGCCTCGCGCACCCGTCGGTCTCCGCCGACGTGGAGGGGTGCCTCCTTGCGGAGCATGGGCGCGCCGGCCGAGCCGGGGGTCTTCCCCCGCATCCCGATCCACTGCGCGCCGTCCCACCCGGTCACGCCGTCGGTGCTCATCAGACCGGTCTCGAACACGGAGGTCGCGCTGCCCGCCCGGTGGCCCTCGGCGTCCCACACGGCGACGGACCAGTGGTAGCGGGTCGAGGGCCGCAGGGGTTCGCCCGCGTAGGGTACGGCGACGCAGTCGGCGGAATGGACCTGTCCGCTGTTCCAGACGTCGGCGTTGCCGGCGGTCAGCCGGGCCTCGGAGCCGGCGACGAGGATCTGGTACGACCCCTGCCGCCAGCCCCGGGTGGCGGATCGCGTGTGCCACCCGAAACGCGGGTGGTCGGCGTCCACACCGAGGGGTTCGGTGCGGTGTTCCACGGTGAGCCCCCGTACGGGGCCCTCCTGCGGGCGGGCGGAGGAGGCTCCCTCCGCCGCGCTCGTTCCTTCGGCCATGACACTGGCTCCTATCGACATGGCACCGGCTGTTCGGTCTCTCGGGTTCTGGTCACGGCTCGCGGGTGGTGAACGTGTGCCGTCCCGAGCCGACGACCCGGGCGGGGTGGCCCTGGGCGGGCAACCGGATCTCGGCCGTGGTGTTCGGCGGGAGCTCCACGTCGAGCCGGAAGCGCCCGTTCTCGCGGGTCCAGCGGGCGGACACCACGCCGTACGGGGTGCGATAGCTGCCCTCGGCATGGGTGAGGTCGCCGACGGGGCGGGGGTCGATGACCAGTTCACGGTATCCGGCGCCGCCGGGCACCTGGCGGATGCCGACGACACCGCTGTGGAACCACTCCTCGATCTGCAGCAGGATCATGTGGTTCTTGGAGTTGCCGATGCCCCAGTCCTCGGGAATGGTCGTCAGGCCCCGGGGGTTGGCGGTGGTGGGCGCCATGAAGTGACCGTAGCCCGGGCGGGTGTCCTCCTGGAGGACGTCCCACAGGAGGTCGTCGTGACCGCCCTCGTGCAGGGCCCTGACGGTCGGCGCGAGGCCGATGGTGCCCCCGCTGAAGTGGGGCCCGCCGCCGAACGGACGGTGCGCGTGGACCAGTTCGACCAGCGCCTGGAGGACCCTGCCGCGCTCGCCGTCGGGGACGAGTCCCTCGTCGAGCGCGAGTGCCTGCGCGGCCTGTGTGGCTCCGGCGGCGCCCCGGTCCCCGTCGGCGGTGTACCGGCCGAGGGCCTTGTTGTAGAAGGCGTCGTTGAACGCGTCCTTGATGGTGTCGGCGAGGTGGCGGTACTCCGCCGCGTCGGCGTCGCGCCCGATCAGGGCCGCCATCCGGGCCATGCGGTCGGCGACCTGGTGGTAGCCCCAGGTGCCGGTGATCCGGCCCGAGGTGTTCTCGCCGGCGATCCAGTCGGCCAGGGCCGCGTCCACGAGGTGGGCGTCGGCGCCGGTGCCCGCCTTCCTGGTCCGGATGTAGGTCAGGAACTCCTGCATCCGGGGGTAGTGGCGGCGCATCGTCTGTGTGTCGCCGTAGGTCTCGTACGCCAGCCAGGGCACCAGGACGATGCCGTTGCCCCAGTTGATCTCGTCGCCGAAACGGCCGGTGTACCCCCAGTCGTACACGGGGGCCTTCAGCGCCACGTTGCCGATGTTGTCACCGGACCGGGACTGGCCCTCGACCAGGTGGCGCTGCATGGTGCGCAGGTAGGCCGCGTAGCCGAAGGTGCGGTGCACGGCGCCGAAGGGCTGGACGTAGTCGGCGGGATAGGCGAGTTTCTCCCGGCCGGGGCAGTCCGTGAAGGTGGACATGACGTTGCTCATGATCGAGTAGCGGGACATGCGGTGCACCCGGTTGATCCGGTCGTCGGAGGTGCGCAGGGAGCCGGCCTCAGGGACGTCCGCGTGGATCTGCAGCCCGGTCACCGTGTCCAGGGTCGGGACATAGCCCTCCGGCAGGCCGGTCACCTGGAGCCACTGCATGCCGAAGTAATGGAACTGAGGGTGCCAGCGCTCGCCCCCCTCGTCGCCGTGCGTCGTGTAGGCGGCGAACAGGTCGGTGCCGCGGGCGGGGCCGCCGCCCATGAGCGACGCCTGGTCGACGGTGCCGTCGGCCTTCAGCGACTCGGCCGGGTACAGCTTGACCGTGGTCCCGGCCGGGAGCGGGCCGTCGAGGTCGAGCAGCGGCCAGCCGGCGAAGTTCTGTCCGAAGTCGAAGACCCAGACGCCGGAACGCGCTTGGGTGACGGCGACCGGACGGATCCTGTCGACGATCCTGAGCGGCTCGGCCGCCCGCCACACCAGTTCGGTGGTGAGGTTGGGCGGTGGTGCGATGCCCGCGTCGGTCCAGCCCATGGTTGTGCCGTCGCGCCGGCGTGCCGACGCGCGGAGGTCGGCGCCGGGCGCGGTCCAGCCGGGCTGTTCGCGGCGGGCGTCGTAGTCGGAGCCGGAGTACCAGCCGGCGGTGACGGTCGGGCCGAGCGCCGCCCGCCAGGAGCGGTCGCTGACGACGGTGTCGACCGTGCCGTCGGCCCGTGTGACCTCCAGGCGGGCGATCATCCGCGGCGGGACGGCCGCGCCCGCGCTCGGGTCGACGCCGGCCAGGGAGTTGCCGGAGCCGACCACGACGGCGGCGCTGTCGTGCGCGGCCAAGAGGCCGGGCTCGAAGGAGATGCCGGTGCCGTCGGCGCCCGCGGTGCCGATCGCGGTGACCGTCCGGGACTCCATGCGCTCGCCGCCGTCGCCGGTGTCGATGCTGACGGTGCCGCCGACGTGGAAGTTGGCGACGCTGCTGACCCTGACCGAGGTGGCGCCCCGGGCGACGGGCGCGACGAGGGTGCCGGTGCCCTTGGTCTGGCTCTGCCACCAGCTGTAGGGGGCGGTGCGGCCGGTGGAGGGGTTGGTGACGGACCGGGTCACGAGCGCGGTGCCCTGGCCCAGTTCGACGCCGAGGGTGTTGTCCCCGGGGCGGACGAGGCGGGTGACGTCGTACGTCCGGTACTCGGTGGAGAGCTGGTAGTTGGAGTTGCCGGGGGCGAGCACCTCGTCGGTGACGGGTTCGCCGTTGAGGTGGGCCACGTGCAGTCCGATGCCGGACAGGTACAGCCTCGCCCGGACGACCTCGCCGCCGCGCGGGCTCACCCGGAAGGCGCGCGCGAAGACGGGCAGGGGCTGGTCGAGGGTGCGGCCCGGGTACTCGATCCAGCGGGCCTCGCCCCAGTCGGAGCGCTTGAGCAGGCCGGTCTCCCAGGTGGCGGGCCGGCTCCACTGGGTCGGGTGGCCCTCGGTGCTCCAGACCCGCACCTGCCACACCACCCGCCGGCGGGAGGCGAACGCGGGCCCCTGCCAGGCGATGTCGGTCTGGTCCGGGGAACGGACCTTGCCGCTGTCCCAGAGCAGGTGCGCCCGGTCCAGGTCCTGTTCCGAGCGCGCGGCGCGGATGCGGTAGGCGGCCTGGATCCAGCCCGGGTGGGCTCCGGTCACGCGCCAGCTCAGGCGGGGGGCGGGGTCGTCGACGCCGAGTGGGCCGTCCTCACGGCCGTCGACCGCGAGCCCGGTGACTCTCGCCCCACGGCGGTCGTCCTCCCCTTCGGCGTGGGCCGCCGCCACGGGCAGCCCGGGAACGACGGGCGAGGCCAACCCCGCCGCGGAGACTGCCATCGTGCCCACCACCTGTCTACGGCTCAACGCCTCACTCGGGACGTCGGGCATGCCGAACCTCCGGTCGGTTGTTCGCTGTCGGTCGAAACGTTTCGTTCAGTCGGCCTGGGTGCCGTCGGTCAGCTGCCGGACTTGTAGTCGGCGTCCATGTCGTCGAGGAGCTTCTCGGGCGTGGACTGTCCGCTGAAGATCTCCTGGAGTCCGCTCAGCATGGTCTGCTGGACCTTGGGGTTCGGCCAGAGCTGGTCCATGAAGGGGACGGTGCGGTCGGACTTGATGAACTCCGACAGTTCGGCGAGCGAGGGGTCCGCCGCGAAGCCGGTGTCGGACAGGGACGGCAGTCCGCCCTGCTTCTTGACGAAGGTGTTCATGCCCTTGGCCGACATCACGAAGTCGACGAACTTCAGGGCCAGTTCCTCGTTCTTCGCCTTGGCGTTGACGCCGTATCCGGCGCCCGCGGCGGCGGGTATCAGGGTCTGCGCCGGGTCGTCGGTGGCCGGGAGTGCCTTGAGCGTGAACGTGGCCTTCGGGTTCTTCTGCTTGAGCAGGGCGATGACCCAGTTGCCCTGCACGATGCCGAGGGTCTTGCCGGTGGCGGCGAGTTGCTGGCTGGCCTCGTAGTTGGTGCCCAGCGGGTTCTTCTGGAAGCAGCCGGTCTTCTCCATCGTCATGTACTTGTCGAGGGCGGTGGCCCACGGCGACTTCGCGAAGGTGACCTCGCCGGCCTGCATCTGCTTGTCGAAGTCCCGGTCCTCGCCGTAGACGGTGGTGGCGACGAGGGAGTACTGGACGAGCTGGGTGACCCAGTTGTCCTGGTTGCCGAGCGCGAAGGCGGGGGTGCCCTTGGCCTTGGCGGCCTTGCAGAAGGCCAGCAGGTCCTTCCAGGTGTCGGGGGCGGTGAGTCCGGCCTTCTTCAGGGCCTCCTCGTTGTAGACGGCGCCGATGCCGTTCTGCCCGAAGACCGCGGTGTAGGTCTTGCCCTCGTACTGGGCGACGGACTTCATCGCGTCCGGCAGCTTCGCGGCCCACGGCCGGTCCGACAGGTCGCGCAGATAGCCGGGCTTGGCGAGCACGTACGTGGCGGCCGGGTTGCCGTTGCCGGGCCAGACGGACATCACGTCGGGCGCGGTGCCCGAGGACAGCTGGGTGCGGATCTGCTGCTGGTACTGGTCGGCGCCGCTGGTGGTGTACCGGACCTTGACGCCCGGGTTGGCCTTCTCGAACGCCTTGACGACGTCCTCGATCGAGCCCTGGTCGACCGAGGCGACGGTCAGCGTCTTCGAGCCGCCCGAGCCGCTGTCGGAGCCCGCCTCGGTGCCGCCGCTGCAGGCGGCGAGGACCGCCGTGGACGTGATCGCGGCGATCAGGACCGGGAGTGTACGTGTTCTCATGAGATCCCCCTCGGGGAAGGTGCCACCGGACGTGAGGGACGGTCGGGCGTCGGGGTCATCCCTTCAGCCCTCCCGCGAAGCCGTTGATGATGCTGCGCTGCAGCACGAAGTAGACGAGCAGGACGGGCAGGATGCTGATCACCAGCGCGGCGAAGATGAGGTTCCAGTCGGTGACGTACTGGCCGACGAAGCCCGCGATCGCGACCGGCAGGGTCTGCTGGGCGCTGCCGCTGAGGTACAGCAACGGGGTGAAGAAGTCGTTCCACACGGCGACCGTGTTGAGCACGAGGGCCGTGACGGTGATGGGTTTGAGCATCGGCAGGACCACGTACCGGAAGCTCTGCAGGGGTGTGCAGCCGTCGATCAGGGCCGCGTCCTCGAAGTCGCCGGGCAGGGCGCGCAGGAAGCCGACGTAGAGGAAGACGGTGAACGGCACCTGGAGGCCGGCGTAGAAGAGGACCAGTGCCCAGGGGGTGCCGAGCAGACCCAGGTCGCGCATGGTCTGGTACAGCGGCAGGGAGGCGAGCTGGAAGGGGAGGGCGAGGCCGAGGAGGATCGTCAGATACGTCCCCCGGGACCAGCGGGCGGTGATCCGGGCCAGCGGGTAGGCGGCGAGCGACGACACGGCCAGTACGACGACGACGCTGCACGCCGTCACCAGCAGGCTGTTGGCGAGGGCCCCGCCCAGCGCGCCCTGCTGCCAGGCCTGGGTGAAGTTGTCGAGGGTGGGCGAGGTGGTCGGGCTGATCGGCGATGAGGTGTCCGACGCGGGGCGTACGGCGAGGTTGACCAGGACGTACACCGGGAAGCCGACGAACAGGGCGGCGGCGATCATGGCCAGTTCCAGCGCCAGGGTGCGGCGGCCGTAGCGGTTCATGACGCGGCCCTCTCGTTGCGGGACAGGGCGGCGTACTGACCGGCGGAGACGACCGCCACGATGATCGTGAGGACGACGGCGAGCGCGATGCTGTAGCCGAACTCGCCCAGGGTGAAGGCGTCCTTGTAGATGAGGGTCGAGATGGTGTCGGTCGCGTGTCCGGGCCCGCCGCCCGTCAACGCGTAGACCTGGTCGAAGAGTTTGATCCCGCCGATGATCGACAGCATCAGGTTGATGGTGAGGGCCGGGGCCAGCAGCGGCCTGGTCACCGACCAGAAGCGGCGCACCGGGCCCGCCCCGTCCATGGACGCCGCCTCGTGGATCTCCTTGGGCACCGACTGGAGCCCGGCCAGGAAGATGACCATGGAGTAGCCCGCGTACTGCCACACGGTCACCCCCACCACCGACCACAGGGCCAGCTCCGGGTCGCCGAGCCAGTCCTGCCGCGATCCGCCCAGTCCCACCGCGGCGAGCAGGCTGTTGACGGCGCCGTCCGGGCCGAGCAGGTTCCGCCAGAGGTAGGCGGTCACGATCGGGGTGATCACGGCCGGCGCGAACAGGAACACGCGCAGGATGTTGCGGGACCTGATGGCGGAGTTGACTCCCAGGGCCAGCAGCAGCCCCAGTCCGTTCTGGACGACCGTGATCGTCACCGCGATCAGCAGGGTGTGCCAGACGGCCTGCTTGGCGTCCGGGTCGTCGAGCATGGCGGCGAAGTTGTCCAGGCCGACGAAGGAGAAGTCGAGGTCGAGCCCGTCCCAGTCGGTGAAGGCGTAGTACACGCCGCGGACGCTCGGCACCAGGACGACGAAGGCGAAGAGCAGCATCGCCGGCAGGGCGAACCACCACGGCGGGGCGTTGCGCGCGGCCCGGGGCCGTGTGTCCGGTGCTGCGACCGGAGGCCGGTCCTTGTCGACGAGCCGCTTGTGCGGGACCAGAGCCACCGACGAACCCCCTCTCTTGAAACGATTCACATCACTTGCTGTCTCGATCCGCCGGTCCTCGTCGGCGTGGAACGGGTCCGGCCGCGCGACCGCCGTGCGGTGCTGAATGGAGGAGCGGCCCGCTGTCGGGCCATGGGAATCGCCACGGATTTGGGTAACGTTTCCCAAAGGGTGTGGCCAGACCTTAAGGAGCGTCCCGCGTGACGTCAAGATGTCGCGCGCATCGCGGCGGCGTCACACGGCCGGCGCCGCCCGCGCCCCCGGCACTCTCGCCCCATGAGACCCGGACACTCGTTCGACCTGCGCGTTCCGGCCTACACTGCGGCCGGACGATCCCCGAGAGGCAAGGACCGGATGGAGCCGACAGCACAGCAGCGCAGGGTCACCATCGTCGATGTCGCGCGGCACGCCCAGGTGTCCGTCACCTCCGTCTCCAAGGTGCTGCGCAACGCCTACGGGGCCAGCCCCGAGATGCAGACCAGAGTGCGCCGGGCGATCGAGGAGCTGGGCTACCGGCCGCACGCGGGCGCCCGCGCCCTGCGGGGGCAGACCTACACGATCGGCGTGATGCTGCCCGACATCCGCAACCCGTTCTTCCCGGAGATCCTGGACGGCATCACCGACTCGCTGGAGGAGACCGACTACCAGGTGCTCCTGGGGCCGGGCTGCAACGGGGAGAAGGCCGAGGCCCGGGTCACCGAGGCGATGATCGACCGGGGCATGGACGGCCTCGTACTGGTCGCCCCGGTCTCGTCGCGCGCCCACCTGGAGCATGTCGCCGGCGCGGTCCCCACCGTGGTCGTCGGCCGCCACGGCTCCTCCGCCGCGTACGACACCGTGGCCGACGACGACATCGAGGGCGCGGCCCTGGTCGTGGGTCATCTTGTCGCTCTCGGGCACCGCCGGATCGCCCATGTGGAGCACCACGAGACCGATCGGACCCGGCTCGCGGAGATGCCCAACGCCCGGCGCGCGGACGGGTACCGGCAGGCCATGAGGGCGCACGGACTGGACGATCTCATCGACGTGATCTCCACCAGTTACAGCCAGGAGGGCGGTCACCGGGCGGCCCAGGAGTTGCTGTCCCGCCCGTCCGACGCCCGGCCGACGGCCGTCTTCGCCGGCGCGGACATCGCCGCGTTGGGCGTGCTCGACGCGGTGGCCGAGGCCGGTCTGTCCGTGCCCGGCGACCTCTCGGTGGCCGGCTACGACAACACCACGTTCGCCGCCTACGGCCCGATCTCGCTCACCAGCGTCGACCAGTGCGGCCAGGAGATGGGCCGGAACGCCGTACGCCTGCTCCTGGAACGGATCACCGACCGCGCCCGCCCGTCGACCAAGGTCATCCTCTCCCCCCGGCTGGTGGCACGCCGGTCCACGGCCCGCTCCACGGAGTGACCCCCGGGGCGGGGAGTCGCCGGCCATCGGCCGCCGATGTACGGATCTTTTTGGGAAACGTTACCCAATCGTTGGGGCGAGAACCGGTCGACGCGGCGGAGGGACGGGAGACGCTCGTGACCGAGCGGGGCGCCGGGTCTCCCCCGCCCCCTCACCCCGGCATGATCGGTACGGTGGCTGTCGGGATCTGGATCGGGACCGGGAGAGGGGCGGCACGGCCGTGAGTGAGCAGGCGAACATCAGTACGGCGAAGGAGGCCGCCGACGACGAACTCGTCCTCGCGTTCGGGCGGCTGCAGGGGGCGGCCAACCGGCTGGAGTACATCCTCGGGCGGGCCCTCGAAGTCGAGTGCGGCATCAGCCATCTGATGTTCGAGGTGCTGCTGATCCTCGGGCGAGCGGGTGAGCCGGGGCTGTCCATGCGGGCCGTCGCCCAGGAGCAGGTGCTCACCACCGGCGGCGCCACCCGGCTGGTGGACCGCATGGAGGCGGCGGGTCTGGTGACCCGGGCGGAGTCCCCCGCCGACCGGCGCGGGAAGCTGGTGCGGCTGACCCCGCTGGGCGAGGAGACCACGGTGCGCGCCGCTCATGTCCACGTCGAGAACATCAGGAAGTACTTCCTGAACCCGCTCCCGGAGGCGGATCGCGCGCGGTTCGCGGAGGACCTGCGCATCCTCAGCCACACGGCCAGGGACGTACTCCCCCGACTGCCCTGACCCCACCGGCGCGACGGGGACCGGCGATCGGTCAGTGGCCCTCCGCCCGGACGCGGTCCGCGATGCCCACGGTCAGTTTCTCCGCCTGGTCCTCCAGGTTCCATCTCCCGTCGCGGTAGGCGTGGTTGCTGATCCGGAACACGAGGACGCCGTCGCGCAGCGACCGGCTCAGCAGCCCCAGGGACCAGTCGTTGCCGCCGTCGCGCCAGGCGAGCCGGCCGTCCGGGGTGTCGCGCAGGCTCCAGCCGTATCCGTACGAGTTCTCCGGCTTGCGGGGTGCGGGCGGACGCGGCGGAGGCGTGGCTGGACGCGCGCGTGGCCGTCGCGTGCGGGCCGCTTGCCGAGACCACGCCGAAGCCAAGAAGCAGGCGGTCCTCAGCAGCGCTCCTGATCAGCGCACGCCGGCGCGACCCGCCGGGGCCCTCACTTCCGTCACTCGCCCAGCAGCCGCCTGAGCCAGCGCAGTCGGGCCTCCCGGGCGTCGACCGAGAGCGCGGCCTGCGGCACGATGCCGTCGAAGCCGTGGAAACCACCCGGCCACACGTGCAGTTCGGCGCGTCCTCCGGCCTGCCAGATCCTGGTGGCGTAGGTGACGTCCTCGTCCCGGAAGGTCTCGGCCGACCCGACGTCGATGAAGGCCGGCGGGAGACCCGAGAGGTCGGCCGCGCGGGCGGGAGAGGCGTACGGCGACACGTCGTCGGTGCCGCGCGCCTCGCCCAGCAGGGCGTTCCAGCCGGTCTCGTTGGCGGTGCGGTCCCAGACACCGAGCCCGGCCATCTGGTGGGCGGAGGATGTGTCGTTGCGGTCGTCGAGCATCGGGCACATCAGCAACTGGCCTATGGCACGAGGGCCCTTGAGGTCCCGCGCGAGGAGGGCGAGGGCCGCGGCGAGTCCACCACCGGCGCTGCCGCCCGCCAGCACGATGCGGTCGGGGTCGCCGCCGATCTCCTTGGCGTGGGCCGCCGTCCACAGCAGACCCGCGTAGCAGTCCTCGACGGGTGCCGGGTGCGGGTTTTCGGGAGCCAGCCGGTACTCCACCGACACCACGACCAGGCCCAGTTCCTCGGCCCAGTCCAGCGGCAGACCCAGGCGGTTGTTGCCTACGATCATGCCGCCGGGGTGGGTGAAGTAGACGATCGGGCGGGGGCCGGGCACGGAGGTGGGCCGGCAGATGAGCAGGGAGACGTCCGGCGCGCCCGGCGGGCCGGGCACGGACCGCTCGTGGACGTCGAAGAGCCCGCCACAGCTCAGTTCGTCGTTCGACAGGAGGGGGACGTCGCGGTTGAGCCGCTCCCTCGCCGCGGGGATGTCCTCCGGGGTCGCGCTGGTCGGCACCTGGTCGCCGAGTTCCACGAGAGCGGCGGCCAGCTCCGGGTCGAAGGGCGGAGGGGGTGTGGTCATCTGGATCTCCTGGGAGTTGATCGTCGACGTGACCGCGGTTCCCGCGAAGGAGCAGGGGTAACCGACGTGGGGCGCCGGCGCGGTACGCAAGGCGTGGGGCACCGGCGCGGTACGCCGGCGTGGGGGCGTGCCGGCCCCGGAGCCGGCGGCTTCGCGGCCGCGGTCCGAGGAGACGGCGGTGCTCGCCCCGCTCTCCGAGTGCCCGGCGCTGAGACCGCGGAGCCGGGGCGGGGGGTGCTCACGGCGAGAACGTCTGTGGTCGTCCTCCGACAGGGCGTTCGGCCTCGCTCCGGCGGCCTTGGATCGTCGGCCGGCCACACCCCGCTCGCCCCGCCCCGGGCCACCGTGCGCCGAGGGGACGGGCGGAACCGTAACCGGCTGTCCGGTCCACCGTCCAGCCCCTCACCGAGCGCGACCTCCGGTCCCCCGGCGAGCGCGACCGCCGGCCACTCACACAGCGCGACGGTCCCGGCTGCTCGGGCACCGGCTCCGGCCCGGCACACCCGGGCACCGCCGGCGCGGGCGAGCACTCAGGTCGAATCCCGTTGCTCGATGCTGAGCGGGTCCTCGATCCGTGTGGTGAGCGTCTCCTTCCGGTCGAGTGCCTCGACGACGCGGTGGGCCAGGCCCCGCGCCAGGGTGTCGGTGTCGCGGACGACCGTGGTCAGGGACGGCCGCAGCAGGGCGGAACTGGGGATGTCGTCGACGCCGATCACCGCGAGGTCGCCCGGGACGTCCAGCCCGAGGGACTGCGCGCCCAGCAGCACGGCCATGGCGATGTCGTCGTTGAAGGCGCAGATGCCCGTCACCGGCGGGTCGGCGGCCAGCCAGGCCTTCACCGCCTCCGCGGCACCGTCCAGCTCCAGCGGGACGGCGCGGACGACGGGTTCGGGGAGACCGTGCTCCTCACAGACCTGCCGGACGCCCGCCAGCCGGGGCTGGGCGAGCACATCGAGGCGGGGCAGATCCGGATAGGCATAGCCGAGGCGACGGTGCGAGGCGGCGAGATGCCGGGCCTGGAGCGCGCCGATCGGCTGCTCGGAGACCAGTGGGGGGTGGAGGTCCTGCGAGGGCGTGCCGTGCATCGCCATGACGACCTCGATGCCGACCGCGCGCATGGCCTCGGCCTCGCTCTCGGGGAACTCGTTCAGGGCGAGGACCGCGGCCGGGGTGAGGGCCTTCCAGACCTCCCGCAGGGGCCGGGCGGGCTGCGCCGAGGAGTGCACGAGGAAAGTGAGCTCGTGTTCGGCGAAGGCGTTGGTCAGCTGCTGGATGAGCCGACCGAGCACATGGTGGATCGGCCAGTCCGGCAGCACTCCGAGCACGATGTCGGAACGTCCCGTGCGCAGGGCGCGGGCCGCCGCCGAGGGCGCGTAGCCCAGCCGGGCCGCGGCCTCCCACACCCGTTTGCGGGTCGCCTCGGCGATCTTCTGGTGCGGGGAGTCGTTCAGGACGTAGCTGACCGTGGCCCGTGAGACTCCCGCCTCCTTCGCGACATCGCCGCTCGTCACCCGTCTGCCTCTGGACGTCCCAGCCATGCATCCCCCCTCTGACAGACCTCTTGCCAAACCCCGTGATCGCGGGCTAGCTTACCCGCTCAGTCAACCTACACGTTTAAGTGGCGCGTTTAAGTAACCCTGCGTAGCTGCTCTCGGCGGCCGTACCCGGCACTCCCCCCACACGAGCAGTCCCCGGTACTCAGCGAAGAGGACCCATGTCTCGCCCCACACTCAGCACGAGCAATCCCTGGAAGACCGCGACGCTCGCCGGCATGGCGTCCTATCTGGACTCGGCCGCACTGGTGACCTCGGGGATCGCCATCGGCGGTTACTACGCCGCTCCGCTGCAACTCGCCCCCGGGACCATCGGATCGCTGCTGGGACTGCAGACCCTGGCGTTCGCCGTCGGCGCGCTCTTCGGCGGCCGGCTGGGCGACCGGTTCGGCCGCCGGACGATCTTCACCAGTTCGCTCGTGCTGTACGCCGTCGGTGTCCTGCTGCTGTTGGTGGCGGCGAGCCCCGTCCTGCTGTTCGCGGGTGTGATCACCACCGGTCTCGCCATCGGCGCGGACCTCCCCGTGTCGCTCGCGCTCGTCAACGAGGAGGCACCGGAGGGCAAGAAGGGCACCATGGTGGTGTTCTCCGGCATGCTCTGGCTCGCCGGCATCGTCGCCGCCCTCATGCTCAGCTCCTTCATGGGAGCGGAGGGCATGCTCGGCGGCCGTGTCCTCTTCGCCCATCTGCTGGTCGTGGCCGTCGTCGTCCTGCTGCTGCGGCTCACCCTCAGCGAGTCGGCCGAGTGGGCGGCCGCGCGACAGGCCGCCGATACCAGCCCCAACTCCCCTGCGGAGACAGTGGAGTTCGGCCGCGTCCGGGATCTCTTCCGGGCCCCGACCGGCTACGCCCTGCTCGCGACGGGCCTGTACTACGCCACCTGGAACCTCGGCGCGAACACCCTCGGACAGTTCGGCACCTTCCTGTGGACCTCTCTGGCCGACGGGGAGGTCGCACGGTACTCGCAGCTGTCGCTCCTCGGACTCCCGGTCGGGTTCGTCGCGGGACTGGTGTTCATGCGCGTGGTCGACCGACCCGCCCGGCAGGTCTGGTTCGCCGCCGGGACCGCCCTGATCGTCGTCGCCTGGGCCCTGCCCGCGCTGTTCGGGCCCGGCGAATTCACCCTGGTCGCCGTCATGCTGGTCTCCGGCCTGGGCAACGCCTTCGCCGGTGAGTCCATCTACAAGATCTGGTCCCAGGAACTCTTCCCCACCCTGCTGCGGGCCACCGCGACCGGCGTGACCATGGCCTTCACCCGCGCTCTCGCCGGTCTGGCAGCCCTGGGCACGCCCGCACTCGCACTGGGCCACACCGGGCTGTTCTTCGGCCTGCTCCTCGGCGCCACCGTGGTCTCCGCGGTCATCGGTCTGGTCTGGGTGCCACGTCTGGCCCGGGCCGCCCGGTCCGAGGAGCCCGCCGACGCCGTCCGGCCCGTGGAGCCCGCCGGCCCGAGCAACGCTCCCCTCCCCGACACCACCGAAAAGGCAGCGCCTTGATCCGTCACCACGATTTCCGTCACGCAGGCCTGACGCTGCGCTCCACGCTGCACATCCCCGAGGGCCCGCCGGAGACCCGCCACCCCACGGTGGTGTTCGTCCACGGCTTCACCTCCAACCGGATCGAACTGCCCAACTTCGTCGCCATGTCACGGCTGCTGGCGGCCGAAGGCATCGCGTCGGTGCGGTTCGACCTCTCCGGCCACGGGGAGAGCGACGGCGACTTCTTCGACGTGACCATCACGGGCGAGATCGCCGAGACCCGCGCGGTCCTGGGCACCGTCCGCACCCTCGACTTCGTGGACCCGGACCGCATCGGCCTGGTCGGCATGAGCATGGGCGGGGTGGTGGCCGGGATCACGGCCGGCGACGAGGGGGCGGGGATCACCGCGCTGTGCCTGTGGTCCCCGGCCGCGGTCGCCCCGTTCGAGATCGGCAGCGGATACCTCAAGGGCCGCGAACTCGCCCCCGAGATAGCGGAGAAGGGCTACGTCGACGCAGGCGGCCACAGGATGAGCGCCGCGCTGGTCGCGGACATCGCCGGCCTCGACGTCTACGGACGGTCGAGCACGTACACCGGGCCGGTCCACATCCTGCACGGCGACAAGGACGACATCGCACCCGTGGAGTACGCGCGCCGCTACCTGGACCACTACGGGCAGAACGCCGAACTGGAGATCGTCGAAGGCGCGGAACACGACTGGGGAAGCATCCCCCACCGCACCGCACTGCACGGGTCCACGCTGCGCTTCTTCCAGAGGCACCTCCTGCGATGAACACGTCCGGTCCCACGCCACCCCCCGCGACGGACACCGCGACCTCGGTGACCGACCTGCGCACGGCGGACGACTCCGGTCTCGTCGCGACCGCGTACGCCATGCCACGCCTGTCCTGGTCGCTCTCCGGCGAACGGCCGGGCATCCTGCAACACGCCTACGAGATCGAGGTGTCGACCGGCCCGTCCTTCGATCACGCCACGTCCAGTGGGGAGGTGGTGGCCGACACGGTCACCGACCTCCCTTGGCCCGCACAGCCGCTGGCCAGTCGCGAGGTCCGGTACTGGCGCGTCCGGGTCCGCACCGACCTCGGGTGGACGCGGTGGAGCGACACCGCCCGGGTGGAGGGCGCGCTGCTGGACGACGTGGACTGGGCCGCCCGCCCCGTCCACCTGCCCGATGACCGGGGCCGTACCTCCCCCGGCCCCGTGCCGTTGCTCCGCCGGGAGTTCCACCTCCCGGCGGAGCCGGTCTCCGCACGGCTGTACGTCACCTCGCTCGGCGTGCACCGCACCGCCGTCAACGGCCAGGCCGTCTCCGAGGACCTCCTGGAACCGGGCTGGACCAGCTACCCCGACCGGCTGCTCTACGCCACCTACGACGTCACCGCCCTGCTCCGCGCCGGCGCGAACGCGCTGTCGGCCGCCGTCGGCGACGGCTGGTTCCGCGGCCACCTCACCTGGCACAAGAACCGCGACGTCTACGGCGACACGACGGCGCTGCTCGCCCAGCTCGAAGTGGACCTGGCCGACGGGACCAGGCTCATGGTCACCACCGACCGCCACTGGAGGGGCGGTTACGGCGACCTGCTCGCGGCGGACCTGTACGACGGCTGCGAACGCGACCTGCGCCACGAACCCGACGGCTGGCGTCTGCCGGGCTTCGTCGACACCGACTGGGAACCGGTCGCCGTCCTGCCCCTGCCGAACGGGCTGGCCCAGCGGGCCCATCCGCCCGTGCGCGTCGTCCAGCTCCTCCGGCCCGAGCTGCGGACCCTGCCCGACGGCACCCTCGCCGTCGACGCGGGCGAGAACCTCACGGGCTGGCTGCGGCTGCGCGTCGACGGCCCCCGCGGCGCCACCGTGACCGTGCGCCACGCCGAGGTCCTCGACGCCGACGGCCGCCTGCTGACGAGCATCCTGCGCGGCGCCCGCGCCACCGACCAGTACACGCTGGCCGGCGGCAGCGCCGAGCTGACCCCGGAGTTCACCTTCCACGGCTTCCGGTACGCCGAGATCGTCGCCTCCCCGGGGGTGACGGTCGAGGCGGTCGAGGCCGAGGTCGTCGCCAGCGACCTGCGGCGCATCGGCGAGTTCCGGTGCTCCGACGACCGGGTGAACACCCTGTACGGCAACGTCGTACGCTCCCAGCGCGGCAACTTCCTCGCCGTGCCCACCGACTGCCCGCAGCGGGACGAACGGCTCGGCTGGACCGGCGACATCATGGCCTTCGCCCCGACCGCCTGCGCCACCTACGACAGCGCCTCCTTCCTCGACAGCTGGCTGACCGACCTCCGCATCCAGCAGCGGCCGGACGGCGCGGTCCCGCTGGTGGTCCCCGACGTACCGCTCGGTGAACTCCCGCCCGCCGAGCTGCCGTTCGCCGGAGCCGCCGCCGGCTGGGGCGACGCCGCCACCGTCGTGCCGACCGCGCTCTTCGAGGCGTACGGCCGGCCAGGCATGCTGGCGCGTCACTACCCGGCGATGCGCGCCTGGGTCGAGTTCACCGTCGCCCACCTCGACGAGGACGGGACCTGGAGCGGCAACGCGCAACTCGGTGACTGGCTCGACCCCTCCGCGCCTCCGGAGGACCCGGCGCGTGCCACCACCGACTCCGGGTACGTCGCCACCGCGTTCGTCGCGCACAGCGCCCGGCTGCTCGCCGACGCGGCCCGCGTCCTGGACCGCCCGGACGACGTCGAACGCTACGCGGACCTGCACCGGCGTACCGCCGAGGCCGCCTGGCTCAAGTGGGGGGACCACGCCCGCACCACCCAGACGGGCTGCGCGCTCGCCCTCTGCTTCGACATCGCGCCCGCCGGTGAGCGCGCCGACGTCGCCAAGGAGCTGGCCGCCCTGGTGCGCGCGGGCGGCGGCCGGATCGCCACCGGGTTCCTGGGCACGCCGTTCGTGCTGCCCGCCCTCGGCGACTCCGGTCATGTGGCCGAGGCGTACGAGCTGCTGCTCAACCCCGAGTGTCCGGGCTGGCTCCACCAGGTCGACCGCGGCGCCACGACCATGTGGGAGCGGTGGGACGCGATCCGTCCCGACGGCACCGTCGACGTCGAGAAGGCCGGCACGATGCTGTCGTTCAACCACTACGCCTACGGCGCCGTCGCCGGCTGGCTCCACCGGTCGGTGGCGGGGCTGCGGCCCGTCTCCCCCGGCTACCGCACGATGGAGTTCGCGCCCCGCCCGGGAGCCACGATCACCTCCGCCGAGGCCTCGGTCGTCACCCCGTACGGCACCGCGTCCGTCGCCTGGTCGATCGGCGACGACACCCTCACGGTGCGGGCCGTGCTGCCGCCCGGCACCACCGGACGGTTCAGCGCCCCCGACGGCTGGCGGCCCGCCGAGCCCGTCGGCGAACTCGCCTCCGGCAGCCATCTGTTGTCCCTGCGTCCGGCCTCGGCCCATCGAGCCACGCACCCCGGGAGCCCGTCGGCCTAGGCTCCTGCACGCCCGGTCCCACGACCGGGCCCGCACACGAGCGGCCCGCTGCTCCCTGACACGCGGCGGGCCGCTCTTCCCTGTCTCAGCGCAGGGCGTCGGCGAAGAAGTCCAGCGACCGGTCGACCTCGGCGAGTGCCGGGGTCCGGTTGAGGTGGCCGTGCGGCATGCCGGCGGCCAGGTAGGTCGTGACGTCGACGTCGGACGCGGTCAACTGCCGTGCCAGCAGCTCGGCCGAGGGCCGCAGGTCGTCGTACTCGGAGATCATGACGCGGACGGGCGGGAGGTCGTGCAGCGGGGCGGCGCCCGGCAGCGCCTCGCGCGGCAGGTCGGTGAGCCGGCCGACGTAGTTCTCCACCATGAACTCGATGTCCGCCGTGGTGAATCGCATCGTCGGCGGGAAGTCCGCCATCTCGGCTGCCGTGGCGCTGTCCAGGGCCGGGACGGGGAAGTGCGTGAACGGGTAGGCGAGCAGCAGCAGATCGGCCGGACGCAGCGACGCGTCGCGGTCCCGCAGCGCGGCCGACAGCGCCAGCGCCGCGCCCGCGCTCGCCCCGCCGAGGGCCACCCGCTCGGCGTCGGCGGCGTGTTCGGTCCGCAGCCACCGCCACGCGGCGTGGACGTCGTCCGGCGGGACGGGGTGAAGGACACCGCCCGTCGCCAGCCGGTAGTCGACGGAGGCGACCACGGCCCCGGTCCGCGCCGCCAGTTCGGCCGCGACGACGTGCGCCTCGGGCATGTCGAGGTCGCCGCCGAGGAAACCGCCGCCGTGCGCCCACAGGACGGCCCTGGAGGCGGGTTCGGCGGGCGTGTAGGTCCGCACCGGCACGGGGCCGTGCGGTCCGGGTATCTCACGGTCCTCGACGACGACCTCGGGCTGGGTCCACTCCGCCGGATCCCGGTGGAACGCGCCGAACCGCGCCTGCGCGTCCGGGTCGGCGAGATCAGTGAACGCGAGGCCGGCGATGAGGTGCAGTCGCTCCGCGAGATAGGGGTCCAGGGGCATGGTGACCTCTTTCGGTGATGTCGGGGTGGGCCTGTGGGTGAGCCTGTGGGGGGGGGTGAGCCGGGCCCTGAGCGGCCCGGACCGGCCCGGGGAGAGGTGACCGGGCGCCTTTCGGAAGCGGTGGGCGGCCCCACCCGGGAGGGGCGAGCGCCCTTCGGGAGCGGTGGCCAGCCCGGCCCGGGGAAGGGTGACCGGGCGCCTTTCGGAAGCGGTGGGCGGCCCCACCCGGGAGGGGCGAGCGCCCTTCGGGAGCGGTGGCCAGCCCGGCCCGGGGAAGGGTGACCGGGCGCCTTTCGGAAGCGGTGGGCGGCCCCACCCGGGAGGGGCGAGCGCCCTTCGGGAGCGGTGGCCAGCCCGGCCCGGGGAAGGGGACGGAGAGCCCTTCGGGAGCGGTGCCGGGGCACGCCCGAGGAGGGGTGACCTGGCGTCCTTCGGGAGCGGTAAAGGGGCACACCTGGAGCACGCTGACCGGTACGCCGAGGCGGCGTGGCGGGGGCGACGCGGCCGGCTCGGGGCGCTCTCGCCGCTCCCGGCTCCCGCCGGCTCCCGGCCTCTCGTCCCCGGGTTCCTCGCAACGGCCTCTCGCAGCAGCCACCTCGCGACCGGCCCCCGTCCGCCCCCGCCCCCGGACGGAACCGGCCGCCTCGCGCCCGCCTCCCCGTCCTCGCCTCCCCGCGACCGGCCGGCCCCTCAGGCCGACCCGCGGATCTCCAGCCTGATGCTCGGCTCCATGTGCATCCCGGTGACCGGTGTGCCGTCGAGCGCCGCCCGTACCGAGTCCGCGTACAGCTCGGCGATCCCCGGCAGGTCCTGGACGACCGTGGTCAGCGGCGGCCAGGACACCGCGGCGGCAGGCGTGTTGTCGACGCCGACCACCGCCATGTCCCGGGGCGCTTCGAGGCCGAGCTGCCGCAGACCGGACAGCACGCTCACGGCCACGTCGTCGTTGAAGGCGCAGATGCCGGTGACCGGCTCATCGGCGGCGAGCCAGGACCGTACCGCCTCGGCGGCGGCGCCCGGGGTCAGCGGGACGACCCTGACCTCGGGGGCGGGCAGTCCCAGCTCGGCGCAGACCTTGCGGACACCGTCCAGGCGCGGTCTGGCGAAGACGTCGACCCGCTCGTCGTCGGGATACGCGTACCCCAGACGTCGGTGGGAGGCGGCCAGATGCCGGGCCTGGATGGCACCGATGGCGTTCGCACTCGTGATGCCCTCCTCCTCGCCGAGCCCCGTGTCCTCGTACAGCGCGGCGATCACCTCGGTGCCCGCGGTCCGCATCGCGGAATGGTCGGCCTCGGAGAACGGGGAGAATGCCAGGACCGCGGCCGGGGTGAGAGCCTTCCAGATCTCACCCAGCGGACGAGCGCCGCGGATGCTGGAATGGACGACGAACGTGAGATCGCGCTTTGCGAACGCGAGCGTCAGCTCCTGGACCAGCAGGCCGGTGGCATAGCCGAGCGGCCAGTCGGGCAGCAGGCCGAGCACCACGTCGGAGCGTCCGTAGCGCAGGGTCCGGGCCGCGGCGGAGGGGGCGTAGCCCAGCTTGCGGGCCGCGTCCAGGACGCGCTGCCGGGTCGCATCGGTGATCTTCTGGTGTGCGGTGTTGTTGAGGACGAAGCTCACCGTCGCCCGCGACACACCGGCCTCGCGGGCCACATCCGCACTCGTCACTCTCGCGCCTCGCGGTGCCATCGACGACCACCTTCCACGAACCTCTTGCGCGACGCAGGAGACACAGTTAGTTTACGGGCACCCACTTTAACGTGTTAGCGACACGTTAAAGCTACTCCAAGTAGCGATGATGCGAGGTTTCGCGATGGGACGCCCTACCGACTCATCCGATCGCCGACATTGAAGCAGACGCCCCGCGACGCCCACGAGACGGAGTGACCCTCCGGGTACGTCGCGAGGGGTTTCGTCCGCCGACTCGGCATCGCCCTCCCCGACCGGCAGCCCCTCCCGCCGGCCTCCCACCGAGCACAGACGGATCCGCCCACCAGGCCGGCCGCCTCGGTACCCCCTCCCTCGCAACCTCCCCAATCCGGCCCGCTTTTCCTTTCGGAGACCCTCGATGAAGAGAAGAACCGCACTCCAGGCCTCGATCTGCGTGGTGGCCACGCTCACCCTCGCCGCCTGCGGCGGAGGACAGAGCAGCAGCGGCAGCGACAGCTCCGGCCCGGTCGACCTGACCATCGCCCTGTCCTCCGCGCCCAACAGCCTGGATCCCTCAGCGGTCGCCGTCGGGCCCTTCCTGAACTACATGGACCCCGCCTACGCGACGCTGCTGACCCGCAAGCCCGACGGCAACCTCGGGGCCGGCCTGGCGGACAAGTGGGGCTACGTCGGCAAGAAGAACACCAAGTTCGAGCTGCGCCTGCGCAAGGGCGTGAAGTTCGCCGACGGCACGCCCGTCACCGCCGCCGACGTCGTCAACTCGTTCAAGTACTTCCAGAAGGGCAGCGGCCCCTCCGTCTCCTGGTTCCGTCCGCTGACGTTCTCCACCCCGGACGACTCGACCGTCGTGGTCACCAGCCCCACGCCCAACCCCGACATGGGCACCCTGTTCACGTCCTCGTACATGGGCGGCGCGATCATCAGCCCGGCCGGCCTCAAGGCACCGAAGAAGCTGGCCTCCACGACCTTCGGCGCCGGACCCTACGTCTACGACGCGAAGCAGTCGGTCTCCGGCGACCACTACGTCTACGTGCCGAACAAGAACTTCTACGACCAGGACGCGATCCACTTCAAGAAGATCACCGTCCGGGTCATGCCCAACGTCAACTCCCAGGTGCAGGCCCTGAAGTCCGGGCAGATCGACCTCATGTACGGCACCCCGGACGTGGCGCCGACCGTCAAGGGCGACAAGGCGATCACCACGCTCCAGAAGCCCACCACCTGGGCGGGCCTGTTCCTCCTCGACCGCGAAGGAACCGTCGTCAAGGGACTCGGCGACGAGCGGGTCCGGCAGGCGCTGAACTTCGCCGTCGACCGCGCCGCGATCACGAAGGCGGTCTACGGGGACTACGGGACCCCGGTGGCGCAGCCGCAGATGCCCGGCTACGACGGCTACAGCACGGCCGCCGCGGACATGTACTCCTACGACCCCGCCAAGGCCAAGAAGCTGCTGAAGGAGGCGGGCTACGCCAAGGGCCTGACCATCCCGGTGAACTACGGGTCCTTCGACCCCTCGACGACCAAGATGGTCCAGGCCGTGCAGGACCAACTCGCCAAGGTGGGCGTCACGTTGAAGCTGCGCGCCGCCACGAACTTCGGTGGCTGGATCAACGATCTGCTGACGAAGAAGTACGCGGCCACCGTGCTCTCGCCCGGCACCGGCGGCGAGGCCAACTTCTACGCCCAGCAGCCGCCCTTCAGCAAGGGAGGCATCATGAACGTCTTCGGCGTGGCCGACCCCGACGTCGACGCCGCCTTCGAGCGGCTCGCCACGGCGACCCCGAAGTCCAGCGCGCAGGCGTCCATGGACCTCACCGATGTGATCGTGCGCAAGGCGCTCGCCCTGCCGATCTCCGGTACCGACACGATCGCCATGTACAACAGCAAGCTTCGCGGGGTGAAGTTCCCGGAGGGCGGCGCACAGCTGACCTCCAACACCCTGTGGACCACCGGCTGACGAGGACAGATGTTTCCCATCATTCTCCGCAGACTGGCGCTGTCCGTGCCGCTGCTGGTGATCGTCTCGGCGATCACCTTCCTCCTGGAGTCGTTCGTGCCGGGTGACCCGGCACGGACGGTCCTCGGCATCAACGCGACGCAGGAGCAGTACGACGCGCTGAGGGCGGCCATGCATCTCGACCAGCCGGTCGTCGTGCAGTACTGGCTCTACCTCCGTGACGCCGTGCGCGGCGACCTCGGCAGTTCACTGTTCTCCGGTGAATCGGTGCTGGGGCTGATCGGGCAACGCCTGCCGGTCACCCTGGCGCTGGTGATCGGGGGGACCGTCGTCGCGACCGCCGTCGGCGTGACGCTCGGTGTGTACAGCGCGACACGCGGCCGGGTCAGCCGCCGGGTGTTCGACGTCGTGTCGCTGCTGGGCAGCGCGGTGCCCAACTTCTGGATCGCCCTGGTCCTGGTCGCCGTGTTCGCCGTCAAGTTCGCCGTCTTCCCGGCGACCGGGTACACCCCGTTCGCCGAGTCACCGGGACAGTGGGCGCTCGGTCTGGTGCTGCCCGTGATCTCGCTGGCCATCGGCGGGGTCGCGTTCATCTCCAAGGTCACCCGGGACGCGATGCTGACCACCCTCGGCCTCGACCACATCAGAACGCTGCGGGCCTCCGGCGTCCGGCCGACGTCGATCATCTGGAAGCACGCCCTGCGGGGCTGCGGACTGCCGGTGGTGACCACGATCGGCCTGATGATGATCACCTTCATCCCGGGCACGATCCTCGTCGAGAACGTCTTCACCCTGCCCGGCCTGGGCACCACCGTCGTGGACGCGACCAACCAGCACGATCTCCCGGTCGTCCAGGGCCTCACCATCACGTTCACGGTCATGGTCATCGTGGTGAACCTTCTCGTGGACATCCTCTACAGCCTCCTCAACCCGAAGGTACGGTCGGAATGACCACTGTCGAGGCGCCCCCGAGGGCGCGATCACGGGCGAGGAACAACCCCTTCGCCGGGATAGGGCGCCGCCCCGTCGCCGCCGCGGCGCTGGTCGTGGTCGTCGGGATCACCGTCGCCGTGATCCTCGCCCCGCTCCTGGCGCCGCATCCGCCGCTGGCGCAGGACCTGCTCCACACGCTCTCCGGTCCGTCGGCGAACCATCCGCTGGGCACCGACGTACTCGGCCGCGACGTGCTGAGCCGGCTGCTCCACGGCGGCCGGCCCACCCTGGTCGGCGTGGCCGCGGCCGTCCTGGTGTACGCCTTCGTGGGCCTGTCCCTGGGCGTGCTGGCCGGCTATCTGCGCGGCTGGACCGACCGGATCATCGTCGCCGTGCTGGACGTCATGCTCTCGGTCCCGGCGGTCATCATCACCCTCGCCGTGCTCGCGATCTTCTTCCAGAGCAATGTGGCCGCCATGGTCACGCTCGGCTTCTTCGCGTCCGCGGGCCTCGCCCGGATCATCCGCAGCACCTGTCTGGCGCTGCGCGAGGAACTGTTCGTGGACGCCGCCCGGGTGTCCGGGCTCGGCCCGACGAGGATCATGTCCCGCCACATCCTCCCGCGGCTGACCGGGCAGTTGCTGGTCCCGGTCTTCCTCTTCTCCGGCAACGCCCTCGCCATCCAGACCGGCCTCGGCTTCCTGGGCCTCGCCACCCCCGCGCCCGCCCCGAGCTGGGGCGGCATGGTGGGCGAGGCCGCGCAGATCATGCAGCAGGACCCCTATCTGCTCTTCGTCTCCGGCGGAGTGATCGGCCTGATGTCGCTGTCCTTCGGGCTCGTCGGCGACGGCCTGCGCGACATCGAACAGGACCGGCGGCAGGCGACCGGCGGCCGGGCGCGGCGCCCCGTCCCCGTGGCGGCCCCCGACAAGTCCGCCGAACCGTCGGACGCCTCGCAGCCGGCCGGGACGATCCTCGCCGTGCGCGACTACTCCATCGCCTTCGGCACCGCCCAGGGGCCCCGCACCGTCGTCGACTCCATCGACTTCGGCGTCCGCCCCGGCGAGATCTTCGGCCTCGTGGGCGAGTCCGGCAGCGGCAAGACCGTGACGGGCCTGTCCCTGCTCGGACTGCTCCCGCCCAATGGAGCGGTGACGAGCGGCGCGGCCTGGCTGGCCGGCACCCGCGTCAGCGGTCTCCCGGACCGGGAGCTGCAGCGCCTGAGGGGCCGCGAGATCGCCCTGGTGTCGCAGGAGCCCATGGTGGCGCTGGACCCGTTCTTCACCATCGGCTCCCAGCTCGCCGAGGTGATCCGACGCACCAGCGACGACCCTGGCGGCAAGGACGCCGTACGGCAGCGGATCCGTGAGCTGCTGACCAGCGTCCAGCTGCGCGACCCGGACGATGTCGCGCGCCGGTACCCGCACGAACTCTCCGGCGGCATGCTCCAGCGCGTCGTCATCGCGATGGCGCTGGCCGGGTCGCCCAAGGTGCTGATCGCCGACGAACCCACCACGGCACTGGACGTGACCGTGCAGGCGGGCATCCTGGACCTGCTGCGGTCGCTGCGCGACGAGCACGGCATGGCGATCATCCTGATCACCCACGACCTGGGCGTGGTGGCCGACAGCTGCGACCGCGCGATCGTGATGGAGCAGGGCCGGATAGTGGAGGAGGGCTCGGTCGAGGACATCTTCTACCGGCCCCGGCACCCGTACACGAAGAAGCTCATCGAGAGCACTCCCAGCATCGCTCGGACCGAGGGCAGGATCGCGTGACCGGACATCCCGTACTCCAGATCGACGGCCTCGCGGTGCGCTACCCGGGCCGCGGCTTCCGCAAGCCCCCGACCACCGTCATCGAGGAGGTGTCGTTCGAGGTCGGCCGTGCCGAGACGGTGGCCCTCGTGGGCGAGTCCGGCTCGGGGAAGACCACCATCGGCCGAGCGGTGCTGGGGCTCACCCCGGTCAGCGGCGGACGCGTCCTGCTCGACGGGCAGGACATCACCCGCCTCACCGGCCGGGCCCGGCGGCTGCTCGCCCCCGACCTCCAGGCGATCTTCCAGAACCCGTACGGGTCGCTCAACCCGGCGCTGCCGGTGGGCCGGACGCTGGCCGAGCCGCTGCTCGCCGGCTCCTCCCGGTCCCCCGGGGAGGTCCGCGACGACATCGCGGAGCTGCTGCGCAGGGTGGGGCTGCCGGAGGACGCGGCGGACCGGTACCCGGCGCAGTTCAGCGGCGGTCAGCGTCAGCGCATCGCCATCGCCCGGGCGGTCGCCCGCAAGCCGAAGCTGATCATCTGCGACGAACCGACCAGCGCCCTCGACGTCACCACCCAGGCGTCGGCGCTGAGCCTGCTCGCGGAGCTCCAGTCCACGCTCGGCTGCGCGTATCTGTTCATCACGCACGACCTGGCCGTCGTCAAGGAGTTCGCGGACCGCACCCTGGTCCTGCAGCACGGACGCATCGTGGAGGAGGGAAACAGCGTCGATGTGTGCGACCGGCCCCGGCACGAGTACACCCGCCGTCTGGTGGCGGCCGCACCCGTGCCCGACCCGGACCTGCAGCGGCAGCGCCGGGAGCAGCGGTCGCTTCAGCTCTCCAGCGGCTCGTAGTCGAACCAGTCGAAGTGCGCGGAGGCCGCGGTGGCGAACATGCCGAACACCCGGCCGGTGAAGCCCCCGGCGACCTCCGTGGACAGGTACCGGCCGTCCAGCGAGGCCAGTTCGACGTAGGTGCCGTCCGGTTCCTCGAAGCCGAGCGAGACGTGGTCGGGGCCGGTCCGTGCGTCGGTCATCGGCGTGGGGGCCGTCTCGGCGCGGAGCACCACGGGCCCGGGGGGTACGGGCCGGGATGCCACGACCGTGTTCAACGGGCCGATGCGGGCGCGGACCCGCACCTGTCCGGCGCTCGTCTCGACCGAGTAGTGGTGCAGTTCGTCGAGGCGTACGGCGAGGCCGCCGCTCCCCTGCTCCTCCGTCGCGTCCACCAGGGTTCGCACCCGGCACGACGGGTGCTGCTGGCGTCGTCCCACGAACGTCACGTCGGCGTCGTCGAGCGATTCGCCGCGGGCCCGCAGGGTCAGTGAACCGGGCCGTTCCTTGGTGGTGCAGTCCTCCGGGAGCCGCCGGCGCAGCGAGATCCACTGCGGCGCCAGTTCGGCGGCGTCGAAGTCGTCCCGGCGCTCCGGTGCGGCGGCGGGCGGGCTGAGAGGCCAGGGCGGTGCGGGCATGGCGGTCGACAGTTCACCGACGACGGGCCAGCCGTCGACCCACTCGACCGGCACCAGGTAGGTCTCGCGGCCGAGCACGTGCCAGCCGGGGGTGCCGCCGCCGGGCCGTACGCCGAGCAGGACCATCCACCACGAGCCGTCGGGTCCCTGCACGAGGTCGGCGTGGCCGGTGTTCTGGATGGGGTGGTCGGTGCCGCGGTGGCTGAGGATCGGGTTGTCCGGGCAGGGCTCGAACGGGCCCGTGGGACTGCTGCCCCGGGCGATCGAGACGCCGTGGCCCCGTTCGGTGCCGCCCTCGGCGATGAGCAGGTACCAGTGGTCGCCGATGTGGTAGAGGTGCGGTGCCTCGGGGGCCTTGGCGCCGGGTGCCCCGGACCACAGCTGCCGGCGGGTGCCGGACGTCTCCCCGGTGTGGGGGTCGAGGCCGATCTGTCCCACTCCGGCGGTGGTGCACCAGCAGGTGCCGTCGACGTCCCAGGCGATGTCGGGGTCGATGCCGTGCACGCCGGTCAGCCGGATCGGGTCGGACCAGGGCCCGGCCGGGTCGGTGGCGGTGAACAGCAGGTTGCCGTCGCCGCTGACGTTGGTGACGATCAGCCAGAAGCGGCCGTCGTGGTGGCGCAGGGTGGGTGCGTAGATCCCGCCCGAGGAGGCCGTGTCCAGCGGGAGCCGCAGTTGGCTCGGGCGGTCGAGGGCGTTGCCGATCTGGGTCCAGTGCACCAGGTCCCGGCTGTGGAAGAGGGGGACGCCCGGGAAGTACTCGAAGCTGGAGCAGGCGAGGTAGTAGTCGTCGCCCGCCCGGCAGACGGAGGGATCGGGGTAGAAGCCGGGGATCACCGGATTGCTGACGGTGGGGTCCGTCTCGGACACGCTGGTCACCCTCAGGGGTCCTTTCGCAGTTACGAAAGTTTCTCTGCTGCTGTGGAAAGTTTCTTGAGCAGGCTAGTGAGGGTCGTCCGGACGGTCAATGGCCTCTCCGGTCGGCCTCCGGGGGCGGAGCGGTGCTGGCCCGGACCGTCAGGGTCGTCGCGATCTCCAGCCCGGCCTGGGGGGCCCGCTCGCCCCGGCCGAGCGTGAGCGCCAGTTCGGTCGCGGCCACGGCCATCTCGGTCAGGGGCTGGTGCACGGTGGTCAGGGGCGGGTCGACCCAGGCCACGACCGGCAGGTCGTCGAATCCGACGACGCTCAGGTCGTCGGGGATCCGCAGTCCCGCCTCGCGTGCCGCCTGGTAGACGCCGAGCGCCTGGAGGTCGTTGGTGGTGAAGATCGCCGTCGGACGGTCGGGCAGGGCCAGCAGGGAACGCGCCGCGCGCTGTCCGTCCTCACCGGTGAGGGGGGCGTGCACGACGAGTTCCGGGTCGACCGGCAGGCCGGCGGCCTCCATCGCGGAGCGGTAGCCGTCCAGGCGGGCGCAGCAGTACAGCTGGTCCCGCGGTCCGGCGATCATCGCGATGCGGCGGTGGCCGAGTTCGGTGAGGTGACGGGTCGCGGCCCGGCCGCCGGACCAGTTGGTGGCGCCGACGAACGGGACGTCGTCGGGCAGTTCCGTGGCCGGGTCGAAGACGACGAACGGGATGCCCTTGGCGGTGAGTTGCGCCCGCTCGGCCTCGGACAGCTGGGCCACGGACAGGACGCAGTTCGGCCGCCGGGAGACGGTGTCGTCCCAGGTGAGCGGGTCCGAGTCGTGCAGGCCGAACTCGGAGACCATGACGCCCACGCGATGGCGGCGGGCGACCCGCTCGACACCCCGGATGATCTCGGCCGCCCACAGGTGCTCCAGCTCGCGGAACACCAGCTCCACGACGTTGTTGCGCTGGGCGCCGGTCGGCTTGCGGTAGCCGTACCGGTCGACCAGTTCCTCGACGCGGGCGCGGGTGTCCGGGGAGACGCCCGACCTGCCGTTGATCACCTTGGAGACGGTGGGGACCGACACCCCCGCCGACTCGGCGATGAACGCGATCGTGACCGGCCGGGACGTGTCGCCCTGTCCGTCGTCGCCGTCCGGCGGCCCGTCGGCCGTGTGCTCCGCCAAGATCGCCTGCCCGTCTGCTGGTTGTCCCCGGTTCATTCTGGCATCTCGTGTCGCCGCGACTGTGGTCTCCGACGCGTCCCCATGTTAATTTCTCCGCCGCTGAGAGAGAAACTTTCTTTCTCTCCCGAGTTCGCATCTCCCGGCCCCCGGGCCGGTCCCACGCGTCGCACACCCCCACTTCAAAAGGTGCACGTGATGACGAGAAGACTCGCAGGCGGACGACTCGCAAGCGCACTGACGGCGCTGCTCCTGGCGCTCGTCCTGCTCCCGCTGATGCCCGCCAACGCACGGGCCGCCGATCCGCCCGTCCCCCCGGCCAGTTCCCCCGCCGCCCGCAGCGCGGTGGCGGCCATGCAGCCGGGATGGAATCTGGGCAACACCTACGACGCCATCCCCGACGAGACGTCCTGGGGCAACCCCCCGGTGACCCGGGCCCTCTTCCAGAAGGTCAGGTCGCAGGGCTTCAAGAGCATCCGCCTGCCCGTCACCTGGGGCATCCACCAGGGCGGCGCCCCCGACTACAGGATCGACGCGGCCTGGATGGCGAAGGTGCGCCAGGTCGTCGACCTGGCGCTGGACGAGAACCTGTACGTGCTGCTGAACATGCACCACGACTCCTGGATGTGGGTCAACACCCTCTCCGGCGACCATGACGCCGTCCTCGCCCGCTACCGCGCCACCTGGACGCAGATAGCGGCGGAGTTCCGCGACAGGTCGCCCCGGCTGGCACTGGAGAGCATCAACGAGCCCACGTTCTCGAACACCTCCGGCGACGACGAGAACTACCGGCTGCTGGCCGAGCTGAACAGGGTCTTCCACCGCATCGTCCGCGACTCCGGCGGCGGCAACGCGAACCGGCTGCTCGTGCTGCCCACCCTGTACACCAACGCCGACCAGGGCCGCCTCGACGCGCTGGCCGCCGAACTGGCGGCGCTGCGCGACCCCATGGTGGCCACGACGGTCCACTTCTACGGCTGGTGGCCGTTCAGTGTGAACATCGCCGGGTACACCCGGTTCGACGCCACCTCGGAGCAGGACCTCACCGCCACCTTCGACCGTGTGCACGCCGCGTTCACCGCGCGCGGCATCCCCGTCGTCATCGGCGAGTACGCCCTGCTGGCCTACGACCACAACCGTCCCGGCATCATCCAACGGGGAGAGCAGCGCAAGTACTTCGAGTTCCTGGGCGACTACGCCCGCCGCAAGAGTTTCACCACCATGCTGTGGGACGCAGGTCAGTTCCTGAACCGCAACACCCTCCAGTGGCGCGACGCGGAGCTGTTCGGGCAGATCAAGTCGAGCTGGACCACCCGTTCCGGGACCGCCTCCAGCGACGAGGTGTTCCTGCCGCGGTCGAGTGCCATCACCGCCGAGGAGCTCACCCTCAACCCGAACGGCACCGACTTCCAGGGGCTGCGCCACGGCTCCCGCAACCTCGTCCAGGGCCGGGACTACACGCTCTCCGGCGACCGGCTCACCCTGACGGCCACCGCGCTGACCCAGCTGGCCGGCGACCGTGCGTACGGGGTCAACGCGACGCTGGAGGCGCGGTTCTCCCGGGGCGTGCCCTGGCGGATCGATGTGATCACCGCCGACAGCCCGGAGCTCTCGGCCGCCTCCGGCAGCACCACCGGTCTGTCCGTCCCGACCCGGTTCCGGGGCGACCGGCTCGCCACCATGGAGGCCCGGTACGACGACGGGAGCAACGCGGGCCCGGCGAACTGGACCTCGTACCAGCAGTGGGACACCGCGTTCTCGGCCTACACCGACGACGCCATCAAGCTGACGGCCGAGTTCTTCACCTCCCTGCGGGAGAACTCCCGGGTGACGCTCACCTTCCACTTCTGGAGCGGTGCGAAGGCGACGTACCACGTCACCAAGTCGGGCGGCACCGTCACCGGATCACCCGCCTGAGGCCGGCCGTCGGACTGGCGGGGCGGTCGACGCAGTGGAGCATGCCGCACCGGCACCCTCCCACCAAGGCGTCGCCCGCCCCGCCCAGGTCGATGACCAGCGGCGGACGCTCTACTTCGGCTGCGTCGCGATCTGGATCAGGTTGCCGCAGGTGTCGTCGAAGACGGCGGTGGTGACGGGGCCCATCTCCACGGGCTCCTGGACGAAGCGCACACCGAGTCCGCGCAGCCGCTCGTACTCCGCGCGCACGTCGTCGACGGCGAACTGGGCGAGGGGGATGCCGTCCTCGACGAGAGCGTCCCGGTAGGTCCTGGCGGCCGGATGACCGGCGGGCTCCAGGAGGAGTTCGGTGCCGTCGGGCTCGTCGGGCGAGACCACGGTCAGCCAGCGGTCCTTCTCGCCCACCGGGACGTCGTGCTTCTTCACGAAGCCCAGGATCCCGGTGTAGAACTGCTCGGCCCTGGCCTGGTCGTCGACGAAGACGCTGGTCAGATGGATCTTCATGGGGTGTTCTCCTGGCGCTGTCCGGAGGTGTCGGTCACGGGCCACCGCTCGGTTATCCGCCGCAGTGGGGTCGTGTCGATGTCATGGAATTTGTAGCGGCCCTCCCGTCGGGTCTCGACGAGTCCCGCGGACTCCAGCACGGCCAGGTGCTGGGAGACCGCCTGACGCGAGATCCCGAGCTGATGCTTCATGCTCAGGCGGGAACAGATCTCGAACAGTGTCTGCCCGGACTTCTCGGTGAGCTCGTCGAGGATGACGCGGCGCGTGGGGTCGGCCAGGGCTTTGAACAGGTCGTCGGCCACACCCCCAGCATAGGCAAGTAACCACTTGCCTATCAAGCGCCGGCCGAGGCCCCTCCCGCCGGGTCTACAGCGCGAACAGCTCCGCCGCGTTGTCGTGGCACACCGCCCGCAGCCACTCGTCACCGAGGCCCAGGCGCTCCAGCGCGTGGAGCTGGTGCACGTACGGATAGGGCAGGTTGGGGAAGTCGGAGCCGAGGAGGACCCGGTCGCCGAGGGCCGCCAGCCGGGGCAGGGCCCGGCGGGGGAACGGCATGAACCCCTCGCTGAAGTCGGTGAACGCCATCGTGGTGTCCAGCCGCACCTCCCCGTGCCGCTCGGCCAGACCGAAGAAGTCCTCGTACTCGGGCATCCCCATGTGGGCGACGACCAGCCGCAGCCGGGGGTGCCGGGCCAGCACCCGGGCGATCGGCTCGGGGCCGGTGTGCTTGCCGGGGGCGGGCCCGGAACCACAGTGGATCACCACGGGGACCCCGGCCTCGGCGAGCAGCCCCCAGGCCGGATCGAGGAGTTCGTCGGCGGGGTCGTACGCCCCCACCTGCACGTGGGCCTTGAAGACGCGCGCTCCCGCCTCGACGGCGTCCCGGACGTACGCCTCGACGCCCGGCTCCGGATACAGGGTCGCGGTGTGCAGACAGTCGGGGGTGCGGCCGGCGAAGTCGGCCGCCCAGCCGTTCAGCCACCGGGCCATGCCCGGCTTGTGCGGGTACAGCATCGCGGTGAAGGCCCGTACACCGAACTCCCTGAGCAGGGCGGCCCGTCGGGCCTCCTCGTGCCGGTAGGTGATCGGCCACTCCATCCCGCCGGTCAGCGGTCCGAGCCCGTCGAAGTACTCCCACACCTTGCGCAGGACCCGCTCGGGCATGAAGTGCGTGTGGACGTCGACGAGTCCGGGCAGGGAGAGCGCCTCCCAGAACCGGCGGATCTCGGCGGCTTCCTCCCCGACGGGCATGTCACTCATGGGGGCCATGATCGGCTCCGGCGACGCGCCCGGTCCACCCCCGCGCCCGGAAGCTCCCCTCCCGCCGCGACTGCGTCGCGCCGGCGCGGGTGCCTGGTGTGGTTCGGCGCCGTCCGGGCACTCGGCCGTCGACCGAGTGCCCGGACGGCCTGGAGGTGCGGCATGGCGGTACGGCATCGTCTGATCAAGGTGAGCCCGCGGACCGTGTGGGACGTCCTCGCGGACGGCAGCCGGTACGCGGAGTGGGTCGTCGGGACCTCGGCCTCCGAGCCGGTACGGGGACAGTGGCCGCAGGTCGGTTCGGCGATCGCCTACGAGATCCGGGTGGGCCCCGTGCGACTGGGCAACGAGACGGTCGTCCGGTACTGCGAGGAGGGCGTCGAGCTGGGCCTGGAGGCCCGGGCCGGGGTGCTGGGGACCGCGCGGATCTCCGTCCAGCTGCGCCCCTGGGGGCCGTACTGCCTGGTGATCGCGGACGAGCACCCGTTGCAGGGAGTGGGCGGAAAACTGCACAACGTGGGTGTGGAGGCGGTGATCCAACTGCGGCACCGCACGATGCTCGCCCGGCTCGCCCGGCTCTGCGAGGCCGAGGGCACGCCCGAGCGGGAGCCCCGGGCGGCGGCCGGGGCAGGGCGCTCCGCGAGCCCGCGACAGCCGCACGGGGCCGCGGCGCACGGCGGCGCCGACGGCCATGGCTGACGCCGTCGTCGTCGGCGCGGGCCCCAACGGGCTGGTGGCCGCCAATCTGCTGGCCGACGCCGGGTGGAGCGTCGAGGTCCTGGAGGAACAGCCCGAGCCCGGCGGCGCGGTGCGCCACGACCGGGAGGTCGATCCCGACTTCGTCAACGACCTCTTCAGCTCCTTCTATCCCCTGGCCGCCGCGTCACCGGTCCTCGCCGGTCTGCGTCTCCACGAGCACGGCCTGCGCTGGAGCCACGCCCCGCACGTCCTCGCCCACCCCCTCGGCGACGACAGGTGCGCGGTGCTCTCCCGCGACATCGACGTCACCGCCGACTCGCTCGACACCTTCCACCCGGGCGACGGGGACGCCTGGAGGCGCCTGCACGCGACCTGGGAACACCTCGGCCCCGACATCGTGGACGCGCTCTTCACCCCCTTCCCGCCGCTGCGCGCCACGGCCCGCCTCGCCGTCCGGCTGAGGGCGGCCGGAGGCCTGCGGATGGCCCGCACCCTGGTGGCACCGGTGCGCCGGATGGGGGACGAGGAGTTCCGGGGCGAGGGCGGCAAACTCCTGCTGGCCGGGAACGCCCAGCACGCCGACCTCGCACCGGAGGCCGCCGGCAGCGGCGGCTACGGCTGGCTGCTGTGCATGCTCGGGCAGACGTACGGCTTCCCCGTGCCGGCCGGCGGCGCCGGCGCCCTGACGGCGGCCCTCGTCGGCCGGCTGCGGGCGCGCGGCGGCGCGGTCCGTTGCGGGCAGCGCGTCCGCCGGGTCCTGGTGCGCGACGGGCGGGCCGCCGGAGTGCTCACCGCCGACGGCGAGACGGTGACCGCCCGCCACGCCGTCCTCGCGGACGTGTCCGCACCGGCCCTCTACGGCGAACTCGTCGGCCCCGAACACCTTCCCTCCCAGGTGCTGGCCGACCTCAGGCGCTTCCAGTGGGACTTCGCCACTTTCAAGGTCGACTGGGCCTGCGACGGGCCCGTGCCCTGGCGGGCCGAGGCGGCGGCGAGCGCCGGAACCGTCCATCTGGCCGACGGGGTCGACGAACTGACCCGCTGTGCCGCCCAGATCGCCATGGGCCAGGTACCCGACCGCCCCTTCGCCCTGTTCGGGCAGATGACGACCGCGGACCCCTCCCGCTCGGCCCCGGGCACCCAGGCCGCCTGGGCGTACACGCACGTGCCGCACGTCATCAAGTCCGACGCGGGCGACGAGGGCCTGACGGGCACGTGGAACCGTACCGAGCAGGAACTGATGGCCGATCGCGTCGAACGCCAGGTCGAGCGGTTCGCGCCCGGTTTCCGCTCCCGCATCCGCGCCCGGCGGGTGCTGGCCCCGCCCACCCTCCAGTCCCTCGACCGCAACCTGTACGGCGGCGCCCTCAACGGCGGCACCGCCGCCCTGCACCAGCAGCTGGTCTTCCGCCCCACCCCCGGCACCGGCCGCCCCGAGACACCCGTGGACGGGCTCTACCTCGCCTCCGCCTCCGCCCACCCCGGCGGCGGGGTCCATGGCGCGCCCGGCGCCAACGCCGCCCGCGCCGCACTGCGCAGGCACCGGCTGCCCGGCCTGACCCGCGCCCAGCGCGCCCTCGCCCACCGGGACCGCACGGGCCGGAAGCCCGGCCTCCGCCGGTGACGCCGGACCCGGACGAGGGACGGCCCCGCATGAGGAGCAGGTCCGTACGAGGAACAGACCCGTACGAGGGACAGGAAGAGGAAGGAGGGATCCGCTGTGGATGACAGCCCACTCGTGGACCGGACCGTCGTCGTGACCGGAGCGGCACGCGGCATCGGAGCGGCGCTGGCCCACCGACTCGCCCGCCGGGGCGCCCGCCTGGCCCTGCTCGACCACGACGGACCGGCTGTGGAGGCGACCGCCGCCGCCCTCCCCGGCCCGGCGCTTGCCCTCCGCGTCGACATCACCGACAGTGAGGCTCTCGACGAGGCCGCCGCGACCATCCGTGGGCGCCTCGGCCCACCCTCGGTCGTCGTGGCCAACGCGGGCGTCGCCGAGGGCGGCCCCTTCGCCGCGTCGGACCCCGCCGCCTGGCGGCGGATCATCGACGTCAACCTGATCGGCAGCGCCCAGACGGCCCGGACCTTCCTGCCGGACCTGACGAGGACCGCCGGGTACCACCTGCAGATCGCCTCCCTGGCCTCCATCGGCGCCGCGCCCATGATGAGCGCGTACTGCGCGTCCAAGTCCGGGGTCGAGGCGTTCGCCCACACCCTGCGCGCCGAGACGGCACACCATGGTGTGGCTGTCGGCATCGCCTATCTCGGCTGGACCGACACCGAACTGATCCGCGACGCCGACCGGTACACGGCCGTACGGGAGCTGCGCACCCACATGCCGCCGCCCGCCCGGCACGTGCAGCCCGTCGACACCGTCGCCGCCCGTCTGGCCCACGCCGTCGAGCGGCGCCGCACCGCCGTCTACATCCCGCGCTGGATCCGCCTGACCCAGCTGGCCCGGGCCGCGATCCCACCCCTCGTCCTGCGCGCGACCCGCCGCGCCCTCCCCCGCCTCGAATCCGAGCACCCGTTGCGACCCACAGGCCTCCTCGGCCCCGGCGGCCACTCCGACGCGAGGTCCTGACGGTCGGCTACTCAGGGAACTCAGACCGATACTCTCCGGAGTCGTCGACGGCGATGCGAGGAGAGATCTATGGATGCGGGCAGGCGGCAGTTTCTCGGCAGGTGGGGAGCCGTGGTGACGGGAGCGGCGGCGCCTCTCGCCCTCCCCCGGCCTGCGCTCCAGGAGAGCCACGCCCGGCCGACCGATCCGGTCAACCCGGCCGTTCCTATCAACCCGGTCGATCCGGTCGGTCCAGTCGACCTCATCGCCCGCACCGAGCACGAGCGGTTCATGAGCCTGGCCATCGAGCAGGCGCGGCGGAACCCCGAGTGGCCGTTCGGCGCCGTGATCGTCGGCAGCCGTACCGGTGAGGTCCTGGGGAGCGGGGTCAACGAAGGGGCGGACAGCCCGCTGCTGCACGGCGAGGTCGTCGCCATGAACGACTACGTACGGCGGCACGGCAACCAGGGCTGGGCCGGGACCACCCTCTACACGACGGGTGAGCCCTGCTCGATGTGCATGAGCGCGCTGGCGTGGGCGGATGTGCGGCGTGTGGTCTGGGCGAGCTCGATCGACGAGATCCGCCGCACCGACGTCATCCAGATCGATCTGACCGCACGGCAGGTGGCCGCCGCCGCCCGCTCCTTCTACACCCCCGAGCTGCTCCTCGGCGGCGTCCTGTCCGACCGGACCAACCGCCTCTTCCTGGAGGCCCGCCGCCTGCGACAAGGCACGGACGCCGGGGGCGAAGACACCTCACGGCGCGGTACGGGCAGCCCCCAGCCAGTCTGATCCGATCCGCTTACGCGCCCGAGGTGCCCGCACGGCCCGAGGTGCGCCGCGGCCCGGCCCGGGCGAACCTGATGATCATGCGGCGGGACAGCGGACGAGACGGGGACGGCGGCACCGGCAAGGCCGGCGAGACCGGCGATTCCGGTGAGGTCGTGGAAGCGGCGCTGGACGAGCTGTATGTCACCCCGCCGCCCGCGTTCGTCTCGCGCCGCGAGGGCCTGGCCAGCGAGGCGAAGGCGGCCGGACGCGCGGCGGACGCCCGGCGGATCCGTGCCGCCCGCCGCCCCTCGCTCGCGGCCTGGGCCGCGAACCTGCTGCTGCGGTCCCGGCCGGAGGAGAGCCGGGCGTTCCTGGACCTCGGGCGCGCCCTGCGCGAGGCGTACGGGAGTCTGGACGCCGACGGGATCAAGGAGCTGTCCGAGCAGCGCAGAAGCGTCGTCGCCGCGATGTCCCGGCAGACCGCCGAACTGGCCGTCGGGGCCGGGCATCGGCTGTCGGACCCGGTGCTGCGCGAGGTCGAGTCGACCCTGCGGGCCGTGCTCGCCGACCAGGACGCGGCCGACCGATGGGCCACCGGCCGCCTGCAGAGCGCCCTCACGCCACCGGCGGATTTTCCCGGCCTCACGGCCGTGCGGCCGGATCACCCCCGGGAGTCAGTCGGAGCGGCGCCCGAGTCAGCTCCCGCGACGCGCAAGCGCGCACAGGACGAGGTCGCCGAACAGCGCCGCCGGAAGCAGGAGCGCCTCGCCGAGGAGAAGCGGGACCGACTGGCGAAGGAGAAACAGCAGCGGCTCGCGAAGGAGAAGCAGGAACGGCTCGCGAAGGAGAAGGAGAAGCGGCTGGCGCGGGAGAGGCGAGAGCGCCTCGGGCGGGCGCGCGAGGCGGCTCGGGCCGCCGACCGGCGGGTGCGGCAGGCGCGCGAGGACCTCCGGCGGGCGGAGCGGCAGCAGCGTGCGGCGGAGAAACAGTGCGCGGAGGCCGCCGAGGCCGTCTCCCGGGCCGAGCAGGCGGCCCGCGACGCCGCTTCCGAGGTGGAGCGGTTGTCAGGACGTACCCGTCAGTGAACGGGTTGGATGGCCCGTATGACGACAGTGGAAGGCATCGACGCTCGCGGTACGCACCACTGCGAGACGACGACCCTGGGGGTGCTGCTGCGCCACCAAGGGCTCGATCTGTCCGAGCCCATGCTCTTCGGCCTCGGCTCCGGGCTGTCCTTCATCTACTGGGACAGCAGGAACATGGACTTCCCGTTCCTAGGCGGGCGGGTCAAGCCGTTCGAACTCACCAGGAACCTGGCCGCCCGCCTCGATCTGGAGCTGGTGGTCAAGGAGACCGCCTCGCCCCGCAGGGCGTGGGAAAACGCGCGGGCTCCCCTCGACGCCGGCCATCCGGTCGGACTCCAACTCGACAGCTACCACCTGGAGTACTTCTCCTCGAAGGTGCGCTTCGGCGGCCATGTGGTCGCCCTGTACGGCTACGACGACCGCGACGCCCACCTGGTGGACACCGACCAGCAGGGCGGAGCGGTGTCCACCAGCCTGACGAGCCTCGCCGAGGCCCGGGCCGCGCGGGGCCCGATGAGCGCCCGGCACCGCTCGTTCACCCTCACCGCGCCCCCGGGCGGCGTACCCGCCCCGGCGGACCGGATCGTCGCGGCCGTCACCGCCTGCGCCGACGCCTTCCTCCGCCCGCCCATCGCCAATCTGGGGCACCGGGGCATCGAGAAGGCCGGCAAGCTCGTACCGACGTGGCTCCGGCGCACCGACGATCCGCGACGGGATCTGCCGCAGGCCGCGCTCCTGATGGAGAAGGCCGGCACCGGCGGCGCCCTCTTCCGCAATCTGTACCGCGACTTCCTCGCCGAGTGCGCCGAACTGCTCGACAGCGACCGGCTGCGCGCGGGTCACGCGCTGTACGCCGAGGCGGCCGGCCTCTGGACGGAGGTGGCGGCGCTGATCGAGCGGGCCGGTACGTCGGGCGAGGAGGAGTGTCTGCGGCGGGCGGGCACGATGCTCGGAGATCTCGCGCGCGTCGAGCGCGAGGCCATGGGGGAACTGAGCCGCCTGGAGGCGTAGTCGGCCGACGAGACGTACGCCACTCGATCGACGCTCCCCTAAATGCGAATCTCAGATGCAACATTGCTAGGCTACTGCCGTGAGGCTGACCAGATACACGGATCTCGCACTTCGGGCAGTGATGCGCCTGGCCGTCGTGGACGGCGAGGAGTTGCTGACGACGCGACAGATCGCCGACTCCATGACCGTCCCCTACACGCACATGGCGAAGGCCATCGCACAGTTGCAGCACCTGGGGGTGATCGAGGCGCGGCGCGGCCGCAACGGCGGGCTGACGCTCACCGACGCGGGGCGCAGCACTCAAGTGGGCGATCTGGTCAGGACGTTGGAGGGCGACCGGGAAGCCGTGGTGTGCGAGGGCGACACCCCGTGCCCCCTCGCGGGCGCCTGCCGACTGCGACGAGCACTGCGACAGGCACAGGACGCCTTCTACTCCTCGCTGAACGGCGTGACCGTGGCCGATCTGGTGGCGTCACCGACGGGACCGGTCCTGTTGGCCCTCGGCGCTCCCCCGGGCTGACCGGTACGCGGTGCCGGACGGCGACCGCCACCGGTCTCCACGACCAAAAATACGAATCTCGCATACCAATTCGACGGATCCACCGTCGACGACATCCATCGCACAGGAGTGTGTCTGATGCTTTCCGCGCAGTCGGCCCCCGTCGTACGCGCGACGCTTCCCGTGGTGGGAGCCTCGCTGACCACGATCACGGACGTGTTCTACCGGCGGCTGTTCGAGGAACGTCCGGAGCTGCTGCGGCATCTGTTCAACCGCTCCCACCAGGCGTCGGGCGCCCAGCGCGAGGCCCTGGCCGGCGCGGTGGCGGCCTTCGCCACCCTCCTGGTCGAGCGGCCCGACGAGCGCCCGGACGCCGTCCTCGCGCGCATCGCCCACAAGCACGTCTCCCTCGGTGTCACCGCGGACCAGTACCCGCTGGTGGGACGCCACCTGCTCGCGGCGGTCGGCGAGGTTCTCGGTGACGCGGTCACCCCCGAGGTCGGTGCCGCGTGGGACGAGGTCTACTGGCTGATGGCCAACGCCCTGATCGCCCTGGAGGCCCGCCTGTACACCGAGGCCGGCGTGGCGGACGGTGAGGTGTGGCGGCCCTTGGAGATCGCCGAGCGCCGCCAGGAGTCCGCCGACGCGGTGGCCCTGATCCTGCGCAGGCCGGACGGACGCCCGACGCCCGCGTTCGGCCCCGGCCAGTACGTCAGTGTCCGTGTGGAACTTCCCGACGGGGCCCGGCAGATCCGCCAGTACAGCCTGTCCACGGCGCCCGACCACAAGACCTGGCGCATCACGGTCAAGCGCGAGAGGTCCGCCGACGGGACCGTGCCCGACGGCGAGGTCTCGTCCTGGCTGCACGCCCATGCCGAGGTGGGCGACGTCCTGGACGTCTCACTGCCCGCCGGTGACCTCGTGCTGCCGGAGGGCGACACCCCGCTGCTGCTCGCCTCCGCCGGCATCGGCATCACCCCGATGCTGTCGATGCTCGACCATCTCGCCCTCACCTCCTCCACGCGCCCCGTCACCGTCGTGCACGCCGACCGCTCCCCGCTCGACCATGTGCACCGCGACGAGCAGGCGGACCTCGTCAGCCGGCTGCCCCATGCCGAACTGCACCTGTGGTACGAGCACGACGCCCATCGCTCCCCCGGCACCAACGTCTTCACCGGACTCGCCGCGCTGGACCACCTCACCCCCGGCCCCGACACCGCCGCCTACCTCTGCGGGCCGCTGCCCTTCATGCGCGCGGTGCGGGGCGAGTTGCTGGCCAAGGGGCTGCGTCCGGCCGCCGTCCACTACGAGGTGTTCGGCCCCGACCTCTGGCTCGTCAGGTGAGCGGGACGCGAGACCTCGTGAGCCGGACGCGAGACCTCCCTGACATCCGCGGCCGCGGGGACGTGGAGCGGCTGGTCGGCGCGTTCTACGACGAGGTCCTCGGCGACCCCCTCATCGGCCGGTTCTTCACGGAGGTGGCACGTGTCGACCTGGCCGCCCATCTGCCCGTGATGGCCGACTTCTGGGAGAGCGCCCTGCTCTCGCCGGGCGTCTACCGCCGCAACGCCCTCCGCGCGCACCGCGCCCTGCACGCCGAGAGCCCGCTGCGCGCCGAGCACTTCGACCGCTGGCTGGAGCTGTGGTCGGCGGTGGTACGGCGACGGCACGCGGGACCGGTGTCCGAGCGCGCGATCGCCAAGGCGCAGGCCGTGGCGCGGGCCCTGCTGCACAACACCGCGGGCGACGGCCCATCGCGCCCGGCCCCCGGGCCCGTCCTCGTCACCATCGAGCCGCCGGCCGGGGCGCATCGGCCGGGCCGGGCCGGCTGAGCCCGCGCCCGGGGCGGTCACCGGCCCTTCGTGTCCGGCTTCCACTCCTGGGCGAGGAGTCCCAGCACCACCTCGTCCAGGTACTCGCCCATCACCCAGGCATTGGCGCGCAGCACACCCTCGCGGACGAAGCCGTTGCGCTCGGCGGCGCCCAGCATCGCGGCGTTGTCCGCCAGCGTCTCGATCTGCAGCCGGTGCAGGCCGCGCACGACGAAGCCGTAGTGGCACAGCACCGCGACGACGTCCGTGCCGTAGCCCTTGCCGCGGGAGGCGGGCAGCAGCCCCAGCCCGATGTGCGCGATCCGGTTGTGGGTGTCGATGCCCCAGAGCGCTGCGGTACCGACCAGCGTCCCGCCCTCCGACTCCACCACGGAGAACGGGACGCGGTCCTGCGCCGTGTCGTCCACCAGGAGCCGCGCGTCCTTCGAGGCCGGGCCCATCGGACGCCACGGCCCGCCCTCGGCCCGCGAGGCGTTGACCACGTCGTTGTAGAGCTCGGCCCGCAGAATCGGAATGTCTTCCTCGTGCCGGGCCCTCAGCCCGACCTTGGCACCTCTCAGCATGCGAGTTTCCTATACGCCCGAACGGACCGTCGGCAATCGAATAAACGATCACCGAGGTCGGCGGGCGGAGCGGCGGGCCGGCCGTGGGCACCGGCCCGGCGCACGGGTGCGCGCCCGGCTGGGTAGGCTTTCGACGGGCCGCTCGACGGTGTGGGCCCGGGTCGCCGTGCCAACCGGTCCGGTGTGCCGCTCGACCAAGAGAGACGAGATGTCCCCGACGATTCGCAGGGCTGTCATCCCCGCCGCCGGCCTCGGTTCCCGTCTGCTGCCCCTCACCAAGGCGATTCCGAAGGAGATGCTGCCGGTCGGCGACAAGCCGGTCGTCGAGCACACCGTGCGGGAGCTGGTGGACTCGGGCATCACCGACATCACCATCGTCGTCTCCGGCGGGAAGAGCCTCATCCAGGACCACTTCCGGCCCAACCCCGCCCTGGTCGAGCAGCTCCGCGAGGACGGCAAGACGGCCTACGCGGACGCGGTCGAGGAGGTCGCGGAGCTGGCCCGGCAGGGCCACATCACCTATCTCGACCAGTACGGCCCGTACGGCAACGGCACCCCGGTGCTGAACGCCGCCCGCGCCTTCGGCGACGAGCCGGTGCTGGTGCTCTGGCCCGACGACGTCTTCGTGGCCGAGGTCCCCCGCGCCCAGCAGCTGATCCGCGCCTACGAACAGACCGGCTGCCCGGTGCTGGCCCTCCTCCCGATGGACCCCACCGAGTCCCAGCGCTACGGCGTGCCCATCGTCAAGGAGGACCTCGGCGACGGCCAGCTGCGCATCACCGGCCTGGTGGAGAAGCCCGAGCCCGCGGCCGCGCCCTCGGCGTACGCGGCCATCGGCGGCTATGTCGTCACCCCCGGCATCATCGACGAGCTGCGCGAGCAGACCCGCCGCTGGTACGAGCACCGGACGGGCGAGGTCTATCTGACCGACGCCATCAACGCCTACGCCGCGACCCGCGCGGTGTACGGGCAGGTCATCAAGGGCCGCTGGTACGACACCGGCAACCCGGCCGACTACCTGGTCGCCCAGATGGCCTTCGCCCTCGCCCACCCGCAGTACGGCCCCGTCCTGCGCGGCCTGGTGAACGGCCTGGACGCACCCGAGGGCTGACGGGGCGGCGGGCTGTCGCACCTCTTGCAAAGGTCCGGACCAACTGCTAATTCCCTTTCTGTTAGGAAAGTTTCCTACCAGTTGGCAGGAGTCCCCCATGAGACCGGCACGATCCGTTCTGCTCGTCGCCGCGCTGCTGCTCCTCGGCCTCGTCCTCACCCCCGCGACCGCACAGTCCGCCCCCACCACGCCCCCCACCCCTCCCGCGGCCCCGTCCGCCACGACCCCTGTCGCCGCCAACGGACAGCTCAAGGTGTGCGGCACCAAGCTCTGCACCCAGCGAGGAAGAACGATCCAGCTCCGTGGGATGAGCACGCACGGGCTCCAGTGGTACAGCCGGTGCGTCACCGGCGGCTCGCTCGACGCCCTCGCCACCGACTGGCGAGCGGACGTCCTGCGCATCTCCATGTACATCCAGGAGGACGGCTACGAGACCGATCCGCGCCGCTTCACCGACCTGGTCCACTCGGCCATCGAGCAGGCCACCGCCCGTGGCATGTACGCCATCGTCGACTGGCACATGCTCGACCCGGGCGACCCGCACCACAACCTCGCCCGTGCCAAGACCTTCTTCTCCGAGATCGCCCAGCGCCACCGCGACAAGAACAACCTGCTGTACGAGATCGCGAACGAGCCGAGCGGCGTGAGCTGGTCCCGCGTGAAGAGCTACGCCGAGCAGCTCATCCCCGTCATCCGGGCCAAGGACCCGGACACCCCGATCCTGGTCGGCACCCGCGCCTGGTCCTCGCTCGGCGTGTCGGACGGGGCGGACGAGTCCGAGATCGTCGCCGACCCGGTGAGGGCGGCCAACATCATGTACACGTTCCACTTCTACGCGTACTCGCACCGGGACGAGTACCTGCGGACCCTCTCCCGCGCGGCCGACCGGATACCCGTCTTCGTCACCGAGTTCGGCACCCAGAACTACGCGGGTGAGGGCGCGAACGACTTCGCCATGTCGCAGCGCTACCTCGATCTCCTGGCCGCCAAGAAGATCAGCTGGGTCAACTGGAACTTCTCCGACGACCACCGCAGCGGTGCCGTCTTCAAGCAGGGCACCTGCGCCGGCGACGGCCCGTGGTCCGGCACGTCCTCCCTCAAGCCCGCGGGCGTCTGGATCCGCGAGCGCGTCAGGACACCGGACGACTTCTGACCGTCGACCGGCACCACGACGGGAGCCGCGCACCGGTCCCCGCGCCCGCCGCGCACCGGGCGCCGCGCACCGGCCCCGGCGGCTCCCGTCGTGTCGGCGTGAGAAGGACGACCGGACGACGCACGTCGGGTCCTCAGTCCGCCTCCTTCACCAGGCGGCGGACGCCGGCCTTGTCCAGCTTTCCGGAGGCGTTCCTCGGGACGGCCGGTACGACGGTCAGGCGCGTGGGCAGCTTGTACCGGGCCAGCCGGCCCGCGGCGTAGGCGTGGACGGCCTCCAGGGTGATCTCCGACGTGCCGTCCAGGCTCATGACGGCCTGCACGGTCTCGCCCCACTCCTCGTCGGGGATGCCGACGACGGCGACGTCCACGACACCCGGCATGGCGGCGAGGACCCGCTCGACCTCGGCGGGGTAGACGTTCTCGCCGCCGCTGATGATCATGTCCTTGAGCCGGTCGACGATGTGGAGACAGCCGTCCTCGTCCAGATGGCCGACATCGCCCGAGTGGAACCAGCCCTCGTCGTCGAAGGCGGCGCGGGTGGCGCCGGGGTCGTTCCAGTAGCCGGCGGTGACGTTGGGGCCGCGTACGACGACCTCGCCCGGTTCCCCCGGGCCCAACGGGGCGTTGGTGACCACGTCGACGACCCGGACCTCGGTGAACGGCATGGCGATGCCCGCTGAGCCGATCTTCTCCAGGGTGCGCTCCACCGGCAGATGCGTGGCGAACGGCGCGGTCTCGGTCAGGCCCCAGGCCTGCTGGAGCAGGACGCCGTGCCGGGCGTAGAGCTCGATGAGCGAGGGCGGCACCGGCGCGCCCGCGACCACGATGGACCGCAGTCGGCTCAGGTCCCGGTCGAACATCCCGGGTTCTCTCGCCATGGCGGCGAACATCTGGGGGACCCCGAACATGGAGTTGACCCGGTGGGTGACCAGGTCGTCGAGGCACCGGCCCGGGTCGAACCCCCGGCTGACGACCACCGTGCCCCCGCGCACCAGGGTCCGGAGCACGAAGCTGTTCAGGGTGCCGATGTGGAACAGCGGGGCCGCTGCATAGGTGACGTCGCCGCGGCGGGTGTCGAGCCGGAGATCCACGTTCACCCCGTTCCACCAGACGTTCCCGTGGGTCAGGAGGACGCCCTTGGGCGTTCCGGTGGTGCCCGAGGTGAACATCAGGATCGCCGGGTCGTCGGCGGTCTTCGCGACCACGGAGGCCGTGGGCGGGGCGTCCGCGAGGAGGGGCGCCCAGGGCTCCCAGCCCGCCGCGCCCCCGGTCGGCGCCTCGGGGTCGTCGTCCACCAGGAGGAACCGGGTGAGAGCGGTCCGGTCACGGATCTCGTCGACGCCGGCCCGGTGACCCTCCTCGCAGACGAGGGCGGTGGCGCCGCTGCGCACGAGGACGGCCTCCAACTCGGCCGCCTCCAGACGGAAGTTGACCGGGACGAAGACGGCCCCCAGCCGGTGGGCGGCCAGCAGGACGACCAGGAAGGAACTGCTGTTGGGGCCGAAATGGGCGACCCGGTCCCCGTCGCCGACCCCGCCGCGGGCCAGGACGGTGGCCAGGCGGGCGGCCCGGTCGTCGAGTTCGGCGTAGGTGAGGTCACCGCCGGGATAGCGGATGACGACGGAGGCGCCCTGGTCGCGGGCGTTGCGCGCGACGGCGGCGGCCGGGTTGAGGTCGACCCGCAGGCCCGAGTTGCGGGGGTGCGGTGTCGTCGCTTCAGGGGTGGTCACGAGCGGCTCCTCGTCAGGCGTCGGCCCGCCGCACGCTACGCCGTCCACCGGGGCCACGGGCCGGAACCGGAGGCGAGTCCGTGCCGAATTCGCGCATCAGGGCCCTTGCCGAGGTGTCGGACGAGCCCGCGGGGAGGCGACGGAATGGCAACAGGTCTGGAAGAGGCTCGCATGTCGTCCGTGACCCGCCACATACCGGATGCGTACGATGCCGAGCCTGCCGACACTTGGCATGCACGCGCAATGCTGCGGAAACGGGGGCGACGTGAGCCTTGAGTACCGACTGCTCGGCCCGGTCGAGGTCTGGACCGGCGGCCGCCGCATCCCGCTCGGCGGGCCGAAACCCCGCGCGCTGCTGGCCGCGTTGCTGCTGCGGCCGGGGCGGGTGGTCTCCGCCGGAGCACTGATCGACACGGTCTGGGGCGACGAGCCGCCGGACTCCGCACGCGCCCTCGTCCAGACGTACGTCTCCGGACTGCGGCGCGCGCTGCCGGCCGCAGCCGAGGGGATCGAGACCCGCCCGCCCGGCTATCTGCTGCGGGTGGACGGTGACCGGGACCGGCTCGACCTGCGGGACTTCGAGCGGCTCACGGCGGCGGGACGCGACCGGGCGGCCACCGGCGATCATCCGGGCGCCTCCGAACTCCTGGGCCAGGCACTGGAGTTGTGGCGTGGGTCGGCGCTCGGCGGAGTGGGGCGAGCGTTACGGGTCGAGGCCGAGCGGTTGGAGGAGGCGCGGCAGGCCGCCCTGGAGGACCGGATATCCGCCGACCTCGCCTCCCCCGGCCGCGAACAGCACCTGATCGCCGAGCTGACGGCGCTGGTCGGCACACACCCCACGCGCGAACGACTGCGCGGGCATCTGATGCTCACGCTCTACCGGCTGGGCCGGCAGGCCGACGCGCTCGCCGCGTACGCGGAGGGACGCGCCGTGCTCGCCGACGAACTGGGCATCGACCCGGGCCCGGGGTTACGCCGGTTGCACGAGGCGATCCTGCGGTCCGACCCGGGACTGATGCCGCCCGCCGCCCCGGCGCAGGGCCGGCCCCACCGGACGGACGAATCGCCCCACCTGGCTCGCCCCGACGGGGAGGAACCCACAGGCCGGCCGCGTTCGGCGGGCGGCCGGGACTCCGCACGACCCACCGAGTCCGCCGATCGCGACGGAAGGGCTTCCCTCGACCGCCCCGGGTCGGCCCAGGGCACCGACGGCGCCCACCGTCCCGATCCCGCTCTTCGCGCGGACGGCTCGCGGACCCGCTCCGCTTCCGAGGGGCCCGTCGGTGAGGCCGGCTTCCCCGTCGGGCCGGCTCCGGCCCGGTCCGGTCCTCTCGTGCGTGCCGCCCTCCTGCCGCCCGCCATCGGTGACTTCACCGGCCGGGAGGGGCAACTCGACGACGTGTCGGCCCTGTTGACCGGGCCACGGGAGGCGATGCCGGTCGCGGTCGTCTCCGGGCCCGGTGGCGTCGGGAAGTCCGCGTTCGCCGTCCAGGTCGCGCACCGGGTCGCCGCCGACTATCCCGACGGCCAGCTCTACGCCGAGCTGCACGGCTTCAGCGATCCGGTGCCGCCCGCCGAGGTGCTGGCCCGGCTGCTGCGCGCGCTGGGCACGGAGCCGCCCGAGGGCCCGGCCGAACGTGGGGACCTGTTCCGCAGTCTGCTCGCCCGCCGGCGGGTGCTGCTGGTCCTCGACGACGCGGGCAGCGAGGCGCAGGTGCGCCCCCTGCTGCCCGGCAGTGCGAGCTGTGGTGTGCTGATCACCTCCCGCGCCCGGCTGGCGGGCCTCGACGGCGCGGCCCGTACCGGACTCGACGTGCTGGACGACGAGTTGGGCTGCGAGCTGCTCGCCAGGATCGCCGGGATCGATAACGTCCGCAGCGATCCCGACGCGGCACGCCGGATCGTCGCCCTCTGCGGCGGACTGCCCCTGGCCCTGCGCATCGCCGGGGCCCGCCTCGCCACCCGCCGCCACTGGACGCCTCGTATGCTCGCCGACCGGCTCGCCGACGAGCGCCGCCGCCTCGACGAACTCACCGTCGGCGACCTGGAGGTGCGCACCGGCCTCGGGCTCAGCTATGACGCGCTCGATCCCCTCGGCCGTACCGCCCTGCGCCGACTCGGTCTGCTCGGCGCGCCCGACGTGGCCGCCTGGACGGTGGCCGCGCTGCTGGACCTGCCGGACGCCGAGGACGCCGAGAACGTCGTGGACCGGCTCATCGACGCGCAGTTGCTGCACTTCACGGGTGTCGACCGGGCCGGGCAGTCGCGTTTCGGGCTGCACGACCTGGTGCGGGTGTACGCGGCCGAGCGGGCCGAGGCGGAGGAGCCGCGCAGCGAGCGGGCCGACGCTCTCGGGCGTGCGCTGGGCGCCTGGCTGTGGCTCACCGCACGGGCGACGGCCGCGGGTCCCTCCGGGGAGGTGGTGCTCCAGGACCCGAGCACGCTGTGGCCGGTCGGCGAACGGGCCGCCGAGCAGGTGCTGGCCGACCCGGCCGCGTGGTTCGCGTCGGAGGCCGGGGCGATCGCAGCCGCCGTCGAGCGGGCCGCCGCCATGGACCTGCACGCCCTCGCCCGCGAGGCCGCGGTGACCCTCTGCTCGTCCGCCTACATCGTCAACAACCGCTTCGACTCCTGGTCGCGCACCCATGAGGCCGCGCTGGCCGCCGTACGTCGCGCGGAGGACCGCGCCGGGGAGGCCCTGCTGCTCATCGGGCTCGGCCAACTCCGTTACGAGCAGGACGACTTCACCGAGTCCGTGGACCACTACCGGCAGGCCGTCCGGTTGTGCGCCGAGCTCGGCGACACCCGGGGGCACGCGGCGGCCCTCGCAGGGCTGGGCGGCACCTACCGCGAACAGGGCCGACTGCGGGACTCCGCACGCGAACTCAGCCGCGCCATCGACGACTTCAGACGGCTCGACGACACCGCCGGGCTCGGTCTGGCCTGCCGTCTCGCCGGGTCGGTCCACCTCGAACTCGGCGAGTACACGGCCGCCCGTGCCCTCGTCGACGAGTCCCTGGCGGCCTACCGCCGTCTCGGCAGCCGGCGCGGCGAGGCGCTCGCGCTGCGGACGTACGGGCTGCTGCACCGCGCGCTCGGCGAGTACGAGGCGGCCGAGGAGCTCTCCGGCCGGGCCCTGGCGATCCTCCAGCGGTTCGGCGACCGGCTGATGAGCGCGTACGCCGCGCAGGCGCGTGCGAAGGCGCGTCTGCGGCTCGGGCGCACCCGGGAGGCGGCGGCGGACCTGGCCGGGCTGCTCGACGTGTGCCGGGCGTACGGCGACCGGTGGGGTGAGGCGCTCGTCCGCCGCACCCTCGGTGAATGTGCCTTGGCCGAGGGCCTGTTGACCGAGGCGGAGGCCCATCTCACCGAGTCCGTCGCGCTCTGGGACATCCTCCGGCTTCCGCTGCCCCGGGCCCGTACCCTGCGTTCCCTCGCGGAGCTGCGGGACCGCCTCGGCGACGAGAAGGGGGCCGACGCCCTGCGGGAGGAGGCCGTGGAGGTGTTCACCGCGTACGAGGTGCACGAGGCGCGGGAGGCGCGAGGCGCGCGGGAGAGCTAGAAGGGCCTTCAAATGGGCCCACGAGGACGTCAAGAAGACCTGAAGGGAAGTTGTAGAGGGCCCCGCGAAGCTTCTCGGTGTCGGAGGGGAACGGGAGCCACCCGGACTCCCCCGGCGCCAACGGGGAAACCACGGGGAAAGGACTTCCGATGTCCAGCAACACCACGTTCGGCACCACCAGGCCCGCACGGCGCGCCGCCGCTCTATTGCTGATCTCGGCCCTCGCGGGCGGAGCGCTCACCGCGGAGGCGGCCTCGGCCGCGACGGCGTCACCGCGGTCGTCCTCCGCCGCCGCGGCGGCCTCGCTCCAGACGACCATCAAGGCCAAGGCCCAGCAGCAGGTGAAGCTGTCGCCGCGCAACCGCGAGATGTCCGGCAACTGCAACTACTACAGCGCTGTCGCCACCGCGCCGAAGAGCGGGTCGGTCGGCAGGTGCAAGAAGGTCGGCGGGCTGCAGTGGCGCACCAACAACTGGTGCGCCGACTTCGTCCGCTACGTCTGGAAGAACTCCGGCGCCCGGCAGAAGGGCACCGACGCCTTCGCCGGTTCCTTCTACCGGGCCCGCAAGTCCATCGGCACCTGGCACGCCCGCGGCTCCTACGTCCCGAAGGTCGGCGACGCGGTGCTCTACGACTGGGACGGCGGCACGCCGAGCCTCGGGAACAACGGCTGGGACGTCGACCACATCGGCATCGTCATCGGCTACAACCCCAAGACCAAGGCGCTGACGACCATCGAGGGGAACACCACCAAGAACGGCAAAGGCGGAACCGAGGGCGTCTACCAGCGCACCCGGTACAACACCAAGGCCGGTGACGTCGTCGGCTACGTGACGCCCAAGAAGTAACCGGCGTCGGGCCACGAGAGCCAAGCACCCACGGGGGAGCCCCCGGGACCGGTCGTCGGACCGGCCCCGGGGGCGTCTCGATGCGCCGCGCCACCTCCCACAGGACCGAGATGTCGGAGATCATTCTCATGAACGACCCCCGCGTGGCCGGTGTCCCGGTGCACGAGTCCCATGAACCCCTGGTGGACATGCGGGAGTTGTCCTTCCTCCAGGTCGACGCCCGGCTCGCCGATCCGGCGGCGTCCTATGCCCTGCTGCGCGAGGGGGTCGCGTGGCGGCTGGCCCGCGCCGCACGGCTACTGCCCGAGGGACTGTGCCTGCTGGTCACGGAGGGCTATCGCCCGCTCGCCCCGCAACAGCGGTACGGCGACCGGTGCGCGGCCGAGTTGGGCCCGCATGTCACGGGCGCCGCCGTCGATGTGACCCTGTGCTCGGCCGCGGGTGACGAACTCGACCTGGGCACCGCGGTGCACGCGAGCCCCGAGGAGAGCGACGGCGCCTGCCGCACGGCCGCCGTGAACATCACCGCCGCCGCCCGCCGCAACCGCCGTACCCTGTCCGCCGCCCTGAGCACGGCCGGTCTCACCAACCACCCCGCACAGTGGTGGCACTGGTCCTACGGCGACCGGTACTGGGCCCTGAACACCGGCGCGCCGGCGGCCCGCTACGGCCCGGCCGGCGCCTGAGCCGGAGCGGGCAGGCCGCCGGGGCGGGCCGGTGCGCGTCTCCTCAGTCCCTGGGCGGTTTCAGGCTCACGGGTGTGGGGCCGTCGGGGCGGACGGTGATGCCGTGGACGGCCTTCGGGGGGTCCGCGTGGAAGACCGGGAGGTGGGCCGGCAGCAGGTGTTCGAGAAGGACGGTCGACTCACGCAGCGCGAACTGGAGGCCGAGACAGGCGCGGGGGCCGATGCCGAAGGGGAAGTAGGCGCCCGGGTGGGTCGGGCGGCCGCCCGGGGAGGTGAAGCGCCGGGGGTCGAAGCGTTCGGGGTCGGGCCACAGGTCGGGATCGCGATGGGTGAGGTAGGGGCAGACCAGGAGGTCGGAGCCCGCCTCGACGGTGTGACCGCCGAGGACGTCGTCCTCGGCGGCGTGCCGGGCCAGGATCCAGGCGGACGGGTAGAAGCGGAGCGTCTCGTGGACGAGGGCCTGGACGGCCTGCCGGCGCTGCGCGGAGCCCTCGTCGCCGTCGGCGAGCGCCTGTGCGCGGGCTTCCGGGTGCCGGTCGAGGAGCAGGTGGAGCCAGGTCAGGGTGGTGGCGGTGGTCTCGTGTCCGGCCGCCAGCAGGGTGACGAACTCGTCGCGGATCAGCCGGTCGGTGTACTCGGGGTGCTCGACGGAGGCCTCGGTCAGCACGTGCAGCAGTCCCGGACCGTGAGGACCCGCCGCACCGCCGCGCGCGTCGTCGATGGCGCGCCGGGCGACCGCGTCGATGCGGGCGAGTTCGGCGGCGATGGCGTCCCGGGCCTCGTCGGCGTCGGCGGGCAGGGCCGGCAGGGCGGCCCCCACGGCCTCCACGGCCGCCAGTTCGCGCTCGGTCTCGTCGTCGAGGGCGTGGCCGGTGAGGGAGCGCCAGATGGTGTCCAGGGCGAAGCGGCGCATCTCCTGGCCGAGGTCGAAGGTCTCACCGGTGCGGGCGTACGCGTCCCAGCGGGCCGCGGTGGTGCGGGCGGCGGCGGTGATCCGCTGTTCGTAGCGGCGCATCCCGGTGCCGGTGAACTGGGACTGCAACATACGGCGTTGCCGCTTCCATGCCGCGCCGTCGGCGGCCAGGAGACCGTCGCCGATCAGCACGCGGGCGCGGTGCGAGCGTTTGACGTAGCGCTCCGGCCGCACGACGAGGACCTCGCGGACCGCCTGCGGGTCGGTGACGAGGACGGTGGGCTTCGGTCCGAGGCGGAACGCCGCGACCCCGCCGAGCCGTTCACGGGCCTGCGTCAGCAGATCGATCAGCGCAGGACCGGCTTCGGTGTCCATCTGTCTTCCCCCTGATCCACTGATGCCCTGATGCACTGATCCATCGATCCCCCGAAGGGCACAGCACGGACTGTACGGGAACGCGCACCATCGGTGACAGTCGGTCGGTGGCCGCGGCCGCCCAGGCGGGCCTCTCGCGCGACCCGTCGCGATCGTGAACTACATCGCATACCCGGGGTTCAGGTTGCGGGCGGGGGTGGTGGACATGTTCGGATGAGGCGATGCGCTCCCCCCACCGCACAGATCCGCATCAGTTCTCCGACGATCGCCCCGACGCCCCGCGCGACCCCTACGAGGAGCTCGGCACCCTCGACGACGGGCCTCTCGAAGTGACCTCCCTGGAGGAGTTCTTCGGCGAGGACACCCTCGGACGCGGCGACGAGGAGGAGCCGGAGTGGACTCCGCCGGTGCACCGGCGGGGCGGGCGGCGGCGCAGGGGACGGTTCGCCGGGCTTCCGCTGGCGGTGAAGGCGGTCGTGGGACTGGTGGTTCTCGCCGCGTTCGCCGGCCTCGCGGACCGGTGGGCGGTGCTGTACGCGGAACACAGGGCCGCGGACGCCCTGGAGGACCGGCTGGACCTGGCCGCGGCGCCCGAGGTGGAGATCGGCGGCTTCCCCTTCCTCACCCAACTCGCCGACCGGCGGCTGGACTCGGTGCGGCTGACGGTGCCGGACGTGGCGGCCGACCGGGTGTCGCTGGCGAAGGTGTCGGCGACGGCCCATGACGTACGGCTGGACGCCGAGGGACTGACGTCCGTGCGCGGCGCGCGGGTGCCGCGACTCGACGGTGACGTGCTGCTGTCGTTCGCCGATCTCAACCGCGAACTCGGCGCGTCCCAGGTGACGTTCACCGGCGAGGGCCGTGACCGGGTCCGGGCTCGTGGCACCCTGCCGGTCGCCGGGCGGGATCTGCGGCTGCGCGCCGAGGCCACGATCCGGCGGCAGGGTGAGCGGGGCATCGCCACGGAGATCGGCGGCATGCGCCTGGACATCGGGGACCTGGCCACGTACCGCCCCGGCACGCGTGCCTCGGACGGCCTGCATCTGACGCCGAAGGCCTCCGCCGACCTCGCCCGGGAGACCCGCAGGGCGAAGGCGCTGCTGTCGGTGCCGGCGATCGTCCGGCGGCTCGGCATGTCGGACGCCACCGCCCGCGAGGCCCTCGCCGACGAGGGGAAACTCGCCGAACTGACCGGATCCCCGAGCTTCGCGCGCCAGGCCAGGGGCCTCAACCTCATCGACCTGGCCCTGGACAACCCCGCCGTCCTGCGCGATCTGGGCCTCGACGCCGACCTCCTCGACGCCCTGTCCCGGCTCACCCGGCCGGTGCTCGCCGACCGGCTCTCCCTCTCCTTCGAACTGCCGGAACCCGAGCGCGGAACCGTGCGGCTGCGTGACGTCCGCGTGGAGGAGGACGGCATCCGGGTCCGGCTCACGGGCTCCCAACTGGCCTTCGGCAGCCAGTGATTCTGTGTTCTTGATGAAATTTGGTGTGCAGATGTGTTGACCTATGTTCGAGATCTCTTCTACGTTGCGGGAGCCACAGAGCCGCCGACCTGCACAGCCGGGTTTCGCGGACGCAACTGTCCAGAAAGGGATCTGGTGCCACGAAAGAACCATCGCGGGACAGCCTGCCTCGCGGCATCGCTGGCCGGCGTCACGGCATTCGGCGGAGTCCTCGCCTCCCCCGCGTCCGCCGCTTCCGCAGCCGCCGCCCGCCACGCCTCACCGCCGCCGGTCAGTGAGTTCCGCGGAGTCAACTGGGCCGACCCGCGCGACAACTACGCCGACGACGCGGTCGTGCCCTCGGGACTGTCCACCACCGACGACTACGCCACGACGTACGCCAAGTCCCGGGCGATCGTCGGCGGGTTCGCCAAGCTGGGCGCGAACACGGTCCGCCTGCCGGTGAACCCCACCTCCGTGAACGGCCCGTTCTGGAAGTCGTACCGGGCCGCGATCGACGCCGCCACCGCCAAGGGCTTCAAGGTCATCCTGGGCTACTGGGAGGCCGACAACGCCAAGGACGGCAAGATCGACGACCAGGCCTCCTGGGACCGGATGTGGGCGCGCATCACCTCCGCGTACGGCCGCAACGGCAAGGTGTACTTCGAGCCGATGAACGAGCCGTTCGGCTACACCTCGCAGGAATGGCGCGACGTGGCCGCCCGCTGGCTGGGCAAGCACCGCTCCGTACCCCGCGACCGGGTCCTCATCGGCGGCTACAAGTACAGCGAGGACGTCAAGCCGGTCTGCGCCGACAAGCGGCTCGACGGCACCCGGATCGCCCTGCACAACTACGGCTTCTGGCACACCGACTGGACCAGCGTCGACCAGTGGAAGGCCGACTTCAAGGAGCGCATCGGCACCTGTGCCTCGCGCACGATCCTCGACGAGTTCGGCGCCTCCATGACGACCGGCCTGGACTACAACGGCCCGGTCAACGGCTCCAACGAGGTCGCCTACATCCAGGCCGCGACCGACGTCATCCGGGAGCTGGGCCTCGGCTCGGTCTACTGGCCGGGTCTGCGCAACGGTGACACCTACTCCCTCACCACCCTCCAGGGCACGGGCACCCGCCTGAGCCTGAAGGTCAACAACCAGAGCGGCCTCGACCGGCTGCACTGGGCGTGGAAGCAGAAGTAGGGCACCACGCACGACAGGCTGCGGAGCCGCCCGACATCGATGTCGGGCGGCTCCCTCGTCATGTCCCCCGTCGGTTCAGAACGCCTCTACCATCGGCACATGAGCGTGTGGAGACGGAGTCTGGACGCGGCGGGCATCCGGGAGCCGGGGTTGCGGTCGGACTACGGCGAACAGCGGGACCTGGTGGCGCGTGCCCGGCGCACCTCGTACCTCGCGGCCCGGCTGCTGCTGCCACGGCGGTTGTTGCCCCATGCCGTGGCGGCGACGGCGGTGATGCACCACGGGGACGACCTGCTGGACACCGGCCCGAAGCCGCAGCGGATCGCGGCGTGGGCGTCGTGGGAGCGGCGGGTGCGCGAGGGACTGGACTCCGGCACGAGCGACGACCCGCTGATCCGGACGCTGCTGCACACCGCGCAGGCGTACCCGCGGCTGCGGGCGGCGGTCGAGGAGTATCTGTCCACCGCCACCACCGATCTGGAGTTCACCGGCTTCGCCACCGAGGCCGACTACCAGGCCTATGTGGACGCCTATTCGCTGCCCGCGTTCATGCTGGTCGCCTCGCTGCTGGGCCCGGAGTCCGACGACGGAGGGTTCCGGGCGGCGTGCCGGACGCTGATGGAGGGCAGTCAGCGGCTGGACTTCGTCAACGACCTGGCCGAGGACCTGCCGGAAGGCCGACTGGGCATCCCGGCCGAGACGCTGGCGCGCTTCTCGGTGACGGTCGAGGACCTCGCGGCGGGCCGGGAGTCGGCGGGCGTACGGGAGTTGGTGGAGGACCAGGTCGAGGCGGCCCGCGTCTGCCTGCGAGCCGCCCGCGACCTGCCCGTCCTCGGGGAGGGTCCCGGCGGGGTGCTCCTGGACTCGGTCGTCGGGATCGAGCTGCTGACCGCGGACGCGGCGTACGCCCGTGGCGCCCGTCTGTTGCGCGGTTCCGCGTCCCCGCCGGTGCCGGGCACCCTGCGCGTGCTGCTGCGCGGTCGCCGACGGAGACGCGGGAGGGACAGCAGCCGCACAGCGGTCGCGCGCCCGGTGAACACCGGAGGATGACCCTCACCGATCCGCTGTCGTAAGGCCGAGGTAGGTCACCGGGCCGGGATCCGGTACCTCGATCTCGTGGAAGCCCAGGCGGTCGTAGAAGGCGCGGGCCGGTGTGTTGGCGGTGAGCATGGAGAGGTGGACGGCCGGGACCCCCCGGGTGCGCAGGGCGTGCAGAAAGGTGCGCATGAGGTCCCGGCCGTGGCCCCGGCCCTGTCGGTCGGGGAGCAGGTCGATGTGCAAGTGGGCGGGATAGGCACCGAGTTCGGGCAGGACCATACGCTCGGGGTGGTGCAGCAGCCGGACGATCTCCGCGTCGGGCGTGGTCGTCGGACCGGCCGGCGGCGGGAAGCGCTCGCTGACCCGGGGCAGCCATCGCGTACGGAAGGCCTCGACGAACGCGGGGGTGTCCGCGGTGCCGAGGATGTAGCCGACCGCCCGCCCTCGGCCGTCGTCCAGCACGAAGGCCAGCTCCGGTTCCAGCTCGGTGTACGGGGTGGCGAAGGTCGCCGGGAAGACGTCGGGGTCCCTGTAGTGGGGACGGCTGTCGCCGCCGTTGTGGGCGGTTCGGACGCAGATGTCGTGGACGGCGTCGAGGTCCTCGGGCCGGTACGGGCGGACCGTGGGAGGTGGGGTCATCGCGGCATCCTGTCAGTCCGTCGCGGCGCCGAACCAGCGGGCGAGCGCTTCGCGCAGTTCCCTCTGGTCCTCGCCGGCCCATGCCACGTGGCCGTCGGGCCGCAGGAGCACCGCGGGCACGTCCAGCTCCTCGGCGGTGTCGACCACATGGTCGACCCGGTCCGCCCAGCCCTCCACCGAGAGCGCGCCGCTCCCGTCGAGCAGCAGGCCGCGGCCGTCGTGCATCAGCTCGTACAGGCGCCCTCGCTTCAACCGCAGGTCCCGCATCCGGCGGCCGAGCAGATCGTGGCCGTCGCCGAGGTCGTAGCGGACGTCGACCCCGGTGATCATCCCGGTCACGTACCGGTTGACCTCCTCGAAGTCCATCAGCGTCGAGAGCAGCTCCCGCAGCGCGGTCGGGCCCGGCTCGGACCCCAGCAGGGTCATCTGGGCGCGGGTGTTGGCCAGCACACGGGCGGCCACGGGGTGCCGTTCGGCGTGGTAGGTGTCCAACAGTCCTTCCGGCGCCCGGCCGTCGACCTCGGCGGCCAGCTTCCAGCCCAGGTTGAAGGCGTCCTGCACACCGAGGTTGAGGCCCTGGCCGCCGGTCGGCGGGTGGATGTGCGCCGCGTCGCCGGCCAGCAGCACCCGGCCGACCCGGTACTGCTCGGCCTGCCGGGTGGCGTCGCCGAACCGGGAGAGCCAGCGCGGTGAGTGGACACCGAAGTCGGTGCCCGCGAAGGCCCGCAGTTGCCGTGTGAACTCGTCCAGGGTCGGCGGGGTCGTACGGTCCTCCGCCACACCGTCGGCGGGTACGAGGACGCGGTAGCTCCCGCCCTCCAACGGGGCGAGGCCGAAGCGGAGTTCGGTCCTGCGGACCTTCTCGACGACAGCGGTGATCGTCGCCGGGTCCTCGGTCGCCGCCATCTCGCCCAGCAGTGTCTCGACGGTGGCGGGCTCGCCGGGGAATCCGACGCCGATCAGCTTGCGCACCACGCTGCGGCCGCCGTCGCAGCCGACGAGGTACCGGGCGCGCAGCCGGGTGCCGTCCGCCAGTTCCGCGGTCACGCCGTCCTCGTCCTGATCGAGCCCGACCAGTTCGCCGCCGCGCCGGATGTCGGTGCCGAGTTCCAGCGCGCGCTCCTGGAGGATGCGCTCGGTGACCGGCTGCGGGGTGGCGACGCCGTACGCGTGTGCCGTGTCCAGGCTGTCCGGCCACGGTTTCATGATGCCGCCGAAGAGTCCGCCGACCCGGAACTTCTCGCTGACCGCGAGGAACCGGTCCAGAAGGCCGCGCTGGTCCATCACCTCGACGCTGCGGGCGTGCAGGCCCTGTCCCCGGGACTCCCCGGTGGGCTCCGTGAGCCTCTCCAGCACGACCGTGTCCACTCCGGCCAGCCGCAACTCGCTCGCCAGCATCAAGCCGGTCGGTCCGCCTCCGACGACGATCACGTCGATCATCTCAACCCCCATGTGCGCGTTTGTGCCGCTGCTTCTCGCTTCGGTCGGCGATTCTGCGGCACGGGGAGGGTCTTGCCGCAAGCCCCCCGGTGCGCTATACGTTGAGACAGGCAAGGAGGACCGGTCCTCCTTGCCTTCGTCGTTCTCGTACCTGTGTGCCCACGCCCTTGTCGTTCCCGGCGCGCCGGGGCCCGTCCTCCGGTTCGCGTGACGGCCCGGACCGTGCCCACAATGGCGCTGTGCCGGGAACGGAGCGTGCGATGTTCTCCCGGACCGCGCGCGGCCCGGGGGCGCCGTCAGTCGCTCAGACGCCGGCGCAGGAGCTCCTTGCCGAAGTCGGCCCCCTTGCGGCTGTCGGCCTGTGCCTTGCGGAACAGCTCGACCACCTCGGTGTCCTTCTCCCGCTCCGCGTCCTCGATGTACGACTCGAGGCGCAGCGCGTTGTTCAGGCAGGCCTCCACGTACCAGATCAGGTTGTAGTCCTTGTCGGCGGTGCCGGTCACGCGGCCCGTCTCGGTCGTGCTGGTCACGTTCTCCTCCTCCGTGTCTCGGACTGGGGGTCCGCGTCTGTCCGGCGCGGCTCCCGGGGCGCCGCACGGGTACCCGGGCCACCGCCGCGTACACGGACACGGTCGGCGCGCCGCCCGGTGAGGTGTCCCGGCGCCGTCCGCGGGCACACGGCTCTCACCACCTAGGCAGAAGGGCCCGATGACGTGCGTACCGTCGGAGTGGAAGAGGAACTCCTCCTGGTCGATCCGGAGACCGGAGAGCCGCAGGCGCGGGCCGCGGCGGTGCTCGCGCGGGCCGCGCTGGAGGGCACGGACCAGGACGTGTTCGAGAAGGAGCTGCACGACGAGCAGGTGGAGTTCGCCACGCACCCGCAGTCCTCGATGACCGATCTGGGGGCCGAGATCGTCCGCTGCCGCAAGGACGCGGCCCGGCACGCCGAGGGGCTCGGCAGCGCGGTCGTGGCGCTGGCGACGTCACCGCTGCCGGTGAGTCCGACGATCACCGTGAACAGCCGGTACCGGTGGATGGCGCGGGAGTTCGGCCTGCACACGCAGGTGCAGCTGGTCTGCGGCTGCCATGTCCATGTGTCCGTCGAGTCCGACGACGAGGGCGTGGCCGTCCTGGACCGGATGCGGCCGTGGCTCTCCGTGCTGACGGCGCTGAGCGCGAACTCCCCCTTCTGGCAGGGCCAGGACAGCCGGTACGCCAGCTATCGCAGCCAGGTGTGGGACATGTGGCCGATGGCCGGGCCGACGGACGTCTTCGGGTCGGCGGAGCGGTACCACCGAAGCGTCAGGGACCTGATCGCCACGGGGGTCGTCCGCGACGAGGGCATGATCTACTTCGACGCGCGGCTGTCCCAGCGGTATCCGACCGTGGAGATCCGGGTCGCGGACGTCTGTCTGCACCCCGACACCGCGGTCCTCGTCGCGGCCCTCGCCCGGGGCCTCGTGGAGACCGCGGCCCGCGAGTGGCGGGCCGGTGTGGAGCCGCTCGGCCACAGTGCGGGGCTGCTCCGGCTGGCCACCTGGCGGGCCGCCCGCTCCGGCATGTCGGAGAACCTGCTGGACCCCGTCACGATGCGCCCCCGGCCCGCGATCGACGTGATCCGCTCGCTGCTGCACCACGTCGAGGACGCCCTGGTCGACCACGGGGACGCCGACCTCGTCCGGGGCGCCGTCGCCGAGCTGACGGGGCGCGGCAACGGGGCCCGGGTGCAGCGCGAGGTGATGGCCCGGACGGGTAGCCTGCGCGAGGTCGTCGCGGCCTGCGTACGGCACACCCAGGCCTGACCCCGGAGGCCGTCCCGCCCGCGACGCCCGGGCGCGCCGCGGGCGAAGCGTGTCCGGGGCGTCGCCGTCCGTGCATCGCGCGCGGACGGCGCCCGGGGCACGGGCACCCGCTCCCACCTGCGGTCGGGGACATCGTGCGCGTAGGTCGTCGGGGACGGGGTAATGCGTGCAGCACACGCGGCGGAGCGGTCCGTCGACATCGACGACCGTCCTGTCCGCCACCGGAGCCGGAGGAACCCGAACATGAGCGCGTGGAGTCCGGATCACACCGAACGGCGGTCGCCTGGCCGGGCGGTGCGTCTTCCGGACGGGCTGCCCGATCTCGTGCACGCCGGTATGTACGTGGTGGACGACAACGGCCTGGTCGTCGCGGTGAATCCCCGGGCCGCCGAGCTGCTCGGCCGCCCGGCGGACGGACTCCTCGGGCAGGACGCCCACGAGCTGCTGCACCGGGACCAGCTCGGGCACTCCGTGCCACGGGCGGCGTGCGCGATGATGAGCGTGTTCCTCAGCGGCCGCACGGGCGGCGGGGACCGGGAGTGGTTCCTGCGCGGCGACGGCACACTGCTGCCGGTGAGCTGGCTGGTCACCCCGTGCCGGCTCGACGGGACGGCGACCGGCGCGGTGGTGCTCTTCCACGAGTGCGCCCCTGAGACCGTGGCCGTCCCGGACAGCGGGACGCCGGCGCTGTCGCAGTTGGACCGGCTGGCGCTGCTCGCCGAGACGACGACCCGGCTGAGCTCCACCCTGGACGCCGAGGAGGCGGTCGCCCGGCTGGTGCGGCTGGTGGTGCCACGGCTCGCGGACTGGGCGATCGTGGACCTGATCACCGAGAGCGACGACGTCTGGCGGACCACGGTGGCGACCCACCGCGACGGCGTGGTGGTGCGGCGCGAGGAGTTGGAGGGTCCGCTCCCGCCGGTGCACGAGGAGTCGCTGATGCCGCTGTCCCGGGCGCTGCGCGGGGCGGCCTCGACCCTGGCCGGGCCGGAGACCTACCAGGGGCCGGCGGACTCGGGGATCACGGTCGCCCAGCAGAGGCTGTTCAAGGAGGCGGGGCTGCGCTCGGCGGCCATCGCGCCCATCCGGGGGCCGCGCGCTGTGCTCGGCGCCCTCACGCTGGGCCTGAGCGAGCGTCCGGGGGCCTTCACCGAGGCCGAGCTGTCCCTGCTGGACGACATCGCCCGCCGGGCCGGGCTGGCGCTGGAGAACGCGCGCCTGTACCAGCGGCAGCGGCACATCGCGGAGACCATGCAGCGCCACCTGCTGCCCCAGATGCCGGAGGTGCCGGGGCTGCGGATGGCCGCGCGCTACGAGTCGGCGTCGAAGTCCTCGCAGGTCGGCGGCGACTGGTACGACGCGTTCACGCTCGCCGACGGGGCCACGGCGGTGGCCATCGGCGACGTCGTCGGACACAACATCGACGCCGCGGCCGGGATGGCGCAGGTCCGCAACATGCTCCGGGCCTACGCCTGGGCGCTGGAGGAGCCGCCGAGCGCGATCGCGGAGCGGCTGGACCGGGCCGTGGTGAACGTGACCGAGGCGTCCATGGCGACGCTGATCTTCGGCCGGGTCGAGCGCGGCGAGGACACCTGGGCCCTGCGGTGGACCAACGCGGGGCATCCGCCGCCGCTGCTGATCACCCACGACGGCAGGTCCCGCTTCCTGGACGAGGAGCACGACCACCTGCTCGGCACGGGGCTGATCCGGGCCCGTACGGACACGCTCACCCCGCTGCCGCCGCAGTCGACGCTGGTGCTGTACACGGACGGTCTGATCGAGTCCCCGGGGCACACCCTCGACCGGGGTCTGGCCCGGCTGCGCCAGCACGCGGCGGCCCTCGCCCACCGGCCCCTGCACGTGTTCTGCGACCTGCTGCTGGAGCGGGCCCGTCCCGTCGACAACGACGACGACGTCGCCCTGCTGGTCTTCCGCACGCCCGCCGAGGACGGTGAGGCGGGTGAACGGTAGAGCGCCGGCGCGGCCCAAGAGGCCGGGAAGGTCACCGTCTTTCCCAAGGCCCCACACTTCCCTACGCTTTCGCACGCGTAGCGGCTCTCCGCACGGGAAACACGAGCGTCGGAGGGGAACGCGCCATCGCGTCCGCCTCAAGCAGCCGAGCCGGGGACGACGAGATGTCAACAGAGCCACGTAGGGACGACAAACTGCCTGCCGAGGAGATTTACGACAGCCACGCCGCCTTCGACGGAGAACTCGGCGACGTGACGGGGGCGCGTACGGCCGCGGAGGGGTTCCTGGGCGTCCTCTCCCGCACCTCGCCGCCGGCCGCTGTCGAGCACTGGGACGACATCCTGCTGGTGGTCACGGAACTGGCCGCCAACGCGGTGCAGTACGCCCCCGGACGGTTCGAGCTGACGATGCGCCGCACCCTGGACGGGGTGCATGTGACGCTGGGGGACACGAGCACGACGTCGCCCGCGCCGCGCCCCTTCCATCCCAGCAAGGGCGGCGGCGGTATCGGCTGGTATCTGATCCAGACGCTGTGCGAAGAGGTGAGCGTGGTGGTGCACGACCACGGCAAGGACGTCCACGTCTTCCTGCCCTGGTGAGAACGCTCGGGAGAACTCGGGCGCGCGCTCCGGCGGAGGCCCCGGTGGGGCCTCAGGCCAGCGGCACCAAGACGCTGATGGTCTTGCCGCCGGACGCGCGGCGCACGACGTCGACCTTGCTGGAGAGCCGGTTGATCAGCGGCCATCCGTAGCCGTTGCCCTCGTGGGCGCGGGGCAGCGCTCCGGGCCCGTGGAGTCCCACGGGCACGGCGGCGCTGTGGTCGCGCACGGCGAGGCGCACGCCCTCGGGAGTGAGGGCGACGTCGAACCCGGCGAGGCCGCCCCCGTGCCGGACCGCGTTGGTGACCAGTTCGGAGACGACGAGAATGAGATCGATCATCGACTGCTCGGTCGGGGGCCCGGCCGGAGAACGCCACCGCTCCCCCACGAACGCCCGCACGTGACGGCGGGCCGCCGCGGCGTTGGTGATGGCGACCGGCGGTCCCGGCGGCCGGGCGGCGGGCCCGTCCGCGGGAGCGGTGTCGTGGTGCACGAGCGGCTGGCGTTCCATCGATGTCATGTCAGATTCTGGGTCGACGGCTCGGGACAGCTGGGTTCGTCAGTGTTCATGAAGCGCCGCATACCCGCTCCCGCCCGGACCATGGCCGCCGAGATCTCCCGGGAGTGTCGTCCTCCCGTTCCCGCACAGCTCGGCGGTCGCGGTCGCCTGCGCGGCGGCGAGCTGGGCGCGGGCCGCGTCCAGGGCCCGGCGGACGTCGCGGGTGCCCGTGGACACACACAGCGTGTACGCCAGGTCCTGCGCGCGGCGAGCGCTCTGCGGGTCGCCTCGCTCGCCCTCGTGGGCGACGACCGACTCGTACTCCTCGACGAGCCGGCGCAGGGTCGCGGGGTGGGGCATCAGCATCTGTTTCGCTCCTGGGGGGGTGGTCAGACGGAGGGGGTGGTGCGGCCGAGGGCCTCTTCGCGGACGCGCGCGCAGCTGCGGCTGATGAGGCGGGAGACATGCATCTGGGAGATGCCGAGGCGGTCGGCGATGCGGTTCTGGGTCATGTCCTCGAAGAAGCGCATGTAGAGGATGGCCCGCTCGCGTTCGGGCAGACGCCGCAGCCCTTCCTTGACCGACTCGCGGTCCACGACGGTGTCGTAGGCCGCGTCGGGGGCGCCGAGGGTGTCGGCGAGGCTGTAGCCGTCGTCGCCCGAGGCCATCTCGGCGTCCAGGGAGAGCGCGCTGAAGCTGTCGAGCGCCTCCATCCCGGCGTGGACCTCTTCTTCCGTGAGGCCCGCGAGGGCGGCGATGTCGGCGACGGAGGGCTCGGTGGCGCCTCCGGAGGTCTGGCTGAGTTCGCGCCGCGCCACACGCACCTTGTTGCGGAGGTCCTGCACCCGCCGGGGTACGCGCAGCGTCCACATCCGGTCGCGGAAGTGCCTCTTGATCTCTCCGGTGATGGTGGGCACGGCGTAGCTCTCGAACGCCCCCCGTTCGGGCTCGTAGCGGTCCACCGCCTTGACCAGGCCCATCGCGGCGACCTGGCGCAGATCCTCCAGCGACTCGCCGCGGTTGCGGAAGCGGCCGGCGATGCGGTGCGCCATGGGCAGCCAGGCCCGGACGAGTTCGTCGCGGACGTGGTCGCGTTCGGGTCCCGCGTCCATCGCCGCGAGGCGGGCGAAGTCGGTGGCGGTGTCGGGGGCGTCGTCGTGCGTCCTCCTGTCGGGGGTACCGGGACGGACGGAGGTGCCTGAACCGTTTGCGGACACATTGACCAGCATGGGAAATCGCTCCTGAACGACGCTTTCAGGGACTTGTGGCGGGAAACGGTGGCGGGCGACCGGGGCCCTTGCGCGGAACACCGCTTCCGCCTAGGTGCCTCCTGCACGGAGGCGTGGAACTCCGATTGCCCCGCGACCCGGGAGGCAAACAACCGTGCGCGCATTCCCCGTGACGGATCGCCAGCTCCGTGATCCGCGTCACCCGGGACGGCGACGACTTCCGGCCAGAGTGGGGAGCGACACGGTCCCTTTCCCGAATCAGGGGGACTGACTTCGCGTTCGCGGGGCAAGCGTGGGATGGCAACAAGGCTTCGGGCGAGAGGGGTGGACAGCATGGCAGCCGTGACGGCAGGTACAACGGCCACGGCACGGGGGAGGGTCATGACGGACGGGGTGGACCTGCCCCTGATCGAGGACCCGTCACAGGTGAGGCCCAAGGATGCCCGGGAGATGTCCCGGCAGTTCTTCGACCGGCTGGCCATGTTGGACGAGGGCACCCACACCTATCAGTACGTACGCAACACGCTCATCGAGATGAATCTCTCGCTGGTGCGGTACGCCGCCTCCCGCTTCCGCGGGCGCGAGGACTCCCTGGAGGACATCGTCCAGGTGGGGACCATCGGGCTGATCAAGGCCATCGACCGGTTCGAGCTGTCCCGGGAGGTGGAGTTCACCACGTTCGCCGTGCCGTACATCGTCGGCGAGATCAAGCGGTTCTTCCGGGACACCAGCTGGGCGGTGCATGTGCCGCGGCGGTTGCAGGAGGCGCGGGTGGAGCTGGCCCGGGCGACGGACGAGTTGCAGTCCCGGCTGGGCCGGATGCCGACGACACGTGAGCTGTCGGAACTGATGTCGCTGTCCGAGGAGGAGGTCATCGAGGCGCGCAAGGCGTCCAACGGCTACAACACCTCCTCGCTCGACGCGGCGCTCACCTCCGACAGCGGCGAGGACGGCGACACCGTGCTCGGCGACCTCATCGGCGAGGAGGACCACGCGATGCAACTCGTGGAGGACTTCCACTCGCTGGCGCCGCTGATCGCCGAACTCGACGACCGTGAGCGGCGGATCCTGCATCTGCGGTTCGTGGAGGAACAGACCCAGTCGCAGATCGCCGAGCAGCTCGGGGTGTCCCAGATGCATGTGTCACGGCTGATCAGCCGCATCATCAAGCGGCTGCGGGCGGGCCTGCTGGAACCCGGAGTCGCCTGATCGGGGCCCGTGTGCCCGCGCGATTCGCGGGTATGCGCACGGGCGCGTCGCCGGGCGATGCGTCGAACTCGTGAACCGGGGCACCCGCCCCGGTCGGCACCCCCCATGGAGGCTCTCGTGTCCGTTGCCCACAACCCCCTGTCGATCAAGGTCGATCTGCCCCGGGCCGACGCCGTGCTGCTCACGATCGAAGGGGAACTGGACATCGACACGGCGACCGAGCTGCAGCATCATCTGGCGAACCAACTGCGGCACGGCCGACGGCATTTCCTGCTGGACGTGTCGGCCGTTCCCTTCATGGACTCGTCCGGCATGAACATCATCCTGCGGACCTATCAGGAGGTCCGGAAGATTCCGGGCGGTGTGTATGTGATCGCCCCGGCTCCGGCCGTACGACGGATACTCGACCTCACCGGCGTGAGCCTCACCGTGACCACGGTGGACAGCGTGGACGAGGCGCTGGCCGCCGTGGACTCCGGGCAGGTCGCCCCGCTTCCGGACGAACCGCCCACGCAGGAATAGCCGTCACCTCCAACGCACCGACGGGCACTGCCGCTTGGCATCATCCGCCGGCGCGGCGGCACATACCCATGGCCAATGGTTGTCGTTTGACAACTATGGCCGGAAGGCAACAGAGTGAACGTGGGGGCCGAGAGCGTGGAAAGGGTTGTGATGAGGCTGTCGGACCGGACCCGGGTCGGCGGCGGTCAGGCGCTCCGCACGTCGGTGGCGTCGCCCCCGTGGATCTGCGCCGCCGCGGCGTCGCAGAACGCCTCCAGCCCTTCCACCAGCGCGGTCCGTTTCGCGGCCGGCATCTGCTCCAGCACGGACCGCAGGGCGCGTTCGCGTCGGGCACGCAGGTCCACGAGGTACGACCGCCCGCGCCGGCTCAGCCGCAGACACAGCTCGCGCCTGCTGGCCGCGCTGGCGTGGCGCTCGACGAAGCCCACCGCCTCCAGCCGGTCGCAGAGCCGGCTGGTGGAGGGCGGTGTGGAGCCGAGGGCGTCGGCGAGCATCCGCAGGTTGATCCCGTCGTTGTGCTCCAGGATGAACAGCACACGGAGCTGGGAGGCGGACACCGGTGCCGTCGAGGCGCGTCCCCACACGACCTCCAGCAGCTCTGCCGCCTCGGAGGTCACACGCGCCACCTCGTCCGGCCGCGGGTTGGAGGAGGAAGTCACGGGACCACTCTTCCAGGCATCTCGAACACTGTCAGCTCTGGCAAGAATGGCGTATCCGACATCGTGAACAGATTCGTGGCAGCCGAACGAGCCCTTCGCTCCGCTGCTCCGCACCACCTGGTGGACGCTCTGAGCGACGTACTGGCCGACGACTGGTCGGCCCGGGACGTCGAGCTCTACCTGGCCGACTACTCGCTCACCGTGCTCCGGCCGGCCTCCGCGCGTCCGGACCCGCCGGACTCCCTGCCCATGCACGACGGCCCGGCCGGCCGGGCGTTCGGGGCGCAGGAGCCGTACGTGGAGAAACGCGCTGACGACCGGGTGGGGCTCCATCTGCCGGTCACCGTGCGCGGTGACCGGCTGGGCGTGCTGCGGCTGACGCTGCCGTCCGCCGCACAGGCCGAGGAATGCCTCGCCGAACTGACCGAGCTCGCCCAGGTACTGGGACACGAGCTGATCGTCGCGGAGCGGGACACCGACGTGTACCTCCGGGCGCGCCGCTCCAGCCGGCTGACCCTGGCGGCGGAGATGCAGTGGCAGCTGCTGCCGGGCCGCTCCTCCACCCGGGCCGAGTACGCGCTCGGCGGCCAACTGGAGCCCGCCTATGCCATCTTCGGCGACAACTTCGACTGGTCCTCCGACGCCGACCACCTGATGCTGTACGTCACCAACGGCATGGGCGAGGGCATCGAGGCCTCCCTGCTGACCCAGCTGGGGATCAACGCGCTGCGCAACGCCCGCCGGGCCGGCGTCCCCGTCGCCGAGCAGGCCGCCCTCGCCGACCAGGCCGTGCACGCCCAGTACGGCGGGGCCCAGCATCTGTCGGTGCTGCTGCTCGACCTGGACCTGGTCACCGGAGACCTGGAGATCGTCGACGCGGGCTCGCCCCGGATGCTGCTGCTGCGCGAGGGGAGCGTCAGCGCCGTCGAACTGGAGGCACAGCTTCCGCTGGGCATGTTCGAGGAGACCGAGTACACCGCTCAGCGCCTGCGGCTCGAACCGGGCGACCGGCTGGTCTTCGTCAGCGACGGGGTGTACTCCGTCGCCACACCCGGCGGGGAGGCGTACGGGGACCGGGCGCTGGCCCGCGCGGTCAACGCCACCCGGCTGCTGCCCGCCGCCGATGTCCCCGGCGCGGTGCTCAGGGAGCTCTCCGGTCACCGCGGCACCCCCGTGGCGGACGACGACGCGCTCGTGGTCTGTCTCGACTGGTTCGGCCGAGGGGGTGCCGACCGGTCGCACCGATGAACCAGCCCAGCAGTCGTTCCCCGGAGCGGGGAGGCGCCCCAGCGAGTGAGGAGAGATCCGTGCCGGAACAGGACACGGCAGACCGGCAGTTGACACCGACGCAGGAGGTGGCGCGGTTCCTGCGCGACCGCCAGGAACAGATCGCCCAGCGCTGGGCCGACGCCGCGCTGTTCCGCACCGTCTTCACCCACTCCCGGGACGAGGCGGTGGAGGCGGGCCGGGCCGTGGTGGACGCGCTCGCCGCCGTGGCCGCCTCGGACAGCGTGGAGGACGCGGAAGCAGGCGGCTTCCAGGTCGTCCGGGAGCAGCTGGCGCGGACGGCCGCCTCCCGGGCGCGGGCGGGCTCCACGGTCACCCAGATCTCCGCCGAGGTGGACGCGCTGCGGCCGCCGGTGACCGATCTGCTGCTGGCCGAGTTCGCCGCGGCGCCGGCGGTGCATCTGCGCGAGTGCACCACGACGCTGACGGTTCTGATGGGCACCCTGCGCCTGGTCGTGCTGGAGACCGCGCTCAACGAGGGCGAGGAGCTGATCCACCGGCAGCGGCTGCAGCTGATGGAGGTCGCCACGCCGGTGATCAAGCTGTGGGAGGGCATCGTCGCCGTCCCCCTGATCGGCACGCTGGACAGCGCGCGCAGCCAGGTGGTGATGGAGCGGCTCCTGGACTCCATCGTCGAACAGCACGCCCGGTTCGCCATCCTCGACATCACCGGGGTGCCCACCGTGGACTCGCTGGTGGCCCAGCACCTGATGAAGACCGTGGCGGCGGCCCGGCTGATGGGCGCCGAGTGCATCGTCTCCGGGATCCGGCCACCGATCGCGCAGACCATCGTCCACCTGGGCATCGACCTCAGCTCGGTGCTGACCCGCACGAGCCTCGCGGACGCCCTGGCCTACGCGCTCCGGCAGCTGGGCACGGACATCGTGACCCGCGACGGCGCCGGTTCGGGGCACAGGTGAGCGGCGATCTCTTCGCCGCACACGGCGGCCCGTCGTCGTACGGGGCGCCCGTCCCCGTGCTCAAGATCGGCCATGTGCTCCTGGTGTCGCTCCAGGGCGATCTGCACGACGGAGCGGCCGAGCAGCTCCAGCAGGACATCAGCGACACGGTCGCGCGCAGCGGAGCCACGGGTGTGGTGATCGACCTCTCCGGAGTGGAGATGGTCGACTCCTTCCTCGGCCGGGTGCTCGGCGACATCGCCGCCCAGACGAGCCTGCTCGCCGCCGGGACGGTCGTCGCCGGGATGCGTCCGGCCGTGGCGATCACGCTGGTGGAGCTCGGTCTGACCCTGCCGGGACTGCGCACCGCGCTCAGCACCGAGGACGCGCTGCGCCTCCTCGGCGAACCGGACCCGACCTTCCCCCGCCGCGTCCACGCCCGCCAGGAGAGTCCGTGATGCAGACCGCCGGCGGCATCTCCGCCTGCCTGCCGATCCACTCGGATCTCGATCTGGTGTGGGTACGTCAGCATGTGCGGCAGGCGGCCGCCCAGCTCGGCTTCGGTCTGGTCGACCAGACCAAGCTGGTCACCGCGGCCAGCGAGCTGGCCCGCAACACCCTGGTCCACGGCGGCGGGGGCCAGATGGAGTGCGCCCCGGTGGACCGGGGCGGCGCACGAGGACTGCGGCTGACGTTCAGCGACGAGGGGCCCGGCATCGCCGACCTCGACCAGGCCCTCCTCGACGGCTACACCTCCGGCGAGGGGCTGGGGATGGGGCTGGGCGGTGCCCGGCGGCTCGTCCACGAGTTCACGATCGACAGCCGGGCCGGGTCGGGGACCACGGTGACGGTCACGTCCTGGCTGTCGGGCGCCCCGCGCCCCCGCGAGGAGCGCTGATGCCACGGGTCTGGGAGGTGCCGGTGCACGACTCCACCCGGGTGCGCGACGCCCGGGTGGCCGCCGAGGCGGCCGCGGCGCGGGCCGGGCTGGACGCGGGCCGTGCCGCGGGCTGTGCGCTGGTGGCCACCGAGCTGGCGACCAATCTGCTCAAGCACGCCGGCGGCGGGCTGATACTGCTGGACGTCGTCTCCCGCCCCGACCCGGACCGGGCGGACGGTGCGGCCCCGATGGTGCAGATCGTGGCGATCGACCACGGGCCGGGGGTGCGCGACGTCGCGGGCGCGCTGCGCGACGGTTTCTCGACGACGTCGTCGCTCGGCGCGGGCCTCGGCACCTGCCGCCGGGTCGCCGACGACTTCGACCTGCACAGCACGGTCGGCCGGGGCACCATCGCCCTGGCCCGGCTCGGCTCCCGGCCGGTGCGCCGGCCCGCTCCGGCCTCCCCCGTCCCGGGCGTGCGGGCAGGCGGTGTCAACGTCCCCTTCGCCGGCGCGGAGTTCTCCGGCGACGCCTGGTCCTGGGTACGGGCGGGCGATCTCATCACGCTGATGCTGGCGGACGGGCTGGGCCACGGCCCGGCGGCGGCCCGGGCCTCCTCGGCGGCCGTGGAGCAGCTGTACCGGGCTCCCGAGCTGCCCCCGGCCCAGTTGCTGCGCCGACTGGAGGGCGCACTGCGCGACACCCGGGGCGCGGCCGTCGCCGTCGCCCAACTCGACCTCGCCGCCGGCCGGTTGCTGTTCTCGGGGGTCGGCAACATCGGGGCCAGGCTGCGCACCGGCGCGGACTGGCAGCCGTTGCTGTCCCGGCCCGGCATAGTCGGCGCCCACCGGGCCGCGCGTCTTCCGCAGCACGAGGCGGACTGGGGGGACGACCGTCTGCTCGTGCTGCACAGCGACGGTCTGCCCAGCCGCTGGAGCCCGGGGCCCGCCGCCCACAGCCCCTCCCTCGACCCCGCTGTGATCGCCGCCGTGATCGTGCGCGACGCGAGCAGCCCCGCCCGGCCGGTCCGCGACGACACCACCGTCGCCGTACTGAGCCCCTCCCCGCCGGACCGCCTCCCATGACCCGTACCTGGACCGTCCGTTCCGTCACCGACGCCGCCCGGGCGCGTATCGCCACCGCACGGCTGGCCACCGCGCACGGGGTGTCGTCCACCGACCGGGCGCGGCTGGTGTCCGTGCTCTCGGCGCAGCTGCGGCAGTGTCTGACCAAGGGCGGCGCGTGGCTGCTGACCGCGCGGGCCGTCACGGCGCGGCCCGGTGGCTGCCGGTTCCTCGTCGAGGTGACGTCGGCGAACCGGCGGCCGGGCGAGTACCGGCAGCCGTGGCGGCTGACGGTCGCCTGCTCGGAGGAGGTACGGCTGCCGGACAGCGAGCATGTGGCCGGTGATCCGACGACGCTCGCGGAGGCCCTGTTCGGAGCGGACGAGGACGCGGCGCTGCTGCTGGAGAAGCTCGACGAGAAGGAGGCGCTGGTCGCCTTCCACCGCGAGGAACTGCACCAGACCAACCAGGGCGTCCTCGCCCTGCACGCCGAGCTGGACGCGGCCGGGCGGGCGCAGCGCGAACTGTTCGCCGCCGAGCAGCAGGCCCGTAAGGAGGCCGAGAACGCGCGCGGCCGGCTCACCCTGCTCGCCGACGCCAGCGCCGCCCTGACCGCGTCGCTCAACCCGGACGCGATCGTGCGGCTGCTGCCGTCCCTGCTGGTGCCCCGGTACGCCCGCAGCGCCGACGTATGGCTGTTCGACGGGGAGGGCGAGGTGGCCGGTGGCGGTCCGCGTCCGGCCGCCGCCGTCGTCGCGGCTCGCCGCGGGCGGCCGCAGTACGCCGCCGACCATCCCGGTGAGCTGCCCGGGGTCGACGACCATCCGCCCTCGGCGCTCGACCCCACCCGGCCGCTGCTGTGCGTGCCCCTGGTGACGCGGGGCGCGCCCCTGGGCGTGCTGACGCTGTCGCCGCCCGACGACGAGCGCTGGGACGCCGACGACGTCTTCATGCTGATCGAGCTCGCCCGGCGGGCGGGGGTGGCGCTGGAGAACGCCCGGCGTTTCGAGCACAACCGCGACATCGCCGAGACCCTGCAACGGGCCCTGCTCACCGAGCTGCCCACCACGCCGGGGCTGCGGCTGGCCGCGCGCTATCTGCCGGCCACACGGGGCCTGAACATCGGCGGCGACTGGTACGACGCCTTCCGGCAGCCCGACGGCAGCCTGATCACCGTGATCGGCGACGTCACCGGACACGGTCTGCACGCCGCGGTGATGATGAGCCAGCTGCGGACCGCGCTGCGCGCGTACGCGGTCGACGGCAAGACCCCCGGCCAGCTCCTCACCCATCTCCATCTGTTCCTGCACCATCTGCAGCCCGACCTGTACGCCACGGCCGTCATCGCCCGGTTCCATCCGCACGAACCCACCCTCACCTGGGCCGCCGCCGGCCATCCGCCGCCGGTGCTGCGCTCGCCCGACGGGGGTGTGCGGATCCTGGACGCCAAACCCGGCGCGATGCTCGGCATCCCGCTGCATCAGGAGATCGCCGACCACACCGAGCCGCTGCCGCCCGGTTCGACCCTGGCGCTCTACACCGACGGGCTGGTGGAGAGACGCGCCCTGGGGATCGACCCGGGCATCGAACAACTGGCCACGGCGCTCGGCGGGCTCCCGTCCACGACGCTGGACGGGGATCTCCAGGAGTCGGCCGACCAGTTGCTCGCCCCTTTGCTGGACGAGGAGCACGAGGACGACGTCTGTCTGCTGCTCTGCCATGTGCACAGTGCCGCGGGACGCGTCACGGCGCACCTCAACTGACGCTTCCCCCCAGGGTCCGCAACACCTGCTCCACCCGGGCCCGTTCGGCCGGTGACAGGGCCGCCAGGGCGTCGCCGAGCCGCGCCGACAGGCGTTCGGTGACGTCCGCGAGGTACCGGTGTCCGCGTTCGGTCACCACCAGGCGGACCTCGCGCCGGTCGTCGAGCCGGGCCCACCTCTGCAGCAGTTCGGCCGCTTCGAGGCGGTCGCAGAGCCGGCTGGCGGTGGGCAGACCGACCCCGAGCCGCTCCGCCAGACCGGTCAGGTTCAGCTCGGGTACGCCGCGCACCGCGCGGAGCGCCAGTATCTGTCTCGGGGAGAGTCTCGGGGTGACCTCCTCCACTGCCGAGAACCAGAGCGGCACCAGGTTCTCCACCGCGTCGAGAACCTGCCGGTCGAAGTCGGCGGGGCCGGTCATGCGGGGGGCCTACCCGAAGCGCCCCGGACTACACGGCCGTATCCGCGCCCTCCGGCGGCGCCCGGACCTGCCGCCCGTCCCGCGCGAGCCGACCGGTGCCGCTACGCCTTGTAGGCCACTCCCCCGTACACGTCCGTCGGCTCCGGAGCGGTGCCCGGTTCGGGGCGCCACAGCGGGCAGGAGACGATGCCCGGCTCCAGCAGTTCCAGGCCCTCGTAGTAGGCGTGGAGCTGGCGGGGGCTGCGCAGGACGTAGGGGACGGCGCCGGTGTCGTCGTAGCCGTCCTGGGCGCGCTTGAGTTCGGCGTCGGTGTCCGTGCTGTCGTAGTGGACGAAGTAGCTGCCGGACGGCAGGGCGGCCTGGAGGCGGCGGACGATCTCCTTGGCCTCCTCGTAGTCCTGGATGTGGCCGAGGATGCCCATCAGCATCAGGGCGACCGGCTTGTCGAAGTCGAGGACCTTGCCGGCGGCCTCGAGGATGGTGTCCGGGTCGTGCAGGTCGGCGTCGACGTAGTCGGTGACCCCTTCGGGGGTGCTGGTGAGCAGGGCCTGCGCGTGCCGCAGGACGAGCGGGTCGTTGTCGACGTAGACGATGCGGGACTCGGGGGCGACCTTCTGGGCGACCTGATGGGTGTTGTCGTAGGTCGGGAGGCCGGTGCCGATGTCGAGGAACTGGCGGATCCCGCGCTCGCGGGCCACGAAGGTGACCGTGCGGATGAGGTAGACGCGGGAGGCGCGGGCCATCGTCTCGATGTTGGGGGCGATCTCGCGGTAGGCGTCGCCCGCCTCACGGTCGACCTCGTAGTTGTCCTTGCCGCCCATCCAGTAGTTCCAGATACGGGCCGAGTGCGGCACCGTGGTGTCGATCTTCGACAGGGCTTCCTGATCGGGGGTGGGGTGGCCTTCTGCCATGGGGACTCTCCTGCCTCACATCGCGTGGTCGTCGCTAACCTATCGTCAACTGCCGTGCTGCATCTCGAAGTTGGTGCGAGCGAGCAGCGGGCGCACGGATGGGGCCGCCGGGCTCACCGACATCGAGGGTCAGCACGGGTACGTGCTGGGCGAGGGTGCGGAACACCCGGGCGTAGGCGGTGGCCGCCTCGGTGACTTCCGACGTGGTCAGGTGGAGCATCGCTCCGTCGCGTTCGGCCACGGCGTCGGCGAGGTCCAGGGCCTGGATCCAGGTGACCCGGGAGCGGCCCCGGCGCAGCGGGCCGTGGACGAGTTCCGCGATGAGGTTGCCGTCGACGGCCAGGCGTCCGGGTCCGGCGAGGAGTTCGCGGCAGGGCAGGGCGGGGTCCAGGTGGTGCAGGGCGGACGGCAGCCGCCGGACCGCGAACCCGAGGTGAGCCAGCTCGGCGACCAGGCGGGTCCGGCCGTGCCCCTCGTGTCCCTCGACGATCAGGGTCCGGTACCGGGTGAGGGCGGGGATGGGGGACGCTGTCATCCCTTCCCTTCGGGGGTACGCGGGCGGGTGTCGGCCCTCCCGGGACCGGCTCCCGGCCCGGAGGTGCCCCCAGTCTGGGCGGGTCCGACCGACGACGGGAGTGCGCGTGCGGGTTGTCCGGTTGTGCGGGCGTAGTGACCCGGGTGACGGCTGCCGGTGGCACGAAGAGCACGGGGCGCAGCCCCTGCTCTTCAGGGGCGCGGGGCCGTGTCGACATGCGGCTCCGCCGCGGGGGCGCGAGAAGCCCCACCGAACCCGCACCCGCCGACGCACCCAAACCCCCGAGCTACTAGGCGATCAGAAAGTCCGCCTCCCCCGCCTTCGCCCCCTCCAGGAACGCCACCATCTCCTCCCGCGAGTAGACGAGCGCGGGGCCCTCGGGGTCGGTGGACTGCCGGAGGGCGACCCGGCCGTCGGGCAGCCGCTTGGCCTCGACGCAGGAACCGCCGTTCGTGCCGCTCCAGGGCTTGCGCCAGCCCTCCGCGCCGAGTTCGGGAGCGGGCATGCCGCTCGGGACGGGGCCGTCGGGTGTCCTTGCCATGTGTCACAACTCCTTGCGTAGTGCCGCCAGGATGTCCCTGGTCCGAGCCACCGGTTCCGCCTGCACGGACATCCGGTCCAGGACCTCCAGATAGGTCACGACGTCCACGGGCTGGTCGACGTACTGGGCGCCCGCGAGACCCTCGGTGTAGACGATGTCGGGGAGTTCGGAGAAACCGAACCGGAAGTAGTGGAAGGGGCCGTACGCCCCGGGGTGGGGACCGGCCGCGAACCGCATGATCTGGATCCTGACCTTGGGCCGTTCCGTCGCCTCGACGAGCCGGTCGATCTGCTGCCGCATGACCTCCGGGCCGCCCACCGGCCGGCGCAGCACGGTCTCGTCGAGGATGGCCCAGACGGCGGGCGCCTCGGGTTTGACCAGCAGGTCCTGGCGTCTCAGGCGCAGGGCGACGTGCCGTTCGACCTCCTCGGGGCTCGCGTTGGGGAAGCCGACCCGGATGAGGGCGGCCGCGTAGTCGTGGGTCTGCAACAGGCCCGGCACGTACTGGGGTTCGTAGAGGCGGATGACGGCGGCTTCGCTCTCCAGGCTCACGTACGCGCTGAACCATTCGGGCAGCACGTCGCGGAACTTGTGCCACCAGCCGGGCTGGTTGGCCTCGCGGGCGAGGGAGAGGAAGTCCTCGATCTCGTTGCCCAAGACCCCGTAGGTGCGCAGCAACTCCTTCACGTAGGGGATGCGGAGGCCGACCTCGGCCTTCTCCATACGGCGGACCGTCAGTGCGGTGACCTCGATGGCGCGGGCGGCTTCCTCGAAGGAGACGCCGGCCCGCTCCCGCAGCTGGCGGAGCCGTCTGCCGAGGACCATGCGCAGGACGGTGGGCGCCGCGGGAGCGCTCCCTCCGACGCGGGTCTCACTCACGTGCAACCTCCCGGGGCGGGATTCACAGCGTGCAGTGTGCCACGCGATCCGTTGACACGGACAGGTCCTCGCGGTTCATTTTGAAATTATCAGAACGCAGGTTGCGGGCTGAGCCGTTCGGCCACCATAGTGATCGAGTGACCTACCGCACACGCTGCGCAAGGTCCTTCGAACTCCTCCGGCCCGCCCAGGAGTTGGCGCCACGGCGGGCAGGGGTCAAGCCGCGCGCCGACACGATGCGACACCTGGATGGCCGCCGTGACGAACGGATTACCGAGGAGCCCGGTCAAAGGGGCCGGCGGGCCCAACAAGCCGCTGGCCACAGCCCTGAAGGAGGCGGGCTGCTCGTATGCGTCCCTCGCCCTGCGGGTCAATGAACTGGGGCGCTGTCAGGGGGCGGACACCAACTACGACAAGGCCTCCGTCACCCGCTGGCTCCAGGGCCAGCAACCACGCGGAAACACACCGGAGTTGATCGCCGCGGTCCTCGGCGAACGGCTGGGCCGCGCGCTCACTCCGGCCGACCTCGGTTTTCCGCTCGATCGCGGACGACCGGTGACGGGACGGGCGCTGATGTACGTCGAGAACGTGGCCGAGACCCTGCACACCCTGGCCGAGCTGGGCTCCACCGACATCGCGCGGCGCAGTCTGCTCGGTGCGGTGCCGTTCGTGCCGGGCGCCCTGACGAACCCCCAACGGGCCTGGCTGCTCTGGCTGGTGGAGAGCCGTGACGCGCCCCGGCTCGCGGCCGTTTCGGGAGGCGGGCCGGTGGAGCAGGTCCACGCGATGCTCCGCATGTTCGACGAGATGGACAACCACTACGGGGGCGGCGGGATCCGCACGAGCATCGTGCAGTACCTCACCACCGAGGTGATCCCCCTGCTCCAGCAGCGCGGTGTCACCCCGCACCACCGCCGCGAACTGTTCGCCGCCGCCGCCCGGCTGGCCGCCATGGCGGGCTGGAGCTCGTACGACGTCGGGGAGTACGGCCTGGCCCAGCGGTACATGACGCAGGGGCTCAGGCTCTGCGCGGAGGGCCGCGACCATGTGCTGGGCGGGCAGATCCTGGCGGGGCTGTCCCATCTGGCGACCAGTCTGGGCCGCCCCGACGAGGGTGTGGTGCTGGCCCGGGCCGGGGTCGCCACCGCGAAGGACTCGGGCAGCCCCCTCGGCCTGATGCGGCTGCACGCCATGTCCGCGCGCGGCCACGCGGCGCTGGGCCGGCCCCGCGAGACCGCCGAGGCACTGCGCGCCGCCGAGAAGCAGCTCGACGCGAGCCGGGGTGCCGCCGAGGAGTCGCCCTGGGTGCGGTTCCTCGACCACCACTACCTCCAGGCCGAGTCCGCGCTCTGCTTCCGTGACCTGGGCCTCGCCGCGCAGGCCGAGCACACGGCCGGCGCGTCGGTGCGGGCCCACGCCGACCGCCGCCGGCGTCAGGCCATCAGCCGTTCCGTGCTCGCGACGGCCCACCTCCAGCAGAACCGCCTCGACGAGGCCGTCGCCACCGCCTCGGACGCGCTCGAAGCGCTCAGTGGTGTGCACAGCGAGCGGTCCATCCAGGCCCTCCGCGACTTCCGGGGCCGACTGGCGTCCCACCGCCACGAGCCCCTCGTACAGGACTTCGAACGCCGGTCGCGTGTGGTGCTGGGGGCGGCTGCCTGAGGTGGCCGTGCCGCGGCGGACGCCCGCCTCAGTAGCCGTGCGGCGAGGGCGCGTTCTGGGCCCGGTCCACCGGCAGGTGGGCCCCGGAGACACCGGTCGCCCAGTCGGAGAGCAGGAACACCACCGTACGGGCCACCTCGTGCGGGGTGACGGGCGCGCCGGTCGGCAACTCCGCCCCGACGAACGCCTCGTACGCCCGCGGCTCCTCCCGGCGCATCCGGTCCCAGCGGCGCCCCGGGATCAGCATCGAACCCGGCGAGACGGTGTTGACGCGGACGCGGTCCGGGCCCAGCTCACGGGCCAGGGAGGCGGCCAGCTGGATCAGGGCGCTCTTCGCGACCCCGTACTGGGCCGGCGGGCCCGGCTTCCAGCCGGAGACCGAACCGATCAGCACGACCGAACCGCCGCCGGCCGCGCGCAGGTGCGGCAGCGCGGCGCGGACGAGACGGGTGGCGTGCCCGACGTTCAGTTCCCAGGTGGCCGCCCAGTCGGCGCCGTCGGCCTGCTCGAACGCGTCGCCGCCCCGGGAACCGCCGACACAGGCGACGAGCCCGTCGAGACCGCGTGTGCGGCCCGACGGGACGAAACGTTTCGCCGCAGCAGTGACGAAGTCCTCCAGCCGTCCGGGCTCGGTGACGTCGAGCGCGTCGGTGAACAGCCTGGCCCGTTCCTCCGCCGTCAAGGAGTCGCCCAATGCCGTCAGTCCCGCCGTCCGGCGCGCACAGGTCGCCACCTCGGCCCCCTCGGCGAGCAGGAGCCGTACGACCCCCTCGCCCAGCCCCCGGGTGCCCCCGGTGACCACCACCCTCTTGCCCCGCATACCGGGCCACCCGGCGGGGACGTACCGCTCCCGCCGGGACGGGCTCTCGTCGACGTTCACCATGGTGGGGAACCTATACAGCGGGCGCCACTACCCGCCCGCAACTGCACAACCCCTCCACCACCTGGCGTTTTGTGTGCCCGGTGCTGTTGTCTTCGACAACAGCACCCCCAGGAGAACCACCTTCGAGGATGTGGAGGAACTCGATGACGGCGGTCAGTGTCGGCAGGTCCCGCCGACGGATCCCAGCCGCGGTGGCGCCCGATCCGGGATGGAGCGTCCACGACGCGTCCGGCGGGGCCGGACGACCCCCGGGTGCGGTGAGGCTGCCTTGATCTCCGTCGAGAGGTCCCGCCTCTTCCGGATGGCGGTACCCGCGCACCCGTCGTGCGCCGCCGGAGTGCGCCGTACGGTGGCGGCGCACCTCGCCCGTTGGGAACTGTCCGCGATCGTCGACGACGCGGTCCTCGCCACCGACGAACTCTTCGCCAACGCGGTCCGGCACGCGGGCGCCGACCCCGCCGACACCATCGCCGTGGTCCTCGAGTGCTCCGGACGCGAACTGCGCGTCACACTGGCCGACCCCTCGCCCGTGCCGCCCCGGACTCGCGCGGTGACCTCGTTCGCCGAGTCCGGGCGGGGGCTGTCCATCGTCTCCGCGCTGGCCGACGACTGGGGCACCGAGCCGCCGGACACGGGCGACGTGGGCAAGAAGGTGTGGTTCTCGCTCGCAGTCCGGGAGCCGGTGTGAAGGGCGCCCCGGCCATGGAACCCGTCTCGGAACCCACACCCGGCACCGGGTCGCCCCGCGAACGGGTGCTCGCCGCCGAGCTGATCCGCCGGGCCGAGGACGAACGGCGGCTGGCCCGGGAGGCCCGGTCCGCGCCCACCGCACCGGCCCGGGAGCGTATCGCCGCGTGCCACAGCGGCAACGGCGAGGCCCTGCGCGCGATCGTCGCCCGCCACGGGTGGCCCACCGCCGAGTCGGTCGGCGAACCCGCCTCGACGGCCGCCCTGATGCTCCTGCTGCACTCCCCCGACCTGGGCTTCCAGCTCGCCTGCCGCGACCTGATCGCCGAGGCGGTCGCGGACGGCCGCTGCCCGGCGGTGCACCATGCGTACATCGCCGACCACTGCGCCGTCGCCCTGAACCAGCCGCAGTTCTACGGCACCCGCATCGACCCCGGCACCCTCTTTCCCTACCCGATCCGCCACCCCGAGTCCGTCGACGAACGCCGCGGGGACGTGGGCCTCGGCCCCCTGACCGACCACCTGCGAGCGGTACGCCTCGACCTGGGGACGAGCGGCGGGCTGTGAACCACGGAGTGCCCGCGGAACACGTCGGGTCCGGGTCGGCGTCCTCGCCCCGGATATTCGATCGCCTCCGCCTCGCGGTCGCGTTACGTTCACCCCGTGACCGAGTTACGCACCGAACGCCTCCTCCTGCGCGACTGGCGGGAGTCCGACCTCGCTCCCTGGGCTGCCATGAACGCCGACCCGGAAGTCCGCGAACACTTCCCGGGTGTCCTCACCAGGGAGCAGAGCGACGCGTCCGTCGCCCGCTTCCAGGCCGACCTCGACCGGCGGGGCTGGGGGTGGTGGGCCATGGAGGTGCGGTCCACCGGGCAGTTCATCGGCTTCGCCGGGCTGGATCCGGTGGAGGAGGACATGCCGTTCTCCGGGGTGGAGGCCGGCTGGCGGCTCACGCGTGCCGCGTGGGGCCACGGCTATGCGACCGAGGCCGGGCGGGCGGTCGTGGACTTCGGTTTCGAGCAGCTGCGGCTCCCGGAGATCCTCGCGGTGACCATGGCCGGCAACCTTCGCTCCCAGGCCGTGATGCGCCGCCTCGGGATGACCCGGAACCCGAGCGAGGACTTCGAGGACCGGACCATGCCGGAAGGATCGCCGCGTGGCAGCGTGGTGTTCCGGGTGGCGCCCGACGTCTCCTAGCGCGGAGGGCCGGTACGTCGGGCGTCGACTGCCGTCCGATCAGCCGGCCGCCCAGCCCGCGTAGAACAGGCCGAGGCCGGCGATCACGCAGATGCCCTGGATGGTCCAGAAGCGGACCACGACCAGGACCTCGGACCAGCCCTTGAGTTCGAAGTGGTGCTGGAGCGGGGCCATCCGGAAGACGCGCTTGCCGGTCAGCTTGAACGAGCCGACCTGGATGACCACCGACATGGTGATCAGGACGAACAGCCCGCCGAGGACGGCCATGAGCAGTTCGGTGCGGGAGCAGATGGCGAGACCAGCGAGCGCGCCGCCGAGCGCCAGGGACCCGGTGTCACCCATGAAGATCTTGGCCGGCGAGGTGTTCCACCACAGGAACCCGAAGCAGGCACCCATCAGCGCGGCCGCGACGACGGCGAGGTCGAGCGGGTCGCGCACCTCTATGCAGGAGGCGGGGTCGGTGAGTTCGAGGGCGTTGGCGCACGAGTTCTGGAACTGCCACAGGCCGATGAAGGTGTACCCGCCGAAGACCATGACCGACGCGCCGGTGGCGAGGCCGTCCAGACCGTCGGTCAGGTTCACCCCGTTCGACATGGCGAGGATCATGAACAGGGCCCAGACGACGAACAGCACCGGTCCGATGGTCCAGCCGAAGTCGGTGACGAACGACACCTTCAGGGAGGCCGGCGTCTGGCCCCGGTCGTCCGCGAACCGTATGGCGAGCAGCGCGAACACGATGCCGACGATCAGCTGCCCGGCCATCTTGGCCCCGGCCCGCAGCCCCAGCGACCGCCGCTTCACGATCTTGATGTAGTCGTCCAGGAACCCGACCACACCCATGCCCGCCATGAGGAAGAGCACCAGGAAACCGGGGTAGGTCGGGCTCTCTCCGGTGATGACCTTGGTCGCGGCGTAGGCGACGAGCGTGGCCAGGATGAAGGCGATGCCGCCCATGGTGGGCGTACCGCGCTTGCCGGCGTGGCCGCGCGGGCCGTCGTCGCGGATGAACTGGCCGTATCCCTTTCGGGCCAGCAGCTTGATCAGCAGCGGAGTGCCGATCAGCGTCAGGAACAGGCCGATGGCCCCGGCGTACAGGATCTGGTTCATCGGACGGTGGTCTCCCCCTCGGTCGCGCTCGGACACGCGACTGCCGCACCGGTGTCGCTGTTTCTCACGGGCCCCACCCTATGCAGTCACCTGATCTTCGTACCGCGCTGGGTAGTTGAGGGGCATCCGGGCAAGCGCGGCCCGGTCGCCGGGTCACTCGAAACGGTGCTCACGGGGTGAACCGTCCCGCCGCGATCCCCCGACCCCCTCGCGGGCGCCCGCCCGGCGTCGCGGGCGTCGACCGACCGGGCGGCACGGACCGCCCCGCCGCTCCCCCACCGGCCCACCGCTCGCGCACCCGGGCGAGGCTGAGACACTGCACGTCATGGCCTCCTTCACTCCCGCGCGCGCCCTGCTGATGCTGACCACCGGGCTCACCTGTCTGCTGATGGCGGGCGGCGCCCTCATCGGCGCGCTGATCGGCGGCGGCCCCGTGGCCCTGGGGGCGGCGGTGTGCGCCGGGCTGGTCGGCATGGTGGGCTCGCTCATCGTGCGGCGACGGGCCATGGCGCACTTCGCCATGGCCCAGCGGCAGGCCGGGCAGCGGGGCTACGCGGAGGGCATCGCACACGGCGTCCTCATCCATGTGACGGCCTACGAGGCCGCCGTCTTCCCCCGCACCGGGCCGAGCGGGGTCAGTGCCGAGGAGCGCGAGGCCCGCCGCACCATCGCCTACCGCATGGCCGCCCTCGACGAGGTGCCCCAGCGGGTGCGCCTGGCCGCCGCGGACGCCCTCGCGCTCCTGGACAGGACCGACCGCGAGGGCGCCGAGGAGGCCCTGGCCCGGCTCGCCACGACCGTGCGCCTGGAGTACTCCCGCCTGTGAGGCCTACGGCCCCGCGGCCGCTCAGTGGCCGCTGATCGCGCGGGGGGTGTAGGGCCGCTCCAGTTCCTCGGTCTCCTTCTCCGTCAGGGTGACGTCGAGCGAGGCCACGGCGTCGGCGAGATGGTGGGGCTTGGTGGCGCCGACGATGGGGGCGGTGACCGTGGGCCGGCTCAGCAGCCAGGCGAGGGCGACCTGCGCGCGGGGCACACCGCGCTCACCGGCGATCCGGGTGACGGCGTCGACGATCTCCCGGTCGCCCTCCTGGTAGAGGGTCTTGCCGAACTCGTCGGTCTCGGCGCGCGCGGTGACGGTGTTCCAGTCCCGGGTGAGGCGGCCGCGCGCGAGCGGGCTCCAGGGCAGCGTGGCGACGCTCTGGTCCTCGCACAGCGGGAGCATCTCGCGCTCCTCCTCGCGGTAGAGGAGGTTGTAGTGGTTCTGCATGGACACGAACCGTGTCCAGCCGTTCAGCCGGGCGGTGTGCTGCATCTTCGCGAACTGCCAGGCGTACATCGAACTCGCCCCGAGATAGCGGGCCTTGCCCGCCTTGACCACGTCGTGCAGGGCCTCCATCGTCTCCTCGACCGGGGTGTGGGGGTCGAAGCGGTGGATCTGGTAGAGGTCCACGTAGTCGGTGCCGAGGCGCCGCAGGCTGTTGTCGATCTCCGTCATGATCGCCTTGCGGGACAGGCCCCAGGCGTTGGGGCCCTGGTGCATGGCGCCGTTCACCTTGGTCGCGACGACGACCTCCTCGCGGCGCGCGAACTCGGCGAGCGCGCGGCCGACGATCTCCTCGCTGGTGCCGTCGGAGTAGACGTTCGCGGTGTCGAAGAAGTTGATCCCGGCGTCCAGTGCCTGCCGGATCAGCGGGCGTGACGCCTCCTCGTCCAGGGTCCATTCGTGCGTGCCTCGGTCGGGGAGGCCGAAACTCATGCATCCCACACAGATCCGGGACACGTCCAGACCCGTCGAGCCGAGCTTCACGTACTGCATCGTTGCAACTCCTGCCGGTGAGGGGTGGGCTGACAAGCGTACGAAAGAGCGGTGTGCCGAACGGTCAGATCCGGTACCGCCGCAGTGCCGGTGTGGCCGTCGCCAGGATCAGGACCGCCGCGACGACGAGCAGGCCGCCGCCGGCGACGGCCGTACGGGTGCCGAAGGCGGCGCCCGCCGTGCCGTGCAGGACGTCGGCGAGGCGGGGCCCGCCGGCCACGACCACGGTGAAGACGCCCTGCATCCGGCCGCGCATCTCGTCGGTCGCGGCGGAGAGCAGGATGGCGCCCCGGAAGACCATCGAGACCATGTCGGCGACTCCGGCGACGACGAGGAACACCACCGCGAACCACAGGCTGGTGCTCAGCCCGAAGCCCGTGATGGCCACCCCCCAGGCCATGACGGCGGCGATCACCAACAGCCCGTGGCGGTGGGAGCGGGAGAAGGTGCCCGACATCAGGCCGCCGACGACGGCCCCGATGGGGATCGCGGCGAACAGCAGGCCGAGGGCGAGACCCTCGCCGTAGGGCGCGTACGTGGTGGCGGCCAGTTGCGGGAAGAGGGCCCGGGGCATGCCCAGGACCATCGCGATGATGTCGGCGAGGAAGGACAGCAGCAGCACCTTGTGCAGGGCGATGTAGCGGAAGCCCGCGAGCACCTCCCGCAGTCCGGCCCGCCCCTTCGCGCTGTCGTCCAGGGGCGGCAGGGAGGGCAGCCGGTACACGGCCCAGAGGGTGACGCAGAGGGCCAGCGCGTCGAGGAGATACAGCTCGGCCAGGCCGATCACCGGGATGAGGGCGCCGGCGAGCAACGGTCCCGCCACCAGGCCGAGTTGCATCACGGTCGAGCCGAGCGCGGCGGCCGCCGGGAGTTCCCCGGCGGGGACCAGGCGGGCCACGGAGGCGTTGCGGGCGGGTGAGTTGAGGCCGAAGAACGCCTGCTGGAGGGCGAGCAGGGCCATCAGCGTCCACACGGATTCGTGGCCGGTGACGGCCTGCACCCAGAACAGCACCGAGGTGACGGCGATGCCGGTGTTGGTGACCAGCAGCAGTGTGCGGCGGTCGACGGTGTCGGCGACCGCGCCGCCCCAGAGCGCGAAGACGACCAGGGGCAGCAGGCCGGCGAGGCTCGCGTAGCCGACCCAGGCTGAGGAGCCGGTGATGTCGTAGATCTGCTTGGGGACGGCGACGGCGGTCAGCTGGCTGCCGACGGCGGTGACGATGGTCGAGGACCACAGGCGCCGGTAGGCCGGGCGGCGCAGCGGGCGGGTGTCCATCGCCCAGCGGCGCCAGCCGCTGCGGGCCGGCGCCGTCGGGACGTCCTCCGCCGCGCTGTCGTCCTCCGGTGCGGTGTCGTCGCCGGCGCTGCTCTGGGTGGTGTCCACGGGCATCCTGATGCTCGATACATCTTTCGATACGGGCACCACTATCGCGGAGATCACCACCGCCGGGACAGGCGATTTCGCCGCCGTCTCACATGCTGTCGCCGGGACCCGCGCACGCTCGTGGGCCGCACGCGCACGCTCGTGTGTCGCCCGCGGCCGCCGCTCAGGCTCCGGCGATCAGCATCCCGCCGAGGACGAGCATGGTCACTGCGACCAGGCCGTCGAGGACCCGCCAGGCCGACGGGCGGGCCAGGAAGCGGCTGAGCAGCCGGGCGCCGAAGCCCAGGGCGGCGAACCAGCAGAGGCTGGCGAGGCCGGCGCCGAGGCCGAAGGTCCACCGCAGGGGGCCGCGGTCGGAGGCGATGGAGCCGAGCAGGAACACGGTGTCCAGGTAGACGTGCGGGTTGAGCCAGGTCAGCGCCAGACAGGTGAGGACGGCCCGGCGCCGCGAGCCCGCCGCCCCGCTCCCGCTCTCCGCGCGCAGCGCGTCGTCGCCGGGCCGCAGGACGCGGCGGGCGGCCAGCGCGCCGTAGACCAGGAGGAAGCCGCCGCCGACCAGGGCGACGGCCGTCAGCGCGCCGGGCCAGGCGACGACCACCGCGCCGACCCCGGCGACGCCGAGGGCGATCAGCACCGCGTCGGAGAGGGCGCAGATGGCCACGACCGGGAGCACGGCGTCACGGTGCAGGCCTTGGCGGAGGACGAAGGCGTTCTGGGCTCCGATGGCGACGATGAGGGAGAGGCCGGTGCCGAAGCCGGCCGCGAGGGCTGTCATTTCGCTGAACACATCCACGACGCTAGGAAATCCACGACCATGCGTACAGCTAAAGATTCTTACGTATCATTAGCAATCGTGATGTCTCAGCTTCCGCTCGATCTCGTGCGCACCCTGCTCGCCGTCGTGGACGAGGGCACGTTCGACGCGGCGGCCGGTGCCCTGCATGTGACGCCGTCGGCGGTCAGCCAGCGCGTCAAGGCGCTGGAACAGCGGGTCGGTAGGGTCCTGCTGATCCGGGAGAAGCCGGTGCGTCCGACGGAGTCCGGTGAGGTGATCGTCCGGTTCGCGCGCCAGCTGGCCCGTCTCGAACACGACGCGCACGCCGCGCTCGGGATGACCGGCACCGGGGAGACCACGCGGGTGTCGATCGCGGTGAACGCCGACTCGCTGGCCACCTGGTTCCTGCCCGCCCTGACCCGGGTGCCGGAGGAACTGCGCCCCTGTTACGAACTGCTCCGGGAGGACGAGCAGCACACGGCACGGCTGCTGCGCGAGGGGCTCGTGATGGCCGCGGTCACCTCGGCACCGGACGCCGTGGCCGGCTGCTCGGTCCGGCCGCTCGGCCGGATGAGGTACCGGCCGTGCGCCGCGCCCGCCTTCGCGGAGCGGTGGCTCGGCTTCGGATCGGGCACACCGCTGAAGGAGCTGATCGCCGACGCGCCGGTGGTGTTCTTCGACCGGCGGGACGAGTTCCAGGACGCCTTCGTCCGGCGGCTGACGCGCGGACGCTCGGCCGCTCCCCGCCGGCACTACGTGCCGACCTCGGAGGGTTTCGTCGACGCCGTGGCCGCCGGCATGGGCTGGGGCATGGTGCCCGCCGCCCAGGCCGGACGGCTGCTCGACAGCGGCCGGCTCGTCGACCTGGCACCCGAGCGGTTCGTGGACGCCCAGCTGTTCTGGCAGCAGTGGAAGCTGGACTCCCCCGCGCTGACTGCGGTGGCGGAGGCGGTCGCCGCCGAGGCCGCCGAGGCGCTCGGCCCCTGAGCGCTGCCGTCAGGCGCGGTCCTCAGGCGCGGTCCTCAGGCGCCGTCCTCAGGCGCCGTCGCGACCGGCGCCGAACGGGCCGTCCAGCGCCGCCCATTGGAGCAGCATGATGGTCTTGGCGTCGGCGATCTCCCCACTGCGGATCATCTCCAGGGCCCGGCGGAAGGGCAGTTCGACGAGTTCGATGTCCTCGCCCTCCTCCTCCAGCCCGCCGCCCTCGTGGGTGCGGGTCGACGGTCCGTACGGGGCGGCGTAGAAGCTGACGCGTTCGGTGACCGAGCCGGGGCTCATGTAGATGTCGAAGACGTGCTGGATCTCGCCGATGGTGTGGCCGGTCTCCTCCACGACCTCGCGCCGCACGGCGACCTCGGGGTGCTCGTCCTCCTCGTCGAACAGGCCGCCCGGCGTCTCGACGAGCATCCCGTCGGGGTGGCCGTTGACGTACACCGGGTAGCGGAACTGCCGGGTGAGCAGCACGGTTTCGCGGTCGGTGTCGTAGAGCAGGACGGTGGCGCCGTTGCCGCGGTCGTGCGTCTCGCGCTCCTGCGTGCTCCAGGTGCCGTCGGCGTGCTGGAAGTCGAAGGTCGTCGTGCGCTCCACGTACCAGTGGCTGGAGAGCAGGCGGACGTCCCGCACCTTGACGCGCGGGTTGCCGGTCAGGTCGCGGCCGGTGCGGTCGAGCCCGGTGCGGCCCCGGCGGTCCGGGAGGTCGACGCCGACGGTCTTGTTGGTCATGCGTCCGCTTCTACCATTCCGGGCGAGATGTTGTCAGGCTTCTCAATTGGCTTGCCGCGCGCGTCGCTTGGCGGAGCCGGGCAGTCCGGGACAGCATGCCCGTATGAAGAGCGATCTTTTCTCCAACGAGCACATGGTCCAGCCGGCGTACGCGCCGGGGATGAGCGTCCAGAACGCCAAGTCCATCAAGTACGCGGTCAACGGTGAGATGCTCGCCCGGCAGGGCGCGATGATCGCCTTCCGGGGGAATCTGCAGTTCGAACGCAAGGGCCAGGGCGTGGGCGGCATGCTCAAGCGGGCGGTCACCGGGGAGGGGCTGGCGCTGATGGCGGTGCGCGGTCAGGGGGAGGCCTGGTTCGCGCACGAGGCGCAGAACTGTTTCATCGTCGACATCGAGCCGGGCGATGTGTTCACCGTCAACGGCCGCAACGTGCTCTGCTTCGACTCGTCGCTGTCGTACGAGATCAAGACGGTGAAGGGCGCCGGCATGACCGGTGGCGGGCTGTTCAACAGTGTCTTCACGGGGCAGGGCAAACTGGGTCTCATCTGTGACGGCAATCCGCTGGTCATCCCGGTCTCGCCGCAGCTGCCGGTGTTCGTCGACACGGACGCGGTGGTGGGCTGGACGGCACACCTGTCCACCTCGCTGCACCGCTCGCAGTCCTTCGGGTCGATGATCCGCGGCGGCTCCGGGGAGGCCGTGCAGCTGAAGCTGGAGGGCGAGGGCTTCGTGGTCGTACGGCCGAGCGAGGCGACCCCGCAGGCCCAGCAGCACTGAGACGGCGCACGAGGAGAGGGAGCCGGGGCGCCCGGGACGGAGACGCGCCGTCGCGGCGCACCACACGGCCCAAGCGAACAGATTTTCGAATCTGGGGGTACGGTGGAGTCATGGCCGCGCACCTCCAGGGCTCCCTCTTCGACCAGTCCGACGACGTCCGCCTCGACCCCCTCGACGGGCTCCGCCGACGTGAGCTGGGCGCCGGGGCCTGGGTCGACGTGCTGCCCGGGTGGCTCTGCGGCGCCGACGCGCTGTTCACACGGCTCGCCGAGGACGTGCCGTGGAAGGCGGAGCGCCGGCAGATGTACGAGCAGGTCGTGGACGTACCCCGCCTGCTCGCCTACTACGGCCCCGAGGACACCCTCCCGCACCCCGTCCTGGACGAGGCCCGGGAGGCGCTGTCCGCGCACTACGGCGCCGAGCTGGGCGAGCCGTTCGCCACGGCGGGGCTCTGCTTCTACCGCGACGGCCGGGACAGTGTGGCCTGGCACGGCGACCGGATCGGGCGGGGCGCCCGGGAGGACACGATGGTGGCCATCCTGTCCGTGGGCGACCCCCGCGATCTGGCCCTGCGTCCGCACGGCGGGGGCGGGCAGACGCTGCGCTTCCCGCAGGGCCACGGCGATCTGATCGTGATGGGCGGCTCCTGCCAGCGCACCTGGGACCACGCGGTACCCAAGTCGACGCGTGCGGTGGGGCCGCGCATCAGCATCCAGTTCCGGCCGCGCGGCGTCCGCTAGGGCCTGTCGTCACATCAGCGGCCCGCCCCTCGGGTCGGTCGCTTCCGGCTACTTGCGTCCGGCGAGGGCCCGCGACTGCGACGACCGGGCGAGCTTCGGGCCCAGCCAGCGCTTGAGGCGGCGCAGGGCCTCCAGCCGGCCGGCCGCGCGGTCGAGGCGGTAGTAGAGCTGCGGCGGCACGTACGGCAGCAGCGGGGAGTGCCGCTGGCCGAGGAGCGCGAACATCTGCTCCGGCGGGAGGTCGATGTACCGCTGGATGTTCTCGTACCACTGGGCGCTGTACCGGGCCGCGCTCTGCAGCCGGAGCAGGTCGGACTTGCGCCGCCGCTCGTACACGGCGAGCGCGGCCTCGGTGTCCGGGTGGGCGCCGAGGGCCTCGGCCAGGCAGATGGCGTCCTCCAGGGCGAGGGTGGTGCCCGCGCCGATGGAGTAGTGCGTGGTGTGGGCGGCGTCGCCGAGCAGGACCAGGTTGCCGTGGTGCCAGGTCCGGTTGGTCAGGGTGCGGAAGGTGAGCCATCGGGCGGTGCCGTCGCCCTGGTCGCGGCCGAGCAGCGGGTGGCCGTCGAGGATGTCGGCGAAGAGCTTCTCCAGCAGGGCCAGGCCGTCGGTCTCGCCCAAACTGTCCAGGCCCAGGCCGCTCAGGGTCCGGGGGGAGCACTCGATGACACAGGTGCTCTGCTCGTCGCTGAACGGATAGGCGTAGGCCCAGATCCAGCCGTGGTCGGTCTCCTGGAAGGAGAAGGTGAAGGCGTCGTGGACCTTGGTCGTGCCCAGCCAGATGTAGGCGTTGCGGCCCAGGACGATGTCGCTGCCGAAGCGGTCGGCGTACCGCTCGCGCACCGCGCTGTTGACTCCGTCACCCGCGACGACGAGGTCGGCGTCCGGCAGGGCGTCGGCCGTGATCTCGTCCTCGTACTCCACCCGGACGCCGAGGGCGCGGGCCCGGTCCGCGAGCAGTTCGAGCAGGCGGCGCCTGCCGATGCCGAAGCCGTCGTCGCCGGGCTGGACGGTCCTGCGGTCGCGGACGTGCGCGACCCCCCTGTCCCAGGTGACGGAGTTCTCGCTGATGGCGAGGGCCGTCTCGGGGTCCTTCTCGCGGAGCTTGTCCAGCAGTTCGGACCAGTAGGTGACGCCCCAGCCGTAGGTCGACCCGGCCGGGTTCCGTTCATGGACGGTGATGTCGTGGGACGGGTCCTGCCGCTTCATCAGGATCGAGAAGTACAGGCTTGCGGGTCCGCCGCCGACGCACGCGATCTTCACGCACACTCCCATTTCGCTGCGCAAAGCGATCAATTGACCACGAAGAGTAGCAGCGTGCGACCACTCCGGATTCACGCCACTTTGCCCGCGTGACGCCGGCCACGCACCCCGGGCCCGTACCGCAAGATCATCGGCGCCGTCGCCGCCACCGGCCGGAATATCTCCCTCCATCCGCGCCCACGGGGCCGCCACAACAAGATCATCTTTGTTCAACCTTGCACGACATATCCGCGATTGTCCTGATCACGGCCAACCGGTTTCCTGGGATTTCTCCCGCCGCACAGCGGGTGGATAGGTATGACGGGTCATCAATCACCCCTTTCCCAGGAGGTTTTCGCATGCCCGACATCACCCGACGCCACGCTCTCGGGGCCGCGGCGGCCCTCGCCGTGACCGTCGGAGCCCCGCTCACCGCGGCGGCCGCGGACGACCACGGCAGCCACGAGGGCCACGGCGACCACGACGGTCACCAGGGCCTCCAGCCCTTCGACGAGGTCTACCGGGGTCGCCGGATACAGGGGCGCCCGACCGAGGGCGGCGGCCACCACCACGGCACCGGGTACGCGGTGTTCGTCGACGAGGCGGAGCTGCATGTGATGCGGAACGCCGACGGCAGCTGGATCAGCGTCGTCAGCCACTACTCCCCCGTGCCGACACCGCGCGCCGCGGCCCGCGCGGCGGTCGACGAACTCCAGGGCGCACGTCTCGTCCCCTTCAGCTGACCCGCCGCCCGCGATCGCGCCGGCAACCGCAGCACGCACACGCACACGCACACGCACCACCGGAAACACCGCAAGGAGCCGCAGAGCCATGACCACACGCAAGAACCAGGCGACCCTGACCGCCGACGAGAAGCGGCGCTTCGTCGACGCGCTGATCGCGCTGAAGCGCTCCGGCCGCTACGACGAGTTCGTCACGACGCACAACGCGTTCATCCTCGGCGACACGGACAACGGCGAGCGCACCGGCCACCGTTCGCCGTCCTTCCTGCCCTGGCACCGCAGATTCCTGCTGGAGTTCGAACGGGCCCTCCAGTCCGTGGACCCCACCGTCGCCCTGCCCTACTGGGACTGGACGGCCGACCGCACGGCACGGTCCTCCCTCTGGGCACCCGACTTCCTGGGCGGCACCGGGCGCAGCCGCGACGGTCGGGTGATGGACGGGCCGTTCGCGGCGTCCACCGGGAACTGGCCCATCAATGTGCGCATCGACGGCCGCACCTATCTGCGACGCTCCCTCGGCGGCGCGGTGCGGCAGTTGCCGACGCGGGCGGAGGTGGACTCGGTGCTCGCGATGTCGACGTACGACATGGCGCCCTGGAACAGTGCCTCGGACGGCTTCCGCAACCACCTGGAGGGGTGGCGGGGCGTCAACCTCCACAACCGGGTGCACGTCTGGGTGGGCGGCCAGATGGGCACCGGGGTCTCCCCCAACGACCCGGTGTTCTGGCTGCACCACGCGTTCATCGACAAGCTGTGGGCCGACTGGCAGCAGCTGCACCCGGGCTCGGCGTACGCACCGGCGGCCGGGACGCCGAACGTGGTCGACCTGAACGAGACCATGAAGCCGTGGAACGACACGACCCCGGCGGCGTTGCTGGACCACACCCCGCACTACACGTTCGACGCGGCCTGAGGACGTTGATCCGCCGGGGACCTGGGTACTCGCGCCGGACGCGGCCGGGGCGACCCGGTCGCGACCGCAACGAGAACCGATGTGAGGGAGGCGCCCGATGACCCAGATCGAGGAGTCCGTCGAGGTCCAGGTCCCGGTACGGACCGCCTACAACCAGTGGACGCAGTTCGAGACGTTCCCCGAGTTCATGAGCGGGGTCGAGCGGATCGAGCAGCGGTCGGACACGCTCACGCACTGGGTGACCGAGGTGGACGGTGTGCACCGGGAGTTCGACGCGGAGATCACCGAGCAGGTCCCGGACGAGCGGGTCGCGTGGACGACCGTCTCCGGTGAGGCCCGGCAGGCCGGTGTCGTCACCTTCCACCACCTCGCCGAGGGGCGCACCAAGGTGATGCTGCAGATGGAGTTCCAGCCGGAGGGCACCGCCGAGAAGGTGGCCGACAAGCTGGGCGTGGTGAAGCGGCAGACCAAGGGCGACCTGCAGCGCTTCAAGAAGTTCATCGAGGAGCGCGGCCGGGAGACCGGGGAGTGGCGCGGCACCGTCGTGTGACGCGCACGCCCTGGTGGTCTCCCGCCCGGCGGCCTACTCGGCCCCGGCGGTCGCCGCCGTACGGCACTCCGGGTGGCCCCAGCCCTGGTCGTTCTTGGCGATGGGCTCACCCGCGGCGTACGGGCGGCCGCAGAGACAGCGGCCGGGGAACTTCGCCTTGATGGTGCGGGACGAGGAGCCGGAGCGGGACGAGGAGCCACCGCGGCCGCCGGTCCCGCCCGGCTTCCCGGACTTCTTCGCCGGTGCGCGGCGGGCCGGAACCGTGTCGGGCGTGGCCGGCGGTTCCGGGGAGCCCAGCTCGGTACCGGCGGGCTCCTGGACGGTGGCCGCCTGGCTGGCCGCGCGGTCGGCGAAGTCGTTGAGGCGGTCGCCGTCGACCTGGTGGGCGGGGACGTAGCGGAACTCCACGGAGCGGCCGGCGAGCAACTCGTCGATACGGACCACGAGTTCCTGGTTGGCGACCGGTTTGCCCGCGGCCGTGCGCCAGCCGTTGCGCTTCCAGCCGGGCAGCCAGGTGGTGACCGCCTTCATGGCGTACTGGGAGTCCATCCGGATCTCGATCGGGACGGCCGGGTCGGTGGCCGCCAGCAGCCGCTCCAGCGCGGTGAGTTCGGCGACGTTGTTGGTGGCCCGGCCCAGCGGCCCGGCCTCCCAGCGCGCAGGGATCTCATCGTCCTCGGCCACCACCCAGGCCCAGCCCGCCGGCCCGGGGTTTCCCTTGCAGGCTCCGTCGCAGGCGGCCACAACACGTTCCGACATGCGCTCGATCATGCCATGCGCGCGTTCCCGTCCGTGCCCGTGTCCGCTCAGTCGACGTCCTTGAGCTCCGGCATCTCGCCCTGTGTCTTGGTGACGTCGATGACCGAGAACGACGCGCCCTGCGGATCGCTGAGCGCGGCGAAGCGGCCGAAGGGAGTGTCCATCGGGCCGAAGCGCAGGACACCGCCCAGCTTCGTGGCCTTGGCGACCGCGTCGTCGCAGTCGGGGACGGTGAAGTACACGTTGATGTACGAGGGCACCTCGGGCGGGAAGTCCTCCGCCGTCATCTTCATCCGGCCGATGAGCGGGCTCTGCCCCAGGTCGAAGACACGGAAGTCCATGTGCGGGCTGTCGGGGTCGTCCATCTGCTTGGACCGGTAGGAGAAGACGGCCGGGAAGAACGCGTCGGACTTCTCCGGCTCCCGGGTGAAGATCTCGGCCCAGATGTACGCGCCGGGCACACCCATCGCCTCGAAGCCCTGGTGGGCGCCGGCCTGCCAGCCGCCGAAGACGACGCCGTCCGGGGAGCGGGCCAGCAGCATGGAGCCGAAGTCGCCGACCTGCATCGGCTCCATCAGCACGTCACCGCCGTTGTCACGGACCTTCGTGGCGGTGGCGTTCACGTCGGACGTGGCGAAGTACAGGCACCAGGCGGACTGGCCCTCCTGGCCGGGCATCGGCGGGACGACCGCGGCCACCGCCTTGCCGTCCGCGTACGCCTGGGTGTAGTTGCCGTAGTCGGAGGACGACTCGCCGAAGGTCCAGCCCAGGACCTCGCCGTAGAAACTCTTGGCACCCTCGACGTCGTTGAACATCGCGTCGACCCAGCAGGGCGCTCCCTCGGGGTGTGCGGCCATGACTGCCACTCTCCTCGGTTCGACAGGTGGTTTCCCCGGTCTCACGCTAGCCAGGACGGGTCCCGGTCGCGCGCCGAACGGGACGGAGCGCGTGAAACCCGCACGAGTTCCGTGGGGCGGGGCCACGGCCGTGCGGCGTCTGATAATTTCAGCGACGCTCGCACTCCCGTTCGCCTCTTCGCGTGAGGTGCCGCCATGTCCGGCCGACCGTTCCGACGTACGGCACTGCCGTGCGCCCCGGGCCGGACGGCGCACCTGGTGCTCGTGGCCGCGATCGCCCTGGCCACGTTCGTGTTGTTCTGCGCGGGCTCGCCCTCCGGCGAGGCGCCCGAGCGGCGTCCGCAGGCGGCCTCGGCGGGGCCTGCGCAGGAGCGAGCGGTGGAGGGACGGCCGGCGGCGGGCCGGTCGGTCACGGCGCACACGCGTCAGGTGGAGCGCGACCCCTGCGGCCACAGTCCTGGCGATCACGACTGCCACTCCCCCGACCCGGCCGCGGTGCTGGGCCAGATGCCGTTGCCGGGCGCCGACCACACCGCCGCGCCCTGGCAGCCCGCCCCGGCTCCGGCCGCGGTCGCGTCGGACGGCTCACGGGGGCCGGGGCGGGCCCGTCCTCCCGATCTCCACCAACTGCAGTTGCTCCGCGTCTAGGCCGGCCGCCGGCCCCTACGACACCACCTCAGACGACTCGCAGGACCGCCGTGCCCCGTGCGGGCATGGCCGGGAGAAGGACACCCCATGGCTTCATCCAAGTCCAAGGCCAAGAACAGCGCGCCGAAGGGCAAGAACAGCAGCCCGAAGAGCCGAGAGGCGGCGCGGCGTGCCCGCGTGGAGGAGATACGCAAGACGGAGCAGGCCCGTGAGCGGCGCATGCGGCTGCTCACCCTCGGCGTCACCGGTGTGATCCTCGCCGGGCTCGTCGGCGGCGGCTGGTACCTGATCGACGCCGCGCAGGAGAAGGAGGAGGCGAAGGCCGCGCCGGTCGAGGGCGTGAAGAGCTGGTCGAAGCTCACCCAGAACCACGTCACCGAGAAGGTCGACTACAAGATGAGCCCGCCCGTGGGCGGCGACCACAACCAGGTGTGGGTCAACTGCGACAAGCAGGTGTACACCAAGGCCGTGCCGAACGAGAACGCGGTGCACGCGCTGGAGCACGGCGCCGTCTGGATCACGTACAACGACAAGGCGGCCAAGGCGGACGTCGAGTCGCTGACCGGCCTCGTGAACAAGACGACGTACACCTTCATGAGCCCCTACGAGGACCAGTCGTCGCCGATCGTGCTGAGCGCTTGGGAGCACCAGCTCAAGGTGGACAAGGCGTCCGACCCGCGCGTGCAGAAGTTCCTCGACAAGTACGTGCAGGGCGAGCAGACACCGGAGCCGGGTGCCGCGTGCACGGGTGGCATGACCCCGTGACCACGTGACCTGACGAGCCCCGTGACCTGACGGAGCGAGGGCGTCCGGCCGGACCGGGCGCCCTCGTGGCCGACACGGGTCTTCCGCCCCGGGGCGGGCTGTGCTTGCCTGGGGAGCCGTTTTCGGTGATCGGGGCGGGAGTCGCCGTATGGGCAAGCCGTGGATCGTGGGAGTGGCGGGGGCGGTGCTCGCCGGGCTGCTGCTCGGCGCGTGCGGGGATCCGGCGTCAGCGCCGGACCAGGCGCCGCCGTCGGCCGCCGCACCGGACCCGTCGTCGACCACGCACCGGCGCGCGGCCACGGCACCTCCCGGCGACGGCGTCGGCACGGGCGGCACCGGCGCGGCGAAGCCCGCGCCCGAGGTGCTCTACCTGGGGGACTCCCTCGCCACGGAGAACCAGAGCGTCCTCGGCGACCTGCTGAAGGACGACCTCGGCGCCCGCTACACCAGCGCCCCCTACTCGGGCACCACCCTGTGCGACTACCTGGAGGGCACCGCCGACCGGTCGCTCGTCCCGCCGCGGGACAAGGCGGCCGCGCTGGTGCGGCGGCTGCGCCCGGACTATGTGGTCCTGCAGTTCTGGGGGAACGCCTGGGACTACACGCCCTGCATGGACGGCGTGACCTACGGCAAGGCCCGCGCCGAGTACTTCCGGCGGTACACGGCCGCCGCCGAGCAGCTCACCGAGCAGATCGCGAACGCGGGTGGTGAGCACCGGCCGAGGATCGTGTGGGTGCTCCAGGGCCCGGACCCGATGACGCCGGAGCGGGTACGCCGGGTGAACGCCCTGTACACGAAGCAGGCCGAGGCGTCCGGGGATCTGGTCGCGGACGCCGGGAAGGCCGTCAGCCCGGCCGCCGGCCGCTACACCTGGGCCCAGTACCTGCCGTGCACGGCCTACGAACGTGAGCACGACGGCTACTGCACCCAGCCCGGCCGGGGCCGCACCGCGCTCCACCACGACCAGGACTACCTGCACTTCTGTCTGGCTCCGACGACGTCCAGGCCCAGGCCGTGCCCGGTCCGGTCCCCGGGCATCACACGGATGGCCCGGGAGATCACCCGGGCCATCGCCGCCGCGCGTACCGACCGGCCCTAGGGCGGCCGCTCAGACCCGCTGGGACGTGGGCTCGTCGTCGCCCGAGCCCTCGCCGTTCGCCGCTTCCGCCTCCGGCGTGGCGGCCGCCTCCGCCTCCTGCTGCCGCTTGGACGCCCACAGGCTGGTCACCGTCGTCACCGCGAGGACCAGGACGATGAAGCCGAGGGAGAAGGGGATGGAGATCTCCGGGACGTGGACACCGGACTCGTGCAGCGCGTGCAGGACGAGCTTGACGCCGATGAAGCCGAGGATGATCGACAGGCCGTAGGAGAGGTGGACGAGCTTCTTCAGCAGGCCGCCGATGAGGAAGTACAGCTGGCGCAGGCCCATCAGGGCGAACGCGTTGGCGGTGAAGACGATGTACGGGTCCTGGGTGAGGCCGTAGATCGCGGGGATGGAGTCGAGGGCGAAGAGGACGTCCGTGGAACCGATGGCGAGCATCACGACCAGCATCGGGGTCATGACGCGCTTGCCGTTCTCCTCGATCCACAGCTTGGTGCCGTGGTACCGGTCGGCCACCCCGAATCGCTTCTCCACCGCCTTGAGGAGCTTGTTCTCCTCGTACTCCTCCTCGTGGCTGCCCTTGCGGGCGTCCTCGACCAGCTTCCAGGCGGTGTAGATCAGGAACGCGCCGAAGATGTAGAAGACCCAGGAGAAGCTGGAGATGATCGCCGCGCCCGCCGCGATGAAGATCGCGCGGAGCACCAGGGCCATGAGGACGCCGACCATCAGCACACGCTGCTGGTACTGCGAGGGCACCGCGAACTTCGCCATGATCAGCACGAAGACGAAGAGGTTGTCGACGCTCAGGGACTTCTCGGTGATGAAGCCCGCGAAGAACTCGCCCGCGGGCTTGCCCCCGCCGACGGCGAGCACGCCGAGGCCGAAGGCGATGGCCAGGGCGATCCAGACGGCCGACCAGATGCCGGCCTCCTTGAGCGACACATCGTGGGGTTTTCGGCCGATGAAGAAGTCCACCCCCACCAGCACGCACAGGGCGACGACGGTGAACAGCCAGGTGGTCAGGGTGACGTTCAAGGTTCCTCCGGGTAACAGCTGGTGCACTGGAAAGCCTCACCGCAGTCCTTTGCGTCCGCTACCCGGCTCAGGTAAAGAATCGCCGAAATCCTCGTGCCCGCCCTGGTGGGGCCCCGTCACGGAGGCCTCCCACCAGGGCGGGAGGGGTGCGGGGACGGCTACTCGCCCGCGTACGCCTTGCGCAGGGCGGCGAGGTCGAACTTCCCCATCGCCATGAACGCCGCGGTCGCCCGGGCCACCTTCTGCGGGTCGGAGTCGCTGATCATGTCGACGAGTTCGGCGGGCACGACCTGCCAGGAGACCCCGAACCGGTCCTTGAGCCAGCCGCAGGGGCCGGGCTCGCCACCCTCGGCGGTCAGGCTGTTCCAGTAGTAGTCGATCTCGTCCTGGTCGGCGCAGAGGATCTGGAAGGAGATGGCCTCGGTGAACTTGAACTCGGGGCCCCCGTTCAGCGCCACGAACTGCTGGCCGTTGGCCGTGAACTCCACCGTGAGCACGGAGCCGGCCGGCTGCCGGGCGCCCTCGCCGTAGTGGGTGACCCGGCCGAGCCGGGAGTTCTTGAAGACCGAGACGTAGTGGGCGGCCGCCTCCTCGGCCTGGCCGTCGAACCACAGGCAGGTGGTGAAACCTTCGCTGGACATGTGCGCCTCCTCCGGCGGGGTGTGTCGTCTCCTGTGTCGACCGATGCTGGTCCGGAAACTCATCGGTGGCGCGGGCACGGGATGTGCCGGGTGGGGGCGGGCCGGTGGCGCTCTGCTGTCGGCGAATCTGCCGTGGGCAGAGAAAGGCCAGGTGAGAGCCGATTCCTGGGGAGGGTGGAGACAGCGGCCACCGCGGTCGCGTTCACCCCCAGGGAGGAACCGTGGCTCCACTGATCACCGGCCGGGCCCCGCTGCTCGCCCCGCGCGCGGAGGAGGGCGACACCCCGCCGTCGCGCTTCGACGACCATCTCGCCGCGCAGCTCCTCGCCCAGCGGATCGTCTTCCTCGGCACCCAGGTCGACGAGGTCTCCGCCAACCGGGTGTGCGCCCAGTTGCTGGTGCTGTCTGCGGAGGATCCGCGCACCGACATCAGCCTCTACATCAACAGCCCCGGCGGTTCGGTGACGGCCGGCCTCGCCATCTACGACACGATGCGGCTGATCCCGAACGACGTGTCCACGCTGGCGATGGGTTTCGCGGCGAGCATGGGCCAGTTCCTGCTGACCGTCGGCGCCCGCGGCAAGCGGTTCGCGCTGCCCAACGCGCGGATCATGATGCACCAGCCGTCGGCAGGCATCGGCGGCACCACCGCGGACATCGAGATCCAGGCGGAGAACCTGGACTTCACCAAGCGGGCCATCGAGCGGATCACCGCGGAGCACACCGGGCAGACCGAGGAGACGGTCTCCCGGGACGGCGACCGCGACCGCTGGTTCACGGCCGAACAGGCCCGGGAGTACGGCATGGTCGACCGGGTCGTCGAGTCGCTCGACGACGTCCGGCCGGCCTCCTCGCGTCGACGGATGGGACTGCAGTGATGGGGACGTACACCATTCCGAACGTGGTCGAGCGGACCGCGCAGGGCGAGCGGTCCTACGACGTCTTCAGCCGCCTGCTCTCCGAACGGATCGTCTTCCTCGGCACGGAGATCGACGACGGGGTGGCGAACGTCGTCATCGCCCAGCTCCTCCATCTGGAGGCCGCGATGCCGGACCGCGAGATCTCCGTCTACATCAACTCCCCCGGCGGCTCGTTCACTTCGCTGATGGCGATCTACGACACGATGTCGTACGTCCGCGCGCCGATCTCGACCCTCTGTGTGGGGCAGGCGGCCTCGACGGCGGCGGTGCTGCTGGCGGGCGGGGATCCCGGGCGACGCTTCGTGCTGGAGCACGCGCGGGTGCTGCTGGGACAGCCGGCGAGCGGAGGCCGTCAGGGCACGGTCTCCGATCTCGCCCTCCAGGCCAAGGAGATGGTGCGGATCCGAGCGCAGGTCGAGAGGGTGCTCGCGCGGCACACGGGACGCGAAGTGCCGGAACTGCGGGCCGACATGGACCGGGACAAGGTGTTCACCGCGGAGGAGGCGGTCGGGTACGGGCTGGCCGACGAGGTGTTGAGCCGGCGGCCGGTGGGGGTGTGAGGCCCGCGCCCCGTCAGGGGCGCGGGGAACTGCGCGAGCGACCACGTCCGACCCGCGGTCGCCGGACGAGCGGGAACCCCCGCCCCCTGGGGCGAACCGTCGAACCCGGTCAGGCCACGAGGCACAGGCCGTTGTAGGAGGCCTTGGGCGTACTGCGGGTCAGTTCGGTCTGGGCCAGGGAGAGCAGGTCCCCGAGGCCCAGGCCCAGGGCCTGAGCGGCTGCCGCGAGGACCTCCGACGAGGCCTCCTTGCGGCCGCGTTCCACCTCGGAGAGGTACGGCATCGAGATACGGGCCGCGTCGGCGACGTCCTTCAGGGTGCGTTCCTGGGCCAGGCGCTCGCGGCGGAGCACGTCGCCGACGAGGTCGCGCCACAGGGGCTCCCTGGCGGGCGGGCCGGCAGGCGGGGCCGCGGCCGGGCGCAGGGGGATGACTCGGGCTTGGTTCGAGGCGTGTGGGCTCACTTCTCCAGCCTAGGAACGGCGGGCGGGAGGGGAAGGGGGTGGCGTTCCGCCCTGAGGGGAATCCGGTTCCGCGCCGGGCGTCACTGGCCGATGCGGCCGTCGATCCGTTCGCGCAGGAAGTCGGCGTGGCCGTTGTGGCGGGCGTACTCCTCGATCAGGTGGACCAGCACCTCGCGCAGGGCGACGGGCTCGCCGTCGTGCTGTCCGGTGACGGCCAGGTCGGGGGCGGCGGCCACGAAGCGCTCGGCGAAGTCGACCTCCGCGCGCCAGGTCCGCCAGGCGTCGGCCACGGCCTCGGGGTCGGCCACGGCGCCGTTGAAGTCCCCGTCGGGGTCCTCGCCGGCGCGGTAGTGGCGAGGCTCCGGCCGGCCCGCCAACGCCTCGCGGAACCAGTACTGTTCGACGCCGGCCAGGTGGCGTACGAGCCCGAGCAGCGACATGTTGGACGGCGGCACCGAACGGCGGGCCAATGCCTCGGCGTCGAGACCCGCGCACTTCAACTCCAGGGTGAGGCGCTGGTTGCGGAGGTATCCGACGAGGGTGGCCCGTTCCCCTTCGAAGCCACCGTCGGCGCGCGGGTCCCCCTCGGGGCCGACGAAGCGGTCACCCCACCCGGGCCGCCGCTCGGGCAGCGGCTGTTCGTGCTGAGGCTGTTCCTGCAAGGGCTGTGCGTCGGGCAGCGTCCCGCGTCGGTCGGTCATGCGGAGGAGCATCGGCGCTCACCGGGCCGGCGCGCCACCGCTTTTCCCCCGGCCGGTCCTTTCTGTCGCTCCTGTCCGTGCAACCCTTCCCCCTCCTCCGCGGTCGAACAGGACGCCGGGCAAGGAACGGGCCCTTTCCGGATACCCCCGCGCAGCCCGGCCGTTCTTACTCTTTGGAGCCGTACATGCGCAAGAACCGTTCGGCTGCCCTCGCGGCAGCCGCCTTTCTTCTCGTCTCCGGCGCGGCGATCGTCGCCGCGCCGTCGGCCTACGCGGGGGTGCCCGGCAGTACGCAAGCCAGTGACCGTAACAGCGACTTCAACGGCGACGGCTACGAGGACGTGCTGGTCGGCGCGCCCGGTGCCACCGTCAGCGGCAGCAAGGGCGCGGGGCTGGTGACCGTGCAGTACGGCTCGGCCAGAGGCATCGACACCGGCAACGTGGCCCGGTTCAGCCAGTCGACCTCGGGGGTCGCGGGGGCGGCCGAGGCCGGCGACGGCTTCGGCCGGGCGGTCGCCACCGGCGACCTGGACGGCGACGGGTTCGACGACGCGGTGGTCGGCATCCCCGGCGAGGACCTCGGCACCCTGAAGGACGCGGGCGGCGTCGCCATCCTGTGGGGCTCGAAGGCCGGGCTCACGGGCGCCGCGAGCGACTGGCTGGAGACCCAGGAACCCGCCGCCGGCGAGCGGTTCGGCCTCGGCCTCGCCGCCGCGCGCTTCACCGCCGAGACGGAGGGCGACCTCCTCGCCGTCCTCGACGGGTACGACGTGGAGCTGTTCGCGTACGACGAGGCGGCCCGCGCCTCGATGCGCCACGAGACCACCCGGCGGGTCGGGCCGAAGTCCGCCGCGGCCCGCCAGATCGCCGCCAAGTCCCTGACCACGGGCGACTACGACAAGAACGGCTTCGCCGACCTCGTCGTGTCGGGACTCAGCGTCGGTGACGAACCCGGCTACGGCTGGTCGACCTATCTGTCGGGGAACGCCGACGGACTGACGTACGAGCGTGATCTGCGCGGCGGTCCGGTGGCGGCGTCCGGCGACATCAACGGCGACGGGTACGACGACCTGGTGACCGGTGAGCCGAACTCCCCGGACGACCAGCCCGGCGAGACCATGACGGGCGGCCTGGTGGGCGTACGGCTCGGCGGTCCGGACGGACCGGCGGCCGAGCCGGACTGGTGGGTGCAGGACTCCGACGGCGTGCCCGGGGTCGCCGAGGCCGGTGACGGCTGGGGCTCGGACCTGTCGGTCGCGGACACCGACGGGGACGGCTACGCGGACGTGGCGATCGGTGCCGCGGGCGAGGACATCGGCGCGGTGCGGGACGCCGGTGCCGTGTGGGTGCTGCGCGGCTCGGCCTCCGGGCTGACCTCGACCGGCGCCAGGTCCTGGGACCAGAACTCGGCGGACGTGCCGGGCGCGGCCGAGAAGGGCGACAAGTGGGGCGCCCAGGTCCGGTTGACCGACCCGAACGGCGACGGCCGCTTCGGGCTGCTGGCCGCCGCGCCGGGCGAGAACACCGACGACGGCCATGTCTGGGTGCTGTCGGCGGGCGCGGGCGGCATCACGGCGTCGGGGTCGTGGACCTTCAACGCCGCCTCGCTCGGGGCGCCCGCCGTGGACGCGTTGTTCGGGTCGGCGATCGACGAGTGAGAGATGCGGCCCCGGGGACTGCCGGACGGAACGGGTCGGCAGTCCCCGGGGCCGCCCGGCGGGCCGGTCACGAGTTCGGGATGACCGGCTCCGGGATGTCGTGGAGGGACGCCGACCCGCTCGTCGTCGTGTCGTCCGGCGGCGAGTCGGCGGTCTCGGGGCTGTCCGGCTCGGGCGCGGGGGTCCGGGTCTCCGTCGGTGCGGAGGTGGAGGGGGTCACCGAGGACGAGGAGGGGCACGGACTGGCGGTCTCGTCGCCCTCGGCTCCGCCCGGGGTCGAGGGACACGGTTCGGGCGACTCGGTGGGCGGTTCCTCGGAGAACGACGTGGACGCCGACGGGGAGGGCTGGTCGACGGGCGGGGTGGTCTTCTTGTCCTTGCCCCCTGTGTCGCCGGAGGGGCGGGTGAACCAGTCGTCGCGCTCGGGGTCGTAGAGGACGAACACGTTGATGATCACCGTCGAGGGCTCGACCACCACCACGTTCTGCGGCCGGTACGACGGCCAGGAGTCGCCCTTCGGCTCCGGTGTGGTCTTCAGGGCGACCGGCGGCTTCAGCGGGTTGCCGCAGGCGCACCGCACCCGGGGCACCCCGCGGTCGTCGACGAGGACGGCGGTGCCGGCCTGGAGGACTGCCTGGTAGCTGGTGGCGGCGCCGTCGCGGTAGCCGTGGTTGGTGACGCGGGTGTCCATGCGCAGCTGCACCGGGGTGAGCTCGCGCAGATAGGCGGGTACGCCGGAGGGCTCGACGCCGGCGACGGCGGCGAACGCTTCGTTCTTGGCGGGGTTCGCCCCGAGCACCTCGATCTGCTTCTCGACGTCGCAGCTGGAGACGTTGCGGGTGCCGCCGTAGAGGCCGGCGGCCGCACCGTCCACGGCGCGGGTCACGTTGGCGGGGTCCGATCGGGTCGGTGTCGCCGTGGGGGTCTCGGGTGGGGTGGAGCTGTCCTTCGCGGTCGACTCGGTGAACGGGTCGGGGCCGGACTTGCCGGCGGCCTGGAGGAAGACCTCGCCGTCCGCCGAGCCGCCCGCGTCGTCGGAGCGGGTGAGGACGACGACCAGGACGACGGCGACGACGGCCGCGAGGGCGATGAGGGCGACGCGGGGAGCGGACCGCCACCACGGACGGCTGGGGCCCCCGGGTCCCGCCCCGGAGCCGCCCGGGGTCCCGCCCGGCCCACCGGGGCCCTCGGGGCCGCCAGGCCCTCCCTGTCCACCAGGCCCTCCAGGGCCGCCGGGTCCGCCACCTGAGTCGCCCGTTCCGCCCGCGCCCGAGGCTCCGCTCGGCGGTTCCGGCGGCCGTTCGACGCTCGGCCGGGTCGGGTCGTGCGGGGTGGGGCCGGGCTGCGACGGCCCGGACAGGGGGCCGGAGGGCGGGCCGGTCGGGCGGCCGGAGGACGGTTGGTCGGCGCTCACGGGGCTTCTCCCGCCGTAGGGATTCTGCGGCGATTCACGCCGATGACGGCGTTTTGCTCCACAACAGGCCCATTGTGTGCTCTGGTCCCGTGCCACTCGCAAGCCGAACGGCGTCGGCCCCGGGTCCGCGGGCTCGCCGCGCGGAGTGCCCCGGCCGTGCTTAGCGTGGCAAGAGTGAGTCCCCAGACCCTGCGTCCGCGGCCGACGGCTCCGTCCGAACGGGCGGTCTCCCGCCACGGCTGGCTCCATGCCCTCGGAGCCGTGCTGGCCGGGCTGCTCGCGATGATCGTGACGGCGTCCCTCGGGCTCTGGGCGGCGGGCGCGACGGACCTCCCGGACGGCGCGTTCCCCCGGGTCGTCGCGGCCACCGTGGTGACGGCGGTGGGCGGCACCATCGAGCTCTCCGGCGACGCCGGGGCCCTCGCCGAGACGCGGGCGGGCCTGACCGTGGTCCCGCTGTCGGTGACCCTCGTCGGCGCGCTGGTGATCGCCGCCGGATTCCTGCGGCCGCTGCGGCACCGGGCGGTCGCGGGGGCGGGCGAACTCGCGGGCTGGGCCGCCCGGATCGCGGTCCTGTGGCTCGTGGCGCTGATCGGTCTCGCGCTCGCGGCCCGCCAGGACTTCGACATCTCCCTCGGCGACGTGGGCGACTTCTTCGGCACCTCCGCCGAGGTGGGCTTCGAGACGGCCATGGCACCGACCGCGTTCTTCGGGCTGCTGTGGCTCGCCGGTGTTCTGGTCCTGGCGCTGCTGGTGTCGCGCGGCGCACCGCTCCCGGCGCGGCTGCTGCGGTTCCAGGAATCGGTGCGGCCCGCCGCTTACGCGATGGTGGGCCTGCTGCTGGCGTACGTCGGCATCGGGCTGGTGATCGCGGTGGTGGTGGCGCTGACCCGGGGGCACGCCGCCGAGACGGCCGCGGTGATCCTGCTGGGGCTGCCGAACGTGATGTGGCTGGTCCTCACGATCGGGCTGGGCGCGACCTGGGACAGCCAGGTCGAGGGGCCCTTCGGGCTGCCGATGCCGAAGATCCTGGACGAGGTCGTGCGCGGCCCCGACGTGTCGACCCTGAACCTGGGCTCCCTCGCCGAGTACGACGGCCGGGTCTGGTGGCTGCTGCTCGTGAACGCCGTGCTGCTGACGCTCGCCGCGTTCGTGATGGCGGCCCGCTCCCCGGCCCGGGTGCGGTGGTGGCAGCATGGGGTGCACATGGCGGCCGCGCTCGCCCTCACCGTCCTGACGATCTGTCTGGTGGGCCGGGTCTCCGCGCACTACGGACTGTCGGTGCTCGGCATCGGCGACCTCGGCGGCGATCTGGGCGGAGAACTGTACCTGCGCCCCCACCTGTGGTCCGCGCTCGGGCTCGCCGTGCTGTGGGGTCTCGTGACCGGTGCCCTGGGCGGCGCGCTGGCGAAGGGCGTACGACGAAGGGGCGCGGTCGACGCGCGCCCCGGCCACCGGTAGCGCGGGCCCGCGTCGACCGCCGGCCACGACGAGGGGCGCACGCGGCACGGCGTCCGCCCCTCGTCGGCCGCTCAGGCCCGTCGGACGGGCACCGGCTCGGGCGTGGGTGCCGCGAGTCGGCCCGTGCGGTGCGGGCCCCCGACCGACAGGGAGGCTGTGGGTGGCATGTCACCGCGGTGGAGGAGGAGTTCGGACGGCCCGGTCGCGTGTATCACGGCGCCGGTCGTCCCGTGCGCACCGGCGCTGTGCGGAGTCGCGCCGTGTGCCGGCGCGACGGAGAACATCACCCCGCGATGCCGGCCCGCCCCGGAATCCGATCGTCCGGCTCTCCCGGGGCGAACCTCAGCGGTCGATCACCCCCGCGCCGCCACGGCCGTGGCGCGGCGGGCGAGGAGGGAGGCGCAGATCTCGCCCGCGCGTACGGCGGTGGTCGACAGGAGGGTCGAGGTGAGGCCGTGGGTGTGCTCGGTGCCGCCCTGCAGATAGATGTCGGCGGTGACGTTGGGGTTGGTGGTGACCCGGTGGTCGCGGCCGACCATGAGGGCGTCCTCGTCGTCCCGCAGGCAGAGTTTGCCGATCTCGCCGAGGTTGTCGCCGACGCCCTGGGGCCGGTAGCCGGTGGCGTAGACGAGGAGGTCGGCGGAGAGGATCTCGCGCTCCCCCGTCGGCAGGAACTCCACCGTCACCTTGACGTCCTCGGTGTCGGTCTCGACCTCGCGCAGCCGGGAGACGTTCATCATCCGCAGCCGTTCCCGGCCCTGGACTTTCTCCTGGTACATGGACCGGGACAGGGACTCGATCAGGTCCATGTCGACGACGGAGTAGTTGGTGCTGCGGTGGTAGTCGAACAGCGACTGCTTCACCTCGCGGGGCGCGCCGTAGTACAGGTCGACGGCCTCGGGATCGAAGATCTTGTTGGCGAAGGGGCTGTCGTCGGCGGGCGTGTAGCCGTACTTGGCGAAGACCGAGCAGATCTCGGCCTCGGGGAAGCTGCGGTGGAGGTAGTCCACGGCCTCCGCCGCGCTCTGTCCGGCGCCGAGGACGACCGCGCGGCGCACCGGCTGTCCGGAGCGCACGACCTGGTCGACGCGGGGCAGCAACTGGCTGTTGTGCCAGACCCGTTCGGAGAGGGCGGCGCCGGGCGGGAGGTGGGGTTCCAGGCCGGTGGCCACGCAGATGCTGCGGGTCCGGCGGACGGTCAGGCTGTCCGGGTCGCCGGGTGTGCGGCTGGTGACGTCGAAGTAGCGGATCTCGCCGTCCCGGGTGACGGGGCGCACGGAGACGACCTCGGCGGAGTACTCGACGAGGTGTGCGACGCGGGCGGCCGCCCACTCGAAGTAGTCGTGGAACTCTATGCGCAGCGGGAAGAGTGTCTTCAGGTTGAGGAAGTCGACCAGACGTCCGCGGTCACGCAGGTAGCACAGGAAGCTGAAGTCGCTGGTGGGGTCACGCATCGTCACCAGGTCCTTCAGGAAGGACACTTGCATGGTGGCGTCGTCGATGAGCATGCCCCGGTGCCATCCGAACCGGGGTTGCCTCTCCAGGAACCCGACCCGCAGTCCGTCCTCGGTGCCGGACGCCACGGAGTGTTCGTGCAATGCGATGGCGAGTGCGAGATTGGATGGGCCGAACCCGATCCCCAGTACGTCGTAGATGGAATCCGCCCCGGTGTGCAGCGTCGTCACCGCGTCATCTGCCTTTCATAGAAGGGGTCACAGAGTCTCCCAAGCCGGAACACAGCCTCCCCCAGCAGAGCCATGTTAGATAAGGTAAGCCTTACCTAGCAACGGCTGAGGAGGGCTCATATGCGGGTCGTCATGTTCGGGTACCAGACCTGGGGACACCGGACGCTGCAAGCACTGCTGAAATCCGACCACGAGGTGGTGCTGGCGGTCACCCATCCGAAGAGCGACCACGCGTACGAGAAGATCTGGAGCGACTCGGTCGCCGACCTGGCCGAACAGCACGGCGTGCCGGTGCTGTTGCGCAACCGGCCGGACGACGACGAGCTGCTGCGGGCGCTCAAGGAGGCCGAGCCCGATCTCATCGTGGCGAACAACTGGCGCACCTGGCTGCCGCCGGAGATCTTCGATCTCCCGCCGCACGGCACCCTGAACATCCATGACTCGCTGCTCCCGACCTACGCGGGCTTCTCGCCGCTCATCTGGGCGCTCATCAACGGCGAGCCGGAGGTCGGTGTCACGGCCCACCGCATGGACGCCGAACTCGACATGGGCGACGTGCTGTTGCAGCGTTCGGTGCGGGTCGGACCGCAGGACACGGCGACGGACCTGTTCCACCGCACGGTCGATCTGATCGGCCCGCTGGTCACCGAGTCGCTGGACCTCATCGCCTCCGGCGAGGCCGTGTGGACGCCCCAGGACCGCTCCCGGTCGAGCTTCTTCCACAAGCGGTCCCTGGAGGACAGCCGGATCGACTGGACCTGGCCCGCCGAGGACCTGGAGCGGTTCGTACGGGCCCAGTCCGACCCGTATCCGAACGCCTTCACCCACCACCGGGGGCAGCGCATCCGGATCGTCTCGGCCGCCGTGTCCGAGGGCCGCTACGGCGGCACGCCGGGGCGGATCTTCATCCGGGAGGGAGACGGTGTCGTCATCGTCGCCGGTGCCGAGGCCCGCTCCGGGCGGCTGCCGGGACTGGTGGTCAAGCGGGTGCGGACGGAGGACGGCACGGAACTCGCGGCCACGGACTACTTCCGCACGATGGGCGGTTATCTGACGGCCCGCCCGTGAGACCGGGCGCCGTCGGCCGTGGCGGCCGGCGGCGCCCGACCTGGTGCCCGTGTCAGCCGGCGGTGCCCGCCACGGGCACCGCGTCGGCGTCCACGCCGTCGCCGTCGCCCTCGTGGTGACGGCCCATCGGGATCACCAGCGGTGTGCGGCTGACGGGGTCCTCCCCGACCACACAGCGCAGTCCGAAGACGTCCTCGACCGTCCTGGCGGTGATGACGTCGGTCGGGGCGCCCTGGCCCGCGATGCGCCCGCCCTTCATGGCGACGATGTGGTCGGCGTACCGGCAGGCCTGGTTGAGGTCGTGCAGGACCATCACGACCGTGCGGCCCTGGTGCCGGTTGAGATCGGTGACCAGGTCCAGGACGTCGATCTGGTGGGCGAGGTCCAGATAGGTCGTCGGCTCGTCCAGCAGCATCACGGGGGTGCCCTGGGCGACGGCCATGGCGATCCAGGCGCGTTGCCGCTGTCCGCCGGAGAGTTCGTCGACGGGGCGGTGGGCGAGGTCGCTCATGGCGGTGGCCCTGAGCGCCTCGTGCACGGCCTCCTCGTCGCTCTGGGACCACTGCCGCCACCAGGTCTGGTGCGGGGAACGCCCGCGCCCCACCAGGTCGATGACGGTCAGTCCCTCGGGGGCGACGGGCGTCTGGGGGAGGATGCCGAGCCGCTGGGCGAGGACCCGGGTCGGGATGGAGTGCACCGAGCGCCCGTCGAGGTGGACGGTGCCCGCCTTGGGGGTCAGCAGGCGGGCCAGGGCGCGGAGCAGGGTCGACTTGCCGCAGGCGTTGGCGCCGACGATCGCGGTGACCCGGCCGGTCGGGATCACCAGGTCGAGGTCCTCGACGACGATCCGGTCGTCGTAGGCCAGGCGCAGGCCCTCGGCGCGGAGTTCGGGGCCGTCGGCGGGGCCGCCCGCCCCGGGATCGGAGACGCGGGCGTCGGCGCGGGTGTCGCGCTTCGTCGTCGGCTCGTCCTTCGATGACACGTCTTCAGCCTCCTGAACCGGCGCGGTTGGCGCGGATGAGCAGCCACAGCAGTACGGGCGCCCCGAGCACCCCGGTGACGACCCCGACCGGCAGCTCGGTGTCCGGGACGAGCTTGCGGGCGGCGAGGTCCGACACGAGGACCATCACGGCGCCGGTGAGCCCGGCGGCGAGGGGCGGCGGGAAGGGGGTGCCGGCCAGGCGCTGGGCGACCTGGGGCGCGGCGAGCGCCACGAAGGCGATGGGGCCGGCGGTCGCCGTGCCGAAGGCCACGAGGCCGACGGCGATGAGCAGGACGGCCACCCGGACGACCTGCACCCGGGTGCCGAGGCCCTTCGCGACGTCGTCGCCGAGTTGCATGACACGGATCTGCCGGCCGAGCAGGATCGCCGGCGGCACGAGCACGGCCATGGTGACGGCGAGCGGGCCGATCTGGTCCCAGGTACGGCCGTTGAGGTTGCCGACGAGCCAGCCGAGGGCGGCCTGGGCCTGGAAGCGCTGGCCGCGCGCCATGAGGTAGTCGGTGAGGCTGGTGCAGATCCAGGCGACGCCGATGCCGACGAGGACGATGCGGTAGCCGGTGGTGCCGCGTTTCCAGGCCAGCGCGTAGACCAGCAGGCCGGTGACCGTCGCGCCGAGCAGGCCGAGGGCCTGGGTGCCCATGCCCCCGTCCCAGCCGAGGACGATCCCGGCGACGACCGCGGTGCCGGCGCCCTGGGTGATGCCGATCATGTCGGGGCTGGCCAGCGGGTTGAGCGTCACCGTCTGGAGGAGGGCTCCGGAGACGCCGAAGGCGATGCCGACGAGCAGTCCGGCGAGGGCGCGCGGCAGCCGCAGTTCGTGGACGATCAGCTCGGTGCCGGGGTCGCCCGTGCCCACCAGGGCCTTCATCACGTCGCCGAGCGGGAGGGCGATGTCCCCGACGGAGGTCACCACCGCGAACGCCAGGAACGCGGCGGCCGCGAGCAGCAGACAGACCACCAGCAGCCGGGGCCGTACGACACCGGAGACCGGCGGGGCGGGCAGACGGAAGGCGATGCGGTCGGCCGTACGCCGCGCGGGTGCGGGGTCCCCGGCGCCCTTCGGGGGCGGCACGGGCGCGAGTTCGGTGGTCATCGGCTCACAGCTCCACGGATTCGGTTCGCACGGGCCCGCGTACGCCCGGTCGTGAGGTCATGGTTCACAGCTCCGCGAGGCGTCGGCGGCGGACCAGCGCGATGAAGAAGGGGCCGCCGACGAAGGCGACGAGGACGCCGGCCTGGATCTCGGTCGGGCGGGCGAGCAGACGGCCGGCGATGTCGGCGGTCAGCAGGAGGCAGGGGGCGAGGACGGCCGACAGCGGGAGCAGCCAGCGGTGGTCCGGGCCGATCCCGGCGAGTTGGGCGAGGACGCGGGCGATGTGCGGGACGACCAGGCCGACGAAGACCACGGGACCGATGACGGCGACCGCTCCGCCGGTGAGCAGCGTGACGGCGACGACGCCCTGGACGCGGACCAGGCCGAGCTTGAGGCCGAGCGACTTCGCGACGTCGTCGCCGAGGGCGAGGCTGTTGAGGGCGGGGGCGCAGGCGAGGGCGAGGATCGCGCCGACGGCCAGGAACGGCAGGACGCGCAGGAGCACGGCCTCGTCCTGGTTGGCGAGGGATCCGGCGCTCCAGAAGCGGTAGCGGTTGAGCGCGTCCGGGTCGGTCAGGGCGATGGCGCTGGTGAGCGAGAACAGCAGGGAGGTCACCGCCACGCCGGCCAGCGCGAGTTTGACCGGGGTGGAGCCGGAGCGGCCCAGTCCGCCGAGGAGGTACACCAGGACGCTGGCGGCGAACGCGCCGCCGAAGGCGAACCAGATGTACCCGTACACCGATCCGATGCCCAGCACGCCGACCGACAGGACCACGGCGAAGGCCGCGCCCGCGCTCACCCCGAGGATGCCGGGGTCGGCCAGCGGATTGCGGGTCAGCGCCTGCATCAGCGAGCCCGACAGACCGAGGGCGGCGCCGGTGGCGAGCCCGAGGGCCGTGCGCGGCAGGCGCACCGACCAGATCACGTTGTCGACGCGGGTGCTGGGGGCGTCGCCGAGCAGGGTGTGCCACACCTGGTCGAGCGGGACGCCCAGGGCACCGAACGCCATCGACAGGGCGCACAGTGTGAGCAGGAGGACGCCCGAGAGCGTCAGCAGCAGTACCGCGCGGGGGCCTTTCGCCGCCCGGACCGTCGAGGTCCCCACGTCTTCAACTTTCTTTGATGAGGCTTGCCTTAACTGTAGGGCGAGCACGGGATGAACTGTAGGTCTTCCGTCGAATGCCGCACCGTCCCGGCGGGTACCTCTCTTTGCGGGCCCTGTGAATTAGGTAACCCTTACCTTAGTATGTCGGCGACCCCGGCCCCAGGTCCGGGACCCCGACCCGCTGGGGAGGCTCGCGGCTGTGTGCGGTTCCGAGGAAGTTCTGTCCCATTGGCGGCGGTTGCTGACACCGCTTCCGCTCGAGATCGCGCTGCCCGCCGACCGGCCGCATCCGCCACAACCGCTGCCCGAGCGGGACTCGCGGGTGCTGTCGGACGTCGCGGACGCCCCCGACGTCGTCCGACTCGCGGCGTTCGTCGCGCTGTTGCACCGCTACACCGGGGCGACGGACCTCACCGTGGGCCATGACGGGCTCCCGCTGCGGGTGTCCGTCGAACACGAGCCGACGTTCGCCGAGTTGACGCGGCGGGTGACGCAGGCGTGGGAGGAGGCGCAGACCCACCGGGTGCCCGTCGGCCTCCTGGTCGAGGAGCTGCGGCCCCGGCCGACGCGCGGCGGCGGACTGTTCTTCAACACGGCGTTCGGCACGGCCTCCCGCCCGGCCGGTGAACTCCCGGCCCCGGTCGACGTGTTGCTGGAGGTGGACGGGGACTCGGCGCGGGCGGCGTACTCCCCCGCCCTGTTCGACGGCACGACCATCGAGCGGCTGCTCGGTCACTACCGCACGCTGCTCGCCGACGCCGTGGCCCGCCCCGGGACGGCGGTCGCCCGGCTGGACCTGATGTCCCGGGAGGAGTATGGGCAGGTCGTCCTCGACTGGAACGACACCGCGCACACGGTGCCGTCGGACACCTGGCCCGCGATGTTCGCCGAGCAGGTGCGACAGCGGCCCGAGGCCGTGGCGCTGGTCTTCGAGGACGAGGAACTCACCTACGCCGAGCTGGACGAACGCGCCAACCGCCTGGCCCACGCGCTGATCGCGCGGGGTGCCGGGCCCGAGCGGATCGTCGCCCTGGCGCTGCCGCGTTCCGTCGAGCTGATCGTCGCCGAGGTGGCCGTCCTGAAGTCGGGCGCCGCCTATCTGCCGATCGACCACGACTACCCGGCGGACCGCGTCGCGTACATGCTGGGCGACGCACGGCCCGTCTGCATGGTGACCACCGGCGAGACCGCGCGCGACCTCCCGGACCCGGCCGAGGGGATGACCCTCCTGGAGCTGGACACGCCCGCCACGGCCGCCGAGTTGGCGGAACGGCCGGTCCACGACCCCACCGAGGCGGACCGCGGGGCACCGCTGACCGTCCTCAACGCCGCCTATGTGATCTACACCTCGGGTTCCACCGGCCGTCCCAAGGGCGTCGTCCTCGCCCACGGCGGTGTGGCGAAGCTGGTGGCCACGCAGAGCGAGCGGTTCGGCATCGGCCCGCACAGCCGGGTGCTGCAGTTCGCCTCGCCCAGCTTCGACGTCGCCTTCTGGGACCTGTGCCTCGGACTGCTGTCCGGCGGCCGGCTCGTCGTCGTCCCCGCCGAGCGCCGGGTGCCCGGGGCGCCGCTCGCCGACTACGCGAACGCGCACGGCATCACCTTCATGATCCTGCCGCCGGCGCTGCTCGCCGCCATGCCCGACGACATCGAACTGCCGCCGACCGCCACGCTGTTGGCCGGCACCGAGCGGGTCTCCCCCGAGCTGGTGGGCCGGTACGCGCGCGGCCGGATGATGTTCAACGCCTACGGCCCGACCGAGGCCACCACCAACTCCACGCTCGGGCTGTGCGATCCCGACATCCCGGCCGGGGCGATCGTGCCGATCGGTGTGCCCGACCCGGGGACCCGGGCGTACGTCCTGGACGCGTTCCTGCGGCCGGTGCCCGCCGGGGTCACCGGCGAGCTGTACCTGGGCGGCGCGGGCCTGGCCCGGGGCTATCTCGGGCGGCCGGACCTGACCGCCGAGCGGTTCGTGGCCGACCCGTTCGGGGAGCCCGGCGAGCGGCTGTACCGCACCGGCGATCTGGTGCGCTGGCGCGCGGACGGGCGGCTGGAGTTCCTGGGGCGCGCCGACGCCCAGGTCAAGATCCGCGGCTTCCGTATCGAGCCGGGCGAGATCGAGTCGGTGCTGCGCGGCCATCCGGCCGTCGACCAGGTCACGGTCGTCGTCCGCGAGGACCGGCCGGGCGACCGCCGCCTCGCCGCCTATGTCGTCCCGGCCCTCGACGCGCCGCGCGACGCGGACGCGGACGCGCGCGTCGAGGAGTGGAAGGAACTGCACGAACTCCTCTACGGGGCGGCCGGCGCCGAGGACTCGCGTGCGGCGGACACCGACGGCTCCGGCCTCCGTGAGAACTTCGCGGGCTGGAACAGCATGTACGACGGCACGCCGATCCCCGTCGAGGAGATGCGCGAGTGGCGGACGGCGACCGTCGACCGGATCCGTGAACTCGGCCCCGCCGGGCGGGTGTTGGAGATCGGCGTCGGCAGCGGTCTGATCCTGTCCGCGATCGCGCCCGACAGCGAGGCCTACTGGGGGACCGACCTCTCGGCCCAGGCGGTCACGGCACTCCGCGCGCAGGTCGACACCGAGCCAGAGCTGGCCGCCAAGGTCGAGCTGCGGGCGATGCCCGCGCACGACACCGAGGGCCTGCCCGAGAGGTACTTCGACACCGTCGTCGTCAACTCCGTCGCGCAGTACTTCCCCAGCGGGGAGTACCTCGCCGACGTGCTCCGTCAGGTGGCGGGGCTGCTCGCCCCCGGCGGCCGGATCTTCGTCGGCGACGTCCGCAATCTGCGCCTGCTGCGGACGCTGCGCGCGGCCGTGGAGACCCGGCGGGCCGCCGGTGGTGACGAGGGCGACAAGAGCGCGCTGCGGGCGGCCGTCGAGCGCTCGGTGCGCTGGGAGGGCGAACTCCTGCTCGACCCGGACTTCTTCGCCGCCCTCGACGGCTTCGACGCGGAGATCCGCCTCAAGCGGGCCGCGCACCACAACGAGCTGAGCCGGTACCGCTACGACGTCGTGCTGCGCCCGGCGGCTCCGGTGGCCGCCCGGGAGCTGCCGGAGGCCGACTGGTCGGCGGTCGGTGGACTCGGCGGACTTGCGGAGCTGCTGGCCGGGCGCCCGGAGGGGCTGCGCGTCACCGGTGTGCCCAACGCGCGCCTGGCCGACGACCTGGCGGACCTGCGGCGGCTGGAGGACAGCAGCCGGCAGGCGGCCGACGCCACCGACCCCGAGGACCTGCAGGCGCTGGCGGCCGAGCACGGCTACCGGGCGGCGCTCACCTGGAACGGGAACGCCGACGACGGCGCGTTCGACGCCGTGCTCGTCCTCGACGGCCCCTTCGGCCCGCTGTACCGGACGACCGGGGCCCGTCCGCACGCCAACCGGCCCGCGCCCTTCCGTGACGTGAACGCGCTGATGCGGACCCTGCGCGGGCACGCCGCCGAGTGGCTGCCCGACTACATGGTCCCCTCGGCGTTCGTCCCGCTGCACGCCCTGCCGGTCACCCCCAGCGGCAAGATCGACGCGCGAGCGCTGCCGGCCCCGGACTACGCCACCATGAGCTCCGGCCGGGCCCCGCGCACCCCGCGCGAGAAACTGCTGTGCGCGCTGTACGCCGAGGTGCTCGGCGTGGACGCGGTGACGGCCGAGGACGACTTCCTCGCGCTCGGCGGCGACAGCATCAGCGCCATCCAGCTGCTCATCCGGGCCCGGGAGGCGGGCCTGAGGCTGACCACCCGCGACGTCTTCCGCCACCGCACGGTCGAGGCGCTGGCGCAGGCCGCCGTCGAGCGGGTCGCCGTCGAGCGGGTCTCCGAACACACCGCCGACGAGCCCCTGATCGAGGTCGACGCGGCCGAACTCGCCGAGATCCAGGGCGCGCGTCCGCTGACCGTCGCCGAACTGCTGCCGCTCACCCCGCTCCAGCAGGGCTTCTTCTTCCACTCGCTCACCGGCGGGGCCGACGGGGACACCTATGTCGTCCAGCAGGTCCTGGACCTCGCCGGACCGGTCGACGCCGCGGTGCTGCGCCGTGCCGCGCAGTGCCTGCTGGACCGGCACGCGCCGCTGCGGGCCGCGTTCCGCCAGCGCCCCGACGGCACCCCGGTGCAGATCATCACGCGGGACGCCGCACTGCCCTGGCGGGAGGTCGACCTGTCGTCGCAGGACGCCGAGGTCCGCGAGACGCTGGGCGACGCCGTGGCCGCCGACGAGCGGGCCCGGGGCTTCGACCTGGCCGCGCCGCCACTGCTGCGCTGCGCCCTGGTCCGGCTCGGCGAGGAGCGCAGCCGCCTGGTGCTGACGTTCCATCACATCGTGGCGGACGGCTGGTCGCTGCCGGTGCTGCACCGCGAACTGATGGCGTACTACGGCACCGACGCGCCCGCGCTGCCCGAGGTCGCCCCCTACCGCGGCTTCCTGCGCCGCCTCGCCGAGCAGGACGGGGACACGGCGCGCGAGGTCTGGCGCGACGCGCTCGCCGGGCTGGACGAGCCGACGCGGCTGGTCGGCGCGCCGGGCGACGGGGCACCCGTACGGCCCGAGCATGTGCGGGTGGAGCTGTCCGAGCGGACCACCGCGCGGCTCGCCGAGCGGGCCCGTGAACTCGGTGTCACCCTCGGCACCGTGGTGCAGGGCGCCTGGGGTCTGCTGCTGGGCCGGCTGACCGGCCGGGACGACGTGGTGTTCGGCACCACGGTCTCCGGGCGCGACGGCGAGGTCGACGGCATCGCCTCCATGGTGGGTCTGTTCATCAACACCCTTCCGACACGCTTCCGTTGGGCGCCGCGTGAGTCCCTCGGGGCGCTGCTCGTCCGCCTCCAGGAGGAACAGGCGCGGCTCCTGGACCACCAGCATCTGGGCCTCGCGGAGATCCAGCGGCTCACCGGGCACGCGGGCTCCGGCGAACTCTTCGACACCCTCGTGGTGTTCGAGAACTACCCCGCCGAGTCGGACCTCCGGGACGCCTCGGGCACCGTACGCATCACCGGCGACGCCTTCCACGACGCCGTGCACTATCCCCTCGCCCTCGTCGTCAAGCCCGGCCGACGGCTCGACCTGCGGCTCAAGCACCACGCCGAGCGCCTCGACGGCGACACCGTCCGCGCCCTCGGCGACCGGCTCGCCCGCGTCCTGGAGGCCGTGGCCGAGGCGCCGGAGGGCGCGGCGGCCTCCGTGGAACTGCTCTCCCCCGACGAGGCCCTGCGCGCGCTCCTCGCCGGCGAGGAGCGCGTCGTACCGGAGATCACCCTGGCGGAAGGGTTCGCCGCGCAGGTCGCCCGGACGCCCGACGCGACGGCCGTCGTCTTCGAGGACGAGCGGCTGAGCTATGCCGAACTGGACGCCCGCGCCGAGAAGTTGGCCGTGCGGCTGCGCGGCCGGGGCGCGGGCCCCGGGGCGTTCGTGGCGGTCGCCGTGCCGCGCTCGGCGGAGCTGATGGTGGCGCTGCTCGGCGTGCTGAAGTCGGGCGCCGCCTATCTGCCGGTGGACCTCGACTACCCGGCGGACCGGGTGGCCCACATGCTGGCCGACTCGGGAGCCACGACCGTGGTCACCCTCGCCGCGACGGCCGACCGACTGCCCGCGCCGAGCCCGTCCGCCGGGGGGAACGCGCCTTCCGTACTGCTGCTGGACGCCGCCGACGCCCCGTCGGCCGACGCCTCCACCGAGGCCGCCACCGCACCCGCACGCCCCGACGACCCCGCCTACCTGATCTACACCTCCGGGTCGACCGGTCTGCCCAAGGGCGTCGTCGTCACCCACCGGGCCATCGTGAACCGACTGGCGTGGACACAGGGCGAGTACGGACTCGGTCCCGACGACCGGGTGCTGCAGAAGACGCCGTCCAGCTTCGACGTGTCCGTCTGGGAGTTCTTCTGGCCGCTCCTCGAAGGCGCGACCGTGGTGCTCGCCCGCCCGGACGGCCACCGCGACCCCGCCTACCTGGCGGAACTCGTGCGGGAGCGGGCCGTCACGACCATGCACTTCGTGCCGTCGATGCTGGAGGCCTTCCTCCAGCACGAGGACGTCGCCGGCGACCCCACCTGGTCGGCTTCGCTGCGCCGCGTCCTCAGCAGCGGCGAGGCGCTCCCGGTCACCGCCGCGAGCCGCTGGCACGCTCTCACGGGCGTACCGTTGCACAACCTGTACGGCCCGACCGAGGCGGCCGTCGACGTCACGTACCACCCGTATGCCTCCGACGAGGAGCAGACCGGCGCATCGGTGCCGATCGGGCGCCCCGTGTGGAACACGGGCCTGCGCGTGCTGGACGTCTGTCTGCGGCCCGTCCCGGACGGGGTCCCCGGCGAGCTGTACCTGACCGGTGTCCAGCTGGCCCGCGGCTACCACGCCCGGCCGGCCCTGACCGCCGAGCGGTTCACCGCCGACCCGTACGGGCCGCCCGGCAGCCGGATGTACCGCACCGGTGACCTGGTCCGGCGCCGCGCGGACGGGGTGATCGAGTACCTGGGCCGTACGGACCGGCAGGTCAAGCTGCGCGGCAACCGGATCGAGCTCGGCGAGATCGAGGCCGCGCTGGCCCGGCTGCCGGAGGTGGCGCAGGCCGCCGTGACGGTACGGGACGACGCGCTGGTGGCGTACGTCGTGCCCGGCGGAGGCGCCACCGAGGTGGGCGACCTGCGCGAGGCCCTGACCGGCGCCCTCCCCTCCCCCATGGTCCCGAGCGCCTGGGTCACCCTCGACGCGCTGCCGCTCACCCCGAGCGGCAAGCTGGACCGGGCCGCGCTGCCCGCGCCGCAGGCCGTGCGCGCGACCGTCACCCGGGCTCCGGGCACCCCCCGGGAACAGGTGCTCGTCGAGATCTTCGCGGCGGTGCTGAAGCTCGACGAGGTCGGCGTCGACGACGACTTCTTCCTGCTCGGCGGTGACAGCATCTCCTCGATCGCCGTCTCCAGCCGGGCCCGCCGCGCGGGTCTGGTGATCGGCCCGCGGGAGGTGTTCGAGCACCGCACGCCGGCGGCGCTCGCGGCGACGGCGGCCCTGGACGAGCCGACCGCCGGGGAGAGCCCTGTCGCGTCCGCGTTCACGCTGACCGAGGAGGAGCGGGAGCGGGTCGAAGGGCTCGCGCCGGGCCGGATCGAGGACGTCTGGCCTCTCGCCCCGCTCCAGGAGGGGCTGTTCTTCCACTCGAACTTCGACGACAGCTCCCTGGACGTCTACACGGTCCACGAGTCGTTCGACTTCGCCGAACGCGTCGACGCCGAGCGGCTGTCGGACGCCGTGCGGACGCTGCTGGGCCGCAACCCCAGCCTGCGGGCCGGCTTCACCAGTGAGGGGCTGCGCCAGCCGGTGCAGTTCATCGTCCGCGACGCCGACGTCCCGCTGCGGGAAGTGGACCTGGCGGGACTCCCGGCGGCCGAACAGGACGTCCGGATGAGGGAGTTGCTGGAGGAGTCGCGGGCGCAGCGGTTCGACCTCACCCGCCCGCTGCTGTTCCGGATGCTGCTCGTGCGGCTCGGTGCGGAGCGCGGTGACCGGCTGATCGTCGGCCGCCATCTGATCCTGTGGGACGGCTGGTCGGCCTGGCTGTTCCTGGACCAGCTGTTCGCGCTGTACGAGAGCGGGGGCGACCCGGCGGGCCTGGACCGCCCCGGCTCCTACCGCGACTACCTGACCTGGCTGGAGCGGCAGGACGACACCGAGGCGACGCGTGCGTGGCGGGCGGCCCTGTCCGGTTTCGAGGAGCCGACGCTCCTCGTGCCCGCCGCCTCCGAGCGGGGCCAGGAGCCGGTGATCCCGGAACACCTGGAGGCCGTGCTCGACGCGGCGGTCGGGGAGCGGCTGCGCGACACCGCCCGCGCCCACGGTCTGACGCTCAACACCGTGCTCAACGCGGCCTGGGGTCTGGTCCTGGCCGGCGTGACCGGCCGCACGGACATCGCGTTCGGTACGACGGTCGCCGGGCGGCCGAGTGAGGTGCCGGACGTCGAGAACGTCATCGGCATGTTCCTCAACACCGTGCCCGCGCGCATCGCGTTCGACCCGCGCGAGCCGGTCCTGGACCTGCTGCGCCGCGTCCAGGGCGAGCGTCTTGAGGTCATGCCGTACGAGTACCTGGGGCTCGGTGTCCTCCAGGCCGAGACGGGCCACCGGCGGCTGTTCGACACGCTGTTCGTGCTGCGCAACGCCGACACGGACGAGCGGCTCGCCGAGCTGCGCGAACGGCACGGCGCGACGGCCGTGGCCAACGTGGACGCCACGCACTATCCGGCGAACCTGGTGGTGACACCGGGCGAGCGCGTGCGGGTGACCCTGGCCTACCGGCCCGATCTGCTGGAAGACGCCTACGCTCAAGCGCTGTTGGACCGCTTCGTGCTGCTGGTCGACCGGCTGGTGGCCGACCCGGCCGCCCCGGTCGGCTCGCTGGACGCGCTGCTGCCGGCGGAGGCCGCCGCGCTCGCCCGCGAGGAGGCCGAGCAGCGGCAGCCCGTGCCGCACGAGACGGTCGCGGACATGCTGGCCGCGCAGGCCGCCCGCACCCCGGACGCGACCGCCCTGGTCTTCGGCGCGCAGACCCTGACGTACGCCGAACTCGACGCGCGCTGCGACCGGATGGCCCGGCTGCTGATCGCGCGGGGCGCCGGGCCGGAGAAGGTGATCGCGCTCGGGCTGCCGCGCTCGATCGACATGGTGGTGGCGCTGTTCGCGGTGCTGCGCACGGGGTCGGCGTATCTGCCGCTGGAGCTGGACCATCCCGCCGACCGGCTCTCGCTGATGCTGGCGGACGCGCGCCCGCTGCTCCTGCTGTCGACGGAGGCCGTGTCGCGGACGCTGACCGGCGACACGCCGCGTGTCCTGCTCGACGACCCGTCGGTGGCGGACGAGTTGGCGGCTTTCCCGGCCGGTCCGGTGTCGGTGTCCTTCAGCCTGGACCACCCCGCGTACGTCATCTACACCTCGGGCTCCACGGGCCGGCCCAAGGGCGTCGTCACCCCGTACGTCGGTCTGACGAACATGCAGCTCAACCACCAGAAGGAGATCTTCGCCCCGGCGATCGCGTCGGCGGGCGGGCGGCGGCTGCGGATCGCGCACACCGTGTCGTTCGCGTTCGACATGTCCTGGGAGGAGCTGCTGTGGCTCGTCGAGGGGCATGAGGTGCACGTCTGCGACGAGGAGCTCAGGCGGGACGCGACCGCGCTGGTCGCGTACTGCGAGGAGCACCGCGTCGACGTCGTCAACGTGACCCCGACCTACGCCCATCTCCTCATCGAGGAGGGCCTGTTGGAGGGGCACCGGCCGCCGCTGGTGCTGCTCGGCGGCGAGGCCGTCACCGAGACGGTGTGGAACACCCTGCGGGACACCGAGGGCACCTACGGCTACAACCTGTACGGCCCGACAGAGTACACGATCAACACGCTCGGCGGGGGGACGGAGGACAGCGCCACCCCGACCGTGGGCAGGCCGATCCGCGCCACCCGGGCCCGCATCCTCGACGCGTGGATGCGTCCGGTGCCGGACGGTGTGGCGGGCGAGCTGTACATCGCCGGTGTCGGGCTGGCGCGCGGCTATCTCGACCGGCCGGGCCTGACCGCCGAACGCTTCGTGGCGGACCCGTTCGGGCTGCCGGGCGAGCGCATGTACCGCACCGGCGACCTGGTGCGGCGCCGCGCGGACGGCAACCTGGACTTCCTGGGCCGGACCGACGACCAGGTCAAGATCCGGGGTTACCGGGTGGAGCTGGGCGAGATCGAGACCGCGCTCGCCCAACACCCCGAGGTGTCCCAGGCCGCCGTGATCGCCCGCGACGACACCTCGGCGCCGGGCACGAAGCGCCTCGTGGGCTATGTGGTGCCCGCCGAACTCGACGGTGACGCGCGGGAGTCGGCCGAGCGGGAGCAGATCGGTGAGTGGCGGGAGATCTACTCCGCCGAGTACACCGAGATCGGTACCGCCCTGTTCACCGAGGACTTCGCGGGCTGGGACAGCTCCTACGACGGCACGCCGATCCCCGTGGAACACATGCGGGAGTGGCGCGAGGCCACCGTGGAACGCATCCGTGAACTGCGGCCCCGCCGGATCCTGGAGATCGGCGTCGGCTCGGGTCTGCTGCTGTCGAAGCTCGCTCCGGACGCGGAGGCGTACTGGGCGACCGACTTCGCCGCCCCGGTGATCCGCAAGCTCACCGAAGGCGTCAAGAGCGACCCGGCGCTTGCCGGCAAGGTCGAACTGCGCTGCCAGGCGGCCGAGGTGACCGACGGCCTGCCCACCGGGTTCTTCGACACGATCGTCATCAACTCCGTCGTGCAGTACTTCCCGAGCCTGGACCACCTCCACCAGGTGATCCGGGGCGCGCTCGGCCTGCTCGCGCCCGGCGGCGCCCTCTTCCTCGGCGACATCCGCGACCTGCGCCAGGCCAGGGTGTTCCAGTCCGGCATCCAGTCCGCCCGCGCCGACGGGGACACCGAGCCCGAGGCCCTGCGCCGGGCCGTGGAGCGGGGACTCGCGCTGGAGAAGGAACTCCTCGTCGACCCGGACTGGTTCACCACCCTCGGTGTCGGTGTCGACCTGCGCACCAAGGCGGGCCGCCACCACAACGAGCTGACCCGCTACCGGTACGACGTGGTGCTCTACGAGGGGGGCGTCGGCCTCGCGCTGGACGGTGTCCCGGCCGTCGACTGGACGGGACGGGACGCGCTCCTCGCCCGGCTCGACGGCACCGGACCGCTCCGGGTGCGGGGCGTCCCGGACGCCCGTACGGCCGGCGACCTCGCCGGGCTGCGCGCCCTGGACACCGGCCGCCCCTCGCCGGTCGCCGCGACGGGGGTGGAGCCGGAGGACCTGCGGGAGACCGCTGAGGCCCGCGGCTACCGGCTGCTCACCACCTGGTCCGCCGAACCCGGCGCCTACGAGGCCGTGTTCGTGCCCGGCACCGACACCTCCCGCACGGCGGGTCTGTACCGGCCGCGCGCCGACCGCGACGCCACCGCTCCGTTCGCCAACACCCCGGCGGCCGGACGCGGCCACACCGCGCTCGTGCGGCGGCTCCGCGACGACCTCGGACAGCGGCTGCCCGGCTACATGGTGCCCGCCGCGTTCGTGGTGCTGCCGGGGCTGCCGATGAACGACAACGGCAAGCTGGACGTGCGCGCCCTGCCGGACGCCGAACCGGCGGTCGCGCTGTCGGCCGGGCGCGGCCCGCGCACCCCCGTCGAGGAGGTGCTGTGCAGGCTCTTCGCAGAGGTGCTCGGGCTGCCCCGCACCGGCGCCGAGGACAACTTCTTCGACCTGGGCGGCCACTCGCTGCTCGCGACCCGGCTGATCAGCCGCGCCCGCACCGAACTGGGCGCCGAGCTGGCCATCCGTGACCTCTTCGAGGCGCCCACCCCCGAGGCACTGGCACTGCGGGCGGGCACCGGACGCCCCGCGCGGCCCGCTCTGCGGACGGTCGCCGAGCGGCCCGCGCGCGTACCGCTGTCGGCGGCGCAGCGGCGGCTGTGGCTGGTGGAGCGGCTCGCCGGCGACGGGGTGGCCTACAACTTCCCCCTCGTGTTCCGGCTGCGCGGCGAGCTGGACCTCGACGCGCTACGGGCCGCGCTGCTCGATGTGACGGCTCGTCATGAGGCGTTGCGCACCCGCTTCCTGGAGGAGGACGGCGAGCCGTACCAGTGGATCGTGCCGCCGGGCGCGGCCGAGCCCTCCTTCCGGGTCGTCGAGGCGACCGAGGGCGACCTGGCCACGCGGATCGAGGCGGCGCAGCGCCGGCCCTTCGACCTGAGCACCGAACTGCCGGTGCGCGCCGAGGTGTTGCGTCTCGGTGCGGCCGACCATGTGGTGGCGCTGGTGCTGCACCACATCACCACCGACGAGTGGTCGGACCGCCCGTTCCTCGCCGATCTCACCACCGCGTACCGGGCCCGGACCGAGGGACGTGCGCCGATGTGGGCGCCGCTGCCGGTGCAGTACGCCGACTACACGCTCTGGCAGGACTCACTGCTCGGGCAGGTCGGCCCGGACCAACTCGCCCACTGGACCGAGGCGTTGCGCGACCTGCCCGAGGAGCTGTCCCTCCCCCAGGACCGGCCGCGGCCGGACGCGCCCACCGGGCGGGGCGGCAAGGTGCGTCTGGAGCTGTCCCCCGCCACCGGTCGGGCGTTGCGCGAGCTGTCCGCCGCCACGAACACCAGTATGTTCATGCTGTTCCAGGCGGCCACGGCGGCGCTGCTGCACCGGCTGGGCGCCGGTGACGACATTCCACTCGGGGCGCCCATCGCGGGGCGCACGGACGACGCGCTGGACGACCTGGTCGGGTTCTTCGTGAACACGCTGGTGCTGCGCACCGACCTGTCGGGTCCGGAGAGCGGCCCGTCGGACCTGACGTTCGCCCAACTGCTGGGACGGGTCCGGGAGTCGGCCCTCCAGGCGTTCGAGCACCAGGACCTGCCCTTCGACCAGGTCGTCGAGGCCGTGAACCCGCCCCGGGTCGCGGGTCGCAACCCGCTCTTCCAGGTCATGCTGGGCTACCACTACCGGCCCGACGGCGACCCGGACGTGCTGGGCATGCCGACCGAGTGGTTCGACATGGACACCGGCATGGCCAAGTTCGACCTGCACTTCACCTTCGTCGACGAGGTGGGGCAGGACCGTCTCACCCTGCTGCTGGAGTACGCGCTCGACCTCTACGACGACGAGACGGCCCAGCGCACGGCCGGGCGGCTGGCCCGGCTGCTGGAGCAGGTCGCCGACGCGCCCGACACCCCTGTCCGGGATCTGGAGGTGCTGGAGGAGGCCGAACGGGAGTCCGTGCTCGCCCGGTGGAACGACACCGCACACGAGGTGCCCGCGACCACCCTGCCGGAGCTGTTCCGGGCGCAGGTGGCGCGGACCCCGGACGCGTTCGCCCTCGTCCACGACGAACAGCGCCTGACGTACGCGGAGTTGGACGCGCTGGTCGAGCGGACCGCGCGGGTCCTCACCGGGATGGGCGTGGGTCCGGAGCGCACGGTGGCGGTGGCCCTGCCGCGTTCGGTGGACCTGGTGGTCGCCCTGCTGGCGGTGCACCGGGCCGGCGGCGCCTATCTGCCCCTGGAGGCCGACCAGCCCCGGGAGCGGCGGGCGCTCATGCTGGAGGAGGCCCGGCCGGTGTGCGTCGTCGAGGGCGCTCTGCCGGAGGGACCGGAAGGGGAGCTGCCCGCCGCGTACGACCCGGCGAGCCCCGCCTACGTGATCTACACCTCCGGCTCGACGGGCCGCCCCAAGGGCGTCGTCGTGCCGCAGGAGGGCATCGTCAACCGCCTGTTGTGGATGCAGGACGAGTACGGGCTCGGCCCCGACGACCGGGTGCTGCAGAAGACCCCGTCCGGCTTCGACGTGTCGGTATGGGAGTTCTTCTGGCCGCTGATCACCGGCGCCGCGCTGGTGGTCGCCCGGCCGGAGGGCCACCGGGACCCGGCGTATCTCGCGCGGGTGATCCGTGAACAGGCCGTCACGACCACGCACTTCGTGCCGTCGATGATCCAGGTGTTCCTGGAGGAGCCGGCCGCCGCGCGGTGCACGGGTCTGCGCCGGGTGCTGTGCAGTGGTGAGGCGCTGCCGGCGTCGGTGGCGGCACGCTTCCACGAGGTGCTCCCTGCGGAGCTGCACAACCTGTACGGGCCGACGGAGGCCTCGGTCGACGTCACGGCCGGCCCGGTGCTGCCGGGCGCCGACCGGGTGGTGATCGGGCGTCCCGTGTGGAACACCCGGACCTACGTCCTCGACGCGGCGCTGCGGCCGGTGCCGCCCGGTGTGGCGGGAGAGCTCTACCTGGCGGGCGTCCAGCTCGCCCGTGGCTACCTCGACCGCCCCGGCCTCACCGCCGAGCGGTTCGTCGCGGACCCCTACGGCGGGCCGGGCGCGCGGATGTACCGCACGGGCGACCTGGCCCGCTGGCGGCCGGACGGCACGCTCGACTTCCTCGGCCGCACCGACCACCAGGTCAAGATCCGTGGTGTGCGCGTCGAGCCCGGCGAGATCGAGACGGTGCTCGCCCGGCACGAGTCCGTCGCCCACTCGGTCGTCGTCCCGCACGAGCAGCGGCTCGTGGCGTACGTCGTCCCCGCCACGGGACGGGCCGTCGACCCGGCGGTCCTGCGGGCCCACGCCGCCGGCGCCCTGCCGGACCACATGGTGCCCGCGGCAGTCGTCGCCCTCGACGCGCTGCCGCTGACGTCCAACGGCAAGCTGGACCGCCGGGCGCTGCCCGCGCCCGACTTCACCGCGGGGAGCGGCGCCGGCGGCCGGGCGGCCGGTCCGCGCGAGGAGATCCTGCGTGGTCTGTTCGCCGAGGTGCTCGGGGTGGACCGGGTCGGCGTCGACGACGACTTCTTCGCTCTGGGCGGCCACTCGCTGCTGGCCATGCGGCTGGTGGCCGGGGTCCGGGCCGCGTTCGGGTCGGAGGTGTCGCTGCGCACGGTGTTCGACGCGCCGACGGTCGCCCGGCTGGCGCGGCGGCTGGCCAATACGGCGGACGCGGGGGCCACGCCCCGCCCGGCACTGACGGTCCGGGAGCGTCCCGAGCGGCTGCCGCTGTCCTCCGCCCAGCAGCGCCTGTGGGTGCTGTACCAGGTGGAGGGCCCCAGCGCGACGTACAACATCCCCTCGGCCTGGCGGCTGACGGGCGCGCTGGACGTCGAGGCGCTGCGGGCGGCCGTGCACGATCTGGTCGTCCGGCACGAGACACTGCGCACGGTCTTCCCCGACGACGAGGGCCGGGCCCACCAGCTGGTCCTGGCGCACGACGAGGTGAACGTCCCGTTCGAGGTCGTCGACACCGACGACGACCTCCTGCCCGAGCTGCTGGCGGAGGCCGGCGCGTACGGCTTCGCGCTGGACCGTGAACTCCCGCTGCGGGTCCATGTGTTCCGCACGGGTGAGGAGGAGTGGACGGTCCTGCTGCTCCTGCACCACATCGCCGGGGACGAGTGGTCGCAGGGCCCGCTGAACCGGGACCTGGCGCTCGCCTACGCCGCCCGTACGGCCGGACGCGCCCCCGACTGGGAGCCGCTGCCCGTCCAGTACGCCGACTACACCCTGTGGCAGCGGGACGTCCTCGGCGACGAGAAGGACGAGGGCAGCCTCGCGGCACGCCAGGTCGCGTACTGGAAGCAGGCGCTGGCCGGGCTGCCGGAGGAGCTGGCACTGCCCGTGGACCGGGCCCGCCCCCTGGAGTCCACCTACCGGGGCGGCGCCGCCGACCTCTCGCTGGACGCCGAACTCGCCGCCGCCCTCGACACGTTGGCCCGCGACAACGGGGCCAGTGTGTTCATGGTGCTCCAGGCGGCCGTGGCCACACTCCTCTCCCGGCTCGGCGCGGGCGACGACATCCCGATCGGCAGCCCGATCTCCGGGCGCACCGACGCCGGGCTGGACGACCTGGTCGGGTTCTTCCTCAACACGCTGGTGCTGCGCACCGACACCTCCGGGGACCCGACGTTCCGGGAGCTGCTCGGCCGCGTCCGGGAGACGGACCTCGCCGCGTTCGACCACCAGGACGTGCCCTTCGAGCGGCTGGTGGAGGTGCTCAACCCGGCCCGCTCCCTCGCCCGTCACCCGCTGTTCCAGGTGATGGTGGTGTATCTCGCGGCCGACGGCGAGGACACCGGGCTGCCCGGTCTGGCCGCCCGGCGGGACGAGGTGGCGCAGACGACCGCCAAGTTCGACCTGTCCTTCGACTTCGTCGAACGCGGCGACGGCACCGGGGTGGACGGCGTCCTGGAGTACAGCGCCGACCTGTTCGACGCGGCCACGGCCCAGTCCTTCGCGGACCGGCTGCGGCGCGTCCTGCGCGCGGTGACCGCCGATCCGGACACCCGGCTCGGTGTCGTCGACATCCTCGCCCCGGACGAGCGGGACCGGCTGCTCGCCGGCTGGCACAGCCGTCCGGTCGCCGGCGGTCCCACCACGGTGCCGGCGCTCTTCGAGGAGCGGGCGCACCGGAACGGCGAGCTGCCCGCCGCGGCCTCCGACGGGGTCGAGCTGTCCTTCGCCGAACTCAACGCGGACGCCAACCGGCTGGCCCGGCTGCTGGTGGAGGCCGGTGCCGGGCCCGAGCGGTTCGTCGCGCTCGCGCTGCCGCGCACCGCGCACTTCCTCACGGCGGTCCTCGCGGTGCACAAGGCGGGCGCCGCGTATCTGCCGCTCGACCCGGACGCGCCGGCGGAGCGCACGGCCGACGTTCTCGCGGACGCCGGACCGGTCCTCACCCTGACGACCGGAGAGTTCGCCGGCACACTGCCGTCCGGCATCGCCTCCCTGCTGCTGGACGACCCCGGCACCCGGGACCGGATCGCGGCCGAGGACCCGGCCGACCTCACCGACGTCGACCGGCTCGCCCCGCTGACGCCCCGCCACCCGGCGTACGTCATCTACACCTCGGGCTCCACCGGCCGGCCCAAGGGCGTGGTCATCACCCACGAGACGCTCGGCAACCTCTTCCACAGCCACCGCGAGACGCTGTACGAACCGGCGATCGAGGCGGCCGGGCGGCGGCATCTGCGGGTCGGTCACGCCTGGTCGTTCTTCTTCGACGCGTCCTGGCAGCCGCAGCTGTGGCTGCTGGACGGGCACTGTGTCCATGTGCTGTCGGAGGAGGTCCGGCGCGACCCGGAGCTGGTGACCGAGGCCGTGCTGCGGCACCGCTTCGACTTCCTGGAGGTCACGCCGTCGTTCTTCGCACAGATGGCCGACAGCGGGCTGCTGCGCGACGGCGACTGCCCGCTCGCGGTCGTCGGCGTCGGCGGCGAGGCCGTGCCGGTCGCGCTGTGGAAGCGGCTGTCCGAACTGCCCGGCACCGAGGCGTTCAACCTGTACGGGCCGACCGAGTCGACCGTGGACGCCCTCGTCGGCCGCGTCCGCGACAGCGAACGGCCGCTCGTGGGGCGGCCGGTGGCCGGCACCCGGGCGTACGTCCTCGACGACCGGCTGCGGCCGGTGCCGCCCGGTGTCCCCGGTGAGCTGTACCTCGCGGGCGGCGGTCTCGCCCGCGGCTATCTGGGCAGCCCCGGTCTGACGGCCGAGCGGTTCGTCGCCGATCCGTTCGGTCCGGCCGGATCACGCCTGTACCGCACGGGCGACCTGGCGCGCTGGACCGCCGACGGGCGGATCGACTACCTCGGCCGCGCCGACGACCAGGTCAAGATCCGCGGGTTCCGCATCGAGCCCGCCGAGATCGAGGCCGCGCTCACCGCCCACCCGGAGGTCGGCCAGGCGCTGGTGACGGTCCATCAGGATGGTCCGCGCAAGCTGCTCGTGGCCCATGTGGTGCCGGTCCCGGACACCGCGCCCGACCCGGCGGCGCTGCGTGCCCATGTCGCCGGTCTGCTCCCCGACCACATGGTCCCGGCGGCCGTGGTCACGCTGGAGCGGTTCCCGCAGCTGGCCAACGGCAAGCTGGACCGGTCCGCCCTGCCCGCGCCCGACTTCGCCGCGATGTCTTCGGGACGGGCACCGGCGACCGCCGTGGAGGAGCTGCTGTGCGCGGTCTTCGCGGAGGTGCTGGGCCTCGAACGGGTCGGTGTGGACGACGACTTCTTCGCCCTCGGCGGTGACAGCATCGTCGCCATGCAGCTCGTGGGGCGGGCCCGCGCGGCGGGGCTGAGGATCAGTCCGAGGCTGGTGTTCCGGCACCGTACGGTCGCCGCGCTGGGCACGGTCGCCGAGGCGAACGACGTCTCGGCGCCGCGCCCGGCGGACGACGGCACCGGCACGGTGCCGCTCACGCCGGTCATGCACTGGCTGCGCGAGCTGGGTGGCCCCTTCGCCTCCTACCACCAGGCGGCGCTGGTCCGCACTCCGGCGGCCCTGGACCTGCCCGGTCTGACCGCCGTGCTGCGGGCACTCGTCGACCGGCACGACCTGCTGCGCGCCCGATTGGTCCGGCCCTCCGCCGAGGACACCGACGGGTGGTCGCTGCACGTGCCGCCCGTCGGGACGGTGGACCCGGCCGGCTGGACCGAGCGGGTCGATGTCCGCGGGCTGGACGCGGTCGCGCTGGGCGAGGCCGTGCGGGAGCACACCGTCGCGGCACGGGCGTCGCTCGACCCGGACGCCGGAGTCATGGTCAGGGCCGTGTGGTTCGACGCGGGCGACGCCCCAGGACGGCTACTGCTGATGGGGCACCATCTCGTCGTGGACGGTGTGTCGTGGCGGGTGCTGCTGCCGGACCTCGCGGCGGCCTGGCAGGACGTGTCCGCCGGGCGGCCCGTCGGGCTGCTGCCCGTCGAGACGTCGTTCGCCCGCTGGTCGCGGCTGCTCACGGAGCTGGCCGGGCGGCCGGAGCGGGAGGCCGAACTGCCCGTGTGGGAGGGGATTCTCGCCGGCGGCGCGGCCTCCCTGCCGCTCGCGCGGGACCGGGATCCCGACCGCGACACCAGCGCCACCCGGCGCGAGGTCGTGCTCCGGCTGCCCGGCGAGCACACCGGTCCCCTGCTGTCGGCGGTGCCGGCCGCGTTCGGCGCCGCCGTCAACGACGTACTGCTGGCGGGGCTCGCGCTCACCTTCGCGGACCGGCGGCGCCGGGACGGCGGTGCGGACACCTCCGTCCTGGTCGACCTCGAAGGCCACGGCCGCGAGGAGGAGCTGGGCGGGGACGGGATCGACCTGTCGCGTACGGTCGGCTGGTTCACCAGCGTCTACCCGGTCCGGCTGGACGCGGGTCCGGCCGACCCCGACGAGGCCTTCGCCGGGGGCCCGGCGGCGGCCGAGGCCGTGCGCCGGGTGCGGGAGCACCTCGCGGCACTGCCCGCCAACGGCGTCGGGTACGGGATGCTGCGGCACCTCAACCCCCGCACCCGCGAGGTGCTGGCGGCCTACGAACCGCCGCGCGTCGAGTTCAACTACCTGGGCCGGTTCGGCATCCCCGAGGAGACGGACTGGTCGTACGCGCCGGAGGAGGACGCCGCGGACATCGGGGCGGAGGGCTCGATGCGGGAGGGCCACGCGTTGGAGATCAACGTGGTGACCGAGGACCGTGCGGACGGGCCGGTGCTGGCCGCGCACTGGTCGTATCTGGAAGGACTGCTGCCGCGCGACACGGTCCAGGATCTCGCCGAGACCTGGTTCCGTGCCCTCCGTGGGCTCGTCGCGTGGGCGGAGCGGAACCCGAAGTGAGGAAGAGGAGTGGTGGCATGAGCAACCCGTTCGAGGACCCCGAGGGCACCTACCTGGTGCTGGTCAACGACGAGAACCAGTACAGCCTGTGGCCGGACTTCGTGGACGTGCCGGCCGGCTGGCGGGTGGTCCACGGACCCGACTCCAGGCAGGCCTGCCTGGAGCACGTCGAGACCCACTGGACGGACATGCGGCCGCGCAGTCTGGCCGAGTCGATGGACGGCTGACGCGGGAGAGACACGAGAGGGGGCCGGTCGGTGACCGGCCCCCTCGTCGTGCTGGTGAATCGCCCCTGATCGCGTCAGGAGGCGGGCTGCTCCACCTTGGTGTCGCTCTCGCCGTCGACGGCCGCCGCCAGCTGCGGCGCCAGGCGCTCGATCACGTACGGCAGGCTGAGGACGGTGCCCATGGAGAGTGCGTTGCCGTAGTCGCTGGTCTCGTTGACGTAGACCTCACGGCCCTCCTTCACGACCTTCAGGTCCTTGTAGGAGGCGTCCTTGTGCAGCTTGGCGGCGTCCTTCGTGACGTCGCCGACCTGCCAGACGATGACACCCTGGTCGAGCAGGTCCGTGCGCTCCTTGCTGATGTTCGCACCGAACTGATCGCCGATCACCTTGTCGAGGTCCTTGGGCAGGGTGAAGCCCAGGCCGGTCAGCAGGCGCGAGCGCGGGTCCTGGCTGCCGAAGACGAACATGCCCTCGTACGGGGTGGCCATGACGGCCGTGGCGCCCTTGAAGCCGGGGTTGGCGTCGGCTGCGGCCTTGATCTTCGCCTCGGTGTCGGCGACCGCCTTCGCGGCCTCGTCGGACTTGCCGAGCGCCTTGCCGATCGTCTCGGTCTGCTCCTGCCACGGGACGCCGTAGTCGTTGTACGCCTTCGGCTGGGCGACCACGGGCGCGAACTTGGACAGCGACTCGTACTGCTCCTTGGTGAGTCCGCCGTACACCGCGAGGATCAGGTCGGGCTTGAGGGCGGCGATCTTCTCCACCTGCGGGCCGGTGCCGGTGTCCTTGAGGACGGTCGGCGCCTCGGCGGAGCCGAGCTTGTCCGCGGCCCAGGGGCCGATGGCGCCCTTGTAGCCACCGAGCCATTCGGTGGTGCCGACGGGGACCTCGCCGAGGGCGAGGACCGAGTCCTGGTCGGTGAGGCCGACGGTGACGATCCGCTTGGGTTCGGCCTTGATCGTGGTGCTGCCGTACTTGTGGTCGACGGAGACCGGGAAGGCGGAGTCGCCGGAGGTGCTCGCCTCCGCGCCGGCGCCCGACGCGTCGTCGGAGTCGGAGCCCCCACCGCACGCGGTGGCGAGGAGCAGGGTGGCGGAGGCGAGCACGACGGCGAGCCGTGGCGCTCTGCGGGAGCGGAACATCAGCGGTCCTTCGGTTCGGGTTTCTGCGGAGCGGTGCGTGTGGGGGTCTCGGGGGCCGGCCGGGGGCCGGTCTCGCGGGCGTCCGACCACGCCGACCACAGGTCGGCGTAGGGGCCGTGCGCGGCGTGGAGTTCGTCGTGGGTGCCGCTCTCGACCACCCGGCCGGCCTCCATCACGACGACGCGGTCGGCGGTGGCGGCCTGGCTGAGGCGGTGGGCGACGATCAGCGCGGTCCGGCCGTCGACGGCGCGCGCGACCGCCTTCTCGAGGGTGCGGGCGCCGGCGCTGCCCGCCTCGGCGGTGGCCTCGTCGAGGATCACCAGGGGCGGGTCGGCGAGGATCAGCCGGGCCAGTGCGAGGGCCTGGGTGCGCTCACCGCTGAGCCGGTGGCCGCCGTCGCCGACGACCGTGGCGAGCCCGTCGGGCAGGGCCTCGGCCCAGGTGAGGGCGTCGACGCGGTCGAGCGCGGCGCGCAGATCGTCGTCGGTGGCGTCGGGCTTGGCTAGCCGCAGGTCGTCGGCGAGGGGGCCCGCGAAGACATGGGTCTCCTGGGTGATCAGGGCGATCGTGCGGGAGGCGGCGGCGCCGAGTTCGGTGGGCGGGATGCCGCCCACCAGGACGTCGCCGGTGGTGGGCGGCTGGATGCCCGCGACGAGTCGCGCCAGGGTGGTCTTGCCGGCTCCGCTGGCGCCGACGAGGGCCACCCGTTCGCCGTGGCGGATCGTCAGGTCGATGTCGTGCAGGACGGGGTGGCCCGGCCGGTAGGCGTGGCCGAGCCCTCGGACGGTGACGTCGACACCGCCGGCCCCGACCGTGCGCGTCGGCGGCGGGGCCACGGGTTCGTCGGTGACGCCGACCAGCCGGGCGAGGCCCGCCGTGGCGGACTGGGCGTCGTCGAGGAGGGCGAGGGCCGCGTTGACGGGTCCGAACAGGCTGTGGAAGTACAGGGCGGCGGCAGTCGCCGTACCGATGCTGGCGGAGCCGTCGCGGACCAGCCAGTAGCCGGTGACGAGGACGGCGGCGAGCCCGATGTACTCGGCGATGTGCAGCCGGCTGTAGAAGCCGAGGACGAGTCGTACACCCCGCATGGTCAGCGCCACCACGGACCACGACCGCTCGGTGACCCGCTCGGTGTGCTCGCGGCCCAGCCGGAACGCCCGCACGGTGGAGCTGCCGCCGATGGTGTCGAGCATCTGCTGCTGCTGGGCGCCGGCGGCCACCCGCTGCTCGGCGTAGAGCGGGATGGCGCGGGCGACGTACCAGCGGGCGGTGGCCACCTGCACGGGGACCGCGAGCAGCGCGGCCAGCAGGAACCGCCAGTCGAGCAGGGCGAGGGCGCCGAAGGTGAGGACGATGGTGAGCACCGACCGTCCGAGGGCGGGCAGCGCGTTGCGTACGGCGTCGGCGATGAGGGAGACGTCGGCGGTGACCCGGGCCGTCAGGTCGCCGGCGCCGGCCTTCTCCACGCGGTCCAGGGGGAGGGCGAGGGCGCGCTCGACGAAGCGTTCGCGCAGCCGGGCCAGGGTCGTCTCGCCGAGCCGGGCGATCTGCGACAGCCCGAACCCGGCGGTGACGCCCTGGACGACGGCCACGGCCACGAGGAGCACCGCGGTGGCGGTGATGGCGTCGGCGGACCCCCGGTCGGCGGCCAGGTCGACGATCCGCCCCAGCAGCGGCTGCACCAGCAGCCCGACGGCGGTGGACGCGACCATGACGGTGAACGCGGACACGGCCAGCCGCCGCTGCGGCCGCAGGAGTTCGACGACCGCGGCCCGCGTGCGGGCGGCAGTGGCGACGGGCAGCAGTACAGGTTCGGCACGCCCACCGCGCGGGGGCTCGGCCTCGCCGGTTCGGGAGACCACGGAGGCCTCGGCGACCCCGGCCTCAGCCTCAGCCTCAGCCCCGGCCCCGGCCCCGGCCCCGGACTCCGCCTCGGTGGATTTCACCTGATCGGTCATGTGAGGACCGCCGTCCGGTAGTCGGCGCGCTCGTGGACGAGGCGTTCGTGGTCGCCGGTCGCGAGGACGCGGCCTTCGTGGAGGAGGACGACACGGTCGGCGACGGCGAGGAGGGCGGGGCTGTTGGTCACCAGGAGTGTGGTGCGTCCGCCGCGGACGTCCCGGATGCCGGCGGCGATGCGGGACTCGGTGACGGCGTCGACGGCGGTGGCCGGTTCGTGCACGACGAGGACCGGCGCGTCGGCGGCCAGGGCGCGGGCCAGGGCCACGCGCTGGCGTTGGCCGCCGGAGAGGGAACGGCCGCGTGCGGTGACGGCGGTGTGGATGCCGTCGGGCAGGGCGCGGGCGACCTCGTCCGTCCCGGAGGCGACCATCGCGGCGGTGACGCCCGCCGGTACGGCCGCGCTCTCCGACCCCGTGTCGGCGGCGCCCGACGTCGCTCCCGTGGGCGCGGTCGTGACGATCGCCGCCGTGACGTTGTCCAAAACCGTTCCCTCGAACAGGTCGGCGTCGTGCTCGGCGACCAGCATCACCGCGCGGACGTCGTCCGGTCCGAGCGCGGTCAGCGCGGTGCCGTCCAGTTCCACGGTGCCGTCGTCGGGGTCGGTGTGGCGGCCGAGGCAGCGCAGCAGCGCGGTGGCGTCGGCGGGGTCGGTGGTGGCGACGCCGACGGTCTCGCCGGGGGCGATGTCGAGGTCGACCCCGCGCAGGGCGCCGTGGGTCAGGGCGCGCAGCGTCAGCCGGCCCTGGACGTCGGCCGGCGGTACGGCATCGGCGGAACCCTTCGCGGCCACGGCGCCGGGGGCGTCCAGCACCTCGGCGATCCGGGCGGCGGAGGCGCGGCCCTGGGCGAGTTCGGCGTTGATCCAGGCGAACTCGGAGAGCGGGCCGACGATGAACAGGGCGAGGCCGACGGAGGAGACGAGTTCACCGAGGCCGATGTCGCCGCGTGCGGCGAGGTGTCCGCCGACGAGCGCGACCAGGGCGATGAACGCGCCGGTGAGGATGGTGACGACGCCGTTCTGCCAGGCCTCGGCGCGGGCGGCGCGCAGCGTGGCGGCGAGGGAGTCCTGGCTGACGCGCCGGTAGCGGGCGACGGCCGCCTGCTCGGCGCCGATGCCCTTGAGGACGCGCAGCCCGGCCACCAGGTCGGCGGCGACGCCGGAGGCCTGGGCGGCGCGGTCCTGTTCGGTCTCGCTGCGCCGTTCCAGGGGCTTGCTCAGCAGGTGTCCCAGCCACAGCAGCAGAGGGGAGCCCAGGAGCACGAGGAGGCCCAGCACGAGCGAGACGCGCAGCAGGGCGACCGCGCTGACGACGAGCCCGGCGGTGGCCGCTAAGGCGACGATGAGGGCCATGGCGACGGCCCCGACCCGCTTGGCGTCCTCGGTGGCGATGTTCGTCAACTCGCCCGGCAGCCTGCCCTCTTCGGCGCCGCCCTCGGGTGCGAGGACCCGGCCGACGAGGGCGGTCCTGAGGTGGTGCGCGGCGGTGACGGCGGCGCGTTCACCCGCCCGCGCGCTGAACCGGAAGCTGAAGGAGAGCCCGACGTACACGGCGGCCAGGAGGAGCAGCCACAGCAGCAGTCCGGGGATGTCGCCGTCGACGACGCCGCGCTCGATGGCCACTCCGATGAGCACCGGCACCAGGGCCTCACCCGTCTGGTGCCCCATTCCCAGAACCGCGCCGAGCACGACGTCCCGACGCTGTCCGCCGACCGCGCGCCACAGGACGTTCCGTCCCGGTGGGTCCGCTTTTCTCACGCAACACTCCGGACCGGTTTCGCCAACACAGGAAACGTACAAAGAAACTTAGGTAAGGCTAACTACATTTGTCTTCCTGGGCCAGCCCCGAGACGTCTTCGAGACCTGAGCGACCTCCCCGAACGCGGGGGACATTAGCCGAACCGACCGTCAACTGGCGTACGGACCAGGCGACTTCACCTGGACGAGAACGCCCCGGGCCCCCGCCCCCGACCGGAAGGACCTGTCCGTGCTCAGCACCAGGATCACCAACGCCCACATCGTCACCATGGATCCGGACCGCCCGACCGCCCGGGAACTCGGCGTCTGGGGCGGCCGGATCGTCGGCCTGGACGAGGACGTGGCGGGCCTTCCGGCGCGCCGGACCCTGGACCTGGACGGTGCCACCGTGCTCCCCGGCTTCATCGACGCCCATGTGCACCTGGCCTGGGCGGGCCTGAAGGCCAAGGCACCCAGCGTGGCGCCGTGTCGACGCGCCGACGACGTGCTCCGCGTGGTGGCACAAGCGGCGTCAGGGGCACCGGACGGCGGCTGGGTGGACTTCGGCGGCTACGACCAGCGCACCCTCGACCGCCCCCTCACCGCGAGCGACCTCGACACCGTCAGCGCCGGACGCAAGGTGTACCTGGGCCATCTCTCCGGGCACGCCTGCCTCGTCAACTCGGCGGTGCTCGCGGGACTTCCGGCGGACGTGGCCCGGCCGGACGGGTTCCTCGCGGAGGGCGCCATGGGGGCCGCGCTGCAGTCCCGGCCGCCGCACTCGCTCACCGAACTGGCCTCGGCGATCGAGCACGCGGCCCGCGTCTGCCGGTCCGAGGGCATCACCGGGTGCGCCGAAGCGGGCGTCGGGGCCCGGCTGTTCGGGCACAGCCCCGTCGAGGGCGCCGCCTACCAGCTCGCCCACGAGTCGGGCCGGCTGCCCCTGCGGGTACGGCTGATGGTGGCCGCCGACGCGCTGCGCCCGGTGCGCGCCGACGCCGACGACACCACGAGCCGGGCGATCGACCTCGGTCTGCGCACGGGCTTCGGCGAGGGCGCCCTCTCCCTCGGCTCGCTCAAGGTCTTCACCGACGGCGGCATGATGGCCCGTACGGCGGCCCTGACCAGCCCCTATCTGGGCACTGGCGGCTCCGGTCAACTCATGCACGAGCCCGAGGTCCTGGAGAGCACGATCGTCGAGGGGCACCTCGCGGGCTGGCAGCTCGCGGTGCACGCGATCGGCGACCGGGCCCTGGACGTCGCCCTGGACGCGCTGGAGAAGGCCCGGAAGCTGAGCCCTCGCCCGGAGGCACGCCACCGTGTCGAGCACGCGGGCCTGGTCCGCCCCGACCAACTGCCCCGGCTGGCCGCGCTCGGTGTCACCGTCGTCGTCCAGCCGAGCTTCCTGCGCTACTACGGCGACGACTACGCCACGATCATGGGCGAGGAGCGGGCCGGCTGGCTGTACCGGGGCCGGGGCTTCCTCGACCACGGTGTCCGGGTGGCCGGCAGCTCGGACCGCCCGGTCGCGAACGGCGCCCCGCTGCGGGCGATCCAGTTCATGGTGGAGCGGGCCTCGGAGTCCGGCCGCCTCATCGGCCCCGACGAGGCGATCACCGTGGAGGAGGCGCTGCGCGCGTACACCGTCGAGGCCGCCCGCGCCTGCCACTGGGACGGTGACGCCGGCAGCCTCACCCCCGGCAGGCGGGCCGATCTCGTCGTGCTGGGGGACGACCCGCGCCGGGTGGACGTGTCCCGGATCGGGGACATCGAGGTGGTGCGGACCTTCGTCGAGGGCGAGGACGAGTTCTGACGGTCAGACGGGCGGGCGCCGGGCGGGGGCGGTGCGCAGGAAGTCGGCGGAGGGCACGAAGAACATGGTTCCGGTCACGGCCCGGGAGAAGTCCAGGATCGGGTCGTGGCCGTTGGGCGGTTCGCCGAGGAACATCCTCCGCAGCATCGCCTCGGGGACCGAGGGGTCACGGGCGTAGGCGATGAAGTACGTGCCGAACTCGCCCTGTCCGGGCCTGCCGAACGGCATGGCGGCGCGCAGTATGCGCTGTTCCGTGCCGTCCGGGGAGAGGAGGGTGTTGACGTCGACGTGCGAACCCTCCACGTCGAGTTCGAGGTTGGTGAGCTTGGTCCGGCCGATGACCCTCTCCTGGGCCTCGACGGGGAGCTTCTCCCAGGACTCCACATCGTGCAGGTACTTCTGCACGAGCACATAGCTGCCGCCCCGGAAGCCGGGGTCCTCGTCACCGACGAGCACGGCGTCGGCGGCGACGCGCCCGACCGGGTTCTCGGTGCCGTCGACGAAGCCGAGGAGGTTGCGGGAGTCGAGGTACGCGAAGGCCTGGACCTCGTCCTCCAGGGTGACCGCGCCGCGCAGTTGCCGCATGATCTCGGCGGCCAGCGCGAAGCAGAGGTCCACGCGGGTCGCCCGGATGTGGAAGAGCAGGTCGCCCGGCGTGGACACGGCCCGGTGCCGGGGGCCCTCCAGCTGCGGGAACGGGTGCAGGGCGGCGGGGCGGGGCGTGCCGAAGAGGCGGTCCCAGGCGTCGGCGCCGATCCCCGCCACACAGCCGAGCGCGCCGTCGGGGCTGGAGAAGCCCACCGCCCTTTCCAGACCGGCGAGTTGGGCCAGCACCCCGCGGGCCGTCGGCTCACCACCGGGGACGACGCCGACGACCAGGAAGACGGCGGCGGACGTCAGCGGGCTCAGCATCGGCTGCGACGACACGTCCTCCGGCAGGACCGGCGGCACCATGGCTCCCCCTCTTCACGCACCACACGTGCGCACCACGTGTGGACGACATTCGCTCAGGACGGCTCGGGCGGCTCCGTGGGCAGTCGCACGACCCCGTCGTCGCGCGCCGCCTGCCCCGGGCGTGTTCCGCCCTCCTCACCATGCCCGGCCGGACCGAGGACGATGCCCGGCCGTGCCCACTCCCCCGCAAACAATGATGAACGCCACAATCTCCCGTGCCGCGAAGGCGGTTGGCGAAGTGCGGTCCTCGTTGTGTACGCGGAGACCCGGACGCCCAATACTGTGCGCAGACGTCACCAGGGGGGCTCCATGAAGTGGTTCCGACGCGACCGTGCGCGGCGACAGGCCCCTGTGGTGCCGCCCTCCGGGCTCGGCAAGAGCGACGAGCCGCCCCGGCAGGCGCCCCCGCTGCTGACCGCGGGCGGCCCGGCGCTCCAGCGGATCGACGGCGACGGCGACGCGGTCACCCGGCTGACCACCGGGACGGGGCCGGTCATCTTCGACATCACCCACGCGGGGAGCGGTCACTTCGTCGTGGACGCCCTCGACGGGAGGCTGCACTCGCAGAGCCAACTCGTCTACACCGACGGCCCGTTCTCGTGCCGCGCCCTGGTGAACGCCGACGACCGGCCGGTGCGGGCGGTGCGCGTCCAGGCGGACGGGCCGTGGACGGTCGACGTGAGCCCGCTGTCGAGCGCGCTGCCCTGTGCGGGCCACTCGCGGCGTCCCGCCTCGGACGTGCTGCGCCACACCGGCGGGCCCGGGATCGCGACGCTCCGGTACGAGGGCGATCCGCGCTCCGACGACGGCGGGTACTTCCTCGTCGACACCTTCGAACCGGACGGCACCGGCTTCCTCGACGAGCTGGCCAACCACGTGGGCCCCTGGCACGGCGAAGCCCCTCTCTCCGGCCCCTGTCTCCTCTACGCCCGCTCCGACGGACCGTGGTCGATCGTCGTCCGCCTCCTGGACCCGCCCGCCTCGCCCTGACCGCACCACCTGCGCGTCCCGGCCGGTCACCGCCCCTGGTCACACAAGCGGATCACCCTCTCTTGCTTCTGTAGGGTTGCCCCGAGGACGCCCCGGGGCCGGAGTGAGCCAGGGGTCGCCGGACCGTACGCGGAGGGGGAACGGCACGCATGACCGCGGTGCCCGTACCCGAGGCCGGAGGGCTCCCCGTCGCGCGGGAGGCCGAACTCGCGCGGCTCACGCAGGTCCTCGACGCGCTGGGGAACGGCCGGGGGTCGGTGGTGGAGATCACCGGCGAGCCGGGCATCGGCAAGACCCGTCTCGCGACGGCCCTGCTGGACCTGGCGGCCCGCCGGCGTCTCCCGGTCGCCCGGGCCCATGCCGTGCGCGGCGGCGCGGTCCCGCTCCAGGTCTTCCGTGACGCGTTCGAGGCACGGCGGGGTTTCCCCCGGCCGGCGGGCGGGGGCGGACGGGTGTTCGCCGAGTTCCACGACCGGCCCGCCCGCTGGGCCGCCGGTGGTGTCCTGGTCCTGGACGACGTGCACCGGTGCGATCCGGCGTCGACGGCGGCGCTCGTGCGGCTGGTCCGTTCCGTGGTGGCCGGCCCCTTCGTGCTGGCGCTCGCCCACCGGCCCCGGCAGACCCCGCCGGAGCTGCGGGACGCGCTGGAGGACGGGGTCCGGACCGGCACCCTCACGCGGATCGAACCGGGTCCGCTCGACGCGGAGGCGACGGCCGTCCTGCTCGCCGCCCGGCACACGTGCGCGGGCCCCGCGCCGCACGCGCACGAGCGCGCGAACCACCCGCCGTCCTCCCACGAACCCGCCGTGGTACGGGAGTTCGCGAGTCAGGTGTGCGCCGCCGCCGAGGGGAATCCACGGCATCTGCGTCTGCTGCTCGCGGCGCGCTGGCGGCCCGGCCACTGGCCCGACCGCCCGGGGACCGACATCGACGGACTGCTCCACGAGGCGAAGCCGTTGATCGCCGAACTCGACGCTCTGACACCCCCGGCCGCGACGGCGATGGCGGCGGCGGCCGTGCTCGGCACCCCGTTCCGCCCGCAGGACGTGGCCCGGGTCGCCGGGCTGGGCCTGGACCCCACCCTCGACGCGTTCGCCGAACTGGAGCACGCCGACCTGGTCCGGCCGGCCGACTGGAGCGGGGCCCTGCGCTTCCGTCACCCCGTCGTCGGTCACGTCGCGTACGAACGGGCAGGATCCTCGGTCCGGCTGCGCGCCCACCACCGCGCCCTGGACCTGGTCACCGCCCGCGGCGGCCGGGCCGCCGAACGGGCCCGCCACGCCGAGCACCTCCTCGGCACGGAGGGCCTCGACGCCGCCCGCACGCTGGCCGAGGGAGCCGCCGAGATCGCCGCACGGTCGCCGGCGACCGCCGCCCGCTGGTTCCGGCTGGCCCTGGAGACCCTGCCCGACCGCGACGGTGACCGCGCCGCCCGGACCGCTCTCGAACTCGCCTGCTGCCGCGCCCTGATCGCCTCCGGGCAGCCGGCGGAGGCACGCGCCCGCGCCCACGAACTGCTGGGCGCCCCCCGGGCCGAGCTCACCGACAGCCAGACGCTCCAGGCACACACCGTCTGGGCCGACGCCGAGCGACAGCTCGGCCGGTACAAGGAGGCGACGGCCGTCGTGGGGGCCGCGCTCGGCCTGCTGCCCCGGCCGCTGCCCGACCCACTGCCGGCCGAGGCCGTCCGCCTCGCCATCGAGTACGGCCTGATCCATGTCGTCCGCGGCACCCACGAGCAGGCGCGGACGCTGCTCCGGGAGGCCGCGCGGGCGGCGGGCGGAGCGGATCGCACCGTGCTCCGCGTCCTGTCCGCCCTGTGCGCCACCCACGCCGGGGACATCGACGAGGCGGGCCCCGAGGTCACCGACTGCGCGCGGCTGCTGGACGCACTGCCCGACCCGCTCGCCGGACGGACGCCGGAGACCCTCGCCCTGCTCGGCTGCGCCGAGCTCTACCTGGAACGGTTCGCGGACGCGGCACGCCATCTGGCCCGCGGACCGGAGACGGCGGACTCGGACGCGGGCCGGCCCATCCTCATGCACCGGCTGCTGGCCCTCGCCATGGCCGAGCAGTGGACCGGCCGGCTGGACGACTCCGAGCGGCGGGCCCGCCAGGTCGAGACCCTGGCCGGCGCCCTCGGCGCCGAAGGCGCGGTCACCCTGGCGCGGGCGATGCGTACGACGGCGCTCGTCTGGTCCCGGGGCCGGGGCCACGCCGCCGAGGCCGTCGCCCTGGTCGAGGAGGCGACCACGGTCGCCCCGCCCGGCCGGAGCTGGTGGGCCACCTCGGCGACGGGTCTGCTCGCCGAGGCGCGCCTGCTGGCCGGGGACGCCGCCGGGTGCCGTCGGACCCTGCTGGAGGGCGTGGGCGGCGAGCGGCTGCCCCTGGTGCGCCCGTTCTCCCGGCCCTTCCTCCTCGCCCTGCTGGCCACGGCCACGCTGGAGTGCGGGGACCTCGACCGGGCACACCATCTCGTGCGGACCGCCGAGGTGGAGGCCGGCCGGCTCGGCCTGCCGGTGCAGGAGGCGTACGTGCACGAGGCCCGCGCCCGGCTGCACGCCGCCGACGGCGAGCACGACGCGGCGGCCAAGCTCTTCGCCCTGGCCGCAGGGGCGTTCCGCGCCGCCGACATGCCTGTGCGGTACGCCTGGACGCTGGCGACCGGCGCCCCCTCGTGCGCCGAGGCGGAGGGCCCGGCCGAGGCCCTGCGGCAGCTGGACGTCGCCGAGACGGTCGCCCGCTCCTACAGGGCTTCGCTGGTACGGGAGCGGGTGGAGGAGCTGCGTGCCGAACTGTCCGGGAGCGACCCGGCGGCACACGCGCTGGGGCTGCTCAGCGACCGCGAACGCGAGATCGCCGACCTGGCGGCGGAAGGGCTGCGCACCCGCGACATCGCCGAGCGGCTCTTCCTCAGTCCGCGCACGGTGGAGACCCACCTGTTCCGCGTGTACCGCAAACTCGGTGTCTCGTCCCGGCTCACCCTGTCCGCCCTGCTGCGCCGGACGGGCTGACCGCACCGGACAGGCACGCGGCGGCCGACCGCACGGGGGTCCCGCTCAGGAGCAGAGCCGCGGCCGGCGTGCCGTCCCGCCCGCCGCACTCCCCCTCCCCCGTCAGGCGGCGGAGGCCGGCGCCTCGGCCGTGCTCGCCTCCCGCTCGTCCGGCTCCGGGCCGGAGCCGGTGGCGGCCCGTGCGCCGGGGATGAACACGGCGACCGCCGCGGCGACCACCGCGGCACCGCAGCCGATCATCAGACCGGTCCGGAAGCCGGCCTCGGAGGGCAGGCTGAAGCCGCCGAGCGTGGTGGTCATCTGGGCAAGCACCACACCGACCACGGCCGCCGCGGTGGAGGTCCCCAGGGCCCGCATCAGGGTGTTGAAGCTGTTGGCGGAGGCGGTCTCGGACAGCGGCACCGTGCTCATGATCAGCGCGGGCATGGCCCCGTAGGCGAGGCCGACGCCGGAGCTGACGACGAGGGAGACGATCAGCAGACCCCAGGTGGAGCCCATCAGCGCGAGCGAGAGCCCGTAGCCGGCGGCGATCACCAGGGAGCCGGTGACCAGGGTGAACTTGGGGCCGCGGGCGTTGGTGAGCTTTCCGCCGAGCGGGGAGAGCGCCATCATCATCAGCCCGGCCGGGGCCATCCACAGCGCCATCGCCAGCATCGACTGGCCCAGACCGTAGCCGGTGGCCTCAGGCAACCTCAGCAGCTGCGGAGTGATCAGCGACTGGGCGTACATGCCGAAGCCGACGAGGACCGAGGCGACGTTGGTGAGCAGCACGCGCGGGTGCGCGGTGGTGCGCAGGTCCACCAGCGGCTCGCGGGTGCGCAGCTCCCACAGGCCCCAGGACAGCAGCAGCGCGCCGGCGCCGAAGAAGAGGCCCAGCGTGACGGCCGAACCCCAGCCCCAGTCCGCGCCCTTGGAGACGGCGAGCAGCAGACAGACCACACCGCCGCCGAGGCCGAGGGCGCCGACGAAGTCGAAGCGCTGTCCCTTGGCGCCTGCCGGGGTCTCGGGGACGAGGAACCAGACCATGGCGGTGACCGCGACGGCCAGGCCCGCGGCGCCCCAGAACAGCACGCGCCAGCTGGCGTACTGGGCGACGGCGGCGGCGATCGGCAGGCCCAGACCGGCGCCGATGCCCAAGGAGGCGCTGACCAGGGCGATGGAGCCGCTGAGCTTCTCCGGCGCGATGACGTCGCGCAGCAGGCTGATGCCGAGCGGCACCACCCCCATACCGATGCCCTGGAGCCCGCGGCCCACGATCATCGGCACGACGGACGAGGACAGCGCGCAGACCACCGAGCCGATGATCAGCGGGGCGCAGCACACCAGGAGCATGCGGCGCTTGCCGTGCAGATCGCCGAGACGGCCGCCGATCGGGCCGAAGACCGCTCCCGTCAGCAGGGTCGCGGTGATCACCCAGGAGGCGTTGGCGGCGCTGGTGTCGAGGATCGTGGGCAGGTCGGTGAGCAGCGGCGTCACCAGTGTCTGCATGATCGCGGCGACGATGCCGGCGAGCGCCAGCGTCGCGATGACACCGCCCGGGCGGGCGGCGGGCGGGGGGTTGGCCGTCAAGGAGTTCCTCCGTGCGATGGACCGGGATCCGGGCATACGTCATGCACCTGGCGTGCAGCATACCTACCCCATGCATGGCACACGTGAAGTGCATGACACATGAGAAATGCATGACACACACTCCATGCATGATGCACAGGGCTGTCGGCGGTGCGCCCTTCCGCCGGGTCGTACGGGCCCGGCGGGATGGAAAGATCGCCCTGGCCGTGTCCGCAACGAGGAGGTAGGCGACCGTGGAAGATCCGACGCGCCGGGTCGAGTACGAGAACATGCTGCTCGGGCGCTACCAGCATCTGAGCAAGAGCAAGGGGCGCCGCAAGGACTCCACGCTGGAGCGCAGCGCGTACATCGTCCTCAGCCGCATCCGGATCGAGGGGCCGATGTCGATCAGCGAGTTGAGCGACGCCTTCGGCCTCGACGCCTCCACCCTGCGCCGGCAGACCGCCGCCGCGCTGCGGGCGGGACTGGTCGAGCACACCCTCGACCCGGAGGGCGGGGTGGCGCGGAAGTTCCGCATCACCGAGGAGGGCGAGCGCCGGCTGGACGAGGAGCGGGAGGGCAATGTCCGTACGCTCGCCATGGTCCTGGAGGGCTGGTCGGAGGAGGACATCGCCGGGTTCGCCGACTATCTGGAGCGCTTCAACACGAGCATCGAGCGGCTGGCCGGAAAGCCCTGGCCGCGCCCGTAGGGGGCCTCGGGGCCCGGGTAACCTCGGGGGCATGCGGATCTCCGTCTCCTCGGACATGGACGAGCCCGTCGCGCGCCTCCTCCTCGCGGAGCTGCGCGGCCGGGGCCACGACGTCGTGACACACGGCGCGCTGCGCGACGGGGACGACCCCCGGTGGGCCGTCTGTTCGGCGGCGGCGGCGCGCGAGGTCGCCTCCGGCGCGTCCGACCAGGCCGTCGTGTGCTGCTGGACCGGCACGGGCGCGTCGATCGCCGCGAACAAGGTGCCCGGGGTGCGGGCGGCCCTGTGCACGGACGCCTACACGGCCGACGGCGCCCGCCGGTGGAACGACGCCAATGTCCTCGCGATCGGGCTGCGGCTGACCTCCGAGCCGCTGCTCAAGGAGATCCTGGACGCATGGTTCGCCGCCGAGGCCGGCACGGACACCGACGACCGGGAGAACGTGGCCCACGTGGAGCGGCTCGACGTCAGCCGGGGTGACGGCCGGCCCGGATGAACACGGGCGCGGCCCACGGAGGCGGCTCGGGCGGGGCGTCGGGCGGCCCGGACGCGGTCGGCGGGACCGGCCGGGTCGGCGCGTGTCCCGGCGGTGTGAAGCCCCGCGCCGTGCCGGCCGCCCGGAGCGCCGCCACGAAGGAGAGGCAGGAGTCGTACCGGTCGTCCGGGGACTTGGCCAGCGCCGTCGCCATCACCTGGTCCACCGCGGGCGGCAGATCGGGCCGCAGGCCGGTCAGCGGGGGCGGCTGGTCGTACTGGTGGGCCCACAACAGGGCCATGTCGTCGTCCCGTTGGAACGGGGGCCGGCCGGCGAGTGTCTCGTGGACGACACAGGCGAGGCTGTAGACGTCGCAGCGACCGTCGACCGGCTTGCCCGAGATCTGCTCCGGCGCCACGTAGTCGAGCGTCCCGACGAACTGGCCGACGGTGGTGAAGCCCGTCAGCGACAGCGACTTCTTCGTCAGACCGAAGTCGGTGAGGTAGACGTGCTCGGGGTGGTCGCTGTCCGTGCCCTGCGCGACCAGGACGTTGCCGGGCTTCACGTCCCGGTGCACCAGGCCGTGGTCGTGCGCCGCGTCGAGCGCGGAGGCGACCTGGGCGGCGATCCGGGTCGCGGTCGTGACCGGCAGCGGGCCCTCCCGGTCCAGCAGGTGCCGCAGGTCGCTGCCGGCGACGTACCGCATGGCGATGTAGAGGACACCGTCCGTCTCGCCCGCCTCGAAGACCGGCACGATGTGGGGGTGGTCGATCGCGGCGGCCACCCGGGACTCGTGGGTGAAGCGGCGCCGGAAGGTGTCGTTGCGGGCCAGTTCCGGGGCGAGCAGCTTCAGTGCGACCGTCCGCTCCAGCCGCAGGTCCGTCGCCTGGTAGACGACGGCCATACCGCCCCGGCCGATCTCGCGCTCGACGCGGTATCCGGCGATCCGCCGCCCGACCAGCTCGGAGGGGCGCCCCGCGTACGGCTGTGTCTCACTCATCGGGGGTCACCGGCGGGACCAGCCGCGTGGGTTCGCCCTCGCCCGCGACGCGATCGGCCGGATCGCGATCGGTCGGCCTGGTGGTGCCGCCGGGCCGGGAGTCGGTCGGTCGCCGGTCCTCCGGTCGGCGTGCCGGTTCCCCCACGATCCTCGTCGGTTCCCGCGGCGTCGAGGCGGGGGCGGCGGCCGGTGCGGAGCGTGGAGCGACCTGGGCCTCGATCGCGACCGCCGGGGTCTCACGTGCGGCGGCCGGGGTCTCGCGTGGTTCCTCGACCGCGGCGAACGTGCTCAACCGCGCCCCGTCGCAGTACACCCACCGCTCGTGCGCCGCGTCGAACAGCCACAGCGACTCGCCGTCGACGACGACCCCGACCCGCAGCCCCTTCGTACGCTCGTGGAACGCCTCCCCGTCGCGGTGCCCGGCGGCCAGCGCCTCCGCCTCGGTGCGGTAGCGCGTCAGGGCCTCCTCGGCCCGGGCCAGCAGCGGACGCGGGTCGGCCGTACGGGCGGGTGCCGCGCCGGCGGCGGGCGGGTCCTGCGGTACGGCGACGAGGAGGCGGCCGTCGACCCACGCGGACCATCCGTTGGCGCACAGGACATGCCCCCAGTCACCGCGCCGCTCCAGCAGCTGTACCGGCAGCAGCGCGTCGAGGGGGACGGTCGGGCGGTCCGGGTGGGGGCTCTCCCAGGCGGACAGGCCACCCGGCGGGACGACATGGGTGGGCAGGAAGCCGGTGGTCGTCATGGCGGCTACTTCCGCATCACCGCGGGCTCACGGCGGCGCAGCAGCCGGGCGACGGCCCAGCCGCAGAGCAGCGACAGGACGACGAGCATCCCCAGGTCGAGCAGCCACACGCCCGCCGAGTGCGCGAACAGCGGGTCCGAGGTGTCGGGGACGATCCGTTCCAGGTCGATCGTGCCGGCCATCGCGGCGAAGGCCCAGCGCGACGGCACCAGCCAGGCCAGCTGTTCGAGGACGATCGTGCCCCGCACATCCAGCAGGGCGCCGCAGAACACGACCTGGACGATCGCGAGGAGCACCAGCAACGGCATGGTGACCTCCTCCTTGCGGACCAGCGCGGAGACGACCAGGCCCAGCATCATCGCGGTGAAGGCGAGCAGGGCCACGGCGATCGTGATCTCGACCAGCGGCGGCATCAGCACCCCTTCGCCGCCGGGGGCACCGAGGTCGACGCCGAGCAGCGCGACCAGGGTGAGGACGATCGCCTGGAGGACGGTGACCGTGCCGAGGACGACGACCTTGGACATCAGGTACGCGGATCTGGACAGCCCCACGGCCCGTTCGCGCTGGTAGATCACCCGCTCCTTGACCAGTTCGCGCACGGCGTTCGCCGCACCCGTCAGCACGCCGCCCACACACAGGATGAGCAGCGCGTTCATCGCCGTCTCCCGGTCCAGGGTGCCGCCCGCGAGGGCCCTGGCCATCGCGCCCATCACGAACGGCAGCGCGATCATGATGGCGAGGAAGGTGCGGTCGGCGCCGAGCGCGGCCGCGTACCGGCGGACCAGCGTGCCCAGTTGGGCGCCCCAGCTCTGCGGCTTGGGCGGCGGCGCCACGGCGACCGGCTCCGCGTCGGGCTGATACGGCTGCCCCATGGCGACGGTGACGTACTGGCGCCGGAAGGGCGAGTCGCGGTACTCCCCCGCCCAGTCCCGCTCCTGGTCCCGTTCGAAGGCCTCGAACGCCTCCGGCCACTGTTCGAACCCGAAGAAGGCGAGGGTGTCGTCCGGCGGCCCGTAGTAGGCGACCTTGCCGCCGGGCGCGAGGACGAGGAGACGGTCGCAGACGTCGAGGCTGAGGACGCTGTGGGTCACGACGATGACGGTGCGGCCGTCGTCGGCGAGGCCGCGCAGCATGTGCATCACGGAACGGTCCATGCCGGGGTCGAGCCCGGAGGTCGGTTCGTCGAGGAAGAGCAGGGAGGGCTTGGTCAGGAGTTCCAGGGCGACGCTGACGCGTTTGCGCTGGCCGCCGGAGAGGCTGTGGATGGGCTGCCCGGCGCGCTGTTCCAGGCCCAGTTCGCGGATCACCTCGTCGACGCGGGCCTGCCGTTCGGCCATCGCGGTGTCCTGGGGGAAGCGGAGTTCGGCGGCGTAGGACAGGGCTCTGCGCACGGTCAGCTGGGCGTGCAGGATGTCGTCCTGCGGGACCAGGCCGATGCGCTGGCGCAGCTCGGCGTAGTCGCGGTAGAGGTCGCGGCCGTCGTAGAGGACGCTGCCGCTGTCGGCGGGGCGCTGTCCGGTGAGGGCGTTCAGCAGGGTGGACTTGCCGGCGCCGCTCGGGCCGACGACGGCGAGGAGGCATTTCTCGCCGACCGGAAACGACACGCCGTCCAGCAGCGTCTTCCGGCCGCGGTCGACGGCGACCGTGAGTTCCTGGACGTCGAGGGAGACCTCACCGGTGTCGACGTACTCCTGGAGTTCGTCGCCGACCAGGCAGAACGCGGAGTGACCGATGCCGACGATGTCACCGGGAGTGACCGGCGCCCGGTCGACGGGCGTGCCGTTGAGGTAGGTGCCGTTGTGGCTGCCGAGGTCGACGATCTCGTACGTGCCCTCCGGCCGCGCCCGTAGCTCGGCGTGCCGGCGGGAGACGATGAGGTCGTCGATGACCAGGTCGTTGTCGGCGGCGCGGCCGATGTGCACGGTCCGCTCGGGCAGCGGGTGGACGCTGGTGGGCTGCCGGAAGGTGCCGGTGGTGGCGGGGCGGTGGATGCCGGAGGGCCGCTCGGGGGCGAGGCCGGTGAGCACCGCGCGGGGGCCGTCGGGGAGGCTCCCGAAGTGGATGACCGTGCCGGGGCCGACGTCCCACTCGTGGATGCGGTGGCCGTCGGCGTACGTGCCGTTGGTGCTGTGCTCGTCCTCGATGGTCCAGTGGTCGGCCTCGGCCCGGAGCACGGCGTGGTGCCACGAGACCCGGTCGTCGTCGAGGACGACGTCGCTGAGCGGGTCGCGCCCGACGTGGTAGGCGTGGGACGGGGCCAGCACGGTGGAGCCCGACTCGGTCTCCAGCACGAGTGCCGGCGCGGTGGGGGCGATCGACCGCTCTGCCATGCGGAAAATTCTACCGATCGGTCCCGATATGCGCGCCCGACAGCGGCGGGGCGGGGCCCACGAGCGCGGGCGCGCCCCGCTCAGGCGGCGGGGGCCGCGATCCTCTGGGCGATGCGCTGCATGCGTACGGCGTCGACGGACTCGGCAAGCAGCTCGTACTCCGTGGTGTCGTCGTTCGTCGCGATCCGGACGAGGTTCCCGGCGGCCAACTCCTCGGCCACCAGGTCCTGTTGTACGTCGTCGGCGGACCATGCGCGCAGCTGGCTCGGTACGTCCGGTACGGTGTCGGCGACCGGAACCACCGCGTTCGGGGGGAAGTTGGGGTTCTCGGGTCGCGGGTCGAGGCGTTCGGCGATCCATAACGCGCGGTCGCGCATCCACCACAACGCCAGGGCCAGGGTGGGGGCGCGATAGGTACCGAGGGGCACGCCGACGCGCTGACCGCCGCACCAGCCGTACGCGGTGACATGGCACAGGAATTCGTCGTGCACGCTTCGCTCCCCCGATCGCACCGCCGGCCCCGCCCGGCCCGTCACGCCGAGCGGACTTGCTCTCGCCTCACAGACTTGCTGGTCGTGCGCATCCGGCGACAAGAACGTCACGCAGAGTGACGTGAAGAGCGCGCATGGGTGCGCGTTCGTTCATGACTCAATCGCCCTGTCAGTCGAGTATCGCCACTCCTGACCCTCTGTCACCATGCCAATTCAGCCAGTCTCCTGGCATATGCGAGGGCATGATTGGCCGAAACGGCACGCCGACCACGGCGACCGGGTCTTTCCCGGGCCGGGGCATGCGTGCGGGAGGCCTCCGGGCCGGTCGCCGTCTTCTACGGACGCACCCGACGGAGCGTTCAACGACCGCGCCCGATGAGTTTTGGCGCTCCCGGCGGTCTCCTGTTCGTGGCGGACCACCGGGAAGCGGAGGAGACATCATGAGCGCGCTCGACGAGCAGTTCACAACGGAGCTGCGGAAGAGCCCCGCCAAGGGCGGCTGGACCTATCTCGTATGGCCCGGTTCCGCGGCGTTCTTCGGCACCCGCGGCCTGGTCAAGGTGCGCGGGACGATCGACGGGCACCCCTTCCGCGGCTCCTTCATGGCCCTGGGCGACGGCACCCACAAGCTGCCCGTGAAGGCCGAGGTGCGCAGGGCGATCGGGAAGGAGGCGGGCGAGTCGGTGACCGTCCGCCTGGAGGAGCGGATCGAGGGCTAGGACCGGTCGCGGACCGGTTTGCGCGGGCCCCGGTGCGAGCCGGGGCCCGCACCGAAGGGCCGCACGCCTCGATGCCGACGGCTGCCGCGAGCGCCCTGGCTGTCGGTGGCTAGTGCCGCGTCAGGCAACGTTTGCCCGTCAAGGAGCGGCGTCCGGTGCGTGCTCTCGGTGTGCCGGCCGAAAGCCCTCGTACTGGATGTACTTGGGTTTTCGGCCGGTGCGGCGAGAGGGCGTGCCGGGCGTCGCGACGGGGCGAACGTTGCCTGACGCGGCACTAGCCCTTGCCCTCGATGATGGCGTCGATGCGGGCCAGCTCGTCCGCCTCGAAGTCGAGGCGGGCGATGGCGCCGACGCTGTCCTCGATCTGACGGGCGCTGCTCGCGCCGACGAGGGCGGAGGTGACCCGGCCGCCGCGCAGCGTCCAGGCCAGGGCGAGCTGGGCGAGGGTCTGGCCGCGGGACTTGGCGACCTCGTCCAGCGCGCGCAGCCTGCCGACCAGGTCCTCGGTGACGGCCTCGGAGTTCAGGAACGGGCTGTCGCTCGCCGCGCGGGAGCCCTCCGGGATGCCGTCCAGGTAGCGCGAGGTCAGCAGACCCTGCTCCAGTGGGGAGAAGACGATGGAGCCGACCTCCAGCTCGTCGAGGGCGTCGAGCAGGCCCTCGCTCTCGGGGCGCCGGTCGAGCATCGAGTACCGCGGCTGGTGGATCAGGAGCGGGGTGCCCAGCTCGCCCAGGATGCGGGCGGCCTCACGGGTCTGCTCGGCGGAGTAGTTGGAGACACCGACGTACAGCGCCTTGCCCTGCTGGACCGCCGAGTGCAGCGCGCCCATCGTCTCCTCCAGCGGAGTCTCCGGGTCGGGGCGGTGCGAGTAGAAGATGTCGACGTAGTCGAGGCCCATACGCTTCAGGCTCTGGTCGAGCGAGGAGAGCACGTACTTGCGCGAGCCCCACTCGCCGTACGGGCCGGGCCACATCAGATAGCCGGCCTTGGTGGAGATGACCAGCTCGTCGCGGTACGGGGCGAAGTCGTCCTTGAGTGCCTCGCCGAGGGCGGACTCGGCGGAACCGGGCGGCGGCCCGTAGTTGTTGGCCAGGTCGAAGTGGGTGACACCCAGGTCGAAGGCGCGGCGCAGGATCGCGCGCTGCGTCTCGACGGAGCGGTCGGGGCCGAAGTTGTGCCACAGGCCGAGCGAGAGCGCGGGGAGTTTCAGGCCGCTGCGTCCGGTGCGCCGGTAGGGCATGTCCGCGTAGCGGTCGGGGTGTGCGGTGTACAACGCGACTCCAGAGAGGTTGGCGCGGGGGGACCGGGGTCCCTGAGAACCGGTGTCCACTCTTTCGCGACCTGGGGGCATTGGTCCAACAGAAGAATCCGATGGGATTCAGCGCCTACGCTTCTCAGTCATGGAACTCCGTCACCTCCAGCACTTCGTCGCGGTCGCCGAGGAGGAACACTTCACCCGGGCCGCCGAGCGGCTGCTGGTCTCCCAGTCGGGCCTGTCCGCCTCCGTGCGGGCCCTGGAACGTGAGCTGCAGACGCCGCTGTTCGTGCGGACGACCCGCCGGGTGATGCTGACCCCCGCCGGGCGGGCGCTGCTGACCGAGGCGGAGCGGATCCTCGCGCAGGTGCGGTCGGCGCGGGAGGCGGTGGCCGCCGTGCAGGGAGTGCTGCGGGGCATGCTGGCCGTGGGGTTCGAGCAGTGTGTGGCCGGACTGAATGTCGCGGGGCTGCTGGCCTCGTTCCGCCGCCGTCATCCGGATGTGGAGATCTGCCTGCGGCAGGCGGGCTCGGGCGCGCTGGCCGAGGAGGTCGCGAGCGGCCGCCTCGATCTGGCGTTCGCCGTGCGGGCGGCGCAGAAGGACACCGACCAGCTGCGGGTCGTACCGCTGTCCAGCGAGCCGATGACGGTCCTGTGCCATCCCAGCCATCGCCTCGCCGCCGCCGGCGCCGCGGTGACCCCCGAGGAGCTGGGCGGCGAGGTCTTCGTCGACTTCCACCCGGACTGGGGCCCGCGCCGGACCACCGACGCGGTGTTCGCCGCCGCCGGCGTCCGCCGCACGGTCGCCCTGGAGGTCAACGACGTGCACAGTCTGCTGGAACTCGTCGAGGAGAACCTCTGCGTCGCCGTCGTCCCGCGTCACTTCCGGCACAAGCGCGACACGCTGGTCCCGCTCGCCGTCAAGGACAGCGGCGCGACCGTCTACGAGACGGTCGCGCTGCTGCCGCCGCCGCAGGCCATGAGCCCGGCGGCGCGCGCCCTGATGGAACTCCTCGATCCGCCGCCGGGGTCTGCTGAGGTCAGCCGGTGACGGGCACCCACCCTCGGTTCACGGTGTCGTACTCGTAGCGCGGCAGTCCCTTGACCGCGGTCGTGCGGAACGGGCTGCCGCCGTCGTCGATCCGGACCGTGCCGGTACGGCCCTCGGAGGACCAGTCCAGTTCCAGGTACCAGCTGCAGTCACAGGTCTCGGTCTCGGCGGAGACCTTCAGCACCTCCGGGTCCTCGGCCGACACGCTGTACGGAAAGGTCACGGCGGGGATCCGTACGTCCAGGTCGGCGCCGTCCACCGGGCGGGCGATCGGCCGGTCCTTGTCCAGGTCCACGTCGAAGTACCGGGGCGTGACCCGCCCGCCGCAGCCCCCGCCCATACCGTAGGCGTTGCCCTCGACGGGAGTCGTGCGCCCGACGACGCGGACCCGCAGCGCGGTCAGGACGACGGCCGTGGACTTCCGCCCCTGGACCGTGATCTCCACGGTCGTGTTCCGGCCGTGCACCCCCCGCTGCGTCGCGGCCCAGACCTCCCCGTCCTGCGGCGCCGGTGGCGGGGGCACCTCCTTCGGCGGCTTGGCGACAACGTAGTCATGAGCGCAGCCGGAAGCCCAGAGCTGGGAGTTCGCCGTCCAGGTGAGGGGCACGCCGCTGGCCGGCGGCTTCCGCTCGGCGGTGTCGTCGTCCTTCGTGGAACCGCTGTCGGGCTCGGTGGGCGAGGTCGAGGGCGTGCCCGAAGGTCTCTTCGTGCCGTCGGTGTCCGGGGGCGGGGAGGGCGACGGGCTCGTGGGAGCGGTCGAGGGCCGCTGGGCCGCCGAGGTCGTCCGGGACGGTGTCGGCTCACCACCCCCGGCACTGCCGTCCGCCGACCGGCTGCCGCCGCCCGGCAGCGCGGCGAGGCTGCCCAGGGTGGCGATCAGCACGGCACCGACGGCCGCGCCGACGAGACTGCGCCGACGCCGATGCCAGGGGCGCCGGGCCGAGGCCACCGACGCCGACACAACGACGGGCTCGGACGCCTCGGCCGACCGAACCGGCTCAGCGGGGTCGACCGCCCCGGGGGACGGCGCGACCGGCTCAGCGGGCTCGACCGACTTCACGGGTTCACCGGACCCGACCGGTTCACCGGACCCCACGGGCTCACCTGACTCGACGGCTTGGACCAGCGCGGCCGACTCCGGCGACTCGGCCGGCTCGGCCGGCTCGCGCAGCTCGGCCCCCTCGGTCGACTCAGCCGTCTCAGCCGTCTGTGCCGACTCGGTCGACTCCGCCGTCGTAGCCTCCGCGGCCCCTCCCCCACCCGTCCGCGCCCGCTGCCGTGCCGCTACCGCCGGGAGCCACAGGCGGTGCAGTTCGAGCCGTTCCGCGCCGGTCGCTCCGCAGAGCGCGGCGAAGCGTTCGACGGGCGCGAAGTCGAGCGGGACGGTGTCACCCGCGCAATAGCGGTGCAGCGTCGAGGTGTTCATGCCCAGGCGCCGGGCCAGCTGCCCGTAACTGCGGTCCGTGCGTTCCTTGAGACGCGTGAGCGCTTCCGCGAACTCCCGTACGTCGTCCGGTGCTGCCGACACTGTTCTCCACGTCCTCCCCGTCCCGGGACGGCGTCCCAGGCACTCCCCGTACTTGCACGTCAGAAGGGCTGGGATGGTTCCAGGACCGCCGATCGGATGACGGCCGTTGCGCTCACGCCCAGTGACGGCCGATGCTCTTGGTGTCGCACCGACCAGGGCCGGACGGACCATCCGGCGCAGGCGGCGGAGCGACGGCACTCACTCATCCACGTACTCGTTCACGGGGGACAACCATGCCCAATCACACCCGGGCCCGCACGCTCACCGCACTCGCCGTGGCGGGCCTCACCGCGCTCTCCGCGCTCGCCGCCGGCGCCGTCCCGGCCGCCGCCGCGAAGGCGGGCACCGCGCCGAAGTACCTGTCGGCCTCCCAGCTCCCGCCGCATCCCTCGTCCTCCTGGACGGCCGGCGGGATCGAGGACGGCCTCCCCGAGGAGCTCCAGTACTGCCTGGGCGACGCGCTGCTGGCGTACGACATCAACCACCGCTCGTTCCGGACGGACCTGGAGACCAGCGCCCGCCAGACGGTCGTCGTCACCGGCAGCGACAGCAAGGCCAAGGCGCTCGCCGCGCGGCTGAACAAGGACTTCCGCGACTGCGTGAGCGACTCCTCCGACCCGGACGTCGAGGCCGAGTACCGGGACCTCGGGACGCTGCCCGTCGAGGAGGGCGCCCGTGTCCACGGCGTGGCCACGGTCACCTCCTGGGGGGCCATGGACATCCGGCTGCTGTCCGTGGGCCGGGACGGCCGGACCGTCACCGTCGTGGACTGGGGGCAGATGGGCGGCTTCAAGGACGCGCCGGTCAAGGCCTTCAAGAAGACGACGACCACCGCCGTCAACAAGCTCTACTGACCTGAGCCCCGCGGCAACCCCGCAGCGCCGGATCGGGGGACCGGCGCTGCGGGGCGGGGCGCTGCGGGCACGGCCCCGATGCTCGATGGTGGACGTATGGATGTGAAGGACGTTCTCAGCGACGCGTTCGGCCGGATCAGGGAGGAGGTCCACTCCGCCGTGGACGGGCTGTCACCGGAGCAGCTCCACGCCCGCCCCGCGCCCGGGGCCAACTCCGTCGCCTGGCTGGTCTGGCATCTCACCCGCATCCAGGACGACCATGTGGCCGACGCGGCCGGGCTCGACCAGGTCTGGCTGTCCCAGGGCTGGGAGAAGCGCTTCGGACTCGCGCTGCCGTCCCGGGACACGGGCTACGGGCACGGCGCGGCGCAGGTCGCCGCCGTGCGGGTCGCCTCGGGTGACCTGCTGACCGGTTACTTCGACGCCGTGCACGAGCGGACCCTGGAGTATGTGCGCGGGCTCGGCCCCGACGACCTGGACCGTGTCGTGGACGAGCGGTGGACCCCGGCCGTCACGCTCGGCGTACGCCTGGTGAGTGTCCTGGCCGACGATCTCCAGCACGTAGGCCAGGCGGCGTACGTACGGGGGCTGCTCGGCCAGTAGGTCGGTAGGTCGGCGAGGCCTCCGTTCCCGTGCCCCTGCTGCCCGCCCCTGATCCGGCCCCGGCCCGCGACCGGCTCATCCGGTCGCGAGGGAGACCTCGGTCGACTTGATCAGCGCGGTGACGGCGGACCCCTCGGCCAGACCGAGGTCGGTGACCGCGTCCGTGGTGATCGCGGCGGTCAGTTCGGCGCCGTCGACCGCCACCCTGACCGAGGCCATGGCGGCACCCGTCGCCACCTCGCGCACCGTACCGGGGAGTTGGTTGCGGATGGACAGCCCCGCGACCGGGCCGGTGGCCAGCGCGACCTCGGTGGCCTTGACCAGGGTGCGCACGGCGGAGCCCTCGGCGAGACCGAGGTCCCTGACGGCGTCCAGCGTGATCGCGGCGGTGACGTACTGGCCGCCGTCGAGGCGGACCTTGACCGTGGCCATGGCCTCGCCGGGGGTGACGGCGGTGACGGTGCCGGGGAGCTGGTTGCGGATGCTCAGGCTCATGGTGGGTCGCCTCACAGGATCAGGGTTTTTGTCCCCTTCGGGGTGCTGTGCGGACCACCGTAGTCCGGCGGGGGCCGCCCCCGTGCGATCTCCGTCGCGACCGCGAGGCGAAGGGTGCACGACACCTCGCGGATCCGGTCGAGCGGCTGGTCAGGCGGGGTAGGCGTGGGTCTGGGCCGCCTTCACCGTCGCCCAGACCTCGGCTCCCGGGTGCAGGTCGAGTTCGGCGGCGGCGACGGTGGTGAGGTCGGCGGCCAGCGGCAGCTCACCGGTGAGGGCGGCGCGGATCTGGTCGCCGTGGGTCTCCAGGCCGGCCACCTCGCACCGCCAGAGGTTGCGGGCGCTGGACCCGGTCGGGCGGTCGCGGTGGAGGGTGACCGCGCTGGGCGGGAAGGCGACGAAGACCGGGCCGGTGAGGTCCTCCGTGGTCGTCACCTCGGCTCCGCCGTCGACGCGGACCGTGTGCCCCTCGGCCTCGCCCCGGTAGAGGTTGAGGCCGACGAGGTGGGCGATGTAGTCCGTACGGGGATGACGGGCGATGTCGGCGGGACCGCCCTCCTGGACGACCTGGCCGTCCTCGACGACCACGAGCCGGTCGGCCAGCACCATGGCGTCCAGCGGATCGTGCGTGACGAGCACCGCGACCGCCTCGAACTCGGCCAGGTGCCGGCGGAGTCGGGAACGCACCTCCAGGCGGGTACGGGCGTCCAGCGCCGCCAGCGGCTCGTCGAGCAGCAGCAGACGCGGGCGGGTGGCGAGGGCACGGGCGAGGGCGACCCGCTGCGCCTGGCCGCCGGAGAGCCGGCGGGGCTTGGCGGACGCGTGCCGCGTCAGACCCATGCGTTCCAGCCATACGGCCGCCTCGGCGCGGGCCTCCGCCTTGCTCGCCCCGTGGCAGCGCGGCCCGAAGGCCACGTTGTCCAGCGCGGACAGGTGCGGGAAGAGCAGATAGTCCTGGAACACGACCCCGACGGGCCGTTTCTCGGGCGGCGTACGGTCCAACTCGACGCCGTCCAGGAGCAGATGGCCGTCGCTGAGCGGGGCGAGTCCGGCGAGGGCGCGCAGCGCCGTCGTCTTTCCCGCGCCGTTGGGGCCGAGCAGCGCGACCACGTCACCGGGTGCCGCCGTGAGAGCCACATCGAGCCGGAAGGCGCCGCGCTCGACCACGAGCCGGGCGTCCAGTCCTCCGTCCACGGAGGGGCCGCCACTGGCCGTACCGGAACCCATGTCGGCGCTCACATCCGGAGCCCCGCCCGGAGACCCGCCCCGAGTCCCGTCGGGGTTCATGAGGCGGTCATCCAGCGGTCGCGCAACCCCGCCAGCACCGCGACCGACACGGCGAGCAGGACCAGGCTGAGGGCGATGGCGGTCTCCGGGTCGTTCTGGAGGGCGAGGTAGACGGCGAGAGGCATGGTCTGGGTGCGGCCGGGGAAGTTGCCGGCGAAGGTGATGGTCGCGCCGAACTCGCCCAGCGCGCGGGCCCAGGCCAGGACGGCGCCCGCCGCGACACCGGGGGCGATCAGCGGCAGCGTGACCCGGCGGAACGCGGTGAAGCGGGATGCGCCGAGCGTGGTGGCCGCCTCCTCGTAGCGCGGGTCGGCGGCCCGCAGGGTGCCCTCCACGCTGATCACCAGGAACGGCATCGCCACGAACGCCTCGGCGACCACGACTCCCGTGGTGGTGAAGGGAAGCGTGACCCCGAACCAGGCGTCCAGCCACTTGCCGACGACCCCGTTGCGGCCCAGCGCCATCAGCAGCGCCACACCGCCGACCACCGGAGGCAGGACCAGGGGGAGGGTGACCAGGGCGCGGACCAGGCCCCGCCCCGGGAACTCGACCCTCGCCAGCAGCCACGCCAGCGGCACCCCGAGCACCAGGCTCACCGCGGTCGCCGCCGTCGCGCAGAGCAGCGACAGCTGGAGCGCCTGCCACACCTCGGGGCTGGTCAGCAGATCCGGCATGCTCCGCCAGGGCGCCCTGACCAGCAGGGCGATCAGCGGCAGGACCAGGAACGCCAGGCCGACGAGGGCGGGAAGGAGCAGCGGCAGCGGGGCGCCGCCCCGGACGCGACGGCTGCCACGACCACCCCGGTCGCCACGGCCGCTCGTGCGGACGCGGCGGCGCCGCGGCCCACCGGTCAGGGTGTCCGCGGCGTCGGCCCTGCCCGGGGAGAGGGGGGTCACGGGTTGAGGAACCCTGCCTCGGTCAGCACCTTCTGGCCCTCGGCGGACCGCACCAGCGCGATGAACGCCTCGGCGGCCGCGGTGTTGCTCGACTCCTTCAGAAGGGTGATCGGGTAGTCGTTGACGGCGTCGGCGGACTCGGGGAACTCCACGCCTTCCACCTTGTCACCGGCCGCCCGCACATCGGTCTTGTACACGACGGCGGCGTCGGCCTCCTTCAGGACGACCTTGTTGAGGGCGGACTTGACGTCCTCCTCGTAGGAGACCGGGGTGAGCTTCAGCCCGCTCGCCGTCAGGGCCTTCTCCGCGGCGGCGCCGCAGGGCACCGTCCTGTCGCACAGCACGACCTTCAGGTCCGGGTTCGTCAGGTCCTCGAGGGAGTCGACCTCGTCGGGGTTGCCCGGCAGGGTGGCGATCTCCAGCTGATTGCGGACGAAGGTCGCGGGCGTGCCGGAGCCGTCCCCCGCGTCCGTCACGATCTTCATCGTCTTCGGGCTGGCCGAGGCGAACACGTCCGCCGGAGCCCCGCCGGTGATGCTCGCGGCGAGCGCGTCGCTGCCGCCGAAGCTGAAGGTCACCTTCGTGCCCGGGTGGGCCTCCTCGAACCGCTTGCCCAGCGTCTCGAAGCTCTCCTTGAGGGAGGCCGCGGCGAACACGGTGATGTCACCGGAGATCCCGGCCGAGGCGGAGGCCGACGCCGGGGAGTCCGACTTCGGGGAGTCCGACTTCGGGGAGCCGGAGTCGTCGGAGGACGAGCAGGCGCTCAGGGCCAGCAGCGCGGCGGCTCCCAGGGCGGCCACCCGCACAGGCCGACGGGTGCGCACAGAAGGGCTCATCACGGGTCCACTCTCTCAAGGTCCTGGACGGACTCGACCACGGCTCTCGACGACCACGTCGGTCGGCGCGAGCGTTCCCGATCCGGTGGGCGGGCACACGCCGATCATACTTGCGCAGATGCGAGGTGAAAGCCCCCCGTGACACCGCATGAGCCGGATCTTCCGTCCAGTGGCCTGGTAGGTGCGTTTGCACGGGGCGACGGGCGGACGGGGGCGCGCCGTGGTCAGCCGGTGTGGACGCGGGGGCGGCGGCTGCGGTCCGGCTCCGCTTCGCGCAGGACCTCCCTCGTGACCGGGGCGACCTCGCCCTGGCCGAAGAGGAGGAAGCGGAGGAAGTTGGCGAAGGGGCTGCCCTCGGTCCACTCGAAGTAGATGTGCGGGGTGCGGCCCGTGAGGTCGCGGACGTGCAGGAGGAGGGCGGCGAGCGAGTTGGGGACGGAGGAGGACTCCAGGGTCAGGACCCGGTAGCGGTCGTGCAGCACCTCGCCGCGTACGGTCAGGCCCGCCTCGAACTCGGAGGGGTCGGTGACCGTCACCTCGACGAAGACGAAGTCCTCGTGCTCGGGCAGGTCGTTGTCCTGCCGGATCTGTTCGATCTTGTCGCGGTACTCGGCCTTGTCGCGCCGGTCGGGCTCGTTGGCGATGAAGCGGATCCGGCGGTGGGCCATGTCCCGGACGAATCTTTCCGCCGTGGTGTCGAGTTCGACGCCGGTCACACGGAGCTCGAAGGCGCGGGCGAGGCGGGAGAGCAGGGACACCAGGATGATCGCGGCGATGAAGCAGGCACCGATCTTCACGCCGTCGGGGCGCTCGATGACGTTCAGGACGGTGGTGTAGAGGAAGACCACCGAGATGAAGCCGAAGGCGATCGTCCAGTTGCGCTGGCCCGCTTCGCGGGCGGCGATGGTGACCGCGATCGCCGCCGAGGAGATGAGGACCAGGACGCCGGTCGCGTAGGCGCCGCCCTGGGCGTCCACGTCGGCGTCGAAGATCCAGGTGACGAGGAAGCCGACGAGGGTGAAGACGATGACCATGGGGCGTACGGCGCGGGCCCAGTGCGGGGCCATGCCGTAGCGGGGGAGGTAGCGCGGCATCAGGTTCAGCAGACCTGCCATGGCGGAGGCGCCCGCGAACCACAGGATGGCGATCGTGGAGACGTCGTAGACGGTGCCGAAGGTGTTGCCCAGGTAGTCGTGCGCCAGGTAGGCGAGGGCGCGGCCGTTGGCGTCGCCGCCCGCCTCGAACTCCTTCTCCGGGATGAGGAGGGTGGTGATGAAGCTGGTGGCGATCAGGAAGACGCTCATGATGATCGCCGCGGTGGTCAGCAGCTTCTTCGTGTCCCGGATGCGGCCCTCGGGGTGCTCCTCGGTGTCACCCGGGTCACCGGCCACGTGCGGCATCACCGCCACTCCGGTCTCGAAGCCGGAGAGGCCGAGCGCGAGCTTGGGGAAGACGATCAGGGCCACGCCGATCATGACGAAGACGTTGCCGTGTTCTGCGGTCAGCGCGCCGGCCCAGTCGGTGACGACGTGGCCCTCGGTGATGACGTGCCACAGACCCACGGCCACCACGACGGTGTTGAGTGCGAGGTAGGCGCCCACCAGCGCCACCGCGACGCCGATCGCTTCCAGGAAGCCCTTGAGGAACACCGCGCCGAGCAGGGCGATCAGGATCAGGGTGATCAGGAGCTGCTTGTCGTGCAGGGCGTCGGTGAGGTGGGGGTTCTCCACCAGGTGGGTGGAGGCGTCCGCCGCGGAGAGGGTGATGGTGATCAGGAAGTCGGTGGCGGCGAAGCCCAGCAGCGTGAGGACGAAGAGCTTGCCCTTCCAGAAGGTCAGCAGGCGTTCCAGCATGGCGATCGAGCCCTGGCCGTGCGGGCTCTCCTCGGCGACGCGGCGGTAGACGGGCAGGGCGCCCGCGAGCGTGACGACGACGAGCACGATGGTCGCGACGGGCGACAGGAGACCGGCGGCGAGGGCCGCGATGCCCGGCTGGTAGCCGAGGGTGGAGAAGTAGTCGACGCCGGTCAGGCACATCACCCGCCACCAGCGCTGCCCCTGGTGCGGGGGCTCCGGTTCGGCGTGCGGTCCCGTGAGGCCACGGCTTCTGCCCATGTCGGAGAGGCCTTGCAGCATCCAGGTCCGCAGTCGGCCCGGCGGCGGGTGCTCGGTGGTGGACATGGGTGCGCTCTCCTGCGTCCGGCTCAGCGGTGGTTTCGAGCCATCACTCGGACGGCCGCCTCAGCGTAAGCAGAGCGTGACGCCAGGGCCCGTGGTGTGAGTCATCTGAGGCGTCAATCTTCCGTTAAAACCTCCCGCGAGAACGTCGGCGATCCGTCATGACGAGGCTGTTCGCGGGGTGCGGACGAGACTGCGCCGCACGGGAGACGCTCCCCGGCGAGCCGTCGGCGGACACCCAGCGTCACGCCGTACGCGGCCTCGCGGCTCCTTCTCCCCACCCCTCCGCGCCCTTGGCGAGGCGCTCGACCGGGGCCGGGCCGTATGGATCCCGTCAAGGCCGGGGGCGCGGCCGTATGGGAGGCGTCAGTGGGTGACCGGGTGCGGCCGGAGAGGGGTTCTCCTCAAGAGGTCCGTTGTTCCCGATCCTCATCCAGGAGCTCGCGATGGCCGATATGGCCTTCGTCCTCACCACGGTCGCGGTGTTCGCGCTGGTGGCCCTCGTCGCCAAGGGGGTGACGAAGCTGTGACCGCCGAGAACGTCGTCGGCCTGGTCGTGGCCGTCGCCCTGCTGGGCTATCTCGTCCTCGCCCTGCTCTTCCCGGAGAGGTTCTGAGCCACACCATGGGTCCCGTACTCGCCGGCGTGCTCCAACTGCTGGCCCTCATAGCGGCGTTGGCGCTCGCCTACGTCCCCCTGGGCACCTACATGGCCCGGGTCTACTCCTCCGACCGGCACTGGCGGGTCGAGAAGTGGATCTACAGAAGCATCGGTGCCCACCCCGACACGGAGATGCGCTGGCCCGCCTACCTGCGGGGCGTCCTCGCCTTCTCGGTCGTCGGAGTCCTGTTCCTGTATCTGCTTCAGCGGCTCCAGGGCGTCCTGCCCGGCTCGCTGGGCTTCGCCTCCATCGACGCCGACCAGGCGTTCAACACGGCCGCGTCGTTCGTGACCAACACCAACTGGCAGTCGTACTACGGCGAACAGGCCATGGGGCATGTGGTGCAGGTCGGCGGGCTGGCCGTGCAGAACTTCGTCTCGGCGGCGGTGGGCATGGCCGTGGCGGTGGCGCTGGTACGGGGTTTCGCGCGCTCCCGCTCCGGTGAGCTGGGCAACTTCTGGTCGGACATGGTGCGCGGGGTCACCCGCGTCCTGCTGCCGCTCGCCCTCGTCGCGGCGATCGTGCTGGTGGCCTGCGGGGCGATCCAGAACTTCTCCGGCATCCACGAGGTGGGGCAGTTCATGGGTGGCTCGCAGCAGTGGAACGGCGGGGCTGTCGCGTCGACGGAGGCCATCAAGGAGATCGGCACCAACGGCGGTGGCATCTTCAACGCCAACTCCGCACACCCCTTCGAGAACCCGACCCCGTTCACCAACCTCTTCGAGATCTTCCTGCTGCTGGTGATCCCGTTCGCCCTCACCCGCACCTTCGGAGTGATGGTCGGCAGCGTGAGGCAGGGTCACGCGATCCTCGCCACCATGGCGTCGATCTGGGTCGGCTTCGTCGCGTTGATGATGTGGACCGAGTTCGCCCACCACGGCCCGGCGCTCCAGATCGCGGGCGGCGCGATGGAGGGCAAGGAGGTCCGCTTCGGAGTCGGCGCCTCGTCGATCTTCGCGGTGTCCACCACGCTCACCTCGACCGGCGCGGTGGACTCCTTCCACTCCTCCTTCACCGGTCTCGGCGGCGGGATCACGATGCTCGGCATGATGCTGGGCGAGATCGCGCCCGGCGGTGTCGGTTCCGGCCTCTACGGCATGCTGATCATGGCCGTCATCGCGGTGTTCATCGCCGGGCTGATGGTCGGCCGTACGCCCGAGTACCTGGGCAAGAAGATCGGCACCCGCGAGATCAAGCTGGCGGCCTGCTACCTCCTGGTCACGCCCGCGCTGGTGCTCGTGTTCACGGCCGCCGCGATGGCGCTGCCCACGCCCGGCGCCTCCATGACGAACAGCGGCGCGCACGGCTTCTCCGAGGTCCTCTACGCCTATACGTCCGCCTCCAACAACAACGGCTCGGCCTTCGCGGGCCTGAACGCCGACACCCAGTGGTTCAACAGCACGCTCGGCATCGCGATGCTGCTGGGGCGGTTCGTGCCGATGGTGTTCGTGCTGGCGCTCGCGGGTTCGCTCGCCGAGCAGCGGCCGGTGCCGGTCACGGCGGGCACCCTGCGCACCGAGAAGCCCCTGTTTTCCGGGCTGTTGGTGGGCGCGATCCTGATCATCACCGGGCTGACCTACTTCCCCGCCCTGGCACTGGGCCCGTTGGCCGAGGGGCTGGCGTCATGACCACCGACACCACGAAGCACGAGGACACGATGTCCACGACGACTCCGACCCGGGCACCGCACAGCGACGTGTCCACCGGGCACAAGCCCGCCGATGGCCGCGTGGGAGCGGGCCTGTTCGATCCGGCGCTTCTGCTCACCTCGCTGCCGGACGCCTTCCGGAAGCTCGACCCCCGGGTGATGGTCAAGTCGCCCGTGATGTTCGTGGTGCTGGTCGGGTCGGCGCTGACGACCGTCTTCTCCTGCACGGACCCGACCGACTGGTTCGGCTGGACCATCAGCGCCTGGCTCTGGCTGACGGTGATCTTCGCCAACCTGGCGGAGGCGGTGGCCGAGGGCCGGGGCAGGGCGCAGGCCGACACCTTGCGCCGGGCCAGGACCGGCGCCGTGGCGCGACGGCTCCTCGGGGACGCGGAGGAACGTGTCCCCGGTACCGAGCTGCGGATCGGTGACCTCGTCGTCTGCGAGGCCGGCGACATCGTCCCCGGTGACGGTGACGTCGTCGAGGGGGTGGCCTCCGTGGACGAGTCGGCGATCACCGGTGAATCGGCGCCGGTCATCCGGGAGTCGGGGGGCGACCGTTCGGCGGTCACCGGCGGTACGAAGGTGCTGTCCGACCGGATCGTCGTCAAGATCACGACGAAGCCCGGCGAGACCTTCATCGACCGCATGATCAGCCTCGTCGAGGGAGCGGCCCGGCAGAAGACGCCGAACGAGATCGCGCTCGACATCCTGCTCGCGTCCCTGACCGTCGTGTTCCTGCTCGCGGTGGCCACGCTCCCGCCCTTCGCGGACTACGCGGGCACCCACCTCACGATGGTCGTGCTGGTGGCGCTGCTGGTCTGCCTCATCCCGACCACGATCGGGGCGCTGCTGTCGGCCATCGGCATCGCGGGCATGGACCGTCTGGTCCAGCGCAATGTCCTCGCCATGTCGGGGCGTGCCGTCGAGGCCGCCGGTGACGTCTCGACCCTGCTGCTCGACAAGACCGGGACGATCACCTTCGGCAACCGGCAGGCGGCGGAGTTCGTGCCGGTGAGCGGGACGACGGAGGCCGAGCTGGCGGACGCCGCCCAACTGTCGTCGCTGGCCGACGAGACGCCCGAGGGCCGTTCCGTCGTCGTACTGGCGAAGGAGAGGTACGGGCTGCGCGAGCGCCACCAGGGTGAGTTCGTGGGCGCAGAGTGGATCGCGTTCACCGCCCGGACCCGGATGTCGGGTGTGGACGTGGACGGGCGCGGCATCCGCAAGGGCGCGGCCGGTTCCGTCCTCGCCTGGGTGCGGGAGCGGGGCGGAACGATCGACGAGGACGCGGGCGCGACGGCCGACCGGATCTCCGAAGCCGGCGGCACCCCGCTGCTCGTCGCCGTCGAGGACGACCGGGGCGCCCGGGTCCTCGGGGTGATCCACCTCAAGGACGTCGTCAAGGACGGGATGCGCGAGCGGTTCGAGGAACTGCGCCGGATGGGGATCAGGACCATCATGATCACCGGTGACAACCCTTTGACCGCACGGGCCATCGCCGAGGAGGCGGGTGTCGACGACTTCCTCGCCGAGGCCACCCCCGAGGACAAGATGGCCCTCATCAAGCGGGAACAGGCCGGCGGCAAGCTCGTCGCGATGACCGGTGACGGCACCAACGACGCCCCCGCCCTCGCCCAGGCGGACGTCGGCGTGGCCATGAACACCGGCACCTCGGCCGCCAAGGAGGCCGGGAACATGGTCGACCTGGACTCCGACCCGACCAAGCTCATCGAGATCGTCGGGATCGGCAAGCAACTGCTCATCACGCGGGGCGCGTTGACGACGTTCTCCATCGCCAACGACGTGGCGAAGTACTTCGCGATCATCCCGGCGCTGTTCGCGGCCGTGCATCCGGGCCTGGACAAGCTCAACATCATGGGCCTGTCCTCGCCGGACTCCGCGATCCTCTCCGCCGTCGTCTTCAACGCCCTGATCATCGTCGCCCTCGTACCGCTCTCGCTGAAGGGCGTGCGGTACCGGCCGGTCAGCGCCGACAGGATGCTCCGCCGCAACCTGACCGTCTACGGCCTCGGCGGCCTGATCGCCCCCTTCATCGGCATCAAGCTCATCGACCTGCTCGTCTCCCTCATCCCCGGGATCGGCTGAAGACCATGAACAACACGGTGACCAACACCGCCCGGTTGCTCGGAGCAGGCCTGCGCGCCCTCCTCGTCCTCACGCTGGTGACGGGCGTCCTCTACCCGCTGGCCGTCACCGGCTTCGCCCAGGCTCTGTTCGACGACGGGGCGAACGGCTCCGAGATCAGGGACGGCAGGGGCGACGTCGTCGGCTCGTCGCTGATCGGCCAGGCGTACGACCTGCCGCCGAAGGGGCAGGAGAGCCCGGAGCCCGACCTGAAGTGGTTCCAGGGCCGGCCCCAGAACGGTCTCGGCACCAACACCGTCAACACCCGGTACAGGCTGATCCTCTCCGGCGCCACCAACCGCTCCGCCGACAACGAGGACCTCGTCGACTGGGTGAAAGCCGCCAAGGCCTCGGTCGTCAAGGACAACTCGACCGCCGACCACAAGGTCGAGGAGTCCGAGGTCCCCGCCGACGCGGTGACGTCCTCCGGCTCGGGCCTGGACCCGGACATCTCCCCGGCCTATGCCGAACTCCAGGTCCACCGGGTCGCCGAACGGAACGGCCTCCCCGTCGCCCAGGTGGAGCGGCTCGTCGAGGACCACACGAAGAGCCGCACCCTCGGCTTCATCGGCGAGCCCCGCGTGAACGTCCTCGAACTCAACATCGCGCTCAAGGAACTCGTGACGAGGAGCTGACGGCATCACCCGCCCCCTTCGGAGGAGCCGGCGGCCCCGAGGGACTGTGTGTCCGGCAACTCGGGGCCGGCCGTCGTGCGGGCGCGGCTCAGCGGGCGGACGCCGCCGCGTAGCCCGGGAGCACCACGTTCTCGATGAGGGCGTTGCGCTCGTCGAACGGGATGAAGGCGCTCTTGAGGGCGTTGACGGTGACCGTGCGCAGGTCGGCGAGGGTCCAGTCGGCCTCGTCGACGAGCAGGGACATCTCGCGGGTCATGGTGGTGCCCGAGACGAGGCGGTTGTCGGTGTTCAGGGTGACGCGGAAGCCGAGGTCCCGCAGGGCCGTGATCGGGTGGTCCGCGATGGACGTCGCCGCGCCGGTCTGGAGGTTGGAGGTCGGGCACATCTCCAGCGCGATCCTGCGGTCGCGCACCCAGGCGGCGAGGCGGCCCAGCTTGCCGTCCACGATGTCCTCGGTGATGCGTACGCCGTGACCGATGCGCTGGGCACCGCAGACCTGGAGGGCCTGGTGGATGCTGGGCAGGCCGTGGGCCTCGCCGGCGTGGATGGTGAAGGGGACGCTCTCCCGGCGCAGGTGCTCGAAGGCGGCCAGGTGGTCGGCGGGCGGGAAGCCGTCCTCGGCGCCCGCGATGTCGAAGCCGACGACACCGGCGTCCCGGAAGGCCACGGCCAGGTCGGCGGCCTCACCGACGCGGTCGAACATGCGCATCCCGCACAGCAGCGTGCCGACGCGGACCGGGGTGCCCTGGGCCGCGGCCTTGGCCATACCGGCGGCCAGGCCCTCCTGCACGGTCTCCACGACCTCCGGCAGGGTCAGCCCCCCGTTGACGTTCAGCTCGGGGGCGTAGCGGACCTCGCCGTAGACGACACCGTCCGCGGCCAGGTCGAGCACGTACTCCTCGGCCGCGCGCAGCAGGCCCTCGCGGGTCTGGAGCACCGCGAGGGTGTGCTCGAACGTGGCTATGTACCGCACCAGGTCACCGGAGTTGGCCGCCTCGTAGAACCATGCGGCGAGGCCCTCCGGGTCGGTCTCCGGGAGGGTGTGGCCGACCTCCGCCGCGAGCTCCACGAGGGTGGCGGGGCGCAGGCCGCCGTCGAGGTGGTCGTGCAGGACGGCCTTGGGCAGGCGGCGGATCACTTCTGCATCTATGCGCGTAGCACTCATGGCGTTCGTTCCTCGGCAGGTGGTGCGGTGTGGTGGGTCGAGAGGGGACGGCGGTTCAGCCGGTGGCGGGCTGGAGGAGGTCCCAGCGGTTGCCGTACAGGTCCTCGAAGACGGCGACCGAGCCGTACGGCTCGTGGCGCGGCTCCTCCAGGAACCTGACGCCCGCGGCCCGCATGCGGGCGTGGTCGCGGGTGAAGTCGTCGGTGTGCAGGAAGAACCCCACGCGTCCGCCGGTCTGGTCGCCGACGCGGCCCCTCTGTGCCTCGTCCTTGGCGCGCGCCAGCAGCAGTCCGCCGCCCCGTCCCCCGCTCCCGGGCTCGACGACGACCCAGCGGCTGCCGCCGGACCTCGGCTCGTCCTCGACGAGCGTGAAGCCGAGCGCCTCGGTGTAGAAGCGGATCGCCTCGTCGTAGTCGTCGACCACGAGGGTGACCAGGGCTATGCGTCTCATCGGGGCCTCTCGGAGGGGTGCGCGGGTCGCGCGGGAAGGGTGCGGTGTCCGTCCGAGGGTCGCTCGGGGTTCCCGGGAGGTTATACGTAACACTCAGCGGACGCAACTGGCATTCCTCCCTTACACCCGCGAGACCCCCGGGACGGCCGGGACCCCCTGCACGGCAGGGGGTCCCGGGAGTCGAAAAGGGGGTCAGCCGGTGATCACTCGCCCGGCGACGCCTTGCGCAGGGTGGCGATGCAGGTGCTCAGGGCCTGCTGGAGTTCCTCCAGGCGCTCCAGCATGTCGTCCTCGTAGATGGCGTCGAGGTCGACGGCGTCGTCGAGGGTCAGCTCCTCGAAGACCTTCGTGGCCTTCTGGAGGCTGCTGTAGAACTTGGTCCGCCGCTCCTGGACCCGCAGCTCGGGGTCGGACTGGACGGTCTGGACGACGAGCTCCTTGACGGTGTCGTAGGCCTCCGTCGCCCACTCGCCGGTGTCCTCGTCGTCGTCGAGCTCGTCGATGAGGGACAGGTGTCGCTCGGCCTCGGCGCGCAGTTCGGCGGTGGCGTCGATCACCTGGCCGGCCGGGGTCTTGACCTGCCCGTTCTCGACGATCTGCCGGACGTACCCGATACGGCTGGCCGCCTGGGTCTCGTTGGCGACGGCCTTCTTCAACTCGTCGGTGCGGGCGATGTCGCGGGCCAGCTCGGTCTGGAGGGTGGGGTCCTCCTTCAGGCGGTCCAGCAGCGCCGCGCGGGCCGCCTGCGCGGTGGAGGGGTCGGCCAGGATCGCGGCGCGCAGCGCGGTGGGGTTCTCGGCGACCTCCAGCGCCTTGGTCGGGCGGATGCCCTCGGCCTCGGCCGCCGCCGAGATGGCGGTGCCCCGGTCGGAGGTCGCGCTGGACCGGGAGCTGTAGTACGACAGCCACACGTCCGAGTCCGGGAGGTCGATCTCCTCGCCGGGGGCCAGGGCCTCGAAGTGCGGGACCATGCCGTCGTCGGCCGCCTTGTCCCAGGCCTTGTAGTACCGCATGACCCGCTCCGGGGAGCATTCGGCCAGCCCGGCGAAGCGCTTCGCCGACACCTTCGCCGTCTCGCCCGGTGTCTCGCCGCCGGGCCGCACACTGCGCGCCACCTTCAGTGCGAAGGCCCAGCCGCCGGTGCGCGCGTAGACCCCGAACTCCCTTGCGTCCCGCGCGACCTGCTCGTCCACCGCGTCGCCCGGGGTGTCGTCCTCGTGGGCCTGCGCGGGGGTGTCGAGGCCGGACGGCTCCGGGGCGGCCCCGTCGGTCGTCGGCTGCTCGGGAGCCGGCTCACCGGACGACTGTGCCGGCACCTCGGCCGCGGGCACGACCTCGGTCACGGCCTCGGGGGCCTGCGCCTCGGCCGCTCCGGGCTCGACCCAGAACCCCTCGTCCCGCGTCGGCGCTCCGCTGGTCGCGGGCGTCCCGTCGGCGGGCGGTACGGCCGATGCGGAGTGGGCGGTGGCTACGCTCACGGGTGACTCTCCCGGGTGGTGGCGAACGGCAGGGACAGAACCGGCAGCCTATATGAACCCGTTGGTGCCGCTTTGCGGGGACGCCTCGCCTCGGTGGATCGCGTCCAGCCGGGCCAGTTCCTCCCCCGTGAGCCGGAGGGCGCCGGCGGCGACGTTCTCGGCCAGGTGGTCCGGATTCCCCGTGCCGGGGATGGCGAGGACGTGCTGTCCCTGGTGGAGGGTCCAGGCGAGCCGGATCTGGGCGGGGGTGGCGTCGTGGGCGCGGGCGACGGCGTGCAGGGCGTCGTGGTGCGCGGCGCTCGCGCCCTCGGGTCCGGCTTCGCCGGCGATCGCGTAGAACGGCACGAACGCGAGGCCCTGCTCGCCACAGACCCGGAGCATCTCGTCGGCGGACGGGTCGGGGCCGTCGAGTCCGTACCGGTTCTGCACACAGACCACGGGGGCGATCGCGCGGGCCTCCTCCAGGTGCCGGGGTTCGACGGCGGAGACGCCGAGATGACGGACCAGCCCGGCCTCGCGCAGTTCGGCCAGGGCCCCGAAGTGCTCGGCGATGGAGTCCTGCCGCATCCGGCGGAGGTTGACGACGTCGAGGTGGTCGCGGCCCAACTGCCGCAGGTTCTCCTCGACCTGGCCGCGCAGCTGGTCGGGGCGGGCGGCCGTCCCCCACTCCCCCGAGTGCTCCCGGTGCGGTCCGACCTTGGTGACGATGACCAGGTCGTCCGGGTAGGGCCCGCCCAACGCGCTGTTGATCAGCTCGTTGGCGGACCGCAGGGAGGAGAAGTAGAAGGCCGCCGTGTCGATGTGGTTGACGCCCAGCTCGACCGCGCGCCGCAGCACGGCGATCGATTCGTCGCGGTTCCTCGGCGTCCCGAGGTGGAAGGCGGCGCTGCCCGTCAGCCGCATCGCGCCGAGGCCGACGCGGCGGACGGGCAGGTCGCCGAGCGTCCAACTGCCCGCGGCGGCCGCGTCGATCGTCCCGGAGGTCATCGACCGAGTCTCCCATGCCGCCGGGCGAAGGTGCCCCGTCCGCCCCCGTCAGCAGTACAGATTGCCGCCCGCCGACGTGCCGAGTATCTGGACGAACCGCTGGTACGCGCTGACCCGGCTCTGCACCTGCGCGGGGTTCTTGCCGTCGCACTCCAGGGAGCCGTTGATGCTGCGGACGGTGTGGCCGAATCCGGCGCCGTTGACCATGGCGTTGTGGCCGGTCATGGAGCCGGGCCCGGTCTGGGTGTTCCAGTACCACAGGGCGGTCTTCCAGGCGACGGCCGCGTCGTTCTGGACCAGCCAGGGGTTGCCCAGGAGGTTCAGGCCGAGCGCGTCGCCCGCCGCCTTGTAGTTGAAGTTCCAGCTCAGCTGGATGGGGCCGCGCCCGTAGTAGGCCGACTGACCGGCCGGGCAGCCGTACGGTCGGCCCCAGTCGCAGTAGGTGGGGTAGTTGGCGGTGTTCTGCTCGACGATGTGGACGAGGCCGCCGGTCTCGTGGTTGACGTTGGCGAGGAACGCCGCCGCCTCCTGCTTCCTGACGGTGTCGCTGCCGGTGGTGGCGAAGGCCGGGTAGGCGCTCATGGCCGCCCGCAGACCGCTGTACGTGTAGAACGAGTTCCGGTTCGGGAACATCTGGTTGAACTGCGCTTCGCTCACCACGAATCCGGAGGGGTTGGTGGGGCCGTTCTCGCAGGCGTACGGCTCCCAGTACCAGGTGCTGATGGTGGGGTCGTACCCCGGGTTGTCGTGCTCGGCGATGTACGCCCTGCCGTCGGTGTAACGCACGATGTCGCCGGTGACGTAGGACCGGCCGGCCACCCAGCTCGCGTAGCTCGAACAGGGAGCGGCGGACGCGCTCTGGGCGGGCAGCAGCAGGGGTGTGGAACCACCGATGAGCAGGGCGGTCAGCAGAGCGGATGTACGACGCCTCGACACGGGACCAACTCCTTCGTGGAGCACGGCCGCACCCGGGCGAGGGGCCCGAGGGCATGGCTGGGACGTACCTCGCGCGCACGCGCCGGCGGGGCCGGCCACGGCGTGGGGGCGGCCGTGGTGGGGGTGTGGGGCACACTCAACCGCGTTGGTCTGTACCAGTCAAGGGTGTAGACCAGTCGGCTCCCATGACGGGAGGTCAGGCCGCCCCCCGGGTCCACTCGGCCGTGCGGTCAGTCGTCGGGACAGCCAAGCCAGTAGCCGAAGCCGCGCCGGGTGTGGATCAGCGCGGGTTCCTCGCGGTCGGTCTTGCGTCGGAGCCGGGCCACGAGCTTCTCGATCGCGCCGTGCGCGCGGTACTCGCCCCAGACGTGCCGGCTGATCTGCTCCTTGGACAGCACATGCTCCGCGTTCGCCAGCAGATGGCGCAGCAGCCGGTACTCGGCGGGCGTGAGGCCGAGCGGTCTGGATCCGCGCCGCGCCTCGCAGGCGGCGTCGTCCAGGACCAGGTCGCCGTAGCAGGGCACCCCCTCCGTCCGCTCGGGACCGCCGCGTCCGTGCAGCAACGCCCGTGCACGGTGCAGGACTTCGGCAACCCTGAGGGGCTTGACGACGTAGTCCTCGTCGCCGGGGCGCAGGCCGGGCACCAGGTCGTACAGGGTGTCGCAGGCGGCCAGGAAGAGCAGCGGGGGCCGGCCCACAGGCGCGCCGTGCCGGGCCCGCCCGAGGCGCTCGGGGTCCGGCACGGCGGCGTCCCAGACGACGAGGTCGTACCCGCCCCGGGCGATCCGTGCCGTTCCCTCGGTGCCGGTGTCCGCCGCGGCGACGCGATATCCGGCCAACCGCATGGTGGTGGTGAGGAGTTCGGTGACGCCGGGGTCGTCGGCCACCAGCAGGACGTGCTGCGCGCCGTCTCGTCGCGCCATGGGTTTCCCGGTGAGCTGAGTGCGCATGACCAGACCGTTCGAGGAGGGCTCGCGTGGGGGATCGGGCCGTGCGCGGTCAGCCGACGGGCCGCGGGCCGACGGCCGTCTCGGCCTGCTCGACGAAGTCGTCGACCAACCGGTTGAAGAGCGCGGCGAGTTGCCGCAGGTCCTCGGTGGACCAGTCCTCCAGCGCGTCCCCGATCCCCCGGCGGCTCGCCTCCCTGACACGGCCGAAGGCCGCGAGCCCTGCCTCGGTGATCTGGACCCGCTGCGCCCGGCGGTCCTCCGGGTCGGGCACCCGGATCACATGGCCGTCGCTCTCCAACTGCCGTAGCTGCCGGGTGACATGGGAGGCCTCCACGGACAGCCGGACGGCGAGCACGCCCGGGCGCAGCGGCTCGCTCTCGGCGATGTGCCGCAGGATCGCGACGGAGGAGCGGTCCAGCGAGACTCCGCTGTCGGACATCAGTCGTTCGTGCCGGCGGGTCCGCCCGGCCAGGTACGCGAGCCGGGTGAGCAGCCGCTCGATCTCGGTCACGTCCCCCAGGGACGCCGCTTCGACGGGGCGTGGTGTGGACATGCGACCACCGTAACAGATGTTTGCCTAAGTCAAGCAATGCCACGGAGGCCGCACGTCGCGCTCCGGCTCAGCCGAGCTTCAACTGGTCCGTCCCGTGCCCGATGTGCGCCACGACCAGCCCGGCGCCGGACACCTCCGCGTACTCGGCGGTGTGGTGGCGGAGGACGGAGCCCGCCTCGGGCCCCCTGCGGACCTCCACCGTCCAGCGCAGCTCGTGGAAGAAGAACCAGTCGTCGAAGTGCCGCTTGACGACCTCGATGTCCCGGACCTCGTAGTGGGCGTAGAACTCCTGGAGGTGGGACCTCAGTTCGTCCTTGGTGTGCAGTTCGACCAGGGTGCCGGCCCCCGCCGCGTAGTGCCGCACACCGGTCTGGATCTCGGGGTGGGCGCGCTCGACGATGGCGTCCACATCACCCTCGCGATAGGCGTCGAGCAACTCGGCGTGCACCCGGGCCACGGCGAACCGGCCGGCCAGCGCGCCGTCCGCCGGGTCGCCCGGCAGGGACTCCTGCTGCGTACGGCCCCAGAAGAGTTCACCGGTGATGCCCTGCGATCCCATCGTCGGGAACAGCACGACGATGGGGCGTTCGCTCTCGGCGCCGGTGCTCTTGTCGCGCCCGCGGCCCGAACCGCTGACGAAGGTGTACCAGGAGGCGTTGATCTCGGTGACGGGCCGGATCCCGATCACGGCCGCGTACCGGTGCATGGTGCGGTAGCTGTTCTCGATGGCCTCGTAGGAGTCGACGATCCGCTGGGTCGGGATCTCCTTGCCCTCTTCGACGGCGGGGACGACCGTGTACGCGTAGGGGCCGCTCGGCGCCAGTGTGGCCAGGATGTCCTCGACCACGTCCACGTACTCGGCCTCGACGTGCCGCCACGCGACCTTCGAGGTCTGCACCTGGAGATCCGACGTGACGAGGAGTTCCTCGACCTTGGCCCGGTCTTTCATGGTCTTCTCCTTACGGGCCGAGCGGCCCGGTGGGGGGTGGAGCGAACCGTCGCTCACGGGGCCCGGCGGGGCGCGGGCCCGACGATCACATGCAAGCGCAGCGGCCTGACCGGTTGCGACCGGCAACCTGACAACGGGCCGACGTGGCGCAGGTCACACACCGTGCGAGGGGAGCGAGGGCAGGTGATCTTCCGGCCCCGAAGAGGTGATCTTTGGGGTCCGGGCCGGGGAGAATCACCCCATGACCACGTCACCGCACCCTCTCGTCGTCCAGGCGCGCGGACTCGCCGCCGAGGTCCTCACGCCCCAGGCGGAGCGTGTCGACCAGGAGGGGGTGCCCGCGAGCAGCATCCAGGCGATCAAGCGGTCCGGGCTGCTCGGGGTGAGCGCGCCGGTGGCGTACGGCGGTTCGGGGGCGCCCCACTCGGTGGCGCGGGAGACCGCCGAGATCCTGGCGGGGGCCTGCTGCTCCACCTGGTTCGTGCAGACCCAGCACCACACCCCCGTGCTGACCCTGGCGAAGAGCGAACTCCCGGCCCGGGAGAACCTGTTGGGGAAGCTGGCCACCGGCGAGCTGCTGTCCGGCGTGGCGTACGCGCATCTGCGGCGCTACCCGCAGGTCCCGGTCCGGGCCGTGCCCAGACGGGGCGGCTGGCGGTTCCACGGCACGGTCCCCTGGTACACGGGGTGGGGCCTGAACGACGTGATGCTGCTGGCCGGGGTCACGGACGCCGACGAGGTGGTGTTCGCGTTCACGGAGGCCCGTCAGCAGTCCGGGCTGCGGGCCTCGGCGCCCATGCGGCTCGCCGCGCTCACGGCCGCCCGTACGGTCTCGCTCGAGCTCGACGGGCTGTGGGTCCCGGACGACGCCGTGGCCCTGCACGCGCCGTACGAGTCCTGGGCCGCGAGCGACCGCCCCAAGCCGACGAACGCCTCACCCGCGGTGTTCGGGGTCGCCGAGTCGGCCCTCGGCCTGCTGGAGCAGGACGACCCCACGACCAAGGCGCTCCGCCTGCGGCTGGACAAGGTGCGGCGGCAGGCGTACGCCCTCGCCGACCATCCGGCGCCGCACGAGCACATGGAGGAGCGGCTGGCCCTGAAGACGAAGGCGTTCGACCTGATGCGCACGGCGACGACCGCCGCGGTCGTCGCCGGCGGCGGACGCGCCATCGATCTGGACAGCCGTGCCCAACGCCTGGCCCGGGAGGCGATGTTCCTCCTGGTGCAGGGACAGACCCCGGAGGTCCGCCGGGCCCACCTCGCCTCGCTGTCGGCCGCCTACTGAACGGCCCCGGCCGGTCCGTGTCAGCTCGCGAACGGCACCAGTGCCGTGGGCGCGGCCGGCACGGCGAAGGGGTGACGCCACAGGCCCTGGGCGGCGAGCCGGGGCAGGACGCCCTCGCCGAACCAGTACGCCTCCTCCAGGTGCGGGTAGCCCGAGAGGACGAACTCGTCGATGCCGAGGGCGTGGTACTCCTTGATCAGCTCGGCGACCTCGTCGTGGCTGCCGACCAGGGCGGTGCCCGCCCCGCCGCGCACCAGGCCGATGCCGGCCCAGAGGTTGGGGTGGATCTCCAGGCCGTCGCGGTTGCCGCCGTGCAGGGCGAGCATCCGCCGCTGGCCCTCGGACTCGCTGCGGGCGAGGCCGGCCTGCACGGACCGTACGGTCTCGGGGTCGAAGCCGTCGAGCAGCCGGTCGGCCTCCGCCCACGCCTGCTCGGCGGTGTCGCGGGTGATGACGTGCAGCCGGATGCCGAAGCGGAGGGTGCGGCCTTCCTTCGCCGCCAGCGCCCTGACCCAGGCGATCTTCTCGGCGACCACGGCCGGCGGCTCTCCCCAGGTGAGGTAGACGTCGACGTACCGGGCGGCGATCTCCCCGGCGATCGGGGAGGAGCCGCCGAAGTACACCTCGGGCACCGGGTCGGGCAACCGCGCGAGCCTCGCGTCCTCGACCTGGAGGTGCTCGCCCTTCAGATCGACGGTCCGGCCCTCCCACAGTCCCCGTACGACCTCCAGGAACTCGCCGGTACGGCGATACCGGTCGTCCTTGTCGAGGAAGTCGCCGTAGGCCCGCTGCTCGTGGCTCTCGCCGCCGGTGACGACGTTGAGCAGGAGCCGTCCGCCGCTCTGCCGCTGGAAGGTGGCGGCCATCTGGGCGGCGAGCGTCGGCGAGACGAAGCCGGGGCGGAACGCGACCAGGAACTTCAGGCGTTCGGTGTGCCGGCTCACCATCGCGGTGGTGAGCCAGGCGTCCTCGCACCAGGCACCGGTGGGGGTCAGCGCGCCGACGAAGCCGAGGTCCTCGGCGGCGCGGGCGATCTGGCTGAGGTAGCCGACCGTCGGCGGCCGGTCCCGGCCGGACTCGGTGGCGGGAGTGCCGTGACCGCCGCCGACGACATGACGGCTGTCGCCGTTGGTGGGCAGGAACCAGTGGAAGGTGAGGGACACGGGGGTCTCCTGTCTGAGGGGTGCCAGGGCCGCGGTCCGCCGCAGGGCCCTAGAGGAGGCCGTGGCGGGGCGGCCGGGTGCCGTTGAGCGTGTACCGGCCGATGTGCTGGAGCTTCCAGCGGGTCGGATCGTGCAGGGTGTGGGTGCGGGCGTCCCGCCAGTGCCGGTGCAGATTGAGCGAGTGGAGTGCCGACCGGGTCCCGGACACCTCGAACAGGGCGCTCGCCACCTCCAGGGCGGCGTTGGCCGCCTGTACCTTGGCGGCGGCCACGGCGATGGACGCCTCGGCCGCCGAGTCGTCGGTCAGGGCGCCGCTCGCCGTGTCCACCACCCGCGCGGCCTCCCGCAGCAGCGCGTCCGACGCCCGTACCTGGAGAGCGAGTTCGCCGAACCGCTGGATGAGCAGCGGGTCCTCGGCGGCCGTCTCGACGCCGCTCTCGAACCACGGCCGGCTCTTCGTCCGCACGAACTCGGCCGCCTCCGCGAGGGCTCCCCCGGCGATCCCGGCGTCGATGGCCGCGTGCAGCAACTGGGCCGCCGCGCCGTGCAGTTGGGGACCCTCGAAGGTGAGGTGGTGCGGCAGCACCCGGTCGCCCGGCACCCGTACGCCCTCCAGGCGGACCGTGCCGCTGGCCGTCGTGCGCTGGCCGAGGCCGTCCCAGTCGTCGATCACCGTGACACCCGGGGCGTCCCGGGGCACGTAGGCGACATGGAGCGCGTCGTTCCCGGCGCGGGCCAGCACCGGGATCCAGTCGGCGAACAGGGCGCCCGTCGCGTAGTGCTTGATCCCGTCGAGGACATGGGAACCGTCCGGCAGCGGTTCCAGGCGGGTGCGGATGTCCTGGACGTGCCGGGTGCCCGCCTCGGACTGGGCGTTGCCGAAGCGGCGCCCGGCGAGGAGTTCACCGAAGAAGAACTCCCGCTGCCCCGGCGTCCCCCGGCGGCGCAGCACGTTGACGTAGGCGAAGTGGCTCTGCGGGATCTGGGCGAGGCTCGCGTCCGCGGACGCGAGGAGCCGGAAGATCTCCGCCAGGGTCTCGTGGCTCACGTCCGCTCCCCCGTGTGCGGCGGGCACGGTGACGGCCAGCAGCCCGGAGGCGGAGAGCCGGTCCAACTCGGCGCGCGGCAGGCGCCGTTCGGCGTCCCGTTCCGAGGCCCCGGCCCGGAACTCCTCGGCGAGCGCGGCGGCGACGGCGAGGGCCTCGGCGTCGTCGGCGATGACCTTCGCCGCCCGGGGACCGGCCGGGGCGTCGGTGCGGGCGTCGGCGGGAAGGTCGCCGCGGGCCTCGCCGCGGGTGTCGCCGCGGGTGTGGGTGGGGAGGTGGGTCATGGCTCAGCTCGCGGCGGCCAGGACGGGCGCCGGGCCGAGCGCGGCCAGGAACTGGTCGACGACCTGGCCGAGGGCCTCGGCGGTGGCCGGGGCGATGGTGACCTTGCCGTCGTCCCCCACGGTGATGTCCTTGTCGAGGGTGAACCAGCCGGGAACGATGTGCCGGGCGCCCATGGAGCTGAGGACCGGCCGCAGCGCGTAGTCGAGGGCGAGGACGTGGGCGGTGGTGCCGCCGGTGGCCAGGGGCAGCACCGTCTTGCCGGTGAGGGCGTACTGCGGGAGCAGGTCGAGCAGGGCCTTGAGGACTCCGGAGTAGGCGGCCTTGTAGACGGGGGTGCCGATGACGACGCCGTCGGCCCGCTCGAAGAGGGCGGTGGCCTCGACGATGGCGGGGTGCTTGAAGTCCGCGCCGAGGAGGGCCTCCGCGGGGATGGTGCGGATGTCGAGCGGCACGACCTCGTGCCCCTGGGCGATCAGACGGGCGTCCAGGTGGCGGACGAGCTTCGCGGTGCGGGAGGAGACGGAGGGGCTGCCGGAGACGGACAGAACGGTGGCCATGGGTCCTCTTTCTGGGGGAGCCCGGGGTGCCCACGCGAGCGGGCACCCCGGAAGGGAGCGGTCAGGAGTACCAGGTGGGTTCGGGCAGTTCGCCTTCGAGGACCCAGCGGCCGACCTCGCGGCGCTTGTAGGCGACGGGGTCATGCAGGGTGTGGGTGCGGATGTCGCGCCAGAAGCGGTCGAGGCCTTCGGAGGTGGCGGTGGAGCGGGCGCCGGTCACCTCGAACACGCGCGTCGCGACCTCCAGGGCCACCTCGGTGGCGCGGGCCTTGACGGCGGCCACCCTGACCTCGAAGTCGCCGCGGGCCCGCTCGGTGACGGCGTCGGGGTCGTCGTGCAGCCGCTGCCCCTCGGCGGCGACGGTGTCGGCGAGGGCCTCGACCGCCCAGAGCTTGGCGGTCAGATCACCGTAGACGTCGACGACGTACGGCTCGTCGACCGCCCGCTCGTGACCGCCGTGCAGCCATGCCCGGGACTTGGTACGGGTGTAGGTCGCGGCCGTCTCCAGCGCGCCGGCGGCGATGCCGAGGTAGAAGTTGACGAAGACGAGCTGGATGGTGGGGACGTTGAGGGTGTTGTACGTGCGGGGCCGGAACTCCTTGTCGACGTACCCGGCGGCGGAGGACCAGGGGGTGCGGACGCCGTCGAGGGTGACGCCGCCGCTCTCGGTGAGCCGCTGGCCGATGTTGTCCCAGTCGTCGTGGAAGGTGAGGCCCTCGCTGTCGGAGGGGACGATCGCGAAGACGTGGCTGTCGGTGCCCTCCAGGACGCCTTCGAGGACGGTGACGTCGGAGACCTTGCTGCCGGTGGAGAAGGACTTGCGGCCGGTGAAGACGAGGTCGTCGCCCTCCTCGGTGACCACGACGTCCTGGTCGCGCGGGTTGACGGCCCCGCCGAAGAACCAGCGGTTCCGGGCGGCCTCGGCCTCGACGTGCTCCCACTGTTCGCGGGTGCCGACCAGCCGGGCGGCCCAGTTCCAGAGGTAGTGGTAGCCGAGGAGCTGGCCGATGGACCCGTCGGCCTTGGCGACCTCGCGGACGACGCGGTAGGCGGTGGTCCAGTCCTGGCCTCCGCCGCCGTGTTCGGTGGGGCCGAGCAGGGTCACGAGGCCGGAGTCCTTGAGGAGGCGGACCTCGTCGTACGGGGTGGCGCCGGCGCGCTCGCGCTCGGCGGCGTCGGTGGCGAGGACGGCGGCGACCTCACCGGCGCGGGCGATCCACTCCCGTGCGGTCTGCGGGGCGGGTCCGGTCTTCCAGTCGGTGGGGGTGGCGGTGCTCATGTCGATGGCCTCCTCAGACCTGGGCGGGGACGGACTCGGGGAGCTGGGCCTCCAGTTCACGCACCAGCGGCAGCACCCGCCGGCCGAAGTACTCGACCTCCTCGTGGTAGTGCAGGAAGCCGAGAAGGAAGAGGTCGACGCCGAGCCGCTTGTAGGCGACGATCCGCTCGGCGATGTGCTCGGGGGTGCCGATGAGGCCGGTGCGGAAGCCGTCGTTGTACTGGACGAGGTCCTCGAAGGAGGAGTCCTGCCACATGCCCTTGCCGTCGGCGGAAGACTGCCCGGCCTGTTTGACGGCGGCGCCGAATCCCTCGACGGCCTCCCGGTCGGCCCTCGCGACGATCTCCCGCAGGGTGTCGTGGGCCTCGGCCTCGGTGTCACGGGCGATGAGGAAGGCGTTGAGGCCGAACCTCGGTACGGCGCGGCCGGCCTCGGCGGCGGACTTGCGGACGTCCTCGATCTGCTCGACGACTCCGTCGAAGTCCCTGCCGTTGGAGAAGTACCAGTCGGAGACCCTGCCGGCCATGGCGCGGGCGGCGGTGGAGTTGCCGCCCTGGAAGATCTCCGGGTGGGGGCGTTCGGCGGTGTTGAGGGGTTTGGGCTTGAGGGTGAAGTCGCGCAACCGGTAGAAGTCACCCGCGAGTTCGGTGTGGTCCTCGGTCCAGATCTGGCGGAGGGCGCGAATGAACTCCTCGGAGCGGCGGTAGCGCTCGTCGTGCTCCAGCCAGGGCTCGCCGAGGGCGGTGAACTCGCCCTTGAACCAGCCCGAGACGACGTTGACGGCGAAGCGGCCGTTCGACAGGTGATCGGCGGTGGCGCCGAACTTGGCGAGCACACCGGGGTGCCACAGTCCGGGGTGGACGGCGGCGATCACCTTCAGCCGCTCGGTCGCGAGGAGCAGGGCGAGGCTGAAGGAGGTGGACTCGTGCTGGTACTCGGCGCCGTAGCTGGCCATGTAGCGGACCTGGCTGAGGGCGTACTCGAAACCGTTGTTCTCGGCGAGCACGGCGAGGTCGCGGTTGTACTCGTACCCCCAGTCGGTGCGTTGTTCGATCGTGCTGGTGACGAGTCCCCCGCTGACGTTGGGGACCCAATAGGCGAATTTCAGGGGCGCGGCAGGCATGCGGAACTCCTGTTGCGAAATGTTTTCGGGCACGCCGAATTCAGCGGGCACACAGGGGTGCGGGCAGGGCTGAATTCAGGCGGAAAGCCGGGAAAAGCGGAAAGGCGCGGCGGATCCCGGAGGGGTGATCAGGCCGCGGCGCGACAGGAGGCGCTGGAGACGCGCGCGAGGTCGACATGGCGTCGCCGCGTGAGGTCCAGTCGCTTGTTCATGCCGTCGATCGTGGCAGCCGTCGTCGACGGCCGTCAAGGAGAACCCGACCGGTCTCGTATCCCGGACCATTGAATTTCACGAAGGTGTGACAGGGAAACCCTTGAACGGGCCGGAAATCGGCGCGCATTCTGCTGCCGTGCGAACGGAACAGCTGGAATACATCACGGCGGTGACCAGGCTCGGTTCGTTGCGCCGGGCCGCCGACGAACTACGGCTCTCGCAGCCCGCGTTGAGCGAGACCGTACGGAATCTGGAGCGTGAGCTGGGGGTCGATCTGCTGGAGCGCAAGCGGTCGGGCGCGACGATGAGCGCCGCGGGCCGGGAGCTGCTGCCGCACATCGTCGGGGTGCTGGACGCGGTGGACCGGTTGCGGGCGGCGGCGGGCGAGCAGCACCGCATCAGCCGTACGGTCCGCCTGGGCACGGTCAACGCGGCGACCGTGCCGCTGGTGATCCCGGTGATCCGTGACTTCCGCGCCGACCACCCGCTCACCCGGGTGGAGGTGGTCGGCGCGCAGCAGAGCGAGATCCAACGGGCGCTGCTGGAGGGGTCGTTCGATCTGGGGCTGGTCAACCATCTCGACGGTGACGACGTGCCGGCCGCGTTCGAGGGCACCGAACTGCTGCGGGGACGGCCCGTGGTGGTGGTCCGCCCGGACAGCCCGCTGGCCGCCCGGGCGGCGGTGTCGGTGGACGACCTGCTCGCCGTACCGCTGATCGGTATGCGCTCCGGGTATGTCATGCACCGTTATGTGCACCGGCTCCTCGCCGGCCGCGACCCGGCCTTCGCGTACTCCACCGACGGCGCCGAGATGGGCAAGCTGATGGTCGCGGAGGGGCTCGGGGCGACCGTCCTGCCGGACTTCAGCGTGGTCGGCGACCCGCTGGAGCGGCGTGGCGTCCTCGTGCACCGGCCGATCACCGACGACACCACCCGGGTCCTGCTGATGCTCCAGCGGCGCAGGGCCGACTCCGTGCCGCGGGCCGCCCGCGATCTGCACGAGGCGTTCGTCCGCCGGGCGAGGCAGTTGGTCGCCCGGGCCGGATCATGACCGGCCCGCCCTCCCCGGCCACCAGGCGCGCTCCCCGATGTCGCGTACCAGCGCCGGCACCAGCAGCGAGCGCACCACGAGGGTGTCCAGGAGGACGCCGAAGGCCACGATGAAGGCGATCTGGGCGAGGAAGGCCAGCGGGATCACGCCGAGCGCGGCGAAGGTCGCGGCGAGGACCACGCCCGCGGAGGTGATGACCCCGCCCGTGCTGACCAGCCCGCGCAGCACGCCCTGGCGCGTGCCGTGCCGCAGCGTCTCCTCACGGACCCGGGACATCAGGAAGATGTTGTAGTCGACGCCGAGCGCCACCAGGAAGACGAACCCGTAGAGCGGGACGGACGGGTCGGTCCCGGTGAAGCCGAACACGTGCCGGAAGACGAGCGCGGAGACGCCCAGCGTGGCGAGGAAGTTCAGGGCCACCGTGGCGACCAGCAGGACCGGCAGCAGCAGCGAGCGCAGCAGGCCGACCAGGATGAGGAGGATGACGGCGAGGACGACCGGGACGATGAGCGTGCGGTCGCGTTCGGCGGTGCGCAGGGTGTCGTACTGCTGTGCGGTGTAGCCGCCGACGAGGGCGTCCGCGCCGGGCACGGCGTGCAGGGCGGTCCGCAGCCGGGCCACCGTGCGCTTCGCGGCGTCTCCGTCGGCGGCGGCGTCGAGGGTGACGTCGACCCGGACGCGTCCGTCGACGACCAGGGGCTCGCCGCCGGGGCGGCCGGATGCGGCGACGGCCGTCGCCGAGGCCACGCCGTCGGTGTCGCGGGCAGCGACGAGCACGCGTTCGAGTCGGCCCGCGTCGGCGACGACCACGGCGGGGTTGCCGGAGCCCGCGGGAAAGTGCTCGCCGAGGGCCTGCTGGGCGGCGACGGACGGGGCGTCGCCCACGAAGGTCTCGTCGAGGGGGACGCCCTTGGAGGTGAGGGCCGGCGCGAAGGCGGCGCCGGCCAGCAGGACGACCAGGGTCACCGCCCACACCCGGCGCGGCGCGCGGTCGACGAGACCCGCGACGCGCCGCCACACGCCCTCGCCGCCGCGGGCGGAGGCGGTGCGGGCGCCCGGGCGGGCGGGCCAGTAGGCGGCGCGGCCGAGGGCGACGAGGACGGCGGGCAGGAAGGTGAGTGTGGCGAGGACGGCGCAGCCGATGCCGATGGCGCCGACCGGCCCGAGCGCCCGGTTGTTGGTGAGGTCGCTGAGCAGCAGGGCGAGCAGGCCGAGCGCGACGGTCGCGGCGCTGGCCACGATCGCGCCCCAGGACTGCCGCAGCGCGGCCCGCATGGCGGTGACCCGGTCGGCGCGGTCGGTGAGTTCCTCGCGGAAGCGGGCGGTGAGGAGGAGGGCGTAGTCGGTGGCGGCGCCGATGACGAGGATGGACAGGATGCCCTGGACCTGTCCGTCGACGCGGACGACGCCCCGGTCGGCGAGGGCGTACACGACCGCGCAGGCGAGACCCAGGGCGAACACCGCGCCGAGGATGATCACCAGGGGGAGCAGCACGCTGCGGTAGACGAGCAGCAGGATCACCAGCACGGTGAGGAGCGCCACGCCGAGGAGCAGGCCGTCGATGCCGGCGAAGGCGTCGGCCAGGTCCGCCTGGCTCGCGGCGGGCCCCGCCAGCTGGACGGTGGTGCCGGGCAGGCGTTCGGCGCCGGCGCGGATCCGGTCGAGGGTCTCGGGCAGCGTGTCGCCCAGGTCGGTCCTGAGCGGGACCACGCCCTGCAGCGCGTGGCCGTCCTTCGACAGGAACGCGGGTGACACCGGGCCGGCGACCCCGGGGATGTCGGCGAGGGAGGCGAGGAGGCGGCCGGCCGGGGCGCGCCGCTCCGCGAGTCCGTCGCCGGTCCACACGACGATCGCCGCCAGCGTCTCGTCCTGCCGGAAGGCCCGCTGCGCGGTGATGACCTCGGTGGATTCGGCGCTGCGCGGCAGGAACGCGGCCTGGTCGTTGGTGGCGACCTCGCCGAGCCGGCCGGCGTACGGGCCGAGGACGCCGCCGACGACCAGCCAGACGGCGATCAGCAGGAGGGGGACGAGCCCACGGGCGCGTCGGGGGGTGGTGGACATGGTGCTCCAGAGTCCGGGCGGAGGTGCCTCGACGAGTGACCCAAACAGATGACTCAACGAAAAACAATCTCAATGATTGAGTTACTTCGGCCGATCCTAAGGGCACCGATGCGGGCCGGATTCAGCGGGGGCGGTCGGCGCCCGCGCCCAGCTCCTCGTTCATCGCGGCGAGGAAGCGCAGGACGACGGCCAGCTCCTCGGCGGTGAACCGGGACCGCGCGGCCTCGGTCGCCGTCGCGAGGGGCCGGAAGTAGGTGCGCGCGGCGCCTCGCGCGTCGGCCGCGTAGTACAGGTGGACCACCCGGCGGTCGGCGCTCTCGCGGACCCGGCGCACGTGCCCGGCGCGCTCCAGCCGGTCGACGCAGGCGGTGACCGCGCCGGAGGTCAGCCCGAGGTGTTCGCGCAGCCGCTTCGGCGTCATGGGCGCCTCCGCGTCCAGGATCGCCGCGAGGGCCTGCACGTCCGTCGCGTGCAGTCCGTGGTCGCCCGCGAAGGCGTGCACCAGCCGGTTGATCTCGCCGTTCATCCGGCGCAGCGCCACGGCGAAGGCGTGCAGGTCGGTCGGCGCCCCGGAGGCGCCGCCCCCGTCGTCGCCGCGCTGCCGAGCGGGATCGTTCACTGTGGCCACGCGGTCAGCGTAGTCGCCGTACCGATCACCCGAACGCGCGGCGATGCGTCCCTGGCGCATCCGGGAGCGCCCTGCCGGAGGAAGTGATGTCCGTGAGCACCTGATCCGTCTTCCCGCGAGCATCTGATCCGTCTCCCCCTCCCCGGAGTCCGTCCATGAACGTCTCGGTCGTCCTGTTCACCTCCGACCTACGGCTGCACGACCATCCGCCGCTGCGCGCGGCGCTCGACGGATCGCGGCAGGTGGTCCCGTTGTTCGTGCGCGACCGGGCCGTCGCGGCGGCCGGCTTCGCCGTGCCCAACCGGCTCGCGTTCCTCGCGGACTGTCTGCGCGACCTCGACGCGGGGCTGCGCGAGCGGGGCGGCCGGCTGGTGGTGCGCTCCGGCGACGTCGTCGCGGAGGTGTGCAAGGTGGCCGCCGAGGCGGACGCCGACGAGGTGCATCTGGCGGCCGACGCCGGCGGGTACGCCCAGCGGCGCGAGGAGCGGCTGCGGCGCGCCCTGGAGGCCGAGGGCGTACGGCTGCACGTGCACGAGACGGTGACGACGGCCGTGGATCCCGGCACGGTGACACCGGCCGCGTCGGACCACTTCTCGGTGTTCACGCCGTATTTCGGCCACTGGTCCCGGCAGCGGCTGCGGGACGCGCTGGCCGCGCCTCGGACGGTACGGGTGCCGGACGGGATCGGCTCGGAGGAGCCGCCCTCGCGGGAGGGGCTGTCCGGGCTGTCCCCGGCGTTGGCGGCCGGCGGTGAGACGGAGGGCCGCGCACGGCTCACCGCCTGGCTGCGGTCCGGCATCGCGGCGTACGAGGACCGGCACGACGACCTGGCGGGCGACGCGACCTCACGGCTCTCGCCCCATCTGCACTTCGGCACCCTCTCCCCCGTCGAGCTGGTCCACCGGGCGCGCCAGGTGGGCGGTCCGGGCGCGGAGGCGTTCGTGCGGCAGCTCGCGTGGCGGGACTTCAACCGCCAGCTGCTGGCCGTGCGGCCGGCGGCCGCGACCGTGGAGTACCGGGCCAGGCACGACCGTTGGCGCTCCGCCCCGGACGAGGTCGAGGCGTGGCGGGAGGGCCGCACCGGCTATCCGGTGGTCGACGCGGCCATGCGCCAGCTGCGCCACGAGGGCTGGATGCACAATCGCGGCCGGCTGCTGACCTCGAGCTTCCTGGCCAAGACCCTGTACGTCGACTGGCGCGTGGGCGCCCGGCACTTCCTGGATCTCCTCGTCGACGGCGACGTGGCCAACAACCAGCTCAACTGGCAGTGGGTGGCGGGCACCGGCACCGACACCCGGCCCAACCGGATCCTCAACCCCGTCACCCAGGGCAAGCGGTACGACCCGGAGGGCGCGTACGTACGGCGCTGGGTACCGGAGTTGGCGGACGTCGCGGGTCCGGCGGTGCACGAGCCGTGGAAGCTGCGCGGGTTCGACCGTGCCGCGCTGGACTATCCGGAGCCGATCGTGGAGTTGGCGGAGGGACGGGAGCGGTTCCTGCGGGCGCGCGAGTCCTGAGGTTCCGCATCGGCCCGGCCGGTGTGCGAGGAACGCGGGGCGGGCCGTTCCGCGCGTCCGTACGGTCCCGAGAGCAGCTCCACCGCGTCGGCCAGCGACGACGGCCGCACGGTGCCGGGCGCGGGGTGTCCGTGCCAGCCGGGGCCGCCGAGCAGGACGAGCGGCTGCCGGCGGGCGCCCTTGACGCCCCAGCGCACGGCGGCGAGATGGCGGGCGAGGGGCAGGCTCGCCGTGGAGCGGGCCTGGGCCCACAGCACGACGGCGGCCGGACCGAGCCGGTCGACCGCCGTGGTGAGCGCCTCGACGGGCACGGCCGCGCCGAACATCCTTGTGGGCAGGCCGAGTTCACCGAGGGCCGCGTTGAGAGCCTCCAGCGGAAGGGTGTGCTGCTCGCCGGGCACACAGGCGAGGACGACGGGGCCGGGCGCGGTGGTGTCGTGGCCGGGCGCGGGCGGCCGGGTGTGGCGGCGGAGGGTGGTCGAGACGTGCCAGGACAGCAGGTGCTCGACCTCGACGTAGCGGTCCCCGGACGAGGCCCACTTACGGCCCACCGCGTGCAGGGTCGGCGCCATCACCTCCTGCCAGGCGGTGGTGATCCCGTACCGCTCGACGGCCTCCGCCAGCCGGTCCTCCACCGCCGGGGCGTCGAGGCGTACGGCGGCGCGGGCGAGGCCCCGGCACTCCCTGCGGACGTCCTCCGGGGCGGGCGGGCCGGGTGCGCGTGACGGCCGGGGCCGTTCCCCGTCCGGTGTCCGGGGGGCATCGGGGCCACGCTCCGGGATCCGGCCTCCGGCCCCTTCCTTCGCCGCGCGGGCCGCCTCCGCCGGTGGCACTCCCGCTGCGGTGAGCCGGCACATCGTCTCGACCACCGTGACGTCCCGTGGGGTCCAGCGCCGGTGCCGGCCGTCGGCGCGGACGGCGGGCCCGATGCCGTAGCGGCGGTCCCAGGAGCGCAGGGTGGTCGGCGACACGCCCAGCCTGCGGGCCAGAGCACCGCTGGTGAGCCCGGGATCGGTGGGGTTCTCCTCCCCGTACGCGCCCATGCGGGCGACTATACGGCGCACCGGCGGGGCGAGCCGGAGCCCGGTCCGGCGAGATCGCCGCCGTGTGCATCCGGAGGCCCGGCTCCCCCGGAAGTGACACGGGACGGGGGCCGGACGACCGGGCCACTGCCGGTCGAGGGCGCGGACCCCCTCCAGGCCCGTCCCCGAGGGGCGGTCGGCGCTCCTCGGGGACGGATTCCGGCCCAGGCTCCACTCCGCTCCGACCACTACACATAAAGGCAAAATAAGCGCAGAATGAACGTACGCGGCACTCACCGCAAATCCCACCGGACGCGGTCAGGCCTGCGGAGTTCAAAGGAGTCGACTCATGGCCAACGTCTCACACAGGAGTGATATCTCCAGTCACCCCGACGCACCCGAAATGCAGGCCCGGTACGCCCGCATGCTCGGCGGTCGCGACGTGGCGCTCGTGGACGGACCGGTGTTCCTGCTCGGTCTGTATTGCGCCGTGTCCCCGTGGATACTCCACTACACGACGAGCCAGCCCTCGCTGGTGACCCACAACCTCATCGTGGGTATCGCGATCGGCCTGCTGGCCCTCGGCTTCACCGCCGCACCGGCGAGGATGTACGGCCTGAGCTGGGCCATGTGCGCACTGGGCGCGTGGATGATCATCGCGCCGTGGATCGTGGGCGACAGCCCGGACGCCGGTGTCGTGGTCAACAACATCATCATCGGCTGCCTGGCCCTGGTGCTGGGCGTGATGTGCGCCGGCGCCGCGGCCAAGGGCGGCACCCGTGGGGGCCTCACACCGTAGGTGTGACCAGGAACGCCCGCGAGGGGTAACGGCGGCCGGTCCCGCTCAGGCGGACCGGCCGTCGCCGCCGCGCGGCACCCCCCAGGGCTCCTGCGGCAGGACCCGCCCGGTCTCCAGCAGCGACTTGAGGTTGGAGAGCACCGCGGGCCAGCCGAAGGACACCTCGGCGAGCGCCCCCTCGTCCTCCAGGTCCTCATGGGTCACGGTGAGCCGGACGATGTCGGCGTGCGGCTCGATGTCGAAGGTGACCCGCGACCAGGTCTCCTCCCTGCCCTCGTTCTCCGGCGAGGCCCAGGTGGTGACCAGCCGGGTCGGGGGCTCGCTCACCACGACCGTGCCGACGACGTCCTCGACGCCGGTGCCGTCGGTGCGGACATGGGCCCAGCGCGAGCCCTCCCGCCAGTCCGACTCGTTGCGGTGGCCCCAGTAGTCGGCGGTCAGATCGGCGCTGGTCAGCGCCTCCCAGACCTTCTCGGGTGTGCTCGCGATGTAGGTGACGTACACGAATGTGGGCTTGTCGGTCATGGCTTCCTCGGCTCGTCGTCGCACGGCACCGAGCGCTCTCAGCCGGGGGCGCTCGAACTTGTCGATCCACCGCTCCTGCATCTCGTGGAGCGGGACCGGATTGAGGTAGTGCAGCTTCTCCCGCCCCCGCCGCACCGTGCCGACCAGGTTGGCGGCCTCCAGGACGGCCAGGTGCTGCGTCACCGACTGCCGGGCCATGTCGATCCGCGCGCACAACTCGCCCAGCGTCTGCCCGTTGTGCTCGTGCAGCCGGTCCAGCAGCTTTCTGCGGGTCTCGTCGGCCAGCGCCTTGAAGACCCTGTCCACTCCCGGGTCGCTCTCTGATCGCACACTCCACGTTATGCAGGTGATTACCTGCATGTCAACGCCGAGGGACCGGCCCACACTGGCGCCGTGAGTCGATCCTTCAGCGCGTATGTGACCTCGGGTGCGGATTTCCTCGGTGTCACCGGCCCCTACCCCGTCGACGTCCCGTGGTGGGCCGAGGTCGGACCCGTCGTGGAGCGGCTGGAGCGCGCACTCGGGGTGCCCGTCCACGTATTGCGACTGCTGGAGGCCGACGGGGGCGAGAGCGGACGCGACGGGCACGTGACGTACCACGTGGAGGCGTCGCGGCACCCCGGCCCCGGGAAGCTGGAGCGGCCCATCGCGCGGCGGGAGTCGTGGGACACCGACGACCCCCGCCGCTCCCCCTGGGCACGCGCCGACGGACTGCGGGAACTGCTCGACTGGGCCTCGGGGACCCTGGCCGCGCTGGGGCGGCCGGTGACGGGTCCGGTCGAGCAGCGGCGGACCTGGAACCTGGCGGGACTCTTCAGGCTGCCCACCGGGCGAGGACCGGTCTGGCTCAAGGCGACCCCGCGTTTCGCCACCGACGAGGCCGCCGTCATCGCCGCGTTCGCCCGGGTGGACCCGGGACTCGTCCCGACCGTTCTCGCCTCCGGTGAGCGGCGGATGCTGCTGGAGCACATCCCCGGCGAGGACTGCTGGGCGGCCGACGCCGCGACGGTCGAGTCGGGGGTACGCCGCACGGTCGCCGCGCAGGCCGCCCTGGCCGGCCGACGCCCACCCGGCCTGCGGGACCGGCGGGCCCCGGTCCTGGGCGGGCTGGTGCGTGACCTCCTCGACCGCGCCGACCTGGACCTCACCGCACGGGAGCGGGACAGGGCGCGGGAGTTGGCCGGCCGCTGGGACCTGCTCGCGCGGTGCGGCCTCCCCGACACCCTGGTGCACGCCGACTTCCATCCGGGCAACTGGCGCGGCGACGGCGGGCCGCCCGTGGTCGTGGACTTCGCCGACGCCCACTGGGGCGACCCCGTCCTGGACTGTCTGCGCCTGTACGACTTCCTCCCCGAGGCGGTCCGGTCCACGGCCGTCCGGGTCTGGGTCGACGCCTGGCGGACCCACGCCCCGGCGAGCGACCCCACCCGGGCACTCACCCTGGCCGAGCCACTGGCCCACCTCGCGTACGCCGTGCGCTACCAGGAGTTCCTCGACGGCATCGAGCCCTCGGAACGCCCGTACCACGAGGGCGACCCGGCATCGGTGATCCGCCGGGCCCTGCAGTGCGAGACCCACCCGAGCCCGGGCTCCGCGGAGGTGGCGGGCTGATGGACGGTGCCGAGGTACTGCTCATCGGAGGTCGGGCCGGGGTCGGCAAGTCGACGGTGGGCTGGGAGATCTCCGACCGGCTGCGGGTCGCCGAGGTCGCGCACGCCGTCATCGAGGGCGACTTCATGGGGCAGGTGCACCCGGCGCCCGCGGGCGATCCGCACCGTGCGGCGATCGCCGAGCGCAATCTCACCGCCGTGTGGGGCAATTACGCGGCCCTCGGGTACCGGCGGCTCGTCTACACCAACACCTTGAGCGTGCTCGCCGAGATCGAAGGCACCTTCCGGCGGGCCATGGGCGCCGACGTCCGGATCGTACGGGTGCTCCTGACGGCCTCGGACGAGACGACCGAGCGACGGCTGCGGGGCCGGGAGATCGGATCCGAGCTGGAGCGGGAGCTGACCGGCAGTGCGCGCAAGGCAGGGCTGCTGGACGAACGGGCGCCGTCGGACACCGTCCGCGTCGCGACCGACGGGCGCACCGTCATGGACATCGCCGCGGAGGTGCTCGCCGTCACGGGCTGGATACCGGACGCCTGACCGGTGGCGGGCACCGGACGTCGTGGGCACCGGGCGGGTGGCAGGCCCGTGAAGAAGATGAAACGGAAACGGACTGCACTCGCGTTCGAAGGGCACTCGCTCGGTTGCGGGGATCCCGACGACAAGGGGCGGAGTTCAGATGGAGATCGACGGCATCATCAGTGCCATCGTCATCGGCATTGTCATAGGCGTGCTCGGCCGGCTCGTCGTACCGGGCCGGCAGCGCATCGGCATCCTGCTGACGATCCTCGTGGGAATCGTCGCCGCGCTGATCGGCAGCGCCATCGCCGCGGGTATCGGCGTGGCCGACACCGGTGGCCCGGACTGGATCGAATGGCTCATACAGATCGCCCTCGCGGCCCTGGGCATCGTGGCACTGGACCGCGGCAGGGCCCGCCGCTGAGCGGCCCGGGAGCGGCGGCGGGCGCCCACGCGCGTCCGGAATCCCGTTGCGGGTGATCGCGCCCGGCGACTAGCGTCGCCGGGCGCCGCCGTCCTCCCGTCGACCGTCCCCGGAGCCCCGTTGCCGCCTCGCGTCACCCATCTCACCCACCTCTCCGACCCCGCCGTGACCCCGGCCAGTCGCCGGCTCGCCTGGCTGGCGTCCGGGGAGGACGGCGTCCCCCTCGGAACCGCCTTCCTGCGGCTGTTCACCAAGGAGGGGCAGACCCATCTCGCGGAACTGGACCTCTCCGTGCACCCGGCCGAGCGGCGGCGGGGCGTCGGCACCGCGCTGCTCGACGCGGCGATCGCCGCCGCGCGGGACGAGCGGCGCCGCGCCGTCATCGCCCAGGCCGAGCTGGACTCCCCCGGCGACGTGTTCCTCGCGGCACGCGGCTTCCGCCGGGTGCTGTCGCTGGTGCACGCCCGGCTCGACCTCGCCGCCGTCGACCCCGACCACGTCACCCGGATCCTCGAACAGCCGTGCCCGGGCTACCACTTGACCCACTGGACGGGCGTCGTACCCCCCGAACTCGCCCGCACCTACGCCGCCTCGCGCCGCGCCATGGACGACATGCCGATGGGCGACACCGACTACGGCACGGTCGTCTGGGACGTCGAGCGGGTCGTGGCGGCCGCCGAGGCGATCGCGAAGCGCGGCGACACACTGCACACCGTGGCCGCCGTGCACACGACGAGCGGCACGGTCGTCGGTTTCTCGGAGCTGGTGCTGCCGGGCGACGGCACGGGCGAAGGACAGCACTACGGCACGGCCGTGCTGCCCGAGCACCGGGGGCACGGCCTGGGGCTGCGGATGAAGGCGGCGGCGATCCGCCACGCCCACGGTGTGACCCCGGACCTGGCCCTGCTCACCGACACCGCCGAGGAGAACCTCCCCATGCGCCAGGTCAACGACATCCTCGGCTACCGGCCCACGCACACGGCGATCGAGTACCAGCTCGACCTGTGACCCCCGGTCAGGCCGCCGCCGCGCTCCCCACCGCGTACTCGTACGGCGTGGTCGTCGTGAGCGGCTCGAACCCCAGACGGGCCAGGATCGGGCGGCTGAGGGCCAGCGCGTCGACCTGGACGTAGCGGTAGCCGCGGTCCGCGGCGACACGGGCGCGGTGGGCGACCAGCGCCCGGTAGACGCCCCGGCCGCGCCAGCTCTCGACGGTGCCGCCGCCCCACAGTCCGGCGAAGCGGGTGCCGGGCAGCAGCTCCATCCGGGCTGCGCTCACCGGTACGTCCCCGGCGAGCGCCACGACGGCCACGACCGTCTCGGTGTCGCCGCTGAGCTGGGCCAGCAGTTGGTGGCGCATCCGGGAGCTGTCGGTGCCGAAGGCCTTCTCGTGGACGTCGGCCACCAGGTCCACGCCCGCGCGGTCGGTGACCGGCAGGATCCGGACACCCTCGGGCGGCTCGACGTCGAGCGTCAGGTCGGCGACCTCGGCGACCATCAACGTCTCCTCCGGGGCGGCCGTGAAACCGGCCGCGCGCAGCCGGTGGCCCAGGTCGACCGGGAGATCGTGGCCGTACAGCTTCCACTCGAAGTCGCGTCCGAGCCCGGAGAAGTACCGGATCTGCTCGGTGATCGCCGCGTCCGCGCCCGCCTCGTCCAGGTCGGACCAGACGACGCCGCTCCAGCCCTGCTCGGAACCGATCTGGCGCACCACCCCGCCCACGCGCTCGACCCGGGCTCCGGGCCCGTCGGGGCGGGCGCCCTCTCGCATGTCCCGGTCGAACAGTGCCAGCACAGCAGCGTGATCCATGGTGCCCACTCCATCATCAGTCGTTCACCCTGGCAACGGAATTCAACCGCTTTCTCACCGCGCGGAGCGCCACGGCCGCACCCCGGCGCCGCGCGCCGAGCGAGGCCGGTGCCGGGGTCCGGAGCCGGTCGGACGGATCGGGGGGCCGTCGGGGCGGATGCGGGAGCCGTGGCGGCGATTCCGCGCCACATGCGTCGGGGACGCCGTCGAGGACGCATGGGACCGGGGTGACGGGGCAGGCGGTCCGGGTTCAGTCGTCGTCGTACCGGAGACTTCCCACCGATGCCCGAAGACGTGGTGCAGCACACCCGCCCCACCCCCGCCGCCCCGCCCGACGGTGAGCGGCCCCGGGCGAGGCGGACCTCGCGGGACCCGTACTTCGACAACGCGAAGTACCTCACCATCGTCCTGGTGGCCTGCGGGCACGCGTGGGAGCCGCTGACGTACGGCAGCCGGACCGTGACGGCGGCGTATCTGACGGTCTACGCGTTCCACATGCCGGCCTTCGCTGTCATCTCCGGGTACTTCTCGCGGAGTTTCGACATGGCGCCCGGCCGGCTGAAGCGGCTGCTGACGGGGGTGGCGCTGCCGTACGTCGTGTTCGAGACGGCGTACACGCTCTTCTACCGGTGGGCGCAGGACGACTGGGGCTATCCGCTGAGCCTGCTGGACCCCTGGTACGTGATGTGGTTCCTCGTCGCGCTCTTCGTCTGGCGGCTGACCACGCCCCTGTGGCTGATGCTGCGTCACCCGCTGCCGGTCGCGCTGGGGCTGGCGATGCTGGCGGCGGTCTCTCCGGACCTCGGCGGCGACGTCTCCATCCAGCGGGTGCTGGGTTTCCTGCCGTTCTTCGTCCTGGGACTGACCCTGCGCGCCGAGCACTTCGACCGGCTGCGCACCCGCCGGGTACGGCTGTGGCTGCTCCCGGTGGCTCTCGGGGCCGTGGTGGTGGCCTACCGGGTGGCCCCGTGGTTCGACGCGGGCTGGTTCTACCACCGGGGCAGCGTCACCGGCCAGGGCGTGACCCGCTGGGCGGGCCTGCTGACCACGCCCGCCCTGTTCTGTCTGGCGGTGCTGCTGACGGCCTGTTTCCTGGCCTGGGTGCCGCGCCGGCAGCTGTGGTTCACGGCGTTGGGCGCGGGCACGATGTACGGCTATCTGCTGCACGGCTTCGTGATCAAGTGGGCGCGCTTCCGGGACTGGTACGCCGTCGAGTGGCTGCACACCCCGCTCGGGGAACTCACGGTCACCACCGTGGCGATCGGCGGCATCACCCTGCTGTGCACCTCCCCCGTACGAACCGCGCTGCGCTGTGTCGTCGAGCCACGCATGGAGTGGGCCTTCCGGAAGGCGCCCGATGTGACGACGGGCCCAAGGGTCCTTCTGATGGATCTCCGCGGCGTCGCGACGCCCGGCACGCACGCTCGGCTCCGCTCGAGCGGGAGGGACCCCCACGACGCCGCTCCTTCTTCCACGGAGATCCATCAGAAGGGCCCTAGCCGAGCTCCAGAGTCGTGACCCCGAAGACGCGCTCCGCCGCGTAGGGCCGGATCGGGCCGGTGTACATCCGGGCCGTCTCGAAGGAGGGCGTCAGCCCGTACTCCTCGACCAGCGCCACGGCCGCCGTGTTCGGCTCGGGTACGTCGACGGCCAGCTCACGGCCCGCAGCCTCGGCGGCCAGTCCCGCGAACAGCGCGCGGGCGTCGGCGGCGGTGTCGGCGAACAGCGGACCGATGCGCAGGGCGTCCCGGCCCGGCCGGACGACGCCGTAGCCGGTGAGGCGCCCGTCGACGATCCGCGCGAGGGCCCGGTGCCCGTCGGCCGTCAGCCAGTGCTTCAGGAAGCGGGGGCGGTCGGCCGGGTGGCAGGCCCTGTCGTACGCCGCGAGGAGCGCGGCGTCGTGGACGGGCCGGACGTCGGCGGGCACGGCGGTCTCCGGCAGCACGCCGGAGTACCGGAAGGTGCGGTGGGCGGGCGCGAAGCCGGACTGCCGGTAGTTGTGCTGCTGCGCCACCACGCCGTCGAGGCCCACGGTGCGCTCGCCCGCGTGGGCGAGCGCGGTCTTCCAGGTGGCGAGACCGTGGCCCCGGCCGCGCTGGTCCGGGCGGACCAGATAGAAGCCGAGGAAGGCGTAGTCGTCGCCGTAGGTGACGACGGAGACGGAGGAGACCGGTTCCCCGTCGAGCCGGCCGATGAAGAAGCCCTCGGGATCCTGCGCGAAGAAGCACGCCGGGTCCGACAGACCCGGGTTCCAGCCCTCGTCCCCCGCCCATCGGGCGACCACCGCCCAGTCGTCGGGCGTGGCCCGGGTGACGACGAGGTCCTGGTGGCCCCAAGAGGTCATCTGTGCGCTCCTTCGCTGAGGTCGCGAGTGCGCGGCCGCCGAGCGGCCGCGGGCACGGTGGTCGGCCGCGCCCCGCAGCATCCTCGCCGAATCCCGATCACGTCCGCGACGCCGGAAACAGCCGATCTCGCGGGGCGTCGGGCCGGTCCGACGGCCGGGTTCACGCGTTCGGGCTACCCGCGGTCCGTGGCTCCACTGCCCGGGAGCGCCGCAGGCTACGGCACTTCCGGGCGCCCCGCCCGCCGGGAGGCGTGGCCCCGGGGGGCCGCCTATGGTGATCCGGGGGTCGTCCCCGGTCGCCCTGGCCGGGCTTCCCTGGAGGCACGTATGCGGTCCACGCACAGGCGGCGCCCTCTCACCGGAGCCGCGGTCGCGGTGCTCGCCCTGCTGGGCGCCGGACTCCCCGCCCTGACGGCGGGCGCCGACGACGAGCAGGACGACGGCCGGGCCGACCTGAGCCGCTTCTACGACCAGAAGATCAAGTGGTCGAAGTGCGAGGGCATGGAGATGCCCCGGGATCTGCGCTGCGGCAAGGTCACCGTGCCGCTCGACTACTCCCGGCCCCGGGCCGGCACCCTCGACCTGGCGCTGGCGCGCTACCGGGCAACCGGCGACTCACGCGGCTCGCTGCTGCTGAACTTCGGCGGCCCCGGCGGACCGGGAGTGCCCGAACTCGCCTACGGCGGCGAGGACTTCATGGACCTCACCAAGGGCTACGACGTCGTCACCTTCGATCCGCGCGGAGTGGGCCGTTCCTCCCCGGTCAGCTGCGGCGAGGGCACCGACGAGGCCCTGGAGGCGACCGACGGCGGCGAGGACACCGACGACCCCAAGATCGCGCTCGACCGGCTGCGGCGGGCGGCCGCCGAGTGCCGGGAGAACTCCGGCCCGGTGCTGCCGCACATAGGCACCCTCGACGCCGCCCGCGACCTGGATGTGATGCGCGCCGCCCTCGGCGACAAGAAGCTCAACTACCTCGGCTTCTCCTACGGCACCCGGCTGGGCGCGGTGTACGCCGCGCAGTTCCCCGGGAAGGTGGGCCGGATGGCGCTCGACGGGGTGGACACCCTGACCGAGCCGCTGACCGAGCAGAACCTGGTGGCCGCCCAGGGTCAGCAGACCGCGCTGGAGAACTATCTCGACGCCTGCACCGAGGAGCTGACGTGCCCGTTCGGGCAGGACTCCCGTTCGGCCCGTGAGCAGGTCGTGGCGCTGGTCGACTCACTGGACGAGAACCCCGTGCCGTCGGACTTCGGGCAGGACTTCACCGGCCAGGACCTGGTGGGCGCCATCGGGCACGCCCTCTACAGCGAACAGCTGTGGCCGATGCTCACGCAGGCGCTCAACATGCTCGTCCACGACGGGGACACCCGAGGCGTCATGGCGCTCAGCGGCGGCGGCTTCGCCCCACCGGCCACGCCGTACCGCGCCCCGCACCGCACCCCGCAGCGCGCCGCGGCTCCGGCCCGCCCGCACGAACCCGTCGACCCCACCCCGTCCGGCAGCCCGACCCCGCACGAAGGGCTGGTCGACATCGAGGAGATCCCGCTGGACAACCTCCCCGCCGCGCTCATGGCGATCAACTGCGCCGACGACCCCGACCGGCCCACCGCCAAGAAGATCACCGACGATCTGGCGGACCTGCGCGCCGCCTACGAGGACGCCTCCCCCGTGTTCGGCCGGTACCGGCTCACCCAGGTGCTGATGTGCTACGGCCGCCCCGCTGGCACCGACTTCATCCGCGACGAGGTGCGGGACGTCGACACCCCGAAGATGCTGCTCGTGGGCACCCGGGGCGACCCGGCCACCCCGTACCGCTGGACCGTGGAGACGGCGAAGCGGCTCGGCTCCTCGGCGGTCGTCCTCGACAACAAGGGCAAGGGGCACACCGGGTACGGGTCGTCGAAGTGCGTGCACGACAAGGTCGACGACTTCCTGCTGTTCGGGACGCTGCCCGACGACGGAAGTTCATGCGGAGTCGACGATTGAGCATCGGGCGTGCAACACGGGCGCATCCGGTACAACCCCGGACGCATCTCGCTCGTCACACTGGGCAGACGTCACGTTTGCGCGTGCCGTACCCGTATGTGACTGAAACTGGGGGATTCCACCGATGCGTATCCGTTCCTTGCTCACCGTCTCCACCGTGGCCACCGCCGGTGCCGCGCTCCTGCTGACCGCCGCCCCCCAGGGGCTCGCGGCCCAGCCCGCCGCGAAGACCCCGGTCTGCAAGTCGAAGGTCCTCAAGCTGGGGGCCAAGCAGGCGAAGGACACGCGGATCGTGCACATCAGCGTCAAGAACACCGGCACCCGCGCCTGCACGATCGACCGCCTCCCCGTCGTCACCTTCGGCGACCTCGACGGGGCGGCCCAGCCGGTGCCGTCGGGCGAGAGCGGCCCGTACAAGGTCGGCGCGGGGAAGACGGTCCACGCCGCGGTCCGCACGATCGCCGACCTCAAGGACCCCGAGGCACGTCGCGTCGGCACCGTCACGGTGTCGGCCAACCCCAACCTCTACGGCCGCACGTTCACCCTGAAGCAGCTGGGCGCCACCAAGAAGGTCAAGGTCTGGGAGCCGGTGACGACCTGGTGGAAGCCGTCCAAGGCCGCCGCCGACAAGGCGCTGAAGAAGGAAGTCGGCTGACCCCCACGGCGGCCGCCGCCCCGCCGAGCCCGTCGGAGCGCACCCTCACCGGTGCGCGCCGGCGGGCTCTTCCGCCGCCTGCGGCCGTCCTGCGCACAGGCCCGCACCAGGAAGTCGACTACCCCAAATGCCCGATACGTGAATCAGTCCTATCGTGAAGGAATGGAGCATGCCCTCAGCCCCGCGACCCTCGTCGAACTGCGCCGTCCGCGGCCCTACCCCGCGGTGTCGGTACTGACGCCGACCCACCGCCGGGAGCCCGAGAACAGCCAGGATCCGGTCCGGCTGCGCAATGTCGTGGCCGAGGCGAAGAGACGGCTGGAGCACGATCCCGCCGTCAGCCGGGAGCGGCGCCACGACGTCGTCGAACAGCTGGACCGGGCGCTGGCCGAGGTGGATCTGACGCACGCCGAGGACGGCCTGGCCATCTTCGCCGCGCCCGGTGAGCACCAGGTCTGGTCGCTGGCCCGCCCGGTGCCGGAGCGCGTGGTCCTCTCGGACACCTTCCTCACCCGCAACCTGGTGGCCGCGCAGGCCGCCGAGCGGCCCTTCTGGGTGCTCGCGGTCTCCCCCGACCGGGTCACCCTGTGGAGCGGTGGCGGCGACCGCGTGACCGAGGCGCGCGTCGGCGGGTTCCCGATGACCAGGGACCGCGACAACTTCGACGCCGAGCGCCAGGAGCGGATCGGCGACCTGCCGTCCGCCTTCCGCGACGAGGACACCCGGCACTTCCTGCGCGACGCCGACGCCGCGCTCGCCCGGGTGCTGCGCACCCGGCAGCGCCCCCTGTACGTCACCGGCGAGACGGCGGCGCTGTCCCTGCTGGACGAGATCGGCACGGTCACCAGGGACGCCGCCCACGTCCCGCACGGCGGTCTCGCGCACGGCACCCCGGAGTCCGTGTGGCAGGCGGTCCGGCCCGTGGTCGCCGCCGAGGACCGCAGGAACGCCGACACCGTGGCCCGCCGGCTCGAAGCGGCGCGCGGCCACAAGACGTTCGCCGCGGGCGTCGACGAGGTCCGGCAGAACGCCCAGCAGGGCCGGATCCAGCTGCTGGCCGTCGAGGAGAACTTCCGGACGGCCGTCCGCGCGGACGGTGACGGCGGCGGGCATCTCGTGCCGGCCGAGAGCGGCGACCTCGACGTCCGCGAGGACATCGTGGACGAGATCGTCGAGCGGTGCCTGGACACCGGCGCCGAGGTCCGTTTCGTCCCCGACGGCATGCTCGGCGACGCGCGCGGCATCGCGGGCGTCCTGCGCTACTGAGCCCCGCTCCGGCCCCGCACCCGCGTCGCCGGGCCGGAGGTCAGACACCCCGCAGGAGGGACGTCAGACCCCGGTCGAGCGCGGGGCCCACCTCCTCGCTCCCGGCGGCGACGACGGCGTAGCTGCGCAGCAGGAAGCGCTGGAGTGCCGCCTTCTCGAACCGGAGCAGGGCCATGCCGTGCGGGGAGTGCAGCTCCACCACCGTGCGGCAGCGGCCGCTGGGCCGGATGTGCACGTCGCCGGCGCCCGCGGGGGCGCGTACGCCCTCCTCCAGCAGTCCCCGGGAGAAGGTCCAGGTCACCATCGAACCGCTCAGCGAGATGTCGGCAGGGAAGTCGAGGTGCACGGCCAGCGGATCGTCGGAGGAATAGCGCAGGCTCGCGGGCACCGGGACCTCCCGGTCCTCGTCGGTGACGAGGAGCGCGCGGGCGGGCTGTTCCAGCGTGACGGTCATCAACGGTCTCCGTTTCGGATGAAGCTCTTCCTGCCGAGAGGTTTCGCAGGGCGCGGCCTCCTGGATGTATCGCTGTGACCCATGTCACTCACCGACCCGAGGGAACGCTCGCACATATGCCCTTCGAACAGGGGAATGAAAGACAGGTGAATGCGGTCGACGGTCCGTCAAGTCACGTACGATTCCTACGACTTGAACCCTCGGGACGCGCATCGGCCCGCGGTGGGCGACCCCGACCGCGAGGACGGTGGCATATGCCGGAAGCACCACCGCATCGTGTCTTGCCAAATCCCTTACAGCGCGTCGGGGGCTGTGCCAGAGTCGTAATCGGCCCTTACGTCAGCGTTGGTCGTACCGTCCCCCATCGGAGTACGTGATGCCGTCCCCTCTCTCTGCGGATCGCTCCGCCGCCCAGCCGCCCCGACGCGGCCAGGTCGACGCGCTCATGTCGCAGACGCGACGGCTGCGGGGCGACATGGACGCCGTACGGCGCGACGCCCCCGCCGACGAGGCCGATCCCGAGATCCGCTGGCAGCGGGCGCTCTACGACCTGGCCCTTCATCAACTGAGCGACCTGGACGACCACTTGGCCCAGCTGCGGGACGGTCCGGCACCGCCGCCGCCCGCCCCCGCGAGCGCGGTCGGCATCCCGGTCGCGCCGCCACCGGCTCCTCGGCGCGAGTCACTGCTCAGCCGGGTCGGCAGCGCCGAGTGGAACCTCCTGACGGACGAGGCGAGCTGGTCCGGCGAGCTGTTCCAGATCCTCGGCCGCGACCCCGCCGCCCCGCCGCTCACCCTGGACGAACTGCCGTCGCTGGTCCTCGACGAGGACCGTCCGCACCTGACGGCGATGGTCACGGACTGCCTCATCGACGCGAAACGCATCGACGGGGAGTTCCGCGTCGTGCTGCCCGACGGCGGGGTGCGCACCGTGCACATGATGGGCGAGCCCGTGCTCGACGACGACGGCGGCACGGCCTCCATGTGGGCCGTCCTGCGGGACGTCAGCGAACTGCGGCGCAGTCAGCGGGCGGTGAGCGAGACGCGTGACTCGTTGCACCGTCAGCGGCACATCGCGCAGACCGAGCACCGGCTCGCGGTCGAGCTGCAGGAGGCCGTGCTGCCGCCGTGGCGCGGCCCCCTGCGGCTCCCGCAGCAGGGCCCCGCACGGCTGGACCTGGCCGCCCACTACCTGCCCTGCTCGACCAGCGCGCTGATCGGCGGCGACTGGTACGACGCCCTGGAACTGCCGGGCGGCGAGAGCCTGTTGAGCGTCGGCGACCTCACCGGGCACGGCGTCACCGTCACCTCGGGCATGGCGATGCTGATCGGCGCGCTGCGCGGCATGGCGATGTCGGGCACCGATCCGGGCCGGCTGATGGCCTGCCTCAACCAGTTACTGGACGCCACGGTGCAGCCGGCGCTCGGCAGTGCCGTCTGCTGCCGCTACCGGCCGGCGACCCGCACCCTCGTCTGGGCACAGGCCGGGCACCCCGCCCCGCTGCTGTTCCGCGGCGGGACGGGGCGCGTACTGCCCGCGCCGGACGGTGTACTGCTCGGAGCGACCTCGGGTGCCGTCTACGGGCAGGCCGAAGTGACCCTCGAACAGGGCGATCTGCTGCTCCTGCACACCGACGGGCTGGTCCCCCGGCGCGGAGGAGAGGCAGCCGTCCAGCGGCTGCTGGACCTGGCCCCGCGGTTCGGCGAGGCACGGACGGCCCAGGAATGCGTACGGGCAGTGGTGGAGGAGTTCGGCGAGAGGGAGCGCACGGACGACGCGTGCGTGCTCGTCGCCCGGGTCAGCTCCTGAGGCGGGTCAGCTCCTGAGGAGCGGGCCCCGCGCGGTCACGCCGGGGCGATGTCGCCCCTGTTCTTCGGCAGCGGGACCTTCGCCTGGGGCTTGGGCAGGGCGAGCTTGATCTCCTCCCGCAGATCCTGGATCTTCGGATAGCTGGAGTACTGACCGGTGAGCCGGTACATCTCACGCAGCCGGTCCCAGGTGCGGTGGGAGGAGTTGGAGCCCATCGACGCCAGTGCCAGGCGCGCGTACCCGCTGGCCTGCTCCGGGTCGTCGCCGATGAAGCAGGCCGAGGCCATCGACAGGTAGTCGAAGATCTGCGACCTCCCCTGGGCGTTCGTCCTGAGGTCCAGCGCCTTCTCCGCGTAGTGCCGGGCGTGCTGGGCCGCGGCCGGTTCATGCTCCGCGAGGGTGCGGTAGGCCAGGGCCTGCATGCCGTACAGATCCGCCTCGTTGAACATCTGCATCCAGCTCGGCGGCGGTACGTCCCCACGGTCGGAGACGAACAGGTCCTCGGCCTGGCCCAGGGTGCGGCGCATGGCCTGGCCCTTGCCCAGGGAGGCCTGCGCCCAGGCCTCGACCGTGTGGAGCATGGCCTTGGTGCGCGGCAGGACCTGGTCGCCGGATCCGGACTGGGCGAGTTTCATCAGGTCGAGCGCCTCGTCGGGCTTGCCGAGGTGCACCAGTTGTCGGGCCGCCCGGGAGAGGGCCTCGCCGGCGCGGGGCCGGTCACCACCCTCCCGGGCGGCGTGGGCGGCGATGATGAAGTACTTCTGGGCGGTGGGTTCGAGGCCGATGTCGTGCGACATCCAGCCGGCGAGGACGGCGAGGTTGGCGGCGACGCCCCACAGGCGCCGCTGGAGATGTTCGGGGTGGCGGTAGGAGAGCATGCCTCCCACCTCGTTGAGCTGTCCCACGACAGCCTTGCGTTGCAGCCCGCCGCCACGGGCCGCGTCCCAGGCCCGGAACACCTCGACCGAGCGCTCCAGTTCCTCGATCTCCTGCGACCCGATGGGGGCGGCCTCGTAACGGTCGAACCCAGCGGGGTCGGCGGGCAGGGGGTTGTCGAGGTCGGGGGCGTCGGCCGCGAGGGCCGGATCGGTGTGCAGCCAGTCGTGCATGGCGCTGCTGAGTGCGGGTCCCGCGGTGAGCGCGACGCCCGCACCCACCAAGCCGCGTCGGTTGAGCATGAGGTCCATTCCCGTGAATTCGGTGAGGACCGCGGCGGTCCGTTCGGGCGCCCACGGCACACCGTCGGGATGTTCCACATTCCCGCCGCCCTGCCGTTTCCCCGTACGCCCGTGCCGGACCAGACCGAGGTCCTCGATGGTCACGACACGGCCGAGACGCTCGGTGAACAGCGCCGCCAGCACCCGTGGCACGGGATCGCGCGGGATCTCTCCCATGTCGATCCACCGCCGTACCCGTGAGGTGTCGGTCGCCAGCTGGGGGTGGCCCATGGCCGCCGCCTGCCGGTTGACCAGCCTCGCGAGCTCTCCCTTGGACCAGCCGGCCAGGCCGAACAGGTCTGCGAGTCGGGTATTGGGTTGTCCGCTCACGTCAAGCCCCCAGGTTCTCGGCTGAGTTGAATGTAGCCCGCTGTCAGTTGCTCGGGGACTATTCGCCAGGCTTCGCCAGGGTGCGCTAGATGGTGTGCCAGGGCCCATCCGGTGTCAGGTAGGAAAGCGCCACCCCGACCCGGTCGCCCCGACGGGCACTCCCCAGGGTGTCCCCGGTACGGCCGGGGCGGGCAGCGCGTGACCTCGCCGGCACACGAAGGGATCTGTCTTCCCCCATGTACGCAGCATCGTCCTCCGTGTCCGCTCCTCCCCGGTCGCTGCACCCCCGCCAGCCGGGCAGCGGCGGCCCCTACCTCGACCCCACGCGTACGGCGGCCCCGATGCTCGGAGGCGGCCGGACGCGGCGCGTGCCGGGGCTCGGCACCCAACCGCTCAGCGGGAGACTCGACTTGTCCGGCCCCCAGGGCGCGCAGCTGCGCACGGCGATCGCGTCGGTGCACCGCATCTGTCCGGAGTTCACCCCGGTCCAGGTGCTGCGCCGCAGTGGCCGCTCGGTGCTGCTCGTCGGTACGACAGGGCGCAGCACGGCCGTCGCCAAGTGTTTACTGGATCATTCCTCCATCTGGGAGGAGCGGGCCCGGCACGAAATAGCCGCATACCGCTCGTTCGTCCGGCACCGCCCCCCCGTGCGGGCGCCGAGGCTGATCGCGGCGGACCCGGACAACTGCACCCTGGTCATCGAGCGGATGCCGGGGCGGGTGGCGGCCCTCCAGCGGCATCCGGTGGAGGCGCCACCGCGCGCCGACATCCGAACGGCGCTCGCCGCGATCTGCCGGCTGAACGCGTGGCGGCCGCCGGCGGGGACGTTCGACGCCCCGCTGGACTACGCGGAGCGGATCTCCCGTTTCCATGAGCTGGGTCTGCTCACCGACCGGGACATGGGCGATCTGCAGAAGCTGCTGCACGGCATCGCCCACGCGTCCGGCCGTCAGGGCATGGGCCAGTTCTGTCACGGCGACGCCCTCCTGTCGAACATCCTGCTCTCACCGGCCGGTCCAGTGCTGGTGGACTGGGAGCACGCGGGCTGGTATCTGCCGGGGTACGACCTGGCGACGCTGTGGGCGGTGCTCGGGGACGCACCGGTGGCACGGCGGCAGATCAGCCAGCTGGCGCAGTCGGCGGGCCTGGCCTCCCGGGACGCGTTCCTGGTGAACCTGATGCTCGTGCTGACCCGCGAGATCCGTACCTACGAGACGGCCGTGCAGCGTTCGATGCACGAGACGACCCCGGCGGCACCAGGTCAGGCCCACCCGGGTGCTGCGCCGTCCGGCGAGGAACAGCGGCTGCTGCTCAGGCGGCTGCACGACGACTGCCAGCTGGCCCGCAAGGCCGTACGGGCGGCGGTCGGCACTCGCTGAGGGGATACGAAGGTCCGCGGTGTGCCTGCGCAAGGGCGCACGCCGCGGACCTTCGTCATGACCCGGGGCCTGCCGTGCGTCCGGCAATCACCGGGGAAGCGGCCTCCTGGGGGCATGATTGACGGATCGTCGGCCGACCGATAGCACTGACGCACTCCCCCACGCTCGGCTTCGCCCGCGGGAGGAGCCCTTGGTCCGCCGCCCCGCCAACGCCCCACCGTTAGAGGAGGCCGCCTTGCGAGGATCCCCCACCGACCGCAGGCCCACCCCGCGTCCCAGACGTGTCCGCAGAGCGGCGCTCGCCGTGGCACCGGGCGTCCTGCTGCTGCCCCTGCTGGGTGCCGCCCCGCCGGGGAGCGGGCCGTCGGCCCCCACCGGTCTGCAGGGCGCGTTCACCGCCGCGGCCGAGAGGTACGGCGTACCGCGCAGTGTCCTGCTCGGTGTCTCCTACCTCCAGTCCCGTTGGGACGCGCACGGCGGCGCGCCCAGTGTGACCGGCGGGTACGGGCCCATGCACCTCACCGACGCCCGCACCGCCCTGGCCGGGGCCCCGCACCACAGCGAGGGCGCGGAGGACGCGCGCGGCGACGAGTCCCGGCCGCTCCCGGTGCCCGAGGCGCGGCTGCCGGAGCCGTCGGAACTCCCGGCCCGGCTGCGGACGTTGACGAAGGCGGCCGAGCTGACCGGGCTGCCCGCACGGACGCTGCGCACGGACGTCGGGGCGAACGTGGCGGGCGGCGCGGCGCTGCTCGCCGCCGCCCAGCGGCAGCTCGGCGCGGAACCGAGCGCCGATCCGGCCGCCTGGTACGGGGCGGTGGCGCGTTTCTCGGGCGCCGACGACCGGGCCACGGCGGCGGCGTACGCGAACGAGGTGTTCGCGGTCATCCGGGCCGGCGCCGAGCGCGTCACGGACGCCGGCCAGCGGGTGACCCTGGCCGCCGACCCGGACCTCGCCCCCGACACGGGCCAGCTGTCCCGGACGGGACTGCGCAAGTCCGCCACCGGTGCCCAGTGCCCGACCACCGTGTCCTGCGAGTGGATCCCGGCGCCGTACCAGGAGTTCGGCGACAACGACTACGGCAACCACGACCTGGCCGACCGGCCGAACGCGCAGCCCATCCGGTACATCGTCGTCCATGACACCGAGGGCTACTGGGACACCACCCTCGAACTGGTCCAGGACCCGACGTACGTGTCGTGGCACTACTCGCTGCGTTCCACGGACGGGCACATCGCGCAGCACATCAAGCACAAGGACGTGGGCTGGCACGCCGGCAACTGGTATGTCAACACGGGGTCGATCGGTCTGGAGCACGAGGGGTTCCTCGCCTCCCCGGACGCCTGGTACACGGAGGCCATGTACCGTACGTCGGCGCGGCTGGTGCGGTACCTGGCCGACAAGTACGACGTCCCGCTGGACCGGCAGCACATCCTGGGCCATGACACCGTGCCCGGTCCGACGACGGCGACGATCCCGGGGATGCACACCGACCCGGGTCCGTACTGGGACTGGCGGCACTACTTCGAGCTGCTGGGCAAGCCGCTCGGCGCGACGGCCGGCGGCGCCAGCACCATGGTCACCGTCCTCCCGGACTACGCCGACAACCGGCCCGTGTTCACCGGGTGCGGGTCCGGCGGCGCGACCTGCGCGGTGCACGGTTCCAGCGCCGTCCGTCTCTACAGCCGGCCCGATGTGACCTCGCCCCTGATCAAGGACATCGGGCTGCGGCCGGACGGCAGCGTCTCGACGACCAATGTGAACGACCTCGGTTCGCGGGTCTCCACCGGGCAGCAGTACGCGGTCGCGGAGCGGCAGGGCGACTGGACGGCGATCTGGTTCCTGGGGCAGAAGGCCTGGTTCCAGAACCCGCAGAGCAAGCCGACGGCGGTCGGCGCGGCCGGGCTGGTGGTGACGCCCCGGGACGGTCTGGCGGACATCCCGGTGTACGGGCGGGCCTATCCGGAGGCGGCGGCGTACCCGGCGGGCGTGCCGGCGCAGGCGGTGTCGCCGTGGCCGTACAAGCTCCTGAAGGGGCAGAAGTACGTCACCGGGGGCCTGGTGCCCGGCGAGTACTACTACGCCGTCACCTTCGACACGAGCGGGCACCGGTTCGTGGTCGGCAAGGACCTCTACTACGAGATCCAGTTCGGTCACCGGGTGGCGTTCGTGCGAGCGGCTGATGTGCGGGTGCTGCCGGCCGGGTGAGTGCGCGGAGACGGGGAAGGGCCGGGTGCGCGCACCCGGCCCTTCCCCGTGTTCGTCCTCGTCGTCGATCAGGCCTGCTGGAACAGCTCCGCCGGGAGGGGCTTGAGCAGTGCGTACAGGTCGTCGGTGATGGGGCGGTCCCAGGCGGCGATGGTCACCAGGACGTTGTCGCTGCGGTCGAACTGGACGCAGGAGATCCGGGACTCGGAGAGCTTGAGGCGGCGGACGATGAGCAGGTTGTCGCCCTGCATCACCGGGATGTCCTCGGAGCCGACGACGGTGATCTCCTCCTCGTTCTCCAGCGCGATCAGCAGCTGGGCCACCTCGAAGGGGATCTCGTCGTCGGCGACCTCGCGCGCCGGGGAGCCCTCCGGGAGGTTGCCGATGATCATCGCGGGGCCTCGGCCGCCGAAGAGGTCGTAGCGCAGGAAGACGCCCTGACAGCTCCCGTCGGGGGCGGGCAGCAGACCGGCACCGAGATTGCCCGGCCAATCGCCCGGATCCATGGCCAGTACGTCGAAATCGGGCCCGGCGGGCGTGGCGCTGCGGCGGCGGAGGAAGGACATGCCGCAATGGTACGGCGTGTCGTCCGACGGTGGAGCCGAGGGAGCGCCGCGATCGGCCGTCTCCGCCGTCAGGCCGCGGTCCTCCGGCGGCGGTCGTGGTGGCGGGCCACTCGGGCGCGGTTGCCGCAGGAGGGTTTGCACCATTCCTGGCGGGGGTGTTCCTTGAGGAAGTAGCGCACGCAGCGTGGTGCGTGGCAGGCGCGCAGCCGCTGTCGCTCGGGGCTCGCCAGGAAGGCCAGCGCGGCGCGGGCGAGGGCGGCGGTGAGCGGGTCCTCGCCGGTGGCGGGCCGGTGGTGCACGACGGGGTCGGCACCGGGGGCCCAGGTGAGGAGCGGGACGGTCGGGGTGAGGGCGGCGGCCTCGTTGAGGAGCGCCAGGGCCTCCGGGAGGGGCAGCAGTCGGGTGGCGTCGGCGGGGCTGGGTTCGCCGGGGCTGACGGCGCGGGCGAAGAGGGCGCGGACGGCGCCGCGGAGGTCGCGTACGGAGGTGAGCGTGGCCTCGTCGAGGGCCGTGCCGGCGGTGGCCGGCACCGAGTCCGCGTGGGCCCGGACCCAGGTGGCGAGTCCCATGACGTCGGTCAGGTCGTCGGCGACGCCTCCGCTGCCGTCGTGGCGGAGGGTCAGGGCGAGATCCAGGGCGAGCTGTGCGTCCCCGCTGATCGAGTGCTCCATGCCGCTAATGATAAGGGAGCCGCCATCCATTAGATCCCGTCGCGGGCGCCGTGCCGGAGGGGCCCGTGACCCGGCGGGCCCCGGACGGGGAGGCCGCGCCGGTGGTGGGCGGCCCCGCCGCCCACCGCTCGGCACGCAGGGCGGCTCAGGTCAGGTCGAACTCGCCCTCACGGGCCCCCGACACGAAGGCACCCCATTCGGCGGGGGTGAAGATCAGCGAGGGGCTCTCGGGGCTGCCGCTGTTGCGCATGGCGATGAAGCCCTCGACAAAGGCGATCTGGACATCTCCCCGCCCCTGGCTGCTCGAGCGCCAGTCCGCGTTGCTCAGGTCCAGTTGCGCCGGCTTGTGCCAGCCGTCGAGGGATCGCTGCTGCATGGTGGTCTCGGCCACGTCCGTGCTCCTCCCGGTTCGTCGTCCGCCCGCCAGACTAGCGATCGACCCCCACCGCGCACAGGCCGAGTGAGGGGGCGGTTCAGGTGGCGGGCGGCTCTGCGCCCACGAGCCACATCGAGAAGAACTGCGAACCGCCGCCGTAGGCGTGGCCCAGCACCCGCCGAGCGCCCTCGACCTGGTGTTCCCCGGCGAGGCCCCGCACCTGGAGCGCGGCCTCGGCGAACCGGATCATGCCGGAGGCGCCGATGGGGTTGGTGGAGAGGACCCCGCCGGACATGTCGACCGGAAGGTCACCGTCCAGTTCGGTGACACCGGACTCGGTGAGTTTCCAGCCCTCCCCCTCGGCGGCGAAGCCGAGGTTCTCCAGCCACATCGGCTCGTACCAGGAGAACGGCACGTACATCTCCACGGCGTCGATCTCCCGGCGCGGATCCGCGATGCCCGCCTGCCGGTACACGTCGGCGGCGCAGTCGCGTCCCGCGCGCGGCGACACGCTGTCCTTGCCCGCGAAGAGGGTCGGTTCGCTGCGCATGGCGCCGCCGTGCATCCACGCGGCCGGCCGGGGCGCGCGTGCGGCGCCCGCCCGGTCGGTGAGGACCATGGCCACCGCCCCGTCGGAGGACGGGCAGGTCTCCGAGTAGCGGATCGGGTCCCACAGCATGGGCGAGGCCTGGACCTTCTCCAGGGTGATGTCGTGCTCGTGGAGATGGGCGTACGGGTTCTTCAGCGCGTTGCGGCGGTTCTTGTACGCGACCAGGGAACCGACGGTGTCGGGAGCACCGCTGCGCCGCATGTACGCGCGCACGTGCGGGGCGAAGAAGCCGCCCGCGCCCGCCAGCAGCGGCTGCTGGAACGGGATCGGCAGGGACAGCCCCCACATGGCGTTGGATTCGGACTGTTTCTCGAAGGCGAGGGTGAGCACCGTGCCGTGGACACGGGCGGCGACGAGGCTCGCGGCGACCAGGGCCGTGGAGCCGCCGACGGAGCCGGCGGTGTGCACCCGCATCATGGGCTTGCCCACCGCGCCGAGCGCGTCCGCGAGGTACAGCTCCGGCATCATGACGCCCTCGAAGAAGTCGGGCGCCTTGCCGATGACCACGGCCTCGATGTCGGCCCAGTCCAACTCAGCGTCGTCGAGGGCCCGTCGGGCGGCCTCCCGGACGAGCCCGGCGATCGACACGTCCCGGCGCGCCGCCACGTGCTTGGTCTGGCCGACGCCTACGACGGCCACGGGCTCCTTGCTCATCGGGGATCCCCTTCGAGTACGGCGACCAGGTTCTGTTGCAGACAGGGGCCGGAGGTGGCGTGCGCCAACGCCCGGTCGGACTCGCCCCGGTGGATGCGGGCCGCGGCCTCACCGATGCGGATCAGCCCGGCGGCCATGATCGGGTTGGCGGCCTGCGCCCCGCCCGAGGGATTGACACGCACGGTCTCGTCGAGCCCCAGCACCTTCCGCAGGATCACCTCCTGGGAGCTGAAGGGGGCGTGCAACTCGGCGCTGTCGACGGGTCGTTCGAAGACACCGGCGCGCTCCGCGGCGATCCGGGTGGACGGCGAGTCGGTCAGATCGCGCACCCCGATGCCGTGCGCCTCCACACGGTGGTCGATGCCCCGGATCCAGGCGGGCCGCTCGCACAGTTCCTGGGCACGCTCCCCCGCCGCGAGGACCACGGCGGCGGCGCCGTCCCCGATGGGCGGGCAGTCCCCGGTGCGCAGCGGACGGACGAGGTAGTCGCCCTGCGGCACCGAACCCCGCAGCTGCGCATGGGGGTTGCCGGCGGCGTCCGCGCGGCTGCGGGCCCCGATCGCCGCCAGCGCCGGCTCGTCCGTGGCACCCGTGTCGATGAGGGCCTGGGCCTGGAGGGCGGCGAGGGCGACGGAGTCGGGCCAGAGCGGGGCCAGGTAGTACGGGTCCAACTGCCGGGTGAGGACGTCGCGTACGGAGCCCGGCGAGGACTTGCCGTAGGAGTAGACGAGCGCGGTGTCGACGTCACCCGTGCTGAGTTTCACCCAGGCCTCGTACAGCGCCCACGCCCCGTCCATCTCGACGTGCGACTCGGAGATCGGCGGCCAGGCGCCCACGCCGTCGAGGGCGAGGGTGAAGGAGAAGGCGCGGCCGGCGAGGTAGTCGCTGGAGCCGGAGCAGGTGAAGCCGATGTCGGCGGTCCTGAGCCCGGTGCGTGCCATGACCTCGTGCAGCACCGGCATGAGCATCTCCACCTCGGAGAGCTCCTCGCTGGTGCGCCGGTGGTCGGTCTGGGCGAAGGCGACGACGGCGATGTCTCGGGCGCCCGGGGCTTCTTCGCGCGTCACAGCAGCTCCTTGAACATGTCGTAGTCCGCGTCGGTCTCGCCGGTGGGCCGGTAGTGGTCGGGGTAGCGGGCGCCCTCGGTCCACACCGGCTCCACGCGCAGCCCCATGCGCACCTGGTCGTAGGGGATGCCGGCGATCCGGCCGTGCAGGGCGAGTCCGGCGCCGTCGAGGGCGATGTGGGCGTAGACGTAGGGGACTTCGATGTCGAGGTTCTTCGCCTTGATGTTGACGATGCAGAAGGTGGTGACCGTGCCGGCCGGGCCGACCTCGACCCGTTCCTCGGTGGCCACCCCGCAGGTCGGGCAGGCGCCCCGGGGCGGGACGTAGACCTTGCGGCAGGACGGGCAGCGTTCGCCGACGATGCGCCGGTCGCCGAGGGCCTCGATGTAGCCGGTCTGGGCGCGGCCGGGCGAGTAGGTGTAGTCGAGGCGGGCGGCGGCGACGATGCCGGTGACCGCGTCGTCGAAGACACCGCTGTGGCCCGCCGGTTCCTCCGGTTCGCCGTCGTACGGTTCGAAGCAGGCGATGTCCGTGATGGCGCCGGACCGCTCCTCCGCCCACCGCACACGGACCCGCATGCCGGTGCGCACGGCGTCGGGGCCGGGCGCGTCGAGGGCGTGCAGCAGGGCCGTGTCGGCGCCGTCGAGCCGCACCAGCACCCAGGCGAAGGGGGTGACGAGCGGCTGCCCCCGGCGTGGCTCGTGGTTCCAGGCCCAGGTGGTCACGGTCCCGGTGGACGCCACCTCGACGAGATCGCGGATCTCCTCGGCGGTGACGGGGTCGTACTCGACGGGCGGGACAAGAACCCTGCCGTCTCCGGTGCGTACCCCGAGGACGACCCGTTCTCGCAATCCTGTGAGGAAGGCGCTCTGTACGGGGCCGACGGAGCGGGTGAAGGGAAACTCGACGGTGAGGGGCGCTTTGAGGATTGCGGACATAGAAGCTTGCATCCTTCGAAAGAGGGGCACGGGAGCGCCCCTTCAGGGGCGCGGGGCGTTGTCGATATGCGGCTCCGCCGCGTGGGCGCGAGAAGCCCCACCCAGCCGCAGCCGAATCACAACCTCCCCGAGCAGTACACCTACGCGCGCTTGTACACAGGGGCCCGCTTCTCGGCGAAGGCACGGGCACCCTCCTTCGCGTCGGCCGTGTCGAAGACCGGCCACCCCCGCTTCAACTCGGCGGCCAGCCCCTCCGTTTCGGTCATCTCGGCCGTCTCGTACACGGACGCCTTCACCGCCTCCACCGCCAGCGGCCCGCACGCGTTGATCTGTTCGGCGATCTCCAGGGCCTTGGTCAGGGCGGTGCCGTCGGGCACGACATGCCCGACGAGGCCGATCCCGGCGGCCTCACGCGCGCTGTAGGGCCGCCCGGTGAGCAGCATCTCCAGGGCGTGTGTGCGGGGGATCTGCCGCTGGAGGCGGACGGTGGAGCCGCCGATCGGGAAGAGTCCGCGCCTGACCTCGAAGAGGCCGAAGGTGGCCGATTCGCCGGCGACGCGGATGTCCGTGCCCTGGAGGATCTCGGTGCCGCCCGCGACGCAGTGCCCCTCGACCGCGGCGACGACCGGTTTGCGGGGCCGGTGGTGGCGGAGCATCGCCTTCCAGTGCAGATCGGGGTCGGCCTTGAGTCGGTCGCGGTACTCCTGTCCCTCCATCCCCTTGCCCGCGAGGGCCTTCAGGTCCATCCCGGCGCAGAAGGCGCCGCCGGCCCCGGTGAGGACGATCGAGCGGACCTCCTCGTCCTCGTCGGCCTGGATCCAGCCGTCGTACAGCCCGACCAGCATCGGCAGCGAGAGCGCGTTCTTGGCCTCGGGCCTGTTGAGCGTGAGCACCAGTGTGGCGCCTTCGCGTCGCACGGTGAGGTGTTCGGTGCCGCTCATCCGGTGTCCTTTCGTCCACAGGAAACGAGAACAGGTTGCAGTAGGCGCGTCGGCACTTCAAGGGTTTTCTGACAGACAGTCAGATTTCTGTGCGGGGACTCTTCACAGTTGTGCCGCCCTTTGCTCTGATGACCGGCAACCGAGGGGCAGCGGGGTCAGGAGGAGTGCGGTGGAGTACAACCTTGCCGACCTGTTCGAGTCGGTCGTCGACGTGGTCCCCGACCGGGCGGCGCTCGCGTGCCTCGACATCCCCGGTACGGGCGCGGCCCGACGGCTCACCTACGCGGAGCTGGACGCGGCTGCGAACCGGATCGGCCACCATCTGCTCGACCGGGGGATCGAGCCCGGCGAGCACGTCGGTCTGCACCTCTACAACGGTGTCGAGTACCTCCAGACCGCGCTCGGCTGCCTCAAGGCCCGCATCGTGCCGGTCAACGTCAACTACCGCTACGTGGAAGACGAGTTGGTCTATCTCTACCGGGACGCCGATCTGGCCGGCCTGGTCTTCGACGCGGAGTTCACGGGGCGGGTGGCGGCCGCGCTGCCGCGGACGGAGAAGCTGCGGCAGCTGGTGCGGGTGGGGACCCCCGCACCGGACGCGCCCACCCTCGACGCCGTCGCCTTCACCGAGGCGGAGGCCGCCGCGTCCGACGGCCGGGGCTTCCCGGCACGCTCGGGCGACGACCAGTTCATCATCTACACCGGCGGCACGACGGGCATGCCGAAGGGGGTGATGTGGCGTCAGGAGGATCTGTTCTTCTCGGGGCTGGGTGGCGGCGCGCCGACCGGGGAGCCGGTGAAGTCGCCGGAGGAGCTGGCCGAGCGGGTCGCCGCCGGGGGCGAGGGGATCACGTTCTTCCCCACCGCCCCGCTGATGCACGGCACGTCCACGCTCACCGCGTTCATCGGGTTCAACTTCGGGCAACGGGTGGTGATCCACCGCAAGTTCGTGCCCGAGGAGGTCCTGCGGACGATCGAGCGGGAGAAGGTGACCAGTGTGTCGCTGGTCGGCGACGCGATGCTGCGCCCGCTGATCGACGCGCTGGGCGGCCCGATGAAGGGCACGGACTGTTCGTCGTTGTTCAGCGTGTCGTCGTCCGGGGCGATCATGTCGGAGACGGTCCGGCGGCAGTTCCAGGCGCTGGTGCCGAACGCGATGCTGCTGAACAACTTCGGGTCGTCGGAGTCCGGTTTCAACGGCACGGCCACACAGGACGCGGGCGCCGGCGACGGTTTCCGCATCCGCGTCCACTCCCGCACGCGGGTCGTGGACCCGGCGACGTACGAGCCGGTCCCGGTCGGTGTGCCGGGGCGGGTGGCACAGCGCGGCCATGTCCCCCTCGGCTACTACAACGACCCGCGGAAGACCGCCGAGACCTTCTTCGAGCGGGACGGCGAGCGCTGGGTGTTGCTCGGCGACATGGCCACCGTCGACGAGGAGGGTGTCGTCACGGTCCTCGGCCGGGGTTCGCAGTGCATCAACACCGGTGGCGAGAAGGTGTATCCGGAGGAGGTCGAGCAGGCGCTCAAGGCCCACCCGGACGTCTACGACGCGCTGGTCGCCGGAGTGCCGGACGTCCGGTGGGGCAACCATGTGGCCGCCGTGGTGCAGCTGCGCGAGGGGGCGGTCCAGCCGTCGCTGGAGGACATCCAGACCCACTGCCGTACCCGCCTGGCCGGCTACAAGATCCCCCGCCAGCTGGTCCTGACCGACTCCATCCGGCGTTCCCCGAGCGGCAAGGCGGACTACCGCTGGGCGCGCTCGGTGGCGGTGGCTGCGGACGCGTGAGCGGTGCGCGGGCGGCGGACGCGTGAGCGGCGCGCGGGCGGCGCCCTGCGCGTCCTGCCCGCGCCGGCCGCGTCGAGGCGGCCTCGGGGTCAGGGGCGTGCGAAGCGGTCGCGCAGCTCGCGCTTGAGGATCTTCCCGCTGGCGTTGCGCGGCAGTTCGTCCACGAAGAAGACCCTCTTCGGCGCCTTGAAGTGGGGGAGCTTCTCGCGGGCGTGGGCGATCAGTTCGTCCTCGCTCGTCTCGCCCCGGGGGACGACGACCGCCGCGACGGCCTCGATCCAGTGGTCGTCGGGCAGGCCGATGACGGCGACCTCGCCCACCCGGTCGTGGGTGTAGAGCGCGTCCTCGACCTGGCGGGAGGCGATCAGGACGCCACCGGAGTTGATGACGTCCTTCACGCGGTCGACGACGGTGAAGAACCCGTGGGCGTCCCGCACGGCGAGGTCCCCGGAGCGGAACCAGCCGTCACGGAAGGCCTCGGCGGTCTCCTCCGGCTTCTCCCAGTAGCCCTCGCAGAGTTGGGGCGACTGGTAGACGATCTCGCCGGGAGAGCCGTCGGGCACCTCCTCGCCCTCCTCGTCGACGACCTTGGCCTCGACGAACATGACGGGACGCCCGCAGGAGTCCATCCGGCCCTTGTGCTCGTAGGGGCCGAGGACCATGGACAGCGGGCCGATCTCGCTCTGGCCGAAGCAGTTGTGGAAGGCGAGCTTCGGCAGGCGCTCCCGGAGGCGTTCGAGGACGGGCACCGGCATGATCGACGCCCCGTAGTAGGCCTTGCGCAGCCCGCCGAGGTCGCGGGTGTCGAAGTCGGGGCGGTTGGCGAGGGCGATCCACACGGTGGGCGGCGCGAAGAGGCTGTCGGCGCGGCCCTCCTCCACCAGGTCCAGGATCCGGTCGCCGTCGGGGCCGTCGAGGATCGTGTTGGTGGCGCCGACCGCGAGGTAGGGCACCAGGAAGACGTGCATCTGCGCGGAGTGGTAGAGCGGCAGGGAGTGCACGGGCAGGTCGCCCGCCTGGAGGTCGAGGGCGGCGATGGCGCTGAGGTACTCGTGCACCAGCGCGCGGTGCGTCATCATCGCGCCCTTGGGCAGCGCGGTGGTGCCCGAGGTGTAGAGGAGCTGGACGAGGTCCTCGGCGCGGGGCTCCTCGCCGTCGTACGGCTCGGTGGCGGCGAGCCGGGCGAGGAGCGAGTCGTCGGTGTCGCGCAGCGCCAGGGTGCGGGTGCCGTCGGGGAGGTGACCGGCCAGGTCCGGGTCGGTGAGGACGAGAGTGCTGCCGGACTGGTCGAGGAGGTAGGAGAGATCGTCGCCGGTGAGGTTCTGGTTGACGGGGACGTGGACCAGGCCGGCTCGGGCGGCGCCCAGGAAGGCGATGAGGTAGGCGTCCGAGTTGTGGCCGAACGCGGCGACCCGGTCGCCCGGTTCGAGGCCGGTGTCGCGCAGTGCGCGGGCGGCGCGGGAGACGGCGTCGTCCAGTTCGGCGTAGGTCCAGGACCGTTCGCCGTAGTGGATCGCGACGCGGGCGGGGGTGCGCCGGGCGCTGCGCCGCAGCGTCCCGTCGACCGTCACGCTGCGACCAGCCGTCATGTCCCGCTCTCCTTCGTCCAGGGTCTGTCGCGATCCTCGTTCCGTCGCGCGAGCCAGGTCAAGCGGACCGGCCGTACGGCCGGTGTCCGGCGCACATGGCGGGAAGTCGCTCAACCCGGGCCTTCGGACGGTGAGTCACCTTGAGGGAAGATCCATCACTCGTATGGACTACGCAGACACGTGTCGACATGCTCAACCCTCTCTTCCTCCGACGACGTTGGGAGTCGCCCATGCGCACCCGTCTGAGACAGCTGGTGGTCTCGGCCGTCGCTCTGTTCACCGCTTCGGCCGTACTGCCCTCGGCCACCGCCGCCACCGACGGCGAGCGGGCCGGTGGGCAACGCACGTCCCACGGCGGCCTGTCCGCCGTGATCCGCTACACCGAGTACGGCGTACCGCACATCGTGGCGAAGGACTACGCGAACCTGGGCTTCGGCACCGGTTGGGCGCAGGCCGCCGACCAGGTGTGCGTGCTCGCCGACGGCTTCGTGACCGTGCGGGGGGAGCGCTCCCGCCACTTCGGGCCCGACGCCGCCCCCGACTTCTCGCTCTCCTCCGCCTCCAGGAACCTCACGAGCGACCTCTACTTCCAGGGTGTCCGGGACGCCGGCACCGTGCGGCGGCTGCTGGAGCAGCCCGAGCCGCTGGGGCCGAGCCGCGCGGTCAAGGATCTGATGCGGGGCTGGGCGGCCGGTTACAACGCGTGGCTGAGGAAGAACCGGATCAGCGACCCGGCGTGCAAGGGCGCCGCCTGGGTGCGACCGGTCTCCACGCTCGACGTGTTCTCGCGGGCGTACGCCCTGGCCGTGCTCGGCGGCGAGGGCCGGCTGGTGGACACCATCGCCACCGCGCAGCCGCCCGCCGCCGGAGCCCCGGACCAGGCCGCCGCCCCGGACCCGAAGAGTGCCGCCCGCGCCGCGAGCGAGCTCTTCGACGCCGCGAACGCCGACATGGGCTCGAACGCCGTCGCCTTCGGCGGCGGTACCACGGCAGGCGGCCGGGGGCTGCTGCTGGGCAACCCGCACTACCCGTGGGCCGGCGGGCGCCGCTTCTGGCAGGCGCAGCAGACGATCCCTGGTGAACTGAACGTCTCCGGCGGGGCGCTGCTCGGCTCGCCTATCACCCAGATCGGGTTCAACGAGAAGGTGGCGTGGAGCCACACCGTGGCCACCGGCGTCCCCATGAACGTCCATCAGCTGACGCTGGACCCGGCCGACCCGACCGCGTATCTGGTGGACGGTCGGCCGGAGCGGATGACGAAGCGGACCGTGACCGTCGGGGTGAAGGACGGCTCCCCGGTGACCCGCACCCAGTGGTGGACGCGGTACGGCCCGGTCGTCACCTCGCTCGGCGCCGAGCTTCCGCTGCCCTGGACGGCCGGCACCGCGTACGCCGTGCACGACCCCAACGCGGCGAACATGCGCTTCACCGACACCTCGCTGGGCTTCGCCAAGGCCCGCGGCACCTCGGGCATCCTCAAGTCACTCGCCCGGCACCAAGGGCTGCCGTGGGTGAACACCGTCGCCGCCGACTCCGCGGGGCACACCCTGTTCACCCAGTCCCAGACCCTCCCCCGGATCACCGACGACCTCGCGGCCCGCTGCTCGACGCCGCTGGGCCGGGCCACCTATCCGTCGGCGGGCGTCGCGATCCTCGACGGCTCGCGCTCGGACTGCGCGCTCGGCAGCGACGCCGACGCCGTGCAGCCGGGGATCTTCGGGCCCGCGAGGATGCCGACGCTCAAGGACGCGCCGTACGCGGAGAACTCCAACGACAGCGCGTGGCTGGCCAACGCGGACCGGCCGTTGACGGGGTACGAGCGGATCTTCGGCAATGTCGGCACCCAGCGGTCGCTGCGCACGCGCGGCGCGATCGAGGACGTGTCGGCCATGGCCGACCGGGGCGGCCTGACCGTACGGGACCTCCAGCGGCAGCAGTTCGCCAACCGGGTGCCCGCGGCCGATCTCGCGGCCGACGACGTGGCGCGGGCGTGCGCCGCGCTGCCGGGCGGAACGGCGACGGCCAGTGACGGCGAGGTGGTGGACGTGTCCGAGGCGTGCCGGGTCCTTCGGACCTGGAACCGGACCGTCGACAGCGACAGTCGGGGCGCGCTGCTCTTCGACCGGTTCTGGCGGCGGCTGAACGCCATGGTGCCGCGCCCGCAGATGTGGAAGGTGCCGTTCTCGGCGGCGGACCCGGTCAACACCCCGAACACGCTCAACACCGACGCGCCTGGCTTCGCGACGGCCCTGGCGGAGACGGTGACGGAACTGCGGGCGGCGGGCGTCGCGTTGGACGCGAAGCTCGGTGACCACCAGTTCGTCGTACGGAACGGCCTGCGCATCCCGGTGTCCGGCGGGACGGAGTCGCTGGGCGTGTGGAACAAGATCGAGTCGGCGTGGCGCGGGGCCGAGGGCGGCTACGCGGAGGTCTCGTCGGGTTCCAGCCACATCCAGGCGGTCGGCTGGGACGGCGGCCGCTGCCCGGTGGCCCGCACGCTGCTGACGTACTCGCAGTCCTCGAACCCCAATTCGCCCCACTACCTGGACCAGACGCGGCTGTTCTCGGCGGAGAGGTGGGTGACCTCCCGGTTCTGCGAGAAGGACATCCTGTCCTCGCCGAAGCTGAAGGTGGTGCGTGTGAGCCAATGAGCGAGGGGGTGTGGTGCCGTCCCGCTTCGGGGCGGCACCATTCTTCTGGCAGCACTCATGCCATGGGCATATAACCGTTCCTCATGAGGAGGCCCCTCGGTGGCGCAGGACTCGTTACGTCGGGAGACGGATTCGACGGCCATGATCGACACGTCGGTCCCGCACTCGGCCCGGATCTGGAACTACTGGCTGGGCGGCAAGGACAACTACCCGGTCGACCACGCGGCGGGCGACGCCTTCCGCGCGGTGTTCCCCGGCATCACCGACCTGGCCCGCGACTCCCGGGCGTTCCTCGGCCGGGCGGTCACCTTCCTCGCCGGCGAGGCGGGGATACGGCAGTTCCTCGACATCGGCACCGGGCTGCCGACGGCGGACAACACGCACGAGATCGCCCAGCGGACGGCCCCGGACGCGCGGATCGTCTACGTCGACAACGACCCGCTGGTCCTGACCCACGCGCGTGCGCTCCTCACCAGCACGCCCGAAGGGGCGACCGACTACGTCGACTCCGATCTGCACGACCCCGCGACCGTATTGCGGGAGGCCGCGAGGACGCTCGATCTCTCCCGGCCGGTCGGACTGACGATGATGCAGGTCAGCGGCCACATCGCCGACTACGCCGAGGCGCGTGCCATCGTCGGCGCCCTGATGGGCGCGCTGCCGTCGGGGAGTTGGTTCGCGTTCAACGACAGCGTGGACACGCACGAGGCGAACGCCGAGGCCACCCGCCGTTACAACGAGAGCGGTGCGGTCCCCTATCACCTGCGCAGTCCCGCCGAACTCGCCGGATTCTTCGACGGGTTGGAGCTGCAGGACCCCGGGGTGGTGCCGCTGAACGACTGGCGTCCCGGCCCCGCGACCCCGGTCCACGGCGAGGTCATCGCCCTGGGCGGAGTCGCGCGCAAGCCGTGACCCACCCTCGCGTCCGTGGGCCGGCGGCGAGAGGCGTCAGACGGCCTTCTCCCGGTCCTTCCAGTACGGCTCCCGCAGTCGGCGTTTGTAGAGCTTGCCGTTGGGGTCGCGGGGCATCGCCTCGGTGAAGTCGACGCTTCGCGGGCGCTTGTACCCGGCGAGCCGGCGGGCGCAGTGGGCGAGGATCTCCTCGGCCAGGACCGGTCCCGGGGTGAATCCGGGGGCCGGTTCGACCACGGCCTTGACCTCCTCGCCCCAGTCGTCGTGCGGGATGCCGAAGGCGGCGGCGTCGGCGACGGCGGGGTGGGTGAGCAGGGCGGCCTCGATCTCGGCGGGGTAGATGTTGACGCCGCCGGAGATGATCAGGTCGATCTTGCGGTCCCGGAGGAAGAGATAGCCGTCCTCGTCGAGGAGACCGAGGTCGCCGACGGTGAAGAAGTCCCCGATGCGGTTCTTCCGCGTCTTGCCCTCGTCCTTGTGGTAAGAGAAGCCGCCGGTGCTCATCTTCATGTAGACGGTGCCGAGTTCACCGGGCGGCAGCCGGTTGCCGTCGTCGTCGAAGACCGCGAGTTCGCTGATGGGCCAGGCCTTGCCGACCGTGCCCGGCTTCTTCAGCCAGTCCTCGGCGGTGGCGAAGGCACCGCCGCCCTCACTGGCCGCGTAGTACTCCTCGACGCACTCGCCCCACCACTCGATCATGGCCCGCTTCACATGGTCCGGGCAGGGCGCGGCGCCATGGATGGCGTGCCGCATCGACGACACGTCGTAGCGGGCGCGCACCTGCGCGGGCAGCGCGAGGAGCCGGTGGAACTGGGTCGGCACCATGTGCGTGTGCGTGCAGTGGTGGGCGTCGATCGCGCGGAGCATCCCCTCGGGCGTCCACTTGTCCATCAGCACCAGCCGGTGGCCGATGTGCAGGGACGCGCCGGCGAACTGGAGCACGGCCGTGTGGTAGAGCGGTGAGCAGACCAGGTGGACGTTGCCGTCGAACGGCCGGATGCCGAAGATGCCGAGGAAGCCGCCGAGATAGGACTCCTCGGGGAGCTTGCCGGGCAGGGGGCGCCGGATGCCCCGGGGGCGTCCGGTGGTGCCCGAGGTGTAGTTCATGACCCAGCCGAGCGTGCGCTCGGCGGGCGCCGACTCGGGCTGCCCGTCGAGGAGTTCGGCGTACGGCCGGAAGCCCTCGACCATGCCGACGGCGTACCGGCGGCTGTCGGGCAGCTTCGCCTCGTCGGCGGCGTTGCGGGCGGCCTCGGCGAACCGCTCGTGCGCGATGAGCACCTTGGCGCCCGAGTCGGAGACGATCCAGGCGATCTCGGGGCCCACCAGGTGATGGTTGACGGGCACGAGGTAGAAACCGGCCTGGGTGGCGGCCAGATAGGCGACGAGGAACTCGACACCGTTGGGCAGGACCACGGCGAAGGCGTCGCCGCGTTCGAGTCCGGCCGCGCGCAGTCCGTGGACCAGTCGGTTGGTCTCGGCGTGCAGCCGTCCGGCGGTCCATCCCTCCCCGTCCGGCGCGATGAGCACCGTACGGTCGGGGTCGGTGGTGGCCTGGGCCCAGAAGCCCTGGGGTGGTTGGCTTCGGGGGGCTTGGCCTTGGGGGGCTTGGCTCACTGTCCCTCGCTCCTTCCGGCGATCCGGTTGATGCGGTCCACGGCCTCCTCGAAGCCCCGGGTGAGGTCGTCGAAGACGGCCTGGACGCTGCGTTCGCTGTTCATCCGGCCGACGATCTGCCCGACCGGGGTACCGAGCAGCGGCTCCACCTCGTACTTCTGGATGCGGGAGACCGCTTCGGCGACGAGCAGGCCCTGGAGCGGCATGGGCAGGGTGCCCGGTCCGGCCGGGTCGTCCCAGGCCTCGGTCCATTCCGTACGGAGCTGGCGGGCGGGTTTGCCGGTGAGGGCACGGGAGCGGACGGTGTCGCCGGAACCGGCGGCGAGCAGCTTCTCGATCAGCCGGGGCGAGGGCAGTTCGGCCTCGGTCGTGGTGAGCCAGAGCGAGCCGAGCCAGACGCCCTGGGCGCCCAGGGCGAGGGCGGCGGCGACCTGCTGTCCGCTGCCGATGCCTCCGGCGGCGAGCACCGGCAGCGGGGCGACGGCGTCGACGACCTCGGGGGTCAGCACCATGGAGGCGATCTCGCCGGTGTGGCCGCCGGCCTCGTAGCCCTGGGCCACGACGACGTCGATGCCGGCGTCCGCGTGTTTACGGGCGTGGCGGGCGCTGCCGGCGAGCGCGGCGACGAGGACGCCCTGCGCGTGCGCGCGGTCGACGACGTCGGCGGGCGGGGAGCCGAGGGCGTTGGCGAGCAGCTTGATCGGGTAGTCGAAGGCGACGTCGAGCTGGGTGCGGGCGACCTCTTCCATCCAGCCGGTGATGCGCCAGCCGGAGGCCTCGCCGTCGGCGAGTTCGGGCACGCCGTACTGGGCGAGGGTGTCCTTCACGAACTGCCGGTGCGACTCGGGGATCATCGCCTCGACGTCGGCCTCCGTGACGCCCTCGACCTTCTTGGCCGGCATCACGACGTCCAGGCCGTAGGGCCTGCCGCCGACATGGGCCTCGATCCAGTCGAGGTCGCGTTTGAGGTCGTCGGGGGCCGTGTAGCGGACCGCGCCGAGCACCCCGAAGCCGCCGGCCCTGCTGATGGCCGCCGCGACTGCGGGGAACGGGGTGAAGCCGAAGACGGCGTACTGGACTCCGAGGGTGTTGCTCAGCTCCGTCTGCATGGTGCGCAGGATGCCGTAGTCCTCCGGACGAGGGAAGGGTTTTCTGATGCCTCGTCAGATCTGGCTGGGCGGAAGCCTTGGCTCCGCCTTGGGCGCGTCAGGGGGTGCCTTGGGAGGTTGTTCGGCGGGTGCGGGGTTGTGGGGGCTGGTCGCGCAGTTCCCCGCGCCCCTTGCGGGGCGGGGTGCGGCCCTGCTGATCGCGGGCAATCAGCAGGGCCTCTCCCCCGTGAACGGCCCCCCGTCGCCGCTCGTACCGTCGATCTCAGCGCACGGGGCATTGTTTGGCAGGGGTGTTCGAGCGGCCTGACAATGGCAGGCGCGCGCGGAGGCGGGCCGCTGACGGAGGGGGCCGTCCCTCCCATCACTCCCCCAGGACGGCCATCGCCGCGTTGTGGCCGGGCACTCCGCTCACCCCGCCGCCGCGCACCGCGCCCGCGCCGCACAGCAGGACGTTGGCGTGTCGGGTCTCCACGCCCCAGCGGCCGACGTCCTCCCGGGCGTAGGGCCAGGCGAGGTCGCGGTGGAAGATGTTGCCGCCGGGCAGGCCCAGGTCGCGTTCCAGGTCGATGGGGGTCCTGGCCTCGATGCAGGGGCGGCCGTCGGCGTCGGTGGCCAGGCAGTCGGCGAGCGGCTCGGCGAGGTGGGCGTCCAGCTGGGCGAGGGTCGACCGGAGGAGTTCCTCGCGCACGGCGTCGTTGTCGGCCTCGAACAGCCGCGCGGGGGTGTGCAGTCCGAAGAGGGTGAGCGTCTGGTAGCCCTGCTCCACCAGCTGCGGGCCGAGGATGGTCGGGTCGGTGAGGGAGTGGCAGTAGATCTCGGAGGGCGGGGCCTCGGGCAGGGTGCCGGAGGCGGCCTGGGCGTAGGAGGCCGCCAGTTGGTCGTACCCCTCGGCGATGTGGAAGGTCCCGGCGAAGGCCTCGTGCGGGTCGACCGACTCGTCCCGGAGCCTCGGGAGCCGCTTGAGCAGCATGTTCACCTTGAGCTGGGCGCCCTCGGCGGGCGTCGACGGTTCGTCGCCGGTGAGGGCGGCCAGCTCCTGCGGTGAGGCGTTGACCAGGACGTGCCGGGCGGCGACCGCGCCCTCCGTGTCGGCGGTCCGGTAGGTGATCTCGGCCGAGTGTCCGTCCGTGGCGATCCGCCGGACCTCGTGGCCCGTGGCGATCACGGCACCGGCGTCGCGCGCGGCGCCGGCCAGCGCGTCCGTGAGGGCGCCCATGCCGCCGACGGGCACGTCCCAGGCGCCCGTGCCGCCGCCGATCACGTGGTAGAGGAAGCAGCGGTTCTGGCGCAGCGAGGGGTCGTGGGCGTCCGCGAAGGTTCCGATGAGCGCGTCGGTGAGGACGACGCCGCGCACCAGGTCGTCGGCGAACGCCGTTTCGACGGCGGCGCCGATCGGCTCCTCGAAGAGCATCCGCCACGCCTCCTCGTCGTCGACGCGTCGGCGCAGGTCGTCGCGGGTGGGGAGGGGCTCGGTGAGCGTGGGGAACACCCGTTCGGCGACGTGCCCCGTCATCCCGTAGAACCGCTGCCAGGCCTCGTACTCGCGGCCCGAACCGGTCAGCCGCTCGAAGGCCTCGCGGGTGCGGCGCTCGCCGCCCCCGACGAGCAGACCGGTGGGGCGGCCGTCGCGTTCGACGGGGGTGTACGAGGAGATCGTGCGGCCGCGGACGCGGAAGTCGAGGTCCAGGTCCCGCACGATCTTCCGGGGCAGCAGGCTGACCAGGTAGGAGTACCGCGAGAGCCGGGCGTCGACCCCGGCGAAGGGGCGTGTGGAGACGGCGGCTCCGCCGGTGTGGTCCAGCCGCTCCAGCACGAGTACGGAACGGCCCGCGCGCGCGAGATACGCGGCGGCGACCAGTCCGTTGTGACCGCCTCCGACGATCACGGCGTCGTACGAGTCGTGCGGCCGGGTCCCACTCGGGCGACCGGACGGTGCTGAAGGCGCGGGGGTGGCAGGCATGGCTCTTGGTAACACGCCATGATCGAGGTCGGCCAGGGGGGCGTGCCAGGTGGATCAACAGCTGGGTGCCCTGGTCCGCGGCGCACGGGGTGGTGTCCTCGGTGGCCGCACGGGTGGGCGCGGCGGTCCGACGCTCCCTGCGTACGGCGGCGACGCCTGGTGTGTGGGCGGTCGTCGGCTTCGGGGCCGGCCCGGGGGTCAGTGGTGGCCGGTCGTCCGTTGTCGGCGTAACGCCGCCACTCGGCGGTACAGCTCGACCGCCTCCTGGCCGCGGCCGAGTTGTTCCAGGCAGTGTGCCTCGTCGTTGCGGCCGGCGAGGGTGTCGGGGTGGTCGGGGCCGAGGACCCGTTCGCGGGCGTCGGCCACTCGGCGGTACTCGGTGAGGGCGTCGGGCCAGCGGCCGAGCCAGCCGAGGCCGACGGCGACCTCGCGGCGGCTGACGAGGGTGTCGGGGTGGTCCTCGCCGAGGACGCGCTCGCGCAGGGCGCACACCTCACGGGACTCGGCGAGGGCCTCCTCCCAGCGGCCGAGGCGGCCGAGGTTGACACCGAGGCCGTGGCGGGCGCGGAGCGTCTCGGTGTGGACGGGGCCTTGGACACGGGTGCGGTCGTCGACGAGGGCGCGGTAGAGGGTGAGCGCGTCGGCGCTGCGGCCGAGCCTGCCGAGGCTGATACCGACCTCGTGGCGGGCGGCGAGCGTGTCGGGGTGGTCGGGCCCGAGGGCCTGGGCCCGGGCATCGGCGACCTCCTGGTAGGCCCGCAGCGCCTCGGGCCAGCGGCCCAACTGCCCGAGCGCGTAGGCGACTTCGTACCGGGTGACGAGGGTGTCGGGGTGGTTGGCGCCGAGCACCCGGGCGCGCGCGGCGGCCACGTCGTCCGCCATGCGGTACGAGTCCTCCAGGCGGCCGAGCCTGCTGAGGTTGAAGGCGAGGTTGTGGCGGCAGCGCAAGGTGTCCGGGTGGTCGGGGCCGGCGAGGCGCTCGCGGACGGCGAGGACCGACGTGTAGGCCTGGTGGGCTTCGAGGTGACGGCCCAACTGGCCCAGCACGTATGCCATCTCCTGCCGGGCGGCGAGGGTCTCGGGGTGCTCGGCGCCGAGCGCGTGCTCACGGGCGCGGGCCACATGGGCGAACTCGCGCAGTGCGTCGGCGGGCCGGCCGGTGCGGCTGAGGGTGAAGCCGACCTCGTACCGGCTGGCGAGGGTGTCGGGGTGGTCGGGGCCGAGGGCGTGCTCGCGTTCGGCGGCGACCGCGCGGTGCACCTCGCCGGCCTCCGTCCAGCGGCCGAGGCGTCCGAGGCTCAGGCCCGCGTTGTGCCGACCCGCCAGGGTGGTGATCAACTCCGGTGACGGGGCCGGACGTTCGTCCTGTACGGGGTGTGCCGCGCGGCCGACGACGGGACGGGCGATCCACTCCCCGGTGAGCCCGGCGGAGCGGTCCGGCGGGGTGAGACCCGGTCCGGTACCGGTGGCCTTGTGGCCGGTGGTCATGCCCCGGGTCCAGGACGGCAGCCGCGGTTCGCACGAGGGCGGCCGGCCGGGGTGGGGGCGGGCCGCGCCGCGAGCGGCATCGGGGCCGGGCGGGGGCGGGACGACGGCCGTGCCGTGGACGCGGGCCGGTGCCGGGGCGGTCGCCGCCCGTCCCTCGTCGACCCGGCGGCCCACCTCGCCGGCGTCGTACGGTCGTTCCTCCGGCTCCTTGGCGAGCAGGTCGAGGATGATCCGGTCGAGGTACTCGGGCACCTCGTCGCGGTGCCTGCGCGGAGGGGTCGGCGCGGTGTCGCGGTGGCCCATGAGCACCGCCCAGGCGTCGTCGAGGTCGAACGGCGGCACCCCGGTGGCGATCTCGTAGAGCACACAGCCGAACGAGTAGAGGTCGCTGCGCCGGTCGACCTGAGCACCGACGATCTGCTCCGGCGACATGTAGTGCGGGGTACCCATCGCGATGCCGGTGCCGGTGAGGCGGGAGGTGAAGGTGACGTCACGGCCCAGGCGCGCTATGCCGAAGTCGCAGATCTTCACGGTGCCGTCGGTGAGCAGCATGATGTTGGCGGGCTTGAGGTCACGGTGCACGATGCCCTGGAGATGCGTGTAGGCGAGGGCGGAGGCCACCTGGTCGGCGATCTCGACGACCGCGGGGACGGCCAGCGGATGGTGCTTGTTGTCCTCCAGGAGCTGGCTGAGGTTGCGGCCCTCCAGCAACTCCATGACGAGGAACAGCACACCGTCGGACTCACCGAAGTCATGGACGACGGTCACGCCCCGGTGCTGGAGCGCCGCCGCGACCCGCGCCTCGCGTCGGAACCGCTCCCGCAGGACCCGGGTGAAGGACTGGTCGGGCCGGGTGTCGAGGGGTTTGAGGCACTTGACCGCGACCTGCCGCCCCAGTGACTCGTCCTTCGCCCGCCAGACCTCGCCCATCCCCCCGCGCCCGATCAGATCGAGCAGCCGGTACCGGCCCTGGATCAGCCTGGTGTCCCCCATCGCCGACGATCGCCCCCGTATCCGAACCGACGCGCCCTCCCCTGGCCCGTCCAGTATGGCGGCCTATCTGCCGACTTTGTACGGTGCCGGGCGGGAGCCGGGGCCCAGCCGTGACATGGCGCGGAGAATGTGTTTGGGCGGGAGTTGCCAGCGCAGACGTGCGGGAACCGAGCGAAGAAAGGTTCCGGTGAGCCGCAGGCGGCGGGTGACCACAGTGGGGGCGGGGGCGGGTCTGCCGTACAACTCGTGGGCGTACGGCGGCAGGGAGGCGTACGCCAGGTTCGCCACGCGCCGCCACAGTGCTTCACGTGCCGGTACGAGCAACGGGTGGGTCGGCGGCCGCCCCAGGAAGTCGTCGACCTCCCGCGCCTCGGGGCCGGCCGCCAGGTCGGGCCGTACCCGCTTGAAATAGGCCGCCAGCTCCGCGGTGTTCCCGGGTGCCGCGGCGGGGTCGAGGCCGACCAGGCGGGCGCTGACGCGGTGTTCGCCGACGTACCGGTCGGCGGCGGCCTCTGTGAGCGGGTAGCCGGAGCGGCGCAGGATGTGGAGGTAGGAGTCGATCTCCGCGCAGTGCACCCACAGCAGCAGCTCCGGCTCGTCGACGCCGTACCGCTCCCCCGTGTCCGGGTCGGTCGCCGAGAGCAGACTGTGGATCCTCCGGACCCGGGCGCCCGCGTGCTCGGCGGCCTGGGTGGTGCCGTACGTCGTCGTGCCGACGAAGCTCGCCGTGCGCAGCAGCCGGCCCCAGGCGTCCTTGCGGAAGTCGGAGTTCTGCATGACGCCGCGCACCGCGCGCGGGTGCAGGGCCTGGAGGTACAGCGCGCGGACCCCGGCGATCCACATCATGGGGTCGCCGTGGACCTGCCAGGTCACGGAGGCCGGTCCGAACAGGCCGGGGTCGCCTTCGAGGGGATCGCTGTGGCCGTCCACGCCGTCACTCCAGCCTGTCGGGGGTCGGCGCGTCACCCGGGAGGTGGGCGTCGTCTCGTCCCAGTGTGCTGGGGCTCGGGCCTGGCTTCAACGGATCAAGCGCCCGGCCCCCACCACGGCCCGTGCCGTCACGCCACGCGACGCCACGCGACGTCACATCACGTCACGGTGGACGACGCGCGAGACTGGGACACGGCGATCATTCGAGAGGCGGTGCGATCTTGAGTCGGATTCTGGTGACCGGTTCCGCGGACGGTCTGGGACGCGCGGCGGCGGACACTCTCCTGTCCGCCGGTCACGAGGTCGTGGTGCACGCCCGCAGCCCGCGCCGCGCGGCGGCCCTGGACACGTTGGTCGGTCGTGGGGCCCACCTCGTGGTGGGCGACTTCGCGGAGCGCGACGCGGTACGGCGCATCGCGGCCGAGCTGAAAGACGCCGAGCCGCTCGACGCGGTCATCCACAACGCCGGCGTGTGGAGCGGCCCGGCGGTCATGCCGGTCAACGTCATCGCGCCGTACCTGCTCACGGCGTTGCTCGACGGTCCACGCCGGCTGGTGTACCTGAGCAGCGGCTCGCACTACAGCGGCCGGCCCTCCCTCGCCGGCGTCGACTGGCGTGGGAGGAGCGCGGGTTCGTACGCCGACAGCAAGCTGTTCGTCACCACGCTCGCGGCGGCGCTGGCGCGCCTGCGTCCCGGAGTGCCCAGCAATGCCGTGGACCCCGGCTGGGTGCCGACGAAGATGGGCGGGCCGAGCGCGCCGGACGATCTGGAGCTCGGCCACCGGACCCAGGAGTGGCTCGCGTCGAGCGACGAGCCCCAGGCGCTGACGACGGGCGGGTACTGGTACCACCGTCAGCGTCAGGAGCCGCATCCCAGCGTCCACGACGAGGCCTTCCAGGCCCGTCTCCTGGAGGCACTGGCACAGGAGACGGGCACGGCGGTCCTGCCGGGCGCTTGACGCGAGCCACGCGCCCACCGACGGAGATCTCAGCCATGCCACCTTCGGTGGCGTCGGTCAGCCGACCGGCTTGATCGTCCACAGCAGGTTGTTGTTCTGCTCCCATGTCCACTGCTTGGTCACGGACCCCGAGGCGACCTTCCCGCCACTGTCGAGAACCAGTCCCGTGCTGCGGTTGGCGATCGAGTACTGGCCCTGGCCGCGGTGGGTGATCTGCCACTGCTGGGTCTGACTGCCGTCCCAGGCCTTCTGCCGGGCGGGGTCGCCGTTGCCGGTGGAGCCCCAGCCGTCGGCGACCATGCCGTTGGTGCGGTTGACGAGCCGGTAGTAGCCGTTGCCGAGTTCGACCGCCTGCCACTGGAGGTTGGCGTGGTCGATCACCTGCCACTGCTTCAGGTTCGAGCCACTGGCGACGTTGCCGCCGCTGTCCAGCGCCAGGTTGCTCGTGACATTGACCAGGCGAAGGTACGTGGAGGGCTTGAACGTCACCTTCAGTGAGGCGATGGCGTCGTTGTTGCCGGTCACCCGGAGGTCGGGGGTGTCCGAGGTGAACGTCCAGGCGGTGCCGGTGAAGTTGTTGCCGGAGTAGCCCGTCACCTGGTAGCCGTCGGCCACTCGGATGGAGGAGGCCATGGCGGGCCCCAGTCCTGCGGCGGTCAGCTGGGCGGAGGTGTAGGAGCCCAGCGGCAACTGGGCTCGGGTGCCCTGGTAGTCGACGTTCTGGAACACCGTCGCCGTGGCACCCCGCACGGGCATGCCCTGGACCTCGACGCACACCACGGAGTCCCTGGCGTCCGGCGCGGTGCTCGGCACCGTGACGTTGATCTGGTCGGTGACGGTGTACGAGAGCGAGACCGAGGGGTTGTTCATCAGGTAGACGCGGCTGATCGTGTTGTCGATCGCCGGGATCTGGAGCTGGCCGTTCGTGGGCCAGGAGAAGACATGGGCGAAGAGCTTGCCGCTCTTCTTGGTGATCTTCCCCCAGGAGGGTTCGGTGGTGAACGGGCTGCCGCTGGTGCCGTGGATGCTGTCGCTGTACGTCGACATCCATGAGGCGAGGCCGTTCAGGATGGTCTGGGTTCCCGCGGTGACCGAACCGTCGCCCTTGGGGCCGATGTTGAGCAGGTGGTTGCCGTCCCGGGACACCACCGTCACGAGCTCTCGGACGATGTCGGTGACCGACCTGTACGAGTTCTCTCTCGCTCCGTCGTAGCCCCAGGCGCCGTTCATGGTGGCGCACCGCTCCCACGGTCGGTCCATCGGTCCGCTGGGTATCCCGAACTCCGCGACCGCGTAGTCGCCGAGACCGTGGTCCCGCTTGACCCGTTCGTTGACGATGAGGTTGGGCTTGCGGGCGATCAGCCAGTCGTAGAGGTCCTCGCCGTCCGAGGTCAGCCACCAGTCCTCCAGGGTGGGGCTGGAGGGCTCCGCGAACCAGTCGCCGTCGAACCACAGCAGTGCCGGGTCGTAGCGGTCCAGCAGTTCCTGGAGCTGGGCCTTCATGTCGGCGATGTAGGCGGTGCGGGCCGCCTGCGAGGACATCGTGGTGAGACCTCCCTCGTGACGGTCGGTCTGGGAGGGGTGGTTCCAGTCGAGGATCGAGTAGTAGAGGCAGAACTTGATGCCACGGCTCTCGCACTCCGTCTTGAGGTCCATGAGCAGGTCGGTCTGGATGCCGTTGTAGTCACGCAGGTTGTACTGCTTGGTGCCGGTGGTGTCGGTGAAGCCCGCCACGTCGGAGTTCCACATCGCGTAGCCCTCGTGGTGCTTGGAGGTGATCACGATGTACTTCATGCCGGCGTTCTTGGCGAGTTCGGCGATGGTGGCGGCATTGAACGCCGTCGGGTTGAAGGGCTCGGTGACCTCGTTCTGGTAGTCCGCCTTGCTCCAGTTCTGAGCGTCGAACGCCCATTCGCCCTGGCCGAGGTGCGAGTAGGACCCGAAGTGGATGAACATCCCGAACCTGGCCTGGTACCACCAGTCCATCTTCGAAGGGACGGTGTACGCCTCGGCGCTGGAGGCCCACAGGGCCTGCGGCAGCCCGAAGGCCACCACTCCTCCGGCGAGGGCGGCGGCCTTCATCAGTGAGCGTCTGCTGAGGGAGGCAGAGGACATGGTGCGGCTCCATGTGTCAGGGGATGACAGGGCGCTAGGAGCGGAACGCCGCCATGGCTGCCGTGCTCCGCGTTGCCCCGAAAGATACATCGGATGGATTTATAGGAGCCTCAAGGTGGCCACGTCTATAGCTGCGACGAGATTCACCTGAAGAAGCGACTCAAACAGGAGCTTCCTGGGCACGTGGCCGAGCCGGAGAAGCCTTCTGTCAACTTCGAGAACCCGCCATACATCGGATCTATCGAGGTCGACTTTCCCGACCAGCGACAGCCGCCGCTATCGACGACGGGGACGGTGCAAATTCCTCGCCCCGTCGCCGCCTGCGCGTCACTGTGCCGGTTGTGACATGTCAGCGGGGCTTCTGTGATGCGTCATCGGGCGCCGCCGGTCCGGGGCTGTGAGGATCGACGACCATGACCAGCAGCGAGACGACCATGAGCAGCTACGGGCACGACCCCAAAGGCGGTGGCTTGGCCTGGGACGACGATCGGGACTTCGCCGACGCGGACCGGGGGTTCGTCGCCCGGCTGGAGCCCGGCGTGGTGCGGGCCGCGGACGGCCGGGTGGTGTGGGACGCGGACGCGTACGGCTTCCTGGACGGGGCGTGTCCGCCGACCGCCCATCCCTCGCTGTGGCGGCAGAGCGGGCTCGTGGCACGGCAGGGGCTGTACGAGGTGGTGCCGGGGATCTACCAGGTGCGCGGCCTGGACCTGTCGAACGTGACCTTCGTGGAGGGCGAGCGCGGTGTGGTCGTCATCGACCCGCTGATCAGCGCCGAGGTGGCCGCCGCCGCCCTCGCCCTGTACCGGGAGCACCGCGGCGAGCGGCCCGTGACGGGGGTGATCTACACCCACTCGCATGTCGACCACTTCGGCGGTGTCCGCGGCGTCGTCGATCCGGCCGAGGTCACGGCCGGGCGGGTGCCGGTCCTCGCCCCGGCCGGGTTCCTGGAGCACGCCGTCAGCGAGAACGTCTTCACGGGTACGGCGATGGCCCGCAGGTCGGGTTACATGTACGGGGCCGCGCTGCCGAAGGGGCCGGCCGGGCAGATCGGCTGCGGGCTCGGGCAGACGACGTCGACCGGCACCGTCGGCCTGATCGCGCCGACGGTCGACATCAGCCGCACCGGGCAGGTGGAGACCGTCGACGGGGTACGGATGGTCTTCCAGCTCACACCGGGCACGGAGGCTCCGGCGGAGATGAACTTCCACTTCCCCGATCTACGGGTGCTGTGCGTGGCGGAGAACGCCTGCCACACGCTGCACAACGTGCTCACCCTGCGCGGCCGGACCCCGACTTCGCCCTCGTCACGCCGTGACGCCGGTGTCGGCGTCACGCGGCAGCAGGGCCGCCAGCGCCAGGGCCACATCCCGGGGGTCGGCGAGGTCCAGCCCGGTCAGGTCCTGGATCCGGGCGAGCCGGTTGTCCACGGAGTTGGGGTGCAGGTTGAGCAACTGGGCGGTGGCTCGGCGGTCCTGACGCTGCGCCACGTGGGTGCGCAGGGTCGCGACGAGTTCGGGGCGGTCGGCGAGGGGGTCGAGCATGGCGACGATGCGGGCGCTGCCCTCGCTCGGGCGGGACAGGTGGTACTCCAGCAGCACGTCCTCGAGCCGGTGCGCTCCGGGCCGCACCCCACAGGCGGGTGCGACCCGGACCACCTCGGAAGTCAGGTGCGCGGCGCGCGGGATGTCGCCGGCCGTCGTCGCGGCAGCGGCCGCCAGCCGTAGCTCCGGCCCCACCGCCTCCCCCAGCAACTCCCGGAGCCGGCCCGGGGGTTCGACCACTCCACCGCCTGAACGCGCCGGAGCAGCCGCCGGACGGTAACAGGGGAAGGTTCGCCAGTCGCCGCCGAAGTGCCGAAACGCAGGAACAGCACCAGCACGGGCCCGTCCGGTGCGGCCCCGTCGACGACCGGCCGCCCGTCCAGCAGGGCCCGGGCGCGGGAGCGGCGCTGCTCGTGGCGTTCGGCGGCGGGGGCGACCCGCTCGTCGAGGTAGCTCTCCGCGACGGCGCCCACGACGTGGTCAGCGGCCGTGAACAGTGCCTCGGCCAGCTCGGCCAGGGCCTGCTGCTCGCCGGGACCGGCCACCTCCCGCAGGGCCCGCCACAGTTCCCGTGCGCCCAGGTTGTCGGTGCGCAGCAGCAGGTGGAGCGGCATGCCCTCCTCGGCGCGCTGCGCGGCGCGTTCCTGGAAGTACTCCAGCGAGTCCCACCCGGACCCCTCGGCGGCCCCGCGCAGGAAGAGCCGCATGGCGTGCCGAGCGGTGGCGGCGATCTCCACGTCCTTCACGTCGCCCGGCAGCTCCGCGTAGCCGCGCAGCTGCTCGAACACGCCCCGGGCCATGCGCCGGGCGAGTTCGTCGACCCGTGGCTCGCACCGGGCCGCGAGCGCGGCCGCCGCAGGGGAAAGAGCCGGCGGACGGTCGAGGGAAGCCGGTTGCGCGTGTTCCTCGTGCGCCATGCTCACCTTCCCACCGATGGTGATCCATCACAGTAGCGAGCGCGCACGACTGCGATGCCGAAGGGTGTCCTCCTGCCCCCGCTGCCCGCTGCCCGCTGCCCGCTGCCCGCTGCCCGCAGGATCGGCGCCACGCCGGTGACAGGACTGCGCGAAGGAGCGCCCCTCCCCCTGGAGAAGGGGCTCGCTGGTCGGCGAACGCCGACCGGAGACTCGGCTCGGTCAGGAAGCACTGCAAGGTTGAGGGCGAGGAGACGGTGCCGCCGGTCAGCTGACCGTCTGGGCCTGTTGGGCTGCGGTGGGGTGGGGCAGCGGGATCTTCTGTGCGAGCTGGTCGCCCTCGACATCGAGGTCGGGAAGCAGGCGGTCCAGCCGGGCGGGGATCCACCAGGCTTTCTCCTGGGCGAGTGCCATGGTGGCCGGGATGAAGGTCATGCGGATGACGAAGGCGTCGATGAGGATGCCTGCGGCCAGTGCGAAGCCGGCCTGTTTGATCATGGGTTGGGCGTTGAAGACGAAGCCGGCGAAGACGGAGACCATGATGGTGGCCGCCGCCAGGACGACGGAGCTGGCACGGGCGAACCCTATGACGGTGGCGTTGACGGCGGTGGCACCGTGGACGTGTGCTTCGCGTATGGAGGTCACCAGGAACATCTGGTAGTCCATGGCCAGCCCGTAGAGGACGCCGGTGATGATGATGGGCAGCAGGCTCACGACCGGTGCGGTGGCGTCGAGTCCGATCAGGCTCTGCAGCCAGCCCCACTGGAAGACCGCCGTGGTGATGCCGAAGGTGGCGGCGATGCTCAGCAGGAAGCCGAGGGTGGCCATCACCGGGACCATGAGGGAGCGGAAGACCAGGAGCAGGACGATGAGGGACAGCCCGAGGACGGTGGCCACGTAGAGCGGAAGGACGTCGGCGAGCCGGTCGGAGACGTCGATCGCCAGGGCGGTGAAACCGGCGATGCCGATGTCGGCGTCGCGGGTCGCACGGATCTGCGCGCTCTTGTCCCGTACGGCGGTGACGAGGTCCTTGGTGGCGTCGTCGTTCGGGCCGCTGCCGGGGATCAGGCTGAGGATGGCGGTGGTGCCGGCCTGGTTCATGCCGGCCAGGGAGACCGATGTGGCGCCCTTGACGCTGCGCAGGTCCGAGGTCACCGCGGCGAGAGTCGCGGGGGTGAGGGGCCGTCCGTTCGTGGTGGAATCGACGGCGATCAGGAGGGGGCCGTTGTAGCCGGGCCCGTACGCGTCGCTGACCAGGTCGTAGCTGCGCCGCTGCCCGGTGTCGGTGTTGTAGCTGGCGCCGGAGGGCAGGCCGAGCTTCATGCCGGCGGCGGGCACCGCCAGGATCACGGGGATCAGGATCGAGGCCGCGAGTGCGGCGTACCTGTGGCGGACCAGGAAGGCTCCCCAGCGCGTGGCCCGGGTGTGCTCGCCACCTCCTGTCCGCTCCTGTTCCCTTCGCCGGGTGCGGGCGGGGCAGATGCGTCCTTTGACCAGGCCCAGTAGGGCGGGCAGCAGGGTCAGGGCCAGCAGGACAGCGATCGCGATCGTGCCGGCCGCGACGAGGGCCATGGTGCTGAGCAGCGTGATGCCGATGACCAGGAGCCCGGCCAGAGCGATGATGACGGTGCTGCCGGCGAAGAAGACCGCGCTCCCGGCGGTGCCGAGCGCTCGGCCGGTCGCTTCATGGGGGTCCATGCCCTGGTCGAGGATCAGCCGGCGTTCCCGGTTGACGATGAACAGTGCGTAGTCGATGCCGACGGCCAGCCCCAGCATCAGCGCCAGCACCGCGGCGAGTGAGTGGATCTCGAAGACGGTGGAGAGGGTGAAGGCGCCGCCGACTCCGACCGTGACGCCGGCCAGGGCGATGATCAGTGGCAGACCCGCCGCGACGACCGATCCCAGGGTGATCAGCAGGACGAGGGCCGCCACGACGACGCCGACGATCTCCCCGACGCCGATGATGTCGGGGATCTCCATCATGGCCGCCGACGGCAGGACTTCCAGGTGCCCGGGTGCGGCCTGCTCCTCGGCGGCCCGGACGGTGCTGTCGATCGTCCCTGCGGGAAGTTCGAAGGTCTGCTGGTCGAACTGGAACTGCATCAGTGCCGTTGAGCCGTCGGCGGAGACGACGACTCCCGGCACCGGCTGACCACCCTGCTGCAGGGGGACGGGCGTCTTGCCGGAGGACGGCTTTCCAGCGGCCTGGGCGACCGCTGCCTGAGCCCGCAGCAGTGGGCTGTTCGCCCCCTTGGCGGCTTCCCGGGCCAGCACTTCCCTCGCGTCGATGACGTGGTCGTGGCGGTATACGGCGTCGACGGCGGCCACCAGGGCGGACCGCACCTTGTCGTCGTCGATCCGGGCACCCTTCGGGGCGGTGAAGAGCAGCATGCCCTGGCCGCCGGACGCCTCCGGCAGGGAGGTGGCCAAGCCGTCGATGACCTGCTGGGACGGGGTGCCGTCGATGCGGACCTCGTTGCTGAGCTTGACCGGATGGGTCACGAGCAGCAGGACGACCGCCGCCAGCACCGCCAACCATCCTCCGATGACGTACCACGGCTTGCCGTAGGCGAACTTTCCCAGCCGATACAGCAGAACGGACACAGATTTCTCCCTCTCGTCCAGGCGACCTGACGAGCCAGGCCGCATCGCGAAGTGAGAGAGTACTATCAAAACGAGAGTGGACTATCGATACGGTAGGGTGCTATCGAAGCGGCTCATCCGAGATCAGGGAAGTCACAGATGGCAACGACGGACGGCCGCGCGCCCCGACGCAGGGTCGACGCCCGCTCCAGCATGGAGCGCATCACCGCCGCGGGACGGACGGTACTGGGCAGAGGCGAAGCCTCTCTGGAGCAGATCGCGGCAGAGGCCGGCGTGGGCATCGCCACGCTCTACCGCCACTTCCCCAATCGTGAGGCCATCGTCCGGGCCGTCCTGGAGGACATCCTCGAAACGGACCTGCTCCCTCTCGTCGAGCGAGCCGCCGACTCCCCGCACACACGCCAGGCCCTTCAGGACATCGCCACGCATCTGCTCGACCTCATCACCGAGGAGCGGGGCCTGGTCCCCTTCGCCGGCAACTTCGCCGACGTCGCGGTGGACGTTCTCCAGCGCTTCAGCGCCTCACTCCACCCGCTCCTGGTGCGCGCACAGCAAGCCGGTGAGATCCGCGCCGACCTCACCGCCGAGGACATCCCCCACTTCCTCGTCATGGCGGTCGCCGGCCTCGCACTCCCCGGCACCACACCCTCTCTGCGCGCCCGCTTCATCGCCCTGCTCTTCGACTCACTCGACCCGGCCAACGCCACTCCTCTGCCCCCGCTGCTCGCCGGAAACGACGACCTGCGCGCCTCGGTCGGCAACGTCGCGCGCACCTGACCCACGACATCCGGCCCGCCGAGTCGAGCCGAGTCGAATAGCATTAGGAAACGATATGGTGTCGTTTCCTCAGCATTCGAGAGAGTGAGCCGATGAGCGCAACGAACACCCGCCCCCCGGGGCGGCCCATGAGTGCGGAGCGGGAGCAGGTGCTGCTGGACGCCGCACTCGAGGTTCTCCGCTCCGTCGGCTACGACAAACTGACCGTGGTGGCCGTGTGCGAGCTGGCGGGAGCCAGCACCAAGACCGCCTACCGGCGCTGGGCGAACAAGGACGAACTGCTCGTCGCGGCACTGCGTCGCGCCGTCGAGCGAAAGGTCGACGGCGTACCGGCTCTGATCCGCGAGGACCATCTACGGGAAGCACTGATCGCGAACCTGCAGGCGCAGGCGGACTCCTACCGCGCCTCCGCCAACCTCGTGATCGGACTGCTGGTGGCCTCGCGCGTCGACGGCGATCTCGGCGCCGTGGCCCGCCAGGTCATCAGGCAGCACGAGACGACGTACTGCGGGGTGCTGCTCCAGGACGCCGTCGCGCGCGGTGAGGCGCGTCCCGACGTCGATCCCGAGTTCGTGGCCGACCTCGCACGTTCGTTCTTCCTGCACGAGCTCCTCGTCCGCGACGAACCCCCGGGTCGCGAACGCATTCTCGCCTTCGTGGACCAGGTCCTGGTGCCACTGTGCGCCACCCGCGAAGCGTGACACCCCCTTCCCTCGCTCCCCCGCACGCCCCGGGACATCCGGTCGGCATGCCTTCGCGAGCAGAAAGAGGTACGACGTTGTCCGACGACTACAGCGCCAAGTACACCGAGATCGATCACTCGGTCGCCCCGGTGACACTGGAGGACGAGAAGAGTCACTTCGAGTCCCTCGCGCTGCCCTCGGAGCAGACCGACATCTGGGAGGAGACCGCTCTGGGAGTGGTCGCGGAGTCGGGCGATCATGACGTCCTGCTGTGGGCGGCCGGGTACGCGCTGTTCGGAAACGGCAAGGGCGTCTGGGGCCCCGGAGCGTCTGCCGAGCGTGAGGTGCAGCTCATCGTCGTACCCAAGTCCCAGCGGGGCACGATGACCGACAACGACTTCGTGCGTGTCGGCTGGACGCCGACCGAACGTCTCCGCGGCGAGCAGCTCGTCATCACAGAGGGAAGTGACGAGGTCACCTGGGACTTCGACGGCCTGCGTTTTGTCGCCCAACCGCCGCAGTGGCGTCTGGAAGGGGCCGCGGGCGACGCGGAGTTCGACCTCACCTACCGGACGAAGGGCACCCCGCTGTGGAACTGGGGTCCGTTCTCCGAGGCGGCCGAGCAGGACCGCGCCGGCTACGACGTGTTCGTCGGGGTCGACGGCACGATCCGCACCCCGGCGCACGAGCTTGAGCTGACCAACGGCTACGGCGTGCGCGAGCACATCATCACCGGACAGTCGAACGACCCGATCGCCAACCTGCCCGCGCCGAACTGGATGTGGTGGCTCTACAGCATCAAGGACGACGTCAAGGTCAACTTCTTCCAGCCCCGCGACGGACTCCAGCTCGGCTTCGTCAAGTTCGCCGACCAGCAGGTGAACATCGCGACCGGGCTCGGTGACATGGACTTCGCGGTCACCGAGAAGTGGGAGGACCCTCGCACCGGAATGAACCTGCCGGTCAAGTGGCGGCTCTCGATGGCGAACGACGGAGTCAAGGTGGATGTCGAGATAGCCGCCCACGGTCGCGCATACAGCCACTGGCCCACCGCGAACGGCACTCGCATGTACTGCTACCTGCTGTCCACGATGACCGGCACCGTCGATCTCCCGGACGGGCGAACGATCGAACTCGACCAGCACCTCACCGTCAACTCGTTCTGCCGTACGATCCTCACCGCACGGGAGACGAGCCAGGGCGCACGCGGTGACATGGTCTGACCAGGCGTTCAGCCGCGCCAGGGGGAACGGGAGGCCGCTCGTCGGCGCCCGCTGACGTAATCCCGGTGAGGTCGGCGAGACCAACTACCCCCGGTATGTGACAACTGGCGTCGGTGGTCACACACGCTGTGACCAGGAGCGGTAGTTGGCACTAGGAAACGCTCGTGACCTGCACTGATGCCAACTACCTTCCTCAGCCCTACGCCCGGGTTCAGAGATTTAGTTGGCACTTTGGTACACCGCAGGTCAAAGAGGGTTCCGGGGCGTTTCAATGGATCACTTGGCCGTTGGGGCAGGCATGTCGTCGACCGCCGAGCAATCAGAGCAGACCGAGCCGTTGCGACCTGACCCCGGACCTCAAAGGGGGACGGGCGGCAACTGGCACCATCGGCATGCGGACGATGCGCAATACCGAAGCTGGATGGTCACGGTCTGCTCTGCCACAGGCCGCACGCCCGGCCTACGCTCGCCAGATAGGTCTACTCGCACTCGCGCACGAGGCGCGGTGACCTTGCGCCCTTTCCAACCTCAGCATGGCTGCTGACGCGGCTCGCCCCCGGTTGAGCCGGGTGGAAGCCCTGAGGGCAGGATGCCTTCGTGCCCACCATGGTTGTTGAGATCCACGTGCCGTTGCTGCCGACGCCCGACCTGTCGGACGGTTCCTACCCGTTTCCCTGGATCGAGGAGGTCGAGGACTTTCTGTCAGATCTCGAAGACCAGGGTGACGTGGAAGTCTTCGATGAGGGAGAGGAGGACGGGGACGTCTACGTCTTCTTCGTCACCGGAGCCGGTGAGAGGGATCTGCTGGCAGTGGCATCCCGCGTGGCCACGCTGCCCGGGGTCCCTGCAGGAGCAATTGCGGTCGTCAGTAACGACGAGGCCGAGGGGTTCGGTCTGGGACGACGGGTGGCGCTTCCGCTGCCTGCGCTCTGAAGACCGGTGCGAAGCCCCCTTGCACAGGTCAGGTCGCATAGCAGCGGGGCACCGCGTGCGTGATGAAGTGAAGCTTCTGGTAGACGAGTTGTCGGCCAAGATCAACCTGCCCGCCCGGAGCTTCGCATGCTTGTCTATCCATCGGGACTCGATCTGTCCAGTTCAGCCCTGCGGTTCCTGGCCGGGAAGCTGACAGCCCTGCGCCGTGAACGCGGAACCCGGTGGCGCCGGCTCGGAACGGACCGGCAGGCCCTGCTGGTCCTAGGTCGTGTTTTGAAAGTCGGCTCTGCTCCTTGTCCCGCATCGCGATGATCTCGGTGTGGGGCGAGGGGATCTTTCTGACGGGCAGTGGGCTGTGCTGGAGGCGCTGTTGCCGGTCGCGGTGTTGGGGCGGCCGTCGTTGGGCCGGCGGAAGCTGATAGATGGGATCCGGTGGCGGGTGCGGACCGGTGCTCCATGGCGGGATCTGCCGCCGGAGTACGGGCCGTGGCAGACCGTCTACGGACTCTTTCGCCGCTGGCAACGCGACGGCACCTGGCCCGAACTGCTGACCCGGCTGCAGGCCCGGGCGGACGCCGACGGGCTAATCACGTGGGAGGTCAACGTCGACTCCACGATCTGCCGGGCCCATCAGCACGCTGCAGGCGCCCGCCGCGACGGCCAGGCTCAGAAGGAACCGCCGGGCGGAACCCGCACCGAGCCCGAGGACCACGGCCTGGGCCGGTCCCGGGGAGGCTTCACCACTAAGATCCACTTGCCTGCACAAGGCCAACGGCCGCTGTCTCTACTGGTCACCGCAGGACAGCGTGGTGACAGTCCTCAGTTCACCGCCGTCCTGGAAGGCATCCGGGTGCCCCGCACCGGACCGGGCCGTCCCCGTGTCCGGCCGCTGCGAGTGCGCGGCGACAAGGCCTACTCCTCCCGCGCCAACCGGACCTACCTTCGAAAGCGCGGAATCCGCTGCACGATCCCGGAGCCTGCGGATCAGGCCGCCCACCGCAAGCGGCGAGGGAAGGCCGGCGGACGGCCTCCTGCCTCCGATCGTGAGGACTACAAGGCCCGGCACGCGGTCGAGTGCGGGATCAACCGGCTCAAGCGCAACCGCGCGGTCGCCACCCGGTTCGACAAGCTCGCCGTCCGCTTCGAAGCCACCGTCCTGATCGCCGCGATCGGCGAATGGCTGTGACCGGCCTGACCTGTCGGTGCCTCATGCCATGCTGACCGCGACCCGGGTCGACAGCGAGGGAGAGGCAACGATGGGGGCTCAGTACTACGGCGCCGACAGCGAGAACGGCGACCGCATCGACGACCCCTCCGAGGACGCGCTGTTCATGATGATCAGCGACCTCAACAACTCCGACAACACCTTCGTGGTCGTCCAGCCCGACGAGGACGACCCCGTCTGGTTCACCTCAGTGGCCGTCCTGGACGAAGGCGGTTACGAGATCGTCCGCCGTGACACCACCCGCAACGTGCACGAGGTCACCACAGCGACCAGCATCAACGACATCGCCCGCGACCTCACCATCTGGATGGCCGCCCGCGACTTCCCCAGACGGCCAACCACGCAGGTCAGCGAGTTCTAAAACACGGCCTAGCCCACCTGCGATGCGGACACACCTACGCCCAGCTGGCCACCGGGTTTAGCATCAGCCTCAGTACCGTCTACCGGTACGTGAGCGAGGCCGTCGAACATCAGCAACGGTCAGTTCACTTCGTACCCGAAGTCACGTGCTGCTCGTTGCACCACTGCGCAATCCGCTCGGCATAACGCCCCAGCCGTGCACGCAAGATGGGCCTTTCACCGGTCCGGGCGGCAAGGTGTGCAGCCACTCCCTTGCTGATCGACTTTCCCTGGGCCAGGTGGTTCCCGAGTTCCTCGTCACGAACCAACGGGCTCAACAAATAGTCACCCTCAGTTACATAGGTCCACACAATTATAGTGCTGACCTTGTGTCGCCACGGGTCACGCATCCGCGGTGACATGCCGTGCGTCAACTGCTCCCAGTCGTCACCAGGAATATCCCACTGCGCCAAAACCTGACGTCGCTGGGCATAGTTCGGTGGATCCTGTGCTCTCTCGATTTCATGGGCAATCGCCCGCACCCCCGCTTGAAGTAACTGCCAACCTTTCGAGTTGGCACGACACCTCAGCACCTTTATTGACGTGTGAGCTCGCCCCGGCGGAATCTTCAACACCTCGGCGCACTCCTTAACGGAATTTCCGGATGCAAGCTGGGCCAACATCAGCGCCCCGGCACGGCGCACGTGCCGAACAGTGTCGCGCTTCACGCTCGTGAGCGTTTTCGTGAATGGCTGGAGGTGGCGATGATACCACTCAAGAGGAATGAGTTGCGGCACTTGAGACTCTCTGATCCATACGCTTGGCAGCGAAACCGGCTGGGTTGCAACAGCCCTCAGTCGTGACCCAACCCGAAATCCGAGGTGCTGCAAGCCCATCGCCAACCTGAGCTGATCCGTCATGGGCTGGTGGTTGACCAGCTTCCCGAACCTGCCCAGCTCTTGAGCGGAGGCAACCTCAGCCAACGGTGGCATGACCTCGCGCAGGCGGGCAGGTTCACGGTCAGCGAGAAGTTCGTCCGCCTGGAGGAGCAGAGCTGCAGACGCTGCGGGGTGCGTCGGCGGCGCAAGGAGTTCCCGGGGGCGGCCCTTCGGGAGCGCCGCAGCCTTGCGCCGAACGTCCTGGATATGAGCGTCAAGAGCCTCCACCATCGGAGATGACGTCGACGCCATTCGCATCGGTACAGGCCAGGACATGATGATTAGTTGGGCCACGGCGATCAGGTCGTGGAAGTAGGCCGGGTCAGATTGATCTTTCGGTGACAGGCACAAACGCTGCTGAATACGCGCCTGCAGAGCGACACATCGAGCGAGTACCTCGGCGTCCAGAACTGGGGCAGCAGATCTCGCTTCGCCAGTAAGATCTGCTCCACACAGGAGACGCGGGCGTTGAAGAGGCGCATCGAGGGCATGGTTTCTGCACTGTTTTGGGTGTAATGCTTCGCAGTGCAGATGCAGCAGCAGACTCGTCTTGGCACCGAGCCTGCCGCTGGGCGGACGGCGACAATGGGGGCACAGATAGTCCAGTAGCCGCTCGTGGCGGACGCAAGCGAACGTTGTGGGCAGGTGCCATTGTTGTCGCCAGGCTCCGCCGTGAGCCTGCTGAACGAGATCTCCGTCTCCACCCAGACACTGGGGACAGAATCTGCTGGAGGCCGTGAATGCCCATGCGTTATACAGTACGCGACCGTTCTCCTGTGCCCCGGCGCCAGCGAGCGGCGGGTAGACCTCCGAATAGCGGCGCAGCCCCAGCCCGGCGACTTCCGCAGCGGTCAGGCGGGCTGCAGCAGCAAAGTTCGCTGCAGCAGGGGAACGCAGACCCACCAGCAGATGTGCGGGCAGGGCAACTACACGATCCTGACGGTAGTTGCCAAGCGTGGTGAGTTCGGCGATGCGCCCAGGTGAGCAGTCGAGCCTGTAGGCGAGGCGCAGCACGTACCCGGAGAGCGACTCGTCAGGCAGGGGAACGAGGCTACGCGGAAGCGGTCTCCGCCCGATGCTCCCCGTCATGTTCTACCTCTCGTCCGCCATCGGCTTCGAGCACGGCATCACCATGCTCCGACCCTGCACGCCGTAACGGACCAGTCCGACGTCGTCCGCAGCAGCACAACGCTCGAATATTCACTCGTACGTGTGACATGGGAACGCATGGGCGGTCCCTGGGGGCCGGACGTCGTACCGTCATCGCGCTCCTGGCATACGGATCATGACGGCGGAGGCGGGAATTGCAGATTAAGTCGACTGTCGTAGATGGGAGTTGGCGCCCTGGGGTGGCCTTGCGGCCAGGCGGCGTGTGGTCGGATACATGCACTCTCAATGATCTCGCTGTGCTGTGCACCGGCTTCGCGGACTACACACAGTCCTTGGACCTCGACGAGAAGTGGCCCGCGCGCTGGACCACGACGTGGAAGTTCAGACGCACCCCGGGCACCAGCCCTGTGCGCGACCTGGACAAGGTGGATCTGAGGCAGAGCGTTCCGGTGCGCCGGTTCACTTGGCGCACCGATCAGTTCCACCGCCCTGGGCTCGAGTACCTGATGTCGACCGACCGGCACCACGGATTTGAGAGTCATGAGGAGGAGCGCCTGCTGCTCGTGGCCGACTTCGCGGCCGGCCTGGTGGAGGCTCTGTGTCAGCCCTTCCGGCTGCGGTTCTTCGCGGGCGGAAAGGCGATCCGGCACACGCCCGACTTCCTGTTGGTGACGGAGTCGGGGCTGCTCCTGATCGACGTGCGTCCGGCCGATCGGATCGAGCCGGAGGACGAGTTGAAGTTCGCCGCGACGGCGGAGGTCGCGCTATCGGCAGGGTGGCGGTACAGCGTCGTCGGGGGATGGCGCCAGCATGTGTGGACGAACATGGACGCGCTCTCCGCGGAGCGACGGCCGACGCCGGACGTGCTAGGGACTCAGGAACAATTGCGGCATGTGGCAGCGCAAGGCCCTTTACCATTCGGTGAGTTGGTCGAGCGCTGCCGCATCCCGGCGATTGCCCGCGCGCATGCGATCCACCTGTTGTGGCACCGGCACCTCGGCGCCGATCTCTCCGTGTCGTTCGGTGACGCGAGCCTGATCCGATTGGCGCCCCAGAAGCACCACCGGGAGCTCCCGCGGTGAGCACTGCGGTAGGGCCGATGTGGAACCTGGAGCCCGGCGCCGAGCTGATCATCAGCGACATTGCGTGGCAGGTTCAATCCTGTCTGCCGCACCTCGGCCGGGTGACCCTTGTCGACGAGGACGGCGAGACATGGAACGTTTCGGTGGGTGAATTGATCCACCGTGCGGACTGCCGCCCCTCCACCCGGACCCGCGCAGACCTGCCAGCCGCGAACCGGGGTCGGCAGCCCAAGTCGATGGACGACCTGAGACCGGAGCAGCGCACCATCGTCATGCTTCGCGTGGAGCACCTGCGGGAGGTCGAGACCGGCTTCCGTAACGGGCATCCACTCGCCGCGCTCCCCCACGAACCGAGGCCCCAGTACGACCCGGACACCACGACACTCACCCAGCGCCGCCTCGCGAAAATGGACGAACTGCGGAAGACCGCAGCCGAAACCCCCGCGCAGGCGAAGGCGAACGGCCTGCACCACGTGAGCATGCGCACGCTGATCCGCTGGGGCACGGCCCACACGAGGTACGGCCCCATCGGCGTGGCGGACGACCGGTGGCTGCGGGAGGCAACCGGACACAAGATCGCTCCCGAACTGCGTGAGGCTCTCTACGCGGTATACGAGGAGTCACAGCACCGCTCGAAGCTGACGATGCGGGACAAAGACCTTCTCATTCGCCAGTACGTCCACGAGACATTCAACTCCGAGGAATCCGACGACTCCGATACACCTCGCGTGGAGATCCCCGGCTACGACACCCTGCGGTCCATCTGGAAGGACTGGTTCGGCTCGAACGGCGCGCGGCAGCGCTACGCGCGTTCGGCCGCGAAGACGAAGGCGTACGCGACCGGCCGGCACATCGTGGTGTACCGCCCCGGGCAGGTGGTGGCGCTAGACAGCACCGTACTGCCGGTGAAGGTGCTGGAGCACGTGTTCGGCGACCCGGTGTCCGTGCATCTGACACTGGCCCTGGACGTCTACACGCGCTCGATCGTCGCGTTCCGGCTCAGCCTCGTCTCGGACACCTCGATCGACGTGGCCATGGTGCTGCGGGACATGATGATGCCGCTGCCGATGCGCCCCGACTGGGGCGAGGACATGGAGTGGGCCTACCCCGGAGTACCCGGCATGGTGGTCGCGGACTTCGCCGGATACGAAGTCGCCGGCCTCCCGTTCTTCGCGCCGGAAACCGTCACCACCGACCACGGCTCCGTCTACCGCAACCACCATCTGGTCGAGGTGCAGCGGGTCATCAAGGCCAACATCAAACCCAGCCGCGTCCTCCGCCCTACCGACAAGCACTCCGTGGAGCGGACGTTCGGCGCCATCAGGTCACTGCTGTTTGCCCTCCTGCTCGGCTACCAGGGCACAGACGTCGCCGACCGGGGCGCGGACCCGGAGGCGGATGCCTGTCTGACCGTCACGGAAATGGAACACCTCATCGCCACCTGGGTTGTGGAGACCTGGCAGAACCGCCGGTTCGGCTCGTACGCTCCGAGCTGGGACCCGCGCGGTGATCACAGCCCCAACAGCCTGTTCGCGGCGGCGATGTCCCAGGGCGGCTTCGCCCTGCGGATCCCGCCCGCCGAGCTGTACTACCAGCTCCTGCCGCGGCACAAGGTCATGATCCACGGCAAGCGCGGAGTGAAGATCAAGAACCTCTGGTACGACGGTGAGGCCCTGGAGCCCTACCGCGGTGCACTCTCCCACCGCGGGGGCCGGAACAAGAACAAGTACGTCATTCACCGCGACCCGCGCGATCCCTGCTTCGTGTTCTTCCAGGACCCGCGGACCCACGACTGGCACACGCTGCGCTGGACGGGCCTGCCCGAGGAAGGCGAGGTGCCCGCCTTCAGTGACGCCCGCGTCCGTGAAGCCATGCGGGAACTGCGCAAGAGGGGCCTGGCCCCGAAGGCGGACACCGAACTCCTGCCGGTGCTCTTGGAGTTGATCGGCGGCAACATACCGGTCGAGAAATGGCCGACCCAGCTCTCCAAGAGGCAGCGTACCGAGCACGCACGCGAAGTCGCCCAGGCGTCCGCGGCGGCCGCCGACCGGCCCGCGAACTCGGTCAAGAAGGAGCCGCCAGCACAGCCCGCCTCCATTCCCGCAGCGCGGCCAGGCTCCCCCGACGCCAAGGTCGTACCTCTGCGCCCGACGGACCGCGCCCAGCACGTACACGATGCAGTGAACAGCGAACGCCGGCGCCGCCGTGAAGCAGCGGTCCCCGACCAGTTGCCCACACCCCCCGATCTCTCCGAACGGCTGCGCGCTACAAGTTTGTTGGCGTTGCCGGATGACGACTTCGACGATGACGACACCACGATCACGGCCAGCGAGGCCGAGGAAGAGGCCGACCAGTGACCTCGAAGCAAAAACCGCTGTCGTTCCTCCCCGGCCCGGCGGTGGACCGCACCACCTTCGAAGGCTGGAACCGATGGTGCCAAACTCGCAGAGCCTTCGTCCCCGCACCGATCCTCACGGCACAGGAGTACGGCCGCCTCTCGAAACGCCGGAAGCGCATCCACGACCTGCATCGCCTCGCGACGCACAGTTCCCTGCCGATCCAGGCCACCCCCATGAGCGAGCGCGTCGCCCACGCAGTACTCGCCCGTGTCGAGGACGGCGCCTTCAGTCACAAGGCCGGAACCCGCGGCGGCATCATGGTCAACGGCGACGGCGCCCAGGGCAAGACCGAGACGATCTGCGAGGCCCTGGCCTGCTTCCAGGAGGAGTGGCTGGCCATCAACAACTACGCAAACCCCGACGCCATGCCGGGCACCCGCGACCTGGTCGCCCCCGTCGCCTACGTACGCTGCCCGGTCAAGGCCACACCCATCTCCACCTGCCAGCGGATCCTCGACTTCTACGGCGAGGACTACAAGGGCATGCGCCTGGAAGACCTCGTGCGCACCGTCAAGACCGCGGTCGTCGAGCACGCCACGAAGGCGCTCGTCATCGACGACATCACCCGCCTGAAGCTCCACCGCGAAGCCGACCAGGACGTCCTCGACCTGATCCGCGAAATGATGAGCATGCCGGTCACACTCATCCTCGTCGGCGTCGGCATCCCCACTTCAGGCCTGCTGCGCGAAGGCCGCCGCGACCCCAAGACACAGGAGTGGATCTACGAGCCGGTCAAGGACATCGGCCGCAGCCCCAACGACCACGCCGCCAGCCAGCACGAACGCCGCTTCCAGGTCGTCGACCTCGGCCCGTTCAGGTACGTCACACCTGCGGAGATGGAGGCCTGGATGGCCCATCTCCGACGTCTCGAAGGCGAGTTGCGGTTACTTGCCAACACCGCCGGCATGCTCACCCAGGGCGACATGCCCGAGTACCTGTTCAACCGCACCAAGGGCGTGGTCGGCATCCTGGAGAAACTCATCCAGCACGGCTGCCGCCGCGCCATCGAGGACGAAAGCGAAGGACTGACCAAGGACCTACTCAACCAGTTCACCGTCACCCCCGACGACATGCCCGACCTCGACGCCGAATCCGGCGAACAGCCCGATATCCCGGTGCACACGCCAACGCCGAAAAGGAAGCCCAAAGGCCGCAACACCGTGTTCGACGACGACGGCCCGGAGGCCGTAGGGTCGGCAGGGTAAATCGGATGGAACGCCTGGCACTACCCCGAAGTCTGGCCCCGTTCCCGGAGGAATCGCTGCCCGGATTCCTCCTCCGACTCGCTTACCGGCTGGAACGGTCCCCTGCCCGCATCGGTGCGTTGTGCGGGCTCAGCACCATGCACCGTCGCCTGCCCGCCGACTATCTGATCGCCTTGCCCCCGCAGCCCGCCAAGGCGCTCGCCAAGGCCGCGCGGCTCTCCTCCACCGAAGCACAGTCACTCACGCTCGCCGGATCGGGGCTCTCCTCCACGTACACGCCACTCGTCACAACCCGTCTGGATCAGGGCCGCAACCACGCGGCCGCGCGACGGCGTTGGGCGATCAACCTGTCCAGCCGCTTCTGCCCCCGGTGTCTGGCGGGCGACGGAAGTCCCTTACAAAACACGTTCGGCAGCGCCTGGAAACTGCGCTGGCATCTTCCCGTTGTATTCGCCTGCTCCAAGCACTCGATGCTGTTGTCCGGCACCTGCCCGCAGTGCGACAACCTACCCAACCGTCCCCCCGGAACCGAACGCTCCGGCCTACTCATGCAGCGTTCCGCAGTCGGGCTCCATCCCGCACAATGCCGTCACCCACTGCTGGGCAGGAACTCCACCGCGTCCGAGACCAACCGCTATTGCGGAGCCCGACTCGATCAGTCACCCGGCAACCCACCGACGATGACACCCGAGGACCTGGATCGCGTTCTGGCCCTTCAACTCCGCATTGACCAGCATCTATTTGCCACGCCTTCCCAGCCCACAAAGAATGATCCCTATTTCTTCCTCGATCTGGTCGCCCTAGCTCATCTGATCAAGTTCAGTTGGCCGCTAGGAGCGTCCCTGGTCCGTTCGGCGCATCTCGCCTCTCTGATCGACAGCCACAGCACGGCTATCACCCAGCGGCTGAATAGGCCGCTCGGCTCCGGGCCCGGCCCTCGGTCGTCCAGCCCTTGGCCTGCCCCGGACAACCCCGCCCAGTGCGCGGCCTTGCTCGCCGCAGCCAGCGAGCTTCTCAGCCATCGCGATGAAGGCGATGCAGAGTTCCGGGACCGGGTTCAACCGCTGGCGCGCACGGCCTTCGAACGGCTCCCCTCGAACCAATCCGCAGGGTTCCGTCGGATGGACTTCTCACCGGCTCTCGCCCGTGCATTAGCTCGCAAGATCAACGGCTTTTACCACGCAGGCGGCCATGGCGGCTCTAAACTCCGTACACCCTCGCGGAAGTGCCTTTTCGGCATCGAGCACGTTCCAGCGCTACTACCCACAACCTGGTCGGACAGTCACTTCGCCAAGCTCCGGGAACGCTTGGGGGCCAGCACAGACTGGAACACCCGCCATCTGCGCCGGGCCACATCGCTGAAACTTGTCGAGATGGCGGCCGGCGGCACCTGGTCCCAGTGTGCGGAGACTCTTGGTACGCCCTCGACCACAGCACAGCACAGCCTCAGAATCCTCAAGCAAGTACTGGGCACGAAGGAATCGTGGGCGGAATTCGACCGAGCAGTCGAGCGAATCGCCTACGCCCTGGACTCCGATCCCAATCGCATCGACTACGCCAACCGGCGCCGCGCTATGTTCCTCTGGCACCTGTCAGATGCCGCCTGGACTGAACTCCGCGATGGGTTCAAGAACTTCAGAGGCGGACCGACGTCACCAAATCCAACAGCCGCGACCGCGCTGCTCTGGGCTCACGTCACTCAAGGCGACTATTTGCACAGCCCTGCTCTCCATGCGCTGCGAGACTCCGGAAGGGACACCACGCCCGTGGTCGCGAGTGTGAACCAGCTCCTCCGAGCCGCTTCCCGGAGCAGAGGGGAGAAAGCCCTGTTCGTCGACCGGCTTGAGCACTATGCCAGCCGTCTGGCACGGGCGTGTGACCATACGCACGGTAGCCAACCCGTCACGGACGCTCTCGTTGCTGAACAAGCTGCTTGCTGACCTCGAAGCGTGGTGTCGGCGCGAGCTGACAGCTCGTCATCCCTCCGTTATGCCGATTGCATGTCTGCTTCGACGCCCTCGCGTGTGCCGGGAACGCCGCTGAGCCAGCGAACCAGCGGCTCATCATCCCCCGCGAGGTGCGCCTCCGCATCGTCCAAGCGCAGCGGGGACAGAGCGATGAAGCCGTGGGACAGCTTCACTTCACGCATCCGGCGATTCTCGAGGCCGGAGCTGTGTCGGGCCATCGGATTCCGCGGGGTATCGCGCAGAGCCACCACGACAGTGGATGATCTTGGTGTGCCTGGTGTGATCACGGCGTCGGAGCCGTCCTGGACAGCCCCGTTCACCGGGCTGAGCCCGCCTCAGTTCGGCAAACCGGTCACCGCGTTGCGGTGCGAGGGTGCGGATCCGGTGCGCAAGGGCCGACCGTGGAGCCCGCCGCTGGAGGACCGCGTGCTGCTGGTCACCGCGTACTGGCGGACGAACCTGACACTGCGCCAACTGGCGCCATTGTTCGGGGTGTCCAAGTCCGCTGCCGACCGGATCGTCGATCACCTCGCCCGTCGCTGGCACTGCAGCCGCGCAAGCGGTTCCGCCGCGACGCCGTGCTGATCGTGGACGGCACTCTGGTCCCCACCCGAAACCACACCATCGCCGAGCAGTCGAAGAACTACCGCTATTCGACCAACCACCAGGTCATCATCGACGCCGACACCCGCCTGGTCGTCGAGGTCGGCCAGCCACTGCCAGGCAACCGCAACGACTGCAAGGCGTGGGAGCCGTCCCGTGCGAAGGACGCCGTCGGCCGCACCACGGTCGTCGCGGACGGCGGCTACCGGGGCACCGGCCTGGTCATCCCGCGCCGCCGCGAGAGAGGCCAGGCCGAACTCGCCGCCTGGAAAGAGGAACACAACGCCTCCCACCGCAAGGTCCGCGCTCGTGTCGAGCATGCCTTCGCCCGCATGAAGACCTGGAAGATCCTCCGCGAGTGCCGCCTGAAAGGCGACGGCGTCCACCACGCCATGCTCGGCATCGCCCGCCTGCACAGCCTCGCGCAGTGCGAGATACCAGGTGTCGCTGACTTCAGTAGGCGCAGTCGGCGACCACCGTCCGGCAGCCGAAGCCCGCCTCCTTGCCCTGGGCCGCGAGGGTTGCGGCCAGCTGCGGTTTCGTACGGAAGGCCGGATCTGACCGGCCGCGGGCGAAGTGGTGGGCGGGGGTGTAGGGGTGCGCGTGCAGCGGGTAGTAGACGCGGCCATCGGTCCATGCCGTGGTCACTGTGACGATGCCGTTGTCGGTCTTGCCCAGCCGGCCCAGCCACTGCCGGCCCACGTTGGCCGTCGCGGTGCCGTCCTTGCGGTCCCCGGAGTCGTCGATCACGATCACCCCGCCGTCGTGCGGAGCCGTCGCCGGCTGCTCGCGCAGCAGCTCAAGGCGCCGGTCGTTGATCTGTTCGGCCTCCCACGGGGATTCGGACAGGAAGAACTGCAGCCGCTTGACGCCCGGCGTCCCCGCACCCGCCACGGGCTCCGCGCCTGCCAGGCAGGTGATCGTCTTGTTCCGCTCCCGTGGCGCCAGCAGTCCCGTCAGGTACTCGCGAAAACCCCGCCGCTGGGCCAGGCTGCAGAAGAGGTCGTCGAACCGGGCCGCGTACTCCTCCAGCGGCCCCGGCGCGGGCGGACACGGACGGCGAGCGGTCATCTTCAGCCCCAGCCAGGCAGTTGATTCCTACCACCGGCCTACGACCAGCCCGACCTACCGTCAACCCACACCACAGCCGGATTTAACGAACTACCGATAGCTAGGAAATGGGCCTACGCGACGATCTTCGCCACGGACTCACGAGCCTGGTTCGCGATACGGTCGTCCGTGGTGTCGTCCGCCCCGCCCACCCCGATGGCGCCGATGACCTCCCCGTCCGCCGTCACGATCGGCACGCCGCCGGCAACCGGCAGGAGGTTGGCGTCGACCATGTGAGGAGGCGCCACCCGCATCTGCGGGGATGCGGCGAAGGCCGCGAACTTGGCGGTCGGGACACCGCTCACCGCCGAGGTGTACGCCTTGCGTCGCGCGGTCTCCACGCCGAGCAGGCCGACGCCGTCGTCGCTGAGCAGCACCTTGGTGACGCCGCTCCGGTTGACCACGACAGCGCACACCTTGTGCCCCTCGGCCCTTCCCGCTTCCAGAGCGGCGAGCGCGGCGCCGTGGGCGATCTCGTAGCTGAGCGGCTCTCGCATGGGGCGGTTCCTTCCCTGGCGGCCGCATGGTCGAGCGGCCGACTTCCGTGGCGGAAGCCAGTATGTCGCCGTCGGCCATTAATGTGAAGGGGTGCTCGCATTCACATCAGGTCCCACTCACCGCGTCGGCATGCCGAGCAGGTACAGGCAGGCGACGTTCACCAGTTCGTCCGTGAGCTGACGCCACGTCAGCGGCCGGTCGGACTCGAAGAGATCGCCGTACAGCACACGGTTCTGGCACGTCCCGTAGATCAGGCGGTAGACGACGTCCAGGCGTCGCTCCGGCTCCGGCTCCGGCGCGTCGATCATCGGCAGAATCGGCTCCAGGAACCGACGGAAGACGCGCCCGGCGTCGATGGCGGCCTCCGAGCCGACCCGGGCCACCGCAGGATCGGTCGCACCCGCGGCCAGGAAGACGCGCATCAGCCGCTCGTGCGCCTGATAGGTCTCGGTGAGGCCGGCGACCGCCGAGGTGACCAGCACGGTCGGGTCCGTACTCAGCGGCGCGAAACGGCGGACGATGTCGGCGCCGAACTCGTCGATCATGGCGTGCTGCAGAGCCGCGATCAGCCGGTCCTTGTCGCCGAACCGCCGGTAGACGCTACCCACTGAGACGCCCGCCCGAGCGGCGACGGCCGCGACCGTGAGCGCCTCGGTGCCGCCCTCCTCGAGAAGGGCCGTACCCGCCTCCAGGATCCGTTGCTGGGTCAGCCGGCTGCGGGCCTGCTGCGCCGGCGGCAGATCGAGTGACGGTTCGGTACTCACCGTCCCAGCCTATACACCGTCGGCATCCGCCCCGGCGGCGTGCCGCCCGGCCCGCTTCGCGAACACGGCCCTTGACGCCCACGAGGCGTAATGCGAATGTGAATGCACAATCCTATTCGAGGACCGCACACCACCGTGCCCTCGCAGGTGATCCCCCACAACCCTGCCCGCGCTACGAGTTGTGCCCCCGAGCCGCACGGGAGACCGCACCATGACCACCACTTCAGAGACCACCACTTCAGAGATCGACACCGGCACGGCCTACGGCCGCCCGAAGCCCTCGTACAACGCCCGGCTGCGCGAGGTCGGGCCCGGCACACCCATGGGCGAGGCACTGCGCCGCTACTGGCACCCCGTCGCCAGCTCGGAGACGCTCGTCGCCGGCGCCCTGCCGCAGAAGACCCGCGTCCTGGGCGAAGACCTGGTCGTCTTCCGGGACGGGCAGGGCAACCCCGGCGTCGTCATCGAGCGCTGCACCCACCGTGGCGCCAGCCTCTTCTACGGCCGTGTCGAGGACGACGGCATCCGCTGCTGCTACCACGGCTGGAAATTCGACGTCCAGGGCCACTGCATCGAACAGGCCTGCGAACCGGCCCTCGGGCGCCGCCGCGACGCCGCCCGCCAGCCCTGGTACCCCGTCGCGGAGCGCTACGGCCTGGTCTTCGTCTACATGGGCCCGCCCGAGCTCAAACCCGAACTCCCCCGCTACGACGCGCTGGAGGACCCCGCCGAGGACGAGAGGTACTTCGCGAGCTGGCCGGTCCCGCACGCGGCGGTCCTCGGCATGCCGGCGGACTTCAGCTGGCTCAACGTCTACGAGAACTCCGCCGACCCGACCCACGTCACCTGGCTGCACTCCACGCACAGCGGCTACCAGATGCTGGGCACCGGCACCTTCGGCTACCCCGAGAACTTCTTCGACCCGGCCACCATCGCCGACCGCCTGACGTACGAGCGCACCGACCACGGCGTCAAGTACACCCAGCGGTTCGAGATCGAGGGCGAGGACGGAGAGGTCACCGAGTACAGCTTCGACGTCGAGCAGCACCTTCCCAACGTCTTCGGCCTGGCGGACTACGTGAAGGTGACCCCCGACGAGCGGCCGGACCAGTTGCTGTGGGTCGTGCCGTCCGACGACACGACCCACCGGCTCTTCTTCTCCATCCGTACCAACGACCACGAGCGCATGGTCCGCTTCGTCATCGGCATCCAGCAGAACGGCAAGCTGAACCACGAGCTGACCGACGAGGAGCGCCAGCGGTTCCCCGGTGACAACGAGGCCCAGGGTTCACAGGGCGCCATCACCTTGGACTCCGAGGAGACCCTGGCCACCGGGGACCGCGGCGTCGTCATGCTGCGTCGGATGCTTCTGACGATGGCGGACGACGTCGAGGCCGGGCGGGACCCGATCAACATCATCCGTGACGCGTCGGAGGTCCACCACACCCAGTCCGGCCTGTTCACCATCGGCAAACGTCCGGCGGACGCCGATGTCGACGCCACGGCTGGAATTTGAGCGAGCACCATGAGCAACGAGTGGCTCGACACCATCGTGATCGCCCGGTACGACGCGACCGCGCGGATCGTGGTGCTCGACCTGATCAGTCCCGACGGAGCCGAGCTCCCGGAGTTCGCCGCCGGCGCCCATGTCGACGTGCTCCTGGACGGTGACGGCGCCGCGGGACTGGTCCGTCAGTATTCGCTGTGCGGGCCGCCGCACGACCGCACCCGGTACCAGCTGGCCGTGCTGGCCGAGGCGGCGTCGCGTGGCGGCTCCCTCGGTATGCACCGGCTCCGCGCGGGTGACAGGCTGCGGATCTCGCGTCCGCGCAACAGGTTCGGAGTCTCGGACCGGGCCCGTCGCCATCTGCTCGTGGCGGGCGGTATCGGTGTCACTCCCCTGCTGGCCATGGCGCATCTGCTCCAGGCCACGGGCGCCGAGTACGAGTTGCACTACTGCGCCCGCAGCCGGGCGGACGCGGCGTTCCTCGGCGAGTTGGAACGCAACCCCCGCGTACGGCTGCACTTCGACGACGGCCCGGACGACCAGCGGTTCAGCGCCGGCGACCTCGGCCCGCCCGACCCGGACACCGCGGTCTACGTGTGCGGACCCGGAGGCTTCATGGACTTCGTGATCTCCTCCGCGCAGGGAGCGGGATGGCCCGCGGACGCGATCTACAAGGAGCGCTTCGCGCCCGTGCAGGACGCCGACGCGCACACCGAGGGCGGCGCGTTCACGGTGCGGCTCGCCAAGTCCGGTGGCGAGTACGAGATCAAGGAGGGCGAGAGCGTCCTGGACGTCCTCCTCTCGGAGGGCGTCGACGCCCCCTACTCCTGCCAGCAGGGGATCTGCGGCGAGTGCATCGTGCGCGTACTCGCGGGAGAGCCCGACCACCGCGACGACATCCTGACCGACCGTGAACGCGCCGACGGCATGTTCACCACCTGCTCGTCCCGAGCACTCTCACCGATTCTGGAGTTGGACCTGTGACGACCGTATCCGCCGCACCCGGCAAGGCAGTTCAGGCGATCGAGCAGGCGGAGGCCGCCTGGCTCGTCGCACTCACCGAGGGCGAGGAGGCCATGACCGCCCTCATGCTCGACGACAGCCGGGCGGTCCACGGCCCTGTGGGGAAGATCGACGATGCCAGGACCTTCGCCCACTTCACCTGGACCCGCCGCCGCCACGTCTTCGCGAAGGCCGAGCAGCTGAGCATCACCGTGCGCGGCAACACCGCGATCACGACATGCCTCCAGGAGATGCACATCGTCTTCGACGAGAACCTCCCGCCGTTCCCGGTGCAGGAGGCCGTGACGCGCGTGTGGGAGGAGACCGCCGAGGGCTGGCGCCTGGCACACATGCACCAGGCCAAGCGGATGCCGCCGGTCTGACATCCCGAACGGCAGGCGGCCGCGCCCTCACGCCGTTGTTCGATGAACGGACAAGAGGGTTCAGGACAGGCCGTCGGCCGAGAAGAGTTCGGCATGCAGGGTTCGTGCGGCAGTGAGCCGCTGTCGTGGAGATGAGGCAACAACATGTCACCCACTGAGACTCAGGCACCTACGTCCGGCACAGTCCGAACCAGCGATCTCTTCATCGCGGGCGAGCGCGTCGCGGCCAGGGACGGCCGCTACCACCAGACGACCGAGGCCCTGACCGGCGAACCGATCGCACGGGTCGCCGCGGCCACCGTCGAGGACGTCAACCTCGCGGTGGACGCCGCAGCCGGCGCCCTTGCCGAGTGGTCGGCCCTTCCGCCCGCCGCCCGGCGGGCGGTTCTCGAGCGGGCGGCTGCCCTGCTCGGCGAGCGCACCGACGACATCGTCGCCACCATGAGCCGCGAGATGGGCGCCACCCTGCCTTGGTGCGGCTTCAACGTGCACGTCGCCAAGGGCATGCTCGTCGAGGCGGCGGCCCAGGCCTACGCGGCCGTCGGCGAGGTCATCCCGTCTGACGTGCCCGGTCTCACCGCCCTCGGCGTTCGTCAGCCGGTCGGTGTCGTCGTCGGCATCGCCCCCTGGAACGCCCCGCTGATCCTCGGCGTGCGCGCCATCGTGTGGCCGCTGGTGTGGGGCAACACCGTGGTGTTGAAGTCCTCCGAGCAGACACCGCTCACCCAGGCCGCCATCGTCCAGGTGCTGCACGACGCCGGCGTGCCCGCCGGAGCCGTCAACCTCATCAGCAACGCACCCCAGGACGGTCCGGCCGTCGTCGAGGCGCTGATCGCCCACCCCGCCGTGACGCGGGTCAACTTCACCGGATCCAGCAAGGTCGGCCGTGTCATCGGCGAACTCGGCGGTCGCCACCTGACCCGCGTGGTCCTCGAACTCGGCGGCAAGGCGCCCTTCCTGGTGCTTCCCGACGCGGATCTGGAGGAAGCCGCCGCGGCGGCCAGCTTCGGCGCCTTCATGAACCAGGGCGAGATCTGCATGTCCACCGAGCGCGTCATCGTCAACAGGGCCGTCGCCGACGAACTCTCCTCCCGCCTGGCCGAGCGCGCCGCCAAGCTGGTCGTCGGCCCCCCGAGCGACCCCGGCTCACAGATCGGCCCGCTGGTCCACACCGCCGCCCGCGACCACGTCGTCGCGCTGATCGAGGACGCCCGTGACAAGGGTGCACAGGTCCTGACCGGCGGCACGGCCGACGGCCTGTTCGTGCAGCCCACCGTGCTGCGCGGAGTCACACCGGACATGCGCATCTACCACGAGGAGTCCTTCGGCCCGGTCGTCTCGATCATCGAGGTGGACTCCACCGACGAAGCCGTCACGGTGGCCAACGCCACCGAGTACGGGCTCTCCGCCGCCGTCTTCGGCAAGGACGCTGCCGCGGCGCTCGACGTGGCCCGCCGCATCAAGTCCGGCATCTGCCACATCAACGGCGCCACCGTGCACGACGAGCCCCAGATGCCCTTCGGCGGGGTCGGCGCCAGCGGCTGGGGCCGCTTCGGCTCCCGCGCCGCGCTGGAGGAGTTCACGGAACTGCGCTGGATCACCATCCAGTCCGGATCCCGCCACTACCCCATCTGATGGCATGGAGAGGCGGGTGGGGTACACGTGACTGCCGTGTGCCCCGCCCGCCTCTCTGGCGAGACCCCTGTACCGGGGATCTCCGCCCCTCTAAGGAGTCAGCAAGGAGTCAGCGATGTCGCAGAGCGACAAGGACCGCCACGAGATCCGGCAGCTCGTCGAGAACTGGGCACTGTGGCGCGACGCCGGGGACTGGGACCGTTTCGCCACGGTCTGGCATCCGCGCGACGGCTGGATGAGCGCCACCTGGTTCCAGGGCAGCGCCACCGACTTCATCAAGGCCAGTCGTGAGGGCTTCGAGAACGGCGTCAGCATCCTCCATTTCCTGGGCGGCCACACCGCGGACATAGGCGGCGACCGCGCCGTCGCCCAGACCAAGATGACCATCAACCAGCGCGCGAGCGTCGACGACGTGGAAGTCGACGTCGTCTGCACCGGCCGCTTCTACGACTTCCTCGCCCGCCACGAGGGGCTCTGGACCCTCGTGCGCCGGCAGCCGATCTACGAGAAGGACCGGCTCGACGTCGTCGACCCCGCTGCCTCACTCACGCTGGACCCCGGCCTCCTCAACCGATTCCCGACCGGTTACCGACACCTGGCCTACCTGCAGACCAAGGCGGGTTTCACGGTCAAGCAAGGACTCCCCGGCCTCACCGGCCCAGCAGTCGAGCAGCTCTACTCGGAAGGCAAGCAGTGGCTGACGGAAGCCTGATGCGATTCACCCACCGGACCCTCCCCCAACGGGTCGTGTTCGCGGCGGGGGGATCGCCGGCCGCCGTCGCGGCGGAGGTCGAGGCCCACGGTGGTACCAAGGTCATGCTGATCGCGTCCGACCGCGAGAAGGAACTGGCCGACCCGATCGCCAAGGAGATCCCGGTCGCCCTCCGTCACGAGGAGGTCGTGATGCACGTGCCGGTCGAGGTCGCGGAGCGAGCCCGGCGGGCCGCGGCCGACGCGGGCGCGGACATCCTGGTCAGCGTCGGCGGCGGCTCGACCACGGGCCTGGCCAAGGCCGTGGCGATGACCACCGGCCTGCCGATCGTCGCGGTCCCCACCACCTACGCCGGCTCCGAGGCGACCGACGTGTGGGGCCTGACCAAAGGCGAGACCAAGACCACCGGTGTGGACGACAAGGTGCTGCCCGCCTCGGTGGTGTACGACGCCGCCCTGCTGACCTCACTGCCCGGCGCGATGACCGTGGCCAGCGGTCTCAACGCGATGGCCCACTGCGTCGACTCGATGTGGGGACCACGCGCCGACCCGATCGACCGCGCGCTGGCGCAGGAGGGCATCCGCGCGCTGGCGAACGGCCTGCCTGCGGTCGCGGTGGACTCGACGAGCGTCCAGGGCATCGAGCAGACGTTGTACGGCGCCTACCTCGCCGCCGTCGCCTTCGCCTCGGCCGGCTCCGGCATGCACCACAAGATCTGCCATGTCCTCGGCGGCATGTTCAACCTCCCCCACGCCCAGACCCACGCGGTCGTCCTGCCCTACGTACTGGCCTTCAACGCCCCGCACGCCCCGGAGGCGGAGGCACGGATCGCCCAGGCCCTCGGCACGGACTCCGGCACCCGCACGGCGAGCGCCGGGCTCGCCGCCCTGCGCGAGCTGCTGGGCGCGCCACGGGCGCTGCGCGACTACGGCATGCCCGAGGACGGCATCGCCAAGGCGCTGGCGCCGATCATCAAGGCGATCCCGGCCAACAACCCCACCCCCGTCACCCTCGCCAACCTGACCCTGTTGCTGCGGGCCGCGTGGTCAGGCGAACCGATCAGCTGAAAGAGGCCGTCATGGCTACCTACGTCAACCCCGACTCGGCCCGGACCGACGACGCCGGCGCGATCCACCGCGAGGCGTCGCCGGCGCAACAGGCGGTGGAGCAGCGGCTGGTGGACAACGTCGTCGCCTCGTTCGACGCCTGCGACGACGCACGGCTGAAGGAAGTCATGGTCAGCCTGGTCAAGCACCTGCACTCCTTCATCCGTGAGGTCCGCCTGACCGAGGACGAGTGGGGACAGGCGATCGACTTCCTCACCCGGGCCGGCCACATCACCGACGACGTCCGGCAGGAGTTCATCCTGTTGTCCGACACCCTCGGCGCGAGCATGCAGACGATCAACGTCAACAACCAGGCCTACCAGGGCGCCACGGAGGCGACCGTGTTCGGACCGTTCTTCGTCGAGGACGCCGCCCGGATCGAACTCGGCGAGGACATGGCCTTCGGCGCGCCCGGCGAGCCCTGCTGGGTCGAGGGCACCGTCACCGACACCGACGGCAAACCGCTCGCCGACGCACGGATCGAGGTCTGGGAGGCCGACGAGGACGGGCTGTACGACGTGCAGTACGACGCCGGAAAGCGCGCCGGCCGGGCTCACTTGTTCTCCGCGGCCGACGGCAGCTACCGCTTCTGGGGTCTCACCCCGACGCCGTACCCCATCCCGAACGACGGGCCGGTCGGCAAGATGCTCGACGCGGTCGGCCGTTCCCCGCTGCGCGCCGCTCACCTGCACTTCATGGTATCCCACGAGGGCTCGCGCACCCTGGTGACGCACATCTTCCCTGCGGGCGACCCGATCGGTTTCAAGGACACCGTCTTCGGCGTGAAGGACTCCCTGATCAAGCGGTTCGAGCGGCAGCCCGTCGGCACGACGACGCCCGACGGCCGTGTCGTCGACGGTACTTGGAGCCGGGTGCGCTTCGACATCGTCCTCGCCCCTGCGGGTGTATGAACAGGGGCACGTGGTGGAGGGGCGGTCCGGCCGGACCGCCCCTCCGTCGTCATGGCCGCATGGTCAGTCCGACAGCAACTCCGCGAAGTCCCTGACAGGTCGAGCCCCGTTCCAGTCGACCGATGCCCGCCAGACGGATGTGAACATCTGCCGCGTGATCTCGTTGTCCTGGACCAGCTCGATCATCCCCAGGGCGTCTTCGCCACCGTCCAGGAAGAAGACGTCGCCACCCGGGGCCACATCGTGGAAACGCACCGCCGCCCCGCTCGCTTCTCGGCGTTCGACCTCTGCCTTGACGTCCGGCACGACCTTGGCGACGTGGTGGAAGCCATAACCGTGGCGTTCGTAGGCGTCCTTGTAGATCGAAGGTTCGTCGTCGAGGGTTTGGACGAGCTCGACCATCATGTGCCCCGAGAAGGCGAGCGCGAGGGTGAACTCGGCATTCCCAGGCTCACCGTTGTAGGTGGAACCCTCGCCGCCGATCCTCTGGTTCACGAACCAGGGGCCGACGCCGAGTTGGTCGGTCCACCAGCGCATTCCGGCGGTGAGGTCGGGGACGGCGTATGCGAACTGGACGACGGCGTCGGTCGGCTGACCGAAGGGATGCTCCACTGCGGTCGTCCTCTCTAGGCCGTCGGGCGAAGGAAGCTGGTGAGGCCGCCGTCCACGACGAGGGACGCACCGGTGATGTAGCCGGCTTCAGGCGAGGCCAGGAAGAGCACTGCGTCGGCGAGTTCCTCCGGCTCCCCTTCCCGAAGCATGGGGGTACTGAGCCTGATCCGCTCGCGGAAGGCGTCCGCTCCCCTGGGCGCCAGGCCCGTCGTACGGGAGGCGATGTCCGTGTTCATGCCGGCCGGAACGACGATGTTGACGCGGATACCGTCGGCGACGACCTCGGCGGCGAGAATGCGCGTCAGGTGCTCCAGTGCCGCCTTGCTGGCTCCGTAGGCGGCGGTTCCCGCGCTGGCCCTGCGGCCGGCAGCCGAGCCGCAGAAGACGACGGCCCCGCCGGGCGCGAGCAAGGGCTTGAGCCCCTGCATGAGGAAGAACGAGCCCTTGACGTTGGTGTCGAACACCCTGTCCCAGGTCGCTTCGTCCATGTCGTCCAGGCGCTTCATGCCGGCGTGCCCCGCGTTGATGTAGGCGGCGTCCACGTGGTCGACCTCCCCGGCGACCTCGGCGAGCGCGGCCTTGATACCGGCCACCGAGGAGAGGTCGGCCGCGACGGTGACCGTGCCGTCACCAATGAGACCGCTCGCGACCTTCAACTGGTGCGCGTCCCGCGCGATGATGACCACGCGCGCGCCCTCACGCGCGAAGGCCTGTGCGGCTGCCAGGCCCAGTCCTCTGCTGCCTCCGGTGACGAGGCAGGTCTTCCCAAGGAAGCGCTGTCGCTGGTCCCCGACGGCGGGGTCGCGAGGCTCGGTGTCAGTCCGGTCGTTCATGGTTCTCCTTCATGGGGGTCAGGAGTGGCGGTTCACGCGTCGATCTCGACTCCGCCGAACGGAGCTCCGCCATTCAGGACGCGCTCCTCCGGCGGGATGGGCGCGAGACTCACGCGTACGTCGATGCAGGTGGGCCGGCGGGCCGCGAGGGCCGCCTCGATCGCGGGTCGCAGCTGGTTCAGACCGGTGACGTCGACGCCGTCCGCGCCGAGGGCTCGCGCCGCTGCGCTGTAGGAGCCGTTCTCCAGGCGGTTGTTGGTGACGCGGTCCTGTCCGAAAATGAACTGCTGGGTGTGCAGGGTGGCGCCCCAGGCCCGGTTGTTCAGCACGATCACGACGACCGGGAGTCCCGCCCGGACGAGGGAGTCGAACTCGGCGAGGCTGTAGCCGACGGCGCCGTCGCCGGTGACAAGGATCGTTGCCTTGTCGGGATGCGCGTACTGCGCCCCCAGCGCCACACCGAAGTTGCTCCCCATCGCACTGAGATAGCCGTGTCCGAGGTAGTGGGCCAGCGGCGCGAGCGCGATGGTCTCCGACAGCCACAACTCGGTCAGGGCGCCGTCGACGACGACGGTGGCCTGGTCGGGGACACTCTCGGCGATCGTACGAACCGCGAGGTACGGGTGGATCGCGGGGTCCTCGTGCTGCTCGGTCTCGGCGGCGAGCGCGGTCCGCCGGGTGGTGGAGATATCCCGCAGGGCCGTGAGCCAGTCCTCGCGTCCCGAAGGCACGCCGTCGGCGCCCAGCCGCTCGTTCAGCAGGCAGATCGTGCCGACCGGGTCGGCCTGGACGCCGAGTTCGACTTCCTGCAGTCGGCCCAGCTCTCGGCCGTCGGGGTCGATCTGGAAGATCCGCGCGTTCTTCGGGAGCAGTCGGCCGGTGCCGAACTGGGTGGCCATGCCGAAGCGCAGCCCGAGCATCAGGACCAGGTCGGGCCGCTCGTCGTCGGGAACGGTGGCCAGGGTCTGGAGGAGGCCGGCGTGCTGTGCGGAGCCGGCGATGGCCCCGAGGCCCTCCCAGTCGGAGAAGAGGGGCACTCCGGTCCGGGCGGCGAACTCGTGCAACTGCGCCCGTGCCTCGGCGGTGACGAAGGACTTGCCGACCAGCGCGATCGGGCGCCGGGCGGTGGCGAGCGCCTCGATGATGCGGTCGACGGCACCGGCGGGGGAGACGCCGGTGCCGTCGACCTCGACGCGGTGGTCGTCGACTTCGTCGACGTCCACCGACTGGCGCAGGACGTCCCAGGGAATGTCCAGGAGCACGGGGCCCTTGGGCTCCGACTGCGCGATGCGGATCGCCTGGGCGACCAGACGCGGGATCAGCTCGGTGCGGGTGACGCGGTGCGCGAACTTGGTCACCGGGGCCGCCATGGCGACCTGGTCGAACCCGGCCTGCTGGTCGTTGACCTCGTCCATCTCCAGCGGGGCCGAGCCTGCGATGTACAGGACGGGGGTCCGGTCCAGGTAGGCGTTGGCCACCGAGGTCAGGACGTTGGTGAAACCGCCCCCGGCCGTGACGACGGCGACTCCCAGCTGCCCGGTGACCCGCGCGTATCCTTCGGCCGCGTGGCCGGCGTTCATCTCGTGCCGTACGTCGACGACCCGCAGCTTGGCGTCCAGGGCGTCCTGGAGGATGCCGTCGATGTGGGCTCCGGGCAGGCCGAAGGCCACGTCGACCCCGGCTCGCCGCAGCGTTCTGACGACGAGCCCACTACCGGTTGCGGTTGCCATGCGATGGTCCGCCTCTCTGGACGTACTCGGGGTTTCGACAAGGGCGCCGAGGCAGGGGCCGCGTCTCGGGCCGCCCGTGCCGCAGTCTGGGTGGGGTCGTGGGGGACGGCAATGGCTGTGTTCGTTGGACGGCCATGGTCTTGATCGTCGTCGCCCGGTCGTGACCCCGCCGACCGGGCTGTTCGCGGAAGGCGATGTCAGGATTCCGGCATCCTGAGCACGGCCTTGATCACCCGCCCGGAACCGGTCTCCGTCCACGCCCGGGCAAAGTCACTGAACGGGAACTCCTCGATCATCCGGTCGAAGGGGAACCGGCCCGCCCGCCAGTACTCGACGAGTTGGGGGATCAGCACGTGGGGGTTGGCCGAGCCTCCGATGATTCCCTGGAGCCTGCGCCCGCCGGCGAGGAGAAACCCGGTGTCCGGGACCCACTCGTCCGCAGGCGCGACCACATAGCCGAGGGTGCCTTCGACGGCGAGGCACGTCGTCGCGGTCGCGTGGACGGACGATACGTCCGCGGTGACGTACGCGAAGTCGAAGCCGTCGGGGTCGATGTCCCGCAGCGCCTGTTCGGCACCGGCGCCGCCCAGCACGGTGTCCGTCGCTCCCAGATCCCGAGCGAGGTCGAGGCGCGGCTGGTTGATGTCGACGGCGACGATGTGCCGGGCGCCCGCGAGGCGTGCGGCCATGATGGCCGCGAGTCCCACGCCTCCGGTGCCGAACACCACGATCGACTGTCCGGGGCGGAGCCGGTACGCCTCCAGGACCGAACCCGCCCCCGTGATGACACCGCAGCCGAGCGGTCCCATCAGGTGCAGCGGGACGTCCTTCGGCAGGAGGACCGCGCTCCGCGCGGGCGCCACCGCGTACGTCGCGAAGGAGGACTGCCCGAAGAACATCGCCGCGATCCGGGCATCGCCCCGGGTGATCGGTGAACTGCCGTCGAGTCGCGCGCCGCCGAAGGCCACCCGCATCGCCTCCCGGCAGTAGGTGGGCCTCGCATCGAGACAGCGGGGGCACACACCGCAAGAGTTGCCCGAGAGCACCACGTGGTCACCGGGCACGAGGCGGGTCACCCCGGCCCCGACCGCCTCCACGACGCCCGCGCCCTCGTGCCCGAGCACGATAGGGCGAGGAACGGGAACCCCACGGCCCCTGTGCGCATTGATGTCGGTGTGGCAGATGCCGGTCGCCACGACGCGCACCAGAACCTCGTCCGGCCTCGGTTCACCGAGGTCGACCTGCTCCAGACCGGGGACGGTCCGGCTCTCGCGTGACACCGCCGCCGTGATCTTCATGAGACGGCGACCTCCGGGTCGTACGCGTAGATCCAGCCGTTCTCCCTGAGCGGGTCGGCCTGTGCGTACTGCAGGTCGCGTGCCTGCTGCTCGGGGCCGTCCGGCAGGTGGTTGACGTGTGACCTCCCGTGCGAGACCTCCTGGAGGCGGGCCGTGCGGCTCCGGCGCAGTTCCTCGTAGCGGGCCAGCGCCGCGATGGGGTTGTCCGGGTCCGCCGCGAGGCACAGGGAAAGGACGGCGCCGTCCTCGATCGCCTGGGCGGCGCCCTGGGCGAAGAACGGGAACATGGGGTGGGCCGCGTCGCCCAGCAGGGTCGCGTTGCCGCGGTTCCATCGATCAAGGGGCTCACGGTCGAGCAGCGCCCAGCGCCCCGGGGTCTCGGCCGACTTGATCAGTTCCACCAGTCGGGGATCCCAGCCGGCGAACTCGTCGAGCAGTTCCTGGACCGTCGCGGTGGCCGTCCAGGACTCCACGCTGTCGGCGCCGGCAGGTGCGAAGGCAACGAGGTTGACGTAGTCCTCTCCGGAGACCGGGTAGTGCACGAGGTGGTGCTCGGGGCCGATCCAGAGCGTCTGGGCTCGCCGCTTGGCGAAGTCGGGTGCCTTGTGCGCCGGGACGAGAGCGCGGAAGGCGCAGATGCCCGACTCCCGTGCCTGAGTCGGGCCGACGATGGCGCCGCGCACGCGGGAGTGGACCCCGTCGGCGCCGATGAGGATGTCCGGGCGGACCGTCTCACCGTCCTCGAACCGCAGAACAGCCTGGTCGCCTTCGAATTCGACGGAGACGCAGCGCCTGCCGAGGTGGAGGGAGCGCTCGGGGACGGCCGACCTCAGAGCCTCCAGCAGGTCGGCCCGGTGGGCGGCGTAGGTGTGCTCGCCGTACAGGCGTATGCACCCCTCCTCCAGGTTCTCCGCGGAGAGAACCGTGCCGTTCTGCCAGCGCCGGAACTCCCAGCCGATCTCCATCCGGACCGCGCGTTTGACGAACCGGTCCAGAATTCCGAGACGCCGCAGCAGGCGGGCGGCGTTGGGCGCGATCACCAGGCCGGCGCCGACCTCGGTCAGGGCGGACGCCTGCTCGTAGACGTCACTGTCGAAGCCCTTGTCGCGCAGGAACGCCGCGGCGGCCAGGCCTCCGATACCACCACCGAGGATCGCGATCTTGGGGCCGTTGTCAGTACTCATGGTCTTTCACTCCCGTGGGCCTCGAAGCGAGGTGGTGACTGGCTACGCGCAAGAATCCGGCAGACTGCGCGTTGTTAGAACTCCTATATCCATCCAACGAACATCAAAGGTAGGATGGCCGGAGGTCAGAAACGATGGAGGAGGGGCTCATGCCTCGCGCGAACGAGCCCGGCCGGACCGTCAGCTCCCGGCTGTGGGACCTGCTGTTCGCCTTCGACCCCGACCACACCGAGCTGAGCCTCGCCGACCTGGTCAGGCGCACCGGCATACCGCACGCCACCGCGCGCCGGCTCACGCTCGAACTCGTGGAGGCCGGTGCGTTGGAGCGCACCAGCGACAACCGGTTCGCGATCGGTCTGCGGCTGTGGCGTCTCGGCACGCTCGCACCCCGCGCCGAGACGCTGCGCAGCGCCGCCCAGCCGTTCGTCGAGGACCTGTACACGGCTCTGCGCCAGCATGTGCAGCTGGCCGTCCTCCAAGGCGACCAGGCCGTGATCATCGAACGCCTCTCGGCGGTCAACGCCGTCGGGCTCACCTCGCAGGTCGGCGGCCATCTGCCGCTGCACTGTTCGGGTGTCGGCAAGGTGCTGCTGAGCCACAGCAGTCCGGAATTCATCGACGAGATGCTGGCGGGAAGGCTGCGGCGTTTCACTCCCAGGACGATCGTCGACCCCGCCGAACTCCGTCGCGAACTGGCGTCCTGTCGCTCGACCGGAACGGTTGTCGTCAAGGAGGAGCTCAGCGAAGGGGCCGAATCGGTCGCAACACGCATCGTCGACGGCCGCGGCAAGGTCGTCGCGGCGCTGTCCGTCGTGGTGGCCGCAGGCTCGATCAAGCTGCAGGCCGCCGTTCCCTCGCTGGTCGCGAGTGGACTGGGGCTGTCGCGGAGTCTCGGCTGGCGGCCGGGTATCCCCATTCGCACGTCGTGACCTCGTGCGCGGCGGATCAAGCCGCAGGTTGCCGCCGGGAGAGCTGCATGTGGCCGAGCCGCCACCCCTCGTCGGTGGCGAACCACACCCGGGTGACCACCGCCTGCACCAGGAACGGCGGCAGGTCGGGTACGCGTCGGCTGCTCATCTTCTGAAAGCACGTCACGATGGCCCGCCCCTCTCGCTCCCGGCACGTCACCTCGCTGCTCTCGGCCTCAAGGGTGGCCCCCATCGACGCGTTGTGGGCGAGGAAGCGCTCGCGGTCGTGGACGTTGCCGACCGGCCCGTGCACGATCACGCACTCGGGGAGCATGAGCGCACGCTGCTCCTCGTCCCCTTTCGTGATCGCGACGAGCCACGCCGCCTCCGCCTCGGAGACCGTGTCCGGCCCGCAAAGGCCGTCCCTGCTGCCCGGCGCCGACTGTGTAGTGGTCATGGTCCAACTCCTGTTCGAGTGGGTCGTGTGGTCGTTGTGCGTGGTACGCCGTGGCCCGCCGCGTGGCCGCTCCGGTGAAGGAGCGGTCGCGGCGGGCGAATCCGACTGTTCGACGAACCTGCTGCCCCCGTCCGGCGCCCGCAGGTTCGTCGGAGGGTCAGTCGTCGAGGGTGTGCAGGTCGTCCTCGAGATGAGCCGCCTCGACGCCACCGCGCGCACCCACGAGGAGGAGCGCCGCCGCCACGAGAGCAGCCACACCGCCGAGGGTGTAGGCGATGGAGTAGCTGTCACTCAGGGCGTTGAATGCAACGTCCTTGAGCGGGTTGAAGGGCATGGTCTGACCATCCGGCAGCGGGATGGTGGCAGGCACCGAGTTGGCGCCGAGCGGGCCCGACTCCACGGCGTGTACTGCCGCCTCGAGTTGCGGCTTCTGATCCGCGGGGGCATGGGCCGCAGAGGCCTGAAAAGCCTCGTAAGCACTTCGCAGGCCGGCATTGTCGGCCAGTTCGCGGGCGATCTCCTTGGCCGCGTGCCCCAGCGCGACAGCACCGATGATCGCGGGGGCGAGGGCGAACCCGAGGTCCCGGAACATGCTGGTGACACCGCTCGCCATGCCGGCAAGACGGTTGGGCAACGTGTTCACCGCGACCGCGCTGATGGAGGCGATGGCAAGAGCCGAACCAACTCCGACGAAGATGAGCGGCACGACGATGGAGCCCAGGCCCCGGTCGCTCGCCGGAATCTCGGCGAACCAGAACCCGCCGGCACCCACCAGAATCAGAGCGACAAAAAGGACCCACCTGGGGTTGTAGCGCTCCAGCAGCTTCGAGGTCAGGGGCAGCAGCACCAGTCCGATGCCTCCGAAGAAGAGGTAGGCGACGGAACTCCGCAGCGGGCTGAATCCCTGGATGGTGGTGAGCCGGATACTGGTGGAGTACATGATCGCGAGGAAAGCGAACATACCGATGAGGGTGACCACCGAGTTCATCGCGAACGCCCGGTTCTTGAACACACTCAGGTGAAGCAGCGGCTCGGCGACCCGGCTCTCGGTGAAGACGAACAGCACGAGGAAGACTGCCGCGGCGACGAACGCGGCGACGATCTGCGCGCTTCCCCAGCCGCTCTCGGGTCCCTGGATCACGGCGTACATCAGGGCGAACAGGCCCAGCGCGGCGGTGATCTGACCCGGCCAGTCGATGGAGCGCCCCTCGGGCGAGGCGGAGTTCTGGGCAAGGGCCTGCGACAGGACCACGCTCGCGGCGGCGAGGACAAGAACACCGACGAAGGCCCAACGCCAGTTCGCGTTCCCGGCCCAGCCGCTGTCGATCTTCGCAGCCACACCTGCCAGCAGCGGGCCGAGGAAGCCGCCGACCGAGAGCGCGGTGGCCCAGATCGCCACGCCACGCGCACGGGTGGCCGTGGTGTGTGTACCGGCTGCCACCATGGCGAGGCTGGTCGGGAAGACGGCCGCGGCGCCGATACCGCTGAGGAGTTGCGCAAGGATCAGCAACGTCACGCGGGTGTCTGTCGAGGATCCCTCACCGGGTACCAGGATCGCGAGAGCCGAGCCCGCGGCGATGAGCACGGCGCCGCCGACGAGCAGGCGCTTGCGGCCGAACAGGTCACCGAATACACCGAAACCCAGTCCCAACGCGGCCACAGGCAGCATGAACGCCTCGACGATCCACGTCAGCTGGGCCGAAGACGGCGCGAGATCCTGCTGGATCAGCCCGGTGATGAGCGAGGGGACGGAGAGAGCTATCTGCGCGAGACACACCGCGAGAACCACAGCGGCCAACGTGCCGGGCCGCAGGGTGTATCTGCCACCCTCGTCGCTTGCCTCACTGGGTGAATCGATCTGGACCATGGATGACTCCTCGTGCGCAGCGCGCTGCTGTCGGAACCGACGTTCGCCGCCGGACCTTGCTGGGGTGCTCGTGATCGGCCGTACGGCGACACCGCTGCCGAACCGCCCCGGGGCCTTCGCGGACCGCCTCCGCGTGGCTCTGCGACCAATGTGATTCAGGACGCTCGGCGTGGTGACCGACCCGTGCCGAGCAGCGACAAGGTAGGAAGTGGCCGCCGTCACGCTCAATGGACATGTTCGTTGGACGGACAAGCCATCAGCGATCCATCGGTCTCGACAGGCGCGGCGTCGCAGGTCATGCGGCGAAGGCACCTGTCCTGCGACGCCGTGCGCCCAGAGTGCGTGCCGGGCTTCGGGGCGCAGGCGTGCACTGCAGGACAGGCCGTCGGCCGACGAGGCCGACGAGGCCGACGAGGCCGACGAGGCCGACGAGGCCGACGAGGCCGACGAGGCCGACGAGGCCGACGAGGCCACTCGACTGCCGGTGCCGGTCGGCGACAGCGCAGCGCGCAGTGCCGGACGCAGCGCGGACGCTGTTCTCCGAGCGCGGCTACGAGAACACCGGCATCAATGACATCGTCCAGGCGTCGGGTGTGAGTGCCGGCAGTGTCTACCACCACTTCGGCGGCAAACTCGAAGTGTTCTCCGCTCCGACGAACGGGTTGTCGAGCATCCATGCGACCGCCTCGGCCCGCACGGCGAAGCGGGCTGTCGGCGCCGAATCGGCCAGCCCCGCAACCATGTATCTCGCGGGGCGCATGCCTACCGCTTGAGCACGTGGAAAGAACGCGGTATCACCCGCATCATGATGGGCGATGACGGGCCGGCCGGATTCTCTCCCGTGCGGCGGGAGGCGATGGAGCGGTGCAAGCGCGGCGCGGAAGGTCTCACCGTCGGCACACCGCCGCTGCCGGACTCGACCGCGTTCGCGGTGACCGGGCTGCTCCACGCGTCGGCCCTGCAGATCGTGCAGGTCGAGAACTGCCATACCGCCCAGCGGGTCGCGGACTGCTTCATCGATCTGCTCCTGTGCCTGTTCGCCCCGGCCTCAGCGCTGGAAGAGCAGCCCGCACAGCAGAGTCGGCAGTGAAGCACAGGCATCGGCCGGTCACTGGAAGTCGCACCCTGGATCGGGAGCGTCCACCGTGAGCGGGGTGCCGGTCAGATCGACGTACAGCGCGTCGAGGACGACGAGGGTACTGCCCAGGTTCCGGCCGATGTGGACATGGTCCGGTCCGGCCGGTTCGGTGATGGTGTCACCCGAGGAGTACACGCCGTCGGTCGCGCAGTCCGCGTCCGAGTGGGTCAGCGTGCCCTCCCGCACGATCCCGTACACCGTCCCGGGGTGGTAGTGCCATCCGGTCGTGCCGCCGGGGCTGATCGTGATGCGCTTCAGTGTGTACGTCGTGCCGTCAACCGTCCGCTCGTAGAGGGTGGTTGACGAGACTCCCGAACTCGGAGTGGCATGGGACACCCCTGGTACCAGGACGAGGGGCAGGGCCGACATGCCTATGAGGGCAGCTCGGCTGGTTGAGCGCATGTGTGCTGCGGTCCTTTCGTGGTGTGCGGAGTCGGGTGCGGGTCAGCGGACCCGCCGGACTGAGGCGTGTGGGCGTGTGCGGTGAATGTCGTATTTCGTCTCAGCGGCGTGTGCTGCCGCCGTCCGCGACGACGATCTGCCCCGTGATGAACGCGGCGTCCTCAGAGGCCAGGAACGCCACGACGCCCGAGACGTCGTCCGGCATCTGCACCCGCTGGATGTTCTGCGCCTGCACGGCCTGCTCGAAGAAGGCCTCGCCGGTGTTCTCCATGGCTGCGGCGGTCCGGACCAGACCCGCCGCCACGCCGTTGACGGTGATGCCGTGAGCGGCGAGGTTGGCGGCCAGGACGGAGGTGAGGCCGTTCAACGCGCCCTTGGCGGAGACGTAGGAGACGAAGGGCGGCGGCGCGGTCCAGTAGCTCGACGAGGTGATGTTGATGATCCGTCCCGACCGGGATCTCTTCAGGTCCGGAAGGAACGCCCTGGAAGCCAAAAGGGGGCCGTCCACGTTGACCGCGAAGGTGCGACGCCAGTCGTCGTACGTCACATGGTCGAGGTCGGCCAGCAGCACCACGGCCGCGTTGTTCACCAGGATGTCGGCGGAACCGAACTCGCCGCGGACCCTCGCGGCGAACCCGTTGATGGCCTCCTCGTCCGAGACGTCGACCTTGTCACTGAAGAACCGACGTCCTGTCTCCGTGACCAGTGCCCGCGTCTCGTCCGCCGCGTCGACGTCCGCGACCGCGATGTCCGCCCCCTCCGCCGCGAGCCTCCGGGCGATCTCCTGCCCGATGCCGGCACTGCCCCCGGTCACCACGGCGGTCCTGCCCGCCAGTCCTCCAGCCATGACTCATGTCTCCTCGGTCGGCGTTCGAACACAGCCAGAGCGGCCACGGCCCCATGGAGCGCTCGGTGCCGCAAGGCCCTCGCCCTCGGATTCTTGTGCTTCGAGGCTGCCGACGACTGCGGCTTGTTCGTTCAATGAACGCCCAGCACCAAGGGCTTCAGCCTGGAGCTGGACGATCTGAAGGCCTTCCGCACCTGGGGTTCGAAGACAGCGGGCAACCCGGAGCACCGGCATGCATGATCCGCTGCGACTGATGGAGCCGCTCACGCGGATGGTGATGACTCCGGCCAAGGGCGAACAGCCCGGTGTCCGGTCACCCGCACATCAGGCACCGCCGCGCAAGCCCTCCGAGGCAAGCGCGGTCGCCGCGCGAGCGATCTCTTGACGGAGCCGGTCCATGCCGATGTCGGTGCCGAGCACCATGCGCCACAGCTGCGGCATGCCGACGCTCCAGTTCGCCAGGGCAAGAGGAGCCGTGGCCTGCACGGAGAGCCGTCGTCAGGTAACTAGCGCACCCTGGGTGGCGTCCAGGGCGTCGAGCACGTCGTGGGCGGCCGCGCGGAGGGCGGCCTCGTCCGGCGTGGCGGAGGTTTCCAGGGCTGCCTTGATCGTGTGGGCGAGCAGGTCCGCCCGGCGGTCCGGGCGGAAGTCCTCGGCCGGGACCGCGATGCCTCCCGTGATGAATCCGGTCAGCACCGCGTCGATTGTATAGACCTGGTCGGCCGCCGGTGCCGTGACGGCCACGAGCCCGTGTGCGCGCCACACCTCGACGAGTCGGGCGAGGAGTGTGTGGAAGCCGAGTTCCTGGATGAGGGGACGGCCCGCCGGGGTGATGGCGAGCACGCCGAGGATCTCGCTGTCGCCGGCATGGAGGGCCCGAGTGACGGGGTCGCGGGTCTGCTGCAGGAACACCTGCCGGACCACCCGGCTGGGCAGGGCCGCAGCGGGGTCTTCTCTGATTCCGGCGGCGAAGACGCCGAGCGCCTTGTGGAGTTCACGCCGCAGCAGTTCGGCGAACAGGAGCTGTTTCGTCTTCCAGTGAAGGTAGACGGTGCCTTTCCCGACACGGGCGCGGCGGGCGATCTCATCCACGGTGACCCGCTTGTAGCCCCAGGCCAGCAGCAGTTCGCGCGCGGCGGCCAGGATGCGCTCGGCGCGTTCGTGGTCGGCCTGCAGGGCGCCGGCCGAGCGATCCAAGGTCATGAGCACAGCATCCCACCCCCTTCACTGGATGACCAAATTTCGAATCTGGTCATCCAGTATCGATCAAGAGTATGGTCGGGGCATGACCTCTTCGTCACTCCCCCCACAGGGCCCCCGCCGTGCCCTTGTCGTCGGATCCGGCATCTCCGGTCTGGCCGCGGCCCTGAGCCTGCACCGGGCCGGCTGGAAGCCCTTGATCATCGAGCGGACCCCCGAACGCCGCACCGGCGGCTACTTCGTCCGCTTCAACGGCCCGGGCTACACCGCTGCCGAACGCCTGGGCATTCTGGACTCCCTCCCGGACCGCCGCGACCCTGAAGGGCGTATGTTCGAAGTCGATTCCCGCGGCCGTCTCACCCCTGGCCTGACCTTTCCCGAACAGGCCAACGGCACCCCGCTGCGGATGCTGCTGCGCAGCGATCTGGAGCGCGTGTTGTACGAGGCTGTGCAGGACCTGGTGGAGATCCGTTACGGCACGGGGCCCGCGGCCATCACCCAGGACCGCGACCAGGTGACCGTGACCCTCACCGACGGGTCCGTGGAGAGCGCGGACCTGCTCATCGGCGCCGACGGTATCCACTCCACGGTCCGCTCCCTGGCCTTCGGCCCCGAGGACCTCTACCGCAAGGACTTCGACCACGTCGTGGCCGCCTGCGTCATGGACGGCCCGCTGCCCGGCATGCGCGATGGCGACTGCGCGGTCGCCACCGCCCCAGGGCGCTCCGCCTGGATCAACAGCTACCGCGACCACCCCCCGGTCGCCTTCCTGCTCTACCGCACGGACTGGCCCTCCGCCGAGATCCGCAAGAAGCCCTCGGTCGCCCTGCGCCAGGCCTTCGCCGACTTCGGCGGCGACCTCGTGCCCGTCATGCTGGAGGCGATGGACCGCTCCGAGTCCGTCCTGTTCGACCAGGTGAGCCAGATCCACCTGAACCGCTGGAGCCAGGGCCGGGTGGTCCTGCTCGGCGACTCCGCCTGGTGCATGACCCTCCACTCCGGCCAGGGTTCCGGCATGGGCATCGCGGGCGCCGAACTGCTGGCCCGCCTGCTGACCGAACACGGCGACCTGCCCACCGCTCTGGGCAGCTGGGAACAGCAACTGCGGCCGTTCGTCACCCGCTATCAGAAGGAAGCGCTGCTGATGCGGCACTTCTTCATGCCCGCCAACCGCTTCGGCCGCCTCGCGCGCAGCACCCTGATCCGCGCCGTCTCCACCCCGGTCGGCGCCAGGCTCGGCAAAGCCCTGATGGGCTGACACCCACACGAGAACGAGGACATGCGATGACTCAGACAACCGCTACGGTGGTCGACCGCTACATCACGCTCGTGGACCGTGCCGTGCACGAACCGCAGGCACTGCAGGAGCTCGGATCGGTCTTCGCGCCCGGCGCCGTCGTGCGGTTCGGCGACGTCCCACCGGTGACCGGCCTGGCCGACATCACCGAGTTCTACCGACGCTTCTACTCCGACATGGCCGACTGCAAGCACGTGTGGACCACCACGGCGCTCGACGAACGAACGCTCGAGGTCCGCTTCATAGCAGCTTGGCGCATGCTTGACGGCCAACTCGCTTCCCAGGGCGGTACCGAGCACGTGACCGTCGACGACAGCGGGTTGATCACGAACCTGCGGGTCCTCGGTCCAGAGACGCAGGAGGCAGGATGACCTCGCTCCACCCCACCCTGATCAGCGCCGCCGACGACCTCGCCGCGACCGCTCCAGGCAAGAACGACTCCTGGTGGTTCGCCTCCAGGCTGCGCGACGACGACGGGAACGTCTTCTGGGCGAAGATCCACGCGATGGACACGGACGGAGCCTGTCACGGCACGGTCGCGCTGCTGCGGGAAGCGGACGAACACGCCGGCGACAAGCACATCGTCGAGCCCCTCCACGACGTGAAATTGTCCACGGACCAGCTCGACGTCCAGACATCGATCCTGAGCCTGAGCGGAGACCTGGACGAACTCGAGATCTCAGGCGCGACGGACTCCGCGTCGATCCGGCTGGCGCTCAGGCGGGAAGATTCGGTGCTCTTCAGCGGCGGCAGTGGGGTGTTCCCTTTCTTCGGCGGGACGACCGGGCAGTTCGCCCTGCCCGGCCTGATCGCCTCAGGAACCATCACCATCGAAGGGGTCACGCATCGGGTCACCGGGCATACGTGGTGCGACCGTCAGTGGCTTGCCGAGGTCAGCAGACCACTGCGCTTCTTGTGGCTCGGACTCGACCTCGGACGGGGCCGCTACCTCAGCGTCTGGGACACCGAGGGAGACGGCACTTCCTGGCTCACGGCGCTGCGTGAGGACGGCTCACACCTGATCATGTCCGCTGGGCGAACCGACCGCGACGAGCACTGGATCCTGTCGATTCCCGGCCTCGACGCCCGACTGGAGATCACCCCTCGCAAGCTCGACGGCACACAAGGCGCCAAGTCCCATGTGTGTTACGTGACCGGCACGTTCGAGGGGCACGAGATCACCGGGCACGGCTACGCCGACGTCGTCGGACGCTGAGGTTTCGGCCTAGCCCAGCCTGACGGAGTACCGAGACCGCTCGGCGCGGCCGATGCCCTCCCCATGGGCCGACTTTTGATACCGTGCCGGGCGGCCACCAGCTACTTTGAGACGTTGCGGGGGTGTGCTCGCGGCCGGGAGCACGACGGGCGACGATGCCGCCTCTCGGCACCGAGGGCCGTACGCCCATCCCGCTCTTCATCGCGGCGACGAATCCCCCGCACCCGGCACACGAGTACTTCACCCGTAGGGGATTGCTGCGCCCCGGCGCAGGGGGGACAGCCCGCACCGACCGGGCGTCAGAGCAGGCTCACGCCGACCCCTGGAGCGACGGCGTGGCCAAGGACCCGTTCTTTCACGACCCGGTCGACATGCGGGGGTGGAGCCGCCGAGCCGGCTCCTGGGGGGAGCCGGCGGCGGGGCGCCCGGCCGGGTCTACGCGTGGCGAGGATCTTGTTCGCCCACCCCGTCCGGCTGGGAAGTGTCCTTGCCTGCGGAGGCGGGGCGGGGGGTGGACTGGGCGTACCAGCTGGCAAGGATGCGCAGTTTCTCGAGGTCGTCGTCGGTCTTGCCGGCGTAGACGAAGAGGATCTGGTCAGGGTCGCCGGGCAGGGAGAGGGCTTCGTAGGTGATGTCGAGGCGCCCGACGACGGGATGGTTGAACCGTTTGCTGCCCCAGGTGCGTTCGACCACGGTCCGCTCGGCCCACCAGGTGCGGAACTCGGGGGACACCGAGCGAAGTTCGGCGACGAATTCGGCGATCCGCGGGTCGTTCGGGTTGCGGCCGGCCTCGGCGCGCAGCACGCCGACGACTTCGGAGGTGACCTGAGCCCAGTCGAGGTAGAGGGAGCGGGCGGCGGGGTCGAGGAGCATCCAGCGCAGCAGGTTGCGCTCGCCGGGCGGGCGGTGGTTGAACGGGGTGAACAGGGCGTCGAGAAGGTCGTTGGAGGCCAGGACCTCGTTGCGGCGGCCGAGGACGAAGGCAGGCTGGTCGTGCAGCCCGTTCAGCATGCGCAGCAGGTCGGGCCGCACCTGCTGGGGCGGCGCCGGCTCGGCGCTGCGGCGGGGCTGGGGGCGCAGCAGGTCGCGCAGGTATTGGGTCTCGGCTTGCGTGAGCTTCAGGGCCTCGGCGATGGAGAGGATGACGCCCTCCGAGGCGCTGGTCAGCCGCCCTTGTTCCAGCCGGGTGTAGTAGTCCACGCTGACGCCGGCGAGCTGCGCGACCTCTTCGCGGCGCAGGCCAGGTACTCGCCGGCCCGGGTAGTTCGCCAGGCCGACCTGGGAGGGACGGACCGCGTCACGCCGGGCGCGCAGAAATTTCTTGATCTCCTCGGCATTGTTCGCCATGAGAACCAGTCTTCCCCGGCCCGCGGCGGCGATCCACCGGGTGGGGGGGGGAAGGTTCTTCCCCGGCAGCAATGGCCCCCGCAGGTGGCTTGGCCCCCGGCTCCCCGGCGTGCATGAATGGTGGGGCGGCCATCGCAGTGACCTCAAGAGGTCCGCGGCCCGCCTGCCGTGTGCGAGGCACAGGCGGAGCGGGCGCCGCTTCACCCCGTATGCAGCACCCCTGTCGCCGTCACCCCGTTGTGATCGCCGTAGGAGGGGTGCGTCCGTTCCGAGGAGATCCGCTTGATGACTGCTCAGCAGAAGGTCTGGTTCATCACCGGCTGCTCGACCGGCTTCGGCCGCGCTCTGGCCCAAGAGGTTCTCGCCGCCGGCCACAAGGCGGTCGTCACCGCCCGCAACGTCGCTCAGGTCAAGGATCTTGTCGAGGGCAACGACCAGGCGCTCGCCCTGCCCCTCGACGTCACCGACGCCGCCCAGGTGAGGGAGGCCGTCGAGGCGGCCGTAGAGTACTTCGGCGGCATCGACGTGCTGGTCAACAACGCCGGCATCGGCTACTTCGCCGCCGTGGAGGAAAGCACCGACGACGAGATCCGCCGGATCTTCGACATCAACGTCTTCGGCCTGTCCGACGTCATCCGCGCCGTCCTTCCTGGCATGCGTGCGCGCCGCTCGGGAACGATCGTGAACTTCTCCTCCATCGGAGGGCTGCGCGCCTTCCCGGCCGTCGGCTACTACGCCGCCACCAAGTTCGCCGTCGAGGGCCTGACCGACGCCCTGCGCCAGGAGGTCGCACCGCTGGGCATCACCACGATGCTCGTGGAGCCCGGCCCCTTTCGCACCGACTGGGCAGGCCGGTCCGCCAACGAGACGCTGCCGGAGCGGGAGATCGCCGATTACGCCGACACGGTCGGCGCGGCGCGTGCCGGGTTCCGCGCGGACACCGGCAAGGAGCCAGGCGACCCCCGCGCCGCCGCCCGGGCGATCATCACCGCCCTCGCCGCCGACGCCCACCCCCAGCGCCTGCCGCTGGGTGCCCCGGCGTACAGCATGGCGATCGAGCAGTTGGAGTCGATGCTCGCCGAGATCCGGGCCAACGAGGCACTGACGAAGTCGGCCGACTTCGACACCCCCGCCGCCTGACTCCCGCCTGGAGGGCCGGCCGGTGACGGCGTCGCCTGGCCCGTCACCGGCCGGCCACCTCAGGCAGCCCGCGGCCCTGGCCGGAGCGAGGGACCCCAGCATCTCCTCCAGCACTTCCTGCCCTCGGACACGGTAGTGAAGGAGATGGAGTCAATGCACACCACTCTCCCCTGCCGATGCGGCGCTCACGGCGTATCACCGCGTCGTGGGCTACGGCCTGACCGGACTCCCTCGGCGGACAACCGCATGCGGCCGACGGCACCGCAGGTTCCGCCTCCCGCACCCCCACGACGAAAGGCACCCCAGGATGAACGCGCACGCCGCAGTGGCCACCGTTACCGATCACGGCAGTGTCCGGATCAGCCACGGCCGTGCCTGGATCGACCAGGACGCCGGTGTCCGCATCGGCTACACCCTCACCGAACCGTCCCCTCTGTCCGAGGCCGAGGCGTTGAAGACGGTGCTGCTCATCCACGGCGCCCCACAGACCCGACATGCATGGCGCAAGGTACTCGCCCCGCTCGCACGGGCCGGCTACCGCGTCATCGCCCCCGACTACCGCGGCGCCGGCGCGTCGACCAAGCCCCGCGACGGCTACGACAAGTGGACGATGGCCGCAGACCTGCACCGTCTCGTTCACGAGCACCTCGGAGTTCACGGGCCCGTCTCCGTGGTCGGCCACGACCTCGGCTCGATGCTGGCATTCGGCTACTCCCTGCGCTACCGCGACGACGTCGTCAGCCTCACCACCATGGAAGCCCCGCTGCCCGGCACGGATTACTACGAGCAGCGCAAAGTCGCCAAGAGCGCCTGGCACTTCGACTTCCACGCCAACCCCGACATCGCCGTCCACCTCACCCACGGCCGGGAACGCTGGTACGTCACCCGCTTCTTCGACGACCTGGCCTACCAGCCCGACGCAATCACCGAAGCCGATGTGGCCGTCTACTCCCGCGCCTTCCAGGCCCCCGGCGCCATGCGCGCCCTGTGCGAGATCTACCGGGAACTCGACCACGACGCCCAGATCCACCGCGATGCCATCGCCTGCGACGGCAAACTCACCCTCCCCGTGCTCGCCTCCGGCGGCGCCACCCAGACACTGGCCGCCAACTACCGGGCCATGTGCGAGGAGATAGCCGACCACGTCACCGGCCACCTCGTCGAGGGCGCAGGCCACTGGGTGCCCGAGGAGAACCCGGAGGGCTTCCTGCAGATGTTCCTTGATTTCGACACCCGCGCACGCACCGCCTGAACACCGCTACACAGATGGAGAGCCGCCATGGCTGACAGCCACGCCAACCACCTTCAGGGCCGCGTCAGTGTCATCACCGGCGCGTCCTCCGGCATCGGCGCGGCCACGGCCCGCGCTCTGGCCGCTCGGGGCGCCCGCGTCGTCCTCGCCGCCCGCAACGCCGACAAGCTCAACACACTGGTCACCGAGATCCGCGGCGCGGGCGGCATCGCGACCACTCGCGTCACCGACGTCACCCGCCGCGACGACGTCGAGGGTCTGATGGAGTTCGCAGCCACTGAGTACGGCCCCGTCGACCACCTGGTCAACAACGCTGGCCTGATGCTCTTCTCCAAGTGGTCCGACCGTGCCGTCGACGACTGGGACAATATGATCGACACCAACCTCCGCGGCTACCTGCACGCCATCAGTGCCGTGCTGCCCGGCATGATCGCCCGCCAGTCCGGCCACATCCTCAACCTCAGCTCCGTGGCTGGTATCCGTGTCGGGGACGCCAGCGGCGTCTACAGCGCCACCAAGTTCTTCATCCGCGGCATCACCGACAGCCTCCGGCGGGAAGTCGGCATCACCCACGGCATCCAGGTCTCCATGATCAGCCCCGGTGTCATCGACACCGGCTGGGCCGACAAGGTCTCCAACGCCGAGGGCAAGCAGATCGCCCACGACCTCAACGAGGGTGCCATCCACCAGGACCGCGTGGCCGACGCCGTCGTCTACGCCCTCGACCAGCCCATCGAAGTCACCGTCAACGACATCGTCATCCACCCCACCCGCCAGGACTGGTAACCCACCCCCAAGCCCGTAGCGACCCCACACTCCCCCACGGTGGTCGGCCACCGGACGCCCACCAGTACACGGAAACGGAGCACCTCTCATGAGCAGCACCGCCTCCCGCCGCCCACTCGCCCTGGTGACCGGGGCCTCTGCGGGCATCGGCTACGAACTCGCGAAGCTGTTCGCCATCAACGGCTTCGACCTGATCGCCACCGGCCGCAGCGAGCACACCGACCAGGCAGCAGCCGACCTGGCACGGCACGGCGTCCACGTCACACCCGTGCGCGCCGACCTCTCCCAGAGCGAGGGCATTGAGAAGGTGTGGCAGGAGGTGCAGCAGACCGGCCGACCGCTCGACGCCGCCGTCCTCAACGCCGGCCGCAGCATCGGCGGCGCCTTCCTCGACACCGACCTCGACGACGAACTCTCCCTCATCCAGCTGAACGTGGCCTCCGTCGTCCACCTGGCCAAGCACGTCGCCCGGCACATGGCTGGCAACGGCCGCGGCCGCATCCTGATCACCTCATCGCTGTCGGCGACCCTGCCCACCCCCTACGAGACCGTGTACGGGCCCTCCCGCGCCTTCACCCGCATGTTCGCCCTCGGGCTGCGCGAGGAACTCAAGGAACACGGCGTCACCGTCACCTGCCTCATGCCCGGCGCCACCGACAGCAACTTCCACGCCAGCGCCGGCATGAACAACACCGCCTTCGGCCCCGACATGAAGAAGAACAGCCGCAAGGAAGTCGCCCGCCAGGGCTTCCTCGCCCTGATGAAGGGACGTGCCGAGGTCGTCGGCGGCGACGCCACCACCAAGCGCACTGCCATCGAACACCGCTTCCTGCCCGAGACTTACAAGGCCGCCCGCCACGCCAGCAAAGCCAAGCCGCGCCCGGAGCACTAGGCACCCCCTCGCACTCCTAGCTCGGAGGATCACGAGCTGAGTGCGGCCCCCTTACGGTTCAGGTCCTGGGTCGGCTCACGGTCGGCTTCGCGAGACGCTTCCTGGTCCTTGTCCCGCTCCCCCCGTTGCACCACCGGCTCGCGGTTCCGTCGGCGCGCTGAGCACGAACCGGGTCGCAGAAACGGACCAGCGGCGCGAACGCGACATCGTTGGGCGCTCTGCCTGGCCCAAGTGGCAGAGCCTCAGCCATCCGCAGGACCGATCGCACAGTCTTCGGCAGCCGTGTCCGCAGGCGCCCGGGGCCGCAAGGGTGCCGACGGGAGTAGTCGGACGGGCCTTCGGCAGCACCGCCCCTCTGCCCTGCCTCGTGTCCACCGCCCCGACGGCCGGTTCGAACGTTTGCGCGGGAGCCGGTCGCCCGTATTTCCGACACCGCCCCTGGGGCGCCCCGTACAAGTCGGGCAGCGCGACCCCTGAGCGGTCGCATCGGTCGCAGGGCACCTACACGCTGGGCGGCAAGAAAGTCCGGCTCGGCCGAGGCCACCGTCACCATCACCGAGAACAGCAACAGGCACCGCCATCAGCACCGTCGCCGCGCTACGTCATCAACGGCACCGAGAGCATGGCCCTGCAGAACGGCACTCCCTTCCACAACAAGATCGACCGGTTCTCAGACCTGTTCCAGACCTGCATCGAGACTGGCCGAGTCCACGCGACGAAGCAGACCAGCCCCGACGGATTCCACCTGGACATCACCGTGGGGACCAACAAGTTGCAGGCGACCAGCACGCTGACCACCACCGTTGGCGGGCCGCGCCTACACGCGGCCCGCCAACGGAATGCAACCTGCCAGTGTGTTGCATCGGAAGCGGAGAGCGGACTCCGGCAGAGCCGACAAGCGCACAAGCCTTGTCGTTCACGTGGACCGGAGGCTCCGCTGTCCGGCAACTTGGTATCAGCCGAGATCGTATTGGCCTCAGGCCATTCACACCGGCATGAGCAGCGACGATGTGCACGGCGCTGGGAAGAAAACGCTGCTCCGGCAAGATCGGCGCGGACTGAAATCGGGTTTCTCACCGCTGCTCAATGCGCGCATCGGTGGGAGACTGACTTTGCGATGGAGGATTTCGGCACGGTTCCTTGGGGTGCAGCCGCTGATACGTCATACGCGGCTGTGGCGCTGACGGACGCCGAAGGAGTCGTGATCGGCTGGGGCCCGGAGTCCCGGGTGCCGCTCGGCCTTTCTCGCACCGAAATCGAAGGGCGCCCGGTGCAGGACTTGCTGCGCCGGGACGACGCCGCGACCTTGCAGCGCGTGCTTGCGCGTCAGGCGAGTTGGAGAGGTCGGCTCGCATTCCTGCGCAACGACGGACAAGTCCTGGAGCTGGTACTTCGGGCGCAGCCGATGCCGTCGGGGAGGGGGGAGCTGCGCTGGATTCTGACGATGACCCGGCCCGGCGAGCCGATGGGGTCGGAAGGCGATCAGACCCTCGCAGACCGGGCTTTCACTCAGTGCCCGGTCGTCCAGGTGATCTACGACACGGAACTCCGTTTTGCACGCGTCAATGCTGCCGCCGGGCGCCGGTTCGCCGCCACGGAGGAAGAACTGCGGGGTCGTCTGGTCTCCGATGTCTTCTCGGCGCCGGTCTACGCGGCATTCCAGCGACATCTGCGTCAAGTGATCGAGACCGGGGAGCCGGTGCACTACGAGGGCTATTACAGCGTCCCGGGCGTCATTCACGAGCGCCCCTGGGCGCATGAGATAGGGCCTGTCAGGGACGCTTCTGGGCGCCTGTGCGGTGCGATCGTCACAACCTACGAGAGCAGCGAACAGTACTGGGGCCGACGGCGGTGGTCTCTGTTGAACGAGGCGGCCACCCGTATCGGCACCAGCCTGGACGTGTCACAGACCGCTCAGGAGCTCGCCGAGACGATCACCCCACAACTGGCCGACTTCGTCACCGTCGATCTCCTCGATTCGGTGCTCCAGGGGACGGATCCCGCTCTGCGGCATGATCACTCGCCGCTCGCGCTGCGCCGTGTCGCACAATCCTCGACCACTGAGGGCTCTCCGGAGGCCGCGGTCGCCGTCGGCGAGTCCACCGCTCAGACGGCGGACTCGCCCTACACACGCTGTCTGGCCACGGGAGGAGCGATTCTGGCGAGAGCTGGAGACCTCGCATGGGAACGGTGGCTCGCGAACGACAGCGTTCGTAGGGCCCGCGTGCAGGAGTTCGGGTTCCATTCGACGCTGGCGGTACCGCTGCGTTCTCGTGGTACGACGCTGGGTGTCCTCTCCCTACTACGTCGCCTGCACCCTGAGCATCCCTTCGACAGGGACGATGCGGTCCTTGTGGAAGAGCTTGCCGCAAGGGCGGCGGTGTCCATCGACAATGCCCTGCGCTATACCCGTGAGCACGCCACAGCCTTGACACTCCAGCACAACCTGCTGCCCCAGCGGCTTCGAGAACAACCTGCTGTGGAATTCGCCTCCCGCTACCTGCCCGCAGACTCCCCCCTGGGCGTGGGCGGCGACTGGTTCGACGTCATTCCTCTCTCCGGCGCGCGGGTCGCCCTGGTCGTAGGTGACGTCGTCGGGCACGGGCTTCAGGCCTCCGCCACGATGGGACGCCTGCGGGCCGCTGTACGCACACTCGCCGATGTGGACCTCGGCCCGGATGAGCTGCTCACCCGCCTCGACGATCTGGTGATCCGCCTGTCCGTCGATTCCGAAGGCGTAAGCGGCCAAGGAATCGACGGTGACGTCGGTGCGACCTGCATGTACGCCGTGTACGACCCCGTCTCGCTGCACTGCAGCATCGCCCGTGCCGGACACCCGTTGCCTGCCATCGTGCTCCCGGACGCTACGGTCGAATTCCCCGAGATACCGGCCGGGCCGCCCCTCGGATTGGGCAGCCTGCCCTTCGAGTGCGCCGAATTCGACCTGCCGGCCGGCAGTCTCCTCGCCCTGTACACCGACGGCCTCATCGAATCCCGGGCCCATGACATCTCTGTCGGCCTGGATACGCTGCGCGAGGCTCTGGGAGCTTCGCACCGCTCGCTGGAATCCAAGTGCGACGCCATCATGGACGCACTCGTCCCCAAAGCCCCCGACGACGATGTCGCTCTGCTCCTTGCCCGCACCCGGGCCTTCGACGGCGACCACGTCGCCACCTGGGACCTGGCGAGCGACCCGGTGGCCGTAGCTCCCACGCGTGCTGACGCGCGCCGGCAACTCACCGCCTGGCGACTGAGCGATCTCGCGTTCACCACCGAGCTCGTAGTGAGCGAACTGGTCACCAATGCCATCCGCTACGGCACCCCTCCCATCCGGCTTCGGCTCATCCGTGACAGCGCGCTCGTCATCGAAGTCACCGACGGGAGCAGCACCGCTCCTCATCTCAGACACGCCCGCGCCTTCGACGAGGGCGGACGAGGCCTGCTCCTGGTCGCCCAGATGGCACAACGCTGGGGCACACGCCACACAAACAGCGGCAAGACCATCTGGGCCGAACTACCGCTCAGCCAGTAACCCTCTAGTGAGGCCCGGCCGGACCAGCTCGCGACAGGGGCGGGCAGGGGCGCGACATCAGATGGCCGGCTCGGTCTTCCGAGCGTGGCGGCCGGCACGTACCGGCGCGGCGACGCTCTGGCGCTTCCGCGAGAACAGGACCGCCAGGCCTGACAGGGTGCACGGGACCGCGCCGAAGAGAAACGCGGCGGTGGCCCAGGTGCCGTGGTTGCTCAGCAGCGTGGCTGCCAGGGCGGAGGAGAGGATCGCCCCGATCGGACCGACCGCCGCGACGAAGGCGGCGCCGCGGCCTCGGATACGCGTCTCGTAACTCTCGCCCACGAAGAAGAGGACGCACGAGTAGGGACCGATCAGGAAGAAGGTCCCGATGCTGTAGAGCGCGACGACGGTCCAGAAGTTGCTGGGCCCGTAGATCATTGCGGTGAAGACGAGGCCTCCGGTGACCCAGCCGGCGGCGATGACGTTGCGCCTGCCGAACCGGTCCCCCAGGAATCCGTGGGTGAGGTAGCCCAAGTAGGCGATGACGTTGGACATCAGCAGGATGACCAGCGAGTTCGTGAACGACACATGGTGCACGTTGATGAGTACGGTGGTGCCCAGGACGCTGAAGACCTGTACGGGGAAGTAGTTGAGGATGTGTCCGAGCCCCAGGGAGAGCGTGGTACGCAGGCCGCTGCCGCGGAAGATGTCGGCCAGGGTGCTGCGGGTCTCGGACTCTTCGACGCCCAGGGTGACCGCGAGTTGTTCGGCTTCTCGGCGCGCGCCGAGGGACTGCAGCTGTCGCAGCTTCTGCACGGCCTCGAACTGCGGGGACTCCCGCAGCTTGCGTGCGAGGAGCGCGATGACCAGAGACGGAACCGCAGCGAACAGGAAGCACCCGGCCCAACCGATGATCGGGAGCATCACTGCCGTCAGTGCGGCGGCCAGGATCGCTCCGACCGGCCAACCGCCCTGTACCAGGGAGTAGATGAAGCCCTGACGTTTCTTGATTCGCGGATCGTCCGAGGCCCCATAGAGTTCGCTGAGGTAGGCGCCGTTGACACCCTGCTCGGACAGGCCCAGGCCGCTGAGGGAACGGATGGCGACCAGCCCCCAGGCCGGCACGACACCTGCCAGAGCTGTGAGGGCCGAGGCGACACCGGCTCCGGCCGTGGTGACGGCCACGCCGGCCTTCCGGCCGAACTTGTCGACGACCGGCCCGGCCAGCAGGCCGAGCACGACTGCGCCGATGGACATCCAGGTGACGAGAGTGGCCTGCTCGGCCGAGTCCAAGCCCTGGTCCTTGCCTATCTCCGGCAGCAGAATGCCGAAGAGAATGAAGTCGTAGACCGCGAACGCCCAGGCCAGGAAGGCCAGCACGGTGGCGTAGGTGATCTGTCGATTGGTGACGGGCCGAGGCCGCCAGCTGTTCTCGCTCTGGATCGTCATCGACCCACCTCCAGGAGTTAGCTACCGTTCGCTGTCAATCAATTACCGAAAGTCGCGAACGGAGGGTGTGTGCGCATGCGACATGAGGGCGATGCGCCTCATGCGGCTGAAAGGGAAAGGGGGCCGGAGGCCGGTTGGTCAGGTCGGCCTCCGCCTGCGGACTACAGGCTCAGGCTGCCGGACCCACTGGGGGCGGACACCTCGGAGCCATCCTCGATCTCCAGCAGAATCGGCAGGAGGTACCTGCGGAACTCCTCGTAGTTCTCGGTCACCGGGAAGTGGCCGAGTCTGGGCATCTCCCAGTACTTGCACCCGGGCACGAGGTCGGCCAACTCCTTGGTGTCGGCCGGCGAGGTGTTCGGGTCGTACTCACCGGTGAGCAGGTACAGCATGCATCTGTCGGTGTCGATGGCCCGCGCCTCCTCGGGGGAGACGTTGTGGTCGTAGTAGTAGTAATAGAGGTCGCCCGCGAACACGCCCGGTCCGCCGCACTGGTACTCCCACTGGAGCTCCCGGACGTTCTCCTCGGGGCTGTACGGGGAGATGTTCAGCAGCATCGCGGCCCCGGTGGAAGTGCGGGCCACGTTCGGGTTGTCGAACTCCCGGCGGATCCCCGCCATTCCCACATCGACATACTCGGCGGCTGAACGCAAAGCCCCCTCCACGGCGATGGTCGCCCGATAGCGGTCGGGACACTGGGAAGCCAGGTCGATGGCGAGGTGCCCGCCCATGGAGCTGCCCATGTAGACCGGCCGATCCAGTTCCAGGGCCTCGGCCAGCGCGTTGGGGAAGGCGATCATGCGCGCCTTGGTCATCTGGTACTCCTGCGTCCACCACGGCACTCCGTGCGGCGGCAGGGACTTGCCGTGGTAGGGCAGGTCGAATGCGATGACGCGGTAGCGGTCGGTGACCTCCGGATCATTGAGCAGGTGCCGGTACTGCCGCCCGTCCGAGCCGGCGGTGTGGCCCACGATCAGGGGGATGCCCTGACCGGCCTCCTCGTAGTAGACGCGGTACTCGACGTCTTCCACGGTCAGGTAGACGTAGCGTCCGGTGATCGGTTCATGCCTGGCCATGGTTCACGCTCCCTGGGCGTTGAGCTGGCGGAAGATCTGCATCAGCCGGTTCAGGGCCGGCAGATATGCGTAGAGCTGGTCCGTGTTGCTCAGCCGCACGCCGTGCTTGATGGAAGAGCTCTGCAGCGACTGGAAGAACGGCCGCGGGTGCTCGGCGGTCATCTCCTCCCACTGCTCGCGGGTGCCCGACACGGCGATCGCCGCATCCTCGGGATCGATGTCGCTCGGGTCCGCTGACAGGAGGCGGCCGTCGTCGTAGACGGCCAGCCACGCCTGGTCACCGATGGTCACATGGAGCTTGCCGGTGTAGTAGCGCATCTCCCGGGAGAACTCGAAGTCCTCGTCGGCCTGCTGCAGCACAGCCGCGAAGTCACGCATGGGCGTGTCCTTCCTGTGTGGTACGGGGGGTGGTGTCGGGGCGGTCGAGGATCTCGTACATCCTCGTGTGGTCCTCGGCGGCGAAACCGTTGTCGACGGCCTGGTGCCACACATCGGCGCAGTGGTGACTGAGCTCCGCGTCGACGCCCAGTTCCTCGGACAGGGCGATGGCTATGTCCACGTCCTTGGTCATCAGTCCGATGGGGAATCCGGAACGGAAGCTGCCCGAGAGCATGAACTGGGTCACCTTGTTCTCCGAGGTGTTGCTGCGCCCGGAGGAGGCGTTCAGCACGTCGGTCAGGGTCTGTGGTGCGATTCCGAACCGTTGCCCGATGTGTAGCGCCTCGACTGTGACGGCCACCGACGCGGCCGAGACGAGATTGTTCAGGGCCTTGGCCGCGTGCCCGGAGCCGGGTCCCCCGACGTGAATGAGCGACTTGCCCATCACCTCGAACAGCGGCTTTGCCTCACGCACGTCGGCGGCGGTCCCGCCGGCCATGATGGCCAGCTGGCCGTTGAGCGCTCCTCGCACTCCCCCGGAGACCGGGGCATCGACATAGCGCATGCCCTTCTTCTCCAGGGTGACCGCCAGCTGCTGAGATTGGCTGGGTTCGGCCGAGGACATGTCGATGAACAGGGTGTTCAGTGAGGCCGCGGCCACGACCTGACCGGTGAGCAGAGCGGCCTCGACGATGGCGGAGGTCGGCAGCATCGTGATGATGATGTCGGCGCGCTGCCAGGTGGCGGTCCCTGCCGTGGCGGCAGTGGAATGGGCCGCCAGGAACTTCTCGACGGCCTGAGTGTTGTGGTCGTGGACGATCAGGGCATGTCCGGCCTGGACGAGGCGCTGAGCCATGGGGAAACCCATGTTGCCCAGGCCGATGAACCCGATGGTGGTCATGCCTCGGCCTCCATTTCGGCGAAGACCTCTCGTGCCAGCCGGAAGCTTTCGAGGGCGGCAGGGGCTCCGCAGTAGACCGCGACCTGGAGGAAGATTTCCCGGATCTGCTCCTTGGTCACCCCGTTGCGGACCGCACCGCGCACATGCACTTTCAGCTCGTGCGGGCGGTTCAGGGCACTGATCATGGCCAGGTTGATGAGGCTGCGCTGAGATCGCTCGAGACCTGGGCGGTCCCACACATCGCCCCAGCAGTACTGGGTGACCAGTTCCTGCATCGGCATCGAGAAGTCATCGGCACCGTCGAGGCTGCGTTGGACGTAGGCGTCACCGAGCACCTCTAGGCGAGTGGCCAGGCCCTTCTCGAACAGTTCCTTGTTCAACGTGTTGCTCCTTCGAAACCGGGTGTGCAGTTCCACACGGCTTGGATGTTGGTGAACTCGTGGACCCCCAAGTGGGACAGTTCGCGGCCGTAGCCGCTGTTCTTCACTCCACCGATGGGGATCCGGGGGTCGGAGACCGCTATGCCGTTGATGAACACCCCGCCCACCTCCAGACGCTGGGCCACGCGGGAAGCGAGGTCCGCATCGCCGGTCCACAGGCTGGCGCTCAGGCCGAACTGGGAGTCGTTGGCCATCGCGAGGGCGTCCTCGAGGTCCTCGGCCACCACCAGAGAGGCGACAGGGCCGAAGATCTCCTCACGGAAGGACGTCATGGCCGGCGTGACATCGGCGAGCACGGTGGGCTGGAAGAAGCTGCCCGGTCCCTCGATCGGACCCCCTCCCGTCAGAAGCCGGGCACCCTCGGCGACGGTGCGCTCGACCTGGCGGTGAATCTCCTGGCGAATGTCGTCGCGGGCGATGGGCCCGATGTAGGTCGATTCCTGGGTGGGGTCGCCTACCGTCAGCTTGCGCACCTCGGCCACGAACCGCTCGGTGAACGCGTCCGCGATGGCCTGGTCGAGGATGATGCGCTTGGCCGCGATGCAGATCTGCCCACTGTTCTGGAACCGGCCGTGGATCGCCGCCTCCACGGCCGCGTTCAGGTCCGCGTCGCCGAGAACGATGAAGGCGTCCGAGCCCCCCAGTTCCAGCACACTGCGCTTGATCGCCCGCCCGGCCTGGGCGGCGATGGCCGAGCCCGCACGAACACTGCCCGTGACCGTCACACCCACAATGGCCGGATGAGCGATGGCCTGGGAAACCACGTCGTTGTCGGCGTTGAGGACGCTGAACGCCCCCTCCGGAACTCCGGCCTCCCGCCACAACCGTTCGACGGCCAGAGCACAGCCGACCACGTTCGGGGCGGGCTTGAGAACGTAGGCGTTGCCGCCCAGCAGGATCGGGATCGCCCCTCGCATCACCTGCCAGACAGGAAAGTTCCACGGCTCCACAGCCAGCACCGGTCCCAGCGGACGGTAGGCCACATGAGCCGCAGGTCCGATCGAGGTGGGAGCGTCGGCGATCATCTTCGCGCCGTTGCCGGCGTACCAGGAAGCTACCCAGGCCGCTTTCTCCACTTCGGCACGGGCCTGCGTGATGGGCTTGCCCATCTCGGCCGTGATCAGCGCGCCCAGTTCCCCCACATCCCGCAGCAGCAGCCGGGACATGCGGGCCAGAGCGGCGCACCGGACCTCGGGACTGCTCTGGCTCCACTGTGCGAAACCTTGCCGGGCACGGCGCAGGACGGCGTCCAGTTCGTCACCATCGACGAACGGGTAGGTGTCGATCACCTCTCCCGTGGCGGGATTGACCGACCTCGCGGCCGCGGGTGCTGCTTGCAGAGTCACAATCTGGTCCTCTCGGAGCCGAGTGGGGAAATGCGCAAAGTGGGTGGACAGCTCCGCGCGGTGCAGTGAGTGAACGGGCATCCGGTGGAGCCGACAGCGGACGGTTGTGTCCTCAGTCCTGCCGGTCCGGCGAAGGTGAGCGCCGTGTGCACGGCGCGGGACCGATTCCGTGTGGGGGCGGCTGGTGAGCCCCTGCATTGGTCTCTCCGTGTCGCCGGGCCCCTCCTCGCTTCTCAGGGCCGGCGACCGCTTGATAAAAGGTTAGGAGAGTGTCACGCTGCTGTGAACGAGCAGTTTCAGAACCTAAACTTCAGCGAGAGAGAACGATGGAATTCGCCCAGCTGGAGATGTTCGTGGCTGTGGCCGAGCATGGTGGGATCACCGCTGCTGCCGAGAAGTTGCTACGAGCCCCTTCCAACGTTTCCACCCGTATCCGGCACCTGGAAAAAGAGCTGGGTATGGACCTGCTTCTGCGTGACAAGCGACAGGTCACCCTCTCCGCCGAAGGGGAGGCATTCCTCGAATACGCGCGCCGGTTGATCGACATCGCCGGCGAGGCGAAGTCCCTGGCCAACGGAGAGCGGCCCCACGGCCGATTCCGCATCGGCGCTCTCGAAAGCACCTCTGCCGTACGGATCCCTTCACTGCTGGCCGAGTTCCATCTGAGCTACCCGGAAGTTGACCTCGAACTGGAAGCCGGAGCCTCCGGCATGCTGTTCGATCATGTACTCAAGGGTCAGGTAAGCGCAGTCTTCACCGACGGCCCACCCGCCTCCCCGGTTCTCACGGGAATGCACGCGTTCACCGAGAATCTGGTCATCCTCACCCCCGAACCGGTGAAGACGATCGACGACGATTTCCGGCAGTCGAACCCAACTGTCTTCCTTTTCGGCACCGTCTGCTCCTACCGCCAGAGATTCGAGGACTGGCTGGAGGAGAGCAGTATCAAACCCGGAAGGATGGTGGAAATCTCGTCCTACTACAGCATGCTCGCGTGCGTGGCCGCGGGAGCCGGCATCTGCATGATGCCGCGTTGCCTCTACGAGTCCCTGCCCGGAAGCAACCGGGTGACCTGCCACCCCATCCAAGGTGACCTGGGACGTGCGGAGACATGGCTCACTTGGCGCCGTGACGCCCGCTCCGCGAACCTGCGGGCCTTCGTACGGCAAGTCAGGGCGCACCTGGCCGACCTCTCCGAGCAGCAGGCCCCCCGAGCCGCCTGAGCCTGGACGCCCGTGTTGTCGTCGAACAGCACGGAAGTGGTTCCCGCCATGCTGTGCGCATGGCGGGAACCACTTCCGTGCACTGCCCTATATCTGGGTGCGGGGGTGCGGTTGACGCCCGTACAGGGCGACCATGGGCACGATGAGCAGACCGAGCACCGCCTGCTGCGCCGCTGCGGAGAGCCCCAGTCCCACGAGAACCGTCCCCAGCAGGGTCATGACCGCGACGCCCAGCACCGTGGCCCCGTATCCGCCGCGGCCACCAAGCAGCGACGTGCCACCGACGACGACCGCCGCGACCGTCGTGAACAGGTACGGGCGGCCGACATCGGCGAAGGCACCTCCGCTGAACCCGAGCAGCAGGATGCCGACGACCGATGCCATCGCGGCGCTGAGGGCGAAGGTGCCCAGCCAGATGCCGAGTTGCGGCACCAGGGCTCTGTCGGCAGCCGTCCGGTTGCCTCCCATGGCATACAGTCCGCGCCCCGGCCAGGTGCGGCGCAGGACGAGGATGACCACAACGGACAGCGCGGCCCACAGCCACACCGTGAGTCCGATGCCGGTCCCGAGGAAGCTGCCGTTGGCAGACCCGGCGTCGGTGAGCCATCCGGGAACGCGACCGTACACAGTCCCCGCCTGGTCGGCACCGATACCGACGACGATCTGCGCGCCTCCCAGCACAGCGAAGCCCATGCCCAAGCTCAGGATCAAAGACCTACCGGGCTGGAAGTAACTGACCAAGCCCGTGATCGTCCCCATCCCGAGCGCCAGCACGACGACGATCAGGACGCTGAACCATGAGGACAGCCCCTGGCCGAGGAGCCAGAGCATCACGATGTTGGCGGCACCGACGACGAACGGGATCGAGAGATCGAGCTCGCCGAGGAGCGCACACAGCGTCTGGCCTATGCACACGATGCCCAGGAACGCGCCGAACACCAGCATGGTTCTGAGGTTCGTGCCCGACCCGAAGCCGTCCACCGCGAGGATGCCGGTGAGGACGAGGGCGATCACGAGGATGCCGGCCATGAGGCTGCTGTTCGTCGCCGACTTGCGCAGAACAGCACGCGTAGCGCCCTGCTGTACGCGGCCGTCCCCAGCGACGTCATCACTGTTGCGCACGGACACCCCACTCATGCGAGCACCTCCACTCGGCCATGGCGAGGTCGCCTTCGCAGACCGCTCCTCGCGAAGACGGTCCCGACCGCCAACGCGAGAACCAGAATCAAGCCGTACACAAGTTGCACCACGAAGCTGGCACCGGCCCCGAAGTCGAATGTCGCCAGGGCATCACTGATCAGGAAGACATCGATCGCCCCGACGACCGCACCCAGCGCACCCCCGCGGCCGCCGCCGACGCTGATGCCGCCGAGCAGCAGCGCGGTGACGACGATCAGCGTGTACTGCTGACCGAACGCCGGATCGCCCGAGGCGATCACCGCGGTGTAGAGCACGCCGGCGAGACCAGCGTAAACCCCCGCGATGGCGTGCGCGCCGACGCGCGTCAGGACGAGTGGTACGCCGCTTGCGTACGCGGTGCGTTCGTTGAACCCCATGACCCGCAGGTTGTGGAAGAAAGAGGTCCGCGCGATCAGTGTCCACATGACGAAACCTGCCACGAGGACGCCCGTTGCCGGTGAGAGTACCGACGTCGGCGTACCCCAGGCGGTCAGCCAAGCGGGCGTCATGCCGTCGGGCCTGTCGGTAATCATCAGGTTGACACCGGCCAGTACCAGAAATCCGCTCAGCGTCACGATGACCGGCTGCAGTCTGAGACCGGCGATGAGGAGGCCCTGGACGACCTCGAAGAGAACCGACACCCCGATCGCGAAGGCGATGATGAACAGGGGGCTGGTCACTCCGGACTTGATCAGCCAGAACACCAGGCCCACATTGACGAATCCCACGAGCGGCCCGATCGCCAGGTCCACCCCTCCCCGGCCGGCCATGGCGATCGGAGTCAGGGCCATCGTGGCCATGATGAGCGGTGCGGCGCTGACGATCGCGTAAGCCGCTCCGTCGCTGGTGAACAGGTGAGGGCCGCGAACAGCGGCGAGCGCGAGCAGACACACCAGGAGGCCCAGGGGAACAGCCGCATATCCATGGCGATCGGCGAGCCGACGAAGGAGGGAACTGTCTTTCACGGTCATGATCCCGACTCCTTTTCCTTGCCGGGAATGCCGTCTGCCTGGCCGAACATGGCGGCGAGTACGCCATCCACCGTGATCTGTTCGCCCTGCAACGTGGTGAACAGCGAGTCGTCGCGGAACACGGCGACGCGGTGGCAGAGCCCGATGAACTCCACGATCTCCGAGGAGAGGAACAGGACGGTACTTCCCTGTGAGGAGAGCCGACGCAGTAGGTCGTAGAGGCTGTGCTTCGCGGAGATGTCGACCCCGCGAGTGGGATCGTTGAGCAGAACGACCCCGGGATCGGCTGCGAGTGCCCGGCCGATGAGTACCTTTTGTTGGTTGCCTCCGCTCAGGGTGCCGATGGGCGCCGAGGGCCGATTCAGACGGATCGACAACGCCGCCCGCTGCTCCTCGAAAGCCTTCTGCACCGCTCCGAATCGAATCACGCCTCCGGACCGCTGGGTGCGGAACAGGGGCATACCGAAGTTCTCGAGGATCGACAGGTTGGGGAAGGTGCCTTCGAGCTTCCTGTCCCCGGGGATGTAGGCGACGCCGGCGTCCGCCGCGTCCTTCTGCCTGGTGATCCGCAGCTTGTTCCCTTGCCTGTCGGCGACGGTGATCGTTCCTTCGGCCGCAGGCCGGATGCCGGCCACTGCCTGGATCAACCCGGCCTGTCCCTGACCGTCCAGCCCTATGACGCCGACAATCTCGCCGTCGGTCACGTCCAGGTCGAACGGCGCCGCACCATGGCGGAGGCGTACACCGGACGCACGTACCACGGGGGCACGTTCCCCCTGTGGCACGGGCGGCGGAAGTGCCGCGGTCGGCGCCCCCTCGCCGAAGTGGGCGGTGTCCCCGGTCATCATCTCCAGGAGACGGTTCTGGGTGATCTGCGGACCCTCGAGCGTGCCGACATCCACGCCGTTGCGCAGGACGGTGGCCCGATCGGCGAACCTCGTCAGCTCCTCGATCCGGTGCGTCACGATGAGCACGCACATCCCCGCGGCCTTGAGGCGGACCACTGCCTCGTAGAGCCGCTCGGCCCCGGAGTGGTCCAGGGCCGCCGTGGATTCGTCGAGGATGAGGACACGCGGCTCGCTGAGCAGAGCCCGTGCGATGGTGACCCACTGGCGCATGCTCAGCGGAAGGTCGTCGACCAGGCCATACGGGTCGAGTGCTTCACCGAGCAACTCGGTGAACACCGCTGCGACCCGGCGCAGTTGCTCGGCCCTGGGCCCCTTCCGGGTCCGGGGCCCTTCCGCGCCGATGAAGAGGTTGTCGAAGACGGTCATGCCTTCCGCCAGGAGGACCTCCTGGAAGACGGTGGCCACACCGAGCGTTCGCGCATGCGCGGGGCTGCTCGGCGTGCGGCCCTGCAGTTCGACGGTCCCCGAGTCGGCGGAGAAGACACCAGAGATGATCTTGGCGAGCGTGCTCTTGCCGCTGCCGTTCTCCCCCACGATCGCGTGGACCTCGCCGCGCCGGGCCGTGAACGAACACCCTTGCAGCGCCTTGGTGTCGCCGAACGCCTTGCGCACATCGCGCACGCAGATCACATCGTCCGCGTTGTCGTTCCGTGCGGTCTTGCTCGCGTCCTGCGGGCCAGAGGTGGCCTCGGCGGTCATGGTGTCCTCCTTCCGGTGTAGGCGCACAGCACGTGTCATCCCGTGCTCCCGCTGCCCGGAACCGCGATGTCCTTGCCGAGCGGGGCCTTGGGCCGCAGGAAGAAGTTGTCGAGATACTTCTCGGTGAACCAGTCCTTGGGCTCGATCCACGTCGCGTCGTTGACGTCACAACCCTTCGGCGTGATCGCGCGGACCTCGTCGATGCCGTACTCGGTGAGATTGCGGGTGATCGACTGGACCTTGGGACCCTGCCCCTGGAGGATGCGGACCATGATGCTCATGGCACCGGTCGCCTCGCTTCCGGGCGGCCACACGTTGAACAGCCGGGTCTTCCACTCCGGATGCTTCGTCCAGTAGCAGGCAGCGCCCTTCTCACCTCCGATGGTCATCGGCGGCAGCTTGCGCCCTGATTCGAGGACGGCCTGCATCACACCGATCTCCTGAGCGGAGTGCGTGACGATGCCGTCGATCTTCTGCGGGTGGGTGGAGAGGAACTTCAGGACCTCGGTCTTCGCGATCTGATCGGTCCACTGTCCGGCCACGGTTCCGACCAGCTTGATGTTCGGATACTTCTTCAGGGCCTTCTTGACACCCCTGTCGACGCTGTCACTGGATGCGGCTCCGGGTATGCCGGTGACGAGGAGCATGTTGCCCTTGCCGCCCATCTGCTTGGCCACGAAGTCGGCCATGGCGGCACCGCCCTGGACATAGTTGCCGTACACGTTCACCGATCCCTCGGCCGATGTGTATCCCGAGAACGTCACGACAGGCACGCCACGCGCCTGGGCGTAGGTGACGGCAGGGTTGATGGCCGCGGACGAGCAGCACAGCAGAATGATGTCGGCGCCCTGGTTGACCAGCTGACGTATCTGCTGGATCTGGGTCGAATCATTGAGGTTGGACTGGGTCACGATCATCTTGTCCACCAGCCCTGCCTTCTTGTAGGCGGGGACGAGTACGTTCTGCAGCTGGTTGAGCGATCCGGATCGCCACGTGTTGCCGGCGTACGAGCTGGCGTATCCGATGGTCCATGGTGGGCTCTGCTTCGGCTTGAAATTCGCGAAGGGCGATGAGCCGGTCGGTCCGTCAAAGTCCGTGTAGGCCGCTCTTATGTCGCTCGGCAGCGATTTCAGCCCCTGCTGTGATGACTTCGGTGTGCCGGACTCCGCTCCGTTCTGGTTCGATCCGGCACACCCGGCGACTGCCAGGACCAGTGCGGCGAGCACCGCAAGCAGGGCAAGTTGGGTTCGTTTCAACAAGGTGAGTTCCTTCATCGGAGGGGCTTGCATCGCCCTGTGGACAGTGTTCGAGAGGCGGCGATGAGCTTCTGAGCCCTCGCGGCATGCGTACTAGCGCTATGGCCGAACGTCAGCGACAGAGGGGGGTGGAAACGTAAGCGGCCGGGCAGCACCCGATCGTCGGTGTCCGTCTTGAGCGGCGAAATGATCGTGATCCTCGCCGTCGGATCCATTCGGCTGTCACTGAGCGCCCCGTTCCCTCACATAAAGCCAGAACGGCGATGTACCGACGAAGCCACCGCCGATCACTGTGAGAGTGATGGTGAGAGATTTTTCCTCCGGTTCAATCTGCTTGCCCCGGAAGGGGATAGAGGGAAATGCGGCTCGTACGGATGGGCCCGCCGGGGCTTGGCATACCGGCGGTTCGCCGGAAGCTCGACGCCGATGACCTTCGCGGGCGATCAGCCGCGCCTGATCGTCGCTCCGCCGCCCGATGCACTGCGGCGAGCAGACAGTAATACCGTCGACAGGCGCGGACAAGAGGGCGGGCAAAGATCCTCAACACTCCTCACCCCCACCACCCCTGATCGATTTCGGTCCCGACGGCGAGAACATCCGTCGCGACCTGGCCCTCGCTCGTCTTCAGCTGGGCTTCTCCGGGATACGCAGAGGCCGTAGGCGCAGCCGATCCGGGCACGGTCGACGACCATGACTCACAGCCGTCCGCACGCAAGGGCGCACGTCAGGACCGGCGGAGCGCCACGTAGAATCCCTTGACCACCGGGAACAGCCCACAGACCCACGCGTGGGGCACGTCAGCGCGTGTACGAACGGGCCCTCCGGCACCCGGCACTCCCCGCACCCATGGGGCGGGCACGAGCTGCGGCGCTTCGCGGGGGTCTGCAGATGAGCGCACGTCCGGCTTCACAAGGAGAGCCGGAGCCAAGCACGGCAGATCACCTCGCCTGGCTCTTTCCAACCGGCGCCCGACATCCGCCGCCCGCACAGCAGCGAGCGCGCACTTGCCTGACCCGTATTACCGTATTACTGTCCTCTGGCAGGGCGGAACCTTCCCTCCGAATGACGGGTCGCCTCCCCGCGGACACAGCGAGGGGCACGAACTCAGGGGTTCCAGGAGTCGCCCGCGTGCCTGCCGCCCGCGTCGCGAGGAGATCCAGCACATGACGGGTGGGCAGACGCGCGTTGCGGGCCGGGTCCCGTTCCTCGGCGCGAGCATCATGGCCGCGCGCTCACGGCCGGCGACATCGCACGCGCGGGCCACTCCGTGTCCGAATCCATAGGAGCGCCCGAACCCGCAGGCAGGGGCGAAGCGGCCCAGGATGCCCCCTGCGTCACGTCACCCACCCGTGCGTTGAACGCAGTGTCGGCGCCGAACTGCGCTGCGCGTAGGCGCCGCCCGCACCACATCGGCAAACATCCATCCACACAACGAAGGGAGAGCCGCATGGCCACCGAGGTCGAGGCTCAGGCGTACATCGACGAAATGGCTCGCGCGCGCGGTTACGTGCTGGACTACCACAAGGTGATGGCCAAGCAGGACTTCGACGTCCTGACAGCGGCCAACAACCTGGTGTCCAGCGCGTATCTCAAGCAGCGGAAGCTGGACCGCGCGACCAAGGAACTCATCTTCATCGTCAGCCTCACCGTGATGCGGGCCTCAAAGGGTCACATCCAGACCCACATCCGCGTCGCCCTGGACCTCGGACTGAGTCCGGGAGAGATCCTCGAAGCCATCGAGATCTCCCTGCCGGAGGCCGGCATCGTCGCCTTCCAGGCAGGCTTCGACGCATGGCGCGAGGTAGTGGGGGCCGATGGCCTGGAGCCCACCGTCAAGGTGCACGAGGGCGGTTCCGGCTCCAACTGACCTCGCGTTGCGTGTCTTGGTCCCCCTCGTCGCTCCGGGGCCAAGGCACGGCTCCGTCACCAACTGGGGCCACGCCGCCCGGCGGCGGCAGAGCGTGCATCCGCGTGGACCGCAGCCTGCCCGCCGCATCGGTCAGCGGGCAAACAACTTCTTCATGACCTAGCCGTGGACACCACTGCTGCCCACAGCGCCGAATCATGCCCCCGTCCTCGAGCCCCGCGAACTCGCGATGCCCGCGATGCCGGACCTCAATCCGAGTACGTCGAGTCTTACCGTATTATCAGGAGCATGACGACTGAGGCTGCAGATGCGACCGTCGATGCCGTTCCCAGGATGGCTGCCCCTTTGCGTCAGCAGGTGATCGAACGACTTCGCGACGCGATCTCCGGGGAGCAGTTCCAACCGGGCGAGCGGCTGGTGGAGAAAGTCTTGTGCGCGCGCTACGGCGTGAGCCGGACGGTGATCCGTGAGGCCCTTCGGCATCTCGAGGCCGAGGGTTTGGTCGAGCTCGTGGCGAACCGGGGTCCTGTGGTGCGGGTGCTCTCCGACAAGGAGGCCGACTCGCTGTACGAGGTGCGCGGGGCCCTCGAGGGCCTGGCCGGCCAGCTGTTCGCCGAGCGAGCCACCCCCGCCCAGCGGGAGCAGCTCCTACGCGCTTTGGATCAGGTGCGTTCGGCGCTCGCCGACGGCTCGCTCGCCGAGTTGCTGGAGGTGAAGGACAGCTTCTACGACGCCCTGATCGAAGGGTCGGGCAATGGTGTCATCGGTACGAGCCTGCGCACCCTCCACACCCAGATCCGCATGCTGCGCACGCTGTCGTTGCAGGCCGCGGGCCGCCTCTCCCACACACTGCGGGAACTCGAGGGCATCGTGGAAGCCACCGTCGTGCGCCGGGACCCGGAACTGGCCCGGATCCGTTGCCTGGAGCACGTGGAAGCGGCCGCCGCCGCCATGCGCTCCGCACGCGAAGCCAGGCAGGCCGCCGAGGCCTGATCACAAAGGCCAGCTTCACCACGTCCCTGACCATCAACGACGCATTCTGCGCATCACACGTCACGTCGGCCCATCAACGCCGGACGGACAGGAGCCCGGCGCCGTGCGCGCGCCACCTCCAAAGACCACCGGGATGTGCACCGCCCGGAACAATAGACGCATCATATGCTTGCCCATAGCGTCTGACCGTAATATCGTAATCTCACCCAGGTTGGTGAAGAGAAGGACGCAGTCACCCCGCCCTCGACGAGGCCGACCACAGCAGCTGGCCAGCTCCATCCGAGGGGCATCGACATTCCCGTGGCCATAGTGGACACAGCAGTGCCGACGAGTCCTTGCCGACCGCTTGCCGGGCATGGAGCCAGGGTCACCGTCGCGGTCGGCGTCGGTAGCTTCATGGGGTGGTCCGACTTCGCGGTCGTCACGTTCCTCGTGACGACCGCGGGCCGGCTGTGCTCCCCCACTCGCTCCTCCGGTGGCTCTGCTCAGTTCACTGGGCGTCCGAAGGCTCCGGACGGCGACGGCAGTGACCGGGCTCGTACTCCTTCCTGGGTGTGCGCCCGGCATCGTGCGGCGTCACCATCGTTCTACGCCTCTTGAGGCGTCCCCGGCAGTCGGCCACTGAGGCGGCTCAGCACTCCGGGACCACATCGCGTGCGCGATCGTCGCCGGGCTCGATACCTTCGCCGACCCTCGTGGCGATCGTTCTTGGCGAATGACTGACGGAGACTTCCTGACGTGACTTCACGGAGAAGAGATGAGCAACAAAAAGACTGTTCCTGAAGACCTCTACGAGGTGACCATTGTTCGCTATGGCACCAGAGAAACCCTGCGCAGCGACGTCTTCCTCAATTACCAGTTCTACGGCCTATCCGACGGACCCATGACCGTCGACTATTTCTTCTGGGTGGTCCGCGGCCCCAACCGGACATTCATCGTCGACACCGGATTCAACAGCGAGGCGGGCCGAAAGAGGGAGCGCACGATGTGTGTGGACCCCGTCACAGCGATGCGGTCCCTGGGCATTGACCCGGAGGCCCAGAACGACGTCATCGTCACCCACGCACACTACGATCACATCGGCAATCTCGGCTCCCTGCCGAACAGTACCGTCTTCATGTCCCGGCGTGAATACGACTTCTGGACCTCCGACGTCTCCGACAAGACCCTTCTTCGGCAATTCACCGAAACAGCGGAGATCGATCACCTCGTTGCTGCCGCGAAAACGGGCCGCATGATCTTCGTGGAGAACGGATACTCGCCCGCGCCCGGGATCACCCTCTTGGAAATCAGCGGGCATACCCCAGGGCAGCTGGCCGTACTGGTGGAGACCTCAGAGGGGCCGACGCTGCTCGCGTCCGACGCGGTGCACTTCTACGAGGAGGTGGAGCGGGACATGCCCTTCGTCTCGCTGACCAGCCTTCTCGACACGTACAGCGGACTCCAGACCGTGCGTGACCTCCAGGCGTCTGGAGTGCGCCACTTGGTGACGGGCCACGACGCCTCGACACTCCAGCGATTCCGCCCCCAGCGGGGCAATCTGGGGGAACACGCCGCCGTTATCGGATCCAAGGAGGAATGATGACCACATCGGGCACCGCGAATTTTCCCGATGAATCATGGATCGGGCAATGGATCGAACACTCTTGGAAAGACCCCGAGTTGTGCCACACGGGCAGGTTCAGCAATTTCGTGATCGAGCTTGTCGTGAGTGACGGTCGAGAAGTCAAGCTGAGCTACCGAGCGGGAACTCTGGCTCTCGGCGACAGCGAAGAATCCGACGGAGAAACCCTGACCCTGCGTGCGGATCTCCACACATGGACCGAGCTGTTCCACGGCCCGCCCCGTCCGCTCCGGCACGATCTTCTGGCTCTGCTCAAGCAATCTCAGGGGATCGAACTACGCAAGGGCCGGCTCACACTCATTCGTAATCTGCGGGTCATCACACGCCTGGTGGAATTGGGGAAGAATGTCGAAATCCAGTGAACCGGTCGTCCTGGAAGAGGCGGTCGGACGTTACGTCCATCTCACTGCAGGCGGTGTGCGCTACCGTATTTATTTCGAAGAAGCGGGCTCAGGCCCGGTGCTGCTGTGCCTGCACACGGCCGGCGCCGACTCACGGCAGTTCCGGCAAATGATCAATGACCGAGAGCTGACCTCGCAATATCGCGTGATCGCCTTCGACCTTCCATGGCACGGCCGCTCCCTACCTCCCGACGGCTGGTGGCGCGAGGAGTACCTGCTGACGACGGACTCCTACCTCCAGATCATCCATGCTTTCGCCGACGCGCTCGAACTACGCTCCCCCATCGTCCTTGGGTGCTCGATGGCCGGCTCGATCGTGCTGGAACTCGCCCGGCGCACCCCCGACCGCTGGCGTGCCGTGATCGGCCTGTCCGGTGCGCTCAAGGTGCACGGTCGGTTCCAGGACTGGTCGCTGCGCCCGGACGTCAACGCCCAGCAGTCCGTGCCGAGTTGGACCTACAGCCTGATGGCTCCGTCGAGCCCGGAGGAATGGCGCCGGGAGGTGTGGTGGATCTACAGCCAAGGCGGCCCGGGCATCTACCGGGGCGACACCTACTTCTACTCCGAGGACCTGGACCTGACGGAGAAGACAGAGGAGTTCGACACGAAGCGGTGCCCCGTCTACCTGTTCACCGGTGAGTACGACCATGCCTGCACGGCCGACGAAACCCAAGAGGCCATCAGCAGGATCAGCGGTGCCCGTGGCGGGCGGATGGCAGGTATCGGGCATTTCCCGATGGCGGAGAACTACCCGCTGTTTCGCGAATACCTCCTGCCGGCCCTCGATGAGATCAGCGAAGCCGACACCGCTACGGCTCCCCCCGAGAACCCGGCAACCGCAGCAGGAACATGATCGACACATGCGGTGTGGCAACCCCACCGGCCCTGGTCACCGATGAGCGATCAGCTCTCCGCGGGCTCCCCTGCCGAGGACATTCGGCGGTACGGCACCAATTAGCGGGGGCCGTGGATGGACTCCACGCGGGCCGCGCCCTGGGCCACATCAAACACCTTTGCCTGAGGAGCATCCATGGATTTCCACGGAAAGACCGCGATCGTCACTGGCGCCGGCAGCGGCATCGGCCGGGCCACGGCACTGCGGCTGGCCGCACTCGGTGCCTCGCTGACTGCTGCGGACAAGAACCTGGCGGCAGCCGAGGAAACGGCCGGCCTGGCCGGAAAGCGGGCCGTGGCAACCTGCACCGACGTCAGTAGTTCCGCTGACGTGCAGAAGATGGTCGCCGCGACGGTCGAGGCGTTCGGGCGGCTCGACATCCTGGTCAACAACGCCGGGTTCGGGTTCCGCGGCACGGTGGAGACGATCTCCGAAGCCGATTGGGATCGATTGATGGCCGTCAATACCAAGAGCGTCTTCCTCTGCTCGAAGTACGCACTTCCTGAACTGGTCAAGACATCAGGCGCCATCGTGAACGTCACCTCGTACACCGCCCAGGTCGGCATCCCCGACCGTGCCGCCTACGTCGCCTCCAAGGGCGCGATCGCGGCCCTGACCAGGGCCATGGCCGTCGACCACATCGGCCAGGGCGTCCGCGTCAACGCGGTCGCACCGGGGACCGTGAACTCGCCGTACTTCGCCAGGATGCTCGCCGAGTCCGACAACCCGGAGCAGCTGCGAGCCTCACTCGACGGTCGCGCGCCGATCGGCCGCATGGCCGAGCCGGAGGAGATCGCCGAGGCCATCGCCTGGCTCGCCAGCTCCGAGTCGCGCTTCGCCGTCGGCACCGTGCTCACCGTCGACGGCGGCACATCCATTTGGGGGCGCTGACCCCTCCTTGCCCGCGGAGCACGTCTCGCGTTCGAATCCCGGTCCCACGTCACTGTTGTCGACACGACGCAGAGCGAGTTCGCCGCCGATCAAAGGTGAGGGGTTACGGACCGGCCGTCGGTTGTGCAGCTGCCGCCCGTCTCGACCGCCCTCCGGAGGCGTGGTGGCGGGACAGGTGACGGTCAGGTGTTGGCAGTCAGGTTGGTGTCGTCTTCTCCGCACGGGTCCAGAATGGAGTACCGGACGCGTGGGGTGGAGTCCCGGCCATAGGCATCAGCTTTGAGGTAGCGGTCGTAGAAGCGCCTGCGGTACTCGATATTCTCCGGGTCGCGATGTCGCCCCACTCTGGGTGGTGTGCACCCCAGGCACTTCGCCACCACATACGCCGAAATCGCCACAGCAGACAGGTCGGTCCCCTAGTCGGGCCAGCAGGCGTTCTCCTTGGGGTGGTGACGCATCATCTCGGCGAGGTCGTCGAACCGGCCGGTTCCGTAGGGGAAAGCAATGATGTGCCCGTGTGGAACACCGTGTCGGGGATGCCGCCGCGCACGACGACGTCACGATAGACGTCGGTCAACCCCTCCCACGGGTCGATGGCCGTCAGATACGGCGGACGTTGGGCGGTGGCCGGCCACTGCACCATGGCGAGCTGGGAGTTGGCCACCATCGCGACCTTGCCCGTCGACCACTTTTGGGCGGCGATCGACTCGACGGTGTCGTACACGTCCGGACCAGCCGCTGTGTCCTGGGAGGCCATATCGCTCTTCGAGCGGGCGGTACCCGGGCGTCCAGGACGACCAGCGCGTAGTCGTGCTCGCGCCAACCCGAGACGGCGTTCGCCCGCACCCCGAAGAGGCGAGCCCAGATGCTGGCGGTCCAGTGCCCTCACGCCAAAGCGTCTTGCAGAAGGCCGTGTTCAGGGCTTTTCCTGTGTATGCGCGTGGTGTGTTGAGGGCTGATCCGTGGTGGGTGGAGACGTTCACGGGGCTGCGGATGAAGCAGTTCGAGCGGTTGCTGAAGGTGGTGCGGGAGCCGCTCGCGCCGCCGTTCGGGGTCTCGTCGGCCTCGGTGTCCAGGGTGATTCAGCGGCTCCCGGCCCCTCCTCGCGCATGAGCCGATCTAACGCCCCACTCTGGTCTGGCGGACCAGTGCCAGGACATCACCGTCCTCGGCGACGGCGCCCTACATCAACACCGGCCTGGTCGTCCCACACCGCTAACGACCCGGCCGGGCCCTGCTGGCTGGTAAGGAAGCCGACAACGCGGAACATCGGCGGGTCCGTGCGCGGGTCTAGCATGCAATCGGCCAACTGAAGAACTACAAGATCCTCCGAGACTACCGACAGCCCGGCGACGGCCTCCACCACGCGGTCCAGGCCGTCGCTCGCACGCGCAATCTCACCCTCGCCTCGTTATCAGAACAGCCGTGGCCGGGCTTTGACCTACAAAATCACGGCCTTCTGCAACACGCTTCCCGTGGGTCAGGTGCTCGGACCGCGCACCTGCGGTAGACCGCGTCGACCGTCCACCGCGGCCGGTCCGACCAACGCGCTCGCCGATACCGCGCCGGCCAGCCCACCTGTGGCGGCACTCGGCCGGAATTCCCGCCAGATCACCAGGAAAGTCAGCGGCTCGGTCAGCCACGCAATGCCTTTCGGACGGTCTCCGTGGGAGTCTCACCATATTGCTGCCGGTAATATGAGGAGAATCGGCCTAGGTGCAGGAATCCCCAATGTGTGGCGATGTCGGTAATGGAACGCCGACCCGCCAGGGAGATCAATTCATTTCGGACTCGCTCGAGACGGACTTTTCGAACGTATGCCATCGGTGTAATTCCCGTGGCCTCACGAAATCCCACTTGCAGCGACTTCGCGCTGACACCTGCGACCTCGGCTAGACGCGCGATGGACAGGTCTGACTCAGGTTGCGAATCGACAAGATCGATGACGTCCTTGATCCTGTTGCGTTGCGCTGGCTTCGTCGGCGTGCAGAGCTCGTCACTATAGCTGTGCGGCACAGCCAACAGCAGTTGCGTCAGCACGAATGACTCCAACTGCCTCAGAGCAAGCGGAAACTCAGCGACGCCTCCAGGCCGGGCGAGTTCGGAACGCAGAAAGCGGACCGCTGAGACCAGGCCCTGTCCGGCTCCTGTAGTCATGTCAAAGCCGAGCGAAAAATCGATCGGCCCCTCCACAGGATGGTTCAGCAACACTCCCAGATGTTCCTCGACCGCCTTGCTCGACAGCAGGACGGCGTACTGCAGAGCATCAGGGCTCCAGCGGACGGTGAAGTCATCGAACGGCCGGACCATCACCCCCTGGCACATCCCCGTCGTCACCACACGCCGACCAGCCTGTGTCACCATGCTCCTGCCTTGCATGGTCAGGTTGAGGTGGTAGTTCTGCAGCATCTGCGGGACCAGCAACTCGGCGTCCGCCCCGTAACCGAGGTGCCCGATGAGTAGTTGCTGAGACCGCAGAAGATGAAACTTGAAGTCCAGCCGTTTCCCGTCGTGAGACTTCAGTTCATGAGGCACGTAAACGGACGCAATCACGTCATGAGCCTCGTCGAAGTCCCTGGTCCTCAGGGTGTCGGGCCGCAGTTGCGCATCCGGCTGCCGAGAAGATCGATCAGGGGTGTGCGAAAGGAGGTGCCCCGGTGCCGGATTGGCGGGCTCAGAGCTGCGAAGAAGATCTTTCGCACCTCGCTGCCCACGCTTGGATTCTGCTCCGGAGCGGCCTCGAGTATCGCCGCTCAAACCTGTGATCACTTCGCCACCTCCACCCGCCATCATGGGAAACCGTATGGCCTAGGCTTGCGCAAGACACTAGAGCAAGTACGGGCGGGTGTCACTATCCACAGAACGTCGCGACTATCCGTTCCGCGAATTCATCTACCGATAGCGGATCTCACATTTACCTGCCGCCCGTCGCGGCACCCTGTCGTCCGGCACGGACTCACTGAGCTTTTTCAGCCTGGCCATTGATCGGGGGACGCCGGTGGTGTGTGCGACGCACGAGGCTCCTGTGCCGTTGGGGGAGGTGTTCGAAGTCTCAACCCACAGGCACAGGAGCCGCGTTGGTTCCCCATCCTGCCGCACTCGTTCTGCCTCATGCGCTGGTCGAGTGGGTCACGATGCTCATCGTCACCCGCGAGGGTCACCGCCGCTGCAGACTCCCGCCTCACCAACGTGCGCTCGTCGGCTTGGTGTACCTGCGTCGGCACGACACCCTCCCGGCCTGCTACGCGCCCTGCGCGAAGCGGACCCGACTACGTCCTGCTCGAGGGCACGCTGGCGGAGTGCGACAGGAGCGACGACAGCCGGGCCGATTACTCCTACAAGCACCGCCGGCGCAGAGTGAACGTGCAGCTGGTGACCGATCCTGATGGTCCGGCTGCTGTGGATCTCACCCACACTGCCCGGCCGCGCGCACGTTCTGACCGCGGCCCACACCTGCCGCGTCATCCGGATCTGCGAACACCAGAGCATCCCCGTCCTGGCCGACCGCGCCTACATGGGAGCCGGCCCATGTGTGACGTCACCGCTTAGACGTCTGCCCAGCCGCGACCTCACGCTTGCGCGCTCTCCGCTGCACGGGCACCGGTCGAACGCGCCGTAGCACGACTGAAGTCATGGCGGAGCTTCCGCAAGGCCCGATGCAGCCCGATGCAGCCCGAATCGAGTACGGCAATCGTCGCAGCCGTCCTCACCCCTGGAGCGCCGAGGCTGAAAGCCCTCGCTGTTCCATCGCAGCTGTCGGAACAACGGGTCAGACTATGTCCAGTGCATCGAGCAGTGGAACAGCCAGCTCTTGCGGGCCGTCGATCTTGCAGTGGTCCACCCAAGGACGCCGAGTTGTCCCCCACGCCACGAACGCACTCGCGTCCGAAATCACGCGCACTGCTCCGAAGTCACCCTCGCCAGTGCTCAGGCCCCCGTCCGTGCGCCGGCTTACCGTCCACACACTCGCCCCGGCGCCAGTGAACTCGAAAGTCACGGGCGCCGTCACCGTCTCGTCGAGCAACGAGCCCTGCATCTGCGGCAGCCCCCACATCATCCACTGCACCGCCGCGTACAGTGCGGCGTGACTCACCGGCTCGAGGGCCCGAGCCGCCAGGGCGGGGTCGACAGGCCCGTAGGGCCGCAGGATGTCGTGCCGCAGATGACAGAAGTAGTCGAACACCTGGGCGTTGGCCAGGGCGTGCGTTGGATAGGTTCCCAAAGTCGGGATCGTCACGGGAACCGACGCTTGAGGCTCTTCCTGCTGGGCGAGCAGCTTCTGCTCGAACAGCGGGACATAGGAGTGGAACTCGTCAAGAATCTCCTCGATCGAACGGTTCCGTCGCCGGTCGACACGCACATCGTGCTGTCGTTCACGGTTCGATGGGAGCGGCGGCGCGCCCTCGGGTTCGGGGATGGGATCGATGGCCTGATGAGCGTTCGCAGCCATGTGGGCCACCACGTCACGGATCCGCCACCCGGCACAGGCCGAGTCCATCATCCACTCTTCGCGAGTCAGCGTCGCGATGACGCGCTCTACGTCGCGCCGCAGGGCGGGGAACTCCTGAGCTGCTTCCCTGGTCAAGTTCTACTCACCTTTCCTTGCCGGTGACAGTGGAGACGTTGCCCGCAGGCCCAGGAAGTCCGTACTTGCCGCCGAAGAATACGAGCGGGTGCTGCGTCGCATCGGAGCCCAGCGCCCGTATCTCCGCGGCGACGATCGTGTGGTCGCCACCGTCGTACTCGGCCCACACGGTGCAGTCGGCCCACGCGATGGCGCCGTCCAGGATGGGGGCGCCGGATGGCGCGGGCGACCAGTGCACACCCGCGAACTTGTCGGCGCCGGACTTGGCGAAGGCGTTCGAGATCTCTTCCTGGTTCGTCGCCAGGACGTTGACGCAGAAGTTGCCCACGGCACGGATGCGCGGCCAGGTCGTCGAGGTACGTGCGGGATTGAAGCTCACCAGCGCCGGATCGAGAGAGAGCGAGGCGAACGACTGGCAGGTGAAGCCGATCGGACCGGTTTCGTCGGCGGCGGATATGACGGTCAGACCTGAGCAGAACAGCCCCAGAGTTCTGCGCAGATTCCGCGGACTGAGAGGTTCTTCGACGCGAGGAGTCTCTGTCATGGTGTCCGATGATATGGACATGATGCTCCCATCACTTTCCAAGTAACTGGGGAAATCCGTGGGGATGGATTGCGCCGCCAGAGCCGACGGCATCGGCGGCACAATTCGATTGCAAAGACCGCGAGATTTCAGCGGTGTACCGAAGAGGACCATGGCCACGTTTCTGCCCGAAGGTCAGAAGATGGGCGGTCCTTTGGTGACCACTCGATCCGACAACAGAGGAACAATCTGCCCGAGCACGATGTCCTTCACGTGAGGTGTGGAGAAGTGGTGATCGAAGTCAGCTGCTTCCTGGTACCTCTCGACGATGAAGAAGACACTTTCATCGTCGGCCGATCGATGCGGTTCGTACGAGATGCAACCAGGCTCTTTCAGAGTCTCTTCCCGTACCTGCCGCAGCAGCTCCAGGAGCCGGTCAGTGTGCCCATCGGTGACGGTGTATCGAGCAACAACCGTGAAGGTCACGTTTCCTCCCTTTCCGGAGACGATGCACGGCCGTTCGATCAGTGCCTGAGGCCGGCAGCACGCATTAGGGGCATGACCTTCTCGTTGAAGTACTCGAGTTCCTCGGCGTAGTCCAGGAATCCGATCAAGGCGCCGTCCATTCCGGCATCGGAGAGCCGCTGGAACTGCTCGACAACCTGTTCGGGCGTGCCGACCAGGTTGATTCCACCCCAGCCTGCGATGAACCGCTCCTGCATCCTCTCGATCTGCGCGTTCGACGACTGGCTCTCGATCCCGAGAACGCTCATGATGTTGCGCGCGCCCGGCCAGTCCCCCTGGTCAAGGATCTTCTGGTGCGCCGCCTTGGCTTCCGCTTCGGTGTCGCGGCACACCACCAGCGCCATGGTCATCACCTGGATGTCGCGCTGGTACCTGTTCTTCGCGCGGGCTTTGATCATGTCGGAGTACTCCTTCATGCTCTCGCGGGTGTCGAGAGCGGTGAAGTTGACGTCGACATGCTTGGCGTTGAACTCCAGTGCGGCGCGTGACGTGCCGGCGTTGAGCAGTACGGGGCGGGGCTTCGACAGTGGCTTCGGGTATGCCTCGACGCCCTTGGACTGGAAATACTTACCGTCGAAGTCGAATGAGCCATCCTTGGTCCACAACTCTTCGGCGAACTCGACCCACTCGCTACCGAACGCGTACCTGTCGTCGTGTTCCAGCTGCTTCTTGCCGAACATCTCCATTTCCGGGGTGAACCAGCCCATGACCAAGTTGATGCCGTAACGGCCGTTGGAGATGTGGTCGATGGTGGTGGCCATCTTGGCCGCCGCGATGGGATGCACGGTCGGCAGGTGACACGTGGTAAAGACGTGGATGTTCTCCGTGGCCTCTGCAAGGCCAGCCGCCCACGTAAAGGTCTCGTAGCACACGCCGTTGAAGTTCGTCTCGCCACCGAAGCCTCGCCACCGCGCGATGGGAACGATCGCTTCGAAGCCACTCCTGTCGGCGAGCTGAGCGATTCTCTTCTGCTGCTCCCAGGTGACGCGGAAGGATGTGGGGGCGTGGCTGTTGACGATGCCGCCGCTGCAGTTGAATGCGAAAACCCCGAGCTTGAACTTCTGGTCGTTCATCATGGGTGTCGTGGCGACATCAACTTCTCCGACGCCGAAGGTGTCCTGCTGATGCACGGGCATGGTCACGGAATTACTCCGGTCACGTAGTGATGAGTACCAGCCGAAACGGCTGGGCTACCTGGCTGTCACAAGGTAGCCATCTGCGGCCGCTATCACTATCCGAAAAATAACGCCGATGTCCGTCCGCCAGAGACCCGATCTAGCGGTACAGGCACATCTGGTTCAGTCGTAAAGCCTTCGTTGGAGAACGCAGTGCGGACACAGAACGCGGTGCCCGGTGTACCCAGGGACCGAACCGACATGATCTCTTCTGTGCTGGTCTGAGCACAGCGTCGGAGTGGTCCTGCGGTGCGGCGGCACAGGCTCGGCCGGCAAGATCGCCCCCGGAGACGGGAGCTGCACGACCCGTCCTGTTGAGCACTGCGTAGCGGAGGACGAACCCGACGCTGCGCCCGCTACCTGGCGAAGGTGGCAGGGGTCAACCTCACAACCTCACCATTGAGCGTATTACAGTCATACACTCAGCCTCGATGAAGGGAGGCGCTCGTGGGTGGACAGCGGGTTCACACGTCCGCAACGCCTCGGCCACCGCCCTGCGTGAACTCGCCCGGCGCCAGACGAGCCAGAAGCCGAAGCCGCTACTTCCTCACACAGCTGACCGGCACCCAGCCGCCCCGGCCCCGCGCCCCCGCCCCCTGCTGCATATGGGGACCCTAGCGGAGTTTCGCATTCCGGTTGCGCAGCCTCGGCGTCCTGTCCGCCGAAGGCTGCGACGCCCCTCAGCGCGTCCGGGCTGAGCCCTGCCCGGGGCGGTTTAGAGGGAGGCGGCCAACACCTCTGCCCTAATACGGATTCGCTCCAGAGGGCTCAGAGCATCCCTGTCGCGCCTCCCTGGTGCGGCCGCGCAGTCCCACGCTGGCCTCGCTCGATGTCAATCCTTGACGGGATCCATCCCGGTCTCTTGACATTGCCTGTGACGGTATTACGGTCATATGGCCTGCCGGGGGTCGAAAGCTCGTCCAGAGCCTCCGGCTGCCCACCCACTCCGTTTGAAGCGGCGCCTGCCCCTGACCCCCGTGACCCAAGAGCCGTCGTCCGGCCTTGACGCCGCGGAATGACGCATCACGGAGAGGCAGCGGACGCACCCGGCGAAGCCCTCGGCGCATCCGTCCGCGAACCGACATGTACACAGCACGAAGGTGAAGGGAGATGGTCCGCAATGACACGGATCAGAGGCGCAGTCCTCGAACGGGTGGGTGACGCCGAGCCGTGGTCGAAGTCGACCCCGATCACGGTGGACGTGCTCGAACTCGACGAGCCCGGACCGGGCGAGGTCGAGGTCCGCATGGAGGCGGCGGGCGTCTGCCACTCGGACCTTTCCCGCGTCAACGGCAACCGTGAGGTCGTCGTGCCGATGCTGCTCGGCCACGAGGGCAGCGGCACCGTCGTGCGCTGCGGGCCCGACACGGACGGCGTCGCGATCGGTGACCGCGTCGTCATGACCTTCCTCCCGATCTGCGGTACCTGCGAGGCGTGCACCAGCCCGGGATGGGCCCTGTGCTCGCGCGGGAGCGCCGCCAACGCGCGCGGTGAAATGCTGGGCGGCGGGCGACGGCTGCGCTGGCGCGGCGGGCGCATCGACCATCACGGCGGCGTGTCGGCGTTCGCGACCCGCGCCATCGTCGACGTCGCCTCGCTCGTGGTCGTTCCGCCCGAGGTGCCGGCCGACGTCGCCGCCGTGCTCGGATGCGCGGTGCTGACCGGCGGCGGCGCGGTGCTCAACGCCGGCGGACTGAAGCCCGGGGAGTCGGTCGCGGTAGTCGGTCTGGGCGGTGTCGGATTCGCCGCCATGATGGTCGCCGCCAGCGTCGAGCCGTCAGCGGTCCTCGCGGTCGATGTCCTGCCTGCAAAGCTCACCCGGGCCGGGGGTTTCGGTGCGACGCGCTCGCTCACCCCGCAGGACGCGGTCGCCGCCGACGCACGATACGACCTCGTCGTCGAGTGCACCGGCAACGTACGCGCGCTGGAGACGGCGATCGCCCTGACCCGTCCGGGCGGCCGGACCGTCACGGTCGGCCTGCCGCACCCTTCGACGCAGCTGACCATCTCGCCGCTCTCCCTCGTCACCGAGGCGCGCTCACTGATCGGCTCGTACCTCGGCTCCGGCGACCCCGCCGAGGACATCAGGCGCTATGCCGCGCTGTACCTCGAAGGCCGGCTGCCGCTGGACAAGCTGATCACGGGCCACATTGCCCTTACCGACATCAACAGGGCGATGGACGACCTCCACGCGGGATCGGTCCTGCGCCAGATCATCGACCTCGCGAAGGAGCAAGAGCCGGCATGAGTGCACAAGGACAGGTCGTCATCGTCACCGGTGCGGGCAGCGGCATCGGCCGCGCTACCGCGCTACGGTTCGCCGAGCGCGGCTGGACGGTCGTCGCAGCCGACCTCGACGAGGGCGCGGCCGCCCGGACCGTCGCCGAGCTGAAAACGCCCGGCAAGGCGGCGTCTGTGGACGTCAGCGACAGTGCCCGGGTCGCGGCGCTGATCAGCACCGTGGTGCAGTCTTTCGGCAGGATCGACGTCCTGGTCAACAACGCCGGCTTCGGGTTCCGGGGCACCGTCGAGACCATCGAGGAAGCCGACTGGGACCGTGTGATGACGGTCAACGCCAAGGGTGTCTTCCTGTGCTCGAAGTACGCCATCCCCGAGCTCGCCAAGACCGGCGGCCGCATCGTCAACGTCGCCTCGTACACGGCGGCCCAGGGCATCGCCGACCGCGCCGCCTACGTGGCGTCGAAGGGGGCCATCGCGTCCCTGACCCGGGCCATGGCGGTGGACCACATCGGCCAGGGCATTCGGGTGAACGCCGTGGCGCCCGGCACCGTCAACTCGCCTTACTTCGCCAAGATGCTCGCCGAGTCGCCGGACCCGGAGAGCCTGCGGGCCTCGCTCGACGGCCGTGCTCCTGTCGGCCGGATGGCGGAGCCCGAGGAGATCGCGGACGCCATCGTCTGGTTGGCGTCCGAAGAGTCCGGGTTCGTGGTGGGCAGCGTGCTCACCGTCGACGGTGGTACCTCCATCTGGGGCCGCTGACCTCGACCGTGCCCGTCGAGTCGTCCGGGCTTGGCAGGCGCCTTGATCGCACGGACAACAAACACAGAAGACTGCCAGGGGAGAACGCCATGATGGGCATCGACGCCCAGCAGGTCGCACGATTCCAGGTCATCGCCGACTACCGGCTGCGGGAAGGCACCGAGGAAGTGGTGCTCGGACACCTCGCACGCCTCGCCGCGGCAAGCCGGACCGAACCGGCCAACATCAGCTACGAGTTCTTCCGCGACGCGGAAGATCCGGCCCACGTGGTCGTCCTGGAGCGGTACGTGGACGCCGCCGGCTTCGACGCCCACCTGAAGTCCGAGCACTTCGAGACCATTGGCAAGACCGAGATCATTCCGCGGCTCGCAGCCCGCACCGTACGGGTCTACGCGGGCACGGGAGAACGCCCGTGACCGGCGCGGCCACCCGCACAGCGCGAACCTCCAAGAACACTCCACCCCCGTCCCCGCCACGGACTTTGAGGACGTGAACCATGCCGGACAACATCAAGCTGCAGATCCTGCCGACCGGCACCATGCACGCCGACCTCACCTGGCTGCTCCTGGACCCTTCCAGGGTGATGGCGTCGCGCGCGGAGAAGAACAGACCCGCGCAGTGGGTCGGCGTGCCCACGCACTGCGTGTTCATCGACCACCCCGAGGGCAAGCTGCTCTGGGACGCCGGTGTGCCCCGCGACTGGGAGACCCGCTGGGCCCCGACAGGCCTGCAGGAGTACTTCCCCGTCGATGAGGTCACCGAGGACCAGTGGCTGGACTCGCGGCTGGAGCAACTCGGCTACGAGCCCCACGACATCGATCATCTCGTCCTGTCCCACCTGCACTTCGACCACGCCGGCCAGGCCGACCTGTGGAACGACGCTCCACGCACGAGGGTCATCTGCAGCAAGGACGAGTACGAAGGCGCCTTCGGCTTCGAGGGGTACAACCTCGGCGCCCACGTGAAGAACGACTATGCGGGACTGAACTTCGAGACGGTCGAGGGCGACACCGAGATCCTGCCCGGGGTCACCCTGCTGCAGACCCCCGGCCACACCTGGGGCACCATGTCCCTGCAGGTCGACCTCCCCGACAGCGGCACCATGATCTTCACGTCGGACGCCGTCTACCGCTCCGAGAACTACGGCCCCCCGTCGGTCGGTGCCGGAGTCGTGTACGACAGCCGAAAGTGGTTCGCCTCGGTGGAGAAGATCCGCAGCATCGCCGAGCGGACCAACGCCACTGTGGTGTTCGGGCACGACGAGGAGCAGATCACCCAGCTCAAGGTCACCCCCGCCTTCTACTCCTGATGACACACCGCCGGGGGCGGGCATCGCCTGCCCCCGGCCCAAGGACGGTCACCATGCGAATCTACGACTACGCCTGCGCGTGCGGCACCCGCTTCGAGGCGATGGTCAGCGGCCCCGACGCGCCCCCGCCCCCATGCGCCGCCTGCGGCCGGCCGACCAGGCGCCTGCCCTCCGCAGGCGCTGCCCTGCTCGGCCAGGCGCGGCTGCCCGCAACCGCCGACGCCGCGCCCAAGTCCTGGGACGGGACCCACCAGGGCAACACCGAGTACATCGCGCACTGGCGCCGCACCCTCGACGCACGCGCGGCGCTGGAGGAACGCCACCCGGAACTGGCCAAGAAACGCTCACCCGTCGTTGCTCACGAAGGCCCTTACCACGCCGCCCCGTTGACGGCGGACGAGCTGGCGTCGGGCACGATCAATCCGCGCCGCCACGCGCACCCGCACCCCCATCCGCACCCACGCCAGCTTCCGGCGGGGCAGAACCCGGGAGAGTGATCTCCGCGCCCCTCGGCGCCTGGTCCAGCAAGGCCCGGACATCCGCGCCGTCACGGGCCGTGGTGTGGCGGCCAGCGCTGTGCAGGCCTCCGTCATCGTTGCGGTCACGACGTCGTCGAGCTGTGATCTAGGCGGCCAGCGGGAGACGGGACACGCGGACGCTCATGCCCACGGCAGCGCTTGCCCAGCGCGGCGCGACCTCTTCGATGACCTGCACATACACCTATACGGTTGGCCCGCCGCCCGCATATCAGGCCGGGCACGGGAGGGAGAAGAGACTGGACTGGTACAGCGTGCGGAACACCCCCCGCGGAAGGCGCTCGGCGGCCTCGTGCTCCGTGTTGTCGGGTGTAGGAAGGAACCAGCGAGGCACTCCTCGCTTCCAGTACCGGGCACCGATGGAGGCTGCGCGAACGCTGTGCCGGACGTCGCGGGCGAGGATTTGTAGGACATCTGCGGATAGTTCGGCTGCTTTCTGGGCCGCTAGAGCTGCCGCTTCCGCCAAGACGCGGCGCACACGAAAGTCTCCGCCACGCGCCAACTGCAGGATCGTCTACCGGTGCTGAGAGGGATGACGCATGCAGAGGACCGCGCCCGCCTGGCAAACACCGACGTAACTGTATGCGACAAGGATGGCGAGACCAATCCGCGACTTAACGTCGTGCGGGAGTTGAGACAGCGTCATGGCTGCATCATGAAGGATCTCGGTGTCCTGTTCGGAGAGCAGACTGATTGCCTGGTCGCGTACCCAGACGTGGTCCTCGGGGTCAGTGGCGGACACCTCAGCCAGCCGTAGCCCCTTTCCGCGGAGCGACGCCGAACCGCCGGAGAACTTGAACGAGCTGAGCGGGTGGGGACTACTGGTCACTCGTCCGTCGAGGTGGCTTCCATCCCGCCTTCCTAGTGCATACTCCATGGCCAGTAGGAACGTGCGCCGTTGTACTTCGACCGGGAGGTCGACGACCAGGTTGCGGGCACCGGTGATGGCGTCCTGCCGTGCCAGAGCAATCTCGCGGGGGTCGGCCGCGATGTCCATGAGCCTTTCAAGGCACGTCTGACACGCATCGATGTGGAGGCTGCCAACCAAGTGCGAGTCTTCCACCAGCCGCGTGCCGGGTCGGCGCGGCCTTGGTCCCCGAAGCTGCGAAATCGATCAAGCCCTACAACTCGTGGTACTCGGCGTGCGGGGTGGTTGCTGGGAGCGGTGCGCTGGGTTGAGTTCCGCAATTGCCGTAGCACTTGAAGCCGCAGGATGTGTGTCGATCCAGGACAATCCGCCTAGGTCGAGTCGGCAGCGTGCACGCGTGACGGCGACGTATGCGAGGCGGGCGTCAGTGTCGTTGACGGGTTCCGGGATGGGACGGCCCTCGGCGTCTTGTTGGTCGGTGTCCTTGGGAGGTGGAAAGTCGTCGCCGATCCGGACGGTTGCCCATTCACGTCCCTTGGCCTTATGAGCTGTAGACACGGTCACGTCGGCATGGTCCTCGTCGGTGAGTTCGTCGACTGCGGCCAGGATGGCGTCGGGACCGTGCGTATCAACGAGGTCTACAAAGGGCTGGAGATCGCCTCCTGCCGGATCGTAGGTTGCATAGTCCTGTACTTCGCCCCAGGAGGCGAAGAGGACGAGTTCGGGGTGGCTGGTGCGGCGTCCTTCCTTGAGGTCGCGAGCGGCGAGCGCCAGCGAGGCGAGCGTGTGCCCTCCGCGTGCCAGCGCGACGCGGCTCCCCTCGGAGAGGAGGCGCATGACTTCGGCCATGGCGCCGATGTTGGTGCGGCACAGCACTGCATCCGGGTTGGCCACGTCTCCGACCTCGGTGGGAATGGTCTCGCTTCCGGTCAGGCGGATGGGTGCCTGCGCGAGTTCGAGCCAGCGGTTGGCTTGTTCGGCGAGGAGAGGGCCGAAGCGGAAGGAGCGAGTCAGAGTGAGAGCGGCGGCGTCGAAGTCGGTCATCACATCGCGGGCGCCGCGCCATCCGTAGATGGCTTGGGCCGAGTCGCCGACCATGACAAGTTGGGCGTGGTCTCGCTGGGCGTTGAAAACGTGTTCTAGAACAGGGTTGGTGTCCTGGGCTTCATCGAGGAAGAGGAAGTCCGCTTCGATCTTGGGTTGGGTCAGGGCCCACATCTTCAGGTAGTGGTCGTGTTCGAAGCGGACCTCGCCCTGGTCGAACATGTGCAGGTCGGCCCATGCCTTGGCTGCAAACGGTAGTACTTCGTCAACGAGTTGGGCGTGCTCGGCCCGCGTTGTCAGGCGGCGAAGGTGCGGCACATGCTGTTGGGCCAGAGCACGGTCTGCGGAGTAGCAGAAGCGTTTCACGGCGCGTAGCACCGTGTGGGAGAGCGTCTTGTGGCTGATCTCGTGATCGCCGATGCGGATGGGCCGGGTGATACCGAGCGCTTGGCCGGTCTTCCAGGCAGGCTGGCGAGGGCCGTTGAGTCGGCCGGCATAGCGGTGGCCGAGTGCTGCGTACGCCGTTGCGTGGGCGGTCTTGCACATCACCGTTCGGGGGAAACGATCAGCGGCGACGCGAGCGATGTCCTTGTTGAAAGCGAGGTAGCGACCGCGTCGTTTTGTGCTGGCGGCGAGCATCGCGAGGGTGGTGGTCTTGCCGGTACCCGCCCCCGCCTGCAGAACAAGGTGGTGCCCTGCTCGGAAGGTGTCGGAGGCTTGGACCTGCTCGTCGGTCGGGATGGGCACAAAGGGCTCCTCAAGAAGGGGTGGAGCAGGACTGACTGCGGCCGCTGGGCAGACGGTTGTCATGACTGAGGAAGGTGCTCGCTGCACAGGCCAGGAGTTCTTCCGGGGAGTGCAGGGCCAACATCCCCTCGAACTGAGTCACCAGCCGGCGGACGCGATCTTCTTTGTGCTGGGCAACAGCGTCGGTCACGCTCTGCCTCAAGAAGTCCCGGGGCCGTTGGCCGCAGGCTTCCGCAGCCCGGCCGAGGGTGGCGCGGGCGTGGTGACTGAGAGCGAGGTTCAGCAGGACACAGCCCTCTCTGTCTGGGTAATGGGTAGTCAGGACATCAATGGGCAATACGGCATCGAGTCGACGCCGAAGCGTTCGCAGCGCACGCCCTGGAGTCTTTGCGCGTTGCAGAGTCAGCAGTCGGGTGCAGTCGTTGTTTCTGGCCAGAGCCACGACACGACGAGCACGACGCAGTTCACAGTCGGTGGCAGGCCGGGTCAGGGTGATCTCAATCGCGTGGTGCGCTGTCACGGTCGTGTCGCCTTCCTGTTCCGACTACCAGGCGCTTGGCGTCGGGAGCCGGGCGTGGATGTGTTCGTGGTGGATGAGGGGATCGAAGGACTCCCACTCGGTCACCACCACGTCTGCAGCTGTGGGAATTGCGGCGTGTTCGGGGCAGCGTTGAGCCCTCCAACGCAACTGCTCGGCATAAGGCAGGCCAGTGAGCGCGTAGACGGCCATGACTGTTCCAGCCAGAGAAAGCTGACCGTGCCTTGTGGGGACGGGCACGAGGGTCCAGACGCCTGCCTGAGTCTCGGCTGTGAGCAGAGGACTTGTGCAGCGGCGGCGGCGACGGGTCTGGGCGACGCACTGGATCTCGTCCACCGGGCGGTTGGCGAGATAGCGGATGTACAAGGAGTTGGACGACGGGGCGGGTCGGCCGACAGGTAGCCATCGGCGGGGCTGCAGTGTTCGGCCGGGTGGGTGGGTGGAGGAACGAATGCACCGCTGTCGATCAGGCGGCGGGTGTTGACTGCCAGAGCGCGGCGCAGTCCTGCCAATTCGGGTACAGCCGGAAGATCGTGACGGGCAGGGCACAGCCTGGCGTGGGGCAGGCGGCACCACCCGCTGCCGTCGCCCGACGGATGAGCGACGCCGCAGCTGACGTGCCATTGGCAGGTGGCGGGCACCCTCTCGGCCGGCAGCTCGTGAGGGTGCAGGCGGATGGGCCGCGCGTTGGTGCGGTGATACCACTCGATGCGGTTGCCGCAGTCCCGGCAGCGGTCACTCTGACCGCATCGCAAGAGACGACTGGCGCTGTCGTTGCTGACGCGTAGGGAACGCCTCGCACGGACATGGACGCGGCTGCCATCCCAGCGCTGCGGAGAAGGGGGTGTGGAGTGCATGCGAGCGAATCTGTCAGTCGACACGCCGCCCAGCCGTCGCCAGTACCGTGCGTGTCCCCCGAAGTGCCGCATCTGGTGAGACTGGTTTTCGAGGATGCGATCGTGCGTTCACGTGGAGTCACCCGTTCGAGCGTTGGTGAACTTCGACCTGAAAGCGGTCAGTCGTCGGGTTGCTCGGGAGGCTCGTGTCCGTTGCACAGGGTGGCGAAGAGGCCGTCGACAGGGGTGCTCAGGGCGTGCGCGAGGGCGTGCCAGGATTTCAGAGTCCCGATCGTGCGGCCTTGCTCAATCTCGATAAGAGTCCGTCTGGCGAGCCCACTACGGGCGGCGAGCTCGTCATAGCTCCATCCTCGGGCCGCCCGCAGGCGCGCAAGCTCCAGGCGGAGCGCCTCGAAGTCCGGATCGGGCGGAAAGATCGTCACCCGACCATCCGACGGGGCAGACCCCTGCCCTGTCAGTGCAGACCTCTGCCCTATTTCTCCAGGTCGCAGCGCGGGCGCGAGGGCAGAGGTCTGCACTACCGTGTGCGGCCGCCGCTCTCTTGAGCAGACAACGAGCGCGGAAGCAGGATTGGGAGGAGCGCGCGCCCTATGAGGCTTTGCACAACACGCTCGGCAGCGCGGCGTGCCTGGACTGTTGAGCTGCGGCCAGGTTCTGGCGGACCGCAGCTTGTGTGTCAGCAGTGCGACCACCGGGGCGTGCTGCTCGCCGACGTATCCGCGCGCTCCGCAGCGCTCGAGCATCTGGCCGGACATGCCCGGAACGACGCCCTGCCGTCATACATGCGCACCTGCGAGTGCCACGAGCGAGGGTGCCGTTGGCATCCCCGTCACCGCGGCTGTGCCGGCCCCGTCCGTCTGCTCCTCGCCCGCGAGCGGGGAGGACGGCTCTGGCGTCTTGCTGACGCCTGTACGGCCTGCGCGTCGGTGACGGCGCAGGCCGCCGTGGTTCCGGAAACATTCCTGCACGTGGCCGTGGCAGCGTCAGGCAGAGCCTCGCGGCGTCGGCAACGACGATCCAGAGGGCCGGGCGACCAGATTCGCGTGCGGGAGATGCTCAGCTACTTGGCCGCGGCCCTCCCGAGCCACACGGGGGCCGCAACCCGACTGCTGGCCGTGCAGTGTGCACTGCGCATGGACTCCAAGGGGGAGGTCCGGCTGCCGACTGGGGTCCTACGCAGTCTTCGCCTTGGCCCCAATCCGCTCCCGTGGCGTGAACTGGAGCAGGCCCGATGGCTCCGCAGAAGGCCAGCTGCCCCGGGTTCTGCCGACAGGATGGCAGGCGCCCACATCCTCGACGGCGTGTTGTTTACTCAGAGCCCCGCACGTCCAGACCGCAGGAGCGCTGCCGACTGGGCGCTGCGTATGGGGCGAGGTGGCTGTGGAGACGTCGGCGACCCGTCTCTGCGGCTGACCGTCCTCTGCCTTGCGGCGCACACCGACTTCTCGACGGGTCGCGGGTGCGCCGACATGGACCGGATCGCGCGTGAGTGTGGACTCGTTCCTGATGCTCTGGTCCCCGTGCTCGACCGATTGGCAACCTTCCTGACCTCCTGGAGCATGGCCCCCGCTTCAGGAGATCTGCACTGGGAGCTATCGGCCAAGGGCAATGAGAAGCAGCGGGCAGCCAGCCGATCTGACGCTGTCGCGGATCCCGAGAGCTGAGGCGACCGGCCTGGGAGTCAACCCGTTACCTCCCAGCACACCGGTCGCCGACTCGCGGAGATCGGCGCCCTCGACTCTCCCCAGCCCAGGCTGACCAACCACATCGACCGCCCCAGCGACGCGCACCATCGCACCGACGGCAGGCGGCCGCAAGAAAGGGCGCACAGACCTCCACACCGGCGTCATGATCAGCGCCTCTGACGTCCCGCACCAGGCGCCCTACACCGCGGGCGCTGTCCCTAATCTCTCAGGACATCACCTCGCCACAGATAAGCCCGAACGGACGATCAGCGTCTACACACGGGAGGAGAGGTTTCAACTAGCCGATCGGCCTCGACGGGCGTTCGCACCGCTCATATTCATGCGCCAGGTCAGCATGCTCCTGCTGACTCCGTATGCGAGCATCGCGGTCTCAGGACTCATCCCCTTCCTGGCGATGGACCAGGCCGCTTCGTTTGTGATGAGGAGATTTCCCGCCAGCCAATCCGCTTCCCCTTCGATCTCACCGTCCCAGTGCCGACAACCGAGAAGGTCAAGCGCCGGACCGGGTGGATGCATCAGGAGAGCATGGGCGATCTCATGATCGGCTGAGCTGTTTTGACGTCCCGGATCATGGGAGTCGTTCACCCAGATCTCGCGGCGTGGCCCTGCGTGCACAGTGAGGGCGCTCAGGGATTCCCGCTCGGTCGTGAGGAGTCGCTCGATGCGAGCGTCATGCGCGATTGCCGAGCTGAAGGTCTTGATCGGGATCGCCAAGTGTTCAGCGAGTTGCGCAGGCGCAAGTGGTGCGGCGGGGTGGAGCCCCAACTCCCTCCGCATCTGCACCGCCAAGCGGTTGGCTTCAGCCTTGAAGCCATGACGCAACGACATAGGGAGCTCCCCTACTCCGGCTGATCGGTCACCAACTGGTTGTAGGCGACGGTGATCAGAGCTTCGAGGGCTTCTGCGGCCTCAGGAGTGAGGTTGCGATCGCCCCGCAGATGCGTAGCCACTTTGGTCAACGTGTCTTGACTGCGCGGTTCGTCGGTCCGGCGAACAAAATCATCTGCGCTCAGATTGGCCCATGTGACGAGGGCCGCGAGCCCATCCACGTCGGGCCGCCGCCCCTGAGCCAACCTCGTCAGCGTCGAAGCACTGACACCCGCCTGCTGGGCCACGTCCTTCCAGAGAAGGCCGCGCTCCTGACGCGTGCGATCCAGGGCTGTGTGAAACGCGACCGCGTCAAACCGTCCTGCTGCAATCCGCTCGTTCACGATCTCCTCCTCTCTCGCGCATGGTTACACATCAGGTACCACTTGCGAAAGTCGAAGCATCTCCTCTAACCTCCTGATTGCAAGATCGGTATTGATGTCGATCTTGCAATCGACTGAGCGTCGATGACGAAGGGTGATGGGCACATGGCTACGAACACTGGCAAGGGTTTCCGTCGCGGCAGCGTCTCCCGGCGGAGTCAGATCCTCAATCCCCGGACCGCCACGTGGACAAAGCGAGGTGAGAACGGCCGCTTCATGGACGGGAAAACGGACGGCACTCCGTTCAAGGGTGTCCGCCGCGAGAAGTAGGAACGTCTCGCGCTGGTGGGAGGCCGAAGTCTCGTCTCCCTCCAGCGCAAGGAGGTATCAATGGTTCGAAAAGAGACCCTTGCGCAGCTCCTCGACGAAGGACGCCGCAAGATCCAGGTGACCGACGAGGAACTCGCTGAGGCCAAGCGCCGCCGCCTGCTCCTGGCCGCGTCCGCGCGCCGGGCCTTCCCCGGCTCCACCACCTACTACAACGGGAGCGTCGCGCACGGCGACGCCAACACCCCCCTGACCGACGTCGACCTCGGCGTCGTCCTCACCAAGAAGGACGCCGAGCCGTACGGCCCCGGTAAGAAGAGCGCCCTGGACCTCATGGAGATGGTCCGCGAGGTGATCCATGAGGACCTCGATGACGAGTTCGACAATCTCACCATCGAGGTAGAAGGCCGGCGCCGCGCCGTGCTCGTACGCTTCGGCGACCCGGTCACGCCGGGGCAGATCGACTTCACCGCGGACGTGATGACCGCGCTCCCGCACCCCTCGGGTCGTGGGCTGTACATCCCGAACACGAAGATCACGGACCAGTGGGACCGCGCCGACCCGATCACCCACACCCGGATGGTGCTCCAGGCGATTGAGGACACCAGGGTGGTCTTCGCTCGAACGGTCCGGCTTTTGAAGCACTGGAACTGCACGCACAGCAAGCCGATGTGCTCCTGGAACATCAAGGCCCTCTGCCTGGGGTGCCTCGAGGAGCCCATGCCGCTGATCAACGCGCTGCAGATCTTCTTCACTTATGCGGCGGACGAGATCGACAAGGGTCAGACGCCCGACCCGGCTGGGGTGGCCGGCCCGATCCCGCTCAACATGCCGCGCCGGGATGTGCACAAGCGGCTGCACACCGCCAAAAAGTACATCGACCTCGCGATCGACCATGAGAAGGCCGGGCGCCCGCTCAGCGCGCAACACGCGCTGCACCAGGTACTCCCGGAGCTCGTGCCGGACGCGGACGGCACCCCGGAGGAGGCCGCGCGCCTCGCCCGGACCGTCCTCGCGGGCGGTACGGCTGCCTCAGGACTGGGGCTCGCCACCCGGCTGGGCACGTCAACCCGGCCCCGGGCCTGGGGAGACTGACCGCCATGCCCCTTTGGTACGGGGTCCAGCCGTCATGGTGGGCCCCGCTCGAACGGGACGCCCGGCAACACTTCGGCGACGCGCTCCAACACACCTACGACCAAGGGTCGTTGACGTACGAACTCGCCGGCCTCGACGTCATAGGCGAACCCGACCCCATCGACGTCCGGATCCGCTTCCACTCGAACCCGCCCTACCCCCTCTACGGCCAGCGGCCCGAGGACTTCCCCCGCGTGCACGCCAAGCCCGGAGTCCCGTCAAAGCACCGATACAGGTTCGACGACGCCCTCTGCCTCTGGTACCCGCTCGACCCGGAAGAGCGACGCTGGACGAGTTCGAAAGGGCTACTGGACCTCATCGAGATAGTCCGCACACACTTGTTCCTCGAAAACTACTGGCGGCTCACCGGCGGTGAGCAGGGCGGCCAGTGGCTCGTAGAGGATGCGCCTCACGGCATGCCGGAGGGTGGTGCGTGGCGGTCATCGCGGCGGCACAAGCGACGGACGGCGGCTGGACCTGGGCCCAGACCGCCGCATTGATCGTCCCCTTCATCGCCCTCTTCGGCGCCTTCGTGACGTACGCCCTCAACCAACGGGCCGTACGCAAAGAACGTCGGGCCAGGACCTTCGCGGAAGCCCTGACAGCGGTCGAGGAGTACCTGGAAATGCCGTACCGCATACGACGACGCCCCAAATCCTCCTCCACCGTACGACAACAGCTCACCGACGAGGTCAGCGGCCTTCTGGCCCGGCTGGCATTCCACCAGGCATGGCTCCAGATCGAGGCATCGGCGGTCGCGGGCCCCTACGCGACGCTTGTGGCCACGGCCAGGGCGGAGGCCGGGGCACAGATGAGCCTCGCCTGGGATCAGCCGCCGATCACCACGGACAGCGGCATGAACCTCGGGGTGCCGTATCCGCGGGACCGATCAAATGCCGCTCGAGCCGAGTGCATTGAAGTGATGCGCCGTCACCTTTGAGAATGTCGTGATCTTGGTGCCAACTATCCCTCTTTTGTGCCAACTAAAAATCCTCGTCACACACGCTCAGCGCCGTACTCGGGGCATTCCCAGGCCGATCCACGAGATGATCTCGCGCTGGATCTCGTTGTTGCCGCCGCCGAAGGTGAAGATGACGGCCGAGCGGTAGCCGCGTTCGAGTTCGCCGTGGAGGACCGCGCCGGCCGAGCCCTCCTTGAGTGCGCCCGCGGCGGCGACGATCTCCATGAGCCAGGCGTACGCGTCCCGGCGGGCCTCGGAGCCGTAGACCTTGACGGCGGAGGCGTCCTGGGGGGTGAGGGTGCCGTCCTGGAGGGCGCTGACCATGCGCCAGTTGAGGAGTCGAAGGGCGTCGAGCTTGGTGTGGGTCTGGGCGAGGCGGCGGCGGACCCAGGGCAGGTCGACGACGCGGCGGCCGTCGACGAGTTTGGTCTCCATGGCCCAGCGCTGCACGTTGTGCAGGGAGCGGATGGCCATCGTGCCGTGGGCGGCGAGGGTGACGCGTTCGTGGTTGAGCTGGTTGGTGATCAGCCGCCAGCCCTTGTTCTCCTCGCCGACGCGGCGGGAGACGGGGACGCGGATGTCCTCGTAGTAGCTGGCGGTGGTGTCGTGGGAGGCGAGGGTGTTGATGAGGGTGCAGGAGTAGCCGGGTTCCGTGGTCGGGACGAGGAGCATGGTGATGCCCTTGTGGGGCGGCGCGTCGGGGTCGGTGCGGGTCGCCAGCCACACCCAGTCGGCCGTGTCGCCGTTGGTCGTCCAGATCTTCTGGCCGTTGACGACGTACTCGTCGCCGTCCCGGACCGCGCGGGTCTTCAGGGAGGCCAGGTCCGTGCCGGCGTCCGGCTCGCTGTAGCCGATGGCGAAGTCGATCTCGCCGGAGAGGACGCGCGGCAGGAAGTACGACTTCTGCTCCTCGGTGCCGTACTGCATGATCGTCGGCCCGACGGTGTTGAGCGCCATCAGCGGCAGGGGGACGCCGGCCTGGGCGGCCTCGTCGAAGAAGACGAACTGTTCGATGGCGGTCAGACCGCGTCCGCCGTACTCCTCGGGCCAGCCCACGCCGAGCCAGCCGTCACCGCCGAGGCGGCGGATGGTCTCCCGGTAGAACCGCTTCTGGGCGGCCGGGTCGGCATGGCGGGTGTAGGCGCCGTCCGGGACCAACTCGGCGAAGTAGGCGCGCAGTTCGGTGCGCAGCCGCTGCTGCTCGGGCGTGTATTCGAGGTGCACGGCGCCTCCAGGCTCCCCAGGGCCTACCTGACGGCGCACACGCTAGAACGTGTTCCAGTAATTGGGAACAGGCGAGGGCGACCCCCTTTTCACGGCACGGGGAGCGGCGCGGCGGCTCAGCGGAGGACGGCGAGGAAGTCCGTGCAGGCCTGGGCGCACTCGCGGCAGGTCTTGGCGCCGTCCTCGGCGCCGGGGGTGTCGTCGAAGACGCGGGCGCACTCCAGGGCGACGGTCCGGCACCACTCCACCTGGAGCCGGATGGCGCCCTCGTCGAGGCTGGTCTGTTCGGAGAGCACCCTGCACGTGGCGTCGCACACCTCCGCGCACATGATGCCCTTGCGTCGCATCTTCTCCTGACCCTCGGGGCCGCCGGGATCGGCGAGGCTCGCCCGCAGCGCGCAGGCACGCGCACATTCGGTACAGGCCTGCGCACAGGCGAAGCGGTCCTCGAGGAACCGGATGAGTTCCTGGTGGGATGTCGTCGTCGAGGTCACCACGGGCGGGTAGCCGGAGCCGCCCCCGCCAAACACCGGCGCCCGCCCCGCGCCCGGTTCGCGGGATTCCGTTTCCCCCGATGCCGGGTGGGGCACCCGTCCGCTCCCGGGCCGCCCCTGCGGAACGGGGCCGGTTCACTCGACATATTGGGGGTATTCATCCCTTATGAACATGGAATGGACTGATATAGCCGCAGAACGCAGCGTCCTGGGCGGTATCGCCCCGTTCCTGGCAGGCGTCGTGGTGGTGGCCATGCTGATCGGCGCACTCTGGCTGGGCGCCCGCGTACGCGCCCGCGAGCCGCGCCGCCCGCGCCCCGACGAGCAGCCCCGGATCCCGGAGGGGGGCCCTGTCCATGAGGAGCGGCTGCTCCGCGAACCGGACGAGATCCCCCAGAGCGACCGCCGACTGACACCGTACGAGGTGCACGGCAACCAGGGGACCCGGCCGAGCCCGGACAAGAAGCGACCGCGCTGGGGCAAGAACAGCAGCGGTGGGTTCGGCAGCGGCGGCCTCGGCGCCCACTGACACCGGCAGCCTTTCGGGCGCTCCCCCTGCCGCGCGCAGGGGGAGCGCCCGCAGCTGCGCCCGGCCGCGGGGCTACAACGGCCGGTGCCCCGCGTCGAGCGGGAGGCCCGTGTAGTTCTCGGCGAGTTCGGCAGCCGCGTGGCGCGAGGTGGCGACGCGGTCGAGCTGCGAGAGCTGGAGCCGGGTCTCGAACGGCGACTGCCCAGGGTCGGCGTGGAGGGTCGTGGTCATGAAGTACGAGAAGTGCTCGGCCCGCCAGACCCGGCGCAGACAGGTGTCGGAGTACGCGTCGAGCAGGTCGGTCGAGCCGGTCTCCTTGAGCCGGGCGAAGGCGCGGGCCAGCACGATGACGTCGGTGGCGGCCAGGTTGAGGCCCTTGGCGCCGGTGGGCGGCACGATGTGGGCGGCGTCCCCGGCCAGGAAGAGCCGGCCGTGACGCATCGGCTCGGTGACGTGGCTGCGCATCGGCAGGACCGCCTTGGACGTGACGGGCCCCCGCTTGAGCCGCCAGCCCGGGTTGGCGGTCAGCGCGAACCGGGCGTCCAGCTCGTCCCAGATCTGTTCGTCGGACCAGTCGGCCGGGTCGGTGCCGTTCGGGACCTGGAGGTAGAGGCGGCTCACGGACGGGGACCGCATGCTCGCCAGGGCGAAGCCGCGTTCGGAGTGGGCGTAGATCAGCTCCTCGTAGACGGGCGGGGCGTCGGCGAGGATGCCCAGCCAGGAGTAGGGGTACGTCCGCTCGTACGAGGTCCGCACCCCCTCGGGGACCGCGTCCCGGGCCACGCCGTGGAAACCGTCGCAGCCGACCACGTAGTCGCAGGTCAGCGTCTGCACGCGGCCCTCGTGGGTGTACCGGATCACGGGCCGGTCGGTGTCGGCGCCCTCCACCGCGTGCACCTCCGCCTCGAACAGCAACGGTCCGCCGTCGGTGAGCTGGAGGGCGATGAGGTCCTTGACCACCTCGGTCTGGGCGTAGACCCAGACGCGGCGGCCGCCGGTCAGCTCGGGGAAGTCGACGCGGTGGGCCCGGCCGTCGAAGCGCAGCTCGATGCCGTCGTGGGGAATACCCTCGGCGTCCAGCCGTGCGCCCGCCCCGGCGGAGCGCAGCACGTCGACGGTGGCCTGCTCCAGGATTCCGGCACGCTGACGCTGCTCGACATAGGTGCGGTCCTTGCGTTCCAGGACCACACTGTCGATTCCCGCGTTGTGCAGCAGGCGGGCCAGCAACAGCCCCGCGGGGCCGCCGCCGATGATGCCGACGGTGGTGTGCATTGAGTACTCCTCGTCGTTGAGGACGAGCCGCGTCCCGTCCCCCGGGCGCCGACCTTGTTCGTCTAGTGAAATTCAGTTCACTTTCTGGGGTCGAGTCTGCGCCCGACCCGTCCACCTGTCAACGGTCACCCTCCCCCATCGGCCGGTCCAGGAAGTGGAAGCCGGGGCGCGGATGCATCAGGAAGTCGTGGTGCGAGATGTTCCAGGCGTACGCGCCCGCGAGGGCGAAGGCCACCCGGTCCCCCGCGCGCAGCCCGGGGGCGTGGGCGTCCCGGGCGAGCAGGTCCTTCGGTGTGCACAGCTGGCCGGCGAGGCTGACGTACTCCCCCTCGGCCTCCGGGCGCGGCCAGGGGTACGGCCACTCCTCCACCGCCAGCACCGAGCACGGCTGGTCGTGCCCCTTGGTCGCCGGGGTGCGCAGATGGTGGGTGCCGCCGCGGACCACGGCGAACTCCCCGCCGTGGCTGCGCTTCACGTCCAGCACCTCGGTGGCGTACCAGCCGCAGTACGCGGTGAGCGCGCGGCCGGGTTCGACACGCAGCGTCAGTTCCGGGTGGGCGTCGGCGAGTTGGGCCAGGCCCGCGCCGTACGTCTGCCAGTCGAAGCGGCTCTCGGGGCGCGTGTAGTCGACGGCCATGCCGCCGCCCACGTTCACCTCGGAGATCGGTACGCCCAGGCCCGTGGCCCATTCCACGATCGACCGGGCCACGGAGAGTTGTTCGGGTGCGTCCAGTCCGCTGGCCAAGTGGGCGTGGACGCCGAGCAGTTCGAGGTGCGGGTGGGTGCCGTCCGTGAGAGGGCGGAGCACGTCCGGGGCCCGTGCGGGATCGAGGCCGAAGGGGGTGGGGCGGCCGCCCATCGCGAGGGAGCTGCCCGCGAGCGAGCCGTCCGCCACCGCGAGGTTGAAGCGGAGCAGCACCCCGACCCGCTCGGCAGGCGCCGCCCGGCGGGCCAGCTCGGCGAGCACGCGCAGGTCGTGCTCGCTCTCGACGTGGAAGCGTCGGACTCCCCGCTCCAGGGCGGCCCGGATCTCGTCGGGGGTCTTGCCGGGCCCGCCGAAGGCCAGCGGGCGGCCCGGCACCGCCTCGGCGACGTGGGCGAGTTCGCCGCCGGAGGAGACCTCGTAGCCGTCGACGTACGGGCCGAGCGCGGCGAGGATCTCCGGCTCCGGGTTGGCCTTGGCCGCGTAGTACAGCTCTACCCGCTCGGGGAGCATCTCGCGCTGTCCGATCCCGGTTGATGCTTGACAGTTCGATCCCAGCTGATGGTTGACGGTGGCCGTGATCGGCTTTTCTGTGCGCGTCGTTGCGGTGCGTGTGGGG
>NZ_JABXWI010000064.1 GCF_014930365.1 Streptomyces caniscabiei | reverse complement strand
TGCTGGGTGATCGTTTAGGATCCGGGGCTTGTGGCTCGTGATCATGTGGTGGGGATGGCTTCCCGGAACGGATACGGATTGGCGCGTTGACGCGGACGTTCACGCCGGAGCTGGTGGACTTCGCGATCGAGGAGGCCGTTGCGCGGGAACGCGCGGTGAAGTCGTTGCCCGCGCGGCTGGTGGTCTACTTCACCCTCGCCATGTGGCTGTTCACCTCGGTCGGGTACGGCGGGGTACTGCGGGAGCTGGTGGAGCACTGGCCGCTCAAGCGGGGCGAGAAGTGGCGTCCTGCATCGACAGGGTCGCTGACCAAGGCCCGGTCCCGGCTGGGGGCGGGGGCGCTTAGGGTGCTGTTCGACCGAATGCGCGGAGCGCAGGGCACGCCGGCCACGCCGGGGGTTTTCTGGCGGAACCTGCGCCTGACCTCGCTGGACGGCACCACCTTTAACGTCCCCGACCAGTGCGGCGAACTCCGCCGCGTACTCCCGGCCTATGACCGAGGCCCGGCAGGGGCCCTATCCACAGGTGCGGCTGCTGGCCCTGGTCGAGTGCGGCACCCTGGCCGTGATCGCAGCGGTCTTCGACTCCCTTGCGGTCGGCGAACGCACCCTGGCCACACGCCTGTTGCCGATGATCGAGCGGGGCACGCTGCTGTTGGCCGACCGGGGCTTCCCCTCCTACGACCTGTTCACCGCAGCCGCGGGCCGGGGCGCTGAGCTGTTGTGGCGCGCGAGCGCGTCGTTCACCCTGCCCGTCATCGAGGTGCTTCACGACGGCACCTATCTCTCCCACCTCAACGGGCCACGCGGACAGCGCATCACCGTCCGGGTGATCGAGTACACCGTGCACAGCACCGCCGAGGGCGCCGACGGCTCCACCATCGAGTCCT
>NZ_JABXWI010000063.1 GCF_014930365.1 Streptomyces caniscabiei | reverse complement strand
GGTGGAGCCGACGGACCAGACTTGCAGTAGGTGAGTGATGGGGTGACGCAGGAAGGTAGTCCATCCCGGGCGGTGGTTGTCCCGGGGTAAGGGTGTAGGACGTCAGGTAGGTAAATCCGCCTGGCAATAGTCTGAGACCTGATGCCGAGCCGATTGTGGTGAAGTGGATGATCCTATGCTGTCGAGAAAAGCCTCTAGCGAGTTTCATGGCGGCCCGTACCCTAAACCGACTCAGGTGGTCTGGTAGAGAATACCGAGGCGTTCGGGTGAACTATGGTTAAGGAACTCGGCAAAATGCCCCCGTAACTTCGGGAGAAGGGGGGCCATCACTGGTGATCCGATTTACTCGGTGAGCTGGGGGTGGCCGCAGAGACCAGCGAGAAGCGACTGTTTACTAAAAACACAGGTCCGTGCGAAGCCGTAAGGCGATGTATACGGACTGACGCCTGCCCGGTGCTGGAACGTTAAGGGGACCGGTTAGTCACTCTTCGGGGTGGCGAAGCTGAGAACTTAAGCGCCAGTAAACGGCGGTGGTAACTATAACCATCCTAAGGTAGCGAAATTCCTTGTCGGGTAAGTTCCGACCTGCACGAATGGCGTAACGACTTCTCGACTGTCTCAACCATAGGCCCGGTGAAATTGCACTACGAGTAAAGATGCTCGTTTCGCGCAGCAGGACGGAAAGACCCCGGGACCTTTACTACAGTTTGATATTGGTGTTCGGTTCGGCTTGTGTAGGATAGCTGGGAGACTGTGAAGCTCGGACGCCAGTTCGGGTGGAGTCGTCGTTGAAATACCAGTCTGGTCGTGCTGGATGTCTAACCCGGGTCCGTGATCCGGATCGGGGACAGTGTCTGATGGGTAGTTTAACTGGGGCGGTTGCCTCCCAAAG
>NZ_JABXWI010000062.1 GCF_014930365.1 Streptomyces caniscabiei | reverse complement strand
CTCGCGTCCGCGGGAGCCGTCGCAGTCACGGCCTCCTGCCTTTCCTTGTCAGTCATGGTTCGGTCGACCCTTCGAGTTCTGGGTGGTGGGAGAGGGGGGCAGCTGTTCAGGAAGCCCAGGATGTGATCGGCGACCGTCTTGGGCTGTTCGACGTGCGGGAAGTGCCCCACGCCGGGTTATGGCCCCGTACAGGTAGAGCGACGGGACCGAGGGGCGCCAGGCCTGCACGCCAAGCCTGTCCGGTGAGCTCAGGACGGTTGTGTACTGAACAGTCAGAAACCTAGGCGGTTCTGTACTGAGTTGTCAAGTGCGGTCGGCTTAATGCCGCATCTTTCTGAGCTGGAAGGATGCATGTCATGCCGAAGAAGGTGGATCCCGAGCTGAGAGCCCGAGCCGTCCGGCTGGTGCTGTAGCACCGTGCCGAGAACCCGACCAAATACCGCGGCGGTACTGACGGTGTCCAAGCAGGTCGGGGTAGGCAGAAGTCGTTGTGGCGCTGGGGCGCTCAGGCCGAGAATGACGGTGGTGAGGCGCCCGGGGTCACGATCGAGGAGAGCGAGGGGACCCGCCGGCTGAGGGCGGAGAACCGTCGGCTGCGTGAGGACGTGGCGGTCCTGAAGGCGGCTACAACTTTCTTTGTCGGGGAGCTCGACCCCCGCAACGGCTGATGGTCGCCTTCATCGACGAGCAGCGTTCACCTGACGGTCCTGACCGACCGGGTTGAAGGTTGCACGCTGGTCACCGGGCGGAGATCCGCCCCATCCCGCAGTCCGCAGTCCGCAGTCCGCAGTCCGCAACAACGCCATGTCAGAGTCCGCCCCGCTCCGCCCATCCCGGTGGTCTCGCCGCGAGGGGCGAGTGATCCACTACTCGGCCCATGCCGCGATCCGTTCCGCGATCGCCTCGGGGGCCTCG
>NZ_JABXWI010000061.1 GCF_014930365.1 Streptomyces caniscabiei | reverse complement strand
CCCTCCAACAACCTCAGCGAGCCCCCCGCCTTCCCCGAACAGGCCGACCTCACCGTCACCGACGAGGACCGCGAACTCGACACCCTCGTCCCCGACAGCGCCAACCAGCCCTACGACATGCACACGGTGCTCGAACACGTCCTGGACGACGCCGAGTTCTTCGAGACCCAGGCCCTGTTCGCACCCAACATCCTCACCGGCTTCGGCCGCATCGAGGGCCACCCGGTCGGCATCGTCGCCAACCAGCCCCTGCAGTTCGCCGGCTGCCTGGACATCAACGCCTCCGAAAAAGCAGCGCGCTTCGTGCGCACCTGCGACGCCTTCAACGTCCCCGTCCTGACCTTCGTCGACGTCCCCGGCTTCCTCCCCGGCGTCGGCCAGGAACACGAGGGCATCATCCGCCGCGGCGCCAAACTCATCTACGCCTACGCCGAAGCCACCGTCCCCCTCATCACCGTCATCACCCGCAAGGCCTTCGGCGGCGCCTACGACGTCATGGGCTCCAAACACCTCGGCGCCGACCTCAACCTCGCCTGGCCCACCGCCCAGATCGCCGTCATGGGCGCCCAGGGCGCCGTCAACATCCTGCACCGCCGCACCATCGCCGCCACCCCCGAACCCGAACGCGAAGACGTCCGCGCCCGCCTCATCCAGGAGTACGAGGACACCCTCCTCAACCCCTACACCGCAGCCGAACGCGGCTACGTCGACGCCGTCATCACCCCCTCCGACACCCGCCGCCACCTCGTCCGCGGCCTGCGCCAACTCCGCACCAAACGCGAGTCCCTTCCCCCCAAGAAGCACGGCAACATCCCCCTCTAACCCCCCGGAGCCCAACCATGACCATCAAGGTCGTACGGGGCAACCCCACCCCGGAGGAACTGGCCGCCGCCCTGGCGGTGGTCCACGCCCGCGCCGCGGCGGCAGCCACCG
>NZ_JABXWI010000007.1 GCF_014930365.1 Streptomyces caniscabiei | reverse complement strand
CTCCGGCGACACCCTCGCCTCCCCCATGCAGGGCACCATCGTCAAGGTCGCCGTCGAGGAGGGCCAGGAGGTCAAGGAAGGCGACCTCGTCGTCGTCCTCGAAGCCATGAAGATGGAACAGCCCCTCAACGCCCACCGCTCCGGCACCATCAAGGGCCTCACCGCCGAAGTCGGCGCCGCCCTCACCTCCGGCGCGGCCATCTGCGAGATCAAGGACTGACCCACACGCGAACCCCCGCGCCCCGAAAGGGCCGGTAGGCCCTCAAGGGGCGCGGGGAACTGCGCGAGAAGCCCCCGTCACCCGCACCCGCGCAACCACCCCGTCACCCGAGCTCTTAGGCTGAAGCCGCCCCCGCCAGAAGAGAGCAGGTGACGCCAGAGTGAGCCCCACCCCGGCCAAGCCCCCCGCAGCAGGCCGGAGGCCCCTGCGGGCCGACGCCCGCCGCAACCACGACCGCCTGCTCACCGAGGCCCGCCTCGCCTTCGCGGCGCACGGCACCACCGCCTCGCTGGAGGACATCGCCCGCCGGGCGGACGTGGGCATCGGCACGCTGTACCGCCACTTCCCCAACCGAGAGGCCCTGCTGAGCGCGGTCTTCGAGGAAGCGGTCGCCGATCTGCTGGCCCGCGCCCAGGCACACCTGCACGCGGACCGCCCCTGCGCGGCGCTCGTCGCCTGGCTGCGCGACATCATCACCCACGCGGGCGAGTACCGGGGTCTGGCGCAGGCCCTGATGACGGTCTCGTACGCGGGCTCCCGCGCCGCGGACGAGTACCCGTCGGACCTGGCCCGGTGCTGCGCCCCCATCCGGGAGGCGGGCACCGCCCTCCTCCGCCGGGCGCAGGACGCTCACGCCGTACGCGAGGACGTGTCCATCGGCGATCTGCTCCAGCTCACCCACGCGATCGCGCTGGCGGCCGAGGAGACCCCGGACGACCCGGAGTTGGCCGACCGCCTGCTGACACTGACCCTGCGCGGCCTGAAGCCCTGACCCGCCGAACCGAGCGTGCCCACACGGCGACCCCACGGCGCGACCTCACACGGCATGCCCCCACGCGGCTCACCCCACACGGCTGACCCCAGCAAGGTCAGCCCACCGGGCGCAGCCCATGAACCGCAGCCATGAAGCTCAGCCCACGCGGCTCAGCCACGCGGCGCGGCCCCGCTCCCTACCGGCGCCGCAGATCAGCGACCCGCGCCGCGCGCTCCCGCTCCCGTTCACCGGCGGGCGGCTGATCCCCGAGGACCGTGGCGGTGCGCAACTGGGGCGCGGTGCCGTGGACCTGGTTGCGGCGGGGCCCCGGCAGAGGCACGTCCCGGCGCGAGTGACGCGCCGGGACGGGATCGCCTCCCGTACCACCGCCGCCCGACGCCCCGGCCACGGAGATCTGCACGCCCTGGTCGGCCAGCGCCTGCAACTCGGTGACCGCGCGGTCGTCGTGGCCGGGCGGGTCGTCGGTGACCAGCCGGGTGATCACATCCGTCGGCACCGTCTGGAACATGGTGTCGGTGCCGAGCTTGGTGTGGTCGGCGAGGACGACGACCTCGGCGGCGGCCTGGACCAGCGCGCGGTCGACGGACGCCGACAGCATGTTGGACGTGGACAGGCCGCGCTCCGCGGTCAGTCCGCTCCCGGAGAGGAAGGCCTTGGAGACACGCAGCCCCTGGAGGGACTGTTCGGCTCCGGAGCCGACCAGGGCGTAGTTGGAACCGCGCAGGGTGCCGCCGGTCATCACGACCTCGACACGGTTGGCGTGGGCCAACGCCTGGGCCACCAACAGGGAGTTGGTGACGACGGTCAGCCCGGGGACCCGCGCGAGCCGGCGTGCCAGCTCCTGCGTGGTGGTCCCCGCCCCGACCACGATGGCCTCGCCCTCTTCGACGAGGCTCGCGGCGAGATCGGCGACGGCCGTCTTCTCGGCGGTCGCGAGATGAGACTTCTGCGGAAAGCCGGACTCCCGCGTGAACCCGCCCGGCAATACCGCACCGCCGTGTCGGCGGTCGAGGAGTCCTTCTGCCTCCAGAGCGCGCACGTCCCGCCGTACGGTCACTTCGGAGGTCTGGACGACGCGGGCGAGCTCACGGAGCGACACAGCTCCATTGGCCCGCACCATTTCGAGGATCAATTGACGACGTTCTGCAGCGAACACGAAACTGACAGTAACGCCAACGACCATCTGCTTTCAGCAGTTTGCGCCGAATAGCAGAAGTTGTTCGCAGGGTGGGGCGAGAAGTGATATAGGGACGATCCCGGACGGAACCCGTCACATACCGGTCAGACAGACCGTCGGATCATCACACCGTCGCACCGTCAGACCCCATCACCCGACTTGCGCGTGTGGAGCTGGCGCGCGACCTCGGCGATCGAGCCGGACAGCGACGGGTACACGGTGAACGCGTTCGCGATCTGCTCGACGGTCAGGTTGTTGTCGACCGCGATCGAGATCGGGTGGATCAGCTCGGAGGCGCGCGGCGAGACCACGACACCGCCCACGACGATGCCCGTGCCCGGCCGGCAGAAGATCTTGACGAAGCCGTCCCGGATGCCCTGCATCTTGGCGCGCGGGTTGCGCAGCAGCGGCAGTTTGACCCCGACGGCGTCGATGACCCCGGCGTCCAGGTCGGCCTGGGTGTAGCCGACGGTGGCGATCTCGGGGTCGGTGAAGACGTTGGACGACACGGTCTTCAGGTTCAGCGGGGCCACGGCGTCGCCGAGGAAGTGGTACATGGCGATACGGCCCTGCATGGCGGCGACGGAGGCCAGGGCGAACACCCCGGTGACGTCGCCGGCGGCGTACACACCGGGAGCGGTGGTCCGCGAGACCTTGTCGGTCCAGATGTGCCCGGACTCCTTGACCTTGACCCCGGCCTCCTCCAGGCCCATCCCGGCGCTGTTGGGGACGGCGCCGACGGCCATCAGACAGTGCGAGCCGGTGATGACCCGGCCGTCCGCGAGCGTGACCTCGACCCGGTCCCCGACCCGTTTGGCGGACTGGGCCCGGGACCGCGCCATGACGTTCATGCCGCGACGCCGGAACACGTCCTCCAGGACGGCGGCGGCGTCCGGGTCCTCGCCCGGCAGCACCCGGTCACGGCTGGACACGAGCGTGACGCGCGACCCGAGCGCCTGGTAGGCGCCGGCGAACTCGGCGCCGGTGACACCCGACCCGACGACGATCAGCTCTTCGGGCAGCTCGTCGAGGTCGTAGACCTGCGTCCAGTTGAGGATGCGCTCGCCGTCGGGCTGCGCGTCGGGCAGCTCACGCGGGTGTCCGCCGGTGGCGATGAGCACGGCGTCGGCGGTCAGGGTCTCCTCGGACCCGTCGGCGGCGCGCACGACCACCTTGCGCGACCCGTCGAGATCCTGCTGCCCCGCCAGCCGCCCGCGCCCGCGCATCACCCGCGCGCCGGCGCGTGTCACCGAGGCGGTGATGTCGTGCGACTGCGCCAGCGCGAGCCGCTTCACACGCCGGTTGACCTTGCCGAGGTCCACGCCCACGACACGCGCGGGCGTGTCGATGTGCGGGGTGTCGTCGGCGACGATGATCCCCAACTCCTCGTACGAGGAATCGAAGGTGGTCATCACCTCGGCCGTCGCGATGAGGGTCTTCGACGGCACGCAGTCGGTCAGCACCGACGCCCCGCCCAGACCGTCGCAGTCCACGACGGTCACCTCCGCACCGAGCTGAGCGGCCACGAGCGCCGCTTCGTATCCGCCGGGTCCGCCACCGATGATCACGATCCGAGTCACATGCCCCATTGTCCCGCACGAGCACGGATGCCAACGAGTCGGGGTGCGGGCCGCCCCGCAAGGGGCGCGGGGAACCGCGCGACCAGCCACAACGCACCCGCACCCGCGACACAACAGGCACCCCCACCCCAATAGGCGCCCAGCCCCCCGAGCGGAGCGCTCCCGTACCCTCTCCCCATGTCGCTCTACGCCGCCTACGCCGGCAACCTGGACTCACGCCTGATGTCCCGCCGCGCCCCTCACTCCCCGCTGCGCGCAACCGGCTGGCTGAACGACTGGCGGCTGACCTTCGGCGGCGAGCACATGGGCTGGGAGGGCGCCCTGGCCACGGTCGTCGAGGCCCCCCGCTCCCAGGTCTTCGTGGCCCTGTACGACATCGCCCCCATGGACGAGGACGCGATGGACCGCTGGGTCGGCGTGGGCCTGGACATATACCGCCGGATGCGGGTCCGCGTACACACGCTGGACGGCGAGGAACCGGCCTGGGTCTACGTCCTCAACGGCTACGAGGGCGGCCTGCCCTCCGCCCGCTACCTGGGCGAGGTGGCGGACGCGGCGGAGTCGGCGGGCGCGCCCCACGACTATGTGATGGAACTGCGCAAACGCCCCTGCTGAGGGACCGCCCCGCGAGGCGTGGGCACGCCCCCCCGCGCGCACTCCGCGCGCGCCCCGCGTTGGAAACGACAAGGCAACGATCCCGATCCCGGGAGCCTCGTCATCTACGCGCGTAGGCTCTGACCGGATACCCTCGTCGCGTGAACGCATCTCTTCTTCCGGACGACATCCAGGGCGACCCGTACGCCGCCGCCGACGCCGCCGCCGCGCGCCTGCGCGAGCTGACGGGCGCCGAGACCCACGACGTCGCCCTCGTGATGGGCTCCGGCTGGGCCCCCGCCGTGGACGCCCTCGGCGCTCCCGAGGCGGAGTTCCAGGTCACCGAGCTGCCGGGCTTCCCGCCGCCGGCGGTCGAGGGGCACGGCGGCAAGGTCCGCTCGTACCGGATCGGTGACAAGCGCGCGCTCGTCTTCCTGGGCCGCACCCACTACTACGAGGGCCGCGGTGTCGCCGCCGTCGCGCACGGCGTCCGTACGGCCGTCGCCGCCGGGGTGAAGACGATCGTCCTCACCAACGGCTGCGGCGGTCTTCGCGAGGGCATGCGTCCGGGCCAGCCGGTGCTGATCAGCGACCATCTGAACCTGACGGCGACGTCCCCGATCGTCGGCGCGAACTTCGTCGACCTCACGGACCTCTACTCCCCCCGCCTGCGCGCCCTGTGCAAGGAGATCGACCCCTCCCTGGAGGAGGGCGTCTACGCGCAGTTCACGGGCCCGCACTACGAGACCCCGGCGGAGATCCGCATGGCCCGCGTCATCGGCGCGGACCTCGTCGGCATGTCCACGGTCCTGGAGGCCATCGCCGCGCGCGAGGCGGGTGCCGAGATCCTGGGCATCTCCCTGGTGACCAACCTGGCGGCCGGTATGACGGGTGAGCCCCTCAACCACGAGGAGGTCCTCCAGGCGGGCCGTGACTCGGCGGCGCGCATGGGCGCGCTGCTGACGCAGGTCCTGAACCGGCTGTAGGACGCGGGGCGCGGGTCTCGTCGTCGGGTGCGGGTGAGTGGGGGCTGGTCGCGCAGTTCCCCGCGCCCCTGAAAAAGCAGGGGCTGCGCCCCGTGCTTTTTCGGCCCGAAAGGGCCGTAGGCCCTTAAGGGGCGCGGGGAACGGCGCGAGAAGCCCCACCGGACCCGCACCCGACAACGCGCCCCCTCCCCGGGACAATCGAGCGCCCCCCACAAACAAAGAACGAGACGAGAGGTTGACCCCCGTGCACGACGACCTGATCGCCCGCGCCAAGGCGTGGCTGGCCGAGGACCCCGACCCGGAGACCCGGGACGAACTCGGCAGGCTGATCGACGCGGCGGACACGGCGGAACTGACCACCCGCTTCTCCGGCACCCTCCAGTTCGGCACGGCCGGCCTCCGGGGCGAACTCGGCGCCGGCCCCATGCGCATGAACCGCTCGGTCGTCATCCGCGCGGCCGCCGGTCTCGCCGCGTACCTGAACAAGCAGGGCTCCACCGGCGGCCTCGTCGTCATCGGCTACGACGCCCGCCACAAGTCCGCCGACTTCGCCCGCGACACGGCCGCCGTGATGACCGGCGCGGGCCTGCGCGCGGCCGTCCTCCCCCGACCCCTGCCCACGCCCGTCCTGGCCTTCGCCATAAGGCACCTGGGCGCGGTGGCCGGCGTGGAGGTCACGGCCAGCCACAACCCGCCGCGCGACAACGGCTACAAGGTCTACCTGGGCGACGGCTCCCAGATCGTGCCCCCGGCCGACGCCGGCATCGCGGCCGAGATCGACGCCGTCCGCTCCCTCGACGACGTCCCCCGCCCGGAGTCCGGCTGGGACACCCTCGACGACAGCGTCCTGGACGCCTATCTGGCCCGTACGGACGCGGTCCTCGCACCCGGCTCCCCCCGGAGCGCCCGCACGGTCTACACGGCCATGCACGGCGTCGGCAAGGACACCCTGCTCGCGGCCTTCGCCCGGGCCGGCTTCCCGGAGCCCGTCCTCGTCGCCGAGCAGGCGGAGCCGGACCCGGAGTTCCCGACGGTCGCGTTCCCCAACCCGGAGGAGCCCGGCGCGATGGACCTGGCCTTCGCGAAGGCCCGCGACACGGACCCCGACCTGATCGTGGCGAACGACCCGGACGCCGACCGCTGTGCCGTCGCCGTGAAGGACGGCACCGACTGGCGCATGCTGCGCGGCGACGAGGTCGGCGCGCTCCTCGCCACCCATCTGGTCGGACGCGGTGTCCAGGGCACCTTGGCCGAGTCGATCGTCTCCTCCTCCCTCCTCGGCCGGATCGCCGAGAAGGCGGGCCTCCCCTACGAGGAGACCCTCACCGGCTTCAAGTGGATCGCCCGTGTCGAGGGCCTGCGCTACGGCTACGAGGAGGCCCTCGGCTACTGCGTCGACCCCGAGGGCGTCCGCGACAAGGACGGCATCACGGCGGCGCTGTTGATCACGGAGCTCGCCTCGCGGCTGAAGGAGGAGGGCCGCACACTCCTCGACCTGCTGGACGACATCGCCGTCGAGCACGGCCTGCACGCCACCGACCAGCTCTCGGTCCGCGTCCAGGACCTCTCGCTCATCGCCCGCGCGATGGAACGGCTCCGCGAGCAGCCGCCGACCGCCCTGGCCGGCCTGCCCGTCACCGAGGCCGAGGACCTGACCCGGGGCACGGACCGGCTCCCGCCCACGGACGGGCTGCGCTACACGCTCGACGGGGCGCGTGTCATCGTCCGCCCGAGCGGCACCGAGCCCAAGCTCAAGTGCTACCTGGAGGTCGTGGTGCCCGTCGCCGACCTCGCCGCCCTCCCGGCGGCCCGCGCGAAGGCGACGGACCTGCTGGCCGGCATCAAGCGGGACCTCTCGGCGGCAGCGGGCATCTGACCCGCCCCGCGCACACGAAAGGCCCCGGCCGGATCACGGGCCGGGGCCTTCGCCATGTCCAGGGCCGACACCGGCCGGGGCAGCGCCCTACGGCACCAGCACCAACACCACCGCCCACACCACGGCGAGCACCGCGCTCAGCGGCCACAAGGGCATCCTCCGGCCCGTGTACTCCCCCTCGGGCCGCAGCGCGGGCTCCCGCCACATGGCGGTGATCTCGGCGGCGGTCCTCTCGTAGGGGTGCACGAGCCGCAGCTTCCGCTCCAGCCAGCGCCAGCGCTCCGCCCGGACGCTCCAGGCCGGGAACGACGCCCGGCGGCTGTCCACCGTCAGCACGGCACCGGCGCACCGCACGGTCGCGAGGTCGTCCCACTCGACGTGCCGGGGCCCGCCCCAGCCGCTCAGCCACAGCCCCGACCGGTCGGCCGTGATGCGCCAGGTGAGCATCTGGGGCAGGGTCAGGATGCCCAGGAGACCGATGACACCGCCGATGACGTACTGCTTCAGTCCGTCCGGGTACAGCCCCACTGCGGCCATCGCGACGGTCATGAACAGGGCGGCGGCCCAGTCGGCCCAGCCCGCGCGCCAGCGCCGCAGGGACACCGGCTCGTCCCCCAGCCGCGCGCGGCTCTCCGTGACGGCCGTGGCCCGCAGCTCCTCGTGGACGGTGTGCCGCTTCGCCCTCGCCCGCTGTGCGGCGGCCCGGTGCCGTACGGTCCGGTCGGACAAGGGCCGCACCGGCCCGCCGGACGACTCCACGACCAGTTCCACGGGCGCGTCACCCTGGGCGGCCTCCGCGTCGACCGGCTCCTGCGGAGTCTCGGCGGCACTGACGATCACGATCTCGGCGCCGTCGTGGGGCAGCCCGTACAGCACGGCCTCCCGCAGCGGCCCGGGCTGATCGTCGTCATCGTCGACGGCGTCGAGAAGCGCGTCCCGCGCCTCCCCACCCTCACGTTCCTCGCCCGCTTCCCCCTCGTCGGCGTCCTCGTCCTCGTCGGCGTCGTCGTCGTACCACTCCTCGGTGGCGACGGTGAACAACGGCCGCAGCGCGTCCACGTCGTCGGCGGCGAAGACCTCGGCGTCGCCGTCGGCGCCGTCACGGACGAGCACCCGCAGCACCGGCACCGGCGCCCCCCGCAGCGAGGCGGCCCGCCTGCGTCCCAGCCATCCGGAGAGCAGCGAGGTGAGCCCCCAGCCGACCACGAACCACAGGACGAGCGTGACCTCGTGCCGGTCGGTGGCGACGTCCCAGCCGGAGACGGTGGAGAGCACCCCCGCCCCGACCACGGTCAGCAGGCATCCGAACCCCATGAGGAACCGTCCGCGCCGCACCGGCCCGACCTCGTCGGGCACCGTGGCGGTGACCCCCTCGGTGGCGGCCAGAGCCCACTGCCGCTGGAGCCGGCGCTTGCTCAGCCGGATCTCGGCCATGGCCCAGGTCAAGGTCGCGGCGACGATCCCCACCAGGGCCGGCACGTCGTGCGGGCCGCCGAACCAGGCCAGCAGGAACAGCAGGGCGGGCGCCGAGAACCGTACGACCTCGGGCCTGACCAGGGTCCACACCAGCTGGAGCGGGACCAGCGCGGCGAGGGCGGCGGGCAGTTCCACGAAGTTCGCCAGCCAGAAGCCGACGATCAGGCCGCCCGGGACGACGGCGAGCAGATGCAGGGGCCGCGTCCGCGCGGGCACCCACAGGGGCGGCCGGGTCCGGGCCCAGGCCTCCACCTTCTCCCCGCTCCAGGCGACGCACCCCTCAGGCACGGCGTACGCGGGGAGCGGACGCGGCGGTGGGGAGACCCCGGGCGGGACCTGGAACTCAAGCTCGGTACTCATCGTTCTCTGGACACTCCGGCCGCCGTCGTCAATGCGCCGCACGCGGGTCCGACACGATCCAAGCGAACCGGGCTGTGAAGGCGGGACACACGAGCAGCGCCACCATAGAACAGACGTCCGGAGTTCCTGGGCCGAACGGACTCCCGGAGCCCTACGTAACACACCCCGCCACCGCACCGGGGGTCACCCCACGGCGATCAGCACCGCCAGCAGCACGGCCCCGGCCGCGGCGGGCGCCACGATCTCCCAGGCCCAGCGCACACTTGGCTCCCCCTGCGACCCGGCCGCCTTCGCCCGCGCCTCGCACAGGTCCCGCAGATCGGCCATGACCTGGTCCGCCTCCGCCCGCGCGGGCGCGGTCCGGCCGCCGCCCTCCCCCTTGGCGGCCCGACGGTCCTCCCGCATCTGCTGCCGGGCGGCCTTCTTGCGCCCCCGCAGCGAGACGGGGATCGCCCAGAGCTGGTACTTGGTGCCGCTCTCGTCGATCACCTCGTTGGTGTAACCGGACCGCAGCGACACCACGCTCGCCCAGGGCAACTCGATCACCCGGAACGGATTGCGCACCCTCAGCCGGTCCTCGTTGGCGAACACGGCCGGCCGGACCGAGAACGCGACCACCACCGGCACGGCCACCAGCATCGACGCCAGCGCCAGCCAGGGCGTACGCCCCTCGCCGGACACCACCGCGTCCCCACCGAGCCAGGCGAACAGCCCGAGCAGCAACACCCCGCCGGCCAGCCCGGCGGGCGACCGGTACACCCGGTCCTTGTACACGGGCTTGCCGGGCGTACCGGGTTTGCCGGGCGTCGACGCGGAGGCCTGATCCGAGGTGCTCATACGTCCGATTCTGCCCGACGCCGCACATCTGTCCGCAGCCGAGGTCGCGCCCGTAAGGGGCGCGGGGAACTGCGCGACCAGCCCCACACCACCCGCACCCGCCACACGACAAGCACCCCCACCACCTCACGCGCCCGTTCGAACAATCCGGGGGCTGTACACCTGCTACGCGCGTAGATATGCTCGTCTGGTGACCATGTCCACAGCTGCACCCCACGCTCTCGCCGACGTCACCGCGTCCGACAGCACGCTGCGCCGCTTCCTCCACGGGCTGCCCGGCGTCGACCCGGTCGGCCTGGAGGCGCGCGCCGCCTCCCTCGGCACCCGTTCCATCAAGACGACCGCCAAGGCGTACGCCATCGACCTGGCCATCTCCATGGTCGACCTGACGACCCTGGAAGGCGCGGACACCCCCGGCAAGGTCCGGTCCCTCGGCGCCAAGGCGGTCCTCCCCGACCCCACCGACCGCACCACGCCCGCCACGGCCGCGGTCTGCGTGTACCCCGACATGGTGCCCGCCGCGAAGGCCGCCGTCGCCGGCTCCACGGTCAAGGTCGCCTCCGTCGCCACCGCCTTCCCGGCCGGCCGCGCCTCCCTCGCGGTGAAGCTGGCGGACGTCCGCGAGGCCGTCTCCGCCGGCGCCGACGAGATCGACATGGTCATCGACCGCGGCGCGTTCCTCGCGGGGAACTACCTCAAGGTCCACGAGGAGATCACCGCGGTGAAGGAGGCCTGCGGCGCCTCGGCCCGCCTGAAGGTCATCTTCGAGACGGGCGAACTCTCGACCTACGACAACATCCGCCGCGCCAGCTGGCTCGGCATGCTCGCGGGCGCCGACTTCATCAAGACCTCCACCGGCAAGGTCGCGGTGAACGCCACCCCCGCCAACACCCTCCTCATGCTGGAGGCCGTCCGCGACTTCCGCGCCCAGACCGGCGTCCAGGTCGGTGTGAAGCCCGCCGGCGGCATCCGCACCACCAAGGACGCGATCAAGTTCCTCGTCCTGGTCAACGAGACCGCCGGCGAGGACTGGCTGGACAACCACTGGTTCCGCTTCGGCGCGTCCTCGCTCCTCAACGACCTGCTGATGCAGCGCCAGAAGCTGGCCACCGGCCGCTACTCCGGCCCCGACTACGTGACGGTGGACTGATCCCCATGGCTTCCGCATTCGAATACGCACCGGCCCCCGAGTCCCGGGCGATCGTCGACATCGCCCCCTCCTACGGCCTGTTCATCGACGGCGAGTTCACCGAGGCCGCCGACGGCAAGGTCTTCAAGACGGTCAGCCCCGCCTCCGAGGAGGTCCTCTCCGAGATCGCCCAGGCGGGCGAGGCCGACGTGGACCGCGCCGTGCAGGCGGCCCGCAGGGCGTTCGAGAAGTGGTCGGCCCTCCCGGGCGCGGAGCGCGCGAAGTACCTCTTCCGCATCGCCCGCATCATCCAGGAGCGCTCCCGCGAGCTGGCCGTCCTCGAAACCCTCGACAACGGCAAGCCGATCAAGGAGACCCGCGACGCCGACCTCCCCCTGGTCGCCGCGCACTTCTTCTACTACGCGGGCTGGGCCGACAAGCTCGACCACGCCGGCTTCGGCGCGAACCCCCGCCCCCTCGGCGTGGCGGGCCAGGTCATCCCCTGGAACTTCCCGCTCCTGATGCTGGCGTGGAAGATCGCCCCGGCCCTGGCGACCGGCAACACGGTGGTCCTGAAGCCCGCCGAGACGACCCCCCTGTCGGCCCTCTTCTTCGCCGACGTCTGCCGCCAGGCGGGCCTCCCGAAGGGCGTCGTCAACATCCTCCCCGGATACGGCGACACGGGCGCGGCGCTGGTCGCGCACCCGGACGTGAACAAGGTCGCCTTCACGGGCTCCACGGCGGTCGGCAAGCAGATCGCGAAGACGGTCGCGGGCACCCGCAAGAAGCTCACCCTCGAACTGGGCGGCAAGGGCGCGAACATCGTCTTCGACGACGCCCCCATCGACCAGGCCGTCGAGGGCATCGTCAACGGCATCTTCTTCAACCAGGGCCAGGTCTGCTGCGCGGGCAGCCGCCTCCTCGTCCAGGAGTCGATCCAGGAGGAACTCCTCGACTCCCTGAAGCGGAGGCTCTCCACCCTCCGCCTCGGCGACCCGCTGGACAAGAACACGGACATCGGCGCGATCAACTCCGAGGAGCAGCTGACCCGGATCACCTCGCTCGTCGAGCGCGGCGAGTCGGAGGGCGCCGAGCGCTGGTCCCCGGCCTGCGAACTGCCCACCTCCGGCTACTGGTTCGCCCCGACGCTCTTCACGAACGTCACGCAGGCGCACACCATCGCCCGCGACGAGATCTTCGGTCCGGTCCTCTCCGTCCTCACCTTCCGCACCCCGGACGAGGCGGTCGCCAAGGCCAACAACACCCAGTACGGCCTCTCGGCGGGCATCTGGACCGAGAAGGGCTCCCGGATCCTGGCCGTGGCGAACAAGCTGCGCGCGGGCGTCGTCTGGTCCAACACGTTCAACAAGTTCGACCCGACGTCGCCGTTCGGCGGCTACAAGGAGTCGGGCTTCGGCCGCGAGGGCGGCCGCCACGGCCTGGAGGCGTACCTCGATGTCTGACCGCCTGTCTGTTTTCAAGACCTACAAGCTGTACGTCGGCGGGAAGTTCCCGCGTTCCGAGAGCGGCCGGGTGTACGAAGTGACCGACGCGAAGGACAACTGGCTGGCGAACGCGCCGCTCTCCTCCCGCAAGGACGCCCGTGACGCGGTCGTGGCCGCGCGCAAGGCGTTCGGCGGCTGGTCCGGCGCGACGGCGTACAACCGGGGCCAGGTCCTCTACCGCGTCGCCGAGATGCTGGAGGGCCGCAGGGCGCAGTTCGTCTCGGAGGTCGCCGACGCGGAGGGCCTGTCGAAGTCGAAGGCCGCGGCCCAGGTGGAGGCCACGATCGACCGCTGGGTCTGGTACGCGGGCTGGACCGACAAGATCGCCCAGGTGGTCGGCGGCGCGAACCCGGTCGCGGGCCCGTACTTCAACCTCTCCTCCCCCGAACCGACCGGCGTCGTCGCCGTCCTGGCCCCCCAGGAGTCGTCGTTCCTGGGCCTGGTCTCGGTGCTGGCCCCCGTGATCGCGACCGGCAACACCGCGGTCGTGGTCGCGAGCGAGAGGTCCCCGCTGCCGGCCCTCTCCCTCGGCGAGGTCCTGGCCACCTCCGACGTCCCCGGCGGCGTGGTCAACGTCCTCTCGGGCCGTACGTCGGAGATCGCGACGCCCCTCGCGGCCCACCAGGACGTCAACGCGATCGACCTGGCCGGCGCGGACGAGGTCCTGGCGAAGGAGCTGGAGATCGCCGCGGCCGACAACCTCAAGCGCGTCCTGCGTCCACAGCCTGTGGACGACTGGTCGACCACGCCCGGCACCGACCGCATGACGGCGTTCCTGGAGACGAAGACGGTCTGGCACCCGACGGGGTCGCTGGGCGCGTCGGGGTCCAGCTACTGATCGAGTGGCTCCGCAGAAGCCCGATTCAGGTGGCCCCGGCATACTCCGGGGCCACCTGCTTTCCACTATCTGTCAGTCGAAGGCCGTTCTGGTCCCGCCTCCGTGCTCAGTGACCCGCGGGCGGCACAGGACCTTTACGGTTCCCTGAGTGAAGGCCTCGTCAGTCGCCTTGCTCGACCAGAGATAGGCCTCCCCCGGCTGCAGAGCCGCCATCTTCTGCGGCGTGAGGCCACCCAGCGCGGTGTTCACCTTCTGTAGGTACTTGAGCCACGCCGGTGAGGTGAACTTGTGCAACACGATTTCACTGGACAGCTCAATCAATGCGGTCGGAACGGACGGCGGGTCCTGGCTCGCGACGATGACGGACATACCCTTGTGCCGCATTTCGCGAACACTCGAGACGAGCCCTGCCACCAAGTCCCCACTGTCCGCATACTTGTGCGCCTCGTCGAAGACGACCAGCTTGTTGAATTTCTCTTGTCCCTGACGCGCCTCTGCAAACAACTGCATCAGCACGACGAACAAGCCGAGTGCATCACTTTTCTCGATGTCGTCGGAGCGCACATCGACGATGATCAGCCGTCCGGGCCGCACCAGATCACACAGCCTGGCGGTGTCGTCGACGAAGCTCCCCGCCAGTTCCAGTCTTGCCTTGGCCTGCTTCTTGAGGTGATCGGCAAGCTCGGAATCCTCGATACCATTGCGGATAGCTTCGAGAGTGAGGTCCTTGCGGTTCTCTTTGATGATCCGGTTGACCTGCCGAATGTAGGTGGCCTGATTACCCACGGCCCCCATGAGAAATCGCCAGTGGCTCATCTTCAGCTCGGAAGAGGCGAAGGTCAGCGGCCGGATCTCCAGGTCCGGAAATTCTTCCCTCCGGTCTTCTAGGTTCTCCGTGGGGACGAGCATCATCACGTCCTCCAACCCAACCGGCTCAGCACCGTAACGCAGCCGCAGAACGGCCCGCTGCGCCTTGTCGTCGTTGGGACGGATCATGCTGGTGAATTCGGGGGCGTAGTCGGACGTCTCGCTGTAGTGGAACACCATGCTTGCCAGCGGCTTGGCAAGCCGATTGATCCCCGGGACGGGCCGACTGGCCATCTCCAGGATGGCGCCCAGCGTGTAGCTCTTGCCGCCGCCCTGCACCCCGAACAGACTCATCGTGTGGGTCTCGTAGAGGTCCAGAGCGACCTGACGGCCTGCGGCATTGCCGAGCAGTCCGAACTGTGGTGAGGGCTGAGCAACTCCGAGTACCACATCGGCTGTGATTTCGTGTGCATCGGCAGCGCTGTCATCCCTCTTGTCCTCTGTCGCATCTGTCGGAGCTGATGGTGACGCTTCCCTCTCCCTGTGTGCGGCACCTTCGCTCTGCTGCGGCTCAGGTGACAGATCATCGGCCTCCTCGGGCGCTGTCTCGGCGAAGAGCTCCTCTGTATTCGCTGTGCGGAGCTCGTCTCCGTTCCCCGGCTCCTCACCGTCGGCATCCAAAGGAAGAGGCCCGGGTTCGTCCGGCACGATCCGCTCGCGTTCGCGCGGCCTGAGCGTGGCAAGCGCCGCAGCATTCGCATCCATGAGGGTCGTCGGCCCGGCAGTGCCCGACAACAGGTCGGCACAGTCCGTGTCTGTTTCGTCCTCCCCTGCTGTCCCGGACTTCTCCGCCGCCTCGGCCGGTCCTCGCAGGTACTCCGTCCGAATCTCATCAAGCAACCGCAGCGCGTGGTCCCGGCCGACCCGGTGGTAAGTGATGCCGCTCTCGGCATCGACGTCCAGTCCGTTGGCTGACAGGTCGAAGACCAGTCCTGTAGCGGTGAACTCCCAGGTGAAGTGATGGTCCAGGTGATCGAGAAGCCAGCGTGCCTCGTCCCGGGACTTCCCAGAAAAGAAGCCGTACCGATCCGCGCGCGCGAGGTAGTGCCCCAGCAGCGTGCGCAGTGCGACGTTCTGCAGTGGACGGTCGCTGCGGGAGACGGACGGATCGAACAAGCTGGTGAGGACGCGCCGGGTGTTGTCCAACTGTGTGCGGATCCGCTGCCGTGTCGACTCGAGGGCTGCCAAGCCGCCCGAACCCGTGAAGCACTTGACCTCCACCAGTCGGCAGGTGATGGTCGCGCGTTCGGCATCCAGGTCGAACAAGGCCAGATCGGTACGGTGCAGTCTGACCGCGGTGTCGCCTGCGGCCGAGCGCCGCTGCTCCTCGGCGTAGAGCTCGGGATGCGAGTCGAGCGGCAGCAGGATCTGGTGTCTCAGCGCGCTGCAGTTCTCCAGATACAGGCGCGCCAGCGCCAGCCCCACCACCTCGGTGCGCCCGCTTTCAGTCAGGGCGGCCAGCTTGAAGGCCAGGTTGCCCGACAGTTCGCGCAACTGGTCGAAAAAGGTGCGGACATGGCGCTGCTCGATGCTGAGCCGACGGTCCGCGAGGACGGGCTCCAGCAGCGCCCTCAGCTCGTCGATAGAGCGTGAGGAGACCACGACATGGCTGCTCATGCCTGCCACCGAGGATGCCTTGTAGTCGATGACGTACTCAGCTCGGTTCCGGCGCCCGTGGTCGAAGTACTCGGCGCCGAGCGTACGGTCCACGGTGATCACCCAGTCGCTCATACGGTGCACATCGTGCAGCAGTGAGCGGTCGTCCGTGCCAAGGCTGAGGCTTATCTGGGGCAGCATGCCGGGGCGGGGCTCCCCCGCTGTGGCCGCGACCGCGGCGGCCGACAGGGTGGCGGGCAGTGCGGCCAGTAGGTCTCCGGTGATCTCCGCCCCGGGCAGGGGGTCAGTCGCACCGTGTCGGGGACGGCGGCTCCAGACCGCCGATCCGCCGTCCTCGCTGTAGTGGCTGGTCATCTCCTGGACGAGTCCGTGAACGGCGGCCCGGCCGGAACCAGGCCGGCCGGGAGCGATGTCGTGGCGCTCTCCGCCGAACGGAGCGAACAGGAGAGTGAGGTGCGCGGGAAAGCCCTCGGCGGCCGAAGTCAGGTCGGCGAGATCCCGGACGACCACCGACAGCTTCGGGCGCAGTGGATCACCCGGCGTGGAGAAGGCCTCGGCCGCCGCGGTGCGTGCCCCGTCCCCGGGGGCGAAGAGGTCGGTGAGGGCGGCCCCTGCCCAGGGATCGTCGGGAGTCGGGGTGAACAGTCGCACCGTGTACCGCAGGTGGGCGAGGTGGCGGCGCTCCTGGAGGGCGGTGAGCATGTCGGTGAGCAGTTCGCCTCGCCCGGCACCCACCGCGTTGATGATCAGGCAGTCGGCGTAGGGGTGGAGGCGGATGTATCGCTCGACGCGGTCTGCGAGATCCGCGCCGGTGACATCGCCGCTTGTGGCGGCCGCGCCGTCCGCGCCCAGTGCCGTGGCGATCCGGGCGACCGTTCCGCGTGGGTTCTCGGTCTCGCTGGGCAGACAGACCTGCCAGTAGTCGGTCAGAAGGCCGACCGCAAAGGTGAGTTCTCCCGTGCCGAGCGGCACGGTGAGCGGGAAGCCGAGCGGGGCAAGTCTCCGTTCCAGCGCTTCGAGCCGTTCCAGGACGGCCGCCCTGTCCTCGTGTTCCGCTTCACCGAGCCAGTGGTCGGCCAGAGCGGCATGGCCGCTTTCCCATAGCATCCGTAGGGGGTGTGTGGGTGCCACGAGCACGGCATCCAAGCGGTTGCCGTCCGGGGTCGCCAGAGTCACGGGGAGCGTGTCGGTACGCACCAGCAGATGGAGCTCGCGGCGGTGCGTGTCCGTCTCTCGTTCGTACGGATCGTCGAGGGCGCGCAGGCAGGCCGCCAGCGCGTTCAGATAGGCCTCCGCGTAGGCCTCGGTCAGGGGACGCAGTTCGCGGGGGTCCTTGCCCTCCACCACCTGGGTGTCCTCGCCGGTCGACTCCCCGGTGATGGCCGAAAAGAGGACGGCGCGCGTGTGCAGGAACGTGGTAAATGGGGCTGTCACATCGGCCTGGCGTGCTGCGGGCGATACATCGAGGCGAAGGTGTGCTCCGTCCGCCGCATCGATCTCGACCATGGGGCCGGTCAGGTAGTCCGGACGGCCCAGCAACCACTGTTGGGCCTCGGCGAGCCACAGCGGCAAGTCGAAGAGGAAAGGTGCTCCTGAGCCGAAGGAGGCACGCAGTGAGCGGGTCTTGGTTCCCGTCGTAGCCCAGGTGACATCGCGGCAGGTGACACGCTCGGGGTCGCGTCCCTCCGCCCGAGCGGTGAACCGCAGACGATTGAGGGCCTGGGCGACGCCGGAAGCGTGCTGAACGCGGGGGGCCGGCGGCTCGTCGAATTCGCCTTCCGGCACCACGTAGAAACGGTCGCTCTCGTCCGTCCGTCGTGCCTGGCCGGTTCGGGGCACGGGCAAGGGCTGGCCACGGTCGTCCAGCGGCGTGACCCGGACGAAGTGCCAGCCTTCCTCCCATTCGGTGGCCCGGCGTCCGCGCTTCAGCTTCACCTGCGTCTTGTGCACGTTCTTGGTGGTGCGGCGGTTCGCTGAGAAGGTCGCGGTGAGCCCTGTGGGGCTGACCGCCACCGAGCTCTCATCGTCCTCGTCACCGCCTTCGCCCACCGATTCCGAGTAGATCTCCACCTTGAAATGCGCGAGCCCGTTGACGGTGCGGGCGTCGGGGTCCACGGTGAACGACACCGGCAGGGCGGACAGCCCGCCGGGCAGCAGGTAGCGGGCTCCGAAGACCCGTTCCAGGACGGGGTGGTTACGGAGGTCCTCGTCGCTGTCGCCGACCTTCGGCAGGGCTGTCAGCTCGGCCACTTCCACGGTGATCCGCTGGTCGCTACGGTCCTGCTCTTCCGGCCAGTGGTGGAAGGCCAGCGGCCAGTTACCTGGTTCGATCGCGATGGCCCGGCACCAGTCCCGGGGCTCGGCGAACGAGGTGCGTCCCGCGAAGGCGACCAGGCGCTTCACGAAGGTCTGTTGTTCCGAGCTGGTCCGGGGCAGACCCAGGGCGAGGACCCGCTGTCGGGGGGTGGCGGCGTTGTCGCTGAGTGCGTCCACGACACGGCGGTTGCGTTTGCTCTTGTGCCCGACCAGCGCAGGATCGGAGAAGAGCCGGAAGTCGGGAATGAGGCCGAGCAGGTAGACGGCCGCGCCCGCGGACTCCGGGTGATGGTGGTTCTCCCGGAGCGTGAGCAGATATCGCACGGCGGCCTGGGCGTCGGTGCCCTTCGGCCCTCCGGCTGCCGGGGAGCCGAGCAACTCCGTGACGGACGAACGCAAAGCCTCGGGCACCTGGCCGAGCAGGGTCTGCCGCAGAGCCACGTGCACGTCGTCCAGCAGCAGTTCCTCGAAGGTGGCGGTGGAGAAGGAGTCCTCCGCGCTGGCACGGGTGCCGGGCGGAACGAAGACCAGCAGCGGGGACCGTAGCGCCCCGGTGTCGTCGGGGTTGCGCAGTTCCACAAGCCGGGTGCTTGTGATGGTCACATCATCAGCGTCGGGTCCCAGCGTTCCTGCGTCGAGGACGTGAACCTGGGCCTCGGGAACCGCGGTGTGCAGCCTGCGGGTCAGGCTCACTGCCACGTCGGCCTGAAGCCCTTCGACGCGCATGCAGTGGCCGGCTTCCCGCCGTCGCAGCACGGAGGCGATGCGAGGCAGCAGCGCCTGTTCCAGGGCCTGACGCCACTGGTTCTCGGTGATCTCGGTCAGTCCGCGTGCCATGGTGGTCCGTTCTCCGCTACTTTCCGCTGCCCGCTGTGACCATGCCGTCCTGTGCGATCACGAAGCGGGGTGTGATCACCTGGGTGAAGTACGCGTCGGACAGGTCGTCGTAAAAGCCGATCTCCCGCAGCTTTGTGGTGAATGCCTCGGTGTTCGTCCGCAGCGCCGCCTCCTCCTCCGGCCCGGGGACGGCGAAGCCGTCGGCGGTCGGAAGCCGGTCGATGTGCAGGCCGTAGCGCGTACGCAGCAGGTCGGTGAATTCGTCAAGCCGGAGGGAGACGGTGTGATGGGTGAACCGCGAGCGGGTGCCGCGTGGATTAGGACGCAGCAGCGCCACCTGGACGAGTACTTCCAGCAGCGCGCCGTCGAGGACGAACCGCCGTCGGCCGCGGTGAGGCTGTGCGATCAGTGCCCCCGGCCTGTTCTTCAGCAGCAGGGAATCGATCGTCTCGATGAGGTACTTGTGGTGGTAGCGGCCGCGATAGGCCATGAGCAGCTCGATGTACTGCTCGAAGGCACCCAGCCCCATGGATGCTTCCAGCAACGGCCGGACAGCTTCGGGCTGCTCCTCCCGCGGTGTCTCGACGAGGATGCTCTCCAGACGGGCTTCGAAATAGCGCTCGCGTCGCTCCTGATAAGCCTCCGAGCCGAAGCGCAGAAGTTCACCGACAGTTGCCCGGCCCTGGGAAGGCCGGGTCGCCTCGCCGCGTGAGACAAGGTGGTCGACGAAATCGTCGAGCCTGCGGACCACGTAGCCGGCGCGGACAAAATCCGGGATGCGCCGGTGCCAGGCGGCCGCGCTCTGTTCGGCCAGGGCAGCCGCTGCGGTTCCGGGGATGCCCGCAGCGTCGACGAAGAGCCCGGCGCGGAAGGGGCAGCCCGCCAGCGGATCGGCCGCCGTTCCGGTGGCGGGGCAGTTGTCGGGACCGCAGGCCGGGTCAGCGCAGCCGCGTGCCACGGCCTGCGGCAACAACTTCATCGCTTTCAGCTGCCCGAGAGCGAGATGCAGTGCGAAGAGGATCTTCAGGTATTCGACGAGAGTGACACGCGGCAACAGGTCCTTGAGGGACATCAGGCGCAGTACGTCGTCGGCGAGCAGATCGGCCTGGCCGACGCACAACGGTGGGGCGTCGTACCAGCCTCGCACCTGTTGCGGTGCGTCCTGGGTGACCTGGCTGTTGAGGTGCAGTACGGCCTGGGTCTCGACGTCGATGCGGGTGTCAGCGGACTCGTCGTCGGGGCCACCGCGTAGTGCGGCGCCGAGTCCGGTGAAGAAGAAGCGCCGCAGCTGTTCGAGGGCTGCCTGGCCCTGGCCACCACGTGCGTGGCGCAGCATCTGGTAGAGCTGGGCGTCCGCACCGTAGGCACGTGAGTGGTAGTAGTTGCGGAATTTGTAGGTAAGTCCGTGCAACGGGCGCAGTCCGGCCACTGCCTGGCTGGACCGGCCGCGGTTGACCATGTCGAGCAGCTGGGTCTCGATCCACCGGCGGGTGATGTCGCTGTGCTCGGCGAAGCCGGGGAATTTCGCGGCGTGCTGTTCCTTGGTGAACTCCTTGACGAAGGCGTCGACGGAGAGTTCTTTGCGCTGCACCATTTTGCTGGGCAGGCCGTTGTGGTTGACCCGCATCAGGAATCCGGTGAGGACCCGGTCCATCTCGACGCGTTTGTACTCCAGGTGGGAGACGCCGAGGTGTTTCAGCTCGCTGTCGCGGCGGCGCAGTGCCATCAGTGCTCCGTTCCTCGTGCCGGGGCGAGCCGCAGGGTGCCATCGGGCTGCCGGGCAAGGCGGTACGGAGGGCTGCCCGGGGCGCTGAGCAGTACCTCCTGGCAGGAAGCCGCAGACAGGGCGTTCTTGAAGACAGCGAGCGCGAGGTTCTGGCCCTGGCGGTCTTCGATGCCGGGCTGGTGGCCGCGGTGGAGCCGGTCGAGCAGCTCGTACAGGTCGAGGCGGACGACGAGCCGGGCGTGCTGCGGGCCGCCGCCATCGGGCCGGTGGCTCATGACGAGTTCCCGGGGGCTGGTCTCCACATACGGGGAGGCGGCGGGCGTACGCACGTCGAGCGCGAACCGTCCGGCGGGGAAGAGGCGGTGGCTGCGCACCGTGGCACCGCGCACCGCCCTGACCGAGAGGGCGAGGTCGGGTTCGCCGTCCACGCCGGAGAGGTATGGCATCTCTTCACCGCGGCTGATCGCCTCGACGAGCCGGAGCAGTTCCCCACCCAAGGGGAGCCTGCCGTCGAGGAGGCCGAGGAAGCGGTCACCGGACCGATAGCTGATCATCGTGGTCCAGCGGGTATCGTCCAGGCTCTCGAAGTAGAAGCGGCGTCGGGCTGCGGCGAGATAGGCACGGTGGGCGTCGCGTTGGATGCCGCCCGGGTCGGCGGTGCGAGGAAGGGCGGAGAACTGTGCATGCAGGAGTTCCTCGTCGTGATCGCCGCGCTGGTCCACGGAGATCAGACTGTGGCCGCCGGAGGGCCCGGTGTAGTCGAGTCTCCGGTCGAGCTGCGGGTCGGGGACTCCTGCCATGTCCAGGTCTCGCAGCTGGCTGAGGACCCGGTCGTGCTCTCCGGCGTCGCCGGTGTGGATTCCGGCCCAGCTGGTGAAGTAGAAGCTGTCGAGCCGTTTCTGAGCGGTGTCGGCGCCGTCGGCGTAGAGGGCGTGGATCTGGCCGCAGTCCCGTCCCGAGGTCAGGGTGTAGGCGAGGGCTGAGCGCAGGTCGCGCAGGGTGACGTGGAGCCGGCCACGAAGCTGGGACATGCGGTGCAGCGTGGCGAGTCGTTCGCGGACCTGGGGTCCGGCCGTGGGATGGGCGAAGGTCCGGGCATTGTGCAGGGCGTAACAGCGGGAGGCGAGGGGGCAGGAACCGCAGACCTCCCAGTGCCGCGCGTCGGTCATGGTCTCGACCATGCGCCGCATGATGGAACCGGTGCCGTAGGGGTCGGCGAAGACGTCACGCGCGTTGAGGTTGATGACGACGACGCCGTGTGCCTCCTGCCCGCTCGCGAGACCCTCGCGAAGGGTGTCGGCGAGCAGTGGGTAGCGCTCCTCGTGCCGACTCAGGAAGTCGGCCAGCCGTCCTTCGTTGATGGCGAGCAGCCGGGTCTCGTCGTCGGTCCAAGCCTCGGCGGTGTCCCCCTGGTAGGGGGCGAGAAACGCCTCCAGTACGACGTCGTTGTCCGTTCCGTCCTCGTCCTGACTGCCGTCGTGGTTGGTACGGAACAGGCGTTCCCGGTAGGTGAATTCGTCTCCGTTGGTGCGGTTCTCGACGAAGGCCGCGCCCTTCTTGGCCGCGATGGTGGCGAGATTCTGGAGGAATGCCGTCTTGCCGTCGCCGGCATTGCCTGTGATGACCACCAGCCGATGCTCTCCCCGCAGCACGGCCTGGGTCAGCCGGGTGTCGAGGGCGGTCTCGACGTAGAGCGGGAAGCCTGCGGGGTCCAGGCCGCGGGTGCCGGCGTTGGTCCGCGAGTTCTGGCTGTAGAGGGTCTGCAGGTGGGCCACGAAGGGGTTGTGCCCTGGCTCGGCGGGCCCCGCCGAGGCGGCCGCGTGCCCTTGTTGTGCGGCCGGTGCTTCGTCCTCTGCGGGGTGGCGCGGGGGTGTCAGGCGTACTTCTCCGGCATGACGCAGCGCGGTGCGGAACGCCTCCGCGTCGGGGAAGCGTTCCGCCCGGCGAGGCGAGATCGCACGGCGCAACACTGTGACGAAGCCGGGGCCCAGGTCGGCGAAGCCGGCGATGTCCCGGGGGTCGGGGGCCTCCTCGTCACGCGGCGGACTCTCGCGGCCCCGCCAAGGGTAGGAGCCAGTGAGCGCCATGTAGGCGGAGATACCGACTGCGTACAGGTCGAGATCGGTGAGGTCTTCCGCCCTGGGCCGTCCCCGGCTGACGGCTCCGGGGGCGATGAACTTGGGAGAGCCGAGGGTGGGGGTGAGGGTGGAGCCGGTGGAGACCGCCGCGTTGAAGTCCAGCAGCCGGGTGCCGTCGGGGGTCCAGAGCAGGTTGCTGGGCTTGATGTCGCAGTGGTAGACGCCGTGTCCGTGCAGATGACCGAGGCCGGTGAGGCAGTCCTCCAGTAGCCGGAGCACGTCAGCCGGGCCCAGGGGCCGCTCCCCGCCGCGGTCGATGACGGCCTGGAGATCCCGCCCCTCCGCGTACTCCATGCGCAGATAGGGGAATCCTCCCTTGGGCAACCACTCCGCGTCGATGAGCCGCACCAGGTTGGGGTGCGGTGGGAGGCGGCGAAGCGCCCGGTATTCCTTCTTGAGACGCTCTTCCACCTCCAAGCCGCCGCCCGTGAGGATCTTCAGTACTTCGTCCTCGTCGTCGAGGACGTTGTAGACCCGGTAGACGACGCCGAACTGCCCCTGTCCGAGTTTGGCCCGCACGCGGAACTTCTCGGTGAGCCGGAAGCCGTGGGGCAGGTCGGCGTAGTTGCGTGGATTGTTCCAGTCGAAGGAACCGTCGTCCTCCCGCTCTGCCGGGCCGTTACGCCGCCCGCCCGGCACCGGCCGGTGCCGCTCCAGCAGTTCCAGTGCGTCACGGGCCTCAGGGCGCCGCTGCGGGTCGGAGTCGAGCAGCCGCACGATGAGGGACCGGACACCGGCGTCCAGCCCGGGCGCCTCGTCGAGCGTCGCCGCCGCGGCAGCCCCGGTGTTCCTCTCCAAGGCGGGCGCCTCCCCCGTGTACAGCTCGTGGAAGAGGGCCCCCGCCGCGTACATGTCCGAGGCGGGTGAGAACGCATCCGCGTCCTCCGCGACCTCCGGCGCCAGATAGGCCGCGTCGTGCCGCTCAAGCGCCGTCTGCCGCACCGTGAGCAGCGAGCTGCGCGGCTGCCCGGGGTAAGCCAGGTCGAATCCGGTCAGCATGGCGTCCCCGTCGCGGTCGACGAGGACCGCGTCGAGGGTGAGCCCCCGGTGCACCACGCCCTTGGCATGGGCGTGCGCGAGCCCGGCGAGCACACCGGACATCACCCGCCGCTTGGCGTCCGCGCCGAAGGGAGACGACTCGTCCGTGAGTCGCACCCGCAGAGCGTCTGCCCGCACGTCCTCCAGCACGACCGCATACCCTGCCTGGTCGTCCAGGGGGAAGTCGTCCACGCACGCCACGATGTGCTCGCTCGCCTTGAGTCTGCCGAGCGCCTGCATCGGCGTGCTGATCCGGGCGAACGCCGCTTCCAGCTCGGCCTCCGGCAGCAGCGGATCGACGCCGTGCACCTGGAGCAGGTAGGTGCCGGAGGCAGCCTGCCCTTGCCTGCGGACCCGGTAGACGGACACGTTCTCGTACGGGTCGTACGGGTCTTGCGGTGCCGCCGAGGGGTCGGTCTCCGCCAGGGTCTCCTCGACCTCGTACCGGCCGAACCGCCGGGGCCCGGAAGGAGTCCGGGCCTCGGCGAGCAGCGCCTGCACGATGTCGTCGTGCTGACCAGCGATGCCCGGCCCCCGGTTGGCGGCCGACGGACGGTATTGCGCGAGAAACGGAACGAGGTCGCGCAGCCGTACCGTGTGCGGCTCGTCCAGGCCGCCCGGGTCACGCAGAACTGCGTCGTCGAACGGCAGGATGACCAGCGGATCACACCACACCGACAGCCCCGCGGCGGAGCGGGAGCGCCGCCGCAGCAGCCCTCCCAGCACCCTTGCGTGCTCGCGGCACTTGCGCACCGGGCTCGGAAAATACGCCCCGCGCCTCAGATACCAGCGGGCCCCGCGCACCTCGATCCGGCCGTGCGCCCCCTTGGTGTCGGCGAGCAGGCACACACGGTCGGTGAGAATGGCCAGATCCACTTCGAAGACCTGTCGGCCACGCCCGTACGACAGCTCGAAGTTGGACACCACCGTCCAGTCGTCGGGGGCGTGGTCCCGCAGATGCCGCAGCACCATCCGCTCGGCATCATTGACCGGTTCACCCACCGGAATCATCCGCGCCACCGGCCGCAACCCCCCGTCCGCACCTGCACACTTCGAGTCACCGGCCACTCTATGCGCAGCCACTGACAATCCGTGCGACACATGCGCAACACCCGTTTCATGGGCTGCACTTGTAGTCACAGCAGCTCCCGTCGGCTGCGGGAGTTCGCCACGGCGACCCGGGCACTCAAGACGCCCTCGGGCAGCTCACCGTCCGGGATCGAGGCAGCCTGTTCGACCTCGTCCGGACGGGCGGTCCACTCCGTGCCGCCGCCCTCCGGCCGAAGCCAGACGAAGCCGTCGAGGTGGTCCATGACCACACCCCGCCGCTCCCGCCGGATGTCATACGCGAGCTGCCCGACGGGCAGCCTGATCGATGCACCCTCCTCCCGTGCGGCCCGTACGGCGGCCTCATGGGCCCTGGACGCGGCGGCGACGGCGGCGCCGTCGGGCCTGCGGGGAGCCTGTGGGGGCGGTGGGGTCATATGTGCCTCCTAGTGCGTGAGTTGCCTGAAGCAAATCCGGATTTTCACTTTCCGCACCCATAGAGTCACCATCCGCTACTACCGTGAACAGGGTGACGGCATCCCACCCGGGGGTGCGGAACAGCACGTCAACAGGGGAAGCGCATGGCCTCGGAGACCCAACAACTCGACCCGGCCCGCTCGGCACGCGAGCTCTACGGCACGGAACTGCGCCGCCAACGACAGCTCGCCGGGGTGTCCCTCGACCGGCTGTCCGACATCGTGAACTACAGCAAGACCCACCTCCACGGCGTCGAGACCGCCGAGCGACTGCCCCTGCCCCCGCTCTCCGCCAAGCTCGACGCCGCGTTCGGCACAGGCGGGTTGTTCGAAGGCCTGTGGAGCATCATCCAGCGGGAGCGCTACCCCGACCGCTACCGCCGCTTTATGGAACTCGCCGACCAGGCCACCGACATCCACGAATACGCCGGGCACCTGGTGCCAGGGCTGCTCCAGACGCCTGCGTATGCACGCGCGTTGCTGCGGGTGGGGGATCCGGAGGCTTCGGGGGAGGAGATCGAGCGGAAGGTCGGGCTGCGGGTGGGGAGGCAGGGGCGGTTGGGGGAGGGGGATGGGCCGTACTTGTGGGTGGTGTTGGAGGAGGCGGTGTTGCGGCGGCCGTTCGGCGGCCCCGCAACAATGCGCGCCCAGCTGAACAAGCTTTTTGAGTCGGCGCAGTCATCTCGCGTTACGGTTCAGGTCATCCCGTTCGCCTACGGGGAACATCCTCTTCTGGACTGCCCCTTCACCCTCCTGCATCTGCCGGGTAGCACATCGGTTGCCTACTTCGAGAGCCGTCACTCTGGGCATCTCATTGAGGAACGGGCCACGGTGAAGAAGCACCAGCGCGAGTACGATCTACTCAGGGCGTGTGCCCTATCACCGCAAGCTTCCGCCGCAATGATCCAAGCGGCCTTGGAGGAATACACCCAATGCGAGCAGCCCCTGCACTGAGCGCCATACGGTGGCGCAGGTCCAGCTACAGCAATGCAGACGGGGGTAACTGCGTCGAGGTCGCAGATGGCTTCCCCGGCGCCGTGCCCGTCCGAGACAGCAAGAGCACCGATGGCCCAGTCCTGACCATCCCGGCTGAAGCTTGGAATCGGTTCATCGACAACCTCAAGGACCATCAGCCCTGGTTCTGAATGGCCTGAACGGGCCGTGGAGGTGTTCCGCGGTCCGTTCAAGAACAGGGAAGCTTTAACTCAGCCGGTTGAAACACCCGCGTTCTGCGCCACTGCTTTTTCAAGGGCGGCAAGGGCAAGATCCTCGTTGCGGTCGGCCTCATCGCGCCGACGGTAAGCCTGACGAACGGTTTTGGCGATGCGTTCACGGTCTTTCGCCGTCAAGGTTGGCACCGGGATCGCAGCACACAAGCCGAGATGGATGTCCTGTTGCTTTCCTCCTGTTGAACAGGAACGGAGCACTCGAAACAGGGGCTCAGCGCGCAGCAAGGCACTCAAGTAGGCACCCGAAAAGCCAGAGAGCCCGGAACGCATCCGCAAGAAGTCCTCGGAATAAGCGTGGCCGCTCCACACACCCGTTACGAGAATGGACCGACCGAACACCTCGTTCTCTCCGAGCGTTCCGCGGGCGGCGACCAAAACCGTCTCATCCTCCGCCACCACCTCCTTCGAGGTGTGCGCCTTACTGATCCATCGCCCTTCAGGCCGGAGCCAAAATGCCTGACGCTGGCCCACCAGTCGGTAGCTGTACGTGTCTCCGGGCTCGCCGTCAACGCGAGGGAAGCGCAGGCCGCGACTCAGTTGACCGCCTTGGCAGACCTCTCCCAGCGTCACATTCTCAACCTCCCCCAAGCGCCGCAGTATCTTCCGCGCCCGCGGCTGAAAGTTCAGCGCCCGCAATGTATTGGCCTTCAGACCAGTGGGCGCAAAGCCAAGGTCCCGCCCCTGCTCGTGCCACCGCAGGTCGAGCAGATCCCCCAAGCCCGCCGTCTCGAACAAATCTCGCGTCGCATCACTAAGTCCTTGCTGGGACGCGGCACGCAACGCAGCCGCGCTCTCCATGAGCTCGTGGATCTCCTTCTCCACGGCAACGTCGAAGCGCGGAACCGGGATACCCTCGATGTGGTGCGGCTCGATGTGTTTGACGGCGGACCCGTACACCGTTCCCTTAACCAACGCCTCTCCGAACCGGCTGGCCAAAAAGGCATACAGGTACCCAGCACCGATCTTGCCGGGGTCAGGAACGACTTTGAGTACATCCTGCGAAGACCAGTACCCGGCCATATCCGGCCGCACATACGACCGCCTTCCGGCGTTGAACCCCGAACAGGAGATCAAAGTCATGCCGGGTTCCAGCCGGAGGTAATGCAGGCTCGACGACTCGGCATCGGTTTTCCGCAGGCGTGGCAGCGAACTGAGGTCCGCGACCAGCATGTCCTTGCTGCCGACGAACGGCACGCTGTGCTCGGGGTCGGTGAGATACACGCGTCGGAATTGCGGCCCGTTGTAGATCCCACCGGCATGCCCGGCCGTGACCTCACTCAGCGGCATCTTCTCCACAGTCAAGCGCTCCAGCAACCGCCGGGTCGCGAAGGCCCCCGACAGATACGGCTTGGCATCCAGCCTAAGCCCCTGCCTGTCGAGCCAACTCCGCATGGCCGGGTTGCCCCGCTCGGCGATCTTCACGCGTCGTCCTCCGGCCGCTTCCAGGGGAGCTTGTCGCCGTACTCCTTGATGAACTTCCGGTACTCCCTGACGACGCTCGGCCGGTTGTGGTACTTGGGCCGGTCGCGCTCGGACATTAGGTCGTCGTCGAGGATGCGGGTACGTCGCTTGATGGAACGCTCGATCGCGACGTTCTTGACGACGATCTCGTCCTTCTCCTCGTACTCGGCAATGACGTAGTCGCCCCGGGCGTCCCGGACGAATAGGTCATTGCCGCGCCGGTCGTGACCGACCTTCTCTGCGACGGCCATGAAGACCGGATGGTCGAGAGGTCCGTGCAGCCGCTCCTCGTCCTTCTCCTGCTCGGTCTTCTTCTGGAGGAAGAGCAGGGTGGTGAGGATGTTGACGCCGGCGCCGACGACGAAGATCTCCACGGGAAGTTCGACGCTGGCCATCACCCAGCACTCGTCGAGGATGTACTTGCGTACGGCCTCGTCGTCCGGGCCGGGGTTCGACAGGATGCCGTTGGGGAGCACGATGCCGATACGGCCGCCCGGCTTGACCCACTCGACGGCCTTCTGGACGAAGAGCCGCTCGGGCGCGACGGAGACGGCCGGCTTGCCCTTCACCAGCGTTCCGTCCTCGTCACGGGACCAGCTGTAAGCGATACTCCGCTCCTTTTCGAAGCCGCTCTCGTCCGTGCGGAACAGCTCAAGGACCGGACCGGTCACGGGGATGTCGGATCCGAAGGGAGGGTTGGTGAGCAGGATGTCGACCTCGCCGGGCGCAATGCGATCGAGATGCCGCATAGCACGTTGCACCCCCCGCAGGGTGCCCATGCGGGGGAAGCCGAGGGAATCCAGCTGGAAGGTGTTGCCCGCGATGTCGGTGAGCATCATGACGCCGAACGCGGCAGCCCGGGTCAGGAAGGGGTCGAAGTCGGTGCCGAAGACACAGGCCTGGGCGTATTCGCCGAGCCGCTTCCGCTTCGCGGTCTCCTGCCGGGCCCGCTCCTGGACAGACAGGTCATGTTCGTCCTCCGGCATCCACCTGTGCAGGACGTGCAGCAGGGTCTCCCTGAGGAAGCCGCCGGTGCCGCAGCACGGGTCGAGGACTGTCTGACCCTCCTGCGGATTGAGCATCTCGACCATGAGGCGGACCGCGCCGGACGGGGTGAAGTACTGACCTCGGTCGCCGCGCAGGTTGTCACCGACGAGTTCCTGATAGGCGGTACCGAGCGCATCCAGGGACGTGTCGTGCATGCGGTAGGTGGCGAGCTGTTTGGTGATGAAGGTGAGGGCGCCGTCCGTCAGGGTCAGGCGGTCGTACTCGTCGAACAGCTGCTGGTCGGCGTAGAACTCCTTGACCTCGTCGAACAGCTCCCTTATCCGCTGGGCCACCTCTGCACTGCCCGCCTCCTCCTCGGCGGCGGCGGCGAGGTCGTGGCTGTCGACGCGGAAACGCGGCTCGGCGCCCTCGCGTACCAGCCGCTCGTCGTGGAGCTTGGCGAACAGTACGTACAGGAACTGCCAGAACGCCGCGTCCTTGGGCAGGCCCTCGTTTCCGTGGATGTAGTTGTGGCAGCGACGGAAGGCGAACCGCAGCATCCGCTCGTCCGCCCGCCGCATGATCGCGAGCGAGGAGGCGTCGCCCTGGGCATCGAAGCTGGTCGCGTCGCCACGCGGCCAGTTCAGCAGCGGGCGGTACTTCGTCTCGAACGGGGATGAATCATCATCCTTGCGAATGAAGTACAGGTCCTTGTCGTCCGTCCACATCCCGTACTTGCAGTCGAGTGCCGCCTGCATGAGCTGACCGACCTCATCGATCTGCGCCTTGGCATGGGCGTAGGTACGGATCTTGGAGACGGTGCGGCTGTCCTTGGGACGGGGCTTGGTGACCACGACCCGGCGGAGGTACTTCAGCTCGTGATCCTTGCCGTGCTCGAAGATCGCGATGCTCGCGCGGCGCCGGGACTTGCGGCCGGCGTCGTTGATCACCGGGATCGAGAAATCGGCCTCCATGTCGTGCGGGTCGATACCGTACTGATGGACGAGGGAGCGGGCGATGTGCTGCCGCACCTTCTCGGCCTCGGTGAGTTTCACCACCTTGTCGCCGGTGATGTAGTCGAAGACCTCGTCGTCCGCGAGCTTGCGCGGTCCGGCGGGCGCCTCGCCGTTCACCGCGCCGGTGTCCTTCTTGTCGGCTTCCTCGGACGTCTCCGGCTCGCGCGGGCCCTCCTCCGGCATGTCGAAGCCCAACTGTTCCTCACCCATTGCGATTAGAGCCCCTTTGTCCCTCTTGCTGCACTACGCATAGCCTGTCACCATACGGCGGCACCGCCCAAGACTAGGCCAGCGTGGAAGCGGATCCTCCCCCTTCCGCGCCGGGCACCTACCGTCGCGCCCGCCCATCTGACGGTCGTGTCAGTCGCCGGTGTCGCCGTTCACCCTCAGCTCCTTCGCGATGTCGACCAGCGCCCCGAGTTCCGGCACATGCCAGTGCCGGGTGCCCTGCACTTGCTGATCGTTGCCCATCGCCGTCCGCCGCATCAGACGCACCAGCGTGGAGGGGGCATACGCCTTGCCGTCCACGGCCCACACAAGCGGCTTGACCTTGTTGTTCTGCCAGGTGGCACGAGCCCTGCGCGGATCCTCCTCGATCCACCGGGGCAGCTGCCTGCGCTCCGGACCGGTCACCGGGCGGAACTCCAGCACCGTCCCGTCCCGGAGGCGCTCCGCGTCGACGATCACCCACACCGCGTTGGTCACCCGCGTACCGGTTCCGGGCTCCTGGTCCAGCCTGGACTCCTCGTCACTGGGCGGTTCTTCGTTGCCGAGGACCCGGGCATACAGACCGTCTGTCACCAGCTGGGCACGTTCCTCGGTCCGGACCGCCGTACCGAGCTGACTGTTGCGGCCGTACGCGCCGTCGATGACGATCACCATCCAGGCGAGGGCACGCCGCACCCGGTCCGGCACCTCGGCCAGGCACGCCTCCCACGCCGCGTCCGTCGCCTTCTCCTCATCGAAGTCCGCGACGTGCATCGCTCGGTAGAGCACATGGGTGATCAGCAGATCTCCGTAGGCGGCGGCACCCGCCAGGCGCCCGACAGCACTCTCCTTCTCTCGTTCGAGCGCCTCCCGCACCGCACGCAGCAACTGAACGCAGCGCCACACCCGGTGGGCAGTCGGGTGCGCCCCGAAAAGCTGCCGATAGGTGCGTACCCCCCACAGGGTCGACGCGTCCCGCTTGGCCTGGGCGGCGAGACCGGGAGAGTCGGCGGCGGCCAAGGCGATGGCCGCCTCCTCCATGGTGCAGCCCTCGTCGTAGGCCGGCTCGGGCTCCCCTCGCTTGATCACGTACTGGAGCCCCAGCGAGAGCGCGAAGTCGTGCCGGAGATCGAACTGTTCCGGCCTGCGCGACCGGAAGTCCCGCTCCTGGGTGGGGTTCTGGGTGTTGGCGGCCACGGTGACACGGTCACCGAAGTCCTCGGGGCAGTCCTCCAAGGAGATGATCCGCACCAGGAGTCGCCCGAGGGCGGCCTTGCCGGGCCTCTGCTGCATCGCGCGGTACACGGCGCTCACCGTCTGCGCCCCGTTGATGAGGCTGGCGCCCTCCAGCCGGAATCCGGCACCGGCCCCCGCCACCGGGGCCCCCTTGCCGTGCTTGCGAATCCGGTCGCAGAGCAGCGTGATCCCGTTACTCAAGTACCAGAAGTGTTCGGGCTCCTTCACCAGGGTGGTGCGAATCTTGTCATTTACGTCGCTGACATCGAGAGCGTCGCGGATGTTGCGCGCCGTGAGGTGGCGGCCGTGATCGTCGTACCACGCGGCAACCGCCTCGGCGGAGACCGTTCCGTAGTAGGCGGTGTACGGGGAATCGATTTTTCCTACGCCATCGACCTGCACGTCCAAGTCGACCTTCCGCTCGGCGTGGTCGCCCAGGATCTCCCGGTGGAGATCGCGCAGGTTGATGACCTTGAGTTCCACGAGGTCGTCGTCCAAGTTGTGCTTGTCGACCGACTCGTTGAGGAAGTCCTTGGTGTTCTGGTGCAGTTCGGTGCCGGTCACGAGCGCCAGCACCAGAGTCACCTTGGGCGAGGGGCTGTTGAGTGCCGCGTCAATGGCCGCCGAGTGCCGGTCGATCTTGCTGCCGAAGCGGTGGAACTCCAGTTCCAGCAGGTAGTCGAGCCCACGTATCAACGCGGCGGCGTCATGCTCGCCGAATCCGGCCTCACCCTTGTCGTTCCACTTCGCCTGCACGAGGGTGACGTGCTGCCGCTCACCCCGCTGCTGCACCGAGACCGCGTCGACACCCTTGTCCGTGGAGCTGTCGATCACGGACCGGCCGGCCTCTTCGTCGGAACATGCCGTCTCGATCTTGACCGCCAGTGCGGCCACCGCACGACTGAGGAACATCTGCTCCTCGTCCGCCCTGCCCGCGACATCCTCCATGTCGACCAGCGGCCGGAACCGCTCGATCAGCTTCCTGCGCAGGTTCCGGACCTGGACCGGGTACGCCACGGGTTCCCCTCGACTTCATGAATGCGTGCGCGGCGACACACCCTTTCAAGCGCCGCCCCGACGAGGCTATCCCGGCAGCCGACTGGCGTTCCTACCGTTTCGACGGAACACCTGGGCCCCCACGATCAGCCATGCCCCAGGAAACACACAGTCGAATCAATTGCATACAAGAATAATCTTGTGCAACCATGCGCTCATGGTTGAGATCGCCATCAGCGCCGCCCGTTCCCAGCTCGGCGACCTGGTCCGCCGCGCCGCCCACGGGCGCGAGACCATCGCACTCACCGACCACGGTCACGTGGCCGCGCTCCTTGTGTCACCCCAGGTGATAGAGGACTTCGAAGACGCCCTTGCGGTGGCGGACTACCAGCGGCGCAAGGCGGAGGGAACTCTCGGGCCCGGCATTCCGATGGCCGAGGTTCGTCGACGGCTGGGGCTCGAACAGCAGTGACGTACGAGATCGTCTTCGAGCCGCACGCCCTTGACTCGGCAGCCCGGTTCCTGAAGGAAGACCCGAGCGGCCTCGCCCTGGTCCTCGACACCATCGACAAACTGGCCCACGACCCCCGTCCAGCGGCGTCGACTCCGTACGGGTCACCCGACATCCGTCGCCTGCGCGTCGGCGACTACCGGGTTCTGTACATCATCGACAACGACGTGATCCACATCATGATCACCCACTTGGGCCGTACCGTCTGAACAAAGTGAGTCGACCCCCTTCGGACGAAGGGGGTCGACTCACTTCTTCACGGGTTCACCGCGCACCCGACAGCTCAGCGCAACCCACCCACCACCGGCCCCACCACCGGAATGCTCCCGACCGACGGCGCCTGGGCCACCGGCCCCGTCAGCGCCGTCGACGTCAGCGGCTGGAAGTCGGCGAGCTGTGTCCCCACCCCGTTGTCGAGAGGATCGACCCCGGTGCCCGCGAGCGGGTTGGGCTTGAGCCCCGCGACCGGCCCGGTGACGTAGCCGACCGTGCCGGTCAGGGCCTGGAGGCCCGCCTGCGGGTCGATCTTCCCCAGCGACGTGGGCCGGGTCCGCATCACGTCGACGACCGGGGCCGCGTCGTCCGCGGCGGCGGCCGTACCCGCGCCCGCGCCGAGCGCGACCCCGGCGGTGGCGGCGGCCAGCAACGCGCGCCGGGCGGTGGAGTTCTGGGGGGCCGAGTGTCGAGCCATCAGCGTTGTCACCTTCTCTTTTCTACGATCACTTCCCGCTCCGGAAAGTAATCATGGCAACACGTAAGGTAGTTGAGGTGTGATGTGTGCTCCAAGGGCGACCCGCCGTCTCGGCGGGAGCCGCGCGATGCCTCACACTGGACTCTCGTGAGTTCGCATCCTCCGATACCGACCCGAGTCGTCCTGCTGTCCGGTCCGTCCGGCTCGGGCAAGTCCCTCCTCGCCGCCCGCTCCGGCCTGCCCGTGCTGCGGCTCGACGACTTCTACAAGGAGGGCCACGACCCGACGCTGCCGCAGGTGGAGGGCAGCACGGACATCGACTGGGACCACCCGCTGTCGTGGGACGCGGACACCGCTGTCGCGGCGATCGAGGAGCTGTGCCGTACGAGCCGGACGACCGTCCCGGCGTACGACATCTCCCTCAGCGCGCGGACCGGCGCGGAGGCCCTGCGGATCGGGCGGACACCGGTGTTCATCGCCGAGGGCATCTTCGCCGCCGAGATCGTCGGCCGCTGCCGTGAACTCGGCCTGCTGGCGGACGCGCTGTGTCTGACCCGCGGTCCGGTGAAGACGTTCCGCCGCCGCTTCCTGCGCGACCTCAAGGAGGGCCGCAAATCGGTGCCGTTCCTGCTGCGGCGCGGCTGGCGGCTCATGCGGCTGGAACGTTCGATCGTGGCCCGGCAGACGGAGCTGGGCGCCCACCCGTGCGACCGCGACGAGGCCCTGGGCCGTCTGGCGGCGGCCGCGGCGGGCCGCGTCGCGAAGGCCCCGGCCTGAGCCGGCGCCTGAACACGGGCCCGCCCCGAGGGCGGACCTGAGGCGCACATGAAAGCGGGACTGGACGGACCCCCCGGCCCTCCAGTCCCGCTTCCCCCGTGATCCCCCCACGTGTCACACCGGCGCTCCCCCGCGCCACCGTGACGTTCCCCGTTCCCCCGTGCCCCCCGCTCTCCCCCGTGCTCCCCCCGCTTTTCCCCCGTTACTTACTCCCCCCCCACAGACCCTCAGGCGACAAGCTCCCCGAAGGACTCCTCCTCGTCACGGCCGAAGCTGAGGACCTCGTCCTCACGCAGCCGGCGGAGGGACCGCCAGATGCTGGACTTCACCGTGCCGACACTGATGTCGAGGATCTCCGCGATCTCCGGGTCGGTGCGGCCCTCGTAGTAACGAAGGACCAGCATCGTCCGCTGGAGTTCGGGGAGCCGGGCGAGCGCCTGCCACAGGACGGCGCGCAGTTCGGTGCCGCGCATCGCGTCCGTGTCGCCGGCCGTCTCCGGCAGCTCCTCGGTCGGGTACTCGTTCAGCTTGCGGCGGCGCCACGCGCTGATGTGCAGATTGGTCATGGTGCGGCGGAGATAGCCCCCGACCGCGGCCTTGTCACTGATCCGGTCCCAGGCCCGGTAGGTCGAGAACAGCGCGCTCTGCAGCAGGTCCTCGGCCTCGAAGCGGTCTCCGGTCAGGTGGTAGGCGGTTGCGTACAGGGAGGCACGACGCTCCTGGACGTAGGCGGTGAACTCCGCCTCCGACACAGACCGGCGTTCCCCCGTGCCCTCCCCGTACGCGGTCCCCGTTCCCCCGTGGGCGACCCCCGTCGCCCCCGTGGTGCTTCCCCCCACGTGTGCGTCAACCACCGACATGAACGTCGTGTGCTGACGCCCGGTGCCGCGAGCGCACCCCCGCCCGCTCACGGCACCGGACTTCTCCGCGTTCCGGACGACGACGTCGTGGAGCCGCGTGACAACTGCGCTAGTGCTGGTGCTGTGCAGCGTGTTCATCTCGCGCCCCCCGTCGTGGAGTTCCGGTCTTCGGCGTGCTTCCTTGCCTGTGCCGAAAAGATTGCCGCTTCACCTTCATGGCTCTGTCCGCCGACTGTCACAGACCTGTCACAGGGGTCGGACCCCTGGGTGCGGCCCAGACGGGGCACAGGTCGATCACAGAGAAGAGTCGTACGGCTACTCGAACGGCACGATCGTGTGCGGGTGTCGGGTGGGAGCGCTCCAACGGTCGATTCGGCGCCATGCCATGGGCCAGAATGAGCCCGTGCCTTCCCTGTTGCTGATCGAGGACGACGACGCCATCCGCACGGCCCTGGAGCTCTCACTGACGCGCCAGGGGCACCGTGTCGCCACCGCCGCCACCGGCGAGGATGGTCTCAAGCTGCTGCGCGAACAGCGGCCGGATCTGATCGTTTTGGACGTGATGCTGCCTGGCATCGACGGCTTCGAGGTGTGTCGGCGGATCCGGCGCACCGACCAGCTGCCGATCATCCTGCTCACCGCGCGCAGCGACGACATCGACGTCGTGGTGGGACTGGAGTCGGGCGCGGACGACTATGTGGTGAAGCCCGTGCAGGGGCGGGTGCTGGACGCCCGCATCCGCGCGGTGCTGCGGCGCGGTGAGCGCGAGGCCAACGACGCGGCGACCTTCGGTTCCCTCGTGATCGACCGCGCGGCGATGACCGTGACGAAGAACGGCGAGGACCTCCAGCTGACGCCCACCGAGCTGCGGCTGCTCCTGGAGCTGAGCCGTCGCCCGGGACAGGCCCTGTCCCGGCAGCAGTTGCTGCGTCTGGTGTGGGAGCACGACTACCTGGGCGACTCCCGTCTGGTGGACGCGTGTGTGCAGCGGCTGCGCGCCAAGGTCGAGGACGTGCCGTCGTCGCCGACCCTGATCCGTACCGTGCGCGGCGTGGGCTACCGGTTGGACACGCCTCAGTGACGAAGGCTTCAGGGGGGATCCGCGGCTGGGCCGCGGCTCGCAGGACAGTGCAGTCCCGGATCCGGTTCACCAGTCTGCGGCTGCGTCTGGTGGTCGTCTTCGGTCTGGTGGCACTCACCGCCGCCGTGTCGGCGTCCGCTATCGCCTACTGGCTCAACCGCGAGGCCGTGCAGACGCGCGCGCAGGACGCGGCGCTCAACGACTTCGAGCGCGAGATGCAGAGCCATGTGAGCACCCTGCGCCCGAACCCGACGCAGGACCAACTGCGGGTCGCGGCGCGGAAGATGGCGGACGGCGGCGAGCGCTCCAGCGTGCTGCTGATCGCCCGGGGCGCGGACGGCGAGACGGTCTCCGGATCCTCGACCGACAACGCGCTCACCGGCTTCTCGCTGGAGGACGTGCCCGCGTCGCTGCAGAAGGCCGTCAACAAGCGGCAGAAACTCACCTCGGGCAACAAGCACGCGTACCACGTGTACTGGCAGCGGGTCATCGACGGCGACACCCCGTATCTGGTGGGCGGCGCGAAGATGATCGGCGGCGGGCCGACCGGCTACATGCGCAAGTCCCTCGCGGAGGAGGCGAAGGACCTCAACTCCCTCGCCTGGTCCCTCGGTATCGCCACGGGCCTGTCGCTGATCGGCTCGGCGCTGCTCGCGCAGGCCGCCGCGACGACCGTGCTGAAGCCGGTGCAGCGCCTCGGAGTGGCCGCCCGGCGCCTCGGCGAGGGAAAGCTCGACACCCGGCTGCGCGTCTCCGGCACGGACGAACTGGCCGACCTCTCCCGCACGTTCAACCTCGCGGCGGAGTCCCTGGAGAAGAAGGTCGACGACATGAGCGCCCGCGAGGAGGCCTCCCGCCGCTTCGTCGCCGACATGTCCCATGAACTCCGTACGCCGCTGACGGCGATCACCGCCGTCACGGAGGTGCTGGAGGAGGAGCTGGACGCCGACACGGGCAGCCTCGACCCCATGATCGAACCGGCGGTGCGCCTCGTCGTCAGTGAGACCCGCCGCCTGAACGACCTGGTCGAGAACCTGATGGAGGTCACCCGCTTCGACGCGGGCACGGCCCGGCTCGTCCTCGACGACGTGGACATCGCCGACCAGATCACCGCGTGCATCGACGCCCGCGCCTGGCTGGACGCGGTGGAGCTGAACGCCGAGCGCGGCGTCATCATCAACCTGGACCCGCGCCGCCTGGACGTGATCCTGGCGAACCTGATCGGCAACGCGCTCAAGCACGGCGGCTCCCCGGTGCGCGTCTCGGTGCGCACGGAGGGCGAGAACCTGTTCATCGAGGTGCAGGACCACGGGCCCGGCATCCCCGAGGACGTCCTCCCGCACGTCTTCGACCGCTTCTACAAGGCGAGCGCCTCCCGCCCCCGCTCCGAGGGCAGCGGCCTCGGCCTGTCCATCGCCCTGGAGAACGCCCACATCCACGGCGGCGAGATCACCGCCGCCAACTCCCCCAAGGGCGGCGCCGTGTTCACCCTCCGCCTGCCCCGCGACGCGGCCTCCCTGGTCGCGAAGGAACGGGACGGCGAGAGCGACGGCGGCACGCAGGGCACCGAGGGGGACGGGAAGTGACGATACGAAGCGCACGAGGACGAGCCGACGCCGAACCCCGGGGGACGCGCGTGCCGGACGCGGGGACACGGCGCTCGCGCGGGCGACGCGTACGGGTCCTGGCCGCGACCGGGGCCCTCGCCGGCCTCCTCGCGGGCTGCGGCATCCGCGCCACCCAGGTGCCGACGGACTTCGGTCCGGCACCCTCGATGGTGCCGTGCGAGCTGTCGGCGACGGACCTCTCGCCCCAGGCGACCCCCGCCGGTGTGCCGGTCGAGGTGTTCCTGCTCTGCTCCGGGGCGCTCGTCCGCGTCAACCGCTCGATGCAGGTCGCCGAGGGCACCGAGGAGGCCCGGCGGCGTGTCGTCGTCGCCCAGGGCCTGCTGGACGCCCTCGCCGGCGACCCCAGTGAGGTCGAGGACGAGGCCGGTTACAGCACGGCCGTCCCGCCCGGCCTGACGGTCACGGGCCCCTCCCCCGGCGACCCCGAGGACACGCTCCGCCTGTCCGCCTCCCCCGACTCCCTCCCCAAATACGCCCTGGCCCAGATCGTCTGCACCTTCGCCGACTCGGCGGCCGCCGGCGACAACGGCTCGGTGGTCCTGGGCAGCACGAGCGCGGAGTCGCTACGCCGCTACGAGTGCACGCAGGAGACCGAGTCGTCCCCGGGCGAGGGCAACCCCCCTTCCGAGGAGATCAACGGCTCCTGACGGCCGCGCAGGCGCGGTCGCCGGTCGAACACGGGCGGCCCACCCCCAGAGGCCCACTGTCAGGGCAACTACAACAGGGTCGGCGAGTGAGCAGCGCCCCGGAGGCGAACCGAGCCTCAAAAAAGTCCCTGCAACCGATCGTGCCGGGGGCCGCGTCTTGGGGGGCGTGCAGCCTCAAGGTACGAACGGCGGTAGCGCCGGGGTCCGTGTCCGTGCGGCGGGGGGTGTCCTCCTCGTCGCGCATCTCGCGGTCGTTGCCTGGATCACGCTGCGTCCGCTGGACGTCACCTGGATGAGTCCCGCGAATCTGCGGCCGTTCGCAGGAATCAGAGCGGATCTGGCGCTCGGCTGGCCCGAGGCGGCCCATCGCATCGGTGAGGGGCTGGCGCTGCTCGCCCCGCTGGGCGTCCTGCTGCCGATGCTGCACGGCAGGCTCGCCGGGTCACCGTTCGCCTCGCTGGCGCGGTCGGTCGCGGCGGGGGCGCTGCTGTCGCTGGCGATCGAGCTGCTGCAGACCGGGGTGCCCGGTCAGGTCGTCGACATCGACTCGATCCTGCTGAACTCGGTCGGCGTGGGCCTCGCCCATCTCGCGGTCGTCCCGGCGGTCAGGTCGGCGTTGCGGCGGAGGGCCGCGACCCGGGTGCGGGAGGACCGGTCGCGCCCCGAGGAGTTGCCTCAGGGTCTGACCCCGACGATTCCCAGGGTCGGGATGGCCCCGTAGAGGGACGCTTCGTCCGCTTCGTCACCGTAGCGTCGAAGGTGTGGAAAAGAGAGCGGTGGCCGCTTCGAGGCTCCGCCCCACCGTCGGCCCGCGGTCGACGTCCTACGCTGACGAAGGAGCCCTCATGAGCCGCCTTGCCCGCCCCACCGAAGGCCGCATGATCGGCGGAGTGTGCGCCGCGCTGGCACGGCGCTTCGGCACCTCCGCGACCACGATGCGCGTGATCTTCCTGGTGTCGTGTCTGCTTCCGGGCCCGCAGTTCCTGCTGTACATAGCCCTGTGGATCCTGTTCCCCGCCGAGGGCAAGGCCCGCGCGGCCTGGTGACACGCACACCGGCGGGGCGCACCCTTCGTGGGTGCGCCCCGTACGGCTGTGGTGACGCGCCTCAGGCGGCGCCGCCGCCGAGGGGCAGGCCGTTGACGCCGAGGCCCTTGGCGGGGAGGGTCTTGCCGACGGGGAGGCCGCCGAGCAGTCCGGCGACGGGGGCGGTGGGGCCCTCGGCGAGGACGTTGGTGGCGGCGGGCTGGGCGGCTTCGAGGCCGGCGCCGAGCGCGCTCTGACCCTGGGCGAGGGCGCCGGAGGCGGCCGGCAGCACCTTCGTGACGTTCTCCACGGGCAGCGCCTGGGTGACGGTGCCGAGGGCCTGGGAGGCGTCGGGGGCACCCGGTGCGGCGTTCGCGGCGCCCGCGCCCGCGGCGGCGATGGCGGCACCGACGACGGCGACACCGAGGGTCTTGGCAGCAGACTGCTTCATGTTGAATGCGTCCTTGGAATGCGTTTGGCGGGTGGTGAGCGGTGCCGAAACGTAAACACCAAAGTCCCGCCGGAGGCAAACATCGAAAAGCGGCCGCGTCGCCGTCGGCGCGACCGCTTCCCGATGCCGCTGTTCAGCCCTGTTCGTCGACAGAACCGCTGGTGGAGGCGGTCTGACGGAACAGCCATTCGGATTTCAGCTCGGCGTATCCGGGCTTGATCACGTCATTGATCATGGCCAGTCGTTCATCGAAAGGAATGAATGCTGACTTCATAGCATTGACCGAGAACCACTGCATGTCGTCGAGCGTGTAACCGAAAGCGTCGACAAGGTGCTCGAATTCGCGGCTCATGCTGGTGTGGGACATCAGCCGGTTGTCGGTGTTCACGGTGGCCCGGAAATGCAGTCGCCGCAGCAGTCCGATGGGGTGCTCGGCGTACGAACGGGCGGCACCGGTCTGGAGGTTGGAGCTGGGGCAGAGCTCCAACGGGATGCGCTTGTCGCGGACGTAGGAGGCGAGGCGGCCGAGCTTCACGGAGCCGTCCTCGTGCACCTGGATGTCGTCGATGATGCGGACGCCGTGGCCGAGCCGGTCGGCGCCGCACCACTGCAGGGCCTGCCAGATGGAGGGGAGTCCGAAGGCCTCCCCGGCGTGGATGGTGAAGTGGTTGTTCTCGCGCTTGAGGTACTCGAAGGCGTCGAGGTGGCGGGTGGGCGGGTAACCGGCCTCGGCGCCCGCGATGTCGAAGCCGGCGACGCCCAGGTCGCGGTAGCGGTTGGCGAGTTCGGCGATCTCCAGGGCGCGGGCCGCGTGCCGCATGGCGGTGAGCAGGGCGCCGACGCGGATGCGGTGGCCGTCGGCCCTGGCCCGGCGCTCGCCTTCCCGGAAGCCCTCGTTGACGGCCTCGACGACCTCTTCGAGGGTCAGCCCGCCTTCGAGGTGCTGCTCGGGGGCGTAGCGGATCTCGGCGTAGACGACGCCGTCGGCGGCGAGGTCCTCGGCGCACTCGGCGGCGACGCGGACGAGGGCGTCGCGGGTCTGCATGACGGCGACGGTGTGGGAGAAGGTCTCCAGGTACCGCTCCAGCGAGCCGGAGTCGGCGGCCTCGCTGAACCAGGTGCCGAGGCGGTCGGCGTCGGTCTCGGGGAGCTGGGAGTACCCGCGGTCGCGGGCGAGTTCGACGATGGTTCCGGGGCGCAGGCCGCCGTCGAGGTGGTCGTGCAGCAGAACCTTGGGCGCCCGGCGGATCTGGTCCGAGTCCGGGGTGTTACCGGTCGGGTCGGTCTGGTTCGTCATTTTCGCACGATATAGCCTACGCGCGTAGAGCGCCTGTCGGGCGGTGTCGTCGATACCCAACGGTGACCCACACGAAGGGTGGCGTACACCATCTCTTCTGACACTGTTCTGTCATGGCGCAGCAAGCAATGCCGGTACGTACGCCCCGACTTGGGCGGACGATCGGCCCGGAGCCGAGCACGGTCGGCGGGGTCGTCCTGCTCCTGCCGGCCGGCGACGAGGCATCCACCCGCAGACCCTCCTCCGTGATGGCCACGGCCTCCGTGCGCGCCCTCGGCCGCCGGCTGGCCCGCGCGGGCCGTACGGAGGGACTGGCCACGCATGTCGTGCACTACCGCTACCGGGGGTGGAACGGGTCCCAGGCGCGGCTGGCGCGGGACGCCGAGTGGGCCGTGGACGAGGTCGTCCGGCGCTACGGAGACGTCCCGGTGTGTCTGGCCGGGCTGCACATGGGGGCGCGGGCCGCGCTGCACGCGGGCGGGCACGAGGCCGTCAACTCCGTGCTGGCCATCGCTCCCTGGTTGCCCGAGGAGGATGTCGCGGCGCCGCCCGAACCGGTGAAACAGCTGGCCGGGCGGCGGGTGCTGATCGTGCACGGGACCAACGACGAGCGGGTGGATCCCGAGTTGTCGTTCCGGTTCGCGGCGCGGGCGAAGAAGACGAACCCCGGCATCTGCCGGTTCGAGGTGCACGCGGATCGCCACGGGCTGACGCAGTACCGGGACGAGGTGCACGCGCTGGCCGCGGACTTCGTGATGGGGGTGCTGTTCGGGAGGACGTTCGCCCGGCCTGTGGAGGACGCGCTCGCGGCGCCGCCGCCGTTGGGGTTGCGGATGCCGCTCGCCTCCGGCTTCGGGCGGCAGCGCTCGCGTCGAGCTGGTTGATGTCGTCTCGCGGCTGCGGGCCGTGGGTGGCTGGTCGCGCGGTTCCCCGCGCCCCTGGAGGGGCGCGGCCGCGGCTCGCGTCAGTCGTGGAGGAGGCGGCCCCTTCTCGACAGCAGGAACTTCTTGAAGGCCGCGACCGGGGGTGTGTCGGGGTGGCCGTCCAGCCAGGCCACCCCGATCTCGCGGGCCGCTCTCGGGGCGGTGACCGTCAGCTCGACGACGCCCGGTCGCGGGACGGCGGGTGGGGGCAGGAGGGCCACGCCCAGGCCTGCCGCCACCAGGCCCCGCAGGGTCTCCGCCTCCTCCCCCTCGAAGGCGACGCGGGGTTTGAAGCCGGCCTCCTTGCAGAGGTCGTCGGTGATGCGGCGCATGCCGTAGCCGGGTTCGAGGGTGACGAAGGTTTCGTCGGCGGCCTCGGCGAGGCGGACGCGCTTGCGGGCGGCGAGACGGTGGTCGGCGGGGACGACGAGGCGCAGCTTCTGTTCGTCGAGCCGGCGGGCCACCAGGTCGGGGGCGTCCGGGACGGGTGAGGTGAGACAGAGGTCGAGTTCGCCCGCGCGCAGGCGTTCGAGCATGGCCTCGCCGTAGTTCTGGACGAGGCTGAAGCGGACCCGGGGGTGCTCGGCGCGGAAGGCCTGGAGGAGGCCGGGGACGGTCTCGGCGCCCATGGTGTGCAGGAAGCCGAAGGCGACCTTGCCGGTGGCGGGGTCGGCGTCGGCGCGGACCTCGTCGGCGGCGCGTTCGATCTCGGTGAGGGCGCGCTCGACGGAGGCGTGGAAGGTGCGGCCGGCGTGCGTGAGGGAGACCGTGCGCCCCCGGCGGGCGAACAGGTCGACGCCCAGGTCCTGTTCCAGGCGGACCATCGCCCGCGACAGCGTCGACTGCGGGACCTGCATCTCCTGCGCGGCACGGGTGACGTGCTCGGTGCGGGCGACCCCGGCGAAGTAGGCGAGGCGGGGGGCGAGGCGCAGGACGATGTCCTCGATGTCCTCGGTGTGCTCGGAGCGCTCGATGTCTTCTGTGTCACCGGACGGTGACAGCCGCGGCCCTGACCTCTGCTGATGCGTCACAGGAACGATTATGACCGTTCCATGCAATGGACGGATGAGGAACGGCGTACGTAGTTTCGAGGCATGCCTTCCGCGAGTACCGAGGCGTCCACCAGGGTGGGCGCCGGATCAGTCAGCACCCCCGTCGATTCCCGTGTGGCCCCGGGCGGGCCCGGCTACCGGCGGATGAGCCTCGCGCTGTTCCTCGCCGGTGTCGCCACCTTCGCTCTCCTCTACTCCACGCAGGCGCTGCTGCCGCTGGTCTCGGACGGCTTCGGGACGACGGCGAGCGCGGCCAGCTGGACGGTGTCGGCGGCGACGGGCGCGCTGGCGCTGTTCGTGCTGCCGATGAGCGCGCTGTCGGAGCGGTTCGGGCGACGTACGGTGATGACCGGCTCGCTGGCGGTCGCGGTGACGGTCGGGCTGCTGATCCCCTTCGCGCCCTCGCTGGGGGCGCTGGTGGTGCTGCGGGCCGTGCAGGGTGCCGCGCTGGCCGGGGTGCCGGCCTCCGCCACCGCCTACCTCGCCGAGGAGGTGCGGCCCAAGGCCCTCATCACCGCGATCGGTCTCTTCGTCGCCGGCAACAGCGTCGGCGGCATGAGCGGGCGGGTCGTCACGGGATGGGTCGCCCAGGAATGGGGCTGGCGGGTCGCGCTGGGCGTGCTCGGGGTGATCGCGGTCGGGTGCGCGGTGGCGTTCCGGCTGCTGCTCCCCGCGCCGAGGCACTTCGTCGCCGGGTCACTGCGGCCCGGGGTCCTGGCCCGCACGGTCCGGGCGCACCTCGCCAACCCGCTGCTGCGGCGGCTGTACGCGATCGGCGCGCTGTTCATGACGGTCTTCGGCGCCGTGTACACGGTGATCGGCTACCGGCTGACCGAGGCGCCCTTCTCGCTGCCGCAGGGCGTCATCGGGTCGATCTTCCTCGTGTACCTGGTGGGTACGGTGTCGGCGTCCACCGCCGGGAAGCTGGTGGGCCGGCTGGGGCGCAGGGGCGCGTTGTACCTGGCGGGCGGCACGACGACCGCCGGACTGCTGGTGTCGCTCTCCGACGCGCTCCCGCTGGTCCTGCTCGGCCTCGTTCTCATCACCGCCGGCTTCTTCGCGGGGCACGCCGCCGCGTCGTCGTCGGTGAGCCACACGGCGAAGGAGGGGCGGGCGCAGGCGTCGGCGCTGTACCAGTCGGCGTACTACGTGGGCTCCAGCGCGGGCAGCACGCTGGGTGCGGTCGCGTTCCACGCGGGCGGCTGGGGCGGGACGGTTTCGCTGGGACTGCTGGCTGTGGTGGGGGTTGTGGGGATCACTGTGGTGGGGTCGCGTGCGGCTCGGCGGGCGCCGGTGCGGGTTCACTGAGGTTTGCGCTTCGCGCGCCGCGCGGGGTGGGTGGGTCGGCGCGCGTCCGGTGGGGCTTCTCGCGCAGTTCCCCGCGCCCCTGAAGAGCAGGGGCTGCGCCCCGTGCTTTTCGCCCCGGGCCCACGAACCCCTGACCTGCTCCTTCACCCCTTCGCCAGGCCGTTGTCAGTGGGCTGCGGTAGCTTCCGAGGTGGTGCGCAAGGGTGCGTGCGACGGAGTGAGCCACAGGGGTGGGTTGGCCATGAGCGACGGTACGGCGACGGCGGAACTGGACGTCCGGCTGGAGAAACACCGGGTCGAGCTGACCGGGTACTGCTATCGGATGCTGGGGTCGTCCTTCGAGGCCGAGGACGCCGTGCAGGACACGATGATCAGGGCCTGGCGGAGCTACGAGAAGTTCGAGGGGCGGTCCTCCCTGCGGTCGTGGCTCTACCGCATCGCCACGAACGTCTGCCTCGACATGCTGACCGCGGGGAACAAGAGGGCACGGCCCATGGACCTCACCGACTCGACGCCGCTCGCGCAGGCCGCCCTCTCCCCCCGCCCCGACAACACCTGGCTGGAGCCGGTGCCGGACGCCCGGGTGCTGCCGACCACCGACGACCCGGCGGAGGCCGCCGTGGCCAAGGAGTCGGTGCGGCTGGCGTTCGTCGCCGCGCTGCAGAAGCTGCCGTCCAAGCAGCGGGCGGTGCTGATCCTGCGTGAGGTGCTGGCATGGAAGGCCAGCGAGGTCGCCGAGCTGCTCGACACCTCCGTCGCCTCGGTGAACAGCGCGCTCCAGCGGGCCCGCGCCACCCTCGCCGAGGGCGACGGGCAGGTCGCGCCGGCCGATGTCTCCGACCCGCTCGACGACGACCAGCAGAAGCTGCTGGAGCGCTATGTGGCCGCCTTCGAGGGGTACGACATGGCGGCGCTGACGGCCCTGCTGCACGAGGACGCGGTCATGACGATGCCGCCGTTCGACCTGTGGCTGACCGGCACCGGCGACATCACCGGGTTCATGACCACCCTCGGCGCGCCCTGCGCCGGATCCCATCTGGTGCCGGTCGCGGTCAACGGACTGCCGGGCTTCGCGCAGTACAAACCGGATCCGGAGAAGGGCGGCTTCAGCGCGTGGGCCGTCCAGGTGCTGGAGATCTCAGCGGGCCGGATCGCCGGATTCCACTGCTTCCTCGACACCGCCCGCTGGTTCCCCCTCTTCGACCTGCCCCTCCACCTCGAAGGCAAGCCCGACCAGGCCCAGTAGCGCGCGCAGCGCCGGGTCGGGGTCCCGCAGCCGGATCCGGCCCCCGGCCCGGCGGGCGGTGAGCTGCATCCGGGCCAGTACGTCGACGGCGGCCAGGCCCGGCGGACCGATACCGGCGACGTCGCAGAGCACGATCCCGCCCCCGGTCCCCTCCAGTCGCGCGCGTACCTCGGCACAGAGCCGAGGCACCTCGTCCCGGGTGACGGGGCCTGGCAGCACGAGTACGGCGGGTGTCGTCGCGTCCACGATCGGTAGACCGCGGGGAACCGCCGAATTCATCGGCGAGCGTGCCGCCGCGCGGGCGGACGAGCTGTCCTGCCGCTACTTGTCGGGGAAGACGCTGGTGTCGATGGTGACGTCAAAGGGGGCCGGGATCTCGATGGCCTCGCCGAACTTGACGGTGCTCAGTGGCCGGTAGACGCTGCCTTTCGGTTCGCCGTAGAGCGTTGCCGTGGGACCGTCGGGGCCCCAGCGGTCGACGAGGAGGTACAGCGGGATGCCGGCGGTGGCATAGGCGGCGAGCTTGCTGACCCGGTCGTGGCGGGCGTTGGACCTTGACGTCACCTCCACGACGAGTTCAGCAAGGGCGGCCGGGATATGGGTGTCGGTGTCCGTGTCCTCCCGCACCGGGGCCACAACGAGGTCAGGCATGAGCATGCCCAAGCGCGAGGGTACGGCGATGGCCAGCGTCTGGAAGACCTCCCAGTCCTCGGGGATCACGGAGTAGAGGCGACGCTGGATACGTGCCGCGATCACGTTGTGGCGGTACGCGGGAGCAGGTGACACGGTGATGATCCCCTCGATGATCTCCACCTTGCTGCCCTCGGGCCACTCCATCTCCTCCCAGAACCGGACGAGGTCGTCCCAGCTCTGCTCGGGGTCGTGGTCGACAGTGAGTGCGCTCATGGCGGTTCTCTCCAATCGGTGCGTCACCGACTACAGCATGCCGAACGGGACCGGCGCCGGTCCACCGATCCCGTTCACCCGATCGGGAGAAGCGCAGGTCAGGCGATACGTTCCAGCACCACCGGCGACGCCGTGAACGCCGTGCCCGGCGCCCCGATGTCGTACGAGCCCTCCACGGCCTCCAGGGCGTAGTCGAAGCGCTCGGGCGTGTCGGTGTGCAGGGTCAGCAGGGGCTGGCCCTCGGTCACCGTGTCGCCGGGCTTGGCGTGCAGTTCGACGCCCGCGGCGGCCTGGACCGGGTCCTCCTTGCGGGCGCGTCCGGCGCCGAGACGCCAGGCGGCGATGCCGATGTCGTAGGCGTCGAGGCGGGTCAGGACGCCGGAGGCGGTCGCCTTCACCACGTGCTGCTCACGGGAGGTGGGGAGCGGGGCGTCCGGGTCTCCGCCCTGGGCGGCGATCATGCGGCGCCAGGCGTCCATCGCCGAGCCGTCGGCCAGCGCCTTCGCGGGGTCGGCGTCCTTCACTCCGGCCGCGTCGAGCATCTCGCGGGCCAGGGCGACGGTGAGTTCCACGACGTCCGCCGGGCCGCCGCCCGCCAGGACCTCGACCGACTCGCGGACCTCGAGGGCGTTGCCGGCGGTGAGGCCGAGCGGGGTCGACATGTCCGTGAGGAGGGCGACCGTCTTCACACCGTGGTCGGTGCCGAGGCCCACCATCGTCGACGCCAGCTCACGGGCGTCCTCGATGGTCTTCATGAAGGCCCCGGTGCCCACCTTCACGTCCAGGACCAGGGAGCCGGTGCCCTCCGCGATCTTCTTCGACATGATGGAGGAAGCGATCAGCGGGATGGCCTCGACCGTGCCCGTGACGTCGCGGAGGGCGTAGAGCTTCTTGTCCGCCGGGGCCAGGCCGTCGCCCGCCGCGCAGATGACCGCGCCGACCTCGTCCAGGACGTTCAGCATCTCCTCGTTGGAGAGCAGGGCGCGCCAGCCGGGGATGGACTCCAGCTTGTCCAGGGTGCCTCCGGTGTGGCCGAGGCCCCGGCCGGAGAGCTGGGGGACGGCCGCGCCGCAGGCCGCCACCAGGGGCGCCAGGGGCAGCGTGATCTTGTCGCCGACGCCGCCCGTGGAGTGCTTGTCGGCGGTGGGGCGGGAGAGGGACGAGAAGTCCATGCGCTCGCCGGAGGCGATCATCGCGGCCGTCCAGCGGGCGATCTCGCGGCGGTCCATGCCGTTGAGGAGGATCGCCATGTTGAGGGCGGCCATCTGGTAGTCGGCGACCTCGCCGCGGGTGTACGCGTCGATGACCCAGTCGATCTGTTCGTCGCTGAGTTCGCCGCGGTCCCGCTTGGTGCGGATGACGGAGATGGCATCCATCGACAGAGACGTCATGGCTGTCCTTCCAGGGTCTGGGAAGTGCGCGGCCCCTCCGACCGTTCGTCAGGAGGGGCCGCACGGGAGTCACTTGGTGAGATGGTCCGGGCCGAAGGCCTGGGGCAGCATCTCCGAGAGGGGGACGATCCCCGCCGGGGTCTCCAGCAGGAGTCCGGGGCCGCCGAACTCGTGGAGCAGCTGTCGGCAGCGGCCGCAGGGCACGAGGATCTCGCCCTTGCCGTCGACGCAGGTGAAGTGCGTCAGCCGCCCGCCGCCCGTGCGCTGCAGCTCCGAGACCAGTCCGCACTCGGCGCACAGGCCGAGACCGTACGAGGCGTTCTCGACGTTGCAGCCGGAGACCGTGCGGCCGTCGTCGACGCGGGCGGCCACGCCCACCGGGTAGCCCGAGTACGGGGCGTACGCGTGGGACATGGCGTCCCGTGCGAGGGCGCGCAGCTCGTCCCAGTCGGCCTCGGCCGGTGCGCCGGCGGTCACTTGCCCTGTCCCTTGCGGTACGGCAGTCCGTCCGCCTTCGGCATCCGCAGGCGTTGGGCGGAGAGCGCGAGGACGATCAGGGTGATGACGTACGGGGTGGCGGCGACGACCTGGTTGGGGACCTCGTTGGTGGTCGCGTACCAGGTGAAGACCAGGGCGCCGACGACGAAGGTGATCGCGGCGGCGACGTACTTCTTGCGCACGGCCTGCCAGATCGCGCCGATGACCAGCAGGAGGGCACCGAGCAGCAGCAGGGCGTGGACGTTCTCGGAGCCGCCGCGCAGGTTGAGGCTGTCGGTGTAGCCGAAGAGGCCGGCGCCGAGGGCGAGGCCGCCCGGCATCCAGTTGCCGAAGATCATCGCGGCGAGACCGATGAAGCCGCGGCCGCTGGTCTGGCCCTCCAGGTAGAAGGGGTTGGCGACGATGGAGAGGAAGGCTCCGCCGAGGCCGGCCAGACCGCCGGAGATGATCACGGCGAGATACTTGTACTTGTAGACGTTGACGCCGAGCGACTCGGCGGCGACCGGGTTCTCACCGCAGGAGCGCAGCCGCAGACCGAAGGCCGAGCGCCACAGGATCCACCAGGTGGCGGGGATCAGGGCGACGGCGACGAGGGTCAGCCACGAGACGTTGGTGACCAGACCGCCGAGCAGACCGGCGAGGTCGGAGACGAAGAACCAGCCCTTCTCGTTCAGGGTCTGGAGCGCGTCCGACAGTCCGGGCACCGTGAAGTCACCGATGGACTCGACCGGCGGGGACTGCTTGGCCGAGCCGCCCTGGTGGCCCTCGAAGGCGAGGGGGGCGAGGTAGCGGGTGGCGCCGAGGGCGAGGATGTTGATCGCCACGCCGGAGACGATGTGGTTGACGTTGAAGGTGACGGTGACGAAGGCGTGCAGCAGACCGCCGATCGCGCCGCCGGCGATGCCGACCAGGACGCCGGTCCACGGGCCGTACTGGAAGCCCGCCCAGGCACCGAACCAGGTGCCGAGGATCATCATGCCTTCGAGGCCGATGTTGACGACGCCCGCGCGCTCGGCCCACAGACCGCCGAGGCCGGCGAGGCCGATCGGGACGGCCAGCTCCAGCGCGGTGGACATCTGGCTGACGTTGGTGATGCCGTCGGCACCGGTGATGATGCGGACGATCGAGGTGAGTGCCAGGACGCCGGCGATGACCAGCAGCAGCACGGGCAGCGACATCTTGCGCCCGGTGGGGGCGGTCGGCTCCAGCGAGGGCTGGTTGAGGTCGGTCGCGGTGGTGCTCGTGGTCATCGGCCAGCCACCTCCTTCGTGGTGTTGTTGTCGGCGCCGAGGACGTTCCCGGCGGCGAGCTCGGCGCCGACGCGGCGCTGCTGGCGGCGCAGGCCCCACTCGCGGACGGTCTCGTAGGAGACGACGACCGAGAGCACGATCAGGCCCTGCATGATGACCGCGATCTCCTTGTCGTAGCCGTGGAAGTCCAGCTCCGGCGAGGCCTTGTCGAGCCAGGCCCAGAGCAGGGCGGCGAAGGCGATGCCGACGGGGCTGTTGCGGCCGAGGAGAGCGATGCCGATACCGAGGAAGCCGATACCGGTGGGGAAGTTGAGGCTGTAGGTGTGGGTGTCGCCGAGCAGGATCGGCAGGCCCGCGAGGCCCGCGACACCGCCGGAGATCAGCATGGCGGTGAGGATCATGCGCTTGGGGTCGACACCGCTGGCCGCGGCGGCCGACTCCGAGGCGCCGGAGGCCCGCAGGTCGAAGCCGAAGCGGGTGCGGTTGATGACGATCCAGTAGCCGATGCCGAGGAGGACGGCCAGGAGGACCAGGCCGTAGATCTCGCCGGCCTTGCCCAGGTCGATGCCGGGCACCCAGCCCGACTCGGCCATCTCGCCGGTGGTGTTGTTGTTGCCGACCTTGACGCCGAAGACGTTCGGCAGCCAGAGGTAGCCGATGACGGAGGTCGCGATCGCGTTCAGCATGATCGAGGAGACGACCTCGCTGACGCCGCGGGTGACCTTGAGGACACCGACGATGGAGGCCCAGAACGCGCCGGTGCAGATCGCGGTGAGCATCAGCAGCGGGATCTGGAGGAACGCGGGCAGGTCGACGTGGGCGCCGACGATCGCGGTGATCATGGCACCCAGGAGGTACTGGCCGTCGACACCGATGTTGAACAGGTTCATCCGGAAGCCGATGGCGACCGCGAGGGCGGCGATGTAGTACAGCGAGGCCTGGTTGATGATCCGGACCTGGATGTCGGAGAACGTGGCCTGCTCGAACATGATCGTGAACGGCTCGACCGGGTTCTTGCCGGAGGCCAGCAGCACGATGGCGGTCAGCACGAAGGCCACGGCGAGCGCGAGGACCGGTCCGGCCACCGCGAGGAGCACGCGCTCCTTGTCGAACTTCTTCATCAGCGGGCCTCGTCTTCCGGGGCGTCCAGGGTCTTCGACGGACCGTCGGCCGGGGGCTGCGGGGATCCGGGGGTCTCCTCGTGTTCGAGGTGGCCGGTGGCGGCGCCGGTCATGGCCGAGCCCAGCTCCTCGGGGGTGATGGTGGCCGGGTCGGCGTCGGCGACCAGCTTGCCGTTGTAGATCACCCGGAGGGTGTCGGACAGACCGATCAGCTCGTCGAGGTCGGCGGAGATCAGCAGCACGGCCAGGCCCTCGCGGCGGGCCTCGCGGATCTGGTCCCAGATCTGGGCCTGCGCGCCGACGTCCACACCGCGGGTGGGGTGGGCGGCGATCAGGAAGCGCGGCTTGTGGCTCATCTCGCGGCCGACGATCAGCTTCTGCTGGTTGCCGCCGGAGAGGGAGGCGGCCGTGACGTCGATGCCGGGGGTGCGGACGTCGTACTCGGCGACGATCCGGCGGGTGTCCTCCTGTGCGGCCTTCGGGTCGAGCCAGACGCCCTTGGCGTTGGGCCGCTCGGTCACATGGCCGAGGATACGGTTCTCCCAGAGGGGGGCCTCCAGGAGCAGACCGTGCCGGTGGCGGTCCTCGGGGATGTAGCCGACGCCCTGCTCGCGGCGCTTGCGGGTGGCCCAGGCGGTGATCTCCTCGTCGGCGAGCGAGATCGTGCCGGAGTCGGCGGCCTTGAGGCCGATGAGGGCGTCGACCAACTCGGTCTGGCCGTTGCCCTCGACGCCGGCCAGGCCCAGGACCTCGCCCGCGTGGATGGTGAAGGTGATGTCGTCGAGCAGCGCCTTCCCGCCGACGGCCTCCAGGCGGAGGTCCTTGACGGTGAGGACCGGGCGGTCGGTGACCGTCGACTCGGCCGTCTCCGGGGTGGGCAGTTCGCTGCCGACCATCAGCTCGGCGAGCTGCCGCGGGGTGGTCTCGGCGGGGACGGCCGTGCCGACGGTCGTGCCGCGCCGGATGACGGTGATCTCGTCGGCGACGGACAGCACCTCGCCCAGCTTGTGCGAGATGAAGATGACCGCGAGGCCCTGTGCCTTCAGTTCGCGCAGGTTGGCGAAGAGGGACTCGACCTCCTGGGGCACCAGGACGGCCGTCGGCTCGTCGAGGATCAGGGTGCGGGCGCCCCGGTAGAGGACCTTGAGGATCTCCACGCGCTGGCGCTCGGCGACACCCAGCTCCTCGACCAGGACGTCGGGGCGGACCCCGAAGCCGTACCGCTCGGAGATCTCCTTGATCTTGCGGCGGGCCTTGGCGCCGATGCCGTGGAGCTTCTCGCTGCCGAGGACCACGTTCTCCAGGACCGTGAGGTTGTCGGCGAGCATGAAGTGCTGGTGCACCATGCCGATGCCGCGCACGATGGCGTCGGCGGGGGACGAGAACGAGACCTGCTCGCCGTCGACCGCGATGGTGCCCTCGTCCGGCTTCTGCATGCCGTAGAGGATCTTCATCAGGGTCGACTTGCCGGCGCCGTTCTCCCCGACGAGGGCGTGGACGGTGCCCTTGCGGACGGTCAGGTGGATGTCGTGGTTGGCCACGACGCCGGGGAATCGCTTGGTGATCCCGGCGAGTTCGACGGCGGTCACCGAGTCGTTGACCGCCGCGTCGGCCGGAGGGCTGCTGGACGCGTTGATGGCGCACTCTCCTGGGAAAGGGGGTCGTCTACGCGCGTAGCGCCCCTACGGCATCGAAAATGGGCGGCGACGCACCGGGACAACGGGGTACAGGGAGCGATACTCCCCGTGCCCCGTTGAGCGGACGTAACCCCGCGGTTACCGGTGACTTCGGGAGGGCCTCGGTGGCGTCCGAGACCCCCCTTGGGCCGTCCGGCTGCTCATGGTGTGCTGGGTCGGTCTCGACCGTGGATCAGCTGGTCTTGACCTTGATCTCGCCGCTGATGATCTTCTCCTTGGCCGTGGCGATGGCCTCCTGGAGCTCGGTGTCGCTCTTGAACTTCGGGTTGGAGTCGGCGAGGCCGACCTCGCCGGTCTTCAGATCGCCCCTGACGATACCGGTCGCGGGCTTGCCGTCCTCGACCGACTTCGCCAGGTTGTACACCGCCTTGGCGACGTCCTTCGTCGCCGAGGTCAGGATGGAGTCCTTGTACTTCGCGAGGGCTTCCTGGCTGTACTGGTCGGAGTCGACGCCGATCGCCCAGATCTTGTTCGCGGCGGCGGCCTCGATCACGCCCTGGCCGGACAGACCGGCCGCCGCGTACACGACGTCGGCCTTCTTCTCGATCTGGCCCTCGGCGGCCGTCTTGCCCTTGTCGGGGCTGGAGAAGCCGCCCTCCTCGGCCGTCTGGGTGAGGTACTGCGTGAGCACCTTGGCCTTGGCGTTGGTGTCCTTGACGCCCTGCTCGAAGCCCGCCTGGAACTTGTGGATCAGCGGGATGTCGACGCCGCCGACGAAGCCGACGACATTGGTCTTCGTGCTCTTGGCGGCGGCGACGCCCGCGAGGTACGAGGCCTGCTCCTCGGAGAAGACCAGGTCCGCGACGTTGTCCAGCTGGACCGTGGAGTCGTCCACGATGCCGAAGGTGGTGTCCGGGTACTGCTCGGCGGCGGCCTTCACGGCCGTCGCGTAGGCGTAACCGACGCCGACGACCGGGTTGTAGCCCTGCTTCGCCAGGGAGACCAGGCGCTGCTCCTTGTCGGCGTCCGTCTCGCCCTCGGTGGGCTCGATGTCCTGCGTCTTGTACCCGAACTCCTTCTTCGCCTGCTCCAGGCCCGCGTAGGCCGCGTCGTTGAAGGACTGGTCGCCCTTGCCGCCGACGTCGTACGCGATGGCGAGGCCCAGGTCGCCCTTGGAGTCGGCGGACGACGAGGCGTCCGTCGAGGTGCCGCCACAGGCGGAGAGGGCGAGGGCGAGGGAGGCGGTCGCTGCGCCCGCGACCGCGAGGCGGGAAACCCGGCGCATGTTGTGGTGCTCCTGTCGTACAGCGCCGGAGGGTACGGATCAGAGTACTGACCAGTAGTGCTTCACAGCATCGGCGCCTTCATGGCTTTCGCCGCAGAGTAACGCGCGTAGACCCTTGGGGTGAAGCCTGGTGGACCACGTTGTTATGGGGCCGTGTCGCAAGGGTGTCCGGGTGCGGTGTGGGGGTGTTGGGGGTGGAGTGTCGGGTGCGGGTGCGTTGTGGCTGGTCGCGCAGTTCCCCGCGCCCCTGAGGCCCGCTGTCCGGACCGGCGGGGACAAGTGAGCGGGGCGGGTGTACGTGTACACCCGCCCCGCCCGTCAGCACTTGCAGAACTGAGACCGTTACTCGGTCTTCACCTTGATCGTGCCGTCGATGATGCCCGCCTTGGCCTTGGCGACCGCGTCCGTGAGGCCGGCGATCTCGGCCATCTTCGGGTTGGAGTCGGCGAGGCCCACGCCGTCGACCTTCAGGTCGAAGGTCTGGACACCCTTGAGGGGCTTGCCGTCCTCGACGGACTTGGCGAGGGCGTAGACCGCGCCGCCGACGTCCTTGAGGGCGGAGGTCAGGATGAAGTCCTTGTACTTCGCGAGGGCTCCCTGCTTGTACTGGTCGGAGTCGACACCGATCGCCCACACCTTGGCCTGGGCGGCGGCCTCGATGACACCCTGGCCGGAGAGGCCGGCGGCCGCGTAGAGCACGTCGGCGTTCTTCTCGATCTGGCCCTCGGCGGCGGCCTTGCCCTTGTCGGGGCTGGAGAAGCCGCCCTCTTCGGCCGTCTGGGTCAGGTACTGCGAGAGAACCTTGACCTTGCCGCCGCTGGTGTCCTCGACGCCCTGCTTGTAGCCGGCCTCGAACTTGTGGATGAGCGGGATGTCGACGCCACCCACGAAGCCCACGGTGTTCGTCTTGGTGGCCTTGGCGGCCGCGACACCGGCGAGGTACGAGGCCTCCTGCTCGGCGAAGACGAGGGACGCGACGTTGTCGCCCTCGACGACCGAGTCGACGATGCCGAAGGTGGTGTCCGGGAACTGCTTGGACGCGGCCTCCATCGCGGGCCCGTAGGCGAAGCCGACACCGATGACCGGGTTGTAGCCCTGCTTGGCCAGGGACTCCAGACGCTGCTGCTTGTCGGCGTCCGTCTCGCCCTCGGTCGGCTCGATGTCCTCGGTCTGGTAACCGAACTCCTTCTGAGCCTTCTCCAGGCCCGCGAAGGCGGCGTCGTTGAAGGACTGGTCGCCCTTGCCACCGATGTCGTACGCGATCGCGAGGCCCTTTTCGGCCTTGCTGGTCTCGCTGCCGCCGCCGCTCTCGCTGCTCGTGCCACCACAGGCCGTGGCGGCCAGCGCCAGCGACGCGACCCCCACCGCGACGCGGGTCAGTTTGGAAATCCGACGCATCTTGAAGTTCCCCATCTTCTCCAAAGCCCCGCAGCCGGGTGCTCAGTTCGGCGCACATTAACGCGCGTAGACACTCCTGGGAACGGGGTTTCGACTGGCCGTTATCCATTCGTGCCGGTGGCCGTTACGCCCTCGTGAACCAGGGGATCGAAAGGGATGTGTCGGGCGCCGCGCCTTCGCCGTCCCTCGCGATCCGTGTACCTGGGGTGATCTCAGCGTGAAAGCGCGCGGTCCGTACGGGGCTCGTACGGACACGCGCACCAGGCTGCCGCGAGGGTCGGCGGGGCGCAAGCCGAGGGGGCCGGAGGGGTTACCGGGCGGCCGCGTCGAGGACGCGCATGCGCGCGTCGAGGAGGGCGGCGGCGGTGAAGAGCTCGACGCCCACGGTGATGGCGTGCTCGTCGGCGTCGAAGTCGCCCTGGTGGAGGTCGCGGACGGTGAGGTCGCCCGGACGGCGGACGCCGAGGCGGGCCATGGCGCCGGGGACGTGCTCCAGGTACCAGGAGAAGTCCTCGCCGCCGAGGCTCTGCTCGGTGTCCTCGACGGACTTCACGCCGCGGCGGGCCACCATCGAGTCGTGCAGCAGCTCGGTGACGACCGCGTCGTTGACGACCGGCGGGACGCCCCGGATGTAGTTGATCTCGGGCTTGGCCCGGTGCATGACCGCGACCTCCTGGACCGCCTCGTGGATCAGGTCGGGGGCCTGCCGCCAGGCGTTGATGTCCAGGCAGCGCACGGTGCCGGAGAGCTCGGCGTGCTGCGGGATGACGTTCGGCGCGTGGCCCGACTCGATGCGGCCCCAGGTCACGACCAGCCCGGCGCGGGCGTCGAAGCGGCGGGCGACCAGCGCCGGCACGTCGGTGACGACGCGGGCGGCGGCGGTGACGAGGTCGGTGGTGAGGTGCGGGCGGGCTGTGTGGCCGCCCGGGCCGTCCAGGGAGAGTTCCAGCCGGTCGCAGGCCGAGGTGATGGGGCCGTGGCGCAGGCCGATGCGGCCCGCGTCGACACGGGGGTCGCAGTGCACGGCGATGATGCGGCCGACGCCTTCGAGGGAGCCGGTCCTGATCACGTCCGCGGCGCCGCCGGGCAGTACCTCCTCGGCGGGCTGGAAGATCAGCCGGACGGGGCGGGGCAGCTCCCCCTTGCGGTGCAGGTCGGCGAGGACGAGGCCGGCGCCGAGGACGACGGTGGTGTGCACGTCGTGGCCGCAGGCGTGGGCGCGGTCCGGGACGGTGGAGCGGTAGTCGCAGTCCACCTTGGTGTCCGGGATGGGGAGGGCGTCGATGTCGGCGCGCAGGGCGAGCGCGGAGTGGTCGGTGCCGTTCCAGTCGCCGATGTCACAGATGAGTCCGGTCCCGGTCTCGAGCACACGCGGCCTGAGCCCTGCCTTCTCCAGGCGGGCCTTGATCGCGGCGGTCGTACGGAACTCCTGGTTGCCGAGCTCCGGGTGCATGTGCAAGTCGCGGCGGAACGCGACGAGTTCGGCACGCAGGGCTTCCGGCAACGTGCCGGGGAGCGACGCTTCGGCTTCCCCTGGCAGATCGGCCTCGGACTCTCGGGACATCAGTTGGTTCACCCTCTGAAGGGTAGGGCGATCGGGCGGCCTTCCAACCCTCGATCAACAAAAAATCAGCCTGTGAGGGGAAGTTTTCCGGCCGCACAACGCATACGTATTGGCAGGGATGGGTATACCCGTCCGTCTTTCGGTGCGGGTGGCCCTCGGAGACGGGAGCGCCGGGTTTGCCCGCGAATCCCATCGTCTAAACGTCCGGGGGTGCCCGGACGATTCCCACACTCCACCCTTACCACGTATCCGTCGTCCCACGATGCCGGAACCGTCACCACCGCGCGACCGGTCGGCTACGTCGTGTGTTCGACCATGCGGCCGCAACACTGCTGCGACCGGGTGGAACGGGTGCGGTGGCCTGCGGTTGTGCGGGTGTGCGGGAGTGTCCGCGACCGGAAGATCGACCGGGTGGTGTACGCGCGCCGAGGGTGACGGGGATCACGGCCCCGGCGGGGTCGTGCCGGTCCTCAGGCCGAGGCCACCGACGACAGCCGGTGGACGTCCCGGGCCGTACCCGTGACGCCGGACAGGAAGCCCTGGGCGCGGGGGGAGGCGTTCTCGGTGAGCCAGCCGGGGTCGATGTCGCAGACGGCGACGCGCACGTCCGTCCCGGCCAGGGCCAGGGGCAGGGTGTGGACGACCGTCGAGGGGAAGCTCAGGATCGTCCGGCCGATGGGGCCGCGGCGGGCGATGAGTTCCAGGGGGAGGTCGGGGCGGACGATCTCCAGGCCGGTCTCCGCGGCGAGGGTGTGGAGTTTCTCGGCGCTCTCCCGGCGGTGGGCGAAGTACCGGGTGGCGCCGTGGGCCTTCGCGAGGGAACGGACGGCTTCGAGATAGCGGTCGCCGTCCACCACTCCGGTCTCCACCAGGGAGGTGCCCACGAGGTCGGCGCCCTTGGTGATGCGGGGCGGGCCGAAGCGGGAGCGGGTCCAGGCGAAGGCGTTGGCGGTGACGAAGACGCCCTCGGGGGTCTCGTCGATCGGCATGGAGGAGAAGACCTCGACGCGCCGGCCGGCGGCCGGGGTGAGGCGCCTGCGGGCCTTGGCGGAGACCGGGGCGAAGATCAGGTCGCGGGGGCCGGGGCGGCCGCCCTTGCGGTGCCAGCGCACGAGGCGCTCGCCCCGGGCCAGCTGGGAGACGAACTCCATGGTCGCGGTGCCGTCGTCGACGACGACCACGTCCGGTGCCCGGGTGATGGTCAGCAGCAGCTGGACGTACCGGGAGAAGGGGTCGCCCAGGACGATGCGGCTCGCGGCGCGCAGCAGCGGGGCGAGGCCGCCGATCGTGCGGAAGGGGGCGGCGGTGCCGCCGCGCGCCTCCTCCCAGCGCACGTCGTGGCCCTCGTCCCGGGCCAGCTCCGCCATCCGGCGCAGCTGGCCACGGGTCATGGGGTCGTTCGGCGAGAGGACCACCACGGTGAGCCCCGCGCCACCGGAACCGAAGGGCCCCGCGGCGGGGTCCTCGGGGGTGCCGAGGGCGTGGGTGTGCGCCCACTCCAGCACGTTCAGGAGCTGTACCGGGCTCTCGACGAAGGCGAGAGTGCGGGGGCCGGCGGTTCCGGTGCGGGGGCTCATCGACGTATGTCCGTCGCTTCCGTGAGTACGGGTCTGCTGAGGGCCGGGGCCGTGGGTCAGACGCCGACCGGCTCGCCCGCCGCCACCGCGATCTCCGCCTCGGCGACGACGCCGGTGACACGGCGCAGCTTCTTCATGGGGCCGAGCTCGGACTCGTAGACCTTCTTGACGCCGTCGCCGAGGGAGGCCTCGATGGTGCGGATGTCGCGGACCAGGCGGGTCAGGCCCTGGGGCTCGACGGAGGCGGCCTGGTCGGAGCCCCACATGGCGCGGTCGAGGGTGATGTGGCGCTCGACGAAGGTGGCGCCGAGGGCGACGGCGGCGAGGGTGGTCTGCAGGCCCGTCTCGTGGCCGGAGTAGCCGATCGGGACGTTCGGGTACTCGGCCTGGAGGGTGTTGATGACGCGGAGGTTCAGCTCCTCCGCCTTCGCCGGGTACGTCGAGGTGGCGTGGCAGAGCAGGATGTTGTCGGAGCCGAGGACCTCGACCGCGTGGCGGATCTGCTTCGGGGTCGACATGCCGGTGGAGAGGATGACCGTGCGGTTGGTGGCGCGCAGGGCGCGCAGCAGCTCGTCGTCGGTCAGGGAGGCGGAGGCCACCTTGTGGGCGGGGACGTCGAACTTCTCCAGGAAGGCGACGGCCTCGGTGTCCCACGGGGAGGCGAACCAGTCGATGCCCTTCTCCTTGGAGTACTCGTCGATCTGGCGGTACTCGTCCTCACCGAACTCCACGCGGTGGCGGTAGTCGATGTAGGTCATGCGGCCCCAGGGGGTGTCGCGCTCGATGTCCCACTGGTCGCGGGGGGTGCAGATCTCGGGGGTGCGCTTCTGGAACTTGACGGCGTCGCAGCCGGCTTCGGCGGCGGCGTCGATCAGCTTGAAGGCGTTCTCCAGCTCACCGTTGTGGTTGATGCCGATCTCACCGACGACGTAGACGGGGTGACCCGGGCCGGCGGTCTTCGAACCGAACGTGCGCAGACGGGAGTTGGTGCTCATGGTGGGACCAGTTCCTTACTTGTCGAGGGGGTCGAGAGAGTCGAGAGAGGGACCGAGGATCCAGCCGGCGATCTCCCGGATCGCGCCTTCACCGCCGGGGACGGTGGTGACCGCGCGTGCGGCGCCGCGTACGACGTCGTGGGCGCTGCCGACCGCCACGGGCCAGCCCACGAGGGCGAAGCACGGGAGGTCGTTGACGTCGTTGCCGACGTAGAGCACGCGCTCCGGCGCGATGCCCTGCTCCTCGCACCACTGCTTCAGCGCGAGGTCTTTCCGGTCGATGCCGTGGAGGACCGGGAGCTTGAGCTTCCGGGCCCGGGCGGCGACGACCGGGTTCTGTTCCGAGGACAGGATCAGCATCCGCAGGCCGCTCCTGCGGAGGGCCGCGATGCCGAGGCCGTCGCCGCGGTGCACGGAGACGAGCTCCCGTCCGCCGGAGTCGATCAGCACCCGGTCGTCGGTCTGGGTGCCGTCGAAGTCGAGGACCACGGCGTCGATGTCGTCGTGGGCGGGGAGGGCGCCGGGCCGGTTCGCGTCGAAGAGCGGCGCGAGGGCCTGGGCGCGGGCGAGGTCGTGCGGGTCGTCGATCTCCAGGACCCGGGCGGGGTCGGTGCGGACGGGTTCCGTACGGCCGAAGAAGCGGTGCTGGTGCTTGCGCAGGCCGGCCGCGTCCATGGCGTAGGCGGCGCCGGTCTCCAGCAGGTCCTGGGGGCGGTCCTGGCGGCGGGGGCGGAAGGACTTGTCGTGGTTGACGCCGTAGCCTCCGGCGGTGAGGCCGGGGGAGGTGCGGACGTCGCCGGGCAGAGCACCCGGGGCTCCGGTGAGCCCGGCCGCCGGGCGCGAGGCGCCGGGACCTGCGGGCCCGTCGGCCCCCGCGGGTTCGCCGTGTGCGGTCGCCGAGCCGGGCGACGCCGAGCCGAGCGGTGCCGCCCCGGGGACGCCGTACGGTTCGCCGTTCACGTCGTAGGTCTCGACGTTCGCATCACCGCCGGCGAACTCGTCCGCCGTGTCCCGCCAGATGAAGCCGTGGAACGGGGCGACGGTCAGGGCCGTGTCGGCGCCGTGCTCGACGACGGCGCGGGCGACGCCGTCGATGTCCTCGCGGAGGATGAACGGGCTGGTGCACTGGACGAGGAGGACGACGTCGACCGTGGCGCCGTGCCGCGACTCGTGGGCGTCCAGGGCGTGCAGGACGGCGGCCTCGGAGGTGGCGGTGTCGCCGGCGATGGCGGCGGGGCGCAGCACCACCTCGGCGCCGGACTCCCGGGCGGCGGCGGCGATGGCGTGGTCGTCGGTGGAGACGACGACGTCCGTCACCAGCCGGGCGGCGAGGCACTCGCGGACCGCGCGGGCCACCAGCGGGACGCCGCCGACGGGGGCGAGGTTCTTCGCGGGGACGCCCTTGGAGCCGCCGCGCGCGGGGATCACGGCGAGGACGCGGCGGGCGGAAGGCGCCTGGCCCGCTTCCGGGTGGGACATGTCGGGAACTCCTTGCGGCTCTTGCGAGGCGGAGGGGCGGCTCACAGCTCCCCCATCCGGCGGATGACGGGTGCCACGCGCTGCACTCCGTGGCGGTACGCGCCGCGGGCCGCGCGGCGCACGATCTGCCGTACGGGTCCGGCCTGCCGGTCGGCGGCGGGCGCCCCGGGCAGCGGTGCGCCGTCGGGGCCGAGGTGGTGGCGGGCGAGGATGCCGGGGAGGTAGCCGGGCGCGGTGACGGGCGTGTAGTACGGCGCGAGGGGCGGCAGTTCGGGCGCCGCGACCAGCTTCGCGATGCGGGCGCGGGCCGTGTCGAAGGCGGTGCCGTACGTACCGTCGGCGACGACCCCCTGCCGGGCGACCCACTCGGGGTCCGGCGCCGGCTCGTACCCGGCGTCCAGCTGGTCCCAGGAGGCGAGGCAGCCGGAGCCCACGAAGTGGTGGTTGCCGAGGGTCTCGCGGATCCCGAGGTCGGTGAGGACGACGGTGGGGATCCGGCGGTGCAGCGACTCCAGGGCGGCCGTGGAGCTGACGGTGACCAGCAGGTCGGTGGTGTCGAGGACCTCGCCCATGTTCCCGTACGCGAGGCGGAAGTTGGCCGGCAGGCCGCCGGGCAGCTTCTCCGCCAGCTTCTGGTAGGGCAGCTCCTCGATGTGCGTGGTGTGCTCGCCGGGCTGGGAGCGCAGCTTCAGCAGCACCTGGCGGTCCGGGTGCAGCCTCGCGTGCTGGACCAGGCGGTTCAGCAGGTAGGTGCGGTCCCCGCGGTGGTCCGGGACGGACGGCTGTACGGCGAAGACGACGGTGTAAGGGTCCCGGGTGCCGGTGTGCGGGCTGCCGCCCAGGAACGGCAGGGCGACCTCGGTGACCGAGGAGGCGTCGGCGCCCACGCCCTCGTACACGGCGCGGAACCGGTCCGCGTCCTGGCGGGAGTTGGCGAGGACGAGGTCCGCGCCGTGCCGCAGCAGCAGACCGTCGGCGAGCTTCTCGTAGACGACTCCGACGTACCCGGTGACGACCACGGGCCGCTTGGTGCGTCCGGCCCAGGCCCGGCGCAGGCCGTGCAGCATCGCCTGGACGCCCCCGCCGACGAGGGAGAGCAGGACGACGTCGTACGCGGCCTCCTTCATGGCGCGCAGGAACTCGAGGCCGGTCACCTCGCGCAGGGAGTCGGGGCGGACGCCGACCTCCTGGAGCTGGCGGGCGGTGGGGGTGGCTCGGCCACGCAGGAGGAAGCCGTCCAGGCGGATGTCCGCGTCCTCCGGAGCGAGACGGTTCGCGGTGAGCGCGCCCCATTTCCACCGGGTGTCGGAATCCGCGAGTACGGCGACTCGCAGGTCGTTCTTGGCACTTGCTGGCACATCGAAGACGCTAGGAAGCGATTCCGTTGAACGGCCCAACCCGAATGCAACAAAGGGTTAACAGCACATCGCCGAACGGCGAATCGGGAAGCGAATGGCATCGGAAATCATCTGGTTCACGGTTCCGCCACGCGTCGTTCACCTGACATCAAGCAGCTGGTCAAGACGAATGCCGGAGGGCCGCCTAACGTCACGGGGGTGGTCAAGCTCTCCGTCATCGTGCCGTTCTACAACGTGCAGCAATACGCGCCCGACACCCTGAAGAGCCTCGGAGCCAACGCTCGTGAGGACTTCGAATTCATTCTCGTCGACGACTGTTCTCGCGACGAGACACCGGACATTCTCGCGCGCGCGGAGCGCGAGCTGCCGGGGGCGGTGTACGTCAGACACGAGAAGAACGGAGGACTGGCGACCGCGCGCAACACGGGCATCGACAAGGCCCGCGGCGAGTATCTGACGTTCCTCGACGGGGACGACTGGCTCGCCCCCGGCTACTACCCTCGACTGCTCGGCGCCATCGAGGACTTGGGCTGCGACTTCGTGCGCACGGACCATGTCCAGTGCACCGCGCGGGCCCGCTCGATCCACCGGGTGCCCAACGGGCGGCGAGGCGTGGTGATGAACCCGCGCGACGCGATCCTGCCCGCCGACCGCTCGACCTCCGTCGACTACGCGTTCGCCTGGGCGGGCATCTACCACCGCCGGCTGGTCGACAAGGGGGTGCTGCACTTCACCCACGGGCTGCGCACGGCCGAGGACCGGCCGTGGATCTGGAAGCTCCACCGGGAGGCCGAATCCTTCGCCACGGTGGGGCTGCTGGGCGTCTTCTACCGGCGCGGTGTGGCTTCTTCGCTGACCCAGATCGGCGACGTACGACAGCTCGATTTCATTCGCGCATTCGACCAGGTCATCGCGGAGACCGCGCAGGACCGGGACGCGGACCGACTTCTCCCCAAGGCCGTGCGCACCTACTGCGCGATCATCTCCCACCATTTGGGATCCATCGAAAGGTTCGAGCCGGCGGTGGCACGGAAACTGAAGTCGATGAGCGCGGTCGCGCTGCGCGGAATGCCGCAGGACGTGCTCGACGACGCCCTCGACTCCATGGACGTCCAGCGCGCCACCCGGCTGCGCCGGCTGCGCCGCCGTCCCGCCGCGACGGGGGCCGCCGCATGACCACGCAGATCTTCATGGCGTCCACGCTGTACGGCGCGGCCACGCTGGCCGCCGCCCTGGACACCGAGTGCTTCCGCCCCGCCTCCCGGCGCATCCTGCTGGTCTCCAACAATGCGGCGACCCCGGAGACGGCCCCCGGCCCGGACGAGATGCCCGGCTTCGAGCGGCTGCGCTCCCGCTTCGACGAGGTGATCTCCTGGAACGAGACCATCTCCCCCTTCCACCCCGGCGGTTGGTCCCCGCGCATGGACGACGTCCCGCTGTGGGAGCGGCATCTGCGGCTGCTGTGGAACCTCGGCGACGACGACGTCGAACTGGCCGTGGAGTCCATCCAGGTCCACCCGGCGCTCGGCTTCGCCCAGATCTTCACCGGCGCGCCCGTGACGGTGTACGCCGACGGGCTGATGAGCTACGGCCCCACCCGCAACAAGATCGACCCGCTGGTCGGCACCCGCATCGACCGACTGCTCCACCTGGACCTCGTCCCGGGTCTCGAGCCGCTGCTGCTCACCGAGTTCGGCGTCGAGCCGGAGATCGTGCCGACGGACGCCTTCGTCAAGGTGCTGGCCGAACTCGTCGACACCGGTGACGAGCTGCCCGCGATCGAGGAGCCGGCGCTGCTGCTCGGCCAGTACCTCTCCGCGCTCGGCATCCTCACCGCCGAGGAGGAGGAGGCACTCCACGTACGGATGCTGAAGGGTGCCGTGGCGCGCGGACACACCCAGGTCGTGTTCAAGCCGCACCCCAGTGCCCCGGCCCGCTGGTCGCGCGGTCTGGAGAAGGAGGCGGAGCGGCTCGGCGCCGACCTGACCGTGCTGGACACGCCGGTGCTCGCCGAGGTGCTCTACCAGCGGATGCGTCCGGCCCTGGTCGTCGGCTGCTTCTCGACGGCCCTGCTCACCGCCTCCGCGCTGTACGGCCTCCCGGTCGCCCGCGTCGGCACGGGCACGCTGCTGGACCGGCTCGCCCCGTACGAGAACAGCAACCGGGTGCCCGTCACGATCGTGGACGCGCTGCTGCCGGAGCTGGGGGACGCGGCGGCGGTCGCCTCGCAGCGGCCGGGCATCGAGGTGTCCGACCTCGTCGGCCTGGTCCGGGCGGTGGGGTTCGCGATGCAGCCGAAGATCTATCCGTCGCTGCGGGCGGAGACAGAGGCGTATCTGACACGGCATCTGCGCACGCACACCCTGCGGTACTTCAAGCGGCGGCGGCTGACCTCGCTCGGGTTGCCCGGTGGGATTCCGGTGCAGCTCGCGTTCATTCCGCGTAACGCGACGGTGCGCAGGGTCGCCCGGCGGGCTCGGTCGCTCAAGCGCGCGACTCTGGGGTGAGCCCGGGTGCCTTCTTTGACCAATATCGATGAACGGGCCGTCTCTCGGCAGCAGGTCGGTGGGGGCTGGTCACGCAGTTCCCCGCGCCCCTTTCGGGGCGCTGCAGCGGGCGACCGTCGATCGGCGCCCCGGCTCTACGCGCTCGACGGGCTGCGGCTGATAGCCGCTCTCGCTGTCGCCGCCTATCACTACGGCGGGCGGGACGGGGAGATCGCGAAGGCCTGGGGGGCGTCGCCCTCCGTGCAGTTCCCCACCGCCCACAGCTGGCTCGCCTACGGCTGGGCCGGTGTGCAGGCCTTCTTCGTGATCAGCGGGTTCGTGATCTGCGCCAGCGCCTGGGGCCGTTCGGTGCAGGCGTTCTTCGCCTCCCGGGCGTCCCGGCTGCTGCCGGCGTACTGGGCGGCGGTGATCCTGGTGGCGGCGGTGTTCGCGCTGCCGGGGATCGCCTTCGCGCGGGTGTCGGTCAGTGAGTTCCTGGTGAACCTCACGATGCTCCAGATGCCGCTCGGCGCGGACCGTGTCCTCGGCGTGTGCTGGACGCTGTGGGCGGAGGTCCGCTTCTACGTCCTGTTCGCGCTGTGCGTGGTGCTGCCCGGGGTGACCCGCAGACGGGTGATCTGGTTCTGCGGCGGCTGGACCCTGGCCTCGGTCATCGCGCAGGGCTCGGGGGAACCGCTGCTGGACATGGTCCTGATGCCGGAGTACGCGTCCCTGTTCATCGGGGGCATGGGCCTGTATCTGGTGCACCGGGACCGCCGGGACACCGCCGCCTGGCTGATCGTCGTCTTCAGTCTGCTGCTGAGCCAGTACCAGACGGTCGAGGCGATGTGGCACGCCCCGAACCCCGACTTCTTCTCCTACCGCTCCCAGCTCGGCATCGTCCTCGCCGTCACCGTCGGCTTCGTGGCCGTGGGCGCCGTGGCCCTGGGCCTGCTCAGCCGCGTCAACTGGCCCTGGCTGACCACCGCGGGGGCCCTGACGTACCCCTTCTACCTCGTGCACGAGCACCTGGGGTGGCCGGTGGTCCAGGTACTGCATCAGAGGCTGGGCGTGCCGTCGGCCCTGACCGTCGCGCTCACCGTGGCGCTGATGCTGGGGCTCGCCTGGCTGCTGCACCGGTGGGTCGAACGTCCGTTGCAGCCTCTGCTGCGGGCGTCACTCGGTGGACGCCGCCGCTGAACGGTCCCGGAACCTGGAATTGGCCCACTGTTCATGCGACCCGAGGATTCGAAAACCCCTCCGCGGAGAGGCTCCGCAGCATCCTTGACCGGGCCAAAGGCATCTCATAGGTTCCTGGCCCGTTCGCCTGTTCGCCTCGTCGACGCAAGAAGGTCTTCCGTCCTCATGACCTCTGACATGACCTCAGAACACGGCACGATCCGACTCCCCCGGGAACTCGACGACGTCCCCGGCTGGTTCCCGGTGCTCGACCAACTCCTCTTCGACTGGTTCCTGGACCGCCAGGAGGCCGCGGGCGAGAGGGGCGATCTCCTGGAGGTCGGCGTCTACATGGGCAAGAGCGCCATCTTCCTCGGCCGGCATCTCCAGGAGGGCGAGGCCTACACGGTCTGCGACCTCTTCGAGAGCGACGCGCCGGACGACGCCAACGCGGCGGAGGCCACCAAGTCGTACCGCAGCACGCTCACCCGTCGGGCCTTCGAGGCGAACTACCTCTCCTTCCACGACGAGCTGCCCCGGGTCCTCCAGGGCCCCAGCTCGATCGTCCCGGGCGAGGTGAAGCCGCGCTCGTGCCGGTTCGTGCACATCGACGCCTCGCATCTGTACGAGCACGTCGAAGCCGACATCACCGCCGCCCGGGACATACTCCTCCCCGGCGGGCTGGTGGTCCTCGACGACTTCCGCTCGGAGCACACGCCCGGCGTCTCCATCGCCGCGTGGGAGGCCGTCCTCAACCGGGGCCTCAACCCCGTCTGTCTCAGCACGCAGAAGCTGTACGGCACCTGGGACGACCCCGAGCCGCTCCAGGAGGCGCTGCTCGGCATGGCGGCGGACCGGGACGACTGCCACCTCAGCGACCAGCGGGCCGCGGGGCACCGCATCCTGCGCCTCAAGTCCAAGGGCATGAAGGCCCCGGCCTTCCCGAAGTCCCGCCACTGGACCGAGCCGCCGACCCCCGCCCCGCCGGCCCCCGCCGCGACGACGCCCCCGACCCCGGCCCGGCGGCGCCCGCCCCGCGGCACGGCCCGCAGGCTGGCCGTGGACCTGCTGCCCCCGGTGGTGACGCGAGCGGTCAGGAGGGCAGTCCGCCTACGCGCCGCTCGCCAGTGACAGCTTGACCGCGAACCCGAGGAACAGGGCCCCCGCCGCCGAGGTGGCCCCCGCCGACAGCCGCCTGCGGCGGCGGAACGTGGCGGCCAGCCTGGTGCCGCTGAATATCAGCGCGCTCAGGTAGAGGAAGCTGGCGAGCTGGGCGAAGGCACCGAGGACCACGAAGGAGAGCGCCGGGTAGGCGTACCCCGGGTCCACGAACTGCACGAAGAAGGCGACGAAGAACAGGATCGCCTTCGGGTTCAGCAGACTGATCACCACGGCTCGCCGGAACGGCCGCTCGCCCTCGGCGATCTCCTCGCCCGGCCCCTCCACGACCCGCTCCCGGCGGCTGCGCCACATCCCCCACGCGGCCCGCAGCATCCCGAGCGCCAGCCACGACAGATAGCCGGCGCCCGCGTACTTCACGATCCCGAACAGCACGGCGTTGGCCTGCAACAGCGAGGCCACCCCCGCCGCCGACAACGTCATCAGCACGGTGTCCCCGACCCACACGCCGGCGGCGGCCCGGTACCCGGTCCGTATGCCGCGCCGGGCGGCCACGGACAGCACGTAGAGGGAGTTGGGCCCGGGCAGGAGCACGATCAGGACGAGGCCCGCCAGATAGGTGGGGAGGTCGATGACACCGAACATGCAAAGGAGTGTCGCACGGGGGTCCGACATCCCGACATGCCCGTAGGAAGGCAGACGAAAAGGCGGCAGAAAGACGAGGGAGGGCGACCCGCGGCCGATCACAGTCGACCGCGGTTCGAGCGCGAGCGATCAGAAGGCGTCGCTGGGGACGTAGGTGCCCCAGACCTCGCGGAGGGCGTTGCAGACCTCGCCGACGGTGGCCCGTGCCTTCAGCGCCTCGCGCATCGGGTACAGAACGTTGTCCGTGCCCTCGGCGGCCTTCTTCAGGGCGGCGAGGGCGGTGTCCACCGCCGCCCGGTCGCGTTCCGCTCGCAGCCGGGCCAGTCGCTGTGCCTGCTGGGCCTCGATGGCCGGGTCGACGCGGAGCGGCTCGTAGGGCTCCTCCTCGTCGAGCTGGAACCGGTTGACGCCGACCACGACCCGTTCACCGGAGTCGGTCTCCTGGGCGATGCGATACGCGCTGCGCTCGATCTCGCCCTTCTGGAACCCGAGTTCGATGGCCGCCACCGCGCCGCCCAGGTCTTCCACCTTCCGCATCAGCCCGACCGCGGCCGCCTCCACGTCGTCCGTCATCTTCTCCACGACGTAGGAACCGGCGAACGGGTCGACCGTCGCCGTCACATCCGTCTCGTACGCCAGCACCTGCTGCGTCCGCAGGGCGAGGCGGGCGCTCTTGTCGGTCGGCAGGGCGATCGCCTCGTCGAAGGAGTTGGTGTGCAGCGACTGGGTCCCGCCCAGCACCGCCGCCAGCCCCTGCACCGCCACCCGCACCAGGTTCACCTCGGGCTGCTGCGCCGTCAGCTGCACCCCGGCCGTCTGCGTGTGGAAACGCAGCATCAGCGACTTGGGGTTCTCCGCCCCGAACTCCTCGCGCATCACCCGCGCCCAGATCCGGCGCGCCGCACGGAACTTGGCCACCTCCTCCAGCACCGTCGTCCGGGCGACGAAGAAGAACGACAGCCGGGGCGCGAAGTCGTCCACGTCCATCCCGGCCGCGACCGCCGTGCGCACGTACTCGATCCCGTCGGCCAGCGTGAACGCGATCTCCTGCGCCGGCGAGGCCCCCGCCTCCGCCATGTGGTACCCGGAGATCGAGATCGTGTTCCACTTCGGGATCTCGGCCCCGCAGTACCGGAAGATGTCCGCGATCAGCCGCAGCGAGGGCTTGGGCGGGAAGATGTACGTCCCGCGCGCGATGTACTCCTTCAGCACATCGTTCTGGATCGTGCCGGTCAGCTTCTCCGCGCCGACTCCCTGCTCCTCGGCCACCAGCTGGTACAGCAGCAGGAGCACGGCCGCCGGGGCGTTGATCGTCATCGACGTGGAGACCTTGTCCAGCGGAATGCCGTCGAACAGCACCCGCATGTCGTCGACCGAGTCGATCGCCACGCCCACCTTGCCGACCTCACCGTGCGCGATCGGGGCGTCGGAGTCATGGCCCATCTGGGTGGGAAGGTCGAACGCCACCGACAACCCCGTCGTGCCGTTCGCGATCAGCTGCCGGTAGCGGGCGTTGGACTCCACCGCCGTACCGAAACCCGCGTACTGCCGCATCGTCCACGGGCGCCCCGTGTACATCGACCGGTACACACCGCGCGTGAACGGATACTCCCCCGGCTCCCCCAGCCGCTCCGCCGGATCCCAGCCCTCCAGCACCTCCGGCCCGTACACCGGCTCGATGGGCAGCCCGGACTCCGACTCGCGCGCCATGGTGTGCCTCCGTCCTGCTCGGCTCTCGACTCACCACCATGCCCGTTTGTTCGCGAAGGGTCACGTCCGGGCAACCTGTTCGGGAGAGCGACCGGACGCGGCGATCATGAGACGACGGGGACCCCGATGCGTATCAAGGACATGCGGAGATCGGTGGCCGCGATCGCGGCACTCGCCATGGCCGGCGCCTGCACGGCCCAGGGGATCGAGGTGCACGGCGGCCAGCGCCAGCCCGTGCGCATCGACGGGAGCAGCACGCCGGACGGCACCCCGAAGCAGGACGACGGCGTCGACGGCGGCGACCGGGCCGCGGGCGGGAACGACGGCGACGGGAAGGGTGCGCCCGAGCGGGCCCCGACGACCGCGCCGCCCTCCCCCACACCCCCACCCGCCCCCAGGCCCTCGCCCCCGCCCCGGGTGCTCTGGTCCCAGGGCGACGAGGGCCTCGACGTACGCGAGTTGCAGGCGCGGCTGCGGCAGATCGCATGGCTCTTCACGGGGCCGACGGGGACGTACGACGACCAGACGGTCCAGGCGGTCAAGGGTTTCCAGGGCAAGCGGGGGCTGCCCCGGACCGGCAGGACGGACAGCGTGACCTGGGCGCGGCTGCTGAACATGACGCGGGAGCCCGGCAAGTGGGACCTGTACGCGTACGGCGGGCAGCCGGCCGCGTCACCCGATCCGCGCTGCCTGACGGGCCGGGTGCTGTGCATCAGCAAGACGAGCCGCACCCTGCGCTGGATGGTGGACGGCCGGACGCTGACGACGGTCGAGGTGCGGTTCGGCTCGGAGTACACGCCGACCCGGGAGGGGCTCTTCAGCGTCTACTTCAAGTCCCGCGACCACTGGTCGACCCTGTACGACACCCCGATGCCGTACGCGATGTTCTTCAGCGGCGGCCAGGCGGTCCACTACTCCGCCGACTTCGCGGCCCGTGGGTACTACGGGGCCTCGCACGGCTGCGTCAATGTCCGGGACAAGGCGGCGATCGCACGGCTGTTCGAGCAGGTCAGGAACGGCGACAAGGTCGTCGTGTACTGGTGAGGCACGAGGGGCGCCCCACAGGATTTCGTGACGTGCGTCACATGAGGCATAGCGGGAGGGTGTCCGCCGCGTCAGCCTGAGTACGGGGTCACGGGGGACCACGGGGGAATGGGGCGCGGGCGGGACCGGGGGAACGTGTCCCGCCCGCGCCGAGGTGCACGAGCCGTAGGTACGGGGGGAACCCCGGCTCTGTGCGACGGCCGATGACCAGTCGGCTCACTCATTACTGCGCCGGGGCGGCCAAAAGTGTTACCCGTTCCGCGAAAGAATTCGTAACAGCCGAGAAAGCGCAGGTCAGGAGGGGATGACGCGGGTGGCGAGGTCGATCCGCGGCGCCGCGGCGAGCTGACTCCGGTGGCCGTAGCCCCCGTTGCCCTTGCCGGCCTTGTTCCCCTTGCCGCCCTGGGTGCCCTTGGTGCCGTGACCCTTGCCGTGCCCGGGGCGGTTCTTGCCCGCGCCGGCACCGCCGCCGGTGCCGTTGCCGTTGCGGCCCTTGCCGGGGTGGGAGTCGTCGTCCTCGTCGGGGTCACTGCCGGAACGCGGCTTGCCTTCGCCGCCGCCGGCCGAGCCGGCGGCGTCACCGGAGTCCGACGCACCGGCCCCGGCCCCGCTGCCCCCGCCCGCCCCGGTGCCCCCGCCCGGCCGCCTCTTCGTGCCGGGGTTGTCGGAGCCACCGGCCAGGACGCCCTCGCAGTACCGCTTCAGCTGTCCCTTGCCCTTGCCGCCCGCCGCGTCCTCCAGGTCGCGCCGACGGTCGGCCCCCAGCTCCTTGCCGTCGCGTACGTCACGGCAGGCGGAGAGGACCTTGTTCCACCACTCCTGGGCGGAGGCGTCGTTCTTCCCGCCGTCGCCGGTCCGCCCGTCCTCGTCGGTGCCGCCGGTGCCCTCGCCGGAGGGGTCGTCGCCCCGGGCGGAGCCGTCCGGGGTCTCCTCGGGTCGCATGTCGCCCCACGCCCGCCTGCGGCCGTCGCCGTCCTGCGGGTCCGGTGACGGCGACAGCAGCGGCCGGTCCGGGGACCCGCCGGTGGTGACGGTGGGGGAGGGCTCCGGCCGGTCGCCGTGGAACGCGGTCAGCGCGCCCCCGCCGACCGCCACCGTGACCCCGCCGAGCATCCCGGCGGCCACCGCCGCGACCAGCCCGAACCGTACGGGCCGGCCCCAGCGGGCCCGGCGTCCGTCCGACCCGGCGCCCGGCCGCCCGGGCCGTCCGAGGTGGACGAGTCCCGCGTCGGCGGCGGGCGCGGCCGCGGTGTGCGTACGGCCGCCACGGCCGGTCTCGGCGGCCCGCCCGCCGTCGGGCGAGAACGCGGAGGGGGCGGCGGCCGCGGGGGCCGCGCCGGGCGTACGGGCTGTGCGCGCGCTGCGGAAGGCGGCCAACGCGGCTTCCTCGCCGGGGAGTTCGGCGCTCCCCGAGGACTGCGGGGCGACCTCGGCGGTCAGCGCGCCGAGCGCCTCGGCGAGCCGGGCGGCACGGTCACGGGTGTCGGCGTCGACGGCTTCGAGCGGCTCCCCGCGCAGCAGCCGCTCCGCGGCGTCGCGGTTGAGCCACCTGTACTGCTCGTCGGCCATCACACATCCTTCTGCGTCCGCGAACGCATATGCGTCACACCGGCGGACGAAGCCGCGCGCGCACGCGGCTCTCTCGGTGGGGGCACGGCGTCCAGCGGATCGCCGGTCTCCGGGTCGGCCTCGCCGGCCGTCTCCGGATTCTCCCCGATCAGTTCGGCGAGCCGCTTCAGACCCCGGTGCGCGGCCGTCCGTACGGCTCCCGCGCGCTTGCCCAGGGCCTCGGCGGCGGTCTTCGCGTCGAGGCCGACCACGACCCGCAGGACCACCGCCTCCGCCTGGTCCTGCGGCAGCTGGGCGATGAGCGAGAGCGTGTGGCCGGTGGCCAGGGCCTCCATCGCCTCGCCGGCCGTGTCGGACTCGGCGGCCCTGCCGGTCAGCTCGGTCTCGTCGCCGCCTATCGCGGGCCTGCGTCCCCGCATCCGTATGTGGTCGAGGGCCCGGTTGCGGGCGATCCGCGCGGCCCAGCCGCGGAACCGGTCGGCGTCACCGCTGAACCGCTCCAGGTCGCGGGCTATCTGGAGCCAGGACTCGGAGGTGACGTCCTCCGCGTCCGGATCGCCGACCAGCGTCCGCACGTACCCGAGCAACCGTGGGTGCACCGAGCGGTACACAGTCCGGAACGCGGTCTCGTCCCCGTCCTGTGCCGCAAGCACCGCGGCGGTCAGCTCCGCGTCGTCCCCCAGCACCCGCGCGCGCCCCTCTTTGCGCCTCGACCGGCGCCGCTCTCGCGGACCGGGTTTCTCGCTCTCGTGGTCCTCAATGAATCGTGCGGTGCCGGGCCGTCGATGGTTGTGGTCGTCTTCCGCCATCCACGATCCGGCGCGAATGGCACGTTACGGCCTGAAACCGCTGGGCGTCCATGTCCGTAGAACATGCAACTAACTCGTGATGCGGCGAGGTGTGACAGAAAACGGGGACGCGGCGCTGTAGGTAGTACGGGTCGCCGCGCGGCCCGTGCCGCGCGACGGTCGGGGCCTCTCCTGTGGGGGGTGGCGGCCCCGACCGTTGCCATCGGCGGAGTGGCCGGGTGCCTTGCGAGTACGGGGGTCTTGCGAGCACGCCGGCCTCACTTCGTTCCGGGGGTTTTCTGCGGCGAGGACTGCGGGGCGTCCTGCGGCGCGTTCTGCGGCGCGTTCTGCGGAGCGCCGCCCTCGATCTTGGCCTCGTCCCCGGCCGCCGGCTCCGGTCGATCGCCGCCGGGGACCTGCGACCCGCCCGGCTCGTCGGGCACCTTCGAACCGGCCGACCCGCTCTGGCCGTTCTCCTCGCTCTGGCCGTTGTCCTCGCTCTGGCCGTTCTCCTCGCTCTGGCCGTTGTCCTCGCTCTGGCCGTTCGGTTCGTTCGGCCGGTTCGGTTCGGCGGGCCGGGGTGACTGGCGTCGGCTGTCGTCGGAGGGCGTGCCGTCGTCGCGTCGGCCGGCCTGTCGGCGGGAGTCGTCCGGGCTCCGGGACGCGCCGCCCCGCTCGGCCGGGGCGGAGGCGTCCGGGCTCGCGGGGCCGGGGCGCGGGACGTCCGCGGGGCCGGGCGGGGTCGGGGCGTCGCCGCCGGGGCGGGCGGGCCGCTCGCGGTTTTGGTACTCCCCGGACTCCCGTTCGGCGCCCTTGTCGCCGTGGCCGGCCGAGCCGATCGCCGCGAAGGCGGCTCCGCCGAGGGTGAGGCTGGCCAGCAGGACCGCCAGGGTGGTGCGGACGGAGAGCTGGACGCGGCGCCGGGCGTTCGGCCGCCAGTCGTCGCGCCGTCGGGTACGGGCCGTACGGCCCCCGCTCTCCCGCGCCGCCCGGAAGGCCGCCACGGCACGCGCCTCCCCCGCACGGTCGTCCGACGCGCCCCCGCGCACGGCGGCGGCGAGGAGCGAATCGACGGAGGCGCCCTCACGGAACGCGGCGGACGGGGTGTCCGTGGCCGCGGGGGGCGAGGGGACGGGGGCAGGGGAGGCGGTGTCGTGCCGTTCTCCGTTGTCAGACCGGTCGCTCATGTCCGGCTCCGTCCTGCCCGACGGCATCTCGCGCCCTTCCCTCTCGCCGTACGGCCCGGCGTCGCTGTCGGTCATCCCGACTCCCCCAGCGTCCGGGGGCCGTCATCCGTCACACCCTCGCTCCGGAGGAGCGTGGCGAGACGCTTCAGGCCCCGGTGGGTGGCGGTACGCACCGCACCCGGGCGTTTGCCGAGGACGCGGGCGGCGGCGGGGCCGTCCAGGCCGACGACCACACGCAGCAACACGGCCTCGGCCTGGTCACGGGGCAGCCGGGCGACCAGCGCCAGGGCCTGCTCGGTGGAGAGGCTCTCCAGCGCCTGGTCCTGGGTGCTGTGCGCGCCCGGCAGTTCCAGCAGGTCGTTCTCCAGCGCGGTCGCCCGGGGTCTGACCCGCTGGCGCCGCAGATGGTCCAGGGCCCGGTGCCGGGCGATGGTCGCGCTCCAGCCCCGGAAGCCCGCCCCGTCGCCCTTGAACCGTCCGAGGTCGCGCGCGATCTCCAGCCAGGCGTCCGAGGCGACGTCCTCCGCGTCGTCCCCGACGATGCCGCGCAGATACCCCAGCAGCCCGGGCTGCACGAGCCGGTAGGCCACCGCGAACGCGGCCTCGTCCCCGGCCTGGGCCCGCGCGACGGCTGCGCCCAGTTCCGCGTCGTACGCCTGCACGCGCCGAGGTTCCCCTCCCTGGCCCCGAACTGTCCGTGACAGGCCACATCAGTGCCGGGATCGCCGTCCCGGGGGCCGTCCCGGCCGCCGCCAAGCCCCCACGCTCCTCTGCGTCACGGCTCGCGGAAGTGTCACTGCGGCCGGGCGCACCCCCGGAGACCGTCCGCGGGACGGCCGCACATCACCCGGAAGCGGAAACACCGGCCTCCTCCGTGACATAGGGCACACCCGCACCCCCCGATGTCGATCCGCGCGAACCTCTGTGCGCTGAATAGAAGGGTCACCCGTGTGCCGGGTGGTGTCTTCGTACCGTTCTTACAGGGGTGGGGCATTTGAGTCGCCGTAGGAGCCATGCGTCGGAGCCGGTGGGGCCGAAGCGGAGGGTCTGGCGGGCGCTGGGGGCCGTCGTGGCCGGCGGCGCGGGCCTGGTGTCGTACACGGTGGTCGGGCCGGGTGCCGGTACGGCCGCCGCCGACGGACCCACCGCCCGCCCCTCGACCGTCACCCGTCCCCCGATCGTCAGCCGGGCGGCGTGGGGCGCGGACGAGTCGGCCGTGACGGGGACGGCCGAGTACATCGACCGGATCGGCGCGGTGTTCGTCCACGACACGGGCGGCACCGACGACTACAGCTGCGCCGAGTCGCCCGCCCTGATCCGCGCGCTCATGGCGGACGACATCCAGGCGGCCGGCCGGGGCGACCTCGGCTACAACTTCGTCGTCGACAAGTGCGGCCGGATCTACGAGGGCCGGGCGGGCGGCGCGGACCTGCCGGTGCGTGGCGCGCACACCCCCGGGTTCGACGGGGAGTCGACGGGCGTCGCGGTCCTCGGCGACTTCGACGGCGGCGGGCCGAGCCGGGCGGCCGTGGAGTCCGTGGCACGGCTGGCGGCCTGGAAGCTGGGCCAGTACGCGGGCGACCCCACCGGCAAGGTGACGCTGACGGCGTCCGAGGACACCGGTGTGTACGCGCACGGCGAGTCGGCGGAGCTTGACGTGATATCCGGCGGCAGCGACGCGGCGTCCCTCACCTCCCCGGGAGCCGGTCTCTACGCCGAACTCCCCGAGATACGCCGCTACGCCGCCTCCGCGGGCCGTTCCTCCGCGATCCCGACCGCCGACTACACGGGGGACGGCGTGAGCGACCTGGTGACGCCGACGCCCGGGGTCGGCAGCGGCTGGGTCACCCTGGTGCCGGGCGGTGCGAACGGCCCCGTGGCGACCGCGAGGCTCCGGCTGAACCAGGCGAGCGCGGGTGTGCCGGGCGCCGCCGAGTCCGGCGACCAGTGGGGTGCGGCGACCGCGTGGGGCGACGTCGACGGCGACGGGTACGCGGATCTCGTGGTCGGCGCGCCCGGCGAGGACGACACCACCGGGCACGCGGACCGGGGCGCGGTGACGATCCTCTACGGGCCGTCGTTCACCGCCGACGCCGACACGATGGCCCTCGGCGACGACTACGAGCCGGCCGGCGCGCGGTTCGGCGCGACGGTGGCGGCCGGGGACTTCAACGCGGACGGCAGGGCGGACGTGTTCACCGCCGCGACCGGTACGGGCGGCAACTGGGCGGCCCGCTTCGGCGACGGCCACGAGGTCGCCGGGGACCTCACCACGGCGACCGGGTCCCTGGCGTACGCGGACGCCGCGACCGGCGACTTCAACCGGGACGGCTACGCCGACGTGGCCCTCAACTACCGTGACGCGTCCGGCATCGGCCGGGTCGTCTGGTTCAAGGGCTCCCGGTCGCTGGGGCTGACGAAGGCCGGGACGCTGGCCGTGAAGGGCGGGCGGGCCGTCGGGGCGGGCGACATCGACGGCGACGGGTACGACGACCTGGTCGTCGGGCAGCCGTACGCCGCCGAGTCCGGCGGCAACGCGGGCGGTCAGGTGACCGTGGTCCCCGGCACGTCCACCGGCCTCGGGGCGACGGGGACGCGGACGGTGCACCAGGCCACGGCCGGGGTGGAGGGTGCCTCCGAGACCTCGGACGGCTTCGGCGCCTCGGTGTCCGTCGGCGATGTCGACGCCGACGGGTACGCCGACGTGCTCACCGGCGCGCCGGGCGAGGACATCACGCGGGACGCGAAGAACCGGGCCGACGCGGGGTCGGTGTGGCTGTTGAAGGGGGCCGCGGCCGGGGTGAGCGGGGCGGGGTCGCTGGCGCTCTCGCAGGACGCGCCGGACGTGGCGGGTTCCACCGAGGCGGGGGACCGGTTCGGGTCGGCGGTGTCGGGGGCGGATGTCACCGGGGACGGGTACGGCGATGTGCTGGTCGGTGTGGAGGGCGAGGACACCGGCAACGGGACGGTCCTGTTCGTGCCGTCGGTGGGGGGTGTGCCGGTGGCTTCGCGGTCCGTGTACTACGGGGTGACGCAACTGGGGGCGCCTGCGGGAAGCCGCCTGGGGCAACTGCTGACGCCGTGATCCCACGTACGGGTCCGGTGAGGACCCTTCGATGAAAAGCAGGGGGCGCAGCCCCCTGCTTTTCAGGGGCGCGGGGAACTGCGCGATCAGCCCCCACGCACCCGCAGACGAACAACCGGCCTCACCCGGAGGGCATCGCGTCGTGGCACAGCAGCCGCAGCGACCCGTCGCCCGTGAAGCAGCGGCGGGCCTCGTCGAAGGGGTCCCAGTAGCGGCCGTCCCGGGTACGCACCCAGTAGCCGCCCTCCGCCTCGACCCATTCGCCGCCGGCCCAGCGCACGACGACCTCTCCGCCGTACGCCCCGAAACCCCTCAACGCCCCCTCCACGGCGGCGTACGGCGCTCCCTCCCGGCGGATCTCCTCGATCATCCGGTCCACCCGCCACAGGCTCTGCGTCGAGTAGTCGAGGCGCACCCGCGCCCCTTCCCGCATCATCGCCACCGCGTCGGCCGCCCATCGCAGGGGCTTCGCCGCGCTACCGGGCCGGTTCCCACGGCTCCCCGGTGCCCCGGCGGTACCGACCGAACTGAATGTCTGCTGTGCGCTCACACTCGGGAAAGCGCCCGCCCGGCACGAGACGTTTCGCGATTTCGGCCTGTCCTCGACACCGGCGCAGGACCGCCACACCCGGCCCCAGGACACCCACAGGACCCGCCAGGAAACGAGGTTTACCGCCGCGCCCCCCGTGCGCGCCGCGACACGACCGCCCGCAGCACCCGCCGCCCCTCCGTGGCCACCCCGAGCGCCTGCCGCAGGCCCGCCGCGCCGTGCTGGGCGAGAAGTTCCAACACCACGATCTGACGGCGCAGTTCGGCGGCGACGAGATGGGAGGCACCCTCGGTGCGGCCCTCGCGGCACGCCGCCACGGAGTCGGCGCTCCCGGCGTCCAGCGGGTCGAGCAGCTGATGGATCCGCAGGGCGGAGACGGAGCACACCTCCGCCCACTGCCGCAGTCCCTCGCCGGACCGCTCCTCGGGAGCCGCGTCGAGCATCCCGCGGGCGAGCACGACGATCTCCTCACCGTCGCTCACGTCGGAGCCGGCTTCGGGCGAGGCCGGTGGTGACAGTTCGCCGCGTATCTTCGCGAGGCGCTCGCCCCACCCCTCCCCCTCGTCCACGAGTCCCGCCCATAGCGGACGCAGGACCTCGTCGTCGCCCCCGAGGAGCGGTACGCAGCGGTCCAAACAAGCCAGACCCCCGGCCGCCAGACCACGTTCGTCGGCCTGGGCCATCAGCTCCACCAGGCTCATCGCGCCTCCCCTCCATCCCGCTCGATCGCGCCCCGGTTATACGGAGCCCGCACTTCCCCTTACTGCGTGCGACGACGCGGGAGTGTCACAGAGGGACGACCCCGAGCCGGTCGAGCAACCGGAAGAGAATGTTTTCAGCCAAGGGGTCCGCCGGTCCAGGCTCTGAGGTCAACACCTCGGCCAGCGACCGCTCGACGGCGGCCCGCCCCGCCTCCGCGGCCCAGGCGACGGCGCGTTCGGCGGCGTCGCGCGGTTCGAGGAAGTAGTCCTCGACGGTGAGCCCGTCCCCGTCCCCCAGATACGCGGCCATGGCACGGCGCGCGAGACACGTGGTCCAGGCCCCGCTCTCCGGCCCGGCGGCCTCGACGACCACGCAGTCGCTGTCCATGACATAGCCGAACAGCGCGGGCGCCCCCGTCTCCCGGGCGAGCGTGTTCATGTTGCCGACATCGGCGGTACCGCCGGAGCCCCCGGCCGCCTCGGCGCCCGGCGCGCCCGTCGGGTACGCCCAGATCTGCCAGCCGTCGTCCGCCGTCACGCACAACGTCATGGCCTCGGCCCCGGCCAGCGCGTCCAGCTCCTTGAGCGGCCGCTCGCTCCGGCCCACGACGTAGTACCCCCAGTACCCCATACCGGGAATAGACCACAGCGGTACGGCGGTTCGCCCCCGGAATCGGGCAATCCGCACGGTTGCCCCAGCAGGGGATCCCTCAGAGGGCGGCCACGGGCTCCGGCTCACCCGGCCCGCTCCGCGCCTTGTCGTCCTGCATCCGGGTGAGGGCGAGGACGAAGAAGACGGCGAACACCGCGGTGGGGATCTCGAAGGCGTCCGCGAACAGTACGCGCTCGGTGGCCGTCTGGATCTCCTCGGCCGTCTCCGCCCGGCGCAGGGCAAGGCCGCTCACCTGGTCGGCGACACCGCTGATGAGCCACATCGTCCACCAGGCGTTGACGAGCGCGTGCGAGCGCGGCTTCGCCGTCGGGCTGCTGGCGTCCCAGCTGTCGAGGGCGATCCGGCGCGGGAACCAGAGGTTGACCACCGGCACGATCCAGCCCGCGATCGCCCAGCCCCGCTTCTTCTGATGCCCGAACGGTTCGAACACCTCGGCGTTGACCCGCACCCGGTGGAACCAGATCAGGAAGACGACGGCGGTGGCGAGGTAGGCGAGCGCCTGAGCGCTGCCGGTCAGGCCGGTGAGCCGGTCGGCCCGGTCGACGTCCTCCTCGACGGGCCACCCGTACTCGCCGTCGACCATCCTGCCGAGGACGTCGAGCATCACGAGATCGGCCCACACCGCGACCAGGTCGGTCACGGCGACCACCCCGAGCAGGATCGCCACCGCCTGCCCCAGCCCCACCGGCGACCGCAGCCACGCGGGGCCGTGCGGGGACTGGATGGGCAGGGCCGTGTGGGCGGAGAGCCCCGGAGCCGCCGGATGCGCGGCGGCGGCCGGCGCGGGCGCCGGGTGCAGATCCGCCGCCTCGCACTTCCGGCACAGCTCACCGCCGGGTGGCGCGGCATAAGACGCGCAGCGCGCACAGTTCATCGAGAAGCCCCCGTGTGATCGGAACAGGCCGAACGCGGTCCTCCCCAGACCCTCACGCTCGGCAATCGAACACGCGGAACATACGGTTCCCCCGCGCCGTCCGTCCAGCCGATTCCCTCGCGGCCGATCCGCCCGCGGCCGACCCGCCCGCAGCGACAGAACCGCGGACCTCGGCCAGGGGGCCTCAGCTCACCTTCCCCGCCAGCTCCCGGAACTGCGCCCAGGTCAGGGTCGGCTTCCCCGGGTCCCACAGCTTCTGCGAGAGCGCCCGCAGCGGCATCCGGACGCCCGCCGCGACCTGCGCCTCGGTCTGCCGGTTCGCGAGATCGCACCAGACGGCGAAGGAGCCGCCGAGGATCTGGGCGTCGTACTGGGCGGGCACGGCGGTGGTGCCGCGCAGCACCCGCGGGGTCCAGGACTCGTAGATGCGCTGCCCGGTCGGGTAGACGAACTGGTTGGGCTCACCGAGGACGTAGTACAGGTACTCGTCGTTGTAGTTGATCACCTGTCGCCCGGCGCTCAGATACTCGACCGGCTGCCGGGCCCCGATCTCCTTGCCCGTCCAGTACGCGACCTGGATCGCCTTGTCCGCCTGGACCGAGCCGCCCCGGAAGAACCCGTCGTTCCAGGCCCGTACGGTCCGGTCGTGGCCGCGCATCACCGCGGCGCGCTCGTTCAGCCAGCCGGTGGCGAGATCGGCGACGGTCGCGCCGGCGCCGTACTTCTGACGCGCGGCGGCGGCCAGCTGCGGATACGAGGCCTCCGGGTTCGAGGCCATCAGCGCCCGGTACTCGTCGGCGCCGAGGTGCCAGTTCGCACCGTCGAACAGGTCGGCGTACTCGTCGAGCAGTTCGTCCACGACCACGGCGGACCGCGGGTCGGAGATGTCGACGGCGCCGCTCGCGGCCTCGCCCTGCGCGTTCTTCAGCTGGAGCCCGGGGTTGCCCGCGATCACGGCCCCCAGGTGCCCCGGCGAGTCGATCTCGGGCACGACCTCGATGTGGCGGCTCTCCGCGAGGTCCAGGATCTTCCTCACCTGCGCCTTGGTGAGGTGCTGCCGGGACACCACCTCGGGGTGGCTCGTGGACTCGATCCGGAACCCCTGGTCGTCGGAGAAGTGCAGGCCCAGCTGGTTGTACTTCAGGTCGCCCAGCTCACGGATCCGGTCCTCGATCCAGCCCGCCGTGAAGTGCTTGCGCGCGATGTCGAGCATGAACCCGCGCTGCGGCTTGGCCGGCTCGTCCCGGACGACGCCCTCCGGCGCCGTACCGCCGCCGCGCACCTCCTGCTTCAGGGTGCGCGTGCCGTAGAAGACGCCCGCCTCGGCGGGCGCGGCGATCCGCAACCGGCCGTCCTTCACGGTCAGCGTGTACGCCTCCGACCGCGGCGCGTCCGCCCCGGTGAGCGCCAGTTCCACGTCACCGTCCCGGGGCCTCGCCTCGCCCGCGTACGCCAGTCCCAGTTCCCCGGCGGTCAGCCGTCCCTCGTCGGCCAGGGCGGCGTTCCGTACGACGACCCGGCCCCCGTCGGCGGGCTTCCAGCCGGGGCCGCGGGCGGCCTCGTGCTGCCGGACGGCGGGGACGGTCCGCGGCTTCGTCGACAGGGGATAGGTGCGCGACGGCGACGGGGACGCGGAGGGGGTGGTCCGGGGGGCGCCCACGGACGTCCGCTCCGGCGACGGACCCGATCCACCGGACGTCGACGTCCCGTCGCCCGGCCACACGGTCACGGCCACCGCGACCGCGCCGCCCGCCAGCACGACCCCCGTGCCCAGGAGCAACCCTTTCGACGTGATCGCCGTCTTCCTGCGGGGTGCCCTGCGCCGGCCCCGGTTCACGACACGCCCCCGGTCCCCGCGCCGGTCCTGGTCCCGCTCACCGTCCACGACATCTCACACACCTCTCGCCACGCGCTGTCCCCGGTCCCACTCCCGACTCTCCGCCGAGCCCCCTCCTCGAACCTACGACGTCCGACCACCCGAACCGTCCACCACAGGTTCCGAAACTCTCCCGTCCGGGTGAAATTCGGGCATCGAACGGACAGCCCATGAACCGCCTCGATAACGTGGTGGCACCTTTCGCACAGCCTGCCCAGCCGACCCCTACGCACCGCCGAGGACCCACGCTGCCTCCGCACCGCCTTCCGCACCTCACCGGCCAGGTCGCCATTCCGGAGCAGGCCCCCACTCCCGGCCCGTCGGCCCTGGAGCGGTTCAACCACGCTCCCGCCGAGGCCGCCCGGCAGGACCTCCTCGGCTGCCTCCGCAGCCTGCGCTGGGCGCACCGCCTCACCGACCACCGCCCCTACCCCGACCTCGACGCCCTCCTCGCCGCCTCCGACGAGGCCGCGTACGACCTCACGGCGGCGGACCTGGCCGAGGCGCTGGCGGGCGAGACCCTCCCCGTCCTTCCCGAGGACACCTACGGCGTCGCCCACACCGCCCTCGACGCCGCGCACGCCGCGTACGAGGCCCGCTTCGGCCACGTCTTCGTCATCGCCCGGGGCTCCGCCCACCCCGCCGAACTCCTCGACCGCACCCTGGAGGGCATCCGCTCCCGCCTCTCGAACGACCCGGAGGAGGAGCGCGTGGTGGTCGCGGAGGAGCTGCGCCGCCTGGCGAGAGAACGCCTGACCGGCCACCTCCTCAGGAGCGCGGGGAGCCACGCGGCCTTCTAGCAGCCTTCCAGGGGCACGAGCAGCCGCGCGACCGGCCCGGATGCCGCCCGCTACTCACCCTTACGTGCACCTTTGTATGCCAGTTTGATCACACCAACCCTCCCGGCTCAATCCAAGTGCAACGGCATCGCTACCATGGCCGGGGCCGGTGGACCGTACCCGGCCGGGTCAGACCGACAAGCAAGCCGGCCGGCCCCAATCCCCGCTCCCGGAGGGTTCTTCCGTGCCGGCTGGAACGCTGTACCGCGGCCGGGAAGGAATGTGGTCCTGGGTGGCTCATCGAGTCACCGGCGTCCTCATCTTCTTCTTCCTGTTCGTACACGTGCTGGACACCGCTCTCGTCCGTGTCTCCCCCGACGCCTACGACAAGGTCGTGGCCACGTACAAGACGCCGATCGTCGCGCTGCTGGAGTACGGCCTCGTCGCCGCCGTCCTCTTCCACGCGCTCAACGGTCTTCGGGTCATCGCCGTCGACTTCTGGTCCAACGGCCCCCGTCACCAGAAGACGATGCTGTGGTCCGTCGTCGGCATCTGGCTCGTGCTGATGATCGGGGCCCTGTACCCCGTCCTCGGCCACGCCGTCCGTGAAGTCTTCGGGAGCTGAGGCAGATGTCCGCCACTGAAACCACCGCCTCCGGCATCGGCCCCGTCGAGGGCACCGGGGAACTGTCGGGCTACAGCCCGGACAACCCGGCCCCCGTCATCGAGCCGCCCCGCAAGCGCACCAAGAAGACCCCGAAGTCGACCCGCGGCAACTTCGAGATGGTCGCGTGGCTCTTCATGCGTCTGTCCGGCATCGTCCTGGTCGTCCTGGTCCTCGGCCACCTGCTGATCCAGCTCGTCCTCGACGGCGGCGTCTCCAAGATCGGCTTCGCGTTCGTCGCGGGCCGCTGGGCCTCCCCGTTCTGGCAGGTCTGGGACCTGCTGATGCTGTGGCTCGCCATGCTGCACGGCGCGAACGGCCTGCGTACCGTCATCAACGACTACGCGGAGCGCGCGAACACCCGGCTGTGGCTCAAGGGCCTGCTCTACACCGCCACGGTGTTCACCATCCTGCTGGGCACGCTGGTGATCTTCACCTTCGACCCGAACATCCGCTAGGCACGGGGCTGAGGCAACCGATCATGAAGATCCACAAGTACGACACCGTCATCGTCGGCGCCGGCGGCGCCGGTATGCGCGCGGCCATCGAGTCGACGCAGCGCAGCCGCACCGCCGTGCTGACCAAGCTGTACCCCACCCGCTCCCACACGGGCGCCGCGCAGGGCGGCATGGCCGCCGCGCTCGCCAACGTGGAGGAGGACAACTGGGAGTGGCACACCTTCGACACGGTCAAGGGCGGTGACTACCTGGTCGACCAGGACGCCGCCGAGATCCTGGCGAAGGAGGCCATCGACTCCGTCCTCGACCTGGAGAAGATGGGCCTGCCGTTCAACCGGACCCCGAACGGCACGATCGACCAGCGCCGCTTCGGCGGTCACAGCCGGAACCACGGCGAGGCCCCGGTCCGCCGCTCCTGCTACGCGGCCGACCGCACCGGCCACATGATCCTCCAGACGCTCTACCAGAACTGCGTCAAGCACGGCGTGGAGTTCTTCAACGAGTTCTACGTGCTCGACCAGCTGATCACCGAGGTCGACGGCGTCAAGAAGTCGGCCGGTGTCGTGGCGTACGAGCTGGCGACCGGCGAGATCCACATCTTCCAGGCGAAGGCCGTGATCTACGCGTCCGGCGGCTGCGGCAAGTTCTTCAAGGTGACGTCCAACGCGCACACCCTGACCGGTGACGGCCAGGCGGCCGTGTACCGCCGCGGGCTGCCGCTGGAGGACATGGAGTTCTTCCAGTTCCACCCGACCGGCATCTGGCGCATGGGCATCCTGCTGACGGAGGGCGCCCGCGGTGAAGGCGGCATCCTCCGCAACAAGGACGGCGAGCGCTTCATGGAGAAGTACGCGCCGGTCATGAAGGACCTCGCGTCCCGTGACGTCGTGTCCCGCTCCATCTACACGGAGATCCGTGAGGGCCGCGGCTGCGGCCCCGAGGGCGACCACGTCTACCTCGACCTCACGCACCTCCCGCCGGAGCAGCTCGACGCCAAGCTCCCGGACATCACCGAGTTCGCGCGGACGTACCTCGGCATCGAGCCCTACACGGACCCGATCCCGATCCAGCCGACCGCGCACTACGCCATGGGCGGCATCCCGACGAACGTCGAGGGTGAGGTCCTCAGCGACAACACCACCGTCGTCCCCGGCCTGTACGCCGCCGGTGAGGTCGCCTGTGTCTCCGTGCACGGCGCCAACCGTCTGGGCACCAACTCGCTGCTCGACATCAACGTGTTCGGGCGCCGGGCGGGCATCGCGGCCGCCGAGTACTCCCAGAAGGCGGACTTCGTCGAGCTGCCGGAGAACCCGGAGTCCCTGGTCGTCGCGCAGATCGAGCGGCTGCGCTCGTCCACGGGCAACGAGCGCGTGGCGGAGCTGCGGCGCGAGCTGCAGGAGACCATGGACGCCAACGTCATGGTGTTCCGCACCGAGCAGACGATCAAGACGGCCGTCGAGAAGATCGCCGAGCTGCGCGAGCGCTACAAGAACGTGGCGATCCAGGACAAGGGCAAGCGGTTCAACACCGACCTGCTGGAGGCCGTCGAGCTGGGCAACCTGCTCGATCTGGCCGAGGTCATGGCCGTCTCCGCGCTCGCCCGCAAGGAGTCCCGCGGCGGTCACTACCGCGAGGACTACCCCAACCGGGACGACGTCAACTTCATGCGTCACACCATGGCGTACCGCGAGGTCGGCGACGACGGCTCCGAGACCGTCCGCCTCGACTACAAGCCGGTCGTCCAGACCCGCTACCAGCCGATGGAGCGTAAGTACTGATGGCAACCCCGACCCTGGACAAGGCGGACGCGGCAGGCAGCCCCGAGCCCGGTTTCGCCGACTCCCCGTACATCACGGTCACCTTCCGTGTCCGTCGCTTCAACTCCGAGGTCTCGGCCGAGGCCAGCTGGCAGGACTTCCAGCTGGAGATCGACCCCAAGGAGCGCGTCCTCGACGGTCTGCACAAGATCAAGTGGGATGTGGACGGCACGCTGACGTTCCGCCGTTCCTGCGCCCACGGCATCTGCGGTTCGGACGCCATGCGGATCAACGGCAAGAACCGTCTGGCCTGCAAGACGCTGATCAAGGACATCAACCCCGAGAAGCCGATCACGGTCGAGCCCATCAAGGGCCTCACGGTCCTCAAGGACCTGGTCGTGGACATGGAGCCGTTCTTCCAGGCGTACCGGGACGTGATGCCCTTCCTGATCACGAAGGACACCAACGAGCCGACGCGCGAGCGCTTCCAGACCGCCGAGGACCGCGAGCGCTTCGACGACACCACGAAGTGCATCCTCTGCGCCGCGTGCACGTCCTCGTGCCCGGTGTTCTGGAACGACGGCCAGTACTTCGGTCCGGCCGCGATCGTCAACGCCCACCGCTTCATCTTCGACTCGCGCGACGAGGCCGGTGAGCAGCGGCTGGAGATCCTCAACGACCGTGACGGCGTGTGGCGTTGCCGTACGACGTTCAACTGCACGGACGCCTGCCCGCGCGGTATCGAGGTCACCAAGGCGATCCAGGAGGTGAAGCGGGCGCTCATCACGCGCCGCTTCTGATCCCACCGCCTCCGCCGCCGGAGGCTGTGACGGAAGGCCCGCAGGTTCACCTGCGGGCCTTCCGCGTTCCCGGCGCGCGGGCCGAGCGCACGCCCACGCACGAGGGCCCCGTCCCCGCGCGGAGCCTTGGGGAAGGCTCCACGGCGGACGAGGCCCTTCGGTCGATCACCTCGGCGGTGATCCCGAGCGCGATCAGCCGCGCAGGACGCGGCCCTGCGCGTCGGTGCGGTCGTTGCTCGTGAGGAACAGGATGCCGTCGATCAGGGACCAGAAGCCCAGACCACCGCAGGTGAGGAGCTGGGCGACGCCCACGCCGACGGAACCGACGTAGAAACGACCGATGCCGAGCGTGCCGAGGAAGAGCTGCAGAACACCGGCGACGATCTTCGACTTGTCGGAGTACGGGCGACCCTGCGGGTCGTGGCCGAAGGGAGCGTCAGGGGTGGGGACGGTCATGGAAGTAACTCCTGGATGTACTGACTGAGATACCGGAGCGGATTGCTCCGGGAGCGATCACAGGAGAGAAGGCGTTGTGGACAACCTTCGGCGATCGGGCACGGCGAACACCGGCCAGCGATCGAGCACGACGTAATCCCCCGTCATCCCCCCTGTAGCCGTTGCAGCGTAATGAGACGCGAGGGGCGGAGGGGAGTGGATCCGGGCGATCGTTCCGATTCCGTGATCCGATTCCAGCCATCTTGCGACAACTGAGCAACATAAAGCGGGCGTAAGGGATTTACGGGTGCCGCACGGGCTCGGCGCGGGCTCGGCGCGGGCCAGCTCAGTGCAGATTGCGGACGATCGTCCAAGTCACCGCGATGCCCAGGATCAGGGCCTGGGTGCGGGGCTTGAGTTCGGGGCGCCAGCGGCGGCCGCGCAGCCCCTCGACGGACCAGCGGCCGAGCAGCACGAGGGCGAAGGGCGCGGCGAGCAGCAGCACTCGGTTGTCGTGCCAGGCGGCGGCGAACTGCCCGTGCATCAGGTCGTACACCATGCGGGTGCCGCCGCAGGCGGGGCAGAGCAGCCCGGTGACATAGCGGAACGGGCACTGGGGCAGCAGATGGCCGGGCTCGTGCGGGTTGGTGCCGTACAGGTACGCGGCGCCCGCCAGCCCGGCGGCGGCCACCGCGAGGGGGGCCGCCGCCGGATGCCGGAGGGTGCTGAGGCCGCGCTCAGCCACGCAGGACACGCCCGTTGGAGTCCGTGGTGTTGCTGCTGGTCAGCAGGATGATGCCGTCGACCAGCGACCAGATGCCGAGGCCGCCGCAGGTGAGGAGCTGCGCGACGCCGAGGCCGACGTGGCCGATGTAGAAGCGGCCGACACCGAAGGCGCCCAGGAACAGCGAGAGGATGCCCGCGACGATCTTCGACTTGTCGGAGTACGGGCGGCCGTACGGGTCGTAGCCGTACGGGGCGTTGGGGTCGCCCGTGTACGCGCCACCCGGGGTCGGGGGCACCTGGTAGCCACCCTGGGGGTAGCCGCCCTGCTGGGGGTAGCCGTAGCCGGGCTGGCCCGCGCCCGGCTGCTGGTAGCCGCCCTGCGGAGCCCCGTACGGGCCCGCGGCCGGCTGGCCGGGGGCGGCGTTCGGGTACCCGTATCCGGGCTGCGGCGGCTGCGGGGGCTGAGCGGGCTGCTGAGGCTGCTCGGTCACGGTACTGACTCCTGCGTGTTGTTTGCTTGAGCGGCTGAAAAACTCACTATGGGCTGTCCGTCATATTGCAGGAGGGAAGGGCCCGGAGAGAAGTTGTTACTTCGGCCGGTCCCACCCCGACTCCCGCATGTGGGCGGAGTCACATCCCCTCGTCACCGTCGGCCGCACAGACGTCTCACAGCTGGCTGACGATGGTCGGGTCCGTGATCTCCGTGTCCTTGGCGAGCAGCATCGCCTTGCTGAGGATGACTGCGAGCATACGGTCGCCCTCGAAGGGGAGATAGCCGGTCTGCGCGGTTCCGTTCCTTCCGTTCCCGTCTGTGACGGTCGACTTGGGGACGATGCACAGATAGCGGTCGTTCGGGGACATCAGGATGTTGCCGGACCCCAGATGGATCCGGTACGTGTGCAGTGCGCCCTCGACCTGGAGGAACCGCCCTTCCAGCGTGCACCGGTCGGCGATCGCGAGCCTCGGCACCAGCCGCTCCAGCAGCGCCCGGCGGGTCTCGGCGCTCTGGTCCAACTCGCCGAAGCCGTACGACGTCCAGTACTCGACGAAGCGGCCCTCGGGTCCCCCGTCCTGCCAGGTCGGGTCGTTGCCCACGCTGGAGACGCCCACGAACAGGTCGACGTCGCGCAGCACTTCGGACAGGACGAGCGGCGGTATCCCGGTGAGCGGGACCGGGTCGACCGGATCGCGGCCGTCGGGCAGCCACATCGCGTACGCGCCGCCCCAGCAGGGGGCCTGGTTCTGCGGGGCGTCGAGCGGATAGAAGCGGACCTGGTCGGTCCGCAGCCGCAGATAGGCGCCCGAGTCGGTGGTGTCCTCCCCGTACTCGTGCCCCTCCCCCTCGATCCAGTACTCCGCCCGCAGTCCCCACTGCGGCAGTTCGCGTGTCGCGGGCGGCGCCACGTCGTCGACGGACAGCCGGAGCCTGTTGCGCCAGCCCCTGCTCGCGGCGAGGGAGTGGAACTGGTGCTGCCGCAGGATGTGCCCCGCGAAGCGGTTGGAGTAGGTGGCGGTGGCGCGTTCGGCGTCGGTGAGCGGATACACCTCGCGGTGGGCCTGCTTGAAGGGCTGGGTGACCGCGTACCGCTCCAGCCGGTCCCGCCAGGCGACGACCTCGGCGGGGTCGCGGCCCAGGGGGTGCCAGAGTTCGACCTGGGCGGCCCCGCCCGCCCCACCGGCCGGGTCGACCGGGTCGACCGGGTCGACATGGTTCACCGGTTCGCCGGTGAGGGTGCGCGGCGCGCCGTCGGCCCATCCGACGGTCGTGCCGTCGACGACCCAGAGGAGGCGGCGGGCGAGGGTGCCGACGAGGGGGTGGTCGAGGTACCGCTGCCGCCAGGTGTCGTAGGTCCAGGTCCGCCGCGCGAGGAACTGCCGGTCCAGGCGCTCGCTCTGCGCGGTGAGCATCCTGTCGATGTCCTTGACGGTGGCCTTGAGCTCCTTCAACTCCTCGGCGTGGTCCCGCCGGACGGCGGCCGGCACGCTCCTGACGGCCTTGCCCGCCGGGTTGCGCCAGGTGAGGACGGCGCGGGTGCCATGGACGAGGATCTCCGCAGTGACATCACCGAGCCGGTGCTCGACGCGCCCGACCTCGGTGAGACCGTACGTCGGCACGGCCAGCTCCTCGATCTCCTCCCGGCCGAGCCCGAGCGCGGTGGCCCGCTCGGTGAGGGCGGTGTCCACGAGCTTCGCGGTGGGCTTGTAGGTGACGCGGGTGGCGAGCCGGGCGAGCTCCGCGAGGGCGGCGTCGCCGTCGATCCGGGTCAGGGCGACGACGGAGGCGTTGGCGACCTTGGGGCTGCGAGGGCCGACGCCGGCGACCTTCCTGAGCGAGGTCTCGACGAGGGTGCCGAGGGCGCGGGCGGTCTCCGGGTGCGGCGGGAGGAGCGAGACCAGCCAGACGAGGCCGCGCAGGGCGGTCGCGTTGAAGGCGTCGAACGTCTGGTTGACGTCCGGCTCGTGCTGCTGCCGCTCCAGCGGGAGGGTGCGCGGGCGGCCGACGAGGGCGAGCCAGGACAGGACGGTGGTGCGGACGCGTTCGGCACCGAGGGCGTCGACGAGCGCACGGGCCGCGTCGTCCCACTTGGGGCTGGGTTTGGAGGTGGTGGCGGTGAGGGCGTGGGCGAGGAGGGCGTGCAAGTGACCGCGGTCGGCGTGCTCGGCGCTCGACACGGTTAGGGCGCGCTCGGTTATGGCCTGCTCGGCGTTCGACACGGATATGGCGTGCTCGGTTATGGCCTGCTCGGCGTTCGACACGGTTATGGCGTGCTCGGTGTTCGCCTGGGCAGCTGCCGTCTCGCGTTCGGCGTCGGCCACGGCCATGGCGCTGTCCGCCCACGCCTCGCCGACGTTGAGCAGCGGTTCGGTGAACGTCTTCGTGAGGGCGACCAGCTCCGGATCGCAGTACGAGTCCATGGCGGAGCGGCGGAAGACGGCGACGACGGGGGCGGGCAGGGAGCGGCCGGAGGCCAGCTCGGCCTCGGCGAGGACGTAGAAGGTGCCGGACTGCCAGAAGTTGACCCGCCGGCCGAGCCGGTCCAGCTCGGCCCGCCGCTCGTCGGCGAGCAGTTCCCCCGAAGGATCGGCGCCGATCATGCCGAGCAGCCCGAGGGCTCCCGCCCGCGCGTCGGAGCCCTGCTCCAGGCCGTGGAAACGCCGGACGAAGGCGTCCACGAACGAGGCCTGGTGGTTTTGCGACAGTCCCCGCACCTCGTCGAGGAGGTGCGTCCACCCACCGCCCCAGTACCCCCTGGTGGCGAAGACGGCCTTCATCACCTCGTCGGCGAGCCGCTCCATGTCCCCGGCCGCGATCCGGTTCCGTGCCCGCTGCACGAGGGAGCGGGGCGTGTGCGCGGGCATCAGCCGCCGACCAGCGGGACGAGCCGGAGGAAGGTGACCTCGGTACCGGCGGACAGCTCGACCTCCTCGTCGAGTTCGGTGACCTGCCGGTCGCCGACGAGGACGAGGAGGCCGTTCCCGGCGAAGGCCCGAAGCGCGGCCTCGGCCTGGGCCTCCGGGGATTCGGCGGGGGCTTGCGCCGGGCGTCGAGCCGGACTCTCGGAGGGCGTCAGGAAGACCCGCCGCCGGATCAGCTCCTCCACCGTCACCCGCTCCCCGGCGAGTTCGACCAACCGGCCCTCGCCCCGCACCCCACTCGCCGTCTCTTCGACGAACGTCACCGTTGCCATGAGGGGGACAGTAAGGGGCGGCACTGACAAGTGCCGCCCGTCGGCCCGCGTCCCCGGACCGACAAGTCAGCCCAGGTCCTCCGACATGGGCGTGTACTCCTCCCACCCCTCCGGGTCCTTCTCCACGGCGTCGAGCAGCCGGCCCAACGCCACCTCCTCGTAGAGGACCCCGGAGTACGCCTCACGGACCCGGTTCCCGTTGATGTCGGCGGTGGGCGTGCCGGAGGCAGCCCGGTCGAAGGCCTTCTGGGACCTCGCCACGAAGTCGCGGTACTTCATGGTCCTGACGGCGGAGTCGAACGCCGGACCGCGCAGCCCCTCCACCTCGGCGGCGAGTTCGAGCAGATACGTGTCGGTGAAGCCGTCGACGATCTCCTCGGGCTGGTTCTCGTAGAGCACGGCGTGGTACTCGGCGAACTTGCCCTCCTCCAGCGCGGCCCGCAGCGCGTTGGCCGCCTTCTTCGAGCCACTGCCGCCCAGCTTGTCGTCCAGGAAGGAGGCGAGGGTGTACTCGGTCACCACCTTGCGCGCCAGCGTCCGCTCCAGCGCGGCCGGAGCGCCGGTCCGCTCGTACTCCTCGCAGACGGGGCAGCGCATGTCCTCGTAGAGGCGGAGGGTGACCGGCGCGTGCGGGTCACCGACGCGGATCGTCGTGCCGTCGGCGTCCAGCTTTTCCGGCAGCTCCCGAAGGTCGCCGTAGGGGGGCCTGCGCTCCGCCCAGGCGGGCCGCTCACCGCAACCGCCGAGCAGCAGCCCCAGTGCGACGACCACCACGGCCGTCATCCGTCTTCTCCGCGCACCCACCATCGACGCCCACCCCTCCACCACTCACCGAAGGGCCGGATCACAGCCTGCGCGGCTCCCCTCCCTCACCACCCGTCGCCCTCGCCCCGAACCCCCCGGGGCCTGACATGTGCGCGTACTGTACGACACAGGCCGCTGACCAGGCACTACACCCATTGGTTCAGCAGGGCCACGAGCGGGGTCTTCCGGGCACATCCTCGCGGGCGCCACGCGTCGCCGTTTGGCCAGATCCCACCCAACTTCCCGTGACGGATGGGGTAGTTGATTACACACTGACCCCATGAACCTCCTGAGGAAAGCCGCGGCCGCCTTCACGGCCGCGGCCGCGATCCTGATCGCGACACCCCCCACAGCCTCGGCGACACCCGCCCCTCACGACACGTCAGGCCACTCGTACGGCGGCGGCACGCTCGTCCGGGAGAACTTCGACCGCCTGCCCCTCGGCCCGGTGACACGGGGCCGGGGTTGGACCACCGACACCTCCAACGGCACCCTGACCGTCGCGCCCAGCTCCACCGGCCACGGCCGTGAACTCCGCCTCCGCACCGAGGGCAACGGCCGCGCCTTCATGGTCCTGTCCGACCTCGCGCCGCGCGGCAACAGCTTCTGGGCCCGGATGCGGCTACGCGTGACCGAGTTCCCCACGGCCCCGGACTGGGCCCACTGGACCCTGGCCGAAGCCTCGGGCCCCGACTCCCCCACCCTGGTCCGCCCCCTCGGCGGCCAGTACGCCCCCACCGACAAGGGCAACTTCTGGGGCGTCGGCTCGGACCTCGGCCCGACGGGCGACTGGACGGCGTGGAAGACCACCTCGCCGGCCGTAGCGGGGAAGTGGCAGTGCGCGGAGTTCCACCTGGACGCCACGGACAACCGCGTCACGGTCTACCTCGACGGCGTGGCCCAGCCCGACCTGACTGTCTCCACCACCCAACACGGCGGCACGACGGACGACTTCGTCTTCCCCACCTTCGACAAACTGAAGCTGGGCTGGCAGCTGTACCAAGCGAACCCGACACCGACGGCGTTCGAGATGAGGCTGGACGACATCGCGGTGAGCAGCCGGCGGGTGGGCGTCTGCGGGGCCTGACGCACGAACTGTTGGCCAGCTGGGCTACTCCGGACCCAGCTGGCCTCACAGTTTCGAGGTGATCCAGCCGTACTTTTCTACGCCGGCGGCAAGACGGTCCTGGCCGGATCGGGTACGGAGATCGTCGCTCCCGCGAGCTACTGGAAGACCCACATCGCCATCGGCTGACCGCGCCACCGATCGAAGGACTCAGCCGCCCGTCGAGGGGCTCAGCAAGGGGTGACCCTGCTGAGCCCCTCGTGTCGTCAGGGCACGGCCGGCCATGTCGCACCAGTGCTGTCGCTCCCACCGATACGGTCCCCGGCGATCTAATCTGACGACATGTCAGACAATGAGTCGTACGACCTGCTCGGCTTCGACAACGTCCTGTTCCCCGTCGGCGACCTCGGCGAAGCCGTCTCCTTCTACGAGCGGGCCGGATTCCGCGTGGCGTTCCGGCTGGACGAGGCCGGGATCGCCGGGCTGAAGGTCGGCAAGGAGACGCCGGGGCTGCTGCTGCGGGTGGAGGAGGAGCTGCGTCAGCGGCCGCCCGTGTGGGCGGCCGCGCGGGTGTGGCTGGAGGTGCCCGACGCGCGGGCCGCCGCGCGGGCCCTCGCGGCGGCGGGAGTGCCGCCGCTCGACGCCCCGTTCTCCGTCGCCACCGGGTGGACCGTCGAGTTCGCGGACCCCTGGGGGAACGTCATCGGGCTCACGGACTACGGCAAGCGGCCGGAGCTGGCCCGCACCAGATGATCGGGTCTCCGGCCGATCGGTTGAACGTGTTCAAAAACAGCGCTACAGTCTCCCCCAGGACGCTTTGAACGCGTTCAAGAATGTCACTGAGGGGTGGGGACATGGATCTCACGGTCGTCGCGTATGTCGTCTATTCGCTGGTCAGCGTGGGGCTGACGGTGTGGGTGGCACGCACGTTGAGCAGGAACGGGCGGATCTTCCTCTCGGACGTGCTGCGGGGGAACGAGAGCCTCGCGGACGCCGTGAACCACCTGCTCGTGGTCGGGTTCTACCTCGTGAACCTGGGCTTCGTGGCGCTGTATCTGAACGCCGACAGCGCCATCACCAGCCCACGCGAGGTGTTCGAGGCGGTGTCGGCGAAGCTCGGCGTGGTGCTGCTCGTGCTCGGGGCGCTGCACCTGGGGAACGTGTTCGTGCTGAACAAGTTCCGGCGGCGGGGCGTCATGGAACGGGAGCAGCTGCCGCCGGTCGCGCCGCAGGGCTGGGCCGCGCCGACCGGGCGCGTATGAGCGCCGGGGCCGGGCCGGCCGCCGTGGACCGGGGCGCCGAGCGCGTCCCGGTCCTCGGGCTCACCGTGCTGTACGACGCCGGGTGCGGGCTGTGCGCCTTCCTGCGGGAGTGGCTGGGAAAGCAGTGGCAGCTGGTTCCGCTGACCTTCGTGGCAGCGGGTTCGCAGGAGGCGCGGCGGCTGTTCCCGTCGCTCGATCACGGGGCGACGCTGGAGGAGATCACGCTGGTGGGGGACGGCGGGCAGGTGTACCGGGGGGCCGCCGCCTGGATCGTGTGCCTGTGGGCGCTGCGCGAGCACCGCCCGCTCGCGCACCGGCTGAGCACCCCGGCGGGGGCCAGGCTCGCGCGCACCGCCGTACTCACCGCCGCGAAGTGGCGGGGCGCCCACCGGCAGCCCGGCTCTGGCTGCGGGAGCGGAGGCGCCGAGCTGACAGGCTGGGCGTACGACCGGCGGTACGGGTGGGTGTACCGGCCTCCGGGGGACTGCGACTCCGGTACCTGCCCGACTCGTTAGGCTCTGCCCGTGCCCGCAGCGAACGAAAGCCCCATCCCAGAGCCCTCTGCCGACCAGCTCGACGCGGAGGCCGGCGGCCCCGGGGGCGGCACGGAGCAACCCGGCCCCCGGGGCACCGCCAAGTCCGAGCAGACCCGCGCGCTGATTCTCGAGACCGCGCTGCGGCTCTTCCAGGAGCGCGGGTACGACAAGACGACGATGCGGGCCATCGCGAAGGAGGCCGGGGTCTCCGTCGGCAACGCGTACTACTACTTCGCCGGCAAGGAGCACCTGATCCAGGGGTTCTACGACCGGATCGGCGCGGAGCACCTGGTGGCCGTGCGGCCCGTGCTGGAGCGGGAGAAGGATCTGGAGGCGCGGATCGCCGGGGTGCTCAAGGCGTGGCTGGACGTGGCGGAGCCGTACCACGAGTTCGCGGCGCAGTTCTTCAAGAACGCGGCCGATCCGCAGAGCCCGCTGAGCCCCTTCTCCCCCGAGTCGCAGGGGCCGCGCGAGGAGTCCATCGCCATCCACCGCGAGGTGCTCGCCGGGTCCAAGGCCAAGGTCCCGGACGAACTCCGGGACATCCTCCCCGAGTTGATGTGGCTCTCCCTGATGGGTCTCGTCCTGTACTGGGTCTTCGACCGGAGCGAGGGGCGCGCCCGCAGCTACCGGCTGGCCGAGCGGGGGGCACGGCTGACCACCCGGGGCGTCTCGCTGGCCCGCTTCCGGGCACTACGGCCGCTGGTCCGCGAGGTGCACGAGCTGTTCACGGACTTCCTGCCGGGGATGACGAAGGGGGCGCCGGGGGCGGGCGGCGAGGCGCGGGCGGCGGAGTGATCGCTTTCGGGTGAACGGGATCGAACGGGACATCCCTCCGCGCGCCTGCTTACCATGATGGTCTCGACACCAGCCCATGGGAGGCACCTGATGTCCGCAGCAGCTGTCGAGCGGTCGCACGAGGGGCGGGCGCTGATCGCCGAAGCGAACCACATCATGGAGAGCGTTCCGGGCCTCCGCGTCGAGATCATCGGAGACCAGATCCTCGTGAGTCCAGCACCGGACGGCCCTCACTCCGAGGCGCTGATGCTGTTCGCAGCCCCCTTCATGAGTCTGGGCCTCGTGCGCGCGCTCCCCGGCATCGGCCTCTGGCTGCCCAGCGGCCCGGAGGACTACGCCATCCCCGATCTGTCGGTGGTCGACGACGACTACCGTGATCACCTGGTGGAGAACAGCTGCTACGACCCGATGTGCTTCCGGCTGGTCATGGAGGTCACCTCCAGCAACTGGAAGACAGACCTGCAGACCAAGGTCACGTACTACGCCAAGGCCCGCGTCCCCGTCTACGTGATCATCGACCGCAAGCACCAGCGTCTCCATGTGCTCACCGAGCCGGCACGCGGAAGCTACGCGAAGCATGGCATCCACATCCCCGGGGAGCTCGTCACGCTCCCCGAGTCCGTGGGCGGCAAGGTCGTACTCGACGTCGAGCGCCTGCTCAAAGCCGGTCTGTCGTGAGCTAATTGACCACGTCCACCTCCCCCTCAGCCACCCCCGCCAGCTCCACGTCGCACACCAGCGGCCCCTCCCCCACGACCACCTGACGCGCTCGCGAGACGTGCGGCGGTGCGGTGGTCGTCGCCAGCAGATACGGCCCCGGGCCCGGTACGGCGACGATGTACGAACCGTCCGCGAGGGACATCACCCGGTCCAGCTCCCGCCCGCCGCGCGACAGCAGCGTCACCTCCACGTCCGCCAGCGGCTCACCGTCCGGCGTGCGGACGAACCCGTGGACCACGGAGGCGGGACCGGCGGGATGCGGCACCGGCGTCGGCTCCTCCTCCCTCGGCTCCACCGCCAGATGCGGCAGCCGCCGCTCCAGCCCCGCCGGCAACCACCAGTTCGCCTTCCCCAGCAGATGCATCGCGGCCGGCACCAGCGCCGTACGGAGGATGAAGGCGTCCAGGGCGACCGCGGCGGCCAGGCCGATGCCGGCCATCGCGGCCTCCAGCTCGCCGCTCAGCACGAACGCGCTGAAGACGCACATCATGATCAGGGCCGCGCAGTTGATGACCCGGCTGGTCTCGGCGAGGCCGACGCGGACGGCGCGGGCGTTGTCCTTGGTGTGGACCCATTCCTCGTGCATCCGGCTGACCAGGAAGACCTGGTAGTCCATGGAGAGCCCGAAGAGGAGCGAGAGCATGATGACCGGGAGGAACGCGGCGATCGGGCCCTCCTTGCCGATGCCGAGCAGTTCCGTCCCCCAGCCCCACTGGAAGACCGCCACCAGCACACCGAAGGACGCGGCGGCCGCGACGAGGTTCATCAGCGCGGCCGTCAGGGGGACCAGGAGGGAGCGGAAAGCCACCAGGAGCAGCAGGAAGCCCAGCGCGATGATCGTCGCTATGAAGTAGGGAAGGCGCTCGGCCGTCACCGACGCGAAGTCCTTCGACACCGCCGTCACCCCGCCCACGTGGGCCTCGGCCCCGGACGCCGGGATGACGTCCTCGCGCAGCCGGTCGATGAGCCGGTCCGTCTCCTCTGCCTGCGGGGACGTCGTCGGGACGACCTGGATCACCGTCACACCGTTCGTGGGCGGGACGGCGGCCACCTGGGCCACCCCCTCGGTGGCCTCGATGCGTGAGACCAGTCCCTCGGCGTCGGTGCCGTCGACGACCACCTGGAGGGGGCCGTTGAAGCCGGGGCCGAAGCCCTCCGCCAGCAGGTCGTAGGCCTGGCGGGTGGTCGTGGTGTCACGGTGGTTGCCCTGGTCGGAGGTGCCGAGGCGGATCGACAGGACGGGGATCGCGAGGACCAGCATGACGACGAGGGCGAGCACTGCGGTGGAGCGCGGACGCCGCTGCACGTACGCCGACCAGCGGGCCGCGAGGCCGCTCGCCGGCTCGGACACGGGGCCGGTGGCCGCGAGGCGCCGGCGCTCACGCCGGCTGAGGACACGCGGGCCGAGGACACCGAGCAGCGCAGGCAGCAGCGTGACGGCGGCCAGCACGCTCAGCACCACCGTCAGCGAGGTCGCGATGACGACGCCGTCGAGGAAGCGGAGGTTCATCACCAGCATCCCGGCGAGCGCGATGCAGACCGTGCCGCCCGCGAACAGCACCGCGCGGCCGGAGGTGTCGAGCGCGGCGACCGCGGCCTCCTCCGGCTTCATGCCGCGCAGGATGCCGCGCCGGTGCCGGGTGACGATGAACAGGGCGTAGTCGATGCCGACGCCGAGGCCGATGAGCGAGCCGAGCAGCGGGGCCACATCCGGGATGTTCGTGGTGTGGCTGAGCAGGGCCGTGGCCATCAGGCCGGTGCCGACCGCGGCGACGGCGACGACGATCGGCAGCAGCATCGCGAAGAGCGAGCCGAAGGCGAGGAAGAGGACGACCGCCGCCGCCAGGATGCCGACCGCCTCGGACGTGCCCTGGGAGGCCTCCTGGTCCCGTGCGATGGCCTGGCCGCCCAACTCCACCTGGAGACCGTCCCGTTCGACGCCCTTGGCGGTCCCGATGACGTCGTCGAGCAGGTCCTTGGGGACGGAGTTCGCCTGCTCGGTGAAGGTCACCTGCGCGTAGGCGATGGTTCCGTCCCGGCTGACGCCCGCGCCGCCGCCGGCCCGGTCCCCCGCGTCGTACGGGCTGGTGACGTCCCCGACGCCCGGCATCCGGCCGATCTCCGCCAGCGCGGGCGCGATCCGGGAGCGTACGGAGTCGTCGTCCACCGTCCCCCGGTCCACCTTCCACACCACCGTGTCGGTGTCGCCCGCGCGGTCGGGGAAGGCCTTGTCCATCAGGTCGTACGCGTGCTTGGAGTCCGTGTCCGGGAGGGAGAAGACATTCGCGTAGTCCGTGCCCGCGCTTCCGCCGGCGAAGCCGACGCCGAACACGGTCCCCACCCACAGCAACAGGACCACCAGCCGGTGCCGAAAGCACCACCGTGCCAAGGTCGCCACGATTCAACTCTCCTTGTCCGACGGTCGATTGGTCATCGATCGGTCCCCCGGGTCCTGGCCCCACCCTCGACGGCGGCGAGGGCGGTGCGACATGGCCGGGCCTGGACTCTCAAGGAACTCCAAGGCGGAGCGGCTGCCTCCGCGAACTCCGGTGCGGATACTGAGGACATGACCGGATCCGAGCGAGCGAGCACCGGCCCCGAGCGAACGACCTCCGGCCAGGAGGGCGCGGCGAGCACCGGCCACGAGGGGGCGACCGTGCTCGTCGTCGAGGACGAGCCGAGCATCGCGGACGTCCTCACGATCGCCCTGCGCTACCACCGCTTCGAGGTGATGACGGCCGGCACGGTCCGTGACGCGCTCGCGCTCGCGGAGCGCACCCGGCCCGACGTGGCCCTGCTGGACGTGATGCTCCCGGACGGGGACGGCCGCGCCCTCGGCCGCGAACTGCGCGCCAGGCGACCGGAGTCGGCGCTCGTCTTCCTGACCGCCCGGGACGCGCCCGCCGAGATCGTGGGCGCCCTCGGCTTCGGCGACGACTACATCACCAAGCCGTTCGACATCGAGGTGGTCGTCGCCCGCCTCACCGCCGTCCTGCGTCGCACCCGGCGCGCCGACGTCCTCCCCCAGCGCCCGCCGCTGCGCTACGGCGACCTGGAGCTGGACGAGACGACGTACTCGGTGCGCCGGGCGGACCGCACGGTGGAGCTGACGCCCACCGAGTACGCCCTGCTGCGGTTCCTGGTGCGCAACGGCGGGCGGGTCGTGCCCAAGGACCAACTCCTTCGCCACGTCTGGCAGTACGAGCACGCGCCGGCCGAGTCGACCGTCGTCGAGACCTACATCAGCTATCTGCGGCGCAAGCTCGACGCGCTCGGCCCACCGGTGATCACCACACGGCGGGGCGTCGGATACGGGCTGGCGTGAGCCGCCTTGGGAGGCCGCGCAGGCCGTGCCGGCGGCACGGCCTCTACTCGCTGCGGGCCAAGCTCACGCTCGCGAACGTCGTCCTGCTCGCGGTGGGTGTCGTCACGGCCACCGCGGTCAGCGCGATGGGCATGCGGATGTACCTGCTCGACAGTGTCGACCGGGAGCTGATGCAGACCCGCGACTCGATCGGGGCCGCCCGGATCGGCATGGAGCAGGTCGACGCGCTCAGCGCCCTGGTCGCCGTCAGCAGCCGGACGTCCGGTGGGTCCGCGGCCGACGGCGCCGACTCCCTCGTCCAGGGCGCCGTCTTCACCGCGCTGGACGACGGGGGCGAGCCGCTGACCATCGCCGGTTTCCCGCCCACCGGGGAACAGCGCGCCCTCGCCGGCGCGGTGGGCGACCCGGCCGCCCTCGTCGCGGACGACGAACCGTACGACGTCGACGTGGCGGGCGCCCCGCACCGCGTGACGGCGGCCCGGATGGACGACGGCACGACCGTCCTCCTCGCCACCTCCACCGCCTCGCTGCACGACGTCATCGCGCGGGCCCTCAAGCTGGACTTCGCCGTCGGCGGTCTGCTGCTCGCCACGCTCGCCTGTCTGACCCTGTTCGGTGTGCGGCGCCGGATGCGGCCGCTGGAGGACATGGTCGAGACGTCGTCGGCGATCGCCGAGGGCGACCTCACCCGCCGTGTCCCCTCCAGCAGCGAGGCAACCCTGGAGGTCGAGCAGCTGCGGCTCGCCCTCAACTCCATGCTCCAGCAGGTCGAGACGGCCCACCACACCCGCGAACGCAGCGCGGCCCAGCTGCGCCGCTTCGTCGGCGACGCCTCCCACGAGCTGCGTACGCCCCTGGCCGCGATCCGCGGCTACCTCCAGCTCCACGACAAGGGCATGCTCACCGACCCCGGCGAGCGCCGGCGTGCCTGGGACCGGATGCACAACGAGGTCGACCGGATGGGCCGCCTCGTCGACGAGCTGCTCACCCTCGCCCGCCTCGACCAGCGCCCCGAACTGCGCCTGCGGAACGTGGACCTCTCCCGCCTGGTCCGTGACGCCGCCGCCGATCTGCGCGCCCAGCAGCCCGACCGCCCGGTCACCGTGCGGGCGGACGGCACCCTCCTCGTCCGGGCCGACGAGTCGGGCCTGCGCCAGCTGCTGGGCAACCTGGTGAGCAACGTGCGCACCCACACGCCGGCGGACGTGCCGGTGCGGCTCGGGGCGGAGGGCACGGCCGAGGCCGTACGCCTGTACGTGGCGGACGAGGGGCCCGGTCTGTCGCAGGAGGACGCGACCCGGATCTTCGACCGCTTCTTCCGGGCGGGAGGGGGTGCCGGCAGCGGCCTGGGCATGGCCATCGTGCAGGGGGTGGTGGAGGCGCACGAGGGCGAGGTCTCGGTGAGTACGGCCCCGGGTGATGGCCTGAAAGTGACGGTCACCCTCCCACCAGCGCCCAGACCGTCTTCCCGTGCCGTCCCCGGCTCCACACCCCCCAGGCCGCGGCGAGGTGCTCCACGAGCCGCAGTCCCCGCCCCGTCTCCTCCCAGTCCCCCACCTCCCTGATCCGGGGCACGGTCATGTCCTCGTCGGAGACCTCGACCAGGCAGGTCCCGTCCGCCAGCGCGGTCACGGCGACCTCGAACTCCCGCTCCAGCAAGGGGCCGTGGCGGACGACGTTGGTCGCGAGTTCGGAGACGACGAGGACGACGTCCTCCAGGGCCGCGGAGCCCTCCTTGTACCCCCAGTCGACCAGATGTTCCCGTACGCGCCGTCGGACGAGCCCCACGGACGCCGGATGGCGGGGCAGCCGGAAGGAGTTGCGTCTCAGCACATGCGCTCCTCACCCCGGACACGCCCCCGACACAGAACGATGCGTGGGGCGGGCACGCCGTGTCACTCCCGCGAACGTCCGGCCCGCGACTTCGCGTCAGCTGTCACGCGGCGTCTGTCATATCCAGTCCAGCCGCCACAGCCGGAAGACGCCGGTGTCGTCGGAGAGGTACTGCGCCCCGCCGACGTCCTCGCTGCTGAGCACGTACTCCTTGCGCTGCCAGAGCGGGATCAACGGCACGTCCTCGGCCACGACCTGCTGCAGCTCCTTGAAGTCCGTCGCGGCCCGGCTGCGGTCCTCGTAGCGTTGGCTGTCCTTGATCAGCCGGTCCGCCCGCGCGCTGCCGTAGCCGTTGTTCAGGGAGTTGCCGGTACCGACGAGGGGCCCGCTGAAGGTGTCGGGGTCGGGGTAGTCGGCGACCCAGCCCACCCCGTACGCGTCCAGCTTCCCCTCGGCGTACCGCCTCTGGAAGGCCGTCCACTCGTACGCCTTGGTCGTCACGTAGAACAGCCCGCTCGCCTCCAGCTGCTCCTTCAGCTCGGCGGCCTCGGCGGCGGCCGAGCCACTGCCCTCGGCGTAGCCGAAGGTGAAGCGCACCGGCATGCCGACGCCTGCCTCGTCGAGCAGCTTGCGGGCCCGCTGCGGGTCGGGGCGGGGGCCTGCGTCGAAGAACGAGGTCGTGTGGCCCGTGATGCCGGCCGGGATGAGCGAGTACAGGGGCTCGGTGGTGCCCCGGTAGACCTCGGCGACCAGCTTCTCGCGGTTGATCAGCCCGGCCAGCGCCTGCCGCACCCGGCGGTCCTGGAACGGCGAGCCCACCCGCACGTTGAGGACCAGGTTGCGGGTCTCGGTGCTGTCGGCCTCCACGACCCGCTGGCCGGGGTCGCTGGGCGAGAGGGCGGCGAGCGTCGCGGGGGGCAGTGTGCGCGTGGCGACGTCGACCCTGCGCGCCTTCCACGCCTTCTGCAGCGCCGCCGAGTTCTCGTAGTACCGCATGAGGACCGGGCTGCGGGCGCCCTCGGCGGCGCCCCGGTAGTTCTCGTCGGGGGTGAGGCGGGCCTCCCCGTCCTGGTACGACGTCAGGGTGTAGGGGCCGGTGCCGTCGGCGCCGCCGTCCGTGCGCAGCCCGTTGACGGGGTATCTGGTCCGGTCGACGATCGCCCCGGCGCCGGTGGCCACCTTGAACGGGAAGGTGGCGTCCGGCGAGGAGAGGCGGAAGGTGACGGACAGCCCGTCCGCGCTGACCGACCGGAGGGTGGCGAGCAACGCGGCCGGCCCGACGTCGGAGTTGATGCGCTTGACCCGGTCGAAGGAGTACTTGACGTCCTTCCCGGTGACCTCGCGTCCGCTGGGGAACCTCAGGCCCGGCCGCAGGGTGCAGCGGTAGACGGTGAGCGCGTCGCCGAGGAACTCGCAGCCGCGCGCGGCGTCCGGCACGGGCGCCGCGCCGCCCGGTTCGAAGGTCAGCAGTGACTGGAACACGTTGTTGAACAGGGCCCAGGACCCGGCGTCGTAGGCTCCGGCCGGGTCGAGCGAGGTGACCTTGTCGGTGGTGCCGACGACGATCGTCCTGTTCCCGTCCCGCTGGGCCGGCAGCAACTGCCAGGCGCCGATCGCCGCGGTCGCCACCACCAGCAGCGACGCGAGAATCCGCAAGCGAACCGACCGCATCGGCGCCCCTTCCAAGGACCCCACCCGGCCCACTACGCACAGTGGTTCCGCGGTGGCGCGGATCACCTAACCACAGTCGGCTGTGTTGACGGAAGACAGGTTTTGTTGAGTTGAGAAAGAACTCAGTAAGCCTGCCGCCCTTTTGTGTCCGAAAGGCTCCCGTACCAGGAACGGGAGCCTTCCTGACGGACCGTCATGCCTGCTTCGAGGCCAGCTCCACCACGGTGATGTCCGAGGGCGCCCCGACCCGCACCGGCGGCCCCCAGGCACCCGCGCCGCGGCTCACGTAGAGCTGGGTGTCGCCGTAGCGCTCAAGCCCCGCGAGGGTGGGGTTGGCGGCCTGGGCGACATAGGTCATGGGCCACATCTGGCCACCGTGGGTGTGGCCGGAGAGCTGGAGGTCGACGCCGTGGTCGACGGCGTCGTGGATCTGCACGGGCTGGTGGGCCATCAGCACCACCGCCCGTGAGGTGTCCCGGTCGCCGAGCGCCTTGGCGAAGTCGGGGCCCTGGCCCTCGTCCTCGCCCGCGATGTCGTTCACCCCGGCGAGGTCGAGGTACGGCAGTTCGCGGCGGGCGTTCTCCAGCGGCGTCAGGCCCAGCCGGCGCACCTCCTCGACCCACTGCTCGGCGCCGGAGATGTACTCGTGGTTGCCGGTGACGAAGTAGCTGCCGTGCCGTGCCTTCAGCCCGGCGAGCGGTGCCGCCGCCGGGCCGAGGTCCGCCACGTCGCCGTCGACCAGGTCGCCGACCACCGCGATCAGGTCGGGCTGCGTGGAGTTGATCGTGTCGACGACCTTCTGTGCGAAGCCGCGGCCCAGCATCGGCGAGAGGTGGATGTCGCTGACCACCGCGATCCGGAAACCGTGCGCGGCGCGCGGCAGCTTCGCCAGCGGCACGGTGACCCGCTTGAGCTTGGGTCCGCGCACGACGCCGTAGGTGCCGTAACCGACCGTGCCCAGGGCCGCGGCGGCGACGGCCCCGCCCACCACACGGGAGACGAAGAGGCGGCGGGAGGGGTCGGCCGAGGGCGCGGGGGTGCTCGGGGCCGGGGGTTCCGCCGAGTGGGGCGGGCCTTCCGCCGAGTGGGGCGGGGCCGGCCGGCCGGGCTCGGCGGCCTCCGGTGAGTCGGCGGGCGGTGCGGACTCGGCGGACGGTGCGGGCTGCGCGCCCGCCGGGACGGGCTCCGGCGCGCGCACTGCGGGTTCCGGCCGGGGCGCGGGCTCCGGGGCGCGCCGCTCCACCGCACGGCGCAGGAGGGGCCGTACGAGCTCCCCCACCAGAAGGGCGAGGAGCATGTACAGCGCGAAGGCGAGCCACATGAAGCCCGGCCAGGTCAGCGTCTGCTGCAACCAGAAGGGCGCGTGCATGCGCTCGGCCGCGAAGCCGGCGATCATCAGCACCGGTCCCGCGACGAACACCGCCGTGCCCACGCGTCTGGCCGGGCCCGGTCCGCGTGTCGTGTCGCGCACCAGGCGGCGCCACGCGTACCAGTGGAGCGCCCCGAACAGGGTCAGCACCAGCAGGAGCACCAGAACGAACACGGCGATCATCACGTGGCACTCCCGGCGGCGGCCCGGCGAAGGGCGCGCAGTCCGCGCAACCCGATGACCCCGATGGCCGTCCCCAGTACGAAGGAGACGACGGCGAGCGTCAGATGCACCCAGAAGTACGCCGTCGGATCACCCGCGTCGTCGAACGCGAGCCCGCTGCCGTCCTTCCAGAGGTTCTTGACGAAAGTGATCCAGATGACCCAGCTCCACACCCCGAAGGCGAGCAGGAACCAGGAGAGGGGGCGGCTGAGCTTCATGGGTTCAGTATCGCCGCCGACCGTCCCGGTATCGCGCCGGGGTGCGTGCGGGGGCGTGAGCAGGAGTGTGAGCGCCACGGAGCGCTGCAGTGGGATTTACCGGTCGGAGCCATGTACTTTCTCGATCGTGCCCGCCTCCAAGAAGACCGCCAGGCGCCCCCTGCTGGTCACCTCAGCCACCCTGCTGTCCTTCTCCCTGGCCTCCCTGCCGATGCTGACGGCCGGCCCGGCCTTCGCGGCGAAGCCGTCACCGAGTCCGAGCGCCTCGCCGTCGGCGACACCCCCGGCGACCATGTCGACCGTCGGCGGCGAGCTGTTGGGCGAGCCCGGCACCCATGCCAGTCTCGGCAGCGACGCGCCCGTGCTGCCCAAGGGCATCAGCGCCCGTTCCTGGATCGTCGCCGACGCCGAGTCGGGCGAGGTGCTGGCGGCGCACAACGCGCACTGGCGGCTGGCTCCCGCGAGCACCCTGAAGATGCTGTTCGCGGACACGCTGCTGCCGAAGTTCAACAAGGACGACGAGCACAAGGTCGTGCCCGCCGATCTGGCGAGCGTGGGCTCGGGCTCCAGCATGGTCGGCATAAAGGAGGACGAGACGTACACCGTGCACGATCTGTGGCTCGGTGTCTTCCTTCGCTCCGGCAACGACGCGGTGCACGTCCTGTCGGCCATGAACGGCGGGGTGAAGCAGACCGTCGCGGACATGAACGCGCACGCCGAGGAACTCCAGGCCCTGGACACGCACGCGGTCAGCCCGGACGGGTACGACGCCAAGGGGCAGGTGTCGTCCGCCTACGATCTGACGCTGATCGCCAGGTCGGGGCTACAGAAGAAGGACTTCCGGGAGTACTGCTCGACCGTCCGGGCGAAGTTCCCCGGCGAGACGAAGAAGGGCAAGAACGGAAAGAAGAGCCGTTCGTCCTTCGAGATCCAGAACACCAACCGACTGCTCACCGGGGACAGCGGTCTCGACTCCTACCAAGGCATCGCGGGTGTGAAGAACGGCAACACCACGAACGCGGGCGCCACGTTCACCGGGGTCGCCGAGCGCGACGGCCGGGTCCTCCTCGTCACCGTCATGCATCCGGAGAAGGAGGAGCACAACCAGGTCTACAAGGAGACCGCGAGCCTCCTCGACTGGGGGTTCAAGGCGGCGGGCAAGGTGACGCCGGTGGGTGAGCTGGTGCCGCCCAAGAGCGCCGACACCTCCGGCGGGGGTGCCGACGAGCCGAGCGCGCAGCCCGGTGCCACCGCGTCGGCGTCCGCCTCCGGCGGGGCGGGCGGCAAGTCGGTCGCCGCGCGTGCCTCCGGCGGGGGCGGCGGGGCCGGGGTCGCCCTCGGGATCATGGGGGGCGTGTTGGTGCTGGTGGCCGGTGCGGTGTTCCTGGTGAACCGGAAGTGGCCGCTGCGGGCGAAGAAGTAGGGGTGGTCCGGGAGCGTCTGCCTGGTTGTTGTCGGATGCGGGGTTCCGGTGCGTGGTGGCTGGTCGCGCCGTTCCCCGCGCCCCTTAGGGGGCGCTGTTCCTGGCCGGGGGCGCCAGGTCCTCTGCGGGCGCGCTCTCCTTGCTGCCCTCCGCCGTCCAGGCCGCGCAGTAGAGCAGGAGCTTGGTGGTGAAGTTGATCCAGAGCAGCAGGGCGATGGGGACGCCGAAGGCGCCGTACATGCTCTTGGAGGCGACGCCCTGGATGTAGCCGCTGAGCAGGAGCTTGAGGAGTTCGAAGCCGACGGCTCCTATGAGGGCGGCGACGACGAGACGGCGGCGCGGCGGCTGAACTCCGGGCAGCACGGTGAGGACGTAGAGGAGGAGCAGGAAGTCGGCCAGGACGGCGACGGCGAACGCGGCGAGGCGCAGCAGGAAGCCGCCCCAGCCGTCGCGGTCGATGCCGAGCTGGTCGGCGAACCGGCTGACGGCCCAGGAGGCGGCGGCGGAAGCGGCCAGGGAGACGAGGACCGCCCCGCCGAGACCGACCAGGAGGCCGGCGTCCTTGCCCTTGGCGACGACGGGGTTCTCCTCGGGGTCCTCCTTCTCCCAGACCGCGCGCAGACAGCCGCGCATCTCGCCGACCCAGCCGATGCCGGTGAACAGCAGCAGCGCGCCCGCGATGATCCCGACCGTGCCGGCGTTGTCGACGAGGCCGGCGATGTCGAGCTGGTCGGAGATACCGGGCACCTGTTCGGCGAGCCGATCCTCCAACTCCCGCTGCTGGTCCTTGCCGAGGGTCGCCGCGACGATGGCCGCCGCCACGGTCAGCAGCGGGAACAGCGCGAGAAAGCTGATGAACGTCATCGCCGCGGCCAGCCGGGTCCACTTCACCCGCTCCAGCCGCTCGTACGACCGCCACGCGTGCGTCGTCATCAGACGCTCCACCAGCGGACCCACCCCGGGAAGCCTTTTCAGCCAGTCCATGATCCGAACTCTGCCCCAGTCGTCGACACCCGATACCGGGTACCCCCACACCGGTTCACGGATCCCCTCCGGACGACATCACTCCCGGCACCGTCGTGAACGGCTCACCGTGACTGATTCACAGGCTCACCGCTGCCGGCTCACCAGTCCGCCACCGCGAGCCCGTACATCGTCAGCCAGACGAGGCCGATGACGGTGAGGGCACGGTCGCACAGGACGACGTCCTCGGGTTCGCCCGCGGTGCCCCGGTCGGCGAAGACGGCGTAGCGGAGGACGGCGAGGACGAAGGCGACCATGGACAGCTGCCGCCAGGGCAGCACGCTCGTGGTGGGGACGCCGCCCTCCTCCAGGGCCCAGAGGCAGTAGCCGAGCACGGCGACGCCGGCGGCCAACTGCCAGACGAAGCGGAGGTATCCGGCCGTGTACTCGGCGAGCAGGGCCCGGGTCGCGCCCGCCCGGTCGGCCAGCTGGACGGCCTCCGAGTAACGCTTGGCGGCGACCATGAACAGCGCGCCGAAACCGGTGGTGATCAGGAACCAGCGCGAGAGGGGGATGCCCAGGGCGATCCCGCCGATCATGGCCCGCATCAGGAACCCGGTGGTGACGACCGCCAGATCGACGACCAGGACGTGCTTGAGGCTGACGCAGTAGGCGAGTTGGAGACCGAGGTACGCCGTCAGCAGCGCGGCGGTGTACGGCGAGCAGAGCCAGGCGGCGGCCGACGGCGCGAGCACGGCCAGGGCGCCCCCGACCCCGTACGCCACCGTTACGGGCACCTGCCCCGAGGCGACCGGACGGTGGCGCTTGACGGGGTGCGCGCGGTCGGCGTCGGCGTCCCGGGCGTCGTTGACGAGGTACACGGCGGCGGCACAGGCGGTGAAGAGGACGAAGACGAGGGGGAGTTGGACGAGCGCGCGGGAGGTGAAGAGCTCCCCGGCGGCCGCGGGCGCGGCGACGACGAGGGTGTTCTTGATCCATTGCCGGGGGCGGGTGGTCCGGAGCAGCCCGCGGAGGAGGCCGGCCGCCGGGGGCGCGTGTCCGGAAAACACCCGGCGCCCGGGAAAGACAGCGCGCCGGGCCGTCATGGGGCTGGTGGTGCGGAGGGTGGGCGCGGCGCTGGTCGGTGTGGCGCCGGGCGTGGTGCGACCGGTGGGGGTGCGGCCGGTCGTGGCGTGGTCGGTCGTGGCGCGGCCGGTCGCGGTGCCGTCGGCTGTTCTGTGGCCGGTCGTCGCGTGGCTGGTCGTAGCACCATCGGCCGTTGCGTGAGCGGCCGTTGTGTCGCCGACCGTCGTGTCGCTGGTCATTGCGTAGCCAGTCGTCACGTGGCCGGTCGTGGCGTGGCCGAACGTCGAGCCCCCCGTCGGCGTACGCCCCGCCACCGTGCGCTCAGCCATCGCCGCTCACCACCCAGCGCGCGCCCAGTCGTGCCGTGAGCGCCCCGAGGGCCACCCCCGCCGCCACGTCCGACGGGTAGTGCACACCGACGACGAGCCGGGAGAGGCACATCGCGGCGGCGAGCGGCGCGGCGGCGGACAGCAGCACGGGGGCGCCCGTGGCTCCGTGGGCCACGACGGCGACCGCGGCCGCCGCCGAACTCGCGTGCGAGCTGGGGAAGGAGTGCCGTCCGACCGTGCGGACGAGGGGCTCGACATGGGCGGGGCGCGGCCGCCGTACGACCCGCTTGACGCCCATGCTGGCCAGATGCGCGCCGGCGGTCAGTGCCGTGCCGCGCAGCCACACGCGACGCCGCTCCCGGTCGACGGCGGCGCCCGCCAGTCCGGCCGCGAGCCACAGCAGACCGTGCTCCCCCACCCGGGACAGCCCGCACGCGGCGCTCGCGACGCGCGGGTCCGCACCACGGGCGTGCAGCGCGGAGAGCAGCCGCCGGTCCAGCCCCCGCACACCCTCGACGACGTCAACTTCATCCATGCGACGCCACTCTTCTAGGCGACCGGCCCGGAGCTACGGCAATCTTGAACGACATCCCACTAATCACCCATTTCGGTGAGGCGACAGAGCGGCCGTGCCGATACGCCCGACTCCTCCCGGTACGCGGCGATACGGTCGCGAGCATGCCAGCCGACGCCGCCTCGACCTCCCCGGCTCCCCCGCCCGCCGGCCCCCACCGCCCCGTCCCGCCCCCCGGTCCAGGCCCCGGCGCTCCCGTCACGGTCACCGGCTGGGGCCGCACCGCCCCGACCGCCGCCCGGGTGCTCCGCCCACGGACGTACGAGGAGGCCTCGGCCGTCGTACGGGCGTGCGGGGCGCACGGGGCGCGGGGCGGGATCGCCCGGGGGCTGGGGCGGGCGTACGGGGACGCGGCGCAGAACGCGGGCGGCGCCGTCCTCGACATGACCGGCCTCGACCGCGTCCACGCCATCGACGCGGACGGCGGCACCGTGCTGTGCGACGCGGGCGTCTCGCTGCACCGGCTGATGGAGGTCCTGCTCCCCCTCGGCTGGTTCGTGCCGGTGACTCCGGGGACCCGTCAGGTGACCGTCGGCGGTGCCATCGCGGCCGACATCCACGGCAAGAACCACCATGTCTCCGGGTCGTTCGCCCGCCATGTCCTGTCCTTCGAACTGCTCACGGCAGACGGCGAGATCCGCACGGTCGTCCCCGGCACCCCGCTCTTCGACGCCACGGCCGGCGGCATGGGCCTCACCGGCGTCGTCCTCACCGCGACCGTCCGCCTCCTGCCCGTCGAGACGTCCTGGATGTCCGTCGACACCGAACGCGCGCGCGACCTCGACGACCTCCTCGCCCGTCTGACCGCCACCGACCGCTACTACCGCTATTCGGTCGCCTGGATCGACCTGCTCGCCCGGGGCGCCGCGACAGGCCGGGCGGTCCTCACCCGCGGCGACCACGCGCCACCGGAGGCACTGGAGGCACTGGAGACGCCCCCGTCCACGGGCCGGGCCCCGTCGTCGCGACCGAGGGGGGCGACGTCCACGCGCGCGCGTGGGGGCCGCTTCTCGGCCGGTGACGCGTTCCGGTTCCGGCGGGACACGACCGCCGGTCCGCTGGAGTTCCGGACCTCCCGCCTGCCCGCCGCCCCCTCCTTCGTCCCGGACGGCCTCCTCGGCCGTACGGCCGTGGGCCTCTTCAACGAGCTCTGGTACCGCCGGGCGCCCCGGGCCCGCACCGACGAACTCCAGCGGCTCTCCACCTTCTTCCACCCCCTCGACGGGGTCCCGCACTGGAACCGGATCTACGGCCGGTCCGGCTTCGTGCAGTACCAGTTCGTCGTCGGACACGGCCGGGAGGAGGTCCTGCGCCGGATCGTGGACCGGATCTCGGCGCGCCGCTGCCCCTCCTTCCTCGCCGTCCTGAAGCGGTTCGGCGAGGGCGACCCCGGCTGGCTGTCCTTCCCGATGCCCGGCTGGACCCTCGCCCTGGACATCCCGGCGAGCCTGCCCGGTCTCGGCGCCTTCCTGGACTCGCTCGACGAGGAGGTCGCGGCCGCCGAGGGCCGCGTCTACCTGGCGAAGGACGCCCGTCTCCGGCCCGAACTGCTGGCCTCGATGTATCCGAGGCTCCCCGAATTCCGCGCACTGCGGGAGGAGTTGGACCCGGGCGGGGTCTTCGTCTCGGACCTGGCCCGCCGTCTCGGCCTGTGAACGCCGTGCCGTGAGCGCGGTGCACCCCTTGTGTCCCCCACACCCAGGAGCTGTCATGAAGGACGCCTTCGGCACCCCCCAGTCCCTGCTGATCCTCGGCGGTACGTCGGACATCGCGCTCGCCACGGCCCGCCGGCTGATCGCCCGCCGCACCCGCACGGTGTGGCTGGCGGGGCGCCCGTCGCAGGCCCTGGAGAACGCGGCCACCCATCTGCGCGGCCTCGGCGCGGAGACCCACACCATCACCTTCGACGCGCTCGACCCCGAGTCCCACGAGGCGATCCTCGGCAAGGTCTTCGCCGAGGGCGACATCGACATGGTCCTGCTCGCCTTCGGCGTCCTCGGCGACCAGGCGAACGACGAGCGCGACCCGGTCTCCGCCGCGCGCGTCGCGCAGACCAACTACACCGGCGCCGTCTCGTCCGCCCTGGTGTGCGCGCGGGCGCTCCAGGCGCAGGGCCACGGCTCCCTGGTCGTGCTGTCCTCCGTCGCCGCCGAGCGGGCCCGCCGCTCCAACTTCATCTACGGCTCCAGCAAGGCCGGCCTCGACACCTTCACACAGGGCCTCGGCGACGCGCTCCACGGCACCGGCGCCCACGTCATGCTCGTCCGCCCCGGCTTCGTCCGCACGAGCATGACGGCGGGCCGCCAGGAGAACCTCTTCGCCACGACGCCGGAGGCCGTGGCCACCGCCATCGAACTGGGCCTGCGCCGCCGCTCGGAGACGGTCTGGGTCCCGGGCTCGCTACGCCTGGTGATGGCGGCCCTGAGGCACGTACCGAGGGCGCTCTTCCGCCGCCTGCCGCTCTAGAAGGGCCGCGCACCTCTCGTCTCAGGGGCGCGGGGAACTACGCGAACAACCCCAGCGCCCCGCGACCCACCTCAGCGCGCGGGAAGCGTCGTGTCCCCGACCGGCGCCCCCGCCTGCGGCGGCACCACGGACCCCCCGAACGCGAACTCCCGCAGCTTGCGCCAGACGCCGTCGGACCCCTGCTCGTAGAGCGCGAACCCGGTGCAGGGCCACTCGGCCTCGTACCCGGCGAGCTCCTCGAACGCCCGGTCCATCGCCTCCTCGGCGATGCCGTGCGCCACGGTGACATGCGGGTGGTACGGGAAGTTCAACTCGCGTGCCACCGGCCCCGAGGCGTCCCGGACCTGCTTCTGCAACCAGGTGCAGGCCTCGGCGCCCTCGACGACCCGCACGTACACGACGGGCGACAGCGGGCGGAAGGTGCCCGTGCCGGACAGCCGCATCGGGAAGGGCCGCCCGGCCGCCGCGACCTCCCGGAGATGCTGCTCGATCGCCGGGATGTCGGCGTCCTCGACCTCGGTCGGCGGCAGCAACGTGACATGGGTGGGGATGCCGTGAGCCGCGGCGTCGCCGAAGCCCGCGCGCCGCTCCTGGAGCTGGCTGCCGTGGGGCTCCGGGACCGCGATCGACACACCGATCGTTACGGTCCCCACGTCGTCTCCTGTCGTCGAGTCATGCGAGTTGTCGTAGTCCTTGTCAGCCACGGTCCGTCGTGCCTGTCGTCGGTCGTACGGACAGTCGGTCGTCCAGCCTGTCGGTCGCACGGACAATCGATGTACGGCCTGTCGGTCGTACCGGCTGTCCGTCGTACCGGCTATCGACTGTACGGCCACGGCGGTCCTCCGGGCAGGCGCAGCGGGAGTGATGTGCGGCGCTGTCGGTGGTGCGACCGGTGGTGCGACAGGCGCTCGGGGGCAGAGGTGGTGCGGCTCAGTGCTTGGCGGGCAGGAAGCCCACCGCGTCGTACACCTGGGCGAGCGTCTCCGCCGCGACCGCGCGCGCCTTCTCGGCCCCCTCGGCCAGGATCGAGTCGAGCGTCTCCGGGTCGTCCAGATGCTGCTGGGTGCGCTCCCGGAACGGCGTCACGAACTCGACCATGACCTCGGCGAGGTCCGTCTTGAGCGCACCGTAGCCCTTGCCGACGTACTTCTGCTCCAGTTCCGCGATACCCGCCCCCGTGAGGGTCGAGTAGATGCTCAGCAGGTTGCTGACACCCGGCTTCTCCGCGGTGTCGAAGCGGACCACCGTGTCGGTGTCGGTGACCGCGCTCTTGACCTTCTTGGCGGTGGCCTTCGGATCGTCGAGCAGGTTGATCAACCCCTTCGGGGTCGACGCGGACTTGCTCATCTTGATCGCGGGGTCCTGGAGGTCGTAGATCTTCGCCGTCTCCTTCAGGATGTACGGCTTCGGGATCGTGAAGGTCTCGCCGAAGCGGCCGTTGAAGCGCTCGGCGAGGTCACGGGTCAGCTCGATGTGCTGGCGCTGGTCCTCGCCGACCGGCACCTCGTTCGCCTGGTAGAGCAGGATGTCCGCGACCTGGAGGATCGGGTACGTGAAGAGGCCGACGCTCGCGCGGTCGGCGCCCTGCTTGGCGGACTTGTCCTTGAACTGGGTCATACGGGAGGCCTCGCCGAAGCCGGTGAGGCAGTTCATGACCCAGCCGAGCTGCGCGTGCTCGGGGACGTGGCTCTGGACGAAGAGCGTGCAGCGCTCCGGGTCGAGACCGGCGGCGAGCAGCTGCGCGGCGGCGAGCCTGGTGTTGGCGCGCAGGGCCGCGGGGTCCTGCGCGACGGTGATCGCGTGCAGGTCGACGACCATGTAGAACGCGTCGTGGGACTCCTGCAGGGCCACCCACTGGCGGACGGCGCCGAGGTAGTTGCCGAGGTGGAACGAGCCGGCGGTGGGCTGGATGCCGGAGAGCACGCGGGGTCGATCAGAGGCCATGCTCACCATTCTCTCAGGTATCGGGGGCCGTTCCGGAACCGACCGGAAACAGATGTGACACGGGTGGGAACCGATCCGGTCCGGGCGGTGTACCCATGATGTGAGAACGCGGGAGGGGGGCCGCATCGTCGATGAGGCCGCGGTGATCGCACGCGTACGCGCCGGGGAGCCGGAGGCCTATGCGGAGCTGGTGCGCGCCCATACGGGCATCGCGCTGCGGGCGGCGCGGGCGCTCGGCGCCGGAGCGGACGCGGAGGACGTGGTGCAGCAGGCCTTCTTCAAGGCCTACTGCACACTGGGCCGCTTCCGGGACGGTGCCGCGTTCCGGCCGTGGCTCCTGTCGATCGTGGCCAATGAGACGAGGAACACAGTGCGGACAGCGGGGCGCCAGCGGTCGCTGGCCGACCGGGAGGCCGCCTTCGTCGAGGCCGAGCCGCTGATACCGCCCTCGGCCGACCCGGCGGTCGCCGCGCTGGAGATAGAGCGGCGTGTCGCGCTTCTGGGCGCCCTGGAGAGGCTGAGCGAGGAACACCGGCTGGTCGTCACCTACCGCTATCTGCTGGAGATGGACGAGCCCGAGACGGCGGCCGCGCTGGGCTGGCCCCGAGGCACGGTGAAATCCCGCCTGAGCCGAGCACTGCGCAAGCTGAGCCGCCTCCTGCCGGAATGCGAGCCGGGGGAAGCGCTGGGCCGGAAGGGGGGAGGGGGTGAGGGGCGTGCGTGAACCGGGCGGGGACGAGGAGTGGGGGCCCGGCGAGGAGCGGGGGCCGGGCGAGGACCCGGGTCGTGCCGAGGCGCGGGGTCGAGGACGGTGGCGGGACGGGGGGGACACGGAGGGTGAGGTGCGTGACGCCCGGTTGCCCGGGGAGTTGCGGGCGCTCGGGCGGGCGCTGGACCGGCCGGGGAGCGACGGGGACGAGACCATGGTCGAGCGCGTCCTCCAGCAGATACTCGCCGAGCGGGTGCCCACGCCGGTGCCCGAGCCGCCGGGGCCCGGGGAGCGGCTGCGGGCGGTGCGCCGGTGGGCCCGGACACGGTGGCGCGCGCTGATCGCCGCGCTGTGCGGGTTGCTCACGGCCCTCGTCCTCACCCCTCCGGTGCGGGCGGCGGTCGCCGACTGGTTCCGCTTCGGCGGGGTCGAGGTGCGGTACGACCCGTCGGCGACACCTTCGCCGGGCGCGAGGGTGCCCGGCTGCCCGGAGCCTGTCTCGCTCGCCGAGGCCGGGCGGCGGGCCGGGTTCGCTCCGCTCGTGCCGGGCGCGCTCGGCAGTCCGGACGCGGTGTCGGTCACCCGCGCGCCGAAGGACCGCTTCGTGATCACCCTCTGCTGGGACGAGCGCGGAGGGACCGTCCGGCTCGACGAGTACGCGGCCCGGCTGGCCCCCGAGTACGGCAAGACCGTGGCCGGTGAGCAGGCCGTCGAGTGGGTCGCGCTGGACGGGGTCGCGTACGACGCGCTGTGGTTCCCCGAGCCGCACCTGCTGCGCTTCTGGATGACCTCGGAGGACGGCTCCCGCCTCACCCGCTCCGAGCGGACGGCGGGGCCCACCCTGCTGTGGGTCCACGACGACGCGTTCACGCTGCGGCTGGAGGGCGTGGAGTCGAAGGCGCGGGCGCGGGAGATCGCGAACTCGCTGGACTGATCGGTCCCGGCCGGATGGGAACCCCGGCGGTTCGAGCGGTGTACCAGGAATGACACCGCGAGTGCGGAGAGGCCGCACCGGGATCGATGGGGGTGTCGGATGCGTGGACTGCGACAACTGACGGCGGCGGTGGGCGCGTTGCTGACGGCGTTGGCCCTGGTGCTGCTGGGGGCTCCGCCGTCGGCGGCCGGCGGACCGACCAGCGTCCTGCTGGTCTCTCCGACCAGCCAGCGGACGGCTTCGCTGTACGGCACACACGAGGAGTACGACGACCTGGAGCGGCTTCTCGCCCGCGCGGGCGGCGAGCTCGACCGGAGCGGGGAGAAGGCCCCGGAGTGGGGCCGGGAGGAGATATGGGGGGAGCGGATCGGCGGCATCGTCAGCGTGACGTGGATGCTCCACGACGTGACGCCGTGGCGGCTGGACCGGGTCTACACCGCCGCGCCGGACACCAAGGGCATCTGGATCCACACGACGCTCCTCACCGGCGAAGAGCCCTCGAGTTCCCCGGGCGCCGGGGTCTGGCACAGGGCGAAGCAGCCGGACCAGCTGCGGAAACTTCTCTCCGGCCTGGAGATCACGGGCCCGACCCGTAGTGATCCGGCCCCCGGAGCCCCGGAGCAGGACGAGCCCCCTGCGGGCGACACGACGGCCGGGGCTTCAGCCGGAAGGGCCGGGGCGAGCGGGACGGCCGGGGCAGCCGCCGAGGTCAGGTCCGCGGCCGGCACGCCCGGTCCGGCCGACGGCGCCCACTGGGCGATACCCGCCCTGGCCCTGGGCCTGCTCCTCGGCGCAGGCGGTGCCACGGCCCTGCTGCGCCGCGCGGCGGCCCGGAACGGGTCCGGGCCGCCGCGGGAGCCCCGTCAGGAGCTGCTGGACGTCTGAGCGGCGGCGGTCGTGAGGCCGCCCGCCGCCGGGTGGCGGTCAGCGGGCCGGGTCAGCCGAGGTCGATCTCCGGGTACAGCGGGAAGCCGGCGACGAGGTCGGTGGCGCGACGGGAGATCTCGTCGGCGACCTTCGCGTCGAGGACGTGCTGGGCCTTGGAGGGGGCGCCGGACTTGGTGGTGCCGGGCTCGGCAGTGGCGAGGACGCGGTCGATGAGGCCGGCGACCTCGTCCATCTCGCCGGTGCCGAGCCCACGCGTCGTGAGCGCGGGCGTGCCGATGCGGATGCCGGAGGTGTACCAGGCGCCGTTCGGGTCGGCCGGGATGGCGTTGCGGTTGGTGACGATGCCGGAGTCGAGCAGCGCGGCCTCGGCCTGGCGGCCGGTGAGTCCGTAGGAGGTGGCGACGTCGATCAGGTTGAGATGGTTGTCGGTGCCGCCGGTGACCAGGGTGGCACCACGGCGCATCAGCCCCTCGGCGAGGGCGCGGGAGTTGTCGACGATGCGCTGGGCGTAGTCCTGGAAGGCGGGCTGACGGGCCTCCGCGAGGGCGACGGCCTTGGCGGCCATGACATGCGGAAGGGGGCCGCCGAGGACCATCGGGCAGCCTCGGTCGACCTGGTCCTTGAGGGAGTCGTCGCACAGGACCATGCCGCCGCGCGGGCCGCGCAGCGACTTGTGGGTGGTCGTGGTGACGATCTGGGCGTGCGGTACGGGATCGAAGTCGCCGGTGAGGACCTTGCCGGCGACGAGGCCCGCGAAGTGCGCCATGTCCACCATGAGCGTGGCGCCGACCTCGTCGGCGATCTCGCGCATGATCCGGAAGTTCACCAGACGGGGGTAGGCGGAGTAGCCGGCGACGATGATCAGCGGCTTGAAGTCGCGCGCGGAGGCGCGCAGGGCCTCGTAGTCGATGAGGCCGGTGGTGGGGTCGGTGCCGTAGGAGCGCTGATCGAACATCTTGCCGGAGATGTTCGGGCGGAAGCCGTGGGTGAGGTGGCCGCCGGCGTCCAGGGACATGCCGAGCATGCGCTGGTTGCCGAAGGCCTGGCGGAGCTCGGCCCAGTCGGCGTCGGAGAGGTCGTTGACCTGGCGGGCGCCGGCCTTCTCCAGGAAGGGGACCTCGACGCGGTCGGCGAGGACGGACCAGAAGGCGACCAGGTTGGCGTCGATGCCGGAGTGCGGCTGAACGTAGGCGTGGCGGGCGCCGAAGAGTTCCTTGGCGTGCTCGGCGGCGAGGGACTCGACGGTGTCGACGTTGCGGCAGCCGGCGTAGAAGCGACGGCCGACGGTGCCCTCGGCGTACTTGTCGCTGAACCAGTTGCCCATGGTCAGGAGGGTGGCCGGGGAGGCGTAGTTCTCGGAGGCGATCAACTTGAGCATCTCGCGCTGGTCGCTGACCTCCTGGCCGATGGCGTCGGCCACCCGCGGCTCGACGGCGCGGATCACATCGAGGGCGGCACGGAAGGCGGTGGACTCGTGGGAGAGGGGCTCGGCTGACATGGGGACCTCCGGACGTTGCGTTCAGCGTTCACGGTACGGCCCAGGCGCACGGCACTCATCTTCCCCGGGCCGCTCCCCGATGGTCCATCCCATCCCAGCGCGCCAGTCACGACCCGCCGTCCACCCTATCGGGCGGTCCGGAGCGGCGGGCCGGGACGTCCACCATTCGAACGACGGGAGAAGGCAGGCGTGTCAGAAGATCATCAGAGGATCACATGCGGGAGGAAGCGGGCGTACTCGTCGGTGACCAGGCCCGAGGACTCTCGGATACCGAGCCCCGCGGACTCGTTCTCGACGACCCAGGCGCCGAGGACGACGTGGTTGTCGTCGAAGGCCGGGAGGGGGGCCAACTCCTGGTAGCAGCAGGGTTCTTCGCGGAGCGCGACGACCGTGTCGGGGGCGTGGAGGGTGACACCGGCGCCCTCGCGGCCGAGGAGGGGTTTGGCGACGTAGCCGGTGGTGGCGGCCAGTTCGCGGGGGCCGTCGAGATAGGCGGGGAGGAGGTTGGGGTGGCCGGGGAACAGCTCCCAGAGGACGGCGAGGAGGGCCTTGTTGCTGAGGAGCATCTTCCAGGCGGGTTCGATCCACATCGTGGTCCCGGTGCCGCCGCCGTTGTCGAGGGTGGCGAGGACATGGGAGGCGAAGCGGTCGGTGGTGAGCCACTCCCAGGGGTAGAGCTTGAAGATGCTGCGGATGAAGCGGAGCTTCTTGTCGACGAAGCGTTCGGAGAGGCGGTCCCAGCCGATGTCCTCCATGGAGATCCAGTCGGTGGTGAGTCCGGCCTGTTCGGCGGTCTCCTTCAGATAGGCGACCGTCATCAGGTCCTCGCCGAGCTCGTCGCCGGCGGAGTGCGCGAAGTAGAGGGGGCTGCCCGGCGGCAGGAGGGGAGCCTGCTTCCCCCAGGCGTCGACGAGGCGTTCGTGGAGGGAGTTCCACTGGTCGGCGCCCGGGAAGCGTTGCTCCATCCAGAACCACTGGGGGCTGGCCGCCTCGACGAGCGAGGTCGGGGTGTCGGCGTTGTACTCCAGCATCTTGGCGGGGCCGGTCCCGTCGTAGCGGAGGTCGAAGCGGCCGTAGAGGGACGGCAGTTCGTCCCGTCGGCGCCACGCCTCGGCGACGAGGCCGACGAGGCGCGGGTCGGTGATGCCGAGGTCGGCGAAGCGGTCCTCGGCCACGATGTGTTCGGCCGCCGCCAGGCACATCCCGTGCAGCTCCTCGACGACCTCCTCCAGCGCCTCGACCTCGGGGAGCGAGAAGACGTAGTACGCGCTCTCGTCCCAGTACGGGCGCAGGGAGCCGTCGGGGTGGCGGGTCAGGGGATAGATGAGCCCCTGTTCCTCGACGGTCTCCTGCCAGCCAGGCCGGGGTTCGATGGTGCGGCGTTCCATGGTGCTGCCTCGTCCGCCGGCTCAGCCGCCGCTGGAGCCGGAGCCGTCACCGTCGCCCGAGCAGCCGAAGCCGTCCCGGTCGACGGCCTCGCTGCGGCTGAAGGTGCCGTAGTCGGCGCGGCCGCCGCTGACGTCCGCGTCGTAGTACCAGGCGGCGTCGACCGAGCCGGACTGGCTGCGGTTGCCGCTGCTGTTGCTCTTGCGGTTCTTGCCGTACGACGAGGAGCTGGAGCCCGAGTTGCAGTTCTTGTCGGCGATGATCTTGTAGCCGTTGGCGTAGTCGTAGCTGTCGCGGTCCACGCAGCGGCGGTCCGGATCGGAACCGCAGGAGGTCAGGGCCGCCGCGACGACGCCCATCCCCCCGAGTACGACCGTGCTGGACCGCAGCCGCCTGCGCTGCTCTCCCATGTGTGCTCCCCCGTAGGACTCGTGAGCCCCGTTGTACCGGGGCCGGTCCGCGATGCGTGCGCGAGAACCGGCCACCCGCTTATATGCGCTTTACCGGCGCTCAGACTAGTGATCGACTCCCGCGGAGGGCCAACCGGGGGCGATCCGCCGCCAGCGAGCGGACGGCCTGGGCGCGCAGGGCGTCGGCGAGTTCGGGGGAGGCCGCTGCGTCCAGGGTGAAGTCGGTGTCGACCGAAGTGATCATCCAGGCGAGGTCGCGCGGGGTCTCGGCGCCCAGGTGCAGCAGACAGCGGCCGTCGTCGAGGCGTACGGGCTCACGGACTCCCCCGTGGGGCAACTGGCCTGGATCGTCGAGAAGTTCAAGGAGCTCACGGATCCCGAGGACGGGCTCCCCGAGGACAGCGTCGACCGGGACCGCATGCTGACCAACGTCTCGCTGTACTGGTTCACCGGCACGGCCGCGTCGGCCGCGCAGATCTACTACGAGGAGATCTCCGCGAGTTCCTGGGGCGAGACGGGCGGTGGGGGCGCGAAGGTACCCACCGCCGTGCTGGTCTCGGCGCACGATGTGGCGGTCCGGCTCTGGGCCGAGCGGGACCACGACATCGTGCGGTGGACCGAACTCGACCGCGGGGGCCACTTCCTCTCCCTGGAGGCCCCAGAGGCATTCGTCGTGGACGTCCGGGAGTTCTTCCGCGACCTTTGGAGCAGGTGAAGCAGGTCGCGGTGAAGGTGAGAGGTGGAGGTGGAGGGTCACGACAGGGGGCGCGTACGGGGGACTCGTAAGGGGGGCTCGGGTTCCGGAAGGCCGCCCCTGTGCTCACCCCTGTACGCAGGTCGCTCCCGCCGGGCACAGGGAGTCGACCGCCATGGTGACCGGTTTGCGCAGTGTGTCGAGCGGGGTCGACTCGGGGGCGCTGAGGCGGACGCCGTAGATCTGGTCGTCGGCCGTGCGGAAGCGGTGGTCGACGACCTGACGGGGGCCCAGATCGCCGTCACCGTCGAAGCGGTAGACGACCTCGGCGAAGCTGTCGTCGTCGGCGGTGGCGCGGTCGATGACGCGGTAGCCGGGGAGGCGGGCGAAGCCGTAGTTCTCGTTCTCGGCCAGGTCCATGGACTCGGCGGGGCTGCCCTCGCTGATCTGGAAGAGCTGGAGGATCCGGCTGCCGTCCGGGGACTCGTACGTCACGACGGGGGGTTTGCCCGCCGGCGTCTTCGCGGTCCGGTCCCAGCCGGAGGGCACGTAGACGGTGAAGCCCGCCGGGTCGTCGGAGCGTACGTAGCCGGGGGCGCCGTCGCTCCCCTTCTCACCCCCGTCCGCGCCCTGGACCGTACCGCCGTCCCCCGCGTCGTCCTCGTCCCCGGTGTCCGACCGCTTCGGGGTGGCCGGGGCGGTGGTCCCGCCGTCCTCGGGGCCCGCCGCCGAGACGGAGGGCGGAGGCGTGGAGGCGGAGGTGTCCGTGGCCGCCGTACGGGCCGGGTCGTCGTCCCAGGACAGGGACCACACCCCGAATCCGATGCCGCCGCCGAGCAGCGCGGCCAGTGCGACGATGGCCACCGTGCGCGGCCAGGGGCTGCCGCCCCGTCCGGAAGGCTCGTCCACCCAGCGCCCCTGGTGCGGGTCCCAGCGCGTCATCCCGTCCCCCTTGCCGACGTCGGCTCCTCATGACGTGCGTAGCCAGACGATAGCGGCGAACACGCCGAACAGGCCCCGTCCTGGCTGAAACCGGGACAGGGCCTGCATGGGCGAGCTAAGGGGAGGTCGTCCCCGGGAGGGCTGCTCAGATGAGGCCGAGCGCGCGAACCGCCTCGCGCTCCTCCGCCAGCTCCTGGACCGAGGCGTCGATCCGGGCGCGGGAGAACTCGTTGATCTCCAGGCCCTGGACGATCTCGTACTTGCCGTCCTTCACGGTGACCGGGAAGGAGGAGATGAGGCCCTCGGCCACACCGTAGGAACCGTCGGACGGGATGCCCATGGAGGCCCAGTCGCCCTCGGCGGTGCCGTTGACCCAGGTGTAGACGTGGTCGATGGCGGCGTTGGCGGCGGAGGCGGCCGACGAGGCGCCACGGGCCTCGATGATCGCGGCGCCACGCTTGGCGACGGTCGGGATGAAGTCCTCGGCGAGCCACTTCTCGTCGCCCACGACCTCGGCGGCGTTCTTGCCGGCGACCGTGGCGTGGAAGATGTCCGGGTACTGGGTCGCGGAGTGGTTGCCCCAGATCGTGAGCTTCTTGATCTCGGAGACCGGGACGCCCGTCTTCTTCGACAGCTGGGTCAGCGCGCGGTTGTGGTCCAGGCGGGTCATCGCGGTGAAGCGCTCGGCCGGGACGTCCGGCGCGGCGGCCTGGGCGATGAGGGCGTTGGTGTTGGCCGGGTTGCCGACGACGAGGACCTTGATGTCGTCCGCCGCGTGGTCGTTGATGGCCTTGCCCTGCGGCTTGAAGATGCCGCCGTTGGCCTCGAGCAGGTCGCCGCGCTCCATGCCCTTGGTGCGGGGGCGGGCGCCGACGAGCAGGCCTACGTTGGCGCCGTCGAACGCCACGTTCGGGTCGTCCGTGATGTCGATGCCGGCCAGGAGCGGGAAGGCGCAGTCGTCGAGTTCCATGGCGGTGCCCTCGGCGGCCTTGAGCGCCGGGGTGATCTCCAGGAGGCGGAGCTTGACCGGCACGTCCGCGCCGAGCAGCTGGCCGGAGGCGATGCGGAAGAGCAGGGCGTAACCGATCTGGCCGGCCGCGCCGGTGACGGTGACGTTCACGGGAGTGCGGGTCATGGCGTTCTCCGTATGACAGCTGGCGGTGGGGCGTCCCCGCCCCGTGGGACGTACAAATGATCGATCTCTTGGCGTCAAGAGAGATCGGTGGTCAGGCTATCGCGCATCCGGGATCCCGGACGGCCGGGGTTCGTGTGGCCCACCCCACAAATCGCGCCGCGGGGAGGCCGACACGAAAGAGGCGGCCGCCGGTCCGGGGGGGGGTGGGACCAGGCGGCCGCCTGTGGGGGGGGTGCCGGGCCGGGAGGACGGTGCGCGTCTCCCGGGCGGGCCGGACTCCCGTGGGGGTACTCTCCGCCTGCCCCGGAGTTCGTCGAGCATTCCACTTACGCCGTGATTACTTTTCCGGCAAGGGTGATGACCGAACGTGACGGGGTGCCCCGGTCCCGCACGGCACGCTCCCTTCCCGGGGCGCGCTTTCCTCCGGGGGCGCGTTTCCCTCCGGGGGCGCGTTTCCCTCCGGGGCGCGGGTGGGAGGTCTTCCCGCGGCGCGCGCCCCGGGAAACGCTCCGCGCCGCCGGCCCTCCGCACGTCCGGCGGCCGCCACCCCGCACAGCTCGCCGCCCCACCCGGCCCACTCCCCCGCGCGGTCCGCTACCCCGTGCAGCCCTTCTGTCCCGATGCCAGCGTCGCGCAGGCCGTGGCCTCGCCCGCGTCCTTGACGGCGACCATCTGCGTGTAGGCGATGTTGTCGCCGGCGGCTTCGATGGCGGCGGTCTGCTTGGTCTTTCCGACCGTGACCTGCACCTCGTCGCCCTGGGTGGCACCCGTGATGCGCGCCCAGGCGGCCTGGCAGGCCTTGCTGTAGCGGACCTCGACCCGGGTCGTGCCGATCGTGGCCTCGTCGGTGGTCCGGACGAGGTTGCCGATGCACCCCATGGTCTCGGGGTCCTTGCCGGCGCAGTCCTTGCCACTGCACTTCACGCCGGCCGGGAGGTCGGGGTTCGCGCCGATCGAGGTCGACGGGGAGGTCGGCGGCTTGCCCTCCGCCTGGTCCTTGCCGTCACCGTTGGTGAGGAAGAAGGCCGCCGCGATCACGACGAGCCCGCCGACGGCTCCGGCGAGGAACATCGTCACGCGCCGCCTCGGCTGCGAGTCACCCTCGTCGGAACGGGCGCCACCGCCGGGCGGCGGCCCGAAGACACCGGAGGGAGCCGAGGCGTCACCGCCGGCCCGGACGCCACCGGAACCCGAGGCACCGGCCTGGCCCCGGGACGACGCCCCCGACGAAGCCGACGACACCGAGGCGGAGCCCGGGGCTGCCCCCGACGAGACCGACGACGGTGACGGCTGCGACGGCGTGGCGCCCCAGCTGATGCGCGACGCGCCCCCGGCGACCGCCCCGGCCCCACCGGCCCCGCCGTACGGCGGCGCGGAGGAGGACACGGACGGGGCGGAGGGAGCGGACGGTGACGAGGTGGACGGCGCGTGCGCACCCCCGTACGGCGCGCGCGGGATGCGATCGCTCGGGGAGCGCGGCTGCACCGGGACGGTCGGTGAGACGCCCGCCGGGCCCGCCACGCCCGGAGTCGCGGTGGCGCTGCGGCCCGCTCTGGCGTTCCGGCCGCCGACGTCCTTGACGGTGGCCTGACCGCCCGTCTCGCCGAGGGCGGCGCGGGCCTGCGAGATGCGGATCGCTTCCATGGTCATGTCGTGGCGCATCTCCGAACGGCTCCAGGCACGTTCGGCCAGCTCCCACATGGTGGTCAGGTGGACCGGATCGGTACCGGTCACCTCGGCCAACGCGACGATCGCGCCCTTCGGCGCGAGGAGTCTGCCGTTGAGATACCGCTCCCAGGACGTCTTGCTGTAGCCCGTGCGGTCGGCCACCGCGGCGACACTCAGCCCACCGCGGTCGACGAGTCGGCGGAGCTGGCCCGCGAACTCCCTGACCTGTGGATCGAGTTCATCCGGCAAGGCCCTCCAACGAGGCATTACTTCCCCCTCTTCCCCCCGTACGTCTCTCCGTACGACCCGGGACCCTCTCCGAAGTCCCGTTCTGGCCTACCCACTGGGATGCGCCCGGCAGGGATGCCAGTTCCCCGAAAAGGGGCGCGCGGGAGCATTTCGGACCTGCTCACACGCCGTCGCACGCCCCCCAACGGTCTGTGGTCCAGTGTCCCACCGGCATCCCGGATTTCCGGGCGGAATCGCAGGTCCAGGCACGGGACGTCCCGGCTCATCCCAAATGCCCACGTTAGCCCTGGTGTCGAGCGGGTCGGCCGCACATCCTCGAACTTGTCAACACATCGACACAACGACCACACAGGCACGGTCACCCGAGTCGAACAGGGGCTCGTGCGCCTCGTACACACCGTCGAGGAACGTGTGCGTCAGTGAACGTCGACAGGTCAACGGGGATCAGGGGGATCACATGCAACTCAAGGCCAGGCTGCTGCTCGCGGCCGTCGCCGTGACGGCCTCGGCCGGGCTCGCGCTCGGCACCGCCGCTCCGCTCGCCGCGGCGTCCGCGTCGCACGTCGTCGACGGCTCCGGTGCCGCGTACAACGACTGGGGCGACGAGGGCACGCTGTCCGTCAACTCGCACTCCAAGAGCAACGCGACACGGCTGTGGCAGAGCGTCCTGTACGCCGACGGCGCCAAGTGGAAGGACTCCAGCGGCACTCTGCACACCTTCACCGCGTGGGACATCGACGGGGTCTTCGGCTGGAAGACCCGCTCGGCGACCAAGTACTGGCAGGCCCAGGAAGACCTGGAGGACGTCGACGGCATCGTCGGCAAGGAGACCTTCGGTCAGGCCGACGGCTTCCTCGACGGGCCGGCCGGCGACGGCGGGGTGACGTACGCGGGCCTGGCGCACGAGGTGGACTTCAAGCGCCTCGACGGGGACTACTACGTCAGGATCGGCTCGAAGTGGAAGGTCGCCGCGTACGACTGGCGCGGCTGAGGGGCCGGCCCGGCACGGTCCGGTGACGGCCTGTGCCGACGGTGACGGCGTGTGCCGACGGTGCCCGCGGCGCCCCGGCCGCCGACGGGGGTCGTCACGACAGCGTGACGGCCCCTATCAGCGCGGCGGCGATGAGGAGCAGGACGGCGAGGGCGGCGTACAGGGCGATACGGCCGGGCGGGCGGGGGGCCGGTTCGTCGGCGGGGGTGTCCCACCAGGGGAGCGTGGGGTCGTCCTCGTAGGCCTCCGCCGCGTTCTCCGCCCGCTCCCCCGCCGCGCCGGGGTCGGACGGCGGGGTCGGCGGCACCGTCTGGGGGGCCGGGCGCGGCCAGGCCCGTAGGGCCAGTTCCCGGAGCGCGCCGAACCGTTCGGCGTCCTCCCCGGCGACCCGGCACAGGGCCACGACCGCCTGCCGGGGCGGGGGCTGGGTGCCGTTGAGGTACCGCTGCCAGGAGGACTTGCTGTACGCGGTGCGCGCGCCGAGCGCGACGAGACTCAGTCCCGTGCGGTCCTTCAGCAGGCGCAGCTGTTCGACGAAGTGCTGTACCTCCGGGGGGAGTTCGTCCGGCAGCGGCTGCCAGGCGCTCATCGGGCTGCCTCCTCGGCTCGCGGGCGGGTCTGAGCAGGTGACGACGGTCGTGGGTGCGCCGGTTCCCACCAGTACGGGCGTCGGAGCTGTGGCGTTCGGAGCGTGCGCCTGGGTGTCCTGGAGGGGCGTGGAGTGACGGGGGCCGAGGTGTGAGGCGAAGCGAGAAGCGCGACGGGGGCGCGCGGAAGGGCCCGCGCTCCGGCGTTGTGCTGCCATGCCCGGATGACGTCCGGGTGCCGTCGCCGTGGCCTGATGCGGACACCTTGGCGGAATGGTCACTTCCGTGACACAGCGGCCTGACAGGTGTTGAACAGGGTGTTCGCCGTGCAGGAACGTGGAGTGCGACGGCGGTCCGTCCTTACTCGGGGGAGGGGACGGACCGCCGTCGCACGGTGCCGGGGCCGGTGCCGGGGGCGAGGCGGGAGGGCCTCAGCCGGTCTCCTCGTCGCCCACCGTGAAGTGCAGCGTGTCCTTGAGGAACGGGATCTCCAGCAGCGGCCTGGGCTGGGCCATCAGCGCGAGCAGCACGATGGTGGTGCCCAGGACGATGTACGTGGCCATGTCGGTGAAGCGGGAGCGGACGGCGAGCATGCCGACGTCCCGGACGGCCCAGCGCAGCGCCGCGCCGGCGAGCAGCGCGACGCCGATCAGGATGGTGCCGACCCGGAACGCGTCCAGCGCGGTGAGCAGCAGCCCGAGGGCCACGGTGCTCAGCACGGCGAGGATGGGCCACTGCCGGACAGGGGCCGGCGCCTCACGCGGCGCGGCCCGGCCACCGCCCTCGGGCCGCGCGGTGTCCCTGGTGAACAGGGGAAACCGCCGAGTGCCACGCACGGGCTTCCCATCGGCCCCGGGGACGCTGATGTGATCCGACACATCGATCTCATCAGCGCTCTCCCCGGACTCCGGACCACCGCCGGCCTCGCCCGCCTCGGAGGCCCGGGACGAACCGCCCGACTCGGCGTCGCCGGAGGCCTGGGTTGCCCTGGCAGCCCTGTTCGGCCCGGATTCCCCGGAGGACGGGGTGGACCGGGCAGTGTCAGTCGTCTCGGCCGCACCGGTCGTCTCAGCCGCCTTGGCGGTCTTGGCCACCCCAGCCGCCTCTGCGGCACCGCCGGTCTTGGCCACCCCAGCCGCCTCTGCGGCACCGCCGGCTTCGGCCGGCTCGGTCGCCTCCGCGCCGGCCGCCCCCGCCTGCGCAGCCGATCCGGTCGCCTCGGCGGAACCGGTGGTTCCAGCCGCGTCCGCCGGCCCCGCCGGCTCGGTCGCCCCGGCAGGACCGGTCACCGCGGCCGTCTCGGTCGCCCCGGTCGGCCCGGTCACGGCGGCGGAGCCGGTCGTTTCCGTCGTCCTCGACATCTGTGCCCTCTCCGACGGCGCCGCCCCGTCGCGCGCGCCGTTCTCGCGGTGCGGCTCGGCGGGCTCGGCCGCTGTCTTTCCGGGGGCGTCGGCGGCCGACGCCCCGGGTCGTCCGGCTCGGTGCGGGGCCCCCGGTGGTCCCGGTGTCCCCTTCGCCCTGCCGTCAGCCGACACTGCGCTCCGCCGCCTCGACCACATTGACGAGGAGCTGCGCGCGGGTCATCGGCCCGACACCCCCGGGGTTGGGGGAGATCCAGCCGGCGACCTCGGCGACACCGGGGTGCACGTCGCCGACGATCTTGCCATCGGCGGAGCGGGAGACACCGACATCGAGGACGGCGGCGCCCGGCTTCACGTCCTCGGGCCGGATCAGGTGGGCCGAGCCGGCCGCGGCGACGATGATGTCGGCGCGCTTGAGGTGCGCGGCCAGGTCACGCGTGCCGGTGTGGCACTGGGTCACCGTCGCGTTCTCGCTGCGCCGGGTCAGCAGCAGCGGCATCGGGCGGCCGATGGTGACACCGCGCCCGACGACCACGACCTCGGCACCCTTGATCTCGACGCCGTACTGCCGGAGCAGGGTGAGGACGCCGTTCGGGGTGCAGGGCAGCGGCGCGGGCTCGTTGAGGACGAGGCGCCCGAGGTTCATCGGGTGCAGTCCGTCCGCGTCCTTGTCGGGGTCCATCAGTTCGAGGATGCGGTTCTCGTCGATGCCCTTGGGCAGCGGCAGCTGCACGATGTACCCGGTGCACGCGGGGTCCTCGTTCAGTTCCCGCACCGCCGCCTCGATCTCCTCCTGCGTGGCGGTCGCGGGCAGTTCGCGCTGGATGGAGGCGATGCCTACCTGCGCGCAGTCGCGGTGCTTGCCCGCCACGTACTTCTGGCTGCCGGGGTCCTCCCCGACGAGGATCGTGCCGAGTCCGGGCGTGACGCCCTTCTCCTTCAGCACCGCCACGCGGGCGGTCAGATCGGACTTGATCGCGGCTGCGGTGGCCTTGCCATCGAGAATCTGGGCGCTCATGGCCCCAATCTTCGCGGATGACCGGCGCCGGGTTCCAATCCGGTCACCAGGCGGACGCCCTCCGACCCCTACCGAGCCGGATCGCGATCCGTCCCGGACAAGATCGGATGTGTTGCACTTGCACAACACCCGGCGAATCGCCCTGGACATCCGAGCGGGCATATAAAACGATTGGGGCACAGTGCCGCGGGCACTGCCGGGGGGCGTGACCACTACCAGAACAGGGCATTCCTCCGAACCGTGCCGCGCGTCCCCGCACCAGGCAACGGAGGAAACCCCGCCATGAGCTTCGGCGACCCGAACAACCCGTACGGCCAGCCCCAGCAGCAGCCGCCCGCCCAGGGCTACGGCTACCCGCAGCAGAACCAGCCCCAGCAGCCGGGGTACGGCTACCCGACCGCCCCGCCGGTCTCCCAGGGCTACGGCGGCTACCCGAACGCTCCCGAGACCATGCCCAGCACGGTGAACGCGGCCCGCATCATGCTCTGGGTCATCGTCGGCCTCCAGGTCGTCGGCGTGCTCCTGTACGGCATCGGCGCGATCGGTGTGGCGGCGGCCAGCGACAGCACCGAGGACCCGGCCCTCGCGGAGGCGCTGGGCAACATCCCCACCGGCCAGATGGTGGCGATCGCCGTCTTCGCGGTGGCCTGGCTCGTCTACGCGATCATGCTGGCCGTGAAGTTCAAGTCCGGCGGCAACGGCGTACGCGTCGCCGCGCTGGTCTTCGGCATCATCACGGCCGTCCTGGGCGTCTTCCCGTTCTTCCTGATCGGCCTGGTCCACCTGGTGCTGGGCATCCTGATCGCCGTCTTCGTCGGCAACGCGGCCGGCAAGGCGTGGTTCAACCGCCCGCGCTACTGAACCGCCGAGCACATCGAAGGGCCGTACCCCCGCACACCGGGGGCACGGCCCTTCGGCGCGTTCACACCGGACAGGCGCCGCCGTCGCAGACGTCATGGAAACGCCGCATACGCCGGACCTGTGGTGTTTACCTCCCCGGCCCGTACTCTGACGCGTCCATGTCTGCCTCGGGGGAGGAACCAGTCATGCACAGCATCATCGTCGTGCCCGCGCCCATGCCCGTCGACGGAGGACGTCCGGGCGAACAGGTCCGGCTCGCACCCGGCGAGTCCCTGCCCTTCGGCCGTACGCGGCGGCCGGGCGCCCCGCATCTGACCATCGCGCACGAGGGCGTGTCCCGGGAGGCCGGGGAGATCACGGCCACGGGCGCCTACTGGACGCTCAGCAATCTGAGCCGCGCGCAGACGTACGTGGTGGAGAACCCGGAGGGCGCAGGCGAGCACATCAAGGTCGCGCCGGGGCGGCTGGACGCGCCGGTGCCGTTCGAGTTCTCGCGAGTGGTGCTGCCCGCGGGCAGCGAACTGCTCAGCTTCGACGTCTGGGCCCCGCGCCACGACTTCCTCGACCAGGCCGGTCCCCTTGACGGCTCGCCCACCGCGTCCGCGTTCCCCCTCGACCGGGGCAAACGGTACTTCCAGGTGCTGGCCGCCCTGTGCGCCCCACGGCTGCGCGGCGAGCCGCACGCCGCGCTCGCCACCGCCGACGAACTGGTCGAACTGCTGCGCCCCAGCTGGCCCTCGGTGTCCCGCACCGCCGTGCAGTGGAACATCGACTACCTGGCCGTCAAGCTGCGGCTGAAGCCGGCCCCGGAGTCCGCGCCGCCCGGCGGTGCCCGCCTCAACGGAAAGAAGGACCGCCTGGTCTCCCTGGCCCTGCGCTTCGACCTCGTCCGCGAGTCCGACCTGACGGTGCTGAAGGGCGGTGCGGACCGATGAGCGCGCGGGAGCCGTACGCCGTGCCGGTGCCGAAGGGGTACCGCGTCGGCGTCTGGGAGATCCGTGAGCCGCTGGCCTCCGGGGCCTTCGGGACGGTGTACGCCGCGCGGCGCACCGAACCGGCCGAGGGGCTGCCCGCCGAGGCCGCCCTGAAGTTCCACCCCACCGGCACCCGCACCCCGCGCCAGCTGCGCCACCTCCAGGAACTCGCCGAACGGGAGAAGGAGTTGCTGCTCCGGCTGCGCCGTCCGCGCCTCATCCGCATGTACGAGACGCTCACCGTGGACGACCCGTCGGAACCCCTGCTCGACGGCGCCTCCGTCCTCGTGCTGGAACGCGCCGAGGGCTCCCTCGACCAGTTCATCGACCAACTGGCCGCACGGGCGCGGGGACAGCGGGCCGTCGCCCTGCCGGGCGGGCCCTCGCTCCTCGCCCAGATCTGCGAGGGCCTCGCCCACCTCCACCACGCGGGCTGGGTGCACGGCGACCTCAAGCCCGCCAACGTGCTGCTGATGGCGGACGGTTCGGTACGGCTCGCCGACTTCAACCTGGCCGCCGAACTGGAGGGGACCCACGCCTACTCCCCGGCGTTCAGCACTCCCGACTACAGCCCGCCCGAGCTGCTCTGGGCCGAGGTCGGCGAGCACGGGCACCGGACCCGTCCGACCGCCGACATCTGGGCGTTCGGCGTCCTAGCCCACCTCGTCCTGACCGGCGGTCCGCCCTTCCCCGGAGCCGCCCCGCCCGCCCGGCGGGACGCCGTCCTGCGCTACGCGAGCGGCCGCGAGGAGCTACGGCTCTCCCCCGAACTGCCCGGCCCCTGGCGGCAGATCGTCACCGACTGTCTGGCCCCGACCCACGCCGCCCGTGCCCCGCACACCGCGTCGTCCCTGCTCCGCCGCGTCGAGACGGCGGCCGGGGCGGCACGCTCCCCGCGCCTCCCCCGCCTGCGGCCGAGGCGCGGCCCCCATCCGGCCCTCCTCGGCGGCCTGGCCGCGCTCACGGTCGTGTCCCTCGCCACGGCCGGCCTGCTGGCCCTGCGCGAACCGGCCCCGCAGGGCTACGAGCGCTGCGACCGGGGTGATGTCTGCTTCTTCACCGAGGCGGACGGACAGGGCGAGATGTGCGCCTGGTACGAGTACGACGACGACTGGCTGGGCGGGATCATCACCTGCGACTGGGCGAAGGACACCCGGCCCAGGTCGGTCTTCAACAACGGCTACTCCGGCGACCCGCACGCCGACGTCGAACTGTTCCGCGAGCCGAACCGCGAGGAACCGTTCGGCTGCGTCCAGGAGAACGCCAAGGTCGACTACCCGGCCGGCCTGGTGCTCCGCTCCCACGAGTGGGTGGAGTCGTGCTGAACGACGGACCACAGACCGGCCGACCCTATGACCTTCGAGGTACCGGGACGCGGGCCGGCCCCGGATGCTTGAGGCGTTCGCAGCGAACAGCACGACAGCACGACAGCAACACGAATCACGCGCACCACGAGAACCACGAGAACACCACGGGGAACACGGGGAAACGGGGAAAAGATGACGACGACAACGACAACCGCGACGGCCACCGGCACGCCCGCACGGCGCAGGACGGCCGTCGCGCTCGCCGCGACCGCCGTGGCGCTCTCCTTCGGCCTGACGGCCGGGGGTTCGGCCACGGCCGCACCGGCGTCCACGTCCGCGTCCGCCGCGGGTGACGTGGCGGCGGCGGCCAAGCCGAGGTTCCAGATGCCGTTCAAGTGCAACACGCACTGGCGGATCGACACCTGGGGCCACAACCCGGCCATCGACATGGTGGTGAAGGGGAACACCGGCTCCTCCGGGAAGCCCGTCTACCCCGGCTACAAGGGCAAGGTCGTCAAGGCCTACAAGGACTCCGGCGCCGGCAACATGATCATCATCAATCACGGCGGCGGCTGGTACACCGCGTACTACCACTTGAAGGACAGCGCCACCAAGTACGTCAAGGTGGGCCAGACCGTGGGCGCGAAGAAGCAGATCGGCCGTGTCGGCGCCACCGGCAAGAACAGCGGCAACCACGCCCACCTGCACTACGAGCAGCGGTACCGGACCAACGGGATCCCGACCGAGAAGCACCGCAAGCCGGTGCACTTCAACGGCAAGTCCTACACGGGCAAGAGCAAGACGTGGAAGGACGTCGTCAGCAAGAACTGCTGATCCGAGCCACCCCTCGGTACGGCCCGCCGGACATGCTCCGGCGGGCCGTACACGGCTGGGCCCGCGCGGTAGTCTCTCGTCAACTCCTGTTGTCCATGGGACCGTTGAGGCAGCGCACGACCAGAGAGAACACCACCCGGGGGACCCATGTCAGACCAGCGGCCCGGACCGCCGCCGCACGCCCCGGCGTCGGGTGACCTCGCGCTGGAGCCGACCGGCGCGACCCCGCTGCGGCCGTCGGACCCCGCGCGCCTCGGGCCGTACGTACCGCTCGGGCTGCTCGGCAGCGGCGGAATGGGCCGGGTGTATCTGGCCCGGCCGGCCGACGACGCCCCCGGGCTCGCCGCGGTGAAGGTGATCCGGCCGGAGTACGCCGAGGACACGGAGTTCCGGCGCCGGTTCCAGCGCGAGGCGGGCGTGCACGACCGGATCCGTACGCCGTACGCGCCCCGGCTGCTCGGCACCGGCTTCGAGCCCGAGGACGAGCACGGGCGCGAACTTCTCTGGATGGCCACGGAGTATCTGCCCGGCCTCAACCTCACGGACGCGGTCCGCGACTGCGGCACCCTGCCGCCCGCCGCGGTCTGGCGTCTGGTGGGCGAACTCGGCCGTGCCCTGTCGGCGCTGGCGGCGGCCGGGGTGGTCCACCGCGACCTCAAGCCCTCCAACGTCCTGCTCTCCGCCGACGGTGTCCACGTCATCGACTTCGGCATCTCGCAGGCGGTGGACAGCAGTGCGATCACCATCACCGGGAGCCGGGTGGGCACGCCCGCGTACATGTCGCCCGAGTACCTCAGGGACGGCCGCTGCGACGCCGCCTCCGACGTCTTCTCCCTCGCCGGGACGCTCGTGTACGCCGCCACCGGCCACGCCCCGTTCGGCGACGGCACCGGCGTCGACGTCATGCACCGGGTCGCCTTCGAGGAACCCAAGCCGGCGCTGATGTCCGAACTGGCCTCGGCCGACCCCGCGCTGGCCGCCCTGCTCACCGCCTGCCTCGCCAAGAACCCGGCCGACCGCCCCACCCCGGCCCACCTCACCGAGGCCGCCGCCGACACCGGCCGCCCCTGGCCCGACCCCCTGAACTCCCGCCTCCTCGCCCGCCGCCGGTCCTGCGCGTCCCTGGCCCACGCCACCGCCCGGGAGACGGCCCATTTCCGCGTCCCGACCCGCCGCGACAAGCCCTCGACTCCCCCGCCGGCGGAGGGGGCAGCCGATGCGCCGGGGGCTGTCGAAGCGCCCGCGCCCCGCCTCCCGGGTGGTCACTCCGGAACGCCGGGCGGTCAGTACGGAGGAATGACACCGGCCGGGACGTACGGAGGGCCGACACCGGCCGGGACGTACGGGCCCCCGACGCCGCCGGCCACGGCGTACGGAACCCCCACCCCGGCCGGGGCGTACGGAGCCTCGACGCCTCCCGTTGCGTACGGAGTCCCGGCGTCGGCCGGGACGTATGGGCCGCCGACGTCGGCCTCGGCGTACGGAGCCCCGCCGTCCGGCGAAGGCGGAGGCGGGGAGTACGGGCCGCACGCGCCGGCGCCCGGCCAGTACGGAGCGCCGCCGACCTGGGGCGGAGGCCAGGGGCCCACCGTCACGTCGGTGGCACCCCGGCGGCGCAAGGGGGCGTACTTCGCCGTCGTGGCCGCGTTGGCGATGTGCGCGGTGGCCGTGGGGGCGTACTTCGTCACGCGGGCGCCCGTCGAGGACGCCTCGTCCGCCGCGCCGACCGCCGGTACGACCACGGCGCCCGACGGGAAGGCCGCGGCCCCCCTGCCGGGGTCGTCCGACTCGCCGTCGCCCTCCGCCGAGAAGGACAAGGAGAAGAAGGACGGGGCGAGCCCGACCCCGGGGCCCTCACGGGAGACAGCGGACGCCACCCCAGGCGACACGGCCGGCCCCACCCCCGGCGCCGAAGGTTCCTCGGGCGGTGACGGCGACGCGGCAGCACCCACCCCTGCCCCCACCGCCACCAAGACCGCGACGAAACCCGCCACCCCCGCCTGGATCTCCCAGTGCACGTACTACTCCGGTACCGAACTCACCGACCGGGGCGACGAGGGGCAACGCGTCGTACAGGTGCAGTGCATGCTCCAGAAGCGCGGCTACAGCGTCGGCGGCTCGGGCGTGGACGGCAAGTTCGGCAAGGACACGGAGTCGGCGGTCGAGCAGTTCCAGGCCGCGAAGAGGCTGGAGGTCGACGGCCAGGTGGGGCCCGACACCTGGGCGGCGCTGCGCGGCACGACGTAGCGCCGCGGCCACCGTGGACGCGTACGACGCGGGGCCCGTCGGAACGTCGTCCGACGGGCCCCGCGCAGCGTGCTCTCAGCGAAGCACTTCCGGGACGCACCCCAGGGGAAAACCTCAGTGGAAGAAGTGCCGCGTCCCCGTGAAGTACATCGTGATGCCGGCCTTCTGCGCGGCCTCGACGACCAGCTCGTCACGGACCGAACCGCCCGGCTGGACGATGGCCTTGACGCCGGCCGCGCCCAGGACGTCGATGTTGTCGGGGAACGGGAAGAAGGCGTCCGAGGCGACGTACGAGCCCCGCGCGCGCTCGGCGCCGGCCCGCTCCACCGCCAGCTTGCAGGAGTCGACGCGGTTGACCTGACCCATGCCGACACCGACCGACGCGCCGTCCTTGGCGAGCAGGATCGCGTTGGACTTCACCGCGCGGCAGGCCTTCCAGGCGAACGCCAGCTCGGCCAGCTCGTCGGCGGAGAGGGCGTCACCGGTGGCGAGGGTCCAGTTCGCCGGGTCGTCCCCGTCGGCCTGGAGCCGGTCGGTCACCTGGAGCAGCGCACCGCCGTCGACGGGCTTCAGCTCCACCGGGGCCGCAGGGGCGCCCGGCGCCTTCAGCACGCGGATGTTCTTCTTCTTGGCGAGGGCCTCCAGGGCCCCCTCCTCGTAGTCGGGCGCGACGATGACCTCGGTGAAGATCTCCGCGACCTGCTCCGCCATCTCCTTGCTCACCGGCCGGTTGACGGCGATCACACCGCCGAACGCGGAGAGCGGGTCGCAGGCATGGGCCTTGCGGTGCGCCTCGGCGACATCCGCGCCGACCGCGATACCGCAGGGGTTGGCGTGCTTGATGATCGCGACGGCGGGCTCGTCGTGGTCGTACGCGGCACGGCGCGCGGCGTCCGTGTCCGTGTAGTTGTTGTACGACATCTCCTTGCCGTGCAGCTGCTCGGCCTCGGCGAGACCGCCGGTGCCGGAGACGTACAGCGCGGCCGGCTGGTGCGGGTTCTCGCCGTAGCGCAGGGTGTGCGCGCGCTCCCAGGTGGCCCCGAGGAAGTCGGGGAACTGCGAGTCGTCGGCGGGCGCGTAGGACGACGCGAACCAGGAGGCCACGGCGACGTCGTACGCGGCCGTGTGCTGGAAGGCCTCGGCCGCCAGCCGCTTGCGGGTGGAGAGGTCGAAGCCGCCGTCCTTGACCGCGCCGAGGACGTCCGCGTACCGGGCGGGGCTGGTGACGACCGCGACGGAGGGGTGGTTCTTGGCGGCGGCGCGGACCATCGAGGGGCCGCCGATGTCGATCTGCTCGACGCACTCGTCGGGGGTGGCCCCGGAGGCGACGGTCTCCCGGAACGGGTAGAGGTTCACGACGACGAGGTCGAACGGCTCGACGCCCAGCTCGGCGAGCTGGCGCTGGTGGTCCTCCAGCCGGAGGTCGGCGAGGATGCCCGCGTGGACCCTGGGGTGCAGGGTCTTGACCCGGCCGTCCAGGCACTCGGGGAAGCCGGTGAGCTCCTCGACCTTGGTGACGGGGACGCCGGCGGCGGCGATCTTCGCGGCCGTGGAGCCGGTGGAGACGAGCTCGACACCGGCCTCGTGCAGCCCGCGCGCGAGGTCCTCGAGGCCGGTCTTGTCGTAGACGCTGACAAGCGCGCGGCGAATGGCCCGCTTGGCGTTGCTCTCGGCGGTCACTGGATAACTACCTTTCGTCCCTCAATGCGATAGCCGTTGCGGGCGAGCCGCCCCACGACATCGACGAGCAGCCTTCGCTCGACTTCCTTGATGCGCTCGTGCAGAGCGCTCTCGTCGTCCTCGTCCCGGATCTCCACCACGCCCTGCGCGATGATCGGTCCGGTGTCGACGCCGTCGTCGACGAAGTGGACGGTGCAGCCGGTGACCCGGGCGCCGTAGGCGAGCGCGTCCCGCACGCCGTGGGCCCCGGGGAAACTGGGGAGGAGAGCCGGGTGGGTGTTGACGAACCGACCGCCGAACCGCGCCAGGAACTCCTTCCCCACGATCTTCATGAACCCGGCGGAGACGACGAGATCGGGCTCGTACGCGGCGACGGCCTCGGCGAGGGCCGCGTCCCACTGCTCGCGCGTCTCGTGATCCTTGACCCGGCAGACGAAGGTCGGCAGTCCGGCGCGCTCGGCGCGGGCGAGCCCCTCGACGCCGCCGCGGTCGGCTCCGACGGCCACGATCTCGGCGCCGTAGGCCTCGGCGCCGGTCGTCGCGATGGCGTCCAGCAGCGCCTGGAGGTTGGTGCCGGATCCGGAGACCAGCACGACGAGGCGCTTGGCCACGGGCTTGGCGGCCACGGTGGGGCCCTTTCTACGGGTTCTTCGGGTGATACGGGTACTGCGCGCTTGTGCATTCATACGAATGCTTCGCGTCCCCCGATACGGGGAACCCTACGAAGCGGCCGACCGGCAGCAACGATACCGGCACATCGGACGGCCCCCGTGGGACGGGGGCGTGGCCGGGAGGTAGCGTCTGCCGGGAGTGGGCTCGGGAACGCGGTCGGTGTGCGGGGCGTTCACGGAGTGACAGCTCATGCCCTACCAATAGATTTCACCACCAGCCGCTCCCACCAGCCTCTCGCACCAGACTTCACCGCTGACGCACCGCTGACGCACCGCTGACGCACCGCTGACGCACCGCTGACTCATCGCCGTACTCACCAAGGGGAAGACTCACTCCTGATGCCGGACCGCAGCCTCCGCCTTCCTTCGCTCCTGCTGCGCGAGCGGAGTTCCTCGCCCACGCCTCCGCGCGAGAGCGAGGACACCCCCGAGTCCGGGCAGCCCGGGCGGGGCCAGGGTTCAGGCTCTTCGGACGACAATCCGTTCGCGCCGCCGCCCGAGGGCGCGCCCGACCGGCCGTGGCGGCCGCGCCGACCCGACGGCCGGGGTTCCGACGACGGAGCGGGGCGCGGCGGTGGTCACTCGCCGTGGGGCAGTCAGTGGAGCGACCGGCAGCCCGGCCGCTCGTCCGGCGGACACTTCGGTGAGCGCCCCGGTGGCCAGGGCGGACCGGGTGGGCCCGGCGGTTCCGGCCAGGGCCCGGAGGGCGGACCCGGCAGCGGGCTCCGCTGGGACCCGACGGACCCGACCCAGCGCCGCGCACGGTACTCGTTGCTCTGCGGCATGTGGGCCTTCTTCTTCGCGCTCTTCGCCTGGCCGTACGTGGCCCTGCTGCTCGGTTCGCTGGCCGTGTACTGGGCGGTGAGCGCGCTGCGCGCCAAGCCGTCCACGCCGGATCCGTCACGCCCGGCGGCGCCCGAGCCGAGCGGTCGCCCCCAGCGGACGGCGGCCATCAGCGGCCTGGTGACCTCCACGCTGGCCCTCGCGATCGTCGCCGTCACCTTCACGGCCCAGTTCGTCTACAGCGACTACTACACCTGCGTCGACGACTCCCTCACCACGGTCTCCGCCAAGTCCTGCAAGGACCTCCTCCCGGAGGGCCCGCTGCGGGAGGTACTGGGCGCGCAGTAGCCGCCCGGAACACCAGCCGATACGCCCACGAAGGCGCCGCCGATACACCCGGGCGGCGCCTTCGCCTTGTCAGACGGCGCCCTCGGAAGGGTCCTGGGCACCGGTGTCGGCCCCCGCCGAGCCGCCGGACGACGAGCCGGTGGCGGGTACGGGGCCGGGGTCGGGTACGGGGCCCGGGCCGGGGTCGGGGCCTGATGCGGGGGTGGGCCCTGATGCGGGGGTGGGGCTCGGGCCCGAGGCACGCTCTGGGAGCAGGGCCGGCTCGGGACCCCGTTCGCCTTCGATCCGGGCCGTCAACGCCTCGCGCAACGCCGCCCAGCGCGCCTCGCGGGAAGCCGGGTCCCAGACGGGCGGGGTGGAGGGGGTCGCGGACCTGTGGGCGTACGGGTCGAGGGCGTCGTACGGCGCGACGGCGTCGGAGGGGCCGGCCTGTGGCCCGGCGTCAAGGCCTCCGCGGGGCCGCGGACCCCCGCCGGAACCATCATCGGGGCTTGAGTCAGCGGAGGCCTCGGAGACGGCGGCGGGCGTGGAAGCGGTCGTGGTCCGCGGCTCAACCGCAGGCATCCCCACGGTCCCATCCCGCCCCGTCTCGACCCCCGGCGCCCCCAGAACCGACTCCCGACCCGTCTCGCCCCCTGGCACGCCCGACACCGACTCCCGCCCGGCCTTGACCTCGGGCCCCCTCTCCCTCCCGGCCTCAACCCTCTTCTTCTCCACCGCACTCGGCCGACCACACTCGGCCCCCGGCGCCCCCGCCTTCTCCCGCCCAGCCCCGTCCCCCGCCGTCACACTCGCCGCACTCGCCCCACCAACCCCCCTGGCCCCCGGCACCCCCGCACCCGTACGCCGCCCCGTCGTAGACGCGGTAGCCGTGGGCTTGGGGGCGCGTGTCCGTGCCCAGCGGGCCGTGAGTGCGACCGGGATCCCCACCGCGCCCACCCACGCGCCGGCCGCGCCGCCCGCTCGCCACCCCACGGGGCCGAAGTCGGTGAGCGCGGCGACACCGAGGGGGCCACCCGCCAGGTGGGTGAGGAGGGCGACCGCGGCGGCGCACAGCAGCGCGGCGAGGAGAGCCGCGGCGGCCGTACGCCGCGCGGACCACCGCGCCGACCGGTCGGCGGCGGCCCGCGCCGCGATGAACCACCCGACCGTCACCCCCGCGGCGAACGGCACCGCCCCCACCACCCAGTACACCGGCGCACCCCCGCCCGCCGGAACGGCGGCGAGCAACGGGAAGGACGGCAGGAACGCGGCGGGAGCGGCCGCGCTCAGCGGCGCGACGGTGTGCCCGGCGCTCAGCACGAACCCGGGGCCGAGCGCGTACGCCGCCGCCCACAGCGCCGCGTTCGGGACGAGGGCGACGCAGAGCAGCAGGACGGCGAACCGCCCGGACAGCCCCTCGGTGAGCTGAAGGAAGGAGTCACGGGTCGCCGCTCCGTGCCAGACCAGGGACACCGCCACCAGCAGGGCACCCCCGCCGGTCAGCACGAGCACCCCCGCCCCGGCGGCCCGCCAGGCGCCGGCCGCCAGCTGCCGCCGGCCTTCGGTCCCCGGGGCGCCTCCGAGGAGCGCGGGCAGGGGCAGCCGAGAGCGCCCGCGTGCGGCCCACACCCCCGTGCCCGCCGCGAGCGCCGCCAGCAGGGGCACGCAGAGCGCGGCCCACAGCCACGAAGGGCGCAGCACGCCTCCGGAGGCGTACAGCGTGACCACCGCACCGACGGCGGCGTACCCGATGACGAGTCCGGCCCAGGTCGCCCGTGCGCTCACCCCGGAGCCGTCCCCCGCGTGGTCGCGGGCCGAACGGTGCAGCAGGACCACCGGCAGCGTGAGCAGGAGGAGGGGGACGAGCCCGACCGGGGCGGGGGCGCCGGAGAGCGTGTCGGTGCGGACGAGTTCCACCCCGTGGGAGAGCAGCCACAGGGCCGCCGCCACGTGCAGCGCCCCGCCGGGCCCGCTGTCCGGGTACGGCGAACTGATCCACAGCACGGTCACGAGCGCGGTGAACACCGCACATCCGAGGCCCGCCGCGAGGGCCCCGCCCAGCACCCCTGAGACCAGCTTGGACGACCGGCGACGGGCCCGCCGCAGCAACGGCGACAGCGGCGAGCGCGGCGACGACGAGTACAGGGACGCCGTCGGCGCCCCCTGCCTCAGGGGCACCCCGGGTGCCGTGGAGGAGGCGTGCCAGCCGTGGTCGGAGGGGTGGCCCGGCCCCGCGGTCGGGTCGTTCGGGTCGGTCGCGTGCGTCACGTCGGCCATGCTCCCAACGACACGCGCTTTACCGGCGTAACGGACGTTTCCTGCACGTGTCGCCCAATATGTGCTTATGTGTTTTTTCGTACGCGGATGGGTCCGACGGAGGCCGCTACGGCGGGAGGCGATCCGGTGACCGCGCCCGGGGCCGGTCCCGGAACCGGAACCGATGAGCCGTTCGCCCAGCGCGGGACCGAGTGGTACCAGCAGCCTCTGGGCACCGGCCCCGACACCGTCGATCCGGCCGCGACCCCGGCCCGGCCCCGCCTGACGCCCGCCCAGGCCTTCGACGCGCTCTACGCGTACTGCGCCCCCGCCCTCGTACAGCAGACCTATCTGCTCACCGGGCAGCGTCGGCTCGCCCGGGAGGCCGTGGAGCGTGCCTTCCAGCTCGCCTGGCACCGCTGGCCGGAGGTGGCGGTCGACCGCGACCCGGCGGGCTGGGTGCGGGCCGCGGCCCACGACTACGCCCTCTCCCCCTGGCGCCGTGTGCACCCCCGCCCGTTCCCGCGCCGCGAACCACCGCCGGCCGACCCCACCGGCCGCGCCCTGCTGACCGCCCTCCTGGAACTGCCGCCCCCGTACCGCCGGACCCTGCTCCTCTACGACGGCGTGGGCCTGGACCTGCCCGACACGGCCGCCGAGACGGAGGCCAGCACACCCGCCGCGGCCGGCCGCCTCCTCTACGCCCGAGCGGCCGTCACCGCACGCCTCCCCCAGCCGGTCGCCCCCGACGACCTCAACCGCCTCCTCGCCGCGCTCCCCGCCGACGTCCGCCCCGGCCCGACCAAGCCGCTCGCCCTCCGCGCCCGGGCCGATCTGCGGGCCCGGCGCTGGATCCACGCCGCGATCGCCTTCACCACCCTGCTGCTCACCACCACCGCCCTCACCCTCCACACCGCCCCCGACCACTACGAGCCCCCGGTCCCCCCGGGCGCCCCGGTCCAGGGCATCCCCCCGAGAGCGGCCCCGGGCCCCCTCTCCAAGACCGAGCAGAAGCTCCGCGCCAAGCTCAGATCGGAGGCGACGGCCGGCCCGGAACGCCTGCACCCCGAAGCGCACTGACCGGAAGTCCACCGCCCGCAGGCCCTCTGAGCGGAGGCCCGCTGACCGGAGGCCGACTGAGCGGCGCGGCTGCGCGCGGCCGAACAGCGCCCGGACACGCCAGTGGGCCCGCACCCCGGACAGGGGTGCGGGCCCACAGCAGGCTCGGCCGAGCCGAGGATCAGCCGTTGAGGATCTCGCGCGCGAGCTTCGCCGTCTCGGTCGGCGTCTTGCCGACCTTGACGCCGGCGGCCTCCAGGGCCTCCTTCTTGGCGGCGGCCGTACCGGAGGACCCGGACACGATGGCGCCGGCGTGGCCCATGGTCTTGCCCTCGGGCGCGGTGAACCCGGCGACGTAACCGACGACCGGCTTCTTCACGTTGGCCTTGATGAAGTCGGCGGCACGCTCCTCGGCGTCGCCACCGATCTCACCGATCATCACGATCAGGTCGGTGTCGGGGTCGGCCTCGAACGCGGCGAGCGCGTCGATGTGCGTCGTACCGATGACCGGGTCGCCACCGATGCCGACGGCCGACGAGAAGCCGATGTCCCGCAGCTCGTACATCATCTGGTACGTCAGCGTGCCGGACTTCGAGACCAGACCGATGCGGCCCGGCTTGGTGATGTCACCGGGGATGATGCCGGCGTTCGACTGACCGGGGGTGATCAGACCCGGGCAGTTCGGGCCGATGATCCGGGTCTTGTTGCCCTGCGACACGGCGTACGCGTAGAACGCGGCCGAGTCGTGGACCGCGATGCCCTCGGTGATGACGACCGCGAGCGGGATCTCGGCGTCGATGGCCTCGACGACGGCGGCCTTGGCGAAGGCCGGCGGCACGAAGAGGACGGATACGTTCGCGCCCGTCTTCTCGATCGCCTCGGCGACGGTGCCGAAGACCGGGATCTCGTTGCCGTCGACATCGACGCTCGTGCCCGCCTTGCGGGGGTTCACGCCACCGACGATGTTCGTGCCGTCGGCCAGCATGAGCTTGGTGTGCTTCATGCCCGTGGCACCGGTCATGCCCTGGACGATGACCTTGCTGTCCTTGTTCAGGAAGATAGCCATGGCTGTTCTGTCCCTCTTCCCTTACTTCGCAGCCGCGAGCTCGGCGGCCTTGTCGGCCGCGCCGTCCATGGTGTCCACGCGCTGCACCAGCGGGTGGTTGGCGTCGGAGAGGATCTTGCGACCCAGCTCGGCGTTGTTGCCGTCCAGGCGGACGACGAGGGGCTTGGTGACTTCCTCGCCCTTGTCCTTCAGGAGCTGCAGCGCCTGCACGATGCCGTTGGCGACCTCGTCACACGCGGTGATGCCACCGAAGACGTTGACGAAGACGGACTTGACGTCCGGGTCGCCGAGGATGATCTCCAGGCCGTTCGCCATGACGGCGGCGGAGGCGCCACCGCCGATGTCGAGGAAGTTGGCGGGCTTGACGCCGCCGTGGTTCTCACCGGCGTAGGCGACGACGTCCAGGGTGCTCATGACGAGACCCGCGCCGTTGCCGATGATGCCGACCTCACCGTCGAGCTTGACGTAGTTGAGGTTCTTCTCCTTGGCCGCGGCCTCGAGGGGGTTCGCGGCCGCGTGGTCGACGAGCTCCTCGTGGTCGGGGTGGCGGAAGTCCGCGTTCTCGTCCAGGGAGACCTTGCCGTCGAGGGCGATGACATCGCCGGAGGCGACCTTCGCCAGCGGGTTGACCTCGACGAGGAGGGCGTCCTCCTCGATGAAGGTCTTCCACAGGGTGACGAGGATGTCGGCGACCTTGTCGGCGACCTCGGCCGGGAAGTTGGCGGCCTCGACGATGCCACGGGCGACCTCGGGGGTCACACCGACGTTGGCGTCGATGGGCGTCTTGGCGACGGCCTCGGGGCGCTCGACCGCCACCTCCTCGATCTCCATGCCGCCCTCGACGGAGGCGATGGAGAGGAAGGTGCGGTTGGTGCGGTCGAGGAGGTAGGAGACGTAGTACTCCTCGACGATCTCCGGAGCGGTCTCGGCGATCATCACCTTGTGGACCGTGTGGCCCTTGATGTCCATCCCGAGAATGTCCGTCGAACGGGCGACAGCCTCGTCCGGGGTGGCGGCGAGCTTGACGCCGCCGGCCTTGCCTCGACCACCGACCTTCACCTGAGCCTTGACGACAGACTTGCCGCCCAGTCGCTCGGTGATCTCGCGCGCCGCCTCAGGCGTGTCGATGACTTCACCGGCCAGCACCGGTACACCGTGCTTGGCGAAGAGGTCCCTCGCCTGGTACTCGAACAGGTCCACGCGCTTCCGTCCCTATCAGTGATCGCGGTTCGTCTTATGCGTGGGCGTGCCGCGAAGGGCAACGTGACATCCGCCGAGAGTCACAAGGGAGGCGCACACGGTGTCCGAGCGCGCGGCATGTCCGTCTCGCAGGTTATCGCTGCTTCCGGGAGCCCCCTAAATCGCGGGTCACACCTGAGCGGTGATACCTGTCACATGATGCCGCGCTCACTGGCACGGCGTGCCGCGCGTGCGGGACCTCACCGAACGGGGGTACGTCCGGTGAGGTCCCTGAGGGCCCTTCATCTACGTCGAAGGGCCCCGACGGACGATCTCCTCCCCAAGGGGGACCGACCGTCACCGCCCCCGGCATCCGCCCGGACCGGGCCGACGGCTTTCGGCCGTCCGGGTATCCGCCCGAGGGTCGGTCGACTGTGACCGCGTCCCCTACGGACCTGGAGGTCTCTACGGCGTAGGGGCGCTGAGGCGTAGGGCCGCTACGGCATAGGGGCGCGCGGTGCGCGAAAGGGGATCGGGGTGACCTGTGCGGGCGCGGGCGCGGCCGGTGACGTCGTTTCCGCCTCTTGGTGGTCCGGGCGGCGGACGTGATCGGCCCGCGCGGAGCCCCGGGCCCGGCGGAGTGGAGCCCGTCCCCTAGCCGGGGAAGACGGGGACGTCCCGGTGCCGCTCCCGGGTCCCGCCCGCGGCGTCGGCCACGGGAGCGCCGGGCACGAGGCTCAGTGGTGTGTGCGGGAGGGCGGCGAGGGCGTGCGGCTCGGCGTGCCGCGGCCCACCGTTGTCGACGGCGGAGTGCCGGCCGAGGGCGCCCGTCGGAAGCCCGTCCTGGCTCTGCCGCACGGGCGCACGCACGCCGGGCTGATCGCCGGCGCCGGCGCCTGCGTCGGTGGCGGTCCGATGGGGTGCCGGCACAGCCACCGCACCGCCGACCCCGACGGTCGGCCCGTACGCGACGGGTACCGGACCGGCGACCGGGCCGGAGACCCGTGCGTCGTCACGCCCGCCGTCAGCGTCCGGGACCTGGTCCGGCTTCTCGGCCTCCGTCGGCCCCGACTCCTGCGGCACCTCGCCGACGGGCAGCGACTCCACCGGCAAGGTGCTCCACCCGGGCACCCCCGGAAGACCCGGAAGATTCGGAAGCTCCGGCGACCGCGGCACCTCAGGAAGCCCCGGCACCACTCCGGGGAGCGACGGCAGACTCACCGACGGCAGCTGCGACGTCACTCCGCCCAGCCCTTCGGTCACCGACTCGACGAGGTCCCCCACCGGCACGACGACGCCCTCGGTGACGGGCACGGCGACACCTTCGGTCACCTGCACGACCGGCTCCACGGCTCCCTCGGTCACGGACCGCCGTACAGCTTGCTCAGGCGCCGGCTGTACCGGGGTTTCGGTGACCGGCCGTGCGGCGTGCTCGGCGACCGGTCGGTCCTCGAACCCGGTGGCCGGCCGCAGGACGTGGCTGGTGACGGCGGTGAGCGGTGGCGGCGAAGTCGGTGCCCCGTCAGCGGCGTTCGCCCGCTCCCCGCACAGAACGCCCAGCACGAACAGTCCACCCAACAACAGCGCCACCCGCACCAGACGGCACCCGGCGGCCCCGCGCAGGGCCGCACCGGCACCAGCGCCGGGAAGCGGGGTCGCTGAGGTCACGACGGGAAGATCCTCCGGTGCGGTGGAACGGCGGAGTACGGGGTGAACATGCACGAGATGCGAACAACCGTGTGAAGGCTGTGAAGTGTCGCTGATCCTCGCACGGGACGCCGTACGTCGCGCAACCCCCCTGTCACCGCCGCGTTCTCATGTCCGCTTTTCAACCTCCCTTGTCCGGTTACCGCCTGCCGCGACGGTCGCGGTCGCCGTCACCACCCGCGCCCCCGTTCACGCACGGTCCGGTATCGGCAGCGGCCGCTTCTCGATCGCCGCCGCCATCACCTCCGGGAAGAGGTCGGGCGTGCAGGCGAACGCGGGTGCGCCGAGCGCCGCGAGGGCCGCCGCGTGCTCGCGGTCGTAGGCCGGCGCGCCCTCGTCGGAGAGGGCGAGCAGCGTCACGAACTGCACCCCCGACGCCTTCATCGCCGCCACCCGCTTCAGCATCTCGTCGCGTATGCCGCCCTCGTAGAGGTCGCTGATCAGCACGACGACGGTGTCCGCGGGCCGGGTGATCTGCGACTGGCAGTACGCCAGGGCCCTGTTGATGTCGGTGCCGCCGCCGAGTTGGGTGCCGAAGAGGACGTCGACCGGGTCGTCGAGCTGGTCGGTGAGGTCGACGACGGCCGTGTCGAAGACGACGAGCCGGGTGCTGATGGACCGCATGGACGCCAGCACCGCCCCGAACACCGAGGCGTAGACGACGGACGCCGCCATGGATCCCGACTGGTCGATGCAGAGGACGACCTCCTTCTTCACCGACTGCGAGGCCCGGCCGTACCCGATGAGCCGCTCGGGTACGACGGTCCGGTACTCCGGCAGGTAGTTCTTGAGGTTGGCCGCGATCGTGCGGTTCCAGTCGATGTCGTGGTGGCGCGGCCGGTTGACGCGGGCGCTGCGGTCGAGGGCGCCGGTGAGGGTGGCCCGGGTACGGGTCGCGAGCCGTTTCTCCAGGTCATCGACGACCTTCCGCACGACGGCCCGCGCGGTCTCCTTCGTCGTCTCCGGCATGGCCTTGTTCAGCGAGAGCAGCGTGCCGACGAGGTGGACGTCGGCCTCGACCGCCTCCAGCATCTCCGGCTCCAGCAGCAGCGCGGAGAGTCCGAGCCGGTCGATGGCGTCGCGCTGCATCACCTGGACGACGGAGGAGGGGAAGTACGTCCGGATGTCCCCCAGCCACCGCGCCACGGACGGCGCCGACGCCCCGAGCCCCGCCGAACGGCTCTGCCCCGCCCCCGACTTGTCGCCCTTCCCGTACAGGGCGGTCAACGCCTGGTCCATCGCCGCGTCCCGCCCCCCGAGCGCGCACCCGGTGCCGTCCGCCGACTCCCCGCCCAGCACGAGCCGCCAACGCCGCAGCCGCTCGGCGGCCACATCCACCTCGGGTCGCGTTGTCGTCATCGTCGCGCCCCCGTACGGAACCGGACCCAGAGAGGCATCACCGTGACGGTCGTCGGCCCGTCGCCCGAGCGCGGCCCGTGCCCCCGCAGATGGCCGTGCCCGTCCCTGCCGTCCATCGCCGCCACGACCCTCACCGGCTCGCGCAGTCCGTCATTCGTCATCCCGCCACCCCCACAAGGTCGTCGTCGCCGGTCTTCTCCCGCTCGGCGTCCTCCCGGTCGCCGTGATCTCCCCTGGTGCCCTCGGGTGCGTCGTCCAGGCCCAGCAGCAGCCGCACCACCGGCAGCACCCCATCCGCACGGTCACTGTCGAGTTCGTCCGCGAAACCCGCCGTGCCGTCACCGCCGGCCGCCCCACTCACCCGCCGGCCGGGCCCGCGGCGGACCAGCTCGCCGAGCGTGCGGCGCACCCCCGGCTCGTACGCCGAGAACGTCCGGCGCAGCAATGGCAGTACGTCCGTGAACGCGTCCCCCGGCACGCCGGTCAGCCAGGCGTCCACCAGGCCCAGGAGCCGTTCGTCGTGGACGAGCAGCATTCCGCCGCCGGAGCCGCCGCCGACGAAGCCCTCGATCCAGGCCGCCGCGTCGCCCGGTGCCGTACCCGGCGAGAGCACGAGCCCCATGAGCCGGGCCGCCTCGTCCTGCGCCAACGCCCCGTCGTCCAGCAGGAGTCGTACGGCCCGCCCTCGGACGACACCGGGCACCGTGTCCCGGACCGACAGGACATGGAGCACCGAGTGCCAGCGGGACCGCAGGCCACCCCGTGCCGCCGGTTCGCCCTGCACGGCGTCCCCCAGGAGCCCCACCGCACCGTGCACGGCGTCGACATGGCGGCGCATCTCCTGCGCGGCCTCCGCGTCGAGCGCGGCGCACGCGGGCGGCAGCCCGACGAAGACGCGCTCCGCGAGCCCGGCGGCGACCTCGGCCAGCGCGCGGGTGTCGGTGGCGCGGACATCGCCGTAGCGGAGGGAGCGGACGAGGGCCGGGAGCGCCTGGGCCAGGTGGCCGACGTCGGTGTCGAGGGCGGCGCGGTCGGCGAGGACGCGCATCACCACGGGCAGGGCGTCCGGGAGTTCCGCGAGGAGGCAGTGCTCGGCGAGGCCGGTGATATCGGCGAGGGAGCGGGCCGTGACGGCGTCCGCCTCGGCCTTCGCGGTGGTCGCGGCGAGCACGGTGGTGCCCCAGACCCCGGCCTCGGCGACGCGCACGGACAGTTCGGGCTCCCAGCGCAGCCGCCAGGTCTCCCGGAACGTGCCCGTGCTGCCGCGCGAGGTGGCCGGCTCGCCCCAGGCCACGCCGAGCAGCCGCAGTCGGTGCAGCAACCGGCTGCGCTCGGCGTCGTTCTCCTTCCGCAGGTCGAGCTCCAACTCCCGCTCCAGCGCCTCCGGCTTGAGCCGCAGCCGCCGCTGGAGCCGGGTGAGGTCCCGCTGCAACGGCACCGCCGGCGCGGACTCCGGCACCTCCCCCAGCACGTCCCCGACGATCAGCCGGTCCCGCACCAGCGACAGCGGTACGTCCGAGCCGTCGCACATCACCGCGCGTACGGCGTCGGTGGTCTCGGTCAGGCCGGGCAGCGGGCGGCCGCGCATCGCGGCGAGCGTCTCGGCCAGCCGTACCGCCTCGATGACGTGCGCGGAGGAGACGATCCGGTCCTCCTCGCGCAGCAGTCCGGCCACCTTGGTGAGCCACCGCTCCACGGGGCGGTCGGGCGCGCCGAACAGGTGTCCGTACCAGCCCGGCGAGTCGATGCCGGCGCCGTATCCGCCGGCCCGGGCCAGTCGCCGGTTGGTCCACGGCACCCAGGTCATGTCGGTCCTGACCTTGGGCAGCCCCTTCAGCAACGCCCGGTCGGCGGCCACGGTCGGCCTCTGCCGCAGCGCGGGCACATGCCAGGCCCCGCACACGACGGCCACTTCGTCGTCCCCGAACTCCTTCTGCGCGGCCCGGACCTGCAAGCGCATGTACGCCTCGCGCACCAGGTCCCGCTCGCGTCCCCCGGTGCCGTACGCCTCCCGGAGCGCCCCCATGGCCTCCTCCAGCACGGCGAACGGCGCGAAGGCGTCCCCGCCCGTCCCCCGGTGCTCGACCGCGTCCTCCCACCACCGCTCGGCGTCGTCGTACCCGGCGGCCTCGGCGAGCGCGGCGAGCGGGTCGCCCCGGAGCGGTTCCTCCCCGGGCGGCGCGGCCGACTCCCCCGGCTCGGCGTCGGCGTCCTCCTCGCGCGAGCGGGCCAGCGAGTGCGCGGCCGGCAGGTCGATGAAGCGGGCCGGTACGCCGTGGGCCAGGGCCCAGCGCATGGCCACCCACTCCGGGGAGAACTCGGCGAACGGCCAGAAGGAGGACCGGCCGGGCTCGTCGACCGCGTGGGCGAGGAGCGCGACCGGCGGCCGCATGTCCTCGTCGGCCGCGAGCGGGATCAGCCCGTCCGCCTCCGGTGGCCCTTCGATCAGCACCACCCCGGGCCGCGCCGCGTCCAGCGCGGCCCGCACCGCCCGGGCCGACCCCGGCCCGTGATGCCGCACGCCCAGCAGCAACGGACCGCCACCGCCGCCCACAGCCGCTGTCTGCCCCCGCTCGCTCACACGCTCACCTCCCGGCAGGCGCGGTAGAAGTCGGTCCAGCCGTCGCGCTCGCGGACGACCGCCTCCAGGTACTCCTGCCAGATGACGCGGTCGGCTGCGGGGTCGCGGACGACGGCGCCGAGGATGCCGGCGGCGACGTCGGAGGGCCGCAGGACGCCGTCGCCGAAGTGCGCGGCGAGGGCGAGTCCGCCGGTCACGACGGAGATCGCCTCGGCGGTGGAGAGCGTGCCGCTGGGCGACTTCAGCTTCGTCCGGCCGTCCGTGGTGACCCCGTCGCGCAGCTCGCGGAAGACCGTGACGACGCGGCGGATCTCGTCGACGCCGTCGGGCACGGCCGGCAGGTCGAGGGACCGGCCGATCTGGTCGACGCGGCGCGAGACGATGTCGACCTCGGCGTCGGCACTCTCCGGCAGCGGCAGCACCACGGTGTTGAACCGGCGGCGCAGGGCGCTCGACAGGTCGTTCACCCCTCGGTCGCGGTCGTTGGCCGTGGCGATGAGGTTGAAGCCGCGGACGGCCTGCACCTCCTGCCCCAGCTCCGGTATCGGCAGCGTCTTCTCGGACAGGATCGTGATCAGCGTGTCCTGGACGTCGGCCGGGATCCGGGTCAGCTCCTCGACCCGCGCCGTCATGCCCTCCGCCATGGCCCGCATGACAGGGCTCGGCACGAGGGCGTCACGGCTCGGGCCGTGGGCCAGCAGCTGCGCGTAGTTCCAGCCGTACCGGATCGCCTCCTCCGGTGTGCCCGCCGTGCCCTGCACCAGCAGTGTGGAGTCGCCGCTGACGGCCGCCGCCAGGTGTTCGGAGACCCAGGTCTTGGCGGTGCCGGGCACGCCCAGCAGGAGCAGCGCGCGGTCGGTGGCGAGCGTGGTGACGGCCACCTCGACGATGCGGCGCGGTCCGACGTACTTCGGTGTGATCACCGTGCCGTCCGGCAGCGTCCCGCCGAGCAGATAGGTGGCGACGGCCCACGGCGAGAGGTTCCAGCGGGCCGGCCGCGGCCGGTCGTCCTGGGCGGCCAGCGCGGTCAGTTCACGGGCGTAGGCGTGCTCGGCGTGTGCCCGCAGCACCTCACCGTCCTGAGGTGTGCCCGGGCGCGCGTCCTCACGCGTGTCCGGGTGCGCGCTCGGGTGTGTGTTCGCGGGCGCGGACTGGTTGTGGCTCGGGTCGACAGTGGTCGTTCCAGCAGACGCAGGCATGGCTGAGTCCCCCTCCAGCTCGGCCGGTTCGGATCTGCTGACCACACTGCACCACGCCACTGACAATCCAGTCTGACCTGGGGAAATTGGATCGCGCAAGCCAATTGTCAGTGGTGGGATCTACCTTCAGAACATGACTCAGCAGGGGGTGCGCTGGACGGCTGAGCAGGTGCTGGCATTGGCACCTGACGCAGCGTCGCGCAAAGCCGGAAGCAAACTCGCCGTGGCCGGACCCTGGTCGGCGGCGGGTACTTCGGACGAGGGGACGGTGTGGGGACTATGCAAAGGCAGTGGCAGCAAGCCGTATCAGACAGTGATCGACGTCGCGGACTCCACCGGGCCCGCCTACAAGTGCAGTTGTCCGAGCAGGAAGTTCCCGTGCAAGCATGCGCTGGGGCTGCTCCTGCTCTGGGCGGGCGACGACACCGCGGTGCCTCCTGGGCAGGCGCCGGACTGGGCGGAGCAGTGGCTTGCAGGCCGCCGCACGCGCGCAGCGGAGAGGACGACGAGGACGGACGCGGCATCTGGGGCCACGTCCGCTGACCCCGAGGCGGCGCGTCGCCGGGCCGAGCGGCGCGCCGACCGGATCACCGCGGGCGCGACAGAGCTGGAACAGCGCCTGGCCGACCTGTTCCGCGGCGGTCTGGCCGCCGCGGAACAGGCGGGATACGCGCTCTGGGAGGAGACGGCGGCCCGCATGGTCGACGCCCAGGCGCCCGGACTGGCTTCTCGAGTGCGGGAGTTGGGCGCCATACCGGGCTCGGGCCCGGGCTGGCCGGTCCGCCTCCTGGAGGAGTGCGCGCTCCTCCATCTGCTGGACCAGGGCTGGCTGCGCCGCGAAGACCTCCCGGAGGGCCTCGCGGCCACGGTCCGCTCCAGGATCGGCCTGTCCGGCTCCCCGGACGGCCCACCGGTCCGCGACCACTGGCTCACCCTCGCCCAGTACGACACCTCCGACTCCCGCCTCACCACCCGCCGCATCTGGCTGTACGGCACCGGGTCGGGCCGTACGGCACTGCTCCTCTCCTACGGAGCCGCCGGCCGCGCCCCCGAGCTGTCGCTCCCGGTCGGCCTGGCCTTCGAGGCGGAGGTCGCGGCGTACCCCGGCGGGGGACAGTTGCGGGCGGCCCTGGGCGAGCGTTTCACCGCGCCCGGGCCCTCCTCCGTACGGCCGCCGGGCATCACTCCGGCCGAGGCGGCGGCCCGGTACGGCACGGCCCTCCAGGACGACCCGTGGCTCGACTCGTACCCGGTCACGCTCACCCGCGTGATACCCGCCCCGGACGGCGACTCCTGGCAACTGATCGACTCCGACAGCGATCTCGCCCTTCCTCTCACCTCTTCCGCCCGCTCCCGCCCCGGCCTCTGGCGCCTCGTCGCGCTCTCCGGCGGGGCACCGCTCACGGTCTTCGGCGAGTGCGGCCACCACGGCTTCACGCCCCTGACGGCATGGCCCGCCGAGCGAGAGGGCGCGCGGAAGCCCACAGGTCAGGCGGTGGCGCTGTGTTGAGACGAGACGGCGGACGGCGGAACGAGACCCCTACGGCACACGGCAGTTGTGGCAGGGAGGTTGCCGGCCCGTCAGGGACAGCCGTCACGGCCGCTCCCCGCCTGCCCGGCCGGCAGCCCGTCCTCTTCCTCGGCCCCGCCGCTCCCCTTCGGCCGCACCGCACCGTCGCCGTACGGAAGGACCGCACATGACCGAGACCACAGGCTCTCCCTCCCCCACGGCGGCCGCGCCCGCGCAAGCCTGGGAGGATCTGGTCACCACCGCGTTGCTCGGGACGGACCGGCGTACGCCCCCGGGGGCCGTGTCGGGCCGGGAGGCGCCGGTCGCCCTGTTGGACGCGGCGGCCGTGGCGACCGTACGGCGCAGGGCGGGGATACGGCCGGTGCGGGCGGCGGCGCGGCCCGTACCGGCGGCTCCGGACCCGCGTCCGCCCCTGCCGCCGGCCGCGACGCGCCGCCTGACGACGCTGCTGACCGACCGGCCCGGCACCGGTGGCGGACGCCGGGGCGCGGCACCCGATCTGATGGAACTCCTCCCCCAATGGCTGGCATTGGCCAACGCCTACGGGTACGCGGCGCCTCCGGAGATCCTGCCCGCCCTGCTGGACGCGGCCCGCGGCCGTACGGATCTGCGTCCCGCCGTGCTGGCCTTCGCGGGCGCGCGGGCCCTGTGGCTGGCCCGGCTGAACCCCGACTGGCGCTTCGCCCTGCGCGCGGCGCCCGGCGGCGGCGCGGCGCTCCCCGGCCCGGGCGAGCCCGAACGGGTCGGGCAGCTGTGGCAGGAGGGCCTGTTCGCGGAGCGCGTCGCCCTGCTCACGGCGGTACGGGCGCGGGACGCCGCCTCGGCACGTTCGTTGCTGTCGTCCACGTGGTCGACGGAGCGGGCCGAGGACCGGCTCATGTTCCTCGACACGCTCCGTACGGGGCTGGAGGCGGCGGACGAGCCGTTCCTGGAGGCGGCGTTGGCCGACCGCAGCCGGAACGTGCGTGCCACGGCGGCGGAGTTGCTCTCCGCCCTGCCGGACTCGGCGCTCGCCCGGCGGATGGCGAAGCGGGCGACCGCGTGCGTGGCCGTCGACCGCACCGGCGGCGCGTCCACGGCCCCCGGGGCGCCCACAATCGTGGTCAAGGCCCCGCACGAGTGCGACCCCGGCATGGAGCGCGACGGGGTGCTGCCCAAGGCCCCGGCCGGCCGGGGAGAACGGTCGTGGTGGCTGGGCCAGCTGGTGGAGGCGGCGCCGCTCGGGGCCTGGTCGCCGCGGTTCGGGGGGCGTACGCCGGAGGAGATCGTGGCGTTGCCGGTCGCGGACGACTGGCAGGGCGAGCTGCACGGCGCGTGGTGCCGGGCGGCGGTGCGGCAGCGGGATCCCGGGTGGTCGCGGGCGTTGCTGGGGGCGCCGTCCACGCCGGAGGCCGGCGGGCCGGGGGCGGTGTCGCTGGCCGAACGGGCGAAGCTGCTGGCGACCTTGGAGAGCGGGGAGCGGGCCGAGTGGGTGGCGGGGTTCATCGCCACGCACGGCTTGTCCGAGGCGTTCCAGCTGCTCGGGGTGTGCGCGGTGCCGTGGGCTCCGCCGCTGGGGCGGGCTGTGGTGGACGCGCTCAACATCGCGCGGGACGCCGGGAGTTATCCCTGGAGCTTCAGCGGGGTGATGGGGCTGGCCGAGCGGTGCCTCGACCCTGCGGAGACCGTCCGTCTCGAACCGCTGACGGCCACGCCGGAGGACGGGGAGGATGCGGCTCCGGGGGCCGGGGGGTACTGGGCCGAGGCGTTCCAGCGGCTGGCGACGACACTGCGCCTACGGGCGACGATGAGAACGGAACTGGCACGGGTGGAGGGGGGCGCCGACTAGGACGGGGGCGGGCCGAAGAATCACGGTGCCGCGGGCCTGAAATGCCGAGCGGGGCGTAGCCCCTGCTCGGCATTTCAGGGGCGCGGGGAACTGCGCGAGAAGCCCCACCGGACCCGCACCCGACCACGCACGCCGCCCCCTCACGCCCCGGTCGGCTGCCTCACGTTCGCCCGTACCCACTCCACGATCGACGCCGTCGTCGCCCCCGGCGTGAAGATCTCGGCCACTCCCTTGTCCTTCAGCGGAGCGATGTCCGCCTCGGGGATGATGCCGCCCCCGAAGACGAGGATGTCCTCGGCGTCGCGCTCCTTGAGGAGTTCGATGACGGCCGCGAAGAGCGTGTTGTGGGCGCCGGAGAGGATGGAGAGGCCGATCGCGTCGGCGTCCTCCTGGATCGCCGTGCCGACGATCTGTTCGGGAGTCTGGTGGAGGCCGGTGTAGATGACCTCCATACCGGCGTCGCGCAGCGCCCGCGCGATCACCTTGGCCCCGCGATCGTGGCCGTCGAGTCCCGGCTTGGCCACCACCACGCGGATCGGACCGGCTGCCACACCCATCACTGCCTCCATGAAACGACTGCACCGACCCATGACGAACGCGGCGGAATCTGCCGCACGAACCAGGCGAACCGCACACATCACGGCTCGGGTCCATGGAACACCTACCCACACCGCACACCAGGGAAGTGAACGAACGTTATCTCCAGGATCCCGCAACCGGCTGTTTCGCACTGGGGAGCGAGGGGGAAATCACACGGTGGGACACGTTCGCCGCGCACCGCTCCCGGATTCCGCGGCTCACGCGTCGCGGGGACCTAGGTGATCACGGAGGTGATCGCGGCAGCCGGATCGCTTCCGGGGGCCGCCGGCCGGAGGCTCCCGTGGCGTGCGCGCCACGGGGAGGCATGCGCAAGGAGAGTCGTCGGAAGGGGCCGCACCGACCCACCGTCCGCGGTAGGCCACGGTGGCGGGACGGATCGGCACCCGGCAGACGGCAGAGGGCAGGGCAGCGGGGAGTCAGAAGGGCTGGACCCCGCGTCGCGTGATCGGCGCCTCACACGCCGCACACGCACCGCACGTCACGCATGCCACACGCACCGCGTCACGTCGCATCGCTCCCGCCGTCCGCCGCCCGCACCGCCGGCATCTCCACTAGGGCACACGGGGGACAGAGGCGTCCTCCCGTCTGCCGACGGGAGGTCGGGCATGAAGGTCACCAGCGCGATAGCGCCCCTGGTTCCGCTCTGCGAGCGGATCCTGCCGACCCGGCTGACAGGCCTGTCCGTGGCCCTTCTCAAGGCGACCGCACTGGAGTTGGCGATCCTCGCGGGGCATCTGCTGCTCTATCCGTCGGGAATGACGCAGGAGCGGAGGATCACCCCTCAGCTCCCCCCGTCCGACGCACCCCGGCTCCCGACCGAGGAGAAGCCCCCGGTCGTCCTGCTGCACGGCTTCATCGACAACCGCTCGGTCTTCGTCCTGCTGCGCCGCTCCCTCGCGCAGCACGGCGGCCGTCACCTCGAGTCGCTCAACTACTCGCCCCTCACCTGCGACATCCGCGCGGCCGCCGACCTGCTCGGCCGGCACATCGAGGACATCTGCGAGCGCACGGGCCAGGAGCAGGTGGACGTCGTCGGCCACAGCCTGGGCGGACTGATAGCCCGGTACTACGTGCAGCGGCTCGGCGGCGACCACCGCGTCCGTACGCTCGTCACGCTCGGCACCCCGCACGGTGGCACCCGGGCCGTGCCGCTTGCGGACGCCCATCCGATCGTCCGGCAGATGCGGCCCGATTCGGAGGTCATGGAGGAACTACGGGAGCCGGCGCCGGGCTGCCGTACCCATTTCGTGGCGTTCTGGAGCGATTTCGACCATGTGATGACTCCGCCGGAGAGCGCCTGCGTCGACCATCCGGATCTGATGGCGCAGAACATCAGGGTCACCGGGATCGGCCACCTCGCGCTGCCCGTGCACCCCGCCGTGGCCACCGGAATCCGGGAGGCCCTCGACACCTCACGGACGGGCGCCCGCACCACCGCCCGCCCGGGCGGCCTGACGGTGGCATGAACCGAAGCGCGACAGTGACGCTCGCCACAGGGCGGCAGAACACGGACGTAAGGCGGTAAACGCGGCGCACCTCCACGCGCCCCCGCCACGCGTCCGACTCGCGACACCCCTCCCTACGGCAACCACGCGCCCCACACTCGACCCGCGATCACCCGGAGAAACGTCTCGCCCCCGTCCCCACGGGCGTCCCACATGCCGCACACAGTGGTCGACTATCGAACAACCTTCGAACGCCAGGCCAAAGTCGTGCCCACAGACCGCCGAAAGACGCTCGAATGCCCGTTTCCTGCGCGCGTGAAACCCGTTGAAGATTGTCGCGCCCGCATACCGCCGGGTACAGTCACCGCACTGCTCTGCCAGCCCCTGTCGTCGAGGCGAAAGAGAAGTTGGTGAACGATCGTCACCCGTCGGGGACCGCAACACCCCCGACTCCGGCTTCTGAAGCCGACCCGGCGCACTACGCGTCGTACGGCCACCAGGAAGCCGGCTACGGCGACTTCACCACGTACGGCGATTACCCCGCCACCGGTTTTGAAACCGGCACCCCCGGGAACGCTACGGGCACCTTCGCGGTCGACCCCCTCTTCGGCGACATGCCGGGCAACGAGGGCGGCACCGGCTCCTACGACGCCACCCAGTGGTCGACGGGCAGCCACCAGACGCTGAACTACGACCCGTACGCCGCACAGCACCAGGCCGCGTACGACACGGGCAGTTACGACTCGACGTCCTGGTCGTCCGGTTACGAGCACCTCTCCCAGGTCCCGACGCAGCCGACCGGCCCCGACGCGAGCGGCCAGTGGGACGCGAGCGGCTGGCTCCAGCCCGAACAGTCCGACGACGCGGACCAGTTGGGACAGACCGGCCAGACCCAGCAGTGGATCGGCACCCAGCACTTCGACACGGGCGCCTTCGACGCCACCCAGTGGAACAGCGACGGCACCCCCGTCGGCGACGAGCACGGTGGCGGCGCCCCCGAGCCGTACGACGCCCACGAGCACCCGCAGACCGTCGTGGTGGACCTCTCGGCCGAGGCCGCGGACTTCCACCAGCAGGCGACCGCCACCTTCGAGCAGATCGCCCCGTACGACCACGACGAACACCGGTCGGCGGACGGCGAGTTTGAGACCGACGGCGCGGACCGCTCGGCCCTCCTCGACGGCGAGGAAGAGGTCACCGCGGCGGCCACCAGGAGCGCCGGCCCCGGCCGGGCCGCCACCCGCGCGGCATCGCGGTCGCGCCGGAAGCCTCCGGCCAAACGTTCCGCCCTGCTGACCGTGGCCGTTCCGTCGGCCTGTGTCATGGGGGTCGCGGGGATCGCGGCCGCCTCGGTCGGTGCCACGTCGGACGACACGGAGACGACGGCGTCGGTCAAGTCGGACGCCACCGCCGTGAAGCCGTCCACCGCCAACAACCAGCTCGACACCCAGCTGGAGAGCCTCTCCGCCGAGGCCGACGACTTCGCCGACCGGGCCAGCCGGACGCAGGAGCGCATCGACCTCAAGGCCCAGCAGGAGCTGGAGCAGAAGAAGGCCGCCGCCGAGGCCGCCCGCAAGGAGCGACTGCGGCCGAAGTTCGCGCTGCCGGTCGCCAAGCACGGGCTCAGCGCGTACTACGGACAGTCCGGCGTCAACTGGATGTCCCTGCACACCGGTATCGACTTCCCCGTCTCGTACGGCACCCCGGTGATGGCCGCGACCGACGGCACCGTGCGCACCCAGTGGAACAGCGCCTACGGCAACATGGTCATCGTGACCGCCAAGGACGGCACCGAGACCTGGTACTGCCACCTCTCGACGTACAAGGTCGCCTCCGGTACGACCGTCAAGGCCGGCGACACCATCGCCTACTCGGGCAACTCGGGCAACTCGACCGGTCCCCACCTGCACTTCGAGGTCCACCCGGCGGGCGGCTCCGCCATAGACCCGCTCCCGTGGCTGCGCAGCCACGGGCTGGACCCGACGTAACCGTCACGCCTCACGCGGGCGCAGCGCACAGACACGAAGACCGGGCCCCTGCCGAGCAGGGGCCCGCCGTCGTCACGCGCCGCGTCGTCACGCGCCGCGTCGTCACGCGCCGCGTCGTCGCGCGGCGCGGCCCCTCCGCTACAGCTTCTCCACCGGTGCGTACCGCAGCAGCAGGCGCTTGGGCTTGGTGTCGCCGAAGTCGATCGTCGCCTCCGCGTTCGCTCCCGAGCCCCCGACGCCGACGACCGTGCCGAGGCCGAACTGGTCGTGGGTGACGCGGTCGCCCACGGCGAGGGAGACCACCGGCTTCTCGTCGCCGCGGCGGGTCGCGAAGCCGGACGCGCCGCGGGCCGAGGAACGGGAGCGGGAGGACGACAGCGAGGCCGCGATGCCGGCCGCCGGACCCGAGGACACCGGTGCGGAGGCGCCCGTGCGCTTCCACTCCAGGTGAGTGGCCGGGATCTCTTCCAGGAACCGGGACGGCGGGTTGTACGAGGGCTGACCCCAGGCGCTGCGCAGCGTCGACCGGGTGAGATAGAGCCGTTCCCGTGCGCGGGTGATGCCCACGTACGCGAGGCGGCGCTCCTCCTCCAGCTCCTTGGTCTGGCCGAGGGCGCGCATGTGCGGGAAGACGCCGTCCTCCATGCCGGTGAGGAAGACCACCGGAAACTCCAGGCCCTTGGCGGTGTGGAGGGTCATGAGCGTGATCACGCCCGAGCCGTCCTCCTCCTCGTCGGGGATCTGGTCGGAGTCGGCGACCAGCGCCACCCGCTCCAGGAAGTCGGAGAGCCCGACGGTTGTCGTACCCGCCGCCTCGACATCGGCCTCGCTCTCTCCGGCACCAGCCTCCTGCTCGAACTCCAGGGCGACGGCGGCGAGTTCCTGGAGGTTCTCGATGCGCGTCTCGTCCTGCGGGTCGGTGGAGGCCTGCAACTCGGCCAGATAGCCAGTGCGTTCGAGGACGGCTTCCAGGACGGTGGCCGGTCCGGCGCCGGACTCGACGACGGTCCGCAGGTCCTCCATCAACGTGTTGAACCGCTTGACCGCATTGGTCGACCGGGCCGCCATGCCGTACGCCTCGTCCACCCGCTTCAGCGCCTGCGGGAAGCTGATCTTCTCGCGCTGGGAGAGGGCGTCGATCATCGCCTCGGCACGGTCGCCGATGCCGCGCTTGGGCACGTTGAGGATGCGGCGCAGCGGGACGGAGTCCTCCGGGTTGGCCAGGACCCGCAGATACGCGAGGACGTCCCGGACCTCCTTGCGCTCGTAGAAGCGGACGCCGCCTACGACCTTGTAGGGCAGGCCGACGCGGATGAACACCTCTTCGAAGACACGGGACTGGGCGTTCGTCCGGTAGAAGACTGCGACGTCGCCGGCCTTCGCGTCGCCCGCGTCCGTGAGGCGGTCTATCTCGTCGGCGACGAACTGGGCCTCGTCGTGCTCGGTGTCGGCGACATAGCCGGTGATCTGCGCGCCCGCGCCCGCGTTGGTCCACAGGTTCTTCGGGCGGCGGGACTCGTTGCGCTCGATGACCGCGTTGGCCGCGCTCAGGATGGTCTGCGTGGAGCGGTAGTTCTGCTCCAGCAGGATCGTGGTCGCGTTCGGGTAGTCCTCCTCGAACTGGAGGATGTTGCGGATGGTCGCGCCGCGGAAGGCGTAGATCGACTGGTCCGCGTCACCCACGACGCACAGCTCGGCCGGAGGCACGTCCCACTCGTTGGGCGGTACGTCGACCGGGTGCTCGGAGGTGCCGACCAGCTCTCTGACCAGGGCGTACTGGGCGTGGTTGGTGTCCTGGTACTCATCGACGAGGACATGACGGAAGCGCCGGCGGTAGTGCTCGGCGACGTCCGGGAAGGCGCGCAGCAGATTGACCGTCGTCATGATCAGGTCGTCGAAGTCCAGCGCGTTCGCCTCGCGGAGGCGGGACTGGTAGAGCGCGTAGGCCTGGGCGAGGGTCTTCTCGAAGCCGTCGGTGGCCTGGGCGGCGAAGTCCTCCTCGTCGATCAGCTCGTTCTTCAGGTTCGAGATCTTGGCGCTGAAGGACTTGGGCGGGAAGCGCTTGGGGTCGAGATCCAGATCACGGCAGACGAGCGCCATCAGTCGCTTGCTGTCGGCGGCGTCGTAGATCGAGAAGGAGGACGTGAAGCCGAGCTTCTTCGACTCACGCCGCAGGATCCGGACGCACGCGCTGTGGAAGGTCATGACCCACATCGCGTGCGCGCGCGGGCCGACGAGCTGCTCGACGCGCTCCTTCATCTCGCCGGCGGCCTTGTTGGTGAAGGTGATCGCGAGGATCTGCCCCGGGTGGACCTGCCGCTCGCCGAGCAGGTGGGCGATGCGATGGGTGAGCACCCGGGTCTTGCCGGAGCCCGCGCCGGCGACGATGAGCAGGGGGGATCCGGCGTGCACCACGGCCGCGCGCTGGTTCTCGTTCAGCCCGTCCAGGAGGGCCGCCGCGTCGAGGGCGGGGCGCGGGGCGCCGTCCCGGTAGTACTCGTCGCGGTCCGGTGGCACGTCGAACTTCCCGCCGAACAGATCGTCCGGAAGCGGCTCCGGTACATGATCGTCCTCGGGCGGCGGCGGGGGCTCCTCCGCGTGGCCGCGGGGGGCCTGGAGGTCCGCCAGGAAGCTGTCGTCAAAGAGGCTGCTCATCGCTCTCCGAGTCTAGGCGCCCCCACTGACAGCGAGAGGCCGCCCCGGGAAGTGCACACCCACCACTCACCGCGCCCACCTCACGACGGTGAGCGATCGAGCGTACCGCCTGTCGCGCGGAAGAGGCTAAGGTCACGAAAACGTATCGGGCATATCGAACATCAACCTTCACACGGGCCACACGAGTTGGCTAGCGTCTTCCCTTGGGCCGTACGACACAACCGGCGAACGTCGCCGGGCCGCACGGCCTCCGCCGAGTCCGGTACGCCTCTCCCGGCGCCGGAGCCGGGGACCCACCGACCTCTGGGGTGAATCGGCCCGACCGCCGCACGCGGCGAGGGCCGTAGGGCAAACCTTCCGAAGCTTGCGCCCGAACCCGACAGCTAACTCGGTAGGCGGACAACGGAAGGAGACGCCGCACCATGGCGCCGCACCGCAAGCCGCGTCCGGCCGGCCGGACGCGCGCGGGCATACGCACCCCCGCTCTCGCCACGGCCGCCCTGACCTCCGTGGCTCTGCTCTCCCAGACGGCCACCGCCGCACCCTCCACCGACGACAGGCCGAGCCTGGAGGAGGTCGAGAAGAAGGTCGACGACCTCTACCGCCAGGCGGGGTCGGCTACCGAGAACTACAACGCGGCCAAGGAGAGGACGACCAAGCAGAAGAAGAAGGTCGACACCCTCCTCGACGGCGTCGCCGAGCGCACGGAGAAGCTGAACGAGGCGCGGGAGGAACTGGGTTCGTTCGCGGCGGCCCAGTACCGCACCGGCGCGGCCACCCCCGACCAGGCCTCACTGCTCCTGGCGGACAACCCGCAGGACTACTTCGACCAGAACCAGCTGATGGACCGCTTGACGGACCGTCAGCAGCAAGCGGTCGACGCGTACGTCACCGAGCAGGCCGACGCGGCGGAGCAGCGCCGGACGGCGAGCGACAGCCTCGAGAAGCTCACCGAGTCGCAGAACGCCCTCAAGACCAGCAAGGCCAAGGTCCAGGCGAAGCTCGCCGAGGCCCGCGAACTGCTCTCCACCCTCACCGCCCAGGAGAAGGCCCGGCTCGCCGCGATCGAACAGCGCGAGCGGGAGGAGGCCGACCGCAAGGCGGAGGAGGTGGCGCGACAGCAGGCGGCGCAGGCGAGCCAGGAGACCCAGAACTCCCAGGAGACCCCGGAGCCCCAGGGCGGGACCGCCACCGGCACGGAGACGTCGCCTGACACCACCGGGACCACCGCTCCGGTCGAGGACTCCACATACGCCTCGAAGGCCACCAAGGCGCTCGCCTTCGCCCGCGCCCAGATCGGCAAGCCGTACGTCTGGGGCGCCACCGGCCCCGGCTCCTACGACTGCTCCGGCCTCACCCAGGCCGCCTGGAAGGCCGCCGGCGTGGACCTCCCGCGCACCACCTACGACCAGGTCGAGGCGGGCACCACCGTCCCCCTCGCCGACGCCAAGCCGGGCGACCTCGTCTTCTTCTACGACAACATCGGCCACGTCGGCCTCTACATCGGCAACGGCATGATGATCCACGCCCCCAAGCCGGGCACGTACGTCCGCGAGGAGTCGATCTTCTACGACGGCGAGTCCTCGATCCACAGCGTGGTGCGGCCGGCGTGACCTCGGCCGGGCCCGTCCCACGGGCTCGGCCGAGGGACCCCTCAGGTCCAGAGCACCGCGATGAAGACGTTCGCCGTGGTCAGGGCGCCCACCAGGGCGAAGAGCGGCTTCTCCACCGTCTCCTCGTCGCGCTTCACATAGACCAGGCCGAGGATCACGATCAGCAGGGCGAGCTTGATGCCGATCTTGATGTTGTTGACGGGCTGGTCGTCGGCCTGGTTGAGGCCGACGAGGAGGACACCCGTCACGAGCATGGTGAGGGCGCCGTGCAGCATGGCGGGGACGAAGCGGGCGGTGCCCTGCCCCATGGCCTTCATCTGGGTGAGGAACCCACCCAGGAGGGAGGCGATGCCGATGATGTGGAGGGCCGCGAGGATGTGGATGAGTACGTCCATGCGCGGAGCCTAATGAGGGGTCCGGGACCCCTCGGGCACCGGGGCGGGCACTCCCGGATCACCGCGAACGGCACCCCCGAATGATCTTGCATATATGCGCTCCATAGCACCGCCCTTCCTTCGCGCGGTCCGAAATCGCCGCATCGGTCATCGCACAGCGTGAAGTCGGCGGCGCCAGGCCAGGATTCCGATCACATACGGTCACCTCATTGCCGGTGCGCGCCACTTCCGTACAACGCGTTACCGAGCCCTCACAGCCAGGTTTAGCGTCCTCCCTCAGGTGACCGGCTCCCCACCGCCGCCCGGGCCAGGGGCGGCAGTCGGCCACCACCGCCGAGAAAGGTCCGGCGGCGTCCCGCTCCCCCTGTGCGGGCCGCCGCCGGACGCGTAACCGCTCCCCCCAGGCGGTCCGTACGGACAGACGATGTTCGTACTGCGGACGGCGGTCGTACGGAGAGGACGTGGACTCCACGTGGCAGCGCACCGCAAGCCCAGACAGCGCTCGCTCGGCGGCCATACGGCTCGCACAGCCGCAACGATCGCCCTCGCGGGCGCGGCGACCGCGACCGGTTTCGACGGCACCGGGCACGCCGACCCCCAGCTCACACCGGAGCAGGTCAGGGCGAAGGTGGCCAAGCTGTACCAGCAGGCCGAGGTCGCGACCGAGAAGTACAACGGCGCGAAGGAGAAGGCCGACAAGGCGCAGGAGAACCTCGAGGAACTGCGCGACCAGGCCGCCCGCCGCACCGAACGGCTCAACACCGCCCGCGACGAACTCGGTTCGGTGGCCGCGGCGCAGTACCGGGGCGGCGGCATCGACCCCTCCTGGCAGCTCGCCCTCTCCGCCGATCCCGACCAGTACCTGGACGGCGCCGCCCTCGCCGAGCGCGTCGGCAGCCGCCACTCCGCGGATGTGGCGAGCGTACGGAAACAGCTGCTGGAGATCGAACGGCTGCGCGGGGCCGCCCGCGTCGAACTGGGCACGCTCAAGACCCGTCAGACAGAACTGAAACGCCACAAGAAAACCGTCACCTCCAAACTGACCGACGCCCGTCAACTGCTCGGCCGCCTCACCACCGAGGACCGCACCCGCCTCGACTCCCGTGACGGCACCACGGGACACGCCTCCCGCTCCTCCACCACGGCCCAGCGCAGCCTCTCCGGCCCCGTCTCCCCCACCTCCGCCACGGCCGACGCCCCCAACTCCCGCGCCGCCGCCGCCGTCTCCTACGCCTACTCCAAGATCGGCAGCCCGTACGTCTGGGGCGCCACCGGCCCCAACGCCTTCGACTGCTCCGGCCTCACCCTCGCCGCGTACCGCGCCGCCGGCGTCTCCCTCCCCCGCACCACCTACTCCCAGATCAACGCCGGCCCCCGCATCGCCCGCTCCGAACTCCGCCCCGGCGACCTCGTCTTCTTCTACTCCGGCATCAGCCACGTGGGCATCTACATCGGCAACGGCCAGATGATCCACGCCCCCAACCCCTCGGCCCCGGTACGCGTGGCACCACTGGACGAGATGCCGTACGCGGGGGCTACACGGGTGGCTTGAGGGGGTCATGTGCCGGGTGGCCGGTCACCGGTGGCGTTGGCGGGCGGTCGTGTTGGCGGGCGGTGGCTTTGGTGGGGGGCGGTGGCCTTGGCCAGGTGACCCGAGTGAGGACCGTCGGCAGGCGTCCCTGTGCTGGTCGTGGGGCTGCCCATCGCCGACGGGGCCACCCGGACCGCACCGCCCCGGCAACCGCCGGCGCCTACGACGCCGCCTCCCCGGCACCGGCGTGACCGGCACCTCGGCGCCGGGGGCCCCCGGCCTCACACCAGGCGGCGTGCCGTCGCCCATCTCGTCAACTCGTGGCGGTTGGAGAGCTGTAGCTTCCGCAGGACGGCGGAGACATGGGACTCCACCGTCTTCACCGAGATGTAGAGCTGCTTGGCGATCTCCTTGTACGCATAGCCACGGGCGATGAGCCGCAGCACCTCGCGCTCACGCTGGGTGAGACGGTCGAGATCCTCGTCCACGGGCGGGGCGTCGGTGGAGGCGAAGGCGTCCAGGACGAAGCCGGCCAGACGGGGAGAGAAAACCGCGTCGCCCTCCTGGACCCGGAAGATGGAGTCGACCAGGTCGGAGCCGGTGATCGTCTTGGTGACATAACCGCGCGCACCGCCCCGGATCACCCCGATCACATCCTCCGCCGCGTCCGACACGGACAGGGCGAGGAAGCGGACGGGCTGCTCGGCATCCGCCATCAACGCCGAACAGCGGCGCAGGACTTCGACACCACCGCCGCCGGGCAGGTGCACATCGAGAAGCACCACCTCGGGCCGCGTGCTCGTGATCACCGAGACCGCCTGATCGACATCGGGGGCCTCGCCGACCACCTCCACCCCCGTACGGTCCGTCTGCCCGATCTCGGCCTGCACCCCCGTACGGAACATGCGGTGGTCATCCACCAGCACGACCCGGACATGCCGCCCGGGCCCGGTCGGCACGGGTGCGGCAGCCGCGCCGGATGCCGCGGATACGCCGGGTGCGCCGGGTGCGACAGACGTGGTGGTGCCGTCGGGCGTGGTGGGTTGGTCGGGCGCGGCGGCCTGCCGGTCGGGCCCGCCGGTCAGGCCCTCGGGCGAACCCGTGCCCCGCGTGGCCGAACCGCCCTGGCCCTCGTTCGGCGCTGTGCCCGAACCGCCCTGTGCGGCAAGGTCGTTCGCCCCGTTCGCGTCACTCATGACGTCGTCTCCGCCCTCTCCATCTCAAGCTCGACCTCCGTGCCGCCGTCCGGCACGGCTCGGAGCCGTGCCGTACCGCCGTTGCGCTCCATGCGGCCGATGATCGATTCTCTGACGCCCATGCGGTCGGCGGGTATCGCGTCGAGGTCGAAGCCTGGGCCGCGGTCGCGAACGGACACGAAAACCGTCCTTCCCTCGACCTCGGCGAAGACCTGCACGGCGCCGCCCTCGCCACCGTACTTGGCGGCGTTCACCATCGCCTCGCGTGCGGCCTGCATCTGCGCGGTCAGTCCCTCGTCGAGCGGGCAGTCACCGACGACCACCACCTCTATGGGGACGCCGTGCTTGTCCTCGACCTCCGCCGCGTTCCGCCGTACGGCCTCGGCGAGGGTGTCGGGCTCGTCGTCCTCGTCCTTTCCGGTGCCCTCGGGCTTGTACAGCCAGTTCCTCAGGTCGCGTTCCTGGGCGCGGGCGAGGCGGCGGACCTCGTTCGGGTTGTCCGCGTTCCGCTGTATCAGCGTCAGTGTGTGCAGCACCGAGTCGTGGACATGGGCCGCGACCTCCGCGCGCTCCTGGGCGCGGATGCGCATCAGGCGCTCCTCGGAGAGGTCCTGGGTCATACGGACGAGGTACGGTCCGGCCAGCAGCGATATGCCCACGAGGACCGCGAGCGCTGCTTGCAGGACCGAGCCGAGGTGCGCGGCCGAGCCCTGGAGGACGAATATCCCCGAGACCCCCGCGGTGACCAGCAGGACACCGGCCACGGAGCGCAACAGTGTGATCGTGCGCCGACGACGGCCGACCTCGGCCCAGCGGGCCCGCCGCGCGTTGTCCGCCTGGCGCCAGACCAGGGCGACGCCGGCGGCGACGAGCACGGTCGGCCAGAGATAGGCCCTGGCTCCTTCCCCGAGGTTCACATTGCCGACGAAGACCATGGCCACGACGACCATGAGGAGAAGGGCGACCATCTGGCCGCGGTCGGGCTTGCGGGCCACGAGCCGGCGGCGGCCGTCGGGTGAGGTGTCGGTGGCGATGGCCGGAGGCCGCTGGTTGTCGACGCCTCCCACGCCGAGCGGGACGACGAACCAGAACGCCGCGTAGACGAGGGCGCCCAGGCCGTCGGCCAGGAAGAGGCCTGCGAACACGAGCCGCACCCAGGTCACAGGCAGGCCGAGATGTCCGGCTAGCCCTCGCGCCACGCCTCCGAGCCAGCGTCCGTCGCTGCTGCGGTAGAGCTTGCGCGGGGGCCGCGGAGTGTCGACTGGCTGTGCTGCGGCTTCCGGCATGCCATCGATATTCACACGCATGGCGGAGCCAGGCATCAGGGTCGACCCCCGAGAGGCCCCTGATCTTCGAGACAGGCGTGATCGAACGCTTCCCCCAAGCGGATATCAGGGTTCGACCAGGGTCATCCCGACTGCCATCGGACCGGCTCGGCGGTCACGATGGACGCATGACGGATCACCACGACGCGGCAGCGGAGCCGGGCCCCAGCTCGGGTCCGGACGGTCTGCGGCCCACCTCCGAGCCGCAGGACGCCGCGCCCCCACCGAGCACGGGCTCGCAGGAGCCGCGCGCGCACGGGGGCGCGGGTGCGCGCGCAGGCACAAGCGTAGGCGCGGGCCCGCAGGCGGACGCGGGCGCCCACGCGGATCGATCGGACGCGGGACGGCCAGATACGGATCGATCCGACGCCGGCCGATCGGATGCGGGGCGATCGAATGCGGGTCGATCGGATGCCGTCGGCCCCGATGATCCTGGCGGTGGCCCCGGCGCCCCACACCGGTTCCGCCGCGATCGGCGGTACAAGATGCTGGGCGGTGTCTGTGCCGGGCTCGGACGGCAGTGCGACATGGATCCGGTGATCTTCCGCGTGGTGCTGGCGGTGCTTTCCCTCACCGGTGGCCTCGGCCTCTTCTTCTACGGCTTCGCCTGGTTGTTCGTGGCGTACGACGACGAGGAGGAGAACGAGGTACGCAAGCTGCTGACCGGCCGGGTCGACGGCCAGGGCCTCACGGCCGTGCTCTTCGCGCTGGTCGGCTGCGGCGTCTTCCTCACCATGCTGAGCAACACCACCGTCCTTACCTTCTCGGTGGTCGTCTCCCTGCTCCTGGCCGGCGCGGGGTACTGGTCGCAGCACCGCGGCACCCCCGACCCCGATCCGCTGGCCGCGCAGGCGGTGGCCGATGCCCCGCCGGAGGCCCAGGCACCCCCCGTGGCCTCCGCCTACCCATCGTGGTGGCGGGACCCCATAGTGAAGGACGGCACCCATGTGGGCGGCACGGGCTATCTGTGGGGCCCGTGGGAGGCCCGCGATCGGGACATGGCAGCGGCCGTCAACATCGCCCGGGGCGTGCGGCCCACCCGCCAGGACATACGTATAGCGCGTCCGCCGAAGCCGCGGGGGCCGCGCTGGATCGGCGGCTGGATCTTCCTTCTGGCGCTGGTCGCCGGCGGCATCGGTACCAGTGCCACCTGGGACGACCGCACCCTGGCCGCCAGCCTGCAGACCGGTCTGGCCTGCGCGCTGACCGTGCTCGGTCTGGGCATAGCTTTCAGCGCCTTCCTCGGCCGTACGGGAGCGGGCTCGATCTTCCTGGCGGTAGCAACGGCAGGCCTCCTCGCGTGCACGGCGGCCCTTCCGTCGAACATCACCACCGACTGGGCCCGTACGAAATGGACCCCGCGGAACGCGGAGAGCGTGGCGGCCCGGTACGAGCTGGGGACCGGCGTGGGCACGCTGGACCTGTCCGGGGTGGACATACCGAAGGGAAAGTCGCTGACCACGAGCGTGGAGGTGGGCGCGGGCAAGGTGAAGGTGGTGGTTCCACCGGACGTGACCGTGCGGCTCGACATCGAAGTGGGCCTGGGTGACATCCAGTTGCCGGGTGACGACAAGGAGGACGTGGACGTGGCACCGGACAAGAGGGATCGGCTGACGCTGGCCCCCGAGAAGGGCTCGGGCAGCGGCGGGACGCTCACCATCGACCTCGAAGTCGGTCTGGGACAGGCGGAGGTGGCCCGTGCTGCGGCATGAGTTCCGGCCGGGGAATCTCGTCGCCGGCCTCTTCCTCACGGGCGCCGGTGTCGTGTACCTGGGCGATGCGGCGGGCGCGTGGGACACCCCCTGGTTCGTGGTGATACCGCTCGTGGTCGGAGGGCTGTGCCTCGCGGGGGCGGTGGCTTCCCTGGACCATGCGATACGGGGACCGCGGGGCGCGGGGTGGACAGGAGCGAGGGGGGCCACGGGAGCGACGGGCCCGGGAGGATCGGCGGAGCCGCCGGGAGCGGCGGGAGTGGGTGGGTCGGTGGGGAGGGAGGGGCGCGGCTGAGCATCGGCGAGTGGGAGTCGGCGAGGTTGAAACCCGGCGGGTGGGAGCCGACGAGGTCGAGGACCGGCGGCGGCATGGGGGTGCGGGTGAGTACCGGAGGAGGACCGGCGAGTGCGGCCTGAAACGGTTGGGGGTGGCTCGGTCGCTGTGCCCGTCGCGGGCCGCACTGGCCGCGCTGTGATGGTGGGGAGCCCGTGGGCCAGCTGGGCCGTGCGCCGCTTGGGCTGCGGTGCTGGCTGCGGTGCCGGTTGGCTGCAGTGAGTGAGCGGCGGATGCGCTGGGCGGTTATGGCGGGGCGGGGCGTTGTGGGGCTCAGTGGTAGGTGTCCGCGCGGTGCCTGCTGGTGCCGCCTCGGCGGCGGGAGCGGATGGCGGCGTCCACGGAGAGGACCGGGGCCCCGGCGAGGATCAGGGGGATCCAGGCCATGAGATAGGGGAGGTCGTTGCCGTAGTAGTAGGGGGATGCCGACCAGCTGACCGTGAGCCAGAGGCTCAGGGAGATCAGGGCTCCGCCGAAGGCGGCGAGGCGGGTGAGGAAGCCGAGGAGGGTGCCGATGCCGACGGCGAGTTCGCCGATGGCGATGGCGTAGCCGAAGCCGACGGGGTTGTTCAAGGCCATGTCGATCATGGCTGGGATGGCGGAGGAGTCTCGGGCGGCGCTCATCATGTCGCCGATGGAGCCGGAACCGGAGGCCGCCATGAACGCGCTGTCGGTGAGTTTGTCCAGGCCGGCGTAGATGAAGGTGACGGCGAGGAAGACGCGTAGGGGGAGGAGGGCGTAGCGGGTGGCGGTGTCACGCCAGTCGGGGCCGCCGTCGTAATAGGGGGTGTGGGAGTCCGAGCGAATGTCGTGAGTCATGGTCTGCGCCGCCTCTTGTCCGCCGTGCCGTTGACCCCTCAACAGACGATACGTTCAGAGGGGTGGGGGTGCTCAATGGTTCGGGCGTGTTTTTCCGGGTCGGAGTGCCTTGTCTGGGGTGGCGCAGGCCTGGGGTCCCGGGGACCGTCTCGCCCCCGCCGCCCCTACCCGTCCCATCCCAAGGGGCTGCGCCCCATTCGACCCGCCCGCGCGTGCGCTACCGGGCCCGGGCGGGCGGCACGCCCACGGCTTCGTCCCGCCCCGACGCCTTGGCAGCCGCTCCAGCGGGCGCGCGTCGGCCGCATCCTGACGGGGCGGGTCGGATAGTAGTCACCCGGGGCTCCCGGCCCCCTGAACCACCGCCGGCTTCTGGCCCCGGCCGCCCGTCATGCCGCGCCGCACCAGTCGCGGTCGTCCCGTCTCCCATGCCGGACCAGCCGACGACTACCGTCGCCCCAGCCCCGAACCTCAGTTACCGAACCCGGTTCCCTTACGCCGACCAGCCGATAGCCGACCCGGTTTCCCGCCCCCACCGGCCGCGCTCACCCCGGTCCCACGAGCCCATAGGCCCGCCAGCCGACCCGATCCCCCACCCCCGAAGCCCACCAGCCCAGGACCGACTCCCGCTCCCCGAGCCCTTCCAACCGACCGCCGAACCAATGCCCTTCTCACCAACCGACAGTCGGCCGACTTCCGCTCGCCGCCTCCCACCCGCGCCCCCACCGGCCCCCAACCACCAGCCACCAACCACCAACCATCGGCGATCAGCGATCAGCGATCAGTCCGCCGAGACCTCGATCGTGTAGCGGTTGGTTTCGACGCCCGCTGCTGTGACGACCTGGACTTCGACCTTGCCGGGTTCGACGTCGGCGGGGACGGGGGCGGTGAGGACCGCGTCGGTGGGGTTGCTGAAGCCGCCGGTGACGGGGACGAGGGGGACGTGGACATGGACGGGGCCGATGCGGACGACCATGCGGGAAAGGTGGTCGGCGGTCTGGGCGCCGGGTGGGACGAAGCCGGAGCCGCGGATCTCGATGTCGTCGCCGTTGCGGATGGGGGCGTCGAGGTCGCCGGCCTCGCGGGCACGGACGACGGAGAGGATGACGGGGCGGCCGCCCTCGGCGTACTTGCCGGCGACGTAGGTGGCCGCAGAGACCAGGACGAGGAGGGCCAGGCCCCAGGGGAGGTCGGGGAGTTGGTCGGGGCGGCGGGCGAGGCGGACCGCCGCGAAGGTGAGCGCGACGGTGCAGATGATCACGTACTGGATGTCGCTGAAGCTGCCGCGGCCGGAGTCGTCGGTGAGGAGGTCGGCGGCGCGGGGGCGGTGGGCGCGGACCTTCTGGAGGCGTTGGGCGAGGACGCGGAGGCCGACCACTCGGCGGACCAGGACGGCGATGCCGCAGACGACGGCGAGGACGGTCACGATGCCGGCGCCGCGGGCAAGGTCGAGGCCGGCGATGAGGGTGTCGCGTTCGCGGTGGTCGGAGGCCGCGGCGAGGCGGCCGACGAGGACGAGGACCACGAAGACGACGAAGAGCACCCAGCCGGCGGCGATGGCGCGGGAGGTGGAGAGACGGTTGTCCTCGCCGATGACGGGGGCGAGGGCACCGCCGCGCGCCCGGTGCAGATAGCCGGCGCCCGTCAGCGCCGCGGCGACCAGCAGGGCGGCGAATAGGCCGGCAGTGCGGGCCGTCGTCCAGCCCGCGCCGATCGCGGTGAGGGACTGGACGAGGAGGAGGGTGATGACGGCGGCCCAGACGACGACGGCCGTGCGCAGCCACAGGCGGGCCAGCCAGGCCTCGCCCTCGACCCGGCCGCGTTCGGCGACGAGGGCGGCGGACTGGGTGAGTTCGTCGGAGACCCACTGGCGGGAGGCGGAGGCGGAGTGCGCGACGGCCGCCGGCAGTCCCTGCCCCGACGCGAACTCCTCCCGCTTCAGCAGGAACTCGGCGACCGCGCGCCGGTGTCCCGCGCGCGCCCCATGCGGGCAGTCCCCGCACGTGCACCCGCCTTCATGGGCGCCCGCGCCCATGCCCCCTCTCGCCTCCTGCACCGCCACGCCCGAGCCCGCCTTCCCACACCGCGTCCATGGGCGCTCCCGCGCCCCGGTCCGCATACTTCGGCATTCGCCGCCACCGTCATTGCCATCTGCCAGCACTGCTGTCACCGCTCCAGCCGCGAGAGCGCTGACAGCCGCCCTCGTTCTGCTGTTGCTGCCGCTATCACTGCTGTTACTGCTGCTACCTCTGCTACTGCTGTGTCGATACCGCCCTCGAGCGGTGTCGTACGTACGTCCGCTCACTACCACAGCCGTGCAGCCGTACAACTGCCCTGCGATGACAGCGAATTGTGCCGTATGGAACACGGCCCGCATTCGGCAGGGCCACTCCGTGCTTGGGAGGCGCGGGGTGAAGTTCCGGTGTCCGTGTTGACCCGGCTGGGAGAATCCTCGTATGGCCGAGATCATCCAGCGTGACGGCGTCTGGGCCTTCGACGGCAGCACGGTCCGGATCACGCCGGGCCTGCACCGTTCCGTGGCCCTGTTCCGGCAGACGTACGGGGAGATCGCGGTGCCGCTGGAGGCGGTGGCCGGTGTCGTCTATGAACCCGAACGCAAGCGCGGGCGGTTGCGGTTGCGGCTGCGCGAAGGCAGTGATCCGCTGTTGCAGGCCACGGGTGGGCGGCTGCCGGACGCGGCCGACCCGTATCGGCTGACGGTCGATGTCGACCGGTCGGGGATCGCCGAGTACGTGGCCGAGGAGATACGGCAGTCGATGCTGCTGGACCAGACGCCGAAGGAGCCTGCCAGGGTCTATCTGCTGCCGGGTCCGCCCGTGCCGGTGTCGGTGCGGTCCAGTGACGGGACGGTGTCGTTCGACGGGGCGCGGGTGCGGATCGACTGGAACGACACCTCCGACCGGGTCAAGCGCGCGACCGGCCCGCGGATCATCGACGTCGGTGAGCTGGTGCAGGTCGAGTGGTTGCCGAACTCCGGTTATGAGGACGGCTTCCTGCGGTTCGTGACGCGCGAGACCATGTTCTCGAAGCTGCCGCCGGAGCGGGACCCGTTCGCCCTCGACCTGTGGGGCAGTACACGTCGCGACCTGCTCACGGCTCTCGTGGCGACGGCGGTCACGGCGCGGCTCCCGCATCCGTCGACACGGGTGAACGGCCACGCGGACCGGTCGGGGCCGGAGGCCGTGGGCGTCACGGCGGAGCCTCCGGCCTCCGACCACCATGACACCCTCCTCCGTCGGCTCCGTGAACTCGGTGAGCTGCACCGCGACGGCGTTCTCACGGACGAGGAGTTCGCCGCCACGAAGGCGGCGGTGCTGCGCGACTTCTGACGGCGCGCGGAACGGCAGGCCCCCGGGCCCGTCCGGCCATGCCCTCCTCGGCTCAGCAGGCCCGGTCAGCCCAGCAGGTCCGGTCTCGGCAGGTCCGGTCAACTCAGGAGGTCCGGCTCGCTGCGGCTGATGTCCTGCCACAGGGGCTGGTAGTTGATCCAGGCCACCAGGTCGCCGCCGGCCTGTTCCCGGGTGGCGGCGGCGAGCCGATGTTCGATGAGCAGGGGGCGGCCCGCCGCCTTCGCGGTGAGCTGGACCTGGGCCGAGCGTTCCATGGACAGGAACCACCAGGCCGCCGCGTCGACCGAGTCCCCGACCGTCAGCAGCCCGTGGTTGCGCAGGACCAGGGCCTTGCGGCTGCCGAGGACGTCGGCGATACGGCGGCCCTCGTCCGCGTCCACGGCGACACCCGTGTAGTGGTCGTAGAGCGCCTGGTCCTCGTAGAAGGCGCAGGACTCCTGGCTGATCGGGTCGAGCAGCTCGCCGAGGGCGGACAGGGCGCGGCCGTGCACGGAGTGACAGTGGGCGACGGCGACGACGTCGGGGCGTGCGGCGTGCACCTGGGCGTGGACGGTGAACGCGGCCTGGTTCACGTGGTAGCGGCCCTCGATCACCTGGCCGTCCTGGTTGGCGAGGACCAGGTCACTCACCGTGACGTGCTTGAAGGGCATCCCGAACGGATTGACCCAGAAGCAGTCGCTGAACTCCGGGTCGCGCGCGGTGATGTGTCCCGAGACCCCCTCCTCGAACCCCATGCGCCCGAAGATCCGCAGGGCCCCGGCCAGCCGTTCCTTGCGGTGCCGTCGTTCGTCCTCCACCGTCTCGTGCATCGGCGGCATGGCGAACCGGAGCTGGTCGGTGGGTAGGGGCAGGGGCGGTGTGGGCCCGTGCATGTGTCCTCCAGAGTGACTTCCTTTACGAATCGGAAGTTACCGTCGGTCCCCCATACGGAACAGGCCCGTTCCGTGAAGAGAGTGCGCAACCGTTACGCAAGTCACAGAAGCATGCCAGCCGTGCACACTCTGCTCGGGGTCGAGCTGTTCCTTGTCGTTGCTCCGGGTAACCGGACAGTGGTTGTCGGGTATCCGCGCGAGACTCGACGTATGCCGGAGAATCTTTCGAACTGGGGCGCCTTCGTCGCCGCCGAACCCGAACTCGCACAGACGGTCGAGGCGCGGTTCGGCGCCTTCACCCACCACGTCCTCGCCACCCTCCGCAAGGACGGCTCGCCGCGTACGACCGGGCTGGAGGTCCGGTTCACACAGGGGGAGTTGTGGCTGGGCATGATGCCCGACTCGCTCAAGGCGCTCGATCTGCGCCGCGATTCCCGCTTCGCGTTGCAGGCCAACCCCGGGCCGGGCACGGAGATGGGAGGCGGGGACGTCCGGGTGAGCGGCCGGGCGGTCGAGGTCGACGATCCCGCCGTGAAGGCCGCGTACGGCGAAGAGGTGGAACCGCCGGAGCCGTTCCACCTCTTCCGCACCGAGCTGACGGAGGTCGTGCGGACCTACGTCGAGGACGAGAAGTACCTGGTCGTCCAGGTCTGGAAGCCCGGAGGGCCGGTGCGGACCCTCAAGCGGACCTGAGGATCACCGGGGATCCCCACGGGGCTACTCCCACTCGATGGTGCCCGGGGGCTTGCTCGTCACGTCGAGGACGACGCGGTTGACGTCGGCGACCTCGTTGGTGATGCGGGTGGAGATCTTCGCGAGGACGTCGTACGGCAGCCGGGACCAGTCGGCGGTCATGGCGTCCTCGGAGGAGACCGGGCGCAGGACGATCGGGTGGCCGTAGGTGCGGCCGTCGCCCTGGACGCCGACGGACCGGACGTCCGCCAGCAGCACCACCGGGCACTGCCAGATGTCCCGGTCGAGACCGGCAGCCGTCAGCTCCTCGCGGGCGATGGCGTCGGCCTCGCGGAGCAGGTCGAGGCGGTCCTTGGTGACCTCGCCGACGATACGGATACCGAGGCCGGGGCCGGGGAACGGCTGGCGCTGGACGATCTCCTCCGGGAGGCCCAGCTCCTGGCCGACCATCCGGACCTCGTCCTTGAACAGCTTGCGCAGCGGCTCGATCAGCTTGAATTCGAGGTCTTCCGGCAGGCCGCCCACGTTGTGGTGGGACTTGATGTTGGCCGTGCCGGTGCCGCCGCCGGACTCGACGACGTCCGGGTAGAGGGTGCCCTGGACCAGGAAGGCGACCTCGGGGCCCTCGTCGGCGATGATCTCCGCCTGGGCCTGCTCGAAGACGCGGATGAACTCGCGGCCGATGATCTTCCGCTTCTGCTCGGGGTCGGAGACCCCGGCCAGCGCCTTCAGGAAGCGCTCCTCGGCGTCGACGACCTTCAGCTGTACGCCGGTCGCGGCGACGAAGTCCTTCTCGACCTGCTCGGTCTCGTTCTTGCGCATGAGGCCGTGGTCGACGTAGACGCAGGTCAGCTGGGAGCCGATGGCCTTCTGGACGAGGGCCGCGGCGACCGCGGAGTCCACGCCGCCGGAGAGACCGCAGATCGCGCGCTTGTCGCCGACCAGCTCGCGGATGGCCTCGACCTGCTCCTCGATGACGTTGCCGGTGGTCCAGCTGGGGGTGATGCCCGCGCCCCGGTAGAGGAAGTGCTCCAGGACCTGCTGGCCGTGCGTGGAGTGCATGACCTCCGGGTGGTACTGGACGCCGTACAGCTTCTTCTCGTCGTTCTCGAAGGCGGCGACCGGGACGACGTCGGTGGAGGCCGTGACGGTGAAGCCCTCGGGGGCGGCGGAACAGGCGTCGCCGTGGGACATCCAGACGGACTGCTCGTCGGGGGTGCCCTCGAAGAGGGTGCTGCCGGACTTGGAGACGTGCAGGGGGGTGCGGCCGTACTCGCGCGCGCCCGTGTTGTCGACGGTGCCGCCGAGGGTGGTGGCCATCAGCTGGAAGCCGTAGCACATGCCGAAGACGGGGACGCCGGCCTCGAAGAGTGCGCGGTCGAGGCGGGGGGCGCCCTCGGCGTAGACCGAGGAGGGGCCGCCGGAGAGGATGATCGCCGCCGGGTTCTTGGCGAGCATCTCCGCGACCGGCATGGTGCTCGGCACGATCTCGCTGTAGACCCGGGCCTCGCGGACCCGTCGGGCGATGAGCTGGGCGTACTGGGCGCCGAAGTCGACGACCAGGACGGTGTCGGGGGCGGCGGCAGCGGGGTTCGCTGATGACACGGGGTGCCTTCCGGCGGGTGGGCGGGGGTCTGTGTGGTCCGAGTCTAGCGGGGCTCCCGCACATGACGTGGGCCCACCGAAGGCTCCGCCCCGGGCCCCTACGAGGCGAGCGAGTCCCAGAGGGCGTGAGAACGGCAGGGTGCGGCCTCGCGATGGCAGGGGCGACGCCCAAGCCTCGCGGCCGGCGGGGCGAGGCGACGGTGAGCGGCCGGGGCAAGGCCGAAGGCCGGGGCGGGGCGGAAGGCAGGGGCGGGGTCGGGGGGAGGCGCGGCGGGACGACGCGGAAAAGGCGGGGCAGGAGGCAGGAGCCGCAGCAGGGAGGCTGGCGGCGAGACCGGGCGCCAGAAGGCGTGGCGGAACGACACGGAAAAGCCGGGGCAGCAAGGCGGGAGGCCGAGCCGGGAGAGGGGAGAGGCTGGAGGTGAGGCGGGAGGCTGGAGGCGAGGTTGGGCGGCACGAATGCCTCGCGGCCGGCGGGCACGAGGCGACGGTGAGCGGCGGCGCGGAAGGAGCCGCAGGCGGGCGGGGCGGCGGCGCGGAAGGGGCCGCAGGCGGGCGGGGCGGCGGCGTCGAAGAAGCCGTGGGCGGGCGGGCACGGTGGTGGGGCGTGGCATACTGGCCGCATGCTTGCGCACTCGACCTTCCTCTTTAGCTATGGCACCGGGCCCACCGGCTGCCATGGTCGTGCTGCTTGAGCAACTGACAAGCGACTTCCCCAGGCGCCCCGGGCCGACAAGGTCCGGGGCGTCTGGCGTTTTCCGGGTCTTGCCGCTCCGGGGAGTTCCTCGACTTCCGACCAGGAGCCCAGAGATGACCATCACCTCCACCGAGAAGACCGGCGCCCATACCTCCGAGGCGGCCGGTGTGATCACCGGTGCCCGCGAGCGGATCGACGCCCTGGACGACCGGATCATCGGCCTGATCCAGGAACGCGTGGCGGTCTCCGCCGTGATCCAGGAGGCGCGGATCGAGTCCGGCGGCAGGCGCGTGAACCTGTCGCGGGAGATGGAGATCCTGGCCCACTACAGCGACGCCCTCGGCAAGCCGGGCACCGCGCTCGCCATGACCCTGCTGGAGCTGTGCCGGGGCCGCCTCTGACCGGCGCGCACCGGCGGCGCACGTACGTACGCCTGCTCTCTCACCCGTACGGCGCGTGACTGCCGTACGACACGCTTCGTTGGTGTCGGTGTCCGCGCCAGCCAGGTACGGGCCCGAAAGAACCACGCGTGGCTCCGCTGGAGCGATGAGGCGTCCGGATCGTGCCGGGCGCCGTGGGACCTCGCTCCAGGGTGGTGACCGGACGGCAGGGGACAGCAGCCCGGTCACCGAAGAGAACGGCCGGCTCCGGGGACGCCCGGGGCCGACCGGCGGAACTGCTCCGAGGTGGGCGTGACGGACACGGAGCCCGTCCTCCCCTCCTTCACGACACGGAGCAGATCCCCTCGTCAGCCGTCACCGGCGTCACCCGCGACCGGCGTCGGCCGTGACTGCTGTCGGCCGTGACCGGTGTCAGCCGGCGGCGACCTTCTCCAGCTTCTTGACCTGCGCGTCCAGGACTTCGGCGGGCACCTCGGCCTTGTCGGCGTCGAGCATGTTCATCGAGGAGAACGCGATGAGCGTCGAGCCGCTGCGCACCACCGTGAAGGACATCGGGATCTTCGTGCCCTCGATGTCGCCCTTCAGCTTGTACGCGACCGCCTCGTCCCCCTGCTCGGGGGCGGGGAGGGTCTCGATGCCGGAGTACTTGTTGCCGACCTGCTCATACTTGTCGCAGCTCTCCGTCGCCTCGCGGAGGTCGGCCATGACCTTCTCGGCGTCGCTCTGCTCGTGCGCGGCGAGGGCAAGGGCGATGACGCTGGCGGAGAGCTGGTCCACCGAGGTGACCCGGCGGCCGGTGCGGGCCTCCGCCTGCGGGTCGGAGGTGAAGAAGAACATGTTCGCGAGGGGCTGGCAGGCGGCCGGGTTCGCGGGAACGGTCTCGGCGGGCATGTCGTCCGCCGGCATGTCCGAGATCTTGTAGCCCTTCACGTCCCCCTTGGCGAGGGCCGCCTCCTTCAGCTGGGCCTCGGTCAGCGGGGCCTTCCCGGCGCCGTCGTCCCCGTTCTTCGCGTCGTCGGCCGAGGCGCTTCCCGCGACCGACGGCTTCGTCTCCGCCTTGTCCTCGTCGCCGCCCCCACCACACGCCGCGGTGAATCCCAGCGTGGCCACGACCGAGACGGCCACCGCCACCCGCGACATCGTCGACTTCATGTCCCCCACCTTCATGGTTTTCGTTTCATGCCTCACAGGGGCCCCACAGGCCCCATCGAACATGTATGTGACGGCGCGGGGCGCCCATCGGTTGTGCCGCTCCCGCCCTCTTCAGATGTGACTCGCATCACACGAAAAAACTGTCATCGCCAGGGCAACCCTTCGCACCACTCACCAGTCACATCTGGCACACGAGAGAAGAACCCGCGCTCGGAGGGGGGTGCGGGTCCTTCTCCGTAACTCTTCTTCCGCCGGGACGGCTACTTCTTCGGCGGCACCGTCGGTACCGGCATCAGCGGCAGCCGCAGCGCGCCGAAGGCGTCCGGCGGGACCACCGGGTGCAGGGGCTCCACGGGGGCGAGGCGCTCGTAGGCCTCGCCGGAAGCCGGGCGCCGGTCCGCCTCCCCCTTGTTGGGCCAGTACGACATCGCCCGCTCGGCCTGTGCCGTGATCGTCAAGGACGGGTTGACGCCGAGGTTCGCGGAGACGGCGGCGCCGTCGACGACGGAGATGCCGGGGTGGCCGTAGAGACGGTGGTACGGGTCGATCACGCCGTCCTCGGCGTCGGCGCCGATGGGGCAGCCGCCGAGGAAGTGCGCGGTGAGCGGGGTGCCCATCAGCTCGCCCACGTTGCTGCCCGCGAAGCCGTTGATCTCGGCGGCGATGGTGGAGGCGGCCATCGAAGCGGCCTCGATCTGCTTGGGGTTGGGCGCGCCGTGGCCCTGACGTGCCGTCAACAGACCCTTGCCCAGCCCCTTCGACTTCAGATGCGTCGAGAGGGAGTTGTCCAGGGACTGCATCACCAGGCCGATGATGGTCCGCTCCGACCAGCGGCGGTTCGAGAGCGAACGGGCCACCAGCAGGGGGTGCTTGGCCGCGTACCCCAGCCAGCCGAGGACACGGCCGGCGCCCGACGCGGTGGCGCCGGCGTACGGGACCTGGAGGATCGACAGGCCGCCCATCGCGTTGGAGCCCTTGCCGTAGCGGACGGGCTCGATGTGCGTGTTCTCGTCGGGGTGGATGGAGGAGGTGATCGCCACGCCCCGGGTGAAGTCGACCTCGGACGCGCCGTGCGCCTTGCGGTAGCGGCGGTTGTCGGTCTGGGCGCCGACCAGCGCTTCGGAGTTGGTGCGGGTCAGCATGCCCAGGCGGTCGGAGAGGTGCGGGAGTTGGCCGCCCGCCTTCATCCGGTGCAGCAGGGTCTGGGTGCCGTAGGTGCCGGCCGCGAGGACGACGCGGTGGGCCCTGAACACCCGGCCCGCGCCCTTCCTGCGGTTGTCGGTCGGGAGGGTCGTCACGGCGTAGCCGCCCTGCGAGTCCTCCGTCACGGCCACTACCGTCGTCATCGGGTGGACCACCGCGCCCGCCTTCTCGGCGAGGTGGAGGTAGTTCTCGTTCAGGGTGTTCTTCGCGCCGTGGCGGCAGCCGGTCATGCACTCGCCGCACTCGGTGCAGGCCTTGCGGGCGGGGCCGGCGCCGCCGAAGTAGGGGTCCTCGACCTGGTCGCCGGGGGCCGCCTTCGCCTTGCCGTCGGCGTCCTCGCCGTCACCGAAGAAGACGCCGACCGGGGCGAGGTGGAAGCTGTCGGCGACGCCCATCCGCTCGGCCGCGGCCTTGAGGTGCACGTCGGACGGGGTCATCGTCGGGTTGAGCCGTACACCGAGCATGCGGCGGGCCTGGTCGTAGTACGGCTTCAGCTCCTCCTGCCAGTCGGTGATGTCCTTCCACTGCGGGTCCTCGAAGAACGGCTTCGGCGGTACGTAGAGGGTGTTGGCGTAGTTGAGGGAGCCGCCGCCCACGCCGGCCCCGGCCAGCACCATGACGTTGCCCAGGAGATGGATGCGCTGGATGCCGTACATGCCGAGGGCGGGGGCCCAGAGGTAGTTCTTGAGGTCCCAGGAGTTCTTGGGGAGCGACTCGCGCGTGAACCGACGGCCCGCTTCGAGGACGCCTACCTTGTAGCCCTTCTCGGTCAGGCGCAGGGCGGTGACCGAACCGCCGAATCCGGATCCGACGACGATGACGTCGTAGTCGTACGACACGTGCTCTCCTCGTTGAGAACGGTGGGCGGGCCCGAAGACCTAGCGGAGCCGCAGCGCCTTCATCACCCTCAGGCTGCGGCTCATGAACTGGGCGTACTTCTCGTCGTCCATGCCCAGCGAGGGGGCCATGGGCAGCAGGCGCTGCTGGGCGACCGTCTGGGCCTCCGTGTACTTGAGGATGCCCTCGGAGCCGTGGCGGCGGCCGAGGCCGGAGTCCTTCATGCCGCCCATCGGGGACTGGACGGAGCCGTAGGCGGAGGCGTAGCCCTCGTTGACGTTGACCGTGCCGGCGCGGACGCGGGAGGCGACCTCGCGGCCGCGGCGGCCGTCCTTGGTCCAGACGGAGGCGTTGAGGCCGTACGCGGTGGAGTTGGCCTCCGCGACGGCCTCGTCCTCGTCCGTGAAGCGGTAGATGGAGACGACCGGGCCGAAGGTCTCCTCGGTGCAGACGGACATGGGTTCCGTGACGCCGTCGAGGATGGTCGGCTCGTAGAAGTAGGGGCCGATGTCGGGGCGGGCCACGCCGCCCGCGACGACCTTGGCGCCCTTCTCCACGGCCTCCTCGACGTGGCGGGTGACGGTCTCCAGCTGGCGTTCGCCGACGAGGGAGCCCATCTCGGCGCCGTACGCGAGGGACTTGCCGAGGCGCATGGCCCTGGTGCGGGCGGCGAAGCGCTCCAGGAAGGCGTCGGCGATGGCCTCGTGGACGTACAACCGCTCGATGGAGATGCAGAGTTGGCCGGCGGAGGAGAAGCAGGCGCGGACGGCGCCCGCCGCCGCCTTCTCTATGTCGGCGTCCTCCAGGACGAGCATCGCGTTCTTGCCGCCGAGTTCGAGGGAGACGCCGACGAGCCGGGCGGCGGCACCCTGCGCGACCTCGCGGCCGGTGCGGGTGGAGCCGGTGAAGGAGACGTAGTCGGCGTGCTTGACGACCTCGGGGCCGATGACGGGACCCTCGCCGAGGACGACCTGGAAGACGTCGGCGGGCAGGCCGGCCTCGATGAGGAGGTCGCGCGCCCACAGGGCGGTCAGGCAGGTCTCCGTGTCGGGCTTCATCACGACGGCGTTGCCCGCGACGAAGGCGGGGATGGCGTCGCCGACGGAGAGTTCGAGCGGGTAGTTCCAGGGGGCGATCTGGCCGATCACGCCGCGCGGGTGGCGGAGTTCGGTGACCTTGGTGAGGGTCGGCACGGCGCCCGTGTGCCGCTTCGGCTTGAGGTAGAAGGGGGCCTTGCGCCCGTAGTGGCGGGCGGCGACCGCGACGGCCTGGACCTCCTCGTGGGCGTGGAGGCGGGCCTTGCCGGTCTCCAGCTGGATGAGGTCGAGCACCTCGGCCTGGCGTTCGAGGACCAGGTCGTGGAAGCGGAGCAGGACGGCGGCGCGCTCCCGCACGGACCGCTGGGCCCAGACGGCCTGGGCCGCGCGGGCCCGCTCGTAGGCCCGCTCCACGTCCTCGGGGGTGGACTCCGGCAGGTCGGCGAGCTTCTCGCCGGTGAAGGGCGTGTGGTTGGCGGTGCGGCCGGAGCCGACCACGCCCTTGGTGAGCTGGGCGACCAGTTCGGGGGTGACCACGTCGGCCGCGGTACGGGCGCCCTGCGGGGCCGCCGCGAGGGGGTTGGTGCCGGTCGTCTCTGCCGTGCCGGTCGTTCCCGTGGTGGTCGTACCGGTCTTTTCGGGGGCCTGCGAGTCCGTCATGACGCGCAGGGTATTCCGGACCGGACGACTTTGGGTACCCGGCGGTAACAGGGTTTCGCATGGCGCGCACACCGCGCCAGTGATCGCTGGCAACGAAGTCGCTGATCAGGGCGGCGTGCGGTGCCGTGCGGCCGCGAATGCGGCGTCGATCACTTCCGGGTCCGACGGCGGCCGACCCGGCCTACGGTCCGATCTCCAGTCGCTGGCGTGCTCCCTTGAAGACGGCCGTGCCCTTCTTCTCGTCCGCCGTGCCCTTCGGCATGTCCACGCGCAGCTCGTACATCCGGTCGTCGTCGGTGCGGACGATCAGTTCCAGGACCCGGGTGGGGGTGCCGTCCAGGTGGTGGGTGGTGTCCGCGAGGACGGCCTCCTGGTCATGGAAGCTGGTGGTGGTGTATTGGGCGGTCGACTTCACGTCGCCCGTCACGATGTCCGTCGCGTCCTTGGCCTGTTCCATGGGTGAGGCGGGCGCCTCGTCCCACTGCGTCAGCCGCACCCGGACGACCTTCTCGCCCTCGTAGGTGACCACTCGGGGCTGTTCGTCGCCGCCGCCCTCCGCGCGGATCCGTTCGTAGGGGCCGGGGAGGGAGAGGACGGCGTCCATGGCCGCCTCGCGGTGGGCCACCCAGCGTGTGCCCGCCGTGGTGCCGGGGGTGGGGCTGGGGCTGGGGGACGCGACGCGGGCGTCCGCCCAGCCGACCTGGGGCTCGGCGACCTCGGTGACACCACTGTCCTCGTCCAACGCGACCCCGGCCCAGGCTCCCCCACCGGCCAGCAGGAGCCCGGCGGCGGTCACGGCGACGAGGCGGCCGACAGGGGCTCTGCGCCGGGGGTGCGCGGGTTCGGGGCGCACGACCTCGGTTTCACTCGGGGGCTCGGGGCGCACAACCTCCGTTTCACCTGCGGCCTCGGGGCGCACAACCGCCGTCTCAGGCGCGCGCTCCGGCGCATCCACCGGAGCGTCTTCCTTGTGCACGTCGTGCACGTCGCGCACGTCGCTTGCATCGGGTACGTCGTGTGCATCGCGTACGTCGCGGGCGTCTTCGTGATCCGCACCCCGTACCCCGAGCCGCAACGTCCCCGAGTCCTCGCCCAACTCGCTGAGGCCGAAAGGGGTCTGGGCGTCGGGTACGCGCTCCTCCGCCACGTCCCGCAGATACCCGGCGGTCTCCTCGGCGTCGGGGCGCAGCGCCGGGTCCTTGGTCAGCAGGCGTACGAGGAGGGGACCGAGAGGGCCCGCCCGTTCCGGCACCGGAGGCTCGGCGGAGAGGATCGCGGCGAGTGTGGACTCCAGGCTGGTGCGGCGGAAGGGGGACCAGCCCTCGACGGCGGCGTAGAGGAGGACGCCGAGCGACCAGAGGTCGGAGGGCGGGCCGGCGGCGCCGGGGCCGGCCATCCGTTCGGGCGCGACGAATTCGAGCGACCCGACGAACTCCCCTGTCACGGTGAGCGATTCCTCGCCCTGGACATGGGCGATGCCGAAGTCGGTGAGGACGACCTGGCCGTGCGGCCCGAGGAGGACGTTGGCGGGCTTGACGTCCCGGTGCACGATGCCGACCGCGTGCGCGGCGTGCAGCGCGCCGACGACGGCGAGACCGATACGGGCGGACTCGACGGGGCTGAGGGCGCCGCGCTTGAGCACCTCGTGGAGCGACTCCCCGCGGACGAGTTCCATGACGATCCACGGGGCCCCGCCCTCGACCACGACGTCGTGGATGGTGACGGCGGACGGATGGTCGACGCGGGCGGCGGCACGGGCCTCACGGTAGAGCCGGTTGGCGGCCCGCCGCCGGGCGTCGTGCTCGGGGCCGCCCGGACCGTCGGGACTGCCCGGGCTGCCTGGGCCGTGCGGGCTGTCCGAGCCGTGCGTGTCACCGGGAAGTCTGGGCTGTTTGACGGCGACCTCACGGTCGACGAGTTCGTCGACCGCCCTCCACACGGTGCCCATGCCGCCCGATCCGACTCGTTCCGCGAGACGGTAACGGCCGCCGACCAGACGACCGGTGCCGGTGGCCCGGGACGCCCTGCCTCCGGAGGGGAGTTCGCCGTGCGGATGTTCGCCGTCGTCGCTCATGCCCCATCAGTACCGTGCGGGGGCGGAGCTTGTCGACGCGGATCCGGTGGACCGGCGGTCCTAGTGCCGCGTCAGGCACTAGCGACGGCGGTTCCACAACTCCTGCGCCCAGCCGTACCGTTCGCGGTGCTTGGGCAGGGCGGTGCGGCCGACCGCGGCGGCGAGTTTGCGCAACCGGCGCCAGTCCAGCGGCGGTTTGGGCTCGGGGACACCGGGGCGGTCGCGGGGCACCCGGACACGAAGGGCCTTCGGCGAGACCCGGCAGTGGACGGGGGTCGGCAGCACGAGGGCCTCGCCGTCGACGCCGACCTCGATCTCCGGACGGTCGGCCTCCACGACGATCTCGTCAGCCACGAGGAGACTCAGACCGGGGGCGTTCGGGCCGAGCACCATTCCCGCGGCCTCGGCGGCACTGTCGACGCGGACGCCGACGACGCCGAGCACCCCGGCGTCGAGCCGTTCGCGGCGGCCGAGACCCACGAGGTCGTCGCTGCGGTAGACGTTGTTGCTGACGAGGACGGCCTGGGGCGCGTCGATGACGGCGTCCCCGATGCGGGCGGTGAGCCGTGGGCCCCGCTGGTGCGTGAGCAGTTCGGGCAGCAGTTCCAGGGTGGTGCGGACCTTGTCGTCGCGGTAGGCGGGGCTCTGCACGACGGCGGCGTACGCGCCGAACGAGGCGTTGTTGACGAAGGGGTGGCCGCTGGCGTAGCCGAGGTCGACATGGAGTTCGACGCCCTTGTCGGTGAGGGCGTCGAGGCAGGCGGCGGGGTTGTCGCGGTCGAGGCCGAGGTCCATGGCGAAGTGGTTGCGGGTGCCGGCGGAGATGACGAGCAGGGGGACGTCGTAGGCGGCGGCGATGGCGGCGACCTGGGCCTGGGTGCCGTCGCCGCCCGCGACGCCGAGGAGGTCGGCGCCGTTCCTGACGGCGTCCCGGGCCAGGACGGCGACGTCCTCGTGGCGCGCGGGGTCGAGCAGGTGGACCGTGGCACCGAGCCGTTCGGCGCGCTCCTTCAGCCGGAAGCGTTCGACCTTTCCGCCGCCGGACCTGGGATTCATGATGAGGAAGGGGCGGGTGGGGGCGGGGACGCGGTGCTCGGGGACGTGCACCAGGTGGGACTTGGTGCTGCTGAGGGCGAACTTGCCGGACCAGACGGCGACGCCCCACAGGGCGGCGGAGACGATCACGACCCAGAGCAGGTTGACGACGGCGAACCACCAGACGACGCCGACCGGCGCGGCCACGGCCAACGCTCCGGCCGCGACACGGGCGGGGCCGCGCCGGGTCAGTACCCACCAGAGCGAGGCCGCGGTGAGACCGGCGCCCAGCACGACCCCGGCGACGAGGAGGAGGCTCGCCCCGCGCGCGTAGCCGAGGGGCAGCAGCACGGCGAGGACCGCGCAGCCCAGTGCGGCCCTGGCCGCCCAGCGCTGTCTCGCGTGCGCCCGTACGTCCAGGTGTTCGATGCCCACGCTCGCTCGCCCTTCGCGCCGCCGATCATGCACTTGACACGGCATGTTAGGGGCAGCGGGTGGTGCAAAGCGATGTCCTCGGGGAGAACGGGCGGATGTCCGGTGGGCCACCCGAGCGGTGGCCCACCGGACCCGTTGTCCGGCTAACTCGCCTTCACCGGCACGAGCCGGTGGAGCTTCGCGGCGCAGTGCGGAGCCAGGGGGACCTCGGCGCTGTCGACACGGAATGTGCCCGCGTCGTGTTCGAGGACGAACACGCTGTCCTCGGTCGCCTCGGCCCCCGGGAGCGCAGCGTCCATGAGCGCCAGGCACCCGTCACTCTCCAGCAACGGGCCCTCCCGCCAGGCAATGGAATCGAGATCGACCTCGGAGGCATGCACCCGGAGGTCGTCCTCGGAGTCCGAGTGGATCCATTGGACGATCAGCGAACGCGCCTCCATGACCGTGGTCGCCAGGGGTTCGTCCCCGAGGACCACCACGTTCCGGCCCGGCAGCAGGTAGCACTCCGACCGTCCGGCGTCCGTCCCCTCGATGACAAGATCGTAGTCACCCTCGTATCCCGTCCACGAGGGAAGCAGCGATACCGGAGCCAGGAGGAAGGGACCGCCGTCCGTCTCCAGCCACTCACGGCCCTCAATAGCCCTTTGCCTCATAGAGCCCTTTCATCACCGATTTCAACCGGCCTGCCCAGCCTCCCTGTCGACTGCTGCAGGGGCGGCACTGCGGGTAGAGCCGCTGGGGCGTGCCATCCGGAACCCAGGAGCTGATCGGCTGGTGGTCGGGAACGAACCTGCCGTTACCGCTCGGGTCGAGTGTGCCGCAAGTATGGCATCCGAACCGGAAGCCCAGTTCGTCGATCTGGTCGTGCTCCTCATCCGTGAACCTCTGCGACTTGCTCCGCGCGGGAATGGACCCGCCCGCGTAGTTGCCGATGGGGCAGACCTGCTCCGGGTCGCTGCGACCGCCCCTGTTGTGGACGAGGAGGGCCTCGTCGCCGGCAAGCACGTAGTACGTATGCAGCTCGCTGACGGTGAGGTTGTGGACCGTGGCCGTCAGCTCGCTCCAGCGTTCGACGGCCGTGATCCGGACCCGTGTCCCCGCACTCGTGCTCAGCCACGCGCCCGACCGGAGATCCTCGGCCCGCAGCCACTCACCGAGTTCCGGCACCCAGAAGGGGTGGCCGTCGGTGGCGGTGACCGAGGCGGTCCCGGTGCCCTTCTCGCCGTCGGTGTCGATGGTGACCTCGACGAGGTTCTTGAAGCCGGTGCCCTTGATCTCGGCAGTGACCTTCTCGGCCCGGGTCTTCCCGGTCTCCGGGTCGGTGGCGAGGACCTCGTCGCCGATGTCGACGTCCTCGATCCTCTTCGTCGAGCCGTCGGCCATCAGCACGCGGGTGCCGGGCGTGAAGCTGTTGCACGACGAGGCCGCCGACTCGGCCGCGTCGGCCGTCTTCTTGCTCTTGCGCCAGTCCTTGAAGCCGCTCCAAAGCTTCTTGCCGAGCCCGACGACGCGCTTGCCCAGGGCGTAGGCCTTGTCGAGCCGGTACCAGTACTTCGAGACGAGCTTGCCGACGGGACCGCCGCCGATCAGCGAAGTGACGATGTTCACCGCGGTCGCCCCGCAGGAGCCGAGGCTGCCTGTGGTGAAGCAGTCCAACGCGTCCGTGATGCCCAGCTCGTCGGCGATGATCTTGCCGAGTTCTTTGGCGATGGCGATGGCGCGCTGCTTGGCCGCCTCCTCCTCCGCCCGGGCGTGGTCCGCCTTCGCCTGCGCGGCCGTGTAGGTGTTGCCGGCCGGGGCGGGGCCGCCCGTGCCGTCGGGGTTGGCGGACACCGCGCCGCGCTTGTGGCCGGTCGGCCAAGGGCCGCACTCCTGCCAGCCGCCCACGCACTCCGCGAGCCGCAGTCCGGAGGCGTCGCTGAAGGTGACTGGGTTGTTGTTGGAGTAGGCGTAGCCGTTGATCTGCTGTGGGTCGGTGTAGTCGACGATCGGGTCCGCCGAGATGAAGCGGCCGGTGTCCGTGTCGTACTCGCGTGCCCCCAGTGTCGTCAGACCGGTGGACCCCTGGATCGTGCCGCCTACGAAGCCCTTGTCGTTGACCCATCCGGTGGAGGACGACGTGGACTCGTCGCGTGCGTTGCCGAACGGGTCCGAACGGCGACGGGTCGTCTCGCCCGTGCCCGCGTCGACCGCCAGCTGGGCTGTGCCCTGGTGGTCGGCCGCCAGGAAGCGGACGCCGTCCGCCTCCCGCATCGCGACGGTGATCGAGGCGAAGGTGTAGTAGCGCGTCGCCGTCACCGTGGAGGTGGATTTCGCCAGGTGGAGCTCCATGCCCGGCAGGTAGAACGTCTTCTCGGCGGGTGTGTCCCGCAGGATCCGCTGCCCCAGCGCGTCGTACTTGTATGAGGTCACCGACCCATCGGCGTTCGTGACCTTCGTCAGCTCGCCCTGCCTGTCCCAGTCCAATGCCTGGGTGTCCCCGTCCAGCACGCGCGTCCTGGTGTTGCCGGACGCGTCGTAGGTGTAGGTGTCCTCGGAGGTGATCTGCGGAGTGGTACCGGTCGCCGTCGTCGTCTCGGTGATCGACGACACCGTGTGGGCGCCGGAGGTCCCTCCGTCCGGGCCTGAGCCCTTCTCTCCGTACCGGTACGAACGGGTCGACGTCGGCCCGCCGTTCAGCCCGTGCCGCACGTCGCTCGTGCGGTTTCCGATCGAGTCGTAGCCGTACTCCGTCCAGTACGGGGCCGCTCCCCCGACCGTGGAGGACGACGCGCCCGAGGAGCACGCGCTCTCCGATGCTCCCGTGCCCGACGCGCGGCCGGGAGTCACCGACGACGTCCACATGTCCGTCAGCCGGCGCATACCGTCGTACGCGAAGCACTGCACGTCGCTCGTGCCGCCGGACGGGGTGTCAGCGACGGAGAGGACGTCGCCCACGGCGGTATACGTGTATCTCGCGTCGTACGCGACGCTCGGCGCACCCTGCACGTCCATCCGCGAGCGGGTCAGACGGTCCGTGCCCTGCTCGAAGGTGTTGGTGATCCACGTCTTGGGGGCCGACGAGTCCCCCGTGGACAGCTCCAGTTGTTCCAGGTTCGAGGTCGGGGAGTAGGTGACGTCCGACACATAACTGCCGTTGCCGCCGCCCAGGGAGGTGTTGAGCGCGACAGGACGCTGCAGCTCGTCGTACCTGTACGACAGCGCCTCGCCCGTCAGACCGCCCGCCGCCGGCAGGCCCTGGCCCTGCACCGTGCCGTCGTCGTTGTACTGGGTGGTGAATTCGTACGTGCCACCGAGCTGCGGCTCGGCCGTCTTCGACAGGAAGTACTTGGTCGAGACCGGCTTGTAGTCGTTCTCCGGGTCGAGCGTCGGATAGGTCACCGACGAGTAGACCGCGCCGTCCCTGTAGGTGTAGACGCCGTACAGCTCGCCCTTGGCGACCGTGTCGTATCTGGTGACCGAGAGCCTGGTGCCGGTGGTGGCATCGCCGTCCCAGGTCGAGACAGCGCGGCCCAGTTCGTCGTACACGGTCGAGGTCCTGTTGCCGTTGACCGTGTACGAGGTCTGCCGGTCCAGTTCGTCGTACGTGAACGTGGTGTCACCCGCGTCCGGGTCCGCCGCCGACTTCTTGCGGCCCAGCTGGTCGTAGGTGTAGGACCACGCGTTGCCCTGGTTGTCCGTCACATGCGACAGCAGGCCCGCGTCTGTGTAGTCGTACGTGGTGGTGACCGCGTCACCGGACGCCGGGTACTGGATGCGGGCCGTGGTCCGATCCCGCGCGTCCGTCACGACGGTCGACTTCGTGCCACCCGTGGGCGGGGTCGTCGTGACCCGGTCGCCGCCGTACGCGTACGTCGTACGGTACTTCTCGACGCCCTGGACCTTGAAGATGGTCGCCGTGACACGGCCGACCCCGTCATACTCCGTCACCGTCTGCGCGTCGAGGTCGGCGTCCACCGGCTCGAAGAGCGTGGCAGACGGGGCACCCGCGGTGGAGTAGGTGTCGTTGACCTTCATCACACGGCCGGAGCCGTCGTACAGAGTGTCCGCGACCATACGGCCGCCGTCGGCGCCCTCGGTCTGTACCTGGCGGGGCCTCAGAAGGCCGTCGTACAGAGACCACTCACTGCCGTACGACGTGCCGTCGTTCTCGATCCGCTGGGTGTGGACGGCCGTCGGAGCGTCGTCGCCGCGGACCAGGTACTGGTACTTGATCGAGGCGCTCAGCCCGATGCGGTCCGGCAGCCAGACGGAGGTGAGACGGCCTGCGCCGTCGTAGGCCAGCTCGGTGCGCTTGCCGTTCTGGTCGACCTTCGCGCTGGGCAGACCCCTCTGGGGGGCGTACTCGGTGGAGGTCGTCCAGCCCAGCCTGTTCGTGGTCGTCGACTTCGTCGCCAGACCGTATGTGTCCGTGTAGGTGGTGGAGGAGGTGTACGCCGTCGCAGACGACGTCGTCTGCGCGTCCTTCACCACCAGTGGGCGCCCGTGGTCGTCGTACGTCGTCGCCGCGGTCGTCCGGTACGTGGCCGTCGTGCCGTCGTGCGCCGACAGCTTCTTGGTCATGGTCGCGTCGCCCTTGGTGGGGGCCGCGCCCAGGGTGGTCGAACCGTCGTAGTGGGTCAGCTCGTCGGAGATGACGTCCGTCCTGCGGTTCGGCGTCGTCGAGCAGTCGACGCCGACCTTCTCCACGCGGGAGACGTACGAGTAGAGGTGGAGGCTCGCGTTGTCGGCGTACTCGGTGCGGGTGCACTCGTTGTCGGCGACGCCGACCTCGCCGTCGTCGTCCACGCGGATGGCGCGGCCGGCCTCGTCGTCGTAGGCGGTGGTCGACTTGAGGTGGCGCCAGTTGCCGGAGCCGAGGGAGACGTAGGTGTCGACGGAGCCGGGGCGGAGGTAGCGCGCCCGGCGGGTGCCCCAGTCCTCCACGCGGGTGGCCGTGACGTGGGTCCAGGGCAGCGTGACCGCCCGCTGGGTGATGTCGGAGCCGTTGTAGGTGATCGTCTCCAGCTCCTGGCCGGCCTTCCAGTCGGAGTCCTCGTAGGAGGTGCCGGCGGAGTCCTTGACCGTGGCCGAGCGGGAGTCCCCGTCGGCGTCGACGTCACCGTCGAGCCCTCGGAAGAAGATGTGCTCGGCCCTGGTGTTCGCGGCCGAGTTGGTGCCGCCGGAGGTCTCGACACGGACCCGGCCGTAGCCACGCCAGTCGCCCCAGGTGCGGAACTCGGCGGTGGTGATGCCGTCGGGCCTGACCTTCCGCCAGCCGGCGTCGCCGAGGTAGGTGTACGAGGTGATCTTCTCGGCGTTGCCGCCGATGAGGTCCTGCTCCACGACGGAGGCGACGACGTACTTGTGGAACCAGTCGACGATCGGCTCCTCGGCACCCGGCGGACTCCACTTGACCGGGAAGCAGCGCTTGGTGGAGGAGTCCTCCGCTGGCAGGGTGCTCGACGTGCACTGGGTGTCCGCGTAGTTGACGCTGAGGACCCCGCCGGTCTCGTTCTTCACTGCCGACAGACGGAAGCGGTGGAAGGGCTGGATGTTGTCGCCGGCCACGTCGACCCGGCTGGCGAGCTGCTGGCCGTAGAGCTCCACGGACGGCATCGGGACGTCGGTGCCCACCTTGCCGGTGTGGTCGATGGCTTTCAGCCACAGCGACTTGGAGCCGTCACCGTTGTCGGTGAAGTCGTGGGAGAGGGCCCACTCGTCGACCGCCGAGTACGTGGAGTCACCGGTGCGGATCTGCGTGGTGATCTTCGTGAGCTTCTTGCGGGTCCAGAAGGTCGGCGAGTTCTGCCCGGCGCACTTGGTGTCGGCCTTGCAGTTCTGGTCCCAGGGCACGTCCGGCCAGTCGGCGGCCGTGGCGTCCGTGAGGTCGGAGGCCTCGCAGTCGGTGAGGTCGCCGACGCAGCGCTCGGCGGTGGTGAAGACGACACGGGCGGACGGCTCGGTCGAGTAGACCTTGCCGGCGCGCTGACCGTAGTCGATCCGCTTGAGGTACCCGCCGCGGACGTACGCCTTGCCGTTCTCGCCGGTCTTCAGACCCTGCGTGTAGTGGTTCGTCTCCTTGCCGTAGTAGTACGACATGACATTGCCGTGCGGGTCGATGACGTGGTCGAGGTTCCAGCGCCAGGCCTGGACGCAGTGGGAGTCGGCGAAGGCCGCGGCGTGGCAGGGCTCGCCGGAGTCGTCGCCGTACACGGGGACGGTCCAGGTGGAGGCGGTCTCCTCCTTGCCACTGCTGTAACCGGGGAGGCGGCCCAGGCCGAAGAAGTACTGGGTGCCGTCGGTCGTGGTGACCTTCCAGTGCTCACCGTTGTTGTCGCCGTTGGTGGCGTCGGTCAGCTTTTCGACCTTGGAGTTGTCGTCACCGCTGACCCGCCACTCCCCGGTGGTGTCGTCCTTGACGATCTCGCCGGAGGTGCCGCCCGCGAGGGACAGCGTGGCGTTGTCGTACGCCCAGCACTGGTCGCCGTACGTGTCCTCGTGACCGTCGTCGGCGCAGGCCTTGTAGTTGCGCTCGATGAAGCCGGGCTCGTAGGTGAAGCCCTGGCCGATCCACGAACCCTGGTTGTTGGTGGCCGCGGTCTGGCCGTCCACCGACTGGGAGTTGTAGGAGAGGCCGACGTTGGGTTGCGAGCCCCCGGGGACGGGCGGGGTGGTGAGCGGGTACGACCAGGTGAAAGCGCCGGACGAGGTGTCGACTCCCCACTCGGAGGACGCCTTCAGGCTCGTCGCCTTGTAGTCGCCGCCGTCGCCCTCCGCGCCGGCGGTCGCCGCCAGCACGGTCGCCGAGGATGTGCTCGCGGTCGCGGCCCGCACCAGCTGGGTCCCGGTGCCGGCCGTGTCGCCGGCCGCCGTGACCTTGGCGGTGAGGGTCTGCTGCGCCGCGTTGTTGGTGCTCCTCAGGAACGTCGGCGTCGAGCAGCTCTTCTTCTCCGGCGTGGTCAGCACACAGTCCGGGTACTGCGCGAGGCGCAGCCGGGAGCCGTAGCCGCCGCCGAACGCGTCCGCGAAGGCCGAGTAGTCCAGGGCGACCTGGGCGGTGCCCCTGCTGTCCTCGCCGTCGGCGCGGGCGACCGTGAACAGGACGCCGTCGACACCGGCCGCGGTGGTGGCCTTGCGGCCGAGGACCTCGACGCGGAGGGAGTCGGCGGCGTCTCTGCCGCCGGTGGCCCTGGCGGTCAGGGGGAGGCCCTTGGCCCGGGTGGCCTTGTCGCTGCTGAGGGCGACTTCGGCGGTGGCCGCCTTGGGCCAGGCGGTCTTCTCCGCGTCCTTGACGGCGGCCTTCGCGGCGTCGTCGCCCTGCTTGAACCTGTCGGGCTCGGCGTTCTTGCCGCGGACCGGGTCGTCGAGTTCGGTCTGGGTCTTGGGCTTGGTGAGGCCGTCGTTCGCGGCGAGGGCCTGGGGGGAGTACTGGGGCAGCAGGCCGATCGACAGCGCGAGGCCGAGCACGAGCGCGGCGCGGCGTCGGCCGGTGCGCCAGGCCGGTCTCGGGGACCGGTACCAGGGGGGCGAGGACATGACGTCTCCCGTCAGGAGGGGATCGGGAAGAGAGGGGGTGGAGGGGGAGGGGTGGAGTGGGTGGGGCCGGGGCGCTACGGGCGGGCGCGGTCGGTCGGTTGCGCGGCCACCGGCCGGTGGGGGCGCTCGCGCGGTTCCCCGCGCCCCTGAGGGGCGCGGGGAACCGCGCGATCAGCCACGGACGGTCAGCGGACGAAGAACGGCCTGGTCATCCTTCGCTGATGCTGGAGCCCGACGGCATGACCGCCACCAACGTCACCAGGGACGCGTCCAACGGCCCCTGGTACATGCGGACTTCGTCGACCGCCCCGGAGAAGTACTCGCTCCCGGCCGTACCGGTGAGGGTGCGGCCGACCTGGAGGCGCGTGGTCGTGAAGTCCCACGTGTTGTCCCAGGGGGCCTCCGCCACCGCGACGCCGTTGACGTAGAGCAGCACGTCACCGAAGACCGCGTTGTGGACGAGCGCCAGATGGTCGCCGTCGCCCTCCGCGCTCGGCAGGTCGCCGTTGTCGAGAACCGTGGTGACCGCCGGGGCCGCCGCGTCCGCGTCGGTCACCCTCAGCTGCCAGCGGTTGCTCGCGGCCAGGTACTTGACCGTGATCGCGCTGCCCTTGGCGCCGGACAACGAGAGCACCGTCTGGTCCGCGGTGGAGCCGGGCGCGGCGAGCCGGGCGCGGGCGGTGAGGGTGAAGCTGTCCTCCGCGGAGAGCACGCCGGCGGCGCGGGTCGCGTAGGCGTTCGTGCCGTTCAGCGCCAGGTGCCCGTCGCCCCACAGCGGCTCGGCCGGGGGTACGCACTCCGGGTCGGCCTCGGGGTCACAGGAGTCGTCGGGCAGGTAGACGGAGGCGCCGCCGCCCAGGGTGAGACCGGTGCCGCCGTCGACCTCCGGGGAGAGGCCGGACGCGGACGCGTCGAGCGGCCAGTAGGCGAGCTGGTGGGGCCGGATACCGCCCAGCTCCTGCCCCTCGGCGGGCGGGATCACCCGGTCGTGGATCTTGACGTCGGCGACCGTGCCCTTGAGGTGTCCGAGGTAGCCGTCGAGGGCCAGCTTGCGGCCGATCTGTACGGCGCCGCCCGCGTTCCAGGTGGTGCGGCGGGCCTGGACGTCGTCGGCGACCAGGACGCCGTTGACGTACAGCATCATCATGCGCTGCTCGGCGTCGTAGACCCCGATGAGATGCGTCCAACTGCCGGGGACGGCGGCGGCGCCCGAGACCTTCCAGGTGCCGAGCGACTCGATGTCCCCGTAGGGGATGCGGAAGGTCCACGACGCGGAGTCCACGTCGTAGCCGAGCTCGAAACCGGGCTGGGCGGTGCCGTCCTGGCTGACGACGGTCATGTTCTCCTTCGGCAGCGAGGGCAGCATCACCCAGGCGCCGACGGAGAAGGTGCGGCCGGTGTCGACGGCGGGCTCGCCCGCGTCGAGCCAGGCGTTCTCGGTGCCGTCGAAGGAGACGGCGGTGTCGGCGGAGCCGAGCGGTCCCCCGGCGCCGAAGGTCACACCGGAGCCGGCGGTGGCGTCGGGCGCGTCCCCGCTGCCTGCGGCCTTCGTGGAGCCCCTGGCGTCGCCGAGGGTCCAGGCCGCGACCGGTGCCCGGCCGTCGCTGACGAGGAAGACGTGCACCGTCGGGGTCTTCTGCGCGTTGCCCGCGCCGTCGACGGCCGTGACGTGCAGCGCGTACGTGCCCTCGCTCGGCGGCATCCAGCGGACGGTCGCCGGGCCGCCGGTGGACTCGGCGGCCACCGTCTTCGGGGTGTTCACCGCGTGCGGGCCGGTGAAGCGGTACGTGTACTTGGTGACGTCGGCGGAGGGGGAGTCCATGGTGAAGCTGCCGTAGTCGCCGGTGCCGACGTGCCAGGCCTCGTCGTCCGGGTAGGCGGCGGAGGTGACGGTCGCCGACTTGGGCTGCGTGGGGTCGTAGATGAACTCGCAGCGGGTCTGTGTGCCGTCGGAGGACCAGGCGCCGTAGGCCTCCTGGTCGTAGCCGCGCACGGCCCAGCCGATGACGGTGTTCTTCGGGAGGGTGAAGCCGGCCTCGCCGTCGTCCTTGACGTCGCTGCCGATGGTGTAGAAGAACGTCGCCTGACCGGTCTGGGTGATCTTCTTGCTGACGTTGGTGGTGGCGCGCTGACCCGTCGTGGCGTAGTGCGTGACCGTCTGGCCGTCCTTCTCCCAGAAGACCTTGAACTGGGCTTGGAGCTTCTCGGAGTTGGAGCCGGTGTCGTTGTGGTCGTGGTCCTTGAGCACGACACTGACGCGGGGCGCCTCGGTGACGTAGTGCTCGGTGGCCGCGCCGAACTCGCAGGACCCGCCCGGCTTCATCTGCAGGGCGTCCTGGTCCGGCTGCAACGGCGGCCGGTTGTAGGTCACTTCGAGGTGGGCGTTGCCGCAGAAACGCTTCCAGTACGAGACGTCCGACTCGTTGGTGGCCTTGAGGCGGAACGTGGTGGTGTCCCAGCCCTTGTCGGCCGCGGTCCGGATGGTGCCCGTCACGCCGAAGCGCACGTTCTGGTTGGTCGAGGTGCACGAACCGGCGGTGTCTGTGGGCGACTTGGCGGTGATCGTGTCCTTCGAGGGGGGCTGGTTGGACCAGTTCGTCCTCGAACTGATCGCGCTCGCGCCGGTGCTGTTGACGCGGGCCAGCTGCACCTCGCGCGCGGAGTCGCTGTAGGAGTGGACCAGCGTCACGGCGAACTGCGCCTCGACGATGTCCTTGCCCTCGAAGGCCCCGGTCGGGATGGCGAAGAACTGCCGCTTCCTGTCGCTGCCGCTGGAGCAGCGGAAGGAGACGTTGGAGGGGCAGAGGCCCACGCCCTCGTCGTCGTCGAACTTCCAGAAGGAGTCGGACGGGGAGTCGGAGGACACCATGGTCCAGCCGGTGCGGTTGGCGGTGCGGAACACGGGGTCGATGTAGACCGGGTACACCGTGTCGTCGCCGGTGAGCAGGTCCGCGTCGGGGGTGAGGGTGACGCTGTCGGAGTCGACGGCCACCTCCACGTCCTCGACGGTGGCGCCGTCGGGCGGCGTGATGTCCTCGCCGGGGGCCGCGGGGGTGTCGGCCGGTTCGCCGGTGCCCTCGCTGGAGTCCCACATCAACGGCTTCGGCGCCTCGAAGACCGCGCCGCCGGAACCGCTGTCGGTGGCGGTCAGACCGCCGCCGGCGCTCTCCGTCAGCTCCACCGAGGTGGTGTCGACGGGGAGTTCGAGGGTGGCGAGGTCGGGGTGGGCGGCGGCCTCGGCGTTCTTGACCACGAGGACGTGGGAGAAGCCCTCGGCGTTCGCGGTGACCTTGAGGTCGACGCCGGGCAGGACGTCGCGGTAGGTCGCGGTGGAACCGTCGATCCTGGGCTCGGGCAGGGTGCCGGGCCAGTCGAGGGAGAGGGCGCGCCCGTCCTTCTCGATCTCGGCGAAGGTGCGGTCGCCGCCGCCGGAGAAGGCCATCGCGGTGACGGCGGCCCTGGGCGCGTAGGTTCCGTTGTCCCGCTTGACCAGCGTGGTGTCGATGTCGGTCCACGCGCCGTTCTTGCGGGTGCGGACCGGCTGCACGTACTCGGTGACGGTGAAGGTGCCGTCCGGGTTGGCGACCGTCGTGCTGCGCTCGTCGCGAAGGCCGGTGATCTCGACCTTCTTCCCGGTCTTCGCGGCACGGTCCTGGGCGGCGTCCTCGGTGAGGGCCGTGGCGGAACCCTTGCCCGCCTTCTCGGCGGCCTTGTCCGTGGCGACGGCCGCGGCCGTGGGCTCGGGGGCGGGGGCGTTGCCGAGCGTCATGACCAGCAGGGCCGTCAGCGCGGTGGCGACGGTGAGCGAGCGGACCGGCCGTCTGCCGCCCACCCCTTCTTCCGCACCTCTGTTCGAACGGAACGTCATCGCGGTGTACTTCCTTGTCTCCATGCCGTCCGTCACCCGACCACGCCGAACGAGACGCCGCTGTCGGGCAGTCCGCCCGATCCCGGCTGGTACGTGGTGGCACCCGTGCTGGTGGTGCCGTCGAGGTCGGCCCACGTCACGACGTGGAGGACCCCCTTGGTGGTGCCGGAGGCCTTGCTGAAGGGCACCCCGACGTAGAGGTTGTTCGCGCCACCGGTCAGCGACATGCCCAGGTGGTCCCGCCTGGTGGCGCTACCCGGCAGGCCCGAGCCGCGGGTGACCAGCCGGTCGGCCGCGCCGATCGTGCCCAGCGGCCGGAAGACCTGGACGGCTCCCGCGTCGGTGGCGGCGCCGACGTCCTTGCCGGGGATGCCGACGGCCAGCCGTACGGTGTCGGCGGTGGTCACCACATTCGTGTTGGTGTTGGAGATGGCCACGCGCTGGCCCAGGAAGTCGCCCGCCACGGGGTCGCCCTCGACGTCCGCCACCGCGGCGTCGACGGCCGCCGTCTCGGTGTACGCGCCGGAGGGCTGGATCCGGAAGACCGCCGCGCCGCCCGCCTCGGCGACCGTGCCGATGTCCTCGCCGGGCGTGCCGACGGCGAGCAGGACGTCGGAGTTGTACGTCTGGTCGCTCGGCCGGTAGCCGGTCATGGCGATCGAGGTGCCGAAGCCGTCGTCGGTCTCGGCCGTGCCGGTCACCCCAGGGGCGTCCTGGTCGAATCCGGCCAGGGCGGTGGGGACGCCGCCTGCGAGGGTGTGGTTGAAGACCGCGACACCTCCGGCGAAGGTCTCGCCCTCGATGGCCTCGCCCGGGATGCCGACGCCGAAGTAGCGGTTGGTACCGGCCACGGAGTAGCCGAAGCGGTCGTGGGCCTCGACGGTTCCGGGCACCCCCGGGTCGCTCTGGTTGACGGTCGTCCTGGTGCTGCCCTGGATGTAGTGCACGCAGCCGGCGTCCGCGTAGTCGGTGCCGCCGGTGACGACGTTCTCGCCGGGCACTCCGACGACCAGGTAGGGCACACCGCTCGCGGTCTCGCCGCCCTTGACGGACTGTCCGAACCAGTCGTACGCCTCGGTGGTGGTGTCGGCGTCCAGCCCCGACTGGCTGTAGCCCTCGATCACGGAGCCCTCGCCGATACCGGTGGGCGTGCCGTGGACGATGTAGATCGCCCCGGCGTCGACGAGCCTCGCCCCGTCCTTGGTGATGTCCTCGTACGGCACCCCGACGACGAGGTCGGTGCAGCCGTCCCCGTCGGCGTCGTAGGTCGTGCGGGAGGTGCCGAAGCCGTCACCGGGCTCGGGCGCCGCGTTCATGCCGGGAGTGGCCTGCGAGATCTCGAAGACCCCCTTGCCGCCGCCCAGGATCACCCGCACCAGGCCGGCGCCCTTGACGCCGCCCACCGCGGCGTTCGGGTCCGCGACGACCGTGTCGACGACGCCGTCGCCGTTGAAGTCGGTGGACGTCCCCGCCGTGCAGGTGGCCGCCGCTGCCACCCCGGCGACGCTGGAGGGCAACAGCCCCGATGACATGACGACGGAAGCCAGCAGGGCCAACCCCGCTGTGCGCGTGCGTATTCGCACAACTCACCCCTATATCCCCGTTGAGTGGCCTGATCCACCCCCCTGGCCACGTAAAGGGAAGCTAAATGTCCACGTCATCTGCGTGTCAACCCCCCTTCTTCCATGGGCCATCCACAGGAATGGAGATGTTTGCATATGTCATCCACGATCCCCGCCAAGTTGTTCAGACCAGAAATGTCCGGCCAACTCACCTACCCCGATTGACGGTTGTTCGCGCACGCGGCCTATAGTCCGGTTGCTCACGCAAGCAGGCCGTGCGGGTGCCGCCATGCCGTGGATGTTTCGGTCGGATCCCGTGCCCGGGGACGACGTCGCCTGCCGTCAGGTCACTCGAAGGGCGGGTAGCCGTGCGTCGGCTCTGGGGTTGTCTCATTCTTTGCGTTGCTGTCGTTGCTGGACTGGTCGTCCACGACGCCCGTGACAGCGCCGCGGCCGGCCGCGACGAGAGCTCCCACGCCTACGGTCCGCACCCCCGCCAGACCCTCGACGCCTACTGGAACGCCGCTGGTGAGGAGTGGGGCGGGAAGCAACCGGGCCTGGTGATCCTGCACGGTGGCCACTGGTACGAGGACACCGGCTGGGCCACCTGGTCGCGCACCTTCGCGGACGCCGGGTACGCCGTCTTCACCGTCGACCACCGGCTGAATTTCGACGCTCCCTGGCCGGCCCAGCGGACCGACGCGCTGTCCGCGCTCGACTGGATCCGCGCCCACGCCGCCGACTTCGACGTCGACGCCGACCGGCTGGTCCTGCTGGGCTCCTCCTCCGGCGGACAGATCGCCACCGCCGTCGCCACCTACGGCTCCGGCGGCTCCCGCGTCGACGGCGTGGTGGCCCTCTCCCCCGTGAACGACCCGTACCGCGCCTGGCGCGACGGCAACGCCGGCGACGCGAGCGCCAGGCAGCGCCGACTGCGGGACAACGCCACCCTCCTGGCGCGCTGTCACCCCGAGCCGGTGGACGACTCGGCCTCCGCGCACCCGGGTTGCCGGGACACCTGGCGGGACATGGTCGTCAGGCACCGCGCCTCCGGCGGTGACGACGCCCCGATGTTCCTGCTCCACTCCGAGGACGACTTCGTCCCCGTCCGGCACTCGCTCGACCTCGAGGCCGCCGAGGAGAACGACCACAACATGCCCCCCAATGGGGTCACGGTGGAGACGGTGGCCGGTTCCGCGCACGGCGGAGCACTGTTGAAGGAACCGGGAGTGGCCGACCGGGTCATGGGCTGGATCGCCGAGAGGACGCACTGAGCGCCGTGAAAATCACCTTTCTGCTCCACAACGCGTACGCCATCGGCGGCACCGTCCGCTCGACACTGAACCTCGCCGGAGCCCTGGCGACCCGTCATGACGTCGAGGTGGTCTCGGTGTTACGCACCGAGGAACGCCCTCTGCTCGGCATGAGCGGCAAGGTCCGTCTGGTCCCGCTCGTCGACGAACGCCCCGACGCCGCCTCCTACGACGGCGGCCACGAGCTGATGTCGCGGCCGTCCACCGTGGTCCCGCCCACGGAGGTGCTGGCCCACCGCTACACCGCGCTGACCGACGAACGGCTGCGCGCCTTCCTCGACACCACCGACGCCGACGTGGTCGTCGCGACCCGCCCGGCGCTCGTGGTCGCCCTGGCCGGGCACGGCTCCGTCGGCTCGCGCCGCCCGCCCGGCGCGTCGCGCGCGTCCGGCACGACCCGCCGGGGCCCGCTGCTCATCGGGCAGGAGCATCTCTCGTACGACAACCACGTGCCCGGCGTGCGCGAGGCGCAGAACGCGGCGATCGGGCGGCTGGACGCCTTCGTCACCGTCTCCGCGCGGGACGCCGCCGACCACCGCCGGCACCTGCCCGGGCTGCGCACCCGCATCACGGACATCGGAAATGCCGCGCCCCGTCCGAAGGCCGAACCCTCCGACCTGCGCGCCCCGTTGGTGGTCGCCGCCGGACGTCTGTTCCCGGTCAAGCGGTACGACCTGCTCGTCGAGGCCTTCGCCAAGGTCGTCGCCGAACGCCCCGAGTGGCGGCTGCGGATCTACGGCAAGGGCCCCGAGCGCGCGAACCTGCGCGCCGCCATCGACACGCTCGGCCTGAACGACCACGTGTTCCTCATGGGCCCCAGCGCCACCCTGGAGACCGAGTGGGCCAAGGCCTCCGTCGCCGCGGTCAGCTCCGAGTGGGAGTCCTTCGGCATGACCATCCTGGAGGCCATGCACGCCGGCGTCCCCGTGGTCGCCACCGACTGCCCGCACGGCCCCGGTGAGATCGTCACCGACGGCACCGACGGCCTCCTCGTCACACCGAACGACCCGAACGCCCTGGCCACGAGCCTGCTCCGGCTCATCGACGACCCGGAACTGCGCCGGCGCGTCGGCACCGCCGGGCGCACGACCGTCCAGCGGTACGCGCCCCGCGTGATCGCCGCGGAGTACGAACGCCTGATCGCCGACCTCCAGGAGGCCCGCACCCCGGCGACGGTGAAGCTGGGACGACGCTTACGCCGGGTACTGGGCCGGACCCCGTCCACGAAGGACGGGAAGCCGGGGGCGCCGGAGCCGAGGTCCGGGGCCGCCGAGGGCAGGGCGTCCGAGCCCGCGTCCAGGCCCGCCGAGACCGAGGCCAGGCCCGCCGAGACCGAGGCCGCCGGGCCCTGGGCGGCGAGACCCTCCGCCGCGAGCGCCGCGCCGAAGCCCTTACGTCCGAAGGCCGGCTGCCGCGTCGGCGGGCGCGGCGAGGTGCGGGTCTCCGTCGCGGCGTCCGGCGTGTCGGGGGCGGACCTGACGCTCGTGCTGCGCCGCCGTCACGCCGGCGACGAGGTCCGCGTCCCCCTGCGGCAGGACACGCCGGGCGACGCCAGGAGCCCCTGGACCGCCACGCTGGACCGCGACGCGACGAGTCTCGCGGAGGGCCGTTGGGACCTGCATGTCGAGCGGGGCGAGGACGGGGCACGCCGCCGGCTGCGGGCCGGACCGGTCGAGCAGCGGGGCCTGTTGACCGCCGAGCCCCCGGACCGGTCGCCGGTCGCGTGGTGGATCCCGTACCCCACCAAGGACGGCTACCTGGCGCTGCGTACCTTCCACCGCACCGCGCACGCCGAGGTCACCGCGCTGCCCGTCGGCGACGGCTCGATCGCCGTCGAGGGCGTCCTGCACGGCGCCGTGCTCGGCGAGGGCGCGACTCTGGTGGGGGTCGCCCGGGGCGAGGAGGTGCCGGACTTCGAGGCACCGGCGACACGCGCCGTGGAGCGAGGCGCGACCGGGCTACCCGCGTTCCGCGCGCGCCTGACGTCCCTGCCGGACCCGGTCGGCCCGGACAAGGTGATCTGGGACCTGTTCCTGCGCCCCGCGCCCGACGCCGAACCCCTCCGGCTCGGCCGGTTGTTCGACGACATCGTGGACCGCAAGGACACCGACAAGTACCCGGCGGTCACCATGGCCACCCCGGGCGGCGCCTCGCCACAGGCCCGCTTCTTCTTCACCGTCACCAACGACCTGGCGGTGGCGCTCTCATGAAACGCGCGCTCCCGGGCGGCGTCTACATCTTGTCGATCTTCAGGTTCGCGATGACCGTGCGGGCGATCTCGCGGCCCTGCTCGGTGAAGTGCCCCTTGCCCGGATAGTCGATCCAGAGCCGGTACATGTCACCGTTGCCCGCCCGGTAGTACAGGACCCGCGCCTCACGCAGGCGCGGGGCCTGGCTGTCGGTGGTCGTGTACCTGATCGTGTTCTGGGCGGCCTCGTGGTCCTGGAACTTCGCCTCCTTCGGCCGCCCCTTCGGCGCGGGGGTGTCGGCGACGTCCAGCGAGTACTCCCCGTCCTTGACCAACTCCCAGTCGGCGTACGCCCGGTCCAGCGCGACCCCCGGGATCTCGTTCTCCTTGTCGTCCCTCTCGATGTCCCGGTCGACGTTGATCCGGATCAGCCCGCTCGGGTCGCTGTACTGCGCGAACGTGCCGTCGGTCTCGTCCGCTTCGAACTTGTCCTTCACGAAGTCCCCGGGCACGCCCACGCTCGCGGCGACCTTCGTACCGAGGTCCCGCTGTTTCCAGCCGTCCGGCAGCGGCCCCGCGAAGGGGTCGGCGATCACCACGTAGGCCGTCACCGCCGCCGCCACGCCCAGCACGCCGAGCCCGGCGACCGCCGCCGCGAAGACCGCCGCGCCGACGCCGGCGAGGGTCCTGGCGCCGATCCTGATGCCCTTGGTGTCCTCCGGGCGGGGCCCGGCGATCGTCCGGACCACCTGGACGGGCGCGGGCGGGTTCGCGGTCGTCTCCAGCAGTTCACGGACCCGGGCGGCACTCGGACGGCGTGCCGGGTCCTTCTGCAGCAGGCCGTTGATGGCCTCGGCGAGCGGGCCGGTGGCCGAAGCGGGCGGCGCGGGCGTGGCGTTGAGCACGGACTGGAGGGTCGCGGGCGTGTTGCTGCGCCGGAAGGGCGACACGCCCTCGGTCGCGGCGTAGAGGACGACACCGAGCGACCAGAGGTCCGACGCGGGTCCTGGGCGCTGGCCGAGCACCCGCTCGGGGGCGATGTACTCGGGCGAGCCGACGAAGCCGCCGGTGTCCGTCAGATTCGTCTCGCCCTCGATCTGGGCTATGCCGAAGTCGGTGAGGACGACCCGGTCGTGGCGGCCGAGGAGGACGTTGTCCGGCTTGACGTCCCGGTGCAGGATGCCCGCCGCGTGCGCGGCCTCCAGCGCGCCGAGCACGTCGAGGCCGATTCTCGCCGCCTCGCGGGCGCCGAGGGTGCCCTCCTGGAGCGCGTCGCCCAGCGAACGCCCGCGCACCAACTCCATGACGATCCACGGCCGGCCGTCCACGACCGCCACATCGTGCACGTTCACGACCGACGGGTGATCGAGCCGGGCCGCCGCACGGGCCTCGCGGCGCATCCGCTCGTAGGCGTTGGCCCGTTCACGCTCGGGAAGGTGGTCGGGGACGCGGGGCTCCTTGACGGCGACCTCCCGGTCCACCGTCTCGTCCTGCGCGCGCCACACCGTGCCCATCCCGCCGTGCCCGAGCTTGGCGAGCAACCGGTAACGACCGGCGATCAACCGCCCGGTGCCGGGATCCTGCGAGGACTGCGCGGGCGGCGTCGTCTGCGCGTGCGGTGCCGTCTGCGGGAGCGGGGCGGGCCCCGCCGCCGGCACGGACTGCGGCTGCGGCTGGGGTTGAGGTTGGGGCTGCGACTGCGGTTGGGACTGCGGGGCCGGGGCCGGCGCGGGCGCGGGCGGCTGGTCCGCGACCGGCTGCGCGTACGGGTTCCCCGGGTACGGCGCACTCGGCTGCGGCGGTTGCAGTCCAAAACTCGTCGGCTCGTCGGCTCCGTAACCGGGCCCAGGCCCTGTGCCGTAAGGGGCGCCCCCGTTGCTGCTCATACGCTCATCTGTATCGCGGCAAGCGCTTCGGCATCCACCCCCGTCGCTTTCCGGTCACAGACCCGTGACGCGGAACACCACTTATCTCCGCTTTAGTCACGAACGAAGGTGCCGACCGCCACGTCGAAGTACTCCTTCGCCTCGCTCACCCTCCCGACCGGGGCCGACACCCACACGTCGTACAGCCGCCCGTCCCGCTCCCAGCACAGGTCGTACGTGTGCCGGGGCCCCTCGGCCGCGCTGAAACCGTCCCAGGTGAACTCCCAGAGCGCGGCCGGCCGCCCGTCGTGCGTGGTCTCGGTGACCCGGCCGTCGCGGTAACCGGGGTTCGTGGAGGGCCCCTTCGCATGGGCGCGCCGCATCACCCCCACCGGGCCGCCCTCCTCCGGGTCGTCGAGCTTGACGCCGATCCGGATCACCTGCCCCGGCGACATGTAGAAGACCCGCTCCCCCTGCGGATCCCGGGTGAAGTCGTCCGGCACCGCGAGGCTGAACCCCCGCTCGTCCGCGGCCAGCCGGTATCCCGAGGGCACGGTCGGCGCGGTGGCCGCCCGCGAGCGCGTCACGGTGGGGGTGGCACCCCCCGACGTACCGGATGTGCCGGACGCACCGGACGTACCGCCGGACTCTCCGGACCCGCCCGCGCCGCTCGACGCGCCCGGCGCGCCCGGGGTGCTCGGCGTGCCGGACCGTCCCGACTCGCCCGGCGATCCCGACTGCCCCGACGGCCCCGACTCGCCCGCCGTGCTCGACCCGCCCGGCGTCCGCGATGCCGTACTGCCCGGGGTGCCGGCCCCGCCGCCGCCCTCCCGCATCAGCAGCGCCGCCGCCGAGACACCCGCCCCGGCCATCGCCGCCACCAGCGCGGCCGCGACCAGCACGCTTCGGGTGGAGTGCGGGGGACGCCGCTCGCCGGACTCCTCCCGCGGTGCCGCCGCTCCGGCCCCGCCCGCGTCCGACGGCGACTGTCCGCCCCCGGCCGCCGGCGCGTCCTGGGCGGCGGCAGCGGAAGCCCCGGCCGCACCACCGGCCCCGGCGGCGGCCGCCCGCCACGCGTCCCGGCCGGGGCGCGGCACGTCCCGGCGGGTCGGGGTGTAACCGGGCGAGGTCCGCGGGTTCCTCGTCGTCCGCGGCGTGCGGCCGGTATCCCGGAACGCCCGCAGCAGCCGCTCGGCCTCCACCGCCTCGAGCCGCCGGTCCGGATCACGCTCCAGCAGCCCCCGTACGACGGGCAGCAGCGGCGCGGCCTGCGCGGGCGGCCGGATCTCGTCGACGACCACCGCGTGCAGGATCCCGCCCAACGAGTCGCGTCGGAACGGCGATTCACCGCTGAGCACGGCGCACAGCAGCGCGCCCAGCGACCACAGGTCGGACTCCGGCCCCGTGCGGAGCCCGGACATCCGCTCCGGGGCGGTGTACTCGGGCGAGCCCACGAAGGACCCGCTCTCGGTGAGCGTGGTCGCGCCGGCGACCTGGGCGATCCCGAAGTCGGTGAGGACGACCCGGTCGGTGCCGTTCTCCAGCAGGACGTTGGCGGGCTTGAGGTCGCGGTGCAGGACACCGGCGTCGTGCGCACGCCGCAGCGCGCCCAGCAGAGCGATCCCGATCCGCGCGGCCTCCCGCGCGTCGACGGGCCCATGCTCCTCGATCCGCTCCGCGAGCGAGCCGCCGTCGATCAACTCCATGACGATGTACGGGCGTTCGTCCTGCTCGACGACGTCGTGCACGACGATGATGTGCGGGTGGCCGAGCCCGGCGACCGCCCGCGCCTCCCGCAGGGTGCGCTCGCGCCGCTCCCGGGAGCGCTGCTCGGGGAGCGAGTCGTCCAGGGCGAGTTCCTTGACCGCCACCTGCCGGCCGAGGAGCTGGTCGGTGGCGCGCCACACGATCCCCATACCGCCGCGGCCGATCCTGGCCTCCAGCCGGTAACGCCCGGCTATGACACGGACGCTCTCCCCCTCGGTCCCCATGCGCCCCATCATGCCGCACCGGACCCGAACCCTCCGGTGCCGCGCGACGGGCTGGCCGACAAGCGCCGCACACACGTCTCACGAGCGCCTTGCAGGCGCCTTGCGAGCGCCGCGCGGCGCCCCGGAGTCGGGAGGCCCGTGCCGGGGCTCACCGCTCCGCCGGCCGCCAGCTGCGCAGCACCGCGTAGAACTGCTCCTCGGCCGTCTTCCAGTCCGCCGCCGGCGCGGACATGTAGATCGTGTACTCGACGCCGTCCCGCGAGAGGTACATCTGCTCGATCGCCCGGCGCGGCCCGGGGAACTCCGTGTCCTTCTCCAGCGCGGTCCAGGTGAAGTCCCACAGCGCGCCCGGCCGGTCGCGGAAGATGTTCTCCTCCAGGCTCACCCGCTGGTACCGGGACCGCGTCCGCACCTGCTCCTCCAGGTCGAGCTGGTGGTGGTACGGGCTGTCGAAGTCCGGCGAGTCGTCCACGGCGATCCGGAGGAAGTGCTCGCCGCCGTCGGGCGTGTAGTCGATCTGCGAGCCCTCCACCCGCCGCGTCCACCCCTCGGGCAGCGCGAGGCTGAAACCCTGCGGGTCCTCGACCCGCTCCCACCCCTCGGGCACCCCGTCGGCCGACTGGTCCCCGCCCGATCCGTCCGTGCTGGAGCTGCCGGCGGACCAGCCGTCCGCGTAGTGCATCGCGACGGCGCCACCACCTCCGACCAGCGCGGCCAGCACCAGCACGAGGGCGACCGTACGGCCCCGGCGACGCCGCTTGGGGGTCGCGGCGGCGGGCACGGCGGAGCCTGGCTGATGGCCCCCGGGCCCCGGCGCTCCCGGCATCCCGGGACCACCGAAACCACCGGACCCGCCACCCCAGCCGACAACGGCACCGGTGGAGTACTCGGCCCCGTGCGCACCGGTGCCGTACGCACCAGGAGCGACCGGCGCACCAGACGCACCAGACGCACCAGACGCACCAGACGCACCAGACGCACCAGCGACCGAAGCACCCGGAGCACCCGGAGCACCAAGCGCACCCGAGGCGCCCTCCGCGCCGTAACCACGCACCCCCGTCCCACCGACGCCCGCGCTTCCAGCCTGAGCCGGCCGAACTCCCTCGCCACCGTGCACGCCCGGCACACCAAGCGCGCCCTGCATGCCCTGCACACCATGCGCGCCGGCACCGCCCGTACCATCCGTCCCGCCCGAAGGCTCGACCGCGGCCGTACGGTCCGCCCCCGTCTGCTCCCGAGTCGCCAGATAGGCCTGCGCCTCCCGGGGCCGCCGCCCCTCCGCCGCCTCGGCGAGCAACTGCTCCGCCTCGTCGGGACCGGGCCGTACGGCCGGGTCCTTGCACAGCAGCGCGCTGATGACCGGACCCAACGCCCCGGCCTCCGCCGGTTCCGCGACCTCCTCGCTCACCACGGCCTGCATGGTGGTGAGCGGAGTGGTGCGCCGGAACGGCGACTTGCCCTCCACCGCCGTGTAGAGCGTGGCGCCCAGGGACCACAGGTCGGAGGCGGGACCTGGCTCGTTCCCGCGCACCCGCTCGGGGGCGATGTAGTCGACGGAACCGACGATCTCGCCGGTCCGGGTGATGGTGGTGTCGCCCTCGACCTGCGCGATACCGAAGTCGGTCAGCATGACCCGGCCGTCCTCGGCGAGCAGGACGTTCCCCGGCTTCACGTCGCGGTGCAACACACCGGCCCGGTGGGCGGCCCGCAGCGCGCGCAGCACCCACACCCCGATGCGCGCCGCCTCGCGCGCCTCCAGCCGCCCCCGGTCCCGCACGGCGTCGGCCAGCGAGACACCCTCGACCAACTCCATGACGATCCACGGCCGGTTGTCGTGCTCCAGCACGTCGTGCACGGTGACGACGGCCGAGTGGTTGATCCGCGCGGCCGCACGGGCCTCGGCCCGGGTCCGCCGCAGCAGGATGGCCTGCTCGCTCTCCGAGACGTAGAGCGCGGCGGTCAACTCCTTGACCGCGACCGCCCGGTGCAGCACCTCATCGTGCGCACGCCAGACCCGTCCCATGCCACCGCTGCCGATCGTGTCGACGAGCCGGTAGCGCTCCGCGAGGAGCTGGCCCTGCATCTGATTCACGTTGCCCCGCAATGTTCTTGACAGGGTCAGAGTAGGGAGCGGCCCACAGCCCGGGGAACCGGGCTGGCCGCACAGAGACCGCACTGTGACGGTTCTCGCTTCTGCGAACGGAGCGCAACCTTCCGCCGCCGACCGGACGACGGCTCAGCCGGTCGACTTGTACGTGGCCGCCGCCTGCTCGTACAGCCGGGTGACCTCGTCCCGCTCCGCCTCCGGCCCGCGCACCTGCACCACGTGGTATCGCCCGTCGAGCAGGATCGCGAGGTTGCGTACGTAGACGCCGCGCCCCTCGGAGTCCTGCCAGGTGAACTGCCCCTCGGCCGAGGTCACCCCGCCCACCTCGACCAGCCGCATACCGGTGGAGGTGGCCCAGGTCGAGTCACGGAAGGGCTGCAACTCGCGCTCGTCCTCCCGCTGGTACTTCAGCGGATCGCTGCCGTACGTCGCCGTGGTGTCCCGCCCGGGGACGACAATCAGCTCGAAGCCGCCCTGGGAGTAGACGATCTGACCGCGCCCGTTCCTGCCGCCGCGGTCCCAGCCGGTGGCGACGGCGACCTGGAAGCCCTCGGAGTCCTTGCGCAGGGTGAACCCCTGGGCGACCTCGGGATCGCCGGTCTGTGTCTGGGTGGATCCGGACGACTCCGACGGCGAGGGGCTCGTGCCGCTCTGGCCCTCCTCGCCCCCGTCGGGCGAGCTGGAGTTCTGACCGGGCCGGGTGTCGCCGCTCGCCTCGGGCGCCGAACTCGGCTGCCCCACACTGTCCGTGCGGCTGCCGATGTCGGCGCCCCCACTGCTCGGCGTCGCCTTCGGCATGAACACCATGGCGTACGTGATGGCGGCGGCCAGCGCGAGCAGTATCAGCAGGAGCAGAGTGCGGCCCAGCTTGCGGGGCTGGGGCGACCTCTCCTGCCGCGTGCGCTTGTGGCGGGCGTGCGCGCTGGTCGCGGGCAGCCCGGCCCGTCGTCTGCGGACGAGTTCGCCCCGCCGCCGTACGATCGGCAGCCGGCTCGCGTCGACGGGCGGCGCGGGCACGACGTGCGTACCGGCCTCCGGTTCGGGCGCCGACCGCACCAGGGAGCGCAGCCAGCCGCGCAGTTCCTCGAAGTCCAGTCGCTCGGTGGGGTCCTGGCGCAGCAGCGACTCCACGACCGGCCGCAGCGGTCCGCACTCCTCGGCGAACGCGGGCGGCTCGGCGCACACCATCTGCACCAGCTCGGCGGTGTTCTCCTCCGGGTACGGCGCGTGTCCCTGCACGGCCCGGAACAGCAGCGCGCCGAGCGCCCACAGATCCGTGGCCGGTCCGATCGGCGCGGCCAACTGCCAGTTCTCATGCACCGGTCCGGCCTGCTCCGGCGCCCATCGCTCGGTGACCGGCCCCACCAGGGCCATCCGGGCCTGCCGTGCACGCTCGGCCGCGAGCGCGGTCGCGGGCCCCCGCCGAGGAGCGGTCCCGCCACCGGCACCGTCCCAGGAAACGGCGTCCGTCACCCTCGAGGACACCGGGACACCGCCGGGCACAGCGTCGGCATACGTGCCGCCGGCCGCACCGCCGCCGGTCGTACCACCGCCGGTCGTACCACCGCCGGTCGAACCGTCGTCACCCGTGCCGGGCGAAGCCGTTCCGCCGCGCGGCAGGGCGCCGTGCCAGGCGCTCGTGGCGCCGCCGTTCGCGAGGACGCCGTAGGGGTCGGCGATCTGGTGGAGCGGCACCGGGCGGGTCGCGCCACCCGACGTCGCGCCGCCGTCGCGCCCCGCCCCCGGCGTCCCGTCCTGCGGCGCCGGCCGCTGCGCGGGCAATCCCGTGCCCGGCCCGCCGAGATGGTCGTCCTGCACACGGGCCGCGGCCCGCGCGCCCGCCCGGTATGCCGCGATGGCACCCGCCCGCGCCGCCCGCGCGTCCCCGCCGGCCTCCAGCGCGCGCTGTCCGCCGGAGGGATCCGCCCCCGGCCCCGCGCTCCCGGCCCGAGCCTCTATCGCGGCGCGCCGGGCAGCCTCGGGATCCTCGACCGCGCCACCGAACGTACCGCCGCCGCCGGGCAGCGCACCGCCGCGAGCACCGGGAACGCCGCCGGGCGGGACCGGGTCACGCCGAGCGTCCCGCACCCCGCCGGGCGGCACCGGAGCGTGCCGCGCCCCCTGCCCCGGACCGGACCCCGCGCCGGACCCCTCGGCCGGCGCTCCCGCGCCACCGCCGGGTGCCGCGGGCGGCCGGTCCTCGAACTCCCGCGCGGGCACGGGGTCGTACCCGCACAGCGCCTCTTCCGCCGCCCCGGCCGCAAGCCCGGTCAGCATCACCCGGCCGTCGTCGCAGACCAGTACCGTGCGGGCGGTGATGTTCCGGTGCACCCAGCCGTGCGCGTGCAGTGCCCGCAGCGCGGTGAGCACGTCGGAGGCGACCTCCGCCGCGCGGTACGGCGTCAGCGGCTGCTCGGCGAGCAGCGCCTCCAGCGTCCGGGCGGACACCAGTTCGCTCACTATCCAGAGCGAGCCGCCCTCGGCGAACACGTCGAAGACCTGGTCGAGCCGGGGGTGGTCGGGGATCTGAGCGGCGGCCTGCGCGGCCTCGATGGCCCGCCGTACGGCGGGGTCGGTGGACCCGCGCGTGGCCCGAGCCGTTCCCCGGCGTGCCCCGGTGTCCCGCGCGACGTACCCCTCGGGCAGACCGTCCGAGTCGAGCACCTCCGCCTCGACCACCTCGGGCAACGGCACCTGCCGTACCAGGACTTCCTGTCCGCTGTAGGTGTCGAAGGCCCGTATCTCGGCGGCGAGTTCGTACTCGTCGGAGGGCGGCAGCGGCAGGCGATAGCGGTCGGCGAGTACTCGCCCCGCGTATTCGTCCACGATGCCCTCCCCCGGCCGCCAGGTTGGTCAATTCCGCTCGCCCAGCGACCCGTTCCGTTCTGGATTGCGTACGGTCCGCAGCCCTTCACGATACGTGCCGGAGGCAACTCACATTGACTCGATGCGATATCTCGTTCGTCTCGAATGCGCTCGAACGCATCCGATCTTCCCCGGAAGGCCCGCCCCCGAACTCACCGGGCGGGCACAACTGCCGAAGCCGAGCTCATATGGAGGCGCCTCGCCCCGGCCCGCGCACCCGCACGCCCCCGCACGGCACCCCGAACCGAAGCACGGGCCCGCACACAGCCACGGCCCTCAACGCCCCGGCGCACACCATCCACCCGCACGCGCCCCCGCACTCACCGTCACGGACGAAACCGCGAGCGGGGCGCCCGACACCTCATGCCTTCGGCTTGAACGTCTTCGTGAAGGTCCGCCAGGTGTCCTTGCGCAGCTCACCGCTCCACTTCGCGGCCTTGGCGGTGTACATCAGCGCGTACCCCTGCCGCGAGTCGACGACGAACCCCCGGTCGATCGACCGGTTCTTCGTGCCGCTCTCCACATAGGTGAACTCCCAGTCGGCCGCGTTCCAGCCCCGGTAGTTCACCGCCTCTATTCGGATCCGCTTGTACTGCGAACGCGTCATGAACTGTTCCTGGTTCTTCCAGTCCGCGACCGGGTCGCTCTTCGGCGTGGACGTCCACCCGACGAGCAGCCGCTGGCCGTCGGGCCCGGAGAACCGGGCTCCCGCGGCGTCCGTGGACTGGTACTTCCACCCGTCGGGCAGCCCGATCGAGAACCCCTGAGCGCTCTTGTACGTCTCGGTCGCGATGTCCCCCGAGCCGGATCCGGAACCGTCCTCGCCCACCGAGCCGTCGGACCCGCCCGAGGGACTCGGCGAACTGCCCCCGGACCCGCCCGAACCACCGGCTTCCTCCGTGGTCTCCCCGTCCGGGCTGGGGTCGGACCCCGCGGCCTTGTCGGCGTCGTCGGCCGTGCCCTTGTCCGCGTCCTCGCTGTCGGCGTCGCTCCCCGACGCCGCCCCGCTGGACGCGGCCTTGGTGTCGGCCCCCTTACTGCCCGTCGAACTGCCGTCGTCACCACCGAGGGTGAGCGCCAGCACCGTGCCGAGGACGGCCAGGGCCACGGCCACCGCGATGACCGCCAGGGTCCGACGCGACACCACGTCCGTGATCGGCGCCCTGGGCACCGGCCGCGGCGGCAGATCCGGCGGCGGCATCTCGGGCCACCCCGAAGTCCGCCCCGCCGACACGGAGTTCCCCGCGCCCGCGCCCTGGCCGGCACCGCCGGCCCGCGGTCCGGGCACCCCGGACGCGGCCGGCTTGCCCGCCGGCTGCACCGCGCCGCCGGTCTTCGCGCCCTCGGCACGGGACGAGACCCCGACGGAGGCGGACCGCGTCGTCACAGCCGCAGGGCTGGAGCCCGAGGACTTCGCACCGGCCCCACCAGAGACCCCGCCTGAGCCACCGGAACCTCCGCGGGACCCCCCGGAAACCCCACCGGAGACACCCCCCGAAGCCCCACCGGAAGCACCGCGCGCGGCCTCCGCACCACTGCTACCGCCGGCACCACTGCCACCGCCGGCGCCGCTCCCGGCACCGGCACCGGCACCGACGGCCGCCGTCCCGGCCGCAGCGGCGGCCGAGCCCTTCCGCATGGACCACCGGGGCGCGCGAGTCCGCTCGCCGCCGCCGTCCCTGCCCCCGGAACCGCCCTTCTTCGCGCGCTCCTCCGGCACCGGCGGCAACGGCACGACCCGCGTGGCGTCCGCCGACTCGACGTCCTTCGGATCGGGCGCGTGGATCACGCGGTTGAGCATGGCCCGCGCGCCGGCGTCGTCGAGGCGTCGCTCGGGGTCCTTGGTGAGCAGGCCGAAGATGACGTCCTTCAGCGCCCCGGCGCGCTTGGGCTGCGGCACCGGCTCGGTCATCACCGCGGTCAGCGTCGCTATGGCCGAACCCTTGTCATAGGGCGGCACCCCCTCGACGGCCGCGTAGAGCAGACCGCCGAGCGACCAGAGGTCGGCGGCGGGCCCGGGCTTGTGGCCGCGCGCCCGCTCCGGCGAGATGTAGGAGGGGGCGCCGACGAGCATGCCGGTCGAGGTGATGGAGGGGTCGCCCTCGACCTGTGCGATACCGAAGTCGGTGAGGACGACCCGGCCGTCGTGCTTGTCGATGAGGACGTTCGACGGTTTCACGTCCCGGTGCAGGATGCCCTCGCGGTGCGCGGCGCGCAGCACGTCGAGGATGGCGAGCCCCACCTCGGCGGCCCGCCTCGGTTCGAGGACGCCGTCCTCCCGGATGACCTCGGCGAGCGACTTGCCCTCGACGAGCTCCATCACGATCCACGGCCGGTCGTCCTCGTGGACGACGTCGAACACCGTGACCGCGGCGTTGTTGCGGATCCGCGCGATCGCCTTGGCCTCGCGCAGCGTGCGCGTGATGAGCCGCCGTTTCTCGTCCTCGTCGATGCTCGACGGGAACCTCAGCTCCTTGACGGCGACCGTACGGCCCAACGTCTCGTCCATGGCACGCCACACCGTGCCCATGCCGCCGCGACCGAGCACCCCTCCCAGCCGGTACCGCCCGGCGAGGAGACGTGCGTCCTTGTCCTGACGGGATTCCCCAGCCCGCTCCGCCTCCGACATGCGTCCCCTCATACAACCCGCCCTGACAGAGCCTCCATTGTCACCCACCCGCCAACCGCCCCACGCCCAGGGCCCCCCTCAACCGGCCACCCCGCCTCCAGGCCCCTCACCGCGCCCACCCACACTTCACAACGGGGCCCCGATTCCCGGGGCCCCCGGCCCACCCCTCCGAGCCCGCCCGGCGTTCGAGGACGAGCCCGAAGGGTCTACGGGGGCGAGCCCGAACGTCTGCGGGGCGAGCCCGAACGACTGCGGAGGCGAGCCCGAACGACTGCGGGGCGAGCCGACTACAGCGGCACTATGTCCGGCGCCCCCAGCCGTGCCGCGTCCGCCGTCAGGTCGTCCGGCTGCCGCTGCGACTCCCGCTCCGCCTCCACCCTCTTCTCGTAGTGCTGCACCTCCCGCTCGATCTGGTCCTTGTCCCAGCCGAGCACGGGAGCCATCAACTCCGCCGCCTCCCGGGCGCTTCGCGTCCCCCGGTCGAACGTCTCGATCGAGATCCGCGTCCGCCGTGTCAGCACGTCGTCCAGATGCCGCGCCCCCTCGTGCGAAGCCGCGTAGACCACCTCGGCCCGCAGATAGTCGTCGGCCGCGTGCAACGGCTCCCCCAACGACGGATCGGCGGCGATCAGTTCGAGCACCTCCTCGGTCGCCGACCCGTACCGGTTCAGCAGATGCTCCACCCGCACCACATGCAGCCCGGTGTCCGCCGCGATCCGCGCCCGCGCGTTCCACAGGGCCCGGTACCCCTCGGCCCCCAGCAGCGGCACGTCCTCGGTGACGCACTCCGCGACCCGCTGGTCGAGCCCGTGCACGGCGGCGTCCACCGCGTCCTTGGCCATCACCCGGTACGTCGTGTACTTGCCCCCGGCCACGACCACCAGCCCCGGCACCGGATGCGCCACGATGTGCTCCCGCGAGAGCTTGCTGGTGGCGTCGGACTCCCCCGCGAGCAGCGGCCGCAGCCCGGCGTACACCCCCTGCACGTCGTCCCGCGTCAGCGGGACCGCCAAAACCGAGTTCACATGCTCCAGCAGATAGTCGATGTCCGCGCTGGACGCCGCCGGATGGGCCTTGTCGAGGTCCCAGTCGGTGTCCGTGGTGCCCACGATCCAGTGCCGCCCCCAGGGGATGACGAACAGCACGGACTTCTCGGTCCGCAGGATCAGCCCGGTCGTGGAGTGGATCCGGTCCTTCGGTACGACCAGATGGATGCCCTTGGAGGCCCGGACGTGGAACTGCCCGCGCTCGCCCACCATCGCCTGGGTGTCGTCGGTCCACACCCCGGTCGCGTTGACGACCTGCCGGGCGCGGATCTCGTACTCCCCGCCGCCCTCGACGTCCTGCACCCTGGCCCCGACGACCCGCTCGCCCTCCCGCAGGAACCCGGTCACCCGCGCGCGGTTGGCGACCTTCGCCCCGTACGACGCGGCCGTGCGCACCATGGTGGCCACGTACCGCGCGTCGTCCATCTGGGCGTCGTAGTACTGCAGGGCCCCGACGAGCGCGTCCTTCTTCAAGCAGGGCGCGACGCGCAGGGCGTGGTGACGGGTCAGGTGACGGTGGATCGGGAGCCCGCGCCCGTGCCCGCGCGCCATGGACATCCCGTCGTACAGCGCGACGCCCGAGCCGGCGTACCACCGCTCCCACCCCTTGTGCTGCAAGGGATAGAGGAAGGGGACCGGCTTCACCAGATGGGGGGCGAGCCGCTCCAGCAGCAGCCCACGCTCCTTCAGGGCCTCGCGGACGAGGGCGAAGTCGAGCATCTCCAGATAGCGCAGCCCGCCGTGGATCAGCTTGCTGGACCGACTGGAGGTACCCGACGCCCAGTCACGCGCCTCGACCAGGCCCGTGGACAGACCGCGGGTCACGGCGTCCAGGGCCGTGCCCGCACCGACCACCCCACCACCCACGACCAGCACGTCCAGCTCGCGCTCGGCCATACCCGCCAGTGACTCGACGCGCTGCGCCGGTCCCAGTGCCGCTGTCCTCACCGCTGCCTCCCGCTGTCCGTCGCGTCGGCCTCATCCGTCCATGCCCGTCAGGCGAGACCCGGCTCTTTCGTCCCTCTCGCATCCCCTGCCCAAAATTCTGACCGCGTTGCCCGAGTTCGGCCACCACCGGCCCTCAGCCTGTGGATAACTCCGCAGGACGCGCACAGAAAAACACTCCCCCAATCCCGCATATCGGTCATATTTCCGCCTAATGTGACATTGCGCTCGCTCATCCAGACCACCGGGCTTGCGCGTCTGTCCCGCTTCGGTTACTGGGAAGGACGGCCCCGCCATGCCCGCAGATCTCGCCGTGATCGGACTCGGCCAGTTGGGGCTGCCGCTGGCCCAGGCCGCCGTCGCCGCCGGCATCGCCACGCTCGGTTACCGCACCGGCCCCGACTCCGGTTCGCTCACCCCCGGCGAACTGCGCCGCATGCTGGCCCGCGGCTTCAAGCCCACCACCAGCCCCGCCGAACTCGGCCGCGTCCGTACGGCGGTCATCTGCGCGCCCACGCCCCTCGGCGCCGACGGCTCGCTCGACCTCACCCAGGTCGAGGAGGCCGCCCGCACCCTGGCCGCCCGGCTGCGCCCGCACACCACGGTCATCCTGGAGTCCCCGGTCCCCCCGGGCACCACCGGGGACCTGCTGCGCCCCCTCCTCGAAGAGGGCTCCGGCCTACGCGCCGGCCGCGACTTCCACCTCGCCTACTCCCCCGCGCGCGTGGACCCGGGCAACCGCGCCTACGGCCCCGCCAACATCCCCAAGGTGATCGGCGGCCTCACCCCCGCCTGCACGGAATCGGCGGCCGCCTTCTACGGCCGCCTCACCGACAAGGTGGTACGCGCGCGTGGCCTGCGCGAGGCGGAGACGGTCCACCTCCTGGAGACGAACTACCGCCACGTCAACATCGCCCTGGTCAACGAGATGGCCGCCCTCTGCAACGACCTGAACGTCGACCTCTGGGACGTCATCCGCTGCGCCGAGACCAAGCCCTTCGGCTTCCAGGCCTTCCGCCCCGGCCCCGGCGTCGGCGGCCACGCGCTCCCCCAGGACCTCGCGGGCCACGCCCCCCGCTCCCTCCGCATGGTCGAACTGGCGCAGCGCGTCAACCACCGCATGCCCCAGTACGTCGTCCAGCGCGCCGCCACCCTCCTCAACGAGCACGGCAAGTCGGCCCGGGGCGCCCGCGTCCTCCTGCTCGGCGTCACCTACAAGCCCGATGTCCCCGACCAACAGGGCACCCCCGCCGACGAGATCGCCCGCCGCCTCATCGAACTCGGCGCCCACGTCAGCTACCACGACCCGCACGTCCCCACCTGGAGCGTCCTCGACCGCCCCATCCCCCGCGCCGACTCCCTCTACGAGGCCACCGCCGAGGCCGACCTGACGATCCTCCTCCAGCAGCACCGCACGTACGACCTCCAAGGCCTGTCGGTGAAGGCGCAACTCCTGCTGGACACGCGGGGGGCCACGCCCACGGGGGCGGCGCACAGGTTGTGAGAGGGGGCGCACGGCACACCCCTGGCCTCCGGGGCCGCTGGCAGCCGCCCGCCTCCACCGGTACCGTACGGAAACAGGCGGAGCCCGCCGCAGAGGGCACTGCGACGAGCTCCTGGATGGTTCACGGAGTGTCCGCCCCTACTTGTCTTGGGGGCGGCCGCTCACCATCCGTAAATCCGCAAGATCCACCTCCTCCGGCACTTCACCATCCGCAGACGGATCCGGTCCCAGCGAGTGGGCTTGCGGTGACGGCCCATGGGCGCCCCCTTCCACGACACCGCCCAGTGCCCGGTGGACGGTCCGTCGGAATCGGGCCGGGCCCCGAGGGCGAGGTCCGGATCGTGTCCTTGGAAGGGGGCTCCCAGCCAAGCTGGGGCGCCGGACACGAACGCTATCGCCCGGCTACGCCCGTTCGGCCCACATTCGCCCCGAACGCAACCGCACGCCCCCACCCCCACAACTCACGCCCCCACCACCCCACTTGGGCACACAAAAGGGCCCGGTCACCCCAAGGCAACCGAGCCCTCAAGCCCCGCTCAAGCCGAGCGCAGCGTCACCGCATGTGCGTCGAGTCCGCCACCGTCACCTCGACGCGCTGGAACTCCTTCAGCTCGCTGTACCCGGTGGTGGCCATCGCCCTCCGCAGCGCACCGAAGAGGTTCATGGAGCCGTCGGGCGTGTGCGAGGGGCCGGTGAGGACCTCCTCGATCGTGCCCACGGTCCCGAGGTCGACCTTCTTGCCGCGCGGCAGCTCCTCGTTCACCGCCTCCATGCCCCAGTGGTTGCCCTTGCCGGGCGCGTCCGTCGCGCGGGCCAGCGGCGAGCCCATCATCACGGCGTCCGCGCCACAGGCGATCGCCTTCGGGATGTCGCCGGACCAGCCGACCCCGCCGTCCGCGATGACGTGCACGTACCGGCCGCCGGACTCGTCCATGTAGTCCCGGCGGGCGGCGGCGACGTCGGCGACCGCCGTGGCCATCGGGACCCGGATGCCGAGCACGTTGCGCGTGGTGTGCGCGGCGCCGCCGCCGAAGCCGACGAGGACACCGGCCGCGCCGGTGCGCATCAGATGCAGGGCGGCCGTGTAGGTGGCGCAGCCGCCGACGATCACGGGGACGTCCAGCTCGTAGATGAACTGCTTCAGGTTCAGAGGCTCGTGCGAGCCGGACACGTGCTCCGCCGACACGGTCGTACCGCGGATGACGAAGATGTCGACGCCCGCGTCCACGACGGCCTTGGAGAACTGGGCGGTGCGCTGCGGCGAGAGCGCGGCAGCGGTCACGACGCCGGAGTCGCGCACCTCCTTGATGCGCTGCCCGATCAGCTCCTCCTTGATGGGGGCGGCGTAGATCTCCTGGAGGCGCCGGGTCGCGGCATCGTCGGGCAGGCCGGTGATCTCGTCGAGCAGCGGCTGCGGGTCCTCGTACCGGGTCCAGAGACCTTCGAGGTTCAGGACGCCGAGGCCGCCCAGCTCGCCGATGCGGATCGCGGTGGCCGGGGAGACGACCGAGTCCATGGGGGCGGCCAGGAACGGCAGCTCGAAGCGGTAGGCGTCGATCTGCCAGGCGATCGAGACCTCCTTCGGGTCCCGCGTACGGCGGCTGGGGACGACGGCGATGTCGTCGAAGGCGTACGCCCGGCGGCCGCGCTTGCCGCGCCCGATCTCGATCTCAGTCACGTCTGTGGCCTTTCCCTGATGCGTTCAGCGTCTACCAGTATCGCCGACGGGCACGACGAGGGCGGCCCCGGATGCACCGAGGCCGCCCTCACCAGGTCCGCTGTCTACTTACGGCTGTAGTTCGGCGCCTCGACGGTCATCTGGATGTCGTGCGGGTGGCTCTCCTTGAGGCCCGCGGAGGTGATCCGGACGAACCGGCCGTTGGCCTGGAGGTCCGGGACGGTGCGGCCGCCGACGTAGAACATCGACTGGCGCAGGCCGCCGACCAGCTGGTGGACGACCGAGGAGAGCGGGCCGCGGTAGGGCACCTGGCCCTCGATGCCTTCGGGGACGAGCTGCTCGTCGGAGGCGACGCCCTCCTGGAAGTAGCGGTCCTTGGAGAACGACTTGCGGTCGCCGCGCGACTGCATGGCGCCCAGCGAACCCATGCCCCGGTACGACTTGAACTGCTTGCCGTTGATGAACAGCAGCTCGCCCGGCGACTCGGCGCAGCCCGCGAGCAGCGAGCCGAGCATCACGGTGTCGGCGCCCGCGACCAGGGCCTTGGCGATGTCGCCGGAGTACTGCAGGCCACCGTCGCCGATGACCGGGATACCGGCCTCCTTGGCGGCGAGGGAGGCCTCGTAGATGGCGGTGACCTGCGGGACGCCGATGCCGGCGACGACACGGGTCGTACAGATGGAGCCGGGGCCGACGCCGACCTTGATGCCGTCCACGCCGGCGTCGATGAGGGCCTGGGCGCCGTCCCGCGTGGCGATGTTGCCGCCGATGACGTCGACGCCGGAGGAGTTGGACTTGATCTTGGCGACCATGTCCCCGACCAGGCGGGAGTGGCCGTGGGCGGTGTCGACGACGATGAAGTCGACGCCGTTCTCGATGAGGGCCTGGGCGCGCTCGAAGGCGTCGCCGGCGACACCGACGGCGGCGCCGACGAGGAGGCGGCCCTCGCCGTCCTTCGCCGCGTGCGGGTACTTCTCGGCCTTGACGAAGTCCTTGACCGTGATGAGGCCCTTGAGGATGCCCGCGTCGTCGACCAACGGAAGCTTCTCGATCTTGTGCCTGCGCAGCAACTCCATGGCCTCGACGCCGGAGATGCCGACCTTGCCGGTGACCAGCGGCATCGGCGTCATGACCTCGCGGACCCGCTGCGTGCGGTCCGTCTCGAAGGCCATGTCGCGGTTGGTGACGATGCCGAGCAGCTTCTTGTTGCCGTCGGTCACCGGGACACCGCTGATGCGGAACTTGGCGCAGAGCGCGTCGGCCTCGGCGAGCGTGGCGTCCGGGTGCACGGTGATCGGGTCGGCCACCATGCCGGACTCGGAGCGCTTCACCAGGTCGACCTGGTTGGCCTGGTCCTCGATGGAGAGGTTGCGATGCAGCACGCCGACGCCGCCCTGGCGGGCCATGGCGATGGCCATGCGGGACTCGGTGACCTTGTCCATCGCGGCCGAGAGCAGCGGGATGTTCACCCGCACGTTCTTGGAGACGTACGAGGCGGTGTCGATCTCGTCGGGTGCCATGTCCGACGAGCCCGGCAGCAGCAGCACGTCGTCGTAGGTCAGCCCGAGCGTCGCGAATTTATCGGGCACTCCGTCGACGTTGGCAGTCATGACACCTTCCCCAAATGGCCTTGATCGGTGCGGATGTCCATGCTAACGGGAAGCGCGGAGCACACATTCCACGGTACGAAGTCCTGCCGGGCTTCGTATGTTCGTACGGAAAAAGCGCCCCGCGTGTTCACGCGGGGCGCCCCGAGAAGCCGTGGGGCCCGTGCGGCTACTGCTCCGCCAGCGCCCGGAGTCTGCTGAGCGCCCGGTGCTGGGCCACCCGGACCGCGCCCGGTGACATCCCCAGCATCTGTCCGGTCTCCTCGGCCGTGAGCCCGACCGCGATCCTCAGCAGCAGCAGCTCCCGCTGGTTCTCCGGGAGGTTGGCCAGGAGTTTCTTGGCCCACTCGGCGTCGCTGCTGAGCAGGGCGCGCTCCTCGGGGCCGAGGGAGTCGTCGGGGCGCTCCGGCATCTCGTCCGAGGGGACGGCCGTCGACCCGGGGTGGCGCATCGCGGCCCGCTGCAGGTCGGCGACCTTGTGGCCGGCGATGGCGAACACGAACGCCTCGAACGGTCTGCCGGTGTCCTTGTAGCGCGGCAGCGCGAGGAGGACGGCGACGCAGACCTCCTGCGCCAGGTCCTCCACGAAGTGCCGCGCGTCACCGGGCAGCCGGGACAGCCGGGTGCGGCAGTAGCGCAGCGCCAAGGGGTGGACATGGGCGAGCAGATCGTGCGTGGCCTGCTCGTCCCCGTCGACCGCGCGATGCACGAGCGCACCGATCGCTGTCGTCTCGTCGTCGCGCATCGGTCCATGGTGCCTTGCGGCCGTCCGGTCCGTGGCGCCACGTCCATGGTTGTGCACCGAAGCGTTATGAGCAGGCGCGCCGGAACTCATCTCCTGCGCCCTCCCCTCCCGCTCGTTCGACTGCTCCCCTAGGAACTCCACACCTCAAGGATGCGGCATCCGCGGCGAAACGAGCAGCGGGCACCCGGCGGATCGTCTCGTCGCCCCCGCCCGCCGTGCGGCAGGCGGGGCTCCTCCCTCGTGGGGGGCCACCCCCGGCACGGTCCACTCAGCGGACCAGACCCCAGCGGAAGCCGAGCGCCACCGCGTGCGCGCGGTCCGAGGCGCCGAGCTTCTTGAACAGGCGCCGGGCGTGGGTCTTGACCGTGTCCTCGGAGAGGAACAGCTCGCGGCCGATCTCGGCGTTGGAGCGGCCGTGACTCATGCCCTCCAGGACCTGGATCTCGCGGGCGGTGAGCGTCGGCGCGGCGCCCATCTCGGCGGAGCGCAGCCGACGTGGGGCGAGCCGCCAGGTCGGGTCGGCGAGGGCCTGGGTGACCGTGGCACGCAGCTCCGCGCGGGAGGCGTCCTTGTGCAGATAGCCCCGTGCTCCGGCGGCGACCGCGAGGGCCACGCCGTCCAGGTCCTCGGCGACGGTGAGCATGATGATGCGCGCCCCGGGGTCGGCGGACAGCAACCGCCGTACGGTCTCGACGCCGCCCAGACCGGGCATGCGTACGTCCATCAGAATCAGATCCGAGCGGTCGGCCCCCCAGCGGCGGAGGACTTCCTCGCCGTTGGCCGCCGTGGTCACGCGCTCGACGCCGGGCACGGTGGCCACCGCGCGGCGCAGCGCCTCTCGGGCGAGCGGGGAGTCGTCGCAGACGAGGACGGATGTCATGGCCGCCCTCCGCAGCTGATGCGCGTCACCTTGAGCCTCCAGGCTGGTACGAAATCGTCACCTGTGCGGTCGACACTCACGAGCGGACACGAACGCCTGCCCGAGCGCTTGTTCTTTCAACCGCCTCCGCCCGTCTCAACGACGGTCACTCGAAAGAGTTACGGGATGGCTGGTCACCTTCGGCACTCTACGTGAGGGGCCGGACACGGTGCAGACATGCGCAAGGGACCCTCAACGTTTCATCACAACCTATGCCCCATTCAGACGTTTTTGTTCCCATTTATTGGTGTCTGAGGCTAGATTCGCAATGAGTCATATTTTCATCTCCTTAGATAGTCGATGTACGGTCATGGGCAACATCTCCTCCCAGAACGGCAACAAGGGGACACGCAATGGCAGATTTCTCCCGCCTTCCCGGACCGAACGCTGATCTGTGGGACTGGCAGCTCCTCGCAGCCTGCCGCGGCGTCGACAGCTCGCTCTTCTTCCATCCCGAGGGAGAACGCGGTGCGGCACGGAGTGCTCGTGAGAACTCGGCCAAAGAGGTCTGCATGCGATGCCCGGTACGCGCGCAGTGCGCGGCCCACGCCCTGGCGGTGCGCGAGCCGTACGGCGTGTGGGGCGGGCTGACCGAGGACGAGCGCGAGGAGCTCATGGGCAGGGCGCGCCACCGGCTGGTGACGGCGTCCGCGTCCGGGAGCGAAACCGGTTCGGACACCTGAAAGAACGTTTCTTCAGCGCTGGGCACCAGGTGCCGTGCCCCCAGGCGCTAGCGTGCGGCCGCTCCGGCCAGCCGGTCCAGCGTCGCCGCGACCGTGGGCACCAGGGCCAGGTCCGGCAGGGTGAGCGCCACGATCTCCCGGTGCGCCACCGGCTCGACCGACACCGTCCGCACCCCCTTCGGTCGTACGGACTCCACGGCCAGCTCCGGCAGCACGGCGACCCCCAGCCCCGCGCCCACCAGACCGACCACTGCCGGGTAGTCGTCGGTCGCGAAGTCGATCCGGGGCGTGAAACCCGCGCTCTCGCAGACCCGCACCAGCTGCCCCCGGCAGCGCGGGCAGCCGGCGATCCAGGACTCGTCGGCGAGTTCCCCGATACCGATGGAGCCCGCGCGGGCCAGCCGGTGCCCCTGCGGGACGAGCCCGACGAGCCGGTCCGTGAGCAGGGGGCGCACGACCAGGTCGTCCCACTCCCCCTTCTCGGCTCCGGCCGCGCCCTCGTAGCGGAAGGCGAGCGCGATGTCGCAGTCGCCGTCGCGGAGCATCTCGACCGAGCGCGGCGGTTCGGCCTCCTCCAGTGAGACGCGGGTGCCCGGGTGCGCGGCGCGCAGGGCCGCCAGCGCGGTGGGCACGAGGGTGGAGCTGCCGCTGGGGAAGGAGACCAGGCGGACCCGTCCGGCGCGCAGCCCGGCGATGGCGGCGACCTCCTCCTCGGCCGCGGTGAGCCCGGCGAGGATGCCGGCCGCGTGCCGCACCAGCGCCTCGCCCGCCTGGGTCAGCCGCATCTCACGGCCGGTGCGGACCAGCAGCGGGGTGCCGACGGAGGATTCGAGCGCCTTCATCTGCTGGCTGACGGCGGGCTGGGTGCAGCCGAGTTCCCGTCCGGCCGCCGAGAAGGAACCGGTGGCGGCGACGGCACGCAGGACACGGAGATGGCGGGCCTCGATCACGCGGTCGAGCATAAGCGGGGCTTGGAGCGCGCGCTGAATATCCCGTCGACGCTTTGACCGTCCGCTGCCTACCGTGCCCGTATGAAGCTTCTGTCGCTCAATGTGGGGCGTGCCAAGGCCGTCGACGTCGTGGAGGAGTCGAAGAAGGTCACCGGCATCGACAAGCGGCCGGTGGACGGGCCGGTGTGGGTGGCGGCTCCGGGGCCCAAGGGGGTCGGTGCCAGCGGGGTGGCCGGGGACGCGGTGTGCAACACCGAGCACCACGGCGGCGACGACCAGGCGGTCTACGCCTTCGCCCGCGAGGACCTGGACGGCTGGGAGCGCGAACTGGGCCGCACCCTGCCGAGCGGGGTCTTCGGCGAGAACCTCACCACCGAGGGCCTCGACGTCTCCGGCGCCCTCATCGGCGAACGCTGGCGGATCGGCTCGGAGGTGGTCCTGGAGGTCACCTCGGGCCGTGTCCCCTGCCTCAACTTCCAGCGCCATCTCGGCGAGCGGGGCTGGGTCAAGCGCTTCACGCGCCAGGGCGCGCCCGGCGCGTATCTGCGGGTGATCCGGCCGGGCGAGATCAGTGCGGGCGATCCGATCGAGATCGTCCACCGTCCCGGCCACGACGTCACCGTGGCCCTCGCCTTCCGCGCCACGATGAACGAACACGAGCTGCTGCCACGGCTGTTGGCGGCGGAGGAGACGCTGCATCCGGAGCTGCTGGAGTGGGCACGGAAGTACGTGGCGCGGCACGGGTGACGAGCCGGTCCGGGGCAGGGGGAGCGTGAAGCCACCACCCCGGTGCGGATGTTCACCGAAATGTCGGCGAAGTCGCTGGTGAACGTGCGGTGGAGCAAGCGGACCCGCACAGTCCCGGTCACTACGCTTGCGCCATGACAACGGCTCTGATTACGGGATCGACCGCGGGGATCGGTGCCGCCTTCGCGCGGCGGCTGGCGGCGGACGGGCACAACCTGGTGCTGGTGGCGCGTGACACCAAGCGGCTGCGGGAGCAGGCGACCGAGTTGCACGACCGGCACGGCATCGAGGCGGAGGTGCTGACGGCGGACCTCGCGACGGACGACGGCATCGAGTCGGTGGCCCGGCGGCTGGCGGACCGCAAGAACCCGGTCGACCTGCTGGTCAACAACGCCGGCTTCGGCAACAAGGGCCGTTACCTCGACGTCTCCATGGCCGACGAGCTGCGGATGCTCAAGGTGCACTGCGAGGCGGTCCTGCGCCTCACCTCGGCGGCCACCGAGGGCATGCGCGAGCGTGGCCGGGGCGGTGTGGTGAACGTGGCCTCGGTCGCGGCCTTCGTGCCGCGCGGCACGTACGGGGCGTCGAAGGCGTGGGTCGTGCAGTTCACCCAGGGGGCCGCGCGCGATCTGGCCGGCACCGGGGTGCGGCTGATGGCCCTGTGCCCCGGCTTCGTCCGGACCGAGTTCCACGAGCGGGCCGGCATGGGCACCGACAACATCCCCTCCTGGATGTGGCTCGACGCGGACAAGCTCGTCACCGCCGCCCTCGCCGACCTCTCCCGGGGCCGGACCGTCTCGATCCCGGACCCCCGGTACAAGGCCCTGATGGGTGTGGTGAAGGTGGTGCCGCGCGGGCTGCTGGGCGGGATCAGCTCGAAGACGGGACGGAAGTACGGGCCGCGGTAGCGGGCGCGGAACGGTCCAGCGGGTGAGCGCGGCGGCCCGGCGGGACAATGGAGCTGTTCATCCGGACCCAGGGGGGTCGGAGGCGGTGTGTCATGACATTCGTGCAGCTCATCGACTGCAGGACCAGCCGGTTCGACGAGATGAACCAGCTGATGGACACCTGGGTGGAGCAGACCAGAGGGAAGCGGACCGCGACGCACAGCGTGATCGGGAAGGACCGCTCGGACGGGTCGCACTTCGTGGAGATCGTGGAGTTCCCGTCGTACGAGGAGGCGATGCGCAACTCCGGGCTGCCGGAGACGGAGCGGATCTTCCAGGAGATGGTGGCGCTGTGCGAGGAGATGCCCACGTTCACGGATCTGGACGTGGTGCGCGACGAGCAGTTGTACGCGGCCACCGCCCGGCGGTTCCTCACGACCATCGCCACGGAGGGCGAACTGCCGCCGCTGGACGATCTGCTCGTGGAGGACTACCACGACCACGTGCCGTCCGGGGAGCCGGACGCCATCGGGATGGACGCGTTCCGGCGGACCTGTGAGGAGTGGCGGCGCGGCTTCGACTTCGCGTTCACCGTGGAGGACCAGATCGCGCAGGGTGACCGGGTGTGCACTCGGTGGACCTGGGAGGCGTCCCACAAGGGGGACTTCCTCGGGATCGCGGCCACGGGGCGGTCGGTCCGGATGACGGGCACGGTCATTCACCGGTGCGCTCCCGACGGGAAGATCATCGAGGGCTGGTGGGAGTACGACCGGCTCGGGCTGATGCAGCAGTTGGGCGCGCTCGACGACCTGGAGAAGTGACCGGGCGACCGGGAGCAGCGGGGGTGGTGACGCGGGAAGGCCCGGCACCCTTCGCAGGGGTGCCGGGCCTTCGCCTACGGCTTACCGACGTCGTACGTCAGTGGGCGTGGCCGTGACCGCCGTGGCCCGCGTCGGCCGGCTCCTCTTCCTTCTTCTCGACGACCAGGGTCTCGGTCGTGAGCAGGAGGGAGGCGATGGAGGCGGCGTTCTCCAGGGCGGAGCGGGTGACCTTGACCGGGTCGATGACGCCGGACTTGACCAGGTCGCCGTACTCGCCGGTGGCGGCGTTGAAGCCCTGGCCCTTGTCGAGCTCGGCGACCTTGGAGGTGATGACGTAGCCCTCCAGGCCGGCGTTCTCGGCGATCCAGCGCAGCGGCTCGACGGCGGCCTTGCGGACGACCGCGACACCCGTGGCCTCGTCGCCGGTCTTGCCGAGGTTGCCCTCCAGCACCTTGACGGCGTGGACGAGCGCGGAGCCACCACCGGAGACGATGCCCTCCTCGACCGCGGCGCGGGTCGCGGAGATGGCGTCCTCCAGACGGTGCTTCTTCTCCTTCAGCTCCACCTCGGTGGCGGCGCCGACCTTGATGACGCACACGCCGCCGGCCAGCTTCGCGAGGCGCTCCTGGAGCTTCTCGCGGTCCCAGTCGGAGTCCGTGTTCTCGATCTCGGCCTTGATCTGGGCGACGCGGCCCTGCACGGCACCGGAGTCACCGGCGCCGTCGACGATCGTGGTGTCGTCCTTGGTGACGGTGACGCGGCGGGCGGAGCCGAGCACGTCGAGACCGACCTGGTCGAGCTTGAGGCCGACCTCCTCGGAGATGACCTCGGCGCCGGTCAGCGTCGCCATGTCCTGCAGCATCGCCTTGCGGCGGTCGCCGAAGCCGGGGGCCTTGACGGCGACCGCGTTGAAGGTGCCGCGGATCTTGTTGACGACGAGGGTCGACAGGGCCTCGCCCTCGACGTCCTCGGCGATGATCAGCAGCGGGCGCGAGGCGTTGGACTGGATGACCTTCTCCAGCAGGGGCAGCAGGTCGGCGATGGCGCCGATCTTGCCCTGGTGGATGAGGATGTACGGGTCGTCGAGGACGGCCTCCATACGCTCCTGGTCCGTGACGAAGTACGGCGACAGGTAGCCCTTGTCGAAGGCCATGCCCTCGGTGAAGTCCAGCTCCAGACCGAAGGTGTTGGACTCCTCGACGGTGATGACACCGTCCTTGCCGACCTTGTCCATCGCCTCGGCGATGAGCTCGCCGACCTGGGCGTCCTGGGCGGACAGACCGGCGACGGCGGCGATGTCGGACTTCTCGTCGATCGGGCGGGCGGTCGCGAGGAGCTCCTCGGACACGGCCTTGACCGCGGCGTCGATGCCCTTCTTCAGGGCGGCCGGGGAAGCACCCGCGGCGACGTTGCGCAGGCCCTCGCGGACGAGCGCCTGCGCCAGCACGGTGGCGGTGGTCGTACCGTCACCCGCTACGTCGTTGGTCTTGGTCGCCACCTCCTTCACCAGCTGGACGCCGAGGTTCTCGTACGGGTCCTCGACCTCGACCTCACGGGCGATGGTCACGCCGTCGTTGGTGATGGTGGGGGCGCCGAACTTCTTGTCGATGACGACGTTGCGGCCCTTGGGGCCGATCGTCACCTTGACCGTGTCGGCAAGCTTGTTGACGCCGCGCTCGAGGGCGCGACGGGCGTCCTCGTCGAACTTCAGGATCTTCGCCATGGGAGCGGTTCAGCCCTCTCGGAAAACGTGGGTGAAACGAACTGCGCCCCCGACGCCCGGCTGTAGTGGTCGCGGGGGCCAAGGGCGCAGCTCAAAAGCAAGGTGCTTCGCGAGGAAGCGGGTGAACTACTTCTCGACGATCGCGAGCACGTCGCGAGCCGAGAGGACGAGGTACTCCTCGCCGTTGTACTTCACCTCGGTGCCGCCGTACTTGCTGTACAGCACGATGTCGCCGACGGAGACGTCGAGCGGCAGCCGCTGGCCGTCCTCGAAGCGGCCCGGACCCACGGCGAGGACGACGCCCTCCTGGGGCTTCTCCTTCGCGGTGTCCGGGATGACCAGGCCAGAGGCGGTGGTCTGCTCGGCGTCGAGCGGCTGGACCACAATGCGGTCCTCGAGCGGCTTGATGGCAACCTTGGAGCTGGTGGTCGTCACGATCCGACCTCCCCCTTCGGAGATCTCACGGGGTTAACTGTCTGAGGTGGCGACCAGGTGGATCCGTCGTCGCGGGTGCCGGACCTGCCCGTCGCGTTGTTGGCACTCTCCAGGGGGGAGTGCCAGACCTGAGACTATGACCGCGATTAGCACTCGGTCAAGCGGACTGCTAATCGAGCGGGTTGCGGCGGGGCGTCAGAGGTAGTCCTCCAGGCGGCCGACGGTCAGTCCCTGCTCCTGGACACGGCGCAGCAGCCGGGTCGTCATCTCCGTGAGGGTGGTGCCTTTCAGCTGGTCCGGGCCCCGGAATCCGGCGAGGACGATGTCGCCCGGGCGGAGGCGGTCGCCGACGGCGTAGCGCAGGTCGTGGATCTGCATGGACGCGCGCCACAGCACGAGCGCGGAGAGGCCGCAGTCGGCGGCGGCGCGGAGCGTGGTGGTGTCGTAGACGCCGTAGGGCGGGCGGAAGAGGGTCGGCCGGACACCGAAGCGCTGCTTGAGCTTGTTCTGCTGGCCGCAGATCTCGGCGCGCTGTCCGGCGTGCGGCAGGCCGCGCAGGGCGGTGTGGTCGAGCGTGTGGTTCTGCACGGTCGCGCCGACGGCCCGCAGCCGCGCGAAGTGGCCGTACCCCGGGCCCACGACGCTGTCCGTCAGGAACATGCTCACCGGCAGCCGCAGCTCCCGCACCATGTCGACGAACCGGGGGTCCCGCTCGGCCCCGTCGTCGTAGGTGAGGAAGACGACCTTGTCCCGCGTGGGGACACGATCGACCACGGGCAGGGGCCCCGCCCCGGCCGCGCGGGGCAGGGGGCGGCGATCGGGGTGCTCGGGCGCGGGGGCGAGGGGGGCGTGGAGACCCCAGCGGCGGTGCGGGGGCACGGAGGCGTGCGGGTGGGGGCGCGAGGGGGCGTGTGCGCCGGGGTGGGGGGTTGTGGGGGCGAGGGGGGTGGTGCGGGCGGTTGGCCTCGTGGTGGTCGCGCAGCCGGTGAGGAGCAGTGCGGCGAGGGCCGTGAGGGCGGCCAGGGTGCGGGCCGCCGACCTACGGGCCGCAGGCGGGCGGGCCACTGGCGTACGTGCCGCCGGCATGGAGGGCACTGGCGTACGAGTTGCCGGCGGGTGGGCCGGTGGGAGGCGGGCTCCCCGGTGCGTCCTTCGGTGTGCCCCTCGCCCGGCCTCCCCCTCGGCCCTCACAGGTAGTCCTCCAGCCTCGCCACCGCGTACCCCTCGGCGGTGACCAGGTTCAGGAAGCGGCGGATCATGTCCGGCATGGTGCCCTTCCACTCGGACGTGCCCCGGAAGTGGCTGAGAACGATGTCGCCGGGCCGGAGTTCGCGGTCCGACTCCCGGTAGTCCCAGCGGTCGGCGAAGACCTCCTCGTTCCAGAGGGGGACGGCCTCGACGCCGCAGCTCCCGGCGGCCCGGAGGGTGTCCCGGTCGTAGCTGCCGTACGGCGGCCGGAAGAGGGTCGGCCGGGTCCCGTACCGCTTCTCGATCACGTCCTGCATCCCGCAGATCTCGCGCTTCTGGGCGGCGTAGGAGAGCGGGGGCAGATGGCGGTGGTGGAGGGTGTGGTTGTGGAGGGCGGCGCCACGGTCCCGCATCCGCTCGAAGTAGCCGTAGTCCCCCTTGATCAGGTAGTCGCTGAGGAAGGCGGTGTACGGGATCCGCAGGTCGGTCATCATCCGCAGGAACGCGGGGTCCTTCTCGGCGCCGTCGTCGATGGTGAGGAAGACGACCTTGTGACGGGTGGGGACGGTGGTGAAGACCGGGGGGAGGCCGTCCTCGGCATGGCCGTCGACCTCGAATCCCTTGCGGGTGGTGAGCTCCGGTTTCCGCGCCGGCGGCGCGGGCGCGCTCAGTGGCACCTTCGCCAGCCCCCAGCGCTTCGCGGCGGCGACCCGCGCGGCGTGCGCCCGGCGCACTTTCCCGGCGTATGCGTCGAGGGCGCGGGCGGCGGGCGCGTCGAGCTGCCGTCGGCCGCCGTGCTCCGGCGCGCCACGCCGCTCGTGCCGCCCGTGCTGCCCGCGCTGCTGGCCGTGGGCGGGTTCGGCGGTCCCGGCGGCCGCCCCGGTCTCGGCGGCGCCTCGCTGCCCGGCTGAGCCCCGCTCCGCGGCCTCCTCGACACCGCCCCCGGCACACCCGGACGCGACGGCCGCCGCGGCGAGCACGGCGACGACACCCCGTACGGCACCGCTCCCCCCGCGACTCCCGCGACGCCCCTGGCGACTCCCCCTGCGGCTCCGGAGGGCCACCCATGTGACACGGTTTAGATCATTTTGTCGTACGAATCGCATGGCGCCGCATCCTCGCAGGGCGGCCCGCCTCCACCACCCCGACACCGCCGCCGTACCCCGACCATCCACCGACTGGCCCACACCCTCCCCCGGTCTCCGCCCCCTGGTCTCAGCCCCCTCCCCCGGTCTCCGCCCCCTGGCCTCAGCCCCCTCCCTCTGGCCTCAGCCCCGTCCCCCTGACCGACAATGGCCCGGTGAACGACCTGGACCCTGCCACCTTCCTCACCCCCCTCCTCACCCCCGAGGGCCGCGCCCTCCTCGACGAGGTGCGCGACACCGAGCCGGCGCGGGAGCTGGCCGTGGCGACCCGGCTGCGCCGCGACCACCCGGCGAAACTGGTCACGGCGGCGCTGGCGCAGGCCCGGCTGCGGCAGCGGGCTGTGGCGAAGTTCGGCGCGGCGGACGCGGGGCGGATGTTCTTCACGCCGAACGGGGTCGAGCAGTCGACCAGGACGAGCGTGGCGACGTACCGGGCCGAGTGTTTCCGGGCGCTGGGGGTGGGGTCGGTCGCCGATCTGTGCTGCGGGATCGGCGGGGACGCGATCGCGTTCGCGCGGGCCGGGATCCGGGTGCTGGCCGTGGACCACGACCCGCTGACCGCGGCGGTGGCCCGCGCCAACGCCGACGCGCTCGGGCTCGCAAAACTGATCGAGGTGCGCGAGGCGGATGTGACGGAGGTGGAGACGGCCGGGTACGACGCCGTGTTCGTCGACCCGGCCCGGCGCTCCTCCAAGCGCGGCCGGATCTTCGACCCGGAGGCCTACTCCCCGCCCCTGTCCTGGGCCGTGTCGGCCGCGCTGAAGGCCCCGCTGGGGGCGTTGAAGATCGCGCCCGGCATCCCGCACGAGGCGATCCCGCCGGAGGCCGAGGCCGAGTGGATCTCGGACGGCGGGGACGTGAAGGAGGCCGTGCTCTGGTTCCGCGCGAACGGGACGCCGGGGGCGCGGCGGGCCATGCTGCTGCCCGCCGAGGCCGGCATCCGCGCCACGCCGGAGACGATGTTGCCCGATCCCCCGGTCCGTCCCGTGGGCCGGTACCTGTACGAGCCGGACGGCGCCGTGATCCGCGCGCATCTGGTCGCCGAGGTCGCCGAGGAACTGGACGGCGGGCTGATCGACGCGACGATCGCCTACGTCACCGCCGACGAGCACCACGTCACCCCGTACGCGGCGGCGTACGAGATCACCGACCAGCTGCCCTTCAACGTGAAGAAGCTGAAGGCCCTGCTGCGGGAGCGTGAGGTCGGCATCCTGACCGTGAAGAAGCGGGGGTCGGCCGTGGAGCCGGAGGAACTGCGCAGGAAGGTCAAACCGCAGGGCCGCAACTCGGCGACGGTCTTCCTGACCCGCGTCGCCGGAGCCCCGACGATGCTGATCGGCCACCCGGCGTAGGGGGCCCGGCTCCGCCGGAGGTGCCGGGAGTGCCGGAGGCGCCGGGGGTAGCGGGAGTACCGGAGGCGCAGGAGGCGCCGGACAGGCCAGGCGGGCCGCGGGCGCAGGAGGCACCGGCGCCCGTCCGCGCCCTCGCCGTTACCGGCCACGCGCAGCCGGCCCCGTAACCGTGGCCGGCCCCGTAGCCGTGGCCACCGTCGCTGTCCATAGCAGCCCGTCGTGCGGCTCCCGGACAGCGCCTCACGGCATCGCCGCGCTCACCTCGCCCCGCCACGCGGGACTCGCGCGCCGCAGACGGAGCAGCCGGGCGTGGATACCCCGCGCGCGGCCCTCAGCGCGCCACCCACCCCCGCTCCGCGCCCCGCCGCCACCCACCCCCGCTCCACGTCCCGCCGCCTCCCACCCGCCCCTCAACCGCCTTTCGTCCGCCCGTTCACTCCTCTCGCGCCCGCGCCAGCATCAGCGCCCGCTCGCGCTCGTTGCGGGTCAGGTCGGCCGCTCGTAGGAACTCCGTGCGGGCCTCCTCCGTGCGGCCCAGGCGGTGGAGGAGGTCGCCGCGCACGCTCGGGAGCAAGTGGTAGTCGCGCAGGGCCGGTTCGGTGGCGAGGGCGTCGACGATCTCCAGGGCGGGGGCGGGGCCCTCGGCCATGGAGACGGCGACCGCGCGGTTCAGCTCGACCACGGGGGACGGGGCGCGGGCCGCCAACAGGCCGTACAGGGTGGCGATCCTCGGCCAGTCCGTCTCCTCGTAGGTGTACGCCTGGGCGTGGCACGCGGCGATGGCCGCCTGGAGGGCGTACGGGCCCGGGGCGCCGTGCGCGGCGGCCGTGGCACGGCCGAGGGCGGTGAAGCCCCGGGCGATGAGCAGACGGTTCCAGCGGCGGCGGTCCTGGTCCCGCAACAGGACCGGCTCCCCGGCGGGCCCCGTACGGCAGGCCGACCGCGACTCCTGTAGCTCCAGCAGGGCCATCAGGCCGTGCACCTCGGGCTCCTCGGGCATCAACTGGGCCAGGACGCGGGCCAGTCGCAGGGCGTCCTCGCAGAGCGCGGGGCGCAGCAGGTCGTCGCCGGCGGTGGCCGCGTACCCCTCGTTGAAGATCAGGTAGATGACTTCGAGGACGGAGTCGAGGCGGGCCTCGCGGTCGGGGCCGTAGGGCACCTCGAAGGCGACGTTCTTCGTGGCCAGCGTGCGCTTGGCGCGGACGATGCGCTGGGCGATCGTCGGCTCGGGGGTCAGGAAGGCGCGGGCGATCTCGATGGTGGTCAGGCCGCCGAGCAGGCGCAGGGTGAGGGCGATGCGGGCCTCGGCGGACAGCACCGGGTGGCAGGCGGTGAAGACCAGGCGGAGCAGGTCGTCGTCGATGTCGTCCGGGTCGGACGGCTGGTCGAGGTACGGTCCCGCCGCCTCCAGGTCCCGCCCCACCTCGGCGAGCTTGCGCGCGTACCGCTCCCGGCGGCGCACGAGGTCGATCGCCCGGTGCCTGGCGGTCGTCATGAGCCAGGCCCCCGGGTTGTCCGGCACCCCGTCCCTCGGCCACTGCTCCAGCGCGGCGACCAGCGCGTCCTGCGCCAGTTCCTCCGCGATCCCGACGTCCCGCACGATCCGTGCGACACCGGCGATCACTCTGGGCGACTCGATCCGGAAGACGGTCTCGACGGCCGTGTCCGGGTCTGTGGTGGGTTGTGAGGTCACAGCCCACCATCAGACACGACGGCTCCGACGCCCGGAAAGCGGCCTCGCCAGACGGCCTCGCCCGGCGGGCTCAGCCCTCCATGATCTCCCGCACCTCGCACGTGACGGTCCAGTGCTCCTCGTGCACCTTCAGGAACCGCTTGGTCCACTCGATCGCCTCGGCCATGTCCTTGCACTGCATCAGCGCGTAGCCGCCGACGACCTCCTTGGACTCGGTGAACGGCCCGTCCGTCACGGAGATCTTCCCGCCCTCCCAGCGCACCCGCGTCCCCTGCGCGGTCGGCGTCAGTCCGGCGGTGTCGAGCATCACCCCCGCCTTGGTGATCTCCTCCAGCAGCTCCCCCATCCGCTGCATCAGCTCGGGGCTGGGGCCCTCGGCGGGAGCGGTCTTCTCGTCGATCTGGACGAGCGACAGATAGCGCGGCATGGTGACTCCTACGGCATCGGCGGTCGGGGCCTGTCCCCGACTCTCACCCATGCGTCGAACGACCGCACCCCGGATCGACACGGCCGACGGATTTCCCGGAGAATTTTTTCGCCCCTACCTCAGCGACTCCCACAGTCGGCTCGCCTCCGGCTCGTCGGCCACCACCCGGTTCCTGTCGTACGGGGCCGTGACCACCGGCATCATCACGGTCCGCGTGGCGGCGGAGGACAGGCCCCGCACGCTCTCGCCCAGGCCGGTCAGTTCGGTGAGGGAGTCCAGGCCGGTGTCCGTCGTCAGGCTTCCGGTGATCGCGTCGGCGGCACGGTAGAGCCGGGCGGGGTTGGTCAGCAGGTCGGTCGAGGAGATCTGGTCCAGGAGGGCCTTGACCAGTTTCTGCTGGAGGCCGATGCGGCCGAGGTCGCTGCCGTCGCCGATGCCGTGCCGGGTGCGGGCGAGGGCGAGAGCCTGCTCGCCGTCCAGGTGGTGGGTGCCGGCCCGCAGGCTCAGATGGCTGTCCTCGTCGTCGATGTCCTCGTCCGTGGTGACCGTGACGCCGCCGAGCGCGTCGACGAGCTTGGCGAAGCCGGAGAAGTCGATCTCGATGTAGTGGTCCATGCGGACGTCCGTCATCGACTCGACGGTCTTGACCGCGCAGACCGGGCCGCCGACCGCGTACGCGCTGTTGAACATCACGTTGTACGCCACCGCCGTCGAACCGCCCGACTCCAGCGGGCAGGACGGCCGGGTGACGAGGGTGTCGCGGGGGATGCTGACGACCGTCGCCCCGGTGCGGCCCTCGTCGATGTGGACGACCATCGCCGTGTCCGAGCGGGCCCCCGCGCCCTCGTCGCCGCCGCCGAGCTTCGCGTTCTCCCTGCCGCTGCGGGAGTCGGAGCCGAGGACCAGGATGTTCAGGGCGCCGCTCGGCAGGGCCTCGGCGGTGTCCGACGCGGACGGATCCGACGTGGACTGATCCGAAGCGGAATCCGACGCGGACGAATCCGGGGAGGAACGGATCTTCGCGGGGCGGTTGTCGCCGAGGGCGGCGTCGATGTCGACGCTCTCGATGTTGTGGTTCAGCCGCCAGAACGCCCAACCCGCCCCGCCCGCACCGACCACGAGGACCCCGGCGAGCAGACACCCGGCGATCCTCAGCCGGCGGCGCCGCCCGCCCAGGTCCCCGATGCCGTCCCCGAACGCGCTTTCTTCACCCTTCACGCACAGGAACTTACGTCCGAATTGTTACGGGCAGAACCTCATGCGGCCTTTCCTTCGGAAATTCTCAGACTTCTCAGCCCTCTGCAGTCTTCGACCGTCTTCCGCGGTCACTCTCAGCTCAGCGTCACCGTGGGCACCGGGTTGCTTCCGCTCCAGGTCCCGTTGAAGCCGAAGGTCACCGAACCGCCGCTCGGCACGCTCCCGTTCCAGGAGGCGTTGGAGCAGCTGACGGCCGTGCCGGTCTGTGCACAGCTCGCGTTCCAGGCCTGGCCGACCTGCTGCCCCGCCCCGAAGGTCCAGGCGACCCGCCAGGAGGAGAGCGAGGAGCCGGGGGCGCAGCTGATGGTCACGTTGCCGGTGAAGCCGGTGTTCCACTGGTTCGCCACGCTGTACGAGGCCGCGCAGCCGTCCGTCGTCGGCGGGGGTGTCGTGCCCGTCCCGCCGAGGCCGGTGGCGATGCCGTAGTACGCGGGTTTCGGCGCGTAGTTCTCGTCGTACGGCGTCGCCGCGCCCTGGCCGGGGAACGTGTCCGGGATCCAGGAGTCGGAGTCGGTGAAGCCCCAGACCGTCACGCCGGTGCAGCGGGTCACGGCGACGCAGGCCTTCACGACGGCGTCGTACTCGGTGCGCTGCTGCGCCAACTTGGCCGCCGTGGAGGGCAGTTGCATACGGATGTCGAGTTCGGTGATGGCGACGTCCAGACCCAGGTCGGCGAAGCGCTGGATGTTCTGCTGGAGCGTGGACGGGACCTGACCGAGGATCAGGTGGGCCTGCAACCCCACCCCGTCGATCGGGACGCCGCGCGCCTTCAGGTCCCTGACCAGGTTGTACAGGGCGGTGCTCTTCGCGTTGACGCCCTCGACGTTGTAGTCGTTGATGTAGAGCTTGGCGGCCGGGTCGGCGGCGCGGGCGGCGGTCAGGGCCTGGGCGATGTAGTCGGCGCCGAGGCCGTTGTACCAGAGGGTCTGGCGGTAGGTGCCGTCCTCGTTGAACGGTTCGTTCACCACGTCCCAGGCGGCCAGCCGGCCCTTGTATCGGCCGACTTCGAGCGCGATGTGGTCGTTCATGAGGGTGCTGAGCTGCGCGGGTGTCCAGGTGCCGTTGGTCAGCCAGCTCGGGTTCTGGCTGTGCCAGACCAGGGTGTGGCCGCGTACGTCCTGGTCGTGGGCCTCGGCGAAGTCGACGATCTGGTCGGCCTCGGCCCAGTTGAAGGTGCCCCGGGTGGGCTCGACGGAGCCCCATTTCATGGCGTTGCCGGGGGTGAGCCAGTTGAACTCGCGGCCCGCGATGTCGCCGTAGGTGCCGGTGAGTTTCGAGCCGGTCACCGCTGTGCCGAGGGCCTTGCCCTTGGCGGTGGCGAGGTCGCGCAGGGGTGGGTCGGCGGCGTGGGCGGCGGGGGTCGCGAGCAGCAGGGCGGCGACGGTGGCCACGCCGGTGAGCAGGCCGCGCAGGGAGGGTCTCATGTGCGGGTGCCTCCGAAAGTTTCGGTGGTGCAACCGATTGACTGCGGAGGAGTGTGGAGGGGGATGCCTCACTCGTCAATACATCAACTTCCGGCCAGGCCGTCACTAGCGAGAGATGGGGTCACGCCGTCGGTACGCGTGCCGCCGGATCCGGTTCCGTAGCCGACCACGCGCCGTGGGGGCTCGTCGCGCAGTTCCCCGCGCCCCTAGAGGGGCGCCGCCGGCGGGGCCCCCGTGCTGCTGCGGACCACCAGGCTCGTCGCCAGTTCGACCCGGGTCGCCACCGACGAGTGCTCCTGGCGGCCGAGGTCGAGGACCAGTCGGGCCGCCGCCTCGGCCATCTCCATCAGGGGCTGGCGCACGGTCGTCAGCGGCGGGCCCACCCAGCGGGCCACCGGCAGGTCGTCGAAGCCGACGACGCTGAGGTCCTCCGGGACGCGCAGGCCCAGTTCGCGGGCCGCCTCGTAGAGGCCGAGGGCCTGGAGGTCGTTGCCGGCGAAGACGGCGGTCGGGCGGTCCGGCCGGCGCAGCAGCTCCAGCCCCAGCCGGTAGCCGGTCTCGTGGTGGAAGTCCCCGGCCTTGATCAGGTCGGGGGCGACCGGCAGCCCGGCGGTCTCCAGCGCGGCCCGGTAGCCGTCGACCCGGGCGCGGCTGCACATCATCCGCGAGGGCCCGCTGATGGCGCCGATGCGCCGGTGGCCGAGTTCGATGAGGTGGCGGGTCGCGGCGAGGCCGCCCTGCCAGTTGGTCGCGCCGATCGAGGGCACGTCGTCGCCGGGGTCGCCCGCCGGGTCCATCACGACGAACGGGATGGAGCGGCTGTGCAGCAGCGCGCGCTGGGACTCGTCGAGCCCGGACAGGACCAGGACGACGCCGTGCGGGCGGCGCGCGGCGACCTGGTCGGCCCAGGTGCGGCCGGGGGTGAGCCGCCCCGCGCTCTCGGAGAGGACGACGCTCAGTCCCTCCTGCCGGGCGACGTTCTCCACGCCCCGGATGACCTCCATGGCCCAGGCGCTCTCCAGTTCGTGGAAGACCAGGTCGACGAGGGGGGAGCGGGTCGCCTCGGCGCGGCGGCGGCGGTATCCGTACTCGCGCAGCAGTTCCTCGACGCGGGTGCGTGTGGCGGGCGCGACGTCCGCGCGGCCGTTGAGCACCTTCGAAACAGTCGGAGCCGACACGCCGGCCTGGCGGGCGATCTCGGCGAGCGTCGCGGTCTGCGTGGGGTGCGACGCACGCGCTCTTGTCTGGATTTCCTCGGGCTTCGCGGGCTTCATGTGACGGATCGTATCTCTGCGCGACCCCTTGACGAACCCTTTCGACGGCCATACGTTCCCGGAACATTCGAAGTGTCATCCGAAACATTCGTACGTCCGGACATTCGCGAAGGGTGCTCTCATGGAGTCGAGCAGAGGCCAGTCCACCGGGACGACCGCGGGCCGGTCCACCGGCAGCGGCGCGGGCGGGCGGCCGTACAGCAGGCGCTGGTTCCTCGGCGCGGGGTCCGCCTCGCTGCTCACCGCCGGCCTCGGCGCCGGTCTCACCGCCTGTGGCTCCGGCGGCGGCTCGGGCGGCGGGGACGGCAAGACGCTCACCGCGTTCGTGTACGGCGACGACGCGGTGAAGGTCCAGCAGGCGGGCGTCGACCGGTTCAACAAGTCGGCGGCGGCGAAGAAGGCCGGCGGCACGATCAAGCTCCAGAAGGTGCCCGGCTCCGACTACTCCCCCAAGCTCCGCACGGCCATGGGCTCCCCGAGCGCCCCGGACATCTTCTTCAACTGGGGCGGCGGCTCGATCAAGCCGTACGAGGAGGCGGACAAGCTCGTCGACCTCACCGACATCATCGAGGGCGACCCGGTCCTCAAGGGCGGCTTCCTGCCCTCGGTCCTCGCGGCCGGCGATCTGGGGGGCCGCCACTACGGCATCCCGATGCGCGGCATGCAGCCGGTGATCCTGTTCTACAACAAGTCCGTCTTCACCGAGCACAAGCTCCAGCCGCCCACCACCTGGGACCAGCTCCTCGACATCAACGCCAAGCTGAAGAAGGCGAAGATCACCCCCTTCGCGCTCGGCGGCTCCGACGTCTGGCCCGAGCTGATGTGGCTGGAGTACCTGGTCGACCGGATCGGCGGCCCCGAGGTCTTCAAGCGCATCCAGGACGGCGACGCCGAGGGCTGGGGCGACCCGGCCGTCCTCAAGGCCGCCGAACTGGTCAAGGAGCTGATCGACGACGGTGCCTTCGGCTCCAAGTTCACCTCGGTGTCGTACGTCAACGGCGGCGCCCCCGCGGTCTTCGCGCGCGGCAAGGCGGCCATGCACTTGATGGGCTCCTGGGAGTACTCCACGCAGCTCGGCAAGTTCCCGGACTTCGCCAGGAGCAATCTGGGCTGGGCCGCCTTCCCGACCGTCGAGGGCGGCACCGGCGACGTCCGCAACGTCGTCGGCAACCCCACCAACTACTGGTCGATCAACGCCCGTACGAAGAACAAGGACCTCGCGGTCGGCTTCCTCAAGGACTGCGCGTCGAAGGCGTACGCGCAGGCGCTGATCGACAACGGTGACGTGCCGACCACCTCGAACGCGGCCGAGCTGCTCGCCTCCTCGCCCAACCCCGAGTACGCGAAGTTCCAGTACGACATGGTGCAGCAGGCCCCGGCCTTCACGCTCTCCTGGGACCAGGCGCTCGGCGACGGCCTCGGCACCAAGATGCACACGGAGATAGGCAAGCTGTTCGCGGGCCAGTCCTCGCCGGACGACTTCGTGACGGCGTGCAAGGGGCTGAAGTGACCGTCACGGTCGAGAAGGCCCCGCCGGCGGGCGAGGGGCGGGAGCACCGCGCGGGCCACCGGGCGGCCCGCACCGGCCGCCCGCACGCCGTCTGGGCCCTGCCCGGCGTTCTCTTCTTCACCTTCTTCGCGGTCGTCCCGATGGCGCTGGCCCTCTATCTCTCCTTCACCAGCTGGGACGGCCTCGGCGACCCCCGGCCCGTGGGCCTCGACAACTGGAAGAAGCTCCTCGACGACCCCCGGATGACCCAGTCCCTGTGGCTGACCGTCGTCCTGACCGTCGCCAGCTGGGCCTTCCAGACGGTCGTCGCCCTGCTCCTCGGCGTCTGGGCGGCGGGCCGGCAGCGCAACCGCGCGATCCTCTCCGCGGTCTTCTTCGTCCCGTTCCTGCTCTCCTCCACCGCCATCGCGATCCTGTTCTACGCCCTGCTCGACCCGAACTTCGGCATCATCCAGCAGGACACCCTGGGCTCGCAGAGCGGCGCTTTCCTCGCGATCGTCTTCGTCGGCGGCTGGCAGTTCATCCCCTTCCACACCCTGATCTACCAGGGCGGGGCCCGCCAGATCCCCGAGGTCCTCTACCAGGCGGCGGCCATCGACGGCGCCGGCCGCTACCGCCAGTTCTTCTCGATCACGCTCCCGCAGCTGCGGCACACGATCACCACGTCCACGGTCCTGATGGTCGTCGGCTCGCTGACGTACTTCGAGACGGTCCTGATCCTCACCAAGGGCGGCCCCGGCACGGACACCGCGATCCTGCCGTACCTGATGTACGAGGCGGGCTTCAAGACGTACGACTTCGGCTACGCCAGCGCCATCGCGTCCTTCCTGGTCATCGCCGCGACGGGCCTCTCCCTGGTGCTGGTCCGGCTGACCGGCTTCGGCGCCATGCGCAGCACCCGCGAAGGGATGTGACGGCACGGATGTCACACGACACACTGGCGCGCCCCACGAGGACCCCGCAGCCGGACGGAAGCCCGGTGCCGCACTCCCCCCGCCGCCGCAGGCACTGGACGCGGCGGGCCAACCCGGTGGCGGGCCTGGGCGCCTTCGTCTGGCTGGTCATCGTCCTGATCCCGATCTACGCGATGCTGTCGGCGTCCCTCACCGGCGCGGACAAGGCGTTGACGGGCAACCCGCTCAAGCCCCCGGCCGACCCCACCCTCGACAACTACAACACCGTCCTGAACAGCGGTTTCTGGCATCTCCTGAGCAACACGGCGATCGTCGCGGTGTCGGTGGTGGGCATCGTCCTGGCGCTGTCCATCCCGCTCGCGTACGTGGCCGTCCGCACCCGCGACCGCTGGTCGAACGCGGCGTTCCGCCTCTTCCTGCTGGGCGTGGCGATCCCGGCGCAGGCGGTGGTCGTGCCGTTGTATCTGCTCATCGCCAAGCTCGATCTCTACGACACCCTCCTGGCCGTCATCCTCCCGACGGCGGCCTTCGCGATGCCGGTCTCGGTCCTGGTCCTGGTGGGCACCCTCCGGGACGTCTCCGAGGACCTGTACGAGGCGATGGCCCTGGACGGGGCGTCCCCACTGCGGATGCTCTTCCAGCTGACGATCCCGCTCGCCAAGGGCGGCATCAGCACGGTCGTCATCTTCTCGGCGCTCCAGGCCTGGAACGGTTTCCTCTTCCCGCTGATCTTCACCCAGTCCGACGGCCCCCGGGTCCTCACGCTCGGACTGTTCAACTACGTCAGTCAGTTCGGCGTCAACATCCCCGCCCTGCTCGCCTCGGTCGTCCTGTCCGGCATCCCGATCTTCGCCGTGTACCTGGTGGCGCGACGGGCGCTGGTGGGCGGGTTGATGGGCGTCGGCGGCAAGTGACCCACCGGCTCCGGCACCCGCGACCTTCCGCAACTCGCCGACCCCCGAAGGAGTTCCATGACCACCCCTTGGCGTGACCCGGCCCTCCCCGCAGCGGCCCGGGTCGCGGACCTGCTCTCCCGGATGACTCTGGAGGAGAAGGCCGCGCAGTTGTACGGCGTGTGGGTGAAGAGCGATGCGAACGGCGAGGACATCGCCCCCGACGAGCAGCACATGTCGGAGACGTTCGACTACGACGAGCTGATCACCCGGGGCCTCGGCCAGCTCACCCGCGCCTTCGGCACGGCGCCCGTCGACCCGGCGGCCGGCGCGCGGGCCCTCGCCCGCGCCCAGCGCCGCATCATGGCCGCGGGCCGCTTCGGCATCCCGGCCGTCGCGCACGAGGAGTGCCTGGCCGGCTTCACCGCCTGGCGCGCCACCGCCTACCCGGTCCCGCTGGCCTGGGGCGCGACCTTCGACCCGCCGCTGGTGGAGGAGATGGCCCGGCACATCGGCCGCGACCTGGCCTCCGTCGGCGTCCACCAGGGCCTGTCCCCCGTCCTCGACGTGGTCCGCGACCCGCGCTGGGGGCGGGTCGAGGAGACGATCGGCGAGGACCCGTACCTGGTGGCCACGGTCGGCACGGCGTACGTACGCGGCCTGGAGTCGGCAGGGATCGTGGCCACGCTGAAGCACTTCGCCGGGTACGCGGCGTCCGTCGGCGCCCGCAACCACGCGCCCGTCCGGGCCGGGGTGCGGGAGTTCGCCGACGTGACCCTGCCGCCGTTCGAGATGGCCCTCCGCGAGGGCGGCGCCCGCTCGGTGATGGCGGCGTACACGGAGACGGACGGCGTCCCGGTCTCGGCCGACCCGGGGCTGCTGACCGAACTCCTGCGCGACGCCTGGGGTTTCACCGGCACGGTCGTCTCCGACTACTTCGGCGTCGGCTTCCTGGAGACCAACCACCGGGTGGCCGGAAACCGCGCGGAGGCGGGGCACGCGGCGCTGGCCGCCGGCATCGACGTCGAGCTGCCCACCCTGCGCTGCTACGGCGAGCCGCTCGTGGAGGCGGTCCGCGCGGGCGAGATCCCCGAGTCGCTGGTGGACCGCGCCGCCCGCCGGGTCCTGCTCCAGAAGTGCGAGCTGGGCCTGCTGGACGAGGACTGGTCCCCGGAGGCGCCCGCCGCCGACCCCGAACGGATCGACCTCGACTCCACGGCGAACCGCGCCCTGGCCCGCCGGCTGGCCGAGGAGTCGGTGGTCCTCCTCGACAACCCGGACGGCGTCCTGCCGCTGGCGCCGGACATCCGGATCGCGCTCGTGGGCCCCCGCGCCGACGACCCCCTGGCCATGCTCGGCTGCTACTCCTTCCCCTCCCACGTCCTCCCCGCCCACCCGGGCACCCCCCTGGGCATCGAGATCCCCACGGTCCTGGAGTCCCTGCGCACGGAACTCCCCGACGCGAAGATCACGTACGCGGCGGGCAGCGACGTCGACGGCGACGACACCGGCGGCTTCCCCGAGGCGGTCGCGCGGGCCTCCGAGGCGGACGTCTGCGTGGCGGTGCTCGGCGACCGGGCGGGCCTCTTCGGCCGGGGCACCTCCGGTGAGGGCTGCGACGCGGAGGACCTCCGGCTGCCGGGGGTCCAGGCGGAGTTGCTGGACGCGCTGATCGCCACGGGTACGCCGGTGGTGGCGCTGCTGCTCACCGGGCGCCCGTACGCGCTGGGGCGCTGGCACGGGCGGCTGGCGGGCGTGGTCCAGGCGTTCTTCCCCGGGGAGGAGGGCGGGCCGGCGGTCGCGGGAGTGCTGTCGGGCCGCGTCTCCCCCTCCGGCCGCCTCCCGGTGAGCGTCCCGAACCGCCCCGGGGGCCAGCCGTGGACGTACCTCCAGCCGCCGCTCGGCCTGGTCGGCGGGGCGAGCAACCTCGACCCGACGCCGCTGTATCCCTTCGGGCACGGCCGCGCGTACACGACGTTCGCCTGGACGGACTTCGCGGACGAGGGCGCGGGGGACGAGGGGCACGACGTGTCGGTGACGGTCCGCAACACGGGTGACCGGGCGGGCGCGGAGGTCGTCCAGCTGTACCTGCACGACCCGGTGGCCTCGGTGACCCGCCCCGACACCCGCCTGATCGCCTACCAGCGGCTGGAGTTGGCGCCCGGGGGCGCCTCCCGCGTGCGGTTCCGCTTCCACCCCGACGTCTCGGCCTTCACGGACCGCGCGGGGCGCCGCGTGGTCGAACCGGGCGCCCTGGAACTGCGGTTGGGCGCGTCGAGCGCGGACATCCGCCACGCGGTGACGCTGACGCTGCCGGGCCCCGTCCGGGAGGTGGGCCCTGACCGCCGCCTGCACTGCGAGACGGAGGTCAGGGCCGTGGAGAGCTGAGCCCCACCCGGTTCAGCCCGCGTGGGCCGCGTACGCGACGAACGCGGCCCACGCGGCGGGGCCGAGGCCGAGGTGGGGGCGGGTGGTGTCTTTGGAGTCGCGGATGTGGATGGTGGCGGGGGTGGGGGCGACCTCGATGCAGCTGTCGCCCTGGTCCGTGCTGTAGCTGGACTTGAACCAAGCGAGTTCATCGGTAGTCATAGGTTTCCTCGCAGTCGCTCCAACAAGCTCACGGAGTCCTCCGGGGTGAGAGCCTGCGACCGCAGTTTCGCATAGCGCTGGTTCAGGAGAGCCACCTCCTTCGCGTCAGCGATGAGCCGACCGTTCATGTGCCCTTCGGCGTAGGCGAGCCGCCGCCCGTCCGGTGTCTCCGCGAGCTGGAGGGGACCCGACAGGCTGGCGTGCTGCGTGCGCTTCAGCGGCATGATCTGAAGGCTCGCGTTGCGCAACTCCGCGCACTCCAGCAAGTAGTCCAACAGGCAGCGCGTCACCTCCTGGCCGCCCAGCTCCCTGCGGAGCACGCTTTCCTCGATGATGAAACTGAACGAGGTGTTGGGGCGCTCCCGCAACAACTGCTGTCGCTCCATCCTGACGGCCACCTGCATGTCCAACTCACCGTCGGTGACCGGCGGAACCGCGTTCTCGAAGACCGCCCGGACATACGACTCCGGCTGCAGCAGGCCCGGCACAAGCCTGCACTCGTACGTATCCAGCACGGCCGCCTCGCGCTCCAAACGGGCCCACATCCGGAACCACGCCGCAACCCCCGGCTGCCGAGCCATATGCCGAAACGCCCCCCGCACCGCCCCCGTGTTGCCCGTCGCCTCCTCCGCCAGGTCGACGAACCGCTGATCCGCCAGCCGTCGCCCCAACTCAATAGATGCCACCGAGTGTTTGGACAAATGAACCCGCGCCCCGAACTCCTCCCGGCTCAACCCCGCATGCTCCCGCAGCGCTTGGACGACCGCCCCGAACGCCCGCATGCTGTCCGACGACTCGGGCTCACCACCCGGCCCCTGCGCAGCCCACTCCACGTGCACCATCAACCCAGAGTGACGGCCCGCTCACGGTACTGTCCATCGAACGGCCGCGTACTCCCCCCTCAGTACACGCGGCACCCCCTCTTACCCGGCGTTCACTGAGGGGGTCTATAACGACCCAATGAGCAACGGAATCGAGCGGGAGTACCGAAGACGGCGCGCAATCCACCCCGCGCTCCTCGGCACGCTCGCCGCGGCGACGCTGATCATCGCCATCACGGTGAACATGATGACGACGTTCGGCCCGTCGACCGGGGAAACACTGACCGTGGCGGCCTGGCTGACCGTGGCGGGCCGGGTGCTGCTGGAGCAGTTCAGGGCCCGTACGTCCGTCACGGCGGACGGCGTCACCGTACGCGGAGCGCTCCGCACCCGCAGTTGGACCTGGTCGGAGATCTACGGCATCCGGGTCGAGAACATCAGGTGGGGCAACCCGCGCTGGCCGGGCTATCTGTACGCCACCGACGGGAGCCGGGCCCGCCTGCCCCACGTCGACGAGTACCAACTGACCGACCCGGGCGCCGAGATCGCCGACCTGTGCGCCGCCGCCCTACGACTCGGGCTCACCACGCTGGACACCCGGCCCGACGTGGAGGAACGCATCGCGCGCAGGGCGCGGCGGCGCAGGGCGGGGCAGCGGACGGCCGTCGCGAGCGGGGTGGTCCTGGCCGGTGCGTTCGTCGTCGACGGCTGGCTGCTCTTCACCGACCGGCCGACGCACACGTACCTGCTGCTCCTGGGCGTCCCGCTGGTCTGCGCGCCCTTCCTCTTCCTCGTCCTGGACGGCTTCGGCGAACGCCGTCACCGACGCGGTCTCACGCCCCCAGCGACTCGAACCGCCACCGGTGCACCGCCCGACTGACCAACTCCTCGCCAGGCTCCGGCAGTTCGGGCAGCTCCGCGTCGTACTCCGCGTCCCACCACGTGATGACCAGCACCCGGTCCTGCGGCGCCCGGAACGTCTCGCGCCGTAACGGGCGCAGAGGAAGCTCCTGGGCCCGCGCCCAGGCGAGAAGTGCCTCTCCCCGCCCGGCCACCGCCCGCGCCTCCCACATCAGCGCGACGCTCACGAGTACAGGTTCTCCTTGCTGACCTCGTGCACGTGATCGTGCCCGTGGTCGTGGCCCTCAGCCGCAGCGGTGGTGGTCCCCGGCACATGCGGATCCGTCACCGGCAACGAAGAGTCCGCCGACAGATCCCAGTCCGAAGCGGAGCGCCCCCGCGCGACCATCTCCGCGCCCAGCGCGGCCACCATCGCCCCGTTGTCCGTGCACAACTTGGGCCGGGGCACCCGGAGCCGGATGCCGGCCGCCTCGCAGCGCTCCTGGGCGAGCACCCGCAGCCGGGAGTTGGCGGCGACACCGCCGCCGATCATCAGGTGGTCGACGCCCTCGTCCCGGCAGGCCCGTACGGCCTTCCTGGTCAGCACGTCCACCACCGCCTCCTGGAAGGACGCGGCGACGTCCCGCACCGGGACGTCCTCCCCGGCCGCCCGCTTGGCCTCGATCCAGCGGGCCACGGCGGTCTTCAGGCCGGAGAAGGAGAAGTCGTAGGCGGGGTCGCGGGGCCCGGTGAGGCCGCGCGGGAAGGCGATGGCCGCAGGGTCCCCCTCCTTGGCGTACCGGTCGATGACCGGCCCGCCCGGGAACCCGAGGTTCAGCACACGGGCGATCTTGTCGAAGGCCTCGCCCGCCGCGTCGTCGATGGTGGCGCCCATCGGCCGTACGTCCGAGGTGATGTCGGTCGACAGCAGCAGCGAGGAGTGGCCGCCCGACACCAGCAGCGCCATCGTCGGCTCGGGCAGCGCCCCGTGCTCCAGCTGGTCGACGCAGATGTGGGAGGCGAGGTGGTTCACCCCGTAGAGCGGCTTGCCCAGCGCGTACGCGTACGCCTTGGCCGCCGAGACGCCCACCAGCAACGCGCCGGCGAGGCCGGGACCGGCGGTGACGGCGATGCCGTCGAGGTCCTTCGCGCTCACCCCCGCTTCCTTCAGCGCCCGCTCGATGGTCGGGACCATCGCCTCCAGGTGGGCTCGGGAGGCGACCTCGGGCACCACGCCGCCGAACCGGGCGTGCTCGTCGACGCTCGACGCGATCGCGTCGGCCAGCAGGGTCGTCCCGCGCACGACGCCGACACCGGTCTCGTCGCAGGAGGTCTCGATCCCCAGGACCAGCGGTTCGTCAGCCATTGACCTTGCCATCCCTAGCCATTGATCTCGGTTCCTTGTACGGATGTGGAAGGGTCGTTGAGGCGCATGACCAGCGCGTCCACGTTCCCCGGCTGGTAGTAGCCGCGGCGGAAGCCGATCGCCTCGAAGCCGAAGCGTTCGTAGAGCTTCTGGGCGCGGACGTTGTCGACCCGGCATTCGAGCATCACCTGGGCGCACTCGAAGGCGGTGGCCGCCCGCAGCAGCTCGGTGAGGATCGTCGCGCCGAGGCCGGTGCCCCAGTGCTCCCGGGCGACGGCGATGGTCTGGACGTCGGCGGTGTCCCCGGCGGAGGCGAGGCCCCCGTAGCCGACGATCCGCCCGCCGCCGACACCCGTGCCCGTGTCCGGGGTCACCGCCACCACGTACCGCCGGGTGGCGTGCGGGCCCCGCGCGTGGGCGAGGTCCGACCAGAACATGCCCCGGGACCAGGCGTCCTCGGGGAAGAGGTCCTTCTCCAGCTCCAGGACGGGCTCGATGTCCCACCAGCGCATCTCGCGCAGCACCGAGGTCGTCACTTCGGGGTGACCACCTTGTAGTTCTTGGGGACCTGGGCGTCGGGCCGGCGCAGGTACAGCGGCCGGGGCGCCTCCAGCTCCTCGCCCTCGGCCAGCCGCTCCGCCGCCAGCGCCGCGAGCGAGGCGGCGGAGACGTGCTCGGGCGCGCGGGCGTCCGGGAAGGTGTCGGGATACAGCAGCGCGCCGGCCCCGACGGCGGGAAGCCCGGCCACCGACTCGGCGATCTCGGCGGGCCGGTCGACGGCCGGCTCGGTCGCTCTCGTCCGCGCGTCCTCGTACCGCGCCCAGTACACCTCCTTGCGCCGGGCGTCGGTGGCGACCACGAACGGTCCCTCGACCGTCCCCTCGACGCCGGCCGCGTACGCGAGCCCGTCGAGGGTGCACAGGCCGTGGACGGGGACCCCGAGCGCGAGGCCGAAGGTGTCGGCGGTCATGAGGCCGACGCGCAGCCCGGTGTACGGGCCGGGACCGATGCCGACGACGATGCCGGTGACGGCGTCGAGGCGGGTGCCCGCCTCGGCGAGGACCCGGTCGACGGCGGGCAGCAGCAGTTCCCCGTGGCGTCGTGCGTCCACCTGACTCGACGCGGCGACGACGTCCGTCCCGTCGTGCAGCGCGACGGTGACGGCGGGGGTGGCGGTATCCAGAGCGAGCAAGAGCACGCAAACAGCCTACGGCGCTTCTGCCCGGGCCACGGCCGACCCGGTGCACGCTCCCCCTGCTGCTACCGTCACAGCACAGACGTACTTCAAGGGCGTACGTGGGTACGAGAGGTGGGCGCAGAAGGTGGCCAGTAGCAGCTCGGGATTCGTGGCCGGGCTCACCGCGGCGGCCATCGCCGCAGTCGGTTTCCTCGCCTACCAGGCGTCGGCGAACGCGCCGGACGACCTGCGGAAACCGTCCGCATCGGAATCTCCGAAGGCCAAGCAGTCCCCGACCCCCGGCAAGGGGAAGAAGGAAACCGACGACGTCCTGCCCGACGACTCGGGCGCCGGGGAGCGGGTCGTGTACTCCCTCGACGAGGACCGTGTCTGGCTGGTCGGCGCCAACGAGAAGGTCACCCGCACGTTCGAGGTCACCCCGAGCACGGTCGACCCGAACCCCGCCACATACACGGTCTCGTCCCGCTCCGCCGCCGTCACCGGCTCCGACGGCACCCCGATCGAGCACGTCGTCCGCTTCGCCTCGGTGGACGGTGTCTCGGTGGGCTTCAGCGCGGCCGTCGACGGCTCCACCCCCCGCCCCGACCCCACCACCAAGACGGGCGGCATCCGGGAGTCCCGCAAGGACGGCAAGGCCATGTGGGAATTCGCGGGCATCGGCACGAAGGTGGTCGTGGTCGACTAGGGGGATCCCTCTTAATCGCCGGCTGGCTGGCCGCCGGTCCGTTTCAGGGGCGCGGGGAACTGCGCGAGAACCCCCACCGAACCGCCAGCCGCGCCCCGACCGCATCCACCCCTCCGAACGCGCCCCACGGCTACGCGACCTTGCGGCACCGTTCAGACTCAGCCCGCCGCGCCCCCCGCTTCACGGGCGGAGCCACAGGCGGAGCCGCAGGCGGCGTGGAGACGACCTTCGCCGCCGCACAAGCCGCCAAAAGGTCCCGCATCGACACTCCGCCCGCCCCGGAGGGAACCCGCTCTGCTGTCGACATGGACGCCTCCTGGGTGCCACGGCGAACCAGGTTAGGTACACCTAACCAAGGACTGGTTACCATGTGACCACGCCGGGGACGGCCGACGCAACATCTTGCCGACAGCTCGTCGGAACGATCGGCGCAGCGTCACGCCGACAGCACACCCAGTTCGACGGAGGCCCACCGTTCACCCAGACCGGTGACCGTCACGTGCCGCACCTCGTCCGTCGTGTCGCCCACCGCCCGGTGGATGACCACGTTCAGCCGGTCGTCGGTCAGCTCCTCGACCTTGCCCTCGCCCCACTCCACGACGATCACCGAATCCGGCAGCGAGACATCGAGGTCGAGGTCCTCCATCTCGTCCAGCCCGCCGCCCAGGCGATACGCGTCGACGTGCACGAGCGGCGGCCCCTGCACCAGCGACGGATGCACCCGGGCGATGACGAAGGTCGGCGAGGTGACGGCCCCGCGCACCCCCAGCCCCTCCCCCAGCCCTCGGGTGAGCGTCGTCTTCCCGGCGCCCAACTCCCCGTTGAGCATCACGAGATCACCCGCACGCAGCAGCTTGGCCAGGCGACGGCCCAGCTCCAGCATCTGGTCGGGTGCGTTGACGGTGATCCGGACGATGGTCAGCGGGGAGGTTCCGCTGCCGTCGGGGGAGGCCCCGGACTCACCCGGGACGTGCGGTGCTGCTGGCGCTTCCATAACCACTTACGGTAGCCCCCGCCGGCACGGCCCCCGCGCGGGTGAGCAGGTCGGCCAGCCGGTCGGTCACCACCTCGGGGTGCTCCAGCATCACCAGATGCCCCGCGTCCGGCACGAGCACCAACTCCGCGTCCGGCAGCAGATCGGCGATGGCCTCGCTGTGCTCGCTCGGCGTGACCAGGTCCTTGACGCCGGCCAGCACCAGCACCGGCAGCTCGGTGAACGCCGCGAGCGCCTCGGTCTTGTCGTGCTCGGTGAAGGCCGGATAGAACTCGGCGACGACGTCGATCGGCGTGCTCTCGATCATCCGTTCGGCGAACCGCGCGACCGCCGGATCGACGTCCCGCGACGCGAACGAGTACCGCTTGATGATCCCGGCGAACAGATCGGCGGTCGCCCGCCGCCCCCGCTCCACCAGCGCGGCCTGCTGACCGAGCGCCCGCAGCACCCCCGGCAGCACCCGCCGCACCACGTTGACGCCCGCCACGGGCAGCCCGAAGTTGACCTCGCCGAGCCGCCCCGACGACGTACCGACCAGGGCGACGGCGACGACCCGCTCCCGGATCAGCTCCGGGTAGTGCGCGGCCAGCGCCATCACGGTCATGCCGCCCATGGAGTGGCCGACGAGCACGATGGGCCCCTCCGGCACCGCCGCGTCGATGACGGCCTTGAGGTCACGGCCCAGCTGGTCGATGGTGACCGGCAGCCCGTCGCGCGCACCGGACACCCCGCGCCCGGAACGGCCGTGGCTGCGCTGGTCCCAGTGCACGGTCCTGACGACACCGCGCAGCGCGGCCCGCTGGAAGTGCCAGGAGTCCTGGTTGAGGCAGTAGCCGTGACTGAAGACGACGGTGACGGGCGCCGGGGCCTTGCGGCCGAAGAGGCGGCGCCTGCGGGGCGTGAGGCTCGCCTCGGGCTCGACGTCGTCGACCTCGTAGTACAGCTCGGTGCCGTCGTCGGCGACCGCCTTGGCGGGGACGCCGCGCAGCGCCCCGTACGGGCCGGTGGAGTCGAGCGCCAAACGCGCCTTCCTGCGCATGCCGCGCCCGACGGTGAGCCGCTCTATGGCGACGCCGGCCGCCGCGCCCGCCGCGACGACGCCTATCGCCGCCCCCGCGACCCCGGCTCTGCGCCAGATCCCGTCGCCGGACGCGGCCGTGGCGGCGGCCGCGCTCGCGACGGCCTCCACGGCCTCGGCGCTGCTCTCGCTCACGTCCCGCTCCTCTTCGCCGACCTGTCCGGTACCACTGTCGCTCCGCACGCCTGTACGGAGTTACCCGTCTCGTTCCTCTTTCACCTACGTGTGCACAGGTGCCCGGGACTCACATCCTCACGGGCCCCGGTCGTCCGCGCCCGCTCACTCACCCGTGTCGACGTAGACGCGCGGCACGCGGGTTCCGATGCGCGTCACGATCTCGTACGCGATGGTCCCGGCCGCCTTCGCCCAGTCCTCGGCGGTCGGTTCACCGCCGTCACCGGCCCCGAACAGCACGACCTCGTCACCGGCGGCGGGTTCGTCCCCGCCGAGGTCGACGACGAACTGGTCCATGGCGACCCGGCCCGCGACCGTCCGCCACTTGCCGCCGACCAGGACGGGCCCGCTGCCGGAGGCGTGCCGGGGGATACCGTCCGCGTACCCGACGGGGACCAGTCCGAGAGTGGTGGCACCGGGCGTGACGTAGTGGTGGCCGTAGCTGACGCCGTGGCCCGCGGAGACGTGCTTGACCAGCGCGAGCGAGGCGCTGAGCCGCATCACCGGCCGCAGTCCGAGGTCGGCCGAACTGCCCAGCTCCGGGCTGGGCGAGATGCCGTAGACCGCGATGCCCGTCCGGACGAGGTCGAAGTGCGCGTCCGGCCGGGTGAGCGTGGCGGGCGAGTTGGCGATGTGCCGCACCTCCGGGCGGACGCCCCGGCCCTCGGCGAACGCCACCATGTCGCGGAAGCGGGTGAGCTGGGCGTCGATGGAGGGGTGCCCCGGCTCGTCGGCGCACGCGAGGTGCGACCAGAGCCCGGTGATCTTCACGAGCCCCTCGGCCTCGGCCCGCAGCGCCTCGGCGACCAACTCCGGCCAGTCCTCGGGCTGGCAGCCGTTGCGGCCGAGCCCGGTGTCCGCCTTCAGCTGCACCCGGGCCCGCAGACCCGCCAGCCGGGCGGCCTCGGTGACCTCCCGCAGCGCCCACAACCCGCTGACCGCGACATCGAGATCCGCCTCGACCGCCTCGCGCCAGGGTCCGCCCGGCGCCCACAGCCAGCACATCAGCCGACCCGTCAGACCCGCCGCGCGCAGCGCCAGCGCCTCCTCGGGCGTGGCCGTCCCCAGCCAGGTGGCGCCCGCCTCGACCGCGGCCCGCGCACACCGCACCGCCCCGTGGCCGTAGGCGTCCGACTTGACGACGGCCATCAGCTCGGCGCCCGGCGCCGCCGCGCGCAGCGTCCGCACATTGGCCCGCAGGGCGTCCAGATCGATCTCCGCACGGGCCCGAAGCGGCGCGTGCGGCACAGGTGCTGTCTCACTCATGTCAGCCCCAGTGTCGCAGAGGGCACCGAAGCCCCCGCCAGGGGCGCGAGGCTGTGTCACTTTGCGGCTCCGCCGCGTGGGCGCGACAAGCCACGACGCACCCGACACCCCGCGACGCTCGGAACCCCCACCCCGAACCCGATGCACCACCCCGCACCAACCTGTCACGTACAGTCACATACGTCACACGACAGGTCGCGAACGACACGACACAGGGGTAAACATGTGCGGAATCGTGGGATACGTCGGCTCGCAGTCCGCCCTCGACGTGGTCCTCGCCGGACTGAAGCGGCTGGAGTACCGCGGGTACGACTCCGCCGGCGTGGTGGTCGCGGCCGACGGGGGCCTCGCCGCCGCGAAGAAGGCCGGGAAACTGGTCAACCTGGAGAAGGAGCTGGTCGGCCGCCCGCTGCCGACCGGCTCGACCGGCATCGGCCACACCCGCTGGGCCACCCACGGCGGCCCCACCGACACCAACGCCCACCCGCACCTCGACAACGCGGGCCGGGTCGCCGTCGTCCACAACGGCATCATCGAGAACTTCGCCACGCTGCGCGCCGAACTGGCCGAGCGGGGCCACACCCTCACCTCCGAGACCGACACCGAGGTCGTCGCCCACCTGCTCGCCGAGGAGTTCTCCTCCTGCGACGACCTCGCGGAGGCGATGCGGCTGGTGTGCCGCCGTCTGGAGGGCGCGTTCACGCTGGTCGCGGTGCACGCCGACGCGCCGGACGTGGTCGTGGGCGCCCGCCGCAACTCGCCCCTGGTGGTCGGAGTCGGCGAGGGCGAGGCCTTCCTCGCGTCCGACGTCGCCGCGTTCATCGCCCACACCCGCTCGGCGATCGAGCTGGGCCAGGACCAGGTCGTCGAACTGCGCCGCGACGGGGTCACGGTGACCACGTTCGACGGCCGCCCCGCCGACGTCCGCTCGTACCACGTCGACTGGGACGCGTCGGCGGCGGAGAAGGGCGGCTACGACTACTTCATGCTCAAGGAGATCGCCGAGCAGCCCAAGGCGGTCGCCGACACCCTCCTCGGCCGGATCGACGCGGCGGGCTCGCTCTCCCTGGACGAGGTCCGCATCCCCGACCGGGAACTGCGCGAGCTGGACAAGGTGGTCATCGTGGCGTGCGGTACGGCGTTCCACGCGGGCCTCATCGCCAAATACGCCATCGAGCACTGGACCCGTATCCCCTGCGAGGTGGAGCTGGCCAGCGAGTTCCGCTACCGGGACCCGATCCTCGGCCCGCACACCCTGGTCGTCGCCATCTCGCAGTCCGGCGAGACCATGGACACGCTGATGGCGCTGCGCCACGCCCGCGAGCAGGGCGCCCGGGTCCTCGCCATCTGCAACACCAACGGCTCGACGATCCCGCGCGAGTCCGACGCGGTCCTCTACACCCACGCGGGCCCCGAGGTGGCCGTCGCCTCGACGAAGGCGTTCCTGACCCAGCTGGTGGCGTGCTACCTCGTCGCCCTCTACCTCGGCCAGGTACGGGGCACCAAGTGGGGCGACGAGATCCGGGCCGTGATCCGCGACCTGTCCCGTATCTCCCACGAGGTGGAGCGGGTGCTCGAAACGATGGAGCCGGTACGGGAGTTGGCCCGAACCCTGGCCGACAAGAACACGGTGCTGTTCCTGGGCCGCCACGTGGGCTATCCCGTCGCTCTCGAAGGCGCCCTGAAGCTCAAGGAGTTGGCCTACATGCACGCGGAGGGCTTCGCGGCGGGCGAGCTGAAGCACGGCCCGATCGCCCTGATCGAGGAGGACCTCCCGGTGGTCGTCGTGGTCCCGTCCCCGGCGGGCCGCTCCCTCCTCCACGACAAGATCGTCTCCAACATCCAGGAGATCCGCGCGCGGGGCGCCCGCACGATCGTCATCGCGGAGGAGGGTGACGAGACGGTGGTCCCCTACGCCGACCACCTCATCCGCGTCCCCGCCACCCCCACCCTCCTCCAGCCCCTGGTCGCCACGGTCCCCCTCCAGGTCTTCGCCTGCGAACTGGCCACGGCCCGCGGCAACGAGGTGGACCAGCCGCGGAACCTGGCGAAGTCGGTGACGGTGGAGTGAGCGGCCGGGGCCCGCACCGCTGGGGTTAGGGGCCTGTCGTTCGGATCATGCCGGCTTCGGGTGACGGCGCCTGTTGGCTGCCGGTGAGCGGGGCGTGGCGCGTGCAGCTGCGAGGCGGAGGAGGCAGCCAACGCGGAGCGTTGGGGACCGACGACAGGCGGCAGATGTGCGTGCCACGCCCCGCGGCCCAGGCGTGATCCGAACGACAGGCCCTAGGGTGCGGATCATGCCCATCATCGGAGTCGGCATCGACGTCGCCGAGATCGACCGTTTCCGTGCCTCGCTGGAGCGCACGCCCAGCATGGCCGACCGCCTCTTCCTCCCGAGCGAGCTCCTCCTCCCCAGCGGCGAACGCCGGGGCATCGCCTCCCTCGCGGCCCGCTTCGCCGCGAAGGAGGCCCTCGCCAAGGCCCTCGGCGCGCCCAGCGGCCTGCGCTGGACCGACGCGGAGGTCTACGTCGAACCCTCGGGCCAGCCCCGCCTCCGCGTCACCGGCACGGTCGCGTCCCGCGCCTCCGAACTGGGCGTCCAGTCCTGGCACATCTCCCTGAGCCACGACGCGGGGGTGGCCTCGGCGGTGGTGATCGCGGAGGGGTGAAGCGGGGGCTTCGCCCCCGCCCCTGCCCTGCCCCTGCCCCTGCCCTGCCCCACCCCACCCCCCTGCGGGCAATCGTGCCGCTGGGGCGGCACGGGTGGGCGCAGGCGGCGCCTCGTCACCGCCGAGCAGCGGAACCCCACCCCCGCCCAAGCACAGCGGAGGGTGCCCAGGAACCCCCGCCCCACCCCCAACCGCCCCCAACCGCCCCCAAGGACAAGGCAGACTCGTCCCATGCGCTCAGCCCACCGCGTAGAAACCGTCCGCACAGCCGAACGCACCCTCATGGCCCGCCTCCCCGAGGGCGCCCTGATGCAACGCGCCGCCGCCGGCCTGGCCACGGCCTGCGCCGACCTCCTCGGCCGGGTGTACGGCAGCCGCGTCGTCGTCCTCACCGGCAGCGGCGACAACGGCGGCGACGCCCTGTACGCGGCCGCCCGCCTGGCAAGGCGAGGCGCGGGCGTCACCGCCGTACTGCTCGCCCCCGACCGCACCCACCCCGCCGCCCTGACCGCCCTGCGCCGAGCGGGCGGCACCGTGCTCCCACCCCACGAGGCGTCCCGCGCCGTCCACCGAGCCGACCTCGTCCTGGACGGCATCGTCGGCATCGGCGGCAAGGGCGGCCTCCGCCCCGACGCCGCCCCGCTCGCCGAACTCGCCGCCACGTCACGGGCGCTGGTCGTCGCCGTGGACCTCCCGAGCGGCATCGAGCCGGACACGGGCGAGGTGCACGGCGCAGCCGTCCGCGCCGACCTCACCGTCACCTTCGGCACGCACAAGCCGGGCCTGCTGATCGACCCGGCCCGCGCGTACGCCGGCACGGTCCGTCTGATCGACATCGGCCTGGCGGAGACCCTCCCGCCCACCCCCGCCCTGGAGTCCCTCCAACACGCCGACGTGGCCGCCCTCCTCCCCCGCCCCACCGGCGAGAGCGACAAGTACCGCCGAGGAGTCGTGGGCATCGCGGCGGGCTCCGCCCGCTACCCGGGCGCGGCCGTCCTCGCGGTCGCGGGCGCCCTGCGCGGCGGCGCGGGCGCCGTCCGCTACGTGGGCGCCGCCGCCGACGCGGTCCTCGCCCGCTACCCGGAGACCCTCGTCTCGAACACCGGCCCGAAGAACGCGGGCCGAGTGCAGGCCTGGGTCGCGGGCCCGGGCGCGGGCGACGACCCGGCCCCCGTCGCCGAGGCCCTCGCCTCCGACGTCCCGGTCCTCCTGGACGCGGACGGCCTGCGCCTCGCCGACCGCGACACGGTCCGCACCCGCGAGGCCCCGACCCTGATGACCCCGCACGCGGGAGAGGCGGCCGCTCTCCTGGGCATCGCCCGGGAGGAGGTCGAGGCCGCCCGCCTCACCGCCGTACGCGACCTGGCCCGCGCCTACGACGCCACGGTCCTCCTCAAGGGCTCCACCACCCTGATCGCCACCCCGGACCCCACCACCCCGGTCCGCGCCAACGCCACCGGCACCCCCTGGCTGGCGACGGCCGGCAGCGGCGACGTCCTCTCCGGCCTGGCGGGCTCCCTCCTGGCCGCCGGCCTCTCCCCCCTGGACGCGGCGAGCACGGCGGCCTACCTCCACGGCCTGGCAGGCCGCTACGCCGCCGAAGGCGCCCCGACGAGCGCCCACGACGTGGCGGACTCGATCCCGGCGGCCTGGCGGGATGTCACCTCCTGAGGCCCACCCCGCCCACCCCGCCCGCACGGCCCCCACGGCACGCACCGCACCCGCGGTCAAGCACCCTCCTCTATCCGTTCGATGGCCTCCCGCACCATCCCCAGATACTCGACCTCCTCGCACCGCGGCTTGCTGCCCAGCCGGTACATGTCCATCGCGTCGTCCAGGCACTCGCCCAGATCCTCCTCCGGCAGGTCGGCCGAAAGCTCGCTGCACACCCGTCCGGCGAGCTCCGCGTCATCGCGCGTAGAACCCTGTCGAACGGCGCCGCGTAACCGCAGACGCACGCCGAAAACCATCCCCATCCCCCATTTCCCCCTGGTCGACCGGGAGGCGGCTCCCTCCCGACCGCCCGGACGCTAGTCCTCCCCCCACCCGAGGTCCATACCTTCGCCACAGTTCACGCACAGCGAAGGGAGAACCCCCTACCGCGCCCCGCCCGGCGTGACGGAGCCCACCGGCCCCCACCCCGCCACCCCGTTCGAACTCCGTTAACAATGGACTGTGATCTCACCGGTCTCCTCGTTGCCGCGGAGCGCCCACCGGCCCAGGCCGGAGGCGACTCCCTACGTCGACCTCACCCGTGCCGAGTGGAGCGCGCTGCGCGAAAAGACGCCGCTCCCGCTGAACGCCGAGGAGGTCGAGAAGCTGCGCGGTCTGGGCGATGTCATCGACCTCGACGAGGTACGGGACATCTATCTGCCGCTGTCCCGGCTCCTCAATCTCTACGTGGGCGCCACGGACGGCCTGCGCGGCGCGCTGAACACCTTCCTGGGCGAGCAGGGCTCCCAGTCCGGCACCCCGTTCGTCATAGGCGTCGCCGGCTCCGTGGCCGTCGGCAAGTCGACCGTCGCCCGCCTCCTCCAGGCCCTCCTGGCCCGCTGGCCCGAACACCCGCGCGTCGAACTGGTCACCACCGACGGTTTCCTGCTCCCCATGAAGGACCTCCAGGAACGCGGCCTGGTCTCCCGCAAGGGCTTCCCCGAGTCGTACGACCGCCGGGCCCTGACCCGCTTCGTCGCGGACATCAAGGCCGGCAAGGGCGAGGTGACGGCCCCCGTCTACTCCCACCTCGTCTACGACATCGTCCCCGACCAGCGGCTCACGGTCCGCCGCCCCGACATCCTCATCGTCGAGGGACTGAACGTCCTCCAGCCCGCCCTCCCCGGCCAGGACGGCCGCACCCGCGTCGGTCTCGCCGACTACTTCGACTTCAGCGTGTACGTCGACGCCGGCGCCGACGACATCGAGCGCTGGTACCTCAACCGCTTCAAGAAGCTCCGCCAGACCGCGTTCCAGAACCCCGACTCGTACTTCCGCAAGTACACCCAGGTCTCCGAGGACGACGCCCTCGACTACGCCCGCACCCTCTGGCGCACCATCAACAAGCCCAACCTGGTCGAGAACATCGCCCCCACCCGCGGCCGCGCCACCCTCATCATCCGCAAGGGCGCCGACCACAAGGTGCGCCGCCTGAGCCTGCGCAAGCTGTAGCCCCGTCACCCGGGCCGACTACCCTGCGGGCATGCTGCATCTGCGCCTGATCACCCCGGCCGACCGGACCGACGACGTGGTGCGCCTGATCGAGGGCACGGTCGGGTGCACCCACCTCGTCGTCGTACCGGGTGCCGCCCGCAACCCCGCCGGAGACGTCGTCATGTGCGACGTGGCACGCGAGGCGGGCGACGAACTGATCGGCGCACTAAGGGCGTTGGACCTGGACCGCACCGGATCCATCGCCGTCGAGAACATCGACCTGTCGCTCTCCGAACGCGCCGACAAGGCCGAGAAGGACGCCCCGGGTGAGGGCGCCGACGCGGTCATCTGGGAGCACCTGACGGACGCGACCCACGAGGAGTCGACGCTCTCCGTCACCTACGTGGCCTTCATCACCCTCGCCACGATGATCGCGGCCTGCGGCGTGGTCCTCGACAACGCGGTCCTGATCGTCGGCGCGATGGCGGTCGGCCCCGAGTTCGGCCCCCTGGCGGGCATCAGCACGTCCATCGTCCAACGCCACCCGCGCCTCGCCCTGCGCTCGCTGATCGCCCTGCTCGTGGGCTTCGCGGCGGCCATGGCGGCGACGGTCGCCTTCAGCCTCTTCATGGACGCGCTCGGGTACTTCACCGAGGCCAAGCTGGAGGCCGACCGCCCCAACACCGCCTTCGTCTACGCCCCCGACGCCTTCTCCTTCATCGTGGCCGTCCTGGCGGGCATCGCCGGCACCCTCTCCCTGACCTCGGCCAAGTCCGGTGCCCTGGTCGGGGTGGCCATCTCGGTCACCACGGTCCCGGCCGCCGCGAACGCCGCGGTCGCCCTGGCCTACGGCGACACGAAGCAGACGGTGGGCTCCACGGAGCAACTGCTCCTGAACCTCCTGGGCATCATCCTGGCAGGCACCCTCACCCTGCTCCTACAGAAGTGGCTGTGGTCCAAGACCCGTTGACCGCGCCCCGTCAGGGGCGCGGGGAACTGCGCGACAAGCCACGACGAACCCGCAGCCCGCACCGCACAGAACCCCACACCCCTACCCGGCGATTCAGCCGAGCGCCGACTTCACCGCATCCGCCAGCCGCCCCGCAACCGCCCGCGCCTGCTCGATGTCCGCCGCCTCCACCATCACCCGCACCAACGGCTCGGTCCCGGACGGCCGCAACAACACCCGCCCCGTGGACCCCAGTTCGGCCTCGGCCTCCCCCACCGCCGCCGCCAGCTCCGCAGACGTGGACACCCGCGACCGGTCCACGTCCGGCACATTGATCAGCACCTGCGGCAACCGCTCCATCACTCCGGCCAGCTCCTGGAGCGTACGTCCGGTCTGCGCGACCCGGGCCGCCAGCAGCAGCCCGGTCAGCGTGCCGTCGCCGGTCGTCGCGTGGTCGGAGATGATCACATGCCCGGACTGCTCGCCCCCGAGCGCGTACCCGTGCTCCTTCATCTCCTCCAGCACATACCGGTCACCGACGGCGGTCTGCACCAGCCGCAGCCCCTCCCGCTCCAGCGCCAGCTTGAAGCCGAGGTTGGACATGACCGTCGCCACGACCGTGTCGGCCCGCAGCGCGGAGCGCTCCCGCATCGCCAGCGCGAGCACCGCGAGGATCTGGTCCCCGTCGACCTCGTTGCCCTCGTGGTCCACCGCGAGGCACCGGTCCGCGTCCCCGTCGTGCGCGATCCCGAGGTGCGCCCCGTGCTCCAGGACGGCGGCCTTCAGCGGCCCGAGGTGGGTCGAGCCGCACCCGTCGTTGATGTTGAGCCCGTCCGGCTCGGCCCCGATCGTGACGATCTCGGCGCCGGCGCGGGTGAACACCTCCGGCGAGACCCCGGCGGCGGCACCGTGCGCCTCGTCGAGGACGACCTTGAGCCCGTCGAGCCGGTTGGGGAGGGCGGCGAGCAGATGCTCGACGTACTGCTCGAAGCCGTCGTCGTAGGACCGGACGCGTCCGACGCCCGCGCCCGTGGGCCGCTCCCAGGGAGCGCCGGTGCGGTGCTCCTCGTAGACGCCCTCGATTCGGTCCTCCAGCTCGTCGGCGAGCTTGTGCCCGCCGCGGGCGAAGAACTTGACGCCGTTGTCCGGCATGGCGTTGTGGCTGGCGGAGAGCATCACGCCGAGGTCGGCGCCCAGCTCGCCGGTGAGGAACGCCACCGCGGGGGTGGGCAGCACACCGACGCGCAGCACGTCGACGCCCGCGCTGGCGAGGCCGGCCACGACGGCCGCCTCCAGGAACTCCCCGGACGCTCGCGGATCCCGCCCGACCACCGCCACCGGCTTGTGGCCCTCGAACGTGCCCGCCTCGGCGAGTACGTGCGCCGCCGCGACGGACAGTCCGAGCGCCAGCTCGGCCGTCAGATCCGCGTTGGCGACACCGCGCACGCCGTCCGTGCCGAAGAGTCGTCCCACTGTGGTGTCCTCCGAATTGCTCAGAATGTGCGGCTCGTACAGATGGTCACGAGTGTCCCGGCATTCCCCTGACCAAGTACATCCCCTGAGACTGTCCTCCCCCGTTCGGGGTTGTACCGACAGTCTGTGCATATGCCTGCGATGAATGACCAGCCCTGCTAAGCAAACCGCCCCGGCGGCACGGATACGTGCCACCGGGGCGGTACGCGCAATGCGCGACACACGCGGATCGCGCCCAGCGGCGCGAGCGCGATCTAGCGCTTGCTGTACTGCGGAGCCTTGCGGGCCTTCTTCAGACCGGCCTTCTTGCGCTCGACCGCACGGTCGTCGCGGCGGAGGAAACCGGCCTTCTTGAGGGCGCCACGGTTGTTGTCGACGTCGGCCTCGTTCAGCGCGCGGGCGACACCGAGACGGAGCGCACCGGCCTGACCGGAGACACCGCCACCGGCGATGCGGGCGATGACGTCGTAGCGGCCCTCGAGCTCCAGCACCTTGAAGGGCTCGTTGACTTCCTGCTGGTGCACCTTGTTGGGGAAGTAGTCCTCAAGGGTGCGACCGTTGATCTTCCACTTGCCGGTGCCCGGGACGATCCGGACGCGGGCGATGGCGTTCTTGCGACGGCCCAGGCCGGCGGCCGGCTGCGGGTCGCCGAAGCGGCCGGCGAGGGACTCCGAGGTGTAGTCGCCCTCGACGGGGACCTCGGACTCGGTGGTGTAGCTGTCGATGTCGACAAGCTCGGTCTCGGTCTCTTCGACCGGCTGCTCAGCGGTGGTCTCGGCCACGATGCTCCTCAGATCTTTTCTTTTTGGGGGTGGCCGGAACTACTGCGCGACCTGGGTGATCTCGAACGGCACCGGCTGCTGCGCAGCGTGGGGGTGCTGGTCGCCCGAGTAGACCTTCAGCTTCGAGAGCATCTGACGGCCCAGGGTGTTCTTGGGGATCATGCCCTTGATGGCCTTCTCGACGGCCTTCTCGGGGTTCTTCGCCAGCAGCTCGTCGTAACGGACGGAGCGCAGACCACCCGGGTACCCGGAGTGGCGGTACGCCAGCTTCTGGGTCTTCTTGTTGCCGGACAGGTGAACCTTGTCGGCGTTGATGATGATGACGAAGTCGCCCATGTCCATGTGAGGGGCATAGGTCGGCTTGTGCTTGCCGCGGAGGAGGTTCGCGGCAGTGGTAGCCAGACGGCCCAGGACGATGTCCTGTGCGTCGATGACGTGCCACTGGCGAGTCACATCGCCGGGCTTGGGGCTGTACGTACGCACTTCGCAGCCTTCTTCTTCAGTGGATGGGTGCTGACACATGGCATCACTGAAGCGATCGTGCAGCTGGGGACGACAGTGCCGGGAACGCTGCCCGTATGCCGCCCACTGGTAACTGCTCCAGGGAACCTACGCATGGACCTCTCGCCTGAGAGCGACCAAGCCCATACGCATAACGATCCGCAAGGATACTCGGGCTGCCCCTGACGGGTCAAAACGGCCCCGGGAGCGACGCCCCCGACACCCGTTGATCAACTTCGCCCGCGAGTTCGATACGATCCGGCCCCACGTGCCGCGAGGCGCGTGATTCAGCCGTGCAAGCTGCAAACAACGGGGTTCACCTATGAAGTTTCGCAAGAATGTTGCCGCCGCGATCGTGGCGGCCGGTGTCGCGCTGACGCTGGGCAGCGCCGGGACCGCGTCCGCGTCGAGCTACTACTCGGTGCCCGGCGGCAAGGTGCAGTTCAAGTCCGCCGGCGAGGTCCTCAAGGTCTGGGACACCAAGGCGGGCAAGACCGGCATCCTCGTCGTCGTGGACGACCTGTCCGCGAAGAACCCGACGATGGACACCTGCAACGTCAAGGGCAAGGGCAAGACCAAGACCTGCGACATGAAGTTCACCAACAAGCACAAGCTCCAGATCGACGTGTTCTCGTACACGAAGCTGAGCGACCACAGCACGCGCAAGCTCGTCGCCAGCTGGAAGGACAAGGCGTAACCCGGTACCGAGAAGTAACCCGGTACCAGGGCGTGACCTGGAACTGACAACGGCCTCCCCTCGCCCGTCTAAAATGCGGCCCATGAGCTATGGGCAGGGGGGGTCTCAGTGGAGCCCCGGGGGTTCCCACGATCCGTGGGACAATCAGTGGAGTTCCTCCAGTGGCCAGACCCCGGACTGGGCGTCACTCGCCGAGCAGTCCGAAATACGTAACAGGCGCCGCCGATTCCTGCTGATCGTCGGCGGCGCCCTCGCCACGGTCGGTATAGGCGTCGCCGTGGCGGTGGCCGTCGTCAACACCGACAACGGCAGCAGCACGGCGAACGGCCCGAACAACCCGCCGGTCACGGAAGGCATCCCGAGCGCCAGCGCCAAGACGGACCCGTCGTTCGCGCCGACCTCGGCCCCGCCCCCGCTGAACCCGAAGGACTTCATCTCCAGCTCGGGCAAGGACAAGGCGCCGATCAGCCCGGACATCCTCTTTCCGGGTTCCCAGCTGACCAAGCGCGAGGGTGTCGTCTACCGCAAGGGCGCCACGGCCTCGACGAAGGACTGCGCCTCGGCCGTCCAGGGCACCCTCGACAAGCTCCTCACCGGCAACGACTGCACCCGCTTCATGCGGGTGACCTACTTCCGGGACAAGGTCGCGACCACCATCGGCGTCGCCCTGTTCGACACCGAGGCCCAGGCGACGAAGGTCAAGGAGGACTGGGACAAGGTGAGCACCATCGTCTCCCTCTCCGGCGAGGGCGTCCCCGTCTTCTGCCGTACGACGGTGTGCCGGACGACCGCCAACTCCATGGGCCGCTACGCCTACTTCACCCTTTCCGGCTTCACCGACGGCAAGGACGTCACGGAGAAGGACACGGCCGTCTTCACCGCCGGCGACGACCTCGCCCAGTCCACGTACGAACAGATCCGCCGCCGCGGCGAGACCCAGGCGGCCGCCGCGGCCAACGGCCAGTAGACCCGGGTCCCCGGATCCCCGGGGGCCCCGCCGCCCGGGGTCAGCAGCAGCCGCCCCCGGGCACCCCCGGCAGCGTCCGCCGGTTCCGCGCCTCCCTGCTCCGCGCGGCCAGCAGCTCGTCCGCCGGGTAACCGACCTCCTCCAGGGTCAGCCCGTGCGGCCGTACGACATGCACGGCGGAGTCCCGTACGCCGGCCGCCAGCACCTTCCCGGGCCACTCGGGGCCGCGGTGGCCGTCCCCCACGAACAGCAGCGCCCCGATCAGCGAGCGCACCATGTTGTGGCAGAAGGCGTCGGCCCGCACGGTGGCGGTGACGATCCCGTCCTCCCCCCGCACCAGGCTCAGCTCCTGGAGCGTGCGGATGGTGGTCGCGCCCTCCCGCCGCTTGCAGTACGCGGCGAAGTCGTGCTCGCCCAGCAGCCGCAGCGCCGCCTCGTTCATGGCGTCCACGTCCAGCGGCCAGTCGTGCCACAGGACGTGACCGCGCAGCAACGGGTCGACACCGCCGGGGTTGTCGGTGACCCGGTACGCGTAGCGCCGCCAGATCGCCGAGAACCGCGCGTTGAAGCCGCTGGGCGCCTGTCTGAGCGCCCACACCCGGACATCCCTCGGCAGCCGGCCCGCGAGCCGCTTGAGCAGCTTCTCGTGGTGCTCGCGCCAGACCGCCTCCGGCAGGTCCACGTGCGCCACCTGCCCCCGCGCGTGCACCCCGGCGTCGGTCCGCCCGGCCACGGTCAGCTCGAAGGTCTCCCGGGACCGCGTCACGGTCCTGAGAGCGTCCTCGATCTCCCCCTGCACGGTCCGCCGCCCCCCGGCCTGCTTGGCCCACCCGGAGAACTCGGAACCGTCGTAGGACAGGTCCAGCCGGACGCGGACATGACCGGGCGCCGCTTCATCACTCACAGGAAGATCCTCTCAGGTACAAAAAAAGCGGGCCCGCTCCCGTAACAGGAACGGACCCACTCAGACGCGCCCCGTCTTCCAGGGGCGCGGGGAACTGCGCGAGCAACCACCACGAACCCGAGGCCGCCAACGCACAGTCCCCCGCAGAACGCTTACGCGTCCTTCGACTCCTCGGCAGCCTCGTCGGCGGCGTCGTCAGCCTTGGTGGTGTCCACCTTGGCCTCGGCGGCCGGCGTCTCCGCGTCCTTGGCGGCACGCTTGGTGGCGGCCTCGGCCTCACCCGTGGCCTCCTGCGCGACGGTCAGCGCCTCGACCAGCTCGATGACAGCCATGGGCGCGTTGTCGCCACGACGGTTACCGATCTTGGTGATCCGGGTGTAGCCACCCGGACGGTTCTCGTACCGCGGGCCGATCTCGGTGAAGAGCGTGTGCACGACGCTCTTGTCCGTGATGACCTGGAGCACCTGGCGGCGGTTGTGAAGGTCGCCCTTCTTGCCCTTGGTGATCAGGCGCTCGGCGTACGGCCGCAGACGGCGGGCCTTCGCCTCGGTGGTGGTGATCCGGCCGTGCTCGAAGAGCGACTTCGCGAGGTTCGCGAGAAGCAGCTTCTCGTGCGCGGCACTGCCGCCCAGACGGGCACCCTTGGTGGGCTTCGGCATGGTGTTTCTCCTAGGTGTCTGCCCCGGCCGTATCAGGTACCGGGGTCAGTATCCGAGCGGGCGGATGCCCGTCGAAGATCCGGGGTTCCTCTTTCGAAGCGCCTCGGAGGACCGCGCCCCGTAAGGGGCGCGGGGAACTGCGCGACCAGCCACGACGGACCCGCAGTCGGAAATCCGGCCGTCCCGCGGAGCGACTAGTACTGCTCGGTCTCCACGAACCCGGCGTCCGCGTCGTCGTCCGCACCGAACGCGTCGGCCGCAGCGGTCGGGTCGAACCCGGGAGGCGAGTCCTTGAGCGCCAGACCCATGCCCGCCAGCTTCGCCTTGACCTCGTCGATCGACTTCGCACCGAAGTTGCGGATGTCGAGCAGGTCCGCCTCGGAGCGCGCGACCAGCTCACCCACGGAGTGGATGCCCTCACGCTTGAGGCAGTTGTACGACCGAACGGTGAGCTCCAGCTCCTCGATCGGCAGCGCCAGATCGGCGGCGAGCGCGGCGTCCGTCGGGGACGGACCCATGTCGATGCCCTCGGCGTCGATGTTCAGCTCGCGGGCGAGACCGAACAGCTCGACCAGCGTCTTACCGGCGGAGGCCATGGCGTCACGGGGACGCATCGCCTGCTTGGTCTCGACGTCGACGATCAGCTTGTCGAAGTCGGTGCGCTGCTCGACACGCGTGGCCTCGACCTTGTACGTGACCTTGAGAACCGGCGAGTAGATCGAGTCGACCGGGATACGGCCGATCTCCTGACCCACCTGCTTGTTCTGCACGGCGGAGACGTAACCGCGGCCGCGCTCGACCGTCAGCTCCATCTCCAGCTTGCCCTTGCCGTTGAGCGTGGCGAGGACGAGGTCGGGGTTGTGCACCTCGACACCGGCCGGGGGCGCGATGTCGGCGGCGGTGACCAGACCCGGGCCCTGCTTGCGCAGGTACATCACGACCGGCTCGTCGTGCTCCGAGGAGACGACCAGCTGCTTGATGTTGAGGATCAGGTCGGTGACGTCCTCCTTGACGCCCGGCACGGTGGTGAACTCGTGCAGGACACCGTCGATACGGATGGACGTGACCGCCGCACCCGGGATCGAGGAGAGGAGCGTACGGCGCAGGGAGTTGCCGAGGGTGTAGCCGAAGCCCGGCTCCAGCGGCTCGATCACGAACCGGGAGCGGAATTCGTCGACGACCTCTTCGGTCAACGAGGGACGCTGAGCGATCAGCATGAAGTGAATCCTTCAGTCAGGGGCACCCACTATTTGATGCCCTTGCCACCGGGCGGCAGCCCGATATGTGGTGCAGCTACAAGGGTACGGGCGATATGGCCCCGAAGAGCCATACCGCCCGAAAACCTCAGACCAAGCAGTCGCTGATCCGACCCGAAGGGTCAGACGCGGCGGCGCTTGGGGGGACGGCAGCCGTTGTGCGGGGTGGGCGTGACGTCCTGGATGGAGCCGACCTCGAGACCGGTCGCCTGGAGCGAACGGATGGCCGTCTCACGACCCGAGCCCGGGCCCTTGACGAAGACGTCGACCTTGCGCATGCCGTGCTCCTGCGCGCGACGGGCGGCCGACTCGGCGGCCATCTGCGCGGCGAACGGCGTGGACTTGCGGGAGCCCTTGAAGCCGACGTGGCCGGCGGAGGCCCAGGAGATCACGTTGCCCGAGGGGTCCGTGATGGAGACGATCGTGTTGTTGAACGTGCTCTTGATGTGCGCGTGGCCGTGAGCGACGTTCTTCTTTTCCTTGCGGCGCACCTTCTTGGCAGCGCCCTGACGACCCTTGGGGGGCATCTACAAACTCCTACGGGGAGGTGGTCGGTCCTACAGCGAAGACCGCTGATGAAGCGTTGTCCGCTGAGGACTACTTCTTGCCCGGCTTCTTCTTGCCGGCGATGGCGCGACGCGGGCCCTTGCGGGTGCGGGCGTTGGTGCTGGTGCGCTGACCGCGGACGGGCAGACCACGACGGTGACGGAGACCCTGGTAGCAGCCGATCTCGACCTTGCGGCGGATGTCGGCCTGGACCTCGCGACGGAGGTCACCCTCGGTCTTGATGTTGTTGTCCACGTACTCGCGGATCGCGACGAGCTGCTCCTCGGAGAGGTCGCGGACGCGGGTGTCGGGGTTGACGCCGGTCGCAGCCAGCGTCTCCTGGGAGAGGGTCCGGCCGATGCCGAACACATAGGTGAGGGCGACCTCCACACGCTTGTCGCGCGGGATGTCAACACCGGAAACGCGTGCCATTCAATGGCTCCTGGTGATTGTCGGAGGTCTTCCACAGAACCGGACCCCAGCCGCCGGCCTCCCCTGTCCCGGGGATTAGGTACGGACTGGGTCCCCGGCCTCCGAGCCGGGGGTGTCAGACGCGTCGTAGTGCCGTGTCTGGGTCCTGCGTATGAACAAATTCAGCTCGCGTCGCGCGAATCCCTGCGATGAAGATGCAGAGGGAGTGGTCGAACGTGCGTCAGCCCTGGCGCTGCTTGTGGCGCGGGTTCTCGCAGATGACCATGACCCGACCGTGACGGCGGATCACCCTGCACTTGTCGCAGATCTTCTTGACGCTCGGCTTGACCTTCATGGGATCGAGGTTCTCCGAGTCAGAGGGATCTACTTGTAGCGGTAGACGATCCGGCCACGCGTCAGGTCGTACGGAGACAGCTCCACCACGACCCGGTCGTCAGGGAGGATGCGGATGTAGTGCATACGCATCTTGCCGCTGATGTGTGCCAGGACCTGGTGGCCGTTCTGGAGCTCGACCTTGAACATGGCGTTCGGCAGAGACTCGACGACAGTGCCCTCGATCTCGATGGCACCTTGCTTCTTGGCCACGCTTCGCCCTTCGAATCGACTACCTTGATCGACCCCGCGTAACCGAATGAGGACACACGGAAACACGAGAGCCGACGAGTCAGTCTACGCCAGGGCCTCCAGAAACACGAATTCGGTATGCATGCCCAGGGCTGAAGATCCTTACTCCGCCCCGCAGGAGCGCCCCTGAAAGGGGCGCGGGGAACTGCGCGACCAGCCCCCACTCACCCGCACCCGGCAGCGCGAACTCAGCCCACCGGATCAGGCGCCGCAGTGATCCCGTACTCCGCCAGCTTCGCCTTGCCGCCGTCGGGAGCCGTCAGCACCAGCGGCCCCTCCTCGGTCAGCGCCACCGAGTGCTCCCAGTGCGACGACCACGTCCCGTCCGTCGAGACCACGGTCCAGTCGTCCGCCAGGACCTCCGTCTTCGGGGTGCCCAGGGACACCATCGGCTCGATGGCGAGGCAGAACCCCGGCACCAGCTTCGGCCCCTTGCCCCGACGCCGCTCCACGTAGTTCAGCAGATGCGGGTCCATGTGCATCTCGGTCCCGATGCCGTGACCGCCGTAGTCCTCGACGATCCCGTACTTCCCCCCGCCCGGCTTCGGCTGCCGGCGGATGTACGTCTCGATGGCCCGGGAGATGTCCACGAGCCGGTTGCCCACCTTCATCGCGGCGATCCCGGCCCACATGGACTCCTCGGTCACCCGCGACAGCTCGATCAGCTCCGGAGCGTGACCGGAGCCGACGAACGCGGTGTAGGCCGCGTCCCCGTGCCAGCCGTCGACGATCGCGCCGCAGTCGATGGAGATGATGTCGCCGTCCTTCAGGACGACCTCGTCGCTCGGGATCCCGTGGACCACGACCTCGTTCACCGAGGTGCAGATCGTCGCCGGGAAGCCGCCGTACCCGAGGAAGTTCGACTTGGCCCCGTGCTCCGCGATCACCTTGCGGGCGACCTCGTCGAGGTCCTTCGTGGAGGCGCCCGGTACGGCGGCCTCCCGGGTGGCCGCGTGGATGGCGGCGACGACCAGCCCCGCCTCACGCATCTTGGCGATCTGCTCGGGACTCTTGATCTGCACCATGGGGGCCTGCGCTCTCCGTCTTCCTTGGTGTCCACGAGGCACGAGATCTCGTTCTCGCGTTTTTGCCTACACAACAGTACGGCCGCGGCGCCCCTCACGGGCACCGCGGCCGACGTACCGAGCGACGACCTACTGGTCGTCGTCCTCGCGCTTGAGCGCCTCCATGGCGCGCTGGGTGACTTCCTCCACCGGACCGAGGGCCGAGATCGTCACGACGAGGCCCTGGGCCTTGTAGTAGTCGATGATCGGCTCGGTCTGGGTGTGGTAGACCTCCAGGCGCTTGCGGACGGTCTCCTCGGAGTCGTCGTCACGCTGGTACAGCTCGCCGCCGCAGGTGTCGCAGACACCCTCCTGCTTCGGCTTCTTGTACGTGACGTGGAAGACGTGGGCGGAGTCGTTGCGGCAGATGCGCCGGCCGGCGATCCGCTTGACGACCTCCTCCTCGGGGACCTCCAGGTCCAGCACCGCGTCCAGGTTCATGGACTCGCCCCGGAGCGTCACGTCCAGCGCCTCGGCCTGCGAGACGTTGCGCGGGAAGCCGTCGAGCAGGAAGCCGTGCTCGGCGTCCGGCTGCTCCATGCGGTCCTTGGCCATCGCGATCGTGACCTCGTCCGGCACCAGCTCGCCCTTGTCCATGTAGGACTTCGCGAGTTTGCCGAGCTCCGTCTGCTTGCTGATGTTGGCCCGGAACAGGTCGCCCGTGGAGATGTGCGGGATCGACAGGTTCTGTGCCAGGAACGCGGCCTGCGTTCCCTTACCCGCACCCGGCGGCCCGACGAGGACGATTCGCATCAGCGGAGGAACCCTTCGTAATTGCGCTGCTGGAGCTGGCTCTCGATCTGCTTCACCGTCTCCAGACCCACACCCACGATGATCAGGATGCTGGTACCGCCGAACGGGAAGTTCTGGTTTGCCCCCAGCGGTGCCAACGCCATTGTCGGCACGAGAGCGATCAGACCCAGGTACAGCGAACCCGGCCAGGTGATCCGGTTGAGTACGTAGCTCAGGTACTCAGCGGTCGGTCGGCCAGCCCGGATGCCCGGGATGAAGCCACCATACTTCTTCATGTTGTCCGCGACTTCCTCGGGGTTGAACGAGATAGCCACGTAGAAGAAGGCGAAGAAGATGATGAGGAAGAAGTAGATCGTGATATGCGCCGGCGCGTCGGTCGGAACCAGGTTGCCGTTGATCCAACTCGCCCAGCCCGCCGTGGAGTTCGAGAACTGCACGATGAGGGCCGGAATGTAGAGCAGCGACGAGGCGAAAATCACAGGAATGATGCCCGCCTGGTTGACCTTCAGCGGGATGTAGGTCGACGTGCCGCCATAGGAACGGCGACCGATCATGCGCTTCGCGTACTGGACCGGAATACGGCGCTGGGCCTGCTCGACGAAGACCACGAGCGCGACCATGACCAGGCCGACGGCGATGACGATGCCGAACTCGATCCAGCCGCCCGCCAGGTCGCCCTGCTCCTTGATGGCCCACAGCGCGGACGGGAAGGTGGCGGCGATCGAGATGAACATCAGGATCGACATGCCGTTGCCGATGCCGCGGTCGGTGATCAGCTCACCGAGCCACATGACGACGGCCGTACCGGCGGTCATGGTGATGACCATGACCATGGTGGCGAAGATCGACTGGTCGGGAACGATCTCGGAGCCCTGCGGGCAACTGCTGAACAGCGAGCCGCTGCGGGCAGTGGCGACGAGGCCCGTGCCCTGGAGGACGGCGAGGGCGACCGTCAGGTAGCGCGTGTACTGCGTGATCTTCGCCGTACCGGCCTGCCCCTCCTTCTTCAGGGCTTCCAGACGCGGGATCACCACGGTCAGCAGTTGCAGAATGATGCTCGCCGTGATGTACGGCATGATGCCGAGCGCGAAGATCGTGATCTGCAGCAGCGCGCCACCACTGAACATGTTGACCAGCCCGAAGAGACCGGAGTTGCTCTTGGTCTGGTCGATGCAGTACTGAACGACGGTGTAGTTCACGCCCGGGATCGGGATGTGTGTGCCGATCCGGTAGATCACGATGATGCCGAGCGTGAAGAGCAGCTTCTTGCGCAGGTCGGGCGTCTTGAACGCCCGGGCGAACGCGGTGAGCACGGTGCCTCCTGCGACCCCCGCGCTACTGCGTCAAGGGTGACGGTTTTGAGATTCTGATGAGGACGACTTACGTAACGTTTAACTGCCGCGGCGAGTGCCCGGATGAGAGCACCCTGTGAAAACGGGCAGCGCAGGTCACCTTACCGGCGAGACTGCTTCCCTAGGAACGACCAACCGGGGATACCCCATTTGTGGGGTATCCCCGGTCGGGATCGCTCAAGTCATCGAGACACCTGGTGTGTTCAGACGAGCTCGGTGACGGTACCGCCGGCGGCGGTGATCTTCTCCTTGGCGGAGCCGGAGACGGCGTCGACCGTCACCTGCAGCGCCACGGAGATCTCGCCCTGGCCGAGGACCTTGACGAGGCTGTTCTTGCGGACGGCACCCTTGTCGACCAGGTCGGCAACGGTGACCTCCCCACCCTCGGGGTAGAGGGCGGCGAGCTTGTCCAGGTTCACGACCTGGAACTCCGTCTTGAAGGGGTTCTTGAAGCCCTTCAGCTTCGGGAGACGCATGTGGAGGGGCATCTGGCCACCCTCGAAGCGCTCCGGAACCTGGTAGCGGGCCTTCGTACCCTTGGTACCACGACCGGCCGTCTTACCCTTCGACGCCTCACCACGACCGACACGGGTCTTCGCGGTCTTGGCGCCGGGGGCGGGACGGAGGTTGTGGATCTTGAGCGGGTTGTTCTCCGCCATGATCAGTCGACCTCCTCGACCGACACGAGGTGGCGGACGGTGTGCACCATGCCGCGGAACTCGGGGCGGTCCTCCTTGACGACCTGCGTGTTGATGCCCTTGAGACCAAGGGAACGCAGGGTGTCACGGTGGTTCTGCTTGCTGCCGATGTACGACTTCGTCTGCGTGATCTTGAGCTGTGCCATTACGCAGCACCAGCCCCGGCACGCGCACGCAGCAGAGCCGCGGGAGCGACGTCCTCGAGGGGCAGACCACGGCGGGCCGCGATCTCCTCGGGACGCTGCAGACCCTTCAGGGCCTCCACGGTCGCGTGCACGATGTTGATCGCGTTCGACGAACCGAGCGACTTCGACAGGATGTCGTGCACACCGGCGCACTCGAGCACGGCACGCACCGGGCCACCGGCGATGACGCCGGTACCGGGGGAAGCAGGCTTGAGCAGGACGACGCCCGCGGCCTTCTCGCCCGTGATCGGGTGCGGGATGGTGCCCTGGATACGGGGGACCTTGAAGAAGTGCTTCTTGGCCTCCTCAACGCCCTTGGCGATGGCGGCCGGCACCTCCTTGGCCTTGCCGTAACCGACACCCACGGTGCCGTCACCGTCGCCCACCACGACCAGCGCGGTGAAGCTGAAGCGACGACCACCCTTCACAACCTTGGCGACGCGGTTGATCGCGACGACGCGCTCAACGTACGCGGTCTTCTCGGCGGCAGCTGCGCCGCCGTCACGGCCCTTCCGGTCCCGCCGCTCGCCGCCACCGGCACCGCCACCGCGGCGCTGGGGTCCAGCCATTGGATTTACCTCTCTCTTTCCGCTAGCTACGCAGCGAGCTCAGAACTTGAGCCCGGCCTCGCGGGCGGCGTCGGCCAGGGCCGCGATGCGACCCGCGTACCGGTTACCACCTCGGTCGAACACAACGGCCTCGACACCGGCGGCCTTGGCACGCTCGGCGACCAGGGCGCCGACCTTGCCGGCCTGCGCCGACTTGTCCTCGGACGCACCGCGGATCGACGAGTCCAGGGTGGACGCCGACGCAAGGGTGTGACCCTTGAGGTCGTCGATCACCTGGGCCACGATGTGGCGGTTCGAGCGGGTCACGACCAGGCGGGGACGCTCAGCCGTACCGTTGACCTTCTTACGGATCCGGATGTGGCGCCGCTTGATGGCTGCACGCTTGTAAGCGTCGCCCTTAGCGATCTTCGTACCGTATGCCATGGCTTACTTACCCGCCTTTCCGACCTTGCGGCGGATGACTTCGCCCTCGTACTTGACGCCCTTGGCCTTGTACGGGTCGGGCTTGCGCAGCTTGCGGATGTTGGCCGCAACCTCGCCGACCTTCTGCTTGTCGATGCCCTCGACCTGGAAGCGGGTCGGGGTCTCCACCTTGAAGGTGATGCCCTCGGGCGCCTCGACGGTGATCGGGTGGCTGTAGCCGAGCGCGAACTCGAGGTTCGAACCCTTGGCCTGCACGCGGTAACCGACACCGCTGATCTCGAGCTTCTTCACGTAACCCTGGGTCACGCCGGTGATCATGTTCGCCACCAGCGTGCGGGACAGGCCGTGCAGGGCCTTGCTCTGACGCTCGTCGTTGGGGCGGGTGACGTTCAGAACGCCGTCCTCACCCTTGGCGATCTCGATCGGCGCGGCGACGGTGTGGGTCAGCGAGCCCTTGGGGCCCTTGACCGCGACCGTCTGGCCGTCGATGGTGACGTCCACGCCGGCGGGAACCGTGATGGGGAGCTTGCCAATACGCGACATAGCTGTTTCCTCCGATTCCTTTCCGCTACCAGACGTAGGCGAGAACTTCTCCGCCTACGCCCTTCTTGCCGGCCTGCTTGTCGGTGAGGAGCCCGTGGGACGTGGAGATGATCGCCACGCCGAGGCCACCCAGCACCTTGGGCAGGGAGGTGGACTTCGCGTAAACCCGGAGACCGGGCTTGGAGATCCGCTTGATGCCCGCGATGGAGCGCTCACGGTTCGGGCCGAACTTCAGCTCGAGGACGAGGTTCTTGCCGACCTCGGCGTCCTCGACCTTCCAGCCCGTGATGAAGCCCTCCTGCTGGAGGATCTCCGCGATGTGAGACTTGATCTTCGATGCCGGCATCGTCACGGAGTCGTGGTATGCCGAGTTCGCGTTCCGCAGACGCGTAAGCATGTCTGCGATCGGATCAGTCATGGTCATGAATTGGCCTTCGGCCTCTCTCGCCGGGGTTTCCAGGTGCCCATCCCTCTCCTCGATCCGAGACGAGGCGGGTGCGGTGCGGTGGACCTACGGCGTAGTAAGTCGTACGGGCGACCGTCAGGCGCCCAACCCTCCAAGCCTAAGCCATGGAAGGGCTGGCGCCTGACACGCCCATTGCTTACCGAGAGCTCCGGGAATCCCTAAAAGACGGGATTACCAGGAGCTCTTGGTCACGCCCGGCAGCTCGCCACGGTGAGCCATCTCACGAAGGCACACGCGGCACAGGCCGAACTTGCGGTACACGGAGTGGGGACGGCCGCAGCGCTGGCAGCGCGTGTAGCCACGCACGCCGAACTTGGGCTTGCGAGCAGCCTTCGCGATCAGAGCCTTCTTCGCCATCTCGCTCACGCCTCCTTGAAGGGGAAGCCGAGGTGACGAAGGAGGGCGCGGCCCTCAGCGTCGTTGGTCGCCGTGGTCACCACGGTGATGTCCATACCCCGGGTACGGTCGATCTTGTCCTGGTCGATCTCGTGGAACATGACCTGCTCGGTGAGACCGAAGGTGTAGTTGCCACGGCCGTCGAACTGCTTGGGGGACAGACCACGGAAGTCGCGGATGCGCGGGAGCGCGAGCGACAGGGTGCGGTCCAGGAACTCCCACATGCGGTCGCCACGGAGCGTGACGTGGGCACCGATCGGCTGGCCCTCACGCAGCTTGAACTGCGCGATGGACTTGCGGGCCTTGGTGACGGCCGGCTTCTGACCGGTGATCGTGGTGAGGTCGCGGATGGCGCCCTCGATCAGCTTGGAGTCGCGGGCGGCGTCGCCCACACCCATGTTGACCACGATCTTGACGAGGCCCGGGGTCTGCATGACGTTCTCGTAGGAGAACTCTTCCTGCAGCTTGCCCGCGATCTCCTCGCGGTACTTCGTCTTGAGACGCGGAGTCGTGGTGGTAGCCATCAGATGTCCTCACCCGTCCGCTTGGCAACGCGAACCTTGTTGCCCTCGTCGTCGAAGCGGTAACCGACACGCGTGACGACCTTCTTGCCGTCCTTCTCCACGACCAGCTGGACGTTGGAGACGTGGATCGGGGCCTCGGTCGTGACGATGCCACCGGCCTGCGAACCGCTGGCGGTCGGGCCGGCCTTGGTGTGCTTCTTGACCCGGTTGACACCCTCGACCAGGACACGGTCCTCGCGGGGGAAGGCCGCGATGACCTTGCCCTGCTTGCCCTTGTCCTTACCGGTGATGACCTGGACCAGGTCGCCCTTCTTGATCTTCATGCTTACAGCACCTCCGGCGCGAGCGAGATGATCTTCATGAACTTCTTCTCGCGCAGCTCCCGGCCGACCGGGCCGAAGATACGGGTGCCACGAGGGTCGCCGTCGTTCTTGAGAATGACGGCGGCGTTCTCGTCGAAGCGGATGTACGAGCCGTCCGGACGGCGGCGCTCCTTGACGGTGCGAACGATGACCGCCTTGATGACGTCACCCTTCTTCACGTTGCCGCCGGGGATCGCGTCCTTGACGGTGGCGACGATGACGTCACCGATGCCCGCGTAGCGGCGACCGGAGCCACCGAGCACACGGATGCAAAGGATCTCCTTCGCACCAGTGTTGTCGGCGACACGCAGTCGCGACTCCTGCTGGATCACGTCTATCTCCTGTTTGTCTGCCGGTTCCCGGCAGGGGCCGCCTCTTCACGAGGAGCCCCTGCCGAGCCTGGCGGAACTGACCTGCGGGGTTGGCCGCAGGAAATTACTTGGCCTTCTCGAGGATCTCGACGACGCGCCAGTGCTTCGTGGCGGACAGCGGCCGGGTCTCCATCAGGAGGACGCGGTCGCCGATGCCGGCGGCGTTCTGCTCGTCGTGGGCCTTGAGCTTGCTCGTGCTGCGGATGACCTTGCCGTACAGGGCGTGCTTCTTGCGGTCCTCGACGGCGACGACGACGGTCTTGTCCATCTTGTCGCTGACGACGATGCCCTCACGGGTCTTGCGGAATCCGCGCGCCTCGGTGTTCGTCTCAGTCACGTTGTTCTCGCTCATCAGGCGTTCTCCACCGTTTCGATGCCCAGCTCACGCTCGCGCATCAGGGTGTAGATCCGCGCGATGTCCTTGCGGACCGCCTTCAGACGGCCATGGTTCTCGAGCTGTCCGGTCGCCGCCTGGAAGCGGAGGTTGAACAGTTCTTCCTTGGCTTCGCGGAGCTTGTTCAGCAGCTCCTCGTCACCCAGCTCGCGCAGCTCGGACGCCTTGGTACCGGCCGACATCACGCTTCACCTGCCTCGCGCTTGACGATCCGGCACTTCATCGGCAGCTTGTGGGCGGCGCGAGTCAGGGCCTCACGGGCGATCTTCTCGTTGGGGTAGGACAGCTCGAACATGACCCGTCCCGGGTGCACGTTCGCGATCCACCACTCCGGCGAACCCTTACCGGAACCCATGCGGGTCTCGGCGGGCTTCTTCGTGAGCGGGCGGTCCGGGTAGATGTTGATCCAGACCTTGCCGCCACGCTTGATGTGGCGGGTCATCGCGATACGGGCCGCCTCGATCTGGCGGTTGGTCACGTACGCCGGCGTGAGGGCCTGAATGCCGTACTCGCCGAACGCGACCGTCGTACCGCCCTTGGCCTGACCACGGCGCTTCGGGTGGTGCTGCTTGCGGTGCTTGACCCTACGGGGGATCAGCATGTCGGTCAGGCCTCCGTTCCGGTGCTCTCAGCCGGAGCGGCGGCGGCGGGAGCCTCGGCCTTGGGGGCCTCGGCGCCGGCAGCCTGCTGCGGCTTGCGACCGCGCCGCTCGCCACCGCGGCCACCACGGGCCGGGCGGTCTGCACCGCCACCGCGAGCCGGGCGGTTACCCGCACGGGCGGCAGCGTTCTCGGCGCGGACCTCGGCGATGTTCTTGACATCGCCCTTGTAGATCCAGACCTTCACACCGATGCGGCCGAAGGTCGTCTTGGCCTCGAAGAAGCCGTAGTCCACGTTCGCGCGGAGCGTGTGCAGGGGCACACGGCCCTCGCGGTAGAACTCCGAGCGGGACATCTCGGCGCCACCGAGGCGGCCACCGCACTGGATCTTGATGCCCTTGGCGCCGGCCTTCATCGTGCCCTGCATGCTCTTACGCATGGCGCGACGGAAGGAGACGCGGGAGGAGAGCTGCTCGGCGACGGCCTGAGCGACCAGCTGGGCATCGGTCTCGGGGCTCTTGACCTCGAGGATGTTCAGCTGGACCTGCTTGCCCGTGAGCTTCTCGAGGTCGCCGCGGATGCGGTCGGCCTCGGCGCCACGACGGCCGATGACGATGCCCGGACGCGCGGTGTGGATGTCCACGCGGACGCGGTCACGGGTGCGCTCGATCTCCACCTTCGAGATGCCGGCGCGCTCCATGCCGGACGTCATCATCCGACGGATGGCGACGTCTTCCTTGACGTAGTCCTTGTACAGCTTGTCGGCGTACCAACGCGACTTGAAGTCGGTCGTGACACCGAGCCGGAACCCATGCGGGTTTACCTTCTGGCCCATTACCGGGTTCCTTCCTTGCTGCTGACGACCACGGTGATGTGGCTGGTCCGCTTGCGGATCCGGTAGGCACGGCCCTGGGCCCGCGGACGGAACCGCTTCAGGGTCGGGCCCTCGTCCACGTACGCCTCGCTGATGACCAGCGAAGAGGCGTCCGTGTGGTCGTAGTTGTGTGCGGCGTTGGCAATGGCGCTGTCCAGCACCTTGCCGACCGGCACGCTCGCGGCCTGCGGGGCGAAACGCAGGACCGCCTGAGCCTCCGTGGCGTCCATGCCACGGATGAGGTCCACCACGCGGCGGGCCTTCATGGGCGTGACGCGGATGTACCGCGCCTGGGCCCTGGCTTCCATGGTTGTCCTTCCAGTGTCTGTCATGGTCGATTCCACCCCGCGTTTAGCGGCGCTTCGACTTCCGGTCGTCCTTGACGTGACCCCGGAAGGTGCGCGTCGGCGAGAACTCGCCGAGCTTGTGGCCGACCATCGACTCGGTGACGAACACCGGAATGTGGGTCTTGCCGTTGTGCACCGCGATCGTGTGGCCGAGCATGGCCGGGATGATCATCGAGCGACGGGACCAGGTCTTGATGACGTTCTTGGTGCCTGCTTCGTTCTGTACGTCCACCTTCTTGATCAGGTGGTCGTCGACGAAGGGCCCCTTCTTGAGACTGCGCGGCATCTAAACCCGCTCCTAGCGCTTCTTGTTCGTCTTGCGGCGGCGGACGATGTACTTGCTCGAAGCCTTCTTCGGCGAGCGAGTACGACCCTCCTTCTGACCCCAGGGGCTGACCGGGTGGCGACCACCGGAGGTCTTGCCCTCACCACCACCGTGGGGGTGGTCAACCGGGTTCATCGCCACACCGCGGACGGTCGGGCGGACGCCCAGCCAGCGCTTGCGGCCGGCCTTGCCCCAGTTGATGTTGCTCTGCTCGGCGTTGCCGACCTCGCCGACGGTGGCGCGGCAGCGCACGTCGACCAGGCGGATCTCACCGGACGGCATGCGGAGGTGGGCGTAGGCGCCCTCCTTCGCGAGCAGCTGCACGGAGGCACCGGCGGAGCGGGCGAACTTGGCGCCGCCACCGGGACGGAGCTCGATCGCGTGGATCGTGGTACCGACCGGGATGTTGCGGAGCGCCAGGTTGTTGCCCGGCTTGATGTCGGCCCCGGGACCGTTCTCCACGCGGTCACCCTGCTGCAGGTTGCGCGGGGCGAGGATGTAGCGCTTCTCGCCGTCCGCGTAGTGCAGCAGCGCGATGCGCGCGGTGCGGTTGGGGTCGTACTCGATGTGCGCGACCTTCGCCGGCACGCCGTCCTTGTCGTGACGACGGAAGTCGATGACACGGTAGGCGCGCTTGTGTCCGCCACCCTGGTGGCGAACGGTCACACGACCGGCGTTGTTACGGCCGCCCTTGCTGTGCAGGGGGCGGACCAGCGACTTCTCCGGCGTGGACCGCGTGATCTCGACGAAGTCGGCGACGCTGGAGCCGCGACGGCCCGGCGTAGTCGGCTTGTACTTGCGGATTCCCATTTCTCAGTCCTCGTCCGATATCGGACGATCCGACCCGCTTACGCGGTCGGACCGCCGAAGATGTCGATACGGTCGCCCTCGGCAAGGGTCACGATGGCGCGCTTGGAGCCGGCACGCTGACCGAAACCGGTCTTGGTGCGCTTGCGCTTGCCGATGCGGTTGATCGTGTTGACCCCGGTGACCTTGACCGAGAAGACCGCCTGGACGGCCTGCTTGATCTGGGTCTTGTTGGCGCCGGGCGCGACGATGAAGGTGTACTTGCCCTCGTCGAGCAGCGCGTAGCTCTTCTCCGACACGACCGGCTTCAGCAGCACGTCACGGGGGTCCGTGAACGCCTTGCTGGGCGCGGTGACGACGGTGTTCTTGCCCTCGGCGGCGTGGCGGCGCGCCTTGGCGACGCGCGCGGCCTTGGCGGCCTTCGCAGCCTTGGAGGCAATGCTCGGGTGACGCGTAGCCATCAGGCCTCGCTCCCTTCGGTGTCGTTGGCCTTGTTCGGGCCGGACACGAAGGACTCAAGGGCGGCCTGGGTGAAGACCACATCGTCCGAGACGATCACGTCGTACGTGTTCAGCTGGCCCGGCTCCAGGATGTGGACCTGGGGCAGGTTGCGGGCGGAGAGCCACGCGGCCTCGTCGGCGCGCTCGACGACCAGGAGCAGGTTCTTGCGCTCCGAGATCTTGCCGAACAGCGACTTGGCGGCCTTCGTGGAGGGGTTCTCGCCCTCGATCACGCCGGAGACGACGTGGATGCGGTTGTGGCGGGCCCGGTCGGTGAGGGCGTGGCGCAGGGCCGCGGCCTTCATCTTCTTCGGGGTCCGCTGCGAGTAGTCACGCGGCACGGGACCGTGCACGACGCCACCACCGGCGAACTGGGGCGCGCGGGTCGAGCCCTGACGGGCGCGGCCGGTGCCCTTCTGCCGGTACGGCTTCTTACCGCCACCACGGACTTCGCCGCGGGTCTTGGTCTTGTGCGTGCCCTGGCGGGCAGCCGCGTTCTGCGCGACGACGACCTGGTGGATCAGCGGGATGCTGACCTTCTCCACGCCGAAGATCTCCGCGGGGAGTTCGACGCTTCCGGTCTTCTCGCCGGCAGGCGAAAGGATGTCAACAGTGCTCATCGGTACCTCAGGCCCCCTTGGCCGCGGTGCGGACCAGGACGAGGCCGCCGTTCGGACCGGGAACCGCGCCCTTGATGAGCAGCAGACCCTTCTCCGCGTCAACGGCGTGGACGGTCAGGTTCTGGGTGGTGACCCGCTCGTTGCCCATGCGACCCGCCATGCGGAGGCCCTTGAACACACGGCCCGGGGTGGCGCAGCCACCGATGGAGCCGGGAGAGCGGTGCTTGCGCTGGGTGCCGTGTCCGGCGCCGAGGCCCTTGAAGTTGTGACGCTTCATGACACCGGCGAAGCCCTTGCCCTTGCTCTTGCCGGTCACGTCCACCTTGACGCCGGCCTCGAAGACCTCGGCGGAGATCTCCTGGCCCAGCGTGTACTCGGAGGCGTCCGCGGTGCGGATCTCGACGAGGTGGCGGCGGGGGGTGACGTCGGCCTTGGCGAAGTGGCCCTTGAGGGGCTTGTTCACCTTGCGCGGGTCGATCTCGCCGAAGGCGATCTGGACCGACTCGTAGCCGTCGACATCGTTCGTACGGACCTGGGTGACGACGTTGGGGCCGGCCTTGACGACGGTGACCGGAACAACGCGGTTGTTCTCGTCCCACACCTGCGTCATGCCGAGCTTCTCGCCCAGGATGCCCTTGATCTGCTTAGCCATTCTCAGATCACCGGCCTTCAGAGCTTGATCTCGATGTCGACACCGGCCGGGAGGTCGAGTCGCATCAGAGAGTCAACGGTCTTGGGGGTCGGGTCGAGGATGTCGATCAGGCGCTTGTGCGTGCGCATCTCGAAGTGCTCGCGCGAGTCCTTGTACTTGTGCGGCGACTTGATGACGCAGTACACGTTCTTCTCAGTGGGCAGCGGCACCGGGCCCGCGACCGACGCACCAGTGCGGGTCACCGTCTCGACGATCTTCTTCGCCGAGGAGTCGATGACCTCGTGGTCGTAGGCCTTGAGCCGGATGCGGATCTTCTGTCCCGCCATGGCTACTCAGTAGTCCTTTGTCTCGTTTAACGCTCTGGAACCCGGTGTTCCGTCACCCGCTCCTCCGACCCACGCGGTCGGGCGTGTCGCGCTCCCGCTGACACAGATGCCCCTTGTTCGAGCATCCCCAGTCTGGGAAACACGGCCCTTCCGGTACCGCGGGCCGGGGGCGGAGGCCCACCGGGTGCCTGGTCGGCGCCGCACCTTGCTTCCCGAAAGATTCCCGTACGTCCGCTCCAGCGCTGCCCATGGGGCAGTTGGGGCGACGAGTACTGTGGGACTCGCTTCCGGTCCTCCCGGCGGGAGGCGCGCAGCATCAACACTCGACCGAGCAACCCCGCTAGTCTGCCATACGGCGCAGCGCCTCCGCCAATCGAGCCGGAGAGATTACCCCGAGAGTGACGGAGGTCAAACCCGGGTGCCGGCACCCTCGCCGTCCGGGGCCTCGCCCGGGGTGTCCGTGTCGCGGTCGGGGTACACGAAGCGGACTCCGAGGCTGATCGCGCCCAAGGACGCCAGCGCCAGCGCGGTGCGTAACCATCTCATCCCGCCGGTCCATTCCTGAGGTACGCCGAGGGCCAGCCAGAGACAGACGCAGATGCCGGCGAGCATGGTGGCCGCACCGATGAGACGGTTCGCTGAGACAGTCATGCGTCCATGATCCACAGCCGTTTCACGGGAGCGGCCTGATTCAGTCGGGCGCCGACGTACGCCGACGCGGCATCACCCAGTACACCGCGCCCAGGGCCAGCACCAGCGCGGCGGGGAGCAGCAGGACCACCGCCGGGTGGACGTGCTCGTGCAGTAGCCAGGCGCCCAGCAGGCCGCCGGTGAACATCGCGCCGACCGAGGCGAGGCGGCGGCCCTCGTTCGTGGCCCCCGATCCGATGCGGGTGTCGGAGAGCAGGGGCAGTCCGCCGAGGAGCGCGGTCAGGGCGCGGGTGGACACCGTGGTGGGCAGGTCCGGGACCCGCGCCCGCAGGGTGGTGACGTTGCGCACGCCCATGGCCCCGGCGACCAGGGCGACCACGGCGAAGTGCGGGCCCTCGGCCGGGTCCCCCGGCGCGTCGAGGCCGGTGCGCCAGGCGACCACCCCGCCGAGCCCCAGCAGCAGCGCCTCTCCGATCAGCGCGGGCGGGAACCAGCGCCGGCCATGGGCGTCCACGCTCGACTCGAACAGGGAACCGAGCACCGCGCCGACCGTGAACCCGGCGAACGAGATCCCCGCCGCCGCCGGGGACAGTCCGGCGGCCCCGGTGAGCGCGAAGGAGAGGAAGAGGAGGTTGCCGGTCTGCACGGCGGTGAACACCGGACCGAGCACCAGGAAGCTCACGGCCTCGATCATGCCGGTCGTCACCGTGAGCACCACCATGATCGAGGTGAGCCCGACCCCCGCTCTGGGCTTCATACCCGGACCCTAGACCGCGCGTAATCCGCTCGCCCACCCGCGAGCCGCGCTCCTACGCTGATCAGGTACGCCGGCCGGCACGGGGGAACGTCCATCATGCGCACGCACTATCCGCGGACCAGGCATCTGCCCTGGTCCCCCGGCGCGACCGCCGACGATCTGCGGGTCACCGACCTGTCGGGCCTGCGCGGCCGCGAGGTCGTCGTGACCGAGAAACTCGACGGCGAGAACACCACGCTGTACCGCGACGGCGTGCACGCCCGCTCCCTCGACTCCGCGCACCACCCCTCCCGTACCTGGGTCAAGGCGCTCCAGGCCCGCATCGGCCACGCCGTCCCGCCGGGCTGGCGGGTGTGCGGCGAGAACATGTTCGCGCGCCACTCCCTCGCCTACGACGACCTGGACAGCTGGTTCTACGGCTTCTCGGTGTGGGACACGGGCGGACGCTGCCTGGGCTGGGACCGCACGGTGGCCCTGCTGCGCGGACTGGGCGTCCCCGTGCCGCGTGTGCTGTGGCGGGGCGTCTTCGACGAGAAGGCCCTGCGCGCCCTGCGGCTGGACCTCGCGCGGCAGGAGGGGTACGTCGTCCGGGTCGTGGACGGTTTCGCCGCGGACGAGTTCGGCGCGCGCGTCGCCAAGTGGGTGCGGGCCGGGCACGTACGGACGGACACCCACTGGATGCACGCGGCCGTCGTGGAGAACGGGCTGGGGGCGCGTGCGCCGCTGTGGGCCGTGCGCTCCGGCGCGCCCGCCGACGCCGACGCACTGGCGGAGGCCGTCGGACTGCCCGGCGAGGGCGACCGGGAGACCGTGGCCCGCTTCGACCCGGAGGGCAGGTCCGGGGACGAGCGGCTCGCCGGTGTCCTGGCCGCGCTGCTGCACGGGCACGCCCCGGGCGGCCGCCGGGCCCGGGTCGCCGCACGGCTCGCCGGGGCCGTGGGGATGCCGCTGGCCCGTCGCGTGGCCGACCTGGTGGGGCTGCACTCCGCGCTGCACCGGCCGTACCCGGACGAGGACCGCCCCACCGGCCTGGCGCGCCTCTCGCTCGCCGCCGACCTCGGGCTGTTGCACGCGGTCGCCCGGGCCACCGCGGCGACGGACGAGGCGCGCGAGCAGGTGGAGTGGTCGGCGCTGTACGCCGCGGAGGTGGGCGGCCCGGACGAGGCCGCGCTGCGGGAGGCGTTCGCCGGGCTGCCGCCCGAGGTGGCCGTCCGGTGCCGGGCGGAGGCGCGGGAGGCGTACGCGCGGGGGCGGATCGGGGGGAGCGGGTTCGCCGGGGGCGGCTCCGGCGGGACCGCGGAGGCCGTCGCCGCGACGTGGCGGTGGCGCTCCGGGGCCTTCCCGAGGCTGATCCAGCTGGTGGGCCCGGCGGGCAGCGGCAAGAGCACCTTCGCGCGGGGGCTCGCGGGCGTGGACACGTGCATCGCGCTGGACGATCTGCGCGCGGCGCGCGGCGCGCGGTCCGACCAGCGGGCCAACGCGGACGTCCTGCGTGCGGGGCTCGACCGGCTGGACGGGGCGCTGGCCGCCGGCGGGACGGTGGTGTGGGACGCCACCTCGCTGACGCACCAGCAGCGCTCGCTGGTGCATGGGCTCGCCGACCGCCGCAACGCCCTGCGCACCCATGCCGTGGTCCTGGTCGACGAGGACGAGCTGGTCCGGCGCAACGGCCGCCGCGCGCATCCCGTACCGCCCGAGGTGCTCACCGCCCAGCTGCGCCGCTTCGCCCCGCCGTATCCGGGCGACGCGCACCGCACCTGGTACGTGGGGGCGAGCGGGACCATCGAGGACGAGGTCTGAGGAAGAGGGCTGAGGAACCGTGCGGACGAGCGAGGAGATCTACCACCGGGTGCGCTGGGACGCGCGCTTCGACCCGGCCCGCTTCGTGCTCGGCGTCCTGCAGCGGGGCGCCGCACCCAAGCGGGTGCCGCTGCCCGCGTTCGTGCCCGGCGGGGAGATCCCGTGGCACCGGGTGCTGTTCTTCGAGGCGGACGGCGAGCTGGTCTGGGACCGGACGACGGGAGTGGACCGGATCGACGCGACGGAGGCCGGGCGCGTCCGGGAGGCCCGGCTGCTGCGTGCGCCGTTCTTCACGGCGCGCACGCCGTGCGCGTGGGACGGGGAGCGCTGGGCCCCCACGCGCTCGCCGCGCGGACTCGCCTCGGCGTCCGTGCGGGTGCTGACCTGGAACACCCTCTGGGACCGGTACGACGCCGACCGCGTCGACAGCGCCCGGCGCAGGCCCCTGCTGCTGCGCGCCCTGCGCGACGCCGAGGTGGACGTGATCGCGTTGCAGGAGGTCGAGGCGGAGCTGCTGGCCATGCTGCTGCGCGAACCCTGGGTGCGGGAGGGCTGGACGCTGGGGGCGGACCCGCGCGGCCGTGACGTGGACGAGTGCGGTCTGCTGCTGCTGAGCCGGTTGCCGGTGCGCGAGGCCGCGTTCCACGCGCTGGGCCCGCACAAGGCGGTGACCGCCGTGGTCGTGGAGACGGGCGCGCGTCCCCTCGTCGTCGCGGCCACGCATCTGAGCAGTGACCACTCCACCGACGGCGCCGGCCGCCGCGCCGCGGAACTGGCCCGTCTCGCCGAGGGGTTGGCGGGTCTGGACGCCGACCTGCTGGTACTGGGCGACTTCAACGACGGCGGTGACACCCCGCAGACGACGCTCGGCCTGCGGGACGCGTGGAGCGAGGCGCACGGCGCCGCCGACACGACCCCGACCTTCGACCCGGGCGCCAACCCGCTGGCCGCGATCTCCTCCCTCACGGGCCGAGCGTCCCGCCTGGACCGGGTGCTGCTGCGCGGGGAGGGCCTGCGGGTGGCACGGGCCGAGCTGTACGGGGACACACCGACGCCGGACGGGCTGCACATCTCGGACCACTACGGGGTGCGGGCGGAGGTGACCCCGGACGAGCCGGGCACGGACACCCCCGTGCGCCTCGACGCGCGGCCGACCGCCCGTACGGCGCTGGCCTGGCTGCCGCCCGAGGAGCTGTGGCCGCCGGTGCAGGACATCCGCCGGGAGCACGACCCGCAGATCCACCGCTGGCCCCCGCATGTGAACGTCCTCTTCGGCTTCGTACCGGAACACGCCTTCGAGGAGGCGGCCTCGGTGCTCGCGACATCGCTGCCGGCCACGACATCGCCGTTCGACGTGCGGCTGGAGGGCGTGCACTGGTTCGGCCACCGGGACGACGCGACGGTGTGGCTCGACCCGGCGGCGGCCGGGGAGGGCCCCTGGGCCGAGCTGCACGGCACCCTCGTACGCCGTTTCCCGCGCTGCCGGGGCCGCCGGGAGGGCTACACCCCGCATCTGAGCCTGGGCCGCACCACCGACCCGAACGCGCTGGCCGCCCTCTGCGCGGCCCGGCTCACGCCCCTGTCGGCCAGGGTCGGCGAGCTGGCGCTGCTGTCGAGGCGCGGGGACGAGCCGATGCGGGTGCGGGGGACGGTGAGCCTGGGGACGGGCGAGGTGCGGTGGCAGGAGGAGCCGCCGCCGTACGGGACGCACGACGACGGTGGCGGCGGCGAGGACGACCGCGCCGACCGCGCCGCAGCCGACCGGGTCACGCGTCTCGTGGCGGACGCCTTCCCCGACGGTGTCGTGCACGTCGTCGGCTCCCGGCGGATGGGCTGTGCGCTGCCCGGCGCGGATCTGGACCTGGTGGCGGCGCTGCCCGGATCCGTCGCACTCCCCGCCGTACGCGCGAAGTTGGCCGAAACGCTGCCCGAGGCGGCCGGCATGCGCGAGGTGGTCGGCGCCCGTGTGCCCGGCCTCCGGCTGCGGCTGGACGGGCTGGACGTGGACCTGGTCGTCGTGGCGACCGGCGCGATGGATCCCGTCGAGGCGGTGGCCCGGCGGGCCGAGCTGGGCGAGGCGGCGGCGCTCGCGCTCAGCGCGGTGAGCGACGCGGAGGCGGTGCTCGCCTCGGCGGGCGCCCATGGACCGGCGTTCGTCCGGCTGGCACGGCAGGTCAAGGCGTGGGCGAGGGCCCGGGGCCTGGACTCGGCCCCGTTCGGCGGGCTGCCCGGCCTGGCCTGGTCCGTGCTGGCGGCCCGCACCGCGAGGGAGGCGGGTGATCTGCCACCGGCCGACCTGCTGCGGCACTTCTTCGCGACGTGGGCGGCGTGGGACTGGCGCGAGCCGGTGGGTGAACTCGCGGGAGACTCCGCCGGGGTCCTGGTCGTGGCGACCCCGTCCGCCCCGGTCCGTTCCTGCACGGACCAGGTCACGGAGGGCATGCGCGACCTGGTCTCACAGGAGCTGTTCCGGGCCTGGGAGTCGTTGGAGGAAGGCGGCTCGTTCCCCGGCCTCCTCGCCCCTCCCCCGCTCCACCGCCGCCATGCGGCCTGGGCGATCGTGACGGTGCGTTCGGGCGGGGGCGGGAGTTGGGACGAGGGCGCTGCCGAGGGCCGGGCCCGGGGCAGGATGCGGGCCCTGATCACGGACCTCGCCGCACTGACCCCCGAGTGCCACGCCTGGCCCCGCCCCTTCACCACGGCCCCCGCCCGCTACGCCATCGGCCTGGGGCAGACCCCGCCGACCACCGACGAACTGACCGCCGTGGCGGAACGCCGACTGCGCGGCCTGACGGGGGTCACGCTCACGCGTGCGGAGGGCGGCGAGGTGCCGACCCTGACTTGAGGGGCCGGTCGGTCAGCGCACGTCGACGTAGTCCGACGCACTGGTGGCGACGCCGGTCGTCGAGTTGCCGTAGTACACCCAGCGGTACGAGCCGTCGGCGGAGGCCGTGACCGTGGCCTTCAGCGCCCCCGAGCCGCTGGTGGTGGCCTTCTTGACCGTCTTGAAGGTGTCGGCGCCCTTGGCCTTGAACTGGAGGCTGACGGTACGGCCCCCGTAGCCGTCGTACCTCTTCGTGCTCCAGTTCGCCCGGGTCACCTTGCCCGTGACGGTGATCGCCTTGCCCTTGGTGACGGGCTCCGGCGAGGCGTTGGTCGTGGCCTTGGCCGCGCGCTTGAGTTGGACGGTCTTGGACCGCGTCTCGTACTCCTCAGCCTTGAGACCGTGATCCGCTGTCCACAGCCGCAGCGCGACGCCGACTTTCCACGTCGTGGCGTCACTGTTGGAGTCGACGTGTTCCTGGGTCGGGTGCGGGTCGATGTAGAGGTTGCCCTCGCAGCGGGCGTGCTTGGAATCGATCTCGTAGCAGGTGTAGCCGCCCGGCCCGATGAAGTTCTCCCCGGAGCTGGCCGCCGTCTTCATGGTGCCGCGATAGAGGAAGGGGTACGCGTCGTAACGGAAGGGGTTGGACGTGCTGTACCCCGACGGCAGCGTGATGTTGAAGCTGAGGGACGGCTCCACCTCCTTCGACGTACCCACCACGATCGGCTTGCCCTTGTTGATGACGATGTCCGACACGGTGATGCCGGTGTCCGCCGCGTTGGCCGCCGGCGCGTTCAGCACCGAGAGCCCGAGCGCCCCCACGAGCGTGGCCACCGCGACGGTTCGTCTGCCTGTCTTCATTCACACCTCTTCAGGAGGATCCCTGTACAAGAGCCGGCAGATTACCAATGACGTGCCCATGCCCTCCGAGCCGGCTACCTCGCCCGCCCCGCCGCGAGCCCCTCCCGCAGCGCCCCGTACGCCGGCTTCCGCCCGTAACCCTCGTCCATCGGAGTCGCCGAGCCCTGGCCCGCGAAGACGCCCGGCACCCAGGAGTACTTGTCCGTGAAGCCCCACACGGTGAAGGACCCGCAACTCCGGGCGCCCAGACAGGCGTCCAGCAGCCGCCGGTAGTACTCCGCCTGGGTCGCGAGCTTGTCGGAATCGGCCGGCAGGATCATCCGTACGTCCACCTCCGTGAACGCCGTCCGCATGCCCAGCGCCTCGAAGCGGGCCAGGTTCTCCGCGACCTGTCCCGGGAAGCCGTACTGGATCGCGAGGTGCCCCTGCGCGCCGAAGCCCTGCACCGGTACGCCCTCCGCGCGCAACCGCTTCGCCAGTTCGTAGTACGCCGTGGACTTCGCGTTGACGCCCTCCACGTTGTAGTCGTTGAGGAAGAGCTTCGCCTTCGGATCGGCCGCGTGGGCCCAGCGGAACGCGTCCGCGATGTACGACGGTCCCAGCTCACGCAGCCAGATGGAGTTCCGCAGGCTGCCGTCCTCCTCGAAGACCTCGTTGACCACGTCCCACTGCTGGATCCTGCCCTTGTACCGCTTCACCTCGGTGGTGATGTGCTTGCGCAGGATCCCGCGCAGTTCCGCCGCGCCGATCGACCCGTCGGCCACTCCCGATGTCAGCCACCCCGGCAGCTGGCTGTGCCAGACCAGCGTGTGCCCGCGCACCACCTGCCCGTTCGCCCGCGCGAAACGGACCAGGTCGTCGGCGGCCTTCCAGTCGTACTCACCGCGCCGCGGCTCCACCGACTCCCACTTCATGACGTTCTCGGCGGTCACCGAGTTGAACTCGCGTGCGGTCGTTCCGCGGTACGTGCGATCGTCCGCGAGGGCCGCCATGTCGACGGCCGTGCCGACACGGACACCCGCCCGGTCGGCGAGCGTCCGCAGCGACGGGCCGGAGTGAGGTCCGTGCGCCGAGGCCGGCTGCACGGCCACCGCCGTGGACAGCAGCGCTCCGGCGACCATCCCGAGCACGGGCAGGCGAAAGCGGTTCAGGTACGTCATCCTCAGATCCCTTCTCAGATCCGGCGGCTCTCCAGCGGCCCCAGATACGTCGGCGTCAACCCACCCGTGTCGATCACCAGGCGTTGCAGCACCACCGTCGGATCGACCATCCAGAACGTCAGCCGGTGCACCCCGGGCCCGGCGACCGCGTGCCTGGTCACCGTCACGTTCACGTTGTCCGACGTGTTGCGCGCCCACTGCTTGTTCATCAGCCCGTCGTCGGCCCCGGTGACGGCGTTGATGTCGACGACCTGCGGCGCACCGCCGTCGAACGACACCCCGTACCGCAGACCGCCCGTCGCGAGCGTCGGGTTCCTCGGCGAGACGTACGCCCGGACCGTCACCTCCTCCACGGCCGACAGCAGGGCGACCTCGTACTCCAGTCGCGGTCCCGCCCCGCCCGGCGCCTGCCGGGCCGCCGTCACGGGCCACGGCGTCACCCCCGCCCCCGTACGCCCGATCCGCTCGATCCGGCGCCAGCGCACCCGTCCGTCGGCCGACCCCACCGCCCGCGCGTAGTGCTCCGCGTCGATCGCCACATAGCCGCCCGCCTCGACGAACCCCCGCAGCCCCCGCGCCTCCCGCGCCGACGGCTTCTCCGCGACGGCCTTCACCGTGACCGAGGCGCCCGCCCCGCTCACCGTCAGCGCCCCCTCCAGGCGCCCTCCGCCGTCCGGCACCCGCCCCCAGTCCACCCGCACGGCCACCCGCACCTGCTCCTCGACGCGCCCCCGCGCCCGCTCGGCCACCAGCCACGGCACCGACGACTCGATCCGGTAGGAGAAGGGCGTACGTCCCCGGTTGAAGATCTCCACATACTGCTGGGGCCTGGTCTGGTACGGGCTGAACACCGGAAGCACCGCCTCCGCACCAGCGGCACCTGCACGGACACCGGCACCGGCACCGGCACCGGGCCACCACTCCCCCGCGTCGTCCGCCCCGTCGACCGCCACCCCCAGCTCGGCCGCCTCCGGCACCTCGATCCGCCGCACCTTGGGAAAGATCTCGTCCGGCAGCGCCACATGGTCCTTCTCCGGCTGCTGCCATCCGGCGTTGGGCCCGTACCGCTCCACGTCCCCGTACCCGATGTGCGGCTGCGTCTGGAAGCCCCTCCACTTCCCGCCCGCCACCTCGGAGTTGAAGCGGTCGGCGAGCGCGAAGTCCCGCTCCAGCCCCAGCTCCGCCTCGGCCGCCATACGGTTCGTCGCCGCCCGCCCCTGCCCCGCGTACAGCAGGTTCAGGAACTCCGCCTCCCGCAGCGCGTACAGGTTCGCGGTGGCCTCCACCGCGTACCCGACCAGCTCGAACCACGCGTCCCGCAGCGCCGCCGGAAGCCGCCGCCCCGCCCGCTCGGCCCGCTTCGCCAGCGCCCGCCACTCCCGCGTGACGCGCTCCAGCTCGCGGTGACCGAAGTGGAACGGCGTCTCCTGGTCGTCGTAGACGATCGCCCGCTCGTCCTTCGTGGGGTCCTTCGTCGTGTCGAGGGTGATGCGGCGGTTCAGCAGCTCGGGCTTGCGGCGGGCCTGGAGCTGCCCGTAGGCGCTCAGCACCTCGGCGATCTCGGCCGCCGCCTCCTCCCCGAAGTGCTGCCGCGCGAACCGCCGCTCCCACTCCTCCAGCCGGTCCGCGCCCCAACGCCGCGGGTTCCAGGCGTAGTTCAGGAAGAACTCGGTCGGCAGCTCGTTGCCCTTCAGATCGCCGACGTTCACCACCCACAGCCCGTGGTTGCCGTACGCGTCCGCCTCGTGCAGCTGCTCCCAGAGGTTCGTCAGGTTGGCTGTGTCGACCCACTTGTAGTTGCGCCCGACCCCGACGTAGTCGAAGTGGTAGTACAGCCCGTACCCCCCGGACCGCACGGGCTCCCCGGGGTCCGGATGCTTGCGGATGTTCCCCCAGTTGTCGTCCGTCAGGACGACGGTCACGTCGTCCGGCGCCCGCAGCCCCCGGTCCCAGTAGCGCTGGACCTCCTTGTAGAGGGTCCACACCTGCGGGGTCCTCGCCGCCGGGCGCCCCGTCACCTCCTCGATGATCCCGCGCTGCGCCGCGATGATCTCCTGCATCAGCTCGATGCCGTCGCCGTCCGGGAGGCTGGTGTCCCCGTTCCCGCGCATCCCCAGCGTGACGACGCCCTCGAAGTCCTCGTCGACCATGCGCCGGATGCCGTCCCGCCAGTACGCGCGGATCGCCTCGGCGTTGCGCCGGTACGACCACTCCCCGGTGCCCCCGTAGGGGTCCCGCCCGGGGGTCACGACGTTCCCGGCGCCGTCGCGCACGGCTGGCACCGCATGCCGGTTCCACTCCTCGATGCCCCGCATCATGGGCGCCTCATGAGACGTGCCCATGACAATCCCATAGGCCTTCGCCCGTGCGTGGTTCTCCGGATCGTCCTCGGCGAAGGCCCGCCCCCACACCGCCGGCCAGACGTAGTTCCCCTTCAGCCGCAGCAGCACCTCGAAGACCTTGGCCCAGAAGTCCGCGTTGAAGCCCCCGGGGTACCCCGGCGCCTTCCCGGGCCCGAAGTACGCCGGCGCCCACGTCCCGAGCGCCGGGTTCTCGTCGTTGATGAAGACACCCCGGTACGTCACGGCCGGCGTCCCCTGGCTGAAGCGACCCGGCCGCACGTACACCGCCTCCCGCCGGACCGGCGGCACGTCGTCCCACCAGTACCAGGGCGAGACCCCGAGCCCGTACGAGACGTCGTACGCCCCGAAGATCGTGCCGCGCGGATCGCTGCCCGCGATGACGAAGGCCCGCCGCACCCCGGGCATCGGCCGCTCCACGACCGTCTGCAGCGAGGTCTCCCACTTCCCCCGCACCCCGTCGACGTCCAGCTTCCCGGCGTCGATCAGCCCGTCGATCAGGGGACTGCGCCCGATGGTCCCCACCAGGACCACCTCCCGCGCGACCTCGCTCCCCGGGCGCACCCCCGTCACCCGCTCGATGTCGTCCCGGAGGTCCCCCGCGACCCGTACGACTCCGGGGTGGTCCTCGGGGCTGACCACGACCGGCGCCCCGACCAGCGAGAACGCCCCCGACACAGGCGCGAACGAGAGATACGCCCCGGGGTCGGTGACCCGCAGCCCTCCCGGCAGCCCCTCCCCCGCCGCCCCGTCCGCGGTCGCCCCCTCCGCCCGCGCGACCCCCGGCAGAGCGGGCGACACGGCGAGCCCCGCACCCGCCCCCAGCACGATTCTCCGACTGACGTCCGCGGACATGCCACACCCCTCGACCGGTCATCCCGAAGGCGGAATTTGCTCAGCGACATGACAAATGGTGAAGGGAGTGAGGCGAGGGGACAACGGGTCGAACGCGCCGAATAGTTTCGAAGAGAGAACCGCCGGGGGCCCGCACGGTCGGCGGCGTCCGGGCCCCCGGCCTGCTTCAGTCCAGGGACTCCTCAAAACTCTTCAACCCGTCCCAGGGCACTTCCCGGCAGGGCTCCGCCTTCCCCTTCACGGCGTACATGCTCCCGGCGGGGCTCACCGAGTCCTTGACCGGCTCCGGGTCCTCGAAGACCAGGGTGTCGCCGGGACGCAGGACGTACGGATGTTCCACCATCACGTCGCCCGACCCCTCGAAACTCCAGCGCGGCGAGTACATCTCACCGCGGGGCTGCGCGCAGACGAATCCGCTCCTGGGCCTGTCGACGCTGACCTGGATACCCTCGGCTCGCAGACGCTCGGCAAGCTCCCGCTTGTCGTCCCCGCTCAGGATGATCTCCTTCATGCTGACCGTGACGCTGCCGTCGTCGTTCCGCTCCACCGCGTACGCCTGCGACCCACCGGTCGACGACGGCAGCGCCACCACCACCCCCGCCGCCGCGACACACGCCGCGAGGGCGACCAGCGCACGCCGGGCAGTGATCGTGCGGCGCGGCACGGGCTCCGGCCGATCCTCCGCCCGCAGCGCGATCTCCCGCTGGAGTTCGCCCAGCAGCCGGTCCTCGAAGGTCCTCGTCGTCTTCGTGCTCATGCCTCTCCCCCTGCGTAGGTGAGTGCCGCCGCGTGCTCGCCGTTCCCCACGGCGGCCGAGCGCAGCGCCCGGCGCGCCCGGTGCAGCCGTACGCGCGCCGTGACCTTGCGTATCCCCAGTGCCGCGGCGGCCTCGGTCACGCTCAACTGGTCCACGGCGACGAGTTCGACCACCGCCCGCTCGCCCTCGGGAAGCCCGCCCAGCGCGGCCAGCGCCCGCCGCCCGGCCCCCTCCGCGTCGAGCTTCTCCTCCAGTCGGCCGATGTCGTCGGCCTCCAGCAGCCGGCGCCCGGCGACCCGGCTGCCGAGCGCGCTCTGACGAGCGCTGCGCCGCGCCTCCGCCGCCACCACGTTGCGCGCGATGCCGTACAGCCAGGCCGTCTCGCTGCCGAGGTCGGGCCGGTAGGCGCGAGCGGAGTCGATCACCGCGAGGAAGGTCTCGGCGGTCAGGTCGGCGACGGTGTGCGGGTCGGTGACCCGCCGGGCCATGAAGCGCGTGACGGCGTCGACGTGGCGGCGGTAGAAGATCTCGAACGCGGCCGGGTCGTACATCTCTCCCGGCGGACCGCCCCTGCTTCTTGCGTGCGGTGCCAAGGCGTGCACCTCTCGTCGTCGGTCATGCTGTCACCCCTACTTGGTCCGGCGCGCGAGAAGCGTTACGGGGCCCCCGTCACGGAGCACAGGTCACCGGGCAAGCGAAAGGGCCCGTACGACCGAAGTCGTACGGGCCCCTTCAGGAGCTCAGCCGTGCTGGAGCTACCAGGTCAGACCGACAAGATCACTTCGTGATCTTGATGACCTGGCCGGCGCCCACGGTCCGGCCACCCTCACGGATGGCGAACTTCAGGCCCTCTTCCATGGCGATGGGCTGAATGAGCTCAACCTTCATCTCCGTGTTGTCGCCGGGCATGACCATCTCGGTGCCCTCGGGGAGGGTCACCACGCCGGTCACGTCCGTCGTACGGAAGTAGAACTGCGGGCGGTAGTTGTTGAAGAACGGCGTGTGGCGGCCACCCTCGTCCTTGGACAGGATGTAGGCCTGGGCCTCGAACTCGGTGTGCGGGGTGACCGAACCGGGCTTGATGATGACCTGGCCGCGCTCGACGTCCTCGCGCTTGATGCCACGGAGGAGCAGACCGACGTTCTCACCGGCCTGGCCCTCGTCGAGCAGCTTGCGGAACATCTCGATGCCGGTGACCGTGGTGGTGGTCTTCTCGGTCTTGATACCGATGATGTCGACGGTCTCGTTGACCTTGAGGACACCACGCTCGATACGACCGGTGACGACGGTGCCACGACCGGTGATCGTGAAGACGTCCTCGATCGGCATCAGGAACGGCTTGTCGACGTCGCGCTCCGGCTCCGGGATCGCGGTGTCGACGGCGGCCATCAGGTCCAGGACCGACTGGCCCCACTCCTTGTCGCCCTCGAGCGCCTTGAGCGCGGAGACCTTGACGACCGGAACGTCGTCGCCCGGGAACTCGTACTCGGAGAGCAGCTCACGGACCTCGAGCTCGACGAGCTCCAGGATCTCCTCGTCGTCCACCATGTCGGCCTTGTTCAGGGCGACGACGATGTACGGAACGCCGACCTGGCGGGCCAGGAGCACGTGCTCCTTGGTCTGCGGCATCGGGCCGTCGGTGGCGGCGACGACGAGGATGGCGCCGTCCATCTGCGCCGCACCCGTGATCATGTTCTTGATGTAGTCCGCGTGACCGGGGCAGTCGACGTGGGCGTAGTGACGGGTCTCCGTCTGGTACTCGACGTGCGCGATCGAGATCGTGATACCGCGCTGGCGCTCCTCGGGAGCCTTGTCGATCTGGTCGAACGCCGAGGCCTCGTTCAGGTCCGGGAACGCGTCGTGCAGCACCTTGGTAATGGCGGCCGTGAGGGTCGTCTTACCGTGGTCGATGTGACCGATGGTGCCGATGTTGACGTGCGGCTTAGTCCGCTCGAACTTCGCCTTCGCCACGGGGGTCCTCCTGGGAGTGGTTCTGGAACGCCTTGCTTCATCGGCGCCAGGTGATCTTTGCTGGAAAATCCGGGTCCTTGGGCAAACACCCGTGTTCGCGGGTGTTTGCCCCCTGAGGCTCCGGAGTCAAGCCTAAAGCGTGTGGACGCGGTGCGTGGAACGCAGTGCGTTACTCGCCCTTGGCCTTCGCGATGATCTCCTCGGCGACGTTCCGCGGAACCTCGGCGTAGGAGTCGAACTGCATCGAGTAGCTTGCGCGACCCGAGGTCTTGCTGCGGAGGTCTCCGACGTAGCCGAACATCTCCGAGAGGGGCACGAGGCCCTTCACGACGCGGGCACCGGCCCGCTCCTCCATGGCCTGGATCTGACCACGGCGGGAGTTGATGTCGCCGATGACCTCACCCATGTAGTCCTCGGGCGTGGTGACCTCGACGGCCATCATCGGCTCGAGCAGCACGGGGCTGGCCTTGCGCGCGGCCTCCTTGAAGGCCTGCGAACCGGCGATCTTGAAGGCGAGCTCGGAGGAGTCGACCTCGTGGTAGCCACCGTCGATGAGCGTGACGCGGACGCCCGTCATCTCGTAGCCCGCGAGGATGCCGAACTGCATGGCCTCCTGCGCACCGGCGTCCACCGAAGGGATGTACTCCTTCGGGATGCGGCCACCGGTCACCTTGTTCACGAACTCGTACGAGGCGTCGCCGCCCTCGATCGGCTCGATCGCGATCTGCACCTTGGCGAACTGGCCGGTACCACCAGTCTGCTTCTTGTGCGTGTAGTCGACGCGCTCGACGGCCTTGCGGATCGTCTCGCGGTAGGCGACCTGCGGCTTGCCGACGTTGGCCTCGACCTTGAACTCACGGCGCATACGGTCGACCAGCACCTCGAGGTGCAGCTCGCCCATACCACCGATGATGGTCTGGCCCGTCTCCTCGTCCGAGTGGACCTGGAAGGAGGGGTCCTCCTCCGCGAGACGCTGGATGGCGACACCCAGCTTCTCCTGGTCACCCTTGGACTTGGGCTCGATGGCGACCTGGATGACCGGCGCCGGGAAGTCCATGGACTCCAGGATCACCGGCTGCTTGTCGTCGCACAGCGTCTCACCGGTCGTGGTCTGCTTCAGACCCATGACGGCGATGATGTCGCCGGCGCCCACCGACTCGATCTCCTCACGCTTGTTCGCGTGCATGCGGTAGATCTTGCCGATGCGCTCCTTCTTGCCCTTGACGGAGTTCAGCACGGCGGTGCCGGACTCCAGGCGGCCCGAGTAGACCCGGACGAAGGTGAGCTTGCCGAGGTGCGGGTCGCTCATGATCTTGAACGCCAGCGCGGACAGCGGCTCGTCGTCGGACGGCTTGCGCTTGACGACGACCTCGGGGTCCTTGACGTCGTGGCCCTCGATGGCCTCGACATCGAGCGGGGTCGGCAGGTAGCGCACGACCGCGTCGAGCAGGGGCTGGACGCCCTTGTTCTTGAACGCGGTGCCACAGAACACCGGGGTGACGGTGACGCCGTCGGACTTGCCGGACGCGATGGTGATGCGACGGATCGCGGCGTACAGCTGCTCCTCGGTGGGCTCCTGGCCCTCCAGGAACAGCTCCATGATCTCGTCGTCGTTCTCCGCGACGGCCTCGACCAGCTTGCCGCGGTACTCCTCGGCGGCCTCGGTGTGCGTGGCCGGGATGTCGACGACGTCGTACATCTCGCCCTTGGCGGCCTCGGCGGACCATACGAGCGCCTTCATGCGGACCAGGTCCACAACGCCCTTGAAGTCCATCTCGGCGCCGATCGGCAGCTGCATGACGAGCGGGACGGCGCCCAGGCGGCTGGAGATCATGTCCACACAGCGGTGGAACTCAGCGCCCGTACGGTCCAGCTTGTTCACGAAGCAGATGCGCGGCACGCCGTAGCGGTCGGCCTGACGCCACACGGTCTCGGACTGCGGCTCGACACCGGCGACACCGTCGAACACCGTGACGGCACCGTCGAGCACGCGGAGCGAACGCTCCACCTCGACCGTGAAGTCGACGTGACCCGGGGTGTCGATGATGTTGATCGTGTAGTCGTTGTCCTCGAGCGGCCAGTGACAGGTGGTGGCAGCAGAGGTGATCGTGATGCCACGCTCCTGCTCCTGCTCCATCCAGTCCATGGTGGCTGCGCCGTCGTGGACCTCACCGATCTTGTAGCTGACGCCGGTGTAGAAGAGGATCCGCTCGGTGGTGGTCGTCTTGCCCGCGTCGATGTGGGCCATGATCCCGATGTTGCGGACCCTGGCCAGGTCAAGTGAAGTGGTAGCCATAAGGCTTCAGTCTTCTCTCGGTCTCGATGTGGGTTGCGACTACCAGCGGTAGTGCGCGAAGGCCTTGTTGGACTCGGCCATCTTGTGGGTGTCCTCGCGCTTCTTCACAGCGGCACCGAGGCCGTTGGACGCGTCGAGAAGCTCGTTGAGCAGACGCTCGGTCATGGTCTTCTCGCGACGGGCGCGGGAGTAACCGACCAGCCAGCGCAGCGCGAGCGTGTTGGCGCGACCGGGCTTGACCTCGATCGGAACCTGGTACGTCGCACCACCGACACGGCGGGACTTGACCTCGAGGGTCGGCTTGATGTTCTCCAGAGCGCGCTTCAGCGTGATGACCGGGTCGTTGCTGGTCTTCTCGCGCAGGCCCTCCATGGCGCCGTACACGATGCGCTCGGCGGTGGAGCGCTTGCCGTTCAGCAGCACCTTGTTGATGAGGGAGGTCACCAGAGGAGAACCGTAGACCGGGTCGATGATGACCGGGCGCTTCGGGGCGGGGCCCTTACGAGGCATTCTTACTTCTCCTTCTTGGCGCCGTAGCGGCTGCGGGCCTGCTTGCGGTTCTTGACACCCTGGGTGTCGAGCGAGCCGCGGATGATCTTGTAGCGAACACCGGGCAGGTCCTTCACACGGCCACCACGCACGAGCACGATGGAGTGCTCCTGCAGGTTGTGTCCCTCACCCGGAATGTAAGCGGTGACCTCGATCCCGCTGGTCAGACGCACACGCGCGACCTTACGCAGGGCCGAGTTCGGCTTCTTCGGGGTGGTCGTGAACACACGCGTGCAGACGCCGCGACGCTGGGGCGAACCCTCGAGTGCGGGCGTCTTGTTCTTCTCGACCTTGTCCTGCCGGCCCTTACGGACCAGCTGCTGGATCGTAGGCACTACTTCTCCGGTTTCTGTGTGCCGAATGGTGAAGCTAACCTGGAACATTCGCCGACCCACGCGGTCGGGTGTGTCGAAACTGCTGAACTCCCGCCGCGAGGCAGAAAGGGCGCAGAGTACGGCGGCCGCTTACGGCTCCCCCTGTGCGGTGTGAAGGCACGCACGGGAGCCAGGGCACACCCCAGGCACAAGGTCTGAGCGTACCTACCTCATTCGCTATGGTCAAAACAAATGGGCGGGCGGGGGTTTAGGGACGGACGCATCCGCGCGGTCGAGCCCCCGCCCAGCCTCAGATCCCGCTGCTCGACGAGACTCCCGCGATCATGAAAAGCAGGAGGAAGAACGCCCAGCCCGCCACGGAGAGCCAGCCCAGGATGACGCCGGCGAGGGCAAAGCCCTCACCGCCCTCACCTGTGCGCTTGATCTCCGCGCGGGCGGTGTGGCCCAGGATGACCGCCGGAATGCCGGTGAGCCCGAACGACATGGTCGTGAGCACACCGCAGACCATCGCACCCACGGCCTTGCTGTTGGTGGGCGGGGGCAGCACGGGCGCCGGCATGAAGGTTCTCGGGACCATGGGCGCCATGGGTGCCATGGCGCTCGGCTGCATCGCCGAAGGCCCCTGGGGCAGGTCGGCGACCAGGAGAGCCAGCTCCCCCACCGTCCGCGCCTGATAGGCCCTCTCGACACGCCTCTCGTACTCGTCCTGCGGAAGACGCCCCTCGGAGAAGCCCGCCTTCAGCACATCGACGGCTCGCTCACGATCGGCATGGGCGGCGAGCAGGGACGGGCTGCTGCCCTGCGCCTGCTGCCACGGCATCGGCTGCCACGACGGGTTCGACACGAGAACACTCCCCCGGACTGGTTGTGCCTCCATGATGCTCCAACGCCCGACCCACGACATCGGTTCCCGGTCCCCATTCTGTAGCGATTCCGCTACTGACGCCCCCTGCCACCCCCGGACGGGCTCGACCACGCCTGCCCGAGGCCGCCCCCTCGGGCGCCGGCATGCCCCGTGAGCGCCCTCAAGGCCCGCCCGGGCCATCCGGACGGCCCGGGGTGGCTCCGCGGCCGCGGTTGGAGGCCTGCCGCGCTCTCGCCCGCCGGCGCAACCTCTCGCTCCGGCTTCGGACAACGCCGAAGGGCGGTCATCCCGTGTGGGACGACCGCCCTTCAGTGCTTCAGACGCAGGCCTTACTGGTTGTACGGCCCGTAGTCGTAGTCCTCCAGCGGGACGGCCTGGCCGGAGCCCGTGCCGAACGGCGAGTAGTCGATGTCGTCGTAGCCGACGGCCGAGTACATCGCGGCCTTGGCTTCCTCGGTCGGCTCCACCCGGATGTTGCGGTAGCGGGACAGACCCGTACCGGCCGGGATGAGCTTACCGATGATGACGTTCTCCTTGAGGCCGATGAGGCTGTCGGACTTGGCGTTGATCGCCGCGTCCGTCAGCACTCGGGTCGTCTCCTGGAAGGAGGCGGCCGACAGCCAGGACTCCGTCGCCAGCGAGGCCTTGGTGATACCCATCAGCTGCGGACGACCGGAGGCCGGGTGACCGCCCTCCTGGACCACACGACGGTTCTCGGTCTCGAACTTCGAGCGCTCGACCAGCTCACCGGGCAGCAGCTCGGCGTCGCCGGACTCGATGATCGTCACGCGGCGCAGCATCTGCCGGATGATGATCTCGATGTGCTTGTCGTGGATCGACACACCCTGCGAGTTGTAGACCTTCTGGACCTCGCCGACCAGGTGGACCTGGACGGCACGCTGACCCAGGATGCGCAGCACGTCGTGCGGGTTGGTGGCACCCACGGTGAGCTTCTGGCCCACCTCGACGTGCTCGCCCTCGCTCACCAGCAGACGGGCGCGCTTCGAGATCGGGAACGCCGTCTCGTCGCTGCCGTCGTCCGGCGTGATGACGATCTTCTTGGTCTTCTCCGTCTCCTCGATGCGGACGCGACCGGCCGCCTCGGAGATCGGCGCGACACCCTTGGGCGTACGGGCCTCGAAGAGCTCGACGACACGCGGCAGACCCTGCGTGATGTCGTCACCGGCCACACCACCGGTGTGGAAGGTACGCATCGTCAGCTGGGTACCGGGCTCACCGATGGACTGGGCGGCGATGATGCCGACCGCCTCACCGATGTCGACCAGCTTGCCGGTGGCCAGGGAGCGGCCGTAGCACATGGCACACGTGCCGACCTTGGACTCACAGGTCAGGATCGAGCGGGTCTTGACCTCCTCGACACCGTGGTGCACGAGCTGGTCGATGAGCACGTCGCCCAGGTCCACGTTGGCCGGCGCGATCACCTTGCCGTCGATGACGACGTCCTCGGCGAGCATGCGGGCGTAGACGCTGGTCTCGACGTCCTCGGCCTTGCGCAGGACCCCGGTCTCGTCCTTCGAGGCGATCCGCAGCTTCAGACCGCGCTCGGTGCCGCAGTCCTCCTCGCGGATGATGACGTCCTGCGAGACGTCCACCAGACGACGGGTCAGGTAACCCGAGTCGGCGGTACGCAGGGCGGTGTCCGCCAGACCCTTACGGGCACCGTGCGTGGAGATGAAGTACTCCAGCACGGACAGGCCCTCGCGGAAGGACGCCTTGATGGGACGCGGGATCGTCTCGTTCTTGGCGTTCGACACCAGACCACGCATACCGGCGATCTGACGCATCTGCATCATGTTTCCGCGGGCACCCGAGTCGACCATCATGAAGATGGGGTTCGTCTTCGGGAAGTTCGCGTTCATCGCCTCGGCGACCTCGTTGGTCGCCTTGGTCCAGATCGCGATGAGCTCCTGCGTGCGCTCTTCCTTGGTGATCAGACCGCGCTCGTACTGCTTCTGGACCTTCTCGTCCTGCGCCTCGTACCCGCGGACGATCTCCTTCTTCGCCTCGGGAACGACGACGTCGGAGATGGCCACGGTGACACCGGAACGGGTCGCCCAGAAGAAGCCGGCTGCCTTCAGGTTGTCGAGCGTCGCCGCCACGATGACCTTGGGGTAGCGCTCGGCCAGGTCGTTGACGATCTCGGAGAGCTGCTTCTTGCCCACCGAGTAGTCGACGAACGGGTAGTCCTCGGGCAGCAGCTCGTTGAAGAGGGCACGGCCGAGCGTGGTCTTCAGACGGAAGCTGTCACCCTGCTGCCACTCCGGCTCGCCCTCCTCGCGCGCCGGCGGCATCCAGCCACGCGGCGGGATGGTGCCCACCGGGAAGCGGATGTCCACCTGGGACTGCAGCGCGAGCTCGCCGGCGTCGAACGCCATGATCGCCTCGGCCGTGGAGGCGAACGAACGCCCCTCGCCCTTGGTGTCACGCAGCTCGCCGTCGGTGGTGAGGAAGAACAGACCGAGGACCATGTCCTGGGTCGGCATCGTCACCGGACGGCCGTCGGCGGGCTTGAGGATGTTGTTCGAGGACAGCATCAGGATGCGGGCCTCGGCCTGCGCCTCCGCGGAGAGCGGCAGGTGCACGGCCATCTGGTCACCGTCGAAGTCCGCGTTGAACGCGGTGCAGACGAGCGGGTGGATCTGGATGGCCTTGCCCTCGACCAGCTGCGGCTCGAAGGCCTGGATGCCGAGGCGGTGCAGGGTGGGCGCACGGTTCAGCAGCACCGGGTGCTCGGCGATGACCTCTTCGAGGACGTCGTACACGACGGTGCGGCCACGCTCGACCATGCGCTTGGCGCTCTTGATGTTCTGCGCGTGGTTGAGGTCCACGAGCCGCTTCATCACGAACGGCTTGAAGAGCTCCAGCGCCATCGCCTTCGGCAGACCGCACTGGTGCAGCTTCAGCTGCGGACCGACGACGATCACGGAACGCGCGGAGTAGTCCACACGCTTGCCGAGCAGGTTCTGACGGAATCGACCCTGCTTGCCCTTGAGCATGTCGCTCAGGGACTTCAGCGGGCGGTTACCGGGACCGGTGACCGGGCGACCACGACGACCGTTGTCGAAGAGCGCGTCCACGGCCTCCTGGAGCATGCGCTTCTCGTTGTTCACGATGATCTCGGGCGCGCCGAGGTCGAGAAGCCGCTTCAGTCGGTTGTTCCGGTTGATCACACGGCGGTACAGGTCGTTCAGGTCGGAGGTCGCGAAGCGGCCACCGTCCAGCTGCACCATCGGGCGGAGGTCCGGCGGGATGACCGGCACGCAGTCGAGCACCATGCCCTTGGGGCTGTTGCTGGTCTGCAGGAACGCGGAGACGACCTTGAGGCGCTTGAGCGCACGGGTCTTCTTCTGGCCCTTGCCGGTGCGGATGATCTCGCGGAGGCGCTCGGCCTCCTCGTCCAGGTCGAAGGACTCCAGGCGCTTCTGCAGCGCCGCGGCACCCATCGAACCGTCGAAGTACGTGCCGAAGCGGTCACGCAGCTCGCGGTAGAGGAGCTCGTCGCCCTCCAGGTCCTGGACCTTGAGGTTCTTGAACCGGGTCCACACCTCGTCAAGACGGTCGATCTCGCGCTGCGTACGGTCGCGCAGCTGCTTCATCTCACGCTCGGCGCCCTCGCGCACCTTGCGGCGCACGTCGGCCTTGGCGCCCTCGGCCTCCAGCTCGGCCAGGTCGGTCTCGAGCTTCTTGGCGCGGGCCTCCAGGTCGGCGTCCCGGCGGTTCTCGATCTGCTGCCGCTCGACGGAGACATGCGCCTCCAGGGAGGGCAGGTCACGCGTGCGGCGCTCCTCGTCGACGTACGTGATCATGTACGCCGCGAAGTAGATGACCTTCTCCAGGTCCTTCGGGGCGAGGTCGAGCAGGTAGCCCAGCCGCGACGGAACGCCCTTGAAGTACCAGATGTGGGTGACGGGAGCGGCCAGCTCGATGTGGCCCATCCGCTCACGGCGCACCTTGGCGCGCGTGACCTCGACGCCACAGCGCTCACAGATGATGCCCTTGAAGCGGACACGCTTGTACTTGCCGCAGTAGCACTCCCAGTCCCGGGTCGGACCGAAGATCTTCTCGCAGAAGAGTCCGTCCTTTTCGGGCTTGAGCGTGCGGTAGTTGATCGTCTCGGGCTTCTTGACCTCGCCGTGGCTCCACTGACGGATGTCGTCAGCGGTGGCCAGACCGATCCGGAGCTCGTCGAAGAAGTTGACGTCGAGCACTATGCGTCAATCCCTCTCAGGGTTGTAAGTCATGGGGTCTGATACGGGGGTCCTGGGGCCGGCGGCCTTCATGCTTCTCGCGGTGAAGGCCGCCGGACTCCCGTCAGACCTCTTCGACGCTGCTCGGCTCGCGCCGGGACAGGTCGATGCCAAGCTCCTCCGCAGCGCGGAAGACGTCCTCGTCGGTGTCGCGCATCTCGATGGACATGCCGTCCGAGGACAGCACCTCCACGTTGAGGCACAGGGACTGCATCTCCTTGATGAGAACCTTGAAGGACTCGGGGATGCCGGGCTCGGGGATGTTCTCGCCCTTGACGATGGCCTCGTAGACCTTCACGCGGCCGGTGACGTCGTCGGACTTGATGGTCAGCAGCTCCTGGAGGGCGTACGCGGCGCCGTAAGCCTCCAGCGCCCACACCTCCATCTCACCGAAGCGCTGGCCACCGAACTGGGCCTTACCACCCAGCGGCTGCTGGGTGATCATCGAGTACGGACCGGTCGACCGGGCGTGCAGCTTGTCGTCGACCAGGTGGTGCAGCTTGAGGATGTACATGTACCCGATGGAGATCGGGTCCGGGAACGGCTCACCGGAGCGGCCGTCGAACAGCCTCGCCTTACCGGTCGGCTGCACCATGCGCTCGCCGTCGCGGTTCGGGATGGTGTGCTGGAGCAGACCGGCCAGCTCGTCCTCGCGGGCACCGTCGAAGACCGGGGTCGCGACGTTGGTGCCGGGGGCGACGGAGTCGGCGCCGATGACCTGCAGACGCTTCGCCCAGTCGTCGGCGAGACCGGAGACGTCCCAGCCGCGGCTGGCGAGCCAGCCGAGGTGGATCTCCAGCACCTGTCCCGGGTTCATTCGGGACGGCACGCCGAGCGGGTTGAGGATGATGTCGACCGGGGTGCCGTCCTCCAGGAACGGCATGTCCTCGATCGGCAGGATCTTGGAGATGACGCCCTTGTTGCCGTGACGGCCGGCGAGCTTGTCACCGTCGGTGATCTTCCGCTTCTGCGCCACGTACACACGCACCAGCTGGTTGACACCGGGGGGAAGCTCGTCGCCCTCCTCGCGGTCGAAGACGCGGACGCCGATGACCTTGCCGATCTCGCCGTGCGGCACCTTCAGCGAGGTGTCACGGACCTCACGGGCCTTCTCACCGAAGATCGCACGGAGCAGGCGCTCCTCCGGGGTCAGCTCGGTCTCACCCTTGGGCGTGACCTTGCCGACCAGGATGTCGCCGGCGACGACCTCGGCACCGATGCGGATGATGCCGCGCTCGTCGAGGTCGGCGAGGACCTCCTCGGAGACGTTCGGGATGTCCCGGGTGATCTCCTCGGGGCCGAGCTTGGTGTCACGGGCGTCGACCTCGTGCTCCTCGATGTGGATCGAGGAGAGGACGTCGTCCTGCACGAGGCGCTGCGACAGGATGATCGCGTCCTCGTAGTTGTGACCCTCCCACGGCATGAACGCCACGAGCAGGTTCTTGCCGAGGGCCATCTCGCCGTTCTCGGTGGCCGGACCGTCGGCCAGGACCTGGCCCTCGATGATCCGGTCGCCCTCGTTGACGATGACCTTCTGGTTGACCGAGGTGCCCTGGTTGGAGCGGGCGAACTTGGCCAGGCGGTACGTGATGTACGTGCCGTCGTCGTTGGTGGTGGTGATGTAGTCCGCGGAGACCTCCTGGACCACACCCGCCTTCTCGGCCTTGACCACGTCGCCGGCGTCGACGGCGGAGCGGTACTCCATGCCGGTGCCGACGAGCGGGGACTCGCTCTTGATGAGCGGCACGGCCTGACGCATCATGTTCGCGCCCATGAGGGCACGGTTGGCGTCGTCGTGCTCCAGGAAGGGGATCATGGCGGTCGCGACCGACACCATCTGGCGCGGCGAGACGTCCATGTAGTCGACGTCGTCACCGGGGACGTAGTCGACCTCGCCGCCACGGCGGCGGACCAGGACGCGGTTCTCGGTGAAGCGCATGTCGTCGTCGAGCGTGGCGTTGGCCTGCGCGATGACGAAGCGGTCCTCCTCGTCGGCCGTCAGGTAGTCGACCTCGTCGGTGACGACACCGTCGGTGACCCGGCGGTACGGCGTCTCCACGAAACCGAACGCGTTGACGCGGCCGTAGGAGGCGAGCGAGCCGATCAGACCGATGTTCGGGCCTTCGGGCGTCTCGATCGGACACATGCGCCCGTAGTGGGACGGGTGCACGTCACGGACCTCGAAGCCGGCCCGCTCACGGGACAGACCACCCGGACCAAGAGCCGACAGACGGCGCTTGTGGGTGAGACCCGACAGCGGGTTGTTCTGGTCCATGAACTGCGACAGCTGGCTGGTGCCGAAGAACTCCTTGATGGAGGCGACGACCGGCCGGATGTTGATCAGGGTCTGGGGCGTGATCGCCTCGACGTCCTGGGTCGTCATGCGCTCGCGGACGACACGCTCCATACGCGCCAGACCCGTACGGACCTGGTTCTGGATGAGCTCGCCGACGCTGCGCAGACGACGGTTGCCGAAGTGGTCGATGTCGTCGGTCTCGACGACGATCGTCTGGCCGTTGTCGGCGGCCGTCTCGGTCTCGCCCGCGTGCAGCTTCACCAGGTACTTGATCGTCGAGATGACGTCCTCGACGGTCAGGACGCCCGCGTCGAGCGGAGCCTCCGCACCCAGCTTCTTGTTGACCTTGTAGCGGCCGACCTTCGCGAGGTCGTAGCGCTTGGGGTTGAAGTACAGGTTCTCCAGCAGCGTCTGCGCGGCCTCACGCGTGGGGGGCTCGCCCGGACGCAGCTTGCGGTAGATGTCGAGCAGCGCGTCGTCCTGCCCCTGGGTGTGGTCCTTCTCCAGGGTGGCGCGCATGGACTCGTACTCGCCGAACTCCTCCAGGATCTGCTCGGTGGTCCAGCCGAGTGCCTTGAGGAGGACGGTCACGGACTGCTTGCGCTTGCGGTCGATACGCACACCGACCATGTCGCGCTTGTCGATCTCCATCTCCAGCCAGGCACCCCGGGACGGGATGATCTTGGCGGAGAAGATGTCCTTGTCGGACGTCTTGTCGATGGAGGAGTCGAAGTAGACACCCGGCGAACGGACCAGCTGCGACACCACGACACGCTCGGTGCCGTTGATGACGAAGGTGCCCTTGTGGGTCATGAGCGGGAAGTCGCCCATGAAGACCGTCTGGGACTTGATCTCGCCGGTCTCGTTGTTGGTGAACTCGGCGGTGACGAAGAGCGGGGCCGCGTACGTGAAGTCGCGGTCCTTGCACTCGTCGATGCTGTTCTTCGGCGGCTCGAAACGGTGGTCGCGGAACGTCAGCGACATCGACCCGGAGAAGTCCTCGATCGGGGAGATCTCCTCGAAGATCTCCTCCAGACCGGACTTGGTGGGGACGTCCTGTCCGTTCTCCAGAGCCTCCTCGACCCGACTCTGCCAGGCGGTGTTGCCGAGCAGCCAGTCAAAGCTCTCGGTCTGCAGCGCGAGCAGGTTGGGAACCTCGAGAGGCTCCTTGATCTTTGCAAAAGAGATGCGCAGCGGGGCGGTGCTGGCGGCGGGGTTCGTATTCGCGGTCGAGGCGTTGCGCGAGGCGGCCAAGAGGGGGTCCTTCCGAGGGCTCGGACTCACTACGCGCGTACCGGCCCCCTCGACCGGGCGCGGAGATGGAAAGCCCCAGGTGAGGGACGTTCAATCGTCGGTGCTCGAGCGAGGGCATGCCCCTGGTGACGGGCAGGAGGCAGCTAACAGGCAGCGCAAAGGGTCAGTGTAGCCAGTTGGCCCACTGATGTCCAGTGCGGGTTTACGGACCCTCGGAAACCCTCGTTGTTCCTCAACGCCTGCGGCAAGCCACGCCCTCGATGCACATCGATACTGCCCTCTTCGCCGTCGATCCATGCCTCGGAGTTCGGATCCGTGTGACGACGCGTCCTGAGAATTGCGCGCTGCGTGCAGTTCGTCAAGGCCCCCCATGCCCGAACCAGATGCTGCGATCGTCACTCGCGGCCGGTCACCAGGGGTGCTCGGAGGCACGACGAAGATCACCATACTCGCCGCCACCGACAGTGCAAGGCAGCCGTCACTCGACGTCCCCGAACGCCGAAAGGCGACCACCCACATGGGTGATCGCCTTTCAGTGCGTCCGCGTTACAGCCCCATGTGAGGGGCCGTGTGGCGAGCAGCGGGTCCGGTACGGACCCGTGGGCCTTACTTGACCTCGACGGAGGCGCCGGCGCCCTTGAGGGACTCGGCGGCCTTCTCCGCGGCCTCCTTGGCGACCTTCTCGAGAACGGGCTTCGGGGCGCCGTCCACGAGGTCCTTGGCCTCCTTCAGGCCCAGGGAGGTCAGCTCACGCACGACCTTGATGACCTGGATCTTCTTGTCGCCGGCACCGGTGAGGATGACGTCGAACTCGTCCTGCTCCTCAGCGGCCTCGGCCGGGGTGCCGGGGACGGCGGGGCCGGCGACGGCGACGGCCGCGGCGGCGGTGACGTCGAACTTCTCCTCGAACGCCTTCACGAACTCGGAGAGCTCGATGAGGGTCATCTCCTCGAACTGCGCGAGCAGGTCTTCCTGGCTGAGCTTCGCCATGATGGGCGATCCTTCCACTAATTCGGCAGGTGCCGGATGTATCGATACGGCGGGCGTACTTACGGCCCGCTACGACCCGCGCCTCAGGCGACGCGGATCAATGCGCGAGCCGAGTTACTCGGCACCGCCCTGCTCGTCCTGCTTGGCGCGAAGAGCGTCCACGGTGCGGACGAGCTTCGAGGGAAGCGCCTGGAAGAGCTGAGCAGTCTGGGACTGCTTGCCCTTGAAGGCACCCGCCAGCTTGGAGAGCAGAACCTCGCGGGACTCGAGGTCCGCAAGCTTCTTGATCTCGTCGGCGGACAGCGCCTTGCCGTCAAGGACACCGCCCTTGATGACGAGGTTCGGGTTGTCCTTGGCGAAGTCACGAAGACCCTTCGCCGACGTCACCGGGTCACCGGTGATGAAGGCAACCGCCGTCGGACCGTTGAACAGGTCGTCGAGCGTCGAGATCCCGGCCTCGTTGGCCGCGATCTTGGTCAGCGTGTTCTTCACCACGGCGTACTGGGCGTCTTCACCGAGCGAACGGCGCAGGTTCTTGAGCTGCGCCACAGTGAGACCCCGGTACTCGGTCAGCACGGCGGCGTTCGAGCTACGGAACTGCTCCGTGAGCTCGGCCACCGCGGCAGCCTTGTCGGGCCTTGCCATAGAGCGTCGGCCTCCTTCCGGGTGATGAGGACCGCTCAGAAGGGGCCGTGAACGAACGAAACGCCCCGGCGCAGGCGCACGGGGCGTAGCTCGACCGGACGAATTCCGTACGATGACGGAACCGGACCAGGAGCAACTTCCACAGTCACCTGCGCGGGTCGTCCGCGGTTCAGCGGATCCTTCGGCCACCGCACCCTCTTGCAAGCGCACGGCAACGACCAGCGGTCTTTGGCTTCTCCGGAAGATTAGATGACACACGACGTGTCAAGCAAATCCGCTCCCCAAAGGCCGCGGCTCAGCCGGATCCGGGCCGGCCCGCCACCTCGTCGAGGTCCACGGTGTCGTCGGCCGCCGGGGGCTCGACGGACACGGACGGGTCGACGGCCAGGAAGGTGACGGTCATGTCGAGGGGACCGGTGTCGACCCAGCGCCCCTTCTTGTCCAGTGTGCTGGTCTCCCCGCGCAGCCGGAACTGTCTGGTCCCGCCGTCCTCGTCGACCCAGAGCTCCATGGTGAGCGCGCTCCCGACCTTCAGGCCCAGCGCCCTGAACTGGTCGAAGCTGTTGGTCGCGAGGTCCCATGCCTTCTTGCCCTTGGCGGTTCCCTGGGCCGTCCTCAGCCCCTTGGCCGTGACCGTGCCCCGATAGCGGGTGGTGCGGGTGCCGTCCACCGTCTCGGTGCCGGCCTCCCGCAGGTCCTCGGCGCCGTTCAGGATCGTGGACTGCACCAGCGGGCTGCCCTCCAGCTGCCGGGGCAGGACCCGATAGGACTGGTTGTCCACGCTGAGGCCGCCCCACGCGGCCGGTGCCGCCCGGAGCCAGTGCCTGCCGGCGGTCTCCACCCCCACGAGCCCGGCGGCGCCGAGAGTTGCCTCGTCCAGCTCGGTGTACATGGCCTTGTCCACGAAGCGGATCTCGACGGAGCCCTCCTCGCTCGCCCCCAGCCCGGTCACTTCCATGCGCAGCACGGACGGCCGCACACCCATGGACGCCTCGGCCCGCACCTTCCCGTGCCCGGGCAGCGTGCCCCTCACCCGGTACCGCAGCGACGTGACGTCCGTCGTCCGCTCGGCGGCCCGGGCCACGGCCTCGGCGGGCGTCTTCGGCTCCGCCTCGGCCCGCGCCTCCGTGCCGCAGGCGGTGGCCCCGCCGAGCAGCGCGGCCACGACGGCGACGCCGACGGCCCCGCGACGATGTACGGAGCCTACGGAGCCGTACGCGGCAAACCTCATATGTCCCCCTGGTCCCTCACGACCCACCTCTGTGGGACGGCTGGACACTAGCGCCGCCCGGGTGTGGCTGTCCTGCGAATTCAGCTCGTCGGCAGGTTCCTCATCAGGTCCTTGTAGTCGACCGTCTCGGCGGCCGGCGGCTCGTCGGTGGAGACGTCGACGCCGTAGTCGCTGTAGTGGACCGTGGAGTTCACCGTGCCGTTCGCGGTGTCGGCCTTCTCGACCTTCTTGACCAGCAGATGGTCGTCGTCGATCCAGAGGTCGATGTCGACGGTGGTGATGCCGGACGCGGCGAGCTGCTCCTCCAGTCGGGCCCGCATCTCCTCGCCGAGGTTCGCGTTCCGCTCCTGGAGGTCGGCGACGTCCACGGCGCCGGAGTAGTGCGCGGTCCGCTCCCCGCGCACGTCCTCCTCGCCGACCTTCTCGACGTCGCCGGAGGCCAGCAGGAGCCGGACGGACTGGTTCGGTGTGACGCTCTTGAAGTGCTCCTGCACATAGGCGCCGGAGGCCCCGCCGATCATCTCGTCCATGTCCTCGTACGCGTACCTGATCCACCGCTTGCCGCCGTACCGCCCGGCGAACAGGTCGCCCATGTCCGCGTAGTAGGCGTCGGGCAGATAGCGGGCCTCGGTCGAGGTGATGCCGAGGGAGCGCATCTGCTCGGCCGCCTGTCCGCCGGTGTAGGTGATGGTCATGGTGCCGTCGAGGCCGTCGGCCCAGTCGACCACGCCGTCCGCCTCGATGGACATCAGCCCGCCCAGGTCGCCGGTGGACTCGATCCTCGACGAGTCCGCGTCACGGGTCGACGCGTCCGCGAGCTTCAGCGCCGCGAACGGATCGCCCCCGTCGCCCTCGCCCGAGCCCGAGGAGCCGCAGGCCACCACCCCCGTCAGCGCGGCCACCACCGCGAACGACACAGCCGTACGGCGACACATGGTCGTCCTGGTCATCCGTCCCCACCCCCCAGGGAGATTCACCGTCCTCCACACACCAGGGCAGCACAGTGGCGCGGGTATGCCCACCCGTACGCCGGAAAGACCCGCACGAAGCCCGTATGTCCCTGTGCCGAAAAGGGACGAGCCCCGCACCTCGAAAGGTGCGGGGCTCGTCCTCGGGCTGTGCGTCCGCGACGCGGCTGCCGGTGAGCGTCAGGCTCAGACGGCGGCCGGGTCCTCCTCGACGAGGAGGTTGCGGGTGCGGTTGGAGTCGATCGGAATGCCGGGGCCGATCGTGGTGCTGATCGCGGCCTTCTTGATGTAGCGACCCTTCGCGGCCGACGGCTTCAGACGGAGGATCTCCTCCAGCGCCGCGGCGTAGTTCTCCACCAGCTTGGTGTCGTCGAACGACGTCTTGCCGATGATGAAGTGCAGGTTCGAGTGCTTGTCGACGCGGAACTCGATCTTGCCGCCCTTGATGTCGTTGACGGCCTTCACGACATCCGGGGTCACGGTGCCGGTCTTGGGGTTCGGCATGAGACCACGGGGACCGAGCACGCGGCCGAGGCGGCCGACCTTGCCCATGAGGTCCGGGGTGGCGACGACGGCGTCGAAGTCCAGGCGGCCCTTCGCCACCTCGTCGATCAGTTCGTCGGAGCCGACGATGTCGGCGCCGGCGGCGGTCGCGGCCTCGGCACGGTCACCGGTCGCGAAGACCAGGACCCGGGCGGTCTTACCGGTGCCGTGCGGGAGGTTCACGGTGCCACGAACCATCTGGTCGGCCTTGCGCGGGTCGACACCCAGACGGAAGGCGACCTCGACGGTGCCGTCGAACTTGGAGGTGGAGGTCTCCTTGGCGAGACGGACGGCCTCGAGCGGGGCGTAGAGCTTGTCCCGGTCGACCTTGGCGTCCGCAGCGCGGAGAGCCTTGCTGCGCTTGCTCACAACTGCTCCTGTGTGTTCTGAAAGGAGTCGTGGTGTACGGGCCGAGCAGGCCCTACCACGTGCGGCTGCGTGAGCCGCATGGTTCTACGAAGGTGGGGTTCAGCCCTCGACCGTGACGCCCATGGAACGCGCGGTACCGGCGATGATCTTCGCGGCGGCGTCCAGGTCGTTGGCGTTGAGGTCGGGCATCTTCGTCGTGGCGATCTCGCGGACCTGCGCCTCGGTGATCTTGGCGACCTTGGTCTTGTGCGGCTCGCCGGAGCCCTTCTCGATACCCGCGGCCTTGAGGATCATCTTGGCGGCCGGGGGCGTCTTGGTGACGAAGGTGAAGGAGCGGTCCTCGTAGACCGTGATCTCCACCGGGATGACCCACCCGCGCTGCGACTCGGTCGCGGCGTTGTAGGCCTTGCAGAACTCCATGATGTTGACGCCGTGCTGACCGAGCGCGGGGCCGACCGGCGGAGCCGGGTTGGCCGCGCCGGCCTGGATCTGGAGCTTGATGAGCCCCGTGACCTTCTTCTTCTTGGGAGGCATTACTCTCCGGGTCCTTTCGATTCGAGTGCGCCCTCATCCGGTTCGCGGCCAGATGAAGGCATACCGCACAACGATAGCGGGTATAGATGCGCGGCTAAAAACCGAGCAGGTCAGACAAGCTGCGGACAGCTCGCCCGACCTGGTCGGAAGCGTGGGTTTGCGTAGCTCCGAAGAGACTCAGTTCTTCTGGATCTGGTCGAACGACAGCTCGACCGGAGTCTCGCGGCCGAAGATCTCCACGAGGCCCTTGACCTTCTTCGAGTCCGCGTTGATCTCGTTGATGGTCGCCTGGAGCGTGGCGAACGGGCCGTCCGTGACGGTGACCGAGTCGCCGACCTCGAAGTCCAGCACCTGGACCTCGACCTTGCGGGCGGGAGCCGGCTTGCCCTCGGCCTCGGCGGCCTCGCGGGCGGCCTTCTCCTCGGCCTCCGGCGCGAGCATCTTGACGATCTCGTCCAGGGTCAGCGGGTACGGGTCGTAGGCGTTGCCCACGAAGCCGGTGACGCCGGGGGTGTTGCGGACGACGCCCCAGGACTCGTTCGTCAGGTCCATGCGGACAAGAACGTATCCGGGGAGCTTGTTCTGGCGGATCGTCTTGCGCTCGCCGTTCTTGATCTGCGCGACCTCTTCCTGCGGCACCTCGGCCTGGAAGATGAAGTCCTCGACGTTCAGCGAGACGGCACGCTGTTCGAGGTTGGTCTTCACGCGGTTCTCGTAACCGGCGTACGTGTGGATGACGTACCACTCACCGGGCAGGGTGCGCAGTTCCTCACGAAGGGCCTCGACGGGGTCGACCGGCTCGGTCTCCTCCTCGACGGCCTCGTCGGCCGCCTCGTCCTCGTCGGCGTCCGCTTCGTCGGAGTCGTCCTCGACGTGCAGGGCCTCTTCCTCGGCCGGCTCCCCCGCCTCGGCCTCGGCAGCCTCGAACTCGTCGACGTCGTCCTCGGAGTCCGCGCCCTCGACGATGTCGAGTTCGTCGTCCACGGACTCGGCACCTTCACCGCGAGGCTCCATGGCGTCCTTCAGGTTCGGGTCAGACACGTGGCTGCTTCTTCCTGGATCATGGGGGTGGAACACGCGAAAGGGGCGCCAGGTAACGGCGCCCTTCGCTCTCGGCTCAGCCGAAGACGTACTTGGCGGCCTTGTCGAGGCCGAAGTCAATCACAGTGACGAGACCGATCATGATGACGACGAAGACGATGACCACCGTGGTGTAGGTCGTCAGCTGGGAGCGGGTCGGCCAGACGACCTTCCGCAGCTCCGCGACGATCTGGCGGTAGAAGAGCGCGAGGCGCTTCAGCGGGCCCTTCTTGGCACGCTTGCCGCCCTTGCGGGTCTTCTTCTTGTCCTCGGGCACCTCGTCCTGGGCATCAGGCGTGTCGATGGAGCCCACGGCGTCCGTCATTCATCCTCACCTGATTCCGGTCCGGGTCGTGGCCGTGCCGCGCCCGGTCTGAGCCGCACGGCGGAACATTGCTGTACGTACATGCGCACACATCCTGGCGTGAGGAGTGTGTAGCAGGGCCGGAGGGACTTGAACCCCCAACCGCTGGTTTTGGAGACCAGTGCTCTACCAATTGAGCTACGACCCTTTGCGGTTCTCCCCCAACGTACCGCATCCGACCGAGTGCTCGGTGTGCACCTGGAGGGCGCGGCCGGTGAAGGCCAACGAGGAGAGAGCATACGTGGTCCGAGGCCTGTCGTCGAACAGAAAGCGTCCGCAGGGGCGTTGCTCGTCGAAGATCGACTGTTTCCGGCCGCGGATACGGACGGTTGTTCCTTTGCTGTTCAGTCTGTGAAACCCGCGTGCCCGGCGCGTTTCCTGTCTGAAACGATGGGGTCCATGAGCGCTGCAACCCCTCCCACCGAGCGCCGGGTCTCCGCGCGCATCGGCGCGATCTCCGAGTCCGCCACCCTCGCCGTGGACGCCAAGGCCAAGGCCCTCAAGGCCGCCGGGCGCCCGGTGATCGGCTTCGGCGCCGGTGAGCCCGACTTCCCGACCCCGGACTACATCGTCGAGGCGGCCGTCGAGGCCTGCAAGAACCCGAAGTACCACCGCTACACGCCGGCCGGTGGTCTGCCCGAGCTGAAGGCCGCGATCGCCGCGAAGACCCTGCGCGACTCCGGCTACGAGGTCGACGCGTCGCAGGTCCTCGTCACCAACGGCGGCAAGCAGGCCATCTACGAGGCGTTCGCCGCGATCCTCGACCCGGGCGACGAGGTCATCGTCCCGGCGCCGTACTGGACGACGTACCCGGAGTCGATCCGTCTCGCCGGCGGTGTCCCGGTCGAGGTCGTCGCCGACGAGACCACGGGCTACCGGGTCTCCGTCGAGCAGCTGGAGGCGGCCCGCACCGAGAACACGAAGGTGCTCCTCTTCGTCTCCCCCTCCAACCCGACCGGCGCGGTCTACACGCGCGCGCAGGTCGAGGAGATCGGCCGCTGGGCCGCCGAGAAGGGCCTGTGGGTCCTGACCGACGAGATCTACGAGCACCTGGTCTACGGGGACGCCGAGTTCCACTCGCTGCCGGTGGTCGTCCCCGAGCTGGCCGACAAGACCATCGTGGTCAACGGTGTCGCGAAGACGTACGCGATGACCGGCTGGCGCGTGGGCTGGGTCATCGGCCCCAAGGACGTCGTCAAGGCCGCGACCAACCTCCAGTCGCACGCCACGTCGAACGTCTCCAACGTGGCGCAGGTGGCCGCGCTGGCCGCCGTCTCCGGCGACCTGTCGGCCGTCGAGAAGATGAAGGAGGCCTTCGACCGCCGCCGCAAGACGATCGTGCGGATGCTCAACGAGATCGACGGTGTGTTCTGCCCGGAGCCCGAGGGCGCGTTCTACGCCTACCCGTCGGTGAAGGAGCTGATCGGCAAGGAGATCCGCGGCAAGCGCCCCCAGGACACGGTCGAGCTGGCCGCGCTGATCCTGGAGGAGGCCGAGGTCGCGGTCGTCCCCGGCGAGGCCTTCGGCACCCCCGGCTATCTGCGTCTGTCGTACGCCCTGGGTGACGAGGATCTCGTCGAGGGCGTCTCCCGCATCCAGAAGCTGCTGGCGGAGGCCACGGACTGAGGTCCAGAGCCCGCGAGGGGACCACACACGGATTTCCCGGTGTGGTCCCCTCTTCATTTGTGCGAGCAAGACCACGTTCGAGGATTCCGCTTCCGGGACGGCACGGGCGTGCGGCAGGATCGGGCGATGGAGCGTGTACGTGATCTCTCTGAACTGCCCAAGGCCCATCTGCATCTGCACTTCACCGGGTCGATGCGGCCCACGACCGTGCTGGAGCTCGCCGACAAGTACGGGGTCCGCCTGCCCGACGCGCTGACGGAGGCGCTGACCAGCGGGGAACCGCCGCGGCTGCGGGCTACGGACGAGCGAGGGTGGTTCCGGTTCCAGCGGCTGTACGACGCGGCGCGCAGTTGCGTCAGGCAGCCCGACGACATCCAGCGGCTGGTGCGAGAGGCCGCGGAGGAGGATGTGCGGGACGGTTCGGGCTGGCTGGAGATCCAGGTGGACCCGACGTCGTACGCGCCCCGGCTGGGCGGGCTGATCCCGGCGCTGGAGGTCATCCTGGACGCCGTCGACACGACGGCGCGGGAGACCGGGCTCGGGATGCGGGTGCTGGTGGCGGCGAACCGGATGAAGCACCCGCTGGACGCGCGCACGCTGGCCCGCCTCGCGGTGCGGTACGCGGACCGGGGTGTGGTCGGGTTCGGGCTCTCCAACGACGAACGCCGGGGCATGGCACGGGACTTCGACCGGGCGTTCGCGATCGCCCGCGAGGGGGGCCTGCTGTCAGCGCCGCACGGTGGTGAGCTGACCGGGCCGTCGTCGGTGCGGGACTGCCTGGACGATCTGCACGCCTCCCGGATCGGGCACGGGGTGCGTGCGGCGGAGGATCCGCGGCTGCTGAAGCGGCTCGCGGACCGCCAGATCACCTGCGAGGTGTGCCCGGCCTCGAACGTGGCTCTCGGTGTCTACGAGAAACACGGGGACGTCCCGCTACGGACGCTGTTCGAGGCCGGTGTGCCGCTGGCGCTCGGCGCGGACGACCCGCTGCTGTTCGGCTCGCGCCTCGCGGCCCAGTACGAGATCGCCCGCCGCCACCACGGCTTCACGGACGCGGAGTTGGCGGAGCTGGCCCGGCAGTCGATCCGGGCGTCGGCGGCCCCGGAGCTGGAGCGGAACAAGCTGCTGTCCGGCGTGGACGACTGGCTCGCCCGCCCGGCCGAGGCCGACGCGTCCTAGACGCCTCCTAGACGCGTCCTAGAGGCTGACGCCGACCGTCACCGGCTCGTTGACCAAGGTGATGCCGAAGACCTCGCGCACCCCGGTGACGACCTCGCGGGCGAGGGTGAGCAGGTCCTCGGTGGTGGCGGCGCCCCGGTTGGTGAGGGCCAGGGTGTGCTTGGTGGAGATCCGGGCGGGGCCGGCGCCGTAGCCCTTGGTGAAGCCCGCCTTGTCGATCAGCCAGGCGGCGGAGGTCTTGGTGTGGCCGTCGCCGGCGGGGTAGGCGGGCGGGGCGACGTCGTCCCCGAGCTGCTCGCGCACGCGCGCGTGGAACGCGGCGAACTGCTCGTCGGTGAGGATCGGGTTGGTGAAGAACGATCCGGCGGACCAGGTGTCGTGGTCCTCGGGGTCGAGCACCATGCCCTTCCCGGCGCGCAGCTTCAGCACGGTCTCGCGGGCGTCGGCGAGGGGTACCCGGTCGCCGGGTTCGACGCCGAGGGTGCGGGCCGTCTCGGCGTACTTGATCGGCCCCGACAGGCCGCCCGCGTCCTCCAGTTCGAACCGGACCCGCAGGACGACGTACCGCTCGGGCTCGTCCTTGAAGCGGCTGTGGCGGTACGAGAAGGCGCACTCGGTGTTGGGGACGGTGACCGTCTCGCGGGTGCGGCGGTCGTAGGCGACGACCTCGGTGATGGTGGAGGCGACCTCCTGGCCGTACGCCCCGACGTTCTGGATCGGAGTGGCGCCGGCGGAGCCGGGGATGCCGGCCAGGCACTCGACCCCGGCGAGCCCGGCCTCGACGGTCCGGGCGACGGCGTCGGTCCACACCTCGCCGGCGGCCAGCTCCAGCCGCGTCCCGTCGAGCGCGAAGCCCTTCGTGGCGATGACCAGCGCGGTTCCGGCGAAGCCCTGGTCCCCGATCACCAGGTTGGAGCCGCCCCCGATGAGCAGCAGCGGCGTACCGGTGTCGTCGGCCTCGCGGACGGCGGCGACGACCTCGTCGTCGGTGGTCGCGGTGATCAGCCGTCGCGCGGGCCCGCCCAGCCGGAAGGTGGTCAGCGGGGCGAGGGGGGCGTCGTGGAGTTCCTGCACGGGCTCAAGAGTACGAGACCCCCGCACCCGGGAGGGGCGGGGGACCGTGGGGTGCGGCTGGGCCGCGGGGGCCGTCAGGCCAGTCGTACGACCGCCCGGGACATGCCGAGGACCTTCAGGCCGCCGCTCATGGCCGTGAGGTCGACGCGGACGGTGTTGTCGTCGAGCTTGGCGCCGACCTTGGCGCTGACCTCGATGGTGGCGCCCTCGTCGTCGTTGGGGACGACGACGGGCTTGGTGAAGCGGACGCCGTACTCGACGACCGCGCCCGGGTCGCCGGTCCAGTCGGTGACGACACGGATCGCCTCGGCCATGGTGAACATGCCGTGCGCGATGACGTCCGGGAGGCCGACCTCCTTGGCGAACTTCTCGTTCCAGTGGATCGGGTTGAAGTCGCCGGAGGCACCCGCGTACCGGACGAGGGTGGCGCGGGTCACGTCGAAGGACTGGGCGGGCAGTTCGGTGCCGACCTCGACGTCGTCGTAGGAGATCTTCGCGGTCATCGGGTTCTCACGCCTCCTCGGCCGCGCGGGCCACGAGCTTGGTCCAGGCGGTCACGACGTGTTCGCCGGACTCGTCGTGGACCTCGCCGCGGATGTCCAGGACGTCGTTGCCCGCCAGGGACTTGATCGACTCGATGGTCGAGGTGACGGTGAGGCGGTCACCGGCGCGCACGGGGCGCTTGTGGGCGAACTTCTGGTCGCCGTGCACCACCCGGCTGTAGTCGAGGCCCAGCTGGGGGTCCTGGACGACCTGTCCCGCGGCCTTGAACGTGATCGAGAACACGAAGGTCGGCGGGGCGATCACATCGGCGTACCCGAGCGCCTTGGCCGCCTCGGGGTCCGTGTAGACGGGGTTGGCGTCCCCCACGGCCTCCGCGAACTCGCGGATCTTCTCCCGGCCGACCTCGTAGGGGTCGGTGGGCGGGTAGGTACGCCCCACGAAGGACTGGTCGAGCGCCATGGGCTCGGCACCTCCTGGTTGCTGCGGATACGGCGGTACTGCCGGCACCGGCGGGTACTGGCCGGTACTGGTCGATGGAACGACACGAGGCCGCCCCCGATCACTCGGGGACGGCCTCGCGTACGAGCCTGATTTATCGCGTTTCGCGGTGCGCGGTGTGCGCGTTGCAACGCGGGCAGTGCTTCTTCATCTCCAGTCGGTCCGGGTTGTTACGCCGGTTCTTCTTGGTGATGTAGTTCCGCTCCTTGCACTCCACGCAGGCCAGCGTGATCTTCGGGCGGACGTCGGTGGCAGCCACGTGAGTGCTCCTTGACGAACGGATGGGACAGGGTTTAACGCATAGAAGAGTAGCCGATCGAAGGACCGACCCCGCAATCGGCTACTGTCAGTAGCGGTGACCGGACTTGAACCGGTGACACAGCGATTATGAGCCGCTTGCTCTACCGACTGAGCTACACCGCTGTGATGCGATCGGATCCCGCCTCGCGACGGGAACCTTTCACACCAGAGCCCCAATACGGAATCGAACCGTAGACCTTCTCCTTACCATGGAGACGCTCTGCCGACTGAGCTATTGGGGCGAGCGATGAAGACATTACACGCCCCACGGCCGATCGCCCAAATCCGTTTCCCGGCCCGCATCCATGGCCTCTCCATGGCCCGTTCACGGAGCGTCCGTGGGTCGCCGACGGCGCTCACCGGAGCCGCCCGGGAGCCGTCGTCCGTCCCGTTTCCGCAGGCCGCACGGGCCTCACCCGCACCACCGTTCCCGGCTCTCCCGGCAGTCCCTCCGGCGCGTCCCGGCCGTCTCCCCGCCGTCCCCCGACAGGTGAACCGCGCCGGTACGACTATTGCGCTCCTCCGCGACGAGGGCGGGCGGCCCGCCTAGGCTCGACTCACTCTGCGTGATCTTGTAGCCCCAGGAGCGCGATGCCCGACAGCCAGCCGCAGCCGTCCCCCTCCTCCTCCGGCCCGCCCTCGGGCCCGGACGAGACCGGCGCCCTGCTGCTGTGCGGGGCGCGACTGACCGACGGCCGGGTGGTGGACGTCCGGCTGGGCGGCGGGCGGATCGAGGCGGTCGGCACGGCGGGCAGTCTGAGCCCCGGGCCCGCCGCGTCGGGGGCGTCCGCCACCCGGGTGGACCTCGGCGGCCATCTGCTGCTGCCGGCCCCCGTCGAGCCGCACGCGCACGGCGACACGGCCCTGTCGGCCGACTTCGAGGGACCCGTCCCGTACGACGACGCGGACGTCCAACGCCGGGCCACCGAGGCCGCGCTGCTGCAACTCGGGCACGGCGCCACGGCGTTGCGCTCGCACGTCCACGTGGGCGGCGTGCAGGGGCTCGGCGCACTGGCGGCGGTGCTCCGGGCCCGGCGGTCGCTGCGCGGCCTCGTCGAGGTGACGACGGTGGCGATGCCCCGGGTGCTGACCGGGGTGGCCGGGGCGGACGGGCTCGCGATCCTGCGGGACGCGGTGAAGATGGGCGCCTCGGTGGTCGGTGGCTGCCCGGACCTGGACCCCGATCCCACCGGCTACGTGGAGGCGGTCCTGGAGATCGCCTCCGAGCACGACTGCCCGGTCGACCTGCACACCGACGGCGACGACCCGGCCCGGCTCGCGCGGCTCGCGGCCATGGCTGGCGGTCTGCGGCCCGGCGTGACGCTCGGCCCGTGCGGCGGTCTCGCCCGCCTGCCCTCCCAGGCCGCCGGCCGCGCCGCCGACCAGCTCGCGGCGGCCGGGGTCACCGTCGTCTGCCTCCCCCAGGGCGGTTGCGGCACCGTGGACCGCCGGGGCACCGCGCCCGTACGGCTGCTGCGCGCGGCCGGCGTACGCGTCGCGGCGGGCAGCGGGGCGTTGCGGGACATGTCGAACCCGGTCGGCCGCGGGGACCCCCTGGAGGCGGCGTACCTGCTGGCCTCCCGGTACGGGCTGCGGCCCGAGGAGGCGTACGACACCGTCAGCGGGGCCGCGCGCGCCGCGCTGGGGCTGCCCGAGGTCCGCGTCGAGGCCGGTTTCCCCGCCGAGCTGCTCGCCGTGCGGGGTGCGCGGCTCGCGGGCGCGCTGTCCCTGGCGTACAGCCGGATCGTCGTGCACCGGGGGCGCGTCGTGGCGCGCACCAGCGCGGTACGCGAGTACTGCGGCTCGGCGACGGGCGCGACACCGGACCTGCCTCGGCAGGGGCGGGGGGAGCCGTCCTGAGGGGGGCCTGAGGGGCGCCTGAGGGGGCGGGTGTGGGTGGGGTGAGCCGGGTGGTGGTGAGAGGCGCGGGGGCGTGCGAGGCGCGAGTGCGCGCGAGGACGTGCACGGGGGCGTGTGGGCGGGCTCGCTTCGGGGTGGCCGGGCGGGCACGCGTCGGCAGGACCGGGCGGGCACGCGCGCGTGCGTCTGTTTGTGCTGGTGCTGCACGCGCGCGTACCCGGGACGGACCGCCGTGGGTCAGACGTTGAACACCCCGCCGCCGAACGGGCCGCCGAACTCCTCGACCGGGATCTCGGAGGCGCCCTTGGGCGCGCTGATGTCGCCGGCCTTGCCGAAGGTGAGGACGAGGGGGGCCTTGGCACCCTTCGCGTCCTCGGCGAGGACCGCGAGGTCGGTCTCGATGCGGGTGAGGTCGCCGTTCTTGAGGGTGAAGTCGACCGCGACCTTCTTGTTCGGGGCGTCCTTCATGTCCTCGCCCGTGGGGAGTTCGGCGCCCGGCGGAAGGTCGCCCTTGAGGGGCTGGAGCTTGTCGATGACTCCGGTGAGCAGGTCGCGGAAGTTGGCCTTGGCGGTGATGACCTCGGTGCCGTCCCCGTCGTTCTTCGTCTTGAAGTCGACCTCGCGGGCGACGACTCCGCGGACGGCGTCGAGGATCTTCTTCTGGGTCTTGGCGTCGAGTTCGTCGGAGCCGTCCGCGCCGGAACCGGCACCCGCGTCCTCGGCGGCGTCCTGGAGGTCGGCCGTGTTGACCTTGACCCAGTCGCCCTCCAGGACCGGCCGCAAGTGCTGCTTGTCCTCGGGGAGTTCGTCGAGTTCGTCGGCGGTCGGGAAGGGCATGCCCATCGCGTCGCCGATGGCCTGCATGTCGGCGCGGTAGTACGTGTAGTCGCCGACCATCCGGTACTCGGCGAACACACCGTCCTCGCCCGAGATCTTCACGCCCATACCGGCGACGTCCTTCTCACCGGACTCGGCCAGCGGCTTCTTCGACCTGACCGACACGTCGACGCGCAGTCCGGTGAAGAACTCCGCCATCTCCGGCGGCACTTCCTCGCTGTCCTCGCCCATCAGCGCGACGAGGTCGTCCGGGTCGGCGTCGAGCCGCATGCCGAAGGCCAGCGACTTCTGCTCGCCCAGCTGTTCGACGGCGTTGTCGATCTTCTGGCCCGCGGTCAGGTTCTGCACGGTGCCGCAGGCGGCCACCGTGACGAGCACGGCCGCGGCGCAGCCGACCCCGGTGAAGGCCCGGCGGGCCACGGGCGCACCCGCGACGGAGGCGCGCTTCATGGACGTTCGTACGACGGTCGTAGGCATGGCTCTACGCATGACGGTGATGGGTCCCCCCGTGATATCCACGCTCGCCGGTACGGCGAACATGACTGAGACACCCGGGGCGGCCTAATGGTTGCGCGGCAAACGCGTCCCGTCGGGCGTACGGTCGGAAACATGCGCATTGTCATCGCTGGAGGTCATGGTCAGATCGCGCTGCGGCTGGAGCGGTTGCTCGCCGCGCGCGGTGACGAGGTCGCGGGGATCATCCGCCGCGCCGAACAGACGGACGATCTGCGCGCGGCCGGTGCCGAACCGGTGCTGTGCGATCTGGAGTCGGCGTCGGTGGAGGAGGTCGCCGCGCATCTGCAGGGCGCGGACGCCGCCGTGTTCGCGGCGGGCGCCGGTCCGGGCAGCGGAACGGCCCGCAAGGACACGGTCGACCGCGGGGCGGCGGTCCTGTTCGCGGACGCCGCGGTACGGACGGGCGTACGACGGCACCTGGTCGTCTCGTCGATGGGGGCGGACCCGGAGCACGAGGGTGACGACGTCTTCGACGTGTACCAGCGGGCGAAGGGCCAGGCCGATGCGTATGTGCGCGGCCTGGACGCCCTGGACTGGACGATCCTGCGGCCCGGCATGCTGACCGACGACGCGGGCACGGGCCTGGTGCGTCTGGAGGCGTCCACCGGTCGGGGTCCGATCCCCCGCGACGACGTGGCCGCGACGCTGGTCGAACTCCTCGACACCCCCGCCACGGCCGGCCTGACCCTGGAACTGATCAGCGGCTCGACGCCGGTGTCGGTGGCGGTGAAGTCGGTGGCGGGCAACTGACAGGTGCGGGCCCCGGTCAGAACAGGGGGAGCTGACCGGGGAACTCGGGCACCACGAAGCCGTCGAGCGCGGGCTGTGCCGCCCCGATCAGGGCCGGCCTGCGCGACCCGGGACACGACACGAGTTCCCCGCTCGCCCCCGGTGGATCGTGCCGCGCGAACCGCCCCGCCACGACGGCGATCTCACGACGACACTCGGGGCAGTTCCTGCGACGCGATGACATGCAGTCAGTGTGCCGGGCCGCCGACACCGACCACCGAATCCGCACACGAAGAAGCCCCTCCCGACTGCTCTCACAGTCCGGAAGGGGCTTCCCTCCACGTGGCGGCGCCAGGATTCGAACCTGGGTAGGCTAAGCCGACGGATTTACAGTCCGCTCCCATTGGCCACTCGGGCACACCGCCTGGGATTCGTCGTCCTTCGAACCGCTTTTCGGCGGTGCTCCGGGGCGACGTCGTAAACGATACCTGATGCCCAGGGGTGCTTCGCCACCTGATTGATCAGTGCTCTCGGGGGCGGGGTGGCTAGGCTTGTCGCCTCCCGATACACCGATACAAGGAGCCACAGGACATGGCCGACTCCAGTTTCGACATCGTCTCGAAGGTCGAGCGGCAGGAGGTCGACAACGCCCTCAACCAGGCCGCCAAGGAGATCTCGCAGCGCTACGACTTCAAGGGCGTCGGCGCCTCGATCTCGTGGTCCGGCGAGAAGATCCTCATGGAGGCGAACAGCGAGGACCGGGTGAAGGCCATCCTCGACGTCTTCCAGTCCAAGCTGATCAAGCGCGGGATCTCTTTGAAGTCGCTGGACGCGGGTGAGCCGCAGCTGTCCGGCAAGGAGTACAAGATCTTCGCGTCGATCGAGGAGGGCATCTCCCAGGAGAACGCCAAGAAGGTGGCGAAGATCATTCGTGACGAGGGTCCCAAGGGCGTCAAGGCCCAGGTCCAGGGCGACGAGCTCCGCGTCAGCTCCAAGAGCCGCGACGACCTCCAGACCGTGATCTCCCTGCTCAAGGGCAAGGACTTCGACTTCGCGGTGCAGTTCGTCAACTACCGGTGATGAGCGGTAGGTAGGGCCCGTACGACGAGGGGTGGGCGCCGGGCGGGGTCGCCTGGCGCCCACCCCTCTGTGCGGGTGAGGCGTGGTCAGCGGCGGGAGTGGCCGAACAGGATGCGGTAGGCGATCAGCAGGACCAGGGAACCGCCGATCGCGGCCGCCCAGGTGGCGCCGTCGTAGAAGTTCTCGGAGATCGGGTGGTCCAGCCAGCGGGCGGAGATCCAGCCGCCGATGAAGGCGCCCGTGACGCCGATGAGGGTCGTGCCGATGAAGCCGCCCGGGTCCCGGCCCGGCAGCAGGAACTTGGCGATGGCCCCGGCCAACAGCCCCAGAACGATCCAGCCGATGATGCTCATGCCGTGCACCTGCCCTTTCGTGCCGTACCCGTGCGGTACCTGTGCTGTGTTTCCCCCCACAGCGGCCGTGCGCCCGGCCGTGTCTGTCGTGCCTGTCGTGTCTGTCCTGCCCTTGTTGTCCGGGAGGACGTCCGCATGACACCTGGTGGTTGCGCTGATCAGTAGGGTGCGGCGCATGACACAAGGCGGATCGGGCGCCGGGCTGCGCCGCACGCTCGGGGTCGGCGACGCGGTCGTCGTCGGGCTCGGGGCGATGGTCGGCGCGGGCATCTTCGCGGCGCTGGGCCCGGCGGCGCGCGCGGCCGGGTCGGGTCTGCTGCTCGGGCTCGGGATCGCCGCCGTGGTCGCGTACTGCAACGCGATGTCGTCGGCGCGGCTGGCGGCCGTGTATCCGGCATCGGGCGGCACCTATGTGTACGGCCGCGAGCGGCTCGGGGAGTTCTGGGGGTATCTGGCCGGCTGGGCGTTCGTCGTCGGCAAGACGGCCTCGTGCGCGGCGATGGCGCTGACCGTGGGGGCGTACGTGTGGCCGGGGCAGGCGCACGCCGTCGCGGTGGCGGCCGTGGTGGCGCTGACGGCCGTGAACTACGGCGGTGTGCAGAAGTCGGCCTGGCTCACGCGGGCGATCGTGGCCGTCGTACTGGCCGTCCTCGCCGCCGTCGTGGTGGTGTGCCTCGGGTCCGCCGAGGCCGACGCCGGGCGGCTGGACATCGGGACGTCCGGCGGCCTGGGTGGCGTGCTCCAGGCGGCCGGGCTGCTGTTCTTCGCGTTCGCCGGGTACGCGCGGATCGCGACCCTGGGTGAGGAGGTACGGGATCCGGCGCGCACCATCCCGCGTGCGATCCCCCTCGCGCTGGGCATCGCGCTGGTCGTGTACGCGGCGGTGGCGGTCGCCGCGCTCGCCGTGCTGGGGTCCGGTGGGCTGGGGGCGGCCTCGGCGCCGCTGGCCGACGCCGTACGGGCGGCTGGGGTGCCCGGGATGGTGCCCGTGGTGCGGGTGGGGGCCGCCGTGGCCGCGCTCGGGTCGCTGCTGGCGCTGATCCTGGGGGTCTCCCGCACGACCCTCGCGATGGCCCGGGACCGGCATCTGCCCGGCGCGCTCGCCGCCGTGCACCCCCGCTTCCAGGTGCCGCACCGGGCGGAGCTGGCCGTCGGTGCCGTGGTGGCCGTGCTCGCCGCCACGGTCGACGTGCGGGGCGCGATCGGGTTCTCGTCGTTCGGTGTCCTCGCGTACTACGCGGTCGCCAACGCGTCCGCCTGGACGCTGAGTTCGGCGCCCGTCGCCCGGGTGGTGCCGGTGGTGGGCCTCGCCGGGTGCGCTGTCCTGGCGTTCTCGCTGCCCGCGTCCTCGGTGGGCGCGGGGGCGGCCGCACTGGGCCTGGGGGCGGCCGTGTACGGCGTACGGCGGCTCGGTCGGCGCGCGGGGAAGGACCGCGCGCCGACCGCGCCGCGCTAGGTGTATTGACCCGCAGGGGTGTTCACGCGGCCTGACGGCGAAAACCGTCGGGCAGGCCTCAGTAGGCGCGTGACGGGGCGAACGGCTGGTCGGAGCGGACGATCTCGCGGCCCAGGGGCATCAGCGAGACCGGGACCAGCTTGAAGTTGGCGATGCCGAAGGGGATGCCGATGATCGTGACGCACAGGACGAGGCCGGTGAAGATGTGCGTCAGCGCCAGCCACCAGCCCGCCAGGACCAGCCACAGGATGTTGCCCAGGCAGGAGGGCGCGCCCGCGTCACGGCGCTCGACGGCGCTGTACCCGAAGGGCCACAGGGCGTAGACCCCGATGCGGAACGACGCGATCCCGAACGGGATGCCGATGATCGTGATGCACAGAAGCAACCCTGCGAACAGATAGCCGAGGAAGAGCCAGAAGCCGCTGAGGATCAGCCAGATGATGTTCAGTACGGTCTTCACTGCGGGGGACCTGCCATCTTCTCGAGTCGGGCGATGCGTTCCGCCATCGGCGGGTGTGTCGAGAACATCTTGGAGAATCCCCGGCCCGGCCGGAAGGGGTTCGCGATCATCATGTGGCTCGCGGTCTCGATCCGGGGCTCGGGGGGCAGCGGAAGCTGCTTCGTACCCGTTTCCAGTTTGCGAAGGGCGCTGGCGAGGGCAAGTGGATCACCGGTGAGCTGGGCGCCGGAGGCGTCCGCCTCGTACTCCCGGGAACGGCTGATCGCGAGCTGGATGAGGGACGCAGCGAGGGGGCCCAGGATCATGATCAGCAGCATGCCGAGGAGGCCGGGGCCGTCGTCGTCGTCCGAGCGGCCGACGGGGATCAGCCAGGCGAAGTTCACCAGGAACATGATCACGGAGGCGAGGGCGCCGGCGACCGACGAGATGAGGATGTCGCGGTTGTAGACATGGCTCAGCTCGTGGCCGATGACACCGCGCAGCTCGCGCTCGTCGAGCAGGCGGAGGATGCCGTCGGTGCAGCACACGGCCGCGTTGCGCGGGTTGCGGCCGGTCGCGAAGGCGTTCGGGGCGTCCGTCGGGGAGATGTACAGGCGCGGCATCGGCTGGCGGGCCTGCATGGAGAGCTCGCGGACCATGCGGTAGAGCGCCGGCGCCTCGAACTCGCTGACCGGGCGGGCGCGCATCGCGCGTAGAGCCAGCTTGTCGCTGTTCCAGTACGCGTAGGCGTTCGTGCCGAGGGCGACGACGACCGCGATGATCAGGCCCGTACGGCCGAAGAGGCTTCCGATGACGATGATGAGTGCGGACAGTCCCCCGAGGAGTACGGCGGTCCTGAGCCCGTTGTGCCGGCGGTGCACGGTACGCCCTCCAGGTCGTGCGGCAGGGGAACCCTTTGCTCGCTGATGCTGTCGACTCCACTTCTCAGTGGACCCTCCCGCATGGGTCAACGCCAGGCGGGGAGCGCGAGTTCCCTGGTGCGCGCGGCCCGGCCGGGGGCCGCGCGGGTGAGGGCGGGGGGACCGGGCGGGTGAGGGCCGGGGTGCCGGGCGGGTGAGGGCGGGGCCGCGGTGCGCTAGAAGAGGCCGAGGTCGGCGAAGCGCAGGATGAGCTGGGGGGCGCCGGACAGGGCCACGGCGACGATGCCGGTGAGGACGAGGGCCAGGGTGAGCGGGGCGGGGACGCGGTGCGGTGCGGGTGCGCCGGCGGTGTCGCCCTCGGGGGCGCGGAACAGCAGGGCCGTCCACTGGAGGTAGTAGAAGAGGGCGATCACCACGTTGACGGCCATCACGACGGCGAGCCAGCCGAGGCCCGCGTCCACGGCCGCCGAGAAGACGGTGACCTTGGCGAACAAGCCGATGATGCCCGGCGGCAGTCCGGCGAGGCAGAGCAGGAAGAAGGCCAGGAGCAGCGCGGACAGGGGGCTCGACGCGTAGAGGCCCCGGTAGTCGGCGAGCCGGTTCAGGGGCTTCGTACGGCCGACGAGGGCGGCCACGGCGAAGGCGCCGAGGTTCACGGCGGCGTACATCAGGGCGTAGGCGACGGTGGAGCCGACGGCCTTCTCGGCGTCGGCGGTGTCGTCGGCGTAGGCCGCCGCCGCGATCGGGACGAGGAGGTAGCCGGCCTGGCCGACGGAGGACCAGGCGAGCAGCCGGACCGCGCTGTACGCGCGCGTGGCGCCCTGTCTCAGGGCGCCGAGGTTGCCGACGGTCATGGTGAGGGCGGCCAGCACGGCGAGGGCGGGGCCCCAGACGTCGGCGTACGACGGGAGGGCGACGACGGTGACGAGGATCAGCCCGGAGAAGCCGACCGCCTTGCCGACCACGGAGAGGTAGGCGGCGACGGGCAGGGGGGCGCCCACGTAGGTGTCGGGGACCCAGAAGTGGAAGGGGACGGCGGCCGTCTTGAAGGCGAAGCCGACGAGGGTGAGGACGACGCCGGCCTGGGTGAGGGTGTGCAGCTGGGCGTCGACGTCCTGGACGCGGTCGGCGATCTCGGTGAGGTAGAGGGTGCCTGTCGTGGCGTAGACGAAGCTGATGCCCAGGAGGCTGACGGCGGTCGCGGTGACGGAGGACAGGAAGAACTTCAGGGCCGCCTCGGAGGACCGCCGGTCGCCCTGGCGGATGCCGACGAGGGCGAAGGCGGGCAGGGAGGCGACCTCCAGGGCGACGACGAGCGTCGCGAGGTCGCGGGACGCGGGCAGGAGCGCGGCTCCCGCCGCGGACGACAGCAGCAGGAACCAGAACTCCCCTTCGGGGAGGTTCTTCCGGTCGTCCTTGAGGGCCGTCATGGACAGCAGGGCGGCGAGGAGGGCGCCGCCGAGGACGAGGAACTGGATGACGAGGGTGAACCGGTCGGCGGTGTAGCTGCACACGCCTGGGTCGCCGGTCAGGCAGAAGGTGGCGCGGTCGGCGTCCAGGAGCGGCAGCAGGGCGAGCAGGGAGACGGCGAGTCCCGCGACGGAGACCCAGCCGAGCAGGGCCTTCCTGCGGTCGTCGGTGAACAGGTCGGCGACGAGCACGGCGAGGCCGACGACGGCCGCGACGGTCGGCGGCGCGATCGCGAGCCAGTCGACGGACTGGACGACCGACTCGGCCAGGGTCTGGGCCGCGCTCTGGGCCAGGGTCTCGGCCGGGACCGGCGGCTGGGCCAAGGGGCTCAACGGGTGCCTCCTGCGAGGAGCTGCTGCACGGCCGGGTCGGTCAGACCGAGGAGGGCCGCGGGCCAGAGGCCGGCGAGGACGGTGAGGGCGACGAGCGGGGTCCAGGCCGCGAACTCGTACGTCTGCACGTCCGCGAGGGCGTACGTCTGTTCGTCCGTGCGGCCCGGCCCCTCCTGCGGTCCCTTCGGGACGGCGCCCATGCAGACGCGGCGGACCACGATGAGCAGGTACGCGGCGGTGAGGAGCGTGCCGAACGCGGCGATCGTCATGAAGGTGAGGAAGGCCGGGCGGCTGAGGCCCTCGGCGGGCTCGAACGCGCCGAACAGGGCCAGCATCTCGCCCCAGAACCCGGCGAGTCCGGGCAGCCCGAGGGAGGCCACGGCGGCGAAGGCGAGGAGGCCGCCGAGGCGGGGCGCCCTGCCGTAGAGGGCGGCGCCGGTCTCCTGCGCGAGGGTGTCGAGGTCGGTGGTGCCGGTGCGGTCCTTCAGCGCGCCGACCAGGAAGAACAGCAGGCCGGTGATGAGGCCGTGGGCGATGTTGGCGAAGAGCGCGCCGTTCACGCCGGTCGGGGTCATCGTGGCGATGCCGAGCAGGACGAAGCCCATGTGGCCGACGGAGGAGTACGCGATCAGGCGCTTGAGGTCGCCCTTCGCGCCCTGCTGGGCGAGGGCGAGGCAGGCGAGGGAGCCGTAGATGACGCCGACGACCGCGAAGGCGGCGAGGTACGGCGCGAAGGTGCGGAAGCCGTCCGGGGTGATCGGCAGCAGGATGCGGACGAACCCGTAGGTGCCCATCTTCAGCAGGACGCCGGCCAGCAGGACCGAGCCGACGGTCGGGGCGGCGGTGTGGGCGTCCGGCAGCCAGCTGTGCAGCGGCCACATCGGGGTCTTGACCGCGAGCCCGATCCCGATCGACAGAACGGCGATGACCTGCACGGATGTGGTCAGCGCGGAGTGATTGTCAGTGGCGAGTGCCACCATGTCGAATGTGCCCGCCTTGATTCCGATCAGGAGCAGGCCCAGCAGCATGACCACGGAACCGAGCAGGGTGTAGAGGATGAACTTCCAGGCGGCCCGCGTGCGTTGCTCACCGCCCCAGCGGGCGATGAGGAAGTACATCGGGATGAGCACCGTCTCGAACGCCAGGAAGAACAGCAGCAGATCGAGGACGGCGAAGGTCGCGAGGGTGCCGGACTCCAGGACGAGGAGCAGGGCGACGAAGGCCTTCGGGGACGGGCCCGCGGGCATCTTGAAGTAGGAGTAGAGCGCGCAGAGGAAGGTCAGCAGCGCGGTCAGGACCAGGAGGGGGAGGGAGATGCCGTCGATGCCGAGGTGGATGCGCACGTCGAGTGCCGGGATCCAGCTGATGTCCGTGCTGGCCTGCATCTTCGACGGCTGGTCGTGGTCGAAGCCGAGCGCGAGGACGATCGCGGCGATGAGCACCGCACCGGTCACGGTGATCCCGTGGCGCAGCACGGCCTGCTCGGGTGACTTCCCCTTCAGCCCGGGCGGGGCCGGCAGGAGAGCGGCGGCGGCGCCGAGGAGCGGGCCGACGACGATCAACGCCAGAAGGACCTGCATCACGGACTCGTTGATATCGATCACGCCTGCTCACGCTCCCGTGGCGACGACGAGGGCGGCGACCACCAGGACGACGGTGCCGGCGAGCAGCGCGCTCACATAGGTCTGGACGTTGCCGGTCTGGGCCTTGCGTACGGCCGCGCCCAGCAGGCGGGGCAGGGTGCCCGCGCCGCTCACATAGGTGTCGACGACCTCGCGGTCGAGGAACCGGACGAGACGTGCGCCGGCCAGGACCGGGCGGACGAAGAGGGCCGAGTAGACGGCGTCGAGGTGGAAGCCGGCGGCGGCGTGGCGGTGCAGCGGGCCGAGCAGGAGGCGCCCCGGGTCCGCCGGGTCGGGTGCCGAGGCCACGTCGCCGTAGGCGGGGGTGTGGCTGGCGATGGCCTCCGCCTCGACGGTGCCGGCGTCCGCCTCGGGGTGGGCCGCGACCGCGCCCAGCGGTGGGTGGGCGACGGCCGTGGTGTACCGCCAGGCGGCGTACGTCGCCAGGGCGCCGATCAGGGCGGCGCCCGTGCCGAGGACGGATGTGGTGAGGGTGGGCGCCAGGTCGTCGCCGTCGAACCAGTCGGGGAGCCTGCCGTAGGCGAGGCCGCCGAGGGCGAGGGAGGGCACGGCGAGCACCCAGAGGACGACCGTCATGGTGAGCGGCTGACGGCCGTGGTCGGGGGCCTCGGTGCCCTCGCCGCGGAAGGCCAGCAGCCACAGGCGGGCGGCGTACGCGGCGGTGAGCAGGGCCGTGAGGACACCGGCGACCAGGACGGTCCAGCCGGCGGCGGCCGGGACGTGCTCTACGGGGCCGGTGAGGGTGTGGCCCGTAGCGGCGTGCTCGGCGGCTCCGAGGACGGACTCCTTGGAGAAGAAGCCGCTGAAGGGCGGGATCGCGGCGAGGGCGAGCAGCGCCACGGTCATCGTCCAGAAGGCGTCGGGGACGCGGGCGCGCAGGTGGCTCATGCGGGACATGGCGGCCAGGGAGTTGGTGCCGGACGCGTGGATGATCACGCCGGCCGCGAGGAACAGCAGCGCCTTGAAGGCGCCGTGCGAGAGGAGGTGGAAGACGGCGGCGCCACGGTCGGCGACGGCGAGGGCGCCGGTCATGTAGCCGAGCTGGCCGATCGTCGAGTAGGCGAGGACGCGCTTGATGTCGTCCTGGGCGAGGGCGGCGAGGCCCGAGCCGGCCATGGTGAGCGCGGCCATGACGGCGAGGACGACCAGGGCCGCCGCGGAGGCGGCGAAGACCGGGAGGAGACGGGCGACGAAGTAGACACCGGCGGCGACCATCGTCGCGGCGTGGATCAGCGCGGAGACGGGCGTGGGGCCCGCCATCGCGTCGGGGAGCCAGGTGTGGAGGGGGAACTGGGCCGACTTGCCGGCGACTCCGGCGAGCAGCAGGAGGGCGACGAGCGTGGGGTGGTCGAGGCCGCCGTCGGCGACGGTGGCGAGGATCCGCGTGATGCGGAACGACCCGGCGTCCGTGGCGAGGGCGAACAGACCGATCAGGAAGGGGACGTCGCCGAGCTTGGTGACCAGGAAGGCCTTCAGGGAGGCGGCGCGGGCCTCCGGGGTCTCCCAGTAGTGGCCGACCAGGAAGTACGAGCAGATGCCCATGATCTCCCAGCCGACCAGGAGCACCATCAGGTCACCGGAGTAGACGACGAGGAGCATCGCGGAGGTGAAGAGGGAGACGAGGGCGGCGTAGGAGGGATAGCGCGGGTCGTCGCGGAGGTAGCCGGTCGAGTAGATCTGCACACAGGTGGCGACCAGGCCGACCAGGACGGCGACGAGGGCGGCGAAGCCGTCGATGTACAGGGCGAGGTCGATCGGGACCGAGCCGGTCGGGGTGAGCCGGGTGGCCGCCTCGACGGCGCGGTCGCCGCCCTGGCGTACGGCGACCAGGACGGCCAGCGCGAAGGCCGTCAGGGTCGGCAGTACGGCGAGGGGGCGGACGAAGCCGGGGGCGGTGCGGCCGAGGAGCAGGCCGGCGGCGGCGCCGAGGAACGGGAGGAGGGGGACGAGGACGGCGAGGGTGGTCGTGGTCACGCGGTGGCCTCAGCCTTCTCGCTCCGCTCGGGGCGGCCGGGTTCCTCGGCTGCGGCTGGGTCTTCGGGGCCGTCGGTCTCGTGGCCCTCGGCGGTGTCGCGGAGCTTGTCGATGTCGGCGGTGCCTCGGTTGCGGTGGACCGCGAGGACGATCGCCAGGCCGATGCCGATCTCGGCGGCGGCGATGGTGATCGTGAACAGGGTCAGGGCCTGGCCGGAGTGCAGGGTCTCCTCGGCGGTCCTGCTGAGCCAGACGTCGAAGGCGACGAGGTTGAGGTTGACCGCGTTGAGCATCAGCTCGACGGACATCAGGACGAGGATCGCGTTGCGGCGGGCGAGGACGCCGTACAGGCCCGTGCAGAAGAGGAGGGCGGAGAGCACGACGGGATAGGCGAGGTGCATCAGCTTGCGCCTCCCTTCGCTGACTCGGGTCCAGTGGGGTCGGTGGGGGCCTTGGGCGCGTGGGGGGCCTTCGACGTGCGGGTGGCTTTCGGGTCGGTGGGGGACGCGTCCGCTTTCGCCTTGCGGGAGAGGACGATCGCGCCGACCAGGGCCGCCAGCAGGAGGACGGAGAGCGCCTCGAAGGGGAGGACCCAGTGCCGGAAGAGGCTCTCGCCGGTGGCCTTCGTGGAGCCGGCGGCCGGGCCGTCCAGGTCGATCCAGGTGGCGCGGAAGGCGTCGACGACGACCCAGACGAGGGCGGCGGCCGAGGCGACGGCCACGGTGAGGGCGGCCCAGCGGTTGCCGGAGTCGGCGTCCGGGGAGCGGCCGATGGGGGCCTTGGTGAGCATCAGTCCGAAGAGGAGGAGGACGACGACGGAACCGACGTAGATGAGGACCTGCACCCAGGCGATGAACTCGGCGGTGAGCAGGAGGTACTCGACGGCGAGGCCGCCGAGCGCCACCACCAGCCACAGGGCGGCGTGCACCAGCTGCCGGGTGGTGACGGTGACGAGCGCGGCGCCGAAGGTGACGAGGCCGACGAGAACGAAGGCGATCTCGACGCCGGTCGGGGAGAGGAAGCCCTGTGGTGCCTGGGTGAGGGTCATGGGGCTTCTCCCTCGGGGGCGGCCGGCTCTGCCTCGGCGGCCTGGGCGGTCGCCAGTTTCTCGGCGGTCTTGCGGGCGGCGGCCAGTTCCTTGGGTTCCTCGGCGGCGGGGTCGAGGGCCGGTGGCGAGGGGACGGTCCACATCCACTCGCGGAGCTTGTCGCGCTCGTGGGTGAGTTCGTGGATGTCGGTCTCCGCGTACTCGAACTCCGGGGACCAGAAGAGGGCGTCGAAGGGGCAGACCTCGATGCAGATACCGCAGTACATGCAGAGGGAGAAGTCGATGGCGAAACGGTCCAGGACGTTGCGGCTGCGCTCACGGCCGCCGGGGGCGGCGGGCGGGACGGTCTCCTTGTGGGAGTCGATGTAGATGCACCAGTCCGGGCACTCGCGGGCGCACAGCATGCAGACCGTGCAGTTCTCCTCGAAGAGCCCGATGACGCCTCGGGTGCGGGGCGGCAGCTCCGGCTGGACGTCCGGGTACTGCTCGGTGACGGTCTTGCGCGTCATCGTGCGCAGGGTGACGGCCAGACCCTTGGCGAGGCCGCTGCCGGGGATGGGGGCCATGGTTACCGGATCACCACCTTGACGATGCCGGTGAGGGCGATCTGGGCGAGGGAGAGGGGGACGAGGAGGGTCCAGGAGAACTTCTGGAGCTGGTCCTCGCGCAGACGGGGGTAGGTCACGCGGAGCCAGATGACGACGAAGGCGAGGGCGGCGGTCTTCAGGAGGGTCCAGACCCAGCCGAGGCCGTCGGCGCCCCAGGGGCCGTGCCAGCCTCCGAGGAAGAGGACGGTGGTCAGGCCGCACAGGACGACGATGCCCGCGTACTCGGCGAGGAGGAACAGGGCGAAGCGGAGGCCGGTGTACTCGGTGTAGGTGCCGAAGATGATCTCCGAGTCGGCGACGGGCATGTCGAAGGGCGGGCGCTGGAGCTCGGCGAGGCCGGCGACGAAGAAGACGATCGCGCCGACGATCTGCCAGGGCAGCCACCACCACTCGAAGGCGTCGACGATGCCGACGAGGGAGACGGTGCCGGCCGCCATCGCCACGGAGGCGGCCGTGAGCAGCATCGGGAGTTCGTAGGCGAGGAGCTGGGCGGCGGTGCGCAGGCCGCCGAGGAGGGAGAACTTGTTGGCGGAGGCCCAGCCGGCCATGAGGGAGCCGAGGACGCCGACGCCCATCACGGCGAGGACGAAGAAGACGCCCGCGTCGATGACCTCGCCGACGGCGCCCTCGCCCGGGCCGATCGGGATGGCGAGGAGGACGAGGAGGTAGGGCAGGAGGGCGACGGCCGGGGCGAGTTGGAAGATCCGGCGGTCCGCGCCGGCCGGGACGATGTCTTCCTTCTGGGCGAACTTGACGCCGTCGGCGACGAGTTGGGCCCAGCCGTGGAAGCCGCCGGCGTACATGGGGCCGAGGCGGCCCTGCATGTGGGCCATCACCTTGTGCTCGGTCTGGCCGATGATCAAGGGGAAGGTCAGGAAGACGACGAAGACGATGAGGAGTCGCAGGGCGACGTCCAGAGCGTCGTTCACTGCGCGCCTCCTGTGGGGGGTTCGGGGTTGGGGGTGCCGTCGGGGGCGGGTTCGGTAGCGGCGGGCTCGGTAGCGGCGGGCTCGGCGGGGGCGGGCTCGGCGGGGGCGGGCTCGGCGGACGTCGCGTTGTCGTCGTCGGCGGACGTCGCGTTGTCGTCGTCGGGGGCGCTGGGCGGCTCGGGCTGCGGCGCGGACCGGGGGGTCGGCGTGGGCTCGGGCTTCGGCGCCGCCCCTGCCTTCGCCTTCGCCTTCGCCTCCGTCTCAGGATTCGGCTCCGCGTCCTGCTCGGGCTTCGGCTTCGGCTCGGCCGTCGGGGTGTCGAAGGCCGGGCGGGCGTGGTGCCAGGGGGCGTCCGGGCTGCCTGCGGTGCGGCGCGGCTGGGTCGAGGGGGCGGGTGTGGCGCGCTGGCTCGCCGAGCCTCCCGACGCCGTGCGGGCGCGACGCGGAGGCGTGGGGGTGTCGGGTGCGTCGGAGGTCGGGCCGGCTGCCGCCTGACTCGCCGAGCCTTCCGATGCCGAGCGGGTGCGGCGCGGGGGCCTGGCTGTGGGGCTGTCCGGTGCCTCGGTGTGTGCGGTCTGGCTCGCCGAGCCTTCCGATGCCGAGCGGGTGCGGCGTGAGGGCGTGGACGTGGGCGGAGGGCCGTCCGCTGCGTCCGGGGTCGGGCCGGCTGCCGCCTGACTCGCCGAGCCTTCCGATGCCGAGCGGGTGCGGCGTGGGGGCGTGGAGGTGGGCGGGGGGCCGTCCTGGGTTTCCGGGTTCGAGCCGGTTGCCGTCTGGGTGGCCGAGCCTTCTGAAACCGAGCGGGTGCGGCGTACCGGGCGGTCGCCCGGGGTGCGGGCGGGCGCGCCTCGGGTGGGGCGGGCGGGGGCCGGGGGGAGTTGGCCCTTGAGGGGGCCCCACTCGTTGGGGTCGGGGACGCCGGGCGGGAGCATCTGGCGGCGTCTCGGGCCGCCGTGTCCGGCGCCGGCCGCGGACTCCCCCGGTTCCTTCGCCCCGGGCCAGGCCTTGGCCACCCGGGCGGCCAGGACGAAGTCCTTGCGCAGGGGGTGGCCCTCGAAGTTCTCCGGGAGGAGGAGGTGGTCCAGGCCGGGGTGGCCCTCGAAGCGGACGCCGAACATCTCGTGGGTCTCGCGTTCGTGCCAGGCGGCGCCCGCGTAGATGTCGACGGCGGTCGGGAGGACCGGGGAGGTGTGGGGGATCGTCGTGCGGAGGAGGAGGCGGCGGACCGGGGACAGGGCCACCACGTGGGCCGAGACGCGGAAGCCCGTGCCGGGCTCGTCCACCGCGCTCAGCCAGTCGAAGTACGTGCAGCCCAGGGTGGAGCGGGCCGTGCGCAGCGCCTCGGTCCAGGAGGCGGCGGGGACGTCCACGGTGAGCACGTCGTAGGACTCCTCGGCCGTGGCCTCGGGGCCGAAGAGCTCCTCGACGGGGGTGGGCAGCCAGCCGGTCACTTGTCCCCCGATTCGGCCGGTCCGGTCTCGGTCGTCGGCGGCTTCACCAGCGCGCTCCGCAGCGCCGCCGTCGACGGGCGGGGCGCGGTGCCGTAGCGCTCGCCCAGGGATTCGCGGGCGATCTTCTCCTGGAGTTTCAGGATGCCCTGGAGGAGGGCCTCGGGGCGGGGCGGGCAGCCGGGGACGTAGACGTCGACCGGGATGATCTGGTCGACGCCCTTGGTGACGGAGTAGGAGTCCCAGTAGGGGCCGCCGCAGTTGGAGCAGGCGCCGAAGGAGATGACGTACTTCGGCTCGGGCATCTGCTCGTACAGGCGCTTCACGGCCGGGGCCATCTTGTCCGTCACCGTGCCCGAGACGACCATGAGGTCCGCCTGCCGGGGGCCGGGCGCGAAGGGGATGACGCCGAGGCGGATGAAGTCGTGGCGGGCCATGGACGCGGCGATGAACTCGATCGCGCAGCAGGCGAGGCCGAAGTTGAAGACCCAGAGCGAGTAGCGGCGGCCCCAGTTCAGGATCACCTTCATCGGCTCGGGGGCGAGGCGGGCGAGCGCGCCCAGCCGCTTCGGCTCCGGGAGGAGGACCGGCTGTGCGGCATCCGGCTCCGGTGGGTTCACTTCTGGCGTCACGTCCATGCCAGGACGCCCTTCTTGTATGCGTAGAGCAGGCCCACGGCGAGGAAACCGAGGAAGACGAACATCTCGACGAGGGTGGTCGCGCCGTAGCCGGGATCGGCGAAGACGGTCGCCCAGGGGAAGAGGAAGATCGAGTCGATGGCGAAGATGACGTAGAGGAAGGCGTAGACGTAGTAGCGGACCTGGGTGTGGGCCCAGCCCTCGCCGACGGGGTCGACGCCGCACTCGTACGTCAGGAGCTTCTCCCGGGTGGGGACCTCGGGGCGCAGCAGTCGTCCCGCGCCGAAGGCGACGGCGACGAAGAGCACGCCCACGGCGGCGAGCAGTCCGACCACCGAGTAGGACTGGAAGTAGTCCGCCGCTACGGCGACGCCCGTCTGCGCCGCTACGGCGACGGTCGGTTCCGGCACGTCCGTCCCTCGCTCCCTGGCCTGGCGATACGTACGTACGGGATGCGGGACGCCGTACGTGCGTCGCTGTTCGACGATCTGTACGCACGGGAGTCTAGGCCCTGCTAAAGAGAGCGTAAGCAGCCCGTCACAGGTCGGCATGCCCGAGTGCCGTCGTGATCGGGCCGGGAGGGGGAGGTATGGGACGGGGTGGGGTTTTCCCCAGGGTGGCCGGGGCGGTCCGCCTCATGGCGCGGGCCGGGAGGGGGCGGGCAGGCTGGTGGGCATGACCGAACCCCTCTCTTCTCCGACCGGCTCCGGGCGGCCGTACGGTCGTCCGCTGCCGTCCAGTCGCACGCCCTCGGACCCGCTGCCGCCCGCGACGTTCGCGTTCGGGGGGCAGACCTGGCGGGAGATCGCGCATCTGCTGGCCAATCTGCCGTTCGCGCTGCTCGGGTTCGTGTATGTGACGACGGTGCTGTTCACCAGCGCTCTGCTGACGCTGACGGTGATCGGTTTTCCGCTGCTCGCCGCCGCGCTGATGGGGGCCCGGCAACTGGGGCGACTGGAGCGGATGCGGGCGCGGGCGTTGCTGCGGGTGCGGGTGGACGAGCCGAGTCCGCTGCCGTTCCGCGGGAGCGGGCGGCGCGCGGACGAGGGCTTCTTCACGCAGGTGTGGATGAGCGTGAAGGATCCGGTCGGCTGGCGTTCGATGCTGTACGAGCTGATCCGGATGCCGTGGGCGGTCACGACGTTCGTCGTCACCCTGACGGGGTTGTTCGTGGCGTGGCCGGTGCTGCCGTACATCGTGCGGGGGCTGACGAACGTGGACCGGGTGATGGTGCGGTCGCTGTTGTCGCCGTCCGACGAGCTGGAGCGGCGGATCGCCGAACTGGAGTCCGACCGGGGAGTCGTCGTCGACACGGCGGCGGCCGACATGCGGCGCATCGAGCGGGATCTGCACGACGGGGCGCAGGCCCGGCTGGTGAATCTGGCGATGGGGCTCGGGCTCGCGAAGGAGAAGCTGCTGGAGGATCCCGACGCGGCCGCCACCATGGTGGCGGAGGCGCACGGCGAGGTGAAGCTGGCGCTGCAGGAGCTGCGGGACCTGGCGCGGGGCATCCATCCGGCGGTGCTGACGGACCGGGGGCTGGATGCCGCGTTGTCGGCGGTGGCCTCGCGGTGCACGGCGCCGGTGAAGGTGACCGTGGATCTGGCGACGCGGCCCGCCGCGGCGATCGAGGGAATCGCCTACTTCACCGTCTCCGAGCTGCTGCAGAACATCAGCAAGCACAGTGGGGCGAAGGCCGCGGCGGTGGAGGTGTGGCGGTCCGACGACCGGCTGCTGATCCAGGTGTGGGACGACGGGCGTGGGGGTGCGCGGCTCGACGGGGGGAGCGGGATCGCCGGGCTGGCGGAGCGGTTGGACGCGGTGGACGGGTTGTTCGTGATCGAGTCTCCGGTGGGGGGGCCTACGACGGTGACTGCGGAGTTGCCCTGGCGGGGGCGGTAGCGCGCGGCAGCGCGCGGCGGTGGGGAGGGGCGCCTACTCGTTGTGGGCGCCCTTCGCCGTGGGCGGGTGCGGGTGCGGGTGCGGGTTCATCGTGGTTGCTCGCGCAGTTCCCCGCGCCCCTGAAAAAAGCGGGGCTGCGCCCCTGCTTTTTCGGCCCGCCGCTTCGGGACCCGGGGGTGGGGAAAACCCCCCTTCCGAGACGCCGACCCGCTCCATGGTTCCGGTGGGCCGGGGGCAGCAAGGTGGGGGTACGACATCGGCACTGCGGGATCGGCGGAGGCGGGCGACGGTGATGGCCACGGAGTACGGCTACGGCTACGGGAGTGGGGACGGGGAGCGGCGGCGTCGGGTGCCGGCCGGGTTGCGGGCGCCGTTCGAGGCGCGCGGCTGGCGGGAGCTCGGGTACGTGCTGCTGGGGCTGCCGATCGGGATCCTGTTGTTCACGTACGCCGTGACGATGGTGTCGGTGGGTGCCGGGCTGCTGATCACGTTCCTCGGGGTGCCGGTGCTGGCGGCGGGGCTGGCCGGCTGCCGGGGGTTCGGCGCGCTGGAGCGGGCGCGGGCGCGCGCGTTGCTCGGTGTGGACGTGGCCGCGCCGGAGCCGCTGAGGCCGAGGGGGCGCGGGGCGCTGGCGTGGATGGGCGCCGTGCTGCGCAGCGGGGCGTCGTGGCGGCAGCTGCTGTACGCGGTCGTGCAGTTCCCGTGGTCGGTGTTCTCGTTCGTGGTGGCGGTGACCTTCTGGACGTACGGGTGGGCAGCGCTGACGTATCCGCTGTGGTTCTGGGTGTTCCCCGTGTGGGTCGGGCAGGACGGATTGCAGCTGTACGGGGACGAGACGCACTCCGTGTATCTGGACAACCCGTTCGAGGTGACCGTGACCGCGCTGGTGGGGCTGCTCTTCACGATGGCCACGCCGTGGATCGTGCGGGGTCTGACCATGGTCGACCGGGGCATGGTGGTCACGCTGCTGGGACCGTCGCGGCTGGGGGCGCGGGTCGTCGAGCTGGAGTCGGACCGCGGGGTCGTGGTCGACACGGCGGCGGCCGATCTGCGGCGCATCGAGCGGGATCTGCACGACGGGGCGCAGGCCCGGCTGGTGGCACTGGCGATGGATCTGGGGCTGGCGAAGGAGAAGCTGGCGGAGGACCCCCGGGCGGCGGCGGTGATGGTCGACTCGGCCCACGGGGAGGTCAAGACGGCGCTGCAGGAGCTGCGGGACCTGGCGCGGGGGATCCATCCGGCGGTGCTGACGGACCGGGGGCTCGACGCGGCGCTGTCCTCGGTCGCCTCGCGGTGCGCGGTGCCGGTGGTGGTGGAGGTGGACCTGCCGGCGCGACCGGTGCCGGCGATCGAGGGCATCGCGTACTTCACCGTGTCCGAGCTGCTGCAGAACGTCAGCAAGCACGCGAGGGCCACGCGGGCGACCGTGGATGTGTGGAAGGTCGAGAACCGGCTGATGCTCCAGGTCATCGACGACGGTGTGGGGGGCGCCGACACGGGGCGTGGGTCCGGGCTGGCGGGGCTCGCCGGGCGGATCGGGGCGGTCGACGGGATCCTCGTCGTCGACTCGCCGGCGGGCGGGCCGACCCGGGTGACGGCGGAGCTGCCCTGGCGGGCGGTCTGAGCGGGGCCCTGCGGGGCTGGGGCGGCTTGGCGCCGTGGGTGGCTTGGCGCCGTGGGTGGGTGCGGGTCCGGTGGGGGTTCTCGCGCAGTTCCCCGCGCCCCCGTCGCCGTGGGTGGCTCAGCGCCGTGGGTGGGTGCGGGTGCGTGGGGGTTCTCGCGCAGTTCCCCGCGCCCCTGAAAAAGCTGGGCTGCGCCCCTGCTTTTTCGGGCCGCTGCTTCGGGGCCGGGGTGAGAACCCGGTGAGCGCGTCCAGAGGTTGCCGCCTCTGGGCGCGCCGGTGTGTCCCCCTGAACACTCCCCTGTTTTTCTCCCGGGAGCAGGTCCTGGCGTTCCGATGCTGGAATGCTGGGGGCTGTCGCGGTACGGGGTGCAGTGGGGGGAACAGGCGTGGAGGACAGGGTGCGGGTGGTCATCGCCGAGGATTCGGTGCTGTTGCGGGAGGGGCTGACGCGGCTGTTGACCGACCGGGGGCACGACGTCGTCGCGGGCGTCGGGGACGGCATCGCCCTGGTCAAGACGATCACCGAGTTCGCGGCGCAGGGCGACCTTCCGGACGTGGTCGTCGCCGATGTGCGGATGCCGCCGACCCACACCGACGAGGGCGTGCGGGCCGCCGTACAGCTGCGGAAGTCGCATCCGGAGCTGGGTGTGCTCGTGCTGTCGCAGTACGTGGAGGAGCGGTACGCCACCGAGCTGCTCGCCGGGTCCAGTCGTGGCGTGGGCTATCTGCTGAAGGACCGGGTGGCCGAGGTACGGGAGTTCGTCGACGCCGTGGTGCGGGTCGCGCGGGGCGGTACGGCGCTGGACCCGGAGGTGGTCGCGCAGTTGCTCGGGCGCAGCCGGAAGCAGGACGTGGTCGCGGGGCTCACCCCCCGGGAGCGCGAGGTGCTGGGGCTGATGGCGGAGGGGCGGACCAACTCGGCGATCGCCCGGCAGCTGGTCGTCAGCGACGGGGCGGTCGAGAAGCACGTCAGCAACATCTTCCTGAAGCTCGGGCTGTCGCCGAGCGACGGGGACCACCGACGGGTGCTGGCAGTGCTCACCTATCTGAATTCATGATTTTCTGACACCGTGTCAGAACGGGCTCCCGATTCCTCGTCGCGCCTCTTTCCGTCCGGCCTCCTGGTGGAGAAGTCGAGCCGTTCCGGAGTCCTGCCGACGTAGGGTTGGTCTTGGGAGGGCCGGCGGGTCGGCCGTTCCCGGACAGCCGCCTCAAGGGAGGTCCAGTTCAGTGACCAGCCAGGTCAGCAGCCCAGCGGAGCAGGCCGACGAGGCCGCTCTGGGAGAACTGAGAGAACAGCGCAATCCGGCGGGGACGAAGGGCGTCCGCCGACTCGATCGGGTGATCATTCGGTTCGCCGGGGACTCCGGTGACGGTATGCAGCTCACCGGCGACCGCTTCACCTCCGAGACCGCCACCTTCGGCAACGACCTCTCCACCCTGCCGAACTTCCCCGCCGAGATCCGCGCCCCCGCAGGCACCCTGCCGGGCGTCTCCAGCTTCCAGCTGCACTTCGCCGACCACGACATCCTCACCCCGGGTGACGCGCCCAACGTGCTCGTCGCGATGAACCCGGCCGCGCTCAGGGCGAACATCGGGGACGTGCCGCGCGGCGCCGAGGTCATCGTCAACACCGACGAGTTCACCAAGCGGGCGATGCAGAAGGTCGGGTACACGACCAGCCCGCTGGAGGACGGGTCGCTGGACGGGTACAGCCTCCATCCGGTGCCGCTGACCACCCTGACCGTCGAGGCGCTCAAGGACTTCGACCTCAGCCGCAAGGAGGCCGAGCGCAGCAAGAACATGTTCGCGCTGGGTCTGCTGTCGTGGATGTACCACCGGCCGACCGAGGGCACGGAGAAGTTCCTGGCGGCCAAGTTCGCCAAGAAGCCGGAGATCGCGGCCGCCAACCTGGCCGCCTTCCGGGCGGGCTGGAACTTCGGGGAGACCACCGAGGACTTCGCGGTCAGCTACGAGATCGCCCCGGCGACGCAGGCCTTCCCGGTGGGGACGTACCGGAACATCTCCGGGAACCTGGCGCTGTCGTACGGGCTGATCGCGGCCTCGCGGCAGGCGGATCTGCCGCTCTACCTGGGCTCGTACCCGATCACCCCGGCCTCGGACATCCTGCACGAGCTGAGCCGGCACAAGAACTTCGGGGTGCGGACCTTCCAGGCGGAGGACGAGATCGCGGGTATCGGGGCCGCGCTGGGGGCCGCCTTCGGGGGGTCTCTCGCGGTCACGACGACCTCCGGGCCGGGTGTGGCGCTGAAGTCGGAGACCATCGGGCTCGCCGTCTCGCTCGAACTGCCGCTGCTCGTCGTCGACATCCAGCGCGGCGGGCCGTCCACGGGGCTGCCGACCAAGACCGAGCAGGCGGATCTGCTCCAGGCCATGTACGGGCGCAACGGCGAGGCCCCGGTGCCGGTTGTCGCGCCGCGCACCCCGGCTGACTGCTTCGACGCGGCCATCGAGGCGGCGCGGATCGCCCTGACGTACCGGACGCCCGTCTTCCTGCTCTCCGACGGCTACCTGGCCAACGGCAGCGAGCCCTGGCGCATCCCCGAGCTCGACGAACTGCCGGATCTGACCGTGCAGTTCACCCAGGGGCCCAACCACACGCTCGACGACGGCACCGAGGTCTTCTGGCCGTACAAGCGCGATCCGCAGACGCTGGCGCGGCCGTGGGCCGTGCCGGGCACGCCGGGTCTGGAACACCGCATCGGCGGCATCGAGAAGCAGGACGGCACGGGCAACATCTCCTACGACCCGGCCAACCACGACTTCATGGTGCGCACCCGGCAGGCCAAGATCGACGGGATCGACGTGCCCGACGTCGAGGTCGACGACCCGCACGGGGCGCGCACGCTCGTCCTGGGCTGGGGGTCGACGTACGGGCCGATCACGGCGGCGGTACGGCGGCTGCGCACGGCCGGGGAGTCCATCGCGCAGGCCCATCTGCGTCATCTCAACCCCTTCCCGCGCAATCTCGGGGCGGTGCTGCGGCGTTACGACAAGGTGGTGATCCCGGAGATGAACCTCGGGCAGCTCGCCCTGCTCGTCCGGTCGAAGTACCTGGTCGACGCCCACTCGTACAACCAGGTGAACGGCATGCCGTTCAAGGCGGAGCAGCTGGCCACGGCTCTGAAGGAGGCCATCGATGACTGACATCGGCAATGAGCTGCTGCAGCTGGTCCCCAAGGCCACGGCCCGGCAGTCCATGAAGGACTTCAAGTCCGACCAGGAGGTGCGCTGGTGCCCCGGCTGCGGTGACTACGCGATCCTCGCCGCCGTCCAGGGCTTCATGCCCGAACTGGGGCTGGCCAGGGAGAACATCGTCTTCGTCTCGGGCATCGGCTGCTCGTCCCGCTTCCCGTACTACATGGACACCTACGGGATGCACTCCATCCACGGGCGCGCGCCGGCGATCGCGACCGGGCTCGCCACCTCGCGGCGGGATCTGTCCGTCTGGGTGGTGACCGGCGACGGGGACGCGCTGTCCATCGGCGGCAACCATCTGATCCACGCCCTGCGGCGCAATGTGAACCTGAAGATCCTGCTCTTCAACAACCGGATCTACGGTCTGACGAAGGGGCAGTACTCCCCCACGTCGGAGGTCGGGAAGATCACCAAGTCGACGCCGATGGGGTCGCTGGACGCGCCCTTCAACCCGGTGTCGCTGGCGCTCGGGGCGGAGGCGTCGTTCGTGGCGCGGACCGTGGACTCCGACCGCAGGCATCTGACGGAGGTGCTGCGGCAGGCCGCCGCCCACCCGGGCACGGCGCTGGTGGAGATCTACCAGAACTGCAACATCTTCAACGACGGCGCCTTCGAGGTCCTCAAGGACCGGCAGCGGGCCGAGGAGGCCGTGATCCGGCTGGAGCACGGCGAGCCGATCCGGTTCGGGACGGACGGCGGGCGCGGCGTCGTACGGGACGAGGCGACCGGCGATCTGCAGGTGGTCACCGTGACCGCGGAGAACGAGTCCCGGATCCTGGTCCACGACGCGCACGCGACATCGCCCACCACGGCGTTCGCGCTGTCGCGGCTGGCCGATCCGGACACCCTGCACCACACCCCGATCGGTGTCCTGCGCTCCGTCGAACGGCCCGTCTACGACACGCAGATGGCCGACCAGATCGACACCGCCGTCGACCGGCACGGCAAGGGCGACCTCTCGGCGCTGCTGGCCGGCGGGGACACCTGGACGGTGGTCGGCTGAGCCGCGCCCGACCGGGGCGGACGACCGGCCGACGGGGCCCGGGGGTGCTTCAGCCTCGGGCCTCGTCGTATGTCCGCCGGGCCTGCTCCACGTCGTCCATGCGGTCCCTGGTCCAGGCCGCCAGGGTGCGCACCTGCTCGGCGGCCTCGCGGCCGAGGTCGGTCAGGGAGTAGTCGACGCGGGGCGGGATGACGGGCTTGGCGTCGCGGTGGACGAGGCCGTCGCGCTCCAGGGTCTGGAGGGTCTGGGTGAGCATCTTCTCGCTGACCCGGCCGATCGCGCGGCGCAGCTCACTGAAGCGGTACGGCCGCTCCAGCAGCTCGATCAGGACGAGGACGCCCCAGCGGCTGGTGACGTGCTCCAGGACGAGGCGGTACGGGCACATGCCCTCGGCGCCCGTGTCGTACGGGGCGGCGGGCTGCGGTGACACCTTGCTTACGGCCATGCCAGTACCTTACTTCAAAGTGGGTACTTTCGAAGAGTTAGTGCACCCCCTAGGGTGAGTGACGCACCCCGCCCCCTGGAGGAGTTTCACCATGAGCATCGTCGTCACCGGAGCCACCGGACACCTCGGTACGTTCGTCGTCGAGGGCCTGCTGGAGAAGGTACCGGCCGAGCAGATCACGGCCGTCGTCCGCAGCGCGGAGAAGGCCGCCGGACTCGCGGCGCGCGGCGTGAAGATCGCCGTCGCCGACTACAGCGTCCCCGAGACCTTCGACGGCGTCCTCGCCGCCGGCGACAAGGTGCTGCTGATCTCCGGCAGCGAGGTCGGCGGCGACCGGGTGGGCCAGCACAAGGTCGTGATCGACGCCGCCAAGGCCGCGGGCGTGGCGCTCCTCGCGTACACCAGCGCGCCGGGCAGCCTGACGGCCGCGCTCGCCGACGACCACCGGGGTACCGAGGAGGCGCTGCTCGCCTCCGGCCTGCCGTACACCCTGCTGCGCAACGGCTGGTACAACGAGAACTACACCGAGCAGCTCGCGCCGGTGCTGGAGTACAACGCCGTCACCCACGCCGCCGGTGAGGGCCGGGTCTCCTCCGCGGCCCGCGCGGACTACGCGGCCGCCGCCGTCGCCGTGCTGACCGGTGAGGGCCATGAGAACCAGACCTACGAGCTGGGCGGCGACACCGCGTGGGGCTTCGCCGAGTACGCGGCCGAGCTGAGCCGGCAGACCGGCAAGGAGATAGCGAACAACCCCGTCCCCGTCGAGGCGCTCACCGGCATCCTGACCGGCGCCGGGCTCCCCCCGTTCCTCGCCGAGATCCTCGCGGGCGTCGACGCGTCCGTGGCCAAGGGTGAGCTGGTCGTCTCCTCCGGCGACCTCTCCCGCCTCATCGGCCGCCCGACCACGCCGATCGAGGAGTCGATCACGGCGGCGCTGAAGGCGTGACCGGCCAGGACTGAGCCCGCGCACGCCGGGGCCGCGCGCCCCGGACGGCGCCCCGGACTCCCCCTCGGGGTGCCCACCCCCGGCTGTCATGACCGTATCGCGATACGGGCATGACAGCCGGGGGCGCTCGGCGTTACCTTCGGGAGGGCTGAGGGTTCGGGGTCGCGGCGGTGCGGCCGGGCGAGGAGGAGGGGCCGTGGCGGCGCAGTCGAGGGGCGAACAGTCGAGGGGCGAACACCGGATAGGGCTGCTGAACGGCTTCGCCGCGTACGGGATGTGGGGGCTGGTCCCGCTCTTCTGGCCGCTGCTGAAGCCCTCGGGCGCGATGGAGATCCTCGCCCACCGCATGGTCTGGTCCCTCGCGGTCGTCGCCGTCGTACTGCTGGTGCTGCGGCGCTGGTCCTGGGCCGGTCAGCTGCTGCGGCAGCCGCGCAGGCTCGCCCTGATCACGGTCGCGGCGGCCACGATCACCGTCAACTGGGGCGTCTACATCTGGGCCGTCAACACCCACCAGGTGGTCGAGGCCTCCCTCGGGTACTTCATCAACCCGCTCGTCACCATCGCCATCGGCGTCCTGCTGCTGAAGGAACGGCTGCGGCCCGTCCAGTGGACGGCGGTCGGCGTCGGCTTCGCGGCCGTCCTGGTCCTCACGGTCGGCTACGGGCGGCCGCCGTGGATCTCCCTCTGTCTCGCCTTCTCCTTCGCCACGTACGGGCTGGTGAAGAAGAAGGTCAACCTGGGCGGCGTGGAGTCGCTCGCCGCCGAGACCGCAATCCAGTTCCTGCCCGCCCTGGCCTATCTGCTGTGGCTGGGCTCGCGCGGGGACGCCACCTTCGGTGCGCACGGGACGGGGCACGCGCTGCTGCTCGCCGCGACCGGACTGGTGACCGCCCTGCCGCTGGTCTGCTTCGGGGCGGCCGCGATACGGGTGCCGCTGTCCACGCTGGGGCTGCTGCAGTATCTGGCGCCGGTGTTCCAGTTCCTGCTGGGCGTCCTCTACTTCGGTGAGGCCATGCCGCCCGAGCGGTGGGCGGGCTTCGCGCTGGTGTGGCTGGCGCTGTCCCTGCTGACGTGGGACGCGCTGCGGACGGCCCGGGTGGCGCGGAAGCGACTGGATGAGCTGAGCGTCGTGACGGAGGCGGTCGACACGGAGGCCGTCGAGGCGCGAACCCCGCTGGCCAAATAGCACCCTTGACGGAGAGTCAGTCCCGCCAGCACCATCCAGGCACCTCATTCACCGGGTTCGCCATGGACACATCAACAGTGTCGTCCGGGGCGGACCCATGGAATTCGGAGCCCCCCACTATGAAGCTCTCTGTTCCAGTCACGGGACGTGCCGCCGTCGCCGCCGCCGTCACGGTGGCCACGCTCTTCACCACCGGTTCCATAGCGGGGGCGGCCCCCGCTCCCGACCGGGCGGCCGCCGCTCCCGCCGCGACGATCGCCGCGGCGCCGGACCTGCCCGTGGCCAACGTCAAGGCGCACCTGGCCCAGTTCCAGTCCATCGCCACCGCCAACGGCGGCAACAGAGCCCACGGCCGGGCCGGCTACCTGGCGTCACTGAACTATGTGAAGGGCAAGCTCGACGCGGCCGGGTTCACCACGACCGTGCAGTCCTTCACGTCCGGCGGGCGCACCGGCTACAACCTGATCGCGGACTGGCCGGGCGGCGACACGAATCAGGTTGTCATGGCCGGTTCACACCTGGACAGTGTCTCCTCGGGCGCGGGCATCAACGACAACGGCAGCGGGTCGGCCGCCGTGCTGGAGGCCGCGCTGACCGTGTCCCGCACGAACTACCAGCCCACGAAGCATCTGCGGTTCGCCTGGTGGGGCGCGGAGGAGCTGGGCCTCGTCGGCTCCCGCTACTACGTCAACAACCTCTCCTCCGCGAACCGGGCCCGCATCAGCGGCTACCTCAACTTCGACATGATCGGCTCGCCGAACCCCGGCTACTTCGTCTACGACGACAACCCCGTCATCGAGCAGACCTTCAAGGACTACTTCACGGGGATCGGCGTCCCGACCGAGATCGAGACCGAGGGCGACGGCCGCTCCGACCACGCGCCGTTCAAGAGCGCCGGTGTGCCCGTCGGCGGGCTCTTCACGGGGGCGAGCCGGACGAAGACCGCCGCGCAGGTCGCCAAGTGGGGCGGTACGTCCGGCCAGGCCTTCGACCGCTGCTACCACTCGTCCTGCGACACCACGGCCAACATCAACGACACGGCGCTCGACCGGAACGGGGACGCGCTGGCGTACGCGGTGTGGGAACTGTCGGAGTGAGCTCGCGGTGAGGTGTGACGCCCGGTAGGTGACGCGCCGGGTGGGTGTCGTTCCGGGGTCGGCCGGCGGTGGGGAGCGCCGCGGTCGGCCCCGGGTGCGTGCGGGCGCCCCCGGCTGCGTGCGGGGGGCTCGGTGGTGCCGGGTGGGGCGGTCCGGTCAGCGAGACGGGCGGTGGCCGGGGGCGGAGGCGGGGGTCGGAGGGCGGTGGGTCGCGGCCGCGGTGTGGCGGGTCGCGAGGGCGTGGGTGTGCGCCGGGGTCGCCGCCGTGGACCTGAGGCGGGCCGCGACCGAGGTGGGCAGGCCGGTGCCGCGGCCGAGGTCGGCGGCCACGGCGGAGCGGAGCGCGCCGAGCCGGGCCGGCTGACCGCCCAGACGCTCCGGCGTGAGCGCCCCGACGTCGACGCCCAGCGCGGCCCGTACGACTGCGGGGTGCGTCGGGATGGGGGCGGCGCCCTCCTCGGGGGCGTGCGAGGCGCCGAGGCCGGCGGAGCGCAGGGCGGCGGCACGGGTACGCCAACTCACGGTGCCGGTCAGCTCGTTGACGGTGACCTCTGCTCGGGGACGGGGCGGGGGGTGCGGTTCGTGGGACGACGGGGAGGCGGACGGGGAACGGTGGCGGGCCGCCTGGGAGCGGGGGGTGGGGCTGTCGGGGGCGTGGGCGGGGCGGTCGGGGGCGTGACCGGGGCCGGTCCGTGCTTGGCCAGGGTCGTCGCGTGCTCGGCCCGGGCTGTCGGGTGCGGCGGCGCCGTCGGGTGGGGCGCCGGGGCGGTGTCGGTGGCCTCGGGTGGGGTTACTGGCCATGGGCGTACGGGGCGGAGTCGAGGGCGCGGGCCCGGTCGGTGAGGCGGGTCATGCGGGTGCGGGCCTTCTCCAGTTGCTCCAGGTCGTCGGCGGCGGGGCCGGCGTCCGCGGCGAGATCGGTCCAGACGGCGATCAGGTCGCGGCCCAGGTGCAGGCCCTGCAACGGGTCGCGGACCGCGCGCCAGGCGGCCGCCGCGCTCTGGATGTTGCCGTACGCGGCACGCTGGTCGCGCATACGGTGGCGCAGACCGGCGAGGTCCAGGGAGAGGTGGAACGAGCGGAGCGCGTCACCGGCCAAGTAGGCGATGTAGGCGGTGAGTTCGCGGAGCTTCAGGACCTCGGCGTGCTGGGGGCCCAGCGCCGCCGTCGCCTGGGCGACCGTTCGCTCGGCCATCTCCGCGGCTTCCTGGATGCGGCCCAGCTTCACGGCCTCGTTGATGCGGGTGACGGACTCCGCGAACGGTGACGGGGTGCCGCCGTCCTCCGCCGGGTCCAGCACCGCCTCGGCCACCGCGTCGAACTCCCGTACCGGCGCGGGCTTCGGCGCGTCGTCCTCCTCCAGCACCTTCCACTCGGGGGCGGAGTAGGCGTCGGACGCGGACTCCTCCGGAGGGGCCAGGGTGGTGGGGGGTACGGGCTCCGGGGTGGGGGCGTCGGTCGGGGCCGGGGGCCACGGCTGCGGGTTCAGAGAGGCCGGGGCGGGGCGCGGGGTGCCGGCCGGGGGCTGCGCCGGGGTCGCGCCCCGGTCCGGGTGCCAGGACGGGGAGTCCGTCCCGGCCGGGGTCAGGTCGGCGTCCGTGAGCGGGCCGAACTCGCCGGTCGGGGGCGAGACGGTGCCTGCGGCCGGGGCGTCCTGGACGGGCTCGGGTACCGGGGGTCGGGCGTCCGCGTCCATCGGGATGCCCGGCATCGTGAGGGGGAGCCCCGGGGTGCGCGGTGGCTGCGCCAGGGGCCCCTCCTTCGGTTCCGGCACCGCGCGCAGCACGAAGGTCGACGGAGCGACTCCACCCGGCGCCGGCTGCGACGCGTCGCCCCGGTCGCCGCGTGCGTCCTGCTGCTCCTTCGCCGCCGTGAGGGGCATGGTCCGCGGCTCCGGCTTCACGGGCTGCGCCGCCGAGTCGGGGGCGTGCGCCGGGGTGGCGGCGTCCAGGGGCGCGGGCCCGGGCTGCGGGTCGTACGCGGGCTCGGGTGCGTGCGTGGGCGCGGGTGCGGGCGTCGGGTCGGCGAAGGGCCCCGACGTGGCCTTCGCCGCCGTCAGCGGGAGCGTGCTGGGCTCCCGCTTCGGGCGCTCGGGCTCCGGGGTGGGGGCGACCGGCTCCGCCGAGGGCGCCGGGCTGCCCGCCGCCAACCGCATCGTGCTCGGCTCCCGCCTCGCCTGCCCCTGGGGGTGCGACGGGGCCTCCGGCCGCGCGTCCGGCCGTACATCGGGCTGGGCGGGCGGCTGCGGCTGCGGCTGCGCGTGTGCCTGCGGCTGCGGCTGCGGCTGCGGCTGGTGGTGCTCGGGGGGCGCCGAACCCTCCGAGCCCGACTGAGGCTGCCACTGCGGCCGCGCCTCGGGCCGGGACGGCATCTGGGCCGGGGCTTGTCCGACCGACGGCGCCTGCCACTCGGCCGACCGGGACCGCGGCTCACCGTCCACCTGCGGCTCCTGCCCGGACTCGCCCTGGTGCTGCCAGCCGGCGCGCGGCTGCTGCTCTCCGCCGCCCCGCGGCTGCCACTCGGCCGGAGCGGGCCGCTCGGCGTCCGTCTGCGGCTCCCGCCCGGGCTCGGCCTGCGCGTGCTGCTCGGGGCGGGACTGCCAGTTCGGGTCCTGGTGAGGGTGAGAGTGAGGGTGTGCCGGGACGTGAGCCTGCGGGTGAGCGGCGTGCGCACCGCCCTGCTCCTGCCGGTGTGCGCCCTGCGAGCCGCCCTGTTCCCGCTGTTCCCGCTGTTCCCGCTGTTCCTGCTGTTCCTGCGGGAGTTGGCCCGTGGCCGCCGACTCCGGTACCGCGCGCAGGACGTGCGTCGACCTGTCGCGGCGCGGGGCCGGGGCCGGGGCCGGCGCCGAAGTGGGCGGTTCCGGGGCGGTCCATGCGGCCGTGCCCTCGCCGGGGTGGCCCTGCGCGGCCGTGCTCGGCGTCGCTCGTCCCTCCCCCTCGCGCGCGGCCGTCGGCTCTGTCGCGAACCCCTTCGGCTCGCCCACCCGCACCGGCTCGCCGGCGTAGTGGCTGGAGCCGTCGACGTGGATCTGGAGGGGGACGACGTAACCGATGCGCTCGTCGTGGACGGTGGCCAGGACGGGGTGGCCCGTCGCCAGGGCCAGGCGGTGGAGGTAGTCCAGGGCGGCGCTCTGGAGGGACTCCCCGGCGGCGGGCGGTACCGGCATGCCGCCGACCGTCGCGCCGGCCTCGGCCGAGACCCGTACGTCGATCGGGGTGAGCCCGGCCGGCACCCGCCCCGCGCGCTTGAGTTCCCGCTTCTGTTCGCGGCTGAGTCGAGTCATCGTTCCCTCACTCGGGTCGGTCAGAAGGAGAAGGAGAAACAGGAGTCGCTGCGGCGGCCGAGGCCGTGGTGGACGGGTCCGGTGCCGATATCGCTGCCTCCACCGTACGCACCTCGTCCACCCGCCACGGCTCGCCCTTGCCCGGGCGCACCAGCTTCACGTACACCGTGGCCTGAGGGCCGGTGCCCGTCCAGCCGTCGCGGCCGTGTGCCGTGCCGTCGACGAAGAGGGCGCGGTAGGCGTCCCTGGCCGAGTCGGCGGGACCGTCCCCGTCGTCGTCCGGTTCGACCTCGACCGTGGTCCACGCGTCGTGCGCGGCCCAGGAGTTCCACTGTTCGCCGGCGCCGCTCGCGGGGCGGTAGGACCGCTCGGCCTTCGCCTTGGCGGCGGTGAACCAGCGCGCGGAGCGCAGTACGGCGTCGTGCGGACCGGTGTCGTACTTGGTGTCGTAGCCGTACGCGACCTCGGTCCAGGCCTCGGCGACGGCGGTCGCGTCCGTCTCGTCGACGCCGGTGGGCTTCGGGACGTGCGCGTCCGGACCGAGCGACTTCCCGGAGGGGAGGGGGGCCTTGGGGGTGAAGGGCGGTGCGGACGTGGCCGTGGAGCCGCCCGCGGTCTCGCGGTGGTCCTCCAGCCCGCAGGCGGTGAGGACCGCCACCCCGGTCACCGTCACGAGCACGGCCGCGCCCGCCCGGCGGACCACACCCGACCGGCGGACCGGACCGGCCCGCCGGACCGGCTCGTCACCGGCTCCGTGCCGCCCGCCGGGCAGGTGCGGTGCGCCCGGCACCCGCGCTCCCCCGCGCGCGTCACGCTCCTCGCGCCCGCCGCGCGCCTCGCGCATCGTGTTCACCCTCGTTCCCCTCCTCACCTCAGTGTCCTGCCCCGTCGAGCCGGTCGTCCACGCCGAACGACGCGCTGCTGCCGCCCACTTCGCCCTTGTCGTCACTACAGCCCCAGCCACGGCGCCGGATTCACGTACGCCCCGTTCTGCTGCACCTCGAAGTGGAGGTGGGCGCCGGTCGAGTAGCCGGTCGAGCCGACGAGACCGACGCGCTGGCCCACCTTGACCTGGTCGCCGACGCCGACGCTGAGGCCGGACAGCATGTGGTTGTAGGTGGTGGAGATGGTGTCGCCGTCGATGGTTCCGTGGGAGATGACGACACGGTTGCCGTAGCCGTTGCTCCAGCCGGCGAAGGTGACCACGCCGTCGCGGGCGGCGAGCACCGGTGTGCCGGAGCCCGCGCCGAAGTCGGTGCCGGTGTGGAGTTTGCGGACCCCGAGCGTGGGGTGCATGCGCCAGCCGTACGGGGAGGTCACGGGCGGGTTGCCGGAGAGCGGCATCGCCATCTGCCGGCCGGCCGGGAGCTTGCCGGGCGGGTCGTCGACCGACTCGTACTTGGAGATCAGGGACTTGATGCGGGTGACGTAGTTCTGCGTCTCGGTGTAGGGCGGGATGCCGCCGTACTGCTGCACGGCGCCCGGCCCGGCGTTGTACGCGGCGAGCGCCAGGTCGAGGGTCTCACCGGTCGCCTGGCCGCTGTCCTTGTAGCCCTGGACCTGCTTGGCGAGGGCGCAGTCGTAGCGGCCCTGGGCCATGATCGCGTCGCCGGGGTCGTACGGGGAGACGCGGCCGTTGCCGTCGTCGTCCTTGCCCCAGCTCGGCCAGGTGCCGGGCATGAACTGGCTCAGCCCCTCGGCGCCGACCGGGGATTTGGCGTTCGGGTTCCAGCCCGACTCGGCCTCGATCTGCGCGGCGATCACCGCCGGTTTGATGACGTCGCACATGGCGCCCGCCTTGAGCACCCACGGCACGTACTCGGCCGGTACCTGGCCCGACTTGAGGCCTCCTCCGACGCCCTGCTCCTCGGCCTCGGCATCGCCGCCGCCGCTCACCGCGACCATCATGACCACCGGCATCAGCACGGCCGCCACACAGCCGCCGACGACCCAGGTCGTGACGGACCCTCCCCCGTTGGACATCTGCTCCCCTCAGCGTCGAAGTGGCGGGACGACGGACCGACGGACCGACGAAACACAGAGACGCCGTTCCGTCATGTTCCTGCCACTTGGGTCCAGTCAGACGAGTCTCTCCGCTCACCCCCGCTCCCCGCGTCACCGGTGCGTCACAGGCTCGTCGCAGGAACTCACGTCCCGATTCCCAAGCCGCCCGCGCACCGTGAAGATCGGGGGTGGGCGTCGCGCCGGGCACGCAACGGCGGCGGGCACCCCGCCGGGTGCGACGGGCGCCACGGGCTCAGGAAGACTGCGACGGGCGGACCGCGACGAGCGGTCCGCCGCGATCAGTCGTGGAATCCGCGATCAGCGGTGGAATCCGCGATCAGCGGCGGAAACGGGGAGTGGTGGAGAGCGGTGATGCGGTGATGCGGCCGGAGACGGGACAGGCGGCGGCCGGGCCGGAGATCTGGGTGCGGGGCCCGGTGACGGAGCCCGAGGCACGACCGCCGGATCCGGCGCCCCTGGCGGCGGCGAGCACACGACGGTTCTCCTGGGTCGCCACGCATGGCGGCGCCGGGTCCACCACCCTCGCGACGGTCTTCGGCGGTCATGACGCGGGCCGCAACTGGCCGCGTCCCGACCAGGGCGAGCCGGGCTCGGTGCTCCTGGTGGGGCGCACGCACGCCGCCGGGCTCGACGCGGTCTCGCACACCCTGGACATCTTCCGGCGGGGCGACGCGCCGCCGGGGCTCGACCTCGACGCGATCGTGCTGGTCGCGGACGCGCCCGGCCGGCTGCCCCGGCAGCTGGTGCAGCGCATGAAGGTGATCGGTTCCGTCATCGACGTCTACCGCGTGCCCTGGGTGCCCGCCTGGCGCACCGGCGACCTCACCGGCCCGCCGCCCCGGGAGAGCGCGGCACTGGCCCGTCTGACCGGGAGGACCCCATGAGCAGCACCCTGTACGCCGCCGCCTCGACGCTGGCCGGACCTCCGGCCGTGGTCACCAACGAGCTCAACTACGTGCTGAACATCCTCGCCTGGCTGGTCACGGCGGCCGGCGTGTGCGGACTGATGATCGTGGGCACGCGGATGGCGATCTCACTGCGGTCCGGGGAGGGCGACGAGCACCTCAGCCAGTTCGCGGTGGTCATGGGCGCCTGCATCATCGGCGCGACGGCCGGGCCGATCGTGGGGTTCGTGCTGTAGCGAGACGTTGAGCGGAAGGGCCCTGCGGCCCGCCGGTTCCTTGTGAACCGGCGGGCCGCCGTCGTGCCTGCGGGGCTCGTGAACCGGCGGGCCGTCGCCACCTCCGCAGGGGCTCGTGAACCGGCGGGCCGCGCCACCTCCGCAGAGGCTCGTGAACCGGCGGGCCGCGCCACCTCCGCAGAGGCTCGTGAACCGGCGGGCCGTCGTCATGTCCGCAGGCCCAGCCTCCCGCCCGGCACGCCGGGGGGCCTCCCGCCCAGCGCCCCCGGGCCGCCTCCCGCCCAGCGCCCCCGGGCGGCTTCCCCTCGCACACCGGTGCGAGACGTTCCGCTCAGCCGCAGGTCCCGTCGTTTCTGACGCTCCGTCACTGTCCCGGACATGACGAGGAGTTCCCGTCTGTCACGAGCACGTCACCGACAGGTGCTGGATCACTACATCGCTTGGTTTCGGCTCACAGCAGTCGCCAAGCTCACAGGGCGACCGGGAACCCGGGCACATCACACCGGCCCCGAAAGCGACCCAATGTCCCATCCGCTCACATCGGTCGACGCCGGCCCGCCGCCCACGGCGGGACGGCCGGCACCACGGGGAGAAACCACATGCTGCACGCGATAGCCGCCAAGGCTCATCAGTCCGTCCTCCTGGCCGACGGCACGGTCCCCAACCCCAACCGCGACGCACCCGCCGAACTCACCGGCAAGGTCGACACCGTCCTCGGCATCGTCGCCTGGGCCGGCACCGCCGCCGGCGTCGCGGGTGTCCTGATCTGCGGCGCCATGATGGCGATCTCCATGCGCCGCGGCGAGGGCTCGGAGCACATGGGCCGGCTCGGCATGGTCCTCGGCGGCTGTGTCCTGGTCGCCACCGCCGGCCCGCTCGTGAACTTCGTCTTCTAGTCGTCCGAGCACGTCGAAAGGGGGAGCGACGATGCTGAACTCCGGCCGGGCCCAAGGGGGCAGCGGGGAGTGGGAGCAGCCGTTCTGGCAGCAGCGGGGCTGGATCCTGTCGGCCGGGTTCCTGGCGGTCCTGCTCGTCCTCGCCGTGCTCTTCGCGGTGACGGGCAACGGCGGCGAGGGGTCGTCCGGCGCGGCCGGCGACCCGGATCCGGCACCGACCTCGACCTCGGACACGGGCTCGGACGAGGGCTCCGACGCCGGTGGCGGGAACGGCGGTTCGACCAAGCGGCCCGCCGGCTGCCGCACCGACGACCGCGACCAGGCCGAGCCGACCGAGGCGCCGCGCGACTTCCACTGGAAGGCCAACGGCACCGGCCTGGTCCCGGTCTCCAAGAGCGCGGGACCGCGCACGTACGACGGTCCGGTCTGGTCCTGCTTCGCCCACACCCCGCTGGGCGCCGTCATGGCGGTCCACTCCATCACCGACCACCTCAGCTACGACGGCTGGCGCGAGGTCGTCGACAAGCAGGTCGTGCCGGGCGCGGGCCGTGACGCGCTGATCGCGAGCCGCTCCCAGGAGGCGGACAAGTCGACCACGGGCTCGCCGGACGCCGGTGGCTACGCCGGGTTCACGGTCCTGTCGTACGACGAGACCCAGGCGACCGTGATGGTCCTGGTGCGCGGCATGGGGGACGGCGGCTTCGGCTCCGCCTCGGTCACCGTGCGCTGGAGGGGCGGCGACTGGAAGCTCTCGCCGGACCCGGACGGCTCGGTCTACAGCGGAGTGTCGCAGGTCAGCGGCACCGACGGCTTCGTCACCTGGGAGGCGTGAGATGGCCTGCTCCTGGAAGCTCTACGACTGTGTCATCGAAGAGGGCGGCAAGCAGTTCACCGAGGGTGCCGTGGTCGTCTTCGCCAAGGCGATCGGCGACGGCGCGGCGGAGGTGCTCAAGGCGCTCAACGGCGTCTGGCTGAACATCGACGTGGAGGACCCGGCGGGGAACGGCGGCGGCCACGGCCAGGCGGCCGCGGGCAGCGCCATCGGGCAGATCACCGCGGAGGTCAACTGGATCGTCGCCTATGTGGCGGTGGCCTCGTTGCTGCTGGCCGCGATCCGGATGGCCGTGGACCGCAAGGGCCAGTCGATGCGACAGGCGTTCATGGGGATGTGGAAGGTCATCCTCGTCGGCGCGGCCTCCGTACCCGTGGTCACCGCTCTGATGAAGGCGTCGGACGCGTACGCCAAGGACGTGTACGCGCGATCGAATCTGGGTGACAAGGCCACCGAGATGCTGGGCGTGCTGACGCTCAACCAGCCCGGTCTGGTGCTGATCTTCGGTCTGCTGGTGATGCTGTCGAGTTTCGTGCAGATCGTGCTGATGTACATCCGCATCGGTGTGCTGATCATGCTGGTCGGCACGCTGCCGCTGGCCGCCGCCTCCTCGATGACCGGGTGGGGCGAGGGCTGGTGGAAGAAGCACATCGGCTGGCTCGCGGCCTGGCTGCTCTACAAGCCGGCGGCGGCCCTGATCATCTACTCGGCCACCTCGATGACGAAGGACACCCAGAAGCTGGACCAGGTCATCGCGGGCATGGGCATGCTGATCCTGGCGGTGTTCGCCCTGCCCGCCCTGCTCAAGCTGATCGTCCCGGCCACGGCCGCCCTCGGCGGCACCTCGGGCGGCACGGTCGCCATGGGCGTCGCCAACAACATGGCCTCCGGCGCGGTCAGCATCGCCGGCAGTGCCGTCGGCGCGGCCGGTCAGTCGGGCGGGGGCGGAGGAGGCGGTTCCACGGGCCCCCAGGGCTCGCCCTCCTCCGGCGCGGGCTCCTCGGCGGGCGCCGGCGCGGGCGGTGCCGGTGGCGCCGGCGCGGCGGCCGGTACCGCCGCCGCGGGAGCGGCCACGGCGGGCGCGGCCGTCGCGGTCCAGGCCGCCGCGGTCGTCGTCCAGACCGGTATGCAGGCGGCCTCCGAGATCGCGGGCTCCCTGGACGACAACGACGGCATGAAGGGCCACAACCAGTAGGCCCAGCCCTGGAGAAGAAGGGCCGCAGGCCCTTCTTCTCCAGGGGCGCGGGGAACTGCGCGAGAAGCCCCACGCACCCGCAGCCGCGATCCGACCCAGGCCACCCGAGCTCGTAGGCACGCAAGACCCAGCGAACTCAGCCGGAACATCAGCCGGAAGAAGGAACCCCATGTCCACCGACGCCCTCACGCGTCCCACCTACGGAAACTGGCGCCGCCCCCGCCGCCCCGGCCTCGGCCCCCTCGGCCTCCTCGGCACCGTCGTGGCCTTCGGCGGACTGCTGGTCGCCCTGCTCGCCTCGCTGGTCTCGCTGCTGGCCGCGGTCCTCGTCCTCATCCCCCTCGGCCTCTTCCTCGCGCCGCTCGCGCTGCGCACGGTGGACGGCCGCAACATCTACCAGGTGGTCGCGGTGCGTATCGGTTGGCTCAGGCGCAAGGCGAACGGCTCCACGACGTATGTCTCCGGCCCCCTCTCCAAGCGTCCCGGCGGCCGCTACCAGCCGCCCGGTCTGCTGGCCCGCACCAAGATGTACGAGGGCCGGGACGCCTACAACCGCGCCTTCGGCGTGATCCACCACCCGGGCCGCAACCTGTGCACGGTGGTCCTGGCCTGCGAGCCGGACGGCGGTTCGCTGGTCGACCCCGAGCAGGTCGACATCTGGGTGGCGTCCTGGGGCGACTGGCTCTCCCGGCTCTCGCACGAGCCGGGGCTGCGCGGCGCCCAGGTCGTCGTGGAGACCGCGCCGGACACCGGGACGCGGCTGGCGGCCGAGGTGCTGCCGCGCATCGCGCCGGACGCGCCGGCGGCGGCCCGCGCCGTGATGGAGGAGGTCGTCGCGCGCTACCCGTCCGCCTCCTCCGAGATGCACACGTACATCGCGCTCACCTACGGCCCCACCGGCGGCCCCAAGCGGGACGTCCAGGACGTCGTCACCGACCTGTCCATGCGCCTGCCGGGCCTGCTGTCGGGCCTGGTCGCGGCCGGCGGCGGCTCCGCCTACCCGCTCTCCGCCGACCGGCTCGCGGAGATCGTCCGGGTGGCGTACGACCCCGCCGTCGCCCCCGACGTGCTGAGCGCGCGGGCCGAACAGACGACCACGGGCCTCGACTGGGCGGACGCGGGCCCGGCGGCGGCCGTGGAGTCGGTGCAGTCGTACAAGCACGACTCGGGGGTCTCGCGGACGTGGATGCTGACGCTGGCGCCGCGCGGCACCGTCCGCTCCAGCGTGCTGCGGGGCCTGCTGGAGCCCGCGGCGGGCACCCGCCGCAAGCGGGTCTCGCTGGTCTACCGCCCGATCGACCCGGCGACCTCCGCCCGCATCGTCGAGGCCGACCGGCGTGCCGCGCACTTCATGGCGGGCTCCAAGCGGGGCCTGGTGCAGGCGCGGGCCAGTTCCGAGATGCAGGCGGCCGAGCAGACGGCGGCCGAGGAGGCGGCGGGCGCCGGGCTCGTGGAGTTCTCGCTGATGGTGACGGTCACCGTGGACGACGAGGAGCAGCTGCCGGACGCGGCGATCACCGTACGCAACCTCCAGGCGTCCTCCCGCATCCTGATGCGGCCCGCCGACCGTATGCAGGCCTCCGCGTTCACCTGCACGCTCCCCGTCGGCCTGCTGCCGTGGGAGCACACCCTCGTTCCGTACCAGATCCGGGAGGCGCTGTGAGCAAGCGCGCTACAGCCGTACGTCCGCAGACCGCACCCCCTCGTGGGTGGTTCGGCCCCGGCGGGGGGCAGGTCGGGCATGTCGATCCGCCCGCGCTGTGGCGGGCCACGACGGTCCAGGCATGCGGCCTGTGGCCCTTCGCGGCGGGCTCCGGCGCCCCCATGACGGGCGTGCCGCTCGGCCAGCACCTGCACACGGGAGCCACGGTCTGCGGCGACCCCATCTCCTGGTTCACCCGCGCCCGTTACATCTCCAACCCGTCCCTGTTCATGCTGGGCATGCCGGGCCTCGGCAAGTCCACGCTGGTCAACCGCATGCTGATCGGCATGGCGGCCACCGGCATCACCCCGCTGGTCCTCGGCGACCTCAAGCCCGACTACGCCGACACCGTCCGGGCGCTCGGCGGTCAGGTGATCTCCATCGGGCGCGGGGTCGGCGGCATCAACGTCCTCGACCCGGGCGCGATGGGCGAGGCGGCGCTGCGGATCGGCGGCGAGCGGGGCCGGATCCTGGCGGCGGAGGCGCACGGCCGGGTGCTGAACATGGTCGCGGCGCTCATCACCATCGTCCGGGGCCGCCCGATGGACGACCACGAGCAGTCGGTGCTGTCGGCGTGCCTGCACCACCTGACGGAACGCGCGAAGCCGGGGCGGGCGCCGCTCCTGCCCGACCTGCTGAAGGTGCTGGACGAGGGTCCTGACCGGGTGCGCGCGGTGACCCTCGACCGGGGTGACGTGGCGCGCTACCAGGAGGCGGTGGACCCGCTGCACCGCTCCCTGCTCGGTGTGCTGGACGGCCCGCTCGGCGACACCTTCGCCTCCGAGACCTCCACCCGGATCGACCCGGCCTCGCCCGCGGTCTGCGTCGACATCTCCCGGATCGGCGAGGCGGACACGCAGCTCACGGCGGCGGCGATGCTGGCGGCGTGGTCGGACGGCCTCGGCACGGTCGCGGCGGCCCACGCGCTCGCCGACGCGGGGCTCGCGCCGCAGCGCTGGTTCTTCACGGTCCTCGACGAGCTGTGGCGTCCCCTGCGGGCCGCCTCCGGCATCGTCGAGCGCATCGACGCGCTCACCCGCCTCAACCGGTCCCTCGGCCTCGGCGACGCGAAGATCACGCACACGCTGAAGGACGCGGAGGCGCTGGGCAGCGAGGCGGACCGGGCGAAGGCGCGCGGGTTCGTGGAGCGGGCCGGGATGGTGGTGTGCGCGGGCCTTCCCCGTACGGAGATGAGGGAGCTCGGCGAGATCGTCGGTCTGTCGGAGCGGGAGATCGACCTGGTGTCGTCGTGGTCGTCGCCGCCGGGCTGGGCCAGCACCGGGGGGAACGAGGAGCCGCCGGGGCGGGGGCGGTTCCTGATCAAGGTCGGAGGGCGGCCCGGGATTCCGATCAAGGTGTCGATCACGGACACGGAGCGGGAGCTGCACAACACGAACACGCGGTGGACGCCGTCGCTGGTGAAGGCCGGGCGCCTATGAGCTCGGGGGTGCGGGTTCGTGGGCGGGTGCGGGTGGTTCGTGGTTGCCCGCGCAGTTCCCCGCGCCCCTGAGAAGCAGGGGCTGCGCCCCGTGCTTTTCGGCCCGAAAGGGCCGTAGGCCCTTAAGGGGCGCGGGGAACTGCGCGAGAAGCCCCACCGGGCCCGCACCCGACAACGCACCGCACGAAGGCTCAGTCAACTCACCGGGGGAAGCAGAGATGGCCACACGCAAGCAACCGCACACCACCAGCGACGACCTCCTGCCCTGGGTCATCCCCGGCACCGCCCTGCTCGTCGGCATCCTCTTCCTCACCGCCTGGCTCGGCGGCACCCTCGCCGCCGCCCTCACCGGTGCCGGCTGGGACCCACCGCCTTTCACCCTCACCACCCTCAAGACCCTCGTCACCGACGGCCCCGCGGCCATCTGGCCCAGCACCTCCTCCGGCACCCTCGGCGCCGGCATGGGCGCAGTCCTCGGCGCCGCCCTCGCCCTGCTCATCACCCCCGTCGTCCTGCTCCGCCGCCGCGGCAGGAGCCCCGGCGGCCTGGCCGGCCGCCGGGAACTGTCCACCCTCCTCCCCAAGGGCGCCGCCGCCCGCGCCCGCCAGCTCCGCCCGTCCCTCCCCAGGTCCGGCAAACTCCCCCCGGACGACACCGGCAACCTCCTCGGCAACCTGGAACCCGGCGGCCCCGAACTCCGCAGCAGCCACGAGGACGTGGAGCTGGACCTGATGGCACCGCGGGCCGGCAAGTCCACCGGTATCGCCGTCCCCCGTGTGCTGCGCGCCCGCGGCAGCGTGCTCCTGACGTCGAACAAGGCGGACGTCTACAGCGTGACCCGGGCGGAACGCGAACGCGTGGGCACGGTCTGGACGTTCGACCCGCAGGGCATCGCGCACACCCCGCGCGGCCTGTGGTGGGACATGCTCGCCGACGCCGCCACCATCGAGGGCGCCCGCCGTCTGGCCGGCCACTTCGTCGGCGCCGTCAACGACGACGCCTCCAAGCGGGACTTCTGGATCTCGGCGGCCCAGAACACGCTCACCGCGCTCCTCCACGCCGCCAACCGGGGCGGGCGGCAGGTCGGCGAGGTGCTGTCCTGGCTCGCGGACCCGGCCGACCGTACGCCCGTCGACCTGCTCCGCGACGCGGGCATGACGGCCCTCGCCGACCAGCTCCAGGGCACCGTCCAGGGCGCCGTGGAGACCCGCGACGGCATCTACGAGACGGCCCGCCAGTGCGTGGCGTGCCTGCTCGACCCGACGATCGCGGCCTGGGTGAGCCCGGACCCGGAGCTGCCGCAGTTCCTGCCCGAACGTCATGTGCTGTCCGCCGACACGCTCTACCTCCTCTCCAAGGACGGCGGCGGCTCGGCGGCCGGTGTCATCGCCGCGTGCGCCGACTCCGTCCTGCGCGCGGGAGTGGTGGCCGCCGAGCGGATGGGCGGCCGGCTGGACCCGCCGATGACGGCGGTGCTGGACGAGGCCGCCAACGTCTGCCGGATCTCCGACCTGCCCGACCTCTACTCCCACTTCGGCTCGCGCGGCATCAACGTCGTGACCCTGCTCCAGAGTTACCGCCAGGGCACCCGGGTGTGGGGCGGGGCCGGGATGGACGCGCTGTGGGGCGCCGCGACCATCAAGCTGCTCGGCGCGGGCCTCGACGACGCGGACTTCGTCGAGAAGGTCTCACGGCTGGTCGGCGAGCACGACGTGTCCACGGTGAGCTACTCCCGCGGCAAGGGCGGACGGTCCCGCTCCACCTCCTACCGCCTGGAACGCATCCTGCCCGCCGACCGCATCCGCGCCCTGCCCAAGGGCACCGCCCTCCTCCTCGCCACCGGCGTCAGGCCCGCCCTGGTCCGCCTGCGCCCCTGGTACGCCGAACCCGGCGCCGACCGCATCGCGCTGGCGGCCCAGGCCGAGGTCAGGGCCATCACGGCGAGGGCGACGGAACGGATCACCCGATGAGGCCGCACGCGTTGCGGCGTGTTCCGGAGAAGCTCTGTGAAGGGAGCAGTCGATGACCACCACCACCGTCGAACAGCACAGTCCGGAACAGCCGCTCACCGCCGTGGGGCCGCCGTTCATCCTCTACCTCGACGGCGCCGAGTACGCCGAGGAGATGGGGGGCCTGGCCGTCTGGGTCGCGGATCTGCTGCTCCCGGTCTACGGCCGCGAGGTCACCTCGCAGCAGCCCTGGTGCCCGCGCTGGTGGGAGCACCTGGAGGCGGTGGCCCGGCTGCACGCCCTGTGGCTGGCCTGGCAGGAGCTCACCGACCCGACGGCGGGCCCGACGGGTCCGGCGGTGTGGCACCGCGACCACCTCGGGCCGGTCATGGCCGAACTGCGCTCCCCCGGCGGCCCGTTCGCGGGCTGCAAGGCGGGCGGCCACCGCGCGAAGCAACCGCCGGCCGTGGAGCCGTACGGGACGGAGAACTGAGCGGGGGCGGCGGACGGGCAGGGGGCCCGCCTCGGGGCGAGCCCTCATACCCTGAACCGACGCGCAGCCGATCACAAGGCGGCCACCAGCGGAAACGGACCGGGAGCGGTCGGCGTCCGCGGCCGACGGGAGAGACAACATGGACAACTCGACCCTGCAGTACTTCGAGGACGTCGTCGACTGGCGCCACCGCCGGGCGGGGCGCGCGCACACACTCGTCCGGGCCATGCGTTCCACCGTCACCGGCCGCGTCGTCGCGGTGGTGTCGGAGCTGGCGAGCAACCCCGACGACCGGGGCATCACCGACGACTTCGGCAGCGTCGCGGACGCCGTCCTGCCCGCGCTGCGGCGGGCGTTCGGCGCGGAGCCGGTGGAGGTCTTCTGGATCGCCCACTTCGGGGCGTTCTCGTACCACGACCCGACCGGGCCGGAGTCCTTCACCCTGATCACCCTCACGGCGGGCCCCGACGGGCACACCGACGACCTCACGGGCGACCGGACGTTCACCGCGCGGGACGTGGAGGAACTCCTGGGCCACGGGCTCGAACCCGTCCCCCAGGTACTCGCCCGCATCGACCACGAAGCGACACGGGGGTGAGCCGACGATGACCGAGCAGGTATCGGGACGGGACGTACTGCGGCAGGCCAAGGACCTGTACGCCCCCTACCGGGACGCCGTGGCCCCGACGGGACAGCGGGTGACGATCATCCGCTTCCAGCCCGCGGAGAACGATCCGCCCGAGTGGAAGGCGAAGCTGGAGGCGTCGAAGGTCTCCGCCGAGCAGAAGGTGAAGAGCTTCGAGCACCTGGGCTTCGAGGCGAACCACGTGGTGATGCCGCCCGGCACGACGCGTGCGCAGTTCGCGGCGGTGCTGGAGCAGGCCAACCAGGATCCGGCGACCCGGGCGATCATCGTGCAGTTCCCGCCGCCTGCCGAACTCCAGCCGCTGGTGCAGCGCATGGATCCCGCCAAGGACATCGACGCGCTCACCAAGGGCCGTTCCCCGTACACCGCGTGCGCCACGGCCGAGGGGATCTGCCGGGTCGTGGAGCCGTTCGCCCAGGACGACCCGGTGATCGCGGTCGTCGGCAGCAGGGGGTTCGTCGGGCAGGGCGTCGTCGGCACCCTGCGCGAGCAGGGGCACCGGCTGATGGAGCTCGACGCCGGGGACGACCTGGGGCGGGTACGTGACGCCGACATCGTCGTCTCCGTCACCGGCAGCCCCGGCATCCTCGGCCCCGACCACCTGCGGCCCCATCACCGGCTCGTCGTCGACTCCGGGTTCGTCCCGCAGGCGGACGGCACCGTGCGGGGTGACGTCCAGCAGGCGGCGTACGACATCCCGCAGCACCTCACGCCGGTGCCCGGGGGCATCGGCCCGGTCGAGATGGCCACCCTCATGGAGCGCGTCGTGCGCCGCGAGGTGGACCCGAACGCGCCGTCCTGGCACGTCGAGCCACGCCCCTACCTGACGAAGGAACAACTCGCCGCCCAGCAGGCGCCGGAGGGGGCACGGGCCGCGATGGCCTCGACGCGGGCCGCGTCGACGCCACCGGGGGCGGAGGAGGGGCGCGCGCGGGAGGCGGGGCAGCAGCCCGGGCCCGGGCCCGGGCAGGGACCGGCGAGTCTCCAGGCGGCGGCCGGGCAGCGGTCGTCGACCGGTCCGGGGGTACCTGGGGTGCCGGGGCAGCAGGGCCAGGCCACCGGCAATCCGGTCGCGGACGCGGCGAAGCGCCGTACCGGCGGGATGAGCGGAGGGGTCGGCGGGGCCGGCGGGGTCACCCCCGGCACCACAGGACCCACACCGGCGCCGTCCCGCCCCCACGCCCCCGCACCACCGAAGCCGCAGCTGCCGCCGACACCGGGCGGACCGGGCGGACCGGGCGGACCGAGCCGCTGAGAGCGGACCGCGAGGACGCCCGAGAGCCCCCGTCAGCCCACCGACGCCCCCGGAAGACCATGGAACCGCGCACCCCACGACACCCGGATTCACCACCGCACCCGGATGCCCTTACGCCCACTCCCCCCACCCCCCTCCCCGCGACGCCACTCCCGCCCGGCGGGCTCCCTTCCCTCTCCGCCGTGCGGGTCGCCGCCGGGGTGCGGGCCGGTGAGGTGCGGGCCGTTGATGTCGTCGCGGCCGCGCTCGTGCGTATCGAGCGGGCCGAGCCGACGCTGTGCGCGTTCGTGGAGGTGTGGGCGGAGGAGGCCCTGCGGCGGGCCGGGGACGTGGACGCGCGGGTCGCGGCGGGCGAGTGGTTGCCGTTGGCCGGGGTGCCGATCGGGGTGAAGGGGCGGACCGGACTCCGTACGGCGGCGGCACGCGCGCTGGTCGCCGCCGGGTGCGTCCCCGTGGGCGCGACCTCGGTGCCCGGCCGCGGCACCCCCTGGCAGACCTGGGGGCTCGGAGCCCACGGCCGGACCGTCAACCCCTGGCGTGCGGACCGGACGCCGGGCGGCTCCTCCGCCGGGTCCGCGGCGGCGGTGGCGGCGGGCCTCGTACCGATGGCGACCGGGACGGACGGCGCCGGGTCGGTGCGGATCCCGGCTGCGTGGTGCGGTGTCGTCGGCCTGAAGACCACCAACGGGCGGCTGCCGTCCGCCGACCGCACGGGCCTCGCGGCGGCCGGCGTCCTCACCAGCCACGCCTCGGACGCGGCGGCGTACTGGCGGTGCGTGGCGGGCGAGGGAGGCGAGACGAGCGAGGGCCCACGCCCTCCCCTCACCGCTGTCTGGTCGGCCGACCTCGGTTTCGCCGACACCGACGCCGAGCCCGCCTCGATCGCCCGTGCCGCCGCGCTCCGCCTCGAAGACACGGGGCTCGTACGGCTCGTACGGCACCGGCGCCAGGACGACCCCGTACGCCTGGAGGACCCGGCAGCGGCCTGGCTCGCCCTCCGCGGGGCCCCGGACGCCGACCCGGCGGCCGTGCGGGCGGCCAGGGAACTCCGCGCCGGGAACGACCGGCGGCTCGCCGCGCTCTTCGCCGAGGCCGACCTGATCCTGACCCCCACCACGCCCAACGCCCCGCACGGCCACGACGGGCCGGGCGAGCGCTACTCCACGGCGCTCACCTGGGCGTTCAACCTCAGTGGCCACCCGGCCCTGAGCGTCCCGGCCGGCTTCGACGCCGACGGCTGCCCGGTCGGCCTCCAACTGGTGGCCCGGCACGGCGAGGAGGCGGCGCTCCTGCGTACCGCGTGCGCCGCCGAGGCCGCCCGGACGCACCGCGAACCAGAGAGCGAGGACCCGGCATGAGATGGACCGTCCACGGTGAACGCACGATCCACGACACCCCCTGGGTGCGGCTGCGGTCGCTGGACGTCGAGCGGCCCGACGGGACGCGCGGCGACCACCACGTCGTCCGGCTGCGGGACCTCGCGGTCACGGCGGCCGTCGACGACCGGCGCCGGGTCCTGATGATGTGGCGCCACCGCTTCGTCACGGACACCTGGGCGTGGGAGCTGCCCATGGGCCTGGTCGAGGACGGGGAGTCGCCCGAGGAGGCGGCGGCGCGGGAGCTGGAGGAGGAGACGGGGTGGCGGCCGGGGTCGCTGCGGGAACTGGTGTACGCACAGCCGGCGGCCGGCATCACCGACACCCAGCACTTCGTCTTCCGTACGGACGACGCCCGGCGGATCGGCGCGCCGACGGAACTCAACGAGTCCGACCGGGTGGAGTGGATCCCGCTCACCGCGATCCCCGGCATGATCGCCCGCCGGGAGATCGTCAGCGGCGCGACCCTCGTCGGGGTGATGGCCCTGCTTCTGGAACCGCCCTCGCCCGCCTCCGGTGACAGCACCCCTGGCGCGGCCTCTCCCTGACTCTCCTCCACCGGAAGGCGCCCCCACCGGTGACTCCCCCACCGGAGTTCTGAGGAGTCCGCCGCCTGAGTCGCGTCAGGCGGTGATGTCCTTCGCCGTGAACCTCGCCCACGCCGCCGAGCCGAACACCGCCGCGTACACGGCCTGGAGGCCGAGGTTGCGCTGGAGGTCGTCCCAGTAGACCGGCTCGCGCATGAGGTCGGCGAAGGAGAGCCAGTAGTGGGAGAAGAAGTACGGGTGGAGGGCGTCGAGCTGGGGGATCTGGTCGAGGATCTGGACGGTGATGAGCAGCCCGACCGTGGTGGCCATCGCGGCGATCCCGCTGTCGGTGAGGGTGGAGACGAACAGCCCGAGGGCCGCCACCCCGATCAGTGACGCGGCCACCGCCAGCGCGATCAGCAGGGCCCGCAGCAGGCCCTCGGCGAAACTGATCCGCGTCCCGGAGATCGTCGTCAGGTCCCCGAGCGGGAACAGCAGCGCCCCGACCGCCAACGCGGAAGCCGCCACGACCAGGGTCGCGACCAGGCAGAACGTCATGGTCGTCGCGTACTTGGTGAGCAGCAGCCGGGTCCGGCCGGCGGGCGAGACCAGCAGATAGCGCAGGGTGCCGGCGTTCGCCTCGCCCGCGATCGCGTCCCCGGCGATCACGCCGACGGCCATCGGCAGGAAGAAGGGGAGCGTCGCCGCCAGCGCCGTGAACACCAGGAACAGACCGTTGTTGGTGATCTGCGCGATGAACGCGGGCCCGCCACCGCCGCCGCCCCCTCCGTCCGGCCCGCCGCCCATCGACGATCCGTCACCCGTCTCGATCCGCACCGCGATCCCCACGAGGACCGGTACCGCCGCGAGCACGCCCAGCAGCGCGAGGGTCCGCCACCGCCGGAAGGTCGTCACCAACTCGCTGCGGAACAGCCCGAAGGTCCACAGGAGGCCCGGCGTACGGACGGGGGCGGCCGGCGTGGGGGCGGCCGGGTGCGCGGGAGCCTCCGACAGGGCTCCCTCCGGCGTGGCCTGCGCGCCGGGTGTGTCAGCCCGCGACATCGAAACCCTCCCCCGTGAGTGCCACGAACGCGTCCTCCAGGGAGGCGCGTTCGAGGGCGAAGCCGCGGACGCGGACGCCCGCGGTGACCAGTGCGGTGTTCAGTTCGGCGAGGTCGCGGTCGGGCGGGGGCGGTTCCGCGGTCACCCGGGCTCCGTCCTCGTCCACGATCACGTCGGAGATTCCCTGCTCCTTGAGCACCCGGACCGCGTCCGCCGTGTCCGGGGTGGTGACGACCAGGCGACCGCGTGCGCCGGCGGCCAGTTCGGCCACCGGGCCCTGGGTGACGAGCCTGCCGCGGGCCATGACGGCGGCATGGGTGCACACCTGCTCGATCTCGTCGAGGAGGTGGGAGGAGAGGAAGACGGTGGTGCCGTCGGACGCCAACTCCCGTACCAGGGTGCGGATCTCACGCATCCCCTGCGGGTCGAGCCCGTTCGTCGGTTCGTCGAGGACGAGGAGCCGGCGCGGCTGGAGCAGGGCCGCCGCGAGGCCCAGCCGCTGTTTCATGCCCAGCGAGTACGCCTTCGCCTTCTTGCCGGCGGCGGCCACGAGCCCCACCCGGTCGAGGGCGGCCGCGACCCGCGTACGCCGGGTGCGCGGGTCGGCGGTCGGGTCGGCGGAGTCGTAGCGGAGCAGGTTGTCGCGGCCGGAGAGGAACCCGTAGAGAGCGGGCCCCTCGATGAGCGCGCCGACGTGCGGGAGGACGCTCCGGGCGGAGCGCGGCATGGGCCGGCCGAGGACCTCGGCCGTGCCCGAGGTCGGTTCGATCAGGCCCATCAGCATGCGGATGGTGGTGGTCTTGCCCGAGCCGTTCGGGCCGAGGAAGCCGAAGACGCTGCCGCCGGGCACGGTCAGTTCCAGGTGGTCGACGGCCACCTGTCCGCCGCGGAAGGTCTTGGTCAGCCCCTGGGTGTGGATGGCTGCGTCGCTCATGGCTCCCCTCGGGTACGGCCGATGGGCCGGGACGGCGGGCCGGCCGTCCCGGCCCACAGCCGGACGCCTCAACTCCATGTCCCGGCCCACAGCCGGACGTCGCTACTTCACCGCCCCGACCCACCGGCCGGGCGGCAACTGCCGCGCCGCCCGATCCGCCGAGACCGGCGTCACCGCTCCACCGCCCCGGCCCACCGGCCAGGCGGCGCTGTCTCACCGCCCGGCTCGGCGAACCGGCGCCCTACTTCGCCGCGTCGGCCGCCTTCACCAGGGCGTCCTTGGTGACGGCGCCCGCGTACACCGTGCCGTCGTCGGTGAAGAGGACGTTGATCAGCCGGGTCTTGAAGACCGTACCCGAGCCGAACTCGCCCTTGACCTGGTCGCCGAGGGAGTTCAGGAAGCCGTCGACCCGGGCGTCGCCGGACGACTCGCCGCCACCGGTGGGCAGGCCGCCCTCGGACCCGCCGTCGATCACGGCGATGGTGCTCCAGCCCTCGCCGATCATCTTCAGCCCGTCGAGCCCGCTCGCGAACTCCTCCTCGGAGCCCTTGGGGCCCACGGAGTCCTTGCGGTTCTCGCCGCCCTTGAACTCGCCGTTCTTGCCGGGCTCCCCGAAGACCGAGTCGCCGGAGCCGGACTCGTGGCCGCCCGCCTTCTCGGCCTCTTCGGCCTCGGTGACCTTCGCGCCCTTCGGCGGGGTGAAGTCGAACGTCGAGGCGCTCGGCTTGCCGAAGTCGACCTTCGTGAAGCCCGCGTCGACGACGGCCGCGCCGCCGCTCGCCGGGGTGAGGGTGAACTTCAGCGGCAGCCCCGTCTTGGCGTCGACGGCGATGGAGATCGCCCCGACCGTGGAACCGGACTGCTTGGGCTTGACGACCAGCTTGTACGCGTCCCGCCCGGCGACCTGCGCGGTCCCGTCGACGGTCACGGACGTGGTGTCGTCGACCGCCTTCAGGGCCTCCTCGGCGAGCTGCTGAGGCGTGGCGGGCACGTCCTCGGCGGTGTCCGGGACGTCCTTGCCGCCCTTGCCCGCGCTCTCGCCCTCCGGGCCGGCTTCGGTCGCGTGGTAGACCTCGTTCGAGGCGCTGTCGTACGCCCACAGGTCGTCGCCGTTGTGGATGACGCTGTACTCGGCCGCCTCGTCCAGCAGCGACAGCTTCTGCTTGTCGGGGCCGTCGGCGGCGATGCGCAACGTGTGGGTGCCGGTGGCCAGTTCGAGCAGCTTGGCGGAGGGGTCCGCGGTGGAACCGCCGTCGCCGCCGGGCGCGGCCTGCGCTCCCAGGCTGTCCGCCAGACCGCCCAGGTCGGGCAGACCCAGGTCCGTGGTGATCTTCACCGTGCCGGACACCTGCTGGACGTCCGACGCGGCGATCTTCTCGATGAGTTCCTGCGCGCTGATCTTCGGCAGATCGGGGTCACCGGAGCCGGCGAAGGCCGGGACGAGCCCGATGGTCGCGGCGGCCACGCCCAGCACGGTGACCGGGACGACGTACCGCGCGGCCTTGCGTCGCCGTGCCGAGCGCGCCTCCTCGGCCTCGGCCGCGAGCGCGGCCGCGTCACCGGACCGGGCGCTGTCGTCGGTTTCGTACGGTGCCATGTGTGCCTTACCTCCGTCGTCGGCGGCGGCGTCTGGTCGGAGCCGCCATTCTCACCCGAATCGGTGAGGAGTGGTGATACCCATCTGACCAAATCGGCCGGAGGGAATCGTCAGACTCCGGGCTCAACTCCGCGTACTGCTACGGGATGACATGGCAGCCGTCAGGGATGACATGACGAGGCGGCGCCTCCCCACGACCCGTAGGGGACGCCGCCGACGACCGGTCCCCGGTGCCCTCTCCGGTGGCTATCCGGCGCGGTGCACCACGGCGTCGCACAGCTCCACCAGCGCCGCCTTCGCGTCGCACTCCGGGAGGGGGGCCAGGACGGCGCGGGCCTCCTCCGCGTAGCGGATGGTGTCGCGGCGGGCCTGCTCCAGGGCGGGGTGGACGCGGAGCCGGGCCAGGGCCTCGGCGTGCCGGGCGTCGTCGGTGAGGTCGGAGTCGAGCAGCTCGCACAGGGCGATGTCGTCCGCCAGCCCCAGCCGGCCCGCCCGCTCGCGCAGCCGCAGCACCGGCATGGTCGGCACACCCTCGCGCAGGTCCGTGCCGGGGGTCTTGCCGGACTCGTGCGAGTCGGAGGCGATGTCGAGGACGTCGTCGGCGAGCTGGAAGGCGACGCCGAGCCGTTCGCCGTACTGGGTCAGCACGTCGACCACGGTCTCGTCGGCGCCGGCCATCAGCGCGCCGAGCCGTCCGGCGACCGCGACCAGCGAGCCGGTCTTGCCGCCCAGCACGTCGAGGTAGTGCTCGATCGGGTCGCGTCCGTCGCGCGGCCCGGCGGTCTCCAGGATCTGTCCGGTGACCAGCCGCTCGAAGGCCTCGGCCTGGATGCGGACGGCGTCGGGGCCGAGGTCGGCGAGGACGTGGGAGGCGCGGGCGAAGAGGAAGTCGCCGGTGAGGACGGCGAGGGAGTTGTCCCAGCGGGCGTTGGCGCTCGGCACGCCCCGGCGCACCTCGGCCTCGTCCATCACGTCGTCGTGGTACAGCGTGGCCAGGTGGGTCAGCTCGACCACGACCGCCGAGGGCACGACACCCGGCGCGTACGGGTCGCCGAACTGTGCCGCGAGCATCACCAGCAGCGGGCGGAACCGCTTGCCGCCCGCGCGCAGCAGATGCTGGGCGGCCTCCTGGATGAAGGGGACCCCGCTCTTGGTCGCCTCCAGCAGACCCTCCTCGACGGCCGCCATTCCGGCCTGGACATCGGCTTCGAGAGCCTGGTCCCGCGCGCTCAGCCCAAACGGCTCGACGACGGTCACGAGGGTTCTCCTGTCTGCTGACGTCTACTGACGGTCACACGGTCACACGGTCGGTCTGGTTCGCTCTCACGGTCGATGACACAGTTTGTCGATCTGTCGCTGCCATCACCCGAGTCAGCGTATCCGGTCACCTTTCGATCACCACGAGCGCCCACGGGTCGACGCGCGTACGGCACCCGCGCGAGGCCCCTCGTCGGCCCCCCGGGCACCCCCGGGGACGAGCGCGCACACCCGGCCCGAGTTGACCGATTTGCCGCATACCAGAACTTCACCCGACTCCTCCCGTGAGTTGGGTCACCCGGGCCGGGCGGCGCAAACCTTCGCCACCGCGCCGACTTTCCCTTTGCGGTAGGCAAGTTGACCCAGGAGCGCGCATCGGAAATTGCCGCCGAATCACACCAAAGTCAAGGTCAACTAGACCTAACGGCCAAACCGGGACTTGTTCCGATCGTGTGCTCTCGCATACGTTCACACCCCGTCCGGACGGACCGCCGAATCCTGCCGCCGCCCGGACTCCCCACCCATCAACACTCATCCACGCACGGCAGGAGCGGGGGACCCAGGTAAGCGCCGGTCCGGCATTTCCCCCATCGGACCGGCTAGGGGTGAAGCCACGCGCGGTACGACCGGCGGACGCGGCACGCACAGCGACCGCCGGAAGGACGCGCGCGGCAGGGCATCTCCAGCCCGAACCCGACAGCTCACCTCGCAGGCGACGGAGAGGAATCCGCCATGCCCGCACGAGGCAAACACCGCCGTCCCAGAAGCAACGCGTTCACCCGTGGCATGCTCGCCGCCGGAACGGGCGGGGCCGCCCTGGCCCTCCCGCTGACGGTCGCCACGACCGCGAGCGCCGCCACCCCGGCCCAGGCCGCCGGCTCCGTCCAGTCCGCCGCGCAGTCCGCGCCGGCCGCGACGCTGCCCAAGTCCGCGAACTACACCGTGGTCTCCGGCGACACGCTCTCCTCCATCGCCCGCGAGCACGGCACCAAGGGCGGCTGGCAGCGGCTCTACAAGGACAACCGCGCCGCCGTCGGCGACAACCCGGCCCTGATCCGTCCGGGCCTGAAGCTGAAGGTGACCGGGACGAAGGCGCCCGCCGCGAAGAAGGCGTCGACGAAGCCGAAGGCCTCCACGGCCACGCAGGCCTCGGTGAAGACCTACCCGGACAACCTCGACGGCTGGATCCGCGAGTCGCTGGACATCATGGCGCAAAAGGGAATTCCCGGGACGTACAACGGGATCCACCGCAACATCATGCGCGAGTCGTCGGGCAACCCGCTGGCGATCAACAACTGGGACTCCAACGCCGCCGCGGGCACCCCGTCGAAGGGCCTCCTCCAGGTCATCGACCCGACGTTCGCCGCGTACCACGTCTCCGGCACCCCGTACGACCCGTACGACCCGGTCGCCAACATCACGGCGGCCTGCAACTACGCCGCCGACCGGTACGGCTCGATCGACAACGTCTTCGGCGCGTACTGAGCCCCACCGGCTCCGCACTCGTTCCCCTGGGCCGGCGGGCCCAGGGGAACGCTTGTCTCAGCGGAACAGCCGGTCCAGCACCACGGCGATCCCGTCGTCCTCGTTGGAGAGGGTCACCTCGTCGGCGACGGCCTTGAGTTCCGGGTGGGCGTTGGCCATGGCCACGCCGTGTGCGGCCCAGTCGAACATCGGGATGTCGTTGGGCATGTCGCCGAAGGCGATGGTCTCGTCCGGCGTCAGACCGAGGTGGTCGGCGGCCAGCGCGAGCCCCGTCGCCTTGGTGATGCCGCATGGCTGGAGTTCGACCGTGCCGGGCCCCGACATGGTGACCGTCGCCAGCGAGCCGACCGCCATCCGCGCCGCCGAGGCCAGCTCGTCGTCCGACAGATAGGGATGGCGCAGCAGCACCTTGCTGATCGGCTCGCACCACAGGTCGTCCCGGCGCGGCACCCGCACCGCGGGCAGCGTGGGGTGCGGCATGAGGTAGCCGGGCTCGATCAGGGTGAGGCCGTCGACGCCGTCCTGGTCGACGGCCGCGTACACCTGTCCGACCTCCGCCTCGATCTTGCCGAGCGCGGTCTCGGCGAGTTCCCTGTCCAGGGTGACCGACCAGAGCAGCCGGTCCGCGCCGGGGTCGTACAACTGCGCGCCCTGCCCGCACACCGCGAGCCCCCTGCTGCCGAGGTCGTCGAAGAGGGGGCGCACTCTCGGCGCCGGCCGTCCCGTCACCACGAGGTGCTGGGCACCGGCCTCCGTGGCCCGCGCCAGCGCGGCGAGGGACCGGTCGGAGAGCGTGTCGTCACTGCGCAGGAGCGTTCCGTCCAGGTCAGTGGCGATGAGTGAATATGCGGTGGGAGCGGCCATGATCAGAGAATACGGATGCCACGCCCCATCGGTTCGACCCGAACCGGACGACGTCCGGCATCCCGACCGCTCCAGCACCCCTCTACGTCAACTCGCTTTTCCCGAACGGGGGTTCAGCCGGGGACGGAGGTCAGGGCCCCGGACGCTTGAGGGCCGAAGGCCCAAAAGGGGCGCGGGGAACTGCGCGAGAAGCCCCACCGGACCCGCACCCGCGACGCACCGCCCCACCCGAGCTCATCCCGGAACCCTCACCCGTGAGCCGCGGCCAGATGCCGAGCCAACCGAGGCGAAGCGAACTCCGTCCCGCACACGAACCGCATCACCGGCCCGTACGACGCCGCCGCCGGCAACCCCGTGAAGTACAGCCCCGGGATCGACGACCGGAACCCGGCCCCCAGCACCGGCGTCCCCCGGCTCGTCCCCAGCTCCGTACGGAGTTCGTGCCCGAGGAACCCCATCGCCCCGAGGTCCACCCGGTACCCCGTCGCCGCGATGACATGATCGGCGCCCAGCTCCGCCGTACGGCCGTCGTGCTCGCGCACCACGAGGAGCGGACGCCCGTCGACGACGCCGGCCCGCACGACCCGCTCCACCTCCCGCACCTCCACCCGTCCCTCGAACCGCTCCCGCAGCCACCACGCGCCCAGCGGCCCGAGCACCCGGCGGACCAGGTGGTGCCGGGTGGCGGCCGGCAGATAACGGTAGGGCTGCGGGTAGTAGCTGAGCGCCCACAGCGACCAGGCCCGCCCGAACGGTGACTCGGGGCGCAGCCTCGGCTGCCGCCACGGGGGCGCGCCGAAGGCCACGGTCCCCCGCCCGCGCGCGGCGACCCGCACCCGCGCGCCGGCCTCGGCCGCCAGCACCGCCGTCTCCAGGGCGGACTGCCCCGCGCCCACGACGATCAGGTCCTTGTCCTTGAACCGGCCCAGGTCGGCGTGCTGGGAGCTGTGCGAGACGGGCCCCATCGGGGTCGGACCGTCCGCCGCCGCGCCCGCCAGCTCGGGCGGCAGGTGCGCCAGCCCGAACAGGCCGCTCGCCACCACGACGGCCCGCGCCGTGAACGACTCCCCCGAGTCCAGCTTCAGCTCGAAGCCGCCGCTCTTGCTCCGGTCCACCGAGACCACGCGCACCCGTTCCAGGTCGGGCACGAGCTGCTGCTGGAACCACTCGCCGTAGGAGATGAAGGTCTCGACGGGGATGATGTCCTCGTCCGTCACGAGGCGCCGGACGCCCGCCGCGTCGCAGTGGTCGACGAGGGTGTGGCCCTGCTGGGGCGCGTCGATGCTCGACGCCGCCGGTGTGGACTTCAGCAGCATCCCGGCGGGCATGTTGTCCCGCCAGCTCACCATGGGTTCGCCGAAGACACGGACCGGAATGCCGTGCGCCCGCAGATGCGCGGCGGTCGACAGACCGTACGGCCCGGCACCGATGACTGCTACCGGTTGAATCACGAAGTCCCTCCCCAGGACGCTGCATGTCTACTTCGTGCGGTCCCGTGCGCCGACGGCCTCGCGGGCTAGGGGCGCACGGGGGTGTTGCCGAGGCGGTTGGCCCGCCACATCTGGTACAGATGCTTCGCACCCGGCCGTACGAAGCGCGCGAGCATCGTGAGGAACGGCAGCGGGTCGTCACCCGCGAGCCACGCCAGCTCCGTACCGCTCGCGCGCGGCGGCGCGTGCGGTGTGGTGTAGCCGCTGCGCCGGTAGGCGAGCAGCGCCGGCAGATCGATGTTCTCCACGATGTACCGCCGCCCGGCGAGCTGTTCCCCCTCCGGCACCGGGCGTCCGGTCAGATCGAGGTGCATGGCGCGTACGACGTCGATCCCGGCCTCGTTCTCGAACAGCCGGAACTGCGCGCCCATCCGCGGGTTGAAGTCCAGCAGTTTGTACCGGCCGTCCCGCCGGTCGAACCGCAGATCGAGGTCGATGACCCCCGTGAACCCGATCTGCTTGATGAACCGGGCCGCGATGTCGGCGAGTTCGGGGTTGTCGACGACGTACGCGTTCGCCGTCATCCCCGCGTGCGGCGGCCACGACCGCACCTTCACCCCGGTGAACATCGCGAGCGGGGTGGAGTCCGCGTCGAAGTAGGCGTGCACGATCCAGTCCTCGGCGTCCTCCCGGGGCAGGTACTCCTGGAGGATCACCCCGGGCCGTTCGCCCCAGCCGCGGGCCAGCCGCAGCAGGCACTCCCGGTCGGCGATGCGGGTCGTCCCGTTCACCGCGGGCTGCCGGCGCCGCTCGAACGCCTCCCGGTTCTTGGCCACCACGGGGAAGCGGGCCCGTGCCGCGAACCGTTCCACGTCCTCGTACGACTGCGGGAACGAGCTGACGGGGCTCGCGATGCCGTGCTCCACGCAGAGTTCGTGCAGCCCCTGTTTGCTGGCGAGGCGGCGCGGGAGCTTCGCGTCGACGCGGGGGAAGAGGAAGCGGGTCGCGAGTTCCTCCTGGTGCTCGGCGATGAGCACCGCGGCTTCCTCGTCGGTGGGGATGAGGACGGCGGGCCGTCCTATCCGCCGGCCGATGCGCAGCAGTCCGTCCACCAGCCACTCGGGCTCCTCCGTCCCGGTGGTCGGCCACACGAACGCGCGCCGCAGATAGCGCGAGGCGGCGGCCGGTGTGAACCGGTCCTCCGTGATCGCGTACATCGGCACGCCGAGCCGGCCCAGGCTGCGGATGGCTCCGACGCCGCCGTGGTGCAGCGGATAGTCGCCGAGCTTCACGACGAGCCCCGGAACGCCTCGGTCCGCCTGTACCGGCGCACCCCAAGTACCCATGGCCACGGGTCCCCCCACGTGTCCCCCCTACCGGACCCGGACCCACCCCGTCCGCGTCCCCCAGAGGACGCTAAGCCGGAACCTTTCCTTCCGACCCTCCCCTATCAGGACATTGCGAACTCTTTAGACACTCCCGGATCTTCGCCCCTCCCCGTAACGTGTGCCGCGACCAGAGGTACGACGGAACGCACGAGAGCGAGGCAGCCCCCGATGCCCCCCTTCGATGTCACCGACGATGTCCCCGAGGGTCACCCCTTCGACGTCCCCGAGGGCCACCCCTTCGGTCCGCACAACCTCCCCTACGGTGTCTTCTCCCTCGGCGCGTCCGGAGCCCCTCGTACCGTCGGGGTCCGGCTCGGCGATCACGTCCTCGACGCCGCGGCGGCGGCGCACGCCCTCGGCTCCCCGTACGCCGCGCTGCTGGCGCACCCCACGCTGAACCCCCTGCTCGCGGCGGGCCGCACGGCCTGGTCGGACCTCAGGCGGGCACTGACGGCGTGGGTGACGGTGCCCTCGCACCGGGAGACGATCGCGCCGTACTTCCACCCGCTGCCCTCGGTGACCCCGCACCTGCCGTTCGAGGTGGCCGACTACGTCGACTTCTACGCCTCCGAGAACCACGCCCGGAACGTCGGCAGCATCTTCCGCCCCGACGCCCCGGATCCGCTGACACCCAACTGGAAGCACCTGCCCATCGGTTACCACGGCCGGTCCGGCACGGTCGTGGTGTCCGGCACGGAGGTGGTGCGGCCGGCCGGACAGCGCAAGGCGCCGACCGATCCGGCGCCGGTGTTCGGGCCGTCCGTGCGGCTCGACATCGAGGCGGAGGTCGGGTTCGTGGTGGGGGTGCCGTCCGAGCGGGGGCGGCCGGTGGGGCTGGGCGAGTTCCGGGACCACGTCTTCGGGGTGTGCCTCCTCAACGACTGGTCGGCGCGTGATCTCCAGGCCTGGGAGTACGTGCCGCTCGGGCCGTTCCTCGGGAAGTCGTTCGCCACGTCGGTCTCGGCCTGGGTCACGCCGCTGGAGGCGCTGGAGGAGGCGCGGGTGTCGCCGCCGGAGCGCACACATCCGCTGCTGCCCTACCTGGACGACTCCGCGCCGGACGTCGACCCCGGGGGGTACGACCTGCGGATCAGCGTCGCGGTCGACGGGCATGTCGTCTCGGAGCCGCCCTTCGCCACGATGTACTGGACGGCCGCGCAGCAGTTGGCCCATATGACGGTCAACGGCGCGTCGCTGCGCACCGGCGATCTCTACGGCTCCGGCACGGTCAGCGGGGCCGCCCCCGACCAGCGCGGCTCACTGCTGGAACTCACCTGGAACGGGCGCGACCCGCTCGACCTTCCCACCGGCAGGCGGACGTTCCTGGAGGACGGCGACGAGGTGACGCTCACGGCGTGGGCTCCGGGGCCGGGCGGCACGAAGGTGGGGCTGGGCGAGGTCACCGGGCGGGTGGTGGCGGCCCGGGAGTAGACCGGCACGTCCCAGCCACCGGAGCCTGATTCCCACCCCTTGGACAAACCGGTGGCAGATCTTGCGCCCGCTCCCGCGTAAGCGCAGGTCAGACCCGCCTTCCACACCTCCTCAGATGGCGCAACACTCCGGCAACATTCCTTTCCCCACCGTTTCGGTATGGTTCGAAACATGCCATCCACCGACCGCATCCGGGACCACGCCGGGCAGGGCGCGACCACCGTCGCCGCCCACCGCGCGCGGCGCCGGCTGCGGGCGGACCAGGCGCGGCAGCTCGCCGATCTGCTGCGCCGTCAGCTCCTCAGCGGCGGTTTCGCCGACGGCACCCTTCCCCATGAGTCCACCCTCGCGACCGACTACCGCGCCACCCGCAACACCGTGCGCGAGGCCCTGGACCTGCTGCGTGCCGAGGGCCTGGTGGAACGGTTCCCGGGCGTCGGCACCGTCGTCGTCGCCCGGAAGTACCCCCATGGCCTGGACCGTCTGATGGGCCTCGCGGAAACCCTCCGCGAGCACGGCACGGTCACCAACGAGGTCCGCACCATGGGCCCCGCCCCGGCCCCCACCCCCGTGGCCGACCGTCTGCACGTCCCGCCCGGCACCGACGTCCTCTACATCGAACGCCTGCGCCGGCTGAACGGCCTCCCCCTCTCCCTCGACCTCACCTACATCCCGCTCACCCTCGGCCCCCTCGACCTCGGCACGGCGCTCCTCGGCGCCGACCTGGAGAACACCGACGTCTTCCGCCTCCTGGAGGCGATCACCGGCCTGCCCCTGGGGCACGCCGAGATCACCCTGGAGGCGGTGAACGCCGACACCCACTCCGCCGCCGTGCTCGAAGCCCCGCGCGGCTCCGCCGTTCTGATGCTGGAACGGCTCACGCACCTCGCCGACGGCCGGCCCGTCGACCTGGAGTTCATCCGCTTCCGCGGCGACCGCATCTCGATGAGCGGCCTGCTGCACCGCTCACGGTGACTCCGTGATCCCCTGTTCCGCCCCTCCCTGGAGACAGCCATGCCTTTGGCGCCCCAGCGGGCCGACGTGCCCGTGACCATCGACGAGTCGAAGTGCATCGACGGCTGCACCCTCTGTGTGGACATGTGCCCGCTGGACTCCCTGGCCATCGACGAGAGCAACGGCAAGGCCTACATGCACGTCGACGAGTGCTGGTACTGCGGCCCGTGCGCGGCCCGGTGCCCCACCGGCGCCGTCACGGTCAACATGCCCTATCTGCTCCGCTGAGATCGCCGAGAGGTCCGCACTCCCATGAAGAACAGAGGATTCGTCCTGTCCGCCGCCCTCCTGCTGCCGCTGGCCCTGGCCGGCTGCGGCACGGGCAGCGGCAGCGCGGCGGACGGCGGAACCGTCACCGTGACCGTCGGCTACCAGTCGAAGACCATCAACACCGTCACCGCCGGCACTCTGCTGCGCTCCCTCGGCTACTTCGAGGACGAGCTGAACGCGCTGGGCGGGGAGACCACGTACAAGGTCGACTGGCAGGACTACGCGACGGGCGCCCCGATCACCGCGCAGATGACCGCCGGGAAGACAGACATCGGTTCGATGGGCGACTTCCCGCTGCTGCTCAACGCCGCCCGCGGCAAGCAGCTCGGCAAGCCCACCCGGCTGGTCGCGGCCACCGGCTACAACCTCCGCGGCGGACTCAACACCATCGTCACGGCGCCCGGCTCAAAGCTGGGCACACTGGCCGACCTGAAGGGCAAGAAGGTCTCGACGAGCGTCGGATCGGCGGCCGACGGCACCCTCGTACGCGCGCTGAAGGACGACGGTCTCGACGCCGACAAGGACATCGAGAAACTCAACCAGCAGCCGGCGGTCGGCGCCTCCTCGCTCACCGCGGGCAGTGCGGACGCGCTGTCGCAGTTCGTGGCGTGGCCCGGACTGCTGACGTACCAGGGCAAGGCGAAGGCCCTGTACGACGGGGCGCAGCTGGATCTGCCCACCTTCCACGGCGTCACCGCGCGCGAGGACTTCGCGAAGCAGCGGCCGGTCGTCCTGGAGGCCTTCCTCAAGGCCCAGGCCAGGGCCACGGACTACCTCGACGAGCACCCCGTCGAGGCCGCCGAGAAGGTCGCCGACGCCACGGGCCTGCCCGCCGAGGTCGTCTACCTCTACAACGGCGCGCACGGCATCGCGACCTTCGACCCCTCGCTCAAGCCCGCGCTGATCGCCGCCCTGAAGAAGGACGTGCCGATCCTCAAGGCCGCGAAGCTGACGGGCGACGTGGACGTGGACGCGTTCGTCGACGACCGCTACGTACGCAAGGCGCTGGGCGCGTCGTACGACAAGAGGCTCGCCGCCTCCCCCGCGCCGGCCGCCGCAGAGGTCTGGCCCAAAGGCGCGACGAAGACCGTGGACTTCGAGACACCCGCCGAACTCCTCGCCTACGTCGCCGCGCACAAGGACGGGATCCGCGCCGCGTACGTGCCGGACGCCACGACCGGCACCCAGTGGTTCGCCGACAAGGCGGTCTGGGTCGCGGACGGCGACCGGCTCCTGCCCTTCGTCGCCCCGGCCACGGCGAAGGCGTACGTCGCCGGGCACGACGGCGCCGAGGTCGTCACCTACGCCGCCGCCCTGGACCGGGCGTCGTGAGCCGCCCCGCGAAAACCGGCGCCCGGCGTGTACGGAGCCCCGGCTCCCAGCCCGCTGCCCGCTACGCCCTGCGCGCGCTGTCCCTGGTCGCCGCCCTCGGCCTCTGGCAGCTGCTGACCAGCCAGGACGTCGACCTGTGGCTGCGCTTCTCGCAGTTCCCGACGGTCACCGACGTGGCACATGCCTTCGCGGACCGGGTGACCGGGCCGGACTACTGGACCGACCTGACCGACAGCCTCACCCGCATCCTGACCGGCTTCCTGCTGGCGGCGGTGGCGGGGGTGGCCGTCGGGATCCTCGTCGCCCGCTCGCGCCCGGCCGAGGACCTGCTCGGGCCGGTCCTGGAGGTGGTCCGGCCCATCCCGGCGATCGCCCTGGTCCCGGTGGCGATCCTGCTGTTCCCCTCCAACGAGCAGGGCATCGTCTTCATCACCTTCACCGCCGCGTTCTTCCCGGTGCTGGTCTCCACCCGCCACGCGGTCCGCGCCCTCACCCCGGTGTGGGAGGAGGCGGTCCGCACCATGGGCGGCGGCCGGTGGCGGGTCCTCGCCTCGGTCGTCCTGCCGGGCGCGCTGCCGGGCATCTTCGGCGGGCTGTCGGTCGGCATCGGGGTCTCGTGGATCTGTGTGATCTCCGCCGAGATGATCTCCGGGCAGTACGGCGTCGGTTACCGCACCTGGCAGGACTACACCGTCGTCAACTACCCCGGCGTCTTCGTCGGGATGGCCACGATCGGGGTGCTGGGCTGGCTGACGTCGACCGCCGTGGAACTGGTCGGCCGCCGGCTGACCCACTGGCTGCCGCGTACGTCGTACACCGCCGGGAGCCGGCCGCCCCGGCCCACCCGGGCCCCGGCGGCACCGGCCGCCCCCGTGACAGCCACAGCCGAGGCCGAGGAGGCCCGTGATGAGCACCTCGTCTGAGACGCGGACGCCCGTCCGTGCGGAGGCCCAGGCGCAGCCCGATGAGGAGAACCGGATGCCCGCCCCCGGGCGCGGCACCCGCCTCACCCTGCGCTCCGCCGACCTGGGCCGCCCCGACGCCGTCGCCCTGACGGACGTCGGCCTGGACGTGGCCCCCGGCGAGATCCTCACCGTCGTCGGACCGTCCGGCTGCGGCAAGTCGACCCTGCTGCGCACCCTGGCGGGCCTGCTGCCGACGCTCGCCGGAGAGATCACCCAGGACGGGGCCCCGCTGACCGGCCCGTCCGCCGAACGCGCCCTCGTCTTCCAGGAGGACGCCCTCCTGCCCTGGCGCACCCTGCGCGCCAACGTCGAACTCCCGCTCGCCATCCGCGGTCTGGCCCGCGCCGAACGCCGTACGCAGGCCGAGGCGTGGCTGTCCCGGGTGGGGCTCGCCGAGTACGCCCGGCAGCTGCCGCACCGCGTCTCCGGCGGACAGCGCCAGCGCGCACAACTGGCCCGCGCCCTGGCCGGGCGCCCCCGCGCCGTCCTGATGGACGAGCCGTTCGGCGCACTGGACGCACAGACCCGCGCCGGGATGCAGGACCTGCTGGTGGGGGTGTTGCGGGGCACGGGCGCGACCGTCGTCTTCGTCACCCACGACGTGGACGAGGCCCTGTTCCTCGGCGACCGCGTGGCCCTCCTCGGCTCCGGCCGGCTCACCGCCGTACGGGACGTCCCACGCCCCCGCGACCGCGCCGCCCACGACGACCCGGCCCGCGCGGCCCTGCGCCGCGACGTCCTGACCTCGCTCGGCGACTGAGCGACCGAGCACCCGCGCATCAGCACATCAGAGCACCCGAAAGGCACCCCGGTGGACACGGTGGAGACCCCCCTCACGATCCCGGCGCTCTCCGACGCCGAGGAGCTGACCTGCGACGTCCTCGTCATCGGCGGCGGCACCGCCGGCACCATGGCGGCCCTGACCGCCGCCGAGCACGGCAAGGACGTCCTGCTCCTGGAGAAGGCCCACGTCCGCCACTCCGGTGCCCTCGCCATGGGCATGGACGGCGTCAACAACGCCGTCATCCCCGGCCGCGCCGAACCCGACGACTACGTCGCCGAGATCACCCGCGCCAACGACGGCATCGTCGACCAGTCCACGGTCCGCCAGACCGCCACCCGCGGCTACGACATGGTCCGGCGGCTGGAGTCGTACGGGGTGAAGTTCGAGAAGGACGAGCACAACGAGTACGCGGTCCGCCAGGTGCACCGCTCGGGGTCGTACGTGCTGCCGATGCCGGAGGGCAAGGACGTCAAGAAGGTCCTCTACCGGCAGCTGCGGCGCCGGGAGATGCGCGAACGCATCCGCATCGAGAACCGGGTGATGCCGGTGCGCGTGCTGACGGCCGGCGAGGGCGAGGACCGGCGGGCGGTGGGGGCCGCGGGCTTCAACACCCGCACCGGGCAGTTCGTCACGGTCCGCGCGGGCGCCGTCATCCTCGCGACCGGCGCCTGCGGCCGGCTCGGACTGCCCGCCTCCGGCTACCTCTACGGCACCTACGAGAACCCCACCAACGCGGGCGACGGCTACGCCATGGCCTACCACGCTGGCGCCGAACTCACCGGCATCGAGTGCTTCCAGATCAACCCGCTGATCAAGGACTACAACGGCCCCGCCTGCGCCTACGTCGCCAACCCCTTCGGCGGCTACCAGGTCAACCGGCACGGCGAACGCTTCGTCGACTCCGACTACTGGTCCGGCCAGATGATGGCCGAGTTCGCGGCCGAGATCGCCTCCGACCGCGCCCCGGTCTACCTCAAGCTGAGCCACCTCCCGGAGGAGTCCGTCTCCGCCCTGGAGTCGATCCTGCACACGACCGAGCGCCCGACCCGGGGGACCTTCCACGCCGGTCGCGGCCACGACTACCGCACCCACGACATCGAGATGCACATCTCGGAGATCGGCCTGTGCGGCGGCCACTCCGCCTCGGGCGTACGGGTGGACGACCACGCCCGCACGACCGTCCCCCGGCTGTACGCCGCCGGCGACCTCGCCTGCGTCCCGCACAACTACATGATCGGCGCCTTCGTCTTCGGCGACCTCGCGGGCGCCGACGCCGCCCGGTACACCCCCTACGAGGGCGACCTGCCGCTCGACCAGCTCCGGGACGCCCACGAGCTGATCTACCGTCCGCTGCGCAACCCCGACGGTCCCCCGCAGCCCCAGGTCGAGTACAAGCTGCGCCGCTTCGTCAACGACTACGTGGCGCCCCCGAAGTCCGGCTCCCGCCTCTCCCTCGCCCTCGACGCCTTCGAGCGGATGCGCGGCGACATCGCCGAGATGGGCGCCCGCACCCCGCACGAGCTGATGCGCTGCGCCGAGGTCTCCTTCATCCGCGACTGCGCCGAGATGGCCGCCCGCGCCTCCCTGGCCCGCACCGAGTCCCGCTGGGGGCTCTACCACGACCGCCTCGACCACCCCCAGCGCGACGACGCCTCCTGGTTCCACCACCTCGACCTGCGCAAGTCCCCCTCCGGCGCCATGGAGTTCACCGCCCGCCCCGTCGCCCCCTACCTCGTCCCCATCGAGGAGTTCACCCCCGTCGGCGGCCCCTCCCGCCACCTGGGCGAGATCCACGCGGAGAACGTGGCCACGGCGGGGTCACGGGAGGTGGCGCCGGTGGCGGCACGGGAGACGGCGGCGGTGGGAGCGGAGGCCGGGAACGACCCGGTGGAGGGGGCCCTCCCCCTCCCCTCCCACCCCACCCCCCACACCGCCTCCTCCGCCTCCTCCTCCGCCCGCCTCCTCGAACTCGTCGCCCTCGCCGAGGAGCAGCCCGAACTCGACGCGCTGCGGCCCTACTTGGCCGACCCGGCGCCCGCCGTCCGGCGCGAGGCGGTCGCCGTCCTCACGGAGACGCTGCCGCCGGGCACCGGCGCGGCCCTCGCCGAGGCGCTCCGCGACAGCGCCCCCGAGGTCCGGTCCGCCGCCGCGGCCTCGCTCCGCGAGCTCGTCGAGACGCTCCCGCCCGACCCCGCCCTCCGCGACGGCCTCGCCGCGGCCCTGACCGAGCCCGACCCGGTCGTCCGCGCCGCCGCCCTGGACCTCCTGCGCGCCCTGGGCCTCGGCGAGACCGCCCTGTACGCCGCCTCCCTGACGGACGCCGACCTCACCGTCCGCATCGAGGCCGTACGCGCCCTCGTCTCGGTCGACGCGACCGCCGAACTGGCGCACGCGGCCACCACCGACCCGTCCCGCGAGGTACGCGTCACCCTCGCCAAGGCCCTGGCCACGGTGTCCGCGACCCGTACCCCCTCCCTTCCCTCCGCCGCGGTACTCACCGCGCTGACCACCCTCACCACCGACCCCGACGCCCTGGTCCGGGCCGCCGCCTACGGCGCGCTGGGCACCGTCGGCTGCCCTCCCGCGCTCGCCGCCGAGGCCGTGACCGCCCTCGACGACCCCGCCTGGCAGGTCCGGGCCGGGGCCGCCACCGCCCTGTCCACCGCGTCCACCACGGTGGCGGTCCCCGCCCTCGCCGGAGCGCTCACGGACCCCAACGCCGACGTCCGCAAGGCCGCCGTCCTCTCCCTCACCCACCACACCCCCGCCGAAGCCGCCCGCACAGCCCTCACCACCGCCACGAAGGACTCCGACGCCGACGTCAGGGCGTACGCGTCCCGCGCGCTGTGACCGCCCGGCGCCACGGCCGGGCCCCGGTCAGATCACCCGGAACAGGTCGGCGGCCGCGTGGCCGTCGGTGAGGTCTTCTATGGAGCGGAGGTTGTCGCAGAGGGCGTCGAGGACCGAGTCGGTCCCGGCGATCCTCGCGGCGCCTATCGCCACGCCGAAGACACGGAAGCCCAGCGCGTGTTTGGCCTCGTTCCAGGAGCGCATCCACTCCGTGGTGACTCCGCAGTCGTCGTCGGTGAGCATCACGATGTCGCCGCGGGCGCGGCCGGCGTCGTCGAACTCCTCCCGCAACAGCTCGCCGGCCGCCGACAGCGGTGTCTGATAGCTGGTGCCGCCTCCCAGGAACGACTCCGCGAAGTCGATGACCCGGGCCGTGTCGGCGGGCCGGTCCCCGGGAAAGCGGAAGACCTGCATCTTGCCGGGGGCGGAGAACAGGATGCCGACGAAGTCCCGTCCGGCCTGGCGGGCCTGGTCCAGCAGGGCGAGGGCGCACGCCTTGGCCCACGCCTCCCTCGTCACCCCGCCCGGCCCCGCCTCGTACATCGAGTGCGAGGTGTCGACGCACGCGATGACCGCGCCCCGGCCCGTGCTCTGCTCCCCCTGGCTGTCGTAGAGCATCAGCTCCCCGGCGGCATACCGCGCGGCGAACACCGCGCGCAGCCCGGGCAGGCCGAGGTTGGCCAGTTCGGAGGGGATGAGGCGGGAGAGGTCGTCGCCGAGCGCCGCATCCTTGATCGCCCGACGTTGAGGTAGCCCAGCGTCTCGTTGAGCGCCGCCGTGGAGCACTTGAAGATCTCGTCGATGAACGCGACATGCGCGGTGGTGGCGCGGGCACTCGTACACCTGGCGGTACTCGCCCCGGGTCAGTGCGGCGGGTCGTCCCCCCGTGTGTCGGTCCCCCGTGTGTCCCGGATCCGCCCCTACGCCCAGTCCTCCGGCTCCGGTTCCGGCTCGTCGGCCGGCCAGTCGTAGGCGGACGCGTCGGCCGGGGCGTCGTGTGCCGGGGCCTTATCGCCCGCTGGGGCGGCGGCTTTGGAGCCGCTGTCGGAGGCTGCGGCCGGAGCGCCGCCGTCCCGGGACGCACCCGTCGACGCCAGCACCGCGAGCACCCCCTCCCCGTACGTCGCGAGTTTCTTCTCGCCGATGCCGCTGATCGTGCCGAGTTCGGCGACGGAGGCGGGCGCCGTGGCCGCGATCTCGCGGAGGGTGGCGTCGTGGAAGATGACGTAGGCGGGGACGCCCTGTTCGCGGGCCTGTTCGGCGCGCCAGGCGCGCAGGGCCTCGAAGACGGGGAGCAGGTCGTCGGAGAGTTCGACGGCCGCCGCCTTGGCCTTGCGCTCGCCCCGGGCGGAGCCCGACGAGCCGGAGCCGCCGGACGTCGACCGTGTCGTGGCCGGCTTCTTCGGTTCCTTGCGCAGCGGCACGTCCCGCTCCCGCCGCAGCACCGCCCCGCTCTCCTCGGTGAGCACGAGCGTGCCGTACTCGCCCTCGACCGCGAGGAGTCCCTGCGCGAGCAACTGCCGTACGACGCCCCGCCATTCGCCCTCGGCCAGGTCCTCGCCGATGCCGAAGACGGAGAGCTGGTCGTGGTCGAACTGGATGACCTTCGCGGTGCGCCGCCCCAGCAGGATGTCGACGATCTGCACGGCGCCGAACTTCTGCCCGCGTTCGCGCTGGAGCCGCACCACCGTGGAGAGCACCTTCTGCGCGGCGACGGTGCCGTCCCAGGTCTCCGGCGGGACGAGGCAGGTGTCGCAGTTGCCGCAGCCCTCGTCCCGGGGTTCCTGGCCGAAGTACTGCAGGAGCTGGCCCCGGCGGCAGCGCGCGGTCTCGCAGAGTGCCAGCATCGCGTCCAGGTGGGCGGCGGCCCGGCGGCGGAACGCCTCGTCGCCCTCGCTGCCCTGGATCATCTTGCGCTGCTGTATGACGTCGTTCAGGCCGTACGCCATCCAGGCCGTGGACGGCAGTCCGTCGCGGCCGGCTCGGCCGGTCTCCTGGTAGTAGCCCTCGACGGACTTGGGCAGGTCGAGGTGGGCGACGAAGCGTACGTCGGGTTTGTCGATGCCCATGCCGAAGGCGATGGTGGCGACGACGACGAGCCCTTCCTCGCGCAGGAAGCGTGACTGGTGGGCCGCGCGGGTGCCCGCGTCGAGTCCGGCGTGGTACGGCACCGCCTGGACGCCGTTCTTGCTGAGGAACTCGGCGGTCTTCTCCACGGAGTTGCGGGAGAGGCAGTAGACGATGCCTGCGTCGCCCGCGTGTTCCTGGCGCAGGAAGGACAGGAGCTGCTTCTTCGGGTCGGCCTTGGGCACGATGCGGTACTGGATGTTGGGCCGGTCGAAGCTGGCTTCGAAGTGCCTGGCCCGGGGCATGTCCAGCCGCTCGGTGATCTCACGGTGGGTGGCGCGGGTGGCGGTGGCGGTGAGCGCGATGCGCGGCACGTCGGGCCAGCGCTGTCCCAGGAGGGAGAGGGAGAGGTAGTCGGGCCGGAAGTCGTGGCCCCACTGGGAGACGCAGTGGGCCTCGTCGATCGCGAAGACCGAGATCTTGCCGCGTCCGAGCAGATCGAGGGTGGCGTCGAGTCGCAGGCGCTCCGGTGCGAGGTAGAGCAGGTCCAGCTCGCCCGCGAGGAACTCCGCTTCGACCACGCGCCGCTCGTCGAAGTCCTGGGTGGAGTTGACGAAGCCGGCGCGCACGCCCAGGGCCCGCAGGGCGTCCACCTGGTCCTGCATCAGCGCGATCAGTGGGGAGACCACGATTCCGGTGCCAGGCCTGACCAGGGACGGGATCTGGTAGCAGAGGGACTTTCCGCCGCCGGTCGGCATGAGGACGACGGCGTCGCCGCCCGCGACCACGTGCTCGATGATCGCTGCCTGCTCGCCCCGGAAGGCGTCGTACCCGAAGACCCGGTGGAGCACGGCCAGCGCCTCGCTGTCCGCTCCGGTGGTCCTGTCCTCGTCCGCCATCACACTCGTCCCGCCTGTCCCGATCATGGCCCCGTCCCCCGCGCCCTTGCGTCCAGTGCCGTCGTGGTTCCTCCAGCCCTTGCCACGATAGGCGCCCGCACCGACAGCCTCAGAGTTATCCACAGGCTCCACCCGGATGCGGCGGCTCCGGGCCGGAGAACAAGGGCGGGACCCGGCTCCTTTTCGAAGCCGAGTCCCGCCATGTTCGAACACCGAGCGGTGACCGAGTAGCGACCGGGCAGCAGACCGAGCGGCAGCAGATCGCCGGCCGAGCGGAGCGCTACCGCACGAAGACGCCCGCCTGCCCCGCCAGGTCCAGGAAGTACTGCGGGGCGACGCCGAGCACCACGGTGACGGCGACCCCGACCGCGATCGCGGTCATGGTCAGCGGGGACGGCACGGCGACCGTCGGCCCCTCGGGGCGCGGCTCGCTGAAGAACATCAGCACGATGACGCGGATGTAGAAGAACGCGGCGATGGCCGAGGAGATCACACCGACCACGACGATCGCTCCCGCGCCGCCTTCGGCCGCCGCCTTGAACACGGCGAACTTGCCCGCGAACCCGGAGGTCAGCGGGATGCCCGCGAAGGCCAGCAGGAAGACCGCGAAGACGGCCGCCACCAGCGGTGACCTGCGGCCGAGCCCCGCCCACTTGGACAGGTGGGTGGCCTCGCCGCCCGCGTCCCGCACCAGGGTGACCACGGCGAACGCGCCGATCGTCACGAAGGAGTAGGCACCCAGATAGAACAGCACCGAGGAGACGCCGTCGGGCGAGGCCGCGATGACACCGGCGAGGATGAAGCCGGCGTGGGCGATCGAGGAGTAGGCGAGCAGTCGTTTGATGTCGGTCTGGGTGATGGCGACGATCGCGCCGGCCAGCATGGTGACGATGGCGACGGCCCACATGACCGGCCGCCAGTCCCAGCGCAGACCGGGCAGGACGACGTACAGCAGCCGGAGCAGCGCGCCGAAGGCGGCCACCTTGGTCGCGGCGGCCATGAAGCCGGTGACCGGGGTGGGCGCGCCCTGGTAGACGTCGGGGGTCCACATGTGGAACGGCACCGCGCCGACCTTGAACAGCAGGCCCATGACGAGCATGGCGGCGCCGATGAGCAGCAGCGCGTCGTTGCCCATGGTGTCGGCGAGGGCGGGGTTGATGTCGCCGATGGTGCCGTCGACGACCTGGGCGATCGTCGCGTACTTCACCGAGCCCGCGTAGCCGTACAGCAGGGCGATGCCGAAGAGGGTGAAGGCGGAGGCGAAGGCGCCGAGGAGGAAGTACTTGACGGCGGCCTCCTGCGACATGAGCCGCTTGCGGCGGGCCACGGCGCAGAGCAGGTACAGCGGGAGGGAGAAGACCTCCAGGGCGATGAAGAGGGTCAGCAGGTCGTTGGCCGCCGGGAAGATCAGCATGCCGCCGATCGCGAAGAGCAGCAGCGGGAAGACCTCGGTGGTGGTGAATCCGGCCTTGACGGCGGCCTTCTCGCTGTCGCTGCCGGGCACGGAGGCGGCCTGTGCGGCGAAGGAGTCGACCTTGTTGCCGTGGGTCTCGGGGTCGAGGCGGCGTTCGGCGAAGGTGAAGACGCCGAGGATGCCGGCGAGGAGGATCGTGCCCTGGAGGAACAGAGCCGGTCCGTCGACCGCGATGGCGCCCATGGCGGCGATGCCGGCCTTGGTGGTGCCGTAGCCGCCCGCCGCGAGGGCGACGACCGCGGCGAAGGAGGCCGCGAGGGCGACGACGGAGACGAAGACCTGGACGTAGTAGCGGAACTTCCGCGGGACGAAGGCCTCGACCAGCACTCCGATGATCGCCGCGCCGATGACGATCAGGGTGGGCGACAATTGCCCGTATTCGATCTTCGGCGCTTCGATCTTGGAGATCGGGTCGGCCGCGGTTGTCCACAGGCTGTGGACGGCTGATGCGCTCACTTGGCCGCCTCCACCTCGGGCTGGGGGTCCTTCTTCTGGACGTCGGACATGGTGTGCTCGACCGCCGGGTTGACGATGTCGGTGAGCGGCTTCGGGTAGACACCGAGGAAGATCAGCAGCACGACGAGCGGGGCGACCACCACGAGCTCGCGCACCCTGAGGTCGGGCATCCCCTCGACCTCGGCCTTCACCGGGCCCGTCATCGTCCGCTGGTAGAGGACGAGGGTGTAGAGCGCGGCGAGGACGATGCCGACGGTGGCGATGATCCCGACCACCGGGTAGCGCGCGAACGTGCCGACGAGGACCAGGAACTCGCTGACGAACGGGGCGAGTCCGGGCAGCGACAGCGTCGCGAGACCGCCGATCAGGAAGGTGCCGGCGAGGACCGGCGCGACCTTCTGCACTCCGCCGTAGTCGGCGATGAGCCGGGACCCGCGCCGGGAGATCAGGAATCCGGCGACCAGCATCAGGGCGGCCGTCGAGATGCCGTGGTTGACCATGTAGAGCGTGGCGCCCGACTGGCCCTGGCTGGTCATCGCGAAGATGCCCAGGATGATGAAGCCGAAGTGCGAGATCGACGCGTACGCCACCAGCCGCTTGATGTCGCGCTGGCCGACGGCGAGCAGGGCCCCGTAGATGATGCTGATCAGCGCCAGGACGAGGATCGCGGGCGTGGCCCACTTGCTGGCCTCGGGGAAGAGTCCGAGGCAGAAGCGGAGCATCGCGAAGGTGCCGACCTTGTCGACGACCGCCGTGATGAGGACGGCGACCGGGGCCGTGGACTCCTGCATGGCGTTGGGCAGCCAGGTGTGCAGCGGCCACAGCGGGGCCTTCACCGCGAAGGCGAAGAAGAAGCCGAGGAAGAGCCACCGCTCGGTGTTGGTGGCCATCTCCAGCGTGCCGTTGGCACGGGCCTCGGCGATCTCCGGGAGCGAGAAGTTCCCCGCGACCACGTAGAGGCCGATGACCGCGGCCAGCATGATCAGGCCGCCGACCAGGTTGTAGAGGAGGAACTTGACGGCCGCGTACGAACGCTGGGTGGCCGCCGTCTCCTCGCCGTGCTCGTGGGCACGGTCGCCGAAGCCGCCGATGAGGAAGTACATCGGGATGAGCATGGCTTCGAAGAAGATGTAGAAGAGGAAGACGTCGGTGGCCTCGAAGGAGATGATCACCATCGCCTCGACGGCCAGGATCAGGGCGAAGAAGCCCTGCGTCGGCCGCCACCTCTTGTTGCCGGTCTCCAGCGGGTCGGCGTCGTGCCAGCCCGCGAGGATGATGAACGGGATCAGCAGGGCTGTGAGCCCGATCAGCGCCACCGCGATGCCGTCGACGCCCAGTTCGTAGCGCACCCCGAAGTCCGCGATCCAGGCGCGGGACTCGGTGAGCTGGTAGCGGTCGCCGCCCGGGTCGAAGCGGAACGCGATGATCGCGGCGAGCACGAGCGTGCCCAGCGAGACGATCAGCGCCAGCAGTTTCGCGGCGTTGCGCCGCTGGGCCGGGACGGCGGCCGTGGCGATCGCCCCGAGGGCCGGGAGCGCCGCCGTCGCTGTCAGCAGAGGAAAGGACATCGGTATCAGACCGCCCTCATCAGCAGGGTCGCGGCGATGAGGATCGCAGCGCCGCCGAACATCGAGACCGCGTACGACCGGGCATAGCCGTTCTGGATCCGGCGCAGCCGCCCGGAGAGGCCGCCCATCGAGGCCGCCGTGCCGTTGACGACGCCGTCGACCAGGGTGTGGTCGACGTAGACGAGGGAGCGCGTGAGGTGCTCTCCGCCGCGGACGAGGACGACGTGGTTGAAGTCGTCCTGGTAGAGGTCGCGCCGGGCGGCCCGGGTGAGCAGCGATCCGCGCGGGGCGACGACGGGAACGGGCCTGCGCCCGTACTGGAGCCAGGCGAGTCCGACACCGATGACCATCACGGCGACGGTGGCCGTGGTGACCGCGGCGGCGCTGATCGGCGGATGGCCGTGCGCGTGGTCGGTGACGGGCTCCAGCCAGTGGATGAAGCGGTCGCCGATGCTGAAGAACGCGCCGCCGAAGACCGATCCGACGGCCAGGACGATCATGGGGATCGTCATGACCTTGGGGGACTCGTGCGGGTGCGGTTCGTGGCCGTGTTCGTCGGGCTGCCAGCGCTTCTCGCCGAAGAACGTCATCAGCATCACGCGCGTCATGTAGAACGCGGTGATGGCCGCGCCCAGCAGGGCCACGCCGCCGAGGATCCAGCCCTCGGTGCCGCCCTTGGCGAAGGCCGCCTCGATGATCTTGTCCTTGGAGAAGAAGCCGGACAGGCCGGGGAAGCCGATGATGGCGAGGTAGCCGAGGCCGAAGGTGATGAAGGTGACCGGCATGTACTTCCGCAGGCCGCCGTACTTGCGCATGTCGACCTCGTCGTTCATGCCGTGCATGACCGAGCCGGCGCCGAGGAACAGCCCGGCCTTGAAGAAGCCGTGCGTCACCAGGTGCATGATCGCGAAGACGTAGCCGATGGGGCCGAGGCCGGCGGCCAGCACCATGTACCCGATCTGCGACATCGTCGATCCGGCGAGGGCCTTCTTGATGTCGTCCTTCGCGCAACCGACGATCGCACCGAAGAGGAGCGTGACCGCGCCGACGACGGTGGTGACGAGCTGGGCGTCCGGGGCGCCGTTGAAGATGGCGGCGGAGCGGACGATCAGGTAGACGCCGGCGGTGACCATGGTCGCGGCGTGGATGAGGGCGGAGACCGGGGTCGGGCCCTCCATCGCGTCCCCGAGCCAGGACTGCAGCGGCACCTGGGCGGACTTGCCGCAGGCCGCGAGCAGCAGCATCAGGGCGATCGCGGTGAGCGTGCCCTCGCTCGTCTCGCCGACGGCGCCGAGGACCGGCCCGAAGGCGAAGGTCCCGAAGGTGGTGAACATCAGCATGATGGCGATGGACAGCCCGACGTCGCCGACGCGGTTGACCAGGAAGGCCTTCTTCGCGGCGGTGGCGGCGCTGGGCTTGTGCTGCCAGAAGCCGATCAGCAGGTACGAGGCGAGGCCGACGCCCTCCCAGCCGACGTACAGCAGGAGGTAGTTGTCGGCGAGGACCAGCAGCAGCATCGCCGCGAGGAACAGGTTCAGATAGCCGAAGAAGCGGCGGCGGCGCTCGTCGTGCTCCATGTACCCGATGGAGTACACGTGGATGAGCGAGCCGACTCCGGTGATCAGCAGGACGAACGTCATCGACAACTGGTCGAGCTGGAAGGCGACGTCCGCCTGGAAGCCCTCGACGGGGATCCAGCTGTACAGGTACTGGGTCATCGCCCGGTGTTCGGCTTCCTTGCCGAGCATGTCGGCGAAGAGCACGGCACCGATGACGAAGGAGGAGGCGGCGAGGGCCGTGCCGATCCAGTGGCCGACGGCGTCCAGGCGGCGGCCGCCGCACAGCAGGACCGCCGCTCCGAGCAGGGGCGCCGCGACCAGCAGCGCAATCAGGTTCTCCACGATTCTTCCGACCCCTTACAGCTTCATCAGGCTGGCGTCGTCGACCGAGGCCGAGTGGCGGGACCGGAACAGCGACACGATGATCGCGAGTCCGACCACGACCTCCGCGGCGGCGACGACCATCGTGAAGAAGGCGATGATCTGGCCGTCGAGATTGCCGTGCATCCGGGAGAAGGCGACCAGGGCGAGGTTGCAGGCGTTGAGCATCAGCTCCACGCACATGAACACCACGATCGCGTTCCGCCTGATCAGAACGCCGGTGGCGCCGATCGTGAACAGCAGGGCGGCGAGATACAGGTAGTTGACGGGATTCACTTCGATGCCTCCCCGCGCTTGGGGCCGTTCCCGCTGTTGCTGCGCTCCAGGCGGTCCTCGGCGCGCTGCTCCAGGGCCTTGAGGTCGCTCAGTGCCTGGGTCGACACGTCGCGGACCTGGCCCCGGTCCCGCAGGGTCTTGCTGACGGTCAGATCGGACGTGGTGCCGTCGGGCAACAGACCCGGGATGTCGACCGCGTTGTGCCGGGCGTAGACGCCGGGGGCCGGCAGCGGCGGGAGGTGCTTGCCCTCGCGCACACGCTGTTCGGCCAGCTCGCGCTGGGTCTTGGCGCGCTCGGTGCGCTCACGGTGGGTGAGGACCATGGCGCCGACGGCGGCCGTGATGAGGAGGGCGCCGGTCAGCTCGAAGGCGAAGACGTAGTCGGTGAAGATGAGGGCCGCGAGGCCCTCCACGTTGCCGCCGGCGTTGGCCGTGCCCAGGCCGTTGAACTCCGTCAGCGAGGCGTTGCCGATGCCCGCGATCAGCAGGATGCCGAAGCCGAGGCCGCACAGGAGGGCCAGCCAGCGCTGGCCCTTGATGGTCTCCTTCAGGGAGTCCGCCGCGGTGACGCCGACGAGCATCACCACGAACAGGAACAGCATCATGATCGCGCCGGTGTAGACGACGATCTGCACGATGCCCAGGAAGTAGGCGCCGTTGGCGAGGTAGAACACCGCCAGGACGATCATGGTGCCGGCGAGACAGAGCGCGCTGTGCACGGCCTTCTTCATGAAGACGGTGCACAGGGCGCCGATCACGGCGACGGTGCCGAGGACCCAGAACTGGAAGGCCTCACCGGTGGAGGTGGTGTAGGCGGCGATGTCGTACGCGCTCATGCCTCCGCCCCCTCTTCTTCTGGCTTCTCGCCCTTGGAGGTGGCCACCTGCCGCTTGGTACCGGGCGCGGCCTCGGTGACCAGGCCCCGGTAGTAGTCCTGCTCGTCGGTGCCGGGGTAGATCGCGTGCGGCGAGTCGACCATGCCCTCTTCCAGACCGGCGAGCAGCTGCTCCTTGGTGTAGATGAGGTTGGCGCGGCTGGAGTCGGCCAGCTCGAACTCGTTGGTCATCGTGAGCGCGCGCGTCGGGCAGGCCTCGATGCACAGGCCGCACAGGATGCAGCGGGCGTAGTTGATCTGGTAGACGGCGCCGTACCGCTCGCCCGGGGAGTAGCGCTCCTCGTCCGTGTTGTCGGCGCCCTCCACGTAGATGGCGTCGGCGGGGCAGGCCCAGGCGCACAGTTCACAGCCGACGCACTTCTCCAGGCCGTCCGGATGGCGGTTGAGCTGGTGCCTGCCGTGGAACCGCGGGGCCGTGGTCTTCTGCTGCTCCGGATACTGCTCGGTCAGCCGCTTCTTGAACATGGCCTTGAAGGTCACGCCGAAGCCGGCGACGGGGTTCTGGAACCCCTGCTTGTTCTCTTTCGGCTCCTCAGCCATCGGACGCCTCCCTCCCATTCGAAGATCCGTCACTGTCAGTATCGGACCCACCACTGACAATCAGCTCCCGCTCCCGGCGCGGGCGCCTGCGGGGCACCGGCGGGAGGGTCTGTCCGGGCAGGGGCGGTACGGGGAATCCGCCGGCCATCGGGTCGAAGCCGGCCGGTTCGGCGGGCGTTTCCTGTGCCTCTCGGCGGTCGCGGAACATGTCGGCGACGACGGAGAGCAGGAAGAGGACGATGACGGCGCCGAGGACGTACAGCGCGATCTCGGCGAAGTCGTAGTTCTCGTTCCTGAGGGTCCGCACGGTCGCGACGAGCATCAGCCAGACCACGGAGACCGGGAGGAGGACCTTCCAGCCGAGCTTCATCAGCTGGTCGTAGCGGACGCGTGGGAGGGTGCCGCGCAGCCAGATGAAGAAGAACAGCAGCAGCTGCACCTTCACCACGAACCAGAGCATCGGCCACCAGCCGTGGTTGGCTCCCTCCCAGAAGGTGCTGATGGGGTAGGGGGCCCGCCAGCCGCCGAGGAACAGCGTCACCGACACGGCCGAGACGGTCACCATGTTGACGTACTCGGCGAGCATGAACAGCGCGAACTTGATCGACGAGTACTCGGTGTTGAAGCCGCCGACCAGGTCGCCCTCGGACTCCGGCATGTCGAAGGGGGCGCGGTTGGTCTCGCCGACCATGGTCACGATGTAGATGACGAACGAGACCGGCAGCAGCACGATGTACCAGCGGTCCTGCTGCGCCTCGACGATCGCCGACGTCGACATCGACCCGGAGTAGAGGAAGACGGAGGCGAACGCGGCGCCCATGGCGATCTCGTAGGAGATCATCTGCGCCGCGGAGCGGAGGCCGCCGAGCAGGGGGTAGGTGGAGCCGGAGCTCCAGCCCGCGAGGACGATGCCGTAGATGCCGACCGAGGCGACCGCGAGGATGTAGAGCATCGCGATCGGCAGGTCGGTGAGCTGCATCGTGGTGCGCTGGCCGAAGATCGAGATCTCGTTGCCGGCCGGGCCGAAGGGGATCACCGCGATCGCCATGAAGGCCGGGATGGCCGCGACGATCGGCGCGAGGACGTAGACGACCGTGTCCGCGCGTTTGACGATGACGTCTTCCTTGAGCATCAGTTTGACGCCGTCGGCGAGCGACTGGAGCATGCCCCAGGGGCCGTGCCGGTTCGGGCCGATGCGCAGCTGCATCCAGGCGACGACCTTGCGTTCCCACACGATGGAGAACAGCACGGTGATCATCAGGAAGGCGAAGCAGAACACCGCCTTGACGACGACCAGCCACCAGGGGTCGCGGCCGAACATCGAGAGGTCTTCCGCGGCGAGGTACAAGGGGCTCACGCCTCCACCTCCTCGGGGGCCTCGGCGGCGAGCGTCGCGGGGCCGATACGGACGAGTGCGCCGGGCAGCGCCCCGGTGTCGGAGGCGACACCCGAGCCGGTGGAGTTCAGCGGCAGCCAGACCACACGGTCGGGCATCTCGGTGATCCGCAGCGGCAGTTCGACGACCCCGGCGGGGCCGCTGACCGCGAGGACGTCGCCGTTCTTGACGCCCACCTCTGCGGCGGTGGCGGCCGACACGCGCGCGTGGGCGGCGTGCCGGGTGCCGGCGAGCGCGTCGTCGCCGTCCTGGAGGCGGCCCTGGTCGAGCAGCAGCCGGTGTCCGGCGAGGACGGCCTCCCCGGCGGCCGGGCGCGGCAGCGCGGCCCCGACCTCCACCGGCTCGTTGGCCCGCGCGCCGTCCCACGCGCCGAGGCGGTCCAGTTCCGCGCGCGTGGTGCGCAGGTCCGGCAGCCCCAGGTGGACGTCCATGGCGTCGGCCAGCATCTGCAGGACGCGCCCGTCGGTGGGAGCCACGCGGCGGGTCATCTGGTCGGGCTTCAGCGCGGCCTCGAACATCCGCACGCGGCCTTCCCAGTTGACGAAGGTGCCCGCCTTCTCGGCGACGGCGGCGACCGGGAGGACGACGTCCGCGCGGTCGGTGACCTCGCTGGGCCGCAGTTCCAGCGACACCAGGAAGCCCACCGCGGACAGCGCCTCACGCGCGCGTGCCGGGTCGGGCAGATCGCCGACTTCCACACCCGCCACCACCAGGGCCCCGAGCTCTCCGGTGGCGGCGGCCTCGACGATCTGCCCGGTGTCCCGGCCGTAGCGCGCGGGGAGTTCGGCGACGCCCCAGGCGGCGGCGACCTCCGCGCGTGCGCGCGGGTCGGTGGCCGGGCGGCCGCCCGGCAGCGCCGACGGCAGCGCGCCCGCCTCGACGGCGGCGCGTTCCCCGGCCCGGCGCGGGATCCACACCAGCTTCGCGCCGGTCAGCGACGCGGCCCGGACGGCGGCGGTGAGCCCGCCGGCGACACCCGCGAGGCGCTCCCCGACGACGATCACGGAGCCCTCGGTGCGCAGCGCCTCGGCGGCCTTCGTGCCGTCGTCGTCGAGGCCGAAGCCGCTCGCGAGGGCGTCCAGCCACTCCGTCTCGGTGCCGGGCGCGGCGGGCAGCAGGGTGCCGCCGGCCTTCGTGAGGCCCCGGGTGGTGTGCGTCGCCAGCGAGAACACCCGCTGCTTGTGCTTCCGCCAGGCCTTGCGCAGCCGCAGGAAGACGCCGGGCGCCTCCTCCTCCGCCTCGAACCCGACCAACAGGACGGCCGGCGCCTTCTCCAGGGAGGCGTACGTGACGCCCGTACCGTCGAGGTCACGGCCGCGGCCTGCGACCCGGGCGGCCAGGAAGTCGGCCTCCTCGCCGCTGTGCACGCGCGCGCGGAAGTCGATGTCGTTGGTGTCGAGGGCCACGCGCGCGAACTTGCTGTACGCGTAGGCGTCCTCGACGGTGAGCCGGCCGCCGGTCAGGACGGCGGCCCGGCCGCGCGCCGCCGTCAGCCCCCGGGCGGCGGCCTCCAGGGCCTCCGGCCAGGACGCGGGCTCCAGCACGCCGTCGGCGTTGCGGACGAGCGGGGTGGTCAGCCGGTCGGGGCGCTGCGCGTAGCGGAACCCGAAGCGGCCCTTGTCGCAGATCCACTCCTCGTTGACCTCGGGGTCCTCGGCCGCGAGGCGGCGCATGACCTTGCCGCGCCGGTGGTCGGTGCGGGTGGCGCAGCCGCCGGAGCAGTGCTCGCAGATCGACGGCGAGGAGACCAGGTCGAAGGGGCGGGAGCGGAATCGGTACGCCGCCGAGGTCAGCGCGCCGACGGGGCAGATCTGGATGGTGTTGCCGGAGAAGTACGACTCGAAGGGGTCGCCCTCGCCGGTGCCGACCTGCTGCAGCGCGCCCCGCTCGATCAGCTCGATCATCGGGTCGCCGGCGATCTGGTTGGAGAACCGGGTGCAGCGGGCGCACAGCACGCACCGCTCGCGGTCGAGCAGGACCTGGGTGGAGATCGGGACCGGCTTCTCGTAGGTGCGCTTGCGGCCCTCGAAGCGGGACTCGGAGTGGCCGTGCGACATGGCCTGGTTCTGCAGCGGGCACTCGCCGCCCTTGTCGCAGACGGGGCAGTCCAGCGGGTGGTTGATGAGCAGGAGCTCCATCACACCCTTCTGGGCCTTCTCCGCGACCGGGGAGGTGAGGTGGGTCTTGACGACCATCCCGTCGGTGCAGGTGATGGTGCAGGACGCCATGGGCTTGCGCTGGCCCTCGACCTCGACGATGCACTGGCGGCAGGCGCCGACCGGGTCGAGGAGGGGGTGGTCGCAGAAGCGGGGGATCTCGACGCCGAGTTGTTCGGCGGCCCGGATGACCAGGGTGCCCTTGGGCACGCTGATGTCGATGCCGTCGATGGTCAGCGAGACGAGATCTTCCGGCGGGACCGCCGCCTCGCCGCCCCCGGAGGGAGCGCTCGTGGTCACGGTCATGCGTTCACCTCCGCGTGCTTGTCCTTGTCGGCCCAGGCGGTCGACCTGGCCGGGTCGAAGGGGCAGCCCCGGCCCGTGATGTGGTCCTCGTACTCCGCGCGGAAGTACTTGAGGGAGGAGAAGATCGGCGAGGCGGCGCCGTCGCCGAGGGCGCAGAAGGACTTGCCGTTGATGTTGTCGGCGATGTCGTTCAGCTTGTCGAGGTCGCTCATGACGCCCTTGCCGGCCTCGATGTCGCGCAGCAGCTGCACCAGCCAGTAGGTGCCTTCGCGGCAGGGGGTGCACTTGCCGCAGGACTCGTGGGCGTAGAACTCGGTCCAGCGGGTGACGGCCCGTACGACGCAGGTGGTCTCGTCGAAGCACTGGAGCGCCTTGGTGCCGAGCATGGAACCGGCGGCGCCCACGCCCTCGTAGTCGAGGGGGACGTCGAGGTGCTCGTCGGTGAACATCGGCGTAGAGGAGCCGCCCGGCGTCCAGAACTTGAGGCGGTGGCCGGGGCGCATGCCGCCGCTCATCTCCAGCAGCTGGCGCAGGGTGATGCCGAGGGGGGCCTCGTACTGGCCGGGGGAGGCGACATGGCCGCTGAGGGAGTAGAGCGTGAAGCCGGGGGACTTCTCGCTGCCCATCGACCGGAACCATTCCTTGCCCCGGTGCATGATGGCGGGAACCGACGCGATCGACTCGACGTTGTTCACGACAGTGGGACAGGCGTAGAGGCCTTCCACGGCAGGGAAGGGGGGACGCAGTCGCGGTTGACCGCGGCGGCCTTCGAGCGAGTCGAGCAGTGCGGTCTCCTCACCGCAGATGTACGCCCCGGCGCCGGCGTGCACGGTGATGTCGAGGTCGAGTCCGCTGCCCAGGATGTTCTCGCCGAGGAAGCCCGCCTCGTAGGCCTCACGGACGGCCTCGTGCAACCGCCGCAGGACGGGGACGACTTCACCCCGCAGATAGATGAAGGCGTGCGAGGAACGGATGGCGTGGCACGCGATGATCATGCCCTCGATGAGGCTGTGCGGGTTCGCGAAGAGGAGCGGGATGTCCTTGCACGTTCCGGGCTCCGACTCGTCGGCGTTGACAACGAGATAGTGCGGTTTTCCGTCGCCCTGCGGAATGAACTGCCATTTCATTCCGGTCGGGAACCCCGCGCCGCCGCGGCCGCGCAGACCCGACTCCTTGACGTACGCGATGACGTCGTCCGGTGACATGGCCAGCGCCTTGCGCAGGCCCTCGTACCCGTCGTGCCTGCGGTAGACGTCGAGCGTCCACGCGTTGTCCTCGTCCCAGAAGGACGACAGCACGGGTGCGAGCAGCTTCTCCGGGCTGCTGCCCTTGATCTCGGGTGCCAACGTCATCACTCCCCCTCCTCGGCGGCGGGCCCCGACGGGTGGTGCGGGTCCGAGGCCGACGTGTCCTGCGGCGCGTCGTGCGAGCTGAGGTGCTCGGTGGGCGACGGCTCGTGCACGCGGTCCTGCGGCTCGTCGTGCGGGCCACCGTCGCGTGGGTGGACGACGCGCACGGGTCCGGCCTCTCCCCTGGCCAGGCGGAGGCCGACCAGCGAAGCGGGTCCGGCGCCGCCGCTCGCCTCGACGGCCCCGGGCCGCTCGTCGGGGAAGCCGGCGAGGATCCGCGCGGTGTCCTTGAAGGTGCACAGCGGCGCCCCGCGCGTGGGCCGGACCTCGGCCCCCTCGCGCAGGTCGTCGACGAGTCGCTTGGCGCTGTCGACGGTCTGGTTGTCGAAGAACTCCCAGTTGACCATCACGACCGGCGCGAAGTCGCAGGCCGCGTTGCACTCGATGTGCTCCAGGGTGACCTTGCCGTCGTCGGTGGTCCCGCCGTTGCCGACACCGAGGTGGTCCTGGAGCGCCTCGAAGATCGCGTCGCCGCCCATCACCGCGCACAGGGTGTTGGTGCAGACGCCCACCTGGTAGTCGCCGGAGGGCCCCCGGCGGTACATGGAGTAGAAGGTGGCGACGGCGGTGACCTCGGCCGTGGTCAGGCCTAGCACGTCGGCGCAGAACCGCATGCCGGTGCGGGTGACATGGCCCTCCTCCGACTGCACGAGGTGCAGCAGCGGCAGGAGGGCGGACCGGGAGTCCGGATAGCGGGCGACGACCTGGGCCGCGTCCCGCTCCAGCCGGGCCCGAACGTCGTCCGGGTAGTCGGGCGCGGGCAGTTGGGGCATGCCCAGGCTGACGCCCTCGGGGGTGGTGGTCACCGGTCGACGCCTCCCATCACGGGGTCGATGGACGCGACGGCGACGATGACGTCGGCGACCTGGCCGCCCTCGCACATCGCCGCCATGGCCTGCAGGTTGGTGAAGGACGGGTCGCGGAAGTGGACCCGGAAGGGGCGGGTGCCTCCGTCGGACACGGCGTGCACCCCGAGTTCGCCCTTGGGCGACTCGACCGCCGCGTACGCCTGTCCCGGCGGGACGCGGAAGCCCTCGGTCACCAGCTTGAAGTGGTGGATCAGGGCCTCCATGGATGTGCCCATGATCTTCTTGATGTGGTCCAGGGAGTTGCCGAGTCCGTCCGGTCCGAGGGCGAGCTGCGCGGGCCAGGCGATCTTCTTGTCGCCCACCATGACCGGGCCGGGCTCCAGCCGGTCCAGGCACTGCTCGACGATCCTGAGGGACTGCCGCATCTCTTCCAGGCGGATCAGGAAGCGGCCGTAGGAGTCGCAGGTGTCGGCGGTCGGGACGTCGAAGTCGTACGTCTCGTAGCCGCAGTACGGCTGGGCCTTGCGCAGGTCGTGCGGGAGGCCGGCGGAGCGCAGGATCGGGCCGGTGGCGCCGAGGGCCATGCAGCCGGTCAGGTCGAGGTGGCCGACGTCCTGCATCCGGGCCTTGAAGATGGGGTTGCCGGTGGCGAGCTTGTCGTACTCGGGCAGGTTCTTGTCCATCTTCTTCACGAACTCGCGGATCTGGTCCACCGCGCCGGGCGGCAGGTCCTGGGCGAGTCCGCCGGGCCGGATGTACGCGTGGTTCATGCGCAGGCCGGTGATCAGCTCGTAGATGTCGAGAATGAGTTCACGATCACGGAAGCCGTAGATCATGATCGTGGTGGCGCCCAGCTCCATGCCGCCGGTGGCGATGCACACCAGGTGGGAGGAGAGCCGGTTCAGCTCCATCAGGAGCACACGGATGATCGTGGCGCGGTCGGGGATCTGGTCCTCGATGCCGAGGAGCTTCTCCACGGCGAGGCAGTACGCCGTCTCGTTGAAGAACGGCGTCAGGTAGTCCATGCGCGTCACGAACGTGGTGCCCTGCGTCCACGTGCGGTATTCGAGGTTCTTCTCGATGCCGGTGTGGAGGTAGCCGATGCCGCAGCGGGCCTCGGTGACGGTCTCGCCGTCGATCTCCAGGATCAGCCGGAGCACTCCGTGGGTGGACGGGTGCTGGGGGCCCATGTTGACGATGATGCGTTCGTCGTCGGACCGGGCGGCGGTCTCGGCGACCTCGTCCCAGTCGCCGCCGGTGACCGTGTAGACGGTGCCCTCGGTGGTCTCGCGCGCCGAGGCGGCGGACTCGGCGGATGCGTGCTGCGTGTTCATGAGTACGACCTCCGCTGGTCCGGAGCCGGGATCTGGGCGCCCTTGTACTCGACGGGGATGCCGCCGAGGGGATAGTCCTTGCGCTGCGGGAAGCCCTGCCAGTCGTCCGGCATCATGATCCGCGTCAGTGCGGGATGGCCGTCGAAGACGATGCCGAAGAAGTCGTACGTCTCGCGCTCGTGCCAGTCGTTGGTCGGGTAGACGGGGACGAGCGACGGGATGTGCGGGTCGGCGTCGGGGGCGGAGACCTCCAGGCGGATCAGCCGGTTGTGGGTGATCGAGCGCAGGTGGTAGACGGCGTGCAGCTCGCGGCCCTTGTCGCCGGGGTAGTGGACGCCGGAGACGCCGGTGCACAGCTCGAAGCGCAGAGCCGGGTCGTCGCGGAGGGTGCGGGCGACGCGGAGCAGGTGCTCGCGCTCGATGTGGAAGGTGAGCTCGCCCCGGTCGACGACGGTCTTGTCGATCACGTTCTCGGGGACGAGGCCCTGTTCCTCCAGGGCGCCCTCCAGCTCGTCGGCGACCTCGTCGAACCAGCCGCCGTAGGGGCGGACGGCCTCGCCGGGGAGCCGGATGGAGCGGACCAGGCCGCCGTAGCCGGAGGTGTCGCCGCCGTTGTTCGCGCCGAACATGCCGCGCTGGACGCGGATCTCCTCGCCGCCGTCGCCGCGCTGGCCGGGGAGGTTGGAGGCGGCGAGGTCCTTCTCGGGGTTCACCCCGTTCGAGCCGCCGCTGCCGTTCTTGCCGTTCGCGTCGCTCATCGCAGCAGCCCCTTCATCTCGATGGTGGGCAGTGCCTTGAGCGCGGCCTCCTCGGCCTCGCGGGCCGCTTCCTCCGCGTTCACACCGAGCTTGGACGTCTGGATCTTCTGGTGGAGCTTGAGGATCGCGTCCATCAGCATCTCGGGCCGTGGCGGGCAGCCCGGGAGATAGATGTCGACCGGGACGATGTGGTCGACGCCCTGGACGATCGCGTAGTTGTTGAACATGCCGCCGGACGACGCGCAGACCCCCATGGAGATCACCCACTTCGGGTTCGGCATCTGGTCGTAGACCTGCCGCAGCACCGGCGCCATCTTCTGGCTGACCCGGCCGGCCACGATCATCAGGTCGGCCTGGCGCGGCGAGCCGCGGAAGACCTCCATGCCGAAGCGCGCCAGGTCGTAGCGCCCCGCGCCCGTGGTCATCATCTCGATGGCACAGCAGGCGAGGCCGAAGGTGGCGGGGAAGACGGATGCCTTGCGTACCCAGCCCGCGGCCTGCTCGACGGTGGTCAGCAGGAAACCGCTCGGCAGTTTTTCTTCGAGTCCCATGGCTTAAAGGCCCCTCAGTCCCATTCCAGGCCGCCGCGGCGCCAGACGTACGCGTAGGCGACGAAGACGGTGAGCACGAAGAGCAGCATCTCCACGAGCCCGAAAACACCCAGGGCGTCGAAGGTGACGGCCCACGGGTAGAGGAAGACGATCTCGATGTCGAAGACGATGAAGAGCATCGCCGTCAGGTAGTACTTGATGGGGAAACGCCCGCCGCCGGCCGGCGTGGGGGTGGGCTCGATCCCGCACTCGTAAGCCTCGAGCTTGGCCCGGTTGTAGCGCTTCGGGCCGATCAGCGTGGCCATGATCACGGAGAAGATCGCAAAGCCTGCCCCGAGGGCTCCCAGTACGAGGATGGGCGCATAGGCGTTCACCGCTCCTCGCTCCTCTCAGTCGGCACTGACTGCTGGCGGATTGCGTGGGTCCTGCTCTCCCGCCCCACCGGCCACACGAACCCCGCCTGTCTCGACGAAGATCGCGAACATGTGAAGCAGGTCACAAGCCCAACTGCCCCGCATCCTATGCCTGCCGGTCTGTGATCTGCGACACGGGTGCAGCACCGAGTTTGTGATCTCCACCACCTGACGAAGGATCATGAAGTCGGATGAGCGACGATCTTCGTACACGAAGCGCCAGACTGATCACCAGAAGTGACATTTTAGCTCGTTACCGCTGGTCACGCAGGTCGTCTCCATATCAAGAGAGTTCCGCTGCATGCAAATTGGTGCTGGACGGGACCCCTTGATAGAGCACCCCGTTCACACCCCGGGGGGAGGTCCCGCGACGGATGTGGACGTGTGCACGCATTCACGAGCGCCGGGCGGAGCCACTCCCGCGCGGGACGCCGCCGGAGCGGGTGACCGTTCCGTGACCTGCGCCACATCGGACCGAGATCAAATCAACCGGCCTTGGCCACTCGCTGCGATCGATGGTAAGCGCAGGGCAATTCGGGCGTAATCACGAAAGCGCATGATCAAAGGCCTGTTCGACCCTGTCCGCTATGCCCGTTACGGCGTCAATAAAGAGTGACGCGGGAGGAATTTGCGGCCTCCGTTGAACAACTGTGGCGCAGCACACGTTTCTTGAAGGTATGGAGGAGTCGCTGGTACCGCTTGTACCCATGTCCCACACCGCTCACATACGCAGCCACCGGAAGCCCCGCCGCAACGCGTCCTCGATCGCGATGCGCGCCGGAGTCGCCGGTGGCGTTCTCAGCACCGTGGCCGTGGCCGGCGCGTCGACGGCCGCGTTCGCCGCGGAGCCGGTGACGCAGACGCTCGAACTGCCCACCCTCACGGCCGACCTGGCCACGCAGGCCGCGCAGTCCGCGGACGCCACGCAGGCGATGGCGGCCGACTACCAGCTGCAGGCCGAGCGTGACGCGGCCGCCGAAGAGGCGGCCAAGCAGGCCGACAAGGACCTCGCCAAGGCGAAGAAGGAAGAGGCCCGGAAGAAGGCCGCCGAGGAGGCCGAGCGCAAGGCCGCCGCCGAGCGTGCCTCGCGTGACAGTGAGCGGGCCACCCTCTCGACCAACTCGTCGACGGCGACCTCGACCGCGACGGCGCCCGCCTCCGGCAGCGTCGGCACGGTCATCTCGTTCCTGAAGGCGCAGCTCGGCGACGCCTACGTCATGGGCGCCACCGGCCCCAACGCGTGGGACTGCTCCTCGCTCGTGCAGGCCGCGTTCAAGCAGGTCGGCGTGGACCTTCCCCGGGTCTCGCAGGACCAGTCGATGCAGGGCACCGAGGTCTCGCTGTCGAACCTCCAGGTCGGCGACATCCTGTACTGGGGCGCCAAGGGTTCGGCGTACCACGTGGGTGTCTACGTCGGGAACGGCCAGTACCTGGACGCGGCGAACCCCTCCAAGGGCGTCGTCATCCAGGACCTCTCCGGCTACCCGGCGACGGGCGCGGTGCGCGTGCTCTGACCCACGCGGTCGCCCAGGACATTCTCGAAGGGCCGCTCTCCCCGTAGGGGACAGCGGCCCTCGGGCTGCCCGGGAAAGGCCACAGGCGCCCCGCAGGGCGCCTTTCACCCCACCCCCCAGGTGTTCCGCGCTCCGGGACGGCGGCGGACCCCCAGGGGGCGCACAGGGGTTCGGCCCGCGTGGGCGGGGCGCGGTGGCCGCCCCGCCGGGCCCGGGTCAGGCCTTCGGGGCCACCTTGCTCAGGCCGTTGATGATGCGGTCCATCGCGTCGCCGCCGGTGGGGTCGGTCAGGTTGGCCAGCATCTTCAGGGTGAACTTCATCAGCAGCGGGTGGGTCAGGCCCCGCTGCGTGGCGAGCTTCATGATCTTCGGGTTGCCGATGAGCTTCACGAAGGCGCGGCCCATCGTGTAGTAGCCGCCGAAGGTGTCCTTGAGGACCTGCGGGTAGCGCTGGAGAGCGAGTTCACGCTGCCCGGGGGTGGCGCGGGCGTGGGCCTGGACGATGACGTCGGCGGCGATCTGGCCGGATTCCATCGCGTAGGCGATGCCCTCGCCGTTGAAGGGGTTCACCATGCCGCCGGCGTCGCCGACCAGCAGCAGGCCCTTGGTGTAGTGCGGTTGGCGGTTGAAGGCCATCGGGAGGGCGGCGCCGCGGATGGGCCCGGTCATGTTCTCGGGGGTGTAGCCCCACTCCTCGGGCATGGACGCGCACCAGGCCTTCAGGACGTCGCGCCAGTCCAGCTCCTTGAAGGCGGAGGACGTGTTGAGCACGCCCAGACCGACGTTGGACGTGCCGTCGCCCATGCCGAAGATCCAGCCGTAGCCGGGGAGCAGCCGGTCCTCGCCGGGTCCGCGCTTGTCCCACAGCTCCAGCCAGGACTCCAGGTAGTCGTCGTCGTGGCGCGGCGAGGTGAAGTACGTGCGGACCGCGACGCCCATCGGACGGTCCTCGCGGCGGTGCAGGCCCATCGCGAGGGAGAGCCGGGTGGAGTTGCCGTCGGCCGCGACCACCAGCGGGGCGTGGAAGGTGACTTCGCGCTTCTCGTCGCCGAGCTTGGCGTGCACACCGGTGATCCGGCCCGTGCGGTCGTCGATGATCGGCGCGCCCACGTTGCACTGCTCGTACAGCCGGGCGCCCGCCTTCTGCGCCTGGCGGGCGAGTTGCTCGTCGAAGTCGTCGCGCTTGCGGACGAGTCCGTAGTTCGGGTAGGCGGCGAGATCCGGCCAGTCGAGCTGGAGACGGACGCCGCCGCCGATGATCCGCAGGCCCTTGTTGCGGAGCCAGCCGGCCTCTTCGGAGATGTCGATGCCCATCGCCACGAGCTGCTTGGTGGCGCGCGGGGTGAGGCCGTCGCCGCAGACCTTCTCCCTGGGGAAGCTGGTCTTCTCCAGGAGCAGTACGTCCAGCCCGGCCTTGGCCAGGTAGTACGCGGTGGTGGAACCGGCTGGCCCGGCCCCGACGACGATCACATCGGCGGTGTGTTCGGTAAGGGGCTGGGGCTCGGTCACGACGGGTTCTCCCCAAGAAGTAGAAGGATCGATGCAGCGGGATCGGAGCAAGGCCTGCTGGACGCCCGGGGAACCGGACGGCCGGAAAACATGTGCCGACGGTCGTCGGACATGGGCAGTCTATTCAGCGGTACCGATCATCGGCTGAAGGGCTGCCCTGTGAACCGAGCTCTGCCCGACGTACGGCTGCGTGTCCCCACCGACGAGGACGCCTTCGCCTGGCACCGGATCTTCGACGATCCCGACGTCATGGAGTTCCACGGCGGCCGGTCGGCCGAGCTGTCCGTCTACGAGGAGCTCACCGCGCGCCAGCGCCGCCACGACGCCGAGCACGGGTTCTGCCTGTGGACGCTGCTCGACGAGGAGGGCCGGGCCATCGGCTTCACCGGGGCCCAGCCGTGGCCCCGCGCGTGGGGCCCGACCGGCGAGATCGAGATCGGCTGGCGGCTCGCCCGCGACCACTGGGGCAAGGGGTACGTGACCGCCGCCGCGGCCCAGACCCTGGAGCGGGTGCGGGCGGCCGGTGTCGGCGGCGTCGTCGCCATGGTCGACGCGCGCAACGAGCGGTCCATCGCCGTCACGCGGCGGCTGGGGATGGAACTGGCGGAGACGTTCACGACACCCGTCTCGGGCCGTCCGGGCCACTGCTACCGACTGACGCTTTGACATGCTCCTCGCCCTGAAGGGCGAGGATTCTGGCCTTTCCCACCGGTTGCTGTGCCGCTACGCGGCACGGTTTCCGGTGGGGAATCCGTGGCTTCCTGTTTCTTCGCGCTGCGCCAGAACGGATTCTGGTCTTACCGGCGCTCCGCAGGCTGATACCGCCAGTCCGGCGGCCTGTTTCACGTTGAGTGCGGCGTTGTGATCCCGGTCGTGGACCGTGCCGCAGGCGGTACATGTCCATTCCCGGATGTGCAGGGGTTTGGGACCGTCCTTGATCCCGCAGGTGGAGCAGACCTGACTCGTCGGCTCGTACCGGCCGATCTTGATGAGGGTGCGTCCGTACCGTTCCGCTTTGTATTCCAGCATGGTCACGAACGCCGTCCAGCCCGCGTCGTGGACGGACTTGGCCAGCCTGGTACGCGCCAGTCCCGTCACCGACAGGTCCTCCACGGCAATTCCTTGGTTCTCGGAGATCAGCCGGGTGGAGAGCTGGTGGTGGAACTCTTTGCGGGCGTCGGTGACCTTGGCATGGGCGCGGGCGACCTTCAGGCGTGCCTTCTCCCGGTTCTTCGATCCCTTCTGTCTGCGGGACAGGTCCCTCTGGGCCTTCTTCAGCTTCTTCTCCGCCCGGCGCAGGAACCGGGGTGAGTCGATCTTCGTGCCGTCGGAGAGGACGGCGAAGTGGGTGAGGCCGAGGTCGATGCTCTGGTCCGACTCGGGCATCCGGGCGGCGTCTTCGGCGGGGTCGGTGTCGATGACGAAGGAGGCGAAGAACCTGCCGGCCGCGTCCTTGATGACGGTGACGGAGGTGGGGGTGGCGGGCAGGGTGCGGGACCACTTCACCTTCACCGCCCCGATCTTCGGCAGGTTCAGGCGCCCTTTGTCGGTGATGTTCCACCGGGCGTTTGCGGTGAACCGGATCGACTGCCGGGCGTCCTTGCGGGACTTGAACCGGGGCGCACCCAGTTTCGGGCCCTTGCGGGTGCCCTTGAGGGAGGCGAAGAAGTTCTTGTAGGCGGCCTCGGCGTCGCGCAGCGACTGCTGCAGGACCACCGCGGACACCTCATCCAGCCAGGACCGCTCCACGGTCCGTTTGCGATCCGCTGACCCGCATCCGGGTACACGCGGAAGGCGTACCGGAGCTGCATGACGATCACACTAGGCAGATCGAACGAGTGCCGTCATCGGGAACATGCGAGCGAACCTTCACCCGTCGCCGCAGCACACAGTCCGGCTCCGCCGGAACGACACCGCGACGCTCCGCGTCGCAGGCATGAGATCCGCTTCACCTCCGGGGTGAACCCCGGAGCACTGCGAATGAATCCCGGTAGCCGCCAGGCGGTTCCGCGTCCCGCAGTTCCGCGTCCCGCGGTTCGGCGCCCGGCCGTTGGGCGATCCGGCCGTTGGGCGATCCGGCTGTTGGGCGATCCGGCTGTTGGGCGATCCGGCTGTTCGGGATTTCGGCAACTCGTCACCCACCGTAGCGCTTTGCCGCAGATTGCCACGCAGTGCTTCCGGGCGGGGGCGCTCGGCGGTTACCCTGCCGGTACCGCTGGGGGTGAACATCTGTGCGCATAACACCCAAGTCATCCGAAGTGCGTGTGCCACGGTTCGTCGGGCTGATGGCCGTGGACGCGCGCGAGACGGCCGAGGCGGGCGGGGTGCTCCTCGCCGCGCCCGACCGGCCCGACTTCGCACGCACCGTCGTGGACCACGTCGTACGGCAGTACCCGCCGCCCGGCGTGCGGGTGCCGCGCGGGGCCGCCGTGACCGTGTGGTTCGAGTCGGGCGACGACGGCGGGGGCGTGCGGGAGCCCCGGCCCGGCGGGCCGCCGCCCGGCCTGCGCAGGGCGTTGGACGAGCCGGGGGACCCGTTCGCGGTTCTCCGCTAGGGCCTGCCGTTTGGATCATGCCGACTGCGGGCGACGGCTCCTGTTGGCTGCCGGTGAGCGGGGCATGGCGCGTGCAGCTGCAAGGCGGAGGAGGCAGCCAACGCGGAGCGTTGGGGACTGACGACAACGCCGCAGATGTGCGTGCCACGCCCCGCGGCCCAGGCGTGATCCAAACGACAGGCCCCAGGGGCCGGTTCCTACTTCTGCCAGAGCAGGATCGCCGCCGCTCCTCCCCCGCCGATCACGAAGGCCGCCGCGATGGTGAGCACCCAGGTCAGCGTGCGGCTGCGGGACTTGGGCGGCTCGGTGGGCGGCAGGTGGTGGTGGCCCAGTTCGACGAGCGGAGGCTCGTAGGGGGCCGGGGCGGTGGGCTGCCCCGGGACGCCGTGGCCCAGCGTCGGTCCGCTGCTCGGCATCGCCGGGACGGGCGGTGGGATCACCGCCGTACGCGCTCCCGCCATCTGCACCAGATAGGGCGCGAGGAAGGCCGCGGCGAAGATCCACAGCAGCGAGAAGAGCAGCACCTCGGCGATGTCGAGGCCCACGTCCACCTGGCCCGCGACCGCGAACTCGGTGCTGAGTTCCGCCGTCGCCGAGCCGGACGTCTCCATGCCGAGGCCGCTGACGCCGGCGAGGAGCAGGAAGAGCCCGAAGAAGACGCCGGCGGCGAGGAGTTGTTCGCCGCGCCCCGAGGAACGGCGGGCCGCGAGGACCCCGAGGACCAGGGCGCACACCGCGCCGAGCGTCAACGCGCCCACGACCGCCCAGGAGTTGACGGCGTCGCCGAGTTCGGAGAGGCCGAACGACTCGCGCTCGTAGTCGCCGTACGGGCCGGACTCCACGAGCCCGTAGTCGCCGGAGGAGTCGTACGAGGTGTCGTCCCCGTACCGGGTACGGCCCGCCTCGCCCTGGACGGACGCGCCCCAGGAGAGGCCGAGGAGGGTGATGGCGAGGTTGGGGAGGACGAACAGCACGAGGAGGAGCGGGTTGAGGTCCTCCTCCCACTCGGCCTGCCACTCGTCGTTCGCCGCGAGGACGACGAAGGTGACGAGCGAGCAGAGGGCGAGGACGATCACCATGGCGCGTACGGCCGTTCCGGTCGCGCGGAACAGGGTCCGGGGCCCGGGGCGGACGGCGAGCCAGGCGGCCAGGTCGTCGCGTTGCAGCAGGCCGACGCAGACGGCGGCGGTGAGCAGCAGCGCGCCCAGCGCGGCGCGCCAGGGGGACGTCGAGGCCTCGACGTGCGCGATCTCCGGCTGCGCGAACAGCCCCAGCAGCAGGACGGCGGCCGTCACCAGCAGCGTGACCCGCACGGCCGCTTCGAGCCCGGCGCTGCGGCCGCCGCCGGTTCCCGCCCCGGGCACTCCCCCGCCGGCCCCGGCGTACGCGGCGCGGGTCACCATCCGGGTGCGCAGGTGCCGTACGGCGAGGAACAGCGCCCCGACGAACAGGACGGTCACCGTGAGCGGGACGAGGGTCAGGGTGAAGGCGGCCTCCGCGGACCGGTAGTCGCCCGCGAAGTCGCCGCCCTCGCTCCCGGAGATCTCGAAGCCGCCGCCGAGGCCCTGGAGGAGGGCGGCGAGCGCGAGGCCCAGACGGTCGCCGAAGCCGACGAAGTCGTCCTCGTCCGCGGCGCCCTGGCCGTACGAGGGGACGGCGAGGGCGAGCGCGGCGGCGAGGAGCAGCCCCACCGGCCAGAGCGCGGCCGCCGCGGAGCCGCCCCAGTCGCCGCGGAAAGCCCGGCCGAAGAAGGCGCCGACGGGCGAGGGGGGCGCGGGGGCGGGAACGTACGCGGGAACGTACGCGGGAGGTGGCGGCGGCCCGACGGGGGGCGCGCCCGGCGGCGCCGTCGGTGGTGGTGGGGCCGGGGGCCCGACGGGGGGCGTCGTCGGGGGGACCAGCATGCGTTCCCCGCCGCACTTCACGCAGAAGCGCGCCTCGGCAGGGCCTGGTGTCCCGCAGTGCGGGCAGTAGGACGTCATCGAACCCCCGTCGTCAGATGTCACCGGTGCGTGCCGGTGTATCAACGGACGGTAGTTTCTGTTGACCGGTTCCCGTCAACAGGATTCCCCGGCGGACATCCCTCGTGCGGGTGAACTCCGTTATCGAAGGCCGGACTTCGGCCGTCGCCGGTGCCTACGCGGGGGCCTTGAAGCCGCGGTGCAGCGCGACGATCCCGCCCGAGAGGTTCCGCCAGGCGACCTTCTCCCACTCGGCCTTCCGGAGGCGCTCGGCGAGGCCCGCCTGGTCGGGCCAGGCGCGGATGGACTCGGCGAGATAGACGTACGCGTCGGGGTTGGACGACACCGCGCGCGCCACCGGCGGCAGCGCGCGCATCAGGTACTCGGTGTACACCGTCCGGAACGGCGTCCAGGTCGGGTGGGAGAACTCGCAGATCACGACGCGGCCGCCGGGCTTGGTCACCCGGTACAGCTCGCGCAGCGCGGTGTCGGTGTCCTGCACGTTGCGCAGGCCGAAGGAGATGGTCACCGCGTCGAAGGTGTCGTCCTTGAACGGCAGCCTCGTGGCGTCGCCCGCCGTGAACGGCAGCCAGGACAGGCGCTCCTTGCCGACCTGGAGCATGCCGAGGGAGAAGTCGCACGGCACGACGTACGCGCCGGTCTGCGCGAAGGGCAGCGAGGAGGTGCCCGTACCGGCGGCGAGGTCGAGGATCTTCTGCGCGGGGCGGGCGTCGACGGCGCGCGCGACCTCCTTGCGCCAGCGCCGGTCCTGTCCGAGGGACAGCACGTCGTTGGTCAGGTCGTACCGTTTCGCCACTCGGTCGAACATCGAGGCGACTTCGTGCGGCTGCTTGTCCAGGGATGCGCGGGTCACGGGCCCATTGTGGCAGTACGGGCCGGACGCGGGTGCGGCGCCCGGCCCGTAGCGCGTCACGGCGGCGGCCTCGCTCTTCATCGGGAAACACCCCTGCGGTACAGGCGCCTGTGCTTCATTGCCGTCATGAGCACCGTGAGCAATTGCCTGAAACCGGCCGTCGGTCTGCTGTGTCTGGTGGTCCTGGCCTGCGCGGGCTGCACCACGGACACCGACGGGTCCCCGACGGGGGCCGCCGCGACGCCCACGGCGTCCCCCGCTCCCCCGACCGCGCCGGCGTCCGCGTCCCCGGTCACGACCTCCACGACCTACGCGCCGTACGTGAACGCCACCGAGGCCTCCGGCCTCGACGACGCCGGGTCGGCCACCACGTACCACCTGGCGTTCGTGATCGCCGACGGTGACGCGTGCACGCCCACGTGGAACGGCACGGAGGCGATCGACGACACGGCGGTGAGGTCCCGTGTCGCGGCGCTCACCGGCACGGGGGCGTCGGTGCGGGTCTCGTTCGGCGGCGCCTCGGGGACGGAGCTGGCCGAGGCCTGCGACAGCGCGGACGAGCTCGCCGAGGCGTACGGCGCGGCGCTCGACGCGGCCGGCTCGACCGAGGCGGACTTCGACGTCGAGGGCGACGCGCTCAAGGACTCCGACTCCGTCGGCCTGCGCTCCGAGGCGATCGCGCTCCTCCAGAAGGACCGCCCCGACCTCTCCGTCTCCTTCACCCTCCCCGTCATGCCGTCCGGCCTCGACGACGACGGGGTGGCCCTGCTCGACTCGGCCAACGACCACGCCGTCCTCGTCACCACGGTCAACATCATGACCATGAACTACGCCAGTTCGTACGACGGTGACATGGGCGACTACGCGGAGCGGGCGGCCGAGGCGACGCACGGGCAGCTGATGGACGTCTTCGGCACGAGCGGGTCGACGGCGTGGGGGGCGCTGGCGATGACCTCGATGCTGGGGGTCAACGACGTCGACAACGAGACGTTCACGCTGGAGGACGCGGCTCAGGTGCGGGAGTTCGCGGAGGAGAAGGGGGTGGCGTGGGTGTCGATGTGGGCGACGTTCCGGGATCGGGAGTGTGGAGACGGGGCGAGTGACGAGCTGGTCGACTGCAGTGGGGTGGAGCAGGAGGACGGGGCGTTCGGGGAGGCGTTCTCGGGATGAGCTCGGGGGCTTCTGCCGTATGCGGAGTGCCGGTCGTTCGTGGTTGATCGCGCCCGCGCGGCGGAGCCGCACGTCGATACAGCCCCGCGCCCCTTTATCGCCGGCGGTGGATCAGGCGCCCGGCGCACACCGTGGCCAGACAGATGTCCCCGGCCTCGTCGAAGACCGCCAGGTCTGCCCGGCCCAGCTCGACGATCGTCGGGGGGCTCGGCGATGGCAGTACCGCCACATGGTTGCGCTCGGCGGCCGCACGCAGTTCCGGGGTGTGCGCGTGCTGTTCCAGAACCGCGACGCCGCCCGCCTTCAGCACCGCGTGGACGCGTTCGCGTGGGGAGGGGGCCTCCGGGAGGGGGCCCTTGTGCACCCGGCCGGGCCCGAGGACGCCGGGCCAGTGACGCACCCGGGCCCCGTGGAATCGCTCCTGGACCTCGGCCAGCGTGCCCATGCCCACGACCCGGGTGCCGTCCACCACGACGGCGCCGCCCTTGATCGGCTCCGGGTCGTCCCAGGTGCGCCGTACCTCGTCGGCGGCGTGAATGGTCAGCACGGGGGCCCTAGTTGGCGTTCAGCAGCTTCAGTTCGGGGTGGGCCGTGCCGCCCTCGATGGCCGTGGACGAGATGTGCGACATGACGCGCTTGTCGACGGGGTCGTTCGCCGGGTCGTCGTGGACCACCAGGTGCTCGTACGTCGTGGCTCGCTGGGCCGGGACCCGCCCCGCCGTACGGATCATGTCGATCATTTCCTGGAGGTTGGAGCGGTGCTTGGCGCCGGCCGCCGAGACGACGTTCTCCTCCAGCATGATCGAGCCGAGGTCGTCCGCGCCGTAGTGCAGGGTGAGCTGGCCCGCGTCCTGGCCGGTGGTGAGCCAGGAGCCCTGGATGTGGGCGATGTTGTCCATGAAGAGCCGGGAGATCGCGATCATCCGCAGGTACTCGAAGATCGTGGCCTGGGTGCGGCCCTTCAGGTGGTTGTTCATCGGCTGGTAGAGATACGGGATGAAGGCCCGGAAGCCGCCCGTCCGGTCCTGTACGTCGCGGATCATCCGCAGGTGCTCGATGCGCTCGGCGTTGGTCTCGCCGGTGCCCATGAGCATCGTGGACGTGGACTCCACGCCCAGGTTGTGCGCGGTCTCCATGATCTCCAGCCAGCGCTCGCCGGACTCCTTGAGCGGCGCGATGGCCTTGCGGGGACGGGCCGGGAGCAGCTCGGCTCCGGCTCCGGCGAAGGAGTCGAGTCCGGCGGCGTGGATGCGCTGGATGGCCTCCTCGACGCTCACCTTGGAGATCCGGGCCATGTGCTCCACCTCGGACGCGCCGAGGGAGTGGATGACCAGCTGAGGGAAGGCCTTCTTGATCGCGGCGAAGTGCTTCTCGTAGTACTCCACGCCGTAGTCCGGGTGGTGCCCGCCCTGGAACATGATCTGCGTACCGCCCAGCTCGACGGTCTCCGCGCAGCGGCGCAGGATGTCGTCGAGATCGCGCGTCCAGCCCTTGTCCTTGGCCGTCGGCGGGGCGTAGAACGCGCAGAACTTGCACGCCGTGACGCACACGTTCGTGTAGTTGATGTTCCGCTCGATGATGTACGTCGCGATGTGCTCCGTGCCCGCGTACCGGCGCTTGCGCACGGCGTCGGCGGCGGCGCCGAGGGCGTGCAGCGGGGCGTCGCGATAGAGGTCGAGCGCCTCCTCCGGCGTGATCCTCCCGCCCTCGGCGGCACGGTCGAGAACGGACTGGAGATCGGCCTTCTCGGTCACCGGGGGCGTCCCTTTCGTAAGGGTTGAACTGACCGGGCCAGCCTACGCCAGGGGCCCGGACCGGCCGACGTCAGGCCGTCTGCCTGTGGACAACTCCGCAGGGCGGGCCGCCTCACGCCGCGTACGCCTCCAGCAGGAGGCCGACGTACGCTCCCGCGATCATGAACGGGCCCAGGGCCACCAGTTGCCGGCGGACGGCGCGGCCCCTGGCCAGTGTCACCACGGTGTACACGCTGCCGATGAGGGCGCCGGCGAAGGTGCCGAGGTACAGCGCGCCCCAGCCGTACCAGCCGAGGACGGCGCCGAGGCCGAGGGCGAGTTTCACGTCGCCGAAGCCGAGGGCCATGGGACGGACGAGGAAGAAGAGGAAGTACAGGCCGCCGAGGGCCAGGGCGCCGTACAGCGCCGTGCGCCACTGTCCGGCGTGCTCGGGTACGAACGCGACCGCGCCCAGGAGTACGAGGGCCAGGCCCGCGAAGGAGAAGGTCAGGGGGTCCGGGAGGCGCTGGGCGCCGAGGTCGACGAGGGTGAGGAGCACGCCGAGGGGGGCGAGGAGGAGCCAGACGGCGAGTTCCGGGCGGCTGCCGGTGGTCAGGGCGAGGCTGACGCAGATCAGGGCGGTGGCGGCGGCGACGGTGGGGGTGCTGGGGCCGTAGGTGCAGGCGGCCTCGGGGGAGCGTGCGGTGCAGCGGGCGGGGCCCAGCCAGCCGTTCGCCGGGCCGGTGAGGGGGTGGCCGGCGGGGCATGTGCGGTGCCAGGGGTGGTCCTCGTCGACCGTGAAGCGGTAGGCGGGGCGGGGGAGGAGGGTGCCGGTGGCTGCGCCCCAGAGCGCGGCGGCCACGGTCGGTGCGATCAGCCAGGGGTCCAGAGCCACGGGGGCAGCCTAGGGGGTGGGGGTGCGTTCTCTCGCCCCCGCCGCCCCTACCCGTCCCATCCCAGGGGCTGCGCCCCTTCGACCCCCAAGTGTCCCTTCGGTGGGGGCTGGTCGCGCAGTTCCCCGCGCCCCTGAAAGAGGCCTGCGGCCCTTTCGGGGCGAAAAGCACGGGGCGCAGCCCCTGCTTTTCAGGGGCGCGGGGAACTGCGCGAGAAGCCCCACCGGGCCCGCACCCGGCAACGCACCCGCACAACCGGCCCCCTTACTTCACCTTCGCCAGGCGGGCCGTCGGGTCGCCCGCGTCCGCGTTGTTCGAGGTGTACTGGAGTTCGTCGCCGACGGGGGTCAGCGTGACCTCGTGGGTGTTGCCGGTGCAGGTCTTGGGGTTGTTCTTCGTGTCGGCGATGCTGGTGACGAGGATGTGGTCCTCGGCGACCTCCTTGAGGACGAACGTGTCGTCGCAGGCCCCGCCCAGCAGGTCCACGGAGCGGAACGTGCCCAACCGGTCGCCCACGGCCCCCTTTTCGAGGGTGACGGTGAAGGTGCCGGCGGGGAGGTTGCCGCCGAGGGCGTAGCCGTCGCCCTCCCAGGTGCCGAGGTACTTCGCGGGCAGGTCGCCCGCCCCGTCGTGCGGTTCCGAGTCCTGGCCGCCGTCGGTCGGGGCGCTGCTCGCCGACGGGGCCTTGCCCGCCGCCTCGCCGCCCTTGTCGTCGCCGTTCAGCATGCCCAGTCCGAACACGACACCCAGGCCGACCGTCGCGAACGCGCCCGCGACCGCCAGGGCCACCGAGCAACTCACCCGTCGGCCCCGGCCGTTCTCGGTGGGCGTGGACGCCGCCGCCACGCTCAGCGACAGCTTGCCCGGCGGTGGGGCGGTGTCCGCCGACGCGGAGTCGGCCCGCTGCCCCGGCACATGGGTCACCGGAGGCGGTGTCCCCTGCGGCGGTGAGTGCGGCGGTGGGGTGTGCGGCGACATCACCGGAGGCGGGCCGAAGACCCCGCTCGCGGCCGGGACTTCGGCCCTCGACTCGCCGGAGGGAGCCGCGGGGACGGGCGGCTCGACGCCCACCGAGGGACTGCTGAACCCCACCGGGCCGGACGGGACCTGCTCCGCCGCCTCCAGGTTCAGCAACTGCACCGCGCTGCGGCCGACCTGTTCCACCAGGGGACCCGGCAGCCAGCCCGCCGCCACCAGACGGGCCGTGCCCTGCGGGGCCAGGGTGCGGGCGATCTCGTCGGGGGCCGGGCGGGCGTCCGGTTCCTTGGCCAGGCACCGCTCCACCAGGGCGCGCAGTTCGCCCTCCAGACCGTCGAGCCGGGGCTCCTCGTGGACGACCTTGTAGAGAAGGGCGGCGGAGGAGTCCCCGGGGAACGGGGACCGGCCGGTCGCCGCGTACGCGAGGACCGCGCCCAGGGAGAAGACGTCCGCCGCGCCGGTGATGCCCTTGCCGAGGATCTGTTCGGGGGACATGTAGCCGGGGGAGCCGATCGAGACGCCCGTCGAGGTCAGGGACGCGGTGCCGTCCGTGGCGCGGGCGATGCCGAAGTCGATGAGGAGGGGGCCGTCGACCGTGAGCAGGACGTTCGACGGCTTCACGTCCCGGTGGACCAGGTCCAGCGCGTGCACCGCCGACAGCGCTTCCGCCAGGCCCGCGCCGAGGACCCGCACGGAGTGGGGAGGCAGCGGGCCGCCGTCCGCCACCGCCGCCGCCAGGGAGGGACCGGCCGCGTACCCCGTCGCCACCCAGGGGACCGAGGCCTCCGGGTCGGCGTCCAGGACGGGCGCGGTCCAGGAACCGCCCACGCGACGGGCGGCGTCGACCTCTCTCCGGAAGCGGGCGCGGAACTCCTCGTCGAGGGCGAAGTGCGGGTGCACCACCTTGACGGCGACCGTACGGCCGCCCGCGCTGCGTCCCAGGTAGACGCGGCCCATGCCGCCCGACCCGAGCCGGCCGAGCAGCCGGTAGGGCCCCACGGCCGTGGGTTCGCCGACATCGAGCGGTTGCATGGACGACACCTCCCCCGTCCCCGAAGCGTAGTGCCGCACGCGCGAGGGGAAATGCGGGCGTCGGCGATCCCTCCCGCAGTCAATCCCACAGAACGTCGAATTCGTCAACCGGAATTCCACGAAGTTCACCGGGATTTCGCGGGAAAGCAATCAGGAAAGCAGGTCGACCTTCACGTCCGCCGGAAATCCGGTGGTCGGGCCGACCCGCCGCGCGAACTCGGCGACCGCCGTCAGCTGGGGCCCGCCGAAGCGGAAGTCGAGGGTCGTGAAGTACCGCTCCAGGACCCGCTCGTCGAAGGCCTCCCAGCGGGCGGCCTGCTCGGCGACCTTGTCCACCTCGGTCAGCGACAGGTCGCGGGAGGCGAGGAACGCCTCGTGCACCTTGCGGGTGACCTCGGGCTCCCGTTCCAGGTACTCCCGCCGCGCCGCCCACACCGCGAAGACGAACGGCAGCCCCGTCCACTCCTTCCACATGGCGCCCAGGTCGTGCACCTCCAGGCCGAAGTTCGGCCCGTCCAGCAGGTTCGCGCGCAGCGCCGCGTCACCGATGAGCACGGCCGCCTCCGCCTCCTGCATCATCAGCGAGAGGTCGGGCGGGCAGGTGTAGTACGACGGCTGTACGCCGACGCTCTCCGCCAGCAGCAGCTGCGCGAGGCGTACGGAGGTGCGCGAGGTGGAACCCAGGGCGACGCGTGCGCCGTCCAGGCGTTCGAGCGGCACCTGGGAGACGATCACGCACGACATCACCGGGCCGTCGCAGCCGACGGCGATGTCGGGGAAGGCGACCAGGTCGTCCGCGTTGCGCAGGAACTCGACGAGGGTGATGGGCCCGATGTCGAGGTCCCCGCGCACCAGCTGCTCGCTGAGCTTCTCGGGGGTGTCCTTGGTGAGCTCGAAGTCGAGGAGCGTGCCCGTTCTCGCGAGCCCCCAGTACAGGGGCAGGCAGTTCAGGAACTGGATGTGGCCGACGCGCGGCCGGTTGCGAGGATTGTCCACATCGCGAGGCTAGCCCTCATGGGGTACGGTGCGGGCCCCGGGGGCCGGGAGGCGCTCCCGAAACCGGACGTACACCCTGTGTCAACACCCTCGACGGCGTGTCGCCGGTGGGACGGATGGGGAAGTAGAGGCGGTCAGTCAAACCGAGACCCGAGCGGTTCAAACATCCGGGTGACGTGATCTAGCCCTCTATTGCATTCCCCTGCCTGCGTGCTAGGCTCGCCGCAAGTTGCAGTTTGGTTTCCCTTGCAGTACAGAGCCTGCGGAGCATGTGACCGCGGGCTCTCGTCGTTTTCAGACGTATGCAGTTGTGCGGCATCTTGTTTTCACACTTGCAGGGTTCTGGAGCAGGGCAACCCTTTGGGCCCAAGGAGGGCTTATGGCTACCGGAACCGTGAAGTGGTTCAACGCCGAAAAGGGCTTTGGCTTCATCGCCCAGGAGGGTGGCGGCCCGGACGTCTTCGTCCACTACTCCGCCATCAACGCGAGCGGCTTCCGTTCGCTGGAGGAGAACCAGCAGGTCTCCTTCGACGTGACGCAGGGCCCGAAGGGTCCGCAGGCGGAGAACGTCACCCCCGTCTGAACCGTTCGATCCGAGGGATGCCCCTCTGACGACGTCTGAGAGCAGTACCCAAGGAGCCCCTAGCCTTTCGGCGCAGGGGCTCCTGCCTTTTCCGCCGCATTCGGGGAAAGCGACCCGGCCCCTCTCCCCGAGCCGCTCCCCCGGCCCCTTTCCCCCAGTCACTCCCCCGGCCCGCGCTCGGCCCTCTCCGCGGCCAGCGACTCGAGCACCCGGCGCAGCCGGACGCCCCGCCCCAGATCCGGTTCGAGCCCCTTCCCCCGCAGGAGCGCGGCCAGGGAGGCCTGGACGACCTCCGCCCCCTCGGGGGCGACCCGCTCGGAGACCTCCAGCCACTCCAGGGACCGGTCGGTACCCACCGTGCAGTGCTCCACGGTCACTTCGTGATGGTCGAGGCGCACCCCGCACCGGCGGACCGTGTCCACGGGGCCGAGGACGTCGAGCGCGCCGAGGCCGACGTCGATGTCGGCGCAGTCGGCGAGGAAGGCGCGCTGGTGGTCGGAGAAGACGAGGTCCAGCGGCTCGGTGCCGGTGGCGGCGGCCTCCACGGCCGTACGCCCGCAGTCGGAGACGAGCGCGGCGGAGAGCACCCGGCGGTCGCCCGACCAGGCGCCCGTCAGGTGGAAGGAATCCGGTCCCTGCTCTCGGAAGCGCAGCCAACGTTCCGAGAGCCGGGACCGGCGACAGGGCCGCAATTCCGCCGTCGCGGCCCCGCCCCGCCCGCTCCCCGCCCGTAGGCGCAGGATCAGCCCCGCATCCAGAAGCGGCAGGTGACCTGGCGCCGTGGAGCGGGCGAGGGCCTCACAGAAGTAGACGCGGCGCCGGGCTCCCCCGGTGTCCGGCGCCAGCGCCCAAGTCGCGGCGGCCGCGCCCGCACCCGAGAACGTCACCTTGATCTCGACCGAGTCGAGCCGGTCGGATCCCGAGGTGAGATCCCCGCGTCCCACGGATGCCGGCATGGGCCGTCCCCCTAGTTCCGCGACCTGGTTCATTTCCCTGTTTCCCTTGGTTCCTTCCGTTCCTTGCGATCCCCCGTGCCCTTGCGATCCCCCGTGCGATTCCCCTGTGGTGCCGATTCCCCTGTGGTGCTGTGTTCCGCGAACCATTCAAGGCCCGGGGCGGCCCCCCGCGCTTCCGGGAAGTCCCTACATCTCCCCCGACAACTCCCCCTGGGGGATGATGGACCGGCGGGGCCGGGCGCAGGCGGGCACCAGGGGGTGGCGCATTGTTACGGGGACTCGTCGGTCGGGAGCGGGAACGCCGGCTGATGGACGACCTGCTCGTGGCGGGCGGGGCGGGTGGGGCGGCACTGCTGCTGTGGGGCGAACCCGGTATCGGGAAGACCGCCCTGCTTGACTACGCGGCGGAGCGCGCGGCGGCCGGCGGCTCCGGCGCGCGGTCGGCCACGGTCCTGCGCGCCCGGGGCATCGAGACCGAGACCGTGCTCCCCTTCGCCACCCTCGGCGACCTACTGATGCCCCATTCGTCCCTTTTCAGGGAACTCCCCGGCGCCCAGCGCTCGGCCCTGGAGTCCTGTCTGGCCCTGAGCGGCGACCCGGCGGACCCGCCGGGCAATCCGTATGCCGCCTGCATGGGCGCCCTCAATGTGCTCGCGGCGCTCGGCGACGAGGGCCCGGTGGTCGTCCTCGTCGACGACCTGCACTGGGTGGACCCCTCCTCCCAGCGCGTCCTTCTCTTCGTCGCCCGCCGGCTCTCCAGTGAACGCGTCGCCCTCGCCCTCGGCTCCCGGGAGGACCACGGCGAGTCGGGGCCGCGGCGCAGCATCGCCACCGTGCAGATGGGCGGGCTGACTCCGGAGGAGTGCGCCGCGCTGCTGGAGGGCCGTGTGACTCCCAGTGTGCTCGCCGACCTCGTACGCGTCAGCGGCGGCAATCCGCTCGCCCTGCGCGAGATCGCGGCCGCGCTGACCGACGAACAGGCGCGCGGCGAGCGGCCGTTGCTGGAACCGCCGTCCCTGGGCAGCCATCTGGAGCGCGCCTGGGCGGCCCGGATCGACGGTCTGCCGGACGCCGCCCGCCGGGCCCTGGTCGTCCTGGCCGCCGGCCGCTCGACGGCGGCGGGCCCGCTGCGCAAGGCGCTGGAGGCGGCCGGGCTCTCGCTCGACGCCCTCTCCCCCGCCGAGCAGGACGGTCTGATCACGGCCACGGCGGACGGGCTGGACTTCCACCACCCGGTGCTGCGCGCGCTGGTGCTCGGCCGCGCCCCCCTCGCGCACCGGTACGCGGCGTTCCAGGCGCTGGCCGAGGTGAGCACCGGCTCGCTGCACGCCTGGTACCGGGCGTCCGCGACGCCCGGCCCCGACGAGGAGGCCGCGGCGGCGCTCGCCGACGCCGCGCGGGAGGCCCGACGGCGCAGTGCCTTCGGCGAGTCGGCCCTGGCCTGGCGGCGCGCCGCCGAGCTCACCCCCGACCCCGCGCCCCGCGCCGACCGCCTCCACCACGCCGCCTCCGACGCCCTGCTCAGCGGCTCACCCGCGGGCCCGCAGTGGTGCGAGGAGGCCCTGCGGATCACCCCCGACCCGGCCGTACGCGCCGCGATCCAGGGCCTGTTGGGCCGTATGCACACCTGGAAGGGCGAGACGGCCCAGGCGTACGGCCTGCTCATGAACGCCGCCGACGCCGTCCGCGACTCCGACCGCACCCGGGCGTGTCTGCTGCTGGCGGAGGCGACGGCGGCGGCGCGGCTGGACGGCCATGTCCCGGCGGCGGTCCGTGTCGCCGAGGAGTCCCTCGCCCTCGCCTCCGAGTCCGGCCCCGAACGCTGGTACAGCCTCTCGATGCTGGGCGGGGCCCTGATCATGTCCGGCCGTACGGCGCGGGGCCGCGCGATGCTGGAGGCCGCCGACCGGCACGGCGGCGGTGACCCCGTCCGTGACCAGCAGGTGTACGCGATCGCCGGGCAGGCGTGGAGCCGGGCCGAGGAGTTCGTGCGGGGGCGCCGGCTGCTCAACACTGCCGTGGAGTCGGCCCGGCGGCACAGCGCGGTGGGCGTGCTGGGCTTCACCCTCGCCGTGCGGGGCGAGCTGGAGACCCGTATCGGTCAATGGGCGTCCGCCCGGGGCGACTTGACGGAGTCGCTGCGCTGGGCGGAGGAACTGGGCCAGCTGACGTGCGTGAGCTACACGCTGTACTGCCTCGCCCGGCTGGAAGCCCTGCGCGGCGAACGGGTCGAGTGCGAGGAGCACGTGGCGCGGGCCAGGCGGGAATGCGGGGCGTACGGCATCGGCTGCCAGGAGTTCCACATGACGGCGGTGCTCGGGCTGTCGGCGCTGGCCCACGGCGACCACGACGCGGCCGTCGACCAGTTGGAGCAAACGTTGTCACTGGCGATCGAGCAGGGCATCGGGAACCCCGAGGTGGTCCCCTTCGCGGCGGACCTGGCGGAGGCGCACGTACGGGCGGGGAACGCGACGCGGGCCGCCGAGGTGGTGTCCTGGCTGGAGGAACGGGCCCGGGAGACGGGCCTGGCGTCGGCGGAGGCGGCGGCCGCCCGGGTCCGGGGGCTGCTCGCGGGGACGCCGGAGGAGGCGGAGGCGTGCTTCGGCGCGGCGCTCACCGCCCACCAGCGGACGACGGGCCCCTTCGACTGGGCGCGGACGCTGCTGTGCGAGGCGGAGGTGCTGCGCCGCCACCGCCGTCCGGGGGCCGCGCGGGCCCCGCTGGCCTCCGCCCTGGCCTGCTTCGAACGCCTGGGCGCGGTCCCCTGGGCCCGGCGCGCGGCGGGCGAACTGGCCGCGGCGGGAGGCGTCCTGAGCGGCGCCCGGTCCGCCGTCGGCGGCGCGGGCGGCATGGGCGGCGCCCTGAACCAGCTGACCCCCCAGGAGTTCCAGGTCTCGCGGGCGATCGCCCGGGGCCTGAACAACACGGAGGCCGCCGCGTCGTTGTTCGTCTCCCGGAAGACGGTCGAGGCCCATCTCACCCGTATCTACCGCAAGCTGCACGTCCGTTCCCGAACGGACCTGACGAGGTTGCTCACGGCGGCCGACCTGGTGGATTGAGTACCGATACTCATGTGGGCACCCGGCGGTGCCCGGCATGGTTCAGGCATGAGACCACACCTTCTTCGGAAGTCCCTGCTGGTGGCCGTCCTCGGCGGCGCCCTCCTGACCGGTATCGGCTCGCCGAGCGCCCTGGCCGCCGCTCCGGCCTCCGCGAGCGCCGTCACCTCGGTGAGCGACGACGCCGCGGAGGCACGGTTCTTCGAGTTGAACGACATCCTCTGGCAGCTCTGTCAGCCGGACGTCAGTGACGACGACGGGGCGGCGACCCCGCCCGGCGACGACCCCGTCGACCCGGTGCCGGTGGACCCCTACGATCCGGTGCGGCTCGACCCCACCGAACAGTGCGTCGCCGACCGGCACGCACGTCGGTTGAGCAGGGCCTTCTCCGGCACGGCTGTCGCCGACCACGCGGCGCTCCTGACGAAGCTGACGAGCCTGAACTACCCGGCGGCACGGATCCACCGCGTCCCGGACCACCTGGGAGCGCCCCGGGTGCGGCTCGACCTGCGCGTGGGCGGCGACCACATCGCCCTCCAGGTCACCGCCACCGGTCTCGGGGTGACGACCGAGACCTTCGGCGCCTCCTCGGGCGTGAGCGTGACGGACGTCCTGCTGGAGCCGTAGCCGCAGCCCCGGCCGGACGGACCGACCTCCCTACGCCCCGCCGGTCGACGACCCTCAGGGGTTCTCGATGGTGATGAAGGGGTCCCACTGGAAGTAGCCCTTCAGCTGGCGGTGGCGGTCCAGGATCTGGAAGGAGAAGTGGTAGACGACCTTGCCGGCCCTTTTGACGGTCGTCCGCCAGTAATGGTCCTGGTAGGCCTGTGTCACGAATTCCGGCCTGCCCTCGGAGCCCTCCTTCGGCAGCGGATAGACGCCGTCGATCACCTCGATCTCCGGTGTGCGGATGAGCTGGTGGCCGGGGTCGCTGCTCACGTACTTGTAGAGCAACGCCTTGTAGTCGCTGCCGAGCGACAGCGTCGTCTCCCGCCACCGGACGGTGTCCCCGGGCTCCGCGCGGAGATTCAGTTCGGCCCCCGACGTACCGATGATGTGGTCGTGCCGCGTCGTCATGTAGATGAGGCTCTCGTCGGCGTACGTCGGGGCGTCGGGATTCCTCGACGCGTTGGGGTTCCGTTCGACGATCGTGGCCGCGTCGAACGCGATCAGGACGTTGAGATCAGCCATCTCCGGTTCCTTTCCCTTGCGGTGCGTCGGTCATGGTTCGAAATCGTAGATATGCAGAAACGATTTCGTTTACGCCCTCGCAAGCAAAGGCCTGAAAGTGCCCGTGGCATTTCTTGACGGAAATTCGACTTGCTCGCCATTTCTTGCCGAGGCCCGAGTTCCACCAGTGACGGAGGGGAGAGGAGAAGAAGGCGAGACAGATAATCAACGCACGGAATGTGGAACTCCTGAGGACCCTCTCCCTACGGTTCCGTCCGGCCTTTTCCTCGATGGCCTTTTCGACACGGATCGCCCGAGCGGCGTCACGCCAAAAAAATGCCGGATCAGCGGCGTTCCTTGAAGTGCGTCGCCACGAAGATCCCGGCGATCGCACAGCTGAGCGTCCCGGCCCGCACGACGAGCCCTCCGTCGTCACCGTCCGGCACCCCCGGCACGTCCCAGCCCAGCCACCGCACGCACACCCACACGTACGCCCACGCGGCCACCCCGAGGCCGGCGAAGGCCAGGGCGACCTTCCCGTTGGCCGAGGTGGCCAGGGAGCGGAGGTCCGCCGCCGCCCTCCGTACATCGAGGGGTTCCGCCTCGCCACGGCTCACCCGCAGGTGCCGCTCGTGGAGGCCGAGGAAGAGAAAGCCGATGACGATCAGGGCGAGCCCGGCGGAGAAGAGGTGGTCGGCGGTGTCGTCGTCCGGGCCCGGCGCGGTGAGGGTGCGGACGACGGACCAGCCTCCCAGCACGACGGCCAGGAAGGTGCAGGCGGTGTAGAGCCTGCCCCAGCGGGAGGACAGCAGAAGTACGACGTGTCTTCGGGTCATACGTCCGTACGGTAGTGGTCCCGGTTGTGCGCCTGAGCCGGGGTCGCGGGCCGTTGAGCTGGGTTTTCTCGTCGGTGGGTGCAACCGGATGCCGCTGGGGCGGGTCTTGGGGGGTGCGCCGGCCGGTGAGGGGCCGGGCCGTGGGGGCGAGGTGGGGGCGATGGGGAAGCGTGGTGCCGTGCTGTGGTGCGGCGGGTTGGCTCTGGTGCTGGGGACCGTGGGCGCCGTGTGGTGGGGCTGGTTCCGTGCGCCGTACGCGCTCGCCGGCTCCCCTTCGGTCGATGTGAGCGTCCGGGCCGAGAAGTCCCGGTATCCCGATGTGCGGGAGACCGCCGAGGACGTCGACACGCTCGTGCGGGTCTACGTCCAGCGGCTCAAGGCCGGTGACGTGGAAGGGCTGATGGAGCTGGCGGGGCCCGCGTACGAGGGGACCCGGGGCGCCGCCTACGAGCAGGTGCGGGAGTTCGGCGAGGGGGCCCGCGGACACGTCGACGTCACCGTGCTGGAGGGCGGTGTCGACTACTTCAACCCCGTCCGGCTCACCTATGACAGGACCGACCAGCAGCAGGAGTTGCTGCTGGTCAAGGACGACGGGCACTGGTGGATCGAGCTGGGGGAGGGTGATCCGGCCGCGGGGAAGCAGGACGGGTAGGGCTGCTTCGGGCAGGGCTACTTCTCGTACAGGCCCTCGATCTCCGTCGCGAAGGACCTCTCCACGGCCTCCCGGCGCAGTTTCATCGACGGGGTCAGGTGCCCCGCCTCCTCCGTGAAGCCGCCGGGGACGATGGTGAACCGGCGGATGGACTCGGGGCGCGAGACCAGGCGGTTGGCCTCGTCCACCGCGCGTTGCAGGACGGCGCGCAGATCCGGGTCCTCGGCCAGGTGGTCGAGGGGGTGTTCCTGCTTGGCGTTCATCTGGGCCCAGTGGGTGATGCCCTCGGGGTCCAGGGTCAGCAGCGCGGTGACGTACGGGCGGCGGTCGCCGATGACCATGGCGTGGGCGATCAGGGGGTGGGAGCGCAGCCAGTTCTCCAGCGGCGCCGGCGCCACGTTCTTGCCGCTGTCGGTGACGAGGATCTCCTTCTTGCGGCCGGTGATCGTGAGGTAGCCCTCGTCGTCGAGCTGGCCGATGTCTCCGGTCGCGAACCAGCCGTCGGGTCCTGCGGGGACGACACCGCCGGCCTGGGGGTCCCAGTAGCCGCGGAAGATCTGGCCGCCGTGCAGGAGGATCTCACCGTCGGCGGCTATCCGGACCCGGGTGCCGGGGAGCGGTCGGCCGACCGTGCCCAGCCGGGGCCGGTCGGGTGGGGTCACGGTGACGGCGGCGGTCGTCTCCGTCATGCCGTAGCCCTCGAAGACGTCGATGCCCGCGCCCGCGTAGAAGGCGGCCAGCCGGCGGCCGAGGGGGCTGCCGCCGCAGATGACGTAACGGACCCGGCCGCCCAGCGCCTTGCGGATACGGCGGTAGACCAGGGGGTCGTAGAAGGAGCGGGCCGTCTTCAGGAAGGCCGAGGGGCCGGGGCCGGTGCCGTGCTGTTCGGCCTCCAGGGCCTCGCCGTAGCGGCGGGCGACGGCGGAGGCACGGTCGTAGGAGGCGGCGCGGCCCATGCGTTCGGCGGAGGCGCGGGCCGTGTTGAAGACCTTCTCCAGCACATAGGGGATGACCAGGAGGAACGTCGGGCGGAAGGACTTGAGGTCGGCGAGGAGGTCCTCCGTGCGGAAGCTCGGCGAGTGGCCCAGCCGGACCCTCGCCCGCATACAGCCGATCGCGACCATGCGGCCGAACACGTGGGCGAGCGGGAGGAAGAGGAGGGTGGAGGCCTCCTCGTCCGTCTTCGCGCGGAAGATGGGGTAGAGGAGGTCGATCGCGTTGTCGACCTCCGCGCAGAAGTTGCCGTGGGTGAGGGCGCAGCCCTTGGGGCGGCCGGTCGTGCCCGAGGTGTAGATCAGGGTCGCGAGGGTGTCGGGGCCCAGCACCCCACGCCGTACGGCCACTTCCTGGTCCGAGACGTCGCGGCCCCGCTCGGCGAGCCGGTCCAGGTGGCTCTTCTCGAAGACCCACATGTGGCGCAGGTCGGGGATGCGGTCCAGCTCGGGGCCGAGGGCGGCGGCCTGGCCCGCCGTCTCGACGGCGAGGGCCACCGCGCCCGCGTCCTGGAGGATCCAGCGGGTCTGGAAGACGGAGGAGGTGGGGTAGACGGGGACGGTGACCAGGCCCGCCGCCCAGGCCGCGAAGTCCAGGAGGGTCCACTCGTACGTCGTCCGCGCCATGATCGCGATGCGGTCGCCCGGCACGAGACCCTCGGCGATCAGGCCCTTCGCCAGGGCGAGCACCTCGGCGGCGAAATCGGCGGCCGTGACGTCCCGCCACCGGCCGTCGTGCTCCCCGTCCGTGCCGCCGTGCTTGCGGCTGAGGACGACCGCGTCGGGGGCGTGGGCCGCGTTGTCGAACGGGATGTCCGCGAGCGAGCCGTAGGTCACGGGCGCGGCGAGCGCGGGGACGTACGCCTCCCGCACGGTGCCGTCCAGCCGCTTCAACTCGGGTTCCACCAGGGCGGGTTCGGTGCTTTCGAGGTTGGACACGGGCGGCTCCTGGGCGTTCGGTGTGTCCGGATCGTACGGGGTTGGTGTGTGAGGTTCGTGTGAGTGTGGCGATGGTCCGGAGATGGAACCGGGCCGGGCATGTGCAGTGTCGCAGACCGCTCGGTCACGACTCCTCCGCAGGTCAAGGGCGTGCCAAGTTACCTGAGGGTCGTTCATTTACCGGCCTCCACGGAAGGGCTTACCAGCCATTACCTCGGGTAACCTGACTTTGGAGTAAGAAGCGGAGTCCGGCGCGGGGAGCGGAGTCCGCGCGAGGAAGGGGAGACCGTCCGATGCCCACCGTCACCCTCACCCGACCGCCCTCCCTCGGTCCGCTTCTGGCCAGGGGCGCCCTCCTCTCCCCGGGCAGGAGCCGCAGGCTCCCCCGCGCTGCCGCCTCCGGGTTCGTCTCCCCCTCCCGGCTGCCCCGGCTCGTGCTGCCCGGTGTGCGCATCGACCTCGCGCGGCTCGCCGCGTACGAGCGGGTCTGCGGGTTCCCCACCGGCGAGGACGCCGTTCCGCTGACGTATCCGCACGTCCTCGGGTTTCCGTCGGCCATGCGGATCATGTCCGGCCGGGACTTCCCGTTGCCGGTCCTCGGGCTGGTGCACACCTCGATCGAGATCACCCGACGCCGACGGCTGCCCGCCACCGGGGAGTACGAGATCACCGTGTACGTCGCCGAGTTGACGCCTCATCGGCGCGGCACCGAGGCGACGGTCGTCACGGAGGTACGGGACGGGGAGGAGGCCGAGGGCGGGGCCGGGGCCGGGATCGCGTGGGAGTCCCGCAGCACGTACCTGGCCCGGCACGCGCCCGTGCGGGAGCGGCGGGGTGCGGCGGCTCCGGGTGACGGGGAGGGGCGTGCTCTCCGGGAGGGGTGGAGCGGTGGGGGTGCGGCGGTCGGGGGTGGGCCGGAAGGGGTGCCCGTGGTCGTCCAGTGGCGGTTGGGCGGGGATGTCGGGCGGCGGTACGGGGCCGTGTCCGGCGACCGGAACCCGATCCATCTGCATCCGCTCGGCGCCCGGCTGTTCGGTTTCCCCCGGGCCATCGCGCACGGCATGTGGACCGTGGCCCGCTGCCTCGCCGAGCACGGCGCGCCTCCGGCGACCCTCGTCCGCGCGGAGTTCCGGGCGCCGGTGCCGTTGCCGGGGGCGGTGACGTACCTGGCGGACGGGCGGGCGTGGGGTGGGTTCGAGTTGCGCGGCAGCGAGGTGTCGGGGGTGACCGAGGGCTCCGGGGCGGGCTCGTCAGACACGTCCGGCGGGTCGGGTGGAGGGCGGGTTCATGTGCGGGGGCAGGTGTATCCGCTCGTCGCCTGAGGGTGGGGTCGGGTGCGGGTGGGTGGGGCTTCTCGCGCAGTTCCCCGCGCCCCTGAAAAAGCGGGGCTGCGCCCCTGCTTTTTCGGCCCGAAGGGCCGGATGCCTTTCAGGGGCGCGGGGAACTGCGCGACCAGCCCCCACCGGGCCCGCACCCGGCGACGAACGCCCCCCTCACGTCGCAGCCGGCGGTGTCCAAGGACGCCCCTCCATCAGGTCGCCCAGGCCGGCCCACGCGAAGTTCATCAGGGTCGTGGCGGCCTGGCGGGCCGTGATGCCGGGGGTCGCGTTGGCCCAGGCGGCGAGCGCCTCGGCGGCGCCGACGAGGCCCTCGGCGAGACCGGCGACCTCCCGCTCGGGCAGGGACGGGTCACGGCGGGCCTCCCGCGCGGCGACCAGGATCAGCCCGGTCACGAACGCGACCATCTCCTCCCGCATCGCCGCCACTTCCGCGGCGAACGGCTCCCCGTGCGTCCGGGCCTGGAGATGCAGCACGGCCCAGGCGTCCGGGTTGCGCGCGGTGTGCGTGAAGAACGCCCCCAGCCCTTCCCAGAGTTGGCGGTCGGCGGGCAGTTCGGGGTTCACACCCGCACGGACGGCTGTGGTGAGGGCCTTGGCCTCACGGCGGATGCAGGCCGTGAAGAGGTCTTCCTTGGAGTTCAGGTACAGGTACACCAACGGCTTGGAGACACCCGCCAGTTCGGCGATCTCGTCCATCGACGCCGCCCGGTACCCACGCTGCCCGAACGTCCGCACCGCCGCGTCCAGCATGTGCTGTTCCCGTACCGCACGAGGCATCCGTTTGCTCTTCACAGCACCCATGCGGGCAAGCGTACGGTTCCGACGGCGGGGACGGACCTGCGCGTCGGGCGGGTGATCTTGTCGAGCGGGTCGGCGAGCGCGGCTGCCGACGGTCCGCGTACGGCCCTACGAAGCCTTGCCGGACGCCGGCTGCGGGGCCGCCGCGTCGGCCTCGGTGGCCTTGGCGGCGTCGTCGGACCCGGCGGTCGCTTCGTCGGTCCCGGTGGCCTCGTCGGTCGCCCGCGGGCTCGGGGTCCGGGCCGCGTCGTCGGCCTCGTCCTCCTGGCTGCGGTTGGCCGCGAGGTTGGACTTGACGCGGCCGATGGAGCGGTCGAGGCGGGGGGCGATCTGGGCGGAGGCCCGGTCGCGCTCCTTGCGGAGGGCGACGAAGCTGACCGGCGCGGAGACCAGCAGCGCGAGCACGACCACCCACATGCCGTTGGACGCGCCGAGGCCGCGCGGGGCGACGCCGGAGTAGACGAGGGCCCAGACGACCACGAAGCAGCCCACGAAGATACCGAGGCGCATCAGTGTGTAGCGGAGCATCTCAATCCACTCTTCCGTATCCGTTCCGAACAGTGCCACCGTTGTTCGCAGGGCATCGTCCAGTGAAGCACGGTCGGGGGGCGATCTTGCACGGGGGGCGGGGCCTCAGCTCAGAGGCAGGAGCATCGTGATGTCGTCGCGGTGGTCGCCGGGGGCGACACGTATCGCGCCGGGGACGCGGCCGACCTCCTTGTAGCCGCAGGAGGCGTAGAAGTGTTCGAGGCCGCGGCCGCCTCGGCAGGTGAGGCGGATGGCGTCTATGTCGTCGAAGTCGCGGGCCGCGGTCTCGGCCGCCTGCATGAGGGCGCGGCCGTAGCCCTTGCCCTGGTGGGAGGGGTGGACCATCACCGTGTAGAGCCAGACCCAGTGGGTCATCAGGCGGTGGGTGTTGAAGGCGAAGAAGGCGGTGGCGGCGGGGGTGCCGGTGTCGTCGAGGCCGAGGAGGAGGCGGTGTCGGCCTTCCGCCATGGCGGTGAGGTGTTTGAGGAGTTCCGGGCGGATGGTTTCTCGGGTGACCGGGGGGACGAAGCCCACCGCTCCGTCGGCGTTGGAGACGTCCGCCCAGAGGGTGAGGATGGCGTCGTGGAGGGTGGGGGTGAGGGGTGGGTCCAGGTGGAACGTAAGGGGCATGGGGTGACCGTAGTCATTACGTGTGGCTCGTCTCAAGAGGGATTCGCCCCCGCCGCCCCTACCCGTCCCATCCCCAGGGGCTGCGCCCCTTTGACCCCCAGGCGTCCGTGCGGTGGGGGCTGGTCGCGCAGTTCCCCGCGCCCCTGAAAAGCAGGGGCTGCGCCCCGTGCTTTTCGGCCCGAAAGGGCCGTAGGCCCTTAAGGGGCGCGGGGAACTGCGCGAGAAGCCCCACGCACCCGCAGACGAACAACCGGCCCGCTTCAGACTCGCATCGGCTGCGGGGACTCGCGACGGGCCGGGTCCGGGCCCTCGTACTCGCGGATGATCTCGTACCTCGTGTTGCGTTCTACGGGGCGGAAGCCCGCGTCACGGATGAGGTCCAGCAGGTCCTCGCGGGTCAGCTTGTTCGGCGTGCCGTAGTTGTCCGCGTCGTGGGTGATCTTGTACTCGACGACCGAGCCGTCCATGTCGTCGGCGCCGTGCTGGAGGGCCAGTTGCGCGGTCTGGACGCCGTGCATCACCCAGAAGACCTTGACGTGGGGGACGTTGTCGAAGAGGAGGCGGGAGACCGCGAAGGTCTTCAGGGCCTCGGCCCCCGTGGCCATCTGGGTGCGGGCCTGGAGGCGGTTGCGGACCTTGCCGTCCTGCACGTCCACGAAGTCGTGCTGGTAGCGCAGGGGAATGAAGACCTGGAAGCCGTTCGTCTCGTCCTGGAGTTCACGGAGACGGAGGACGTGGTCGACCCTGTGGCGCGGCTCCTCGATGTGGCCGTAGAGCATGGTGCACGGGGTCTTGAGGCCCTTCTCGTGCGCCAGGCGGTGGATCCGCGACCAGTCCTCCCAGTGGGTGCGGTGGTCCACGATGTGCCGGCGGACCTCCCAGTCGAAGATCTCCGCGCCGCCGCCCGTGAGGGATTCGAGGCCCGCGTCGATCAGCTCGTCCAGGATCTCCGACGCCGACAGCCCGCTGATCGTCTCGAAGTGGTGGATCTCCGTGGCCGTGAACGCCTTCAGCGAGACGTTCGGCAGGGCGGCCTTCAACTCCTTCAGCGAGCGCGGGTAGTAGCGCCACGGGAGGTTCGGGTGGAGGCCGTTGACGATGTGCAGCTCGGTGAGGTTCTCACCCTCCATCGCCTTGGCGAGCTTCACCGCCTCCTCGATGCGCATCGTGTACGCGTCCTTCTCCCCCGGCTTGCGCTGGAAGGAGCAGTACGCGCAGGAGGCGGTGCACACGTTGGTCATGTTGAGGTGGCGGTTGACGTTGAAGTGGACGACGTCGCCGTTCTTCCGCGTCCGCACCTCGTGCGCCAGACCACCCAGCCAGGCCAGGTCGTCCGACGCGTACAGCGCGATGCCGTCCTCGCGGGTCAGCCGCTCACCGGAGCGAACCTTCTCCTCCAGCTCGCGCTTGAGCCCGACGTCCATGCCCACACCTCTCACCGACCGATCTGCCTGCTTGCCCGCTTGCTTGCCTGCTGCGAAGACGTCGTCAACCCTACGTCCCCTCCTCTACTGCTACTGCTCCTCCTCCGGCAGCTCACCCACCCGGTTCTCCCACTTCGTGGAGAGGATGATCGTCGTACGGGTCCGGGAGACGCCCTTGGTGCCGGAGAGCCGGCGGATGGTCTTCTCCAGGCCGTCGACGTCCGGGGCGCGCACCTTGAGCATGTACGAGTCGTCGCCCGCGATGAACCAGCAGTCCTCGATCTCGGCCAACTCCCGCAGCCGGTTCGCCACGTCCTCGTGGTCGGCGGCGTCGGAGAGCGAGATACCGATGAGCGCGGTCACGCCGAGGCCGAGGGAGGCCGCGTTGACGGTGGCGCGATAGCCGGTGATGACACCGGCCGCCTCCAGCCGGTTGATGCGGTCGGTGACACTGGGTCCCGACAGTCCGACGAGGCGTCCCAGCTCCGCGTAGGAGGCCCGGCCGTTCTCCCTCAGGGCCTGGATGAGCTGCCTGTCCACCGCGTCCATGCGATCGGTTGCCTTCCGCTGAAGAGTTGAGTCGTGGGTGCTGCTTGGTTGTTCAGTGGTACGAGAGACGGGTTCGTGACGCGGGCCGGGGAGGGGCGTGGTGCCGGCCGGGGTGGGCGTGTGCGGCTCAGTCGGTCGCACCGGAGGCGCGCGCCCCGCCCACCTCGCCCTCCCAGCGCCGGTACAGGGTGTGCGGGACGCCCGCCGCGTCCAGCGCCCGTCCGGCGACGAAGTCCACCAGGTCCTGGATGTGCGTGGCCCCCGCGTAGAACGCCGGGGACGCGGGCAGCACGGTCGCGCCCGCCTCGTCCAGGGTCACCAGGTGCCGCAGGGTCTGCCCGTTCAACGGGGTCTCGCGTACGGCGACGACGAGCCGCCGCCCCTCCTTGAGGGTCACGCTCGCCGCCCGTTGCAGCAGATCCTTGGAGAGCCCGAGGGCCACGCCCGCGACGCACGCCGTCGACGCGGGGACGATCAGCATCCCCTTGACGGGGTACGAGCCGGACGACGGTCCGGCGGCCAGGTCGCCGGGCGTCCAGTGCCGTACCCGGTCGCCGCCCTCGCCGTCGAGGTCCACGGCGAACGTGCCGGGCTTGCCGTCCGCGCCGCGGGACAGCCATTCCCGCAGGTCGTCGCGCCAGTGGGCGTCGCGGAAGGAGATTCCCGTCTCGTCGAGCAGGGTCAGCCGCGAGGCCCGGGACACCACGAGGTCGACGCTCTCGCCCGCGGCGAGGAGCGCGCGCAGCACAGCGGCGGCGTATGGGGTGCCGGATGCGCCGGACACCCCTACGATCCAAGGCGTACGCGGCGTCTTCCCTGGCTTGACTGGGTTCACGACACCGAGCCTATCCGGCGGCGCGCGGCGGGAACCGGTCAAGGGGGCCCGGCCGTTTCCACGAAGGACGCGTGAGGTCGGCGTGAGGTCTGTGTGAGGTCGGGACGGGGGTTCGACATGGCAGGTGGAGTGCGGGGAGCGCTGCGCCCCGAGCGGGAGTGGTCGCGCGGGGACCGCGCGAAGGCGGCGGCCAAGCTGATGGTGGGCTGGGTGGCGCTGCTGTGGATCCTGGAGGTCGTGGACGTGGCGACCGGCCACGCCCTGGACGACTTCGGGATCGTTCCGCGTTCGGTGCCCGAGCTGGTCGACGTGGTGCCCGCCTCGTTCATCCACTTCGGCTTCGCCCATGTCGCGGCGAACAGCGTGCCGTTGCTGGTGCTGGGGTTCCTCGCGGCGCTCGGCGGGCTGCGCCGCTTCGCCGCCGTGTGCGCGCTGATCATCGTCGCGGACGGGCTGGGGGTCTGGCTGATATCCCCCGACCACACCAACACCGCCGGTGCCTCCGGCGTCGTCTTCGGGCTCTTCGGGTTCCTCGTCGTCACCGGCTTCGTCGAGCGCCGGCTGCTGGGGGTCGCGGTGGGTGTCCTGGTCGCGGCCGTGTGGGGCGGCGCGATCCTCGGCGGCATCGCCCCCACCGAGACCGGCATCAGCTGGCAGGGACATCTGATCGGCCTGGTGACGGGCGTGGTGGCGGCGTTCGTCTTCCGCCGCCGCAACCAGGGCCCGGGCCCTGGTTCCTCGGTCGCCTGACAACTCGGGGCCGCGGGTTCTTTTGCGGGTGCGGGTGCGGGTGCGTGGGGCTTCTCGCGCAGTTCCCCGCGCCCCTGAAAGACCAGGCCCCTACGGGCCTGAAAGACCACGGCCCCGCGGGCCTGAAAGGCGACGGGGCTGCGGGCCTGAAAGGCGACGGGGCTGCGGGCCTGAAAGGCGACGGGGCTGCGGGCCTGAAAGGCGACGGGGCTGCGGGGTGAAAAGCACGGGGCGCAGCCCCTGCTTTTCAGGGGCGCGGGGAACTGCGCGAGAAGCCCCACCGGGCCGGCAGCCGAGAACGCACCCACCGGCCCACCCCCTGACGCGCTCCTAGAACGTCAACCCCCGCACCACCAGATCCAGCAGCGCGCACACGAACAGGGCGATGCCGATGAAGCCGTTGACAGAGAAGAACGCGCGGTTCAGACGGGACAGGTCGTGCGGACGCACGATCGTGTGCTCGTAGACGAACGCGCCCGCGACGATCGCAAGCCCCAGCCACAGGAACGCGCCCGCGTCGGTGACCACCGCGTACCAGGCGAACAGCGCGGTCGTCAGCACATGGCAGACCCGTGCCGCCCAGACCGCCGCCGGGATGCCGAAGCGCGCCGGGACCGACAGCACGCCGGACTCCCGGTCGGAGTCGACGTCCTGGCAGGCGTAGATGAGGTCGAAGCCGCCGATCCAGATGCCGACGGCCAGGCCGAGGACCACCGCCTCCCAGGACCACTCCCCGGTGATGGCGAGCCAGCCGCCGACCGGGCCCATGGCCTGGGCGAGGCCGAGGATGGCCTGGGGGTAGTTCGTGAAGCGTTTGCCGTAGGGGTAGACCACCATCGGGATCACGGCGACGGGGGCGAGGGCCAGGCAGAGCGGGTTCAGCAGCGCCGCCGAGCCGAGGAAGATCACGACCGCGACGAGCGCGCCGGTCCACGCGTGCCTGACCGACATCGCGCCGGTCACCAGCTCGCGGTGGGCCGTACGCGGGTTCCGCGCGTCGATCTCGCGGTCGATGATCCGGTTGACCGCCATCGCGAAGGTGCGCAGGCCCACCATGCAGACGGTGACCAGGAGCAGCCGCACCCAGTGGATGTTGCCGTCCAGCTGGAACATGGCGGTGAGCGCGGCGATGTACGCGAACGGCAGCGCGAAGATCGAGTGTTCGATCATCACCAGGCGGAGGAAGGCCTTGGTGCGGCCCGGTTGTTGCGGGAGGGCCGCCGACGCGCTGGTCACAGGCCGTACTCCTTCCAGCGGCGGTCGACGAGCGCCGCCGTGGCCGGGTCCGACTCGACCATGTCGGGCCAGCCCCCGTCCCGCGTGTAGCCCTCCTCGATCCACTTCTTCGTGGCGTCGATGCCGGCCTTGCCGCCCCAGAACTGCTGGTAGGAGGCGTGGTCGAGGTGGTCCACCGGGCCCTCGACGATCGAGAGGTCGCGGGCGTAGTCCGTGTTGCCGAGGGCGCGCCAGGCGACCTCGTGCAGGTCGTGGACGTCGCAGTCGGAGTCGACGACCACGATCAGCTTGGTCAGGGACATCATGTGGGCGCCCCAGATCGCGTGCATGACCTTCTGCGCGTGCTTGGGGTACTTCTTGTCGATCGAGATGATCGCGCAGTTGTGGAAGCCGCCCGCCTCGGGGAGGTGGTAGTCCACGATGTCCGGGACGATGATCTTCAACAACGGCAGGAAGAAGCGTTCCGTCGCGCGGCCCAGGGGTCCGTCCTCCGTCGGCGGGCGGCCGACGACGATCGACTGGAGCAGCGGGCGCTTGCGCATCGTCACGCAGTCGATCTTCAGCGCGGGGAAGGGCTCCTGCGGGGTGTAGAAGCCGGTGTGGTCGCCGAAGGGGCCCTCGGGGAGCATCTCGCCGGGCTCCAGCCAGCCCTCGATCACGACCTCGGCGTTCGCCGGTACCTGCAACGGCACCGTCTTGCAGTCGACCATCTCGATCCGCTTGCCCGCGACGAACCCGGCGAACAGGTACTCGTCGATGTCACCGGGGAGCGGCGCGGTGGAGGCGTACGTCACGGCGGGCGGGCAGCCGAAGGCGATGGCGACCGGCAGGCGTTCGCCGCGCTTGGCTGCCACCTGGTAGTGGTTGCGGCTGTCCTTGTGGATCTGCCAGTGCATGCCGATGGTGCGCTTGTCGTGGCGCTGGAGGCGGTACAGGCCGAGGTTGCGCACGCCGGTCTCGGGGTGCTTGGTGTGGGTGAGCCCCAGGTTGAAGAAGGAGCCGCCGTCCTTGGGCCAGGTGAACAGCGCGGGCAGCAGGTCCAGATCGACGTCGTCGCCCTGGAGGACCACCTCCTGCACGGGCGCGCTGTCCGGTTTCACCTTCTTCGGCGGCACGTGGGCCATCGCGCCGAGCTTCCCGAACGCCTCCCGCACGCCCACGAAGCCCTGGGGCAGTTCGGGCTTGAGCAGGCCGCCGATCTTCTCGCTGATCTCGCCGTACGACTTCAGCCCGAGCGCCTTCAGCAGGCGGCGGTCGGTGCCGAAGACGTTCATCGCGAGGGGCATCGCGGAGCCCTTCACGTTCTCGAAGAGCAGGGCGGGGCCGCCGGCCTTGTTGACCCGGTCGACGATCTCCCCGACCTCCAGACAGGGGTCGACTTCGGCCTTGATGCGCTTGAGATCGCCCTCGCGCTCCAGTGCGCGGAGCAGGGAGCGAAGATCGTCGTAAGCCATGGGGTCCAGTATCCCCGAGGGGCTACCCTGACCCCGTCACGGGGCCCGGTGCTCGGCCCCGCCACCGCTTCCAGGGGGCTGTTCCATGCTCAGGCTGTTGATGTACCTCGTGCCGTTGGCGCTGACCATCTACGCGTTCATCGACTGCCTCAACACCCCCGAGGACGAGGCGAAGCACCTGCCGAAGATCGCCTGGGTCTTCATCATCCTGCTCTTCTGGATCGTGGGCCCGATCGCCTGGCTCGCCGCGGGCAAGCTCCGCAACGTGCCCGCCGGTGGCCGCACGCCCTCGGAGTGGCACCGCAACCACCGCACCGAGTACGTCGCCCCCGACGACAACCCCGAGTTCCTGAAGTCGCTCGCCGAGGACAACAAGAAGGACGAGTCGCTCCTGAAGAGCTGGGAGGCCGACCTGCGCCGCCGCGAGGAGGAGCTGAAGCGGCAGGAGCAGGAGCGCGGCGAGAAGGGCGGACAGGCCGAGAAGCGGGAGAAGAAGGACGGCGAGGAGGCGTGACGGCGGCGCCGGTCGGCCACGTGCGGGCCGTCGGGCGTCGGACCGCCGACTGACACGGCCGTCCGGCACCCCCTGTCAGCCGGTCGGCTCCTGACCCTTCTTGTCGACGACCCCGACCTCCAGCAGGGCCTCGTCGTCCGTACCCAGGTACTTGAAGCTGCCCTTGTCGAAGACCCACACATCGGGGTGACGGGCCTCGCCGAAGGCCAGGCCGACCCCCTGACGGCCCACCGCGTCCTCCGCCTTCTCGCCCTGTCCTCCCGCCCCCGGCCGTCCCTGTGTCCCCGGTCACACAGGAGTCCGCCTCCCCCTGCGCTCCGAAGCGTTCTAGCCTTCCACCCGATGCCCGCATCCGGCCCACCCCCACGTCCCTCCGCCCGCCTGCGCCCCGTCGACCTCGCCCGGCTCTCAGGTGTCTCCACGCAGCAGATCCGCAACTACGAGGAGGCCGGGGTGCTGCCGCCCGTGCCGCGTACGGCCTCGGGGTACCGGATCTTCGGGGACGCGCACCGGCGGGCACTGCTGACGTACCGGGCACTGTCGAAGGGGTACGGGGCGGTCGTGGCGACGCGGATCATGCGGACCGTGCACGAGGGGGACGTACCGGGGGCGCTGGCGCTGGTGGACGAGGCGCACGCGGCGCTGCACACGGAGCGGGTGTCGCTGCGCGCGACCGGGGAGGCGCTGCGGGCGCTGGCCGGGGAGCCGCCCGAGGACGACGTGCCCGCCGCCGACCTGCTGATCGGCGAGGTCGCGGCCCTGCTCGGCGTACGGACGTCGACGCTGCGGGTCTGGGAGGCCGCCGGTCTGCTGTCACCCCGGCGCGAACGCGGCACCGGCTATCGCCATTACGCCCCCGACGAGGTGCGCGACGCCCGCTTCATCCTCGCCCTCCGCCGCAGCCACTACCTCCTCGACGACATCCGTCCCGTCCTCGAGGACCTCCGTGCGGAGGGCGGTACGGACGCCCTGCGCGCCGCGATCACCGCCCGCCGCACCGCCCTGACCGCGCGCACGGCGGCCATGCTGGACGGCGCGGGCCACCTGCACGCCTACCTGACCCCGCCCACCGCGCCCCCTCTCTCCCCCGGGGTGGCATATGACCCGCTCAAGGTCGATGATGGACAAAGGGTAAGAAGGTGATGATTACGAACGGCCGGGAGTCGGAGAAGAGCCGTTCCTCGTCGCGGCAGGCGCCCGCCGAGGAGCGGGTCTCCGCGCCCGAGGCCATGCGGAGCGCGATCGAGCAGCTCTCCCAGTTGCTCGGGCGCGCTCCCGAGTCCGTTTCCGCGCTGAAGCCGACCGACGAGGGCTGGGAGGCCCAGGTCGAGGTCATGGAGCTGGAGCGCATCCCGCAGACGACCAGCGTGATGGCCGCCTACCGGGTGTCTCTGGACCCCGCGGGCAAGCTGCTGGCGTACGAGCGCGGACGCCGGTACACGCGCGCGCAGATCGACCGGGGCACCCGCTGAGCCGCTGAGGCCACGGCCGCCGCCGAAGAACCCGGCGGCCGCCGTCGGAGCCATGGCCCGCGTCCCTCGCCGGACGGCTTCCCGTACTCGGAGGGAAGAGATCGTGACTGTGGTGCCGCAGAGCGAGGGCGGCGCCCTCGCCCCCCGTGGCGGTGGCGGCGGCTCGGGGAACCTCTACGACGTGCTGGAACTCGTCCTCGACCGGGGCCTTGTCATCGACGCGTTCGTCCGCGTCTCCCTGGTGGGCATCGAGATCCTGAAGATCGACGCCCGGGTGGTCGTGGCCAGCGTCGACACCTATCTGCGCTTCGCCGAGGCGTGCAACCGGCTGGATCTGGAATCGGGACGCAAGGCCCCCTCCCAGCTGACGGACATCGTCGGGGACACCACCGAGTCGGGCGCCCGGGGCAAGAGCAAGGGCGCGCTCACCGGGGCGGTCGAGGCCGTCACCGACTCGCTGTCGAAGAAGCGCGACCACGACGAGGAGCGCGAATCCGGGCGCGAGTCCGCGCGCGAGAAACAGCGCGTGAGCTCCGGGCGGAGCAGCACGAGCCGCCGTTCCTCCAGGGACCGTGAGGAGTGAGCGAGCCGATGTCGGTCTACGTCTACGCGATCACCAAGGCGGCGCACCCGCTGGGCCTGGACGACGTCAAGGGCGTCGGCGAGGGCCCCACCGCCCTGCACGCCGTCAGCAACGGCGAGCTGAGCGCCGTCGTCAGCGAGGCTCCCGACGATCTGTCGGTCAGCCGCCGGGACGTGGAGGCGCACCAGGAGGTCCAGCTGCAACTGTGGACCGAGGGCGCCATCCTGCCGCTGAGCTTCGGTTTCGTCGCCCCGGACGAGGGCGCCGTGGAGGCGCTGCTCCAGGAGCAGGCCGAGACGTTCTCCCGGCGTCTGGACGAACTGACGGGGCGCGCGGAGTTCAACGTCAAGGGCGTTCAGGACGAGGACACCCTCCTGCGCACCGTCCTGACGGAGTCCGCGCGGGCGCGGGAGCTGAACGACGCGATCCGTGAGGGCGGTGGCACGTACGAAGACCGCCTTGCGCTCGGTGAACTCGTCGCCCAGGAGGTGCAGGGCCGGCAGGAGGCGCTCGGCGAGGAGGTCCTCGCGGCGCTGCGGCCGTACGCCCTGGACGAGCGGCTCGCCCCGGCCTCCCAGCAGTACTTCGTGAACGTCTCCTTCCTGGTGGAAGGCGAACGGGAGGACGAGTTCGCCGAGGCCGGCGGGGAGCTGGCCGAGGCCCTGGGAGAGGGAGTGGAACTGCGGCTGCGCGGACCGCTGCCGCCGTACAGCTTCGTATGACCGTCGCATGACCTGGGAGGCGATGTGGTGGGACTGGTCGGGACCATTCTGACGTTGCCGATCGCTCCTGTGCGGGGCGTCGGGTGGGTGGTCGACAAGGTGCGGCAGGCCGCCGAGGACGAGTACTACGACCCGGGGCCCGTCCAGGAGGAGCTGGTGAACCTGGAGCGGGCGCGGACCGAGGGGCGGATCGACGAGGAGGAGTTCGCGCGGCGCGAGGAGGAGTTGCTGCGGCGGCTGGAGGAGATCAGCGCCTACCGGCTCCAGCAGCAGAGGGAGACGGAGTCATGAACAACGCCACGATGGGCGCGGCCGTCCTCGGCGGCTATCTGCTGGGGCGGACGAAGAAGGCCAAGCTCGCCCTCGGCCTCGGTGCGCTGCTGGCCGGGTCGCAGGTCAGACCCGGACAGCTGGGCAAGGCGCTCGACGCCCCGTTCCTCAGCGACCTCACCCGTCAGGTGCGCGCCGAGCTGGCGGGCGCGAGCAAGGCCGCGGCGACCTCCGTGCTGTCGTCGAAGGCCGACCACCTCGCCGGCGCCCTGCACGAACGCACCGCGGGACTGCGGGAGCGGGCGGAGGGCAACGGCGGCGCGCACGACGACGAGCCAGAGCCTGAGGAAGAGCCCGAGGAAGAGCCTGAGGACGAGACCCAGGAGGAGGGCAAGGACGAGGACGAGGGCAAGGCAGAGGACGAGAGCCAGGACGAGGACGAGGACGACAGCGAGGCCGAGAGCGGGAGCAAGGCCGAGGGCGGGAGCAAGCGCGCGAGCAGGAGCGGGACCAGGGCCAAGGCCGGGACGGGGACAGGGAAGTCCGGCGGATCGCGGGCGGCGGGCGCGGCGGGCCGCAAGAGCGCGCCGCAGTCGAGGACCACCGCACGCCCGAAGAAGAAGACCGCCGGCACCACGAGCCGTGCCAGGAGCGGCAGCGGCAGCGGCAGCGGCACACGGTCGAGGAGGCAGGACGATGGCTGAGCGCGGCACGTCGAAGGGCGGCTCGGCCGGTGGCACCGGCACCCTCGACCGGACCGAGGAGGAGTCCGACCGGAACACCGGCACGGCCCGGCTGAAGGAAGAGCTGGAGGACTACATCGAGGCCCGGCTGTCCGTGATGCTCCAGGGCGTGGGCCATGGGCTCGGCGAGGGCGCGCGCAAGCTGGGCGACATGGGCACGGGGGCGCTGAAGGGGACCGCGTCCCACGCCAAGGACGCGCTGGTCGACAAGGCGAAGGGCGCCACGGGCAAGGCGAAGGACGTCGTCGGCGAAAAGGCCAAGGACGCCACGGGCAAGGCGAAGGACGTCGTCGGCGAGAAGGCCGGCGGCGTCATGGAGAAGGCGAAGGACGCCGGCGGCAAGAAGGGCGGGAAGAAGACCGAGGGCGGCAGCGGCAAGGGGCACACCATCATCGAGGACATCGACGTGGGTGTGCCGGTGCGCGAGGCGTACGACCAGTGGACGCAGTTCCAGGAGTTCAGCCGGTTCGCCAAGGGCGTGGTCGCCGTCGACCAGCAGGACGAGACCACCACCCAGTGGCACGTCAAGATCGCCAAGTCCACGCGGTCCTGGCGCGGGAGCATCACCGAACAGGTGCCCGACGAGCGCATCGCCTGGACGTCCGAGGGCGCCAAGGCGACCACCCGGGGCGTCGTCACCTTCCACCCGCTCGGCGACAACCTCACCAAGGTGCTGCTCGTCCTGGAGTACTTCCCGAAGGGCGTCGTCGAGAAGGTCGGCGGGCTCTTCCGGGCGCAGGGCCGCCGTGCCCGCCTCGACCTCAAGCTCTACCGCACCTTCGTGATGATGCGCGGCGAGGCCACCGGAGGCTGGCGCGGCGAGATCCGCGACGGAGAGGTCCAGGAGCCGGAGGACGACGAGGAGACGGAGGAGGAGACCGAGGAAGGGCCCGAGGACGCCGAGGACGCCGAGGACGCCGAGGACGCCGAGGGCCGGTACGACGAGGACGAGCCCGAGGCTGAGCGCGAGGACCGGCCCGAGGAAGACGAATGGGAGGACGAGGAGGACACGGACGAGGACTCGGACGAGTACGCGGACGACGAGGAACCCGAGGAGGACGAGGACGAGGAACCCGAGGGCACGTACGAGGACGACGAAGAGCCCGTGGAGGACGAGGACGAAGAACCCCGACGAGAGGCCAGGTGACCCGTGTCCCAGTCCGACGCCCGCTCCCCCGTCCCCTCACCGTCTCGCGGCGCCTATCCGTACGGCGGCGGTCAGGGGTCCAGCGCGAACCTCGCCGACATCCTCGAACGGGTGCTCGACAAGGGCATCGTCATCGTCGGCGACATCAAGATCAACCTTCTCGACATCGAGCTGCTCACGATCAAACTGCGTCTGCTGGTGGCCTCGGTCGACAAGGCCAAGGAGATCGGCATCGACTGGTGGGAGCACGACCCCGCCCTCTCCTCCCGCGCGTCCCGTCCCGACGGCGGCCGCCGCTCCCTCGCCGAGGAGAACGAGCGGCTGCGCACCGAGGTGAAGGAGCTGCGCCGACGCGTCGAGGAGCCCCTGCCGGAGCTGTCCGCGGGCGCGTCGGCCGAGCGCCCGCCCCGGGAGGCCCGCCGCAAGGAGCCCCGCCCGGCGGAACCCCGGCGCAAACGGCGCAAGCCGGTGAACGCCGACGACGAGGACGACGAGGCCCGTGGCTGAGAAGGGTCCCGGCCGACGATGAGCGCGTACGGCGACCCCGACGCGTACGACACGTACGACCCGTATGACGGCCGCGACGCGTACGACGAGGGCGACCGCCCGATCAGCGGACGCCAGGTCGCGCTGATCGATCTGCTCGACCGGCTGCTGAGCGGCGGTGTCGTCCTCACCGGGGACCTCGTCCTGAGCATCGCGGACATCGATCTCGTACGGGTGTCGCTGCGCGCGGTGATCGTCGCCGTCAGCGAACAGATGGACGAACAGTGGGCGCTCCCCCTGTCCGAGCGGACGCCCCTCGAAGAAGCGGAAGACGCCGAAGGAACGGGGACGGAAGGAGGCGACGACCATGGCGATGGCGACCCCCCGGACTGACGGCGGCGGCCCCCACGTCGACCGTCTCCGTGAGGTGTCCGCGGCCGCGAACCGCGCGTTCTCCCTGCTGCCCGCCCGGCCGGAGGAGGTCCCCCCGCCGCCGCCGGCCCGGGGCGAGGCCGTGGCGCGCCGGTTGCGCACGGACCCCGACACGGTCGAGCGGGACCTCGTCCGCCTCGTCCTCACCATCGTCGAGCTGCTCCGCCAGCTGATGGAGCGCCAGGCCCTGCACCGCGTCGACCGGGGCGGGCTGACCGAGGACCAGGAGGAGCGCCTCGGCATGACCCTGATGGTCCTGCACGAGCGCATGACGGAACTCTGCGACCGCTACGACCTCACCCTGGACGACCTCAACCTCGACCTCGGCCCCCTGGGCACCCTCCTCCCGCCGCCCTGATCCCGCGCCGCGCACGTGACCGCCCGCCGTCGCGGGCAGAGTGTGGTCATGGACCAGGACCAGGACCAGGCACGCGCATGGCTCGTCACGGCCGTCGAGGAGGCGCGGGCGGGGCTCGCGGAGGGCGGCATCCCCATCGGGGCCGCGCTCTACGGACCGGACGGCCGCCTGCTCGGGCGCGGGCGCAACCGCCGTGTCCAGGACGGCGATCCGTCCACGCACGCCGAGACGGCCGCGTTCCGCGCGGCGGGACGGCAGCGGACGTACCGCGGTACGACGATGGTGACGACGCTCTCGCCGTGCTGGTACTGCTCCGGGCTGGTCCGGCAGTTCGGGATCTCGCGGCTGGTGGTCGGGGAGGCCACCACCTTCCACGGCGGCCACGACTGGCTCGCCGAGCACGGTGTGGAGGTCCTGGTGCTGGACGACCCGGAGTGCGTGGCCCTGATGCGGGACTTCGTCGCACACCACCCGGCTCTATGGAACGAGGACATCGGTGACGCCAGTGACACCAGGGACATCAGTGACGCCGGGGAGTAGGCCGCCCCGTATCCCCACCATCGATCTGGGCCCCTGGCTCGACGGCGGCCCGGAGGACCGCGCCGGGATCGCCCGGACCGTCGACCAGGCGCTCCAGAGCGCCGGTTTCCTGCTGGTCACCGGCCACGGCGTCGATCCGGCCCTGCGCACCCGCATCCGGGAGGCCGCGCGGTCCTTCTTCGTGCTGCCCGTCGAGGCCAAGCAGGCGTACGAGGTGAAGGTCGGCGGGCGTGGCTGGCTGGGCCCGGGGGCCGAGGCGAACGGGTACGCCGAGGGGACGGAGACCCCGCCGGACCTCAAGGAGTCGCTGACGTTCGCGACGCACGAGCCGTTCGACGACCCGGTCGTGAACGCGGAGTGGTACGCGCCGAACGTGTGGCCGGCGGAGGTACCGGAGCTGCGGGCGCTCTGCGAGGAGTACCTGGCGCGGATGGGCGAGCTGGAGAACCTGCTGCTCTCGCTCCTCGGGGAGGCCCTCGGCCTCGAACCGGACTTCTTCTCCCGGCACATGAGCCACCCCACCTACGGCTTCAACATCAACTGGTACCCGGGCACGGACGTGATCGGAGACCCCGTGCCGGGGCAGTTCCGGATCGGCCCGCACACCGACTTCGGCACGGTGACCATCCTCGACCGGCAGGCCGGAAAGGGCGGGCTCCAGGTGTACACGGACGAGGGCGGCTGGGAGGACGCCCCGTACGACCCTGCCGCCTTCACCATCAACATCGGTGATCTGATGGCCCGTTGGACCGGCGACCGCTGGCGTTCCGGGCGCCACCGCGTGCTGCCGCCGCCGGCCGACGAGCCCGCCGAGGAGCTGATGTCGCTGGTCTACTTCGGCGAGTGCACCCCGGGCACGGTCGTGGAGTCGGTGCCCGCGCCGGTCGGGCGGGTGGCCTACCCGCCGGTGGACTCGCACGTGTATCTGCGGGCGCAGCTGGACTCGATCACGGTCGACTGACCGCGTCCTCAGCGGTCCCCGCGCTGCCCTCCCGCGTCCTCGGCGGTCCCGCCGCCCTCCCCCGCCCTCCCCCGCCCTCCGCGTTCGCGGGAACCGCCGCGCCCCGGAGCCCGTCTTCCCCCGCGTCACCTTGTACCGAGTGTTTGACACAAGATCCCGGTCGCGGCATCTTGTACCCACTGCTTGATACAAGATGATCCGGGGGGATCTTCCCATGCTCGACACGACCCCGCTCGACACCGCCCCGCTCCAGCATCGGCTCCTCGACCACGCCGACCACTACGCCCGCTGGTCCGGTCTGGCCATAGGCCTCGTGGTCGCGCAGGCGCTGTCCACGCTCGGGCACATCGAGTTCGAGCAGCGCGTCGTGTTCTGCCTCACGGCCTTCGGCCTGTGCGCGGTGGCCGGTGTCCTTCTCGCCGACGCCCTGACTCTGCGCCCGCAGGACGCGGTGCGCACGGCGAGTCTCGCCCCGCGCCTGGTCAGAGACCATGTGCCCCCGCGCATGGGCCCCCTGATCGCCCTCCAGGGGCTCTCCCTCGTCGTCCTGCTGGTGATCACGGCCGCCACGGCGTCCGTCGACGGCGACCGGATGTTCATCACCGGGAAGGTCGTCGACGTCACCTGCAACGGGATGCGCGCGACCCTAGGCCCGTGGCCCGGCCTGTACTACAGCCTCCCGATGTTCGGCGCGCTCGCCATAGCCACGCCCACCTGCGTCTGGGCGCTGCGCCGCATCGCGCACGGGCCGGGCGAGGAACAGCAGCGCCGCGACCGCGCGTGGGCGGTCACCGGGGCCTGGGGCCTGCTGGTGTCGAGCCAGCAGCTGTACGCCGTCCTGATGATCTCCGTCGCGCTGACGGAGACGGGCTGCGCCGGCACGCTGGGCGCGATCACCTTCTGGGTGTTCTACCCGCTGGCCCTGCTGAACCTGTTCACCGTCGTCTGGTCCCTGGTCACCGTCGTCGCGCCCCGCGCCGTCGAGGACGAGCCCGCCGAGGACGGGGCACCCGGCGATGAGTGACCCCGCCGTCCGCGTCGACACCACCAGCCAGGTCCCGCCGTACGAGCAGATCCGCGCGCAGCTCGCCGCGCTGATCGTCACCGGCCGGCTGGTCGAGGGCGAACGACTGCCGACCGTGCGCCAGCTGGCCACCGACCTCGGCCTGTCGCCGGGCACCGTGGCCCGCGCCTACCGCGAGCTGGAGGCCACCGAGCTGATCCGCACCCGCCGGGGAGCGGGCACCCGGGTGGCGGCGCCCCGGCCGGGCCCGGCCCGGCCGCACGCGCCCCAACTCGCCACCCTGGCTCGCGACTTCACCGCCTCCGCCCGCGCCCTGGGCGCCGACACGGAGGCCATCCTGACCGCCGTCCGCCACGCCCTGGGCCCTGAGAGGCCCTGAAACGGCCCTGTACGGCCTTGAGCGGCTGCGGCCGTCCGGTCGCCTACTTGCCGATCGGGTTGACGTAGGTGGCCGGGCGGGTGGCGCCGTCCTGCTTGAGGATCTGACCGCCGAACGGCCACTTCAGCGTGAAGGACTTCTTCTCGTTCGGCGGGGTCACCACGAACTTCGCCGGGACGAACTTCTCCTTCTTCGGCGTGGACTTGGCCACCGGGAGCAGGGTGACGCTGAATTCGACCGTGTCACCCTTCCCCAGGGTCATCTTCACGGGCTTCTTGGAGGAGCGCATCAGCGACCACGTGCCGTCGGTCTTCTGCGCGCCGACCATGTCGACACCGGCGAAGCCGGACAGGGTGCAGGTGCGCTTGCTCTTGTTGGTGAACAAGACGTACGCCTGCGTCTGCTTCTTGGTCTGCTTCATTTCCGGCTTCGCGTCATCCCCCGTGGCGAACGCGGCCTTCAGGTCGGCGGTGTGACAGCGGGTCGGCTTGGCCTTCGCGGTGGTCGCGGCCGAGGCCGGGACGGCGGTGGCGGCGGTACCGGCGACGACGACGGCCGCCAGGGCCACGGCGGTCAGCTTGCTCTTCATGGTGTGTCTGGTTCCCCTCGGATACGGATCGGCGCGCAAGGTCCGTGCGCGCCCGCGCACCGGAAGAGGGGCGATCCGCGACGGAGGTTCGGCCCACCGGGAGATCATTTTTCCAACGGCTCCAGCACCGAGTAGTCCCCGAAGCTGCGCCGGTAGCGCAGGTGCCGCGTCTCCTGCGTGTGTCTGCGCTGCCACTCCTCCACGGCCGCCGGATCACTGTGCACGCCCGACTCCGCGCCGCACTCCGTCTCGTCGCCCGACACGCACCGCGCCTCGTACTCCGGCTCCGCCGTCATGTCCTGCGCGATGACGTACGGCACGTAACGGAAGACGCGGCGGGCGCGGGCGCCTCCGCCGTGCTCCCGTCGCTGATGGTGACGGAGCAGCACGTTCGCGTCCGTCTCCGCGCTCCGGTCGTACCGCGCCCGCGCCTCGTCCCGCCGTACGGCCAGCTCGGCGCACGCCGTGCATCCCGTCACCGGAACGGGGGGCGGACCCAAGGGCTCAAGTTGACGCAACGTCACACCCTCCTCTTCGTGCGGCGGTTCGCCGCCTTGACCTGTGCCCCGAGCCGCTCCGCCGGAGTCGCCGGCCGCAACGTCGCCGGATCCGCCTCCCACTCCCGACCGCCGCCCACCGGACGCAGCATCGCGTACGGCCCGACCCGGTCCCGGTACTCCCCCACGCGCCGCGTCCGCGGATCGTAGACAAGCTGCCCCTCTGGTTCCACGCGCACTCCACAGCCCTGTTCGTCACTCTGGGTGTATCCAGCGTCGCCGACGGGCACGGTCGATATCAACGCGGGACGTGTGGCACTGGGCCATTGCCACACTCGGCACGAGGGGGCGTCATGACGAGGCGGAACGCGGACGGGGCCGTCGGGGGCGGCAGTTCGGTGCTGTTCGGTGAGGTGCTGCGGCACTACCGCGAGGTGGCACTGCTGACGCAGGAGGCCCTGGCGAGAGAGATCCCGTGCGACCGCTCCCAGGTGGCGAAGATCGAGGCGGGCACGAGGGTCCCGAGCGACCAGTTCGCGAAGCGGTGCGACGAGGTGCTGGGGACGGGTGGGGTGTTGGCCCGGATGTGGGCCAAGGTGGACTGGTATCCGGCCGTCCAGCATCCGGATTGGTTCGAGCGCCGGGTCGAGATGGAGGCGGTGGCGGTCGGGCTGCGGCAGTACCAAGAACGGGTCGTCCCAGGCCTGTTGCAGACGGAGGACTACGCCCGCGCGCTCTTCTCCCGGGCCGTACCGGCTGAGGAGGTGGAGGAGCGCGTCCTGGCCCGAATGAGCCGCCAGCCCCGCTTCCTGTCCGACGACGGCCCGCTGTACGTCGTCGTCCTGGACGAGAGTTGCCTCCGCACAGCGGTGGGGTGCCCGGACATCATGCGCGACCAGTGCGCGCACCTGCTGAGCGTCGGGCGGCGCCCCAATATCCGCATCCAGGTGGCTCCGGCGGACCTGTTCGGGATCTTCCGTCCCAGGCAGTCCATGTCCCTGATCGAGCTGCCCGACGAGCGGTGGGTGTACTCCGAATCGATGGACCACAGCCACTTCAACAACGAACCGACTGCTTACGCCCGTTATAGCCGAACCTATGATGTGCTCAGGGCCGACATCCCGTCAGCTCGCGAATCCGCCGCCCTGATCAGCGACGCGATGAAGGGGTACGAGCAGCATGGACAGGTACGAGCTGAGCACGGCGACCTGGATCAAGAGCAGCCACAGCGGCGACAACGGCGGCGACTGCGTCGAAGTGGCCCCCCGTTTCCCCGCCGTCGTCCCCGTCCGCGACAGCAAGAACCCTGACGGGCCCGTACTGGTCATCAACCGTCCCGCCTGGCTCTCCTTCATCGACGCCGTTCGGTCGGAGTCGTAAGCGAACGGGCAGGGTTCGTCGTACTCCGAAACAACTGCCCCTCTCTCCACAGCTGTTGATAACCACAGCAGCTATGACAACGGCAACGACACCGGCCCCCGCCCTCTTCGACATATCCAGGGCGTACGAGCACTCGCCCGAACCCCCGTTCGTGGTGCTGGCGGGGGCGCGCGGGCTCGGCAGGAGCACCGTGCTGCGGGAGCTGTGCGCGGCCCACCGGGGGCGCGGCCCCGTCGCGTTGATCGACGGGGAGGAGAGCCGGTTCGACCGGCCTCCCCCGGGCCGGCCCCCCACGTCCTGGTCGCCCGCGTACGAGGCGGTGACCGTCGTCGCCGAGCAACTGGCGGAGTCGCCGGCCGGGGCCGGGCGGATCACGTTCCCCCGGCTGGCGTGCGGGCTGCTCGCCGTCGCGGCCGGTGGCTGGGGGGATCGCGGGCTGTCGCGGATCTGCGCGGAGGCGGAGCGGATCCTGCTGCTGAGCGACACGGGCGGCTGGCTGGCGGGACGGTGGGTGGGCAGGGCCGTGGCCCGGCTGGTGTCGTCGCTGTCGGACCAGGGGCCGGTGGTCGAGGCGACCGTCGAGGCCGCGTTGGAGGCGTTCAGCGAGGGGATGTCGTCCTCGCACCGGCGGCTGCGCAGGGGCGCCGTCTGGTACCGCGACCACCCCTTCGCGGCCGGGAACCCCAAGCTGGGCCTGGTCCTCCTCTGCCGCCACTTCCAGGCGGGCGGCGACGCCCGGACCCACGCGGAACACCATCTCGTACGGGCACTGCTGGCGGACCTCGACGACGCGTACGCGGGGATGGCGGGGGTCGTACCGCGCCCGCAGCGGGCCGGGCGGCCGGTGGTGCTGCTGGACAACGTGCAGGAGGTGGCGGGGCGGCGGCTGATGGAGTCCGTGCTGCGGGCCCGGGCGGACGGCCGGCGCGACCAGGTGGCGTTCTTCGCGGGGCTGCGCGGACAGGGCCATCCCGCCCTGCGGAACGCGGCCCGGCGCACGCTCGTGGAGGCTGCCCGTGGGGCCGACTGGGCGCCGGGCGGTACGCCGTCCTCGCACGCGCTGCTGGTGTCGTTGCCGCCGCTCTCCCCCGACGACACCCGGGACGCCCTGGAAGCGGCCTGCCCCGGGCTGACGGTCCCGCCCCGACTCCCGTACGCCGTGCACCGGTTGACCGGCGGCAATCCCCTCGGCACGGCACTGCTCGCCGCGTCGGCCGGCCGGAACCTGCCCCGGGGGCTCACCGCTCCGGCCGACCTGCTGCTGGCGGAGGACACCGGACGCCGCCGTGCCTACGAGGCGGTGCTGGAACGCCTCCTCCCGGACGAAAACCACCTCGACGAGCTGGCCGTCCTGTCCCTCGCCCACGACCACGCCTCGGCTCTCGTCCTCGCCGAGTCCCAACTCCCGGTCGGCTTCGGCGAGTCGGGCGTACGGGCCCTGTCGAGCCGCCTGGCGGCCGAGGGCCACGCGCCGTCCCCCGACCACTTCGTGGGCGACCCCTTCCTGCGGGCCCTGCTCCTGCTGCGCCTGCGCCACGGCGAGCACGGGCGCGCGAACCGTGACCGCCGGGGCAGCCGCGCCCCCACGTGGCGGGACGCCCACCGCGCGCTGGCCTCCCACTACGGCAGCGCCCGCCCCCTGCACCGCGCCCACCACGAACTCGCCCTCGGCAACCCGGACTTCGCGGTGGACCACCTCCACGACACGTACGGCTCGGCGGAGCCCCGGGCGTGGCTGGCCTCCCTCACCTTCATCGCCTCGGCCCCGCACCACACCCCCGACGACACCCGCATCCCCACCGCCCTCGACGCGACCGGCACGACCCCCGACCTCCGGCTGCGCGTACGCCGCGTCCTCCACGCGGCCCGCCGGACGACGGACCCCTTCTCCCCACCGGCCCCCGAAACCACCGAACACCTCCGCCGAGCCCTGGCATCGCTCGTCCCCGCATCAGTCCTGTAGACGACGGGGGTCGGGGGTCGGGGGCCGGGGGCCCGACCCCCGGCTCACGGCTCCCCCTAGGGCCGTTCGGTGACGCTGTCGACCACCGTGCGTTCCAGGATCGCCACCGACGAGACGAGGTCGCCCGCCGCGAGGGTGTCGCAGTCGTCGGCCGGAGGGTCGAGCTTGACGGTGTCCGCGGCGAGGAAGGCCAGCGTCCGTGTGTCGAAGAGGAGTTCGTGCCGGGTGGGCCCGTGGCCCCGGTCTTCGGGCCAGTTGCCCGTGAGGCCGACCGAGATTCCCGTACGGCCCGCCGCGTCGACGGACCCCTCGTACACGGTCAGTCCCGGAATCCGCGCGACGGCCCGGTACAGCGCGACCTCCACCTTCGGTGGCAGCAGCTGCTCGGCGAGCAGTGTGGACGCCTTCTCCAAGGCCTTCCGGTCAGCCGACTTCGCGCCGGACGCCCGCTCGTCGCCCTTCAGCCCGTACAGATAGCGGTACATCCCGTCGGCATCGGTCGGCAGTTCGTCCTCCACCTCCCGGAAGAAGCTGACACCGTTCTTGACGGGGAGCTGCTTACCGAGCGACAGCTCCGCCACCTCGCCGTCCACCCCACGCTCCCGTTGCAGCCCGTTGTGCTGCCCGTCCACCGACGACCAGAACTCGCGCAGGCCGTAGGGGTACCCCTCCAGGGTCATGGGGCAGGGCATGTCGTTCTTCTCGGGGTCCATCTTCCAGTGGTAGTCGTTCCGTTCGGTGTAGACGAACTGGTCGTCCCTCACCTTGGGCAGGCTCCGGCTCCCGGCCGCCTCCGCGATCCGCTCCAGCAGTTCGGCCGCGCGCTGGTCGCTGCGCTTCGCCTCGCCCAGGCGCCGGTCGCCGGAGCCGTCCGCATGGGTCGTCAGCGGCACGGCCGCCTGCTGTGTCACCGCGGCGCCCACCACGATCGCGACGGTCAGCGCGGCCGCCGCGGCGGGCCCCACGAAGGCGGGCCGCCGCCAGAGCGCGGTACGCGGCCGTACGACCGGGGTCTCGCCGCCGTTCTCGATCTCACGCATCAACTGCTCCCTCAGGACGCGGTGACGGCCCGGAGGGAGGTCCCGCTCGACGGCGGTGGGGACGCCGGCGTCGGCCGGCTCGTCCTCGTCCCGGGGGGACGGGTTGTCGTTCACGGGTTCCCCTCCTGAATGGGCCCGGCCACGGAGGCGCGGCCGTCTCTTGTCTGTCCGCGGCGGGAATCGGGTTCCCGGGCACCCGGCTCCCCGGCGCCCTGCTTCCCGGCTGTCTGCTTCCCGGCGCCCTTCTCTCCGGCCGCGAGCTGCGCGGCGAGTTTGGCGCGGGCCCGGGAGAGGCGGGAGCGCACGGTCCCGACCGGGATGCCGAGCGCCTCCGCGGCGGCCGCATAGTCCAGGCCGCCCCACGCGCACAGCGCGAGCACCTCCCGCTCGGGCCGCCGCAGCCGGTCCAGCGCCGTGCGCACGGCCCGCAGATACGCCTGGTCGTCGAGGTTCCCGGCGACCTCGTCGGCGAAGTCCCGCACCGACTCGGGCCTCGGCAGCCGCGCGACGGCGGCGGCATGGCGCCGGCCGGCCCGGCGGGTGTTGCGCGCCACGTTGGTGGCGATGCCGAGCAGCCACGGCCGCGGCGAACCCCCCTCCGCGTCCAGCCGCCCCCGCAGCCGCCACGCCTCCAGGAAGGTCAGCGACACGATGTCCTCGGCCGTCGACCAGTCCCCCGTCAGCCGGAAGGCATGGTTGTAGACGGACCGCGCGTAGGCGTCGAAGACCTCCCCGAACGCCCCCGCGTCCCCGTCCCTGATCCGCGCGCGCCACGCACGCCGGTCCCCCGTGTCCCCGTCATTCGTCTCCACGTCCTCCCCCTGTCCGTACGCCGAAGGCCGGTTCCCGTGACTCACGTCACAAGGGAACCGGCCTTCGGTGTGTTCCTCGGCGGACTCAGCCGACGTCGGCGTAGGAGTGCTTGCCGCTGACGAAGATGTTGACGCCGTAGTAGTTGAACAGCCAGCAGGCGAACGCGGCGATGGCGATGTACGCGGCCTTGCGGCCCTTCCAGCCGGCCGTGGCACGGGCGTGCAGGTAGCAGGCGTAGGCGACCCAGGTGATGAACGACCAGGTCTCCTTGGGGTCCCAGCCCCAGTAGCGACCCCACGCGTCGCCCGCCCAGATGGCGCCCGCGATGATCGTGAACGTCCACAACGGGAAGACGGCTGCGTTGACGCGGTACGAGAACTTGTCGAGCGAGGCCGAGGCGGGCAGCCGCTCCATCACCGAGGTCGCGAACCGGCCCGGCCGGCCGCCGCTCGCCAGCTTGCTCTCGTAGGAGTCCTTGAACAGGTACAGGATCGTGCCGACCGCGCCGACGTAGAACACGGCGCCGCAGAAGATCGCCGTCGAGACGTGGATGTAGAGCCAGTACGAGTGCAGGGCGGGAACCAACTGGTCGCTGGCGGTGTACAAGACAGTGACGGCGAGACCGAGATCGAGGAGGACGGTCGTGATGAGCGGCAGCCCCAGCCAGCGGACGTTCTTCTTCAACGCCAGCAGCGCGAGGTACACCCCGACGGCCACGGTGGAGAAGGTGATGTTGAACTCGTACATGTTGCCCCACGGCGCCCGCTGCACCGAGAGCGCCCGCGTGAGCACCCCGCCGAACTCCACGAGGAAGGCGAGCACCGTGAGGGACACGGCGATACGGCCGTAGAGGTCGCCCTGCTCGTCCCCGCCGTGGGCGCCGGGCCCGTCCGGCACGTCACGGGAGCCGGACACGGCCCGTACGACCACCTTCGGCCGCTCCAGCACGTCGGTGCCGCCGGCCGTCTTCACGGTCACCGCGGGCGCGGCCGCCTTCTTCGCCGCGGCGCCACCACCCTCGGCGGTCAGCGCGGCGGCCGTCCGGCCCACCTTGCTGCGGCTCCCGAAGAGCCATTCGGCGATGTAGGCGAAGAAGGCCAGGGTGTACACGGCCATCGCGGAGTAGATCAGCGTGTTGCTGAGGTTCGCGAGGTTTTCGTTGGTGGCGGCGGCGAGAGTCACTTCTCAGCCCCTTCGGAGGGTACGACTGGGGGTTGGGGGGAGGGCGATGTCGTGCCCGCACTCTCTGCGGGCAATCGTGCCGCTGGGGCGGCACGGGTGGGCGCAGCGGCACCCTGCAAGCGCCGGTCAGCGTCACCGCCCTCGGCCTCAACCGCAGCCGACGGCTCGCTGTCAAGCTCAGGCTCAGCGGCAGTGGGCGCTTCGGCGTGGACGATGGCAGCCAGGTCACCCAACTCTTCCGGCACCTTCGCCGACTCGCTGCGCCCAAGGCCCGCCATCTCCACGACGGTCACCCCGTCCGGCCCGGTCACCGCCCGCACCCACACCCGGCGGCGCTGGACGAAGAGGGACGCGGCGAGCCCCAGAATCGCGGTGACGGCTCCGCCGAGCGCCCACCCGCTGCCGGGCTGCTGGGTGACCTGGAAGCCGGCCCACTCCTTCACCCCGTCGAAGGTGACCGTGCCGTTGCCCCCGGGCAGCGTCATCGTCTCCCCCGGCTTCAGGTTCTCCCGTACCTGCGCGCCCTTGGAGTCCTCGTACGCCTTCAGCTTCCGCTTCTCCAGGCGGTACACGCTCTGCGGCACACCCGAGTCGATCCCGAGATCGCCGTGGTACGGCTCCAGGTTGAGCACGGGGTTGAGCAGCGCGGGGAACTGCGAGAGCACGGCCGTGTTCTTGCCGCCGTACGTCGGCAGGAAGAACGCCTGGAAACCGAGCTGCTCCCGCTGCCCCTCGGCGTTGGTGTAGCCGTCCGTGACCTTGATCGCGCCGGAGGAGGTGACGTTGGAGTCCAGCGGCAGCAGCGGCGCGGCATCGCTGAAGACGACCTTGCCCTTGCCGTCCCGCACGGTGATCACGGGCGCGTAACCGTGGCTGACCAGGTAGACCTTGGAGTCGCCGATCTCCAGCGGCTTGTTGACCTCGATCTTGGTCGACTTCTCCTTGCCGTCGGCGCCGACCGCGTAGTCGATGGAGGCCTCGTAGATCCGGGGCGTGCCCTTGTTCGGGCCGCTCGCCTCGTAGGTGCCCCGGAAGTTCTTGAGGTCGAAGCTGAAGGGGTTGAGGTCCTCGGCGGTGAAGAGGTTGCCGGACTTGAAGTCGTCGTACTGCGTGAGGGTGTTGGCGAAGCCGCCGCCCTCGACGATCAGCTTGTTGCCCTCGGAGCGGTAGAGCTGCCCCCAGGCGAAGGCGACGAGCATCACGATCAGGGCGATGTGGAAGGCGAGGTTGCCGGCCTCCCGCAGATAGCCCTTCTCGGCGGCGACCGCGTCGCCGACGACGTGCGCGCGGAACCGGCGCTTCTTCAGCGCCTTCAGCGCCGCCTCGCGCACCTGCTCCGGCTCGGCCTCCGTGCGCCAGGTCGCGTAGGCGGGCAGCCGGGTCAGCCGCTTGGGCGCGCCCGGCGGGCGGCCGCGCAGCTGGCCCACGAACTGCCAGGTGCGGGGCACGATGCAGCCGATGAGCGAGATGAACAGCAGGATGTAGATCGCCGAGAACCACACCGAGCTGTAGACGTGGAACAGCCCGAGCTTCTCGTAGATCGGCCCCAGGGTGTCGTGCCGCTCCATGAAGTCGGCGACCCGGGTCTCGTCCTGCCCGGACTGCGGGATCAGCGAGCCGGGGATCGCCGCGAGCGACAGCATGAACAGCAGGATGAGCGCGACCCGCATCGAGGTCAGCTGCCGCCAGAACCAGCGGGCCCACCCGATCACCCCGAGCGTCGGCAGGTTGGGCGCGTCCTCCCGCGGGGCGGTGGAGAGCTGCGATCCGGCGGCACCGAGGTCGTTGTCGTCGGCGGAGGCGGAGGCGGAGACACGATCGGCGGGGGAGGGCGAAGCGGCAGGCCGGTCGGGGGCGGTGGATCCGCTTTCCCCGGACGTCCGGCCCTTCTCCGTGGACTGCGCCGCGTCGGCCGGGCGGCCCTTGCCACCGCCGGTGCGCCGGGCGGTGTTCTCTCGCTCGCCGGAGGCCTCGCGGCCGGAGTCGGTCGTCGTCATTGGCTCAGATCCCAGGGGTGAAGCCGGAGGACCAGACCTGCATCTCCTGAACGATGCGGTCCCAGGCGCCGGTCAGCATGAGCAGTCCGATCGTGATCATCATGCCGCCGCCGATGCGCAGCACCCACGCGTAGTGCCGCTTGACCCAGGCGAAGGCGCCGAGCGCCTTGCGGAAGGCCACCGCGGCGAGCACGAAGGGCAGGCCCAGCCCCAGACAGTACGCCACCATCAGCAGGGCGCCTCGACCGGCGCTGGCCTGTTCGAGGGCGAGGGCGTTGACCGAGGCGAGGGTGGGTCCGATGCAGGGCACCCAGCCGATGCCGAAGAGCGCACCGAGTATCGGGGCGCCCACCAGACCGGTGGTGGGCTTGGTGTGGAAGCGGAACTCGCGCTGGGTGAACCAGGGCATCAGCCCCATGAAGAACAGGCCCATGGTGATCATCAGGACGCCGAGCACCTTGGTGAGGACGTCCTGGTGCTCCAGCAGGGTCCGGCCGAAGTAGCCGAAGAGCGCGCCGCTGGAGACGAACACGAAGGTGAACCCGAGCACGAACAGCCCGGCCCCGGCCACCATCCGGCCCCGGCGGGCGTCCACCAGGTCGGTGCCGCCGACTCCGGTGACGTACGACAGATAGCCGGGCACCAGCGGCAGGACACAGGGCGAGAAGAAGGAGACGAGCCCGCCGAGGACGGCGATCGGCAGGGCCAGCAGCAGCGCCCCGTTGAAGACGGTCTCGTTCAGCTCGGCGGCGGTCGTGGTCAGCGCGGCAGCCATGACCGGATCGGACGTTCCCGACACCATCACGTCACTTCTCCGCGAGGATCGGCTGGAGCATCTTGCGCAGCTTCTCCTCGCTCAGCGCCTGCTGCGTGCGGGCCGCGAGCTTCCCCTCCCGGTCGATGACCAGGGTGGAGGGGATCAGCTGCGGGTTGAGCGAGCCCTTCTCGAAGCGCAGCAGCAGCTTGCCGGTGGGGTCGTACAGGCTCGGGTACTCGACCTTGTACTGCTCCTCGAAGGCGATCGCGGGCCGGGTGCTGGTGTCGCGGGTGTTGATGCCGACGAACTGCACGCCCTGGTCGGCGAGGTCCTTGGAGACCTTCGACAGGTTGGGTGCCTCGGCCCGGCACGGCGCGCACCAGGAACCCCACACGTTCAGGACGATGATCTTGCCCTGGTAGGCGGAGAGGTCGAGCTGCTCGCCGTCGATGGTCTTGCCGGAGAGGTCGGGCGCCGTGTCCCGGTCCCCCTTCTTCACCGTGGCGATCCCGTCGGAGCCGGTGATGAACCCGGTCTGGCCGCCACCGCCCTCGATGCCGCCGCCCGCACAGGCGGACAGCGTCAGCGCCAGGGCGGCGGCCCCGGCGGAGAGCAAAGCGGCACGACTGCGGCTCGTACGGACACTCATGTGAAAAGTTTCGCATGCCCGTTTCGGGGGCTTACGGCGGGGTCGACAGCCCCCATGCCCGCAGGTCAGGCGGCTGAACCGGCCCCCAGGAACTCCTTCCACCCGCCCGTCGGCTGCTGCCCCACACCGAGGGTCTGGAGCTTGGCGAGGACGTCCGGTGTCTGCGCGTCCATCCAGTCCACGAACTGCCGGAAGGACACGATCCGTATCTCCCCGTCCTTGGCCTTCTCCTTGGCCCGCGCGATGTGCTTGAGGGCCTCCTCGACGGCGTCCATGTAGACCCCGCCGTTCCACTCCTCGAAGTGGTTCCCTATGAACAGCGGCGCCCGGTTCGTCTCGTACGCCCGCTGGAACCCGGCGACGTACGCGCCGGTCGCCTGGGTGCGGTAGGCCGGGTAGTTGGCGGGCGGGGCCTGGGTGGAGTTCTGGGACTGGTTGTACATGATGTTGTAGTCCATGGAGAGCACCTCGAAGCTCCGCCCGGGGAACGGCACGGACTGAAGGGGCAGGTCCCACAGACCCTGCTTCTTCTTCGGCCAGACCTGGAGGCCGCCGGGCGAGGAGGAGTCGTAGCGCCAGCCCAGCTCGCGGGCGGTGGGCAGCAGGTTCTCCTGCCCCAGCAGACACGGCGTCCGCCCGCCGACGAGTTCCTTGTCGTAGTCGAACGGCAGCGGTTCGACGTCCGTCCACCCGCTGTTGGTCTTCCACTCCTTCACGAACGCCTTCGCCTGGTCGATCTCGCTGCGCCACTGCTTGGGCGTCCAGTTGCCGACCGAGCCGGTGCCGCCGCAGAAGTGACCGTTGAAGTGGGTGCCTATCTCGTGGCCGTCGAGCCACGCCGTGCGCACATGCCCCAGCGTCGACTTGATGTGCTCGTCCGTCAGATAACCGATGTCGGAGGCGCCGGGTGCGTTGTTCGGCGGCAGGTACACGCGCTTCTTCGACTCGGGGAGGAGATAGATCCCGGAGAGGAAGAACGTCATATGGGCGTCGTGGTCCCGCCCGGCCTTCAAGAACCGCTCGAAGAGGCCGTTCCCGACGTCTCCGGCTCCGTCCCAGGAGAAGACCACGAACTGCGGCGGCGTCTCGCCGGGCGCCAGCGCCCGCGGCTTCGCCGGCTGGTTCGGCTGCTTCCCCGTGTACGAGGTCGACCCGTCACCCAGCGGCTTCGCCGTCTTCCCCGGCTTCTTCTTCCCCGAGCCCTTGCCACCACCATCGGCCCCGTCGGCCGGGCTCGGCGTCCCCCCGAGCCCCGTACCGCACCCGGTCAGCCCCAGCCCGGCCGCCGCCCCCGCACCGAGTCCCAGTACTCCCCTTCGCGACAGTTCGCGCATTACGTCCCCCTTGGTCAGCTCACGCACCAGTTCACGTGAAGCACACCGTTTTAGAGGCCCACAAGGAAGCGACGGTTCCTTTTGATCAAAGAAGAACTCTGACGCCCTTTCAGGGGACGGGCCGTGCGCGAGCCCCTTCAGGAAACGCGAGGTCCGGTGGGCTTTCAGGGGCGGGTGCTCTGGGCGTTCTTTCAGGGGGCACGGGGCCTGAGCACCTTCCCAGGGGCGCGGGCTCCGGGGCGCCTTCCCAGGGGCGCGCGCTCCGGGCGCCTTCAGGGGCACGGGCTCCGGGCGCCTTCCCAGGGGCGCGGGCTCCAGGCGCCTTCCCAGGGGCGCGGGAACTGCACGAGGTCATTCAGGGGGCGCAGGGCCGGGGCACCTTCCCAGGGGCGCGGGCTCCGGGCTCCTTCAGGGGCGCGGGCTCCGGGCTCGTTCAGGGGCGCGGGAACTGCACGAGGTCATTCAGGGGGCGCAGGGCCTGGGCACCTTCCCAGCGGGCGCGGGGCCAGGGCGCCTTCCCAGGGGCACGGGCTCCGGGCGCCTTTCAGGGGCGCGGGCTCCGGGGCGCCTTTCAGGGGCGCGGGGAACTGCGCATCTTCTAGGGGCGCGGGGAACTGCGCGAGAAGCCCCACCGGACCCGCAGCTCCCCCACAACCCCAGCCGACCAGTCACCCAACAACCGGCCCCCAAGCGGAGCGCTCACGCACCGAAGGCCTTGTCCTTGCCCTTGACCGCCTTGGCCCCCGCCAGCAGATGCGGCGGCACAAGATCCCGCGCCGGCTCGCTGTAGCCGACGGAAACGATTTTGTCGCCCTGGTACGTGAACGTGGTCAGGGACGCGAGCGTGCACTGCCGCCGGCGCGGATCGTGCCAGAGCCGACGCCGCTCGACGTACGACCGCACGATCCAGATCGGCAGCTGGTGCGAGACCAGCACGGCCTCGTGCCCCCGCGCCGCGTCCTTCGCCGCGTCGAGCGCCCCCATCATCCGCACGACCTGGTCGACGTACGGCTCACCCCACGACGGCTTGAACGGGTTGACCAGGTGCTTCCAGTTCTCCGGCCGCTTCAGCGCGCCGTCGCCGACCCCGAAGGTCTTGCCCTGGAAGACGTTGTCCGCCTCGATGAGCCGCGCGTCGGTGGCGAGGTCGAGCCCATGCGCCTTGGCGATCGGCGTCGCCGTCTCCTGCGCCCGCTCCAGCGGCGAGGCGACGACGCGCGTGATGTCGCGGGGCGCCAGGTGCTCGGCGACCCGGTCGGCCATGCGCCGCCCGAGGTCGGAGAGGTGGTACCCGTGCAGGCGCCCGTAGAGGATCCCGTCCGGGTTGGCGACCTCGCCGTGCCGCATCAGATGGACGACCGTGATGTCACTCATGCTGCCGAAGCCTCCGCTGCTGCCCGCGCCGCCGCCGGAAGGGCGTCGGCGATCCGCTGAACCGCCCGCTCGTCGTGCGCGGTCGACACGAACCACGACTCGAACGACGACGGCGGCAAGTAGACACCCTGCGACAGCATCGAGTGGAAGAAGGCGTTGAAGCGGTACGACTCCTGCGCCTTGGCCTCCTCGTAGTTCCGCACGGGCGTCTCCGTGAAGAACACGGAGAACATGTTGGAGGCGTTCTGCAGCGTGTGCGCGACGCCCTCCTTGCTGAGCGCGTCGGTGACGAGCCCCTGGATCTGGACGGACACCGCGTCCACCGTGTCGTACGCCGCCTCGTCCAGCAGCCGCAGCTGCGCGAGCCCGGCGGCCGTCGCGACCGGGTTCCCGGAGAGCGTGCCGGCCTGGTAGACGGGCCCGGCGGGCGCGAGGCGCGCCATCACGTCGGCACGGCCGCCGAAGGCCGCGGCGGGGAAGCCGCCGCCCATCACCTTGCCGAAGGTCATCAGGTCCGGGACGACGCCGTCGATCCCGAACCACCCGGCGCGGCTGGTACGGAACCCGGTCATCACCTCGTCGGAGACGTACAGCGCGCCGTTCTCCGCGCAGACGTCCTTGAGCCCCTGGTTGAAGCCCGGCAGCGGCGACACGACGCCCATGTTGCCCGGGGAGGCCTCGGTGATGACGCAGGCGATCTCACCGGGGTGGGCGGCGAAGGCGGCGCGCACGGCGTCGAGGTCGTTGTAGGGCAGGACGATCGTGTCGCCGGCCTGGGCGCCGGTGACGCCCGGGGTGTCGGGGAGCGCGAAGGTGGCGACGCCGCTGCCCGCCGCCGCGAGGAGCGAGTCGACGTGACCGTGGTAGCACCCGGCGAACTTCACGACCTTCGCACGGCCGGTGAAGCCGCGGGCCAGCCGGATCGCGGACATGGTGGCCTCGGTCCCGCTGGAGACCAGCCGCACCTGCTCCAGCGGCCCGACCCGGTCCACCATCTCCTCGGCGAGCGCGACCTCGCCCTCGCCGGGCGTGCCGAAGGAGGTGCCGCGCGCGACGGCCTCCTGGACGGCGGCGACGACCTCGGGCCGGGAGTGGCCGAGGATCATGGGACCCCACGAACACACAAGATCTACATACTCGCGGCCGTCGGCGTCCGTCAGATACGGACCGGTACCGGACACCATGAACCGGGGCGTACCGCCCACGGCACGGAAGGCGCGCACGGGAGAGTTCACGCCGCCGGGCGTGACGGCCGCCGCGCGCTCGAAAAGAGTCTGCGAAACTGGGGCTTCGTACGGATAGCTCACACAGGCCATGGTGTCAGAGGCTCCGAAGATCCCGCCGACTGGTGTTTGCGCACACGTTTCGGCGAGCGGTCGCGGGGGAGGTCACTGACACGATGATCGGGTTGCGCGGCGGGGGTCACGCGGCCCAGAAATGCGTTCGGGTGGAGATATGCATCGCGGTGGCGGACTGGGCGAGGGGACCGGTGACCTCGGTCCTCGTCGTGCCCGGCGGGGCAGGCACCGGCGCGAGGCGGAAGAGGCCGCGGAGACCCGGCAGGAGCGGGGCGGGTCGACCGACCGCAGCGCGCCCGGCGAGGTGAGCGGGGCGGCCGGGCCGGGCCCGCAGCCGTCGTCGTCGCCGCCGGGGCCGCAGGGCGCGCCGCCGGTCCGTCCGGCGGGCCCGCCGACGCCGCCCGTGCCGCCGCTCCCCTCCGTACCGCCGCCGCCCGTGGGGTCGCCGGGGTCACAGCCCCCGTACGCACCGCAGGGACAGCCGGGCGTGTACGGTCCGCAGGGTGCACACGGCACACACGACTCACACGATCCTCACGACGCGCTCGGCCCCCACGACTCGCGCGACATACGCGACGCAGGTGATGTACGCGACGCGCGTGACGTACGCGACGCGCGCGGTTCGCGGGAGCAGCGCCAGGAGGTGCCGCCGCGCTCGCGTCGCCGACGCGGTGCGCAGGGCGACGGCGACCGTTCCGCGACCGGCACCGATCGGCCCGAGGCCGGACGTGACCGGTCCGAAGGCGGTCCCGACCGTTCCGAGAGCGGCCTCGACCGGTCCGAGGGCGGTTCCGACCGGACCCCGCCCGGCGGCTCCGAGCGGACCCCGCCCGGGGGCTCCGACCGGATCCAGAGCGGTGGCGCTGAGCGGATCGGGCGGCGCAGCCGTATGGACGGTATGGACCGTATGGATCGCGCCGATCATGTGGATCGTGTCAATCGTGTGGACGGAATGGATCAGACGGACCGGATGGACCGGCCTGACCTGGTGGATCGCAGGACGCGTGCGGAACGCAGGAGCCGCGCGGACCGCAAGGACCGTACGGACCGCATCGAGAGCGCGGACCGCACGGACCGGGTGGACGGCCTGGACCACGTGGTGGGCCGGCTCCGGGCGGGGAGCGGGAATGGTGGTCGGGTGGGGGTGACGTACAAATACTTCGGCGCGCCCGACGGCGCGACCGCGGCCCGCGTCCCGATCTCGATGCGCCCCGAGGAACTCGGCGGCGACGAGCTGGGCATGAACGGCATGTTCACCAAGATCAAGCCGGAGACGATGGCCGCGATGGTGCTGACCGGCATCGAAGGCGTCCCCCTCCACAAGGTGCCCCCGCTCGAACTGGTCGTCCTGCACCCCGACTACGCGGTCGTCAAGCTCCCGATGACCGTGGTCGACCCGCTGCGCGGCATCGGCGAGGAGGCGGTCGGCGCGGCGGCGTTCATCTGGTCGACGGTCCCGGACCGCGGCGGCCCCCGCGACGCGTTCAACGTCTACCAACTCCTCCACGAATGGCAGGACTTCAGCCACCGCCTCCACGAGGCAGGCCACCAGCCGTACTGCCTGGTCTGGCCCTGACCCGGCCCGAGACCGAGGCTCCATGAACTGCGGGCGGGGTTCCCGGAACCCCGCCCTCGTCATGTGCTGGGCGCGCCCGGTGACGGCGAGGGGTCAGGACCCTGTCGCGCCACGTACTCGTCGAGTGGCTGCAACGCGCCCCAGGACTGGTCGAAGATGGACGCGTAGTGCGCCAGGAAGACCGGGTTTTCGACGCTGAGCCCGGCGAGTTGCTGGCGGCCGGCGCCGGAGAAGGAGAGAAAGGTGACCGAGTCGTCCAGGAGTCCCGTGTTGTGCCAGGAGCAGGAGTTGTTCCAGGACATGACCCGTGCCTCGTAGGCGTACACGTCCCTGACCTCCGCCTGGTGTTCCCGCAGCCAGGCCAGATAGGAAGGCACCGGTACGCCGTCCCGCTCCGGGACACCGATGATGCGCCGAACGCTGGCGGACCCGTCGGCGTGCTCCTTGGCCCACTCCAGCACGGTCTTGTAGTAGGCGTCCGCCTCCGCGTTGAGCCACTGGCCGGGCGGATGGACCCGTACGTAGGTGAGCCGGATCTCGCGGCGAGCAGCGCGGATGGCGGCCGCCGCGGCCCGGTAGAAGGAGGGGGCGTCCGGATAGCTGACCATGTCGGCCCGCAGGGTTCTCGGCGGGGCCTCGGGCATGTGGTGCTTCAGTTCGTCCAGTTCGGTCCGGACCAGCCGCCACAGCTCCTTCCAGTGCGCCCAGTCGCCGCCCAGGGCGACGACCAGGCGCCGGGTGACCGTCTCGCTGGGCAGGCGGCGGCCGTTGAGCGCCTCGGAGACCGTCGCCTGGCTGCACTGGGCCCGTGCGGCGATCGTCTTGAGCTGCGGATCGCCCGCCGCGATGCGCAGCCGTCGCAACTCCGCGGCGAACCGCCGCACGGGCGGCAGCGCACCACCTGGGTAGCCATCCACGATCCCCCCAAGTGACGGACACGAACCGGATGGCCGAGATGCTCGCACCTCTTCCGTCGGCGGCGCTGAACTTCACCGAATTCCGCTGAAGAAGGCCAATATTCCGGCCTACTTCCCGGCGTATCGAGGCTCGTCGGATTCCCTGGACCCGTCGGTCGGCCGGCCGGTCGAATGGAGGACAGCTCAGCCGGAGTCCCGGGAAAGGGAGAGAACGTGCCGATGGATTTCGCAGCGTCACTTCGCCGCCACTACGTGACCTTTCTTGCCGTCCTCGTGATCGGCATCGTCCTCATCATCGTGTGCGACGGCGGGTCGGGGGCCGCCGCGTTGTACGTGGACTGCGCGCTCGGTGCGGCGGGCCTGCTCAGCGTCTACGCACTGGCGCCGCCCGGCGTACCGCCGCGGCACCCCCGACGGGGGTGAACGGGCGCCGTGACGAGAAACCGGTGGGACGGCGGTGGCGTCTTCACGAGTCGGAGTTCGAGTCGGAGTTCGAGTCGGGGAAAGATCACGACGACTCGGCGACGACGACTCGATCACGACGACCGGTATGGAGAAGATCTTGGCAACCACAGGTACCCGTCCACATCCCCGCCCTCGCCGTCGCGCGGTGCTCGGCCTCGGTGGGCTGGCGGGGCTGGGCGCGCTCGGTGTGCTCGGTTCCGGGGCGGCGTACGCCTCGACCGGCATCGGCGACGCGGGGCTCTCCCGGCAACTGGGCGAGTTGGAGCGGGAGTACTCCGCGCGGCTCGGGGTCTACGCCCATGACACGGCGACCGGGCGCACGGTGGCGCACCGCGCGGACGAGCGGTTCCCGATCTGTTCCGTGTTCAAGACGCTCGCCGCCGGGGCGGTGTTACGGGACCTCGACCGCGACGGTGAGTACCTCGCGAAGCGGATCCATTACACGAAGGAGTACGCCGAGGCCGCGGGCTACAGCCCGATCACGGCCACCGACGCGAACGTCGAGGCCGGTATGACGGTCGGGGAGCTGTGCTCCGCCACGGTCTCGCACAGCGACAACGGGGCGGGGAACCTGCTGCTGCGCGAGCTGGGCGGGCCGAGCGCGATCACCCGCTTCTGCCGCTCGCTCGGCGACCGGACGACCCGTCTCGACCGCTGGGAGCCGCAGCTGAACACGGCGGAGCCCTGGCGGACGACGGACACGACCACGCCCCGGGCGATCGGCCGGACCTACGCGCGGCTCCTCCTCGGCCGGGCCCTGCGGGACGCGGACCGTGAACTGCTGACCGACTGGCTGATCGCCAACTCGACGAACGTCCAGCGGTTCCGGGCCGGCCTGCCCGCCGACTGGACGCTCGCGGACAAGACCGGCGGCGGGACGGCGTACGGGGTCGCCAACGATGTCGGCGTCGTCTGGCCGCCCGGCCGCCCGCCCCTGGTCCTGTCCGTCCTGTCGACGAAGCACGACCCCGCGGGCCCCACGGACAACCCGCTGGTGGCCCGGGCGGCGGGCCTGGTGGCCGGGGCCCTCACGGCGTAGCGGATGTGGGGGGCGGGGTTCGCCGGCGGGCGCGGGTCCGGTGGGGCTTCTCGCGCAGTTCCCCGCGGGCCTGGTCTTTCAGGGGCGCGGGGAACTGCGCGACCAGCCCCCACTCACCCGCACCCGCCGACGAGACCGCCACCCCCGACCCATGGGGCGCTCACCTGTCCGTACCTCGGTCCTCGCTGGCCTCCGGGACCCCCCGGGCCGCAGCATGGGCCGTATGAGCAACACGAGCAGCAGTGCGGGCAGCGCGGGCGGGGTACGGGTCTCTCGGCGGGCCCGTGCCGTCGAGCCCTTCTACGCCATGGAGTTCGCCAAGCAGGCCGCCGCGCTGACCGCCCAGGGCCATGACGTCGTCAAACTCAGCCTCGGGGAACCGGACTTCGGCGCGCCCCCGGCCGTCGTGGAGGCCATGCGGGAGGTGATGGACGGGCGGCCGATGACGTACACGGCGGCGCTCGGGCTGCCCGCCCTGCGCGAGGCCATCGCCGGCTTCTACGGCGACCGGCACGGCGTCGAGGTCGACCCCGGCCGGGTCGTCGTCACGGCCGGCGCCTCGGCCGCGCTCGTGCTGGCCACCGCCGCGCTCGTCGACCCCGGCGACGAGGTCCTCATCGGCGACCCCTCCTACCCGTGCAACCGGCAGATCGTCGAGAGCTTCGGCGCCGACGTCACCCTCGTGCCCACCACCGCCGCGAGCCGGTTCCAGCTGGACGCGGCGGCGGTACGGGCGCACTGGACGGACCGTACGCGCGGTCTCATGGTCGCCACCCCGTCCAACCCGACCGGCACCTCCGTCCCGGCCGACGAGCTCGCCGCTCTCTGCGACCTGGCCCGCGAGCGGGACGCGTGGCGCCTCGTCGACGAGATCTACCTCGACCTCGGCGACCACGACGAACGGGGCCGGCCGCCGAGCAGCGCGCTGTCGTACGACCCCGGTGCCGTCGTGATCAACAGCTTCTCGAAGTACTTCGGCATGACCGGCTGGCGGCTCGGCTGGTGCGTCGTCCCCGAGGCCCTCGTACCGGCCCTGGAGCGCCTCGCCCAGAACTACTTCCTCTGCGCCTCCGCCCCGGCCCAGCACGCCGCCCTCGCCTGCTTCACCCCCGAGTCCCTCGCGGTGTGCGAGGCGCGCCGGGTGGAGTTCGGCGAGCGGCGGGCGCTCGTCCTGGAGGGGCTGGCACGGATCGGGCTGCCGGTCCCGGTCCCGCCCGACGGGGCGTTCTACGTCTACTTCGACGTCAGCGGGACCGGCCTCACCTCCTGGCAGTTCTGCGAGCGGGCCCTGCGGGAGGCGCACGTGGCCCTCACACCCGGCCGGGACTTCGGCACACACACCGCCGACACCCACGTCCGCCTCTCCTACGCGGCCTCCTCGGACGAACTGCGTGAAGGGATCGCCCGGTTGGGGAAGTTCATGACCGCGCTGCGGTGAGGCGAAGGACGGCGGGTGCGGGGCTCATGCGGTGGGTGCGGTGGGTGCTCCGCCCTTGTCGTCGGCGGCTTCAACGACGCCCAGTACCCGGCGGGTTACCCGGGCGTGATCGCGGTCGCCGCGCTCCAGCAGGACGGCACCCGGGCCGCCTTCTCCACCGTACGGGCGTACAACGCGGTCGCGGCGCCCGGCGTCGACATCATGAGCGCGAGCAGTTCCGGCGGCTGCGCGACGACGACGGGACCTCGCCCGCGACGGCCCTGGCCTCCGGTGTCGTCGCGCTGATGCTCTCCCGCCCGCTGGACGGGTACGGCGTCATCGACGTGCCCGCCGCGATCGGGGCCGCCGCGCGGCCGTCGGCGGACCGGACCGAGCCGGTGGCGTACCAGGGCGAGGAGCACCCCGGCACGCCGGACGGCACCCCGAAGACCAAGCACCCCGCGCTGAAGACGGACCTGGTGGCGATCGGGGGCGGCGCGGCGCCGGGGCGCGCTGAGGCGTGGGCGCGCCGGGGCGCATATCTTGGCGCCCATGCAGTCCTACACGATCGGGCAGGCCGCGCGACTGCTCGGGGTCAGCCCCGACACCGCGCGGCGCTGGGCGGACGCGGGCCGGGTGGCGACGCGGCGCGACGAGAGCGGGCGTCGGCTCATCGACGGGAAGGACCTCGCGGCCTTCTCGGTGCGGCTGGCGCGGGACGCCGCCGACGAGGCGGAGGTCCCGTACACGTCGGCGCGCAACGCCTTCGCCGGCATCGTCACCGCCGTGAAGCTCGGTGACGTGGCGGCCCAGGTCGAGATCCAGGCGGGCCCGCACCGCCTGGTCTCGCTGCTCACCCGGGAGGCCGTGGAGGAACTGGGCCTGGAGGTCGGCATGGAGGCCACGGCCCGGGTGAAGTCCACGAACGTCCACATCGACCGCACCTGAACGCGGCCCCCGACGACCACGCCCTCAACGCGGCCCCCGACGCCCCCACTTGAACGCGGCCCACCGACGCCCGGCGGGACGGCAGCGGCGCGGAGGCCTTCCCGCCCCCGGGACCCTCACCATTCGGCGGCCAGGACCCGCGCAAGCCGGGAGACGGCGGCCGGGTCCGGCAGGTTCCCCAGCAGGCCGGCGACCTGACCGCTCGCGAACTCCCGCTGTTCCGGGGTCGCCTGCGGATCGATCGCGGATTCGGCCTGCACGCGGACGTAGTTGAGGTCCGTCGCGACGAGCAGGGAGAAGGACTCCACGCCCTCGACGACCGCGGGCCCTCCGGCGTCCAGGTAGCCGCGCACCAACCGGCGGGCGGAGTCGGCACGGAAGTCGTTGCCGCCGGCCCATACGTGGACGGCGCGGGCGAGTTCACGGGCCGCCGGGACGGGTCCGGCGTTGTCCCAGTCGAGCAGGGCGGGGCCGGAGGGGCCCACCAGCACGTTCTGCGGCCGCATGTCGAGGTGGGAGATCACGGTGTCCGCGCCTCCGGACGGTGTGACGTGGCGGGCCAGTTCCACCGCCTCCGTGGCCGCGAACCGCTCCAGCGTGTCCGCCCACGGCACGCCGGCCCGCCGGGCGCCCTCGCACACCGCGGCCCAGTCCGCTTCCCCGGGACACCGCTCGTACCAGTCGTTCACGGGCTCCTTCGCCCCCTCGCCCGCGCGGTGCAGCAGCGCCAGGGTCCGCCCGCACCAGGCGAGGTTCTCCGGGTCGCGGGGGTCCGCCTCGCTCCCGTCGACCCAGTCGTACAGCTTCACGTACGACCCGCCCATCGACTCCGGCAGCCGTGTCACGTACGCCCCGTCCCGGTCGGCGTGGAACCGGGGCGCCGCGATCCCGAGCCCCTGCGCCGCGTTCCGTAACGCGGCCTCCCGGGCGACCTGTTCCTCGTCGCACCCGAAGAGCAGTTCCTTGACCGCCCATGCCGCACCGCTCCCGTCCGAGAGCCGCCAGATCCGCCCCAACGCCCCCCGTGCGACGGGCACCATCTCCCAGGCCCGGCCCACGAGCCCGTACACGTCCGCGACAAACCCGGCCCTGCTCCGCATGCCCCACCGTCCCGCTCAGCCCGTCGAACTCCTGTCCCCCGCCATGTAATACGGGGGAGCCACCGGACCCAAACGGTTTGTGGGGGCCGTCGGACCTGGGCCGGTTTCCGCGGGCCGTCCGGCCCGGGCCGTCGGGCGCTGGTTCGGAGCCGCCAGGTCGAACCAGACCGCCTTGCCGTCGGGGAGGACGAGGCCGCCGTCGGGCGGGAGGGCGACGGCGGTGCCCCAGTGGCCGGCGGCGGTGCCCCAGTGGCCCTCGGTGAGGGCGTCCACGAGGTAGAGGCCGCGGCCGCCCTCCTCCCAGCCGCCCGGGGTCAACTCCCGCATGACCGGCGGGTTCTCGTCGCCGTCGAAGACGATGACCCGGACGCGCCAGGCCTCCACCGCCAGCCAGAGAACCGATCCTCCACCTTTGGCGTGCACACAGGCGTTCGTGACCAGCTCGGACGTGCACAGGGCGGCCGCGTCGACGAGGGTGTCGAGGCCGAGGGCGCGCAGGACGGTGGCGACGAAGTCGCGGGCGATGAGCGGTGAGGTGTCGAGGGACGGACAGAACAGGGTGTACGTCGTCGCCGCGGACGAGAGCCAGGGGGCGGCGCTGGGGATCGGGGCGCGGAGACTGCGGGCGGTTTCGGTCATGGGTGATCAACTCCGTTGCGACGAGAAGGGATTCGCTGGCGTCCCTACCGCGCCTGTGGCTCCTCCTCGGGTGTCGACGGCCCGGGGTGCGCTTTCAACTGGCGGTACACGTGAGTAATCATCAGTCATCGTTCGAGCACTCTCCGTGAGCGCAGGAATGACCGTAGTCGGCACGTTCACACCGCCGCAATGGGGTCGGTGGAAGTACTACGAAAGCGCGTCGGAGAAGGCCCGGGACCCCCGGCCCGACCCTCACCCAGAGTGGCCCGCGAGCCGGTCGGCGGATCGTGTGATGATGGGCGGGAGGGCGCCCGCAGGGGACGGGCGGCGCTCCCCCGGGAGCGCGGACACAACGGGTACGGGGACGGAACTGTCATGACCAGTCGGTTGCTCATGTCCAACAACGTGCAGGTCAAACGGGCCGCGGTGGCGGTGCGGGAGCCTTCGGGCGTGGTCGGCTCCACCCAGGCCACCGCGATCCTGGACCACGACGATCCGCTGGTCGGGGCGCTCGCGCGCCGGGTGCTGAGCGAGGCGACACCGCGCGACGCGCTGCGCAGCGCGCACCGGATCATCGCGCGGGACGTACGGCCGGTGTACTCGGTGGAGGATTGCCGGCGGGTGTCGCGGACGCTGCGGCTCGGGCGTGGCTCGTGCAGTCAGCGGATGGCGGCGCTGGAGGCGGTCGCGCGGGCGGTCCGGGTGCGGACGCGGGTGCGCGGGCTGCTGGTGGACGGGACCTTCTGGTATCCGCGGTTCCCTCGGCTGAAGCCGTTCGTGCCGGAGCAGGTCCTGCTGGCCTGGCCGGAGTTCAGGATCAGCGGCGCCTGGGTCCCCATCGGCGAGCTCTTCGACGCCCCGGCCGCGGGCGGCGACGGCTTCGCCAACAAGGGCGGCGAGACCCTCTTCGACGCGGTGGCCCGTACGGGCGTCCGGTGGGACGCCTGCGGCGCCGAGGCCGGTTCCGGACCGGGCACCGCCTGCGACCTCTCCGCCCGGGTCGTCGCCGACCTCGGCCACTTCGACGACCGCGACGAACTCTTCACCCGCCACGGCCAGACCCTGTGCTGGACGGCCCGCACCCTCGGCGAACCGCTCCTCGGCCGCTGGAGCGCGGGAGCAACCCACCCGACCGCCTGAGCCACCCACGCCACGCGAGCCGCGCGACGCGGCTCGCCCGGCTCGCACGGTGCCGGCCCCCACGAGAGGCCCGCCGGCCGCCCCCGGTCGGCCGCCCTCGCCCCGTCAGCCGTCCCGGCCCCCGGCGACCCCCCGCACCGTGAATCCGGTCACCAGGCCGCCGCCCTCGCGGCGGAACGCGAACGGGGCGCCGCCGTGGGCGGAGGCCACGGCTCTGACGATCGAGAGGCCGAGGCCCGAGCCGGGGAGGCTGCGGGCGTCGGGGGCCCGGTAGAAGCGGTCGAAGATGCGTTCGAGGTCGCAGTCGGGGACACCGGGGCCCCGGTCGAGGACCTCGACGCGGACGACGTCGGAGTCGTCGCCGGGCTCGCCCGGACCGGCCAGTCCGCCGACTTCGCCGTGGTCGCCCAGCTCGCCCAGACCGCCCAGCTCACCGAGGGCCCCCGCCGACCCCCGGGCTACCACGACCTCGATCGCCCCCATGCCGCCGCGGTCGAACTTGGCCGCGTTCTCGACCAGGTTGGAGACGGCCCGCTGGAGCGCCCCGGCCCGCCCCTCGACCGTCGTGTCCCCGGCCACCCGGACGACGACCTCGCGACCGGTGCGCCGCCGCGCGGTCCCGGCGACGTCCTCCGCGAGGTCGGCCAACTGCACCCGCTGCACCGGCTCGGTGCTCGACTGCCCGGCCGCGAGGTCGACCAACTCATTGACCAGGTCGGTCAGTTCGAGGGCCTCCTGGGAGAGGTCGTCCACCAGCTCCTCCCGCACCCGGGGCGGCAGCTCGTCGATGCGCCGCAGCAGGGAGATGTTCGTGCGGAGGGAGGTGAGCGGGGTGCGCAGCTCATGGCCCGCGTCCTGCACCAGCCGCCGCTGGTCCTCCTCCGACTGGGCCAGCCGGACCAGCATCCGGTCGAACGACCGGCCGAGCCGCCCCACCTCGTCCCGCCCCGCCACCGGCACCTGGATGCCCAGATGCCCGGTCCGGGCCACGTCCTCCGCCGCCCCCGCCAGCTGCACCAGCCGCCGGGTCTGCCGCCGCGCCAGCCACCACCCGAACAACCCGGCGGAGATGACGACACCGGAGACGAACAGCAGGGTCCGCTGCTGCAACTCGCGCAGCAGGTCCTCCGTGTCGCTGAACTCCTGCGCGACCTGCACCGCGCCCCGGCCGCCGCCGAGCGCGACGGTCACCACCCGGTAGCGATCGTTGCCCACCTCTACCTCGCCGTGCTCCACCGTCACCCCGGCCAGTGCCGCGTCGGCCGTACGGCGGTCGGCGTCACGGACGGGCAGGCCGGGGGCGCCCTTGTCGAGGATCTCGCCGTGCGGGCCGAGCACCTGGACGTCCGTACGGCCGGAGCGGATCAGGTCGTCGCGCGGGCCGCCGGTGTCGCTCGTCGCGAAGTCCTGCGGCGTCAGCGGGTCCTGCTCCACCAACTCCCGCAGATCACGTACGACCTCGGCGAACACCGTCTGCTCGTCGACCCGCACCAGCCGCGCCGCCGCGCTGTAGCTGAGGATCCCGACGAGGACGGTGACGACACACGCCACCGCCACGAACGACACGGTGAACGTGGCCCGCAGCGAGGGCACCGGCTTCAGCCGGGAGAGCAGCCGGGGCACCACCCGGACACCACGGGGCGGCGGCATCGCGCGCCGCCCTCAGTCTTCCCGCAGCGCGTACCCCACACCCCGCACGGTGTGGATCAGCGCCGCCGCCCCGGGCTCGTCGAGCTTGCGGCGCAGATAACCGACGTAGACGGCGAGGTTCTTGGAGCCGGGGCCGAAGTCGTAGCCCCAGATCCGGTCGTAGATGGTCGCGTGGTCGAGGACGATGCCGGCGTTGCGGACGAGCAGTTCCAGCAGGTCGAACTCGGTGCGCGTCAGCTCCAGTTCGCGCGCCCCCCGCCACGCCCGCCGCGCCTGTACGTCCATCCGCAGCCCCGCGGCCGTGAGGAGCCCGCCGGTGTCCGGAGCCGCGCCGGCGGACGGGGAGGCGCCGGGGGACGGGGACACGGCCGACGGGGCCGGAGCCGCGAAGCCGTCCGAACCGCCCGTCCGACGCAGCAGCGCCCGCAGCCGGGCGAACACCTCTTCCACGTCGAACGGTTTGACGACGTAGTCGTCGGCCCCGGCGTCGAGACCGGCGATCCGGTCGGCGGTCTCCACCAGCGCGGTGAGCATCAGGATCGGCGTCCTGTCCCCCTCCGCGCGCAGCACCCGGCAGACCTGGAGGCCGTCTATGCCGGGCATCATCACATCGAGTACGAGCACGTCGGGCCGGTTGCGGTGCGCCTGGGCGAGCGCCTCGACGCCGTCGGCGACCGCCGTGACCTCGTACCCCTCCAGGGTCAGCGCGCGTTCCAGGGCATGGCGGATGGCTCGGTCGTCCTCGGCGAGCAGCACGTTCTGGGGCACCCCACCAGTCTGCCAAGGTCACGGGCGCCCACCACCTCGTCACAAGCGCCGGACGGCCCTTCTTACCGGCCTCTCACCCCGACCGCGCGTCCGGCTTACTCCTCCGGAGCAGCGTGTCCGTGTGACACCCCGCCGCACGGGAACCCGGGCAGAGCGAGCAGATGGAGTACAAAGGGTCCGAACCAGCCAAACCAGCACCACCATCCACAACATCGGACAACTGTCCCACCTCCGTACAACTGCATCACCGCACCGCTCACGCCGTCGGGAAGGTAGGGCCTTGAGCCGCCGCATGAAGATCGTGTTCCTCCTGCACAACGCCTACGCCATCGGCGGCACCGTCCGTACGACGCTGAACCTGGCGTCGGCGCTCGCGGACCACCACGACGTGGAGATCGCCTCGATGGCCCGCCACCTGGACGAGCCCCGCTTCACGGTCGACCCGAGGGTCCGGATCGTCCCCCTGGTGGACATCCGCCTCTACAGCCCCGACCTGCGCGATCCCGCCCAGGCGCAGCCCGCGACGGACTTCCCGGCCGAGGACAAGCGGCACCGCCAGTACAGCCGGCTCACCGACCTCCGGGTCCGCGCCTATCTGGCCCGCAGCGACGCGGACGTCGTCATCGGCACCCGCCCCGGCATCAACGTCTACCTCGCTCGCTTCGCGCCCCGCCGCGCCCTGCGCATCGCGCAGGAACACCTGCGCCACGACGCTCACACCAAGCAGCTCCGCAAGGTCCTCGCCCGCCACTACCGCACCCTGGACGCGGTCGTCACGACGACGGCGGCGGACGCGGCGGTGTACCGCGCACGGATGAAACTGCCGGGCGTACGGGTGATGTCGGTGCCCAACATCGTCCCGGAGGCCGGGGTCGCCCCGTCGGACGGCACGGCCCCCGTCATCGCGGCCGCCGGCCGCCTCGCCCGCGGCAAGCGCTTCGACCTGCTCCTGGAGGCGTTCGCGAAGGTCGCCGCGAAGGAACCCGACTGGCAGCTGCGGATCTACGGCGGCGGCAAACAGCAGGGCCGCCTGGAGACCCTCGTCCAGGACCTCGGCCTCACCGACCGGGCCCATCTGATGGGTCCGCACACCCCCATCGAGGAGGAGTTCGCGCGGGCCTCCCTCGTGGTCAGCGCCTCCGACGCCGAGTCCTTCGGCATGACCCTCGTCGAGGCCATGCGCTGCGGGGTCCCCGTCGTCAGCACCGACTGCCCGCTGGGCCCGGCCGAGATCATCACCGACGGCGTCGACGGCCGCCTCGTCCCGGTCGACGACCCGCACGCCCTGGCCGACGCCATCCTGGACCTCACCGCGGACCCCTCCCTGCGCCGCGCCATGGGCCGGGCCGCCCTCGCGAGCGCCCACCGCTACGACCCGGCCCCCATCGTCAGCAAGTACGAGCACCTGTTCGCGGAGCTACGGGAGACCAGGCTCCAGCGCGCCTGGGAACGGGGGGCGATGAGGGCGAAGGGGTGGCTGCGGCGGAGGGTGCGTTCATACAAGAGGGCCGCCCCGGCGCTTTTCAGGGGCGCGGGGCTGTCACATATGCGACTCCGCCGCGCGGGCGCGAGCAACCACAAACAACCGGCAGCCTGACCACATCCGCACCCCTGACGGCGAATCTCAGCCCTGAAGCGCCGCCAGCCGCTCCTCGAAGGGAACGACGACGAACCCATCGGGCTCGACCGGCTCGACCGGCTCGACAGTCACCCGCCGGGACAGCCCGGTCATCAACCCGGCCAACTCCGACCCCGCCCGCTCGATCCGCCCGGCCAGCCCCTCCGCGCCCCAGTCCTCCGACGCGGCGTACACCCCCGTAGGCACGACAACAGCCCGCAGATACGCGAACAACGGCCGCAGCGCGTGCTCCAGCACCAGCGAATGCCGGGCCGACCCCCCGGTCGCGGCGATCAGCACCGGCTTCCCGGCCAGCGCGTCCCGGTCCAGCACGTCGAAGAAGGACTTGAACAGCCCGCTGTAGGACGCCGAGAACACCGGCGTCACCACCACGAGCCCGTCCGCCCCCGCCACCGCGTCCAGCGCGGTGGCGAGCCGCCGACCCGGGAACCCGTTCGTGAAGTGGTGCGCGATCTCCACCGCGAGGTCCCGCAGTTCGACGACCTGGACCTCGACGGACGCGTCCTGCCCGACCACGGCGGCGGCGAGCCGGTCGCCCAGCAGCCGTGTGGACGAGGGCACACTCAACCCCGCCGAGACGACGACAAGCTTCACGACACGCTCTCCTTCTTCTCCGCGTCCGCGTCCTTGTTCCCCGCCGCGTCCAGCAGCGAGTCGTGGGTCGGCGCGTCCGGCACGTCCGCCGGCCGCCCCTTCGCGAACTCCTCCCGCAGCACCGGAACGACCTCCTCGCCGAGCATGTCGAGCTGCTCCAGGACGGTCTTCAGCGGCAGCCCCGCGTGGTCGACCAGGAACAGCTGCCGCTGGTAGTCACCGGCGTACTCGCGGAACGCCAGCGTCTTCTCGATCACCTGCTGCGGCGAACCGACCGTGAGCGGCGTCTGGTCGGCGAAGTCCTCCAGGGAGGGCCCGTTGCCGTAGACCGGCGCGACGTCGAAGTACGGCCGGAACTCCCGTACCGCGTCCTGCGAGTTCTTCCGCATGAAGATGTGGCCGCCGAGGCCCACGATCGCCTGTTCGGGCGTGCCGTGCCCGTAGTGGGCGTACCGCTGCCGGTACAGCTCGATCATGCGCTGGGTGTGCTCGGCCGGCCAGAAGATGTTGTTGTGGAAGAAGCCGTCGCCGTAGTACGCGGCCTGCTCGGCGATCTCGGGCGAGCGGATGGAGCCGTGCCACACGAACGGCGGTACGCCGTCCAGCGGGCGCGGCGTGGAGGTGAAGCCCTGGAGCGGCGTGCGGAACTTGCCCTCCCAGGTGACGACGTCCTCGCGCCAGAGCCGGCGCAGCAGCGCGTAGTTCTCGACGGCGAGGTTGATGCCCTGCCGGATGTCCTGCCCGAACCACGGGTAGACCGGGCCGGTGTTGCCGCGCCCCATCATCAGGTCCACCCGGCCGTCGGCCAGGTGCTGGAGCATCGCGAAGTCCTCGGCGATCTTCACCGGGTCGTTGGTGGTGATGAGCGTCGTGGAGGTGGAGAGGATCAGCTTCTCGGTGCGCGCGGCGACATAGCCGAGCATCGTGGTCGGCGAGGACGGCACGAACGGCGGGTTGTGGTGCTCACCGGTGGCGAAGACGTCGAGGCCGACCTCCTCCGCCTTCAGCGCGATCGCGACCATGGCCTTGATGCGCTCGCGCTCGGTCGGCGCCCGGCCCGTGGTGGGGTCCGGCGTCACATCACCGACGCTGAAGATCCCGAACTGCATCATCGCTGCCACCCTCTCCAGGTTGTTTACGATTCAACTATACCCCTGAACGACGACACCGCTCCCTCTATTCCGGCTGTCGCGGAGGCGGCCCCACTCGGCGGGCGCCCGCTGTCAGTGGTGGTCCCTACGATCGCCCCATGGCCGCCCCACGCCGTGACACCCGAGGCATCGTCGACGCCCCCGAGCTCTTCGCCCGGGTCCGCTTCCGCCGCCGCGAACCCGCCGAGCCACTGCGCCCGTACCTGGAGCACTACTGGCTGATCGACTGGGACCTGCCCGAGCCGTACGTCTCCCGGGTCGTCCCGCACCCCTCGGTGAACATCGTCTTCCAGCGGTACGAGGGACAGGAACCCTTCGCGGAGATCTCCGGCATCGGCCACACCCTCTTCACCCGGAAACTGGAGGGCAGGGGCCGGGTCTGCGGCATCCAGTTCCGCCCCGGCGGCTTCCGCCCCTTCGCCCCGGCCCTTCCCGCGACCCACTGGACCGGCCGCCGGGTACGCCTGCCCGAGGCGTACCCCGACACCGCCGTCACTCCGGCCGCGATCCTCACCCCCGACGACGAGGACACCCGCGTCACCGCCCTCGACACGTTCCTGACCGGGCTCCGCCCGCGCCCCGACCCACAGGCCGACCTCGCCATGGCCCTCGTCGACCGCATCCGCACCGACCGCGCCGTCCGCCGCGTCACCGACTTCGCGCGCGCCGAGGGCGTCTCCGTACGCGTCCTGCAGCGGCTGTTCTCCGCGTACGTGGGCGTGGGCCCGAAGTGGGTCATCCTGCGCTACCGCATCCACGAGGCCCTGGAACGCGCCGAGACCGACCGGGCGATCGACTGGGCCGCCCTCGCCGCCGACCTCGGCTACGCCGACCAGGCCCACCTCGTCCGCGACTTCACGGCGACGGTGGGGGTGCCGCCGACGGCGTACGCGCAGGCGGTCTCCCCCGGCGGACCTACTTCGCGTGCATGACCGCGTAGATCATCACGAACGCCACGAGGTGGATGCCGAAGAGGAAGTACGCGAGGTACCACCACACATACCGCTCGTTCTTCTTCTCCTCGGCGAGCCGGCGCTTCTCGGGCGTCAGCTCGCCGTCGGGAGCCGGGGCCTCCTCGGCCGCCATCACGACTCCCGGTGGACCTTGGTGTTGGAGGCCTGGGCGCGGGGGCGCAGGACGAGAAGGTCGACGTTCACATGGCTGGGCCGGGTGACCGCCCAGGTGATGGTGTCGGCGACGTCGTCGGCGGTCAGCGGCTCCGCGACGCCCTCGTAGACACTCGCCGCCTTCGCCGTGTCGCCGCCGAAGCGGGTCAGCGCGAACTCGTCCGTCTTCACCATGCCGGGCGCGACCTCGATCACCCGCACCGGCGTCCCGACGATCTCCAGCCGCAGCGTCTCCGCGAGGACGTGCGCGCCGTGCTTGGCGGCGACATAGCCCGCGCCGCCCTCGTACGTCCCGTGCCCGGCCGTCGACGAGACCACGACCACCGTGCCGTCACCGCTCGCGGTCAGCGCGGGCAGCAGGGCCTGGGTGACATGGAGCGTGCCGATGACGTTCGTCTCGTACATCGTGCGCCAGTCGGCCGGGTCGCCCGTGGCCACCGGGTCGGCGCCGAGCGCGCCGCCCGCGTTGTTGACCAGCACGCCGATCGTCTTGAACGCGGACGCGAACTCGTCCACCGCCGCGCGGTCCGTGACGTCCAGCGGGTACGCCGTGGCCTGCCCGCCGCCCTTGTTGATCTCCTCGGCCAGCGCCTCGATCCGGTCCTTGCGCCGCGCGGTGAGCACCACCCGGTACCCGGCCGCGGCGAGCTGCCGGGCCGTGGCGGCGCCGATCCCGCTGCTCGCACCGGTGACGACGGCGATGCGGGACGCGGCGGACGGTACGGCGGTGGCCATGAGCTGCTCCTGGGGCGGTACGGATCGAACGTCGGTCTCTGCCCGGCCAGGATAGGCGGGCGGTGCGACAATGAGAGAGGTGATCCCCGGTACAGGAGGTGGATCATGGGACAGGCCCGCGAGCTGATGGACCAGCTCACCGAGGCGCTCACCACACACCAGGACCCCAAGACCGTCGCGAACCTGTTCGCGGAGGACGCGGTCGCCCACACCCCCGACGGCGGAGAACTCCACGGCCGGGACGCCATCGCCGAGTACTGGCAGCAGATGACGGACGCCATGCCCGAGGCGCGGTACGAGTCGCTGGCGTCCTTCGAGGTCGGCGACACCGCCATCGACGAGGGCGTCTTCAGCGGCACGAACACCGGCCCGCTGGCGTTCCCCGACGGCACGTCCATGCCCGCCACGCACAAGGACATCAGCATGCGCGGCGTGGACTTCGCCACCGTCCGTGACGGCCAGATCGTCAGCTACCGGCTCTACTTCGACCAGCTGGACTTCCTGAACCAACTCGGCCTGCTGCCCGAGGAGATGGCACAGCCCTCATAGCGGACGGCCCCCGCCCCGTCGGGCGCGGTCAGCCGCCCCTCGGCGCGTACATGATCACGGCCATGCCCGCGAGGCAGATCAGCGCGCCCGTCACGTCCCAGCGGTCGGGCCGGTAGCCGTCCGCGACCATCCCCCAGGCGATCGACCCGACGACGAAGATCCCCCCGTACGCGGCGAGGATCCGCCCGAAGTGCGCGTCCGGCTGGAACGTCGCCACGAACCCGTACGCCCCCAGCGCCACGACCCCGGCCCCGATCCACACCCACCCCCGGTGCTCCCGCACCCCCTGCCACACCAGCCAGGCGCCACCGATCTCGAACAACGCGGCAAGCAGGAACAGAGCGGCGGAACGGGCGACGACCATGCCCTCAGCCTGCCACGGCCTTCCGCGCAGGCCGGTGCGCCGGTCGGTCCCGCCCGCCGACCGGCGCCGCGCCGCGGTCCGGGCTCAGCCCTTCACACACACGACCTGCTTGAGCTTCGCCACCACCTGCACCAGATCCCGCTGCTGGTCGATGACCTGCTCGATCGGCTTGTAGGCGCCCGGAATCTCGTCGACGACTCCGGAGTCCTTGCGGCACTCCACGCCCCGCGTCTGCTCCTCCAGGTCCTTCGTCGAGAAGCGGCGCTTCGCCGCCGTCCGGCTCATCCGCCGACCGGCGCCGTGCGAGGCCGAGTTGAACGCCTTCTCGTTGCCGAGACCCTTCACGATGTACGAACCGGTGCCCATCGAGCCCGGGATGATCCCGTACTCACCGGAGCCCGCGCGGATCGCGCCCTTACGGGTCACCAGGAGGTCCATGCCGTCGTAGCGCTCCTCGGCCACGTAGTTGTGGTGGGCGCTGATCTCGGGCTCGAAGGTCGGCTTCGCCTTCTTGAACTCCCTGCGGACGACGTCCTTGAGGAGCGCCATCATGATCGATCGGTTGTACTTCGCGTACTCCTGCGCCCAGAACAGGTCGTTGCGGTACGCCGCCATCTGCGGGGTGTCCGCGATGAAGACGGCGAGGTCGCGGTCGACCAGCCCCTGGTTGTGCGGGAGCTTCTGGGCGATGCCGATGTGATGCTCCGCCAGCTCCTTGCCGATGTTCCGGGAGCCGGAGTGCAGCATCAACCAGACGGCACCAGTCGTATCCGTGCAGATTTCGACAAAGTGGTTGCCGCCTCCGAGCGTTCCCATCTGCTTCCCCGCCCGGTCCTGACGGAATTTGACCGCCTCCGCCACCCCGTCGAACCGCCCCCAGAACCCGTCCCACCCGCCGGTCGTGAATCCGTGGAGCTGCCCGGGGTCGACCGGGTCGGCGTGCATCCCCCGGCCCACCGGGATCGCCTGCTCGACCTTGGAACGCAGCCGGGACAGGTCGCCGGGAAGGTCATTGGCCGTCAGGGACGTCTTCACCGCCGACATCCCGCAGCCGATGTCGACGCCCACCGCCGCCGGACACACCGCCCCCCGCATGGCGATGACGGACCCGACCGTCGCGCCCTTGCCGTAGTGCACGTCCGGCATGACGGCGAGGCCCTTGATCCAGGGGAGCGTGGCGACGTTGCGGAGCTGCTGGAGCGCCCCCTCCTCCACCGACGCGGGGTCGGTCCACAGACGGATGGGTACCTTCGCACCCGGTATCTCGACGTACGACATTTCGCCCTCATCCCCCTGTAAAACCCATCAAAGTCACAGAACGCAAAACCGTCGCCAAGGTCTACGAATGGGATACCGGACCGGCGTTCACAGCAGTGCGTGCGATACACATGGTGCCCGGGGGTCACCCCCGGGCGGCAAGTGAATAACCACAGGCAGGACTGCGCAGGCGTCCCGAGGGACCCCGTCGAGAGGAGCCCCACCGTGCAGCGGAAGGCGTACGTACCCGGCGTCGCCGTGCTCCTCGCGGCACTGCTGGCCGCGTGCACGGGATCGAGCGACGACGCCTCCCCCGACGACCCCCGCCCGGGCGAGGCCACCTCCTCGGCCACCGTCGCCCAGCCCGGCCGCTACGCCACGCTCCCGGAGCCCTGCGCATCGGTCGACCAGAGCACCCTCGACACCCTCCTGCCCGGTATCAGGCAACTCCCCGGCGCGGCCCAGCGCGAGCAGGCGTACGAGGGCGACGCGACGCAGACGTACGACACGGACCACAAGGCCGGCTGCCGCTGGAAGGTGGAGTCCCCGGACTCCACCCACTATCTCTTCGTCGACTTCGAACGCATCGTGTCGTGGGGCAACGGGGTCAGCGACGACAGCAAGGCGCAGGAGGTCTACGGCGGGAAGGTCGAGGCGGCCGACCTGCCGGAGCCGACACCGACCGCCACGGAGGGGGACGCCGAGGAGACGGACGAGCCGGCGGAGACGGGGAACACCACCGACGACACGTCGGCGAAGCCCTCGGCCACCACGTCCGGCACGTCGCCTTCCCCCGGCTCCCCGAAGACATCGAACACCTCGAACACCTCGAACACTGCCAGTTCGTCCGGTTCGTCCGGTTCCTCTGGTGCGGCCGGCTCCTCCGCCCCCTCCGCCTCCGGGACCCCCGCCTCCCTCCAGCCGCGCACGCTCGACGGCCTCGGGGACGAGGCGTTCCTCGACGACGCCCTCGGAACGAGCGGGCAGCGGACCGTGACTGTGGTGTTCCGCACGTCCAACGTGATCGTGACCGTGGAGTACGAGGAGCAGCCGGCCACCACGACGGCGGTGCCGGACAGCGAGGAAATGCAGGACAGGGCCCGGAATCTGGCGGAGCGGCTGGCCGAGGCGTTCGACGACTGAGGGCCGCCCGGGGGCGGTTCGGGCCCACACGTGAACCGCCTGAACCAGAACCGCACTTCTTCTTCACCGCGTACGGTGGCCTCTCGGAGACCCGATCCGATTGTGAAGGAACCATGCAACGAGCCGCAGAGTCAGATCAGCATCAGTCGCCGCGCATCGCGCCTTCGGTGCCGGTGACGCGTGTCGGACGTCGCGGGCGTCCGGGCCGGGCCCGGGTTCTCGCGGGCGCGGCGGTCGTGCCGGTGCTGCTGCTGGCGGTCGGCTGCTCCTCGGACTCCGGCTCCGACAGCGCCTCCGGTGACGAGACGCCGGCGGGCGCGGAGCAGTCGGTGAAGGAGAGCGCCACGCCGGAGATCGTCGCCGCGAAGTACGCGACGCTGCCGGACGCGTGCGAGGTGTTCCCCGCCAAGACGCTGAAGTCGCTGGTCCCCGAGGGCGTGAAGTCGGGCAAGGCGATCAACAAGTCCGAGGCGAACGTGACCGGCGACTGCCGCTGGATCAGCCTCGACAACAACGGTGTGGACGGCTCGCAGTACCGCTGGCTGAGCGTCTCCCTGCACCTGCTGGCCTCGGACGCGGCGAACGGTCCGGGCGAGGACCGCGCGGCCAAGGCGCTGGAGTCGAAGGTGACCGCGGCGAAGGCCGTGGACGGCGCGAAGAACGTCAAGACGGAGCCGGCGACCGGTCTGGGCGATCAGGCGACGGTGGTCAAGTACGACCTGAAGAAGGACGGGGACACCTTCAAGCAGCAGACGATCGTGGTGCGCACGGAGAACGTGGTCATCACGGTCGACTACAACGGTGCCGGTCTGGCCGGTGAGAAGACCCCGGACGCGGCCGCGCTGCTGAAGTCCGCGAAGTCCGCCGCCGAGGACGCCATCGAGGCGATCGAGGACGCGAACGACGGCACGGACGCGTCGACGTCCCCCTCGCCGTCGAAGAGCGCCTCCAAGGCTCCGTCGAAGGAGCCCTCGAAGGAGGCGGCCAAGGAGTCGTCGTCGGGCGGTTCCGGCGCGGACGTGAGTTCCGACGGGGACGCCGACGCGGACAAGGCCTCGGATTCCGATTCGGACTCGGGTTCGTCCACGTCCGGCAGCCGGAAGACCAAGTCGTAGCCGCGCCTCACCTGGTGGTTCATGCGAGCCCGGTCCCCGCGGGGGGCGGGCTCGATGCCATCCCGCAACCCGTTCGCCGTACACATGTGCCACTCTGTTGCGCGCAACAACACGCAAGGGGAGGGGAGTACGGGTGGCCGCGCCAATGCAGCTGACTCGAATGCACCGCGTTCTCATCGGCGTGGTCGTGTTCGGCGCCGTCATCATCGCCGGGATCGGCTTCGCGGGCTCGTACGCGGCGGTACGCGAACTGGCGGTCCAGAAGGGCTTCGGGAACTTCTCATACGTCTTCCCGATCGGAATCGACGCGGGCATCTGTGTCCTGCTCGCCCTGGACCTCCTGCTGACCTGGATCCGCATCCCCTTCCCGCTGCTCCGCCAGACGGCGTGGCTGCTGACGGCGGCGACGATCGCGTTCAACGGCGCGGCGGCCTGGCCGGACCCGCTGGGCGTGGGCATGCACTCGGTGATCCCGATCCTGTTCGTCGTCTCGGTCGAGGCGGCCCGGCACGCGGTCGGCCGGATCGCCGACATCACCGCCGACAAGCACATGGAGGGCGTCCGCCTCACCCGCTGGCTGCTCTCCCCCGTCCCCACCTTCCTGCTCTGGCGCCGGATGAAGCTCTGGGAGCTGCGCTCCTACGACCAGGTGATCAAGCTGGAGCAGGAACGTCTCGTCTACCAGGCCCGCCTGCGCTCCCGCTACGGCCGCGCCTGGCGCCGCAAGGCCCCGGTGGAGTCACTGATGCCCCTGCGGCTGGCCCGCTACGGCGTCCCCCTGGCGGAGACGGCCCCGGCGGGCCTGGCGGCGGCGGGCATAGAACCGGCCCTGCTCCCGCCGGTTCCGCAGGTCGAGGTCGCCCCCGCTGCGGGCAGTCGTGCCGCTGGGGTGGCACGGGTGGGCGCGGCGGCACCTCCCGGCGAGCAGCGCCCCGAGCTGGAGAGCACCCCCACCCAGCAGCGACCGGAACACGCCGAGCACCAGAGGCAGGGCCACACCGAGCAGGAGCCCCCGGTCGACGAAAGCCCCTGGCTCCACGCTCGCCACCCCCAGGAGGTCCCCTACCAGGGCGGCTACGACCCGTCGTACGAGCCGGAGGAACAGTACGGGGAGTGGTACGAGGACCAGGACCCGGAGCAGTACGAACAGAACGGCGCGTACGAGCAGTACCGTCGCTTCGAGCCGGACCCCCGGGACCCCCGCTTCCAGCAGCAGTTCGAGGCCCCCGAGCTCCAGGGCCCCGAGCCGCAGGGGCCCGGCCTCCGGTCCCCGGAACCCTCTCCGGAGGAGACCGGCAGCTTCCCCATCCCGGCCGGCCCGAACCGTACGCGTGAGCTGGGCGAGGGCGGCGGCACCCCGGGGCCGTCGGAGGAGGACTACTACCAGGTCTTCCGTGAGAACACCAAGGGCGGGAACGGGGCCCCGACTCCGCGCGCCCTCATCGCCGACATAGAGGCGACGTACAGCGTCACACTCGAGGAGGCCGAGGCCAAGCGCATGGTGAATCGCTTCTCCAACCGCCTCAACGCGGAACTGACGGACGAGCACATCGCGTGACAGGCACCCACACGTGAAGGGGGGCGCCCGGTGATCACCAGGCGCCCCCCTTCTCCGTACGAAGTCCTACGGCCCTACTCCCCGAGCAGGGCGCGCACCCGCTCCTGTCCCACCGCCAGCAGCAGCGTGGGCAGGCGCGGCCCCGTGTCCCGCCCGACGAGCAGGTGGTACAGCAGGGCGAAGAACGACCGCTGGGCCGTCTTGATCTCCGCCGGCAGCTCCTTGGGCGTGGCGTCCGCCGAGAAGCCGGCCTGCACCTTGGGCACGCCGTAGACGAGGTGCGTGAGCCCGTCGAGCGACCAGTGCTCGGCGAGCCCGTCGAGCAGCAGCCGCAGCGACTGCTGGGACGCCTCGTCGAGGGACTTCAGCAGCTCGGCGTCGGCCTCCTGGCGCACGATGGTCCGCTGGTCGGCGGGGACCTGGGTGTTGATCCAGGCCTCGGCCTTGTCGAGCCGCGGCCGCACCTCGTCCAGGGCGGAGAGCGGGTCGGTGGGGTCGAGTTCGCTGAGGATGCGCAGGGTCTGGTCCTCGGCGCCCGCGGTGATGTCGGCGACGGACGCGAGGGTCCGGTACGGCATCGTGCGGGGCGTGCGCGGCAGCTCACCGGCGGCCGTGCGCACCGCGCGGGAGTGCGCGGCGATGTCGGCAGGCAGTGCGGACCCGTCCTCGACCTTGGCGTCGAGCTTGTCCCACTCGTCGTAGAGCCGCTGGATCTCCTGGTCGAAGGCGATCTTGAACGACTGGTTGGGCCGACGGCGGGCGTAGAGCCAGCGCAGGAGCTGCGGCTCCATGATCTTCAGCGCGTCGCCGGGCGTGGGCACACCGCCCTTGGACGACGACATCTTGGCCATGCCGGAGATGCCGACGAAGGCGTACATCGGCCCGATGGGCTGCTTCCCGCCGAAGATCCCGACGATCTGCCCGCCGACCTGGAAGCTGGACCCGGGCGAGGAGTGGTCGACGCCGCTCGGCTCGAAGACGACGCCCTCGTACGCCCACCGCATCGGCCAGTCGACCTTCCAGACCAGCTTGCCGCGGTCGAACTCGTTCAGCGCGACGGTCTCGGAGAAGCCGCAGGCGGTGCAGGTGTAGGTCAGCTCGGTGGTGTCGTCGTCGTAGGCGGTGACGGTGGTGAGGTCCTTGCCGCAGCCGCCGCAGTAGGGCTTGTACGGGAAGTACCCGGCCACGCCGGAGCTGCCGTCGTCCTCGCCGGCGGCGCCGGAGCCCTCGGCGGCCTCGATCTCGGCCTCGTCGAGCGGCTTCTGCGACTGCTGCTTCTTGGCCGGGGCCTTCTTGGTGCGGTACTGGTCGAGGATCGCGTCAATGTCCCCGCGGTGCTTCATGGCGTGCAGGATCTGCTCGCGGTACACGCCGGAGGTGTACTGCGCGGTCTGGCTGATCCCGTCGAACTCGACGCCCATCTCGGCGAGCGCGTCGACCATGGCCGCCTTGAAGTGCTCGGCCCAGTTGGGGTGGGCGGAGCCGCGGGGGGCGGGCACGGAGGTGAGCGGCTTGCCGATGTGCTCGGCCCAGGAGCCGTCGACGCCGTCGACGCCGTTCGGGACCTTGCGGTAGCGGTCGTAGTCGTCCCAGGAGATGAGGTGACGGACCTGGTGCCCGCGGCGGCGGATCTCGTCGGCGACGAGGTGCGGGGTCATGACCTCGCGGAGGTTGCCGAGGTGGATCGGGCCGGACGGCGACAGCCCGGAGGCGACGACGACGGGTTTGCCCGGGGCCCGACGCTCCGACTCCTCGATGACCTCATCCGCGAAACGGGAGACCCAGTCGGTGGTCTCGGTGCTCTGAGCCACGATCGGCACGTCCTCTTTTTCCTGGAGTTTCCATGGCCGCCGGTTACGGTCCCGGGCGACCGCGCCATTCTCCCAGCCTTTCACTCCGTGGGTCGAACCGGGCGCCCAATAAACGGGGGGTGCGGGTGCGTGGGCGGCTGCCGGCCCGGTGGGGCTTCTCGCGCAGTTCCCCGCGCCCCTAAAAGACCAGGCCCCTGAGGGCCTGAAAAGCATAGGGCGCAGCCCCTGCTTTTCAGGGGCGCGGGGAACTGCGCGAGAAGCCCCACCGGACGCGCACCCACCGACGCACCGCCCCCCCACCCCGGAAGGCACCCCCCACTCGCCGCAAGAAAACCCCTTTACCCCCCATGGGATACTGAACGACATCCACCCGTACCCCAAGGAGAAACGGCTCCCCCTGATGGCTTCGGTCACGTCCCTCACCGCCTCCGTCAACGCGCGCCTCGCCGCCGCCCTCGCCTCCGCCCTGCCGGACGCCGACGGAGTCGACCCGCTGCTGCGACGCAGCGACCGGGCGGACTACCAGGCGAACGGGATCCTCGCGCTGGCCAAGAAGGCGAAGGCCAACCCGAGGGAGCTGGCGACCCAGGTCGTCGCCCGGGTGGAGTCCGGCGAGCTGATCGGCGACATCGAGGTCTCCGGCCCCGGCTTCCTCAACATCACGCTCACCGACGGCGCGATCACCGAGAACCTCGCCGCGCGGTACGCGGACGACACCGGCCGTCTCGGCGTCCCCACAGCGGAGCACCCCGGCACCACGGTCATCGACTACGCCCAGCCGAACGTGGCGAAGGAGATGCACGTCGGCCACCTCCGGTCCGCCGTGATCGGTGACGCGGTCGTCCAGATCCTGGAGTTCACCGGCGAGAACGTGATCCGCAGGCACCACATCGGCGACTGGGGCACCCAGTTCGGCATGCTGATCCAGTATCTGGACGAGCACCCGCACGAGCTGGACCACAGGGAGGGCGAGGACCTCCAGAAGTCCGGCGAGCAGGCCATGTCGAACCTGGACCGGCTGTACAAGACGGCCAGGAAGCTCTTCGACTCCGACGAGGAGTTCAAGACGCGGGCCCGCCGCAGGGTGGTCGACCTCCAGGCAGGCGACCCGCACACCCTCGCCACGTGGCAGAAGTTCGTCGACGAGTCGAAGATCTACTTCTTCTCCGTCTTCGAGAAACTCGACATGGAGATCCGGGACGCCGACATCGTCGGCGAGTCCGGCTACAACGACATGCTCGCGGAGACCTGCCGCCTCCTGGAGGAGCAGGGCGTGGCCGTCCGCTCGGAAGGCGCCCTGTGTGTCTTCTTCGAGGACGTCAAGGGCCCCGACGGCAACCCGGTCCCGCTGATCGTGCAGAAGTCGGACGGCGGCTACGGCTACGCGGCCACCGACCTGTCCGCCATCAGGGACCGCGTCTTCAACCTCAAGGCGAACTCCCTCCTGTACGTCGTCGACGCCCGGCAGTCCCTGCACTTCAAGATGGTCTTCGAGACCGCGCGCCGGGCGGGCTGGCTGAACGACGAGGACGTCAAGGCGTTCCAGCTGGCCTTCGGCACGGTCCTCGGCAAGGACGGCAAGCCGTTCAAGACCCGTGAGGGCGAGACGGTCCGCCTGGTCGACCTGCTCGACGAGGCGATCGACCGTGCCACGACGGTGGTCCGGGAGAAGGCCGAGAAAGTGGGCCTGACGGAGCAGGAGATCGTCGAGAACGGCCGGTACGTCGGCGTCGGCGCGGTCAAGTACGCCGACCTGTCGACCTCGGCCGTCCGGGACTACAAGTTCGACCTGGACCAGATGGTCTCGCTGAACGGCGACACGTCCGTCTACCTCCAGTACGCGTACGCCCGTATCCAGTCGATCCTCCGCAAGGCGGGCGAGGCCCGTCCGACCGCCCACCCGGAGCTCGAACTGGCCCCGGCGGAGCGTGCGTTGGGCCTCCACCTGGACCACTTCGGCGAGACCCTGGCCGAGGTCGCGGAGTCGTACGAGCCGCACAAGCTGGCCGCGTACCTCTTCAAGCTGGCGACCCTGCTGACCACGTTCTACGACCAGTGCCTGGTCCTGAAGGCCGACACCCCGGCCCAGATGGAGAACCGTCTGTTCCTGATCGACCTGACGGCCCGCACCCTGCACCGGGGCATGTCCCTGCTGGGCATCAGGACGCCCGACAAGCTCTGAGCGGTAGCCGGAACAAAGGGAGAGCGTGCGGCCGCACACCGGCCGCACGCTCTCCCTTCTCCGTCACGGCACACGTCACGGCACACGTCACGGCGCCCGTCGCGGACGCCCGTCGCTGCGGGTCGGCTCAGGCGTTCGAGAGGCGTGCGCCGAACTTCTGGCCGGCGAAGCTGGTGATGGCCTGCTTCTTCACGAGGGGGCCCTTGCCGACCGACCCGTACTGCGGGGCCAGGTTCCAGGTGACGGTGGCGGTGATCGTGCCAGTGCCCGAGACGGCGTTCTTCACCGGCTTGATGACGAAGGCGCGGTTCATGTTGACCACGGAACGCTTGACCTTGCGCGCCTTGACGCCGTTCTTGACCGTGTAGCTGAAGTCGACCTTCTGCGTCACGACGGGGATGCCGTAGACGCGCTCGGTGGCGGTGAAGGTCAGGGAGATGTCCCGGCCGCCGGAGACGACCCGGTTGGAGCCCTTGACGACGCCGGAGAAGCGGACGTCGTCGTTGTACCTGACCTCCTTGGTGTTCCCCTTCTTCACGCCTCCGGCGAAGCTCAGCACGAACGCCTTGGTCACGGCCCTGTTCTGGAGATAGCCGACGAACTTGCGCTGCTTCGCCCCGGGCAGCTTGTCGAAGGCCTTGAGGACCTTCTGGGAGGCCGCGAGGTCGTCGTTGTTCATCAGCCAGGACCGGTACTCCTTGACCGTGAGCTTGGCCGGCTGGGCCTGCGGGGCGGCCACTGCGGTGCCCCCGGCGGCGACACCGGTGAACAGCAGGGCGCCGACGCCGGTGGCGAGGACCGAGGTGCGGGCGGCGGTGGTGAGAGTGCGCATGGTGAGGAGCCTTCCGGCGCTGAGGGGATCGTGACGTGCGCGGCACACCGGGGCCCGGTGCCGGCCGACGCGCATGCGTACAGCGGATGCGGATGCCGGTGCCGAGACAGATACCGAGGCGGATACGAGGCGGATACGAGGCGTATGCCGATGCCCGTGCCCGTCGCCGTGCCGTGCCGCGCAACCAACCTATTTTTCCCGCGAGTTGGCCGGAATCGTCTCTTCGGGCAGTGCCCCTCGGGACACTGCGGCGCCGCACCTGCCGGGGGCGGTCCGACCTCACCGGTCGGGCCGCTGTCAGTGGCGGCCCCTACAGTCACCCGCATGGCGACACTTCCCAACCCGCTGCCCCAGCTGGCGGCCGACCCGAGCGGGCGCGTGCTCGGGCTTGAGATCCCGCTTCCGCAGGGGAGGTTGATCGACACCACGGACGACGGCCCGTGGCACGAGCCCCTGCTGTGGTGCGCGGACGAGGCGGCGACGCCGGGCGCCTGGACCGCCGTCCAGCCCGCCCGCCGCACGGCGGGGCTCCTCCCGGTGCTGCTGGACGTCGGCGGCCGCCAGGGCGGTCCGGAGGGGTGGGAGCTGCTGCCCGGCGAGATGTCCTACCCCGGCGACCACGACGCCGACGAGGTCCTGGCCGAGTTCTGGGACGCCTGCGCCACCGCCGAGGACCCCGACTGGCCGGGCCTCACCGACGCGCCGGCGTCCGCCCCGGGCGCGGCGGCCGACCCGGACGCCCATGCCGCCGAGACCGCCGACGCCCTCACCAAGGACCCGTCACGGCTGGCGGACCCGCGCCTGGCCCTGGTCCCCGCCCGCCGCAGCGCCGACATCCCGGCGGCGATCGGCTGGACCGGCCCGCTGAACCACGAGAACGACGTGGCGAGGCTCTGCGCGGTGCTGCGCTCCTGGGAGGACCGCTTCGGCATACGCGTCGTCGCCCTGACATTCGACCAGCTCGTCCTGTCGGTGGCCGCCCCGCCCACCACCGAGGCCGAGGCCGACGCCCTGGCGGTCGAACACTTCGCCTTCTGCCCCGACAACATCTGGCAGGGCACGACCGACGGCACCCGCGGTTCCTACGCCCGCACCCTCCTCGGCGCACCCCTGTGGTCCTTCTGGTGGGACTGAGGCGGCACCCCGCACCCGTGGCACCCGCCCCCGCGGCCCTCACCCCCGCAGCCCCGCCCCCAACCGCCGCAGCCCCTCCCGGATCTCCTCCGGTGTCTGCGTCACGAAGCACAGCCGCAGCGTCGACCGGTCGGGCTCGCCGGCGTAGAAGGGCGCCCCGGGCACGTACGCCACGTCCCGCGCGACGACCCGCGGCAGCAGCGCGCCGGTGTCATGGGTGGACGGGAGGCGGGCCCAGAGGAACATGCCGCCCTCGGGGCGGTCCCAGGTGGAGCCCTCCGGGAGCGCCCCGGCGAGGCCCGCGAGCATGGTGTCGCGCCGCTCCCGGTACGCGTCGGCGACCCGGCCGACATGGGCGTCCAGATCACGGTCGGCCAGATACCGCGCGGCGGCGAGCTGGTTGACGGTCGGCGTGTGCAGGTCGGCCGCCTGCTTGGCGACCGCGCACGCCCGCCGCAGCGCCGCGGGCGCGCGCAGCCAGCCCAGCCGCATCCCGGGGGCCATGACCTTGGAGAAGGAGCCCAGCAGCGCCGTGCGGTCCTCGGCTCCCGGGTACGAGGCGATCCACGGCACCCGGTCGCCCTCGAAGCGGAGTTCGCCGTACGGGTCGTCCTCGACGATCCACAGCCCGCGCCGGGCGGCCACGGAGGCGACGGCCGCCCGCCGCTCGGCGGGGAGCGTGCGCCCGGTCGGGTTCTGGAAGGTGGGGACGGTGTAGAAGAGCTTGGGCCGGTGCCGCAGCACCGACTCCTCCAGCGCCGCCGGGTCCACCCCGTGCGCGTCGCCCGGCACGGCCACCACCCGCGCCCCCGCGAACCGGAACGCCTGGAGCGCCGCGAGATAGCAGGGATCCTCGACCAGGACGACGTCCCCCGGCTCCAGCAGCGCGGTGGCGAGCAGCGACAGCGCCTGTTGCGAGCCGGTGGTGACGAGAATGTCGTCCGCGCCGGTCGCCAGCCCGCGCGCCCCGTAGCGCGCGGCGAGCGCCGTCCGGAGCACCGGCTCGCCCTCGGTCGTCGCGTACTGCAGGGCGCGCCCCGCGGACTCGGCGAGCACATCGCGGTAGGCGGCGGCTATCCCTTCCGTGTCGAACAGCTCCGGCGCGGGCAGTCCACCCGCGAAGTTGACGACTTCGGGACGCGAGGTGACGGCGAGGATGTCCCGAACGGGGGAACCCCCGACGGCCGCGACCCGCGCCGCCAAACCGGGCACGGGCGCCCCGGCGCCCGCCCCGCTCTCGTCCCCCGGGCCGCCCCCGGCCCCCGTTCTCGCGACAAACCCCACGTCATACGCGGCACGCTCGGCATCCACGGCACCCATCCCACGGCTCCTTCGCGACTCCGGAACGGCACGGCTCCGTCCCTGCCCGCACCCTAGACAGCTACGTGCCCCCTACATTCACCATTTCCGCGATGCGGACGGCCCCCGCCACCCCCTAGGCTGCGCGCATGCTGCCCAGCGTGGACACGAACGACGAATTGGAAGAAGTCGTCGGTGACGAGGCGCTGCTGCGACCGGCCGCCCAGGATCTCTGCGGCTCGCTCGGTCTCGCAGGCGCGCGGATCGTGCGCTTCCCCGAGGGCTCGCTGCCGGTGTACGCCGTCGGCGACGCCCTCGTCCTCAAGCTGTATCCGGGTTTCGAAGCCGTGGAAGCCGTCCGCGAGGCCCGCCTGTTGTCGATCCTGTGGGGCAAACTCCCCATCCCGACGCCCAGGTTGCACTCGGCGGACCAGTACAAGAACGGCTGGCGCTATGTGCTGATGTCCCGGCTGCCCGGCGAGGACCTGAACGAGGTGTGGCCCCGGATCCCCCGGGCCGACCAGGAACGTGTGATCGTCGAGGCGGCCGAGGGCCTCGCCGCCCTGCACGCTCTGGACGCCTCGCCGGTCGTCCCGATCACCGGGCCGCCGGACTGGGGCAGGTTCGTCGCCGCCCAGCGCGCGGCGGCGGTCGAACAGCAGCAGAGCGGCGGTCTCACGGGCCCCTGGCTCGAACAGATCCCGGACTTCCTCCGCTCGGTCCCCCTGCCCGCCGCGCGCCGCCCGGTGCTGCTGCACACCGAGTTCATGCGCGAGCACCTCACCGTCGACCCCCATGACGGCTGGCGCCTGACCGGCCTCTTCGACTTCGAGCCGGCCATGGTCGGCGACCCCGCCTACGACTTCGTCAGCGTCGGCCTCTTCCTCACCCGGGCCGACCCCACCCTCCTGAAGCTCTTCTACGAGGCCTACGGTCACCCCCCGTTCGACCCCCGCGAGCTGATGGCGTACACCCTCCTGCACGTCTACAGCGACCTGAACTGGTATCTGCGCAGCCTCCCGGCCCCGCCCGCGCCGACACTGGACTCGTTGGCGGAGACGTGGTTCGGGACCGGGGGCTGACCCCTGGGTGATCGGGGGGCGGAGGGAGGGGCCGCGGTGCCCTACTCCTTGCGCCCCACCGCCGCGTACACGTTGATGTCCGCGTCGGTCACGTCGTTGATGTCGCGGTACCGGACCCGCTCGATGTCGTCCATCCCGGCCAGCACATGCGGCTCCACCGCCTCGGGCACCGGCGCGCCCGCCGAGAACCGCCAGTGGTGCGCCGGCACCACCCCGGGCTCGTCCATCACGAGCCCGCTCTCCTCGAAGAACCGCGCCACCTGGTCCTTGGACCGCAGCACGAAGGTGAACCCCCGCTTGGTGTAGGTCTCCTGGACCGCGCGGATCTTCGCGGGGTTGAGGTCCTCGGTCAGATGGCTGAGGACCAGCCGGCTGCCGGCGGGGAGCGCCCGCACCAGTTCGCGCACCACGGGGTAGGCCTCGTCGTCCTCCACGAAGTGCAGGATCGCCACCAGGCACAGCGCGATGGGCTGGTCGAAGTCGAGTGTCTTCGCGGCCTGTTCGAGGATCCCCGCCGGTGAGGTGAGGTCGGCGTCGATGTAGTCCGTGGCCCCCTCGGGCCCGCTCGTGAGCAACGCGCGCGCGTGGGCGAGCACCACGGGGTCGTTGTCGACGTACACGACCCGGGAGTCGGGGACGATCGCCTGGGCGATCTGGTGGACGTTCTCCGCGGTCGGCAGCCCGGTGCCGATGTCGAGGAACTGGCGGATGCCTTCGTCCGTGGCCAGCGTCGTCACCGCTCGGCGCATGAAGTCACGGTTGTGCCGGACGTCGAGGTAGCCGCGCGGGTTGGCGGCCAGCGCCGCGGCCGCCGCGTCCCGGTCCACGGGGTAGTTGTCCTTGCCACCGAGGAAGACGTCGTAGACCCGTGCCGGGTGCGCCTTGGTGGTGTCGATTCTCCGCCGCAGCTCGGCGGGGTCCTGGCTGAGCGCGTCGCCGGCCATGGGGCTCTCCCTGGGGGGTCGGGTCATTGAATGACCAACAACCTAACCCCCGCAGGGGAGTTGGCGCGTCAGGATTGCACCGGATAGGCCTTCGGGTCGGGGCCGTACCGGTTGGTGCCCTGCTGGCCCTCCGTCGCCATGAAAACGATCATGACGATGAATCCGATACACGGGACGATCCCGATGAGGACCCACCAGCCGCTCCGGTCGGTGTCGTGCAGCCGCCGCACGCTGACCGCCAGCGACGGCAGGAAGAAGGCCAGGCTGAGGAGGAGCTGGGGCACCTGCGAGTCCACGGCGAGACCGAGGAGGTACAGAGCGAGATAGAGGACCGAGCTGATCAGCGTGAACATCCAGTACTCCTGGCGACGCGCCCTCCCGCTGAAGACCGCGTACTTTCTGAGCACCTCGATGAACCAGTTCATGTGTTCCCCCCGAGAATCGGCAGACGACCGCCCCGAAAGCCGGGGCAGGCGCAGAACCTATGCCTATTGACGAGGACTCGTCAATCACGTATCGCTCCCGTCTTCCCCCTCCCCCAGCGTGGTCCCCTCCGGAACCCACTTCGGCCCGCCGAGCGGATACTCGTACGCCGGCCGTCCGTTGTTGCCGCTCGTACGGAACGGCCGGCCGTCGTCGTCGAGCCGCAGCGTGCCGCTGCGGGAGCCGGCGGTCCACTCCAGCTCCAGGTACCAGCTGACGTAGTACGCGGAGGCGTCGGCGGTGATGTAGTAGACCTCCGGATCGGACCGACTGACCGAGTAGGGGAAGTTCCTGCTGCCCGCCTTGGGCTGCACATCGGGGCGCGCGGCGTCGAGGGCGATCGTGAAGGAGCGGGTGGGGACACCGGCCCCGCAGCCGACGCCCGGGTAGCCCATGGCGTAGTCGTTCCAGGCCAGGGGGGACCGCTTGTCGGTCATCCGGACCTTGAGACTCCGTACGACGACGGTCTCCTCGCCGGTGCCCTGCACGGTGAGCGTCAGGAACTGCTCACCCGACGCCACGGCGCCCTCCGACGACACCCAGGCCGGCGCGTCCTGCTCCAGCGGCGGCGGCGCGACCCGCGCCGGCGTCCGGTCGGCCAGGTACCGCTGGGAGCAGGGGTCCTCCCATGTGTACGGCTCCACCTTCACGTTCAGCGGCACCGGGAGGGACGCGTCCGCACCGCCCGAGCCCGCGCCGCCCCGGCCGGTCGGAGTCGCGGTGGCCGAGGCACCCGCACCCTGACCGGCGCCCTTCCCCTTCGTGCCGCCCGACTCGCTCGCGGACACGGAGGGCGAGGCACCGGTCGGCGACGCGGAGCCCTTGCCGTCCGCCTCCGCGCGGCCGCTGTCGGCGGACGCGGCCCCGGCCGTACGCCCGGCCCCGTCCTCCTTGCCGCCGGAGGGCAGACTCATGGCGAGCGTCACCGCCCCGAGCACGGCGGCCACGGCGGCCCCGGCGACCAGAACGACCCGTGTCCGCCGCCGGGCCGGCCCGCGCGCCCCGGCCCCACCGGACACCACATCGCCGATCAGGGTCTCCGAAACCTCGGTCCCGGCGGCCGTCGAGCCCGACCCCGCCGCCGACACCACACCCGCACCCGCACCCGCAGTCGCACCCGAACCCGAACCCGAACCGCGCGCCCCCTCCGCCACCCCGACGGAGTCACCCCCCTTGCGCCGGCGCATCGCGTCCGCGAGCACCCACGTCCGGTGCAGCTCGACCAGCTCCTCCGGGGATGCCTTGCAGAGACGTGCCAGCCGCTCGACGGGGGCGTAGTCCGTCGGTACGGCGTCCCCGTTGCAGTAACGGTGCAGCGTCGACGTACTCATGTGGAGCCGCTTGGCGAGCACCCCGTAACTCAGCCCGGAGCGCTCCTTCAACTCCCGCAGCAGCTCGGCGAAATCAGCCCCCAGGCCGTCCGCGGTACCGCTCCCCGACACGTCTTCCTCCGTCCCTCACGTCCCGCGCGTCCCGTTCCGCGTTCCAGGGCAGGGACGTTCTTGCAGGTCAAAGCCCTCGCGAGCGTTCCAGCGTCCCTGATCGTCCGTCGACTGTGGCGGCCGGGACGGAACACCCCACAAGCTGTGGTCATCCAAGCACGCCGCTCCCGGCCCACCGGTCGAGCGGCCCGGCTTCGAGCACGTGTTCTCAGCCTGCTCCACTTGCTTTGTCCGAAAGGGACCTCTCATGCGTACGCTCCGCACCGCTCGCTCCGCTCGTACGGCCCGCCCCGCCCGTCTGATCGCCGTGACGGGAGCGGCGCTCGCCGCCCTCGCCCTCACCGCGTGCGACAACGGCATGGGTACGAGGGACGAGGGAGCCGCGGGCGGTTCCACCTCGACCTCCCGGAGCACGGGCTCCTCGGGTTCGTCCGAGGGCGGCACCGGCACGAGCGGCGGCTCGACCACCGAGGGCTCCACCGGCGGCACGAGCACGGGCGGCGGCTCCACCGGCGGCACCTCGGCCGACAAGGCCGCCTCGAAGGGCGGGACCTCGGACCCCTCCGACCCCGAGAACCGCGTCACGTGCAACGGCTCCCACACCACCGTCACCGCGCAGCCGGTGTCCCGCCCGCTCAACCATCTGCTGATCACCGTCAAGAACACCGGTTCGAAGTACTGCGATCTCTACTACAACCCCACGGTCCGGTTCGGCGAGGCCCAGTCGGCGCCGCGCGTGTTCGAGGAGTCGCAGCCGCAGGCCGTGGTGACCCTGGCCCCCGGCGAGTCGGGCTATGCGGGTGTCCTTCTCTCCGCCGCCGACGGCAGCGGCGGCGAGGGCACGACGGAGAAGAAGGTCGTCATCCACTTCCAGGGCACCGAGGCCGGAAGCGACGCCGGCTCCCCCGCCTCCCCCGCCCTCCCGGCCGAGGGCGTCCACGTCGACAACTCGGTGGCCGTCACCTACTGGCAGTCGACCATGGAGGACGCCCTCCAGTACTGAACGGCAACGCCTGCCGTACGGGACTCAGCGCAGCAGACGAGCCGCCTCGACGGCCCAGTACGTGAGGATGTTCTGCGCACCCGCCCGCTTGATCCCCGTGAGCGTCTCCAGGATGGCCCGCTCCCGGTCGATCCAGCCCTTCTCGGCGGCGGCCTCGACCATCGAGTACTCCCCGGAGATCTGGTATGCGACGACCGGTACGTCCACGGTGTCCGCGACCCGGGCGACGATGTCGAGGTAGGGGCCGGCCGGCTTGACCATCACCAGGTCGGCGCCCTCCTCCAGATCGAGGGCGAGTTCGCGCAGCGACTCCCGGACGTTGGCGGGGTCCTGCTGGTAGGTCTTCCGGTCCCCGCGCAGCGAGGAGCCGACGGCCTCGCGGAAGGGCCCGTAGAACGCGGAGGCGTACTTGGCGGTGTAGGCGAGGATCGCGACGTCCTCCCGCCCGATCTGGTCGAGGGCGTCCCTGATGACCCCGATCTGCCCGTCCATCATCCCGCTGGGCCCGACCACGTGCGCGCCGGCGTCGGCCTGCACCTGGGCCATCTCGGCATACCGCTCCAGGGTCGCGTCGTTGTCGACGCGGCCCTGGTCGTCGAGGACCCCGCAGTGCCCGTGGTCGGTGGTCTCGTCGAGACACAGATCGGACATGACGAGCAACTCGTCCCCGACCTCGGCCCGTACGTCCCGCAGGGCGACCTGCAGAATCCCGTCGGGATCGGTCCCGGGAGTCCCGAGCGCGTCCTTCTTCCCGTCCTCCGGCACGCCGAACAGCATGATCCCGGAGACTCCGGCCTCCACGGCCTCCACGGCGGCCTTCTTCAGACTGTCCCGCGTGTGCTGCACGACCCCCGGCATCGCCGTGATCGGCACCGGCTCGCCGACGCCCTCGCGCACGAACGCGGGCAGGATGAAGTCGGCGGGATGCAGCCGGGTCTCGGCCACCATCCTGCGCATCACAGGCGTCGTACGAAGCCGGCGGGGCCGCGTACCGGGAAACGATCCGTACTTCGACATACACCTACGCTACGCCCGGCCCAACCGTGCCTTTGCCGACGATCCGTCGGAGCGAACCGCGCTACTGAAAGGGCCGCAGGCCTCTTTTCAGGGGCGCGGGGAACTGCGCGAGCAACCACCCCCCACCCGCACCCACCCCACGACAGAACCCCCCGAGCGCAGAGGCACTCGGGGGGTCAAGGGGCAGAGCCCCTCACGTCGGCCCGCCGCTTACGTCGTCGACCGCCGTCGCCGCGCCCCCGGCCGCCGCTCGCTGGGCCGGGTGACGGGGTCACCGGCCTCCACCGCGGCAGCCCGCCGCCGCAGCCCGAAGTCCGCCAGCGCCTCGGCCAGCTTGTGCACGGACGGCTCCGGAGCCATCACGTCCACCCTCAGCCCGTGCTCCTCGGCCGTCTTGGCCGTCGCGGGCCCGATACAGGCGATCACCGTCACGTTGTGCGGCTTCCCGGCGATGCCCACCAGGTTCCGCACGGTGGAGGACGAGGTGAACAGCACGGCGTCGAAACCACCGCCCTTGATGGCCTCACGGGTCTCCGCCGGCGGCGGCGACGCGCGCACGGTCCGGTACGCCGTGACGTCGTCGACCTCCCACCCGAGCTCGATCAGCCCGGCGACCAGCGTCTCCGTGGCGATGTCCGCGCGCGGCAGGAACACCCGGTCGATCGGGTCGAAGACCGGGTCGTACGGGGGCCAGTCCTCCAGCAGACCGGCCGCCGACTGCTCCCCGCTGGGCACCAGATCAGGCTTCACCCCGAAGGCGATGAGCGCCTTGGCGGTCTGCTCGCCGACCGCCGCGACCTTGATCCCGGCGAAGGCGCGGGCGTCGAGCCCGTACTCCTCGAACTTCTCCCGCACCGCCTTGACGGCGTTGACCGAAGTGAACGCGATCCACTCGTAGCGGCCGGTCACGAGGCCCTTCACGGCCCGCTCCATCTGCTGCGGCGTGCGCGGCGGTTCGACCGCGATCGTCGGCACCTCGTGCGGTACGGCCCCGTACGAGCGCAGTTGGTCGGAGAGCGAGGCGGCCTGCTCCTTCGTACGCGGTACGAGGACACGCCACCCGAAGAGCGGCTTGCTCTCGAACCACGACAGCTGGTCGCGCTGGGCCGCGGCGGAACGCTCACCGACCACGGCTATCACCGGCCGGCCGCCCTCCGGCGAGGGCAGCACCTTCGCCTGCTTCAGCGTCTGCGCGATCGTGCCGAGCGTCGCGGTCCAGGTGCGCTGCCGCGTCGTCGTGCCCGCGACGGTCACCGTCATGGGGGTGTCCGGCTTGCGGCCGGCGGCGACCAGTTCGCCCGCGGCGGCGGCCACGGTCTCCAGCGCCGCCGAGACCACGACCGTCCCGTCGGACACCCCGACCTCCGCCCAGCAGCGGTCGGACGCCGTGCGGGCGTCGACGAACCGGACGTCCGCGCCCTGCGCGTCCCGCAGCGGCACACCGGCGTACGCGGGCACGCCCACGGCCGCCGCCACGCCCGGGACCACCTCGAACGGCACGCCCGCGGCAGCGCACGCCAGCATCTCCTCGGTGGCGTACGTGTCGAGCCCGGGGTCCCCGGACACCGCACGCACGACCCGCTTGCCGCCCCGCGCGGCCTCCATGACAAGATGTGCCGCATCCCGCACAGCGGGTGCACCAACGGTTGTTGACGCGCCGTCAACGACCGTCAGCTGAGGCGTGCCTGTGCCCGAAAACGTATCCGCTGAAGTAGCCGCGGAAGAGGCAGAGGCAGTGGCTGAGGACGCCGCGGTCAGGGCCGACGGCGGGCTCGAGTCGGTGTCCAGTAGGGCGACGCCGGCGCGGGCATGCGTACGCACCACGTCGAGCACGTCGTGCTCGGCGATGAGAACGTCCGCGTTCGCCAGCGCCTCGACGGCGCGCAGTGTCAACAGTCCCGGATCCCCGGGTCCGGCACCGAGGAAGGTGACGTGACCGTGGTCCGGACCGGCGGGAAGGGTGGTGGGGCTCAATGTGCTCGCTCCCCCATCAGACCGGCCGCGCCCTTAGCGAGCATCTCGGCGGCGAGTTCACGGCCGAGCGCCATTGCTTGGTCGTACGTCTCGGGCACGGGACCGGTGGTGGACAGCTGCACCAGCGTCGAGCCGTCGGTCGTGCCGACGACGCCGCGCAGGCGCATCTCCTTGACAATCTGCCCGTCGGCCAGAAGGTCGGCGAACGCACCCACAGGTGCGCTGCAACCGGCCTCCAGGGCGGCGAGCAGGGACCGCTCGGCGGTCACGGCGGCCCGGGTGTGCGGGTCGTCGAGGCCACCGAGCGCGGCGATCAGCTCCGCATTGTCCGCGGTGCATTCGATCGCCAGTGCCCCCTGGCCGGGGGCGGGCAAAACTGTGTCGACCGAGAGGAAGTCGGTCACTTCGTCGCTCCGTCCGATCCGGTTCAGTCCGGCGGCGGCCAGGACCACTGCGTCCAGCTCGCCCTTCCGTACGTAACCGATCCGCGTGTCGACGTTCCCGCGGATCGGAACCGTCTCGATGGTGAGCCCGTGACTGCGCGCGTACGCGTTCAGCTGGGACATGCGCCGGGGCGAACCCGTACCGACGCGGGCGCCGGCGGGCAGCTGCTCGAAGGTGAGCCCGTCCCGGGCGACCAGGACGTCGCGCGCGTCCTCGCGCACCGGCACGGCGGCCAGCGCCAGGTCGTCCGGGTGCGTGGTCGGCAGGTCCTTGAGGGAGTGCACGGCGAAGTCGACCTCGCCGCGCAGCAGCGCCTCGCGCAGCGCGGTGACGAACACGCCCGTGCCGCCGATCTGCGCCAGCTGCTCCCGGGAGACGTCGCCGTACGTCGTGATCTCCACGAGTTCGACGGGCCGCCCGGTCAGCCGGCGGACCCTCTCCGCCACCTGCCCGGACTGGGCCATGGCGAGTTTGCTCCGCCTGGTCCCCAGCCTCAGTGCCTGGTCACTCATGATCGCCCTCGGTTCTCGGCGTCGTTCTTGGAACTGCTCTCGGCCCGGGACACGGCCGCGACCGTCTCCTGGTCCAGGTCGAACAGGGTGCGCAGCGCGTCCGCGTACCCGGCGCCGCCCGGCTCGGCCGCGAGTTGCTTGACCCGTACGGTCGGGGCGTGCAGCAGCTTGTCGACGACGCGCCGCACGGTCTGGGTGATCTCGCCGCGGTGCTTGTCGTCGAGGTCCGGCAGCCGGCCCTCCAGGCGGGCGATCTCGCCGGCGACGACATCGGCGGCCATGGCACGCAGCGCCACGACGGTGGGTGTGATGTGCGCGGCCCGCTGGGCGGCGCCGAAGGCGGCCACCTCGTCCGAAACGATCCTCCGCACCATGTCGACGTCGGAGGCCATCGGCGCGTCGGCGGAGACCTCGGCGAGCGACTCGATGTCGACCAGCCGCACCCCGGCCAGCCGGTGCGCCGCGGCGTCGATGTCCCGGGGCATCGCCAGGTCCAGCAGCGCCAGCACGGGCGCGGGCCGGGGCACCTCGACGACGGGCTCGGGCCGGCGCAGCTCGGTGATCCGCCCGGTGACGGCGACGGTCGCGACGAGCGCGGCGATCAGCTCGGCGTCGGCTTCGGGCGTACGCGCGGCCTCACGCTCCGGCGTGCGACGGCTCGCGCGCCGGTCGACGGTCGCGTTGTCGACCCAGGCCGCGTGCTGCTCCAGGGTGGCCGCGTCCATTCCGGCCACCGCGGCCTCCCCGTGCACGGAGAAGCCACCGCCCTGCACGGCGGGCAGGTCGAGGGGGCAGTCGTCGTCGCTGCCGAGCGAGGTCGGCGGCAGGACCGGCCGTACGTCGGTGCGCGTCCCGGCCTCCGCGGGAAGCGCGCCCTGGGGCACCCGTCCCTCGACGGCCGCGGCGACCATCTCGGCGGTCAGCACCAGGCCCGTGGCGCCGGTGCAGGAGACGGCGACGTCCGCACGTGTCAGCTCGTCCGGCACCGATTCCATCGGGACCGCGCGGGCCAGCACCTCCGTCTCGCCCGGTGCGGTCACGCCGTGCCCGTACTGCTCTTCGAGCAGGTGCGCGAGCCGCTCGGCCCGGTCGTGCGTCCGGTTGGCGATCACGATCTCGCCGACGCCGGCTCGCGCGAGGGTCGCGGCGGCCAGCGAGGACATCGACCCGGCGCCGATCACGACGGCCCGCTTGCCCCGGGCCCAGTCCGCGACGTCCGTACCGGTGGTGAACTGCTCCAGGCCGAAGGTCACGAGCGACTGTCCGGCCCGGTCGATCCCGGTCTCGGAGTGGGCTCGCTTGCCGACCCTGAGGCTCTGCTGGAACAGGTCGTTCAGCAGGCGCCCGGCGGTGTGCAGCTCCTGCGCGCGGGCCAGCGCGTCCTTGATCTGCCCGAGGATCTGCCCCTCGCCGACGACCATGGAGTCGAGCCCGCAGGCCACGGAGAACAGATGGTGGACGGCCCGGTCCTCGTAGTGCACGTAGAGATACGGGGTGATCTCGTCGAGCCCCACCCCGCTGTGCTGGGCCAGCAGCGTGGACAGCTCGGCGACGCCCGCGTGGAACTTGTCCACGTCGGCGTAGAGCTCGATGCGGTTGCAGGTGGCGAGGACGGCGGCCTCCGTGGCCGGCTCGGCGGCGACCGTGTCCTGAAGCAACTTGATCTGCGCGTCCAGGGACAGCGCGGCCCGCTCCAGCACGCTCACCGGAGCGCTGCGGTGACTCAGCCCGACGACCAGGAGACTCATGCCGGCATCACGGCGGGGACATCCCCGTCGGGCCCTTTCCCGGACTCCCTGGGAGCCGGCGGTACGGCGTCGGCCTCGGCCGCGGCCTCCTCGCCGGCCTTGCGCTGCTCGTGGAAGGCGAGGATCTGGAGCTCGATGGAGAGGTCCACCTTGCGCACGTCGACACCGTCCGGCACGGACAGGACGGTGGGCGCGAAGTTCAGGATCGACGTGACCCCGGCGGCGACCAGCCGGTCGCACACCTGCTGGGCGGCACCGGCGGGGGTGGCGATGACGCCGATGGACACCCCGTTGTCGTCGATGATCTTTTCCAGCTCGTCCGTGTGCTGGACCGGGATCCCCGCGACCGGCTTGCCCGCCATCGCCGGATCGGCGTCTATCAAGGCCGCCACCCGGAACCCGCGCGAGGCGAACCCGCCGTAGTTGGCGAGCGCGGCGCCGAGGTTGCCGATACCGACGATCACGACCGGCCAGTCCTGGGTCAGCCCCAGCTCACGCGAGATCTGGTAGACGAGATACTCGACGTCGTAGCCCACGCCCCGCGTCCCATACGAGCCGAGGTACGAGAAGTCCTTGCGCAGCTTCGCGGAGTTGACCCCGGCGGCGGCCGCCAGTTCCTCGGATGAAACGGTGGGTACCGAGCGCTCCGACAGCGCGGTCAGGGCACGGAGGTACAGCGGAAGCCTGGCGACGGTGGCCTCGGGAATCCCTCGGCTACGGGTCGCCGGTCGGTGAGTTCGGCCAGTTGCCACGGTGCTCCTGCGGGTAGAGCGGGGCTGCGGGCGGTCATGCGTCCCCAGACCGCCCCGTCGACAGCAGGCTATGTCTTTGTGAACGCGTGCACAAAGATGGTGTCCGATTTGCCCGGCCAACGTGACCGGGGTCACGCACACCCGACGCACGCGCGTGGAACCGACACAGGCGTGCCCTCGTTCCTCACCTGACGCCTTGCACGACGGGGGCAAAACCGCACACTCTCCTCACGAATCCCGCCCCCGAGACCAACCAGCCCATCGATCCTAAGCGACTTTTGGGACCACTTGGACTGGTCGGTCAGGTCACACTCGGGTCACCTCTGGGAGAGGGCTTTGCGAAGGCGCTCCTCGTTCACACGCCAGAAGGTGTGCTGCGCGCCGTCCACGAGCACCACCGGGATCTGCTCCCAGTACTCGCGGTGCAGTTCCTCGTCCTCGGTGATGTCCTTCTTCTCCCAGGGAACGCCCAGCTCACCGCAGACCTTCCCGATCACCGCCTCCGCGTCGTCGCACAGATGGCACCCCGGTTTGCCGATCAGTGTGACGAGTCGCTCACCGGGATTCTTCGGCGCCCGCCGGAACATCGCACTCATGCCGGCCATTGTCGCTCCGCACCGGACTTCCACACCTCCTCCTCACCACGAAGCACACGACCTGCCCTTTTCCCCACCCGTCACGCCCTCGTCCACACGCGGACACGCCGCCGTGACGACCCCCGCAACCTCACGTCCCCGGAGAGTTCACAGCCCGCAAACCTCCGGACTCCGGAAGTACCGAACAGACTGGCTATGCTCACGACATGGCCGCTCTCGGATGGCTCACTCCCCGTAGGCGCTCCGCCACGGCGCGGAGCGTTTTGGCAGGCGAGGCCTCTGCGGAGGCAGCGCGCAAGTCCTCCCAGGAGTTGGAGGACGTCTCCCCCGCGCCCGACGCAGTCAAGGAACCGGAGTTCCCGGTCCTCGGCGACGACAAGGCCGCCGCGTTCTTCGACCTCGACAACACCGTCATGCAGGGCGCCTCGCTCTTCCACTTCGGCCGGGGCCTGTACAAGCGGAAGTTCTTCGAGACCCGCGACCTCGCCCGATTCGCCTGGCAGCAGGCGTGGTTCCGGCTGGCGGGCTCCGAGGACCCCGAACACATGCAGGACGCCCAGAACTCCGCGCTCTCCATCGTCCAGGGCCACCGCGTCGCCGAACTGACGATCATCGGCGAGGAGATCTACGACGAGTACATGGCCGAGCGCATCTGGCCGGGCACCCGCGCCCTGGCCCAGGCCCACCTCGACGCCGGCCAGAAGGTCTGGCTCGTCACGGCCGCCCCCGTCGAGATCGCCCAGGTGATCGCCCGACGCCTAGGCCTGACCGGCGCGTTGGGCACGGTCGCGGAGTCCGTCGACGGCGTCTACACCGGCAAGCTGGTCGGCGAGCCGCTGCACGGCCCGGCGAAGGCCGAGGCCGTCCGCGCCCTGGCCGCCGCCGAGGGCCTCGACCTCTCGCGCTGCGCCGCGTACAGCGACTCCCACAACGACATCCCGATGCTGTCGCTCGTGGGTCACCCGTACGCCATCAACCCCGACAGCAAACTCCGCAAGCACGCCCGCGACATGGACTGGCGGCTGCGCGACTACCGCACCGCCCGCAAGGCCGCCAAGGTCGGTCTGCCCGCGGCGGCGGGCGTCGGCGCGGTGGCCGGCGGCACGGCGGCCGCGATCGCGCTGCACCGCCGCCGCCGCTGAACGGCTGATCGTTTCTCGAACGCCGGAGGGGCTGGGTTCTCCCAGCCCCTCCGGCGTTCGCGCGTCCGGGGCTCCGGCCCCCGTCACCTCGGCATTCCAGCGGTCATACCCCCACCGCACCCCCCTCAGTCACGCCGTCCGCACCCGACCACAACACGCCCCGCACCCAGACGGAACACGAACCCAATCGATCAACAACCGATCACGGAACGGAACTTGAGCAGCCGTCAATCGGTAACAGAAGCGACGTAATCGATGATTTGAGCAACTGGGTGTAGCAGTGCCTGCACGAAGCGTTATTCTCCTCAAACGCAAACCGGTACCCCTCCGTCGCTACGACGGGTGAAAGGTTCCGCACTGCACGTGATGGAAGCTCTGCCTCTGGGAGTCCCGTGTACCCACACGTCGGGGTTGACGCCTCGGGCCTGGCTACGCTGCGCGCGACGGTCAACCAACTGTTGCGCGGCTTCGTCCCCACCGCGTACGCCGTCCCCGCCCTCGCCACCTCCGCCGCGCCCGTCGGCCCGTGCTACGCACTGGCCGACGGCAGCGCGACGGTGGGCAGACGAGGCCGTTCGGGATCCACCGCCACGACCACCCGCCGTCCCGCCGCGGACAGCGACAGCGCCCGCATGATGGACCTCGTCGAACGCGCCCAGTCCGGCGAGGCCGACGCCTTCGGCCGGCTGTACGACCAGTACAGCGACACCGTCTACCGCTACATCTACTACCGCGTCGGCGGCAAGGCGACCGCCGAGGACCTCACCAGCGAGACCTTCCTGCGCGCCCTGCGCCGCATCGGCACGTTCACCTGGCAGGGCCGCGACTTCGGCGCCTGGCTGGTCACCATCGCCCGCAACCTGGTGGCCGACCACTTCAAGTCCAGCCGTTTCCGGCTGGAGGTCACCACCGGCGAGATGCTCGACGCCAACGAGGTCGAGCGCTCCCCCGAGGACTCCGTCCTGGAGTCCCTCTCCAACGCCGCCCTCCTGGAAGCCGTACGCCGGCTCAACCCCCAGCAGCAGGAGTGCGTCACCCTCCGCTTCCTCCAAGGCCTCTCCGTCGCCGAGACGGCCCGGGTCATGGGCAAGAACGAGGGCGCGATCAAGACCCTCCAGTACCGCGCGGTCCGCACCCTCGCCCGCCTCCTCCCGGACGACGCCCGCTGAAGCCCCGCCCACCGGGACCACCACGGCCGAGCCGCCGGCCCATCGGGTCGACCGGGCGCATCGATCACATACGCTCCGCGACACCCAACTCACCCTGCGTCGAAGTCCGTTGACTTCCTCGTCCGATCATCCGCCGTCCGTAACCCAAGTGCCGCGCCGCTCGTTGTGCGGGATACAGGCTCCCTGTGGTCGCGCCTGGCCGACACCGATCACTCGATCGTGTTGCTCGGTCAGGGTCGTGCAACCCTCAGGACCCCCTGGGGAGTCGACCGTCATGACGAGAGGAGGTGCCGCCAGTGATCGCGAACGTATCGGCGCACCGGCGGGCGAACGCCTTCGCCCAGGCCCTGGAGGAGCTGTCCGACCGGGGCACGGCGGCCGAGCAGCCCGAGGGATCGGCACCGGCCCCGGCAGCGGAACAGACCGAGCAGGGCCGCATGTTGGCCCTCACCACCGGTCTCGACGAGCTGCCCAAGCCAGTGCTCGACCCCGAGGTCAAGGTCGTCCATCGCGCCCAGTTGGTGGCCGCGATGGAAGCCATGCTGCGGGACGGCACGCTGCCGGGGCGCGAGGCGTCGGACCCTTCGGTGCCCGAGCAGCGATCCGGCAAGGGGCGAGGCGCTCACCGGGCGAGCCCGCTGGGCAAGTTGCGACCAAGGTCCCGCCTGACGAAGGGGCTCGCCGCGGGCGGGCTCAGCGTCGGTGTGGCCGCGAGCGCCTTCGGCGGTGTGGCCGCCGCCAGCTCGGACGCTCTCCCCGGTGACTCGCTCTACGGCCTCAAGCGCGGCATCGAGGACGTGAAACTGACCCTGGCCGACGACAGCGACGACCGGGGCCGGCTCTATCTGGACCAGGCGTCCACCCGGCTCGGTGAGGCCCGCCGCCTCATGGAGCGCGGCCGGAGCGGACACCTCGACCACGAGTCGCTCGGCGAGATCCGCCGCGCCCTCAACGGCATGCGCCACGACGCCGCCGAGGGCCACCGGCTGCTCCACGAGGCGTTCGAGCGAGATCCGGGCTCCCTGGGACCGATCCGGGCCCTGTCGGCCTTCTCCCGGTCCCACCGCGAGGCCTGGGGCGCGCTCCGTGACCGGCTGCCCGTGCAGCTCGGGGACGTGAGTCAGCAGGTCTCGTCGGTCTTCGACGCCATAGACGACGAGGTCGCCCCACACTCGTCGCTCCTGCCGCAGCCCCCCACCCGGGGCGGCGACGGCAAGCAGCGCTCCCCCGGCACCGGTTCCCCCGGCACCACGGACCCCGGCCGCCCGGCCCCGAGCGCCTCCGGCGGTTCCGCCGGCAGCGCCGAGGACACCGGCGGCAAGCCCAAGCCGTCCACGTCCGACGCGGACAGCGGCGGCGAGGGCCTCGTCGGCGGCACCACCGGCGGCCTGCTGGATCCGCCCCAGGACGACACCACCAGCTCCTCCCCGTCCACCGGCAGGTCCACCCCGCCCGACGACCCCGAGGTCACCCTCCCGCCCCTCCTCCCGGGCCTCCTGCCCGGCCTGGGCATCGACGGCGACACCGGCGAATAGTTCCGCGGTACGACGGTCGACGCTAGAAGAACACCGACCGCCGCTGCACCAGCAGCTTGTACAACGTGTGCTGGATCTGCTCCCGCACCTGGTCGGTCAGGTTGAACATCAGCATCGGGTCCTCGGCGGCCTCCGGCGGATACCCGTCCGTCGGGATCGGCTCGCCGAACTGGATCGTCCACTTCGTCGGGAGCGGTACGGCGCCCAGCGGGCCGAGCCACGGGAACGTCGGCGTGATCGGGAAGTACGGGAAACCGAGCAGCCGGGCGATCGTCTTCGAGTTCCCGATCATCGGGTAGATCTCCTCCGCGCCCACGATCGAGCACGGGATGATCGGCGTCCCCGTCCGCAGGGCCGTGGAGACGAAGCCGCCCCGGCCGAACCGCTGGAGCTTGTAGCGGTCCCCGAAGGGCTTGCCGAGCCCCTTGAAGCCCTCCGGCATGACGCCGACCAGCTCGCCCTGCTCCAGCAGCCGTGAGGCGTCCTCCGCGCACGCGAGGGTGTGCCCGAGCTTGCGGGCCAGCTCGTTGACCACCGGCAGCATGAAGACCAGGTCCGCCGCGAGCAGCCGCAGATGCCGCCCCGTGGGGTGGTTGTCGTGCACGGCGACCTGCATCATCAGGCCGTCCAGCGGCAGCGTCCCCGAGTGGTTGGAGACGATCAGGGCGCCGCCGTCCGTCGGGATGTTCTCGATGCCCTTCACCTCGACCCGGAAGTACTTCTCGTACACCGGCCGCAGCAGGGACATCAGCACCTGGTCGGTGAGTTCGGCGTCGTAGCCGAAGTCGTCGACCTCGTAGTCACCCGTGAGCCGCTTGCGCAGGAACGCGAGACCGCCCGCGATCCGGCGCTCCAGCCCGCCGCCGTCCTGTGCCTCGGCGGCCTCCTGGGGCGGCTCCGGCTTCTCCCGTGTCACAGGGACATCATCCGTCCCCGCCGCCCGTCCGGGGAGGGCCTGGACCTCGCCGGATTCCCGGACGTCCCGGACGACCGCGCTCTCGCCCTTGCGCCGGGTTCCCGTACTCCGCCGACGCGGCGGGCGCTGCGCGGCACCCCCGCGCGTCCGGTCGTCGTCGAACGGAATGACCTTGGCATCCGCCATCGTTGATGCGCTCCTCAGTTGGCGCTCTGCGTAGGGGGTTGACCGCCACCCACGGTGGGCACGGGCAGGGCGGCGATCCGGTCGATGGCCCCTGCGAGGGCCTCGGGGGGCACGAGGCCGGGCCCCCTGCTGCGCGCGAAGTCCGCGAACGTCTCGGCGGTCGTGTACCGGGCCCGGTAGCCGAGCGTCTCGCGCATCTGGTTGGTCGACACGACCCGCCCGTGCGTCAGCAGCCGCAGCTGCTCCGGCGAGAAGTCGGTGACACCCAGCGTGCGGACCATGGAGCCGACCCAGCTGACCGCCGGCATCAGCAGCGGCACCGTCGGCCGGCCGAGACGCCGCGCGCACTGCGAGAGCAGCAGCACACCGTCGCCGGCGATGTTGAACGTGCCGCTGTTGAGGGTGCCGCGCGCCGGTTCGTGCGAGGCGATCCGCAGCACCTCGATGACGTCGTCCTCGTGCACGAACTGCAGCCGGGGGTCGTAGCCGAGCACGGTCGGCAGCACCGGCAGCGAGAAGTACGAGGCGAGCGGCGAATCGGCGCTCGGCCCGAGGATGTTCGCGAACCGCAGCACACACACGGCCACGTCGGGCCGCCGCCGGGCGAACCCGCGGACGTACCCCTCGACCTCGACGGTGTCCTTGGCGAAGCCGCCGCTGGGCAGCGACTTGGGCGGGGTGGTCTCGGTGAACACGGCCGGATCGCGCGGCGCGGAACCGTACACGTTCGTACTGGACTTCACGACCAGCCGCTTGACCAACGGGGACTTCTGACAGGCACCGAGCAACTGCATGGTGCCGATGACGTTGGTCTCCTTGAGCGTGGCGCGGCCGCCGCTGCCCAGCGGGGTGCCCGTGACGTCCATGTGCACCACGGTGTCCACGTTGTGCTCGGCCAGCAGGCGGGCTATGGCGGGCTGACGGATGTCGGCCTGGACGAAGTCCGCGCCGCCCAGGTGGTGTCCCGGCGGCACCGCGTCCACCGCGATGACCCGGTCGACCTGCGGGTCACGCTGGATCCGCCGCACGAACCGGCCACCCAGCTGACGGGCCACGCCGGTGACGAGCACGACCTTCCCCAAGATCAGCGCCTTCCTCGTGTTCTCCGTGAGTTCTCCGGGTTCCCCGTGTGCGGCCACGTTAGCGGGTCGATGTTGCGCTGTGGTGACCGCGACCCCGTCAACGACCGGCAAAAAACCACGACCGGTGCAAACCCGTGAACGGGAGAACACCGCGGCCCCCCACCGATTCCGGTGGGGGGCCGCGGCAACGCGTTCTCGACAGCGTTCGCGCAAGAGAGCAAGGCGTACGGCCCCCTTACGCGAGGGGGGCCGGCCAGGACCCCGATCTCGGGGCCGGACCGCCTTACTTCTTGTTGCGACGCTGAACGCGGGTGCGCTTGAGCAGCTTGCGGTGCTTCTTCTTAGCCATCCGCTTGCGCCGCTTCTTGATAACAGAGCCCACGACTACCCTCGCTCACTTCTCATCACTCGGTGTTTGGGCGCCATGGGCCCATACGACCTACGAGGGGCCAGCCTACCCGTCCGAGCGCTGAGGTCGTAATCGAGGGGGAGCCGGGGTATCCCGGAGGTCCCGCAGGGCCTCCGGGAGCCCCTCGGCCCCGATGGCCGTCAGGCCGTCTCCACCCCCACATAGCTCTCGCGGAGGTACTCGTGTACCGCTTGCTCCGGCACCCGGAAGGACCTGCCCACCCGGATCGCCGGCAGATGACCGCTGTGCACCAAGCGGTACACGGTCATCTTCGACACGCGCATCACCGCGGCGACTTCCGCCACGGTCAGGAACTGAACCTCGTTCAGAGGCCTCTCGCCAGCTGCAGCCATGACACACCTGAACCTTCCGCACTCGACGGCCACCGGCTTCCCCTTCCGGTGACTCTTCGTCGCTGCGTGCTCACTCCCCAATGTAGGGGCGCGTGATGCGAGTGGGGAAGAGGGGATGCCATCGGCGGCCTACTGTGACAGACACGCCCGATTGAGTACGTAGCGGGTCAGCGGTCGGTAGTAATCAGACCGCACACCGTCATCAAGTGGAACGGCGACGGACACCCGCCCCTCCGCCTCCCCCACGAAGAGCGCCGGATCGTCCGTATCGGCGAGCCCGATCGCCTCGAACCCCAGCTGACCTGCCCCGCAGACCCATCCATGGTCTCCCACCACGAGGTCCGGGAGGGGCCCGCCGGCCTCCGCGGCGGCCGCCAGGACCGTCCGAACCGGGAGCGGCGAATGCGTGTGCACGCCGGTCGCACAACCGGAGCGCAGGGCGGGCGCCTCACGGACGAGAGCGACACCTCGTACGTAGTCGAGGTTGTACGTGCGTAGACCGAACCGGGTCGTTATGTCGACACGTCTACCCGTCGCAGGGGTGAGAACCTCACATCCCGCCGCCGACAAAGCGTCCGCCAACGCGCCGTAGAACCCGATCAGCCGGTGCGGGTGCCCGGTCCCGAAGAGCACCGCCCCACCACTCCGAGCGACCGCCCCGAGCCGTTCCGCGAAGCGGTCCAGCGCCCCGACGGTCAGCTCCGGATCGATCACATCCTGCCCGGATGTACACCCTGGATCGGCCGAAACCCCGCACCTCTCCGCCATCAAAGCGAGCACATCCCGCTGGCGCCAAGACATCTCGGGATCGATACCGATCAGAAACCGAGGATCCCGAGCCGCGAACAACCGATAACTCCGCAGACTCGCTTCCCTCGCGGTGGCGACCCGCCCGGCCAACCCGAAGCCCACCAGATGCCGCCGCAACGCCCCACCGCTCACCACTCTCAGATGCTGACGCACACCCCGCCCCCCGCGCACGGAAACCCCTTGCCGAACCACACAGTTGGCGTAAGACCCGTTAGGGGCGCGGGGAACTGCGCGAACGGGGTCCGGGGCGGAGCCCCGAGTCTTTGACCGGGGGTCGAAGGCGGCGCGCAGCCCCTGGTGGATGGGACGGGTAGGGGCGGCGGGGGCGAGAAACCCCCTACGGCAACAACCCCCGCAACGGAAACACAGCCTTCCGCGCAGCCAACACCGCCTGATCCAACCGATCCGCGGGGTCGTACCCCGCCTCCCACCCGGCCCACTCCACAGGCCACCGCCCATCAGTCATCCGCGCCGGCGCCAACTGCCGCGTCCGCGCGAACACCTGCTGCCGCCACTCCTCGGGGACCACCGTCTCCGGCGCGATCTCCCGCCCCGCCGCGATCGCCACCAGATGCGTCCACGACCTCGGCACCACATCCACCACCGCGTACCCGCCCCCACCGAGCGCGACCCACCGCCCGTCGGCGTACTCGTGCGCCAGCTCGTGCAGCGCCACCTGGACCGCCCGCTGCGCGTCCAGCGACACCGCCAGATGCGCCAACGGATCCTCGAAGTGCGTATCGGCGCCGTGCTGGGTCACCAGCACCTGCGGCCGGAAGTCGGCGATCAGCTCCGGCACGACCGCGTGGAACGCCCGCACCCACCCCGCGTCCCCGGTCCCCGCCGGCAGCGCCACGTTCACCGCCGACCCCTCCGCACTCGACGGGGCCCCCGTCTCCTCGGGCCACCCGGTCTGCGGGAACAGGGTCCTCGGGTGCTCGTGCAGCGAGATCGTCAGAACCCTCGGGTCCTCCCAGAACGCCGCCTGCACCCCGTCCCCGTGATGCACGTCGACATCCACATAGGCGACCCGCTCGGCCCCCAGCTCCAGCAGCCGGGCGATGGCGATCGACGCGTCGTTGTAGATGCAGAACCCCGAGGCGCCCCCGGGCATCGCGTGGTGCAGCCCGCCCGCGAAGTTCACGGCGTGCAGCGCGTTCCCCCGCCACACGGCCTCCGCCGCCGCCACCGACTGCCCCGCGATGAGCGCGGAGACCTCATGCATCCCGGCGAAGGCCGGATCGTCGACCGTTCCCAGCCCGTACGATCCGTCCGCGCCCGCGGGATCGGCGGACGCGGCCCGGACCGCCGCCACGTAGTCCTCGCGGTGCACGAGCCGCAGCGTCGACTCCCCGGCGGGCCTCGCCGAGACGACGTCCATCTCCCGGTCGAGCCCGAAGGCAGTCACCAGGCTCCGGGTCAACGCCAGCCGGACCGGATCCATCGGATGGTCCGGACCGAAGTCATAGCCCGTTACTGCCTCGTCCCACATCAGCTGTGCGCGGCCGCTCATGCCCGCCACCGTATCGGTCCGGTTCGGTCTCGAACGAGCGGGCGTACACCAGGGTCACCAGCACCAACGCCATCGGAATGAGCATCGCCCCGCGATAGCTCCAGAGATCCCCCACGGCCCCGACCAGCGGAGAACCAATCAAGAACCCGACATAGTTGAAGATATTCAGCCGCGCGACGGCCGCGTCCGAAGCTCCGGGGAACAACCGCCCCGCCGCTGCGAACGTCTGCGGCACCAGCACACACAGCCCGAGCCCCAGCAGCGTGAACCCGAGCATGCCCACCCAGGCCCCCGGCGCGCCCGCCACCACGGCGAACCCGACCGCCGCGATCAGTGCCCCGGCCCGCACCACGGCCGCGGCCCCGAACCTGCGCACCCCGAAGTCACCGATCGACCGCCCGAGCAGCGTGGTGACCATATAGACGTTGTAGGGCACCGTCGCGAGCTGCTCACTGCTGCCCAGTACGTCCTGCAAGTACTTGGCGCTCCAGTTGGAGACGGTCGAGTCCCCGATGTAGGCGAAGCACATCACCAGACAGAGCGGCAGCAGCATCTTGAAGGCGACGGACCCACCGGCCCCAACCGCCTCCGCCGGAACGGCGTCCTCCTTCTCAGCCGTCTCCGGCCCGGCGTCGACGTACCACCGGCTCCCGACCAGCACCGCCGGCAACAGCACGACGACCACCGGCAGATACGACACCAGCAGCGCCAGGTCCCAGTGCGCCCCGACCCACGCCAGCGAGGCCCCGGCTATCCCGCCCAGGCTGTACACGGCATGGAAGCCGAGCATGATGCTCCGCCCGTACGACCGCTGCAGGCTCACCCCGAGCATGTTCATCGAGGCGTCGAGCGCCCCGACCGCCAGCCCGAAGGCGGCCAGCGCGGCACCGAGGACGACCATCTGCTCACCGGCCCCCACCCCGAGCAGGGCCAGGAGCACGACGGGCTGGGACCACCGCAGCACCAGGCTCGGCGGCACCTTCTTCACGAGCTGCTCGGTGCAGACGCTGCCGACCCCGGCGAGGATCGGCACGGCGGCGAGGAAGGCGGGCAACAGCGCGTCGGAGACCCCGTACCGGTCCTGAATGGCCGGAATCCGCGTCACGAGCAGCGCGAAGGCGACACCCTGAGCGAAGAAGCTGAACGCCAACGCGGCCCTACCGCGCCGCAGTACATCTGTCATGGCGGCACAGTAGGGGCCGCGACCTACCCGTGGGTAGAGGAAGTTGAATACTGCTCAACTAACCGTGACGAGCGCCTTCAGGCCAGCAGGGCCAGCAGGGCCCCCATGTCCGAAAAGTACCCCCTGGCCCCGGTCAGCTTCTCGGCCGGCGTCATCGCGGTGAAGCCGTACACATCCATCCCGGCCGCGAGCCCCGCCCGCACGCCGAGGGGGCTGTCCTCGACGACAGCGCACCTCTCCGGGGCCACCCCCATCCGCTCGGCCGCGTGCAGGAAGAGATCCGGTGCCGGCTTCCCCCGCCCCACGTCCTGCGCACTGAACACGAGCCCGTCCCCGAACCACCGGTCCAGCCCGGTCGTCCGGTGCCCCACCCGGATCCGCTCATGACTCCCGGACGACGCCACGCAGTACGGCACCTCGTCCGCGACCAGCTTCTCCAGCACCGGGACGACCCCCGGCACGGCCACCAACTCCCGCTCGAACGCGGTGAACACCCGCCGGTGGAAGACGTCGTCGAAGTCATCCGGCAGCGTCCGCCCGGTCCGCTCCAGGACGAGCTCGTGAATCCGATGCATGGCGGACCCCATGTAGTCCCGGATGGACTCCTCGTACGAGGTCGGGTGCCCGAGTTCGGTCAGGTACTCGGCGAGAATCCGGTTGGAGATCGGCTCGCTGTCGACGAGGACACCGTCATTGTCGAAGATCACGAGGTCGTAGCGCATGACTCGACCCTAAACGACCGGAAATAGGTCCGGAAATGCAGAAAGCCCCCGCCGGCAACCCGGCAGGGGCTTTCTCAAATATTGTTCGGCGGCGTCCTACTCTCCCACAGGGTCCCCCCTGCAGTACCATCGGCGCTGTAAGGCTTAGCTTCCGGGTTCGGAATGTAACCGGGCGTTTCC
>NZ_JABXWI010000060.1 GCF_014930365.1 Streptomyces caniscabiei | reverse complement strand
TGCCCGCGCAGTGGCGGGTCGTCGTAGCCGAGGTGTTCGCCGTCGGCGATGCGGAACATCTCGCGGACCAGGTCGATGCCGGTGACCTCCTCGGTGACCGGGTGCTCGACCTGGAGGCGGGTGTTGACCTCCAGGAAGGAGATCGTGCCGTCCACGCCGACGAGGAACTCCACGGTGCCGGCGCCGACGTAGCCGGCTTCCTTGAGGATGGCCTTGGAGGCGGCGTACAGCTCGGCGTTCTGCGCGTCGGACAGGAAGGGGGCGGGGGCTTCCTCGACCAGTTTCTGGTGGCGGCGCTGGAGGGAGCAGTCGCGGGTGGAGACCACCACGACGTTGCCGTGGGAGTCGGCCAGGCACTGGGTCTCGACGTGGCGGGGCTTGTCGAGGTAGCGCTCCACGAAGCACTCGCCCCGGCCGAAGGCGGCGACGGCCTCGCGGACGGCGGAGTCGTACAGCTCGGGGACTTCTTCGAGGGTGCGGGCGACCTTCAGGCCGCGTCCGCCGCCGCCGAAGGCGGCCTTGATCGCGATCGGCAGGCCGTGCTCGCGGGCGAAGGCGACGACCTCGTCGGCGCCGCTCACCGGGTCGGGGGTGCCCGCGACGAGCGGGGCGCCGGCGCGCTGGGCGATGTGCCGGGCGGCGACCTTGTCGCCGAGGTCGCGGATGGCCTGCGGCGGCGGGCCGATCCAGATCAGGCCCGCGTCCAGGACCGCCTGCGCGAACTCCGCGTTCTCCGAGAGGAACCCGTAGCCCGGGTGGACCGCGTCCGCACCCGCGTCCTTCGCCGCCTGGAGGACCTTGCCCATGTCCAGATAGCTGGTCGCCGGAGTGTCACCGCCCAACGCGAACGCCTCGTCCGCGGCCCGCACATGCAGCGCGTCCCGGTCCGGATCGGCGTACACGGCCACGCTCGCGATCCCGGCGTCCCGGCACGCCCGGGCGACGCGGACAGCGATTTCGCCTCGGTTGGCGATCAACACCTT
>NZ_JABXWI010000059.1 GCF_014930365.1 Streptomyces caniscabiei | reverse complement strand
CAAAGCTCTGCGCGTTCGGGGACAGCTTGGCCAGAGCCTTGTTGAACTCCTCGGCCTTCGCCGGGTCGAACGCGTTCTTGAACGCCTCGTCCACGCCGATCATGCCGACCTTCAGCGCGGCGCCCGCCGTACCGACGGCCAGGATTCCCGTCGCCGCCAAGCCTGCGGCCGGAGCGATGTTGGCCAGCGTCGCCACCAGCCCGGCCGCCACCGGCACAGCAGCCCCCAGCCCCGCCGCCAGCACGCCCACCCGGGCGCCCACGGATGCGATGACGCCGGCCGCCCGGCCCGCCGCGTCCGCCAGCCCGCCGAGAGAGAAGCTGAACCTGTCGCCGCCCTGCGCCGACCTGGCCAGCGTTCGCGTGATGGTGTTGCCGCTCGTGACGAACCGGCCCTGCACGTCCCTCAGGCGTCCGTTGACGTCCCTCGTGAACTGGTTCAGCGCGGTCGTCGCCGGGCCGGTGTTGACCGTCAGCGTCGGGGTGTTGTTCGTCAGCGCCCGGTTGATCGCCGCGGACTCCGAGACGAACCGGCCGCGGACGTCGCGCATCCGTCCCTGCGCGTCGCGGGAGAAACGGGCCAGTGCCCGCGTCGCCGGGTCGGTGTCGCCGTCGACCCGGATCGTCGCGTCACCGACCAGGCCATCACCTGCGGGGGTACTCACGTCAGGTCCTTACTCAGGCCGGACGCGTCCAACAGCCGCCGCAACCGGTAGGAGACCTCCCGCTCGGCGGTCTTCAGCACCGCCCCCACCGTCCGCTCCGGACAGTCCCGGAGAAGCGGTTCAAGGACACCCGCAGCCTCCACGAACGCGGCGCACTGCCCCCGCATGTGGTGCACGTCCGCCCACTTCGCATCTTCGATCCGCGGGCGTACGGGCAACTGCTCGCCGACCAGGCACACGCCGGTCGTCTGTTCCGTCTCGGAACGGATCCGCTCGACCTCTTCCGCCGTCTCGATGATGAGGCGGCCGATGCGCTCCGCAGCATCGTTGAGGATCCGCTCCCGCTCGTCCTCGATCATCGCTGCCCCCTCT
>NZ_JABXWI010000058.1 GCF_014930365.1 Streptomyces caniscabiei | reverse complement strand
GCGGTCATCGGCTTCGTCTGGCAGCTGATCTACAACCCCGACACCGGCCTGATCAACAGCATCATCGGCGCCAACGAACCCGGCCACTACATCGACTGGATCGGCGACCCGGACCTGAACCTGTGGGCCATCCTCGTCGCCGCGTCCTGGCGCCACACCGGCTACATGATGATCCTCTACCTGGCCGGCCTCAAGGGCGTCGACCCCTCCCTGCGCGAGGCCTCCGCCCTGGACGGCGCGAACGAGTGGCAGACGTTCAAGAACGTCATCTTCCCCACCCTGCGCCCCACCAACACCGTCGTCCTGGTCGTCACCATCATCGAGGCCCTGCGCGCCTTCGACCTCGTCTTCGTCTTCAACAAGGGCGCCGAGGGCACCGAACTGCTCTCCATCCTCGTCACCAACAACATCATCGGGGAGTCCAGCCGCATCGGCTACGGATCGGCCATCGCCGTCGTCCTCCTGGTCATCTCCCTCGCCGTGATCATCCCGTACCTGATCGCGACCTTCCGCAAGGAGCGGCAAGCGTGAGCACCACCGTCGACACCACCGCCGCGCGCGCCGCCGGCAAGGAGCGCACGCCCCTGCGCCCCGCCCGGGTGCTGCTGCACGTCTTCCTGGTCGGCATGGCCCTGGCCTGGCTCGCGCCCCTGCTGTGGGCCCTGTACGCGGCCCTGCGCCCCTACGGCGAGACCTCGGAGAAGGGCTACGTCTCCTGGCCCGACACCCTGAGCCTCGACAACTTCACGAACGCGTTCACCCAGTCGGAGATGACGCACTACTTCGTGAACACCCTGATCATCGCCGTCCCCGCGGTGCTGCTGACGCTGTTCCTGTCGTCGATGGTCGCCTTCTACGTCAGCCGCTTCGACTTCCGCGTCAACCTCTTCCTGCTGCTGGTCTTCACCGCCGGCAACCTGCTCCCGCAGCAGGTCATCATCACCCCGCTGTACCGGCTGTACCTGCTCATCGACCTGCCCGGCATCACCATGTCCGGCAAGCTGTACGACTCCGCGCTCGGCCTGGTCCTCATCCACGTGGCCTTCCAGTCCGGCTTCTGCGCCTTCGTGCT
>NZ_JABXWI010000006.1 GCF_014930365.1 Streptomyces caniscabiei | reverse complement strand
CCCGCGAAGCCCGCGGCCGCCGCGCCCGCGCCGGCGAAGCCGAAGGCCGCCGCCCCCGCGAAGCAGGCCGCGCCCGCCGCTGCCGCCGCCGAGGGCCCGGAGCTGATCACCCTGCGCGGCCCGGCCGCCGCGGTCGCGAAGAACATGAACGCCTCCCTGGAGCTGCCCACGGCCACGTCCGTGCGCGCGGTCCCGGTGAAGCTGCTGTTCGACAACCGCATCGTCATCAACAACCACCTGAAGCGCGCCCGGGGCGGGAAGATCTCCTTCACGCACCTGATCGGCTACGCGATGGTGCAGGCCATCAAGACGATGCCGTCGATGAACTGGCACTACGCGGAGAAGGACGGGAAGCCCACCCTCGTCAAGCCGCCGCACGTCAACTTCGGCCTCGCCATCGACCTGGTGAAGCCCAACGGCGACCGCCAGCTGGTCGTCGCGGGCATCAAGAAGGCCGAGACGCTGAACTTCTTCGAGTTCTGGCAGGCCTACGAGGACATCGTCCGCCGCGCCCGTGACGGCAAGCTGACGATGGACGACTTCACCGGTGTCACGGTCTCCCTGACCAACCCCGGCGGCCTCGGCACCGTCCACTCCGTGCCCCGTCTGATGCCCGGCCAGTCGGTCATCATGGGCGTGGGCTCGATGGACTACCCGGCGGAGTTCCAGGGCACCAGCCAGGACACCCTGAACAAGCTCGGCATCGCGAAGGTCATGACGCTCACGTCGACCTACGACCACCGGGTCATCCAGGGCGCCGCGTCCGGCGAGTTCCTCCGCGTCGTCGCCAACTCCCTCCTCGGGGAGAACGGCTTCTACGACGAGATCTTCGAGGCGCTGCGCATCCCCTACGAGCCGGTCCGCTGGCTCAAGGACATCGACGCCAGCCACGACGACGACGTCACCAAGGCCGCCCGCGTCTTCGAGCTGATCCACTCCTACCGGGTCCGCGGCCACGTCATGGCCGACACCGACCCGCTGGAGTACCGCCAGCGCAAGCACCCCGACCTGGACATCACCGAGCACGGTCTCACCCTGTGGGACCTGGAGCGGGAGTTCGCGGTCGGCGGCTTCGCGGGCAAGTCCCTGATGAAGCTGCGCGACATCCTGGGCGTGCTGCGCGACTCGTACTGCCGCACCACCGGCGTCGAGTTCATGCACATCCAGGACCCGAAGCAGCGCCGCTGGATCCAGGACCGCATCGAGCGCCCGCACAGCAAGCCGGAGCGCGAGGAGCAGCTGCGCATCCTGCGCCGGCTGAACGCGGCGGAGGCCTTCGAGACCTTCCTGCAGACCAAGTACGTCGGCCAGAAGCGCTTCTCGCTCGAGGGCGGCGAGTCGGTCATCCCGCTGCTCGACGCGGTCATCGACTCGGCGGCGGAGTCCCGCCTCGACGAGGTCGTCATCGGCATGGCCCACCGCGGCCGGCTGAACGTCCTGGCGAACATCGTCGGCAAGTCGTACGCGCAGATCTTCCGCGAGTTCGAGGGCAACCTCGATCCGAAGTCGATGCACGGCTCCGGCGACGTGAAGTACCACCTGGGCGCCGAGGGCACCTTCACGGGCCTGGACGGCGAGCAGATCAAGGTCTCCCTGGCCGCCAACCCCTCCCACCTGGAGGCGGTGGACCCGGTCCTCGAGGGCATCGTCCGTGCCAAGCAGGACATCATCAACAAGGGCGGCACGGACTTCACGGTCATGCCGGTGGCGATCCACGGCGACGCGGCCTTCGCGGGCCAGGGCGTGGTGGCCGAGACCCTGAACATGTCGCAGCTGCGCGGCTACCGCACCGGCGGCACGGTCCACATCGTCATCAACAACCAGGTCGGCTTCACCGCGGCCCCCGAGTCGTCGCGTTCCTCGATGTACGCGACGGACGTGGCCCGCATGATCGAGGCCCCGATCTTCCACGTGAACGGCGACGACCCGGAGGCCGTGGTCCGCGTCGCGCGGCTCGCCTTCGAGTTCCGTCAGGCGTTCAACAAGGACGTGGTGATCGACCTCATCTGCTACCGCCGCCGCGGTCACAACGAGTCGGACAACCCGGCCTTCACCCAGCCGCTGATGTACGACCTGATCGACAAGAAGCGCTCGGTGCGCAAGCTCTACACCGAGTCCCTCATCGGTCGCGGCGACATCACCCTGGAAGAGGCCGAGCAGGCCCTGCAGGACTACCAGGGCCAGCTGGAGAAGGTCTTCACGGAGGTCCGCGAGGCCACCTCCCAGTCGGCGTCCGCCGAGGTCCACGACCCGCAGGACGGCTTCCCGGTCGCGGTGAACACCGCGATCACGGCGGAGACCGTCAAGCGCATCGCCGAGTCCCAGGTCAACGTCCCGGACCACATCACCGCCCACCCGCGTCTGCTGCCGCAGCTGCAGCGCCGGGCGGCCATGGTCGAGGACGGCACGATCGACTGGGGCATGGGCGAGACCCTCGCGGTCGGCTCCCTCCTGCTGGAGGGCACCCCGGTCCGGCTGGCCGGCCAGGACTCGCAGCGCGGCACCTTCGGCCAGCGTCACGCGGTCATCATCGACCGTGAGACGGGCGAGGAGTTCACGCCGCTGATGTACCTCTCCGAGGACCAGGCGCGGCTGAACGTCTACAACTCCCTGCTCTCCGAGTACGCGGCGATGGGCTTCGAGTACGGCTACTCGCTGGCCCGCCCCGAGTCCCTGGTGATGTGGGAGGCGCAGTTCGGCGACTTCGTCAACGGCGCCCAGACGGTCGTGGACGAGTTCATCTCCTCGGCGGAGCAGAAGTGGGGCCAGACGTCCGGCGTCACCCTGCTGCTCCCGCACGGCTACGAGGGCCAGGGCCCGGACCACTCGTCCGCCCGCCCGGAGCGCTTCCTCCAGATGTGCGCCCAGAACAACATGACGGTCGCCATGCCGACGTCGCCGTCGAACTACTTCCACCTTCTGCGCTGGCAGGTGCACAACCCGCACCACAAGCCGCTGGTCGTCTTCACCCCGAAGTCGATGCTGCGTCTGAAGGCCGCCGCGTCGAAGGCGGAGGAGTTCACGAGCGGCGAGTTCCGCCCGGTCATCGGCGACAGCTCGGTCGACCCGAACGCGGTCAAGAAGGTCGTCTTCTGCGCCGGCAAGGTCTACTACGACCTGGAGGCCGAGCGTCAGAAGCGCGGCGTCACGGACACGGCGATCATCCGCATCGAGCGCCTCTACCCCCTCCCCGGGGCCGAGGTCCAGGCGGAGGTCAACAAGTACCCGAACGCCGAGAAGTACCTGTGGACCCAGGAGGAGCCGGCGAACCAGGGCGCCTGGCCCTTCATCGCCCTCAACCTGATCGACCACCTCGACCTCGCGGTCGGCGCGGACGTCCCGCACGGCGAGCGCCTGCGGCGCATCTCCCGCCCGCACGGGTCGTCCCCGGCGGTCGGTTCGGCGAAGCGCCACCAGGCCGAGCAGGAGCAGCTGGTGCGCGAGGTGTTCGAGGCGTGAGCCTCTGACCTCCGGTCACGGCGAGGGCCCGGCCCGAGTGCTACGTCACTCGGACCGGGCCCTCGGCGTTCGCGCCGGGCGACGTCAGGGACTGTCGCGGCAGGAACGGGCGTCGATCGCGTCGGCACTCGGCCGGTAGTCGTCGATCCAGCCCGCGTCCTGGTCGGCGATGCCCGGCAGCCATGCCTCGAAGTCGCTCTTCCACTGGCTGCTCGCGACGTAGTCCTTCACGATCTCGCGCAGTCGCAGGCAGTCGGGCCGGTGCCCCTTGGGCAGACCGATACCCCAGTGCTGGGGCCCGCCCATCGTGAGTCCGGGAACCACCCTGAGCCCGTCGTCGCTGTGACGCTCCGCGAAGCCCTGGAGGATCATCTGGTCGGTGAAGACGGCGTCGACCTTCCCCTCCCTGAGCTGCTCGACGCAGTCGGAGGCGTCGAGGAGGATCTTCGCCTCGATGTCGGCGAGCTTGAAGCGCCGCAGTACGTCCGCGGAGGTACTGCCGTCCCAGGAACACACGATCTTTCCGCCCAGGTCGGTCAGCTCCTCGATGCCATCGCCTTCAGGGCCCACCAGGAACCCCTGGAACGTGGTGGCGTACGGCCCCGCGAAGTCGATCACCTTCATCCGCTCCGGAGTGATGGAGAAGCTGGCGACCACCATGTCGAGGTGGCCCTCCCGCAGCTTCGCGACGCGAGCCTCGGAGGACACATTGGTCAGCGTCACGTCGTCCTCCTCGATGTCCAGCCCCTTCATGGCCGCCCGGAACACCTCGGGATCGAATCCGTGGCGCTTGTAGTTCTCCTCGTAGGAGATGTTGGGCAGGTCGTTGTGCATGCCCACTCTGAGCTGTTCCGAGCCGAGGAAAGTGGGAGCCTGCTCGTCCGGTATGCCGCCCACCGCGAGACCGGTGGCACTGCAGACGAAGAGGACAAGCGAGGCAGCGAAGATCCAACGGGTGTTCCAGTTCATACGGTCTCCTTCAGCCGTGCAGGACGGCATCGCGGACGGTCACGTGCATCTGGCAGCCGGGGGACGTGCGGACCGTCACACGGACCTGGGCGTCCGGCCGTGACCCGCCCAGCGCGAGGTCGACCACCTCACCCGAGCGGACCCCGATGACTGGGGGCCGGCCACCGCCCGGACCGACGTCGAGAGTGGTGTCCGGGGTACAGAAGTCCGTGTCCTCGTGGGCGTCCGCGACCGAGAGGACGAGGCGCAGATGGGTGCGCGCCTGCGTACCGCGCACCATCACGTCGAGCGTCTCCCCGTCCGTCAGCGACCGGGAAGGCGAGACCGTCGTCCGGCCCTTGACGTCGACCTCCCCGTGCTCACGGAGATACTCCGCCCGCACCACCGCACCGGCGGCGAGGGCCACGGACAGCGCCGAGACGAGGGCGGCGACGGCCGCGGGGTGCCGGAAGCCCGCCACCCGTACCAGCGCGGCCGTCACCGCCACACCGAGCATCAGGCACACCCACAGCAACTGCTCGGAGGAGCCCTTCGTACGGAGCAGGGCGGTGCCGCCCAGGCCGAGGACCACCAGGAAGGGCAGCCAGTTCCAGACCCGCCAGCTCCGCGCCCCCTCGGCGGCGTCCTTGAGCGCGTCGCCCACGACCAGGCTGACCACGAGGTTGCCCAGTACCTGTCCGACGGCCGTCACCCAGCGGCCCTGTCCGAAGACGCCGGGCCGTCGGTCCTCGACGGGCTCGTCGTGGCCGCTCGTCGGGATGCTGTCAGTCGGCTGGGACATCTGCCGCTCGCGGGTCCGCCCCGAACGTGATGGTGAGATCGCGTTCGATCCGCCCCACGGCCACCGCGTGCCTCCCGCGAGCCGTCACATGGAGGTCACCGCCCCGCCCGACGCCCTCGGCCTTCGTGACCTGCGCCTCCAGGGCGGCGGCGCTCAGGTCGCCACCGGCGAGCCAGTGGCCCACGGCCGCTTCCACCAGGGCCCGCTCCTCGTCGCCGAGCCCTTCGAACACCGTCGCCGCCCCGGCGGCGTCCTCGTCCCCCGCGTCGTCCCGGCGGCGCAGGGCCGCGGCCAGGAACGCGCGGCCGCCGCGTACGGCACTGACCGCCAGCTGATCCCTGGCCGTGACGAGCACGGCCGTCCCCATCGAGGCCGCGGCCGCGCTCAGATAGGGGGACAGCTGACCGACCGCCGATATCAGTTCGGACATCTCACCGCTCCCTGAACAGGCGTACGAAATAGGGCAGTTGCCCAGAAATCGCCAGGCGCACACCATAGCCGTCGGCCGACGCGACCGAGGGGCGTCGATCGATTTCGTACGCTGTGAGCGGCACATCGACCATGTACGGACCCAGGAGAGCGAGCCATGTACTTCACCGACCGCGGCATCGAGGAACTGGAGAAGCGGCGCGGCGAGGAGGAGGTCACGTTCGAGTGGCTCGCCGAGCAGCTGCGGACCTTCGTGGACCTGAACCCGGACTTCGAGGTGCCGGTGGAGCGGCTGGCCACGTGGCTGGCACGGCTGGACGACGAGGACGAGGACGAGTAGCCACCTTTTGGGCGGGCGCGGCCGGGGCTCAGCGACAGGGCCAGGGCTCGGCGGCGGGGCCGACCTCACTCGTACGACCGGCTTCAGCCTCGCGGCCGGCTCGCTCCACGGCCGGCTTCCGTCTTGTCTCGCGGCCCGGTTCAGTCCCGTGGCCCGCTCACTCCACGGCCGGCTTCCGTCTTGTCTCGCGGCCGGTTCAGTCTCGCGGGTGGGCCAGGTCGTAGAGCAGGCCCAGGGTGCCGTGGCCGATCAGGAGGGCGCCGGCGACGAGCCAGCCGGGGCTGCGGCGGTGCAGGCCCCAGGCGGTGAGCGGGAGGCCCGCGAGGAGCTGGACGGTGGCAAGGGCGCGCGCTCTGGGGGTGCCGGCCCAGGGGAGCCACGGGCCGAGGCGGCCACGTTCGAGGGCGTCGAGTTCCGTGCGGACGGCCCCGCGCCAGCCGGTCCACTCGATGCGCTGGACCCCGGGCTGGACACGGGCGACCTCACGGAGCCGGTCGGCGGGTTCGCCCGGGGTGAGGCCCGCGGGGAGTGACATGCCCGCGCGGGTGAGGACGGCGAGCAGGCCCAGCAGGCGGGCGCGGGCGTCGGCGGCCGGGTCGGGCTCGGTGAGGTGGTCCAGCGACTCCCCGTCAAGGACCGGATCCAGCCCCAGTCGGGCGGCGAAGGTGCGCATGGCCTCGTCCTCGCCGACGGGGGTGCCGTTCGCGAGCCATACGTAGCCGACGGTGCGGCGGAATCCGGCGGCGAGCGTGTAGCCGCCGCGGTCGGCGTCCCACCACAGGGCGAGGACGGGCCACGGGACTCCGACGGCGAGGGCGGTGGCCCAGCCGGTGAGGACCCGGTCGACCAGCTCCCCGCCGTGCGACCAGGGCTTTCCCTCCGGTACGAGCGCCGTCCACTCGGGGCCGGCGGGGACGAGCAGCATGCGTTCGCGCAGCAGCTGGGCGACGGGGGCGACGGAGTCGGGATCCGCCCGGCAGAGCAGGAGCGCGCCGGGCGCGGGGGCGGGCCGGGGGTCACGGGATCCCTGGGAGCGTTCCGTCGACATGCCTCCACGCTAGGCCGATTTGTCCGGGAACATCCTGCGGGATCACCAGAACGGGTGTCTTGACTTTCCCTCACCGCGATATATCGTGAATTGCGGGAGACGCGATAGTGCGCGTCTGGTGTTCTTGTCGTGTCTTGGTCCGTCGAGGAGGTCAGCACCATGTCCGAGTGGTCCGTCGCCGAGCCGCGAAAGCTCACGTTCGACGAGCCGGTGACGGCACTGCACGTGCGCGTCGTCAACGGAACGGTGAACGTCATGGGCACCGACGAAGGTTCCGCCCGCCTGGAGGTGGCCGATGTCGAGGGCCCACCGCTTACGGTGACGCAGAAGGACGGCACCCTGACCGTGGCCTACGACGACCTGCCCTGGAAGGGCTTCCTGAAGTGGCTCGACCGCAAGGGCTGGCGCCGCAACGTCCTGGTGTCGCTCGCCGTCCCCACGGGCACCCGGGTCGAGGTGGGCGTGGTGGGTGCCACGGCCGTCGTCTCCGGGCTGGGAGGGCGTACGGAGGTGAAGGGCGTCTCGGGGGACACCACCCTGGTCGGCCTGTCGGGCCCGGTGCGCGCCACCACGGTCTCGGGAAGTGTGGAGGCACAGGCCCTCACCGGCGATCTGCGGCTCAGTTCCGTCTCCGGCGATCTGACCGTCATAGAGGGCTCCTGCCCCACGGTGAAGGCCGACTCGGTGAGCGGTGCCATCATCCTCGACCTCGACCCCATGGGCGGCCCCACCGACATCGGCCTCTCCAGCGTCTCCGGCGAGATCGCCATCCGCCTCCCCCACCCCGCCGACGCCGAGGTCGAGGCCAACACGGCCAGCGGCACCATCTCCAACGCCTTCGACGACCTCCGTGTCAGCGGCCCCTGGGGCGCCCACAAGGTCACCGGCCGCCTCGGCCCGGGCAACGGCCGCCTCAAGGCCACGACGATCTCCGGCTCCATCGCCCTCCTCCGCAGGCCCCCGTCGGAGGACCAGCCCTGGGACACCCCGGACTCCCCCGACCCGGACGCCAAGGCCGCTGACGCGAACGCCACATCCGCAGACGCGCCCGCCGACGCGACCGACGGCACGACCCCTCGCACGACCGACAAGAAGGTGCTCTGACATGCCTCCCGTCTTCGCCCACGGACGCCTGCGGCTGTACCTGCTGAAGCTGCTGGACGAGGCCCCACGCCACGGCTACGAGGTGATCCGCCTGCTGGAGGAACGCTTCCAGGGCCTGTACGCGCCCTCGGCCGGCACCGTCTACCCCCGCCTGGCCAAGCTGGAGGCCGAGGGCCTGGTCACCCACACCACCGAGGGCGGCCGCAAGGTCTACGCGATCACCGACGCGGGCCGCGCCGAACTGGCCGACCGCAGCGGCGAGTTGGCCGATCTGGAGCTTGAGATCCGGGAGTCGGTCGCGGAGCTGGCCGCCGAGATCCGGGCCGATGTCAGGGGCGCGGCGGGCGACCTGCGCCGTGAGATGCGGGCGGCGGCCTCCGAGGCCCGCAGGGGCGGCGGGGACGGGGGCCCGTCCGGAGAGCCCGGAGAGTATGCCGACAGCGAGTCCTGGCGGGTCGCGAAGGAGGAGATGCGCCGCGTCAAGCAGGAGTGGAAGGAGCAGGCCCGCCGGGCGAAGGACGAGAGCCGGCGAGCCCGGGAGGAGGCCCAGCGCGCCCGCCGCCAGGCGAAGGAAGCGCAGGAGCACGCCCGCACCCAGGCCCAGGAGGAGTTGCAGCGCATCGCCAAGCGGGTCCAGGACCACGTCCAGGACCACTTCACCCGGGGCGACTGGCCGACGGGGGTGCGCGAGGGGCTGACCGAGCTGGCCAAGGAGTTCGGCGAGTTCGGGAAGGACTTCGGAAAGGAGTTCGGCAAGGACTTCGGCTTCGGACGGCCGGGACCGGAGCCCGGCTCGACGACGGCCGGCGCGGAAGGCGGCCCGGGCCCGGGGACGACCTCGCCAAAGGGGACCGGGACAGCCACCGGCGGTGGGGAGCCCGAGTACTCGACCACCCCTGAGGACTTCCCTGCCGAGTACGAGCCCGCCTGGGTGCACGAGACCCCCACCGGCGACCCGTCCCGCGACCTCGACCGCCTGCTGGACCGCTTCCGCGACGACATCCGCGACGCGGCCCGCGACCACGGCGTGACAGAGGCCCAACTCCGTGACGCCCGCCGCCATCTGTCGACAGCGGCGGCACACATCGGGGTGATACTGCGAGCCCCCAGGGGGTGACCGGAGGACCGGCATCGGGCACCCCTCGTCGAGGGGCGCGGGGAACCGCCCGACCGTCGCGCCGCCCGGACAGCCCGCAACACCCTTCCCACCGCCGCCCCCTCCCAGCCGACTCCGACTCCCTTCAACTCAACCCGCCTTGGCCTCCCCGACCCCGTAGAGGACCCGCTCCAACGTCTCGTAGGTCACCCCATGGTCGGCGAGGACCTCGGCCGGGACTCCGGGGCGGGTGGTGAGGGCGAGGAGGAGGTGCTCGTCGCCGATGACGGGGGTCCCCCCGCGCGAGCGGATTCGAGCGTGGGGGAGGTCGCGGTGGGCGTGGGCGGTGCGCAGGGAGCGGGTGAGGACGTCCTTGGCACCGCGGGTGAAGGGACGATGCCCCGACGACCGCCGCCGTCGGCGGCCCGTCGCACCCGGTTCCAACGCTCCGACCCCGTGGGCCTCTTCGACGCGGGAGACGATCTCCGAGAGGTCGATGCCGAGACCGGAGAGGGCGTCCGTGTCCGCGCGGGAGAGGCCGCCCCGGCGCCGGGCCTCGGCGAGGGCCCGGGCGACGGAGTCGCGGCGCTCGCCCTCGGCCAGCCCGAGCGCGCCCAGGGCGAACGAGGCGCGGCTGGCCTTCCTGTCCAGCAGGGAGAGGAGCAGATGTTCCTCGGTCACCTCCCCCGCACGGGCGCGTTCGGCATGCTCGACCGCGCCCAGTACCACGGCCCGGGCATCCTTCGTGAACCGCTCGAACATCAATGCCTCCCGTACTTCTTGTGGACGGCCTGCCTGCTGACGCCGAGTTCCGCGGCGATCTCCTGCCACGACCAGCCCTGGTTGCGCGCGCTGCGCACCTGTACCGACTCCAACTGCTCCAGCAGCCTCCGCAGCGCGGCGACGGCTCGCAGTCCGACCCGGGGGTCTCGATCGCCCGCGCGCTCGGCGAGATCCGTTGCTTCGGTCATGACGTCAACCTACATTGACATGACCGGGCGCGTCAACCCTGGTTGACATGACGACGGCCGGCCCGGAGGTCCGGGCCGGCCGTCGTCACGCCGAGGGAGTCAACCCGTCAGGGGCTGGTGAGCACGATCTTGCCGAACTGGTCGCCCGACGCGAGGCGTTCGAAGCCCTCGCGGGCGCGGTCCAGCGGCAGCACCTCGTCGATGACGGGGCGGACACCGGTCGCGGCGCAGAAGGAGAGCAGATCCTCCAACTCGTCCTTGGTCCCCATGGTGGAGCCGACGACCTTGAGTTCGAGGAAGAAGATGCGGGTCAGTTCGGCGTGGGAGGGGCGATCGCCGCTGGTGGCGCCCGAGATGACGAGACTGCCGCCGGGGCGCAGGGACTTCACCGAGTGGGACCAGGTGGCGGCGCCGACGGTCTCGATGACCGCGTCGACGCGCTGCGGGAGCCGAGCCCCCGACTCCAGCGCCTCCACGGCACCGAGTTCCAGTGCCCGCTTGCGCTTGGCCTCGTCCCGGCTGGTGGCGAAGACCCGCAGGCCCGCCGCCTTGCCGAGCACGATCGCGGCGGTGGCGACACCGCCGCCGGCGCCCTGGACGAGAACGGAGTCGCCGGGGCGTACACCGGCGTTGGTGAAGAGCATGCGGTAGGCCGTCAGCCAGGCGGTGGGCAGACAGGCGGCCTCTTCGAAGGAGAGCTCGGCCGGCTTGGGCAGGACGTTCCAGGTGGGGACGGAGACGAGCTCGGCGAAGGTGCCCTGGTAGCGCTCGGTGAGGATCGAGCGGGGTTCGTCCGGGCCGACGCCGTGGCCGGACTGGCCGATCACCGAGTGCAGCACGACCTCGTTGCCGTCCTCGTCGACGCCGGCGGCGTCACAGCCGAGGATCATGGGCAACTTGTCCTCCGCGAGGCCGACTCCGCGCAGGGACCACAGGTCGTGATGGTTCAGCGAGGCGGCCTTCACCCTCACGGTCGTCCAGCCGGGCCTCGGTTCCGGCGCGGGCCGGTCGCCCAACTCCAGTCCGTTGAGCGGTTGATCACGGTCGATGCGGGCGGCGTAGGCAGCGAACATGCGCCTGACCATAGGGGGATGCCGGACCCGATGGAACCGCGAACCCCTGTGACACGCGTCCCGTCCCCCACCCACCGGGCACGGGAACGAGGGGGTGCGTCGTCAGTTCCCCGCGCCCCTAAAAGCAAAAAGCACGGGGCGCAGCCCCTGCTTTTTGAGGGGCGCGGGGAACTGCGCGACCAGCCCCCACCGGACGGACGCCGGGGGTCAAAGGGGCGCAGCCCCTTGAGGAGGGACGGGTAGGGGCGGCGGGGGCGAAGAACGCACCCCCGACCACCCCCACGGCTCAACGCCGAGCCACACCCTCCGCCCGAGCCGCCGCAGCCACCGCCGCGGTCACAGCAGGAGCAACCCGCTCGTCGAACGGCGACGGAATGACATAGTCCGCCGCAAGATCGTCACCGACCACCGACGCCAACGCCTCCGCCGCCGCGATCTTCATCCCCTCGGTGATCCGGGAGGCCCGCACCTGAAGGGCCCCCGCGAAGATCCCCGGGAACGCGAGGACGTTGTTGATCTGGTTCGGGTAGTCGGAGCGCCCGGTCGCGACGACCGCCGCGTACTTGTGGGCGACGTCCGGGTGCACCTCGGGGTTGGGGTTGGCCATGGCGAACACGAACGCGTTCTCCGCCATGGAGGCCACCGCCTCCTCCGGGACCGTACCGCCGGAGACGCCGATGAAGACGTCCGCGCCCGCGAGGGCGTCCTCCAGCGAGCCCGACAGCCCGGCCCGGTTGGTGAGTTCGGCGAGCTCGCGCTTGACCGGGGTGAGGTCCTCGCGGTCCACGGAGACGATGCCCTTGCGGTCGGTGACCGCGACGTCGCCGAGACCGGCCTCCAGCAGCATCTTGGCGATGGCGACACCCGCCGCGCCCGCGCCGGAGATGACGGCGCGCAGGTCGCCCAGACCGCGTCCGGTCAGCTTCGCCGCGTTCCGCAGGGCCGCCAGCGTCACGACCGCCGTACCGTGCTGGTCGTCGTGGAAGACCGGGATGTCCAGGCGCTCCTGGAGCCGCTTCTCGATCTCGAAGCAGCGCGGCGCGGAGATGTCCTCCAGGTTCACGCCGCCGAAGGAGGGAGCGAGGCGGACCACGGTCTCGATGATCTCGTCGACGTCCGTGCAGGCGAGCGCGATCGGCACCGCGTCGACGCCGCCGAACTGCTTGAACAGGATCGCCTTGCCCTCCATCACGGGGAGGGAGGCCTCGGGGCCGATGTCGCCGAGGCCGAGGACCGCCGTACCGTCCGTCACGACGGCGACGACCGACGACTTCCAGGTGTAGTCGTTGACCAGGTCCGGCTGCTCGGCGATGGCGGTGCACACCCGCGCGACGCCGGGCGTGTAGGCGAGGGACAGGTCGTCCTTGTCCCGGATCGGCACGGTGGCCTGCACGGCCATCTTGCCGCCGCGGTGCAGGGCGAACGCCGGGTCGAAGGAGTCGAGGGAATTGAGGGGCTCCCCGCCGCCTTCCTGGCCCGTACTGCCGTCGCTGTTGTCGGTGCGAGGATTGACAATCTCCGCTGCCACTGTGTGTACCCCTTAGGTCTGCATGGTTTGAGGGTGACCGCTCCCGGTTCGGAGGCGGGCGGGCACCGCGTAAGGCCCAGGTCACCGGTACGTACGGCGACGCCTGCGGGCTCAGACGCGACGGGCGCGCCGCACACGCGCCCTGGGCCCCGGATGAGGGGTGTAAAGAACCTTCTTACCGGACGGACGGCGCCGACGACGAGTCCATGAGACTTCATACCTTGAAGGTCACAACTCGAAGGTCAATTGAAGACGATCATGGTTGGCTCGACTCATCGACGGATGACAGGACAAGTCGGGTCACATCACGACAAATCCTGTACGGCCACGTGTGCGGAGTTCGCGGCCGACCGCATCCTGAGATGCACCGAAGATCTTCCGGCCGGAAGGGGGGAATCCCGCACATGGTCCGGTGTGATCACGCGGTCCACGGCGGTTCGTAGGTCATTCGGGGGTCACCCGTTATCCGATTTTGACATGGCTGGTCATCTGATTGCACATGCCCGAATGGCAAGATGCCGTAATCACACGAGGTCGCCACACTCGAAGACGCGTGTTAATCGTCGACCTGTCGGCAACTCCACACCACCCCGCCGGAGGAACCCACCATGACCGCAAGCACCACCCGTCGTACGACCGGCCTGCGTTCCCGTACAGCCGCGGTCGGAGCGATCGCGGTCGCGGGCGCCCTGCTGCTCACCGGCTGCGGTGACCAGACCAAGAAGGAGGGCGGTTCCGAGAGCGCCTCCACCAGCGCGGCGCCGCTGGCGGACAAGCTCCCCGCGTCCGTCCGGGACAAGGGCGTCATCAACGTCGGTTCCGACATCGCCTACGCCCCGGTCGAGTACAAGGACGAGTCCGGCAAGGTCGTCGGCATCGACCTCGACATCGCCGCGGCGATGGGCAAGCAGCTCGGTGTGGACTTCAAGTTCCAGAACGCCACCTTCGACACCCTCATCGGTGGTCTGGCCGCCAAGCGGTACGACATCGCGATGTCGGCCATGACCGACACCAAGGACCGCCAGGAGGGCATCGACGCCGACACCGGCAAGAAGGTCGGCGCCGGCGTGGACTTCGTCGACTACTTCACCGCGGGTGTCTCGCTGTACACCAACAAGGGCGACGACCAGGGCATCAAGACCTGGGACGACCTGTGCGGCAAGACGATCGCCGTGCAGCGCAACACGTTCTCGCACGACCTCGCCAAGGACCAGGCGAAGAAGTGCAAGGACGACAAGAAGAAGGCGCTCAAGATCGAGGACTTCGCCACCAACCCCGAGGCCGAGACCCGGATGCGCTCCAAGGGCGCGGACGTCGTCTCCGCCGACTACCCGGTGGCCGCGTACTCGGTGAAGACCTCGGGCGGCGGCGACTACTTCCAGATCGTCGGCGACCAGGTCGAGGCCGGCCCCTACGGCATCGCCGTGGCGAAGGACAACACCGAGCTGCGGGACGCGCTCCAGGCCGCCGTCCAGGCGATCATCGACAGCGGCGAGTACGAGAAGATCATCAAGAAGTGGGGCGTCGAGGACGGCGCCGTCACCGAGGCCAAGGTCAACGGCGGCTCCTGATCGCGCGCTCCTGATTCTCGGTTCGGTTCTGAAAGGCTCCACCCGTGACTGTTGACGTCAGCAAGACGGACGGTCCCTCGGACACTCCCCCCGCCGGCCCGGAGGCCCTCAAGGCCATTCCGGTCCGGCACCCGGGGCGCTATGTGTCCGCGGCCATCGCACTCGCCCTCCTCGGTTCGATCGTCTACGCGTTCGCGCAGGCCAAGAAGATCAACTGGGGTGCGGTCCCCGACTACTTCTTCGACGACCGCATCATCGAAGGCGTCCTGAACACCCTGCTGCTCACCGTGCTGTCCATGGTGATCGGCATCGTCGGCGGCATCCTGCTCGCCGTGATGCGGCTGTCCAAGAACCCGGTGACCTCGTCGGTGGCGTGGTTCTACATCTGGTTCTTCCGCGGCACCCCGGTCCTGGTCCAGCTCTTCGTCTGGTTCAACCTGGGCCTGGTCTTCGAGTACATCAACCTCGGGCCGATCTACAAGGACTACTGGTCGTCCTTCATGACGCCGCTGCTGACGGCGCTGCTCGGCCTCGGTCTCAACGAGGCCGCGTACATGGCGGAGATCTGCCGCGCCGGTCTGCTCTCGGTCGACGAGGGCCAGACCGAGGCGTCGCACGCGCTCGGCATGAGCCACGCGAAAACGCTGCGGCGGATCGTGATCCCGCAGGCGATGCGCGTGATCGTGCCGCCCACGGGCAACGAGGTCATCAACATGCTGAAGACCACGTCGCTCGTCTCGACGGTGCAGTACGTGGACCTGCTCAAGGCGGCCCAGGACATCGGCCAGGGCTCCGGTTCCACGGTGGAGATGCTGTTCCTCGCCGCCGCCTGGTACCTGATCCTGACCAGCATCTTCAGCGTCGGGCAGTACTACCTGGAGAGGCACTACGCGAAGGGGTCCTCCCGGTCCCTGCCGCCGACACCGATGCAGCGTCTCAAGACGGCCGTGCTGCCGGTGCGCCGTAAGAAGGGAGTCGCGGCATGACCGCCATGGTGAAGGCCGAGGGCATCCACAAGTCGTTCGGCCCCGTCGAGGTCCTCAAGGGCATCGATCTGGAGGTGCAGACGGGCGAGGTGTTCTGCCTCATCGGTCCGTCCGGCTCCGGCAAGTCGACCTTCCTCCGGTGCATCAACCACCTCGAGAAGATCAACGCCGGGCGGCTGTACGTCGACGGCGAGCTGGTCGGCTACCGCCAGAAGGGCGACAAGCTGTACGAGCTCAAGGACAGCGAGGTCGCGCTCAAGCGGCGTGACATCGGCATGGTGTTCCAGCGCTTCAACCTGTTCCCGCACATGACGGCCGCGGAGAACGTCATGGAGGCGCCGGTCCAGGTCAAGGGCGTCAGCAGGGCCCAGGCCCGTGAGCGCGCCCACGAGCTGCTGGAGCGCGTCGGCCTCGGCGACAAGTCGGGCAACTACCCCTCGCAGCTCTCCGGCGGTCAGCAGCAGCGGGTGGCCATCGCCCGGGCCCTGGCCATGGAACCGAAGCTGATGCTCTTCGACGAGCCGACCTCGGCACTCGACCCGGAGCTGGTGGGCGACGTCCTCGACGTCATGCGCGACCTGGCCGAGTCCGGGATGACGATGGTCGTCGTCACCCACGAGATGGGCTTCGCCCGTGAGGTCGGCGACAGCCTGGTCTTCATGGACGGCGGTGTGGTGGTCGAGTCCGGCAACCCGCGTGACGTGCTGACGAACCCGCAGGAAGAGCGGACGCAGTCGTTCCTGTCCAAGGTCCTCTGACCGACCGGACACACGAGCGAACAGGGGCGGTACGGACATCCGTACCGCCCCTCACTCGTGTCACGGGACTCATGTCACGGGACTCGCACTCCCGCGCCCCGCGCCGCGGGACCCGTAGTCGGGCCCGGGGGCTACTTCACCGCCAGCACCATCGAGTCCGAGGGCGAGCACCACACCGCGCGGGCCTCGGCGAAGCCCTGCTCGCGCAGGACGCGGGCGTGCCAGTCGACGCTCTGGAAGTCGCCGTCGGCGTGCTCGCCGTAGATCTCGAAGCGGCGCGCGGTCGGCGCGGCGAGCACGGGGTCCTGGGCTGCGAGCTGCCACCATGCGGCCCAGTCGAGAGCACCGTCCGCCGTGGCTTGTTCCATACCCGCGTGCCGGTGCGCGCGCTCCGCCGCGTTGATCCGGGGCGTCGACTGGTCGATCATGTGGTCCGCGTTCATGAAGACACCGCCGTCGCGGAGGAGTTCCGCGACCTGACCGTAGAGGGCGGCGAGGGGTTCGCTGTGCAGCCAGTGCAGGGCTGTGGCCGTCAGGACGGCGTCGTACGAGTCGTGCGGCAGCCGGGCCGGCCAGTCGGGGCCGGTGAGGTCGGCGGTCACGAAGGTGACCCGCCGGTCGCCGTCGAAGGTGCCCTCGGCGATGGCGAGGAGGGCCGGGTCGAGGTCCACGCCGGTGCTGACGGCGTTCGGGAACCGCGCGAACAGCCTGGACGTGATGGAACCCGTACCGCAGGCGAGGTCGAGCACGCGGGGCTCGGGGCCGGTGAAGGCCTCGACCATGTCGAGCATCACCCGGAACCGCTCCTCACGGTCCGGCAGATACAGCTCCTGCTGCCGGTCCCAGCTCTCCTGCCAGGCGTGCCAGTCGGTTCCGGCCGTGGTGGTCATGAGGTCCCCTTCCTCGGTGTACCGCTTGTACCACTGCTTCCCGTCCACGCGTAATACCCTGTAAGCACGAGCAGTCATTACTTGACCCACACCACGACACTAGAACGCCCTCGTAAGGACTACAAGTGGAACTGGCCCATTACTCGGACTACGCCGTACGCCTCGTCAACACCGAGGAGCCGGCCCGGGGCAAGGACACGCTCACCTCGGTCGAGGCCGTTCGCGATCTCTTCGGGCCCAACCGGCAGGCGGCCCGGCGGGCGACGGACGCCGACGTCACCCGGTTCCGGTCGGTGCGGACCCGGCTGCGCTCGGTCTTCGAGGCGGCGAACGGCGGCGACGAGACCCTCGCCGTGGACCTGCTGAACTCGTTGCTGCTCGAATTCCCGGTGAGCCCGCAGATCTCGGGGCACGACTTCCGGGACGACGCCGGCAGCCCGCTGTGGCACATGCACCTGGCGGACCACCCGTCCAACGCGACGGCGGGCTATGCCGCCATCGCCGCGATGGGCCTGGCCTTCCACCTCACCGAGTACGGCGTGGACCGGCTCGGCCTGTGCGAGGCCGCGCCCTGCCGCAACGCCTACCTCGACACCTCCACCAACCGCTCCCGCCGCTACTGCTCGGACCGCTGCGCGACCCGCGCCAACGTGGCGGCCTACCGGGCCCGCAAACGCCTGGAGGCGGACCGGTCGCCGAACACGGGCCGGGCCGCCGAGAACGCCCAGCGGGCGAGCGCGAACGGCGAACGCTGACCCGCGGGCCTCGGCCGGTAGCGGAACCGCACCTTCCCCAGCACCAGTTCGTCGGGGACGACCCCGTAGTCCGTGCTGTCCCCGCCCGCGTACGCGTTGTCCCCGAGCACCCACCACCCGCCGTCGCGCCGCTCGGCGATCCGTTTGACGACGAGCAGGTCCTGCTGGAAGGGATGACGCAGCACGAGGACGTCTCCGACCCGCAGGCGTGCCCCGTAGTGGACGAGCAGCTGGTCGCCGTGGCGCAGCGTGGGAACCATGGAGGGCCCCGTGACCTCGGCCACTCCGAAGGGCAGGAGGGCCCTGCCCCGCTCGCTCTCCTGCGACAGTTCCGGCATCACCCGGCACCTCCCCGGTCCGTTCCTCTCCAGTGCTCCACCAGTCCCAGTCTGACCCCGGACTTTTGTCCTAAGCCCATGGGGGCACTCGCGAAAACCTCTCTCGTAGGGAGTAATGTCCCACCTGAGAAGACGATCACGAGGAAGGAATGCTCCATGCTTTCCCGCCTGTTTGCCCCCAAGGTCAAGGTCAGCGCCCACTGCGACCTGCCCTGCGGTGTGTACGACCCGGCCCAGGCCCGCATCGAGGCGGAGTCGGTGAAGGCCGTGCAGGAGAAGATGGCCGCCAACGACGACGCGCACTTCCAAGCTCGCGCGACCGTCATCAAGGAGCAGCGCGCCGAGCTCGCCAAGCACCATGTGTCGGTCCTCTGGAGCGACTACTTCAAGCCCCCGCACTTCGAGAAGTACCCGGAGCTGCACCAGCTGGTCAACGACACCCTCAAGGCCCTCTCGGCCGCCAAGGGCTCGACCGACCCGGCGACGGGCCAGAAGGCTCTGGACTACATCGCCCAGATCGACAAGATCTTCTGGGAGACCAAGAAGGCCTGATCTTTGATCACGCCATATGACCTGCGATTTCCTTGGTCGCCAGGTCAACCGGTCCGCACCCGGTCCGCATGTCGCCGACACGGCGTCCATGACGGCCCGGGTGCGGTCTTTTTTTCCGGCCGCAGGCTCTCCGCGCTTCTAGAGATCGAGCCCCCCGGCCTTGCGTCAAGGGCTGTGGAGGGCAGGGCAGTTGAACCTGCAAGCGGCTACGAAAGGTCAGGGCCGGCCTGTAGCATCCAGACGTGATGGACGCCACATCAGCACCGTTCCGCGAGTACGAGACCGGCTTGAGCGAGCAGCCCCTACGGCAGGGCGATGTACTGGAGTTCCTCCAGAAAGAGGAATTCCCGGTCGGCTGGCGCGACACGATTGCCATTGTTGTGACCGCGAACTGCGACTTGTCCTTCGGGAAACACTGGGGAACGGTCACCTATGTGCCGGCAATTCCGTTCGACGTCTACGTCCAGCAATTCATCATTCCGAAGATCCTCGCCACGGAATGCACAAGGACAGAGAAAGCACTGCACGGCCTGTTCGCCCAGGAAGTGGCAACCGATTCCGTGGAACGCGCCCTGGAGATGCTGCACCTCGGCTACCCGATGGAGCAAATTTCGGTACTGCTGCCCCCGGACAGCAAGGAGCACCCACGCTTCGAGACCGCACTCCAGACCTTCAAGCTTTACTGGACCGCCCAGGTCACTCTGAAGCAGTGCACTGACTCTTCGGAGTACTGGAATCACCTTGAGGTGCTCAGTACCGATCTCGACAAACTGCGCAAGCCCAGGACGAGCAGCAAGGAAACGCTCCGAAAGGAGATAAGAAGCAGACTCAGAAGCTTCCCCGGCGACACCCTCTACCTGTCCGAGCCCGGCCCCGGCCATTCAGGTGGCTACGTCGTGATGTTGCGCCTCATCCGCAGCATCGAGGACTCCTCGGTAGCCCTGCGTCCGGCCGATGAATACCACTCCCCCGGGGAACATCGAGCCCGACGTATCGCCCGTCTCAAGACCCTCTATTGTCACCGTGTCGTCCAGCAGATGGCTCAGGTTTTCACCGACATCGGCTTGCCTACCGACTACGAGGAAGCACGGGACTCCCACCTTGATGACTACGTTGAAAGTTGGGGCAAGTGACGTTGATCGTCTTTACAAGCAGCAGCCTTCCTGAATACATCGAGCACGGCCGTGTCGAAGGCTTCGAGTCAAATCCTGGACCAGGGCTGCTGGGAGACAACCTATTCCTCTCCGACACGATGGACTGCCGCTTCTTCGTACGCCGCGAGGACGATCAGGACAGTCGATTGATCCTGGTGAACAACTGGTGCTGGGAACTGATCACGGACGACAACTCCACGGAGACGGCCACCCGTTTCTTGGAACGCATCGACCGGGCATCTCGCGCAATGGCTCATCCGCCCGTCTCCCTTCCGCATCAGTGGAGCAAGTTCTCGTACGAAAATTTTCTGGCTTTCTTCGCACTACCCCGCAACATCAACCCTGACTCGCTGCGATGGGTCGCCGAAACTCTCCCAGGAGGACATGCGGCTTTCTGGTACCTCACCGACCGGAGCGATCCGAAACCCCTTCAGAGCTTCACCATCGACCATGCGCCCGTCAGCGATGCGATCTACGGTTACCGCCAGGTGTTGGAGGCGGCCGTCAAGGCGTTCAGTAGCGTCAAGGCGAAGCCCCAACTGCTGCAGCCCTCCATCGACCTGATGCGGGTGGGTGCGGGATCCGTTGCCCGTGAACGCTCGTACTCGGAGTGGCTTCCGCAACTGACGGACGCCCAGCGGGACATTCTCGACAACGCATTGGCCGACCCGTTGAAGATCCGGGGTGTCGCCGGCTCGGGCAAAACCCTCACCCTTCAGCTGAAGGCGCTGCACGAGCTGTACAAGTCCTCTCCGGCGGAGAGCAGCGCCCAGAGCCCGGCCACCGGCAGCGCAGCCCTGCCTCGGATCCTGTTCCTCACGCACAGTTGGTCCATGGCGGAGCAGGTCGAGGAAGCGTTCAGGCGGCTCGACGAGCGCGGGCTCTCCTCCAGGATCGACGTCATGCCGCTCCTCTACCTGAAGGAGTGGCTCCAAGGCCCCTTGTCGTCGGAGGTCGAGGTCCTCGGCGAGGACAGCCTGGACGGCAAGCAGCAGCAGATGCGCCTCATCAGCGAGGCTGTCGAGCACATCAAGTCCAGCATTTGGACGAGCTACAAGGCGAATGTCAGTGACTGGGTACAGCGGGGCGTCGACGCCGACCGGGACGACGCCGATCGACTCCGTCTGTGCTGGGCATTGCTGCGTGAATTCGCTGAGGTCTTCGACTCGCGTGAGATCAAGACCCTCCCCAATGCGCTGCAGAAATACATCGATCTCCCTCGCGAATCGTGGATGGTGCCACTCGAGACGAATGCGGACCGAGAACTTTCCTTCCGCGTCTACAAGTACTACGTCCGACAGCTGGTGGAGGAGGGCCTGGTCACCACCGACCAGGTGGTGGACGATCTGAGGAGGGATCTCGAGAAATACGAGTGGAATGCCGTCCGGGCCGGCCGTGGCTACGACATCGTCTTCGTCGATGAGTTTCATCTCTTCAGCGACCCCGAGCGCTACCTCCTGCATTTACTCACGCGCGAAGCGGAGAAGCCACCGCGCCTGGTCATGGCCATGGACCCGAGCCAGTCCGTTTTCTTGCTGCTCACCGGACTTGCCGAGACCGATATCAGCCGCACTACCAGCAGCATGATCCAGCGCGGGCAGACGAAGTCGATCGATTTGAAGACCACGCATCGATTCACCGAGCCCGTCTTCAATTTCCTGCGCTATTTGCACACCCAGATGCCGAACGTGGTAGAGCTCGGACACGACTGGGTGTACGACGCGATCCCCAACTCCGGTAAGACTGGCCGGGAGCTGCCCAGAGCACGATTCGTCAGCCGTCACCAGTTGGCCCAGACGGGCGTCGCAGAAGCTTTCGCCTTGCACGCCGCGAGCACTCAGGAACAGCGGGTGGCCCTCATCGGAATAGGGAACAGCGAGCTGGAGGAAATCAGAGAGGTCCTCAAGGAAAAGGGACACTCCACGGCCTCGTACGTCCTGATCGACGGAAGGGACGAGATCGAACGACTGCGCTACTCGCGGCGCGCCCTCATCGTGACGGCAGCCGAGTATGCAGCCGGCCTACAGTTTTCGCATGTCGTGGTGGTCGGGGGCACTAGCGGGAACCACGAGTACGGACATGGCATCAGCGCAATGCGGGCCCTGTACTCCCAGTTCTATCTGGCTGCGAGCCGCGCCGAGGAGCATCTGACCGTCGTCGCCCCACAGGAGCAAGGAGGCTTCGGCGAAGTACTGGGCAAGGCCGTCGATGCCGATGTAGCGGTTACCGGTTCCCCCACCGCACCCAATCTCCGGTCGTAGTGGAAAACAGGGGCAGTCCAGAGCGTACGTACTTCGTCAGGAAATCCGAATTCCGCAAAAATGGGGTAGCCCCGGCCTGCTCCCGTCCGCACCCGGTCCGTATACCGCCGTCTCGCACGACGGTGTGACGGGCCGGGTGCGGTCGTGTTCGGGGGCCTGTGCGGGCCGTTCGCCCGGCCGGCGTCAGGGGGTCGGGTCGGGGCCCGGCCAGATCGCCGACGCGTCGTCGCGGTCGGGGTCCGGGAGGCGGAGGGGGCGGACGGGGACCGGGGTGGGGCGGCCGTCGGTGGTGGCCGTCCAGGGGGCGGGGCGGCCGGAGTAGCAGAGGGCGGTCAGGACGAAGACGCCGTCCGCGTAGACCTCGACGTACTCGCCGACCGTCAGGATGCGCAGGGACGCGGGGGGTTCACCCAGGACCGTCTCCGCGAACGGGGCGCCGGCGAGGCCCGTGGCCTGGAGCTTCCTGCCGTCGCAGCTGACGGTGAGGGCCGGGCGGGCGGGGTCGGCGGTATCGGTGCGCAGGGCGATCTCGACGGGGCGGCCGGAGAGGGCGATGTCGCCGACCGCGTGGAGGGCCGGGGCGGTCGTCGGCTCGCCGAGCCAGGCGTCCAGGCCCGGCCACCAGGCCAGGTAAGGGGCCGAACCGTCCGGTACGACCAGGGACTTGGGCTGGGCGAGCATCCCCCGGCAGGTGTCACCGGCATCGGTGAGGCCGACCCGGCGCGGGGTCGTGTGCAGCACGACTCGGGCGCCGTCCGGGTCGGTGGTGACGCGGGGGGCGTACGCCCCGGTGGGGCCGAGCCCGCCGTGCCGGGTCCAGGGGCCACGCAGACGGGGGGCGGTCCATGCGTCGAAGCCGCGCGTCGCGCCGATCGAGCCCAGCAGGAGCCAGGTGCCGTCGTCGAGGCGCTCCAGGACGGGGCACTCCAGCTCGTCCACGTCGCCCGGGGACACCAGCGGCGGGTGGACGGTCCAGTGCTCCAGGTCCGGTGACGTGGCGAGGGCCACGCAACCGCTGACCTCCACGGGGAGCGAGGCGTCGCTCGCGCAGATCACCATGACCCAGCCGTCGCCCTCGTCGTCGGGGACGACGAACGGGTCGCGCCAGCCCATGCGGTCGCCGGTGCGGTACCAGCGGGCGTCGGCCTCGACGACCGGTCCGGTGCCGTGGCGCCGCCAGCCCGTGCCGTCCGTGCGGTCGGAACGGGCGAGGCCGACGGACTGGAGGGGCCAGCCCTCCGGAGTCAGCCCGCTCACCCCCGTGTAGAACATCGCGCTCCCCGTGCCGTGGCGGATGGGGTGCATCGTCCACACCGCCTGCTGGTCGAAGCGCCCGGGCAGACCGTTGCCGAAGGCGGTGCCCTCGGGCCGCCAGCCGACCAGGTCGACCGAGGTGGCCCGACCGTAGGAGGTCTCCATCCGCAGATGGTCGAACTCGGCGGTCCAGGGGCCCTGGAGATGCAGCACCGTGTAGGTGCCGTCGTCCTCGCGGAGCAGGGCGAAGTCGTTCACGCAGAGGCCGGGCGGGGCGTATCGCATGCGCAGCAGTCCTGTCGGCTCGTAGCGCCCAAACGCGTGCGCTGACCATGGTTCGGAGAGATATCGCTTGAGAATCAGCGCAAGTAAAACTGAACGCAAACGCTTGCGCAACAAGGAGGCCGGGTTTACGGTCACGTCACCCCCAGACACACACCGACGTGAACCCGACGGGAGAAATCCGCCGTGACGGTCAGCATCACCGATGTCGCCCGCGCCGCCGGCGTCTCGGCGTCCACCGTGTCCCGCGCGCTGCGGGGCCGGCCGGGCGTCTCTGACGAGGTGCGCACCCAGATCGCGGCCGTCGCCGCACAACTCGGCTACACCGCCTCCCGTTCGGCGTCCAGCCTGGCCAGCGGGCGCACGTACACGATCGGGGTCGTCGCCCCGTACATCGGCCGCTGGTTCTTCGGGACCGTGCTGGACGCGGCAGAGCAGGTGTTCAGCGCCGCCGGTTACGACGTACTGCTCTACAACCTGGGCTCGGCCGAGGCGCGCAAGCGGTTCTTCACCAAGCTGCCGGTGCGCAAGCGGGTCGACGCGGTGCTGTCGCTGCTCATCCCGGACGAGGACGAGTCCGCCGCGTTGCGCTCCCTCGGGGTGCCTCTGGCCTCCACGGTCGGGGGCGCGCGGCCCGGCTTCACGGTGGTCGGCATCGACGACCGGGCGGGCGCGGAGAGCGCCGTACGGCATCTGGTGAACCTCGGCCACCGCCGGATCGGCATGATCTCCGGGGCCAGCGGACCGCTGCACTGGACCACCCCCGTCGACCGTCGCACCGCCTATCTGCAGGTCCTCGCCGAGGCCGGGATCGAGCACGATCCGGCGCTGGTGGCGGACGGCGACTACACGGTGGACGGCGGCGAGCGGGCGATGACCGAACTGCTGGCCTCGTCCCGGCCGCCGACCGCCGTGTTCGCCCAGTCCGACGAGATGGCGATGGGCGCGTTGCGCGCGCTCAGACGGCATCGGCTCCGGGTGCCGGACGACGTGTCGGTGGTCGGCTTCGACGATCACGAACTCGCCGATGTGGTCGGGCTGACCACCGTCGCCCAGCCGGTCGCCGGTCAGGGCGCGGAGGCCGCCCGGCTGCTGCTGCGGCAACTGGACGAGCCGGACGCCGAACGGCCGCCCGGCCGGTTGGAGATGCCGATCCGGCTCGTCCTGCGCGAGACGACGGCACCACCGCGTCCGCGCGGTCCCCAGTGACGCCCCGGACGACCTGCACACCCCGCACGTCCCGGACGACCCGTACACCCCGCACGGCCCGTACACCCCACAGGGCCCACACGGCCCGTACACCCCACAGGGCCCACACGGCCCGCACGACCTGCACGCCCCATACGGCCCGCATGCCCCGTACCTCTCATGTCCCCGCCCGCCGAACGCCGTCGGGCCCGGCCGCCCAGCACCCGAGAGCCCCCCGCACCTCGCACCCTCATCTCGCACGGAGGCACACACCATGAATCCGACCATCGGCTCGACCAGCAGAAGGTTCCGCCGCGCCGCCCGTACGGGAGTGGCCCTGACCCTTCCCCTGGCGGTGCTGGCCGCCTGCGGCGGGGGCGGTGGGGGCGACACGTCCGCCGAGGCCGGCAGCGGCGAGGGGACGATCAGCATCTGGGCCCACCAGGGGCAGAAGAGCGAGTCGGAGGCGCTGCAGAACGCGGTGAAGTCGTTCAACTCCTCGCAGAAGAAGGTCAAGGTCGAACTGAAGCTGATACCGGAGACCGACTACACCAAGACGATCACCGCGACGGACGCGAGCGAACTGCCGGACGTCATGGAGTTCGACGGCCCGACGATGGCGAACTTCGTCTACAACAAGAAGCTCGCCCCGATCGACGACCACGTCTCCGCCAAGACACTCGCCAACGCGACCGACGCGAGCAAGGCGCAGGGCGAGATCGACGGAAAGCACTACGGCCTGGGCATGTTCGACTCCGGGCTCGGCATGTACGGCAGCAAGAAGCTGCTGGACGCGGCCGGTGTGACGTACCCGAAGGGCCTGGACGACGCCTGGACCGCGCAGGAGTTCGACGCCGCGCTCAAGGCGCTCAAGGCGAAGGACTCCGACGGCAAGGTCATCGACCTCCAGGAGGGCAACGGCTACGCCAACGAGTGGGGGACCTACGGATTCGCCCCGATCGTCTGGTCGGCCGGCGGCTCCCTGCTCAAGGACGGCAAGGCGGAGGGCGCCCTGGACACCCCTGCCGTCGTGTCGGCCATGAAGACCTTCCAGTCCTGGAAGGCCACGACGGACGCCAACACCGACGGCAACGCCTTCGCCAAGGGCCGGGTCGCCCTGAGCTGGGTCGGGCACTGGATGTACCCCGCCTACAGCGAGGCGCTCGGTGACGACCTGGTCGTGCTGCCGCTGCCCGACTTCGGCGACGGCCCGAAGACCGGCCAGGGCTCCTGGGCCTGGGGTGTCGGCGCGAACAGCAAGAACGCCAAGGCCGCGGGCACCTTCCTGGACTTCCTGCTCGACGACACCAACGTCGGCGCCATGACGAAGGCCAACGGCGCTCCGCCGGCCACCAAGTCCGCGCTCGCCGCGAGCCCCCTCTACAAGCAGGGCGGCCCGCTCCAGCTCTTCGCCGACCAGCTCGCCAAGCCCTGCGGCGACCGCGACATCAGCACGTCGTGCGTCGCCGTCACCCGGCCGGTGACCGCCGGATACCCCGTGGTGACCGCGAAGTTCAGCGAGGCCGTGAACTCGATCTACGGCGGCGCCGACCCCAAGGAGGCCCTGGCGAAGGCCGCCCGCGCGATCGACCGGGACTTCTCGGACAACGCCGGTTACGAGATCCCGTAGCGACGCGCCCGGTCGGCCGCATCGCACCCATCGGTCCAGTCGAACTCAACGGGTTCAGCCGAACCCATCGGCCGGGGCGGGCGCGCACGCCGTGTCCGTCCGCCCCTCCGGGAAGAGGACCCCTCCGTGAAAACCGTGGAACCCGCGCCCGCGGCGGCCCCAGGCCGGCAGCAGGCCGCATCCCCCGGCACACCGGCCCGGCGGCCGTCACGCCGCGACCGTGAATGGCTGTCCGGACTGCTCATGTCCGCCCCCGCCGTCGCCGGACTGATCGCCTTCGTCGGCATCCCCTTCTGCTACGCCGTCGTGCTCTCCTTCTACAACGTGCGCCTCGGCTCCCCGCTGGAACCCACCTTCTTCGGAGTCGAGCAGTACCGGCGGCTGTTCACCGACCCCGACCTCTCCGGCCCGTTCCTGCGGGCGCTGCTCAACAACCTGACCTTCGCCGTGGTCGTCGTCCCCCTCCAGACGGGCCTCGCGCTGGGCCTGGCGATCCTGCTCAACCGCAAGCTGAAGGCGATCGGGATCTTCCGGTCGGTGTTCTTCATGCCGGTCGTCTTCCCGATGGCCCTGGTCGCGGTGATCTGGCGGCTGATCCTCGCCCGCAGCGACCAGGGCATGCTCAACTCGGCTCTGGACGCGGTGAGTCTCGGCAACTGGGGCGCGTTCGACTGGCTCGGCGACGGCCTGACCGCCATGGCGTCGATCATCGTCCTCTCCGTCTGGCAGGGCGTGGGGTTCCAGATGGTCATCCTGCTCGCCGGGCTCCAGCAGATACCGGGCGAGCTCTACGAGGCCGCCCAGCTCGACCGGGCGTCGCGGTGGCAGCAGTTCCGGCACGTCACCCTGCCCGGCATCCGCTCCACGCTCGTCTTCGTCGTGATGCTCACCTCGGTGCTGTCCTTCCGCGTCTTCGACCAGGTGTACGTCCTGGTGAAGGGCGGCGGGCTCGACGAGGACGCGGCCCGCACGGTGATGTACCAGGCCGTCACCACCGCCTTCGACCAGAACAACATCGGCCAGGCGTCCGCGATCACCGTCGTGTTCTTCCTGATCGTCGTCGCCCTGACCCTGATCCAGCGCCGCGTCGTCCGGCCCGACAACGAGGACTGACCATGAGCACGACCACGAGCACGCACACCGGTGTGGGCACGGGCATGGGCAGGGGCGCGGCCACGAGCGGCGGCCTGTCCCGCGGACCGCTGCGCCGCTTCCTCGACTACGCCGTCCTCTCCGTCCTGGCGTTCGTCTTCGCGCTGCCCGTCCTCTACCTCCTCCTGGGCAGCCTCAAGCCGTCCGACGAGGTCCTCAACGGACTGTCCGGCTTCCTCCCCACCCATCTGTCCTTCGACAACTACTCCGCCGTCCTGGACAGCCTGAACTCCGACAGCACGGGCTACTTCTGGCAGTTCATGGGCGTCTCGCTGCTGCTGGCGTTCGTGGTGGTGACCGGCGGTCTCTTCGTCAACTCGATGGCGGCGTACGGGCTCTCGCGGCTCAGGTGGCGGGGCCGGGAGGCCGTCTTCACCCTGGTCCTGCTGCTGATGCTGGTGCCGTTCGAGTCGGTGGCCGTGCCGCTGTTCTACATGTTCAACGACCAGCGCAACACGCTCTTCGTCCAGGCGCTCCCGTTCGTCGCCAACGCCTTCTCGGTCTACCAGTTCCACACGTTCTTCCGCTCGATCCCGCCGAGCATCGAGGAGGCCGCCCGGCTGGACGGCGCGGGCCCCTGGCGCACCTTCTTCGCGATCATCGTCCCGATGTCGAAGCCGGCCTTCGCCTCGGTCGCCATCCTGACCTTCCTCACTCAGTGGGGATCGTTCCTGTGGCCGGTGCTGATGGTCTCCGACCCGTCGGTCCGTCCGCTTCCGCTGGAGATGAGCGTCTTCCAGGGCCAGCAGCCCCCGGACTGGGGCCAGATCCTCGCCTTCGGCGTCCTCCTCGTCCTGCCGGTACTGATCGTCTTCGCCTTCTTCCAGCGGTGGTTCGTCCAGGGGGTGGCCAGCTCGGCGGTGAAGGGGTGACGCGGTTGTCAGTGGCCGGTGCGATGCTGTGGGCATGAACCGGGACGATCTGGTGCGGCTGCGGCGGGCGCGGGACCGCATGGACCGCGAGTACGCCGAGCCGCTGGACGTGACCGCGCTCGCCCGCACCGCGCTGATGTCCCCCGGACACTTCCAGCGCAGCTTCCGCGCGGCCTTCGGCGAGACCCCGTACGGCTATCTCATGACCCGCCGCATAGAGCGCGCCAAGGCGTTGCTGCGCCGAGGCGACCTCACGGTGACCGAGGTGTGCATGGCCGTGGGCTGTACGTCGCTCGGGTCGTTCAGCTCCCGCTTCACCGAGCTGGTCGGCGAGACCCCGAGCGCGTACCGGGCCCGCTCGCACGAGGAGAGCGCGGCCATCCCTGCGTGCGTGGCGAAGCGCCTGACCCGCCCGACCCGCCACCGCATACGCACGGCGGAACCGGGCGAGGCGTCCTAGTGCCGCGTCAGGCAACGTCTGCCCGTCAAGGAGCGGCGTCCGGTGCGTGCTCTCGGTGTGCCGGCCGAAAGCCCTCGTACTGGATGTACTTGGGTTTTCGGCCGGTGCGGCGAGAGGGCGTGCCGGGCGTCGCGACGGGGCGAACGTTGCCTGACGCGGCACTAGCGTGAGGGCATGGCTACGAACGATCCGAACACCGCGCACGGCCTCCCCGCCCCGGACGTGAAGCTCGCCCAGTGCTTCCTCGCCGTCGACGACCATGACAAGGCGCTCGCCTTCTACCGCGACGTGCTGGGCATGGAGGTCCGCGGCGACGTCGGCTTCGAGGGCATGCGCTGGGTCACCGTGGGCTCCCCGCTCCAACCGGACGTCGAGATCGTCCTGGAGCCGCCCGCCGCCGACCCCGACACCTCCCCCGCCGACCGCGAGACCATCGCCACCCTCCTCGCCAAGGGCGTCCTGCGTGGCGTCAACTTCACCACCACCGACTGCGACGCCCTCTACGCCCGTGTCGAAGCCTCCGGCGCCGACGTCCTCCAGGCACCCACGGACCAGCCGTACGGCGTCCGCGACTGCGCGTTCCGCGACCCGGCGGGCAACATGCTGCGCTTCATGCAGCGCCGGGACTGATCACCCGGGCGCCCCGGCCGCGCCCGGCCCCCGAAACCGCGTTGCGCGCAGCGGGGCGGAGAGGGACCGTACGAGTCGTCCGGCCGTGGGGTTGGACCGTACGACAGGGAGCGGCGCTGTGGGTGGAGTGGGCCGGAACGGCAGTGGCGGCGGTGGCCTCGGGGACGACGGCTCGGGCAGCGGCTCGGTGCGCGGGGCCGGCGGGGCCGGTGGGCCGATTCGGTGGACGTACGCGTTCGTCGACCGGCCGGCGGCCGTGTTCGAGCGGGCCTGTGCCTTCTGGACGGCGGTCACGGCGACGCGGCTGTCCGCGCCGCGGGGCGATCAGGGCGAGTTCGTCACGCTGCTGCCGGAGAACGGCGACGCCTGCGTGAAGGCGCAGGGGGTCGACTCTGGCGACGGCGGCGCCCACCTGGATCTCCTGGTCGAGGACGTCCACGCGCTCGTCGACCGGGCGGTCGACCTCGGCGCCGAGGTCGTCGCCCCGCACGACGACTGGGCGGTGCTGCGCTCACCCGCCGGGCAGCTCTTCTGCGTGGTGCCCTGGCACGGAGAGGCCGAGCGGCAGCCGGTGGTCGACGGCAGGCGGCTGGACCAGGTGTGCGTCGACGTGACGCCGGCCGCCTTCGAGGCCGAGGTCACCTTCTGGACGGCCCTGACGGGGTGGGACTCCCGTCCGGGTTCCCGCCCGGAGTTCCATGTGCTGCGCCCGCCGACCGGCCTCCCCCTGCGCATCCTCCTCCAGCGCCTCGACTCCCCGCGCCCGACCTCCGCCCACCTCGACTTCGCCTGCGCCGACATCGACACCGTCCGGGCCCACCACGAGTCCCTCGGCGCCACCCATGTGTCCCACCAGCCCCACTGGACCGTGATGCGCGACCCGGCGGGCGGCACGTACTGCCTGACGGCCCGGGACCCGGAGACGGGCGGACTTCCTCCGACAGCGGGGTGAGAGCGAAGCCCCGGGGTGCGTGCCGGCCCGGGGCTCGGGGCGGCGGAGCTCGGGGCGACACGACCGCCGTTCAGGCGACACGACCGCCGTTCAGATGTCCTCCGCCCCTTCCAGCACCGGGCGGATGACCACCGGGTACTCCTTGAGCCCCTCGGGGCCGGGGCACTGGGCGACGCGGGCCGCGATCTCCGTGACCCGGTCCAGGTCGGCGCAGTCCAGGAGCCAGTACCCGGCGAGCAGTTCGGCGGTGTCCGGGTACGGCCCGTCCGTGACCACCGGTTTGCCGTCGGCGTCCGCCGTGACGAACCGCGTGCTCGCCGGCTCGGCCAGGCCCTGCCCGTCGAGCATCTCCCCGCTCTCGGTGAGGTCGTCGTTGATCGCGCTCATATAGGCGTACATGGCCCGCAACTGTTCCTGCGTCCAGGCGGGAGAGTGCTCGGAGGCAGTGCCCCGCATGCCCTCGTAGTCCGCCTGCGTGCCCTGGACCATCATCAGGAACTTCATGAGTCCGCTCCTTCGTCTGCCGCAGGCCTGAGCCGGGGCCGAGTCCGGACCGCCCGGTCAGGCCTTCTCCTCGGTCCTCGCCTCGGTCCTCTCCTCGGCCGGAGCCGCCACGGCCGCCGGGGACGACTCCGTCACCCCGGCCGACTCGGCTGACGCGTGATCGGCCTGACCCGCACGACCACCGTGACCGCCATGCCCACCATGGCTCCCGTGCGTCCGCCGGGCCACCGCCCGGGGCTTCTCCGCGGCGGCCTCCGCGGCCTCGACGGCCTCGTCGACGTACGCCGCGCACTCGTGATTCCTGCACGGACTCGGACCCCACACGGGTACCCACGCGCCCAGCGTCTTGTGTCGCCGTACGACCGTGGCCACAGGCTGTCCGCAGACCGGGCAGACATGCTCGTCGATGCCCATGTGCTCAGGGTATGGCCGACGGGATCGGTGCGCTCCCCGCCGTGCACCGGCAATCTCCGCCGCCCGGGGCCGCCGCCCGGAGCCTGCCGGGAAACGTGCGGGCCGAACGGGCGCGTGGAGCCGACGCTCAGCGCTTCCTGCTGTACTTCCGCACGACGACCCCGTTGTCGAAGCCGCGCACGTCGTCGAGCGTGAACTCGGTGAGGGCGAATCCGGAGCCGAACATCGGCATGCCGCTTCCCTGCACGACCGGGTACGTCTTGATGATCAGCTCGTCGATCTCGTCGACCAGCTCTCCCGCGACCACCGAGCCGCCGCAGAGGTAGATGCCGAGATCGCCGTCCTCCGCCTTGAGTTCGCGGACCTTGCCGACCAGGTCGTCGGAGATGATCTCGACGTTCGGATCGGGCGACTTCTTCAGCGTGCGCGAGGCGACGTACTCGCGCAGATGGGCGAACGGGCTGGTGATGCCCTCCTTCAGCGCCACGTCGTAGCTGGCTCGGCCCTGGATGATCGTGTCGTAGTCCTTGTTGGGCAGACCATCGGTGCCGATGAGCCGACGGACATGGACCGGGTTGGTGTCCGGGTACGCCGCGATGACGTACTCGGCGTACTCACCCACGACGTAGGGATACATGTAGGACGCGTCACCGTTCGGATCTCCGATGAACCCGTCGATCGAACACGCGATGAGGTACGTGAGCTTGCGCAAATCGGTCTCTTTTCCTCGTCGGACGGACAGACAAGTCGCGTCAGAGCCGACGGCGGCCATTCGACGCCACACCCCCCCTGCAACCACGTCAGTTATAGTACTTCATCTGTAGTGGTTGCAAGGGATTTAGGTACGAGGCAATGAGTACGGAGGAGTCCGGATGGTCAGGAACCCCGAGCGCAGGGGCGCTCTGCTGGACGCCGCGGTGGCGGTGCTGGCCCGCGAGGGCGCACGCGGGCTGACGTTCCGCGCGGTGGACGCCGAGGCCGCCGTCCCGGTGGGCACCGCGTCGAACTACTTCGCCGACCGCGACGCCCTGCTCCATCAGATCGACGCACGGCTGAAGGAACGCCTGGCCCCCGACCCCGCCGTGGTCGAGAAGCTGCTCGCCTCGCCGAAGGACCGCTCCCTGGTCACGGCCCTCATGCGTGATCTGCTGGCCCGCGTCACCGGGGACCGGACCGGCTACCTGGCCCACCTGGAACTACGCCTCGAAGCCACCCGCCGCCCGGCCCTCTACGCCTCGTACACCGAGTCGGTGCGCGGCGAACTCGACTTCGGCATGCGGTTCCACCGTGAGGCGGGCCTCCCCGGCGGCGACGAGACCGTCATGGTGCTCTACCTGGCCATGCAGGGCCTTCTGCTCGAACACCTGACCCTGCCGGACGTCCTCGAAGACGCCCTCCCCGGGGTGCCCGCCCCGGACGGCCTGATGGAACGGGTCGTGAGAACGATCGTCCCGTAGCGACGAAGAACCGGCGGGCCCCGCACACCGTGGGGATGTGCGGGACCCGCCGACCACCCGAAGGCACCGCCACCGCGCGGGGTCAGGTCCGCACGGCACGACGCCTCCGGAGCATCCAGCGCCCCTCGGCCGACCTCAGCTGCTGCGGCGCGTCACGAACTCGGCCAGGGCGAGGAGTCCTCCGGCCGACTCCGGGTCCGGGACCGCGCGTGAGAGTTCGTGCATGGCCCTGGCCATGCGGTCGGCGGCCTGGATCTGCGCCCAGTCGCGCCCACCGGCCCGCTCCACCACCGACGCCGTACGCTCCAGGTCCCCCTCCTCGAACGGCAGTCCGTACAGCTCGGCGAGTTCGGCGGCCTCCGGGGTGCCCGAGGCCAGCGCGGCGACCACCGGGAGGGACTTCTTGCGGATCATGAGATCCGCCCCGGCCGGCTTGCCGGTGTGACTCGGGTCGCCCCAGATGCCGATCACGTCGTCGATGAGCTGGAAGGCCAGCCCGGCCTCCCGCCCGAACGCGTCGAGGGCCTCGACGTCCTCCTCGCCGGCGCCCGCGTACAGGGCGCCCACCGCGCAGGCGCAGCCGAGCAGCGCACCCGTCTTGGCCTCGGCCATGACGAGCACCTCGTCGAGAGTGACCTCCTCCGGCCGGCGCCCCTCCATCTCGGTGTCGGTCTGCTGGCCCGCGCACAGTTCGACGACACAGGCCGCGAGCCGGGCGGAGGCCGCGGCCGACGCCGGGTGCGGATCCTCGGCGAGCAGCCGCTGGGCCAGGGCCTGGAGCGCGTCCCCGGCCAGGATCGCGTCGGGGATCCCGAACACCGTCCACGCGGTGGCCCTGTGTCTGCGCGTGGTGTCCCGGTCCATCACGTCGTCGTGCAGCAGCGTGAAGTTGTGCACCAGTTCCACCGCGGCGGCGGCCCGCACGGCGGCGGACTCACGCCCACCGAGCGCGGCGACGGCGGCCAGCACCAGCGCCGGGCGTATCGCCTTGCCGGCGTTCCCCGTGACCGGGGTGCCGTCCACGTCCTCCCAGCCGAAGTGGTAACGCGCGACCCGGCGCAGCGAACCGGGTAACGACCCGACGGCCCTGCGCAGTTCGGGATCGACCGACGTCCGTGCCCGCTCCAGGATCTCCGCCGCCTCATGTCCGTCGAGGCCGCTCGCCGCGCCCGCCCGGCCGGCCGGTCCGTCGGCACCGGGGGCGGGCGGGTCCTTCCCCGGTTCCGTCTCCCCTTCCGGCTCCAGAGTTCCCCTCCGCTTCCGCTCGACGACCATCGCCGGCCTCGGGACCGGGCCGGCGGCGCTCCGCTTCGTCTCCGTCACGGACTCACTCATGGGGTCGCCCCGGCGAGGCCGCGGCCGGTGGTGGTCCCGCCGGGTGGGCGCGCGTGCGCGCGGGGCGCCCCCGCCCTGGCGGGCGGGGACACGGCGTCCGGTCGGACAGGGTCACCGCCAGCGGCCGATCTCGACGTTCTCCAGCACGCCGAGCGCGTCGGGGACCAGGACCGCGGCCGAGTAGTAGGCCGTCACGAGGTACTTGATGATCGCCTGTTCGTTGATGCCCATGAACCGCACCGACAGGCTGGGCTCGATCTCGTCGGGGATGCTCGCGGCCCGCAGACCGATGACACCCTGGTCCTCCTCGCCGGTACGCATGGCGATGATCGACGTGGTCCTGGCCTCGGTCACCGGGATCTTGTTGCACGGGTAGATGGGCACGCCGCGCCAGGTGGGGATGCGGTTGCCGGCGATGTCGACGGTCTCCGGGACCAGTCCGCGCTTGTTCAGCTCGCGGCCGAACGCGGAGATCGCGCGCGGGTGGGCGAGCAGCAGCTTGGTGCCCCGGCGCCGGGAGAGCAGTTCGTCCAGGTCGTCCGGGCTGGGCACACCGTCGTGCGGCTGGAGTCGCTGGTCGTACTCGCAGTTGTGGAGGAGGCCGAACTCCCGGTTGTTGACGAGCTCGTGCTCCTGGCGTTCCTTCAACGCCTCGACCGTCAGCCTGATCTGCTGCTCGGTCTGGTTCATCGGCTGGTTGTAGAGGTCGGCCACGCGGGTGTGGATGCGCAGGACGGTCTGGGCGACGCTGAGTTCGTACTCGCGCGGCGCGGCCTCGTAGTCGACGAAGGTGTGCGGGATGTCCGGCTCACCGCTGTGGCCGGCGGCGAGGTCGATCTCCTTCTCACCGTACTTGTTGGTGCGCTGCGACGGGATCGCGCGCTGCTCCTGAAGGTGCTCGCTCAACGTCTCCGCGCGCTCGGCGAGTTGCTCGACGGCCTGGCGCGGCAGGACGAGCACCGTGCACGCGGTGACCGCGCGGGCCGTGTACTCCCAGATCGCGTCGGGGTCGAGCAGGGACTGCTCGCCGAAGTAGGCGCCGTCGGCCAGTACGCCGAGGACAGCGTCGTCGCCGTAGGGGCCGGTGCCGACCTTCTCGACCTTGCCGTGCGCGAGCAGGAACACCTCCTGCGCCTGGCTGCCGAATTCGGCCAGGACGTCGCCGGGCGCGAACTCCCGCTGCTCGCACCGCTGGGCCAGCTCGCCCAGGACGTCGATGTCCTCGTAGGTCCGCAGGGCCGGCAGTTCGCCGAGCTCCGCGGGGATGACGGCGACCCGGTCGCCGGTCTTCACAAAGGTGACGCGGCCGTCGCCGACCGCGTAGGTGAGCCGCCTGTTCACCCGGTACGTGCCGCCCTGCACATTCACCCACGGCAGGGTGCGCAGCAGCCAGCGGGAGCTGATCTCCTGCATCTGGGGCGTGGACTTCGTGGTGGTGGCCAGGTTCCGGGCAGCGGCCGTGCCGAGACTCTGCTGCGGCCTGTCCTGCTGCGAGCGAACCTCTTCGCCTACCGACATGCGGATTCCCCTCCGGGTATGCACTGACAGCACTGATCGCGGTCACCGATCTCGCGATCCAGCCTTGCATCACGGAGCGTGCTGATGCTATTACCCGAAAGAGCGGGAATGGATCTTCGCAGACTGGGCAAGCCCACTGTTTCTGTCGGCCACTCGCACCCCCGTACGAGCCCCCGCCGAATCTGACCGGATCCATCCGCGCGCCCCCTCGTCCGCCTCGCCCACACCGCGAGTTGGGGTACACACCGCGTACGAGGCGGCCACGACCAGCGGCCGTCGCACGGCACGAAGGAGCCGGCCATGGCCCCACCCATGTCCGCGAGCAGGTTTCTCACCGTCCTCAAGAACGAGGGCGTCCGGGTCGTCGAGGTCGGCGACTGGGAACATCACAACCGCAACCACGTGGGCCCGTGGGGGCCCGTCCACGGCGTGATGATCCACCACACCGTCACGTCCGGCAGCGAACGCACCGTCCGTATCTGCCGTGACGGGTACTCGGGTCTGCCCGGCCCGTTGTGCCACGGTGTGATCACCAAGGACGGCCGGGTGCACCTCGTCGGCTACGGCCGGGCCAACCACGCCGGTCTGGGCGACGACGACGTCCTGCGGGCCGTGATCGCCGAGAAGGCGCTGCCCAAGGACAACGAGGCCAACACCGACGGCAACCGTCACTTCTACGGCTTCGAGTGCGAGAACCTCGGCGACGGCGAGGACCCCTGGCCGGCGGCACAGCTCGAAGCCATCGAGCGGGTCTCGGCCGCCGTCTGCCGTCACCACGGCTGGAACCAGCGGTCCGTCATCGGGCACCTCGAATGGCAGCCCGGCAAGGTCGACCCACGAGGCTTCTCCATGGCCGGCATGAGAGAGCGCGTCCGGGACCGCCTGAAATAGGACCCCGGCGGCGGGCGCGGCCGACACCCACCGGTCATGTGTCCGACAATGGCCATGTGACCGGCCAGCCCTCCGCCCCCGACGACCCCACCACCGTCCTGAAGCCCAGGCTGCCGTCACCCCTCCAGGAGGTCGCGGACGAGCGCTTCGCTCGCCGCGGCCTCCGGTTGCTGCTCAAGCGCGACGATCTGATCCACCCGCGGCTCGTCGGCAACAAGTGGCGCAAACTGGCCCCGAACCTGCGCGCGGCGGCGGGCCGCCCGCTGCTCACCTTCGGCGGTGCCTACTCGAACCATCTGCGCGCCACGGCTGCCGCGGGCCACCTCCTGGGCCTGCCCACCGTGGGCGTGGTGCGCGGCCAGGAACTGGCCGGCCGCCACCTCAACCCGTCGCTGGCCCGCTGCGCGGCGGACGGCATGCGGCTGCACTTCGTCGACAGATCGACGTATCGCCACAAGTCCGACCCGGCCACCCTGGCGGCCGTCCTCCGGGCCGCCGGCGCGGAGGACGCGTACGTGGTCCCCGAGGGCGGCAGCAACAGCCTCGCCGTGCGGGGCTGTCAGGACCTCGGCGCGGAGCTGCGCGGCCGGGCCGACGTGGTGGCCCTCGCCTGCGGCACCGGCGGCACCCTCGCCGGACTGGCCGCGGGACTGGCCCCCGACCAGCGCGCCCTCGGCATTCCGGTTCTCAAGGGCGGCTTCCTCGACGAGGAGATACGACAGCTTCAGGAGAAGGCGTTCGGCGGCCCGCGCGGCGACTGGAGCCTCGACGACCGCTTCCACTTCGGCGGTTACGCCCGGACCTCGCCCGAACTGGACGCCTTCGCGGACGACTTCGAGATCCGCCACATGCTCCCGATGGAGCATCTCTATGTCGCCAAATTGCTCTACGGACTTGTCACTCTGGCGGGAGAGGGCGCCTTCCCGCGCGGGACGACGCTCGCGGCGGTGATCACGGGCCGCCCGTTCCCGGAGCGCGTGCCCGAGGGCCCGCCGGACAGACCCTAGGAGGCCTCGCGGTAGACCGCAGCCTCCTCCAGGTCCAGCCTTCGCAGCAGGGTGCGCAGCATCTCGTCGTCGATGTACCTGCCGTCCCGCAGCTTGACGAAGACCTCGCGTTCGGCGCCGATCATCTCGCGGGAGAGGCGGCTGTAGGTGTCGTCGACGCTCTCGCCGGTCACCGGGTTCACGGCGCCGAGCCGTTCCCAGACGGCGTTGCGCCGCCGTTCGAGGACCGTGTGAAGGCGTTCGACGAGCGGGGGCGGGAGTTCGTTGCGTTCGTTCGCGAGGAGTTCGTCGAGGCGGGCCTCGGCCGCTCGGGACGCCTGCGCCTGGGCGTTGGCCTCGGCGAGGGTCTCCGCCTGCTGGTCGCGGCCCGGCAGTTTCAGGAAGCGGATCAGCGGCGGCAGGGTCAGCCCCTGGATGACGAGCGTGCCGATGACCGTCGTGAAGGTCAGGAACAGGATCAGGTTCCGCTCGGGGAAGTCCTCCCCGCCGTGCACGGTGAGCGGGATCGAGAAGGCGATGGCCAGCGAGACGACGCCGCGCATGCCGGCCCAGGCGATGACGAAGGGCCCCTTCCAGGTGGGGTCGACCTCGCGTTCCCGGATGCGTCGGGAGACCATGCGCGGCAGGTAGGTCGCCGGATAGACCCAGACGAAGCGGGAGGCCACGACCACGAGGAAGACGGCCACGGCGTACCAGGTGGCGCGGATTCCCTCGTACTCGCCGAGCCCTTCGAGGACGACCGGGAGCTGGAGTCCGATGAGGGCGAACACGGCGGATTCGAGCAGGAAGGCGACCATCTTCCAGACGGCCTCCTCCTGGAGGCGGGTGGCGAAGTCGACCTGCCAGTTGCGGTGGCCGAGGTAGAGGCCGACGACGACCACGGCGAGCACCCCGGAGGCGTGCACCCACTCGGCGAGCCCGTAGGCGACGAAGGGGATCAGCAGGGAGAGGGTGTTCTGCAGCAGCGCCTCCTTGAGGTGCGTGCGCAGCCAGTGGATGGGCACCATCAGCGCCAGGCCCACCACGACGCCGCCGACCGCCGCCACCAGGAACTCCACGATCCCGCCGGTCCAGCTCGCGCCCTCGCCGATGGTGGCCGCGAGGGCCACCCGGTACGCGGTGATCGCGGTCGCGTCGTTCACCAGGGACTCACCCTGAAGGATCGTGGTGATCCGCGACGGCAGCCCCACCCGCCGGGCGACCGCCGTCGCCGCGACCGCGTCCGGCGGCGCCACGATCGCGCCGAGCACCAGCGCGGCGGTCAGCGGCAACCCGGGCACGATCAGGTACGCGGCCCAGCCCACGGCCAGGGTCGCGAAGAGGACGTAGCCGACCGACAGCAGGGCCACGGGCCGCAGTTGGGCCCGCAGGTCGAGGTAGGAGCTGTCGCTGGCGGCGGTGTACAGCAGCGGGGGCAGGATCAGCGGCAGGACGATCTCGGGGTCGAGCTCGTAGTGGGGCACTCCGGGCACATAAGACACCGCGAGCCCCGCCGCGACCAGCAGCAGTGGGGCGGGCACCGGCGTACGCCGGGCGGCACCGGCGACCGTCGCACTCCCTGCGACCAGCAACAGCAAGGGCAAAAAGTGCATCGCTTCCGCCGCCTTCGTTTCCGCGCGAGGTTCCGCGCGCCCGTCGTAACCTGGCAATCATGAAACAGTGCACGCACACGGACGCGCTGCCGCACCCCGAGCCCGAACCGCTGAGCGACACCTGCCCGGAGTGCCTGGCCGCCGGGAGCCACCCGGTGCAGTTGCGGATGTGCCTGGAGTGCGGGCACGTGGGGTGCTGCGACTCCTCCCCGATGCGCCACGCCACCGAGCACCACAAGGAGAGCGGCCATCCCATCATGCGCACGTTCGAGGCCGGCGAGACCTGGCGCTGGTGCTTCGTGGACCATGTACTGGTTTGACGAACACGACCGAGACGTCGTACGACGGAACCATGTCACCCCGTGACACGTCGACGTACTCGTGTGACACGGTTCGGCGGTCCGGCGCCTGGGTACGTCAATCCGGCGCGCGCTCTTCCTATTTGAGGCCCGCAGACCTCTAGCCACCGAGCGTATTCATAGGCTTACTATGAGTGACAGCATGGGGTGGGGTCCTCAGGACCCCGAGGACACGGCGCTCGGTAGCGCGATAGCGTCACCGCTGAACCACGTAGCGCGTTACCCCGGGGGGCGACCCTCGGCCCCCGAAAAAGCTTGTACCACCTTGGAGGTGAGGGTGTCCCAGATCGCAGGCGAGCCCGGGACCCAGGACTTCGTGGAAGTCCGGCTGCCGGCCGCGGGTGCCTACCTGTCGGTGCTGCGTACGGCGACGGCCGGCCTCGCGGCCCGTTTGGACTTCACCCTCGACGAGATCGAGGACCTGCGCATCGCGGTCGACGAGGCCTGCGCGATCCTGCTTCAGCAGGCCGTGCCCGGCTCGGTGCTCAGCTGTGTCTTCCGTCTGGTCGACGATTCGCTGGAGGTCACGGTCTCGGCCCCCACGACGGACGGCCACGCCCCCTCGCGCGACACCTTCGCCTGGACCGTGCTGTCGGCCCTGGCGGGCAAGGTCTCCTCCGCGGTGGCCGACGACAAAACCGTTTCGATCAGCCTCTACAAACAGCGCGGCGCGGGACCCGGGCCGGCGTGAGGAACGGGGACGGGCCGGTGCGGGACGAAGAACGCGGCACACGGGAACTGCCCGCGGAGGACGACGGCGGTCCGAGTGGGCCGGCGCATCTGGCGGACGGCGTCGACGGCATCCCCGAGCAGGCCCGGCCGCACCCGGAGGACGAGTCCTCGGCGGCGGCCGGAGCGTCTCGGTGGGCGGAGCCGTCCGACGACGAGACGCCCTCCGACGGGCAACGGGATCCGGAGGGTGCCCTACGGAGCACCACGTCCTCACGAGGGCGGACTGGGGCCTCCCCCGCTCGAGCACAGTCGAGGGCTGGGGGAACGGTGACGGCGGGCGGGACTATGAGCGAGCACGAGCGACACGACGAGGCGGGCGCGCAGAGCGTGCGCAGCGCACAGCACAACCCTCACGACCGCACGGGGGCGCGCGCCCTGTTCGTGGAGCTGCGCGCCCTGCCGGACGGCAGTGCGGAGTACGCGGAGCTGCGCAACCGGCTCGTCCGGATGCATCTGCCGCTCGTGGAGCACCTCGCGCGCCGGTTCCGCAACCGCGGCGAGCCGCTGGACGACCTGACCCAGGTCGCCACCATCGGCCTGATCAAGTCGGTGGACCGCTTCGACCCGGACCGCGGGGTGGAGTTCTCCACGTACGCGACCCCGACGGTCGTCGGCGAGATCAAGCGGCACTTCCGCGACAAGGGCTGGGCGGTGCGGGTGCCGCGTCGGCTGCAGGAGCTGCGGCTCGCGCTGACCACGGCCACGGCCGAGCTGTCCCAGCAGCACGGACGCTCCCCGACGGTGCACGAGCTGGCCGAGAAGCTGGCCATCTCGGAGGAGGAGGTCCTGGAGGGCCTGGAGTCGGCCAACGCGTACTCCACGCTCTCGCTGGACGTCCCCGACACCGACGACGAGTCGCCGGCCGTCGCGGACACGCTCGGCGCGGAGGACGAGGCGCTGGAGGGCGTCGAGTACCGGGAGTCGCTGAAGCCGCTGCTGGAGGACCTCCCGCCGCGCGAGAAGCGGATCCTGCTGCTGCGGTTCTTCGGCAACATGACCCAGTCGCAGATCGCCCAGGAGGTCGGCATCTCCCAGATGCACGTCTCCCGACTGCTGGCGAGGACCCTGGCCCAACTGCGGGAGAAGCTGCTGGTCGAGGAGTAGCGGGGAGCGGCCGGGAGCGACGGTTCCAAGAGCCGTCGGCGCCCGGACTCCTCGGTTCCCGGGAGCCGGCGAGCACCTCCGTGACCGTCCGCCCGTTACGCCTTCGGTTCCTGGGCGCGGCCGGGGCCCTGGATGTCGAGGGCCCGGGTCGTGGCGGGGTTGAGCAGCAGGACCAGGGCGGAGACCGCGATCACCGCCAGGGCGATGCCCGCCGGGATCGCCACGCTGTCGGCGCGCAGCAGGTTGTAGGCCACCGGCAGCGCCATGATCTGGGTGATGACGGCGGGGCCCCGGCTCCAGCTCCGCCGCAGCAGCAGGCCGCGCGCGGCGATCAGCGGCAGCAGGGCCAGCGCGACGAGGGTGATGCCGCCGGTGACGCCGGTGCTCAGGTCGTCCGAGTCACCGGTGAGGCCGACGACGAGCATGGCCCCGCCGCCCACCAGCAGGGCCACCCCCTCCAGCGCGGCCAGCGCGGCCGCGGCGGTCAGCCGCCCGGGGCGGCGCTCGGCGTCGGAGGTGTCCGGCACGGGGGTCTGCTCAGGGCTCACTCCTGAAGGGTAGCCCTCGCCCCCGTCGCCCCCTCCGCCCCCGGTGCCGGGCACGCACCCCGCGTCCGCGCGCCCCCCGCGTGCTCATCGTCACTACCTGATCTCCCCCTTGATCCGCACCTCGGTATGGGCCGGGTACCACCCAGTAGGTACCCTGCAACTCATGCGTGCACTTCTCGTGGTCAACCCGGCGGCAACCACCACAAGCGCACGTACGCGCGATGTGCTGATCCACGCTCTCGCGAGCGAGATGAAACTGGAGGCGGTGACCACCGAGTACCGGGGTCACGCCCGCGACCTCGCCCGCCAGGCCGCCGAGGGCAAGGACGACATCGAACTGGTCGTCGCGCTCGGCGGCGACGGCACGGTCAACGAGGTCGTGAACGGCCTGCTGCACCACGGCCCGGACCCCGACCGCCTCCCCCGTCTCGCCGTGGTCCCCGGCGGCTCCACCAATGTCTTCGCCCGCGCCCTGGGCCTGCCCAACGACGCCGTGGAGGCGACCGGCGTCCTGCTCGACGCCCTGCGCGAGAGCCGGGAGCGCACGGTCGGCCTGGGTATGGCCTCGGGCACCCCGGGCACGGAGGACGAGGCGGTGCCGTCCCGCTGGTTCACGTTCTGCGCCGGCCTGGGATTCGACGCGGGGGTGATCGGCCGGGTCGAGCAACAGCGGGAACGCGGACGGAAATCCACACACGCCCTTTACCTGCGTCAGGCTTTCCGGCAGTTTCTGGAAGAGCCCCATCGCAGGCTCGGCACGATCACTTTGGAGCGGGCCGGCGAGGATCCGATTTCCGATCTTGTGCTGTCCATAGTCTGCAACACGTCCCCGTGGACGTTTCTGGGTAATCGCCCGGTGTACGCGTCGCCTAAGGCCTCGTTCGATAAAGGTCTCGACGTGCTCGGTCTCAGCCGGATGTCGACGCCCGCACTCGCCCGATATGGCACACAGTTGCTCACTTCGTCCCCCGAGCGCGGACCCCAGGGCAAGCACGCCACCACCCTGCACGATCTGACCGACTTCACCTTGCATTCGAAGGTCCCCCTCCCCCTCCAGATGGACGGCGACCACCTCGGACTGCGTACGAGCGTGACGTTCACAGGCGTACGCCGTGCACTGCGTGTGATTGTGTGAGCGGAACGGGCAAAAGTCCTTCCACTCGAACGTTTAGGCCAGGATCCACCCCATGGAAGTACGGCTGTGACACAGTCGACACCGAGGAATCAAAAAAAACTTTCCGGAAGGGGTTGTATCCGCCGCCGAGGTTTGCGAGTCTCTACGTGGCGCTCGGGACAGCCCGCAACACCGGCTCAAGCAAGCGCCAGAACCCCTCCTCAACCCACAGGACCACACCAGTCCGCCTGGTGATCGGCCCTTCACTTGTTGAGGGATTCGTGAAAGCGTTCACATTCACAAGCTAACGTGCATGTAATACCAAGGAGAGGTAGCAGCCATGGACTGGCGTCACAACGCCGTTTGCCGCGAGGAAGACCCCGAGCTCTTCTTCCCCATCGGCAACACCGGTCCTGCGCTGCTGCAGATCGAGGAAGCCAAGGCTGTCTGCCGTCGCTGCCCGGTTATCGAGCAGTGTCTGCAGTGGGCGCTTGAGTCCGGCCAGGACTCCGGCGTCTGGGGTGGTCTCAGCGAGGACGAGCGCCGCGCCATGAAGCGCCGCGCCGCCCGCAACCGGGCCCGTCAGGCATCCGCCTGACATCCCACCCAGCAATAGCCTGAGCTTGGCGGCGCGCACAGCGAGTGCGCTTCTCCCGCCCCCGAGCCGCAGCGCGCAGTACCCCCGGTGCGCTTAATCAGCCACGAGCCCGAGCCCCGGACCACACGTTGGTCCGGGGCTCGGTGCTGTTCCCGGTACGAAGACCCTCAGTGGCGTTGCCGGCGCGAAGAGGCTGGGTGCCGTTTCCCGTACGCCGACCGTGGTGTCCCGGCCGGCGCGATCGCCGTACGCCCGCTACTTCTGGGCCCGCACCGGGATGTCCAGGATCACCTGGGTGCCCTGCTCCGGCGCCGGGACCATGTCGAAGGTACCGCCCAACTCCCCCTCCACCAGCGTCCGTACGATCTGCAGGCCGAGGTTGCCCGAGCGGTGCGGGTCGAAGCCCTCGGGGAGGCCGACGCCGTCGTCCTGCACGGTGACGAGCAGCCGGGTGTCCTTGGTGGAGCCGCCGCGTACGGCCGAGACCTCGACCGTGCCGGTGTCGCCCTCGCGGAAACCGTGTTCGAGGGCGTTCTGCAGGATCTCGGTGAGGACCATGGAGAGCGGGGTGGCGACCTCCGCGTCCAGGATGCCGAACCGTCCGGTGCGCCGGCCGGCGACCTTGCCCGGTGAGATCTCGGCGACCATCGCCAGCACGCGGTCGGCGATCTCGTCGAACTCCACCCGCTCGTCCAGATTCTGGGACAGCGTCTCATGCACGATCGCGATCGACCCGACCCGCCGTACGGCCTCTTCGAGGGCCTCCCTGCCGCGTTCGGACTCGATGCGCCGGGCCTGGAGTCGCAGCAGCGCGGCCACGGTCTGGAGGTTGTTCTTCACCCGGTGGTGGATCTCCCGGATGGTCGCGTCCTTGGTGATCAACTCGCGCTCGCGGCGCCGCAGTTCGGTCACGTCCCGCAGCAGCACCAGCGAACCGATGCGCGGCCCCTTGGGCTTGAGCGGGATCGCGCGGAACTGGATCACCCCGTCGTCGGACTCGATCTCGAACTCGCGCGGCGCCCACCCGCTCGCCAGCTTGGCGAGCGCCTCGTCCACCGGGCCCCGGGAGGGGGCGAGTTCGGCGGTCGTACGGCCGAGGTGGCAGCCCACCAGGTCGGCGGCGAGGCCGAGGCGGTGGTAGGCGGAGAGGGCGTTCGGGGAGGCGTACTGGACGATGCCGTCGGCGTCGAGCCTGATCAGCCCGTCGCCGACGCGCGGTGAGGCGTCCATGTCGACCTGCTGGTCGGGGAACGGGAACGCGCCCGCGGCGATCATCTGGGCCAGGTCGGAGGCGCTCTGGAGGTACGTCAGCTCCAGACGGCTCGGGGTCCGCACGGTCAGCAGATTGGTGTTGCGCGCGATGACGCCGAGGACGCGGCCCTCCCTGCGCACGGGGATGGACTCGACCCGTACGGGCACCTCCTCGCGCCACTCCGGATCGCCCTCGCGGACGATCCGGCCCTCGTCGTGCGCGGCGTCGAGCAGGGGCCGGCGGCCGCGCGGGACCAGGTGGCCGACCATGTCGTCCTGGTACGAGGTGGGGCCGGTGTTGGGGCGCATCTGGGCCACGGAGACATAGCGGGTGCCGTCGCGCGTGGGGACCCAGAGGACCAGGTCGGCGAAGGAGAGGTCGGACAGCAGCTGCCACTCCGACACCAGCAGATGCAGCCACTCCAGGTCGGAGTCGCTGAGGGCGGTGTGCTGGCGGACGAGTTCGTTCATGGAGGGCACGTGTGCGAGCGTACCTGGCGGTACGGACCTGACCGGAAACAGTGGGGGTGTGGCCGGTACGGGCCCGGGGACACCCGCGGGCCGCGGCGCCTGAGAGGGACCCTCAGCCCTCCCGGCACCGCAGCCCGGAGCAACATCGGCCGTGGGGTGTGCGGTCCCGGTCGGCCGAAGGATGAGGATCCGGAGCAGTCAGGGCAGAGAGCGCCGGGTCCTCGGTCCGCCTTCCTGTGCGGGGAAGACGGAGGCTTGTCGTCGTGCGCGATCACCGGCGGCTGGCCGCTGATCGATCACACGCACTACCACGCATTGTTGACTAGACCACTGCGTGTGTCCATGCGTTGGCGGATGTTTGTTGTTGTTCCCTCGTCCGACATCCACGGACGGGTCCACTGGCAGCGTAGCCCGCTTCGCCCGGGCGCGGGCCGGGAACAGCGTCACCGCCCCGGTGACCGGTCTCACGCACGCGGCCGCCTCCCGCAAAGACCCCTGTGGGGAAGGGGCGACCCCTGCTAGATTGGTCTACACCACATGAAAGGTGCTTGACCCCGCAGGTTCCGGTCGAGTCCTCTTGAGTCCTTACTTTCCAGATCGGCAGGCCCAGCGTGGAAGTTGTCATCGTTCCGGATGCCAAGGCGGGTGGCGAGCTCATAGCCGAGGCGATGGCGGAGTTGCTCCGACGCAAGCCCGAGGCGCTGCTCGGGGTGGCCACGGGGTCCACCCCGCTGCCCATCTACCAGGCGCTGGCCCGGAAGGCGCGCTCCGGTGCCGTGGACGTCTCCCGGGCCCGGGTCGCCCAGCTCGACGAGTACGTGGGGCTGCCCGCCGAGCATCCCGAGTCGTACCGCTCGGTCCTGCGGCGGGAGGTGCTGGAACCCCTGGGGCTCGGGATGGACGCCTTCATGGGCCCCGACGGCACCGCCGAGGACGTGGCGGGGGCGAGCGAGGCGTACGACAGGGCGCTGGCCGAGGCGGGGGGTGTGGATCTGCAGCTGCTCGGCATCGGGACCGACGGGCACATCGGGTTCAACGAACCGTGCTCGTCCCTCGCCTCCCGGACGCGGATCAAGACGCTCACCGAGCAGACCCGGATCGACAACGCGCGCTTCTTCGACGGCGACATCGACCAGGTGCCGCACCACGTGATCACCCAGGGCATCGGCACGATCCTGGAGGCCCGGCACCTGGTGCTGCTCGCCACGGGCGAGGGCAAGGCGGACGCCGTCGCGGCGACCGTGGAGGGGCCGGTGGCGGCGGTGTGCCCGGCGTCGGCGTTGCAGCTCCACCGCCACGCGACCGTCGTGGTGGACGAGGGCGCCGCGTCGAAGCTGAAGCTGGCGGACTACTTCCGGCACACGTACGACAACAAGCCCGACTGGCAGGGGATCTAGCCGGCGAGGAGCGCGCCATCGGCGCCACGGCCCGGTGAGCTGGGCTGTGGCGCCGATGTATGTGTGGGGGGCCGATGTAGGGGTGGGGGTGGGGGCGGGTCGTCGCGGGTGGCTGGGGGACCCGCCGCCGGCCACCCGCGTGGCCGGGCTCCCGCCGGCGTGCCGGAGGCTTCGGAGCCTCTGCCGAGTACGCGCCGCTTCGGCGCCACCGGTGTCGGTCGTACGTCCGTACCGGCACCGACGCCTGTCGTGCGCCGCTCGCGCCCCCGTCGCCGGCGCGCCCCCCGCCGCCAGCGCGCCCCCCGTCGCCGGCGCGCCCCGTCGCTAGCGCGTCCCCGCGATGATCTCCGCGGCCGCTCTGCCGCAGACCCTGGCCGCGCCGTGCGTGGCGATGTGGAGGGCGGCTCGGGGTGGGGACTGGGGGACGCCCATCTCCACGACGACCGTGTCCGGGCGGGTGGCGAGGAGGACGTCCAGGGCGGCGGTCATCCAGGGGTGGCGGTGTTCGTCGCGGACGACGGCGACGATCCGGCGGGTGCCCGCGACCGCGAGGGCGGAGGCACCGGCGCTGTCGCCGGCGAAGGTGCCCGTCTCGGTGCCGGGGAGGAGGCGGGCCAGTTCCGCGCCGACGCCCCAGGGGGTCTCGTCGCCCACGGCGATGTTCGCCACCGGAGTGAAGGCCGCGACGTACACGGGCTGGGTGGGCGGGTCGTAGGGCTCCGCGTAGGTCGTCGTCAGGGCGCGGCGGGCAGCCACGAGGCCGATGCCCCCGCCCGTGCCGCCGCCCCCGGCGGGGCCGGTCTCCCCGAGGGGCTCGGGCGGCGTCCCGTCGGGGGCTTCCGCTCCCCCGGCGGCCGATCGTGTCCACCGTGCCAGTGCCCGGACCCGGTTCGCCGCGTCGGCGAGGCGTTCCTCGGGGAGTTCGCCGGTGCGGACGGCGGTGACGAGGGCGTCGCGGAGACGGCGGACGGTCTCGTCGTCGGCGAGGCCGCCGCCGACGCAGATCGCGTCGGCCCCGGCCGCGAGCGCCAGGACGCTGCCGTGTTCGATGCCGTAGGTGCCGGCGATGGCCTGCATCTCCATGCCGTCGGTGACGATGAGGCCGTCGTAGCCCAGCTCGTCGCGGAGGAGGCCGGTGAGGATGCCCCGGGACAACGTTGCCGGGAGGTCGGGGTCGAGGGCCGGGACCAGGATGTGGGCGCTCATCATGGCGCGCGATCCGGCGGCGATGGCGGCCCGGAAGGGGGCCAGGTCCCGGGTGTCCACGAGCGAGCGGTCCGCGTCGATGCGGGGCAGGGAATGATGGGAGTCGACGGCGGTGTCGCCGTGGCCCGGGAAGTGCTTGGTGCAGGCGGCGACGCCCGCTGCCTGGAGACCGGTGACGTAGGCGGCCGTGTGGCGGGCGACCAGGCCGGGGTCGGCGCCGAAGGAGCGCACCCCGATGACGGGGTTGGACGGGTTGGCGTTCACGTCGGCCGACGGGGCCCAGTTGAAGTTGACGCCGCACTCCGCCAGACGGCGGCCCAGGGCGAACGCGACCTGCCTGGTGAGGTCCACGTCGTCGACCGCGCCCAGGGCGTGGTTGCCCGGGAAGGAGGAGCCGGTGCGGACCTCGAGGCGGGTGACGTCGCCGCCCTCCTCGTCGATCGCGACCAGGACGTCCTCGTGCTCGGCGCGCAACTGTGCGGTGAGGGTGGCGAGTTGTCCGGGCGAGACGATGTTGCGGCCGAAGAGACCGACGGAGGCGAGTCCCTCGCCGACGCGGCGCAGCAGCCAGTCGGGGGCGGTGGTGCCGGTGAAGCCGGGCTGGAGGACCGTCAGGGCGTCCCGTGTGAGCCCGTCCTGTCCGGAGGGGGAACCGGGCGAGCCGGTGGCGAATGTCGTCGGTGACATGAGGGTCGGTTATCCCTTCACGGCGCCCGCGGTGAGGCCCGCGGCCATCTTGCGCTGGACGAGGAGGAAGAGGACGACGATCGGCACGGCCATCATGGTGGAGCCGGCCATCATCGGGGCGTATTCGGTGCCGTGTTTGGTGGTGAAGTTGCCGAGCCAGACGGTCGCGGTCTGGTTCTGCTGACTCATCAGCATCAGGGCGTACAGATACTCGTTCCAGGCCTGGATGAAGCCGTAGACCGAGGTCGCCACCATGCCGGGGGCCAGCAGGGGGAACACCACGCGGATGAAGGCGGTGGTGCGGGAGCAGCCGTCGACCATGGCCGCCTCCTCCAGTTCACGCGGGATGTTGACGATGAAGCCGCGCAGGGTCCACACCGTGAACGGGAGGATGAACGTCAGGTAGGTGATGATCAGGCCGGTCAGACGGTCGTACTGGCCGAGGTCGTTCAGGAGCAGGAAGACCGGGATGATCATGGCGACCAGCGGGACCATCTGCACCGCCAGGATGCCGACGATGACGACCTTGCGGCCGCGGAAGGCGAAGCGGGAGATGGCCAGGGCGGCCAGCATGCCGACGACGATGCCGATCACGACGACCGTCAGGGAGACGACGAGGCTGCGGCCGACCGGACCCCAGAAGTCCGCGATGTCCAGCGCCCGGCCGAAGTTGGCGAAGGTGATCGACGTCGGCAGCAGGCTCGGGTCCGGGTCGATCGCGTCCTTCGCCGGTTTGAACGCCGTGTTGAGCATCCAGTAGACGGGGAAGCCGGCCGTGACGAAGACGAACAGACCGAGGAGGTTCCAGCCGAGCTTGGACTTCCGGGGGCCCGAGGCGGTGGCGGTACTCATTCGACCTCTCCGATCTTCAGCATCTGACGCATGTAGACGCCGATCACGCCGAGCAGAAGCAGCACGGTGAGCAGGGCGATCGCGGAGCCCTGCGCGTAGTCGTTGACCACGAACGCCTTGTCGTACGAGTAGGTCGTGAGCAACTGGAACTCGGCCTCCGGGTGGCCGTTGCGCATCACGAAGACCTGGGGGAAGACGCCCATGTCCCAGATGACGGAGAGGGTCGTGAGCATCACGATGATGGGCTTGAGGATGGGGAGGGTGACATAGCGGAAGACGCCCCAGGAACCGGCGCCGTCGAGGCGGGCGGCCTCCTCCAACTCCTTGGGGACCTGGGTGAGTCCGGCGCTGAGGGTGATGACGACGAACGGCACCGCGCCCCAGACGACCAGCAGCGTGATGACGGCCAGGCCCTCGGGTCCGCTGGCGAACCAGTTGTGGCCGATCATGTCGACGCCGGGGAGTTTGCTGAGCAGCGCGTTGAAGATGCCGTAGTCGGAGTCGAAGAGCCACTTGAAGACGGTGGTGGCCACGATGATCGGCATGCCCCAGCTCGCCACGAGCGCGATGTTGATGAGCGTCTTCACCCAGCCGGAGACCCGCTGGAGCAGCAGGGCGATCGCCATGCCGATGACCATCGTGAAGACGACGCAGGCGGCGGCGAAGACGATGGTGCGGACGACGACGGCCCAGAACTCGCCGTCGCCGAGCACCTCGGCGAAGTTGTCGAAGCCGACGGACTCCGCCGGCTTGAACCCCCAGAGCTGGGACTGGCCGAACTCCTGGAAGGACAGGGCGACGAGACGGACGAGCGGGTAGCCGAGGACGACGGCGAGGATCAGCAGACAGGGGGCCAGCAGGGCCCAGGGCACGGCGGCTCCGCCGGAGGTCCGTTTTCTCGTCGGTGCTTCCGGGACGCTCGGCGGCGACGCCTGCCGCGGCGGCACTTTGGTGGCAGTGGTCGTATCTGCGGCACTCATCCCGCACTCCTAAGCAGTGAAGAGGGGGGCCAGGCAGCCCCCGGCCCCGCGATGGGCCGCGCAGCGGCCGTCGAGGGGCGCGGGGAACTGCGCGACCAGCCACGACGCACCGGCAGCGAACCGGCACACCGTCGCGGCACTGTCCTGTGTCACCCACGAACACCGGGCTCGTGCGGCTACTCCCGGTCGGGCCCGGCCACCACGGCCGGGCCCGACCGGCAGGTCACCTCACTCGTTGTTGATGACCTTGTCGATCTCGGCGTCCGCCGTCTTCGCGGCCTCCTCGACCGACTGCTTGCCGGTGCCGATGGACTGCAGCATCGTCTGCAGGATCTGCGCCTTCTCGACCTGGCCCCAGCCCGGTGCCATCGGCACGAACCAGTTGGACTCCGCCGCGGTGGCCGGGACCGCCGTCGCCGGGTCGTCCTTCAGCGTGGCGAGGTCGGTCTTGTTGTTGGGCAGGTTGCCCTTCTCCATCAGCCCCTTCTGCCCGGCCGGCCCGGTGAAGGCGTTGATCCACTCGGCGGCGACGGTCTGCGCGTCGGACTTCACCGGGACGGCGAGGTCGCTGCCGCCGAGGAAGACGGGCAGGTTCTTGCCGGACGGGCCGGGCATCACGAAGTTCTCGACGTTGCCTTCGAGCTTGCCGGTCTTGTCGTTCTCCTTGGCCGCGGCGGTCGCGCCCTCCCAGGCGGGGGCGAAGATCATGCCGGACTTGCCCTGGCCGTAGACGATGTACCGGTCGGACTCGTCCTTGGTCTTGTCGCCGTGCATGTACGTGTCGACGACGTTCTTGAACTCGTTCAGGCCCTTGACGGACTCCGGGGAGGAGAGGTTGGCCTTCCACTTGCCGCCGGATTCGACGGCTATGGAGCCGCCGGCGTCGTAGACGAAGGACATGGCCGCGTACCAGTCGCGGGTGGGCTGGTACCAGGCGCTGAACTTGTCGCCCTGCTTCTTCTGCACCTTGTCGAGGGCGGCGGTCAGCTCGTCGTACGTCTTCGGCGGGGACTTGACGCCCGCGGCGGCGAAGACGTCCTTGCGCCAGTTGGCGACGCGGCCACCGGCGTAGTACGGGACGCCGTAGGTCTTGCCCTCGTAGGTGACGGAGGCCTTGAGGCCGTCCAGCCAGGCGTCCGCGTTGTCGAACTTCGCCTGGTCCAAGGGGGCGAAGGCGCCCTTGACCATGTAGGCGAGCATCTCCGTGTTGCCCATCTCGACCACGTCGGGGGCCTTGTCGGTGGCGAGGACGGCGTCGAGCTTGGCGTTCTTGTCGGGCCAGCCGTAGTACTCGTGCGTGATCGTGATGCCGGGGTGCTTCTTCTCGATCGCCGCGTCGGCGGCCTTGACCAGCTCCGGCCAGTTGTTCTGCGCGTCCACCGTGAGCCAGACCGTCAGCTCCTTGGTGTCGGCGCCGGTGTCCGAGCTCTTCTTCTCGCCGCCCCCGCACGCCGCGATGGAGACCATCATGCCCGCGACACAGATCGCGGTCGTCAGCTTCCTCTTCACGCCACCCTCCTCAGGGATGCCATTGCTCAGGGATGCCACAAACCCCCCTGCTCCCCGCGGTGACAGACGTACCGCCCATGGGGCCAGGACCTGGACCAATGGTGTAGACCAGTACGCCGGAGCTTGGCTCAGACCATTCACTGTGTCAAGGGTGCTCGAACCCCCTCCCACCAGCCGTTATGCGACCTACATATGCAGGAACCTTTATGTAATAAGCCAGCGAAAACCGCGCGGTTGAGCCACACTCTTCGGGTAGACCACTGCGCCCTCCCGAGGCGGACCGGCGGAGACCCTTCCGTGGACTAGACCAGCGGGGCGCGCAGAGGTATACAGAGGGATCACGCCACGAGGAGCCGGGAAGGCGGAGCATGAGCACCGACGTCAGCAGTGCGGAGCACGAGAACGGGGCGACCGTCCGTACCGCACGCGTGCCCAAGTACTACCGCCTGAAGAAGCACCTGCTCGACATGACCGAGACGCTTCCGCCCGGCACGCCGGTACCGCCCGAGCGCACCCTGGCCGCCGAGTTCGACACCTCGCGCACGACCGTGCGCCAGGCGCTGCAGGAGCTGGTGGTCGAGGGGCGGCTGGAGCGCATCCAGGGCAAGGGCACGTTCGTGGCCAAGCCGAAGGTCTCCCAGGCGCTGCAACTCACTTCGTACACCGAGGACATGCGCGCCCAGGGACTGGAACCCACGTCCCAGCTGCTGGACATCGGTTACATCACGGCCGACGACACGCTCGCGGGACAGCTCGACATCACCGCCGGCGGCCGGGTGCTGCGCATCGAGCGCCTCCGCATGGCGAACGGCGAGCCGATGGCGATCGAGACGACCCATCTGAGCGCCAAGCGCTTCCCGGCGCTGCGCAGGTCGCTGGTGAAGTACACGTCCCTCTACACCGCGCTCGCCGAGGTGTACGACGTCCGGCTCGCCGAGGCCGAGGAGACCATCGAGACCTCGCTGGCCACCCCCCGCGAGGCGGGCCTGCTGGGCACGGACGTGGGTCTGCCGATGCTGATGCTCTCCCGGCATTCGCTGGACAAGGACGGTCAGCCGGTGGAGTGGGTGCGGTCCGTGTACCGGGGCGACCGGTACAAGTTCGTGGCCCGCCTCAAGCGGCCTCAGGACTGAGCCACCCGGAGCCCTCCTGCGTCGAACACCCGCCACTCCACACAACCTCCGCATCCGATATCCGGACTGGGGGTTCCGTACGACGGAACGCGTCCCTTAGATTTCCTGCGCGCTCAGCAGGTGACCAGCAAGGGGACGGAGTCGGACATGTCAGAAGCGCCTGAAGTGAGACCACCGGGAGCACCGGTGGTGACACCTGTCAGAGTGGTCATCGCCGTGTGTCTGATCGCCCCGTTCGTGGCGATGCTCTGGGTCGGCTCGTACGCCAAGACGGAGCCGGCGTTCATCGGCATCCCCTTCTTCTACTGGTACCAGATGGCCTGGGTGCTCATCTCCACGGCGCTGACCGCCACCGCGTACGTGCTGTGGCAGCGCGACCAGCGCGCCCGGAGGTCCACCGCGTCCCAGCGGCCCGAGCAGTCCCAGCAGTCCCAGGACGGGGGTGTCGCGAAGTGAAGGACGGCGTGAACGGCGTGGCACTCGCCGTCTTCATCTTCTTCTTCCTGGCCGTCACGGTCATGGGCTTTCTGGCCGCGCGCTGGCGCAAGGCCGAGAACGAGCACAGCCTCGACGAATGGGGCCTGGGCGGCCGGTCGTTCGGCACCTGGGTGACCTGGTTCCTGCTCGGCGGCGACCTGTACACGGCGTACACCTTCGTCGCCGTGCCGGCGGCGATCTACGCGGCGGGCGCGGCGGGCTTCTTCGCGGTGCCGTACACGATCCTCGTGTACCCGCTGATCTTCACGTTCCTGCCCCGGCTGTGGTCGGTGTCGCACAAGCACGGCTATGTGACGACCTCGGACTTCGTCCGCGGGCGCTTCGGCTCGAAGGGCCTGTCGCTGGCGGTCGCGCTGACCGGCATCCTCGCCACGATGCCGTACATCGCCCTGCAACTCGTCGGCATCCAGGCCGTCCTGGACGTGATGGGCGTCGGCGGCGGTGAGGACACCAACTGGTTCATCAAGGACCTGCCGCTGCTGATCGCGTTCGGTGTCCTGGCGGCCTACACCTACTCCTCCGGCCTGCGGGCCCCGGCGCTGATCGCGTTCGTGAAGGACACCCTGATCTACGTCGTCATCGCGGTGGCGATCATCTACATCCCGATCAAGCTCGGCGGCTTCGACGACATCTTCGCCAAGGCGGGCGAGGCCTACAGCCAGACCAACCCGGCGACGGACAAGCCGCGCGGCGCGCTCGTCCCGGGCGACGCCAACCAGTGGACGTACGCGACGCTGGCCCTCGGCTCGGCACTGGCGCTCTTCATGTACCCGCACTCGATCACGGCGACGCTGTCGTCCAGGAGCCGTGAGGTCATCCGCCGCAACACCACGATCCTGCCGCTGTACTCCCTGATGCTGGGCCTGCTGGCCCTGCTGGGCTTCATGGCGATCGCGGCCGGCATCCAGGTGCAGAACGGGCAGCTGGCGATCCCGCAGCTGTTCGAGACGATGTTCCCCGACTGGTTCGCGGGCGTGGCCTTCGCCGCCATCGGCATCGGCGCCCTGGTGCCCGCGGCGATCATGTCCATCGCGGCGGCGAACCTCTTCACCCGCAACATCTACAAGGACTTCATCAAGCCGGACGCCACGCCCGCGCAGGAGACCAAGGTCTCCAAGCTGGTGTCCCTGCTGGTGAAGGTGGGCGCGCTGGCCTTCGTCCTCACCATGGACAAGACGGTCGCCATCAACTTCCAGCTCCTGGGCGGCATCTGGATCCTCCAGACCTTCCCGGCCCTCGTGGGCGGCCTCTTCACCCGCTGGTTCCACCGCTGGGCCCTCATCGCCGGCTGGGCGGTCGGCATGCTGTACGGGACGATCGCCGCGTACGGCGTGGCCTCGCCGACCCAGAAGCACTTCGGCGGCTCGTCCGCCGAGATCCCCGGCATCGGCGAGATCGGCTACATCGGTCTCACGGCCTTCGTCCTGAACCTCCTGGTCACGGTGATCCTCACCTTCGTCCTGCGGGCCGCCAAGGCACCCGACGGCATCGACGAGACCAGGCCCCAGGACTACACGGCGGACGCCGGCGACCCGGGCGTCCAGGTGGAACTGCCTCCGGCGACGGCGGGGACCAGCCACTAGCCGTGGCCTCGGGCCGACCCCGCGTCCGGTGCGTTGTCCGGTGCGTTGGCGGGTGCGGGTCCGGTGGGGGCTGGTCGCGCAGTTCCCCGCGCCCCTGAAAAGCAGGGGCTGCGCCCCACGCTTTTCCCCGAAGGGCCGAAGGCTCCTTCAGGGGCACGGGGAACTGCGCGAGAAGCCCCACCGGACGGACGCCTGGGGGTCGAAGGGGCGCAGCCCCTGGGTGGGGGCACCTCCCGCTCGAGCGAAGCCGAGAGTGGGGGAGGGACGGGTAGGGGCGGCGGGGGCGCACAACGCACGGCTACTCTGAAACGGTGACCGTTCGCCCCCCGATCGTCCTGGACAGCGACCCCGGCATCGACGACGCCGTAGCCCTCCAGTACCTGCTGGGAACCGGCCTGTGGGACCTCAAGGCCTACACCTCCGCCGGCGGCAACCTCCCCGCCGAGGCGACGTACGCCAACGCCCGCGCCCTGGCGAGAGCCCTCCGCATCGACACCCACATCCCGGTCCACAGAGGCGCCGGCCGGCCCCTCTCCCGCCTCCCCTACCGCGAGGCATCCGCCTTCCACGGCCCCGCGGGCCTCGGCGACGAGACCCTGCCCGACTCGACGGCCGCCCACCCGACGGAGTCGTCCGCCCAGGCCCTGCTCCGCCTGTCGAAGCAGTACGAGGGCGAGCTGACGGTGTGCGCCACCGGCCCCCTCACCAACGTGGCCATCGCCCTCCTGGAGGACCCGCACTTCGCCCACCGCGTCCGCAAGTTCGTGTTCATGGGCGGTGCGGCCCAGGTCCCGGGCAACTTCACCCCGGTCGCCGAGTTCAACATCTGGGCCGACCCGGACGCCGCCGAGATCGTGCTGTCCTCCGGCATCCCGTTCACCATGGTCGACCTGGACGCCTCGCACCGCTGGCTGTTCCGCCCGGAGGACCTCGCCGCGCTGGAGGCCGCGGGCCCCGGCACGGCCCTCGCCGCCCGGCTGATGCGCACCTACATGGACGCCTACGCCCGCCACGGCGGCGACGGCACCTGCCCGCTGCACGATCCGCTGGCGGTGGGCGTCTGCGGCGACGAGGCGTTCGTCGAGGCCGCCGACGGGGCGGTCGTCGTGGAGTGCGCGAGCGAACTCACCCGCGGCCAGACCGTGTTCGTGCCGACCTCCGCCCGGCGCGTCTACTACTCCGAGTCCCCCGGCCTGACCGCCCGACTGCGCGCCACCGGCCGCGTCGCGCTGGGCCCGGGCACCCGCGACTTCACCCAGGACTTCGTGACGACGCTGCCCAAGTGGCCGGCGACGGCCTGACGAAATCCGATTGTCCGACCGGCGGCACTCCCCTGTGGACAACCGCCGCCGCGCCGAGCCGCCTCTCGTGCAGACTGCGACGCATGGACATCACGATCAGGAGAGCGGCTCCCGAGGAGTACGCCGCGCCGGGTGAGATCGCCGCCCAGGCCGACCCAGCCGCCGACAGACAGGTGCTGGGCGGAGTGAGCTTCGTCCCCGACGTCACGCCGATCACCTCTGAGTTGACGCTCTGACACCCTGCGAAGCCGAATGCGACACAACATGTGGGGGTGACACCGCGCCCCGGCACTAGATGTATGCTCATGCTCGCTGTCGCCGCAGGGGAATCCGGTGTGAATCCGGAGCTGTCCCGCAACGGTGTACTTGCGTGTACACATCACCATGTGCGCACGCCTGTTCAGTCCGAACACCTGCCGACAGTGCGCCCGGCCGTCCGGTCCGGGTGCCCTGACGTCCGGGCCTCGTGGAATGGGCCGGTGGACGCGACGCCCCCGTGCGCTCGTGTGCTGCCGCCTGCCCTCCGCAGGGCCTCCAGCCGAGCGAGGGAGAGCCCCACGTGACCATCGCGCCAGCCGATCCGGTGTCAGCCGACCTGGCCGCAGCCGACCTGGCCGCAGCCGAGCCGGTTCCAGCCGACCCGGCGACGGAGACCGACGCTCCCGGTACCGCGTTGCTGCGGACCCTGACCGAGCTGACCGCCGACCTCCCCGACGCCGACCCCGGCCGGGTCGCCGCCGCCGCGCTGCGCGGCCGGTCGGTGCGCGCGTCCTCCGCCGAGATGGTCGCGGAACTGCGCGAGCTGGCCACGGAGGCGGCCGCGGGCCTCATCTCCGAGGACCCCGCCTACTCGCGACTGGCCGCCCGGCTGCTGGCCATCGGCATCCGTGCCGAGGCCGCCTCGCAGGGCGTCACGACGTTCACCGACTCCATCGCCGTCGGGCACCGCGAGGGCCTCGTCGCCGACCGCACGGCCGAGTTCACCCGCACCCACGCCGAGCGCCTCGACGCCCTGATCGACCCGGCGGGCGACGACCGCTTCGGCTACTTCGGCCTGCGCACCCTGTACAGCCGCTATCTGCTCCGTCACCCCCTCACCCGCAAGGTCGTCGAGACGCCCCAGCACTTCATGCTGCGAGTCGCCGCGGGCCTGGCCGAGGAGACGGGGGCCGACGAGCAGGCGGGCGTCCGCGCCCTCGACGAAGTCGCCGCGCTCTACGGGCTCATGAGCCGCCTCGACTACCTCCCCTCCTCCCCCACGCTCTTCAACTCCGGTACGCGACACCCCCAGATGTCGTCCTGCTACCTCCTCGACTCCCCGCTGGACGAGCTGGACTCCCTCTACGACCGCTACCACCAGGTGGCCCGCCTCTCGAAGCACGCCGGCGGCATCGGCCTGTCGTACTCCCGCATCCGCTCGCGCGGTTCGCTGATCCGGGGCACCAACGGGCACTCCAACGGCATCGTGCCGTTCCTGAAGACGCTGGACGCCTCGGTCGCCGCCGTGAACCAGGGCGGCCGGCGCAAGGGCGCGGCCGCGGTCTACCTGGAGACCTGGCACTCCGACATCGAGGAGTTCCTGGAGCTGCGCGACAACACCGGCGAGGACGCCCGGCGTACGCACAACCTGAACCTGGCGCACTGGATCCCGGACGAGTTCATGCGCCGGGTCGAGGCCGACGAGCAGTGGTCGCTGTTCTCCCCGTCCGACGTGCCCGAGCTGGTCGACCTGTGGGGCGAGGAGTTCGAGGCCGCGTACCGCAGGGCGGAGGCGGAGGGCCTCGCGAAGAAGACCATCGCCGCCCGTGACCTGTACGGCCGGATGATGCGCACCCTCGCGCAGACCGGCAACGGCTGGATGACCTTCAAGGACGCGGCCAACCGCACGGCGAACCAGACGGCCGAGCCGGGCCATGTCATCCACTCCTCCAACCTCTGCACGGAGATCCTGGAGGTCACCAACGACGAGGAGACCGCGGTCTGCAACCTGGGCTCGGTGAACCTCGGCGCGTTCGTCGACCGGGCTACGGGCGACATGGACTGGGCGCGGCTGGACGCGACCGTCCGCACCGCCGTCACCTTCCTCGACCGCGTGGTCGACATCAACTTCTACCCGACCGAGCAGGCGGGCCGCTCCAACGCCAAGTGGCGTCCGGTCGGGCTCGGCGCCATGGGTCTCCAGGACGTCTTCTTCCAACTGCGGCTGCCCTTCGACTCCCCCGAGGCGAAGGCGCTCTCCACCCGGATCGCCGAGCGGATCATGCTCGCCGCGTACGAGGCCTCCGCCGACCTCGCCGAGCGCACGGGCCCGCTGCCGGCCTGGGAGAAGACGCGCACGGCGCGCGGTGTGCTGCACCCCGACCACTACGGTGTCGAGTTCACCTGGTCGGAGCGCTGGGCGGCCCTGCGTGAGCGCGTCGCGAGGACCGGCCTGCGCAACTCCCTGCTCCTCGCCATCGCGCCGACGGCCACCATCGCCTCGATCGCCGGTGTGTACGAGTGCATCGAGCCGCAGGTGTCCAACCTGTTCAAGCGCGAGACGCTGTCCGGCGAGTTCCTCCAGGTCAACTCGTATCTGGTGAAGGACCTGAAGGAGCTGGGCGTCTGGGACGCCCGCACCCGTGAGGCGCTGCGCGAGTCCAATGGCTCGGTGCAGGACTTCGCGTGGATCCCGGCCGAGGTCCGGGCGCTGTACCGCACGGCCTGGGAGATCCCGCAGCGCGGCCTGATCGACATGGCCGCCGCCCGCACGCCGTATCTGGACCAGGCGCAGTCGCTCAACCTGTTCCTGGAGACGCCGACCATCGGCAAGCTCTCCTCGATGTACGCGTACGCCTGGAAGTCGGGCCTGAAGACCACGTACTACCTGCGCTCCCGCCCGGCGACCCGCATCGCCCGCGCGGCGCAGGGCAGGGGCGCGGCGCAGACCCCGGCCCTGCCCGAGAACACCATCCCGGCACAGCAGGCGGCCGACCCGGACGCCGTCGCCTGCTCCCTTGAGAACCCCGAGTCCTGCGAGGCCTGTCAGTGATGTCCAGCAACCAGAATCTCCTCGACCCCGGCTTCGAGCTGACGCTCCGCCCGATGCGTTACCCGGACTTCTACGAGCGCTACCGGGACGCGATCAAGAACACCTGGACCGTGGAGGAGGTCGACCTCCACTCGGACGTCGCCGACCTCGCGAAGCTCTCCCCCGCGGAGCAGCACCTGATCGGCCGTCTGGTCGCGTTCTTCGCGACGGGCGACTCGATCGTGGCGAACAACCTCGTGCTGACTCTCTACAAGCACATCAACTCCCCCGAGGCGCGGCTCTATCTGAGCCGCCAGCTCTTCGAGGAGGCCGTGCACGTCCAGTTCTATCTGACGCTGCTGGACACCTACCTCCCCGACCCGGAGGACCGGACGGCGGCCTTCGCGGCGGTGGAGAACATCCCCTCCATCCGGGAGAAGGCGGAGTTCTGCTTCCGGTGGATGGACTCAGTCGAGAAGCTGGACCGGCTGGAGTCCCAGGCGGACCGCCGCCGCTTCCTGCTCAACCTGATCTGCTTCGCGGCGTGCATCGAGGGCCTGTTCTTCTACGGCGCCTTCGCGTACGTCTACTGGTTCCGCAGCCGGGGTCTGCTGCACGGTCTGGCCACCGGCACCAACTGGGTGTTCCGCGACGAGACGATGCACATGTCCTTCGCCTTCGAGGTGGTGGACACCGTCCGCAAGGAGGAGCCGGAGCTCTTCGACGACCAGCTCCAGCAGCAGGTCACGGACATGCTGAGGGAGGCCGTCGAGGCCGAGCTGCAGTTCGGGCGCGACCTGTGCGGTGACGGCCTCCCGGGCATGAACACCGAGTCGATGCGGCAGTACCTGGAGTGCGTGGCCGACCAGCGCCTGACCCGCCTCGGTTTCGCCCCGGTCTACGGCTCGGAGAACCCCTTCTCCTTCATGGAGTTGCAGGGCGTCCAGGAGCTGACCAACTTCTTCGAGCGGCGTCCGTCCGCGTACCAGGTCGCGGTGGAGGGCACCGTCGACCTGGACGAGGACTTCTAGGGGTTCCTCTCGGAGCCCCCGGCCGGGTGCTCCGGGAAACTCCCGGTCCGCCGGGGGTTCCGAGGAACTCCCGGTCCGCCGGGGTCACTTGAGGGTGACCGCGTCCCCGGCCGAGGTGACCCTCGCGGTCGTCGTCGTGCCGGGGAAGTACCAGCGCCAGCTGCCCGCCGCCGTGACGGTCACCTTGGCGGCGACCTTGCCGGCGCTGCCCGTCTTCACCGTCTTCACGGTGGTGTAGCGGGCGGCGCCCTTCTTCCTGAACTGGAGCTGTACCGACTGCCCGGTGAAGCCGCGGTACGTCAGCGTCTCCCAGTCGGCCCGGGTCAGCTTGCCGCCGACGGTGATCGCCGTGCCCTTGGTGACCTTCTCGGGCTTGATCACGGAGGTCAGGACCGAGGCGCGCTTGACCTTGTACCGGGCGATGTCGTCGGAGATCCAGTAATCACCGTCGTTCGCCTTGACGGTGGCGTTGACCTGCCAGACTCCGGCGACGCGGTTGGAGTCGATGTCGTCGCTGTCGGCGATCCAGCCGGGGTCGACCGTCATCGTTCCCGTGCACACCGATGTCGTCGAACTCTTCTTCTTGCAGGACGAGTCACCGTCCCAGGTCGTGAAGCCGTAGCCGTTGGTCCGGTTGAAGGTGCTGAGATCGGTGATCTTCTTGGCACCCGAGTTGTCCTTGACGGTGACGGCGACCGGGTACCGGATGGTCTTCGCCGTTCCGATGATGACGTTCTTGCCCCCGTTGACGACCGTCCTGGTGACGCGGACGTCCCCCTTGCCCTCGGCATGGGCGCCGGTCGCCGCCAGCAGCACCAGGGCCGCCGCCCCGCCCGCCACGGCCAGGGTCCGGCCGTGTGCGGGGCGCGTTCTGTGTCTCATGATCCTCCCCTTGGGTCGAGGAGAGGCTACACAGAGGGCTGATCACTGTCGTACAGGTAGGCGATCAGGCGGGGCGGGCGACGTGGTGGGACGACGCCCGCCGTTCCTCCGCCGCCCGCGCGAGCTGCCGGTCGACGCGTCGGTCGTGCACGACGCCGACGACCGCGGGCAGCACCACCAGGGCGAGGAGTCCGAGGACGGCCAGTGTTCCGATGAGTCCTTGCAGCTGTGTCGTATCCATGGACACCACTGTCGCGCCGAACGCTCCTGACAAACAGTGGCAGGACTGCCGCACCCCCTCGAATTCCTGCCACGGAGGAGGCACACTGGCAGCATGCTGAAGAACGTGGCCGCCATCCTCATGGACGGGATACATCCCTTCGAACTGGGCGTCGTCTGCGAGGTCTTCGGCCTCGACCGCAGCGACGAGGGCCTGCCGGTGTACGACTTCGCGGTCGCCTCGGCGGAGGGCCCGACCCTGGGGACGCACGCGGGGTTCACCGTCTCCACGCCGTACGGCCTGGACCGGCTCGAAGAGGCCGACCTGGTCGTCGTACCGGCGGGCGACAGCTATGTGCACCGGACCTACCCGGCCGAGCTGCTCGACGCGCTGCGCCGGGCCGCGGACCGGGGCGCCCGGGTGCTGAGCGTGTGCTCGGGCGTCTTCGTGCTCGGCGCCGCCGGGCTGCTGGACGGCCGGCCGTGCACGGTCCACTGGCGGCACGCCGAGGAACTGGCCCGGCAGTATCCGCGCGCGATGGTCGAGCCGGACGTGCTGTACGTGGACGCGGACCCGGTGATCACCTCGGCGGGCACGGCGGCCGGTATCGACGCCTGTCTGCACATCGTCCGCAAGGAGCAGGGGCCGGAGGTGGCGAACAGGATCGCCCGGCGGATGGTGGTGCCGCCGCACCGCGACGGCGGCCAGGCCCAGTTCATCGAGCGGCCGCTGCCGCGCTCGCAGTGCGACACAGTCGGCGAGGTGCTCGTGTGGATGGAGCGGCATCTCGACGAGGAGGTCACCGTCGAGCAGCTCGCCGCCCGCGCGCACATGTCCCCGCGCACCTTCGCGCGCCGCTTCCAGCAGGAGACCGGGACCACGCCGTACCGCTGGATCCTGCGCCAACGGGTGCTGCTGGCCCAGCGGTTGCTGGAGGCGACGGACGAGACGGTGGACGCCATCGCCTGGCGCACCGGCTTCGGCACCGCCGCCGCCCTGCGTCATCAGTTCGTCCGGTCGCTGGGCACGACCCCGCAGGCCTACCGCCGGACGTTCCGGGGCCCGGAGGCCGCCTGAGGCGGCTGCGGACCCGCTCAGTCGTTGGCGACCACGGGGTAGCGGGGCTCGTTCTCGGCCATCTGCCGCAGGGCGTCCTTGCGGTCGCGCTTGGAGAGCCGGTCGATGTAGAGGTAGCCGTAGAGGTGGTCGGTCTCGTGCTGGAGGCAGCGCGCGAAGTAGCCGGTGCCGCGGACCTTGATCGGGTTGCCCTTCTCGTCCTGCCCGGTGACCTCGGCGTAGTCGGGGCGGGCGAGCGGCATGTACGCCGTCGGCACGGACAGGCAGCCCTCGTTGCTGTCGTCCAACCGGCGCTTCTCGGCGGGCAGTTCGACCAGCTTCGGGTTGCAGACGACACCGGTGTGGCGCTTGCCCTCGTCGTCCGGGCAGTCGTACACGAACACCTTCAGGTCGACGCCGACCTGGTTCGCGGCCAGGCCCACGCCCTCGGCGGTGTGCTGGCTGGCGAACATGTCGTCCACCAGCTTGGCCAGCTCGTCGCCGAATTCCGTGACGTCCTTGCACTCCTTGTGCAGCACCGGGTTCCCGACCACGGTGATCGGCAACGACGTGCCACGCTCGCGGTAGGCCTGCTCGCGCTCCTCGCAGTCCTCCGTGTCGACGACGAACCCCTCGTCATCGACGGGGAGCACGCCCACGTGCTGCTGATCGGTGTCCTGCTGGGCCATGACAGACGTACGCCTTCCTCAAAACAACAAGCGATGAAGTTGCTGATACAGGGTACGGGGACCGAGCCCCGTAAGGGGCGCGGGGAACTGCGCGAGCAACCACGACGAACCGTGGCCGAAAGGGAACCGCGAGCCCCCTAACAAACCTCTTCCAGATCCCGCCAATCACGGGAATCCGGACTGTCGGCCACCCACCCGTCCAGCAACCCCCGGACCAGCGAGGCCGGCGCGGCCACCCCGCACTCCCGCTCCGGCGCCCACAGCTGCCCGTCCGTGACGTGTCCCAGCGGCCCGGGATGCCCCGGCTCACTGTGATCGTGCGGATCGAGATGCTCGCCGTCGCCCTCGTCGGACGGCATCCGCGACTCCGAGCACAGCCGGCACAGCAACCGCACCGACGACGACCAGTCCTCCGCCGCGAACCCCGCGTCCGCCGCGAGCCGCTCCAGCGCGTCCCGGTCCGCCTCGGTCGCGGCCTCCAGCAGCACCACCCAGGTCGGCACGGGGGACGGCGCCCACAACTCGATCTCGTCGAACACCGGATACGCGTGCCCCGCGGCCGTGGTCCGCTCGCCGTGCGGCACCCCGTCGTGCAGGACGACCTCGCCCCAGCGCCGCCCGGAGGACGGCAACGGGATGGAGAGCACCTCGATCCGGGCGGGGTCGAGCCGCCGCCCCCAGACCACCTCGGCCTCGCCCTCGGGCGAGAGCCGTACGGCCGCGCTGCCGAGGTCCATGCCCACCGGCTCACCGGAGTCACCGGGTCCGCTTCCGGGTTTCGGCCGGGACGCGCCCCCGGGCACCCGCAGCCCGTACGCCTGCCAGGCCCGACGGGCCAGCGGCCAGTCCTGGAGGGCGGTCGCGGCGATGCCGACGTTCCACCAGTCCGGTGCGCCGGTCTCCCGGTCGAGCAGCGCGACGGCCCTGAGGCCGGCCGCTCTCGCCTGCTCCCAGTCGTGCCGGAACTTGTGCAGCAGCGCCAGGTTGAACCAGGACTCGGACAGCCACGGCTCCAGGTCCGCGGCACGTGTCAGCAGCGCCCCCGCGTCCTCGTACCGACCGTCGCCGATCAGCGTGAACGCACGATCGGTGGCCTGCCGCCAGGAGGCGGAGGGCCGATGCCGTCCCTTGCCGAAGATCCTCACGATTCCCGCCTGCCAGTTACGGTTCCCGCCTGCCAGTTCCGTCGGAGTGGGCTGGCCGTCGCCCCCGGTACACCCTCTCCCTCGCATCCAACCACGACCGGATGGAGGGCCGCTCATTACCCATGGGTTACCCCACCGCGGGCAAGGTCAGACAGTCTCTCGACAGTACCCGCGCGAGCGACTCCACCACCTCCGGGTGATAGTCCCGAGCCGTGCCCGGGCGCAGTTCCTCCAGCACCCTGAGCGGTCCTTCGAGCCCTGCTTCCCGGACCTTCTCCTCGTATGCGTTCACGGCACGCACGATTCGCGCGCCGACCGGCTGCTCACGGTACGGATCCGCCTGCCGTTCCACCACCACGGCGACCTCGGCGTCCACCCCGGTCTGCCGTACGACGGCGCCGCCCAGCAGCGCGATCCGGCGCTGCTCGGCCGCCGGCGGTGGCCCCGGCGGGGACGGGGCCGACGAGGCTCAGCCGGCCGATGTCGTGCATCAGGGCCGCGTACTCGACGACGGTCAGCTGGGACTCGCCGAGCCCCAGCTCACGGCCCACTTCGCGGCTCAGCAGGGCCTCCGCCGGGCGTGCCCGGCGGGTGTGTACCCGGCGATCTCGGTGGCGCGGGCGAGGGAGGCGATGGTCTGCCGGTAGGTGGCACGGACGTGGGCGTAGCGCCGCAGCGACAGCTGGGTGAGCAGCAGCGGCAGCGAGAAGACCGGCAGCGCGCACAGCCCGGCGACACCGATCGCGAGGGCCATGACGGCCGCGACGACGACGGCGACGACCTGGAGCACGCCGTGCCCCGTCGGCTGCCCGGCGTTCTCCCTCAGCAGCGCGTACGCCGGCGACCGCGTCCCGGCCGCCCCGAGCGGGCACCCGCTCGGCGAACACCAGGATCCCGCCGTCGAGCAGCGCGAGCACCCCGCAGAACACCACCGCCGCGGCCCCGGCGGGCAGCAGCACGTAAGGGAAGTCGGGGCCCTCGACCCGGGAGACCAGCGCCCCCCGGCACGGCGACGAGCGCGGCGGCGGACACCGGCAGCAGAAAGCGCCCCGGCGAGGAGGACGGGGAAGAAGGTGCCCATGCCCTGGGGCGCGCGGTGGCCCATGAAGGGGCAGGCCAGGGCTCCGAGGACGACACAGGCGACGTACAGCACGTGCCCATGCCGGCACCGAGCCCGCGGCACCCTCCCGAGTGCAGGCTCCGGAGCCTGGGACGGGCCGGAACGGGAGGGCACGGCTACGGGTGAATCCATCACGCCACGACGGCCGGATTAGCTCCTTCGAGTGAAGCGCCGCTCCCGAGCGGACCGGCCCGACCGACGCACCACCGTGCCTCACACCGCCGTGCGCCTCACACCGCCCGACCTCACACCATCGTGCGCCTCGCACCGCCGCGCCTCGCACCGCCGCGCCTCGCACCGCCGGACCTCACGCCTTCGCGTCTCGCGCCTTTGCCTGCCGCGCCCGTCGAGCCGCTTCCGCTCAGTGCGCCACGTCCGCGGCGAGCGCCCTGTTGAGCTGTTCCACGGTCGCCGGGGACTCGCGCTGGAAGGCGGCGAGGTCGAGGCCGTCGTCGCCCATGACGGTCAGCAGGGTGCGCTCCCCCACGGCGACGACGATGACGTGCCCCGCGCCGCACCGGACGACGACCTCACGGAGCGCCCCGACTCCGGACTGGTCGGCCATGCGGCGGCTGACCCCGAGGGTGGCGGCGGCGAGGGCGGCGACGGACTCGGGGTGGACCTTGTCGACGTCGGCGACGACGAGGAGCCCGTCCACGGTGGACAGGACGCTCTCGGCGACGCCCATCACCCGGTCACGCAACGAGGCCAGGATGCCGGTCAGCGATTCGGTCGATGCGTGTGCGGTCATGGGCACGTGCTCCTTGGTCCATACGTCTGCGGTGGGTGTGCGGTCCGAGCGGCAGAAGGTGCTGGCGGGACTGCCCCGGCGCCCGCTACTCGGGCAGGTGAGGGTCGGACTCGGGGAGAGCCCGCAGCCCGCGGCGGACACGCCGCAGCATGTCGACGGAGGGTTGGTCGGCGAGCAGTTCCTCGGCCGACAGCAGGGACATGGGCGGGAACGGGGACGGCACGGCCGGATTGTCCGACGTGTCGCCACCGGCGTCCGCGGGAGGATGCGGCGCGCCCCGCACGGGTAACGGCGGTGGCTTCGCGGCGACTTCACCGGGTCCGGCGCGCGACGGCCGTTCTGCGGCCGGGGCGTCGTGCTCGGTGGGCGGTGCTGTTCCGGCCGCCGTCCCACCGGACGGTGGCCGTGCGGCCGCGCCGCCCCCGGGCTCGGCGGACGGTGGTCGTGCGGCACCGGGGTGGACGGGCGCGACGGACCGCGGGGCTTCGGCGGGCGGGACCGGGCGGTCGTCCGCGGGCGCTCTCGGCACCGGACGCCGTCTCAGGCGGGCGACCTTGCTGCGTATACGGCGTTTGCGGGCCGGGTCCTTGTGGGGGCTCACTACCCGCCCTTCGCTCCGAGGTCTCCGGCGGGAGAGCCTCCGCCGGGCCTGCGTCTGGGCAGGGGACCGGCTCTCGGTGACTGTTCGTCCGGTGCGGGCTGCCCCTGGAGGGCCCGGGGCGCGGTGCTGGGCCGACCGTCGGGGACGGGCCTGGTCTCCCAGTGGACGGCTCGGCGCGCTTCCAGTCGGATGAGGTCCAGCATCACCGCGTAAAGTCCGCGCCCCCGGGCGAAGGCGAGATCACGGGGGGTGCGGCGGCCGTTGGCGCTCTCGACGAGGTCCCGGTGACGTCGAGTCAGTCGTGCGTCGGGCTCCGGGGTGCCGTGGGCGCCGGCCGGCCGGGGCCGGATGCGGGCCAGTTCGCCCGCGGGACCCCACAGCCGGGTCAGCAGGGCCATACGGCGGGTGGTCTCCTCGGCCAGCGGCCGGGGCTCGATCCCGGGCCGGGCGAGGAGGGTGGGCCGGCGTTCGGTCAGCTCCCAGCCGCCGGGCGGGCTGAGCGCCATCGCGAAGGCCCCGTCGAACACGGCCGCCGTGCAGACGACCTCCAGTTCGGCGGCGCCGATCAGACCGGCGGCGACCAGCTGCGCGGCGAGCCGGTCCGCGTCGGGTTCGGCCGCGCAGGCCGCCAGCCAGGCGTCGTCGTCGATCCGGCCGGAGGCGAGCAGCGTGGACGTCGCGGTCGGCGCGCCCGGTGTCTCGATCGCCCCGATCAGTCCGTCCCGCAGGTGAATCGTGCCACCGGGGGAACCGGAGACCCTCACCGTGCCGGTGTAGCTCTCCTGGTGCAGTGCCTGCAGCAGGGCGGGGACGTTGCGTGCCGAGGGTGTCTTCACGCCAGCACCTCGCGCGCCCGGTCGCCCAGGCTGCGCAGTGCCAGCGCCACGTTCGCCCGGTCGCGGTCGAGTCCGGCCGCGAGCAGCAGCGGGTCACCGGCCGACCGGTCCACGGAGAGCAGTACATGATGGCGTCGCCTGCTGGTCATGACCACGCTCTCCAGCTCGCCCTCGGCCCCGGCCGCGCCGAGCCGGTCGGAGATGAGGGTGGCGAGATCCGAGCACTCCGCCCCCGTACCAGCCTGGGCGGCGTCGCCCGCGACGGCGTAGGTGAGTCCCGTGACCGCGTCGATCAAGGCGAGGCCGGTGACACCGGGAGAGTCGAGAAGTCGGTCCAGGGAGGCCTGGAGCGCGGGCTTCCTTTCCTCAAGTCCCCCCATTCGCCCTCCATGTTGACGCGCCGCACAGTACTTTGAACGCCAACTTCCGTAAGCCACAGCAAAGTTGATGTTTGTGACCGCTGGGGTCACTCGTGTCGATCGTAGTTGGCCGGACAGTGACCGGTCAGCAGCACTGAGGAATTGGGGCAGCAAATGAACATCGAGACGGCACTCAAGGAAGCCATGGCCCTCGACGGTGCGGTCGGTGTCGCGCTGGTCGACTACGAGAGCGGCATGTCGCTCGGCGCCCTCGGTGGCGGGCAGCACCTCGACCTCGAACTCGCGGCGGCCGGAAACACCGAGGTGGTGCGCTCCAAGATGCGCACGCTGGCCTCGCTGGACATGGACGACGTGATCGAGGACATCCTGATCACCCTGGGCCGGCAGTACCACCTGATCCGCCCGCTGAGCAGCAGCAAGGGATCGCTCTTCCTCTATCTGGCGCTGGACCGCTCCCGCAGCAACCTGGCGCTTGCGCGGCACGGCCTGAAGCGCATCGAGAACGGCCTCGAGGTCTGAGCCCGTTCCCCCACCGCGTTCCGCACACGACTGAGCCCGTTCCGTGGGCGGCCGGACGGCCGTTCACGGAACGGGCTCAGTGGACGGTTCAGCTCTCCTGTGGTGTGACCGGCGAAGCCGTCACATCATGCTCGGGAACGGTCTGTCCCGATCGGACCAGATCGATCCGGCCCATCACCTTGGCGCGCAGATCGGTGGGCACGTCGTCCTGCCCACAGCACCGCTTGACCAGCTTCTTGACGGCCTGTTCGAGCCCGTACTTCTCCAGGCAGGGCGAGCACTCCTCGAAGTGGTGCTCGAACTTGGTGCAGTCGGCGTCGGGCATCTCCCGGTCGAGGAACTCGTAGAGATGATCGAGGATTTCGCTGCAATCCGTCTCATGCGGCTCTCCGCAGCTCATGAGCCCGAGCCTTTCGCTTCGTTCGACTCCCCGGCGCCGGCCGGAACCAGCCCGCGGTCACGCGCGTAGTCCTCGAGCATGCCGCGCAGTTGACGACGGCCCCGGTGCAGCCGGGACATCACCGTACCGATGGGTGTCCCCATGATGTCGGCGATCTCCTTGTACGCAAAGCCCTCGACATCGGCGAGATACACCGCGATGCGGAACTCCTCGGGGATCGCCTGCAGCGCCGCCTTCACATCCGAGTCGGGCAGGTGATCGAGCGCCTGCGACTCGGCCGAACGCAGGCCTGTCGACATGTGCGACTCGGCGCGCGCCAGCTGCCAGTCCTCGATCTCCTCGGCCGCGCTGCGCTGGGGTTCGCGCTGCTTCTTGCGGTACGAGTTGATGAAGGTGTTCGTGAGGATGCGGTACAGCCAGGCCTTCAGGTTGGTGCCCTCACGGAACTGGTGGAAGGACGCGTACGCCTTCGCGTACGTCTCCTGCACCAGGTCCTCGGCGTCGGCCGGGTTACGCGTCATGCGCAGCGCGGCCGAGTACATCTGGTCGAGGAATTCCAGAGCATCCCGCTCGAACCGGGCGCTGCGCTCCGCGGCGGTCTCGGTGCCCTCGGGCTGCTCCGCCTGGCCCCGTTCGGTCCCTGCGTCGGTCCCAGTGACCGGACCCACCTCCTCCAGCGTCTGTGCGATACCGAAACCGGTACCACCAGAATCGGAGGATAGACGACGATCCATGCCCGCCGCCGCCCGAACAGGCCCGCTCTTGGCCGCGTGCAGCACCGTCCAGTCCAGGTCAGCGCGGCTGCTACGGCTCGGGCAATAGGTCGAACCCATGCGGCGGACTTCCTCTCGTACGGCGGTCAGCGCCATCTTTCGCGCTGTCTGATCCGCACAACCAAGGTCCGCCGCTCCGCATTCCCGCCCACCGCCGGACGGGTCATCCAAGTGACGCGATCCACTCCACGACACCGTCCGTGATCACCGTCAGCGCCTCGTCCTGCCCGAGGGGCGCCCGCTTCGGCACGGCGAACCCGTGATCCCCGTACGGCACCTCCACGAGCCCGTACGCGCCCTCCGGGAACTCCTCCGGCCTGCCGAACGGATCGTTGCCGCCCTGGACCACGAGGGTGGGCACCCCCGCCCCGAGCAGCTCGTCGGCCCGGGACTTCTCCGGCCTGCCCGGCGGATGCAGCGGAAAGCTCAGCGCCAGTACGGCCGCCGCGCCCAGCTCCGTGGCCGTGCGGCAGGCCACCCGGGCCCCGGCGCTCCGGCCGCCCGCGATCACCGGCAGTCCCGGCTTCGCCAGCGCGGGCCACAGTCCCCGCCAGCCCACGTCCAGCGTTCCGGGCGCGGGCGCGAGCTTCTTCCCAGCCACCCGCCACGGCTGTTCCACCAGGGCGACGGTCACCCCGTGCGCGGGGAGCACGGCGGCGAGGGCCCGCAGATCACGGGCCTCGATGCCGCCGCCGGCGCCATGGCCGACGGCGAGCACGAAGGCCGGGTCCTCGGCCTCGTACCAGCTGACGCGGCCCGTGCCGGCCTCGGTGTCGATCTCTTCCCGCGCTGCTGCCTCGTTCTCGGTCACGTCAGAAGAGTGTGCCCTCCTCGGGCCCCTCCAGCTCCTTCAGCAGCTCCGGGCCGTTGTTGCGGACGTTGCTGACGGCCGTGGAGACGGGGTAGGCGCGCATCAGCCCGGCGGGCGGCGGGTCGAGCAGCCCGCGCAGGTCGTCGAGGTCCGTGCGCGCCGGGTCGAGCCAGCTGTCCCAGCGGTCCGGCGTCAGCATCAGCGGCATCCGGGGGTGGATGTCGGCCAACGCGTGCGGGCCGTCCGCCGGTGCCACCGCCAGCGGGCTCGTCTCGGCCTCCGTCGTGATCACCGAGCAGGTCGCCCACCAGGCCTGCGGATGGTCGTCGGGCAGCGTCCTGTCCCGCCAGAACTCGTACAGGCCGGCCATCGCGAAGACGGAGCCGTCGGCCGGGAGCACGAAGTAGGGCTGCTTGCGCGGCCGCTTCTTCTTGCCCTCCACCTCCAGCTCCCGCTCCCCCTGGCCGGTGACCCACTCGAAGTAGCCGTCGGCGGGCAGGATGCACCGCCGGGTGGCGAAGGCGCGGCGGTACGACGGCTTCTCGTGCACGGTCTCCGCGCGGGCGTTGATCATCCGCGCGGCGCCCTCGGGGTTCTTGGACCAGGAGGGGACCAGTCCCCACTTCAGCTTCCGCAGCTGGCGAACCGGCCGCTTGTCGTCGGCGTCCTTCAGAGGGCGGTCGAGGACCGCGTAGACCTCCTTGGTGGGAGCCACGTTGTAATCCGGCTCCAGGGTCTCCTCCGGCTCCCACTTCTCGATCTCAAAGACTCCTGCGAGATCCTCGGGCCTACGACTCGACGCATACCGTCCGCACATGACTGCCACACTGCCAGGCCGACCCGTCACCCGACCACCGCCCCCCGACAATGGCGCCACGCGCCCGCGTCGATCGCGACCCCGAGGAGCCACCGCAGAACATGGAAAGCACCGCAGCCACCTCGCTGGCCAGCCTGTGGGACGAAGTCTTCGGCACCCAGCCCGATCCCGACCTGTGGGTCGTCATAGCCACCGCGGTCGCCGCGCTCGCGGCGATCGTCCCGCACGGCGTCTGGCGGCTCTCGCGCAACGCCATCACCATCGCGCACGAGGGCGGACACGGACTGATCGCGCTGCTCACCGGCCGCACCCTCACCGGCATCCGACTGCACTCCGACACCAGCGGCCTCACGGTCAGCCGCGGCAAGCCCACCGGCCTCGGCATGATCCTCACCGCCGCCGCCGGCTACACGGCTCCCCCGCTCCTCGGCCTCGGCGGCGCCGCACTCCTCGGCTCCGGGCGCATCACCCTCCTCCTCTGGCTCGCCACGATCCTGCTGGTCGCCATGCTGGTCATGATCCGCAACGCCTACGGCGCCCTGACGGTCCTCGTCACCGGCGGCACCTTCGTCGTCTCCTGGCTGGCGGGCCCCCAGGTCCAGGCCGCCTTCGCCTACGCGGTGGTCTGGTTCCTGCTGCTGGGAGGCGTCCGCCCGGCCTTCGAGCTCCAGGCGAAGCGCCGCCGGGGAGGCGCCGGCGACTCCGACGCCGACCAGCTCTCCCGGCTGACCCACCTCCCGGCGACGGTGTGGCTGGTGATGTTCCACGTGGTGTCCCTGTGCGCCCTGACGGGCGGCGGACGCTGGCTGCTGAACCTCTGAGCGCCCTGGAGCCGAGGCCCCGCGGGGCGCCCGTCAAAGGGCACGCGGGACCGCGCGAGAACTCCCGCCGAACCCTCAGCCGCCCACGGCGATCACGAGGCACCCCCTCGGGCGAACCCCTACTAAAGTGGCCGCATGGCCCTGAACGCACAGCCCGCCCTCTGGCCCGCCCCCACCGCGAGCGGAGCCGTCGACGCGACGGTCCACGTCCCGGGGTCCAAATCGGTCACCAACCGCGCCCTCGTCCTCGCCGCCCTCGCCAGCGAACCCGGCTGGCTGCGCCGCCCCCTGCGCTCCCGCGACACCCTCCTGATGGCGAACGCCCTGCGCGCGATGGGCGTCGGCATCGAGGAGACCGTCTCCTCCAGTTCCTCCGGCGCGGGCGGCACCGGCGAGGCCTGGCGCGTCCTGCCCACCGGTCTGCACGGCCCGGCCACGGTCGACGTCGGCAACGCGGGCACGGTCATGCGCTTCCTCCCCCCGGTGGCGGCCCTGGCGGACGGCCCCGTCCGCTTCGACGGCGACCCCCGCTCCTACGAGCGCCCCCTGAACGGCGTGATCGACGCCCTGCGCGCCCTCGGCGCCCGCATCGACGACGACGGCCGGGGCGCGCTCCCCCTGACGGTCCACGGCGGCGGCGCCCTCGACGGCGGCCCGGTGGCGATCGACGCGTCCTCGTCGTCGCAGTTCGTCTCGGCGCTCCTCCTCTCGGCCCCCCGCTTCAACCAGGGCGTCGAGGTCCGCCACACCGGCGCGACCCTGCCCTCCCTCCCCCACATCCGGATGACCGTGGACATGCTGCGCTCGGTGGGCGCGCAGGTGGACACCCCGGAGTCGGGCGGCGAGCCCAACGTCTGGCGGGTCACGCCGGGCGCCCTGCTGGGCCGCGACCTCACGATCGAGCCGGACCTCTCCAACGCGCAGCCGTTCCTGGCTGCGGCCCTGGTGACCGGCGGCAAGGTCGTCGTCCCCGACTGGCCCGCGCGCACCACGCAGCCCGGCGACCAGCTCCGCGAGATCTTCACGGAGATGGGCGGTACCTGCGAACTGACCGAGTACGGACTGGTGTTCACCGGTTCCGGCGCGATCCACGGCATCGACGTGGACCTGAGCGAGGTGGGCGAGCTGACCCCGGGCATCGCGGCGGTCGCCGCCCTGGCCGACTCCCCCTCCACGCTGCGCGGCGTCGCTCACCTCCGCCTCCACGAGACGGACCGCCTGGCCGCGCTCACCAAGGAGATCAACGAACTCGGCGGCGACGTCACCGAGACCGCCGACGGCCTCCACATCCGCCCCCGCCCGCTGCACGGCGGTGTCTTCCACACCTACGACGACCACCGCATGGCCACCGCCGGTGCGATCATCGGCCTGGCCGTGGAGGGCGTACGGATCGAGAACGTGGAGACGACGGCCAAGACACTGCCGGACTTCCCCGACCTGTGGACCGGGATGCTCGGGAAGAACTGACGGGCGGACCGGGATCATGCGCCGTTACGGCAAGCACACCGACGAGGACGACATCCGCAGCCGCCCGAACCGCAAGGGCAACCGTCCCCGGACGAACATCCGCCCGAAGCACGAGGACGCCGCCGAGGGCCTGGTCCTCACGGTCGACCGGGGCCGGCTGACCTGTCTCGTCGAGGACCGCGTCGTCCTCGCGATGAAGGCCCGCGAACTGGGCCGCAAGGCCGCGGTCGTCGGCGACATCGTGGCCCTCGTGGGCGACCTCTCCGGCAAGAAGGACACCCTCGCGCGGATCGTCCGCATCACCGAGCGCACGTCGGTGCTGCGCCGCACGGCCGACGACGACGACCCCTACGAACGCGTCGTCGTCGCGAACGCCGACCAACTCGCCATCGTCACCGCCCTCGCCGACCCCGAGCCGCGCCCCCGCCTCATCGACCGCTGCCTGGTGGCGGCCTACGACGGCGGTCTGGACCCGCTCCTCGTCCTGACGAAGTCGGACCTGGCCTCCGCGGACAAACTCCTGGAGCTCTACGGCGACATCGACATCCCGTACGTCGTGACGAGCCGCGACGAGCTGGAGACGGGCGGCGCCGCCGACCGCGTCCGCGAACACCTCGCGGGCAAGGTCACCGCGTTCGTCGGCCACTCGGGCGTCGGCAAGACGACTCTGGTGAACGCCCTCGTCCCGGAGGACCGGCGCCGCACCACGGGCCATGTCAACGCGGTGACCGGCCGCGGCCGGCACACCACGACCTCCGCACTCGCCCTCCCCCTCGCGGACTCGGACGGCGGCTGGGTCGTGGACACCCCCGGCGTGCGTTCCTTCGGTCTCGCGCACATCGATCCGTCCCGGGTGATCAACGCCTTCCCGGACCTGGTGCCGGGCACGGAGGGCTGCCCGCGCGCGTGCAGCCACGACGAGCAGGACTGCGCGCTGGACCAGTGGGTGGCGGACGGACACGCGGACCCGGCCCGGCTCTACTCCCTGCGCAGGCTGCTCGCGACGCGCGAACGGCGGGAAGGCGACTGACTCCGCACTGACCTCCGCGTTGTTTGCGCCCCCGTCCACCCGGTAAGTGCATAATCGCACCGAGTCGGACCCAGACCAGACGAGATCAGCCGAGAACAGACGAAGCGGTCACGGAACGTGGGACACGGGAGGACGAGACATGGCGTGGCTGCTGGTGGTCGTGGCGGGGCTTCTGGAGACCGGGTTCGCCGTCTGTCTGAAACTCTCGCACGGCTTCACCAGACTCTGGCCCACGGTCGCCTTCTGCGTCTTCGCCCTCGGCAGCTTCGGCCTGCTGACCCTGTCCCTGAAGAAGCTCGACGTCGGCCCCGCGTACGCCGTCTGGACGGGCATCGGCGCGGCCGGCACCGCGATCTACGGGATGATCTTCCTCGGCGACATCGTGTCGACGTTGAAGATCGTCTCGATCAGCCTGGTGATCGTGGGCGTCGTGGGACTCCAACTGTCGGGCTCGGCCCACTAGTTCACCCCGCCCCTGCCGCACGCCTGCCCGCTGCCCGCTGCCCGCTGCCCGCTGCCCGCTGCCCGCTGCCCGCTGCCTCCAGCGTCGGCGTCGGCGTCGGCGTCGGCTAGCCGAGGGTCCGGCTGAGCTGACGGGGCAGCGCCGTCCGTACGAGATCCGTGACCCCGCCCTCGACCGGGGGCGCCGCGACGCACGAGAGGGCGAGCCGCACCGCGAGTTCACAGGACCGGGCGAGTTCCGCCGTGTCCGACCTGGGGGTGCCGGGCGCGGACAGCACGGACACGGCCCGCTCACGCACCAGGGCCACGAAGTCGGCGGGCGCGGGCAGCGGTCCGTCCGCGCGGCGCTGCGCGGGTATCGCGGAGGAGGAACGCACCGCGGCGAGCGACGGTGACGGCAGCCGCTCGCTCCAGCAGCCGGTGAGCATGGCGCGAATCAACGCGTTGTTGCGGGAGGCGGCCACGGTCCACTCGGCGGTCGCGGCCAACCGGTCACGGGAGTCCACGCGGGTGGCCAGCGCCCGCTCGACGCCCGCCAGATAGCCGTCCGCCTCCCTGCGGACCAGGGCCCGGGCGAGCCCGTCCTTGCTGCCGAACTCGTTGTACAGCGTCTGACGTGACACTCCGGCCACCGCCGCGACGTCCACCATGCGCACGGCCGACCACGGCCGACGCACCAGCGCCGCGTAAGCGGCGTCCAACAAGGATTCCCGCGCTGCAGGCATCATCGCCTCCCTGAATACGAGCGGGCGGCTCTGGCCCTCAGATTTGACGCGCATCAAGTCACTGTCAAGGGTTCACGGCGCTCCGCAGGGGCGCACACCGGCCAACGTGCGCGGCACGCTGAACGAACGCCCGGCACCTACACCGAAAAGAAGTACGAGCCCCCGAAACACCTCACCCGACGATCAACACTCCCTCGTGTGCCCACCACCCCGACGGCCATGCCCACCGCGTCGACGGCCATGCCCACCGCCTCGGCGGCCGTGTCCGCCGCACCGGCTGGCGTGTCCACCGCCACGAGGGCCGTGCCCGCATCCTCGGCGGCCGCACCGCTCCGCCGCCAACGACCGTCGCGCCCCCTCCACCCCCTCCACCCCCTCCACCCCCGGCCCCCCTGTAGCCCCGCACCGACCTCGGCGGATACCGTTCGCCACATGGCCGATTACCTCGACGACCTCCGCCTCGCCCACGTCCTCGCGGACGCCGCCGACGCGACCACCATGGGCCGCTTCAAGGCCCTCGACCTGAAGGTCGAGACGAAGCCCGACATGACCCCGGTGAGCGAGGCCGACAAGGCCGCCGAGGAACTCATCCGCAGCCAACTCCAGCGCGCCCGGCCCCGGGACGCCATCCTCGGTGAGGAGTACGGCGTCGAGGGCACGGGCCCCCGCCGCTGGGTCGTCGACCCGATCGACGGCACCAAGAACTACGTCCGGGGCGTCCCCGTCTGGGCCACCCTGATCTCCCTGATGGAGGCGGCCGAGGGCGGCTACCAGCCCGTCGTCGGCGTGGTCTCCGCCCCCGCGCTCGGCCGCCGCTGGTGGGCCGCGAAGGGCCACGGCGCCTTCACCGGCCGCAGCCTGAGCTCGGCCTCCCGTCTGCGCGTCTCCCGCGTCGCCGATCTGCCGGACGCCTCCTTCGCGTACTCCTCCCTCAGTGGCTGGGAGGAGCGCGGCCTCCTGGGCGGCTTCCTGGACCTGACCCGCGAGGTGTGGCGCACGCGCGCGTACGGCGATTTCTGGCCGTACATGATGGTCGCCGAGGGCTCCGTGGACATCTGCGCCGAACCCGAGCTCTCTCTCTGGGACATGGCCGCCAACGCGATCATCGTGACCGAGGCGGGCGGCAGCTTCACCGGCCTCGACGGCCGCCCCGGCCCGCACAGCGGCAACGCGGCGGCCTCGAACGGCCTCCTCCACGACGAGCTCCTGGGCTATCTGAACCAGCGCTACTGAGCCCGGCAATGATCCGGGGCGCCCCGAACTGACCACGCACGCCCCCTTGTTGACCTCCGCTTTACCTGCCACATTGAGAGTTCCCCCACTTGTGAACTTGTGAATCCTTGAACAACCCGTTCACCGGATTCCCTAGGAGGTGGCTGAACTCCATGCTCGTCCGCGACGCCATGAGCACAGTGGTCCTCACCATCGGCCCCGATCACACCCTCCGCCAGGCCGCCGCCCTGATGGCGGCTCGCCGTATCGGCGCGGCCGTGGTCCTCGACCCGGACGCCGGCGGACTCGGCATCCTGACCGAACGCGACGTCCTCATCTCCGTCGGCCTGGGCCAGAGCCCCGACGCCGAGCGCGCGCACGCCCACACCACGAACGACGTCGTGTTCGCCACGCCGTCCTGGACCCTGGAGGAAGCGGCCCGCGCCATGTCCCACGGCGGCTTCCGCCATCTGATCGTCCTCGACGAGGGCGCCCCCGTCGGCATCGTCTCGGTCCGCGACATCATCCGCTGCTGGGCCCCCGCCCGACAGCCCGCACCGGCATAGCCCCCGACCCACTCGCGGTTCGACCCCGACCGGACGCACGAACGGGCCGGGTCTCCTACGAGATCCCGGCCCGCCCCAACGGCAAGCGGTCCAACCCCGGTCGGCCGCAAAAGGCCTGGACGGCGACCTCCAGGCGCTTGCCGAAGCCTGCGTCGCTCGAACGCGATCCTACATTGGACTAAATCCAAGTCAAGGCATGCTCTAAAGTCACACCTGTTCGGGATCTGTTCCCACCTGCTGTTACGCTGACCGTTATGAGTGACCTTCTGGAGCGGCTGCGCGGACGCGGATGGCGAATGACCGCGCAGCGGCGTGTCGTGGCCGAGGTCCTCGACGGCGAGCACGTCCATCTGACGGCCGACGAGGTACACACGCGCGCTGTCGCCAAGCTGCCCGAGATCTCCCGGGCGACCGTCTACAACACCCTCGGTGAGCTGGTCTCCCTCGGCGAGGTGCTCGAGGTGGCCACGGACCGGCGCGCCAAGCGGTACGACCCGAACGCGCACCGTCCACACCACCACCTGGTCTGCGCGCAGTGCGGCACGATCCGCGACGTGCACCCGACCGGCGACCCGCTGGCCGACCTCCCCGCCTCCGAGCGCTTCGGCTTCACCGTCTCGGACGTGGAGGTCACCTACCGAGGTGTCTGCCCGAACTGCACCAAGGCGTAGCCCCGCCGCCCACGCCCGCCCCCACACACGAAAACACCGATGGCCCGGAACCTGTTCGGTTCCGGGCCATCGGCCTTCAGTAGCGGGGACAGGATTTGAACCTGCGACCTCTGGGTTATGAGCCCAGCGAGCTACCGAGCTGCTCCACCCCGCGTCGATGAACTGAACACTACGTCACCCTGACCGACCAGAGCAAATCCATTACCCCCGCCCTCTGACCAGCACCGCTGCCCATCCCACAGCCTGCGGGCAATCGTGCCGCTGGGGCGGCACGGGTGGGCGCAGGCGGCACCCCGCAAGCGCGGGCGAGCGAAACCCCGCTTGCCCAGCACCCACCCCCGGGCACCCTCGCAGCCCCGGGCCCACGCAGCCACCCTCGCCGTCACACCCCCTACGCCGACAGCTCGTCCCGCAACGCGTCCCGCAGCCGTGCCGCCCGCTCCGCCACCTCCGCCGGCCCGAGCGCCACGGCCCGATCGGCCCACCGCTTCCCTTCCACCAGCTCCCCCCGACGCGCGTAGACGAGGGCGAGCCGCAACGCCGCCCGCCCGTGCCCCGCGTCGGCGGCACGGGCCCACCACACCGCGGCCTCCGGCTCACTGCCCTCCCGGGCCAGCAGCAGCCCCAGATTGAACGCGCCGTTCCGCGACCCGGACTCCGCCGCGACCCGGTACCACCGCGCGGCCTCGACCACGTCCCCGCGCCCGGCCGCCAGCATCCCGACCCGCACCTGCGCCCGCCGATGCCCCTGCGACGCGGCCCGCTCGTACCACTCCTCGCACTCGTTCTTCTCCCGCACCGGCTCGCCCAGCTCGTGCGCGGGCGCGGGCGGACGGCGTGCGTCGAGCACGGCGGCCAGCCGGTACGCGGCTTCCGCGCTGCCCCCACCGGCGGCGCACCGCAGATGCCGCTCGGCAGCCCGCTCGTCACCGTCCCGCAGCCGCGCTATGGCGACCTGGAGCGCCGCCTCGGTGTGCCCTGCGGCGGCCGCCCGCTCGTACCAGACCAGTGCCGTCGCGTCGTCGCCCCGCCCGGCGAACAGAATGCCCAGGTTGAAGGCGGCGTCGACGCTCCCGGCCTCCGCGGCCTTGGAGAACCACGGCTCGGCGCCGGACGCGTCGCCGACCTGGAGCAGCAGGATGGCCAGGGCGTTGGCAGCCTCCCGGTGCCCGGCGTAGGCGGCACGCCGGTACCACTGCTCGGCCTGCGCGGTCCGCCCCTGCTCGGCGCAGAGCAGCCCGAGGTTGTACGCGCCGTTGACGTCGCCGGCGTCCATCGCGGCCCGGTACCAGCGCTCGGCGGTCTGGGTCTCACCGCGCTCGGCGTGCAGCGCGCCCAGCGCGTTCGCCGCGTTGCCGTCGCCGTCCTGGGCGGCTCGCAGCCACCACACGGCGGCGCTCTCCGTGTCGCCGGCGTCCCGCAGCAGGAACCCGAGCGCGCACGCGGCGCGCGGCTCCCCGTCCTTGGCGGAGGTCAGGTACCAGCGGCCGGCCTCCTTGAGCTCCCCGCGTCGCTCCAGGATCGCCCCGAGGTGCAGCGCGGCCCGCCGGTGCCCGCGCGCGGCGGCCTGCCGGTACCACTGCTCGGCCTCCTCGGCGGCACCGGCCCCGACACCGTTGTCAGCGCCGCGCTCCCCCGTGGCCGCGGCGGGCCTGCGCCCCGCGCCACGTCCCTCACGGACCGCCTCACGGCCGCCGCTCCCGATCTCCAGCGCCGCACGCGCGAGCTTCCGCCCCTCGCGCACGGCGGCACGCTCCTCCTGCTCGGCGCGCTGGTCGAGCGCTCGCGCGAGCCGGTACGCGGCCTCGCGGTGGCCGCGTTCGGCGGCCACTCTCATCCACCGCTCGGAGGCGGCGTCGCTGCGGTGCTCCAGCAGGTCGGCCAGCGCGTACGCCCCGAGGGCATGGCCCTGCTCGGCGGACTGGCGCAGCCAGTACTCGGCGGCCGGTTCGTCGCCGCGCTCACGGTGGTGCCGGCCGAGGGCGTGCGCGGCGGCGGCGGAACCGGCGACGGCCGCGACCCGCCACCAGCTGGCGGCCTCGTCGGCGTATCCACGCTGGTGCAGCAGGACACCCAGGTTGTTGGCGGCCGCGCGGTCCCCGGCGGCCGTGGCACCCCGCAGACAGGGCTCGGCTCCGTCGAGGTCGCCGCGGCGCAGCAGCATGGCGCCGAGGACACTCATGGCCTCGGTGTCACCGGCTTCGGCGGCGAGCCGCTGACGCGCTTCCTCGACGGCGTCCGCCGTCTCGTCCTCGTCCGCGGCCTGCACGGACTCGACCGACGAGGCGGACTCGGGCACCACGAAGTCGGCAGGCAGCGCAATGTCGGCAGGCTGCGCAAACCGCCCGGTCTCCAACAGAGTTGCCTTGTCCCCCATAACGTCCATCGTCGCACCACCTGCAACCTGGGTACACCTGGTATACCGCAGCCATTGAGGTCACTACAGCGTTTTGTCGACATGCCCACAGAGCGACAAGTCAAACACAGATGTGCCGACCATCCCCGCCAACACGTCGAAGGCCCGGATCCTTTAGAGGATCCGGGCCTTCAACTTCAGTAGCGGGGACAGGATTTGAACCTGCGACCTCTGGGTTATGAGCCCAGCGAGCTACCGAGCTGCTCCACCCCGCGCCGTTGCGTTGCAACCGTATCACGGCGCGGGACGAAGCCTTGCATCAGCCGCTTCCGGAGCCTCCGTCGCCGCTCTTGTCGCTGTCCTCGTTGCCGCTGCCGCCGGTCCCGCCGGCCTTGGCCTGGGCGTCCTCGGCACGCTTCAGCGCGTCCTCCAGGTCCTGTTGGGCCCGGCCGTACGCCTCCCAGTCGCCGTCCTTGAGGGCCTGCTGCCCCTCGTCGAACGCCTTCTGGGCTTCCTCCAGGGCCTGTTGGACCGTCGGGTCGCCGGTCTTCGGCGGCTCGTCGGTGCCCTCGTCGCCGTCGTCCACCGGCGGCTCGGTGGGCGGACCCTCGGTTTCGAACACCTTGTTCAGCGCCGCGTCGAGGGTGTCCTCGAAGGCCGTGTTGCCGCCGTAGGTGACCAGGACCTTGCGCAACAGCGGGTACTTGAGGCCGCCGCCTCGCACATAGACCGGCTCCACATAGAGCAGTCCACCGTCGAGCGGGACCGTCAGGAGGTTGCCGTACTCGACCTGTGAGTCACCTCTCTTCAGGAGGCTGATCGTCTCGGCGATGTCCTGTTCGGAGTTGAACTGGCTCTGGACCTGTTTGGGCCCGTCGATCGGTTCGCTGGTCGGCAGTTTCAGGATCTGGATCTTGCCGTAGTCCTTGGTGCCCGCCTCGGCGTTGACCGAGACGAAGGCGCTGAGGTTGTCCCGGCCGTTCGGCGTGAGCGTCGTGGTCAGCGAGAACGCCTGTGCCGACTGGCCCGGCAGCCTCATGCTCAGGTAGTACGGCGGCACCGCGTTGCCCGAGGTGTTGGTCGGGTCGTCCGGGACCTGCCACACCTCGCTGCCGCTGAGGAACGTCTCGGCGTCCTTCACGTGGTAGCGGGTCAGCAGTTCACGCTGCACCTTGAACAGGTCCTGCGGGTACCGCAGATGGGCCAGCAGCGAGTCGGAGATGTCGTCCTTCGGCTCCACCGTGCCCGGGAACGCCTTCATCCAGGTCTTCAGGACCGGGTCCTTGGTGTCCCACTGGTAGAGCTTGACCTGACCCGTGTACGCGTCGACGGTCGCCTTCACCGAGTTGCGGATGTAGTTGACCTGGTTCTGCTGGGCCACCACCGCGCGCTGGCTGTTGTCCGCGGTCAGCGAGTCGGCCGTCGTGTCGCCCAGGGTGGTGCGCGAGGCGTACGGATAGCCGTTGGTGGTGGTGTACGCGTCGACGATCCACTGGATCTTGCCGTCGACGACGGCCGGATAGGCGTCGCCGTCGATGGTCAGCCACGGGGCGACCGCCTCGACGCGCTCCTTGGGCGTGCGGTTGTACAGGATCCGCGAACCCTCGCCGATGGCACCGGAGTAGAGGATCTGCGGCTCGTTGAACGCCACCGCGTACGCGGCCCGGTTGACCGGGCTGGAGAGGTTGACCCCGCTGTTGCCCTCGTAGCTGGTGGTCTTCTCACCGCTGTCGTCGGAGTAGTCGATCTCGTCCTGGGGACCGCCGACGATCGAGTACTGGGTGGTCTTCTCGCCGTAGTAGACCCGCTGCTGGTACTCGCCCAGGTCGCCCTTGGACGGCAGGTCCGACTCGGTGAACACCGGGCGGCCGCCGGAGGTGGCCTCGGTGCCCTTGGCGGCGACCACGCCGAAGCCGTGGGTGTAGCGGAAGTGGTCGTTGATCCAGTTGTTCTTCGGGATGCCGGCGAGGTTCAGCTCGCGCAGACCGATGACCGTGTCCTGGTCCGCGCCGTCCTCATTGCTGTACCGGTCGACGTCCAGGTTCGTGGGGAACGCGTAGTAGTTCCGCATCTGCTGGAGCTGCTGGAACGTCGGCGAGACGATGTTCGGGTCGAGCAGACGGATGCTGGCCGTGGTGTCGGCGTCCTTGCGGAGCTTGGCCTTGTCCGTGGTGTCGCTCACGCCCGAGTACTCCTGGACGTCGGTCCCGTCGATGCCGTAGGCCTGCCGGGTCGCCGCCAGGTTCTTCTCGACGTACGGTGCCTCCTTGGCCTGCTCGTTCGGCTGGACCTGGAACTTCTGGACGATGGCCGGGTACAGCCCGCCGATGAGGATCGCGGAGAGCACCATCAGGCCGAAGCCGATGACCGGGAGCTGCCAGGTGCGCCGCCAGATGGTGGCGAAGAACAGCAGCGCGCAGATCACGGCGATGCAGAACAGGATCGTCTTGGCCGGCAGGTACGCGTTCGCGTCGACGTACCTCAGGCCCGTCCAGTTGCCCGTGGCCTTGAAGTCGCTGGACTTCACGGCGAGCCCGTAGCGGTCGAGCCAGTAGGCGACGGCCTTCAGGGCGACGAAGATGCCGAGCAGCACCGACAGGTGCCCGGTGGCCGCGGCGGTTGCCCGCGCGCCCGGGGAGGTGACCCTGAGGCCGCCGTACAGGTAGTGCGTGAGCGCGGCGGCGATCACCGAGAGCACGGCGGCGGCGAAGCCGAAGCCGAGCAGGAAGCGGTACCAGGGCAGGTCGAAGGCGTAGAAGGCGACGTCCAGCTGGAACTGGGGGTCCTTCTGCCCGAACGACACCCCGTTGACCCACATCAGCCAGGTGCGCCACTGCCCGGAGGCGGAGGCGCCGGCGATGAGGCCCACCAGGGAGGTGATCCCGAGGAGCAGCCACTTCTTGTAGGGCGCGATGCCCATGCGGTACCTGTCGAGGCTCTGCTGCTCCATCGACATCGCGCTCAGCGGCGGCCGCAGCCGGTGCGCCAGCCAGATGTTGAAGCCGACCGAGGCCGACATCAGCAGACCGAAGACGAAGAAGAGCCCGATCTTGGTCCACAGCGTGGTGGTGAAGACCGACGAATACTTCACCGACCGGTACCAGAGCCAGTCCGTCCAGAACCCCGCGAACATGACGAAGGCCATGCCGAGGACGGCAAGGACGCCCAACGTCATGAGCAGCGTCCGGACACGTCGGGACGGTCGGCCCACTCTGATCCGCGGCCCCGTCGGGCCTCCGCCGCGGTCCGGCATCTGGAAAGCCAAGGTGCGCACCTCGAAGTTCGCTGTCGATACGTCAGGCCCGCGTCTACGGACCCTCCAGCGGGCCCCGTGATCGCAGGGGCCTCACCTATGCAACTTACTCACGCTTTACTCGGTTCCCGCTTCGGGGAACGAACGAGGCAGGATTGTGACCATGTCCAACACTCCCATGGCAGCGAACCCCCTCACCCGGGCCGTGCTCGAGATCGACGAGTACGCAGCCGGCCTCGGCTGGGACCAGCCCGCTCGCCTCTTCGCCCTGGTGGATACCGCGCGTCTGCGGTCCCAGGAACCCGCCCTCGCGGCCCAGCTCGGTCTGCAGGACGAGTCCGAGACCGTCGGTCTCACCCCGATCGAGCAGGACGAGCTTCCCGCGGGCAAGGCGCTGGACGAGTTCCTCGGCACCATCGCCTGGCCCGACGCGGTGGTCGGCTGCGCGCTGACCGTGGAGCGGCTGATGCTGCCGCCGTCCGCCGAGGCGTCCGTCCCGGAGGGCCTCGACGGGGCCCGCCTGACCAAGTGGGTCGCCTCCCACCCGGACCGCCAGGAGGTCCGGATGACGGTCGCCGTCCTGCGCGACGGCTCCCGCGACTCGGCCCTGCGCCTGCGCGAGAAGGACAGCCCGACGGAGGTCCTGACCGGCCCCGAGCTGGTCCCGGGCCTGGCGGAGGCCCTGTCCGCGACCTTCGTGGACTGATCTACGGATCCCCGACGATCCGATCTACGACCATGGGGGCGCCCTCCGGCCGCGAGGGCGCCCCCACGCGCGCGTGCGCCGTCCTCTGCTCCTGTCAGCCCTTGGTGGTGCACTTCGGCAGGTCGGCCGTGTCGCCGGAGCGGATGTCCTTCAGGGCCCCGAGCGCGTCCTCGATGGTGTCGACCTTGACGAGGGTGAGTCCGTCGGGGACGTCCTTGGCGGCCGTGGCGCAGTTGTCCTTGGGCGTCAGGAAGTACTCGGCGCCCTTGTCCCGCGCGCCGACCGTCTTCATCTCGATGCCGCCGATGGGGCCGACCTTGCCCGCGTCGTCGATCGTGCCGGTGCCGGCCACGAACGTGCCACCCGTCAGGTTGCCGGGCGTCAGCTTGTCGTAGATACCGAGGGCGAACATCAGTCCGGCGCTCGGGCCGCCGACGTCGGCGAGCTTGATGTCGATGGTGAACGGGAAGGTGTGGTCGGTCCCGGCGGAGATCCCGACGATCGCGCGCTCCTCGCCCGTGTCGTCGGACTTGCCTGTGGTGATCGTGACCGTCTCCGTCTCGGTCGCCGTCCTGTTCGCCTTCTCGGCGGCGGCCTGCGCCTTGGCGGGCACGATGACGAAGTCGACGTCCTCGCCGGGCTTGTGCTCGGTTACCAGCTTCGCGACGTCCTCGGGCGCCTTGACCGCCGTACCGTCGACGGACTTGATCACGTCACCGGCGTGCAGCTCGCCCTCGGCCGGCGAGTCCTTAAGGACGGTGGAGACGATCACCCACGACTTCACCGGGATGTCCAGCTCCTTCAGGGCGGCGACCTTGGCGCTCTCCTGGGACTGGCTGAACTCCTCGGCGTTCTCCTGCGTCGACTGCTCCTCGGTCTTGCCGTCGGGATAGAGCGTGTCGTGCGGCACGATCTTGTTGTCGTGCGCCAGCCAGCCGTACACGGCCTCGACGAGGTTCATCCGGTAGTCGGCGCTGGTCACCCGGACCGTCGTCATGTTCAGGTGGCCGGTCGTCGCGTACGTCTTGCGTCCCGAGATCTGCAGCACCGGCTCGCCGTCGTGCTCCCCGAGCGTGTTCACCGTCGGCCCCGGGGACATCTCCGAATACGGCACGGGAATGATCACTCCCGCGCACAGGAGCGCGATCAGCATCAGGGTGGAGGCGAGCATCGTCGCGGTGCGGCGTGGCATGGAACGACAGTACGGGACAGGCCTGTCAGGGGACCGTCGGGGCCGTCCGTCCGGGGCGGGGCCGGAGGGTGTCAGCCGCCGGTGTGGGACCGCTCCATGGCCTCACGGAAGCGCGAGTAGCCCGCGAGCTCCGTGCCGTCCTCGATGCTCCTGCGGTTCCGGCCGGCCCAGCCGCCCCACAGTCCGGCACCGATCGCGGCCACCAGCGGAATCAGCAACCAGGCAAGCGCCGCCATGCCGGCCTCCCAACCCCTATGAAGCAACCACAACTGACTGATCAGCAGATTATCCGTCCGCCCTGTCAACGCTCTCGTCGGGGGGCGGGTTACGCAACCGGAACGCGCATGGGCGTATTCCGGTCACGCGGCGACGGCGACGCTAGGCGCCGACCCACTCGTCGGTGCCGTCGGAGAACTTCTGGTGCTTCCAGATGGGCACCTCGTGCTTCAGGTCGTCGATCAGCCTGCGGCACGCCTCGAAGGCCTCGCCCCGATGCGGGCAGGACACCGCGACGACCACGGCCAGGTCCCCGACCTTCAGGTCTCCCACGCGGTGCACCGCCGCGAGCGCCCGCACCGGGTACTCGGCGACCACCTTCTCCGCGATCCGCCGCATCTCGGCCTCGGCCGTGGGGTGACACGAATAGCCGAGCTCGTCGACATCGGCTCCCCCGTCGTGGTTCCGCACGGTTCCCACGAACAGCGCCGTGCCCCCGGCCGCCTCGTCCCCGACCGCCCGGAACACCTCGTCCAGGGAGAGCGCCGTCTCTCGGATCCCGATCAGCTTGACGGGCTCCTCGGCCCCCTGCTCACCAGGGTGATCATCATTCACAGCCATACCCCCATCGTGCCCCACGCGACAGGACGGCGTCTCCCCGCCGTACGTACCGAGGGCACACCGCTCAGCGCCTGCCCCGCGCCTTCCGCGCCCGCCGCACCAGCGCCGCCGTACCCAGCAGCGCGACCGTCGCACCCGCGGCACCCGCGGCCGTCGCGTCCTTGCGCCCCAGCCGCCGCCCGGCCACGGTGTGCCGCCCGGCGACCTCCTCCAGCAACTCCGCGAGCACTTCCTCGTTCGTCCACAGCGGCCGCCACCCGGCGTCGTGCAGCCGGCTCCCGCTCACCACCCACGGGTACATCGTGTACGCCAGGTCCCCCGCCGGTGACGGCGTGAGCCCGATCCGGTGCAGCCGGGCGGCGGCCCCGAGCGCGACCGCGGACGGCAGCTCCATGCGCCGGATCCCGCTGAGCTCCTCGACCTCCTCCTGCTCCAGCCACCCCTCGCACCCGACGGCCAGCTCCCCGTCGACCTTCTCCAGCACGGCGTACTCCAGCGCCGCGCAGAGGTCCTCGACGTGACAGAACTGCCAGGCGGGTCGCGAACCGGCCACGACCAGGAGCCGGGGCGACTCGAAGTACCTGGTCAGCGCCGTGTCCGTGCCTCCGACGAGGGTCGCGGGACGCACCACGGTGACATTGAGGCCCGGATGGGCGCGCGGCGCCCGGCGCGCGAGCCGCTCGATCTCCAGCAGGTCGCCGACCCCTGTGGCCTCGGCGGTCGCCCGCAGCTCCGCGTCCTCCGAGAGCGGCAGCTCGTTGTCGGGCAGCGCCCCGTAGACCATCGCCGACGTGCACAGCACGACCCGGTGCACCCCGGCCGCGGCGGCGGCCGTGAGCACGGTCTGTGTCCCGCGCACGTTGTACGCGCTGCGTGCCGCCGAGTCGGTGCCCAGGTCGAGGTCGACGGCGAGGTGCACCACCACGTCGGCCCCGCGCAGCTTCTCGGCGATCGCCGGGTCGCGCACGTCCAGGATGTGCCACTGGGCGGCCACGCAGTCGCCGCGCCGCTCGTCGATGGCGATGACCTGCCGGATCTCGTCGGACTCGGCGAGCCGCTCGGTGAGCAGCGCTCCTACGCCGGACGCGGCACCGGTGACCGCGACGACGGGCCCGCGCGCGGCGGGACTGGTTGAGTGGTTTCGCGCTGCGCGAACCTGCGGATCTGGGGAACTCACCGGGCGTCTCCAGCGGTTGTCTTCAGTACGCACGCGGGTGACGCGTACGTACCAGGTGGCATCCATCCTGCCGCAGGCATTCGGTCGGCGGAGCACCGAGGCCTTAACCCGCCGTGGTGTCTACGCTGGGTGGTGTTCGGGCAGCCGTGCCGTCGGAGAAAACCGATGGCCCTATCAGCCGAGGAATCCCGTGAGTGACACCCCATTCGGATTCGGCCTTCCGCCGGAGGAGCCGGACGACGGCGACGAGGGCAAGAAGAAGGACCAGCAGAGCGGTGGTGGTCAGGGCCCGGCCAACCCGTTCGGTTTCGGGTTCCCCGGGGCCGGCGGCCCCGGCGCCGACAATCCGTTCGCCGCGATGTTCGGTTCCATGAACCCCACCGACCTGGGCGCCGCCTTCCAGCAGCTGGGCCAGATGCTCTCGTACGAGGGCGGCCCGGTGAACTGGGACATGGCCAAGCAGATCGCCCGCCAGACCGTCGCCCAGGGCACCGCCGACGGCGCGAAGGACGAGAGCGTCGGCCCGGCCGAGCGCACCGCCGTCGAGGAGGCCGTCCGCCTGGCCGATCTGTGGCTGGACGACGCGACCTCCCTGCCGTCCGGCGCCGGCTCCGCCGTGGCGTGGAGCCGCGCGGAGTGGGTCGAGGCCACCCTGCCCGCCTGGAAGGAACTGGTCGACCCGGTGGCCGAGCGGGTCGGCGGCGCCATGGGCGACATCCTGCCGGAGGAGATGCAGGCCATGGCCGGCCCGCTGATCGGCATGATGAAGTCGATGGGCGGCGCCATGTTCGGCCAGCAGATCGGGCAGGCCGTGGGCGTGCTCGCGGGCGAGGTCGTCGGATCCACCGACGTCGGCCTGCCGCTCGGACCGGCAGGCAAGGCCGCGCTGCTGCCGCTGAACGTGGAGGCGTTCGGCAAGGACCTGGGCGTCGGCAAGGACGAGGTGCGGCTCTACCTGGCCCTGCGCGAGGCCGCCCACCAGCGCCTCTTCGCGCATGTGCCATGGCTGCGCTCGCACCTGTTCGGCGCGGTCGAGGGCTACGCGCGCGGGATCAAGGTCGACACGGCCAAGCTGGAGGACGTGGTCGGCCAGTTCGACCCGCAGAACCCCGAGGAGCTGCAGCAGGCACTCCAGCAGGGCATGTTCCAGCCGGAGGACACCCCGGCGCAGAAGGCCGCCCTGGCCCGTCTGGAGACCGCTCTGGCGCTGGTGGAGGGCTGGGTGGACGCGGTCGTGCACGCGGCCGCGAAGCCGCGCCTGTCGTCCGCGGACGCCCTCCGCGAGACCCTGCGCCGCCGCCGTGCCACCGGCGGCCCGGCCGAGCAGACCTTCGCCACGCTGATCGGTCTGGAGCTGCGCCCCCGCCGCCTGCGCGACGCCTCCCGTCTGTGGGCGTCCCTCACGGACGCGCGCGGTGTCGACGGCCGCGACGCCCTGTGGGCCCACCCCGACATGCTGCCCACCGCCTCCGACCTGGACGACCCGGACGGCTTCGTCCACCGGGAGCAGATGGACTTCTCCGAGCTGGACAAGATGCTCGGCGAGGCCGCGGGCGGTTCCACCGAGAAGCCGGACCTCAAGAAGAAGGACGACGACACCGAGTGAGCCTGCACGACGACGCGGTCCTCGTACTGAAGAGCTACGAGGACCAGGCCGAGCTGCGCCAGGTGTACCTCGACCATCTCGCGGCCCACCCGGACGGCATGTGGAAGGCTTGCGGCGCCGGACACATCACGGCGAGCGGCCTGGTGGTCGACCCCGAGCGCGGCCGGGTGCTGCTCACCCTGCACAAGAAGCTGCGCATGTGGCTCCAGATGGGCGGCCACTGCGAGCCGGGTGACACCGCCCTCGAGGACTCCGCGCTCCGCGAGGCCACGGAGGAGTCCGGCATCGCGGGCCTGACGCTCCTGCCCGGCGGCCCGGTCCGCCTCGACCGCCACCACACCCCGTGCGCCTGGCACCTGGACGTCCAGTACGCGGCCCTCGCCCCGGCCGACGCGGTGGAAGCGATCAGCGACGAGTCCCTCGACCTGCGCTGGTTCGCCTACGACGAGGTCCCCACCGTGGCCGACGAGTCGGTCGTGCGCCTGCTGGAGGCGACCCGGGCACGGCTCTGACCTCGCTCTTTCGCATGGCTTCGGCGGGCTGGGGGCATGGCGCCGCGGGGGCGTGGGCATGCCCCCGCCGGGGGGACGAACGCCGTAAGGGGCGTCCGCCAAGCGGACGCCCCTTACACGTGAGCCCATTTCCCGATGGGCCGGTCCCGCGCGCCCTTCGGTCCGTCGCCTCAGTTGCGGCTGCCCCCGAGGGAGTTCCCGCTCAGTCCGCCGGCGCCCATGCCGAACTGTCCGAGCACCCCGGACGTCCGCAGGTGCTGTGGCGGAAGCAGCTCGCTCGGCTGCACCAGGACATGCCCGTGGCCGCCGAAGTGCATCTCCCAGCCCTCGCCGGTGGATCCCCTGCGGCGCCACACGGCGGAGGTGGAGGTCGGCGCCTGGAGCTGGGTGCGCAGCGAGGTCGACCAGGCGATGACGGCGTCCGAGTCGACACAGACGTTCTTCTCGGGCGTCACCTCCAGGGCCAGCGGCTCGCCCGAGGTCATCAGGACGACCTTGCCGCCGCCGGACAGCTCCAGGTTGTACGCCCCCGCGGAGGCCACCTCGACGGCGCTGTCCACGGCGACGATGCCGACGTTCAGGGAGCCGTCGAAGGCGAGGACGGCGGACGAGTCGACGGTGATGCCGCGACCGACCTCCATGATGTGCAGGTACTGCGCGAAGTTGGCGAGATACACGATCCCGTTGCCCTTGCAGCGCATGAGTTCCAGGCGCTCGCCGGTCATCCGCTCGGCGTTGCGCCAGCTGCGGTTGCGGTACTGGCTGTCGAAGTCGACCTGCCCCTCGAAGGCGACCATGGCGCCCTGGCGGGCCAGGACCGGGCTGCTGCCGATGGTGATGTCGGTCTTGAGCAGCTGCGGGTTCTGCAGTGTGTAGCGCTCGGTGTGGTTCACCGGGATATGCGCGAAGAGTGTGCTGTGCATGGTGTGCTGTTCTCCTCTCAGCCCCGGTCAGCCACGGATCTTGAAACGGTCGCCGGTGTCCTCGCTGGGCTGGACGACGACGAAGCCCCGTCCCTTGAACCCGATCTGGAACGCCTCCCCGCTGCCCCGCCCGATCAGCGCACTGGCCTTGATCGTGCGACGGGCCTTCATGTCGAGGCCGTCGGTCCAGGCGATGAGCGCGTCCGGGTCGACGTACGTCTCCCGTTCCGCGCAGTCGAGGGAGATCGGCACGCCCCGGCTGACCAGAGCGACCCATCCGGTGCCCCGGACCACGAGGTTGGTGAGGCCGGAACCGGAGAGCTTGGCGAGGCCCTTGACCGGCTCGATGGAGAGCTGGAGGGAGGCGTCGCAGGCCAGCAGGGTCGGGCCGTTGACCGAGAGCGCCTCGTTGTTCAGGTGGAGGATGAGGACGTCGCCGCCGTAGTCGGCGAGGTACAGGTCCCCGTCGCCCCGGCAGAGCATCAGCTTGCCGCCCTCGCCGGTGACCATTTCCTCCGCGCTGCGCCGCAGCGTGGCGGGCGGACCGTCGAACTGTACGTAGCCGTCGTACGCGATCATCGAGCCGGCCTTGGCCAGGAGGTCCTGGCCGGTGACCATCGTGACCTTGAGCGTCTTGGAGCTGTGCACGCTCATACGGACGCCGGTGGAGGCGGAGCGGTGCGCGTTGAGTGTCTGGAGGTCCATGCTCTGCCTCACACCTCGAAGGGCTGGACGACGACGAAGTTGCCGGGGGCGCCGCGGAACTGGAGGTTGACGGCCTCCTGGGTCTGCCGGGCGTACCCGGAGCGGCGCAGCCTCAGTGAGGTCGTGGTGACGGCCTGTGCGCCGGCGGACCAGGCGATGACGGCATTGCCGTCGACGTAGGTGGCCGGACCGACGGGCAGCACGACGGGGATTCCGCGCGTCTTGACGACGACCGCTCCCGTGCCGGAGAAGAGCATACTGAACAGGCCGCCACCGGGCAGGCCCGCGCCCTCGATGCGGCGGATCTCGGTGTCCAGCGACTCGTCGAAGGCGAGGACGCCGCGTGCGCTGGTGTAGAGCTGCTCGTTCTCCAGGCGGATGACGAAGAGGTGGCTGCCCTCGTCGGCGAGGAAGACCTCACCGTCTCCGGAACACCGCATCAGGGCCATGCCCTGTCCGGTGAGTTGGCCCGTCAGCTTGCCGAGCAGGCCGGAACCCTTGTGGGCGAAGTCGATGTCGCCCTGGTAGGCGACCATGCTGCCCTGCTTGGCGAGGATGTTGGCGCCCTTGGTGAGCGTGGCCCGCACCAGCTGCGGGTTCTGCTCGGTCCAGCGGTCGCCGACGGGGGCCTCGGAGTACTTCGTCAGGACGACCCGCAGCCCTGCCTCCGGCGGCACCGGCGCGAGCTGGGTACCGCCACCGAAAGGCTGCGCCTGGCCGGGGAAGGCGACGGGGGCGCCCGGGGGCGTGAACGGCCCTCCTTGCGGAGCCGCTCCCGGAGGCGTGAACGGTCCGCCCTGCGGCGGGGCACCGGGAGGGGTGAAAGGGCCCCCCTGCGGCGGAGCGCCCGGCGGAGTGAAGGGCCCGCCCTGAGGCGCGGGGGCGGCCGGGGGCGGGACGGTGCCGCCGGGCGGGGTGTGCAGGGGCGCGACGATCGTCGGAGCGGCGTGCACGGAGGGCGGGGGCGCCGGGGGCGCGAACGGCTGGGCGGGCGCCGGAGCGGCCGGAGCCGCGGGGGCACCGAACGCGGGGGGCGCGAAGCCGGGCGTGGCGTCGGACTGCGGCTGCTGAGGGGCGGCGGGCTCCTCCTCGGCGACCTCGCCGCCGAAGTTCTTCAGCAGCGCGTCGAGGCCGCCGTCGAAACCCTGTCCGACGGCCGCGAACCGCCATACGTCCTTCAGGTAGAAGTCGCCCAGCATCACGGCGCGCTCGGTGGAGAACTCCGAGCCGTCGAAGGGATACCTGGCCACTTCCTCGCCGCCCGCGACGATACGGAGGTAACCGGGGGCGATCTGCGACATCTGCCCGTTGCCGTCGATCGTCGCCGTGAAGGACAGCTTCTGGATCTGCGACGGGATCTTGTCGAGGGTGACGCGGAAGGACTCGGTGTCGCCCGACTGGGTGCCCAGGAGCTGGATCGACTCCTCGGGGGTCTTCGGCTGGTTGAAGAAGACGAAGTAGCGGTCGTCCGAGAGCCGTTCGTCGGCGTCCAGCCCGAAGCAACTGATGTCGAAGGTCAGCCCGGGGCCGGAGATCTGTACGCCTACGTACAGATCCGTCCCCGCGGTGAGGTCACTGATCTTGGCCTTGTGGCCGCGTTGGAATTCCCTGGCCATGCGTAACGACCGTCCCCCATCCCGAAAGTGCGTGCGCCTGCGAATGCGTCGCGCCAGGCTAACCGCAAAGTCCTGAGGTGTACGAGGCTGGTACAGAGACGGTACAAAAGCGCGACTTCGGTCACCGGTCCCACAAACGCACACGCGCGCGTGAAGCGACCGTTTCCCGGCACTCACGCCCGGGGCGCCGGCCGGGCGGCAATTTCGGGCCGCAGGTCACGGGACGCGTCTCGGCGAAGGTCCCGCGAGGTGTCACTCCTCCTGGGTGAGGGGCAGGTGGGGCAGCCGGTCGGCGGCGACCACCCCTTCGAGGTAGCCGCGAGCACGCTCGGTACGTGGATACGCGTCCAGCAGCTGCCAGAACCGGGGGCCATGACCCGGTACGAGCAGGTGTGCGAGTTCATGGAGGAGGACGTAGTCGACGACGTACTCGGGCATGCCCTGCAGCCGGTGCGAAAGGCGGATGCTGCCCTCGGCGGGGGTGCACGAGCCCCAGCGGGTGTTCTGGTTGGTGACCCAGCGCACGGAGGTGGGCCGGGCACGCCCACCGAAGTACTGGTCCGAGAGCCGGGCCGCCCGCTCCGCCAGTTCGGTGTCGCCGAGCCGGCGTTTGCTCTCCTGCGCTGCCAGCTTGTCGAGCATGACGGTCACCCAGCGCTGCTCCTCCGCCTCGGACATCCGGGCGGGAATGAGTACGACGGTGCGGTCGCCCTCTCGGTACGCGGAAACCGTTCTGCGCCGTCGCGCGCTCCTGCGGACCTCGATCGCGCTCGCCCCCGAGCCGCTCGGCGGCTGGCTCGTCGTGCTGCGCGGTGGCTTTGCGGCGCGGTGCAGTGGGTCGGCGGGCACGCCCCGACGTTACCCGCTGCACACGGGGGAAGTCCCGCCTCCGGGACGGTTCGATATCGATCCGCACTCCAAGCGCCTGATTTGTACGACGAATGCCGTCGCCTGTGGACAACTCTCGACAGGCGTCGTCGCTGTCCGTGCATGCTGGCACTCGTCGGCGGACCAGGCACTCGCCCCGTCGACGGACGGAACCGATCTCTGGCTACGGGGGGCCGACATGCATCCGATGGTGAAGCCCGCGCTCCGGCGCGGCTGGCGGGATCTCAACACCGTGCAGTTCGGCCTGGCACCGGCGCACGCCATGGTGCTGGGCCCGATGGACACGACGACAGGCAGTTTCCTCGCCCTGCTCGACGGCACCCGCGGGTTGCCGCTCCTGCGTGACGAGGGGCGCCGCATGGGTCTGCCGGACGGGCATGTGGACGGGCTGGTGGACCGCCTGTCCCGGTCCGGGCTGCTGGACGACGCGACGGGCGGCGGCCCGGCTGCCGACGAGCTGCGCGCCAAACCGGAGGTCCTGGACCGGCTGCGGCCCGACGCCGCCACGCTCTCTCTGATCGCCTCCGAGCCGGGCGACGCCATGAGGCGTCTGGCTGGACGCCGGTCGCTGAGAGTGCAGGTGAGGGGCGCCGGACGCGTGGGGTCGGTGCTCGCCTCCCTGTTGTCGGGCGCGGGGGTCGGTGAGGTCGACGTCCGCGATGTCGGACGGGTCGAGCCGAGTGACGTGGCACCGGGTGGGCTGCCGGCCGAGTCGATCGGTGAGCGCCGGGACACGGCCGCCCGCCGGGCCGCTCGCCACGCGGCACCCGATCGCCCGCCCCGGCGTCGCCGCGGCTCCCGCCCGCCCGGGGCTCCGAACGGGGACCTCACGGTGGAACGTCTCCGTGAGGAGGCCGGGTTCTCTCTGGTGATCCTCGCCCCGCGCGACGGGGTCGACGTCCACGCTCCCCGGCCCATGACCGCCGAGCCGCTCATCTCCTCGGGCACACCCCATCTCTATGCGGGTGTGGTCGAGGGGACGGGCGTGGTGGGCCCTCTGGTCCTGCCCGGTGAGACGGGCTGCGCGGGCTGCCTGGAGCAGAGCCGTACCGACCGCGACGAGACGTGGCCCCGGCTGGTCGCACAATGGCGGTCCGGACGGCCGCACCAGCCGGAGGCGTGCGACCTGGCCCTGGCCACGACCGTCGCCGGCCTGGCCGCGGCGCACGCGCTCGCCTTCCTCGACGGCCTGACCCCGTCCAGCACGGGCGTCCGCTGGGAGGTCTCGGTACCGGGGTTCGACTGGCACTCGCGCCCGGTGTGGCCTCACCCCGCCTGTTCCTGCACGGCCGCCGAAAGCGGCGCCGCCGGAAAAGGTAATGGGGAACACACCGCAAAGGACGGGGAGGCGCACGAGACAATGGCGGGGCATCAGCGGTCAACGAGGTTGTCCCGCAAGGCACACGCGGCACGGCCTGCTGGGACTTGGAGGGCGCATGTCTGATCTTCCCCGGAAGGCGGTCACCCGGACCGCCAAGCTCGCCGCGCTTCCGCTCGGCATCGCAGGCCGGGCCACCTGGGGACTCGGCAAGCGGATCGTCGGCGAGTCGGCCGATCTCGTGGGCCGAGAACTCCAGCAGCGCACGGCGGAGCAGTTGTTCAAGGTCCTCGGCGAGCTGAAGGGCGGCGCGATGAAGTTCGGGCAGGCCCTGTCCGTCTTCGAGTCGGCGCTTCCCGAGGAGGTCGCCGGTCCCTACCGCGCGGCTCTGACGAAGCTCCAGGACGCGGCACCGCCGATGCCGACGCGCACGGTGCACGCCGTGCTGGCCGAGCGCATCGGAGCGGACTGGCAGGAGTCGTTCCTGGAGTTCGACGACAAGCCGGCCGCAGCGGCCTCGATCGGCCAGGTGCATCGAGCGGTGTGGCACGACGGCCGAGAGGTCGCCGTCAAGGTGCAGTACCCGGGCGCAGGCGAGGCCCTCCTCTCCGACCTCGGTCAACTCAGCCGGTTCGCCCGCCTCCTGGGCCCGCTGATCCCCGGGATGGACATCAAGCCGCTCATCTCCGAGCTGCGGGACCGTGTCTCGGAGGAGCTCGACTACGGCCTGGAGGCCCAGGCCCAGCAGGCACACGCGGAGGAGTTCGCGGACGATCCGGACGTGATGGTCCCGGCCGTGGTGCATCAGTGCGAGCAGGTGCTGGTGACCGAGTGGATGGAGGGAATCCCTCTCTCCGAGGTGATCACCGACGGCTCTCAGGAACAGCGCGACCGCGCGGGCCAGCTGCTGACCCGTTTCCTCTTCTCCGGTCCGGCCCGCACCGGCCTCCTGCACGCCGACCCGCATCCGGGGAACTTCCGCCTCCTGCCGGACGAGAAGAGCGGCTGGCGCCTGGGCGTCCTCGACTTCGGCACAGTGGACCGACTGCCGGGCGGCCTGCCGACCCCGATCGGCGATGCCCTCCGGCTGACCATCGAGGGCGAGGCCGAGGCCGTCTACGAGATGCTGCGCACCGAGGGTTTCGTGAAGGAGTCGATAGACCTGGATCCGGACGCCGTCCTCGACTATCTGCACCCCATCATCGAGCCGGTCCGGGCGGACGAGTTCACCTTCGCCCGCGGTTGGATGCGCAGCCAGGCCGCGCGGATCGCCGATCCGCGCTCCCCCGCCCACCAGTTGGGCAAGCAGCTGAACCTGCCGCCCTCCTATCTCCTCATCCACCGGGTGACCCTGAGCACCATCGGCGTCCTGTGCCAGCTCGGCGCGACGGTCCGTATGCGCGACGAGCTGGAGGAGTGGCTGCCGGGTTTCCTGACTGAAGAGGTGGAGGGCGAGTCGGTCGCGGAGGCGTAGCCGGTCCGGGCGGGGGGCGGGTTCACCACCAGGCCGAGTCCAGCCTGCCTTCGATCGCGCGCAGGTTCTCCCTGGCGCAGGTCTCGCAGAAGTAGCGCCGTGCGCCGTTCTCCACGGAACAGATCCACAGAGGTCGAGGGGCCTCGGCGGTGGTGCCGCAGCGGGCGCACACGAGGGTCTGGGGTTCCGCGGCGGGGCCGCCCTGGTCACTGTCCCCGGAAAGACTCGTCACTCGGCGACGATATCGCCGCCCTCGGCGGATGCGTGGGCACAACGCACCGCGGGGGCCGGTCCCTTCGGACCGGCCCCCGCGGGGAGCTACTGCTGGTGGTGACGTGCCTTTCCAGGCGAGGTCATGCGGGTCGCCGCGTGGCGGCTACTGCATGACCGCCATGGCGAGCGCACGGCGGGCGCGCAGCGAGGCGCGCTCGGCCCTGCGCTGCATCCGCTGAGCGACCGCCAGGCGCATGGCCCGGCGTTCCTGCTCAGCCTGGTGCAGGCGCTCGTGCATATGCGCACGAGCCAGGGCTTCTGGCATGAGATGCATCTCTCGGGTCCTGTTCTGACGCGAGGCGTTCGCGCCGGTGGTGGTGAAATCAGGTGTCGCGGAGCCGGCGGGCTCGCTCGTGGACGGCTTCATCGGGGCCTGCTTCTTGGGGTCGTGCGTGAGGGGGCGGTCGATCGTTCCGGTGATGTTCATGCCGTGACCGGGTTCTTGCGCGGGCGACCACGGGGCCGCTTGCGGGCCACGACGACACCCTGGACGAAGAGCTCGCCACCCCAGACACCCCACGGCTCACGCCGCTCCTTGGCGCCGGCGAGGCAGGCCTCCATCAGCGGGCAGGTGCGGCAGAGGGACTTGGCGTACTCGACATCGGCCGGCGACTCGGCGAAGAAGACCTCCGGGTCGTAGGAGCGGCAGGGGACGGGTACGCCGAGGTTCTCGATGGCGTCGTCGAGCGCGGTGAGCGCGGTGAGCGGGGTCAAGGTGGAGTCCTCCGTGAGGCCGGGCGGGGGGATCGTTTCGGAAGGCGGTACGGACGGGGCGTGCGCTTCGAGTTGCACGGTTCGTCTTCCTCGTCTGGTCGTTCCGGCCTGTTGGCCGGTGGCGGCTGGTACCGGGTTCTTTTCTTGTCCCGAGGCCCCTTCGCTCTGTAGTCCCCGGTCGGGGACAAACAGAAGGGCCGCGGATCCCGGATGGGGTTCCGCGGCCCTGAAGGCGCCGACCTGATCGTCGATCAGGCTGGATCACTCCAGGGTTCAGGCCCACGGAAGGCCCACATCAGGTGGTGCTGCGTCGTCTGCTTCCGGAATCCGGCACCGGCCGCCGCGAAGGCATAGGCCTGGGCCTGTGCCTCTACTGCTGCTTCCAGTGCCTTGGTCGGTCGCTCATTGCGCTCACGGACGGGGAGACCCGCCAGAGACACGGAGGACGCCGGACGGCCGCCACTGATGGCGGACAGACCGGTGCCCAGGTTCGAGACGCCGAGCATGCACAGGGAGACGGCCGAGCGATCGGTCATTTTGACCGTGCTGATGTAGCTGGTGTTGATGCTGATCACTGGACTCGCCTCCTCTCGGCGTCTACGGGGACCGGCGCGAACCGTTCCGACGGATATGAAGTACATCACGAAACCAGGGCCTTCGAGAAGGCCGCTGCTCTCGTGCCTAAGAACCTATGGGGATTGCTGGGGCATGCGCAAACTATTTTTTCGACGAGTTCGCATCAGTCGTTCCCGTCCTCGTACTCAGGCTCCCGACCTGCGCAGATGTCGAGAACATCGGCGCCGTACCGCTGTAGCTTGCGGGCGCGGACGCCGGGGATGCGGCCCAGTTCAACCGGAGTGCTCGGCCCCGCTTCCGCGATCGCCATCAGGGTCCGGTCCGTGAAGACACAGAAGTCTGGTTGGCCGCTGCGCTGCGCCTGGACCGCGCGCCACTCCCGCAGCCGCTCGTAGAGGCCCTCGTCCATGTCGGAGGGGCAGTCCTCGCAGCGCATCAGCTTCATCTCGCCGGCGTCCCGCAGGGTGCGCCCGCAGACGCGACAGCGCGCCGGGGTCCGGCTGGTGCGACGCGGCGCCCCTTCGGTGCCGCCGCTCACGAGGTCCCCGGTCCGGCGACCCGGGGAGCCCACTTCGACGCCTCCGGAGCCGGCTGTGGCGGTCCGACCCGCGGTGGCGGTGGATCCGGGCCGCAGGCCGTTGAGGAAGCGGCTGGGGCGGCGGTTGGGGCGGCTGCCGGGCGACCGGGACAGGGCCCAGGAGACGGAGAGCTGTTCGCGCGCTCGGGTGACGCCCACGTAGAGGAGTCGTCGCTCCTCCTCGATCTGTTCGTCCGTTCTCGCGTAGGTGATCGGCATCATGCCCTCGGCGACCCCGACGAGGAAGACGACGTCCCACTCCAGGCCCTTCGCGGAGTGCAGGGAGGCGAGGGTGACGCCCTGGACGGTCGGGGCGTGCTGGGCGCCCGCTCGTTCGTCGAGTTCCGCGACCAGGTCGCCGAGCGTGGCGTCGGGCTTGGCAGCGGTGAAGTCGTGGGCCAGGTTCACCAGGGCGGCCAGTGACTCCCAGCGTTCCCTGACCGCTCCGGAGCCCGCCGGTGGTTCGCCGGTCCAGCCCTCGCCGGACAGCACGGCCCGTACCTGTGAGGGGAGGTCGACGGCGTCCTCGAGGAGGGTGTCGTTTGCCCCGAACCGCGCGGCCGCCCGCAGCGCGGCACCCGCCTTGCGCACCTCGGGGCGGTCGAAGAACCGCTCCGCGCCGCGCAGCTGATAGGGCACTCCGACGTCCGCCAGAGCCTGTTCATAGGTCTCGGACTGGGAGTTCGTGCGGAACAGGACGGCGATCTCGCTCGCGGGCACTCCGGAGGCGATGAGGTCACGGATGCGGCGGGCGGCACCCTCGGCCTCGGCGGGCTCGTCCGCGTACTCGGTGTACCGGGGTTCGGGGCCCGGGGGGCGCTGGGAGATCAGTTCGAGGCGGTGGTCGGCGGCGCGGCCGCGGGCCTGGGAGAGCAGGCCGTTGGCGAGATGGACTACCTGCGGGGTGGAGCGGTAGTCGCGTACGAGCTTGACGACGGTGGCCCCGGGGTGGCGGTGGCGGAAGTCGAGCAGATGGTCGGGAGTTGCGCCGGTGAACGAATAGATCGTCTGGCTGGCGTCGCCCACGACGCACAGGTCGTCCCGGTCCCCGAGCCACAGCTCCAGCAGGCGCTGCTGGAGCGGGCTGACGTCCTGGTACTCGTCGACCACGAAGTGCTGGTACTGGGAGCGGACCTGCTCGGCGATGTCGTGGCGGTCCTGGAGGACGCCGACCGTGAGCAGGAGGACGTCCTCGAAGTCGATGACGGCCCGCTCGCGCTTGAGGTCCTCGTAGGTGGCGTAGATCTGGGCGATCTCGGCGGGGTCGCGGGGGGCCTCGCGGCCGTGCTTGGCGGTCGCGGCGGCGTAGTCGGCGGGGACGGTGCGGGTGACCTTGGACCACTCGATCTCGGCGGCGGCGTCGCGCAGTTCGTTGCGATCGAGACGGATGCGGCAGGCGGCGGCGGCGTCCGCGACGAGCTGGATCTTGCGGTCGATGATGCGCGGCATGCCGCCGCCGACGGCTTTCGGCCAGAAGTACTGGAGTTGGCGCAGCGCGGCCGAGTGGAAGGTCCGGGCCTGGACTCCGGCGGCGCCGAGCTGGCGCAGACGGCCGCGCATCTCTCCGGCGGCGCGGTTGGTGAAGGTGACGGCCAGCACACTGGCGGGCTGGAGCATGCCGGCCCGCACTCCGTAGGCGATGCGGTGGGTGATCGCACGGGTCTTGCCCGTACCGGCGCCGGCCAGCACGCACACCGGCCCGTGCAGGGCGGTGGCCACCGCGCGCTGCTCGGGGTCGAGCCCTTCGAGCACCGCGTCGGCCGAGTCGGGGACCCGCGGGAAGAGGGTGGAATGCGTTGCTGCTGTCACACGGCCATGCTGCCAGGTCGCCGGAGACGGCTGAGCAGGTTGTCCACAGGCAGGGCCCTGTAGTCGTACTAATGCGGCAGGCGCCTCTGTTCTCCGGTGTCCCCGAGGCGGGCAGCGGTGGTGGATGCCACCCGTCCGGGGGAATGGCGGGCCCGTCGCGTACGTTCCCTCACTGCGAGCACGCACCCCTCAGACCGTGAAGGAGCGCCAGGGACATGCCGGGCACTGTGACGATGTACAGCACCACGTGGTGCGGCTACTGCCGTCGGCTGAAGAGCCAGATGGACCGCGAGGGCATCACGTACAACGAGATCAACATCGAGCAGGACCCGGAGTCCGCCGCCTTCGTGGAGAAGGCGAACGGCGGGAACCAGACGGTCCCCACCGTCCTCTTCCCGGACGGTTCGACGCTCACCAACCCTTCGCTGGCGCAGGTCAAGCAGAAGATCGGCGCGTAACCGCGGACGGGCCCTAGCCGGTGTGACCTCGTGTCGGCAGAGGCTTTCCGTACCAGAGTTCGATCAGTCGGGCCGCGATCGAGATGCCGTAGGGAGGCAGGACCTCCCCGGTCTCGAACGCGGTCCGCAGCTCTTCGCGGGAGAACCAGCGGGCCTCGTGGATCTCGTCGCCGTCGACGTCCACGGTGGTGGAGGTGGCCCGGGCCATGAACCCCAGCATCAGGCTGGAGGGGAAGGGCCAGGGCTGGCTGGCGATGTACTCGACCTGGCCGACGGTGATGCCGACCTCTTCCTGGACCTCTCGCCTCACGGACTGCTCGATGGATTCGCCGGGCTCCACGAAGCCCGCGAGGGTGGAGAAGCGGCCCTCGGGCCAGTGGACCTGGCGGCCGAGCAGGATGCGGTCCTCGTCGTCCGTGACCGCCATGATCACCGCCGGGTCGGTGCGCGGGTAGTGCTCCGCACCGCAGGCCGGGCAGCGCCGGATGTGGCCGGCCGCCGCGATGACGGTGCGTTCGCCGCAACGGGAGCAGAAGCGGTGGGTGCGCTGCCAGTTCTCCAGGCCGACCGCGTGCACCATGAGGCCCGTGTCACGCGGCGACAGCAGCATGCCCGCCTCCCGCAGTCCGGCCGGGCGGGCCGACTGGTCCATGCGGCCGGGCAGCGCGTCCTTCTGGAGTGCGAAATAGCTCACACCGTCGGCGTCGGTGCCCAGGAAGTAGCGGTGCGCCTCGGTGAGCGGGGCCTCGAAGGAGGGGGTCATGACGAGTTCGGTGGTGCCGTCCGGGGTCTCGTCGATGAGGACCTGACCGCCGGAGACCACGAAGCAGCGGGTGGTGGGGTGGCTCCAGGCCGCCGCGAGCCAGGCCTCGTCGAGCCGGTGGTGGGCGGCCCGGTCGATGCCGCTGGGGGCGGTGAGCGCGATGGGTCGGTCGGCGGTGTGGTCGGTCCAGGTGGTCACGAGTGCTTCCAACTCCCCCGGTGAAACGGTTGATGGGGCGGGCGGTTCGGCGGGGCGTGCGGCGGGCGGACGCGCTGGGGTGGGCGGGGCCTTCTTCAGTGTGCCTCGTGGGTGCTTTCGGCCAGTTCCGTCCAGAGGTAGGCGCTGGTCTCGACACCCTTGAACAGCAGATCGAGTTCGACCTTCTCGTCGGGGGCGTGCCAACCGTCGGAGGGGACGGAGATACCCAGGAAGAGCACGGGGGCGTCGAGGACTTCCTGGAGGTCGGCGGCGGGGCCGGAGCCGCCCTCGCGCGTGTGGCGGACCGGCTGCTGGAAGGCGCGGCCCATGGCCCGGACGACCGACCGCAGGGCCGGGTGGTCCAGGGGCGTCAGGCAGGGGCGGGTGGAGCCGCTGAACGTGATCTCGTGACGGATCCCGGCGGGGATCCGCTCGGCGGCCCAGGCGGTGACCACCTTCTCGATGTGGTCCGGGTGCTGGCCCGCGACCAGGCGGAAGGACAGCTTCACCATGGCCGAGGACGGGATGATCGTCTTGCTTCCGGCGCCCTGGTAGCCGCCGCCGATGCCGTTGACCTCGGCGGTCGGGCGGGCCCAGATGCGTTCCAGGGTGGTGTGACCTGCTTCGCCGTGCGCCGCGGTCGACCTCGCTGTGCGCAGCCATCGCTCCTCGTCGAAGGGGAGTTCGGCGAAGAGTTCGCGCTCGCGGTCGGTCAGTTCGACGACGCCGTCGTAGAAGCCGGGGATCGCCACGCGCGCGTGCTCGTCGTGCAGGGCGGCGACGAGGCGGGCGATCTCGGTGGCCGGATTCGGTACGGCGCCGCCGAAGGATCCGGAGTGGATGTCCTGGTCGGGGCCGTGGAGCCGGATCTCGCACTCGGCGAGGCCGCGCATGCCGGTGCAGACGGTGGGGGTGTCCTCGGCCCACATCCCGGTGTCGGAGACGACCACCGCGTCGGCGGCGAGGCGTTCGGCCTGCGCTTCGACGAGGGCGCGGAAGTGCGGGGAGCCGGACTCCTCCTCGCCCTCGATCAGCATCTTCAGGTGGACGGCGGGAGCGGTGCGGCCGGTGGCGGCGAGGTGGGCGCGGACACCGAGTGTGTGGAAGAACACCTGTCCCTTGTCGTCGGCCGCCCCGCGCGCGTGGAGCCGGTTGCCGCGGATCACCGGGTCGAAGGGTTCGGTGGCCCAGCCGTCCTCGCGGGCCGCGGGCTGCACGTCGTGGTGTCCGTAGACCAGGACCGTGGGGGCGCCGGCGTCCGTGGAAGGCCATTCCGCGAAGACGGCGGGGGCTCCCGGCGTCTCCCACACCTCGGCGGTCGGGAAGCCGGTCTCCCGGAGCTTGACGGCCAACCAGTCGGCGCTGCGGCGTACGTCCGTCGCATGCTCGGGCTGGGCCGAGACCGACGGGATGCGCAGCCATTCCACGAGGTCGTCGAGGAAGGCGGCACGGTGGTTCTCGATGTACGTACGGACGACGCTGACGTCGCTGTCAACGGACTGGCTCATGCTCACGAGCCTATCGGCCCGCGCCTGCATGCTCGTCCGGCGGTTCGTCCGTGAGCGTCTCCCGGCCGTCCGCCGACGGCTCCGGTCCCTCCGCGGTCGAACCCGGCACCTCTTCGGCACCGGGTTCCTCCAGGAGCAGTCGCTCCAGCGCCTCCCGGTCGGGAAGGTTCGCGGGCCGCACGACGGCACCTGTGCGGACGTACAGGAAGGCCGCGTCGACGGACTCCAGGGGCACGCCCTGCTGCTCGGCCCAGGCGAGCCGGTAGACGGCGAGCTGGAGCGGGTCCGCGGCGCGGGTGCGGCTGGTCTTCCAGTCGACGATCTCGTACGTCGTCGTCCCGTCCTCGCTGTCGGCCCGGTAGACGGCGTCGATACGGCCGCGTACGACACGGCCGGCGATGCCGATCTGGAAGGGTGCCTCGACCCGGAGCGGGGTGCGGTGTGCGTACGGCGTGCGTTCGAATGCCTCCTTGAGGGCCTCCAGGTCCAGTTCGTCGGCGATCTCGGCCTCGCCGCCGGGCAGTTCGTCGGGTTCCAGCATGGGCAGCCGCAGCTCCTCGAAGCGGGCCTCGAGCCAGGCGTGGAATCGGGTGCCGCGACGGGCCGCGGGCTGCGGGGGGCGCGGCATGGGGCGGGCGAGCTCCTGCGCGAAGCCGTCCGGGTCGGCGGCCAGCCGCATCAGCTGCGAGGTGGTCAGCGACGCCGGCAGGGGGACGTCGGTGACCTTCGCGCGGGCCCGCATGAGCTCTCCGGCGAGGGCGTCCAGGTCGCGGTCCCACGAGGCGACGGTGCGGGCCTCTTCGGGGGTGAGTCCGGAGGTGGTGGGGTGTCTGCGGGCGTGCGGCACGGACGGTGGGCGCTCGCCCGGTGCGGGGTGGTCCATACGCGCGTGGGGGCTCCGCGCGGGGCGGCCCGACGACCAGGAGTCCCAGTCGTCGGTGTCCTCGTGGACGGAGGGGTCCTCGTCGACGAAGGGGTCCTCGTCGACGAAGGGGTCGTCCGGGAAGTCCTCGTCGGCGGGACCCGGATCCCTGGAGTCGGGGGAGGCTGCCGCGTCCAGGTGGGCCAGTACGGTCCGGGCCGCCGCGCGGCGGCGCATCAGGGCCATGTCGTCGAGCGGGAGCGGCCAGGCGTGGTCGGCCGCCGTCTCGTGGAGGGCGGGGTTCTCGGCGTCCTCCTCCGGCTCGTCGGCCCAGGCCTCGATCTCGCCGTGACCGGCGACACAGTGGTCGTACAGGGCCTTGAGGAAGTCGGACGGCCCGCGCGGGCGCTTCTGGGACGGGCCCCACCAGTGGCCGGAGCCGAGGAGGAGGGAGCGGGGGCGGGTGAACGTGACGTAGCCGAGGCGGAGTTCCTCGGTGTGCTGGTGGTCCTTCATGGCCTCCTGGAAGGCCTTCAGGCCGCGCGAGTCCCAGGTCTCGACGTCGGGGAGGGTGTCGGCGTCGCCGCGCAGCTCGTGCGGCAGGACCTTTCCCTGGGCGGTCCACTTCTCCCGGCCCTGGGTGCTGGGGAAGGTGCCGGTGACCAGGCCGGGGACGGCGACGACGTCCCACTCCAGGCCCTTGGACTTGTGGGCGGTGAGGACCTTGACGGTGTTCTCCCCGCCCGGCAGGGCGTTGTCGAGGCCCTTCTCGTACCGGGCGGCCGTACGCAGGAAGCCGAGGAAGGCGAGCAGGGTGGCCTCTCCGGCGCTGTTGGCGGCGAAGGAGGCGGCGATGTCCAGGAAGTTGGACAGGGTCTCGCGGCGGCGGGCGGCGAGCGCGTGGGGGGACGCGGAGAGTTCCACCTCCAGGCCGGTGACGGCGAGCACCCGGTGGAGGACGTCCATCAGCGGATCGGCGAGCGAGCGGCGCAGGTCGCGCAGCTCGGCGGCGAGCCGGGCGAACCGGACGCGCGCGTCCGGCGAGAACGGCAGCCCGTCGTCCTCCGCCTCGGCTTCGAGGGGGAGTTCCAGGAAGGTGTCCAGCGCGTCCGCCAGCGAGATCACCTCGGACGGGTCGACGCCCTCGACGGCCGCGGCGAGCCGGCGGTCCGGGTCCGCGTCGCCGTCCACGCGGGCGTGCGACACCAGCAGCCTGGCGCGCCGCCCGAGGAGGGCGAGGTCGCGGGGTCCGATCCGCCAGCGCGGGCCGGTGAGGAGGCGGACGAGGGAGGCGTTGGCACCGGGGTCCTGGAGGACCTCGCAGACGGCGACGAGGTCGGCCACCTCGGGCAGGTGCAGCAGCCCGGAGAGGCCGACCACCTCGACCGGGACGTCCCGGGCGACGAGGGCGCTCTGGATCTCGGCGAAGTCGCCGGCGGTGCGGCACAGGACCGCGATCTCGCCGGGTTCCTTGCCGGTGCGCACCAGGTGGGCGATGGAGTCGGCGAGCCAGTCCAGCTCCTCGGCGTGCGTGTTCAGCAGGGCGCAGCGGACCACGCCGTCGCGTTCGGCGCCGGGGGCGGGCCGGAGGGCCTCCACGCCCGCGTGCATGGCCCGCAGGGGCTCCGCGAGACCGTTGGCGAGGTCGAGGAGGCGGCCGCCGCTGCGGCGGTTCTCGCTGAGCGCCTGGCGGGTCGCGGGGCGGCCGTCGGGGTGGGCGAAGTGCTCGGGGAAGTCGTCGAGGTTGGCGACGGAGGCGCCGCGCCAGCCGTAGATGGCCTGGCAGGGGTCGCCCACGGCGGTCACGGGATGGCCGGTGCCGCCGCCGAACAGGCCTGCCAGCAGGACGCGTTGCGCGACCGAGGTGTCCTGGTACTCGTCGAGCAGGACCACACGGAACTCGTCCCGCAGGAGGCGCCCCACCTCGGGGAGTCGGGCGAGGCCGGCGGACAGGGCGATCTGGTCGCCGAAGTCGAGGAGGTCCCGTTCGCGTTTGGCCGCGCGGTAGCGGCCGACCAGTTCGGTGAGTTCGCGTCGGGCGGCGGCGGCCTCGGGGACCTTGCGCAGATCCGCGTTGGTGAGCTTGGCGCCCTCCAGTTCGCGCAGCAGTTCGGCGTCGTACGCGCGTAGGTCCTCGGGTCGTACGAGATGCTCGGCGAGTTCGGAATCGAGGGTCAGGAGGTCGCTGACCAGGTCGGGGAAGGAGCGGGTCAGCGCCGGGTACGGGCCCGGGGACTCCCTCAGGACACGTGCGGCGAGCTGGTAGCGGGTGGCGTCGGCGAGGAGTCGGGAGGTGGGCTCCAGGCCGATGCGCAGGCCGTGGTCGGTCAGCAGGCGGCCCGCGAAGGCGTGGTACGTGGAGATGACCGGTTCGCCCGGCGGGTTGTCCGGGTCGATCACGTCCGGGTCGGTTATGCCCGCTCTGACCAGGGCCTTGCGCACGCGCTCGGCGAGTTCGCCGGCCGCCTTGTTGGTGAAGGTCAGGCCGAGCACCTGTTCGGGGGCGACCTGTCCGGTGCCGACGAGCCACACCACGCGCGCGGCCATCACGGTGGTCTTGCCCGAACCGGCTCCGGCCACGATCACCTGCGGAGCCGGCGGCGCGACGATGCAGGCCGTCTGCTCCGGGGTGAACGGGATCCCGAGGAGCTCCTTGAGCTGCTCGGGATCGCTGATACGGGCGGACATTCCAGAGAGGCTAACGCCGGCCACCGACAGCGGCCGTGGGGCCGCCGGGCGGACGCCGTCACTCGACCACGTGACGCCCCTCGGGCCGGGCGCTGCACGACGCCCGGAATGCGCAATGCGTGCAGTGTTGTCCGGCGGTGGGGGAGAAACGTTCGTCCAGGACCTTGCCCGCGGCGGTGGCCAGGAGGTCGCCCACCCACTCCCCCTCCGCGCCTTCGAGAGGGCCCTGCGCCTGCACCTTGGGGACGGTCTCGCCGCCGTTCTTCTTCGCGGCGCCCTGTCGCAGCTGGACGAGTTCGGCGCCGCCCGGTTCCGGACGGACGCCGCCGAACGGCTCGTCGACAGCTCCCGCGCGGATCGCGAGCTGGTACACCGCCAGCTGCGGGTGGCGGGTCACCTCGGCGGAACTCACGGACTGCTTGCCCGTCTTGAAGTCGACCACGTACGCACGACCCTCGGTGTCGGTCTCGACACGATCCATGGAGCCACGGATGCGCACCTCGTAGTCGCCCGCCTCGAGGGTGACGTCGAAGTCGTGCTCGCTGGCCACCGGAGCACGCCCCGCGCGGTCCATGACATGCCACTTCAGGAAGCGTTCGAGCGCCACGCGCGCGTGCTGCTTCTCCTGCTCCGACTTCCAGGGCGCGTCGAACGCGAGCGCGTTCCACACGGAGTCGAGACGCTCCATGAGGACGTCGAGATCGGCCGGGGTGCGTCCGGAGGCGACCTCGTCGGCGAGCACGTGGACGACGTTGCCGAAGCCCTGGGCGGCGGTCGCTGGCGCGTCGGCCTTCACCTCACGGCCCAGGAACCACTGCAGGGCGCAGGTGTTGGCGAGCTGGTCGAGGGCGCTGCCCGACAGCACGACGGGCTGGTCACGGTTCCTGAGCGGCACCTTGCTCTCGGTGGGCTCGAACATGCCCCACCAGCGGTAGGGATGCGCCGACGGCACGAGCGGCCGGCCGTCCTCGTCGCTCAGCGCGGCCAGCCGGGCCAGCCGCAGGGCGGCCGCCTCACGAAGGGTCTCCGACACGCGCGGGTCCACCGTGGTGGCGCGCAGTTCGGCGACGAGGGCGGCCACGGACAGCGGGCGGCGGGGACGGCCGGTGACGTCCTTGGGTTCGACCCCCAGTTCGGTGAGGAAGCGGGAGGGCTGGTCGCCGTCGTCGGCGGGGGCCTTCACCGCGGTGACGACGAGACGTTCACGCGCGCGCGTGGCGGCCACGTAGAACAGGCGACGTTCCTCCGCGAGGAGCGCGCCCGGCGTGAGCGGTTCGGCGAGACCGTCGCGGCCGATGCGGTCGGCCTCCAGGAGTGATCCGCGACGGCGGAGGTCGGGCCACAGGCCCTCCTGGACGCCCGCGACGACGACCAGGCGCCACTGGAGGCCCTTGGCACGGTGTGCGGTCATCAGGCGTACGGCGTCGGGGCGGACGGCACGCCCGGTGAGCGTGTCGGCGGCGATGTCCTCGGCCTCGATCTCGGCCAGGAAGTTGAGGGCGCCCAGGCCGCCGCTGCGCTCCTCCGCGCGCGCCGCGGTGGCGAACAGCGCGCACACGGCGTCGAGGTCGCGGTCCGCGTTGCGCCCGGCCGCGCCGCCGCGCCGGGCGGCACGCTCCAGGCGCCTGGGCCACGGCGTGCCGTCCCACAGCTCCCACAGCGCCTCCTCGGCCGTACCGCCGCCCGCGAGGCCTTCCCGGGCTTGCCGCAGCAGCGCGCCGAGGCGTTGCGCGCCCCGCGCGTACACCGGATCGTGCGCCACCAGCCGCTCCGGCTCCGCCAGCGCGCGTGCCAGCAGTTCGTCCGAGGGCGGCGGTACGGGGTTGCCGCCGGCCCGCTCCTCCTCGCGGAGCGCGCGGCCCAGGCGCCGCAGGTCGGCGGTGTCCATGCCCGCCAGGGGGGAGGTGAGAAGGTCGAGCGCGGTCTCGGTGTCCAGCCAGCAGGGCTGCGGGTCGGGTGACTCGTCGGGTTCCTCTGCCGAGGCCCTGGGAGGCGTCTCGCCCAGCTCTGCCCGTGCCACCGCCCGTAGCGCCGTCAGCAGGGGCTGTACGGCCGGCTCGTGGCGCAGGGGCAGGTCGTCGCCGTCGATCTCCAGAGGGACGCCCGCGGCGGTGAGGGTGCGCCGGATCGAGGGGATCGTGCGTGCGCCGGCACGTACCAGGACGGCCATCTCGCTCCAGGGGACGCCGTCCTCGAGATGGGCCCGGCGAAGGATGTCCGCGATGTTGTCCAGTTCGGTGCCCGGTGTCGGATACGTGTAGACCTCGACGCGTCCACCGTCCCGCACGGGCCTCAGCTCGCGATGGGCACGCACCTTCTCGGCGGGGAGACGGGTGAGCGGCATGCGCTGGGTGAGCAGGCGGCTGGCGCCTAGCAGGTTCGCCGCCGAGCGGCGGGAGTTCCTGAGGACCGCGACCGGCGCCCGGCGGCCGTCCGCGCGCGGGAAGGCCTGCGGGAACTCCAGGATGCCGTTCACGTCGGCGCCGCGGAAGGTGTAGATCGACTGGTCGGGGTCGCCGAAGGCGACCAGGGTGCGGCCGCCGCCGGCGAGGGACCGCAGCAGCCGTACCTGCGCGGGGTCGGTGTCCTGGTACTCGTCGACGTAGACGGCGTCGTACTGCGCGGCCAGCCGCTCGGCGACGTCGGGGCGGCCGGCCAGGAGCACCGCGCGGTGGACCAGCTCCGCGTAGTCGAGCACGCCCCGCAGGTCGAGGACGTCGAGGTACTCGGCGAGGAAGGCGGAGGCCGCGAGCCAGTCCGGGCGGCCGATGCGGGCGGCGAAGGCGCGCAGGTCCTCGGGGGCCAGGCCCAGTTCACGGCTGCGGGCGAGGACCGCGCGGACCTCGTCGGCGAAGCCACGGGTGGTCAGGCAGGCGCGCAGCTCGTCCGGCCAGCGCACGTGCGCGAGGCCCAGGCGCTCCAGGTCGGGCTGGCCGGCGAGCAGTTCACGGACCGCCACGTCCTGCTCCGGGCCGGACAGCAGGCGCAGGGGCTCGACGAACAGGTCGCTGTCCTGGTGGGCGCGGACCAGGGCGTAGCAGAACGAGTGGAAGGTGGTGGCCTGCGGGGCGCGTGCGGCGCCCAGGCGCAGCGCCATGCGGTCGCGCAGTTCCACGGCCGCCTTGCGGCTGAAGGTCAGGACCAGCACGCGCCCGGGGTCGGCCCCGCGGGCGACGCGGGCCCCCACCGACTCGACGAGCGTGGTCGTCTTGCCGGTGCCCGGACCTGCGAGAACCAGCAGGGGCCCCCTCTCGTGGTCAACCACGCCGCGCTGCTCGGCGTCCAGACGAGGGGGGTCCGTCCGGGCCGGTGGGGTACGCACCAGCCGGTAAGCGCCACGGCTCCCCTGTCGCACCTGGGTGTGCGACAGGCGCCTGGTGGAGAAAGAGGAGCTCACGTGGTTCGCCGGTCCTGGTGGGTGTGCGAGGTGTCACTGCCGACGCGGTGCGCCGGTGTCGCTGGGTGGTGGTCGGGAAAGGGGTGCGCGGCGCGCCGCCCGTCGAGGAGGGTGGTTGCGGGGTGAGAAGGACACGCTCAGCCGACGCTACGCCGACGGGTGGTGCGGAAGCAGGGCTTCCCCTTATTGCCTCCCGACGCGCGCGGCACGGGCGTCCCTCGCCCCACGAACGTACGGCATGGCACCGACGTGTCCCGCGTCCCCCGTACCAGGGGTCGCACCGAGATCCACCGGATGCCGGAAGCTGTCAGGTGTGACCCTCCGCGCCCGCGCCGCCGTCCCAGCGTGCCCGTCTCATGTCGACGCGCGGCACATGGCCCTCGGTGGCGCGGCTCGCTTCCCGCAGGGGGGTGGCCTCCGCGCGGTAGTGGTCCAGCGCTCTCAGTTCGTGGCCGGGCAGCAGGACGCCGTCGGCGCGGACGACCCGCCACCACGGAACCGCGCCCCCATAGAGGGCCATGACACGGCCCACCTGGCGCGGACCGCCCTCCCCCAGCCATTCGGCGACGTCCCCGTATGTCATGACCCGCCCGGGCGGGATCAGGTCGGCGACCTCGAGGACCCGCTCCGCGTACTCCGGCAGGGCGTCCGCCGGAAGGCTCTCCTCGCTCATCCGCCCCATCCTGCCCCACGCCACCGACAATGGGACGTGGCGGCCGCCGCGTGCGTCCCTCGCCCCGGGGGCGGTCATCGGGCAGACTGTGCGCCCCCGCATTGCACCCTGATGCCCCTGTGTGCCCACCCGGCATGCCACCATCGTGCGGGCGGTGACTGGTGATACGAGACCAAGAAGAGACGATGAAGCAGCAGAGCGTGCACCCCGATGACGCGGCGGGCACCTCTGACGCCTCGTCGCGCCCGAACGCCTCCGAGGGCGGCGACGAGGGCGCGGACGGCGTCTCGAAGAAGGCCTCCGGCAGCACCCCTCCCGCCACCGAATCCGCTGACAAGGAAGCTGACGGGCCGGACAGGGAGGACGGGCAGGGCGAGGACGATCTCGATGAGGCGCACGCCGAAGAGGTCGAGGGTGACGAACCACTGCTCCCCGCGCGCGTGCACCGCCCTTCCGACCTCATGCGGCTGTCGGTCGGCATCCTCGGGATCATCGTCCTGCTGGCGATCGCCGCGTTCGCCCACGGCACCACCTCCGGACTCGAACAGGACATCAACAAGGGCACCGGACAGGCACCCGATCTCCTGATCAAGCTCGCCGGCCTGGGATCGAGCATCGCGATCCTGCTCGTACCGGTCGCCTTCGCGATCGAACGGCTGATCAAGCGGGACGGTCTGCGCATCGCCGACGGCGTGCTCGCGGCCGTCCTGGCGCACGGAGTGACGCTGGCGACCGACCTGTGGGTCGCCAGGGCCGCCCCGGACTCGATCCAGGAGGCGCTCACCCAGCCCTCGCCCGGCGACATCCACGCCCTCACGGACCCCGTGCACGGCTATCTCGCGCCGGTCATCGCGTACATGACCGCCGTAGGGATGTCACGCAGACCCCGCTGGCGGGCCGTGCTGTGGATCGTGCTGCTGCTGGACGCCTTCTCGATGCTGGTCACGGGCTACACGACACCGTTCTCGATCATCCTGACGGTGCTGATCGGCTGGACCGTCGCCTACGGAACGCTGTACGCGGTCGGCTCGCCGAACGTCCGCCCGACCGGCCGGACCCTGATGGCCGGCCTCAGGCGGGTCGGCTTCAAGCCGGTGAGCGCGGCCCGTGAGGAGGTCCCGGAGACCGCGGAGGGCGGGGACCGCGGCCGCCGGTACTTCGTCACGCTGGAGGACGGCCCACCCCTGGACGTCACCGTCGTGGACCGTGAACAGCAGGCCCAGGGCTTCTTCTACCGCGTCTGGCGGCGTCTGACGCTGCGCGGCATCACCACACGCCGCAGCCTCCAGTCGCTGCGGCAGGCGCTGGAGCAGGAGGCCCTCCTGGCGTACGCGGCCATCGCGGCCGGCGCCAACGCGCCGAAGCTGATCGCCACCTCCGAGCTCGGGCCGGACGCCGTGATGCTCGTCTACGAGCACACCGGTGGCCGCACCCTGGACTCCCTGGCGGACGACGAGGTCACCGACGAGCTGATGTCGGACACCTGGCACCAGGTGAAAGCGCTGCAGTCGCGGCGCATCGCTCACCGCAGGCTCGTGGGCGACGCGGTTCTGGTGGATCGTTCCGGCACGGTGATCCTCACCGATCTGCGCGTCGGCGAGATCGCGGCGGGCGACCTGGTGCTGCGCATGGACGTCTCGCAGTTGCTGACGACGCTCGGCCTGCGGGTGGGCGCGGAACGCGCGGTGGCCTCGGCCGTCAGTGTGCTCGGCCCCGACGCGGTGGCCGACTGTCTGCCGCTGCTCCAGCCGATCGCCCTGTCACGCTCCACGCGCGCGACCCTGCGCAGACTCGCCCGGGAGCGCGCCGAACGCGAGCGCGAGGCGGTCCTGGAGGCGTCCCACCTGGCCAAGCAGGCCCGTGCGGAGGAACACAGCAGGGCCGCCGAGCCGGGCAAGGCCGACAAGAAGGCCGTGCGGGCCGAGCAGCGGGCCGAGAAGCGGGCGCTCGACGAGGCCCTGGAGGAGGCCCGCGAGGAGGACCTGCTCACCCAGATCCGCCACCAGGTGCTGCTGATCAGGCCCCAGGCACCGGTCGAACCGGCCCGTCTGGAGCGGGTCAAACCGCGCACGCTGATCAGCCTCATCGCCGGCGCGATCGGCGCGTACTTCCTGCTGACTCAGCTCACCCATATCGAGTTCGGGCCGCTCATCGAGAACGCCGAGTGGGGCTGGGTCGCCGCGGCGGTGTTCTTCTCCGCGCTGAGCTATGTCGCGGCGGCGATGAGCCTGCTGGGCTTCGTGCCGGAGCGGGTGCCGTTCCTGCGGACGATCGGAGCGCAGGTCGCCGGGTCGTTCGTGAAGATCGTGGCCCCGGCCGCGGTGGGCGGTGTGGCACTCAACACACGCTTCCTGCAGCGTGCGGGGGTGCGGCCGGGGCTCGCGGTGGCGAGTGTCGGCGCCTCGCAGCTCTTCGGACTCGGCTGCCACATCCTGATGCTGCTGGCCTTCGGCTATCTGACCGGCACCGAGAAGACTCCGTCCCTGTCGCCCTCCCGCACCGTCATCGCGGGCCTGTTGACGGTCGCGGTGCTCGTGCTGGTGGTGACGTCGATCCCGTTCCTGCGCAAGTTCGTCGTCACGCGCGTGCGGTCGCTCTTCGCCGGTGTCGTGCCTCGCATGCTCGATGTGCTGCAGCGGCCGCAGAAGCTGGTCACCGGCATCGGCGGCATGCTGCTCCTCACGGGCTGCTTCGTGATGTGTCTGGACGCCTCGATCCGCGCGTTCGGCAACGAGGACGTGTCGATCAGCATCGCCAGCGTCGCGGTCGTCTTCCTCGCGGGCAACGCGCTCGGTTCCGCGGCACCCACCCCGGGCGGTGTGGGTGCCGTCGAGGCCACCCTGACGGTCGGTCTGATCGCCGTGGGCCTCCCCAAGGAGGTCGCCGCGCCCGCCGTGCTGCTGTTCCGTCTACTGACCCTGTGGCTGCCCGTGCTGCCGGGGTGGCTGGCCTTCAATCAGCTGTCACGCAAGGGCGCGCTGTAGGGACCCACGCGCGCGTGGGCCCTCCTTATCGACGTCGCGGTCCACGCGCGCGTGGACCGCTCTCCCGGGGCTCACCCGCACGGCCCGCGCCCCGAGCGCATCGTTCCGGGCGCCTCCAGGATGGGGGGCATGCCCCTCTCTCCCCGTCCGCGCGCCGTCGCCGTGACCGCCCTCGCCGTCCTGCTGTCCCTGACGGCCGCGGGCTGCGGCGACGACGCCCAGGGCGACGACGGGGACCTGACGACGCAGAAGCTGAGTTGGAAGACCTGCGAGGCCCCGTCCGAGGCCCAGGGCGGCGGCACCGCGCCCTCACCGCTGCCGGACGGCGACGCCTGGCAGTGCGCCACCATGAAGGCGCCTCTCGACTGGGACGACCCCGACGGCGACACGATCGGCGTCGCACTGATCCGGGCCCGCTCCAGCGGCTCCGCGAGCCGGAGGATCGGCTCACTCGTCTTCAACTTCGGCGGTCCCGGCCTCTCGGGCGTCAAGACGCTCCCCTCGTTCGGCGAGGACTACGCGAAACTGCGCACCCGCTACGACCTGGTGAGCTTCGATCCGCGTGGCGTCGGACGCAGCGCCGGCATCCAGTGCGAGGACGACGAGGCGCTCGACGAGTACTTCCAGCAGGACATGACACCGGACGACGCGTCCGAGCGGACGGAGTTCCTCGACAACACCGAGACGTTCAACTCCGCCTGCGAGGAGAACTCCGGCAAGACCCTCCCGCACGTCCCCACCACGGACGCGGCCCGCGACATGGACCTCATGCGGCGCGTCCTCGGCGAGGACAGACTCCACTACTTCGGCTTCTCGTACGGCACCGAACTCGGCGGCGTCTACGCCCATCTGTTCCCCGAGAACGTCGGGCGGGCCGTGTTCGACGCGGTCGTCGACCCGACCCAGACCGCCGAACAGGGCTCACTCGGACAGGCCAGGGGCTTCCAGCGGGCGCTCGACAACTACGCCCGGGACTGTGTCTCCCAGGTGGCGGACTGCCCGGTGGGCGACACCGCACAGGACGTCGAGGACCGGATCGTCAAGCTGCTCGCAGACCTCGACAGAAAGCCGATCCCCGGGGTCTTCCCCCGCGACCTGACCGAGTCCGAGGCAAGGAACGGCATCGCCCAGGCCCTGTACTCCCAGGACCTCTGGCAGTACCTGACGGAGGGCCTGCAACAGGCGTACGACGGGGACGGTCAGGTGCTGATGTTGTTGTCCGACTCGTTGAACGGGCGCAGCGAGAACGGCGAGTACAGCAATATCACCGCGGCGAACGTCGCCGTCAACTGCGCCGACGACAAGCCGCGCTACACCGTCGAGGACGTGGAGGGGAGGCTGGCCGAGTTCCGGGCGGCCTCGCCGGTCTTCGGTGACTGGCTCGCCTGGTCCATGCTCAGCTGCACCGACTGGGCGGTCGCCGGCGCGGCCGACCATCCCGATGTGCGGGCCCCCGGCTCGGCGCCGATCCTCGTGATCGGCACCACGGGCGACCCCGCCACACCGTACGAGGGTGCGCGAAAGATGGTCGAAGCGCTCGGGCCGGGGGTCGGGGTGGAGCTGACGTACAAAGGACAGGGCCATGGCGCGTACGGCAGCGGCAACGGGTGCGTCCAGAGTGCCGTGGACGGCTACCTGCTGTCGGGGAAGGTACCGAAATCCGGCACCGTCTGCTCGTGAACATGCAGGTCAGAACGTTATCCACAGGCCGTCTCGGCGCTCCCCGCGATCCGCATACCATGGCATGACCGTCATTCGGGACAACCGACGGACGGTACCGCGAGAGGGGGGAAGTGTTCATGGCGCGTTTTCCACGGGGGGCGGCGCTGGCCGCCGCCGTGCTGCTGGTCGCCGGCTGTAGCGGCGGCACGGACGACGGAGCCGACGACAGGACGGACGACGGGAAGGCCTCCGCAACCGCACCGACGCCTTCGGCCGCGTCCCAGGAACTCGACTGGGGGCGCTGCAAGGCGACATCGGAGGGTCCGGCGCCGGGCGACGAATGGCAGTGCGCGACGCTGAAGGTGCCACTGGACTACGCCGAACCGGACGGCCCGAAGATCGGGCTCGCGCTGATCCGCAGCGAGGCGACGGGCGACGCCGACGACCGTGTCGGCTCCCTCCTGTTCAACTTCGGCGGACCGGGCGGCTCGGGCGTCTCCACTCTGCCGTCGTACGCGGGCCTGACGAGCGAACTGCACAAGCGGTACGACCTGGTGAGCTGGGACCCGCGCGGGGTGGCCCAGAGCGACGGGGTGCGCTGCCGCAGCGACAAGGAGATCCAGGCGGGTGAGTCGGTGGACGCCACACCGGACGACACATCCGAGGAGACGGCCTTCTTCAAGGACGCGGCCGACTTCGGCGCGGGCTGCGAGAAGGCCGCGGGGCAGCTCCTGTCGCACGTGTCGACCACCGAGACCGCCCGCGACATGGACGTCATGCGCCAGGTCCTCGGCGACGAGAAGATGCACTACTTCGGTATCTCCTACGGCACCGAACTCGGCGGCGTCTACGCCCATCTGTTCCCCGAGAAGGTCGGGCGCCTGGTCCTGGACGCGGTGGTCGACCCGACCGCCGACACGGTGGGCCACGCGAAGAACCAGGCCCTGGGTTTCCAGCGCGCCCTCGACAACTATCTGAAGTCCACGGGCCAGGACCCCGACGAAGGCACCCGGAAGATCGAGAAGCTGCTGCGGCGCATCGACGCCGAGCCGCTCGCGACGACGTCCGGCCGCGAGCTCACCCAGACCCTTGCGACCACCGGGATCGTGCTGCCGCTCTACAGCGAGCAGAGCTGGCCCACACTGACCAGCGCGCTCGACGCGGCCGAGGACGGCGACGGCACCGAGCTGCTCGCGCTGGCCGACGGGTACAACGAGCGTGACCCGTCGGGCCACTACGGCACGACGACCCACTCCCAACGGGTCATATCGTGCTTGGACCAGAAGCAGCGGCCGACCCCGGAGGAGACGAAGAGGCTCCTGCCCGAGTTCCGGGAGATCTCTTCCGTGTTCGGCGAGTTCCTGGGCTGGGACACGGCGGGCTGGTGCCACGACTGGCCGGTGCCCGGCCTCACGGACTCGCCGGAGGTGAGCGCCCCGGGAGCGGAGCCCGTCCTCGTGGTGGGCAACACCGGGGATCCGGCGACGCCCTACGAGGGCGCGCGGAAGATGGCCGGGGAACTCGGCGAGGGCGTCGGTGTGATGCTCACCTGGAAGGGCGAGGGCCATGGCGCGTACGGCAGCGGCAGCGACTGTGTCGACTCGACGGTGAACGCGTATCTGCTGAACGGGAAGGTGCCCGAGGACGGCAAGGTCTGCGCGTAGTCCGGTGCGGCCACCGGCTCACGCCGGCCCACCGGGCAACGAAGAGGGGCTCGGCACGCATGGTGCCGAGCCCCCTCCGAAAAGGCGCCCGTCCGGTGAACCGGTCCGTGCGGCTAGTAGACCGGCTTGCTGGGCTCGATCTGGTTGACCCAGCCGATCACGCCACCGCCGACGTGGACCGCGTCGGCGAAGCCCGCCGACTTCAGGACCGCGAGGACTTCCGCACTGCGGACACCCGTCTTGCAGTGCAGGACGATCTTCTTGTCCTGCGGGAGGGCCTCCAGGGCGGTGCCCATGAGGAACTCGTTCTTCGGGATCAGCTTGGCGCCCGGGATGGAGACGATCTCGTACTCGTTGATCTCACGGACGTCGATGATCTCGATGTTCTCGCCGTCGTCGATCCACTCCTTGAGCTGCTTGGGAGTGATCGTCGAGCCGGCGGCCGCCTCCTGGGCCTCCTCGGATACGACGCCGCAGAAGGCCTCGTAGTCGATGAGCTCGGTCACGGTGGGGTTCTCGCCGCAGACGGCGCAGTCGGGGTCCTTGCGGACCTTGACCTGGCGGTACTGCATCTCCAGGGCGTCGTAGATCATCAGACGGCCGACCAGCGGCTCGCCCGTGCCGGTGAGGACCTTGATGGCCTCGGTGACCTGGATGGAGCCGATGGAGGCGCACAGCACACCGAGGACGCCGCCCTCGGCGCAGGAGGGGACCATGCCCGGCGGCGGGGGCTCCGGGTAGAGGCAGCGGTAGCAGGGACCGTGCTCGGACCAGAAGACGGAGGCTTGACCGTCGAAGCGGTAGATCGAACCCCAGACGTACGGCTTGTTCAGCAGCACGCAGGCGTCGTTGACCAGGTAGCGGGTGGCGAAGTTGTCCGTGCCGTCGACGATCAGGTCGTACTGGCTGAAGATGTCCATCACGTTCTCGGCCTCGAGCCGCTCTTCGTGGAGGATCACGTTCACGTACGGGTTGATGCCGAGGACGGAGTCGCGCGCGGACGCGGCCTTGGAGCGGCCGATGTCGGCCTGGCTGTGGATGATCTGGCGCTGCAGGTTCGACTCGTCGACCTCGTCGAACTCCACGATGCCGAGCGTGCCGACGCCCGCCGCGGCCAGGTACATCAGCGCCGGCGAGCCCAGGCCGCCGGCGCCCACACAGAGCACCTTGGCGTTCTTCAGCCGCTTCTGCCCGTCCATCCCGACGTCGGGGATGATCAGGTGGCGGGAGTACCTGCGGACCTCGTCTACGGTGAGCTCGGAAGCGGGCTCGACCAGGGGTGGCAGCGACACGGGGACTCCGTTGGTCGGTCAATCACTACAGTTGTTCTCCCCGTAACACTGCCACGCCCTTTTTCATTCCGAGACACCCGTTCCAACCAGCGAGACGATTTCGTCCCAGTAGCCGGGCATCGTCTCCCAGGGGTCGATCCTGCCGCCGCGATCCGTACGGTCGGTGAAGTAGATCGTGGCGGCCCCTTGCCAGCGGGCGATGCGCAGGGCCTCGTCGAGGTGACCGCGCGGGACGCCATGGACGAAGTGGCAGAAACGCTCGGGTGGATGGTCGGCTGTCCATTCGGCGGCCTGCGACCACCGGTAGTCGCTCCAGGGGCCGGAGAAGGTCACCAGCTGGTCGGCGGTCTCGACATAGCCGGGGTGTGGGTGGGTGCCGTGGCCGAGGACGATGTGGCCGCCGCCGAGGAGTGCGCGGAGTGTGGTGACCGTGCGGCCGGTCTCGGCGAGGGCGCCGCGCTCGGTGGGGCAGCGGTCCAGGAGGAAGCCGTCGACCAGATACCAGTCGAGATAGCGGCGGGCGTCGGCGGTGAGTTCGGCGAAGGCGCGCGCCCCATAGGTCATGTCCAGCCGGCCGAGGACCTGGACGCCCCCGTTCCGCAGGCGTCCGGCGGCCTCCAGACAGTGGCGGTCGGGGCGGGTGCCGGGGCCGTCGGCGACATCGAGGGCGACCCAGTGCAGAGGGGTGTCGGGGCGGGTGAGTTCGCCCCATTCCAGTGGAGCGACGAGGGGGTGGGCATAGCCGGGGACACCGATGCCCAGGCTTAACCCGGTGCGGGCGATGCCGGACGGGGCGGGGGTCAGATACGACACGCCGCCTCCATCCAGATGTCGGCCAGGGATTCCTCCAGGTTGATGCGGGGCCGCCAGCCGAGCCGGTCGCGGGCGGTGCGTACATCGGCCTGCTGCCAGCTGCCGCAGCCGTCCGGGTAGGGGTAGGAGACGGGGGCGGCGTGGTCGGGTTCGGGGCGGGGGTGGCCGATGGTGGACCTGAGGGGGTTGGGCGGGGCGTCCAGTTCGTGGAGGGCCCCGCCGTAGCCGGCGACGCGGGCGAGTACGGCCGCGGCGTCACGGAGGCGCACAGCCCGGCCGGAGCCGATGTTGATCACACCCTGGGCCGCGGAGAGCGAGGCGGCGTGGACGGCGCGGGCGACGTCGCGTACGTCGATGAAGTCGCGCTGGACGCCGAGGCCGCCGAGTTTGAGTTCGCCGTCGCCCGACTGCATGGCGCGGCGCATGGCTTCGGCGAGGCGGCCGAGCGGGGAGCCGGCGGGTGTCCCGGGTCCGGCGGGCGAGAAGACGCGCAGGACCACGGCGTCCAGGCCGGAGCCGAGGACGAGTTCGGTGGCGGCGAGCTTGCTCACTCCGTACGGGCCGCCGGGGCGGGGCACGGCGTCCTCGGCGGTGGAGGAGCCGGGCTGGCTCGGCCCGTACTCGGCGCCGCAGCCGAGTTGCACCAGCCGCGCCCCGCAGCCGCTGCGGCGCAGGGCTTCGCAGACGGTGGCGACGGCGACGGTGTTGTGCCGGGTGAGTTCGCGGGCACCGCCGCGGGTGGCGCCGGCGCAGTTGACGACGACTCCGGGGTGGACGGCGTCCAGGAAGCGGGTGAGCGCGCCGGGGCTGCCGGTGGCGAGGTCGAACCGTACGTCGGCGTCGTCGCCGCGGCCGAGGGCGGTGAGCTGGACGGCCGGGTCGGCGAGCAGACGTTCGGCGACGAAGCGGCCGAGATATCCGTTGGCTCCGATCAGCAGGACCCTCATCGGGCGGCTCCCGGGGCGGGTTCTCCGGTTCGGGAGGTGATCATCTGGCGTTCTCCTTATGGGGTGGTGCCGTGGGTGATGAGGTGTCCCGCGGTGTCGGCCCCGCGGGAAGGGGACGCACAGGGCGGGAGCCCCGCGCATCGGTCGGGCTCGGACTTCCCGCGGCGGCATGGGGCCGTCGCGGGAAGTCCGAGAGGGTCAGGTCGCCCCGGAGGGCAAGGCATGGGCCGAGGCCCGGGTCAGGGTGCGGAGGGTGTGAAGGAGCAGGGCGAGTGCGGCGGTGCCGCAGACAAGGGCAGGAACGGCCTCGGGCCCCCAGGCATGGGTGACGGTCTCGACGGGGACTGCCAGGAAGGAGCAGCCCGGCAGGCGGCTCGCGAAGACGGTGCCGAGCGCGAGCGCCTCGGCCAGCGCGGCCGTGCGGAGGGCGATCACCGGGGCCTGGGCGAAGCCGTGGGCGATGAGGAGACGGGCGAGCAGCAGCAGCGCCCCGAGGGCCGCGGCGCCCGCGTGGCCGGCGGGCTCGTCCAGGAAGGTGCCGCAGAGCGCCAGCAGGGCGGCCAGGGCACCGAGGTGAAGTGCGAACACGCCGAGGATCAGCGGCTTCATGGACTCGGCGAACTCCGCGAGGCCCCGGCTGGCGGTGAGTTTGCGGCGAGCCCGCACGGAGAGGAGGTGGGCGCACCAGACGGCGGGAGTGCAGGACAGGGCGAGCGCGAGCACGGGTGCGACGGACAGGGGCCACATCCCGTGGGGCCCGCCGTCGAGCCCGGCGGCGAGCAGGCCGTCGCCGAGAAGGGCGTACGCGATCAGCCAGCAGGTCCAGGCGCGAGTACGGCCCGCTGTACCGGACGGGGCGCGCAGTGGACCCCGGTCGAGTGCCGTGCGGAGGCCGAACGCCACCGCGAGGGCGCCGAGGGCCGCGGCCGCGAGCCGGGGTTGGCCCTCGGTGAGCCGTACCCCGACGACGCCCGCCGCGCAGAGGGCGCCCGGCAACAGGGGGAACAGGACCCATCCACCGCGTGCGCCGGGCGCGCTCGGCACTGGCGCGCGCTGCGCGGATTCCTCACCGTCCCGCGACACGCGCGCGTACATCTCCTCGGCGAGCGAGAACACGTCGCGGTGCCGAAAGCGGGCGGCCGTCCGGTCGGTCAGCCCGTGCGCCTCCAGGCCGGCGGCGATCTCCAGGGGGTCGACCGCCCGCTCGCAGAGTTCCCGGTGCCGGTGCATCAGCGCCTTCACGGGGTCCACGACACCGCGCCGGGGAGCGGACCTGGGTCCGGCCCCGGGTAGGGAAAGGTCGTCGCGGGGCGCCCGGAGGACAGGGTCGGGCGGGGCGACGAGGTCCCGCGGGGCCAGGAGGTCGTCCGGCGTCATGGCGTCCACCGGGTGCTTCGCATCGAACCCGTCCAGCCCGTCCAGCCCGTCCAGTCCGTTCAACCGCAACTCGCTCATCGCGCCCCCTCCCCCGCGGGCACCGGCTCGTCGGCACCCGCACCTGAAGGCCTTTCCGCAGCCCGTACCGAAGCGGACGCCGCTGCCGACGCCCTGGTCACACCGGTGACTGCGGCAGTGGCCGAGACCGAGCGGGGGGCCGCCGTCGTGGCACCTGCCCCATCGGCGGTCGCAGCGGACGCCGAGGCCGTGGCCGGGAACCGGGCCACGGCCCTGGCACCCGCCGAAGCGGCGTCCGCGGCGGAAGTCGAAGCGGTGGTGGCCGCCGCCGAAGCTGCGCCCCCGGCTGAGGCCGTGCCGGAGGCCTCAGCCGAGGTCGAGCCGCGTACAGCGCCCCGCTCCACAGCCGAGCCGGCCTCGGAAGCCGCCCCAGGAACAGACCCAACGGCCGGTGTCCCGCCCACCGCCGAAGCCGCCCCTCGCGCAGACACCCCGCCGCGCGGAGCCGCCCCGTCCGGCCCCGGACCAACGTCCCGGACCGCCCTGTCCCAACCCGGACCAGCGTCTCGAACCGGCGCCCCATCCCGCCCCATCACCGCGTCCCGGACCGGCGCCCCATCCCGCTCGGGCACCGCCTCCCGGCCCGGCGCCGCAGTCCGCGCAGCTGAGCCAACCGCCCAGCGCGGTCTCCCGGCCCCGGCCCTCTTCTCATCCGAACCCGCCGTCCCGGCGCCCCCGGCACTACCAGCACCACCGGTTCCCCCGACAGCCCCAGCCGCTCCGGAAGCTCCGGCCATTCCGGAAGCCCCCGCCACTCCAGCCACCCCCACGACACCGGCCACCCCTGCCACACCCGCAACCCCTGCCACACCCGCTACGCCCACCACACCCGCGCCCCTCACTGCCCCAAGGCCCCCCGCAGACGGCCGGGATTCGGTCCAGCGGCCGGGGACGTGGGCCTCGGCAGGGGCCCCGAAGGGAAGTGGTTCGCCGGCGGAGTCGAGGACGATCTTGCGTACCGGTGCGTGGGAGACGATCTCCAGGTAGATGCCACGAAATGCCGCGACGTTCTGCTCCACCGTGAAGAGTTCGAGAGCGCGGGCGCGGGCGGCCGCGCCCAGGCGCGCACGGCGCTCGGGTTCACGCAGGAGCGCCACGCACGCTTCCGCGAGCGCCCGCGGATTGCGCGGGGGGACGACGAGCCCGGTGCCGCCGATGACCTCCACGACCGCTCCCACGTCGGTGGAGACCGTGGGCCGGGCGCAGAACATGGCCTCGACCAGGCTGATCGGGAACCCCTCGACGACGCTCGACAGCACGACCACCGCGCCTGCGGCGTAGGCCTCGGCCAGGTCGGGGACGGCCGGGTCGCCGATCTCCTCGAAGGAGACGGGGTTGTCGCCGACGGCGTGGACGCCGTCCGCCTCGTCGGGGAAGAGCTGCGCGGCGAGGGCCTTGCAGTGGCCCAGATAGGCGGTGGCCTCGGCCCCCGCCGCCGCTCCGACGATCCTGAGCCGCGCCCTGGGCTCCGCCCGGCGGATCTCGGCGAAGGCGTGCAGCAGCGAGATCAGGTCCTTGGCGGGCTCGATCCGGCCCACCCACACCAGCGTGTGCGGATCCGCGCACTCCGGCGACTCGCCGACCTCCGCGAAGCGGGCGGCGTCCATGCCGGGGTAGACGGTACGGATCCTGGCCCGGTCGGCGCCGCAGCGCTCCTGCCAGCGGCGGGCATGGGTGTTGCCGGGGGTGAGACAGGCGGCCTGCCGGTACACCTCGGCGGTCAGTCGCCGGTGGAAGGCCGCGAGGAGCGCGCGTACCGGCGCCTCTCCCGACGTCCCGAGGTAGTGCGCCCGCAGCGGCACGCCGTATTCGGTGACCAGGAGGGGCACCCCGTGGAAATGTCGGGCCAACAACCCGGGCAGCGCGGCCGATCCGCCCGCCGCGGCATGGCACAGGTCGACCGAGCCGAGGCCGTCGTCCTCGTACCAGTCGAGCGAGAGGGGGCGCAGGGCGCGTTCCAGATGGGTGGCGACGGTCAGCAGATCCGGTACGCGAGCCTCGCGCGCCCCCCGCAGCGCGCCCGGCGCGCGACAGGCGCGCTCCAGTGTGCGGACGGCGGCCTCGGAGCGCAGCGCGCCGACCAGTCCGCCTTCGTCCCGGGCCAGCTCGGCGAGCCCGTACAGCGCGTTGCCGAAACGGTCCGCCTCGGCATCGACCGGACCCTCGCCGTTCCGCCCACCCGCATCGGCGCCGCCCGCTCCTCCCGAACAGACGGCCGCAACGAGCTCGCCGTACGCCTCCGCGAAGCGCCTTCGCGCCCGGCGGCCATGAACGACCCCGTCGTCCTCGGCCGTCCACAGCGGTGCCGTACGGACCCGGCTGACCTGCGACGGCAGCGGGATCCAGCCCTCGTCCTCCTGTTGCTCGCTCCGGCTGAGCGCGTAGATGTCGAACTCGTGTCGCTCCAGCCCACGTACGAGTCGGTCGCACCAGAGCCTGGCGTCACCGCTCACATACGGATAGCCACCCTCCGTAAGCAGTCCGATGCGCACGCGTGCACCCCCGATCTCCCGTTTGTGGAGCCGCCGTTCGCCCGGCGGCCCGCAGCGGGACGAACGTATGCGGACAAGGCAGTGGCGCGACGGACGGTTGTCCATCGCGCCACCAAAAGGGGTGAACGGTCGTAACTTTCACTAGCGGGACGCGTTTTGTCGCGCTACAGGATCACTCGATCACGCTGCGTGGGCCACCGACGGCCCCGGCGGAGCCGGTCAACTCCCCGGATAGGGCCAGGGATTGGCCTTGCAGGTGATCCCGCCGTAGGTAAGGAACTTGCTCTGCTGCTGCATGACGGGCGCGAGTTCGCCGTCCTTGTCGCAGGTCACATGGGGGTACTTGAGGCGGTGGCCGATCTCGTGGTTGATCAGCATCTGCCGGTACGCGTGGATCTCGTCGCCGTACGTCTCCGAACCCTGGGCCCAGCGGTACGCGTTGATCATCACGCGCTCGGTGGCGGCCGAGTCGCACGAGACGTTGTCCACGGTGGTGTCGAGCCCCGACTTGGCGCACCAGAACGCGGTGGTCCCCGGACTCGCCAGCGTGATCACGAAATCGGGTGTGCCCGAGGAGATCCGCTCGAACGTACGGCCACCACCGTGGGCCCAACTCCGTTCGTCGTTCAGGGTCTTCTGCACGGCGTCGGCGAACAGTTCCGCGTCCAGCCCGAGCCCCTTCTCGACATCGACCCGGTAGCGGTACTTCTGCCCCGCCCCCGGCGCCCTGTCGAAGCCCCCGACCGCCTCGAACTTCCCGCCGCCCTCCAGATCCACGGCGAGCGCGTACTTCTGGTCCATCTTCTGCTCGTACGTCAGCGGGGTCGCGCTCGGGCTGGGCGGGACCGACGGTGTGGGCCGGTTGTCACTGCGCGAGGCGTCGCGCACGGCACGCTCGCCGGCGTCGGCGGCCTGCGGCCGAGCGGCGGTGTCGTCCTCCCCGACGGCCATCTGTCCGCCCACGACGACCACCAGCACGGTCGTGACAGCGGCGGCCGCGATCCCGACGAACGCCCGCCCCTTGCCGCCCTTCGCCGTCCCGGCGACCTCGGCCTCGTCGCCCGGCGGCTGCTCGGACGCCCCCTGGGACGCGCCCTGTGACGGCCCTTGTCCGGACACGCCCTGCCGGGGTGACCGTCGGCGCAGCGGTTTTTCCTCCAGAGCCGTCTCGGCTCGGCCGTCGTCGTCGGCCCCCGGCGCGCCGCGATGGGTCCGGCCGGGTGCGAAGGCGTCGTCGACCTCGTCGAAGGCGTCCAGATAGGCCTGGCGGGGGCCTCCGGGGGGCATGGTCTCCTGCCGCTGCCGGGGAATGGGGATACGGCGGCCCGAACTCTCCGGAGGCACGCCGTGCGGGGCGCCATGGGGTGACGCCTCGCCCGGCCCACCATAGGGGGGCCCGCCGGGAGCCCCTGGCGCCACGCCGGGTCCGGCACCCTGCCGACGCCCGGCACCACCCAGGTGGCCCCAACCCCCGCCCGCTTCACGCTGTTCGGGGTGTTCTCCCCGACCCGGAGGAAAGCCGCGCGCCTGGGCACCGTCCGGGACACGCGGGAAGCCGTGCGCGGGCGTGCCGTCCGGGAAGCGCGCCCCCTGCTGCCCGGGCGCGCCGTCAGGGAGACGGGGGAACCCGTGCGCCGGAGTGCCGTCCGCGAATCGCGGTACGCCGTGTGCCGGTGTGCCGTCGGGATGGCGCGGGAAGCCGTGCGCGGGCGTGCCGTCGGGGAAGCGCGCGCCCTGCTGCCCGGGCGCAGCGCCCCCGAAGCCGGGCGGCCGACCCTGCTGCCCCGGCACGCCACCACCGAACCCCGACGGCCTCCCCTGGCCCGGGGCCCCTTGCCCCGGCGTCCTGCCGTACCCCGGCGCCTCGTGCCCCCGGGGCGGCGCAGCGCCCTGCGGCGGCTGCGCCTGCGGCCGAGCGGCGGACGGCCGGCCACCCGCGCCGGTGGACGCATCCGTCCGAGCTGTCCTCATATCGGCTGCGTTGTCGGCTGTGACATCGGCTGTGACACCGGTTTTGATATCGGTTGTGTCGCCTTTCGGCGCCCGCCCCTTGCGGCTGTGCCGTCCCACGCCGCGCCTCAGCTCCCCACGCCGGGCGAGCCCTTGGGCGGCCCTTCGGCGACCGAATCACCGTCGTCGGCGCCGACCGACCCACCGCCACTCACCGAACCACCCTCACCCGAAAACTCGACCGACCCCGACCCGGACCCGGACTCTGCACCCTTCTCCGAACCCACCGGCACCAGATCCGCCGCCTCCGAACCCACGGACACCAGATCCGCCGCCTCCGAACCCACGGACACCAGATCCGCCGATTCCGAACCCGCCGGCATCGCATCCGCCCCGCCCCGCGAGCTCCCCGAATCCGCGAGCAGTTCGCGGAACGCGGCGGCGACCGCCTCCGGGTACTCCATCATCGCCACGTGCCCCGCGTCCGGCAGGGAGACGAGACGGGAGTCGCGGAAGGAGCGGGCGGCGCGCTGGGCCATGCGGTAGCCGACGAGCTGGTCGCGTCGGCCGTAGACGAGGAGGGTCGGGGCGAGGACCCGCTCGGCCTGGCGCCAGAGCGAGTGCTGCCCGCCCAAAGTGTAGGCGTCCACGATCCCTCGGGCCGAACGCGTCAACGCGTCCCACATGTACGGCAGTTGTAGGCGCCGCTCCATCTCCTCCACGGCGTTGCGGAAACCCTCGTCCGTGACACGGCCGGGGTCGCCGTAGCAGAGCGCCGTGACGCCCCGGACGCGCTGTTCGGCGCTCCAGCCCTTGGTGAAGCGGGTGAAGAGCGCCGCCATGCCCGGCAGGGCGAGCAGCCCCGTCGGCACGGCGGTCCGCTGCACGCGCAACTCCGGCAGGGCGGGCGACACGAGGGTCAGGGTGCGGACGAGGTCCGGGCGCAGTGCGGCGACACGGGTCGTGATCGCGCCGCCGAGAGAGTTGCCGAAGAGGTGTACGGGGCCGCGCCCGGTGGAGTCGAGGTAGCGGATGACCGCGCGCGCGTGTCCGGTGACGGAGTAGTTGCCGTCGTCCGGCGGCGGCGAGTCGCCGAAGCCGGGCAGGTCGAGCGCCTCGCTCTCGACGAGCCCGTCGAGCAGTGGCATCAGCGCGGACCAGTTCTGCGAGGAGCCGCCCAGGCCGTGCACGTACAGGGCGGGCGGCAGCCCCTCGCGCGCCGGCGGTCTCGACCGAACCGACAACGTGATGCCCGGCAACCGGACCGACCTCAGCCGCTCACCGGGCGCCACGCGCACGGCACTCGCCTTCGGCGACGCGGTGGCGGTCAGCAGGGACGGCAGATCGGTCGAAGACATGCGGGCAATGTTACGAGACGATCACGCAGTGACTCATGTGTTCGCCGTCACAGACGACACCACAATTCAGCCACTTCTCAGGGGGTACCGGATGCCGGTCACTTCGCCGCCGGACCGTCCGCGCCCCGACGGTCCGCACCGGGTCCGGCCCGACCGCGTAGCGCCGCGATGACCTGTCTCCTAGGCTCGGAAGCGTGCTCGCGGAGGGGCCCGCAAGCCCGCCCACGAGCCGGCCCGGAAGCGGCCCGGAGGCAGCCCGGGCACGCACCCCGGACCGAGACCGGGCACAGGCTCGCGAGCCGAGCTCGCGGGCGGCGCATCCGGGCTCGCGAAGAGGGCACCCGTACGTGGCCCCCGTCGCCGTCGGGGACGTTCCGGCGGCACCAGGACAGCACCGGGCAGCAGCAGGAAAGGGGAACCACGATGGCAGTCGATCCGACCGATCCCGACACCTTCGCCGAGGAGGACTCCGTGGAGTTGGACGATGTCGAGGCCCCCGAGGCCGATGCCGCCGAGCAGCACGCGGACGTCGCCCCGCACCGGGACGATCCGCTGACCGACGTCGATCCGGGCACGGCCAACGAGGCCGATCTGGCGGAACAGGCCCGCGTGGTCTCCCTGGACGAGGACGACTATCGGTAACCCGATCCTCACCAGGGACGACGACCGGTGACGAGAAAGGGCTTCCTTCTGCCCGCCCTGCCCCCGTTTGACGTGATTGGCGGCACTTTCCCAGCTGTCCGGTCCGTGAAATTCTGCGCTCGCACCGCGCACACCAGGGTTACTGAAAAGTACGATGGCGGCGCGGCGCACACCCGCATGTGGACGATCTTGGGAGGCGGCGTGACAGCCATCGAGCAGACAGAGGCGGCGCGCCCGCGGGGCACACGGCTGCCCCGCCGAGCCCGACGGAACCAGTTGCTGGGCGCCGCCCAGGAAGTCTTCGTGGCCCAGGGCTACCACTCCGCCGCGATGGACGACATCGCCGAGCGCGCCGGAGTCAGCAAGCCGGTGCTCTACCAGCACTTCCCCGGCAAGCTCGACCTCTACCTGGCCCTGCTGGACCAGCACTGCGAGGCCCTGATCCAGGCGGTGCGCGGCGCGCTGGCGTCGACGACCGACAACAAGCAGCGGGTCCGGGCGACGATGGACGCCTACTTCGCGTACGTCGAGGACGAGGGCGGTGCCTTCCGGCTGGTCTTCGAGTCCGACCTGACGAACGAGCCCGCCGTGCGCGAGCGCGTCGACAAGGTCACCAACGAGTGCGCCGAGGCCATCTGCGACGTCATCGAGGAGGACACGGGCCTCTCCCGTGCGGAGTCGATGCTCCTCGCCTCGGGTCTGGGCGGCCTCTCCCAGGTGGTGGCACGGTCCTGGCTGCACAGCGACCGCAGCGTCCCGCGTGAGCAGGCGGTCCAGTTGCTGGCCTCGCTGGCCTGGCGCGGTATCGCGGGCTTCCCCCTGCACGGCCTCGACCAGCACTGACCCCGTCGGCCGGCCGACCCCGCCGCACACAGGTCCGGGGATTTGTTCCCGCCCCCTGTTCGCTCCTGGCGTTCTCGGGCGGAGCGTGTACGTCCCCTCACCGGGCTAATGTGTGCTGCGTACGGCGCGGAAGCCCGCGCATTTCACTGACCGTCGGAGGGACATAGCCGTGGAGGTCAAGATCGGCGTGCAGCACGCGCCCCGCGAGATCGTTCTGGAGAGCGGTCAGAGTGCCGAGGAGGTCGAGCGTGCGGTTGCCGAGGCGCTGACCGGCAAGTCGGCGCTGCTGAGCCTCACGGACGAGCACGGCCGCAAGGTGCTGATCCCGGCCGACCGTCTCGCTTACATCGACATCGGCGAGCCGACCGTCCGCAAGGTGGGCTTCAGCGCGCTGTAGTCACGAGCACAAGAGGCGTACGGAAGGGGCCCGGTGGTGTGAAACCACCGGGCCCCTTCCATGCGCCCGCGTCTCATGGCCGCCATGGGACGCGCGCCACAGAGCGGCCACAACTCGTCCACAGACGATGATTGCGTCCCACGCCTCGCGGGTAATACCGGCTACAACCGATTTGCCCAGGCCAGGCCGTGCGGGAGGGAACCCGATCATGTTCTTGGAAGCACTCGGATCCGCACTCCTCGGTTTCGCCCTCGCCTGCGCCGTCGTCTACCGTCTGCCGCACCGTCTGCCGGCCCGCGCTCTGGTCCTGCCGACGGGCACCGCCGGTGGCCTCTTCGGCGCGTTCCTCACGCACACGGCACTGGGTTCGGCCAACTACCTGGTGGTCCTCGCCGGCGCCCTCGTCGTCGCGGCGGCCTCCCTCTCGCTGCTCCTCCGCCCGACGGAACGCTTTCGACGCAGCAGCTCAGCGACAGCGTGAGGATCAACGGATAGGGGCGAAGCCCCATCCAGGGGCGCGGGGCAGTGCGGGACCAGCCACGAAGCACCCGCACCCGCCCCGGCCGGACGACAGCTCACCCCACGGCGGCTAGGGCGTGTTGCGAAAGTCCCGCCTGCCTCGCGACGCCATGCACGCACTCTCGCCGCGCCGGGCGAAAGCCCAAGTACATCCAGTACGAGGGCTTCCGCCCGGCACGCCGAGAGCACGCACCTGACGCCGCGAGGCCCGCCCTTCGGGCGAACGACGGGACTTTCGCAACACGCCCTAGGCGCTCACGCTGCCAGGCCGAGCGCAGCCATCCGCTTGGTGTGTGCCTCGGTGATCCGGGAGAACATGCGCCCCACCTCGGCGAGGTCGAACCCGTCGGCCACACCGCCCACGAGCATCGTGGACAGGGCGTCCCGGTCGGCCACCACCCGCTGCGACTGCGAGAGCGCCTCCCCCATCAACCTCCTTGCCCAGAGGGCGAGTCGGCCGCCCACCCGCGGGTCCTCGTCGATCGCGGCCCGCACCTTCTCCACGGCGAACCCGGCGTGCCCCGTGTCGTCGAGCACCGCGAGCACGAGTCCGCGCGTGTCCGAGTCGAGGTGCGCCGCGACCTCCCGGTAGAAGTCGCTGGCGATCGAGTCGCCGACGTAGGCCTTGACGAGGCCCTCCAGCCAGTCCGAGGGGGCGGTCTGCTTGTGGAAGCCGTCGAGCGCGTCGACGAAGGGCTCCATGGCGCGCGTGGGCTCCTCCCCGATCTCGGTGAGCCGGCCGGCGAGCCTCTCGAAGTGGTGGAACTCGGCCGCCGCCATCTTCGCCAGCTCCGCCTTGTCGACGAGGGTCGGCGCCAGCTTCGCGTCCTCCGCGAGCCGTTCGAACGCCGCCAGCTCCCCGTACGCCAGCGCGCCCAGCAGATCCACCACCGCGGCGCGGTACTGCGGGTCGGCGGAGGCACGCTCCCAGTTCTGGGCGGCGATCCCGGTGACCTCCGTGGTGTCGGCGGCGTCGGCGGACTCGCCGCCGGTGGCGTTCTCAGGCTTGTCAGACGTGGTCATGAAGCGCACAATAGCCCGCTCCGCGCAAGGCGGAAGGGCCCGGTCATATCGCGCGCCCCACAGTGTGACGACGACTACGTGACCAAATCGGCCATCGCATATGCGCGATTCCGGGGTATGGTGGTAATGCGCCTGCTGGTACCGAGATGTAGTTCGACGGTGCCTCGACAGGCCGCACGCATGAGGATGCCCGGTCGGTGGCCCGATCGGCTCCGACCCGACAGCCCTCCTTTTCCGTACGGCACTTCACGTACGGCGTCCGGAGGGAACCCCTCAGCGGTATGAGCGCTAGAGCGTCGGCAGTGGTCCCGTGCCCACACGGTCCGCCCGTGAGGGCGGCCGACGTCCCCCGGCACGGTCTGACACGCCCCCCCGCGCTCGCCTCACACCGCGTACACAGAAGAGGCAGCACCCTGACTACGACTTTCCGCGATCTCGGCATCTTCCCCGAGACGGCCGAGGCCCTTGAGGCCGTCGGCATCATCACCCCCTTCCCCATCCAGGAGATGACGCTCCCGGTCGCCCTCTCCGGCACCGACGTCATCGGCCAGGCCAAGACCGGCACCGGCAAGACGCTGGGCTTCGGTCTTCCGCTCCTCGAGCGCGTCATCGTCCCCGCCGACGTCGAGGCCGGCCGCGCCAAGCCCGAGGACCTCGTCGACTCGCCGCAGGCGCTCGTGGTCGTCCCCACCCGTGAGCTGTGCACCCAGGTCACCAACGACCTGCTCACCGCCGGCAAGGTGCGCAACGTCCGCGTCACCGCGATCTACGGCGGCCGCGCGTACGAGCCCCAGGTCGAGGCCCTGAAGAAGGGCGTCGACGTCGTCATCGGTACCCCCGGGCGGCTCCTCGACCTCGCGGGCCAGAAGAAGCTGAACCTCAAGCACGTCAAGTGCCTGGTCCTCGACGAGGCCGACGAGATGCTCGACCTGGGCTTCCTGCCCGACGTCGAGAAGATCATCAACATGCTTCCGGCCCGCCGCCAGACCATGCTGTTCTCGGCGACCATGCCGGGCGCGGTCATCGGCCTCGCCCGCCGTTACATGTCCCAGCCGACGCACATCCGCGCCACGGCTCCGGACGACGAGGGCGCGACGGTCCGCAACACCTCGCAGCACATCTACCGTGCGCACAACATGGACAAGCCCGAGCTGGTCGCGCGCATACTGCAGGCCGACGGCCGGGGACTGGCCATGGTCTTCTGCCGCACCAAGCGCACGGCCGCCGACCTCGCCGACCAGCTCAAGCAGCGGGGCTTCGCCTCCGGCGCGGTCCACGGCGACCTGGGCCAGGGCGCCCGCGAGCAGGCGCTGCGCGCCTTCCGCAACGGCAAGGTGGACGTCCTCGTCTGCACCGACGTCGCCGCCCGCGGCATCGACGTCGAGGGTGTCACCCACGTCATCAACTACCAGTCCCCCGAGGACGAGAAGACGTACCTGCACCGCATCGGCCGTACGGGCCGCGCGGGCGCCAAGGGCATCGCGATCACCCTCGTCGACTGGGACGACATCCCGCGCTGGCAGCTCATCAACAAGGCGCTGGACCTCGGGTTCAACGACCCGCCGGAAACGTACTCGACGTCCCCGCACCTCTTCGAGGAACTGAGCATCCCCGCCGGCACGAAGGGCGTCCTGCCGCGTTCCGAGCGCACCCGCGCCGGGCTGGACGCGGAGGAGCTGGAGGACCTCGGCGAGCCGGGCGGGCGTGGTCCGCGCGGGCGTGGCGGCCGTGGCAGTGGCTCCTCCGGTCCGTCGTCCGCCGAGCGTGAGCGCCCGGCGCGTACGCCGCGTCGTCGCCGCCGTACGCGTGGTGGCAGCACCGCGGAAGGGGCGTCGCCGGAGGCCGTCGCGGTCACGGAGCCGTCGGAGTCCACGCAGACGCCGGGCAGCGACTCCGTCGCGTCCGAGCCGCGTACGCCTCGCCGTCGCCGCCGGACGCGCGCCGGGGCGAACCCCGCCGCCGAGGCCGTGACCGGGGCCGAGACCGAGACCGAGACGGTCGACAGTGCGCCGGTCGAGTCGGCGGAGGTCGTGGTCGACACCGTCGCGGGCGCGCCCGTCGAGTCGGTGGAGGAGGCTCCCAAGCCGCGTCGCCGCCGCACCCGTAAGTCGGTCGAGGCCGCCGCCGCTCCCGTGGCCGAGGCCGCGCCCGGCGCGGATGCCGCGCTGGACACGGCGGAGGGTACGACCGGCGTCGAGCCGGCCGCCGAGGCCGTGACCAAGCCGCGTCGCCGTACGCGCAAGGTCGCCGCCCCCGTCGAGGCGGCGCCGGCCGAGACCGTGAGCGAGGAAGCCGCGGCCGCGGCCGAGGAGGCCCTGGCAACGGCCAAGCCGCGTCGGCGTACCCGTAAGGCCGCCGAGAGCGTCGAGAGTGCCGTCGAGGCGACGGACAGCGCCGCCGAGGCGCCCAAGCCGCGCCGCCGGACCCGCAAGGTCGCTGCGACGGCTGCCGAGAGCGTGGTGGAGGCTGTCGCCGAGGAGGCGGTGGTCGAGGCTCCGGCCCCGCGTCGTCGGACCCGCAAGGTCGCGGCCGCCGTCGAGGCGCCTGCCGCCGAGGCCGTGGTCGACACGGCGGAGGGCACGGCTGTCGCCGAGCCTGCCGCCGAGGCCGTGACCAAGCCGCGTCGCCGTACGCGCAAGGTCGCTGCCCCCGTCGAGGCGGCGCCCGCCGAGACCGTGAGCGAGGAAGCCGCGGCCGAGGAGGCACCGGCAACGGCCAAGCCGCGCCGGCGTACCCGCAAGGTCGCCGAGAGCGTCGAGAGCGTGGGCGAGGCGACGGACAGCGCCGCCGAGACCGCCGTCGACGCCGCCGAGGCGCCCAAGCCGCGCCGCCGGGCCCGTAAGGTCACGGCGGCGGCTGAGGGGGCGGTTCCCGCGCAGCCTACGGAGGAGCAGGCGACGAAGCCGCGTCGGACGCGGAAGGCTGCGGCGTCCGTGGACGGTGGGGAGGCGGGGGCTGAGGCTCCGGCTCCTCGGCGGCGGGTGCGGAAGGCTGCTGTGGCTGTGGTGGAGGGCTCGGAGGGCTGAGTCCGTTCTGGCTGGCTGGTGGAGGTCCGGTTCCCTGGTGGGGCCGGGCCTCCGGCCTTTTTTGCTCGCCCCCGCCGCCCCTACCCGTCCCGTCCTTGAGGGGCTGCGCCCCTTCGACCCCCAAGCGTCCCTTCGGTGGGGGCTGGTCGCGCAGTTCCCCGCGCCCCTGAAAGGCCTACGGCCATTTCGGGCCGAAAAGCACGGGGCGCAGCCCCTGCTTTTCAGGGGCGCGGGGAACTGCGCGAGCAACCCCCACCCACCACGCACCCGACAACGCACCCGACGCCGCCCCCAGGGGCACCACGAGCCGCCCCCGCCGGGGCCCGTTACGCTCCCCCCATGAGCCGTCCCCCCTCGTTCACCCCTCCTCCCGGCGCGCGCGCCCATCGTTTGCGTACCCCTCGTGGGGAGTTCGCCGTGATCGAGGCGGGGGTGGCGGTGAAGGGGAGCGTCCTGCTCGTGCCGGGGTTCACCGGGAGCAAGGAGGACTTCATCGCGCTGCACGAGCCGTTGGCGGCGGCGGGGTACCGGACGGTGGCCGTGGACGGGCGCGGCCAGTACGAGAGCCCGGGCGCCGAGAACGACGAAGCGCCTTACGCTCAGGCGGAGTTGGCGCAGGACCTGCTCGCCCAGGCACAGGCCGTGGGCGACGGCGGCCCGCTCCACCTCGTCGGCCACTCACTCGGCGGCCAGATCTCCCGCGCCGCCGTGCTGAGGGACGCCTCCCCCTTCGCCTCCCTCACCCTCATGGCCTCGGGCCCGGCCGAGATCTCGGCCGGTCAGCAGGAGCGCGTGAAGCTGTTGCGGGACGCCCTGGCCGTGATGGACATGGAGCAGGTGTGGGACGCCATCCAGGCGATGGAGGCACCGGAGCCGGAGGAGGCCGACACGGGCGCCCTCGACGCGGGGCTGGACGACCGGGACGACCTGCGCCGCCGCTGGCTCGCCACCCAACCGGCCCAGCTCATCGCCACGGGCCGCCAGCTCTGCGCGGAACCCGACCGCGTCGCCGAACTCGCCGCCGTGGGCCTGCCCAAGCACGTCATCTCCGGCGAACGCGACGACACCTGGCCCATCCCGGTCCTCGACGACATGGCCGTCCGGCTGCGCGCCCACCGCACCGTCGTCCGCGGCGCCGAGCACTCCCCCAACACCGATCAGCCGCAGGCGACGGCCGACGCCCTCATCGGCTTCTGGGACCGGCTCGGCCGCTGAGCGCCACTAGGACCGAACCCCGCCGAACGCGCCGAACAGCCGGCCCAGCTCTGCTCTGCCCCGCCTGCCCTGCCCTCAGTACTGGGCCCGCAGGTGCTCCCAGAAGCCGTCCCGCAGCGCCCGTCTCAGGTCCGCCTGTCCCCGCAGCGAGTACTGGAGCAGGCCCTCCGCCTCGACGAGCAGGTCCTGGTCGACGGAACCGGGGAGGTACGGGTGGCCGTGGAGCAGTTCCTGCAAGGTCTCCCGGCCCCGGGAGGCGAGCCACTTCGCGGCGATCTGGGCGCCGACGAAGCGGACGTCCTCACGGCTGGGGCGCGCCCCGGTGGGGGCGTCGTAGGTGGCGGCGGCCCGGCGTGACACGTACGGCTTGAAGAAGTCGAGGTCGAAGGTGCGCTGGCTGTCGACCTCCCAGAGCAGCGGCTCGGCCTGGTTGCGGCCCTCAGGCGCCTCGATGCCCCACAGATGGACCCGCGCCCCGTACCCCTGGGCAGCCTCGACCGCCGACACCAGGTCCTCGTCGCCGCCGATCAGGGCCGCGTCGCTGATCGCGCGGTGGCGGGCCAGTGACTCCAGGTCGGTGCGGATCAGGGAGTCGACGCCCTTCTGCTGGTTGTTCGCGTTGAGGTTGCCGAGGCGGACCTTCACGTCCGGCAGCTCGGCGATCGACTGCTGTTCCGCCGTATGGATGCGGCGGCGCGCCCCGTCGTACCAGTAGACCCTCAGCAGCCGGCTGTCCGCGAAGATCGTGCGCGCCTTGTCGATCAGCGCGTCGATGAGCCCTTCCGGGTCGAGGTCGAAGGACCGCCGGTCCTCCGTCCCCGCGACGAGCCGTCCCACGGCCGCGTACAGATACCCGGCATCGACGAAGATCGCGTGCGTCGAGGGTGTCTTCGCCACCTCGGCGAGCATGCGGTGCAGCAGCTCGTTCGTTCGGTCGATGCGGGCGCCGAGCGCCGTGAGGTCGTCGTTCATTACTGCCCATTGTCCCGGCGGTCACGCTGCGAACACAACCGGTCCCAATCAGTCTTCCTGCCTTCAGGTAGACATACCACCACACCGCTTACCTGCTAGTAATTAGCTTCCCGAAAAATTTCCTTAGCGTAGGGAATGTTTGTAACACGCATACCGTTGACTCCTCATGGAACACGGGCACCGACGACCCGTGGGCCACCACCACCAGTAGTTCTCCTCAGGAGGATGACCAGACGAAGGGAGAAGCCCTTGCGCTTCGAAATCCTGCGACTCGACGACATCGACGGCACGCCCGTCGACAGCACGGTCGTGGACGCCGCCTCCGTCAACCGGATCGTGCAGCAGGCCGCCGCCATCGGACAGCGCCTCTGGATCCGCCCGGCCGACGTGACCGCTTCATAGGACGCGGATCCGTTCACACTTCGGAGCCCCGTACGGCACGACGCCGTACGGGGCTCTGCGACGTCCCGGCCAGGCGCGTCGGCGCGTGCGCTAGGCGCCCTGTACGACCTGGGTGACACCGTTGATGATCTGCTGCACGGCGATCGCGGAGAGCATCATGCCCGCGAGCCGGGTCACCAGCACCACACCGCCGTCCTTGATGACCCGGATGATCAGCAGCGAGTACCGCATCGTCAGCCACAGCACGACATGGATGGCGAGGATCGCGGCCCACACGGAGACATGAGCGGCGGCACCGTCCGCCTTCTGCACGGCGAGGATCACCGACACGATCGCACCGGGACCGGCGAGCAACGGCATCCCCAGCGGCACGAGCGCGACGTTCACGTCCTTGGTCTGCTTCGGCTCGTCCGTCTTGCCGGTCAGGAGGTCGAGCGCGATCAGCAGGAGCAGCAGCCCGCCCGCGATCATCAGCGCCGGGACGGACACATGCAGGTAGTCCAGTATCTGGTGTCCCAGCAGCCCGAAGACGGTGATCACACCACCGGCCACACAGACGGCCTGGAAGGCCATCCGCTTCTGGGTACGCGCGGGACGGCCCGCGGTGAGGCCGAGGAAGATCGGGGTGATCCCCGGGGGATCCATGATCACGAAGAGGGTGAGGAAGAGCGAACCGAAGATGGCGAGATCGAACACGGGGATGCCTTGCCGGAGAGGAAGAGCGAGCGAGAGGGCAGCCCTCGGCGAGGTACCGGGTGAGGTACGGCCGGGGCGATCGTCGCGCGGAGAGACGGGGCGTCGCCCCGCGCGAACACAGTGGAGAGTGCGGTGGGCCGGGCACTACCGGCGGCCGCCGGAGCCTACCGCCCCACGGTCAGGGAGTCAGCTGGTCCCGCCGGTCCCCGGGACGGGAAACGCGCCGGTGGCCCGGCGCGTGATCTCGCCGTACACCTCGGGGTCGGTCGTGTACTCGCCGAGCACACAGGTCTTCCGGCTGCCGTGGTAGTCCGAGGATCCGGTGGCGAGGAGCCCCAGCTCCTTCGCCAGGCCGCGCAGCCGGGCCCGGGTCGCCGGGTCGTGCTCCATGTGGTCGACCTCGATGCCGTCGAGTCCGGCGGCGGCCAGCTCGGCGATGGCGGACTCCGGCACGGTCCGGCCGCGCTTGACGGCGGCGGGGTGGGCGAAGACGGCGACACCGCCGGCGCCCTTGATCAGCCGGATCGCCTCGAACGGGTCGGTCTCGTGCTTTGCGACGTAGGCGCGGCCGCCGTCGGCGAGCCACTGCTCCGTGAACGCGTCGCTCACGGTCGGTACGACGCCGAGTTCGACGAGCGCGGTGGCCACATGCGGCCGCCCCACGGAACCGCCGGCGGCGATCCGGGCGACCTGGTCCCAGGTCACCGGCACACCCAGCTCGTTCAGCTTGGCGATCATCCCCTGGGCCCGGGGGACCCGGTCGTCCCGCACCAGCTCGCGCTCGGCCAGCAGGTCGGGCTCCTCGGGGTCGAACAGATAGGCCAGCATGTGCATGCTGACGCCGTCCAGCCGGCACGACAGCTCTGCGCCCGTGACCAGGGTGAGCCCTTCCGGGAGCGCGGCGATCGCCTCGGCGTGCCCGCGCGTGGTGTCGTGGTCGGTGAGCGCGACGACGTCCAGACCGGCCGTCCGCGCCTTCCGTACCAGCTCCGCCGGGGTGTCCGTACCGTCGGACGCGGTGGAGTGGCAGTGCAGATCGATACGCACGACTCGGACTCCAGGCGCGGGGAAACGGAAGCGGACGCTCAAGGATAGCGCCCTTCCGGGCTGCTCCTGTCACACCCGAAAGCCGGGGGCACCCCCTACAGGGGACATGCCCGGAGACGCGCCTCCGCCACCGGGAGCCACGCCTCCGCCCTCGGGCGCGAGGCCCCCTACGGCTCCAGGATGCGCGGTGAGAGCGCCCCGCACGGCAGCAGTTCCACCTCCGCGCCGGCGTCCCGCAGGTCCGTCAGCACCAGTTCGTCGTACATCAGCAACCCCGTCTGTTCGGGCCACACGATCGCCCACAGCCACAGCCCGAGCGCCTCGCCCGCGAAGACCGCGCGGTCGTCCGGCGTGCCGGTGACGTGCCACAGCGGTGTGGGCCGTCCGGCGGCCAGCACCTTGGCCTGGGGCGGCTTCTCGACGCTCAGGTAGGGGCCGGGGTCGGGACCGTCGATGCCCGCGTACCGCGCGCCGAGGCCGACGCCGAGCTCCTCCGCGATGAGGACGAGCTCCCCGACGCCACCGAGCGGGCCGGGACCGGAGCAGGCCACGGCGGTGGCACGTCCGCCGCTGCGGTCGTCCCCGGCGAAGGCGGCACCCGTGAAGAGCCAGCCCACGGGCAGCGGCCAGGGCATCCAGACCGGCACCTTGGCGCGGTGCACCACGACGCTGAGGGCCTCGACGCTGGGCGGGATCACGGGCTGCAGCGGGTGCACCGTCCCGTGCGCGGCGCACTGCCAGGAGTCGGCAAAGAGGCCGGGAGCCCTGACCCGGCCACCACACTTCGGGCAACTGGGTTCGCCCCTCATAGGGCCCAACGGTCCTCCCCGTGCCTGCTCGCGTCAAGGACGATCACCCGTCCGGCGTGTGCGCGTCACATTCCGCGCACGTTCCGCGCACGAACGGCGGCCTGCGGCCCACGGTCGGCCCGTCGGACCGGCCAACGGGATCAACTACCCACACGACCAAGGGAAGCGGCGATTTTCGGCCACCTGTCGAGCCGCCTCCGGTCACGTATGGCGTGCCGTCCGTCACACGGGGAAGCCGTGTCGCGCGATCCGGTCAGTCCATCCGGTCAGTCCAGGGGGACCGATGTGCGGGCCGGGTCACGGAGGTCTGTCCCCTGGGTGAGCCAGCGCTCCTGGAGGGCCTGGGCGCCGTGCACCCGCTTCCAGGCCGCCTCGTTGGGCGTCATCGGCAGGAGGGGCAGGAACCGTACGGGGTCGGCGGGGGCGTCGAGTTCGAGGTCCTCGACCAGGCCGCCGGACTCGGCGACGAGGACGGAGGTGAAGGGTGCTTTGGGCCAGAGCGGATCACCCACGTCGAGCGAGGCGCCGGGGGCCACGATCAAGCCCTCCACCTGCGGCGACGCGGCGAGTACGGCCAGCGGGCGCAGTACCTTGTCGGTGTCGGCGACTCCGCGCCGCACGGACAGGACGAGCTCGGCGCGCGGGCCCTTGACGGGGTCGGCGAGGACCGCGGTGGGGTCGGCCATCGGCTGGGCGGACATGCCGAGCGTGGCGTAGCGGACGACGTCGCCGTCGGTGAAACGGAGGACCTCGATACGGTCCGTGCCGAGGAAGGTGACCGCGGCGCGCGCGTCCGGTTCGCCCAGCGCGGTGCGCAAACGGGCCTCCACCAACGGAAGAACATCAGCCATGAGCCGAGCATAGAACTCGTCAGGAACCGGCAAACGGGCGCCTTGACACTTCAGCCGACTGTTACTCTGGGCCGCCGGTCGGGACAGCACGCGGGCAGCACACGGAAGCCTCGCTCTCAAGGCTTCTCACGCCTTCGCGTCCCGCGCCGAGAAGACTGACTCCCCTACGGGGAACCCCGGATGGGGTATGGAACGTCCCTTACGAGGGACCGGCCGGAGGAGGTGGGGCTGCGATGGACCGAAGTCGACCTGGCAGTACCACCCGCTCTTCCGCTGTTCGAGTTCCGTAGCTCTGGTCGTAGCCGTAGTTCTCGCTCCGCTCGCTACCGCCCTCACTCGCGTCGTGCCGCTCGTCGGTCGCCGCGCATCGGAAGAGCACTTCTTTCCCGTCTTGATCTGAATCAAGCGAAGCTGTCACCGCGACGGTGCGGTGCTCCCCGCTTTGTGGACGTGCCAAACATCCGAAGTCAAAACGTCCCCATTCCGGGTAGTTCCAACCGTCGTCGGCGGCCTTTCGTTGCGAAGGAGCCAGCTCATGTCGATGATCCACAACCTGCGTGCCGCGGTCCGCCCGTCCCGTCCCTCGCGGCTGTCGCTGCGCAAGGACGGCGGGATGTACGACGCCACGCGTCCGGCGGAGACGGCCACGGCCGTCGTGGACTGCGCCGTGTACCGCGACGGCGCGCGCGTGTCGTTCGAGCGCAACCTGACCCCGCACGAGGCGATCCGTCAGGTGCGCCGTGACGGCGGCTTCGTCTGGATCGGCCTGCACGAGCCGTCGGAGGCCGAATTCTCCGGTATCGCGGCCGAGTTCGGGCTGCACCCGCTGGCCGTGGAGGACGCGGTGCACGCGCACCAGCGGCCGAAGCTGGAGCGGTACGACGACACCCTCTTCACCGTCTTCAAGACCATCCACTACGTCGAGCACGACGAACTCACCGCCACCAGCGAGGTCGTGGAGTCCGGCGAGGTCATGTGCTTCACCGGACGGGACTTCTTCATCACCGTCCGGCACGGCGGGCAGGGCTCGTTGCGGGCGCTCCGTCACCGGCTGCAGGACGACCCGGAGTTGCTCGGCAAGGGCCCGTCGGCCGTGCTGCACGCCATCGCCGACCATGTCGTCGACGGGTACGTGGCGGTCGCGGACGCCGTGCAGGACGACATCGACGAGGTGGAGACGGAGGTGTTCTCCCCCGGGCGCAAGGGCACGCCCCGGGGCACCGACGCCGGCCGGATCTACCAACTCAAGCGCGAGGTCATGGAGTTCAAGCGCGCGGTGTTGCCGCTGGTGCGGCCCATGCAGCTGCTGAGCGAGCGGCCGATGCGGCTGATCGACCCCGACATCCAGAAGTACTTCCGTGACGTGGCCGACCACCTCGCCCGGGTCCAGGAGCAGGTCGTCGGGTTCGACGAGCTCCTCAACTCGATCCTCCAGGCGAACCTGGCGCAGGCCTCCGTCGCGCAGAACGAGGACATGCGCAAGATCACGTCCTGGGCGGCCATCATCGCCGTACCGACGATGGTGTGCGGCGTGTACGGGATGAACTTCGACTACATGCCGGAGACGCACTGGAAGTTCGGCTACCCGGTGGTCCTCGGTGTCACGGTCGCGCTCTGCCTCGGCATCCACCGGACGCTGAAGCGCAACGGGTGGCTGTGACGCGGGAGGCCGCGGTCGGGGCGGTCGGCCGGGGGCTTCGAGGGGGCGGGCCAGGCTCGTGGGAGCACGGTTAGGCTGCCCCCATGACCGCCGATTCGCTCCCCGCCGATTCGCCGACCCCCGACGCGCTGCTCGAACAGGCACTCGTCGAGGAGGCCACCAAGAAGTCCGGGCTGATCTGGGTCCGGGGCGGTGAGGCGTCGCGGGCGCTGTGGCACGTCTGGCACGAGGGTGCGGCGTGTGTGGTGGGCGACGGGCCCGGTGAGCAGCCGCTGCCCGGGCTGGCCGACGGCGGGTCGGCGGTGGTGACCGTCCGCAGCAAGGACAAGGGCGGGCGGCTGGTCAGCTGGGCCGCGGACGTCGTCGAACTGGCCCCGGACTCCCCCGACTGGGAGGCCGTGGTGGCCGAGCTGAAGGGCAAACGGCTCAACGCGCCCGACGGGGAGGCGATGCCGGGCAGGTGGGCGCGCGAGTGCCGGGTGCTCCGCCTGCGGCCGACGGGGGTGACCCTGCCCCTGCCCGACGACGACCTGGCTCAGGCACCGGTCGCGACGTCGGCGACCACACGGCAGCCGATCCCGGCGGCGGTGCCACGCCTGCTCTTCGGCCGCCGCAAGCGACAGCGATGAGCCCCGGCGCCTGACAGCGTCCGCGCCCCGCTCGACACCGCCGAAACCCACCACCGCGGCAGGTCGCAGCCGCGGCGGAGTGGAGGGACCCGGCGGAGATGGACGACCGACTGAGCGGCGGCGCCGCCAGTACGGGGGACCTGCGGAGCTACGGGCAGCAGCCTGACGCCGGCCGCGGCGCGGAGCCGAGCCGCGGGCACTGATCAGAAGCGGCGCGTCCCACCGGGCCACGGGGCGCCTTGCCGGGGGCGCCCCTCGGACGCGGTCCGTTGCCCCGGGCGGTGGCCCCACGCGGGCGCGCGGCGCCTTTCGCCCTCGCGGCCCACCCGTCCGCACCGCCCGCCCGCCCGCCCGCCGCACCGCCCACGCGCTACGCCGCCGCTCCACGACGCCGCAGGCCGTCCCGCTCGTCCTCGCCCGTACTGCGTCGTACTACGACGTCGGCAGTTGCTTGCCGTAGTCCACCACCGACTTGCCGTCCGGCTCCTCCAGGGTGAAGTCCTTGCCCCAGTCGGATAGCAGGATGGTGCCGGCGTCGCCGGCGCGGACGAGGCGGAGGGGGTAGGGGGTGCCTTCGAGGGAGACGTCGAGGGTGCCGCCGGAGCCCTTGTCGCCGGTGATGCGGATGGTGCGGGTGCCGGACTGCTCGTGGTGGCCCTCGGTGGAAAGCGTGCCGTGCAGGGTGAGCAGGCTGTTGAGGAGGACGTCCTTGTCGGTGAAGCCGCTGAACCGCTTGTAGGCGGGGTCACCGGTCGGCACCTTCACATACATGCCGTCCAGCTTGTCCGCGGCGGCCGTCTCCGAGTCCTCGCCCTGCTCGCCGCCCTTCCCGGAGTCCTCGTGGTCCCAGAAGTCCGCGTCGGCCTTGAGGAAGAGGTGCTCCCCCACCTTCAGCAGCCGGAACGTGGAGCCCTCCGTCGTCACCGAACCCGTGCCGCCGTCCTCCTTCAGGCGCATGTCCAGCTTGTAGGTCTTGCCGTTGCTCACCACGGCCCCGGACAGCCGGACCGTGTCCGCCGCCGTGGCCGCCGCCCTGGTCGTGTTCTGGATCTTCGCCGGCTCCAGTTTGCCGACCCCGTTGGTGCCCTCATCGGGATCCTCGCTGCACCCCGTGAGCCCCAGCCCGCCGACCACCAAGGTGCAGACGGCGCTCACCAGTGCGGCCCTTCGGGTACGGGGAATCACAGTCACAGGCGATGCACCTCTTCGTGGGGAGTCCAGGCGTACCGCAGAGTACCGGGGCTCCCGACCCACCACTGAGCCAGTCCGTCCGCACCGCTCACCAGGGCATATCCGATCGGGACGGGCTAGCCTGAAGCCGTCCTCGGCGGACATTCCCCTCACGACGGGAAGGAAAGGGGCGGCTCATGGCGGCGGTGGCGCCCCGGATCTTCGTCTCCCATCTCTCCGGTGTCGCCGTCTTCGACCCGAACGGCGATCAGGTGGGCCGCGTCCGGGATCTGGTGGCCATCCTGCGGGTGGGCCGCAAGCCCCCGCGCCTGCTCGGCCTGGTCGTCGAACTCTCCACCCGCCGCCGGATCTTCCTGCCCATGACCCGGGTCACCGGCATCGAGTCGGGCCAGGTCATCACCACCGGCGTGCTGAACGTGCGCCGCTTCGAGCAGCGCCCCACCGAGCGCCTCGTCATCGGGGAACTGCTGGACCGCCGTGTGACCCTCGTCGAGACCGGCGAGGAGGTGACGGTCCTCGACATCTCGGTCCAGCAGCTGCCGGCCCGCCGGGACTGGGAGATCGACCGGGTCTTCGTCCGCAAGGGCAAGGGCGGGGCGTTCCGGCGGCACAAGGGCGAGACGGTGACCGTGGAGTGGTCGGCGGTCACCGGCTTCTCGCTGGAGGAGCACGGGCAGGGCGCCGAGAACCTCCTCGCCACCTTCGAGCAGCTGCGCCCGGCCGACCTGGCCAATGTGCTGCACCACCTCTCCCCCAAGCGCCGGGCCGAGGTCGCCGCCGCCCTCGACGACGACCGGCTCGCCGACGTTTTGGAGGAGCTGCCCGAGGACGACCAGATCGAGATCCTCGGCAAGCTCAAGGAGGAGCGGGCCGCCGACGTCCTGGAGGCCATGGACCCGGACGACGCCGCCGACCTCCTCGCCGAGCTTCCCGAGGAGGAACAGGAACGGCTGCTGACGCTGATGCAGCCGGACGACGCGGCCGACGTACGGCGGCTGATGGCGTACGAGGAGAAGACCGCCGGCGGTCTGATGACCACCGAGCCGATCGTGCTGCGCCCGGACGCGACCGTCGCCGACGCGCTCGCGCGGGTCCGCAACGCGGATCTGTCCCCGGCGCTCGCCGCCCAGGTGTACGTGTGCCGGCCGCCGGACGAGACCCCGACCGGCAAGTACCTCGGCACGGTCCACTTCCAGCGGCTGCTGCGGGATCCGCCGTACACCCTGGTCAGCTCGCTCGTCGACGACGATCTCCAGCCACTGGACCCGGAGGCCGCGCTGCGCGCCGTCGCCGGGTTCTTCGCGACGTACGACATGGTCGCGGCGCCCGTGGTCGACGAGAGCGGCTCCCTGCTGGGGGCGGTGACCGTCGACGACGTCCTGGACCACATGCTTCCGGAGGACTGGCGGGAGACGGAGTTCCATCTGTACGAGGACGAGGACGAGGCCGAGGACGACGACGTCGCGGACGGGCAGGAGGCCGGCGATGGCTCCTGACCGGGACGGGCGCGAGGCCCGCGAGGGGCGCGAGGGGCGCGAGGGGCGGCACCCGGGGCGGGAGCGGGCGCACGCCGGCGCGGGCCACCGGGAGCGCACGTCGCCCTCCGGCGCTCCCCTGAGGGAACGCACGCCCTCCGGGGCCACCGCGCGCCCGCGTACGCGTCTCGACCTGCCGCTGCCGCGCCGGGCCAGGTTCCTGCCCGAGTGGGACCCGGAGGCCTTCGGACGGCTGTCGGAGCGGATCGCGCGGTTTCTGGGCACCGGGCGGTTCATCGTCTGGATGACGGTCGTCATCATCCTCTGGGTGGTGTGGAACGTCTCCGCCCCGAGCGATCTGCGCTTCGACAACTACCCCTTCATCTTCCTCACCCTCATGCTGTCCCTCCAGGCCTCCTACGCGGCCCCGCTGATCCTGCTCGCGCAGAACCGCCAGGACGACCGCGACCGGGTCAACCTCGAACAGGACCGCAAGCAGAACGAGCGGTCGATCGCCGACACCGAGTATCTGACCAGGGAGATCGCCGCGCTGCGCATCGGTCTCGGCGAGGTCGCCACCCGCGACTGGCTGCGCTCGGAGCTCCAGGACCTGGTCAGGGAGATGCACGAGCACGACGGTGACGGGCCGCGCGGGACCCGGACCGTATTCCCGCCGGAACACGCCCGCGGACGTGACATGGGCGACCGCTGAGAAGGCTCCCAGCGGCCCCGCGCGGCGCCGTACCATCGTCCTTATGGCTACGGAAGACGCGGTGCGCGAGGCTCTGTCGACGGTGAACGACCCCGAGATCAACCGCCCCATCACCGAACTCGGGATGGTCAAGTCGGTGGAGATCGGCGAGGACGGAGCGGTCGCGGTCGCCGTGTACCTGACGGTCTCCGGCTGCCCCATGCGCGACACCATCACCAAGCGCGTGACGGAGGCGGTCGAGCGGGTCGGGGGCGTCACCCGCGTCGACGTCGAGCTGGACGTCATGAGCGACGAGCAGCGCAAGGAACTGGCGACCGCGTTGCGCGGCGGCCAGGCCGAGCGCGAGGTCCCCTTCGCCAAGCCGGGCTCCCTCACCCGCGTGTACGCCGTCGCCTCCGGCAAGGGCGGCGTCGGCAAGTCCTCGGTGACGGTGAACCTGGCGGCGGCCATGGCGGCCGACGGTCTCAAGGTCGGTGTCGTCGACGCCGACATCTACGGCCACTCCGTGCCCCGCATGCTGGGCGCCGACGGCCTTCCCACCCAGGTCGAGAACATGATCATGCCGCCGTCCGCGAACGGCGTGAAGGTCATCTCTATCGGCATGTTCACCCCGGGCAACGCCCCGGTGGTCTGGCGCGGCCCGATGCTCCACCGCGCCCTCCAGCAGTTCCTCTCGGACGTCTACTGGGGCGACCTGGACGTCCTCCTCCTCGACCTCCCGCCGGGCACGGGCGACATCGCCATCTCGGTGGCCCAGCTGGTCCCGAACGCCGAGATCCTCGTCGTGACGACCCCGCAGCAGGCGGCGGCCGAGGTCGCCGAGCGCGCCGGCTCCATCGCCGTGCAGACCCACCAGAAGATCGTCGGCGTCGTCGAGAACATGTCGGGGCTGCCCTGCCCGCACTGCGACGAGATGGTCGACGTGTTCGGCACGGGCGGCGGCCAGACCGTCGCCGACGGCCTCACCCGCACCACCGGCGCCACGGTCCCGGTCCTCGGCTCCATCCCCATCGACGTCCGCCTCCGCGAGGGCGGCGACGAAGGCAAGCCGGTCGTCCTGAGCGACCCCGACTCCCCTGCGGGCTCGGCCCTGCGAGGGATCGCGGGCAAGCTGGGCGGCCGTCAGCGGGGCCTGTCGGGCATGAGCCTGGGCATCACCCCGAGGAACAAGTTCTAGGGCGGCCGTCAAAGTCTGGGGCTGCCCGCAAAGGGGCGCGGGGAACTGCGCGACAAGCCACGACGCACCCGCAGCCCCCTGACCACCGAAGCCCCTACGGCGTTGGAGGGCACCGCACCACAACCCGGCGGTGCCCTCCAACGCTATGCGTACGCCTCGATGTCCTTGATCACGGCGAAGCCAAGACCGTACGCGCTCATCCCGCGCCCGTACGCCCCCACATGCACCCCCTGCGACGTCGACCCCGCGAGCACCCACCCGAACTCGGACTCGCGGTAGTGGAACGGCGTCGGCACGCCGTCCACCGGCAGGGACAGGGTCGTCCAGTCGGGCCCGGCGAGATCGTCGGCCAGCACCCACGCGGCCTCGGTCTGCTGGTCCAGCCAGTCGTCCCGCAGGGAGTGGTCCAGCTGCCCGGGCCAGGTGAAGGACAGCAGCCCCACACCCGCGAGCCACGCCGCCGAGGAGACCGACGTGGCCTCCAGCAGCCCCGTACCGTCGGCGCTCCTGCGGGACGGGTTCTCCGCGACGGTCACCACGACCGCGAACCGCTCTTTGACCTCGTCGTCCGACCCGGCGGTGTACTCGTTGCGCACCGAGGGCTCGTCACCGTGGCCGATCGAACCGTGCTCGACGGCTCCTTCCGCCGACGTACCCACCTGCATCAGCCAGCGCGGTCCCGTGAAGGCCTCGTCGAGGCCGTACCACGGGAAGGGCGCCAGCAGGTAGCCGTCGACCGTGCGTCGGGCGGAGGGGACCTGTTGTCCACCCTCCGCGGCCGACGCCTGCGCGCCTACCCGACTTGTCGTCTCCATGTGCCCGGACGCCTCCTCGCTCTCGACGGACCGGAGCGGCCCGCCCCCCTCGGGCGTCGTCGCTCGCTCTTCTTACGGTCCGCACAACAACTGGGCAGCATAGCCACAGCTCTCCGAGCAGCAGGGAAAGCGCCCGGCGCGTAGGACGGCGTACTGGCGGGTTCGGGCCGTACGAGGGTGCGTGACGGTATGAATCGCATCACGTAGGGGGCGCCGCAGCACACCGGCGTACGACTCAGGTGGCGTCCATGTCGTACGGCGGACGCTCTTCGAGTTCGGGCTTCTTCGTCATGTCGACGGAGCCGCCGGCCGCACCCGAGGAGGAGCCGCCCGAGGAGTCCGAGGCGGAGCCGGACGAGGAGGAGCCGGACGAGCCCTCGGACTCGCGGCCGTGGACCGCGTCCGTGAGCTCGGCCATCTCCTTCTTCAGGTCGAAGCCGTTGCGGATCTCCTTCAGCCCCAGCTCGTCGTTGTCCAGCTGCTTGCGGATGAACGTCTTGGGGTTGAGGTCCTCGAACTCGAAGTCCTTGAACTCCGGTCCGAGTTCGCTGCGGATGTCCGCCTTGGCGCTGTCCGAGAACTCGCGGATCTTGCGGATGGTCCGCGTGACGTCCTGGATCACCTTCGGGAGCTTGTCCGGACCGAAGACGAGCACGGCGAGGACGACGAGCGTCACCACCTCGAGCGCACCTATGTCATTGAACACCTGAAGCTCCTTGCGATGTCCTCGGTCCCGATCCGCGGGCCTCGGCAGGTCGTCCGTGGTCCGGGCCGGATCCACGGTACCCGGCGATCCCGCCGATCCGGTACCTTCGGGCCGCTTCGGACCGTGCCCGAAGGACGGGTTTTCCCAGCTGTTTGCCTGGCAGGAGGGGGTGCGGGGCCCCTCCTGTGAAGTTGGCGTCAGTGGACCCCGTCGTCGTGGCCGCGCATGCGTGACCACCGGGGACACGGTCAGCCGCCGGACGAGCCGAGGGTGAGGGTGACCGTCCGCTCCCTGCCGTTCCGCAGGAGGGTGAGCTCCAGGCGGTCGCCGGGCCGGTGCGCGCGGACCTTGACGATCAGTTCGTTGCCGGAGTGCACACGCTGGCCGTCGACCTGGGTGATGACGTCGCCCGCGCGCATGCCCGCCCGGTCGGCGGGACCGCCCGGGGTCACCCCGGAGCCGTCGCCGTCGCCCTTGTCGCCGATGCGGGCGCCGTCACCGGAGTAGTCCATGTCGAGGGTGACCCCGATGACCGGGTGGGTGGCCTTGCCGGTGTTGATCAGCTCCTCGGCGACGCGCTTGCCCTGGTTGATGGGGATCGCGAAGCCCAGACCGATGGAACCGGCCTGCCCGCCCTCCGACTCGGAGCCGCTGCCGGCGGAGCGGATGGCGCTGTTGATGCCGATCACACGGCCCTTGCCGTCGAGGAGCGGGCCTCCGGAGTTGCCCGGGTTTATCGGCGCGTCGGTCTGCAGCGCGTCCACGTACGACACGTCGCTGACGTCGCCGCTCTCACCGCCCGCCGTGATGGGCCGCTCCTTGGCGCTGATGATGCCGGAGGTGACGGTGTTGGCCAGGTCGAAGGGGGCACCGATGGCGACGACCGGGTCGCCGACCCGGACCTCCTCGGAGTTGCCGAGGGGCAGCGGTTTGAGTCCGCGGACGCCGGAGACCTTGACCACGGCCAGGTCGTAGCCGGTGTCCCGGCCGACGATGGTGGCCTTGGCCGTCTCACCGCCGCTGAAGGTCACCGATATCTCGCCGTCGCTGCCGGCGGGGTCGACGACGTGGTTGTTGGTGAGGATGTGGCCGCGCTCGTCGAGCACGAAGCCGGTGCCGGTGCCCTGCGCGCTGTCCCCGCTGACGTGCAGGGTCACGACGCCGGGCAGCGCGCTGGCGGCGATCCCGGCGACGCTGTCGGGCGCCCGCCCCGTCGCCCCGTCGCTGGTCTGCGGCAGCTCGATGGCCCCGACGCCGCCGTTGCGCTCCAGGTACGCGCCCACGGCTCCGCCGATGCCGCCGGCTACGACGGCGATCAGCACGGCCCCGACCACGAGCGTCCTGCGCCTGCGCCGGCGCCGCCGCGCCACGTCGTCCACCGCGGCCCCGTTCTGCTGCAGCGACCCCGACCCGGCCCACGGGTCGTAGTTCTGCCAGGGCCCCTGCGGGCCGGGCGGCGACTGCCCGGGATCGGCGAAGGCCCCCGAGGGATGCGGGACTCCGGCTCCCGGCGAGGCGGGCGCGGCCTGGGCCCCGCCCGCGTACGGGGGCGCGACCGGCTGCGCCGCGTCCCCGAAGGGCGGCGGTCCCGGCTGGGACGGATACGCGTACGAGGCGCCGGGAGGCTGGGAGATGTCGGGGTAGGGCGCGGCGGCGGGCCGGGCCGCGTCCGGGAAGGGGGCCGCGGCGGCGGCCACAGGCGCCTCCGCGTACGTCCTCGTGGGCCGCGGAGCGGCCGCCGGTACGGCGGTGCCGTGGGCCGGAGTCACCGGGGTGCTCGTGTCGGCGTATCCGGGGGCGGCGGTCGCGGGCGCCCCGGCCAGTGCCGGCTCCTCCGCGACCGGGTGCGCGTCGTGTGCCGATGTCTCCGGCCGGACGTTCGTGCCAGGGGCCGAGGTGGTCGCCGGATGCTGGAACGGCGGAGCGGGCGCCCAGGGGCCGGGCTCGCCGTACGGCGGGGTGCTGTAGGGATCGGGGTCGTGCAGCGGCTTGGGGCGCTCAGAGGGGGCGTCAGGGGCGCTCAGGGCACCCTGCTGAGCCGACGGCAGGGCATCGGCGACCGCGACGGCGCCCACGACCGTGGTCGCGGGCGTGCCAGGGGCTGCGGCAGCGCCGGCACCGACCCCGTCGGTGCCGACCGACGCACCCTCGGGCTCAGCCACCGAACCGCCCGACGCGACCGGCGAACCGTCGGCCTCCGTCGGCGAGTTCGCCCCGCCCTCGGCGTCGTGCCCCGCGTTCCTCGCGCTCGGCCGTTCCAACTCGAAGTCGCCGTCCGAGTCGCCCACCCGGTCACCGGCCACGTCGACCGCCGATGTGAGGGCGCCCCCGGGCGAAGCCTCGGCGACCGGGCGAGCCAGTTCGAAATCGGAGCCGGAATCGGCCTCGGTCTTGCCGTCGATCTCGGCCGCCTTGCCCACGGTCTCGGTCCGGGAGTCGGTCCCGGCGAAGGCCGGTGCCGTCACCGTCGGAGTCGCCGGGCGTTCCAACTCGAAGTCGCCCTCTGGGTTTTCCGCACGCGCCGCGTTCGCGGACGGCCCGAGGGCGTCCACACTCCCGGCGGACTCTCCGGAGTCAGCGGTGCCGACCGGGCCCGTGTCCCCCGTCGTCCCGCCCTCCGCGCCGTGCGCCCGGGGGCGGCTCCACCACTTCGCCTTCGTGGGCTTCCCCTCGTTCATGTTCTCCCCACACCTAGGGCCTGTCCCGAGGACCGGCCCGACGCCCACCGTTCACCGAGTGCCGCGAGCCGGAACCGGCCCGAGCGGACACGGCCCACTCTGGATTCAACCAGGTTCGCGGCCCGGCGCGCAGAACTCGGGGTCAGCGGAGGACGGGCGAGGTGGGTGTGGGGGACGAGGTGGTGTCGGGCGCCGTCAGCAGGCCGGGTCCGGCGAGTTCGGAGGCCGGGGACCAGTCGGTCAGCTGCAGCGGCGGCGCGTCGGTGAGCGGACGTATGAGCGGCGACATGACGGCCGCACCGGCCAGCACGGGTGCGGTCAGCGGGTGTACGGACCGACGGTCCTGGCCGGCCGGAGCGGGGACCCCGGGCAGCAGGGGCGCGGAGATCTCCGTCGGGGCGACGGGCATGTCGCCCAGGGACTGCTGGCCCTGTCCGAGCAGCGGGCCGACGGCTCCCCGGCGGCGCTGTGCCTCGGGCGTCGGGACCGTGCCGGCCGGGGTCCGCAGCGGGGTGACGTTGCTCCCGGCGCCGGAGCCGCCCCGGGCGTCCGCCGTCTCGACGGGCATGCCGTTGGTCACACCGCCGAGGGCGATCGCGGCCAGCGACACGGCTCCCGCCGCGACGAAGGCGAACCGCATCCCGCGCGAGGCGGAACGCTCCGCCTCGTGCCGGCGCACGTCATGGATCCGGAAACCGCGGTCGCGTCTGACCCCTCTGTCGTGCTGGTCGTCCGTGTCGTCGGTGGTTCTCTCCTCCCCGTCCGGACGCTCGTCCGCACCGCCGGAGAGGTCGCGTCCGCCGCCCAGGAAGCCGCGGTCGCCCAGCGCTCCGCGGTCGCCGAGGAAGCCACGGCCGCTCAGGAAACCCCGGTCACCGAGGAACCCGCGGCCGCCGGACGTTCCACGGCCGCCACCGAGCAGCCCGCGGCCTTCCGACGGCGTCAGCGCGCCGCCGTGTGGTCCCGACGGGACATACCCGAAGGAGTCGCCGGAGCCGAAGACCCCGAAGTCGGCGAAGTCCCGGGAGTCGGAGGGGTCACCGGGCAGACCCGACCCTCCGGCCGTGCCTCCGAGTCTTCCGCCGAAGCCACCGGACAGCGGTGAGCCGCCGTCGCCGTCGCCGCCCGCCGGGAGCATCTGGAGACGGGCCAGGAAGCTCTCGGAGGGGGGCGGCGGAGCGGCCTCCGCGAAGACGTTCTTCAGACGGCGCTGCTCGTCCGCCTCCGACTTGCACTTCGCGCAGGTGGCGAGATGTGCCAGGACGCGGTCGCGCGCCTCATGACCGAGCTCTCCGTCGACCAGGGCGGAGAGACGGTCTCCCAGGTGTTGCTCGGCAGGCGTAGGACGGGATCCACTCACGCGGTCGCGCCCCCTCCTCCCAGCACGGCCACCCGGGGCACCGCGAACCCGCGGCGCTGCTCGGCCCGGGCCTCCGGGGAGCGGTGCGCGAGGGCCTTGCGGAGCTGGGAGCGGCCGCGGTGGATCCGGGAGCGGACCGTGCCGAGCTTGACGCCCAGGGTCGCGGCGATCTCCTCGTAGGACAGCCCTTCGATGTCGCACAGGACGACGGCGGCGCGGAACTCGGGTGCCAGGGTGTCGAGGGCCTGCTGGACGTCGGCGTCGAAGTGCGCGTCGTTGAAGATCTGCTGCGGGGTGGGCTCACGGCTGGGCAGGCGCTCGGCCGCGTCGTCCCCGAGGGCGTCGAAGCGGATGCGCTGCTTGCGCCGGACCATGTCCAGGAAGAGGTTGGTGGTGATGCGGTGCAGCCAGCCCTCGAAGGTGCCGGGCGTGTAGGTCGACAGGGAGCGGAAGACGCGGACGAAGACTTCCTGGGTGAGGTCCTCGGCGTCGTGCTGGTTGCCGGTCAGACGGTAGGCGAGCCGGTAGACGCGGCCGCTGTGGGTGCTGACGATCTCCTCCCAGGTGGGCGGAGTCCACGCCTGTGCGTGCGCGTCCGTGGTGAAGGTCGCGGTCTGTGCTCCGCCCGAGGCGGAAGCGTCGGCGTGGCTGTGGTCAGCGGTGTCGTTCACGGATTTCGGCCTGCCTGCCGATCCGAGAAAGCGCCGCAGCACTCCTCCCCGATCCGCGGGCGCAGCCGCACCTCCCCTGTCGGCTCTGGTGGTGTCCAGTGGAGCCCCTACCATAGCCACCTCGCCCGTTAGCTCCGGATAAGCGGTTTTATAAGAAATTGCTGTACGCCGGTGGGGCGCGTCCTGCTGATGCGGCCGCTGTGGCTTGGTCAGCAGGCACGTCGATGCGCGCCCCTGCTCGTCGGACCGATCCATCCCGTGCCCCCCGTCGCGGCCCCCGTCACTCACTCATCCCTTTAAACGACCGGTCCCATCAGCAGGTTCCCGACGGCAACGGATACAGTCACGCCCAGGCAACCACGGGGACATAAGGAGAGGGTCATTACCGGCAACCGGCTGACGAGCTGGGCGTTCGCCGACGCCTTTGTCGCCGAGGACGACGCGCTGCGCTGGGCCCGTGAACGGGCCCGGGAAGCAGGGCTGCGCTCGGTGTCGCCCGGCACGGGCGCCGCGCTGCGGGTGCTCGCCGCCACCGTGGACGCGAAGGCGGTGGCGGAGATCGGGACCGGCACCGGTGTCTCCGGGATCCATCTGCTGCACGGCATGCGGCCCGACGGGGTGCTGACCACCGTGGATCCGGAACCGGAGCACCAGCAGTTCGCCCGGCAGGCGTTCCGCGCGGCCGGCTTCGCCAGCAACCGCGCGCGCTTCATCCCGGGGCACGCCCTGGACGTGCTGCCCCGGCTCGCGGACTCCGGGTACGACCTGGTCTTCTGCGACGGCGACCGGCTCGAGTGCCTCGACTACCTCGCTGAATCGTTGCGCCTGCTCAGACCCGGTGGCCTGGTCGCCTTCGAGGGTGTCTTCGCCAGTGGCCGGACGGTGGACTCCAACCCCCAGCCCACCGAGGTCATACGTCTGCGGGAGCTGCTGCGCACGGTCCGGGAGAGCCCCGAGCTCGTGCCGTCCCTGCTCCCGGTGGGCGACGGCCTGCTGTGCGCGGTCAAGCGCTGAGCGGCCGCCCGCGATCCGACCGGCCTCCCCGGCCTCCCTCTGACACCCCTGGCACGACAGCGCCCCGGCACCGCCGGGTGCGGCGGTGCCGGGGCAACTGAAAGGGTATGGTCGCTACGCGCGTCAGCCGACGACCTTCTTGAGGGCATCTCCGAGGGCATCGGCCTCGTCAGGGGTCAGCTCGACGACGAGCCGACCGCCGCCTTCGAGCGGAACGCGCATGACGATGCCCCGCCCCTCCTTGGTCACCTCGAGCGGGCCATCGCCCGTCCGCGGCTTCATGGCCGCCATGCTCGTACCCCTTCCTGAAACCAGCTCATCGCCAAGCCGACGGCCCGGGAGGGCAGGCGCGGGCCCACCTGGGGACACGCGACACCGGCATCGAACACATTGCTTCCAGGCCATTATCCCGCATCTCATGACCCGATGACCAACATCGGTCGGCATCGCTTGGGCAACGCGCGCGAGCAAAACCACCCAATTCGGCGGTGTGACTGCGATACTGCGCCACCCCTCGGTCCCAGGTGGGCGCTCGCCCATTGGTGATTCTTTGACGCAGGTCACACGTCCGGGCCCGGCCGTCACCCGTGAACTCCGCCATGCTGTGGTGTGACGAGGGCGTACTGACCAGTACGTCGCCTGCCGAAGCGACACCGGAGGGGAAACCGCCATGGCCGACACCGTGCTCTACGAGGTGCGCGACGGACTCGCGAAGATCACGCTCAACCGCCCCGAGGCGATGAACGCGCTCAACATCGCGACGAAGGTGGCGCTGCGGGAGGCCGTGGAGGAGGCCGCCGGGGACGACGCGGTACGGGCGGTGCTGCTGACGGCCGCCGGGGAGCGGGCGTTCTGTGTGGGCCAGGACCTCAAGGAGCACATCGGGCTGCTGATCGAGGACTCGGGGCAGGTCATGAGCACGGTCAAGGAGCACTACAACCCCGTGGTGAAGGCGCTCACGAGCATGGCGAAGCCCGTGGTGGCCGGGGTGAACGGGGTGGCGGCCGGTGCCGGTCTGGGGTTCGCGCTCGCCGCGGACTACCGGGTGGTCGCCGACACGGCCTCCTTCAACACGTCCTTCGCCGGGGTGGCGCTCACGGCCGACTCCGGGGTCTCGTGGACCCTGCCGCGGGTGATCGGCCCCGGCCGGGCCGCCGATCTACTGCTCTTCCCGCGCAGCATCAAGGCGCAGGAGGCGTACGAGCTGGGGATCGCGAACCGGATCGTGCCGGCGGCCTCGCTGCACACCGCCGCCGAGGAGGTGGCCCGGATGCTGGCCGGGGGGCCGACCGTGGCGTACGCGGCGATCAAGGAGGCGATGGCGTACGGCTTCACCCACTCGCTGGCCGAGACGCTGGAGAAGGAGGACGAACTCCAGACCCGGGCGGGTGCCTCGGAGGACCACCAGATCGCGGTGCGGGCGTTCGTGAACAAGGAGACGCCGGAGTACCTGGGGCGGTGACGCGTCGCTGGACGCGGCCGGTCACAGGTCGTGGGGTGGCTGCGGGTCCGTCGTGGCCGGTCACGTGGTTCCCCGTGCCCCTTCGGGGCGGACGCTTCTAGGGGGTCGCCGTTCTCGCGACGCATGTCTCCAAGTGGTCGTTCACCAGGCCGCACGCCTGCATCAGGGCGTACGCCGTCGTCGGGCCGACGAAGCGGATGCCTCGCTTCTTCAACGCCTTGGAGAGGGCCGTGGACTCGGGGGTGACCGCCGGGACGTCCGCGAGGGTTCTCGGGGCCGGGCGGGTCGCCGGGTCCGGGGCGTGGGACCAGATGAGTTCGTCCAGCTCGCCGGCGGTCCAGGTGGACAGCTCGCGGGCGTTGGCGACGGTGGCCTCGATCTTGGCGCGGTTGCGGATGATGCCGGGGTCGGCGAGGAGACGCTCCTGGTCGGCCTCGGTGAACAGGGCGACGGAGGCGATCTCGAAGCCGGCGAAGGCGGCGCGGAAGCCCTCGCGGCGGCGCAGGACGGTGATCCAGGAGAGGCCGGACTGGAAGGCCTCCAGACAGAGCCGCTCGTACAGCGCGTCGTCGCCGTGGACCGGGCGGCCCCACTCCTCGTCGTGGTACGCCACGTAGTCCTCGGTGGACAGGGCCCAGGGGCAGCGCAGCGCGCCGTCGGAGCCGGGCAGGGCGGTGCCGTCGCTCACCGGTGGTCGCCCTCCTCGGGCTTGTGCAGCGAGGTCGTGGTGGCCGCGCGGGCGCCCGCGAGCGCGGACTCCAGGTCGGCGATCCGGGCGTCCCGCTCGGCGATCTCGGCGCTGAGGCGGCCGAGGGCGTCGTCCACGTCCACCATGCGGTAGCCGCGGACGGCGACCGGGAAGCGGAGCGCCTCGACGTCCGCGCGGTTGACCGGGCGGTCCGCCGGCAGCGGGTCCCGGAGCCGCTCGCCCGCGGCCTCCGGCAGCACGGCGTTGTCACCGCCGCCGACCACCGCGAGCGTCACCGCGGCGACCACGACGGCGAGCGCGACGACCAGGAACAAGAACATGAACATCGCTGGGTCCCCTCGAGTGTGTTCGGCTCCGATCGTGCCATGCGAGTCTGACAGTTAAGGTCGCAGGCGGTCGGGCAGGCCCGGCGATCGACGGGACGTACTGGGAGAGGTCACAGCGGATGCTCAGGCTGGGCAAGCGGGAATTCGGGCCGCACGAGCCGGTGATCATGGCGATCGTGAACCGGACGCCGGACTCCTTCTACGACCAGGGGGCCACCTTCCGCGACGAGCCGGCGCTCGCGCGCGTGGAGCAGGCGGTGGCCGACGGCGCGGCCATCGTCGACATCGGCGGCGTGAAGGCCGGGCCCGGGGAGGAAGTGACCGCGGCGGAGGAGGCCCGGCGGACCGTGGGGTTCGTCGCGCAGGTGCGGCGGCGGTTCCCCGACGTGATCATCAGCGTCGACACCTGGCGGCACGAGGTGGCTGAGGCCGTGTGCGAGGCGGGGGCGGATCTGCTCAACGACGCGTGGGGCGGGGTCGATCCCCGGCTCGCGGAGGTCGCGGCGCGGTACCGGGTGGGGCTGGTGTGCACGCACGCGGGTGGGGCTGAGCCGCGTACGCGGCCGCATCGGGTCGAGTACGACGACGTGATGGCCGACGTGCTGCGGGTGACCGTGGGGCTGGCGGAGCGGGCGGTGGCGTTGGGGGTGCCGCGGGAGTCCGTGCTGATCGATCCGGGGCACGACTTCGGCAAGAACACGCGGCACAGTCTGGAGGCGACGCGGCGGCTGGGCGAGATGGTCGCCACGGGGTGGCCGGTGCTGGTGTCGCTGTCCAACAAGGACTTCGTGGGCGAGACGTTGGACCGGCCGGTGAAGGAGCGGGTGGTGGGGACGTTGGCGACCACGGCTGTCTCGGCCTGGCTTGGGGCTCAGGTGTACCGGGTGCATGAGGTGGCGGAGACTCGGCAGGTGGTGGAGATGGTGGGGGCGATCGCGGGGTGGCGGAGGCCTGCCGTGGCCCGGCGGGGGCTCGCCTGATTCTTCGCTCCGCCCCGGACCCCGTTCGCGCAGTTCCCCGCGCCCCTGAGAGGGGCGCGGGAAAAACCCGGTCCTACCTGCCCGCCTCCTTCGAGACCAGGGCCACCGCCTCGTCCACGTCGTCCGTGACGTGGAAGAGGGTCAGGTCCTTCTCCGCCGCCTTGCCCTGGGCGATCAGGGTGTTGGTGAGCCAGTCGACCAGGCCGCTCCAGTAGGACTCGCCGAAGAGGACGATGGGGAAGCGGGTGACCTTCTGGGTCTGGACGAGGGTGAGGGCCTCGAAGAGTTCGTCGAGGGTGCCGAGGCCGCCGGGCAGCACCACGAACCCTTGCGCATACTTCACGAACATCATTTTTCGGACAAAGAAGTAGCGGAAGTTGAGGCCGATGTCGACGTACGGGTTGAGCCCCTGTTCGAAGGGCAGCTCGATGCCGAGGCCGACGGAGGTGCCGCCCGCTTCCAGCGCACCCTTGTTGGCCGCCTCCATCGCGCCCGGGCCGCCGCCGGTGATGACGGCGAAGCCGGCCTCCACCAGGCCGCGGCCGAGCCGAACGCCCGCCTCGTACTCGGGTGAGTCCGCGGGCGTGCGGGCCGAGCCGAAGACGCTGATGGCGGGCGGGAGTTCGGCGAGGGTGCCGAAGCCCTCGATGAACTCCGACTGGATGCGCAGGACGCGCCACGGATCCGTGTGGACCCAGTCCGAGGGACCGCCCGCGTCCAGCAGTCGCTGGTCCGTGGTGCTCGCCTGAACCTGGCCGCGTCTGCGCAGCACCGGTCCGAGCCGCTGCTCCTCGGGTGGCTGCTTCTTGCCCTCGGGGTTGCCGGTCGCCATGTCCGCTCCCTCCGCCGTGCTGGTGGTTCACCTCAGCGTAGATCCATACGGGTTACGGACGGGGGACGTCAGCGTGTCCGCCGCGATCCGTCACCGGGGACAGCTCACGCCGTCAGCCAGGACCTCAGCCGCTCCTCGCCCGCCAGGATCTTCGCCGTCTCCACGCGTTCGTCGCGCCGGTGCGCCAAGTGCGGGTTGCCGGGGCCGTAGTTGACGGCCGGGACGCCGAGCGCGCTGAAGCGGGAGACGTCCGTCCAGCCGTACTTGGGCTGGGCGGTGCCGCCGACGGCCTCGATGAACGCCGCGGCCGCCGGGTGGGACAGACCGGGCAGCGCGCCGGGGCTGTGGTCGTCGACGGTGAAGTCCTCGACCCCGCAGTCGGCGAAGACCTCACGGACGTGGGCGATGGCCTCCTCCTCGCTGCGGTCGGGCGCGTAGCGGAAGTTGACCGACACGACGCACACGTCGGGGATGACGTTGCCTGCGACACCGCCGGAGATGCCGACCGCGTTGAGGCCCTCGCGGTACTCCAGACCGTCGATCACCGGGTACCGCGGCTCGTACGACGCCAGCCTCGCCAGGATGGGGGCCGCCGCGTGGATGGCGTTGGAGCCCATCCAGCCGCGGGCGGAGTGGGCGCGCTCGCCCTTGGTCGTCAGCAGGACCCGCAGGGTGCCCTGGCAGCCGCCCTCGACCTCGCCGCCCGTGGGCTCCAGAAGGACCGCGAAGTCGCCCTCCAGCCACTCGGGGTGGGCCTCGGAGACGTGCTTCAGGCCGTTCAGGTCCGCGGCGACCTCCTCGTTGTCGTAGAAGACGAAGGTCAGGTCGCGGTTGGGGGCCGGGACCGTGGCCGCGATGCGCAGCTGGACCGCGACGCCGGACTTCATGTCACAGGTGCCGCAGCCCCACAGGACGCCGTCCTCGTCGAGGCGGGAGGGGACGTTGTCCGCGATCGGCACGGTGTCGATGTGGCCGGCCAGGATCACGCGCTCGGCGCGGCCCAGGTTCGTACGGGCGACGATGTTGTTGCCGTACCGGTCGACCGTGAGGTGCGACAGGGCGCGCAGGGCGGTCTCGATCGCGTCCGCGAGGGGCTTCTCGGTGCCGCTCTCGGAGGGGAAGTCGACGAGCTGCGCGGTCAGCCGCGCGGCGTCCAGCGTGAGGTCAATCGGGGTCTCGGCCATGTCACCGACCCTAACGCGCCCCCGGGAGCGGACCGCTCGGCACGTGGATCCGGTCACTTCCGCGTCCCCGTTCACATCTCTGTTCACAACTCCTGCACGAGGGCCATTACTCTCCAGTACCTTGGACGGCGTGTCGCAGCCGTACCCCTTCCCCCCAGGTCCCCGCCCCCGCCGTCGCGGCCGTCGCGTGCTGCAGTTCATGGCGGCCTTCGTCGTGCTCGCCGCGATCGGGGCGTATCTCACCGTGCAGTACCTGACCGGGGGGAACGGCACGCCTCGGTGCGTGGTCGTGTCCGGGTCGGGCGACGGGGAGTCGTACGAGTTCACGCCCGAGCAGGCGGCCAACGCGGCGACGATCTCGGCGGTCGGCACCTCGCGCGAGCTGCCCGAGCGGGCCGTGACGATCGCGCTGGCGACCGCGCTGCAGGAGTCGAGCCTGCGCAACATCGCCCATGGCGACCGGGACTCGCTCGGCCTGTTCCAGCAGCGGCCGTCGCAGGGCTGGGGCACCGAGCAGCAGATCCAGGACCCGGTCTACGCGGCGGGTGAGTTCTACGAGCACCTCGTCAAGGTCGACGGCTACGAGCGGCTGCCGCTGACCGTGGCCGCCCAGCGCGTGCAGCGCAGCGGCTACCCGGAGGCGTACGCCAAGCACGAGCCCGACGCCACGCTGCTCGCCGCCGCGCTGACCGGGCGGTCTGCGGCCACGCTGACGTGCGAGGGGCGCCGGGACACGACCGGCACCGGCACCGCCTCCACGGGCGGCCCGGACGCCGTGCGCGGCGCGCTCGCCCGGGACTTCGGGGACGACGCGTTCGAGTCGGCCGCGGCGGTGGTCGGCTCCGAGGGCGGCGCGTCCGCCGCGGCGAGCGCGACGCCGAGTCCGAGCGCCTCCCCCGCCGCCGGCACCGTGATCATCCCCCTGGACGGCAAGGACGCCGACCGGGACCGGCAGCGCGGCTGGGAGCTGGCGCACTGGGCCGTGGCCAACTCCTCCCGGCTCGGGGTCGAGCGCGTCTCCTACGCGGGCCGCGAGTGGGTCGCCGAGGGCCGGGCCGGTGCGTGGCGCAAGGCCCGGGGCGCGGCGGGCGGCGCGGCGGGCTCCTCCACCGAGGTCCGAATCGTCACTGGACAGTAGCCCGCGCGGCTCACCCGTGCGGGGTAGGCACGGCGCGTCGGGTGGACGGGGTGCGCGGGGTTTCCCCTGCTCACCCCCGGTGTGCGGAATCCGTTGGGAACACAGGGCCGTAAGGATTCAGCAGACGGTCACGGCGAGTGGCGTTTGTCCGACTGAATCCGTATTTGATGATGCGACGCATTACCAACTCTTTACGTCGGGGCGCCGCAACCTCCGGGGACTTCGCGTCGGTAGTCACTGCGTCCGAGCCCGGAACGATCACATCCACTGGTCAACTCCCGGGCGCGGTCGGACACTTCACCGTCCTCTTCCGTCTAAGGAGCACCATGTCCCTCCCCCTGACCCGCCGGATCGCCCGTGCCGCGCTGCTGACCGCAGCGGGAGCGGCCTCCGTGGTCGGTGCGGCCGGCTCCGCGAGCGCGGCGCCCGAACTCCCGGCCACCCCGAACCTCGGCGGCCTGTCCGCCGTGGACGGGGCGAACGCGGGTAGCACCGTGGACGGCGCGACGCAGAACGTCACCGGGGTCGCGAGCGACGCCGGCACCAAGGCGTCCAAGCAGACCCTGCCGACCGTGAGCAAGACCGGCGGGAAGACCGTCAAGACGACGACGCCCGTCGCGCAGAAGGCCGCCGGGGAGGCTGCCGGGTCCGCCGGCACCGTTCTGGGTGACACGACCAAGACGGCGACGAAGGGTGGCCTGCCGACGGGCCAGCTGCCGGCCAAGAGCCCGCTCGGCTGACCTGCCGTACGTCGAAGGGGCCCGGGGAACTTCCCCGGGCCCCTTCGACGTCGTGGGTGCTACGCCCGGGACAGGCGCTCCACCGCTGCCGCCACGCGCTCGTCCGTCGCCGTGAAGGCCACGCGGACGTGGTGGTCGCCGGCGGTGCCGTAGAAGTCGCCGGGGGCCACCAGGATGCCGAGGTCGGCGAGGTGGGCGACGGTGGTCCAGCAGGACTCGCCCCGGGTGGCCCACAGGTAGAGGCTCGCCTCGCTGTGTTCGATGCGGAAGCCGTGCGCGACCAGGGCCTCGCGGAGGGCCGCACGGCGGGAGGCGTAGCGGACGCGCTGCTCCTGGACGTGGGCATCGTCCCCGAGGGCGGCGACCACCGCGGCCTGGGTGGGGGCCGGGGTCATCATGCCGCCGTGCTTGCGGATCTGCAGGAGCGGGCCGAGGACGTCCGGGTCGCCGGCGAGGAAGGCCGCGCGGTACCCCGCCAGGTTGGAGCGCTTGGAGAGGGAGTGGACGGCGACGATGCCCTCGTACGAGCCGCCGTTGACGTCCGGGTGGAGGACCGAGACCGGGTCGGCCTCCCAGCCCAGCTCCAGGTAGCACTCGTCGGAGAAGATCAGGACGCCGTGCGAGCGGGCCCACGCCACGATCCGGGTCAGCTCGTCCTTGGAGAGCACCCTGCCCGTGGGGTTGGACGGCGAGTTCAGCCAGAGGAGCTTCAGGCCGGCCGGGTCCAGGTCCGTCGGATCGTCGTAGACCTCGTGCTCCGCGCGGGCGAGCCGGGCGCCCACCTCGTACGTCGGGTAGGCCAGGCGCGGGTACGCGACCCGGTCGCCGGGGCCGAGGCCGAGCTGGGTGGGGAGCCAGGCCACCAGTTCCTTGGAGCCGACGATCGGCAGGACGTGGTTGTGGGTCACGTCCCGGGCGCCGAGGCGCCGCTCCAGCCAGCCCGTGATCGCGTCGCGCAGTCCGACGGTGCCCCAGACGGTCGGATAGCCCGGCGAGTCCGCCGCCGCGACCAGCGCTTTCTGGATCAGGTCGGGCACCGGGTCGACGGGGGTGCCGACGGACAGGTCGACGATGCCACCGGGGTGCGCGGCGGCCTTCGCCTTGTACGGCTCCAGCTTGTCCCAGGGGAAGGCGGGAAGGCGGTCGCTGACTGCGGACACGGGATCTGGCTCACTTTCTCACTGGCGAACGCCCCGGCCCCGTACGGCGATCATGCTGATCGGGCCGTACGGGACCGGGGCGGCGCGGATGCGGGCCGCCGGGGCTCGGCCCCGGGACCTGCGGCGTCGCTCTCAGGCCTGCGGCGGGAGTGCGGCGACGAAGGGGTGGTCACGCTCGATCAGACCGAGCTTGCTGGCACCACCGGGCGAGCCGAGCTCGTCGAAGAACTCGACGTTCGCCTTGTAGTAGTCCTTCCACTCCTCCGGGGTGTCGTCCTCGTAGAAGATCGCCTCGACCGGGCACACCGGCTCGCAGGCGCCGCAGTCGACGCATTCATCCGGGTGGATGTAGAGGGACCGCTGCCCCTCGTAGATGCAGTCGACCGGGCACTCCTCGATGCACGCCTTGTCCTTGACGTCGACACAAGGCTGCGCGATGACGTAGGTCACGCTGTCGTTCCTCCTCGATAGGGCGCTGGCGGGCCTCCTCAGGCTCCGCCGCCTGGCGCGCGGGAGCGCGGCGTCGTCGATGCCCGCACCTAGTATCTCCGTTCCGGGGCATGATCCGAACAGGAGGGGTGGACAGACCTGTGGAAATCTCTGCCGGTGGACGGCTCGAGATCCGTGTCTCTGCTGCTGACGTGGGCAAACGCGTGTCCGTGCGCTGCCTCGACGACGCTGTCGCCGGGGGTGGGAAATTCACTGACACGGTTGGTGTTCTCACATCATGGGACGGCGGTGTCCTGTTGATCACCCGCCGGAACGGGGAGCGGGTACGGATCGAGGAGACGTCGCTGGTCGCGGGGAAGGTCGTGCCCGCCGCCCCGGCCCGTCGGCGTGGGCCTGCCGCCTCGTACGCGGAGTTGGCGCGGGTCGCCGCGCGGGCCTGGCAGCCGGTCGAACGGGAGCGGCTCGGCGAGTGGGAGCTGCGGGCCGCCTCCGGTTTCACCCGGCGTGCCAACTCGGTGCTGCCCTTGGGGGACCCCGGAATGCCCCTGGACGACGCGCTGACGGCCGTGCGCGGCTGGTACGCGGCCCGGGGGCTGCCCGCCTTCCTCCAGCTGGCCACGGGCGCCGAGGGGACGCAGGAGCTGCTGTGCGCGGAGGTGGCGGACCGTGGCTGGGTCCGTGAGGTGACCGCCGAGCTGTGGATCGGCGCTCTCGCGCCGGTCGCGGACCGGGAGGGGGCCGGGGTCGAGCTGTCGCGCACGGCGGACGAGGCGTGGCTCGGCCGCTACCAGCGCAAGGGGCTCGGCGAGGTCGCGCTGAAGGTGCTCGGGAGCGGGCCTTCGGTGTGGTTCGCGACCGTGCCGGGAGCCGGCGGCGCGGGTCCCGCCGCCATCGGGCGGTGCGTGGTGGACGGGCGGTGGGCCGGTTTCGCGGCCGTCGAGGTCGATCCGGCCCAGCGGCGGCGGGGGCTCGCGACGACCGTGATGGCCGCGCTGGCCCGGCGGGCGCTGGACGAGGGGGCCTCGGCGGGGTGGCTCCAGGTGGAGGCGGACAACGCGGGGGCGCGGGCGCTGTACGGGGGGCTGGGGTTCGCCTCGCATCACGCGTACCACCACTACCGGGAGCCCGGGGGCGCGAGCCGCGGTGGTGACGCCGGGTCCGGGGCGGGTGCGGGTTCGGGTACCGGTTCGGAGGCCGATTCCGGTGCCGGTTCCGGTGCCGGTGCTGTGTCGGGCGGGTCGTCGTGAGCGGGCATCATCCCGCCGTGCCGGCGCCGTTTCCCCCCGAGCCGGAGCGGGCGGCCGAGGTGCGGCGGCGGTTCGCGCAGGAGGCGCGGGCCGAGCGGCCCGACCTGGCGCTGCTGTGTCTGCTGGTGGGGGCCGCGGGCGACGGCGCGCTGGACGACGCGGGCGTCGACGCCGCCGAGATCGAGCTCGACCGGCTGGCCGGGCTGATGCCGTACCGGCCCGGCACGCCGCGTGCGTGGGCGGTCGCGGCGGCCGAACTGCTCGGCGAGCGGTACGGGTTCCGGGGGGCCGCCGGGGACTACCAGCGGCTGGAGTCGTCGCTGCTGCACCAGGTGCTCGAACGGCGGCGGGGGTTGCCGATCCTGTTGTCCGTGGTGTGGATGGAGGTGGCCCGGCGGGCGGGTGCGCCGGTGTACGGGGTCGCGCTGCCGGGGCACTTCGTGGTCGGCTTCGGGCCCCGTGAGGAGCAGGTCCTCGCCGATCCGTTCGACGGAGGGCGGGTGCTGAGCGGGAGCGACGCGGAGTTGCTGGTGGCCGGGGCGACGGGGGCTCCGCTGGACCCCTCGGTGCTGACTCCCGCCGATCCGCTCGACGTGGTGGTGCGGGTCCTCAACAACGTGCGGGCCTGGGCGGCGGCGCGGCCCGAGCGGACGGATGTGGCGTTGTGGGCGCTGGAGTTGTCGCTGGCGATGCCTTCGCATCCCGGGCGGTTGCGGTACGAGTGGGCGCGGTTGCTGGTGCAGCGGGGGGAGTTCGTGCGGGGTGCCGCCGCGTTGGAGGAGTACGCGGAGGTCGTGGCCGGGGTGGATGCCGGGGCCGCGGAGAAGATGCGCAGGCAGGCGGAGGCGGCTCGGGCTCGGCTGAACTGAGGGTGCGGTTCGGCGGTTCGCGGGCGCGTGTTCGCCGTGGGGCGGCTGTTGTCCGGCGGGTGCGGGTGCGTCGTGGCTGGTCGCGCTGTTCCCCGCGCCCCTGGCGGTGGCTGCCCCTGGCCCTTCCGCAGCCCGTCGGCGGTTACAACCAGCCCTTCTCCCGTGCCGTTCTGACCGCCTCCGTCCTGTTTCTCACCGCCAGTTTGTGGATCGCCGTCGACAGGTAGTTGCGGATCGTGCCCTGGGAGAGGTGCAGGGCCTCGGCCAGTTCCGCGTTGGTCGAGCCGTCGGCCGCCGCGCGCAGCACCTCGCGTTCGCGGTCGGTCAGGGGGTTCGCGCCCTCGGCCAGGGCCGCTGCCGCGAGCGTCGGGTCGATGACCCGCTCGCCCGCGAGGACCCTGCGGACCGCGTCCGCGAGTCGGGCGGCGGGGGCGTCCTTGACCAGGAAGGCGTCGGCGCCGGCCTCCATGGCGCTGCGGAGGTAGCCGGGGCGGCCGAAGGTGGTGAGGACGACCAGTTTCACCGCCGGGAGGGCCCGGTGGACCTCGGCGGCCGCCTCGATGCCCGTCGCGCCCGGCATCTCGATGTCGAGGAGGGCCACGTCGACGGCGTGGGCGCGGGCGGCCGGCAGGACCTCGTCGCCGCGGGCGACCTGGGCCACGACCTCGATGTCGTCCTCCAGGCCGAGCAGGGCGGCCAGGGCCTCGCGGACCATGGACTGGTCCTCGGCGAGCAGGACCTTGATCGTGCGGGTCATGCGCCGGATCCTACGTCCGGGCCGGAGGGTGAGGCGGGGGCCCGGGCGACCATGCGGAAACCGTGCCGGGAGCGGCCCGCCTCCAGGGTGCCGCCCACCTTGTCGAGCCGTTCGGCGAGGCCCGCGAGGCCGCTGCCCGTCCCTACGCCGGGGGTGCCGCCCGGAGCGCCGCGTCCGTCGTCGTCCACGGTCAGTTCGAGCACCGGCCCGTCGAGGGTGTGACGGCGGACGAGGTCCACCGTGCAGCGGTGGGCGCCGCTGTGCCGTACGACGTTGGTGACGGACTCGCGCAGGGCCCAGGCGAGGGCGGACTCGCTCTCCTCGGGCACGTCGCTGAGGTCGGGGTCGGCGGGCAGTTCGGGGGTGATGCCGGCCGCCGTCAAGGCGTCCCGGGCGCCCGCGAGTTCCGCGCCGAGGCGGGGGCGCCGGTAGCCGGTGACGGCCTCCCGGACGTCGACCAGGGCCTGGCGGCTGACCTGTTCGATGTCGGCGACCTGCTGGGCGGCCTGGTCGGGCCGGCCGGGGAGCATCCGGCCCGCCAGCTCGCTCTTGAGCGTGATCAGGGAGAGCGAGTGGCCGAGGAGGTCGTGCAGGTCACGGGCCAGACGCAGGCGCTCCTCGTTCGCGGCGAGCTGGGCGACCGTGGCCCTGGCCTCGCGCAGTTCCTGTGTCGTGCGGATGAGCTCGCGGACACCGGTCATGGAGAAGCCGCCGAGGAGGGCCGGGAGGAGCAGCGAGGCGAGGTAGGCCCCGCCGCCCGGTACGGCGAGGGCGGCAGCCGTGAGCAGGGCCGACACCGCCGGGACCGTGAAGCGGGCGAGCCGCGGCGGGAGGGCCGCGCCGGAGGCGACCGACACGTAGACGAAGAGGACGAGCCACTCGCGGCCGAGGGAGAGCGCGAGCACGACGGACTGGGCGGCGAGGACGGCGAGCGCGCCGAGCACCATGGGGGTGGTGTCGCGGCGGCCGGTGCGGAAGATCAGCACGAAGTACCAGGCGACGAAGGCCACCAGGCCGATCCAGCCGAGGACGACGACGCCGTCGCTGTGGCCCCCGTGCAGCAGGTCGCTGACGGGGGCGCTCAGATAGGCGAGCCAGATCCCGGTCCAGAGGAACTTGATCGCCCTCTGCCTGCGGTTCTGCGGGCGCTGCCCGAGGGGGACGCCGCTCACGCCTTCAGCGTGTCCTTCCGGTAGAGCCAGGCCGCGCCGCCCGCGAACAGGGCGAAGGAGACGGCCAGGATGACGAGATCCCGGGTGTGCGGTGCCTGACTCTGTTCGATGGCCTGCCCCAGGGCGGCGTACGCGTGCGTGGGCACCCACCTGGCGACGGACTGGAGCCAGTCGGGGAACGTGGTCGTCGGCATCCACAGACCGCCGAGCATCGACAGGCCGAAGTAGACGATCATCGTGATGGGGCGGACCGCGTCGCCGGAGGCGAGGTAGCCGAGGGCGACGCCGAGCGCGGCGAAGACGAGGCTGCCGGCCCAGATCGCGCCGGTCAGGGCGAGCCACTGCCAGGCGTCCAGGCGTACGTCCTTCACGACGGCGGCCACCACGAAGACGACCACGATGGCCGGCAGGCTGACCACGGCCGCGCTCGCGGTCTTCGCGAGGACGTAGCCGCGCCCCGGCAGCGTGGTGAGCCGCAGCTGCCGTACCCAGCCGCTCTCGCGTTCCTTGGCGATGCGTTCGCTGTTGCCCATCAGGACGGCCGTCAGGGCGCCGAAGGAGGCCATGGAGACCATCATGTACGTCGGCAGGGTCAGACCGGTGTCGCCCAGCTCGTCCGTGCCGCTCGCGCTGCCCGCGATGAGCAGGAACAGCAGCGACGGGTAGAGCACCGTGAAGAACATGGACTTGCGGTTGCGCAGGGCGCGGGCGAGTTCCAGCTTGATGAGGCTGTTCACTTCGACATCGCCTCCTCGGCGGCGGTGATCGCGACGAAGGCCTGCTCCAGTCCGAGGCCGGTGACCTCGAGATTGCGGGGGTACACCCCGAGTCCGTAGAGGGCGTGCACGGTCGCGTCGGCGTCGGAGGACTGGATGCGCACGGTACGGCCGGACACGTCGAGCGTGGTCAGGAAGGGGAGGCCGCGCAGCCGCGGCTCGTCCGGCGGGCCGTCGGGCAGGTCGAAGGTGATGCGGCGGGCGCCCGCCCTGGCCTTGATCTCAGCCGCCGTGCCGTCGGCGAGCAGGCGGCCCCGGTGCAGGACGAGCACGCGGTCGGCGATGGCGTCGGCCTCTTCGAGGTAGTGGGTGGCGAAGAGGACGGTGCGGCCCCGGTCGGCCTGTTCGCGCATGGTGGCCCAGAAGGCCTGGCGGGCGGAGACGTCCATGCCGGTGGTGGGCTCGTCCAGGACGATCAGGTCGCTGTCGCCTGCCGTGGCGAGGGCGAAGCGGACCCGCTGGACCTGGCCGCCGGAGAGCTTGTGGACCTTGCGGTCGGCGATCTGGGTGACGCCGGCGCGGGCGAGCACCTCGGAGACCGGGTACGGCCTCGGGTGCAGGGCGCAGGCGAGCCGGACCAGTTCGGCGACGGTGACCTCGTCCATCAGGCCGCCGCTCTGCAGCATGGCGCCCACGCGTCCGGCGGTGATCGCCTCGCGCGGGCCGGTGCCGAAGAGGTCGATCGTGCCGCTGTCGGGGTTCCTGAGGCCGAGCAGCAGGTCGAGGGTGGTGGACTTGCCGGCGCCGTTCGGGCCCAGCAGGGCCACGGTCTCCCCCGGGTACAGGGCGAGCGTCAGGCCGTCCACGGCCCGCACGTCGCCGTACGCCTTCGTCACGTGGTCGAACGCCACCACCGCGGGCCGGGTGGCGGCCTCGGTGGTCGTCGTCGTGGTCGTCGTCATGGGCACCATCGTGGGCGCGCGGGGGGTGCGGGCGGCAGTGTCGGGGGTCCACACCCCGGCATGACGGAAGTCATACCCGCGACAGTGACGAGGGGGCACCCGGGATGTACCAGGTGCCCCCTCGTCGTGCCGTGCGATCCGCTCACCGGCGTTCGCCGGGTGCCGCTAGCTGGGGTCCGTCTCGATGACCGCCGTGCGCTCGGTGGTGCTCTTCAGGGCCTGGCGGAGGGCGCCGTAGACGTCCTGGACGGTGACCGGGGTCTTCTCGCCGTTGCCGCGGGTGATGAGGACCCCGTCGAAGGTGCCGCCGTAGAGCTCCTTGAGGGCCTTCTCGTCGTAGGAGTCGACCAGCTTGCCGTCGACGGCCTTGACGGTGAGGAATTTCCAGAGGGAGTTCTGGGGGCTCAGCAGGACGCTGTGGGCGGCGTCCGTCTGGACCGTCACGGGGGCCGACATCGCCGGCTCCGCGAACTCCTTCATGAACCGGTCGACCTCGGCCTTGTCGACCGACGGCTCCTTGGTGGTCGTCGGCAGCTGCACCGGCGCGGCCTCTCCGGTCTCCACCTGGGCGCGGTAGGCCTCCTCGACGGCTTCGGTGGACTCGTCGACCGCGATGCCCTTGCCGGCCTTGCCGTAGACGGCGACGGCCTTGCCGGCCTCGTACTTGACGGTGCCGTCGCTCGCCGTTCCGGAGCCGCCGGCGGCGCGCTGGAGGGCGGCCCTGAGCTTCTCCTCGTCGACGGGCATGACGGGATCGACCACGCGCTCCTGGCCGAAGAGCGCGCCGATCACCGAGACCGGGTTGTAGTCGCTGACGGCGGCGGCGCTGACCGTGGCCTGCTTGTCGAACTGGAGTCCGGCCTGGTCGGGCTTGAGGGAGACGGTCTCGCCGTCGACCGTGAGCTTCAGCGCCTCGCTCGTGCTCTTGCCGAAGGCCGCGTCGAGCTTGTTGACGGCCTCGTCGCGGGTGCCGCCGCCGATGTCGACGCCGAGGACGGTGGTGCCCTTGGGGACGTCCGAGTGGTTCATCAGCAGACCGGCGCCGTAGACACCGCCGCCGAGGACGATCACTCCGCCGACGAGCAGGCCGAGCTTGCTGCGGCCCTTCTTCTTGGCCGGCTTGGCGGACTTGGTGTTCTTCGCCGGGCCGGACTTCTGCTGCGGGCCGGGGTCGGGCAGCTTCGGCGGGGTGTGCTGCACGGCGCCGTCGGGGCCGCCCGCGCCGAACGGCGGGCCCTGGGTGCCGGGGGGCACGACCGGGATGCCGCTGGTCAGGGTGTGCCCGGAGGGGTTGTCGACGAGGGGGCCGGGGCCGCCGTAGCCCGGGGTGCCCGGTTCGGGGGCGGGCCGCTGCGGGGTGAGGACCGCGGTGTCGTCGCTGATGCCGCCCCCGGGGCGGGCGTAGGCACCGGGCGCGGAGAAGTCGGCGTCGGGGGCGAAGGGGTTGCCCTGGTAGCCGTGGCCACCGGGGCCGCCCTGGCCGGGCGGCGGGCCGAGCGGGCTGTCGCCGGTGACGGGGCCGCCGGTGGGGCCGGCCGGGCCGCCGGGGCGGCCGCCGCCGTTGTCGGAGAAGTACGGCAGGTCGTCGCGCTCGGGCTTGGTGCCGGCCAGCGCGGCCGAGACGTCGAAGGAGCCGGTGCCGCCGCCGTGGCCGGGAGCGACCGGCTGACCGCCGGTGGCGCCGGGCAGCCCGGCACCCTTCGCGCCGCCGGGCCGGGAGCCGTTGCCCGCGCCGGGGCGCGGGCCGCCGGGCTGTGCGCCGGGGCCGCCGGCCATCGGGCCGGGACCGCCCGCACCGCCGGGGCGGGCACCCGTGCCGGGGGCACCGGCACCGGGACCACCGATCGAGCCGGCGGGGAACCCGGCGCCGTTGCTGCCGCCGGTGTTCGTGCCCCTGGCGGGGGTCGCGCCCTTGCGGGGCGCGAACCAGTCGCTGGCCGGCTTGTCGTCGGCGGGTGCGGCCGGCTCCGGCGCGGGCGGCGGGGTGTCCGTGAACACGGGCATGGCCGTGGTGCCGGTGGTCTCCGACTCCGACCCGCCGTCGTCCGCGGTGCCCTCGCCGTCGGCGACCGGCTTGCGGACGACGACCGGCGGGATGGGACGCGAGCCGGGGATGTTGATCCGGACCCGCGTCGTCAGCGTGGTCTCGGTCTTGGGTCCGTCCGGCCGCTCGCCGGCGGCCGACCTGGCCGCCTCGGCACCGGCCTCGGTGGCCATGGGCGTGCCGTACGGCGGTGTCCCCGACGGGTACGCGGTGCTGCCGCGCCCATTGGCCCCGGAGGACGAAGTGTCAGTTTCACGACTCAAGGCAGGTTCTCCCGGTTTGCTCCGCCGCCCGTCACGACCTCAACTCAGCGGGCAGCTCGGCGGCGCGCACCACCATACTGGCCACTTCCGGCGCGTATCCCACGACCGCGTGGGAAACCCACACGGGACCCGCACCCGCGCGCTACGGCGAAGTAGTACGTCACTTCCCAAGTCGGGCGTCGGACCCGGTCGGTTGCCGCCCCCGCACAAGGGTGGCGCACATCACAGCCACAGCCATGCCGCCGAGCAGGAACAGGTACGAGCCCGCTCCCGCGCCGAACAGGAAGTCCCCCTCCGGCCGGGTGGACGTCAGCAGGACGACGGAGATCATCCAGCCGGCGGCCGGCGCAACGGCCCCGGCCCGGCCGCCCGTCGCCCGGGCGCCGCCCAGGAACAGCCCGGCCGCGCCGAGCAGCGCGAGCAGCAACCCACCGGGGAACCAGGCCGCTTGGATCAGCCCGCCGGCCAGGCCGATCACGGCGCCCAGCACGAAGAGTCCCAGGTGCGCGGCGGCCCGGCCCAGCGGGGGAAACGTCAACGGCTGGGCGAGCGCACCGCCTTGCCCGCCCGTCGGCCGGTCCTTCGCGGTCATCGCCGGCCCGCCTCTCGGCGGCCGTGCGCCCGCGCCACTGGTGTGTCATACCCATGCGTACGCATCACAGGGCCGTTCCGTTCTGCTGTTCCCCGAAAGTCTGCCGATCCTCGAAAGAAAAACCGGGAATCCCCTCGAACAAGTCGCGCTCCCGGCCCCCTCCTTCGCGTCTGCCCCGCACCAACTCGTAGTACTCGGTGGTCAGGAGCGGCTGGGCCAGCCCGTTGGAGAGGACGAAGTACGGCTCGGCGACCTCGATCTGGGTGGCGTGCGCGCGCATCGCGGCGGCCTTCGCTGCCGCGAAGCCGGTGCCGTCGATCTCGGTGGTGACGATGTGGTCGTCGACCACTCCGGGCACGTCGGTCACGCTCGCGGCCCGCTCGAACGGCAGCCGTCCGGGCTCGGCGAGCTCGCGGAGGAGCCGGCCGAAGCCCTCCAGGAGCACCCCGCGCGGCACCCGGTTCCAGTAGACCTTGGCGATCTCCCAGGGCTCGCCCAGGTCGGGGCGGAAGTCCGGGTCGGCGGTCAGGTCGGCGGCGCGCATGGCGACGCGGTGGGCCTGGATGTGGTCGGGGTGGCCGTAGCCGCCGTTCGGGTCGTAGGTGACGAGGACCTGGGGGCGCACCTCGCGGATCACCTCGACCAGCTGGGCGGCGGCCTCGTCGACGTCGGCGGACCAGAAGGCGCCGGGCCGTTCGTTCTGTTCGACGCCCATCATCCCGGAGTCGCGGTAGCGGCCGGGGCCGCCGAGGAAGCGGTGGTCGGTGACGCCGAGCTTCTTCATGGCCGCGGCCAGCTCCTCCACCCGGTGCGGGCCGAGGATGTCGTCGCGGTCGGGCGCGAGATGGGCGAGGCCGGGCGGGATGACCTCGCCCTCCTCACCGAGGGTGCAGGTCACCAGCGTCACCCGCGCTCCCTCGGCCGCGTATCTGGCCATGGTCGCGCCGTTGTTGATCGACTCGTCGTCCGGGTGCGCGTGCACCAGGAGCAGTCGGCGAGCGACGCTAGATGGGGGTCCCCCCGGCCCGAGGCCGGGAGAGGGCAGATCCGTCATGGGGCCACCCTACGAGGCCCCCGGTCCGCGCCCGTGCCGGGCATGGTCATTCACGGGAACAGTCGGCCGCGGGGGTCGCGGGCCCGGTGGGACGGGCCCTGGGAGAGGCCCCCGGCGGCCGGAGGTGTCAGAACTTGATACTGCCGATCATGCCCGCGATGTTGGTCGTCAGCTCGCTGATCGTCGGCGCGATGGTCGAGGAGGCGAGATAGAACCCGAGCAGGATGCAGATGATCGCGTGTGGTGCCTTCAGCCCTGACTTCTTGATCAGGATGAAGACGATGATCGCCAGCAGCACCACCGCCGAAATCGAGAGTGCCACGGCGGCTCACCTCCAAAAGTTCCCTGGGACCTGGGGAGCGAAGCAGTTGTCGAGGGCTGACGGCGAAGCCGTCGTCAACCGGTGACGTGGGTGACGCAGTTGTAAATCCATACAGCGGCCAGCAGGTTCATACCCACCCAGCGGTAGTGATCATAACTATCCATACGCGCGCATCGGTCGGCGCACGGCCGCACAAGGGGGCGCATGGCCAATATGGTCGGAGCATGACGACCCAGCCCGAGTCCTTCCCCCGCCGACACGCCCGGACCCAGCGTTTCTCCCTCGGCGCGCCGAGGGCCTTCTCCGTCGCGCCGGACGGCTCCCGCGTGGCGTTTCTGCGGTCCTCGTCCGGCACCGACCGGGCCAACAAGCTGTGGGTGCTGGATCTGCCGGACGGCGGCGCGCGAAGCGGGACGGGGGGCCGCCCGGCCGAGGGCCGGGAGAGGGTGGCGGCGGACCCGGGGGCGCTGCTCGCCGGGTCCGTGGAGGAGTTGTCGGCCGAGGAGCGCGCACGCCGTGAGCGCCTGCGCGAGGGCGGCGCCGGGATCGTCGGCTACGCCACCGACGCGGCCGTGGAGTTGGCCTCTTTCGCCTTGTCAGGGCGGCTTTTCGTGGCCGAGCTACGGGCCGGGACGGCACGTGAACTCGACGTCCCGGGCCCGGTGATCGACCCCCGCCCCTCGCCCGACGGCCGGCACGTCGCCTACGTCGCCCGGGGCGCGCTGCGGGTGGTCGGGGCGGAGGGCGAGGGGGACCGGGTGGTCGCCGAGGAGGAGGCGGAGAACGTCACCCTCGGTCTGGCGGAGTTCATCGCGGCCGAGGAGATGGGCCGTTCGCGCGGCTTCTGGTGGGCTCCCGAGTCGGACCGCCTGCTGGTGGCGCGCGTGGACGACACGCCGGTGCGCCGCTGGTGGATCTCCGACCCGGCGCAACCGGAAAGGGGCCCACGGCAGGTGGCGTACCCGGTGGCCGGGACCGCCGACGCGGAGGTGCGGCTCTTCGTGATCGACCTCGCCGGGACGCGCACGGAGGTCGTGTGGGACCGGGCCCGTTACCCGTATCTGGCGCATGTGCACTGGTCGGCGGCGGGGGCCCCGCTGATCCTGGTGCAGGCGCGGGACCAGCTCAGCCAGTTGTTCCTGGCCGTGGACCCGGACTCGGGGGCAACACGGATGGTGCACGCCGACGAAGATCCACATTGGCTTGATCTTTTCCCCGGAGTGCCCGCGTGGAGTCCGTCGGGCCGGCTCGTGCGTGTCGCGGACGAGGGCGGCGCGCGGGTGCTGGCGGTCGGCGAACGTCCGCTGACCGGGCCCCAGTTGCACGTCCGCGCGGTGCTCGACGTCGCGGACGCCGATGTACTGGTCTCCGCCTCGGCGGGCGAGGCGGCGGCCGATCCGGAGATCGGGGAGATCCACGTCTACCGGGTGAACGAACTGGGCGTGGAGCGCGTCTCCCAGGAGCCCGGCGTGCACTCGGCGGTGCGCGCCGGGGGCGTGACCGTGCTCGTCTCGGCCGTTCCGGGACGGGCCGACGCCCAGGTGCAGGTGCTGCGCGACGGCAAGCAGTGCGCGACCGTGGCGTCTTTCGCGGAAGCTCCCGGTCTGTCCCCGCGCGTGCGGTTTACACAGGGGGGCGCACGCCGCGTACCGTGCGCCCTGCTTATGCCGAGCGACTACGACGGGGTCACACCCCTGCCCGTCCTGATGGACCCCTACGGCGGTCCGCACGGCCCCCGGGTGCTCGCCGCGCACAACGCGCACCTCACCTCGCAGTGGTTCGCCGACCAGGGGTTCGCGGTGGTGGTCGCCGACGGCCGCGGCACCCCCGGCCGCTCCCCCGCCTGGGAGAAGGAGATCGACGGGGACTTCACGCTCTCCCTGGACGACCAGGTGGAGGCGCTGCACGACCTGGCGACGTCCCATCCGCTGGACCTGTCCCGGGTGGCGATCCGCGGCTGGTCCTACGGCGGCTGGCTGGCGGCGCTCGCGGTGCTGCGCCGCCCGGACGTCTTCCACGCCGGCATCGCGGGCGCCCCGGTCACCGACTGGCGGCTGTACGACACGCACTACACCGAGCGCTATCTCGGCGACCCGGCGAAGAACCCGGCGGCCTACGCGAAGAGTTCGCTGATCACGGACGAGGGACTGTCCTCGCCCGCCGAACCGCACCGCCCGCTGATGATCGTGCACGGCACCGCCGACGACAACGTGGTCTTCGCGCACGCGCTGCGCCTGTCCTCGGCGCTGCTCGCGGCCGGCCGCCCCCACGAGGTGCTGCCGCTCTCCGGCGTCACCCACATCACCCCGCAGGAACAGGTCGCGGAGAACCTGCTGCTGCTCCAGGTCGACTTCCTGAAGCGTGCACTGAACCTGGCGTAGCGGAAGCGGATGCGGGCACGGCAACGGGCCGGGGCTACATGGCGAGCCCCGGCCCGTTTACGGCACCCGCACGGCCGTACGCGTAGTAGATTCGCGCGTCCGTATATCGGAACCGCGTCAGCCAAGTTGCCTGCGTGTTAACGCATTTGGTGCTGGTTTGTAGGCTTATTCCGCCTCATTCGTATGATCGTCCGCCGACTCCTCGGGCGGCACCACCCGTTTCTCCTCCGCGAAGTGGCAGGCCGAGTCATGGGCGGCCGGGCCGCTGGTGAGCCGGAACTCCGCCGGGACCGCCAGCAGCGGCACCTCCAGCGCACAGCGCTCCCGGGCCTTCCAGCACCGCGTGCGGAAGCGGCACCCGGAGGGGATGTTCGTCGGGGAGGGCACATCGCCGAAGAGGATGATCCGTTCCCGGTGCTCGCGCGCCTCGGGGTCCGGGACGGGCACGGCGGACAGCAGCGCCTGGGTGTAGGGATGCGTCGGATGGTCGTAGATCTCGGCGTCGCGGCCGATCTCCACGATCCGCCCGAGGTACATCACGCCGACCCGGTCGGAGATGTGCCGCACGATGGACAGGTCGTGGGCGATGAACACGTACGACAGCCCGAACTCGCCCTGGAGGCGGTCCAGCAGGTTGATGACCTGGGCCTGCACCGAGACGTCCAGGGCGGAGACCGGTTCGTCGGCGACGATGATCTCGGGGCGGAGCGCCAGCCCCCGGGCGATGCCGATGCGCTGGCGCTGGCCGCCGGAGAACTGGTGCGGGTAGCGGTTGATGTACTCGGGGTTGAGGCCGACCACGTCGAGGAGTTCCTGCACCCGGCGCCTGCGGTCGCCCTTGGGCGCGACCTCGGGGTGGATGTCGTAGGGCTCCCCGATGATGTCGCCGACGGTCATCCGGGGGTTGAGGGAGGTGTACGGGTCCTGGAAGACCATCTGGATGTTGCGGCGGACGTTCTTGAGGGCCTTGCCGGAGAGCTTGGTGACGTCCTCGCCCTTGTAGCGGATCGAGCCGGCGGTCGGGCGTTCCAGGTGGACCAGCATCTTGGCGACCGTGGACTTGCCGCAGCCGGACTCGCCGACGATGCCGAGGGTCTCGCCCCGGCCGAGGGCGAAGTCGACGCCGTCGACCGCCTTCACGGCGCCGACCTGCTTCTTGAGGAGGACGCCCTGGGTGAGCGGGTAGTGCTTGACCAGGCCGCTGACCTCCAGGATCGGCTCGGCCTCAGCGGTGGCGGTGGTCATCGAGGCACTCCCTCCAGAAGTGGCAGGCGCTCATCCGGATCCCGTCCGCCGGCTCCACGTCGTACAACGGGGGCACGTCGGTCCTGCACACGTCACGGGCCATCGGGCAGCGGGGGTTGAACGCGCAGCCGGGCGGGATGGCCATCAGGTTGGGCGGCAGGCCCTTGATCGCGTAGAGCTCCTGGCCCTTCTGGTCCAGGCGCGGGATCGAGTCGAGCAGGCCGCGCGTGTACGGGTGGGCCGGGGCCTTGTAGATGTCGTGGACGGGGGCGGACTCCACGATCCGGCCCGCGTACATCACGGCGATGCGGTCGGCGACGTCCGCGACGACGCCGAGGTCGTGGGTGATGAGGATCAGGCCCATGCGCAGTTCCCGCTGGAGTTCGGCGAGGAGCTCCATGACCTGGGCCTGGACGGTGACGTCGAGCGCGGTCGTCGGTTCGTCGGCGATGATCAGCGCGGGTTCGAGGGCCAGCGCCATGGCGATCATGATGCGCTGGCGCATACCGCCGGAGAACTGGTGCGGGTAGTCCCGTACCCGTTCCCTGGCGGCCGGGATGCGGACCCGGTCCATCAGCTCCACGGCCTTGGCGCGGGCGTCCTTCTTCGTCATGCCCCGGTGCACGACGAACATCTCGCCGAGCTGGTCGCCGACGGAGAGGACGGGGTTCAGGGAGGACAGGGCGTCCTGGAAGATCATCGCCATCTCGGCGCCCCGGATCTTGCGGCGCTCGTCCTCCTTGAGCTTCAGCAGGTCCCGGCCCTTGAAGAGGATCTCGCCGCCGGTGATCCTGCCGGGCGGCATGTCGAGGATGCCCATGATCGCCTGCGCGGTGACCGACTTTCCGGAGCCGGACTCCCCCAGCACGGCCAGCGTCTGCCCCTCGTCCACCCCGTAGTCGACCCCGTTGACGGCCTTGGCGACCCCGTCCCGCGTCCGGAACTCCACGTGCAGATCACGCACTTCGAGCAGCATGACGACGCCTCACCTCAGCTTCGGGTCGAGGGCGTCGCGGACCGCGTCGCCCAGCATGATGAAGGCCAGGACGGTGATCGCGAGGGCGCCCGAGGGCCACAGCAGGGCGTGCGGGGCGTTGCGGATGTACGGGGAGGCGGCCGAGATGTCGATGCCCCAGGAGACGCTCGGGGGCTTCAGGCCGACGCCCAGGTAGGACAGGGTCGCCTCCAGGGCGATGTAGGTGCCCAGCGCGATGGTGGCCACGACGATGACGGGGGCGACCGCGTTGGGCGTGATGTGCCGCAGCAGCATCCGGGAGTTGGAGGCGCCGAGCGCGCGGGCGGCCTGCACGTAGTCGTTCTGTTTGGCGGTGATGACCGAGCCGCGGGCGATGCGGGAGATCTGCGGCCAGCCCAGCAGCACCATGAAGCCGATCACCGGCCAGATGGAGTTGCTGGTGACCACGGAGAGCAGCACCAGACCGCCGAGCACCACCGGGATCGCGAAGAAGACGTCGGTGATCCGGGACAGGAACGAGTCCGAGTACCCGCCGAAGAACCCGGCGAGCCCGCCCAGCACCGACCCGAGGAGGGCGACGCCGAGCGTGGCGCAGACACCGACGGCGATGGAGATCCGCGCCCCGTAGACGGTACGGGTGTAGACGTCGCAGCCCTGACCGTCGTACCCGAACGGGTGACCGGGCTGCGCGCCCTCCTGGGCCTTGGAGAGGTCGCACTTGAGCGGGTTGCCGGAGGCGATCAGCGATGGCCACAGGGAGATGACGACCAGGAAGAGGATCACCAGCGCCGAGATGATGAAGACGGGGTTGCGGCGCAGGTCGCGCCAGGCGTCGGACCAGAGGCTGCGGGCCTTGTCGTCCGGGCCGCCGGCCGGACCGTCGCCCAGTCGCTTCTCCAGGGTCTCCCCCTCGGTGGTGGCCAGGTCCATCGTGCCGTCCTGCCCGGTCGCGGCGATCGCCCCGCCCTCGGGGGCGCGCTGGCCGCCCGACACGTGCGGCTCCTCGGGCAGCGGCTCAGGCATAGCGGATCCTCGGATCGAGTACGGCGTAGAGGAGGTCGACGAGCAGGTTGGCGATGAGGAACACCAGCACGAGGACGGTCACGAAGCCGACGACGGTCTGGGTGTTCTGGCGGAGGATGCCCTGGTAGAGCTGGTATCCGACGCCGTGGATGTTGAAGATCCGCTCGGTGACGATGGCGCCGCCCATCAGCGCGCCGATGTCGGTGCCGATGAAGGTGACCACGGGGATCAGGGAGTTCCGCAGCAGGTGCTTGCGGATCACCCGGTGCCGGGGCAGCCCCTTGGCGACGGCGGTGCGGACGTAGTCGGCGCGGGCGTTCTCCGCGATGGACGTCCGGGTCAGACGGGTGACGTAGGCGAGGGAGACGGAGGCGAGGACGAGCCCGGGGACGATCAGCTCGTCGAACGGCGCCTCGGAGGAGACGGACGGCCGGATCCAGCCCCACTCCACGCCCAGCAACAATTGGAGCAGCAGACCGGTGACGAAGGTGGGGACGGAGATGACGACCAGGGTGACCACCAGCGCCCCGGTGTCGACGGGCCGGCCGCGCCGCAGGCCGGTGACGACACCGAGGGTGATGCCGATGACGATCTCGAAGAGGATCGCGACGATCGTCAGCCGGATGGTGACGGGGAAGGCGGAGGCCATCAGCTCGGTGACCTCCTGCCCGTTGAACGCGGTGCCGAAGTCGCCGGTGAAGACGTTCCCCATGTAGGTCAGGTACTGCTGCCACACCGGCTTGTCGAGGCCGAACTCCCGTCTGAGCTGGGCGGCCGTCGCCGGATCGCACTCCCGGTCGCCGCACAGGCCCGCGATGGGGTCGCCCATCACGTTCACCATCAGGAAGATCAGGAGGGTGGCGCCCACGAAGACCGGGATCATCTGGAGCAGGCGCCGGGCGACGTACCGTCCCATGAGAGGTCAGCTGACCTTGATCTGGTCGTACACGGGGACGCTGAACGGGTTCAGGGTGACGTCGGAGAGCCGCTCCGAGTAGCCGGCGCTGCCGTTCTGGTACCAGAGCGGGATGGCGGCCATGTTGTCCCGGACGACCTCCTCGGCCTGCTGGAAGGTCTCCACGGCCTTCGTCGTGTCCGACTCGGCGTTGGCCTGGTCGACGAGCTTGTCGAAGTCGGCGTTGGACCACTTGCCGTCGTTGGAGGAGGCGTTGGTGTAGTACAGCGGCTGCAGGAAGTTCTGGATCAGCGGGTAGTCCATCTGCCAGCCCGCGCGGAACGGGCCGCTCATCTTCCGCTGGGTGATCTGGTTGCGGTAGTCGGCGAAGGTGCCGACCGGGTTGCCGACGCACGCCTTGTCGTTGTCGAGGGCGTTGTTGATGGAGTTGCAGACGGCGTCGACCCACTGCTTGTGGGAGCCGGTGTCCGCGTTGTACGTGATCTTGACCTGGCCGCCGGGGAGGCCGCCGCCCTCCTGGATCAGCTTCTTCGCCGCCGCCGCGTCGTACTCGCAGGCGTCACCGCACAGCCCCTTCTTGTAGCCGCCCTCCTCGCCGAGGACCGGGGAGGTCCAGTCGGTGGCGGGGGTGCGGGTCTTCTGGAAGATGGTGTCGGTGATCTGGTCGCGGTCGATCGCCCGGGAGAGCCCCTGGCGGACCTTCTCCGAGCCCTCCTTGTTCCAGTCCGCGTCGTAGAACGGGAAGGACAGGGTCTGGATGATGCCGGCCGGGGTGTTGATGTACCGGTCGCCGAGGTCGGCCTGGACGTTCTTCAGCTGGGCGGCGGGGACGTCGTCGACGAGGTCGAGGTTGCCGGCCATCAGGTCGGTGTAGGCGGTGTTGTTGTCGGTGTAGACCTTCAGGTCCACGCCACCGTTCTGCGCCTTGTCCTCGCCGGGGTAGTCGTCCCACTTCCGCACCGACAGCTGGGAGCCCTTGGTGTAGGAGTCGACGGCGTACGGGCCGTTGCCGACGGGCTTGGCGAGCCAGGCGTCGTGGTCGGTGAAGAACGACTGCGGCAGCGGGGCGTACGCGTTGTAGCCGAGGGTGTCGGGGAAGGTCGAGAACTTCTGGGTGAGCTTGACGGTGAAGGTGTTCTCGTCGACGACCTTCAGCCCGGAGAGGGTGTCGGCGGTCTGCTTGCTGCCGTCGTCGGGGTGCGTCTGGTCGTAGCCCTCGATGTACTCGAAGAAGTACGCGTTCTTCTGGTTGTTCTTCAGACTCGCCCCGTAGTTCCAGGCGTCCACGAAGGACTTGGCGGTGACCTTCTCGCCGTTCTGGAAGGTCCAGCCGTCCTTGACGTCGATCGTGAAGTTCTGCGAGTCGGTCGTCTCGATCTTCTCGGCGAGCATGTCGTTCGCCTCGCCGGTCTTGGCGTCGTATCGCTTCAGCCCGCGGAAGATCATGTCCAGCACCTTGCCGCCCTGCACCTCGTTGGTGTTGGCCGGCTCCAGCGGGTTCTGCGGGTCACCCCAGGAGGAGCTGAGCACCGCGCCCGTGTCACCACTGCCGCTGCCGCCGCCGCTGTCGTCGTCCCCGCCTCCGCAGGCGGTCGCGGCGAGAGCCACCGCGGCCGCGCCGGCGATCCATCGGGCGTGCGTGGCTCCACGCATGGGGCCTCCTCGTCGTACGTGCGCGATCTTCTTGTTACCGGACAATATCGACGCGTTTCGCCTATACCGCACATTTGGGGGGCCGTATGGGGGGCATGGTCCGGGGGGTGTCGGGTGCGTTGTCGGGTGCGGGTGGGTGGGGGCTGGTCGCGCAGTTCCCCGCGCCCCTTAAGGGCCTACGGCCCTCTCGGGCCGAAAAAGCCAGGGGCGCAGCCCCGCTTTTTCAGGGGCGCGGGGAACTGCGCGACCAGCCCCCACCGGGCCCGCACCCGACAACGCACCCACCCCGCCCCACCCACCCGCGTCTGAAAAAATCCCGAAGAGCCGGTAAGAGAAGGGTTCGCCCCCGTAAGAGCGCGTTCGGCAATCCCCCTCCCCTTGGTCAAAGCCCCCACGAACGCATTGACCCACCACCGCAGCCGGTTGAAGGGTCACGTCATGGGGACCACGCCAACACTCACCGCCGCCCCCGTCGAGACGGCACCACCCACCCCGTCCCGACCCGGCGACACCCGCTCACCCGGCCGCATCGCCTGGCGCCGCTTCCGCCGCGACCGCGCCGGCGTCGCCTCGGCCTACGTCGTCCTGTTGTTCTTCGCCACCGCGATCGCCGCCCCCCTGATCGCGAAGCTCTACGGCAAGGACCCGTACACGACGTACGGGCAGAACCAGCCGGGCCTGCTCAACCAGTTCGGCTTCCCCGTGGCCCCCAACGGCGGTGTCAGCGGCGACTTCTGGTTCGGTGTGGAACCACAACTCGGCCGGGACGTCCTCACCCTCCTCCTCTACGGCATCCGCAACTCCCTGCTCATCGCCACGGTGACGACCCTGCTGGTCACGGCGCTCGGCATCACCGTCGGGGTGACGGCGGGCTATCTCGGCGGCCGCGTCGACAACCTCGTGGGCCGCGTCGTCGACATCCTGCTGGCCTTCCCCTCCACCCTCTTCTTCATCGCCATGTGGCCGGTGCTGATCTCGATCCTGGTCCCGCCCGACGAGAACACCCCGACCTGGCTGACGGTGGTCAGCCTGATCGCGGTGATGACCGCCTTCGGCTGGGCCCCCATCGCCCGGCTGCTGCGCGGCGAGGTACTGGCCCTGCGCGAGCGGGAGTTCGTGGAGGCGGCCAAGGTCACCGGTGCCTCCCCCGCCCGGATCGTCTTCCGGGAACTGCTGCCCAACCTGTGGACGCCGATCCTCATCCAGGCGACCCTCGCGCTGCCGATGTACGTCACCACCGAGGCGGCCCTCGCCTTCCTCGGTGTCGGCCTCAGCGACCCCACCCCGGACTGGGGCGTGATGATCCAGCGCGGCGCGCAGGTCTACCAGAGCGACATCACGTACATGCTCTTCCCCGGTCTCTCGATGGTGATCTTCGTGATCGCCTTCAACCTCCTCGGCGACTCGGTCCGCGACGCGCTGGACCCGAAGACCAGACGCTGACCCCCTCCTCCGAGCCCCCTCCCCGCCCCTCCTTTCTCCAGAAACTCCCTCTCCCTGATTCAGGCAGGACACCCATGTCGATCTCCCGCAGGAACTTCGTCATCGCAAGCTCGGTCGCGACGGCCGGCGGCGCCCTCGTCCTCAGCGCGTGCAGCAGCGGCGGCGGGGGCGGTGCGGCGGGGAGCGGCACGGCCTCCGGCTCCGCCGCCACGTACTCCAAGGTCGCGGTGGGCACCGCCGCGGACTCCGCCGGCCCCGCTCCGGAGGTGCCGGGCGCGCGCAAGGGCGGCACGATCCGTCCGATCGGCCCGGACGACTTCTCCCACCTCGACCCGCAGCGGATCTACTTCGCCTGGAACTCCACGGTCGCGAACCTCTACGTCCGCTGCCTCACCGGCTACAAGATCGCCTCCGACGGCTCCATGAAGCTCGTCGGCGACCTCGCCACCGACGCCGGGACCATGTCCGACGGCGGCGCGACCTGGACGTTCACCCTCAAGGACGGCCTGAAGTGGGAGGACGGCAGCGAACTGACCGTCGAGGACGTACGCCACGGCATCGAGCGCGGCTTCGCGAGCTTCACCACCGAGGGCGCCACGTACGTCCAGACCTGGCTGACCGGCTCGCACGACTTCCGGTCCGTCTACAAGGGCCCGTACGGCGGCAAGCATCTCTCCTCGGTCGTCACGGACACCGCGAAGAAGACCATCACCTTCCATCTGAGGACGGCCCGCCCCGACCTCGACTGGGCGCTGGCGATGCACTCCTACGGTGCCGTGCCGGTCGCGCACGACAGCAAGGAGAAGTACGACAAGGACCCGGTCTCCTGCGGTCCGTACCGGATCAAGCAGCACTCGGTCGACAAGTCCCTGACGCTGGTGCGCAACACCCACTGGGACCCGAAGACGGACGCGATCCGCAACGCCTACCCGGACTCCGTCGTCTTCGAGTTCGGCCCCGAGGCCCTGCCGGCCACCGACCGGCTGATCGCCGACTCGGGGACCGACCGGTACGCGGTCATGGCCTACAGCGGGGTGCCGGCCGAGCGCATCCAGAAGGTGATCAGTGACAGCACGCTGGAGTCCCGCACGATCGACGGCCTGCTGACCGGCCTGTACTACTACGCCGTCAACTGCCGCCGCATCAAGGACGTCCGGGTCCGCCAGGCCCTCAATCACGCCTGGCCACTGGAGCAGATCCGTTCCATCTACGGCGGCCCGTCCGCCGGTGACTACGCGACGACCATCCTCAGCCCGGACATCGCGGGCCGGGTGAAGTTCGACGTCTACGGCAAGCTGAAGAACCCGCGCGGCGACACGGCGAAGGCGAAGGCCCTGCTGAAGGAGGCCGGCAAGCTCGGCCAGAAGATCGTCTACACCTATCCACAGGGCGGCAACGACGCCTACGAGAAGACCAAGGTCGTCATCGCCAACGCCCTGAAGGAGGCGGGCTTCGACCCGGTCGTCAAGCCCGTGGAGTCGACGAGCTACTACGACCAGGTCGGCCAGATCGACAACCAGTTCGATGTGATGTGGTACGGCTGGTCGCCCGACTGGCCCGCCGCCTACACCCTCATCCAGCCGCTCTTCGACGGCACCACGATCGCCGACAACGCCCCCAACGTCTCCCAGCTGAACGTGGGCTGGGTCAATACGGCGATCAAGAAGGACTCGACCATCACGGACACCGCGAAGGAGAACGCCGCCTGGGCGGCCCTGGACAAGGAGATCATGGCCAAGGAGGCGCCGATCATCCCGGAGACCTACCAGCGGCGTTACTACCTGTACGGCTCGAAGGTGGGCGGCGCCCAGTTCGACCCGCTGTTCTCGGCGTTCCTCATCCACAAGCTGTACGCCAAGGCCTGAGCCGGCCAGGGAACCGCGCAGTCATGCTCCGCTTCATCGCACGCAGGACGCTGAGCGCGCTGCTGATCCTGCTGATCATCAGCGCCATCACCTTCCTCCTCTTCTACGTCGCCCCGCGCGACCCCGCCCGCGCCGCCTGCGGCAAGCTGTGCACCCCGCAGACGCTCGCCCTGGTCCGGCACAACCTCGGTATCGCCGATCCGCTGCCCGTGCAGTACTGGCACTGGCTGGTGGGGGTCTTCGCCGGCCGGGACTTCGCCGGGCTCGGCCACTGCCCCGCCCCCTGTCTGGGCTACTCCTTCACCAACCACGAACCGGTCCTCGGCCTGATCACCGACCGCTTCCCGACCACGCTCTCCCTCGCCCTCGGCAGCACGGTCGTCTTCGTGGTGTTCGGTGTGGGCACCGGCATGATCGCGGCGGTCAAGCAGGGCAAGGCGGCGGACAAGATCGCCTCGTCGGCGTCCCTGGTCGGCTCGTCGCTCCAGATCTACATCGTCGGCGTGGTGGCGATGTACTACCTCTCCGACCAGTGGGGCCTGCTCCCCCGCCCCTCGGACGCCGTGGGCCTGACCCAGGACCCGCTCGCCTGGTTCAAGGGCCTGCTCCTGCCCTGGCTGGTCCTCGCGATCATCTTCACCGCCAACTACACCCGGATGACCCGCTCCCAGCTCGTGGAGAGCCTCGCCGAGGACTACGTCCGCACGGCCCGTGCCAAGGGCATGTCCCGGCCCACGGTCTTCTTCCGGCACGCCTGGCGCGGCGCCATGGGCCCCATCGTCACCATCCTCGGCCTCGACATCGGCTACCTCCTCGGCGGCGCCATCATCACCGAGGAGACCTTCGGCCTGCACGGCATCGGAGCCCTCTCCATCAAGGCCGTCCGCGACAACGACCTGCCCCTGCTGCTGGGGGTGGTGCTGGTCGCGGCCACCGCGATCGTCATCGCGAACATCGTGGTCGACGCGGTGTACGCGCTGATCGATCCACGGGTGCGGCTGGCCTAGGGTCCACGAAAAGGCGTGCCCCACGCGAAGGCACCCGGGAAATACGAAAAGGTCGGCCACAGGAAAAAGGCCCGGGTCCGTGGAGAGACGGACCCGGGCCTTTCCGCGGCGCGCTTTCCCGGTGAATCCCCCGTTTGATCCACCAGCAATTCACACCGCGAGCACGACCGACGACTCGGTCACTTCAGGGAGTACTTGACGATGTAGGTCATCTTCTTGATGTTCTTCGGGCGCTTCGTGCAGACGACCTTGGTCTTGCTCACCGCCTGCAGATAACCGCACCCGATGTGCACCAGACCGGTCTTCGCGTTCTTCTTGGCGGAATTGATCCGCCAGCCCGAGGTGTCGGCCGTGCCGCACGCCTTCAGGTTGGGCGTCTTGCCCCGGCCCTTGTTGTTGATGCAGATCGCGCCGTACGGGTACACGTCGAGGCTGAAGTTCACCATCCCGGTCTGGCCGTAGTTGATCCAGTGGAAGGCGTCCTTGTTCTTGCAGGTGGCCAGCGAGAGCGCCTTGCCCTCACCGTTCCCCTTCAGGCACTTGCCGTTGTACTGGTTCACGAAATACCAGCGGCCGCCTGCCTCGGCGTGCGCCGACGACGCGGGAATCATGGAGGTGAGCACGGCGAGAAGCGCGGCCGTGACCATTCCGGCGACATTCCTGTTTCTGATCTTCATCAAGTTTTCCCCGTTTTTCCCCGTTACCCTCCGGCCCGGAAGGTGTTCTCTTTCTATCAGCGAACTCACGGGCCCCGCACGCAACTTGAGCAACACCTGAGCTTCAGCCCAACTCGCCGCGCTCCACGCGGAATTCATTGCCCTCGGCGTCAGTCATCAGCACCCGGCCGCCGCCGGGGCGCCCCCGGGCTCGTCATCCTCGACCAACGGCCGCCCGAGTAGCTCGCGCACACACCTGACCGACGCCGCCTCGCCGCCGCGAACCACTCGATCGAAGCCCGGATCACTTCAGCGAGTACTTGATGATCCACGTGGCCTTATTGAAGTTGGCCGGCTTCCTTCCGCACTTGAGGCTGGTCTTGCTCGCTGCCTGCAGGTAGCCGCAATTTCCAGCGATCGGGGTCTTGGCCCCGTTCTTCAGCGAAGCGAGCGCAAAGCTCTTGGTTCCCTTGCCGCCGTTGCAGGCCCTCAGATAGGGAGGCTTGTTCCTTCCGTTGTCCGCGATGCAAGCGGCGTAGGAAATCGTGGGCGCACTGTAGTTCGCGTACTGAGCCGAACCGTAGTTGTTCCAGTGAAAGGCGTCCTTCTTCTTACAGGTGGCCAGGACCAGCTTCTCCTTGACCCCGTTGCCCTTGACGCACTTGCCGTTGTACTTGTTCACCATGTACCACCGGCCACCCGCCTCCGCCTGAGCGGTGGGGGCAGGCGCACTGACAGCCATGCCCACCGCCATTGCCGACGCCATCACACCGACGGAAAGGATTCGCCTCATGGTCATCTTCATCCCCGAGTGCAGTTTCGTCGCCGACGTCGCATACACCGACATCGGACCGTGGAAGATCTACAACGAATATGTTCGCGGAGATGTCGAGGCCATGTCACGCGACTTGAGGTACATCTGAGGTGAAACAAAAAAGGCTGGGGAGGGCCAACAGCCCCTCCCCAGCCTGGATTTCCCGTCGCCCGGCATGCCGGCGCCGAAAGGTCAGTCCTTCGTCCCCTTAGAAACCTCAGCGGCGCCCGTCTCCAGCGCCTTCAACCCCGGGTCCAGCACGACGTCCTCGGTGCGGGCCTCGGTCGTCGGGTCCTCCGGGAAGTGGCAGGCCGTCAGGTGGCCGGCCAGGTTGCCGGAGAGCTGGACCAGCGGCGGCTCCTCGGAGGCGCACTTGTCCTGGGCCTTCCAGCACCGCGTCCGGAAGCGGCAGCCGGACGGCGGCGCGATCGGCGAGGGCACGTCACCGGCGAGCCGGATCCGCTCCTTCGTCTCGACCTCGTCGTCGACGGCCACCTCGGGCACCGCCGAGAGCAGGGCGTGGGTGTACGGGTGCCGGGGCCGGTTGTACAGCGAGTCCCGGTCCGCCACCTCGACGATCTTGCCGAGGTACATCACCGCGACGCGCTTGGAGAAGTGCCGGACGATCGCGAGGTCGTGCGCGATGAACAGGAACGCGATGCCCAGCTCGTCCTGGACCTTCTGGAGCAGGTTCACGACCTGCGCCTGGATCGACACGTCCAGCGCCGAGACCGGCTCGTCCGCGACGATCAGCTTCGGGTTCAGGGCGAGCGCGCGCGCCACACCGATGCGCTGGCGCTGACCACCGGAGAACTCGTGCGGGAACCGGTTGTAGTGCTCGGGGTTGAGCCCGACCAGTTCGAGGAGCTCGCGGACCTTCTTCTCCCGGCCGCCCTCGGGGTTGATCCCGTTGACCTCCATCGGCGACTTGATGATCGTGCCGACCGTCTGCCGCGGGTTGAGGGAGGAGTACGGGTCCTGGAAGATCATCTGGATCTCGGACCGCACCGGCGCCAGCTGCCTGCGCGAGGCGTGGGTGATGTCCTGGTCCCGGTAGGTGATCTTCCCGCCGGTCGGCTCCATCAGCCGGGTGATCAGCCGGCCGGTGGTCGACTTGCCGCAGCCCGACTCACCGACCAGGCCGACGCTCTCGCCGACCCCGACGGTCAGGTCGATGCCGTCCACGGCCTGGACCGCACCGACCTTGCGTTTGATCGGGAAGCCGCCGTAGATGGGGAAGTGCTTCGTCAGCCCCTCGACCTTGAGCAGCGTCTCGGCCGCGGTGTCCTGGGAGCCCTGCTGTGCGGGGAGGGTGAGGTTGTCACTCATGATCTCGGTTCTCCCTAGCGCAGCCGGGGCTGGATCTTGTCGATGAAGATGGTCTGCTTCTGGTCCGCCGTCAGGTGGCAGGCAGAGGCACGCCCCTCGCCGAGCGGTGGCCGCTCCGTGCTGCAGCGGTTGCCGGTGACCTCACCGGTGAACGCGCAGCGCGGGTGGAACGGGCAGCCGGTGGGCGGGTTGAGCAGGCTGGGCGGGGAGCCGGGGATCGGGGTGAGCGCCTGCCCGGTGTCGCCGCCGAGGCGGGGCATCGAGCTGAGCAGGCCCCAGGTGTAGGGATGCTTGGGCTCACGCAGCACCTCACGGACGCTGCCGCGCTCCACGGCCCGGCCCGAGTACATCACCAGCAGGTCGTCGGCCATGTCGGAGATGACGCCGAGGTCATGGGTGATGAAGATGATCGCGGAGCCGAACTCCTGCTGGAGGTCCTTGAGCAGGTCGAGGATCTGCGCCTGGACGGTCACGTCGAGCGCGGTGGTCGGCTCGTCCGCGATCAGCAGGTCGGGGTCGCAGACCAGGGCCATGGCGATCATGGCGCGCTGGCGCATACCGCCGGAGAACTGGTGCGGGTAGTCGTCCACGCGGGACTGCGGGTGCGGGATGCCGACCTTGGCCAGCATCTCGATCGTCCGCTGCCGGGCCTCCTTCTTGGAGGCTCCGGTGTGCTTCATGTACGGCTCCGCGATCTGCCGGCCCACCGTGTAGTACGGCGAGAGCGCCGTCAGCGGGTCCTGGAAGATCATCGCCACCTTGTTGCCGCGGAGCTGCTCCAGCTCCTTCTCCTTGGCGGTGACGAGTTCCTTGCCGTCGAGGATGATCTCGCCCTCGACGGTGGTGGTCTTGGGGTTGTGCAGACCGAGGACGGTCAGGTTGGTCACGGACTTGCCGGAGCCCGACTCACCCACGATGCCCAGCGTCTTGCCGCGCTCGACGTCGAAGGAGAGCCCGTCGACGGCCTTGACTATGCCGTCCTCGGTGGAGAACCGCACCCGCAGGTCGCGGACCGAGAGGAAGGCCTCCGGCCCGGTCGGGGCCTTCTCACCTTCGGTCTTGGTCAGAGTGGTCACGGTATTTCTCCTAGCTGAGGCGCACGCGCGGGTCGATGTAGGCGTAGGCGATGTCCACGATGATGTTCAGCATCAGGATGAAGAACGCGCCGAACAGCATCACGCCCATCGTCAGCGGGATGTCCTTGCCCTGCGACGACTCAACCGCGAGACGGCCGATACCGGCCAGGTCGAAGGTGTATTCCGTGACCACCGCGCCGGACAGGAGCGCGCTCAGGTCCATGCCGATGATGGTGACGATCGGGATGAGTGAACCACGCCAGGCGTAACGAAAGAATACGTACCGCTGCTTCATGCCCTTCGCGCGGGCCGTGCGGACGTGTTCCTCCGAGAGTTGCTCAATCATGGTCGAGCGGGCCATACGCGTGTACTGGGCGGTGAAAATGGTGGCCATGACAGCCCAGGGGATCAGCAGGCCCATGAACCAGGCCACCGGGTTCTCGGTGAACGGCACGTACTTCGGCATCTCCATCCAACCCGTGCTGTACACGAAGATGCCGAGAACAATCGGGCCGAGGAAGTAGATCTGGAACGAGCTCAGCACCATGGAGGCGCCACTGACAGCCTTGTCGACCGGAGTGCCGCGCTTCCAGGCGGCGAGCAGACCGGAGCCGAGGCCCAGCGCCAGAAAGATGGCCAGTCCGCCGAGAGTCAGCGACAGAGTGAGCGGGAAACTGTCGGCGATGGAGTCCCAGACGAAGTCACCGCTCTTGAAGGACACGCCCAGGCAGGGCGCGGAGCAGTGCCCCACGGGAAAATCTCGGCCGAGGACGATGCCCGACATGAACTCCCAGAACTGCGTGGTGATGGGCTTGTCGAGACCGAGGTTCTCTCTGATGACCGCGATGTTCTCGGGGGAGCAGTTCTTGCCGCAGGACAACTGCGCGAAGTCTTGGGGGATCGTATAGAACAGGAAGAACGTGAAGGCGCCGATCAAAAACATGGTGACGACGGCGCCGATCAGCCTGCGGATGAGGAACTGAAGCATGGCGGGTGGATGCTCTCTTCGAAAACGCGGCGGTCGGAGGGGGTGGAACCGACCGCGGGGGTGCGCTCCGCCTGGCGCACACCCCCGCGGATCAGCCGGACTGACGTGTTACGGCTGCTTCAGGAACACGTCGTTGATGTCGATGTAGCTCGACTCCGTGCTGTACCGGGCACCACCGATGTTCGATCCGAAGAGCTGGATCTGCTTCGAGTAGTAGACCGGGGCGGCCGGGTTGATCTCCTCCACGATGCGGTGGTGAGCCTCTTCCCACGTCTTGGCCGCGGCCTCGGGCTCCTCGGTCAGCGCCTTCTTGATGAGGGCGTCGACCTTGGCGTCCTTGATGTGGGAGTAGTTCGAGCCACCGTCGGCGACCAGGGTGCCGTCGTAGACCGGGGTGATGACCGTGGACGGGGAGGACCAGTCCTGGCCCCAGCCGGTCATGTAGATGTCGTACGGGTTGTCCAGCTTGCCGACCTGCTCGTAGAAGCTGGCCCGGTCGATCTCCTTGGCCTGGACGTCGAAGCCGATCTTGGCCAGCGCGTCCTTGATGATCACCTGCTGGGCCTGGCCACGCGGGGTGTTGGAGTAGGCGTAGGTGAGCTTCGTGCCCTCCTTGACACCCGCCTCCTTCAGCAGCGCCTTGGCCTTGTCCAGGTCACCGTTGGGCTTCTTGTGCTTGCCGAACGGGTCGTAGGACGCGTCGTAACCCGGCAGGGTCGGCGCCAGCAGACCACCGGCGACCTCACCGCCGTAGCGGCCACCGTCGGCCTGGACCATGGCCTGGGACGGGATCGCGTAGGTGATCGCGTCGCGGACCTTCTTGTCCTTGACGGCGGCGGCGTCGAGGTTGAAGGTCAGCTGCCACACGTAGGGCTGGTAGCCCTGGATGGTGCGCTTCTTGGTCGCGGCGTTGCCGATGACCGTCGACATCTGCGCCGGGTCCACGGAGTCCGTGAACTGCATGGCGTTCTTGGCCTCGCCCTGGTCGGCGATCAGACGCTTGGTCTGGCTGGCCTGGTCGATGGTGTTGGTGAAGTTGAAGCCGTCGACGTACTGGTGACGCACGACGTCCGTCTTCGGGTCCCACTGGTCGTTCTTGACCAGCGTCAGCGACTTGCCGGCCTTGAGCTCGGAGATCTTGTACGGGCCGAGGGAGGCCGGCGCCTTGTCGTACTTCTCCTTCGTGTCCTGCTTCTCGGGCACGATGGCGTAACCGGCCATGGCGAGGGCCTGCGGCAGGTCCGGGCGCGGCTGGTCGAAGTGGAAGACGACCGTCTTGTCGTCCGGGGTCTCCAGGACGGAGTCCGGCAGGTGCTTGCCCTTGTAGGGGCCGTCCGGCAGCGCCTTGCGGTAGTCGGAGCCGGAGAGCCAGCTCTGGACGTACGTCGGGCCGTCGAAGATGACCTTGGAGTACTGGCGCTCGATGGTGTGACGGACGTCGGCCGAGGTGATGGCGTTGCCGTCCTCGTCCTTGATGCCGTCCTTGAGCGTGTACGTCCAGGTCTTGCCGCCGTCGGAGGACTTGCCGGAGTCGGTGGCGATGTCACCGACGACCGTCAGGTTGCCCTTGTCGTCCTCCTGGTAGTTCGTCAGACCGCGGTGGATCAGGTTCGCGAGCTGACCGGCGTCGGAGACGTAGATCTGCCCCGGGTCCAGGTGGGTGATGTCCGACTGCTGGTAGACGTTGATGACACCGCCGGACTTGGCGCCCTTGACCTCTTCGGCCGGGCCGGTGGAGGCAGCGGCGTCACCGTAGGCGACAGGCTTCGACTGCTCGGCGGCGTCCTTCTGGGACTTGGAGTTGTCCTTCGTCTCGCTCTTGCCGTTGTCCGCGCAGCCGGCCAGCGCGAGCGAGCCGGCCACGAGGGCGACGGCCGCGGCACGCGCGGTGCGGTTTCTGATGGGCTTCATGATGCCTATGCACCTACCTGTCGATAGTTGTCCACGAGTACTGCCTGACGGCCCGGGAGAACCCGGGTCGGGGGCGGCAGTCCCCCCACCCACCAATGGACGATTACCGTCCGGTCTTGGGGTCGAATGCGTCCCGGACGGAGTCGCCGAGAAGGTTGAAGCAGAGCACGAAGACCACCATCGCCACGCCCGGGAAGAACATGAACATCGGGTCCTGCTCGTAGACGTCGGCGCCCACGGCGAACATCCGGCCCCAGTCGGGGGTGGGCTCGGGGAAGCCGACGCCTACGAACGAGAGGAAGGCGATGGAGAGGATCGTGCTGGGCAGGATGTACGTGCCCTGCACCAGGATCGGGGTGACGATGTTCGGCAGGATCTCCTTGCGGACGATGCGCCAGGGCGAGGCCCCGGACACCTTGGCCGCCTCCACGAACTCGCGCTCGCGCAGGGAGAGAACGGAACTGCGCACCAGACGGGCGAGACCCATCCAGCCGAGGAACCACATCACCAGGACGATGGCCACGGCCCGCAGATAGGTCGGCGTCTCGTCACGCGGGTCGACGAACAGCGCGGTGACGACCGGCATGAAGGCGATGAAGAACAGCTGCTGCGGGAAGCCGAGGAAGAAGTCGGTGATCCGGCCCACCCAGTAGTCGACGCGACCGCCGAAGTAGCCGCCGATCATGCCGATGAGGACACCGGTGAGCACGCTGAACAGGGTGACGATGACCGCCATGTACAGCGAGGTCCGCATGCCGTACAGCAGCATCGTGAACACGTCGCGGCCCAGCTTCGGCTCGACGCCGAACCAGAAGTCACCGGACATGCCACCGAAGGAACCGGTGGGCATCGCGAAGTCGTCGAGCAGGAACGGGTAGTCGGGCTCCTGCGCGTACAGCGTGTACGGGTTCTTGCCGTACACGCTCGCGATCACCGGCGCGAGCGCGGCGACCGCGAAGAAGAAAATCACTACGCACGCGGAGATGACTCCCGTACGGTCCCGCTTGAACCGTTGCCACATCAACTGCCCGGGGGAACGACCCTCAAGCTTCTTCTCACCCTTGGCGACCTCGGCGGTCGACTCGAGCTCGGGGTCCAAGGCGACCGCGGACCCGGAGCCCTCGGCCTTGGTTGGACTGGTCATGTCTGTTCTTCCCCCGGGGGGTTGGAGAGTTGAGCGCAGCACAGATACCGGCAGGTTCTGTGGTTTGGGGGAACTTTCGCCAAACGGGTCAACGCGCGTCAAGGGCGGAAGACATAGGGATCTCCCTACCGTCCATATTTTGAGCAAAAATTGCAAAGATTGACACCTGGTCGCGCTTGACAGGTGAGACGGGATACCGACGAATCGGACATACGCGGAACGATTTTTGTTTACATGTCCGAAACTTGATCGCTGCAACACCGATATCCGAACAGCGCTTCACAGCCGACAGACAGTCAACCGAAGGGTCCCGGCCGGAAGTCCAGCCTCCCCTGCGCGCTCTTCGCAATCTCCCCGGAATCCCCAGCATCCCCATGGGACCTCCCCTGTATGCGGATACGCCTGAAGCCCGACCCTCCACGGGTCGGGGAACCGGGACTTGACGCTTCGACAGATGACTCGAGGGCGCGTCGGCGTGCAGCGCGGTCGAGTCAGTCTACACGCGTAGCGTCACTCGGAAGTGCACCTGGGAACCGATCAACGCCGCCACCGGACGCGACGTGGTCCCGGCCCCCGCGGAAGCGGGGGCCGGACCAGGTCCGCGCTCCGTCAGCCGTGCTTGGCGCGGCTCGCGGCACGCGCACGCTCGCGGGCGTCCAGGTTGACCTTGCGGATGCGCACGGCCTCCGGAGTCACCTCGACACACTCGTCGTCGCGGCAGAACTCCAGGGACTGCTCCAGCGACAGCTTGCGCGGCGGGACGATCGCCTCGAACGAGTCGGCCGAGGAGGACCGCATGTTCGTGAGCTTCTTCTCCTTGGTGATGTTCACGTCCATGTCGTCGGAGCGCGAGTTCTCACCGACGATCATGCCCTCGTACACCTCGGTGCCGGGGTCGGTGAACAGCACACCGCGCTCCTGGAGGTTCGTCATCGCGAACGCGGTGACGGCGCCGGAGCGGTCGGCGACGAGCGAGCCGTTGTTACGGGTCGTCAGCGTGCCGAACCACGGCTCGTGGCCCTCGTGGATGGAGTGGGCGATGCCCGTGCCGCGCGTGCCGGTCAGGAACTCCGTGCGGAAGCCGATGAGGCCGCGGGACGGGACGACGAACTCCATGCGGACCCAGCCGGAGCCGTGGTTCGACATGTTGTCCATCCGGCCCTTGCGGACGCCCATGAGCTGCGTGACGGCGCCCATGTGCTCCTCGGGGACGTCGATCGTCATGCGCTCGACCGGCTCGTAGACCTTGCCGTCGACGATCTTGGTGACCACCTGCGGCTTGCCGATGGTCAGCTCGAAGCCCTCACGGCGCATCTGCTCGACCAGGATGGCCAGCGCCAGCTCACCGCGGCCCTGAACCTCCCAGGCGTCGGGACGCTCGGTGTCGAGGACCCGGAGGCTGACGTTACCGACCAGCTCGCGGTCGAGGCGGTCCTTGACCTGGCGGGCGGTGACCTTGCGGTCCTTGACCGCGGCCTTGTTGTCCGCGCCCTTGCCCGTGCCACCGCGGCCGACCAGCGGCGAGGTGTTCGTGCCGATGGTCATCGAGATCGCCGGCTCGTCGACCGTGATCAGCGGCAGCGCGATCGGGTTCTCGGTGTCGGCGAGGGTCTCACCGATCATGATGTCCGGGATGCCGGCGACGGCACAGATGTCACCGGGGCCCGCCACCTCGGCCGGCTTGCGGGTGAGCGCCTCGGTCATCATCAGCTCGGTGATGCGGACGTTGGCCATCGTGCCGTCACGCTTGATCCACGTGACCGTCTGGCCCTTGCGCAGCTCGCCCTGCTCGACGCGGAGCAGCGCGATACGGCCGAGGAAGTTGTCGGCGTCCAGGTTGGTGACGTGCGCCTGGAGCGGGGCCTCCTCGTCGTACGACGGGGCCGGGACGTGCGACAGGATCGTGGAGAAGAACGGCTCCAGGCTGTTGCTGTCGGCCGGGACGGTGCCGTCCTCCGGCTTGGTCAGCGAGGCGACACCGTCACGCGCACACGCGTAGACGATGGGGAACTCGATCTGGTCCTCGTCGGCGTCGAGGTCGAGGAAGAGGTCGTAGGTCTCGTTGACGACCTCGTCGATGCGCGAGTCCGCGCGGTCCGTCTTGTTGATGCACAGGATGACCGGCAGGCGCTGCTGGAGCGCCTTGCGCAGCACGAAGCGGGTCTGCGGCAGCGGGCCCTCGGAGGCGTCGACGAGCAGGACCACCGCGTCCACCATCGACAGACCGCGCTCGACCTCACCACCGAAGTCGGCGTGGCCGGGGGTGTCGATGATGTTGATGGTGATGACGTCGCCGCCATCCTTCGGGTGGTACTTCACCGCCGTGTTCTTGGCGAGGATCGTGATGCCCTTCTCACGCTCCAGGTCGTTCGAGTCCATCATGCGGTCGTCGAGCGACTCGGCGGCGTGCGCGGCGAAGGCACCGGCCTGCTTGAGCATGGCGTCGACCAGAGTGGTCTTGCCGTGGTCTACGTGAGCGACGATGGCGACATTGCGAATGTCGTGGCGCGTGGCCATAGTGCGGCGATCTCCCGGGGTGTGTGGACGGCCCTCGCGTATGTCTCTCGTCACGCGGACCCTGCCGGGCTGGACACGCCACGGCCTCACCCCATGGTACGGGGCCGACGCGGCAAGGGCTCCCCGGGCTGCTCCGGCCCAGCTCAGCCCGGCCCAGGCCCAGCTCAGACAGGCTCCGACGCGACGTGGGCGCCCCATACGCCGGCCGCCGCCCCCTACGACACGGGGCGGCGGCCGGGACCCTCGATCGAGGGGGGGGATCTCCGGTGATCTCCTACGTCCCCGTGGGCCGCGCCGGTCCCTTCGCGCCCTTCTTCAGGAAGCCCATGTCCTCGTAGTACGGGGTCTGGAAGCCGAAGGCTCCGGCGTTCGCGAGGCCGGTGCGCGCGGCGACGAGCTGGGGCCGCTGGTAGAGGGGGATGGACCCGGCGGCGGCCCAGATGCGGGCGTCCGCCTTGCGGATCAGGGAGCGCGTCCTGGCCTCGTCGAGGGTGGCCACGGCCTGGTCGAAGAGCTGGTCGACCCGGTCGGTGCCGACCCGCGTGTAGTTCTGCTCGACGCTCAGCGAGCCGTCGGCCGCGGGCACCGGCTTGGCGTAGATCGGCCGGGCGTCGGTGGCGGGGTACGCGGAGGTCGGCCAGGAGTACAGCGCGAGGTCGTACTGCCCGTTCGCGATGTGGTCCTTGAAGTAGCTCTCGTCGGCGACCTTCGAGATCTCCGTACGGATCCCCACGCGCTCCAGCATCGCCGCGATCCGCTCGCCGACGGCCCGCAGCGACTCCGTGCCCGGCCCCGACGGCAGCACGAACCGCAGCGTCAGCAGCTTGCCGTTCTTGGCGAGCGGGCCCTTGGCGGCGTCGGCGGGCGCCCGTGTCCCGCGCGGGGCGTACGCGCCGGGCGCGCCGCCCGGCTGGAACTGCTTCCCGTCCTGGGCGAGGTTCGCGCTCGCCTCGCCCTCCTTCGCGTCGGCGTCGGACGGCTTGTCGTCCTGACCGAGGATGTAGACGCTCTCGTCGTGCGAGTCCGCGGAAGCGTCGGAGGCCTTGCCGTTCTTGGAGTCCTCGGAGCCCGACCGCTTCTGCTCCTTCTTCTCCTTCTGCTCCGGCTCCTTCTGCTCCGGCTCCTCCTGCTCACCCTCCGCGCCTGCCGCCTTCCGGCCGGGTGCGAGGGGGCCGCCCTGCTCCCAGCCGGCGTCGGCGAGGAGGGCGCGCGCCTCGTCGGTGTCCTGGCCGCCGAGTGCGCCGCTGTTGTCGGCGTACGCGGCCTGGCCGGCGAGCGCGAGGTGGCTGCCGACGGGGACGGCGGGCAGACCGAGGGGGTCGAGGACGAGGGCGGCGAGCTTCTCCCGGTCGATCGCCCGGGCCACGGCACGGCGGACCCGCTCGTCGGCGAGGGGGCCGTCGGAACCGTTCAGGGCGAGCTGGGTGAACGCGGGCTCCAGGGAGCGGCGGACGGTGAAGCCGCGCAGGGCGGACTGCTGGTCCGTGTACGCGGCGAGCGCCGCGCGCCGCTTCTTCCGGGCGCTGATCTCGTCATCGGCGGCCTTCTCGTCCGAGCCGTGCGCGATCGCCCAGGAACGCAGCGCCTTCGCGGAATCACCCTGCGAGAGCGGCCCGGCGGCCCCCGACTTCTTCTTGTCACGGGAGGCGAGCGTGATCCGCTCGGCCTGGACGGAATCGATCTCGGCGATGTCGACCCTGTCCTCGGCCAGCGCCTCGACGCGTTCGGTACGCGGCACGGCACGCAGCACGAGGGTCGAGAGCTTGGCCGCGCGGCCCCACCAGCGGGGGTTGCGGGTGAGCGTGACCTCGCCGCCCTTGCGGTCGATGTCCTTCAGCGCGAACGGACCGGCGGTGACCTTGAGGTTCTTGCGGGCGCCGTCGTTGAAGGCGTCCGGGGTGCCCATCACCTGCTTCGGGTACAGCGGCGAGAACAGCGACTTCCAGTCGGCGTACGGGCGGGCGAAGGTGACCCGGACCTCCAGGTCGTTGTCGCCGCGTTCGATCTTCTCGATGCGTTCGTAGCCGGCGTTCCGGGCGGTCCAGTACGCGGAGTCCTTGCCGGACAGGGCCCGCCACTGGGCGGCGAAGTCGGCGGCGCCGATCTCCCGGCCGTCGCTCCACACCGCCTGCTGGTTGAGCTTGTAGAGCACGACCTGCCGGGGCTCGCGCTCGACGACCTTCGCGGACTCCACGTAGTCGGAGTTGATCTCGGGGCGTCCGCTGGCGTCGAGGCGGTACATCGACGGCAGTACGGCCCCGGCGATCCGTGCGGTGGCCGGGTCGGCGTCCGCCTGGAACGTGTTCAGCGTCTCCGGCACGGCGTCCACGGCCCAGCGCAGGGTGCCGCCGTCGGCGACCAGGTTCCGCGCGGCCGGCGCGATGTCCTGCTCGGCGACGGGTCTGCCCGCCGGGTCCTCCTCACCGCATCCGCTCAGCACGGGCATCGTGAGCACGCCGACGGCGAGGAACACCAGCGAGCGGCGCGGTGCGCGCGGTCGAACGCGGTCGTGGGGAATCGGCGTCATGGCGACCTCCTCGCTCCGCGGTGGGAGTACGGGGACGGGGGTGGCTCTGATCACGTTCGGCGGTATATGGAGCTGATCAGACGGATGCGGCCCACTGAAGAGGACGAGGCGGGCGCGGGGCCGCCGACACGACGGGGGCCACCCCGGAACCCACCCGTTTGGCCGCGTCGCCCTCCGGGGGCGGCCGGGTGGGTGCGTTGTCGGGTGCGGGTGGGTGGGGGCTTCTCGCGCAGTTCCCCGCGCCCCTTAAAGACCAGGCCCCTGCGGGCCTGAAAGACCACGGCCCCGCGGCCTGGAAGGCGACGGGGCCGCGGGCCTGAAAAGCACGGGGCGCAGCCCCTGCTTTTCAGGGGCGCGGGGAACTGCGCGAGAAGCCCCACGGACCCGCACCCGACAACGCGCCCCGCCCGGCGAAGCCCACCCGCGCAAAAGAAAACCGCAAACCGCTTCCCACCGGCAGGTGTGACGCGCGACACTCGCAGGCGCATGAACGTTGCCGCCTTGGGGCCCACCACCCCCTGAAAGCGAGGGCAAGTCATGTCCGTGCACGACGACTTGACGTCGGTCCGGCGCTGCCTGGACGAACTGACCAGGTCCGTACGTCGGCTGGAACAACAACTCGGCGGCAGCGGCCTGGAGATACGCCGCGTCCGCACCGACGCCGACCACCTGCGCGAGAGCATCGCGCTGCTCGGCGAGGCCGCCCCTTCCCTGGCGAAGCCGCGCCGCCCCGACCTCGTCCCCATCCCCGACACGCCGTACGACAGCTCCCTGTGGACGGACTCGGACGACGAGGGCCTCGGCTCCCGCGACCGCCGCGCCCCCTGACCGCCGTCGTCCGCCCACCCCCGACAACCAACCCGACCGGGAGTCCCCCGTTGGCCACTGGTACGGAACCACCGGCAACAGAACCCCTTCCCCGGCGCGGCGTGCGGACCCGTACGCGCGCCGCGATCTCCGCCCCGCATCTGCGCACCGACCGCTGGTGGCTGGCCCCCGCCGCCACGGCCGCCGGACTGCTCGCCTTCATCGTGTACTCGACCTGGCGGGCCTTCGCGGACGAGCACTACTACTCCGCCCCGTACGTCTCGCCGTTCTACTCGCCCTGTCTGGCCGAACGCTGCGAGCCGATGCGCGGCGGCCCCAACTGGGAGATCTTCGGCGGCTGGTGGGGCGTCTCACCGGCGATCATCATCCTGATCTTCCCCCTCGGCTTCCGCCTGACCTGCTACTACTACCGCAAGGCCTACTACCGCGGCTTCTGGGCGTCCCCGCCCGCCTGCGCCGTGGCGGAGCCGCACAAGACGTACTCGGGCGAGACCCGCTTCCCGCTGATCCTGCAGAACCTGCACCGGTACTTCTTCTACGCCGCCCTGCTGGTCGCCGGCATCCTCACCTACGACACGGTCCTCGCCTTCCGCGACGAGACCTACGCGTGGGGCCACATGGGCCTCGGCACCCTCGTGTTCCTCGTCAACATCGTGCTGATCTGGGCGTACACCCTCTCCTGCCACTCGTGCCGGCACATCGTCGGCGGCAAGCTCAAGCACTTCTCCAGGCATCCCGTGCGCTACCGGATGTGGCAGTGGGTCGGCAGGCTGAACGCCCGTCACATGCAGCTCGCCTGGGCCTCGTTGGTGAGCGTGGCGCTCGCCGACTTCTACGTGTACCTGGTCGCGTCCGGCGCCTTCGACGATCCGAGGTTGTTCTGATGTCCGTGGTCGAACGACAGGAGTGGGACGTCGTCGTGATCGGCGCCGGCGGCGCCGGACTGCGCGCCGCGATCGAGGCCCGCGAGCGGGGCGCCCGTACGGCCGTGATCTGCAAGTCCCTGTTCGGCAAGGCCCACACGGTGATGGCCGAGGGCGGCATCGCGGCCGCCATGGGCAACGTCAACTCCGGTGACAACTGGCAGGTCCACTTCCGCGACACCATGCGCGGCGGCAAGTTCCTCAACCAGTGGCGGATGGCCGAGCTGCACGCCAAGGAGGCCCCCGACCGGGTGTGGGAGCTGGAGACCTGGGGCGCCCTCTTCGACCGTACGAAGGACGGCCGGATCTCCCAGCGCAACTTCGGTGGCCACGAGTACCCCCGCCTCGCCCACGTCGGCGACCGTACGGGCCTGGAGCTGATCCGCACGCTCCAGCAGAAGATCGTCGCCCTCCAGCAGGAGGACCACAAGGAGACCGGTGACTACGAGTCGCGGCTGAAGGTCTTCCAGGAGTGCACGGTCACCCGGGTGCTGAAGGACGGCGGCCGCGTCTCGGGCGTCTTCGGCTACGAGCGCGAGTCCGGGCGCTTCTTCGTCCTCGAAGCACCCGCCGTGGTCATCGCCACCGGGGGCATCGGCAAGTCGTTCAAGGTGACGTCGAACTCGTGGGAGTACACGGGTGACGGCCACGCGCTGGCGCTGCTCGCGGGGGCGCCGCTGCTGAACATGGAGTTCGTGCAGTTCCATCCGACGGGCATGGTCTGGCCGCCGTCGGTGAAGGGCATCCTGGTCACGGAGTCGGTGCGCGGCGACGGCGGGGTGCTCAGGAACTCCGAGAACAAGCGGTTCATGTTCGACTACATCCCGGACGTCTTCAAGGAGAAGTACGCGGAGTCCGAGGAGGAGGGCGACCGCTGGTACGAGGACCCGGACCACAACCGCCGTCCGCCCGAACTGCTGCCCCGCGACGAGGTGGCGCGGGCCATCAACGCCGAGGTGAAGGCGGGCCGGGGCTCCCCGCACGGCGGGGTCTTCCTGGACGTGTCGACCCGCATGCCGGCCGAGACCATCCGGCGCCGACTGCCCTCCATGTACCACCAGTTCAAGGAGTTGGCGGACGTCGACATCACGGCGGAGGCGATGGAGGTCGGCCCGACCTGCCACTACGTGATGGGCGGCATCGCGGTCGAGTCGGACACGGCGGCGGCACGCGGGGTGCCGGGCCTGTTCGCGGCCGGTGAGGTGGCCGGCGGCATGCACGGCTCCAACCGGCTGGGCGGCAACTCCCTCTCCGACCTGCTGGTCTTCGGCCGCCGGGCGGGCCTGCACGCGGCCGAGCACGCGGCGGGCCTGGCCGGTGCGCGCCCGCCGGTGGACGACGTCGAGGTCGACACGGCCGCCGCCGAGGCGCTGCGCCCGTTCTCCGCCGAGGGTCCCACGCCCGGGGAGCCCGAGGCGGCGACGGGGGACCGGCCGCCGGAGAACCCGTACACCCTGCACCAGGAACTCCAGCAGGCCATGAACGACCTGGTCGGCATCATCCGCCGCGAGGGCGAGATGGAAAAGGCGCTGGAGAAGCTCGCCGACCTGCGGGTCCGGGCCGGCCGGGCGGGTGTCGAGGGGCACCGGCAGTTCAACCCCGGCTGGCATCTCGCCCTGGACCTGCGGAACATGCTGCTGGTCAGCGAGTGCGTGGCACGGGCGGCGCTGGAGCGCACGGAGTCCCGTGGCGGCCACACCCGCGAGGACCACCCGACGATGGACCGCGACTGGCGCCGGATCAACCTGCTCTGCCGGCTCACCGATCCGGCCGCCGGCGACAGCGTGGTCGGCCCGATCGCCCTCACCCGAGAGACCACCGAAGCCATCCGTCCCGACCTGCTCGCCCTCTTCGACAAGGAGGAGCTGGTCAAGTACCTCGCCGAAGAGGAGCTGTACGAGTGAGCAGCTACGAGGAGCCGCGGTCATGAGCGGTTACGAGGCCCGCTTCAAGGTGTGGCGCGGCGATGTCGGGGGCGGTGACCTGAAGGACTTCAGGGTCGAGGTGAACGAGGGCGAGGTGGTCCTCGACATCATCCACCGCCTCCAGGCGACCCAGGCCCCCGACCTCGCCGTCCGCTGGAACTGCAAGGCGGGCAAGTGCGGTTCGTGTTCGGCGGAGATCAACGGCCGCCCCCGGCTGATGTGCATGACCCGCATGTCGGTCTTCGAGCGGGACGAGACGATCACCGTGACCCCGCTGCGCGCCTTCCCGGTGGTCCGAGACCTGGTCACGGACGTGGGGTTCAACTACACCAAGGCGCGCGAGGTCCCGGCCTTCGTGCCTCCGGAGAAGCTCGGCCCGGGCGAGTACCGGATGATGCAGGAGGACGTGGACCGTCCGCAGGAGTTCCGGAAGTGCATCGAGTGCTTCCTCTGCCAGGACACCTGCCATGTCGTCCGCGACCACGAGGAGAACAAGCCCGCCTTCGCGGGTCCCCGCTTCCTGATGCGGGTCGCGGAACTGGACATGCATCCGCTGGACGCGGCCGAGGACACCGGCCTGGACCGCAAGAGGACGGCCCAGGAGGAACACGGCCTCGGCTACTGCAACATCACCAAGTGCTGCACCGAGGTGTGCCCCGAGGGCATCAAGATCACGGACAACGCCCTGATCCCCCTCAAGGAGCGGGCCGTCGACCGCAAGTACGACCCGCTGGTGTGGCTCGGCTCGAAGATCAGGAGGCGCTCCTCGGCGGGGTGAGGTCCCGGGCGGGCGGGTGACGCCCCGCCCGCCCCGCGCACGGGCGGCTCCCCCACTCCGGCCCACCCCGCTCGCGGGCTCCCGTCACCGGCCATACGCTCCCGAATGTGACGTCGCGTCTGAGAAGGAGCCGAGCGCGCGGGGCCACGTCCCACATAGCCGTGCGCGTGGCCCACACCGCGTTCGGGGGGCTCGTGGCCCTGGCGTGGCTCCTGCTGCCCACGGCGACGCGGACGGCCGCCGAGGGGCCGCCCAGGGCCCCGCACACCGCCGAGCGGTCCGTGGTCCGGGTCATGGGCCCGCCCGTCGGCGCTGGGCCCGCGACCGCCGCCCCCGCCCTGCTCGCCGTGCCCGCGGCCGCTGGCACCGAGCGGACCGCTGCCCCGGCGGACGACAGCTCCGGCTCGGATCTGATCCTGCCGGTGGCCGCCGCGGGCACTGCCGTCGCCGTCGCCGCGTACTCCCTCGTACGACGCAGACGCCGCGTCCGGCTGCGCACGACCCCGACCGGCGGCTTCGAAGCCCCCACCACCCCGCTGACCGACCTGCACCACCGCGCCCGGCGCCTGCTCGTCGAGACCGACGACAGCGTCCGCACCAGCACGGAGGAACTCGGCTACGCGGCGGCCCGCCCGGGGCACCGCGCCACCACGCCACCCGCGGGTGAAGCACCGGGCCGCACCGAGGCCGAGCCGCCCACGGAGACCGCACCGGATCGCCCTGATCCCCGGCCGGACGCGGACCAGCCAGCTACGGCCGAGTCAGGCATGAACCGCTCGGCCCGTGAGAACCCCGACACGGGCCAGCCGCCCACGGACCGGCCGACCTCAGACCACCCGCCAAAGGACCGGCCGACCTCAGACCGGCCAACCTCGGACCAGCCGCCCACGGACCGGCCGGCCGCGAGCATGCCGGACGTGGAGAAGTCCGGCCTCGACCGATCTGACACCGGCGAGCCCCACCCCGACGGGCCTGACGTCGAGAAGCCTGACGCCGACGGACCCCACCTCGACCGGCCCGACATCGAGAAGCCTGACGCCGACGGACCCCACCTCGACCGGCCCGACATCGAGAAGCCTGACGTCGACGAGTCCGACGCGGCGGAACCCCCTGCGGCCGGCCCCCTCGGGTCGCGTGCGGCCCGGCCGTTCGTGCTCGATCCGGCTCAGCCCTTCGCGGAGACGCCCGCGGCGCGGGACGCGGTGCGGCCGTTCGTGGAGGCGTTGGCGGACGCGCGGGGCGAGCTGGTGGCCGCGTTCGGGGCGGGCCTGCGGCTGGAGGAGGAGAGCGAAACGCTGTCGCCCGACGAGGAGCGCGCGCTGTTGGAGGAGATCCTCACCCGGTGCACGACGGCACAGCGGCGGCTCGACACCGCGACCCCCGCCTTCGATCAACTCCGAGCCCTGGAGCGGGACATCACCCCGGCCCTGGAGTGCGCCGAGACCCGCTTCCGTGAGCTGACCGGCCGTACGGCGACCGCGGCCGGCACCCTCACCGCCCTGCACGACACCTACGCCCCCGCCGCCTCCCTCCCCGTCACCGGCCACGTCGAGCAGGCCAAGGATCGCCTGGTCTTCGCGACCACGGAGTTGAACCGGGCCCGGCAGTCCGCCTACCCCGGCGACCTGGACACCGCGGCCGTGCACCTACGGGCCGCCGAGGGCGCGATCCACCAGGCGGACCTGTTCGTGACCGGAGTGGAGCGGCTGGCCGCCGAGCTGGCCCGTGCCGCCGAGCTCACGAAGCAGGGCGCCCCGTCCACGGGGCCGTACGACGACCCCCTGGACGTCCTGCGCCGCCAGGGCCACAGGCTCCTGCCGTCCCGCAGCGCCGTCGCGGCCGCGGCCGACTTCATCACCACGCACCGGGCGGCGGTGGGCGTAGGGGCCAGGATCCGGCTGGCGGAGGCGGAACGGCACCTGGGGCTCGCCGGAGAGGACGAGAGCGCCGACCACGCCCACCGCGCGGACACCCTCGCCGCGGAGGCCCGCGGCCTGGCCGAGCAGGACGTACGGGCGTACGGCAACCCGTACGGCGGCCCCGTCGGCGACGGACTCGCCGGAGCCCTCCTGGGCGGCATCGTCCTCGGCGAGCCCGCCGAGGACACCGGCCGGACGGACCCACGGGGCCCCGCCTGCTACGGCGGAACGGCCACCCGGGCCCGCAGAGCGACGAGCGGCCGCTACTGAACGGCGGGCCGCCCTCCTCTCCCCAGCCGGCCCTAGAACAGGCTCAGCAACGCCTCCGCCGGATCCGTCAGTCCGTGTTCCCCGCCCGGCAGCGGCAGTTCGAACCACACGGTCTTGCCGCGAGGTGTCCGGCGCGAGCCCCACGCGGCGGAGAGCAGCCCGACCAGCTGCAACCCCCGTCCGCCCTCGTCCGTGTCCCGGGCGCGACGCCGGCGCGGCTGCACGAGCCCGGCGTCCCACACCTCGCACACCAGCGTCCTGTCCAGCAGCAGCCGGAGCCGTATCTCGCCCTCGCCGTATCGCAGCGCGTTGGTGACCAGCTCGCTGACCAGCAGTTCCGCCGTGTCGACGAGCGGCTCCAGATCCCACGCCAGCAGTCGTCCGCGCGCGTACTCGCGGGCGCGCCCCACGCTGCGCGGCTCACGCGGCAGGGTCCAGTCGCCGACGGAGTCCTCCGGCAACCCCTGCACACGGGCCATCAGCAGCGCGATGTCGTCCTCGCCGTGGTGGGTGTCGAGGGTGTTGAGGACGTGGTCGCACACGTCCTCCAGGGACCGGGGCGTGTCCGCGCGGAGCGTGGTCGGCGGCTGAGCGGGGTCGGTGAGCGCGCCGACGAACGCCTGGAGGCCCTCGTCGAGGGGGTGATCGCGGGATTCGACCAGTCCATCCGTGTAGAGCGCCAACAGTGCCCCTTCGGGCAGTTCGACCTCCACCTCCTCGAACGGCTCGCCGCCGACACCCAGCGGCATGCCGGGCGGTACGTCGAGCATCAGCGCGCTCTCGCCCGGCTCGACCAGCACCGGCGGCAGATGGCCGGCGTTGGCGAAGGTGCAGCGGCGGGTCACCGAGTCGTAGACGGCGTAGACGCAGGTCGCGAGGTAGACCTCGGAGAGGTCCTTGTCGCTGGGCCGGCTGGCGGCGGTGCGCGAGGTCGACTGGCCACCGCCAGGGGTGCCAAGGCCACGGGCGATCTCGTCGAGCGCCGAGAGGACCTCGGCGGGCTCCAGGTCCAGCAGGGCCAACGTACGGACAGCCGTACGAAGTTCACCCATGGCCACCGCTGCCCGCAGTCCGCGGCCCATCACGTCGCCGACGACGAGTGCCGTGCGGTGGCCGGGGAGTTCGATGACGTCGAACCAGTCGCCGCCGACCTCGGTGGCCGCGTTGCCCGGCAGATACCGGCAGGCGATGTCGAGCCCGGAGGCCTCGGGGTCGCCCGGCGGCAGCAGGGAGCGCTGAAGGATCAGGGCGCGCTCGTGCTCGCGGCGGTACAGCCGCGCGTTGTCGATGCAGACGGCGGCCCGCGCGGCCAGCTCGACGGCGAGTCCCCGGTCGCGCTCGCCGAAGGGCTCGCTGCCCTTGGTCCGGGAGAACTGCACGAGTCCGACGACGGTGTCGTGCGCGACCATCGGCACGGCGAGCGTCGACTGGATCAGGTTGCCCTCCTCGGGCACCTCCTGGGGGCGTGCGGTGCGCAGGGCGTCCGAACAGGCCGAGTTGAACGGGTAGTGGTGGACGGCCCCGACGCGCACGGGGGCGGGTCCTCCGACGAACGGCGCGTCGGAGACGGCGCTGGCGAAGGCGACCCGGCGCAGCTCGGCGCTGCCGTCGGCGAGTCCGGGCGGGGTCTCGTCGCCCACCAGCAGGCCCTGGTAGAGGTCGACGGTGGCCAGGTCGCAGAAGCCGGGGACGACGACGTCGAGGAGTTCGCGGGCGGTGGTCTCCAGATCGAGGGAGTTGCCGATGCGCGAGCCCGCCTCGTTGAGGAGGGCGAGATTCCGTCGTGCCGCGGCTGCCTCGCGGGCGGCGGCGCGGCGGGCCGTGATGTCGATGGCGAGCCAGGCGATGCCGATGGGGCGGCCGGTGCCGCTGTGTACGCGGTAGAGGTTGACGGACCAGTGGCGGCGCTCTTCGGAGCCGGGCACGAAGCCCGTGATGTGCATGTCCGTGATCGAGTCGCCGGTCTCCAGGACCCGACGCAGGGTCGCCTCGATCCGTTCGGCCTCCGGGGACCGGAGGTAGTCGCGCACGCCCCGGCCGCGGTGGTCGTCGACCTCGCCTCCGTAGATGGCGGCGAACCGCTGGTTGGCGCGCCTCACCCGGAGATCGGTGTCTATCAGAAGGAAACCGAACGGGGATTGGCCGAAAATGGCCTGCGAAGCGGCAAGGTCGGTCTCTATCCGGCGCAGGGTCCGGACGTCCACGACGATGCACACGGCCGCCCGTTCACCGCCCTCCACGGTGGTGGGCATCACATAGACCTCGGCGAGCCCCTCCTCCCCGCCGGGCACCGGCACGCGGAAGGGGACCACCCCGGTCCACTCCCGGCCGTCGAGGACCTCGGCCATCTTCCGCTGGCCGTCCGCACGCCGATCGGGGTCGACGAACGCCTCGATGGGGTCCATCCCCACGGCCCGCTCCGCCGAAATACCGAACAACTGCTCGGCCCGCAGACTCCACTGGTCGACGAGTCCGTCAGGACCGATCGAGAACGAAGCGACCTTGATGTAGTCGTACATGGAGCCGGGCGGGCTGGTCTGCCACATCGGTTCGCCGACCCCGTGACCCTCCATGACACCCGCGCCACCGGCGGATTCAGCCGCGTCACCGGCGGATTCGCCCGTGCCGCCGGCGGATCCGGTCGCGCCGTGGCCGCGCGCACCGGGGCGACGCGCGCCGGTGCGGTCGCCGCTCTTCGGCTCGTCGCCCGCGCCCTCGCGCACGGCGCCGCTGTCGCGTGTGGCTCCGCCCAGGCCTGAATCGTCTGCGGCCTCGGGCCTCGCGCGGTCCGACGGGTTCCTCGAACCCGTGGACTTCGTGGCCTTCGCTGGTATCTCGCTCACGCGAACCGTCCCCTCCAGCTCACCGCGTCCGGCTTCGGTCACCAGGGGCGGCTGCCCGCAGTATCCAGCACTACGGCGCCGCGCAACACGGTGTTCACGATCACAGCACGGTCCCGATCGTTTTTGGACCGGCTGCGACATACTCCCAAGTCTTCTAACCAGGCGTTGGCCCCTCGAATCAAAGACTCCAGCCAGCGCTACTGGCTTGAACCAGTCGGTCGCACGCGCGCCCCCGGGAGCCGCCCCCTCCCCCCTGCCGTACGCCGTGAACGCCCGCCGTGCATCCGGACCTTCACCCCGTACGCCGCCAGAGACGCTCAGCCGGGAACCGCCAGCTCGAACCAGACGGTCTTGCCCGCCTCTCCGGGGCGGGTACCCCAGGCCCGCGAGGAACAGGCCACCAGCTGAAGGCCCCGGCCGCTCTCGTCGTCGACATCGGCCGCGCGTTCGCGCGGTGGGTCGGGCAGCGGGTCGGAGACCTCGACCAGGAGTGTCCCGGAGGGGTCGGCGGGACGCACGAGCCGCACGCCGATGGGTCCTGTCGCGTGTCGCAGGGCGTTGGTCACGAGCTCGCTCACCAACAGGGCGGTGATGTCGGCGAGCACTTCCAGGCCCCACTCGCGCAGCTGCCCTCGCACCACCGCACGAGCGTCACGCACCGCCCCCGGCTGCGCGGGGAAGGTCCACTCGGCGCAGTCGTCTCCGCTGTCGATCACGCCGATCACTTCCCAGTCCAGAAGCAGACCCTGTCCGGTTTCATGGGGTTAATGGGCACATACCCGATATCCCGCACGAAGTACCGCGCATGAGGGCGCACTGTGGCACGAACGGCGTAGAGCCGACAACCCACAACCGACGACCCGGAGCAGAAAGGGCGCGCGGAACTGCGCGAACAGGGACGAAACAGCGGGGGGCAGCGCCCTCCGAACGGGACGGACAGGCTCAGCGCCGGGCGCGGGGGCGAGGACACGCACCCGGCACCCCATCACGCGCCCGCGTCACCCCAGGCCAGTCGCGCCGCCTCCATCACGGCCGGCACATCCTGATCGAGCCAGTCGACGTCCCACACCTCGTCCACGGTCAGCCAGCGCAGCTCGTCGTGGTCCTCCAGCGCCCGGGGCTCACCGGACAGCAGATGCGCGATCCACACACGCAGCACATAGCCCGGCCGCACCTCCCACTCGCCGGGCACCCGCTCCGCGGACTTCGCCTCGACACCCAACTCCTCCCGCAGCTCACGCACGAGCGCCTGCTCGGGGGATTCGTCGGGCTCCACCTTGCCGCCCGGCAGCTCCCACCGTCCGGCCAGCTCGGGCGGTGCGCTGCGGCGCGCGGCGAGCAGTCGGCCGCCGCTCAGCAGAGCGGCCCCCACCACCACGATCGGTTCGGTCATGCGCGGGAGCCTACGGGAGCGGACACGAGCACCGGGCAGGGCGAGTCACTTGCTCCCACTCATCCCGTTCTGGCCGTTCTGCCCGATGCGTTCGACCCAGTAGAGCTGCTTGTGGCCGCGGGCGTCGAGGCTGTCCGCGATCTGCTGCGCCTCGGCGCGCGTCGCGTACCTGCCCACCCGGTAGCGATTGCCGTTGTCGTCCTGCCTTATGACGAGCCAGGGAAGAGTGATCGTGCCGTCGTTCATCGACCCCCACCGCTCCTTCCCGCACCGGCCCCTCCAGGTCCCGCCCCCGGATGCCGCCGCGCCCCACCGCCTAAGGAAACCGCAATCCGCATATGCCCGAGCGTACGCCTAACCTTCACGGAGCGAATCCGACTTCTCACAAAGAGGTACGCAACCGGCCAGGACGAGGGGGGCGCACCCCGTCGAACGCGCCTCCGATCACCACCCGCGCGCCCCCCAGCGCTCCGACGAGCAGCGGTCCCGCGCCCTGCGCACGGAACGGGCACCTGCCGGGCGCCATGACGACCCGTCGCCAAGAACGACCGAATTCGAACTACGTTCGGACCGGATCACCCGAGGCTGTGACGGTTTCAACTTCCCTCCGGCAAGGGCCACTTGACCCATGCCCCCGCCACCGTCCGATACACACGAAAGCCGTCGGATGTCCGAACGGGCCGCGCCCCGGCCTCACTTCACCGGCAAGTGGTACGCCACCTGATAACGGTCCGCCGGCACCACCACGTCCGCCGTCTCCACCGGGCGCCCGGAGGCGAAGTAGGTGCGGTGGACGACCAGGACGACATGTCCGGGGACACCGCCGAGGGAGAGCAACTCCTCGGCCAGGCCGGGTCGGGCTCCCACCTCCTCGGTGACGTTGTCGACGACGACGTCGATGGCCGCCATCCGTTCGACGACGCCCATACCTCCGAGGGGGCCCTCCTCGGGCAGCATCACGGGGGTGCGGCCCGTGAGGGCGAGGGGCTCCCAGGAGGTGGAGAGCATCATCGCCTCCCCCGCGTCCCGGAAGGTGTACCGGGTGCACATCACGCGGTCGCCGGGCTGGATCGCGAGCCGCTCGGCGACCGTCCGTCCCGCCTCGACCTGCTCGCTGCGCGACTCCCAGGTGCCGCGCGCCGCGGCGTCGGCCTGCTCCTGCCGGAAGGGCGTGGCACCCCCTGCGGGCCGGAACCCGGAACGGGCGACCCGGCGCGGCACCGGCCGCTCTCGCACATAGGTGCCCGACCCCGAGCGACCTTCCACCAGCCCCTCGGCCATGAGCACCTTACGGGCCTCCAGCGCGACCGTGTCCGAGACGCCGTACTCCTCGCGGATACGGGCCTGGGACGGGAGGCGGGTGTGCGGCGGCAGCGATCCGTTCACGATCTTCCTGCGGAGATCACCCGCGACACGCAAGTACGCCGGCTGCTCACCGAAAGTCACTGGCCGCTCCCATCTGGATGTACAGACAGCAACAGCGTGGCAACCGTGGGTTCAGCCATGCAAGCAAAGGCCAGAGAATCACTCGATGTGATGACATGTGCCCGGTGAGGGCTTTACGCAGGCACTTTCTCCCCACTATGGACGCCGTCACACCTCCGCGCCGGGCCCGTCCCCGCCGTCGCCCTCGCCGGTGCCCTCGTCGTCGTACGCTGGCGGTTCGGTGGCCAGACCCAGAGCCTCGCGGGCGGTGATGGCCTTGGAGCCGTCCGTCAGTCGGTGCGCCGCGTCCCAGTGGTCGGTGAAGTCGTCGGCATCGCTCGCCTCGTGCGCCGCCTCCCACTCCTCACGCGCCAAGTCCAGGACCTCGGCGTAATCGGCGACGGCCTGCTCGACGGCGGGCCCCCAGTCGTGGGCGCGCAGCGCGGACGACTGCCGCTCCAGGGCGTCGACCACCTGTGACGCCCACTCCTTGTGGGCGGCCAGGTCGTCCTCGACGTACGGGGTCTCCGGCATCGAGTCGAAGGCGTCGTTCAGGATCGCGTCGGCCTCCAGGAAGGCGAACTGATCGTCGTCGAGGGTCGTCGCGTCCTGCCGCAGCGAGCCCGTCAGGCCTGCCTCGGGGTCCACGTTGCCGAACATGCAGGTGATCTCGCGGTCACCGGACCGCCAGCTCTCGCGCGTGGGCGTGAAGTAGTAGACGTCGGCCTCGGCCGGGAGCGCCCAGGCGTCCATCGCGTACGCCTCCGAGAGCTCGTAGCACCGGTCGTCGGCGACCTCGGCCATCGCGTCGTCGCCCGGATAGTCACCGTCCGCGCGGTCGCCGCCCGGCATGGGGAAGTTGGCGAACACCTCGGCGTCGTGCTCACCGCCGCACGGCACGATGTCGACGTCGTACGCGTACCCCTCCAGGGTTCCGGTGTGCGAGTCGAAGCACTCGCCCTTCGCCACCGAGAAAGTGCCGCCCGCGCCCTGCGCCGCGTCACGGACGCCGTCCCACGCGTCGCGCGCGCCGCCCGTGGTCCAGGCGAGGGTGATCAGCAGCGCGCCGACCGTCGACAGCACCATTCCGGCCACCGCCATGCCCCTGCCGCGCTCGCCCCTCTTCCTGATCTGCACCAGCGCGACGACGCCGAGCACCAGCCCGATCCCGGGCAGGAAGCAGAGCGCACCGAGCACGAGGGCGGTGATCGCGAGCCCGTTGACCGGCGGGGTGGGCGCCCAGGCCGGATACGACCGCCCCCAGGCCCGCCCCCAGGGCTCGGCGCCCGCCCCGTACGGGTACGGCTGCCCGCCACCGCCCGCCGGCGACTGCCCCGGCGACGGAAACGGGCCACCTTCGGGCGGCTGCTGAGGCCCGAAGGGCGGGGGTGTGACCACGGGTACGGATGCTCCTTGTGCCGAACCGAAGGGGAACTGACGTACGACTGGGCGCATGGTAAGTGGGGGACGGGGTCGGGCGATACGCCGGGCGAGCCGCAAGGCGCGGTGGGCATTTCGCAGGACCCCCTCCTCTCTCCGCCTGGCCACCCCTGCCGAGCGCCCCCACCCGAACTAACCTGCGTTCATGACCCCTCTGCCGGATCGCTTCTGCCCGACGGACGGCACGCGCGTCGCCGCCGCCTCCCTCGCCTGGTGCTGCCCGGCCTGCCGCGGCCCCCTGGACCTGGACTTCGCCCCCACACCGGCCTCGCTGAAGTCCCTCTCCGGCCGGGTGAACTCGCTCTGGCGGTACGCGGAATGCCTCCCCCTGACGTCGCCCACGGTGTCGCTGGGCGAGGGCCGGACCCCGCTCGTCGAACTGCGGGAGGGTATCCGGGCCAAGCTGGACTTCCTGATGCCGACGCTGTCCTTCAAGGACCGGGGCGCGGTGCTCCTCGCCGAGCTGGCGCTGCGGCTCGGCCCCCGGCAGGTGATCGCCGACAGCAGCGGCAACGCGGGCACGGCGGTCGCCGCGTACTGCGCACGGGCCGCGCTGCCCTGCACGGTGTACGTCCCGGCCGGCACGTCGGACAAGAAGCTGGAGCAGATCGGGGCGCACGGCGCGCAGCTCCACCTCGTCGACGGCGACCGCGAGGCCACGGCCCGGGTGGCCCGCGAGGCGGCGGACGAGGACGGCGTCTTCTACGCCTCGCACGTCTACAACCCGTACTTCCTGCACGGCACCAAGACATACGTCCACGAACTGTGGGAGGACCTGGGTGGCCGCCTCCCCGAGGTGATCGTCGTACCGGTGGGCAACGGCACGCTGCTGCTGGGCGCGGCCCTGGCCGTCGCGGAACTGCACGCGGCGGGCCTCATCGACCGCCGCCCCGCCCTGTACGCCGTCCAGTCGGCCGCCGTCGCGCCGCTCGCCCATGCCTGGACCGAGGGCGCCGACGACCTCGTCGGGACGACTCCCACGGCACCCACCTTCGCCGAGGGCATCGCCATCCCCCGCCCGCCCCGGGCCCGCCAGATCCTCCGCGCCGTCCGCGACTCGGGCGGCGCCTTCCTCACCGTGACGGAGGACCAGATCCGCCATGCCCAGCGCGACCTGGCCTCCCGCGGCCTGTACGTCGAGTCCACGGGCGTGGCCTGCTGGGCGGCGGTGCGGGACGGAGCACTGGGGCCGCGCACGGCGGTGGTGCCGCTGTGCGGCGCGGGTGTGAAGACGGGGTTGGCGGGGGCCTGAAAACCACAGGTCCGGCGGGAGCCGGGGCGGGGTCAGTACGCCGCGTACAGCATCAGCGCGAGGAACCCCGCGCCGAGCGCCGTCAGCAGCATGTTGCCGCGCTTGTGCCCGAACCACAGCAACAGCGCTCCGGCGGCGACCGCCAGCACCCTGAACTCACCGTTGAACACGACGAACACACCGAGAATCGCCCATGCCACCCACATGTGGTCCCCCCTCCCCAGCCTGATGTGCAGCCTGATCTGCCGATCTGCTGAAGAACTGCCCACCCCGGGAGATCGACACCCCAAACCCGTACGTTCCCGACACGAATCAGCCGAAGACCGCCCCTCGAAGGGTCCACGTCCCCGTCGAGGTGCCGCGCACACAGCGGAAGGGGCCGGGCTCCTCCGAGCCCGGCCCCTTCCGGCCTGCGCGCTTGGCGTCAGTGACGTGGCGTCACGTCACCCGTTCAGACGTTGAAGCGGAACGTTAACAGTAAGGCTCTCACCTGCGTAAACGGGGTTCTGAGAGATTCCAGTCAGCACAGAATCAGCACGGCCCCCCGAGGACCGTCTTCTACCTCGACGGCGTCGACCACCGAGCCCTTGGCCGGACGCTCGCACTTCGGCGGCCGGTCGCTGGCCAATGCCCGCTTGACCGTGTTCTTCGAGATGCCCAGATGCCTCGCGATCGCCCGGACCTGCATCTGCTCGGCCCGGTGCAGCCTGCGAATCTCCGCCCAGTCCTCCACGCAGATCACCCTCTCCCTCCTGACCTCAGATCAAGATCAGGTTCGGGCGAAGATCACCAAGTGGGTCACTGTCGGCCCTCCGTGGCCCTGGCACTGATAGTGATCCAGAACCAGGATTCGAGCGACGCCGAGAGGCGGGCGCGCCGGTATGACCGCCCGCTGCGCTGCTCCCTCGGCCGACGCGTCGTAGGCACGTGACACTGGTGCTCGCCTCGCGGCAGGCCCGGTCACCAGGTCATGGGCAGCTCATGGATGCCGTAGGTGGCCATGTCGTGCCGGAACGGCAGGTCTTCCAGAGCGCAGGCGAGCCGCATGCCGGGCAGCCGTCGGATCACCGCGGGAATGGCCTCCTGGAGTTCGACTCGGGCCAGTGCCTGGCCGACGCACTGGTGGGGTCCGTAACCGAAGCCGACATGGGGCACGGACGGGCGGTCGAAGTCGAGTTCGTCCGGGTTCGGGAAGACACTCTCGTCCCGGTTGGCCAGGGGGAGCGCCGCCACCACCATCTGGCCGGCCCGCACCGTGACGCCGCCCACCTCGACGTCCTCGGTGGCGATCCTGCCCAGTCCGAGCTGCGAGACGGTGTGATAGCGCAGCAACTCCTCGACGAGCAGGGGTATCCGCTCCGGGTGTTCGTGGACGACGGAGAACTTCTCCGGCTGCAGTGCATAACTCACCAAGGACAGCGAGATGGTGCTGGCCGTCGTGTCGTAGCCCCCGACGATGAGCATGAGGATCACGCCGATGGTCTCGTGGAAGGTGAGCTGCTTCTCCTGGTACGGGCCCGTCACCAGGCGCCGGATCAGGCTGTCCTCGGGCAGTTCGGAGGGGTCCTGGACGAGCCCGCCGATGTACTCGCCGAGTGTCCGGAACACCTCGGCACCTTCGTCCTCGCTCCCCACCGCCGAGACCACGCCCTTGACGCATCGGGTGAGCAACGCGCGGTCCTCGGCCGGAATCCCCAGCAGCCGGAAGACGGTCGCGGACGCGACCGGTACGGCGAAGGCCTCGAGCATGTCCTGGGGAGGCGCGGTCTCGGCGAGCCCGTCGAGCACACCCTGGACGATCTCGCGGATCGCGGGGCGCAGCAGCTCGATGTGCTTGGGCAGGAACTCGCGTGCGATGGTGCCTCGCAGGCGCCGGTGATCAGGATTGTCGGTGCGTACGAACGGCGGTGCCGCGGCCTGCGACTGGAGCGTCGGAGTGAGTTCGGTGAAGTTGGGTCGGCGCGAGTCCGAGCTGAACCGCCTGTCCTGCAGCACGGTCCGCACATCCTCATACCCGGAGAACACGTGCGCCGGCGTGCCGTTCCACAGACCGACCTTCGCCACCGGGCAGGACTTGGCCTCCGGGTAGATGTGATAGGGCTCCAACGGCGAGTTCGCCGGGTCGACCTGGGTGGCCGGAGATTCCATGGTGTCGTTTCCTTTCCAAGACCGCAGGCCTGGGCCGTGCGGCGTCGTGACGGCGTCTCGCGTCATACCGCCTGGTCGAAACTGAAGAAGCGGTCCGGGTCACAGGCCGCCTTGACCCGGGAGAGCCGGGCGGCGTTGTCGCGGTAGTACTCACGTCAGTCCTGCAGGTCCGGCTCGGTGAATCCGCCGTAGGTGCCGTGCGACGCGGTCGGCTGCCCAACAAGTACTGCGCGTCCAGGTGCCAGGACGCCGTCGCGGCCGGGTCGACGCGGCCATCACACGCTCGTGACCGCTGCGCCCGCCGTCCGTGAACACGCCGAGGACGGCGTCTACGACAGAACCGGCGACGGGTGCGGAATGGAGGTCACCCTTGATGGCGGCGGAGCCGACACGTGGCAGGCGCGCTCCTTCCCGGGTGCCCACCCGATGGCAGGCACGAACCCTCGTCGGCACCTACGCCGGACTCGCCGGGTTTCCGGAAGGTCTCCAGCATCGCGCCGAGACAGTCCGTCTCCGTCGTCCGGCGTTCGGCTGGGTGGGGCACCGACGTGCCCCACCCAGCCGGTCCAGCACCGCCCAAGCGCTTCGCCCGGCCCCGGCCGGCCTTCGGGACCACCACCGGAGCCGGTGCGGCGTCGGTGCCGTACGAGACCATCGGCAGGGACACCACGTCCTCGGAATCGGCGGTCGCCCAGCCGAGCCAGCCGTAAACGGCCCGGTTCTCGGCGACCCGTGGCCCCGCTCGATGTTATTGGCCGGGTCATTCACGGACGGACGCCGGGCGCATGTCCGTCCATTCCTTCTCGATGTACTCAAGGGCGCTTCCGCGGGGGCTCGGCCCGCTCACGGAACGCCACCCGGAGGGGATGTCGGCGAAATTCGGCCAGAGTGAGAACTGGCCTTCCTCGTTGCGGAGCACATGGAACTGCCCGTCATGGTCGTCGAAGGGTGAGGGCACGGTGAATTTCTCCTAGTCGGCAAAGAGGGCCCGGCACCGGGAATTGACGGTGCTTTCGGTGGCTTTCGCGATGATTCGGGGTCGGACGGCTACGGCCGTGGTGAGAAGGCCCGCCGTTCCGGCTCGGTGAGGATGTCCAGGGTGTGAAGGCGTGCGTCCGGGTCGCGGACCGCGGCGGACAGCAGCAGGAGATACCGCTCCAGGAGCAGTTCGACTGTCTCCTGGGAGAAGAGGTCCGAGCTGTACTCGGTACGGCCGGTGAGGCCCTGGGCGAGGCCGGCGCTGTCCCGGCTCTCGTCCCAGTTGAACATCAGATCGAAGCGGGCCGTTCCGGTGTTCGGGGGCGGTTCGGGGGTGAGGGTGACGGAGTCGGCCCGATGGCCGTCGCCGGGCGGTGCGTGCAGGACGAGGGCCGTCTGGTAGAGCGGGTGACGTGCCGGGTGGCGTGCCGGGTTGACGCGATCCACCACCTGGTCGAACGGGACCTCCTGGTGGGTGAAGGCGTCGAGGTCCACGGCCCGGGTCCGAGCGAGCAGGGTGCGGAACGTCGGGTCGCCCGAGGTGTCGACGCGAAGGACGACACTGTTGGCGAACAGCCCGACGAGGTCGTCCAGCGCGGGGTCCGTGCGCGCCGCGGCAGCGGTGCCGACGACGATGTCGGTGCCGCCGCCCAGCCGGGTCAGCAGTGCCGCGAGCGCGGCGTGCAGCACCATGAAGAGCGTCGCGCCCGTCTCCCGCGCGCAGTTGAGCAGTTCCTGATGGAGGGAGGCTTCGACGTGGGTGTGGACGGTGCCGCCACGATAGGTAGGTCTGGCCGGACGGCTCCGGTCGGCCGGCAGCCGCGTCTCGACCGGAAGACCGCGCAGCGTCCGCTCCCAGAAGGCGAGCTGGCGCCCGAAGCCGCTGCCGCGGTCCTGCGCCTCGGCTGCTTGCTCGTTGTGCCATACGGCGTAGTCGCGATAGTGAACCGGCAGCGGCTGCCACTGCGGGGCCCGCTGCCCCAGCCGCGCCCGGTAGGCGTGCGCCAGGTCCGCCGTCAGGGGGGCCAGCGACCAGGCGTCCACGGTGATGTGGTGCATCAGGAGCAGGAGCGTGTACCGGTCCTGTCCGTGCCGGAACAGGCGTGCGCGCAGGGGAAGGTCCGTCCTGAGCTCGAAGGGTTCCGCCGCGGCCCGCGCCAGGTGGCCGGCCAGACGGTCTTCGGCGGCGTCGGTCTCATGAAGGACCACCGCGGCGTCCTCGGGGGCGAGGACCCGTTGGCGGGGGCCGTCACCGTCATCGGGGAAGACGGTACGCAGGGGTTCGTGACGAGCCACGACGTCATCGAGTGCGGTCCGCAGCGCCCCGGTGTCCACCCGGCCCGTGATCCGCAGGCAGTACGGCACGTTGTAGATCCGGCTCGCGGGTCCGCCGAGTTGGTTGATGAACCACATGCCGTACTGGCTGTGCGAGAGCGGCACCGCCGCGTGGTTCTCGTCGCGGCAGAGCAACAGCGGGCGGAGCCTGCTCGCCGGAGCGGTACGCCCGGCCAGGCCCTCGACGGTCGGTGTCTCGAAGATCCAGGCGATCGGAACATCGACTTCGAGGTGTTTCGCGATACGGCCGACGAGGCGCGTGGCCAGTAGCGAGTTGCCGCCCAGGGCGAAGAAGTCGGCGTCCCTCGGCACCCCGGGCAGGCCGAGCACATCGGCGAAGAGATTGGCGAGGATCTCCTCGCGCGGAGTGCGGGGCGCCTGCCCGTCAGCCCGCGGGAACAGGGCGGGACGGGGCAGCGCCGTGCGGTCGAGCTTGCCGTTGACGGTGAGGGGGAGCGACGCGATGCGTACCACGGCGCTGGGCCGCAGGTACGCGGGGAGCCTGGCGGCCAGATAGCCGGGGAGCTTGCCCATCAGGGCGTTGCCGGTCCGGTGCGTGGTCGGCTGGTTGGCGTGGTCACCGGGCGACGTCCTGCCGCTGTCGGCGGACTCCGCCAGCGGGACGGCGCCCGGTTCACCGCCCACGGGTGTGAAACAGGCGTCCAGTCGCGTGGGGTCCTGCGCCGACCACGTGAGGTGGACCTCGCAGCCGGCGCCCCCGCCCAGGGCGTGCAGTTCCTCGGGGTCGATCCCTGCCGCCGGTTCTTGCAGCAACCGCAACGGCTCGTCGAGCGACCGGGCCGTGGTCAGCGCCGTCGCGGCCGATGCCTCACCGAGGATCCGGCTGTTCGGCACGCCGCGCAGCAGCAGCGACGTGCGGGTGCGGGCCAGCAGGCCGGACAACTCCTGCAGTCCGCTGACATCCGTGCCCCAGGTCAGTGTCTGCGCGTCCGGCGCAGCGGTACCGGTTTCCACCGGCTCCTTGATGAGCACCGCGTCGTACCGGTAGCGGGTCAGTTCGTTGTGGTGCGTGCCGCGCTGCACCGCTGTGCGTACCCCGCGGAGCTGCGGGATCCACCGGGGTACCGCGGCGAAGAACGCGGGGTCGAGGAGCAACTCCTTCTCATCCACCAGGTCCTGCTCGACCGCCGCGCGGACGGCGGAGGCAGAGGCTTCCCGCCGGGTGGCGGAGCGCAGCCGGACGGCGCTGCGCAGCGGGCGCAGCAGACGCAGGTGCCGGATGTCGCCGACGAACACCCGGCCGCCCGGCGCCAGCAGGCGTGCCGCCTCGCGCAGGACGCTCACCAGGTAGTCGGCCGACGGAAAGTACTGGATCACCGAGTTGAGGACAACGGTGTCGAAGTACCCCTCGGGGAGGCCGGGGAGGTCGTGTGCGGGACCGTGCAGCAGGTGGACCTTCTCCCGCAGCACCGGGTCGACGTCCACCTTCTTGCCGAGTGTCTCGATCACCTCGGCGGAGAAGTCGGTGGCCCAGTACGCCTCGCAGTCACCGGCGAGGCGGGACAGCAGCAGCCCGGTGCCCACGCCGATCTCCAGTACCCGGCGCGGTCGCAGGGCACGGATGCTGTCGACCGTGGCGTCCCGCCAGGCTTGCATCTGAGGCACGGGAATGGGCTCGCCGTCGTAGGTGCTGTTCCAGCCGCTGAAGTCCTCCCCCAGGGGGAGCGCTCCCACTGCGCTGTAGACCTCGTCGTAGAGCCGTTGCCATTCCTCGACGTGCTCCGAGGTGGTGTCGTCGGCCTGCCGCACGGCCGGGTGGTCCGGCACGACATAGGCGACGAGCCTCTGGTCTCCCGGAGTGTCCTCCCGGACCACCACCGCGGCCTGCGCGACCTCGGGATGGTCGCGCAGCACGGCTTCGACCTCGCCGGGCTCCACTCGGAAACCCCGTATCTTCGCCTGGTCGTCGACCCGGCCCACGAACTCCAGTTGCCCGTCGTCACGCACCCTCACCCGGTCGCCGGTCCGGTACATCCGCTCGCCCGGCGTCCCGAAGGGGTCGGCCACGAACCGCTCGGCGGTCAGCGCGGGCCGCCCCAGGTACCCGCGGGCCAGCCCCGCTCCGGCGATGTGGATCTCTCCGACCGCTCCCGGCGGTACCGGCCGGAGCCGCTCGTCGAGGACGTGGATGCGGGTGTCCGAGAGCGGACGGCCGATGGGCGGGATGCCTGCCCCGGCCAACGGTCCGCTCATGGTCGCGGAGACGGTCGATTCGGTCGGTCCGTACGCGTTCACCAGCAGCCGGCCCGGCGACCAGCGGCGCACCAGCTCGCTGTTGCAGGCCTCGCCCACATTGACGACGGTGGCCCCGGCGGGCAGAGCGCCGTCCGGCAGGGCGGCGAGCGTGGAGGCCGGCAGGGTGAAGTGGGTGATGCCCTCCTCGGCGGCGAGCGCACTGAACTCCGGTCCGGGCAGGAGCCGTTCACGCGGTGCGACCACCAGCGTGGCGCCAGTGAGCAAGGCCATCGACACGTCCCAGAAGGCGCCGTCGAAACTCGGCGAGGAAAAGAGCAGCAACCGGCTGGACGGCCCGATCCCCAGGTCCCGCGCATGGCTGCCCACCAGGCTGGCGATGCCGTGGTGGGTGAGGACCACTCCTTTGGGAGTACCGGTGGAACCCGAGGTGTAGATGACATAGGCCGGATGCCGGGTCCGGAGCGGGGCGCCGCGTTCGTCGTCCGCCACATCCGCCGCGGAGCAGTCGGCCAGGGTCCGTACGACGGCCGGGTCGTCCAGCACCACCGTGCGGGAGGCCGCCTCGGCCGGCAGCTCGGGCTCGATGTCACTCCTGGTCAGCACCAGCATGGGAGCGGCGTCGGCGAGCATGAACGCCAGCCGCTGCGGAGGATAGTCCGGATCCATCGGGAAGTAGCCGGCGCCCGATTTCAGTACGGCCGCCACGGCCACCACGAAGTCGGTCGAGCGCGGCAGGGCGAGACCGACCAGGCTCTCCGGGCCGGCGCCACGTGCGATGAGCAACCTGGCGAGGCGGTTGGCCCGCCGGTTCAGTTCGGCGTAACTCAGCCGCTCGCTCGCGGAGTTGATCGCGGTGGATTCGGGGGCGGCGTCGACACGGGCTTCGAAGAGCCGTCCCCATAGGCCGGGGGTGAACTCGGGGCCGGCCTGGGCCCCGGCGGGCGAGGCCGTGGTGCGGCTTCGCCCCGGCGGCAGCATGGACATCGAGTGGACCTCACAGATGATGGGATCGGACGGGCTGGCCCTGGGAGTCACTGCAGTGGGAGGTCCTGGACGCGGAGATCGGGATCCTTCAACAACAGGGACAGCACGACTTCGTACTGCTGGGCGAGCCGGACGACCGTGTCGTCGCGCAGCAGCCCGCTCTGGTACTGGATGTGGCTGCGCAGCGTCCCGCCGTCCGCGGCGGAGGCCAGATGCTCCACGGTCCACAGCACCGGATAGCGGGCGGATTCGCTCGCCGGCCGTGGGCCGGGACTGATGGTGAGGCCCGGCAGGTCGGCCGGCGGAGCTGCGACCGTGCGCAGGACGAGTGACACCTGGGGCGGTGGCACGTCGGCCAGGCGCTCGAAGAGCAGGTCCTGGTGGGCATAGGCACCGAGATCGGTCACGCGGACCCGGTCCAGCAGTTCGCGGAAGGTGGGGTTGCCCGACGTGTCGGTGCGCAGCGCCAAGGTGTTGGCGAAGAGGCCCACCAGCGGTTCGAACTGGGTGTCGGTCCGGCCGGCCACCGCGGTCACGACGGTGACGTCCCCTCCTGCTCCCCTGCGGGCGAGCAGTGCGACGAGCGCGGCGTGCAGGATCATGAAGACGGTGACACCGTGCTCACGGGCCGCGGCTGTCAGCACCCGGTGGCCGCCGACTTCGAGCGGAAGATCGAGGGACCTGCCGGCAAAGTCCTGCTGGGCCGGCGCCGGGCTGTCGGTCTCCAGGACCGGCCTGTCGTCGGCACCGTGCAGCGTCTTCCTCCAGTACTCCGCCTGGCGCAGCGCGACGTCGCTCGGGTCGTCCGTGGCGCCGAGCAGCCGGCGCTGCCAGGCGACGTAGTCGAGGTAGCCGAAGGACAGCGGCTCCCACTGTGGTGCGCGCCCCTCGGTCCGGGCGCGGTAGGCGCGGACCAGGTCCTCCAGCAGGGGGCCGAAGGACCAGCCGTCGGCGGCGATGTGATGCATGACCAGCAGCAGTACGGACTCGTCCGGGCCGAGCGTGAACAGTACGGCCCGCAGCGGGATCTCGGTCTCGAGGTCGAAGTGGCGGCGGGCGGCGTGCGCGAGATCCTCTGACAGCCGCTCGGGCGTGGTCCTGGTCTCCGTCCATGGGATGTCGTCCGCGGTGGCTTCCGTGATCACCGCACACGGACCGCTGCCGTCGTCCTGGACGAGCGTGCGCAGCGGAACGTGCCGGGTGACGACATCGGCGAGGGCGGCGCGCAGTGCCTCGGCGTCGACGGCACCGGTCAGCCGCTGCGACAGCGGCACGTTGAACATGTCGCGACACAGGCTTCGGCGGTACTCGTGCCACATCTGCATCTGCTGGGCCGACAACGGCGCCGTGCTGCCGGAGGCGTACTCGCTCGGCACGGGCAGCGGCCTGGCCTCGTCCCCCGCGTCGAAGCGGGCGGCGAGCGCGCCGACGGTGGGCGACTCGAACAGCCACGACAGCGGCATCTCGGTGTTCAGGCGCCGCCGGACCTCGGCGGCGAGTCGGGTGGCCAGCAGGGAGTTGCCGCCGACGGCGAAGAAGTCGCTGTCGGCTGTGACGTCGGCTGTCGCGAGTACGTCGGCGAAGATCGCCGCCAGTACCTCCTCGCGGGCGGTCCTGGGCGGACGTCCCGAGGCATGGGCGGCGCGCCGCGGCCGGGGCAGGGCGCCGCGGTCGAGCTTTCCGTTCACCGTGACCGGCAGCCTGTCGAGCGGGACGAAGACCTCCGGGACCATGAAGGCCGGCAGCTTCGCCGCGACCTGCCCGGGAAGAGAGGCCATCGTCTGGGAGTCGGGGCGGGCGAACGCCGGCCTGTTGGTGAACCGGGCCGGGGAGAAACCGTCCGGCTCCGCGTCGGTCCGGGGGGCGGGACGCGGCACGAGCGCTCCGGCGCGTGTGAAGGAAGCGTCGATCAGGGCGTCGTCCTCGGACGACCAGGTGCAGTCGACCCGGTAGCCCAGTTCCGCGCCCAGCCGGCGCAGGTCCTCCGGTGCCACGCCCGCCGGAGCCTGCCCCAGGGACAGCACCTCGTGCAGGGGGCGCCGGTCGAACAGCGCGAGTGTCGCGGCATGCTCGCCGGCCACCCGGCCGTTGGGGATCCCGGTGACGCACAACCGCTCCGGTTTCCCACGACGCAGCCGATCGGCGACGTCGGCCAGGCTCGCCATCTCGCCGTCCCACCGCAGTCGCACGACCGGCCCCGCGTCGTCCGTGGGCCCGGTGTCATCGGCAGGCCCGGCATGCTTGCGCAGCACCACCTCGTAGCGATAGCGGCTGAGTTCGTTGTCGTACCCGCCCCGTTTGAGCGTGCACGACTCCAGCGTCATGCCGGGCAGCGCGCCGACGGCCGTCGTGAAGAACTCCGGGTCCACGAGCAGTTCCTTCTCCTGCGCCATGGCCCGGTCGATCGCCGCGCAGACCGTCTGCGGAGTGTCGGTGTGCGTGGCCGCCGCCAGCAGCCCCCCGGCGTGGAAGGTGCGCAGCAGACGAAGGTTACGGACGTCGCCGAGGAACACCGCGCCCCCGGGTACCAGGAGCCGGGACACCTCGCGCAGTAGGTCGAACAGGTAATCGCCTGAGGGAAAGTACTGGATCACGGAGTTGAGCACGACGGTGTCGAAGCCGCCGCTGGGCAGACTCCCCAGCTCATGGGCGGAGAGCTGATGCAGGACGACCCGGTCCGCGAGGCCGGGGCGCTCGGCGACCTGCCCGCGCAGCCGCTCGATCAGGGCCCCGGAGATGTCGGTGCCCCAGTAGCTTTCGCAGTCACCCGCCAGCTGCGAGAGCAGCAGACCGGAACCGCAGCCGATCTCCAGTACGCGGCGCGGAGCCAGTTCGCGGATCTGCCGCACGGTCTGCTCACGCCATTCGCGCATCCCCTCGATCGGCCGCCCGCCATAACTGCTCACCCAGCCGGAGAAGTCCTCGCCGAAGTCGGCGGTGTCGGCTCGGCCGTACAGATCGTCGTAGAGCCGTCGCCAGGCATCGAGTTGACCGTCCGGTTCCTCGCCGGCCGCCTCGTCGGCGGCCGCGTTCTCGGGTATGACGTAGGCGGCGAGGTATGGCTCTCCGGGCCGGTCCTCACGCAGGACGACGGCGGCCTGCCGGACCCCGCGGCACCCGGCGATGACGGATTCGATCTCGCCCGGCTCGATACGGAAGCCGCGTACCTTGACCTGGTCGTCCGCCCTGCCGACGAACTCCAGGTCTCCTGAACGGGTCCAGCGGCCGAGGTCACCGCTGCGGTACATACGGCTGCCGGCCGGGCCGAAGGGGTCCGCCACGAACCGCTGCGCGGTCAGACCCGGCCGCTCGAGGTACCCGCGTGCCAGGCTGTGCCCCGCGATGTAGATCTCGCCGACCGCTCCCGGCACAACCGGTGCGAGGCGGTCGTCGAGGACATGGATCCGGGTGCCGTCCACCGCCCGGCCGACCGGCGGCGCCACGTCGTCGGCCAGCGGATCGCTCATGGTGGCGCAGACGGTGGACTCCGTCGGGCCGTAGGCGTTCACCATCGTCCGGTGCGGGCGCCAGCGCTGCACGAGAGCCGCCGGGCACGCTTCGCCCGCGACGACCAGCGTCACGCTCGGAGGCAGCATGTCGGGGCCCAGCGCACCCGCGACCGAGGGCGGGAGAGTGACATGAGTGACTCCGTGGTCCGCGATCAACGCGGCCAGTTCGGCGTCGGGCAGCAGCCGCCCCGGCCTGCCGACCACGAGCGCGGCCCCGGCCAGCAGCGCCATCGACATCTCCCAGAAACTGGCGTCGAAACTCGGGGACGAGAAGGCGAGCACGCGTGAGGCGCCGGTGACGGCGAGGCGACGACGCTGGGTCGCGATCAGGCTCGCGACGCCTTGGTGGGTGACGACGACTCCCTTGGGGATCCCCGTGGAGCCGGAGGTGTAGATGATGTAGGCGGGACTCGCGGGGCGCAGTGGCTCCAAACGTTCCCCGTCCTCCATGTCGTGGTCCGGCAGACGGCGCAGTACGTCCTCGGTGGCCTCGTCGTCCAGTACCACGAGGCTGCCGGTGGGCAGCTGGCCCAGAAGGTCGCCCCGGACGTCCGACGTCGTCACCAGCACCACGGGTGCTGCGTCCCGGGCCATGAAGGACAGTCGCTCCACGGGGTAGTTCGGATCCAGCGGCAGGTACGCGGCCCCGCACTTGAGCACGGCCGTCGCGCACAGGAAGAAGTCCGCGGACCTGCCCAGCACCAGCCCGACCGACCGCTCCGGCCCGGCGCCGAGGTACTTCAGCCACCGGGCGAGCCGGTTCGCACGGGCATTGAACTGCGCGTACGTGAGCGCCGTGTCCCCGGCGACGAGCGCGATGGCGTCAGGTGTGTCGGCCACCCGCGCTTCGAGGAGACTCGGCCACGTCGTGGCGAGCGCTCCCTCCGGGAGATCTTCACCGGTCAGGTGCGACACAGGTATCCGTTCCTCTCTGTCGTCGAGCCGCCCGTGGGCGCGCTCAAGCCGATGGCATGGAAAGCGGAAGCAGGGGAGGGGAAAGACGTCGGGCCTACGTGGGGCCGAGTGGCGCCAGGAGTGGTGAGCGACGACGGTTCGGGGGGCCACGGGGTACGGGTGCCGGCTTCTCCTACGAGAACCCGAGCCACCGCGTGCGGCCGACGGGCCGCCGGATCGAGAAGCGGTTGCAGGAGAACCGTTCTCAGAATGTCTTGTCCGTCCCGATGAAGCAGGTGTCGTAGCACCGGGAATCCCCCTGTGAATGGTTCTCGCACGTTGGAACATAAGCATCATGGGGTTGTTTCCGCGGCGCAGTCTTGTCGGTCAGTGACCGCGTCGTTGCCTCTGGACGCCAGGCTTCCGTTTGCAGCGGGAGCTACTGCGAGGAGGCCACGTGCCGACGATCCAGCGGGGTCGGGCAACGGTGAGGTGGTGATCCGCGCCCGGGGTCCTGCAGCCCCCGCCACCTCGCAAAATTTCGACAAACAAATTCGACACAGGAAGACCAGACTTCCGCGACCGGAGGAAAGCGCAGGGAGCTGCCTGTGACTTCCCGCATCGGCAGCGCTCGCGCTCGACGACTCCGTCCGTCCGGCGGGCCGTCGCCTCAGTCAACCACCCCGGCGTAGCGAGTGAGTGCAGTTGAGCGGATAGCTGGTGAGGTAAACCCAACGGGCGAGTTCGATGAACGCACGTACGGCTGCGCCGACAATCCCGCAGGTGGCTTGCGCACCGCCCGCCAAGACAATGCTCCTGTGTGCGCACCCTCAGGAGCCAACACACAACTCCGGTCAATCAGTAGGTACTTGACTGGACTGCCACCCGCAGGGCACTGTCAATAAGCGGGAGCGCTCCCACAGCGCTCTCTTGTACAGCGCAGCACCTCCTGATGAGCAGTGACGGACTCGCACGGACTCAGTAAGCGAAGACGCGCACGGCCCCTTCCCCTTACGGCCGTTCGTGGCCTCGTGATGAGTGAGGAAAACCTGATGGACAAATTTGCCTCGGACAGACCTGGAAACCCGATCGCGGCGACGGAGTTTCTCTCTCCGCACTGTTTCCGGAGGCGCTGGCCACGGCATGGAGAAACGGGGCGCGACCGTTACGGCCACCCTGGCCCGGGCGGCGGCATGCCGTGCGAGCGAGGCTCGCTCGGGCGTCGCCACGGACTCCGGCGCAGGAGCGTTTATGCGGTGCGATGCAGTGACCCGGGTGACTGCCTGACGCCAGCCGGCGGAGACGGCTGGCCACAGGCCTGTCAGATCGCACCTCCCCTCGGTCGACGCAGCGGGTGAGCAAGTCACCCAACGTGGATCCGAGGGTCCACGCACCCACGATGGAGACGTCCGCAGCGGAATGTCAGCACACCTGACCCGTCTGCGGCGCGCGAGGAGCATCGATCGCACCCGCGGGTTGTGACCAGGATTCTCCCGCCTCCGGCGCCAGACCCGATTGACCTGGTAGTTGAAATTTCAATCAAACTAAGCGGGTGAACGACTGGGTTCGTTCCTTGCGGAGGATCTCGCCGTGGCCTGTTCTGAACTGTTTGTCGCGCTCGGAGCCGAGAAGGGGGAAGCATCTTGCTTCACTCGATTTCCGGCCGACGCGCCGAGCGCAAGGTACTGCCTTTTGTCGAGCTCAGGCATGCAGATAAAATCTTTCAAGGCCGGCGGGGTCAAGGTGACGATCATAGATTCCGGTCCAGCCGTCATCGAGTTCGAGGCAATCAACTCGGAGGCGGCCTTGACGCCGCAGAGAACAGTCATATGCGTACTGTCAGGAATGGCGTTCATCGCTGGTACCGGAAACGGTACGGAGATCGACGCGGGGACGCTGGTTATGACGGACGGCGACGTTCCCTTTTCGATGAATGTGCCCGTTGCTTCGCGACTCCTCGTACTGCGTTTCGCCGACGAAGCGAAGGATGGACTCCCGGTGTCGCCTCGGGGGACTTTTATCGTGACGGATGCTGCCAAGGGTCCCGGATCCGGATTTCTTTTTTCGTTCTTGAATACCCTGGCTGTGGAGATGATGAAAACCGATGGGATTCTGTCCTCGTATATGGAGGAGGTCGTGCGCATCCTGGCGATCTCCGCGACGCGAATCGCATATGCCGAGCTCGGAAAGCATTACTCTGGGGGATGCGATCCACTTCTGATCGCGGTTCAGGAGTCGATCGACCGGCAGTTGGCCGACCCCGAGATCAGCCCGGCGACCCTCGCGGCCGAACACAACATATCGGTGCGTCAGTTACATCGAGTTTTCGGACCGATCGGGGAAAGCGTCATGAGCTATGTCAAACGCCGTCGCCTGGAGCGTTTCGCATGCGATCTGAGGGATCCGAGCCTGGGGCACCGGAAGATCAATGAGCTGGCGGCGGACTGGGGGATGCTGGATGCCGCGATGCTGAGCAGACACTTCCGCTGCGCCTACGGAATGTCGCCCCGCGATTACCGGAAGCAGCACTGTTTCACCTGAAACGGCGAGGGCATGACGGCGGCAGGGACGACGTGTCGCCCACGGTTCGGCACGGGGTTCCCGGCGCCACCCCGGCCCGAGAAAGGACCAGGGCCCCGAAACGTGGTCGTGGACGAGCCGAGTCAGCACGGTCCCGGCACGGGAGGCCTGCCCCCGCACCATGCAGCTCAGACGCCACCACACGACACACCTCGGTCACTCCACCGGGCCGAAGGGGAGCGTCCTGGTCACCGGAGTGCCGACGCCGCACCTCCTCGCGTGCGCTCTTCGGTCGCCCACCCGGGACGTGCCCGCACTGCGCGAAGCATCGGACACCGTGGACGCCTCCACCGGCACGCACGCAACTTACGAGCACTCCTGGCCAGGTGATGTGACTTGCACCTCGGGCTGAAGCCGGAGGGTTCCCGCCTTCTCGATCGTTGCTGTGCCACTACGCGGCCCGGGGCTAGGCGGCACGGATCGATGGCCCTGGGCACAGCCGTCATGCAGCTCATGCACTGCCGACCGCCTGCGGGCCGGTCGCGAACTCCCGCCACATCACACAGCCTTCGGTGTCCCACGTTGCGGGGCTGCGCGGTCAGTAGGGCGTAACTGCGACTCGGTCAGGGGATCCCCATGGATCCGCATCTCGACTGCTACGGCAACTCCCTCGCGGCCTGGAGCAGGTCTGGGAGGTCGGTGTGAACCGGCCGATCCTGACCAGGGTGCGGCCGTACCGTTCCGCTTTGTACTCCAGCATGCTGAGGAACGATGGCCACCCGGCGTCGTGCACGGACTTGGTCAGCTTCGTGCGGGCCAGTCCCGCCACCGACAGGTCCTCCACGGCGATCCCTTGGTCATCACCCGGCAGCCGGCCGGCGCCTACCAGGTGGGCCGGTTCGGCGGAGCCGGAGGGCCTGGCCCGGCCGGATACACACGGTGAGTGCCTTCGGTGCCAGGTCTCAGGCCGGAAGGTTCCGGCGGTCGCGTCCGGAACACCTCGTCCGCGACCGCCGGCCTGTGCAGGGCGACCAGCGGCGACTTCCCCGGCGGCGGGCCGGGCAGAAGGGCGGAACGAGCCACGACGGCACGGACCAACTCGACCCAGGAGAGCCCGGTCTGCGGGTCGGCCGGGGAAAGTGCGGCCGGACTGCGGCTTGCGTGTTCCCAGGCTGAGCCGGTCCATCGACATCCGGCGTCTCAGACGCTACGTCACCCGTGAGATATACGGTCAGATGCAACCGCCACCTTCCTCGCCGCCTCGTCTTCTGCCGCCTGCCGCAACATCGGGGCATCCTGAACGTTCATCTCGCTTATGGAATGCGGCAGTTCATCGCCCGGCAGGACTGGCCGACCCGCTACCGGCTGGTCTCCTACGCACCCGGCCTCAACCCGGCGGAAGGCTTCTGGTCGCCGCTGCGGTCCCGCACCGCTTTCACCACTCTCCGAGCACCTCAGCCGGACCATCGAAACGGAATGAGGAAATCCGGTATGTTTCCCACTCATCGACGGATGCCTCGCCGGAACCGGTCCGTCCCTCACGCCAACGACCTCACAAGCTCAGTCGCTGTCAGGACGAGGGAAAACCTCCAATTCCCTCCCGGCTTTACCGGGATATGACAAGGCGCCTCGTGGTGCGGCAGCTTTCGTCGGCACCTCGCGCCATGCGCAGGTCCCCTGTCCGCGAAGGTATCGAAAGGTGCATAGCGGAACTGGCATCCAACAGCTAAGGATCAGTCACCGATCGACAAGATTTCGTCGGGGATGCCTATCCATGATGAAGGTGTGCCGGCGCACGATCTTCAAGAGAGAGGAATTCCGGTGCCACGGCGCCTCCGTCACCAGGACAGGCAACACATGTGAGCGTGGTTCTCCTGTGGGCCGCTTCTTGATCCAGCAGCCCCGTTGCTCGCACGCAGTAGCTCAGGTCCTCGTCGGAGAAGCCGATCTCCGCGCCGAACGGCACCTGCGAATCACCGCCGCTCGCCACAGGATTCCTCCGCTCCGTGGCCGGGCTCGCCCCGTCGCCGGAGATCCCGCCCGGCGATGCCGCGCCGCCCGCCCTGTCAACACGTATGCGCCGCGACTGACAACCACGGGATCGAGGGCTCGCCTCCCATCCCGGAATTCCTGCCGCGATCCCCGGCTCCGCATCCCTTTTCGACTACCCCAAGGAAGCCCCTGTGACCGTCCCCTCGCCGCTCGCCGACCCGTCCATCGTGCCCGACCCCTACCCTGTCTACGCCGACCTGGCCCAGCGCCGCCCCGTCCACTGGGTCGAGCGCCTGAACGCCTGGGCGGTCTTGACGTACGCCGACTGCGCCGCCGGGCTGAAGGATCCCCGGCTCACCGCCGACCGGGGGACGGAAGTGCTGGCCGCGAAGTTCCCCGGACAGCCGCTGCCGCCGGACAACATCTTCCACCGCTGGACCAAGAACGTGGTGATGTACACGGACCCGCCGCTCCACGACGCGCTACGCCGGTCCGTCCGCGCAGGCTTCACCCGTGCCGCGCACCAGCACTACGACCAAGTCCTCCAGAAGGTCGCGCACGACCTGGTCGCTTCCATCCCGGCCGGTGCCACCGAGATCGACGCCGTCCCCGCCCTGGCTGCCGAACTCCCCGTACGCTCCGCCGTGCACGCCTTCGGGGTCCCCGAGGAGGACCTCGGATTCCTCATCCCGCGCGTGAATACGATCATGACGTACCACTCCGGTCCGAAGGATCAGCCGGTGACGCAGGAGATAATCCTGGAAAAGCTCACCGACCTGCACACGTACGCCTCCGAACTCCTCCAGGGCATGCGGGGCAAGGTCCTGCCGGACACCGTCATCGCCCGCCTGGCAGCCGCCCAGGACGGCCTGACCGAGACCACGCCGGAACAGACCGTGCACCAGCTGGCGCTGGTGTTCATCGCGTTGTTCGCGCCCACGACGCCGGGCTCTCTCAGCAGCGGCACGCTCGCGTTCGCCCGCAACCCGCGGCAGGTCGAACGCTTCCTGGCGGACCAGGCGTGCGTGGACAACACGGCGAACGAGGTCCTCCGCTACAACGCCTCGAACCAGTTCACCTGGCGCGTCGCGGCCAAGGACGTCGAGATGGGCGGCGTACGGATCGAGGCCGGGCAGACTCTCGCCCTGTTCCTGGGCTCGGCCAACCGGGACGCCAACATGTTCGAGCGACCGAACGACTTCGACCTCGACCGTCCCAACAGCGCTCGGCACCTGTCGTTCGGCCAAGGGGTGCACGCCTGTCTCGCCGCGCAGCTCATCTCCCTGCAGCTGAAGTGGTTCTACGTCGCCCTGCTGAACCGCTTCCCGGGCATCCGGACGGCGGGCGAGCCGATCTGGAACGAGAACCTCGAATTCCGCTCCCTTCGCTCCCTGCCGCTCAGCCTCCGCTGACGAGGTCAGCGCTCTACTCCCCTGCGAGGAATCGTGACCTCCGAAGTCGCTCTGGGCCCTTCCTTGCCCGCCCCGTCCCCGACAGCGTGCCCGGCACTGGGGCCCGATTCGTCCCTTGGCCCGGTCCCGTCGGCGGAACCGGCGACGCCGCAGTCCTGCGGCGTCGCCGATCCAAATGAGGCTGAGGAGTTCCTGCGCCAGTTCCACGCGGAGCAGTCCGATCAGCCCGTCCCGCTCGCCCGGCGCCTGGAGCAGGTCCGCGCCGCCATCGACGCCACGGGCACCTACCGGCACACCACCGCCGAGCTCGTGTACGGTGCCCGCGTCGCGTGGCGCAACTCCAGTCGCTGCATCGGCCGCCTGTACTGGAACAGCCTGCGCGTCCTGGACCGCCGGGACGCCACAGCCCCCGATGAGATCCACCGGCACTTGTGCACGCACCTGCGCCAGGCGACCAACGGCGGGCGCATCAGGCCGGTGATTTCGGTCTTCGCCCCGGACTCCCCCGGCCGGCCCGGCCCGCAGGTGTGGAACGAGCAGCTCATCCGGTACGCCGGCTACCGCCGCGACGACGGCACCGTGCTCGGTGACCCGCGCACCGCCGACCTCACCGAGGCCATCCTCCGCCTCGGCTGGCAGGGCTGCCCCCAAGGGCCGTTCGACGTCCTGCCCCTGGTCATCGACACCCCCGACGACAAACCCCGGTTCTTCGAGCTGCCGCGGGAGCTGGTCTTGGAGGTCCCTATCACCCACCCCGACGTCCCACGCCTGGCCGAACTGGGCCTGCGCTGGCACGCCGTACCCGTCATCTCCAACATGCGCCTACGCATCGGCGGGATGGACTACCCGCTCGCCCCGTTCAACGGCTGGTACATGGGCACGGAGATCGGCGCCCGCAACCTCGTCGACGAGGACCGCTACAACATGCTCCCCGCCGTCGCCGCCTGCCTCCAGCTGGACACCACCAGCGAGTCAACCCTGTGGCGCGACCGCGCCCTGGTCGAGCTCAACGTCGCCGTCCTGCACTCCTTCGAGGCCGCAGGTGTCCGGATCAGCGACCACCACGAGGAGTCCCGGCGCTTCCTCGCCCACCTGGCCAAGGAGGAACGCCAGGGCCGCACCGTATCCGCAGACTGGAGCTGGATCGTCCCCCCGCTCTCCGGCGGCATCACCCCCGTGTTCCACCGTTACTACGACAACGTCGACCAGCGCCCCAACTTCTACCCCCACCAGTGAAGTGATGAGGCGTCTACAACCCCGCCCCGCAGCATCTGCTCGACGGCCGCCAGTGCCGGCGGCTGTCGAACTCCTCCAGGAAGACGAGGTGGGAATGGCCGCAGGTGTGGCTGACGACGTCTCCCAAGGCCGGAGCCTGCGCGCCCTCACCGTGACTCGATTCGCTCTAGCAGCAGCTGGGCGGTCGCCAGCCAATCCCGTCGGCGTCGGCGTCGACGCTGGTCAGCTATGGCGCGCACTGCCTGACCAGATGCGAGTCACCGTAGCGGACCAGGGCAGATGGGCGGGCACCTGAATGCCGAACCCGGCGGCGTCGGACATGGCGCCCACTGGTCAAAGCGCAACGTCTGCAGCCTGATCGCGCTCACCAACTCCCGTACCGCCTGCAATCCACCACTCCCAGCGGCCAAGCAGCCAGCACATCGCCGGGGCCGTCAACATGACCACAGGGCGGTGCTGTCGCAGCGCGGCTTCGGCGACCGCCGCATCAATCGCGTAGGTGTGCCCGCGCAAGCCGGCATCCATCAACAGCTTCGAGGCCGCCCGCGCCTCCTCGTCGCCCACCGGGACTACGCGCAGTCCGGAAAGCACCCGGTTCAGGCAAGACATGTTCGTACGGGCGTGGACGGCCTCGATGATGGTGAGCGCGCTGATAACGACCTCCATGCCGCGCGAGCGGGCCTCGGCAACCAGAGCCACCACTTGCTCGTCGTCGGCGAGCAGCTTCGAAACCCCCCGCTGCCGAGGACCAGCGTCCCCTCGTGACTCAGCTTGCGGCGGGCCACTCGGCCTCCTCGGCGAACACCTCGTCGAAGACGTGCCGCGCCCGCTGCCGGGCTTGCTCGGAGCCCGGCTCCTTACGGTTCTCGTAGTCCGCCAGGTACTCGTCCAGCACCTGGCCGCGCAGCTCACGCTCGACCGCCGCGGCGATGTACGCGGAGAACTCCCGCTTGCCCACCCGCGCCCGGATCGCCTCGGCGGTCCCCTCCGGCAGCGACAGGTTTACCCGCGTCGCTGGCCCCTCCGCGATGCCGTACGTCGTCTCAGCCATGACCCCAAGCGTGTCAAACGAGTAGGAAAAGCGCTGCGGCCCGCGCCTGGGACTCGGCACCGGAGCCGACCGCCATCCCGGCACAACCGCAGCACGGTAGGGATGAGTAGGGGTGACGGCAGGTGACGACGGGTCAGGTTTCCTGGCACCATCCCAGCACGGAAAAAAACCAGGGGCCCGACCCCGAAGAGCCGAACCCCTATTGACCTGCATGTTTGCCAGATCAGTGACGTGGCGGTACGTCACCCGCTACACATTGAAGCGGAACGTTTGAAACACCGCTCCCACCTGCGGAAACGCGGTTTCTGGGGGGCAAAGTCAGCACAGAATCAGCACGGGAGATCAAGGTCAGCACCTACGCCGCTTCCTCGCACGTTGACCTCCTGCGGTGGCTCGGTCGGCACGTCCACCTACACCGGGCGCATGGCATCCTGCATGATCTCCCGGCAACGGTGCCAGGCGCCAGGTACGAGGTGCCCGTAGATGTCGACCGTGGTCTTGATCGACTTGTGGCCAAGCCAACGCGAGACCTCATGGATGGGGATACCGTTCGCCAGAGCAGTCGAGGCGAAGAAGTGGCGGAGGCCGTGCGGGGTGTACTTCGGCTTGCCGTCCGCCCGGACAAGGCCGGCTGCCTTGAGTGCCTTCTTGAAGTGGTACGCATAGGTCGTGGCCGTAGGCATCGTGCCCTTGCCTCGCTCGCGAGGTGCGAAGAAGACTTCCAGCTCCTTGTCCCGGCCCCCCTTGTCCGTGAATACCACCGGCACGGCGTCCCACCGCTCCGCATGGGCGACGATTTCTTCTTCTAGGAACGGCGCCGTGGGGATGTCGCGGTACTCTCCTTCCGCCCGGTGCTTCAGCGGCACAAACCGCGTCCGACAATCCCCGCGGTTCGCCTTCGAGCTGACCTGCCAGCGGACTCGTATGAAGTCGGTTCGACGACACTCCGTAGCGAAGGCGAGAGTCTCACTGATCCGGAGGCCGGCCGCTGCCTGCAAGTAGATCGTCAACCGGTACTGCGGAGAGATGTACTTCGCGACGAGATCGACCTCTTCGAGGGTCGGAATCTCATCCTCATCCACGGCGAACGAGCTCGTCCGGGGGACCTTCACGCCCGCCGCAGGGTTTTCCGCTATGCGCTTTTCGGTGACGGCCGCCTGCATCATGGCCGCTACGAACTTCATGCGGTCGTTGATGGTGGACGCGGCCATGCCCTCGCCGTTCCGGTGCAGGTCCGCGATGAACTTCTCGAAGTCCTTCTTTACGAGTCCGGCGAGCGTCTTCCGACCCAGGTGCGGAACCACGTGGTTCCGGGTGAACCCCTCGTAGTTCCGGCGCGTGCCTTCGGCGAGTATCTGAAGCCCGAGCCACTCCTTCGACCACGCTCGAAGGGTAATGTCCCCTCGCTTGGGGTCGAGGTAGACACCCATACCCTTGTCGTGTTCGACCTTCGACGCAAAGGCGTCGGCGCCATCGGGGCCGGTCTTCTTGGCGAACGTCTTCTCCCTCTGGCGGGCCGTCCGGCCGCCGGGCTCGCGGTACCTGACCGTCCAGTTGTGGCCGCAGCGGGTCTTCTCGCACGGGTAGTACTTGTTCGTCGGCTCGGTCTTGCACTTCTGGAAGACGGTGGCCATATGGCCTCCTTTCTGCATTGAAAAAGGGCATGACTCACCCGCAAGAGGAAAGGGAACGACTCAGCCGTAGTTCTCATCCAGGTAGGCCACGATGTCGCGCTCACGGAATCGCAAGAGACGTCCGACTTTCTGGGCCTTGAGACCCCAGGAGCGATACTTGTTCCGGACTGTGACTTCGCTGACCTTCAGCCATTCGGCGACTTCTTCCGGCGTCAGCAGCCGATTGCTGCCCCCGGCGGTCAAGACAGCACCTGCCCAAGTTGAAGCGCTACCGTCACGACGCCGCCTCGCCATTACCGATGGGCGCAGATTTGGTAGGCATGGAAGGTTTGACTGCCCTCCCCGGACGAAAAAGGGCAGGAGGTATCGCGGATCGGCGCATGGGGTGGATGTTCCTTGCGAGGGAGCGAACAGGGCGACAGAGCGGGTCAGTAACACCGAGAGCCCACGTCAAATCAACGCGGAAACTCCTGCGTACTTGCGGCACTCCGACTGTGTTCGCAACGGCTCCACCGCCAAGCACAGCCGCCGCGAACACCCTCAATGGTCGGCACGATCGCCGGTTTGGCTAACCGGCGATCGTGGTCTATGTTTCGCCCGGCACGGTCCAGAAGGTCAGCCGGTACGGCCAGAAACCGGAGGGTCCCGCCGTCTGTCCCGAGCACCGGAGCGCGAGTACCGCCTGCTACCGGCGGTAGCTGCGTTGCAACAAGTCCTCACTGAGCAGCCCGACCTCACTGGCCAGAGAGACAGCGCTGCGGAATGGGCGCCACAATCCTCTTGCTGATGTACGCTCCACGACCAAGTCTCCATATGGGTGAAGAGCAGTGAAAGGGGCGGATCAGAGAGTCGCATTCGAGACAGGTGGTGCTCCTTGTCCAGCGCCTCTACGAGGAAGCCGAGCAGCGCGAGATACCGGCTGGCTGCCGTAAATGTCGGCCTCCCTGCCGACTCGAAATCTCGCCTCACTCGCTGACCTGGATTTTCCAGGGTGTTGTACGTTGACATGATCCCGGAGCAGGTTCCAGTCTCTTGGAGCTCTTTCTTGTCTGCCATGGGCGAATCCGCTTGGATATACGACGTTGACCCCCCATCTACGGAAGCTCCCCGGCGGCCAGAACGCCAGCGAGGAAAGAAGTGTCTTTGAGCAGCGAATCCAGTCGTCCGCCTCGCGCACCTGCGGCGACTAACTTGATTGACAAGGGCGTTGGTGTGGGCCGTCGCCACTCACCAACGCTATGGCCTGCGACGACTACGTCGGATGGCAAGGAACTCCACGGACTTGGTTCGATGTCGGCGGACAAGGAGGCGCAGTACAAGGAGGAGACAGGGGACGGACCTCCCTCCTGGTAGCACTTGGGTCGAGGGGTGGTCCCACCCGGGCGACTCCCCGGAGGATGAGGACCCCCACGAAGCCGCAGCCTGAGCACCGTCTGGTACCTGCGCACCCACAGGGAGCCGCTGGATAGGGTCGGTTACTCCCGGCTTGAGAGGTAGTGGCATGACCGACATCGTGATTGCGCAGACGACCATCGACGACGAGGACCAGGCGAAGACGCTGGCTCGGGGCGCGGTTGAGAGCAAGCTGGCAGCGGGCGCTCACATCGACGCGCCGTTCACCGCCGTCTACTGGTGGAAAAGTGACATCGAGACGGTGCGGGAGTGGCGGATCTCGTACATGACGACCGCAGCCCGGCTTCCGGAGCTGGAGGCGTGGGTGTCAGAGAAGCACTCGTACGAGGTGCCGCAGTGGGTCACCCTTCCTGTAACAGGCGGATCGGCTGCTTACCTGTCCTGGGTCGTTGAGGAGACGACCAAGCGCTGACGCGCTGCGCGACGCGTTCGCGTCCCGGGCAAGCTCCGCGTTGCGTATGGCACGAGCCTCAGGACGCGAACTGCCTTAGGTGATCGGCAAGTTCTCGCTCGTTGTCTGGAAGCCAGGTCACGATGGATCGGGCGCGCTCCTTGCCCATCGTATTGGGCTTGGCCTGACTCGCGGCCGCAAACTGACGTGTTACGTAGACACCTTGTTCGACGTCTCCGCCGCGTAGCAGCGCGGAAGCAAGGTCACCGAGGACGACAACGCCTGCATCCGATAGGCCATCCCCGAGGCGCTCGACGGCAGTGTCGGCCGTGGCGGTCAGCTCGGATCTTCCCAGCTGTCCATAGACGGAGAGTGCCAGTGAGTCCATGCGGTAAGGGGTCACGAATCGGACCCACGCCTGCTCGCTTGTGTGATCGGCAAAGTCGTAGGCGAAACGTGCTCGTTCCAATGCACGCAGTGCCTCTGTGTCGTCGCCCAGCGCCGCAGCCTCCTCGGCCTGCCTGCCGAGCACCCAGGCAGCGGCCGTGGCGTTGCCGGGTCCTCGAACATCATGTGCTGCCTGGGAAAGGAGCCTCAACCTTTCTTTGGGCGTCGGAGCTCCGTAGCTGGCGTAGGTCAGGGCCAGGGCGCGGAGTGGCGGGTGTCCGGCGGCCGATGCACACTCCGACGTGACCTGGTAATAGGCGTCAGCCTTGTGTGCCTCCCCTAGGTCCCAGGCCACCCACCCGGCCAGGGCTGCGGTTTCTCCGGCGGCGATGGTGAGAGCCCGCTCGTGCTCGCCGGCACGGGGCAGAGCTGCCGTGATCGCGTCAAGGTGAGACTCGACCGTGCGTTGCAACTGCCTTGCGCTAAGGCTGAGTTCTTGGATGTGCAACTCAGCAGCTCGATCGACGAGTACGGCAGCGGCAGGCGCGTCGGTCTTGGAACCCTTACCGAGGGCGAGGGCCAGCCGTCCCCAGGGCTCGGCAGCCGCGCTCACGCCAAGGGCGGCGCCCCCCAGCAACGTGCGGCGCTTCACGTCCTCCTGGTCCTCCTCTTCACGGTCGTATTTCTTTCTCTTCCTGGCGCGAGCGGCCTTGGCCTCCCGCCTCAAGTCTTCGAATGAGACGCCGCAGGCCGCCGCGATCTGTTCAAGCGTGTGGTTGGTCGGGACGTTCTCAAACTGCTCGTAGCGACTGATCTCTCGACGGGTCATGGTGTCCCGGCCGGAGACAGCGTTGATGGCGGCTGCCTGCTGCTCCTGCGTCCGGCCTGCGTCCTTGCGAAGCCGGAGGAGTAGTTCGGCGAACGGATCTGCCATGAGTGTGGCCTCTGTCCGGGGGCGGAATCCAATCATGGCCTGGATTCCCCCGCCTATTTCCCCCCTTGACAAACTTTTCCCCCTCCGAATTCCCCTGGTACGGGTCCCGGACCCGCGATGCGATGGGCTCATGACGACGTTCCGCAGGGCGGCACCGCCCCCGCTCACGAGGAGGACCGTCCCCGCAGCCGGAGCTTGGCCGAGGAGAGACCGACTCTGTAACGCAGCCAGGCTGTCGGGTCGAGGCTGTCTCCTTCTTGTCCGAGGGAAGGCTCTTCCCGAGGACAGTCACGGTTCGATCGGTTCCGTACGCCCCAAGGAGGACCTGCGGGGAGAGCGCCCGTCGACATCGACGCCGACGACGAGCGCCCACTCGGGCTGGCTCACCACAGCCTCGCCAAGCGCCGAGCTACGGGGCGGCTGCGATGCAGCGGAACCCGGTGTCGTTGTCCTTCATCGTGGAGTTGGCTGCGTTCTCGAGCGCCGGCGCGGCACGCTCGAACGGGCTGCTGAACGCGGACCCCTTCAACTGGTACCGGTTCGGTCCGTCGGTTCCCGGCGTAGAGCACCACTCCCACACGTTTCCGCACAGGTCGAAAACGCCGTAGGGACTTACTCCGGACTGGTAGCGATTGACGGGTGTTGTGCCGCCGATGCCCGACTCTGCGGTATTGCACTTCGCGGCGGTGGGATCGCTGCCCCAGGGGTAAGAGCGCCCCTTCGGGCCGCGGGCCGCCTTCTCCCATTGACTGACGGTGGGCAGCGCCTTGCCCGCCCAGCGGGCGTACGCGTCAGCGTCGTGCCACGTCACCCAGACCACCGGGTGATCGTGCAGGGCGCTCGGGCAGCGCTGGCCGGTCCAGTGCTGCGGGGGGCGGTGCCCGGTGGCGCGGATGAACTGCTCGTAGTCGAGGTTGGTCGTCGGGTAGACGTCGATCCGGTACGTATCCACCCAGATCGACGCACCCTTAGAGCCGGACAGGTAGATGCCTTCCTCGATCAGCACCATGACCTTGCCGTCGACCGGATGCCTTATGGTGCGCGGGTCGCGGCGCAGGAGCTCCTCGGTTCGCTCGTCGTGCCCCACTGCGGCCTGCTCGGTGAGGAGCTGAGCGAACCGCCACTGGGCGTCGGGGGACGATGTGGAGAGCAGAGTGTCCAGCGCGGCCTGGTTGTTGGGGTGGGGCTTGATCGACTCGCCCCGCCCCTCCCAGTTCACGAGTTGCCTGGTGCTGATGCCGACCTTGGCAGCGAAGTCCTTGCCGTTCATGCGCAGCGCTTCGCGCAGCAGAGTGACTTCGCGGCCGGTCCACCGTGTGACCCCCGTTGTCACGCTCGCCCCCTACGGCTACAGGGTCTCGCCGGGGATGGACAGGTATGTCTCGCGGAGCGCGCTCAGCACGGGGTGCTCGGTAGGCAGTTCCTTGTCATCGATCACCGACAGGGCGCGAACCCCGATGCTGGTGTTCGTCGCGAAGACCGCCGCCATGCGCTTGGCCTGGTCGAGGGTGACGGGGGCGGTGCGGTGCTCGATGCCGTTGGCGTGCTTCTGCAGGAGGGCCATCGTCACACCGGGCAGGACGGGTGCCTGCGGCCACACCACTGTCCCGTTGCCGTCGATGAAGGCGACGTTCCAGGTGCCGCCCTCGCTCACGCGACCGTCGCGGCCGACGAAGAGCGCGTCGCCGAATCCCGCGCGCTGTGCTGCCCCACGGGCGTGGAGGGCACCGAAGAGACCGATGTGCTTCACCTCGGGCAGGTCGCGCTCGTACGTCACGCTCATGGCGCGCAGCGGTTCCGGGGGCAGGGCGCCGGCACTACGCACGGACACCAGGATGCGCGGCTCGTCAGCGTCGGCTGGGTGCCCCATCTCGACCTTCGGGTCGTAGATCGTGACTCGGACGACGCACGGGCCGCTCTGTCCCTCCAGGCCCCGGCGGACGTAGTCGCGAACGAGCGCGGTGTCCAGGTCCGCACCCCACACGGCTTTGCAGTCACGTACGAGCCGCTCCATGTGCAGCGCCAGGCCCCGGATGCTGCCATCACCATCGACGCGCATAGACGTGAAGTGGCCGACGTTGGTCAGGGCCAGGGGGAGCAAGTCGTCTGCGGACACAGGGTTTCCATCAAGAGTTGCCATGCCACCCAGCATGTCAGGACCGTCCGTTCCCCCGGCACCCCAATCATGGTTACTGACGAGTCAACTTCACCGCAACTTCCTTCCCTCTTTCGTACCGCACGGTGTTCGCTAGTCACTGCGCGAACACGCTTGGTGATCAATGAAACGAGGCATGTCGCGCGGCGCAATGGCGGCGCATACCGCCCGCTCCCCCGCACCGCCCACCTGGGAGGCCCTCGATGAGCCCCGCCACTGCCGTCGCGCCGGCTGCCACGAAGGCACTGCCCCAGACAGCGCGCGTCTTCGACGTGGCCTTCGCCTCCAACCCAGCATGTGCGAGGCAGGCACGCCGGATCATCCGCGCCTTCCTGGGCCTGTGGAACGTGAACGGCGAACTAGCCGAGAACATCGTGCTTGCCGTCTCCGAGCTCGTGACCAACGCCTTCGAGCACGGGACCGGTGACGTGGGACTCCGCGTCCGGTATCCCGATGACGAGTTGCGGATCGAAGTCACTGACGACAACCCAACCCCAGCCGAAATGCGCCCCGCAGGCGACGAGGACGTGTCGGGCCGTGGCTTGTTCATCGTCGCCGTTCTCGCACGGAAGTGGGGCGTCAGCAAAGACGGCAAGACGACGTGGTGCGTCTTCCACGTCCCTGCGAAGAGGTCCTGATGGCCCCAGTCACGCCTGAAGCCGCAGCAGGGCCGAGTCAGCGACACAACGCCGTGCCCCTGTTGGGTTGCTTGGCCCCCGCAAGCGCCACAGACAGCGGGACGTCCCAGGAGGTCCCGATCAAGTCCTGTGCGGCGGTACCGGCGTCTCCGAACTCCCTGAACTATGCCCGTGTAGTTCGCAGCGCCGTGTCCCTCCTGAACGAACCGCCCTTGTCGGCGAGTGGCGGCTCGAAATGCCTCGGCGGCCCTCTTTGAGGGCCGCCGAGGTGAAACCCCTATCTCCAAATACGCATCGCACCGATGGAGTTGCTTTGATGCCTCGCACCACGGTCTCGGCCCCTACGGTAGGCGGTGGGCAAGTGGACGGCGTGTCCTGGCCTGAGGGCTCACTCAGGGGACTGGGCTGTGACCTGAGGACCGTCTTAGCGACCCTCGCACTCGGACAGTCGCGTTTCGCAGTGCGGGAGATCCCCCTCCATCGCGAAGTGACCAAAGTGGTCCTCGCCGAGACTGCCCACGTCAGCGAAGACCCGGACGAGCAACACGGGCAACTTCTGCTCATGCGCGGCTACTTGATGCGACAGCTCGGAGGCGTCGTTCCCATCGATGCCAACGATCCTCCCCTGGAAGTCGATCAACTGGTCGTACGCGTGCGTGCCCTACTCGACGAGGAGATTCCCGGCGACGCCGTGCGTGCGGCGTTCCTGCACCGGCGGATGTCCGAGGTCGGGCGGGAGCTGCTAGCCGTCCTTCCTTCTGTCGACGCCTCTGACGACGTGGTCGACGGCTGGGGCAGGATTGTATTCACAGGGTTCGATTCGACACGCATTCGCGAAGCCATTCGTGCGGCGAAGTCCTGGGAACGAACGGGGATTTACCCGCATCCGCATACGCTCGCGGCGGTCACGCAAGCCCTCAGCGGCTATGTCTCCATGCTCGTCCCCTACGTCTCGATCCACTTGGAATCGCTCTCCGCCGGGAGTCGACGGTGGTCCGCATGCAGTGAGGCGATCGAGCGCTCGCAGGAGGCCCGCAACGTCACACCGGGAGAGGGGCTCAAGGCTGCGAGGGAGCACGCGTTTCGTCTGGCAGTCCACACCGAGGTCCTGCTGCGTTACGCCGAACAGGACTGCGAGCGGGACGGTGAGTGAGATGACCAGGTCCTCTCGTGCGGCGCACCCTCAGCCGCTTCACCACGCTCCAGTCTCCCCAGCGAATTCGGGCTCACCCCGGAGAGACGAACCGGCCCCAGGGCGCATTCGACGTGGCTGACAACAGGCTCGCGCGCACTGGGGTGCCGTCCTCCTCGCTTCCGTTATCAGCCTGCCCACCGTATGCATCCTCGCCGAACTCACCCTGCAGCTCTACGACGGGCGATAGCTCACGCCCCAACAAGCCGACCAGCGAAGTGGGCCGGCCCCCGATATGACGACGACTGTGCCAGAACACCGAAGGAGTAGAACCATGTCGGCCCCGGACGAGACCATCTCGCCGCCGCTTTCCCCTCAGGAGCGGGAGGCTCTGCTGGGCATCTCCCAGGGCAGGACGACCGCAGAGACGGCCTGTGACATGGGAGTGTCTAACAGCACGGTCAAGACGTACATCCTCCGGATAGGCGGAAAGCTCGGTACCTCGGAGCGGGCGGGCATGGTGGATCTCGCCTACCGTCACGGGCACTTGGACGTACCCGGGCCCGTGGACTACATGGTCGAGCTGCCCAAGGAGCAGCGCACAGTCCTGGCCGGGCTCGCCGGCGGAAAGACCGTCGAAGAGATCGCGGCCGACGCGAAGCGTCCGCTGGACGACGTTCGCAAGGACGCTCGACGCCTCCTGCGGGTGCTGGATGCTTCCTCGGCCGCGCACGCGGTCACGCGAGGGTGGCAGCTCCGTCTCCTGGGCCCCGCGACCGGCCGTGAAAACAGCCGAGATGTCGTAACCATGGCAGGACAGGCATGAACGCCCGCGTCGAGGCCGGCAGCCTGCGACCGGGCAGTGGCCACGTTCACCAGCACGCGGGGAACGTGCTCACCTGCGATCGGCGACAGGACTTCGTGCCCAACGTGATCCGTACGCATCGAGGTGGTCGCTGGCGCAGGGTGGACCGGAGTAAGAACGCCGGCGAGTGGGCGAAGTTCGTCCATCGCTCCGAGATGCTCGTGTTCGACGTCGACGACGGTGGGGAGGGCGGCCCCGGCATCGTCACGGGAGTGATCCCGTCCAAACAAGACGCCACGGCACGCCTGGCTGCGCTCGCTCCCGTCCCAGGGACGGCCGTTGCCGAGATCGGAACGGACTGCGGCTGGACGGCAGCCTCTCTGGACCACCTTCTCCAGGGCGGCCGGGTGGTAACGGTCGCGGACACAGAACGTCTCGCCGAAATTGCCCGGCAGCGCCTACGCCCCTACCCGCGGGTTCGGGTGGTCAGCGGGCCACAGGCCGGGGTCTTGGGACCGGCAGGTTCGTTCCACGGGCTCTTGTCCCATCGTGCGGTACGCCGTGTGCCGTGGGAGTGGGTCACGCGGGTTCGTCCGGGTGGCCGGCTGTGCCTGCCGGTCCGTCCGGCTCTGGGCGGATCTAGCACGCTGCTCGTGCTGACCGTGGCGCGGGACGGGGCCTCGGCCATTGGACGTTTCCACGCCGAACCGGCTCCGCAGACCGTGTGGCTTCGCGAGCACCGCCCTGGCGAGGGCACCGCCGTAGAGTCGCAGGGCATCCCGAGGTCGTCGGAAGCCCTGGACGCCAGGGAGGCGCACGTACAGCCGGCGGCCCGGTTGTTCGCCGGCCTGCTTCGCCCTGACCTTCGAATGCAGGTCGTGCGCGGCGTTGCGCAGCTCGAAGGGGACGTTGCCGATCGCCTGCGTATTCATGACCATCAGGTGTCTCGGGCAGTGGTCTTCCTCCACTCCCCACGCATCTACGAGTGGGGGCCGCGAGATCTCGGCTCCGATCTGTTCGACGCACTCGGTCAGTGGCACGCGGCCGGAGAACCAGAGGTTGAGCAGCTGGGCGTGACGATCAGAGAGACCGAACACACGCTGTGGCTCGGTGCACCGGACGGTCCATCGTGGCGTCTGCCCGAACTCCACACGATCACCGGCGAGGTGGAGCGGCATGCGACCTGACCACCCGACGCTAATCCCCCCCTCAGCAGCGATCGCCGAGTTGCAGGCACGGCCATCGAGCGCCCGGATGCAGAACTACCTGCTCGGCGGGCGAGACCACTACATCGTCGACCGTGAGGGGGCCCTTCGGGCTGCCGAACGCATGCCGTTCCTGGAGAGCGCCGTCCGCCACGAGCGCCTGTACGTGCTCCTGATGGTGCAGGCCCTGGCCATCGCGGGCATCCGGCAGCTGGTCGACTTCGGCTGCGGCCTTCCCCATAGCCCTACGCCGGTGGATGTCCTGACACGCATTCATCCCGACGCCCGCGCCGTGTGCATCGACAACGACGTGCTGGTGCACACTCACGCCGACGCAATGATGACGGGCAAGGCGCCCGCTGTCGTCGAGAGCCTGTGCGCCGACGTACGCGCCCCCGAGTCGATCCTCGCTTCCAGGGAGATCCTGGAGACGATCAACTGGCGAGAACCGGTCATCCTTCTCCTCGGCAGCGTGCTCCACCACATCGAGGACACCGCGGCGCAGCCCCTGACCGTTCTAGTCGACCAGTACAAACACGTCGCCGCCACCGGCAGCGCTCTTGTCATCACGCACGCCACCGCCGATGTCTCGGGCGAGCCCGTGCGCAGATTCGCCAAGACCATGACGGCGGCCGGCTGCCCCGTCCACCTGCGGACGAAGGAACAGATCGCCCGGCTGTTCGACGGCTGGCAACTGACCGCCCCGGGCCTGACCGCGCCGCAGACGCTGGCACTCGAATACCCGGTCCTGGCCCAGGCCGCGTCATACGCCGGCACGGCCCGAAAGGAGCCCGTGCATGGTCGAGCTGTGTGATCAGCAGAAGGGCGTGATCAAGCCGGTGACCAGCCAACTCTCCCTGGCTTCCCAGCTAGAATCCGTGGCGTCCGGAAACGGGCACCCGGGCGTCGCGGTCACTGACGCTGGACGTCACGTCTGCACCCCGGAGATCCGCATGCCCAGCCCCCGCGCGTTCTCGCGCGTTCCCGTAGACCCCTTCGTGGGGCGGTTGGCCGACGCCACGCCCGGGTGCCCAGACGCGAGTCAGCGCCAGGCCCACCCCCGTCTGGGAGCCGAACTGGAGCCGTTTACGGTCGACATTGGCCCGGTCGCCCTTAGCCGCAGCGCGGCCCTCGCCCGTGTCTGGCCCCATGACGCCCCGTTGGACCCGCCTCTGCCAACGAATCTGCGAGTCCGGGCCGGCCTGACGAACGCCGGTCTGGTCCTGCCCGAGGCCACCGAGACGTACTTCCCGCACATGTCGGCCGCCTACGGGGATGGTCGACACCCACTGCCTCAACGAAATGAACCGGGCAGACGCCCTCGCCTCAGCCCTGCTACGCCACGCCCGCCATCACGTGACCGGGCGCGTCAAGTCCGTGTGGCTGGTGAGGGAACCCAGCATCCCGACCGCCGCACCTACACCTTCGAACGGATCCAGGAGCTGCCCCTGGGGCGCTGAACAACAGCCGACTTCCGCCCGTCGGCATCCATCGCAGAACCACCATGCAAGTGGCGCCGACGCTGGAGGCGAAGGCGCATGAGGCACCGTAAGGAACCCCTCTATGACCGATGTGACCGCTAGCTCGCCCTCAGCAGTAAAACTGCGAGACAAACTCGTGAATGAGCTCGTGGCCCAGCACGTGATCCAGACCAAGGAGGTCGAAGCGGCGTTCCGTGAGGTGCCCAGGCACGTGTTCGCCCCCGAAGCTCCTCTGGAGAAGGCGTATGCCCAGACCCATCTGGCGACGAAGCGGGATGACCACGGCATCACAATCAGCTCGGTATCCGCTCCGGAAATCCAGGCCACCATGCTGGAACAGGCGGGGCTTCGGCCGGGTCACCGTTGCCTGGAAATCGGCTCCGGCGGCTACAACGCCGCGCTGATGGCCTCTCTGGTCGGCGAGAACGGCGAGGTCACAACGATCGACATCGACGAAGATGTCACTGACCGAGCCCGCGCCTGCCTGAAGAACGCCGGATACCCGCAAGTAAACGTCGTCCGCACGGATGGCGAGGACGGGTGCGCCGAGCACGCCCCCTACGACCGGACGATCGTCACCGTCGGCAGCTGGGACATCCCTCCGGCATGGGTGGAGCAGCTCGCCGACGGCGGAACCATCACCGTCCCGCTGCGGATGCGGGGCCTGACCCGATCGATCACCTTCGCCCGGGAAGGAGATCACCTGGTCAGCCAGTCGGCGAAGATCTGCGGATTCGTCACGATGCAGGGAGCCGGAGCCCACCAGGAACGGCTGCTGCTCCTGCGCGGCAAGGAGATCGGTCTGCGGTTCGACGACGAGTGGCCGACCGAACCGGACGCGCTGAACGGTGCGCTCGACACCGAGCGGGTCGAGGTGTGGTCGGGGGTGAAGATCCAACGCCACGAGCAGTTCGACACGCTCCAGATGTGGCTGGCCACCGCCCTGGACGACTTCTGTCTCCTCGCAGTCGACCCGAAGCTGGACACGGGCCTGCTCTCCCCCCAGAACAAGATGGCCTGCCCGGCCGTGGTCGAGGGCGGCAGCTTCGCCTATCTCGCCCTGCGGAAGCTGGGCACAGAACCAGATCCCGTGTTCGAGTTCGGAGCACACGCCTTCGGTCCCGACGCCGCCGCGCTCGCCGACACCTTGGCCGAGCAGATCCGTGTCTGGAGCCGTGACCACCGCGGCGGGCGCGGCCCGAGCATCGCGGCCTACCCGGCCGACACACCCGATGACCGGCTCCCCGAGGGGCGAGTCATCAACAAGCGGCATGTCCGCGTCCTCATCTCCTGGCCGACGGAGGACTTGCCTCCGGCGAGCTAGGTCAACCGCACCATCTCATTCAGAAGGAGCGAACAACATGAAGAACTTCGAAGCCGCGACCACTCAGGTCGATGTGGACTTCACGCTCGACGTCCGCGTCATCGAGGCCGGTCTGCCGGTCCGTGACCTGCTGCGCGACACCAGCGACAACTGCGGCTCCACCTGCTCGGGCACGGCATGCGCCTCGTTCACGGGCGACCCGGCCTGACGCTGATCACTGCCGGTGGCGCCGGGCGGACATCCCGGCCGGCGCCACCTACCCCCGCACGCTGCCGAAAGGGAAGAAGAGGAGCTGATGACAGCAGGAGCGGAACGGCTGCTGTACCGGCTGGCTGGCGTGCCCATCGTGCGTGCCACGACGCGTCCAGACGGGGCGCCTCTCGCCGAAGGACTGAGCTTGTCCGGTTCCCCTGAGGCAGTGGTGGCCGAGGGGCTGGCCTGGCTGACACAGGCGTGGCAGCACGAGGAGGCACGGCGCGCCGTGGAGACGGCCAGCCCTGCGCTGGCCCAACAGATCTCGGGGCTGCTTGAGGGGCGCTCCGTCCCGGTCCGCCAGGTGCGCCGCCTCGTGGTGTCTTTGGCCTCCTACCAGTTGCGCTGGCAGGGGCGAGCCACTCCGTTCGGTCTGTTCGCCGGAGTCAGCACGGCTGAAGTCGGCACCGGCGCTCACGTGCGGTGGGGCGAGAGCCACCGCACCGTCGCCAGGGCGGACGCGCAGTGGTTGGGAGCCGTCATCGCCCCCCTAGAGCAGCATCCCCGCCTGCTGGAACGTCTGACGGTGATCACGAACCCGGTCGCGTTCGTGCGTGGGGACCGACTCGTTGTCCCCGGCGAGCCGCCCGACGACTCTCCCGGCGTGCTCGCGCCGATCGAGATATCCGTCGGACACACGCGTCCGGTGCGCACCGCGACGGAGGCCGCTCGCGAGCCCATCCGGTTCCAGGAACTGCTTACACTGCTGGCCGCTGAGTACCCGAGCGCACCACCGGAGCAGATCCGTTCCCTGCTGGCCGGACTCGTCGCCCAGCACCTCCTGCTCACCAACCTCCGGGCGTCGATGACCGTCCCGGACGCCCTGGGCCACCTTCGGGCACAGCTGGAGGCGGCTGACGCCGACGAGCTGCCCGACCTCACCAGCCTGGTGCACGACCTGCGGTTGATTCACGACGACCTGTCGTGCCACAACGACACCGTTGCTTCCCCCACCGCCGCCTACGCCATGAGGGCCGCGGTGGCTGAGCGCATGAACGCGATCTGCGACATCGCGCCACAGCCTCTGGTTGTCGATACAGCCTTGGACTGCGACGTGTCCCTTCCCGAGGCAGTGATCCATGAGGCCGAGACCGCCGCCTCCGCGCTACTGCGCCTGACGCCCTACCCGTTCGGCTATCCCCGGTGGAAGGACTTCCACGTCCGATTTCGGCAGCGGTACGGAGTGGGGGCCGTGGTCCCCGTGGTCGAGCTGATCGGCGACACCGGTCTGGGGCTGCCCGCCGGATACCTGGGCTCGCCTGTGGCGAACACCGCACGCACGCTGACCGAACGCGACGAAACCCTGCTTGCCCTTGTCCAGCAGGCCGTCATCGACGGTGCCGAAGAGATCGTGCTGACCGAGCCCCTGGTCCGCCAACTGGCGGTCGGCGACCCCTCCGAGATGCTTCCGCCGGCACGCGCTGAACTCACATTCCAGATCCACGCCACCTCGCCGCAGGCGGTGGAAAAGGGGGCGTTTCGCCTGCTCGTCAGCTCAGCCCCGCGCCCCGGCAGCAGCATGGCCGGACGGTTCGCTGACCTGCTGCCCGAGGCGGACCGCAAGATCCTCGCCGACACATACGCCGCCCTGAGTACCGACGCCCCGGGGGCTATTGCCGCCCAGCTGTCGTTCTTCCCCCGTCGGCGGCGCAGCGAGAACGTGGTCCGCACGCCGCAGCTGCTCCCGCACACGATCTCCCTGGCTGAGCACCGCGATCCCCACCCTGATCTCATCCCACTGCACGACCTCGCGGTCACGGCGGACGCTCGCCAGTTCCACCTGGTCCAGCTATCGACCGGCAGGCGCGTCGAACCGCGGGTCGTGCATGCCCTGGAGGCAGGCACCCTCACGCCGCCACTCGCCCGCTTCCTCGCCGAGATCACCACCGCGCGCTGCGCCGTCTACAAGCCGTTCGACTGGGGAACCGCGGTACGCCTGCCGTACCTGCCGCGGCTGCGCTACGGCCGCAGCGTGCTCTCGCCGGCACGCTGGCTCCTGACGGCCGCAGACCTTCCCAAGCGCGCTGCCACGCCAGCCGAATGGGACAAGGCCCTGGCGACATGGCGTCGTCGGCTGCGCGCCCCGGAAGCCGTCGTCGCGTGCGAGTCCGACCTGCGCCTGCCACTCGACCTAAGCCAGCCCCTCCACCGGGCACTGCTGAGGAACCGCCTCGACGCGGCCCGTGAGGTTGAGCTGCAGGAGGCCCCCACCCCGGCCGACCTGGCCTGGATGGGCCGCGCCCACGAATTCTTCCTCACGCTGCGCCTTGCCCAGCCGCGTGCCGCCGAGCGGAACACGGTGATGTCGTCGCCGCTCCCGGCCGTCAAGCGCGACGCTGGACATCTTCCGGGCCGCTCCGAATGGCTGTACGCCCAGGTTCACGGACATCCGGACCGCCAGGACGAAGTCCTGACTGAGCACCTGCCGCGCCTCCTCGACGGCTGGACCGGCCTTCGGCAGTGGTGGTTTAGGCGTCACCGCGACACCACCCGCCCGGACTCCGAGCAATACCTCGATCTCCACCTGCGCCTGCCCACCCCCGGCGAGTACGGACAGGCCGCCGCCCGGGTCGGAGAGTGGGCCGCCGACCTGCGCGGCTGTGGCCTTCTTGCACACCTCCAGCTCGCCACCTATTGCCCCGAGGCGGGACGCTACGGGCACAGCGAGGCGATGGACGCGGCACACGAGGTGTTCGCCGCCGACTCTGCCGCGGCCCTCGCCCAGATCACCCTCGCCATCCACACCGGGCTCCCGCCCAAAGCTGTCACCGCAGCCGGCCTGGTCGACCTCGCTGCCTCCTACGCAGAAAGCCCCGACATCGGCATGCGCTGGCTGATCGACCGTCTTCCGCACGAGCAGGGCAAGCTCGACCAGAAGTTGCGGGATACCGGAATGCGATTGGCCGACCCCGCCGACGACTGGGCGACGCTGCGCGCCACGCCGGGCGCCGAGACCGTGACACGCGCCTGGGAACGACGCAGAACCGCCCTCACCACCTACCGCACGCACCTTGCACGCCAGCGCGATCCCTACAGCGTGCTCAGATCCCTGCTCCACATGCATCACGTCCGCACCATCGGGGTCGACCCGGACCGCGAACGAGTCACCCACCGCCTGGCCCGCGCCTCAGCCCTGCGCCAGAGCGCCCGCGAACACTGGAGGACGCCGTGAAGGTAGGGCCCCGCTTCGCGTCCGCCGCCGCGCAGGCGATTGCCCGGCTGCTGACGACGCCCGAACCGCTCCCTCCTGGACGGGGCTGGAGCAAGCAGTCTCTGTCCCGAGGGGCGGCCGGCGTCGCGCTGCTCCACATCGAACGCGCTCACTGTGGGGAAGGAGGTTGGCAGACCGCGCACTCGTGGGTGACGGCCGCGGCCGGGGATGGAGTGAGCGCCGCGGACAACGCCAACCTGCTCTTCGGCGCACCTGCCCTCGCCTTCATACTCCACGCGGCCGACGCGGACGGGACCGTGCGATACGGCCCAGCTCGCACAGCAGTGGACACGTCCGTCGTTGCTCTCACCCACCGCCGTGTTGACCTCGCACATGCACGGATCGACCGGGGCGAGCTTCCCGCCTTCGGCGAGTACGACCTGCTGCACGGCCTGACGGGGCTCGGCGTCCATCTCCTCCAACACGCAGCCGGTAACGACGCCTTGGAGCGGGTACTGACCTACCTCGTACGCCTGACGCATCCTCTGCGGGCTGACGACGAGACCCTGCCGGGGTGGTGGGTCTTCCACGACCCCCAGCTCAAGCAGTCTGATGCCTTCCCCGGCGGTCACAGCAACTTCGGTATCGCGCACGGTGTCGCCGGGCCACTCGCGTTCTTAGCCCAGGCTTGGCGCCGGGGCATCACCGTCGACGGGCATGACGAAGCCCTCCACCGGATCAGCAGCTGGCTTGATACTTGGCGGCAGGACGCCGACTCGGGTCCGTGGTGGCCGCAGTGGATCACCCGTGGCCAGTTGCGCACCGGCAGGCCAGGCCAACTCGGACCGTTGCGGCCGAGTTGGTGCTACGGCACCCCGGGCCTTGCTCGCGCTCAACAGCTCGCGGCCATCGCCACCCGCGATATCGCACGACAGCAGAGGGCTGAACATGCCCTGTCCCGCTGCCTGTCCGACCCGGACCAGCTCAACCGGATCACGGACAGCAGCCTTTGCCACGGGTGGGCCGGGCTGTATCAAACGGTCTGGCGGACTGGCCGCGACGCGTGCACACCGGAGGTCAGGGCGCACGTGCCCGCGATAGCCGACTACCTCTTTCAGCAGTGCCGCACTGGCCTTGGCGACGACATCGGCTTTCTCGAAGGGAATGCGGGACTTGCCCTCGCCCTGCACACCGCCGCCCACACCACACCGCCGGTCTCCGGGTGGGACTCGTGCCTGCTCATCAACTGAGCCGCCCCCGGATCACGAAGGGATGAGGAAAGTGGAAGTTGCCGTATCGCCGCACCAAGCGGCTCAGAGCGTCCTGGAGGTTTTGGCCGGCGCCCCGCTCCACGAGGTCGCTGCCCGTGCGGGCCTGGATGTCGGTGACCTCGCCGATGCCGTCGAGGTCTACCAGGCCGCGGGAGAACACGCCCTCGACGCTCAAGCCGAGGCTGCTCAGGGCTGGTACTCCGTCTCGATCCAGTTCGCCGACTGGAACGCCGCCGAGCAGACCGCGCTAGCCGGCCTCGGTCCACAACTGGGGCAGGCCGAAAAGGCGGGGGCGCTCGCCAACTGGTGGTTCCTTCGTAAATACCCCTGCTGGCGTCTGCGCTGCCGACCCGGCTCCTCGGCCACGCGTGCCGATGCCGAGAAAGTCGTGAGCACCATCCTGGACAGGCTCATGGCCGACGGTCTGGTGGACCGGTGGTGGCAGACCATCTACCAACCCGAGTCCCTGGCATTCGGCGGCCCCCAGGGCATGGACGCAGCCCACGATCTGTTCCACGCCGACAGTCGGGGGGTCCTCGACTACCTGCGCCGTCATGACTCCAGCACGATGCCCGGCGGTTCCCTCGGCCGCCGCGAGGTGTCCGTGCTGCTGTGCTCCGCTCTGTTCTTCGGTGCCGGGCAGGAACCGCACGAGCAGGGCGACATCTGGCACCGTGTGGAACAGCTGCGCCCCCTGCCCTCCGACACACCCACCGCCCGGCTGACCGGGATGACCGCGGCGCTGCAAGTCCTGATGAGACTCAACACCAGCCCCACCAGTCCCCTGTTCAACAAGCGTGGCTCGCTCGCCTTCCTCGCGCCCTGGGCCGACGCCTTCGAGACCGCGGGGCGACGCCTGGGCGGCGCGGCACACGCAGGCACTCTCCACCGGGGCGTGCGCGACGTCCTCGCCCACCACGTGATCTTCGCCTGGAACCGCGTGGGCCTGGACAGCCGAACCCAGGCCATCCTCGCGCGCGCCGCACGTGACACCGCAATGAACCCGTCGAACGCCCTGCCCGGGACCCCTTCATCGGGAGGCAGTTGATGTTCACAGAGCCCGACGATCCCAAGATCACAGCGCGGATGCGAACCGCCCGTGACCTGGCTTGCGCTGTCCTGGACGCCCTGCCCGAGCAAGACGCTGCCGAGACCTGGGGGTGGCGCGGCCGAACGCTGAGTGGGCCTGTCATCGCTCCCAGCGGCCCAGCCTGGCTCCGTGTCGGCTGCGCTCCCTCCGGCGACATCAACTCCACCTTCTGGAACGGCTCCGTTGCCGCCCACCAGGCCCTCCCGGAGTCGGTACCGCGCCCTCGGCTCCACGTCGTTCACGACTGGAACGACGCGCACTGGACCTACCGCGCGGAACTGTACGAGCGGGTCACTACTTGGCCCGCCTCCCCAACCGCCGCACTGACCACCGCCCCGGATCTGCGATCTACCTGGTGGCGGGCCGTCCGCACCGTGCTGCACGACATCGCTCAGGTGCACACCGACCGCTTCTCCGTGCACCAGCCCTTCCTCCAACGCGCCATGCCACAGTTCCTCGGCACCCCGATCGACACCACACCACCGTCATGGTCCACGGCGCACGGCGACTTCCACTGGGCGAACCTGTGCGCGCCCGAACTCCACATTTTCGACTGGGAAGGCTGGGGCCTCGCCCCGACCGGCTATGACGCCGCCGTGCTCCACAGCTACAGCCTGCTCATCCCCTCCGTCGCCGCCTGCATCCGCCGCGAACTGAAAGGCATGCTCGATACCCCCGAGGGCCGGTTCGCCGAGCTCGCCGTCATCACCCAGCTCCTCCACAGCACAGCCCGCGGCGACAATCTCGAACTCGCCTGGCCCCTTCGCCGTCGTGCAGAGCATCTGCTGGGACGTCCCGTCCCCCAGCCTGAACGTCCGATCATCGCCCCGGACAACCTTGAACGCACCGCGCCGGCAAGTCTCCGCGCAGAACACCGATCGCCGCTCGCAGCTCAGCAGGGCGATAGGCAGGCCACGGCATGAGCGCACACCCACAACGCACCATTTTGGGCAGTCCCATCGCAGATCGCGTGGTCTCGCACCTTCCCCTGGCGTGCCGCCCCGCCTGACCGGACCGGGCAGAACCCTCACGAAACAGGAAGGAATGGACGAACACGGCTCGCTCTGGCAGATCGGCGTCATCGGCCACGGCCCGCGCGCCACCGAACTTGCCGACCAGGTCGCCACCGAGATTAGCGAGTGGAACCAGGGCTGGGGCAACAAGCCACCCGAACCCAGCTTCCGTATGGCCGTCGGCGACGCCCGCGACCAACTGGCAGCCTCTGAGTCACGCTTCCTCATGGACAAGACCCGCAGCCGCCTCGCCCTCAAAAGCCCCGGAGGAGTTGGGCCAGCGATGCCATCACAGCAATGGAAGTATTCAGTCTGGTTGACCAGCATCCCCGAACGGACAGAGCAACGATATTGGCCGATCTAGACGCCAACTCCCTTCTGCACCATGCATTTTTCACAGACTTCTGACCTGAGAGCATCGATTACCCACCTGGTTTGTGTGTAAAATCATCGAAGGCCGGAAACGGTCACCCGGGCGTCGCGGACATGACGCAAGACGACAAGCCTGCGCGCTCGCCCGGAGAACACCGTGTCCCACTCATCTGCCGCCTCGACGGTCTGCCTTCGCCTCACAGACACCCCGACTGCAAGCTGCGCATTCGTTCCAACTTCCGCAGCGACGCCGGCCCTTCTCACTCTGTCGGCTAGATTCTCTTCATTCCCCGGAAGTACGGTCTCGACAGAAAAACACACCCGTGGGCGCCACTTACTTTTACGCCCGTCCGTCGACCGAGGCAGTACGGCAGCTGACCCGCGAATAAGACCTTCGTATCAGCCACACCGTAGCGGCGTCACGTCTCACTTTCTCATTCCACAGCAGCTCTTTCGGTTCATTCGCGGACTCCCTCCTGGAGAACGTGAGCGGAACGCAAGAAGAGACCGTCTGCCGGAGGATGCACGACGGCAACCGCCCCCTTTACCGGCCTCTCGTCGGACCACGACTGTTCTCGTGCGGCGAGATGAGCCCAGCAGTTATGCAGCGACGGCCCCAGGAAGCATCTGCTCCGCTTCTTGTTGGGGCGGCTCGAAGCTGCTCTTGCCCCGGTCTCTCCGTCGCCAGCGGCCTGAACTTGGACTGAACTACGGAGTTTTTCATGCTGATTCCTGACGTGCTGGCGGTGTTCGCCGCTGCGGGCGCTGTCTCGGCCACCAGCGCGGGCTCGTGGCTCGTGATGAGCGCTCGCCGCCGGGCCAGGAGGGCCGTGGACGCTCGCACCGCGTATGAGCTGCACGTGCAGGCGGTGCGTGAAGAGACGCGGCACCTGGTGACTGTGCGGCTCCCGGGTCTGATCACTCATCTGGTCCATCCTCATGTGCCGGTGCCGCCGTTGGCCGATGCAGGGCTGCGGGGCACGGAGGTAGAGGGCTGGCACCGACAGGTCCTGGATCTTGTGGCGTCGGCCGTGCGCGAGGAGCGGATACGTGTCGATCTGGCGGCGCAGAGCGTGGTGCGGTGGACGGCACAGTCCGCGCGGTCGTCGTCGATCCGGATGCAGGAACTGCTGCAGGGCATGCAAGACCGGTTTCACCAGGCGGGGGTGCAAGAGTTCGTTCTGGCGTTGGACCGGCAGAACGAGTTCACGCGACGGCGCTGGCAGGCCGCGGGAATCGTGTGCGGGGACACGCCGGGGCTGACGCGGCAGGATACGCATCTGTCCGACATCGTGACGGCCGCGCAGTCGCGAATCGAGGGCTTCGAGCGGATCGAGACGGTCAACTGCCTGGCCGAGGACCGTAATTTCGGGATCACCGGGGCAGCGGCTGAGCCCGTGGCCATCGTGCTGGCCGAGCTGCATGCGAACGCGGTCTTCTACTCCTCCGGCACCATCGCGGTCCATACCGAGATCCACGAGACGTCCTCCGGGGCAGCCGTGATCATCGACGACGCCGGTGTGGGACTGCACGAGGACGACCTGGAGTTCGCCGAGCGCATGCTTTCCGGGCGCAGGGTCCTACTGACCGAGCTGGGTGACCCGGTCCGCCTCGGCCTGGCCGCGGTCGGGCGGCTGATCCAGGACTACCCGCTGCGCGTCACGTTCGGCAGGTCCCAGTACGGCGGCGTGCGAGCTGTGCTCGACATCGGCAAGGAGCTGCTAGTGGCGATGGCGCCGGCCGTGCGGCCGTCGGTGATCTCGCCGATCCCCGTGGGCGGCAGGCAGCCGTCCGCGCTGACCCCCGAAGCAGTAACCGGCGGCGCCCCGGCCGGTCCGAAGTCACTGCCGCGGCGCCGCCGCCAGCAGCCGGACCACACCGCTGGCTCCGGCCTCGCCCCGGAGCCAGCGGTGGCGGCGCGTGATGCCGAACAGACCCGCGGCCTCTACACGAGCTTGCAGCGGGGCACCATCCGGGGCCGGAGTGATTCCGTCCCCGCCGAGACCGAGGAAGGGACCGTCCGATGAAGGCGCCGGTGCAACAGGATCTGAAGGGCTGGGCGGAGCGGCTGGTGGAGGTGCCCGGTGTGCAGCTGGCCATGTTCTTCACCGATGACGGGCTCAAGGCCGGCGGCTCGACCAACCTGCACGGTGACGCGCAGGCGGGCGCTGCGGCGATGGCCAGCGGAATGTTCAGTACGGCGCTGGCGACGGTGCGGGCGCTCAACCGGCTCCCGGACACCGCCGAGGTCGCGCTGGATCAGATCACGGTGGAGGTCGGGGGGCAGTTCCTGATCGTCATGGCGGCCGGGAACCACACGAACCTGGCCGTGTGGACCGAGGCCAGGGCGGACATCGGCAACGTGGCCTTCGAAATGGCCAACCTGATCGGCAGGATCGGTGCCAAAGCCTTCGACTCCCCGGCCCGGGAGCACCGGTGAGCCCGCGCCCGCCGGGGCCGCGGACGGTGCCCGCGTATGTGGCGACGAGCCGGCACAGCGCGCCGCGCCGCAACACCTTCGGCGAGCTGACGCGGCTCAAGCGGTGCGGCGGCTACGAGCCCGCGGGACTGGATCCGCCCCAGACGCACCTGCTTCATCTGCTCGCCGCCGGATCGCTGACCGTCGTCGAGGTCTCCGCGCACCTGCGGCTGACCGTCCACGCCGTGTGCGTGGTCGCCTGCAGTCTGGTGGACGCGGGCTTGGTCGAGGCCCGCGCTCCCATTCCCGAGGCCGAAAAAGTCGATACCACGCTCTTGGAAAGGGTGCTCGTTGGACTCCAGAGGGACAGGTTCGGTTGAAGGGCTGCCCGGCAGTCCGGCGTACGTGGACGAGCAGGTGCGCTACCTGGTGAAGTTCGTCGTGGCCGGCGGGCTGGGCGTCGGGAAGACCACGCTGATCCGCACGGTCTCAGAGATCACGGCGCGCAGTACCGAGGCGGTGATGACGGCCTCCAGCATCGCAACGGACAGCCTCACGCTCACGCCGCAGAAGTCGACCACCACCGTCGCACTGGACTTCGGACGTCGCACCATCGACGACGAGGTGATCCTCTACCTGTTCGGCGCCCCGGGGCAGTCCCGCTTCATCACCCCGCTGTGGCCGGCCCTCTCCCAGGGCGCCCTGGGCGTTCTGGTCCTCGTCGACATACGCCGATTACAGGACTGCCATCCCTTCCTGGACCTCGTCGAGCGGGCCGGTCTGCCCTACACCGTGGCGGTCAACCGCTTCCCCGACACACCCGACATCGCCGAAGCGGACCTGCGCGGCGCCCTCGATCTCGCCGACACCACACCGCTGGTGATGTGCAACGCCCTGGACCGCCTGTCCTGCCTGGACGCACTGATCACCCTGGCCCGCCAATGCCTGGCCCGAGCCCGCCTGGACCCTGTCTCATGACGACGACCGCACCTCTGTATCTGCCGCACGCCTACCGCCTATACGAGCCCGGCTTCGCGCAGGACCCGCACGCCTACTACACCCACATGCGCGCGCACTTCGGCGACGTCGCCCCCATCGAGATCAGCCCCGGGGTGTTCGGGCACCTGGTCATCGGCTACCGGCTCGCCCTGCAGCTGCTGCGCGACACCCAGACCTGGTCCAAGGACCCCACCGTGTGGGTGTCCCATCTGCCGAAGGACTCACCCGTCCTGGGCATGCTGGGCCCGCGCCCCAACCCGCTCTTCGCCGACGGTGAGCGGCACGCCCGCTACCGGCGGGTCATCACCGACTCTTTCGGCCGGATCCAGCCGCACCACCTTCGCGACCTGGTCCGTGAGATCGCCGCTCTGCTGATCGGCCGATTCGCCGGCGCCGGGATCGCGGATCTGATCGCCCAGTACGCCCGGCCGATCCCCTCCTATGTGATGAACCGGCTGTTCGGGCAGCCCGATCACGCCGCTCCCCGCCTGGTGACCGCGCTGGCCGGTCTCATCGAGGGAGGGGAGAACGCCGCCGCGGCGAACGCGGAGTTCGAGGCGTACATGCGCCGGCTCCTCGCGCTCAAGACCGGCGAGCGAGGCCATGACCTCACCTCCTGGATCATGGACCACTCCGCGGGGCTGAGCCCCGAGGAAGTGCTCCACCATGTCGTGCTCACTGTGGGCGCCGGGCAGGAACCCACGACCAACCTGATCGCGAACGCCCTGGCGATCATGCTGTCCGACGACCGGTACTACGCCGGCGTCACCAACGGCGCCCTCGCCCCTATCCACGCGGTCCACCGCGTCCTGCGCGACGAGCCGCCGATGGCGAACTACGCGGCGCACTACCCACGGCACAACGTGCGGATCAACAACCTGAGCATCCCGGCCCACTCCCTGGTCATGGTCTCCTTCGCCGCCGCCAACGCCGACCCCCAGGGCCCCGGCGCACCGCTGTCGGGCGAGGGCTCCCACCTGGCCTGGTCCGCCGGACCGCACGCCTGCCCCGTCAAGGACCCCGCGATCCTCATCGCCGTCACGGCCATCGAGGAGATCACCAGCCGGCTGCCCGACCTCGAACTCGACGGCCGCCGCGAGGACCTGCAGCGGCGCATCGGCCCCTTCCACACCGCCTACCGCCACATCCCCGCAACCTTCACCCCCCTGACCGCGCTTCCCACGACAGGAGACCGAGCATGGCCCGGCAATCCCTTCCGTACGTCATCGACCCCGCCGGACGCGATATCCCCGCAGAAGCCGCCCGCCTGCGCGCCCTCGGCCCCGCCGTGCGCGTAGAACTGCCCGGCGGCATACCCGCCTGGGCGATCACCCGCCACACCGTTCTGCGGGACCTGCTCCTGGACGACCGGGTCAGCAAAGACCCGCGGCACTGGGAGCTGTGGACCTCCGGGTGGGTCGAAGCGAACCCCGAGGCCCACTGGATCTACAACTGGACCGGCGTCACCAACATGTTCACCGCCTACGGGCCGGACCACCGACGCCTGCGCAACCTCGTCGCCCCCGCCTTCACCGGCCGCCGCACCCTGGACCTGCTCCCCCGGATCGAGGAGATCACCACCAGCCTCCTCGACTCCCTGTCCACCCGCGCCGCCTCCCTCCCCGGCCGGCCGGCCGACCTGCGGATCCTGTTCGCCTACCCGCTGCCGCTGCTGGTGATCTCCGAACTGTTCGGCCTCACCGAACAGGAACGCGGCGACGCAGCCCACTTCGTCGACATGATCATGGACACCACCACGCCGCCCGAGATCGCCGGCCAGATCCTCACCCACACCCGCAGCGTCATGGCCCGTCTGCTCGCCCGCAAACGCGAACAGCCCGGCAACGACCTCACCAGCGCGCTGATCACCGCCCGGGACCAGGGCGACCGGCTCAGCGAACAGGAACTCGTCGACACCCTCATCCTCACCCTGGGCGCCGGCTTCGAGACCACCGTGAACCTGATCGGCAACGCCATCGCCGCCCTCCTCGACCACCCCGACCAGCTCGACCTGCTGCTCAACGGGGCCGTGCCCTGGAAACAGGCCATCGAGGAAGTCCTGCGCTGGGCACCGCCCATCACCTCCCTGCCCCTGCGCTTCGCCACCACCACCATCGACCTCGGCGAGGAGACGATCATCCAGGGCGAAGCCATCCTCACCACCTTCGGCGCCGTCGGCTGGGACCCAGACACCCACGGTCCCCGCGCCCACGAGTTCGACATCACCCGCGAACCGGGCAAACACCTCGCCTTCGGCCACGGAGTCCACCACTGCCTGGGCGCACCCCTGGCCCGCGCCGAAGCCACCATCGCCCTCCCCGCCCTCTTCACCCGCTTCCCCGACCTCCGCCTCACCATGCCGGCCCCGGAACTGACCCCGTTCCCCTCCTTCGTCTCCCACGGCCACACCACACTCCCCGCCCACCTCACACCCTCACCGGCCACCTCAACCGCCACGTAGGGCACGGTCCTTCGCATCCCTCGCCAACCGTGACGCCCCAGGGAACGGGCGTCGCATCCCGGCCGACCAGGACCTCGCCCCGCCCGCTACCCACCTCGACCTGTCCGGAACTCCTCGTGAACATCCTCACCGCATCCCGCCCCCATGCCGTTCATCCGGCAATCACCCCGGCCGCGCCACCCGCGCAGACCAGCAGCGTCTTCCAGGACGCCTGGCTGCCCCGCCCCGCTCCACGAGCCGTACCGGCCGGGGACACCTTCGACGCCGTACGCGTCACCCAGCAGCACGGTGAACTCGTCCTCCAACACCTGCAGAGGTTCCCCGCCCTGCCGATCGGAGCGGTGCTGGCCGACCAAGACCAGTGGTGGTTCTTCGTCCCCGCCCACTTCGACAACACGCCTTGGCCCCGGCCGGTCCGCTACTTGACCACCGGCAGCTTCATCACCGTTCCGCCCCCGGAGCACACCCGCGCCATCGGCTGCAGCCTCGGCTGGATCCAACACGGCGCTCCCGGGCGCGAGTTCACCTCTCCACTCTTCCTGCGGCCGGTCCTCGATCACATGACCTTCTGACACAACCGCAGCTGTCCCCGAGACCGTCCCGACGACGGCATCCGGTCCACCCCGTCACCCCCCTCCACCCATCCGGCACCCCGAACACGGTCAACCCCGAGGAACCCGATCATGACAGCGCGCAAGATCATCCGGGTCGTCAGCTGCAACTTCGAACGCAACGGCCGCAGCGACTACGACACCTGGCTGACCATGTACCAGCGGCTGGCCGCCCTGCGCCCGGCAGTGCTGTGCCGCCAGGAGAACCCGGGCCACGCCCGCACCGGGGCCGGGCGCTTGCTGTTCAACGAGTCCCAGCGGATCCTCGGTCTTGCCGGCGAACTCGGCCCCGGACTGGGCACCGACGCCCTGTACTACGACCAGGAGGTCTTCGAGCAGCTGACCGTGTGGGAGACCGCATGTCCGGCCTGGCCGCTGCCCCCGGTCGCGATGACGCTGCGGCTGCGCGGCACCGAGGACGTCGACCTTGTGGCGGCCTGCACCCGCCTGTCCTACAACTCCCCCCACCTGCGGGCGGTCCAGGCGGGCGACGTCACCCGCTTCGCCGACCGCGTCGAGCCCTGCAAGACCGGCGCCGGCACCGCCGACCGCAAGCTGCCCGTCCTGGCGATCGGCCAGGACTGCAACAGCTACGTCGATCCCCCGCGGCTCGTCCCCGGCGAGACTCCCGTCCCCGAACTCGCCGACATCAAGGACCCCCAGCACCGGGCACACCGCAGCTACGAAACCGCCCCGGGCCTACGGGTGATGGACTCCCTGGCCGACCGGACCCTGCTGGCCGCCGAACTGGAGGATGCCGCCCGGCACGCCGCACTGCTGCCCGGCGGACCGGGCCTGCGGGCGGTCGCGCCGACCGTGGACGCCTCCCCGACCCACGGTCCGGCACACCGCGTCGACCGCATCTACACCAGCCGGATGCTCCTGCCCGCCGTGATCAACGCCGAAGTCATCGACATGAAGGGCCTCTCCGACCACCACACGGTCATGGTGGCCTTCGACCGTGACGTGATCGTCGACATCCACCGCACGACATTTGCCACCACCGCCAGCCTGCATCGTACGGACCAAGGCCCCCGCAACGCATCGACTCTGCCCTCGCCACCCCCCGATCCAGCACCCGCCCCGCTCAGTTTCGAGACCGTCGCCACCAAGGAGGTGCGGCGGGTGACGGACCACGCCCTGCTGATCGCCAGGCTCCTCCTCGCCGAAGGCCGCCGCGTCCTCACCCCCGCCCCGTGGTGACGCCACCCGCCGGCCCGGCAGAGCACGCCTCCCCCACCGGCCTGCCCTCGAACTGGTTCACATGCCCGGCGACCTCCCGGATCGACAACTACCTGACGGGCGGATGCGACCACTTCGCGGCCGACCGGAACCTGGCCGGACTCCTCACAGCGGAGGCACCCTGGCTCCCAGCCATGGTGAAGATCAACCAACGCCACCGGTCCCACGCCGTCACCGCCCTCGCGAAGGATCTCGGCATCACCCAGTTCCTGGACCTGGGCTGCGGGCTGCCCTCCAGGTGGAACCGGAAACATGGACGCCACGACCCCGAGCTGACCCACGAAGCCGCGCGAGCCGTCCACGCCGGCGCCCGGGTCGTCTACCTCGACAACGACCCCATGGTCTGCGGGTACGCCCGTCTGGCTTCGGACAGCAGCCAGACCACCGTGGTCCAGGCCGACCTCCGCCGGATCAACGAGGTGCTCGACCACCCGGGACTCAGCCTCCTCGACCGGGCGGAGCCGATCGCCGTTCTGGTCCACGACGTCCTCCCCTGGCTGAGCACCACTGCCGCGACCCGGGCGATGACCGGCCTGCACGACTGGCTCTCCCCAGGCAGCACCCTCTCCGTCACCCACGCCACGGCGGACATGGAGCCCGCACCGATGTGGGGGCTCCAGGCCAGGTTCGCCGATACCGGAATCGCCTACCAGCCGCGCTCACGGGAGGAGATCCAGGCCGTGCTGAACGCGTGGAGCCCGGCGCCGGGGGATCTCGTTCCGACGGCGCAGTGGCGGGCGGGCGGCGTTCGCCGGCTGCCCTCCGGCGAACGCTGCAACGCGTACGCCGCCATCCTCACCAAAACACCACCGGCCCCCGGCCACCACCCGGCAGCCCGCACCCACGGGCAACACCCCACGGCCCAACCCGAATCCGACGGCTTCCGACCAGTACCCGCCACAACCACAGCCTGACCGTCACTTCATCCCCCGCACCCGGCCCGCCCACAACCGGAGCCCGCTCGGGCAGCGCCCGCACCGGTCCGCCACGGCCGGGCATCCACGTACTGCCCTCCTCGCCCAGAAGGAAGAACCCACCCATGAAACGCGCCGTCAGCCAGAACCAGCTCCTTGCCTGGGCAGCAGGCTTACTGGTGCTCGCGAGCCTGCCCTCCCTGGCCACAGCGGCATCGCGACTCGACGGACACGGCGACGCGCAACGGCTGCCCCACGGCTTCGCCGACTGGGTCCAGTTCGGCGCGGCCCTGACCGCCTCGTTACTACTCGCCGCCATGGTCACCACCCGCACCGTCGGCCACGAAGGAGCCACACGACGAAGGCTACTCACCCAGCGCACCGCGGTGGCCGCGTGCACCCTGAGCTGGCTCTACACGACAACGCCCGCCTCCAGCCCCCTCGCCCGGCACCTAGGAACCGCCGTGTACGGAGTCGTGCTGGCATGGCTCGCCATCGAAGTATGCCGAGCCAGCGGCGCCCGGCTGTCTAGCGGCTTCGACATCGCCGACCGTGACCAACGCCTCCGCACGTGGGGGATCACCTCATGGTTCTACCTCTTGTGCGTGGCCGGGAGCTTCCTCGTCACCATGTCCGAGCAGCTGTTGCGAACGGCTGGCTTCGACAACGCACTGATCGTGGGACTCGACCAGCGCTCCACCCTCGGACTCGTCGGCCCGGCCGAAGGTGTACTCGCCTTCATCGCCACCGTGGCCATCGAGGACGTGGTGATCGTGGCCGCGACAGCCACCCTGCTGGCGAAGGCCCGACGCCCAACGTGGCACATATACACCGCCATCTGTCTCGTGGAAGTCGCCGTTCACGCCTACATGGGCATTTCCGCCCTCGCCTTCGCCGTCCTGACCGCCAGCCGCATCTGGCTGTACCGCCGATACCAAGGCTTCCTCCCGCTGGCGGTCGCTCACCTCGTCTTCAACATCTCCGTACTGCTCAAGTGGTTCGCCCCGGGCCTTCCTACGATGGTGATCGCCCTCATGCTCGCAACCGCGGCGATCCTCGGAGTCGCACCCCGCCGGGCAGGGAAAACAGGGGCCACCGCATGACCGAATCCATGGCCCGCCCTACCCGCCAGAACACGCCGAAAGCCAACAGTAGAGGAGAACATTCGATGGACTACTCGAAATTCAAGCCAAAAAGCCCGATAGTGGGCGCCGCCCGGAAACAGGTAGCAGCCGACATGAAGAAGAAATACGAAGCAGGCGCAAGCATCCGCGATCTGATGGAGGAAAGCCGTCGCTCCTACGGATTCGTCCGTGGAATTCTGCAGGAATCCAAGGTGACCTTCCGCCCCCGCGGAGGCAGGCACCGGTCAACGGCGCCTAGCTGACAGCGCTCTGCCGGTCGCCTGGTTCGCCCCCTCCGCAGTCCGCCGGATCCTCCCCGCCGCAGACCTGCAACTGATTCCCAGGCAAACCCCCAGTAGGCCGTACCTCGTATCCGACCTTCACCCCCGAGCCCCCTGCGTGCCGCTCGCCTGCGGGCAGTCTTCAGACCGGCCGGGCCGGGGGACAGAACACACGCGCACGCTCCCCTTCTCACCGAGGTGGGCGAGGCCATCGCCTCAGGAGAGCGCCGACGGCATCTCGCCTACAAGTGCGAACTCTACGGCTCCCAACTCATTGCAGTGCCGGCGTTCCACACCTCCCAGACCTGCGCCGCCTGCGGCACGGTCGACACCGACAGCCGAGAAGGCAGCGGACGGCTGTTCTCCTGCGTCCACTGCGGACACGAGGACGACGCCGATCACAACGCCTCGATCGAGATCGAGGCCCGAGCCCGCCGGACGGGTGGCTCGGTCACCAACAGCACGCGCAGCACCCGAGCGGTGCGAGTCCCCGCCCAACGCGGGAGGCGGACGCGTGAAGCCCTCCCGGCCGCCCACGGCTAGCTGTGCCGTCTCATGAGATTGGCGCCAGGGAGCCGCGATCGACGAAGTTGTGTCCCTCTTCAGGAAGGACGATGAAGACCCCGGAGCCAGGAGGATCCTCCACTGATGCTCTGCTGATGCGAGCTGTCCGCTCAGGGGTGGGCCACCGAGTGTCGCTGTCCCAACGAATCCCTACGAGGTTCACCTCCGCCACCGGAGGCAGAGGTCCTGGAATCCTGCGGGCAGGGTGACGTAGCCCATGGAGGGGTCGAGAAGGGCCTGGGCCAGCTCGTACAGTTCTTCGCTCTCCGCCTCCATCGCCCAGTACGCGTTCATGCGCTGGGTCAGGCGGATGCGGTAGAACACCATGTGCCCGACGCTGGCCCCGCCGTGGGTTGGGCCAGCGGCATCGTGGGTGTCACCGTCGTAGCGAATGTATACCTGCCAGCGCTCAACCGTCTCCTCATGGGCGTCCCCGCTCAGGGCGTGGCCGAAGTGGTAATGCAGGCGCAGTGCGGCAGGGTCTCCGGGAAGCGTTGCTGGGTCACGGCGCCGAGAGTAGCGGGCGCCGATCGCCCGCCGTCTGGTCGGCGGCGGACTGATCAGCGTGCCAACTGGAACACGGCCGCGGCCACGATGGTGCCGAGGATTGTGCCCGCGATGACCTGGTTGCGTGTGTGGTCCAGCAGCTCGACCCGGGACCACCCGACGATGACGACCAGGAGGAACCCGAGGGCCATCCACGCACCGTAGGTCTGTACGAGCATCGCGCAGGCACCTGCCGAGACGGCCTGGTGCACGGAGATCTTCCAGACGAACGTGATCACGGCGAGGATCGCCAGGGTGACCAGCATCGACACGATGAGGGCGGTCATCGTCCGCGGGGCGCCTGCGGCGGCCATGAGGAGGATTCCAATGGCCACGGAGAGCAGGATGACGGCCATGACGACCAGCCGTGCAGGCTTGGCCCCGACGTGTCGATCGCCCCAGTGGCCCTTCCGAATGCCGTACTTGATGAAGGTGATGGGGATAATGGCGGCGAAGAGTGCGCCGACCGCTCCCCAGGCGACGCCGATCCATTGCGCCGTGTGCCAGCCGATCAGGAGCGTGACGGCGATAATCCAGTTTTTCGGCTCAAGCCAGTCGGTGATGCGGCGTGCCAGTTTGGACTCCGCGGGGTACACGTCAGTTGTCATGGGAGGAGTCCTTTCCCGGTCCACCTGCCGACAAGGAGGCAAGCGCGACTTCCTGGCGGGTGAATTCTGCTACGACGGGCGAAGAAGCGTCGGCGCGGGATACCGCGTGGAGCCACGCGAGTTCACTCGGCCGGTCCCTTCCAGTGACGCCGAGGGGCGGGTGCTCAACACCTTCAAGCTGTTTTCCTGTTCGAGCGGCGCTAGCGGCCACGCGCAGCCAGGCGGCTTCTGACACAGCATCAACTTCCTGCTCACTTACGCCTTTTTGGAAGGCAAGCGCGCGAGCCCGCTCGCGCACATCTGCTGACACGTATTCACGTAGCGCCAGGCATGCGTCCTCGATTTCGATGACGCATCGTTCAAGTCGGAATCCCACACGCCGCTTTGGAACCGATGTGGAGAGCACCACGTGGGGAGCGGCGTCTGCCAGGCGCTTCCACAAAGGCTGGAGCCGCCTGAGCATGATCCAGGATCTGACGTACTCCACGGCCACGGAGAGCGGCGGCAGGCAGCTGCCGAGTGCGATCGACAGAATCGCCAACTGCTTGAGTGCAGTGGAGATCTGGTACTCCAGCGTCGGATACCGGACTCCGGTGGTGAGGTTCAGCGTGACGAAGCCGACGCGCTGCAGGGCATAGAGGCTGCCGAGCAGCGTGCCGAGCCCCATGAGGCCGAGGCCGGCCCTGCCCAGAAGGGTGCGGCTGTGCCGGACGCCGCTGAGGAAAAGCCAGGTGGCGACGAACATGGCGATGCCGATGTACAGCGTGAAAACCGCCGTGTAGAGAACCGGATAGATAGCGCGCACGCCCTCACCGACCCGTACTGGCCCACCTGGCATCCAGTTGGCCATTGCATAGAAAAGGACCATGAGGGGGAGCGTCACCGCGATCGCTGCCAGCCTGGTGCGGCGGGCCAGGCCCTGCGGGCGGACGACGGCGACGATGAAGTCCAGGAGGAAGGCCGCGGAGGTAACGCCGAGCAGGTGCTTTAGCAGCGGAGTAAGACTGGTGACGCCAGCGGTGTGACTGATGACGGCTTTGACGGCAGGCACCTCGAAGGTCATGGCCGCAGCCAGGGCCGCGAACGTCAGCGCAAGGCTCCGTTGCTTGTGGGAGTGACGGATGGACGGCAGACGCCACACGGTCACGAGCCACAGGGAGCCGGCGACGAGGGTCGGGGTGTTCATGAGCGGCGGTTCCTCCGGGGATGAACGAGGGCGTCTTCAAGACGGGTCATGGCGCCTGGCCGCCCTGGCTCTCGGCCGGAGTAGGCCAGTTCCTCGAACAGCTCACCGAGGGACGAGGCAGCCATCTCGGCGTCGTACTCGGTCTCACTGTCGTAGCTGGTCCGTCCGAGCGCTGTGATCACGGCCGAGGGGTCGACGCCCTGGGGCATGACCGACAGGAGCGACTGCACGACGCTCGTGTTCTCGCTTGCATGCCCGAGCAGTAGGTGCGCCAATTCGTGGCGGACTATTTGCGCGCGGTGCCGCTCGCTTGTCGCCGCCACATGAAATATGTGATCTCCGCTGTCGAAGGAGATCATGAGACCGCACGGGGCGTTGACGCCACCCAGGTCGGGCAATTCGTGGAGGTGCAGCGGGCGTCCACGCCTGACCGCCAGCTGGCGGCATATTTCATCCACCGCGTAGGGGTCAGATATTTCGATTCCCTGCAGTTGCTCCTCGCACTGTCGCCTCAGCTGCGCTTCTTTCCGCGCATAGCGCCGATTGAACATGAACGAGATCCTTGCTGTGGCCCCGAGTAAGCGCAGTACGCAACTCTCACTCGACTCTTACTCACCGGCACACGAGGATTTCCCGCGCCCGAGCGGAGCTTTACACAGCCTCGCCGGGTGACCAAGAGGATCTTGAAGGCATATCCGCCAAAACGGGATAACGGGTGAGGGAGGTCACGTTACTGAGGGATTATCAGGCTTATCAAGGCCCTCTAGGCGACGCGCCTGTTCAATTACCGTCGTGATCATTTTGAGGCTGTCGGCCGAGAGTCCATTGGCTCGCAGCGCGAGTCCTCGCACCTTGCTGTCACCCACGGCCGCGATCAGCTCCATGGAGGCCCGGATCTTCTCGGACTCCTCGGCATCGAAGTCAGGGAAGAAGTATTGGGGTGTGACATTGAAGTGGCGCGCCAGCGCTTCGACGGTATTCACGGTCGGGTTCGGCTTGACTCCGGAGCGTAGCTGCGAAATGGCGCTCTCCGAGACGGTGAGGCCGTCCACCTCGCCGGCCTCACGGATCGCGCGAGATACCTCCGCGTTGGTGTACCTCTTGCCCGTCGCCGGGTTCTTCACCGTTTCGAAGAGGTGGTTCAGCTTGTCGGCGAGGCTCAGCCGCCGACCGCCGGACGACCCCGAGGACACCTCCGCCGATCCACTGGACTCCACCATCACCCGCCTCCTCCCATCTACACCCTGAAGACCCGACGATACTCCAGTGATGATGTGAGACCAACCCGCGAGACAGAACACTATGGTGTTGACAGACAGGGATCACTTCGGCGTATGTTCCAGCCGCGGCAACACCAAAGTGTTGCAACGCTGGGAGGGCGGCAGAGCGCATCGCTCCCTGCGGCGTTCGCCATACCCCTAGGCACGAGGACCGCTCATGATGACCTGCCCCGCGTCGCGCTCGGCCGCGCGACTTCTACAGAGTTTAAGAACCAACTCTGGATCTTGACGCAGGGTGGTGCGTATGTTCGTCGTCCCCCGGGCAGCCCGTCCGGCACGACGAACGCGAGGAGCAGCAGCATGCGCGCAACCCGGGCCTTGTAGGCCCACAAACAGCGACGGCGCCCGAGAGGTGCAACTCCCGGACGCCGAACGCTTCACGGCATGTACCGCCCCGGCAAGGGCGGGTATCGCCACCATCACCACGCTGATCCCTTCCACGGGGCGTCTCAGCGTGGCAACACCGAAGGAGATTCTTGCATGCGCTCTGCCCTGCGCAAAAGGCCCTTCCGCCTGGCCTGCGCGGCAGCCGCCTTCGCCTCGACGCCTCAGCGCACCGAGCCGGAACGCACCATCCCGGCCCCGGAGGGCCGCCGGCCCCGCCTGCTCATCGGGCGCGGCCGATGAGCAGCGAAGCCCGCGAGTGGGTGTGGGAGCACAGTTCCAGCCGGGGGACTGCGCGTCTGGTCCTGCTGTCGATCGCCGACCGGGTGGCCGACGAGCAGTGTGTCTCCTGGGCCTCGCTGTCGAGCCTGGCCAAGCGCACGCGCGCTTCCGTCTCCACGGTGCGCGAGGCCATCGACCGCCTGGTCCATGCCGGTGAGCTGGAGCAGCTCGACGACCTCACCGGCCCGCAGCGCAGCACCGTCTACCGCCTCCCCCTCGCCGCCAAGGCCGCCATGGCAGAGACCGCCGAGGACGAGGAAGCCGACCAGGCGCCGGCGGAGGGACCCGACGCCACGCCAGCGCTGCGGATCTCGGCCCTGCGGCGGTGCGGAATCCGGCCCCGTGAGGTGCCGGAAACCCCCGCGAGGGTCCGGAAACCGGCAGTACCGGAATCCGGCAGGTACCGACGGAAACCGGCACCTCGACGTGCCGGAAACCGGCACAGCGATGTACCGGAAACCGGCACACAGAACCGTAGTGAACCTGATTTGAACCGGAGGTACAGCAGTAGTGGTGCTGCCGTCCTCTCGGCTGCCGAGTGGCAGGTCGATTCCGCCACCCACACCTGGGCCCGCCAGCAGGGACACCTCGATCGCCTCGGCGAGCAGGGCCTTCGGGCCGCCGACGCGAAGTGGCGTGCACACCGGGCGGGCCATGCTCCGAGGGCGGCGGACGCCTGGGCTGCCGACTGGCGGTCCTGGGTCGCCCGGGAGCACGCTCCCAGCCGACCGAACCTCTACGCCGTGCCCGGCAAGAACACCGCCGTACCGGGGGGCATGACGCGGACGCAGGCGCACACCGCCGCCCTGCTTGCCGCCCTCGACGAGCCGACCGGAACGGAGGGCTGACGGTGGACCGCCGCGAAATCGCCGCCCTGCTGGCCTACATCGGCCGACTCGACCCCCGCACCATCCGCACCGACCAGGGCGAGGCCCGCGACCAGCTCGCCCAGTGGCACGAGCTGCTCGGCGACGTGCCGATGGCCACCCCGTACGGCTGGGACGCCCGCATCGCCGCCCGCCAGCACATCCGCACCTCGCCGTACCAGATCCTGCCCGCGGACATAGCCCGTCCCTGGGAGAGCTACCGGCGCGACCGCCTGGCCCGGCACTCCGACCCGACACCGTCCGCCGACCCGGACGACCAGGCAGCCTGGACTGCCGAGCTGGTCGGCACCCGCCGCGCCGTCGCCGCCGGTACCGCGCAGCCCTCGCAGGCCCGGGCGATCACCAGCGGTCGCGACGGGATCGACCCGAGGCTCGAGGCGAGGTTGCGGGAGATCGGCTCCTGCATACCGCCTGCCGCCCGTGCTGCCCTCGCCCCCTACCGGCCCGCCCGTGCCACCCGCGATTCCGCCGTGGCGAAGGGTCTGCCCGACGCCCTGAGCGTCCGCTGCGAGTGGTGCCTGGCCCGGCCCGGCGAGCCGTGTCGCCGCCGCCGACCCGGCCCCGACGGTGTGGCCCGCGGAACCGCGCCGCGGGCCACACCGCATCCCGGCCGCCTCGACCTCGCCATCGCCCAGCAGGCCCAGCAGCCCGCCGTGGACTGATCGGCGCATCCGGCGCGTGCATCCCCTCCGATGCACCGCCACCCCAACACCACCGACCCGCCCCGGCTGCGGCGCACGCCCGCGCGCCGCAGCCGGCACCCGCCGCCGCACCCGACGAGCACCGCCCCGGCCGGCAGACGCGGCAGCACATCGGAGAGCCCCTTGCGCCACATCACCACCCACGACGCGCCGACCACCGGCCTGCGCGGCATCGGAGACACCAGCTGGCACACCCGCGGAGCGTGCCACGGCATGGACGTCGAGGACGCCGACGCCGTGTTCTTCCCCGGGCCTCGGGATCACGAGGAGATCGCGGAGGCGAAGGAGCTGTGCGGCTGGTGCCCTGTACGCCGCAAGTGCCTCGACTTCGCCCTGGAGAACGTCCTCAAGGAGGGCGTCTGGGGCGGCCTCACCGAAGCCGAGCGGCGCCCGCTGCACGACGGACTGCACCGGCGCCTGGACTACCGGCGCGTGACCGCCTTCTTCCAGGGACGCGACGTGCACCTGACCGAGGCTGAACGGCAGGTCGTCATCGACCACGCCTACGTCCGGGGCTGGCGGCCCAAGCGGCTTGCCGCTGCCCTGCAGATCAGCCACAAGCACGCCCGCGATCTGCTCCGGCAAGCGGCCAACAAGGTCTTCGACCGCGACCGCAACTACGGCGTGCCCCGCTCCAAGAAGAAGCGGAAGAAGACCACTCCGTCAACGGGCAGCCCCGCGCCCGCCGCACCCGGCACACAGCAGCCCGCAGTCCGCCCGGTAGCGCCGACTCCGGCCCACACCCCTCTCGGAAAGGCCGCATGACCCACCCCGCCCTGGCCCTCGGTGTCACTCCGGACCTCCCCCTCCTCCTCACCGCCGGCGTGCCCGCCGTCCTCCTGCTGATGCTGGCCGCCTGGACGATCCGGCGCCGCGGAACCCGCCCGCAGAAACGTCTCGGCAGTCCGGCGGTCAAGGTCGCCGCCCTTGCCGCCCTCGGCTGCACCGCCTACAGCGCCGACACCTCGTGGCGCTTCGCCGCCGACTTCCTCGACATGGCCGGCACCGCCGAGCGGGCCGGGATGTTCGCCGCGGCCGAGCTGGCGCTCTTCGCGACCGCGCTGATGGCACGCCAGAACCTGGCCACCCAGGGTGCTCCTGGTCTGCCGGGCACGCTGGTCTGGGTGATCACGACGGTGCAGGTGATCCCCGCCTATGCAGAGAGCGGTCCCATCGGCGGCACGGTTAGGGCCTTCGTCGGGCCGGTCATGGCAGCGATGCTGTGGCACCTGGCCATGGGGATCGAGCTGCGCCTGCGCACCCCGGGTGCCGCCTCGCACGGACTGATCGCCGTCCTGGGGCGGGAGGCACGCGAGCGGCTCTTGTCCCGCCTCGGCATCGCCGCGCGAGACCGCGACGCCGCGCAGATCACCCGGGACCGGGCCACCACCCGCGCGGTCGCCCTCGCCGCCCGCCTCGCCGAGCGCACACCCGAGCAGCAGCGGAACCGTCGAGGTCGGCGGCTGACGCGGCGCCTGTCGAAGGCGCTCGGCAGGGCCTCGGTCGGCACCGACCCCCTCCAGCGGGCACAGCTGCTCGACCAGCTCGCCGCCCGTCGGCACGCCCTCGCGCTCGCCACGGTCCCGCTGCCGTCGCCCTGGTCCCCGGTGCACAACACCGCAACGGCAGCCACGGTCGCCTCGAAGGCGCCGGTCCCCGTAGCCGGTCCCCACGAGTCGGACGGGGACCGGGGACCGAGCGCCCCGAGGGGAACGGTCCCCGAGGTTGCGGGCTCAAAGGCGTCGGCAGGCGCGGGGACCGGAGGCGAGAACACGGGGACCAGGGTGGGGACCGAGACCCCAGAAGCAAGCCCGGTCCCGGGGACCGGTCCCGCCAATCCGGAAGCCGAGCAGGGTGATGCCCGAGGCGTGGGGGTCGAGCGTCTGACGGGAGAAGTGGCTGCTCCGGGCCCTGATTCGCGTCGGGGACCGAGCGCCGCCGAGTCGGGGACCGAGCCCACCGGGGACCGGGGACCGACCGACACCGACACGGGGACCGAGCCCACCGGGGACCGGGGACCGACCGACACCGACACGGGGACCGAGCCCACCGGGGACCGGGGACACAAGGTCCCCCTTCGACGGAAGTCGATCACGAAGACCAGGACGAAGCACAAGGGGAAGCGCGGCGGGTCCCGCACCCTGCAGGCACAGCGCCCGCCACGTGAGCTGGAGCAGTCGGTGGACCAGCTCGTCCAGCAGGTCCGCCCCCATGTCCCCGCCCTGCTCGAACGGGACGGCAATGAGTCCGTCACCCGGGTCCAGCTGCGGGAGATCCTCCGCCGCGAGGGTCTGAAGGGCGGCCGGAACGACCGGCTGAGCCTCGTCCTCCAGGAACTTCGGAGCGACGACACCACGAAGACAAGGAGCACTGCACGATGAAGACCTGCCACCAGTTCGACACCGTCCGTGCGGAGTACGAGCGGGAGATCGGCTTCATGCTTGCCCATTCCCAGCGGCACGCGGGCAGGCCGGCGGCGAAGGCCAGCGCAAAACAGGCTTCCTCGACGAAGCAGCGGATGGCCCGGGCGCTCAACAGCCATGTCGGGCGCTGCCCCGAGTGCGGCTGAACCGGCAAAGCCCCAGTTCAGCGCTCTATCCGCAACGGGTGGACCGGCTCCTTGCCAGGCCACCGTCCCGCTCCAGGAGACACCCCGTGATTCCGCGTCCCACTCGCTCTTCCGAGCCCACCGTCCCCGAGGCCATCGCCTGGGCCGATGTCCTGGTCCGTCGGCGGCTCCTGCACGCCGCCGTCCTCGCTCCGACCGGCCAGTCGCTCGTCCAGGACCGGCCCGACGGACCCGTCCGCGTCCTCATGGGACCGGCCGACGCCGTCGTTCTGGCCGCGACCATCCAGCACGACACCCGCATGATGAGGCCCGAATCCCGATGACGAACGCACCCAAGAACGGCACCACCCAGGAACCTGATCCCGACTCCCACTCAGTCTCGGGGCGAGCAAGATGGAGGTTCGGACACTCCCCCGATGGGGCAGTGTCCGAACCCGTCCCCGCCCCTGGGGTGGCGGGGCCCGACTGGCACCCGGGGGCGCCAGTCGGGAAGGCTGCGACCGAGGGCGGATCGCAGCCAGAAGCCGCCCACAAGGGGCGGCCGAAGGTGCGAGCGCGTCCGCGCGACAAGAAGCAGCGTCGCGCGCACAGCGTCCGCCTCAACCCGTCCGAACTCGCCCTCATCCAAGGCGGAGCAGACGCCGCCGGGATGAGCGTGGCGGGGTTCCTCGCCTACTCCGGGCTGGCCATGGCCCGCGACCGGTCCCGTACCGCGGTCGCCATCGCCACCGAACGCGACGTGCTCACCGAACTGTTCGCGATGAGGCGGCAGCTCGGCTGGGCCGGCAGCAATCTCAATCAAGCCGCCAAGATCCTCAACTCCGGTGGTGACGTTCCCCAGTTGACCCAGGTGATGGCCGACGTCCGCCGAGCGGCCGACGCGGTGAGGATGGCTGCCGACAAGGTGGCCAACCGGCAGGCAGACGAGGCGCCTTGATTCCACAGATCCACAAGCAGGGCAGTCACACCCTGGGCCTGCTGTACTACCTCTACGGCAAGGGAACCCATGAGGAACACGTCGATCCACATCTCGTCGCCTCCTTCGACGGCATGTCGCCTGACCCCGGACGCGATCCGACAGCCACCAAGAAGGATCTCGGTCAGCTGCTCGACCAGCCCCTCCATCTTCTTGCCGCGGATCAACGCCCGGCAAAGCACGTGTGGCACTGCTCGGTGCGTGCTGCGCCCGAGGACCCGATCCTCACCGACGATCAGTGGGCGGACATCGCGCGTCGCATCGTCGCCGCCACAGGGATCGACCCGCGCGACGGCGCGGGCTGCCGCTGGGCCGCCGTGCGGCACGCTGACGACCACATCCACATCGTTGCCACCCTCGTGCGCGAAGACGGCCGACGCCCCGACCACCACCGATCCGGTAAACGGGCGCAGGCCGAAGCCCGTCTCATCGAGAAAGAACTCGGGCTCCGGCAGGTCGCCCCCGGCGACGGCACCGCCGCACAGCGGCCCACCAGTGCCGAACGGCACAAGGCCGAACGCCAGGGTCGCGAACGCACGGCCCGCGAGGAGCTGCGCGAGACGGTACGGCGCGCGGTGTCCGGTGCGAGGAGTGACGAGGAGTTCTTCGACCGGCTCGCCGCCGCCGGCCTCCTGATCCGTAAGCGCGCCGCGCCGTCCGGAGACCTCCTCGGATACAAGGTCGCTCTGCCCGACGACCTGAACAGGGACGGCGAGCCGGTGTTCTACCCCGGCGCGCGCTTGGCCCCCGACCTGTCGCTGCCCCGCATCCGGGAGCGCTGGTCCGGCGACACCGGGACCGATCCGACCCCACGGCAGGAGGACACGGTCCGTGCGGGAGCGGGTGCCCCTGCCTCCGCCAGGCGCAGTACAGCATCGGCCGCGTGGCAGGCCGTGCTCATCGTCGAGCACGGCGACGACGCGGTCGCCGCCGCACACATCGCCGCCGCCGGCGAAGTCCTGGACGCGCTCGCGAAGACCTCCGCCGCACACACCCGCCGCGAACTGCAAGACGCCGCAACAGCGTTCGAGCGAGCCTCCCGCTCCCACGTACGCGCCGTACGCGGGCACGACCGCGCGCTGCGCCAGGCCGCCCGCGAACTCGTCCACGGAGGGCCCGCCCTCGGCCGCGGAGAAGACGGGGCCACCACCGCGATGGCGATCGACATGCTGTTCTTCCTCATCACCGCCGCCGCCCACTGGCACGCGAGAATGGGCCACGCCCAGCAGGCCGAAGCCGCCGCCCAGGCCGCCGAGCACCTGCGCACCGCCTACCAGGCCGCCGCCGCCCAGCCACTCGGCGTGCTCTACCAGCAAGGCCGACGTCTGAGCCGGCCGATACTCCAGCGGCAGACCATGCTGTTGCGCGAAACGCTGCCCCAACTCGCCGAACAGATCCTGGCCGAGCCCGGCTGGTACGCCCTGGCCGCGACCATCGCGGACGCCGAAGCCGCCGGCCACGACCCGGCCGCCATCCTGTCCGACGCCGCAGGGCACCGCGAACTCGACACCGCGGACTCGGTGAGCGACGTGCTGGTATGGCGGCTGCGGCGGACGGCCGATCTGCCCGCCGACTCCTCGTTCCGGTCCGAGAGCGGCACCGCTGGGGTCCCGTCCGCAACGCGCAGGACGGCCCCCCAGACTTCCGCGCCCGGCCGCCGCCGCAGCGGGGAGGAGACATCGGGCAAGACCCGGTGAGCCCTGCCAGCCGGGGTGCAGCCTCAGCACACGACTAGGAGCAGGCGCACCACCACCGCCCCGCTCGCGACCGACAGCGTGGCCGTACGCCACAGCGGACCCCGGCGGCGTTCAGGCCCGCGTTGTGGGTCACGGGCTCTACTCACGCACACTCAGGAGGAACGCAAGGGCGCAGGTGCGGCGACTCGAGCCAGCAGGCGACGCGAAGTGGGCGGTCGAAGCCGACGTGACGTGTTCGGGCACGCCGAGGGGACATCACTCATCCGCTCGGAGACACGCGCCGTTCCCACTCATCATCCGCGCCCCCAGGAGGCGGAAAACGCCTGATGGCCTGCCCGAAGGCGACTGTGGACTTTGTGAATTGAAACCGCCAGGGGCGTAAGGCACGATCATGAAGCGAGCAGGACGAGGCACAGGAGGACGCCAGGGTGTTTCACCGAATACGCCGCCGGGCCAAGGAGCCCAGCGAGGAACAGCGCCGATTCTTCGAGCTGTCGGCGCAGCTGCAGCCCCAGGTCCCACCCGGGATCGGAGTGCCGCCGACCGAGCCGGAACACATCGAGCCGACCGCGGTGGTGGACGACTTCCTTCCGCCGGAGCTGCGGGTACCCAGCCACGACCAGGTCGACGGCACCATGATGCCGTGGAAGCAGCCGCTCGTCCTCGACGGCGAGATGGTCGCCTGCTCCGAGTGCGGCACGTACCGGGACTGGCTCATCCTCTCCACCCGCGACCAGATCTGGCTGCGCTGCCGGGTCGGCCACCAGCAGCAAGAATCCCGCCTCGACACCGCCTGGTTCAACCGGAACCGCGGACCGGCGGACGCGACGCACGCCACGTTCGAGGATTGCCTGCGCCACCTCGGGCACTGACCCCCACTCCTACGACCCCACCGGGCCCCGCAGGCCCCCACTGACCACCCGTCGCCTAGCACCAAGGGGTCAGTTCCGTCATGCGCGTTCGCGTCGCCATCACCATCCTCGGCATCACCACCACTCTCCTCGCCGTGCCCGCCTGCTTCACCGACACCACCGGCACCAAGCCCAACACCGCCGCCTCCGCCCGTACCGGGTCGCCGACCGACGCCGCCCAGCAGACTGCTCCGCTCACGTCGGCCGCGCTGGAGACGCGCCTGCTCGACCAGAGCGACCTCGGCAGCGGCTACCTGCGCAAGCCGGAGCGCCTCACCCAGCACAACGACGTCACTGTCATCGGCTGCCCGGCCCTGAGCGAACTGGGCGGCGACACGACGACCGGCGGCACGCTCACCTTCCCGCACAGGGCGAAGGCCACCTTCACCTACGGCGGCAGTTCCACAGAGGTCTCGGAGGAGCTCTACAGCGACAGCGCGACCAAGCTGTCCAAGGTCATCGGACGAATCTTCGACGCCATGACCGGCTGCCCGACCTATCAGGTCGTCGCGGGCGGCGCCCCAATCGACATCGCCTCACAGAAGCTGCCCGCACCTCGCGACCTCGGTGCCGAGCAGTGGAGCCAGCTCCTGACGTTCTCCACCGGAGGACGGAGGACCGTGGTCAAGCAGACCGCGATCCGCGCCGGCAGCCTGCTGCTGATCGTCTCCGGCTCTCCGGCCCTTGTCGACCGCCACCTCGACAAGGCCCTCGCCAAGGCCACGGCAGCCAGCTGACCGGGCCCCGACACACTGCTGCCCCCGACCAAGAGATGGTCGGGGGCAGCAGTGCTGTGCGGCTCTCCCCGCTGCACGGTCCGGCAAGTTCTTAACGGGACGTGAACCATGCTGCGAGTCCACTCCCCATCGCTGTGACAAAGGCCGCCACCAGCCAGGTCGAAATGCGTTGAATGATGATGTGCACTCCGCCGCAACGGAGTTCAAGGGCCGGCTGCTGCTTCTCTTCGGTTCGAGACATATGGCTATTCCGCCGCACAGGATGTGGCACCGCTACGCCAAACCTTCGCCACTTTCTCGCCACTTCGACCGGCCACCGAGTACCACACGTTGGGCGGCACCACTACGCCAAAGCGCGGCCACTTTGCCCCACTTGAGACGCTGGCCGTACCACGTGAGGAATCCCTACCGCTACACCGAGTAGACCCCACTTCACCCCACTTCCCTGCCGTGGGGCGGAGGCGATCACCGACGCCGGGCAGGCCCTGACATCGTGCACTCGTCGCCCAGGTCGCCCTCCTTCGCCTCGATGGCTCGCCCGAGCCCGGAGGGAAATGCCAGAAGCCCGGCGCCCCCGTTCGGGAGGACCGGGCTTCTTCCTTCGGGCTGAGGGGTGCCGTCGCTAGGCCGGTGCCTGCAGCAGTCGCTCCCGGGTGGCCTCGGGCAGCACCCGGCGCAGGACCGGTGCGGTCGAGCTGAGCGAGGCGGCGAAGGCTGCCACGAGGTCGTGTGGGACGCTGGAACCGAAGGATGCCGCCCACAGGCAGGGTGCCCCGAGTGCGGGCTCGGCCCATGCCTGCCACCCGGCCGGTCCCGCCTCGTCGGCCGCCTCGGTCGTCAGGGCGCGCGGGTCGGCGTCCTGGATGAGGGGCGGTACCTCGCCGAGGCTGATGTGCGAGGTGAACGTCGGGTCCGTCGCTGCCGCGTGGGGCTGGTCGATGTCGCGGAGCCAGCCGTGTGCGGCGACGGCGTCGAGTACCAACTCGTGGCCGGCGAGCGGCATGGCGGGCTGGTCTCGGGCGTCGAGCGCAACGAGGAAGTCGGCCACGGCCTCGCCGGGGACATCGGGGGTGAAGTAGGCCGACCATTGAGCGAGCGGGGTGCTCGTCTCGGCGCGGGCGGAGATCTGCCAGGCGATCGGCAAGTCTCCCAGGTGGAACGGCTCGTCCGCCAGACTCCACTGGGCCCATCGGAGGGTGTCGGGGCTGATGTGCAGGACGGTACTGCGCAGGACCTGGCGGTCCTCCGGCTCCTCGTCGGGCTCGTGCCGTCCGCGGACGATCGTCAGGCTCGTCCAGCCCAGTCCGGCGAGCGTGTCGGCGACGGTCTCGTAGAGGCGCCTATCGTCGCCGGCCAGGTGCCGGGGTCCGACCCAGAACGCGGGCTGGCCTCCGGGCGGAGTGCACGGGTCGAGCGGGAAGTCGGGGTACAGGGGCGCCTCCAAGGGGTCGGTGCGGGTCTAGTTGCCGCTGGCACTGCGGCGGGGGCGGCGTGGGGGAGCCTGGACGGGGCCCTGCCAGGTCAGGGCGACGGCGACCCCGGGCGGCAGATGGCCGAGCTGTGCGCCCTCGTCCCGCCCCTCGGCGAGGTAGACGACGGTCCGGCCGGTCTCGTCCACGGACTGCACGACCTGCGCCAGGCGGTGCGCCATCGGAAAGAAGGGGTTCATGGCCTGGCGGACCGGAGCATCCCGGTCGCAGGCGGACAGCAGGTCGATGAGATCACCGACGGTCATCTCCGGGGTCGTCACGAACAGCCTCCTGGGGTGAGGGGAAACGGTGAGCGGTGGAAAGGTGGGGCCCGACAGCTGGCCGGCCACTCGAGCGAGAACTACTCGTGGGCGCTTGGCTGTCGTACACGACGTGAGGTCTCCAGCACACGCGCCACGGCGGCGGCGACGATGTGGGCCAGCGTCTCGATGTCGAACGACGGGCAGTAGCCACGCACCTTGGCCGTGCCGGACACAGCGATCTTCCATCCCTCGCCGTCCGTGCCGGAACGGCCGAGCGGGAACCAACCGAGGTTGAGGCGGCCGTCCTTCGAGCTGACGTGCACGTCCGCACGGTCGTCCACAATCAGGTGGAAGTCCCCTGCGGAGAACTGGTCCATCACGAGCGTGGGTTGGCCGGGGCCGAGCTGCCACTCGCGCAGCCGCAGGGCTTCGACGGTGGTGGAGAAACCGGAGTCCACGGGCGCTATGGGCACTAGCGATCACCATCTCTGACCTGGGGTTTCTTGCAAGGTCGTCTACGTTGACATGCCCCCGCCCGCGTTGGCCAGTCTTTCCGTGATCTTTCCTGTCTGCCCCCGGCGAACTGCTGTCCGCTGACATTGTTGTAGGTTCTCAAAAACTGCGCCACATTCTCAGAGCTGACTGCATATCAGGGCCATATATGGCGTTGTGCTGAGACCTCCAGCTCGCCGTACTCACTCATTCGGGTGATAGGGGCAGGTTCTGCCCGCCCTCCTCACGGAGGGTGGGCATCGTGGGCGTACGGGGCCTCACCCAGTTGGGGATACGCCATGGAAAGTCCCACCGCAGTAGTCAGTGCTCGCTCGCGAGACGGCAAGTGTGTCGACGATCTGTCGTGGATGACAGTGCCTATCGACCTGCTGGGATCGGCGACCCCGTGGCGCACATTCCGTTGGTATCGCGGGCAGAAGCACTACTCCGGGGCCTACTGGTCGGCGACGATGCGTGACCACGTGATCTATGAGTCGCGGCTGGAGTTGGCGAGGCTTCTCTTTGCTGACTTCGATCCGTCCGTACACCGCATCGTGGCTCAGCCGTTCTTGATGAAGACCGTGGCGGCGGACAAGGTCCGCAAGCACATCCCGGACTATCTGCTGATCACCAGCCAGGGACCTATCGTGGTTGACGTCAAGCCACGTCAACGGCTGCGTCGGCCCGAGGTGGCATCCACCTTCGACTGGACCCGGCGGGCGGTGGAGTCCCGTGGCTGGCGGTACGAGGTCTGGAGTGAGCCGCCGGACGCGGAACTGGAGAACATCCGCTTTCTGGCCGGCTACCGGCGGGACTGGTTATTCTCACCCGAGATCCTGGATGCGCTACGCCGAGCCGACCTTGACGGCGTCCTGCTGGATGAGGCAGTCCGGTGCCTGCCTGGTTGGCCCGAACTCCACGTCCGTGCCGCGGTCTATCACTTGCTTTGGGCGCACGATCTCCGCACGGATCTCGACCAACCGCTCAGCCCTGCAAATGTGTTGAGGCAGCCAGCGTGAGCGGGGCCGGGGCCCGGGTGGGGGTCGGAACGCGTTTTCGCTACGACGGGGAGACCGTCGAGATGGTGGAGATGGCTGCGACCACGGCAGGTAATGAGGTGGTTCTCAGGGACAGTCGGGGCCGACTTCTGCGTCTGTCGTTGAAAGAACTGCTGTTTTCCGATCGGGCGGCCGTGATTCCCGACCAGCCCGGCCCAGAGGCTGACGATGTTGAGGAGATCGCCTCGGTGGTGCTGGACCAACTGCAGGAAGGTGAACGGCTCCAGGTCCTCGAACGGGCCGCACATGTCCGTGAACTGTTGACAGGTTTCCGTTCTGGAAGTCCTGAGTGGGCCCACGACGGGGAACCGCGTCGCGACTATCCGCCCGGCGGGCCGGTGGAGCCCAAGTACGCCGCTAAGGCGATGGAACTGGGGGTTCATGTCCGCACCGTCAAGCAGTGGGTTGCGGACTTCCGGCGGCACGGAGAGGCCGGCCTGGTTGCGAAGAGGAAGCAGTCTGGCGGGGCGGCGGCTGGAGCTGATGAGCGGTGGGTGGAGACGGCTTTGGAGGTGATGGTCGAGCACACCGGAGAGTCGAAGCCTTCGCGCAAGATAGTGATCGAACGCACCCGAGCACGCGTTATCGCCCGTTATGGCCCTGATGCGGTTCATCTGCCGAGCCAGGCGACGGCTTACCGGATTCTGGCGGAGCTGGAGCGTCGCCACCCGTTGTTCCGGCTGAGTACGAAACGGAACCGGGATATCGCCGAGAGGCCGGAGGGACCCTACGGGAAGCTGCAGCCGACGAGGCCGGGTGAGTACCTGCTGATGGACACCACGCGGTTGGATGTATTCGCGTTCGATCCGCTGACGCTGAGGTGGGTGCAGGCCGAGCTAACGGTCGCGATGGACTGGTACACCCGCTGCATCACCGGGATCAGGGTGACGCCGGTGTCCACGAAGGCGGTGGACGTGAGCGCGGTGCTCTATCAGTGCTTCCGCCCGCGGCCGGCAGGGCGGGACTGGCCGCGGCACGCGGTCTGGCCCGAGCACGGCATTCCAAGGACGGTCCTGGTCGACGTCGAGGGGGCCACCGGGCCCGGGCTGGCCTCGCCGCCGCTGGTGCCTGAGACGCTGGTGGTCGACCACGGCAAGGTCTACGTTTCGGAGCATCTGACCAGCGTCTGCCGCCGGATGGGGATATCTATCCAGCCCGGGCGTTTGCGGACGGGCCGCGACAAGGGACCGGTGGAGCGCTACTTCCGAACCCTGCGTGAGGGGCTGCTGGAGGCGCTGCCCGCCTACAAGGGCCCCGACATCCACTCCCGCGGAGAGAACCCGGAAGGAGACGCGTTCTTTTTCCTCGACGAACTGGAGTCGATCGTCCGGGAGTGGACAGCGACGGTCTACCACTGTCGGCCGCACACCAGCCTGGTCGACCCGGGCCTGCCAGGTCTGCGGATGTCCCCAGCGCAGATGTTCGAGCACGGCATGGCCCGGGCCGGCTACATCGAGACCCCACGGGACCCCGATCTCGCGTTTGAGTTCCTGCCCACGAAGTGGCGCACGATCCAGCACTACGGAGTCGAGATCGGTCGCCGACGCTATCGCGGACCCGGTCTGCCGGATCCCGGGATCCGCAGCCCTTATGACGGGCCGGGCAAGAACGGCTGGCCGTTCCAGGTCGATCCGGACGACATCACCCGGATCTACTTCCGCGATCCCGCCACCCGCACGTGGCACACGCTGACCTGGGAGCACGCACCGGCGGCGCGCATGCCGCTGAGTGAGGACGCCTTGCTCTTCGCCCGGAAGCTGGCCGCTGCGAAGTACCGCTACCCCGATGACCGGCTCGCCGTCGCGGACCTCCTGGAACGCTGGAACCTCGGACTGGGCACGACGCTGGCCGAACGGCGTATGGCCCTGCGCCTGTCCCGTGAACAAGCCGCTATCGACCTGCCCGACACCGGCGAATCGGAGGCAGCCTCGCTACCGTCCGTACGCCGGGCCCTGGGCCACGAGCCGAGACCGGCAGCGTCTGAGAGGCTCGCGCCGGCCGCGGAGATGGGCGATGACGACGAGACCGACGTGGACGACTTCTACGCCGACGCGCTGGAGGACGTGTGAACGCTCCCTCGAAACAGGTGAGTACGGCGGTTCTGACGCTGTCGCGGAAGGAGGATTTCCAGGCGTTCTGCGACGCACCGGGCCGCTCCCAGCCCCCGGTACTGAGCCGGGATGAGCTGAGGATCCTGGATGCGGCCGAGCGGGATGCCTACAACCGTGCCCGGCGGCAGTGGCATGCCAACCTGGGCCCGATCCGTACTCCTCAGCTGGCCGCGCTGCACGAGGACCTGTGGGACATCGTGGACAGCAATCTGCAGGACGGGGACAGGGCCAAGGGGGCCGTGGCCGTTGATGCTTTTCCGGGGCTGGGCAAGACCACCGCCGTTCTCGCCTTCGCCCGGGAGTTCCACCGCCGGGAGATCGCCGAGCACGGGACGTTCACCGCGCAGGGGCACGAGCGGTGGCCGGTGTGCCGGGTGGGACTCACCGGCAACACCGGCATGAAGGACCTCAACCGGGCCATGCTCGAATTCTTCGGTCACCCCGGACGCCAGACCTCCACCGCCGCCCAGCTCGGTCTCCAGGCCCTGGACTGCGTATTGTCCTGCGACGTCCGCCTGCTTGTACTGGACGACCTGCACTTCCTCAAATGGCGCAAGACCAGCGGCATCGAGGTCAGCAACCATCTCAAATGGATCGCCAACGAGTTCCCCGTCACCCTCCTCAAGGTCGGAGTAGGGCTCGCGGACAAAGGCTTGTTCAGCGAGGGCGAGGCGGTCGGCGAGACCGCGCTGGCCCAGACCGGCCGACGTACCACCCGCCTGGACATGCCGCCCTTCACCATCGACACTGACCAGGGCCGCCATCACTGGCGACAGCTGCTGCTGGCCCTGGAACAGCGCATCGTTCTGACCGACAAGTATCCCGGCATGCTCGCCGATGACCTGTCGGACTACCTCTTCGCCCGTAGCACCGGGCACATCGGCTCGCTGATGACGTTGATCAACCGAGGCTGTCAGCGGGCCCAGCGCACTGGCACCGAACGCCTCACCCGGGACCTGCTCGACGGGGTCAAGAATGACGAGGCCGCCGAACACGCCCGCCGGGAGTTGGAATCCGCGTTTCGCGCGGGCAAGGCCACCAGCCGTCCCCGCAGGGCGCGGACCACTCGTAGGTGAGTGCCATGCGGCGAACCTTGCCGATCCGGTGCGCCCCGTATCCCGGGGAGGCCCTGGACTCCTGGCTGGAGTTCATCGCCGCCCGCCTGAACTGCCCATTCACAGACGTGCTCAACGCGCTCGGCCTGCCCAACCGTGACCCGGCCATGGCGGCACTGGTGCTGCCGCGCTGGGCCATCCTGACCACCCGCGACGAGCTGTCCTCCATCACCGAGGTCACCGGGGTGGGCGAAGACGTACTCGCCGGGATGACCCTGCAGCCCTTCGACGGGCATGCGGTGGTGATCCTGCCCGAACAACGACGGGTGCGCCCACAGGTGCTGTGGGGCAAGGCAGGGTCCCGATTCTGCCCCGCCTGCCTGACGGACAGCGGCGGACGCTGGCAGATCACCTGGCGATTGGGCTGGTCCTTCGCCTGCACCCGGCATCAAGTGCTGCTGGCCGACCGCTGCCCGGCCTGCCAGCGCATCCCCCGCCTCCGCGCGCATCCTCGCACCCAAACCCCCCGTCCCGGATGGTGCTCAAGCCCCGCCCCCGACGGCGGGCCGCGACCGCCGCGCTGCCACCACCCCCTGACCGACACCCCGGTCACCGCGATCGCTCCCGACGGGCCCGTGGCACAGACCCAACGCCTCATCGACACCCTCCTCCAAGCCCCAGGCCGCACGGTGCACTGGCCGCTGTACGGGCCGGCCGGCGTGTCCTTGGCGATGGTGCTGCGCGACGTGAAGGCTCTGGCGACGCTGGTCCTCCACCACGCGACACCCGAGGACCTGCGCCTTGTGGCCCCGTCCGATGTCCTGGACCGCCTGGAGCGCTACCGCGCCCAACCCCTGTCCGAGAGTGCCCAGCACCCGCCGGACGCCCGGGGTGTCAATCCGCCCAGTAGCGTGACCCCCGGCGACGCCGCTGCCGCGGCCGTGGCGGCCACGACAGCGATCCGCGTCCTGCGCGCCGAGAGCATCCGCGCCGCAGGCGGGGCCGTGCGGTGGCTGACCGACCGCGTGACCGCCGATGGCCGCCGGCTCTACCCGGCCAGCCTCGTCGCCCGCAGCAGCATGGTCTCCCCAGTACTCGAAGCGGCCCTGCGCTGCAGCCGGGAGACAACGCTCATCCCTGTGGCCCGGCTGCGCCACCGCACCACGCTCAGCTCGACACAGTCGCCGACCGCGCGCAGTTCCAGGGCGGACATGCTGCCGACGGCTCTGTGGCCGGCGTGGGCCCTGCGTCTGTCGCCCCGGCACGCCGATGGCCGTCCCGCAGCCCAACGCACGGACGAACTCCTCACCGTCGCCTGCCTGCTGGCGGGCAACACCACCTCGATCCAAGACGCGACCCGCCTGACCGGCACTACCTTCAGCAGGCACACCGTGTCGGCGTTCCTCGCCGAACTCACCCGCCGCCGCGACTGCGCCGGCGTCCTGCACGCACTGATCCTGCTGGCCGAGCACCTCGATACGCACGGCTCCCCCATCGACTATGCCCGCCGCCGTGCCCTGTTCACCGCCTGCCCCCGTCTCATCGACCCGGAGACGTGGCTGGATCTGCAGAAGCAACTGCGCGCGGCCCCGAGCCTCGACACTAGGCACGCCCAGCGCTGGATCTTCCACACCCTGACCGGGTCACCCCCGCGCCTCGCGCACCCGGACATCGCGCCCGCCACCCGCTCACAACGCGCGCAGTACGAGCGCTTTCGCTGGCGGATCCTGCCCGCCGAGCACGAACTGCTCCATCACACCGCACGCACCCTGCTGGACGAGCACGGCATCGACGAACCCGTCCAGTGGACACCACCATCACCCGCCCGCGCGCTCCGTCATCTTGCACTCCCCGGACCTGAGCCGGACGGCATCACCCCCGCGCAGCTTCACCAGGCCATGCCCGGCGGCGGCTTCTCCATCGCCCAGCTCGCGCACACCCTGCAAACGACCCCCGCCCACGTCATCTATCTGCTGTCCCAGCACCCCGTCGACTGGAGCGGGCCGCGCTTCCGGCGTACCCAGCACACCGCCACCCGCGTACCGCAATGGCGCACCTGGTACGAACAAGGCAATGTCTCCCTGCAAGACATCGCCGACCGCGAAGGAACCAGCCTGGCCGCCGTCCGCCTCGCCCTCATCAAGAACGGCGTCGCCATGCGCTTCTCACGGACCCAGGCAACGCAACTGTGAGCCTCTGCCACCGATCGCGCCCGTCCGGGACTTTCCGCCGTACCGGGGACAGCGGCATTTCCTGGGGCCTGGATGTCTTCGCAAAGAGACACACTTCTACACCGAGTGAAACTTCAATTTACGTATGGGCATGTCGAGTTGTACGCAGAGGACGCACCGGGAAGGCTGGCGTGTCACGCGACACGTCAGAGGGGGAGTCCGTGACTGCGGCATGGGAGAGCGACGTCCTTGAGCCGTCGCATGTGCGTATCCGGTCGAGCGCCGGTGAAGTGGTTGGCGCGGGATTTCTCATAGCCCCCGATGTGGTGTGCACCTGCGCCCATGTCGTCGTTCGCGCGCTCGGGGGACCGAACGACGCAGACCGAACCGGCAAGCCGGTGAACCTCGATTTCCCGCTGGTGGATGGCCGCCCCCGGGTGCGGGCGATCGTGGAGTCCTGGCAACGCGGCGGGGCGGATGTCGCGGTGCTGCGGCTCGACGCCCCTGTTGAGGGCGCGCGGCCAGCGCCGCTCGTCGACGGGACCGGCGTATGGGGGCACACGTTCAGGGCGTTCGGCTACCCGGAGCACGTCGACCACGGCGTATGGGCCTGGGGCACGCTGCGTGCCAGGCAGGGCTCGGGCCTGTTGCAGATGGAGGCACACCAGCCGGGGCCGCGCATCCTGGAAGGGTTCAGCGGAGGGCCGGTCTGGGACGACGCTCAGGGCGGCGTCGTCGGGATGACGGTCACCGCTCACAAGGGTGCGAGCACCGCGTACCTGTTGCCGTCGGCCGCGCTGGTCGACGAAGGGATCCTGAAGCCGCGCTGCCCGTTCAAGGGGCTCTCAGCGTTCACGGAGGACGACGCGGGGTTCTTCCACGGGCGGGACAGCGAGATCGACCGTCTGTATACGGCCGTTGGCAGGCGGCCGGTGACGCTGGTGGCGGGGCCCTCGGGGTGCGGGAAGTCGTCCCTCGTGCGGGCCGGGGTACTGCCCCGGCTGCGGGCTGAGGGTATGAGTGTGACCGAGCTGAGACCGGTGCCCGGTATTCCCGCCTCTGACCTGCTCGCAGGGTCTCTCATCGGGATCCTGGAGCCGGACCTCGACGAGTCCGACAGGTCCGACAAGGTCGACAAGTGGGCGGAGCGTCTCAAGACCCGCAACGGCTATCCCGTCACCTTGCGCAGTCGGGTCCTCGCCCGCGCCGACGGCGCCGGACACGTCCTCTTCGTCGATCAGCTGGAGGAGTACGCGGGCGCCGAACCGGACGAGGCACGTGTGCTGTTCGGGCTGCTCGCCACCTTGGCGGGCAAGGATGGTGAGGCTGTGCTGCGGGTCGTCGCCACCACCCGGCCCGACTCCCTAGACGTCCTGGTGACACCCGGTACGTCCGACCTGGTCAGCGACGCCGTGCAGTTCCTCGCGCCTCTGGCCGCCGATGAGCTGGCGCGGGCGGTGACCGCGCCGGTCGATGCCGTGCCGGGGTTGTGGTTCGAACAGGGTTTGCCGGAGCGGATCGTGGCGGACGCGGGCAATGAACCCGGGCGGATGCCGCTGGTCCAGTTCGCCCTGACGGAGCTGTGGAAGCGGCGTGCCTCCTCGATGCTCACCCATGCCGCCTACGACCAGCTGGGAGGCGTCGCGGGTGCTCTCGTCAAATACGCGGAAGAGACCATTTCAGGATTGACGCGAGCTCAACAGTCCTCTGCTGAACGGCTGTTCGTGCAACTGGCCCGACCCGGTGACGGCGACGTCTTCTCCCGCAGGCCCACGCCCGCCGACGATCTAGCCGACGAACTCTGTGACCTGGCACAGGAGCTGGCTCCGAGCAAACTCGTCGTTCTCTCCCGAGCCACTGGCCGTGCGGGGGACGTGGAGATCATCGACCTGGCGCACGAGGCTCTGATCCAGCTGTGGCCACGCCTGCGGCAATGGCTCGTCGGCTCCCGGGACTTCCGCGTATGGCAGGAACAGCTCAGGGCCGACCTGAACCGCTGGCAGACACACCACGAGCCCGCCCGCCTGTTGAACGGAACCGACCTCGCCGAAGCCGAGCGCAGGCTGGCCGATCACCCCCAGGACATCTCCCCCGACGAGCGCGGCTACATACAGCTCAGCCGTCGCCACTCGCGGCGCGGCACCCGCCTCAAGCAGGGCGCCGTCGGTGCACTGTCCGTTCTCACGGTGCTCGCCGTAGTGCTGGCGCTCTCGACGTGGCAGAGCCTCAAGCGCACCGAACAACAACTCCGTACCCAGGCCGCCGGCCTGCTGGCCCAGGCTGCTGAAGGTCGGCCGCACAGCGACCCCGCCACCGCGCTGCAGCTCGCCCTGGCTGCGTGGAATGCGAAACCGACCGCCGAGACCCGGCAGACTCTGCTGCACCAGTACGCGCGAGGGCAGTACGTGGTGGGCAGCTATCCGTCGGTGTGGCGTGGGCGGGTACTTGGCATGGACGCCACGCCGGACGGGCGCGTACTCGTCGTGCGGTCGACGCGCGGTGGCGGCGGCCAGGCAACGATCAGCGTGGTGACGGGGGCTCTACAAGGCAAGCCCAGGGCCAAGGAGTTGAGCGGCTTTCCGGAGGAGACAGAGGTGACCGCCCTGAGCCCCGACGGCCGCTTCTTCGCAGCGGCCGCAGCAGGCGGCGCGGTGCGACTGTGGCAGCTGAGCGGCTCAAAGCAGCCCATCCTTTTGGATCTCGGTGATCACGATGTCCCCGAAAAGCTGAGGTTCACCCTGGACTTCAGCAGCGACGGGAAGCGGCTGCTGCTGACGATGACCGACAACACCTTTGAGTGCGCCGAAGACATACAGCAGTGCGTCCCCGCATTTGCCGAGGCGTGGCAGACATCCTCGGGCTCCCGCATCCGCGTAGCGGACAAGCTCCTCCCTGTGAGAGGGCTGAAGGAAGCCGCGTTCACCTCCAGAGGTGACACCATCGTGACGACCAGCTACATCAACGCCGACCTGCAAAAGCGCATCGAGATCAGGGACCTCACCACCGGCCGACTGTGGTACACCTCCACGACCCGCGATAAGAACGCCGCGGAGCTGCGGGCCGGAGGCGAGATCCTCATGACAACCACAACCATCACTGGCGAGGGGGACACCAGGTACAGCCAAACACTTGGCCGCATCCCAGGCCGGAAGACCGACCTGCGCCCCACCGACGGCGTGTTTGAACTGGACGCCAGCCTGGGCTACGGCATCGACAATGCGCCATACCCACTCGGCCCGGGGGTAGGGGACGGGGGCTACGCCGAGCCGATCCTGACCGACCTACGCAACGGGCACTCCTACCGCACCCGCATCCCGACCGCCGGCAACACTCCCGCCGAGTACACGGGTATGGCGGCGGTGCCGCGCGCGGGCGGCGGGCTCACCCTGCTCGTGCCCATCGGCACGACACTGATGGCGGTGCGGACCGAAGCGACAGGCAACGAAGTTTTCCAGCAACGTGACACCGCGAGAGAACTCTACGCATCGTCGCCCGATGGACGCTTCGTGGCCCACACCACCGCACAGCGCCTTGAGGTCATGGACGCCTCCCGCACCCGCCTCCAGTCCGTGAAGCTTCCAGCCTCCGGCCACAACATCGACTGGATTGGATCTTGGACCGCCGACTCGCAGCGGATCGTGGTGTGGAGCACGACCCGCGGCCTCTACCGGTCGTACTCCGTGAAAGACCTGAGCGACAGCGTGCCACTCAAGGACGTCGTCCCGGACATGAAAGAATTGGACGGCATGGCCGCGTTGGGGGGCAGCGAGATGGCTCTATTGACCAGCAACGGTATGCTCGCCCGCTTCGATGCGGTCGACGCGGCCTTGCTCTCCCAGCCGTTCCTGGTCCACCCCGTGTCCAGCGACAACTTCGACGGCAGCAAGGCGGCCTCGCACGGTCAGCTCGTGGCCCGCCCAGGGCACCCCGGACAAGTAGCCGCGATCACCAGGGTAGGATCCGTCCGCGGTGAGATTCTGTTGTGGGATGTCCGTAGCCCCCGCCGGATCACCACGTTTTCCGGGCCGGGGATTGAGGGGGGCGACCTCCAGGCGGTCGCTGAATCCCTCACATTCAACTCGGACGGCACGTACCTCGCCGTGCAGAACGTCGACGGGCTGGTACGCGTGTGGGATGTCGACCGCGGAAAACCGCTGACCCGCAGCGCGCCACGCTCGTCTTCCGACATCCAGGTCGGGTTCGGACCCGGCAACAGCGTCGTCACGTACCTCTACGACAAGAAGCAGATCCAGATCTACGACCTGATGGGCGACGGTGCCTCCACCACCATGCAGGTGGACGACGCATGGACAGTGGCCTTCATGGACGGGCCTCGCCTGGCCATCGACACCCCCGGGCTGCGACAGACCCTCGACCTGCGCGCAGAAGCCCAGTTCCGCATCCTGTGCGCCGCCGCAGGACGCGCCTACACCAAGGCCGAACGCAAACTCCTGCCGCAGGGAACCCCGTCGGAACCGCCCTGCGCCTGAACAAGCCCGCACGCGTCGTGGGCCGCACAGGAGCGAACCCCGACTGCCACGATCTTGTAACCGAGTAGCGTACGGCCCAACCTCTGCACGCTCGTTCTGCACAATCATGCCCATGACCGGTGCACAGGAATTCCCGCTCGACGACGGCACGACCGTCCGGTTCTTGGTCTCAGGAGCAGGAGAAGGCCACCTTGGCCAGGAGGAGGACTTCCCGGATGGCCTCGGCCCGCCTATCCCTGTGGCCCGACGCGGAGAGGCAGTTGCTGCCATCGCCACCGACGTGCTGCGTACCACACTCAAGCCGCTCGGCTCCCTGGTCCAAGAGGTGCACGACGCAGTGAACGCCGGGCCCACACCACCCACCGAGGTCGCCGTGACCTTCGGCGTGCAGCTCGGGCAGGATCTGAAACTGGGAATCGTGAACGGCAGTGGGCAGGCGCATCTTACGGTCACCGCCACCTGGAAACCCGGGGCGTGACGGTCCGCTGGGCTCGTCCCCGGGGGGCGCATGCTGCGCCCCTCGGCACACTGCACCGTTCCTGGCCAACCCGGTAGTGGGCAACGAGGCGAACTCAAAAGACGAGATCGTAAGACAGAGTGCCGTGGCCCCCGAATGAGACAGTCAGGAGAAACGCAGGTCGCCCCATCGGAACAGGACATTCCGAATGAGAACCTACAGCTGTTGTAGGGGCTCAGCCTCCGTGCCATTTTTCTCCGCCGCGATCTCACGCGGATGCCATGTCGCAGGTCAGCGGCTCGCACCGGATAGGAGAGCTGAGGAAATGACACAGAAGCTGAGACAACCGACGGGTGACATGGCGTGAGACGCCTGCGGAACGCCCAGGTCAGAGACACGACGCTATGACACGAGCCGCGAGATCCTACAACAGCGTGTGGGATCTCAAGTTCGGCTGCACAATCTCACCACCCGCTTCATATCGGCTGCACTCTCCTGTCGGCGACGGCTGAAAAGTGGCTCTGGATCACTTTCGGTGCTCGGGCCACGGAGGGTTACCGAACCCGCGATCATGAACGGCCGTGGTTGATGTCCTCCTCCAGGACCTGTGGTTCCACCAGGTCGAAGGTGTCGTGATCGAAAACGTCGTGCCTGACGGCGATTTGGTGGCAGTGCGGGCCCGGGCTGCTGCCGAGCGGGCCGTGTGTCCGGCGTGCGGGACACGTTCGTCCCGGGTGCACAGCCGATACGTACGTCGGCTCGCCGACAGCGCGGTCGGCGGGCGCCGGGTGCTGATCGAGTTACAGGTGCGGCGTTTCCGCTGTGGTCAACGTTCCTGCAGACAGGCGACGTTTGCCGAGCAGGTCGACGGACTGACGGTTCGCCACGGCAGACGCAGCACCGGCCTGCAGAGGGTGCTGGAGCGCGTGGCGGTAATGCTGGCCGGCCGCCCCGGCGCCCGCTTGTCTCAGGCTCTGGCGGCTGGGGTGAGCAGGTCGACGCTGCTGCGGTTGATCCGCCGCCTGCCGGAGCCCCAGACCTCGACACCGCGGGTGCTCGGGGTGGACGACTTCGCGCTCCGCAAGGGCCACAACTACGGCACGATCCTGATCGACATCGAAACCCACCAGCCCATCGACCTGCTGCCGGACCGGACGACGTCGACAGTCGCCCGGTGGCTCGCCGAGCATCCCGGCGTCGAGGTGATCTGCAGAGACCGCTCCACGGCCTATGCCGAGGCCGGACGGCTCGGCGCCCCGAACGCCATCCACGTCGCGGACCGATGGCACATCTGGTCGAACCTGGCCGAGGCCGTCGAGAAGACGGTCGTCCAGCACCGAGCTCTGCTGCGGGAACCGCACGCCCCCTCCACTACCAGGGTCGCCGCGGACATGGAGAACACGAACCTCGAACCGTCCCCTCCCACCGGGCCGCGGACAACCGGCCGGCTCTCCGACCGCGTCCGTGAACAGCACACGGCGGTCCACGCTCTCCTCGACCAAGGCGTCGGACTGCGCGCGATCGCCCGCCAGCTCGGGCTGGCCCGCAACACGGTCCGCCGCTTCGCAGGCGCCGCGGACCCGGACGAGCTCCTGGTCGGCCGGTGGACCGGCCGCACCAGCATCCTCGACCCCTACAAGCCCCACCTGCACCGGCGGTGGGACGAGGGCTGCACCGTCGCCCGCCGCCTGTTCGAGGAAGTCCGCGAGCGCGGCTACACCGGCGGCGAGAGCGTCGTGAAGAAGTACGTGGCCAAGCTCCGCGAGAACTTCCCGCACAACCCGCCCCGCAAAGCACCGTCCACCCGGGACGTGACCAGCTGGCTCACCCGCCACCCCGACCGCCTCACCGACGACCAGGCCCAGCAGCTCAAAACGATCCTGACCCGCTGCCCCGCGCTCGACCGAACCTCCCACCACGTCCGCGCATTCGCCGAGTTGATGAACGACCGCCAAGGCAAACACCTCGACCGGTGGATCGCCGGCGTCCAGGCCGATGACCTGCCGGCCCTGCACACCTTCGTCACCGGCCTCGGCCAGGACCTCGACGCCGTCGTCGCCGGCCTCAGCCTCCGCTACAGCTCCGGCGCCGTCGAAGGTCACAACAACAAGATCAAGATGCTGAAGCGGCAGATGTTCGGCCGAGCCAACTTCGACCTACTCCGCAAACGCGTCCTCCTCGCCGCGCGAGGCCGTTCATGATCGCGGGTTCGGTAACCCTCCGTGGCCCGAGCACCGAAAGTGATCCAGAGCCACATTTCAAGCGTCGCCGACACTCTCCGTGCTTCTCGACGTCGCCCACCGCGCACGGCACATCGAATTCGCCGGTGAGCCCCGCCGCAGCACCTCCCACCTTGTCTGGGGTTACGCCTCCCTGCCCTTCTCACTCTCGGCGCGCGCGGATCACGGGTGAGCTAATCTGCGCGCATGCGCGGACAGTTCACCGGCTGGCCGGAGCAGGCCATGGACGTGTTATGGCAGCTCCAGGGCGAACCGACCCACGCGACCCGCGAGCGCTACCGCGCGGACCGCGAACGCATGGTCCGGCAGCCGATGATCACCCTGCTCAACGAGGTCGCGGACACCGACCCCCGGTACGAGGACTTCTCCGTCTGGCACTACCGCACCGACTCCTGGTGGTGGCAGCACCAGGGCGCGGTGATCCGGCTCGGCCGCAAGATCGAGATCGGTCTCCGGTTCTCCCTGGACGGCCTGCGGATCCAAGGCGCCTGGTGGTACCCCGACCCCGGCCAGGTGGACATGTTCCGCAAAGCAGTGGCCTCCGAGAGGAGCGGCCGCGAACTGTCCGCCATCGTCGAGGACGTGCGGAAGAAGGGCTACGACATCTCCGGGGACGTGATGAAACGCCCCCCGCGCGGCTATCCGACGGACCACTCCCGTGCGAACCTGCTGCGCCACCGTTCACTGATCGCCGCCCGTCCACTCGGCTGCGAGGAGTGGCTGCACACCCCCGAGGCGGTCGACCGGGTCCTCTCGGCCGCCGCCGACCTAGACGCCCTGCTGATGTGGCTGGTCCGCCACGTGAAGCGCGCCGCCTGACATCACGAGGGCGCCACGCGGCATGGGAGGAACCACACCCGTGCGGCCGGCCCCCGCAATCTGACGGTGATGCGCACTTTCAGCGCCGACCGGTCGTCCATCGCCCGAGAACCGTCCGGCATCTCGGCCAGGGGGACGGCACCGTCGAAGACGGGCCCCGGACAACGCATCCGGCGGGAGTTTGGGAATGCGGGCGCGGACCGGGGCGATGCCCCCGCGTAACGTGATGTTGCGGTCGAACATCCGGCGGCAGAACGACCTCCGCATTCCCGCCGTACGGCACCCCCACACAGCCGACCGCACAGCCGTCCCGGGTGATAGCGGGCCGTGAGACACCGCAGGTCAGCGATCTGCCCGTCCGGAGCGGCCTCAGCAAATGTGGGCGGGGATGCGCCGCGAGCCGAGACAACCGCAGATGAAGCAGCGTGAGACACCGCGAGAAGTCGCAGATCACAGCCTCGGCGTATGCAGCGAAGCGCGAGACCTACACAACTGTGGGATCTGCGACACCCTCTCTGTCGCCCACGTGTTGGTGCTCGAAGCAAGGGCCGACACACGCTCGAACCTCTGGTGGAGCCTCCAACAGCCTTGCTAGGAGCTCTTCGACGAGATAGGCCATCCGCACCTGCTCCGGAAAGTTACGCGGTGATGGTGTCCAAGAGCTCCAGCGGAACGGGCGCACGTGTGCTCACGGCGTCAATCAGCTCGGTGCCGAACGGGCCCGGGAGGGGTCTTCCGAAGCATTCGTACGCCAAGTCCAGCAGCACCTGGTGGCTGACAGGCGGGTTGGGGATCGCTGCTCCCCGGGCACGCGCAGTGGTTCCGTCGAGCGGGGCCCGCCGGTGGACATCTCTTTCATGTAGGCGGACCCACCGGTCGGCGCGCTCGATGGCGCTGGACATGAGGGCCCGGCCGTCTTCCTGGTCGGGCTCGGACTCAGGGAGGTAAGCGGCCTCTTCCTTGCGGGCGCATTCCAGGAAGTGTCCGGCCCCGGCCGGATCGGACCAATGGGTTCCCCGGCGGAACGAAATGGCGGCCAGGCCCTGGATGAAGGCCCACTGGAAGGAGAGCATGGAGAGCGTCCTCATGGCCTCGTCCATGTCCCTGTCCGACGCGTTCTCGGCGATATGGATCAGGGCCTGCTCGCGTGCGACCGGATCCGAGATTCTGCCCAGCCAGGACATGGCCAGCTTGGTGTCCCCGATACAGATCATCAGCTTGGCCCACGCCTGGTCGGCCTCCTTCCCGGGCGGACGACGCCGGACCGCTGCCATCTCGCGGTTCATGTCGAACCTCGGCAACTCGGAGACCTTGCGCGCGAACCACTGGATGTGGCCGAACCGTTCCGTCGCTGCGGCCACCAGGCTCGACACCCGTCGCGGCGCCAAAGTGTTCCAGCACAGGGATACCTCGCGGAGCGCGGCCATGAAGGCTGCCGGATCGGATTCCAGCTCCCACATCCGTGACTCGGCGGCCTCCACCAGCTCCAGGGCGAGCCCGGGACTCACCCGGGTCGCCAGATAGGCCGCTTGGGCGAGAGTGAAGATTTCCGTCGAGGTCCTGACCCGCGCCAGGAGCCCGGCCACGAGTGGGCCCTCGATCGGGTGGCCGCCGAGCGCCTGGGCCACGGGGAGGATCCCGCCGGGCAGGTTCCGGATCCGCGACAGCACCGCCGACACCTCCCGCGCTGAATCCGGGCGCCGTGCCGGGTCCTTCTGCAGCAGCGCGGCTACGAGCCTGTCCAGTTCGAAGGGGGTATCGGCGCGCCGGCTCCGTAGTGGAGGTGCCGTGACCTCCAAGTGCTGCCGCATCAGGAAGTGCGGGTGACCGCTGAAGGGCGGGGACCCGGTGAGCAGCGTGTAGAGCACGCACCCGAAGGCGTACAGATCGCAGCGGGCATCGACCTGGGCGCCGCTCCACTGTTCGGGAGCCATGTATGCCGGGGTACCGAAAGCCTGTCCTGTCACCGTTAGGCCGGTGGTCGAGTCGGCGGTTCGGGCGATGCCGAAGTCGCAGATCCTCACGCGTCCGTCGGCCTCGCGGAAGAGGTTCTCGGGCTTGAGGTCCCGGTGCACGACGCCTTCCTCGTGCGCGGCAGCGAGTATTTCGGAAATCTCCAAGGCCAAGTGCACGGCCTCGTGCAGAGGCAGGCCCCCGGGCGTCCGGTCGAGCAGCGAACTCAGGTCCGAGCCCTCTAGGAGTTCCATGACGATGAACGGCTGCCCCGCGTCCTGACCCGCGTCGTACACGGGGACGACTCCCGGGTGCCGTATCCGCGCACCGATCCGGGCCTCGCGGCGGAACCGGGCCACAGCCTCCTCGTCCCCCACCTCGGCCAGCAACAGCTTCACGGCCACGAACGCACGCGATTCCAGGTCGTGGGCCTTCCACACCTCCCCCATGCCTCCGCGGCCGATCTGTTCCACCAGGGCATATCTCCCCGCCACCTGCTCGCCTGCCCGCACAGCACCCCCCAAGTCCCGGCCCACCCGTCCGGAAGCGTACCCATGACCGCCCGCCCACGGCTCCCAGAAGGCGCACCGGACGCCCGGCATAGTTCCCGCGTCAGAACCGACCTAGGAAATGGCCACGCTCCTGAGACAGAAGCATGGCCACCGGTGTGAGACAGAGCCGAGATCGGCAGGTCACAGCATTGGTGCATGCCGAGCGCAATGAGATCCCACAATTGTGGGATCTCAATTTCCGTGACCGAATCTCACGACCGATGGCCAAGCGGTGGCCGATCGGCCACGGATCTGAGATTGGCTGGTAAGCCCCTTGTCCCGTCTCGCTGAGCATGGAGGAGTCTCACCGATCTGAGCGGGGCGGCCTCGAATCTCATGTCCGGTGGCTGTTGTCGAGGGTGCGGTCACCCACAAGGGTGACCTGTGTCCCGTTCCATGTGGCTTGTCTCACGGCATCCGTGATGGTCGAGTCATGGGTGGGATACAGGTCCTGCGGGGTGGGGCTCCGCCGGAGGTCTCGGATTTCGATCTGGCCTGGCTGGAGCGCGGTGACGAGGTACGCAAGCCGTTGGGGTACGCGGCGGAGGTGGCCTTCGAGGAGGTCGCGCCGGTCCGGGACTTTCCGTCGTACCGGGGACAGCGGCACTTTCCGGGCCTGTACTGGTCGGCGACGACGGGGCGGCATGTCGGGTTCGAGTCGTGGCTGGAGCGTGATCACGCGATCCTGATGGACTTCGATCCTCAGGTCGTGGGGTTCGCCTCGCAGCCGTTCTGGCTGTTCTGGCGCGACGAGGCGTCGGGCCGCGTGCGGTCGCACGCGCCGGACTTCTTCGCGCGGGCAGCGGACGGGACGGGCCTGGTGGTGGACTGTCGTCCGGTGGACCGCATCGATGCCCGGTCCGCGGTGGCGTTCGCCGCGATGCGCCGCGCATGCGACCAGCTGGGCTGGGCCTTTCGGCTGGCCGGGGAGATCGATGCGGTGAGGGTGGCGAACCTGCGCTGGCTTGCCGGCTACCGCCACCCCCGTTACGGGCAGTCGGAGGGGCTCATTGCGGCGGTGACCGCGTCCTTTGCCGTCCCCGCTCCGCTGGTTGCCCAGGCCGCCTCCGTCGGCGATCCCCTCCAGGTGCTCCCGGTGCTGTTCCACCTGCTGTGGTGCGGACGCCTGGCCGCGGATCTGTCCCATCCGCTCAGCGACCGCACGCTGGTGAGCCGGAGCGAGGAGCGATGAGCCGGACAAGTCCACGCGGAGCACTGCGTGTCGGTGATCGGGTCCGCTTCGATGGGCAGGTTCATACGGTGGCCGGGCTCGCGGGCACCACGGTCCGGCTGGTCGACAGCCACGGGGCACCGTCGCTGATGATGTTCACCCACCTCCTGGCGGCCGAGGACTTCGAGCTGCTCGACTCGCAGGCCAGTACGCCGGGCCTGCCGCCGTTCGGGCAGCTCGACACAGTTCCCGAACCCGCCTTGCGCAAGGCCCAGTTCTTCGAACGGCACCTGATCGAAGTCGAGACCGGAGTGCCGCCGGATGCGCCCGCGGGCACCAGTCCCCGGCCGGAGTTCGACCCGAAGTGGCGCACGATCAACGAGCGGATCACTGCGAAGGCCGCCGAGCTGACCGCCTCGGGAACGTCGGTCTCGGACCGGACCTTGCACCGCATGCGGCTGCGATGGCGTGATGAGGGTGTGTGGGGCCTGGTCGACCGGCGGGCCACACGGCTGTCCATGCCGAGTACGGGACGCGTGGATGAACGGCTGGTGGAAGCCCTGATCGAGGTGCTCGCCTCGCAGGAGAACAAGTCGACCGGCACCCGGACCCGGGCGATGCGACAGGCCGAGCAGTTGGTGGCCGAACGCCACGGCGAAGGCGTGGTGCCCATTCCCTCGCGGGCGACGCTCTACCGGCTGGTGAAGGCTATGGCCGAGGGGCGGCACAGCTTCGAGGCGGCCACGACCAGGCGGTCGCAGGCCCGGCGGCCGGAGGCGCCGTTCACGCCGACCATGGCCGCCCGGCCCGGCGAGGTGGTGCAGATCGACACCACCCCGCTGGACGTGCTGGCGGTCCTGGACGACGGGGTCACCGGCAGAGTCGAGCTGACCATCGCGGTCGATATCGCGTCGAGGACGATCTGCGCGGCCATCCTGCGGCCAGCGGGCACGAAGGCGGTCGATGCCGCCTTGCTGCTGGCTCGGACACTGGTGCCCGAGCCGATGCGGCCCGGCTGGGCGGATGCGTTACGCATGTCGGCCTCGCTGATCCCGCACGCCCGCCTGATGAGCATCGACGCCCGGCTGGAGCACGCCGCGGCCAAGCCGGTGATCGTCCCGGACACGATCGTCGTCGACCGCGGCAAGGTCTTCATCTCCGACACCTTCATCGCGGCCTGCCGGACACTGGGCATCTCCCTCCAGCCCGCACGGCCGGCCACCCCGACCGACAAGAGCGTGGTCGAGCGCACCTTCTCCTCGATCAACACCCTGTTCTGCCAGCACGTCGCCGGCTACGTCGGCTCCAACGTCACCCGCCGCGGCCAGGACGTCGAGGCCGTCTGGACCATTGCGGAACTTGCCGACCTCTTCCAGGAGTGGGTTGTCGCCTGCTGGCAAACCCGGCCCCACGACGGGCTGCGCAGCCCGTTCCTGCCCGGCAGGGCCCTGTCGCCGAACGACGTCTACGCGCTGCTGGTCTCCCGCTCGGGACATCTGCCGATCTGCCTGAGCGGGGACGACTACATCGAGCTGCTGCCGGTGGAGTGGCGGAAGATCAACGACTACGGGATCACCATCGACTACCGCACCTACGACTGCCGGGAGTTGGGCCCCTACCGGCGCCAGCCGTCCGGGGTCGACGTCAAAGGCAATCTCTGGGAGGTCCATTACGACCCCTACGACCTCTCGCACGTCTGGGTACGCGACACCCGGGCCGGAGGATGGATCACCGTCCCGTGGACCCGGCTGGGCACGGTCTCGGCCCCGTTCGCCGACTTCACCTGGCGCCACGCACGGTCACTCCTGGCCGCGCGGGGAGCGGACACCACCGACGAGGGCGCCATCGCGGCGGCGGTCGAGGATCTGCTGACCCGGGCCGGGGCAGGACCGGACCGGCGGATCGCCGCCCGCACCCGGGCCGCCTCCGCGATCCCCGGCCGCCCGCCCGCAGAGGTCTCACCGGAGACGGTCGAGGAGCCGGAGCCGGGCGACGTCGACGAGGCGGTGGGCAAGGTCATCCCCTTCGGGGTGTTCGACGCCTTCACCGACGGGAGCCGCTGATGACGCACTTCCTGGAGCCGGAAGAGGTCGATTACCCGCTGACCACGAAGGAGGGCTGGGCCGCGTTCGTCGCGGAGACCGTCGCGCCGCCGGTCGTCTTGCCGCCTGCGGCCCTGCAGCGGCTGCCGGAGCCCGAGCGGGCGGAGTATGACCAGGCACGAGAGGACTACCACTCCCAGCTGGTGATCGTCTCCACCCCGACGATCCGCCATGTCGCCGCGACCGGCCGCAAGCGCATCCTGCTCAACCGGCACCAGCACTCCGCCCGCCGGGGACTGATCGTCTCGGGCCCGGCGGGCACGGGGAAGACCACCGCGATCACGCAACTGGGCAAGAACTACGAACAGCTGGGGCGCCGCCGGGGAGAGATTCAACCGAAAGCCCTGCCGGTCGTCTATGTCACCGTCCCGCCGGCCGCCACCCCGAAGATGCTGGCCATCGAGTTCGCCCGGTTCATCGGCCTGCCTCTGCCGTCCCGCTACAGCCAGGTCGAGGTCACCAACAAGGTCTGTGATCTGCTCTGCACCCTCGGCTGCCGTCTCGTGCTCATCGACGAACTGCACAATCTCGACATCGGTACGCGGGTCGGCGCCGAGGCATCCGACCAGATCAAGTACCTCTCCGAGCGCATCCCCGCGACCTTCGTCCTGGCCGGTGTCGATGTCGAGGGCACCGGTCTGTTTGCCGGACGGCGCGGCGGACAGATCGCCAGCCGCTACAGCCTCATCCCCACCAGCCCATTCCGCCACAAGACCGAGGAACAGCGCAGCTCTTGGCGATCGCTGGTCGCGACACTGGAGGAATCCCTGCGGCTGCATGCCCACCGGCCGGGCACCTTGCTGAAGCTGAGCAGCTATCTTCACGACCGCACCGGCGGCATGATCGGGAGCCTGTCCCACCTCGTCCGCGAAGCCGCCCTGGACGCCATCCTCGACGGCAGCGAGAGAATCACCCGGGCGTCGCTGGAACGGGTCGACCTGGACGAGAGCGCCGAGCAGCAGAACCTCCCGCGCGCACGCCGGCGCCGGACCCGCATCGAGAAACGGACCGCGTGACCACCCGGCTGCGGGCGCTACCGCTCAGGCCGCCGCCCGTTCACGGCGAGACGATCGGCTCCTACCTGAACCGGCTCGCCGACGCCAACCACCTCACCATCGGGCACCTCTCGTCCCTGATCGGCCCGTCGCGACAGCACCGCCGTGACGACAACCGGGTCGGCTACTGGACCCCGGAGGGGCTGTCGCGGCTCGCCGCCCTGACCAGCCGGAGCCCGGCCTCCCTGATCCACGCGATGCCCCCACTCGGCACAATCGGGAACCCGATCCGGCGGCTGCCGCTGTCCGCCACAGAGGAGGTCATCGAGCCGCGGCGCCGCCCGGCCTGCCGCCCCTGCATGGCCCGCCGCCACGTCCGCGGTCTCGTCATCCGCAGCACACCGCACCATGAAGGCGTCTGCCACCGGCACCGCCGATGGCTCCTCGGAGACGAACAGCACAGACTCACGCGACTGCCTGAGGTTCTCCAAGCCAACCGCCAACATCAGCGGATCGCTCGCCGAGGAACCCACCCCTCCACCGCGCTGGCCTACGTCGGTGCCCGCGACCGCCTGGTCAAGTGGTTCACCAACGAAGTCGGCAGCCCGCTGCTTCGGCAGCGTTGGAACCGCCGACTCGACGCGCTGGGCGAGGACCCGTTCGGTGATCCCCACCATCCCTCCGAAACCCGGATCGAACTGGTCGCCTATCCCGAAGTCGTCGTTCTCACCGGCCTGTTCGCCTCACCGCACTGGCGAAACCACCCCCGGCTGCTGACCGAGACGGCACAACGCTTCGGTATCGCTCCCCAGGAACTCCCTTCGGACCTGGGCCGGAAACGTGACTGAGCGCCTCATGGCCGCGGGGCCCGGGATCGGCTGGGCCGGTGTGTCAGACCCAGCCCTTACGATGCTCAGCTGTGACCGATGACGTGCTCAACTACTCGCAGCCCGGACCCTTTACGACTTTGGATGCGGCGCAACTCCCGCTCATCGAGGGACTGCCAGACGACCCCGTCGGCATCTGCGCCGCCGTTCAGGGACTGGTCATCCAGCCCACGGACGCCGCGGCGTTAGGGATTCCTGAGGACCGGATCGCTGAGAAGAACATCCGGCCGGTCAACGAACTGATTGCTGCGCTGACTGCCCTGGATCCGGCTCCCCTGCACCGGCCTCGAACGCCCGAAACGCGGGTGATCGGCACCTGCCGGCACTTCGCCACGATCGCCTGCGCGATCTTGCGGGCGCGAGGTGTCGCCTCCCGCGCCCGGTGTGGTTTCGGCACCTACTTCCAGGAAGGGCGCGGCTTCGACCACTGGATCACCGAGTACTGGGACGATGACCAGCGCCGATGGGTGCGCGTCGACACCGAACACCTCGGCAAGAACTTCGTCACTCGCCCAGACGACCTCGCTCCGGGCGAGTTCCTCACGGGCGGCGAGGCATGGGCCCAATACCGAAGCAGCATGATCGATCCGCACACATTCGGGGTGGTCGGCACCGATCACGCCTGGGGTCCGCATGAGATCAGCGGCAACGTCGTCCGCGACCTCGCCGCACTCTGCAAGCAGGAGACACTGAACTGGGACGAGTGGGGCCGCATGACCGCAGCCTACGAGGGCAAGACCGGACCGGACTACGACCAGCTGATCGACGTGGTCGCCGGCGCCTGCTCCAAGGACGATCCGTCGGCCTTGATCCGTCTGTCCGCCAACCCGGACCTGGCCGTTCCCCAGCACATCATCGGTTGAGCGAGCTCGGGAACCGACTGGCGGAGGTTCAGTCGACACCGAGCGCCGCAGTGGCCAACTGCGGCGCGCAGCCACAGGAAACTGCCACCTTGAGTGCGAACCCTGAAAGCAGGCGTCTCACCATCCTGACGATTCCCAGCTCAGGAAGCACCACCCCGCCATGATCGATGAGACGCGCACTCGGCGCTGGCCGCAGCCCTTCCGGGACGCCTTGTCTCGCCCTCCGTGAGTCGCGACTCAACCTGTCACCCCGCAGGTCAGCGGCCTCACTTCTTCAAGATCTAATGAGACGGGACACCCCTGTCCCGTCTCGCTGCTGGGACATGCCGTCTGTGCCAGGCGAGAGCGGATGGCCAGGCTGTGGAAGAGCCACCGCGGCAGCGAGATACTGAGGCCGTGGAGACCGGACAGGTTCGCATGCTGCACTTTGCGGTCGAGTGGGTCGATCAACACCCGGTGACCTGGCTCGAAGGTGCCTTCCCCGCCTCGTACGAGGTCGAAGGTTGGAAGCTGACGCTCACCGAAACGAGGCTCGCCGCCGCGCCAGCTGCGCCGATGATCGAGGACGAGGCACGCTCGGCCGTCATGCCGCTACTGGATACTTGGTCGGCCGAGCTTGAAGTTGATCAGCGCCTCGTCGTGATGCTCTACTACCTCGGCGCTGACGTGGAGCCGGTTACAACTGGCGCGAAGGGAACAGTTGCCAGCGCGGACTTCGCAACTGCTTCGGCCACAGCGTTCGACGCGACCGTCGTCATTCAGCGCGACGCCCCTCCGCAGCCGGACTGGTCCTGGCGGGACACAGACGTGACCAAGGCGGCGCGGACGATGTGCCTGCGTCCTCTGCGGAGCGGGACCCGACCGATTGCAGACGCCGCGTACTGGCTCTCGACCCACCTGAAGAGGTGGGCGGCCGACGGGGATCAGACTGCAGCCGAGCGGCTCAACGTGTCCTCGGGCTACTTCAACAAGGTCAGTCAGTTGGGTGCAAGAAGCGACGAGCGGAAGGTCTCCACGGCCTCACTGACGCTGTCTGCGGAAGACAAGGAATCGCTCAGGAGGGCAGTAGAAGTGCTCATCCGGCGGCTGCACTTGGCAGAGAGTGGCCTCCACCCGGGCCCGCACCTGGACCTGTCCGATTGGCCAGCTTCGTAGCGGTCCGGGCTCACCCGGTGACCGACTCGAAGACGGCCCACGGGCAAGCACCTCGGTTCGGGTGGGCGAGTCAGCCAAAACCGCTGGTGGGTTTGGGGGCGTAGCCCCGACAATGGCCCGGTGCCTGCGAAGTTGACCGATATGCCGCCTGACCGGCTGGATGCGCTGATCAAGCATCCCTTCCACCGGGAGAACGCCGAGGGGCTGATCAGGTTCATCCGCGATCTGCGGGAGTGTCACGGTCCCGAGGACTTCGTAGCCTTTCAGCACGACCTGCTGACGGCCACTCTCGAAGCGAGTCATGCGCGTGCCGCGCGAAATCGGGTGATCAAGCGGCTCAAGAGGGGAGAGAAACTCCCCGCAGACGCGCCCGAGCTGGTAGCGGGCAACCACCACGACGTGGACGACTGGCGGCTGGAGTCGGATGTCCTTGAGCGCATAGGCCGGCAACTGCGTTCCGTGGGGGATGCCATGGCATGGAGAGCATTCGGCTACGACCGCCGCTACATCCTCACCCTGCGGCGGAACGAAGCGCCCGGCCCGATGACCCTCGCTAAGGAAGGCACCGTCCACGAGGTCCAGTTCATGCAGCAGCAGTGGACCGAGTACCGACGCTTCGCGATGTTGCATGACTTGACGAACTGCCTACGTATCGGCGACGCGACTGTCTTCGACACCCCCGACGAGAACAACCTGCAGACCATCTACCTGCATGAGCTCAAAACAAACCCGAAACGGCGTGAGGGCGCCCAGCTCGCACGGACCCGCATGGCGGCCGAGGCACTAGACGTGAACGGGCCGCTGCCCGGACCCGACAAAGCCCGTCTCATCGAAACCGGCATACCGTACGCCAGCCACCTGTCGGCTCTCCGCGACGCCTTCGACTACGCCCACCGAGAGGGACTCAAGACGATGCGCGTGCCTGGGCAACGCGCACTGCTCGCACTCGACATCCCGGCGGCCGGCAACCGTTGGGGCCCACAGGAAGCCACGCGACAGTTCCACTCCGCGTACGCGGCATTGCTGCGCCGCACCCGACTGACCGGACAGCAAATCTGCTTCGGCAGCGGTGACAACGCCGCCCGCAACACGATGGCCCCGCCGTGGGGCATCTATCCCCTACAGCCGGCGGAGTGCGCCGGGCTGATCGCCGACGTTCTGGTGTTCACCGTGACGATGTCTTCCGACAACTTCATCGAGGAGCTGCATAAAGCTGGCCTGAATGCCGAGTGGGTCCTGGCCGAAGGCGCCGACATGGCGCCCCTCCAGCCCGTCGTGGCGATCTACGGACATGGCCACCGCGTCGTGATGGCCCGTGCGGAAATCGAGCGGCTACTGCTGGAACTCACCCACCTTGACACGTGGGCACGAGGAGTAGAACGCCTCCTTCAAATGGGCGTTGCAGGCTGGCAGCCGTGGCCATACTTCACTGACGAACACAAAGTCTGGGCATGACTCGGACCGGCGGTGCTGTGTGTAACCGAGCCTGATCGGTCGCCGGATCGGGCTGGGGCGTCGGACCAAGAGGAAATGCCACCCGTCTTGAGACAAGAGCGCCCGGCCACCGCGCGAGACTGCCGGAGAAGCAACTGGTCAGCGCGAGGGCCTGTGCAACCAGCCGCGAGATCCTACACATCTGTGGGAACTCATTTTCTGGGTCGGAATCTCACGACCGATATCGGATCGGAGTCGGATGCGACACGGATTTGAGACTCGTAGGTTGCAACCGTCACTCGTTCGAGTGAAGTCGTGAAGGTGTGGCTGGCCACGTCCACGGTTCGCGGCACTCCGACGTGGAGCAGTCTGCTGGTGTCTCGTTGGAGGATGGCGAATCCCGGGATCGAAGACGGGCACACGGAGTGAGTGCGCGAACCAGGGCATGAACGTCGTAAAGGCTGAGGTCCAGAGCAAGATGAGGATCCGTTAAGCGCCCAGGCGTGAGTAGCGCCGGTCCGGTTCCGCGAGGCGGCAGGCTGGCATTACCCCATTGGTTTACAGCTTTCTCTAGCCAACGTGAAGCTCTGCCAGGGGAGTTGGTGGCCTGGCATCATGCGGTCATGTCTGATGCCGAACTGCTCGCCATCGCCACGGGTGCCGCAGCAACGATTCTCGCCGACGCCGTTCGCTTGGGATGGGACCGCGCCCGTGCGACGGTTGACCGCCTTTTTCGGCAAGGCACTCAGGGCGAGCGCGAAGCGGCACTGGGCGCGCTGTCGCGGGGCGTTGCCGACGACGACCGCCGCATCGCCTTGGCATCACTCCTCGCCGCCCACGCGGAACGCCGCCCCGAGGTCCTGGCAGAACTTCGTTCTCTGGCAGCTTCCCCGTCCGCTGCCCCCGCCCTGCAGGTACAGCGCAATGAGGGATCGGGAACGTTCATCGCCGGCGATGTGATCGGGGGGCTCACCATCAACCACGACAGTTCCCGGTGACTGACGGACAAAGCCGGGAAGCCGGCGACCAGCACAACCACGGCTCAGGCACCTTCGTCGGCCGCGTGATGGGTGACGTCACCATCAACTACGGGGCGTCAGCGTCCCAGCCGGCCCGGCAGGAAGCTCCGGCCGCCCGTGCGTTGGCGGGAAACCAGCGCTTGGCGGAAGCGGCCGACCAGCTTGCTCAGGCAGTCGGAGCGCAGTGGCGGCGCGAGGAGGAACGGCAGCGGGTACATGACCCGTTCCCGCTGCCGATACGGTGGCACCTGGCACCCGAGGCCCTGACAGATCACTGGGCCAATATCCGCCGTGGCCCAGCCGGGGTGACCTTCGGTCCGTTGGCCCTGACCGGCCACCTGGATCAGGTCGTCGACGTCTACCAGCAGATACCGTCGGGACGGCTGGTGGTCCTGGGCCGGGTCGGCTCCGGCAAAACGGTGCTGACCCTGCGGTTCGTCCTCGACCTCCTCGACACCGGCACCAACACCGATCTCGTACCGGTGATCTTCAGCCTCGGGTCGTGGAACCCAACCACCACCTCACTGCGGGACTGGCTGACCGACCAGCTCCTGCGCGACCACCCCGGTCTCGCCGCGCCCGGCCCGACCGGATCGAGTCTGGCCGCCGCCTTGGTCGAGGCCGGCCGCATCCTGCCCGTGCTGGACGGGTTTGATGAGATTGCCGACAGACTGCGCTGTGCTGCATTGGAAGCGCTGAACGCCACTAGGATGCCGCTGCTGCTGACCAGCCGCCCCGACGAGTACGCCACCGCCGTCGCAGCCGCCGACGTCCTCACTGCCGCGGCCGGCATCGAACTGGACGACCTCACACGGACCGACCTGGCCGACTATCTGCCTCGCACCACCCGCAAAACCGCCACCGGCAGCGGCACCACCACCATGTGGGACCCGGTCCTGGCCCGCTTGTGCAAGCATCCGAGCGGCCTGGCCGAGGCCAACCTCACCGCAGTGCTGTCCACCCCGTTGATGGTCGTCCTTGCCCGCACCATCTACAGCGATACCCCGGGCCGCGACCCCGCCGAGTTACTCGACACCCATCAGTTCGCCACCGCTCAGGACCTGGAAGATCATCTCCTGCGCGGGTTCGCCTCCGCCGTCTACCAGCACCCGCCCCTCGACCAGCGCTCCAGCCACCGCGGCTACCGGAGCTGGGACCCCGACCTCGTCCAACACTGGCTCGGCTACCTCGCCTGGCACCTGAACCGGCTTGGCACCAAAGACCTCGCCTGGTGGCAACTGGGCAACACCATCAGCCGCACGACACGGATGCTCGTGGGCGGGCTCGTGTTCGGGCTCGCCGCCGCGCTGGCGAACGCACTGGCGAACGGGCTCCTGATCGGATTCGTCCTCGCACGCACGCACCTGGGCTGGGACGGGGCGGTCGGACTCGCGTTTCCGTTCAGGGGCGGCGGGCGTGCCTGGCTCGTCTATGGGCTCGTGAGCGGACTCGCAGGAGGGCTGGTGGCCGGACTCGCCTTGGGGCTCCGATTCGGGCTCAGGTCCGACGGAGGCGAGCCCTCACGCATCCAGCTGCACATCCGCGGCCGGGCAAGGCAAGCCCTGGAGCAGCTCGCGGACGGGGTGTTCTTCGGATGGGGGGCCTGGCTCGTCATCGGGCTCGCGAGCGGACTCGCGGGCGTGCTGGCGAGCCAGCTCATAGACTGGCGCGTGCTCGGGCCCGTGGACGTGATGTGGGCCCTCCTATGGACCTGGTTCCCGGCCGGCCTCATCGCCGGGCTCGTGTTCGGGATCGCGTTCGCGCTCCAAACCCCCACCGACATCAAAATCGCAGTCAGCCCCTCCGAGCTGTTGACGGCCAACCGCAAAACCGCGGGCTTCCAGTCCTTCGCGGGATGGCTGGCGTTCGGACTGGCGTTCGGATACCTGGGCGGGCTCGCCAACGCGTTCGCGGGCGGATTCGTGTGGGGGGTCGTAGTCAGGCTCAGCATGGATGCCTGGGGGCGATGGTTGATCCTTTCACGAGTCTGGTTGCCAGTGACCGGACGGCTACCCTGGGCACTGATCGCATTCATCGACGACGCCCATCGGCGAGGGATACTGCGCCAGGCCGGAGCGGTTTACCAGTTCCGCCACGCCCGACTCCAAAACCACTTCGTCCACCGCTACGAGACACGTGGCCATCAGCACCCGCCACCTCCCCCTGCACACGAAAGCCAAGGCCAAGGCCAACCGAGTCATCGCCACTGAGCCGCAAGCTCAAGCTCCCAGGAGAGATCGTTGCCCTCCCACAGTAGGACGGTGAGCACGGAAAACCCCTGTCCTGTGACAGCGAACCTTGAGCGTGTGCCGTCGAAGTCTGATCCGAAGAACTCTGATCACGAGCGCGCTGGCGGGGTGCCCGCGCTTTCGCGCCTCCCAGGGCCCCAGGCTCGGCGCCACTTCCGGCTTTGCCTACGCGCCCGCCCCCGGAACAGAGGCGGTTGCCGGTCCACGGCCCCTGGTGAGCCCAAGGCGGGTACGTAGAGCGATGGGCCAGGGCAGCGTCACGCCGCAGGGCTGGGGTTCACCCTCTCGGCTTATACGTCTTCACCACCTGGTCGTGCAAGTGATCGATCTGCTCACGCTGCTGCTCTGGTCCCATAACGAGGATTACGTGGTATCGGTCGTGTGCAAGTATCGCGTTGTTGCGGGCGTAGACCTCTTCGCCGTCTGCGGTCGTCCAAGTGAAGGCGCCTGTCGCGATCGGGTAGTTTTTGTTTTCAATCTGTCGCAAATCCGTAACTGATCCCCACGTCGAATCACGCCAAGGTTGGAGTTCGAATTCTTCGTCCTTCTGGTAGGTGACCGGATCGTTGCTAAATTGGGACGCCCCATCCCGACCGCCTGTGACGATGATCTTCAACTTCCCCTTCACGTAAACATACTGCCCGTTCGTGTTTTTAGGCTTGGCCGCGTAGCCCGACGGGATGTCCAGCGTAAATGCCTTCTCGCGGACGTGAATTAATCTATTTGTCGCCGTCGGAGAGGGAACAGACGTCTTCGGAGACCCAGACGTTTTCGGGTGTCTCGGATACGCATCTCGATCGGTCACCATGCCGTAGACGAGCGTGGAAACCACCAGCCCTACGGCAAGTGAAATTCCAATCCAGGCAGTTAGCCCCGGCTTTGGGATGCGTAGCCCACGGTCCGCCCCAACCTGCCGCTGTTCGTTGGCACTCCCGTTTCCAGGCCGAGCGTCTTTGTCGCCGATGACCTTCCGGAGAGCCGCCACGATTTCCTCTACCGCTGGGCGGCGGGTCGGCTGATCGTCGAGGAGGCTGGTGATTATCGGGCCGAGTCGTGCGGCTTTCTGCAGGTCGGGCACCCCTTCAATGAGGGCAGCGATGGACTCCACCATCGTTTCTCGCTTATAGGGCGACCAACCTTCTACCATTTCGAAGAGCAGTACACCTACGGCCCACAGGTCTGAAGCCGCTTCAGCCCGTTCGCCACGCCATCGCTCCGGCGCAATGTATCCACGTGAACCTACAATGTCTCCGGTTTCAGTCAGAGTTACGTCATCTGCGATATCGGCAATTCCGAAGTCGGTCAGAACGACTCGGCCGTCAAACTCGATCAAGACGTTGGCAGGCTTGATGTCACGGTGGAGCACGCCCTTCGCGTGAGCGGCCCTCAGCCCTTCAACAACGGCGAGCCCGATGCGGGCAGCCTCTACCTCCCGGATAGAGCCTTCGCGCGCAAGCCGGGCCTTCAGCGACTCGCCTTGGATGTGCTCCATGACGATCCAGAGGTTCCCGCCTTCCTCCACGACATCATGCACGGTGACGACAGACGGATGTTTGACCCGCATCGCTGCCGTGGCTTCCCGGACAACACGATCCGGTCCCGTGCGGTACCGGACGTGGGCTTCCTTCACAGCAACTACTCGCCCGAACCGGACATCGCGCGCGGCCCAGACTGCACCCATGCCGCCTGCGCCCAGCTTCTCGCGCAGTTCATACCTGTCTGCGATCACTCTCCTGCCGGCCGTGGCGTCCTGTGGCGTGCTCCCCCAACTCATGACCACATGATGCCCGCCAGGCAGGCCGCCAGGGGCGGTACGGCCAGGTTCGCCCGCCCGTACCTGGCCCCCCATCGCTTCCATACCTCCAAGGGCGCCTGGCCCGGCGCCGGATCCGTTTCCCTTGGCGCTGACCAGCGCGATCTATCTTCGATGACGCGCCCTCGCGTCCGCCAAAGTTCGATCGCAGGCTCTCAAGGTCCGATGGCACAGGAGGACAACCCCTTCGGACAGTCGGGTCAGCAGCGTTCGCACTGGCATCAGAATTCGAACACATGATTGAATTTGGGCATGCGATCCATGCCAGCCGACCTCGCCCATTGCCTTGAAGCGCGGCAGAGCGCCTACCGCCAGCTCGCCGCCCGGCCGTGCACGTCGCTGCGACGCAAGCTCATCCGGCTCTCGACGACGGGGCTGTTCCACCCGTACTGGCAGGGCCGCCAGACGACCGCCGCACGGTCGGCGATGTACGCGGGGAAGGGCACAGGAAACTGACTGTGCGAATCGCCCCCGTACAGGGATGGTGCACTTCATGTCCCAGCTGCCACCTGATCCGCTCCGGCTCCGGGCGATCCTTGCCCACATCGACCGCCAGATCGCGGAACACCAAACTGTGGCCGTCTATCTGCGGCTCCAGCGGGACGCTGTGCTGGCCGCGCTCGCGGACTCCGAGGGCCGTCGTGCGCAGCGGCCAGCACGCCGGCCGAAGGGCGGGGGCCACCTCCCCGCCCTAGCCCCGCCGTCGGCGAGGGAAGTGGACTTCGTCGTACAGCAGAAACGCACCCCGACGGGGCCCGCGCCCGCCGTGATCCACTTGGACGACTGCACCATGGCCGAGGGCACTCCGCATCGGATCAGAGCGGACGAGGCACGCGCTGCACTGACTGATCCAAGTATCGAACCGTGCCAGCTCTGTCGGCCGGACACCGAACTGGGCGTTGACGTGGCGTGACCGGCCTGACGACTATCCGGCCTGTACGAGGGGTGGGCGTGCTCTTGGGCGCATGGATGAGATATGTCAGCGCATCGCTTCCATGACGGATCGGAGCGCCGTCACCCTGGACGTGGGCGTCTACGGAGAGGGGTCCGAAGGAAACGTGTCCAGCCGCCGGTGTCGGTCAGTCGTCAGTCTGGGTCGTGTCCTCGTCGAATGCTGCTACGTCGCCGGGCCTCATGTCGTAGCGGATCCGGAGAACCCCTACTGGATGTCTCCACGCTCCTCGGTCCCGGGCGGTGTCCACGTCGATCTCGGTGACCGTGTCCGGCTCGACGAGTATCACGTCGAGCGGGGTCCGCGATCCCCACGACGTCGTGAAGCGCGCGCCCGCCCAGGGGTGAGCGGGCCCGGCCGCGGTCAGCCGCTCGCTGAGGCCGCGGGCGACTTCGGGATGCAACGGGGTGGTGCGGGCGACGAGCCGTAGCGTCCCGCCTTGGTCGTAGCGGCCGAGGAATGCGGTCCGGGGACGGTCCGGGGATCCGGTGATGCCGCCGACGATAGCCTCGGTCGTGTCCCTGCGGCGGATCTTGAACCAGCCGCGCACCCCCGGCAGGTAGCGTTGCGCGCCGCCCTTGATCACGATCCCTTCCAGACCGGACACCTCGGTCCATGATGTCAGCCACTCCTGGGCGGTCTTCACCTCGCTGGTCTGGGGGCGGAGCGTCCACGGCGCGGTCAGCCGGTGTCTGGTGAAGAGCTCCTCCAGAGCCGCGCGCCGGGCGGCGTACGGTTCGCGGAGCAGCTCGGTGCCGTCGATCTGGAGCACGTCGAAGGCGATGAAGTGTGCAGGGAGCTCCTCGGCCAGCCGCTGGGCTGTCCGTCCGCTGGAGGCCGCCCGGCGCTGCAGCGCCTCGAACGACAGCTGGTCGCCGTCCCAGACGACCAGCTCGCCATCAAGAACCAGTCCGTCCGGCAGTTGGGCGGCGGCACGGGCCAGGTCAGGGAAGCGAAACTGGATGACGCTGCCTCGGCGGGACTGGATCAGCACGGGTCCGGGCCCCGGGAACGGGGTGAAGACCAGCGCCCGGTAGCCGTCGAACTTCGGCTGAATGACCGGGTCACCGGGCAGAGTTCCTGGCGTGGGCAGCTGGTCGCGGGCGTGGGCGCGGGCCAGCATCGGTTCCACCGGCGGTCGCAGCACCATACGTCCGGTCTACGGTCCGGCTGCCGGAGGCGCGACTTGAGCCGGCCCGGTCAGGAGTTATCCACAGGTGCGAGCGGGGACCGGCGGCTGTCTCTACCGTGTTGCTCCAGCCGATCATGAGGACGGGGCAGCCGATGATGTACAGGGTGGATCTGGCGGTCCGGGTGGAGGATGCGCTGGCCGAGCTTCCAGAGGAAGGGCGGCGTGAGGTGTTGGAGATGATCGCCGCGATCCTGGTCCGGAGGGAGACCTGGCCCGTGGTCGGCGGATGGGACGTGCGGTTCGCAGCCCGGTCGTGGGTGGCGTTCACCGCGTACGGGGACGGGATCGACGTGTACGACCTGGGCTGGGCGGGCTGAGCGCGACAGCGCCACCCCCGCCCTGCGGGCCTCCAAATGCCCTGCACATGCCCCACGCTGCGAAGGCGGCGTGCGCCAGTCCTTGTCGTGAGCAGGAGCCGTGGACCGGATACGCGCGAGGCCCCCGAGAGTGCGCGTCTCGGGGGCCTGGGTGCAGGGGGAAGGGTCGGTCAGTTGGTGTCGGTGTTCTCGTCCTGCTGGGGCTCGGGGGTCGTGCGGCGGCGTGTGGCGACGACTGCGGCGATGCCGCCGACGAGCAGGACGCCGGCGCCACCGATCAGCCATGGGGTGGCGTCGGCTCCCGTGCGGGCGAGGGAGCCTGCCGGGGCGGACGGCGACGCCGACTCCGCCCCGTCCCTGGCAGGGGTGAGCGAGGATTCGGCGGCCCGAGTGCCGGTGGCTATCTCCTTCGGCTTCGGCTTCGACCCGCCGGAGGTGCTCTCCGACGGCGTGTCGGTCGGCTTCCCCGAGGGCGGCGTGGTCGCGGTGGGCTGGGGCTTGGGGGCGGTCTTGGCATTGGTGACCGTGACAGTGACCGGAGACCCGGGCCCGGCGGTGAAGGTCTTCGCCTGTGTGTGGAGGTCGTAGCCCGCAGGAGCCGTGACCTGTCTGACCCAGAATTCGGCCCTGCGGCTGGGCACGGGGAGGTCGCCGGTGGTGGTGCCCTTGGGGCCGGTGGTCAGGGTGAGCAGGGTCGTGTCGCCGCTGCCGATGTTCACCGTGGAACCGGGCAGCAGCTTGCCGGTCTTGTTGTCCCTGGCCTTGAGGGTGACGTGGGCGGGCTTGAATGGGTCGACGACCGTCACCCGGGCGATGGCGCCGGGGGTGACGATGACGTCCTGGTCGGCCGCGGTGTCGTGCAGGGGGCTGCCGCTGGAGATTTCTTTGAGGCGGTAGACGCCCGGCGCGAGGTCGGAGCAGGTCAGCTTCCCCTGTGCATCGGTCTTGTCGTGTCCGGCTTCTTGGCCGGCGGAGTCGAGCAGGAGGAACGTGGCGTCGGGGAGCGCGTCCCCGGCCGTGTCCTTGGTGGTGATCTCGACGCTGCCCGCGTCCGGGGCCGGTGTCTCGGCGGAGGCCGAGGGGCTCGGTTCGGAGGGCTGGGCGCTCGCGGTCGGCGCCCAGGTGAGGGTGCCGGTCACCGCGATCGCGACGGCGGCGGATCGGACGAAGCGTGCGTGCACGGGGAGGAGGGCTCCTTGGATCAGAAGAGGGGAGGTCAGCGGGTTCGGCCAGCGACTGGGGCGGGGGGTGGCGGGGCGACAGGTGTGTCACCGTGAGGCTGCTTGGGTGTCGTGGTGGCGATGTAGAGGGCGCTGCGGGTGTGGACGGGGACGTCCTGGACGGTGCGGTGCAGTGGCTCGGTGGAGATCAGCGATGCGGTGAAGGCTGCGACGAGCGTGGTGGGCGTGCCGAACGAGAACCGTGCCGTCCAGTGCGGCTCGCTGGGGTGCCCGCCCCAGGCCCGCCAGGCCGGCTCGCTGGAGCTTCTGATGGCGTAGCGGTGGCGTAGGCCGCCGAGTCCTTCCGGGGTGAGGAACGTTTGTGTGCCGTCGGTCTTGACGTCGTGGCTCCACCCGCGGGTGAGCAGCGGCACGTACGCCTCGTGCGGTGCCGTCTCGTCCTGGAACAGCCGGTCGTGGTCGCTGTGCCGGTCTTCGAGGTAGAGGTCGAGGAGTTCGGTGTGGACGTCGTGCAGCAGCTCGACGGGGGTGGTGGCATCGAAGGTGATCCGCCAGGCCGGCGGGGTGAACGGGGCCCGGTGCGCGCTGACGGTCCACGTGCCCTGGCCGCGCTGGTCGGGCTGGGGGTCGTAGGTGGTCTGCAGTCGCAGGCACGGGCTGAACGCGGCGGCCGTGCCGTCGTCGGTCTGGGCGAACGGCCAGCCCTCGTAGGGGAAGGCCCATGCGGTACGCGGGTCGACGGCGCCCGGCCCGGCGAGGTGGCGGGAAGGACCTGCACGGTCTGGGCGGGGTCGAGGTTTTCAAAGGGGTGGCTCTTCACGGGCAGGGCTCCTGCTGGAAGGGTGTGGGACACCGGGCTGGCGGTGGGGGCGCGGCTCAGCGGGCGCGGGTGCCGCTGCGGGTGACCGGCACGGCGGGAGACGTGGGCTCGGTCCGGGCTGCGGCGCGGCTCGGCGCGGACGCGGTCCAGGCGCCGGGGAACCAGACGGCGGTGTACTGCTCGATGGCGTCGCGCAGTCCGGTGGTGACGGCTCCCTCCCACGGGGGCCGGCCGGGGCGGTGGTACGTGTCGAAGGTGCCGTGCTGCTTGGTGTTCGGGCGGGTGTTGGTCGCTTCGTCGCGGCGGTGGAAGGTGCCGTGGTCGAGGAAGCTGAGGGCGACGGCGTCGATCTCGCCGCGGTCCGGGTGGACGACCGCCAGGCGTAGGCCGCCGTAGGTGTCCGCGTGGATGGTGCGCGTGAAGTCGATCCGCAGCCGCAGCGGTGCGCCGGGGATGGGAGCGGCGAAGTAGGTGTTGTCCACGACCGTGCTGTTGTGGAAGGGGAGGCACAGTTCGGCGAAGAACTCGGGGGCCTGCAGGGACAAGAGGGGTCTCCGGTCGGGTCGGGCTGGTCCTATCGGCGTGGACCGGGCAGGGCCGGTCGGCTGGTGGTGCTCCAGCGCGGGACGCTGGCCGCGGGGAGCACGGCCGGGCGGCGGGATGCGGCGGCCCGCCGCACGTCGAGCGGGGTGGGGGCCAGCGGGCCGGGCGGAAGGATCGGGGTGAGCTGGGCCATGCCCTCGATGTAGCTGAAGGTCTCCTCCCGCCACCGGGGCAGGGGAGCCGGATCGGCGACGCACTCGGTGACGGCGGTGAGCAGGGCGACGGGCGTGTCGGTGCTGGCCGTGGCGTACCAGGCGGGCCGGTCGATGGACTTGCCCGCCCACAGCTGCCACCGGGTGTCGCGTGTGGTCAGCTCGGTTTCCGGATCGAGGTCGCCGGTGGTGAACTCCAGGCCGGCGAGCCCGTCGGGGGACTGGACCGCGAAGACGCCCCAGCGCGGGCGGTCGATCTCCCAGCCCTGTTTCAGCACGGGCACGACAGCCAGAAAGGGATCGTGCTCGTCGCCCCCGGCGACCGGCCGGGCGAGGTAGGCGTCCCGGCCACGCTCGTACGCCTCGGCGAGTGCGGTGGTGAAGGCGCGGACGAACTCGGTGGGGACGCGGTCGTTGAAACAGACGCCCCACTCCGGCGGGCCGAACGAGTCCTTGTAGGCGTTGATGCGCCACAGCCCGTCGTCGTCTCCCTCGGGCAGATAGCCGAGTCGGACGCGGTGGTCGGGCGCGGTGACGTATGCGTTGCCGAGGTCGTCGTGACGCAGGTCGAAGCCGAGCGCGAGCAGCGGTTCCAGAGCCGGGTCTCCGGTGGAGGTGCTGGCGGCGAGGTAGCGGGGGGAGACGTAGACGTCGCCGTCGATCTCTTCGGTGTCGGGCACGAAAGTCCTGAGGGTTGGGCCGGGGGGTTGAGCGGCGCGGTGCGCGGTCAGGAAGCGGTGCTGCCTTCGAGGGTGGGCAGCAACTGTCGTTCCAGATGGGCGGGTTGGCCGGTGTAGTGGAGGGTGCGCAGGCCCAGCTGGGCGGCGGCCCGGCAGTTGTCCTCGCGGTCGTCGACGAACAGCACGCGTGCTGGCTCGGCGACGCCGGTGGCGGCCAGGGCGTGTTCGTACACGGCCGGGTCGGGCTTGCACCGGCCCAGGCGGGCGGAGTACAAGGCGTGGTCCATCAGCTCGCGCCGCCAGACGGTGGCGTCCAGGACGTCGCTGAGGTGGGCCGGGGCGTTGGAGAGCAGGACCATCGGCAGCTCCGCAGCCCGGGCGCGGTGCAGGACATCGAGGACGCGCGGGTCGGTGCGGGTCCACATGGCGGTGTCGGCGGCTCGCAGGGTGCGCAGCCACCGTGGGCCGGGGTGGTGTCCGAGGACCTTGGCCCAGTAGGCGAGATCGCTCAGTTCCCCTGCGTCGTAGGCGTTGCGGGGAGCCCAGAAGGCGTCCTGAAACGAGGGGAGATGCTGGTCGGGCCACTCGGCGAGGTCGGCGAGACGGGTCCACATGGCGGTGCTGGGCTGGAGGCCGAGGACGCCGTTGTAGTCGAGGATCAGGGCGTCCACGCCGCTCGGGGAGGCGGAGGTGCGGGTCAAGGGGTCGTTTTCTCCAGGGCTTTGGGTGCGAGCACTGCGATGCTTGCGGCGAGGAGGGCGGGCAGCAGCAGCGCGTGCGGCAGTGTGGTGACGGTGGTGAGGGCGCCGATGAGGGCGGGACCGGCAAGAAGGCCGACATAGCCGGTGACCGCGACGGTGGCGACCGCGCGGGGTCCGCCGGTGCCGGCGGCGGTGATCAGGCTGGGGATGGTGACGGACAGGCCCAGGCCGAAGGCCGTCCAGCCGAGCAGGGCAGAGGCGGTGGTGGAGCCGGTCAGTCCGGTGGCGAGGCCGAGGGCGGCCAAAGCGGCGCCGGTGCGCACGACGGTGTCCGCGCCGAAGCGGGCGGTGAGCCGGTCTCCGGCGAGACGGCCTGCGGCCATGGCTGCGCTGTAGCAGCCGTACGCCGCGGCGCTGGTCGCGGCTATCGCGCCGAGGTCATGCAGGTGGACGGAGGCCCAGTCGGCAGCGGCTCCTTCGCCCAGCAGCGTGGCGGCGGCGAGTGCGCCCAGCAGCCACAATCGGCGCCGGGACAGCCTCCTCTGCTCGGGTGAGCCTGGTGCAGCATCGTGGTGGACGGCCTCGAGTGCGGAGCTGGCGACGGTGCGGGTGAGTCGCGTGGTCGCGCTTGCCGCCGCAGCGGCTCCGGCTGCCACTGCGGCGAACAAAACGGTGTGTGAGGTGTGGGCGGTGGTGGCGGCGAGTGCGGCGCCGAGGAGGGCGCCGAGGCTGTAACTGGCGTGCAGCCGGCTCATGATGGGGCGGCCGTGGGCGTCCTGGCATCGGACCGCTGCGGCATTGGCTGCGACGTCAAGGACGCCGTGCGCGATGCCGAAGGTGAACGCCGCTGCCAGGAGGCTGTCTAGACTGGAGCAGAGCCCGAGGACGGCAAGACAGGCCGCGAGGGCTATGGCACCGCCGGTCAGCAGCACGGGCAGGCGGGCCGGGCGGGCGAGGCGTCCGCCGGCCTGGAGTCCGGCGACCATGCCGAGGGCGGCGGCCAGCAGGACTAGGGCAAGCCCGGCGGTAGTCACCTCGGCGGCGTTCTGAACGGCCGGCATGCGCGCGCCCCAGACGGCCATCACCACACCCAGTCCGGCGAAGTACCCGGTCAGCAGGCGGCGGCTGTGCACCAGCTCGGGCGCTGCGATCTGCCTCACGCGGCGCCCTGCCCGGTAGTCAGGGCCGTCGGCGGGACCGGGGCAACCTGAACGTCGAGGCTGCGATACGCCTCCTGGGCGCGGACTTCGGCGACGGCGGCGGTCGGCCCGGTGGTGATCAGGAAGCCGATACGGGCGGTGTACAGATCGCCGCCGTCCTGTGGCAGTACGAGCGGGTCGCCAGCCTGTCGCTGAAAGCGCACGCGCTCCACTCCCCCGACGTGTGCCGTCAGGCGGCGGGCGGCGAGGGTGCCGGAGTAGGCGGGGTAGATGAAGCGGATCGCCGCCCCCTGGTGGCGGGTGGGCGTCAGGTCGGGGCTTTGTCCGCAGGTGATGTCGGCGGCGGCCCGGGCGAGGTCGACGCCGGTGGCCAGGTGGACGAGGTGGCCGATCATGTCGCCGCCCAGGCGTGCGTTGACCTCGATGAGCCGGGGCCGGCCGCCGACCAGGCGCATCTCGACGTGCTGCACGCCGTCCGTAATTCCCAGGGCCGCGATGGCAGCGCCGGCGGTCGGCGCCACTGTTGCGAGGAGCGGATCGGCGGCGTCGACAGTGTGGCCGGTCTCGTCGAAGTAGGGTGCGGGGCCCAGGCGCTTGCGGGTCACTGCGACGGCGGTGGTGGTGCCGCGGTGGGTGACGCATTCGACGGAGACCTCCGGTCCGTCGAGGTACTCCTCGACCAGGACGCCGCTGTCCTCGCGGCTGCGGTGTGCGCCAGCCGAGGCGAACTCGAAGGCTGCGGGCAGCTCTTCGGGCCGGTCGATGCGAATCACGCCGATGCTGCCGGCCGCTGCGGCGGGCTTGATCACCGCGGGGAAGCCGAGGGTCCTCGTCGCCCGTTCAGCCTCCCGCAGGGTCCGGGCGGTCATCGAGGCTGCCGACGGCACTCCGTGGCGGGCGAACAACGTGCGGGCGGTGGCCTTGTTGCGGCAGGCCCGCATCACCTCGACGGAGTTCGCGGTCAGACCGAGCGCGCGGGCGAGGCGGGCGGTGGGGACGAGGTTCCATTCGTCCCAGGTGACGACGCCGTCAAGGTCGTGTCGTTCCGCCAGAGCCCGGCCGGCGGAGAGCAGTGCGGTGGTGTCGTGCAGATCGGCGACGGCGTGGTCGACGATGTGCGGCTTCTCCCACGATGGCTCGGCGCCCGTCAGCAGGACGATGTCGTACGCGGCGGCCACCTGCTCAAGGCAGTAGCCGCGATCCGCCTCATCGCCCGGAGAGACGACGAGTACGAGGGGGCGAGCGGACAAGAAGGGGTTCTCCGAGTCGGTAGGCGGCAGGGCGAGGGAAGGGAACGGGGTGTCTCAGGCTGCGCGGCGGCGGCGCAGCTCGAACACGCCGGCCCAGTGGGGGTGGTCGTCGATCAGGCGGCGGGCGTAGAGGGCGGTGAAGTTGTTGTTCAGCCCGGCGACGCCGTACGGGAGTTGGCGGCGCAGGTCTTCGAAGAGGTCCTTCAAACTGACCCGTGTGGCGCCGGCGGCCAGGCGGCGGGCGGCCATGCGTTCCAGAGCGCGGTAGACGTGCGGATTGTGTGCGTCGAAGGCGTGGAACTGTTCGGTGATGGTGCGACCGCTCGCGCGGTTCGTCCCGAGGATCGTGGTGGGCATGAGGTTCTCCACAGGCTGGGGAAAGCGCGGCAGGGTTAGGTGCGCAGGGTGGGATCGGTGCGCAGGCGGGCGAACGCGTACAGCAGGCCGAGGGCCTGCAGGCCGGCGCAGACGGTGATGACGTGGCCCAGCGCGTCGGGCGGGGTGAGCGCGGTGAATACGCCGGCGACGGGGAAGGGCAGCTGGAGGACGAGGATCGTCGCCGACAGGGTGCTGCCGAACTTCTCCGCGGGGATCAGACGGGAGCGCAGAGTGCGCAGGACCACCGTCATGCCGCCGTCGGCCGCCATGAGGACCGCGACCAGGACTAGGTAGGACCAGTAGTCGGGGGCCTGGGCGGCGGCGAAGCAGGCGAGCGAGGCGAGGGCGGCGCAGGCGGCGCCGACCGGCCACAAACCCAGGCGGTCGAGCGCGAAGCGGCAGAGCGTGACGCTAAGGAGCGTCGCTGCGGCGGCTGCGGACCAGACCAGGCCGACGGCCGTGGTGGACTGCCCGAAGTGCTTGACAACGATTACCGGACCGGCCGCTTGCAGGAGTCCGGTGGCCAGGTTGGACAGAGTCAGCCCGGTCACCAGCCAGCCGAGTGCCGGAAGAGAGCGGATGGTGCGCCACCCGGTGAGGAGTCCGGCGCCGGGTTGTCTCTTCGGCGCGCGGGCCGGGGCAACGGGTGAGGGAGGTGTACGCAGGGCGAACATCGCGGCGAGAAGGGAGAGCACCGTGATCACCGCGAGCATCGTCGGCGGCCCGGCGAGCAGGAGCACTCCGGCGAGGGCGGGGCCGGCCAGGGTCGCGGTCTGATCGATGCCGAGCAGGGCAGCCTGGACGCGGTGGGCCCGCTTTCCTGCACGTCGGCCGGCGGCAGCGCCTGCGGTCTCGGCCGCGATGTAACTGAATTCGGTGAGCACGCCGGTCGTCGCCGCCAGCACCATCACCGTTGCGCTCGCCACGGTGCCGGACGGGTGGAAGTGGAGCAGGACCGCGCCGGCGACGAGGGCCAGCGCGCGCCCTAGGGAGGCAAGATGGAAGACGACTGCCGCCCCGCGCCGGTCGACGACGGACCCTGCCCACCCGAACGCCGCCAGCCGCGGGATCCACTCCAGGGCGAACGCGGCACCCGTCAGAACGGCGGAGCGCGTGGTGGCCATGACCAACAGCGGGATGCCGTAGGTGCACATCGCGAACGCGAGAGCGTCCGCCGTGCGCGGCAGGTAGATGCTGCGCATCAGCCCGGCGCTGTGACGTGCATGCCGGGGTGCAGCCGCTGCGCTCACGCGGCCGGCTCGGGCTCGGACACCCGGGTGATCTGAGGGTTGCCGGCCAGCCACTGAATTAGGAGGGTGCGGGGACGGACGAGGGCCGCTTCGGCCTCGTCGCTGAGCAGGCGCGCGGCGGACGGCCGCGGGAGGCCGTCGGCGCGCTCGGTCGCGAGCGAAGGCGCCAGGAGGTCGAGGACGTGGCGAACGCGACTGCTGAACTCGCAAACCGGTGTCGGGAAGGCGTGGCGTCGGGCCCAGCGCGCAGCCGTGTCGTACAGGTCGGCCAACTCCGAGCCCGACTCGGTGAGTTCCAAGCCGGTGCCGGGTGCGGTCCGGACGAGGCCGTGGGCGCGGGCCGCTTCGGCAGCGCGGCGCAGTTGGTGGGCGGAAAGGTCGGGGAGGGTACCGGCCAGCCGCCTGTGCGGTATTGCCCCGTTGTCGTCGATCTCGGTGATCAGGCGGATCAAGGAGCGCGAGGCGAGCAGCTCGACGGCGTTGCGTACTTCGGCAGGGGTGAAGAGGGTGGTCATCGGCGCGGACCTCCGGCCGGGACGGCCGCCTTCGGGCGGGCGGTCGTGGGATGGGAGAAGAGGTCGCGGTTGCGCCACGCGGGAGAGGACTCGCCTGTCCGGGCCTGCGGGAGGGGTGCGGGGGCCGGCCGGGACTGGCTGCTGACCCACGGCCTCGGCGCGGGCTTCGCCTGCGGGTGCCCCCAGACCGGGTGGTGGGCCGCCTGGTTGAGGGGTTGTCCGGCGGACCACGCGGACAGGGCGCCGAGAACGGGGCTCAGGCCGTCGCCCGCCGCAGACAGCCGGTAGGGCTGGCCGATGCCCTCGGTGTCAACCAGGCCGTCGGCGACGAGCTGCCGCAGCGGCGGGTAGACGTTGGTCCAGTCGCTGCGGGGCATCACGATCCTGGCCAGGGCCCGCCCGCTGACCTCCTCGCGGGTCTTGAGTACCCACAGGATGGCGGCAGCGTGCCGCCGGGTAAGCAGGGTGAGGCTGTCCTCGATCTGCGCGATCGCGGGCAGCAGGTGGTCCGCCTTCTCCAGATGCTCCTCGGCCCAGGTGACGATCATCGGCAGGACCGGCAGCAGGGCCACGCCACGCTCGGTGTGGCCGTAAGTCACGTGCCGTGCGGTGTGTTCGGTGCGCTCGACAAGACCGGCGTCGCACAGCGCCTTGAGCTTGGGATGGAGCTGCCCGTTCTGCAGCCAGGACACCTTGGCGGCCAGCTCGCTGTAACGGACGGGCGGGCCGGAGAGTGCCAGCAGGATCCTCACGTTCCAGCGCGGGGTGATCATGGCGAGGGCCTCGGTGACCCGCGTGATATCGGCGTCGGTGTCAGGCGGCAAAGCGGTGATGGCCAAGGGAGGAACTCCTGGGTGAATGAAGGGGGATCGCCTGCAGTCAGCGGCTGTGCGCCGTGCTCTGAGCCGGAAGAGGCGGAGCCGGAACGGGCAGCGAGGGAGTCGGCGGAGACGGCGCTGGCACCGGGACGCGGGCCAGGCTCTGCAAAACGGCCAAGACCGACTTGGCCTGGACCTCGCGGACTGCGACGGCTTCGGCGAGCCGGCGGGAGCCGTCGAGAAGGTGGGAGACCTCGTGCCGGCCGATCTGCCGCTCGGGATGGATGAGCCGGGCGAGGTGGTCGCGGTGGACGTCGATGCTGCGCTCGGCGAGAGCGAGGTCGTCGTGCATGCCGAGCAGGGCGGAGAGCATGCCGGGCGGCTGGTCTTGGGCGTGGGCTTCGAGGTCGGCGAGCGGCGCGCCGTACAGGTCCTCGATCCGTCCGGCTATCTCGGTGGACGTGAGGTGGGCCAAGCGGCGGCTTTCAGGGTCGGCTTGCTGGAGCCGCCCCGACACACGGGGGTGCCGGGGTGGCGGACGGGGGCAGGGTTGCGGTGGCCCTTAGCTGCGTCGTGCGGACAGGCCGGGCCCGCTGGTCGGGCGGAGGCATGGTGCGCAGCAACTCGCCGAGGGCGGCGCGGTAGCCGTCGCGGGCATCCAGCGCCGCCTCCAGCCACTGCGCGTCGAAGTGGAGCTTGTCCGCCGACAGCTCGCCCATGTCGCGGTCCGGATCCATGTCCGCGTGCACGCGATCGCGGACGCGGGCGACCTGCTCCTCGGTCAGAGCCAGGAAGGAGCGCAGTTCCAGGGCACGGGCGAGGGCGGGCGAGGCATCGTGGCCGACAGCCGTCTCGTACAGCTCGGGAACCGGGTTCCCGAAGACCTTCTGCAGGTCGCCGTCCATGGTGCTGGCCTTGACCCGGCTCAACGGACGGGCCTTCCCGCCCGCCACGCCGACGTCGGCGCGGGTGTACCCGTGGGTCGGTGGGGAGCGCTGGTCTGCACCACAGGCCCGGTTCGGGGGCGAAGGCGGGCGAGCCGTTCGGCGGCGAGGTCCTTCTTGCCCGGAGCGTCCGGGTCGAGGAGCCACCGCACGACCATGGCCCGGCCGTCGCGTGCGGCGACGGCCGCGTTCACGCGGTGGGCGAGGCCCATCGTCGGGTCGTCGACCTCGCTAGGCTGGGCTTCCAGCGCGGCGAGGAGGTCGTCCTCCGCGCGGTCGAGCGCGGACTGAGCCTGGACGAGAAGGCCGTGCCACTTGACGACGTCGGTGGCGTCAGGGTTCGCGGTCGGCGCGGCGGCGACCGCAGCCTTCAACTGGTTCATGTCCATGGCGAAGCGCGCTTCGATCCGTTCGGTGAGCACGCCCACGACGTCCTCGGCGTCATCGGATATGCCGTCGGACAAAAGGGAAACTCCTGTTCTGGAAAGACCGGTGCCTGGGGGGAATGTGAGGGGCGGCCGTACCCGGCGGCTCAGTCGCTTACGGGCATGTGCTGAATGCCTGTCAGTCCAGGCACATGCGGGTGTCGCGGTAGACGTACGTGCCGGAGACCCAGCCCTTGACGCCGGTCGACTTGTCCGTGGTGTAGAGCCAGTTGCCGCTCTTCTTGTGGACGGTGAACTTGTGGCTCTTGTAGAGCACTCCGACCGCGGTGGACTGCGTGGTGGCCTTGGAACGGATGGTCACAGCCGACGCGTGGACCTTGTACGGCAGCGGCGGGAGGTCCGGGCAGGGCGTGATGCTCGTGGCCGTCGAGGCAGCGGCGGGGGCCGCACTCGCGGGCGTAGTGGACAGCATCGGCAGAGCGATTGCTCCGAGCATCGCCGCGGATATGGCAATTCGGGTGGAGCGCATGCGGAAGAAACCTCCGTGAAGGCATAGGGGCTGCGTGGAATGGCGCCGCGGGAGTTGTCCCGGCGGCTGTATAAGAGTCCGGAGAATCGCCGGTTTGGCTAACCGGCGATCGTCGGCTATGTTTCGCCGCCCGCGTCGGCCATGCCGATCAGCGCGAGCGGCCGGGCGGGCGCGGAACAGGGGCCTTCGCCACACCGGCCGGGCGGCTGGCTGCGGCTGCCGGGCGGACCGGTGGGAGAGGACCGGCCTCGCCGATAAGCCGGTCGTCGCACCACTGCAGGGCCTCGCCCACCGTGTCGAAGCCGCCTTCGCGCAAGGTGTGCGTCCACGCGTCGGTGTCGACCTCCTCGACCACGACGCGGAACGGGCTGGGGGCTCGCTCGTCCAGGGCGCGCAGTGCCACGACGGTGACCATGTCGTTCGGGTCGTCGCAGGTGTAGGAGTAGCCCATGGCGTAGTGGTCGCCGTCGCCCGCGAGGCGTCGCTCCAGCGCACGAGTCGCCTCGTCCGCTGGCGGTGGGCCCAGCTCCGGGTCGAGGCCGATGGCGTCCTGCGGGCACCCGCGGTGGATGAGCCAGGACTGCGCCATCGCGGGCAGCGGCAGCAGGGCCTGCTCGAAGTCGAACGTCTCCTTCTCCCGGTCCCGCTTCAGGTGCACGGCGACGTATTGCGGCATGCCTGGATGCCCGAGAGTGGCGGTGCGGTCGAAGAGGACGTAGTAGCTGTGCGCGCCGTTGGGGGTGTGGTGTTCGGCGAGGGGGACGAGCATGTCCTCGCGGACGGCGACCTGGCGGTAGAAGTCGAGGTACAACTCCTCGTCGGCATCGAAGTCGTCCAATGCGAAGTCGACTTGGGGGATGGACTTCCGAGCCGGCGCCGGTTCGGTGGGAGACAACAAGGGCCTTTCGATGGAGTTCAGCGGCGCTGCGCCGGGGTGGACGGCGATGTGCCGGGTCGAGCCGGGACCTTCGGCGCCTGGGTCGTGGGCGTCCGGCGGGCGGCGAACAGCGCGGCGCGTCCGGCGTCGGTGAGTGAGACCGGCTGGCCGGCGTGCACGGGGTGGCCGGTATCCCTCACGACCAGGCCGGCGTCCTCCAGCCGCTGCACCTTGGCGTGAGGGATGCGGGTACCGGAGGCGGCGGTGACGGACATCCGGCCGGTCAGCAGGTGTTCGTAGAGCTTGGCGCCGCCGGCGATGGCGAGCAGCGCCGCCTGGTCGTCCGTCGAGAGTGGCTTCGCGTCGGGCGCCAAGGCCGCTGCGGCGGCCTCGATGGGCTCCAGGGCGGCGAGCACCTTCCGGGCAGCGGCGTCCCGCGCGTCGGTGGCCTCCTCCAGCCGGTCCACGGTGCGGTCGATGCGCGCGAACAGGGCGTCATCGACATCGAACTCGCCGCTGGAAAGGCGGTTGAGCAGGCGGAGGTAGAAGGTGACACCGGTCTGGGCCTTGGCCAACTCCCGGTGCCGGTCGACCAGGTGGGCGTGCGGCTCGTCGAGGACGCCGCGGTCGCGGTAGGCCCACAGGGTGTCGATCTCGTGGCCGGTGACGGCTTCGATGCGATGGTCGAGCGGGGAGACCGCACGCCGGGCTGGCGTCGACGCGGGCACAGGGGGCATAGGCGAGGCTCCGTGCGTTCAGCGGCTGTGATGGTGCGCGGGGTTGTGTGCGGGACGGGGCAGACCCGGCAGTGCGCTGGGCGGCGGACCGGGCCGGGGCACGGGAGTGCGGCTGGTCAGCTGCGGGGAGCGGGAGCGTGCCGCGTGGGTGCGGGCGCTCAGCGGCCGACGGGTCATCCCCAGGCGGCGGCCGACCTCGTCGTAGACGTCGTTGCCCGCACGCGGCCGGACCGCGACGACATGGATCTCCTTCGGGTGCGCGGACTCCGCGGGCGCCGCGCGGACGCCGTAGACGACGCGCCAGTCCTTGCGCGAGTCCACGAACAGCTTTCGATAACCCACCAGGTCACCGTCGAGGCGTAGCCCGAAACGCTGCGCGTTCACGACTTCCTGCAGGTAGGCGAGGGTCAGGTCGCGGATATCGCTGGGGGCCTGGAGGAGATCGGTCAGCGCGCGGGGGTCGAAGCTCAGTCCGAAGGCGGGCTGTCCCGCTCCCGCGGTCATGACGTCGGCTCGTCCGGCTCGGCGGGCCCGGCGGCCTCCGCCCGGTCCGCCGCCGTCTCCATACGCACGGACGGCGGCGGGCCGGGCAGAAGACGGTGCGCGGGCCGGTGAGGAGAGGTCATGCACGCCGACAGCGGCCCGCCCGGTGCGCGGATCGCCGCAACGGCGTGGGTGAGGAAGTCCCGGTGCCACACGAACAGGCCGCTCAATCCCGCTTCGGGGTCCTTGTGCTGCTCGTACGCAAGCCACAGGGCGTGGAGCCAGGCCACGACATCGTCGTGCTCCTGCCACTGCAGACACCAGGGCGCCGCGGTGGTGACCTCCGCCCCGTAGACCGGGAGGAAGAAGTCGTCGACCCAGTCCGACAAGGCGTCGAGTTCGTCTTCCCTTTCCTCCCCGTCGAGTTCCAGGATCGGGCGGGGCTCCGGCAAAGCGGCGGCAAGCGGCCCGCCGAGCCCCGGCATGCCGAACGCGGCGAACGGCGATCCGCTCGGCTCCGGGGCGGACGCGAGGTGGTCGAGTTGCTGCGCCTGTTGCGCCGACTGCTCTATGAGCCGTCGGACGCTCGCCTCGATTCCCTCCAACTGCGGATCGGGAATGCGAACCGGCTCCAACTCCCCATCGTCAGAAGGTTTTATGGGCTCGGGCATGAAAAGGTTGGCCTCCTACGAGACGCGGAATGAGAGAAGGGCGAAATCGGCGAGGCGGAGCGGCCAGCGAGCTATAAGTCCGCTTCGCCGGATTGCCGACTTGGGTGCCGGCCGCCCTGACGGGAAGCGCGCTCGCGGCTCAGACGGCGAGAATCACGTCGTCCTGAGTGAGGGTCTCGCGGATCGTTTCGGTGAGCCGAGCTTCCGCGATCGACGCGTAGTGCTCGGTCTTCTCCACGCCGATGAAGTCCCGGCCTTCCAGCAGGGCGGCGACGCCCGTGGAGCCGGAGCCGGCACAGAAGTCGAGCACCGTGCCGCCCTCAGGGCTGATCTTGACCAGCTCGCGCATCACCTCGACGGGCTTCTGCGTGATGTGCTGGCGCTTCGCCCCCGAGGGCTGCGACGCGGAGTACATACCCGGTAGATAGACCGGGTTCCGGGAGCCGTCGATCGGCCCCTTGCTGGCCCAGACGATGAACTCGCAGTTTTGCGTGAACCTCCCGCGCTGGGGCCTGGCCTGCGGCTTGTGCCAGGCCAGCACCCCACGCCACAGCCAGCCGGCCGCCTGGATCGCGTCCGTCGTGGTCGGCAGTTGGCGCCAGTCGGTGAACAGCAGCGCGGTCCCGCCGCTCTTGGTGAGGCGGTGGGCCTCGGTCATGATCTGCGTCAGCCAGAACGAGTAAGACCTCTGGTCCATGTTCTCGCCGGTGAAGTCGGCGAGGTCGTTCTTGGAATCGGCAGAGGTGTACTTCTGCTTCGCGGAGCGGGTCGTGCGCTCCTTCGCAGTCCTACCGCCCGAGTTGTACGGCGGATCGGTGATGACGGAGTCGACGCAGCCGTCCGGAAGGCCGGCGAGAACGCTGAGGGCGTCGCCCTGGTGCAGAGAAAAAGGCAAAGAGGAACCCCTATTCGGGTGCGGAGTCGCGGAGGTAACCAACCGCCTCGCGCAGGAGTCCTCGCGGGCCGGAATTGGGCATGCAGAAGCCCAGGGCCGCAGACCGAGGAGGGCGAGGGGGGAGTCCAAAAACTGTAGAGGCGAAAGCGCCGACGACCAAGAAGTGCGTTGCCGAGGTGCCGGATCCCGATACTTCACGCCGACTTTTTGGTCAACCGCCGATTCGCGCTTACTGTTTTTGAACCGCCCGGCGCACACCGCCGCTGGCTACTTCCCGCCACACCTCACGGAGGCACCCCCTTGCCTCGGCACACCTAGCTCACGGCCCGGCCACGCGGAGCGAGCGGCAACTCGCCCGCGCCGGCCCGTCCCGATCGCCCACCCCGGCCGCCGCGCCCTTCCACCACGCCTCGCGCACGCGGCACGCCGGACACCGCACCCCGAAGGACACGCTCATGACGTCTCGCTACCCACCCCTGCCCGAAAACGCTGAGCGGCGAGCGGTCCGCTCCGGTTGAAGGCGCTCGCCGCCGGCATCGGCGTCGTCTTCCTCTCCCCGATCCTGATCGCCGGCACCGGCATGATGCTGGCCTCCTCCGCCGACGCCGTGCAGAGCAGCGGCTCCTTCAGCAACTGCCTGAGCGACATCGACAGCGACAAGGTCGCCGAACAAGTCACCAAGATCCTCGACGGCGCGTCCGGCAAGAACGTCCACATCAAGGGCCTGGACCTGCCCGCCGAGCAGGTCCCCAACGCGGCGACGATCGTGGCCACCGGCCTCTCGCTCGACGTCCCCAAAAAGGGACGGATCGTCGCGCTAGCCACGGCGATGCAGGAGAGCCGACTGCGCAACCTCGGCTACGGCGACAGGGATTCCCTCGGCCTGTTCCAGCAGCGTCCCTCGCAGGGCTGGGGCAGCGCCCAGCAGATCCGCGACCCGGTCTATGCGAGCGAGCAGTTCTACAAGCACTTGCTCAAGGTGAACGGCTGGCAGCAGATGACCATCACCCAGGCCGCCCAAGCCGTGCAGAAGTCCGGCCTGCCGAACGCGTACGCGCAGTGGGAGAACCTGGCCACCGCACTGCAGGAAGCCATCGCCAAGACCTTCCCCGGCGGCCATGACGCGGACGGCAAGGGCGCGGACCAGGGCAAGCAACCGTCGACCGGCACGACCGGCTGCGCGCCGGGCCAGGACGGATCCGGCTTCGGCCGCATCCCCGAAGGGAGCGTCCCGAAGGGATACGCGATCCCCACAAACGCCGATCCGAAGGCACGCAAGGCCATCGAGTGGGCGATGCACCAGCTCGGCACGCTCTACCAATGGGGCGGCTCCTGCACCAACGCGCACGGCCCCGACCCCATGGGCCGCTGCGACTGCTCCAGCCTGATGCAGCAGGCGTACGCGCATGCCGGCGTCACGCTCACTCGCACCACCTACACGCAGGTCAACGAGGGTAAGGCGGTCCCGACCGCCCAACTTGAGCCCGGTGACCTGATCTTCAGCCGTGGCACCGCCGCCCGGCCCGAGCACGTCGGCATGTACATGGGCGAGGGCCTCGTGATCGAGGCGCCGCGCACATCGAAGCCGGTCCGGATCACCCCGATCAAGGACTGGACGATTCTCGCCGCCCGCCGCGTCATCTGACGCCGCCCCGCCCCGGCACCGCTCCGGACGGGCCGCCGCCGCGGCCACTTCCGCGCCCCGAGCGCACCTCCCCCTCCGCTTCCCCTCTTTCCCGCGGGCCCTCGCCTGGCCCGCGTATGCAAGGAGCCCCGCCACCCCTATGTCCGTCTCTCTCTCAGACCGCGTCATCCAGCTCGCCTACGACCCAGGAATCTCGCCCAAGGGCGGCGGGTTGCCCGGGCTGAGCGTGCTGAAGAACGTCGTCAACTCGATCAACCTGTTCGGGATCATCGCCGTCGTCGGCGCCCTCGCCGTCTCGCTCGGCGTTTGGGCCTGGGGTCACCACACCGGTGGTCACCAGGCCGAGGCCAACGGCAAGAAGGGTGCGGTCGTGGCCGCGGGCGCCGCCCTCGGTCTTGGCGCTGCGAACGGCATCGTCGCCTTCTTCTCAGCCCTCGGGTCGCAGGTCCGCTGATGCGGAAACGATTCCCCTCCTTTTCGCTGTCCTCGTACGGCGCAGGCTGGTCCGCCAACCGGCGCATCGCGATCGTTGCCTCCATCCTCGCCGTTCTGCTCGCCATCGCCGGGATCATCGCCCTGCTGACCGGCGGCAGGGACGGCCACCCGGCCCCGGACGCCGCCGCGCCCGCCCCGGCTCACAGCCCGTCCTCCTCCGAGCCCGCCCCGAAGCCGTCCTCCGGATCCGGGTCGGTGCCCACGCCTCCGCAGATCGCCGAGCCGGTCGCCTACGCCAAGGCGGCGGCCCAGATGCTGTGGTCCTACGACACCCGCGACACCAGCCGCGACCAGCAACTCGCCGGTATGCGCGCCTGGATGACCACGGAGACCAGGTACGCCGACTGGGCCTCGGTCTCCGGCCAGGTTCCCGATCCGGTGCTGTGGTCGCGGATGGCCGACCAGGACCAGCACGCCACCGCCCACGTCACCGAGGGCCACTACCCCTCCGCGTTCAAGCAGGCGCTGGCCGACGACCCGTCCGCGATCACCGAGGCGTACATCTACGTCGTCACCGTCAACGGCAAGCAGCAGATCGCCTGGAAGAAGGGCGGTGGTGGAGCCGAGGAACGCGCCGTGACCCTCGCCGTGCAGTGCCGCCCGAATCACGACTGCACCTTGGCCGCCATCGCTCCGAGCGTCACGCAGTGACCCGCGCCTGACACAAGAATGGAGGAGTAACTCCCCGTGGGTTTCTGTGATTTTCCCCTGGCAGACAAGCTGTGCGCCGTCGGCGACGCGGTGGATTTCGCCTCGGACCCCGGCAAGGCCATCGGTGACTGGATGGCGAAGTCGGCAGGTGAACTGGCAGCTGCCGCAGCCGATCTGGCGGCCGAGGCGGTCAACACCACCACGAAGGTCGATCTGAACGCCGGCTGGTTCCGCGACAACTACGAGATGCTCTTGCCGCTGGGCCTGGTTCTGCTGGTGGCGACGTTCTGCGCGCAGCTGGTCCGGGCCGCCGTCAGACGCGATGGACAAGCCCTCACACAGGCATTCACCGGCACCATGTCGGGCGTTCTGTTCGCCTTCTGCGCCATCGCCCTGACCACGGTTGCCGTCGAGGTGGTCGACGCCGTCTCCGACGGCCTGTTCAAAGCCGCGAAGCTGGACATCGAATCGGCGGTGCGCCGCATCGTGAAGGTGAACCAGATCGCCAGCCTGTCCGGACTGGGCTGGCTCGTTACGGTCGTCACCGGTCTCGGCGCCGCCCTCGGCGCCTTCCTCTACTGGTGCGTGATGATGGTCCGCAAGGTCGGCATCCTCGTCATGGTCACCCTGGCCATCTTCGCTTCCGCCGGTGGCGGGTGGGAGGTCGCACGCCGCTGGCGCAAGGGCTGGATCGAAGCCACCGCCACCCTCGTGGTCTCCAAGCTCCTGATGACCGTGATCTTCGTACTCGGTATCGCTGCCATGGGCAAAACCGAGGCCAAGGACGGCATCGCCGCTCTGGCCGACGTCATGTCCGGCATCGTGATCATGACCCTGGTCCTGCTGTGCCCGTACGCCGTCTTCAAGTTCGTGCACTGGGCGGCCGACGGCACCGACGGCGAATCCATCCACCGGGCCGGTGGCGCTGGAGCCCAGATCGCCAAGGCCCACGCCGAGAAGGCCGCCCGCAAGGCCGCCGCAGCTGCGGCCACCGCCGGAACCGGTGGCGCTGCAGCCGGAGCAGGCGCCGCACCGCAGGGGCCCGACGCCGCTGGCGGGGGCGGTTTCCCCGGCGATGTCGCCGCCAACCCGACCGGTGGAGGCGGAGACGGCAGGGAAGGTCCGCAGGGCGGCGGGGGAACGGGCGTCTCGCCCGGCGGCGATGCCGTCAAGTCCGGTCTGGAGAAGGCCGTCCAGCCCGGGCCGACGAGCGTGTCGGACGACACCACCGGCCAGGTGGGCGGCAGCCCCTGGCCGGGCGGATCCGGCGCGAGCGCCGCGTCCGGCCAGGGCGGCGGATGGCAGTCCGCTCCGCCGACCACGACGCCGCCGCAGGGCGCACCCCCCTCCTCCGACTCACAGAACGCCACGTCCAGCGGGTCGGCATCACCGCCGCCACCGACCGGCCTCTGATCCCCTGACCGACTCCCGGGGGTGGGATGTGCACGCTCCCTCCCGCCCCCGGGTTCCACCCGCGCCTCCAGGAGCCGCCCCTTGACTGATCTCTCCGTCGCCCCGGTCACGGTGAAGTTCCCGCACCGGTCCCGCCGCGGCATCCTCCTCGGCCTCTCCTTGCCCCAACTCGTCCTCGTGTCATGCACGTTGGCGCTGCTGCTGATGACGGTAATCTCCACCGGACTGCTCGGCGCCGTCGCCCTGGCCCCGCTGTGGGCTGCGTCGGGGGCGCTCGTCGCGATCCGCCGGCACGGCCGCTCCCTGATCGACTGGGCGCCGATCGTCGCCCGCTACGCGCAGCGCCGCCGCACCGGCCAGATGCTCTGGCTCGCCCGGCCCCTCACTCGGCCCCGGCAGGACGGCATCCTTCACCTGCCCGGCACCGCCGCCTCGCTCAAGGTCGTCACCCCCGGCGACTCCGCCAACGGGGCTGCCGCCGTTTACGATCCGCACCGCCAGACCCTGACCGCCGTCGCCCGCGTCACATCCCGCGCATTCGCCCTGCTGGACGCCGCGACGCAGAACCACAACGTGAACGGCTGGGGGCGTGCGCTGGCGGGTATCGCCCGCACCGGGCACGTCGCCACCGTGCAGGTCCTGGAGCGCACGGTCCCCGACTCCGGCGACACCCTCGTCCGCCACTGGACTCAGCACGGCCAGCCCCAGACCCCGGTCGCCGGGCAGATCTACTCCGAGCTGGTCGCCTCCGCAGGCCCGGCCGCCGCCCCGCACGAGACCTACCTCGCCATCTCCCTCGATCTCAAGGCCGCCAGACGCCTGATCTCGCAGGCCGGTGGAGGGCTGCCGGGCGCGTTCACCGTCATGGAGCAGACCACCGCCTCCGTCGCCCAGGCCGCCCGCAACGCCGGACTGCTGGTCACCGGGTGGCTGAGCGCCCGGGAGATCGCCGCCGTGATCCGCACCGCCTACGACCCGCAGGCCCTTGCCGCGCTCCAGCAGTGGTCCGACACCGGGCGCGCCGAGGCGGACCCGGCAGCCGCCGGGCCCGTCGTCCAGGTCGAGGAGTACGACCGGCTCGCCACCGACACCGCCCGCCACGCCACGTACTGGGTGGAGAACTGGCCGCGGACCGAGATGGGAGCCGGGTTTCTGCACCAGATCATGTTCACCGCCGGGGTCCGCCGCAGCCTCTCCCTCATATATGTGCCGCAGCAGCTCGAGTCCGCGCTGCGGGACGTCCAGCGGAAGAAGGCGGCGATCATCGCCGATGCCAACGAGCGCGCCCGCCGCGGCCAGGTCGACAGTGAGGAAGACTCCGTCGAGTACGCCGACGTCAAACAGCGCGAGCGCCAGCTCATCGCCGGGCACGCCGACGTCGCCCTGACCGGCCTGGTCACCGTCACCGCCGACACCGATGCCCTCCTCGACGCGGCCTGCGCGCAGATCGAGACCGCCGCCGTCACCGCCGGCGTCGACCTGCGCCGCCTCAACTACCAGCAGCCGACGGCCTTCACCCTCGCCGCCCTGCCCCTCGCCCGCACCGCTCTGTAACGCCCTTTCCAGACTCCGGGACATGCGCTGACATCCCTCAACGACGACGAGCTGAGACGCGAACTGCGCGCCCTGCTCACCTCCTGCCAGGAACTGGCCGCCCGCCACAGCGCCGTCCGCCGCCCGTCCCGCCCCGCTGCTACCGGTCCACGACCGGCCGCTGACCCCGCCTCCCCGGCGGCTAGGACCCCTCATTGCCCCAACCCCGCACCACTGAACTCGACGCGCACCCCTACCTCCGCGCCGCCAGCACCGGAGTCCGCCATCACACCCGGGCCCTGGCCCGGTCAGCGCCCCCCTCCCCAGCGCCGGTGGATCGCGTGCACCTCGACGTCGTGCACGCCCATCTGACCGCGCTGCATCACCTGCTCGACCACCTCGCCGACCTCGCCCGGCCCCCGCACCCCGCCGCCGGACGACACCTCGCCACCGCGCGCACCCGGCTGTTCCAGGCCGCCGCCGGCGTGCACGACGCCTTCCATCTCCTGCCCGTCGCGGACGAGACCCCGACAAACACGGGCTGCCACCCCGAGCGGCTGTCCGAGGGACCGCCCGTCCTGACCATCTGCCAGCGACACCTGGCCGCAGGCCACGTCGTCCGCCGCAAGACCACCCCGAGCGACCTCAACACCCCGCTGCACGGCCACACCACCACCTGCAGCCAGTAACCCCCACCACCGAAAGGCCCTCAATGCGCGCCCTGAAGCGCTCCACCTCCGCTGCCGTCATACTCGCCGCACTCGCCAGCACCGCCACCCTGGCCACCGCCACCCCGGCATCCGCCGCCAGCTACCACTGCAAGACCAGCAGCCACTCCGTCGACGACCCGTCGTACACCGGCCCCGACTCCGACAACTGGGACTTCGAGGTGACGCTCTGCGCCATGCGCTCCGGCAGCACCATCTACACCACCGCCACCGTGTACTGGGACGGCCCGTACACGGCCAAGAACCGCAACACCTACACCTTCAACAAGGCCAAGTTCCAGCTCCAGACCAAGCGCAGCGTCAGCGGTACGGACCCGGTCGTGAAGTCCGCCGCCTACAGCGGGCTTGAGTACGCGCTCGAACACAGCAGCAGCTACGGCAACGGCTACTACTCGACCGGAACCCTCAAGTACCCGGCTGGATCCGGCCGTTACCTCGCCGACGGCTACATCCAGCTGGACTGGAGCGGTGACGGCAAGGACTACCGCAGCCCGGTTCTGTTCACTGCCTCACCGGTCGTCTGACCCCAGCACCGCGTCCAGACCGCCGTCACGTGAAAGCCGCCCTGCTATGAGCCACCGGCCCGCGCGCCGAGCCCGTCGCGCCTCGGCCTCTCCCTTGTTCACCCCGCACGGCACCGACCGCGCCTCCCGCAGGGCCGCCCGACGGCAGCTCGCCGAGGCCGCCGCGAAAGCCCGCGTCAATGCCGCCGCCCATACCAGCGGCGCCAGCGTGGAGGAGCGGCAGATGCCGCCGCCTCTCTTCCCGCCCGCCGGGCGGCCCGGCCCCGCGTCCTCCCGCAACAACAAGCTCAAGCTGCCCGCCCACCGCATGACCACCGCCACCGCAAGCGGGGCCTATCCATTTCTCGCCGAAGGCGGCCTCGGCGCCGAGGGCATCTACATCGGCCGCGACGTCCACGCTGAAGCGTCCTTCGTCTTCGACCCGTTCGCGCTGTACGGCAGGGTCGAGGGCTTCACCAACCCCAACGTGCTGTTGGCCGGCGTGATCGGGCAGGGCAAGAGCGCGTTGGCCAAGAGCTTCGCACTGCGATCGATCGCCTTCGGATACCGGGTCTACGTCCCCTGCGACCCCAAGGGTGAATGGACTCCTGTGGCACAGGCGCTGGGCGGCACCTCGATCGCACTCGGTCCCGGACTGCCAGGCAAGCTGAATCCCCTGGACGCGGCGCCGCGACCACCGTCGGTCTCCGAGACGGACTGGGCGGGTGAGATCCGCAAGCGCCGTCTGCTGCTGCTCGGCTCGCTGGCCCGCACCGTGCTCGGGCGGGACCTGCTGCCGATGGAGCACACCGGCCTCGACGTCGCCCTGGACGCCGTCGTCACCCGCGCCGCCGAGAGCGGACGCACCCCGCTGCTCGGCGACATCGCCGCCACCCTCAACAACCCCGCCGAACTCGACACGGCCGGCGGCATCATGTCCGGCCGCCTCGGCGACGCCTCCCGCGACCTGGCCCACGCCATGCGCCGCCTCGTCCACGGCGACCTCGTCGGCATGTTCGACGCCCCGAGCACCGTCACGTTCGACCCCAGCTCGCCGATGCTGACCATCGACCTGTCCCGCCTAGGCGGATCCGGCGACGACACTGCCCTCGTCCTCGCCATGACCTGCGCCTCGGCATGGATGGAGTCCGCGCTGTCCGACCCGAACGGCGGCCGGCGCTGGATCGTCTACGACGAAGCATGGCGCCTCATGCGCCACCCCGGCCTCCTACAGCGCATGCAGTCCCAGTGGAAGCTGAGCCGCGGCCTGGGCATCGCCAACCTGATGGTGATCCACCGACTGTCCGACCTGCTCACCGCTGGCGACGCCGGATCCCGCGGACGCGCCCTGGCCGAAGGACTCCTCGCCGACTGCTCCACCCGCATCATCTACCGACAGGAGACCGACCAACTCCACGCCGCAGCAGCGCTGCTGGGCCTGACCTCGGTGGAAACCGACGCGATCGCCCACCTCAACCGGGGCCGAGGCTTGTGGAAAGTGGCCGGGCGCAGCTTCATCGTGCAGCACCTCCTGCACCCCCACGAACTGGCGCTCTTCGACACCGACGCCCGCATGCACTGAAAAAACGCCGAGTTCACGAAAACTGAAGCGCCTTTGCTGCCTCTCCGGCTGCGTGAGGTGCAGTGATGAGTCTAGGTGAGGTCCTGAGTTCCTGTCGGCTACGGTGCGGAGTCGCCCTCGGGGTCACCCTGTCGAGCCAGGCCGTACCGCACTTCGCCGAGACCGCGCAGACCGCGCTCTCACTGCCCCGGCCGCGCGGAGAGAACGACAGCTACGTCCGGGACAACCGCATGGTCGTCGAACACGCGACGGCGCGTGCCTGTCTGCGGCGCGCGTCGCAGGCGCTCGGTGACGCAGTCCAGGAACTCACCGACCACCTCGACTTCCACCGCTTCTTCCTCACGCCTTCCCACCGCCAGAGCCCGGCGCCGCCGCCCGAACCGGGCGGCCGCCACCGCTGCCCCGGGCCGACCCCACCCCTTCAAGGAGACCTCTGAACCGCCCCGCCCACTTCAGCGACGCCGACTGGGCCGACTACCAGCAGTGCCAGGCCGAGCACGAGGACCTCATGACACAGATCGCCGAACGCGAAGCCCAGATGGAGCACGGCCTGATCACCGCCTACGGCGAGTACGAACTCGATTTCAGTCCGGTGCCGAAGCCGGAAGCCGACCCCGCTCGCCAGATACCTCCGCCCCACCGCACGCCGGCCTCCCCCAGGAGGAACCGTGGCCGCTGACCAGGAGAGCACTCCAGACGCCCACCGCGCGGCTCCGCTCGCACCGCTTCCCGACCATCACAACGTGGACACCCCGTGGTGGCAGGAGCTGTGGCACCGCCACGCGCACATCACCACGCCGCTGCGAGAGCGCGGGCTGGAGTGCGACATCGATTTCGGGCTCAGCGCCTACATCGTGCGCGTATCGCTCCCCGACGACAGTTACCTGATCATCGGTCCGCCGCAGGAGCCCCCCTCCGACCGCCCGCCCGGAAGCCCGGAGGGCTGGATCGCGACCCGCGAGCACCCCGACGACCCCTCGTTGTTCGAGGTCCTCTACGACTCGGTGCCCTCCGACGAACCCGGTGCACCTGACCGGCCCGAAACCCGGCATGGCGGCAGCGCCCAGCCCCTGGTCGAGGCGATCGAACACCGCCTCGACCAGCTCGGGCTGCTGCCAACTCCCTCCTCGCCCACCGCCCGCACAACCGTGTCCGCGACTGAGCCGACGCTCCGCACCCCCAAACCCCGGGACGTCTCCGGCAACGCGGACCGCACCTTCGTCTACGGCGACGTGCTCCTCGTGCTCACCGACCGGCTCAACGCAACCGAGTCGCCTACGGATGCCGCCGCCATGCTGCACCAGATCCTGGACCCCACCAGCGGCCTGCTGGAACGGCTCGGCGAGTTCTTCGAAGCAGCCGCGGAAAAGGCCAAGGAATTCGAGCAGGACGACGGATTCGATCTCCACTACGACCTTCAGGACGCCGCGGCCACCCTGCGCAGTCTCGGCGAGGACCTGCACACTGCTGTCGACCGCATGCGTGCCCTGGCCCCCGCGCGTCGGACCACCCGGACCGGTCTCCCGCCGGGCCCGAGCCCGGGGCCACCGACGGCGACCACCCCCATGCCCGGTCGCACACGGTGAACCAGGCACACCCGACGCTCACCGCGCCCTCGCCCGGCTCAAAGACCAGGAACGTGCCGCCTTCCCGAAATGGCGAGGTCCACCAGCCGCAGGCTCCACTTCGCGGACTTCCGCCCGGCCGGCAGGTGGCCCGGACGGCGGTCGGCGTCGCCTCCAGGGAGATACACGGTGCGCTACCTCGGCACTCCCTCGGGGCCTGAGATACGGGCTGCGATGAGCGCCGGACGCATCGGCTGCATGACCACCCCCGCGCAAGGCAGCCGGATCCCCGAGGGTGCGCTGTATGCCTGTGACAACTCCAAGTTCGGCAGCGACGGACGTGGCCGCTACTGGCCCGGGGCCCAGGCGTGGTTCGCCTGGCTGCACCGGACCGTTGAACGGTACGGGCCTGATCGCTGCCTGTGGGCGCTCGCCCCGGACCAGCCGTTCAACGCCGCCGGCACCCTCACCGAGTCCCTGCCGTGGCTGGCCCGCATCCGCGACCTGGGCGTGCCCGCGGCCTACGCGGCCCAGGACGGCTGCGATGCCCCCGGGCTGCTGCCGTGGGACGACTTCGACGTCCTGTTCCTGGCCGGATCGACCGAGTGGAAACTCGGCCCCGTAGCGGAACAGCTCGCCCGCGAGGCGAAGGCCCGCAGCAAAGGCGTGCACATGGGCCGCGTCAACTCCCGGATCCGGCTGGGGATAGCCGAGTGGTTCGGCTGCGACAGCGCCGACGGCACCTACCTCGCTTTCGGGCCCGACAAGAACCTGCCCAAGCTCCTGAGCTGGCTCGACGAACTCGATGGCTGCCCCTCCCTCATCGGCGGTACACACCCCCTCCCCGCCCCACGCGCACCGTCATCGGCTCCGCCTGCGCGAGCAGACCTCGGTCGACGCAGCATGCCTGATCACGAGGCTGCCACGAGGTTGAAGAAGCACCCGCTCACGGCGAGAACCGATCCAGCCCCCGCCCTCCCGACAACACGAGGTCCACGTGCCAGAACCCGCTGAACAGCCGACACCGTACCGGCCGCAGGAGCTGACCTTCTCATCAACGTCCGGTACCAACTCCACCCGCACGAGCGTCGCGTTGCCCGGCGCCGACGGGCCTGCAGGCGAGCGCATGCCCCCCATCAGCCTCGGCGATCACGAACAGGTCGGTGTCATCGCCGTCACCAGCACCGACGCTCCCCCGGCAGCCCACACGCTCCTGGCCGAGCACGGCTTCTGGCGCCCACGCGGTGTCTTCGGCTCCATCCTGATCCACGACAGGTACGACCACGACGTTCCGGCCCGCCTCACGCGGTTCCTCGCCGACGCCGACCGGCAAGGCATCGGCGTGGAATACCACCTGCCCCGCATCCTCGCGGACGCCGGTTCTCCCGCTGCGGGCAAGCGCGTCGAAGAACTGTGGCGCGACAACCAGCAACGGGAGTACCGCCGTTGCCAGCGTGAGGCCGTCCGCATCGCCACCTTTGGCAGCGATCTGGAGTCCCTCGCCCATGGCCTGTGTCACCGTCTGCCCGGCGAATGGGCTTCCCACGTAACCGGCTTCGCCGATCCGGACAGCCAGCTCGACTTCTTCGACGACCTGTGGGACAACGCGTCTCTGGCCAGCGCCTGGATGCAATTCCGCGTTCCCCGCGCCGCGATCCTGACCCGCCCCGATCGCCTTGAGCTCGTCGTGATCGACCGCCCGCTGCACCGCGGGCAGGTCCTCGTCGGCGCGCTATCCCTGCACGGCATCACCCACGACTACTTCGGCGACGACAACGCCCCGCACGCGATCGCGGTCCCCTCCGAGGCCGTCCGCGCCGCACACACGGTCTCCCGGCGGCTCCTGCCCGCTACCACCAGGCCGCCCAACGCCTCAGGAACCCATGCCCGCATCCCTCACCGACCTGTCCGCCTTCACCACCGCCCTCGCCCAGCACCTGCCTGGGCAGTGGTTCCGAAAGCACGAAGGCTTCCCTCCTCCCAAGAACCACCGGTTGAGCGAACCCAGCCCGAGCCCCTGCACCGGTTGCCCGCACCGGAGGTCGCCCACACCCTCACGCTGAGCTGGTACCCCGACGGGGTCGTGGGCGCACCGTATCGGTCGGTGCCCGAAGACGCCCGCATGGTGTTCGGCTGCCGTTTCCAGTACAGCCCGCACGAGTCGGCGTTCGTCCTGCCCGCCTCCTACAGCACCAGCGACCGCGCCGTGCTCATCCAGACCGCCGTGCGGCTGCTCACCAGTTAGGGCATCAGCGTCAGCTTCCGTCACGCCACCACGCCGTGCTCCGCCCAGCCGACCTTTCCACCGACGACCACGCCCGATCTGCCGCCGACGCCGCCGAACCCGCCGGCCACAGTCCGGCGGTAGCCCGGCCGATCCCCCTCTCGGAGATGCCACTGTCCGACCTCGACCAGCGATTGCTGCTGCACTCCGTGGCCGACCGGCTCAACACCGTCGCCGACCATCTCCCGCTCCCTGACCAGTTCACGCCGCCCCCCGATCCGGGGCTGAGCGAGATCCTCGACGACGAGGTCCGCCACCTCGCCCGCCTGCTCGGCTACCTGGCCGGCGAGCACGCCTTCCGACACCGGGCCGCCACCCGCTACCCGAACCGGGTCACGACCATCAGCCGCCGCACCGCCCTCACGATCGCCAGCGCCGCCGAACCCACCGCAGCTGCGCTCGCGGCGCTCGGCTCCGCCGTCCACCACCTCGGCCGCTTGGCCGACCTCGCCCACCAGGCGCCGAGCCCCGCTAGGGCCCGGGCGACCGCCGCCGCGCATGACGCACTCGCGGACCGCATGGTCGGTGCCCGTACGCACCTGGCCCGTGCGTCGAAACAGCTGCGCACCGCAGCCGACACCTGGACGGCGCCGATCCTCACCACTCCGCCGCCTGCACCTTCCACCTCAACGACGCACCGCCCGAGGAACCGCCCTTGCACATAACCGAGTTCACCAACACACTCGCCGAACGGCTCCCCGGCTGGCGCCCCTCTAGCCCTGCGGTAGCCATCGCCGACGACCCGGCAGCCAACCGGATCTGGGACAGCGGCCCCCTGCCGTACACCTCCTTCGAGACCACCGATGCCTACCGTGGCGTGCTCACCCACCACTGGGGGCTGCAGCTGTACGTCATGCCCCGCCCTCACCGGCCGGGCGAGTATCTGGTGCTGCCGATGCTGCCCGCCAACACCGGCCACCAGCACGTCCAGGGCCTGAGGGCCCCGCGCGGCATCGCCGTACCCGCCGACCCCGTCCGGGCCACGGCCCTGCTGAAGCGCCGGCTGCTGCACGACTACCTCTTCACCTCCCCCACCGCGATCCGGCGCAGCAGCCCCGGCCACTTCCAGGTCCACGTCGCCTTCGACGCCGACCGGCGTCCGCGCATCCGCTCCGGCTACATCGGCGCCAACAGCGCTCTGCTCCGCGGTGGTTTCCTGCTCGACCCGGCCACCGGCGAATGCCACCTCCCTGACACCCTCACACCCACGCAGACCCGGCATCAGCTGGTCAGGGCCGTGCAGCACCTGCGCCATCGCGACTTCCACATCGTCATGGACTACGCCGAAGGACCGCGCTCCCACCCGCCCCTTCCCCGGGTCAACCCGCGCAAGGGGATGGGCCGGTGAGCCAGAGCCACCACGATGCCTTCGTCCGCGCCCGCCTGGCCATCTGGCAGCGCCGTATCACGGAGACCACCGTCGGCCTGGCCCCGCTGCAGAGCGGCAGCGCACCGACGGCCCTCGCCCCGGTACTCGATCAGCTGGTCACCGTGTACAACCTGTCCACCGGCCTCGTCGCGGACCTGCGGCAGTCCGCAGACAGTCCCCTCGCACAAACCAATGTGGGACGCGAGTATCTGACTCAACTGTCTGCGGCCCTCGCTCACACCAACCGGGCGGCCACCCATCTGAGCACGACCGTGGCCGGCCTCGCCGACCTCCACCGCCATACTCCCCGGCCCGGCACCGCCACACCAGCCGAGAGCCGACTGAACATCGCCCTCGGCCACACCGCCGCGCACCGGAGCCTCCAACGCGCGCTCGCGGCCGTCACCACCCCGCTCACCGACGCTCAGCCCACCCCGGCGTACACCCCGTTGCCAGGGGTCAGCGAGCAGCACCGCCGGGCCACCGGCAACGGCGGCACCCACCCCGTGCGCCGCCACCCCTAACCCCGCAGGGGTCAACCACCACCCGCCTGCACGTCCTTGGAGAACCCTCTGGCCACGCGCTCCTTCATCGCCCGCCCCACCACCGGAACGGGGTACAGCGGCATTTACGTCCAGCTCGACGGCGTACCCAGCCACCACCTCCCGCTGCTCCTGGCGGCCTACCAGTACAAGTTCGGACGCGACGTGGAAGCCATGTCGCGTCACCTCATCGACGACGTCGCCGTCGGCTGGGACGAGCTCGGCACCGACCTCCTCGACGGCGCCCCGCCCTCGCTCGTGGCCGCGCTGACCGGCGGCGAGCAGTGGCCCAGCCGTCACCTCGACCACCTGATCACCCCGGACGGCTCCCCGCCGGTGCGCATGTCGGTCACCGACGAGATCGCCGACGAGCAGGACATGCAGTGGGGGTACATCCTGCACAAGGAGGGCATCGAGGTGATCAGCCTCCTCCACGAGGACATCGGCCCGGTCGTGGACTGGGCCGTCGACCCGCGTACCGCCTTCAACGACCACCCGGCGGCCTGGTCCTCCCTCGACCCCGCACCGGTTATCCGGGCATCGCGCAGCACGCCGTCCCCGGGCGCTCCCGCTGCGTCCCCGGTGAAGGCCCACGCCCCGCGTCCCGCCACGCGCCGCTAGTTCACTGCCGTCTTCCCGGAGCCTCCCCCTGCCCTCGCACACCCCGCCCCTGATCACCGTCGTCATCGCCAGCCGCCTGCGCGAAGACCGGCTCGACTACCTGACCGCCATGCACGCCAGCCTCACCCGGCAGTCCGTGCCGTGGGAGGCCGTGATCGCGCTCGACGGCGCCTCGCCGGACCGCCTGCCCGACCCGCTCGCGCAGGACTCTCGCGTCCGCACGCTCGCTCTGCCCCGCCCGGTCGGCGCCGCCTGCGCCCGGAACCTGGCCCTCGCCCATGTCCGCACCCGGTACACCAACTGGGCAGACGACGATGACGAGTTCACCGACTACGCCATGTCCGTACGGCTGAACATCCTGGAATCGACGGGGGTCGGCTGGTGTGCGGGATGGAGCGAGGACCTGCACCCGGACGGAACGACAACACTGTGGTGCTGCCCGCCGCCGCCCGGGCGGCACGAGGCCGACGATGTGTGGACGTACTGGAAATCCCCGTCCGACGCCATCTCCATCGGGCCGACCACCCTTCTTGCCCGCACCGACATCGTGCGCGCGGCACCGATGGGCGGCCCGGTCCAGGGCGAGGACTACATCGCTTATCCCGGCACTTTCCGTGTCCCTCGCAGGTCATGTCGCTTAACTACCTTTTGAGGAAACGGACGTTGTCGCATACACGCACTGGGCCATGAAGCTCATTCTGGTTGGCCTCGACCAGCCTCGCCTAACGTACACAACATCCCTCTGTGTCACCCATTCGTGGCGTCCTCACCAGCTGCGTCCCAGCTCGCGCCACGCTCGGCATCACCTCGACACGAGTTGCAGGCCAAGGCGGGGAAGCTACCTGGACCGGATGATCCGGACGTCGCTGACGCCCTCTTCGGCCCGCTTGTAGCTGGCGTAGTCTCCAGCGGCCTTCGCGCTGTAGCGGACTACGGACTCGCGGCGGAGACCATCCTGCATCCATGTGATCTTGAAATTCTCCATGCCGTGCTCGCTGACTTCGGCCCGGGGGGCCGGTTCGGCTTTAAAGGATCCCTGGCAGAAGGCGTCGTCGGCGGCCCACGCGCTGTACGCCACGCCCGCCCACCCGTTGAGGTCATCGGCGCGGTGGCTTGAGGCCAGGTCCTCCAGATAGATCCGCAGGCCAGATGCACGGTTCTTCTCTAGCTGCTTCGCGAAGTGCTGGCGCATCCCGCCGAGGGTGTGGTTGGCCTTGCTGCTGTAGCGCGTGGCCAGGTCCAGGAAGCCGAACTGATGGCGGACGCGGTCGGCGAGCATGGCATCCCAGTGGGGCGGTGCGGCCACGAAGTACCTGAGGACTCCCGGGCTCCCGGGGGTAACCTCGGCCTTCAGCCAGCGCTCCATGGAAACGTTCTCAAAGTTTGGGTGCAGCAGTACTTTTCTGGCGACTTCCGTGGTGATGTCGCTCTTCTTGGAGTTGCAGTAGTCACAGGTCCCTACGAGGTTGTCGGGGGCGACACACAGGGCAGGGAATGCCTTCTTGGGCAGGACGTGATCGAGCTCGGATACTTCGGTGTGTCGGCACATCGGGCACAGGTCTTCGTCGCGGCCGTCCATAACCTCGTCGTAGATTTCGCGGCCGGCGCCACTGACCATGCCGCTGTCGTAGACGATGTCGGACACCGTAGTGCCGGGTATGCCTGCGACTTGGAAGTCCTGTGACTTGAGGGTGTGCAGGGTACGTGACAGGGCGGCGGCCCTATAGATGTCGGCGGCTTTCTCCGCGATTTTCGCGGCCGCGCGGAGCTTGGTCCCCAGGCCGTCATTCTTCTGCGTGTCGCGGGACCCGCCAGTGCAGATCTCCCAGCTGACTCTGGCGCTGAGTGTCACCGGATCCGAGGGCCACATCAGCGCTCCTCCGCCCTCTTGTCCGCGAACAGGATGTGCACCAAGCCCTTGGCCTCGTCGCCCAGCTGATTCCCAAAGTGACCGAGAACGCCCTCATAGGTGTCGAACCGGGCGACCGCCTTCTCGATCTCGGCGTAGAATCCGGACTTCATCACTTCGAGACCGAAGATCTCGTGGGTGAGTACTCCGACGTTCTCCCCATAGGTTTCGATCCTGGGACGCCGCGCGCGCCCGCGAGAGCGACTGATCTTGTAGACGCAGGACCTCGGGACTTCCTGGAGCACGACAGGCGAGTGCGTCGCAATGATGGCGACACCGTTGCGCTCCGCCAGAAGCTCGGACAGCGCGCGGACGAAAGAAGACAGCAGCGGGGGATGGAGATGCGCCTCGGGCTCATCGAACAGCACGAGCGTCTGCTCCCCAACGAGGTCCACAAGCCGAGTGAGGGTGAGCAGCACGATGGCGTGTCCGGAACTAAGACTCATGAAGATGTCGCGCCACGAGCGTCCTGCGCCGTTCGCAGGCTCGTCTCCATGTGTGATGCCTTCGATCAGCCTAGGGCTGATGCGATCACCGATGAAGTCGCCGCCGATGAGGACGGCGGCGTCAAACTGGGGATCGCTGGCAAGGGTGAGCAGGGATTTAATCCACCGGTCCTGGTGTCCGGAGGTCGCGATTGACCTGATGCTATCGAGGAATTCCTCGGCCAGTTCCTCCCGTCCCTTCAAACGGGTGGGGTGGCTGTCGCTGGTTTCACCGTCAGGTACATGCGTGGTGAGGCCGACGTGCGTGTAGCTGGTCCTGGTATGGGACGGGGTGATGCTGGCAAAGGGGTCGAACGCGCTGAAGGTGACGAGCAGAACGTTCGCGAAGCCGGTTTCCTCGATGTAAGTGATTTTGCCGGCGGTTTCGGGAAGGTCGAAGGGGCGCACTGCGGCTGTGGCCAAGGAGCGCAGGAGTGTGGTCTTCCCGACCCCGTTGCGCCCGATGAGCACGTGGATGTTGCTGTAGGGAACGGAGTTGGGCCGGACTTCGAACTCCAGCGGGGGGCGTGCCGAGATCTCGGTGTCCGCTTGGGGAGAGTGGTAGTTGAACTTATAGCGGGCGAGCCTGGGCCCTCCGGCGGTGATGCGACGGTACTGGCGGAGAACTGTTTTTGTGGAGAGGTTTCGCATAAAGGAGTTGCCGACGACCGGACTCGACGTTGCCAGCGCGTTCAGTTTCTCTTCTGCGAGTTCGGGGCTCTCCAGCGCGGTGATGTCGCCCAAGCCTCGGAGGATCTCTCGCCCCTGCTGTTTGAGCTCGGCGATCCTTTCGTAGTACTGGACGTCCTGGCCGAGCGAAATCCATTCGCCAAGGCCGGCCGGCAGCCCGTCGGCGAAGTCGCCAAGTGGCAGAGGGCTCGGGCCGGGTTCCTGCTCGACCAGAGCGATCTTGACACGGCCAATCTCGATCGGCTTGGTGTCATCGGTACGGCGGAACCACAGGTCGTAGCTGGTTCTGAAGCCAAAGTCGTCCCAGTTGTCAGGGAGGAGGATGGCGGCGCGGGGGCCGGCGTCGGAGGGGAAACGTCGGTCGGATTGAACGATGAACCGCACAGGGTCCTCCAGGCTCGCGGCAGCACTCGGACCCGGAACCCTATCCACCCGGCAGCCGCACAGGGACGCCTCAGGGCCTAACGCCACGACACCCCGTTGATCACATGCTGATGATCACACCACGGCCGCCTATGACCATCAACACCTGGCAGCAGGGGCGTTACGCGTTCCCACGCCACATCAGTCAGGTCACCACGCCCCACCTCAAGATCATTATCAGAGGTCTTCGTCCGTACTGAGGAAGACCGACTTGAACAGGTCGGCCGCGTCGACGAGGGGCTCGGTGGGCACCCGGAACTCACCGCTGGTCACCGCGTCGTTGCCGTCCTCGGTAAGTTCCCACGAGACCTCCACCGAACTGGCATGACGATCCTTCGCGATGATGACGTAGTCGTCTTGGTCGCTCGTCCAAGGCACGTTCGGACGGAACGACTCCGGAGTGAGCACAACTACGGCGTCCTCGCCATGGGTGCTCCAGGTCACGGGATAGCCCCGTGGGAGGGGTTGGATAGCCGAGTGGTCGAAGCTCGGCAGGAACGGCTCGTGCGGCCCCAGCACTGGTTCGACGGCTTTCTCGAAGTCTGCGTCGTCCGGGTCTAGGTAATCCAGCACCTCGCAGTTATGGAACGTCAGCATCAGGTGCGGCTTGGCCACGAAACGATCGCGACTGACCACCTGGACACCGGCACCCGGCATCCCGACGCCTAGGAGGTGCTCCCGACCCTTGGCGATGTGCTCGGCCTTCTTGCTCTGCCATGCGGCGAGCGCCTGTTCCCGGTCCTCCGTCGACAGCGGCTTCGGGCTGCCGAAGACGCTCGACGGCAATTTGAACGGCGTCGAGGCGATAATGTCTTCAGCCGGTGTCGGCTGCTTGGTGAACTGCTCTTCTTCGTAGCGGCGCAGGCTCTCCAGGATCTCGTCCACGCGGTCGACCCTGCAGATGGGGCCGAGCAGTTGCACCTCGAGGTCAATCGGTGGCTTCCCGCCCCGGCGGACGCGCTCGACGAGGGCGAGGACCTCTCCGGAGCGTGCGGGCCGCGTGTTGCTGGCGCCTCGCACGTAGATCGCGCCGTCCTCGATGTTGTCGCGGCGGTCCTCACCCTGATAGCTCTTGTGACACGGGAAGATCGTCTGGCCATCCTCCGGCGGCTGGGCGATGACGAACAGGACCTCGTGGTCGGAGTCGATGCCAATCCGACCGAACTCGAACGCCGGGAACAGGGGCCCGAGGTAGGGGCGGAGCCGGTCCTCGAGCTCGTGGGCCTCGGTTCCGCGCGGTACTCCGGGAGCGCTGTTCTTCTGTACGCCGATGACCAGGACCGCGTAGCCGTGGAAGTGTCGGGCCGCCTCCCCCGGACGCCGGTTCGCTGCGCCCAGGAGGAACTTTGCGATCTTGGCCGCGGTCGCCTTGCTGTTCATGTCGAGTGAGCTCTTGACCTCGAGGTAGGTCGCCTCGGCCTCGTCGCCGACAGCGACTACGTGCTCAAGAACGCCCCGTAGGGCGCGCTCACCGAGCGGGATGACGCTGGTGTCGAGAGCGGAGGTCCCGGCGTCCGAGTCGTCTGAAGGCAAGAGATCCGGCATGGAACGATTCTCCCATTCATGACCGCCAGGCGGGATTGAACCATCCGCCTACGAGAAGCCTGGGCCTCGATCACGGCGCAACATAGCCGACGATCGCCGGTTACCCCAACCGGCGATCGTCACGACACTTGAAGCTCCCCTCCAGCCGCAAGTCTCAGCGGCCCCGGCACGCGCACGGCCAGCGAAGCCGACCCTCGAAGGAGCAGCCCAATCCCTCCCCACCCACGGCCACGAGCCTGCCCGCAAAGGGCAATGCCCGTTATCCACCGCCGCCACCCAAGCATCGATCGCAGAGGCGAGTGCTCATGATCGGGCGACCAGCCCCACGGCCAAGAATGCTCACCACAGTCAACGCCCCAGGTGGCTGGACGGCGGATGCTCACGGAAAAGCGGAACCTACAAGACGAGCGCTGCGGCCGGGGTGATCTGATGTCTTCCTCCGTCACTCCGGCCACATTCGACCATCTAGCCAGGCGCCTGGAGGAACTGGCCGCCTCATTCCCCACCAGCCCCGACGCCGTCGACCTGGTCACGCTCACCGACGACATCGGCGTGCTGGCCCACCATCTGCAGCACACCATCGAACACGCGCAGGAACGGTTCACCACACCGCAGACGGTCTACCCGCCCGAACGCGTCACCCTGGTCCAGCTCGCCCGGGCCGTCGCCGGAGCCCTGACCTACGCCACGACCGGCTTCCAGCGCGAGGCCGTGGAGGATCTCACCCACTCGCCTCTGCGCAACGACCCCGACGTCCTGCGGATCATGACGGCCGAGAAGTACGTCGCGGCCCGCGCACGCCTGCACCACACCGCCGCTGCCCTGCGCCCGACCTCCACCCCGGCACCGCCTGGGCCGTCCACACCGCGCACGACCAGCCCACGGACCCAGCCAGCTCCCGCCGCCCAGTCACGGCAGCCGAACCGCCGCTGAACGACACCCGCAGACCACGGGACGCTGCCGAACCCTCTTGCCGAGATCCAGCTCGCCTACAGCCGCGCCGCCGCCCTGGCCGCCATCGCCCACGGCGAGCAGCACCAGTGGGCCAACACCGCCTTGGACTAGGCCGGCCTTCACCAAACGGGACGACGGAAGCGACAGCATGCCCAGCCCCGACGTTCGCCCAGCCCTCCCCCGGCGGACCGCCCCCTTGAGACCAGCCCGGCGTACCACGACCCGTCCGCCGTCCCCTCGCCGCTGACCAGCAGAAAGAAGGAATCCTTCTCTGTCCGACCACTTCCGCTTCCGTGCCCATCCCGAACACGGTTTCGTCGCCACCGCCGCACCGAGCTTCACCCCTCACCTGGCCGAGTGGTTCCTCGTCCGCGAGCAGTTCGAGCCCGTCCCCTTTTCGCCGGGCCTGTACCGGCTCACCGAGCCGGAACGCGATGGGCTGCGCCGTACCCGCCAAGCCGTCCACGACCTGCGCAGCCTCGGCTACAGCGTGCAGGCCGACATTCACCCCGACCCGTCCCTCTCCGCCGACCCACCACGCCCGGACCGGCCGAACGGGCTCCAGGAGCGCCGCAGCCGTCTCGCCCAAGCAGCAGCCGGCCGAACGACGCAGCGCGCCACACCGCCCACCACTTCCCCGCCCTCGGCCCGACCGATCCCACCGAAGCCCACCTACGCACCGACCGTCCACCTGACGGCCTCGGGCAGCGGACGGTCCCGATGACGCCCGCGAGCAATCCGACCCCAGAGGGCTCCGTCCCGGTGACACCGGAACTCACGGACAGTGCACGCAACTTCCGGCTGCGGATGGCGGTCATCGACCGCGAAAGCGAGGCCGCGCTCGACATGACATGCGACCGCTACGGTCGCACCGTCCACGCAGACGCTGCGGCAGCCGCGCGAGTCCGACGCAACAGGGCTGCGGTGGAGGCGTACACCACCCATCTCGCCCCGCACGCCGATGCTCTGCTCGATGCCGCCCGGCGTGCGCTCGACGAACTGCCACCGGCCCGGCACCTGGCCGGGTGGCGGGCCGTGCTGGACGCCCTGGCCGCCTCCGCCGCCGAGATCCGCCGGGCCCTCGACCAGCCGGATATCCCCGGCTCCCCGGCCGAACTCGCGCGGCATTCGGCCCTGTGGCCACACCTCACCGCCTGGGCCGAACACAGCTCCATCGCCAGCAACCTTGCCGACCAGCACAAGCACCACCGCCACAAGGCCCCGCTGACCGACGAGGAACAGCAGATGTGGACGGAGATGGCCCAGGCCGCTCAGCAGCGAGGCGAGCTAGAGCGGACCGAGTCGTGGTACGCCGCCGACGGGCAGCCGATCCCCCTCGCCCACCTCGTCGAGAACGACGACTCGACGCTGGTCGCGCTACGAGGTGACCCGGACGCACCGGGCTGGCAGGTGATCGGGCACTACGCCCACGAATGCGAGGCAGGGAAAGCACTGCCTGCCCCGGTCCCGCCCGGTGTGCTGCGCGCGGACGTCTCCCGGTTCAACCGCCCGGCGCCCGCCCCGGAGGTGTCGCTGCAGGAACTCATCCGCGACGTGGTCGAAGGCCAGGCCGCGGGGGACGCCTCCGAAGCTCTCCTCGGCGCCGTCCAGCGCGGCTACATCTCGGGGCCGATGGTCCGTCTCCGGGAACTCCTCGAAACGAGTGGCCAGTTCGCCGGCGCGCTGGAGAGCGTGCAAGGCCGCCAGATCGCCGCCCGCCTTGCGGCGCTGGGCCGGCAGATCGAGTTCCTCACCCGCGAAGTCGAAGAGGCTGCCGAGGACCTCGGCGCGACCGTCGCCGTCCTGCCTCCGCACCGCACCCCCGTGCTGCGCATCCGCCCGCGCCCCGCCATGGACACCACACCCCCCCACTCCGCCGCCCCGCACCAGCACGCCAGCCCGCCAGCCCGCCACCGATAGGAGATCCGCCTTGCCCGAAGCACCAGCAGAGCCGTTCACGCCGATCCGGCACACCATCACCGGCGAGATCACCACCACCGGCTACAACGCCGCCGCCCGGCGGATCCTGCTCCAGGACGGCTTCGAAGAGACGCCAGGCTGCGCCTGCCGAGCGACGGAACCCGGTACGGAGCGGACGCACGGGCCTGCTCGGCAGCCGGCGAGCTGCTCGTCGCCAGCCATCTCCTGCACCTGGACCGAGCCCTCGGTCGGCCGGTGAGCGCCGACGCTACGCCCCCGGTCGGCCCGGTCGCCGATGTCAGCACAGTCCGTGATCCGCTCCGAGAACGGCCGGCCTCTCCAGCGCATCGCCAACCCCGCCCGCACCCGCACCTGTTGAAGGGGCCTCATTTTTGACCACACCCGGAACGCCTACCAGTCCAGCGCGCACCAAGGGTGGCGAACTGCGGGCCAAGGTGGCCCGGCTGCTGGCCGACCGTCCGGCGGACGCACTCACCATCGGGGACATGGCCAGGCAGCTGGGCCATTCCCACGGCGCCGTCCGCAACGCCGCCCTCACTCTGGTGCGACGCGGCGAGGCCGACCAAGGCGGAACCGGACAACCGGAGTTCCGCGCGAACGCGAAGACCGCCGCAGCCGCGCAGACCGCTGTGATCAGCCCACCGGGCACCCACGCTCCCCGCACCCAGACGACCACCGCCCGCACGACCATTACCGCAGCAGCCACTCCGAAGCAGACCGGCCCGATCCGCCGCGCGGGGGGTCAGCTCTACCACCCCCGTGAGCTGGCCGATCTGCCCGACGTCGAGGCGTTGAATCGCTTGCGCGACGCCGACGTGCCGGTGCTGCTCTACGGCCCTCCGGGCACCGGCAAGACATCGCTGGTGGAGGCGGCGTTCCCGGACCTGCTCACCGTCGCCGGCGACGGCGACACCACGGTCGGCGACTTGATCGGCGAGTACACGCAGGCCGACGGCGGGGGTTACGTTTTCCAGTACGGTCCGCTGGTCACCGCGATGACCGAGGGCCGTGCCCTGCTGATCGACGATGCCACCCTGATCTCGCCGAAAGTCCTGGCGGCGCTGTATCCCGCGATGGACGGGCGCAGGCAGATCCAGGTCAAGGCCCACAAGGGCGAGACCATCAAGGCCGAGCCGGGCTTCTACGTGGTGGCGGGCCACAATCCGGGCGTACACGGCGCGGTGCTGACGGAGGCGCTCGCGTCCCGGTTCAGCGTGCAGATCCAGATCGGCACGGACTATGACCTCGCCCTGGCCTTGAGGATCGATGCCCGGGTGGTCCGGGTCGCCCGGAACCTCGCCCGTCAGGTCGAACTCGGCGAGCTGGGCTGGGCCCCGCAACTGCGGGAACTGCTCAGCTACCAGAAGACCGAGGCCGTCCTCGGCACCAAGGCCGCGCTCGCGAACCTGGTCGGCATCGCTCCTGTGGAGGATCGCGACGCCGTCGCCGACGCCGTCATGAAGGCTGTCGGCGTCAAGAAGATCGCGCCCCTCACCCTCGGCAAGCAGCTCCCCGCCTCGGCCGCCCGGCAGCCCCCGGTCAGCACCGGCTCCGCACACCGGGGCCGCTCGCGATGAGCGCCCACCACCACGTCCAGTCCCCCGCCACCACCCGGGACGACGACGCCGCCCTCGCGCGCTGGGACGACGACGGCGCCCCGCCCGCAAAGCCCCGTTCCTCCCCGGCCGCGTGGCTGCGGGTGGGAGCCGAACTCGGCGACCGGCTGGTCGACCTCTCCGGCCGCCAGGACCTCCTCGTCACCTGCCGCCCCGGCACGCGCAGCGGCGCACCGGCCGCGTTCTTCCCCACTCTGGGCGAGGTCGAGTTCGACGCCGGCCTGTTCGCCCCGCTCAAGCCCCACGAGATCCATCCGCGGATCGTGGGCGACGAGGAGCGGTATCCCGCCGCCTGGGGAGTGTTCGTCCACGAGGCCGCGCACGCGGCCCACTCCGTCTGGACGGCGCCTGCCGGAGCGAGCCCCCGTGTCGTCGAGGCCGCGCTCCTGCTGGAGGAGAGCCGCGTCGAAGGCGCACACCTGATCACGCGGCCCACGGACCGCACGTACCTGCGCACCAGTGCCCGAACCCTGGTCATGCCCGACATCGCCCACCCCACCCTCCAGGGCATCGAGCACGCCGCCGGTGTGGCGGCCCTGGTCCTGGGCCGCCGTGACGTCGGCATCCTGGACGCCGGCGAGACCCGGGCCGTCGCCGATCTGTGCGAAAAGGTGCTGGGCGCAAATCTTCTGGCCACCCTCACCCGCATCTGGACCGCAGCCCACCGGTGCGCCGACCACGACGCCACGACCATGCTCGCGCACGGTCAAGAATGGTGCGACGCTCTGGACACCGCGGCCCCCGCGCTGCCCGTGCCGGAGAACCTCACCGATCTGCTGTCCGGCGCCGTGGGGGTCGTCATGGACCACGCGGCAGCCACCGACGCCGCCGACCTCGCGGCACAGGCCGCAGCGGCCAACGCCATGGCCGCGCAGTCCAAGGCGCAGGCTCAGGACCGCGCCCAGCGGGCCGGCCGGCGACGCAAAGCCGCCGCCACCGCCAAGTCGGTCTTCAACGCCCGTGGCACCACCGTCACCCCCGACGGCACACCGGCGCCCTCCGGCAACCCGGTCACCGGCACCCGCAGGCCCAGCGCCGCCGAGCAGCGTGCCGCCGCGCGCCTGAGCCGCGCCCTGCGTGCCGCCGCCTACCGCGAGCGGACCGAGGAACAGGCCACCAGCCCCACCCCGCCCGGCCGCCTCAACATGCGCGCGGCCCTCGCCCGCGACGCTCAGCGCGCGGCCGGGTCGGTCCCCACCGCACAACCGTTCACCCACACCCGCCGCCGGAACACCCCCACCCCACCGCTGCGTGTGGGTATCGCCGTCGACGTCTCCGGCTCCATGCGTGCCGCCTGCGCGCCCGTCGCGTCCGCTGCCTGGATCGTGGCACGCGCAGCAGCCCTGACCGACCCCGACTCCCTCACCGCCACCATCGCCTACGACAGGCACCTGACCGCACTGATCCGGCCCACCCACCGAGCACCAGAGCGCGTGACGACGTTCGACGCCACCGGCGGCCACCACAACCTCGGCGACGCCATCGACGCACTCGACCACGGCCTCGAACTCAGCCGCCCCGGCGCCGGCCGCCTCCTCGTGATCGTCACCGACGCCCGCTACCGCAGCGACGAAACCGCTTCTGCCGTCACCCGCGTCAAGCAGCTCACGACCGCCGGCTGCGCCGTACTCCAGCTCACCCTCACCGCGAAGTCCCACCACTTGCCGGGGACCACCTTGCTGCACCTGCCACAGCCCTCCAGCGCTCCCGCCGCCATCGCCACAGCGGCCACAGACGCCATCCGCAGGACACGCTGAGACGACGCAGAAGGCGGAAGCGTCCCCGAGACCACCGCCAAGCACTCCAGACCACCTCCGTCCGCCGCATGAACCGTGCATCTGATGCACGACCCTCCGCGACGACGCAGGCCACCACCATCTGTCTGCTCGACCGCACAGACCCGCCCTTAGCCCCTGAACTGCCCGCCACCGCAAGGAGATCACCCCGAATATGGCTGTCCGCACGACCTGGAAAATTGTCCACAGCTGTGGACACGAAGTGGCACACAACCTGTCCGACCGACCTGCCGACCGGCGCGCCGGATTCGCCCGCTGGCTCGCCGAGCGTGACTGCACCGACTGCTGGAAGGCCGCCCGCGACGCCGACACCGAATCCAAGGAAGAGTGGCTCGCGGCCAAGCGCGCCGCCGAGCAGGAGGCTGCCGTCGCGTGGGCGAAGCAGTTCGACATGCCGCCGCTGGAAGGCTGGGCCAAGGCCCTGGAGTGGGGCGAGCGCTCCCGCCACCAGCTGATGACGGCCGCACACACCGAGCTGGTCGTGGAAGGGACCTGGGACGAGGCGGACTGGGCGGAGTTGGAGGAGAAGGCACGCTCCATCACCGCCGCCGGATGGTGGATCGACCAGCGCGACGCCGAAGGCACTGACCTGCTCGAACTCCTCAACGCTGCAAGCGAGAACGACCGCGGTACGGAGAACCCGTTCCGCTGACGGCAGGGGAACATAGCCGGGAAACGCCGGTTAGCCAAACCGGCGTTCCTCCGGACCATTGTTCCTCCCACCGCCGCCACCGATTGCGTGGAAGGAACTCATGTCCCAGCCCCCGCCCACTTCGGCGTTCGCGCCGACGCCCGACCCGCTCACCCCCGCCCGGGACATCACGCACCAGCACTTCCAAGCTGGCGACACCGTCGTCGTCCTGAAAGGGGTGGCCAGCGGGGAACTGTGGGGCGACGCGATGCGCGTCGTCGCCCCGTCCTGGCACACCCCGACCGACGAGGACGGCTGGCGGCTGCGTGATGCGACCGGCGGAGCCCAGACCTACGTCACCGGCCACCCCCGCTACCTCGTGCACCTCTCGCGCCGCTGCCCGGACTGCCTGATCTACCTGCGGGCCATGGAAGACGCGCTCCTGCCGCGGTGTGCGGGCCGTGACGAGCAGATCGACTGCGGCTGGTACACCACCACCGCCCTCAACCAACTCGTGCACATCGCCGACATCCGGAGCGGCCGATGATCCCCCACCTCAACGAGCGCACCCACACGCCGCACGACCCGCTCGCCGAGGCGCTGGGGCGGCCCATCTCGCCGAATGAGGGCCTGCCGGAGTACACGGTCGTCGCTCACTGGCCGGGACTGGATTACTTCGCCCCGGACGACGAGCAGAGGACCTGGACTTCCGTCCAGTGGGCCGAGCACCTCGAAGATCCGTACCTGGAGCATCCGTTCGCGGTCAGCCCGGACGACGACCGAAGGCCGATCCTCCGCATCGACGTCCGGCTTCATTCGGACGACCGGGAGCTGACCGGACCCGAGTGGGCTGAAATCGCCCACCGGCTCGCCCGCGTTGCCGGCATCGAGATTCCCGGCAAGGAGGACGGCTGCCGGTGGATTGCCGTTCAGGCCCGGTCCGGACGCATCGATGTGATCGCCAACCTGATCCACCTCGACGGGGCATGGCACGCTCCGCCCGCCGACATCCTGCGGCGCCTTGCGGACGAGGCACGCCGCATCGAGCAGGACTTCCACCTGATCCCCCTCCGCTCCGGCCCCACGGCGCGGCCCGCAATCCGCACGGCGCCCACAGCGTCGGCCCAGCTCGCGAGCGTCCTCACCCAGCTCGCCGACGAGCAGGTCGGTCCGCTGGCCACGGTCCGCGGACTCGTCGAGCACACCGCGCACCGGATCACCCGCCAGCCCGGCGCGGTCGGCACCGACACGGCGCACCGCCTGGAGCTGATCGCCCGCCGCCTCCATGCCATCCAGCAGGACCTGGACAGCGCCGCCGCGCGTCTGGTCCAGCCTCGGGCCGCCGCCGTACCGCCCGCCGCCCGGCACACCGCCCACCGATCGTCGTAGAAGAAACGTCTCCTCGCCCCGTACCGACCGATTCCTGGACATCCGCCGCGACCCGCACTCCGACGAACTCCTCGCACGCGGCCGGGACTCCGAGGCACACAGCATCCTCCAGCGCGCGGGTTTCATAGCCGTCGTCCGCCTCCACGAGACCTACCACCGCGCCCCCACCGGCCTCACCGAAGACGACGAGTCCCGTCTCGCCACCGACGCCGTCGCCCGCCTCCGGACAGCCGGATACCACGTCGACTGCGCCCCGGACTTCGACACTGACGCCCAGCCGACCAGTTACCTGCCGCTGGGCTTCTCCGTCGCCCACCTCGCCGAGCGCCTTCGTAACGCCACCACCACGGACGAGGCGGCCGACGCGCTGACCGAGCTGACCGCCGCCCACGACGGCATCCTCGCCGCACCGGAGGAAGTGCTCACCGCCACCGCCGACTTCCACGACGGTCGGCCAGGCTGCCGACCCCTACACCGCCCGGCGACTGCGCTACCTCGCCCACGAGCACCTCCACATCATCCGCACCGACCTCGCCCACGCCCGCACCGCCCTCGCCGACCGGCGCACCCCGCACCCCGGCCGCAGCACCTGCACCGGGGAGGTTCCCACCACCGAACGCGAACGCTCCGCCGTGTGCGCCTGCCCGCCCCCCGCCGCGCACGCTCCCGGCCCCTCCGCCACCGGTAGCCGACGGACTGCGCCGCTGACCCCCACCTCGCCCAAGGACACCATGCACAACCACGACACCTCCGAGCGCCTCGCCTCGTACGCCGACGTCCTCATCGGCGAACTCCCCGACACCTGGACCAGCACTCACCTCCCGCCGGAGGCCAAGGACGACCTCGCCGAACTGGCCGACCGCATCTGGGACCTGGACCTGGTCGCCGCGTCCCTCGCCGAGCGCCCGCTTCATCAGGCAGCCGTCCTGAGCCGCCCCGACGGCGCCCAGCTCGTCCTGCTGGACCGGCACGACGCACGCGACGGCTTCCTCATCGCCGCCATCGCCCCTCGCGCCCTGCCCGACGAGGCGTACCGCGCCGTCCCCGAGCCCAACGGCATCGCCCTGGCCGACGATCCGTTCCTGGGCGCCGAGCAGGTCGCCGGCGACCTGCTCGCCCGCTACGACAGCGCGCTCGCCCAGGTCCGGCACAACGCCCTGGGCGGCATCCAGCCCTCCCAGCCGGACCGGGTCGTCCTGACCTGGCAGCCCGACGGCAGCGTCGCCACCGCACCCGTCGACGACCGTGCCGGCGTGATCCTCGTCGCCCACGGCTTCGTCCAGGACCCGCAGAGCGGCATCTACCGCCTCAGCGGTGACGACACCAGGGCGCAGGCGCGCGCCCTGCGCGAGATCGGCCCGCAGCTGGACGCGCTCGGCGTCGGCACCGCCCTCCAGCACCCCGCAGGCCGGACCGCGCCCACCTCCGCCCCAGCCTCCATGCCAGCCTCTCCGGCCGGCAGTCGTGCGCCGTCCACCAGGGCTCGATGAAGCAGACGGAGCCCGAGTTCTGGGTGCTGGAGTACATCACCATCACCAAGGATCCCCGCAGCAGCCTGGTCGTCGCCATCGGCGGCACCGAGAAGGCGGCGGACATCCTCCAGCGAACCGGCGGCTTCCTCTCCGCTGCCGGACCGCGCGGTGATTACCACCGGCTTCCCCACGGCCTACCCGTCGAGCAGCAGCGGCTGAAGGCGGCCACCGCCTCGCACGCCCTGCTCGCCGCCGGTCACAGCGTCCACCTCGACCCCGCCCTGAACATGCTGGCCACACCGGACGGCGAACGTGACGGGGCCCTGCGCTACCTCGCCCATCTCGCGGAGCGGGCCTCTGCGGCCAAGACCAGCAGTGAGGCGGCCGAGGTGCTGACCGAGATCGCCGCCCCGGTCAACGGGCTGCTGCCCCTCACCAGGGAAGTGGTCGTCCGGGCCTGGATCGCCACCAGTGACCTCCTGGGGACTTCCCCCGGCGAGGAACCCGAACCCCTCGCACGGCTCGGGGACACCGCCAGCTCCCTGAGCCAGGCCGCGCACGTGATCCTCCGCGCCCGCAACCACGCCGCCCGGGTTTCGCAACCGGCGGCCCCCACACCGCCGCCGAGCACCGCCCAGCCCTCGGCCTCCCGCCACCGGTGACCCCGGAGAGACAGACATGGCCAACCTGGCCGACGAATACGGCACGGACGTCGAGATCTACATCAAGGCCCTGACGACCACCATCCACGCCGACACCCCCACCGGCGCCCCCGCCCAGCTCCACGACCTGCTGGAACAGCTCGGCCTCGAACGCCACGAATACCCCACAGGCGTGCCGCTCTACATCTGGCACACCGTGCCCGAACACCTCGATGCCGCCGAGCAGAAGCGCCTGGCGACCCGCGCCATCCCCGCCCTGCTCCTGGCCGGATACGAGGTCAACTGCACGCCCGGCGTCTTCGACGAAGCCGCCTACCGGCAAGCCGTGCACAAGGCCCGCACCCGTGCCGCCCGTCCCTCCACGCAGCATCCGCCACCGGGCAGCTCTCCCTCGCACCCCGCACCGGCCCGGCGCACCCCGTAAGACCGCCCGGGCGGCCCCGGCACTCCGGGGCCGCCCACCGCACCACTCAATCCCGGAGAAACCCGTAGCAGCCCGCACACCCCCGCCGATCAGCCACCGGCTCAAACCCCGACTCGCGACCGCGCTGTTCCGCCGCTACCTGCGCGCCTGCACACCGCTCGGCCCGGACCGCGTCTCCCTGCTGGCCAGCACCCGCCCGGAAACCGTCCTCGCCGAGACACTGCGCGTCGGCCACCGCCACCACCACTGACCGTCCCCCTGACCCGGAGGAGCATGTCCCACCCCGCCCCCCATCCGATGAAACTGGCCGACGAGATCACCCGCCGGCTCGGTCAGCTCTCCGATCACCTCTCTCAACTACCCCCCGCCCAGGCCGCGCAGGTCATCGCCCGCGTTCTCGACCCAGAGACCGGAGTCCTCGGCGGTGTCACCCAACTCGTCGCCACCGGCAGCGTGTTCGCCAAGGACCAGGCCGAGCGGGGATTCCTCCCCGCAGAGGTGTGGCTCGCTCTGGGCCGCGCCTCGAACGAGCTGTACGACATCGCCCTCGACCTGGACGAGCACAAGGACACCCTCAAGCACGCCGGCACCCAGCCCGCCACCCGTGCGGCGAAGCCCCCGGCACCCGCACCGCTCGTCATCCGGCGGCACCGGTGAAGAAGAAGCAATGGCAGGGCTGGGGGCCGGGCGAACAGGCCGAGCAGCACTACCTCGTCCAGCCCCGGGCCCTCGCCGGCGGCGGCGACGTCCGCCACGTCGCGGCGTTCCTGCGCGCCTCGGGATGGCGGGACAAGTCCAAGACGAACGGCCCCCTGCTCATGGGGAGCCCCGACCGCACCGTCCGTGTCGCCTACGACCCCTACGTCCTTCCCGGCGGGTGGACCATTCACGGCAGAGCGGACGGCCCCAAGGGCGAGTGGACGGCGCACCTGGGCCGGCAGACCCCGGTGGAGATCGTCGCCGGTCTGACCGACGCCCTCACCCGCCCCCACTCCGCCCACGCGCCCAACGTCTGGGCACCGTTGGAGGAGCAGAACTGGCACACGCGTTTCGAGGGCGAGCACTACACCGCGACCAGCCCTGACGGCACCGCGTGGATGCAATACCACCACAGCCCCGACGGCACGGCGATGTGGTGGACCGGAGCGAAGGACAAGCAGGGCAACGGGTGGACGGCCAACTTCACGCCCAACACCCCGATGCACCTGATGCAAGCCTTCTCGACCGAACTCGCCAGCCCCGATCCCGTGATGCGCCCGCGCGGACGCGTACCGCACAGCGCGCAGATCCGCACCTGGTCAGTCTCCGTCAAGCCCTCCCAGCTCGGTGCGTGGCAGCAGGCCCGGATCACGGCCGCCCGCGCCGCCACCTGGGCCCAGGGCAGCGCCCGAAGCACCCGGCCACGCACTACCGCCCGTCCCTACACCCCGGCCGACGGCGCCCGGACCCGCCGCTGACCCGACGCCCCGTCCCAAGGAGCCCGATGCCCGCACTCACCCCGGACACCATCCACACACTGACCGAAACGCTGTCGGACCTCACCGACTACCTGCGCGAGAACCCCGACCCCGTGGAGGCCCTCGCCCTCGTCGAGCCTCTCCTCGACGAGTACACGGGCCTGCCCGTCCAACTCGCCGACACGCTGCGCGCCCTCGCCCGTGCCCTTCACAACCACACGGACGTCCCGCGCACCGCGCAGATCGACCTTCTGATCACCGAGTTGCGCACGGCCGCGTGGGAGCAGACCGACCAGCACACCCTCCACTACGTCCTGGACGACCTCCGCGACCTGTACGGCAGCGCCGGCACGAGCGAGCCGGGGTACTGCCGGTGCCGCTGAGCGAACGGCAGCTCGCCGCGTACGCTAACAAGCACGCCGGGCGCATCCCGTTCGACACCAGCCCCCGCCACCTCGCCGGCCCCGGAGACGCCCGCCACGTCACCCACGGTCTGGCCGCCGCCGGATGGAGCGCCGTCTCCGACCCCCTGAGTGCCGAGATCGTCCTGCACAGCCCCGACCTGCGCCACCGCCTCCAGTTCGACCCGCAGTCCGCCACCTCCGCATGGTGGCGGCTGCGGGCGGAGCCCACCGACACCGAGCCCGGCTGGTACGCCGAATTCGGCGAACTCGTGCCCGCCGAGGTCCTCGCCGGCTTCACGGACGCCCTCATCGCTCCGCCGCCGCAGGAGGCGGACCCGTGGCAGCCGGTGACCGTGGCGGGCTGGCACCGCGCCTCGAAGGGCACGGCGCATTCACCGGACTCCATGTGTCACGTCGAACTGCGCTCGTTGCGCGAATTCAGCGCCGGGCCGTCCTGGCACGTCGAGACCCGTGAGCCCGACCGCGGAAAGTTCCGCGGCCCGAGCATCTGGCACGCCTACCTCGACGAGCGCACCCCCGCCCGTCTGGTCGGATCGTTCCTCACCGCACTGACCGACCGTAGCCCGCTCCAGCGCGGCATGTATGACCGCACCGGCCACTACAGCGCCGTGCAGACGCCCAGTGCGCTGCGCCCGCAGCAGGTGGTCGACGCGCACACCACCCGTATCGACTCCCTCCGCGCACGGGCACGCTCCACCCGCCGTCAGTAGACGAAACCCGCGACGGCCCCGGCCCCGGCGAACGTCGGCGCAGCCCAGCCGACCGCTCGCCGCTGAACCGACAGGACTCCACCTCATCTCCAGCGACCACCACGCACACCGCGACTCCCTCCGGCACCTCGACGACTATCTGAACGACAGCAAGAAGATCCTCGACGCCTGGGACGCCTACACCGACGAGCACACCGACCTCGACGGCTGGCCCCACGACGACCACGCCTACGGCATGCGCGCGAGCCAGCGCGACGCCGACACCCTCACAGCGTTCGAGCCGCTCCGCTACGGCGCCCGTCACCTGCTGGCCACCGCCGAAACAAAGCTGGCCCAACTGCCGCAGAACACGGTGCAGAGCCGCTGGGTCTACCAGTTGGGCGTCCTGCGCGACGCCCTCGACCGGCTCGACGAACTGCACGAGCGGTGGCTGGCCACCCAAGACGCCCTCCCCACCACCGCCAGGCCCGGCACCGCCGACTTCGACGACCCCCTCGCCGAGCATCACGCCGAATCATGGAGCTACCTCGACGACTGGGCCACTCACGGCAAGACGCTCCGGGAGATCAACTCCGCTGCCCGCAAGGCCCGTTCGCCTCTGGCCCCCATACCGCTCCCCGCACCTCTCCGGCGGACTGCGGCACGGAAGTGAGCATGCCCCCGGCTCCCGAGACCGTCGAGGTCGACTTCATCACACCGCGGCACCTCGCCGGCCGCTGATCCGGCCTGGATCACCATCCCTCTCTACCGTGCCTGCCGCTGAAGTCATGGCAACGACCCCCTCCTGCCGCGCGTCCTGCTCGCCAGCCCCGACCAGAAGGCCCTCCTGCGCCTGGAACCCGATCCCGACGGACAGTGGTGGACGTTGAGCCACGCTGCGGAACCGGACCGTCCCGCCTGGTACGCGAGCTTCGGCGCCCGCACGCCCGTCGAACTCATCGCCGCCGTCACCGACTCCGCCTCGACAGCGAGCGCCCCCTGCGACCCGTACGAACCGCTGCGGCAGATCGGTTGGTCACCGTACGGCGAGAGCGGCCTCATATCGCCCGACAATGCGACGTACGTCGAGCGCCTGGGAACGCTGGATGATCCGGGAGCCTGGTTCGTCACCGTCACGGCCGGCCTGCATCAGAACGTGTGACAGGCCCGCTTCGGCGAGCACGCTCCCACACGCCTGGTCACCGCGTTCACCGCCGCGCTCGCCGATCCGGCCCCCGTCGCGCGCACCGGCGTGGCGGAGTTGCACACCCGAGGGGAAACGTCCGAACAGGGGGCGGGGAGCGGGGTAGCTAGCGCGCTACATGGCGTGACGGCTAGCTCTCCCCATAGGACACCACCTAGCGCGATTACTAGCCCTTTACCTAGCGTGCAGTGGTCGACGGTCTTGCAGGTCCACCAGCTCGCCAGCCGAGCCGAACCCCGTGCGCAGTTGGCCGACCCACGACCCAAACGTCGTCACCCGCCGGACCACAGACGTGCTCGCCGAACTCGTAGCCGGGGCGCTGGAAGAACGCGTCCACACCCTCGCTGCCCGGCGCACCGTCCCGCCGACCACACCGATGCCCTCGGCGCCTGCGCCGGTCAAGAACGGCCGCAGTCGCTGATCCCCACGTCCCCGCCCGGAAGCACGTAGCCCTTGCCCCCTTCCTCCTCCTCGAACAGTTCCACCGACGGTTACGACCTCGTTCTGCGCCTCCTCCTCGGCGTGCTCGCAGTCGTCGTCCCCTTCGCCCACTTCGCCTGGCTGTCGGGCAACATCACCGCCTACCTCACCGGAGCCGACTGGGCGCCGTACCAGCCGACCGCCGCCCTACTCCACCCCGAGCAGGTCTGGCCCGGTACGGGAGAAACGTCCCTGCTGATCGGCGCCCGCATCGTGCCCGTCCTTCTACTCCTGGCCCTCGCAGTGGCGGGCGGCGTCGTATGGGCCCGGCACAAGAGCCGCAGCGGCGGCCGGGAAAAGAAGATCGCAGACATGGCCAAGGCCCGGGACATCGAGCCCCTGATGGCCAGGGCGATCACCGACAAGGCCCGCTCCCTTCGGCCGAGTCTGAAGGACGCCAAGAACATCGACGCGAAGGACACCGGCATCCTCCTGGGCAACCTGCAGGGCACCAGGCACGAGGTGCGCATGGGGTTCGAGGACGTCGCCGTCGCGATCATGGCGCCCCGGTCCGGCAAGACGACCTCGCTCGCGATCCCCTCCATCCTGCACGCCCCGGGCCCGGTGCTGCTCACCAGCAACAAGGCCGCCGGCGATGCCTTCACCACGGCCTACGAAGCGCGGGCGAAGACGGGACAGGTGTGGACCATGGACCCGCAGCAGATCGCCCATGCTGCCCGCGAGATGTGGTGGAACCCCCTGGCCGGCGCGACCACCCTGGACGGGGCGAACCGGCTGGCGGGCCACTTCCTCGCCGCGAGCGTGGATGCGTCCCAGCAGGGCGACTTCTGGTCCAAGGCCGGCAGCAACATCCTGTCCCAGCTGCTCTTGGCCGCGGCTCTCGACGAGCGGCCGATCACCGACATCATGCAGTGGCTCGCCTTCCCTGCCGACCGGACCCCGCTCGACATCCTCCGTGATCACGGTTTCGCCGCCGTCGCTGCGCAGTTGAAGGGCACCGTGGAGGGGCCGCCCGAGACCCGCGACGGCATCTACGAGACCGCCCGCCAGTACGCCGCCACGCTGCTCAACTCCGAGATCGCGGCCTGGGTGACGCCGCAGAAGGGCGTCCCCGAATTCCAGCCGGCGCAGTTCGTCACCTCCACCGACACGCTCTTCCTGCTCAGCAAAGACGGAGGCGGCGGCGCCTCCGCGCTGATCGCGGCGTGCGCGGACTCGGTGATGCGCGCCGCGACCGCCCAGGCCGAACGCGCCGGCGGACGGCTCGACCCGCCCATGCTGGCGATCCTCGACGAGGCCGCCAACGTGTGCAAGATCAGCGACTTGCCGGATCTGTATTCGCACCTCGGGTCGCGCGGGATTATCCCGATCACGATCCTGCAGTCCTACCGCCAGGGCCAGAAGGTCTGGGGTGACGCCGGCATGGACGCCATGTGGTCCGCCTCGACCGTGAAGGTCATCGGCTCCGGTATCGACGACCCCGACTTCGCCGACAAGCTCAGCCGCCTGATCGGCGACCACGATGTCGAGACCACCTCGACCTCCCACTCGGAGTCCGGCAAGTCGACCTCCGTGTCGATGCGGCAGGAGCGGATCCTGCCCCCCGACGCGATCCGGGCCCTGCCCAAGGGCACCGCGCTGTGCTTCGCCACCGGCATGCGGGCCGCGATGCTCGACCTGCGTCCCTGGTACCTGGAGCCCGGCGCTGACGAGCTGTCCGCCGCCTCCGACCGTGCGTCGAAGGCCATCACCGCCCGCGCCATAGCCAAGCACGCATTCCAGCAGGGCGACTACGACACGGCCGCCTAACCGCGCTGCGCCACACCCCCAAATCACGCTGACCGCACCACGACCCTCCGGACCACCATGGCCCTCACCGATCACCACGACATCTTCATCGGCTCGACCGGCGACGGATGGACCTTCCTCGTCCTCAACCGCCCTCTCCGCAACGCCGCCCGCATCCTGACCGGCGCGGGATTCACCGCCCGCGAGCACCAGGGCCGCACCCTCTACCTCCTGCCGCCCGAGGCTGCCGAGGACGCGCACGAGCGCGCCGGTGTCGCGGCCTTCGGGCTCATGGCCCACACCCTGGACCTCGTCGGCCTGGCCTGGACCACGCGCCAGCACGGCGCAAGCCCGGATGCCCAGCCCGACGTGACCATCCGCTTCACCGAGCACGCGGTCGCCGCGACCGCGGCCACGGGCCAGGCCGGCGCCGTCCTCGTTCCAGACGACACCGGTGCCGAAGATCACGGACAGCCAGTACGCCGTCCTCGCCCGGTTGTCCGCAAGTGGCGGCACCCGTTACGTGATCAGCCGATACGGCGTGCTCAAGGCCATGGACAAGGACCGGGCCACCGTGAACGTCGCCACCCTCAACGCCCTGATCAAGCGAGGACTCGTCGAGGTGGACACCACAACATCCCTGCACCAGGGCCAGCGCCTCCACGTCACCGCCGCAGGCCAGCGTGCCCTCGCCCAGCACAAGCCCGCCGCCATGCCCGCCCGAACAGCGGCCGTGACGCCTCCTGCGACCAAGCAGGCCGCCGTGGGACGCACGCGATAACCGGCTTCGCCCTGACGGACCGCGTCCTGGTCAGCCCCGTCTACCTGGCCGGCCCCGGCGACTCCACTGTGGCACGGCCGCCCGCCGTTGCTGCCCCCGCCGTCACGCCGGGCCCGCGCCACTGAACATCTCCGCCGCCGGGATCCAGCGCGACACAGCTACCGAAGGCCACAGCTGTACGGGCTGATTGGCCGGCCCTCTCGTGGCCGCCTCCTCGCCATCCGCCCGACCCAGTACGGCGGCAAGCGCAGTGCGGTGCCGGACGGGCGGTTCCACCGCCCCGGCGCGAACGCCGAACGGCAGCCCCCTACTGATCCCCGTTTGGGAGTCCTACCTGTGCGCAACCCACCCTTTGCCACTCAGGTGTTGTCGGTCTCCGCCGCAGACGGCACGCGTCTGTCCGCTTACCGCGACACTCCGGTGCACCCACGTCCCGGCGGCGCGACGGTCGTGCTGGTGCACGGCGCGTCCGTCACCGCGGACCTGTGGCGTGTCCACGCCCGGCATCTGACCGGTCTGGGCCTGAGCGTCGTGCGCTACGACCAGCGCGCGCACGGTCACACCCCGCGCGGCCAGGCACCGCTGACGATCCGGCAGCTCGCCGACGACCTGCACCAGATCCTGACCCACCTCGTCCCCGACGGGCCGCTCGTGCTCGCCGGCCATTCCCTGGGCGCCCTCGTCCTGCAGGAGCTCACCGCCCTGCACCCCCAACACCAGGCCCGCGTAAGGGGCATGGTGCTGCTGTCGGCCACCGCACGCGGGGCGAGCGTGCTGCCCGGCCGCAGCCCGCGTGCCCTGCTTATGGCCACCGGACGCAGCCTGTTCGCCCTGACCTGCACCCACGCGCCCCAGGCCGTGGACCGGCTGCGGCACCGGCTGCCCACCACACACCCCTACAGCCTCGCGCCCCACCCTGATCGGCCGGCCGACGGGCCACCGCCGTGCCGCCACGGCATCCGCCACACCCCCACCCGCGATCTCGCCGACCTGTGGCAGTGCCTGCGCCGCTACCAGCCGCGCGACGCCACCATGCTCAACCAGCTCGGCGACCGGCTGCTGCTGATGGCCGGCGCGGACGACCGGCACATCCCCGCCGCCCACACCAAGCAGCTGGCCGCCCAACTCCCGGCCGCCCGCATGGAGATCCTCCCCCGCACCACGCACGCGCTGCCCATCCGCCGCCCCGCGCTCATCAGCGACCGCATCGCCCGCCTCGCCGCCGAACCCGGCCCCCACCCTCCTCACCCCCAGGACCGATGATTTCCGAACTCCCTGCTTTTCGAGCAATTTCACTAGGCGCCGGCATCCAGTCCAGCGCCATGCTCGCCCTCTCCGCACAAGGCATACTCCCGAAGGTCGACTACGCAATTTTCGCCGACACGGGCTGGGAACCAAGAGCCGTTTATTCCCATCTCGACCGGCTGGAGCGAGAAATAGCCAGACCCGCAGACATACCCGTTCTCCGCGTATCCTCCGGAAACATACGCAAGGACGCCCTGGACCCCGACCACAGATTTGCGTCAATGCCGCTCTACGTCCTGAACAAGGACGGAAAACCCGGTATGACCAGGCGGCAATGCACAGGGGAATACAAAATTAAACCGATCAAGAAAAAGGTCCGCGAACTACTCGGCTACCCCTATCCGACACGCATCCCCAAGGGCGTCTTCGTCGAGCAGTGGGTCGGCATCTCCACCGACGAATTCCACCGGGCCAAGGACGCCGACGTCAAATATATGCGCAACCGGCACCCGCTCATCGACATGGGCTGGTCTCGATCCGACTGCATCCGCTACCTGACGTCGCTCGGCCTAACCGACACCCCGAAATCGAGCTGCCTCGGATGCCCGTTCCACGGAAACGCCCAATGGCGCAACATCCGCGATAACTCCCCGGCGGAATGGGAGGACGTGGTGGAGTTCGACGCGGCTATACGCAAGGGGAACGCCCGCGCCAACGCCACCGGAAACCGTCTGCTCGGTGAGGCGTTTCTCCACCGCTCCCGCGTCCCGCTCAGCGAAGCCCCGATCGATCACGTCACCGCCGCCGAATGGGCGGCGATGCAGCAAGAACTCACCGACAGCGGACCGGACCTTCAGGAGCTGGAGCAGGGCGTCGTCGACGGCTGTTCCCCGTGGGCCTGCCGCGGTGAAGTCGAGCCGGTACAGGACGACTTCGGACTGGCCTCTTGACCATCCTGGACCTGTTTGCAGGACCGGGGGGATGGAGCCACTCGCTTGACGTCCTCGGCGTACGGGACGTGGGCCTGGAATGGGACGAGTGGGCCTGCAAAACCCGTGCGGCAGCAGGGCAGTTGACCATTCGCACCGACGTGGCGCTGTACCCCGTCTGGCCCTTCCTTGGAAAAACCGTCGGGCTCATCGCGAGCCCGCCCTGCCAGGCATGGTCCATGGCTGGCAAGCGCCTCGGCCTGGTGGACCAGCCCTTGGTTCACCAGGCGGTCGCCGACCTCGCCACCGGTCGCGACACCCGCGCACAGCTCCTGGCCGCCTGCCGTGACGAGCGCTCCCTGCTGGCGGCCGAGCCGATGCGCTACCTGCAGGCCCTCAACACAGTCGGCGAACCGGAGTGGGTGGCCATGGAGGAGGTCCCCGACGTGCTGCCGCTGTGGCGCCAGTACGCGGCCGTCCTGCGCGGCTGGGGGTTCTCGGTCTGGTACGGGATCCTCAACGCCGCGGACTTCGGCGTTCCGCAGACGCGGAGGAGGGCGATTCTGCTCGCCTCCCGGGTCCGTACGGCACAGCCTCCCACGCCGACGCACTCCCAAGTCGCTGAGCCCGAATCGTTGTTCGGTCCGGGCCGCGCCCGCTGGGTGAGCATGGCTGAGGCGCTCGGGTGGGGCGCGACCGACCGGCCCGTCCCCACCGTTTGCGCTGGCGGCGGACCCGGCGGCGGGCCCGAGCCTTTCCCTTCGGGCTCCCGAAAGACGCTGTCCGATGCCCGGGAGCGCGGCACCTGGATGCCGCGACCGGCTGGAGTGGTTCTGCAGGCCCGCCGCGAAGGCGCAGGGTGGGCGGCGCGGCACGGCACCCGTGAGAACCGTGCCGACAGCGCTCCGGCGCCGACGTTCAGCACCGACGCCCACCGTTGGTCTTGGTCACTGCGCAGCAACAACCAGGCCAACGCCACCATCCGGTCCATCGAGGAACCGGCGGGAACCCTGTTCTTCGGACACCGCGCGAACGAGTGCACGTGGGTCGCAGAACCGGCCGCTGCGCCGACACAGGACACGGAAACCCCCGCTAGGCCGGAGCCGATCCGGATCACCGCCCGCGAGGCGGGCCTCCTGCAGACCTTCCCCGCCGACTACCCCTGGGCCGGCAACAAAGGCCAGGTCTTCAGCCAGATCGGCAACGCGGTCCCTCCATTGCTCGCCGGCCATCTCCTCGCCCCGCACCTCGACGTCACCCTCGACCCCGACGACTTCACCCTGGCTGCCTGATGCCCCACAGCCCCGAATGCGACGAAGACGACCTGCCCGACACGCATCCGCCGCAGCCCGTGCGCTACGCCGAGCAGGCCCTCCTAGGTGCCCTCCTCCTCGAGCCGCATCGGCTCGGCAGCGTGACCGGGATTACCGCCGACTCCTTCTCCACCGCCGCGCACGCCGCTCTGTTCGCCGCGATCAGCGCCCTGCCCCGGCCCGATCCGGCCGAGCACGCGAAGAACACCAAGTGGCTCGACCAGGTGCTCGCCGCCGGCCGCGAGCAGGCGCGCGGCCTGTCCGTCTCATATCTGCACACCCTCATCCAGATCTGCCCCTGGCCCCGCCACGCGCCGGCCTACGCGCGGATGGTCGAGGCCGCACACGCCCGCCGCCGTCTGGAGGCCGCCGCGGAACGCCTCGTCCAGACCGTCCACGATGTCTCCCTCTCGCACCCCGTCCAGACGGTGCTCGCCGAGGCCGACGCGCTCGCCGCGGTCGTGGACGAGATCGCGAGCCGCTTCCCGCCGCGCGCCGGCGTCCTGCCCCGTACCGTGGCACCGCCGCCGACCATCGCGCCCGACTCCACCGAGGCGGTCGAGGAGGAGCTGCTGTTGCTCGCGACCGCCACCGCGCGGCCCGCAGATATCGAGTCCGTCCGGTGGCTGCTTCCAGAGGACTTCAACCGGCCGCTGCACGCCGGGCTGTGGCAGTGCCTGACCGCCCTCGCTCGCCGCCGTGAGCCCGTCGACCCCGTCACCGTTCTGTGGGAAGCCCAGCAGCGCGGTCTGCTGGACGACGGAAGTGAACCGGGCGAGGTGCTCCGCCTGCTGGCCGAACCGGCCGGGTCCGTGGAGCACTGGGGCGAGCGGGCCCTGCAGCGTTCCCTTCTGGCCACCGCCGAGTACACCGGCCGGCGCATCGAGGCGTACGCCGGCGACCCAGTGAACACCCCGTTCCAGCTCGTCGTCGGCGCCCGCCGCTCCCTCGCCGACATCGGCGCCGTCCGCACCCGCTGGCAGCACGCCACCGGAACGGTCCCGCCGCAGCGACCGCGCCCGGCGCCGACCATCCGTGCCGGCCCGCCGACCACCACGGCCGCGCGCACCGTCCGCGCCGCGCGAGCTACCCGATAACCCCCGAATACGCCGGTGGCCGGACCCGAAGGCCCGGCCACCGGCAGAAGAGACGACACACCAACGTGACTCCCACCATCGACGCCCACGTCCGCCTCGACAGCCACCCCACCCATCCCAGCGCCGTGACCGCCGTCGTGACCGGCGCCCAGGCGCACATCGCCCACCTGGGCCTGGAGGCAGCCGACTGGGCCGTCGTCGCTGACAACGTGCTGGTCCTGGTCCGCATCGACCATGAGGAGTCTCAATGGAGAAGTCAAGCTAGCGGGACGGGGTTCGGCCCTGTGCCTCCGTTTGACGCAGTCCCGCTCCGGACTCAGGGTGGAGTGAGAGGCAACTGAGAGAGTTCCGCTCCCAGCGAGGGGCTTCGAGATGCCACACACCGATCTGGCTGATGGCCGCATTCGTGTCATCCACCCCAGCGCCTACGAAGTAGCCGCTCCAACTGCCAGGAAGCGGCGACAACGCGTGGGTGGGGAAGCCAACCGGCGGACCGCCCGAGCTACTGAACCTCTGTTGCAGGCTTTCAAGGAACAGCTTGAGCTCGTCGAGGAAGTCAACATCACTCCAAGCCCGCAGGCGCCGACTGCCGGCCGACGACGGCCGACACGGCGTGGTGGAACCCTTGGCATGGATGTGTATGTCGCAGATATCGAGGACGCTGTCGTCCTTCTAGAACAGGATGGCGTCTTTTCATGGCAGCTGCCTTCGAGTCGCGAACGATTCTCCCTGACAGAAAAACAAAGAAAAGGTCGAATAGTACCGCCGTCCGGCCAGCGGATTCATTTTGAGTTCGAGGTGAAACCGGACACGCCCGCGCGCCGGACCGCCGGACCTCAAGAATACCGCCTAGGTCCCATCGGTGATTTCGCCCTCGGGTACCTTCGGGCATTTGTTTTGAAGTTCACCGCTAGGGTTGTAGCAGGCCAGGCGATGTCCTTCCTGGAGCGGAACACCCATCGCGGTCTAGTGGCAATCCCTTCGCCGGAAATCGAGACGTGGCACACCATTGAGGATATTTCACAGGTACATCTTCCTGCCGATCGCAGTCCGCGCTTGCTGCTGCTTATCCATGGCTGCTTTTCGAGTACCGTAGGCAGTTTCGGAATACTGGGCGCTACCGAGTGGGGACGTTCATTCGTGACTGCGGCGGTTCAGAATTACGACGCAGTTGTGGGGTTCGACCATGCCACGCTTAGCGACGACCCGCTTGAGAATGCGGCAGATTTGCTGCGGCGGTGCTCGCTAGGGAGCGGCAAACTCGCACCTACGATAGACATCGTGTGCTTCAGTCGCGGCGGTCTCGTGGCACGCAGTTTCGTCGAGCAGCTTCTTCCTGAAGCGGTTCCACCCAAAGCTAACGTGGGGCGTATAGTTTTTGTCGCAGCAACTCATAGCGGAACTCGCCTCGCAGAGCCAGATAATTGGAATCGACTCGTCGATCTATACACGAACATCGTTGCAGGTATTTCCAGTGTAGTCTCGTTGATGCCCCACGCCGCCGGCATCCCGACTATCATTTCTGGCCTGCTTCAGAGCGTCGGAGCATTTGTTAAATATTTGGTCTCCTATGCTGTTGCCGACAATGTCATTCCTGGGCTATCGGCAATGGAGCCTGGCAGCGATTTCGTGCGTACGATAAATGAGCTGCAGACTGGTGAGCGTGAGTCGAGAACAGATTGGTACATAATTTCATCAGACTTCGAGGCAAAAGTGTTCGGTGACGGTCACGAGCCGAAAGAATTCCCGCTGCGGCTTGCCGTCAATCTGGCCGAAGGCTTCGTTGATCAACTCATGAAGGCTCCGAATGACCTCGTGGTGGACAGTTCGTCAATGCTCGGCACGGGCGTGCGTACTGGAGCACACATCAAGGACGTGTATGACTTTGGCACGAATAGTCAGGTCTATCATCTTGCCTATTTCGGTCGACCTGAGGTCTGCGGGGCCCTCGGGGAATGGCTTGGCCTCTCCGCTGCTTCAGAAAAGCCTGTTGCAAAAGTAGAATCACCCCCCCTGCCCACGCTTGTCGGTCCTGATGTGCCTCAAGTCGTCGACACCAACATTTCGGTGGTCTCGGCAGTGGACTCAGCAGGAAGCGTACGCCGGCAGATGAGGAACTCTCTGTACGACTATGCGGTCGTAACGAGCGAATCCGCCGAATTGGAGCCAGGTGGATACTATGTCTATATGGCGGAGGACCTCGGGTCACGCCTCGAGGGGGTGGAATCAAGAACGAGTATCGCTGATGCACTGAAACTCGACACAGAGCATTCCGCAGTTGAGGTGGACCTAGTGGAGGCAGAGGCCGGCGAGTTGCGTTACGGGGACCGCCCTCAGGTTGTTACGGACTATGAGACACCAATTGGCGTCGTGGCGGCCAATACCCAGATAGCATCGAGTGATTCCTTGGGGCATGGGCAAATAGCAGGGCTTGGTTTCATGCCGAGGCGAACGGCCGGTAGTGGCGAGGGCGCGCGCGCCGCGCCAATACGAGGAAAACGCCGCCCTATTGGCTCCACAGGTCCACGGCCAAAAGGCGGGCCCCGGCGCATTCCGCAGAGCGACGAATCTGAGTCGGATCTTGTAAAAGCGTACGTTCGCGCAGAAATGCCGGCCAGCGTGAAAGTTGATGACACGGCCACAGTGGCGTGTGCAGTTTCCCGCCATGACCTAAAGCGGTGGGTCAGGGACATCGTCACTGAGGCGGGTTACGCAGAGATTTTTGAAGAGGAACCGCTCGCTCTTCAAATCGTACCCAAGGCGAACGTCGAAGTTGTCGGGGAGGAAATTCAGCATGTACAACTTCCTGCTGCGGGGCAAATTCTTCAACTAGAGTTTCAGGTGCGCCCCACTCAGGCGGGGAAATGCGAGGTCTGGTTGGAAGTTCGCCAGGATGCGACAGTCCCTCTGTTGACTCTTCGACTCATGGCGAAGGCAACCGCGAGAGCTCGGCGCACCCAGAACTACACTGCTGCCCACGCAAGCGTGCCGACAGTAGGCCCAGATGTTGGCGAGATTCAGTTGCGCATTATCGAAATGGAGAGAGGGCTCGATACGATATTCCGCTATGAGCTGTCTGCTACGACACTTGGCATCCTCACGCCTCATCACGATTCGAAACCCATTCGAGATCGCGCATCATTTGTCGCGCGCATGTATCAGTCCATCGAAGAGCGCTGGCTCGATACACGAGAGGATGCAGAATCCTTCGAGCAGGAATTGAGGGAGTACGGCGGAGAGCTCTTCGATGAACTTTTCCCTAGGGATTTCCAGAAGATTCTTTGGGATAATCGAAAAAGACTTCGCAATGTGCTGATAATTTCCGAAGAGCCATTCATCCCATGGGAGCTAATCCATCTCAAGCGACCTGGTGGGGCGTTGCCGAAGGAGACTATATTCCTCGGACAGTTGGGAGCCGTCCGTTGGCTTCGGGGTGGCGGTGGAGGTGGGGGGTACCCGCCGAACTGTATCTATGCCCGCCCGGGCCGCGTGCTGTACCTCGTTCCGGACTATCCACACCCGGAATATGCTCTCACTGATACCCGAGCTGAGGCGACATTCATTGAGCAGCATCTTGGCGGGACCGAGGTTGGGAAGTCGGCCAACGAAGTTCGCCGTGTGCTGGGTGGCGGGAAATTTGACGTCCTGCATTTTGCAGGGCATGGTCAGGCAAGCAGCGCCAACATAGGAGACTCCAGTATCCTTCTCGCTGGCTATTGGCGAGGCAGGGATTATGTACCTTCTTACCTCACTGCAAGGACTGTTCGGAACCAAGCGAACTTTGACAGGAAATGTGGCCCGCTGATTATACTTAACGCATGTCAGGTAGGCCGTCTAGGGCACAGCTTGACCAGCATGGGCGGGTTTGCTGAAGCCTTTCTTGCGCGGGGAGCATCGGCCTTCGTTAGCCCGCTATGGGCGGTAGGCGACGCACCTGCACGGACCTTCATTGAAGCGTTCTACAGAACGTTGCTTGCAGGGAAAACAGTCGCAGAGGCAGTGACGGCTGGGCGCGATAAAGCACGCCGTGCGGGGGATGCAACTTGGTTGGCATACGCCGTGTACGCAAACCCCCGGGCGACATTGCATACTTGAGTTGGGTTGTGTTCTCCTCGCTCACCGGATGCGGCTCACCGCACCCACCCTGCATGTCGTGCCACGCAGGCGTATTGATGGCCCGGAGCTTGGGTCAACTGCCCGTCCTCTTCCTGCACAATGACCAGTGCTCCGCTGTCGGTGTAGCGTCGCGACATCCAAGCCACGAGGCGGCGCCGGTCTAAACACATTCGACCAGCCCACTCGTAGGCGCGCTCGGCACGAAGCCGGTCCCGACTACGTACTGCTGGACGGCACCCTCGCGGAGTGCGACCGGGTCGGCGACAGCCTGGCCGACTACTTCCAGGCACTGCCGGCACGGAATGAACTTACAGGTGGTGACCATCCGGCTGGGCAACTGCTGTGAATCCCGCCCGCTCTCCTGGCCTGTGCCCACGACCTGACGGCCGCGCGCGCTCGCCGGATCATCCGGGTCTACGAATGCCAGGGTGCCCCGGTCCTCGCCAACCCAGGCTTATGTGGGGGCCAGCTCGTGGAGGGACACCCCCTCAGACGCCCCCGGGCTGCGAACTCACGCTGCCACCCTCAACCGTGCACTGTCTGCGGCATAGGCACCGGCCCAGCGCGGCATCGCACGACTGAAGTCCTGGCGCACCTTCCGCAGGTCCCGGCGCAGCCCTAATCGAATGTCGTCAATCGCCGCAGCCGTTCTCATGCTGGAGCGGCACCGCTGAGGGAGCTCCCTACGTTGTTCTGCGGAACCGGAGGGGTCGGGCTGAAGATTCGGTTGTCTCGTAGGAGGGCCCAGAGCACGCTGACTCGCCGTCGTGCCAGGGCGATGACGGCCTGGACGTGCTTGCAGCCCTCGCCGCGCTTCTTGAGGTAGAAGTCCCTGCTAGGGCCCTCACGGATGATGCTGGTCTGTGCAGACAGATAAAAAGTCCTGCGCAGGCGGCGGCTGTAGCGCTTGGGACGATGCAGGTTGCCAGTGCGACGCCCCGAGTCCCGCGGCACGGGCACCAGACCGGCCGCAGAGGCCAGGTGGCCGGCGTCCGCGTAGGCCGACAGGTCGCCAGCGGCTACGACGAACTCTGCACCGAGTATCGGGCCCATACCGGGCAACGACTCGATGATTTCCGCCTGAGGGTGGGTGCGGAACGCCTCGCCGATCTGCCGATCGACGCGCTTGAGCCGGTCGTCCAGGGCCAGGATCTGAACGGCCAGTTCTGTGACGATCTGGGCGGCAACGGCCTCGCCGGGCAGTGAGGTGTACTGAGCCTGAGCAGCGTCCAGGGCGGCGGCAGCGACCGTGTCAGCGCTGCGAACACCGCGGTTGGCGAGCCACGCCGTCAGCCTGGCCCGGCCTCGGCGGCGGATGTCGGCGGGAATCTGGTACCCCGTCAGCAGGATAAGGGCGCCTTTATGGGCCGAGTAATCGAAGGCCCGCTCCAGTGCGGGGAAGGCGCCACTGAGTACGTCACGGAGCCGATTGATCATCCGTACTCGATCGGCAACCAGGTCCGACCGGTGCGCCGTCAGCAGGGCAAGGTCAGCGCCCAGCTGCGCAGGCACCCTGATGATTGCGAAGTCCTGGCGGTGGCGGATGGTTTCAGCGATTACATAGGCGTCGCGTGCATCGGTCTTGCCTTCGCCTCGGTAGGCGCCAGCCATGCGGCTAACCGTGCGGCCGGGCACGTAGACGGCCTGCTGGCCATGGGCGGCGAGCAGGGCCAGCAGCAGGGCGGAAGCCGTTCCGGAGATGTCCACCGCCCAGCGGACTTCGTCCGCCAGGTCAAGAACTTCCCCGAGGGCCGCGAGGATGGCTGTCTCATCGTTGTCGATCTTCTTCGACCACGTGGTCGCGCCGGTTTCGTCGACTACCGCCGCCCAGTGGTGGCCCTTTCCCGCGTCGATCCCGCACCAGGCTTGGCTAGGTCGCTCATTCAATTGCCCGCTCCTCGTTCGGCACAGCATGCTCTGAGCCCGAGGAACACCCCGCTGTCCGCTCCGTAAACAGCGACCGCACAAGGCGCGCACATCTCAATCAGCAGCCAGGGCGCCCCAGAGAGCCGGACGGCCACTCCTCGCTAGCCACTACTGGCAGGCCCTACTCAGCCACATCCGGCCCTCCCGGACCGCCTAACAACTTACGGAGCCCTACTGGGCGCAGGACGCGGCCGAGCACCTGTCTGCCGAAGGCATCGCCGTCGAGATCCCCCCTCGGCTCCGGGAGGCCATTGACGAAGAATGGACCTGGGCCAACTACCCGATGCCCTGGTGCACCCGCAGCGAAATCCGCGAGGTCTCCAACGAGGCCCAGAAGATCAACGACGACATCCGCCACGGCCAACTTCTCATCCACGCCGACGCCTACGACGGCCACACCACCGTCGCGGTCGGCACCTACCTCGGCCGCAACGGCAAGTCCGTCTACCTCCACGGCGAGGACCACCTGCGGCAAATCGCCGACGCCTTCGACTCACCCGCTGGGGCCATGGTCGCCTTCGAGAAGATCCACGGCGCCGAGATGCGCCCCGGCCCGGCGCCCTTGACCGACCCCGAACGCGCCGCCGCCGAAGCCCGCACCCCACTCGCCTGCACCGCAGCCAAGCCCGAACCGGGCCGCCCGGAGCCGGAGACCGTCCCTGCCTACCTGGCCGACGTCGGCGACCACGACGACCTCCTCGACGCCTTCCTGGATGCACACAGCGACTGGGAACGCTGGCGGACCTGGTCGGACGAGACGACCCACGCCATCCACGAGTCCCAGACCCTGCGTATCGAGCACATCCACGAAGCCTCTGCCCACGACACCGCATGGACCGTAGCCGCCTACGAGACGCCCGTCTCCGACCGCATGTGGGTTTTCACCGCGACCGGCGCCACCCCCGCCCCGGTACTGCAGAAGCTGCTGGACCACCTCGCCGACGACGACGGCTGGGACACGGCCATCGGCGCCCCGGTAGACGAGAAGAGGGTCACCGCGGCCACGCAGCCCCTATCCGACGCCGGCTGGAAGCACACCCTGGACGGGCGATGGATCCGCTGGGCATCCCCCGCCGGGGACGCGGGCGTCCAGTTCGACGCCTTCACCGCGCAGCATCCGAGCCAGAACGTGGACACCTGGACCGTCTGGGCTGGCCCCGGTCCGGACCGGCCCACCTGGGCCATCACCGCGTCCCCGCACACCCCGAGTTCGCTGCTGTCCGATCTCTCCGAGGCCCTCGCCCACGAGACCGGCACGCGCCAGGCTCAGGCTACGGGCCGCGGGCCCAGTACCAGCCGTGCTACCGGAGCGCTGGCTCCTCCGTCGGTCGCGGCCAACCTAGCCGCCAGCCGTTCACGCTGATCACCGGCGCAGAACGGGGCAACATAGCGCGGGATCGCCGGTTGGCCAAACCGGCGATCCCGCGCATCATCGATAGTCCACCGCCACGCCCTGCCCGCACCTCGAGAGGTTCCACCTACGACCACAGACACAACGGAAGCGCCGTTCCGCCAAAAGGCCGGAGCGGAAGCCGATCACGCCGCCGCGTAGCTTGCCCGAAACAGATCCTGCGCCCGCTCCACGTCCCTCGACATACGAAGCTGGACCTCAAGATCACCCGTCCGGGCCGTAAAGTCACTCAACTGGCCTGTGGGGCTACGCCGTTCCAACCACTGCACCGGCATCCCCACTCTCGTCGAGCTCACCGTTCTCGACTTCCACGTCGTCGACCTTGACCACCGGATCACTACTGGAGTCAGACAGCTCCAGACCGAGCCACCCCTTGAGTCGTGTGTAGGCCAGACGTAGGAGGACGTCAGCACGCTGATCCATGAACGCCGGATCCAACTCGTCCTCACGCTGGCCCAGTGCTCGCAGGTGCGGGAGATAGCGCGACATGGCCGCCAGGTCCTCAGTCGTCTGCGCGAAAGTGAAGCCAGAACTGTTGAGGATTGACTTGGCGTCGTCGGCCGTCGAAGCACCGAGTGCCGCGTACAGGACCTTCTTCTCGGTCCAAGGCCGCGAGCTGAGGGACGCGTTGGCAGCTCCTGGCGCCAGAACAAGATTGCCCAGCTTGTGGACGGTCTCCTTATCGCTGTAGAACTCCGCATCCCACCCACTCGTGGCCGACTGTGGTGCGATGTGTTCGATCGTGAGGTGTGTATCGTCCTCCCAACCGTCTGCGGTGAAGCATGAGGCAACCCCCGCCTTACCTTGGACGATCAGTCCCGGATTGTCCGGATCTTCAATTGTGTCGTGATATGCAGCCAGAAGAAGGAAACGCGCCAGCGGGGGGCTAATTTTATAGAGCGGCAGTGCGGAAGCATCTGCCAGGAACGACGCCAAATTCGGGACCCCGCCCTTACCCTTAGGGTCCGACAAACGCGCCGCAAGTTCCTTCTTCAGGGCCTCAGCGTCGACGTCCGGATCAGGCTTCGTTGCATCGGGCTCCGCCCACTGCCGGGCAAGGGGTCCAATACCCGTGAGTGAGTCCGCCCCGGCCATGACGGCCCGGTACTGGCTGTCGATGTTACCCGTGCCGCGGCGGGTTGCTCGCCAGAAGACCGTGAAGGCAGTGATCGCCTTGATCGCCTTCTCGAACTCGGCGACGCGCTTTTCCCTCGCCTCACCTTCGTCCGCGTGGACAGCCTCGGAGTAGAAGCGCACGAGCGGCGCGATGGCAATGGTGTGTTTGAGCGAATTAAGGAAGGCCAGACACAACTTCACGGTGTCCGTCATTGCGGACGCTTCTAGCCCGGGTAGCGCGCGAGGCGAGTTATTCGCAGGTTCCCAAGCATTCCCGATAAAGGCCGCAGTGTCGCGCAGGTGGCGCAGGTACGCGCTCCGATCATCGGCCGAGTCCTTGTGGCGCTCAAAGGTATCGCGCATGTAGACCCGCTGATCCGGAAGACGCTTGGAGAGCTTCTCTCCAGTCTCTGCCAGCGCGAAAGTGACCAGCAGGTCTCGCGTTGCGTTCTGAAGCCTGTCTCCGACGGCGAAACGGTCCAGGTACCCCTGAACTGCCTTCATGTATTCGTGGGCGTCCGAGTCCTGGTAGTCCTGAATCTTCTCTGCCATCACCACCCGAGGGAGGAAGGTCTCGAAGGCGGTCAGAGGCTCGCCCGTGGTATTCAACGACTCGAAGATCGTGAAGGCGTAGTCCTCGTCCTTGCCTTGGACGACCGTCAGAGCGATGCGGTTCAAGCCATAGGCAGCAAACATAACGAGTCGCATCAGCTCAGCCTCGGGCTCGTCTTCCAACTCTCCCAGCCAAGCACAGAGCTCGGAGTCGAGTTCATGATTGAAAAGCGCACGCTGGAACTCGATGTTGGTGGCAAGGGTTGCTAGCGGCGGCAGATCCTCCAGCTCCTCGATGGACTTTCGCTGCGACAGCTTGTTCAACCCCGTGCGGATCTCGTTGTACCTCTTGATGAGGTCACCTTCGCCGTCGCCCGCGTTCTGTCGCGCTGTCGGCCTGAAGTCCGTCGGATTAGAGGTTGCCGGCTCGCTATCGACCAGCAATGAGTACTGGTAGATGAGGTTGGCGATCGGCGACTCATACTTCTTGAGCTTCTCGTCCCTGGCCCACTGATCATCGAAGGCTCGAATGAGGCGCGGGTAGATCGGCGTAGTTCCGAAGTTCTTTCGCTCATAGAACGCCGCGCCGAGCATCTGCAGGATGTCACTCGTTTCCGAGTAGAGGTGAGTCCGAGCACTGTCGGTCGGATCCGGCGTCTTGCCCTTGAAAATCTTCCATGCACGCTGACGAATGAGGTTATGCAGGCCGACCAGCAGAATAAGAAGGCTCGACAAACGCTGCTGCCCATCGATCACCGTAAGGACCTTGGAGGGGACCTCGGACTTGACGATTGGCTTCACCGTGACATGGTTGACATCATGAATGGTGATGACGGTCCCCAAGAACGTGAAGCTGTCCGGCGCCTTACCTAGATTCTTGAGGCCATGCAGTGTGTCGTCGAGCAATTTCTCGACCTTGTCTTTGCCCCAGCCGTACGGACGCTGGTAGGGCGGCAGGTAGAGACCCAAGCCATTGTCAGAAAGCAGCTCGCGGACACTCTTACTCTGCGCCTCGAATATTTCCTTGGCCTGCGTAGGCATGCGTAGCCCCTTTTCGTTCAGCAGGTTCGTTCAGATCAGATGCGGCATCGCCTCGGAAGGGACCTGCAACCTGCATTTCGGCTCAACGATCGTGTAGTTGTCGCAAAGCGCGATGCCGATGCCGAGGAGACAGATCGAGCCCTCGGACTCTGCAAGCTGGTCAAGGCCGTGCGCGACGCCACCGAGAAAGCGCCCGATCTCGGGCAGCCCCGGCTGCATGCGCACTGACAGGAAGGAACCTTGAGTCCCTGACGGGGCTTGCTGAAGAACTGAGAAGCTGACATCCGTGCCGCATCAAATACCTGCGAGTTTGCATATCCCGGTTTCTCTCCGTCACCGTTCCGCGCCTGTGAGTGAGCCGTCACTCATGGTGGCATATGAGTGGCCGACAGAGGTAGCAGGAGCGCCATGCGCCCATCATGCCCCACATGTGACGTTGCGTCACTCCGTCACAGGGCGACTCGACTTGTCGTGAGCGCGTGCGCTGCGTTCCTGCGGGAGATCTGGGACGCAGTCTGGGCGAGGTCACAACCGCAAGTGGGACAAGCATGTTTGACACCCGGGAAAGCAACAGCGGCCCCAGCTCGAGCTGCTGGGGCCGCTGTGTGTGGTTGCGCGTCAGAGGTGGCAGACGGAGCAGCCGGCCTCGTCGTCGTCCGAGTCGAGTGCGTCGGAAAGAACCTCCAGCAAGGGGCGGTTGGGCTTGATGCGCTTGGCTGCGCGCTCAAGGGCCGCGTCGTGCTTGGCCTCGATCTCGTCCTTGCGCTCTATCAGCTCCGGCAGCGACTCGCCCTGTGACCAGGTGTAGTTGCGGCCCTTCATGGCGGTGTGCCGGTAGCGGACCTTGTCCTCGTACTCGACCGCGCGGTCGAAGAGGTCGGGGTGGCGTTCCTTGAGGCCGACCCATTCGTGCTTGCGCTGGAAGAAGCAGAAGTAGCAACCGGAGCGGGTACGCCACTCGTAGTAGTCGGGCAGGCCGATGCCGGCCTCGTCGAGGATGCGCATGACGCCGTCCTTGTCGATGCCGTCCTCGCGGAAGGGGAAGACGGCGTCGATGTTCGGCTTGGTGCTGACGTAGCCGAGGCGGTTCTCGTCGGCGCGGATGGCGACGTAAGAGATGACCTTGTCGTCGCCGACCCAGTCCTCCAGGGGCTTGATCTTAAGGTTCTTCGTGCACCAGCGCATCTGGGGGCTGGGCAGGGTGCCCTGGTAGACCTCCATCCAGTGGTCGAAATCCCGGTCGGCGTTCAGCCGCACGATGGACTTGCCGAGGGCGGCCTCCAGGCGGTTGAGGTACTCGTAGGTCTCGGGTAGTTCGGCGCCCGTGTCGCAGAAGAAGTACTCCATCTCCGGAACGCGGTTGCGCATGTAGACGGCGAGCGCTGAGGAGTCTTTACCTCCGGAGATACCGAGTACGTGCCGGACCTTCTGAGCGTCGGCTCCGTCGGTCATCCCTGTGCCTTCCTTTCACTCGCTGCTGTCGCGGCATCGGTGACGCGCTGGGCGAGGGCCGCGAGCAGGATCCTCGCTCCGTCCGGTCCGAGGGCCTTCTCGGCCTGCTTCAAGACGTCGGCAGCGAGGCTGTTGGCCTCGCTACGAGCCTGTTCCGGCACGTAGATGAGGGTGCGTTGTTCCACGCCGTCGCTGTCTGTCAAGGTCAACAACTGGGCGTCGAGTTTCTCTTCCCGCGCGCGGACCTCCTTCCCGGCGTGGTGCAGATGTCCGACGCGGTCGAGGGCGGTTGCCATCGAGCGGGCCTTCTGCGGGAAGACCTTGGCCTCGCGGTCGTCCCAGTCGCCGAGCGCGAGGTTGGTCAGGCGTACGACGATGGGCTCGAGCCAGTCGTCATCTTCCAGGCCATCGCTGAGGACGAAGTCGACGAAGCCACGCAGTTCCGGGGTCAGCACTGCGCCGGCGAAGCCACGCAGGCGGGACGCGAGCTGTGCGCGCAGCTTCGGCAGTTCGGCCGGCAGTCGGAACTCCCTGGCGAGCACGCCTACGACCTCTGCGCGCAACTGGCTGTCGATGGCGACGAGTTCATCGGCGGCCGCCGTGAGTCGTTCGACGTAGGTGTTCGCAGCTTCCGCGTTGGCGCGGGCGCGGGCCGGGATCTCGGGCAGGCCGAGGGCCTTCGGCAACGCGTGGAAGATGAGGTCGTCGGGGTCCTGTGCCCGGACGATCGTCGTGCGTACGGTGCTCGCGTCGGCGGAAATGTTCTTGGTATTGCGGGCGTACTTGTGCAGGTCGGCAACGCGCGTGATCAGGGCGCTGGCGACAGAGAGGAGGTCAGGGTTGCGCAGGGCCTTGGATCGCGGTGCTTCCACACCGAGCGAGACCATCAGCTTCTTGATGATGCTGCCGCGCAGGCCGTCCCCTGCCGGTGTGTACTTCACCTCGAAGCGGGCCGCGCTTTTGACCAGGCGCTCGACGGCATCGATGGTCAGCCGGGGCAGGTAGGTGCCTTCCTCGAACAAGGCGACGTCGTGGCGTCGGATGATCAGGGCCGGGAGCAGGAAGACCGGGATCACGCCGGCCTTGAGCCCGTACGGCGGACTCTTGAGGACACGGATAACCTCTTCCATGCTGACCCGCTCGGTGGCGCCGGACAGTGCCTCGTTGAGGGCGTTCCAGGCGGGCTGGGCGTGCTCGTGCCCCTCGCCGGGCGGGGAGAAGCCGTACGGGAGCAGGCTCTCTTGCTGACTCTCGGCCTGGGCCACCCCGTTTTCGCGATGCAGGCCGAGATAGGCCAAAACTCCGCTATAGATGGCGCGTTCGGCTTTGTACCCGACGAGGCCGAGGTTCTCCTTGCCAGAGGCGGAGAGCATGGCCGTCAGCAGTATGCCGCGCGCCTGGGCAGCCTGGCTGGTCAGGACATGGCGGCCGAGCATCTCGTTGCGGATATGCGGGGTGTGCGGATACACGGATTCGCAGGCGAGGGAGACCAGGCCGCTCAGGCTGCGGGCGGTTAGGCCGGAGGCGGCGGGTTCCTCGCCGGGGGCGATGCCGGTGTGCCACAGGCTCCAGGACGCTTCGGAGGACGGCGGGTAGAAGGCGTCCTGCATGAGTTCGAGCAGCTCGGCCTCGGCCTGCACGAGCCTCTCGATGACCTCGCGGCGCGCGACGTGGTCGATGTCCTGCTGGGTGCTGAGTTCCTTCAGCGCGACGAGGTAGGTGGCCGTGGTCAGTACGACGTCGGGGTCAGGGGTGGTGCCGACAAGTACGGGCAGGGGCGAGCGGACGGTGGGCCGGTCGGCGTCGGTACCGAGGTGGAAGACGACGAGACCGTCGGCGGGCTCCTTGAGCTCGTCGGGGGCGGCGACAGTCTTGGTCTCGGGGCCGCTGACTGCGGTGTAGAACACGCGCATCATGCCGGTCACCTGGCTGTGGCGGCCTGCCACGAATGCCTGGGGAACGAGGCTGCCGAGCCGGTCGATGACCGCGGCGTCGTCGAAGTGGCTGATGATGTCCTTGAGTCGGCCGTCGATGTCGACGTCGGTGCCCTGCCAGACTCGGTATTCGCCACTGAACTCACGGTGGACGAGGAAGCCCCGGCGCACGAGGTCGGCGAGTCGCTCTTCGAGCGCAGTGAAGGCGCCAGGGTCTGCGACGTCGGTAGGGTCGTGGAGGGCGAAGTGGATCATCGGGGCGGTGGCGCTAAGCGCCCCGTCGGAGTCAATCAGGTTGAGGACGCCGATGGTCTTCAGTACGTCCTGATCGGTGTCCGGGAGTCCGTTGGCGTCCCGGATGCGCGAGTCGACTTCAATCCACTTGCTGGCGTTGGCGGAGGCGAGCAGGGCGGTGCGCCCGGAGTTGATGAAGTAGTCCCACAGCTGCGGCAGCCGCACCGTGCTCGCACTGTCCGCGTCCGGGTTGCTGTGCCGGGACAGCGAGTGGCGGACGGTATTGGGCTCCCCGCTGTTGAGGAAGCCCGACAGGCTGCGGTCGTGCTGGCCGATCTGGGCGGCGAGGATCGGTGCGGCGAGGGCCGTGATGGGGTGCAGCGGGTAGAGGTCGGCGAAGTGGTCAGGGCCGAGCTCGGCGAGAACGCCGAGACCGTGCTGCGTCCAGAGGTCCGCGGATGCCTCGGCGGACGCGGTGATCAGGGCCTGGCCGGCAGAGTTGACCGCCGAGCGGTCGAGGCGGCGGCGCAGAAGGTGCAGAGAGTCGCCCTGGTGAGGGACGAAGGTAATGTCTTCGAAGCGGCCCTGGATCTTGGCCCATTCGCGGGTCTTGAGTTCGCTGGACCGTGAGGCGTAGTCCATGAACGACAAGTGCTGCAAGGTCATCAGGTAGACGGGCAGACCGTTGGGGCCGGCCGCTCGCTCGGCGAGTTCCTGCAGCAGGAACAGGTCGTGCTGGGCGTCAGCAAACTCATGGTGCCCGGCGAGGTGCTCGAGCGTCTTGCCGAACTCATCGATGACGAGGAGCAGGGGCTGCTGCCCGTCTGATGTCAGAGCCGTGACGGCGCCGAGAATCTCCTTGGCGCCGGCGCGGTCCGGGTCGGCGCACCCCTCCAGGGCGGTGGCAATGGCCTTCGGGACGCGCTTACCCCAGCGTCGCACCGCCGCCGTGTGCAGAGCACGGGAGAGGGTCGCGACGACGGGCTCTCGGCGTGCGGTGGCCACGCCGCCGAGAAACCCCTCAGGCGCAAGGGCGTCGCGTGCTGCGGCAACGCGCTGGGCAAGGGCAGGGCTGGCCTCATCGAGGATGCGCTCGGCCTCGTCACGCCGCTTGGCATCCCGCCCCAGCAGCGCATCGATGAAGTTGGACAGCGTGGACTTGCCGGAACCGTAGGGACCGGTGAACGACCAGGCCCGTGTCCGGCGTTGGTCGGCCAGCGCGCTCGCGATGCGTTCCAGAACATCGACGGCACGAGCGCCGACATACGGGTCGTGGAGGGCGTCCTCGACATCGCGCTCCAGGTTGGTCGAGCGCATCTGGGAGCCGACGAGTTGGATGCCAGCGGGGAACTGCGGGGCCTCACTCGCCGGACTGTCTGGGGTCCGCGTGGGGGTTGCGGTGGTCACGCGGCGGTCTCCTCGTCAAAGAGCTTCTCGGTCGCCTCGGACGTGTCCGTGGCCTTCGTGTCGAGTTCCTTCTGCTCGGCCTCGGCGAGCTGGGGGAACATAGAGGCCCACTTCTCACGGGTGGGGAAGTTGGGGCGTCGGGTGACGAAGTCGTATTGCTCGTCGAGGACTTCCCACGCCAGAGCGAAGGGGTCGGCCGTGAAGGCGAGGCTGCGCTGCCCCACGGCCTCGGTCAGGTTGAGGTTCGGGTGGTCGGCGGCGACCTTCTGCAGTGCAGTGACGATCTCGTTTTCCCGGACGCGGAATGCGCGCCCTGGGGAGCCCGGCTCGTTGGCCAGGCGGGCCACGGAGATCGAGTTGGCCTGGCGGGAGAACTTGGCGGCGTAGTCGAGGCAGGCGTAGGCCAGGACCCGGGCCGGCAGCGAGGTGCGGTGCCCGCTGGTGAACTGCCACTCGGGCTTGCCGCGGGTACCTACGAAGGTGAGCAGGTCAAGGTCGCGGAAGGGACAGGCGAGCAGGTCCTCGTAGCTGCCCGGCGAGCCAGCCTTCTCCGGGACGCTGCGCGCGTACATCTTGGTAAGGCAGTCAACGTCACGGACGATCGACGCCTCTTCCGGGCTCTTGTCGTAGGAGAAGTTCACGTGCCGGGTGACCACCTGCGTCATGTCCGCGGTCGTGAACCGGGAGAACGGCGCGAGGTGGAAGGCCGTGTACCAGGTCGGCGCGTGGCTCTTGGCGCCGGGACGGGAAGAGATCAGCCACCAGTGCAGCAGCCATAGGCTGCCGTTCTCCTCCAGATACGGGTCCGCTCCGTCCTCGTCTAGAAGCCAGCGTGCTTCCCAGGTCGGGTAGGAGAACTTGGCCTGCGTGCCCTTCGCCGGATTGCACTCCCGGGTCAATTTGAACGCCCGCGACCAGTAGCGCATGGCGTTGACCATGTTCTTGCCCACTCCGAACCCCACCGGCGCACCGTCCGCGAGGAACGCACCCTGGTCCTGTTTGACCTGCATGTACGCCTTGTGCAGCCAGCCGAAGCGGGGCGCGAACGTCTCGTGTCGCGCGAAGGCAAAAAGGGCGGCTTCCCCAAGCCGGCTGTCTGACATCCGGGACCTCTCTGTGTCCAATGCGATTGCTCTAACGAGGTGCTAAATGGGGTAACGGTCAGCGGGGACCGTCGGGTTCGGCCAGCGCGGCCCGAACCTGCGTCACGGCGCGTTTGACGGCCCGCGCCGCGTGCTCGACCTCGGCCTCTGTGGTGGCGTAGCCCAGCGAGAAGCGGATCGTGCTGTCTGCGTCCGCCCGGGACAGGCCCATGGCCAGGAGAACGTGGCTCGGTGTGGGGGCGCCGGACGCGCACGCGCTGCCCTCCGAGGCAGCGATCTCGGGCATCGCCGCCAGGACTGCGTCCGCCGGCACCCCAGGGAAGGTGACGCTCGTCACGCCCGGTAGGCGCTGATCACGCCGACCATTGATCCGGGACTCGGGCAGGGCGTCGGCCATGAGGTGTTCGAGGCGGTCGCGCAGTGCCTCAACGCGCTCGGCCTCCTCGCCGAGTCCGCGCGCCGCAGCCTCAGCCGCGGCGCCCATGCCCATGATCCCTGCCACATTCAGCGTGCCTGCGCGCCAGCCCCGCTCCTGTCCGCCGCCCACGAGGAGCGGGCGGTGCGGCAGGGAGGATCCTCGGCGTACGTACAGGGCGCCGACTCCTTGCGGTCCGCCGAACTTGTGGGCCGACAGCGACAAAAGGTCAACGTCGAGTTCAGCAACGTCGACGGGGAGACGGCCGATGATCTGTGTGGCGTCCGTGTGGACGAGTGCGCCGGCTTCACGGGCCGCCTTGGCCGCGACGCGGAGGTCGGTGAGGACGCCGGTCTCGTTGTTCGCCGCCATCAGGGAGACCACTCCCCCGCGACGCGTGGCAAAGACCTGATCGAGGGCGCCGAGATCCACCAGGCCGTCGCCGCCGACCGGGAGCAGTACAAGATCCTCCGGGCTCCCAGCGGTGACCGCGCGGGCTGTTTCCAGGACAGCCGGGTGCTCAACGGGGCTTGTGACCAAGGGATTTCCGGCACTGAATGCGGCTCGGAGGGCCAGGTTATTCGCTTCGGTTGCTCCGGATGTGAAGATGATCTCGCCGGGTGAGCAGCCGAGGAGGTCGGCTAGCTGACGGCGGGCGACGTCGACCCGGTGAGCGGCCTGTCGTCCCGGTGGGTGCAGGCTTGAGGCATTGCCGACCGCTTGCATGACCTCGATGACGGCCGCGAGGGCCTCGGGACGGATCGGGGCGGTGGCGTTGTAGTCAAAATAGGACGTACCTGACCCATTCGGCCCGTTCATTGTCTGCCACCCCGCCTCGCTCGTGTCGCACACCAATGTACTGCTGGGGGAACCCGTCCCTCGCATCCGGGGTTCCACCAGTAGCTCGCCGTGATCCTATCCGCGAGCCGAGATCCACTCTTTGAATCACTCGAACGTGTGGTGTCGCAAGCCATTTATCGAACGAGTGTTCCATGATGCGTGGAAGGCGGACGACTCACAGCGAGATCTACATCTTGGTCGAGCGCGCCGGGCAGGGAGCCGTCAAATGTCGCTCCTGGCTGGGCTTTTCGCCTATTGGCACCCCTGTTGTCAGTGGCCCCCTTTAGGGTGGTCCGCACGCTGCAGCGTTGAAGTCACAGCAACGTTGGGGCGGTGCTTGGCTTGCTCCAACTGGGGGTGGAACTTCATGACAACAGCCGCGTCGGCTGCGGACACGTGCGGGCTGGAGCCTGCCGCCGGGCAGGTGGGGCAGTGACCACCTGGTCACCAGGGATGTCCTTCAAGGCACTGCTCGCGGATGCGCCGATGGCGTACATCCGAGCGCATCTCGGCGAGCAGCTGTGCGCTCTGCTCGACCTGATCGAGGGAGGCACGGCAGGTGACGACCGCCTTCGGGCTGTCGCCCCCATCGCCATCGACGCCGAGCGTCTGGTCGCCGACGCTGCTGAGCGTACGGCCCTGATTGCCCTGGTTCCGAAGCCCAAGCAGGCGGAGTTGACTCAGCGCCTGGGCTCGCTGGGGGACGAGCAGGAGCCGCTGGACTACCTGCAGAGCCTGAAATGGACGGCCGACGAGCGCCGCGAGCTCCTGGAGTTCTTCGGCTTCACGATCGACCGGGTGCCATCCCTCCCGCCGGCGTTCAAGCAGGAGGCGGGGCCGGAGTACGGCTTGTTCCCGCATCAGCGTCAAGCTGCAGCACGGGTCAAGGAACTGTTGTACGACGGCTCACGGCGGACGGTGCTGCACCTCCCCACGGGTGTGGGCAAGACCCGAACGGGCATGAGCCTGATCTGCGACCATCTGCGGCAGCATGAGCCCACTGTGGTGGTGTGGCTGGCCCACGGTCAGGAACTGCTGGAGCAGGCCGCCGTCGAGTTCGAGCGCGCCTGGACGAAAGTAGGCGACCGACCGGTCCCCGTCCTGCGGGTCTGGGGCAACGCCTCGGCAGACCTTGCAGACATGACCGACGGGCTGGTCGTGCTCGGCCTGGAGAAGGCCGTCTCGGCGGCCAAGTCGGATCCGCAGTTCCTGGCCACTCTTGCAGCACGCAGCACGCTGACGGTCTTCGACGAGGCCCATCAGATCATCGCACCCACGTTCCAGCGAGTAGTCGATGAACTGACGATCCGTCACGATGCGAGTCTGCTGGGGCTGACCGCCACCCCGGGGCGCACGTGGGCCGACATCTCCAAAGATGAGGAGCTCTCCGACTACTTCTCCCGGCAGAAGGTCATGCTGGAGATCGAGGGCTACACGAACCCGGTCGCAGCCTTGATCGACCAGGGCTACCTGGCCAAGCCGCTGATGCGGACGGTTGCCTCCGAGGCCGGCATGCATCTGTCCGCCCGGGACCAGCAGCTCCTTGCACGGTCCTTCGATATCCCGGCCGCCATGATGGCCGAACTCGCGCGCGACGAGCAGTGGAACCTCAAGATCGTCCAGACGATCACGGAGCTGCTCCAGCAACAGCACCGGCGCATCCTGGTGTTCGCCGCCTCCGTGGACCACTGCCGGCTAATCGCAGCGGTGCTTTCCGCTGCGGGCTTCGATGCCGAGTTCGTGACGGGCGAGTCCTCCCCCCGGCACCGCAGCCAGGTCATCTCGCGATTCAAGGGGTCCGGCCGTCGCCCCATGGTGCTGTGCAACTTCGGTGTCCTGACGACTGGCTTCGACGCACCGGCCGCCAGCGCGGCAGTGATCGCCCGCCCGACCAAGTCCCTGGTGCTGTACAGCCAGATGGTCGGCCGCGTCATCCGCGGCCCGAAGGCCGGCGGCACGGACACCTGCGAAATCGTCACCGTCGTAAACCCGGAGCTTCCCGGGTTCGGCGACGTGGCAGAAGCATTCACCAACTGGGAAGACGTATGGGAGACAGCGTGACCAGCGACGGCAGCAACTACCGGATCGTCAGTCCTGCGCTGACCGTCAAGGCCATGCGGGACAGCGGCTATAAAAACACCGCATACGCCCTCGCCGAACTGATCGACAACAGCATCGACGCCAAGGCCACCCTCGTGGAGGTCTTCGCCTGCGAGAACCCCGTCCAGGTTGGCTCCCGGACCAGCCACCGTGTGGAGACCATCGCGGTCCTCGATAACGGCCATGGCATGGAAGCACAGCAGCTTCGGCGCGCTCTGAAGTACGGGGACGGGGACGGGGCGGACCCGGGCCGCATCGGCCGTTTCGGCATGGGCCTGCCCAACTCAAGCATGTCCCAGTGCACCCGGCTCGACGTGTGGTCCTGGACCAACGGTGCGGGCAACGCCATGTGGACCTACCTCAGCCTCGAAGAGATCGAGAAGGGAGAAACCGACGACGTCCCCGAGCCTGGACACTCCCCGCTGCCGGACTACTGGCGAGACCTGAGCGAGGGCCTTGGGGACACCGGCACGCTCGTCGTCTGGACCAACCTGGACAAGGTCAACTGGTACGGAGCCGCGGCCACCCTGAAGAACACCGCCGATCTGATCGGCCGGGTCTACCGGCACTACCTCGACAAGGGACGCGTCGACATCCGAATGGCCCCTGTCCGCGAGGGCAAGGTCGTTGACGGCGAGTACCACGCCGTGCCCAACGACCCTCTGTACCTGATGGCGCCGACATCCACGCCGGAGCCGTTCCACAACAAGCCGATGTTCATGCCGTTCTCGATGGGAAGCGAGTCTGAACCTGGTGTGATGCACTTCCCCGTGCTCCACGAGGGCAAGCGGCACAACATCACGGTCCGGGCCTCCATCGCCCGCCCGGAGGCCCGCCGTGCCGACGTCGAAGGCCACCCGTGGCCAGACAGCATCAGCCGTACAACCGACTCCGGCATCCTGCCGTGGGGCAAGCACGCCCGGCGCAACGTCGGAATCTCGCTCGTGCGTCAGGGCAGGGAACTGGACCTCGACGCCTCATGGGCCATCGGCTACGACCCGACGGAGCGGTGGTGGGGCATCGAGGTGGAGTTCCCGCCGGACCTCGATCCCATCTTCGGCGTGACCAACAATAAGCAGAGCGCCACCGTCTTCTCGTCCCTTGCGCACTTCGACTGGAAGGCGCACGCGGAGGCCGGCGAATCCTTCAAGGGCTTCAAGGAGCGCCTTGCCGAGCTCGGCGATCCGCGTCTGCCCTTGATCGACCTCGTGCTCTACCTGGAAGAGAAGCTGCTGCCAGCCATCCGGCGCCAGCTGAAGCAGCAGACGCTCGGGACCCGCAAGAGCAAAAAGCGGCATGACGATGACGTCGCTTCCAAGGTCACGGACGCCGTCAAGCGCCGCAGTGAGGAGGGCTACACCGGCAAGACCGACGAGCTCGACGAAGGAACGACCCCCGAGGCCAAGCGGCAGGAACAGGTCGAGGCCCTCACCCAGCGGCACCACCTGGACGAGGACACCGCCCAGTCCATGGTCGAAGAGTCCCTGGAGAAGGATCTGCGCGCGCGGTGGATCTCCAGCTTCCAGGACACCCCCGCCTTCTTCAGCATCGACCTCATGGCCGGCATGCTGCAGGTGATCTTCAACGAGAAGCATCCGCTGCACGCCCAGCTCATGGCCGTCCTCGAAGACGTCCCCGAGGACGCCGACGCCAACGAGCTGCGCGACCGGCTCGACCGTGCCGCCGACACCTTCAAGCTGCTGCTCTTCTCCTGGGCCCGGATGGAAGACGAGACTTACCCCGACCGCGACCGCGAGCGCATCGCCGACGCGCGGCGCGAGTGGGGCCGGTACGCCCGCGACTTCGTGGACGGGAAGGCCGACTGAGCGTGTCCGAACGTGGCCACATCTGGCGTCAGATCGAAGAATTGATGGCGGACGCCCATGGACGGGTAACCCTCGTGGCGCCCTTCATCAAACGAGAGGTTCTCGCGTCCGCGCTGTCCGCCCTCCCCGCCACCGTCGACGACATCGAGTGCATCACGCGCTGGGTCCCCGAAGAAGTGGCGGCCGGGGTATCCGATCCCGAGATCATCGAGCTCGCCGAGGAAGACAAAAGGCTGCGTATCGCGCTGTGCCCGACCCTGCATGCCAAGCTGTACCTCACCGGCGAGCGCTGCCTGATCGGGTCCGCCAACCTCACGGGCAAGGCAACGGGCCGCGCCGCCAACGCCAACATCGAGATCCTGGTGGAGGCGCCCTCCGCCCATCCCGAAATCGTCCGGGTACTGGCAGAGATCGAGGCCCGGGCGGTCGAGGCGACTCCCCACATGGCCGCCCTGGTCAGAAGTCAAGCCGAGCTACTGAAGGAGCATCGTCCGACCGCCTCTGACCAGCCACGGGAGGCCCAGCAGGGCTGGTATCCCGTCACGCGACGCCCTGACGCCCTCTACCCGTACTACTGCGGGCGAGCCCAGTTCGGACGCTCCGTCAAAGCAGCCATCGTGCGCGACCTCGCGCTCCTCGGCGTTCCGGCCGGCTTGTCCGAGGCGGAGTTCTCGGACTTGATCGAGAGCCGGCTGCGGGAGATCCCCGCCCTCCAGGCGCTCGTGGCCGGTGCCCGTCTGAGCAATGTGGAGTTGCAGCAAGCGCTGCAGGAAGAGACCGGCCTGACCGACGAGCAGGCACGAAGGACCACCGAGACCATCGCCGCATGGCTTCGCCACTTCGGCCGTTTCTATACCGATGTCGGGACATGGGAAATCCGGCACGGACAGGAGCTGAAGTAGCCCCCGGCAGTCACGACCGGCCTCGGCATCGAGGCCGGCTCCGGGGCAGACACCGGCCGGATGCGCCGGGCTGCCCGCAGGCCCGCCTAGGATCTCTGCAGACAGCCCGGCGAGGAGGCCATGCCCGCGTGGCAGTCACCTGGCAGGAACGTTGGTGTGGGGAAGGTGCTTATGTCGCAAGCGCGGGTCCCCTACCTGCTCGGGCACACTGAGATCGCGTCCCTCTTCGGGGTTGAGCGCCAGACGTCACAGAAGTGGCGCACAGAAGGCACCCTCCCAGAGCCTGACCTGGTCGCTTCAGGCAATCCGTACTGGTTGCTGGCGACAGTGCTTCAGATCAGCGGCGGCGACCGCCAGGCTGATCAGCAACGCCTGGCGGCCTATAGGGCCGGAATCCCTGAAGGTTACGACGTGCAGGCCAAGGAAGACCTACCTGTCGTCCTCGGTATCCAGGAAGTTGGCCGCGTCCTCGGTAGGGACGCCCAAGCCGTTTCCCGGTGGCGTAACCGTCGGCGGATCGCCGAGGCCGATCTGATGCTCTCCGGTTCCCCGCTGTGGCTGCTGGAAACCGTCCTGGCCGATGCACAGCAGCGGCAGCGGACCGTCGTCCCCACCGAGGTCGAAGACCTCCGCACGGGGCGGCGCGTCCCCCAGAAACCTCGAGGACGCAGACACGGCGCCTCCGCCGCGCCACCGCCCGAGGAGCCGCTCCCCGCCGCCCGGACGTTCTCCGCTGCCGACCAGACCGCCGCCGTCGAGTTCCTCGCATCGATGCTGGCCCAGGGTTACTCCGTCGTCATCAAGCCTCAGCGCTAGACCGCCGTTCCCGGCCGGTACGCGGTTGCCGACGCCCGCGGACGGCTCATGCCCTGTTCGCCAGCAGCTGGGAGAGAAACACTTGATTCTCGAATGGTCGATCCATACTGTCTCTCATATGTCGATCTTGCAGCAGCGCACCGGAGACCATCACGCCGATCCCACCGACTCCATCCCCAAGGCCGCTCCCCGCGAGCCCAACCGTCCTCCGATGAAGGTCGTTTCCTACGGAGGCGGTGTCCAGAGCACCGCCCTGCTCGTGCTGGCCGTTCAGCGAGAGATCGACTTCCGCACCTTTTTGTTCGCCAACGTCGGCGACGACAGCGAGCACCCCGCGACCCTCGACTACGTCCGCGAGATCGCCATCCCGTACGCCGCCCGTGCGGGACTGGACGTCCACGAACTCAAGCGCCGTCGCCGCGACGGGGCCACGGAAACGCTCATGCAGCGGCTGAACCGGCCGGACACTCGGTCGATCCCCATCCCGGTCCGCATGGCCAACGGCGCTCCTGGCCGCCGCAACTGCACCGCCGACTTCAAGATCAAGGTGGTCGGGCGGTGGCTTCGGGACCATGGCGCCACCGCGGAGGAGCCAGCGGCGGTCGGCATCGGCATCTCGGTCGACGAAATCCATCGCGCCAACCGCCGGCGGCGGGAAGCTCACGAGGTCATCGAATACCCCCTCCTCGATCTCGGGCTGCGCCGGGACGACTGCGAGCGCATCATCACCGAGGCCGGCCTGCCGGTACCGCCTAAGAGCTCCTGCTTCTTCTGCCCCTTCCGCACAGTCGGCGCCTGGCGCCACCAGCGTCGGCACGAGCCGGAGTTGTTCGCTCAGTCGGTCCGGCTGGAGGAGACAATCAACCAACGGCGGGCTGCACTCGGGCGGGATGCCGTCTATCTCACGAGGTACGGGATCCCGCTCACTCAAGCCATCCCCGATGAGAGCCCGGGGGAAGGCGACGCCGATGAGGATGAAGGTGCATGCGACTCCGGATGGTGCATGACCTGATAGGTGTCGAGCAGGCCACGACGGGTGGGCCTGAAGCCATGGCTTCGGGCCCACCCGTCGTTTTCCCCTGGGCTGCCGTCGTGATCGCTGCGGGCCACTGCCCGTGGCGGAATCAGAGCTCGGGCGGCTCGCCGGGCTGAAGGTGGAGCACGGAGAGGTACTCGCCGTAGGGCATCTCTTCATCCACCCAGCGGCTGCCGCCCGATGCGTCGGGAATCCACATGCCGTCGAGAAGGTACTTGTCGTCGAAGACGGCGACGCGGTCCTCCTGCACCGCTGCCGCCATCAGCAGCTGGATTCCCAGCAGCAGCACCGTGGAGGCTTCCTTGACCGCGCAGACCTCGCCGTGCCCGGTGGGAAAGACCTTCCCGTCCGCGTCGCTGTCCGGCTCGAGGATGGCGGCACGGCCCCGGACTGCCATGTCGTGCAAGGCAATCGCCTGGGTGACCGCTGCCGCCACCGGCGTGCCGACGCCCAGAACCCCGTCCGGCGCATGCATCCGCAGATGATCGGCGACCGCGCGTGCATGCACCAGCCATGAGTCGCCGTGGTGGTGCAGTCGCTGTTCTGCGGCCTCGACGGCCAGTCCAGGCTCGGAAGTACCCGGGTGCAGCAGCCGGACGAATCCTTCAAGTGCTACGCGCAGGTAGCCGAGACGGACCTGATGTCGCTGCCACTCCTCCATCATCTCGGTCCAGACGGCGTCGAAGTCGAGGCCGGCCGAGCACATTCCGCCGTCGTCGTAGGACATGTCGAACGTCACCGTGCGCAGGCCCTGCGCGAGGCGCAGCCACTTGTAGGCCGTATCCCAGCTGTTCTGTGCCCCGGGGAGGGCGGTGACGGCGGAGGCGTGCTCCACCCAGTCGGTGAGTTCACGGACGTGGTCCTCGGGCTCGGACAGCGCGAGGGTGGACAGCGTGCGGTATGAGGGCAGGCAGGGGCCCTCCATCCGGGTAGTGGTCACGGGTGGAGCGTGGCACACGGCACTGACAATCGCTCCGGTGTCGAGAGCCTATGTGACGCTCAGGTGCTGGCTGTGCGGCGTACGAGCCGGTGGCCTCGCAACTCCCGCTCGCAGCGTACGAGTTCGCGTTCCCAGCCTTCTTCCGTGCCGATCAGGTGCGGGCTCTCGTAGAGGCCGGCGCGAACCTCGGCGTCCGTGAGCCTCCGGTATTTGGGTGCGTCGGGATCGTCCTCGGCAAGGAACTCGTGCTTGCGGTGCAGCAGGGGACGGTTGGTGGAGTCCGCGTACGAGGTGAAGGAGGACTTGAGGGTCTTCAGGTCGACGGCGTACGACGCCGCGAGACGCGGGTGGGGGTCCGTGTCGAACTCGGGGTAGTCGAGCCAGCTGACGCCACGGCCCTGGTGGCGGAGCTTGACGACGGACCACTCGCCGGGACGGCCGGCAGCGATGCTCGCGCACTGCTCGTACAGGCGCAGCACGGCCGGGATCCGGTGAAGTGCGCGGCGGTGCACGTACAGGGCGGTCGCGGTGAATTTGCCGGCGATCGATCCGTTCATCGCGCGGCGGACGTATGCGTCGTCACGCAGCTTGAACAGCAGGCGATCGGCTCGCTGGCACGCCTCGGTGTACGAGGGGAAGAACGCGCGGATGTCCAGTTGTACGGGCAGGGGCAGACTGCTCACGGGGCCTCGGCCATGGAACAGCTCCAAAGCGAGGAACTGCAGCGTGTCAAGGGCTCCGCGTTCGGCGCTCCGTTCCACCTTCACGGGGTCGGCTTCCTGCTCGGCAAGCCGCTTCAGTTCAGCAGGGCGCAGGTGGCCGAGGAGGCTGATGATGGGCTGCGGCATTTCCTCAAGCTGAGGCATCCGGCCCCGCTGTTCGAGATGATCAACCACCGAAGTGATCGCCGAGGCGGTGTCCTCGGACGCCAGCCACCCCCCGTCCGGGGCAACCTGGCGGGCGAGGTAGCTCAGGCGGGCCGCATCGTCCTTGAAGGCATAGACGATGCCCGGCGCCGCCGACAGGCAGCGGACGCCTGTGGCCTCCTCAACGTAGTCGCGAAGCTCGCCGGCGGCGTAGAGGTGTTGGAAGGTACGGCGCTGAGTGAGGATGCCGTCGCCATACTCCGTGCCTTTGATCTGGTTGCGCTCCCACCTCAACCGGGCGGACACCACGAGCACGGATTTGGCGAGATTCCAGGCGCGGAGGAGCGTCTCTCGTCGTTCAGCGGGGTTCTCAATGACGTTCAGGACATAGGTGAGAAGGACTACCTCGGCAGGCTCACGCCGTCCATCCGGGAAATGCACCGGGTCCCACCCTGCGGCCTCAAGGCCAAGGTGCTGCAGAGCCCGTACATCGCCGCCACGTCCGCACCCGTAGTCCAGTACACCCACGTCTGGTTCCAGCTGAAGGTCGCCAACTGCACGACGGGCCGGTAGCGAGAGGCCGACGCGGCCAATGGCGGTCCGATGCCTCTGGCTGCTCCAAAGCTGCTGTGTCATCGGTGTCCCCTGATTCCACGGACAGGCCAGTATGCGACAGCACCGAACCTTACGTGACGCCCGCTTCGGCTACCGGGCTTACCCGGAGCCACGCCTCCCAGCTACCCACGGACGTTGCCGCGATCGCGGAATTCGACTCCGAGTACTTGTTGCGACGTTGCTCGATAGTTGGCCTCTTTGATCGCTACTCGGCCAGAGACGGTCGTAGCCCGGCCTCACTGCGGCCCACAGCAGCGGCTACGGGTACCCGCGGTACTGATCCTCACGTGCGACACCGGCCCGTTCGCCGAGGGCGATGCGCCCACCCCACGTCGCCGCGCCGAGTCCAGATCACAGTGCTGTGGTCGTTTGGCTCCGCTGCCCCGCCGGGATCTAGTCGGCGTCAGTCTCTGTCAGCAGTCGTTCCAACTCTGCGTTGCCGTCATCGCTTCGCAGCTGCTTGAACAGGTCCTTCAGGGCTTCTGCCTCTGGTTGCCGACGTTCCGCCAATTGCCACCACAACTCGTACACCTCTCTGGGGGTACGGCTGCGCGCAATGGCCATCAACAAGGAATGGACACGCCACTCCTCCTTGAAAAAGCGCCACACGAGCTCGCTCAGATCGTGAAACGGCAGGTTCTGCGCCGACACTTCGATAAGGCGCTGAGCGGTCTCATGCAGGCCCGCCATCCGCAGTTGTTCGACCAGGCGGATGATCATCATGGCGTCGCTCAGCCGGACAAGGCCCGTAAGGAATGCCTCGACGCCTTCGTCGGCCCCGACCTGGCACAGATGCCGCGCGATGTCCCTAGGCGATCGGCTGGCGAACTGCCTGACATCTAGTACGGCCTGGTCGTCGTCGCTGTGGGGGAGCGACGCAGAGCTGCTGTTGCGCACATCGAGGCCCGGTCGGAAGGGCTTCCAGGGGTCAAGGCTGGCCACCACGCGCCAAAGCCTTGAGAACCGGTCGGCTTCCGCATCCGCATCGCGGGCCGGCCGAGCCATGCTGGCAAGCACCAGCACAATCGCGACGACGACCGAACAACTGGCGCTGTCCCCCCTGCCGGTGAGGACTTGCCGTATGCGTTCGTGGCTCACCGTGGTGGGGGCAGCGTCGTGACCGGTGATGGCCTTGCTGATGTCGCGCAGACTCGGGCAGCCCGCTGCGACATACAACTCGTACATGCCGACGGTGAGTTCCCTAAGCGGCCCCGCCGGGAGTTCTTCCTCGCCGGGAAGAGTCACCATTCGCCTCGGCATGAACACTCCCTTGTCAACTGGCGTCAACTCGCCAAGACCAGATTTCCGTGCGCGGACTTCTTTCGTCAACCGGTATCACCTCCCGTCCCCCCGGTGGCGCCCCGACCGACGCTGGTCATAGGGGGGCGACGCGACGACCTCCCTTCGATCAGCAGGAGGGAACAGGACATGAGGCTGCCGGGGAAAAAACAGATGGGGCTTGTCCGCATCTATGTCGCTGAGCGAGGCCGGGCAGGAACGGCCGTGATCCGTAACGTCGGCAACTGGCTGGCCACACCCCCTGGCATGGCTGCACTGACGGGCTGCCAGACAGCGGTCACCATCATCAATTGGCTGGGGAACTGACGCCACCGACGAAACGTGAATACGTCGTTGCGAGCGGCGGGCTGGGGCTACTGAAGCGGCACCACGCCTCGGCCCGCTTCCATGCGGCCTTTCGGGGCTCGGCGGCCTGAACCATGCCCCGGACATCGCTCGTACACAAACAACAACCACTGCAGCGGAGGTCGCCCGTTCAATAGCGGCAGGTGGAGGTTCCCAGCGGCCTAGGCCCGTTGAGTTAGGTGATCCGTTCCGTCGGTCGGGAGACACTGCCTTGAACCACGGGGAGCTGATGACGGCCCGAGGCAGATGAACGCCCTCTGCTTTCGAAGCGAGGCAACATAGCGTGGTATCGCCGGTTGGCCAAACCGGCGATACCACGCATCATTGATGGTCCACCGCCACTACCTGTCATCTACATCGGAAGGCACAACCCCCACCACATCCACAGCGGCCGAGTTCCGCATCCGCTCATGTCAAAGCGCGCTGGAGGTTACGCCGCCGCGTAGCTGGCGCGGAAGACGCCCATAGCCCGCTCCAGGTCCCGCTCAGAGCGCAACTGCACCTCCAAGTCACCCGTACCGTGGTGGCCGAGTTCCGTCACATCCCGGGTGAAGCCGGGAATGAGGTCCACCTCCTTCGGGTCGACCTTGAGGTAGACGAGGAGCTTCGTCTTCTGGGGCGGGCAGACGCAGGCGAAGTTCCGCAGGCGCTGATACGCCCGGTACTGCTTGCGCTGCACCCGGCTGACGCCATCCCCGAGACCGAGCAGCACCTCATCGACCACCTCCGCCAGCTCTGCCAGCGCTCCGCCCTGCCCGCGGACAGGCGGCAGCCCGACCGCGCCCCGGCGAACCGGCCTCGCGGCCGATGTCCGCCCGGTGACGGAAGCCACGGTCTCAAGTCCGATGAGGTCCTTGTCGAAGAACCGGTAGCGAACCAGGTCGATGCTGCGCCGGTGCTCGCGTACCGCGTGCGCGTCGTAGCGGGTGAAGTCGCCGGCGACGCAGATCAGCCGGGGTGCGCTCCACAGGACCTGGGACGCGGCCGATGCCCCGAGCCGGTCGCGGACCAGGTTCCGGAAGGCGTCCTTGTGAGCCATCAGCCACGACATGTAGTAGAGGCCCTGGTTGATCACTCCGGCATCGGTGCCGCGCTTGTACTCCACGACCACCGGCGCCCCGTTCTCATCGAGCCCCAACGAGTCGATCCGTCCGCCATCAGCACAGTCAATGACGTACTCGCTCGCCAGAAACCGCACCCCCAGCATCGCCTCCATGTGCGCCTCGACGAGGCCCTGCACATCCGCCTCGACCTCGGCAAGACGCGGCGTGACCTCGGTCACGCCGCTGTTCGTCATGTGGAACAACTTCAGGCCCGACACCTTCCCCTCCTCGACTCGAAGATCGAGAACGTCAGGAAGGGGCAAGATTGTTTCCGTGAGCCCCTGCGGGCGAGTGAAGAAGTCATGTGCGGGGCTACTAGACCGCATCTGTTTTCCCCATGCGGAGCTACGCCCACAGGTCAGCACAGAACCAGCACGGGAGGGCTGATGTGGGGTGATGAGAGGTGCTCACAGGTCAGCACCAAGTCAGCACGGGGACGAGAAAGGGGCCTGCCTCCGAAGAGACAGACCCCACCTGAACTGCACATTTGCAAGATCAGCTAAGTCGTGGTAAGTCACCCGCTAGACATTGAAGCGGAACTCGACGACGTCCCCGTCCTGCATCACGTAGTCCTTGCCCTCCATGCGGGCCTTGCCCTTGGCGCGGGCCTCGGCGACCGAGCCGGTCTCCACCAGGTCGGCGAAGGAGATGACCTCGGCCTTGATGAAGCCCTTCTGGAAGTCGGTGTGGATCACGCCGGCCGCCTCGGGGGCCGTCGCGCCCTTCTTGATGGTCCAGGCGCGGGATTCCTTGGGACCGGCCGTGAGGTAGGTCTGCAGGCCCAGGGTGTCGAAGCCGACCCGGGCGAGCGTGGCGAGGCCCGGCTCCTCCGCGCCGACCGACTCCAGGAGCTCCATCGCGTCCGCCTCGTCCAGCTCGGCGAGGTCCGCCTCCAGCTTGGCGTTGAGGAAGATCGCCTCGGCGGGGGCGACCAGGGCGCGCTGCTCGTTCTTGAAGTCCTCGTCGGTCAGCTCGTCCTCGTCGACGTTGAAGACGTACAGGAACGGCTTGGTGGTGAGCAGGTGCAGGTCGTGGAGGAGCTCCTCGTTGCCGGAGCCCTGCACGATGCCCTGCGAGAACAGGGTGTCGCCCTTCTCCAGGATCTCCTTGGCCGCCTCGACGGCGGCGACCTTCGGCGCGATGTCCTTCTTGATGCGCGACTCCTTCTGGAGGCGCGGCAGGACCTTCTCGATGGTCTGGAGGTCGGCGAGGATCAGCTCGGTGTTGATCGTCTCGATGTCGTCCTTGGGCGAGACCTTGCCGTCGACGTGCACGACGTTCTCGTCCTGGAAAGCACGGATGACCTGGCAGATCGCGTCCGACTCGCGGATGTTGGCGAGGAACTTGTTGCCGAGGCCCTCGCCCTCGCTGGCGCCGCGCACGATGCCCGCGATGTCGACGAAGTCGACCGTCGCCGGGAGGATCTTCTGCGAGCTGAAGATCTCGGCCAGCTTGGTCAGGCGCTCGTCCGGGACGCCGACGACGCCGACGTTCGGCTCGATCGTGGCGAACGGGTAGTTGGCCGCCAGCACGTCGTTCTTGGTCAGGGCGTTGAACAGGGTCGACTTGCCGACATTGGGCAGACCGACGATTCCGATCGTGAGCGACACGTTTGCGACTTCCCGTACGTAGGAGGGCCAGGCGGCCGGGGCTGGAGCGGCTGGGCCTGGGGCCGGCCCGGAGCCTGTCCGGCGGATCGTGCCCCAGCGGCCGGAAGGCCGGCCGATCCCCCAGTTTACGGCGTACCGGCACCCGACCCGGCGAGGTATCGAACGCTTGGCCAAGGTCCGCTCGACGGCGTGTCTGTGAACCCATTCGGCACATTAACCGACCTAAGTTGGACGAGTGGAGCAGCAGCAGAGGACGCACCCCCCGCATCCCCGTCGCACCGGGCCGCAGCGCGGCGCCTCGCCCCTTCCGCCGCAGGCGGGCAGAGGGGGCCGGGTTCCCGGCGCGGGCGTGCCGCGTCGTGCTCCGGTCGCGCGCGGGCCCGTGCCGCCCCCCGTCCGAGCCGTGCGGAGCGTCGCGCGGGCCGTGCGCCGGATGCCGAACCCGCGTCTCACCGGGCGGGGCTGCGGGCTGTTCTGCGGGGTGTCCATGTTCGTGCTGGCCGGGCTCGACCGGCTGCTCCTCGGCGCCTCCGCCGCCGTGTACGGGGTGCTGTTCCTGCTGGTCAGCGCCTTGGGCGCGGTGTGGGTGCGGCGCGGTGACCTGGCGAGCGCGCCCGTCGTCGTGCCGATCGCCTTCGCGGTCGGGCTGCCGCTGCTCGCCGAGGGCGAAGGCGGCCTCGGGGGGCATCTGATGGCCCTGGTCACCGCCCTCGCCATGCAGGCCGGCTGGCTCTACGGCGGCACCCTCGTCGCCGGCGTCATCGTGACCGTGCGCAAGCTGCGGCTGATGGCCCGCCGGGCCGCCGAGCGGGAGATGGACAGGGGCGGCGAGGGGGAGCCGGGTGGTTCGGGCCGGGAGGGGCGGGCCCCGGTCGGTGGGCAGGGTGGGCAGAGCCGGGACGGGGGGCAGGGGCGGGGAGCAGCGCCCGGTGCGCGGGGACCGGGATCGTACGACCACCGGCCCGTCGGACCCCGGGCGCCACGGCCTCCGGCCCAGCCGCGCCGTACCGTGCCCCGGGGGTAGCGGGCGCGGCGCCGCTCCGCACGAAGGGGTGCGAGGGGCCGTCGTACGGGTGCGGGTGCGTGGGGCTTCTCGCGCAGTTCCCCGCGCCCCTGAAAAGCAGGGGCTGCGCCCCGTGCTTTTCATCCCGCAGCCCCCGTCGCTTTCCAAACCCGCAGGACCGTGGTCTTCCAGGCCCGCAGGGCCTGGTCTTTCAGGGGCGCGGGCCTGGTCTTTCAGGCCCGCAGGGGTCAGGGGCGCGGGGAACTGCGCGAGAAGCCCCACGCACCCGCACCCGACAACACGCCCTTCCCGGGCTGCGCCCCTAGCCGGCCTTCGCCGCCCGCATCGCCGCGCCCACGATGCCCGCGTTGTTCTGCAGCTGGGCCGGGACGATCTCCGCCCTGATGCCCTCGATGAGGTGGAGGAACTTCGCGGACTTGCGGCTGACGCCGCCGCCGATGATGAAGAGCTCGGGCGAGAAGAGCATCTCGACGTGCGCGAGGTACTTGGTGACGCGCTTGGCCCAGTGCTCGTAGGTCAGCTCGTGGTCCTCCTTGGCCTTGGTGGAGGCGCGGGTCTCGGCGTCGTGGCCGTTCAGCTCCAGGTGGCCCAGCTCCGTGTTGGGGACGAGGACGCCGTCGGAGAAGACCGCGCTGCCGATGCCCGTGCCGAAGGTGAGCAGGATGACCGTGCCCTGCCGGTCGCGGCCCGCGCCGAACTGGACCTCGGCCACACCCGCCGCGTCCGCGTCGTTCACCACGGTCACCGGCAGGCCGCCGAGCCGCTCACCGAGCAGGGCGCGCGCGTCGACGTCGATCCAGCTCTTGTCGACGTTGGCCGCCGTACGGATCGTGGCACCGCCCGTGACCACGCCGGGGAAGGTGATGCCGACCGGGCCGGTCCAGCCGAAGTGGTCGACGACCTCCTTGACCCCGTCGGCCACCGCGTCCGGCGTCGCCGGGTGCGGGGTCAGCACCTTGTGCCGCTCGTCCGCCAGGTCGCCCAGGTCCAGGTCAACGGGAGCGCCCTTGATCCCCGAACCACCGATGTCCACGCCGAAGATGTGCATGGCCCTACGTTACGTCGTACGACTGACAGTCACGTTCGCGAGGGGGGCGACCGCCGACGGGGGCCGCAATCCTCACGTCACCGAACGGGGACGGCCCCGGAACCTTCACGTTCCGGGGCCGAAGCCGTGCGGGGTCGGACGGTCAGGCGCCCTGGCCGGTGCGCTCGGCGACCAGGGAGGCCGCCTCCTCGCGCAGGTCGCGACGCAGCTCCTTGGGCAGCGAGAAGGTGATCGACTCCTCGGCGGCCTTCACCAGTTCGACGTCCTCGAAGCCGTGCTGGGACAGCCGCTCCAGGACCTCCTCGACGAGGACCTCCGGCACCGAGGCGCCCGAGGTGACGCCGACGGTCTCCACGCCCTCCAGCCAGGCCTCGTCGATCTCGCTGGCGAAGTCCACGAGGTACGCCTCGCGGGAGCCGGCGAGCTTGGCGACCTCGACGAGCCGGACGGAGTTGGAGGAGTTGCGCGAACCGACCACGATGACCAGCTCCGCCTGGGCGCCCATCTGCTTCACGGCGAGCTGGCGGTTCTGCGTGGCGTAGCAGATGTCGTCGCTGGGCGGCGAGACGAGCAGCGGGAACTTCTCCTTGAGCGCGCCGACCGTCTCCATCGTCTCGTCGACGGAGAGCGTGGTCTGCGAGAGCCAGACGATCTTGGACGGGTCGCGGACCTCGACCTTGGCGACGTCCTCGGGGCCGTCGACCAGCTGGATGTGGTCCGGCGCCTCGCCCGAGGTGCCGATGACCTCTTCGTGTCCCTCGTGCCCGATCAGGAGGATGTCGAAGTCCTCGTTGGCGTACCGGATCGCTTCCTTGTGGACCTTGGTGACCAGCGGGCAGGTCGCGTCGATGGTGGCGAGCTTGCCGCGGGCGGCCTCGTCGTGGACGGTCGGGGCGACGCCGTGCGCCGAGAACATGACGATGTTGCCCTCGGGGACCTCCTCCGTCTGCTCGACGAAGATGGCGCCCTTCTTCTCCAGCGTCTGCACGACGTACTTGTTGTGGACGATCTCGTGGCGGACGTAGATCGGGGCCCCGTACTGCTCCAGGGCCTTCTCGACGGCGATCACCGCGCGGTCGACACCCGCGCAGTAGCCGCGCGGGGCGGCGAGGAGGACACGGCGGCGGCCAGGCGAAGCGGTCATGTCTTCCATCGTAGGGGGTGGCTCCGCCGGTGTTGGCGGGGAGAGCTCGGGTGGGGGCGGTGCGTGGATGGGTGCGGGTGCGTGGGGGCTGGTCGCGCAGTTCCCCGCGCCCCTGGAAAAGCAGGGGCTGCGCCCCGTGCTTTTCCCCGAAAGGGCCGCAGGCCTCTTTCAGGGGCGCGGGGAACTGCGCGAGCGACCACAGCGCGCCCGCACCCGCCGACACACGGACACCCCCACCCCCTGACGCGCTCGTCGGCGGCACTGTCCGCACCCCCCGCTACCCTCGGCCGCATGGCACTCAACACGTCCGCCGAGTCCCCCCTCCCCGTCGGCGAGGTCTCCCGCCTCATCGGCGGCTGGATCGACCGGCTCGGCGCGGTGTGGGTCGAGGGGCAGATCACCCAGCTGTCGCGGCGCCCGGGCGCCGGCGTCGTGTTCCTCACACTGCGGGACCCCTCGCACGACATCTCCGTGGGCGTGACCTGCTATCGCCAGGTGTTCGACTCGGTGGCCGACGTGGTGAGCGAGGGCGCCCGGGTCGTCGTCCTGGCGAAGCCCGAGTGGTACGCGCCGCGCGGGCAGCTGTCGCTGCGGGCCACCGAGATAAAGCCGGTCGGGGTCGGTGAACTGCTCGCCCGGCTGGAGCAGTTGAAGAAGTCACTGGCGGGCGAGGGGCTGTTCGCGCCCGAGCGGAAGAAGCCGCTGCCCTTCCTGCCGCAGCTCATCGGCCTCGTGTGCGGCCGTGCCTCGGCCGCCGAGCGGGACGTGCTGGAGAACGCCCGGCACCGCTGGCCGGCCGTCCGCTTCGAGGTGCGCAACGTCCCCGTGCAGGGGGTGCACGCGGTCCCGCAGGTCGTGCGGGCGGTGCAGGAGCTGGACGCGCTGGAGGGCGTGGACGTCATCGTGGTGGCGCGCGGCGGCGGCAGCGTGGAGGACCTGCTGCCGTTCTCCGACGAGCAGCTCGTACGGGCGGTCGCGGCCTGTCGTACGCCGGTGGTGTCGGCGATCGGGCACGAGCCGGACACGCCGCTGCTGGACTATGTGGCGGACCTGCGCGCGTCCACGCCCACCGACGCGGCCAAGAAGGTCGTACCGGACGTGGGCGAGGAGTACGAGCGCGTGCGGTGGCTGCGGGACCGGGCTCGGCGGTGCGTGCGGGCCTTGGTGGAGCGGGAGGAGCGCGGGCTGGCCCATGCGTTGGCGCGCCCCTCGATAGAGGATCCGCATCGCATGATCGACGAGCGCGCCGACCACGTGGCGTCGTTGCTCGACCGGGGGCGCCGCTGCCTCGGGCACCATCTGGACCGTGCCTCCTCGGAGTTGACGCACACGCACGCGCGCGTGGTGGCCCTCTCCCCCGCGGCGACGCTCCAGCGGGGGTACGCGGTGCTGCAGAAGGCGGACGGGCATGTGGTCCGGGCGCCCGGCGAGGTCGGGCCGGAGGAGTCGTTGCGGGCGCGGGTGGCCGAGGGCGAGTTCGTCGTCCGGGTCGACGGAGCGGGCACCGTCGACGGGGCCGGGACTGTCGGAGGGGACGCATAGGGTGGGCCGCATGACCAGCAACGTGAGTGAGGCCGAGGGGACGACCGAGGCCGCCGAGGTCTCGGAGTCCGACCGCGCCCTCGGGTACGAGCAGGCGCGGGACGAGCTGATCGAGGTCGTCCGGCGCCTGGAGGCGGGCGGTACGACGCTGGAGGAGTCCCTCGCGCTCTGGGAGCGCGGCGAGGAGCTGGCCAAGGTCTGCCGCCGCTGGCTGGACGGGGCACGGGCCCGGCTGGACGCGGCGCTGGCCGAGGAGGACGCGGCGGAGGACGCGGAGCGGCCCGGGCGGGGCACGCCCGCCGGCTGAGCCTCGCCCCCTCACGTCTCGCACCCCACGAGTCACTGTGACACGCGCGACGTACGCCCACTTTGGTTGAAAGTTGAAATTTAATCCCGTACGGTCGACGGCGTACACCCCGCTCCGCCCCCATCGCACGAAGGTTGTTCCATGTCCCTCGTTCTCGACCCCGCCGCCCAGGACCTGCTGTTCCGCGAGGCCCACACCGCGAACACGTTCACCGACGAGCCGGTGACCGAGGAGCAGGTGCAGGCGATCTACGACCTGGTCAAGTACGGCCCGACGGCCTTCAACCAGACCCCGCTGCGGATCGTCCTGGTCCGCTCCGCCGAGGCCCGTGAGCGTCTGGTGCCGCACATGGCCGAGGGCAACCAGGCCAAGACGGCCGCCGCCCCGCTGGTCGCGATCCTCGCCGCGGACAACGAGTTCCACCAGGAGCTGCCGACCCTTTTCCCGGCGTTCCCGCAGGCCAAGGACCTCTTCTTCGCCGAGCGCGCGGCGCGTGAGTCCGCCGCCGGTATGAACGCCGCCCTCCAGGCCGCTTACTTCATCATCGGCGTCCGCGCCGCCGGCCTGGCCGCCGGCCCGATGACCGGCTTCGACTTCGCCGGCGTCCAGAAGGAGTTCCTGGACGACGACCACACGCCGCTGATGGTCGTCAACATCGGCAGGCCCGGCGAGGGCGCGTCGCACCCGCGCTCCCCGCGCCTGGACTTCGACCACGTCGTCACCACGGTCTGAGCCTCACCACGCACCACCACGCACCACCACGCACCACCCCGCATCACGAAGGGCCCCGGCGAACTCGCCCGGGGCCCTTCGCGGTTCACCGCACGCGGTCACTCCGTCCTGAGTGCCTCGGCCATCTTCGTCAGCTGGGCGAAGGACGCGGAGCCGGTGACCACGGTGGTGGAATCCGTGCCTTCGAGGACCAGGGCGTCGTAGCGGTCGCCCTCGTAGCGGTGCCAGGTCTCGTCGCCGATCTCCTGCGTGGTGCCGGTCTTCTTCGCGTCCTGGGTGGCGTCCGCGATGAACCGGGACGGCTTCTCGGTGGACTGCTCGATCCCCACGTACCGCCCCTCGGGGTCGTGGAACCCGAGGTGCCAGTGGTCGGACTCGTCGCCCCGGAAGCGGACGGAGGTCGCCTTCCAGGCGGCGGGCAGACCTTCGGGCGCGGCCACCGGATAGGAGGCCGCGCGACGTGCCGTCAGCAGTTCGACGCGGTAGTCGACGCGCTTGGGCTCCTGCTCGGTCTCGTCATGGGGGATGAAGAGATAGATGACCCACGCCGCCAGCATGATGAGTCCCAGGGAGAGGACCATGTCGCGAACGGTCTGCTTGCCTTTCGTACCTGCCACGCCCTCATCGTCGCAGGTGCCCCGGTCTGCTCATCCGTGGGGTCCCCTGCTCATTCTGTCGCACTGACGATAGAGTCGGGCGGAACCCTCATCCGGCCGTCGTCGTATCAGAAAGGTGCGCTCCGATGACCGAGAACCACCATCTGCCGTCCGAGCTCGAAGTCCCCTCCGAGGCCCCCGACCGCAACCTCGCCCTGGAGCTCGTCCGGGTGACCGAGGCGGCCGCGATGGCCGCGGGCCGCTGGGTCGGCCGCGGGGACAAGAACGGGGCGGACGGAGCCGCCGTGCGCGCCATGCGGACCCTCGTCTCCACCGTGTCGATGAACGGTGTCGTCGTGATCGGGGAGGGCGAGAAGGACGAGGCCCCGATGCTCTTCAACGGCGAGCGCGTCGGTGACGGCACCGGCCCGGAGTGCGACATCGCCGTGGACCCGATCGACGGTACGACGCTGACGGCCAAGGGCATGACGAACGCGATCGCCGTGCTGGCGGCGGCCGACCGGGGCACGATGTTCGACCCCTCGGCCGTCTTCTACATGGACAAGCTGGTCACCGGGCCCGAGGCGGCCGACTTCGTCGACATCGACGCGCCGGTCTCCGTGAACATCCGCCGGGTCGCCAAGGCCAAGCGGTCCGCGCCGGACGATGTGACCGTGGTCATCCTGGACCGGCCCCGGCACGAGGGGATCATCCAGGAGATCCGGGAGGCCGGCGCGCGGATCAAGCTGATCTCCGACGGCGATGTCGCGGGCTCGATCCTGGCGCTGCGCGAGGGCACGGGCGTCGATCTGCTGCTCGGCGTGGGCGGTACGCCCGAGGGCATCATCTCGGCCTGCGCGGTGAAGTGCCTCGGCGGCACGATCCAGGGCAAGTTGTGGCCGAAGGACGACGCGGAGCGGCAGCGGGCCATCGACGCGGGGCACGACCTCGACCGGGTGCTCACGACCGACGACCTGGTGTCCGGGGAGAACGTGTTCTTCGTGGCCACGGGGATCACCGACGGCGAGCTGCTGCGTGGGGTGCGGTACCGGTCGGAGACCGCGACCACCGACTCGATCGTGATGCGGTCGAAGTCGGGGACGGTGCGGCGGATCGATTCGACGCACCGGTTGAGCAAGCTGCGGGCCTACAGCTCCATCGACTTCGAGAAGGCCAAGTAGCTCCGCCGGTCACGCCGAAGGGGCGGGGTGCCTCGACCGTCCGTCGGCTGCGCGTTGCGCGTGGCTGGTCGCGCCCACGCGGCGGAGCCGCATATCGATCCAGTCTCGCGCTCCTGAAAAACCCAAGGCGAAAGGGCGCCCTCTTGTGCGGAGAGGGCGCCCTCCACAGGGTCCGCGGGGCTAACCCGCCGCCGCTATCGTCCCGTTGGCCCGCGCGGCCTTCTGCAGTTCGACGTCCCTGCGGCGCCTTCGGGCCAGCACCACGCGGCGTTCGGCCGCGGTGAGGCCGCCCCAGACGCCGTACGGCTCGGGTTGCAGGAGTGCGTGTTCCCGGCACTCGACCATGACGGGACAGCGGGCACAGACACGCTTGGCGGCTTCCTCTCGGGAGAGCCGGGACGCGGTGGGTTCCTTGGAGGGGGCGAAGAACAGCCCGGCCTCGTCACGCCGGCACACGGCCTCCGTGTGCCACGGGGCGTCCTGATCCCTGTCTCGCACTGGCACCCGCTGGGGCGGAACAGCAGCGACCTGCAGGGACGAATGCGGCGGATGCAGCACGGTCTACTCCTGACGACGGCTTCGCGAGCGAGAGACGATGCAGCAAGGCCTACCCGCTGTGCGCGGGCCTATGCACTGAGTCCCGAACCGCTGGAATTCGTTGTCAACACCGCGTGGTCACAAGCGGACCGGATCCCTTCGGGGCCTGTCCGGACATGGTCGAATTCGCTGACGTCAACGATCCAGGCGTTTGCGCAAATGATCGTCCACCTTGCGGGCGACATGGTCGGTGACCCGGCCGAGGAGATCGGCGATCACCTTGCCCCGCTTGGGTTTCGCCTCGACGCTCCCGAGGACGGCCAGTCCGTCCACATAGACCACGGGGGCGTCGGTCTCCTCCGAGTCCAGCGCGTCCACCGCGAAGTCACCGAGGACACCGGCGCCGCTGCCGCGCAGCGAGACGTTCTCCGGGACGCGGATCTCGACGCTGCCGAAGACCGAGATCACCTTGATCATCACCTGGCGGTGCTCGAAGAGCGCCTCGCTCAGGTCCAGCTCCACGCTGCCGAATATCGCGTAGGCATGGATCCGGCGGCCGGGCCGCCAGCGGCCCTTGCGGGTGGAGGCGCTGAAGACGGCGACCACCCGGTCGTCGGGGTCGATCGGGATCGCGCCGGGCGTCGGCCGGTTGGGCACGGAGGACACGGGCGGCACATACGCCGGCCCGGCCTTGCGGGCCTGGCCGGCCGGCAGGTCCCGCACGAAGACGTCCAGCTCGCCCACCGTCTTGGCGGCGAGCACGCCCTCGACGCGCTCGGCGTGCTCGTCCGCGGTGAGGCGGCCCTCGGCGAGGGCGTCGCGCAGGAGGTCGGCGATCCGGTCGCGGTCGGCGTCGGAGGCGCGCAGCTCGGCGGCGGACAACGGCGGTTCCTGGGTGGGGCGCTTCTGAAGGTCCACGGCAGCAGCGTACCCACTCGCGATAGATCGCGACCAGGGGTGTGGACAACTCGGGGCCGGCGAACTGAGCCTTACCTCACAAGCCCGGTCTCCGAGCCAGGTTCTACGCTGGTGGACGCTGCCGATGGAGGCCAGCCGCGCCGTCGTGTCGAGCGCCGAGTGCCGAGTGCCGAGTGAGGAATGGGCGACATGCCTGAGTTCGAGTACACCGATCTGCTCCCCATGGGAGAGGACACCACCCCGTACCGGCTGGTGACCTCCGAGGGTGTCTCCACCTTCGAGGCCGACGGGCGGACGTTCCTCAAGGTGGAGCCGGAGGCGCTGCGCAAGCTGGCCGCCGAGGCGATCCACGACATCCAGCACTATCTGCGTCCGGCGCACCTCTCGCAGCTCCGCCGGATCATCGACGACCCCGAGGCGTCGAGCAACGACAAGTTCGTCGCGCTGGACCTGCTGAAGAACGCGAACATCGCGGCCGCCGGTGTGCTGCCCATGTGCCAGGACACCGGTACGGCCATCGTGATGGGCAAGCGCGGGCAGAACGTCCTCACGGAGGGCGCCGACGAGCGGGCCCTGTCCCAGGGCATCTACGACGCGTACCTGAACCTCAACCTGCGCTACTCGCAGATGGCTCCGCTCACCATGTGGGAGGAGAAGAACACCGGGTCGAACCTGCCGGCGCAGATCGAGCTGTACGCCACCGACGGCGGCGCGTACAAGTTCCTGTTCATGGCCAAGGGCGGCGGCAGCGCCAACAAGAGCTTCCTCTACCAGGAGACGAAGGCCGTCCTCAACGAGGCGTCCATGATGAAGTTCCTGGAGGAGAAGATCCGTTCGCTGGGGACGGCCGCCTGTCCTCCGTACCACCTGGCGATCGTGGTGGGCGGCACGAGCGCCGAGTACGCGCTGAAGACCGCGAAGTACGCCTCCGCGCACTACCTGGACGAGATCCCGGCCGAGGGGTCGCCGCTCGGTCACGGGTTCCGGGACAAGGAGCTGGAGGAGAAGGTCTTCGAGCTGACGCAGAAGATCGGGATCGGCGCGCAGTTCGGCGGCAAGTACTTCTGCCACGACGTGCGGGTCGTCCGCCTGCCGCGGCACGGTGCCTCCTGCCCCGTCGCGATCGCCGTGTCCTGCTCGGCCGACCGCCAGGCCGTCGCGAAGATCACCGCCGAGGGCGTGTTCCTGGAGCAGCTGGAGACGGACCCGGCGCGGTTCCTGCCGGAGACCACGGACGAGCACCTTCAGGCCGACGGCGACGTGGTCCAGATCGACCTCAACCAGCCGATGGACGCCATCCTCGCCGAGCTGACCAAGTACCCGGTGAAGACGCGGCTCTCGCTCTCCGGGCCGCTGGTCGTGGCGCGGGACATCGCGCACGCCAAGATCAAGGAGCGGCTCGACGCGGGCGAGGAGATGCCGCAGTACCTGAAGGACCACCCGGTGTACTACGCCGGCCCGGCGAAGACCCCCGAGGGGTACGCCTCCGGTTCCTTCGGCCCGACGACGGCCGGGCGCATGGACTCCTACGTCGAGCAGTTCCAGGCGGCCGGCGGCTCCAAGGTGATGCTGGCGAAGGGCAACCGGTCGCAGCAGGTCACGGACGCGTGCGGGTCGCACGGCGGGTTCTACCTCGGCTCCATCGGCGGCCCCGCCGCCCGCCTCGCGCAGGACTGCATCAAGAAGGTCGAGGTCGTCGAGTACGAGGAGCTCGGCATGGAGGCCGTCTGGAAGATCGAGGTCGAGGACTTCCCTGCGTTCGTCGTCGTCGACGACAAGGGCAACGACTTCTTCAAGGACCCGGCCCCGGCGCCCACCTTCACGTCGATCCCGGTGCGCGGGCCCGGCCTGGCGTAGTCCTCCTCGGACGCCCGACGCGGCGGTCCGGCCCGGTCCCGGGCCGGGCCGCGGCCGTCCGCCGTCCGCCGTCCGCCGTGGTCACCCTCACGGGGGACGGCCGGGAACATCACGGACGGCCGGGACGCTGTACCGGGCATGAGTGACTACCGCGTCGAACACGACTCCATGGGCGAGGTCCGCGTGCCGGCGGACGCCAAGTGGCGGGCCCAGACCCAGCGGGCGGTCGAGAACTTCCCGGTCTCCGGGCAGCACATCGAGCGTGCCCACATCGAGGCCCTGGCCCGGATCAAGGGCGCGGCCGCGAAGGTCAACGCCGAACTGGGCGTGCTCGACAAGGACATCGCCGAGGCGATCCGGGAGGCGGCGGACGAGGTCGCGGAGGGCCGCTGGGACGCGCACTTCCCGGTGGACGTGTTCCAGACCGGGTCCGGGACGTCGTCGAACATGAACACCAACGAGGTCCTCGCCACCCTGGCGACCGAGCGGCTCGGCCGCGATGTGCATCCGAACGACCACGTCAACGCCTCGCAGTCGTCCAACGACGTCTTCCCGTCCTCGATCCACATCGCCGCCACCGCCGCCGTGACGCGTGATCTGATCCCGGCGCTGCGGCATCTCGCCGACGCGCTCACCCGTAAGTCCGTGGAGTTCGCGGACGTCGTGAAGTCCGGCCGTACGCATCTCATGGACGCCACACCGGTCACTCTCGGCCAGGAGTTCGGCGGATACGCGGCCCAGGTGCGGTACGGCGTCGAGCGGCTGGAGGCCTCGCTCCCCCGCCTCGCCGAACTCCCCCTGGGCGGCACGGCGGTGGGCACGGGCATCAACACACCGCCCGGGTTCTCCGCCGCCGTCATCGCGGAGGTCGCGCGGGCCACCGGGCTGCCGCTCACCGAGGCGCGGGACCACTTCGAGGCGCAGGGCGCGCGGGACGGGATCGTCGAGACGTCCGGCCAGCTCCGTACGATCGCGGTCTCCCTCACCAAGATCGCCAACGATCTGCGGTGGATGGCGTCGGGCCCGCGGACCGGTCTCGCGGAGATCTCCCTGCCCGACCTCCAGCCCGGTTCCTCGATCATGCCGGGCAAGGTCAACCCGGTGATCCCGGAGGCCGTTCTCATGGTCGCCGCGCAGGTCACGGGCAACGACGTCACGGTCACCACGGCGGGCGCCTCCGGCAACTTCGAGCTCAACGTGATGCTGCCGGTCATCGCCAAGAACGTGCTGGAGTCCGTCCGGCTGCTGGCGAACGTCTCGCGGCTGCTCGCCGACCGGACCGTGGACGGGATCGTCGCGCACCGGGAACGGGCCCGTGAGTACGCCGAGTCGTCCCCGTCCGTGGTCACCCCGCTCAACAAGTACATCGGGTACGAGGAGGCCGCGAAGGTGGCCAAGAGGGCGCTCGCCGAGCGTCGGACCATCCGGGAGGTCGTCCTGGACGGCGGGTACGTGGAGCGCGGCGATCTGACGCTGGCGCAGCTCGACGAGGCGCTGGATGTCCTGCGGATGACACGGCCGTGACGCGACCGTGAGCGGACGGCGAGTTCCGGCCTTCGTGGGTGTCCCCCGGGTAACCGATTCCCGCCGAGGCGTGAACCGTGACCGGTACCGCAGCGTCATATGCGCATGACACCTAATATCTGCGCATGGGAGACGACGGAGTGGTGAGACGAGTGGAAGCGGGCGGGGCGACGGCGTTCTGGGAGCCGGGGAGTCAGATCCTGTGGCGTTACCGGGAGAACGGCGGCGATCGCTTCCATATCGCGCGTCCCGTCACGGTGGTGCGCGACGACGCGGAGCTGCTGGCCGTGTGGTTGGCACCCGGCACCGAATGCGTACGACCCGCGCTGGCGGACGGCGCCTCGCTGACCTCGGTACCGCTCGACTCCCGCTACAAGGAGCCTCGGAGCGTGCGGCTCGGCCGCTGGTCCGGCACCGGAGTGCTGAAGCTGGCACGGCCGGGCGAGCCGTGGTCGGTGTGGCTGTTCTGGGAGCAGGGTTGGCGTTTCAAGAACTGGTACGTCAACCTGGAGACGCCGCTGGCTCGTTGGGACGGCGGTGTGGACTCCGAGGACCACTTCCTGGACGTCTGCGTGTATCCGGACCGATCGTGGAACTGGCTCGACGAGGACGAGTTCGCGCAGGCCCAGCAGGACGGTCTGATGGACGCTTCGGCGGCCGAGCGGGTCCGGGAGGCGGGGCGGTCGGCGGTGGAGGTGATCCGCGCGTGGGGCCCGCCGTTCTCGGACGGTTGGCAGCACTGGCGCCCGAATCCGGCATGGGGAGTACCGTCTCTCCCGGACGACTGGGACCGTACGCCCGCGCACTTGTCCTCATGAGACCCTTGATGCGCCCCCGGTCCGCAACCGTAGGATCGTCCTCCGCAATGGTTCACAGGGGCAACTCCCGCAGTTCGGGCAGGGCTTGACCGTACGTCACCGAGGGGCGGCAAGACGTGATCAAGGGGTACGAGGGTTACACCGGGACGAGCCGGAGACGGCCCGACGGACGGGCAGTACTGTCGTTCGGCGAGCCCGCCGGTACCGTGTGTGCCACAGGAACTGCCTCTGACCACGCGGGAATTCCGTTCCCAGGACACGTAATCCGGGTATCGGCCTTTCTGCGGGACGAAGTATCGGGTTTGCGGGACGCACTGCGCTCACGACGCGCAGTCCCGGACGGATGGATTCGACACGCGTGACGGAGCACCCCACCTCCCACGAGCGCCCTCAGGGCGGCGCCGGCCCCACGGATCCCCGCGGGGCGCTTCTGCGTACCCAGGAGCCGATGCGCAACGCGCCCGCCACGGCCTTACCCGCTCAGGCACGCATGGGTGACGCGCCGGCCGAGCCGGGCACCGCGGCCCCCTGCGCGAAGAACGAGGCGCCCTCGGAGCACGCGCAGCCGGCGCTCTCCGAGCATTCGCAGCCTGCGGCCACCGAGCCCGACCCGCACCGCCCGAGGCCCGCGCCGGAGACCATCCCGGCGCAGCCCGGCGGTGAGCCGGACCGGTCGGGCGGCGGCAACAGCGGCGGCGGTCTGGAGCGGCGTGGCGGGCAGGGAGTGCCTCCCGGTGCCCCCATGCCCATGCGGCGCGACGGCGACCGGCTGCGCTTCGTGGGCGCCGCGACCCGGCGGATCGCCCGCGGCATCGACCTGGACGAGATCGTGATGGGTCTGTGCCGGGCCACCGTGCCGACGTTCTCGGACGCGATCCTCGTGTATCTGCGCGAGCCGCTGCCGGTCGGCGACGAGCGGCCCACCGGGCCCATGGTGCTGCGGCTGCGCCGCACCGACCGGATCCCGGAGGAGCGGGACACCGAGGGCGGCTTCATGCCCTCGTCGCTCCAGCCCGAGCAGCCCGTCGACCTGGCCGTCGTCACCGCCGAGCAGTGCGAGGTACGGCCCGGTGGGGCGCTCGCGGAGGTGCTGCGGGGGGTGCGCCCGGTCTTCGCGGACGCCCCCGCCGCGCACGACGCGCTGCCGGAACTCCTCGGCCCGGACGCCGAACTGACCGTGCCGACCGGCCAGCGGGCGATCCTCGCGCCGCTGCGCGGGCGGCGTCGGGTGATCGGCGCGGCGGTGTTCCTGCGCCGCCCGGAGCGGATGGCGTTCGAGCAGGACGACCTGCTGGTCGCCGCCCAGCTCGCCACGCACAGCGCGCTCGGCATCGACAAGGCGGTGCTGTACGGCCGCGAGGCGTACATCGCCGACGAGTTGCAGCGCACGATGCTGCCGGAGGCGCTGCCGAAGTGCACCGGCGTGCGGCTCGCGCACCGGTATCTGCCGGCCGCCGAGACCGCGCGGGTCGGCGGCGACTGGTACGACGCGATCCCCCTGCCGGGGAGCCGGGTCGCGCTGGTCGTGGGCGATGTGATGGGTCATTCGATGACCTCGGCCGCGATCATGGGTCAGCTGCGGACCACCGCGCAGACCCTGGCGGGCCTGGATCTGCCGCCGCAGGAGGTGCTGCACCACCTCGACGAGCAGGCCCAGAGGCTCGGCACGGACCGCATGGCGACCTGTCTGTACGCGGTGTACGACCCGGTCTCGCACCGGATCACCATCGCCAACGCCGGGCATCCGCCGCCGGTGCTGCTGCATCTCGGCGGGCGCGCCGAGGTGTTGCGGGTGCCGCCGGGGGCGCCGATCGGCGTGGGCGGGGTGGACTTCGAGGCGGTCGAGCTGGACGCGCCGGCCGGTGGCACGCTGCTGCTGTACACCGACGGGCTCGTGGAGTCGCGGCTGCGGGATGTCTGGACCGGGATAGAGCAGTTGCGGGAGAAGCTGGCCGCGACCGCGCAGCTGACCGGGCCGGACCATCCGCCGCCGCTGGAGGCGCTGTGCGACGAGGTGCTCGACATGCTCGGCCCGGGGGACCGTGACGACGACATCGCGCTTCTTGCCGCGCGGTTCGATGGGATCGCTCCCAGCGACGTCGCGTACTGGTTCCTGGAGCCGGAGGAGATGGCTCCGGGGCGGGCACGTCGGCTGGCCCGGCATGCGCTGTCCCGATGGGGTCTTGAGGACTTGACCGATTCGGTGGAGCTGCTCATCAGCGAGGTGGTGACGAACGCGGTGCGGTATGCAACGCGGCCCGTCACCCTGCGGCTGTTGCGGACCGATGTGCTGCGGTGCGAGGTCACCGATGACGTGCCTCAGCTGCCCCGGCTGCGGCAGGCTCGGGCGACGGACGAGGGGGGCCGTGGGCTCTACCTGGTCAATCGGCTGGCCAAGCGGTGGGGAGCCACGCGGTTGAGTGCGGGGAAAGTGGTCTGGTTCGAGCTCAACCAGGCGTGAGCGCTCCGCTGGGCTGCGCCGCTCAGAGCTCGGGACCGACCGTGCTCTGAGCAGAAGCCGGTTCGTCGTGGCTGGTCGCGCAGTTCCCCGCGCCCCTCAAGGGCCTACGGCCTTGAGCGCGCGAAGGGGGCGCTCGGTGTTTTCGCCGGGCGCCCCCTCGCTCTGTCACGTGCGCTAGTTGTCCACCTGTGGGTCGTTCGGGTTCGTCGGGAACTCGATGCCGCCGTCGTCGCCCGACGGAGTTTCCTCCGGGGTGGTCGAGGGGGTCTCCTCCGGGGTGGTCTCCGGGGTCGTCGGAGGCTCGCTCGACGGCTCGTCCGTGGTGGGTGTCTCCGACGGGGTCTCGGACGGCGTCTCCGAAGGAGTCTCGGACGGCGTCTGCGACGGGGTCGGGGACTCCGTGGGCGCGACCGCGGCACCCTGCTTGGTGTCCAGGTCGAACTTGGTGGTCTTGCCCATGACGCCGAAGGTGTACGTGGCCCAGATCCGGGCGGGGAAGCCACCACCGTTGATCCGGGGCTCGCCGAGCGCGTTGTACATCGAGACGTGCTTGCCGTTCTTGCTCATGTCCTCGCCGAACAGGCCGACGGAGGTCACGAGGTTCGGCGTGTAGCCGGTGAACCAGGCGGAGCGGTTCTCGTCGGAGGTACCCGTCTTGCCGGCGACCTGCTGGCCGTTGCGGGCCGGGTTGTCACGGACGGACTTCTGGGCCGTACCGTCGTCGACCACGCCGGTGAGGACCGAGGTGACCGTGTCGGCGGCCTCCTCGCTGATGACCTGTTCGCCGATCGGGTCGTCGAACTCGACCTCGGTGTCCCGGCGTTTGGCCTCGGCGATGATGGTCGGGGTGACCTTCTTGCCGTGGTTGTCGAGAGTGGCGTAGATGCCGGCCATCTCCAGCGGGCTGGCGCCCATGGAGCCCAGGGTCTGGGCGGGCACGGCCTCCATGCCCTCGGTGTCCATGCCGAGCTTCCCGGCGACCTCCATGACCTTCTCCATGCCCACGTCCACACCCATCTGGGCGAAGACGGAGTTGATGGACTTGTTCATGGCGGTCTGCACGGTGACGTCGCCGTAGTCGACGTTGTCCTCGTTGGGCGGGGCGAAGCCGACCGCGGTGCCGTCGTCCGTGACCTTGTGCCTGCTGTCACCGTCGTAGACCGTGCTGGCGGTGATCGGGTCGCCGTCCTGCGTCTCGGCGTCCCCGTCGACGGCCGCGGCGAGGATCACCGGCTTGAAGGTGGAGGCGGGCTGGTAGTCCCGGCGGGTGGCGTTGTTGGTGAAGTGCTTCACGTAGTCGACGCCGCCGTACATCGCGACGACCTTGCCCGTCTTCGGGTCGACGGAGACGGCGCCGGCCTGGATGTACTTGTCGACCTTGCGCTTCTTCGGGTCGAGGTTGCTGGTGAGGCGTTCCTTGACGGCCTTCTCCAGCGCGGCCTGCTTCTTCGGGTTGATGTTCAGCGTGATCGTCCAGCCGCGCAGGTCGATGAGCGCCTTGGCCTCTTCGGTGTCGTCCGCCTTGCCCGAGGCCACGAGCTGCTTGGCCAGCTGGTTGTTGGCGGCCTCGACCAGGTAGCCGTTCTGGCCGGCCATGCCGGCGGCGGCCTGGGGCGCCTTCGGCTTGGGGAGCTTCAGGTCCGCCCGCTTCGAGGCGGTCAGCTTGGTCTGGTCCTGCATCTCGACCATGTTGTCCAGCACGTAGTTCCAGCGCGCCGTGACCAGCTTCTTGCCGGTCGGGGTGGCGGTGGCCAGGTCGTACTGGCTGGGGGCCTGGAGCAGCGCGGCGAGGTACGCGCCCTCCGCGACGTCGAGGTCCTTGGCGTCCTTGCGGTAGTACGCCTGGGCGGCGGCCTGGATGCCCCACGCGCCGCGGCCGTAGTAGCTGGTGTTGATGTAGCCCGCGAGGATGTAGCCCTTGGACTCCTCGCGCTCCAGCTTCAGGGAGATGACCAGCTCGTTGAGCTTGCGGGTCACCGTCTGGTCGGACGTCAGGTAGTAGTTCTTGACGTACTGCTGGGTGATGGTCGAGCCACCCTGCTTGCCCTTGCCGGAGAGGGTGTTGATGACACCGCGCGCCATGCCCTTGAAGTCGACGCCGGGGTCGTTGTAGAAGGTCTTGTTCTCAGCGGCGACGAAGGCCAGCTGGACCTGCTTGGGGACCTTGTCGAGTTCGACGATCTCGCGGTTGGTGTCGCCGGTGCGGGCGAAGATCTTGCCGTCGGAGGTCTTGTAGACGTTGCTTTCCTGGGTCGCCTCGGGGTTGCCCTTGGGGATGTCGATCATCAGGTAGAGCACGATGAAGGCGCCCATGCCGAGCAGGCAGACCCCGAGGAAGGTGCCGAGGATCTTCTTCCAGGTGAACAGGCGGCGGAGGAAGCTCTTCTCGTTCTTCTGCTTCTTCTTGTTGCCGGCCTTGGCCGCCGCGCGGGCCGCCGCCCGGCCGCCGCCCTCGGGCGGGGCTATGACGGCCGTCGCCCCCGCATCGCCTCCGGACGAGCGCTGGGGCGCCGCGCGGCGACCGCCGCGCTGCCGCGCTCGTCTTTCTTCCGCTCGTCCCATGGCTCCGGTCCGCTCCGACTTCTGCTCGGTCTCATACGTCACTCGGGTCTTGTCAGCTCAGCAAGCTAACACCGAGGACCACGACAAGAGGGAGTCGGTCCGCTCAGTGGCGACGTGACAAAGCGCACGCGCTGCGCGCGGTCACAGACCTCATCCCACCGGAACGGACGTGCCAGCGGGGGCGATGGTTGCCCCACCCGACCCATGAGTTTCCGACGGCGTCGGTGACAGAACCGTGACAATCGGCTCTGACCAGGGCCCCCTTCACCCCCGGAGGGCACCTATACACGGTATGTATACGTGCGGTGTATACCCCGTGTGTACAGTCGTGCTCATGTCCATCGGTCACACCCTCCTGGGACTCCTGGAGTCCGGGCCCCGACACGGTTACGACCTGAAGCGGGCCTTCGACGAGAAGTTCGGTCACGACCGGCCACTGCACTACGGCCAGGTCTACTCGACGATGTCGCGGCTGCTGAAGAACGGCCTCGTCGAGGTCGACGGCATCGAGCCCGGCGGCGGACCCGAGCGCAAGCGGTACGCGATCACCGAGGCCGGCATCACCGATGTCCAGCGGTGGCTCGCGACGCCCGAGAAGCCCGAGCCGTATCTGCAGTCGACCCTCTACACCAAGGTCGTCCTCGCCCTGCTCACCGACCGGGACGCGGCCGACATCCTCGACACCCAGCGTTCCGAGCACCTGCGCATGATGCGCATCCTCACCGACCGCAAGCGCAAGGGCGACCTGGCCGACCAGCTGATCTGCGACCACGCCCTGTTCCACCTGGAGGCCGATCTGCGATGGCTGGAGCTGACCGCCGCCCGACTGGGCAAGCTGGCCGAGGCGGTGACCCGGTGAACCCGGCCTTCTCGCCGGCCCCCGCCGGTTCCCTCCTCGTCGCGACCGACCTGCGCAAGGCCTACGGCCCGACCACCGCGCTGGACGGCGCCGGGTTCTCCATCCACCCCGGCGAGGTCGTCGCGGTGATGGGCCCCTCCGGCTCCGGCAAGTCGACGCTGCTGCACTGTCTCGCCGGGATCGTGCCGCCCGACTCGGGCTCGATCACCTACAACGGCCGCGAGATGGCCTCCATGAACGACGCCCAGCGCAGCGCGCTCCGGCGCAGCGAGTTCGGGTTCGTCTTCCAGTTCGGCCAGCTCGTGCCGGAACTGACGTGTGTGGAGAACGTGGCCCTGCCGCTGCGGCTGAACGGCGCCTCCCGCAAGGAGTCCGAGCGGACCGCCCTCGGCTGGATGGAGCGCCTGGAGGTCGACGACCTCGCCCGCAAACGTCCCGGTGAGGTCTCCGGCGGCCAGGGCCAACGGGTCGCCGTCTCGCGGGCCCTGGTCACCGGCCCCCGGGTGCTCTTCGCGGACGAGCCCACCGGCGCGCTCGACTCCCTCAACGGCGAGCGGGTGATGGAGCTGCTCACCGAGGCCGCCCGGTCCACCAACGCCGCCGTCGTCCTGGTCACGCACGAGGCACGGGTGGCCGCGTACTCCGACCGCGAGATCGTCGTACGCGACGGGAAGTCCCGGGACATGGAGCGCGTCGTATGAGCACCGCCGTGTTCCGCCAGTGGTACCGGGACCTGGCTATGGGGGTGCGGTTCACCTTCACCGGGGGCCGTGAGGGGTGGGTGCGGGCCCTGCTCACCGCCGTCGGGGTGGGCCTCGGGGTGGCACTGCTGCTGCTCACCGCGGCGGTGCCGAACGTGCTGTCGGCGCGGGAGATCCGCGAGGAGGCCCGGCAGGACCGGGGGATCGGCTACCTCCAGCCCCAGTCGAAGCCGACCGGCAAGAGTCTGGTCATCGCCGACACCGACACCGAGTACCGGCAGCAGGAGATCCGGGGACGGCTTCTCGAACCCGAGGGCGCGGGCGCCCCGCTGCCGCCCGGGGTCGCCGAGTTCCCCGCGCCGGGCGAGATGGTCGTCTCCCCCGCCCTGTCCGACCTGCTGAAGTCCGACGCCGGGAAGCTCCTGCGCGAGCGGCTGCCGTACGAGACGGTGGGCACCATCGGCCAGGCCGGGCTCATCGGCTCGACCGACCTCGCCTACTACGCGGGGGCCGAGGGGATCGCCGACCGCGTCGACGGCTCGGTGGTGGCCCGGATCGACGCGTTCGGGACGGACACCACCGGCGCGCCCGACGAGGACGAGGTCGACCCGATCCTCGTGCTGCTCACCCTGGTCGTCTTCGTGGTGCTGCTGATGCCGGTCGCGGTCTTCATCGCCACGGCCGTACGGTTCGGCGGCGAGCGGCGCGACCGCAGGCTGGCGGCGCTCCGGCTGGTCGGCTCCGACGGGCGGATGACTCGTCGGATCGCGGCGGGCGAGGCGCTCGCGGGCTCCCTGCTGGGGCTGGTCTTCGGCGCCGGCTTCTTCATGCTCGGCAGGGAGGTCGCCGGCTCCGTCGAGGTCTTCGACATCAGCGTGTTCCCGAGCGACCTCAACCCCTCCCCCGGTCTGGCCCTGCTGGTCGCGCTCGCTGTGCCGGCCGCCGCCGTCCTCGTCACGCTGTTCGCGCTGCGCGGTGTCGTCATCGAGCCGCTCGGCGTGGTGCGCACGGCCCGGCCGCCGCGCCGCAGGCTCTGGTGGCGGCTGCTGCCGCCGCTCGGCGGTCTCGCCCTGCTCTACCCGATGATCGGCCAGGGCGCGGAGAACGGGGACTTCAACGAGTACATGGTGATCGGCGGTGTCGTGCTGCTGCTGTTCGGCATCACCGCGCTGCTGCCATGGGTCGTCGAAGCATTCGTCGCCCGGCTGGGCTCCGGCGCCGTCTCCTGGCAACTGGCCGTCCGCAGGCTCCAGTTGAGCAGCGGTACGGCGGCCCGCATGGTCAACGGCATCGCGGTGGCGGTGGCCGGCGCGATCGCCCTGCAGATGCTGTTCTCCGGCATCGAGGGCCGGTACGAGGTGCCGACCGGGCAGGACACCGCGCGGGCGCAGCTGGAGCTCGCCCTGCCCGACGACGCCCGGGTGGACGTCGTCAGCGAGAAGCTGAAGCGGGCCAGGGGAGCGCAGACCACCGCGACGCTCTCCAGCGCGACCGTCGCCGCCACGGCCAAGGACCCCGAGGCGGCGACGGAGATCACCCTCGGCGACTGCGCCACGCTGCGCGAACTGGCGAAGATCTCCTCCTGCCGCGACGGCGACGTCTTCCGGATGGAGTCCCTGGAGAACCTGGAGGACCCGGCCGCGGCGGAGCTGGCCGAGCCCGGGAACACGGTCTACTTCGACCCGACCTACACCGGCGACGAACAGGGCGCCGAGATCGCCTGGAAGCTGCCGACCGAGATACGCGGGGTGCCGGAGCGCGCCGACCCCCTGCGGAGCGGGACGTACGGGCTGCTGGTCACCCCGGGCGCCCTGCCGGCGAACACCGAGAAGGAGTTCTACGGCACGGTCTACGTGCGGACCGACCCCCGGGTGCCGGACGCGCTCGACGAGGTGCGCAACGCGGCCGTGGCGGTCGATCCGCTGATCCGGACCTGGGAGTGGGAGCTGACGAGGCGGGTGGACCAGTTCGCGGACATCCGCACCGGACTGCTGGTCGGTGCCGCCGCCGTGCTCACCCTGATCGGCGCGAGCCTGCTGGTCTCCCAGCTGGAGCAGTTGCGCGAACGCAGGAAGCTGCTGTCGGCGCTGGTCGCCTTCGGCACCCGGCGTCGCACCCTGGGCCTGTCCGTGCTGTGGCAGACGACGATCCCCATCGCCCTCGGCCTCGTCCTCGCCTCGACGGTCGGGGTGACCCTGGGCGCGGTCCTGCTGCGGATGACGAACGTCGGGGTGTCCGTCGACTGGTCGGGAGTGCTGTCCATGGCCGGCATCGGCGCGGGCGTCGTCGTCCTCGTCACGGCGCTGAGCATGCCGCCGCTGCTGAGGATGATGCGGCCGGAGGGGCTGCGTACGGAGTAGGCCGGTGCCGCGGGGACCCCGCGGCACCGCCACACTGGACCCCGTCGGCCGCCCACCGGGAGTGAGGACGCCATGTCGCTCGACACCTTGAGGTCCCTGATTCCGGAGTACGCGGGGGACCTCCGCCGGAACCTCGACGCCGTCCTCGGCGACTCGCGGCTGTCGGCGCAGCGGTTGTGGGGCACGGTGCTGGCCACGGCGATCGCCTCGCGTTCGGCGATCGTGCTGCGCGAGCTGGCACCGGAGGCGCGGGCGCGGCTGTCGTCGGAGGCGTACACCGCGGCGAAGTCCGCGGCCGCGGCGATGGCGTTGAGCAACGTCTTCTTCCGGACCCGGCATCTGCTGTCCGACCACGAGTACGGCGCGCTGCGGACGGGGCTGCGGACGAAGGCCGTCGGTGGTCCCGGGGTGGAACGGGTCGACTACGAGCTCTGGGCGCTGGCCGTGTCCGCGATCAACGCGTGCGGGGCGTGTCTGGACTCGCACGAGCGGGTGCTGCGCGAGGCCGGGGTGAGCCGGGAGACCGTGCAGGAGGCGTTCCGGGTCGCTTCGGTGGTGCAGGCGGTGGGGGTCACGGTGGAGGCGGAGGCGGTTCTCTCCGAGTAGGGGCGGTTCTCTCCGAGTAGGGCGCGTGTGCCTCACGGCGGGTGGCCGGAATCGCCTGAGAGCTCGGAGGGTGTAGTTGTGGGGCGACCGCGGGTCGGAGGGGGCTGGTCGCGCAGTTCCCCGCGCCCCTGAAGGGACAGGGGCTTCGCCCACTGCCCTTCAGGCCCCGGAAAACCGGTCGCCGATCGCTTCGTCGCTGGGGAAAATCAGGCCCCATGACCTCCCCCTCCTCCCCCACCTTCGAAGAGCTCGTCGCCGAGGGCGATGCCGTGCCCACCGAGGGGTGGGACTTCTCGTGGTTCCAGGGGCGGGCCACGGAGGCGCGGCCGTCGTGGGGGTACGCGCGGGGGATGGCCGAGCGGCTCGGGCGGGCCTCGGCGGCGCTGGACATCCAGACCGGGGGCGGTGAGGTGCTCGCCTCCGCCGCCCGGTTTCCGGCGGTGACCGTGGCCACGGAGGGGTGGCCGCCGAACGTCGCGAAGGCGACGGCGCTGCTGCACCCCCGGGGTGCGGTGGTGGTGGCCAGTGACCAGGACGCGCCGCTGCCGTTCGCCGACGGGGCGTTCGACCTGGTCACCAGCAGGCACCCGGTGCGTGCGCGCTGGGCGGAGATCGCCCGGGTGCTGCGGCCCGGCGGCACGTACTTCGCGCAGCACGTGGGGCCGAGCAGCGTCTACGAGCTGGTCGAGCACTTCACCGGCCCGCTGCCGGAGGAGAACCGGAACGCCCGCCACCCGGACCGGGAACGCGCCGACGCCGAGGCGGCCGGCCTGGAGATCGTGGATCTGCGGGCCGAGCGGCTGCGGATGGAGTTCCACGACATCGGCGCGGTCGTGCACTTCCTGAAGAAGGTCGTCTGGATGGTGCCCGGCTTCACCGTCGAGGCGTATCTCCCCCGGCTCCGCTCCCTGCACGAGCGGATCGAGGCCGAGGGCCCCTTCGTCGCGCACAGCGCCCGCCAGCTGTTCGAGGCCCGGAGGCCGTCGGCCGGCTGAGCCGGTGTCCACATCGTTATCGCCCGCGGCTTGGCTTACCCGGGTCTACTCGCGTAGGTTCAGACCAAGGTAATTCGCGTGAGCAAAGCTGCGCGGCACGGCCTCGCGCAGTGGAGGGGGCTGCGCGAAGCCGGGTACCCACTTCTCGACGTCAAGCGCGCGTTCCGCCCGCGCTTCACCCGTACGGGGGCGTCGAGGCGCTTCTCCCCGGAAGTCGCACAACGATACGCAAACCCCACATTCCCGCCGGGATTCCTCCATTCTCCCTTGGAATCCACCGGGATTCGGCCATGATCACCCCTCGATCACACCCTGAATGAACGCTTCCGCACTCACCGCCGCGCGGTCGTCCGGCTGCGGAGAGTAGTTGTGGCACGCCGATGCACGCAGCATCACTCACAAAGGGTTATGGTGGAAACCCCCCCTCGGGCCGGTCCGTCTCCCCCCCACGGACCGGCCCGTTTTTTCTGCCCGGAAGACGGCCCTCCGAAGAGGCCGCACCAAGGGCCCCGGGCGCGGCCCGACCCCGCACACCCCTTGGCGCAGTTGGCCTCCAGCCCCGGTAGGCTCTGCCAACCTAGGGGACTGCCACCGCATCGGAGGGGCTGGAAGACGTGAACCTGCGCGACACACTGCGGGGCCTGCTGGTCAAGGTCTACGCACGCAGGGTCGAGGGCCACCTCGACCACGCCCAGGTGCCCGAGCACATCGGCGTGATCGTGGACGGCAGCCGCCGCTGGGCGAAGGCCGCGGGCTCCACCACGGTGCAGGGCCACCAGGCGGGGGCGAACAAGATCGAGGAGTTCCTCGGCTGGTGCACCGAGACGGACGTGAAGGTCGTCACGCTCTGGCTGCTCTCCACCGACAACTTCAACCGCCCGAAGGAAGAGCTCGTCCCGCTGCTCGGGATCATCGAGGACACCGTCCGCTCCCTCGCCGCCGACGGCCGCTGGCGCGTGCACCACGTGGGGGCGCTGGACCTGCTCTCCCCCGGGATGCAGCGCGCGCTCAAGGAGGCCGAGGAGGCCACCGCGGACGTCGACGGGATACTGGTCAACGTGGCCATCGGGTACGGCGGGCGCCAGGAGATCGCCGACGCCGTCCGCTCGATGATCCAGGACGCGCACGACCGGGGCGCCTCGATGGAGGAACTCGCCGAGAAGGTCTCCGTGGACCTGATCGGCAGCCACCTCTACACCGTCGACCAGCCCGACCCGGATCTGGTGATCCGCACCAGCGGCGAGCAGCGGCTGTCCGGATTCATGCTCTGGCAGACCGCCCATTCCGAGTACTACTTCTGTGACGTCTTCTGGCCGGCCTTCCGGAAGGTGGACTTCCTGCGCGCCCTGCGGGACTACGCGGCGCGACACCGGCGCTACGGAGGCTGAGCTTCCGCACCCCACGCGAGGTGTGCACCACGCTCACCGGGACAGAAGTAACGAGGAGTTCACCGGGACGCCGTCGTACCGCTTGGCATGGCGGCGCGTGTTCGAGGGCATAAGCCAGTCAGGTCGACGCCCGAACCACGGGTGTCGGATCTCAGCGGGCGGCTCGGGGCCGTCCGCCCGGGAGGCCCTTTGCACCAGCCCGATCGTGCGGTCACAGCACGGACGAAGCAGCGGAGGGCCGGTCACCGGCCCGTGCAACGGGGCCAACGACCGGCCCAGTTCGTTCTCGTCGCTCCCCGACCTCATCCGAGGGGGTACGTCCTTCCGTGGTGACCAGCACAAAGCGCCGCATGCCAGACCGGCGCACCTACGTTCTCGACACCAGCGTCCTGCTGGCCGACCCGAATGCTTTGAGCCGCTTCGACGAGCACGAAGTCGTGCTGCCGATCGTGGTGGTCACGGAGCTGGAGGCGAAAAGGCACCATCCCGAACTCGGCTACTTCGCCCGGCAGGCCCTGCGCCTGCTCGACGAGTTCCGGGTCCGGCACGGCCGCCTCGACGCCCCCATCCCGATCGGGGACCTCGGCGGCACCGTGCGGGTCGAGCTCAACCACTCGGATCCCAGCGTGCTGCCGAGCGGCTACCGCCTGGGGGACAACGACTCCCGGATCCTCGCGGTCGCCCGCAATCTGCAGGCCGAGGGCTTCGACGTCACGGTGGTGTCGAAGGACCTCCCCCTCCGGATCAAGGCGTCCTCCGTGGGCCTCCTCGCCGAGGAGTACCGCGCGGAGCTGGCCATCACGGACGCCTCCGGGTGGACCGGGATGTCCGAGCTGACCCTGCCGGGCGAACAGGTCGACATCCTCTTCGAGGAAGGGTCGATCTACGTCCCCGAGGCGAGCACGCTCCCCGTCCACACCGGCCTGACCATCCAGTCGGAGCGCGGCAAGGCGCTCGGCCGGGTGACGCCCGACGGCAACATCCGTCTGGTGCGCGGCGACCGGGAGGCGTTCGGCATCAAGGGGCGCAGCGCCGAGCAGCGCATCGCGCTGGATCTGCTGCTCGACCCGGACGTGGGCATCCTGTCCATGGGAGGCCGGGCCGGCACCGGCAAGTCGGCGCTCGCGCTGTGCGCGGGTCTGGAGGCCGTGCTCGAACGGCGCCAGCACCAGAAGGTGATGGTCTTCCGGCCGCTGTACGCGGTGGGCGGGCAGGAGCTCGGCTATCTGCCCGGTTCCGAGTCCGAGAAGATGAGCCCCTGGGCGCAGGCGGTCTTCGACACGCTGTCCGCGGTCACCAGCCGCGAGGTCATCGAGGAGGTCACCGCCCGCGGCATGCTGGAGGTGCTGCCGCTCACCCACATCCGCGGCCGTTCCCTGCACGACGCGTTCGTGATCGTGGACGAGGCGCAGTCCCTGGAGCGGAACGTCCTGTTGACCGTTCTGTCCCGGATCGGGGCGAATTCACGGGTCGTTCTGACCCATGACGTCGCCCAGCGCGACAACCTGCGCGTCGGTCGCTACGACGGTGTCGTCGCCGTGGTGGAGAAGCTGAAGGGCCACCCGCTCTTCGCCCACGTCACCTTGACGAGGTCCGAACGGTCCCAGATCGCGGCCCTTGTGACCGAAATGCTGGAGGACGGGCAGATTTAACCCCGACACCACGGGTTCGGCCCCAATTCCCGGGCGCCGTCCGGCAAAAGGCTCAGCAGCCTAGCCGGGCGGCGCCTCGGCGTGTGGGGGTTTCCTGGAATCTCCGGCGTCAAACGAGGTGTGAGCTTTCACACTCACCACTGAATTGCCTCCCGGTGTCGGGTTACGGCAGAGTCTCATTTCTGTCAGGCCCCGCATACGACACACCTGTACCCCCAGCGGTACGGAACCACAGCAGCATCAGGTCAACTCCACAGCGTCGTCGTATGCCGCCCGAGCACCACACGGCGCTTCCGCAAGGGAGTTGCCCGTCGGGCCCGCGCCTCCGTGACCCCGCAGTTGGGAGGCCAGCGTCAGGGGCACGATTGCGTCCGCCAGGGTCACCGAGGCGGGCGATGCTGGAAGGAAACCGTGTGAGCCGGATTTCGGTCCGGGGATTCGCAGTGGCCTCGGCCACCGCGGTCACCGCAGTCGGCAGTGTCGTCGGAGTTGCCTCGGGCAGCACCGCCCAGACCACTGACGACGCCGAGGCGGTCGCGAACGACACCACGTTGCTCGCCGACATACCCGTGGGCCAGCAGGCCCAGGTGCAGACCGCGTCCCTGACTGCTCAGGCCGACGCCCAGGCCGTCGCCGCCGACGCGAGCGCCCGCAAGGACGCCGAGGAGACCGCCCGTAAGAAGGCGGCCCAGGACGCGATCGACAAGCAGAAGGCGGCGGAGAAGGCCGAGCAGGAGCGCAAGGCGAAGGAAGCGGCAGCGGCCGAGGCCGAGTCGAAGTCCGCTGCCGCCGGCTCGCTCGGTGACATCCCCACGCAGAGCTCGTACACCATCGCCGAGATCCAGGCGATGGCGAAGGCGGTCGTGGCCAGCGACCAGTGGACGTGCTTCAGCAACATCGTGAACCACGAGTCCACCTGGAACTACAAGGCCGTCAACCCCTCCTCGGGTGCCTACGGTCTCTTCCAGGCGCTGCCCGGCTCCAAGATGTCGTCCGCCGGTTCCGACTGGCAGACCAACCCGGCCACGCAGATCAAGTGGGGCCTGAACTACATGGAATCGCGCTACGGTAGCCCGTGCGAGGCCTGGTCGTTCTGGCAGGCCAACCACTGGTACTAGGCCGGTCGGCGACGCGGTGACACCCGCCCGCCGCTCAACCCCGTAAAGCCCTCCACCGTCCTTTGGTGGGGGGCTTCGGGCATGTACGGTCGAAAGCCCCGGGTGGTGACGCGGCCTCCGGGAGGAGTGGTGACCCACAGGAGCGACGGGGGAAGAGGACGGATGATGTCGCGAGTTCCAGGATGGCTCGGCCGGCTCGGCGCCGGACTGAGCGGATGGGGCGAGCGGTTGGAGCGACGCCGGGCGGAGATGGAGGCGGAGGCCGAGGACTCCGAGGTGGGCTCGGGCGGCCGGACCGTCTCCGGCGAGAGCGAGAGCGGGAGCGGGAGCGGGAGCGGGAGCAGGGCCGAGTCCGGGGCCGGCGGCACCGACGCGACCGCTGGGGCCCGCGGCGCCGATTCACCGGCCGAGGCGGGCGGCTCCACCGGCCCTACGGATGACGCGGGTTCCCCCGGAACCACGGGTTCGACGAGCCGGGCGACGACCACCCCCCTCCTCTACTCCCGTCCGGATCCCGCGTCGGCCGTGCCGTGGGGGATGCGGGTGGCGGCCGAGGCCGGATGGCGGCTGCTCGTGCTCGCGGGCACCGTCTGGGTGTTGATGCGGGTCATCAGCTCGGTACGGCTGCTGGTGCTGTCGTTCACCGCCGCGCTGCTCGTCACCGCCGTGCTCCAGCCGACCGTGGCACGGCTGTCCCGGCTCGGCGTACCGCGCGGCCTCGCCACGGCGCTGACCGCCGCCCTCGGCTTCATCGTCATGGGACTGATCGGCTGGTTCGTCACGTGGCAGGTCATGGAGAACATCGACGATCTCTCCGACCAGATCCAGGACGGCATCGACGAGTTGCAGCGCTGGCTGCTCGACAGCCCGTTCCACGTCACCGAGAACCAGATCAACGACATCGCCAAGAACCTCCGCGAGGCGGTCAGCGACAACACGGACACGATCACCTCGGCGGGACTGGAGGGCGTGACCGTCATCGTCGAGGCGCTCACCGGCATCCTCCTGACGATGTTCTCCACACTGTTCCTCCTGTACGACGGCAAGAGGATCTGGCAGTGGGCCCTGAAACTGGTGCCCACGGCGGCCCGGCCGGGTGTCGCCGACGCGGGGCCGCGTGCCTGGCGGACGTTGACCGCGTACGTGCGCGGCACGGTGGTCGTGGCGCTGATCGACGCGATCTTCATCGGCCTGGGGATCTACTTCCTGAACGTGCCGATGGCGGTCCCGCTGGCCGTGTTCATCTTCCTGTTCTCCTTCATCCCGCTGGTGGGTGCGGTCGTCTCGGGCGCGCTGGCAGTCGTGGTGGCGTTGGTGACCCAGGGCGTGTTCACGGCCGTCATGACGCTGGTCGTGGTGCTCGCCGTGCAGCAGATCGAGGGGCACATCCTCCAGCCGTTCATCCTCGGCCGGGCCGTCCGGGTGCATCCCCTGGCCGTCGTCCTCGCGGTCGCCGCCGGTGGCATGGTCGCGGGCATCGGCGGCGCGGTGGTGGCCGTACCGCTGGTCGCGGTCACCAACACGGTGGTGGGGTCGCTACGGGCGTACGCGGACGAGCACGGGCGGGACCTGTACGACAGCAACTCTTAGCGTTGGTGGCGCAGGAGGACCACTCCGTTGCCGAAGGTGCGGGTCTCTACCAGGCGCAGGCCGGTCGGGGTCGCGGCGTCGGCTGCCGGGAAGAGCCGTTTGCCGGCGCCCAGGAGCACGGGGTGGACGTAGACGCGGTACTCGTCGACCAGGTCGTGCCGCATGAACTGGGCCGCCAGTTCGGCGCCGCCCACGACCAGGTCACCGCCGTCCTGTGCCTTGAGCGCCTCGATGTCCTCCACGACGATGTCCCGGACGATCGTCGTGTGCCGGTCCCCGTGCCGCAGGGTGCGGGAGTAGACCAGCTTCGGCTTGTTCCGCCAGATCTCGGCGAAGTCGGCGACGGCACGCGGGGTGTCGGGGTCCCGGTCGGCCGTGGGCCAGTAGGCGTCCATCAGCTCGTAGGTGACACGGCCTTCGAGGAAGACGCCCATCTCCCGGAGGACGTCGTTGAAGTGCGTGTGCAGTTCGTCGTCGACCAGGTGCCAGTCGATCTCGCGGTCGGGGCCCTCCATGTAGCCGTCGAGGGACACGGACATCATCAGGACGAGCTTGCGCATGGGGCCTCTCAGTGGCACAGGGTGTACGGGCTTGTGAGGGAGAGGATCGCTCGTGTGGGGGGCGGGCGCACGGACGTGGGTCGCGGTGGGGAAGCCGGTCGCCCGTGTCGGCGTATCGACCCAGGGCGCTTCGGATGGGCGTTCGAGGCAGGCCCTTGTCGACGGCGGTGCCGACGTCGACGGGCGCGCCGGTCGCCCGACGGGCTGACCGCGCTGAGCCCGGTACCACGCGCGTACGTTCCCGGGTCATCGAGCGGCGGCCCCGGGAACGGCTCTGGGGCGTACGGGATTCGCTGCCGGAGCGAGGGCGGCGACGGTCGCGTGGGATCAGCTCTCGTCGCCGCCGGTGTCTGAGGCTGTGTCTGAGGTGCTCTCGGGGTCGGCTGTGGTGCGGGGGAAGGAGACCTCGACGCGGCGGTTCTTCTTGCGACCCTCCTCCGAGGAGTTGTCGGCGATCGGGTAGTCCTCGCTGTAGCCGCGCACCTCGAAGGTGATGTTGCCGCCCAGGTCGGCGGCGAGGAGGTCGTGGACGGCCTCGGCGCGTTTCTTGGAGAGGGTCAGGCCGTGGGCGTAGGAACCGAGGTTGTCGGTGAAGCCGAAGACGCGGACCGTGCCCGCGCTCTGCTTCTTGATCTCCTCCGCGATGGCCTGGATCCGGGAGCGGGCCTGGGGGTTGAGTTTCGCGCTGTCCCTGGGGAAGAGGACCTCGGCCTGGAGGGCGAACGTCACGTTCTCGTTCGTGTCCTCGCGGCGCTCCTCGCCGCCGAGGTCCTCCACGACGGACTTGATGTCCAGGACCTTGGCGGGGGCGAGGGTGGCCCCCTGGGCGAGCTTCAGGCCCGGGCTGTTCGCGTCGACCTCCGGGGGCGGGGACGTGGTGACGGTGCCCGGGGGTTCGCTCGGGTCGTCGGCGGCGGCGGTCTGGGAGGGCACGCCGAGGGTGAGGGCGGCGAGCACGACGAGGGCCGCGGTGGCCCGTGGGGTGAGGACGGCCATGGTCACTCGTCCTCGGAGAGCTCGATGGTGGCGGGGGGCATGGAGCCGACCTGGAAGTCTACGGAGGTGGTGTCTTCGGGGGGTGCGGGGAATTGGGCGTACCAGTGGGCGCTTTCACCGTCCCGCACTCCGCCCGAGAACTGGGTGCACAGGCACCGGCCCGATGTGTCGCGCAGTACGAGGTACTTCTTCTTCCCTGCCTGGTCGACGAGGTTGGCGCCGGCAAGGGAACCGCCGTTCTTCGCCAGTTCCCTTTCGTCGCCGCGCCACTCCACCGCCATCCAGCGACCGCCCGTGTTGTTCGTGACCGTGCCTTCCACAGTCACGAACCCCCCGGCGTCCCGACCGGCGGCCGAGACCACCAGGGTCAGGCCGTTTTCGCCCTTGACCTCGGCCAGCACCGAGTCCGCGACCTCCGTCTCGGTCTCCTGCTTGTCGTCGCCCCCATCAGACTTTTCGGAGGATGAGGAGGGCGACTTGGCGTCCGACGAGGTGCCGCCCTCTCCTCCACTGCAACCGGCCACCGTGAGGACCAGCCCGGTGGCGATCGTCACCGTGGTCAGAGCCATCCGGCTCTTCATGGTGTACCGGAACTTCATGGGAACAACTTCCTCTCAATCAGCCAGACGCACAGAGAACATCACGGACGCGTCGGGAAGGTCGTCCGGATCGAAATTTCCGGGATCGATGTCAACCGGCTGGCCGTCGCAGTCCAGGGCGACAGGCTTCTCGGGGTCCGCAGACACGTCGAAGTCGCAGCGCGGCTGGATGATGGCCGTGGCCCGCGCCACAGCCGTCAGGCTCTCGGTTCCCGGGATGATCGAATCGCCGACGGTGTAGTCCGTCTCGACCGCGACCTGGAAGCCGGGGAAGCCGCCCACCTCGGTGACTACGGCACCGCCCTGGACGGTCGAATTGTTGGCTGCGGCCAGCTGCTCGGCCGCGAGAGTGGCCTCGTCTGCGGGGAGTTGCTCGGCGGGCAGGTCCAACCAGTCCAACCAGTCCTTGTCGCCGGCGTCGATGGCGTCACCGAGGTCGAGCAGCAGTTCCTCCCGCGCTTCCTGCGCAGCGGCCAGCGCTGCGGCGTCCGCTGCCGATTGGGCGCCGTTGCGGGCGGAGGCAGCCTGGGCGAACGCGAAGAAGGCCAACGCCGCGAAGAGCAGGATGGCCGTCAACCAGATGTAGATGGGAAGGGTCGATCCCCTATCGCCTCGGAGGCGTTCCGCGATCAGCCGCCCCCGCCGGTAACGGTCTCGACCGCGTCCATGATCGCCCCCGAGATGGCCCCGTCCAATCCCAGCCCGTCGATCATCACGAAGATTCCCGCGACGATGATCATGATGCCCGCGTACTCCACGAACCCCGCGCCCGCGTCCCGGTCCTTGCCGCGCATGCGGGTGGTGACCGTGGTCCACCAGGTCTCGAAACGGTGTTTCACCTTCATGGCGGTTGCCTTCCCGCGCGATGCCGACACCAACCGGATCACCGTACGTGAGACGGCACGTACGGGGGGTGGGTCCGGGGGCCCAACTTTTGTCGGGGGGTGGGGTCATCGGGGCCATCCGTCCGGCGTGGTGCCCAGCCAGTGGGCTATCGCTTCGCTGCGTGTCGAGCTGTGCAGTTTCGCGAAGATGCTGTTGATGTGGTTCTTGACCGTCTTCTCGCTGATGAAGCAGGTGGCGGCGATCTGACGGTTGTTCATGCCGGACGCGATGAGGTCCATCACCTCCACCTCTCTTGAACTCAGGCCGAAGGACGGGCGGTTGACACGGTCGAAGGCGTGGCGGGGCGGTGTGGTCGCGCGGGTGGGGCCGGACTTCGACGACTGTGCCATAGATGGTTGCATGTGCGAAGCGTGGCCGTGACTTTCGTGTGAAGGTTCGTAGGAAACGCCGAGTGAAGTTGAGACAGTCGCGGAGATGGTCGGGCGCCCCTCCCGCAGATCCCGTACCGCTGTCATCAGTTCGGGGGCCGTGAACTCGCCGTGGACCAGGTAACCGGAGGCGCCACGGCGCAGGGCCTCGGTCACCACCTCGGGCTCCGTGCTGTAGGTCAGCATCATCACGGGGCAGAGCGCGGCCAGTTCGGGGAGCGCGGTCAGGCCGTCCGTGCCCGGCATGCGGACGTCGAGGAGGGCGACGTCCGGGCGGTGGCGGCGCGCTTCACGCACCGCGTCCTCACCGTTCGTGGCCTGGGCCACGACCGTGATGTCGGGGTGCGCGTCCAGCAGGGCCGTGAGGCCGGCGCGGACCACCGGGTTGTCGTCCGCGACGAGTACGCGGAGGGGTGGGCCGGGGCGTGCCTGCGGCTGGTCAGGCATGAGCGGCCTCCTGTCGAGGGGTGAGGGAGGTGAGTGGGGTGGGCTGGGGATCGCTGACCGGCAGCGGGAGGGTCAGGGTCACCTCCGTGCCCGGGGTGGTCGAGCGCAGGTGGAGCGTCGCGTTCGTGCGGGCCGCTCGTTCCGCCATGCCCAGGAGACCGAAGTGGCCGGAACTTTGCGCTTCTTCGAGGGTGAGGGCGGGCGGCAGACCCACGCCGTCGTCCTTGATCGTGAGGTGGAGCGTGTCCGGCGTGGTCGTCAGGGAGATCTCCGCCGTGGTCGCGTGGGCGTGGCGGTGGATGTTCTCCAGGGCCTCCGCGGTGATCGCGAGGAGGTGGCGGGTCGTCTCGGGCGGGAGGGGCGGGGGCGCCTCGCCGGGGTGCGTCACCCGGGTGGGGATCGAGGTGCGGGAGGCGAAGTCCGCCGCCCTCGCCGTCAGTTCGGCCGTCAGATCGGTGGGCGGGGCGGGCGTCGTCAGGTCGGTGTGGCGGCGTAGGTCCGTGAGGAGGTCGCGGGACTCGGCCGCGGCCCGGCGGGCCGCCGACGCGACCAGGCCGGCCTGTTGTCTGAGATGGGCCGGGTCCGGGGTGGGGCGGTCCGCCGAGGTCGCCAGCGCGTCGGCGGCGAGGGCGAGGCCGTGGAGGGTCTTGGCCACCGAGTCGTGGAGGTCGCGTGCCAGGCGGGCGCGCTCGGACTCCACGGCCTCCGCGACGGCCAGGCGGGAGGTGGCTTCGGCGAGCGCCTGGGTGGCCGTGCCGAAGCGGAACATCAGGTTGCGGAGGGTGACGCCGATGATGCCGGCGGCGACGCAGAAGCCGGCGACGAGGAGGGTGCTGGCGCCCGCGCCGGGGTGGTGTTCCCAGGCGCGGTGGACGGTGAGGAGGACGGCGAGTTGGAGGCCGGTGAGGACGCCGGCGCCGCGCCAGCCGTAGAGAAGGCCGGAGAGGAGGGGGGTGCAGACCGTGGCGTAGGCGAGGGGGGAGGCCGGGGAGGCGGTGACGAGGAGGACCGCGCCGAAGAGGAGGTCCAGGGCCATGAGGGTGGGGTGGGCGAGGAGGCGCGGGGCGAAGCGGTACCAGTCCCTGAGCATGGCGTACGAGACGGTGATGCCGAGGACGGCGGCGATGAGTACGGCGTGGGTCGGGGTGCCGTCCGTGGTGTTGGCCATGGCGAACGGGGTGCCGATGGCGAGCATCGTGAGGCGGACGGCGAAGGTCTGGCGGGCGAGGGCCTGGAGGGCGTTGAGCTGGAGGCGGAGGGTGGCGGGGGGTGTGACGTCGTCGGCGAGATAGCCGGAGGTGGGGTTCGCGTCGGGGCCGGGCGGTGGCTGCGCGGGCGTGCCCTCGCCGGGGCCGGGCGGGGGCGGGTTCCGCTGCTCGGCGGTTGCGAGGCGCCGCCCGCGCCCACCCTCCCCATCGCCCCAGCGGCACGATTGCCCGCAGGAGGGGGCGAGCGGGAGGCCTTCAGGGCTCGAGGGGTTCATCAGCGGCCCAGGATGTCGCCGAAGTTCGTTCCCGAGCCCAGGAACATGCCCGTGGCGATGAGGATCATCGTGGCCGGGAGCATGAAGACGAGGGTGACGAGGGTGGCCTTGGGGATGGTGCGGGCCGCTCGGCGGCGGGCGTTCTGCGCGTCCGTGCGGCGCATGTCGGCGGCCAGTTGGATCAGGGTCTCGGCGATGGGAGAGCCGAGCTCCTCACCCTGTTGGAGCGCCGAGACGAACTGGGCCACCTGTTCGGAGGAGTTGCGCCTGCGGAGTTCGTCGAAGGCCTGGCGGCGGCTGACGCCCATGTCCATCTGGCGGAGGGTGATGCGCAGTTCGTCGGCCCAGGGACCCTCGTACTTCTCCGCCACCCGGTCCAGGGCCTGACGGAAGCCCAGGCCCGCCGAGACGACCACGGCCAGGACGTCCAGGAAGTCCGGCAGCGTGCGGTCGATGACGTCCTTGCGTTCGCGGATGGCCTGCCAGATCGCCGCGTCGGCGGCGAGGAGACCGAAGGCGAAGGTGAACGCGGCGAACAGGGGGCGCCCGCTGGTGAGGAAGACGAGGCCCATGAAGGCGCCGAAGAAGCCGTAGACGGCCCGGCGGGCGGCGTAGCGGTTGAGGGTGAGGCCGCCGGGGTTGCCCGCCATGTCGATGCGGTGGCGTTTGGCCTCGACCCGGCGCGGGCCCATGAGGCGCAGCACGAGGGGCGCGAAGCGCATGCCCAGGCGGTCGACCGCCGAACCCGTCTTGGAGACGCGGGTGGCGCCCACCTCCAGGGCGAGGGCCAGGTCGCCGGGGAGTTTCGCGTCGGCGCGGATCATGCGGATGCCCAGGAGGACGCCCGCCACGGAGATCGCCATCAGCAGGGCCAGGACGAGCGGGAGGACGGAGGGCGTCGAGGTCGTCATGTCGGTCACCGGGGCCTTCTCATACTTCGATCTTGCCGAGGCGGCGGATGACGAAGAAGCCGATCGTGTAGAGGCCGATCGAGATCAGGACCAGCAGTTGGCCGAGGGGCGAGCCGGTCACCCGGGCCAGAGCCCCGTCGTTCGAGGAGTTGATCAGGAGGAGCGAGCCGACGCCGAGGAGGGGGACGGTGAAGGCCGTCGCGTTGACCTCGGAGAGCATCGTGCGGACCTCGCGGCGGGTCTCTTTCCGGTCCTCCAGCGTCTGGGTGAGGTTCCGGAGGGAACTGACCACCGTGCCGCCCGCCTTGTTGGACAGGACGAGGGTGGTGACGAGGACGATCAGTTCGCGGGAGGGGAGGCGTTCGGCGAGTTCGCCGAGGGCGTCGTCCACCGAGCGGCCGAGCGCCAACTGGTCGGCGACCCGGGCCAGTTCCTCACCGGCGGGGGCCTCCAGCTCCTCCGCCGCCATCGCCAGGGCCGTGCGCAGGGCCAGGCCGGCGGCGGTGGCGTTGGCCAGGAGGCGTGCCACGTCGGGGAGTTGGTTGATGAAGGCCTCGATGCGTTTCTGGCGCTGCCAGTTGAGGAAGATGGCGGCCGCCCAGACACCGACGGCGCCCGCGATCGGGCCGAAGAAGGGGGCCAGGGTGGCGGCGGCGATCAGCCACAGCGCCACGACGACCATCGCCACGTAGGTCGCGAACTCCCCCGTCGTCAGGTCCAGTCCGGTCGTGGTCAGCCGGAGGTGGATGGCGCGGCCCAGCCGGGTGCGGCGCAGACGGCGGTCGACGGCCGTGAAGCGCCGTACCCGGCCCGCCGCCGTGCGCGGGGGGCCGCCCTGCTGTCCGGCGAGACGGTCGACGAGGGCCTGGGCCTGGGCGCGGCCGGAGGCGTAGGCGTGCGCGCCCGCGACGGCGAGGGTGCCGCCCAGGACGGTGGCGCCGAGCGCCAGCAGGGTGGTGGTGTCGGTGGTCGCCATGGTCGGTCCTACCTCCTCGGGGCTCTCGGCTATCCGATGGCCTGGCGGATGTTGAGCGGGTCGATGGCCTCGGCCACGCCGTACGCGGGCGGCAGCGGCTCGTTGGCCACGTACAGCTTCTCCGCGATCGGCCGGGGTATCGGCAGGTGCTCGAAGCGACCGTGGACGACACGGTCGGCGCCGAGGGGGTCAGGGGCGAAGCGGGAGACGGTGGCGATGCGGAACTGTTCGCGGCCGTGCGAGACGAGCAGGGCGATCTCGGTGACCTTGCGGGAGCCGTCGGCGAAGCGGGTCAGCTGGACGACCACGTCCACGGCCGAGTTGATCTGGTCCTTGAGGGCCTCGAAGGGGATGAGGACCTCGGACATCGAGCCGAGGGTCTGGAGCCTCATGAGGGCGTCCTCGGCGGAGTTGGCGTGGACCGTGGCGAGGGAGCCGTCGTGGCCGGTGGACATGGCCTGGAGCATGTCAAGGGTCTCGCCGCCGCGGACCTCGCCGACGATGATGCGGTCGGGGCGCATGCGCAGGGAGTTGCGGACCAGGTCGCGGATGGTGATCTGGCCCTTGCCCTCGATGTTGGCGGGCCGCGACTCCAGGCGGATGACGTGTTCCTGCTGGAGCTGGAGTTCGGCCGAGTCCTCGATGGTGATGATGCGTTCGCGGGGTGGGATCAGGCCGGAGAGGGCGTTGAGGAGGGTCGTCTTTCCGGTGCCGGTACCGCCGCTGACGATGACGTTGAAGCGGGCTCGGACGAAGGCGGCGAGGAGCATCAGCATCTGCTCGTCGAGGGAGCCGAGGTCGATGAGTTCGGGGAGGGTGTACGCGCGGGGGAAGCGGCGGATGGTGAGGGTGGGGCCGGTGAGGGCGAGCGGAGGGATGATCACGTTGACGCGCTCGCCGGTGGGGAGGCGGGCGTCGACCATGGGGTTCGACTCGTCGACGCGACGGTTGACGGTCGAGACTATGCGTTCGATCGTCTGCATCAGCTGGTCGGTGGAGGCGAAGCGTAGGGGGAGTTGTTCTACGCGGCCGGCTCGTTCCACGAAGATCGAGTCGGGGCCGTTGACCATGATCTCCGTGATCGAGGCGTCGGCGAGGAGGGGTTCGAGGACGCCGAGGCCCAGGGCCTCGTCGACGACCCTGCGGATGAGCCCGGAGCGCTCGCCCGAGGAGAGGACCGGGCCCTCCCGGCTGATGATGTGGCCGAGTACGCGTTCCAGGCGGGCCCTGCGGTCTGCGGCGGTCAGGGCCGACATCTCGGCCAGGTCGATCTCTTCGAGGAGCTTGGCGCGGTAGACGGCCACGAGGTGTCCGTCCTCGCGCCCGGCTCCCCCCTCGTCGGGGGCGGCGATACGGGATCGCAGGCTCATCTTGTCGTCAACTCCTCTCGGGGGGGGGCGGCTTGGGGCGGTGGGTGGTGCGGGTCGGGGGTGGTGGGCTTGGGTCGGTGGGTGGGGGTCGGGGTGCGGCTCGGGTCAGGGGTCGAGGTCGTTGGGCATGGTGGCCGAGCGTTCGACGGGGACCGGGTCGAAGAGGGGGATCACGGAGGGGACGGTGACGACGACCGTGGCGGTGATCGTGTCCGTGCCGCCGCCTCCGGGGTCGACCGAGGGGTTCAGCCACGCGCTCGCCGCGGCGGCGCCGGCGGCCCCGCCGGTTCCGGGTTGCAGGGACTCGGCGCGGGCGGCGGCCCGGGCCGCCGAGCCCGCCTGGCTGATGCCGTAGCCGATCAGGCCGAGCTGGATCGCCGCCATGCCGACGAGGAGCAGGATCGGGAGGAAGCCGGCGAACTCCAGGATGGAGGAGCCGCGGTCGTTCCAGCGGGGGGTGGGGCGGCGGCCCGTGGGTGGGGGGGTCGGCCGGGTGCGAGGGGTGGGGCCGTCGCCTGTGCGTTCGGGGTGCGCCCGGGCTTGGGGGGTGGGTCGGGGGCGCGCCGGGGGGTGTCCGTCCTCGGAACGGCGCGGAATCGGTCGGCTGGGAGGTGCGGGCTGTCGACGCGCCAACCGCTGCGGGCGGACACCCCCCGGCACGCCCCCTTCTCGCCGTGCGCGGCCGACCCGCCGTCCGGGCTGCGGTCCCTTCCCTGCGGTCGGGCTCAGGGCAACAGTCGCAGTAAGCGGGCGTACGTGTTCAGCCGCGGTCCCGGTGGTCGGGCGGGTGCGGGTCATGGTGTGTCGCCCTCCAACGCCGCGCCCGCCTCGCCGTCGACCGTCCAGCCCGTGTCGAAGCCGGGGAAGAAGAGGGGGACGTTGGCCTGGACCTCGGCGCGCATGACGGGGCCGGCGGGGGCGCAGTCGATGGACGTGTCGCTCCAGGCACCGGGGAGGTGGGCGCTGCCCGCGGCTTCGCAGGCGCCCGCGATGTCGCCGTCGACCGCGTACGCGGCGGTGGCGGCGCGGGCGGCCTCGTCGGCGGCGTTGCCGGCGAGGGAGTAGGTGTAGCCGTAGAGGGCCGCCTGCCAGAGGATCGTCATGGTGATCAGGATCAGCGGGAGCATGCCGGCGAACTCGAGGGTCGCCGAGCCCCGGTCGCCGCCCTTGCGACGCAGGACGAGGGCGCCCCGGTCGGCGGCGGACTTGCGGCGCCGGCCGCCGTGGTGGTTGTGGTCCGGGGCGGCGACGAGTTCCAGTTCGCCGGCGAGGGCCCAGAGGGCCTGTTTGACGACCGAGCGGGCGTCGAGGTCCTGGAGGCGGCCCGCGTCGACGACGGACTGGAGTTCCTTGAAGGCGGCGGGGACGGCGGCGCGGGCCACCTTCGTGCCGGTGACCTTCTCGACCAGGGCCGGCTGGATCTCCGTGGCGCGCGAGAGGCGGTTGACGACCGTCAGCGTCTCCTCGGCCTTGCGGATCTGGAGGCGGTCCCAGAGGCGGACCATGCGTTTGGCGGCGCGGACGGCGATGACGTCGGGGGTGACGAGGAGCAGGGCCTGGTCGGCCATCTCGACGGCCGCCGCCGTGGCCGCGGTCATCTGGGAGCCGCAGTCGACGACCACCACGTCGTGCCGGGAGCGGAGGGTGGCCACCACCTGGCGGGCCACCCGGTCCGTCACCTCCTCGCCGCGTTCGCCCTCGGCGGGGGCGAGGAGGAGGGAGACACCGGTGTCGTGGGCGTAGACGGCCTCCTGGAGGACCCGGGGGTTGAGGTCCTGGATGCCGGCCAGGTCGGCGACCGAGCGGCGGAACTGCACGTCCAGGTACGAGGCCACGTCCCCCGACTGGAGGTCGAGGTCGAGAAGGGCGACCGTACGGCCGGACGCGCGGGCGGCGAGGGCGAGCTGGACCGCGGTGACGGTGGCCCCGACGCCGCCCTTGGCCCCGCTGACGGTGACGACGGTGCCGCCGGGGCCCGCGTACAGCTCGGGTGTCGCGCTGCCGAGGTGGCGTCGCATGCCGGCCGACCAGGCGGCGGCGGCCTGGACGCGCTCGGCGAGGGCCTCGTAGGAGAGGGGCAGTTGGACGATGCCCCGGGCGCCGGAGTCCATGGCGGCGGTGAGGACGCCGGTGCTGGTGTCGGAGGTGACGAGCACGACGCCGACGGCAGGGAAGCGCAGGACGAGGTCGCGGACCAGGTCCAGCGCCGGTACCGGGCCGATCCGTTCGTGGACCAGCACCACCTCGGGCAGCTCGTCCAGCGAGTCGGCGGCCAGCCGCGCCAGGGTGTCCAGCAGCGCGGTGGAGTCGGAGACGGGCGGGGCCGGTTCCGCGTCGGCGAGCTGGCCGAGCAGCGTGGTGAGCGCGCGGGCCGAGTCGACGTCGCCGGCGGCGGGGAGGATGCGGATGGTCATCGGCGGATCCCCGTTCGTGGTGCGGAGGGCGAGGGGATCTCGTACGCGCCGCTCCGTAGCGGTGTTCGGCGCACCCCCGTTCGAGGGACCCTCGCGTGGACGTTCCGGACCGACCTCATCGCGGGGCCTCCTACTTGTCCTCTTCGAGGGTGTACGAACGGTCGTCCGGTACGACGACGGTGGCCTCGCCGCCCCCGACGAGGGCGAGACGGACGTGCTCGGCGAACGACTCGGCGAAGGCGACGCGCTGGGCGTCGGCGGTGTCGAGCGCGAAGGTGATCGGGACGGCCTCGGTCGCCGTGCGCCGGCGGTCGCTGTTGGACTGGCCGGATTCGAGGGGAGTCAGCCTGCCGACGTCGATGACGCGGGCGTCGGTGACCATCAGCTTGGAGGTGTCCTTCTTGGAGTCGCTGTCCTTCTCCTCGAAGGTGGCGTAGATGTTGACCCGCGAGCCCGGGTTGATCTTGCCGGCCACACCGGTGGAGGCGTCGATCAGGATGGCGATCTCCTGCTGGCCCGCTTCGAGTTCGGGGCGGTCGACGATCATGTCGGACTGGAGCAGGGAGCCCTTGCGCAGCTGGGTGACGGCGATCTTCCCGCGGATCTCCGCCAGATCGGTGACGGCCGTGCCGGACAGCCACCGCTCCGGCATCGAGATCTTCTCGAACTGGCCCGCCGTCAGCTCCTTGTAGGGCGCGATGTCGCCCTTGAGCCGGTACGCGGTCACCTCCGGTCCGACCTTGGCGTTCACGTCACGGATCACCGAGAGCACCCCGGTGAACGCGGCCAGGGCGCACAGGGCCGAGAGGACCAGCAGGATGACGCCGCGGCGCTGGCGCGAGTTCACTACATCTCACCTCGTGGGGACGTGCGGAGTTGTCGTACGGCTGTCATGTGACCGCTCGGGGCAGCGCGCGCACGGGTGGCGGTTCGGGCTCGCGCAGCGGGGCCGCGCAGAATCCGCAGCGGTCGCCGATGAGTTCGAGGCCGCACCAGTGGCAGGTCTCGCGGCGTACGGACGAGACGAGTTGGTAGAGCACGGAGACGTCGGAGAGGCCGGCGGCGAACTCGACGAGCTTGCCGGTGCCCCACCAGCGCACGGACTCCTCGGGCAGCGGCACGGGCAGGGACCCCTGCACCTGCCAGGCCGGGGCGAGGGAGGCGGTGACCCAGTCGGAGGGCGGCTGCGGTCCCTGGGCGACGAGCAACCGGGTGCCGAACTCGGGGCCCGCGAGGGGCTCCTCGTCGGCGGTGTGGAGGCGGACCAGCTGGGGCCGCGGGTTGGCCAGGACGGCGAACCGGGCTCCGGGCAGCCAGGACTTGGCGTGCGACTTCAGCGTGACCGGCACCCGGTCGAGCTTGGCGACGGAGCCGAGGTGCGCGCCGGCGTAGATGTAGTGCGCGAGGAGGCGCACGGAGGAGGCGAGCACTCCCGGGCTGAAGTCGCACACGGAGAGCTGCCGCAACTGCTGGGCGAGCAGGGCGACGCCGAGCGGGGGCAGGTCCACACCGAGCAGGGCGATGCGGTCGCTCTCCAGCACGGAACGGACGGTGTGCAGCCGCCGGGTGACGGCCGACGCGTCGGAGGACGAGTGCAGGGCGATGACGTAGCCGTGCTGCTCGATGAGCGCGTGCATGCCATACAGGGAGGCTTCGAGGGTCTCCTGCGGCTGGACGACCGCAGGCGGGGTCTGCCGGTCGTGCGGTGGGAGCACCAGGTCGGAACTGGTGACGGCTATCGCGGTCGGCACGGCGCACACCACCCCGTTCACTTCGGCGGAGTGGTCGACCACCGCCTCGGACGGCCCCTGTGCGGAGCGACGTACGGCTGGACGCCCCTCCTGCATCGTCTTGCATCAGCACCATATCCACGGCATGGCCCGATCAACACCGAATCTCCTTGATCAACTCACGCGGGGTGGGGCCGTATCCACACAGAGTGAGACGCATATGCCTCAACTCGACGGTCGGACGCGGTGGTTGGGCCCCCCGTACGGGTGAACGGGTCTCGTGCGGGAGTATTGACAACTTGATTGGTCTGGACCAACTTACGAGTATGTTCAGACACAGAAGACGCATACATATGCGGACGAACGCGCAGGAGTGTGAGGGCTCGCGCATACGGGGACGGACCCGGCTGCGGTCGGCGGTCGTCGCCGTCTCCCTCGCCCTCGGTCTCTCGCTCGCCGGCGCCGGACAGGCGTCGGCCGCGGACATCAACAACGCCAGGAACGCCGGATTCGAGTCGGGGCTCAGCGACTGGAACTGCTCGGCGGGCAGCGGCGCGACCGTCTCCTCCCCGGTGCACGGCGGCACGGCCGCGCTGCGGGCCACCCCGGCCGGGCAGGACAACGCCCGCTGCACCCAGACGGTGGCGGTGCGGCCCGGCTCGACGTACACGCTCGGCGCCTGGGTGCGGGGCGGGTACGCGTACCTGGGCGTGACCGGGACCGGGACGACCGACGTCTCGACGTGGACACCCGACTCGACGGCCTGGAAGCAGCTGTCGACCACCTTCACCACCGGCGCCTCGACCACGTCGGTGACGGTCTACACGCACGGCTGGTACGGGCAGGCCGCGTACCTCGTCGACGACGTGTCCGTCTACGGCCCCGACGGCGGCGGTGGCGGCGACCAGCCGCCCACCGTCCCGTCCGCCCCCGCCGGGCTGACGGTGTCGGGCTCGACGTCCTCCTCCGTCTCCCTGGCCTGGAACCCGGTGCCGGGCGCCACCGGATACAACGTCCACCGGGGCGGCACCAAGGTCCAGTCGGTGACCGGCACCTCGGCGACGGTGACCGGACTCGCGGCCTCCACCTCGTACACGTTCCAGGTCACGGCGACCAACGCGGCCGGTGAGTCGGCCCGTTCGGCGACGGTGACCGGGACGACGACGGCGACCCCGGGCGGCGGCACGGGCGTCCCGAAGCACGCCGTGACCGGTTACTGGCAGAACTTCGACAACGGGGCGGCCGTCCAGAAGCTCTCGGACGTGCAGTCGGGTTACGACATCATCGCCGTGGCCTTCGCGGACGCCACCGCCACACCGGGGGCGGTCACCTTCACCCTCGACTCGGCGGGCCTCGGCGGCTACACCGTCGACCAGTTCAAGGCCGACGTCCGGGCCAAGCAGGCGGCCGGCAAGAAGGTCGTCGTGTCGGTCGGCGGTGAGCGCGGCACGGTGGCGGTGAACAGCGCGGCCTCCGCGACGAACTTCGCGGACTCGGTGTACGCCCTGATGCGGACGTACGGCTTCGACGGCGTCGACATCGACCTGGAGAACGGGCTCGACGCGACCTATATGACGCAGGCGCTGCGGTCGCTGTCGGCGAAGGCGGGCCCGTCGCTCGTCATCACGATGGCGCCGCAGACCATCGACATGCAGTCGACGTCGAACGCGTACTTCCGGACCGCGCTGAACATCAAGGACATCCTGACCGTCGTCAACATGCAGTACTACAACAGCGGTTCCATGCTCGGCTGCGACGGCAAGGTCTACAGCCAGGGGTCGGTGGACTTCCTCACCGCCCTCGCCTGCATCCAGCTGGAGAACGGTCTCGCCCCCTCCCAGGTGGGGCTGGGACTGCCCGCCTCGACGCGGGGCGCGGGCAGCGGGTACGTGTCGCCGACCGTGGTGAACAACGCCCTCGACTGTCTGACCCGGGGGACGAACTGCGGCTCCTTCAAGCCGCCGCGGACCTACCCCGACCTGCGGGGCGCGATGACGTGGTCGACCAACTGGGACGCCACGGCGGGCAACACGTGGTCGAACGCGGTGGGGCCGCACGTGCACGGGCTGCCGTAGACCGCGGCCCGCCCGGCGGGTGTGGCACAGGTCACCGGAACCTCTCCCACCTCACGGAGAGACAGGGGGTGTGAGGTGGGAGAGGTGCATACGAGATGAGTGACCCCGAGAGGGCGCCGGCCCGCACGGACGCGGAGGCGTCGGCCCGCGCGCGGATCCGGGCCGGCGACCGGGAGGCCTTCGCCGAGCTGTACGACGCGTACGCGCGGGCCGTCTACAACCACGCCCACCGGCTGACCGGCGACTGGTCGACCGCCGAGGAGGTGATGGCCGACACCTTCCTCGACGCCTGGCGCACCCGGGAGCGACTGGAGCCGGACGGCGGCTCGTTGAAGCCGTGGCTGCTGGGCATGGCGACCAACAAGGCCCGCAACGCCACCCGTGGCCTCGGCCGCCGGCTGGCGTTCCTGGCCCGCCGCCCCGGCCCGCCGCCGGTGACCGACTTCGCCGACGAGACCGCCGGACGCCTCGACGACGCGCGCCGGCTGGACGCCGTACGCCAGGTGTACGGGCGGCTGCGGCGCGCGGAGCGTGAGGTGCTGGCGCTGTGCGTGTGGTCCGGCCTCGACTACGCGCAGGCGGCCGAGGCGCTGGGCGTGCCGGTGGGGACCGTACGGTCCCGGCTCTCCCGGGCCAGGGCGCGGCTCGGCCGGCTGACGGACGAGCGGCTGCGTGAGGAACGTACGCGAACCATGCCGAACCGGAGGGAACCGGGGCGCCGTCGCGGAGAGGTAGAGGGCGAGGCCGCGTTCGCGGCCCTTCCGCTCAAGGAGATTCAGGAGGGATCCCGATGAACGAGGAGCTGGCCCGACTGCTGCCGCCCCCGCCCGAACGGGACGTTCCGCCTGATCGCCTCGTCCACCACAAGGACCGACTGATGCGACTCATCGACGACGACCTGGCCAGGACTCCGGTCGCTGACGACCTGCCCACGACTCCCGTCGCTCCCGCGCCGCCCGCCGACGCCGCCGCACCCCGGTGGCGACGCCCCCGGCTCCCCCGCCCCGCCCTGTGGCTGCCCGCCGCCGCGCTGACGCTGGCCGGGGCGCTGACCGTCGGCCTGGTCACGGCCTCGGACTCCGGGCACGGTGTGCGGACGTCCGACGACGAGAGCGCCGTCGTGCTGCTCGACCGGATCGCCGACGTCGCCGCGCGGACGGAGGTCGAGCCGGTCCGCGACGACCAGTTGGTCTATGTGCGGAGCCTGACGGCCGGGGCGGAGGCGAAGGGCGAGAACGGCGTGTACGTCCCGGGGCGGCTGCACGAGCGGGAGGAGTGGGTGTCCCAGGAGCCGGGACCGGTGAAGCGGTTGGCCCTGCACTACGAGAACGGCGCCTACTTCCCGCTGCGGGAGCTGCTGCCGCCGGGGTCGCCGGGTGTCCCGGCCGGTATCGACCGCCCGACGTACCGGTGGCTGGCCGCACTGCCCACCGACCCGGACGAACTGCTCGCCGAACTCCGGCGGCTCGTCGAGCCGTTCGAGGACCAGGAGCCGTCGCAGGCGGTCTTCGACCGGATCGGTGAACTGCTCAACGCCTCGGTGATGCCGGCCGAGACCGCCGCCGCGCTGTACGGGGCCGCCGCGCGGATCCCCGGGGTGACCCGTATCGAGGAGGCGACCGATCCGGCCGGGCGGCACGGCGTCGGCATCCGCCGCGTCGACCGGCGGACGGGGTGGGCCACCGAGTGGATCTTCGACCGGGAGACCCTGGTCTACCTCGGCGAACGCACCTCGCTGACGGAGGACGGCGCGAGCGGGGCGAAGGGGACGGTGCTGTCGGAGAACGCCGTGCTGGAGCGGGCGGTCGTGGACGCGTACCGGGAACGGCCCGCGGCGTAGCGCCCCGGCCCGACGCGACCGTGGGGGCCCGTCGGTCAACCCCTTTCGAGCGGGTTCGAAAGGCTTGTCCGGCGGGCGGGCGTGCGTGAGCATCGGTGCCCCGGCGGCGGCCGGAAGTCCGCCGCCGACCGGGGACCGGCACATGTGAGAGCAATCCGCCCGCCCTTGCGGACACTGCCGTCCGCGGGCCTTCCCACCCTGGACTCATGACGGACAACACGGACAACAGCGTGCGCAGCCACCGGATCGACATCCCTCGGACCCAGCTGGACGATCTGCACACCCGCCTGGACCTCACTCGCTGGCCCGACGAACTCCCGGACGCGGGCTGGGCGTACGGCACCTCGCTGCCGTACCTCCGCGACCTCGCCACGTACTGGCGCGACACCTACGACTGGCGCGGGCACGAGGCCGCGCTCAACGAGATCCCGCAGTACGTCACGGAGATCGACGGCGCGCGGGTGCACTTCCTGCACGTCCGCTCCGCCCGGCCGGACGCGCTGCCGCTGATCCTCACGCACGGCTGGCCGGGCTCGATCGTGGAGTTCCTCGGGGTGATCGACCTGCTGAGGAGCGACTTCCACCTGGTGATCCCCTCCATCCCCGGCTTCGGGTTCTCCGGGCCCACCCGGGAGAAGGGCTGGAACGTCTCCCGGGTCGCGCGCGCCTGGGCGGAACTGATGCGCCGGCTCGGCTACGAGCGCTACGGCGCGCAGGGCGGCGACCTGGGCGCGCTGGTCTCCCCCGCGCTGGCCCGCACCGCCCCGGAGGCGGTGGTCGGGGTCCATGTGAACGCCGCGTCGGTCGGGTTCATCCCGCTCGGCCCCGTCGACGAGGACGAGCGGAAGAGGCTCGACGAGCGGGAGCTGCGGAGCCTCGCGAGCATCGGCGAGTTCACCACGGACGGCTTCGGCTACAACGCCCTCCAGTCCACCCGCCCGCAGACCCTGTCGTACGGCCTCACCGACTCCCCCGTCGGCCAGCTCGCCTGGATCATGGAGAAGTTCCAGGCGTGGACGCACTCCTCGGCCGCGCTGCCGGAGGACGCGATCGGCCGGGACACCCTGCTCACCAACGTGATGCTGTACTGGCTGACCGGTACGGCCGGTTCGGCGGCCCGGATGTACTACGAGAACAGCCATGTCCCGGACTGGTTCCCGACGGCGACCTCCGGGGTGCCGACGGCGGTGGCCAACTTCGGCGAGGACGTGGCGATCCGCCACTGGGCCGAGCAGGTCAACACCGTCGTGCGGTGGACGGAGTTCGACCGCGGCGGCCACTTCGCGGCCCTGGAGGTACCGGACCTGCTGGCGGCGGACGTACGGGAGTTCTTCGACTCCGTGCGCTAGCCCATCGGGCGGTAGTGGCCGAGTACGTGGGCGAGGTGGGCGAACCACTGGTGGAGGCGTTCCCGGGGCTTGGCCTCGACCACGCACTCGAAGAAGCCGCCGTCGAGGTGGATGACGGCGACCATGAGGGCCTTGCCGTTGCCGCTCGCCCTGTAGTGGACGCTGCGGATCTCGGGCCACGAGAAGTCGACGGAGGCGCCGTGGTCCTCGAAGGCGACCCCGCCCGCGTCGATGACGACGGAATTGTGCCGGTCGACGGCCAGGAACTCCGGGCCCTGGTGGGGTGACTGGGCGTACGGCTGGGGTGGCTGCGCGTACGGCGGGGGCGCGTACGGCTGCTGCTGCGCGTAGGGCTGCGGTGGCTGTGCGTACGGCTGTGGCCGTGCGTACGGCTGCTGCGGGGGCGCCTGCGGCGGGCCGGGGGGTGCGGGCGGGGGCGAGTACGGCGGGGGCGGGGGGCCGAAGCCCTGGTGGCCTCCCGGCGGCGTTCCCGGCTGCTGCGGCGGCGGTGGCGGCTGGTGGCCCTGTCCAGGCTGGTCCATGGTGTGTGTCCTCTGCCCCGTCGGTGTGACTCGTACCGCACCGTATCTCTCACCCTCGCGTGAAACATTCCCCGGGTGCCACCGCATCAAGGGAGTGAGAGGCGACAACGCGAGTCCGTTCAGGGGGAGCCACAGATGAGATCAGTCCGCGCGGACGGATATCAGGAGTTCGCGGCGGCCCGCGCGGGTCATCTGTACCGGTCCGCATGTCTGCTCACCGGTGGCGACACCCATCTCGCCGAGGACCTCGTGCAGGAGACGCTCGGCCGGTTGTACGTGAAGTGGGGGCGGGTGCGGCGGGCCGACAACCCGGTCGGCTATGCGCAGACCGTGCTGACCAGGACGTTCCTCGCCCACCAGCGGCGGCGCAGCAGCCGGGAGCGGGCCACCGACGTCATCCCGGACGGGCCCGCCGCGCCCGGCACCGACGCGTCCCTGCGGCTCACCCTCGTCGAGGCGCTGGCCCAACTGCCGCCCAAGGACCGGGCCGTGGTCGTCCTGCGCTACTGGGAGGACCGCTCCGTCGAGGAGACCGCCGCGGCGATGAACGCCAGCTCGGCGGCGGTCCGCACCCGGTGCGTCCGCGCCCTCGCCCGACTGCGCGTCCTGCTCGGCGACACCATCGGCGAGTACGCCACACCCTGAGCGCCCCGCACCGCGCACCCCGCGTGCACCGACACCAGCCCACCCCACCCACTCGCAGAACGGCGGTTCGCCATGCCCCAGGAACAGCACGAAGACCCCTTCGAGGACCGCCTCGGCGACGCCCTGCGCCAGGTCGGCGGCACCTTCGCGACCGATCACCACACGCTGGTCGGCGGCGGCGCCGTACGCGGCCGGCGGCTGCTGTTCCGCCGCCGGGCGGCGATGCTGGGCGGGGTCGCCGGGATCGCGCTCGTCGGGGTGGGCGGGGCGCTCCTGCTGCCCGGCGCCGGAGACGGGGGCGGGAAGCAGTCCGTGGCGGCGAAGAGGTCCACCGAGCCGGACCTCGAACAGAGCGTCAGGGACGACGACGGCGCGGTGCCCGGCACGGAACTCGTCCGCATGTTCAAGGAACTGCTGCCGGACGGGCGCATCAGCGGGGAGTCCGCCCGTGGCACGAGCGCGGACGGGCCGCCGTACGCCCAGGTCGTGTACGACGACGGCAAGGGCGGGGCGGCCGTGCAGCTCGGGCTCGGGCGGATCGAGGCCGACAGCGAGGAGGGCCGGCAGCTGACCGACTGCCCCGACAAGACGTTCGTCGCGTACGACTCCTGCGAGGAGAGCACCCTGCCGGGCGGTGCGCGGCTCATGCTCTTCCAGGGCTACGAGTACCCGGACCGCCGGGTGGACACCAAGTACTGGTACGCGCAGCTGGTCGATCCGGCGGGCTACGAGGTCAACGTCATGGAATGGAACGCCGAGGCGCAGAAGGACGCGCCCGTCACCCGCGCCGAACCGCCGCTGTCCCTCGCCGCGTTGACCTCGATCGTCCGGGACCCGGGCTGGCAGTCGGTCGTCGACGCCATCACGGAGAAGCCGGCCGACGGTGGCAGCCAGGAGGACCAGGGGGAGAAGCAGGAGTCGTCGACGGTTCCCCCCGGGGGCGGGTCCGTCGACGCCCCGGTCGTCGAGGGCGAGGCCATTCGCAAGACCCTCATCGGCCTCCTGCCCGAGGACGCCGACGTCGTCGGCGAGGACAGCCAGGTGTCGGACTTCGCGTACGTCGTCCTCGACGACGGCAAGGGGCGGAGCCTGGTGCAGATCAATGTGCAGCCGGGCATGGCGGACGTCGCGGACACGCTGTTCGGCGCCGACGCCGAGACCCTGTCCGACGGCACGAAGGTCGCCACCCGGCAGGAGCCCGGCGAGAAGGGCGGCGCGGGGGTCGTGATGTGGACCGTGGACACGCTCCGCACCGACGGGCTGCGGGTCGTGATCAGCGCCTTCAACTCCGGCGCCCAGCACACCGCCGCGACCCGCGAGGCCCCCGCCCTCACCATGGCTCAGCTGAGGGAGATCGCCACCAGCGAGCGGTGGAAGTCGCTCGGCTGACGGCCCGGCGTCAGAAGAAGTCCGCCCACGGCTGGTCCCAGATCTGCTTCACGGCCAGCACCAGGAAGAGCAGGCCCGCGACGGCCAGCATGCCGTTGCTGACGATGCCGTTGCGCCATTCCCGGGGTGTGCGGGAGGAGTTGAGGAGCCAGAGGAGGGTGGCGGCCAGGAACGGCAGGAAGGCCGCGCCGAGGACGCCGTAGAGGATGATCAGACGGAACGGCTGGCCCTGGAAGAGCAGGACGATGGGCGGGAAGGTCAGCCAGAGCAGGTAGGCGCGGAACGGCCAGGACTTCTCGTGCCGGCCGGAGGCGACCTCCTCGCCGGACACCGCCCCCTTCCGGCGGAAGCGCGCCACGAAGTCCGCGAACATCAGGCTCACGCCGTGCCAGACGCCGATGAGGGAGGTGTACGAGGTGGCGAAGAAGCCGATCAGGAAGAACTTGGCGGTGGCCGTGCCGTACTCGTCGGCCAGGATGTCACCGAGCTGGATGAGGCCCTTGTCGCCTTTGGCGAGGGCGATGTTGGCGGAGTGCAGCAGTTCGGCGCCGACGAAGAGCATCGAGATCACGAAGATGCCGGTCGTGATGTAGGCGACCCGGTTGTCGAGGCGCATGACCTTCATCCAGCCGGTGTCCGTCCAGCCCTTGGCGTTGACCCAGTAGCCGTAGGCGGCCAGCGTGATCGTGCCGCCGACGCCGCCGATCAGGCCGAGGGTGTTGAGGATCGAGTCCTTCTCGTCGGGCAGGACGGGCAGGAGTCCGGCGAAGGCGTCCGCGAGGTTGGGGGTGACGCGGATCGCCAGGTAGACGGTGACGACGAACATGACGCCCACCAGGACCGTCATGACCTTCTCGAAGACCTCGTACTTGTTGAACCAGACGAAGACCAGTCCGCTCAGGCCGCACAGCACGGCCCACCACTTGAGGTCCATCACGTCGGGGAACAGGGCCTGGAGGGGCAGGGCGCTGGAGGACATCGCGGCGGCGCCGTAGACGAAGCCCCAGATCACGACGTAGACGACGAAGAACCACGTCGTCCAGCGGCCGAGGCTCGCCCAGCCGTCGAAGAGGGTGCGGCCGGTGGACAGGTGCCAGCGTCCGGCCGCCTCGGCGAGGGAGATCTTGACGAGGCAGCCGATGACGGCCGCCCACAGCAGGGTGTAGCCGAAGTTGCTGCCGGCGATCAGGGTCGCGACCAGGTCACCGGCGCCGACACCTGTCGCGGCGACGACGATGCCGGGGCCGATGTACTTCCAACTGGACTTGCGGGGTGGGGGGTTGGAGCCGGATGTCGCGGGTGAGTCGGTGGGGTTTCCCGTGGTGTCCGCCATGAGGGTCAAGAAACCCCAAGGGGCGGCATCAGACAAGAGGGCGAGCCCGGGGCGCCCCGTCAGGGGCGCGGGGAACTGCGCGACCAGCCACGACGCAGCCGCGGACAAAAGACGCCCTGGGCGGAACGACGAGCCCGGCGGCCGATGCCGCCGAACCCGCCGAACCGCTCAACCCGGCGGAGCTACACGCAGACGTCCGCCCCGCACGTCCCCAGCTCGAACCACACGGTCTTGCCCGACCCGTCCTGGTGGCAGCCCCAGCGCCCGGCCAGCGCGTCCACCAGGAACATTCCCCTGCCGCTCTCCGATATCTCCGTCACCCGGCGCACCCGGGGCGGGCGGCCGTCCGTGTCCGACACCTCGCAGCGCAGCACACCGTGGGCGGCCGACAGGGTCAGCTTCAGTCGGCTCTCCGCGTGCACCAGCGCGTTGGTGACCAGCTCGCTCACCAGCAGCTCCGCCGTGTCGGTCTGGTCGAGCAGACCCCATCCCTCCAGCTGCCTGCGCACCTGCGCGCGGGCCTGTGCGGCGGCGGTGGGACGGGGGTCGTACTCGACGCTCAAGTGACCCGCACCCATGGGCGGTTGGGGGTACGAGGCGAAATGGGGGCCGGAATCCGGAAGGAGACCCCCGGAGAGTTGCAGCATGCTTCCAGGGTTGCCGCCACGCGTACGCGGCACACGGGGAGGACTACCCGTTTCCGGCCGTGCATATACCTGTTTCCCGCCCGGGTACGTCCGTAATTGGGCGCCTACGCGGCCGATGGGCGAGTACGCGGTTGTGTAGGGGCTTACGCGCGCCATGAACCCCCGGCCTGTTCCACTCTGTTCCGGCCGCCCGGGCCGCCTCCACGCCCCCACCCACTCTTGACCTGGTCATGCCAGAGCCGCACCATGAGCGCCACACCCGCACCAGGGCCGGCCGGGCACCCCGCGGTCACCGGCCAGGCCCGAGGCACGTCGCAAGGATCCACCCCCCAGCTCCACTCCCCACTTCCGGAGACCCCGGAATTCCTGGAGAAACAAGGAGACTTGATGCGACTCCGCATACGCGGCAGGGCGGCGACCCCCGACGGCACCGGCAGCAGATCCGGCCGCCGCACCGCCGCCCTCGCCACCCTGCTGGCGCTGGCCCTCGCCGCCCCGGTCGCCGCGACCACCACGGACGCGACGGCGACCAGCGCCGAGCGGCCGAAGGCCTCGGCCGACGACATCCGTCAGTACGAGGTCCACATGCACTCGGACAGCAAGTCCCGCACGGCGCTCCAGCGGTCCGGCGTGACCGTGGACGACGCCGACGACCACTCGGTGTTCGTCTCCGGCCGCGCGGACCAGATCAAGAAGCTGAAGCAGCAGGGGTACGAGATCACCCCGCTCGGCGCCGCCCCGGACCGGTCGAACGGCGAGGACGACGTACGGCTCTTCGACTTCCCGTCCGCCGACTCCCGCTACCACAACTACGCGGAGATGACGAACGAGATCAACTCCGTTGTCGCCGCCAACAGTTCGATCGCCAGTCAGCGGGTCATCGGCACCACGTACCAGGGCCGGAACATCGTCGCCATCAAGATCAGCGACAACGTCGGCACGGACGAGGCCGAGCCCGAGGTGCTGTTCACCCACCACCAGCACGCCCGTGAGCACCTCACGGTCGAGATGGCGCTCTATCTGCTCAACGAGCTGACCTCCGACTACGGGACCGACTCCCGCGTCACCAACATGGTGAACAACCGCGAGATCTGGATCGTCCCGGACATCAACCCGGACGGCGGCGAGTACGACGTCGCGACCGGCTCGTACCGCTCATGGCGCAAGAACCGCCAGCCCAACTCCGGTTCGTCGTACGTCGGTACCGACCTCAACCGCAACTGGAACTACCGCTGGGGCTGCTGCGGCGGCTCGTCCGGGTCGACGTCCTCGGAGACCTACCGGGGTACGGCCGCCGAGTCGGCGCCCGAGGTGAAGGTCGTCGCGAACTTCGTGCGCAGCCGGGTCGTCGGCGGCGTCCAGCAGATCAAGACGGCGATCGACTTCCACACCTACAGCGAGCTGGTGCTGTGGCCCTTCGGGTACACGACCGCCGACACCACGACCGGGATGACGGCGGACGACCGCAACGCGTTCGCGACGGTCGGCGGGAAGATGGCCGCGAGCAACGGGTACACGCCCGAGCAGTCCAGCGACCTCTACATCACGGACGGGTCGATCGACGACTGGCTGTGGGGCAACCAGAAGATCTTCGGGTACACGTTCGAGATGTATCCGGGGTCGGCCGGGGGCGGCGGCTTCTACCCGCCCGACGAGGTCATCGCCCGGGAGACCGCGCGGAACCGCGACGCGGTGCTGCAGTTGCTGGAGAACTCGGACTGTATGTACCGGTCGATCGGCAAGGAAGCGCAGTATTGCTAGCCGTGGGGTTCGTCGTATGAGTACGTGAGTCCGTGGGTGGGGAACTGCGGGACCGTCGTGGCTGGTCGCGCAGTTCCCCGCGCCTCTTACGGGGCGGTGTCCTCGGGCTCTTCCTCCGCGGCGGCGTCATCGGAACCGTCGTCGAAGTACGCGTCCAGCACCTCGTCGATCTGCTTCTCCCAGGCCGCGTGCTCCGACTTGGCCTTGGCCTCGATCTCCAGGAAGTACCAACGGCGGTCGGGGGTGTGGACCGTGATGGTGAAACGCTTGCCGAAGAGGGGGGACTCCGTCTCGATCGCGCCGATCTCGTCCCAGGTGAACTCGCACTCCTGGTCGTCCAGGCGCAGCCGTACGCCGCTGCTGTCCGCGATGATCTTCGCGCGGCGGTCGGAGGCCTCGAAGACGGGGCCGTCCGTGGTGTCCTCGGCCGCGCCTCCGGCTTCTTCGCCTTCTTCGCCTTCTTCGCCGTCGGCTTCTTCAGCTTCGGCCTCGGCTCCGGCCTCGGACTCGGCTTCCGCCGCGGCTTTGGCCTTGGCTTCGGATCCGGCTGCTGCCCTGGCCGAGGGCTTCTCGGCGATGGACGGCTCGTCCCGGGTCAGGGCAGCCTCGTCCGGCTCCTCGGTCTCCGCCGGTTCGGCGGACTCCGTCGGCTTAATGTCCTCCGGCTCCTCCTGCTTCTCCTTCTTCACGGACACCGGGGCCGTGAGTCCGGGGATGTGCGACGGGTCGACCGCTGCGGCGGCCAGGGGCTGGTTGTTCGAACCGATGCGCTGCTCCACAGCGGGCAGTATGGTCGACGACCCTGTGTCGGGGACAGTCGGTCCAGGCATATGTCCGTATCTGGATTTCACGGCGTTCGGCCAGGCAGGCGGGAGGCCGGCACCTCGGCGCCGCCGGGACCGGGAATGGTGGGGGTGGTGCTGGAGCGTCGCCGGGTGCTGGTGGGGCGTGGTTGCTCGCGCAGTTCCCCGCGCCCCTAGAGGGCCTGCGGCCCCCTTTGGGCGCGGGGGCCTCAGTTGTCCAGTACCGCCAGTGCGTCGATCTCGATCAGCAGGCCCGGCGGGAGGCCGACGTAGACCGTCGTGCGGGCCGCGGGGGCTGTCGTGAGGTGCTTCTCGAAGTACTCGTTGTAGATCGCGTTCATCTCGGCGAAGTGGTCCACGTCGGTGAGGTAGACGCGGATCATCATCACGTCGTCCCAGGTCGCGCCGCCCTCTTCCAGGATCGCCCGGACGTTGGCGAGGGTCTGGAGGGTTTGTGCGCGCAGGTCCGGGCCGGCGGGGGTGGGGGGCTCGCCCTCGACGGCGGGGAGGAAGCCGACCTGGCCGGCGACCTGGAGGATGTTGCCCTTCCGGACGCCGTGGGAGAACTTCGCGGGGGGTGCGGTGTGGGTCTTCGGGGTGAGGGCGATCTTGTCGGTCATCGGGGGTCCTTGTCCGTCATACGGGGTCTGACGTGGGGGTTCTGCCGGAGTACTCGCCGCTGATCGCGTCCGCGGTAAGGCGGACCAGCGGGAGCAGGGTGAGGAGTTCGTCGGCGGTGACGACGACGTTGGGGGCCGAGACCGACATCGCGGCGACGACCCGGCCGTCGGCGCCCCGGATCGGCGCGGCGACGCAGTTGATGGACTCCTCGTGGCCGCCGAGGTCGGTGGCCCAGCCCTGTTCGCGCACCCGCGCCAGCTCCTTGAGGAAGGCGGCGGCGTTGGGGGTCGAACGGGACGTGTAGAGGGGGTAGTCGAGCTTCTCCGCGAGGGCGCGGCGCTCGGCTTCGGGGAGGTCGGCGAGGCACAGCTTGGCGACGGCGGCGACCGTGATGGCGACCGGCTTGCCGATGCGGGAGTACATACGGACCGGGTAGCGGCTCTCCACCTTGTCGATGTAGTGGACCTCGTTCTCCTCGTGGACGGCGAGGTGGACGGTGTGGCCGCACTGTTCGTTGAGGCGGACCAGGTGGGGGTGGGCGATCTCGCGGATGTCGAGGTTCTCCACGGCCTCCTGGGCGAGGGCGAAGAGGCGGGCGCCGAGGCGGTAACGCTGGTCGGACTGGCGGTAGACCAGGCCGTGTTCGTGCAGGGTGCGCAGGAGGCGCAGGGCCGTGGACTTGTGGACGCCGAGGCGGTCGGCGACCTGGCCGAGGTCGGCGGGGCCCTCGGCGAGCAGCGGCAGGATGCTGAGCGCGCGGTCGACGGTCTGGCTCATGGGGTGTGTACCTCCTCCTCGGCCCGGTCCGGTGCGTCAGTCCAGCCGGGGGCGAGTCGAAGTGTCCCCCACGCGTCGTCGTCCAGGGCGGCGAGGCGGTCGGCGTGGTCCCGCCGGGGTGGGACGGCGAGGTCGCCGGGGACGGTGAGGGTGGCGGCCGCCATGAGGTGGCCGTGGCGGAGGCGGGCCTTGGCGGGGAGGGCGCGGAGGGTGGCGGAGAGGAAGCCGGCGGCGAAGGCGTCGCCGGCGCCGGTCGCTGCCGCGACCTGGACGGTGGGGGCGGGGACGAACGTCGTCGTGTCCGTGACTGGTTCGGTGCGCGTCGTCTCGGGGTCGCCCGCGGTGGGGGTGGGGTCGGGGACGTGCCGGGGGGTCTCCGTCCTCGGTCCGGCGGGCGCCGTCGGGTGGGGACGTGCCCGGTGGTGGACGCCGGCCGCGGGCGGACACCCCCCGGCACGCCCCCTTCCGTCCGTACGCGGCCGGTCCGGGCATGGCGGCGTGCGTACGAACAGGGTGGCTCCGCGCGCTCCTTGTTTCACCACGAGGGTGGTCGGCTCCGGCAGGAGGGTCCGGATCGCGGTCGGGCCGCCGGTGACGCCCCAGGCCTGCTGTGCCTCGTCCTCTCCGACGAAGACGAGGTCGGCGCGGCGGGCCAGTTCGAGGAGGACGCGGGGGCCGTCGCTGTCGCGCCAGAGGCCCGGGCGGTGGTTGACGTCGAAGGAGACCAGGGGGTGGTGGTCGGGGCGGGGGGCCGTCAGGTCGCGGAGCAGGCGCAGGCAGTCGTCGGAGAGGGCCGCTGTGATGCCGGAGAGGTGCAGGACGCGTCCGGCGTGTACCGCGGCGAGGTCGACGGTCCGCGTCGACATCGCCGAGGCGGCCGAACCGGCGCGGTAGTAGGCGACTTCGTGGGTGTCCGTGGCTCGGTCGGCCGCGGTGCGGAAGTACACGCCCGTCGGGCGGGCGGGGTCGCGGCGTACGGAGGTCACGTCGACGCCGTAGGAGCCGATCTCCTCCAGCAGGTGGTCGCCGAAGCCGTCGGCGCCGACCTGGCTGACCCAGCGCGCCGTGTGCCCGGCGGCGGCCAGCGCGCAGGCCACGTTGGACTCGGCGCCGCCGATGGCCCGGTCGAAGGAGGGGACGTCGGCGAGGCGCCCGGGGCGGGTGGGCAGGAAGGTGACCATGGACTCGCCGAGTGCGACGACGTCGACGGCGGCGGGAGCGGCGTCTGGGGAACGGAGTCCGTCGGCGGTCACGATGGTGGGGGCTCCTCGTCGCGTCGGCTGGGGCGGGGCGGCACCGTTGACCCGGCGTCGGCTGGGATGTTAGACAGCAGTGAGCGACATACGCAATGAGCGTTGCATATTCTGCAACGCACCTCGTCAGGGAGATCCCATGGGTGTCGAGAGTGTCGAAGCGCTGGCCCGGCTGGCGGAGGAGCGCGTCGACCACCGCTTCAAGGGACTGCCGCCGGACGCCGACGGCCTGACGGTGGCCGAGCTGGCCGCGCAGCGCCGGAACCTGTTCACCGGCGGTTTCACCACCCCCGTGCTCGCCCTGTCCGCCGAGCGCCTGGAGCACAACCTGGCGCTGATGGAGAGCTACTCCGCGCGCCACGGCCTCGCCTTCGCCCCGCACGGCAAGACCTCCATGGCACCGGAGCTGTTCCGGCGGCAGATCGAACGCGGCGCCTGGGGCATCACCCTCGCCGTGCCCCACCAGGTGCGGGTGGCACGGGAGTTCGGCATCGAGCGGGTCTTCCTCGCCAACGAGGTCGTCGATCCGGTCGCCCTGCGCTGGATCGCCGACGAGCTGGCGGCCGACCCCGCGTTCCGGCTCGTCTGTTACGTCGACTCGGTGCGCGGCGTGGAGCTGATGGACGCGGCGCTCCGGGGTTCCGCGCGCCCGGCGCGCCCCGTGGACGTCGTGGTGGAGCTGGGCGCGGGTGAGGGCGCGCGCACCGGCGTGCGTACGGAGGCCGAGTGCGCGGCGGTCGCGGACGCGGTGGCCCGCGTCGACACACTGCGCCTCGTCGGGGTCGCCGGGTACGAGGGCGAGGTGCCGCAGGCCGGCCCGGAGCGGGTGGGGGCGTGGCTGCGCCGGCTCACCGCGCTGGCCGTCGACTTCGACAAGGCGGGGCGGTTCGCGGGGCTGGACGAGGTGATCGTCAGCGCGGGCGGCAGCGCCTGGTTCGACGCGGTGGCCGAGGTCTTCGCCGAGCTGCCCGAACTGTCCGTGCCGGTACTGAAGTTGCTGCGCTCCGGCGCGTACGTCTCGCACGACGCCGGGCACTACCGCCGGATCACCCCCTTCAACCGGATCCCGGAGGAGGGCGCCCTGGAGCCCGCCTTCCGGCTCTGGGCCCAGGTCGTCTCCCGCCCCTCCCCCGAGCAGGCCTTCGTCAACGCGGGCAAGCGCGACGCCGCGCACGACCTCGATCTGCCGTCGGCGGAGGTGGTGCGGGACGCGGGCACGGGGGCGGTCCGCGACGCCGCCGGGATCACGGTGACGGGGCTGTCCGACCAGCACGCCTGGCTGCGCACGGAGTCCGGCGCGGAGGTGGAGGTCGGCGACTGGGTCGGGCTGGGGCTGTCGCATCCGTGCACGTCGTTCGACAAGTGGAAGCTGATTCCGGTGGTGGAGGCGGACGGGACCGTGACGGACTACGTCCGTACGTTCTTCTGAGCCCGGCCGCCGAGCCCTGAAAGGTGACCCGCATGGACGAACGCGTAGCGCGCATGGACGAGCTGGTCTTCCGTGACGCCGAGGTCGTGGACGGCTCCGGCGACCCCTCCTACCGCGCCGACGTGGTCGTGGCCGGCGGCAGGATCACGTCGATCGTCAAGGAGGCGGCCGCGGCGGGGTGCCAGCGGCCGAGGGCCCGCCGGGAGATCGACGCCGAGGGCCTGGCCCTGGCGCCCGGCTTCATCGACATGCACGCCCACAGCGACCTCGCGCTCCTGCGGGACCCCGAGCACACCGCGAAGGCCGCCCAGGGCGTGACCCTGGAGGTCATCGGCCAGGACGGTCTGTCGTACGCCCCCGTCGACGACCGCACCCTCGAAGAGGTCCGCCGCGCGATCACCGGCTGGAACGGCTACGGCGAGGACGTCGACTTCACCTGGCGCTCGGTCGGCGAGTACCTGGACCGGCTCGACCACGGCTTCGGGGGCGAGGGCATCGCCGTGAACGCCGCCTACCTCGTCCCGCAGGGCACGGTCCGGATGCTCGCCGTGGGCTGGGAGGACCGGGAGGCCACCCCCGAAGAGCTGGACCACATGCGGGAGTTGGTGGCGGCGGGGCTGCGGGAGGGCGCGGTCGGGATGTCGTCGGGGCTGACGTACACGCCCGGCATGTACGCGAAGGACGCCGAACTCACCGAGCTGTGCCGGGTGGTGGCGGCGTACGACGGCTACTACTGCCCGCACCACCGCTCGTACGGGGCGGGCGCGCTCCGGGCCTACGAGGAGATGGTGACGCTGACCCGTGAGGCCGGCTGTGCCCTGCACCTGGCCCACGCGACGATGAACTTCGGGGTGAACGAGGGCCGGGCCCCGGAGCTCCTCGCGCTCCTGGACGACGCGCTCGCGGCGGGCGCGGACATCTCCCTCGACACCTATCCCTACACCCCCGGCTGCACGACCCTCGTCGCGATGCTGCCGAGCTGGGCGGGCGAGGGCGGGCCGGAGGCGGTCCTCGGGCGGCTGACGGACGACGACACGGCCGAGCGGATCCGGCACCATCTGGAGGTGGTGGGCGCCGACGGCTGCCACGGCGTGCCCATCGAGTGGGACACCATCGAGATCTCGGGCGTCACCGACCCGGCGCTGTCCTCGTACGTGGGCCGGACGGTCGCGCGCTCGGCGAAGGCGCGCGGCGAGGAGCCCTGGGTGACCGCCCGCCGGCTGCTCGTCGAGGACCGGCTCGGCTCCACGATCCTCCAGCACGTCGGCCACGAGGAGAACGTTCGGGCCATCATGCGCCACCGTGTGCACACCGGCGGCTCGGACGGCATCCTGCGCGGGGACAAGCCGCATCCGCGCGCGTACGGGACGTTCCCCCACTATCTCGGCAGGTACGTGAGGGAGTTGGGCGTGCTCTCCCTGGAGGAGTGCGTCGCCCATCTCACCTCACGTCCCGCCGCGCGGCTGCGCCTCGCGGACCGGGGACTCGTCCGCGAGGGGTACCGCGCCGACCTGGTCCTCTTCGACCCCGCGACCGTGGCCGCGGGATCGACCTACGAGGCCCCCCGCACCCTGCCCACCGGCATCCCGTACGTCCTGGTCGACGGCCGCTTCGTCATCGAGGACGGCCGCCGGACGGACGTACTGGCGGGCCGGGCGGTGCGCAGGAGGGCGGCCCTGTAAAGGGGCGCGGGGAACTGCGCGAGAAGCCCCACCGGCCCGCGGACGGAGAACGACCGAGGGGCCCGGTAGCCCCCACGCCCCCCGAGCGGAGCGCTACGGCTTGGGGAGCACGCAGCCGGCCGCCGACAGGTCGAGCTTGTTGTCCACGCCGAAGCAGGCGGGGACGTGCCAGGTCTGCTGGGCGTAGTTGATGCCCTGACGGACGGTCACGGTGCCGTTCGCGTCGACCTCACAGGGGTTGTTGACGGTGCAGCGCTCACCGCTCTCGTTGCCCGTGTTGTTGACGCCGACGACCTTGTTGGTGGCGACGTTGACCACCGGGGAGCCGGAGGTGCCGCCGATGGTGTTGCAGGCGGAGGTGTAACGGATGGAGTCCTTCCAGGTCCAGTCACCCTCCTTCAGGCGGTACGCGAACCCGTCGACCCCGCAGGTGTAGATCCGCTTCCAGTACCCGGAGACGACGCTGATGGCGGTGCCGGCGGTCGGGCGGGCGGTGTCGTAGACGAGCGCGTCGATGCCGTACGTGCTCTTGATCTGCGTGTACGTGGTGGTGAGCTGGTACACCGCCATGTCCGTGTCGGTCATCGTGCCGTACGCGATCTTGCTGGCGCGCAGGGTGCCGACGCGGGTGCCGGCGGAGTTGAGCAGACCGAAGGTGCGGGTGGAGGCCCGGTCGACGATGACCTGTCCGGGGGTCGGGAAGCCGGTCTCCAGGCAGTGGCCGTTGGTCATGACCAGCGCCGGGTCGTTGTCCTCGGAGTCGGGCATCCGGACGACCGAGCCGGAACAGTTGCTGAGCGAGACGGTGCCGGCGAAGTTGACGGCCTGCGCCGCCGGGGCCGGGCCCGCGAGGTCGGCGACGGTCTTGTTCGCGGTGTCGACGACGTCGCCGACCACGTTCCGCACGGTCGCGTCCGCCGACTTCCCGGGTGCCGCCGCTTCCGGCGCCGCGACCGCCGGTGCCGCGCCGGCCCCGGCGATCACCAGGGCGGCCAGCGTGGCGACGAGAGGCTTTCTCATGTGGGGGTCCCCTCACTACAGCTATAGGGCTGCGTGGTGGCAGAAGATCTTCCGGCCACCGCAGTTTGTCATGCGCATTGTGAGGGCGATGTGGAGGACGAGCAAGGAGTTGGTTCCGGCCGCGCGATCTTCGGCCAGGGGTGGGGGTTGGGGGCGGGGGCGGGGGTGAACCGGGGGCGGGCCGTGGTTACTTGGGGTCCTTCGTTGCGCCCTGGCCACGGCCCTGGTTGCCGTTGGAGTTGCCTCGGGACGAAGGGGCCTCGGTGTCGGAGGTGGCGGTGGACGGCGGGGCGGAGGTGGCGGTGGGTGACGCGGAGCGCGACGGCTCGCCGGTGGTGGCGGAGGAGGTCGGGGACGTGGAAGTGTCCGGCGAGGAGTCGCCGGACGACGTCGCGGCACCCGTGTCGGAGGTCTCGCCGGCCGACGGGGCGGCCGTGTCCCCGTCCCCGGTGCGGCCGTCGGACGTGGCGGACGGGACGGATCCCGGGGTGTCGGGCGACCCCTTCTCCGAGGTGCCGAGCCCGGCCAGCCCCGCTGTCACGGCGCCGACCAGCACTGCGGCACCGATCCCGCCCGCGACCAACGCGCCACGCCGGCGTGCCCGTCGCCGCCCGAGCGTGCCCCGCCGCCCGTCGACGGCCCGCGCCCGCCGCCCGGCCCCCACGCCCTCCGGACCACCGGGCCGGCCGGGTGCGTCCGGGTACGGTGCGTCGACGCCGTACGGGGCACGGCCTTCGTGGGGCGCCCCATCACCGTGGGACGCGCCATCACCGTGGGACGCGCCATCGCCGTGGGACGGACCGCCGCCGTAGACCGGGTCGGATCCGTAGACCGCGTCGGATCCGTAGGACGCGTCGGATCCGTGGGTCGTGTCCCCGCCGTGCTCGTTCGGCGCGCCCCCGTCGTACGGCACACCGCCGTCGCCGTACGACGCCTGCTCCCCGTACGGCAGGCCGGGCGCTCCCGGGCCGCGCGCGCCCGTGGGGGCCTGGGCGGCGGGGCCGTTCCCGGCCGGGACCGGCGCGGGCGGCACGATCTCGTCCAGTTGGACCGTGTCGTCGTAGGCGTTCTGCCAGCCGTGGGCGGCGGCCGGGTCGGCGAAGACCTCGTAGGCCGGGGTGGAGTGGGGGTCACCGACGGGGAGGTACACGTTCGGCGGTGTCCCGGCGTCGGCCTCGTTCCGGTCAGGCCCGTGCGCGCTGTCCACGCCGCCCACCCCATTCATCGCGTTCCACTGCCTTCGTGTCGTGGGCCGTGCGCCCAGGTCTCAGCGGCCGAACGCCCAGGTCTCAGCGGCGTACGGCCAGGTCCGTGCGGTCGGCGGCCGTACGGTGGGGGGTCGGCCGGACCTGCTCGCGGATTGTAGAGAGGAGGCGGCCGGGGGAACAGCGGCGGGGCATTTCGGGGTAATGCGGCCGTCCCACGTGGTGGAAAACACGGCCCGGAAGGCGTTACCGGGCCGTAAGCTCACGGACATGCAGGTGATCCAGTCGACCAAGCTCGCCAACGTCTGTTACGAGATCCGGGGCCCGGTGCTCGAGGAGGCGATGCGGCTTGAGGCGGCGGGGCATCGGATCCTCAAGCTGAACACGGGCAATCCGGCGGCGTTCGGCTTCGAGTGCCCGCCCGAGATCCTGGAGGACATCCTCCGGAACGTGTCCAGCGCCCACGGATACGGCGACGCCAAGGGCCTGCTCGCCGCACGCCGGGCCGTCGTGATGCACAACCAGACCCTCGGCATCGAGACGGACGTCGAGCACGTCTTCATCGGCAACGGCGTCTCCGAGCTGATCGTGATGGCCATGCAGGGCCTGCTCGACGACGGCGACGAGGTCCTCGTACCGTCCCCGGACTATCCGCTGTGGACGGCGGCGGTCTCCCTGTCCGGCGGTACGGCCGTGCACTACCGCTGCGACGAGCAGTCCGACTGGATGCCGGATCTCGCGGACGTCGAGCGGAAGGTCACCGACCGCACCAAGGCGATCGTCATCATCAACCCGAACAACCCGACGGGCGCGGTGTACGACGAGGCGGTCCTGCGCGGGCTGACGGACATCGCGCGCCGCCACAACCTGCTGGTCTGCTCGGACGAGATCTACGACAAGATCCTCTACGACGGTGCCACGCACACCCCGACGGCCTCGGTCGCCCCCGACCTGCTGACCCTGACCTTCAACGGCATGTCGAAGGCGTACCGGGTGGCCGGTTACCGGGTGGGCTGGATGTCGATCTCCGGCCCGCGCGCCCACGCCGACTCCTACATCGAGGGTCTGACGATCCTCGCGAACATGCGGCTGTGCGCGAACATGCCGGGGCAGCACGGGGTGGTCGCCGCGCTCAGCGGGCGGCAGACCATCAACGACCTGGTGCTGCCGGGCGGGCGGCTGAAGGAGCAACGGGACGTCGCGTACGAGCTGCTCACGCAGATCCCGGGGGTCTCGTGCGTGAAGCCGAAGGGCGCGCTGTATCTGTTCCCGCGCCTCGATCCGAACGTCTTCAAGATCAAGGACGACCGGCGGATGGTCCTCGACCTGCTCCGGCAGGAAAAGATCATGGTGGTGCAGGGCACCGGCTTCAACTGGGCCGAACCCGACCACTTCCGGGTCGTGACGCTGCCGACGGTGGGGGACCTGCGGTCCGCGATCACCCGGATCGGGAACTTCCTGGACGGGTACGGGCAGGCCTGACACCGCGCGGCGAGTACGGCACACCAGAGCTTTCGGACCTCGCTCAACTTTAGACCAAATCTAAGGTAGAGTGGTCGTCCGAGAGCTTGGAGGTCATCCCATGTACGAGCCGATCCGCACGAAATCGGTCCACACGATGGCCGGCACGACCTCCGGCGACTTCCCTCACCGTTCGCGTGAGGAAGAGCTGGACATCCAGCTCGCGGGTCATCTGGCGGCGCTGCTGGCGACGACCGACGCGCTCCGCGCGCTCGCCCCGTCCGTCGACCTCGACACCGCGGCGGAGCGGCTGGCCGCGCAGGTGGCGCGTCTGCGCGGGGGGCGGCCGCCGGTACGGGTCGCCTCGGGCGCCGGTGACGGGCTGGACCTGGGCGACCTTCACCGGCGTGCTCACGCTCTCGCGGGCCGCGCGCTCGTGGTGGCGGCGTCCCGCGCGGACACGGCGGCGGCGATCCTGGCGGCCGAGCGGATGGACGCGCACGCGGCGGCCGAGCCCGCGACCCCCACGACGGCGCCGACCACCCGGGAGCTGGCGGCTCGCTGAGCGGGGCCCCGGGGGGCGACCGGCGGGAGTGCCTGATCGCCGTGGGCGCACGGCCGTTGTGGGTGCCACTTCGTCGTGGGGCGGGTGTTGTGGGTGCCTCTTCGTTGTGGGGCGAGTGTTGTGGGTGCCTCTTCGTTGTGAGGCGACTGTCGTGGGTGCCTCTTCGTCGTGGGGCGACTGTTGTGGGGCGGGTGCGGGCCAGGCGTGGCTGATCGCGCAGTTCCCCGCGCCCCTGGGTTCTCCGGGGTGGCCCGGCAGCCACAAGGAGCCCCTCGTGCCTCCGCCCAACCAGCGCCCCTCCTCGGCCAGAGGCCCCCGACCGGTCGTCGCCCCCTCCCCGATGTTCAGACCGGCCCCTCCCTCACCCCTCCGAAAACGGCGTGCCCCCGTCCATGCCGGTTCGGTAGCGTGCCCGGTGTGGTGAGTCCCGAGTCGGATCGGTGGGGGGCTTTCGGTCGCGCCGTCAGCCCCTTGGATCGCTGAGCTGCCGTCGCGGCGTGTGTCGCGGCGGGACGTGGGTGTGTCCGGGGCCGACCGCGGTGACGAGACGACGTTCCCGATCTCTCCTCGCCCCGGAGTCACTCGATGCCTCTCCCGCTGTACCTGCTTGCCCTGGCCGTCTTCGCCATGGGCACCTCGGAGTTCATGCTCGCCGGCCTGCTGCCGGACATCGCCTCGGATCTCGGGGTCGGCGTCGCGACGGCTGGCGCGCTCGTGCCGGCCTTCGCGATCGGCATGATCGTCGGCGCCCCCCTGGTCGCCGCGCTCGCCCGCACCTGGCCCCCGCGGGCCGTCCTGCTCGGCTTCGTCGTCGCCTTCGCGACGGCGCACGCCGTGGGCGCCGTCACCACGAGCTTCCCGGTCATGTCCGCCACCAGGGTCGTCGCCGCGCTCGCCAACGCGGGGTTCCTCGCCGTCGCGCTGACGACCGCCGCCGCCCTGGTCCCGCCGGACCGGAAGGGACGCGCGCTGGCCGTGCTGCTGTCCGGTACGACCGTCGCCACGATCGTCGGGGTCCCCGGCGGCGCGGTGCTCGGCACGTCGCTGGGCTGGCGGGCCACGTTCTGGGCCGTCGCCGCACTCTGTCTGCCCGCGGCCCTCGGCATCCTCAAGGGCGTCCCGGCGGCAGCCGGGCGGGCGGAGACGACCGGCGGACCGGCCCTGCGCACGGAACTCGCCCAGCTCGCACGGCCGCGGCTGCTCCTGGTGATGGCGCTCGGCGCGCTGGTGAACGCGGCCACCTTCGGCAGCTTCACCTTCCTCGCCCCCCTGGTGACCGGCACCGCCGGCCTGGACGAGCCGTGGATCCCCCTCGTGCTGGTGCTCTTCGGTGCCGGCTCCCTCGTCGGTGTCACCGTCGTCGGCCGGCTCTCCGACCGGCGGCCGGGGGCGGTCGTCGCGGCCGGCGGTCCGCTGTTGCTCATCGGCTGGCCGCTCCTCGCGGTGTCGGCGCACATGCCCCTCGCCCTGTGTGTCCTCGTGTTCGCGCTGGGAGCCCTGTCGTTCGCACTGGGCGGCACGCTGATCACACGGGTCCTGCACGAAGCCGTCGAGGCCCCCACCATGGCGGGCTCCTACGCGACCGCCGCGCTCAACATGGGCGCCGCCGTCGGCCCGCTGCTCGCCGCGACCACCCTCGGCACCACGGCCGGAAACCGCGGGCCCCTGTGGGCGAGCGGCCTGCTCGTGGCCGTCACCCTGCTCATCGCGCTGCCCCTCCGCCGGTCACTGGTCCCGTCCGGCCGCCCCGCCGAGGCCCGCGCATGACGACAGGGCCCACGGCAGGGGCGAGAGGGCCCACGGCAGGGGCAAGGCGTCCCGCGGCAGGACGGTCGCCGTTGCGTTCCGGGACCACGGCTTCACCCTTCGTTCACCGGCCCCCGTAAGGAACGTTGCATTCCGGGAGCACTCTCCCCGTGTGAGACGAATAGCGGGAATCGTCCTCGCGGTCCTGCTGATCGGCGGCGTGGTGGCAGCCGTCGTGGCGGGCCGGCAGACCGAGGACACGAGCACGGCAACGAAGACCGTGCGAGGCGTGATCGGGTCGGAGAAGGCGGAGTTCTTCGCCGACCCGGAGGTGGTGAAGGCCCTGGCCGCCCAGGGCTACACCGTGAAGACGGAGACGTCGGGATCCTGGGCCATGGAGGGCCTGGATCCGCAGGGGTACGACTTCGCCTTCCCGTCCAGCAAGGCACCCGCCGACGAGCTGGCCGAGAAGTACGGCGTGCGCGAGCCGCTGCCCCGCCCCTTCTACTCGCCCCTCGTCGTGGTGGCCCACCGGAGCGCCGCCGAAGTGCTGCGGCAGAACCGGCTGGCCACGCTCGACGAGGGCCGGGGCGTCCTCGACATGGACGCGTACCTGAAGGCCGCCGAGGAGGGGCGGACGTGGCAGGACCTCAAGGGGGCCGAGAAGTACGGCGAGTTGAGGGGGCTTCTCTACATCGCCACCACCGACCCGACCACCTCCAACTCGGGCGCGCTCTACCTCGCCGCCGCCTCCGAGGTCGCCAACGGCGGACGGGTGGTCGCGGACAAGGAGGGCCTCGACCGGACCGCGCCCCTCATGCGCGAGCTGATCAGCGTGCAGGGCGCGCAGCAGCCGAGCACCGACGCGGCGTTCCGCGACTTCGTCAGCGGGGTCGGCAATCCGCTCGTCCTGGTCTACGAGTCGCAGGTCGCCGCCCTGCTGGCGGAGGGCCAGGCCGTCGACGACCTGGTCGTCCTCTACCCGGACACCACCGTGTTCAGCGACCACACCGTCGTACCGGTCACGGAGGAAGGGCGTGCGCTCGGTGAACTCCTCGGCAGCGACCCGAGGTTGCGCGAGCTGGCGGCCCGGCACGGGTTCCGGCCGCAGGGCGCGGCCACCGAGTTCACGGCGGCGACCGCCGACCACACCACCTACCTGATGCAGAGGCTGACCGTCCGGCAGGCGCCCGTGCCCACCTCCGAGGTGCTGCACGAGATGGCGCGCCGGGCCAGGGGCCAGTAGGACGACGGGGGAACAGCACTGATGACCATCGACAACGGCGCCGGCGACAGCGCCTTCACCCTCACCCCTCCCGAGCCGGTCGCGGCCGTGCCCCGGGAGAAGGCCGGCGGACTCGTGCCGGTGGAGGAGTCCGTACGGATGGACATGGCCCGCAAGGCCGAGGAGTACGTCCGGGGGCTCGCCGCCCTCGACGCCCGCTCGCCGGAGTTCGCCGGCCGGGTCGGGGAGATCACCGCGCTCGGCGCGGGCGAGATGCGCGGTGCCGCCGCGCAGTCCAACCGGATGCTGGAGCGGACCGTGCGCAGCCTCCCCGGCAAGGGTGGCGACGCCCAGTCGCAGGTCGCGGGCTCGCTCGTGGAGCTCCGGCGGGTCGTGGAGGATCTGGACCCGCGCGACCTGCCGGCGAGCAAGGGGCGCAAGCTGCTGTCCCGGCTGCCGGGCGGCAACAAGCTGCGCGACCACGTCGCCAAGTACGCCTCCGCGCAGGGGACGTTGAACCGGATCGTGGGCGCCCTGCGGGGCGGGCAGGACGAACTGCGGCGCGACAACGCCGCGTTGCAGACCGAGCGGGTCCGGCTCTGGGAGACCATGGGCAAGCTCCAGGAGTACGTCGTCCTGACCGAGGCCCTGGACACGGCCGTCGAGGCGCACATCGCCTCCCACGTCGACGCCGCCGATCCGCACCAGGGCGACACCCTGCGGGCCGACGTGCTCTTCCCGGTCCGCCAGAAGCATCAGGACCTCCTCACCCAGCTGGCCGTTTGCGCCCAGGGCTACCTGGCCATGGACGTCGTACGGCGCAACAACGAGGAACTGATCAAGGGCGTCGACCGGGCCGCGACGACCACGGTCTCGGCGCTGCGCATCTCCGTGATGCTCGCCTCCGCCCTCGACAGCCAGAAGAAGGTCGTCGACCAGGTCAACGCGCTGCGCGGTACGACGGAGGACCTGATCCGGGGCAACGCGGAGATGCTCGCCACGCAGAGCGGCGAGATCCAGCGCATCGCCGCCGACCCGGCCGTCGGCGCGGAGACCCTCCGCTCGGCGTTCCAGCAGATCTACCGCACCCTCGACGCGATCGACACCTACAAGGCGCAGGCGACGGAGACCATGGCCGCGACCGTCGAGTCCCTGACCTCCGAACTCCAGCACGCCACGCGGTACTTGGAGCGCAGCCGGAGCCAGGGAGCACTGGAAGGGGGTGGGCTCGCATGAGAGTACGCACGACAGTGGGTCTCGCCCTGACTTCCGCGGCGGCCCTCCTGGCCACCGCCTGCACCGTCACCGACCGGGCCGCGCCCGACCCCGCCGAGGCGACCGCGTACGTCCCCGGTACCCTCCGCGTCCTCGCCTCCAGCGAACTCGCCGACATGAAGCCGGTGTTGGCGCAGGTGGAGAAGGACACCGGGATCAAGGTCCGGCCCACCTACATGGGCACCCTCGACGCCGTCGACCTGCTCACCGAGCAGCGCGCGAAGGGCTCGTACGACGCGGTGTGGCTGTCCTCCAACGACTATCTGCGGCTCCGCCCGGAGGCGGCGAAGCAGGTCGTGTCGGAGACCCCGGTGATGTCCAGCCCGGTCGCGATCGGTGTACGGAACGAGACCGTGGCGGAGCTGGGCTGGAAGCCGGCGGACGTCACCTGGTCGGACGTCGAGAAGGCCGTGGCGGACGGGACACTGACGTACGGGATGACCGACCCGACCCGTTCGCACTCCGGTTTCGCCACGCTCGTCTCGGTCGCGTCGGGCCTCTCCGGCGCCCAGTCGGCGCTGACGGACGCGGACGTCGCACGGGCGACGCCCCGGCTGAAGGAGTTCTTCACGGGACAGAAGCTGACCTCGGGCTCGTCGGGCTGGCTCGCGGCGGCGTACGACCGGCGCGGTGACGTCGACGCGCTGCTCAACTACGAGTCCGTGCTGGAGTCCCGCGAGGACCTGACGGTGATCCGGCCGAGCGACGGCGTCGTCACCGCCGACTACCCGCTCTCCTCCCTCGCCTCCACCGGCAAGGAGGTCCGGGACGACGTACGCCGGCTCGCGGACGCGCTGCGCACCCCGGACATCCAGCGGCTGATCACCGAGCGGACGATGCGCCGCCCGGTCGTCGCCTCCGTGCCGCCCGCGGCCGGCCTCGACACCACCCGCCGCCGCGAACTCCCCTTCCCGGGCAGCCGTTCCGTCGCCGACGGCCTGCTCGACGCGTACGAGAACGAGCTGCGCCGCCCGTCGCGGACCGTGTACGTCCTGGACACCTCGGGCTCGATGGAGGGCGACCGGCTCGACCGGCTGAAGACCGCTCTCACCGAACTGACCGGCGACTTCCGGGACCGGGAGGAGGTCACGCTGATGCCGTTCGGGTCGGACGTGAAGAGCATACGGACGCATGTCGTACGGCCCGAGGACCCGAAGGCCGGGCTCGACGGCATCCGCGCCGACACCCGGGAGCTGTCCGCGAGCGGCGACACCGCGATCTACACCTCGCTGCGGAAGGCGTACGAACATCTCGGCAGCGGCGACCGGGACACCTTCACCTCGATCGTGCTGATGACGGACGGCGAGAACACGGAGGGCGCGAGCCCCGCCGACTTCGACGCCTTCTACGACCGGTTGCCCGCCGCCGAGCGGCAGATCCCCGTCTTCCCGATCCTCTTCGGCGACTCCGACCGGGACGAACTGGAGCACATCGCCGACCTGACCGGCGGCCGTCTCTTCGACGCCCGGCAGGGCTCGCTGGACGGCGCCTTCGAGGAGATCCGTGGCTACCAGTAGATTCATGGCGTACGTCGAGTCCCGCAAGAACCTCACCGGCAGCGCGCTCGGGGTCGCCGGGCTCGGGCTGACCTTCGCGGGGGTCGCTGGACCGTACTGGCCGGTCGTGGTCGTCGGGCTGTACGGCGCGGGCGCGCTGATCGCTCCGCCGGAGCGGGTGGCTCCGCCGGACTTCGCAGATCCGTCCGCCCAACTCGACGAACTGCGAGCCGACTTCGACACGCTGCGTACATATCTCGCCGACATCGAGCTGCCGCCCGCGGCGGCCGGCCGGCTCACCGAGCTGACGGAACTTCTCGCGGCCCTTCTCGATCCCGGCTGGGTCGCGGAGGTGCTCGCCCATGACCCCGAGGGTGTGCACGCCCTCTCGCGGGCCGTCCGTCAGGACGTTCCCGAGGCCGTCGACACGTTCGTCCGCACACGCTGGTGGACCCGCCTGACCCCGGGCACGGAACCGCCGGAGCGGCACCTTGAGCGCCAACTCGGCCTGCTTCAGGAGGAGTTGTGCCACCTGGCGACCGCCCTGCGCGACACGGAGGCGCGCCGACAGGAGTCCCACACGCGCTACCTGGAGGACCGGTCGGGGTAGGGGCGCCCAGCAGCTCGGGGGTACGGGTGCGTCGGCGGGTGCGGGTCCGGTGGGGCTTCTCGCGCAGTTCCCCGCGCCCCTGAAGGCCCAGGCCCTGCGGGCCTGAAAGACCACAGCCCCGCGGCCCTGAAAGACGACGGGGCTGCGGGATGAAAGACGACCGGGCTGCGGGATGAAAAGCACGGGGCGCAGCCCCTGCTTTTCAGGGGCGCGGGGAACTGCGCGAGAAGCCCCACCCACCCGCACCCGGCGACGAAACGGGCACCCCCACGCACCCCCCGGCCCCCTTCACCCCGCACTCGCCAGAATCACAATCAGCAACACCACCCCCACCACCACCGCCAACACCTTCAACGCCGCGTACGGAGACGGCGGCTGATCCGGCGGAGCCACCCGCACCGGGACCGAAGCCGCCCGCGGCCCGTTGAACACGTCGTGCCCGGTGACCGCGGCCCGCGTGCACCAGGGACAGGTCGGCAGATGGGAGCCGTACGTGTGCAGGGGCCGCACCGTGCAGGCCCGCACCTGGCCGCGCTCCTTGTCGAGGGCCCGGAGCCACGCCTCGGCCTGCGGCCGCGCGTCGGGGTCCTCCACGCCGGGCCCGAACGCGGCCTTGGCGAGGGCGAGGAGTTCGGTCGGCAGGACGGACGGGTCGATCGTGCCGCGTGGGATGGTGACCCGCTCGGGACGGACGACATAGCTGCAGCTCGCGGCGATGTTGTCCTTGACGGTGGACTCGGAGGCGCTCTCGTGCGGCACCCCGCCGAAGGGGTGGTTGCCGGCGGTGAGCAGCTGGTAGACGAGGACGGCCAGGGCGAAGTCGTCGCTCTGCCGTGTCGCGGGGCCGCCCGTCTGGCGCTCGGGGGACGAGTAGTCGGTGGTGTGCATCAGGCAGGGGAAGAGTTCCCGGGTGACCGGGTCGGTGAAGGCGATGGAGTCGCAGTCGAGGAAGGTGACGAACCCGTTGGCATCGACGACGACGTTGCTGCTGGAGAAGTCGCCGATGACGAGGTTGTCGTAGTGCATCCGGGCCGTCATGAAGGCGAGGTTCCAGGCGACGCCCAGCAGGAAGCGCCAGTCGGCCCGGTCCGGGAAGAGCTTCAGGCGCTGGACTCGGGTGAACAGGCCGACCAGCTGGACGTGTTGGGGTTCCCCGAAGCGGCGCATGGCGTAGCCGAGGAACGCGCCGTTCGCGTCCCGGGCGATCGCGGTGGGCCACGCCAGCTCCGGTGGCTGGCTGGCGTCCGTGGGCCGGGCGGCCAGCGGTGACATGGTCAGCATCCGGGCCAGCCGCCGTTCCTGGTCCGGCCCCGGGGTGTCCCGGTAGATCTTGACGACGATGCTCGTGTCCCCCTCCACCGGGAACACGGCCGCCTGTCCACCCCCTTTCAACGGCAACTCGGCCAGAGTGACCCGCCTACCGTCGAGAAAGACCGTGCGGCCGCTCATGGCCGTACCTCCGCGTGTTCGTCGAGGCGGTCGTCACCGCTGATGAGCTGGGGGCGCGCTCATCGCCGGGGCGGTGCGGACGGCGCGCAGCAGGGTCTTGTCGTCGGCGTTGAGGGCGGTGAGGCGGTCGGAGCGCAGGAGAGCGGCCAGGTTGGGGTCGCGGTCGTCCTCGGCGGCGGAGTCCAGGGAGCGGAAGACGGCGTCGGCGAACGAGGTGTTCGGTGACTGCGCGCCGTCGCCCGACCGGTTGAGCATGGCCTGCGCGAGCCCGTCCGTGGAGAGGAGCACCCCGTCGACACCGTCGTCCAGGACGCACTCGGTGTGGGTCCAGCGCGCCACGTCCGGCGAGGTCAGGAACACCGTCTCGTTGCTGTACTCGCTCGCCGCGGCGGCCTGCGGCAGCAGGTGGAACTGCCGCTCCCCGTCCTCGGTCCCGGCCCGGACGACGACGAACCCGTCGCCCACGGAGATGTGCCCGAGCCAGCCGGGCGCGAGCACCACCACCGTGAGCGTGGTCGCGAAGTCGGGCGCGTCGGCGCCGGTCCGGTCGAGGAAGTCCTCGCTGACGTCGCGCAGCGCCTCCCGCAGCAGCTCGTGCACGGCCTCCCCCGGCCGTGTCTCCACGGCCGCCTCGGCCCGCCGTACGAAGTGGTCCGTGGCGAGCCCGACCGCGAGCCGGGCGCCCTCCTCCGAGCGGGGCCGGCTGCCCGCCCCGTCGGCGACGGCGAGCACGGCGACGGAGGGCGTGGCGGCGGCGGCGCAGGCGTCCTGGCAGGGCAGGCCCTGGCGCCGGTGCCGGTAGCCCTCGACGCTCAGGCCGTGGATCCGCCAGGGCGGGGCGGTGTTCACCTCACGCCTCCCAGGCGGGGCGCTGGGTCTTGAACTGGCTGAAGATCTTCTCGAAGACCTCGTCCCCCGCCCCCTTCTGCTCGGCGTTGGCGCTGGCGGACATCATCTGGAGCAGCTCCCGGAACGGGAAGCCCTGCAACCGGGCGTTGAACTTGGGTGCGAACGCCCGCAGCACGGACTCGCCCATGTCGGTGATCCCGCCGACGCCGATCGCGTACAGCCGGAACCGGCGGGCGCGCTGCTCCTCGGCGAGGACGGGCACCAACCGGTGCCAGGAGTCGGTGAGATGGCCGGTCGGGTCCGTGGGCAGACCGTCGGTGACGAGGCAGATCTGCGGCCGGTAGTACTGCAGGCCGGACGCCCGCAGCTCGCTCTTGCGGGCGGCGACGATGTGCATCGCCAGCTCCAGCGCCTCGGTCATCAGTGTGACCCCGGCGGCCGTGAGCTGCGGGGCCTGGAAGGCGTGCGCGGGTATGAAGGGGCTCGTCCGGGTGCGCGGGTCGAGCAGCTGGGGGCCGCGCCAGGCGCCGACGCCCTGTCCGCCGAAGGTGACGACGGCGACCTCCACGCTGTAGCTGAGGCTGACGTCGTCGTGGAGTTCCCTGGTCCACTCGGCGAGCGCGTTGTTGAGTGTCTGGATCGGCTGGCCGGCCATGGAACTGGACGTGTCGAGACAGAGCACGAGCGGCATGCGCTGGGCGTTGTTCTCGAACTCGATGTCGGCGTACTCGGCCGGCAGCGTGGGCGGGTATTCGCTGTGCATCGTCATCCCCCTGTGTTTCCGGTGGTGCTGTGCTGTGCTCGGTGGGCGTGCCGCTCACCGTGCTGATGCCTGGCGCTCCGCGGGTGGTGCCGGGTGCCTGGCGCCGTGGGGATCACCTGGGTGTGCCCTTGGCGTGCCGCGCGGCCGTCGGCGGGAAGGCGTACAGGACGTCGGAGTCGGGTTCCCGTGCGTCGGTGACGTCGACGAGACCGCCGGGCGCGGGTGGCGGCCGCCCCGGCTCGGCCCATACCGCCCGGCGCAGCACCCGGTCGACCTCGACGTATCCCTGCGGGTGCAGTTCGGTCCGGACGACCGCGGTCCGGGCGTGCGACGGCCGGGCCCCCACCTGCCGCCCGTGGCGGGGCCCGGAGGCCACCCGCAGCCGGGTGGTGCTCTCGTCACCGCCGTCACCCTCACCGCCCCCACCGCCCCCATGGCCCCCATGGCCACCGGCACCGCCGCTGCCGTTCGCCCCGGCGTTGCCCCCGTTCGCCCCGGCGCCGGCGCTGCCGCCCCCGCCGCGCGCCGCGTGCGCCGGTGTGGTCCGGGTGGGAGCGACCCGCGCGAGCCCGCCGAACCCGCCGACCGCCCGGCCGGGCGAGGGCGCCCGGTGCCCCACGGCGACCGGGCCCCTGGACCGCCGGATGACGATCACGAAGGCGAGAAGCAGGAGCGCGAGCAGGAGCGCCATCCAGAAAGCGGTCCAGGTGGCGCTGCTGTAGCCGGATCCGGATCCGGAGCCCTCGTCGTCAGGCGTGTCGACCGCGTTGTTCGCCTTGTCGTCCTGGTCGCCGTCACCGTCACCCTGGCCACCGAGGGCGCCGGCCGAGGTGGAGGGGGTGGTGCTCCCGCCCTTGTCGACCTCGGTGACGGTGAAGCTGTTGGCGTCGGGATCGGCGGCGAACTCGGTCAGTTCCGATCCCTTGAGCTTGGCCGGCCGCCCCTCGCCGGGACTGACCACGCGGCACAGCTGGTTGTCGTCGGCGCAGAGACCGTTCGCCCTGAGGTCGGCCCGGGTGTGTTCCGTCAGCCGGTCGATCGTGGCATCGGGGTGGATGAGCAGTTCGTCGAAGACCAGGAGCAACGCCGTGCCGCCCTGTCCCGTGCGCGCACCCTTCGGCACCTGCACCACCACCGGGTGGGTGCTGTCCTTCAGTTGCTCCAGGACCGTCGAACGGTCGTCACCGAGGTCCTCGTAGTCCAGCGGCTTCCTGAGGGTGATCACCACGGGTCCCTCGGCCGTCCGTCCGACCCAGCAGGCCAGTTGTTTCATGAACCCGTCGCCCGGGCACGGGTTGCCGGCCGCGACCGACGGCCCCGGGGGAACCAGTCCGACCAGCAACCCCAGCAGCACACCGAGAAACGACAAACGCCCGATCGCACCCATCGCCCAACCCCCCGTGGCCTGAAAGGCACGCCCCCGCGGCCCTGAAAAAGCCCATCCCATAGTGGAGCAGGCAGCCGGGCGGCCGGAAGGGTTTGGCGAATTCCGCCGATGGAATTACGGCGAGTTACGCCGACGTTCGATCAATACGCTTTTCACTTCTACAACTTGAACACCTGATGGCAACGACTGAACATCTGCCGCGCCCGCTCCACCCAGTCATTGGCCAAGGCATCGAAATCCGCCTGGGTGATCCGGCATGTCAACGGCAGATCACAGACCCCGGCAAGACAGGGGCGGGGCCCGCGGACGTCCCATACGGAAAGCATGGGGTTCAATTGTTCGGTATTCCATGCGTTCGACGCGGCCGCGGCGATGGCGAGTTGGTCCTGCCGGAGGAAATTGCCGTCCGTCGCGAAGGCCACGAGAAGTCTCTTGGTCGTCATGAACCGCAGGGTGACCACCCGCCCCGCCTCTCGGAGATCGAATTGCAGGGAGACGGAGACGGTGTCGTGGACCGTGTGGTAATTCCGCCGCGCCACCCAGTTCTGCACCAACTGCCGCCAGTGCGTGCCGAGGTCGTATATCTCGGCGTTGCGCCCCGGGTACGAGTCGCGACTGTCACGACCATCGCGACCGTCACGACCGGAGAAGGAGTCGCGGCCCGGATAGGAGTCAGGAACCGTCACGGACCACCGCCCCGGCGACCATGGCGTCGGTCAGCCCGGCGTCGAGCAGGGCCTGCGCGTGCAGCAGCAGGCAGGAGGGGACGGACTCGCTCGTCGTACGACGCAGATGACGCTCCTTCAGCTCCTCGTACCGCACCTCGATGGTCCGGGCCACCTGCGGCGGCGGCCACGCCTCGACGCGGGTCTCCTCCTCCACCAACTCGGCCAGGATCTCGGCGAGCCGGGGCCGGTCCTCGGGCCGCTTGGCCAGACAGCGCGCGATGAGGGGCCGCAGTCCCGGCGGTACGTCGTCGAGCCGGGGCTCTGCCTGTACGACCTCGATGCGCACGCCCTCCCCGCTGCCGTGCGGCGGGCGGCCGGTGAGCGCGTACACCAGGACCCCGCCCAGGGAGAACACGTCGCTCGGCGGGCCGACGCGGTCGCCGCGGATCTGCTCGGGCGACATGAACGGCGGGGTGCCGACGACGACCCCGACGCGGGTGAGGCCGGGGGCGCCGTCCACGCGGGAGATGCCGAAGTCGATGACGCGGGGGCCGTCCTGGGCGAGCAGGACGTTCGCCGGCTTGAGGTCGCGGTGGACGACGTGGGCGGCGTGGATGGCCTGCAACGCCTCGACGAGGCCGGCGCCGAGGGGGCGGACCTGGGCCTCGGGGAGGGGGCCGTCGGCGCGGACCGCTTCCGAGAGGGAGGGGCCGGGGACGTACAGCGTGGCCAGCCAGGGGAGTTCGGCGGTGGGGTCGGCGTCGACGACGGCGGCGGTGTAGGCCCCGCTGACCACGCGGGCGGCGGCGACCTCGCGGGCGAAGCGTTCGCGGAACTCGGGTTCGGCGGCGAGTTCGGGGCGGGCGACCTTGACGGCGACCTCTCGGCCGGCGGGTGAGCGGCCGAGGTAGACCCAGCCCATGCCGCCGGAGCCGAGGCGGCCGACTATTTTGTACGGGCCGATCTTCATGGGGTCACTTACGGGTGTGCGCACCCCGGTCACCTCATTTCGGGGTTCGGTGCGGATGTCCCGAGTGTCCCGCGAATTCCGCCCCCCGGCAGCCCTTTTCGCCCCCTCCGCCCCTACCCGTCCCTCCCCCACTCTCGGCTTCGCTCGAGCGGGAGGTGCCCCCACCAAGGGGCTGCGCCCCTTTGACCCCCATCCGCGGGTCCGGTGGGGGCTGGTCGCGCAGTTCCCCGCGCCCCTGAAAAAGCGGGCTGCGCCCTGCTTTTTCGGCCGAAAGGCCGGAGGCCTTTCAGGGGCGCGGGGAACTGCGCGAGAAGCCCCACGCACCCGCACCCGCCGACGAAACACGCACCACCCGAGCTACCACGCGCACAAAAAACCCGCGGTCGGCCAAGAGAAGTCACTGGTCAGGGCAACCCATACCCGGCCGACCGCGGAGCGAAAGGGCGTCAGCCCAGGCGGCTCACCAGCGCCCGGTACTCGTCCCACAACTCCTTCGGCGTGTGATCACCGAACGTGTTGAGATGCTCGGGCACGAGCGCCGCTTCCTCCCGCCACACCTCCTTGTCGACGGTCAGCAGGAAGTCCAGGTCGGAGGCGGACAGATCCAGCCCCTCCGTGTCCAGGGCCTCCCGCGTCGGCAGGATGCCGATCGGCGTCTCCACCCCGTCCGCCTTGCCGTCCAGCCGGTCCACGATCCACTTGAGCACCCGGCTGTTCTCGCCGAACCCGGGCCACACGAACTTGCCCGCGTCGTTCTTGCGGAACCAGTTGACGTAGTAGATCTTCGGCAGCTTGGACTGGTCCTTGTCCTTGGCGACATCGACCCAGTGGCCCATGTAGTCGCCCATGTTGTAGCCGCAGAAGGGCAGCATCGCGAACGGGTCGCGGCGCAGTTCGCCGACCTTGCCCTCGGCCGCCGCGGTCTTCTCGGACGCCACGTTCGCGCCCAGGAACACCCCGTGGTTCCAGTCGAAGGACTCCGTCACCAGCGGTACGGCCGTGGCCCGGCGGCCGCCGAACAGGATCGCCGAGATCGGCACACCCTTGGGGTTCTCCCACTCCGGCGCGATGATCGGGCACTGCGCCGCCGGCACCGTGAAACGGGCGTTGGGGTGGGCGGCCGGCGTCCCGGCGGACGGCGTCCAGTCGTTGCCCTTCCAGTCGGTGAGGTGCGCCGGAGTCTCCTCCGTCATCCCCTCCCACCAGATGTCGCCGTCGTCGGTCAGGGCGACGTTGGTGAAGACCGAGTTGCCCCAGAGGGTCTTCATCGCGTTGGCGTTGGTGTGCTCACCGGTGCCGGGCGCGACACCGAAGAACCCGGCCTCGGGGTTGATCGCGTAGAGCTGCCCGTCCTCACCGAAGCGCATCCACGCGATGTCGTCGCCGATCGTCTCGACGGTCCAGCCGGAGATCGTCGGCTCCAGCATCGCGAGGTTCGTCTTGCCGCAGGCCGACGGGAAGGCCGCCGCCACGTACTTCGACTCGCCCTGCGGGGGCGTCAGTTTGAGGATCAGCATGTGCTCGGCCAGCCAGCCCTCGTCGCGCGCCATCACCGAGGCGATGCGCAGGGCGTAGCACTTCTTGCCGAGCAGCGCGTTGCCGCCGTACCCGGAGCCGTACGACCAGATCTCGCGGCTCTCGGGGAAGTGGGAGATGTACTTGGTGCTGTTGCAGGGCCACGGCACATCGGCCTGGCCGGGCTCCAGCGGGGCGCCGAGGGTGTGCACGGCCTTCACGAAGAAGCCCTCGGAGCCGAGCTCGTCCAGCACGGGCTGTCCCATACGGGTCATCGTGCGCATGGAGACGGCGACGTACGCGGAGTCGGTGATCTCGACGCCGATGGCGGAGAGCGGCGAGCCCAGCGGGCCCATGCAGAACGGGACGACGTACATCGTGCGCCCGCGCATCGAGCCGCGGAACAGGCCCTTCTCGCCCTGGAAGATCTCCCGCATCTCGGCGGGGGCCTTCCAGTGGTTGGTCGGGCCCGCGTCCTCCTCCTTCTCCGAACAGATGAACGTACGGTCCTCGACCCGGGCGACATCGGTCGGGTCGGACGCGGCGTAGTAGGAGTTCGGGCGCTTGATCGGGTCGAGTTTCCGGAAGGTGCCCTTCTCGACGAGCTCCCCGCACAGGCGCTCGTACTCGGCCTCGGATCCGTCGCACCAGACCACGTTGTCCGGCTCGGTCAGTTCGGCGATCTCGTTCACCCACGCCACGAGTTCTCGGTGGGTGGTCGGGACGGTTGAAGGGGGAGCCGCGATGTCGCGCGCCACGATTGCTCCTAAATGAGGGATTTTGTGTTGGAGGCCCCGTGGGGGCTGCGACCCGGATGCTTCACGGTTGGATCTCTGGGCGCTCATCCGGTGCCGACCGCACTCATTTGATCATCCGATGGGAGCGCCCATCTGTCCAGAGGGCCGCCCACGTGAGCATCGTGACCATCACCACTCCCCCGATTCCGCCCGGGAGGTTTCCCTGTGTCACCACCACCTCACCAGGGGTGGCGGAATGCGCGTTCGAGCATCCTCGTGAGCCCGCCGCGTGAGAGGATGGCCACTTCCGGATGCGCGAACGGTCCGCGCGCTCCCGTAAGTTACGGTTCCGTAGGTACGATGCGAGACATGACTGCGTCCGTCCCCGATGCACACAAGGAGACGCCGGCCGACGGCCGCCCGTCCGACGAGCGCTCCCTACCGCATCAGATCGCCCACCAGATCACCGACGAGATCCACCAGATCACCGGTGAGATCAAGCCCAGACTCCGGGGCTGGCTCCATCTCGGCATGTTTCCGGCCGCGCTCGTCGCCGGCCTGGTGCTCACCGCTCTCGCGGGTTCCACGCGCGGCCGTATCGCCTGCGGGATCTTCACCCTCACGGCCTGCCTGCTCTTCGGCGTCAGCGCGCTGTACCACCGGGGCAACTGGAGCCCGCGCATGGACGGCATCCTGCGCCGACTGGATCACGCCAACATCTTCCTGATCATCGCGGGCACCTACACCCCGCTGACGATGCTGCTGCTGCCGGGCGCCAAGGGACAGTGGCTGCTGTGGGGCATCTGGGCGGCGGCGCTCGCCGGCATCGTCTTCCGGGTCTTCTGGGTCGGTGCCCCGCGCTGGCTCTACACCCCCTGCTACATCGCGATGGGCTGGGCCGCGGTCTTCTTCCTGCCCGACTTCATGCGCACCGGCGGTATCGCCGTCCTCGTCCTGGTGATCGTCGGCGGCGTCCTCTACAGCGTCGGCGGAGTCATCTACGGCCTGAAGCGCCCGGATCCGTCACCGCGCTGGTTCGGCTTCCACGAGGTCTTCCACTCCCTGACCCTGGCGGCGTTCATCACGCACTACGTGGGGATCTCGCTGGTGGCGTACCAGCACGCGTAGTACGCGACTCCTCGCACCCCTCTCCCTGGCCACGGCTCCCGAGCCGTGGCCATTGCCGTGCGCCCACCGCCGCCTGGGCCCCCTGGTGGGCCGATGCCCGACAATGACCGCATGACGGCCGCACGCCCCACCGCCTCCACTCCCGCCCCCGCTCCCCCCGCCGACCGCCCTCGCCTCGGACTACGGGAGCGGAAGAAGATCAAGACGCGCGAGACGATCCGCTCGGCGATGTACGCGCTGGTCCGGGAGCAGGGCTACGACGCCACGACGATCGAGCAGATCGCCGACCGGGCGGAGGTGTCGCCGTCGACCGTCTTCCGCTACTTCCCGGCCAAGGAGGACATCGTCCTCACCGACGAATACGACCCGGTCCTGCTGGAGGAACTACGGGGACGCCCGGCGGACGAGCCCTGGCCGGACAGCATCCGGCACGTGATGCGGGAGGCCGTCCGCACGGGCGTCGAGGAGGACGCGGAGGCCGCCCGGCTGCGCACCCGTCTGATGGTCCAGGTCCCGGCGGTGCGCTCACGCATGATGGAGAGCATGTCGGTCACGGGCCGCGTGCTCTGCACCGCGATCGGCGAGCGCACGGGCCGCGACCCGGACAGCCTGGAGGTCAGGGTCTGGGCGATGTCCCTGATCGGCGGCCTGCTGGAAACGTCGCTCTACTGGGCGGAGAACGACCACCGCGACGACTTCGCCGACCTGGTGGACCGCGCCCTGGACACCCTCCAGCACGGCCTGGGCACCCTCCAGCACGGCCCGGGCGCGGAAAACCCCTGAGCCTCCGCCCCGCTCCCATGCCATCCTGACCAGGTGAAACCCGCCGAGATCCACATCGAAGTCGCCCCCGAACTGGCCCTGTTCGTCCCCCACGCCCACCGCACGGGGGCGAGGCCGCTGGCCACCGACGGGGTCTCCACGCTCGGCCATGTCGTGGAGTCCCTGGGTGTACCGCTGACGGAGGTGGGCGCACTGGTCGTGGACGGACACGAGGTCCGGGTGTCCCACGTCCCGGCGGACGGCGAGTCGGTGACCGTACGGCCGGTGGAACGCCCCCAGCAGGTCCCGGGCGCCCCGCTCCGCTTCCTCCTCGACGTCCACCTCGGCACCCTGGCCCGCCGGCTGCGCCTGCTGGGCGTCGACGCGGCGTACGAGTCCACGGACCTCGGCGACCCGGCCCTCGCCACGCTCTCCGCCACCGAGCGACGGGTGATGCTCAGCCGCGACCGGGGTCTGCTGCGACGCCGCGAACTGTGGGCCGGGGCGTACGTCTACAGCACCCAGCCGGACGAACAACTCCGCGACGTACTGGCCCGTTTCGCCCCGCCCCTGCACCCCTGGACCCGCTGCACCGCCTGCAACGGCCTCCTGAAGCCGGCCACGAAGGAAGAGGTGGCGGACCGCCTGGAGGGCGGCACGGAACGCTCGTACGACGTCTTCGCCCAGTGCGACACCTGCGGCCGGGCGTACTGGAAGGGCGCGCACCACGAGCAGTTGGAGGCGATCGTGCGGGAGGCGCTGGAGACGCGCGGCGGGTGAGCCGTCATGACCCGCGTCGGCGTCATCCGAACTGGTCGACCGCGAGTTTGATCACCAACGCGGTGACGACCACGAGCAGCACGCCGCGGATGAAGCCGGAGCCCCGCTTCAGCGCGGTCCGCGCGCCGAGGGTGGCGCCCACGATGTTGCAGACGGCCATCCCCGCCCCGAGGGTCCACAGGATGTGGCCCTGCACGGCGAAGACCGTGAGCGCGCCGAAGTTCGTCCCCACGTTCACGATCTTCGCCAGTGCCGAGCTCTGGAGGAACTCCATGGACAGCAGGGCGGTGAAGCTCATGATGAGGAAGGTTCCGGTGCCGGGTCCGAAGACACCGTCGTAGAAGCCGACGCCGCAGCCGGCCACGCCGACGGCCATCAGCCTCCGTCGTCGGCTGACGGCGTCGGCGGTCTCGATCACGGATCCGAAGCTGGGGCGCAACGTCACGAAGGCCGCCACTCCGATGAGCAGAGCCATGATCAACGGCCGGAACCAGTCGGACGGCAGGCTCGATGCCGAGAGGGCACCGACTCCGGCGGAGGGGATCGCGAGTCCGGCCGCGGAAAGCGCCACGGACCGGTCCAGTTTGGTGCGCCGCGCATAGGTGACGGCGGCAACGCTGGTGCCGGTGATCGCCGTCAGTTTGTTGGTGCCCAGCACGGTGGCCGGTGCCATGGTCGGAAACGCCACCAGCAGCGTCGGAATCAGGATCAGCCCACCACCCCCCACCACGGCGTCCACCCACCCGGCCGCGGTCGCGGCCACCAGAAGCGCGGCGACTATCTCTGGGTCCATCCCAGTCCTTTCGTGACGATCGGCGGGCCCGCCGGAGAGAAAGCGGTCACGGCCATCACGAAACCCCCAGGGGACAGGACGAGACTCCACGTCACGGGCGGCCCGTAAGGACCTGAATAGCTTGATGCATATTACTTGCAAGGGCCAGCTGTTCGCTCTATGGGCCATCTCCCCGGCGGCGCACCGGAGTCGGAGGGATCGGGGCGCATGCGAGCGAGTCACTCACGGTGCCGCTTCAGAGACAGAGAGGTCCGTCGGACGTGGTGGAACAACATGTCTCGTCGTGACGGGTGCGGGGACGAGCACCGCAGCCGGCTGTGTCCGGCTGTCGCGGGCGGCGGGACCCCCGCCGCGATCCCTCTGCGCCTACCGACCACGGGCCGAAGGCAGCTAACCCCGGGGCCAACCGGGTCCGCCTGGACAGCCTGCTGGTCCGCAGCTCGACGAAGATCGGTCAACGTGGTTCAACGAGGCCACCTTCCGGCCCCAGGGCGACTGTCGGTCACGGCCGGTTGCTGGGGTGGTAAGCAGGGCAGCCGTGCAACGTCGCTACGACGAGGTATCCGAGCGCCGACGCCCGGAGAGCCGACGCCAAGCCACCAAGAGATTGGTCACGAGTAGCGCCGCCCCGGCCAGGGGCCAACCCACAGATCCACCGTCACCGTAGGTCTGGATGCCCACTGCCAGCGCAATGACGCCGATCACCGGACCCATCAGGTCCATGACGGCGTCCAGACGATCTGCGGTCTTCGACAGGTTGGCCACGGCTTGATCGTGACAGGCCAACGCCGCATCTGCGCGGAGCTGCGGCTGCCCCGCCTTCATCCCCGGCAAGTCGCGACGGCCGGACGTTGCCGCAGATCCAGTGCTCTCAGTTTGGGAAGCTGCGAGCATTTGGAGCTGGTCTGGGCGCTGACCTGGGCCAATGACTGAGCCATGGCTTCGTCTGGCTCAGCTGCTTTCACCGTGATTCCCCGCTGCTCCCCTCTCTATCTGGTGCGCTTGTGGTGCGGCGTCCGCGTCCCTGCCTGACGCATCTGGTCCGTCGGCATCGCCGTAGAGGTCGACTCGGAGCCGCCCCTTGGCTGCGTCGAGTCGCTCGGCGTAGTCGGGCATGAAGATCTCGCTCAGCGTCGTGTCCAACGTTCCAGAGATGGTGTAGATCGGTGACCATACGGCTCGGTCGCGCACGATTCCCTCAAGGTCGTCGGACTGGAACATGACTTGGTAAAGCCAGTCCGACAGCACGAACGCTTGATCGCGCGTGAGCCTGATGGTGATCGCTTCTTCGTCCACGCCCTCAACGTAGCCGTCTCGACACTGGGCCTTCTTCCGTGCCCCGGCGAGACTCGAACCTGCGACACTCGCTTCAGGAGTTCGATCTCTTCTCGTCCCGGATGGGGCCCACATCAGTTACCGGTGCCACGCGTAGGTGCTGAGTGTCGCCACCGTCCGGGGCGTTGATGTCAACGTTGGATGTCAGCGGAAGAGCTGCGGCACGGGGCAGGGCTCCAAAGGCTCATCCGGCCGGTCGGCCCAGTTCCACCAGACATGCCGACCGCTACATCTCCACAACGTCCGGCAGGTCCGCCGGCCATCGTCCTCCCGCCTGGAGAGAATGAAGCCACCAGACTTCATGGGCTGGCTGCACTCGGAACAGGCCGCGGCGTCGTCGGTCATACCGCGCACCTTAACGGAGCGACCGCTTCGTCCTGCTTCAACTGCGGTGAGTGCCTGACCTCCAGCCGATGTATCTCTCACCTGCTGCGATGGTCCGCGGCTGTCCGCCGGGGTCTTGTCCGGGATCTTGGTGACCTGGTATTTGCTGGTCAGGGGCTGTGGGCTCGTGCGCCTGGTGGTCGTCGTTGGTCGTCCTTGGCCACTGTTGAACAGCGTCGGACGGCCCAGGGACGGCCCGGACTTCCGCTCATCGGCCCTCCTGGGCGGCGGTGCCGTTGGTTGCTGTGGCGCTCTGGTGCGATCGCATTGCGGTTCGTAGAGCTTCGAGTTCGGTCCGGGGAGACGGCCGACCCCAGTGGGACTCGTAGGCTTCGCCCTGTTCATAGTCGATCCGGTCGAAGGCACGGACGGCAGACCGTGCGAGTGCCGTGACGGTGTGGCGGCCTGACCAGAGAACTACCCCTGAGCTATCCGGAGCTTGGGCCTCGTCGGCGCTGACCAGGCGGGCATCAACCGCAGATCCATCTCTGTGGAAGAACCACCGGTACGCCTGTGGCTCTCCTTCAAACTCGGCGAGTGTGTCCTCGTCACCGAGGACGAGCCGGGCATGTGCGCGTCGTCGTGGTGCGTGTGGGTGACCGGTCATGCCGGCCGTCGCCCGACCACCAGTAGGTGGGAGCTCGCCGAGAGCAGCTCCGGGTAGGGCTCTGCCATCCGTGCCGCGGTCAAGGCCGACTTGAAGAGCGGTGAGTCGGCGAGCGGTTCGCCCGTGTGGCGTTCCGTGGCCGCCAAGAGGGACCAGGCGGGGCCTTCGATGCCGTAGACCTCGGTAGAGGTGAAGGCAGCGGCAGTTACCTCGTCGAGGAGTTGGGCGCCGGTGTGGAAGTAGGCCTTCGTGAAGGCCTTTCTGCCGTCGTGGATCTGGGTGGCGAGGATGCTGGAGATGCTGTCTCGCAGAGGCTCCTTGTGGAGGTGGGCGAAGGCGGTGTGTTCGAAGAGGGAGGCGTAGCGGTTGATGCCGGCCACTGCGAGGAGGCCCCCCGGTTTGAGCACGCGGCGGGCCTCCGCGAGAGCCCGGTCTCGGTCGGCTCGCTCGGGGAGGTGGTAGAGGGGGCCCAGGAGAAGGACCACGTCGTAAGAGGCATCCGGTTGTGGGAGGTCGCGGGCATCGCCCAACGCCGCTGTGGCACCGACTCGTTCGGCCTGGGGCAAGTGGCGGGGGATCGGGTCGATGACGTGGACTTCGTAGCCGTCCGCCACGAGCCAGCGGGCGTGGGCGCCGGGACCGCCGCCCACGTCGAGGATGCTGGCGGGCGGGGGCGGCAGGTGGCGGCGTAGCAACTCCTGGGTTCGGACCAGTTCCAGGTGTCCGTCCGCCGTCGTGGACAGCCGGTCGGACTCGTTGATCCTCTCCGTGTAGAACCTCACGATCTCCGGCGCTACCTCAGGGCTTGGCATACGGGCATTCTGGTGGCGAACCGGTGGACCAGTCCAGTGATCGGAAGCGAGACCCATGCCGCAGCTGAAGTACGAGCAGATCGCCGAGGATCTGCGCACCCGGATCGCGAACGGCGAGTTCGGGCCCGGGGACATGCTTCCGTCCGGCCGCGATCTGGCCGAGCAGTGGGGTGTGTCCAGAGCCACCGTCGTCAAGGCGTACGACGTTCTGCGTAACGACGGCCTTGTCAGTGCTCGGCAGGGCGCTGGATTCGTCGTCGCCGAGACCCCCGTCGCCCGGCCCGCCGGCGCCCGCCGCGTCGGCTCCACCCGAGTCTCAGGTGGCGCCCCGTACCGGCGTATCGGTGTCCCCGACCGTACGGTGCCGCCGCCGCACGTCGCGGAAGCGCTGGAGTTGCAGGCGGGCGAGGAAGTGCTGCGGAGAATCCGGCTCGTGTTGCTCGACGACGGCTCCCCACACACGCTCGTGACTGCCTGGTTTCCTGCCGCCGTCGCTGACGCCGCCCCACGTCTGGCTCTGAGGGGGCCCATCGCCGAGGGGACCACGCACTACGTGCGCCGCGAGACAGGCCGTATCCCGGTGGAGGGGACTGACACGACTACGGTGCGGCTGGCCGACAGCGATGAGGCCCAGTTGCTCGAAGTAGAGCAACCGGCCGCGGTCGCGGTCGTGCTGCACGTGGCCTTTGACCAGGATCATCGGCCGCTCGTCTGCGAAGAGGGAGTGACGGCCTCTCATGTGTTCGAGCAGGTCGACAACTACCCCATGAGGTAGGGAAAACGGCGTTTCGCTTGACTGGACCGGTCCACCGGTCCAGTCTCTTTTTGGGGCGACGCCACGCCCGCATCGGGCACGGGACACCCCGGCGACCGCCGACACGGTCCCGGGCACGGCCGATCAGACCTGACAAGGAGACCGACGATGCACCTTCTATCACGGGCACTCGTACGGGTGAGGGCCGTGTTCTTCGGGCCGCCTGAACCTGAATCCGACCGCACGGCCCACGAACCCGACACCGCACCGGCCCCCGTCCCGAGCATGCTCGCCAACCACCTCTCCCCCGAGATGTGGGCCGCCTTCCTCGCCAGCGCTCGGCGTCACAGAGGCCGAACGCGAACCCGATGTCCGAGGCCTCAGACCGAACTGCCGGACATCACCACCAAGGACATCGCCAGCACCCTCGTCGGGGCGTATGTCCTGACTCCCGAGGTGCGGCAACAGCTGCGGCAGGTACGGCAGTTCGCGGAGGTGTGCTGATGATCAGCGGACAGGCACCGGAACAGGGACGGGGACGGGTCCAGGCCGTCGCCGAACGAGCAGAGATCCCCATGCTTCGCGCCTACCAGCTGTGGTTCGAGCACACCCGCCGATGCGCCGAGGGCTGCAAGGGCCGCCCCAAGGCTCAGGACGGGTGTCTGGAAGGGCGGAAACTGTGGGGCACGTACCGCCTCACCCGCATCGGAAAGGACGGGGCGACGCATTGAGTTGGACCATCGAGCGCACCCCCGAGCGGCCGGTACGGCGCATCGGCGACAACCGTCTCGCCGTACCTATACGCCTGACCCGTACCGGCGGAGACCCGACAGACACTGAGCTGACACTCACCCTCGCCGAAGCCGAGCACCTGCACGCCGCCCTCTGCCGAGCCCTCGACAGCCAACCTCCGCCACCAGCCGCACCGGAATGTCGACGGTCCGTCCAAGCCTCGCCCAGCGCCGCGCACATCATCGAGCGCGCGTAACCGACACGACCCCCGTGCCCGGCGGTTGTCCACCGGGCACGGGGGCCGACCACGCCGACCGGCTGACCGTCAGCGGCGCCTCACGTCCCCCTTCCCGCACGCCAGGCCGTCCCCGTCGCGGTCCAGCCTCAGGGGGTCGTCCTTGCCGTTGACCTTGAGCGGGCCGTAGTCGTTCCGGGTCAGCCACGCGCAGCGTGCGGCCGTCGTGTTCGCGACCTCGGACGGGAACGTCGTCGGCACGCAGACGTTCGCCGTGCCGTAGTGGCGGTCGCAGCCGGAGAGGGTCGGGCTGACCTTCTTCGACCTGACCTTCTTGCCCGGGCCCGTGACCTTGCCCTTCGGGGCGTCCGCGAAGTCGTGGACGTGGGCCGACGGGGCGTCGCCGGAGGCCTGCGCGAGGGCGGTCGGGCCCTGGAGGTGGACCCATTCGGCGACCGAGGGGACTCCGTTGGCGTCGACCGCGAAGAGCATGTACCAGCCCGGCGGGGCCAGGTTCGGGTTGCTCGTCACGTTCAGGTCGACGTTGTTGCCGTCGACCGACAGAGGAAGGTCCACGAAGCGCTGGTTCGGATCCGACGAGTGCGTCACGGCGGCGGGGCGGATCAGTTCCGCCTTCGCGATCGGGCGGTCGACCGTGATGCGTTGCGTGTCGCCGTACACCCACTCCTTGTCGATCACCGAGGTGATGGCGGGGCGGGCGCCCTTCAGGAGGTACGGCGGGGTGTAGATCGACACGTCGTGGTTCCAGGTGCCGTTGCCCGGATTGTCGCCCGTGGTCATGACGCGGCCGTCGGGCAGGAGGAAGGCCGAGGAGTGGTAGCCGCGCTCCTCCGGATCCGTCGCCACCTGGTCGAACGTGTTGGTCGCCGGGTCGTAGATCGACGTCTCGTAGACCGGGTCGGCGCGGTTGTGCAGGGCGCCGCCCGTCTCCAGGACCTTGCCGTCGGGCAGCAGCACCGCCGAGACGTACATCTTGCCCTGGTCGCCCGTCTGGGCGACCTTGCCCGCTCCCAGGTCCACCGTGCCCTGCGGGATCGGTGGCCCGGCGACGTACGCCGGGTTCGCGGCCTTGAGGTCGATGACGTCCGTCAGACGGTTCGCCGCCGGGTTGGAGTCGATGTTGCCGCCGCCGAGCGTGAGGACCTTCTGGTCCTGGGCCGGGGGCAGCAGCACGCTCGCGGACTGGTCGCGTTCGTCCTTCCGCTGCAGGCCGGGGACCTGCGTGACCGTGTTGGCCCCGTAGTCGTAGATCGCCGAACCCGTCCCCGGGATGTTGTTGCCGAAGACATGGCTGCCCGAGTAGAAGAGGCGGCCGTCCTGCATGAGGATCATCGACGGGTACAGGCCCCAGTACGACCAGGTCTGGTTGACCTTCCAGAGTTCGAGCCACTTCTGCTCGGCGTCGGACCACAGCTCGGCCGTCACCGAACCCGTGGAGTCCTCGCGCAGACCGCCGAAGGAGATGACGTCGCCGTTGCCGAGGATCGTCGCCGACGGGTACCAGTGGCCGTCGTTCATGTCGTTCGTCTTGCTGTACATCTCCGTCACCGGGTCGAAGACGTACGAGTCCTTGTAGCCCTCGTAGCCGTGTCCGCCCACCACCGGATACGCCTTGTTGCCGCTCATCACCAGCACCCGGCCGTCGTCCAACTGCACATGGCCCGCGCAGAACATGTCGTCCGGGGTCGGGATCTGCTTGTACGTGCCGTTCTTCGGGTCGTACACCGCCGACGTGAAGGTGCCCGCCTCGAACATCTCCTCGCTGTTGCCGGACCCGGCGATCAGCAGCACCTTGCCGTTGTTGAGGACGACGGAGTGCATGGAGCGGACGGGGTTCTGGGTGGGCAGGACGTCCCAGCGGCCGTTCTGGCACTCGGTCGGCGTGCCGGTGCACTCCGGGTCCGGGACCGGGTCGGCGACCTGGTCCATCGTGTAGTCGTCGGTGGTGACGGCACCGGTGCCGTAGACGGAGACGCCCCAGGTGATCCGGTCGGTGCCCGCCGGGACCGCGGGGGTGCGGATCGTCGCCTCGGTCCAACTCCCCGCCATCTCCAGCGACTTGAGGTCGGTCCAGTACTGCCAGCCGGCGGTGGTGTCGTGCCGGAAGAGCGTGAGGGAGGTGTCCGGGGTCGTCGACTTGTACCAGAGGCCCAGGTCGTACTGCTTGCCGACGGTGACCGGCGGCGCGCAGGCCGCCGACTCCGTGATCAGGGCCTTGCGGTCGCCGGAGACCCGGCGGGTCAGCTCCACCTTCATGGCTTTGGAGCCCGAGTGGGCGTCCGCCACCGCCGTGAAGGTGAAGTCGTTGTCGCCCCAGCCGGACTTCGACCAGCAGTACGGCATGTCGCCGGTGCCGGCCGTCTCGAAGCCGGGGTTCTTGACGAGGTTGGCGGCGGACGCGGGCTGGGGCGAGATCAGCAGCAGCCCGGAGGCGAGTGCGCCCACCGCCAGCAGTGCGGTTCTCCGTCTCGGTCTCGTCCGGGTCGTCCAGTGGTTCTTCAGAAGGTTCCTCACGCGGCTCTCCTTGCCGACTTCTCCGACTTCTCCGGCTGACCGGGCTGACCCGGCTGACCGGCCTCCTCCGACCGCTCCGGCCGACCGGTCTTCCTGTCCTCGCCGCGCTCCCCACGGCGAGACCTCCCGCCACGGCCGGACTTCTCGCGCGGCAGATAGACGAGCGCCTCGGTCCCCACGAAGCGCAGCACGAACGTCGTCACCAGGGCGAGCGCGGTCGCGGGCAGCGCCCCCATCCCGAACTCGCCGACGAACAGGGCGATCAGCGGGATGCGCAGCACCAGATCGGCGTTGGCGAGCAGCGCGAACCTGCCGATGCGGTCCCATCCCTTGCGGTGCCTACGGCGCTCGCGGAAGCACAGGTGCTCGATGAGGAGGAAGTTCCAGACCACCCCGAGCTGGTTGGCGAGGATCTCCGCGGGCACGTAGTGCAGGCCGGCCGAGGTCAGGGCGTAGAGACCGGCGAGGTTCGGGACGAAGCCCGTGACACCGATCAGCCCGAAGACGATCATGCGGGCGAGCGGCGAGGCCGTCCGCAGCCCCATGAGGTGGCGCAGGAACCTGAACCCCTCGCGCGCGGTCGACTTGGACTCGCCGGCGTAGCGGTCCTGGAAGACGAACGGCACCTCCGTGACCCGCCGGGGGCGGCTGCGCACGGCGAGTTCGAGGAGGATCTTGTAGCCGAGCGGCTGGAGGACGTCCGCGGTGACCGCGCTGCGGCGGATGGCGAAGAAGCCGCTCATCGGGTCGCTGATGCCGTGCAGCCGGCGCGGGAAGAGGGACTTGGTCAGCCAGGTCGCGCCGCGCGAGACGGCCACGCGGTAGCTCCCGGCGAGTCCGGCCCGGCTGCCGCCCTTGATGTAGCGGGAGGCGACCACCAGACCGGCGGCCGACCGCTCCCCGGTGGCCACCAACTCCGGTACCAGGGACGGCGGATGCTGGAGGTCGCCGTCCATGACGACGACCCAGTCGGAGCCGGCTGCTTTGATGCCCTCGACGACCGCGCCGCCGAGTCCGCCGACCGGTTCGTCGCGGTGCAGCACGGTCACGGGGAACGGGCAGTCCTGGGCGGCGGCGTCGATGACCTCCGGGGTGTCGTCGGTGGAGTCGTCCACGAAGACGACCTCGCAGGGCAGCCGGGACGGCACCGTCTCGGTGATGCGGTGCAGCAGCTCCCGTACGTTGGCGGACTCGTTGAAGGTCGGTACGACGATGGTGACGGCCCCCGGCTCGGGCACCTCGGCGCCGCGCACCGCCGGGTCGCCCAGCTCTTCGGGGGCTGTGGACTCGTAGCTTCCGCTGCTCATCGGTCGCCTCCAGCGGCCTCGGTCTCGCGGATCGGGTCGTTGTCACCCTCGGCGGCACCGGCGTCGCGGGCCCGGTCGTCGTCCCCCGCGCCCTCGATCCTGCGGATCTCGATCCGGTCCTCGCCGGTGCCGAAGGTGGCCACGGGGGTCGAGTTCTCCATCGCGCCCTTGACGTTGGGCAGGTCCTCCGCGTCGCGCCGTACCGTCGGGGAAGCGACCACGTAGTCGAGGTCGCGCCAGCCGCGGGGCATCGTCTTCGTCACCGCCGGGTCGAGGTCGGCCTTGTAGAACCAGATGACGCCGAGGCCCGGCTCGTAGCCCTCGTGGACGAGGTCGAGCCAGAGCGCGTCGTCGACGAGGACCCGGGTGTCCGCGGGGTCGTCGACCTCCCGGCCGAGCCACTCGGCGGCCCGCTGGTAGGGCGCGTTGGCGTTGAACGTCATCGCGGTGTGGTTGCCGTCGTACCAGCGCGGGACGACGTACGCGGCCGCGGCGGCGGCCAGGGCGAGGGCGAGGGCGTGCCTCGCCCAGGTCACGGGCCTGCGTTCGGTCGCGCTGCGCCATCGGCGCAGGACGCCGTGGGTGACGCTCGCCGTGCCGCCCGCGAGGACGAGCGCGAGGAAGGGAAGCGCCTGGAGGACGTACATGGCGGGGAGGTAGCCGGGGCGCAGGGCCATGCCGGCGAGGATCGCGACGGCGAGCGCGGGGCCGGCGAGGGCTCTCGCGGTCACCGACCAGCGCCAGGTCAGCAACAGCAGCAGCGCGCCCGCGAGCCCGCCGAGCGGCAGCACGCGGTCGTAGTACAGCCAGGACTGCAGGACGCCGTACGAGCCCGTGCCCTCGGTGAGGATGAAGCCGGAGCCGGGGCGGCTCATCTGGTAGACGATGCCGTCCCAGAGGGACACATGGCCGGCGCCGGGCAGCAACTCGCCCTTGAGCAGGGCGAACAGCGGGTACGAGACGCCGATCAGGGTGCAGGCGGTGACGGCGCCGGTGATGGCGAACTTCCGGGTGTCCCGGTGGCTGTGCCGCCACATGGTGAGCAGCACAGCCGGCAGGACGAGGAGCATCGTCTCCTTGGTGAGCACGGCCGCGGCGGCGGCGATGCCGGCGCCGAAGTGGTGCCAGAGGTGACGGCTGGGCGAGGCGGCGAGGCAGAACGCCAGCAGGGTCCACATCACCGCGATGTTGTCGAGGAAGATCTCCCGCTGGAGCACCACCGACAGCGGGGACAGCCCGAAGAGGGCCATGCCGAGGCCGGCGGCCCAGCGGGGCAGCGACAGACGGCGGCCGAGGACGTAGACGAGGACGGCGCTGACCGCGCTGATCAGCAGCATCACCCCGCGCATCGAGCCGACGGTCATCGACGCGGGGGCGAGCTGCGCGGGGATCCAGGTCAGGACGGCGAGCTGGATCCAGCCGAAGGGCGGGTGGTCGTACCAGTAGGTGTAGTGGGCGAGGCCTCTGCCCTCCTGGACGGCCCAGGCCTGCGCGAGGTAGGTGCCCTCGTCGTCGCTGAGGGTCGGGTAGTCGGCGATGTTCCAGCCCTGCACGATCATGATCGCGACGAGGAGGAGACCGCACAGGAGCAGGTCGGGGCGCGAGTCCCGCAGGCGCTTCGGCGGCGCCTCGGGCGCGGGCGAAGCGGAAGAGGAACCGTTTGTTCGGCCTGTCGAACCGGCTGTGGGCGCAGCTGTCCGCTGCGCGGGGACCTTGACTTCCGTCTTGGCCGCCGCGGGAAGTGTGGAGGTCACGCAGGAACGTCCTCTCGGTTGACGTTCGCGTTCACGAGATGTGCGCCGACATGGCTCGTCAGCTCCCAGTCGTTGCGGCCCCGTTGCTCGCGCCACACCGCGCGTACGGCGGCGAAGGCGAGGAGCACCTGGTAGAAGGGGCCGCCCACGACGAGCTTGACGTAGTGGACGAACCGGACGCGGAGGCCGTACTGCTTGCCGAAGTCGTGCAGTCCGACGACCTCGAACACGAAGGTGACGAAGGCGGTGACGGCAGGCAGGAAGGTGATGAAGGCGACGCCGACGGGGACGTCGAGGAAGAGCGCGATGGCGACGTTCAGCGGGATGATCACACCGGAGACGGCCTGGAGATAGGGCGTCATCAGGGTGTAGCGGGCGAGCAACCGCTGCCGGAATCCGGGCAGTTGGCGCCAGTCCTTCTTCCGGTAGACCTGGAGGAAGCCCTGGTTCCAGCGGGTGCGTTGCTTCATCAGCGACATCAGGCTGCCGGGGGTCTCCTCGCGGGTCACCATGTCGGAGTCGTAGGCGACGACGACCTTCTTGCCGACGCTCGACAGCCGGACGCCGAGGTCGCAGTCCTCGGCGAGGCATTCGGGATCCCAGCCGCCGGCCTCGCGCAGCACGTCGGTGCGGACGAAGACGGTGTTGCCGCCGAGCGGAATGAATCCTTTCTGCGCGTGCAGATGGAGCCGGGACCGGAACCAGAAGAAGTACTCCAGGCAGTTGCGCAGGCTGTACCAGCTGGAGTTGTAGTTGATGAGCTGCACCCCGCCCTGCACGACGTCCGCGCCCGTGGTGCGGAAGGCGTGGTCGACGTGGGACAGGAGCTCGGGGTGGACCTGGTCCTCGGCGTCGAAGACCCCGACGACGTCGCCCCGGCAGTGGGGTAACGCCGTGTTCATGGCCTTCGGCTTGTTCTTCTTCTCGTGGTGGTCGACCACCACGCGCACACGCGGGTCGCGTCCCGCCGCGGCCCGGGCCACCTCGGCGGTCTCCGGGTCGTCGTGCCCGACGATGACGATGATCTCGAAGTCGTCGTGACCGGATTCGAGCAGTCGTTGGATGGTGTGGTCCAGCACGGCCTGTTCGTGGCGTGCCGGCAGCAGCAGTGAGAACGACACATGTTCGTCGCCGTCCGGTCTGCTGAAGCGGGTGGAGGCCAGCACTTCGGGCGTTCGCCACGCGTGCATCTGCCACCACAGCGTGAAGGCCGCCATCCAGAACAAGAGCAGCGAGACGACGGCAATGAAGACGGACGTCAGCAAGAAAGATCCCCCCAGATCCCCAAATCCCCCTGCGCGACGGTGAGTTACTCCCGCCGCGTAACTGTGCAGAGCCTAGGGGGAAACTGTGAATCCCGGGGACCCTTCCGATAAAAACCGTGTTTCCGTTCGGGGGAACATCTAATCGGATGTGTCCGCACACCGGCCTGTTTCCAGCCAGTTGTTCGATCTTGTCCTAGTCCCGGACCGGCGCGTTTCAGCCGGTTGCGCCCGTGGCGGGCGATCCGAGCGCCGTGCGCAGCCTGTCGACATCTGTCGTAGGAGCGTCACAGGTGAAGTTACGGCAGACGTACGCGGTCGGTTCACCGCCGACGAGCGGACGGTCGGCCAGCAGCGGCAGTTCGTCACTGTCCGTGGTCCCCACGGCCACCACCGCGCCCGGCGCGGTCCCCAGCAACGCCGTCCGGTGCAGCTCCTTCGTCCCCGGATGCCCCTCGGGTCCGACGACCGCCACCTCACGCGGCCCGTCGAGCAGCGCCTCCGCCGTGGCCAGTCCCCATCCGATGAACCTCGGCGCCCTCGGGCCCAGGGCCTTCACCACGCCCAACGCCCGTTCGGCGGCCGTCCGATGAGGCTCGGAGGCGGTGTGCGCGGCATAGCTCAGCAGGGCGCCCGCCGCCGCGCTCCACCCCGACGGCGTGGCGTTGTCGGTCGGGTCCTGCGGCCGCCGGATCAGCTTCTCCGCGTCGGCCGCGGTGTCGAACAGCGCCCCCGACTCCTCGTCGACGAACCGCGCGAGCACATGGTCGAGCAGGAACCCGGCGAACTCCAGCCACACCCCCTCCCCCGTGACCGACGCCAGCGCCAGGAACCCCTCGGCGACGTCCGCGTAGTCCTCCAGCACCCCCGCGTTGGCCCCGACCTGCCCGTCCTTGCTGGTCCGCGCGAGCCGCGCCCGCTCATCCAGGTGCAGTCGTACGAGGAGGTCGGCGGCGGCGATCGCGGCGTCCACCAGGTCGGGGCGGTCGAAGTACGCGCCGGTCTCGGCGAGCGCGGCGACGGCGAGGCCGTTCCAGGCGGCCACCACCTTGTCGTCGCGGCCCGGGGCGGGCCGGCGCGCACGCGCCTCGTTCAGCCGCGTCCTGACCGACTCGATCCGTTCGGCGTCGAACACACCCTCGTGCTGCGGCAGTTGGAGAACGGAAGCCCCCTCTTCGAAGGTCCCCTCCTCCGTGACCCCGAAGTAGTGAGCGGCGAGCGCGGCGTCCTCCTCACCAAGCACTTCGCTCAACTGCTCGGGCGTCCAGACGTAGTAGGCGCCCTCGACATGCTTCCCGGAGCCCGTCCCGTCGTCGCTGTCGGCGTCCAGTGCCGAGGCGAACCCGCCCTCGTTCGTGCGCAGTTCGCGGACCATGAAGTCGGCCGTCTCCAGGGCGACGCGCCGGGCCAGCTCGGAACCGGTCGCCCGCCACAGGTGGGCGTACACACGGCACAGCAGGGCGTTGTCGTACAGCATCTTTTCGAAGTGCGGCACGACCCACTCACGGTCGACGGAGTACCGCGCGAAGCCGCCGCCGAGCTGGTCGTAGATGCCGCCGCGGGCCATCCGCTCGCAGGTGTCCCGCGCCATCTGGAGCGCGCCCTCGGAGCCGGTGCGCGCGGCGTGCCGCAGCAGGAACTCGATCACCATCGACGGCGGGAACTTGGGCGCCCTGCCGAAGCCGCCCCGCGCCGCGTCGTACTCCCGGGTGAGCCCCAGCAGCGCCTGCGCGAGCTCGTCCTCGCCGGGCACGTCGACCGCCTCGAACTTCAGCTCCCGTCCCGCCAGATCCCGCACGATCTTCCCGGCGACCTCGGCGACCTCGTCGCGCCGGTCCGTCCAGGCCGCCCGCACCCCCTCCAGCACCTGCCGGAAGGAGGGCATGCCGTGACGGGGGGCGGGCGGGAAGTAGGTGCCGAAGTAGAAGGGCTCGCCCTCCGGGGTCAGGAACACGGTCATGGGCCAGCCGCCCTGCCCGGTCGCCGCCTGCACGGCCTCCATGTAGACCGCGTCGACGTCCGGCCGCTCCTCCCGGTCGACCTTCACGCTCACGAAGTGCGCGTTCAGATAGTCGGCGGTCTCCCGGTCCTCGAACGACTCGTGCGCCATCACATGGCACCAGTGGCAACTGGAGTACCCGACGCTGAGCAGCACCGGCACTCCCCGCCTGCGCGCCTCCTCGAACGCCTCGGCCGACCACGGCCACCAGTCGACCGGGTTGTCGGCGTGCTGGAGGAGGTAGGGAGATGTCTCGTGGGCCAGTCGGTTCGCCATGGGCACCATCATTCCCCAGTACCCGGGAATCGCAGTTCAGCACGGGGCGCGCGCCTGAAAGGGGCGCGGGGAACTGCGCGAGCAACCACAACAGACCCGCACCCGGCCGACAACCGGACCCCCCACGGCGAAACCTCGCACCCGAGCCCCCGCCCACGATCACGCCCTCTCGCCTAGTCGGACTACGCCCCGCACACTGGCCGGAGGCAACCGTTTCGGCGATAGGGGGACGTGTGATGCGGGACAGCCACCGGGGGGAGGCCGAACGGCTGTTGGTCCGGGCGGTCGAGGAGGAGGTCCGCAGGTCGGGCGGCCGCACCGACGGCGTCGTCCTGCTCGGCCGGGCACGCGCGTCCCTGGACACGATGGCGCAGAACGCGGCCGAGGAGTACGAGACCTACACCCGCGCACTGGACGAGTCCGAGGCCGGCCGCCCCACCTTCCGCCGGCGCTACGCCAAGGAGGGCGCCGGAACTCCCGTGCTGGTCGCGGCCGTTGCCGCCGGCACGGCGGTCGTCGCCGACCTCTCCTTCGGCGTCGCCCCCGGCACCGCCGTGAGCACGGGGGTGATCGTCGGCATCGCGAGCGCCGTGGCCACCGTCCTGAAGGTCACCGCCTCCCACCTCCCGGCCGCCCACCACCACGCGGGCGCCCTGAGCCAGCCCGGCGGCCCCGAGCAGCTCCGGTTGCAGTGGCTGACGGCACTGGAGGTGCGCGGCATCCGCCCGTTCCTCGACCAGCAGCGCGTCCTCGCCGCGTCGACGGCGACCGCGAAGAAGACGCCCCGACTGCGCGGCGCCGACAAGAGCGCGGCGGCCCGGCGGCGCAACGTACTGGAGCAGTCGTTCGCCCAACTCCCCGAGGCCGACGACCGGTTCGCGGGCCGACGGGCGGAGATGGGGAAGATCCGCCAGTGGGTGCAGGCGGCCCGCGCGGAGACCGAGACCCGGCCGACCGTCGTCGTGCTGCACGGCGCGTCCGGCTCCGGCCGCACCGCTCTCGCCGTCCGCGCCACACACGAGCTGCGGGACTACTTCCGGGGCGCCTGCGTGGTCGATCTGCGCGCCGACAGCCCGGAGGAGCCGCCGCTGTCGACCCGGGACGCGCTGATGCATCTGCTGAATCGTCTCGGCGCCCCCCGCGACCAGTTGCTCTTCCGTGAGCGCACCTCCCAGGACCAGCAGGTCAAACGGCTCAGCGAGCTGTACCACCAGCATCTGACCGCGCTGCCGGTGACGATCGTCCTGGACGACGCCTCCGACCCCGAGCAGGTCCGCGCCCTCGTCCCCGAGCGCTCCGACAGCCTCGTCCTGGTCACCGCCCGCTCCCCGCTCGCCCTCCCCGCCGACCTGCCCGCCTGGGTCCACCAGCTCCCCGTCGAGGCGCTCGACGGAGAGGGCGCGCTGGAACTCCTGGAAACGGTGGCCCAGGCGGCCGAGGCGCTGTCCTCGGGTCCGCCGGCTCAGGCGTACGGCAACTCGGGCTCGGCGAAAGCCGTGAAAGTGACCGACCCGAACTCGTACAACGCCGAAGCCGTCGCCCGGATCCGGGAGCTGTGCGGCGGCCTGCCCCTCGCTCTGCGCGTCGCCGGCTCTTCTCTGGGCCCGCGTGAGCCCCGCCGGCTGGCCACCGACCTGGGCGCGTACGGCCCGGTCGAGCCGGTCGAGCGCGCCCTGTGGCTGCGCTACACCGACTTCGGGGAGTCCTCGCGCCAGTTGTTCCGTCGGCTGGCGCTGGCGGGCCGCGCCTCCCTGGGCGCGGCGGCGGCCGCCTCGCTCCTCGCCACCGACGAGACCGAGGCGACCCGTCACCTCACCGCGCTCGCCCGCGCGGGCCTGATCGACCACGTCCACGGCAACCGCTACCGCCTGCACGACCTGGTCCGCGCCTTCGCCCAGGCCCGCCTCCTCGACGAGGAGGAGCCGAGCGAGCGCACCGCCGCGCAGGAACGCCTCATCGTCACGTACGCGGACCTGGCCGACTCCGTCCTGCGTCTCGTCGACGGCAACATGTCGACCCGCTCGGACCGCTTCGGCCAGCACGGCTTCGTGTCCCTGGAGGAGGCGCTGCGCTGGCTGGACGACGAGACCAGCTTCATCACCTCCACGCTCCGGCACGCGGAGGGCGTGAACGAGGCGGCCGTGCTCAGCCTGCTGGGCGCCCTGTGCGACTACTGCCTGCTGCGCGGCGACCTCTACCGCCTCGGTGAGCTCAACGAGCTGGCCCAGTCGGTGGGGCAGGGCCTGCTGACCCGCTCCGTGCAGTGGCGTACGGGTATCGCCGCCCGTCAGCTGGGCGAGCTCGACAAGTCCCGCACGACCCTGGCGTCGGTGGTCAACCTGTACATGGAGACCAACCACGACGCGGGCGCCGCCCGTGCCCTGTGCTCCCTGGGCATCACCCTCCACCACCAGGGCAATCTGACCGAGGCGGCGGAGAAGCTCCTGGAGGCCCTGCAGATGCAGTCGACCGCCGAACTGGCGGCGGACCGCGCCTGGACGATGCACGCCCTCGCGGCGGTGGAACGCGACCGATCCCATCTGGCGGACTCCCTGGACCTGCTGACCCGCGCACTGGTCCTCCACCGCCAGCAGGAGTCCCTGCACGGCGAGGGCTGGGCCTACTTCCAGCTCGGCCAACTGCTGCTGCGCATGGGCGAGATACCGCGCGCGGAAACCGAACTGCGCACCGCGCTCGACCTGTTCGGCCGCACCCGTGACCCGCGCGGCGAGGCCTGGTCGATGACCCAGCTGGCCCGCGCCCGCCTCATCGCCGGGGATCCCTCCGCCGCCGTCGACGGGCTGCGCCAGGCCGCCTCGCGTCACCGCGACAACGAGGACGCCCGCGGCGAGGCCTGGTCCGGCTACTACCTGGGCCAGGCCCTGGAGGAGACCGGCAACCTCGACCAGGCGGTCCGCGAGCTGGAGCGCTCCCGCACGATGTTCTCCCGGATGCGGGACGTCTACGGCCTGGCCTGTGCCCGCCACCACTCCGCCCGTGTCACCCGCGACCAGCGCGCCGTGCAGACCGGCTCCCTGCGCAACTCCGGCTTCGCCCGCCAGCTCCTCGTCGACGCCCGCGCCGACTTCCAGCGCATCGGCGTCGCCCACGGGGAGGCCTGGACCTGCCTGGAACTGGCGGTCGTGGACGCGGGCAACAACCGCACCCCCCAGGCACTGGCCCTCTGCGAGGAGGCCGCCCGCCTCTTCGCCTCCTACGGCGACCGGCGCGGCGAGGACTGGGCCCGCTTCCTCAAGTGCACCCTGCTGCCCTACGCGGCTCCCGGCGGCGTCGAGATCGGCACGGCCGTCGCCCAGGAGGATCTGGCCCACCTGTCCCGCACGGACCACCCTCTGCGTGACGAGAAACTCACCGAGTACATCGAGGCCTACCAGCTCCTCCTAGAACGCGGCGTGAACCTGGAGAGCGGCTGGCGCGCCTGGACCCTCGGCATGGTCCCGAACCGCCACGCGCGCGAGGTGATGGGGGTGCCGGTGCCGGGCGGCCACGGGTGAGCACGGGCTCGCCGCCCCTCACCGGGCGACGGCAGGGCGTGACCGCGCGGCACCTCTCCGGTGTCACGCGGTCCGCCCCTGAAGCCGTCGCGCCGGCGGTCAGCCCTTCGCCGGGGTCGTCCTCCCGGCCGTGTCCGTCGCCGTCTCCTCGACGGAGGCGTCCGGGTCCGGCGACTCCTCGAAGTCGACCTTGCCCATCTGCTTGTTCATGGACTTCATCAGGCCCCAGACGGCCAGGGCCATCACCGCGAAGACGATGAAACCGAGGACGCCGGGGGTGACCTTGTCCTCGTCCACCTCCTTGGCGAGGGGGACGAGGTGTGCGACTGCCAGGCTTACGCTCATGCCTGGCATTGTCCCCCAGGGCTAGCGGATGCCCGCAAAGAGGTCGTCCTCCGGGAGCGAGGTGTCCACGAGGGACTTCGCGAGCTCGTACTCCTCGGTCGGCCAGACCTCCCGCTGGATCTCCATCGGGACCCGGAACCAGCCGCCGTCGGGGTCGATCTGCGTGGCGTGGGCGATGAGGGCCTTGTCACGGATCTCGAAGAAGTCGGCGCAGGGCACATGCGTGGTGAGGGTGCGGTCCTTGTGGTCGGACTCGTCCCAGCGCTTGAGCCAGTCGCCGTAGGGGGACTCCAGACCGCGATCCAGCAGGGCGTGGTGCAGCGCCTCGGTGCGCGGGCGGTTGAAGCCCTGGTTGTAATAGAGCTTCTGCGGCTGGTACGCCGGGCCGTACTCCGCCTCGGGGTACTGCTCGGTGTCCGCCGCGCCCTCGAACGCCACCATCGAGATCTTGTGGGTCATGATGTGGTCGGGGTGCGGGTATCCGCCGTTCTCGTCGTAGGTGGTGATCACCTGCGGACGGAACGCGCGGATCTTCCGGACCAGCTCACCGGCCGCCTTGTCGACGTCCTCCAGGGCGAAGCAGCCGTCGGGAAGCGGCGGCAGCGGGTCTCCCTCGGGGAGGCCGGAGTCGACGAAGCCGAGCCACTCCTGGCTGACGCCGAGGATCTCGCGGGCCTCGTCCATCTCCTTCTTGCGCACCTCGTGAATGTGCTCCTCGATGTACTTGTCGCCCTGCAGTTTCGGATTGAGGATGGAGCCGCGCTCGCCGCCCGTGCAGGTCACGACCAGCACGTCCACCCCCTCGGACACATACTTCGCCATGGTGGCCGCACCCTTGCTCGACTCGTCGTCGGGGTGCGCGTGCACGGCCATCAGTCGCAGCTGGTCAGTCAAGACTCATTCCCTCGTCACTCGGCGCCCGGCCTGAACTACGGTGACTCGGCCCGGCGCGATCCGGTGAGTCCATACTGCCGTCCCGCTCGGACACCCGTGTGGGGCGGCCGTCAGGCGCTGGGCGGGGGCTTCTATAGTGACGGCATCGGAGGGCGGGATATTCCCCGTCGGGAGATCGACCGGATCAGACCGGATCCCGGATCGGACCGGATCGGAGAGGGCGACCATGACGACGGCGAGCACGCGGCTTCCCGAGGGCCGCTACGGCCGCTCCGCGGACGAGCGCGCCGACCGCAAGCTCAAGGTCATCGGCAGCGTCCTCGGCGCGGCCCTCCTCGTCCTCATCGGCTGGTTCGCCTACCACTACGTCGCCGGCAACAGGATCAGCGTCGAGATCTACACCTTCGATACCTCGGCGCGTTCGGTGAAGGTGCACCTCAGGGGCGACAAGGACGCCGGTGTCCCGGGCTACTGCACCGTGCGCTCCCAGTCCGAGGACGGCGCCGAGGTGGGCCGCGCCGACTTCCGCTTCGACGCCGCGACCACCGACATCGACGAGGTCGTCACCCTGAAGACGACCGCGCGCGGCACCACCGCCGAACTGCTCGGCTGCCACGCCGACTGAACGCGACCCTGACCTGCGTCGACGTAACGCTTGTGGTTTATGTCCTCCCCCATCCGCCGCTGAATTGTTAGGCTCGTGGTTTCGCCCACTCGTGAAGGAACATTCTTCTGTGTAGGGCGATGCTTTGTATTCCCAGTACCTACGAGGAGCACCTGTGACCCAGACCAGCGAGAACGTCACCTGGCTGACCCAGGAGGCGTACAACCAGCTCAGGGCCGAGCTGGACTACCTGTCTGGTCCTGCGCGCACGGAGATCGCCGCCAAGATCGCGGCCGCGCGCGAGGAGGGCGACCTGCGCGAGAACGGCGGGTACCACGCGGCCAAGGAGGAGCAGGGCAAGCAGGAGCTCCGTGTGCGCCAGCTGACCCAGCTCCTGGAGAACGCGAAGGTCGGCGAGGCGCCGGCGTCGGCGGACGGCGCGGTGGCTCCCGGCATGGTCGTGACGATCGCCTTCGACGGCGACGAGGACGACACCGTGACCTTCCTGCTCGCCTCCCGGGAGTACGCCAGCTCCGACATCGAGACCTACTCGCCGCAGTCCCCGCTCGGCTCGGGCGTGATCGGCAAGAAGGTCGGCCAGGACGCCCAGTACGAGCTGCCGAACGGCAAGTTCGCCTCGGTGAAGATCCTCAAGGCCGTGCCCTACCAGAGCTGACCGCCCGTCCCCCGCTCGCCCCATGGCCCCCGGCGCCCCCTCGGCGCCGGGGGCCCGGTCATGCACGGGGGCGGTGGCCGCTCATGCCGCCGCCGAGCGGTACTTCCGCACGGACAGGGTGCGGAATATGACGATGATGAGGACCGAGTAGATCAGCGAGGCCCACACCGGGTGCTGCATGGGCCAGGCGTCCGAGGGCGAGACCCCCGGGTTGCCGAAGAGCTCGCGGCAGGCCTGGACGGTGGCGCTGAACGGGTTCCAGTCGGCGACGTGCTGGAGCCACGGCGTCATCCTGCTGGAGTCCACGAACGCGTTCGAGATGAAGGTGACCGGGAAGAGCCAGATCAGCCCGCCGGAGGTGGCCGCCTCGGGGGTGCGCACGGAGAGCCCGATCAGCGCGCCGACCCAGGTGAAGGCGTATCCGAGCAGGAGCAGCAGGCCGAAGGCGCCGAGGACCTCGCCGACGTTGGTGTGGGTGCGCCAGCCGACGAGCAGGGCGACCACGGCCAGCACGGCCAGGGTGAGCGCCGTCTGGACGAGGTCCGCCAGCGTCCGCCCGGTGAGCACGGCACCGCGCGCCATGGGCAGCGAGCGGAAACGGTCGATGAGCCCCTTGTGCATGTCGTCGGCGATGCCCGCTCCGGCGCCCGCGGTGGCGAAGGTGACGGTCTGCGCGAAGATGCCGGCCATCAGGAACTCGGTGTAGACATCGGGGTCGGTGGTCCCGCCGATGTTCATGGAGCCACCGAAGACATAGGTGAACAGCACCACGAACATGATGGGCTGGATGAGCCCGAAGATCACCATTTCCGGGATGCGGGACATACGGATCAGATTGCGCTTGGCGACGACCAACGAGTCCCGGACGGACCGGGTGAACGGATTGCCGGACGGTGCGACGCGTGCGGTTCTGGTGGCGGTACTCACCTGGACCCCTCCTTCCTACGGCCGCGCCCCTTCGCGTCGGCCGCCTCCCCCTGCCCCTCGGTACCGGTCTCGTCCTTCACCTCGGCGAGGTGTCCCGTCAGGGAGAGGAACACGTCGTCCAGGGTGGGGCGGCGCAGGCCGATGTCGTCGATCTCGATGCCTCTGGTGTCCAGCTCGCGGATGACCTCGGCGAGGAGCTTGGCACCGCCGGTGACGGGCACGGTGAGCTTGCGCGTGTGCTCCTCGACGGTGGTCCCGCCCTTGCCGAAGCCGGTCAGCACCTCGACGGCGGCCGGGATGCGCTCGCGCTCGTGCACGACGACCTCGACGCGCTCGCCGCCGGTGCGGGCCTTGAGCTGGTCGGAGGTGCCGCGGGCGATGACACGGCCGTGGTCGACGACGGCGATGTCGTGCGCGAGGTGGTCGGCCTCCTCCAGGTACTGGGTGGTGAGCAGCAGCGTCGTGCCGCCGGAGACCAATTGCTTGATCACGTCCCACAGTTGCTGGCGGTTGCGCGGATCGAGTCCGGTGGTCGGCTCGTCCATGAACATCACCGGCGGCGACACCACCAGCGCGGCGGCCAGGTCGAGCCGGCGGCGCATTCCGCCGGAGTAGGTCTTGGCGGGGCGGTCGGCGGCGTCGGCGAGGTGGAACTGCTCCAGCAGCTCACCCGCGCGCACCTTCGCGTCCCGGGCCCGCATCTGGTAGAGCTGGCCGACCATCTGCAGGTTCTCACGGCCCGTCAGATATTCGTCGACCGCGGCGAACTGGCCGGAGAGACCGACCGAGCGCCGTACGGCGTCGGGGTCCTTCAGCACATCGATGCCGGCCACCACGGCCCTGCCGCTGTCGGGCCGCAGCAGGGTGGTGAGGCAGCGGACGGTGGTCGTCTTGCCCGCGCCGTTCGGCCCGAGCAGTCCCAGCACGGTGCCCTCGGGGACGTCGAGATCGACGCCGTCGAGGGCTCTTACGTCACCGAAGGTCTTCACCAGGCCTTCGGCTTGGATGGCGGCTGGCATGTGATTTCTCCACGTCGTCGGGGTTCTTTCACAGTGGAACAGCGGACAGCGAAACAACGGACAGCGGAACAGCAGCAGCGGAACAGCGGAGCGACGAGAACGGCACACCGGACACGAGACACACCATAACGCGATGTATCGCGTCTCTCAATGGACTTACCCGAACGGGTGACGCGTGCGGATCGAAAAGGCGCCGGCCTCAGTCGATGACGGTGTAACCCGCCTCGCGCAGGGCGAGGTTGACCTCGGCGCAGTGCTTCGGGCCCCTCGTCTCCAGGTGCAGTTCGACCTCCACCTCCGTGAGCCCGAGCCGGGGGTCGGTCCGTACGTGGCTCACGTCCAGGACATTAGCGTCGACCCCTGACAACACCCCCAGAAGTGTCGCGAGGGCGCCGGGCCGGTCGGTGAGCCGCAGCCGTACCTGCAGGTAGCGGCCACCGGCGGCCATGCCGTGCCGCAGGATGCGCTGCATCAGCAGCGGGTCGACGTTGCCGCCGGAGAGCACCGCGACGACCGGACCCTCGAAGGACCCCGGCTCGCGCAGCAGGGCCGCGACGGGGCTGGCGCCGGCCGGTTCCACGACCAGCTTGGCCCGCTCCAGGCAGAGCAGCAGGGCGCTGGAGAGGTCGTACTCCGAGACCGTGCGGACCTCGTCCACCAGTTCGGCGACGATCCCGAACGGCACGTCGCCGGGCCGTCCGACCTTGATGCCGTCGGCCATCGTCGCCGGGTTCGCGACCGCCACGGGCAGCCCGGCCGCCAGCGACGGCGGATACGCGGCGGCGCCCTCCGCCTGGACGCCGACGACCCGCACATCGGGCCGCAGCGCCTTCACCGCGACCGCGATACCGGCCGCGAGTCCTCCGCCGCCGACCCCGACGACGATCGTGCGCACCTCCGGGCACTGCTCCAGGATCTCCAGGCCGACCGTGCCCTGACCCGCGATGACGTCGGGGTGGTCGAACGGGTGGATGAACACCGCGCCCGTCTCGGCCGCGTACTCCTGGGCCGCGGCCAGCGTCTCGTCGACCACGGTGCCGTGCAGCCGCACCGCGGCGCCGTACTCCTCGGTCGCGCTGATCTTCGGCAGCGGGGCGCCCTTCGGCATGAAGACCGTGGAGCGCACCCCGAGCAAGGAGGAGGCGAGGGCGACGCCCTGGGCGTGGTTGCCGGCGCTCGCGGCGACGACACCGGCGGCGCGCTCCTCGGGCAGCAGGCCGGCGATCCGGACGTACGCGCCGCGCAGTTTGAACGAGCCCGTCCGCTGGAGGTTCTCGCACTTGAGGTGCACCGGCGCGCCGACGAGCTGCGACAGATGCCTGCTGCCCTCCATCGCGGTGACACGTGCGACGCCGGTAAGCATCTTCTGGGCGCCTCGCACGTCGTCGAGCGTCACCACCGGAAAGGAGTCAGCCGTGCTGTAGCTCATGACCACCAGTCTCGCAGTTCACAGCGGTGGAACGCGGGTGTGACCAAGGCGCGGGACGGGTTTCAGCGGCGCCGGTACACCCCGCGCCCGGTCCGCGTACTCTGTCCCCCAACCCAGCGCCCCACGCATGAATTGAGCCTTTGGCCATGCCCACAACACCTGAAATGTCGATGGACATGACGACCGTCGGTGACACCGGTCTTCTCGACACGCTGCAGCACGAGGTCGCGGTGTTCGCGCGCCGTGCCGAACAGACCCGGCTCGGCGGCGTCGGGCAGGTGCGCAACTCCATGGACCGTGCCGCGTACCTGCTGCTGAACCGCCTCGACAACGAAGGCCCGATGGGCGTCAAGGCGCTCGCGGCGAGCATGGGGATCGACTCCTCGACGGTCACCCGTCAGGTGGCGCCGCTCGTGGACACCGGTCTCGTCAAGCGCACCTCGCACCCGGAGGACGGCCGGGCGGTGGTGCTCCAGCTGTCGCCGCGTGGGCTCGCCCGCCTTGAGGAGGTACGTTCCTCCAGGCGTCAGCTGATGGCCGAACTCACCCAGGACTGGCAGCCCGAGGAGCGCGAGGCGTTCTGCTCGCTCCTCACCCGTTTCAACACGGCGCTCTCCACCCGTATGGCGGCGGCGCCGGAGGCACCGTCGCCCTCCTGACCCTTGACCGCGCCCCCGCTCCTGGCCTCATATGAGATCGGGGCCCTGTTCCCCTCAGGGCCGGCCTCAGGCGGGAGGCGCGGTGCGAGATCGGCAAGTGGTCCAAGGCGCCCGCCGGGCACGGGAGTTCGAGGCGTTCGTCGCGGGTGCGGCGGGGCGGCTGCTGCAGACGGCCACCCTGCTCACGGCGGAGGCGCCGGGCGACAACCCGCGCGCGCGGCGGCTGCTGACGCACGCCCTCGCGCACACGTACGCCACCTGGGACCGGCTGCGCGGCGAGGACCCCTACGACCGGACCCGTCAGCAGCTGGCCGTCCGTTTCGCGCGCGCGGCCTGGCACCACCACGCTCTCTTCCGCCACGCGCGCGTGGGCGCCCTGCGCGTGCTCAGCCCGCAGGAGCGGCTGATCCTGGTCCTGCGGCTCTACGAGGGGGTCGCCGAGGAGCAGACGGCGGCGCTGCTCGGGCTGCCCGTCGAGCGGGTGCGGACGATCTGTCTGCGCGCGATGGCGACCGTCCTGCATCCCCCGCGTGAGGCCGCCGCCAAGAAGGTGGTGGAGGTGGCGCCGTCATGAGTCTGCGGGAGCGTGAGACGGCCGTGCGGCGGATCCTGGAGCGCACGCCGGTCCAGGTGCCGCCGGATCTGTGCGCGGCGGCGATGCTGCGCGGCGGGCGCATGCTGCGGCGCCGGACGGTGGCCCGCCGCGTACTGTGGCTGGTGCTGACGGCCGCCGTGGTCGCGTTCTTCGTGTGGGCGCTGACGACGCGTCCCTGGGTGGAGCCGCCGTCGACGACGACCCCACCGGTGACGGACTGGTGAACGCCCCTCGCCGGGGACCGGCCCCGGGCGGGGGTGCCTAGCCGAGGGCCTGCTGGAGGTCGGCGAGGAGGTCGTCGACGTTCTCGATGCCCACGGAGAGGCGGACGAGGTCGGCCGGCACCTCCAGGGCCGAGCCGGCCACCGAGGCGTGCGTCATGCGTCCGGGGTGCTCGATCAGGGACTCGACGCCGCCCAGGGACTCGCCGAGGGTGAACACCTTGGCGCGGTTGCAGACCTCCAGGGCCGCTTCCTCACCGCCGGTGACCCGGAACGACACCATGCCGCCGAACGCCTTCATCTGCTTGGCGGCGACCTCGTGGCCGGGGTGCTCGGGCAGGCCGGGGTAGTAGACGCCGGCCACGCGCGGGTGCCGGGTCAGCATGTCGGCGACCTTGGTGGCGTTCTCGCTGTGCCGGTCCATGCGGACGGCGAGCGTCTTGGTGCCGCGCAGCACCAGCCAGGAGTCGAAGGGACCGGCGACCGCGCCCATCGCGTTCTGGTGGTACGCCAGTTCCTCGCCCAGCTCCTGGTCGTCGACGATCAGGGCGCCGCCGACGACGTCGGAGTGGCCGCCCATGTACTTGGTCAGCGAGTGCACGACGACGTCCGCGCCGAGGGCGAGCGGCTGCTGGAGGTAGGGGGTGGCGAAGGTGTTGTCGACGACCAGCTTCGCGCCGGCCTCGCGGGCGACCTGGGCGACGGCCGGGATGTCGGTGATCCCGAGCAGCGGGTTGGAGGGGGTCTCCACCCAGACGACCTTGGTCTTGGGGGTGATGGCGGCGCGGACGGCCGCGGGGTCGGAGGTGTCGGCGACCGACCAGTCCACGCCCCACCGGGAGACGACCTTCGCGAAGAGACGGAACGTGCCGCCGTACGCGTCGTTGGGGATGACCACGTGGTCGCCGGGGCTGAGCAGTGTGCGCAGCAGGCAGTCCTCGGCGGCCAGCCCGGAGGCGAAGGCGAGGCCGCGACGGCCGCCCTCCAGGGCGGCGAGGTTCTCCTCCAGCGCGGTGCGGGTGGGGTTGGCGCTGCGGCTGTACTCGTAGCCGCCGCGCAGACCCCCTACGCCGTCCTGCTTGAAGGTCGAGACCTGGTAGATCGGCGGGACGACGGCGCCGGTGAGGGGATCCGCGGTGTTGCCCGCGTGGATCGCGAGGGTCTCGAAGTGTTGGCTGGTGTGGGTGTCGCTCATGGGTATCGAGCCTAAGCGGTGCGCCGGGTGTTGGGTGCCCAACGGCCCGGGGGGCCTGTGAACGGTCGATGACAGATGCCCGTGGCCGGTCCTGGCCACGTGGCCGGTCCTGGCCGTGCGGCGGGTCCTGGCCGTGTGGCGGGGCGCGCGTCGGACACGGTCCGCGCCCCTGGCCGTGGCGCGGACCCAGGGGTTGTCCACAGGTCAGCCTCGGGAGTTGTCCACAGGCCCGCGACCGGGTTGGGCAATTGTCGGTGGCGTCTGGAACCCTTGTGGCATGGAGATTCTCTGGGTCCTGATGGCGATGCTCATGGTCGGGTTCGTGGTGTGGCCGATCGTGGCGCGGCGGCGGGCCGGCATTCAGCAGGTCGAGGCGGGGCATCCGGACGCGGCCGACCCCGCGGACTACGGGTTCATGCGCCAGGAGCTGCTGGACGTGCGGATGCCGGGGCCGGACCAGGATCTGCTGGACGTGCTGGACGTGGTGCAGCGCTCCCAGGACTACCGCGCGGCGAAGCAGCTGCTGGCCGGTACGGAGGCGGTCGGCGAGGTCAGATGGCAGCGGGTGCAGGCGTTCGCGGGCGCGGCGGCGCTGGAGCTGGCGCAGCGGCCCGGCGGGGTGGGCGAGACGCCGGGCGGGCAGTGGCTGCGGGTGTGGCGCGCGGAGGCACCGAAGGACGCGGGCGGCGCGGCGGTGCACGCGGAGTTCCTGGTGCAGCAGGCGTGGCGGACGTCGACGCCGGGCACGGACGACTTCCGGATCATCATGGAGGAGGCCAGGTCGGCGTGTGCCGACGCGGCGCTGCTGGCCCCCGGTGACCCCATCCCGTACCTCATCGAGCTGTCCGTGGCGCGGGGGCTCGCGTACCCCCGTGCGGAGTTCGAGCAGCTCTGGCTGAAGATCTTGGACCGGGCGCCGGAGCACATGGGCGCCCATCTAGCGGCCCTGCACTACTGGTGCGAGAAGTGGCACGGTTCGCGGGAGCTGGCGTACTCCTTCGCGGAGGCGGCCGCCGCCCGGGCGCCGCAGGGCTCGCTCCTGGCAGCCATGCCGCTCTTCGCGGTCTTCGAGCACCTGCCCGAGGTGAACCTGGTGCAGGGCTTCTACGAGAGCGAGGTCGTGACCAAGGCGATCCACGGCGCCCTGTTCGCGGCGCACGCCGCGCGCCCCGACGATCCGATGCTGGCCCATGTCCGCCATCTGCTGATCTTCTTCCTGGTCCGCTCCGAGCGCTGGTCCGAGGCGATGAACCAGCTCGTCCACGTCGACGGCCATGTGGGCGCCCTGCCCTGGACCCTCACCTCCGACCCGGCCGCGGACTACGCGATATACCGGGCGCTGGCGGTGGCGGGATACGAGGCGAACGGCGGCAGCCCGGCGACGCTTCCGCACTGACCTCGTGAATCGCCGAGCCCTCCTCGTGAGACGTCGAGCCCTCCAGTAAGCCCTTGCGACTCCGCACATCCGTGCGAAATACTCCGCCCCTCACACCTTTGGTCATGGACACGTCCTAGACCGACCGTTTTCACCGTATACATGATCGTTCGCGATCTTTCCGTGGGGGGAAACCTGCCCAATGGGCGCGACCCTGCGCGCACTGCGCGCCCTCGTGCTGCTCGCCGGCTTCTATCTGCTCGGCGTGATCCTGCTCGCGGCGCTCGCCGGCGCCGACTACCTGCTCCATCTGCACGCTCCGTCCGGCGTCGCCGCCAAGCTGTACGTGGTCTCCGTACTGCTCGCGATCCCGCTGGTCCGCGGTCTGTTCATGCTGCGGACGCCCAAGGGAGAGGAACCGCCCGGCCTGCCGGTGACCGAGGCCGACGAGCCCGAACTGTGGCGTACCGTACGGGAGTTGGCCGACCAGGTCGGCACCCGGGCGCCCTCCCGGATCGTCCTGACGGCCGACGTCAACGCCGCGGTCGCCGAGGACGCCCGGCTGCTCGGCCTGCTCCCCGGCCCGCGCCGCCTCTACCTCGGTGTCCCCCTGCTCCAGGGCCTGACCGAGGCGCAGCTGCGCGCGGTCCTCGCCCATGAGCTGGGCCACTACTCGAACGCCGACACCCGCCTCGCCGCCCTCACCGTGCGCGGCCGGTCCCAGGTGCTGCGCACCGTCCGGCACTTCGAGGACCGGGCCGACAGGACCGCCGGACGCGAGCGGGCCCGGCAGGAGAAGAAGAACGCCAAGGCCGCGGCCAAGGGGAAGAAGACCAGGGAGATCGACACCGGGCACGCGGGCATCACGTATCGCGCGATGGCGAAGATCTACATCGGCTACGCCAAGCTGTACATGCGCGCCACCCTCGCCGGTTCACGCCGCCAGGAGTACGCCGCCGACCTCGCGTCCGCCCGCATCGCCGGCCGGGACGCCACCGCGTCGGCGCTGCGCGAGATCCCGGCGCTGGACGCGGCGTTCGGCTTCTACATGAACAGCTACGCCACGCTCGGCGCCGAGGCCCGGCTGATGCCGCCGCGCGGCGAGTTCTTCGGCGGATACGGGCGCATGCTCTCCGCCCGCCAGCTCGAACTGGTCGGCCTGCGCACCGACCTGCCGACCGAGCCGGCCTCGCCGTACGACTCGCACCCGCCCATCGCGGACCGGGTCGAGCGGATCGAGGCGCTGCCCGCCGACGGCCGCACCGACGAGGCCAGGGGCGCGGCGCTGGGCCTGCTCGTCGACCCCGACCGGACCCTCGCGGCGCTGGAGGACGCGGTCCTCACCGAGGACGTGCTGCGCTTCCGGCGCACCGGCGACTGGCAGGAACTGCTCGACGGGTCGATGGTCGCGAACTTCGCCTCCCTCGACACCCCACTGCACCGGGCGCTCGCCATGTACACCAAGGAGCACCCGACACTGGCCGCGCTGCTCAAGGTGATCGACGACGGTCAGCTGTGGCAGCTGGCGCGGCGGCTGCCCCTGTCCGACCAGGCGGCCGAGGCGAAGGGCCGGGCCTTCCGTGAGTTCGTGCGGCCCGCGCTGGCCGACGCGCTGCAGGGCATGGTGCTGGCCGAGCTGAGCGTGCACTCCCGGTTGAGCTGGGAGTTCTCCTGGTCGGAACCGGCCGCGGCCCGGCTGGCGCCCGCGCCGGACGGCACCGAGACCGACCTCGGCGCCGCGATCGAGGCGGCCGTCGCCGACCACCCCGACACGCGCCCGCTGCGCATGCTGCTGCCCAGCCCCCAAGGCCCCGCCGCCAGAGAAACGGACGCCCCGCGATGACCGTACTGCTGTGGATACTGGCCGTCCTGGCGGTGCCGACCCTGCTCTTCGGGCTCTGGATCGCCGGGGTGTTCCTCAAGGAGTTCTTCCGCCCCAGCGGCGACGTCGACCCGGATGCCGCCGAATCGATGGGGCTGCTGCCCGCGGAGCGGCAGAACACCGAGTACGCGGGTGCTCTGCCCGCCGGCTGGGACGCGACGCTCGCGGCCGTGCGCGGCGGTGACTGGAAGGCGGGCGCCAAGCTGCTGCAGGACATCGGCCGCGACTGGGACCGGCGCTCCCGCGCGACGGCCCTGCTCGCCGACATCGCCGCCGAGGACGACGAGTGGCTGCTCGCCTGGGAGGCCGACCGCCCCGACGACCCGGACGCGGCCGTGGTCCGCGCCCGCAGCACGGTGTTCCTCGCCGGGAACCTGCGGGGCGCGAAGAAGGCCAAGTACACGACCCAGGAGCAGTTCGCCGGGTTCCACCGGATGCTGGAGCGCGCCCGGGAGGAGATCGCGCGGGCCGCGCTGCTGAACCCCGACGACCCCACGCCGTACGTCACGGAGATCACGGTCGCCCTCGGGCTCGGCTATCCGCACGCGGAGATGGACAGGCTCTGGGCGGAGATCATCGCCCGCGCGCCGCACCACTACGAGGCCCACTTCTCGGCGTTGCAGTACTGGTGCGCGAAGTGGCGGGGCTCGGAGAAGCTGGCGACGGAGTTCGCCGAGCGCGCCGCGGCGAACGCGCCGCTGGGCGGCCTGCTGACCGTCCTGCCGCTGATCGCGCACTTCGAGCACGACACGTCGGACGACGCGGAGGCGGACCGCACCCCGACGATGATCGGCCGGGTGGACGCCGGTCTCGCGGACGCCGCCGCGGCCGACCCGACCCACCCCCGCCTCCCGGAACTCCGGCACCTGCTCGCGTACTACCTCGCCCTCCAGGACCGCGACGACGCCGCCCTCGAACAGTTCAAGCTGGTCGACGGGTACGTCAACGCGCTGCCGTGGCGCTATCAGGGCGACGGCGCGGCGATGGCCGAGTACTACTGCCGTATCCGCAACGCCTCGGCGCAGGTGGTGGCGGCGTCCTCGGCCGACTGAGCGGGCGGGCCCACGGGCCCAGGTGTGCGGGCGGTACCCGGAACGTCTCCGGGTACCGCCCGCTCGTTCACAGCCGGCTCCGGAGCCCCGCCTTCCGTCGGGCCGTCGGGCCGCCGGGCCGTCTCACGGTCAGCCCTCGTGCGGGCTGGGTCTCGCGGTCAGCCCTCGCGGGGGCGGGCTCTCGCGGTCAGCCCTCCGTGCGGGCGGGCAGCCGCCACCCCGGGCGCGGGAAGTGGCAGGTGTAGCCGTCCGGGTAGCGCTGCAGGTAGTCCTGGTGCTCGGGCTCGGCCTCCCAGAAGGGCCCGACCGGCTCCACCTCGGTGACGACCCTGCCCGGCCACAGGCCGGAGGCGTCCACGTCCGCGATCGTGTCCTCGGCGATCCGCTTCTGCTCGTCGTCCACGTAGTAGATCGCCGAGCGGTAGCTGAGGCCGATGTCATTGCCCTGGCGGTTCCTGGTGCTCGGGTCGTGGATCTGGAAGAAGAACTCCAGGAGCGCTCGGAAGTCGGTCCTCTCGGGGTCGAACAGGATCTCGATGGCCTCCGCGTGCGTGCCGTGGTTCCGGTACGTGGCGTTCGGCACGTCGCCCCCGGTGTATCCGACCCGGGTCGCCGTCACCCCCGGGAGCCGGCGGATCAGATCCTGCATTCCCCAGAAACATCCGCCCGCCAGCACGGCCCTCTGCGTCTGCGCGGTCATCGCGACCCTCCCATGCGTGTCAGCTCGGTGACCCGGTGTACTCGTCTCGCACCCCGCCGCCAGTCCGATGCCCACCGTCCTCAACGCGCGAGGGCTCCGGGCGATTCCGCGCCGGTCCTGTCGTGCGGCACGGCGAGAGGCGCGCGGCCGCTCAGGGGCCGTGTCCGCCGCCCTTCGGCTCGAATTCCGCCAGCATTCGTTCCAGGGCCGCCTGGTCCGGGCCCGTGAAGGACGGGGCGTCGGGGGCCGTGGCGACGGTGTCCAGGAGGGACCCGGTGATGCCCGCCGCCGGGGGCAGGTGGGTGGAGAGGACCAGGTCGGGCTTGCGGTCCTTCAGCGGCTGCATGGTCGCCAGGTACTTGTCCATGTCGACCGTCCTGACCCAGGGGCTGTCCACCGTGGCCCACAGCAGCTGGGCGGTCCGCAGATCGTCGACGGCGACGTCCCGGACGTCGCCGGCCTGGGCGAGGTCGGCCGTGGCGAGCGGCGCGCCGAAGCAGTCGGAGCTGAAGCAGACACCGGAGAGGTCGTCGAAGAAGCCGACGGTGGCGGGGTTGTCGAACAGCGGCGGGCGGAAACCGGTGAGGGTGCGGTCGCCGATGTCCATCGTCTCGCCGGGGTTCAGGAGGTAGCAGCGGTCAAGCGGCAGCGGGCGTTCGCAGGAGAGGATCCCCGCGCCGACGAAGGTCGTCACGACCCGGGCGCCGGGCGCCGCCGCGAGCAGGTCGAAGAGGCCGCCGGTGTGGTCGCGGTCGGGGTGGGTGAGCCAGATCCAGCACACGTCCTTCGGATCCAGCACCGAACTGACCACTTCGACGAAGTTCCGGTCGGGCAGACCCAGGCCGGTGTCGACCACGACCGGCTGGTCGGACAGCAGGACGAACGCGTTGACCGGGATGTGCCCGATCCCAGGCACCTCCAGGCTGTCGGCGAGAACTTGGATGTCCGGGCGCAGTCTGTGGACCGTGCCCGGACGGGTCTTCTGCAGGGGCATGTCGCTCACACCTCGTCGGCCCCCCGGGTGGTGATCGCGTCGCGCCGCCTGTCTCTCCCCCGCCCCTTCATCGTCCGGCCGCACCACGCAAGGGGCAAGCGGCACGGGGCGCAGCCCCCGTGCCGCTTGAGGGGCGCGGGGAACTGCGCGACCAGCCCCCACTCACCCGCAGCCGGACACGACGCGACCGCCCCGTCCGACCCGACGCGCTCAGATCGTCGACGTGTCGATCACGAACCGGTAGCGCACATCGCTGGCCAGCACCCGCTCGTACGCCTCGTTGATCTGGTCCGCGCGGATCAGCTCGATCTCGGCGCCGAGGCCGTGCTCGGCGCAGAAGTCCAGCATCTCCTGGGTCTCCGGGATACCGCCGATGCCGGAGCCCGCGAGGGTCTTGCGGCCGGCGATGACGGAGAAGAGGTTGAGGGCGACGGGCTCCTCGGGGGCGCCGACGTTGACGAAGGCGCCGTCGGTCTTCAGCAGGGAGAGGTAGGCGTCCAGGTTCAGGGGCGCCGAGACCGTCGACACGATCAGGTCGAAGGTGCCCGCCAGCTCCTTGAACGTCGCCTCGTCGCTGGTCGCGTAGTAGTGGTCGGCGCCCAGCTTCAGGCCGTCCTCGCGCTTCTTGAGGGACTGCGAGAGCACGGTCACCTCGGCGCCGAGCGCGTGCGCGAGCTTGACCCCCATGTGACCGAGGCCGCCGAGACCGACGACGGCGACCTTCTTGCCGGGGCCGGCGTTCCAGTGCTTGAGCGGGGAGTACGTGGTGATGCCGGCGCACAGCAGGGGCGCGGCCTCGTCGAGGGCGATGCCGTCGGGGATGCGCAGGGTGAAGGCCTCGTCGACGACGATCTTCTCCGCGTAGCCGCCGTAGGTGGGCTCGCCGTCCTTGCCGACGGCGTTGTACGTGCCGACGTTGCCCTTGAGGCAGTACTGCTCCAGGCCCGCCCGGCAGTTCTCGCACTCACGGCAAGAGTCGACCATGCAGCCGACGCCGACCTTGTCGCCGACGGCGAACTTGGTGACGCCGGAGCCGACGGCCTCGACGACACCGGCGATCTCGTGGCCGGGGACCATCGGGAAGATCGCCTCGCCCCAGCCCTCGCGGGCCTGGTGGATGTCCGAGTGGCAGATACCGGCGTACTTGATGTCGATCAGTACGTCGAACTCACCGACCTCGCGGCGCTCGATCGTGGTGCGCTCCAGCGGAGCCTTGGCGGCGGGCGCCGCGTAGGCGGCAACAGTGGTGGTCATGCCGGAATTCTCCTGATCATCGTCCCGCATCCGGCCTGCCTTCCGGCCGGCTGCGAGGACCAGCCTGCCCGAGATCCCGCGCATCACCCAGGTCACGGCTTTGCGTACGTCTGCCGGTCCTACCACTGGCGGGGTCAGGCTCACCGGCCCGTGTGGTCGTACGACCATGAATACTTGCCGTATGGACGAACAGCCCGAAGCCCCGCGGGACCCCCAGGCCGGACAGGCCGCCGGGGCGCTGGACCGGCGCGCCGAGCTCAGCGAGTTCCTGCGCACCCGGCGGGCCCGGCTGCAACCGGAGGACGTGGGCCTGCCGGCCTTCGGACGGCACCGCCGGGTCCCCGGGCTGCGCCGGGAGGAGCTGGCACAGCTCGCCGGGGTGTCGGTGGCGTACTACACGCGGCTGGAGCAGGGCAACGGGCGCAATGTGTCGGCGGAGGTGCTCGACGCCATCGCGCGCGCCCTCCGGCTGAACGACGCGGAGCACGCCCATCTCACGCATCTCGCGAAGCCGAAGGCACACAAGAAGAAGCGGTCGGTCAGGCCGCAGCAGGTGCGGGGCGCCCTGCGGCAGCTGATCGACACCCTCGACGGCATTCCCGCGTACGTCACGGGCCGGCGCTCGGACATCCTGGTGTGGAACCGGATGGCGGCGGCAGTGTTCGGCGACTGGTCGGCGCTGCCGGCGCAGGACCGGAACTGGGCGCGGATGGTGTTCCTGCGGCCCGACTACCGCGATCTGTACGTCGACTGGGACCAGAAGGCGGCCGACATCGTCAGCTATCTGCGGATGGACGCGGGCTGTCATCCGGACGATCCGCTGCTGTCTGCGCTGGTGGGCGAGCTGTCGGTGAAGAGCGAGGAGTTCCGGCGGCTGTGGGCGACGCACGACGTGAAGGAGAAGAGCCACGGGGTGAAGCGCATGCACCACCCCCTGGTCGGTGAACTCACCCTCTCCTTCGAGACGTTCCACCTCCCCGACGACCACGAGCAGAGCCTGATCACCTACCACGCCGAACCGGGCTCCCCCTCCGCCGACGCCCTGCGTCTCCTGGCCAGCTGGGGCACGGACGCGACGCGCGCGTCGACGGCGACACCGTAACCACCCGGCCACGGCGCCGCCGCCCTGCCTATGACGGGCGCGTCCGTCACCTGCCGAAGTACGCGTCGTGGATCGTCACCGTCGACCTGTTCCCCTTCTTGTCGGTCACCACGGCTCGCAGGGAGACGCTCCTGCCCGCGGCCGGGGTCTTCTGGGTGAACCTGCTGTTCTTCAGGGCCACCTTCGTCCACTTCTTCCCGTCACCGGACACGTACACGGTCAGCGACTTGAGGTTGGCGCCCCTGGCCGCGCCCTGCACGCTGACGCGGACGGTGCCCTCGGTGCCGGCCGGGGCGGTGCTGTCGAGCCCCAGGAAGGGGGCGCCGAACCGGACGGTGGAGACCGGGAGTTTCCTGTCGCTCGCGGTCTTCTGCGACCTGAAGGTCCAGCTCGCGTCGATCCGGGAGGAGGCCCTGGCCAGGTCGGCGGAGCGGGAGATGGACGTCGTCAGACGGTAGGTCGCGGGGCCCGCCGGCACCTTGAACTGCCCGGACCCGTCCAGCGCGTCCTCGCCGGAGGCCAGCTTCCTCCCGTCTCGGTGAAGGACCGTGGTGACCTTCTCGTAGAAGGAGGCCCCGGCGTGTCCGCGCCCGTCGGCGAACATCGGCAGCAGCCCGTACAGCGTGTTCCCGTCGCGGCGGATGCCGTGGAACCCGGCGATCCTGGGGCCGACGACGCCGACGTTGAAGGTCTGTTCGTAGGTTCGGCCCGCCTTGAAGGTGTGGCTGTCGCCGGTCGTGTAGTAGGCGTCCAGGAGCGGGAAGCCCTGTTCGTCCTCGGCGCCGTACTGCTCGAAGTCCAGGCTCCACTTCACCCCGCGCACGGCGGACAGGTGCAGCGTGCGGGTGCCGGGCAGCGGCTGCGGGACGCCGACGGCGGGTGAGCCGAAGCTGCCGGGGAGCCAGGCCCAGGGGATGACGGCGCCCGTCTTCCCGGCGGCGGAGGAGCCCAGGCCGGTCCGCACGGTGGACAGTTCGCCCTTCTTCCAGCGCTTGGTGAAGCCCGTGGCGAGCTTCGCGACCTCGCCCCCGGTGGCGACCGCCCACTGTTCGGTGTCGCCCTCGGTCCACTGGCCCACCCAGTTCTGGCTGAGCCTGTCGCCGGTGACCGGCGGACCGAGGTGTGCGGTGCGGAAGCCCTCATAGGTGTCGAGCAGCCACCCGAAGGTGTACCCGCCGCCGCCGACCCGCAGGGTGAACTCCGGTGCCGCGAAGGCCGGTTCGGCGCCCGTGTCGGGCACGGTGATGTTCACTGGTTCCGTCTTGCGCGCGTCCAGCACCAGGGAGGTGTTCCGGTCGACGGTGAGCTTCGGCCGGGACAGCCAGGCCACCCCCTTGCCGTAGTCCTTCGGGTCCACGACGATCCCGGCGTTGAAGATGTACGTCCCCTCCGGCACCCGCAGCTCGACCGTGCCGTCCTTGTCGTACGGCGTGAACCAGGTGTCCTGGGCGAGTCCCGCGACGCCGGTCAGATCGAGCATGTGGTGCGCGGCGGGCCCGCCGTCCCGGCCGATCATCTTCAGGGTGACGTCGTACGACTCCTCCTCGCGTTGCACGGCGACCGCCGTGCGTACGCCCTGGCCACCGCCCTGGGCGACGACGTACGCCGAGTACGCCCCGTCTACGCGGCCGCCGAACCTGGTGTCGACGGTGACCTTCACGGAGGCCCTGCCGCGCGCCGGGACGGTGACCTTCTTCGCGCCGAGCCTGAAGAAGCCGGCCGGGGCGGGCTTGCCGTTCGGGGCGGTGCCGGTCACCGAGAGCGTGAGGGTGACGGCCTTGCCGCCGAGGTTCTCGTAGGTGAGCTTCCTGGTCACCGGCTTGTCGTCGGTGTGCGGCCACTCCTGGACACCGAAGTCGACCGATACCGGGTCGGCGACGACTCGCTGCTTGATCGCCCGGTCGACGCGGATACGGCCCGAGCCCTGCTCGAACGGCGTGTACGGGCCGCCCTTGGCGGACGCGACGAGGACGGCCTTGAGTTCGGCGTACGTCCAGTCCGGGTGCTGTTGCTTGAGCAGGGCGGCGGCGCCCGCGACGTGCGGGGTGGCCATCGACGTGCCCGAGATGGTCAGGTACCCCTCGGGTTTCTGGCCGACCTCCTCCTCGATGACGCTGCCCGGGGCCGCGGCGGCGGTGACGGCGACACCGGGCGCGGTCACGTCGGGCTTGATCCGGCCGTCCGCGGTGGGACCGCGGCTGGAGAACGGGGCGAGCCTGTCCTGGTCGTCGACGGCGCCGACGGTGAGGGCGGCGGCCGCGCTGCCCGGCGAGCCGACCGTCCGCGGCCCGTCGCCCTCGTTGCCGGCGGCGACCGCGAAGAGGATGCCCTTCTCGGCGGAGAGCTTGTCGATCTGCGCCTCCATCGGGTCGACCTCGGGGGTGTCACCGCCGCCCAGGCTGAGGTTGACCACGTCGGCGCCCTGCTCGGCGGCCCACTCCATGCCCGCGATGATGCCGGAGTCGTCGCCGTAGCCCTCGTCGCTGAGCACCTTGCCGTTGAGCAGCTCGGCTCCGGGCGCGACGCCCCGGTACCTGCCCTTGGACTTCGCCCCGGTACCGGCCGCGATGGAGGCGACGTGCGTGCCGTGGCCGTACTTGTCGGTGGTGTCGGGCGAGGCGGAGAAGTTCTTGGCGGCCCTGACCCGGCCCTTGAGGTCGGGGTGGGTGGTGTCGATGCCCGTGTCCAGTACGGCGATGGTGACGCCCTTGCCGTCGAAGCCGGCCTTCCAGGCCTTGGGGGCGCCGATCCGGGCGACCGAAGTGTCGAGTCTGACCGTGCGGACGCCGTCCAGCCAGAGGTTCGCCACCCCGGTGGCGGTGGTGCCGTCGGCGTCGGTGACGGCCTTCCACAGCTCGGCGGCATCGTCCCTCGGGGTGAGCACCGCGTCGGCGTTCAGGGTCTTCAGCGTGCGCCGGACCTCGGTGTCGCCGGCGTCCCGCACGTCGGCGCGGGCGCCGGCGGCGGTCCCCGAGTAGCCGACGATCAGTTTGAGGCCCTGTTGCTGGGAGGAGCGGGTCGCCGAGCGGTTCAGCACGGTGACGTCGAAGAGCCGTCTGTCGACCCTTCCGGTGGCGATGAGGCGGGCCGCGTCGGCCGGCAGCACATAGGTGTGGCCGTCGGCCCGGCGCAGCTGCACCGGCACGCCCTCCCGGCCCTTCGCCCGCTCCAGACCCAGCACCCGTCCCTCGGCGTCGACGAGCACCCGGTCGCCGGTGACGAGGGTGATGCGATGGCTCACCCCGGCTCCCGCGCCCCGGGTGTCGGGGCCGGCCAGGGTGTCGGGGCCGGCCAGGGTCGTGCCGGTGGTGTGCCCGGATATCGCGGACGCCGGGCCGGTCATGCCCGCCGTCGTCCCCAGGGCCGTTCCCGCCGTGACCACCACGGCCGACGCCAGGGCGGTCGCGGCCGTACGCGCACGCTTCACATGTCTGCGCAAGTCTCCCCCTCAAGCCCGCTGTTCCGGTTGACCCGGTTCATCCGGCCAGGGGAGCGTCCGCACACATACGCGTCAATTCCCCCGGTCTACGCAGTATGACCGGGGGTCAACTCGTGCCACACGGCTCGCGGCCGGGCGCACAGCGGCGAACGCCGGGCCACGCGCGATCCGCACGCGCCCCGGACTCCGCGCCCCGGCGCCCCGCGCCGGCACTTCTGTGCCCCGGAGCGGCCGCCCGGCTCACGCCCCGGCGTTCTCCTTCACCGTGATCCGCCCCTTGCGGATCGTCGCGACCCGGGGGGCCTGCTTCGCCAGGACGGAGTCATGGGTGACCATGACGAACGTGAGCCCGTGCTCCTTCCACAGCGTCTGAAGGACCTCCATGATCTCGTCGCGCGTGGACTCGTCGAGGTTGCCGGTGGGCTCGTCCGCGAGCAGCACCTTGGGCCGCTTCACCAGCGCGCGGGCGATGGCGACGCGCTGCTGCTGACCACCCGACAGCTCGGCCGGCAGATGCCCCAGCCGCTCGCCCAGGCCCACCGACTCCAGCGCCTCGGCGGCCCGTTCCCGCCGCTCCTTCGCCCTCACCCCGAGCGGCACGAGAGCCGTCTCCACGTTCTCCTGCGCGGTCAGGGTCGGGATCAGGTTGAAGCTCTGGAACACGAACCCGATGTTCTGGCTCCGCACGGTGGTGAGCTTCGCCTCCGACAGCCTCGCCAGATCGGTACCGTCGAGTTCGATGCTCCCGTCGGACGGCTTGTCCAACCCGCCGAGCATCTGGAGCAGCGTGGACTTCCCGCCGCCGGTGGGGCCCTGGATGACCAGCCGGTCCCCGTCGGCGATGGTGAGGTCGACCGCGTCGAGAGCGGTCACGGTGTCCTTGCCGCGCGCGTACCGCTTGGTGACGCCGCTGAGTACGTACATGTGCAACTCCCGGAAGAGACAGAAGGGTTGGTGGCCGGTCAGGCCGCGGGCGGTCGTGCCGCCGGCCCGCCTACTCCACGCGCCGCAGCGCGTCCGCCGGCCGCAGCCGGGAGGCGCGCCAGCCGCCGAACGCCCCCGCGATCAGGCCGCCCGCGACGGCGAGCCCCACCGCCACGCCGATGGTCGTGACGCTGACGGGTGCCGTGAGCGCCACGTCGAGCGCGTTCGAGGCGGCCTGGCGTCCACCACCGGCACCACCGGCGAAGCCGCCGGGTCCACCGCCGCCGGGTCCACCGCCGAACCCACCGCCGCTCGCGCCGATCTCCGCCTGGAGCGTCGGGCTGATCGCCGTCACCAGGTAGGCCCCGCCGAGGCCCAGCGCGATCCCGAGCGCGCCGCCCACGAGTCCGTTGACGACGGCCTCGCCGACGACCTGCCGGGTCACCCGCCCCGACTTCCATCCCAGCGCCTTGAGCGTGCCGAACTCCCGCACGCGCCGCGACACGGCCGAGGAGGTGAGCAGCCCGGCCACCAGGAACGCGGCCACGAGCACCGCGACCGACAGCCACTTGCCGACGTTCGCGGCGAGGTCGGACGCGGTGGACAGCGACCCCGAGACCGTGTCGGCGAGGTCGGCGGAGGTGGTGACGGTCGTCCCGGAGATGTTCTTCTGGATGGCCGCCTTCACGCTGTCGATCCGCTGCGAGTCGCTCGCCTTGACATAGATCGTGGTGATCTTGTCCGGGGAGTCGCTGAGGGTCTGCGCCTGCTTCAGCGGCATGTAGAGGTTGGCCGCCGCGTCTCCGCTGTCGGGCGTCGCGAGCCCGATGACCTGGTACTTGACGCTGTTGATCGTGACGCTGCTCCCGACCTTCAGCTCCTTCTCCTTGGCGTACGACGCGTCCGCGACGACCACCTCGGCGTTCGTCTCGGACGTCTTGAACGTACGACCGCTGGTTATCTTCGAGGAGGTCAGCGGGCCCAGCTCGGGCTCGGTGACGTCGGTGCCGTAGACGGAGTAGTTGTCGACGTCGAACTCGGCGCCGCCGCCCTCGACCCGCCCCTGCGGCTGCCCCGTGCCGCCGCTCCGCCCGGCGCCGGGTCCGCCCTGCTGCTCGCCCCCGGTCCCCTCGTCCTGCTGGAACTGCCCGCGCCGGAACTGCCCGTCGACCTTGATGACCTGGAGGCTGAGACCACCGACGGCCTCCGCGACGCCCTCCTGCTCGCCGACCTCGGTGACGGTCGAACTCGCCAGCGTCTGGAAACCCTGGACCCGGACGAGGTCGCTGCTCTGCTCCTCGTCGGAGTCGTCGTCCTGGGCGTCGAACTCGAACCGGGGGCGCTGGCCGCCGTTCTCGCCGGGTGCGGCGGCGGCCTTGGTGACGGTCATGTCCGTCCCCAGGCCGTACAGGGATTCGAGCACCGTGGCCTGGGCCTTCTCCATGCCCGAGGACACGGAACTGACCACGATCACCAGCGCGATGCCCAGGGCGAGGCCGGAGGCGACGACGAGCGCCGCCTTTCTGCGGCGGCGCAGTTCGCGCCTCAGGTAGGTGAAGAACATGGCGGCAAGCTAGGGACGCCGCGTGATGAAGGCATAAGCCCTGGATAAGAGCCTGATGAGAACCCCTGTGCGCGACCCCGCGGACGACGACCCGACGGACGACGACCTCGCGGAACGACGATGCCGCCCCCGGGTGCTCCCCGGGGACGGCATCGTCGTTGGTGTGCTGTGGTGCTGGTGGGGCTGACGGTGGATCAGACCGCCGAGCCCGCCTTCCAGTCGGCCCAGTTCAGGTTCCAGCCGTTGAGGCCGTTGTCCGGGGCGACCGTCTTGTCGCCGGTGTTCCGGATGTCGACGACGTCACCGACGATCGAGTTGTTGTAGAACCAGTAGCCCGCCGTGCCCTTGTCGTTGGCACCCTTGGTGTCGTTCAGACCGACACAGCCGTGGCTGGTGTTGACGCTGCCGAAGACGGAGTCGGCGCCCCAGTAGTTGCCGTGGATGAACGTCCCGGACGTGGTGAGGCGGATGGCGTGCGGCACGTCCTTGATGTCGTACTCGCCCTTGCCGTCGTCGTCGGTGAAGCCCACGGTCGCGCCGTTCATGCGCGTCTCCTTGAACATCTCCGACATCACCATGACGCCCTTGTAGGTCTTGTTCTCGGGCGAACCGGCGGAGATGGGGATGGTCTTGACGACCTTCCCGTCCTGCATGACCTTCATCTGCTTGGTCTTGGCGTCGACGACGGAGACCTGGTTGCGGCCGATCTTGAAGGTGACCGTCTTCTGCTGCACACCGTAGACACCGTCGGCGCCCTCGACCCCGTCGAGCGCGAGCTTCAGGGTGACGGTGGAGTCCTCCTGCCAGTAGTCCTCGGGGCGGAAGTCGATGCGGTTGGCGTTGAACCAGTGCCCCACGACCTCCTGGCCGGAGCTGCTGGAGACGGTGATCGCCTTCTGGACCTCGGCCTTGTTGGTGATGGCCTTGTCGAAGTTGATCGAGACCGGCATACCGACGCCGACGGTGGAGCCGTCCTCGGGCGTGAAGTTGCCGATGAAGCTGTTGGCCGGGGAGACCGTGGTGAACGCGGAGTTCTCGTGGGCCTCACGGCCCTCGGAGTCCTGGGCCGCGGCCGTGATCTTGTAGCTGGTGGACCGCTCCAGCTGGACGCTCGGGGCCCAGCTCTTCTTGTCCGCGGATATCTCGCCCTCGACGGCGGCACCCTCGGAGGTGGTCATCTTGACCTCGGTGAGCGTGCCCTTGCTCACGGTGACCTTGGCCGAGTTGTTGATGGAGGCGTTGTCCGAGCCGTCCTTCGGCGTGATCTTGATGTCCGCCTCGGAGGTCTTCTCGGCCGCCGCCTTGTCGGCCTGGGCCTGCGAGGAGTCCCCGCCGTCGTTCCCGGACGCGTTGTCGCTGTCACCCCCGCTGCACGCAGAGAGCACCAGCACCCCACCGAGCAGTGCGGACGCGACCGTCAGGCCCCTGCGCCGCTTACTGTTCGTCATCACACGCTTCTCCATCGTTGCCGAATCCCCAAAACGCCGAAGATCCCCGTAAGCACTTAAACACCACTACGGCACCGAGCCGTTCCGCCGAAGCGGATATGTGGGATACGCCACTCCACCCGCAACGGATCGACGGCGACCCGGCGGCGGTGCACTAGTGACTGGTGCGATCCATGAGACGAAAGAACCCCGGGCGGTGGTTGCCGCCCGGGGCAATCAATCTCCCGAGCCGCTCAGCCGAGTCCGTCTTCCTCTTCGTCCTCCCGGTCATCATCCTCGTCCAGACCCCATTCCGGCGAATCGGGGTCGTAGTCGATTCCCTCGCTGCTCCAGGAGGCCTGGGCCAGTTCGACCCCCGGCACGTCCCCGACCAGGTCGAACGGGTCGACCAGATAGGCGAGGGCCTCCGCCGTGTCCTCCGTCACCGCGTTCTCGGCGTGTACCCGTTCATCGGCGGGCATATCGGAGTCGTCCGCGATCCGTCGCAATGCGGCCCCGGTGATGGCCTCGACGTTCTCGACTTCGACCACCAACTCCACGCGAAGGCGGACAAACTGTGATGTCTCCGTTGTACTCATGCTCCGGAGCGTACGGCTCACAGGTGACGCGACTTTCCCGCGACCCGCGCCTTTCATTAGCATCGCCCCCTACGGCCAATTCGCCAGCGCCACAAGGGGATCGATATTCCGTGTCCGTCGCACGTCGCGCGTCGTCCACCGCCCGCCGATCGCTGCTGACCGCCACCGCCGCGGGCACCCTCCTGGGTGCCCTGTGGTTCGTGCCGTCCGCCAACGCGACGCAGGAGCAGACCCCCATACGCGACCGGGCGACGACCGCGACCACGACCTCGGCCGACACCCGCGAACTGGCCGACACGGGCAGCCCCAACACCACGCCCTACATCATCGGCGGCACCACGATGCTGGCCCTGGGCGCGGCGTTCGTCGCGTACTCGATCCGCCGCGAACACGAGGACCTGGGGCCGGTGGGGGGCGCGTAGTTCGCCTGCGGGTGAGTGGGGGCTGGTCGCGCAGTTCCCCGCGCCCCTGAAAAAGCAGGGGCTGCGCCCCGTGCTTTTTTCGGCCCGAAGGGGCCGTAGGCCCTTCAGGGGCGCGGGGAACTGCGCGAGAAGCCCCACCGGACCCGCACCCGAAGCGCCCACGGCCCTCAGGCAAGTACCCCCGTGACGGACTCCGCCGCCGCCACCAACCGCCCGTCCCGCACGAACCCCTCGGCCAACGCCAGATCGGGCGCGAGGAAGCGATCCGGCCCGGGGCCCTCGACCCCGGCCGCCCGCACCGCCTCCACCACGGCCCGCGTGGCCGGCGCCGCCACGAGCCCCTCCCGCAGCTCGACCCCCCGCGTCCCGGCGTACAGCTCCACCGCCAGCACCCGCGTCAGCCCGTCCACGGCGGTCCGCAGCTTCCGCGCCGCGGCCCAGCCCATCGACACATGGTCCTCCTGCATCGCGGAGGACGGGATCGAGTCGGCCGAGGCCGGCACGGCCAGCCGCTTCAGCTCGCTCACCAGCGCGGCCTGCGTGTACTGCGCGATCATCAGCCCGGAGTCGACCCCGGCGTCGTCCGCGAGGAACGGCGGCAGCCCGTGCGACCGGTTCTTGTCGAGCAGCCGGTCCGTCCGCCGCTCCGCGATCGACGCGAGATCCGCGACCGCGACGGCGAGGAAATCGAGGACGTACGCGACGGGCGCGCCGTGGAAGTTCCCGTTGGACTCCACCCGCCCGTCCGGCAGGACCACGGGATTGTCGACCGCCGCGGCCAACTCCCGCTCCGCGACGAGCCGGGCGTGCGCGAGCGTGTCTCGCCCGGCGCCGGCCACCTGCGGGGCGCACCGCACGGAGTAGGCGTCCTGCACCCGGGGCGCGTCGTCCTGGTGGTGCCCGGTGAGTCCCGACCCCTTCAGCACGGCGAGCATGTTGGCCGCGGAGGCGGCCTGGCCGGGGTGGGGGCGGATCGCGTGCAGCTCGGGCGCGAGGACCCGGTCCGTGCCGAGCAGCGCCTCCAGCGAGATCGCGGCGGTGATGTCGGCCGAGGTGTACAGCATGTCCAGGTCGGCGAGGGCCATGACCAGCATGCCGAGCATGCCGTCGGTGCCGTTGAGGAGGGCCAGCCCCTCCTTCTCGCGCAGCTCGACGGGGGCGATGCCGTGTGCGGCGAGCAGTTCACCGGCGGGCCCTACAACGCCGTCGGGGCCCTCCGCGTCGCCCTCGCCCATCAGGGTGAGCGCGCAGTGCGAGAGCGGCGCGAGGTCGCCGGAGCAGCCGAGGGAGCCGTACTCGTGGACGACGGGGGTGATACCGGCGTTGAGGACGTCGGCCATGGTCTGCGCGACCTCGGGCCGTACGCCGGTCCGGCCGGAGCAGACGGTCTTCAGCCGCAGGAACATCAGCGCGCGCACGACCTCGCGCTCCACGCGCGGCCCCATGCCGGCCGCGTGGGAGCGGACGATGTTGCGCTGGAGCCGGGCGCGCAGCTCCTGGCTGATGTGCCGGGTCGCGAGGGCGCCGAAGCCGGTGGAGACGCCGTAGACGGGCTCCGGCTTGGCCGCCAGCGCGTCCACGATCTCGCGCGCCGCGGCGAGGGCGGTCACCGCCTCGTCGGAGAGCTCGACCCGGGCGCCGGCGCGCGCCACGGCGAGGACGTCGGCCGCGGTGACCCCGGACGTCCCGAGGACCACCGTGTCCACAGAGTGCATATCCATATTCAGGATCGTAGGGACTGAATCGCCGAATGTCACGACCGAAGGGCGCAGGGGCTCCTTACCCACCGCGATCCGCAATCCGCGTAGATCGGAATCCGCTCGGAGAACGATCGGAGGTTGCTCAGAGATTGGTCAGAACCCCCAGGTCAGAGCCGTAGAGGTCGCGGACGGCGAGTAGGGTCGATATCTCGGACCGGCCCACGGCCCACTCCCCCCTTGGCCGTGGGCAGCCCAGGACCGCGCGCCGACTCGACCCGCCGCGCGGCCCGCCCTAGGACCGGCGCCCTCGAATGCGGCGCCGGTCCCCCGGGTGCGCGGGGTCCACCGGCGCGGGCGGCCGGTCGGCGAGGCTCACCACCGGGTCCTCCGCACCCTCTCCCTCGCGCCCCGCGACGACCGGTTCGACGGAGCCCGCGGCCTTGGCCCGGTACTGCGCCGCGTCGGCCAGCCGGAAGAGCCGCCGGGCCGAGCGCAGGGGCCCGATCGGGTCGCCGGTGGACGCGACCCCGCAGGCCACCCCGTCCCCCGGTTCCAGCTCCCGCGCCCGCACACACAGATCCCCGGCGACCCGCACCACGTCGTCCGCCGACGGGCCGACCGCGAGCAGACAGAACTCGTCCCCGCCGAGCCGCGCGACCAGCACCCGGGGCAGTTCGGCCGCGCACCGCGACAGCACGGAACCGAACCTCTCCAGCAGCTGGTCCCCCATCGCGTGCCCGTAGGAGTCGTTGACCTTCTTCAGCCCGTTGAGGTCGCAGACGACCAGGCTGATCACCGTCCCGTCGCGCCGGTGCGCCTCCATCGCCTCGTCGAGCCGGAGGTCGACCGCGCGCCGGTTGCCCAGCCCGGTCAGGGGGTCGGTGAAGGCGAGCCGCCGGGCCTCCTCCAGCCGCTCGGACTGCGCGAGCCCGGCCGCCACGACCGAGGCGAGCACGGTGGCGAACGCGGCGTCGTCACCGTGGAAGACGGGCTCCCCGGCGGGCCGGGCCACATACAGCTCCCCCCACGCCCGGCCGTTGAGCACGACGGGCGCCACCACACAGCAGCCGCGCCCGCGCCGGCGCAGCGCGGCGACCCGCTGATGGCAGTAGCCGCCGGGCCGCCGCCCGCCGACCGGCCCCGCGGCCGTCTCCACCCAGGCGTTGGGCTCACCGCCCTCCAGCCACCGCTCGTGCAGGAACTCCGCGATCTCCGGGAACTCGTGCACCGGGTACGTCTCGTCCTCGGGGAACTCCTCCTCGTCGGGCGCCCGGTTCCCCACGTTCACCAGCACCCGCAGCAGCCCGCGCTCCCGCTCCCAGACGGACAGCGCGGCGAAGCTCCCCGAGAGCGCGCGACACGATCCGTCCGCGGCCGCCCACCACGTCTCCCGCGACGTACGCGCCCCCGCCATCCCCCGCGCCAACGCCACCACGGCCCTCAGCCGCCTGTCCTCTCCCATCACCCCAGGCTAGGTAGCTTTGCCCCGATTAGGGACGTTAGTGGGGCGAACAGGGGTACGGGCCGAGCGCTGCACCGAGAGCGGCACCGAGAGTTGTCCCGCCCCCGGGGCGACCGAGCCGGGCCAGCCGAACGGACCGCGCCGACCGCGCCAGGCCACGCAGGCCGCACCGGACGGACGCGCCACGCAACCCCCACGAAAGCCACAAGCCCAGCACCACACCCCCGGACAGCCGACGCTCGCCGACGCCCCACCCGCCCCCTTCCGCTCCACCCGTGTCCGCTCGGCCCCCCTTCCGCTCACTCCCCCGGCCAGGCGGGCTTTCGCTTCTCGTTGAAGGCGGCCACACCCTCCGCGCGGTCGCCCGAGAACGCGACCGAGCGCCAGGCCGCGTCCTCGACCTCCAGACCGGCCCGCAGGTCGAGGCCGTGCCCGAGCCGCAGCGCACGCTTGGCCGCGCGCAGCCCTACGGGCGAGTTCGCGGCGATCCGCTCGGCCAGCGCCAGGGCCTCGGCCCGGTCCCGCCCCTCCTCCACCAACTGGTCCACGAGCCCCAGCTCCCGCGCCTCCTCGGCCTCCAGCCGGCGCGCCGTGAAGATCAGCTCGGCGGCCCGCGCGGCCCCCACCCGGCGCGGCAGCAACTGCGTACCGCCACCCCCCGGGATCACCCCCACCGACACCTCGGGCAGCCCCACCACCGCCGTACGGTCGGCCACGATCAGGTCGCAGGACAGGGCGAGTTCGAAGCCGCCGCCCAGCGCGAAGCCGTGCACGGCGGCGATCGTGGGCATCGGCAGCTCCAGCACGCCGGTGTACGCGGCGCGGGCGACGGGCCGCTGGCGCACCAGATCGGCGTCGCTGAAGGAGTTCCGCTCCTTCAGGTCCGCTCCCACGCAGAACGCCCGCTCGTGCGTCGACGTCACCACGACGACGCGGGCGTCCCGGTCGGCGGCGAGCGCGTCGCACGCCGCCGCGACCGAGCGGGCCATGTCGGTCGACACGGCGTTCATGGCCTTGGGCCGGTCCAGCGCGAGCTCGGCGACGTACCCGTGCCGCCGCACCATGACGAACTCCCCGAACCGCCGCTCCCCCACAGCCACACCGTCACCCATGACACCCTCCCGGTTAACGACAGTTAACAAGCACCGCCCCGATCATCCCAGCCACCCCCGCCGGACGAAACCCCGGCCCGCCCCACGACCACCCCAGCCCCAGTCCCTCCCCACCCCTCCACCCCGACGGACACGCGGCGGCAGACGGCGTCATCCGTGCTCCCCGCGGCCACCCCAACGGGAGCCCCCACGGCGCGCCCCCTTGACGAACCCCGACGATCTTTTCCCCGTACGGGTGACATCCGGACCTTCTCCGGCCACAGCGCCGACCACGGCGCATAACCTGCGCTCCGCCATAGGCGCACCGAGGGACACGGGCGCGCAGGGGAGGGACGAACCATGACGACGAACACGGCCACCAGGCCGACGCAGACCACACCACGGGCGCCACAGCAGCCACCGACGACACCGAGGCCACACCCGGCACCGTCGACGGGTTCGGCGACGCCCCCGCCCCCGTGGAAGCCCTCCACGACCCCCGCCACCCTCACGACGCCCTTCTCCTCGACCACGTCCGGGATCTCGACAGGCCGCCCGAACCAGGTCGCCCACACCCCCGACCAGCCCGCTCCTCGCCCGCGAGGCCGGCACCGCCGGCCTCGGCCCCGGAAACTGCTGTTCGCGGTGGGCGGGATGGCACTGGCCGCCGGCGCCCTGAGCCTCCTGCGGCTGGCATCGGACCCGGTCGGCGGCGTCGGCGCCGCGGGCCCGGCCCCGAGCGCGCCCGACGACGTCACGGACGGCACGACCGAGGCGGGAGCCACCGTGGGCGGCGAGCCGGGCACCGACGCGGGCATCCCCACCGCCGACGCTCCCATGGGCGGCGGAGACCCCACGCCCACCCGGCAGCCTCCGTCACCGGGAGGGCCCTCCCCCACCCCGACCCCTTCCGCCTACCGGCCCGCCCCCTCCATCGGCGTCGACCTCCCCGCCGCCCCCGGCACCGGCGACCTCCCCAGGACTCCGCCGGCCCCGGACACGTCCACGGCACCCCGCGCGCCGGAAGCCTCCCGGCCCACCGCTCCCGCACCCACCCAGCCCCCGGCGGCGGCCCCCCAGCAGCCGACCGCACCGGACTCCCCGACCACGCCGACGGCCCCCGACGACACGACCACGCCCACGAAGCCGACAAAACCGGGCCTGTGCGTCCCGATCGTCGGCGTATGCGTCGACGACGCCCTGAGCGGATAACAGAGATCAGCCACCGCAGCCGTAGCCACAGGGACAGCCGTTGCCACAGGGACAGCCGTGACCAGAGGGAACACCGTGACCACAGGAGCGGCCACACAGCCGACCCCGGATCCGTAGCTATGGCTGTGGCTGTGGCTGTGGCTGTGGCCGTGCCACGAGAAGGCGCCGGACACCCGGCGGCTCCTCGCCCCTCACACCTTCCCCGGCCTCCGCGTGAGCAGCCACGGCTGGACCACGCCCAGCCCACGCACCGGTCGCTGCCACATCGGCTGGAGGGCGAAACGGTAGGTGGGCGGCTCCTCGCCCTCCTTCTCCGCGGCGGCCGCGGCTTCGGCGGCCTCGGCCTCGGAGGCGGGGGCCTCGCCCGTACGGGTCAGCTCCTCGGCGAAGGCGCCGTCGACGAGGACCGCGTCCTTCGGCGCTATCGAGGTGAGCCGGCTGGCGAGGTTCACGGTGGAGCCGAAGACGTCGCCCATCCGCGTCGTCACCGTGCCGAAGGCCATGCCGACGCGCAGCTCGGGCATGGTCTCGTCGTTGGCCATGGTCTCGATGAGGCGCAGCGCGATCTCGGCGGCGACACCCGCGTCGTCCGTGGCGTACAGCACCTCGTCGCCGAGGGTCTTGATGAGCCGCCCGCCGTTCGCCGCCACCAGGTCCGCCGCCGTGGTCTCGAAGGCCTCGACCAGCTCGCCGAGCTCCTCCTCCTCCATCCGACGGGTCAGCCGCGTGAACCCGACGAGGTCCGCGAAGCAGACCGCCAGGCGCCTGTCGACCATCTCCTCGTCGTCGGCGGCCTGCACGACGCGGCCCGTGGCGGCGGCCAGCTGGCGCCGCCAGACGTAGACGAGGAACTCCTCCAGCTCCGGGAGCAACAGCTCGACCAGCGGATACGTCACCTCGGTCCGGGTCATCCCCGGCTCCGGCGGCTCGGTCAGCCCCTCCAGGAAGGAATCGATCTGCCACTCGGCCAGCCGCGCCGTGGTCTGCCCGGTCGACCGGGCGACCTGCACCGCCATGGCCTCACTCAGCAGCCCCGCCTCCACGAGACCGGCGAGGCGCCGCAGCGCGAGCACGTCGGCCTCGGTCAGCGCCTTGGCCTGACCGATGTCCGCGAAGCCCATGGCCCGCCAGAAACGGGACGCCAGCTCCATGGAGACCCCGGCACTGCGCGCCGCCTGAAAGGGGGTGTACCGGCGCTCGGCCCCGAGGATCAGCCCTTCGAGCCGCAACGCCAGCGGGTCCTCCTCGTCGGCGTCCACGTCATGGGGCTCGCCCCGCTCGAGCGAAGCCGAGAGAGGGGGCGGCTCCACGCGGCCATCCGCGTCCGTGCCGGAGCCCGTGTCCTCGACGCTCACTCCTGCTGCCCTTCCGATCTCCCGCGGTCACGTACTCGACCGGCCTCAACTCTACGGCAGGTGTGCGCCAGCTCACTCCGTCAGGTGGGGCCGATGGTGGACACCCCCAAGCCCGCCGCGGGCAGTCACGCCACCCGGACGGGCCCCAACGGCACCCGGCAGGAGCCGACGAGCGAACCCGCCCTCCCCCACACACCACCCCGAGTCCCCACCCCCCACCCCACCCACACATCACTCAGCCCACACCGGCCCCACAGGCCTCACCCGCCACCACCCGCGGCCCACACCCGTGTAGGCCGCACCCACCCACAGACCGCCCCACGTCCCACCCCTCACCCGGCACCCGGCACCCGGCACCCGGCACCCACCGTCTCCGCGGCTTTCCCCTCACACGGGCCGCAGATGCACGATGTCCCCCGCCCCCACCGGCTCCTGCACCCCGTGCTCCGTGGCAAGGACCAGCCGCCCGTCGCCGTCCACGGCCACGGCCTCCCCCACCACCGACCGGTCCCCGGGCAGCTCGGCACGCACGGTGCGCCCCAGCGTCGCGCAGCCCGCGGCGTAGGTCTCCTGGAGGCCGCTCACGGACGGATCGCCCCCGGCGGCCCGCCATCGCCCGTACCACTCCTCCAACGACCGCAGCACGGCCCGCAGCAGGGGGTCACGGTCCGTGGTCTCCGCACCGGCCAGCGCCAGCGATCCGGCCGTCGGCACCGGCAGCTCGTCCTCGCGCAGGCTGACGTTGATGCCGATCCCGATGACGACCCCCTCGGCGCCCGCGCGCTCCGCGAGGATGCCGCCCGCCTTGCGCTCCTCACCGCGCACGGTCACCAGCAGGTCGTTGGGCCACTTGAGCGCCGTGTCGACCCCGGCGATCCGGGACAGCCCGGTCGCGACGGCGACGCCGCTGAGCAGCGGCAGCCAGCCCCAGTGCCGGACGGGCACCTCGGTCGGCTTGAGGAGAACGGAGAAGAACAGCCCGGAGCGCGGCGGCGCGCTCCACACCCGGTCGAGCCGGCCCCGGCCCGCGTTCTGCTCCTCGGCGACGAGCACCGCGCCCTCGGGAAGCCGGTCGGCCCGCCCCGCGAGGTCGGTGTTGGTGGAGCCGATGACGGGCACCACGTCCAGGGAGCTCCACAGCCCGCCCTCCCGGACCAGGGCCCGGCGCAGGGAGGCGGAGTTGAGAGGCGGCCGGCCGAGGTCGGACCAGCGGTCCGACCTCGGCTCACCCGGTCCGCTGGACGGGTCACCTTGTGCACCTGGTGGGTTCGTCATGCAACCCACCCTAGGTTTGACATCCTCCGCCCCGCGAGAAGGGGACGGATTCCAGCCCTGACGAGCCGAGGTTCACGGGCGCTCGATCACTCTCGTGATGCCGCCCCTCCGACGTGTCCCGCCGCGACGCTCCGATCGTACGAGCGGAAGGGGTCAGGAGTGTGGTAAACGCCGCACTGCCGAACGGTAGGCGCAGCACTACTCTACGGATGAGTAACCACACCCACTTCTGAGCACGCCACGCACCACGTACGACCGATCCCTCACGTCCCCTTGAGCAGGCAGGGAGCCGCATCCCGATGTCCGAGCCGGAAGAGTCAGCAAGCATCGACATTCACACGACCGCGGGGAAGCTCGCGGATCTGCAGCGCCGGATCCACGAGGCGACGCACGCCGGCTCCGAGCGCGCGGTGGAGAAGCAGCACGCCAAGGGC
>NZ_JABXWI010000057.1 GCF_014930365.1 Streptomyces caniscabiei | reverse complement strand
CGTATCACGGCGTTGGATGTTCTGGACGTCCGTTTCCCGACGTCCGAGCATCTGGACGGCTCGGACGCGATGAACCCCGAGCCGGACTACTCCGCCGCCTACGTCGTCCTGCGTACCGACGCCGGTGACGGCCTGGAGGGCCATGCCCTGGCCTTCACCACCGGCCGCGGCAACGACGCCCAGGCCGCCGCCATCGCCACCCTCGCCCCCCACGTCATCGGCCGCCCGGTCGAGGAGATCTGCGCCGACCTCGGACAATTCGCCCGCTCCCTCGTCCACGACCCCCAACTGCGCTGGCTCGGCCCGGAGAAAGGCGCCATCCACATGGCCACCGGCGCGGTCGTCAACGCCGCCTGGGACCTCGCCGCCAAACGAGCCGGCCTACCCGTCTGGCGCTTCCTCGCGGAGATGTCTCCCGAGGAGCTGGTCGCCCAAGTCGACTTCCGCTGGCTCAGCGACGCCCTCACCCCCGACGAAGCCCTGCACATCCTGCGCAAGGCCGAACCCGGACGCCCAGAACGCATCGCCCGCCTGCTGGAACACGGCTACCCCGCCTACACCACCACCCCCGGCTGGCTCGGCTACACCGACGAAAAACTCACCCGCCTCGCCCGCGAAGCCGTCGCCGACGGCTTCACCCAGATCAAACTGAAAGTCGGCGCCTCACTCGACGACGACGTCCGCCGCATGCGCACCGCCCGTACGGCCGTCGGCCCGGACATCCGCATCGCCGTCGACGCCAACCAGAGATGGGACGTCCAGCCCGCCATCGACTGGATGCACGCCCTCGCCCCCTACGACCCCTACTGGATCGAGGAACCCACCTCCCCCGACGACATCCTCGGCCACGCCACCATCCGCACCGCCCTCACCCCCATCAAGGTCGCCACCGGCGAACACGTCGCCAACCGGGTCGTCTTCAAACAACTCCTCCAGGCCCGCGCCGTCGACATCGTCCAGATCGACTCCGCCCGCGTCGGCGGCGTCAACGAGAACCTCGCCATCCTCCTGCTCGCCGCCAAGTTCGACATCCCCGTCTGCCCCCACGCCGGCGGCGTCGGCCTGTGCGAAATGGTGCAGCACCTGTCGATGTTCGACTACATCGCCGTCTCCACCACCACCGAAAACCGCGTCATCGAATACGTCGACCACCTCCACGAACACTTCACCGACCCCGTCCGCATCACCAACGGCCACTACCTCCCACCCACCGCGCCCGGCCTCAGCGCCCAGATGCACCCCGAAACCCTCAAGGAATACCTCTACCCCGACGGCCCCGTCTGG
>NZ_JABXWI010000056.1 GCF_014930365.1 Streptomyces caniscabiei | reverse complement strand
GGGGTCTGACATTGATGCTGATACTCAGGTTCCGGTGGTCGTGGCTCGGGGTCTGACTGACGCCCTGCTGGGCTGTCTTCCGGTTGTGCTGTCCGGCCGTCGGGACCTGTTCTCATGGCTCCGGCCGGGCGGAACATGACCTGATAGGAGCTTGGTCGAGAAGCCCTTTCAATGTCCTGTCTGCGCCACCCGGCCGGTGCCCACCTCCGGTTGGGAAGGCACCATCAGCATGACATCAGCGGCGGCACCAGACACAGCGGGCCAGGACGTGTTCGGCGGGGTCGACTCCCACGCCGACACCATTCACGTCGCGGTGATCAGCGACAACGGAGGCCACCTCGCTGACGCCGAGTTCGCCACCACCGCCGCCGGATACGCCGCGGCCCTGGCCTTCCTGACCGCTCACGGACACGTGAGCGCGATCGGTGTGGAGGGCACCGCCTCCTACGGCACCGGCTTCACCCGCGCCGCCCGCTCAGCGGGCCTTCACGTCGTGGAGGTCAACCGGCCCGACCGGGCCGAACGCCGCCGCATCGGCAAGTCCGACCCCATCGACGCCTACGCCGCCGCCCGCGCCGCCCTGTCCGGACGCGCCTCCAGCGCTCCCAAGGACGACACCGTCGCCGGCATACGCGCCCTGCACAACGCCGCCCGCTCCGCCGTCAAGGCACGCACCGCCGCCCTGAACCAGATCACCCACCTCCTCTTCACCGCACCCGAGACCATCCGCACCAGATACGGGCAGCTCAACGGGACAGACCGCACCGATGCCCTGGCCCGGCTGCGGCCGGCCGGAGACGCGGTGCACACCGCTGTCCTCACCGCGCTGAAGAGCCTCGCCCGACGCGTCAAAGAGCTGACCGCCGAACACCAGGCCCTGACCCGAGCCCTGGACAACGAGGTCACCGCCCACAACCCCGGCCTGCGAGCCGCCTACGGCGTCGGCCCCGACACCGCGGCGCAGCTGCTGGTCACCGCCGGAGGCAATCCCGAACGCATGCGGACCGAGGCATCCTTCGCCGCCCTGTGCGGCGTCGCCCCGGTCCCCGCTTCCAGCGGCAGAACGAACCGGCACCGCCTGTCCCGGGGCGGCGACCGGAATGCCAACGCCGCGCTCTACCGCATCGCCCTGGTCCGCATGTCCAGCGACTCCACAACCCGCGCATACACGGCACGCCAGACCGCCGTCGGCCGGACGAAGAAGGAGATCATCCGGCTCCTGGAACGAGCCATCGCCCGGGAGGTCTTCCGCTGCCTCACCACTACCGTCACCGTCCCGGGCATCGCCGACCTGCGGCCCCTACGGCAAGCCAGGAACATCACCCTCACGGCCGTCGCCCAGCACTTCGGGGTCTGGCCCACCACCATCTCCCGACTTGAACGAGGCCTCAGCCGAGACGACGACCTCGCTCACGCCTACCGCGACTGGATCCAGACCGC
>NZ_JABXWI010000005.1 GCF_014930365.1 Streptomyces caniscabiei | reverse complement strand
GGGCAGCGGCGGCGGGCGCCGGAGCCGGAGCGGCCGGGGCGGCCGCCGGAGCGGCACCCGGGGCACCGATGACGGCCAGCTTGGCGCCGACCTCGGCCGTCTCGTCCTCGGCGACCGTGATCTCCAGCAGCACACCGGAGGTGGGCGCGGGGATCTCGGTGTCGACCTTGTCCGTGGAGACCTCGAGCAGCGGCTCGTCGGCCTCGACGGAGTCGCCGACCTCCTTCAGCCAGCGGGTGACGGTGCCCTCGGTGACGGACTCGCCGAGCGCCGGGAGGACCACGTCGGTGCCCTCGGCGGAACCGCCGCCGGTGGCCGCCTCGGCGGTCGGGGCCGGCGCGGGGGCCTCCTGCTCGGTGGACGGCGCGGCCGCGGCGGGCTCGGGGGCCGGGGCCGGAGCCTCCTCGGCGGCCGGGGCGGGGGCGGCGGCGGGCGCGCCCGTGCCGTCGTCGATCAGCGCCAGCTCGGCGCCGACCTCGACGGTCTCGTCCTCGGCGACCTTGATGGAGGCCAGGATGCCCGCGGCGGGGGAGGGGATCTCGGTGTCGACCTTGTCGGTCGAGACCTCGAGCAGCGGCTCGTCGGCCTCTACGCGCTCACCCTCGGCCTTCAGCCAGCGGGTGACAGTGCCCTCGGTGACGCTCTCGCCGAGCGCCGGAAGGGTTACGGAAACCGCCATGGTTTCTGTTGCTCCTTAACGATTGCGGAAGTCTGGATCGTCGCTTCGTCGACCGAGGGGGTCAGTCGTGCGAGTGCAGCGGCTTGCCCGCGAGGGCCAGGTGGGCCTCGCCGAGCGCCTCGCTCTGCGTCGGGTGGGCGTGGATGAGCTGGGCGACCTCGGCGGGGAGGGCTTCCCAGTTGTAGATCAGCTGGGCCTCGCCCACCTGCTCGCCCATGCGGTCGCCGACCATGTGGACGCCGACCACGGCACCGTCCTTGACCTGGACGAGCTTGATCTCGCCCGAGGTGTTCAGGATCTTGCTCTTGCCGTTGCCCGCGAGGTTGTACTTCAGAGCGACGACCTTGTCCGCGCCGTAGATCTCCTTGGCCTTGGCCTCGGTGATGCCCACGGAGGCGACCTCGGGGTGGCAGTACGTCACCCGCGGGACACCGTCGTAGTCGATCGGAACGGTCTTCAGGCCGGCCAGACGCTCCGCCACCAGGATGCCCTCGGCGAAGCCGACGTGCGCGAGCTGGAGCGTCGGGACCAGGTCACCGACGGCGGAGACGGTCGGGACGTTGGTGCGCATGTACTCGTCGACCAGGACGTAGCCGCGGTCCATCGCGACGCCCTGCTCCTCGTAGCCGAGACCGGCGGAGACGGGGCCGCGGCCGACGGCCACCAGCAGCACCTCGGCCTCGAACTCCTTGCCGTCGGCGAGGGTGACCTTGACGCCGTCCTGGGTGTACTCGGCCTTCGAGAAGAAGGTGCCCAGGTTGAACTTGATGCCGCGCTTGCGGAACGCGCGCTCAAGAAGCTTGGAGGAGTTCTCGTCCTCGAGGGGCGCCAGGTGCTTCAGGCCCTCGATGATCGTGATGTCGGTGCCGAAGGACTTCCAGGCGGAGGCGAACTCGACGCCGATGACACCGCCGCCGAGGACGATCGCCGACTTCGGGACCCGGTCCAGCACGAGGGCGTGGTCCGAGGAGATGATGCGGTTGCCGTCGATCTCCAGGCCCGGCAGCGACTTCGGCACGGAGCCGGTCGCCAGCAGGACATGACGGCCCTGGACGCGCTGGCCGTTCACATCGACGGAGGTCGGGGAGGACAGACGGCCCTCACCCTCGATGTAGGTGACCTTGCGGGAGGCGACGAGACCCTGCAGACCCTTGTAGAGGCCGGAGATCACGCCGTCCTTGTACTTGTGCACCCCGGCGATGTCGATGCCCTCGAAGGTGGCCTTCACACCGAACTGCTCGCTCTCGCGAGCCTGGTCGGCGATCTCGCCCGCGTGGAGCAGGGCCTTCGTGGGAATGCATCCCCGGTGCAGGCAGGTGCCGCCGACCTTGTCCTTCTCGATCAGGGCGACGTCCAGGCCCAGCTGAGCCCCGCGCAGGGCCGCGGCGTAACCACCGCTACCACCGCCGAGGATCACTAGGTCGAAAACGGTGCTGGCGTCGTTCGCCACGTCACGTCCTCCATGCATGTGCGCCGTACGCCGGTCGTCCGAGACCCGCGCGGCGGCTGGTGTCCGGCCGCTCTTCTTCGGCCCTGTGGTGGGGGCCCTGTCCTGCCGAGCCCCATCTTCGCACTTGTCGCGGGCGAACGAGACGCCGGGCCGGGGTGTGAGACACCACACGCTCAGATGTGAAGGAGTGCTTCGTTACGCGGGCCGACGGCGGCGGACCCAGGGGCGCGGGGAACTGCGCGACCAGCCACAGACGGCCCGCAGTCGCCCACGCCCCTCGGGTATCCAGCTCCTAGGCGAACATCAGCCCAGGTCACCCGAAGCGGCCCGCTCGGCCAGCCGCACCAGCGTCCGCACGGCCGTCCCCGTCCCACCCTTCGGCGTGTACCCGAAGGGCCCGCCCTCGTTGAACGCCGGCCCCGCGATGTCCAGGTGCGCCCAGGTGATCCCCTCGCCCACGAACTCCTTCAGGAACAGACCGGCGACCAGGCCACCGCCGTACCGCTCGCCCATGTTCGCGATGTCGGCGGTCGGCGAGTCCATGCCCTTGCGCAGGTGGTCCGGCAGCGGCATCGGCCACGCCGGCTCCCCGGACTCCTCGGCCGCCTCGTGCACCGCGGAGCGGAACGCGTCGTCGTTGGCCATGATCCCGAACGTCCGGTTGCCCAGCGCCAGCATCATCGCGCCGGTCAGCGTCGCCACGTCGACGATCGCGTCCGGCTTGTCCTCGGACGCCTTGGCGAGCGCGTCGGCCAGCACCAGCCGGCCCTCGGCGTCGGTGTTGAGCACCTCCACCGTTTTGCCGCTGTACATGCGCAGCACATCACCCGGGCGGGTGGCGGAGCCGGACGGCATGTTCTCGGCGAGGGCGAGCCAGCCCGTGACATTGACCTCAAGCTTGAGCCGGGCGGCGGCGACGACCGCGGCGAACACGGCGGCGGCACCGCTCATGTCGCACTTCATCGTCTCGTTGTGCCCGGCCGGCTTGAGCGAGATGCCGCCGGAGTCGTAGGTGATGCCCTTGCCGACGAACGCCAGGTGCTTCTTCGCCTTGGAGCTGGTGTACGACAGCTGCACCAGCCGGGGCGTGGCGGCGGAGCCCGCGCCGACGCCGAGGATGCCGCCGTAGCCGCCCTTGGCGAGTGCCTTCTCGTCGAGGACGGTCACCTTGATGCCGTGCTCCTTGGCCGCGGTCTGCGCGACGGCGGCGAAGGCCTCCGGGTCGAGGTCGTTCGGCGGGGTGTTGATGAGGTCGCGGGCGCGGTTCAGCTCCTCGGTCACCGCGATCGCGCGCTCGACGGCCGCCTTGTGCGCCTTGTCGCGGGGCTTGGCGCCGAGCAGGACGACATCGGCGAGCGGCCCCTTGCCGTTCTTCGCCTTGGCGGCGCCACCCGAAGGCGCTTGCCCCTTGTAGGCGTCGAAGGAGTACGCGCCGAGCAGCGCACCCTCGGCGACGGCGCCCACGGCGTCGGCGTCGGCGACGGGCAGCGCGAACGCGGCCTTCTTGGTGCCGGTCAGGGCGCGGGCCGCCGCACCGGCCGCGCGGCGCAGCGTCTCCGCGCCGAACGCGCCGTCCTTCTCGGGCACCGAGCCCAGGCCCACCGCCACCACGAGCGGCGCCTTGAAGCCGGACGGCGCGGGCAGCTTCGTCACCTCGCCCTCGGCGCCCGCGGCGCCGAGGGTCTCCAGGAGGCCGGCCAGCTTGCCGTCGTACGCCTTGTCCACGGTCTCGGCACCCGGCGCTACGACCAGGTCCCCGGACCGGGATGCAGGGCCCTTCGCGACACCGACCACGATCGCGTCGGCCCGGAGGCCCGACGCGGCGGCGGTGCTGAGAGTGAGAGCAGTCACGGTGGTGAAATCTCGCTTCCGGTTGAGTTTCGGTGGCCGAACGGATGGGTCGACGTGCCGGGAACGAGCCTAGGCCCTTGTTCGGCCCATCGGACCTGGGGCGTCGGCCGGTTGCGCCGCGCCGTCCGCATGGCGTCCGCTGCGACCAGCCTCCCCGACTTTCCGTCGCCGACGTGCAGGGAGATCCCCATGACTGAGGCATAGGGGGATCCCTTGTCGCGGCTCCCGGCGCGTACGTCCATGGTCCTCGCGCGTGGCCCCGGCGGTCTGCGCGCGTAGCGTCCGCCGTCGATTTCGATCACCCCTGCGGACGTTCACCCCTATGTGGCTTCATGGTCATTTTCATGCCCTCATGTGCCCTGACCTGGGTGACACTCGTCCCGCCCGATGAGTGATCAGCTCATCGGCCTGCATCATTTCCACAGATTCCCCGCGGTGCGGCCGTTCAGTCCGGCCCCGGGGGATCTCTTCGGGGGAAAGGGCGAACATGACGCACAACGTGCCCGGACGGACCGGTTGGAGGAGCGCCGCCGCCGTCGCGGCGACGACCGGTCTGCTGGTGGCGGGCCTCGGCACACCGGGAGCGTCGGCGGCCGCGGCGGCCCGCGTCGATCTGCGGGTGCTGGTGGTGGACAACGGCGACAGCCCCGTCCAGGCGATCACCGCGGAGCTGAGGAGCACCGGCGTCCCGTACACCCGGGTGAACCTGGGCGACGCGAACCGCCCGACCATCGACGCGGCCTTCCTGAGCGACACGGCCGGCGGCACCCCGCGCGCCAGGTTCCAGGGCGTGGTCCTGCCCAACGAGGCCCCGTTCGGCCCGGGTTCGGCCGAGCAGACCGCGCTGGAGACGTACGAGCGGACGTACGGGATCCCGCAGGTCGACGCCTACACCTGGGCGCACCCCGGGGTCGGCCTCGACCACACCAGCGAGGGCGGCTGGGCCGGCTCGCTCGACGGCCGCGAGGTCACGGTCACCGACGCCGGCCGGGCGAGCCGCTTCGGCTATCTCGACGGGCAGTTCGCCTTCGAGGACAACTCCGCCTCCGCGCAGGAGAGTTACGGCTTCGTCGCACGGCCCCGCCCCGGCTACACCAGCTATGTCGACCTCCCGGTACCCGGCGGCGCGGGCCGGGGCAGCCTGGTCGGGGAGTACGCCCACGACGGGCGCCGCGAACTGGTCGTCACCTTCGCCTACAACCAGCACCAGCGGCAGTTCCGGGTGCTGGCCCGGGGCATCGTCGAGTGGCTGACGGACGGTGTGCATCTCGGGCGGAGCCGGAACTACTTCGGCCTCCACATCGACGACGTCTTCGCACCCGACAGCCGCTGGGACACCGAGCACGACTGCACGCCCGGCAGCTTCGACTGCGGCGGCGGGGACGGCACACGGAGCGTGCCCATCCGGATGACCGCCGCCGACGCCGAGTACGCCGAGCAGTGGCAGCGGTCCAGCGGCCTCACCCTCGACATGGTCTACAACGGCGGCAGCGGCGAGGAGTGGAAGGAGGCGAACGGCGGCACCGACGCCCTCGCCGACCGGCTGGTCGCCGACCGGAACGCGTATCGCTGGATCAACCACACCTACACCCACCAGTACCTCGGCTGCGTCCAGGACACCTCGACCGTCCCGTGGAGCTGCGCCAAGAACCCCGACGGCACCACCCGCTATCTGAGCCGCGCCGCCGTCGCCGCGCAGATCCGCGACAACCACGCCTGGGCGGTCGCACGCGGACTGCCCGTGCGGCGCGACGAACTGGTGACGGGCGAACACTCGGGCCTGCGGACACTGCCGCAGCAGCCGAACGACAATCCGAACCTCGCGGGCGCCCTCGCCGACAACGCTGTCAAGTGGATCGCCTCCGACAACTCCCGCGAACCGGCCCAGCGTCCGGTCGGCGCCGCGCTGACCGTGCCGCGCCACCCGATGAACGTCTACTACAACGTGGGCACGGCCGCGGAGATGGTCGACGAGTACAACTGGGTCTACACCTCGGCCGCCGACGGCGGCAGCGGGCTGTGCGAGAACAACGCGTCCTCCACCTGTCTGGCCGCCCCGCTGGACCCGGCCACGGGGTACACGACGCACATCGTCCCGCAGGAGGTCCGCACGGCCCTGCTGCACGCCGTCGGCAACGACCCGCGACCGCACTACGCGCACCAGTCCAACCTGGCCGAGGAGCGGCTGCTCTACCCGGTCCTGGACCGGCTGCTCGCCGACTACCGGTCCCTCTTCTCCTCCGACACCCCGCTGGAGAACCCCCGGCAGGCCGCGATCGGCACCGAGCTGCAACGCCGGGCCGCCTGGCAGACGGCGGTGGCGAACGGCACGGTCACGGCGTACCGGATCGGTACGGCGGTGACGGTGAAGGCGCCGTCCGGGACCGAGATCCCGGTGACGGCACCGAAGGGGACCGTCACGCAACTCCCGCTCGGTACCACCACGTTCGGCACCCCGTACGCGGGAGCCCGCTCGGCCTGGACCACGCCGGCACCACTCCAGTCAGCCGTGAAGCTGAAGCTGCCGTAGAGCGCCCCGAAGGGGCGCGGGGCCGTATCGGACATGCGGCTCCGCCGCGGGGCGCGACCGGCCCCCACCGACCCGCAGCCGGGGGCCGGGCCGCAGTTCCCCGCACATCATCCGCGTCACAGCAACAGGGGGGAGCGGCGCAGCCATGCGCAACGGCAGTCACGTCACCATGCTCACCGAAGGCACCTATCCGCATGTCCACGGCGGGGTCAGCACCTGGTGCGACCAGCTCGTCCGGGGCATGCCCGACGTCGAGTTCCACCTCGTGTCGCTCACCGGAACCGGCCGCGAACCCGTGACCTGGGAGCTGCCGCCGAACGTGTACCGGCACACCTGCGTACCGACCTGGGGCCCGCGCCCCGGCCGGGCCCGCGCCCCGTACGGCGCGGCCCGCCGCCGCTTCACCGACTCCTACGAGCGGCTGCTGCTCTCCGTCCTCGACCCCGGCGCACCCCGGGGCTTCGAGGAGGCCCTGTACGAGCTGGCCCGACTCGCCCGCGACGGACGCCTGTCGGCGGCCCTGCGCACCGAGTCCGCGCTCCGCTCGCTGATGTGGATCTGGACCATGCCCCACCTCCCGACGGCCGCCGCGCACCCCACGGTCCACGACGCGCTCACCGCGACCGATCTGCTGGAACACTCCCTGCGGCCGCTCTGCGCCCGGATCCCCGAGGACTGTGTGGCCCACGCGGTCAGCGGCGGCCTCGCCACCCTGCCCGCGCTCGCCGCCCGGGAGCTGGACGGCGTACCGTTCCTCCTCACCGAGCACGGCATCTATCTGCGCGAGCGCTACCTCGGCCACCGCGCCGCCGACCAGCGCTGGCCCGTGAAGGCCTTCATGCTCGGCTTCCACCGCGAGCTGACCAGGCTCGGCTACCGCGCCGCCGACCTCATCACCCCCTGCAACCGCTACAACCGCCGCTGGGAGGAGCGCGGCGGCGCCGACACCGCCCGGATCCGCACGGTCTACAACGGCGTCGACCCGGCCGCCTTCCCGCACGCCGGCCCCGAACCCGAGGTGCCCACCCTCACCTGGTGCGGACGCGTCGACCCCATCAAGGACCTGGAGACGCTGCTGCACGCCTACGCCCTGGTCCGCGCCGAACTCCCCGGGACCAGACTCCGGTTGTTCGGGCCCGTGCCACCGGGCGGCGAGGCGTACCGCACCGAGCTGGACAAGCTCGCCGCCGAACTGGGCGTCACCGACGGGCTCACCTTCGAGGGCCGCGTCGGCGAGGTGTGGCGGGCCTACGCCGCCGGGCACGTCGTGATGCTGTCCTCGATCTCGGAGGGCTTCCCGTACTCCCTGATCGAGGCCATGTCCTGCGGCCGTACGACCGTGTCGACCGATGTCGGAGGGGTCCGCGAGGCGGTCGGCGACACCGGGATCGTCGTGCCGCCCCGTGACCCGGAGACGATGGCCGACGCCGCGCTCGGTCTCCTGCTCGACCACGCACGCCGCCGCGCGCTGGGGGAGTCGGCACGCCGACGGGTGATCGACCGGTTCACCCTGCGCCGCTCCGTGGACGCCTTCCGCCTGATCTACCAGGAACTCGCGGGCCGGGACGACATCGTCTACGCGCCCGCGCCGGCGACGGTCGCCGACTGGACCGCCGAACTGCGCGACCCCTGGTACCGGACCGGCGCCACGACGGACGGAACCGACCGGTGAGCGGCCACCCGACCCCGCCCCCGGACGCCCGCCCGGCCCGGCTGCCCGCCGTCCCCCGCCCGCGCCGGGCCGAGCCGGATCCCATCGACCGACTGGCCGAACAGCACCGGGAGTTCATCGCCGCCGCCGTCCATCCGGACGAGATCGCCGCCCTGCTGGAGTCCGACGGCATCTCCGACGACCGGACCCGCGCACGCTACGGCTGCCGCAACTCCTTCGCCCTCGCCGAGGAGTTGTACGAACGCGTCGAGCGCGCCCACCCCGAACCGGCCGGACCTGCGCCCGACCCCTGGCGCATCGGCCTGCTCGGCTGCCTCCTCAGAGGCGTCGTCTTCGCCCTCCCCGGCCTCGCCTACGTCCTCGGCGCGCCCCTCCTGAACGGCCCCCGCGACGACTTCGGGCTGCCCGCCGGCACGGTCCCGCTGCTGGCCGGGGCCCTGTGCGGCTGGATGTGGAACCAGGGGCTCGCCCACCGGGCGTACTCCTGGCTCGCGTGGGGCGACCGTGACGCCTGCCGCCGCTGCCTGGCCCGCGGGGCCCCGGTGGGCGCCCTGCTCTGCACGACGGTCGCCTGCCTGGCGGCCGGCGGGGGCGACCCGGGCGCGGTGGCCTTCGCCGCCGGCGAGGCCTGCTACCTGGGCGCCGCGACCGTCCTGCTCGTCCTCGGCCGCGAACGGGCCCTGCTGCACTGTCTGTCGCCCATGACCGCGGGAGCGCTGTTCGCCCTGGTCCGGCCGGTGCCCGACTGGGCCGGGCTCACCCTGCTGACCGCCTCCCTGGTGGGGGTCGCGCTCCTCGCCGTCCACGAAGTGGCGCCCGCCCTGCGGGAGCCCGGACCCGGCGCCGCCCTCCCGGGCGCGCCCGCCGGGGCCCCGGCGCGGGGCCCGGCCACGCCCCGGCTCGCCGCCTCCCTCCCGTACGCCGTCTTCGGACTCGCCACCGGTGTGCTCGTGCTGTACGCGACGCTCGGCGAGGTCCTCGCCCACGGGGGCGGCACCGCCGCCGCGCCCGCCGCCGTGGCGCTCACCCTCAGCATGGGCCCCGCCGAATGGCTGCTGTACCGCTTCCGCAGCGGAGGCCTCGCCGGACTGCGCTCCACCAGCACCCCGGGCGCCTTCTGGCGGGCCGCCTCCGTCACCCTGGTCCAGTGCCTGGCCGGCTACCTCGCCACCCTGCTGGTCCTGGCCCACGCCACCGCCCACCTGTGGCCGCGGGCCCCGGACCTCGACGGTGTCCATCTCGCCGGTCTGCTCCTGCTGGGCGCGGTGCTCTGGACCGGCCTGCTGCTCCAGTCCTTCGGCGCGGTCCCGGGCGCCGCCGCCGTCTGCTGCGCCACGGCCGCCGCCCAGACCCTGGCCCTGGCGACGCACCCGGGCGACCCCCACGGGATCGGCCTGCTCGTGTACGGCGTCGCCGCCGCCCTCCAAGGGGGCCTGGTCTGCGGCCTGCTGGGAAGGGCGACGGCGCACCGATGACCGCACCCGCGACACCGCGCCCCGCGCCGGCCCCGGCGACCCGCCCCTCCCGCCCCTCCTTCCTCGTCCCCTATTACGAGCACCCCCGCGACCGCCCCGCCGCATGGGACGCCCTCGTCGACGCCGCGCCCCTCCTCTACGGCGTCGTCCTCAACCCGGCGAACGGGCCCGGCGACGGCCCCGACCCGGCGTTCATCCGGGTCGCGGGCCGACTGCGGGCGGCCGGCGTACGCCTCCTCGGGTACGCCGACACCGCCTACGGCCGCAGACCCGTCACCGACGTCGTACGGGAGCTGACCCGCTACCACGCCTGGTACGGCACCGACGGGGCCTTCCTCGACCAAGTGGCCGCGGAACTCGGCGCGTTCGACCACTACCGACGGCTCGCCGCGGCCGTCTGGGGCGCCGGCCCCGCCACCCTCGCGCTCAACCCCGGCACCCCGCCGCACCCCGCGTACGCGCGGATCGCCGACCTCGTCGTCACCTTCGAGGGCTGCTGGGAGACGTACCGGGACCAGCCGCCCGAGCCCTGGCCCGGCGGCAGCGCCGGCCTCGGGGCGCGGGTGTGCCATCTGGTGCACGGGGTGCCGCCGGGCACCGACGTCGCGGGCGTCGCCCACGCCCGGGGCGCCACCGTGCACTGCGCGGTGCCCGGAGTGGGGGATCATCCCTGGGGTACGTTGCCGCACGCCTTGGAGCCCCGCCGATGAGCCGCGCCCTCGCCCGCAGCGCCCTGCTGCCCCTCCTCCTGCTGACGGCGGGGTGCACGAGCGCCCCCGACGACGGGCCGGGCACCGGACGCGCGACGGGCGGGGCCGCCCGCTGGCGACCGGAGCCGGGCACGGAGTGGCAGTGGCAGCTCAGCGGGCGCCTGGACACCTCCGTCGACGTCCCCGTCTACGACATCGACGGCTTCGACCAGTCGGCCGACACGGTCGCCGACCTGCACGACGACGGCCGCAAGGTCATCTGCTACCTCTCCACCGGCGCCTGGGAGGACTGGCGCCCGGACGCCGACGACTTCCCGAAGGCGGTGATAGGCAAGAGCAACGGCTGGGAGGGCGAGTACTGGCTCGACATCCGCGCGACCGACGTCCTCGAACCCCTGATGGCCGCCCGTATCGACATGTGCGCGGAGAAGGGCTTCGACGCGGTCGAGCCCGACAACATGGACGGCTACCGCAACCGGACCGGCTTCCCCCTCACGGCCGCCGACCAGCTCCGCTACAACCGCCTCGTCGCCCGCCTCGCCCACGAACGCGGCCTGGCGGTAGGCCTGAAGAACGACCTCGACCAGATACCCGAACTCGTCGACGACTTCGACTTCGCGGTCAACGAGCAGTGCGCCCAGTACGACGAGTGCGAGGACCTCACCCCGTTCATCGAGGCCGGCAAGGCCGTCTTCCATGTCGAGTACGAGATGGAGACGGGCGACTTCTGCCCCGAGGCCCGCCGTCTGGAGCTCAGCTCGCTGCTGAAGAAGTGGGAGCTGGGGGTCTGGCGGAAGGCCTGCTGACCCTGGGGGCAGGGGCTCAACCGAAGGTGAACGCCACCAGCGCCGCCGTGGCCGCCGTCTCCGCGAGACCGCCGAACACATCCCCGGTGACGCCCCCGAACCGCCGTACGCAGTGGCGGAGCAGCAGCTCGGCGGCCCCGCAGGCGAGAACGACCGCGAGGACCGTACGCCCGATGCCGTACGGCCCGAGCAGCGACCCCGCGCCCGCCGCCGCGCATCCGGTCAGGGCGGCCACGAGCAGCGCGCCGCGCACCGGAACGACCCCGGCCACGGCCGCACCCAGCCCCTCCGGCCGGGCGGCGGGCACACCGGTCCGCGCGGCCAGGGTCAGGGCCAGCCGGGCGGCGGTCGCGCCGACGGCCGTCGCGAGCGCGCCCAGCGCCCAGGACTCCCCGTACGCCTCGGTGAGCGCGGCGACCTGGGCCAGCAGGACGAGGACGAGGGTGACGACCCCGAACGGCCCGATGTCCGACTGCTTCATGATCCGCAGGGCGTCCTCGGCGGGCCTGCCGCTGCCGAGCCCGTCGGCGGTGTCGGCGAGCCCGTCCAGGTGGAGGCCCCGGGTGAGGGCGGCCGGTACGGCGACGGAGGCCACGGCGGCGAGCAGCGGCCCGGCACCCAGGAGCAGCAGGAGACCGCCGAGCAGGGCCGCGCCCAGGCCGACGACCAGCCCGGCGACGGGCGCGCACAGCATTCCGGCGCGCGCCGCCTCTCGGTCCCAGCGGCGCACGGTCACCGGCAGCACGGTCAGGGTGCCGAAGGCGAAACGCAGGCCGTCGGCGAGCGTCGGACCGGGCGGGACGGAGGGCTCGGGTGGCGTGGACACCGGCGCAGGCTACCCGGCGCGGCCGATGCGCTCGGCGGACGGGCTCGGCGGCGCCCGAGGGCAGTCCTGGATAAAGTTCGCATATGGGTCACTGGTGGGAGCGGAACATCATCGAGCCGGGCAAACTGCCCCTGCTGCTCGCACTCGCCGCGTTCGTCCTGACGTTCCTGATCACCCGGGTCGTCACCCGTCTCATCCGCGCGGGCAAGGGGCCGTTCCGCAACATCAGCGGCAGCGGTGGCGTCCACATCCACCATGTCGTCCCCGGTGTCCTGCTCACCGTCGCCGGGGGCTTCGGCGCGGTGGCCAGTGACGGGCACGGTTCCGGCGCGCTGATCTCCGCCGTGCTGTTCGGCATGGGCGCGGGCCTGGTGCTGGACGAGTTCGCGCTGATCCTGCACCTGGACGACGTGTACTGGAGCGAGGCCGGCCGCAAGAGCGTCGAGATGGTCGTGCTGACGGCCGCCCTGGTGGGGCTGATGCTGGTCGGCTTCCTGCCCTTCGGCGTCAACGACCTCGACGAGGAGGAACTCCAGGACCGGGGAGCCGTCATGCTCACCATGGGGACGAACTTCCTCGTCGCCCTGGTCGCCCTCGCCAAGGGCAAGGCCCGCACCGCGCTCTTCGGTGTGATCATCCCCTTCATCGCCGTCGTCGGCGCCGTCCGTCTGGCCCGCCCCACCTCCGCCTGGGCCCGCCGCTTCTACCGCCGCAGACCGCGCACCCGCGCCCGGGCCTGGAAGCGTTCCTACCGCCACGACCGCCGCTGGGCGACCCCCAGCCGCCGCCTCCAGGACTGGATCGGCGGCACACCGGACGCGACCCCGGACGCGAGCGCGGAGCGCCGCTGACGGGCGGCGGCCGCCGCGCACACCGCCAGCACCGCCGCGATGGCCGCCAGATGCTCCTTGCCCGCGAGGTTCTCCTTCACCAGCACCTCGACGGCCATCGTCACGACCACCGCGCCCGCCGTGACGTACGCCCGGTACCGCCATCCGACGTACACCGCGAGCCCGACCACGGCCGCCGACGGTCCGGTGTCCACGACCCGCGCGTCCGACGCGGGCAGGCCCAGCAGGGGGACGTCCGGGCCGAGCGCGACGCCCACCCGCGCGTACAGCGTGCCGGCCAGGGTGGCCAGGTACGCGATCGCCAGGGTCCGCCGCCGCCCCAGGGAGATCTCCGCGATGCCGAAGACGATCAGTATCTGCGCCAGCGCGCCCCACACCGGCAGGTCCAGCGCCGGTACGAAGAGGGAGAGCGGCGTCCGCGCCAACGCCGTCCAGAGCGGGTCCTCCGCCCGTACGGCCCCGGCGTTCTCGACGAGCCGGTAGCCCCAGGACTGCCGGTGCGTGAGGTGGACGACGGCCGCGAGGCAGACGGCGGCGACGGTCAGCGGGATCGCGCGCAGCCGACGGCGGAGGAGGGGCGGGCGCACGGTGGCGTACAGCAGCCCCCACTCGGCGCGGGCCCATCGAAGGGCTCGGCCCGTCTGCGTCTGGTTCATCCCCACGCCGTGCTCCGTGCGACTCCGGTACGTGCGGTGAGGCCACCGCCATGTCCGAAGACCGACCGAGGGGGGAGGAAGTTGAGTGCCGCCCGAGTGATCCCGGTTACTCCGGTTGCGTTGTCGGGTGCGGGTGGGTGGAGGTTGCTCGCGCAGTTCCCCGCTTTTTCAGGGGCGCGGGGAACTGCGCGAGAAGCCCCACTCATCCGCACCCGACAACGCACCCCCGACCCCGACCCTAGGTCGCGTCGTACTCCTCCCCGAGGTTCTTCTCCTCGGGGCCCGGCTTCACCGGTTCCCCCACGTCCTCCCGCTCAGGAAGCTCCGCCGCCCACCCCGCCGCGGCCCGCACCAACGGCAGCGCCAGCAGCGCCCCCGCCCCCTCCCCGACCTTCACCCCATGGTCGAGCAGCGGTTCGATCGCCATCCGGTCCAGCGCCTTCGCCTGCGCCGGCTCCCCGCTGTTCTGTCCGGCCAGCCACCAGTCCGGCGCCCGGAACGCCACCCGCTGGGCGACCAGCGCACACGCCGCCGACACCACACCGTCCAGGATCACCGGCGTCTTCCGCACCGCGCTCTGCAACAGGAACCCGGTCATGGCGGCCAGATCCGCCCCGCCCACGGCCGCCAGCAACTGCAACTGGTCCCCGAGCACCGGCCGGGCCCGCCGCAGGGCGTCCCGTACGGCCGCGCACTTGCGCATCCACGCCAGGTCGTCGATCGCCCGCCCGCCCCGCCCGGTCACGACGGACGCGTCGGTCCCGCACAGCGCCGCGACCAGGACCGCCGCCGCCGTGGTCCCCCCGACACTCACATCACCGAGGACGACGAGGTCGGTCCCGGAGTCCGCCTCCTCGTCCGCGAGGGCGACGCCCACCCGGAACGCGGCCTCCGCCTCCTCCGCCGTGAGCGCGTCCTCGACGTCGATACGGCCCGACCCGCGCCGCACCCGGTGCCGTACGACCTCGGCGGGCAACGCCTCCGGGTCGCAGTCGAGCGCGAGGTCCACCACGCGCACGGGTACGCCGAGCTGCCGGGCCAGCACCGCCACCGGGCTGCCGCCGTCCAGGACGCCCCGCACCAACTGGTCCGCGGTACCCGCGGCCCGCGCGGAGACGCCGAGTTCGGCGATCCCGTGGTCACCCGCGAACAGCAGCACCCGGGGCCGTTCGATCGGCCGCACCGGAACGGCCGACTGCGCCGCCGCCAGCCACTCACCCAGTTCGTCGAGGCGGCCCAGCGCCCCGGGCGGCACGATCTGCCTCTCCCGCCGCGCCTCGGCGTCGCGGCGCACCCCACCGTCGGGGCGCTCGATCAGATCGGTGAAGTCGTCGAGATTAAGCGAGCTCATTCGCCGAACAGTACCGGCAGGGATCGAACACGACGGCGCCACACCGTGACCCCGCGACGCACGAACGTCCCACCGCGCCACCGGCACGTCATTGCACCGGGGACCAGGCTCACGTACGTACCTTTTTGGGGCGAATGTTCCCACCTCGTCCCCAGGAGCCGCCATGTCCCCCACCCCGCGGCCGGAGCCCGGCCCACCCGAGGGAGTCGACCCCTTCCACGAACCGCGCAGGGACGACTGTCCGTGGTGCGGCTCGCGGCAGTTGCGTACGCGGGTGCGCGCGCCGGAGGGGCGGCGGCGCACGCCGGGCACGTTCGTGGTGGACGAGTGCCGGGACTGCGCGCACTCCTTCCAGAACCCCCGGCCCACGGCGGACGGACTGCTGCTCAGATACCACCGGCACACCGGCGAGGACGGCCTCGGCGCCGACCCCGTCGGACGACGGCGCCGCCGGCACCTGCGGGGCGCCGCCCGCGCGCTGCCGCCGTACTCCGAACCGGAGGGCTGGCTCGACGTCGGCACCGGCCACGGCCACTTCCCGGAGGTCGCGCGCGAGATCCACCCGTACACCTCCTTCGACGGCCTCGACCCGACCCCGCGCGTCGACCGGGCGTGGGAGGCAGGGCGCGTGGAGGAGGCGTACCGGGGCCTGCTCACCGACCCCGAGATCACCGCGCGGCTGCGCGCCCGCTACGACGTGGTGAGCATGTTCCACCACCTCGAACACACCGCCGACCCCCGCGAGGAACTGCGCGCCGCCCGCGCGGTGCTGCGCCCCGGCGGCCATCTCCTCCTCGAAGTCCCGGACCCGGCCCGCCCGTTCGGCGCGCTGCCCGGCAGGAACCGCCGCCTGTGGAGGCCGCACGACCGCCCCCGCCCCCTGCACCTCGTGCCCCTGCGCAACCTGCTCGCCGAACTGCGCTCCCTGGGCTTCGAGATCCTCACGGCCCGCCCGTGCACCCCTCTCCCGCCCCGCGCGCACCGCATCCTCGCGCGCCGCGCCGCACCCCAGGCCGCCCCCGCAACTCCCCGAGCGCCGGAGGCCGAACCGGCGGACCCCTCAACCCCGTAGCGCCAGGGCCTGCCCCGCCACCACCAGCAGCACGTGCTCGCACTCGTTCGCGAAGGCCGAGTTCAGACGGCCGAGTTCATCGCGGTAGCGGCGGCCGGAGGCGGTGGCGGGGACGATGCCGGAGCCGACCTCGTTGGAGACGGCGACCAGCGTGCGGCGCGTGTGCCGTACGGCGTCGGTGAGTTCGGTGACACGCGCCCGGAGCGCGCGTTCCCCGCCCCCGGCCCACTCCGCGTCGTCCCACGCCCCCACCGCGTCCATGGCGTCCGTCAGCCACAGCGAGAGACAGTCGATGAGCAGCGGTGCCCCGTCGTCGTCCTTCAGCAGCGGGACGAGGTCGCAGGTCTCGACCGTGCGCCAGGAACCGGGCCGCCGCTCACGGTGGGCGGCGACCCGCTCGGCCCACTCCCCGTCGCCGCCGCGCGTCCCACCGGTCGCCACGTACAGCACGTCCGGGAACGCCTCCAGCCGCCGCTCCGCCTCCACCGACTTCCCCGAGCGCGCCCCGCCGAGCACCAGCGTGCGGCGCGGCACGTCGGGCACGTCCTCGTAGGCGCCCACCGCCAGCGTCGTCCCGTCCGGCACGGCGCGCGCGCCCGCCGCCGCGAGCCGGCGCGGCAACTCGCCGTCCGCCGGCACGTCGTGGTCGATGTGCACGGCCACGACATCGGTCGTCGGGCCCACCGCCCCCGCCGCGCGCAGCCGCGCCAGCGCGTCCGGCCGTCCCAGCACATCGAGGACGACCATGTCGTACGGCTCCGACGGCCCCTCCAGGCCGGCGGGCGCGCCCCCCGGCGGCAGATACAGCAGCCGTTGGCCGCCGGGACCGGTCACCGCGTACCCGGTGCCGGGCGCGTCCAGGGCCCGGGCCCGCACCCGGTGCCCGGTCAGCAGCGCCAACTCCCGCCCGTCCGGCACCCGCACCGGCTGCGGCAGGCCCACCGGCACCTCCACGGCGGGCCCGTCGTGCGGGTGCGACAGCAGTACCTGCCGCACTCCGGTGAGCGTGCGCCCGGCGCGCGCGGCCGCGAGGGCTGCGCCGGGCGTGAGGTCGAGCAGCAGTGTGCCGTCCATGAGCAGCGCGGTCGCCCCGCGCGCGGCCTCACCGAGCGCGGTCGCGCACACCGCGCACGGACAGTCGGGGCGGGGGAGTCCCGCGGGGGCGCCGGTGCCGAGCAATGTCAGTTCCACACCGACGATTTTCCCGCGTCCCGATGAACACCCGCAGGTCTTGCGCGTCCGACTAGGCTCAGGGGGGAACCGGATCTTGCTCGGCGCCGTGTGCGGTGCCGGGCCGGTACTTACGGAGGCTCACATGGCGGCATGGACGTGGCGTTTCGAGAAGGCCGACGGGGCGGAGGTCCAGCCCGCGGTCCAGCCCGAGGAGTTCACGACCCAGGGGGATGCCGAGTCGTGGATCGGAGAACACTGGAAAGCGCTCCTGGAGGGCGGCGCCGACCAGGTCCGCCTCTTCGAGGACACGACGGAGATCTACGGCCCGATGAGCCTGCACGCGTAGCGCTCCGCGGCGGGCGGGGCCTCTGTCCGGGGCTCCGCCCCGATCCCCGCGGAAGAACTCGGGGGTGCGGGTTTCGTCGGCGGGTGCGGGTGAGTGGGGCTTCTCGCGCAGTTCCCCGCGCCCCTGAAAGGCCTCCGGCCTTTCGGCCCGAAAAAAGCCGGGGCGCAGCCCCGCTTTTTTCAGGGGCGCGGGGAACTGCGCGACCAGCCCCCACCGGACGGACGCCTGGGGGTCAAAGGGGCGCAGCCCCTTGGTGGGGGAGGGACGGGTAGGGGCGGCGGGGGCGAGAAACGATCAGCCGCGCACACCGCACAGGTGCAACAACGCCGCCACCTGCCGATAGGGATCCGTCCGCCCGGCCCGCTCCTCCGCCGCGAGCAGCACCTCAAGATCCCCCGACCCCTCGGGCAGCGCCGCATCGTCCGCCGCGAGGTCCGTGAACACCCGCACCCCGTACCACGCGTGCAACGGCGCCCCGATCCCCGCGAGCGCGTCCGTCAGCACGTCCAGCCGATCCGCCCGCACCTCCAGCCCGAGCCGGTTCCGGTACGCGGTGGTGTCGAACGCGGCCAGCGCCCCGGCCCAGTCCCCGGCGAGCCCCGCCCGCATCGCGAGCGCGTCGCCGTTGCGCACGAGCAGCGACAGCAGCCCGCCCGGCGCCAGCATCCGCGCCAGCCCGGCCAGCAGCGCGTCGGGCTCCTCGACGTACATCAGGACCCCGTGACAGAGCACCACGTCGAAGCTGCCCGGCAGGAAGTGCACCCCGGTGTCCCGGCCGTCGCCCTCGACGATCCGCATCCGCCCGCGAATGCCCTCGGGCTCGGCGGCGACCGCCTCCCGGGCCACGGCGATCAGCTTCGGCTCCCGCTCGATCCCGGTCACCGCGTGCCCGGCCCGGGCCAGCCGCAGTGCCTGTGTGCCCTGGCCCATGCCCACGTCGAGCACCCGGAGCCGCTGCCCCACGGGGAAGCGTCCGGCTATCTGCTCGTCGACCTGGCGGGAGACCAGCTCCTGTCGTACGACCTCACGCAGGGTGCCCAGTCGGTTCAGCCAGGCCTGCGCGGCACCTTCGGAGAAAGGGGTCGTGCTCAGGGCCGCTCTCCGCGCTTGACCTGCGGCTTGGGCAGCCGGAGGCGACGCATCTGGAGCGTGCGCATGAGGGCGTAGGCCACGGCGCCCTTCTTGGTCGCGTCGGGGAAGCGCTCGTTCAGCTGCTTCTTCAGACGGAAGCCCAGGCTGATCGAGTCGACCACGATCAGCACGATCACGAACAGCCACAGCAGGAGCGCGATGTTCTGCAGCGAGGGCACCTGCACCATGCTCAGCACGAGGATGATGACGGCCAGCGGCAGGAAGAACTCCGCGATGTGGAATCGCGAGTCCACGTAGTCACGGGCGAACCTGCGGACCGGGCCCTTGTCCCGCGCCGGCAGATATCGCTCGTCACCGGTCGCCAGCGCCTGGCGCTGCTTCTCCATCGCGCTACGGCGCTCGTCGCGGGAGCGCTTGGCGGCCTCCTTGCGGGTCGTCGGCGTATTGGCGACGCTACGGCGCTGCCCCTGGGCCACACTCCGTTTCGGAGTGGGGCGCCCCTTGGGGGCCTGCGGATCACGGGTCTGCTGGGAGTTGGTCACCGGCGCCTTGTCGGCGGCCGATTCCTTCTCGTTCTTGGCGCGGCTACGGAACACAAAACCCAAGGGTACGGGGTGCCGGGGCATGGACCCCAGCCGAGTGGGGAACGATCCGGCAACACCCGGCGTCCGTACTGGAGACAGAGCTGGGGCGACAGTGGACGGGGAGACCCGTAAAGCCGGAGAAAATCGGAAAAGGGGGAGCGAGGCGACGATTCGTCCGTGGTGGGGCTGAGGCGGTACCGGGGGTCGGCCCGTACATGACCCCGGGGGACACCTACTCCCTACGCCGGAGCGGCGCCGTACACAGTCGTCCTTGGGGATGACCGCATCCGTCCCCGAACAGTGCGGTAATGGATGCAGGGCCCGTACTGTGGGTTCTGTCGCAGACCTGTGAGCTGGAGTCCGTCAGAAGGGGGCGCGCGAAGCCCATGAGCGGTGTCATGAAGCGTATGGGGATGATCTTCCGCGCGAAGGCGAACAAGGCCCTTGACCGGGCCGAGGACCCGCGCGAAACCCTCGATTACTCGTATCAGAAGCAGCTGGAGCTGCTCCAGAAGGTGCGACGGGGTGTGGCCGATGTCGCCACCTCCCGCAAGCGCCTGGAGCTTCAGCTCAACCAGCTCCAGTCCCAGTCCTCGAAGCTGGAGGACCAGGGCCGCAAGGCGCTCGCGCTCGGCCGCGAGGACCTGGCCCGCGAGGCCCTCTCGCGCCGTGCCGCGCTCCAGCAGCAGGTGACGGACCTGGAGACGCAGCACTCCACCCTCCAGGGCGAGGAGGAGAAGCTCACCCTCGCCGCCCAGCGCCTGCAGGCCAAGGTCGACGCCTTCCGTACGAAGAAGGAGACGATCAAGGCCACGTACACCGCCGCCCAGGCCCAGACCCGGATCGGCGAGGCGTTCTCCGGCATCTCCGAGGAGATGGGCGACGTCGGTCTCGCCATACAGCGCGCCGAGGACAAGACGGCCCAGCTCCAGGCCCGGGCCGGCGCCATCGACGAACTGCTCGCCTCCGGCGCCCTCGACGACCCGTCCGGGATGCACAAGGACGACATCCAGGCCGAGCTGGACCGTCTCTCCGGCGGTACGGACGTCGAGCTGGAGCTCCAGCGCATGAAGGCGGAGCTGGCGGGCGGCCCGTCCGCGCAGCAGCAGGCCATCGAGGGCGGCACCGGCCAGTCGGCGCCGCAGCAGCAGTCCCAGCGCCAGGACACCCCGCGTTTCGACAAGTAGCCGAGCAGGCGTCTCTCGTCCCGAGGAGGGCGACATGATCGTACGGATCATGGGGGAGGGGCAGGTGAGGCTGGACGACGTCCACTTCGCCGAGCTGAACAAGCTGGACGACGTACTCCTGGCGGAAATGGAGGTCGGCGACGGCCCGGGCTTCCGCCACACCCTCCACGCCCTCCTGGACAAGGTCCGCGAACTGGGCACCCCCCTCCCCGACGACTCCCTGGAACCGTCCGAACTCATCCTCCCGTCGCCGGACGCGACGCTGGAGGAGGTCAAACAGATGCTGAGCGACGACGGCCTGATCCCGGGCTGACGAAATGGCCGTAGGCCTTTCAGGGGCGCGGGGAACTGCGCGATCAGCCCCCGCCGGACGGACGCCTGAGGGTCGAAGGGGCGCAGCCCCTGGTGGATGGGACGGGTAGGGGCGGCGGGGGCGACAAAAGCCCTGCCCACCCCCGAAGGCACCCCCACCACCGGTTCCGCCCCCACCAACCGCCCCGTACCGTAAACAGTCGTGAGCACCCTCCACCGGGCCAGGACCTGGCTGACCGCGCACCCCCTCGCGCTGGACGCCGCCCTCGCCCTCGGCGTCCTCGTCGCGATGGTCGCCGGCGCCTTCGTCGACCCCCACGCCGCCCACGGCGAGAAGTGGGGCGCCCGCACCCCCGACGCCCTCAGCATCGCCCTGATGGTGCCGGCCGCCGCCCTCCTCGTCGCCCGCCGCCGCGCCCCCATGGCCGTCCTGGCGGCGACCTGCGCCCTCACCGTCGCCGAACTGGTGACCGGTGACCCGCGCGCCCCCGTCGCGATGTCCGCCGTCATCGCCCTCTACACGGTCGCCTCCGCCACCGACCGCCCCACCACCTGGCGCGTCGGCCTGCTCACGATGACCGTGCTGACGGGCACGGCCATGCTCGCCGGACCGCTCCCCTGGTACGCCCAGGAGAACATCGGCATCTTCGCCTGGACCGGCATGGCCGCCACCGCCGGGGACGCGGTCCGCAGCCGCCGCGCCTTCGTGCACGCCATCAGGGAGCGCGCCGAACGCGCGGAGCGGACACACGAGGAGGAGGCCCGCCGCCGGGTCGCAGAGGAACGCCTGCGCATCGCCCGTGACCTGCACGATGTCGTCGCCCACCACATCGCCCTCGTCAATGTGCAGGCCGGGGTCGCCGCCCACGTCATGGACAAGCGGCCCGACCAGGCCAAGGAGGCACTCGCCCACGTCCGCGAGGCCAGCCGCTCCGCGCTCGGCGAACTGCGCGCCACGGTCGGTCTGCTGCGCCAGTCCGGCGACCCCGAGGCGCCCACCGAACCCGCCCCCGGCCTGGTCCGGCTCGACGAACTCGTGGGCACCTTCCACAGCGCGGGCCTCGCGGTCGAGGTGGTCCGCGCCGACGAGTGCGTGAGCCTCCCGGCCGCCGTCGACCTCGTCGCGTACCGCGTCATCCAGGAAGCCCTCACCAATGTGCACAAGCACGCCGGCGAGGCGGCCAAGGCCGAGGTCAGCGTCGTACGCGTCGGCCCGAACGTGGAGATCACCGTCCTCGACAACGGCACCGGAAAGACGGCGACGGACGACGAGGACCCCGATAACCCCGAGGGCGGCGGGCACGGGCTGCTCGGCATGCGCGAACGCGTCGCCGCGCTCGGCGGCACCCTCACCACCGGCCCCCGCTACGGCGGCGGCTTCCGGGTCCATGCGATCCTGCCGCTCACGACCCGAACGACCACCGCGGAAGCCGTACGACCGTGAGCCGCGCGGTCGGGGCGGCGGCCGTACGACCGTGACCAGCGCACCGGGGGACCCCGTATGACGATCCGTGTCCTGCTCGCCGACGACCAGGCGCTGCTGCGCAGCGCGTTCCGGGTGCTCGTCGACTCGGAGGCGGACATGGAGGTGGTCGGGGAGGCCTCCGACGGGGCGGAGGCGGTGCGGCTCGCGAAGGAGGAGCGGGCCGACGTCGTGCTGATGGACATCCGGATGCCCGGTACGGACGGCCTCGCCGCCACCCGCATGATCAGCGCCGATCCGACGCTCGCCCAGGTCCGTGTCGTCATCCTCACCACCTTCGAGGTCGACGACTACGTCGTGCAGTCGCTGCGCGCCGGGGCCTCCGGCTTCCTCGGGAAGGGCTCCGAGCCGGACGAACTGCTGAACGCGATCCGGGTGGCCGCCGGCGGCGACGCGCTGCTGTCGCCCACCGCTACCAAGGGCCTGATCGCCCGGTTCCTCGCCCAGCCGGACGACTCGGCCGACGGCGAGGGCGGAGCCGCCGCCCGCTCGGAGCGGCTCGCCACCCTGACCGGCCGCGAGCGCGAGGTGCTCGTCCAGGTCGCCGGCGGGCTCTCCAACGACGAGATCGCCGAGCGGCTGGAGGTGAGCCCGCTGACCGTGAAGACCCATGTCAACCGGGCCATGGCGAAGCTCGGCGCCCGGGACCGGGCCCAGCTGGTGGTCTTCGCGTACGAGTCGGGCCTGGTACGACCGAGGGTGGACTGACAGCCACCGGGGACTACTCCACTCGGAGTATGCGCGGCATAAGGAAATGGCCCTGGGGAGCGAGGGAACAGGGGCCCCTGATGGCCCAGGGTATGAGGTGAGCGCTCACATCCGCTTCACACGGGCGACATGGGGGATCCACGCCGACAGTGGCGGCCGCATGTGGCATGGGCGTTCGTCACCCGCTCACGCCACAGAAGAGAGACCCTGACCCATGTCCTGGCTGTCCCGGTTCAGCCTCGCACAACGGGCCCTCGTCGGTCTGATGTCGATCATCGCGCTCGTCTTCGGGGCGATCGCGATACCCCAGCTCAAGCAGCAGCTGCTGCCCACCATCGAACTGCCCATGGTGTCCGTGCTCGCCCCCTACCAGGGCGCGTCCCCGGACGTGGTCGAGAAGCAGGTCGTCGAGCCCATCGAGGACAGCCTCGAAGGCGTCGACGGCATCACGGGCGTCACCTCCACCGCCAGCGAGGGCAACGCCCTGATCATGGCGTCCTTCGACTACGGCCCCGGCACCGACCAGCTCGTCGCCGACGTCCAGCAGGCCGTCAACCGGGTCCGGGCGCAGCTGCCGGACGACGTGGACCCGCAGGTGATCGCGGGCTCGACGGACGACATGCCGACCGTCGTCCTCGCCGTCTCCTCCGGCCAGGACCAGCAGGCCCTCGCCGACCAGCTCGACCGGACCGTGGTGCCCACGCTGGAGGGCATCGACGGCGTCGGCCAGGTCACCGTCGACGGCGTACGGGACCTCCAGGTCACCGTCACCCCCGACGACGCCAAGCTGGCGAAGGCCGGCCTGACCACGATGGCCCTCTCGCAGGCGCTCCAGGCCGGCGGCGTCACCGTCCCCGCGGGCTCCTTCGACGAGGACGGCGCCAACCGCACCGTCCAGGTCGGCGGCGGCTACACCTCGCTGGAGCAGATCCGGAACCTGATGGTGCGCGGCGAGGGCGCCAAGAAGCCCGTACGTCTCGCCGATGTGGCGGAGGTCAAGGAGGAGCAGGCCAAGGCCGACTCCATCACCCGCACCAACGGCGAGCCGAGCCTCGCAGTCATGGTCACCATGGACCGCAACGGCAGCGCGGTCGCCATCTCCGAGGCGGTCGAGGACAAGCTGGGCGACATGCGCCGCGACCTGGGCTCCGGCGCCACCGTGACCGTGGTCAGCGACCAGGGCCCGGCGGTCTCCAAGTCCATCGACGGACTGACCACCGAGGGCGCCCTCGGTCTGGTCTTCGCGGTCCTGGTCATCCTGGTCTTCCTCGCGTCGATCCGCTCGACCCTCGTCACCGCGGTCTCCATCCCGCTGTCGGTGGTCCTGGCGCTGATCGTGCTGTGGACCCGGGACCTCTCCCTCAACATGCTCACCCTCGGCGCGCTGACCATCGCCATCGGCCGGGTCGTCGACGACTCGATCGTGGTGCTGGAGAACATCAAGCGGCACCTCGGCTACGGCGAGGAGCGCGAGGAGGCCATCCTCAAGGCGGTCCGCGAGGTCGCCGGCGCGGTCACCTCCTCCACCCTGACGACCGTCGCGGTCTTCCTCCCGATCGGCCTCACCGGCGGCATGGTCGGCGAGCTGTTCGGCAGCTTCTCGCTGACCGTGACGGCCGCCCTGCTGGCCTCCCTCGTGGTCTCGCTGACCGTGGTCCCGGTGCTGTCGTACTGGTTCCTGCGCGCCCCGAAGGGCACGCCCGAGGACGCCGACGAGGCGCGCCGCAAGGCCGAGGAGAAGGAAGCGAGGAGCCGTCTCCAGCGCTTCTACGTCCCCGTCCTGCGCTTCGCCACCCGCCGCCGGGTGACCAGCCTCGTCATCGCGGCCGTCGTCCTGGTCGGCACGTTCGGCATGGCCCCGCTGCTGAAGACGAACTTCTTCGACCCCGGCGACCAGGAAGTCCTCAGCCTCAAGCAGGAGTTGAAGCCTGGCACGAGCCTCGCGGCGACCGACGAGCAGACGAAGAAGGTCGAGAAGCTGCTCGCCGGCACGAAGGGCGTCAAGGACTACCAGGTCACCGTCGGTTCCTCCGGCTTCATGGCCGCGTTCGGCGGGGGCACCGACACCAACCAGGCCTCGTACAGCGTGATGCTGGACGACTCGGCCGACGCCGCCGGCGTCCAGGACACGATCGAGAAGGGCCTCGCCGGGCTCTCCGGGATCGGTACGACGACCGTCGCGGTCGGCGACGCCTTCGGCAGCCAGGACCTCAGCGTGGTCGTCAAGGCCGCCGACGGCGACGTCCTGCGCAAGGCCGCCGAGCAGGTCCGTGACGCGGTCTCGACGATGGACAACGTCTCGGACGTCACCAGCGACCTCGCGCAGAGCGTGCCCCGTATCTCGGTGCGGGCCACCGACAAGGCGGCCGCGGCCGGGTTCGACGACCAGACCCTCGGCGCCGCCGTCGCCCAGGCCGTCCGCGGCACGACCAGCGGCCGGGCCATCCTCGACGACACCGAGCGGGACATCGTCATCAGGTCGGCGAAGCCCGCCGAGACCATCGAGGAACTGCGGGAGCTGCCGCTGGGCCCGGTGAAGCTCGCCGACATCGCCGACGTCGAGCTGGTGGACGGCCCGGTCTCCATGACCCGGATCGACGGCCAGCGGGCCGCGACGATCACGGCGAAGCCCAAGGGCGACAACACCGGCGCGGTCAGCACCGACCTCACGGCCAAGCTGAACGCGCTGAAGCTGCCCGAGGGCGCCACCGCGTCCATCGGCGGTGTCTCCGAGGACCAGGACGAGGCCTTCGCCTCCCTCGGCCTCGCGATGCTCGCGGCCATCGCGATCGTCTTCATGCTGCTGGTGGCGACCTTCCGGTCCCTGGTCCAGCCGCTGATCCTGCTGGTCTCCATCCCGTTCGCCGCCACCGGCGCGATCGGCCTGCTGATCCTCACCGGCACGCCGATGGGTGTCCCCGCGATGATCGGCATGCTGATGCTGATCGGCATCGTGGTGACCAACGCGATCGTGCTGATCGACCTGATCAACCAGTACCGCCGCCAGGGCTACGGCACCGTCGAGGCGGTCATCGAGGGCGGTCGCCACCGCCTGCGTCCCATCCTGATGACGGCACTGGCGACGATCTTCGCGCTGCTGCCCATGGCGCTCGGCATCACCGGCGAGGGCGGCTTCATCGCCCAGCCGCTGGCCGTGGTCGTCATCGGCGGTCTGATCACGTCGACGCTGCTGACGCTCCTGCTGGTCCCGACCCTCTACACGATGATCGAGATCCGCAAGGAGCGCCGGGCTAAGAAGAAGGCCCTGAAGCGGGCGCGCAAGGAGTCCGGGCCGACGAAGCCGGAGTCCGGCTCGGAGGCCGAGAAGCCGGAGCCCGCCGGGGTCTGACACCCCGTGAGGTCCAGGGCGGCCGGGTCGCGGAACCATGGGGTCCGCGGCCCGGCCGCCGCGCGTCGCCTTACGTATCCTGTGCCTCTCACCGTTAGTCGGGCTGCTTGTCGGGGGGAGGGACCAGGGCGTGCCGCTGCGCAGTGACGACCCCAGATCGGTCGGCGGGTACAGGGTGGTCGACCGGCTCGGCACCGGCGGCATGGGCGTCGTCTACCGGGCACGCTCCCGCTCCGGGCGCGAGGTCGCCGTGAAGGTGGTGCACGCCCAGTACGCGCAGGACTCCGTCTTCCGCAGCCGGTTCCGCCAGGAGATCGAGGCTGTCCGCAAGGTCAGCGGCGCCTTCACCGCGGCGGTCGTGGACGCCGATCCGGAGGCGGATCGCCCCTGGATGGCGACCCAGTACGTGCCCGGCCGCTCGCTCGCCCAGCGGATCCGCGACCACGGTCCGCTCCGTGACACCGAACTGCGCCCGCTGGCCCTGGGGTTGGTGGAGGCGTTGCGGGAGATCCACCGGGCCGGTGTGGTGCACCGGGACCTGAAGCCGGCCAATGTGCTGATGGCGGACGACGGCCCCCGGGTCATCGACTTCGGCATCTCGCGCGCCGCGGAGAACCTCTCCCTGACCGAGACCGGCCAGATGATCGGCACCCCGCCGTTCATGTCCCCGGAACAGCTCACCGACGCCCGTACGGCGGGCCCCGCCTCGGACGTGTTCTCGCTGGGCACGCTGCTGGTGTTCGCCCTCACCGGGCGGGGCCCCTTCGACGCGGACAGCCCGTATCTGACGGCCTACCGGGTGATGAACGACGAACCCCTGCTGGACGGGGTGGACCCGCGGCTGGGCACCGTACTGGCGCGCTGTCTCGCGAAGGAAGCCGCCGACCGGCCCGGACTCGACGAACTGGCGCGGGAGTTCGAGGCCGTCCTGCCGGAGCCGGAGCCGGGTTACCTGCCGATGGTGACCCGGCGCGAGGACGCCGCTGCCGCCGCCACGGAGATCCACCTGGACACCGGCGCGGACCCGGCTCCGACCCCGCCTCCCACCCGCCGCCGCCGTCTCCGCCCCCTGCTGGCCGCGACCGGCACCGCCGGCGCGCTGGTCCTCGGGCTGACCGCCTACCTGCTGGGCCCCGGTCAGGCCCGCGGCGGCGACGCGGCGGCGCCCGTGCCGTCCCCGACCTCCCGCTGGACGCCCCCGCCCAGCGGCTGGAAGCCCTGGCAGACGACGCTGTTCGCGACGGCGGCGGCGGGCCCGCGCCGGGCGCTGCCCGCGGAGGACGGCAACAACGGCGGCGCCCCCTCCTGTCAGGTGCACGGGAAGGACGTCTACTGCGGGGGCTCGGGCGTCCTCCCGGTCCGCGTCGACGGCCGGACCGGCAGGACGGTCTGGCGCGCGGGCATCGCGCCGGCGACCACCGTGCGGGACCGGTACTACGCCGGGATCCTCGGTGTCCGGGACGGCACCGTCCTCGTGCAGCAGACCGTCTTCAGCGGTGAACCCGTGGTGGACCCGGTCGATCTGGTCGCCCTCGACGCGGACACCGGTGAGCGGCTGTGGACGCGCCGGGTGGGCAGCACGGACATCGAGCCGGCCGTGATCGGCGACCTCGTCGTCACCGCGGAACCCGACGGCCGGACGGTCACGGCCCGTTCGGCGCGCACGGGCGCCGAGCGCTGGTCCCTGCCGACGCCGGCCGGCCACCACTGCGTGTTCACCACGGCCGGAGCGGGCACGTACGCGCACTGCCGCCCCGTGACCCGGGACGCCAAGGCGGCGAACGCGGAGTCCCGGGTCCTCGTCGTGGACCGCGCCGACGGCTCGGCCAGAACCGTGAAGGTGCCGCTGGAGAGCGTCCTCCTGGGCGTGCGGCAGGGAGACCTGGTCCTGGCCGCGGAGGACACCGAGCGCACCGACGCGGGCCCCGGCAGCGACCTGGTGTACGACAGGACCCTGCTCGTGGACCTGGAGAACGGGACCCGCGTGGTGACGAAGACGGGCGAGAACGGGCGGGGCCGGGTGGCCCTGGCGGGCGGCGTGCTGGTGTTCACCCGGTCCGGCGGCCAGGTGACCGCCGTGTCACCGCACACGGGCGAACTGCTGTGGCGGACCAGGACCAGTCTGGAACGGCCGGGCGCGCCCGCGTACGACGCCGCGACGAGCACCCTCTACCTGGTCAGCGACACCGGCAGGGTCGCGGCGCTCGACAGGGTCAAGGGCACCCTGCTGTGGGAGACGCTGCCCCGGACCACGCCGACCTGGTCCATCCAGGGCACTCCCTGGGCGAGCCCCCAGGCGGGAGCGCTGGCGGTGGCCGTCGCCGACGGCACACTCTTCTCCCTCGACCCCGCCCACCCCGACCGGGAACCCGCCGAGTCGGGGTGAGCGCCTGCTCCGTCGGGACGGCCGGCCCCACGAGGGACTGCCGGGGGAGGGGCACGGCCACGAGAGGGCTACGGCAGCGCCAGCATCCGCTCCAGCGCCAGCTTGGCGAACGCCTCGGTCTCCTTGTCCACCTCGATGCGGTTGACGAGGGTGCCCTCCGCGAGGGACTCCAGGGTCCACACCAGGTGGGGCAGGTCGATGCGGTTCATCGTGGAGCAGAAGCAGACCGTGCGGTCGAGGAACACGATCTCCTTGCCCTCGGGCGCGAAACGGTTCGCCAGCCGCCGCACGAGGTTCAGCTCGGTGCCGATCGCCCACTTGGAACCGGCGGGCGCGGCCTCCAGGGCCTTGATGATGTACTCGGTCGACCCGACGTAGTCAGCCGCCGCCACGACCTCGTGCTTGCACTCGGGGTGGACCAGCACGTTGACGCCCGGGATCCGCTCCCGCACGTCGTTCACGGACTGCAGGCTGAAGCGGCCGTGCACCGAGCAGTGGCCCCGCCACAGGATCATCTTCGCCGCCCGCAGCTGTTCGACGGTCAGGCCGCCGTTCGGCTTGTGCGGGTTGTAGAGGACACAGTCGTCGAGCGACATGCCCATGTCCCGCACGGCGGTGTTGCGCCCGAGGTGCTGGTCCGGCAGGAACAGCACCTTCTCGCCCTGCTCGAAGGCCCAGTCCAGGGCCCGCTTCGCGTTCGAGGAGGTGCAGATCGTGCCGCCGTGCTTGCCCGTGAAGGCCTTGATGTCGGCGGAGGAGTTCATGTACGAGACGGGCACGACCTGCTCGGCTATGCCGGCCTCGGTCAGCGCGTCCCAGCACTCGGCGACCTGCTCGGCGGTGGCCATGTCGGCCATGGAGCACCCGGCGGCCAGGTCCGGCAGGACGACCTTCTGCTCGTCGCCGGTGAGGATGTCCGCCGACTCGGCCATGAAGTGCACACCGCAGAACACGATGTACTCGGCCTCGGGGCGGGCCGCGGCGTCGCGGGCCAGCTTGAAGGAGTCGCCCGTGACGTCCGCGAACTGGATGACCTCGTCGCGCTGGTAGTGGTGGCCGAGCACGAAGACCTTGTCCCCGAGCTTCTCCTTGGCCGCGCGGGCGCGCTCGACGAGGTCGGGGTCGGACGGGGAGGGCAGGTCACCCGGGCACTCGACACCGCGCTCGCTCCTCGGGTCGGCCTCGCGGCCGAGCAGCAGCAGGGCGAGGGGCGTCGGCTGTACGTCGAGCTCCTGGGTCTGGGCGGTGGTCACGACACGCACCCTTTCTGTTCTGCGGCTCGCCGCCCGGGGGAGGGTCGGCGGGACATCCGGGCTATCCTTTTCGTCGAATTGACGTTATCTATCATAACCGCTTCACGTCACGTTGACGATGCCCATAGCGTCTATGTGACATGAATCCCGGAGTGGGGTTGTCCACAGCGCTGAGCGGCTCGGTGCCCTCCGAGCCGGCCATGTGCGAGCATGAAGAGAGACGCGAACGAAAACCTCGCGGCCCGGAATGAATCCGGGGCCCCGGCGGTTGCAATCGTCGGCAAGCAGTCTCCGTACAACCCGGGAGAGATGTAGATGTCCGTATCGGACGAGACCGGCACCGTCACCGACGGCATCATCGTGACCGACGCCGCCGCGGCCAAGGTCAAGGCCCTGCTCGACCAGGAAGGCCGTGACGACCTGGCGCTGCGCGTCGCCGTTCAGCCCGGCGGCTGCTCCGGCCTGCGCTACCAGCTCTTCTTCGACGAGCGCTCGCTCGACGGTGACGTGAAGAAGGACTTCGACGGTGTGAAGGTCGTCACCGACCGCATGAGCGCCCCGTACCTGGGCGGCGCCACCATCGACTTCGTCGACACCATCGAGAAGCAGGGCTTCACGATCGACAACCCGAACGCGACGGGTTCCTGCGCCTGCGGCGACTCCTTCAGCTGAGCCCCGCCCGCGCGGCGCTCCGCGCGCCAGTGGTACGACGAAGGCGGCGACCCCCTCCGAGGGGGTCGCCGCCTTCGTCGTACCACCTGCCCTACCGGGGCTTCAGCTCCGCGATGCCGCCCTCCGGGATCGCCTTGCCGTCCGACCCGACCACCTTCCGGTCGTCCAGCGGCTCGTCCAGCGTCACCGTCCGCTCCACCACCTTGGCGATCATGATGCAGACCTTGCCCTCCCACGGGGTGTCGGTCACGGTCACCTTCACCTCGCCCGACTTCTCGCTCACCGAGGCCGAGTAGTCACTGCACACGCCGCCCCAGAAGGACACGGTCAGCTCGTCCCCGTCGACCGTGTAGCCCTGCACCTCCACCTCGTGCGAGGACGGACCGGTCGGCGGGGTGTCACCGGGCCCGCCGGGCCGCTCGGTCGGCTCTGAGCGGGGCTCGGGGGTCGCCAGGAAGGCCGGGTCGACCGCCGGATGCGTCACCGTGTAGCTGTCGCCGCCGCCCGTGGGCCGCACCTCGAACATCCACGACGGCACCAGCGCCGGGCGGCCGGCCACCGGATGCGAGGCGAGCCCGAACACCGCGTCCTCGACGGTGATCGTCTCCCGCTCGGGCGACCCGGTCATCCGCTCGCACGGCGTCTCGTCCGCCACGACCGTCCCGCTGTCCACGACCGTCCCGTTCTCCCCGGCCGTCCCGTTCTCCCCGGCCGTCCCGGCCGTGCCGTTCTCGCCTGCCAGCGGTACGGGACCGGTGCAGCCGCCGATGCCGCCGCGCTCGGTGCCGACACCCTGGCCCGAGCCGTTCATCAGCTCCAGCGCCCGTTCCGCGTCGACGACGGGGTACGTGTCGCTCTTCACCGGCGACTTCAGGTTGCCGCTGCCGCCGACCACCTGGCCGTCGGCGCCGACCTGGATGCCGGTCGACCAGCCGTACGTGGGCAGTCCGCCCACCTCGGGATCGGCGTTCACGACGCGTACGGCGCCCATGAGCTGACCGGCGTCGAGCTTGGCGTCGTCCTGGCCGACGGCCTTGAGGACGGGTGCCGCAGCCTTCCTGGCGACCGCCTCGCTCACCGGGTCCCCGCCCTCGGCGGTGCCCGAGGTGCAGACGTCGACCTTCTGGCAGTTGTCGGTGCCGGGCGTGTACCGGTTGAACGTCCAGCTTCCGGGCGCCTGCTTGTTCACCCGCAGCACCGGACCCGAACCGTCGCCGGTCGCCCCGACCTGCCAGGTCTCGCCCTCAGCGGTCGGCGCGCCCTCGATGCCGAGCGCCTTCGCCAGCCGGGCGACCTCCGTGGCCGTGACGTCGCCCCGGACCGTGTGGACCGCGGCGGAGCCGGGGCCGTCGGGCAGCTCGCCGTCCGCGCGGTAGGTCACCCCGTGGGGGTCGGGTTCACCGGGCGCGATGCCGTTCGAACCACCGCCGATGTACCCGTCGAGCGCGAGCGGCGGGGGAGTGCCGTCACCGCCGGGCGAGCCGGAACCGCCGCCGGCCCCGGCGGCCCCGCCGGACCCACCGGACGAGGTCGAGGCGAGGAGCGCCCCGCCACCCCCGACCACCAGCACGGCGGCGGCCACGGACGCGACGACCACCCGGGAGCGCCGCCGGCCGGGCCGCGCGGCACCCTCACCGGCGACGACCTCGGCACCACCGCCGTGGTCGCCGTCGTGGTCACCGCCGTCGCCGCCGACGGCTTCACCACGGTCGCCCCCGTCACTCGCCCCGGTCGCAGCCGCAGCCTCGGTCGCAGGCGGGGCCGTCGGCGCAGTCGCAGCCTCGGAGTCAGCCGTTCCCTCAGCCTCATCGACCCCGTCGACGCCGTCGGCCGCATCGGCCCCGTCCGTCTCGGTGACGTCAGCCCCGGCAGCCCCGAGCTCCTCGGCGGCCTCGGGCTCGGGGCCCTCGTCCGGGTTCTCGGGGTTGTCGGGTCGCTCGGGGTTCACCGCATCGCTCCTTCGGCAGGTCGTACGCCGCCTCCCCTATACGGGGGACAGCGATGGGACGCGGCGGAGGAGCCGACGGTTCCCTCAGTCGCCGTACTCCGGCATCGCGTCCACCAGCCGCGCGGACGTCGCCGGCACGGTCACCCCGTGAATGAGCGAAGGAGACACCGGAGCCGTAATGACCTTCGCGGGGGCCGCCCAGTGCGGAACCATGCGGGCGCAGTCGCCACGCAGCGCCGCGAGGCCGCCGTCCGGGTCGAACGGGACGGTGCCGTGGATCTTGGGGTTCGTCATAACGGCACCGTACGCACCGGAAACCCCACGAAGAAAGACCTACTATCAGGTAGTTTCGCCTGCTTCAGTGCGCGCGGGCGACCCGGTAGCGTGAACTGTCAATCCCCCTCCCTTCGCAGGAGTGTGTCCTCGCCGTGCGTATCGCAGTCTCCGGCTCCATCGCCACCGACCATCTGATGACCTTCCCGGGCCGCTTCGCCGACCAACTCGTCGCGGACCAGCTGCACACGGTCTCCCTCTCCTTCCTCGTCGACCAGCTCGACGTACGCCGAGGCGGTGTCGGCGCCAACATCGCGTTCGGCATGGGGCAGCTCGGCACGCGGCCGATCCTGGTGGGCGCCGCCGGTGCCGACTTCGACGAGTACCGCGCGTGGCTCGACCGGCACGGGGTGGACACCGCCTCCGTGCGCATCTCCGAGACGCTGCACACGGCCCGCTTCGTCTGCACCACGGACGCCGACCACAACCAGATCGGCTCCTTCTACACCGGCGCGATGAGCGAGGCCCGCCTCATCGAGCTGAAGACGGTCGCCGACCGGGTCGGCGGCCTCGACCTCGTCCTCATCGGCGCGGACGACCCGGAGGCGATGCTCCGCCACACCGAGGAGTGCCGCTCCCGGAACATCCCGTTCGCGGCGGACTTCTCCCAGCAGATCGCCCGCATGGACGGCGACGAGATCCGGATACTGCTGGACGGCGCCACGTACCTCTTCTCCAACGAGTACGAGAAGGGCCTCATCGAGTCCAAGACCGGCTGGTCGGACGAGGAGATCCTCGCGAAGGTGGGCCACCGGGTGACCACGCTCGGCTCGCGCGGCGTCCGCGTCGAGCGGGCCGGCGAGGACCCCATCGAGGTCGGCTGCCCCGAGGAGGAGCGCAAGGCCGAGCCCACGGGCGTCGGCGACGCGCTCCGCGCGGGCTTCCTCTCCGGGCTGGCGTGGGGTGTCTCGCTGGAGCGGGCGGCGCAGGTCGGCTGCATGCTCGCCACCCTCGTGATCGAGACGGTGGGGACGCAGGAGTACCAGCTGCGGCGGGCGCACTTCATGGACCGGTTCGAGAAGGCGTACGGCGGCGAGGCGGCGGCGGAAGTGAAGAAGCACCTCGGCGGTTGACGGGCCGCGACCACTCGTCTGCCGGGTTCGGTGCGTTGTCGGACGCGGGTTCGATGTGGCTGGTCGCGCAGTTCCCCGCGCACCTGGAAAGCCAGGGGCGCGGGGCCCCCGTCAGCTCACCCGGCGCACCACATACGCCGAACCCCGCTCCGCCGGCTCTTCCCCCACATACTCCTGGCCGCGCATCTCGCACCACGCCGGGATGTCCAGGCGGGCCGCCTCGTCGTCGGAGAGGACGCGGACGGTGCCGCCGACCGGGACGTCCCCGATCACCTTGGCCAGCTCGATGACGGGGATCGGGCACCGCCTGCCGAGCGCGTCCACGACGAGGGCGTCCTCCCGTACCGCCGACACGGTGGTGCCCACCGGCGCCCCCAGCTTCTCCCGGACCGCCGCGACCGCCCCCGGCAGCACGGACAGGAACCGCTCGACGTCCTCGGCCGCCGCTCCCGCCGGCAGCGACACCCGGACGTTCCCCTCGCTCAGCACCCCCATGGCCCGGAGCACATGGCTCGGCGTCAGCGTGCTGCTCGTGCAGGAGGACCCGGAGGAGACGGAGAAGCCCTCGCGGTCCAGCTCGTGCAGCAATGTCTCCCCGTCGACATAGAGACAGGAGAAGGTGACCACTCCGGGCAGCCGGCGCTCCGGGTCGCCCACCACCTCCACGTCCGGCACCAGCGCCGGCACCCGCGCCCGGATCCGCTCGGTCAACTCCCGCAGCCGTACGGCCTCCTCGGCGGCCTCCGCCCGTACGGCCCGCAGCGAGGCGGCGGCCGCCACGATCGCCGGGATGTTCTCGAAGCCGGCGGCCCGCCCCGACTCCCGCTCGTCCGTGGGCCCTTGCGCGGCGAACCGCACTCCCTTGCGGACCACGAGCAGTCCGACGCCGGACGGCCCGCCCCATTTGTGGGCGCTGGCGGTCAACACCGACCAGTCCCCGTTCACCCGCCCCCAGCCGAGCGACTGCGCCGCGTCCACCAGCAGCGGCACCCCGGCCTCCCGGCAGACGGCCGCCACCTCGGCCACCGGCTGCTCGGTCCCCACCTCGTGGTTGGCTGACTGGAGACAGGCGAGCGCGGTGTCGGGGCGCAGGGCCTCGGCGTAGCCGGACGGCGCGACCGACCCGGTGCGGTCCACCCCCACCTGGGTGACCGTCCCGCCCGCGGTCTCGTGCACCTCCGCCGCGTGCAGTACCGAAGAGTGTTCGACGGACGACACGATCAGGTGGCGCCCCACCCGCCGCCGGCCGGCCAGCACCCCCGCGACCCCGGCGTGCACGGCCCGTGTCCCCGACGAGGTGAAGACCAACTCGTCCACCCGGCACCCGACCGCCTCGGCGGCGGCCTCCCGGGCCGCGTCCAGCAGCAGCCGCGCCCGCCGCCCCTCCCGGTACAACCGCGCGGGATCGGCCCACCCTTCGTCCAGCGAAGCCGTCAGCGCCTGCCGCGCGACGGGATGAAGGGGAGCGGAGGAAGCGGAGTCGAAGTAGGCCACAGGGCAACGCTAAAGCCTCGGGCCGACAACAAAGGGGCGCGGGGAACTGCGCGAACGGCCACAACGTGCGCGCACCCGCCAAATCACCCGAACCCCCGAGCTATTAGGCGCCCGGCGTGACCCCCGGCGAGTTGGGCCCCCCTCCCCGCGCGACCCCAAAACGCGTCCAGTAGGGTTTGGTCCGCATAAACATCCAAACCCCTGCCCGTCGCAGGGCGGCGACCGACCAGCGAGAAGGCCGCAGCCATACCGCGCGGGCGAGACTCTCGGGAAGGCGCTACGTGAGTCCCAACGGCTCCGACCGCTCGCCGCGGCGCCCGATGCGGCGGAAGCTGCTGCAGGCAATGACCGCAGGCCTGGTCCTGGCGACCGCCACCGGTTGCACATGGGAGGACTTCCCCCGCCTGGGTATGCCCACCCCGACCACGGAAGAGGCTCCGCGGATCCTCTCCCTGTGGCAGGGGTCGTGGGCGGCCGCGCTCGCCACGGGCGTGCTGGTGTGGGGCCTGATCCTGTGGAGTGCTTTCTTCCACCGGCGCAGCCGCACCAAGGTCGAAGTTCCCCCACAGACCCGGTACAACATGCCCATCGAGGCGCTGTACACGGTCGTCCCGCTGATCATCGTCTCGGTGCTCTTCTACTTCACCGCCCGCGACGAGTCGAAGCTGCTCGACACGTCGAAGAAGCCCGACCTCACGGTCAACGTGGTCGGCTTCCAGTGGAGCTGGTGCTTCAACTACATCGAGAACGTCGACGGCTCCACGGGTGACGCGAAGACCGACGAGAACCTGGCCGCGATTCCGACCAAGTGGAAGAAGCAGTTCCCGGACAACGCGGGCGGCGTGTACACCTGCGGCACCCCCGGTGACAAGAACCCGCAGACCGGCAACCCCGGCCCGACCCTCTGGCTGCCGGAAGGCAAGACGGTCCGCTTCGTCCTCACCTCGCGTGACGTCATCCACTCCTTCTGGGTGGTGCCGTTCCTGATGAAGCAGGACGTCATCCCGGGCCACACCAACGTGTTCCAGGTGACGCCCAACCAGGAGGGCACCTTCCTCGGCAAGTGCGCCGAGCTGTGCGGCGTCGACCACTCCCGGATGCTCTTCAACGTGAAGGTCGTCTCCCAGGAGCGGTACGAGCAGCACCTCAAGGAGCTGGCCGAGAAGGGCCAGACGGGGTACGTCCCGGCGGGCATCGAGCAGACGCAGCACGAGAAGGACCGGGAGGTGAACCAGCTGTGAGCATCATCAACGAACCTCAGGGTGCTGCCGCCGCGGAGGGCTCGTACGAAGACGAGCTGCCGGTACGGCGCAAGCAGCCCGGCAACGTCGTGGTGAAGTGGCTGACGACCACCGACCACAAGACGATCGGCACGCTCTACCTGGTCACGTCGTTCGCGTTCTTCTGCATCGGCGGCGTCATGGCGCTCCTCATGCGCGCCGAGCTCGCCCGCCCGGGTACGCAGATCATGTCGAACGAGCAGTTCAACCAGGCGTTCACGATGCACGGCACGATCATGCTGCTGATGTTCGCGACGCCGCTGTTCGCCGGCTTCACGAACTGGATCATGCCGCTGCAGATCGGCGCGCCCGACGTGGCGTTCCCGCGGCTGAACATGTTCGCGTACTGGCTGTACCTCTTCGGCTCGCTCATCGCGGTCGGTGGCTTCCTCACCCCGCAGGGCGCGGCCGACTTCGGCTGGTTCGCCTACAGCCCGCTGTCGGACGCGGTCCGCAGCCCGGGCATCGGCGCCGACATGTGGATCATGGGTCTGGCCTTCTCCGGCTTCGGCACCATCCTCGGCGCGGTCAACTTCATCACCACGATCATCTGCATGCGCGCGCCCGGCATGACCATGTTCCGCATGCCGATCTTCGTGTGGAACGTGCTGCTGACCGCCGTCCTGGTCCTGCTCGCCTTCCCGGTCCTCGCGGCCGCGCTGTTCGCCCTGGAGGCGGACCGCAAGTTCGGTGCGCACGTCTTCGACGCCGCCAACGGCGGCGCCCTGCTCTGGCAACACCTCTTCTGGTTCTTCGGCCATCCAGAGGTGTACATCATCGCGCTGCCGTTCTTCGGCATCATCTCCGAGGTCATCCCGGTCTTCTCCCGCAAGCCGATGTTCGGCTACATGGGCCTGATCGGCGCGACCATCGCGATCGCCGGCCTCTCGGTGACGGTGTGGGCGCACCACATGTACGTCACCGGCGGTGTGCTCCTACCGTTCTTCTCCTTCATGACGTTCCTCATCGCCGTACCGACCGGTGTGAAGTTCTTCAACTGGATCGGCACGATGTGGAAGGGCTCGCTGTCCTTCGAGACACCGATGCTCTGGGCCACCGGCTTCCTGATCACCTTCACCTTCGGTGGTCTGACCGGTGTCATCCTGGCCTCGCCGCCGATGGACTTCCACGTCTCCGACTCGTACTTCGTGGTGGCGCACTTCCACTACGTCGTCTTCGGCACCGTGGTGTTCGCGATGTTCTCCGGCTTCCACTTCTGGTGGCCGAAGATGACGGGCAAGATGCTCGACGAGCGCCTGGGCAAGATCACCTTCTGGACGCTGTTCATCGGCTTCCACGGCACGTTCCTCGTCCAGCACTGGCTGGGCGCGGAGGGCATGCCGCGTCGTTACGCCGACTATCTGGCGGCCGACGGTTTCACCGCGCTGAACACGATCTCCACGATCGCCTCGTTCGTCCTCGGTCTGTCGATCCTGCCGTTCCTCTACAACGTGTGGAAGACGGCCAAGTACGGCAAGAAGGTCGAGGTCGACGACCCGTGGGGCTACGGTCGTTCGCTGGAGTGGGCGACCTCCTGCCCGCCGCCGCGGCACAACTTCCTCACCCTGCCGCGGATCCGCAGTGAATCCCCGGCGTTCGACCTGCACCACCCGGAGATCGCCGCGCTCGAGCAGCTCGCGCACGGCGGCCCGGCGGCAGGCGAGCTCGCCGCCAGCGGCAAGGAGGCCGGCAAGTGAAGGTCCAAGGCAAGATGTTCATCTGGCTGGCAGTCTTCGTGCTGGCCATGGCGATCGTCTACGGCGTGTGGTCGAAGGAGCCCGCCGGTACCACGGCGCTCTTCCTGGCCTTCGGCCTGTGCATCATGGTCGGCTACTACCTGGCCTTCACGGCCCGGCGGGTCGACGTGGGCGCGCAGGACAACAAGGAGGCCGACGTCGCGGACGACGCCGGTGAGCTGGGCTTCTTCAGCCCGCACAGCTGGCAGCCCCTCGCCCTCGGCGTGGGCGGCGCGCTCGCCTTCATGGGCGTCGTCTTCGGCTGGTGGCTGCTCTACTTCTCCGCCCCGATCATCATGATCGGCCTGTGGGGCTGGGTCTTCGAGTACTACCGCGGCGAGAACCAGAACCAGTAGCACGCGCCTAGCACGCACCGCGCGCACGGAAGCCCGGACACTCCGACAGGAGGTCCGGGCTTCCCCCTTTCGGCGCGGCGTACGTAGCCCACACGGGTCACCCGGCGCGCCGCGCCCGGCGGGCGTTTCTACGTTGAACCCATGAGCACTCCAGAACTTTGCAAGGGCGCCAAAGCCGGTGTCGAGAGCCCGACCGTGCTCGACCCTTCGGGCCTCCGCGCGCTCAGCCTCTCGACACCGGCGCGCCCGCACCGTAACCGCATAGTCGTCGGCTGCACCCTGCTGGTGGTCTCCCTGGGAGCGGGCGTCGCCGCCTGCGGGTCCGGCGGCCACCCCCTCTCGGGCACCCCCTACGACGCGGCCGACCACGTCTCCTTCAACACCCCCACCGGCGACGGCGAGAAGGCCGACCCGGACAAGCCGCTGGAAGTCACCGCGGAGGACGACGGACGCATCACCGACGTCACCGCCGTGGACGCCGCAGGACGCTATGTGGCGGGCGAACTCTCCGCCGACGGGGGTCGCTGGCACTCCACCTCACCGCTCGCCGCCAACGCCCGCTACACGGTCCACGTGAGCACCGAGGACGAGGACGGCGCCCCCGGCCGCGAGACCGTCGCCTTCGACACCGGCCGCCCCCTCACGAAGAAGCGGCTGAACGTCACCTTCGGCCCGAAGGAGGGCAGGTACGGCGTCGGCCAGCCCGTCACCGCCGAGCTCAGCCGGCCGGTCAAGGACAAGGCCGCTCGCGCCGTCGTCGAACGGGCGCTCAAGGTGGACTCCACCCCCGCCGCGGAGGGCGCCTGGCACTGGGTGGACGACAAGAAGCTGCACTACCGGCCCAAGGAGTACTGGCCCGCCGAGGCCACCATCCGGGTGCACAGCAACCTGGAGGGCCTCAAGATAGGCGACCGGCTCTGGGGCGGGAAGGCCGAGCCCATCGAGCTGACGACCGGCGCCAAGATAGTCGCCGTCACGGACGCCGCCGCGCACCGGATGACCGTCTACAAGAACGACGAGGTCATCAAGCAGATACCGGTGACCACCGGCATGCCCGGCTACGACACCCGCAACGGGGTCAAAGTGGTGCTGGCCAAGGAAGGCACCGTTCGCATGACCAGCGCCAGCATAGGCGCGTCGGACTTCTACGACCTGACCGTGCACCACTCCGTCAGGGTCACCAACAGCGGCGAGTACGTCCACGCCGCCCCCTGGTCCACCGGCTCCCAGGGTTACGCCAACGTCAGCCACGGCTGCACCGGCATGAGCATGGGCAACGCCCAGTGGTTCTACGACACCATCAACGAGGGCGACATCGTCGAGGTCGTCAACTCGGCCGGTGACACCATGGCCCCCTTCGGCAACGGCTACGGCGACTGGAACCTCGACTGGAAGAACTGGCGCGAGGGCAGCGCCCTGGTGGGCGGCACCAAGGAGGTCCCCGGGCCCCAGGTGCAGGCGCGCCTGAGGCCGGAGTCCGTCTAGGCGTTCAGCGCCCGCCTGCTGCGGAGCAGGGCGGCCAGGGCCGCCGCGAACTCCACCGGCTCCACCGGCAGGGTCACCGCCGCGTCCGCCCGGCTCCACGTGGCGAGCCACGCGTCCTGCGGCCGCCCGATCAGCACCAGCGCGGGCGGGCACTCGAAGATCTCGTCCTTGATCTGCCGGCACACCCCCATGCCCCCCATGGGCACGGCCTCGCCGTCGAGGACGCAGACGTCGATCCCGCCCTTGTCCAGCTCCTTGACGACGGCGGCGGGGGTCGCGCACTCGATGAACTCCACGGTCGGCACGTCCGGAGCGGGGCGGCGCCCGGTCGCGAGCCGCACCTGCTCCCGGGTGTTGGAGTCGTCGCTGTAGACCAGCACCGTGGCGGTCGGCTGCATTGTTCCTCCGTGACGTCAGCGTCTTAAGGACAGGCCCGATGCGCGGATGCTACTCCCTCGAAGACCACGTCAGCACCGGTACGGAAGGCAGCAACACTCCGAACGGCACCCCCCGGAGTGAGGGCGGGATAAGCGACCGACATAATGTCGGTCGTGGCGACAGCAACGACAGTAGAAACCGGGCACGCGCACCCGTCGGTCAACCGGCCGAACCTCACCAGCGTCGGAACCATCATCTGGTTGAGTTCCGAGCTGATGTTCTTCGCGGCCCTCTTCGCGATGTACTTCACCCTGCGATCGGTGACCGGTCCGGAGTTCTGGTCGGAGAAGGCCGACACCCTGAACTTCCCGTTCTCGGCGACGAACACCACGATCCTGGTGCTCTCCTCCCTCACCTGCCAGCTCGGCGTGTTCGCCGCCGAGCGCGGGGACGTGAAGAAGCTCCGGATGTGGTTCATCGTCACGTTCGTGATGGGTGCGATCTTCATCGGCGGTCAGGTCTTCGAATACACCGAGCTGGTCAAGCACGAGGGCCTGTCGCTCTCGTCCGACCCCTACGGCTCGGTCTTCTACCTGACCACCGGCTTCCACGGCCTGCACGTGACGGGCGGTCTCATCGCCTTCCTGCTGGTCCTCGGACGCACCTACGCGGCCAAGAGGTTCACCCACGAGCAGGCGACCGCGGCCATCGTCGTGTCCTACTACTGGCACTTCGTCGATGTCGTCTGGATCGGCCTCTTCGCCACGATCTACATGATCAAGTAGATCGGCGGCCGAGCCGGGCGGACCGATGCGCCCGACTCGCCCGAGAACGACCCTTCCAGAAGCACCGACGCAGAAGATCCTGACACCGGGGTAATCCGTGAAAAAGCTCTCCGCACGACGACGCCATCCGCTGGCGGCGCTCGTCGTCCTAACCATCGCGCTGGCGGCCTGCGCGGGGCTGTACACCGCCTTCGCGCCCGCGGACAAGGCGGTGGCCGAAGAAACCGCGCAGACCCTCACCATCGAGGAGGGCAAGAAGCTCTACGCCGTCGGCTGCGCGAGTTGCCACGGCACCGGCGGTCAGGGCACCTCCGACGGTCCCAGCCTGGTGGGTGTGGGCGCGGCGGCGGTCGACTTCCAGGTCGGCACCGGCCGTATGCCGGCCCAGCAGCCGGGCGCGCAGATCCCGAAGAAGCCGGTCGTCTACTCGCAGGCCGAGATCGACCAGCTCGCGGCGTACATCTCCTCCCTGGGCGCCGGCCCGGAGATCCCGACCGAGAACGAGTACAACCCCGAGGGCGCGGACATCGCCGAGGGCGGCGAACTCTTCCGGACCAACTGCGCTCAGTGCCACAACTTCACCGGCAAGGGTGGTGCGCTGTCCGAGGGCAAGTACGCGCCGTCCCTTGAGGGTGTCGACCCGAAGCACATCTACGAGGCCATGCAGACGGGCCCGCAGAACATGCCGTCCTTCCCCGACACCACGCTGTCGGAGGAGAACAAGAAGGACATCATCGCGTACCTCGACGCGGTCAACAGCGACGACACCGTTGAGCCCGGTGGCCTCAGCCTCGGCGGGCTCGGCCCGGTCAGCGAAGGCCTCTTCGGCTGGGTGTTCGGGCTCGGCGCGCTGATCGCCGTCGCCGTCTGGGTCGCCGCTCGGACCGCAAAGGCCAAGAAGTCATGAGTAGCCAAGAGATTCCAGAAGAGAACCTGCCCACCGAGCAGGACGCGCACGGCGCGGTGAAGGTCGCGGACGAGGAGAACCCCTTCGCGGACCCCGGCCTGCCGCCCCACCAGCACCGGGTCCAGGACATCGACGAGCGGGCCGCCAAGCGGTCCGAGCGCACGGTCGCCCTGCTGTTCACGGTGTCGATGCTGGCCACCGTCGCCTTCATCGCCTCGTACCTGGTGATCGACGTCGACAAGTCGATCTACGTCTGGCCGATCGGTCACATCAGCGCGCTGAACTTCGCGCTGGGCATGACGCTGGGCCTGTCGCTGTTCTGCATCGGCGCCGGCGCGGTCCACTGGGCCCGCACGCTGATGTCGGACGAGGAGATCGCCGACGAGCGTCACCCGATCGAGGCCGCGCCCGAGGTCAAGGCCAAGGTCCTGGCCGACTTCAAGCAGGGTGCCAAGGAGTCCGCGCTCGGTCGCCGCAAGCTGATCCGCAACACGATGTTCGGCGCGCTGACCCTGTTCCCGCTCTCCGGTGTGTTCCTGCTCGGCGGCCTCGGCCCCGCGCCCGGCACCAAGCTGCGGCACACCACCTGGGCCAAGGGCAAGAAGCTCGTCAACATGAACACCAACGAGCCGCTGCGCCCGTCGGACGTCGCGGTGGGGTCGCTGACCTTCGCCATGCCGGACGGCCTGAGCGAGCACGACCACGACTTCCAGAAGAACATCGCCAAGGACGCCCTGATGATCGTCCGGATCCAGCCGGACGACATCAAGGACAAGCGCGAGCTGGAGTGGTCCCACGAGGGCATCGTGGCGTTCTCGAAGATCTGCACCCACGTCGGTTGCCCGATCTCCCTGTACGAGCAGCAGACGCACCACGTGCTCTGCCCCTGCCACCAGTCCACCTTCGACCTCGCCGACGGCGGCCGGGTCATCTTCGGCCCCGCGGGTCACGCCCTTCCGCAGCTGAGGATCACCGTCGGTGAAGACGGCTACCTCGAAGCGGTCAGCGACTTCGAAGAGCCCGTCGGTCCTGCCTTCTGGGAGCGCGGATGAGCACTACGACCACCACCGGTTCGCGCGACAAGCGCGAGAAGGCACCGGCCGGCGAGCGCGTCGCCGACTGGGCCGACGGCCGGCTCGGGATCTACTCCCTGGCCAAGGCCAACATGCGCAAGATCTTCCCCGACCACTGGTCGTTCATGTTGGGCGAGATCTGCCTGTACAGCTTCATCATCATCATCCTCACGGGTGTGTACCTGACGCTGTTCTTCCACCCGTCGATGAACGAGGTGGAGTACCACGGCAGCTACGTCCCGCTGCAGGGCCAGCTGATGTCCGAGGCGTTCAACTCGACCATGCACATCTCCTTCGAGGTGCGCGGTGGTCTGCTGATCCGGCAGATCCACCACTGGGCCGCGTTGGTCTTCCTCGCCGGCATGTTCGTGCACATGATGCGCGTGTTCTTCACGGGCGCGTTCCGCAAGCCGCGTGAGGTCAACTGGCTGTTCGGCTTCCTGCTGTTCGTCCTCGGCATGTTCACCGGCTTCACCGGTTACTCGCTCCCGGACGACCTGCTCTCCGGCACCGGTGTCCGCTTCATGGAGGGCGCGGTCCTGTCCGTGCCGATCGTCGGCACGTACCTGTCGTTCTTCCTCTTCGGCGGGGAGTTCCCGGGCGGCGACTTCGTGGCCCGGTTCTACTCGGTCCACATCCTGCTGCTGCCGGGCATCATGCTCGGCCTCGTGGTGGCCCACCTGATCCTGGTCTTCTACCACAAGCACACGCAGTACGCGGGCCCCGGCAAGACGAACAACAACGTCGTCGGCATGCCGCTGCTCCCTGTGTACATGGCGAAGGCCGGCGGCTTCTTCTTCCTGGTCTTCGGCGTCATCGCGGTCATCTCGGCGATCGCCACGATCAACCCGATCTGGACCATGGGCCCCTACCGGCCCGACCAGGTCTCCACCGGAGCCCAGCCCGACTGGTACATGGGCTTCTCCGAGGGTCTGATCCGTGTCATGCCGGGCTGGGAGATCAACTTCTGGGGTCACACGCTCGTCCTGGGCGTCTTCATCCCGCTGGTGATCTTCCCGCTGGTCCTGGTCGCGATCGCGGTCTATCCGTTCATCGAGTCCTGGGTCACCGGCGACAAGCGCGAGCACCACATCCTGGACCGCCCGCGCAACGCCCCGACCCGTACGGCATTCGGTGTCGCGTGGATCACCTGGTACATGGTCCTGCTGATCGGTGGTGGAAACGACCTCTGGGCGACCCACTTCCACCTGTCGATCAACTCGATCACCTGGTTCGTCCGGATCGCGTTCTTCGTGGCCCCGGTCATCGCGTTCGTCGTCACCAAGCGCATCTGCCTCGGCCTCCAGCGCCGGGACAAGGACAAGATCCTGCACGGTCGCGAGACCGGCATCATCAAGCGCCTGCCGCACGGTGAGTTCATCGAGGTCCACGAGCCGCTCAGCCAGGAGCAGCTGCACACGCTCACGGCGCACGAGCAGTACGAGCCGGCCGAGATCGGCCCCGCGGTCGACGAGAACGGTGTCGCCCGCAAGGTCTCGCGTCTGGAGAAGGCCCGCGTCAAGCTGAGCAAGGGCTACTACGGCGAGGACAGCCAGATCGCCAAGCCCACCGTCGAGGAGTACAAGGAGATCACGAGCGGCCACGGCCACCACTGATCGCTTCGCTTCGCCACACCACGGTCGAAGGGCCTCCGTCCGATCTTCGGACGGGGGCCCTTCGCCGTGCCCCGACCTGGATAGGGTGGGAGAACATCGTTTGATCTCGCGGATCGCGCGGTATCTCGCGCGCCAGGACACCCAGGAGCGGCTATGAGCGCTGTGACCCCCGCTGGAGGCGACACCGCGGCGGGCCGTTCCTGGCCCGCCGTGCTGAACGCGCTGCTCTCCGGGCAGGACCAGGACTCCGGTGCCACCTTCTGGGCGATGGACCAGATCATGCGCGGGGAGGCGACCGACGCGCAGATCGCCGGATTCGTGGTGGCCCTGCGGGCCAAGGGGGAGACCGTCGAGGAGATCACCGGTCTCGTCGAGGCGCTGTACGAGCACGCCAAGGTGATCGAGGTGTCCGGGAGGACCGTCGACATCGTCGGTACGGGCGGGGACGGCGCCAAGACGGTCAACATCTCCACGATGTCGTCGATCGTCGTCGCCGGTACGGGCGCGAAGGTCGTCAAGCACGGCAACCGGGCCGCGTCGTCGGCGTCCGGGGCGTCCGATGTGCTGGAGAAGCTCGGCGTCAATCTGGAGCTGACCCCGCAGCGGGTCGCCGAGGTCGCCGAGGAGGCCGGGATCACCTTCTGCTTCGCGGTGAAGTTCCATCCGGCGCTGCGTCATGTGGCCGCCGCGCGCGGGCAGTTGGGCATCAGGACCGTATTCAACGCGCTCGGGCCGCTGGCCAACCCCGCGAAGGTACGGGCCCAGGCGGTCGGCGTCGCGGACCCCCGTATGGCACCGATCATGGCCGGCGTCTTCGCCGAGCGCGGCAACTCCTCGCTGGTCTTCCGCGGCGACGACGGGCTGGACGAGCTGACCACCACGGCGACCTCGCGCGTGTGGGTCGTACGGGACGGCAAGGTGACCGAGGAGAGCTTCGACCCGCGTGACGTGGGGTTGGAGATGGTGCCGGTGGAGGCGCTGCGGGGGGCCGACGCGTCCTTCAACGCGGATGTCGCGCGACGGTTGCTGGGCGGGGAGACCGGTCCCGTGCGGGACGCGGTGCTGCTCAACTCGGCGGCTGCGTTGGTGGCGTTGGAGCCGACGTCCGCGTCGCTGGCGGAGCAGTTGCGGGGCGGGATGGAGCGCGCCGCCGAGTCGATCGACTCCGGGGCGGCGCGGGGGGTTCTCGAGCGGTGGGTCGCCGCGACGAACCGGTAGTTCGTCGGGTGGGCGCGGGTGCGTTGTCGGGTGCGGCTCCGGTGGGGGCTGGTCGCGCAGTTCCCCGCGCCCCTGAAAAGCCGGGGCTGCGCCCCGTGCTTTTCATCCCGCGGCCCCCTCGCGTTTCAGGCCCGCAGGGGCCTGGTCTTTCAGGGGCGCGGGGAACTGCGCGAGAAGCCCCACCGGACCGGCACCCGCTGACGAATCCCGCACCCCCGACCCATCACGCGACCCATCCCGCAATCCGGACACAAGTTGCGGCGTGGCGATCACTTCACGTACGTTCTGGTTCAGGTCATGAGTGACAGCCCATAGCCCCGGCTGGCTGTCCGGCAACCCTCCTTCCGTGGCGGGGTGCCCCGGGTGAAGACCGGGCCGTAGGCAGCGAGGTCTACGGCAAGCGCGGCTTCGAGGGAGTCTTCCGTGAGCAAGCGAATGCGATAGGGCCGCCGAGCCCCGCCTCCGCGCACCCCTGTCTCTGCTTTCCCTTCCTCCGCATGCCCTCTTTTGGCATGCCTCCTCGCGGGAGTCCCCCATGTCTGTCTCCACCCTTGCCGCCGCCCAGTCCATTTGCACCCCGCTGCCCGTTCTGGGCCGGGATGTCACCGTCCCGCTCGTCACCGGCGGCGAGGTCACCTACGCCGCACTCGACTACGCGGCCAGCGCCCCCGCCCTCCAGCGCGTCTGGGACGACGTGGCGGCCTACGCCCCCTACTACGGCAGCGTCCACCGCGGCGCCGGCTATCTCTCCCAGCTGTCGACCGACCTCTTCGAGAACGCCCGCAGGACCGTCGCGGAGTTCCTCGACTGCCGGGCCGACGACCAGGTCGTGTTCACCCGGTCGACCACCGACTCGCTGAACCTGCTGGCCGCCGCCCTCCCCGCCGACTGCCAGGTCTTCGTCTTCGAGACCGAGCACCACGCCTCGCTGCTGCCCTGGCGCGACGCGCGGGTGACGTACCTGGACGCGCCGCGTACGCCGCAGGAGGCCGTGGCCGCCCTGGAGACCGCGCTCGCCGAGCGCGACCCGCACGGGCCGGCGCTGGTGTGCGTCACCGGAGCCTCCAACGTCACCGGCGAGATCTGGCCGGTGCGTGAGCTGGCCGCCGCCGCGCACGCGCACGGCGCGCGGATCGTCCTCGACGCGGCCCAGCTGGCACCCCACCACCCGCTGTCCGTACAGGAGTTGGACGTGGACTGGGTCGCCTTCTCCGGTCACAAGCTGTACGCGCCCTTCGGTTCGGGCGTCCTGGCCGGCCGCGCCGACTGGCTCGCCACGGCCGAGCCGTACCTCGCCGGGGGCGGCGCCTCCCGCAAGGTGACCCGGCGCACCGACGGCGGCGTGGACGTCGAATGGCACGAGACCGCCGCCCGGCACGAGGCCGGCTCGCCCAACGTCATCGGCGCCTACTCCATCGCCTCCGCCTGCAAGGCCCTCACCGAGGCCGGGTTCGACACCCTGGTCGCCCGTGAGCGGCACCTCATCGACACCGTGCGCGCCGGGCTCGCCGAGGTGCCCGAGGTCCGGATCCTCTCGCTCTTCGGGGACGACGCCCCGCGGGTCGGTGTGATCTCCTTCGTCGTCGAGGGCTGGAACAGCTCCCACTTCGCCGCGGCCCTCTCCGCCGAGTACGGCATCGGCGTGCGCGACGGTCTCTTCTGCGCCCACCCCCTCGTCCGCACCCTCCTCGGCAGCGACCCGCAGACCCAGGGCGAGTGCGGCTCCCCCGAGGCCGCGCCCGGCGAGCGCTCCCTCAACGCGATCCGGGTGAGCTTCGGAGCGGGCACCCCCGACGAGCACGTGGAGCGGTTCGTGGGCGCGGTGAAGGAACTCGTACGGGACGGCGCGAAGTGGAACTACCGTACGGAGGAAGGCCGTTGCGTCCCGGCCGTGTGATCCGTTCCGGGTGACCCCGGCGCGTACCCGGCGTATACGCTCCCCTCGGCAGCCGAACGGTGGACAGGGGAGCGGTGGGTGCACGGGGTGCGGGCGCTGCGCGAGACGGATCCTCGGCGGATCGGTCCTTACGAGGTGCGGGGCAGACTCGGCGCGGGCGGCATGGGCGAGGTGTATCTGGCCGAGGCGCGCCCCGGGGTGCTGCTGGCGGTGAAGGTGGTCCGGGGCGAGCACGCCGAGGACCGGACCTTCCGGGCCCGCTTCCGGCACGAGGTGCGTGCCGCGCAGACCGTCGGCGGGGCCGGGACCTACACCGCCCGGGTGGTGGACGCGGACACCGAGACCGAACGGCCGTGGATGGCCACGGAGTTCGTCGACGGACCCAATCTGCGGGACGCCGTCCTCGACCGGGGGGCGCTGCCCGAGCGGGCGGTCCGGGTGCTGGCCGCGGCGCTCGGTGAGGCCCTCGTCGCGATCCACGCCAGGGGCATGGTCCACCGGGACCTCAAGCCGTCCAACATCCTGCTGGCGGCCGACGGTCCGCGGGTCATCGACTTCGGGATCGTACGGGCGCTGGAGGGGACGGCCCTGACCCGCACCGGCGCCGTCGTCGGCTCGGTCGGGCATGTCTCCCCGGAGCAGATCCGCAACGGTGCCGAGGTGGGGCCGCCGAGCGACGTCTTCTCCCTCGGCACCGTCCTCGCGTACGCCGCCGCGGGTCGCGAACCCTTCGGCGAGGGCAAGGACGCGGTCGTCCTGATGCGCATCCTCACCGGCGACTTCGACCTGTCCGGCGTGCCGAACGGTGTGCGACCCCTGGTCGAGTCCTGCCTCCGCGCCGAACCGGCGGACCGCCCGACGCCGGGCGAGATCCTCGCGGCCGCCGGTCACACGACGGCCTCGCTGCGGCAGGACATGCGTGCGGGCTGGTTCACCGCCGCCACCGGGCGTCCCCTCACCGAGGGGTCCGACGCCGAGCCGGCCGGGCGCGCCGACGGTCCCGGGTCCGGCCACCGGTGGCTCCCGGGGCGGGACTCGGGGGAGCGGGAGAGCGGCGTCGAGTACGTGGCTCCCCTGACGGTGACGGACGTACCGGTGCCGGAGCCGGCGGGGGAACCCCGGCCGGCCGCGGACGTGGCCGTTCGACCTCCGGCCTCGCGGCGGGCCGTGCTGCGGGCCCTCGCCGGGGGCGCCACGGTGGCGGCCGTGGGCGGCGCCGTCGGTGGGTGGTGGTGGCTGCGGGAGCCGGGGTCGGGGAGCGACCCGGCCGGTGGGAAGGAGAGCGGGGGTGCCTCCGCCTCCGCCTCCGCTTCCCGGACGGGTGGGGCGGTGCCGGCGTCGCTCGCCTGGCGGGCGCGGATCGGGCAGGTGGTCGATACGTCCGGGCCCTGCGGGGCGCTGTCACCGGACGGGAAGACGCTGTACGTGTCGGTCGAGGGCAAGGGCGTGTACGCGCTCGCCGCGGACGACGGCGTGGTGCGATGGACGGCCCCGTTCGCGAGCGAGGAGCTCGAGTTCCTGCCGATGTCCCCGCCGGCCGTGGCCCCCGACGGGACCGTCCTCGTCGTCACCTCACCGGGCGGGAGCAGCCCCGGCACGCTGTGGGCGCTCGGCCCGGACGGGGACGTGAGATGGTCCCGTGAGGGGGACCGGCTGCACACCGAGGTCCCCGTGATCGCGGGTGAGCTCGTCCTCGTCACGTACGGGGACGGCGTCGGCGCCGGCGGCGTGCGGGCCTACGGCACCGACGGCGACGTCGTGTGGACGGCGCCCGTGCCCGGCGGACCCGACGTGGCCCCGCTGGTCGTCGGGGACACGGCGTACGTGGGCGGGTACGACGACCGTCTGCACGCCCTCTCGGTCGCGGACGGCAGCGTGACGTGGAAGGCCGACCTGAAGAGCGAAGTCGCCCGGCCCGCCTACCTGTTCGAGATACTCGCCGTGAGCACCAATGACGACGGGAACATCCTGTACGGCGTGGACGGCGACGGCCGGCGCGTGTGGACCGCCCACGGCCGGGGCGGCGGCTACGCCTCGACCACGGTCTCCGTGGGAGACGTCTTCGTCGCGGCGCAGGCGGACATGCTGGTGGCGACCGGCGCCGACGGCTCCTCCCGGTGGACGTACCCGGCCATCGGGCCCCTCCCCACCCCGGTGGAACGCGCCGGCGTCCTGTATCTGCGGTCGGGCAGCGAACTCCACGCGATCGACGGCGAGGGCCTGCGGCTGTGGAGGCTCACCGTCGGTTCCCAGGACGGCAACGGCAGCAGCCCGGTCGTCGGTGCCGGACGGCTCTACACCGTCACCTCCGCCGGCATCGCGGCCGTCGAACTCGGTTCCTGAGGGTCGGCGGACAGGCCCTGGCGGTGAGCGCTCCGGCGGCGGGGGCGGCGGGCTCGACCCTCAGCCGTCCAGGCCGATGGCGAACGCGGCCTCCAGGTCGTGCTGCGAGTACGTCCGGAACGCCACGTGCGTGTCGGTGCCCAGCACGCCGGGGATCTTGCTGATCGACCCGGGGATCACGTCGGCCAGGTCGTCGTGGGCCTTCACCCGGACCATGGCGACCAGGTCGTAGGTGCCGGTCACCGAGAACACCTCGCTCACGGAGTCGAGCGCGGCGATCGACTCCGCGATCTCCGGGATCCGGTCCACGCTGGTCTTGATGAGCACGATCGCGGTGATCACGGCTGTTTCTCTCCCTCGGGGGCCGGAGCGGGGACGTCCGACGGATCATCCACCGGATCATCCACGGGCGCTTTCACTCTAGCCCCACGCCCGTAGCGCCCCCACGCGTGGACGAACCCCAGTCCGAACCCCACCAGGTGTGCCAGATAGGCGACCCCCGGCCCCGCGGTCTGCCGCCCCGCGGCCAGCCACTGCAGGCTCACCCAGAACGGCAGGGTCACCCACGCGGGGAACCGCAGCGGCAGAAAGAAGAGGAAGGGCAGCAGGCTCGTCACCCGCGCCCTGGGGAACAGGAAGAGAAACGCGCCGAGGATCGCGGAGATCGCCCCCGACGCGCCGACCAGCGACTGCGGCGACCCGGCGTGCGCCGCCGCGTACGCCACCAGCGCGAGATAACCGCAGCCCACGTAGAACAGGGCGAACTCCACATGGCCCATGCGTTCCTCGGCCATCGCCCCGAAGACGAAGAGGAAGAGCATGTTGCCGAGCAGATGCAGCCAGCTGCCGTGGACGAAGAGCGCGGTGAGAGGGGTGAGCGCGGCGCGCGGGGTGCCGTGGAACAGCTCGGCCGGGACGACGCCCCAGCGCCGGAAGTACGCCCGCTGCGCGGCGAGCAGTTCGTCGCCGGTGCCGTACACGGGGTTGAGGCCCGCCGCCGGTCCGATCAGGAAGAGCGCACAGCAGACCGCGATCAGCCCGTACGTCACCGGCGCCGACTCGTTTCGTACGGCCCGGGCGGCCGAGGTGCTCCACTTGCCGATCATGAGCAGAGCATGACGTAACGGGACCCACCCGCACAGACCGCCTCGCCGCCGACGGCGGCCGGCCCGGCCCTCGCGGGCAATCCGCGCCGCCACCGCAGGCGAACAGGCGTCCAGGACCGGTCAGGCCGTAGGGTTACGAGCCACACGCACCGGGAGGCCGGTGCTTCGCGGAGACTGGAAGAAGGAAGAGCAGCCACGATGACGGTTCCCCTGCCGACGGACACCACCCGCTGGCGCTGCACGCTCTGTGGCAACCTCACGCGGTTCGACGTGACCCGCTCGTCGAAGGTCGTCGAGTACGTTCACCTCGACCTCGCCGGGAAGCCCGAGGTCGAGGAGCGCAACGTGGTCAGTGAGACCATCGAGTCGGTCCGCTGCCGCTGGTGCAACGCCGTGGACCAGGTGGAACTCGTGGACAGGCCGGGCGCCGGCTCCTGAGGGAGCGGGCCCCGCACAGATATTGGGGTGACGGATGGTGGAGAGCTCAGGCGGGGGGCCGGGCGACGGCGCCGCTGAGGTGCTCGACCGTCCGCTGCCCGAGGGCGTCCGCAAGCGCGTCGTGCAGATCGTCTCCGACGGCTTCGGCGGACTGACCGTCGCCGAACTGCCCGCCCAGCTCAGGCAGTACGCCCGGTTCGCCCCGAACCGCCGGGTGAAGTTCGCCGGGAACGCGATGGCGGCCGCGGTGGAGAGCGACACGCTCTTCAGACAGCGGATCGGGGAACGGTTCAGGGAGGCCCACCCGGAGCTGGCCGGTGCCCTCGACACGGGCGCGCCGCCCCCGGCCGCGGATCCGCTGGACGTGGCGGCCGCGGCCTATGTGCTGCGCCCCACGGGCTGGGTGAAGCTGGTCGCCGCCGCCGGCGAGGAGGCCCTGCGGGCGGACGCCGAGCGCGCCGACGAGGAGAGCCGGGCCGAGCTGGAGCGGCTGCGCGAGCAGCTCGCCGAGGCCCGCGGCCACACGAAGACCGAGACGGAACGGCTGCGGGCGGAGCTGGAGGCGGCCAAGAAGGACGCCGACTCGCTGCACCGCAAGCTCCGGGCCGCCCTCAGCGACGTCAAGCGCGGCGAGGCGGCTCTGCGCAAGCTGCACGCCGAGATGGAGACCCTGCGCGCCGAGAGCCACGCCCAGGTGTCCGCCGCCGAGAGCGAGACCCGGCGGCTCAAGGCCCGGCTCGGCGAGGCGGAGGCCGCCCTGGAGGCCGCCCGGCGGGCCGCACGTGAGGGCCGCAGCGTCGAGGACATGCGCGTACGGCTGCTGCTGGACACCGTGCTGGACGCGGCCCAGGGCCTGCGGCGGGAGCTGGCGCTGCCGCCGGTCTCCGTACGGCCCGCCGAGACCGTCGACGCGGTCGAGCCGGGGCGGATGACGCCGAAGGACATCGCCGCCCGCGCGCTGTCGGAGAACGACCCGGCGATCCTGGACCAGTTGCTGGCGCTGCCGCAGGCGCATCTCGTCGTCGACGGTTACAACGTCACCAAGACCGGCTATCCGCAGATGCCGCTGGAGAAGCAGCGGCTCCGGCTCCTCGGGCAGCTCTCCCAGCTCGCCGCCCAGACCGGCGCCGAGGTGACCTGTGTCTTCGACGGGGCGGAGCTGGCCGCGCCGGTGCTGCTCGCGCCGCCGCGCGGGGTGCGGGTGCTGTTCTCCAAACCGGGTGTCACCGCCGACGAGTTGATCCGCCAGCTGGTGCGGGCCGAACCGCCCGGCCGGCCGGTCATCGTCGTCTCCACCGACCGTGAGGTGGCAGACGGGATCGCCAAGGCGGGAGCCCGGCCGGTCGCCTCCGCGGTGCTCCTCAAGCGGCTTTCCTGACCCTTCGGTCACGTTCACACCAAGGGTAACGAACAGGCGCTATGCCCGAATTGATCGAAATGTTGCGCAACGTAGCGTCAACCGAGCGCTACCGCATGTGTGTTGAGTGTAAATTGTGCGCCCTGGGACGGGATTTTTCCTGTGGGGGATTTGAAGTGATCACCATTGGGTCACTAGGGTCTGGGCTCAAACCTCTGAACGGGTGATCGTCGCCGGAGTCCCCGCCGGCCGGTCGCTCACAAGAAGGAGTTCACCTACCGTGGCGTCCCACCGTCGACCCAAGCAGCCGAGCCGTGCGCGTGTGACCGTGCTCACCTCTGCCGCCGCCGCTGCCGTGGCCCTGACCTCGCAGGCCGCCAACGCCGCGCCCGCCGAGAAGCCGAGCAAGGACGACGTCCAGGCCAAGGTGCACAAGCTCTACGAGGACGCCGGGCGGGCCACCGACAAGCTCAACGGGGCCGAGGAGAAGCAGGAGAAGCTCGAAAAAGAGATCTCCACGATCCAGGACAACGTCGCCAAGGGCCAGGAGGAGCTCAACGAGCTCCGTGAGGGCATAGGCCTGGCGGCCAGCGCCCAGTACCGCTCGGGTGGCATCGACTCCTCGATCCAGCTCTTCCTCTCCGCCGACCCGGACGACTACCTGGACAAGGCCGCCACCCTCGACCAGCTGACCAGCCAGCAGGTCGAGGCGCTCAAGAAGATCCAGGAGAAGCAGCGCGCGCTCGCGCAGCAGCGCCAGGAGGCCACGGAGAAGCTGGAGGACCTCGCGGAGACCCGCGAGACCCTGGCCGACAAGAAGAAGGAAGTCCAGGGCAAGCTGGCCGCCGCGCAGAAGCTCCTCAACACCCTGACGGCCGAGGAGAAGGCCGCCCTGGACGAGCAGGAGACCCGCGCCAGCCGCGACGCCGGGGAACGCGTCGAACTCGGTGACGAGGCGCCCGCGTCCAGCTACGGCGCCGCCGCCCTCGCGGCCGCCGACACCCAGGTCGGCAAGCCGTACGTCTCCGGCGGCAGCGGCCCCAACTCCTACGACTGCTCCGGGCTGACCCAGTGGGCCTACGCCCAGGCCGGTGTCTCGATCACCCGGACCACGTACACGCAGCAGAACGACGGCACGAAGATCGGGCGCGACCAGCTCAAGCCGGGCGACCTGGTGTTCTTCAACGACCTCGGCCACGTCGGCCTCTACGCGGGCAACGGCATGGTCCTGCACGCCCCGTATCCGGGCAAGGTCGTCCGCTACGAGTCGATGAGCACGATCGGCAGCTTCCAGTTCGGTGTCCGCATCGGCGGCTGACACCCGTTCCGCCTCGAACAGGGCCGATCGTCACACAGTGTGACGATCGGCCCTGTTTTTCTTCAAGATCAGGACACGGTGCCGCCCGAACGGGCGAATTCCCGCACCTCGTGCTGACCCCTTCACCCGCTGGTGACCTGGGTCCCAGGCCGGACGTCACGCTCTGTTGCCGCGGAGGTCTTTGGCTGGGAGACCGTCGCGCGGCTACTGTCGGCCGCGCCTCCCTCACCCGCCGTGAGCGCACCCCTGCCGGGGGCGCCCTCCGGGCCGGGGAGGGCCCTGTCCACCGTCGAAGGGAGTGCGGCTTCCCGTGGTGTCCCACAGTCGCCTTGTACCGTCCGGGTTCGACCGGGGCGCGGCCGCCGCCCTCGGTGTGCTGTCCGCCGCTGCCGCCGCCCTCGGCGCCATCCCCGTCCAGCCGGCCGCCGCCGCGCCGCACGACAACACCCGCGCCGAGGTGGACCGGTTGTACGAGGAGGCCGAGAGGGCCACCGAGGCGTACAACAAGGCCGACGAGCGCGCCGACGCGCTGCGCGAGCAGGTCGGCACCGCACAGGACGCGATCGCCCGGCAGCAGGACCGCGTCAACACCATGCGGGAGTCGCTGGGTTCGCTCGCCGGCGCCCAGTACCGCTCCGGCGCCCTCGACCCGTCGATCGCCCTGCTGTTCTCCGAGAACCCCGACGACTATCTGGACCGGGCCTCCGCCCTGGACCGCATCAGCGCCCACCAGGCGGGCGAACTCCACGACCTCCAGCAGGCCCTGCGCGACCTCCACCAGAACCGCGCGGAGGCCGGCGGCAAGCTGACCGAGCTGGAGAAGAGCCGCAAGGCCGTCGCCCGGCACAAGCGGACCGTCGAAGGCAAGCTCGCGGCCGCCCGGCAGCTGCTCAACTCCCTCCCGGACGAGGAGCGCGCCGCGTACGACCGCGCCTCCCGCTCCACCACCTCGGGCCGCACCGACATGCCCGAGCCCGCCGGCGCGGTCGCCCCCAACGGCCGGGCGGCCGCCGCCGTCGCCGCGGCCCGCTCCGCCCTGGGCAAGCCGTACGTCTGGGGCTCCACCGGCCCTGACGGCTTCGACTGCTCCGGGCTCATGGTCTGGTCGTACGGGCAGGCCGGCGTCGGCCTCCCCCGCACCTCGCAGGCCCAGCGGTACGCCGGCACCCAGGTCCCGCTCTCCGAGGCCCAGCCCGGCGACCTGGTCACCTACCGGCCCGACGCCAGCCATGTCGGCATGTACGTCGGCAACGGACAGGTCATCCACGCCCCCTACCCGGGCGCCCCGGTCCGTTACGACCCCGTCGGCATGATGCCGATCGCCTCGGTCACCCGCCCCTGACCGCCGCCGACTCCGGCCGTCGCGAGGCGGCCGGAGCCCCGTACGATCGGGAACGTGGCTGGTCGAAGGCGCACGACGCGTTCCCGGTCCGGGCCGGGGGTCCGGCGCGGGCTCCCGGGACGCGCCAGGGTCCCCTCGGCGGTCGCTCTCGCGCTCGCCGTCCTCGTCGGCTGCGGCGGCAACGCGGCGTCGGACGGCGCCCGCGCCGACGTCGAGCGGATGCTCGACCGGCGGGCCGAGGCGGTCCTGGAGCGGGACGGGGCGGCCTACCGCGCCACCGAGGCGCCGGACTCCTCCGTCGCCGGTCAACTGGCCACCGGCGCGGCCGAGTTCGCCAACCTCCGCGGTCTGCCGCTGTCCTCCTGGTCGTACGACCTGAACTCCTTCCGGCGCACCGGCGACCGGGCCACCGCCGAGGCCGCCCTGCGCTACCGGATCCGTGGCTACGACCAGGCGCCCGTCACCGCCGTACGCACCCTGACCCTCGTCCGGGACGACGACGGGACGTGGCGGGTCGCCGCCGACGAGCCCTCGAAGAAGGGCACCGAACAGCTCTGGGAGCAGGGGCGGATCGTCGCGGTACGGGGAGAACGGAGCCTGGTGCTGGGGGTCGGGCGGTCGGCGGACGCCCTGCGCGCCTACACGACGCTGGCGGACCGGGCCGTGCCCGCCGTGACGGAGGCGTGGGGCGAGGACTGGGCGCGTCGCGTCGTGGTCGTCGTACCGGAGTCGCTGGACGAGATGGCGGGGCTGCTGGGGTCACCGGCCTCCGGGTACCGGGGGATAGCTGCGGTCACCACCGGGGAGGCGGGGGGCGAGGCGAAGGCGCCGGCGGACCGGATCGTCGTCAACCCCGACGCGTACGCCGTCCTCGGCGACTTCGGCAAGCAGGTGGTCCTGACCCACGAGACGACCCACGTCGCCACCCGCGCCCACACGAACGCGGCGACCCCGCTGTGGCTCTCCGAGGGCTACGCGGACTGGGTCGGCTACCGGGGCACGGGTCGCGCGGCCCGCGAGGTGGCCCCCGAGCTGCAACGGGCGCTGGCGGAGGGGCGGCTGCCGGACGCGCTGCCCGCCGACGCGGACTTCGGCTTCGCCGACGACTCCGGCACGCTCGCGCAGGCCTACGAGAGCGGGTGGCTGGCCTGCCGGCTGATCGCGGACCGCTGGGGCGAGGTGCGGCTGGACGAGTTCTACCGGGCGGTGGGGGCGCACGGGGAGCGGGAGGGGGCGGTGGAGGGGGCGTTGGAGGAGGTTCTGGGGACGACGGTGGGGGAGTTCACGCAGCGGTGGAGGGAGTACGCGCGGGCACAGCTGGGGTGAGGGGAGGGGGGTGTGCCGTGGGGTGCGTTGTCGGGTGCGTTGTCGCGTGCGGCCCGGTGGGGCTTCTCGCGCAGTTCCCCGCGCCCCTGAAAGCCCAGGCCCTGCGGGCCTGAAGACCCAGGCTCCGCCGGCCTGAAGAACCCAGGCCCTGCGGGCCTGGAAGCCCCGCCCTGCGCGCCTGGAAGACCACGGTCCTGCGGGTCGGGAAGACCACGGTCCTGCGGGTCTCAGAGCCGACGGTCCTGTGGGTCTGAGAGTTCACCGGGCTGCGGGGTGAAAAGCACGGGGCGCAGCCCCTGCTTTTCAGGGGCGCGGGGAACTGCGCGAGAAGCCCCACCGGGCCGCACCCGACAACGCACCCCCGGCCCCACCGCCCCCCTCCACAACTCCACCCCCGCGAGAAGCGCCGCCAGAACCAGCAGGCCGTTGCGGACGAAGAGCAGCGTGACGCCCAGCCAGTCGCTGGCCACGACATGGCCGAACCAGACCGGGAACTCCAGGACGGTCACGAAGCACGCCACCAGCACCATGACCACCGGCAGCCCCATACGGCTCGCCCGGAAGCAGAGACAGACGGCGGCCAGCCCCACCAGCCACACCATGTACTGCGGACTGATCACCCGGCTCGTCGCCGTGAACAGCAGCACCCCCACGAACGCCGCGTCCGCGAGCGTGTGCGGCGCGAACCGCCGCGCCCGCACCCGCCACAGCAGCAGCCAGGCGAAGGCCACCCCGCTGAGCGCCAGGGCCGCGTCGCTGACGATGCCGACGTACGGGCCGAGGAACTCCACCGAGCCGTAGTTGAGCAGGACCTCCCCGTCCCAGCCGAACTGCCGGGCCACATGGAAGACGAGCGCGCCCAGCGACTCCACCTCGGTGCCCCGGTCGCGCTGGAAGGTCAGGAAGGCGAAGGCACCCGGCATGGCCAGGGCGAAGCCCACCGCCAGCACCAGGCCGGTGGCCGCCGCCCAGGCCCAGGCGGCGGGCCGGCGGGCGCCCAGGAGCAGCAGCGCCGGCCACACCTTCAGCAGGGCCGCGAAGGCCGTCAGCGCCCCCATGGCGCGCGGATGGCGGCTGCCGGCGAGGAGCGCGGCGACCGCCACCGCCGTCACCATCACGTCGTACCGGGCGTACACGGTCGGACCCAGCAGGGGCAGGCCCACCACCCACACCCGGGCGCCGCGCCAGGTCCTCCCGGGCCGCGTGCCCGCGTACAGGAGGAGCGCGAGGACCGCCAGGTCCGCGAGGAGAGCGAGGACGAAGAAGGCCGAGGCGTAGTCCAGGAAGGGCAGCAGCGCGGGGGAGAGGATCGCGAGGGCGGCGGCGGGCGGGTACTGCCAGGTGACGTCGTCCAGGGGATACGTTCCCGCGCGCAGGGTCCCGTACCAGCCGTGGTAGATCACCGAGACGTCGCCGGTGACGTCCGGTCCCGGGAACACGAACACCTTGAAGACGAACAGCAGCAGGAGCACCCGGGTCGAGCCCCAGAGCGCGAGCAGCCCGAACGGGAGCCGTCGACGAGAGACCGTCATGTCCGTCTGAGCCACGTGAGTCCCTGTCCGTCCGCGCACCGGTTCGTGTTGGTGAGGGACATGATCCCCCGTCCGGCTGTGCGGCGGCCGTGCGGCATGGCCGGGGTCGGCGGGGTGTGCCCGGGGGCGGCCGGTAGGGTCGGCGGCGATGCACAAGACCCTGATCGTGACCAACGACTTCCCGCCCCGGCCCGGCGGCATCCAGGCGTTCCTGCACAACATGGCGCTGCGGCTGGACCCCGAGCGCATCGTCGTCTACGCGTCGACGTGGAAGCGGAGCCGCGAGGGCGTCGAGGCGACGGCCGCCTTCGACGCCGAGCAGCCCTTCACCGTCGTCCGCGACCGGACGACCATGCTGCTGCCGACGCCCGCCGTCACCCGCCGCGCGGTCTCGCTGCTGCGCGAGCACGGCTGTACGTCGGTGTGGTTCGGCGCGGCGGCCCCCCTCGGCCTGATGGCCCCCGCGCTGCGCCGGGCGGGCGCGACGCGGCTGGTGGCCACCACGCACGGCCACGAGGCGGGCTGGGCCCAGCTGCCCGCCGCCCGGCAGTTGCTGCGGCGGATCGGCGAGGGCACGGACACGATCACCTATCTGGGCGAGTACACCCGCTCCCGGATCGCCACGGCCCTCACCCCGGAGGCGGCCGGGCGGATGGTCCAACTGCCGCCCGGCGTCGACGAGAAGACCTTCCACCCGGGCTCCGGCGGCGCCGAGGTCCGCGCCCGGCTCGGCCTCACCGACCGCCCGGTCGTCGTCTGCGTCTCGCGGCTCGTGCCGCGCAAGGGGCAGGACACGCTGATCCGGGCGATGCCCGGCATCCTCGCGGCGGAGCCCGAGGCGGTGCTGCTGATCGTCGGCGGCGGACCGTACGAGAAGGAGCTGCGCCGGCTCGCCCACGAGACGGGGGTCGCCGGGTCCGTCCGCTTCACCGGCGCCGTCCCCTGGTCCGAGCTGCCCGCCCACTACGGCGCCGGCGACGTCTTCGCCATGCCGTGCCGCACCCGCCGGGGCGGCCTGGACGTCGAGGGGCTGGGGATCGTCTACCTGGAGGCCTCCGCCACCGGCCTGCCCGTCGTCGCGGGCGACTCCGGCGGCGCCCCCGACGCCGTGCTCGACGGCGAGACCGGCTGGGTCGTACGCGGCGGCTCCCCGACGGAGGCCGCGGAGCGCGTCGTCACGCTCCTCGGCGACCCGGAGCTGCGGGAACGCATGGGGCAGCGGGGCCGGGAGTGGGTGGAGGAGAAATGGCGCTGGGACCTGTTGGCAGAAACTTTGAAAACGTTGCTGTAGCCCCGGGAGGGGCGCGGGGAACCGCGCGACCAGCCACAAGACGACCGGAACTCGCCTTTCAAGAGCACCCGGCACCCCGGTAGGCGCCACCCGGCACGGCGGAGCCCCTAGCCGGAGCCGGAAAATCCGCACATGCTGCGCACATGACAGCAAAACTGATGCAGCGTCAGCTGACGAGACGTCACATCCTTGGTATGGCCGCCCTTCAGACGGCGGCCGGCCTCGGCCTCACCCGCATCGGCCTCCAGTCCGCCCACGCGGCTGAGCCCGACGCCGTCGACAACGCCCCGGCGATCGTCATCGGCTCCGGCTACGGCGCCGCCGTCGCCGCCCTCCGCCTAGGTCAGGCCGGCATCCGCACCCTCGTCCTGGAGATGGGCAAGGCGTGGACCACCCCCGGCGCCGACGGCAAGATCTTCTGTTCGACCCGGGAGCCGGACGAGCGGTCCATGTGGTTCAAGACCCGGACCGAGGCGCCGCTCGCCACCTTCCTCTGGCTGGACGTCGTCAACAAGGACATCAGCCCCTACCCCGGCGTCCTGGACCGGGTCCGCTACGCCAACATGTCGGTCTTCCTCGGCCGGGGCGTCGGCGGCGGCTCCCTGGTCAACGGCAGCATGGCCGTCACCCCGCTCCGCTCGTACTTCGCCGAGCAGTTCCCGACCGTCGACACCGCCGAGATGTACTCCACGTACTTCCCGCGCGCCCGCGCCATGCTCGGCGTCAACACCGTCGACCCCGCGTGGTTCGAGTCCACCGAGTGGTACCGCTTCAGCCGGATCTCCCGGGCCCACGCCGAGAAGACCGGCCTGCGGACCACCTTCGTGCCCAGCGTCTACGACTTCGGCCACATGCAGCGCGAGGCCGCCGGCACCGCGACGAAGTCGGCCCTCGCCGGTGAGGTCATCTACGGCAACAACCACGGCAAGAAGAGCCTCGACAAGACGTATCTGGCCGCCGCCCTCGGCACCGGCAACGTCACCGTCCACACCCTGGAACGGGCCAGGGGCATCCGCCGGCTGAGCGACGGGACGTACGTCGTCACCGTCGACCGTCTCGACGGCACGGGCACGGTCGTCGAGACCAAGGAGTACGGCTGCACCTACCTGTTCCTCGGCGCCGGAAGCGTCGGCACCACCGAACTGCTCGTCCGCGCGCGGGCGAAGGGCACCCTCCCCGCCCTGGACGCCAGTGTCGGCGCCGGCTGGGGCCCCAACGGCAATGTGATGCTCGGCCGGGCCAACCACCTCTGGGACACGGTCGGGGAGAACCAGTCGACCATGCCGGTCATGGGCATCGACGACTGGGCCAACACCGCCAACCCGGTCTTCGCCGAGATCGCCCCCCTGCCCACCGGCCTCGAACACTGGGTCAGCCTCTATCTGGCGATCACCAAGAACACCGAGCGCGCCTCCTTCACCTACGACGCCGCCGGCGACTCGGCGAAGCTCGGCTGGAGCGCCGCCCAGAGCGCGGTCTCCTCGTCCATGGCCAAGAAGCTCTTCGACCGGATCAACTCCGCCAACTCCACGATGTACCGGTACGACCTGTTCGGCTCGTCCAACAAGGTGTTCGCCGACGACTTCACCTACCACCCGCTGGGCGGCTGCGTGCTGGGCAGGGCGACCGACGGCTACGGAAGGGTGAAGGGCTACTCGAAGCTGTACGTCACCGACGGTTCGCTGGTGCCCGGCTCGATCGGGGTGAACCCGTTCGTCACGATCACCGCGCTCGCCGAACGCACGATGGCGCGGGTCCTCGTGGAGGACACCGCGCCATGATCGTCGTACATGTCTGACTACTGCTGGTAGAGCGGACTACTACTGGTGGAGCGGACTACTTCTGGTAGATCGCCTCGATCTCGTCCGCGTAGTCCTTCGCCACCACGTTGCGCTTGAGCTTCAGGGACGGCGTCAGGTGGCCCGACTCCTCCGTGAACTGGGAGGACAGAATGCGGAACTTCCGCACCGATTCCGCCTTCGACACCGCGGCGTTGCCGTCGTCGATCGCGGCCTGGACGGCCGCGTTCAGATCGGCGTCCGCGCTCAGCGACGCCGCGGTGGCGCCCGCCGGCTTGCCGTGCTCGGCGGCCCAACGGCCCAGGAACTCCTCGTCGATGGTGACCAGCGCGCCGACGAACGGCCGCCCGTCACCCACCACCATGCACTCCGCGACCAGGGCGTGGGCGCGGATGCGGTCCTCGATCACGGCCGGGGCGACGTTCTTGCCGCCCGCGGTGACGATGATCTCCTTCTTGCGGCCCGTGATGCTGAGATAGCCGTCCTCGTCGAGGGTGCCGATGTCGCCGGTGTGGAACCAGCCGTCGGCCAGCGCCTCCTCGGTCGCGCCCGGGTTGTTCCAGTACTCCTTGAACAGGTGCTCGCCGTGCAGCAGTACCTCCCCGTCGTCCGCGATCCGGATGACGGAACCCGGCAGCGGCTGCCCGACCGTGCCGATCTTCTGCCGGTCCCAGGGGTTGAACGCGGTCGCCGCGCAGGACTCGGTGAGGCCGTAGCCCTCCAGGACGGTGAAGCCGATGCCGCGGAAGAAGTGGCCGAGGCGCTCGCCCAGCGGGGCACCGCCCGAGATCGCGAACTCGCCCTTGCCGCCGAGCACCGCGCGCAGCTTGCTGTAGACGAGCTTGTCGAACACCCTGTGCTTGATCTTCAGACCGAGGGCCGGGCCCGACGGGGCGTCCAGCGCCTTGCTGTAGGCGATCGCCGTGTCCGCGGCCTTGTCGAAGATCTTGCCCTTGCCGTCCGCCTGGGCCTTGGCGCGGGCCGAGTTGTAGACCTTCTCGAACACCCGCGGCACACCGAGGATCAGCGTCGGCCGGAAGGAGGCCAGCTCGTCGGTGAGGTTCTTGATGTCCGGCACGGTGCCCAGCTTGATCGGCGCCATCATCGGCGCGACCTGCACGAGCCGACCGAAGACGTGCGCGAGCGGGAGGAAGAGCAGCACCGAGCACTCGCCCGTACGGAACAGGGGCCGCAGCCGCTCCACCACGTTGCCGCACTCGGCGAAGAAGCTGCGGTGGGTGAGCACGCACCCCTTCGGGCGGCCCGTGGTGCCCGAGGTGTAGACGATGGTCGCCGGGTCGTCGGCCTTGGCCAGCGAACTGCGCTCGTCGACGGCCGCGTCGGTGACGTCCTGGCCGAGGCGGCCCAGCTCCTCCACCCCGCCGTCCTCGATCTGCCAGACGTGCTTGAGCGCCGGCAGCCGGTCGCGGACCGACTCGACGGCGGCCGTGTGCCCGTCCAGCTCCACGATCATGGCGGTCGCGCCCGAGTCGGCGAGGATCCACTGCACCTGCTCCGGCGAGCTGGTCTCGTACACCGGCACGGTGATCGCGCCGGCGGTCCAGATCGCGAAGTCCAGCAGGGTCCACTCGTAGCGGGTACGGGACATCAGACCGACGCGGTCGCCCGGCTGGACCCCGGCGGCGATGAGCCCCTTGGCCGCCGTGCGCACCTCGGCCAGGAACTGGACCGCGTTCACGTCCTGCCAGGCGCCGCCCACCTTGCGGGCGATGACGGCGACATCGGGATGCTGCGCGGCGTTTCTGCGGACGATGTCGGTCAGATTGCCGTCCGTCGGGACCTCGTACAAAGCCGGAAGGCTGAACTCGCGCAAGACTGCTGCTCCTCATAGGGCGCCGGCGCCACGACTCTGTGTTGCTGCGACGGTGCGGTCCAAGGCTGGGCGAGCGCTCAGGTCCCGCGTAGTTCCTTGGGCCTTACTCGTTGAAAACCTGAGCACAACTGGACTGCCCGGACGTTACCCGTCGGTATGGCCTCTCCGCGAGGGGGGTCCGGTGAGATGTTCTCCGCGTCACACATGGGGGCTCTTCCCGGGAAGAATAATCCCCTCACTTGCTGACTGGCCAGTAACCGCACGTCCGACCGGCTCTGTTCACGTATGCCGCACACGCCTACGCTTGATCGTCATGGCACGCACACCGGACGGTAACGGCAGAACGCGCATTCATGTGGTCAGCGACGTGCACGGCAACGCGCGCGACCTGGCCAGAGCGGGTGAGGGTGCCGACGCCCTGGTGTGCCTGGGCGACCTCGTCCTCTTCCTCGACTACGCCGATCACTCCCGCGGCATCTTCCCCGACCTCTTCGGCGCCGAGAACGCCACCCGGCTCGTCGAACTGCGCACCGCCCGGCGGTTCGAGGAGGCCCGCGAACTCGGCGCCCGACTCTGGGCGGGCGTGGGCGAGGACCGCTCCGCCGTGATCGAGAAGGCCGTCCGCAAGCAATACGCCGAGCTGTTCGCGGCCTTCCCCACACCGACGTACGCCACCTACGGCAATGTCGATATGCCGAAGCTGTGGCCGGAGTACGCGGGGCCGGGGACCACCGTGCTCGACGGCGAGCGGGTGGAGATCGGCGGCCGGGTCTTCGGCTTCGTGGGCGGCGGCCTGCGCACCCCCATGCGGACCCCCTACGAGATCAGCGACGAGGAGTACGCGGCCAAGATCGAGGCGGTCGGCGAGGTCGACGTGCTCTGCACGCACATCCCGCCGGAGGTGCCCGAACTGGTCTACGACACGGTGGCGCGCCGATTCGAGCGCGGCAGCCGGGCGTTGCTGGAGGCGATCCGCAGGACCCGACCCCGGTACGCGCTGTTCGGGCACGTCCACCAGCCGCTGGCCCGGCGGATGCGGATCGGCGCGACGGAGTGCGTCAACGTCGGGCACTTCGCGGGCAGGGGGAAACCGTGGGCGCTGGAGTGGTGAACGCCGGGTGGGGTGGCGAGGGTTCGGCGGGCGCGCGGTAGCCTTCACGCTGCACATACGTGCGCACCCACGTCCCTCACCGGACAGTCTCTGGAGGAGCCACGGCGATGGCGGAATTCACCAGTTCGAGCATCACGATCGAGGCTGCGGCGGCCGACGTCATGGCAGTGATCGCCGACTTCGCCCGCTACCCGGACTGGACGGGTGAGGTGAAGGAGGCGGAAGTCCTCCGGACGGACGAGCAGGGGCGGGCCGAGCAGGTCCGGCTGGTCATGGACGCGGGCGCGATCAAGGACGACCAGACGCTGGGGTACACCTGGACCGGGGCGAACGAGGTGTCCTGGACGCTGGTCAAGTCCCAGATGCTCCGCTCCCTCGACGGCTCCTACCTCCTCAAGCCGGTGGGTGACTCGGTGACCGAGGTGACCTACCAGCTGACCGTCGACGTCAAGATCCCCATGCTCGGGATGATCAAGCGCAAGGCGGAGAAGGTCATCATCGACCGGGCGCTGGCGGGGCTGAAGAAGCGGGTGGAGTCGGGGGCGTAGGTTCTTGCCCACCCGCCCGCCCGACGCCTTGGTGGTGGAGGGTGCCGTCGGGCGCGTGACGGCTCGGGGGGCCGGGATGGAGGGCGGCCGCGGGTCCGTCGTGGCTGATCGCGCAGTTCCCCGCGCCCCTGGGAATCGGGCTTCGCCCTCTTCCCCCGCCCGCCCCCGCCCCGGCTGCGGGCAGTCGTGCCGCTGGGGTGACGGGGGAGGGCGGGCGTACGTGGCGCCCTGCCGGCGCCGGTAAGCGCCTCCTGCCCCGGCCGCGCCCCGGTGCCGGGCACCGAGGTCGGCCGCGCTGAGTTACCGTTCACCCCCATGCGCACCATCCTGATCACCGGGCAAGGCGGCAGTGGCCGTACGACGGTCGCTGCGGCCACGGCGCTGGACGCGGCCCGTGCGGGCACGCGGACGCTCGTGCTGAGCGCCGACCGCACGGACGGGCTGGGCGCGGCCCTCGGCACGGCCACGGGACCCGAGCCCGTGCGGGTGGCGCCGGGCCTCACCGCCTGGCGCCCCGACGCCGCCGCCGGCTTCCGCGAGGACCTCGTCGCGTTCCAGGAGCGCGCCGCGTCCGTCCTCGACCTGCTGGGCGCCGGACGGCTGGACGCCGAGGAGCTCACGCCCCTGCCGGGCGCCGAGGAACTCGCCCTGCTGCGGGCACTGCGCGACGCCGCGCTGTCGGAGGCGTACGACCTGCTGGTCGTCGACCTGCCGCCCGCGCCGCAGGCCCTCGCCCTGCTCGGCCTCCCGGAGGAACTGCGGCGGTACCTGCGCCGGCTGCTCCCGCCGGAACGGCAGGCGGCCCGCGCGCTGCGGCCGGTCCTCGGACGGCTCGCCGGGGTGCCGATGCCCGCCGAGTGGCTCTACGAGACGGCCGCCCGCTGGGACGTCGAGCTGGCCGCCGTCGCCGCGATCGTCGAGGACCCCGGCACCAGCGTGCGCCTGATCGCCGAGCCCGGCCCGGCCGGCGCCGACCACACGCGCCTGGCGAGCGTCGGACTCGCCCTGCGGGCCCTCCCCGTCGACCTGCTGATCGCCAACCGCGTCCTGCCCCAGGGCACCCACGACACCTGGCTCGCCGGCCTCGTCGCCCAGCAGCGCAAGGCGCTGGAGGAGTGGCAGGAGCAGGGCGAGGGCCGGCCCGTACGGGGTGTCGGCCACCTCGGACACGACCCCCGCGGCCTCGACGACCTCACCGCCCTCGGCGTACCCGGTACGGGTGACGCTCCCGCACGGGCCGCCTGGCCCGTCACCGACAACCTCGCGGACGAGGGCGTGCTCGTGTGGCACATCCCGCTGCCCGGCGCGATACGGGACGAGCTGGATCTCATCCGGCGCGGCGACGAGTTGGTCGTCACGGCCGGCCAGTTCCGCCGTATCGTTCCGCTGCCGTCGGCACTGCGCCGCTGCACCGTCGACGGCGCGGCCCTGCGCGAGGGCTCCCTGAGGATCCGATTCGCGCCGGACCCGCAGTTGTGGCCCCGGACCCGGTGAACCGCATACGTCCGTTCGGGTAACGTCGAAGGTACGAACCGTAGGCAGGAGCCCGCCATGAGCGAAGAGCGCCCCCCGTCCGACGCCGCTCGCGAGGACGCGGCCGCTCGCAGGGACGCGGCCGAAGAGGTGCGGACGGCCGAGCAGGGACGTGAGAGCGACCGTGTGCGCGCCACCGACGCCGACGCCTGGGCCACGGCGTGCGAGGAGGACCTGATCGCGGAGAAGGCCCGCCGCCGCGCCCGGTACGGGCCGCCCCCCGGCTCGGCCGCAGAGGAACTGCGCAAGCTGGTCGACACCGTCGCGGACAAGCTGTCCGGGCTCCAGTCGCCGCTGCTCGGCGCGGTCGCCGGCGGCGCGGCCCAGCAGATGGTCGACCAGGTCGTCCGCCAGGCCAAGGCCGCCGTCGAACCGGTCATCGAACGCAACCCGGATGTCTTCGACCATCTCGCCGCCGCCGGCGGTGAACTCCTCGCCGCGTACCGCTCCGCCGTCGAGGCCCAGGAGCGCCGCTGGACGAACCGGGACACCGGCCACCAGCAGGGTCGCGACCAGGGGGACGATCAGGGGCCCGGCGAGCGCATCGACCTGGACTGACGGCGGGCCCGTCCGGCGGGCGGACGCCGGGAGTCCAGGGGCAGGGCCTCGGGTACGGTTGGCCGTAGCGGGGCTCGACCGAACTGAGGGATTCATGGGACTCACCATCGGCGTCGACATCGGCGGTACCAAGATCGCGGCCGGTGTGGTCGACGAGGAAGGCAACATCCTCTCGACCCACAAGGTGCCGACCCCGGGCACGCCCGAGGGGATCGTGGACGCCATCGCCGCCGCCGTCGAGGGCGCGCGAGCCGGACACGAGATCGTCGGTGTCGGGATCGGCGCGGCCGGTTACGTCAACCGCGAGCGGTCGATGGTCTACTTCGCCCCCAACATCGACTGGCGCAACGAGCCGCTCAAGGAGAAGGTCGAGGCCCGCGTGGGCCTGCCGGTCGTCGTGGAGAACGACGCCAACGCCGCCGCCTGGGGCGAGTACAAGTTCGGCGCGGGCAAGGGCCACCGCAACGTCATCTGCATCACCCTCGGCACCGGTCTCGGCGGCGGGATCATCATCGGCAACAAGCTGCGCCGCGGGCACTACGGCGTGGCCGCCGAGTTCGGCCACATCCGGATGGTCCCCGACGGCCTGCTGTGCGGTTGCGGCAGCCAGGGCTGCTGGGAGCAGTACGCCTCCGGCCGCGCCCTCGTCCGGTACGCCAAGCAGCGCGCCAACGCCACCCCGGAGAACGCGGAGCTCCTCCTCGGCCTCGGCGACGGCACCCCCGACGGCATCGAGGGCAAGCACATCTCCATGGCCGCCCGCCAGGGCGACCCCGTCGCCGTCGACTCCTACCGCGAACTCGCGCGCTGGGCCGGCGCCGGCCTCGCGGACCTCGCCTCGCTCTTCGACCCCTCCGCCTTCATCGTCGGCGGCGGCCTGTCGGACGAGGGCGAGCTGGTCCTCGACCCCATCCGCAAGTCCTACAAGCGCTGGCTGGTGGGCGGCAACTGGCGCCCGGTCGCCGACGTCATCGCCGCCCGGCTGGGCAACGAGGCGGGCCTGGTGGGCGCGGCGGACCTGGCGAGAGAACCCGACCCGATCATGTAGCCACCGGCTCGCGACAGCCCCGCGCCCCGCATTTGGGGGCGCGGGGAACTGCGCGACCAGCCCCCACCGGCCGTCAGTCGAACGAACGACCCGCTTTTTCCCGGCTCTCCCAGCGGAGCTCCGCCGCGTATCTTGATCCGCATGGCGACCACCCCGCTGCCCAACTCCCGCACGAACCCCGACGGTTCGGCAACCATCCGCGTCCTCAGCTACAACATCCGCTCCATGCGCGACGACACGGACGCCCTCGCCCGAGTGATCACCGCCTGCGCCCCCGACCTGGTCCTCGTCCAGGAGGCCCCCCGCTTCTTCCGCTGGCGCAAGAAGCTCGCGCGGCTCGCCGCCGCCTCCGGCCTGGTCACCCTCTCCGGCGGGGCCACCGCCTCCGGGCCCGCGCTGCTGTGCAACCTCCGCGCCACGGTCGAGCACGCCGAGGACGTCCTCCTGCCCCTCACCCCCGGCCTGCACCGGCGCGGCTTCGCCACGGCGGTGGTCCGCTTCGGCCGCGCCCGCCTCGGTGTGCTGTCCTGCCACCTCTCCCTCCAGAAGGACGAGCGGTACGAGCAGGGGGGCATGCTCCTGGACCACCTCGCCGGCCTGGGTGTGCCGCACGCGGTGGCGGGCGGCGACCTCAACGAGCGCCCGCACGGCCCGACCTTCCGTCGCCTCGCCGGTGAACTCCAGGACTGCTGGACCACCACCCCGTGGGGCGGCGAGTACACCTCCACCCCCACCGACCCCCACCAGCGCATCGACGCGATCCTGGCCACCCCCGGCATCGAGGTCCTCGGCTGCGGCGTCCCCCTCGACGTCCCCGGCCTCACCGACGACGACCTGAGGGCGGCCACGGACCACCTCCCGGTCCTGGCCGCCCTCAGGGTCCCCGCCGAGACCTAGAGCAGTCGTACGGCCGCTACCCGGCGGCCGACGGGTACTCCTTGGCCCGGTCGACGATCGCCCAACTGTCCAGGTACGAGAGCTGGGTGTACGTCTTCATGTCCTTGCCGTCGCCCGAGGTGCGCACGTCGCGGAAGCCGAGGAAGGCGTACGTCACCGGGTCGAAGATGAAGTAGCCGCCGTAGACGAAGCTCCCCCCGGGCAGGTCCGGGGCCTGGTAGGTGATGGCCACGCCGACCCGTCCCTTGGCGTCCTTCTGGTTCGGCACCGCCTTGACCCCCGGCACCATCCCGAGCGCCTCGTACGCCGCCGGCCGCAGCCCCTCGGGCATCACCGGGACCAGCTTGAGCAGCCCGGCGAGGCTGAAGTGGATGTGCATCCACTCCTCGTCGGTGATGTCGTCCAGGGAGGCGTTCTTCCCCTGGCGTCCGAAGGACTCCCTCTGGACCGCCAGGATCAGCTGCTCCGGGTCGGTCGGCAGCTTCCGCAGCCTGCTCCAGTCCTGCGGCGGCCACACGCTCTCGTTCGCGGCCAGCGGCGGGGCCCACCACCCCTTGCCCAGCTCCATGACCCACGAACGCTTGGAGCCGTCCACCGAGCGCCAGTTCTCGGCGACGTGGGTCTTCGTCCTCCCGGTCTTCTGGTCGGTCTCCTTGATGATCTCCTTGGTGTACATGAACTGGTCGTCCCGCGGGCTGACCTGCTTCTCGTGCTGTCGCGCGTACGCGGCCGCCCCGTTGAGCACCGTCCGCGCGCTCACGTTCCGCATCGGCGGCAGGTCGGTCACCGGCGGCTTCGCGGTCCCGCCCCGGCCGTCGTCGCCGTCCTCCTGCACGGCGACCAGGACACCGGCGGTGACGGCGGCGGCGACCAGCCCGCTCAGCGCGATCCGCAGGACCGGACGGCGACGGACCGGCGGGGCGAGCCGGAAGGCCGGCTTCCGTGTCCGGTCCGCGTCCGGCGCGGTGATCGTGGCCAGCAGCCGGGCCCGCCCCCGCCGCCGGGTCTCCTCGTCCAGCGGGGGCGCCCCCGCGTCGTAGTCGGCGAGGTCCCGCAGCTCCCCCAGGGTCCTCGGGTCGTCGATGTCACGCATGGGCGTCTGCCTCTCGGAAAGCGGTCGGATCGGATCCGCCCAGTGCCTCGCGCAGTCTGCCGCGAGCCCGGTTCAGCCGGGATCTGACCGTGCCGACGGGCACGCCGAGGGCCTGGGCCGCCTCCTCGTAGTCGAGGCCGGCCCAGGCCACCAGCAGCACCACGTCGCGGTGCCGGGCGGACAGCCCGGCGAGCGCCGCCGCCAGCTCCCGGCGCACCCCCGTGGCACCGGCCCTGGCGACCGCCCGGTCCGCGACCGGCTCCTCGTGCTCCACCGGCTCCGGCAGCCGGGCCAGCGCCCGGAAGCGGCGCGCCTCGGCCCGCCGGTGCCTGCCGAGCAGGTTGGTGGCGACACCGAACAGCCAGGGGCGGGCGTCGAGCCGCTCCAGGTCGTAGGTGTGCCGCCGCTGGAAGGCGATGGCGAAGGTCTCCGCCATCAGGTCCTCCGCCGCCTCGGGACCGAGCCGCCGGGCCGCGTAACGGTGGACGGCGTCGGCATGGCGGTCGTAGAGGACGGCGAACAGCTCGGGTTCGTCCCGGGACCGCTCGATCACACGGGCGTCACTCTCCTCGCGCTCTCGCTCGCGGGTGCCGAGTCCCGGTGGTCCGACGGGCATCGGGGCTCCTCTCGTTCGTCCGAACGCCTCGAAGGCTTGGGCTCGTTCGGGTCGTGCACCCGTACTTCGCCGTTCACCGGAATCGAGTTCCGTTCCGCCGCAGAGAAAGCGTGTCGTGGCGCCGGGCGACGGCGAGGGCCCGCCCGGAACGATCCCGGGCGGGCCCTCGTGCGCGACGCGACGTCGGTGGCGGTGGTGACGTCGGTGGGGTGGCGGTGGGGTCAGACGACCGCGCCCCGCCCCGGATCGTCGTCGTCCTCGTCGTCCTCCCTCATCCGCATTACCAGCGTGGCGAAGCCGCCGAGGAAGCCGCCGATGCCCAGGGTGGTGAGCCACCAGGTCATCTCCCAGCCGAGCAGTACGGCGAGCAGCAGCAGCACCGGGCCGCCGGCCACGCCCAGCCAGGCGAACTTGGCGGTCGCGTCGGCCTCCGGCAGCGGGGGCGGCTCGGGCGGCACGAAGTGACCCTCGCCGTCGTCGCCGTCCTCGTCCTCGTCACCGGTGTCCTCGCCGACCGGGTCGGGCACGCTGTAGTCGCGCGGGCCCGCCCCGACACCGGGCGCGAACGCGACCGAGCTGCCGAGCGGCTTGGGGGCCGCGGGGCCGGCGGCGCCGTCCGGGGCCTTGTCCGTGGACTCCTCCGGCTCGGGCTCCAGGAGGGCCAGGTCCTCCACGGACCTGAACGGCTTGGCACCCGGTGGGTCCGGCGGCTCGTCGCCGAACCCGGCGACGATGGCCCGCCAGGCGGCGTCCTCGTCGAACGGCACGTGCTGCTCCTCGCCCGCCGCCTCGCCCGACGAGGCGCCCCCGGCGCCCTTGGCGGGGCCGCCCGCGGAGTTGCCCGAGGAGTCGCCCCGTGGGTCGCCGGGTGAGGCTCCGAGGGGCGCTCCCTGCTCCTCCGGCTCACGCTCGGAGTCGTGCTCAGCCACCAGTGGCCGTCCCTTCCCTCTGCTCCAAGGATCCCGGACCGTTCCGCTCCGCGGATCCCGAATCAGACTGCTGTACGGATTCCGCGTCGGACTTCTTCACACCCGCCTCCGCGGGATCCGTCGCGCGCGGCGCATCGGACCCCGCCACCAGCCGGGTGACGAACGCGTGGCTCTCCTCGAAGATCAGGCCCGCGTCATGGTCCAACGTCGCCACATGGTGGCTCTGTTCCAGCAGGATCTCCGTGACGTCCGTCGACGACACCCGGCCGAGGACCCGCTCGGAGTCGACGGGCGGCACCACATGGTCCCGTGGGCTGTGCAGCAGCAGCAACGGCTGGGTGACCTGGGGCAGTTCCCCGTCGACCAGGCGCAGGAAATTGCGCAGCGAGTGCGCCGCGTGCAGCGGCACATGGCTGTACCCCAGCTCCTCGACGCCCTCCTTGGCGATGTCGCTGGTGATGCCCTTGGTGATGGGCACGAAGTGCCGGAGCAGGGGGAGGGCGTGCGCGGCCGGGCCGTGCACCTTGTTCGCCGGGTTGACGACCATCACGCCGGCCACCGCGTCCCCGTGCTTCGCGGCCAGTCGCAGCGCCAGGGCGCCGCCCATGGAAAGCCCCGCGACGAAGACCCGCGTACAGCGCTCGCGCAGGGTCCGCAGCTCGCGGTCCACCTCCGCGTACCAGTCCTGCCAGCCGGTCGGGCGGAGGTCCTCCCAGCGGGTGCCGTGGCCCGGCAGCAGGGGCAGCGCGACGGTCAGCCCGCGCTCGGCGAGAAACTCCGCCCAGGGGCGCATGGACTGCGGTGACCCGGTGAATCCGTGGCAGAGGAGGACTCCCACCTCCCCGCCCTCGTGGTGGTACGGCTCGGCTCCAGGAAGGACCGGCACGGTTCGGTCTCCTGTTCATGAGAAGGGTGTGAATGAGTCCGGATGTGGTTCACCGTACGCGACCGCACTGACACCGACCAGGGGCTTCGCTCGACACCGGTCGGACCTGTCGGACTCTTCCTCGGGCGTCCGGGTTAAGGTCTCCTCCACGGATCACAGAGAGGCAATCGGTTGTTGTACGGCGCGATGAAGGTCGCAATCGGGGGACCGCTCAAGGTCACCTTCAGGCCCTGGGTGGAGGGCCTGGAGAACATTCCGGCCGAGGGCGCCGCGATCCTCGCGAGCAACCACCTCTCCTTCTCGGACTCGTTCTTCCTCCCCGCTGTCCTGGACCGCAAGGTCACGTTCATCGCGAAGGCCGAGTACTTCACCACCCCCGGCATCAAGGGCAAGCTGACGGCCGCCTTCTTCAAGGGCGTCGGCCAGCTCCCGGTGGACCGGTCCGGCGCGCGCGGCGCGGGCGAGGCCGCCATCAACAGCGGCATACAGGTCATCGAGAGCGGGGAACTGTTCGGGATCTACCCCGAGGGCACCCGCTCGCCCGACGGCCGCCTCTACCGGGGCAAGCCCGGCGGCCTGGCCCGGGTGGCCCTCGCCACCGGCGCGCCCGTCATCCCCGTCGCCATGATCGACACGGAGAAGATCCAGCCCCCGGGCAAGGTCCTGCCCAAGGTCATGCGCCCCGGCATCCGCATCGGCAAGCCCCTCGACTTCAGCCGCTACCAGGGCATGGAGCACGACCGCTTCGTCCTGCGGGCGCTGACCGACGAGGTCATGTACGAGATCATGAAGCTCTCCGGCCAGGAGTACGTCGACATGTACGCGACCGCCGCCAAGCGGCAGATCGCGGACGCGGCCAAGGCCGAGAAGGAGGCCGACAAGGCCGCCAGGGCCGCCCTCGCCAAGGCCGAGAAGGAGCAGGCCGCCAAGGAGCTGAGGGAACTGGCCGAGAGGGCCCGTGCGGAGAAGGACGGCGCGGACAGGGACCGACCGGCTTCGTGACCGCCCGCTTCCCGGGTACGGTCGCGTTCCGGACGCGTACGCCGGGGAGCCCGGTGGCGAGTCAGCAGGGGGTGGGGGACGTGCCGAAGCTCGAGCGGGTCATGACGATGTCGGTGGAGCAGCCGCTGTGGCGTGCGCTGACCGGCTACCGGGTGCTGACGATGATCTACGCCGTCGGCCTGTTCATCAGCGCGTACGACAAGTTCGAGCGCCCCTGGCTGGCCGTCGCCTACTTCGCGGTGCTGGCCGGCTGGACGCTGGTGACCCTGCCCAAGGTCGCGGGCGCCGCCAGCTGCACCAAGCGGTTCCTCGCGGCCGACCTCACCATCGCGATCGTCGGCATCCTGCTCACCCGGCTCGCCGACTCGGCCGCGCGGGTCGAGGCAGGGGGCCCCACGCTGCCGTCGATATGGACCGCCGGCGCCGTCCTGGCCTTCGCCATCAAGGGCGGCTGGCGCTGGGCGGCCTTCGCCTCCACGCTCGTCGCCGTCGCCAACCTGGTCCACCGGGGCGCCCCCACCCGCGACACCATCCACAACGTGCTGCTGGTCTGGGTCGCCTCCATCGCCATCGGCTACGTCGTAGAGGTGGCCCGCGCCTCCGAGCGCACCCTCGCGCGTGCCCTGGAGATCGAGGCCGCCACCCGCGAACGGGAACGCCTGGCCCGGGACATCCACGACAGCGTCCTCCAGGTCCTCGCCATGGTGCAGCGGCGCGGCACCGCCCTGGGTGGCGAGGCCGCAGAACTGGGCCGGATGGCGGGCGAGCAGGAGGTCGCGCTGCGCACCCTGGTCTCCGGCGGCCTGGTCCCCGTCTCCCGGATCTCGGAGGACGCGGCCCAGGGCGCCCTCGTCCGCGTGGTGGACGAACCGGACGTCTCCGGCGACGGCGCCGACGGGGAGCCCGTGGACCTGCGCGCGCTGCTCGCCCCGTACGCCGGCGCGAAGGTCACGTTCTCCGAGCCCGGTGGCCCGGTGCCGCTCGCCCCGGGGGCCGCGCGGGAACTGGCGGCGGCGGTCGGGGCGGCCCTGGACAATGTGCGGGCGCACGCGGGCGACGGGGCGAGGGCCTGGATCCTGGTCGAGGACTGGCCGGACGAGATCGTCGTGACGGTACGGGACGACGGCCCCGGCATCCCCGAGGGGCGGCTCGCCCAGGCGGAGGGCGAGGGCCGGCTCGGGGTGGCCCTCTCCATCCGGGGGCGGCTGCGCGACATCGGCGGCACGGCCGAGCTGATCTCGGTGCCGGGCCAGGGCACGGAAGTCGAACTGAAGGTACCCAAGGCCGCACAGGGGCCGACGGGTGTACGGGGGAAGGCGGAGAAGCGGTGACGAACAGCGTGGAGAGCGTGGGCGACGGCGGGTCGGCGGACGCGGTGGCGCGGCCCGGCGGGGGCGGCGGCCCGATCAGGGTCATGGTGGTCGACGACCACCCCATGTGGCGCGACGCCGTCGCCCGCGACCTGGCCGAGGCCGGCTTCGACGTGGTCGCCACGGCGGGCGACGGCGAGCAGGCGGTGCGGCGCGCCCGCGCCACCGGGCCGGACGTGCTCGTCCTGGACCTGAACCTGCCCGCGAAGCCGGGCGTGCAGGTCTGCAAGGAACTGGTGGGAGCCAATCCCGCCCTGCGCGTCCTGGTGCTGTCGGCGAGCGGGGAGCACGCGGACGTCCTGGAGGCGGTGAAGTCCGGCGCGACCGGCTATCTGCTGAAGTCGGCGTCGACCGAGGAGCTGATCGACGCCGTGCGGCGCACCGCCGTCGGCGACCCCGTCTTCACGCCGGGCCTCGCGGGCCTGGTCCTCGGCGAGTACCGCCGCCTCGCCTCCGAGCCCGCGCCCGCCCCGGGCGCCGACGAGCCGAAGGCCCCGCAACTCACCGACCGTGAGACCGAGGTGCTGCGGCTCGTCGCCAAGGGCCTGAGCTACAAGCAGATCGCCGAGCGCCTCGTGATCTCGCACCGCACGGTCCAGAACCACGTCCAGAACACCCTCGGCAAGCTTCAGCTCCACAACCGGGTGGAGCTGGTCCGCTATGCCATAGAGCGCGGTCTCGACGACGAGTAAACGCCTCGAATCACCCCATAGAGTGAAGGGGATTTGATCATCTTCGATCAACTCCCCCTCAATCGGCCGTAATTCGCCGGAATTGGCCTCCCGTGCATGCCGAAGTGACCTGGATCACTATTAGCGTGACCCTCACCAGGCAACCGCGGCGAAGGGACATTTCCATGCGCGTCGGAGTACTGACCGGAGGCGGCGACTGCCCCGGGCTCAACGCCGTCATCCGGGGCGTCGTCCGCAAGGGCGTACAGGAGTACGGCTACGACTTCGTCGGCTTCCGGGACGGCTGGCGGGGACCACTGGAGAACGACACCGTCCGTCTCGACATCCCCGCCGTGCGCGGCATCCTGCCCCGCGGCGGCACGATCCTCGGCTCCTCCCGCACCAACCCGCTCAAGGAGGAGAACGGCATCCGGCGGATCAAGGACAACCTCGCCAAGCAGGAGGTCGAGGCGCTCATCGCCATCGGCGGCGAGGACACGCTCGGGGTGGCCGCCCGCCTCTCGGACGAGTACGGGGTGCCGTGCGTGGGCGTCCCCAAGACGATCGACAACGACCTCTCCGCCACGGACTACACCTTCGGCTTCGACACCGCGGTCGGCATCGCCACCGAGGCGATCGACCGCCTCCACACCACCGCCGAGTCCCATATGCGCGTCCTGGTCGTGGAGGTGATGGGCCGTCACGCCGGCTGGATCGCCATCCACTCCGGTCTCGCCGGCGGCGCCAACGCCATCCTCATCCCCGAGCAGCGCTTCGACGTCGACAAGGTGTGCGCCTGGGTGACGTCCCGCTTCAAGGCCTCGTACGCGCCCATCGTGGTCGTCGCCGAGGGGGCCATGCCGAAGGACGGCGAGATGGTCCTCAAGGACGGCTCGCTCGACTCCTTCGGCCATGTCCGCCTCTCCGGCGTCGGCGAATGGCTGGCCAAGGAGATCGAGAGGCGGACGGGCAAGGAGGCCCGGACGACCGTCCTCGGCCACGTCCAGCGCGGCGGTACGCCCTCGGCGTTCGACCGCTGGCTCGCCACGCGCTTCGGCCTCCACGCGATCGAGGCCGTGCGCGACCGGGACTTCGGCAAGATGGTCGCGCTGCGCGGCACGGACATCGTCCGCGTCCCGATCGCCGACGCGACGGCCCGTCTGAAGACGGTGGATCCGAGCCTGTACGAGGAGGTCGGGGTCTTCTTCGGCTGAGGGGGCGCCTGAGGGGGCGGGGGTGCGGTTGCGTCGGCGGGTGCGGATGGGTGGGGGTTGTTCGCGCAGTTCCCCGCGCCCCTGAAAAAGCGGGGCCGCGCCCCTGCTTTTTCGGCCCGAAAGGGCCGTAGGCCCTTAAGGGGCGCGGGGAACTGCGCGAGAAGCCCCACCGGACCCGCACCCGCCGACGCACCCCGAGCCCCACCCACCCCCCGGCCCCTAAACCGCCCGCAGAGACTGAACCCCCGCCACCAGCTCACCCACCACACTCACCCCGTCCAGCGTCAGCACCGACTCCGGATGGAACTGCACCCCCGCGAACCCGGGACCCCGCAGCGCGTGCACCTCACCGCTCGCGCTGCGGCTGACTTCCACCCCCCGCTCCGCCAGCTCCCCGGCCGTCGCGTCGTCGCACCGGGCCACGAAGCTGTTGTAGAACCCCACGGTCTCGGGCCGCCCGAACAGATCGATCTCCGTCTGCGCTCCCTGGTACGGCACCACCTTCCGCACGATCGGCAGCCCCAGCTCCGCCGCGATCAGCTCGTGCCCGAGACACACCCCGAGCACCCCGTACCGGTGCCCCCGCAGCACCTCGGCGGTCAGCGACCGCAGGAACCCCATCCGGGAATCGTCCTCGTCCGACGGATCCCCCGGCCCGGGCCCCAGCACCACCACGCCCTCGTGCGCGAGCACGCCCTCCCGCAGCCCCGGCTCGTCGTACCGCCGTACCGTCACCTCCAGCCCCGACGACCGCAGCAGATGCGCCAGCATCGCCGTGAAGGTGTCCTCGGCGTCGACCACGAGCGCGTGCCCGGTCAGCTCGCCCGTCCGCTCCCGCATCCGCAGCCAGAACGGCGCCAGCGAGGCCCGCCGCCCGTCCAGCGCGGCCCGCACCCGCGGGTCCTCGGCCAGCCCCGGCCGGACCCGCTCCCGCTCCGGCCGCCCGGGCCGCACCCCCAGCGCCGCCAGCACCCCCGCCGCCTTCGCATGGGTCTCGGCGACCTCGCCCGCGGGGTCCGACCCCCGGACGAGGGTGGCCCCCACCGGCACCTTCAGCCGCCCGTCCGCCGCGATGTCGGCCGTACGGATCAGGATCGGCGAGTCCAGGGTCTGCGCACCGCCCGCGTCCCGCCCCAGCAGCGCCAGCGCCCCGGCGTAGTACCCGCGCGCGACACCGTCCCGCCCGAGCGGCTCGTACCGCTCGATCACCCGGCACGCGTTCTGCACCGGCGACCCGGTGACCGTCGCGGCGAACATCGTCTCCTTCAGCACCTCCCGCACGTCCAGCGAGGACCGCCCGCGCAGCTCGTACTCGGTGTGCGCCAGGTGCGCCATCTCCTTCAGCCGGGGCCCGACCACGACCCCGCCCATGTCGCCGACGGTGCACATCATCTTGAGTTCCTCGTCGACGACCATCGACAGCTCCTCGATCTCCTTGCCGTCGCCGAGGAAGGCCAGCAGATCCTCCGGGGTCGGGCCCCCGGTCGGATAGCGGTACGTCCCGCTGATCGGGTTCATCACGACCGTCCCGCCGGACATCCGCACATGCACCTCGGGGCTGGCACCGACCAGCGTGCGCTCCCCGGTGCACACCACGAACGTCCAGTACGCCCCCCGCTCGCCCTCCAGCAGCCGCCGGAACAGCGCGAGCGCGTCCGCGCGGCCGAAGCCGGGGACCGTGCCCTCGTAGGTACGCCGGATCACGAAGTTGGCGCCCTCGCCGCGCCCGATCTCCTCGCGCAGCACCCGGCCGACGATCTCGGCGTACTCCTCGTCGCCCACGTCGAAGCCGCCGCCCTCGACCCGGACGTCGTGCGCGGGCAGCTCCGCGAGGGCCCGCTCCAGCGGCAGCGCGAACGACTCCTCGGGCACCAGCACCGACAGGGGCGTCCCGTCGTCGCGGACGTCGAAGCCGCGTTCACGGATCTGCCGGAACGGGACGAGCGCCAGCCCCTCGTCGGGGAGGTCGGCGAGCCGCTCGTACGTCGTCACCGGGCCGATCAGCAGTTCCACCGTGTCGTGGTCGTACAGGCCGGGGGTGCGCCGTCGCAGCAGGGCGAACGGGCGGTCGTCGGACAGGAGCCGGGTCAGGTCCATGGGTTCCTCTTTCCTGGGGATCACGGTCGTCGTGGTGAGTCGTGGTGATCGAGAGGAACGGCCCGGCCCTGGAAACACCGAAGGCCGCCCCTCGGGCGGCCTTCGCGAAGTCTTGCGTACGCGCAGTCAGTGGGCCGCCGGATGAGCGGTCCACCACCAGTTACGGGTCGAGTGCGCGAACATGCGCCGCACCCTACCGGACAACCCCCGGAAACTCACATGATCGACACCTGGCGGTCGGCTTAGGATCACGCGTGCCACTCATACGGAGAACGCGACCCCTGGCCCTCGTGGCGGCGACGGCCGCCCTGCTCGCCGGGCTGACCGGACAACCCGCGACGGCCGCGGAGGAGCCGACCACGACCCGACTGGCGCTCGCCGGTGACCTGTTCAGGATGACCGACACGAGCACCGCGACCGCCGCCACCACCCTCGCGGGCCGGCTGGCCGACGCCGACCTCGACGACGTCGTCACCACCGAGTACACGACCGACTCGGCGGGGACACCCGACCCCGGCATGAACCTGGGCTCGATGCGCGCCTGCGCCGGCGACGAGACCAAGGCGCTGCCGCCGGTGGACCGGAGGATCGCCTGGTGCTGGTCCTCGGCGCTCGGCGACGACACCACCCCCCGCTGGTGGCCCCAGGGCATGAGCACCACCGGCACCGCCGACGGCGCCGACGGCGCGATCCAGGGCAGGAGCGTCACAGCGGTCGCCTGGCACTACAAGACCTTTCGGACCGACCCGGAGGGCACGGTCGAGGCGAACGACAGGTGCCGCACCAACAACCTGCTCAGGCTCTCCTTCATCGACCGCGACACGCTCAAGTACCGGCACGTCCTGCTCGTCGAGCCGACCTCCGGCGGGCAGAACTTCAAGTACGTCACCGGCCACGGCGGCGGCGTCGTCTGGTACGCCAACCACCTCTACGTCACCGACACCACCGGCGGCATCCGCGTCTTCGACGTCAACAAGCTGAGCAAGGTCGACACCTACGGTTCCGGGCTCGACACGTACGGCGTCGACGGCGTCACCGGCCGGTCGAGCGCCTGCGGCCTCCCGTACGTCCTGCCGCAGACCCACTACTACCGGCAGGCCTCCCCGCCGCCCTCCGGCGGCTGCGACAACGACGCCGTCGACGGGACCCCGGACCCCGACTCGCTCTGCTACTCCTGGCTCTCCCTCGACAAGACCGGTGGCAGCCCGTACAAGCTCGTCGCCGGCGAGTGGTACGGCGGCGCCGCGGGCGCCCGGATCGTGCGTTACCAGCTCAATCCGACCAGCGCCTCCACCTATCCGGGCCTGCTGAACATGTCCGGCGGCAGAACGGTGATCCAGGACGCGTACGCGGCGACCCGCTACGTCGGGCTGCAGGGCGGCATGACCTGGACCGACGACAGCGGGCTGCTGAACTTCGCCTTCCACAAGGGCTGCGCCCTCCAGCCCGCCGTGTTCTCCCGCACCTGGGCCGGCGACACCCGCGCCCCGACGGCCTGCAACGTCACGGTCGGCGGCCGGCCCCACGCGAGAGGCAACTGGGCGGTCGGCACCCCGCAGGCGCTGAGCCACTGGCCGAGGCTCGGCACGGCACGCGTGGACGAGCTGTGGGGGCTCACGGAGCACATCTGCGCCGGCACCGCCCTGCGGGCGAGCTTCCCCGACGAGTTCACGGCCGTCGAGGAGGCCGACGAGCGGCGCAACGCCTGCGACGGCTACCAGGGCGAGGCCAACCTCTCCCTGCGCACGGTCTTCGCCGTCGGCTTCGACGACCCAGCGGTCATGGACCTCCACTGAGGCACCCCGGGGCGCCCCGCGGACCCCGCTCAGATCGAGCGGGGTCCGTCTCACTTGATGAGCAAGGGGATGGACGCCCGACATGACCCCGTAATGTGGACGTCGTGACCGTGAACGCTAAGTCCAGCGCGAGCGCTGGCAACACCTGGCGAGACCTGCCCGCGGCGCAGCAGCCCGAGTACCCCGACACCGAGGCTCTGCGCGCAGTCGTTGCGGAGCTCGAGTCGTATCCGCCGCTCGTCTTCGCGGGCGAGTGCGACCAGCTGCGCGCCCGGATGGCGTCCGTCGCCAAGGGAGAGGCGTTCCTCCTCCAGGGCGGCGACTGCGCCGAGGCCTTCGACGCCGTGTCGGCCGACCACATCCGCAACAAGCTGAAGACGCTGCTCCAGATGGGCGCCGTCCTCACGTACGCGGCCTCCGTGCCGGTCGTGAAGGTCGGCCGGATCGCCGGGCAGTACTCCAAGCCCCGCTCCAAGGGCACCGAGACCCGCGACGGCGTGACCCTGCCGACGTACCGAGGCGACTCGGTCAACGGCTTCGACTTCAACGAGGCCGCCCGCATCCCGGACCCCGAGCGCCTGAAGCGGATGTACAACGCCTCCGCCTCCACGCTCAACCTGGTGCGCGCCTTCACCACCGGCGGCTACGCCGACCTGCGCCAGGTGCACGCCTGGAACCAGGACTTCGTGAAGTCGTCCCCGTCCGGCCAGCGCTACGAGCAGCTCGCCCGCGAGATCGACAACGCGCTGAACTTCATGCACGCCTGCGGGGCCGACCCGGAGGAGTTCCGCACCGTCGAGTTCTTCTCCTCGCACGAGGCGCTGCTGCTCGACTACGAGTCGGCGCTCACCCGCGTGGACTCGCGCACGGGCCGGCTCTACGACGTCTCCGCGCACATGGTGTGGATCGGCGAGCGCACCCGGCAGCTGGACCACGCGCACATCGAGTTCGCCTCGAGGATCCGCAACCCGATCGGGATCAAGCTCGGCCCGACGACCACGGCGGAGGAGGCGTTGCAGTACATCGAGCGCCTCGACCCGGACCGCGAGCCCGGCCGTCTCACCTTCATCGTGCGCATGGGCGCGGACAAGGTCCGCGACAAGCTGCCCGAGCTGGTCGAGAAGGTCACCGCCTCCGGCGCGACCGTGGCCTGGGTGACCGACCCGATGCACGGCAACACCTTCGAGGCGGCCTCCGGCCACAAGACCCGCCGCTTCGACGACGTGCTCGACGAGGTCAAGGGCTTCTTCGAGGTCCACAAGGGCCTCGGCACCCATCCGGGCGGCATCCACGTCGAGCTCACCGGTGACGACGTCACCGAGTGCGTGGGCGGCGGCGACGAGATCTTCGTCGACGACCTGCACCAGCGCTACGAGACCGCGTGCGACCCCCGGCTCAACCGCAGCCAGTCGCTGGACCTGGCGTTCCTGGTCGCGGAGCTGTACCGGGACTAGTAGGAGATCAACAGTGGGTGCGCCTGTCACCGGCGCATGACGTGGGGCGCGGATCACATACGATCCGCGCCCCACTCCACTTTTGCGGTTCCTGCCTGCCGGGTAAGGTTAGGTTAGCCTCACCGATCATCGGGACGGCGCCCCCAATCGATCCCGGCGGGAGGTGAACCGCGTGTTCGTCTGCAGTTGCTTCGGCGTCACCGAGCAGCAGGTCAAGAAGCATGCGGCGGACGGCGCCTGCACCCCGCGCCAGATCGCGTCGGCCTGCAAGGCGGGCACCGACTGCGGTTCGTGCGTCCGGCGGATCCAGGCGATCCTCGGCCGGGGCGCGTGCCCGCGCCGAGAGTCGGCCGACCAGGGCGAGTCGGTCTTCACCGAGCTCGAGGAAGCGGCCTGACCCGGGAAGCGGCCTGACTCAGCTCTCGGGCTGTTCGATCAGCTGCGCGATGTAGAGCGCCTCGCCGAGCTTCTCCAGCAGTTCCAGCTGGGTGTCGAGGTAGTCGATGTGGTGCTCCTCGTCCGCGAGGATCGACTCGAAGATGTTCGCCGAGGTGACGTCGCCCTTGTTGCGCATCACCTCGATGCCGCGCTTGAGCCGGTCGATCGCCTCGACCTCGATCATCCGGTCGGCCTCGAACATCTCCTTGACCGTCTGGCCCACCCGGACGTGGAACAGTCGCTGGTAGTTCGGCAGCCCGTCCAGGAACAGGATCCGGTCGGTGAGTACCTCCGCGTGCTTCATCTCGTCGAACGACTCGTGACGTGTGTACTTCGCGAGCTTGGTCCAGCCGAAGTTCTCCTGCATCTTCGCGTGCAGGAAGTACTGGTTGATCGCGGTGAGCTCCGCGGTCAGCTGCTCGTTGAGGAATTCGATGACCTCGGGGTCGCCCTGCATCGCAGAGGCTCCTTCCAAGCGGGGAACTGGGAGGTTGCGCCGCGATGATTGCACCGCCGTCGAAGATCGTCCAGTAAGTGCAAGCTTAGTAAGTAAGTGCAGCCTTAGTTCTAAATGTCCGGGTCGGGTGGGCCCTGGTCATGTGCACCACCCGAGGTCTGTCAGGATGGAGTCATGGGTCAGCCGGTGGAACGCGAATCAGGAGATCGCGCATCTGAGAACGCGACGTCGTCGCAGCTTCCGCCGGGACAGCGGCTCCAGCGCGGCTGGCCGGTCACCCACTACGGGCCCGTCCCCAAGTTCCGACCGGAGCGCTGGGACTTCCGGGTCTTCGGTGCCACCGCCGACGGCGAGAAGCACGCCTGGACCCACGAGGAGTTCACCGCCCTGCCGTACGCCTCGGTCGTGGCCGACCTGCACTGCGTGACGAAGTTCAGCATGGTCGGCGCCGAATGGGGCGGCATCCCGGCCCGTACGATCCTGGACATCGCGCCGCCCGCCGCCGAGGTCACCCATGTGATGGTGTGGGCGGAGTACGGCTTCAGCTCCAACCTCCGCCTCGCCGACTTCGCCGACGAGCGCACGATCTTCGCCACCCACAAGGACGGCGAACTCCTCACCGCCGAGCACGGCTTCCCGGTCCGCCTCGTCGTCCCGCAGCTCTACGCCTGGAAGGGCCCCAAATGGGTCCGTGGCATCGAGTACATGACCGCCGACCGTCGCGGCTTCTGGGAGGAACGCGGCTACCACAACATCGGCGACCCCTGGCGCGAGCAGCGCTACTCCTACCAGGAGGAACCGGGGGACGGGCCCGAGCTCTGACGGGCCTGCTCATGGCGGCGGCGCGTCAGCCGTCCCTGAGCTTCTTCAGGCGTTCCACGTCCGCCGCGTGGCCCTCCTTGCCGCCCGGGGTCTCGATGATCAGCGGGACGCCGGCCGTGGCGGGGTGGGTCATCAGGGCGCGGAACGGGTCCTCGCCGATGTGCCCGGAGCCGATGTTCTCGTGGCGGTCCTTGTGGGCGCCGACCACGTCCTTGGAGTCGTTGGCGTGGATCAGCTTCAGTCGGCCCTCGCCGACGGTGTCCACCAGCAGGTCGAGGGTCCGGTGCATCCCGTCCGGGCCGGTCAGATCGTGGCCGGCCGCGAAGATGTGGCAGGTGTCCAGACAGACACCCAGCTTCGGATGGGCGTCCAGCGCCTCGAAGTACGGCCCGAAGTCCCAGGTGCGGGAGCAGAGCGAGGCTCCCTGCCCCGCCGTCGACTCCAGCAGCAGAAACGGGTCGTCGTCGTGGGTCAACTCGTCCAGCAGCGGCAGCAGATACTCCCGCACCTGCTTGAGCGCCACCGACCGGTCCCGCCCGCCGGTCGCGCTCCCCGTGTGCACGACGACCCCGAGCGCGCCGATCTCCCGGCCCCGGCGCAGCGAGTGCCGCATCGACTCCACGGACTTCTCGGCCGTCGCCTCGGTGTGCGAACCGAAGTTGATCAGGTACGGCGCGTGGACGTACGCGGGGATCGACTCCTCGGCGCAGGCCGCGCGGAACTCCTCGTCCTGCCGGGGATTGCCGACCGGGGTGGCCCAGCCGCGCGGATTGGCGACGAAGACCTGGACGGTCTCGGCCCTCAGCTCACGGGCGTACGTCAGCCCGACGGAGTTCAGGCCCCCGGCGACGGGGACATGACCGCCGACGGGGTTGCGGGACGGGCCGGCGGGGGTGGGGACGGGGCCCGGGAGGGCGGGGGACTGCTGAGTGCTCACCGGACCAGGGTGTCATGCGGCCCGCGGTGCCCGGCCGCCGGTTCGAGGCGACGGCCGGGCCGTCCGTCAGCGGATCTCGATGGTGATGGTCGAGCCCTTGGGCGCCGTGTCCCCGCCGTCCACCGACTGGCTCCTGACCTCGTCGCCGAAGAGCCCGAGGATGCCCCGGTCCTCCTCGACCTCGAAACCGGCGTCCCTCAGCCTTCGGGTCGCGTCGTCGACGCTGTCGCCCACGACGTCGGGGACCTCGACCATCACGGGCCCCTTGGAGAGCGTCAGGGTGACGGTGTCGCCCTGGCCGACCTGCTTGCCGACGCCCGGAGACTGCTCGGCCACGAGCCCCTTGTCGAACTCGGAGTTGACCCGGCCGGGGGCGATCTTCACCTTCAGCCCCGCCTCCTCCAGCTGGGCTCGGGCGTCCGCGACCGACGCGCCCGACACCTCGGGCACCTCCACCGGGGCACCCCGGCTGACCACGATCCTGACGGCCGCGCCGGACGAGATCTCGGTGCCCGCTCCCGGCCGGGTGCCGATCACCTGGCCCCGGACGACCTCGTCGCTGAACTCCCGTGTCACCACGCCCGGTTCGAGCCCGTCGTCCTTCAGTCGGTTCTTGGCCTCGCCCAGCGGGGTGCCCTTCAGATCCGGCACCTTCACGGTCTCCGGGCCCTTGGAGACCGTCACCGTCACGGTGTCGTTGTCGCGGATCCGCTCGCCGGGTGCCGGGTCGGTGCCGATCACCCTGCCGCGCTCGACGGTGTCACTGAACGCCTGCTTGACGTCGACGCCCAGGCCGGCACCCTCCAGCCGCTTCGTGGCGTCCGCCTCGCTCTGCTGCAACACGGCCGGGACCTGCGTGAACTGGCCCGAGTTGATGTACCAGACAGCCCCGCCCACGCCCAGCACGAGCACCATGGCGACGACGATCGCCCACAGCCCGCGCCGGGGCGCGGGGGATGTGCGGGCGCCCCGGGGCGGCGGCGGAGGCGACTCGAACCGGCTCGTGCGGTGCAACCGGTCGTCCGGATCGAGTCCCACCGACCGCGACACGGACAGGGAGCGCGGGATCACGCTCGTCCGGTCCTCCGCGCCGTCGTGGCCGTCGGCTATCGCCTGCGGCGGCATCACGTCCAACTGCGCGTCGCTCAGCCCCGCCCGCGCCTGACGGGTCCGCGCGAGCAGGGCCACGGCGTCGTAGGGCCGCAGCTCCGGATCGCGGGCGGTCGCCGAGGCGACCAGCGCGTCCAGCTCGTAGGGCAGCCCCGGCACCGCGGCCGACGGCGGCGGCACGTCGTCGTGGAGCGCGTGGTAGAGCACCTGCGCGGGGGAGTCGCCGGCGTGCGGCTTGCCGCCGGTGAGCATCTCGTAGAGCATCACGCCGCAGGCGTACACGTCGACGCGGGTGTCGGTGGTGCCGTGCTCCAGCTGCTCGGGGGCGAGGTAGGAGACGGTGCCGAGGACGCTGCCGGTGGTGCTGGTGACGGTGTCCACGGCGCGGACGAGCCCGAAGTCGGCGACCTTCACCCGGCCGTCGTCCCCTATCAGGACGTTCTCCGGCTTCATGTCCCGGTGCACGAACCCGGCGCGGTGCGCGGCGCCCAGCGCGGCGAGCACCGGCTCCAGGATGTCCAGCGCGGCGCGGGGCTGGAGCGCCCCCCGCTCGCGCAGCACGTCACGCAGGGTGCAGCCGGCGACGTACTCCATCGCGAGATAGACGTACGAGCCGTCGGTGCCCTGGTCGTAGACCCCCACCACGTTCGGGTGGGAGAGCCGGGCCACCGACTTCGCCTCCCGGATGAACCGCTCGACGAACGTCCGGTCCGCGGCCAGCGTCGGATGCATCACCTTGAGCGCGAGCACGCGGTCCAGGCGGGTGTCCACGGTCCGGTAGACCGTGGCCATCCCGCCGACCGCGATCCGCGCCTCGACTCGATACCGGCCGTCGAGCACCTGGCCGACAAGCGGGTCCTGAAGGGTCGTGTCCACGCAGGTGAGTGTACGAGCCGCCGCCGACAGGCCCAGGGGCCCCGTGGCCCGCGAGACGTACTGCAGCAGACCTGTGACCGAGTCCGGAGGGCTGTGACGAGCGGGTCTCCGTCCGTACTCGTTCGGCTGTTCGAGTGAGGGGTGGGTAGGCGTGAGCTCCGCCTCAGAACGCCGGGCGCTCCGGATCCAGCCGTGCCAGCCCCTCGCCGGGCGAGGAGGCCTCGGCGAAGTGCCGGCGGGGGATGCGGCCCGCCCGGAACGCCAGCCGTCCCGCCTCCACCGCGTGCCGCATCCCCTCGGCCATCAGGACCGGCTCCTGCGCCCGGGTCACGGCGGAGGCGAGCATGACTCCGGCGCACCCCAGCTCCATCGCCAGCGCCACGTCCGACGCCGTCCCGGCACCCGCGTCCAGGATCACCGGCACGCGCGCGTGCTCCACGATCAGCTGGAAGTTGTGCGGGTTGCGGATACCGAGCCCGGAGCCGATGGGGGACCCCAGCGGCATGATCGCGGCACAGCCGACGTCCTGGAGCTTGCGCGCCAGCACGGGATCGTCGTTCGTGTACGGCAGCACCGTGAAACCGTCGTCGACGAGCGTCTCGGCGGCGTCGAGCAGTTCGATGGGATCGGGCAGCAGGGTGCGCTCGTCGGCGATGACCTCCAGCTTGACCAGCGACGTGCCGAGCGCCTCGCGCGCGAGACGGGCCGTCAGCACCGCCTCGCCCGCCGTGAAACAGCCGGCCGTGTTGGGCAGCACCCGGATGCCGAGCCGTTCGAGCACGGACAGGACCGAGCCGTGCGTGGCCGCGTCGACCCGGCGCATCGCGACCGTGGTCAGCTCCGTGCCGGAGGCCACCAGCGCGCGCTCCAGGACGTCCAGGCCACTCGCGCCGCCGGTGCCCATGATCAGACGGGACGCGTAGGTCGTGCCGCCGAGGACGAAGGGGTCGTCTGCCATGGGATCAGCCTCCTTGGACGGCGGTGAGGACCTCGACACGGTCCCCCTCGGCGAGGGCGGTGGTCGTCCACCGCGCGCGCGGGACGACGGTTTCGTTGAGGGCGGCGGCGACGCCCGAGACGGACGGCGTGAGCGTCCGCACGAGCGCGTCGAGCGCGGTGCCGGGAGCGATCTGCCGCGGCTCCCCGTTGACGGACACGGTCAGCGTCCCGGTGGTGGTCATACGGGCTGCTCCAGTAGTGCGCGGGCCGCGCCGGCGCGGAACCGCAGGGGGGTGAAGTCGCGTGCCTCCGCCGGCAGTTCACCGGTGGCCAGCACCTCGGCCAGGACGTCGCCGGTGACCGGCGTGAGGAGCACCCCGTTGCGGTAGTGGCCGGTCGCGAGGAGCAGGCCGTCCAGCCCGCTGGGGCCGAGCAGCGGGGCGTTGTCGGGGGAGGCGGGGCGCAGACCCGCGCGGGTCTCGGTGAGCGGCAGTTCGGTGATGCCGGGGACGAGTTCGTGGGCGTCCCGCAGCAGTTCGTACACCCCGCCCGCGGTGACCGTCGTGTCCCAGCCCTGTTCCTCGCTGGTCGCGCCGACGACGAGTTCGCCGTTCTCGCGCGGCACCAGATAGACCTGGCTGCCGCGCACCACGGCCCGCACGGTACGGCTCAGGAAGGGCGCGTAGAGCTTCGGCACGGTCAGCCGCACCACCTGCCCCTTCACCGGCCGCACCGGCGGCCGCACCTCGGCCGGGACTCCCGCGAGCCGGCCGCTGAGGCTGCCCCCGGCGAGGACGGTGCTCCCGGCCTCCAGCCGCTCGCCGTCGCTCGTCCGGACGCCGGTCGCGCGCTCCCGGGCCAGCGTCAGCTCCTCCGCCCAGGCCCGGTGGAACACCACCCCGGCGCGTTCGCAGGCCGCGACCAGGGCCGCGGAGAGCCGCCTCGGGTCGATCTGGTGGTCCCCGTCGACCCGCAGTCCGCCGCGCACGCCGGGCGCGAGCATCGGCTCCAGGCGACGGCACTCCCGTCCGCTCAGCCACTCCGAGTCGAGGCCCGACCGCTGTTGCAGGGCGTGCAGTTCACGCAGGTGGGCGCGGTCGTCGGCGTCGAGCGCGACGGCGAGCGTGCCGCAGCGGCGGTAGCCGAGGTCGAGACCGGTGGCCTCCGTCAACTCGGCCGCGAAGTCCGGGTAGCGGCGCGCGGACTCCAGGTTGAGCCCCAGCAGCGTCTCCTCGCCGTAGTGCAGTTCGGTCACGGCGGCGAGCATCCCGGCCGCCACCCGCGCGGCCCCGCCGCCGGGTTCGGGATCGACCACGGCCGTGGCGAACCCGCGCCGCGCGGACCGCCACGCCGTGACGAGGCCGATGATGCCGCCCCCCACGACGAGGACGTCTGACGTGTGCGTACGCGACATGGGCGTCCAGCCCCTCCCTTCGCCGGCATGACCCGGATCAGGTTCGTACGGTCGGAGGCCGCCAGCCTCCCTCTCAGCCCGGTGCGTCCGGGCTCCCGCGAGTGCTCTACGGTGGCCCACCCTAGCCCCCGCCGATCGCCTCAGTAAGGGAGCCCGTGCCCATGGCCCGCTCGCTCGACGGTCTCGTCCTCGCCCCCGTCGCCGACCAAGCCCCAGGTCAGGTGGGCACCCGCACCCGGTTCACGTACCACGAGGAGAACGGCGAGATCTGGGCCGAGTACGCGGGCGGGGACGTCGTGCGGGGACGGCTCGTGGGCACGCGCGCGGGGGACCGGCTCGACTTCCGCTACGTACAGGCGAAGACCGACGGGACCACCGCCTCCGGGCACTGCGTGTCCCGTGTGGTCGAACTCCCCGACGGGCGCGTCCGGCTGGAGGAGACCTGGGAGTGGGAGTCCGGGCCCGGCAGCGGGACGAGCGTGGTCGAGCAGGTCGAGGGGACGGCGGACCGCGCCCGCTGAGGGCGGCCACCGGACCCACCGCAGGACGACCGGGCCCCCCACCCCCTGACTGACCGAATATCAGTTGTCTATGGTGATCGAGTGAGCGAGCAGACGCAGCAGCGGGACGGATCACCGGCGCGGCGCGTGGTCGTCGTGGGCGCGGGCATGGCGGGCGTGCAGACGGCGGTCGCCCTGCGGGAACAGGGCTTCACCGGCGACGTGATCCTGCTCGGCGCCGAGCCGCACCAGCCGTACGACCGCCCTCCGCTCTCCAAGGCCGTCCTGCTCGGCAACGCCGAGGGCTCCGCCTTCGACGTCGACTTCGAGGCGCTCGGCATCGACCTCCGGCTGGGCCGCGAGGTGACCGGCCTGCGCCCCGCCGACCACGAACTGGACACGCCCGCCGGGCCCGTCCCGTACGACGTCCTCGTCGTCGCGACCGGCGCGGAACCGATCCGGCTGCCGGGCGCCGAGGGCGTGCCCGGGGTGCATCTGCTGCGGACCCTGGACGACGCCGAGCGGCTGCGGCCCGTGCTGGCGCGGCAGCACGACATCGTGGTCGTGGGGGCGGGCTGGATCGGCGCCGAGTTCGCCACCGCCGCCCGGGAGGCGGGCTGCGCGGTGACGGTCGTCGAGGCCGCCGACCGCCCGCTCGCGGGCGCCCTCCCGGCGGAGGTGGCCGCCCCGATGACCGCCTGGTACGCCGACAGCGGCACCACCCTGCGCACCCACGCGCGCGTGGAGCGTGTCGAGCCCGGGACGGTGGTCCTGGACGACGGCACCCGCATCCCGGCCGGCGCGGTCGTCGTCGGCATCGGCGCGCGCCCCGCCACGGCCTGGCTGAAGGGCTCCGGCATCGAGCTGGGCGCCCACGGCGAGGTGGTGGCCGACGACCATCTGCGCACCTCCGCGCCGGACGTCTACGCCGTCGGCGACTGCGCCTCCTTCCCCTCCGGCAGGTACGGCCGCCGCCTCCTCGTCCACCACTGGGACAACGCCCTCCAGGGCCCCCGCACGGTCGCCGCGAACATCGTCGGCGAGACCCCCGAGCCCTACGACCCCGTGCCCTACTTCTGGTCCGAGCAGTTCGGCCGGTTCGTCCAGTACGCCGGGGACCACGCCTCGGCCGACACGACGGTCCGGCGCGGCGACCCGGCCGGCGCCGCCTGGTCGGTGTGCTGGCTGCGCGAGTCCCGGCTGGTCGCCCTGCTGGCGGTGGGCCGCCCCCGGGACCTGGCCCAGGGCCGCCGTCTGATCCAGGCGGGCACACCGATGGACCCGCTGCTGCTCCAGGACCCGGCGAGGCCCCTGAAGGCGGCGACGGCGTAGCCGGACGCGCCCGCCGGCCGGCCGACGCGCTCCGCGCACCCCTCGGCCGGCTCCGCCCGAGGCGCCTCGGCTACCCACTGTCAGTCCCAGATGGCAGTCTTGGAGACGTGACCGAGATTGACGCAAAGATCGATGCTCTCGTCCCCGCGTGGCTGACCCTCCCCGACATCGCAGAGATGCTGGACGTCGAGGTGACCCGCGTGCGGCAGCTGGTGAAGGAAGGCCAGCTCATCGCCGTACGCCGTGGTGAGAACCGCGCGCTGCACGTCCCCGCCGCCTTCATCGACGGAGACAAGGTGGTCAAGGGCCTGACGGGCACCCTGACCCTGCTGAGGGACGACGGCTTCACCGACGAAGAGATGCTGGAGTGGCTCTTCACTCCGGACGCCAGCCTGCCCGGTACCCCGGCCCAGGCCCTGAGCGAGAATCGCGGCACGGAGGTGAAGCGCCGCGCGCAGGCGCTCGCCGTCTGACCGGAACCAGCCGAGACATCCGAGACAGCCGAGACACCCGAAAGATCCGCGGAGGTTCCGCGGAAGAGCCGCCCGTCCGGCGCGCGGGAGCCGGGGCCCGCGAGGGCCGCGTCCCCCGCGCGCCGTACCGATCACGTATGCCAACGGGGGACCCACCCATGTCCGACGCCGCCGCCCAGCTCGCCGACGCCCGGCTCTACCTCTGCACGGACGCCCGCAGGCGCCAGGGCGACCTCCCGCGGTTCCTGGACGCGGTCCTCGGCGGCGGCGTGGACATCGTGCAGCTCCGCGACAAGGGCATGGAGGCCGCCGAGGAGCTGGAGCACCTCCAGGTCTTCGCGGACGCCTGCCGCCGCCACGGCAAGCTGCTCGCCGTCAACGACCGCGCGGACGTCGCCCACGCCGTCGGCGCGGACGTGCTGCACCTCGGCCAGGGCGACCTGCCGGTCCCCGCCGCCCGTGCGATCCTCGGCCCGGACGTGCTCATCGGCCGTTCCACCCACGCCGACGAGGAGGCCGCAGCGGCGGCCGTCCAGGAGGGCGTGGACTACTTCTGCACGGGCCCCTGCTGGCCCACCCCCACCAAGCCCGGCCGCCACGCCCCCGGCCTGGACCTCGTCCGCCGCACCGCCGCCCTCGCCACCGACCGCCCCTGGTTCGCCATCGGCGGCATCGGCCTCGGCAACCTCGACGAGGTCGTCGAGGCGGGAGCCCGGCGGGTGGTCGTCGTCCGGGCGATCACCGAGGCCGACGACCCCGGAGCCGCCGCGGCGGAGTTCACCGAGCGGCTGCGCGCCCTCTAGCCGGTCGCGCCCGCGGTCGTCCCCCGATCTCCGGCGGTCGACGGCTGTCCCAGGCGTCCATGGCTGTCCAAGGCTGTCCAAGGCGTGGACAGCAGCTCGGCAAAGGGGACAAAAGCACCTGCTCTGGTTGGGGGACGGCCCCGACCTGACTAACCTGCCCGTATGGCCCTAGGAACCGCTTCGACCAGGACGGACCGCGCACGCACCGTGCGTGACATGCTCGCCACGGGCAAGACCACCTACTCCTTCGAGTTCTGGGCGCCCAAGACGGAGAAGGGCGAGCGGAACCTGTGGAACGCCCTCCGCAGGATCGAGGCGGTCGCCCCCAGCTTCGTCTCCGTGACGTACGGCGCGGGCGGCTCCACCCGGTCCGGCACGGTGAAGGCGACCGAGCAGATCGCCGCCGACACCACTCTCACGCCGGTCGCCCACCTCACCGCGGTCAGCCACTCCATCGCCGAGCTGCGCAACATCATCGGCCAGTACGCGGACGCCGGGATCCGCAACATCCTCGCCGTCCGCGGCGACCCGCCCGGCGACCCCATGGCCGAGTGGGTCGCGCACCCGCAGGGCCTGACCTACGCCGCCGAACTCGTCCAGCTCATCAAGGAGTCGGGCGACTTCTGCGTGGGCGTCGCCGCCTTCCCGGAGATGCACCCGCGCTCCCCGGACTGGGACAGCGACGTCGCGCGCTTCGTCGACAAGTGCCGGGCCGGCGCCGACTACGCGATCACGCAGATGTTCTTCCACCCCGACTCGTACCTGCGTCTGAGGGACGCGGTCGCGAGCGCCGGCTGCGAGACCCCCGTCATCCCCGAGGTCATGCCCGTCACCAGCGTGAAGATGCTGGAACGGTTGCCGCAACTCAGCAACGCGGCCATCCCGAACGCCCTGAAAGAGCGGATCGTCACAGCCAAAGACGATCCGACCGCTGTACGCTCCATTGGCATCGAGTTCGCCACGGAGTTCTGCGCGAGGCTGCTGGACGAGGGAGTCCCCGGACTTCACTTCATCACCCTGAACAACTCCACCGCGACTCTGGAAATCTACGAGAACCTGGGCCTGCACCATCCACCACGGGCCTAGACCGGTCGCACTCGCGTACGACACACTGCGTAGCGGCTACAGGGAGAGGGGCGTACATGGGCTGGGCGGTCCTCTACATCGCGTTCGGCGTCGTCGCGTTGTGGCTGCTGGGCGAGGTGCTGCTGCAGTACAAGGCACGCCTGCGCTGGCGTCTGCTCGCCTTCGCCGGTTTCCTCGGCGTCGTCCTCGGTGTCCTGATCCCCAACGTGATCGTCATCGCGCTGGGCGCGATCGGCTTCGCCATCGGGCAGACCTATGTGACGCTGTCGTTCCGTCGCGGCTTCGAGGCCGGCTGGGCCGTCCGCCCGCGCTCCGGCGAGGGCGAGGAGGGCGGCCGCTTGCCCAAGGCGGCCAAGAAGCGGCGGCGCGGCGAACCGGACCGCCAGGACCCGAGCCTGGAGGTCACGGACCTGGAGTCCACCGCCGGCGGACGGTACCCCCAGGGCGACGACCTGCTCGACGACCGCGACGACGACGTGTTCGTCCGCCCGCAGTCCACGCCCTCGGCGGCCGGGCCGGCCCCGGTCTACTCCCCGGAACCCATGCCGGACGACACCAGCACCTACGGCGTCTACAACGACGACAACGCCTACGCGGGCGCCCCCGGCCAGCAGCACGCGACCGCCGACCAGGCCGCGCAGGACGAGGCCTTCGCCTACTACGGCTACGACCAGCAGCAGTACGGCTACGACCCGTCGCAGCAGCAGTACGCCGCCTACTCCGACCCGTACATCGGCACCCAGACGTACGACGCCACGGCCTCGTACGACCAGTCCTACGGGCAGCAGGGATACGGGCAACAGGGCTACGGCCAGGACCAGTACGGCAACGGCGGCTACGGCGGCGAGACCCCGCCCGGCGGTGTCTGGGTCCCGCAGCAGCGCAACACCGACGACCCGTTCGCCTCGGACCTCCCGTCGGACCAGCAGTACCCGTACCAGGGCAACGGCAATGGCCAGAACGGCTACGACGAGCAGCAGTACCGTTTCTGAAGAACGCGCGGGGCCCCTCGCCCGGGCCCGGTGAGCCTCACTGTGAGCCGCGGAAGTCCGGCCCCTCCACGATCAGTCCGGCCACCAGCGCGCCCGACATCCCGGCGTGCGGAAGACCGCCGCCCGGGTGCGACCAGCCGCCGACGGTGAACAGGCCCGGCAGAGCGGTGGTGTTGGAGGGGCGCAGCCATCGCCCGTCCCCCGCGGCGAGGGCCGGTGCCGGGACCACGCCGCCCTCCGCACCGGTCGACCGCGCGATGTCGACCGGGGTGCGCACCTGGCTCCACAGCAGACGCTCGCGTAGGTCGGGTACGGCCCGCTCGGCGGCGTCGATGAGCCGCTCGGCCTGCTGCTCGTAGACCTCCGACTCCGCCCGACTCCAGTCGGGTTCGGAGGGGACCGCGCAGGTGATCGTGACCGCCTCGTGGTCGGAGTCCGGGACCAGTCCCGGATCGTCCGGCCGCAGCACCGTCGCCGTGGGTCGCGCGACCAACCCGTGTGACGGACCGAAGAGCAGGTCCAGCTCGGCGTCACGGTCGTCCGCGTGCACCACCGTCCGGTGCGCCGCGTCCGCCGGACGTCCGCCGCGCAGCGCCAGCAGCACGGTCAGCCGACTCGTCGTCCCGCGCTGGGCCGGTACCTCGCCGGCGCCGCGTACGACCGACCGGCGCGCCAGGCGGGCCAGCACCTCGGGCGCGACCCCGGCGACCACATGGTCGGCCTCGGTCACCGTGCCGTCGGCCAGTTCCACCCCGGCCGCCCGGCCGTCCTTCTCGACGATCCCGGTGACCTCGGCACCGAAGACGAACTCGACCCTGCGGGCCAGACACCGCTCGTACAGCGCCCGCGCCAACTCCCGTACGCCGCCCCGGACGTACCAGGTCCCGAAGGCGTGATCCAGGTAGGGCAGGACCGCCGCGCTCGCCGGGACGCTCCTCGGGTCCAGGCCGTACGCGAGGGCGTGGCTCTCCAGCAGGGCCGTCAGCCGCGGATCCCGCAGCTCCCACGCCCCGACCTCGGCGAGGGTGGCGGCCCGGCGGGTGCGCAGCAGCTTCCTGTGGGGGACCGAGGGGTACGGCTCACGCTCGGCGAGGACCTTCCAGTCGGACCACAGCGGTTCCTCCAGGAGGGGCCGCCGGGTGCGGTCCCAGGCCTCGCGGGCCCGCACCAGGAAGTCGCCCCAGCGGTCGCCGGCGCCCGGGCCGAGCGCCGAGTCCAGGGCGGCCACGACGCCAGCACGGGAGGCGTTGGGGAGCAGGAGGTCGGTGCCGTCCGCGAAGACGTGCCGGGCCGCCGGGTCCACCTGGACCAGGTCGACGCACTTCTCCAGCGGCTCCTTGCCGGTCTTGAGGAACAGATCGCGGTGGACGGCCGGGAGCGGCAGCAGCCCCGGTCCCGTGTCGAACGCGAAGCCGTCGCGCTCGAAGCGGCCCACGGCTCCGCCGTAGGTCGTCGTGCTCTCGTGCACCACCACGCGGTGGCCCGCGACGGCCAGCCGGGCGGCGGCTGCCAGGGCGCCCATTCCGGCGCCGATCACCGCGATTCTTGCCATGCCGGTGACCTTATCGGGCGCCGTGTCGCCGGTGGTTCGCGGGAGAGCTCGGGGGGAGCGGTCGGTCGGCGGGTACGGGCTCGTCGTGGCTTGTCGCGCAGTTCCCCGCGCCCCTGGATGGCGGCTGCGCCGCCGATCCGGGCCGGGGAGTACTTGCGCGGGCGCGATCGTCACCAGTCGGCGACAGCGCGGGGTGGGGCTGAGTGCGCAGGGCTGAGTACGCGTACCTATGCGGTGAGTTGAGTACCCGTACGGATGGGTTCCCACCTGCGAAAACGGGAGAGTGGAGGCACGGGAAGGGGCGCGGCTCCGGCACCGCCGACACGGGGCGGCGGAACGGCTCTCGCGCTTTTACCGCTCCTTCCGTCGACGCGAGTCGACGGGAGCGAGGCACGGGGGAGTACGGGGGAGTACGGGGGAACGGGGAAGCGCCGGTTCGAGGTGGCCCGCGGGGGACGCGGCCAGTTCGGACCGGCGCTCTCGTTTCCGTCGGGACCGGTCAGCCGATTCCGCTCACCCGGCCCTGAAGGAGCCGGGAGAGCGCCGCGTGGACGTCGTCCAGGGAGCGCTCCGGCTGGAAGGCCTTCCAGTCCAGCGCGGCCACCAGGACCATGCCGACCAGGGCCGCCGCCGTGAGGCCGACATCGATCTCGTCGCTCAGCTCGCCGCCCTCGACGCCCTCGCGGAGCACCCCCTCGACGACGGCGACCGCCTCCTGCCGGACGACCATCAGCGTGGACTGCCAGGCCCGGTTGGTGCGCCACAGCTCGGCCACGTACAGCTGGGTGAAGGACGGGTAGCGGTCGATGAAGACGAGCCCGGCCCGGATCATCGCGTCCAGGGAGTCGACCCTGCTGCCGCCCTCCCGCGCCGTCCGCTCGGCCGCCTCGCGGAGGGAGGCGGTGAGCAGTCCCACGCCGTGCCGCAGCAGCTCCTCGAAGAGGACCGACTTGCTCGCGAAGTTGTAGTAGACCGTGCCCTTGGCGACTCCGGCGCGCTCGGCGATCTCGTCCACCGTGGTCGCGGAGAACCCCTGCTCCGCGATGAGGGTGACGGCCGCTTCGTAGAGTTTCTGCCGGGTCGCCTCGCGGCGGCCCCCGCCTGCGCCGCCGGGGGCGTTGCTGCTTTCCATGGCCCTGATTGTCACAGGAACCGTGCCGTGCGCGGGAACCGCTCCCCGCGCGGTCACAGGCTCAGCTCCGGGTGCAGCCGGTCCAGGGTCCACACCTGCTTGCGGCGGGCCGACAGGGCGGTCAGCGCGAGGGCGCCGGCCGTGAACGCCACCAGTACCGCGCACGCCTGCCACACCGGGCCCAGGCCGCCGCCCGTGATCAGCCGCCGGAGCGCGTCGACGACATGGCTCATCGGCAGGAAGGGGTGGACCGCGTTGAAGAAGTCCGGGCTGGTCTGCACGGGATACGTGCCGCCCGCGGACGTCAACTGGAGCATCAGGAAGGCGAGCACGAGGATCCGGCCGGCCGCCCCGAAGCGCGCGTTGAGCCACTGCACGATCGCCGCGAAGCACGCCGTCACCAGGAACAGGAAGCCCACCGTCCCGGCCGCCCGCGCCATCTGCAGACCGACCGCCCAGTGCAGCACCGCCATCAGCGCGACCGTCTGGAGCACGCCGAGCGCGGCCACCGGCAGCCAGCCCGCCAGCGTGATCCGCCACGCCGAGGCACCCGCCGCGAGGGCCCTCCGGTTGAGCGGCTGGATCAGCATGTACGCCACCATCGCGCCCACCCACAGGGACAGCGGGATGAAGTACGGGGCGAACCCGGTGCCGTAGTTGGGCGCCTTGTGCAGGTCCCTGGAGGCCAACTGCACCGGATCGGCCATCACTTCGGTGCGCCGGTCGCGGTCCTGCTCGTCGTAGTCGGGGATGCGCTCTGCCCCGTCGTGCAGACCGCCTGCGAGCTTGCCGGAGCCGTCGGCCAGCTTGTACATGCCGCCCTTGAGGTCGACCGCGCCCGTCTTCAGGGCGCCGACACCGGTGTCGAGGTCCTCCGCGCCGGTCTTCGCGGTGCCGAGGCCCGTGTGCAGCGTCCTGGCCCCCTTGGCGACCTCGGTGGCGCCCTTGTCGAGTGCGTCGATCTTGGCGACGGCGTTGTCGAGGTCGGTGGAGAGGGTGGGCGCCGCCTTCGCGAGGGCGCGGGCCTGCTTCTCCAGGGTCCGGAGATCCTTGTCGAAGGCCTTCATGTCACCGTCGTAGTTCTTCACCACGGTGTCGACGTCCTCGGCGAGCGTGGCCGCCTCCGCCGCCGCGTCCTTCGCCTTCTTGAGGTCCGCGCAGGCCGTGTCGGGCAGTACGGCCTTCTCGCAGCGGCGCTCGTACACGTCGTCCAGGGTGTCGGAGGCGGTACGGGTACCCGTGGCGGCGGCCGGTGCCGTCTTCACGAACGCGTCGAGGTGGCCCCGGACGGTGGCCGCGGAGTCGGCGACCAGGGTGGCGGTGTCGGCGATGGTGTCGCTGTTCTCGTCCAGGAACGGCCGCACCTGGTCGGCCGTGGCGCCGACCTTGTCGGCGAGCTTCCCGGTGCCGTCCGCGACCTGCCGGGCGCCGTCCTCCAGATCGCCCGCCCCCTCGTCCAGGTCCTTCAGCCCGCCGGACAGGTCCCCGCTGCCCTCCTTGGCCTTCCGCAGCCCGTCCGCGAGGTTCCTGGAGCCCTGCTCGGCCTTGTCGATACCGCCCTTGAGGTCGTCGGCGCCGTCCGCCGCCTCCTCGGTCTTCCCGTGGATGTCGGAGAACGAGATGAAGATCCGGTCCAGGAACGACCGCGAGGCCTTCGTCGACGCCGCCGTCCGCACCTCCGAGAACACCGTCCGCGAGATCTGCCCGACGATGTAGTTGTTGGCGTCGTTCGTCCGCACCTGGAGGGCGCCCGTCTCCGGCACGTCCCCCGAACTGGACGCGATGCGCTCGCTGAAGTCCTTCGGCATGGTCAGCGACAGGTAGTACGTGCCGTTCTCGACGCCCGCGCGGGCCTGGGCGGCGCTCACCCGGTGCCACTCGAAGGTGTCGCTCTCCCGCAGCCCCTTCGCGATGTCGTCGCCGGCCGTCAGCCGCTCCTTGCCGACCGACACCCCCTTGTCGTCGTTCACCAGCGCCACGGGGATACGGTCCAGCCGGCCGTACGGGTCCCAGAAGGACCACAGGTACAGGGCGCCGTACAGCAGCGGCAGCAGCAGGAGCGAGACCAGTGCGGCGCGCGGCAGCTTCCCCCTGCCGAACCGCCTGAGCTCAAGCGCGGCGAGCTTCGGCGAGCGCATCGGCCGTCTCCTTGTCGTCGGTGTCGGTGTCGGTGTCGGTGTCGGTGCCGGTCTCGGCGTCTACGTCCGTGTCGGCGTCTACGTCCGTGTCCGTGGTCGCCGTGGTCGCCGTGGTCGCCGTGGTGGCGGTGGGGTCGGCCGTGTCGGTGGCGGGCTTCGGGGGTTCGTGTACGTCGTCACGCGCGCGTGCGGCTTCGTCCGGTGCCGTCGACACCGTGACCGCTCCCTCCGGGGCCTCGCTGCACACCGCCACGACCGTGGTCCCGGACTCGGTGAGGGACGTCAACAGGGCCCACATCTCCGCCCGTTCGGCGTCGGAGAGCTTCAGGTCGGCGTCGTCCACGCCGAGCAGCCGGGGCCGGCCGACGAGGGCGAGGGCGACCGACAGCCGCAGGGCCTCCATCCGGTCGAGGTCGCGCACGGCCGTCCGGGAGCCCTTGGGGAGCGCCTCGCGGTCGAGCCCGGCGGCGGTCGTGGCGGCCTCGATCCGCTCCTGCGTCTCGGCGGCACGCTCGGCCCGGGGACGCAGTAGCCCGCGCAGGGTGCCGTCGAACCGCCGCTGGAGCAGCGCCCGTTCACGCAGGTGCTCCCCGACGGTCAGGGCCGGGTCGAGGTCCGTCACCCCGGGGACATGGGCGAGGGCGCTGATCCGGCGCACGGCCGCCATCCGTTTCGGCAGCGGCAGGGAACCGACCGTGGCACGGCCCTCGGTCGGCTTCATCCGGCCGGTGAGCGCGAGCAGCAACGAGGTCCGGCCCGACCCGGACGGCCCCGCGATCGCGACCAGCGAGCCGGCCTCCGCGTCGAACCCGACGCCCCGGAAGACCCAGCCACGCGGACCCGCGAGCCCGAACCCCTCCGCGCCGACGGCGACACCCCGGGCCGTCCCCCGCCCGGTGTCCGTCTCCCCTGTCTCCGCCATGTCCCCGGAACCCCTCCGCCCTCGGCCCATCTTTGAACTGACTGGTCAGTGCAAAAACTACTCCGAACCTTTGATCGAAGCAAAAGCGCAGGTCAGAACGGATTGTCAGTGGCATACCTCACGATGGGCACATACGGCACCTCGTGTCAGAGCGTGCCGTCCGAAGACGACAGGAGGTTCGTCATGGCCACCTACCACGCAGCAGCCGCAGGCCGGCGCCGCGCCACCGGCCCTGCCCCCTCACTGACCGGCCCGGCGAGCGACGTGCACCCCGTGCTCCGCCGGGCGACGGCACCGCCCGCCGCCCTCGACCTGCTCGCCCAGGCCCGCTCCGGCCTCGACGAGGCGTCCGGCCTCCATGCGCCCAACGAGCGCTACGCCACCGCACACCTCGCCGCCCTGCGCACCGCCGCCGCCGTGCTCGCCGCCCGGGGCCGCCCCGAGCCCACCCCGAAGCGCCGGGCCAAGATCCGCAGCGCCTGGGAAGTGCTCCCCGAGATAGCGCCCGAACTCGCCGAGTGGAGCGCGCTGTTCGCCTCCGGCGCCGCCCGCCGCGCACGGGCCGAGGCGGGGATACAGGGCGCGGCGAGCGCGCGCGACGCCGACGACCTCATCCGTGACGTGGCGATGTTCCTGCGCCTGGTCGAACGGATGCTGGTGCTCCAGCCGGTGCTGCCGCAACCCCGGCAGGACAGCGGCCCGGAGGTCCCGGACGCGGGCTGACCGACCGTCCCGGCGCCGCCCATTAGGGTTGGGGGCACCAGCACCCTCCGTCACGGCCACCGGCCCGGCGGAGACGCAAGCCCATCGCTCCGCCGCACACCGGGCGGTGCCGCGCCGAGGAGTCAACTGCCGTGTCGGACCCGATGCGACCCCGCGCCTCTCTCCGTACCGCCGTGGTCTGGGAGGTCCTCCAGGACGCCCTCGACCGCCGGGTGAAGGCGACGGGGCGCGAGTCGCTGGACGTACTGGACACCGGGGGCGGCAGCGGCAGGTTCGCGGTGCCCGCGGCCCGCCTCGGCCACCGCGTCACCGTCGTCGACCCCAGCCCGAACGCGCTGTTCGCGCTGGAGCGCAGGGCCGCCGAGGCCGGTGTCGCCGACCGCGTCCGCGGCGTCCAGGGCGACGCCCACGGCCTCTTCGACGTCGTCGAGCGCGGCGGGTACGACGCGGTGCTCTGCCACGGCGTCCTGGAGTACGTGGACGACCCCGCCGAGGGCATCGGCAACGCGGTCGCCGCGCTGCGCCCCGAGGGTGTCCTCAGCCTGCTCGCCGCCGGTCTCGGCGGTGCCGTCCTCGCCCGCGCCCTCGCCGGGCACTTCAAGGAGGCCCGGCAGGCGCTCGACGACCCGAACGGACGCTGGGGCGAGGGTGATCCGGTTCCCCACCGCTTCACGGCCGAACAGCTCACCGGCCTCGTCGAGGGCGCGGGCCTCCAGGTCGCCGCCGTGCACGGCGTCCGGGTCTTCGCCGACCTCGTCCCCGGTGTCCTCGTGGACACCGAGCCCGGTGCCCTGGACGCCCTGCTCAAGCTGGAGGCGGTGGCCGCCGAGCTGCCCGCCTTCCACTCCGTGGCCACCCAACTTCATGTGCTGGGTGAGACGCGAGGGGACGCCGAGTCCTGAGCCGGCTCCCGCTGCGGACGAGGACGCCCCGCTGATCAGCGGCTCGGCGGCGGATGGAGTACGCCACAGGCCCCCCGATCGGGCGCGCGGAGCCGTATGATCGAGGGAGACCGTTCCGGCATGACGGGCCGTTCGCTGGGGAATTCACACCTCAGCGAGTCGGGGTGCCATGGCGGGTTCCGGTTGGCGAATTGGCGTAGAGGGGCGGGTTTCAAGGGGGCGATTCCCTGCCTATCCTGAAGAGGACCCCCCGGGTCGCTCCGGCGACCGCACGATGAGGAGGACTCCGTGCCGCTCTCAGAGCACGAGCAGCGCATGCTCGAGCAGATGGAGCGAGCGCTGTACGCCGAAGATCCCAAGTTCGCGTCAGCGCTTGAGGGAAGCGGGCTGCGTACGTACACCCGGCGGCGGGTCTACCAGGCGGTCGCGGGCTTTCTGGTGGGAATCGCGCTCCTCATGGCCGGAATGGTCGCACAGCAGATCTGGGTCAGCGTGGTGGGATTCCTCGTCATGCTGGGCTGCGCCGTGCTCGCCGTCACCGGTTGGCGCAAGGCCCCCAAGCCGGGTGAGCAGCCCACCGGTGCCGCAGGCTCCGCCGGTGAGCGTCGGCAGTCACGACAGCGCCGCTCCATGATGGACCGAATCGAACAGCGCTGGCAGCGCCGTCGTGACGAGCAGGGCGGCCACTGAGCCCGCCGAACAGCCGACCCGACAGCCACAGCTGAACACGGACGAAGGGTGACCACCCCAGCGGCGGTCACCCTTCGAGCATGCCCCCGTGCGGGCTGGGGCGCATCGCCGCACGGTCCCGCACGGTCCGGCGGGCCACCGTTCATCGCCGTAGGCACCACGCCGTGCCGTTGGTGGCTGTGGCTGCGTGCTGTCAGTCGCTCCCGCCCTCGGAAATTCGAACGGTCCTGTCCCCGCCGGGCGAACCCGAGGGGACAGGACCGTGATGCCGTGACGTGCCGGCGCTAGCCGTTCTGGCTCGGCGTGGGCCGTCGCCAGGGCAGGCGGGGCCTCGGCAGACGGGACAGCAGCTCGTCCCTGGCGTCCGCCCAGCGCGCGGCGAGGGCCCACGCCACCCGGACGGTCGAACGCGGCAGCAGCAGTGCCCGCAGCCGGGTGCGACGGCCGGCGTGGGCCCTGAGGCCGACCCCGACCTGCTGCGCGTCCCGGGCGAGACCCGCCGGGATCTGCGGACGCGGAGCGAAGAGGACCTGCTCCACCGCCGCCGCCACCCGGTGCACCGCGTCGGCGGCCGCCGGTTCCAGCTCCCCGAGCCGCACGATCCGCGCGGCCGCCTTGCGGGGCGTCTGGGACTCGTCCGGCGCGATCCCGTAGTCCCACGCCGTGTCGGCCACCTCCTGCCAGGCGGCCAGGGCATGAGCCGCTGCGGCCTCCGTGCGCCCGTACGAGGTGGCTCTGTCCGGCTGTTCGAGCGAGCCCGGGGCCCCGGTGCCCTCAGGGGTCACCTCCCGCGCGACGCCGGGCTCCTGGGTCCCCTTCGGCACCGCACCCTGGTGCGCGCCGAGCCGCACGGACCGGACCCGCAGCCGCCACAGCATCGGCAGCAGCGGGATCGCCAGCACCAGAAGCGCTCCCGGGACGATCAACAGGGTCCAGGGTGAGAAGAACACCAGACCCCACACCGAGCGCTCCTCGTCGTCGGAACCCGGCAGGGCCGCCGCGGACTCGGTCCCGCAGGCCCCCAGCTTGGCCTCCTGAGGCGTGCAGCTCTCGCTCTCCGTCGGCTCGGCCGACGGCGCCGAGGACGCCGACGACGAGGGACGCGGCACCTCGGGCAGCCCGCCGGTGCCGGTGTCCTCCGGCACCGTGTACTCGGGGGTCGAACCCCGGTTGGGGGTCGGCTCGAAGCGGGTCCAGCCCACGCCCTCGAAGTACAGCTCGGGCCAGGCGTGCGCGTCGCGCAGGCCCACCGACATCGTGCCGTTCGTCTGCGGGGTGCCGGGGGTGAAGCCCACCGCGACCCGGGCCGGTATGCCCAGCGTGCGGGCCATGGACGCCATCGCGAACGAGAAGTGGACGCAGAAGCCCTCCTTGTCCTGGAGGAACCGGGCTATCGCGCGGGCGCCCGTGCCCGACCGCACCTCGGTGTCGTACGTGAACTGGCCGCTGAACGCGAACCAGTCCTGGAGCTTCACCGCCCGCTCGTAGTCGTTCTTCGCGCCCTCGGTGACCTCCAGCGCGGTCCGTGCCACCACCGGCGGCAGCGAGGCCGGCACCTTGGTGTACTCCCGCCGCAGGGACGGCGGCGGCTCCGGCGCCGAGGCCAGCTGCTCCGCCGTGGGCTCCACGATCAGGCTCTCGACCTTGTACTGGGCGCCCTTGGTGTTCTGGCCGTGGTCACCGACGAGGGTGCGCCCCACGGGCTCGTACCGCCAGTCGCCGCCGATGTCCACGCTGGTGACCGGGTACGGCATCGGCAGCCAGTTCTGCTCGTAGTCCTCCGACGCGACGATCCGGGTCTCGATCGACGTCCGCTTGACGTCGGAGGCGAGCCCGACGGGGGTGCCGAAGTCGTCCGGGACCCCCGTGATGGAGCGCTCGGTCGGGGTCCAGGAGGTGCCGTTGAAGTTGTCGAGGGAGACGATCCGCAGATACATCTGCTGCACGTCGTCGGTGTTGGTGCGGTAGGACAGGACCTGGCGGTCCTCGTCCACGTTCAGGCTGCCGCGCAGCTGCACCACCGGGTTCACCGCGGCGATCGTGCCGCCGCCGCCGGAACCCCCGCCGAGGCCGGCGCCCGTGCCGTCCAGCAGCCCGCCGTCGAGGGAGGGCAGACCGAGCGGCACCACCAGGGCGATGCCCAGCGCGACGGCGCCGATGCGCCGCCCGGTGCGCACCGGTGCCACCGCGCCGTTCGCGGACTCCGCGCGCGGCCCCTGGGGCGCGCCTCCGAAGACCCGGCCCCACTGCGAGAGCCGGTCGCGGCTCTCGGTCAGGAGCAGCAGCAGATAGCCGGCCGAGGCCAGCACGAACCACAGCCACGCGGCGCCGTCGGAGAGGCCCGCGGCGACCGAGTACAGCGCGAGCAGCGGCAGACCGGCCGGTGCGGCGCTGCGGAAGGTGACCGCGAGCGCGTCCACCAGCAGGCCTATCACCAGCACACCGCCGATGATCATCAGCCGGATGCCGTCGGTCAGCGGCGCCGGGATGGCGTACCGCCCGACGTCCTCGGCGCCGTTCTGCAGGAGCGTCGCGAAGTACTGGAAGGCCTCGGGGCCGGGGACGATCCCGGCCACCGCCCGCTCCCGGGCGAAGACCAGCGTCAGCATCATCAGGGTGACCAGCGCCTGGGCGGCCACGGTCAGCGGCCTGGCCAGCGGGACGCGCCGGGTGAGCGCTCCCACGCCGCTCTGCACGCCCAGCATCAGCGCCGCCTGGAGGATCCATGTCGCCGGGTCGACCAGCGGCAGCAGCGCGCACGCCGCCGCGATCGTGGCGGCCCAGGCGCACAGCGCCAGTCTCGCCCGCCCGCTCATGAACGTCCCTCCGTCATGCTCCCGGACATCGCTCCGGTGCGCTGTCGGTCCGCCTGCCGCCACAGGTCCGTCAGCGAGGCGCCGCGCGGCACGGTCAGCGCCGTCCACCCCGCCTCGTGCAGCAGCCGCAGCGACTCCTCGCTCGCGCTCCCGGCACCGGGCACCTCACCCGGTTCGGTCGTCCACGCCTCGCTGTCCAGCAGGAAGGCGACCGCCCCACCGCCACGCTGGCGCATCTTGCCGATCACCGTCGCCTGCTCCTCGTCGAGGTCGCCGAGGAAGGCGACCAGCAGCCCCTCGTTGCCGCCGCGCAGCACGTCGTACGCGGGCGACAGGCTCGTGCCGCCGGAGTGGTCGATCACCGCGAGGGTGTCCATCATCAGTCCGGCCGCGTCGGCCGACTCCTGGCTGGCGCCCGCGAAGCCGTCGGCGCCCTCGCCGGGCATCGAGCTGCCGGTGTCCGTCAACAACCGGACGGAGAAGCCCCGTTCGAGCATGTGGACCAGCATGGAGGCGGCGCCGGAGACGGCCCACTCGAAGGCGGAGTCGGGGCCCGCGCCGAGGAACGCCTCGGCCCGGGTGTCCAGCAGCACCGTGCAGCGGGCGCGCTGCGGCTGTTCCTCGCGGCGCACCATCAGCTCGCCGTAGCGCGCGGTCGAACGCCAGTGGACCCGGCGCAGGTCGTCGCCGTGCCGGTAGCCGCGGGGGATCACGTCGTCCTCGCCGGCCAGCGCCAGCGAGCGCTGCCGTCCGTCGCCGTAGCCCTTGGCCTCGCCGTTCAGCCGGACCGGCGGCAGCGCCTCCACGCGCGGGACGACGGTCAGCGTGTCGTACGTCGAGAAGGACCGGGTCAGCTCGCACATGCCGAACGGGTCGGTCAGGCGCAGCTGGAGCGGGCCCAGCGGGTAGCGGCCGCGCAGATCGGAGCGGACGCGGTAGGACACCTCGCGGCGGCCGCCCGCCTCCACCCGGTCCAGCACGAAGCGCGGGCGCGGACCGAGCACGTAGGGCACCCGGTCCTGGAGCATCAGCAGCCCGGTGGGCAGCCGCGAGACGTTGTCCATCCGCAGATGGACGCGGGCCTCGCTGCCGGCGGGCACGCGCGCGGGGGAGAGGCGGCGGCTGCCCGCGACCCGGTAGCGGGTGCGGTACAGCACGGTCGCGCAGACCAGCGGCAGCACGGCGAGCAGCAGGCCGACCCGGAGCAGATCGCTCTGCCCGAGGACGTACGCGCAGACGGCGGCGGCCACGCCGGCGGCCAGGAAGGAGCGCCCGCGCGTGGTGAGGCCGGCGAGGGCCGTGCGCAGCCCGCCCTTGTCCTGTTCCGGGGTGGGCGCCGGCCCGGCGGTGGTCATCCAAGCCTCCGCGGCGGCTGCTGCGGGTACGCGGGCGCGGTGTGGACCGAGCCGTACCCGCTCTGCGCCTGGGGGGCCTGCGGTACGGGTGTGCGCTGGAGGATCTCCTGGACCACCTGCTCCGGCGTACGCCGGTTGAGCTGGGCCTGGGCGGTGGGCAGCAGCCGGTGGGCGAGGATGGACACGGCCAGCGACTGGATGTCGTCAGGCAGGGCGTACTCCCGGCCGTTCAGGGCGGCGGTCGCCCTCGCCGCACGCAGCAGATGCAGTGTGGCGCGCGGCGAGGCGCCGAGTCTGAGGTCCGGATGGGTGCGGGTGGCGCCGACCAGGTCCACCGCGTACCGCCGGACCGTTTCGGCGACGTGCACGCCCCGGACGGCCTCGATCAGCTTCACGATCTCGTGCGCGTGCGCCACCGGCTGCATGTCCTCCAGCGGTGAGACCCCGCCGTGGACGTCGAGCATCTGCAGCTCGGCCTCCGGGCTGGGGTAGCCGACGGAGACCCGGGCCATGAAGCGGTCGCGCTGGGCCTCCGGCAGCGGGTAGGTGCCCTCCATCTCCACCGGGTTCTGCGTGGCCACCACCATGAAGGGGCTCGGCAGCTCGTACGTCGTGCCGTCGATCGTGACCTGGCGCTCCTCCAGGGACTCCAGGAGCGCGGACTGCGTCTTCGGCGACGCGCGGTTGATCTCGTCGCCGATCACGATCTGAGAGAAGATCGCGCCCGGCTTGAACTCGAACTCCTTGCGCTGCTGATCCCAGATGGACACACCCGTGATGTCCGACGGCAGCAGGTCCGGCGTGAACTGGATACGCCGCACCGAGCAGTCGATGGACCGCGCCAGTGCCTTGGCCAGCATGGTCTTGCCGACGCCGGGAACGTCTTCGATCAGAAGATGTCCCTCGGCGAGCAGCACTGTCAGCGAAAGCCGTACGACCTCAGGCTTGCCCTCGATCACTCCTTCGACCGAACTGCGGACTCGCTCCACAGTGCTGGTCAGATCAGTGAGGCTCGCTCGATCGTCATAGGTCGTCACCCGGCCCTCCTCGGCCCGTTCTTTCTCCGGGCCGTCGCTCTGCGATGCGGACCGGCCCACCCCGAAACACGGACACCACGCGTGAACTGCTCAGCGTGACGCCACATCCGCATTCTTGCTGCCGTTACCAATCCGTGTCACTCGCCTGTGGATAACTGGCCGCGATATGTCAGGTTTGCGGTGTTCTGCGGGGTGAGATGCCAGCAGATTGACAGGAAACCCGGGCTGCGCGGAACCGCCCTCGGGCGGTAGGAGGGCGGTTCCGGCCGCGCGGTTCGACAGGGCTCAGGCCGCGTCGATCTCCCGGAGCAGACCGGTCTTCACATCGAAGACGAAGCCGCGTACGTCGTCGGAGTGGAGCAGGAACGGATTGGTGCGGATGCGCTGCATCGACTGCCGTACGTCCTGGTCCACGTCCCGGAAGGACTCCACCGCCCACGCCGGACGCTGGCCGACCTCGGCCTCCAGCTCGGTGCGGAAGTCCTCGGTGAGGGACTCCAGACCGCAGCCGGTGTGGTGGATCAGGACGATGCTGCGGGTGCCGAGCTTGCGCTGGCTGATGGTGAGGGAGCGGATCACGTCGTCGGTGACCACGCCGCCCGCGTTGCGGATGGTGTGACAGTCGCCCAGCTCCAGGCCGAGCGCGTCGTGCAGGTCGAGGCGGGCGTCCATGCAGGCCACGACCGCGACACGCAGGACGGGGCGGGCATCCATCCCGGGGTCGGCGAACGCGGCGGCATAGCGCTGGTTCGCCTCGACGAGGCGGTCGGTGACGGTGCCGTCGGATATGGCGCCTTCGGGGCCGGTGGGAACTGCTGCGGAGGTCGTCATGGACAAGACGGTACTGGTCACGGCAGCTGGGGGCGCTCTGTGAGAGGGGACAAAGAACGTCATTGAACCTTGTTGTGAGGTAACCCACAGGAGGGGCGGGATCACGGCCGTACGGGTGATTTCGCCGTCCTCACGGCTTCGTCCGGGGGAGCCGCGCGACGCGCAGGCCGGTTGATTGACCGCGCAGGGCCGTGGACTAAAGTGGCGCCGAGCGGGAGGCGAGGCCCCCCGCTGGACCGAAACCCCAAGGAGAACCGGCGACAGCCCGGCGTCTCCCCGCGTGCGCGGCGCGTACGTGCGGCTCGCGCCGGACCTGAGAGGGCCCCTTGAGCAACAGCCGCCACGTCCCCGTCATGCTCCAGCGGTGTCTGGACATGCTGGCCCCGGCCCTCACGGCGCCCGGCGCGGTGGTGGTCGACTGCACGCTCGGCCTCGGCGGCCACAGCGAAGCGCTCCTCACCCGGTTCCCCGAGGCACGGCTTGTCGCCCTCGACCGGGACAAGGAGGCCCTGCGCCTCTCCGGCGAACGCCTCGCCCCCTTCGGCGAGCGCGCCACCCTCGTGCACGCCGTCTACGACGAACTCCCCGACGTGCTCGACCGCCTGGGCCTCCCGCGCGTCCAGGGCGTCCTGTTCGACCTGGGCGTCTCCTCCATGCAACTCGACGAGGCGGACCGGGGCTTCGCCTACGCCCAGGACGCCCCCCTCGACATGCGGATGGACCAGACGACCGGCATCAGCGCCGCCGAGGTCCTCAACACCTACCCGCCGGGCGAACTCGTCCGCATCCTCAGGGCGTACGGCGAGGAGAAGCAGGCCAAGCGGATCGTCTCCGCGGTCGTGCGCGAGCGCGACAAGGAGCCGTTCGGCAACAGCGCCCGCCTCGTCGAACTGATCCGCGACTCCCTGCCGCAGGCCGCCAAGCGCACCGGCGGCAACCCCGCCAAGCGCACCTTCCAGGCCCTGCGCATCGAGGTCAACGGCGAACTCACCGTCCTGGAGCGGGCGATCCCCGCCGCGGTGAAGGCCCTCGCGGTCGGCGGCCGGATCGCCGTGCTGTCGTACCACTCGCTGGAGGACCGGCTGGTGAAACAGGTGTTCGCGGCCGGAGCCGCCACCACCGCCCCGCCCGGACTGCCCGTCGTCCCCGAGCGCTACCAGCCGAGGCTCAAGCTCCTCACCCGTGGTGCCGAACTTCCCACCGAGGAAGAGGTCGCCGAGAACCGGCGCGCCGCCCCCGCACGTCTGCGCGGGGCGGAACGCGTGCGGGAGGACGTCGCATGAGCTGCCCGACGTACCTGAGGTGCGTGAGGCGCGTGAGACGTACGGGGCGACCGCACACGGTGCGTGAAGGGGACGGTGAGTGAGGCCGACAAGCGAACTCGCGGGAACGGCGAGCGAGTCCGGGACCCGGACTCCCAGGGAGGGCGCGTGAGCAGGAAACCCGAACTGAGGGGCCGGGCGGCCCGTCTCGCACGGCTCCTGCCCACGCGGCCCAAGGGCGCCGCCCGCACCCCCTTCGTCCTCCTGGTCGTCCTCCTCCTGGGCGGCGGTCTCATCGGCCTCCTCGTGCTGAACTCCGCGCTCAGCGAAGGGTCGTTCAAGCTCGACGACCTCCAGGACGACGTGAAGAGCTACACCGACGAGGAACAGGCGCTCCAGCGCGACGTGGACGCCTACTCGGCGCCCGACGCCCTCCAGCGCCGCGCCCGGGAGCTGGGCATGGTCCCCGGCGGCGACCCGGCCTTCCTGAACCCCGACGGCACGGTCAAGGGCGTCCCGAGCGCCGCCCGGCCGACCGTGGCCCGGATGCCGCTCGTCCTCGCACCCGAGATCCTCGACCCCGGCCCGCCCGTCGACCCGACGCCCACCGGCAGCCCCACGCCCTCCGGCTCCCCGACGCCGAGCCCGAGCGCGACCCCCACTCCGACGCGGACGCCGACCGGGCCCGAGCCGCAGGCGCACGCCCGCACCCCGCAGCCCGCGGGCACCCCCACCCCGACCCCCACCACCCCGCCCGTACAGCCCAACCAGTTCCCGACGACCCCCGGCAGGTGACGGAAGTGGCCGATTCAGGCAGGCAGCCCCCGCGCCGCCGCGTACCCGGACCCGCCCGGCCCGTACGACCGGGCGACCGGCAACGCCGACCGGGCCCCGGCGCCCGCCCCGCCGCGCAGCGCCGCCCGGTCCCGCCCCGGCAGCTGCCCGCGCGCACCATCCGGCTGGGCCGCCCCCGCCCCCGGCTGCGCATGGTGAGCCTCGCACTGACCCTGGTGATGATCGCCTTCGTCGTACGGCTGCTCCAGGTGCAGGCCGTCGACGCGAGCGAGTACGCGGCCAAGGCCGACCAGAACCGTTACGTCGGCCGGGTGCTGGCCGCCGAGCGCGGCGGGATCACCGACCGCAACGGCGTCGCCCTGGCGATCAGCACCGACGCCAACGACATCACCGCCGACCCGACGATGTTCACGCGCGAACAGCTGAAGATCGACGACGGCCCCGAGCAGGCGGCCGCGCTCCTCGCGCCGATCCTCGGCGCGGACCAGGAGACGATCGCCGAGAAGCTGCGCACCGGGAACACGCGCTATGTGCTGCTCGCCCGCCGCCAGACCCCCCAGGTCTGGAACCAGATCAGCGACCTGAAGACCGCGCTCGTCAAACGGGCCGCCGACGAGAAGGGCACGGTCAACGTCCTGGCCGGCGTCTTCCAGGAGCCCAGCAGCAAGCGCGTTTACCCCAACGGTGACCTCGCCGCCGGGATACTGGGCTGGGTCAACGCCGAGGGCAAGGGCGGCGGCGGCATCGAGCAGCAGTGGAACAGCCGCCTGTCGGGCAAGGACGGCAAGATCCGCTACGCCCAGTCCGGCGGACGTCTCGTACCCACCGCGGGCTCCACCGAGACCCCCGCCGTGGCCGGCTCCGACGTCGAGCTGACCATCGACCGCGACATCCAGTGGGCCGCGCAGAACGCCATCACCGAGCAGGTGAAGAAGTCCAAGGCCGACCGCGGCTACGTGATAGTGCAGGACACCCGCACCGGCGAGATCCTCGCCATGGCCAACTCGCCCGGCTTCGACCCCAACGACCTCACCCGGGCGAACCCGGACGCGCTCGGCAACGCGGCGCTCCAGGACGCCTACGAGCCCGGCTCCACCGCCAAGGTGATGTCGATGGCCGCCGTGCTGGAGGAGAACGTCGCCACCCCCGAGACCCGCGTCACCGTGCCCAACCGGCTGCACCGCGGCGACCGGCTCTTCAAGGACGACATCGACCACCCGACCTGGTACCTGACGCTCAACGGCGTCCTCGCCAAGTCCAGCAACATCGGCACGATCCTCGCCACCGGCGAACTCGGCCGCAACCAGGGCGAGTCCAACAAGATCCTCCACTCCTACCTGCGCAAGTTCGGCATCGGCAGCTACACCGGCCTCGGCTTCCCCGGCGAGACCAAGGGCATCCTCGCCGCGCCCGGCGACTGGTCGACCTCGCAGCAGTACACGATTCCTTTCGGCCAGGGCGTGTCGGTCAACGCCATGCAGGCCGCCTCCGTCTACTCGACGATCGCCAACGGCGGCGTACGCGTCGAACCGACCCTCGTCCGCGGCACCAAGGGGCCCGACGGCCGCTTCGCCCCCGCCCCGAAGCCCGGCAAGACCCGGGTGGTGAGCGAGAAGACGGCGAAGACCCTCGCCCGGATGCTGGAGTCCGTCGTGGACGACGAGGAGGGCACGGGCACCAAGGCGCGCATCCCCGGCTACCGGGTCGCGGGCAAGACGGGTACGGCCAACCGTGTGGATCCGGCCACCGGCAGATACCGGGGCTACACCTCGTCGTTCGCCGGGTTCGCGCCCGCCGACAAGCCCCGGATCACCGTCTACTGCGCGATCCAGAACGCCACCAAGGGCAACTACTTCGGCGGCCAGATCTGCGGACCCATCTACAAGGAGGTCATGGAGTTCGCCCTGAAGACCCTCCAGGTGCCGCCCACCGGCGCGAAGCCCGCGAACCTGCCCGTCGCCTTCGCACCCTGACCCGCCCTCCGGCCCCCACCCTGATCCGCCCGACGATCAGCGCAACCAGCCAGGAACCGACTCGTGACCATGATCACTCCCGACCCCGGGAACCACACCCCCGAGCCCCGCTCGCACAAACCCTCGCCCACCCGTCACCCACCACCGCCCTTGCCGGACCGCGCTTCGCGCGGGCTGCCCTTTGGCTCCCGTGGGGGTGCGCCCGGTACGCTCACCGCCGTGCCACACGCTGATCAGTCCCAAACCACCCAGAAGGACGTTCCCGTGACATATCCGGGACCGCCCAGGCCGGCCCATGTCTCCGCCACACCCCTCGCGGAACTCGCCGGTCAGCTGGGTGCCGAGCAGCCGACGAGCGCGGACACCGTCCGGGTCACGGGCATCACCCACGACTCGCGAGCCGTCCGCCCCGGCGACCTCTACGCCGCGCTGCCCGGTGCCCGTCTGCACGGAGCCGACTTCGTCGACCAGGCGGTCGGCCTCGGCGCCGTCGCCGTCCTCACCGACCCCAGCGGCGCCGAGCGCGCCGCCGCGGCCGGGCTTCCCGCCCTCGTCGTGGAGAACCCGCGCGCGCGGATGGGCGAGCTGGCGGCCACCATCTACGGCCGGCCGGGCGGCGACCTGCTCCAGATCGGCATCACCGGCACCTCGGGCAAGACCACCACCGCGTACCTCGTCGAAGGCGGTCTGCAGGCCGTGCGCTCCACGGGGCTCATCGGCACCGTCGAGATGCGCATCGGCGACGAGCGCATCAAGTCCGAGCGGACCACCCCCGAGGCCACCGACCTCCAGGCCCTCTTCGCCGTCATGCGCGAACGCGGGGTGGACTCGGTCGTCATGGAGGTCTCCAGCCACGCCCTGGTCCTCGGCCGGGTCGACGGCTGCGTCTTCGACGTCGCGGTCTTCAACAACCTCAGCCCGGAACACATGGAGTTCCACTCCGGCATGGAGGACTACTTCCAGGCCAAGGCAAAGCTGTTCACCCCCGAGCGCAGCAGGCTCGGCGTCGTCAACCTCGACGACGAGTACGGCCGCCGGCTCGTCGACGAGGCCACGGTCCCGGTCGTCACCTTCTCCGCCGAGGGGCACCCCGACGCCGACTGGCGCGCCGAGGACGTCCGGGTCGGGCCGATGGACTCGACGTTCACGGTGGTCGGGCCCAAGGGCGAGCGGATCGCCGCCAGGGCGCCGCTGCCGGGCAGCTTCAACGTCGCCAACACCCTGGCGGCCGTGGCCGCGCTGGCCGTCGCCGGGATCGACCCGCAGACCGCCGCCGACGGCGTCTCCGCCGTACCGGGCGTGCCTGGCCGGCTGGAGCGGGTGGACGCCGGGCAGCCGTACCTCGCGGTCGTCGACTACGCCCACAAGACCGACGCCGTCGAGTCGGTCCTCAAGGCGCTGCGCAAGGTCACCGAGGGCAGCCTGCACGTCGTGCTCGGCTGCGGCGGCGACCGGGACACCACCAAGCGCGCACCGATGGGCGCCGCCATGGCCCGCCTCTCCGACACGGCCGTACTGACCTCCGACAACCCCCGCTCCGAGGACCCCCTCGCGATCCTCGCGACCATGCTCGAAGGCGCGGCGTCCGTGCCGGCCCACGAGCGCGGCGAGGTCCTCCTCTTCGAGGACCGGGCCGCCGCGATCTCCGCGGCGGTGGCGCGCGCCCAGCCGGGCGACACCGTGCTGGTCGCGGGCAAGGGCCACGAGCAGGGCCAGGACATCGCCGGCGTGGTCCGTCCCTTCGACGACCGCCAGGTGCTCCGCGAAGCTATCCAGCAGACCCAGGGATGAACTTGTGATCGCCCTCTCTCTCGCCGAGATCGCAGAAGTCGTCGGCGGGCAGACGCACGACATACCGGATCCGTCGGCCCAGGTCACCGGACCGGTCGTCCGGGACTCCCGTGAGGTGGAGCCCGGCAGCCTCTTCGTCGCCTTCGCGGGCGAGCGCGTGGACGGACACGACTTCGCGGCCGCGGTCGTCGAGGCGGGCGCGGCAGCGGTGCTGGCGTCCCGCCCCGTCGGCGTGCCCGCGATCGTCGTGGCCGATGTGCAGACGGCGCTCGGCGCCCTCGCCCGGCACGTCGTGCGCAAGCTCGGCACGACCCTCGTGGCCCTCACCGGCTCCGCGGGCAAGACCAGCACCAAGGACCTGATCGCCCAGGTGCTCCGGCGCAAGGCGCCGACGGTCTTCACGCCCGGCTCCCTCAACAACGAGATCGGACTGCCCCTCACCGCGCTCAGCGCCACCGAGGAGACCCGTTTCCTCGTCCTGGAGATGGGCGCCCGCGGCATCGGCCACATCAAGTACCTCACCGAGCTGACCCCGCCGAAGGTCGGCCTCGTGCTGAACGTCGGCACCGCCCACATCGGCGAGTTCGGCGGCCGCGAGCAGATCGCGCAGGCCAAGGGCGAACTGGTGGAGGCCCTGCCGTCCGAGCAGGAGGGCGGCGCGGCGATCCTCAACGCCGACGACCCCCTCGTACGGGCCATGGCGTCCCGTACGAAGGCCCGGGTGCTCCTCTTCGGCGAGTCCGGCGAAGCGGACGTACGCGCCGAGAACGTGACGCTCACCGAGGCCGGACAGCCCGCGTTCAGGCTTCACACACCCTCCGGTGCAAGCGATGTGACCATGCGCCTGTACGGTGAGCACCACGTGTCGAACGCGCTCGCCGCGGCCGCCGTCGCCCATGAGCTGGGCATGTCCGCAAGTGAGATCGCCACCGCGCTCTCCGAGGCGGGCTCCCTCTCCCGCTGGCGCATGGAGGTCACCGAGCGCCCGGACGGCGTGACGGTCGTCAACGACGCCTACAACGCGAACCCCGAGTCCATGCGGGCCGCTCTGCGCGCGCTCGCGGCCATGGGCAAGGGGCGGCGGACCTGGGCGGTGCTCGGCAAGATGGCCGAGCTCGGGGACGAATCGCTCGCCGAGCACGACGCGGTCGGACGGCTCGCCGTCCGGCTCAATGTCGGCAAGCTCGTCGCGGTCGGGGGCAGGGAGGCCTCCTGGCTGCAACTGGGCGCATACAACGAGGGTTCGTGGGGTGAGGAGTCGGTGCACGTGTCCGACGCACAGGCGGCGGTCGACCTGTTGCGCAGTCAGTTGCGCCCGGGAGACGTCGTACTCGTGAAGGCGTCCCGGTCGGTCGGGCTCGAGAGTGTGGCGCAGGCGCTGCTCGACGGCGGCAACGAGGGTGAGGTTGCCGCGCGATGATGAATCAGATCCTGTTCGCAGGAGTCATCGGTCTCTTCCTGACCCTGGTCGGCACCCCGCTGCTGATCAAGCTGCTGGCCCGCAAGGGCTACGGCCAGTACATCCGTGACGACGGCCCGCGCGAGCACGCCAGCAAGCGCGGTACGCCGACCATGGGTGGTATCGCCTTCATCCTGGCGACGATCGTCGCGTACTTCCTGGCCAAGGTGATCTCGGGGCAGCCGCCGACCTTCTCCGGTCTGCTGGTGCTCGGCCTGATGGGCGGCATGGGCCTCGTCGGTTTCCTCGACGACTACATCAAGATCGTCAAGCGTCGCTCGCTCGGTCTGCGGGCCAAGGCGAAGATGGCCGGCCAGCTGATCGTCGGTATCGCCTTCGCGGTCCTCGCGTTGCAGTTCCCGGATGCCCGCGACCAGACCCCGGCCTCCACCAAGATCTCCTTCGTCCAGGACTTCGGCTGGACCATCGGCCCGGTGCTCTTCGTCATCTGGGCGCTGTTCATGATCCTCGCCATGTCGAACGGCGTGAACCTCACCGACGGTCTGGACGGCCTCGCCACCGGCGCCTCCGTCCTCGTCTTCGGCGCGTACACCTTCATCGGCGTGTGGCAGTTCCAGGAGTCCTGCGCCAACACGCGGACCCTGACCAACCCGTCCGCCTGTTACGAGGTACGAGATCCGCTCGACCTGGCGATCGTGGCCTCCGCGCTGATGGGCGCCTGCCTCGGCTTCCTGTGGTGGAACACCTCGCCGGCCAAGATCTTCATGGGCGACACCGGTTCGCTGGCCCTCGGCGGCGCGCTCGCCGGCCTCGCGATCTGCTCCCGCACCGAGCTGCTGCTCGCGCTCCTCGGCGGTCTGTTCGTCCTCATCACCATGTCGGTCGTCATCCAGGTCGGCTCGTTCAAGCTGACCGGCAAGCGGGTCTTCAGGATGGCCCCGCTCCAGCACCACTTCGAACTCAAGGGCTGGTCCGAGGTCCTGGTCGTGGTCCGCTTCTGGATCATCCAGGGCATCTGTGTGATCGTCGGACTGGGCCTCTTCTACGCGGGATGGGCAGCGGACAAGTGACCGACTGGCAGGGCAAGCACGTCACCGTCGCCGGGCTGGGTGTCTCCGGCATCCCGGCGGCCAAGGTCCTGCACGGCCTCGGCGCCGCCGTCACGGTCGTCAACGACGGCGACGACGAACGCGCCCGCGCGCAGGCCGCCGACCTGGAGGCGCTCGGCATCACCGTGCGCCTCGGCGACGGCGCCACCCTGCCGGAGGGCACCGAACTCGTCGTCACCACCCCGGGCTGGAAGCCGGACAAGCCGCTGTTCGCGGCGGCCCGCTCGGCCGGTCTGGAGATCTGGGGCGACGTCGAACTCGCCTGGCGGCTGCGGGGCCCCGACGCCGCTCCCTGGCTGGCCGTCACGGGCACCAACGGCAAGACCACGACCGTCCAGATGCTCGCCTCGATCCTGGAGGCGGCGGGGCTGCGCACGGCCGCCGTCGGCAACATCGGGGTCTCGCTCCTGGACGTGGTCCTCGGCGACGAGCCCTACGACGTGCTCGCCGTCGAGCTGTCCAGCTACCAGCTCCACTGGGCGCCCTCCCTGCGCGCCCACTCCGCCGCCGTCCTCAACCTCGCCCCCGACCACCTCGACTGGCACGGCTCCATGGAGGCGTACGCCAAGGACAAGGGCCGCGTCTACGAGGGCAATCGGGTCGCCTGCGTCTACAACGTCGCCGACAAGGCCACCGAGGACCTGGTGCGCGAGGCCGACGTCGAGGAGGGCTGCCGGGCCGTCGGATTCACGCTCGGCACGCCCGGCCCGTCCCAACTCGGCGTGGTGGAGGGCATCCTGGTCGACCGCGCCTTCGTCGAGAACCGGCAGAAGAACGCCCAGGAACTCGCCGAGATCTCCGACGTGAACCCGCCGGCCCCGCACAACATCGCCAACGCCCTCGCGGCGGCCGCCCTCGCCCGCGCCTACGGGGTGCCCGCTGCGGCCGTACGCGACGGTCTGCGGGCCTTCACCCCGGACGCGCACCGCATCGCGCACGTCGCCGACGTGGACGGCGTGGCGTACATCGACGACTCCAAGGCCACCAACACGCATGCGGCGCAGGCCTCGTTGGCCGCGTACGAGTCGATCGTGTGGATCGCGGGCGGGCTCGCCAAGGGGGCCACCTTCGACGAGCTCGTCGCCGGCGCCGCCGGGCGGCTGCGGGGGGTCGTGCTGATCGGCGCGGATCGCGCGCTGATCCGGGAAGCGCTCGCGCGACACGCGCCGGAAGTGCCGGTCGTCGACCTCGACCGGACCGACACTGGGGCGATGCTCGCCGCCGTCCGCGAGGCGCGGACACTGGCACGGACGGGCGACACGGTGCTCCTGGCGCCGGCCTGTGCGTCGATGGACATGTTCGTCAACTACAACAGGCGTGGGGACGCGTTCGCGGAGGCTGTGCGCGAACTGGCCGCCACGGACGGCTGACCCGGCCCGGCCTCGCCTGGCGGCGCCGGGTGACACTGGGAGGGACGCGTGACACGGAACTGGTCGGTCGGCGGCGAGGGCGCCCCCGATGCCGAGTAGCCGTACGAGCCGTGCGCCCCTCCAGCGCGTCACCCGGCGGCCACCCGTCTCCCGGCCGCCGCGCGAGAACCCCCTGCGGCGGCTGCACACACGGGCGCGCAAGGCCTGGGACCGGCCGCTGACCGCGTACTACCTGATCCTCGGCGGCAGCCTGCTGATCACCGTGCTGGGGCTGGTGATGGTCTACTCGGCCTCGCAGATCACCGCCCTGCAGAAGTCGCTGCCCGGCACCTTCTTCTTCCGCAAGCAGTTCCTCGCCGCCGCGATCGGCACCGTGCTGCTGCTCGTGGCCTCCCGGATGCCGGTCAAGCTGCACCGGGCGCTGGCGTATCCGATCCTGGCCGGCTGTGTGTTCCTGATGGCCCTGGTTCAAGTGCCCGGGATAGGGCAGTCGATCAACGGCAACCAGAACTGGATCGCCGTCGGCGGCTCCTTCCAGATCCAGCCCAGCGAGTTCGGCAAGCTGGCGCTCGTGCTCTGGGGCGCCGACCTGCTGGCCCGCAAGGAGGACAAGCGCCTGCTGACGCAGTGGAAGCACATGCTGGTGCCGCTCGTTCCGGTGGCGTTCCTGCTGCTCGGGCTGATCATGCTCGGCGGTGACATGGGCACCGCGATCATTCTCACGGCGATCCTGTTCGGCCTGCTGTGGCTGGCCGGGGCGCCGACCCGGATGTTCGTGGGCGTGCTGTCCATCGCCGGACTCATCGGATTCGTCCTGATCAGGACCAGCGAGAACCGTATGGCCCGCCTGGCCTGCATCGGAGCCACCGAACCCCGCACGGACGGCGCCGACTGCTGGCAGGCCGTGCACGGCATCTACGCCCTGGCCTCGGGTGGAATCTTCGGCTCCGGGCTCGGTGCCAGTGTGGAAAAATGGGGCCAACTCCCGGAAGCGCACACCGACTTCATCTTCGCCGTCACCGGCGAGGAACTGGGCCTCGCGGGGACGCTGTCGGTGCTCGCCCTCTTCGCGGCTCTAGGCTATGCGGGTATCCGCGTGGCCGGACGCACGGAGGACCCCTTCGTCAGGTATGCCGCGGGAGGCGTGACCACCTGGATCACCGCTCAGGCAGTGATCAACATCGGTGCGGTGCTCGGTCTGCTGCCGATCGCCGGAGTCCCGCTCCCGCTGTTCTCCTACGGAGGATCCGCCCTGCTGCCGACCATGTTCGCCATCGGGTTGCTGATCGCCTTCGCGCGCGACGAGCCCGCTGCGCGGGCGGCGCTTGCCATGCGGCAGCCCCGCTTTGGTAGAAAGCGTGGCGGCGGCCCTTCGGGGCCCGGGAGATGGAACACGATGCGACGGCGTGTCTCGGCACGTTCGTCCGGAGAGCGGTGAATTTCGGTGCATGTCGTACTCGCCGGTGGCGGAACCGCCGGTCACATCGAGCCCGCGCTCGCCCTCGCGGACGCCCTGCGCAGGCAGGACCCGACCGTGGGCATCACGGCCCTGGGCACGGAGCGCGGCCTCGAGACGCGCCTCGTCCCCGAGCGCGGCTACGAACTCGCGCTGATCCCCGCCGTACCCCTGCCGCGCAAGCCCACCCCCGAGCTGATCACCGTGCCCGGCCGGCTGCGCGGCACGATCAAGGCGACCGAGCAGATCCTGGAGCGCACCAAGGCGGACGCGGTCGTCGGCTTCGGCGGCTATGTCGCCCTGCCCGGCTACCTGGCCGCCAAGCGCCTCGGGGTGCCGATCATCGTCCACGAGGCCAACGCCCGCCCCGGCCTCGCCAACAAGATCGGCTCCCGGTACGCCGCCCAGGTCGCGGTCTCCACCCCGGACAGCAAACTCCGCGACGCCCGGTACATCGGCATCCCGCTGCGCCGCTCCATCGCGACCCTCGACCGGGCCGCCATGCGCCCCGAGGCCCGCGCGCTGTTCGGTCTCGACCCCAACCTGCCGACCCTGCTGGTCTCCGGCGGCTCCCAGGGCGCGCGCCGTCTCAACGAGGTCGTCCAGCAGGTCGCCCCCTACCTCCAGCAGGCCGGGATCCAGATCCTGCACGCGGTCGGCCCGAAGAACGAACTGCCGCAGGTACACCAGATGCCGGGAATGCCCCCGTACATCCCGGTACCGTACGTGGACCGGATGGACCTCGCGTACGCCGCGGCCGACATGATGCTCTGCCGCGCGGGCGCGATGACCGTCGCCGAACTCTCCGCCGTCGGGCTCCCGGCCGCCTACGTCCCGCTGCCCATCGGCAACGGCGAACAGCGGCTGAACGCCCAGCCGGTGGTCAAGGCCGGCGGCGGACTGCTGGTCGACGACGCGGAGCTGACGCCCCAGTGGGTGCAGCAGAACGTGCTGCCCGTCCTCGCCGACCCGCACCGGCTGTACGAGATGTCCCGCGCCGCCAGCGAGTTCGGCCGACGGGACGCCGACGACCTGCTCGTCGGGATGGTGTACGAGGCGATCGCCGCCAAGCGTGGACACCGCTAGAGAGCGGATCGCCGGCTGAGGCGCCCGGAGGCGAACCGGGCCAGGAGAGGGAGTGCGCGTGGCCGGACCGACCAGCACCGCCGAGCGCGGCGCGGACGAGGATCTGGACCCCGGCCCGCCGCCCCGGCGGCGGCTCCCCGGCCCCCGGGCGCTGATCGCCGCCGCGATCGCCCTGGTCCTGATCGGGGGCGCCTCCGTCTGGGTCCTGTACGGCTCCTCGTGGCTGCGGGCGGAGAAGATCACCGTGTCGGGCACCCGGGTGCTGACCGGGACCCAGGTGCGCGAGGCGGCCGCCGTGCCGCTCGGCGATCCGCTCATTTCCGTCGACCTCGACGCGATCGAGTCACGCCTGCTGGAGAAATTGCCCCGAATCGACTCGGTCGAGGTCGTCCGCTCATGGCCCCATGGAATCGGGCTGAAAGTGAACGAACGCACTCCGGTTCTGATTGTCGAAGCGGCCGGAAATTCGGGCAAGTACGTCGAAGTGGATGCGAAAGGGGTGCGTTTCGCCACGGTTTCACGCGCCCCGGAAGACGTTCCCGTACTGGAATTGACGGTGGCCCGGTCCGGTTCGTCCGCCGCCAGTCTGCGCCGATTCGGCGAGGACCGGCTCGTACGGGAGGCCGTGCGGGTCGCCGACGCGATTCCGGCCGCGGTCGCGCGCGAGACGCTGGTGGTCAAGGTCCGCTCCTACGACACCATCTCGCTGGAGTTGAGCGGAGACCGTACGGTCGCGTGGGGGAGCTCGGAGAAGGGGCGCGCGAAGGCCCGTGCGCTCACCGCCCTGCTGAAAGCGGCCCCGGGCGCGGGGCACTTCGACGTGAGTGTTCCCACCGCGCCCGCGTCATCAGGGAGTTGACGCACATCCGCGCAGGCCAGCACCCTGGTTGGGCACCGCTATGGCTGATCACATAGGGTGAAAAGAAAAACGGGAGGTTCGGCGTGTTCGTTGAACGTGCGCCACTTGTCGACTTAGTGTCCTGTTCGGAAGAGTCCAAGGAACAGTCACACTGGTAACCCTAAACTTCAGCGTTAGGGTTCGGGTCGGCGTTCGGACCGTCCCACTTCGGCATCAGTCGTCGGCTCGCGGGTACCCCGCGAAGCGGCGACACGTAACTCGAGGCGAGAGGCCTTCGACGTGGCAGCACCGCAGAACTACCTCGCAGTCATCAAAGTCATCGGTGTCGGCGGCGGTGGTGTCAATGCCATCAACCGGATGATCGAGGTCGGTCTCAAGGGCGTCGAGTTCATCGCCATCAACACCGACGCGCAAGCTCTGTTGATGAGCGACGCCGACGTCAAGCTCGACGTCGGCCGTGAACTCACCCGCGGACTCGGCGCCGGCGCCAACCCGGCCGTCGGCCGGAAGGCCGCCGAGGACCACCGCGAGGAGATCGAGGAGGTCCTCAAGGGGGCCGACATGGTCTTCGTGACGGCCGGCGAGGGCGGCGGCACCGGTACCGGCGGCGCGCCCGTCGTGGCCAACATCGCCCGCTCCCTCGGCGCCCTCACCATCGGCGTGGTCACCCGCCCCTTCACCTTCGAGGGCCGCCGCCGCGCCAACCAGGCCGAGGACGGCATCGCCGAGCTGCGCGAAGAGGTCGACACCCTCATCGTCATCCCGAACGACCGGCTGCTCTCCATCTCGGACCGCCAGGTCTCCGTGCTGGACGCGTTCAAGTCGGCCGACCAGGTCCTGCTCTCCGGTGTCCAGGGCATCACCGACCTGATCACCACCCCCGGTCTGATCAACCTCGACTTCGCCGACGTCAAGTCGGTCATGTCCGAGGCCGGTTCGGCCCTCATGGGCATCGGCTCGGCCCGCGGCGACGACCGCGCGGTGGCCGCCGCCGAGATGGCGATCTCCTCGCCGCTCCTGGAGGCCTCCATCGACGGCGCCCGCGGCGTCCTGCTCTCCATCTCCGGTGGCTCCGACCTCGGCCTGTTCGAGATCAACGAGGCCGCCCAGCTGGTCAGCGAGGCCGCGCACCCCGAGGCCAACATCATCTTCGGCGCGGTCATCGACGACGCCCTCGGTGACGAGGTCCGGGTCACGGTCATCGCGGCCGGCTTCGACGGCGGCCAGCCCCCGGCCAAGCGGGACAACATCCTGGGTTCGGCCGCGGCCAAGCGTGAGGAGCCCGCCCCGGCGCGGGCCGCCGAGAGCCGCCCGTCCTTCGGCTCGCTCGGCAGCGTCAAGCCGAAGGAGGAACCGGCGGCGCCGGCCCCGGAGCCGGTGAACGAGGTTCCGGTCGCCCCGCCGGTCCCGCCGTCCCGGTCCTACTCGGACAGCGCCGCGGAAGAGCTGGACGTGCCGGACTTCCTCAAGTGATAGGACGGCGCGAGAACGTGAGCGGCGCGCACTTCGCCTTCACCGACAGGTGGGGCGGGGTGAGCGCCGCTCCGTATGAGGAGCTCAATCTCGGCGGTGCGGTCGGGGACGACGCCACCGCCGTGACGACCAACCGGGAGCTGGCGGCCAAGTCGCTGGGCCTGGAGCCCGACCGGGTCGTCTGGATGAACCAGGTGCACGGCGCTGACGTGGCCGTGGTCGACGGACCGTGGGGCTCCGTTCCCGACTCCGGCTCCGGATCCGACTCCTGCTCCGTCTCCGGCGGCATCCCGGCCGTCGACGCGATCGTCACCACCCGGCGCGGTCTCGCGCTCGCCGTTCTCACCGCCGACTGCGTGCCCGTCCTGCTGGCCGATCCGGTCGCCGGGGTCGTCGCCGCCGTACACGCGGGTCGGCCCGGCATGATCGCCGGGGTCGTCCCCGCGGCGGTGCGGGCCATGGCCGGACTCGGCGCCGACCCCGCCCGGATCGTCGCCCGCACCGGACCCGCCGTCTGCGGCCGGTGCTACGAAGTGCCCGAGGCGATGCGCGCCGAGGTGGCCACCGTCGAGCCGGCGGCGTACGCCGAGACCAGTTGGGGCACGCCGTCCGTGGATGTGTGCGCCGGAGTGCACGCACAGCTGGAGCGCCTCGGAGTGCGCGACCGGGAGCAGTCGCCGGTGTGCACGCTGGAGTCGAGTGATCACTTCTCGTACCGTCGCGACCGCGCCACAGGGCGACTCGCGGGATATGTCTGGCTGGACTGAGGGACATGACCGACCGTAAGGCACAACTCGCCTCGAACCTGGCGAAGGTGGAGGACCGCATCGCGGCGGCGTGCGTGGCCGCGGGCCGCAAGCGGGACGAGGTGACCCTGATCGTGGTCACCAAGACCTACCCGGCGAGCGATGTGCGGATCCTGTCGGAACTCGGTGTGCGCCACGTCGCCGAGAACAAGGACCAGGACGCGGCCCCGAAGGCGGCCGAATGCTCGGATCTGTCCCTTGTGTGGCACTTCGTGGGCCAGTTGCAGACCAACAAGGTCCGTTCTGTGGTGCGTTACGCGGATCTCGTGCAGTCCGTCGATCGTTCCAGGCTTGTCACGACTCTGTCGAAAGAGGCCGTTCGGGCCGGCCGTGAGGTGGGATGTCTCATCCAGGTCGCGCTCGACGCCGACGACAGCGGCCGCGGGGAGCGAGGAGGTGTCGGTCCGGGCGGAATCGAAGAGCTGGCCGACCTCCTGGCGGAGTCGCCGGGGGTGCGGGTCGATGGTCTGATGACCGTCGCGCCGCTCACCGGGGAGTACGCCGGACGCCAACGGGCCGCGTTCGAGCGGTTGATGGTTTTGTCGACCGACCTGCGCCGAGCCCATCCGGCTGCGAACATGGTCTCCGCAGGGATGAGTGCGGACCTCGAGGATGCCGTGGCGGCCGGAGCGACACATGTGCGCGTCGGCACTGCGGTACTCGGAGTCCGTCCCGGGCTCGGGTAACGTCGCCAAGAAGTCGGACCACAGCAGAAAATATGGTCATTCCGTCGAGAGGCGGGCGCAACGACCTCGTGGATCGCGGGCACTTGGGAAGTCGTCAGTCGATCCACCACAGAGCGGAGGACTCAGAGCATGGCCGGCGCGATGCGCAAGATGGCGGTCTACCTCGGCCTCGTGGAGGACGATGGGTACGACGGCAGGGGATTCGACCCCGATGACGACTTCGAGCCCGAGCTCGACCCGGAGCCCGAGCGGGACCACCGCCGGCACGAGCCGGTGCACCAGTCACACCAGTCACACCAGTCCCAAAGGGATGAATCGGTACGAGTGGTGCAGCCCCCGGTGCAGCGCGAACCGGTGGCGCACGCCACTTCGCTCCCCGCGGAATCGGTGCGACCCGCCCGGATCGCGCCCGTGGCGTCCATCACACAAGAACGTTCGAGTCTGGAGAAGAACGCACCGGTGATCATGCCCAAGGTCGTGTCCGAGCGAGAGCCTTACCGGATCACCACGTTGCACCCGCGGACCTACAACGAGGCCCGTACCATCGGGGAACACTTCCGTGAGGGCACCCCGGTGATCATGAATCTGACTGAGATGGACGACACAGATGCGAAGCGACTTGTCGACTTTGCGGCCGGTTTGGTGTTTGGTCTTCACGGCAGCATCGAGCGGGTGACGCAGAAGGTGTTCCTGTTGTCGCCTGCTAACGTCGATGTCACGGCGGAGGACAAGGCCCGCATCGCAGAGGGCGGGTTCTTCAACCAGAGCTGAGACGTACGACCGGAAACAGCGGTAGAGCAACACGGAATTGGGGAGAGGGAAACACCGGACATGAGCGTGGTCTTGACGATCCTCTACATCGCGCTGACGGTGTTCTTCATCGTGTTGATCTTCCGTTTGGTCATGGACTACGTCTTCCAGTTCGCCCGCTCATGGCAACCCGGCAAGGCGATGGTGGTCGTTCTGGAGGCCACCTACACTGTCACCGATCCACCGCTCAAGCTTCTGCGGCGGTTCATTCCGCCGCTGCGTCTCGGGGGCGTGGCGCTCGACCTGTCCTTCTTCGTGCTGATGATCATCGTTTTCATTCTGCGTGCGGTGGTAGCCAGCGGGATGGGAGCGGTGTGAGAGATGCGGTCTTGCCGAATGCCGACGACTACGTTGAGGTGAAGAGATGCCGTTGACCCCCGAGGACGTGCGGAACAAGCAGTTCACGACCGTCCGCCTCCGAGAAGGCTATGACGAGGACGAGGTCGATGCCTTCCTCGATGAGGTCGAAGCCGAACTGACGCGTCTGCTCCGCGAGAACGAGGACCTGCGCGCCAAACTGGCCGCGGCCACGCGCGCCGCCGCGCAGAACCAGCAGAACATGCGCAAGCCTCCGGAGCCTCAGGACCAGCAGGGCGGCATGCAGCAGGGTGGCATGCAGCAGCAGGGCGGCATGCAGCAGGGTGGCATGCAGCAGGGTGGCATGCAGCAACAGGGCGGTATGCAGCAGCAGGGTATGCGAGGTCCCGGTGGACCCGTGCCCGCCGGCATATCGGGCCCGCCGCAGCAGATGGGGGGCCCCATGGGTGGCCCGCCCCAGCTGCCGAGCGGTGCTCCGCAGCTGCCCGCCGGCCCTGGTGGCCAGGGGCAGCAGGGTCCCGGCCCGATGGGTCAGGGACCGATGGGCCAGGGCCCCATGGGTCAGGGCCAGATGCAGCCGCAGATGGGCCAGGGCCAGATGGGCCAGGGTCCCATGGGCGGCCAGCCTCCCATGCAGCAGCAGATGGGCGGCCCGATGGGCGGCCCCATGGGTGGTCCGATGGGCGGCCCCGGTCAGGGCCCCGGCGGCGACAGCGCCGCGCGCGTGCTCTCGCTGGCCCAGCAGACCGCCGACCAGGCGATCGCCGAGGCCCGTTCCGAGGCCAACAAGATCGTCGGTGAGGCCCGCAGCCGCGCCGAGGGTCTGGAGCGGGACGCCCGTGCCAAGGCCGACGCGCTGGAGCGGGACGCGCAGGAGAAGCACCGCGTCGCGATGGGCTCCCTGGAGTCCGCCCGCGCCACGCTGGAGCGCAAGGTCGAGGACCTGCGCGGCTTCGAGCGCGAGTACCGCACGCGTCTGAAGTCGTACCTGGAGTCGCAGCTGCGTCAGCTGGAGACCCAGGCGGACGACTCGCTGGCCCCGCCGCGCACCCCGGCGACCGCGTCGCTGCCGCCGTCCCCGGCGCCCTCCATGGCTCCGGCCGGCGCGAGCGCCCCGTCGTACGGTGGTAACCCGGGCGGCATGGGTGGAGGCATGGGCGGTGCCCCGTCTCCGGCCGCGCCCTCCTACGGCGGTCAGCAGCAGATGTCTCCGGCCATGACCCAGCCGATGGCTCCGGTCCGGCCGCAGGGCCCCTCTCCGATGGGGCAGGCTCCCTCGCCGATGCGTGGGTTCCTCATCGACGAGGACGACAACTGACGATTACTGGTACGCCGTAGGCGTCGGCAGCGTTCAGGGCGGGGCCCCGGATTTTCGATCCGGGGCCCCGCCCTTTGTCGTGTAGGTGTGGGCGGATGTTCGACGTGTGCAACGCCGAAGGCCCGGGGCGCCGGATTTCTTCGGTGCCCCGGGCCTTCGTGGTTGCCCGGTGGTGGGCGCAGCTACGCGCGGCAGGACTGGGAGCTGACCGCGCCCCGTCAGGGGCGCGGTCAGGTGTCAGACCTTGCGCAGGCGGAACGTCAGTGTCAGGGGCTCGTCCGTGAACGGGGCGCCGTACGTGTCGTCGGCCTCGTCCTGGGCGAAGTCCGTCGCCAGGACCTCGTCCGCGATCAGGGCCGAGTGCTCGGTCAGGGCCGCGGCGACCGCCGGGTCCGTCGCCTCCCAGCGCAGGGCGATGCGGTCGGCCACGTCCAGGCCGCTGTTCTTGCGGGCCTCCTGGATCAGACGGATCGCGTCACGGGCCAGGCCCGCCCGGCGGAGCTCCTCCGTGATCTCCAGGTCCAGCGCCACCGTCGCGCCGGAGTCCGAGGCGACCGACCAGCCCTCGCGCGGGGTCTCGGTGATGATCACCTCGTCCGGGGCGAGGCTGATGGTCTCGCCGTCCACCTCGACCGTCGCCGTGCCCTCGCGCAGGGCCAGCGACAGGGCGGCCGCGTCGGCGTTCGCCACGGCCTTGGCCACGTCCTGGACGCGCTTGCCGAAGCGCTTGCCCAGCGCGCGGAAGTTGGCCTTGGCGGTGGTGTCCACCAGGGAGCCGCCGACCTCGGAGAGGGAGGCCAGCGAGCTGACGTTCAGCTCCTCCGTGATCTGCGCGTGCAGCTCGGGGTTCAGGGCGCCGAAGCCCGTCGCCGCCACCAGGGCGCGGGAGAGGGGCTGGCGGGTCTTGACGCCCGACTCCGCGCGCGTGGCACGGCCCAGCTCGACCAGGCGGCGCACCAGGACCATCTGCCGGGACAGCTCGGGGTCGATCGCGGAGAGGTCCGCCTCCGGCCAGGAGGCCAGGTGCACCGACTCGGGGGCGCTCGGGGAGACCGGCACGATCAGGTCCTGCCAGACCCGCTCGGTGATGAACGGGGTCAGCGGGGCCATCAGCTTCGTGACCGTCTCGACGACCTCGTGCAGGGTGCGCAGCGCGGCCTTGTCGCCCTGCCAGAAGCGGCGGCGCGACCGGCGGACGTACCAGTTGGACAGGTCGTCGACGAACGCCGAGAGGAGCTTCCCGGCGCGCTGGGTGTCGTAGGCCTCCAGGGCCCCGGTCACCTGGTCGGTGAGGGCGTGCAGCTCGGAGAGCAGCCAGCGGTCCAGGACCGGGCGGTCGGCCGGGGCCGGGTCCGCCGCGCTGGGCGCCCAGTTCGACGTACGGGCGTACAGGGCCTGGAAGGCCACCGTGTTCCAGTACGTGAGGAGCGTCTTTCGGACGACCTCCTGGATGGTGCCGTGGCCGACGCGGCGGGCCGCCCAGGGGGAGCCGCCGGCCGCCATGAACCAGCGGACGGCGTCGGCGCCGTGCTGGTCCATGAGCGGGATCGGCTGGAGGATGTTGCCCAGGTGCTTGGACATCTTGCGGCCGTCCTCGGCGAGGATGTGGCCGAGGCAGACGACGTTCTCGTAGGACGACTTGTCGAAGACCAGGGTGCCGACCGCCATCAGCGTGTAGAACCAGCCGCGGGTCTGGTCGATGGCCTCGCTGATGAACTGGGCCGGGTAGCGGGACTCGAAGAGTTCCTTGTTCTTGTACGGGTAGCCCCACTGCGCGAACGGCATCGAGCCCGAGTCGTACCAGGCGTCGATGACCTCCGGGACGCGGGTGGCGGTGGCGGCGCAGCCGCCCTCGGGGCACGCGAAGGTGACCGCGTCGATGAAGGGGCGGTGCGGGTCCAGCTCCGACTGGTCGGTGCCGGAGAGCCGGCTCAGCTCCTCGCGGGACCCCACGCAGGTGAGGTGGCCCTCCTCGCAGCGCCAGATCGGCAGGGGGGTGCCCCAGTAGCGGTTGCGGGACAGCGCCCAGTCGATGTTGTTGTTCAGCCAGTCGCCGAAGCGGCCGTGCTTGACCGTGTCGGGGAACCAGTTGGTCTTCTCGTTCTCCTGGAGGAGGCGGTCCTTGACGGCGGTGGTGCGGATGTACCAGGACGGCTGCGCGTAGTAGAGGAGCGCGGTGTGGCAGCGCCAGCAGTGGGGGTAGCTGTGCTCGTACGGGATGTGTTTGAACAGCAGGCCCCGGGTCTGGAGGTCCTCGGTGAGCCTTTCGTCCGCCTTCTTGAAGAAGACGCCGCCGACCAGCGGGACGTCCTCCTCGAACGTGCCGTCCGGGCGGACCGGGTTGATCACCGGCAGGCCGTACGCCCGGCACACCTTGAGGTCGTCCTCACCGAAGGCGGGGGACTGGTGGACCAGACCCGTGCCGTCCTCGGTGGTCACGTACTCGGCGTTCACCACGAAATGGGCGGGCTCGGGGAACTCCACGAGCTCGAACGGACGTTGATAGGTCCAACGCTCCATCTCGGCGCCGGTGAACGACTGGCCGGTGGTCTCCCAGCCCTCGCCGAGCGCCTTGGCGACGAGCGGCTCGGCGACGACGAGCTTCTCGGTGCCGTCCGTGGCGACCACGTAGGTGACCTCGGGGTGGGCGGCGACCGCGGTGTTGGACACCAGCGTCCACGGCGTGGTCGTCCACACCAGGAGCGCGGCCTCGCCCGCGAGCGGACCGGAGGTGAGCGGGAAACGGACGTACACCGAGGGGTCCACGACCGTCTCGTAGCCCTGCGCCAGCTCGTGGTCCGACAGGCCGGTGCCGCAGCGGGGGCACCAGGGGGCCACGCGGTGGTCCTGGACCAGCAGGCCCTTGTTGAAGATCTCCTTCAGCGACCACCAGACGGACTCGATGTACTCGGGCTCCATGGTCACGTACGCGTCGTCGAGGTCGACCCAGTAGCCCATGCGGGTCGTCAGGTCGGAGAACGCGTCGGTGTGGCGGAGCACGGAGTCACGGCACTTGGCGTTGAACTCGGCGATGCCGTACGCCTCGATGTCCTTCTTGCCGTTGAAGCCCAGCTCCTTCTCGACCGCCAGCTCCACGGGGAGGCCGTGGCAGTCCCAGCCGGCCTTGCGGGCCACGTGGTAGCCGCGCATGGTGCGGAAGCGGGGGAAGACGTCCTTGAAGACGCGCGCCTCGATGTGGTGCGCGCCCGGCATGCCGTTGGCGGTGGGCGGGCCCTCGTAGAACACCCACTCGGGGCGGCCCTCGGACTGCTCCAGGCTCTTGGCGAAGATCTTCTGCTCGCGCCAGAAGTCGAGCACCGCGTGCTCGAGCGCGGGCAGATCGACCTGGGCGGGCACCTGGCGGTACGTCGGCTCTGTCATGAGCGGGCTTCCTCCAACGGACTTGCTGCCTTCCGTCGGAGGGACGAGAGCTTCGATCCTTCGAACGCCGTGTGCGGCGCGCTCCCGCGGTACCACCCTCCTTGGCTCCCCCGCGCGCCGTACGCACCGGTGAACCCCCTCGTTGAGGTCGCGATACCGGGTCTACTCGCCGTGCCCCACGGTGTGCGACAGGGGCTGCGGCTTTCTTCCGGCGGCTCCGGGGTGATCTTCACATCGCGCTCGCCCCCGGGCTTCCACCGTCCCCGGGTCGCTCTGGGCTGCGTACGACGCTACTCGTCCCCATCCACGCTTCTCGCTCCGCCCAGTGTACGGCGCCGTACGGACAGCGGCCGACCGGATTTCCGGCGGCCGCGGGGGCGGTGCGGCGGGGCTTCGGCCCGGTCCGCCGGGCGGGGGCGGGGTGACCTGCGGGGTGACCCGAATGGAGCGGGTCGGGCGTCCGGATCCTGGGACGTGCGGCGCGGCGGAATACCCGGCGGGGAGCTGGGCACAACGCTTGCAGGCTCGTCGCGCGACGTTTGCGGGACGGGTGAAACAGGTGGTCTGCCCCGTTGCCGCGGGACTCGGGTCGATTTATCGTCCCAGCACGATACGCGTGCAAGATCACAATATGTGAAGGGGCGCGGCCATGGTGGCGAAGAAGACCGCCGTACAGCAGTCGGCGTCCGGCGGATCCACGGTGGCCTCCGGCGGGGACGAGGGGCAGAAGGCCGCGGCGGTGAAGGTGGCCGGCAAGAAGCGGGTGGCGAAGAAGGCGGTGGCCACGAAGGCGGTGGCCGGGAAGGCCGCGGCCGGTAGGTCGGACGCCGGGAAGTCGGCCGGCCGGAAAGCCGCCGGTGGCGACTCGGCCGGCGGCGCGTCGGCCGCCGGGAAGGCCGCGGCCAAGAAGGCGACGGCGGCCAAGAAGAGCACCTCTGCGACGAAGAGCACGGTCAAGAAGGCGGACGCGGCCGAGGCCGCCGAGACGACGGGAGCCACGACGGTGGTTGCGAAGAACACTCCTGGTACGGCTACGGCGGCGAAGAAGAAGCCCACCGCCGTCCCCAAGGCACGGCCCGCCGCTGTGGAGCCCGGCGAGCTGGCGGTACGCCCCGGTGAGGACCCCTGGAGCCCCGAGGAGGTGGCCGAGGCCCGGACGGAGCTGCAGTCCGAGGCGATGCGGCTGAGGACCGAGCTGGAGGCCTCCGAGCGGGCCCTGACAGGTCTGATGCGGGACTCCGGGGACGGCGCGGGCGACGACCAGGCCGACACCGGCGCCAAGAACATCACGCGCGAGCACGAGCTGTCCCTCGCGCACAACGCGCGCGAGATGCTCGACCAGACCGAGCGTGCCCTGGACCGGCTCGCCTCCGGCACCTACGGACTCTGCGAGAACTGCGGCAATCCCATCGGAAAGGCGCGAATGCAGGCCTTCCCCCGGGCCACCCTGTGCGTGGAGTGCAAGCAGAAGCAGGAACGGCGCTAGCGATCACCGCCTGAGCCCCTGGTCCGCGGCGGGTGTGTCGTACCTTTGTCCTCAGTCAGGAACCTAGGTTGAGGGACTCACGTGGCAGAGGCGGAGCGCATCATCGGTACGCCGGACATTCCAGACGCGGCGGGGGCCGACCCGGAGCAGTCCGACGGCGTCGACGTCGCGGCCCAGCGGGCCGAGGCCACCGCGCAGCCGCGCGGCAGGCGCCGGATCGCCGTGCTGTTCGGGGTCGCCGCGCTGGCGTACGCGCTCGACCTGGTCAGCAAGATGATCGTGGTCGCGAAGCTGGAGCACCACGAACCGATCGAGATCATCGGGGACTGGCTGAAGTTCGAGGCCATCCGCAACGCGGGCGCGGCCTTCGGCTTCGGCGAGGCCTTCACGATCATCTTCACGATGATCGCGGCGATCGTGATCCTGGTCATCGCCCGCCTGGCCCGCAAGCTCTACAGCCTGCCCTGGGCGATCGCGCTCGGTCTGCTGCTCGGCGGCGCGCTGGGCAACCTCACCGACCGGATCTTCCGGTCGCCGGGTGTCTTCGAGGGCGCGGTCGTCGACTTCATCGCGCCGAAGGGCTTCGCGGTCTTCAACCTCGCGGACTCGGCCATCGTGTGCGGCGGCATCCTGATCGTGCTGCTGTCGTTCCGGGGGCTCGACCCGGACGGGACCGTCCACAAGGACTGAGCCCACCGGGCACCGGGGGCGACGGGGTTTTCCACAGGCGCGGTCGGGCGTGTCGTGGCGGTCCGGCATACTCGTCGGGTGAGCACGATTCCCGAGATCCGTACCCTGCCCGTGCCCGACGGCCTGGAGGGCGAGCGTGTCGACGCCGCCATCTCCCGCATGTTCGGCTTCTCCCGCACCAAGGCGGCCGAGCTCGCCGCCGCGGGGAAGGTCACGGTCGACGGGTCGGTGGTCGGCAAGTCCGAGCGGGTGCACGGCGGGGCCTGGCTGGAGGTCGAGATGCCGCAGGCACCCGCGCCGGTGCAGGTCGTCGCCGAGCCGGTCGAGGGCATGGAGATCGTCCACGACGACGACGACGTGGTCGTGATCGTCAAGCCGGTCGGCGTGGCCGCGCACCCCAGCCCCGGCTGGTCGGGGCCCACCGTCATCGGCGGGCTCGCCGCCGCCGGGTACCGCATCTCGACCTCCGGCGCCGCCGAGCGCCAGGGCATCGTGCACCGGCTCGACGTGGGCACCTCGGGCCTCATGGTGGTCGCCAAGTCGGAGTACGCGTACACGTCCCTGAAGCGCCAGTTCAAGGAGCGCACGGTCGACAAGCGCTACCACGCGCTGGTCCAGGGCCACCCCGACCCCACGAGCGGCACCATCGACGCGCCGATCGGGCGGCACCCGAACCACGACTACAAGTGGGCCGTCACCGCCGAGGGCAAGCCGTCGGTCACGCACTACGACCTGATCGAGGCGTTCCGCGCCGCCTCCCTGCTCGACATCAAGCTGGAGACCGGGCGCACCCACCAGATCCGCGTCCACATGTCCGCCCACCGGCACCCCTGCGTCGGCGACCTGACGTACGGCGCCGACCCGACGCTCGCCAAGCGGCTCGGTATCACCCGCCAGTGGCTGCAGGCCGTACGGCTCGGGTTCGAGCACCCCGGGGACGGCAGCTGGGTCGAGTTCGAGAGCGACTACCCGGCCGATCTGCAGACGGCCCTGGACAAGGTCCGTGAGGAGACGTACGCGTGAGCCCCGCGCCGGTGTCCTACGAGGTGCGCGTCGCCGACGGACCCGCTGACCGCGAGGCCTGCTTCGCGGTGCGGGGGCAGGTCTTCGTCGTCGAGCAGGGCGTGCCGGAGGACCTGGAGTACGACGCGTACGACGCCGGGGCCGTGCATGTGCTCGCCGTGCGGGACGACGGGACACCCCTCGGGGCCGGCCGGCTGCTGTACGGGGAGGCCGCCGCCGGCAAGACCGGTGGGGAGCTGGGTGTGGGGTCCCTGGGGCGGCTCGCCGTCGTGGCGGAGGCCCGGGGGCTGGGCGTCGGGGTCGCGCTGGTGCGGGCCGTCGAGGAGGCGGCGCGGGAGCGCGGGCTGACCGCGGTCGACCTGGGGGCCCAGACACACGCGCTGGGTTTCTACGAGCGGCTGGGGTATGCGGCGTACGGACCGGAGTTCTCGGACGCGGGGATACCTCATCGCGCGATGCGGCGCAGGCTTTAGCCTTCCGCGGTGCGGGTGGGGCACCCTGGGCATCCGGTCTGTCGAGATCGTCTAGCACCAGCGGAGCGCCCCCATGGATCAATTGGCCCTGTTCTTCGTGTTGCTGGTCGGGGCCGTGGTCAGTGTGCCGGTGGGGGAGCGGCTGAAGCTGCCCGCGCCGGTGCTGATGACGCTGCTGGGCATCGCCCTGGCCCTGCCCGGGTTCGTGCCCAATGTGGAGATCCCGCCGGAGCTCATCCTGCCGCTGCTGCTGCCACCGCTGCTGTACGCGGCGGTGCGGCGGACGTCCTGGCGGCAGTTCACCGCCAACCTGCGGCCGATCCTCCTGCTGGCCGTGGCGCTGGTGTTCGTGACCACGGCCGCGGTGGCCGTCGTGGCGAACGCGATCGTGCCCGGGCTGCCCATCGCGGCGGCCGTGGCGCTCGGCGCCCTCGTCGCGCCGCCCGACCCGGTGGCGGCGACCGCCGTGGCCGGCCAACTGGGGCTGCCGCGACGGCTGGTGTCGATACTGGAGGGTGAGGGTCTCTTCAACGACGTCACGGCCATCGTGCTCTACCACGTGGCCATCGCCGCGGCCGTCAGCGGATCGTTCTCCTGGCCGGACGCCGCGCTCCAGCTCGTGCTGTCGGCCGTCGTCGCGCTCGCCGTGGGGATCGGGCTCGGCTGGGCGGCCAACAAGCTGATGGACTTCCTCGAGGACGCGACGCTGCAGATCGGGCTGACCCTGCTCGTGCCGTACGCGTCGTACGTCATGGCCGAGGAGCTCCACGGGTCCGGGGTGCTCGCGGTGCTCACGACCGCGCTGTTCCTCGCGGAGTACGCGCTCGGCGCGGACGACGTCCTGACGCGGCTCGCCGGGCACACCGTCTGGGACGTCGTGGACACGCTGGTCACCGGTGTCGCCTTCGGGCTGATCGGGCTGGAACTGCACAACGCGATCCGTACGGCGTCCGGACGGTGGGGCGAGATGCTCGGCTGGGCGGCGGCCGTCGTGGTCGTCGTCGTGTTCGTACGGCTGCTGTGGCTGCTGCCGGCGACCTGGCTGGCGCGGCGGTTGCACGCCAAGCGCGACTACGACGAGGAGATCCCGATGTCGTGGCGCGAGACCGTGGTGATGTGGTGGTCGGGGATGCGGGGGGTGGCCTCCGTGGCGCTGGCGCTGGCGATTCCGCTGGAGACGGACAGCGGGGCGCCGTTCCCGGACCGGGACGAGATCGTGTTCATCGCGTTCGGGGTGATCATGGCGACGCTGGTGCTGCAGGGGCTGACGCTGCCGCGGCTGGTGCGGTGGCTGGGGGTGCGGGCCGACGAGGGGGTCGAGAAGGAGTTCGAGAAGGCGTTGGCGGTGCGGGCGGCGAAGGCGGCGAAGCGGCGGCTGAAGGAGATCGAGGAGGTGGAGGAGCTGCCGGAGGAGATGTCCGAGCGGCTGCTGCGGCGGGCCTTCGAGATCGGGGTGCGGATCAGTCCGGAGGTGGGGGAGGACGAGCGCCGGGAGGGGCACGAGCAGCGGGTGCGGAGGCTTCGCCGGATGCGGCGGATCCAGGGCGAGATGTTGAGTGCGGCGCGGCACGAGGTGCTGGCCGCGCGGAGTGAGCCGGGGGCGGATCCTGAGGTCGTGGACCGGGTGCTGCGGCATTTGGATGTGCGCAGCCTGCGGTGAGTTGCGGGGCGCCTTGCCCACCCGCGCCCGCCCGTGACTCCTCGCTGGAGAGGTAGGGGTCTCTTGTGGGGGGTTGGGCGTCGTTGGCGGCTGCGGGTTGGGTAGTCGCCCGCCCGCGCGCCGCCCGTGGCTCCCTGGTGGAGGGGTGCGGGTTTCTTGTGGGGGTTGGTGACTATTGGCGGCTGCGGCTGCGGGTTCGGTGGGGGCGTTGTGTGACGTGTTTGTGACTAGGGGATGGGGGGCGCCGAGGCGTGGGTTGCGGGGAGTTGGGGGTTTGTAGGGTCGGGGGTATGGCTCGCAATGTGGTGATCAGTGGTGGAGGGACGGGGATCGGGCGCGCGGCGGCGGAGGTGTTCGCGGCCGGTGGGGACCGGGTGTTGTTGGTCGGGCGGCGGCTGGAGGTGCTGCAGAAGGCGGGGGTGGCCGGCGCGCTCGTGTACGCGGCCGACCTCTCCGACACGGAGAGCGTGCGGGGGGTCGCCGAGTTCGTCGCGGCGGAGTTCGGGACCGTGGATGTGCTGATCCACAGTGCCGGGGGGAACGGCGGGCTGGAGCCCGCAGTGGACGGCGGTGATCCGCTCGATGCCGTCGCGCACGCCTGGAGCGTCAACTTCCGGCTGAACACGCTGACCGCCGTCCTGCTCACCGAGGCGCTGCGGGACCGGCTGGCCTCGCCTGGCGGACGGGTGCTCTTCCTGTCGTCGATCGCGGCGTATCGGGGGTCCGGGAGTGGGGCGTACGCCGGGTCCAAGGCGGCGCTGCATCCGTACGCCTTCGATCTCGCGCGGGAGTTCGGGCCGCGCGGCATCACGGTGAACGTCGTGGCGCCCGGCTATGTGGAGGACACCGAGTTCTTCGGCGGTCCGGTGGAGGAGGCGCGGCGGGCCCGGCTCGTCGCGGAGACCTCGACGGGCCGGGCCGGTACGCCCGCGGACGTCGCCGACACGCTGCACTGGCTCGCCTCACCCGGCGCCGGACATGTCACCGCGCAGATCGTCCAGGTCAACGGGGGCGCCGAGCGCGGGCACTGACGCTCTCACCCCCGGCCCGGGGCCCTCGGGGGCTCGTGGACGCGGCTCCGGTGGGCGCGGAGGGCCGTGCCGTCGCCGTTGTGGGAGTGGGGGTGGGTCGGGGGAAGGACCGCGTCGGCCGTGTTGACGCGGGGGAGGGCGTACGGGTGGGTCTCGGTGAGCCAGTGGATGAGCTGTTCGCGGACGGCGACGCGGACGGTCCACAGGTCGTCCGGGTCCTTCGCCGTCACCAGGGCCCGCACCTCCATGGTGGAGGGCGTCGAGTCGGTGACCGTCAGGTCGTAGTGGCGGCCGTCCCAGGCGGGGCAGGCACGCAGGATGTCGCGGAGCCGGTCGCGCATCGCGGCCAGCGGCGCCGCGTGGTCGACGTGCAGGAAGACCGTGCCGGTCATCTGGGCGCCGCCCCGGGACCAGTTCTCGAACGGCTTCGAGGTGAAGTACGACACAGGCATCGTGATCCGGCGCTCGTCCCAGGTGCGGACCGTGAGGAACGTGAGGGTGATCTCGTCGATCGTGCCCCACTCGCCCTCCACGACGACCACGTCACCGAGGCGGACCATGTCGCCGAAGGCGATCTGCAGCCCGGCGAAGAGGTTGCTCAGCGTGGACTGCGCGGCGATACCGGCGACGATGCCCAGCAGTCCGGCCGAGGCCAGCAGTGAGGCGCCGGCCGCGCGCATCGCCGGGAAGGTCAGCAGCATCGACGCCACCGCCACCACACCGACGATCGCCGAGACGACCCGCATGATCAGCGTCACCTGGGTCCGCACCCGGCGTACCCGGGCCGGATCGCGGTGGGTGCGGGCGTAGCGGCTGTACGTCGTCTCCACTATCGCCGCCGCGATGCGGATCACCAGCCAGGCCGTCGCGCCGATCAGCACCAGCGTCAGGGTGCGGCCGACGGCGGTGCGGTGCTGCTCCAGCAGTTGGGCCTCGTCGTACGAAGCTCTGAGGAAGGCCGCGCACAGGACCAGTTGGTAGGGGATGCGGCCGCGGCGCAGCAGGCCCCACAGAGGTGTCTCGTGGTGCCGCTGGTCCGCCTTGCGCAGCAGCAGGTCGGTCGTCCAGCCGATGAGCAGCGTGAGGACGACCGAGCCGCCGATGACGATCAATGGGCGGAGTAGGTTCTCCATGCCTTCGAACGTAACCGGCCTCGCGGGGTCATGAACATGTGACTTCGGCCGCGCTCGGGGTACGGGCGCCGGGACCGGTCGGCGGACCCGCTGTCGGACCCGGCTGGCACCATGGCCTCATGAACATCGTGCTCTTCCACTCGACCTACGGTCTGCGGCCCGCGGTACGCCAGGCCGCGGACCGGCTGCGCGCCGCCGGACACGAGGTGTGGACCCCCGACCTCTTCGGCGGCCGGACGTTCGACACGGTCGAGGACGGCAGGGCCCTCAACGAGGAGCTGGGCCGTGAGGAGATTCTCAAGCGGGCGGTCCTGGCCGCCGCGCCCTACTCGGAACGAGGGCTCGTCTACGCCGGGTTCTCGCTCGGTGCCGCCGTCGCGCAGACCCTGGCCCTCGGCGACAAGAACGCGCGCGGGCTGCTGCTCCTGCACGGCACGTCGGACATCGCCGCCACCGCGTCCGTGGACGACCTGCCGGTTCAACTGCACGTCGCCGAGCCCGACCCCTTCGAGCCCGACGACTGGCTGAGCGCCTGGTATCTCCAGATGCGCAAGGCCGGCGCCGATGTCGAGGTCTATCGATACGCCGGTGCCGGCCACCTCTACACCGACCCCGACCTCCCCGACTACGACGAGGAGGCCGCCGAGGCCACCTGGCAGGTGGCGCTCGGCTTCCTCGGCACGCTCTGAGCCGTGGGCGGGATCACACGGGGTCGTACGTCCGCTCGACCTTCTGAGTCCCGCTCCGCGTCCGGTACGAGCGCGCCCAGGACGAGGTCGCGCCGGCCTTCGTGCGGTCGGACAGGACGTAGAAGTCCATCTGCGCCCGCGCGGCGGTGATGTCCAGGACGCCGTAGCCGTGCCGGTCGGTGTCGACCCAGTGGACGTGCCGGTTGGCGGCGCGGATCAGCGGGGAGGCCAGCGCGGAGACGGTGCCCTCGGGGACCTTGACGAGGTCGTCCAGGTTGTCGGAGGTGACCGACGTGACCACGAACTCGGTGGCGGCGGAGGCCGACAGCGGATACGTACCGGCGTCGACCGGTACGTCGTTGGCCCAGGCCATGTGGATGTCGCCGGTGAGGAAGACGGTGTTGCGGATGACGTTCGCCCGCAGATGGGCGAGGAGTTCGCGGCGGTCGTCGGTGTAGCCGTCCCACTGGTCCGGATTGAGGGCGAGCCCCTCCTTCGGCAGCCCCAGCAGTTCGGCGAGGGGCTCGAAGAGGTCGGCCGTGAGGTTGCCGATCGCGAACGGGGCGATCATCACCGAGTTGCCGACCAGACGCCAGGTCGTGTCGGAGGACTTCAGCCCGGCCTTCAGCCAGTCGAGCTGGGCCCGGCCGGTCAGCGTACGGTCCGGGTCGTCGACCTCGCCTTCGCCCACGCCCACCTGCTGCGACCGGAAGGAGCGCAGGTCGAGCAGCGAGAGGTCGACGAGCTTGCCGAAGCGCAGCCGGCGGTAGGTGGTGCCCGCGACCGCCGGGCGCACCGGCATCCACTCGAAGTAGGCCCGCTTGGCCGCCGACTGACGGGCCGCCCAGGTGCCCTCCGCGCCCTCGGTGTGGTTCTCGGCGCCGCCCGACCAGGTGTCGTTGGCGATCTCGTGGTCGTCCCAGATGGCGACGACCGGCGCGGCCGCGTGCAGGGCCTGGAGATCGGGGTCGGTCTTGTAACGGGCGTGCCGGACACGGTAGTCGGCGAGGGAGACGATCTCGTGACTCGGTGCGTGCGGTCGTACGACCTTGTCGCGGGTGCCGTACGCGCCGGTGCCGTACTCGTAGATGTAGTCGCCGAGGTGCAGCCACGCGTCCAGGTCGCCGCGCGCGGCGAGATGACGGTAGGCCGCGAAGTACCCGCCCTCCCAGTTGGCGCAGGACACCACGCCGAAGCGCAGCCCCGTGACGGCGGCGTCGGCGGCCGGGGCGGTGCGGGTGCGGGCGGCGGGCGAGTCGGTGCCGCCGGCGGAGAATCGGAACCAGTAGTCCGTGGCGGGCGCCAGACCGCGTACGTCCGCCTTGACGGTGTGGTCGGAGGAGGCGCTCGCGGTCGTCGATCCCCTGGCGACGACGCGGGTGAACGCCTTGTCCAGGGCGACGGTCCAGCCGACCTCGACGTCCGGGCCGACACCGGAGCCGGGCAGCGCGGCGGCGGTGGGCGTCACCCGGGTCCACAGCAGGACACCGTCGGGCAGCGGGTCGCCGGAGGCGACCCCGTGCAGGAAGGCGGGGGTCTCCGCCGCGCGCGCCGGTATCGCGGCCGCCAGCGGTGCCGCGAGGACGGCGCCGGCCGTGGCCGCCTTGACCACCGTACGGCGGCTCGGGGCGGGCGAACTCGTGGGCCGGGTCGGGGAATCGGGGCTGGAGTGAGATCTGCGACTGGTCACGGCGGATGAGATTACTGATGAGTAGGGCCGAAGGTAAGACAGAAGCCCGAAATCCGCCCAATGTTCAGACGGTCGTGCATTGTTCGTCATACCGGGCACGCGAACGCGGGCCGACGGACCGGGCTTCGTGGTCTGCGGTGAGCCGGTGCCCCGGCGGTCACCTGTCCTCGGCGTAGCGTCTGGCCAGGGTGATCAGGGCCGCACGGTCGGGACTGTCGGTGCGGTGGCGGAGGCTGGCGAGGTGCTTCTCCACGGTGCGCGGGGAGAGGAAGAGGTGGTCGGCGATCTCCTGGTTGCCGAGCCGGGCGGCGAGCAGGCGCAGCACCTCGTACTCCCGGGCCGTGACCCCCACGCGGCGCAGCTCTCGCGGGATCGTGTCGTGGCCCTGGCGGCGGCGCGGCACGGGCGCGCCGGCGTCGCGCAGCAGCGCCCGGCACGCGGCGGACACGCGGGTCGTGCCCCGCTCGTGGAAGAACTGCTCGGCGGCGCGCAGCCATTCGACGGGCCGGCCCCAGCCGTCGGCGAGCGCGGCCTGGGCGCCCAGCCGCAGACAGAGGTGGGCGGCCAGCGGGATCGCGGCGGTGCCGGTCAGAGCCTCCTCCGCCGCCTTGGCGGCCTCCGCGCTGCGGCCCTCGCGGCCCAGCAGGACGGCCCGGGACCAGCCGGCGAAGGGGCGGTCCCAGTGGACCTGGGCGAGTCGTTCGGTGCCGGGGCCGTCGAGTTCGCCCCAGTCGGCCGTGCCGCGCAGGGTGCGCAGCAGGAGGTACGGCCCGAGGAAACCGGTGACGCCACGGGTGCTGGGCAGGGCCCGCATGACGGCGTCCGCCTCGGTGAACTCGGCCAGCGCGCGGTCGGGTTCCTCCCGCAGCAGGGAGCAGACGCCCTGGGCCCAGCCCCACACCGAGGTGTCGGCGTAACCCCAGAGCGCCCCGGCGCTGCGCCCGGCGAGCGCGCGCTCCAGCGTGCGCAGGGTGGCGTCGAGCCTCTCCCGCTCCCCGAGCGACGCGGCGATGATGCCGTCCACGCCCGCGCCGATCAGCTCCACCTCGCGCAACCTCAGTCGGCGGGCCGTCTCCCGCAGGCGACGCGCGGACTCCGCGGCCCGGTCGTGTTCGTCGCGCAGGATGTGGGAGAGGGTCAGATGCATGTCGGCCCAGGCGGTCATGAGCACCGCGCCGGTGTCCTCGGCAGCCGCGCGCGCGGCGAGCAGCCGGTCCGTGCCGGTGAACCGGACACGGTCGAGAACGCCCAGCTCCAGCAGGCCACGGATCCGCCACACCGGCAGCGCGTGGGCCTCGGCGGTGGCGACCAGCCGGGCGAACGCGTCCTCCGCCTCGCCCAGGTCCCGGGGGCGCAGGCAGTAGCCGAGCATGTTCAGCGCCTTGCACGCCACCTCCGGCAGCCCCACCTCCTCCGCGGTCGCGACGGCGCCCTCGGCGAGCGCGCGGGCGCTCTCCAGCCGGTCCGGGCGCTGCGAGTTGAGCACCAGGTGGGCGGCGACCGCGTCCAGCGCGGCGCGGGACGCCGGGTCGGGCGTGTCGCCGAGCAGCTCCCTCGCCCGCCGTACGGCGGTCAGGCCCTCCTCCCACTGCTGCGCGGTCGCCGCGGCCCGCGCCCGGGTCAGGAAACCCGCCGCCCGTCGGCCGGCCGGCGCGCCGGAGACCGTCAGGACCCGGTCCAGCCGGTCACCGAGTTCGGATACGCGCCGTACGTCTCCGGTGAGGACCAGCGTGCCGAGCAACTCCTCCAGCAGCCGGGCCACGGCCTCGGGGGGAGCGTCCGGCGTGTCGGCGATCAGTTCCAGGCCCCGGTCGAGGAGTTCCACGGCGGTCAGCAGCGCACCCCGCGCGACGGCCTGCCGACCGGCCCGGGCGAGCAGCACGGCCGCCCGCGCCGGCCGGCCACCGGCTACGCACAACTCCGCGGCGAGCCGGTACAGATCGTCATTGGTCTCCTCGCCGAGGGGGCGGTGGGGGGTGCGGGCCGGGGCGGCGGACGGGGCGGGCGCGGGGGGTGGGAGCTGGGCGAGGGCGAGGGCGGAGAAGTCGGGTTCGGCGGGCGGGGCGTGGGGAGGGCCGGCTGTCTCGGGGACGCGGGGCGTCGGGACGTGCGGGTCGACCGACTCGGGGCCTCGGGAGGGTGCTTGGGGGAGACCGGTCGGCTCGGGGGCGGGGCGCGGTGCGCCGGGGCGGGTGACTGTGCTGTTGCTGTTGTTGTTGCTCTGGTCGGGGTCGGGGTCGGGGTCGGGGTTGTGGCCGTGCGTCGGTGTGTCGGGGAGGTCGGCCGGGCCGGAGCCACGGTGTGGTGGGCCGGGGACGCCGGGTCTCCCGGAGGGCACCGTGTCTCCCCTGCTGGGCGTGTCGTGGTGCGTCGTGCTCGGCGTGATCGGGCGTGTCGGGGTGTCCCCACCGGCGTGCGTCGCGGCAGGGCTCGCCTCCTCGTCGCTCACCCCCCACGTCCCCTCGATCGCGTCGGCCGCCGCCAGGCACAGTGCCGCCCTTTCGGCGGGGAGCAGGCGGCCGCTGATGGCGTCGGCCGTGAGGGCGTGGCGGAAGGTGTGCCAGCCGGGGTCGGCGGGGGTGGTGGCGCCGGAGACGAGGTGGGCGTGGGAGGCGTGGCGGAGCTGGGTGAGGGCGGTGGCGCGGTCCAGGCCGGCGGCGCGTGCGGCGACGTCCACGGGGAAGCGTCGACCGAGGACCGCCGCCGCCTCCAGGAGGGCGACACCCGCGGGCGGCAGCTGGTCCACACGTTGCAGGACGGCGGCGGCGACGGTGGCGGGGACACCGGCGTCGAGCGACCCGGCGACCGCCCAGCGGGAGCCCCCCTCCCGGACCAGTCCGCCCCCGTCGACCATGGCGCGCAGCAGCTCCTCCACCACGAAGGGGACACCCTCGGAGACGGTGTGCAGCCGGTTCAGTACCGCGGCCGGGACGTCCTCGGCGGAGCCGTGGCCCAGACAGCGGGCCGCCAACTCGGCGGTGCCGGCCGCCCCCAGGCGGGCGAGTCGTATGGTCCGGGCCGTACGGCGGGACGTGGCGGCCCCGGCGAGGGCGAGCGCCGGGCCGGACTCGCCGCGCAGGGTGGCCAGCAGGACGGTCCGCTGCCCGGAGAGGTTGTCCGTCAGGTAGTCGACGATGGCGAGCGTGTCGGCGTCCGCGTCGTGCAGGTCCTCCAGCACCAGGACGCAGCCGCCGTCCCGGCCGAGGACGTGCAACAGCCGCAGCACCGCCTCGGCGTACCCGACGAGGGGAGCGCCGTCCTGCGGTGCCAGCCCGCAGAGCCGGGTCAGCAGGGGCTCGTAGGGGCCCAGTTCGCCGTCCGAGGGCGCCCCCTCGCCCCGTAGGCCGGAGAACACGGCCTCCGCGAGGGGGCGCAGCGGCACCGCGCGCCCGGCGGACGCGGCTCGCCCGCGCAGGACACGCGCCCCGGTGCGCGCGGCGGCGGACGCGGCCTCCTCGACGAGCCGGGACTTGCCGATGCCGGGCTCGCCCAGCACGAACACCGAGGAGCCGTGCCCGTCCCGGCCCGACCGGACGACGGCCGTCAGCAGCTCGCGCTCCGCCTCCCTGCCGACCAGGGCGGGTGAGGACAGCGACGAGAACGACGGCTCCACCGAGAACGACGACAACTCCAGGCCCCCTGCGCCCCGTTGGGATGGTCGTGGCAACCCCGTACTCCTCGCACGCCTCTTCGAGGCGCGTACAGAGTAGCCCCCACTTTCACAGGGGCCGCACAACTACATGGGGGGTCTTCCCCGATACCCGGCGCGCCGGAGTCCGGCACGCTTCTGTTCCGGCAGGGCAGGGGGACAGGGCATGACCCGGGGGGACATGCCCTGCCTGCTTCTTTCTCTTTTCGGCAGGGAGGTCGTCGATGCAGCGTGCCCGGGTGTGGGTCGCCGCCGGAGTGCTGGGCGTGGTCCTGAGCGGGTGTTCGTCATCCGCGGGGAACACCGGGAGCACCGGGAGTTCCGGTGGGGGCAGCGCCGGCGGTTCGTCGTCGGCCGGTGCCGCCGCCGACGAGCCGGAGGTTCCGCTGACCACCCAGGATCTGGAGCGGGTCTGCGCGGACGGACTCGGCTTCGCGGGACTGCCGGCCTACGACCGTACGAAGAAGACCGTGCATCCGGCGCAGCTCATGAACAGCACCGGCGACGGCTGGAACAGCAGCGTGCCCCTCGACGGGGACTTCCCCAAGGGCTGGTTCCTCGGCTACGAGGACAAGCCGGCCCAGGCGGAGCTGGTCGTCTGTGTCGAGCGCACCAAGGCCACCGCGACCGGCAAGGTCTGCGACATGGAGGCCGACGGCAAGCCGCTGAAGATCAAGACGTACAACACCTCCTACCGGCTGCGGGTCGTCGAGGCGCGCACCGGCAAGGAGCAGTACACGTACAGCGGCAAGGTCGAGTCGGACGAGTGCCCGGTCTACATCTTCACCTCGGACGACGAGGACGCCGACAAGTACTACAACGAGGTCCGGTCCGAGGATTACCGGGGCCGCGTCAAGCCGTACATCGCGCCGTAGCCGTAGCCGTAGCCGTAGCCGTAGCCGTAGCCGCGTCGAGCACGCGGCTACGGCCGCCAGTCGCTACTTCGTGACGCCCGCGTCCTTGAGCGACTTCTCCCAGTCCGCGACCGACGACGGGTTCTTGATCGTCTTGTCGTTGATCTTGATGGTCGGGGTCGACTCGACCCCCTCGGCGTCGTCGAAGGACTTGCTCATCCGCATCGCCCAGGCGTCGTAGGTGCCCTTCTCGACGGCGTCCTGGAACTTCTTGTTGTTCTTCAGCGCGTCGACGGTGTTCGCCACCTTGATCAGATAGCTGTCCTTGGCGAACTCGTCGGTCGACTCCTCCGGGTGGTACTTCGCCGAGTACAGCGCCGCCTTGTAGTCGAGGAAGGCCTCGGGGCTGACGTTCAGGGCGGCGCCGAGCGCGCTCAGCGCGTTCTTCGAGCCCTCACCGGTGAGGTTGCCGTCGAGGAAGGTGCCGAGGGTGAAGGAGAGCTTGTAGTCGCCGTCCTCCATGCCCTTGTCGACGGTCTCGCCGACGGTCTGTTCGAAGCTGGCGCAGGCCGGGCAGCGCGGGTCCTCGTACAGGTGGATCACGTTGTCGGACGTGGAGTCGCCGATCAGCACGGTGGTGCCGTTCTTGCCCGAGGTGTTGGCGGGGGCGACCACCGTGGCGTCCGCGGCCGCCTCCCACTTCGTGGGCTTGTTGTTCTGGACCACGGCGTAGCCGACGCCGCCGGCTATCGCGAGGACCGCGACGATCGAGGACGCCACGATCGCCTGACGCCTGACCTTGGCGCGCTTGGCCTGGCGCTCGCGCTCCAGACGCAGCCGCTCACGGGCCGCCGACTTCGCCGCGTTGCTGTTCCGCTTGCTCATAAGGGTGAACTCCCTGGGAAACGCGCACCCGGGTGCGCGGATGGGTGTGACGGGGATGTGCTCGTGCTCGGAAGGCGGTCACGCGAAGGTGACCGAGCACGGCGGTCCACGCCGTCCCAGGGAATGGGCGAAGAGAAGGGTGCGGGCGGTGGCCGTACGGTCCGCGACGCGCCTCGGCCGGTGCTCCGCCGGGGCGGGCCGCACCAGGACGGAGGCGACCGCGATCAGCAGCGGACGGAAGCCGGCGGCGACCGCGGCGTCCAGCAGCTGGGCCAGCGCCCGCTCGCCCCGCCGCAGCCAGGCGGCGGCCAGCAGCCCCACGCCGATGTGCGCGGCGAGCAGCAGCCAGACGGCCGTCGGACCGGCGCCCGCCAGCAGCGTGGCCGTGCGCTCGGAGCCGCCGGTGACCCGCGCCAGCGGCGCGCCGACGCTGCCGCCGCACAGCACGTCGAGCCCGACCTGGCGCAGCGGACCGGTGACCGGGCCGCCCGCCTCGCCGTAACAGGCGTGCTGGCCGGCGGTGAACACCGTGTCGGCGGCCAGCTCCAGCGGGATCAGTACGCCGGCGATCCGTCCGAAGCCGCGCTCACGGCCGGCCAGCGCGTACGAGACGGCGAAGACGACGGCGGCGATCGCGGCGACGGCGGTGAGCGGGAGCGGGACCCCGGACAGCAGCACGTGCGACGCGGTGCCGAGTGTCACGACGATCGCCGTGAACAGGGCCGCGCGTACGGCTCTGAAGTGGGTCCCGGATATGTCCATGGCGTCGGAGAGTCTCCCACGTTCACCCGTAAGGGACCGCTAAAGGGCCCCTGTGAGTGACGAATTCGGAAGGATGCCGGACGGCTCGGACGGCTCGGACGGTTACAGGCCGGGGATCCGGCCGTTGCGGAAGAGGTCGACGAAGATCTGGTGGTCCGCACGCGCGCGTGCCCCGTACGCGTGGGCGAAGTCCACCAGGAGCGGCGCGAAGCCCTCCTCGTCGGCCGCGATCGCCGCGTCGATGGCCCGCTCCGTGGAGAACGGCACCAGGGACTGTCCGGTCAGGTCGTCCGCCGCCGCGTGCATCGTGGCCGTGGCCCGGCCGAGGTCGGCGACGACCGCCGCGATCTCCTCCGGGTCGTCGATGTCGCTCCAGTCCAGGTCCACCGCGTACGGCGAGACCTCGGCGACCAGCTGTCCGGCGCCGTCCAGCTCGGTCCAGCCCAGCCACGGGTCCGCGTGCGCCTGCAGAGCGCGCTGGGAGATCACCGTGCGGTGGCCCTCGTGCTCGAAGTAGTCACGGATCCGCTCGTCGGTGATGTGCCGGGAGACCGCCGGGGTCTGGGCCTGCTTGATGTAGATCACGACGTCGTTCTCCAGGGCGTCGCTCTGCCCCTCCAGCAGGATGTTGTACGAGGGCAGCCCCGCCGAGCCGATGCCGATGCCCCGGCGGCCGACGACGTCCTTCACCCGGTAGGAGTCGGGGCGGGTCAGGGACGACTCCGGCAGCGTCTCCAGATAGCCGTCGAAGGCGGCCAGCACCTTGTAGCGCGTGGCCGCGTCCAGCTCGATGGAGCCGCCGCCGGGCGCGAAGCGGCGCTCGAATTCGCGGATCTCCGTCATCGAGTCCAGGAGGCCGAAACGGGTCAGCGAGCGGGCGTCACGCAGCGCGTCCAGCAGCGGGCCCTGGGCCGTGTCCAGTGTGAACGGGGGCACCTCGTCCCGCTTGGCGCCGGTCGCTATGGCGTGGATCCGCTCGCGGTAGGCGGCCGCGTAGATCTCCACCAGCTCCGTGATCTGCTCGTCGCTGAGCGCCTTCGCGTATCCGATGAGCGCCACGGAGGCGGCGAAACGCTTCAGGTCCCAGGTGAAGGGGGCGACGTACGCCTCGTCGAAGTCGTTCACGTTGAAGATCAGACGGCCCGTGGAGTCCATGTACGTGCCGAAGTTCTCCGCGTGGAGGTCGCCGTGGATCCACACGCGCGAGGTGCGCTCGTCCAGGTACGGTCCGGCACCTTCGCTCCCACCACCCCGCCCGGCGTTCTCCTCGTCCAGGTCCTTGTAGAACAGGCATGCCGTGCCCCGGTAGAACGCGAAGGCCGAGGCCGCCATCTTCCGGAACTTCACGCGGAACGCGGCCGGGTCGGCGGCCAGGAGCCGGCCGAAGGCGGTGTCGAAGACGGCGAGGATCTCCTCACCGCGTCGCTCGTCGTTGAGCTGCGGAACCGACATCGCTGGGTGCCTCCTGGTGGATCACGGGTGGGTCGACCTCTCAACGTGCGAGCGCGCACGGGAGTGCCCACGACTCCTCCCCGAAAGGTACGGGGGAGAGCCCTCGCCGTGTCAGTGCCGAGGCATAGACTTCGACGCTGTCCCCCAGACTGTCCGCAGCCCGTGGGGAAGTCGTTCACGCCTGTTTTCCCTGTGTCCCCTGGAGGCCGAAGCCGTGTCAAAGCCGCCGTTCACGCACCTGCACGTCCACACCCAGTACTCGCTGCTGGACGGTGCCGCGCGGCTCAAGGACATGTTCGACGCGTGCAACGAGATGGGCATGACCCACATCGCCATGTCCGACCACGGCAACCTGCACGGGGCGTACGACTTCTTCCACACCGCCAAGAAGGCGGGCGTCACGCCGATCATCGGCATTGAGGCGTACGTCGCCCCCGAGTCCCGCCGCAACAAGCGCAAGATCCAGTGGGGCCAGCCGCACCAGAAGCGGGACGACGTCTCCGGTTCCGGTGGTTACACGCACAAGACGATCTGGGCGGCGAACAGGACCGGCCTGCACAACCTCTTCAAGCTCTCCTCGGACGCGTACGCCGAGGGCTGGCTGCAGAAGTGGCCCCGGATGGACAAGGAGACCATCTCCCAGTGGTCCGAGGGGCTCATCGCCTCCACCGGCTGCCCCTCCGGCGAGCTGCAGACCCGGCTGCGCCTCGGCCAGTTCGACGAGGCCCTGAAATCGGCCGCCGAGTACCAGGACATCTTCGGCAAGGACCGGTACTTCCTGGAGCTGATGGACCACGGCATCGAGATCGAGCACCGGGTCCGCGACGGCCTGCTGGAGATCGGCAAGAAGCTCGGCATCCCCCCGCTGGTCACCAACGACTCGCACTACACGTACGCGCACGAGGCGACCGCGCACGACGCGCTGCTGTGCATCCAGACCGGCAAGAACCTCTCCGACCCGGACCGCTTCAAGTTCGACGGCACCGGCTACTACCTGAAGTCCACGGACGAGATGTACGCCATCGACTCCTCGGACGCCTGGCAGGAGGGCTGCGCCAACACCCTGCTGGTCGCCGAGCAGATCGACACCGCGGGCATGTTCGAGGCCCGGAACCTGATGCCGAAGTTCGACATCCCCGAGGGGTACACCGAGGTCAGCTGGTTCCGCGAGGAGACCATGCGCGGCATGCACCGCCGCTTCCCGGACGGCATCCCGGACGACCGCATGAAGCAGGTCGAGTACGAGATGGACACCATCATCTCGATGGGCTTCCCGGGCTACTTCCTCGTGGTCGCCGACTTCATCATGTGGGCCAAGAAGCAGGGCATCGCGGTCGGCCCCGGCCGTGGCTCCGCGGCCGGCTCGATCGTCGCGTACGCCATGGGCATCACCGACCTCGACCCCATCCCGCACGGCCTGATCTTCGAGCGGTTCCTCAACCCCGAGCGCATCTCCATGCCCGATGTCGACATCGACTTCGACGAGCGCAGGCGCGTCGAGGTGATCCGGTACGTGACGGAGAAGTACGGCGCCGACAAGGTCGCCATGATCGGCACCTACGGCAAGATCAAGGCGAAGAACGCCATCAAGGACTCCGCGCGCGTGCTGGGCTACCCGTACGCGATGGGCGACCGGCTCACCAAGGCCATGCCCGCCGACGTCCTCGGCAAGGGCATCGACCTCAACGGCATCACCGACCCCTCCCACCCGCGCTACAGCGAGGCGGGCGAGATCCGGGCGATGTACGAGAACGAACCGGACGTGAAGAAGGTCATCGACACCGCCAAGGGCGTCGAGGGCCTGGTCCGGCAGATGGGTGTGCACGCGGCCGGCGTGATCATGTCCAGCGAGCCCATCGTCGACCACGCCCCGATCTGGGTGCGGCACACCGACGGCGTGACCATCACGCAGTGGGACTACCCGCAGTGCGAGTCGCTCGGCCTGCTGAAGATGGACTTCCTCGGCCTGCGCAACCTCACGATCATGGACGACGCCATCAAGATGGTGAAGGCCAACAAGGGCATCGACCTGGAGATGCTCTCGCTCCCGCTGGACGACCCCAAGACCTTCGAACTGCTCTGCCGCGGCGACACGCTCGGCGTCTTCCAGTTCGACGGCGGCCCGATGCGCTCGCTGCTCCGCCAGATGCAGCCCGACAACTTCGAGGACATCTCCGCCGTCTCGGCCCTGTACCGGCCCGGCCCGATGGGCATGAACTCGCACATCAACTACGCCGAGCGCAAGAACGGCCGCCAGGAGATCACCCCGATCCACAAGGAGCTGGAGGAGCCGCTCCAGGAGGTCCTCGCGGTCACCTACGGCCTGATCGTCTACCAGGAGCAGGTGCAGAAGGCGGCGCAGATCATCGCCGGGTACTCCCTCGGCGAGGCCGACATCCTCCGCCGCGTGATGGGCAAGAAGAAGCCCGAGGAACTGGCGAAGAACTTCACCATCTTCCAGGCCGGCGCCCAGAAGAACGGCTACAGCGACGAGGCCATCCAGGCCCTGTGGGACGTCCTGGTCCCCTTCGCCGGCTACGCCTTCAACAAGGCCCACTCCGCCGCGTACGGCCTGGTCTCCTACTGGACGGCGTACCTCAAGGCCAACTATCCGGCCGAGTACATGGCCGCGCTGCTCACCTCGGTCAAGGACGACAAGGACAAGTCGGCGGTCTACCTCAACGAGTGCCGGCGCATGAAGATCAAGGTGCTCCCGCCGAACGTCAACGAGTCCGAGCAGAACTTCGCCGCCCAGGGCGACGACGTGATCCTCTTCGGCCTCTCCGCCGTCCGCAACGTCGGGACGAACGTGGTGGAGTCGATCATCCGCAGCCGCAAGGCCAAGGGGAAGTACGCCTCCTTCCCGGACTACCTCGACAAGGTCGAGGCGGTCGCCTGCAACAAGCGGACCACGGAGTCGCTGATCAAGGCGGGCGCCTTCGACTCCATGGGGCACACCCGCAAGGGCCTCACCGCGCACTTCGACCCGATGATCGACAACGTGGTCGCGGTCAAGCGCAAGGAGGCCGAGGGCCAGTTCGACCTCTTCGGCGGCATGGGCGAGGACGACAGCAGCGAGCCGGGCTTCGGGCTCGACGTGGAGTTCACCACCGACGAGTGGGACAAGACCTATCTCCTCGCCCAGGAGCGGGAGATGCTCGGTCTCTACGTCTCCGACCACCCCCTCTTCGGCCTGGAGCACGTGCTCGCCGACAAGGCCGACGCGGGCATCGCCCAGCTCACCGGCGGCGAGCACGCGGACGGCGCGGTCGTCACCATCGGCGGCATCATCTCGGGCCTCCAGCGCAAGATGACCAAGCAGGGCAACGCCTGGGCCATCGCCACCGTCGAGGACCTCGCCGGCTCCATCGAGTGCATGTTCTTCCCGGCGACCTACCAGCTCGTCTCCACGCAACTCGTCGAGGACGCCGTCGTGTTCGTCAAGGGCCGCCTCGACAAGCGCGAGGACGTGCCGCGGCTCGTCGCGATGGAGATGCAGGTCCCCGACCTGTCGAACGCGGGCACCAACGCGCCCGTGATCCTCACCATCCCGGCGACCCGGGTCACCCCGCCCATGGTCAGCCGGCTCGGCGAGATCCTCACCCACCACAAGGGCGACAGCGAGGTCCGGATCAGGCTCCAGGGACCGACCAGGACGACCGTGCTCCGCCTCGACCGGCACCGGGTCAAGCCCGACCCGGCCCTGTTCGGCGACCTGAAGGTACTGCTCGGCCCGTCCTGCCTGGCCGGCTGAGCGGATCCGCGCGGGCCGCGGGGTCCGGCAGGCGTGAACGCGCGAGGGGCGCATCCGGTGTTCCGGATGCGCCCCTCGCGTGTACCTGGGCTGCAACAGCCTTTACGCAGATGTCAGTTGTGACCGAAGCGCTTCTGCCGGCCCTTGCGGGCCATGTCGCCGGGCGTCACCTGGGTCGCGCGCTGCTCGGCCTGCGACTCCAGCGAGGACTGCTGGGCCTGCTGCTGACCACGCTCGGACTGCGGCTGCTTACGGTCCTGCTTCTTGTTCTTGGCCATGGTGATCTGCCTCCTGTGGGGGATCTAGGGGCCAGGGCCGCGACCAGACTCACATAGCATGACAAGGTACGCATTTCGGAAAATCACCGTCCGTGACGAGAGTTGTCGCACCACGGGTCGCGGCAGAGGGGGCGCGCGCCCGGATACGCCACGCCGAAGATCGAGTTCCGGCCGTTAACCTCCGCGCGGTCGGGCAGACTCGAAGGAAGCCCGAAGCAAACCTCCCGGAAAGAGGGTGGATCGCGTGGACCGCTGCATCGTCCTGGTGGACGCCGGGTATCTGCTCGGCGCGGCCGCCAGCCTCCTCGCCGGGGAACCCTCCCGCTCCCGCATCACCGTCGATCACGCCGCCCTCATCCAGGGGCTGCGCGAGCGCGCCGAGGCCGACACCGAACGGCCGTTGCTGCGCATCTACTGGTTCGACGGCGCCCCCGACCGCGTTCCGCAGCCCGAGCACCGCAGGCTGCGCGTGATGCCCCGGGTGACCGTCCGGCTCGGCGCGCTGACCCGCAGCGACGGACGCTGGGCGCAGAAGGGCGTGGACGCCGCCATGCACGCCGAACTGACCGAGCTGGCCCGCAACCGCGCCTGCTCCGACGTGGTCCTCGTGACCGGCGACGGGGATCTGCTGCCGGGCATGATGGCCGCCAAGGAGCACGGCGTCGCCGTCCACCTGTGGGCGGTGCAGGCTGCCGACGGCGACTACAACCAGTCCGAGGACCTGGTGGCCGAGGCCGACGAGCGGCGGGTGCTCGACCGGATGTGGATCACCAAGGCCGTGCGGGCCAAGGACCTCGGCGGGGTCTGCGCGCCCCAGCCGGTGCCGCGGCCGGAGATCGCCGCGATCCTGTCGGCCCCGCTGCCCGAGTCGGCGCTCGCGGCGGCCGCCGAGCGGGCACCCGGAGAGCCCGAGCACACCTCGGCGGCCGGTGCCGCGCGCAACGGCAGCGAGGAGCGGGCGTCCGCCCCCAAGGGCGTACCGACGCCGAAGGACCTGGCGGCGATGCGCGGGCCCGGGGCCCACGCCGTGCAGCATCCGGCCACCGCCACCCTCAGGTGGTCCTCCGACAAGGGCTGGGTGGACCGGCCCGGGGGCGCCGCGGAGCCGCCGGAGGCCGCGGCGATGCCGACGCTGGCGCAGCTGACGTCGGCGGAGCAGCGGTGGGCCGATCGGGAGGAGGACATCACGACCGTGGGCGGCGACCCCTTCGAGGTCGGACAGGTGTTCGCCCGGCGGTGGATGGCCCGGCTGACCGACCAGTCGCATCTGCAGAAGCTGTCGGGGATGTATCCGCGGGTGCCGCACCGGGTGGACGGGGAGCTGCTGCGCTACGCCGCCCGGTTCGGGCTGCTCGCGCACAAGGACGACCAGATCGACGAGCACGACCGGTACGCGATCCGGGCCGGGTTCTGGCGGGAGATCGATGTGCGGACCGGGGTCGAGCACGCGCCGGCGGGGGAGCGGTAGGGCGCCTGGTAGCTCGGGGGCTCCTGTTCGTGGGCGGGCGCGCGTTCATCGTGGCTGGTCGCGCCGTTCCCCGCGCCCCTTAGGGGCGCAGCTGGGGTGACCCGGCGGAAAAACCGAGCCCCCGACCCCTTAGGCTCGTTCCTCGTGAGTACGCGTACGGCACAGGCGGTCCGGCATGGTGGGGATGTCGTGTGCGCTGTGCGGGGGCTCACCAAGACCTATCCGGCGACCCGGGGACGGCGCGGGACGCCGGGGACCCCCGAGGTGCGGGCCAACGACGCGGTGGCGCTGGAGGTCCGGCGCGGCGAGATCTTCGGCCTGCTCGGACCCAACGGAGCGGGCAAGACCACCCTCGTACGGCAGATGACCGGGCTGATGCGGCCCGACGACGGCACCGTCGAGATCCTGGGCCACGACATCGTGCGGCACCCGGAGCGGGCCGCCCGGATCCTCGCCTATCTGGGCCAGGAGTCCACCGCCCTCGACGAGCTGACCGTGGCGCTCGCCGCCGAGACCACCGGACGGCTGCGCGGGCTGGACGTCCGGCGGGCGCGGGCCGAGCGGGACGCGGTGCTGGAGGAACTGGGACTGACCGGGCTCGCCGCGCGCCCGCTGAAGAAGCTGTCCGGCGGACAGCGACGGCTCGCCTGCTTCGCCACCGCGCTCGTCGGGGAGCGCCCGCTGCTCGTGCTCGACGAGCCCACCAGCGGGATGGACCCGGTGGCCCGGCGCGCCGTGTGGGCCGCCGTCGACCGGCGGCGTGCCGAGTCCGGCGCCACCGTGCTGCTGGTCACCCACAACGTCATCGAGGCCGAGACCGTGCTCGACCGGGTCGCCGTCCTCGACCAGGGCCGGGTCATCGCCTGCGACACGCCGGCCGGGCTGAAGGAGCAGGTCGCGGGCGAGGTGCGGGTCGACCTGGTGTGGCGCGAGAAGGCCCCGCTGGACGTGCCCGAGGTCGCCGCCCTGCGCCCGCGCGCGGTGGAGTCCGGGCGCCGCTGGACGCTCCGGCTCGCCCCCGAGGAGGCGCGTGCCGTGGTGGCCACCGTGACCGGGGGCGCCGCCTTCGTGGCGCTCGACGACTTCACCCTCGCCACGCCGAGCCTGGAGGACGTCTACCTGGCGCTCGGCGGCAGCGCGGGCAGCGCCCAGGGACTGGTCAAGGGGTGAGGGACGCGGGCGTGGGCCGGAGAACAGTCGGTGCGAAGGTGAACGACGTGGCTGCCGCAGCCGTACGAAACTGGGCGACAGCCGAAGCGAAGAGGAGCAGCTCGACGTGAGTGTCGTACCCGCCGAGATCCTGCCGGGCAAGGCCCTGGCGGTGGAGGAGCGCGTGGAGCGCGGAGCCGCCGAGCTCGGGCCCCGCGCGCGCCTGTGGCCGTCGCTCTGCGCGGTGTACCGGGCGCAGCTGTCCCGGGCGCGGGTCGCACGGATCCCGCTGCTGTTCGTCGCCACCTTCCAGTCGATCGGGATCATGATCCTGATGCGCGGTGTGGTGGACGGCGGGGCCGAGGCGCACGCCGTGGTCGCCGGTTCGTCGGTGCTCGTCGTCGCCTTCGTCGCACTGAACCTGCTGGCCCAGTACTTCGGGCAGCTGCGGTCCAGCGGCGGACTCGACCACTACGCGACGCTGCCGGTGCCGCCGGCCGCCGTGGTGCTGGGCGCGGCCGGGGCGTACGCCTCCTTCACCGTGCCGGGGACCGTCGTGACCGCCGTCTTCGGCTGTGTGCTCTTCGGGCTGCCACTGACCCATCTCTGGGTGCTCGCCGCCGTGATCCCGCTCGCCGGGGCCGCGCTCGCCGGACTGGGCGCCGCGCTGGGGCTGCTCGCCCCGCGCCCGGAGCTGGCCACCGTGCTCGGGCAGCTCGGCATGTCGGCGGCGCTGCTGCTGGGCGTGCTGCCGGCCGACCGGATGCCGGGCTTCGTCCAGTTCGCCCGGGACCTGCTGCCGTCGACGTACGGCGTGGAGGCCCTCGCCCGGACCTTCGGGCCGAACCCCGACTGGGCGTTCGTGCTCGGCGACCTCGCCGTGTGCGCGGGGGTCGGGGGCGTCTCGCTCGCCGTCGCCACCTGGGCGTACCGGCGGGCCGCCGTCCGGTGACGCGGCGCGCGGCCGGGCCTGGCACGATGGCAGAGTGACCGCACCGTTGACTCCTCCTCCGCCGCCGCACGACCAGTCCCCGAACGACCCCTGGGCTCCGCCGCCCACCAGCGGCGGGGGCGACGCGGAACCCTGGTACGGGCCGGAGAAGCCGCCGGCCGGCCCCGGGCTCCGGACCGAGGTGATCGAGGCCGCCGTCGTCACCGTGGTCATGGCGCTGCTCGGCGGCGCGGTGCTGGGCGTCCTGTGGTGGTGGCTCGCGCCGCATGTGCCGCTCGTCTCCGACGGGTCGGCGGTCTACTTCAAGGACACCGAGGGCGAGCAGGCCGTGGGTGTCGACGGGACGTTCACCCTGCTGGCCCTGGGCGCGGGTGCGCTGAGCGCGCTGGTCGTCTTCCTGCTGCGCCGGCGTGGCGGGGTGCCGCTCGTCGTGGCGCTCCTGGTCGGCGGGCTGCTCGGGGCCGTGGTCGCGTGGCGGCTCGGGGTGTGGCTCGGACCCGGGACGGATGTCGCCGCGCGGGCGAAGGAGGTCGGGCAGGGCGTGACGTTCTCGGCGCCGCTGAAGCTCGGGGCGAAGGGGGCGCTACTGGCGTGGCCGTTCGCGGGGTTGCTGGTGCACCTCGGATTGACGGCGCTGTTCGGACCGCGGGATCCCGAACCGTTCGAGTCCGAGCGGGAGTTCTCGGGCGCCTGACAGCTCGGGGGTTCTGGTGCGTCGGCGAGTGCGGGTGAGTGGGGCTTCTCGCGCAGTTCCCCGCGCCCCTGAAAGCATCAGGCCCCTGCGGGCCTGAAAGACCACGGCGCTGCAGGACTGAAAGGTGACGGGTGCTGCGGGGCTGAAAGCACGGGGCGCAGCCCCTGCTTTTCAGGGGCGCGGGGAACTGCGCGAGAAGCCCCACCGGAGCCGCAGCCGAAACGCGAGAAGCTCCTCCGGGCCGCGGCCGAAAACGCGCCGCCCCCGGAGGGTCACGCGCGAGCGATCCGCGCCGACACCGCCTCCGTGAGCTTCGCGAGGTCCCCCGGGGACAGCTCGACCTCCAGGCCCCGCCTCCCCGCCGAGACACAGATCGTCGCGTGCGCGTCCGCCGACGCGTCCAGCACCGTGCGGAGCCGCTTGCGCTGGCCGAGGGGGGAGATCCCGCCCCGCACATAGCCCGTCGTGCGCTCCGCGAGCGTGGGGTCGGCCATCGCCGCCCGCTTGCCGCCGACCGCCGTCGCCAGCGACTTCAGGTCCAGCGAGCCCGCCACCGGCACGACCGCCACCACGAGCGCGCCGTCGACGTCCGCCACCAGGGTCTTGAAGACCCGCTCGGGCGACACGCCCATCGCCTCGGCCGCCTCCTCACCGTAGGAGGGATGCGCCGGATCGTGCTCGTAGGCGTGCACGGTGTACTCCATGCCCGCCGCCGTCAGGGCCACCGTCGCGGGCGTGCCGCCCGCCTGCTGCTTCTTCGACTTCTTCGCCATCGGCCTATCCGTGTGCGTCAGTTGAGGCTCGTCGGGCTCCGCGTCAGCTCCGACGCGGGCAACGACGGCAGACTACGGATGATCGCGGACTCGGCGCGCAGGAGTCTCAGTTCGTCGCGCAGCCGGGACGCCGTGTCGGGGGCCTGGAGGAGCCGCTGCTTGGCCGGCGTGTCGAGCATCATCGCCGCCGCGACCAGGTACGAGACGACGGCCGGCTCGTCGGGCAGGTCCGCGCCCGTCGACAGCGAGCGCTCCCGGGCGCCCGCGAGCCGCTTCTGGTACTGGCGGAACGCCCGCAGGACGCCCTCGGCGAGCGCGCCCGCCTCGTCGCCCGCGTCCTCCGGCAGTTCCTCCAGGTCCGCCACCAGGAACGGACCCGTGGTGTCCACCGAGAGCAGGCGCACGCGGGTGGTACCGGTCGCGAGGACCTCGTACGTGCCGTTGTCGCGCTCCCGGATGGTGGCCGCGTCCGCGATGCAGCCCACGGAGTGGAACGCCTTCGTGGGTTCCTCGCCGAAGCCCGCCGTGGGGCCCCGGTCGGGCAGTGCCGTCGGATCCGGCATGCCCGGGGCGCTCGGCGCGACCTCGTGGCCGTCGCGGATGGCGACCACGGCGAAGCGGCGGGGTTGGTCCTCGGGGGTCTTCAGCAACTCGCGCATCATGGCGCGATAGCGCTCCTCGAAGATGTTCAGAGGAAGCACGAGCCCCGGGTACAACACCGAGTTCAGGGGGAAGAGCGGCAGCCGGACGGTGGTCACGAGGCCAGAGCCTAATGGTCGTCGGGGCGGACGTGTTCGTCCGTACTCGTTTGGTGACCTCCGCCGGGAGCTACCCTTCGCCCCGCTCGGGCCTCTTCGGCCGTCCGCGCAGCGGGATCGAGCACGCCACCTCCAGCCGTACGCCGTCCCGCAGCTGGAGGAACTGGCCCAGCGGATCGTCCGACACCCGGTCCCAGGGGAACGACGTGGCGTACGGGCCGATCATGCGCAGCTGGGCCAGGGCGTCCGACCAGCGCTCCAGCCGGACCAGGACGTAGGTGAGCAGGTTGCGGACCTCGGCCGGCCACGGGTCGCCGGGCCCGTACTCGGCGGAGAGCGCGATCGCGCCGTCCGCCGCCCGGTCCAGACGCGCGCGCGGGATCGCCGCCCCGCCGCCGTCGGCGAGGTACGCGAAGGCCGCCCGCACCGGCAGGGCCCGGACGAGGGACCCGGGGAGCGCGTCCCCGGCGGCGCGCTCGGCGAAGTCGAAGCACTCGCCGTGCGAGCCGTACCACCCGGCGGACAGGTACTTCAGGGCCGCGACATGGCAGCCGTAGTGGTGCGGGGACCGGCGGACCGCCTCCGTCCACAGCTGCTCGAAGGCGGTGTGGCCGAGGCCGGTGCTCCGGGCGTGGTCGAGCGCGATCCGCCAGGGCACCGGGTCGCGCGGTTCGCCCTCGGCCGCCGCCGTGATCAACGGGCCGGCCTCGCGCAGCAGTTCGGCCCGGGCGGGGGAGCGCCAGCCGCGGGCGACCGCCAGTTCGGCCCTGATCAGCAGGACGTCCGGGTCGTGCGGCGCGGCCCGGTGCCAGCTCCGCAGCCATGTGTCGCGCGCGTGGGCGAAGGCGGCGAGCCGCAGCGCGTACCGGTCGCGGTTCTCCCACTCGGCCGACTCGCGGGTGGTCGCCAGCAGCTTCGCCGCGGGCGCGTGGTCACCGCGGCCGGCCGCCACCAGCGCGGGCCCGAGCCGCTCGTCGGGGGCGTCGAGCAGCACCTCGTCGTCGGCCGGCAGCCCCACGGCGAGCCGTGAGGTGTGGCGTGCCATCCGGGCCGTACGGATGAGCGCACGCAGCGGATCCATGGCGCCTGGCCCCCTTTTGCGCCTCGCCCGGTTCCGCACGCGCGGACCGGGTGCTCACCGTCGTGGTTTCGCGGATTGATGGTTCGCTGTGAAGACGGAGGGACGACGAGTCAGGTTGTCTGTATCGGAGATCGGTTCAAAGCAAACGGTCGACTCCGGTATGGAATCGGTCAGTTCCTGCTCAGCAGGCGGGTGGCGCCCGCCGCCACCGTCGTCGCCAGGATCCACCCCAGGATGATGACCACCGCCGCCAGCCACTGCCAGCTGTTCTCCAGCTGCCAGTAGCCGACCTGGCCGAGGTCGATGACCGGCAGCAGCAGGTCCAGGGCGAACAGGGACGCGTTCCAGTCCGGGTGTTCGCCGCTCTTCATCGGCGGATGCTCGGCGTGCGAGAAGGCGTACGAGGTGAGCGCCCACAGCACCGCCATCCACACCGCGGCCCGGCCCGGCCGGTATCCGTAGGCGACCGTCCAGTCCTGCGCGTACCCCCAGAGCTTGGCGGCGAGCGGCAGGTTCTCGCGCCGGTGGCGCTGCTTGGCGAGGAGCACCTCGCGGGCACCCTCGTCGTCCCCGCCGGCCCGCAGCACCGTCGCCAGCCGCTCGTACGGCTCCGGGCTGTACTCGGCGGTCGCCGCCGCCACCCACTCCAGCCGTTCCGCCAGCGGGAACTGGCCGCGCGGTACGAGGCTCTCGTACTGGAAGCCGCCCATGTGGAGGTTGCCGGGGCCGGGCCAGCTCTCCGACTTGTCGATCAGGACGCCGACGCGGGCCCCGGACAGGACGACCTTGCCGCGCTCGGGCCTCTCCCCGAGGAAGCGCAGCTCGGGCACCTGGACGCGGCGCAGCGACAGCTCCTGTTCCTCCGTGAAGGTGAACCGGGCCCGCTCCAGGTCGACGGAGTCCCCGAACCGCCCGTCGTCCAGCCGGATCCCGCCCTGGCACTCGAAGCGCTGCACCCGGGTCCCGCGCGCGGGGGTGCTGCCGCTGGTGTGCAGCGGATTGCCGACGCCGGCCGGGGTCAGATACAGGGTGCGCTCGACGGTCAGCTGCGGCGCGTTCAGGGCGAGGCGGCCGTAGGGGTTGGCGAGCCGGCTCCCGCGCAGGCTGAGCGAGGCGCCGACGGTCGCGCCGCGCAGACTCAGCTCGCCGTGCGACTCCAGCATCTCGGCCTGGACGTCCTGGGCGACGGTCAGCCCGTCGGCGGAGAGCGAACGGCCGTGCCGGTCGCGGTAGACGACCGCCTGGTTGAGCAGCAGATCGGTGCCGATGTGGGCGTCCGCCAGCCGCACCCCGTTGTGGAAGCGGCAGCGCGGCAGATGCAGATCGCCCTCCGTGTGCAGCCGGGCGGCCTCCAGCCGGGGCACCGAGCAGTCCACCAGCCGTACGGTCGTGAACCGGGCCTCCGGCAGCAGGATCTCCTTCTCGAACCGGCAGCCCTTCATCTCCACGTACGGCACCACCTGGCCGCCCGCGAGCTCCAGCACGCCCTTGATCTGGACGCCGACCAGCTTCAGCGCGGACACCCGGCCGGCCAGCGCGGGCGGGCCGTCCAGCAGCAGCCAGGCCACGATCCTGGCCCGCACCGACCGCTCGGGACCCCAGGGGTGACCGCCGTGCGGATCGTCCACGGCGACGTCCCCGTCCCGCAGGTCGTACACGCTGCCGTTGCGGAAGGCCTGCCACATGCCCGCCTCGGCGGCGGTCAGGTCCTCCGGCAGGTCCCCGTCGTCCCGGATGCCGGGCCCCTCGCTCACGACTCTTCCATCCCCCGTCCTCGGCATTCACGTGTATCGCGCAACTGTTTACGCTGGTGATGCCCGCTGAGTGACAGCCTGAACGCTAGACGTGAAGAGGATCTTCCGGGTTCCCGCCCGATCCGTATCAGCCATTGGAACGCGCGGACGGCCGCCGACACGGGTCTGAGAGAATTGGGCCTGTGATCTCCCGAATCGATCTGCGCGGCGACGCCCTCCCCGAGGGACCCGCCCTGCGCGACCTGCTGCCCCGAGCCGACTTCGACGTCTCGGCCGCCCTGGAGAAGGTGCGTCCGATCTGCGAGGCCGTGCATCATCGGGGCGACGCGGCGCTGATCGACTTCGCGGAGAAGTTCGACGGGGTACGCCTGACCTCCGTACGGGTCCCCGCCGAGGCCCTCACCGAGGCCCTGGAGCAGCTCGATCCGGCCGTCCGCGCGGCCCTGGAGGAGTCGATCCGGCGCGCCCGCACCGTCCACCGCGCGCAGCGCCGCACCACCCACACCACCCAGGTCGTGCCCGGCGGCACCGTCACCGAGAAGTGGGTGCCGGTCGAGCGCGTCGGCCTCTACGCCCCCGGCGGTCGCTCGGTGTACCCCTCCTCCGTGATCATGAACGTGGTCCCGGCGCAGGAGGCCGGTGTCCCCTCGATCGCCCTGGCCTCCCCGGCGCAGGCCGAGTTCGACGGGCTGCCGCACCCCACGATCCTCGCCGCCTGCGCGCTGCTCGGCGTCGACGAGGTCTACGCGGCCGGTGGCGCCACCGCCGTCGCGATGTTCGCCTACGGCACCGAGTCCTGCCCGCCCGCCCCCATGGTCACCGGACCGGGCAACATCTGGGTGGCCGCCGCCAAGCGGTACTTCACCGGCGTCATCGGCATCGACTCCGAGGCGGGCCCGACCGAGATCGCGGTCCTCGCCGACGACACCGCCGACCCGGTGCACGTCGCCGCCGACCTGATCAGCCAGGCCGAGCACGACCCGCTCGCCGCCGCCGTGCTCGTCACCGACTCCGTCGCGCTCGCCGACGCGGTCGAGAAGGAACTCCAGCCGCAGGTCGAGGCCACCAAGCACATCGAGGACCGCATCCGCCCGGCTCTCGCGGGCCGCCAGTCCGCGATCGTGCTGGTCGACGGCGTCGACGAGGGCCTGCGGGTCGTCAACGCGTACGGCGCCGAGCACCTGGAGATCCAGACGGCCGACGCCGCCGCCGTCGCCGAGCGCGTCGTCAACGCGGGCGCGATCTTCATCGGCCCCTGGGCCCCGGTCTCCCTGGGCGACTACGCGGCCGGCTCCAACCACGTGCTCCCGACCGGCGGCTGCGCCTGCCACTCCTCCGGTCTGTCCGTCCAGTCCTTCCTGCGCGGCATCCACATCGTCGACTACACCGAGGACGCGCTGGCCGAGGTCGCGCACCACGTGGTGACGCTGGCGGAGGCGGAGGACCTCCCGGCGCACGGCGCGGCGATCAAGGCAAGGTTCGGCTGGAAGGTACCTGGCAAGTGAGCTTCGGAATCGACGATCTCCCCGTACGGGACGAACTGCGCGGCAAGAGCCCCTACGGCGCGCCCCAGCTCGACGTCCCCGTACGCCTGAACACCAACGAGAACCCGTACCCGCTGCCCGAGCCGCTGGTCGAGCGGATCACCGAGCGGGTGCGGGAGGCGGCCCGGCACCTCAACCGCTACCCCGACCGGGACGCCGTCGAGCTGCGGACCCGGCTCGCCGCGTACCTGACGGACACCTCAGGCCACGAGGTCGGCCTCGCCAACGTGTGGGCCGCCAACGGCTCCAACGAGGTCATCCAGCAGCTGCTGCAGACCTTCGGCGGGCCCGGCCGCAGCGCGATCGGGTTCGAGCCCTCGTACTCGATGCACGGCCTGATCTCCCGAGGGACCGGCACCGAATGGATCTCCGGCCCCCGCAACGACGACTTCACGATCGACCTCGCCGCCGCCGAGAAGGCGATCGCCGAGCACCGGCCCGACGTCGTCTTCGTCACCACCCCCAACAACCCCACGGGCACCGCCGTCCCGGGCGAGACCGTCCTCGCGCTGTACGAGGCCGCGCAGGCGGCGAAGCCGTCGCTCGTCGTGGTCGACGAGGCGTACATCGAGTTCAGCCACGGCGACTCGCTGCTGCCCCTGATCGAAGGCCGGCCGAACCTCGTCGTCTCGCGCACGATGTCGAAGGCGTTCGGCGCGGCGGGCCTGCGCCTCGGCTACCTCGCCGCCCACCCGGCGGTCGTGGACGCCGTCCAGCTGGTCCGGCTGCCGTACCACCTGTCGGCCGTCACCCAGGCGACCGCCCTGGCCGCCCTGGAGCACACCGGCACGCTGCTGAAGTACGTCGAACAGCTGAAGTCGGAGCGCGACCGGCTGGTGGCCGAGCTGCTGGCGATCGGCTACGAGGTGACCGCGTCCGACGCCAACTTCGTGCAGTTCGGCCGCTTCGACGACTCCCACACCGTGTGGCAGCAGATCCTCGACCGGGGTGTCCTGGTCCGGGACAACGGAGTACCGGGCTGGCTCCGGGTCACCGCCGGCACCCCCGAAGAGAACGACGCGTTCCTCGACGCGGTCCGTGAACTCAAGAAGGAGCAGAACGCATGAGCCGCGTAGGACGCATAGAGCGCACGACGAAGGAGACGTCGGTCCTCGTCGAGATCAACCTCGACGGCACCGGCAAGACGGAGATCTCCACCGGGGTCGGCTTCTACGACCACATGCTCGACCAGCTCGGCCGGCACGGTCTGTTCGACCTGACCGTGAAGACCGACGGCGACCTGCACATCGACTCCCACCACACCATCGAGGACACCGCCCTCGCGCTGGGCGCCGCCTTCAAGCAGGCCCTCGGCGACAAGGTGGGCATCTACCGCTTCGGCAACTGCACGGTCCCGCTGGACGAGTCCCTCGCCCAGGTCACCGTCGACCTCTCCGGCCGCCCCTACCTCGTGCACACCGAGCCCGAGAAGATGGCGCCGATGATCGGCGAGTACGACACCACGATGACCCGGCACATCCTGGAGTCCTTCGTCGCCCAGGCCCAGATCGCGCTGCACGTGCACGTGCCGTACGGGCGCAACGCCCACCACATCGTCGAATGCCAGTTCAAGGCGCTCGCCCGGGCGCTGCGCTACGCCTCCGAGCGCGACCCGCGCGCCGCCGGCATCCTGCCCTCCACGAAGGGCGCGCTGTGAACGGGCTGTCCACCGTCCTGATCGTCGTCGGCCTCTTCCTGGTCGGCGGGATCATCTCCTTCGTCAAGCAGGGGATGCCGAAGCAGCTCGTCGTGCTGCTCTCCGTCGGCGCCGCGATGTGCCTGGTCGCCGGTGTCATGAGGCTGGAGGTGTGGAATTGAGCGCCCCCAAGAAGGTCGTCGTCTTCGACTACGGCTTCGGCAACGTGAGGTCCGCCGAGCGCGCCCTCGCCCGCACCGGCGCCGAGGTCGAGATAACCCGTGACTTCGACAGGGCCATGAACGCCGACGGGCTGCTCGTCCCCGGCGTCGGCGCCTTCGCCGCCTGCATGAAGGGCCTCAAGGAAGCGCGCGGCGACTGGATCATCGACCGGCGCCTCTCCGGCGGCCGCCCGGTGATGGGCATCTGTGTCGGCATGCAGATCCTCTTCGCACGCGGCATCGAGCACGGCGTGGAGACCGAGGGCCTCGACGAGTGGCCCGGCGCGGTCGAGCCGCTCCAGGCCGAGATCGTGCCCCACATGGGCTGGAACACCGTCGACGCCCCGGCCGGCACCGAGCTGTTCGCCGGCCTCGACGCCGACGCCCGCTTCTACTTCGTGCACTCCTACGCCGTCCACGACTGGACCCTGGAGACGCACAACCCGGCCCTGACCAGCCCCAAGGTCACCTGGTCCACGCACGGCAAGCCGTTCGTGGCGGCCGTGGAGAACGGCGCCCTGTGGGCCACGCAGTTCCACCCCGAGAAGTCCGGCGACGCCGGAGCGCAGCTGCTGAACAACTGGATCGGAACCCTGTAGCCATGGCAAAGCTCGAACTCCTCCCCGCCGTCGACGTCCGCGACGGCCAGGCGGTCCGGCTCGTCCACGGCGAGTCCGGCACGGAGACCTCCTACGGCTCCCCGCTCCAGGCCGCGCTCGCCTGGCAGAGCGCGGGCGCCGAGTGGCTGCACCTGGTCGACCTGGACGCCGCGTTCGGCACCGGCGACAACCGGGACCTGGTCGCCGAGGTCACCCGCGCGATGGACATCAAGGTCGAACTGTCCGGCGGCATCCGGGACGACGCCTCCCTGGCGAAGGCCCTGGCCACCGGCTGCACCCGGGTCAACCTCGGCACCGCCGCCCTGGAGAGCCCCGAGTGGGTCGCCAAGGTCATCGCCGAGCACGGCGACAGGATCGCCGTGGGCCTGGACGTCCGCGGGACGACCCTGAAGGGCCGCGGCTGGACCAGCGAGGGCGGCGACCTCTACGAGGCGCTGGAGCGCCTCGACAAGGAGGGCTGCGCGCGGTACGTGGTCACGGACATCGCCAAGGACGGCACCCTCCAGGGCCCGAACCTGGAGCTGCTCAGGAACGTCTGCGCGGCCACCGACCGCCCGGTCGTCGCCTCCGGCGGCGTCTCCTCCCTCGACGACCTGCGGGCCATCGCCGAGCTGGTGCCCCTCGGTGTCGAGGGCTCCATCGTCGGGAAGGCCCTGTACGCGAAGGCGTTCACCCTGGAAGAGGCCCTGGAGGCTGTGTCGTCATGACGTCCGATGCCGTGCGGCGGGTGCAGAGCGGGAGTCCCTGGGAGGAGTCCTTCGGTTTCGCGCGCGCCGTCGCGGCGGGCGACCGTGTGCTGGTGGCGGGCACGACGGCCTTCAGAGGCGATGTGCTCCACGGGGAGGGCGACCCCTACGAGCAGGCCAAGGTGGCCTTCACCGGCGCGGTCGAGGCGCTCGGCGAGTTCGGGCTCGGCGCCGCGTCCGTCATCCGTACGCGGATGTACCTGACGCACATGCGGGACGTGGAGGCCGTGGGGCGGGCCCACAAGGAGATCTTCGACCCGGTGCGTCCGGCCGCGACCCTGCTGGTCGTGGAGGGTTTCGTCGACCCGCGCATCCTCGTCGAAGTAGAGATCGAAGCATTCCGGGGCTAGGCCTCTGCCGGGCCTGGCCGCCTTTCTGGGTTTTTTCTAAGGAGCCGTGGATTCATGACCCTGGCGGTCCGAGTCATCCCCTGCCTGGACGTGGACAACGGCCGGGTCGTCAAGGGCGTCAACTTCCAGAACCTGCGCGACGCGGGCGACCCCGTCGAGATGGCGAAGGTGTACGACGCCGAGGGCGCCGACGAGCTGACGTTCCTGGACATCACCGCCTCGTCGGGCAACCGCGAGACCACCTACGACGTGGTGCGCCGCACCGCCGAGCAGGTCTTCATCCCGCTGACGGTCGGCGGCGGCGTCCGCACCGCCGAGGACGTCGACAAGCTGCTGCGGGCCGGCGCGGACAAGGTCGGCGTCAACACGGCGGCGATCGCCCGCCCGGACCTGATCCGCGAGATCGCCGAGCGGTTCGGCCGCCAGGTGCTGGTCCTGTCGGTCGACGCGCGCCGCACCGAGTCGGGCTCCTTCGAGGTCACCACCCACGGCGGCCGCAAGGGCACCGGCATCGACGCCGTCGAGTGGGCCCATCGGGCCGCCGAGCTGGGTGCTGGCGAGATCCTGCTCAACTCGATGGACGCGGACGGCACCAAGGACGGCTACGACCTGGAGATGATCACCGCCGTCCGCAAGCACGTGACCGTCCCGGTCATCGCCTCCGGCGGCGCCGGCAAGCTCGCCGACTTCTCCCCGGCCATCGAGGCGGGCGCCGACGCCGTCCTCGCCGCCTCCGTCTTCCACTTCGGCGACCTGCGCATCGGCGAGGTCAAGGACGCGCTGCGGGGGGCCGGGCACCCCGTCCGGTGACGCCGCCTCCCGCGATGTAAGCCCCGGCCACCTGGTGACCGGGGCTTACCTCGACTCTGCTCAGATCCCCAGCTGCTTCGTCTCGTGCAGCTTGGTGATCGCCTCCTTCTCGCCGTCCAGCTCCACATCGGCCACCTGCTGGCGGCCGTACAGGAACAGCAGCAGCTCGGAGGGCTCACCGGTGACGGTGACCACCGGGGTGCCGCGATGGGCCACCGCCGTCCGGCCGTCGGGACGGCGCAGGACCAGACCGGTGGGGGAGCCACGGCCCATGAGGCGCGAGGTGCGCTCCAGACGGGACCACAGGGCGTCCTGGAAGACATGGTCGAGCTCGCGCGGGGACCACTCGGGCTGCGCCCGGCGGATGTCCTCGGCGTGGACGTAGAACTCGATCGTGTTCGAGGCCTCGTCGATCTGCTTGAGGGAGAAGGGCGAGAAACGCGGCGGACCGGTCCGCACGAGCTGGATCAGCTCCTCGTACGGCTTCGCGGCGAACTCCTCCATCACCCGGTCCAGGCGCGAGGCGAGCTGCTTGATGAGGATGCCCCCGGCGGCGTCGGGGCGGCGCTCGCGCACCACCACGTGCGCGGCCAGATCACGGGTCGTCCAGCCCTCGCACAGGGTGGGGGCATCGGGGCCCGCGGTCTCCAACAGGTCGGCGAAGAGAAGCCGTTCACGCTTGGCATGGGTCGACATGCCAGCCAGCCTACGACCGCGCCACCGCGGCGCACAGCGCAGGTCCGGCCGAGGCGGCACGAGCCTCCCGGCGGCGGGGGACGACTGCGGCACGAGCCCCCTGGTGCCGGGGAGGCGACGGACACCCGGCCGAGACGGCATTCGTACGACAAGCAGGTCCGGCCTGTGGACAACCCACGAGGCCGGTCGGCGCGGCGCGGCACAATGGCACGCATGACCAGCATGTCGTCCTCCAGCAGCCCCCACAGTCCCGGAGCCCCCGTCGGCCCCGGTACCCCCAGCGCGCTGGACCCCGAGATCACCGCCCGCCTCAAGCGCGGCGCCGACGGACTCCTGCCCGCCATCGCCCAGCAGTACGACACCGGTGAGGTGCTCATGCTCGGCTGGATGGACGACGAGGCCCTGCATCGCACCCTCACCACCGGACGCTGCACCTACTGGTCGCGCAGCCGCCGCGAGTACTGGGTCAAGGGCGACACCTCCGGCCACTTCCAGTGGGTGAAGTCCGTCGCCCTGGACTGCGACGCCGACACCCTCCTCGTCAAGGTCGACCAGATCGGCGCCGCCTGCCACACCGGCGACCGCACCTGCTTCGACGAGGACGTCCTCAAAGCAGTGGAGGGCGCCCCGGGCGCCGCCGATTCCGACGTGCCGTCACTGGATCAGTAAGGTCAGCCGCCATGGACCTCGAGACGTTCCGCAAGCTGGCCACCGACCGCCGGGTCATCCCCGTCAGCCGCAAGCTCCTCGCCGACGGCGACACCCCCGTCGGGCTCTACCGCAAGCTCGCCGCCGAGCGCCCCGGCACCTTCCTGTTGGAGTCCGCGGAGAACGGCCGCTCGTGGTCCCGCTACTCCTTCGTGGGCGTCCGCAGCCACGCCACCCTCACCGCCCGCGACGGACAGGCCCACTGGCTCGGCACCCCACCCGTCGGCGTCCCCGTCGACGGCGACCCCCTCGCCGCCCTGCGCGCCACCATCGAGGCCCTCCACACCCCGCACCAGGAGGGCATGCCGCCCTTCACCGGCGGCATGGTCGGCTACCTCGGCTACGACATCGTGCGCCGTCTGGAGAAGATCGGCCCCGGCGAGCGGGACGACCTGAAGCTGCCCGAGCTGACCATGCTGCTGACCAGCGACCTGGCGGTCATGGACCACTGGGAGGGCTCGGTCCTGCTGATCGCCAACGCCATCAACCACAACGACCTGGACACCGGCGTCGACGAGGCCCACGCCGACGCCGTCGCCCGCCTCGACGCCATGGAGGCCGACCTCGCCCGGCCCGTGGCCCAGCCCCCGGCGGCCCTCCCGCCGTCCGAGCTGCCCGAGTACACCGCGCTGTGGGGCGGCCCCGACTTCCGGGAGGCCGTCGAGGACATCAAGGAGCGCATCCGGGCCGGCGAGGCCTTCCAGGTCGTCCCCTCCCAGCGCTTCGAAACCCCGTGCACCGCAAGCGCGCTGGACGTCTACCGCGTCCTGAGGGCGACCAACCCCTCCCCGTACATGTACCTGTTCCGCTTCGACGGCTTCGACGTCGTCGGCTCCTCCCCCGAGGCCCTGGTCAAGGTCGAGGACGGACAGGCCATGGTCCACCCCATCGCCGGCACCCGGCACCGGGGCGCCACCCCGCAGGAGGACCAGGCCCTCGCCGACGAACTGCTCGCCGACCCCAAGGAGCGCGCCGAGCACCTGATGCTCGTCGACCTGGGGCGCAACGACCTGGGCCGGGTCTGCGAACCGGGCTCGGTCGAGGTCGTCGACTTCATGTCCGTCGAGCGGTACTCGCACGTGATGCACATCGTGTCCACCGTCACCGGCCGGGTCGCGCCGGGCCGCACCGCCTTCGACGTCCTCACCGCCTGCTTCCCCGCCGGCACCCTCTCCGGCGCCCCCAAGCCGCGGGCCATGCAGATCATCGACGAACTGGAGCCCTCCCGCCGCGGCCTGTACGGCGGCTGCGTCGGCTACCTCGACTTCGCCGGGGACTCCGACACCGCCATCGCCATCCGCACGGCCCTCCTCCGGGACGGCACGGCCTACGTCCAGGCCGGCGCCGGCATCGTCGCCGACTCCGACCCCGTCGCCGAGGACACCGAGTGCCGCAACAAGGCGGCGGCGGTCCTGAGGGCGGTGCACACGGCCAACCGACTCGGACAATAGGGCGCTTCTCACCTGCCCCCGGGTGACAACCCACCCGGGGGGCAGGCGATAGTGGGGTACGTGACCGCCGTACCTCACCCCCGTTCCGAACCCGCCTCCGCCCGCTCCGGTCGGCGCAGCCTCGCCCTGGCACTGCTCAGCGGTGCGCTCGGCGCGGCCGTCGCGCTGCTCGCCACCCGGCAGCGCTGGTCGGAGGGCACCATCACGGTGGCCGGCGGCCCCTTCCCGCTGACCGCCAGGGGCAGCGACGTCACGGGCGTCCCGGCGTCCCTCGCCGTGGTGGGCCTCGCCGCGCTCGTCGCCGTCTTCGCCGTACGCCGGTCCGGGCGCGTCCTGGTCGCCGGCCTGCTCGCCCTCTCCGGCGCGGGCACCGTCGCCGCGGCGCTGCTCGGCGCGTACGACAGCGCGGCGCTCGACGACAAGGCGGCCGAGGCCTCCGGCGACAGCGGCGCGACCGTCGACACGCTCAGCCACACCGGCTGGCCGTACGTCGCGGCCGTCGGCGGCGCGCTCATCCTGCTCGCCGGGCTGCTCGCCCTGCGCTACGGACGGCTGTGGCCCACGATGTCCGGCCGCTACGAGCGCGACGGCACGCCCCGGCCCCGCAAGACCCGGCCGGTCGACCCCGACCGGCCCGAGGACATGTGGAAGGCCCTGGACCGGGGCGAGGACCCGACGGGACCCGACCCGGCCTGAGGGTCCCCCACGGACGGAGTCGGGAACGTGAGAGTGGACACCCCCGCTCATGGCACCCGTACCCGTACGGAACAATGGACGACGAGCGTCCGACTCAGCACAGGCATCGAGCGTCACGCATCGAGCACGACGCAATGAACAACGAGGAGCAAGTCATGGCGGGCAGCAGCCACGGTCACACCCCGGCCGCCTGGACCGGCGTCACCATCGCCTTCATCGGTTTCTGCGTCTCGGGCGCCTACATGGTGATGGCCCAGCCGCTGGGATTCTGGGCCGGCATGGTCATCGTCGTCCTCGGCGGCGTCGTCGGCATGGCCATGCGCGCCATGGGCATGGGCCAGCCGAAGGACGCGCACGCCGTGTACGAGACGGCGGCGGTGCGCTCCGGCGGCACGACCACGTCGACCACCGAGCCGGCCGCCGCCCAGAGCTGACGTCCGCGGGAGGGGCGGCCCGGCGGCGGGATCGAACCGCCGGGCCGCCCCTCGTGCGCGTGTACGGCCCGCGCGGGGCAGAATGCGGTGTGTGAACGCCGAGACCGCTCCCACCGCCCCGCCCGCGCCGCAGCGGGGCCGCGCGCTCCGCGGCCTCTGGGTGCCCGCCGCGGCGCTCACCGTCGTCGGCAGCGCCTTCGCGTACGTCGCGGCCGTCGACCCCAACGAGCCCGGCCACTACCCGGTCTGCCCGCTGTGGCGCTTCACGGGCCTCTACTGCCCAGGGTGCGGCGGCCTGCGCAGCGCGCACGCCTTCGCGCACGGCGACCTCGCCACCGCCCTCGCCGACAACGCGCTCGCCGTCGCGGGCTACCTGGGGTTCGCGGTGCTGTGGGCCGTTTGGGTGGTCCAGGTGGTGCGCGGACGACCCCTGCGGCTTCGGTTCGGGACCGTTCAGATGTGGTCGCTCGGCGCATTGGCGCTGGTCTTCACGGTTGTCCGGAACCTGCCGTTCGGTGGCTGGCTCCATCCTTGATCGAACGGCGAACGTCCAGGTAGTGGGACCGCCGTCAACCGGATGCGAGGCCTACGCCCTCCTCCGGATACCATCGCAGTGAACTGCCTGAACCCTGAGAACCGCTCGACTGTCAATACATGACCGTCAAACGTTGTCACCGATTTTCACCGTCTGAAAGGGGGCCGCTCGCGTGAGTGTGCTCGACGAGATCATCGACGGAGTCCGTGCCGACCTCGCGGAGCGGCAGGCGCGCGTCAGCCTCGACGAGCTCAAGGAGCGCGCGGCGAAGGCTCCGGCGGCCAAGGACGGCGCGGCCGCGCTGCGCGGCGACGGCGTCAAGGTGATCTGCGAGGTCAAGCGCTCCAGCCCCTCCAAGGGCGCGCTCGCCGCGATCGCCGACCCGGCCGGGCTCGCGGCCGACTACGAGGCGGGCGGCGCGGCCGTCATCTCCGTCCTCACCGAACAGCGCCGCTTCGGCGGCTCGCTGGCCGACCTGGAGGCCGTCCGCGCCCGCGTGGACATCCCCGTCCTGCGCAAGGACTTCATCGTCACCTCGTACCAGCTGTGGGAGGCGCGGGCGTACGGCGCCGACGTGGTGCTGCTGATCGTCGCGGCCCTCGACCAGCCGGCGCTGGAGTCGCTGATCGAGCGTGCCGAGTCCATCGGGCTCACCCCGCTCGTCGAGGTCCACGACGAGGACGAGGTCGAGCGCGCGGTCGACGCCGGCGCCCGGGTGATCGGCGTCAACGCCCGCAACCTCAAGACCCTGGAGGTCGACCGCTCCACGTTCGAGCGGGTCGCCCCCGAGATCCCCGACTCCATCGTCAAGATCGCCGAATCCGGCGTCCGGGGCCCGCACGACCTCATCGCCTACGCCAACGCCGGCGCCGACGCGGTCCTCGTGGGCGAGTCCCTCGTCACCGGCAAGGACCCCAGGACCGCCGTCGCCGACCTCGTGGCCGCGGGCGAGCACCCCGCGCTGCGGCACGGCCGGAGCTGACCCGGACATGACCGCCCGCACCCGCACCGCCGACCGGCCGGGGTCCGCCCCGGCCGACGTGGCGGTGCGCGGTGCGATGGGGTACGGGAGGGTGTGCGGGGCGGCGGATCGAGTGCCGTCCGCCGCGCTCGGTGTCGCCCACACGGGTGAGGCGGTACCGGTAGGCTGTGCCCCGATGTTCTCGATCACCATGACCCCCAGGGACCCCTACGCCCGCCTCGCGCGCGGGTGCCGTCCCCGTGGCTGCCGGGCGCCCGCCCGTCGGGTCCACGGGCGCCGGGTCCGCTATGTCATCGGTGACGAGCCGGGTCAGGTGAACGGCATGCGATGGCCCAGGACACGTACGCGCGGATGCCCTGCGGGCAGCTGAGCCGCCGCCTTTCCTCCTGAACGCCGGGTGTCCCGTCCCCGGCGGCGGGTGGGTCGGGGCGGGGTCGGCGGATCCGTCCGGTGGTGCGCGTACGTGATCGCTGTGAGTCATAGTCCGACCGACGACGGGGCTCCGCCCCTGCGAGGTAGTCGCATGTCCAGTGAGTTCTTCATTCCCGACCCCGAGGGTCAAGTCCCCAGCGCCGAGGGGTACTTCGGCGCGTTCGGCGGCAAGTTCATCCCGGAGGCGCTGGTCGCCGCCGTGGACGAGGTCGCCGTGGAGTACGACAAGGCGAAGCACGACCCCGAGTTCGCGCGCGAGCTCGACGATCTGCTCGTCCACTACACCGGGCGGCCCAGCTCGCTCACCGAGGTGCCCCGGTTCGCCGAGCACGCCGGCGGAGCGCGGGTCTTCCTCAAGCGCGAGGACCTGAACCACACCGGGTCCCACAAGATCAACAACGTGCTCGGGCAGGCCCTGCTCACCAGGCGCATGGGCAAGACCCGGGTGATCGCCGAGACGGGAGCGGGCCAGCACGGCGTCGCCACCGCCACCGCCTGCGCGCTCTTCGGCCTCGACTGCACCATCTACATGGGCGAGATCGACACCCAGCGCCAAGCCCTGAACGTCGCCCGGATGCGCATGCTCGGCGCCGAGGTCGTCGCCGTGAAGTCCGGCTCCCGCACCCTCAAGGACGCCATCAACGAGGCGTTCCGGGACTGGGTCGCCAACGTCGACCGCACCCACTACCTCTTCGGGACCGTGGCCGGCCCCCACCCCTTCCCCGCCATGGTCCGCGACTTCCACCGCGTCATCGGCGTCGAGGCGAGACGGCAGATCCTCGAACGCGCCGGACGGCTGCCCGACGCGGCCGTCGCCTGCGTGGGCGGCGGATCGAACGCCATCGGGCTCTTCCACGCCTTCATCCCGGACACCGGCGTCCGCCTCGTCGGCTGCGAACCGGCCGGGCACGGCATCGAGACCGGTGAGCACGCGGCGACCCTGACCGCCGGGGAGCCGGGCATCCTGCACGGCTCGCGCTCCTACGTCCTCCAGGACGAGGAGGGCCAGATCACCGAGCCCTACTCGATCTCGGCCGGCCTCGACTACCCGGGCATCGGCCCCGAGCACGCCTACCTCAAGGACAGCGGCCGCGGCGAGTACCGCGCCGTCACCGACGACGCGGCCATGCAGGCACTGCGTCTGCTGTCGCGCACCGAGGGCATCATCCCGGCCATCGAGAGCGCCCACGCGCTCGCCGGAGCCCTGGAGGTCGGCAGGGAACTCGGCCGGGACGGGCTGATCGTCGTCAACCTGTCCGGGCGCGGTGACAAGGACATGGACACGGCCGCGCGCTACTTCGGCCTGTACGACGAGGGCGCCGACGCCGAGGTCGCCGCCGACGCGGCCGATCTCGCGGAGATCGAGGGGGACGCCAAGTGAGCGGCAACATCCAGCTGTTGAGTGACACCCTCGCCGCGGCCAAGGCGGAGGGCCGGTCCGCGCTGATCGCCTATCTGCCGGCCGGGTTCCCGACCGTCGACGGCGGTATCGCCGCGATCAAGGCGGTCTTCGAGGGCGGCGCCGACGTCGTCGAGGTCGGGCTGCCGCACAGCGACCCGGTCCTCGACGGACCCGTCATCCAGACCGCCGACGACATCGCCCTGCGCGGCGGCGTCAAGATCGCGGACGTGATGCGCACGGTGCGGGAGGCGTACGAGGCCACCGGGAAGCCGGTGCTCGTCATGACCTACTGGAACCCGATCGACCGCTACGGCGTCGAGCGCTTCACGGCCGAGCTGGCGGAGGCGGGCGGCGCGGGCTGCATCCTGCCCGACCTGCCCGTCCAGGAGTCGGCGCTGTGGAGGGAGCACGCGGAGAAGCACGGCCTCGGCACGGTCTTCGTGGTCGCGCCCAGCAGCAAGGACGCCCGGCTCGCGGAGATCACCGCGGCCGGCAGCGGCTTCGTCTACGCGGCCTCGCTGATGGGGGTCACGGGCACCCGGGAGTCGGTGGGCGCGCAGGCCCAGGACCTGGTGGAACGCACCCGGGCCACGGGGTCGGGCCTGCCGGTCTGCGTCGGCCTCGGCGTCTCCAACGCCGAGCAGGCCGCCGAGGTCGCCGGGTTCGCCGACGGTGTGATCGTCGGCTCCGCGTTCGTGAAGCGGATGCTGGACGCGCCCGACGAGGCGGCCGGCCTGGACGCCGTCCGGGAACTGGCGGGCGACCTCGCGAAGGGCGTACGCCGGGGCGCGTGAGGCAGCTCGTGACGTTCACCCGTTTGTCGTACGGGGATCGCTGGACGTAACGGGCAATCCGCTCACTCGAACGGGTGGAAGTGGGATCGGGGAGGCGCTGAGCGCCTCCCCGGTTCGTTCTGCGGGATGTGAGCGAGAAGAACCGTGAGGGAAAGCGCACCGCCCGGGAACGGCTGGCGGAGGAGCGCGAGAAGCAGAAGGCTGCCGAGAAGCGCCGTCGGGTGCTGATCGTGGGCGCCTCCGTGGTGTGCGTGCTGGGGCTGGCAGCCGTGATCGGCGTCGTGGCGGCGAACGCGGGCAAGGACGACGAGTCCGACGCCTCGGGCCCGGTCGTCGCACCCTCGGGGGCGAACGGCGAGGACAGCCTCGCGATCCCCGTCGGTGACGCCGGCGCCAAGTCGACCCTCTCCGTGTGGGAGGACTTCCGCTGCCCGGCCTGCAAGTCCTTCGAGGACGCCTATCGCTCGACGATCCACGAGCTGACCGCGGCGGGGAAGCTGAAGGTCGAGTACCACCTCGCCACCCTGATCGACGGCAACATGGGCGGCAGCGGCTCCCGCAAGGCCGCCAACGCAGCAGCGTGTGCGCAGAACGAGGGCAAGTTCCCCGCCTACCACGACGTGCTCTACCAGAACCAGCCACCCGAGACGGACGACGCCTTCGCGAGCGAGACCAAGCTGCTGGACCTGGCGAAGAAGGTGGACGGGCTGGACACCGCCACCTTCCGCGCCTGCGTCGAGGACGGCAAGCACAACAGCTGGGTCGCCAAGTCGAACGAAGCCTTCCAGAAGGGCGGCTTCTCCGGCACACCGAGCGTCTTCCTCAACGGCACCAACATCTACGCGGACCAGTCCATGACCCCAGCCAAGCTGAAGCAGATGGTGGAGGCGCGAGCCGCCGGGTGAGGCCGGGGGTGCCCGGCGGAGGCCGTGGGGTGTCAAGGCGGCGACGGTACGGCGTTATGGACCCGTTGCCGGGCCGCCTGCCGTCGGCCGGGCCCGGCAGGGTAGCGTCGACCCTGCCATGGAACTTGCCTACATTCCCAGCCCGTCGCGCGGGGTGCTGTACCTCGGTCCCGTCCCGCTGCGCGGCTACGCCTTCTGCATCATCATCGGTGTCTTCGTAGCCGTCTGGCTCGGCAACAAACGCTGGGTCGCGCGGGGCGGACGGGCCGGAACGGTCGCCGACATCGCCGTCTGGGCCGTGCCCTTCGGCCTGGTCGGCGGACGGCTCTACCACGTGATCACGGACTACGAGCTGTACTTCAGCGAGGGCCGTGACTGGGTGGACGCCTTCAAGGTCTGGGAAGGCGGGCTCGGCATCTGGGGCGCGATCGCCCTCGGCGCGGTGGGGGCGTGGATCGGCTGCCGCCGGCGGGGCATCCCGCTGCCCGCGTACGCCGACGCCGTCGCGCCCGGGATCGCCCTCGCCCAGGCGATCGGACGCTGGGGCAACTGGTTCAACCAGGAGCTGTACGGCAAGCCGACGGATCTTCCGTGGGCCGTGGAGATCACGTCCTCCACGGACGGGCGGCTGCCGGGCACGTACCACCCGACCTTCCTCTACGAGTCGCTGTGGTGCATCGGCGTCGCGCTGCTCGTCATCTGGGCGGACCGCCGGTTCAAGCTCGGGCACGGGCGGGCGTTCGCGCTGTACGTCGCCGCGTACTGCGCGGGGCGGTTCTGGATCGAGTACATGCGGGTCGACGAGGCCCACCACATCCTCGGGCTGCGCCTCAACAACTGGACCGCGCTGTTCGTCTTCGTCCTCGCCGTGATCTACATCGTCCTGTCGGCCCGCAAGCGGCCTGGGCGGGAGGAGATCGTCGAGCCGGGGGCCTCCGACGGGGACTGGGACGAGGGTGCGGCCGCGGTCGAGGACGCGGAGCCGGAGCGGGAGCCGGAGTCGAAGTCGAAGTCGGAGGAGTCTTCGGCCATGGCTGATGCCGAGGAGAAGAAGGAGCCCGAGTCGGCGGAGAAGAGCTGACCGCGGTTGTCGGTCGGTTGCCGTGGTGCCTGCCCACCTGTCCCTTCGGGGGCGGGTGGGTTTTTGGTTCGGGGGGACTGGGGTGCGTCGTCGGGTGCGGGTGAGTGGGGCTTCTCGCGCAGTTCCCCGCGCCCCTAAAAGCATCAGGCCCCTGCGGGCCTGAAAGACCACGGCCCTGCGGGCCTGAAAAGCACGGGGCGCAGCCCCTGCTTTTTCAGGGGCGCGGGGAACTGCGCGACCAGCCCCCACCGGGCGGACGTGTGGGGGTCGAAGGGGCGCGGCGGGGGCGATCAAAGCCTGCTGGGGCGGGCCGCAAGGGCAAGGGTTCTGCGGGCCGCGGCGACGACGGCCGGATCGATGAAGTGGCCGTCGGGGAGGGCCTGGGCCCCGGCCGTGGTGGTCGCCGCCCTGAGCGTCCGCTCGGCCGACTCCACCTCCTGGGGAGTCGGGGTGTAGGCGCGTTCGATCACCGGCAGCTGGCGCGGGTGGATGGCGGCACGCCCCAGAAACCCGAGCGCGCGGCCGTGCGCGGACGTGGCCGCCAGGCCCTCCAGGTCCCTCGTGTTCGGGTAGATCGACTGCGCGGGCGACGGCAGCCCGGCGGCACGCGCGGCGAGGATCACCCGGGAGCGCGGCCAGTCGAGGGCCCGGTCGTCGCTGACGGCCAGGTCGGCGCGGAGGTCCGCCTCACCGAGGGTGATGCCCCGCAGGGCGGGGTGCGCGGTGGCGATGTCGTACGCCCGTTCCACGCCCAGGGCCGATTCGAGGAGGGCGTAGAGGGGGATCGCTCCTCCGTCCGCCGGCGCGGTGCGTTCGGCGACCTCCGCCACCTCGTCGGGGGACGTGATCTTGGGGAGGCGGAGGGCGGAGAGGCCGGGGAGCGGGGCGAGGGTTTCGAGATCCTTCTCGGCGTCCGGGGTGTTCAGCGCGTTGACGCGTACATGGACCGGCACGGGCGGCACGGTCGAGAGGAGTTCGGCGGTGGCCGCGCGGGCGTAGGCCTTGCGGTCGGGAGCCACCGCGTCCTCCAGGTCCACGATCACCACCTCCGCGCCGGAGGCCAGGGCCTTGGTGACCACCTCCGGGCGGTCGCCGGGGGCGTACAGCCAGGTCAGGGGGAAAGGCCTCGGCGACGGCGGGGTCACAGGGCGCCCTCCCGGCGAAGGGTCTCGATCTCCGGCTCCGACAGGCCCAGTTCGGTCAGGACGGCGTCCGTGTCGGCGCCGTGCGGACGGCCCGCCCAGCGGATCGCGCCGGGGGTGGTGGAGAGCCGGAAGAGGACGTTCTGCATACGCAGGGGGCCGAGTTCGGGGTCGTCGACGGTGGTGATGGTGTCCAGGGCGCGGTACTGGGGGTCGGTCATCACCTCCCGTACGTCCTGGATGGGGGCCACCGCCGCCTCCGCCTTCTCGAACGCCTCGATCACCTCCTCCCGGGTGTGACGGGCGATCCACGCGCCGACCGCCTCGTCCAGGACGTCCGTGTGCCGGGCTCGCTCCGCGCCCGACCCGAACCAGGGCTCGTCGATCAGCTCGGGCCGTCCGACCAGGCGCATCACGCGTTCGGCGATCGACTGGGCAGAGGTGGAGACCGCCACCCAGGAGCCGTCCGCCGTGCGATACGTGTTGCGGGGCGCGTTGTTCGCGGACCGGTTGCCCGTACGGGGCTGGACGTGGCCCAGCTGGTCGTACCAGAGGGGCTGGGGGCCGAGGACGGTGAGGATCGGCTCGATGATCGCCATGTCGACCGTCTGCCCCTGCCCGGTGTGGTCACGCGCGGTGAGCGCCGTCATCACCGCGTACGCCGTCGCCAGACCCGCGATCGAGTCGGCGAGGCCGAAGGGCGGCAGGACCGGTGGGGCGTCCGGCTCGCCGGTGATCGCGGCGAACCCGCTCATGGCCTCGGCGAGCGTGCCGAAGCCGGGGCGGTGTGCGTACGGGCCGAACTGGCCGAAGCCGGTGACCCGGGCGAGGACCAGACCGGGGTTCGCCGCCGACAGCTCCTCCCAGCCCAGACCCCATTTCTCCAGGGTGCCGGGGCGAAAGTTCTCGATGATCACATCGGCGGTGGCGGCGAGACGCAGGAGCGTGTCCCGGCCGCCGGGGGTGGAGAGGTTCAGCGTCAGGGTGCGCTTGTTGCGGCCCAGCAGCTTCCACCACAGGCCCACGCCGTCCTTCGAGGGGCCGTGGCCCCGGGACGGGTCCGGTTTCGTGGGGTGCTCGACCTTGATGACCTCCGCGCCGAAGTCGCCGAGCATGGTGGCGGCGAGGGGGCCCGCGAAGAGGGTGGCGAGGTCGAGGACGCGGAGGTGGCCGAGCGGAGGGGCGTACGCCTGGGGCGGGGGTGGCGCCTGGGTCATGGGCGGTGGGTCTCCCGGAGGGTGAGGTGGGCCAGGGTGTCGAAGCCGATGCCGTTGAAGTCGGCGATCGAGGTGGCCAGGCGGTTCTTGAGGGGGGCGGTCCAGCGGTCGGGGAGCGCGTCCGGGGAGCCGGCCAGCAGGCCCGCGATGCTGCCGGCTGTCGCACCGTTGGAGTCGGTGTCCCAACCGCCGGACACCGCACGGCAGATGGAGGCCGTGTAGTCGCCGTCCGCATGGGTGAGGGCGGCGGTGAGCAGGGCGGTGTTGGGGACGGCGTGGACCCAGTGGTGGTCGGCGTAGGTGGCGTGGAGTTCGTCGACGACCGTGTCGAAGTCCCTGATCTCGGCGGTGAGTCGGAGGGAGTGGGTGATCGCTCGCGCGAGGCGGGAGTTCGGGGGGACGACCGTCAGGCCGGTGCGCAGGCACTGGTGGACGTCGTGGATGCCGGTGGCCGCCTCGGCGATGGCGGCCGCGATGAACATCGCCGCGTAGACCCCGTTGGCGGTGTGGGTGAGGGTGGCGTCCCGGTGGGCCTGTTCGGCCGCTGCGGCCGGGTCGCCGGGGTTGGTCCAGCCGTGGACGTCGGCGCGGATCAGGGCGCCGATCCATTCGCGGAACGGGTTGCGGTGGCGGGCGGTGCGGGGTGGCTCGATGCCGGTGAGGAGGTTGCGGTAGGCGACGCGCTCGGCGGTGAAGGTGCGGCCCGCGGGGAGTTCGTCGAGCCAGAGGGCGGCCACGTCGGCGGTGGTGAACTCCCGGCCGTGACGGGCCAGGAGGAGGAGGTTGAGGAGGGGGTAGTTGAGGTCGTCGTCCTCGGGCATGCCGTCGATGTTCTCGGCGAGGGAGGTGGGGGCGGAGCGGCGGTTCCAGGGGTGGGCGGTGAGGAGGTCCTCGGGGACGCCTCGGGCGGTGAACCAGGTGGTGAGGGGCCAGTTGCCGGTGACGGCGGCGAGTCGGCGGATGGCGGGGAGGGGGAGCTTCTCGACGGGTTTGCCGAGGAGGCAGCCGGCGGCGCGGCCGAGCCAGGCGGCTTCCAGGCGGGGTGCGTAGGTGGCTGGGGCGGGGAGGGTTCCGCCGCTCGGCGGTTGCGAGGTGCAGCCTGCGCCCACCCTCCCCCACTCTCGGCTTCGCTCGAGCGGGGGGACCCCCATCGCCCCAGCGGCACGACTGCCCGCAGCTTCAGCGGGCCGTGTCGGGCGCGCGGGCCAGTTCGGGCAGAGGGCCTTGATTCGGGGCAGGGCCGTCGGCTCGTCGTCAGCCAAGCCACTGGGCAGGTCGGCCAGTTCGTCCAGGAGGTCTTCGGCCAGTTGCCGGAGGTAGGGGGAGGCCGGGGTGGGGGAGGCGCCGGCGCGGAGGGGGGCCGGGGGGCCGCCCGCCGTCCGCCAGCGGGCGGCGACGGCCGACGGCTCGCGGCCGTCCTGGCGGGCCTGGTGGAGTTCGTGGCCGAGGAGGTCCTCGGGCTGCACCCAGGTCAGACGCAGCGGGGTCACCGGACGGGGACCAGGGCGGTGAAGGCCGACTCGTGGGCGCGGCGTCGGCGGACGTCCTGGGTGTGGATCTGGAGCGCGACGTCGGTCAACGTCCTGGCGGGCGCGTGCAGGTCCAGGCGGCTCGCCTCCGCCACCGTCTTGGCCCAGTCCGGCGGGACCTCGGAGCCCAGCGCGCCGGCGAGGGCACCGGACATGGTGGCGATGGAGTCGCAGTCGCGGCCGTAGTTCACCGAACCCAGCACCGCGTGGCGGTAGTCGCCGCGGGCCACGAGCAACATGCCGAGCGCGACGGGGAGTTCCTCGATCGCGTGCAGGCGGGAGGGGCGGCGGGCGCCGAGGGAGGGGGCGCGGTAGTCGGGGCCGACCGTGTCGAACGGGGTGACCGCCTCGCGCAGCGGCCGCAGCGCCGACTCGAAGTCCGAGTGTCGGCGGGCCACTTCGCACACGGCCTCGATCGCCGCGCGGGTGCCGTCCTTCGCCAGGGCGAGGCAGGCCTCGACCACCGACTCCGCCGTCGCGCCCGGCGCGCACGCCGCGGCGACCGCCGCCGCGAAGACGCCCGCCGCCTCCCTGCCGTACGACGACTGGTGGGCGCCCGCGACGTCGAGGGCCTCGGCGTACGCGCCGCGCGGGTCGGCCGCGTTGACCAGGCCGACGGGGGCCATGTACATCGCGGCGCCGCAGTTGACGATGTTTCCGGTACCGGCCTCGCGGGGGTCGATGTGGCCGTAGTGGATCCGGGCCACCAGCCACTTCTCGGCGAGGAAGACCCGTTGGAGGGGGAGGGCCTCGGCCTCCAGCTCGGGGATCCAGCGCGGTGTCGTCATCATGTCCGGCACCAGGTGCTCGGCGACGGCGTACGCGTCGAGGTGGTCGCGCACGCGGTCGTACACCCGGACGAGCGCATGGGTCATCAAGGTGTCGTCGGTGACGTGGCCGTCGCCCTTGTGGTACGGGGCGATGGGGCGGGCGGTGCGCCACTCGTCGCCGTTCCACGGGCCGACGACACCGTGCACACGGCCGCCGTGGCGTTCGAGGATCTGCTCCGGGGTGTAGCCCTCCACCGGGCCGCCGAGGGCGTCGCCCACGGCGGCGCCGACGAGGGCGCCGGCGATGCGTTCGTCGAGCGTGGCGTCCGGCCCGGCCACGGGGGCGGGTGCCGGGACGGGTGCGGGATGGGATGCGGGCGTCATGCCCGGCTAACGCCGGGGGTGGTGGGGAGTTGCGCTGTACCGAGAAGTTCGGCGAGGTGGACGAGGTCGGTGCCGGTGAGGCGGGGGAGGGCGCAGCCGGAGAGGGTGCGGCAGGCGTCCCGCCAGGTGTCGGGGATGGCGGCGCCGCCGCCGAGTGCCCCGGTCAGGGCGCCGGCGAGGGCCGGGGCGGAGTCGGCGACCCGGGAGAGGCAGGCGGCGGCGGGGACGGCCTCGGCGATACGGCCGCGGGCGGCGGTGGCCAGGGCGAGGGCCACGGGGACGGTCTCGGCGGCGGCGATGCCGTAGCTGTACACGTGGTCGACGATCTGGTGTTCGAGGAGCGGGACCAGAGCGAATGTTCCTTCCTTTTTGTGGCGGTGGGCGAGGTCGAGGGCGTGGCGTGCGTTGCGGCCGATCTCCGTCTCGGCCGGGAGTTCGGCCAGGGCCGCGGCGGCGCAGTCGTCGACATCCGCGCCGCTGAGCGCCAGCGCGAGCGCCGCGGCCATCGCGCGGGCGCCGTGCACGCCGTCGCCGTCCTGGGTGTAGCGGGCGTCGAACTCGGCGAGGTCGGCGGCGCGGCGGGGGTCGCCCGGGTGGGCCACCGCCAGGACGCAGGCGCGGACGCAGGCCGCGTCGTCGAAGTAGTGCGGGTTGTCGTGGCCGGTGGCGGGCGGTCGCAGGCCGGTGGCGAGGTTGCCGAGGCCGGCGCGTACGGAGATACGGGCGCGCAGAGGGAGCACGGCGGACTCGACCTCGGGGGCGCGTTCCGCTGCCGCGGCGATCTCGCTGGCGACGGCGTTCCAGGAGAGGTCGATGGAGGCGCGGGTACGGCGTTCCAGGCTGAGGTCGCCGAGGGCGGCGGCGTCGCCCGCGCGGAGGAGGGCCTCGGCGGCGAAGGCCGCCCACTCCGCGTCGTCGGAGGGGCCGAGGCGGAGGGGCTCGGGGGGTTGGTTGAGGGCGATGGGGACGGGGAGGGTGGTGGTGGCGTTCTGCTCGGCGAAGGTGTCCAGCTCGCGGGTGAGGCGGCGGGTCCACTCCGGCATGCGGGCGGCGCGGTGGCGGGCGGCGGGCCAGCCGGCGGCGTCGCCTGCGGCGAGGCCGAGGAGGAGGCCCTCGATGCGGCGGGGGGTGCGGGGGGTGCGGGGGGCGCGGGCTGTGGCCTCGGCTCCGCCTTCGGCCTTCGTTTTCCCACCCGCACCGCCCGTGCGACTTTCGTCGTCGAGTGCGGGTGGCCCCAGTGGGGCGCCCCCACCGCCGGCGGCCGCGGCTCCGTGGGTGAGCGGCTTCGCCGGGACGGGGCGAGTGGGTGCGCAGCGCGCGGGGGCGAGAGGTTCGGTCGGGCGCGCGGGGGCGAGCAACCCGGTCGGGTGGGCGAGGAGGACGGGTTCGGTGCCGGGCGTGGGCGTGGGGGCGACAGGTTCGGCGTGGGGCATGGACGCGAGGGCGACACGGTCGGTGTCGGGCATGGGCGTGGGGGTGAGCGGTTCGGTGGTGGGTGTGGGCGTGGGGGTGAGCGGTTCGGTGGTGGGTGTGGGCGCATAGGGCTCGGTCGTGGTCGGCTTCGGGGGGTTCGGGAGGGTGGGCTCGATCGGCTCCGTCAGGAGCTGCCGCTCGCCGAGGGCAGGTGGGTCCGTCGGCTCGGCCGGAGCGTCGCGCGGCGGGGACGGCGGCCTGGCCGGTGGCTCCTCGTACGGCGAGGACGGGGACGTGGGGGTCGTGTCGTCCCACGGGGTCGGTGGGGTCATGCGGGGGTCTCCGTCGGGTCGGGCGGGGCGAGGGTGAAGGTGGTCGGGGTCGGCGGGGGAGGGGCGCCGTGGGGGAAGAGGGCCGTGCCCGTGGTCCACTTGCCGCCCTCGGTCGGGACCAGGAGTTCGGCCACGTCCAGGACGTGATGGCCGGCCATGGAGGGCAGGCAGCTGCCCCGCGCCGGGCCGATCGCGGCGGTCCACTCGGACGGGATCGACGACGCCCCCCGGGTCGCGCCGGCCAGCGCGCCGGCGACCGCGGCGGTCGTGTCGGCGTCGCGCCCCATGTTCACCGCGGTCAGTACCGACTCGGTGAAGTCGCCGTCCGCCGCCGCATAGGCGCCGAAGGCGAGGGCGACGGCTTCGGGGGCGAGGTCGGTCCAGGGGTAGCCGCCGATGACGACGGCGGAGCGGACCGCGCGTTCGCCCCGGTGGGCGACGGCGACGGCCCGGCGCAGGGAGCGTGCCGTCCAGGAGTCGTCGGGGATGACGGCGAGCGCGGAGGCCACGACCGAGATCGTCGGCGCTCCCGCCATCGCCGCCGCCACGCCCGCCGCGACCGCCTGGCCGCCGTAGATGCCCTCGCCGTCGTGGCTGACCGAGCCGTCGACGGCGACCAGCCGGGCGGCCTCGGCCGGGCGGCCCGCCGCGAAGACGCCGAAGGGGGCGGCGCGCATGGCGAGGCCGTCGCTCCAGGCGTGTCGGTGCTGGGCGGAGATCGGCGCGGCGAGGCCCCGGCGGAGGTTCTCCAGGGTGCCGCGCTCGCTGAAGCCGGCGCCCCGGAACGGGCCCTCGTCCAAGTCCGCGATCCACTGGTGCCAGGCCGTCTCCACATGGGTGACGGTGAGCGCCGAGCCGTGCCGGGCCAGCAGCAGCCCGGAGAAGATCGCGTACTCGGTGTCGTCCGTGCCCGAGGGGCGCTCGGCCACATACCCGGTGATGCGCCCCCAGCGTGCGCGGATCTCGGAGGGTTTCATGTTCTCGGCGGGCGCCCCCAGCGCGTCCCCGACGGCGAGCCCGAGCATGGCCCCCCGCGCCCGTTCGCGGAGGTCGGCGGCGTCCCCGGGAGCCGGGACCGAGGGAATGCAGGCGATGGAAGGCATACGGTCGCCTCTCTGGCCCGTGGGCAGGTCCGGCCCGGTGGGCAGTTGATCCGCTCTCAAGATTTGTCAGCTATCGCTGGGAAGATCTCTCCCACATCGGCCGCCTCGGCGGCGCGCGGAACGCCCCTGTATCACCCGGTCGACATCTGTGCAGAGCCCTGTACGAATGAGCGGCAGCCGTTTCTCGAACAGGCGTCGAGTCAGGTAAGTACGGCCTTCCTTGCTGGCAGAAGCGATTTTCCGAGCGTACGTTCGACGTGAGGAAAGGGGCTTGATCGTGGCGATCATCGACACCGAAGCCGCGTTGCACGAGGCGCACCGGGACAACCACACCCATCGGGACGTGAACGGCGGCTGGCTGCGGCCCGCCGTGTTCGGGGCGATGGACGGGCTCGTGTCCAACCTGGCGCTGATGACCGGTGTCGCCGGCGGAACCGCGGGGCGGGAGGCGGTCGTCGTCGCCGGGCTCGCGGGACTCGCCGCCGGGGCCTTCTCCATGGCCGCCGGCGAATACACCTCCGTGGCCTCGCAGCGTGAGCTGGTGCAGGCCGAACTCGACGTCGAGCGGCGGGAGTTGCGCAAGTATCCCAAGGACGAGGAGAAGGAGCTCGCCGCGCTCTACGAGAGCCGCGGGGTCGAGCCGGAGCTCGCCCGGGAGGTCGCGCGGCAGCTCTCGCACGACCCCGAACAGGCCCTGGAGATCCATGCGCGCGAGGAGCTGGGCATCGACCCCGGCGACCTGCCCTCGCCCCTGGTCGCCGCCGTGTCGAGCTTCGGCTCCTTCGCGCTGGGCGCCCTGCTGCCCGTGCTGCCGTATCTGCTCGGCGCCGGCGCGCTGTGGCCCGCCGTGCTGGTGGCGCTCGTCGGGCTCTTCGGGTGCGGTGCGGTGGTGGCCCGTGTGACGGCCAGAACCTGGTGGTTCAGCGGGCTGCGGCAGCTGGCCCTCGGGGGTGCCGCGGCGGGTGTGACGTACGCCCTGGGCAGTCTGTTCGGAGCGGCCGTATGATGGATCGGATGGCTACGTATGCATGGGACCGCATAAGTAGTCGTTACCAGGCGGTTTCGAATGCTTAACCGCTGGGCATGAGCCGTAAGCGCCGCGGGCAATGACGCCCGTCAAGCACCTGAAGCACCCTGAAGCACCTGAAGCAGTGGGCGGCGACGCCTCCTGCGCCCGGTCGACCGACAACGATCTGTACGGTCGGCTCCCCCTTGATCGCGTTCGATCACGCCACCGTGTGCGGCCACCCCCTCCGCGCCGTGGCGTCCGCATGTTGGGACGAAGTATCCGCTTCCCGAGAATCGTTCCATCATGTAACCTGCACGAAATTTTGCACCTTACGCAGAGGGCCAGCGTCGTCCCTCGGCAATCGCATATGCCAGATGACGACGACGGGAGAGCCGATGCGTACGCCGCGCCAGCCGTCCCAGCACTCCACGAATGGCCAGAAGTGGTCGTTCATGGATGCTCGCCCTGCTGCGCAGGGTATGTACGACCCCCGCAACGAGCGCGACGCCTGTGGCGTCGGCTTCGTGGCCACCCTCACCGGCGAGGCGAGCCATGCGCTGGTCGAGCAGGCGCTCACGGTTCTGCGCAACCTGGAGCACCGCGGGGCGACCGGTTCGGAGCCCGACTCGGGTGACGGCGCCGGCATCCTGTCGCAGGTGCCCGACGCGTTCTTCCGTGAGGTGGCCGGATTCGAGCTGCCCGAGGCCGGCTCGTACGCCGTCGGTATCGGCTTCCTGCCCGAGGAGGGCACCGAGGACGCCGTCGCCCGCATCGAGGCCATCGCCGCCGAGGAGGGCCTGACCGTCCTCGGCTGGCGCGAGGTGCCCGTCGCCCCCGAGCTGCTCGGCGCCACGGCCCGCTCGACGATGCCCGCCTTCCGTCAGATCTTCGTCTCCGACGGCACCTCGAAGGACATCGACCTCGACCGCAGGACGTTCGTGCTGCGCAAGCGCGCCGAGCGCGAGGTCGACGTCTACTTCCCCTCGCTCTCCGCGCGGACCATCGTCTACAAGGGCATGCTGACCACCGGCCAGCTGGAGCCCTTCTTCCCGGACCTGTCCGACCGCCGCTTCGCCTCCGCGATCGCGCTCGTGCACTCCCGGTTCTCCACCAACACGTTCCCGTCGTGGCCGCTCGCCCACCCGTACCGCTTCGTCGCGCACAACGGCGAGATCAACACGGTCAAGGGCAACCGCAACTGGATGGTCGCCCGCGAGTCCCAGCTCGCCTCGAACCTCTTCGGCTCGCAGGAGACGCTGGACCGGATCTTCCCCATCTGTACGCCCGACGCCTCCGACTCGGCGTCCTTCGACGAGGTGCTGGAGCTCCTCCACCTCGGTGGCCGCTCCCTGCCGCACTCCGTGCTGATGATGATCCCGGAGGCGTGGGAGAACCACGACTCCATGGAGCCGGCCCGCCGCGCCTTCTACCAGTTCCACTCCACGATGATGGAGCCCTGGGACGGCCCGGCCTGTGTCACCTTCACCGACGGCCGTCAGGTCGGCGCGGTCCTCGACCGCAACGGCCTTCGCCCCGGCCGCTACTGGGTCACCGACGACGGCCTCGTCGTCCTCGGCTCCGAGGTCGGCGTCCTCGACATCGACCCCGCCAAGGTCGTCCGCAAGGGCCGTCTGCAACCGGGCCGTATGTTCCTCGTCGACACCGTCGAGCACCGCATCATCGAGGACGACGAGATCAAGGCCGGTCTCGCCGCCGAGCAGCCGTACGCCGAGTGGCTGGAGGCCGGGGAGATCGAGCTCTCCGACCTGCCCGAGCGTGAGCACATCGTGCACACCCACGCCTCGGTCACCCGCCGCCAGCAGACCTTCGGTTACACCGAGGAGGAGCTGCGCGTCATCCTCGCGCCGATGGCCAAGGCCGGCGCCGAGCCCATCGGTTCCATGGGCACCGACTCGCCGATCGCCGCGCTGTCCTCCCGGCCGCGTCTGCTGTTCGACTACTTCACCCAGCTCTTCGCGCAGGTCACCAACCCGCCGCTGGACGCCATCCGCGAGGAGCTCGTCACCTCGCTGCGCTCCTCGCTGGGCCCGCAGGGCAACCTCCTGGAGCCGACCGCCGCGTCGTGCCGCAGCGTCACCCTGCCCTTCCCGGTGATCGACAACGACGAGCTGGCCAAGCTCATCCACATCAACGCCGACGGCGACATGCCCGGCATGAAGGCCGCCACGCTCTCCGGTCTCTACCGGGTCTCCGGCGGCGGTGACGCCCTCGCCGCGCGCATCGAGGAGATCTGCGCCGAGGCCGACGCCGCCATCGACAACGGCGCCCGGCTGATCGTCCTCAGCGACCGCCACTCGGACGCCGAGCACGCGCCGATCCCGTCGCTGCTGCTCACCGCGGCCGTCCACCACCACCTCATCCGCACCAAGCAGCGCACCCAGGTGGGCCTGCTGGTCGAGGCCGGTGACGTCCGCGAGGTCCACCACGTCGCCCTGCTCGTCGGCTTCGGCGCCGCGGCAGTCAACCCGTACCTGGCGATGGAGTCCGTCGAGGACCTCGTCCGCGCCGGAACGTTCCTCTCCGGTATCGAGGCCGAGCAGGCCATCCGCAACCTGATCTACGCCCTCGGCAAGGGCGTCCTGAAGGTCATGTCCAAGATGGGCATCTCCACGGTCGCCTCCTACCGCGGCGCCCAGGTCTTCGAGGCCGTCGGTCTCGCGGACGAGTTCGTCGAGAAGTACTTCAACGGCACGGCCACCAAGATCGGCGGCGTCGGCATCGACGTCATCGCCAAGGAGGTCGCCGCCCGCCACGCCAAGGCGTACCCGGCCAGCGGCATCGCGCCGGCCCACCGCGCCCTGGAGATAGGCGGCGAGTACCAGTGGCGCCGCGAGGGCGAGCCGCACCTGTTCGACCCGGACACGGTCTTCCGCCTCCAGCACTCCACCCGGACGCGTCGCTACGACATCTTCAAGCAGTACACGGACCGCGTGAACGAGCAGTCCGAGCGGCTGATGACGCTGCGCGGCCTGTTCGGCTTCAAGGCCGGCGAGGGCCGTGCGCCGATCTCGATCGACGAGGTCGAGCCGGTCTCCGAGATCGTCAAGCGCTTCTCGACCGGCGCCATGTCGTACGGCTCGATCTCGCGCGAGGCGCACGAGACGCTCGCCATCGCCATGAACCAGCTGGGCGGCAAGTCCAACACCGGTGAGGGCGGCGAGGACCCGGACCGTCTCTACGACCCGGCGCGGCGCTCGTCGATCAAGCAGGTCGCCTCCGGCCGCTTCGGCGTGACCTCCGAGTACCTGGTCAACGCGGACGACATCCAGATCAAGATGGCCCAGGGCGCCAAGCCCGGTGAGGGCGGTCAGCTGCCCGGCCACAAGGTCTACCCGTGGGTCGCCAAGACGCGTCACTCGACGCCGGGCGTGGGCCTGATCTCCCCGCCGCCGCACCACGACATCTACTCCATCGAGGACCTGGCCCAGCTGATCCACGACCTGAAGAACGCGAACCCGCAGGCGCGGATTCACGTCAAGCTGGTCTCCGAGGTCGGCGTCGGCACGGTCGCGGCCGGTGTGTCCAAGGCGCACGCGGACGTCGTCCTCATCTCCGGCCACGACGGCGGAACGGGCGCCTCGCCGCTCACCTCGCTGAAGCACGCGGGCGGCCCCTGGGAGCTCGGCCTCGCCGAGACCCAGCAGACCCTGCTGCTCAACGGCCTGCGCGACCGCATCGTCGTGCAGACCGACGGCCAGCTGAAGACCGGCCGTGACGTCGTCATCGCCGCGCTGCTCGGCGCCGAGGAGTTCGGTTTCGCGACCGCCCCGCTCGTCGTCTCCGGCTGCGTCATGATGCGCGTCTGCCACCTGGACACCTGCCCGGTCGGCATCGCCACGCAGAACCCGACGCTGCGCGACCGGTTCTCCGGCAAGGCCGAGTACGTCGTGAACTTCTTCGAGTTCATCGCCGAGGAGGTCCGCGAGATCCTCGCCGAGCTGGGCTTCCGCTCCATCGAGGAGGCCGTCGGCCACGCCGAGGCGCTCGACGTGACCCGCGCGGTCGACCACTGGAAGGCGCAGGGCCTGGACCTGGAGCCGCTGTTCCACGTGCCCGAGCTGCCCGAGGGCGCCGTCCGCCACCAGCTGATCGAGCAGGACCACGGCCTGGAGAAGGCGCTCGACAACGAGCTGATCAAGCTCGCCGCCGACGCGCTCGCCGCCTCGGACGCCACCGACGCCCAGCCGGTGCGCGCCCAGGTCAAGGTCCGCAACATCAACCGCACGGTCGGCACCATGCTCGGCCACGAGGTGACGAAGAAGTTCGGCGGCGCCGGTCTGCCCGACGACACCATCGACATCACCTTCACCGGCTCGGCCGGCCAGTCCTTCGGTGCCTTCCTCCCCCGCGGTGTCACGCTGCGCCTGGAGGGCGACGCCAACGACTACGTCGGCAAGGGCCTCTCCGGCGGCCGGGTGATCGTCCGTCCCGACCGGGGCGCCGACCACCTCGCCGAGTACTCGACCATCGCGGGCAACACCATCGCCTACGGCGCGACCGGCGGCGAGCTGTTCCTCCGCGGTCGTACGGGCGAGCGCTTCTGTGTCCGCAACTCCGGCGCCCTGGTGGTGTCCGAGGGCGTGGGCGACCACGGCTGCGAGTACATGACCGGCGGCCACGCGGTCGTCCTCGGCGAGACGGGCCGCAACTTCGCGGCCGGTATGTCCGGCGGCATCGCGTACGTCATCGACCTGAACCGCGACAACGTCAACGTCGGCAACGCGGGCGCCGTCGAGGCCCTCGACGACACCGACAAGCAGTGGCTGCACGACGTGGTGCGCCGCCACGCCGAGGAGACCGGCTCCACGGTCGCCGAGAAGCTGCTCGCCGACTGGGACGTGTCCGTGGGCCGCTTCAGCAAGATCATCCCCAGCACGTACAAGGCAGTGCTCGCCGCCAAGGCCGCCGCCGAGCAGGCCGGTCTCTCCGAGACCGAGATCACCGAGAAGATGATGGAGGCGGCGATCAATGGCTGACCCGAAGGGCTTCCTGAACCACGGGCGCGAGGTCGCCAAGTCCCGCCCCGTCGACGTACGGCTGAAGGACTGGAACGAGGTCTACGTTCCGGGCTCGCTGCTCCCGATCATCTCGAAGCAGGCGTCCCGCTGCATGGACTGCGGCATCCCGTTCTGCCACAACGGCTGTCCCCTCGGGAACCTCATCCCCGAGTGGAACGACTACGCCTACCGCGAGGACTGGGGCGCCGCCTCGGAGCGCCTGCACGCCACGAACAACTTCCCGGAGTTCACGGGCCGTCTGTGCCCCGCTCCCTGTGAGTCGGCGTGTGTCCTCGGCATCAACCAGCCGGCCGTCACCATCAAGAACGTCGAGGTCTCGATCATCGACAAGGCGTGGGACAGCGGCGACGTCGCGCCCCAGGCCCCGGAGCGCCTCTCCGGCAAGACGGTCGCGGTCATCGGCTCGGGCCCGGCGGGTCTCGCCGCCGCCCAGCAGCTGACGCGGGCCGGTCACACCGTCGCCGTCTACGAGCGCGCGGACCGTGTCGGAGGCCTCCTCCGCTACGGCATCCCCGAGTTCAAGATGGAGAAGCGGCACATCAACCGCCGTATCGAGCAGATGCGCGCGGAGGGCACCCGCTTCCGCACGGGCATCGAGATCGGCCGCGACCTCAAGGCGACGGACCTGAAGAAGCGGTACGACGCCGTCGTGATCGCCGCGGGTGCCACCACCGCGCGTGACCTGCCGGTCCCCGGCCGCGAGCTGGCCGGCATCCACCAGGCGATGGAGTACCTGCCGCTGGCCAACAAGGTGCAGGAGGGCGACTTCGTGGCGCCCCCCATCACGGCCGAGGGCAAGCACGTCGTGGTCATCGGCGGCGGCGACACCGGCGCGGACTGCGTGGGCACCGCCCACCGCCAGGGCGCGGCCTCCGTCACCCAGCTGGAGATCATGCCGAAGCCGGGCGAGGACCGCGCGCCGAACCAGCCGTGGCCGACCTTCCCGATGCTCTACAAGGTCACCTCCGCGCACGAGGAGGGCGGCGAGCGGGTCTACTCCGTCTCCACCACCCACTTCGAGGGCGACGAGGACGGCAACGTCCAGTGGCTGCACCTCATCGAGGTCGAGTTCGTCGACGGCAAGCTGACGCAGAAGGCCGGCACGGAGCGGAAGATCCCCGCCCAGCTGGTCACCCTGGCGATGGGCTTCACCGGCACCGACCGTGAGAACGGCCTGGTCGAGCAGTTCGGCCTGGACCTCGACGAGCGCGGCAACATCGCGCGCGACGCCGACTTCCAGACCAACGTGCCGGGTGTGTTCGTGGCCGGTGACGCGGGCCGCGGCCAGTCCCTCATCGTGTGGGCGATCGCGGAGGGCCGCTCGGCGGCCCGTGGCTGCGACCGCTTCCTCACGGGCGCGAGCGACCTGCCGGCCCCGATCCGCCCGACGGACCGCTCGCTGATGGTCTGATCCACCGGATCGACACGGGACGGTGACCCCCGCCGGGTCACCGTCCTCCCCACACGTCCCGTACAACGGCGTACGGAACACAGACGGCGCCTGCCCACCAGTCCCCGACCGGACGCCTGGGCGGGCGCCGTCGCATGTGCGCCCGCCGGGGGTCACTTGGTGGGGGCCAGCCAGGTGATGACGACGGCGGCCGCGATCGCGACGACGCTCGCCAGGCCGAGCCAGCGGGCCGCCTCGACCAGCCGCCACACCGTCCGGGTGCGCTTCTTCTCGTACGTCAGGAGCCGGTTGGGCTCGCTGTAGACCTCGACCCCCGGTCTGCTGTCGGTCGCCAGGACGCTGAGCCAGGTGGCGACGATCAGTCCGGCGAAGCCGCCGATCAGCAGGGAGATCACGGCCCAGCGCGGGCAGCCGGACATCTTGCTCAGATCTTCCTGACCCTTCAGGACGAAGACCGCCGCCAGGAGTCCGGTGAGCGAGGACAGGTAGGTGCGGTAGCCCTCCGCCTGTTGAACGGCGAGGCGGAGTTGCTGGTGCGGGTCGCGCATCTGCTGGGCCCGGTCCTCGGCGTCGCAGAGCTGCTCGAAGGTGAAGCGGGGCGCCGGTGGCGGCGTCGGTGTCGGCATGTGCTGCCTCAGTTCTCTGCGGTGAGGTGGGCCGGCGGCGGAGCGAGCGTCAGCAGGGCGCCGCAGCCCCGGCGCTGGGCCGGACGGGGCTGGTGGTAGCTCTCACAGGCGCAGGACATGTTCCAGACGTCCGGCTCGTCGGGCTTCCTGCGGCGGCCCAGGAAGCCCGCGCCCTTGGCGATCAGGGGCTGGATGGGGCCGAAGGAATGGGTCATGGCGCACTCGCACGCCGGGCAGGTCCCGGAGACCGTCAACTCCCGGTCGGCATCGCCCGCCCGGGCGCTCCACTGGAAGGTGTGGACACCGGGGTACGCGTGCCGGTGGTACGGCTTCGGTTCGGTCATCAGGCGGAGGCCTTTCCGGTGGCCGGGGCGGTCGGTGCGGTCTGCTGAGGAAGCTCGGGCGCTTCGGCGGGCTCGGGCAGCGTGAGCGCGAAGAGCCTGGCGAAACGTCCCAGGCGGTCGCGTACGTCGGTCTCGTCGAGTTCGGTCTCCTCGGCACACAGCGCGATGTGGTCCTCTGAGACGGCGCCGGTGAGGGCGGGGGCGCGGCCGGTGAGCCGGGTGGTCAGGATGATGACGTCGGCCCAGTCCGGGACGATCTCCCGCTCGGCACCCTCGGGCGGGTCGACCGTGACGTCGAGACCGAGGCAGGAGAAGGGTGCGTAGCGGTCGTAGGCCTCGGCCAGAGTCCACTCGAAGCGCCCGGCGACCAGGACGAGTTCGAGGGCGCCGAGGGTGCCGGGGCCCAGCAGGCCCATGTCGAAGGCGGCGAGGTCGAAGTCGGTCGGCTCGAAGCCGACGAGGCGGTCGGCGCCGGGACCCTGGAAATCGCCGGGCAGTTCGACGCTTCCCGCGGCACACAGCCGGGCCACATGGTGGAACGCCTTGTCCAGGGTGCGGAAGCCGTCCCGACGGCGCTCGATGGTGAACCGCAGGACATCTACGACGGTCAGGTGGTCCTTCAGTCGGGAGGGACCGGAGGGAAGACCGAAGAATGTGCGCTCGGTATCGGAGAGGAAATCGAAGTCCGCCTCGTTCAGCCGTAGATCGTGGAACTCCGCCGGCAGGTCCGGGATGCGCAACGGCAGCGCGGTGTCCAGGCCTCGCAACTCGTGGGCCACGGCGCCCAGTTTCAGTTCGAAGTGGGCGGCGAGAGCCATCAGGTAGGCGACGGTGACGCCATCCTGGTCGAAGCGGCAGCTGGCGATGCTGTTCGGTATGGGGTAGGGGCGCAACAGGCGGGCCTGGGGCGCGGTCGCCTGACGCTCCAGCGCAGTCAGGTCGGCTCCCCGCAGGTCGAGTAGGCCGCAGGCGTCCAGAGCACGGACGGCGGTGCGCAGTTCGTCGAGGGGAGACGAGGCCGCGTGGAGGGCGCCCACCAACTCCCATCCGGAGACGGGAGAGGTGTCGATCTCGGCGTTTCTGGACCGCTCGTGGAGGAGCCCGTAGATCCACTCGGGCACGTTCCAGTCGGCGGCTTCCTCGGGTACCGCCGGTGTGTGCACGCCGGTGATCCCGGTGGCGGAGTTGATGCGGCGCGCGGTGTCCCCGGGTGATGCTCCGGAGCGGTACGCGATCTCGATGAGGTGGTAGGTCGAGATCTCTCCTTCGTGCCATGGTTTCTGCCGGTCGAAATCCTGCGAGAGCAGGTGCGCCAGTGCGGGGGGCAGGATGCCCGCTTCGATCGCCTCGGGAGTCGGGGGCGCAGCCAGGGAGTATCCGAGACAGCTGAATTGTTCCACCTGCTGCGCCAGTTCATTCACTGGGAACGAGGCAGTGCTGCGTGACAGGAGATCCACCGGCCCGAGAGAGCCGGGCAGCCAGTCGAAGTTCTGTGTCCAGGCAGCGCTGGGCAATTCGTTCTGTCTGCCTGTCAGCCGGAGTACCTCGGCCCTGGTCAGCCGTAGTCTGGCGACTTCCTCGGGCAGCGGGGGCAAGCTGGGAAGCGTCGGGTCCACCTCACGCAGCCGGGGCAGCAGGGCAGCCGTCTCCCCGAGCGAGAGGGTGTGCAATGCCGAGGCGACGAGCAGGGGGGCGTGCCTGGCAGGGGGCTGATGCCGCTTTCGAGTGGTTCTGCGTGCGAACAGTACGATCGTTTCGTCAAAGGCCGGCGGGAAGGAGAAGTACCTCTCAATCGCGGTGTAGCCGAGGTAGAGGTCCGCCTCCTCCTGGGTGACGAAGTGATCGCCGAGGGCCCTGATGTCCACGGCCTCGGGTACCTCGATCCCGGTCACGGCGTAGCGGCGCAGGGATCTCAGCACCTCGCGGACGGGGCGACGCGAGAGTGCTGCTGAGTGCAGGACGGTCTGCCAGCCTCTGAGCTTCAGATCCTGGAAGAGCAGGGCATCGAGTTTCCGGGGGCGCGGATAGCCCTCGGGTGCGAAGGGTTCCCGCGCCTGTTTCACGCCCAGCGCGGTGCATCGCCACTGCCTGACCAGTGCGTCCTCATGTCTTCTACCCGGCAGGTACTCCTGTTCGCTGTGGAGTCCGAAGGCAGCCCTCTCGTCGGAGGGCAGACAGCCCAGGGTGCCCAGGGGGGCCTTGTCCCGGGCCAGCTGCCGCTCGCTCTCCACATCGAGGATCACCTGTGTCTCCGCCGGCAATGAACCCAAGATTCGGACCGCCACCCGCGGACTGCGGCGTGCCAGTGCCCACAGCCACGACACCGACAGGTCCGTGAGCTGCGAAGCCGCGGCCGGAATGCCGTCCAGCACGTCTTTCATCACCAACTCCTCGTCGTAGGAAAGGAGCTGGTTCCGGTCGACGCTGGGTACCGGGGCATGCCGTTCCCGCAAATTGACCACATATCCGTACGCTTGGGGCGCCTGCGAGATGAGGACACCGTCCAGCAGAAGCTGGCCATCTCCCTGGACGATCCATGCCTGCGTCGCACCGTCCTTCGTCGCTCCGCCCTGCTCGCCGTGCAGCGCGACGGGCGGTACCCGCCACCCCTCCTGGACGGCAAGCTGCCCCGCGTCCCAGTCGTGGTCGTGGACGGTGCTGTCCTGTGTGGTTCTCTCCTTCGCATGGACGTCGTACTCGGTCACCCACAGGTGAGTCCGCAGCGTCTCCAGCAGAGAGGGCACCTGCTCGCCCTCGCTCGGCTCGGCCAGGTACAGCCGTACGCGGGTGCCGCCGTCCTCCGGGACCTCGGGATCGTCAGAGGTGTTGATCTGCAGGAGACCAGAGCCGGAGCGGATGTCGACCCGCAGCGCCGGTTCCGAGCTGCGCAGGCCGGTGGCGTCGACGGCGCGCGTCCAGACCACGACCTCGTCGGCCAGCATGAAGTAGCTGAACACGCCGATGCCGAAGCGGGAGTTGAGTGATTTGTCCACGATCCCGGCGCGACGCCAGTTACGACGCTCCTGTACGAACTCGGGATCCTGCTCATAGCGTTTGCCCGCCCTCGCGAACATCGAGGTCAGCCGGGAACGGCTCATCCCGGACCCGTTGTCCAGGCACTCGATGTAGGGCCGGACCCCGTCCCAGTCCTGGGTGAACAGGATCTCCCCGTCCCAACCAGAACGGATGTTGCCGTAGCGGCGGCGCATCTCCCGGTAGCGGCAGGCGTCCAGCGCGTTCTGGTACAGCTCGCGTATGGCGAGCATCCGGTCGCCGTACAGCTGTGTGCCCATGAGCAGGGGGCGGATCTCGTCCTCGGCGAGACGGAAGCGCTCCAGCGGTTCCTGGTAGCGGCCGGGCAGGGCGCGCAGTTCGTCCGTCGTCACCCGGTCCGGGAGCCCGCGCAGCAGGGGCTGCGCCGCCGCGTCCTCGCTCAGGGCCTGGACCGTCGCGTCCGCTGCCGAGGTCAGCTCCTCGATGGCCGCGTGCAACGCCGGATGCGGACAGCGAAGCCGTACGGCGAGGCCCCGGCCACCGACGGTGCGGCCGTCCGTGTCGTCGTAGTCGAGGCCGGCGAGCGCACCCGCCACTTCCTCGGCGCGCAGGGGTTCGTGCGCCCCGAGGTGGTCGACCAGGACACTGGAGAGCCTGCGCGGGCTCGCCGCGAGCAGACCGGCGGTCCACAGCAGACGGGCCAGCTGGAGCCCGCGCCAGTGGTTGCCGCGGACGGGCCTGGCCTCCTTCTTCCACTGGTCGTCGTGCAGCGCGTCGTTGACCCTGGGGCTGAGCCCGGGCTTCACCGTCAGATGCCCCAGCACCTGCCGCACGAGGGTGTCGATCTCCTGCCGTTCCTCGGGAGGCCTGCGGGTGGGGGTCGCGACGTCGGCCGCGGCCTCGACGGCCTCCACCACCTTGTCGATCAGGTCGTCGACATCGGTGCGGTGCCTCTCGTCGCGCTCCCACGCCCCGTCCCACTCGTTGATGAAACGGTGCCGCAGCCAGTGGTCCGCGGCGATGAACGCCTGGTCGAGTCCGCGGCTGCGCAGGGTCTCGGCGGTGCGTACGACGAGGGAGTGGGCGCGGCACACGTCGCGGGCGGCGTCCCGGACGAGCCGCTGCCGCTGCTCCCCGTCCCGCTGTCCGGTCGCGCCGGTCTCCTCCTCACTCCCGCGCGGACCGGGGTCGAACCGGTCGGGCAGCAGCCTGGCCAGCTGGGCCAGGGTGATGGCGACGACGCCCTCCTGGACGATGGCCGCCGACAGCAGGCACGCCGTCTCGGCGGGGGAGAGACGCTCGTCGTCCCGCCGCAGGCCGGCCCCGGCCACCAGGTCGGTGAGCCGGGCGTCCAGCCGCTCGGGGTAGAGCGAGTCGTGCCACGGGTCGTCCCGGTACGCGCGGGTCTGCTCGCTGCTGTCGACGACCCAGCGCACCAGCTCCGCGAGTTTCTCCTTGACCCGCTGGTGGATCTCGGGTCTGCCGGAGGTGTGCTGCCAGAGCCCGGAATCATGGATGATCCGGGTCCAGTCGAGGGTCTGTTCGGTGCCCTCGCAGACGACCGGATCACGGTACTCGCCGCCCTGCGCGGGTTCCGGTCGCCGCAGCCCGACCGAGGGCGGCGCCACCTGCGGGCTGCGGGACGCGAGCTGCCCCAGCTCGTCCTCCGCGAAGTCGGCCACCTGGCGAAACGTGGTGGGCGGATTGACCCGGGACAGGGCGGCGGCGAGGGCCCGCGCGAACCAGCTGCCCTCCACGGGATCGGCGTAGGCGCGCTGCCCCGGGCCACAGCTGTAGAGCCAGTAGGCCTCCTCCCGCCCGGCCCAGCTGGGGTCGGTCGTGCCGGAGACCGGGCCCGGCTGCTCGGCCCGGCAGACGTCGAGGCACACGATCGCCGTGACGCCCGGTGGCAGGACGCTCAGCAGATGGGCGGGGTCGGCCCGCAGCAGGGTGGGCTGGAGCAGGCCCCGGTTGCCGTCGGCGTCGGCGGCTCCTGGCTGGCTGTCGCGCAGGACCAGATGGTCCCGGCCGTCGATCGTCGCTCCGTGACAGGAGAAGTAGAGGAAGGCGGTGTCGCCCGGCTCGCAGTCCGTCAGGAAGTTGGTGATCGCCGCGAGGACGGAGGTGAACGAGGTGTCGTCGCACGCCTTGACGACGTCGTAGTCGGACTGGTCCAGAGCCTGGGCGATCAGGTCGACGTCCCGTTTGGCGAAGTCCAGCGGCGGAAACGCCTCGGCCAGTTCGGGGTGCTTCGCCAGGGACGGCGTCTCCGTGACCCCGATCAGCAGCGCGCGGCGCCTGCCCGCGACCGCCACGGCTCGTTCCGCACCCACGTATCGCCCCTCCCGCCGAACGCTGCGGAGCACATCATCCCAGAAGTGGCAGGCGGGGCGGGTGGGTTGATGTGCGGTGGGGTGCGGGCGAGCGGGCGGGTGGGGCCTCGGCCCCGCGGGGCGGCGGCCTCGGCCTGCCGAGCGGCCTCAGCCCGTCATCGCCGCCGCCTTCGCGAGCGCCAGTACCACCAGCAGCGCCAGCACCCCCGCGCAAGCCCCCGCCTGCACCAGCACCCGCCGTCGGTCCCGGGGCGCGTACGCGAAGGCGAGGGCCACGAGGCCGCCCGTGAGGAGGCCGCCGAGGTGGCCCTGCCAGGACGTCACGACCGCCGAGATGACGAGCCAGATCAGCAGGCCCGCCATGAAGCGGTTGATGCCCGCCGGGTCCGCGCCGAGGCGGCGGGCCAGGACGTAGTACGCCGTGCAGACACCGAAGATCGCGCCGGACGCGCCGACCGTGCTGGCGTCGGGGGCGAGGAGGAGGACCAGGGCGGAGCCGCCGAGGGCGGAGAGGAGGTACAGGCTGAGATAGCGGGCCCGGCCCAGCTGGGCCTCCACCACGCGGCCCACGTTCCACAGCGTGACCATGTTCATCACGATGTGCAGGATGCCGAACGTGCCCTCGGTGGGCGGGATGTGGAGGAAGGCCCCGGTGAGGAGGCGGTACCACTCGCCGTCGATCACGCCTTCGAGGTGGAAGTCGGCCGGGTAGGCGCTCTGCCACACGTAGTGCAGACCGTCCGGGCCGGCGAGGCCCCGGCCCAGCATCGCGAAGTCGTCGACGATCGACGGGCGGAGCAGTTCGGCGACGTACGCCACGACGTTCAGGCCGATCAGGACGTACGTCACCAGCGGGACCGCCGAGATCCGGCCGCCGAAGGCCGTGCGGGCCTGGCGGACCGTTCTCGCGCCCTCCTTGACGCACTCCGGGCACTGGTGGCCCACGGCCGCGTCGCGCATGCAGTCCGGGCAGATGTACCGCTCGCAGCGGGTGCAGCGGACGTACGACTCCACCTTCGGGTGGCGGTAGCAGGTGGTGACGGCGGGGTCGGACGACGACGGGGACTCGGGTTCCACGGCCGGCTCCTTGAGGGTGCGGGGCTGATGACGAGCCGGTGAGGACGGCGGCGAACAAAATAGCGAACGAGGGGGAGGGGTGGTGAGGGGGGAGGGCCGATCCCGGGCCGACGGTCGCGCGGCGACGGGAGGTCACCGGCGGCGACCACCGCCCCTGAGGACCGCGTCGCGGCACTCGGCCGGGGCGCCCCACGCGCTCCGCAGTGCGCGTGCCTTGGTCAGCCAGAGCGACAGGTCGTACTCCGCCGTGTAACCGATCGCGCCGTGCAGTTGCAGCGCCGTGCGCGCGGTCGTGTACGCCGCCTCGCACGCCGCCACCTTGGCCGCCGCCGCGTCCACCGGGTCCAGGGTGACCGCCGCCCCGAAGACCATCGGGCGCGCGAACTCCAGGGCCACCTTGGCGTCGGCCAGCCGGTGCTTCACCGCCTGGAACGAGCCCACGGGCACACCGAACTGGGTGCGCTGCTTGACGTACGCCACCGTCCTGTCCAGGAGGGACAGCCCGACGCCCAGCGCTTGGGCGGCCACCGCGAGACGGGCCCAGGTGAGGGCGTGGGCGAGGGGCGCGTGAGGGGCGAGGAGTTCGCCGCCGGGGGAGAGGCGGGTCAGGCGGCGGGCCGGGTCCAGCGAGAGGCGCACGGGACCGTGGCCGGGGGCCAGGCGCAGTCCGCCCGTCGCCGGGTCGAGGGTCAGCCGGGTCTCCGCCGCGTCCCCGTCCAGCGCGTACGCCCCCGGAGCCGGCGCCACCGTGGCCATCGCCTTCCCCGACACCAGCGCCGGGAGCAGACGCTCGGCCGGGCCCGGGTCGTCCAGACCGGCCAGGAGGCCCGCCGCCACCACCGTCTCCACGAACGGGCCGGGAACCGCGTGCCGCCCCAACTCCACGAAGACGACGGCCAGTTCGACGGGGAGCGGGCCGACCCCCTCGTACGCCTCCGGCGCCGCCAGCGCGAACACGCCCGCGTGCGCGAGACGCTCCCACAGCGCACGCCCTGCATCGTGCTCCCCGCGCCCCCAGGCCCGTGCGACGGCGGGTGTGCCGGCGGCCGTCAGCAGGGCGTCCAGCGACTCGGCGAACGCCCGCTGCTCGGTGTCCAGGAGGAAGCGCATCGGCGGCGGCCCCTTCGGTTCGGGAGGGGGCCACGCATGAGCGGCGACCCCTGAGGCGACTGAGGCGGAGGCCGCACGTGAGCGGCGGCCCTTGAGGCGGCGGCCGCGCGCAGGCGGCTTTGAGCTGGTGGCCGCGCGTCCGGTGGCGGCCGTGCGGACGGAGGCCACGCGTCAGCGGCGGCCCTTCGGCAGGCCGAGGAGGCGCTCGGCGATGATGTCGCGCTGGATCTCGTTGGTGCCGGCGTAGATCGGGCCGGCGAGGGAGAAGACGTACCCCTCGCACCAGTCGGTGTCCGCCGGCTCGCCCTCCTCGCCGAGCAGGTCGAGCGCCGTCTCGTGCAGGGCGATGTCGTACTCGGACCAGAAGACCTTGTTCAGACTGGCCTCGGGTCCGATCGGCGTGCCCTCCAGGAAGCGGGAGGCGGCCGCATGCGTGAACAGCTCGTAGGCGCGGGCGCCGATCAGCGCGTCGGCCACCGCGTCGCGCGCGGACGCCGGGCTTCCCCGGTCGTGCCAGAGGCCGAGCAGCCGGTGCGCGGAGGCGAGGAAGCGGCCCGGGGAACGGAGCGTCAGACCGCGTTCGTTGCCCGCGGTGGACATCGCGACGCGCCAGCCCTGGCCGGGCTCGCCGATGACGTCCTCGTCCGGCACGAACACGTCGTCGAGGAAGAGTTCGGCGAACGCGGGCCGGCCGTCGAGGCGGCCGATCGGGCGGACCGTCACACCGGGGGCGCGCAGGTCGAACATGAGGTACGTCAGCCCCTGGTGTGGCCTGGCGGTGCCGGGCTCGCTGCGGAACAGGCCGAACGCCCGGTCCGCGAACGCCGCCCGGGACGACCAGGTCTTCTGCCCGGTCAGCAGCCAGCCCCCCTCCGTGCGCACGGCGCGGGAGGTCAGCGAGGCCAGGTCCGACCCGGCCTCCGGCTCCGACCAGGCCTGGGCCCACACCACCTCGCCGCAGGCCATCGGCGGCAGCACCCGCGCCCGTTGCTCCCGCGTGCCGTGGTCGAAGAGGGTCGGGGCGAGGAGGTTGACGCCGTTCTGGCCGACCCGGCCCGGGGCGCCCGCCGCGTAGTACTCCTCCTCGAAGACCAGCCAGCGCGAGAGGCCAGCGTCGCGGCCGCCGTACTCGGCCGGCCAGTTCACCACCGACCAGCGGTCGGCGGCCAGTTCGGCCTCCCAGGCGCGATGGGCGGCGAAGCCCCCCTCGGTCTCCAGGGACGGCAGCGGCTCCGCGGGGACATGGGCGCGCAGCCAGGCGCGCGCCTCGGCGCGGAAGGCCTCGTCGGCGGGGGAACGGGCGAGGTCCATGGCGCACGGCTCCTTCCCTAACAAGTGTTTGGTAGGTTAGCGTGCCCGCATGAGGAACGTCGACCCTCCGACGTACGTCCCCGGCCATGGTCTGCTCGCCGGACGCACCGCCGTGATCACCGCGGCCGCGGGCGCGGGCATCGGCGGGGCCACCGCGCGGCGCTTCCTGGAGGAGGGCGCGCGGGTACTGATCAGCGACGCCCACACGCGCAGACTCAAGGAGTGCAGGACCGAACTGGCCGCCGAGTTCGGGGCGGACTCCGTCCGCGCGGTGCCGTGCGACGTCACCGACGACGACCAGGTACGGGCGCTGTTCGAGGCGGCGGACCGGCTGCACGGACGACTCGACATCGTCGTCAACAACGCCGGCCTGGGCGGCACCTCGGACCTCGTCGACATGACCGACGAACAGTGGTCCAGGGTGCTGGACGTGACGCTGAACGGCACCTTCCGCTGCACCCGGGCGGCCCTGCGGCTGATGCGGGCAGCCGGAGGCGGCGTGATCGTCAACAACGCCTCCGTCGTCGGCTGGCGCGCCCAGGCCGGCCAGGCGCACTACGCCGCCGCGAAGGCCGGCGTCATGGCCCTGACCAGATGCGCCGCGATCGAGGCGGCCGCCTACGGGGTCCGGGTGAACGCCGTCTCGCCGAGCCTCGCCATGCACCCGCACCTGGTGAAGGTCACCACCCCGGAACTGCTGGAGGAACTGACCGCGCGCGAGGCCCTCGGACGGTACGCCGAACCCTGGGAGGTGGCCAACGTGATCGTGTTCCTCGCGTCCGGCTACTCCTCATACCTGACGGGTGAGATCGTCTCCGTCAGCAACCAGCACCCGTGAGGACGAGGAACAGCGTGCCGACCAAGAAGAAGCCCACGACGACCGCCGGCGCCAAGCCCCCCGCCGCGCCCGCCCGCCGTCGGGAACTCCTCGACCGGGCCGCGACGGTCTTCGCCGACCTGGGCTACAACGCCACCACCGTCCGCAGGATCGCGGACGACGCCGGCATGCTCGCGGGCAGCCTCTACTACTACTTCGAGTCCAAGGACGCGATGCTGGAGGAGATCCTGCGGACCTTCCTCGACGAACTCTGGGAGGGCTACGACGCCGTCCTGGACGCCGAACTGCGCCCCCGGGAGACCTTCGAGGCCCTGGTCGTCGAGTCGTTCCGCGCCATCGACCGGCACCGCGCCGCCGTCGCGATCTACCAGAACGAGGCCAAGAAGCTCATCGCGCGGGAGCGGTTCCGGTTCCTCGACGCGTCGCAGCGCAAGTTCGAGAAGGCGTGGCTCGCCACGCTGGAACGCGGGGTGGCCGCCGAGGAGTTCCGTGCCGACCTGGACACCCGGCTCACCTACCGGTTCGTGCGCGACACGGTCTGGGTCGCCGCCTCCTGGTACCGGCCCGGCGGGCCGCTCGGCCCGGAGGAGATCGCCCGGCAGTACCTGTCGATGGTCCTGGACGGGATCGCCGTACGCACCGAGCCCCAGCCCTGACGCACATTCGGTGAACAACCTTTGACAACAAGGGAGTTGCCATGGCCGAGGCCTATATCGTCGAAGCGGTCCGCACGCCCGTGGGGCGGCGCGGAGGAGGGCTCGGCCAGGTCCATCCGGCCGACCTCGGCGCCCATGTTCTGGGGGCGCTCGTCGCACGCGCCGGCGTGGACCCGGCCGCCGTCGAGGACGTCGTCTTCGGCTGCCTGGACACCGTGGGCCCGCAGGCCGGTGACATCGCCCGGACCAGCTGGCTGGCCGCCGGGCTGCCCGAGGAGGTGCCGGGCACGACCGTCGACCGGCAGTGCGGCTCCTCGCAGCAGGCCGTGCACTTCGCCGCGCAGGCCGTGCTCTCCGGCACCCAGGACCTGGTGGTCGCGGGCGGCGTCCAGAACATGACGATGATCCCCATCGCCTTCGCCTCCCGCCAGGCCGCCGTCCCCCTCGGCCTCACGGACGGGCCCTTCGCGGGCAGCGAGGGCTGGCGGGCCCGCTACGGCGACCGGCCGGTGAACCAGTTCGCCGGCGCGGAGATGATCGCCGCGAAGTGGGGCATCGGCCGCCGCGACCAGGAGGAGTACGCGCTGCGCTCGCACCGGCGGGCGGTACGGGCCCTCGACGAGGGCCGCTTCGCGCGCGAGACCGAGCCGTACGGGGACGTGACCGTCGACGAGGGGCCGCGCCGTGACACCTCGCTGGAGAAGATGGCCGCGCTGAAGCCGGTCATCGACGGCGGCACCGTCACCGCCGCCTGCTCCTCCCAGGTCTCCGACGGCGCCGCCGCGCTCCTGCTCGCCTCCGAACGCGCCGTACGGGAGCACGGGCTGACCCCGCGCGCCCGCGTGCACCACCTCTCCGTGCGCGGCGAGGACCCCATACGGATGCTCACCGCGCCGATACCGGCGACCGCGTACGCCCTGAAGAAGTCCGGCCTCACCCTCGACGCGATCGACCTCGTGGAGATCAACGAGGCCTTCGCGCCGGTCGTCCTCGCATGGCTGAAGGAGACGGGCGCCGACCCGGAGAAGGTCAACGTCAACGGCGGCGCGATCGCCCTCGGACACCCCCTCGGCGCGACCGGCGCGAAGCTGATGACGACCCTCCTGCACGAACTGGAGCGCACGGGCGGCCGGTACGGGCTGCAGACCATGTGCGAGGGGGGCGGCCAGGCGAACGTGACGATCATCGAGAGGATCTGAGGGACGCGGGCGCCGCGCTGGGCGGGCGTGGGGCGGGCTCGGGCTCCGCGTGACGGGCGCGAGGCGCTGGGCTGCGTGGCTGCGTGGCTGCGTGGCTGCGTGGCCGAACGTCCGCCTGCTCGGTCGGTCGGCTGCTCAACCGATCGCCCGGCGGCCGACGGACGGCCGCCTGTCCCGGCCGACCGCAGGCCCGCCTGCATGCCCGTAAGGTGCTGGGCTGCCTGTGCGCCCGCTCGGTCGGCCGGCTGCTCAACCGATCGCCCGGCGGCCGACGGACGAGCTGCCTGTCCCGGCCAGCCACTGGCTCGGCCGCTTGCTCGGCCGACCGACAGCCTGCCGGCTGTCTGGCTGCCGTGTGCCTGGCCCGCTGCCAGCGTGCTTGGCGTCCGACGGCCGGTCGCTGGCTCGCTCGGCCGACCTGCCGTATCGGTCGACGGGCCTCCGGGAGCAGGGGCAGGGAGCCGGGCCCGGGAGCCGCTGGCCCGCCCCCCTGCCCGGCTGCCCGACTACCCGGCTGCCCGCAGGCCTCCACCACGTCGCGGTCGGCCTCTCGTGCCCGGTGGGGCGTCAGGTGTCGGTGAGGCGTCGGCGGGTCTCCTCCGCCTCCCGCATGATCCGCTCCACCAGCTCCGCGCACGACGGCAGGTCGTCGATCACCCCGGCGACCTGCCCGGACGCCATCACCCCCAGGTCCGTACGGCCGTCCACCATCGCGGACCTGAGCAGCATGGGCGTGTTCGCGGCGAGCAGGACCTGGCTCCAGGCGAGGTCCTTGCCGTGCCGCAGCGCGACGCCGTCGCGGACCATCGCGCGCCAGGTGAGCCCGGAGAGCCGCCGGAAGCCCGCCGCGTGCCGGAGGGCGCGCACCAGGGCGCGTGCCCGTCCGGACGCCTCCAGCGCGCTCACGAACTCCGTGCGGAGCATGCGGTGCGGCAACCCGTCCACGGCCCGCGTGACGGTGACGTCCTTGACGGTCGCCGCCAGATAGCGGGCCTTCACCGCCTCCGGCACCGTCGAGTCCGAGGTGAGCAGGAACCGGGTGCCCATCGCCACCCCGGCCGCCCCGAACGCCAGCGCGGCCACCAGCCCCCGCCCGTCGTGGAAGCCGCCGGCGGCGACGACGGGGATGTCGACGGCGTCCACGACCTGCGGCAGCAGCACGGTCGTCGCCACCTCCCCGGTGTGGCCGCCGCCCTCGCCGCCCTGCACCACCACCGCGTCCGCGCCCCACGCCGCCACCTTCTCGGCGTGCCGCCGGGCACCCACGGACGGGATCACCACCACGCCCGCGTCCTTGAGCTCGGCGATCAGCTCCCTGGACGGCGCGAGCGCGAACGAGGCCACCCGGACGCCCTCCTCCACGACGATCCGCACCCGCTCCCGCGCGTCCGCCGCGTCGGCCCGCAGATTCACCCCGAACGGCGCGTCCGTACGGGACCGCACCTCCCGTACGGCCTCCCGGAGCCGCGCCGGTGTCATCGTCGCGGAGGCCAGGACTCCGAGCGCCCCGGCGTTCGCCGCGGCGGAGACCAGCCGCGGACCGGCCACCCAGCCCATACCGGTCTGCACGACCGGATGGCGGACGCCGACGAGCCGGGTGAGCGCCGTCTCCATCAGTCCCGCACCTCACGGGCGCGGGCACCCGCCGGGTCGATCACCTCGCGGATCAACCGCAGCTCCTCCGCCGTGGGGTCCCGTGTGTACGGCACCTCGTCCGCGACGGCGAGCGTGAAGCCGGTCGCCTCCGCGACCTGCTCGACCGTGACGCCGGGATGCAGCGAGGCCAGCCGCATCGTGCGGTCGGGCGTCGCGAAGTCGAACACCCCGAGGTCGGACACGACCCGCGGCAGACGGTGGAAGCGGGCGGCGGCCGGATGCGCGGCCACCCGGTCGTGACCCACCCCGCACACCATGTCGACCTGCTCGACGAAGACCCGCTTGGAGTGCTTCGGCACCCAGTAACTGGTCGGATTGTTCAGGGTGTTGACCGGCGCTCCCCGCACCCCGAGCAACTGTCGCCTCGGCCTCGCCCAGTCGCCGACGCAGGAGATGTTCTGGTTGCCGTACCGGTCGATCTGGCTCGCGCCCATCATCACGTGCCGTCGGCCGCCGGTGACCAGGTCCAGATGCCGGCGGTAGGGCAGCCACCCCTCCACGGTGCCGTCGAGGTCGACGAGCAGCGCCTCGCCGTCGGTCAGCAGCAGGTCCGGCGAGAAGGTCCGCCTGGCCAGACGCGCGCCCAGGGACGGGATCAGCCCCATCGGACTGGCGAGGATCTCCCCGGCCCCGCGCCAGGCCTCGGCACAGGCGATCACGCAGTACTCGGCACGGGTCGCCGCGCCCGCCGCCGCGCCCGCCGCCGCGCTCGTGGCCGCGCCCGTGGCTGTGCTCGTCGCCGTGCCCGTCGTCCCGCCCGTCGTCGGTGTCCCGTTCACGTGCCCTCCTTCTGCCAGGCCCGTACGGCCGACTGGTAGGCGGGCTCGTCGCCCGAGAGGAAGCGCTCGGCGAAGTCCTCCCAGGGCGTGGCCGCGTACATCTTCTGGAAGGCCTCGTCCCGGTCGTGATCAGGGGCGCAGGAGGTGAAGTGCGCGCCGTTCGGGGCCTCGATCACCCCCGTCACCACATGGCGGCCGACCAGCAGCGTCTGCGGCGGCGCCTCCTTCGTCAGCTCCGCCGTGTCCACGATCCGTTCGCACGAGACGTACGCGGTGTCGGCCGCCTCGCAGAACAGGTCGTCGAAGTACGGGTCCGGGCCCAGATACTGGCCGTTGCCCCGCCGATCGGCCCGGTTGACGTGCACCAACGCGGCGTCGAGGCGCAGGGCGGGCATGGCGACGAAGGTCTCCCCGTCGTCGTAGGGCGAAGTGACCGTCCGCAGGCCGGGGTTGACCCGCATCACGTCCGAGCCGATACCCGCCCGCACCGGGAGGAAGGGCAGCCGGTGCGCGGCCGCCCGCAGACCGCACAGGAACATCGCCTCGTCGATCTCCATCAGCTCGAACGCGCCCCGCTCGCGCGCCGCGCGGAAATGGGGTTCGAGGGGGATGGAGTCCAGGGTGGCGAACGGGGCGACCAGTGTGCGGATCCGTCCGGCGGCGGCGAGCATGCCGACGTCCGGGCCGCCGTACGAGACGACCGTGAGATCGGTGAGACCGGACCGGAGCACCGCTCTGACCAGGGCCATCGGCTTGCGGCGCGAGCCCCAGCCGCCGATCCCGACCGTCATCCCGCTCACCAGCCGCGAGACGGCCTCGTCGGCGGTCATGGTCTTGTCACTCACCCGCGTCCCCCTCCACCGCGCCGCTTCCGTCCACCGCGCCGCTTCCCTCTGCCGCGCCCCGCCGCTCGGCCGGCGGGCGGTCCTTGGCCGCACCGGCCGTCCCGGCCTTACCCGCACCGGCCGTCCCGGCCTTACCCGCACCGGCCGTCCCGGCCTTACCCGCACCGGCCGTCCCGGCCTTACCCGCACCGGCCTTACCCGCGACGGCCGTCCCGACCCTCCCCGCCGTCCCAGCCCCACCCGCCGTCCCGGCCTTACCCGCCGTCCCGGCCCCGCCCGCCGCCCCGAACCGGTCGCGGATCTCGTCGGCCAGCCCGCTGAGGTTCGCCTCGAAGGTGAAGCCCTGCTCGAAGCGGTAGCTGCGGCGGACGTCCACCGGGTCGATACCGTTGATGGCGGCCTTGGCCAGCCGCAGCAGCCGGCCGTCCTTCGCGGCGATCTCCCGCGCCAACTCCAGTGCCGCAGCACGCAGTTCGGCACGCGGTACGACCCGCCACACCGAACCGTGCGTCCGCAGCTCGGCGGCGGTCGCCGTCCGCGACGTGTAGTACAGCGCGCGCATCAGATGCTGCGGCACCAGCCGGGCCAGATGCGTCGCCGCACCCAACGCGCCCCGGTCCAGCTCCGGCAGCCCGAAGGTCGCGTCCTGGCTCGCCACGATCGCGTCCGCGTTCCCCACCAGCCCGATCCCGCCGCCCAGACAGAACCCCTGCACGGCGGCGACCACCGGCACCTCGCACTCGTACACGGCGGCGAACGCCTCCGCGCAGCCCTGGTTGGCGCCGATCAACGCGCTGTGCCCCGCCGCCTGGATCTCCTTGATGTCCACCCCGGCGTTGAACCCGCGCCCCTCCGCACCCAGCACCACGCACCGCACCTCGGGATCGCGCCCCGCGTCGCGCACGGCGTCGGCCAGCTCGAACCACCCACGCACCGGCAGCGCGTTCACCGGCGGGAAATCGATCATGACGACGGAAATCCCCTTTTCCGGGGACGAGGTGGAGACACTCATCGGAGCATCAGCTACCTTCCACCTAACGTTTGTTTGGTGCGTCTCTCCTGCGGAAGGTAGCAGCGGATGCGGCTCAACGGGAAGGTCGCCGTCGTCACCGGCGGCACGCGCGGCGTCGGCGCAGGCCTCGCCCGTGCCTTCGCCGAGGCCGGCGCCGAGGTGGTGACCTGTGCGCGCAGACCGCCCGAAGTGCCCATCGAGGGAACCGAGTTCGTACCGCTGGACGTCCGGGACCCCGACGCCGTGCACGGCTTCTTCGCGGGCCTGCCCCGCGTGGACGTCCTCGTGAACAACGCCGGCGGCACCCCCCACCGCCCCCTCACCGAGGCCGACGCCCGCCGCCACGCGCGCGTGATCGAACTCAACCTCACCGCCCCGCTGACCGTCTCCCTCGCCGCCCACGCACAGCTGCGGCGGACCCGGGGCGCGATCGTGATGATCGGCAGCGTCAGCGGCAGCCGCCCCTCACCCGGCTCGGCGGCCTACGGCGCCGCCAAGGCCGGTCTGGAACACCTCGCGCGCTCCATGGCCGTGGAGTGGGCCCCCGAGATCCGGGTCAACACCCTCGTCCTCGGCATGGTCCGCACCGAGCTGTCCCACCTCCACTACGGCGACGAGGCCGGCGTCGCCGCCGTCGCCCGCACCGTCCCGCTGGGCCGCCTCGCGACCCCCTCCGACATCGGCGACGCGGCGGTCTTCCTCGCCTCCGACGCGGCGGCCTACATCACCGGCGCCTCCCTCCTCGTCCACGGCGGCGGCGAACGCCCCGCCTTCCTGGACGCGGCGACGGCCCACACCGACGAAGGAGAACCACGATGAGCGGCACGGACCGGTACCGCGCGGGGCGGCTCTGCGAAGGGCGCGTGGTCGTCGTGACCGGCGCGGGCCGCGGCCTCGGGCGCGCGCACGCGCTGGCGTACGCCGCCGAGGGCGCCCGCGTGGTCGTCAACGACCTCGGCGTGGGACTCGACGGCTCACCGGACCCCGACAGCCCCGCCGCCCGGGTCGTCGAGGAGATCCGCGCCGGGGGAGGGGACGCGGTCGCGCACGGCGGGGACGTCGCCACGACCGACGGCGCCGCCTCCCTCGTGCGGACCGCCCTGGACACCTACGGCCGGCTCGACACCCTCGTCAACAACGCCGGCTTCCTGCGCGACCGCATGCTCGTCAACCTGGACGAGGACGACTGGGACGCCGTCCTCCGCGTCCACCTCAAGGGCCACTTCCTGCCCCTGAGGCACGCGGCCGTCCACTGGCGCGCGGAGACCAAGGCGGGCCGGACACCGACCGCGCGCATCGTCAACACCAGCAGCGGTGCGGGCCTGCTGGGCTCACTCGGCCAGGGCAACTACAGCGCCGCCAAGGCCGGCATCGTCGGCCTCACCCTCGTCGCCGCCGCCGAACTCGCCCGCTACGGCGTCCAGGTCAACGCCATCGCCCCCGCGGCCCGCACCAGGATGACCGAGACGGTCTTCGCCGAGACGATGACCGCCCCCGGCACCGGCTTCGACGCCATGGCCCCCGAGAACGTCTCGCCCCTGGTGGTCTGGCTGGGTTCCGCCGCGAGCGACGGCGTCACCGGCCGCGTCTTCGAGACGGAGGGCGGCCGCATCACCGTCATGGAAGGCTGGCGTCCCGGCCCGACCAGGGACAACGGAGCCCGCTGGACCCCGGAGGGCGCCGGGGAGACCGTACGAAAGCTCCTGGCGGAAGCCGAAAGGCCACGCCCGGCCTACGGCGCCTCATGACCGGGGCCGGACCCTTCAAGGGGCGCGGGGAACCGCGCGAGAAGCCACGACGAACCCGCACCCGCCGACGCACCGAACCACCCCACCCCTCCCGCTCCCCCCGCCCAAAAACCTACGTGTCACACTCCAACACCGTCCGACACAACCCACACCGGGCCCGCACCCGCCCCCGCACCGGCACCCGAATCCGCTGATGACACGTCGGACAGGGAAACGACACCCGCAACACCCCCCGCTCCTCCGGCGTGAACGCGTACGAGACCCCCGCACCCCCCGGCCGAGCCGACCGCAGGTCGTCCCGCGCATGACGCCGGTCCCGCGCATACCGCCGCCGCCCCGCCCACCCCGCCGCAGTCAGCGGCGGCTGCCGCTCGTCGCTCCGCGCCCGCTCCCGGCCCTGCGCGTACGCGGAATACGCCTGCGCGCTGGTGAACCACACCGACGGATCCTCGTCGAACAACTGCGCCCGCTTGGCCAGCACGTACCCGAACTCCTCCGGCGTCAGATACCCCAGCTTCTGCGACGACGCGGCGTCCTCCCGGTACGCGTCCAGCAGCAGCCACCCCGCCCCCAGATACGTCGTCGCCGTGTCCGTCAGGATCTCGTTCTCGCGGACGCCGGGGAAGGACAGCCCGAGCCGGTGCAGATAGACATGCATCACCTCGTGCGCGAGCGCCGCCCCGATGTCCCGCCGATGCCTGCGGAACCGGTCGTTCAGCTCGACGAAGTACTCCGGCCCCGCCGCCAGCTCGACATGCGCCGCGTGCGTCATCTCCCGGAACCCGACGATCATCCGGGCGTCCGGCAGCCGGTAGTGCCGCACCAGCTCCCGCGCCACCCGCTGCGCCCCCAGATGCAGATCGTCGGTGTCGCAGAACGCCACGTCGACCGGGGCCACACTGGTGGCGAAGGTCTGGATCGTGTCGTACGAGAGCCGCTTGTACAGGGCGGTGATCGACGCCCGCACCAGGTCCAGGTGCGGGTAGCCGTGTTCGACAGGTCCGCCGTTCGCCACGTCCGCACCCCCAGAAGACGCCCCGATACGTTCCACTCTAAGCCGGTGCGGGCCGCCAACCACGGCGTCGTAGGGTGACGACCATGACCACCAGCAACACCAACCAGGCGAACAGCGGCAGCGCCCCGGCCGGCGACGTCGACGCGGACGTACGGGCCGAACTCACCCGACTGCGCGACAGCATCGACAACATCGACGCCGCCGTCGTCCACATGCTCGCCGAACGCTTCAAGTGCACCCAGCGGGTCGGCCACCTCAAGGCCGCGCACCAACTGCCCGCCGCCGACCCGGGCCGCGAGGCCCAGCAGATCGACCGCCTGCGCACACTGGCCGAAAGCGCCAAACTCGACCCGGCGTTCGCGGAGAAGCTGCTGAACTTCATCATCGCCGAGGTCATCCGGCACCACGAACGCATCGCGGACGACGCCCAGAACGGCACGGCGGCGGACGCGGGGGAGTGACATCGGCTCCTCCAGAGGGCATCCTGCGTGGGCACTCCTCGTCAGGAATCGACCACACAACGTGAGTAGCCATGCCGTCGGAAGCCAAGATCCTCATCGTCGACGACCATGAGGACACGCTGTACGCCCTGGAGAGCGCCCTGGCCCCGCTGGGCTACCTGCTGACGCGCGCCACCAGCGGCGACGCGGCACTCAAGGAAGTCCTGCGCGGCCAGGTCGGCCTGCTCCTCCTCGACGTCCGCATGCCCGGCGTCAGCGGCCTCGACGTCGTCCGCTACATGCGCGGCGTCGAACAGACCCAGCACATCCCCGTCATCCTCCTCACCGGCTTCGGCCCCGACGCCGAACTCACCGCCACCGCCTACCGCCTCGGCGTCGCCGACCTCGTCATGAAACCCATCGACCCCTGGGCCCTGCGCACCAAGGTCCGCTACCTCTACGACGCCCACGAACGCTCCCACGCCCTGGAACGCGAGGTCCGCGACCTGCGCGCCCGCCTCAAGGACCACGACGAGATCAAGCGCCGCGGCGACGACGGCCGGCGCGACAAGGGGCGCGTCCCCGCGCAGGCCGACGGCGCGAAGGACCGGGCATAGGCCCGCATACGGCCGGGGCACACGGCGCGTACGACCGGACATAGGTCGCGTACCAGGCCCGCCCCTGTCCTGCGTCAAGGGCATCAGGCAGCATGTCCCTCATGTCCGTACTGACGCGCGACGAAGCGCATGCCCGTGCTCGGCTCCTCGACGTCCACCGCTACGAGATCGCACTCGACCTCACGCGCGGCGACGAGACCTTCGACTCCCGTACCGTCATCCACTTCACCGTGCGGGGGAAGAAGAAGGCCGCGGACACCTTCGTCGAGCTCAAGCCCGCCGAGCTGCGCTCCGTCACCCTCGACGGCGAAGCCCTCGACCCGGCGACCCTCGACGGCAACCGCCTCACCCTCAAGGGCCTCACCCCGGGCGACCACGAACTGCGCGTCGACGCCGCCATGCGCTACTCCCGCACCGGCGAGGGCATGCACCGCTTCACCGACCCCACCGACGGCGAGACCTACGTCTACACCCAGCTCTTCATGGACGACGTGCAGCGCGTCTTCGCCGCCTTCGACCAGCCCGACCTCAAGGCCGCCTTCGACCTCACCGTCACCGCCCCCGAAGGCTGGACCGTCCTCGCCAACGGCGTCACCGAACGACGAGACGACGGCACCTGGCGGGCCGCCACCACCCCGCTGATCTCCACCTACCTCGTCGCCGTCGCCGCCGGCCCCTGGCACTCCGTCCGCACCGAACACCGCGGCCTGCCCTTCGGCATCCACTGCCGCCGCTCCCTCGCCCCCCACCTCGACACCGACGCCGACGAGATCCTCGACGTCACCCGCGCCCTCTTCGACCGCTACCACGAGAAGTTCGAGGAGCCGTACCCCTTCGACTCCTACGACCAGGCCTTCGTCCCCGAGTTCAACGCCGGCGCCATGGAGAACCCCGGCCTCGTCACCTTCCGCGACGAGTTCGTCTACCGCTCCGCCGTCACCGACACCGAACGCCAGACCCGCGCCATGGTCATCGCCCACGAGATGGCCCACATGTGGTTCGGCGACCTCGTCACGCTCAAGTGGTGGGACGACATCTGGCTGAACGAGTCCTTCGCCGAGTACATGGGCTACCAGACCCTCACCGAGGCCAGCCGCTTCGCCGACACCTGGGTCGACTTCGGCGTCGCCCGCAAGGCCTGGGGCTACGACGCCGACCAGCGCCCCTCCACCCACCCCGTCGCCCCCGAGAACGTCGACGACACCGCCGCCGCCCTCCTCAACTTCGACGGCATCTCCTACGCCAAGGGCGCCTCCGCCCTGCGCCAACTCGTCGCCTGGCTCGGCGAGAAGGACTTCCTCGCCGGCATCAACGCCCACTTCACCCGCCACCGCTTCGGCAACGCCACCCTCGCCGACTTCATCGACAACCTCGCCGGCGCCACCGAACGCGACGTCCACGCCTGGGCCGACGCCTGGCTGCGCACCACCGGCGTCGACACCCTCACCCCCAAGGTCACCCGCGCCGCCGACGGCACCTACACCCTCACCGTCGACCACGCCGGCACCCGCCCCCACCGCATCGCCGTCGGCCTCTACGACCAGGACCACGGCGACGACCAGGGCCACCTCACCCTCCGCGACCGCGTCGAACTCGACCTCCCCCAGACCGACCCCCAACCCATCGGCAAGCGGCCCGCACTCCTCCTCCTCAACGACGGCGACCTCACCTACGCCAAGGTCCGCTTCGACCCCGAGTCCTTCACCGCCGTCACCGGCCACCTCTGCGGCCTGCCCGACCCGCTCACCCGCGCCGTCGTCTGGAACGCCCTGCGCGACGCCGTGCGCGACGCGGAACTCCCGCCCACCGCCTACCTGGAGGCGGCCCGCACCCACCTGCCCCGCGAGAGCGACCTCGCCATCGTCCAGGGCGTCCTCGCCTTCGCCGGCACCCAGGTCGCCGACCGCTTCCTCGCCCCCGAGCAGCGCGCCGCGGGCCTGGCCACCCTCGGCTCCCTGTGCCGCGACCTCATCCGCCGCACCGAGGACGGCGACAACCCCGGCCTGCGCCTCACCGCCGTACGCCACTTCATCGACGTCGCCGCCCACCCCGAGACCATCGCCGCCTGGCTCGCCGACGGCACGGTGCCGGGCGGACCCGAACTCGACCCCGAACTGCGCTGGCGCGTCCTCGGCCGGCTCGCCGTCCTCGGCGCGGTCGACACCGCCACGATCGACGCCGAACTGGAGCGGGACCCCAGCGCCAGCGGCCGGGAAGGCGCCGCCCGCTGCCGGGCCGCGCTGCCCGACCCGGAGGCCAAGCGGGCGGCCTGGGAGGCCATGTTCACCGCCGACGACCTCTCCAACTACCTGTTCACCGCCACGGCCCAGGGGTTCTGGCAGCCCGAACAGGCGGACCTCCTCACGGAGTACGTCGAGCGCTACTGGGCCGACGCGGTGTCGCTTGCCGCTCGGCGCGGACCGGCGATCGCGGAAGCGGCGGGGCGGTGGGCGTTCCCCGTGTACGCGGTGGATCCGCAGACGCTGGGGCTGGGGGAGCGGTGTCTTGAGGACGGCGAGGTGATCCCGGCGCTGCGGCGGAAGCTGGTGGATCAGCTGGACGACCTGGCGCGTGCCCTGCGCGTGCGCGAAGCGTAGGGGGCCGGTTTTCCGGGTTCCGCCCTGGGGGTTCGGGTGTTCTGCGGGCTTGCGGCCGTGTGTGGCTGGTCGCGCAGTTCCCCGCGCCCCTCTCGGGCGCGCTGCACTACCCTCTTTTGGTTGTAATCAGCCGCCTTTTCGGGCTCGGCACCCGATTGGCGTACAAGATGGGATTCCCCGTGCTCGGAGGAACCCATGACCGCCCCGCCTCTCGCCTCGGGACCCCAAGGTCCCGGCGCGCTCCGGCCGTTGCTCGACACCGTGCTCGACGCGTTGCGGGAAGGGGCCGAGACACGGGGCGGCCCCCTCCCGGCCGGCGGCCCGGAGGCCGTCGCGGCGAGGGTGCGGGACGCCCTCGGCGAGCCGCTGCCCGCGGACGGCGACCCGGACGCCCTGCACCGACTGGTCCGGGCCCTCGCCGCCGGCACCGCCGACCCGGCCGACCCCCTCTGCGCCGCCCATCTGCACACCCCGCCGCTGGCCGTCGCCGCCGCCGCGGACCTCGCCGTCTCCGTGCTGAACCCCTCCCTCGACTCCTGGGACCAGGCCCCGGCCGCCTCCGCCCTCGAAGCCCTGGTGACGCGGGCCCTGGCCGAGGAGGCCGGCGCCGCCGACGCGCTGGTCACCACCGGGGGCACCGAATCCAACCAGCTCGCCCTGCTCCTGGCCCGGGAGGCCCACCCGGGCGTACGGCTTGTCCACGGGGCCAACGCCCACCACTCCCTGGCCCGCGCCGCCTGGCTGCTCGGCCTCCCCGAACCCGTCGTCGTCCCCACCCCCGCCGGCACCCTCGACCCGGCCGCCCTGGACGACGCCCTCACCCACCTCCCGGGCCCCCTCCTCGTCGCCGCCACCGCCGGCACCACCGACGCCGGACTCATCGACCCGCTGCCCGCCGTCGCCGACCTGTGCCGCACCCACGGCGCCCGGCTCCACGTCGACGCGGCCTACGGCGGAGGCCTCCTCTTCAGCGACCGCCACCGAGCCCGGCTCGACGGCCTCGCCCACGCCCACACCGTCACCCTGGACCTGCACAAACTGGGCTGGCAGCCGGTCGCCGCCGGACTCCTCGCCGTACGCGACGCGGCAGACCTCGCCGCCCTGCACCAGCACGCCGACTACCTCAACGCCGACGACGACACCGAGGCCGGCCTGCCCGACCTCCTCGGCCGGTCGCTGCGCACCACCCGCCGGCCCGACATCCTCAAGACCGCCGTCACCCTCAAGACCCTCGGGCGCACCGGACTCGGCCGGCTCGTCGACCACGTCTGCGCCCTCGCCCAGGAGTTCGCCGCCACCGTCGAGGCACACCCCCGCTTCGAGCTGCACGACCGGCCCACCCTCAGCACGGTCCTCTTCCGGCCCGCCGGAGCACCCGACTCCGCCGTCGCCGCCGTCCGCCGCCGGCTCCTCCACGACGGCCGGGCCGTCTTGGGCCGCGCCGTCCTCGACGGCCGGCTGTGGCTCAAGGCCACCCTCCTCAACCCCCACGCCCGGCCGGACGACCTCACCGCCCTGCTGAAGCTCGTAGACCGCGCAAGCCTCGCCGAAGGACACACCCCCGCATGAGCACGACCCCCGCGCACGACCAGCCCGACCCCGAAGCCCCCCGCGACCTCGTCGGCATCGGCATCGGACCGGCCAACCTCTCCCTCGCCGCCCTCGCCCACCCCCTCGCCGAACTCGACGCCGTCTTCTACGAGCGGCGCCCCGGCTTCGACTGGCACCCGGGGCTGCTCATCGACGGCGCCACCGTCCAAGTGCCGTTCCTGGCCGACCTGGTGACCCTCGCCGACCCGGTGAGCCCCTGGTCGTTCCTGAACTACCTCAGGACCCGCGACCGGCTCTTCCCGTTCTACTTCGCCGAGCGCTTCCACATCCAGCGCGCCGAGTACGACGCCTACTGCCGCTGGGTCGCCGAGAACCTGCCCGGACTGCGCTTCGGCCACCAGGTCGACTCGGTGCGCTGGAACCCCGAACGGGACCTGTTCGAGGTCGACTTCAGCAGGTTCGGCGCCGACGGAGAGGTCGAGGCGCTCGGCCGGACCCACGCCCGGAACATCGTGCTGGGCGTCGGCACCGAGCCCTATGTGCCCGAACCCCTCAAGCCGCTCGTCGAGGCGGCCGGCGTGCCCGTCGTCCACGCCGCGGACTACCTCGGCGAGCGCGACCGCCTGCTGACCGCCCCGCACGTCACCGTCATCGGCGCCGGACAGTCCGGCGCCGAGGTCTTCCTCGACCTGCTCCGCCACCGGCCCGCCGGCCGGGAGGGACTGCACTGGCTCGGCCGGACCGAGGCGTTCGCCCCCATGGAGTACTCCAAGCTGGGCCTGGAGCACTTCACCCCCGACTACACCCGCTACTTCCACGCCCTCGCCGAACCCACCCGGGACCGGCTCGTCGCCGCCCAGTGGCAGCTCCACAAGGGCATCGGCACCGACACCATCGCCGCCATCCACGACGAGCTGTACCGCCGCACCCTCGACGGCGGCTGGCCCGACGCCGTCCTCACCCCCGGCGTGCACGTCCGCACCGCCGGCCGGCTCGCCACCACCCGCGTCGAACTCCACCTCGAACACATCGAGCAGGGCACCCGCTCCCGCCTCACCACCGACGCCGTCGTCCTCGCCACCGGCTACCGCGAACGCCCCCTGGACCGCGTCCTCGCCGGCCTCGACCCGTACATGCGGCGCGACAGCCGCGAGCGGCCCCGCGTCGACGAGAGGTTCCGGATGATCCTCGACCCGTCCGTCACCGCCTCCGGCTGCCACGTCTACGTCCAGAACGCCGAACTGCACACCCACGGCGTCGGCGCCCCCGACCTCGGCCTCGCCGCCTGGCGCAGCGCCACCATCCTCAACACCCTCACCGGCAAGGAGCCCTACCCCCTGCCCGGCCGCACCGCCTTCACCACCTTCGGCCTCGAACCCCGGCCGCAGATCCCGCCCGCGCGCAGGGCCGACCCCGCCGTCCCCCTCACCCCCCTCGTCGACGTGAGGTAATCGAAAGGCAAAGAAGTAGGGCAGGAGTGGTGACGGCCGCAGAGAAACTGCCTACCTTTCGGTCATGGCCAGCACCCGCGCAGGCACGACCTGGATCGCCGCCCACCGCTCCGCCGTCATCGACCCCCACGAAGCCTTCAAACTCTTCGAAGTGCGGGGCTTCACCGACCAGACGGTACGCCAGACCCTGCGCCCCACCGGCGCCGGCGAGGCCCTGCGCGTCCGCCTCAGCAACCGCTACGGCCGCACCCCCCTGGAGATCGGCGGCGCCCACCTCGCCCACCGCGTCGAAGGCAGCGCCATCGACCCCACCACCGACCTCACCCTGCTCTTCGCCGGCGCCGAGACCGTCACCGTCCCGCCCGGCGAGGAGATCGTCAGCGACCCCCTCCACACCCCCGTCACCGCAGGCCGCGAACTCGCCCTCAGCCTCTACCTCCCCGGCGACACCGGCCTCACCACCCACAGCGCCATCCCCCACGACATCGGCCACGTCGTCCCCGGCGACCAGCTCACCGCCGAATCCCTCGACGAGTCCGACGAACTCATCACCGGACACTTCGTCACCGGCCTCGACGTCCTCGCCCCCGACACCACCCGTATCGCCGTCGCCTTCGGCGACTCCTGGATCGAGGGCATGGCCACCACCCCCGGCACCGGCCACAGCTTCCCCGCCCAGCTCGACCGCCGCCTCACCCACGGCTGGATCGTCACCACCGGCATCTCCGGCAACCGCCTCCTCACCGACGAGATCGGCGCCCACCTGCTCGCCCGGATCGAACACGACGTCCTCGACGTACCCGGCGTCAGCCACGTCATCGTCCACACCGGCCTCAACGACCTGGGCCTGCCCGGCGCCATCGCCTTCCCCGAACCCGCCAAGATCCCCACCGCGGCCGACCTGATCACCGGGCTCACCAGCCTCGCCGACCACCTGCACACCGCGGGACTCACCGTCATCGGCACCACCCTCGGCCCCTACGCCGGCACCGTCTACCCCGGCTACGACACCGAGGAGGGCCAGACCGTACGCGCCGACGTCAACACCTGGCTCCTCGGCGACAGCCACCCCTTCGACGCCGTCGTCGACATCGCCGCCGCCGTCGCGGACCCGGACCACCCCACCCGCATCCGCGACACCTACAACAGCGGCGACGGCCTCCACGTCAACGACGCCGGCGCGAAAGCCATCGCCGACGCCGTCGACCTGTCCCTCCTGGACCTCTAGAAGACCGGCGTAACGCCCCCTAGAAGACCGGCGTACCGTTCCGCGTCAGCTTCCACTCCACCGAAGCGAACTGCGCCGGATCGATCGACCCCTTCGCCTTCACCCACGCGATCATCGTGTTACGGATCTCGTCCGAGTTCGACCACAGCAACGGGGACGCCGCGACATGCGGGAAGTTGCCACCGCCGTTCGCCCGGTAGTTGTTCACCGCGAACACGAACTTCTGATCATCCGCGAGCGGAGCACCCTCGAACCGCACATTCGCGATCCGCGACCCCGCCGGCTTCGCGATGTCGATCTCGTACGACAGCCCGCTCACCGCGTCGTAGTTGTAGTCCGGCGTCCCGTTCGCGTTCGTCAGCTTCGCCGGATCGACCACCGCGTCCGCCGCCGTCTGCACGAAATAGTTCGCCGAGAACTCCAGATACGCCTTCATCTGCGCACCCGTCATCAGACGCGCCTCCAGCGTGTTCTCGAAGACATACAAACCGGCGACGTCCCGGATGGTGACGTTCCCCGCCGGAATCACCGCGCTCCGCGAGAACGCCGCCGCCTGCGACAGCACCGGCAGAGACCCGTACTCGGTCGCGGAGAGCGCCTGCTTCACCGTGTCGGCCTGGATGTGGTTGATCAGATCGATGATCGCCACGTCCTTGTACGGCGCCTCCACCGACGTCATCTCGGCGGCATTCGTACCGATGATCTGATTGACGTACGCCACGACCTTCTCGTGCTCGTCACCCAGCATCTTCACGATCACCGGGTCCTCCTCCACCGTGTTGGAGTTGAGCACCTGCGCCGCGACCTTCTCGACCTTCCAGCAGCCCTTGCCCCACACCAGCTCGAAGTCGAACAGCGTCAGCCGCTGCCCCCACTTCAGCGGCTCCGACAGCACGACCTGCTTGCCCGTCTCCTTGTTGGTGACGAAGTACTCCGGGATCTCCGTGTGCGCGTGCCCGACCAGGATCGCGTCGATCCCCGGCACCTGCTCGGCGACCAGCCCGGCGGCGTTCTCGATGTACGGCAGCTGGTCACCGTACGACGACGTACCCGACGACCCACTGTGCGCCGACACGATGACGACGTCCGCCCCCATCGACCGCAGCTTCGGCACCCACTTCGCCGCCTGCTCCTCCAGCCCCGGGAACGTCATCTTCCCCTGCACGTTCGCCTTGTCCCAGATCGCGATCCCCGGGTTGGTCAGCCCCAGGACCGCCACCTTCACATCACGCCCGTGCGGCGTGCACAGCCGGTGCATGCTGTACGGCGGGAAGGCCGGACGCAGCGTCTTCGCGTCCAGCGCGTTCGCCCCGAGCAACGGGAAACGACACTGCTCCTGGAACTTCCGCAGCACCGGAATGCCGTAGTTGAACTCGTGATTGCCCAGCGCCGCCGCGTCGTAGTCCATCGCGTTCATCGCCTGCGCCATCGGATGCACCGGACCACCCTTGGCGGTGATCGGGTCCACCTTCGCGTAGTAGTACGACAGCTGCGTGCCCTGGATGGTGTCACCGGCGTCGATGAGCAGCGTGTTCCGGCGCCCCTTCTCCTTGCGGATCCGGTTCACCAGCGTGGAGATCTTCGCCAGACCGACGTCGTTGTGCGCCTTGTCGTCGAACTCCTTGTCCGTGAAGTAGTCCCAGTTGAAGACGTTCCCGTGCAGGTCGGTCGTCCCCATCACGGTGAAGCTGTACCGCTTCGGCGCCTTCTTCCCACCGGCCGTCACCTCGGCCGCCTGCGCGTTCGGAGCGAGAGCCGTACCGGCGACGGCCACGCCCGCACCGGTCACGGCCGACTTCTTCAGGAACTTCCGGCGGTTCAAGGGCATCTCGGGGCACTCCTCGGAAAATTCGGACGATCTCAACGCGCGTAGACAGAGTCGACAGCCGACGCCACAACGCGCGTAGATTCTGACCCGACCCGCCCCCACCGCAACAGACCCCACAGGTTTCGATCTGGTGACCGCCCCGCCCCCGCCACCAGCCCACCAGTGACAGAGTGGGGCGTATGACCACCAGCAGCGAGGAAGCCCAGCCCACCGCCGTCCCCTACGGCACCCCCGACGCGCCCCGCATCGCCGTACGCGGCGAAGCACGCCTCGACGTCGACCCCGAGATAGCCCGCATCTCAGTCACCGTCCTCGCCCGCGGCAAGGACCGGCGCGCCGCCCTCGACGACCTCACCCGCCGCAACACCACCGTCCTCGACCTGGTCAAAACCTACGGCGAAGCCGTCGAACGACTGGAGACCGGCGCCTTCTCCCTCACCCCCGAACTCAAGGAGAAGGGCCGAGGAGAACGCATCCAGGCCTACCACGGCCGCGTCCACATCACCGCCGAACTCACCGACTTCACCGCACTCGGCGAACTCACCACCCGCCTCGCCGACCTCGACCTCACCCGCGTCGACGGCCCCTGGTGGTCCCTCCGCCCCGACTCACCCGCCCACCGGAAAGCCAGGCAGAAAGCCGTCACCGAAGCCGTCCAACGCGCCCGCGAATACGCCGAAGCCCTCGGCACCACTCTCGCCGCCCTCGTCGAACTCGCCGACATCGGCGCCGAAGCCCCCCAACCCCTCCGCCCCAACGCCCCCGGTGGCCTCATGCGCTCCGCCAGAGCCAAGGGCGCCGACGACACCGACGCCGCACCCCTCGACCTCGAACCCCAACGCCAACGCGTCCACGCACAGGTCAACGCCCGCTTCACGATGCACCCGCCACGCCTGTGACGAGCCCTCCAACTCCTGGTGACTACTTGTCAATTACCCTTCACCCGAAGGCCGTTGAGTAGTCACGCTCCGCCAAGTCGCTACCGGCGGGTAAGCCATAGGCTCGCACCATGCGCCGAGCAAAGATCGTCTGCACCCTCGGGCCCGCCACCGACTCGTACGACCAGATCAACGCACTGGTCCAGGCCGGCATGGACATCGCCCGCTTCAACCTCAGCCACGGCGACCACGCCGAACACGACGAGAGGTACCGGCACGTCCGCAAGGCCGCCGACGAGACCGGCCGCAGCGTCGGCACCCTCGCCGACCTTCAAGGCCCGAAGATCCGCCTCGGCCGCTTCACCGAAGGCCCCGTACTCCTCGAACGCGACGACACCTTCACTCTCACTGTCGAGGAGGGCGCGGCGGGCGACAGCGAGGGCTGCGGCACGACCTACGCCGGCCTCGCCGCCGACGTCACCCCCGGCGAACAGATCCTCGTCGACGACGGCAAGGTCACCCTGGAGGTCACGGCGGTCGACGGCCCCCGCGTCCACACCAGGGTCGTCGAAGGCGGCATGGTCTCCGACCACAAGGGCCTCAACCTGCCCGGCGTCGCCGTCTCGGTCCCCGCCCTCTCCCCGAAGGACGAGGAAGACCTCCGCTGGGCCCTGCGCACGGGCTTCGACGTCATCGCCCTGTCCTTCGTCCGCTCGGCCCGGGACATCGAACGCGTCCACCAGATCATGGACGAGGAAGGCCGCCGACTCCCCGTCATCGCCAAGATCGAGAAACCACAGGCGGTCGACAACATCGACGAGATCGTCGCGGCCTTCGACGGGGTCATGGTCGCGCGGGGCGACCTGGGCGTGGAAATGCCCCTGGAGCAGGTCCCGCTGGTCCAGAAACGCACGGTCACACTCGCCAAGCGCAACGCCAAACCGGTCATCGTCGCCACCCAGATGCTCGACTCGATGATCCACCACTCCCGGCCCACCCGCGCCGAGGTCAGCGACGTCGCCAACGCGGTGCTCGACGGCGCGGACGCGGTGATGCTGTCCGGCGAGACGAGCGTCGGCAAGTACGCGGTGGAGACGGTCCGCACGATGAGCCGCATCGTGGCGGCGGCGGAGGAGGAGATGCTCTCCCGGGGCCTCCCGCCCCTCACCGAGCACAACAAGCCCCGCACCCAGGGCGGCGCGGTGGCTCGCGCCGCCGCCGAGATCGGCGACTTCCTCGACGCGAAGTTCCTGGTCGCGTTCAGCCAGTCCGGCGACACGGCCCGCCGCCTCTCCCGCTACCGCTCCCCGATCCCCCTGCTGGCCTTCACCCCGGACCCGGCGACGCGCTCGCAGCTGAGCCTGACGTGGGGCGTGGAGACGTTCCTCGGCCCGCACGCGGACAGCACGGACGCGATGGTCGACCAGGTGGACGAACTGCTGCTGCGGCACGGCCGCTGCGAGAAGGGCGACGTGGTGGTGATCACGGCGGGCTCCCCACCGGGCGTCGCGGGCACGACGAACATGGTCCGCGTCCACCACATCGGCGAGGCCGAGGGCCCGAAGTAGGCGGTCAGTACTTGGGGCCGACGTGGGTGTCCATGAGGGCGACGGAGGCCTTCTTGGCGACGGAGATGTTGTACGGGTTGCCGTCGCGGGTGCAGTGCGTCCACTCGACGCCCAGCGTGTCGAGGGTGTCGGTGTAGAGCTGCCGGATGTCGTCGGACTTGTTGGTGAAGAAGTAGCGCGGGTACTCATAGCGCTTGCGCTCGCCGCCGACGAGGCGGGTCGTCCAGTTGGTCAGGCGACAACCGTCGGAGTGGATCAGGCCTCGGACGAACTCCCAGGGGTGGGCGTCGACGATGGCCTGTTGCCAGGGGGCGAGGGCGATGGTGCGCTCGTGCTTCATACCGGGGCCGTGCTGGGGGAAGAGGCACCAGATGTGCTTGGAGTACAGCTTGACCTCTCGGTATCCCTTTCGGCGGACTCTGCAGACCGAGTTTCCAGGGAACACCGCTCGCATGGCCTTCTCGCATTCGTCCATGAGCCCGGGGTGCGCCTCGGCGCAGGCGATGGACAAGCTGGGCACTCGCATCGCGCGGTTCTGAATGATGTGACCGTCGCCGAGGTACAGGCCGAGGAGGTAGGCGTAAGCCGATGGGTCCAGGTCTCCGTCGCATCGGGGGCACGGTGGTTGGGTGCGTCCGGGGCACTCGCCGCGTTTCGCACGGTCCATGTGCTTCCAGTAACTGACCGTGCCGAGCGGGACATTGAGGCTCCGGGCGACATCCGCGTTCCTCGCGCCGCCGCGCAGCAGCGTGAGGGCCTTCTGTCGCACTTCAGTGCCATGGAAGTTCATGCGGCCACTCTGTGTCACTGATCGCGACTGAGTGCAGCAAAAAGCGGATGTTCACGAGAACGTGGACATCCGCTTTCGGTGGCAGTGCCGGGTGCGGGATTCGAACCCGCAAGCCCTCACGGGCAGAGGTGTTTGAGACCTCCGTGTATGCCGTTCCACCAACCCGGCCAGTGCTCCGGAAGTGTACCGGTTCTCCGAGCTGCGTCGCAGCTAGGTACCCTCATGTCAGCAGTACCCCTGCCCCGAACAAGGAGCCCACGTGACCGCCCCCGAGTCGCCCCAGCCCCTCGACGCGCCCGACGACGACAAGTCGCACGTGCCTCCGCTGACGACCCGTGTCGTCATCGCCGAGGACGAGGCGTTGATCCGTCTCGACCTCAAGGAGATGCTCGAGGAGGAGGGCTACTCCGTCGTGGGCGAGGCCGGTGACGGGGAGCAGGCCGTCGAGCTGGCCCGGGAGCACCAGCCGGATCTGGTGATCCTGGATGTGAAGATGCCGAAGATGGACGGGATCTCGGCGGCGGAGAAGATCGCCGAGGAGCGCATCGCGCCGGTGCTGATGCTGACCGCGTTCTCGCAGCGCGACCTCGTGGAGCGTGCCCGGGACGCCGGTGCGATGGCGTACCTGGTGAAGCCGTTCAGCAAGAGTGATGTCGTGCCGGCGATCGAGATGGCTGTCTCGCGGTTCACGGAGCTGAAGGAGCTGGAGAAGGAGGTCGCCGACCTCACGCTGCGGCTGGAGACGCGGAAGCTGGTGGACCGGGCGAAGTCGATCCTGCAGACGGAGTACGGGCTGTCGGAGCCGGCCGCGTTCCGGTGGATCCAGAAGACGTCGATGGACCGTCGGATGTCGATGCAGCAGGTGGCGGAGGCGGTCATCCAGGACGCGGACGAGAAGAAGGCGGCCAAGGGCTGACCGCGCCCGCCCTCACGAAAACGACGACGAGGCCCGCACCCCCTACCTGAAAGGGGGTGCGGGCCTCGTCGTAGGTGGGCCGGAGGCTAGTCCTCGCCGAGGTAGGCCTTGCGGACCGACTCGTCGTGCAGCAGGTCGCCGCCCGTGCCCGAGAGGACGATCTTGCCGATCTCCATGACGTGACCCTGGTCGGCGAGGGAGAGCGCCGCCTGGGCGTTCTGTTCGACGAGCAGGATGGTGGTGCCCTGGGACTTCAGTTCGGCGATCGTGGCCATGATCTTCTGCATCATGATCGGGGACAGACCCATGGAGGGCTCGTCCAGCATCAGCAGCTTCGGCTGGGACATGAGCGCGCGGCCCATCGCCAGCATCTGCTGCTCACCGCCCGAGAGGGTTCCCGCGGCTTGCTTGCGGCGTTCGCCCAGGATGGGGAAGAGGTCGTAGGCGCGCTGGATGTCCTTCTCGATGCCGGCCTTGTCGTTGCGCAGGAAGGCACCGAGGCGCAGGTTGTCCTCGATGGTCATGCGCGGGAAGATGTGCCGCCCCTCGGGGGAGTGGGCGAGTCCGAGCGCGACGATGTCGTGCGCGGGGACCTTCTTCAGCGACTTGCCGTTGAACTTGACCTGGCCGCCGACGGGCTTGAGGAGGCCCGAGAGGGTGCGCAGGGTGGTGGTCTTGCCGGCGCCGTTGGTGCCGATGAGGGTGACGACCTCGCCGGCGTCGACCTTGAAGGAGATGCCCTTGACGGCTTCGATCTTGCCGTAGGCGACCCGGAGGTCCTCTACTTCGAGCAGTGCGGTCATCGGTCGTTCTCCTTGCCGGGCGCGGCGTCGGTCGTGGCCTCGGCGTGTGCTTCGGCGGCTTCGACCTCGGCGACCTCTTCCTTGCCGGGTGCGTCCTCGAAGGGTTCGCCGAGGTAGGCGGCGACGACGCGTTCGTCGCCCTGCACGGTGGCGCTGTCGCCTTCGACGAGTTTTTCGCCCTGGACGAGGACGGCGACGCGGTCGCAGAGGTTGAAGATGAACCGCATGTCGTGCTCGATGACGAGGACGGCGATGCCCTGGTCGCGGATGGCGAAGACCAGTTCTTCGGTCGTTCGCGTCTCCTGGGGGTTCATGCCGGCGGTGGGCTCGTCGAGGAGGAGCAGGCCGGGTTCGCTCGCGAGTGCGCGGGCGATCTCCAGCTTGCGCTGTTCGCCGTAGGGGAGGTTGCGGGCGAGGTGTTCGGCCTTGGCGTCGAGGCCGACGAACGCGAGGAGTTCCATGGCGCGTTCGCGGGAGGCCTTCTCCGCCTTGTGGAAGCCGGGGCCGCGCAGGAGGGCGGACCAGAGGCCTTCCTTGGTGCGGGTGTGGCGTCCGACGAGGACGTTCTCCAGGACCGTCATGTTGGCGAAGAGACGGATGTTCTGGAAGGTGCGGGCGATGCCGGCGGCGGTGACCTTGAAGGACTTGGGCGGCAGGACCTGGCCCTTGTAGCGGACCTCTCCCTCGGTGGGGATGTAGAGGCCGGTGAGGCAGTTGAAGAAGGTCGTCTTGCCGGCGCCGTTGGGGCCGATGAGTCCGACGATCTCACCGCTGTTGACGGTGAGGTTGACGTTGCGTACGGCGGTGAGGCCGCCGAAGCGCATGGTCACGCCGCGTGCGTCGAGGACGGTCTCGCCGGGGGCGTTGGCGCCGGGTACGGCGTCCTTGGTGGTGGTGTCGGTGGTCATGGGTCAGGCCCCTGCCTTGCTGAGGACTGTGGGTGCTTCGGCCTCTTCGTGGAACTCGAGCTGGCGGCGCCGGTTGGGGATGAGGCCTTCCGGGCGGAACCGCATGAGCAGGACGAGCGCGAGTCCGAAGGCGAAGAGCTGGTAGTCGCCGAGGAACTGGAGCTTGGCCGGGATGAGGTAGAGCAGTGCGGCGCCGACGAGGGGGCCGCTGATGGTGCCCATGCCGCCGAGGACGACCGCGGCCAGGAGGAACGCCGAGTTCGGCGGGACCACATGGGCGAACTGGTACTGCTCGGGGGTCACGGTGTAGGTGACGTGGGCCTGGACGGTGCCGGCGAGGCCGGCGAGTGCGGCGCCGAGGGCGAAGGCGATGAGCTTGACGCGGAAGCCGTTGATGCCCATGGCGAGTGCCGCGGTCTCGTCCTCGCGGATGGCGATCCAGGCGCGGCCGATGCGGGAGTCGCTGCTGCGTCGGAAGACCACCACGACGATGAACGTGATGAGGAGCATCAGGAAGAAGTAGTTGGCGAACCGGGCGATGGTGAACCCGGCGATGGTGTGCTCCTGGCCGAAGTCGAAGCCGAGGATGTTGAGGTTCGGGATCGAGGAGATGCCGTTGGAGCCGTTGGTGATGTCGGGGCCGGAGGTGCCGTCCATGTTGAGGACGGCGAGCCGGAAGATCTCACCGAAGCCGAGGGTGACGATGGCGAGGTAGTCGCCGCGCAGTCGCAGGGTCGGGGCGCCGATGATGACGCCGAAGATCATGGCGACGACGGCGCCGAGGATGGCGCTGGCCCAGAACGGCAGGTGGATGTCGAAGGGGGAGGAGGGGGAGCCGGAGACCATGGCCGCGGTGTAGGCGCCGACGCCGAGGAAGGCGACGTATCCGAGGTCGAGGAGGCCGGCGAGGCCGACGACGATGTTGAGGCCGAGGGCGACGGTGGCGAAGATCAGGATGTAGACGCCGATGGTCGCGTACTGGTCGTCGGACTGGGTGAACGGGAAGGCCGCCGCCGCGGCGAAGGCACCGGCCATGGTGACAGTGCGGTGCTTCGTGGTGACGGCGGAGACGCGGCCGACCAGGCCCGCCTTGGCCAGGGCGCCGAAGCCGAAGCCGGCCATGATGAGGAAGCCGATGAACAGTTCGTCGTACTCGGTGCCGATGCCGTAGGTGAAGACGAGCAGGCCGAGGGCCATGGCCGCGACGATGATCAGGATCTCGGCGTAGGCGGGCAGCTTCGGGGCCGGCGTGGGTGTGCCGGTGGCGAAGGCGGACTTGATCAGGGCGCGGATCTGGCGTCCGACGCGGGCGAGCCGTTCTCCCGGGGTGTCCTCGGGGTCGGCGGTCTCGGCCTCGGGGTGCTCGAAGGGCAGCGAGAGCGCGCCGAGCAGGGCGGCGAGGGTCGCTATGGCCGCGACGTAGCCGCCGGGTTCGAGGTTGACGACGCCGCCGAGCTGGATGCTGATGGCGAGGACCGTGTACCAGGTGGTGATGAAGGTGCCCAGCGCGGCGAGGCTGATGGCGCTGTCGGCGCCGGCGGGGACGAGCCAGCGCAGGCCCTTGACGCCGTAGGACGCGAGGCCGAAGAGGGTGGTGAGCGCGCCGCCGATGAGGACGAGGACCTGGAGGCCGCCGGGGTAGCCGTAGTAGGTGAGGTCGCCGGGGAAGGCGGAGGTCCAGGTCCAGGCGAGGAAGGTGGAGACGACGGTGAGGACGCCGCCGCCGGTGGCGAGGGCGCGGCCGATGTTCTCCGGGATGCCGACGAGGCCCTTGGGGGCGCTGTCGTGCTTGGCGGAGGCGGGGATCGCGGTGGTGTCTGTGGTCATCGGTGTCACGCCCTGTCCGCCACGCGCTCACCGAGCAGACCCTGTGGCCTGACCAGGAGGACGAGGATGAGGAGTACGAACGCCCAGACGTTGGCCCAGGACTGGCTGCCGAACTGTTCCATGCCGGGGATGTCGGCGATGTAGGCGGTGGAGAGGGCTTCGGCGAGGCCGAGGACGACGCCGCCGAGCATGGCGCCGTAGATGTTGCCGATGCCGCCGAGGACGGCCGCGGTGAAGGCCTTGAGGCCGAGGATGAAGCCCATGCGGAACTGGACCTGGCCGTACTTGAGGCCGTAGGCGACGGCTCCGACGGCGGCGAACGCGGCGCCGAGGGCGAAGGCGACCACGATGATGCGGTCGGTGTTGATGCCCATGAGCTTGGCGGTGTCGGGGTCCTGCGCGGTGGCCTGCATGCCGCGGCCGGTGCGGGTCTTCATGACGAAGTAGGCGAGGATCGCCATGCTGATCGGGGCGGCGACGAGCAGGAAGATGTCACCGGTCTGGATGGTGACGTTGCCGATCTCGAAGGGCCCGCCGTCGATGTGCGGGAAGTTGATGGACTCCTTGGCGTCCGGGTACCACGCCCACACGGCCTGCTGGAGGGCCAGGGAGAGGCCGATGGCGGTGATGAGGGGGGCGAGGCGGGGTGCGGTGCGCAGGGGCCGGTAGGCCAGGCGTTCCGCTCCCACGGCGGCCAGTACGGCCACGATGATGCCTCCGACGAGCATCAGCGGGAGTGCGACCCACATGCTCGTTCCGTCGGGCAGCACGTAGAGATAGACCGTGATGGCGCCGAAGCCGCCCAGCATGAATATCTCACCGTGGGCGAAGTTGATGAGCTGGACGATGCCATAGACCATCGTGTAGCCGATGGCGACCAGCCCGTACATGGATCCTAGTAGCAGGCCGTTGACCAGCTGCTGCGGCAGTTCGTTCACCGCATGTCCTCCGAGACTTTCGGATGTTCGACGAATGTGACCGGATGTGAGTCCGCGCGGGGCGCTGTGGTGCAGCGCCCCGCGCGGCTCAGATGTGTGCGGGTTGGGTCAGCCGGTGTAGGTACCGGAGTCGACCGCCTTCCACGCGCCGCCCTCGACCTTGTAGACGGTGAGCTGCTTGTTGGTCGTGTCGCCGTACTCGTCGAAGGAGACCTTGCCGGTCACACCGTCGAAGGAGATGTTCTGCATGGCCTCGGTGATCTTGGCGCGGGCGTCGTCGGGAAGCTTGCCGTCGTTGTCCTCGACGACCTTCTTCACGGCTTCGATGATCGCCCAGGCGGAGTCGTAGGAGTAGCCGCCGTAGGCCGCGTAGGGCTCCTTGTAGCCGCCGGCCTTGTAGTCCTCGATGAAGGTCTTGGCGGAGGGGAGCTCCTCGACCGGGGCGCCGACGGAGGTGGCGAAGTCGCCGGTGCTGGCGCTGCCGCCGAGCTCGATGTAGGTCGGGTCGTACATGCCGTCGCCGCCGGCGACCGGGATCTTGGCGCCCGCGGCCTTGATCTGCTTGGTCAGCGGGCCGGACTGCGGGTACTCGCCGCCGTAGTAGACGACGTCGGCGCCGGAGTTCTTGACCTTGGTGGCGACCGTGGAGAAGTCCTTGGTCTCGGGGTCGATGTGCTCGGTGCCGACGACCTCGCCGCCGAGCTTCTTGAACTCGTCGGTGAAGGTGGCGGCCAGGCCGGCGCCGTAGGTCTTCTTGTCGTCGATGACGAAGACCTTCTTCTTCTTGCCCTTGTTGTACAGGTACTGCGCGGCGAACGGGCCCTGGATGGCGTCCGTGGTCGCGGTGCGGAAGTACGACTTGTACGGGCGGACCTTCTTGGTCTGCCAGTCGGCGCCCTGGGTCAGGGTCGGGCCGGTGTTGGCCGGGGAGACCTCGACGAGTTTGGCGTCGTCGAAGACCTTCTGCATGGACTCGGCGACCGAGGAGTTCAGCGGGCCGACCACGCCGAGGACGTCCTTGTTGGCGACGAACGTGGTGGCGTTCTGCTGGCCCGAGGAGGGCTGCGCCTGGTCGTCGAGGGCCTCGACCTTGAAGGTTATGCCCTCGACGTACTTGTCCTTGTTGGCGGTCTTGGCGGCGAGGTCGGCGGAGTTCTTGATGCCGAGGCCCAGCGCCGAGAGGTCACCGGTCAGCGGGGCGTCGACGCCGATGACGACAGTGGTGCCACTGCCGGTGTCCGAGCCGCCCTTGTCCTCGTCGCGCGAACCACAGGCGGTGAGAGTGAGTGCTCCCGCCGCCAGCGCGGCGGTGATGGCGATGAGCGAACGTTGACGCACGATCAGTCCTTTCCCTGGCACGGCCCTTCCTGTTGGAAGTGGCCGAGTCGAGCGCTGGGCCGAAGACGTGACTTCGATTCCGTTGGCGCGGTGACTGGCCGTGACTCTAAGCGTGTGTGCACAACGTGGAGGAGAGTCTGACCAAGGCTGTGACGCTCTTGTTATGACACGAGGTAATGCAGAGCGGTACTCAGTGGGTGGATGCGCGGAATTCCGGCCGATTCGCCCTGTCCACATAGTGAGAACGTGCAGGGTCGACGCGGGTAGGTTCAGGAGTGTTCAGCCTTTTGGTGATGACGCGGAATCGTTGCCACAGGCGACTCGGAGGGCGTCGGAGAGGTCCTGCGCGTAGCGCTCGCCCAAGATGAAACTATGCGCTTCTATTGCGCGCGTATTACGTAGAGTTACATCCAGGAAGGGGAGCCCGGCGTTCTCCGGTGCTTTCCCGCATTCGATGACGCGCATGGTGATGACGATCTTTCGGGTCTCTTTCGTCCCGATCCGGAGCGGAGTGCGCGGGTCCGTGCGCAGGGACAGTCCCTCGTAGGGCTGGGTCATCCGCTCGACGGTGATCGGGGGGCCGTGGCGCACGCCCAGCTCCATCTCGAAGGCGAAGCGACCGCGCGGTGTCCGGGCGGATCGTGCCACCGGGCCGAGGTAGCTGACGACGACGGCCTGGGAGGGGTACGGCGCCTCCCTCGGGGCCGGCTCCGGCGTGGGCGCCGAGGTGGGCCGCGTGGCGTAGAGGTAGCCGCCACCCACGAGCACGACGACGGCCGCCGCTCCCGCGAGCACGGCCCGCCGGTGCCGGGCGTACACCTGGGCGTAACGTCCGCGCGGCGGTCCGGGCGGGGGCGGGGTGCCGGCGTCCGCCGTCCCGTCGACGCCGTCCCACGCGCGCGTGCCCTCGCCCGGCTCCACGGGGCCGACGCCGCTCAACTCCAGGGCCCCTCGCCCGGACCGCCCGAGCGGTACCACTCCTCGCAGCCCGTGCGGGCCCGCCGCTCGATCAGTCGCCGCGCCGCCGTGGCTCCCGCGCGCCTCTTCTCGGCCCTGGCCTCGTCGACGACGTCCCGCAGGATGTCGTACTGCCCGTTCGACAGTCCCATGGACTGATAGTCCCCGTAGGTGTCGCCGTCCAGCACCTCCAGCGACCAGTGCGAGACGAGCCTCGCGCAGAGTTCCTCGGGCGGCGTGGGCGACGGCGAGCCGCCGCCCCGCGCGGTCGTCGAGGGGCTCGCCGCCCCGTCCGCGCCGGTCGCCCCCGCGCACCCGGTGACCAGGACGCCGATCAGCAGCGCCGACCCGAGCGCCGCCCCCGGCCAGGGGGCTCCTCCCGTTGCCATGCCCCGACGCTAGGGCCTGCGCGGGCCGGGGGGCCAGAGGTGAACAGGTCCCCGTCCAGGCCCGCCCCTCGTCCGCACGTGTCACTCGGCCGTCCGGTCCCGCGGGCTCGGGGCGGTGGGGGCGTCCCGCAGCAGACAGGTCAGCCGGGCGGTGCAGACCCGCTTGCCGTCCTCGTCGCTGATGACGATCTCGTACGTCGCCGTCGAGCGCCCCTGGTGCAGCGGGGTGGCGACGCCGGTGACCAGGCCGGACCGTGCGCCCCGGTGGTGGGTGCAGTTCAGGTCCACGCCGACGGCGATCTTGGAGCTGCCTGCGTGCAGCATGGAGCCGACCGAGCCCAGCGTCTCCGCCAGCACGGCGGACGCGCCGCCGTGCAGCAGCCCGTACGGCTGGGTGTTGCCCTCCACCGGCATCGTGCCGACGACCCGGTCCGCCGAGGCCTCCACGATCTGTACGCCCATCCGGGTGCCCAGGTGGCCGGCGGAGAACATCGCGACCAGGTCGATGCCGAGGGCCGCGTACTCGTCGATGACCTCTTGCGGGAACTTCGCGTGGTGCTGCTCGCCCATGGGGCTCCGTTCGTCGTCTCGCGTGCGCCGCCGGCGGAGGAGCGCCGGACTGCTGAGCAAACGCTCAGTCGGTGGACGATTGTTCCAGACGGACCACGACGGACTTGCTGGCCGGGGTGTTGCTGGTGTCGGCGGTGGAGTCCAGCGGTACCAGGACGTTGGTCTCCGGGTAGTAGGCGGCCGCGCAGCCGCGCGCCGTCGGGTAGTGCACCACGCGGAACCCGGGGGCGCGCCGCTCGACGCCGTCCTTCCACTCGCCCACGAGGTCCACGTACGACCCGTCGGCGAGCTTCAGCTCCCGTGCGTCCTCGGGGTTGACGAGCACGACCCGGCGGCCGTTCCTGATGCCGCGGTAGCGGTCGTCCAGGCCGTAGATGGTGGTGTTGTACTGGTCGTGCGAGCGCAGCGTCTGCAGCAGCAGACGGCCCTCGGGCAGCTTCGGGTACTCCACCGGCGCGGCGGTGAAGTTGGCCTTGCCGGTGGCGGTGGGGAAGCGGCGCTCGTCGCGCGGGGCGTGCGGGAGGGCGAAGCCGGACGGGTCGGCCACGCGCGCGTTGAAGTCCTCGAAGCCGGGCACCACGCGCGCGATGCGGTCGCGGATCGTCGCGTAGTCCTTCTCGAACTCCTCCCAGGGCGTCCTGCTGTCCTCGCCGAGAACCCGCCGGGCGAGCCGGCAGACGATGGCCGGCTCGGACAGCAGCTGCCCGCTCGCGGGCTCCAGCCGGCCGCGTGAGGCGTGCACCATGCCCATGGAGTCCTCGACGGTCACGAACTGCTCGCCGCCGCCCTGGAGGTCGCGCTCGGTGCGGCCCAGGGTGGGCAGGATCAGCGCCCGCGCGCCGGTGACCGCGTGCGAGCGGTTCAGCTTCGTCGACACGTGCACGGTCAGCCGCGCCCGGCGCATCGCCGCCTCGGTCACCTCCGTGTCGGGGGAGGCGGAGACGAAGTTGCCGCCCATCGCGAAGAACACCTTCGCTCGGTCGTCCCGCATGGCCTTGATGGCCCGGACGACGTCGTAACCGTGCTCGCGGGGCGGCGCGAAGCCGAACTCCTTCTCCAGGGCGTCCAGGAACGCCGGGGAGGGCCGTTCGAAGATGCCCATCGTGCGGTCGCCCTGCACGTTGGAGTGGCCGCGCACCGGGCAGACGCCGGCGCCGGGGCGGCCGATGTTGCCGCGCAGCAGGAGGAAGTTGACGACCTCGCGGATGGTCGGCACCGAGTGCTTGTGCTGGGTGAGGCCCATGGCCCAGCAGACGATGGTCCGCTTCGAGGCGAGGACCATGCGCAGGGCCTCGTCGATCCGCTCGCGCGTGAGTCCGGTCGCCGTGAGCGTCTCGTCCCAGTCGGCCGCGCGGGCCGCCTCCGTGAACTCCTCGTACCCGTGGGTGTGTTCGCGGACGAACTCCTCGTCGACCGCGCCCTCGGTCTCCAGGATCAGCTTGTTCAGGAGGCGGAACAGGGCCTGGTCGCCGCCGATGCGGATCTGGAGGAACAGGTCGGTGAGGGCGGCGCCCTTGAGCATGCCCTGCGGCGTCTGCGGGTTCTTGAACCGCTCCAGGCCGGCCTCGGGCAGCGGGTTGACGGTGACGATCTTCGCGCCGTTGGCCTTGGCCTTCTCCAGCGCGGAGAGCATCCGGGGGTGGTTGGTCCCGGGGTTCTGCCCGGCCACGATGATCAGGTCGGCCTGGTAGAGGTCCTCCAGCAGGACGCTGCCCTTGCCGATGCCGATGGTCTCCGAGAGCGCCGAGCCCGATGACTCGTGACACATGTTGGAGCAGTCCGGCAGGTTGTTCGTGCCGAACTCGCGGGCGAACAGCTGGTACAGGAAGGCGGCCTCGTTGCTGGTCCGGCCGGACGTGTAGAAGAGGGCCTCGTCGGGGGAGCCGAGCGCCTTCAGCTCCTCGGCGACGATGCCGAAGGCGCGGTCCCAGGACACCGGCTCGTACCGGTCGCCGCCCTCGGGGAGGTACATGGGGTGGGTGAGCCGCCCCTGCTGACCCAGCCAGTAACCACTGCGCGTGGCGAGGTCGGCCACGCTGTGGGCGGCGAAGAACTCCGGGGTGACCCGGCGGAGGGTGGCCTCCTCGGCGACCGCCTTCGCGCCGTTCTCGCAGAACTCCGCCGCGTGCCGGTGGTCCGGCTCCGGCCAGGCGCAGCCCGGGCAGTCGAAGCCGTCCTTCTGGTTGACCCGCAGCAGGGTCAGCGCGGTCCGCTTCACGCCCATCTGCTGCTGCGCGATCCGCAGCGTGTGCCCGATCGCCGGCAGCCCCGCCGCCGCGTGCTTGGGCCCCGCGACCTGGGGCGCGTCCTGAACCGGATCATTCTTCGGCGCCTTGCCGGCCATGACTGCTCCCCATTCGCATACACGTGCTGCTCGGGCGGTTGGCTACACCTCCGATCCTCGCACGAGCGATCGGACGGGAACGAGGGCGATCGGGGGGCGGCGTGCTGGCTCCGTCCGGTCCTCCGTACGTCCCTGGGGTCCGGCTGTCAGTGGTACGTGGCAGGATCGGGGTCGTGGCAGAGACAGCATCGAAGAAGACCGACAGCACCCCCGGCGGCAGCCGTCCCCGGCTCATGCTCATGGACGGGCACTCGCTGGCCTACCGCGCGTTCTTCGCGCTGCCCGCGGAGAACTTCACGACGGCGACGGGCCAGCCGACCAACGCGATCTACGGCTTCGCGTCGATGCTGGCGAACACGCTGCGCGACGAGGCCCCCACGCACTTCGCGGTCGCGTTCGACGTCTCCCGCAAGACCTGGCGCTCGGAGGAGTTCACCGAGTACAAGGCGAACCGCTCCAAGACCCCGGACGAGTTCAAGGGCCAGGTCGAGCTGATCGGCGAGCTGCTCGACGCGATGCACGCCGTCCGCTTCGCCGTCGACGGCTTCGAGGCCGACGACATCATCGCCACCCTCGCCACCCAGGCCGAGGCCGAGGGCTTCGAGGTCCTCATCGTCACCGGTGACCGCGACTCCTTCCAGCTCGTCAGCGAGCACACCACCGTGCTCTACCCGACGAAGGGCGTCTCGGAGCTGACCCGGTTCACCCCGGAGAAGGTGTTCGAGAAGTACGGCCTCACCCCGGCCCAGTATCCGGACTTCGCGGCCCTGCGCGGCGACCCGTCCGACAACCTCCCCGGCATCCCCGGCGTCGGCGAGAAGACCGCCGCGAAGTGGATCAACCAGTTCGGTTCGTTCGCGGATCTCGTCGAGCGCGTCGAGGAGGTCAAGGGCAAGGCCGGGCAGAACCTCCGCGACCACCTGGAGGCCGTCAAGCTCAACCGCCGCCTCACCGAGATGGTCCGCACGGTCGAACTGCCCAAGGGCGTGGGCGACCTGGAGCGCGCCGCGTACGACCGCAAGGCCGTCGCGATGGTCCTGGACACCCTGGAGATCCGCAACCCCTCGCTGCGCGAGCGCCTGCTCGCCGTCGACCCGGGCGCCGAGGAGGCCGACACCGCCTCGCCGGCCGCCCCCGGCGTCGAGGTGGACGGCACGGTCCTCGCCTCCGGCGAACTGGCCCCCTGGCTCACCGAGCACGGCACGGACGTCCTCGGCGTCGCCACCGTCGACACCTGGGCGCTCGGCACCGGCTCGGTCACCGAGATCGCGCTCGCCGCCGGCGGGGGAGCGGCCGCCTGGTTCGACCCCACGCAGCTGGACGAGACCGACGAGACGGCGTGGGCGGCCTGGCTCGCCGACATCGCCCGGCCGAAGGTGTTCCACAACGCCAAGAGCGCGATGCGGGTCTTCGCCGAGCACGGCTGGACCGTGGACGGCGTGTCCATGGACACCGCGCTCGCCGCCTACCTGGTCAAACCGGGCCGCCGCTCCTTCGACCTGGACGCGCTCTCCCTGGAGTACCTGGGCCGCGAACTGGCCCCCGCCGCCACGGCCGACGGCCAGCTGGCCTTCGGCGCGGACGAGGGCGCCGAGGCCGACGCGCTGATGGTGCAGGCCCGCGCGATCCTCGACCTGGGCGAGGCCTTCGGGGAGCGGCTGGAGGAGGTCGGCGCGGCGGAGCTGCTGCGTGACGTGGAGCTGCCCACCTCCGCGCTGCTGGCCCGGATGGAGCGCCACGGCATCGCGGCCGACCGTGCGCACCTGGAGGCCATGGAGCAGATGTTCGCGGGCGCCGTGCAGCAGGCGGTCAAGGAGGCGCACGCGGCGGCGGGGCACGAGTTCAACCTGGGCTCGCCCAAGCAGCTCCAGGAGGTCCTCTTCGGCGAGCTGGGCCTGCCCAAGACCAAGCGCACGAAGACGGGCTACACCACGGACGCGGACGCCCTCGCCTGGCTCGCCGGCCAGACGGACAACGAACTGCCGGTCGTCATGCTCCGCCACCGCGAGCAGGCGAGGCTCCGGGTCACCGTCGAGGGCCTGATCAAGATGGTCGCCGCGGACGGCCGGATCCACACCACCTTCAACCAGACGGTCGCCGCCACGGGCCGCCTGTCCTCGGTCGACCCGAACCTGCAGAACATCCCCGTCCGCACCGACGAGGGCCGCGCCATCCGCCGCGGCTTCGTCGTGGGCGAGGGCTTCGAGTCCCTGATGACCGCGGACTACAGCCAGATCGAACTGCGCGTGATGGCCCACCTCTCCGAGGACGCGGGCCTGATCGAGGCGTTCACCTCCGGCGAGGACCTGCACACCACGGCGGCCGCCCAGGTGTTCGGGGTCGAGCAGTCGGCGGTGGACGCGGAGATGCGCCGCAAGATCAAGGCGATGTCCTACGGCCTGGCCTACGGGCTGTCCGCGTTCGGCCTCTCCCAGCAGCTGAACATCGACGCGGGCGAGGCGCGCTCGCTGATGGACGCGTACTTCGAGCGGTTCGGCGGGGTGCGGGACTATCTGCGCCGGGTCGTGGACGAGGCGCGGGCCACGGGCTACACGGCGACGCTCTTCGGCCGCCGGCGCTATCTCCCCGACCTCAACAGCGACAACCGCCAGCGCCGCGAGGCCGCGGAGCGGATGGCTCTGAACGCGCCGATCCAGGGCACCGCCGCCGACATCGTCAAGATCGCCATGCTCAACGTGGGCCGCGCCCTGGACGAGGCGGGCCTCGCCTCCCGGATGCTCCTCCAGGTCCACGACGAAATCGTCCTGGAGATCGCCCCCGGCGAACGCGAACGCACCGAACAGCTCCTCCGCCACGAGATGTCCGACGCGGTCCATCTGCGGGCCCCCCTGGACGTCTCGGTGGGCCACGGCCCGGACTGGGAGTCGGCGGCGCACTAGCGGACACGCAGGGGTAGGGGCGGGCGGGGTGCGTCGTTCGGGTGCGGTCCGGTGGGGGCTGGTCGCGCAGCTCCCCGCGCCCCTGAAAGGCCGCGTCCCTGAAAGGCTGCGTCCCTGAAAGGCCGCAAGCCCTCGCGGGCCTGCGGCCTTTTCGGGCCGAAGAAGCACGGGGCGCAGCCCCTGCTTTTTCAGGGGCGCGGGGAACTGCGCGAGAAGCCCCACCGGACCCGCACCCGAACGCGGCCCCACAAACCCCCGCACTCACCCGACCGGCCCCCACCACCGAGCCCCCAGCGGAGCGCAGCCGGAAGGATGCCCGCATGGGCATACGCACGCTCCGCCGTCGTACAGCGACAGCCGGCACCCGTCTGTCAGGGGTCCGGTCCCGCCTCCCCCGGGGCCCCTGGACCCGCCCCCGCGTCCGCCGGCCCCACAGCCTCTACCCCTGGCCGCTGACCCACCCCGTCGCGGCCCTTCTCGGCCACGTCCCGCCGTACGCCGCCCGCGCCGCCCGACCCCGCATCCCCAGCGGAGCCCCGGCCCGGCGTGCCCCGCTCAGCGGCGGACCGGACTGTCCGCCTCCGCGTCGGCCCCGGGCACCGCGACGGCAGGAGCCGGGCGCCGCGCCCTGACCCCGATCCCGTACAGGACCACGCCGATCACCAGCCCGGCGCCCGCCCCGAAGCACACGGTCGGGATCACCTCGTACGGCTTGGCGACCGAACCCCAGTGCGCCCACCACCGGGCCACCCGCTGCACCGCCGCGACCAGCGCGCACCCGCCGATGACGACGCCCGCCACCCACCGGTCGGCCGGGGAGAGGACCGGCACGCCCACGGGCTCTCCCGCCGGCTGCCGGCGCAGCGCCCGCACGACGAAGACGACGAGCACGACCGCCGCGACCGCGGAGCCCCCGTACTGGAGGTACCAGTAGAGCGGCGAGCCCGCGATCTCCTCGCCGAGGACCGGGAAGAGCCGCATCCCCCACCGGTCGAGATGCGTGAACGCGTCCCACACCACATGGGTCAGCGAACCGAGGGCGGCCGAGACGTACCACCACAGCGCGACCGACGGGCTGAACCGCCGCGCCCCCGTCCCGCACCGCACCAGCGCGGCCACTCTCCCCTGCCGCCCCCTCGGCAGCAGCGCCACCGACGGCTCCCGGAGCAGCAGCCACAGCCCGACCATCGCCCAGGTGACGAGCACATCGACGGTGAAGACCCCGGCGAAGGAGTGGGTGACGTCGCCGAACTCCATGGCCTCGGGCAGCACACTCGCCGCGTAGTAGGTCATGTCGGGCGCGAACGAACCGGCCACGAGCACCGAGGGCACCAGGGGCCCGCGTCCGGTTCCGTTCCCCCGCAGGGCGGGCAGTACGGCGGCCGCGTGGCTGAGCGTGAAGGGCAAGTCGTCCCCCTGTGACGGACTTTGGCCGGTTGGAGCGACCGGCGATGACCGGTCGCCAGTATGCGCGACAGGGGCGCGGCCCCCGGAAAGACGTCGGCAGACAGTAAACCGATAAGGCCAATCGGTGAATATCGGGCACGAACGGGTGTCCGGGCGACGGAAGTTGTCGTAGGGTCGCCTGGGCTGTCGCGCCGGTCGGCGCGGTGGTCACCGGAGTTCCGGAAAAGGAATGCCGGAACAGTGCAACCAAGACCGGAACTCCGGAGTCGGTGTACCTGGGCGGGGAAGCCGGTCCGGCGAAACCGGAAGAAATGCCCGAGACATCACGATACGGGAAGAACGCCAAGGCGTTCGGCCACCGGGAGGGGTTCACTCAATGGCGGCGCAGTTCGGTTTGAGGCTCCGCAAGGGGGCGGCCACCACCGTCCTGGCCGCGGCCACCGTGGCGGCGATGGCCGCCTCGCAGGCCCCGGGAGTGACCACCGACGGCGCGGGCAGACAGACCACGGGCTCGCCCTCCCCGGAGATGAGCACCCAGGCCGACGACACCGCCACCGGCAACTCGCGGTACTACACGGACCTTCCGACCCTCGACAGCCCCAACCCGACGACGGGTCCGAGCGACACCTCCGGAGCCGCCGGCGGCAACGAGAGCGGCATACCCGCGACCGTCCTCGACGCCTACAAGAAGGCCGAGGCGTCCCTGCGCGCGTCCAAGCCCGGCTGCAACCTGCCCTGGCAACTCCTTGCCGCCATCGGCAAGGTGGAGTCCGGTCAGGCCAGTGGCGGCCGTGTCGACGCCGAGGGCACCACGATCGGCGAGAAGATCCTCGGCCCCCAGCTCAACGGCAACGGCTTCGCGAACATCAGCGACACCGACAACGGCGTGTACGACGACGACAGCACGCACGACCGCGCGGTCGGCCCCATGCAGTTCATCCCGTCCACCTGGGAGTGGGCGGGCCGCGACGGCAACGACGACGGCGCCGAGGACCCCAACAACGTCTACGACGCGGCCCTCGCCGCCGGTCACTACCTGTGCCGCTTCGACTGGGACCTGTCGAACGACGCGAACCTGCGCAGCGCGATCCTCAGCTACAACAACTCGACGGAGTACTACAACACCGTCATGACGTGGCTGGAGCACTACCGCAAGGGCACCCACGAGATCCCGGACGGCACCGGCTCCCTGCCGCAGTACCCCAGCGGTGGCAACAGCAGCAACACCGGCGGCGGCAACAACGGCGGCAACAACAGCGGTGGCCGGAACGGTGGCGGCTCCACGACGAGTCCCAGCCCCAAGCCGTCGAACCCGTCGAAGCCGCAGAACCCGTCGAAGCCGGGCACCAACGAGCCGGGCGGCGGCAGCACCCCGAAGCCGCCCACCACCACGCCGCCCACCGCCACGGACACCGTGCACCACCTGGAGAACGCGGGCGCGTCGGCCCTCACGGCCATGGCCGGGGACACCTTCACCGGCAAGCTCGCCGCCCGCACCGAGACCAAGGCCGGCAAGGCCGTCGCCAAGGTCCGGGTCCGCTTCACCGTCGTCGGCGACAGCGGCACCACGTTCATCGGCGGCGAGAAGGTGGCGACCGTCATCACCGACAGCACGGGCAAGGCCACCGCCCCCGCGCTCGTGGCCGGCGAGAAGACCGGCACCGTCACGGTCCGGTCCACCGTCGTGGGCCGGACCGTGACCGCCCTCGACCACAAGGTCACCGTCACCGCCCGCGCGGCCGACGCCCTCGCCCGCACCGGCACGGACGCGCTGACCTGTGTGGCCAACGGCGAGTTCGCCGAGCAGATCGGGGTCAAGGCCACCTACAAGGGAGCGGTCGCCGACAAGGTCGCCGTCAAGGCGACCCTGATCAAGTCCCTCATCGACCCCACCGTGAACGACAAGGGCCCCTACTTCGGCAAGGATGCCGCGGGCAATCCGATCCGCACGCTGACCGCTCTGGAGACCGACGCGGACGGTGCCCTCAAGCTCCCGAAGCTCTACGCGGACGACACCGTCGGCACGTTCCTGCTGCGCATCGAGACCGAGGGCGGCGCGACCCTCACGCTCGAACTGAAGGTGGAGGCCCCGGCGGAGACGACCGAGCCCACCCAGCCCACCGAGACGACCGAGCCGACGACGCCCAGCCCCAGCGAGTCCTAGACCCGGCGGTCGCCCGTACGGCCACGGCGGCGCTCCTCCTCCCGGAGGGGCGCCGCCGCCGTGTGTGCGCGACCTGTTCTCATCTCGCCCGCCCGTTGCTACCGTGCCGGACCTGACGATGTATCAGTTCCCGTCATCAGGCCCGTGGCCGGGAGGTCCGTATGCGCGCCCTGATCGCCGCCGTGACCGGTCTCGCCCTCGCCTTCGCCCTGGTGTTCACGCTCACCGCGCTGGGCTCACCGACGGGGAAGACCTCACCGAAGCCACTGCTGACGACGGTCCCCGCACATCCGTGACCGCCAGGGAGGGAGGCCCGAGATGCGCCGTAGGGCCGGTCTGATCCTGCTCGCGCTCGCCGTGTTCTTCACCGCGCTGTCCCCACTCACGCGCTGGTACGCCTTCCCGAACCTGGCGAAGATCCCGGCGAACCAGTACCAGGACATGGTCCTGGAGGCGAAGGACGCCACCCTCCTCGACTACGCCACGATGACCGCCCGCACCGTCCCGAAGGTCACCATCGTGCAGACCCTCAAGGGCAACGTGGAGGCCTCCGAGGAGATAGAGAAGACCACCGACCGGGACGTCGTCGTCTGGGACGGCCTGTCGTACGTCCAGGGTCCCGACGGCGAGACGGTCTCCCGCATCCCCGAGCGCTACATCTTCGACGCCCACACCCAGGAACCCGTCCACGCCAAGGGCGAGTCGGTCGACGGCGACCCCGTGAAACGCCAGGGCCTGGAATTCAAGTGGCCCTTCCTCACGGAGAAGAGGGACTACGAGTACTTCGACGCCCAGGCCCGGATCACCGCCCCCATCCATTACAAGGGCACCCAGGACTTCCGCGGCGTCGAGGTCTACTACTTCGAACAGACCATCCCCTGGACCCAGGTCCCCTTCCCCCGGACCATGCCCGTCGAAGGCATCACCCGGGAGACCGTCGCCCAGACCGGCACCACCCGCTGGTACACCACGGTCCGCAAGTTCTGGGTCGAACCCGTCACCGGCGCCCCCGTCTACGGCGAGGAGATCCACAAGGAGGAACTGCGCGGCGGGACGCTGCTGGGCGACCGCGAGAAGGTGACCGCCTTCGCCGGGCACGTGAAGATGCGCGAGGACTACATCGAACACACCGTCGACCTGGTCGAGTCCCAGCGCCTGCCGGTCCTCCTCATGACCTCCTACCTCCCCTGGGGCTTCCTGGGCCTGGGGCTGCTGCTGCTCGCCCTCTCCCTCTACGTCGAGGCCCGCGGCCGCAGGCCCGGCGCACCGCAGTCCGCCAAACCCCCGGCGTCCGAGCCGGTCAACGCCTGAGCCGCGCGTTGGTGTACCGGGTGGGCTCCGCCGTCGCCGGGTCCTGGGGCCACGGATGTTTCGGGTACCGGCCCCGCAACTCCGCCCGCACGGCCCGGTACCCGTCCCGCCAGAACGAGGCGAGGTCGGCGGTGACGGCGGCGGGCCGCCCGGCGGGGGACAGCAGGTGCACCAGCACGGGCACCCCAGCCAGCACGGGCGACTCCCGCAGCCCGAACATCTCCTGCAACTTCACCGCCAGCACCGGCTGTTCGGGCCGCGTGTAGTCGACCCGGATCCGGGACCCGCTCGGCACCTCGATCCGCTCCGGCGCCAGCTCGTCCAGCCGTACGGCGTCCCCCGTGGCCCACGGCAGCAACCGCCGCAGCCCCTGCCCGGCGTCGATCCGCCCGAGGTCGGCCCGCCGCCGGGCCCGGCTCAGCTCGGGCTCCAGCCACTCCGCCACGCGCGCGTGCAGGGCGCCGTCGGACACCTCGGGCCACGGCTCACCGAGCCGCTCCCGCAGGAACGCCAGCCGCTGCCGCAGCCGCGCCGCGTCCTCGGACCACCGCAGCAGCCCGAACCCCTCCTCCCGCAGCCCCGCCAGCAACGCCTCCCGTACGAGGGCGGGTTCCGCCTCCCGCAACGGCCGCACCGCCAGCTCCACCGCCCCCAGCCGCTCCACCCGCCGGGCCACCACGTCCCCGTCCCGCCACACGACCTCCTCGTCCCGGCGGTACAGCCCCCCGGCCGCCTCCCGGGCGACCTCCTCGTCGATCGCGGCCCCGAGCCGCACGCGCGCGTGCCCGCTCCCCACCGCCCGGTCGGCGACGGCCACGGCGATCCAGCCCACTGCTCGCAGCCCGGACGCCTCCGACACCTCGGCCCGGGTCCCGGAGGCCATGAGAAACGTTCCGTCGTCACGTCGGGCCACCCGCTCCGGGAACGCCAGAGCGGCTATCACTCCGGCCCCGTGCTCGCCCCCGGCACCCGCCGCGGGCGCGGGCTGCGACGCGGTCCGTAGTCGCCGGGCCTCCGCGCGCCAACGGGCCGCGTAGGCGTCGCCCCCGCGCCGGGCGCTCCGCAACGCGGCGGCCAGGTCGTCGCCGTACTCCCGGGGCGGCTCCTCGCTCAGCAGCGCCACGACCTCCGCCGCGAGCTCGGCGCCCACCAGCGGCGCCGCGTCCAGCAGGGCCCGGGCCAGCCGGGGATGCAGACCCAGGCGGGACATGCGTACACCCCGATCCGTGGCGTGGCCCGCGGAGTCGACCGCCCCGATCGCCGAGAGCACGGTCCGCGCCGCCGCCATCGCCCCGCCCGGCGGCGGGTCCAGCAGAGCGAGCCCCGTGGCCTCCGGATCGCCCCAGCACGCCGCCTGCAACGCGAACGCCGTCAGATCGGCCACCTTGATCTCCGGCGCGGGGAAGCGGGGCAGACGGGCGTCCTCGGCCTCCGCCCAGCACCGGTACACGGCGCCGGGGGCCTCGCGCCCGGCCCGTCCGGCCCGTTGCCGTCCGGCCGCCTGCGAGGCCCGTACCGTCGTCAGCGAGCCGAGGCCCCGCGCGTGGTCGACCCGCGGCTCCCGCGCGAGCCCTGAGTCGACGACCACCCGTACCCCGGGCACCGTCAGCGACGACTCGGCCACCGACGTCGCCAGCACCACCCGACGCCGCTCCCCGCCCGCCAGCACCGCGTCCTGCACGGCGGCGGGCGCCCGCCCGTGCACCTGGAGCACCTCCACGTCACCGAGCCCTCCCAACTGCCCCGCCACGCGCGCGATCTCGCCCACGCCGGGCAGGAAGCACAGGACGTCGCCCTCCCGTTCGGCGAGCGCCCGCCGCACCACCGACGCGACATGCGTCAGCGCGGCCGGGTCCACCCGCATCCCGTGCGGCGGCCGCACCGGACGGGCCGGCGGCGCCCACACCACCTCGACCGGATACGACACCCCCTCGGCCGCGACCACCGGCGCCCCGCCCAGCAGCCGCGCCCAGCCCTCCGCGTCGGTCGTCGCCGACGCCGCCACCAGCCGCAGTTCCGGCCGCAGCGCCGCCCGCACGTCGAGCAGGAACGCCGCGACGGTGTCCGCGTCCAGATGCCGTTCGTGGCACTCGTCGAGCACGACGACGTCGACGCCGGGCAACTCCTGGTCGCGTTGCAGCCGTTGCAGCAGAACACCGGTCGTGACGACCTCCACGCGCGTGCGCGGTCCCACGACCCGTTCGCCGCGCACGGTGTGGCCGACGCTGTCGCCGGGCCTCTCGCCCAGCAGCCACGCCATCCGGCGGGCCGCCGCCCGTGCCGCGATCCGCCGCGGCTCGGCGACGACCACCCGCCGCGCCGGCCCGCTGTCCAGCAGGCCCGCCAGGGCCAGGGGCACCAGCGTCGTCTTGCCGGTGCCGGGCGGCGCCACGAGGACGGCGGTGCCGTGCCCCTCCAGGGCGTCGTCCAGCGAGGGCAGCGCGGCGCGCACGGGCAGCGCGTCCAGGGCGTCGTAACGGATCACGCCCCCAGTGTGTCGCGTGCCCGGCTCAGTCCCGCTCGCACACGAAGATCGCCGTCCCCGGGATCAGGTTCCCGCGCAGCGGGGACCAGCCGCCCCACTCGGAGGTGTTCCAGGCGGGCCACTCCGGCTCGACCAGGTCCACCAGCCGGAAGCCCGCGGCCACGACGTCCCGGACGCGGTCGCCGACCGTGCGGTGGTGCTCCACGTACACGGCGTCGCCCGCCTCGTCCTGCTCGACGTACGGCGTGCGGTCGAAGTAGGAGCCGGAGACGGACAGTCCCTCCGGGCCGGGCTCGTCGGGGAAGGCCCAGCGGATCGGGTGGGTCACCGAGAAGACGAAACGGCCCCCGGGGCGCAGGACCCGGCGGACCTCCCGCAGCACCCGCACCGGGTCGGCCACGAAGGGCAGCGCCCCGTACGCCGAGCACGCCAGGTCGAAGGAGGCGTCCGCGAAGGGCAGGTCGCCCGCGTCGGCGCACACCAGGGGGAAGGACCCGCCGATGCGCAGCGCGTGCTGGAGCTGGCGGTGGGAGAGGTCCAGGGCCACCGGACGGGCTCCCTGGGCGGCCAGCCAGCGCGCGCACTGCGCGGCACCGGCGCCGATCTCCAGGACGTCCTTGCCCTTCAGCTCCTCGGACGGCCCCAGCAGCTCGGCCTCCACCTCGTCGAGCCCCTCCGGGCACCACACGAAGCGGTCGTCGCCGAGGAACGTGCCGTGCTCGACCTGGTAGTCGTCGGCGTTGCGGTCCCACCAGCCCCGGTTGGCCCGGGAACTCTCCGTCACCCCGGCGTCGCGGCGGGTGGCCTCCGGTTCGTCCGCCCCGGACGCACCGCCGGCCTCGTGGGCCGCGTCGGCTTCGTGGACTTCGGGCTCTTGGATGATCGGCTCCCTCGTCGTACTCTTCCGTAACCTGCGTGCCGCGACCCGCTCCGGCGGTGACACGAGAGGGGTCTCCCAGGCCTGCGTGGCCTCGAGAGGCAGGTTTTGTGCCGGGTATGCGGCGTTCCGCCCCGGGTGTGCGCCTTCGCGCATTGACCCTGCCTGGCTGCCCCCGTATGCTACAAGTTGCGCTGCGGGCCTGCGCACCTCAGACGTAGCAGGCTGCGCTCGCATCTGTCGTATGTCCCCTCGGTTGTCGAGGCGCCACCGGATTTTCGTGGCGCTTCCTATGCTGTCCGGCTTCTTCAGAGCGATACGGGCTCCCGGCGTAGCAGTACCTACGACTCACCGTCCGTACCGGAGCCCTTTCCCACATGACGAGCAGCACCGAGACCACCGCCACCACCCCGCAGGTAGCGGTCAACGACATCGGTAACGAGGAAGCCTTCCTCGCCGCGATCGACGAGACGATCAAGTACTTCAACGACGGCGACATCGTCGACGGCGTCATCGTGAAGGTCGACCGGGACGAGGTCCTGCTCGACATCGGTTACAAGACCGAAGGTGTCATCCCGAGCCGCGAGCTCTCGATCAAGCACGACGTCGACCCGAACGAGGTCGTCAAGGTCGGCGACGAGATCGAAGCCCTTGTTCTCCAGAAGGAGGACAAGGAAGGCCGCCTGATCCTCTCGAAGAAGCGCGCCCAGTACGAGCGCGCCTGGGGCACCATCGAGAAGATCAAGGAAGAGGACGGCATCGTCACCGGTACCGTCATCGAGGTCGTCAAGGGTGGTCTCATCCTCGACATCGGCCTCCGTGGCTTCCTGCCGGCCTCCCTCGTCGAGATGCGCCGCGTCCGCGACCTCCAGCCCTACGTGGGCAAGGAGCTCGAGGCGAAGATCATCGAGCTGGACAAGAACCGCAACAACGTGGTCCTGTCCCGCCGTGCCTGGCTGGAGCAGACCCAGTCCGAGGTCCGCCAGACGTTCCTCACGACCCTCCAGAAGGGTCAGGTCCGCTCCGGCGTGGTCTCCTCGATCGTCAACTTCGGTGCCTTCGTGGACCTGGGTGGCGTCGACGGTCTGGTCCACGTCTCCGAGCTGTCCTGGAAGCACATCGACCACCCGTCCGAGGTTGTCGAGGTCGGCCAGGAAGTCACCGTCGAGGTCCTCGACGTCGACATGGACCGCGAGCGTGTCTCCCTGTCGCTGAAGGCGACCCAGGAAGACCCGTGGCAGCAGTTCGCCCGGACCCACCAGATCGGCCAGGTCGTGCCCGGCAAGGTCACGAAGCTGGTTCCGTTCGGTGCGTTCGTCCGCGTGGACGAGGGCATCGAGGGTCTGGTCCACATCTCCGAGCTGGCCGAGCGCCACGTGGAGATCCCGGAGCAGGTCGTCCAGGTCAACGACGAGATCTTCGTCAAGGTCATCGACATCGACCTGGAGCGTCGCCGGATCTCGCTGTCCCTCAAGCAGGCCAACGAGTCCTTCGGTGCCGACCCGGCCTCGGTCGAGTTCGACCCGACCCTGTACGGCATGGCCGCGTCCTACGACGACCAGGGCAACTACATCTACCCCGAGGGCTTCGACCCCGAGACCAACGACTGGCTCGAGGGCTACGAGACCCAGCGCGAGGCTTGGGAGGGCCAGTACGCCGAGGCGCAGCAGCGCTTCGAGCAGCACCAGGCCCAGGTCATCAAGTCCCGCGAGGCCGACGCCGCTGCCGCGGCCGAGGGCGGCGACGCCGCGGGTGCGGCTCCGGCCGCGGGTGGTGGCTCCTACTCCTCCGAGGGTGCGGACACCTCCGGCGCGCTCGCCTCGGACGAGGCCCTCGCCGCGCTCCGCGAGAAGCTGGCCGGCGGCCAGAGCTGAACGCACACGGCTGAGAGCTAGCCGATAACACCCCGGGCCCGCGTCCTTCCTGGACGCGGGCCCGAGGTGCGTCATGAACTGGACGTCCCCGCCGAGGTGTTCACGTTCCCGGGAATGCCAGGCCCCCGCCCCGCGTTGTGCAGTACGAACACGAGGAGGAGCGGTCACAGTGCTTGATCCGCAGGGTTTGTACGCATGGGAGCCGAAAGGCCTGGCCGTCGTCGACATGGCGCTCGCCCAGGAGTCGGCGGGACTTGTCATGCTCTACCACTTCGACGGATACATCGACGCGGGTGAGACGGGCGACCAGATCGTCGAACGGCTCCTCGGCTCGCTGCCCCACCAGGTGGTGGCCCGCTTCGACCACGACCGGCTCGTGGACTACCGGGCGCGCCGCCCGCTGCTGACCTTCAAGCGCGACCGCTGGAGCGACTACGAGGTACCGGCCCTGGAGGTACGGCTCGTCCAGGACGCCACCGGAGCGCCGTTCCTGCTGCTGTCGGGCCCCGAGCCGGACGTGGAGTGGGAGCGGTTCGCGGCCGCCGTCCAACAGATCGTGGAGCGGCTCGGCGTCCGTCTGTCGGTGAACTTCCACGGCATCCCCATGGGCGTCCCGCACACCCGCCCGGTCGGCCTCACCCCGCACGGCAACCGGGCCGAGCTCGTCCCCGGCCACCGCAGCCCCTTCGAGGAGGCCCAGGTGCCCGGCAGCGCCGAGTCGCTCGTGGAGTACCGCCTGACGGAGGCCGGGCACGACGTGCTGGGCGTCGCCGCGCACGTGCCGCACTACATCGCCCGCTCGCCCTACCCGGACGCCGCCCTGACCGTCCTGGAGGCCGTCACGGCCGCCACCGGCCTGGTGCTGCCCTCCGTCGCCCACGCCCTGCGCACCGAGGCGCACCGCACGCAGACGGAGATCGACCGGCAGATCCGCGAGGGCGACGAGGAACTGGTCGCCCTCGTGCAGGGCCTCGAGCACCAGTACGACGCCGCCGCGGGTGCCGAGACACGGGGCAACATGCTCGCCGAGCCCGTCGACATCCCCTCTGCCGACGAGATCGGGCGGGAGTTCGAGAAGTTCCTGGCGGAGCGCGAGGGCGACGGCTGAGCCGGCCGGGCCCTCCCGGGTCCGCTCTTCAGGTGTGTCAGTGGCAGGGCCTAAGCTGCCGGGCATGCTGAAAGTGGGTCTGACCGGCGGCATCGGCGCCGGCAAGAGCGAGGTGTCGCGGCTGCTGGTGGAGTGCGGCGCCGTGCTGATCGACGCCGACCGCATCGCGCGCGAGGTCGTCGCACCCGGCACCCCCGGGCTCGCGGCCGTCGTCGAGACGTTCGGCGAGGGCGTCCTCGCGCCGGACGGCGGGCTGGACCGCCCCAGGCTGGGCTCCCTCGTCTTCGCCGACCCGGAGAAGCTCGCCGCGCTGAACGCGATCGTGCACCCCCTGGTGGGCGCCCGCTCCCGAGAACTGGAGAGCGCCGCCGCCGAGGACTCCGTCGTCGTCCACGACGTCCCCCTGCTCGCCGAGAACGGCCTGGCCCCGCTGTACGACCTGGTGGTCGTCGTGGACGTGGCCCCCGAGACCCAGCTCGACCGGCTGGTACGGCTGCGGGGCATGACCGAGCAGGACGCCCGCGCGCGCATGGCCGCCCAGGCGACCCGTGAGAAGCGGCTGGAGATCGCGGACATCGTCGTCGACAACGACGTCCCCCTCGACGACCTGCGGCGACGCGTGCGGGAGGTGTGGGAGGACCTCGCCCGCCGGGCCCACGCGTCCCGGACGGGAACCGAACACACACAGGAATAGCGGGGCCGCGGAGGGCGTTGAACCGTCCCAGCAAGGGAAGGACTCAGCCGTGCCCGAGACCAGCGGTTCCACCGGACGTAGCCCTCAGACGCATGTCATCGACTTCCGCGCCGCCGAGCAACTGCTCGCCGCCAACGACCCCCGGGGCGCGGTCAAGCTGCTCGACCGAGTCATAGCCGAGCACCCCGAGAACACGGCCGCCCGGCTGCTGCGTGCCCGTGCCTTCTTCGCGGCGGCCCAACTGCGGCCCGCGGAGCTGGAGTTCACCATCGTCCTGGAGCGCGAGCCGGACAACGCGTTCGCGCACTTCGCCCTGGCCCGCACCTACCAGCGCCAGGCCCGCCCGGACCAGGCCAAGCGGCACTTCCGGCTCGCCGCGGCCCTCGACCCGAACCCGCAGTACGTGGAAGCGGCCCGGTTCGACTCCTGACCGCCGGTCCCGCCGCTACGGGTGGTGATGCCGCGGCGGCTGGTACGGCGGGACGTCGCGGCCCGGCTGGTAGTGCGGGCCCTGACGGATGTGGCGCAGGACCATGAACAGGTCCACGGTGACGATCAGCCACAGCACCCCGCAGGCCACGGCCCAGCCGGGACGGCCGACGAGAGCGAAGGCCGCCGTCCCGGCGATCGCCCAGATCAGGCCCCATACGCTCAGCCAGAGCCGCATCCGCAGAGGACTGCGCGCGGTCGTCGGTTCACTGCCGGTACGCATCGACGCCACTCCTCCCCGTCGTGTTCGGAAACGTACTCCTCGTCCCACGCGTTTCCCCAGGAGACCGACGGAAACGGGGAGACGATGGTGCTGCTGGACGCGGTGCGGGCGGACGAGAGGCTCGCCGACTGGCTGGGGGGCCTGGAGGAGAGCGGGAGCGCCCACGCGGTGCAGGCGCGGCTGCCGGACGCCGACGACGAACTGCTCGACGCGCTGGTGGACCTCGCCGTGCCCTACGAGGACGTCAACGACCTGATCGCGCTGCGCCGCACCCTGGCGGCCGACGAGGGCGCGACCTGGCTGCTCGGGCGGTGCGTCGACGGTCTGGCGCGGGACCTGGGGAGGGTCGGCAAGGGGCCGAGGCTCCTGCCGCTGCCCTGGGACTCGGGTCCGCTCGGCCGCTACTTCCATGTGTTCGTCTTCGTGGCGGCCCTGCCGTACGTGCGCGCGTACCACCGGGAGCGCGGGATTCCCGACGACATCTCCCGGCGCACCCTCGCCGACCTGGGCCGCGGGCTGGTGCTGCACCGCCGGAGGTACGGCGTGGGCGGGCTCGTCGCACCGACCTGGTTCGCGCTGCACTTCCACGGGGAGCTGTTCCAGCTCGGCCGCCTGCAGTACCAGCGGTCCCGGGTGGCCGGCCGGGAGGGTGTCGCGCTGGCGGCGGCCGGCCTGCCCCTGGGGCCCGGGGAGCCCTGCATCGACCTGCACATACCCGACTACGCGGGGCCCCTGACGCCGACCGCGTGCGACCGGTCGCTGGCGTCGGCCCACGACTTCTTCGCCCGGCACTTCCCCGAGGAGCGGTACACCGCGGGCTGCTGCCACTCCTGGCTCCTCGACCCGCAGCTGCGGCGGTATCTGCCCGAGGACTCCAACATCGTCCGGTTCCAGCGGCGGTTCCGGGTCGGCGGCACCATCGGCGAACCCGAGGACGACCTGCCGGTCCGTTTCGTCTTCGGGGACCCCGACCTGCCCATGGAGACACTGCCGCGCCGGACACGTCTCGAACGGGCCGTGGGCGATCATCTGCGCGCGGGCGGGCACTGGTACAGCGGGCACGGCTGGTTCGCCTGGTGAGGCGTGCAGGGCCCACCCCAACGGGGGCGCCGGACACGCAAGTTCACCCCATCGGGTGATTCCCGGCAGGAACGGCCCCTGCACGCCCGGCCGTTGGACGGACATGGGCATTCACATGCGTGAGGGGTACGAGGGGACCGGGTCCGGGGCGATCACCCCGGACGGCTGCGCGGTCGAGCTGTACGCACGGCTGCCGGTCGGGGACGAACCGGAGGTGATCGCGAGCGTCGCACCCGCGGGCGCGCGCATTCTCGAACTGGGCTGCGGGGTGGGCCGGATGACCCACCCCCTGATCGAGCGGGGCTTCACCGTCACGGCCGTCGACGAGTCGGCCCAGATGCTGGAGCGGGTCCGCGGCGCCCGCACGATCCACGCCTCCATCGAGGAACTCGACCTGGGCGAGCCGTTCGACGTGGTGCTGCTCGCCTCCTTCCTCGTCCACACCGGGGACCCCGAGGTGCGGCGCGGGATGCTCGCGGCCTGTCTGCGGCATCTCGCGGACGACGGCTTCGTGCTGATCCAGCGCGAGGGGGAGGACTACCACACGAACGTCCCCAGGGAGCGGGTCGACCCCCGAGGCTTCACCGTCCGCATAGCCTCCACCGAACAGGTCGGGGACGGGGTCAACTCGGTGTTCGCGGAGTACTTCTTCCCGGACGGCGAGTGGACCCAGACGTTCCGCTCGCGCCCCATGACCAAGGAGCAGTTCGAGGAGGCGCTGGCGGAGGCGGGGCTGACGGTGGACCGGTATCTGACGGAGGACCGGATCTGGGTGAAGGCGGTACCGACGGGATGAGCGGCCCGGCGGGGGCCGGAAACCCGGCGTGAATTCCCGGCGCGCGGCGATGAGTTCGGGGGAGCGGCCCGGTCTACCTCCGTGACAGCGAACACGGAACCGCTTCACCCAGGAGACCCCATGTCCGAGACCACCGCTCCCGCCAGCCGCGTCGCCTCCACCGCCGCCCCCGCCTCCACCGCCGCCCTCGCCTCCACCGCCGTCCCGGGCCGCACCGCCGTCCCGGCCGCCCGTACGAAGGCCACCGCGCGCGGCAAGGGCGCCCGGATCTCGCTGCGCGCGCTGCAGATCGCGCTCGCACTGTTCTACGGGCTCGCGAGCGCGCTGCCCAAACTGATCGCACACCCGTCGGCCGTCGAGTCCTTCGACACGCTCGGCTGGGGCAGCGCGGGGATGTACACCATCGGCCTGCTCGAACTGGCGGGCGCCGTCGGGCTGTTGATCCCCGTGCTGGCCCCGGTCGCGGCGGTGTCGCTGAGCGCGCTGATGGTGGGCGCGTTCATCACGCAGATCACCGCCTTCGACGGGGAGTACGCGGCGACACCGCTCATCCTGATCGTTCCGCTCGCCCTGATCGCCTGGGTGCGACGGCACGACGCGGCCGGGCTGACGCGGCTCGTGCGCGGCTGCCGGGCGTGACCGTCGCGGTTGGGCAGCGCGACGAGCGACGGCGTCTCGGGGGCCGTCGACGGGAGGGATCAGGTGGGTCGGCGGTGCCGGTCGGCGTTCGCCGCCTCCGCCAGGCCCCGCAGACGCTCCATGTCCCGGCGGTCGCGCTTGGTGGGGCGGCCGGCGCCCCGGTCACGGATGCCGGCGGGGGCCACGGCCTCGCGGGGCGGGGGCGGCGGCGAGTTGTCGACGTAGCACTCGGCGGCGACGGGCGCGCCGACCCGCTTGCGGATCAGCCGCCGCACGATCACGACCCGCTCGTGGCCCCCGGCCTGGCGCAGCCGCACCTCGTCGCCGACGCGCACCGCGTACGCGGGCTTGACGCGCTCGCCGTTGACGCGGACGTGGCCGCCCCGGCAGGCGGTGGCGCCCATCGAACGGGTCTTGACCAGACGCACGGACCAGATCCAGCTGTCGACGCGCACGCTCTCGCCGCTCGCCGGACGGGCCGCCTGGGCGGACGCCGCCGCCGGTCCGTCGGTGCCACCGCTGGTCGCGGCCGGTCCGTCGGTGCCACCGGTCGTCGCGGCCGGATCGCCCGCCCGCTCCTGCGTACCTTCAGAGGCCATACCCCGACCTTAGCCCCCGCCCGGCCGCACGGGGCGGGCGATCACCGGACGTACCGTGGAGACATGGACGGCGGCAGCGGTGGTGGTGGCGACATGGGGGCCGACGGTGGAGACGGCGCCGAGGGCACCGGTCTCGCCGCGCTGGACTCGCGGATCACGGGGTGCCGGGCCTGTCCCCGGCTGGTCGAATGGCGGGAAGAGGTGGCGCGCACCCGGCGGGCCGCGTTCGCCGACCAGGAGTACTGGGGGCGGCCGGTGCCGGGCTTCGGGCCGCCCGACGCCGCGCTGCTGATCGTCGGCCTCGCGCCCGCCGCGCACGGGGCGAACCGGACGGGGCGGATGTTCACCGGCGACCGCTCGGGCGACGTGCTGTACGCGGCGCTGCACGATGTGGGCCTGGCCTCGCGTGCCACGGCGGTCGCCACGGACGACGGCCTGGAGCTGTACGGCGTACGGATCACCTCACCCGTGCACTGCGCGCCGCCCGCCAACAAGCCGACTCCCGAGGAGCGGAACACCTGCCGGCCCTGGCTGGTGCGGGAGTTGGAGCTGCTGCGGCCGACCCTGCGGGCCGTGGTCGTGCTCGGTGCCTTCGGCTGGCAGGCCGCGCTGCCCGCGCTCGCCGAGGCCGGCTGGGACGTGCCCCGGCCCCGGCCCGTCTTCGCCCACGGCACCCGGGTACCGCTCGACGGCCTCGACCTCTTCGGCTGCTTCCACGTCAGCCAGCGCAACACCTTCACCGGCCGCCTGACCCCGGAGATGCTGCGGGACGTCCTGTGTACGGCGGCGACCTCGGCGGGGCTGGCGGTCGCCCCGTAGCCGGCCGGGCGGCGGTGTAGCGGCCGGGCGGCGGTGTACCGGTCGGGCGGGCAGCGGCGTACCGGCCGGGCGGAAAACCGGCTGCAGGCCCTGTCGTACGGCGGTTAGGGTCGCGCAATGCCCCTCTACCCGGAGATCGAACCGTACGACCACGGCATGCTCGACGTCGGGGACGGCAACCGCGTGTACTGGGAGGTCTGCGGGAATCCGCGGGGCAGACCGGCGGTCGTGCTGCACGGCGGACCGGGCTCCCGGGCCAACGCCTGGTTCCCCAGGCTCTTCGACCCCGCGGCCTACCGGATCGTGCTGCTCGACCAGCGGGGCTGCGGGCGTTCGACGCCGCCGGCGAGCGCGTACGGGACCGACATGAGCGTCAACACGACGGATCGTCTGATCGCCGATCTGGAGCTGCTGCGGCGGCACCTCGGGATCGGGCGGTGGCTGGTGTGGGGCGTGTCGTGGGGGTCCGCGCTCGGCCTGCGGTACGCCCAGACGCATCCGGAGGCCGTGACAGAGCTGGTCCTCACCGGGGTCGCCACCGGGTCCGACGCCGAAGTCGCCCTGCTGACCAGGGGACTCGGACAGTTCTTCCCGGACGCGTTCGAACGGTTCCTGGCCGAACTGCCCGAGGACGAGCGGGACGGGAACCTGCCGGCCGCCTACAACCGGTTGCTCGAGTCGCCCGACGAAACCGTGCGGGCGCGGGCCGCGCGGGCCTGGACGGACTGGGAGACGGCCATCGCGGCGCAGCCGCCCCGCTCGGTGCCGCGCTACGAGGACCCGGTCTTCCGCTACGGCTTCGCCCGTACCGTCACCCACTACTGGGGCAACGGCCACTTCCTCGGCGGCGACGGCGACGGTGACGGTGTGGTCCTGCGCGACGCGCCGCTGCTCAAGGGCATCCCGGGCACCCTCGTCCAGGGCAGCCTCGACCCCGGCAACCTCCTCGGCATCGTCTGGCGCCTCCGCCACGCCTGGCCCGGCAGCGAGCTGGTCCTCGTCGACGACGTGGGCCACGACGCGGGCGCGCCGGACATGACGGAGGCACTGGTGGCGGCGACGGACCGCTACGCCGTCAACGGCTGAGCGGACCGGGCGCCGGACGACGCGGGCGCGGGCCGCCGGTTGTCCCGACGGTTGTCCACGTGGCGTCACGGCCGCTGATGTGCCGCAGCGGTGTTCAGGGTTCACCGGGGTTCACGCCCCGCCGGTTCGGCCGTCCTCCACGGTCCCGCCGCCGTCCCCGGTCCCGCGACCGTCCCCCGGTCCACTGTCCTCCCCGTTCTCGCCGAACAGGTGCCGCACGGTCGACCGGTAGTTGGTCCGGACGTGGGTGAGGGCGTGCGCGCGGGCGCGGTCGGGGTCGCCGGAGGCGATGGCCTCGTACAACTCCCGGTGTTCGGTGAGGAGTTGAGGCCACTCGGTGTTCTGGCGGGTCAGCCAGCGCAGTCGGCCGTCGACCGGTTCCATGACGGAGGCGAGCAGGCTGTTGCCGGCCATGGCGAGGACACGGTCGTGGAAGCGTGTGTTGATGTCGGTGATCGTCTCGGCGTCCCCGGCGCGGGTCGCCTCCGCCGCCCGGTCGAGCAGGGCCGACAGCTCGGCGAGGGACTCCGGGGTGGCGCGGGAGGCGGCGAGCCCGGCCGCGTACACCTCCAGCGCCTCGCGCAGTTCGAAGAGCTCCGCCACGTCCGCCGGGGTGAGCCGGCGCACGACCGTACGGCGCGGGGTCTCGAAGTGGACGAAGCCCTCGGCGACCAGCGCGCGGATCGCCTCGCGGACCGGGACCCGGGAGACCCCGAAGCGGTCGGCCAGCTCGCGCTCGACGAGCCGGTCGCCCGGGCGCAGACGTCCCGCGATGATGTCCTGCCGCAGGGTGCCGAGGACGCGCTCGCGCACCGCACCCAGGGGTTCGATCTTCGCTCCTTCCGGAGCCAGGGAGCTCATGGACCAATCTTCGCCGACGCGTGCGGTGTTTTACCTGGCGTTAACAACAGCGACATCGGTCAGAACGGTTGACGGGAGCACTATGAGCGCAGTTTGGTATACCAAACAATCCGTGGTGCTCCCCCGTTCCCCCACGCCGGTGCCGCACCCGTCCCCGCCACCTACGCTCGTCTCCTCTCGCTCCTGGAGGCCCCGTGTCCCTCGCCGACAGTGTCGAAGCCACCGGCACCACAGCGTTCGTCCCCGACCCCCGCCTCACCAACGAAGACCTCGCCCCCGCCGAGAAGCGGAACTGGAAGGTCTTCGACCTCTTCGCCCTGTGGATGTCCGACGTCCACAACCTCGGCAACTACACGTTCGCCGCGGGCCTGCTCGTCCTCGGCATGAACGTCTGGCAGGTGTTCACCTCGCTGCTCGTCGGCTTCGTGATCATCTACATCGGGATGAACTGGATGGGGAGGATCGGGCAGCGCCACGGTGTGCCCTTCCCCGTGGTCAGCCGCATCAGCTTCGGCGTCTGGGGCGCCAACATCCCGGCCCTCATCCGGGCCGTGATCGCCATCATGTGGTACGGAATCCAGACCTACCTCGCGTCCGTCGCGGTCAACGTCATGCTGCTGGCCGCCTGGCCGGGCCTGGAGTCCTGGACGCACAACTCCTTCCTCGGCCTGCACCAGCTCGGCTGGTGCACCTTCGTCGCCCTCTGGCTCATCCAGGCGCTGATCATCAGCCAGGGCATGGAGTCGGTCCGCAAGTTCCAGGACTTCTGCGGCCCGGCGATCTGGATCGTCATGATCGCGCTGGCCGTCTGGGTCCTCGCCAAGGCCGGCTGGACCATCTCCCTCACCTCCACCCCGAACCCGGTCTCCGTCGGCGAGCAGTGGCGGCAGTGGTTCGGCGCGATCGGGCTGGTCCTCGCCACCTACGGCACGCTGATGCTCAACTTCTGCGACTTCTCCCGCTTCGCCCCCGACTACCGGACGGTCAAGCGCGGGAACTTCTGGGGCCTGCCGATCAACTCGACCGCCTTCGTGGTCGTGTCGGTGATCGTCACGGCCGGCTCGCTGGAGGTGTTCGGCGAGGCCATCACCGACCCGGCCGAACTCGTCGCCAAGGTCGGCAACACCTGGGTGCTCGTCCTGGGCGCCCTGACCTTCGCCATCGCCACCATGGGCGTCAACATCGTCGCCAACTTCGTCTCACCGGCGTACGACCTCGCCAACGTCTGGCCGCAGAAGATCACCTTCAAGGTCGGCGGCATGATCAGCACGGTCGCGGCGCTGGTCGTGACCCCGTGGAACCTGTTCTCCAACCCCACCGTCGTCCAGTACTTCCTCGGCGGCCTGGGCGCCTTCCTCGGCCCGCTGTTCGGTGTGATCATGCTCGACTACTTCTGGGTCAAGCGCGGCCGCATCGACGTCGACGAACTCTTCAACGCCGAGCCCGGCTCCCGCTACTACTACCGCAAGGGCGTCAACCCCAAGGCGCTGTGGGCGTTCCTGCCCGCCGCCGCGGTCTCGGCGGTGCTCGCCCTCGTGACCACCTTCAGCGCGGTCGCCCCGTACTCCTGGTTCATCGGTACGGCGCTGGCCGCCGCACTGTACGCGGTGCTGTGCCGGGACGAGCGGGCCGCGGCGTCGGCCCCCTCCGCGACGGCTTCGCCCGAGACCTCCTCGTCCGCGTCGAGCCCCGCCGTGGAGGGCTGAGCGTGCGCATCGTCGTCACGAACTGCAACACGACGCAGGGAATGACCGAGGAGATCGTGCGAGGTGCCCGGGCCGCCGCAGGCCCGGGCACCACCGTGACCGGACTGACCCCCGCCTGGGGCCCCGAGTCCGCGGAGGGCTGGCTCGACAGCTACCTCTCCGCCGCCGCCGTCCTCGACACCCTGCGGACCTACGAGGAGCCGTACGACGCCGTCGTCATGGCCGGCTTCGGGGAGCACGGGCGCGAGGGGGCCCGGGAACTGCTGGACGTCCCCGCCGTCGACATCACCGAGGCCGCCGCCCACCTCGCCTGCCTGCTCGGACGGCGCTACGGGGTGGTGACCACGCTGGACCGCACCTGCGGGCAGATCGAGGACAGCCTGGAGGCCGCCGGTGTGGGCCGCAACTGCGCCGCGATCGTCGGCACCGGGCTCGGCGTCCTCGACCTCGCCGACACCGACCGCACCACCCGGGCCTTCCTCGCGGCCGGGCAGCGCGCCCGCGACGCCGGGGCCGAGGTACTGGTCCTGGGGTGCGCGGGGATGACCGGGCTGCAGCGGACCGTGGGGGAGAAGCTGGGGGTGCCCGTCGTCGACGGGGTGGGGGCGGCGGTGAAACTCGCCGAGTCGCTGGTCACGCTGGGACTGACCACCAGCCGCGCGGGGAGCTACGCGAAGCCGCTGCCGAAGAGGAGGACCTGGGGCAACGGGGACGGGGACGGGGACGGGGACGGGGGCGGGGCGCGGTAGAGGGCTCGCAGGGCCGCGACCCCCGCAGCCCTCGCGGCCCCTACGGTTCCCATGGCCCTCGCGGCCCCTGCGGCCCCTGCGGTTCTTGCGGCCCCTAGAACCCTCGCGATTCTTGGCGGACCTCCGCTGCTACGGGACCACCGCCGTCGCCGTGATCTCCACCAGCTGGCCCGTGTAGCCGAGGCAGGCCACGCCGAGGAGGGTCGAGGAGTGGGGGCCGATGCTCAGGCCGGACGCCTCGACGACGTTCCAGACGGCGGAGAGGACGGCCGGCTCGCTGCTCACGACATACACGTCGGTGTAGGCGACGTGCTCGAAGTCGCTGCCCACCGCCCGCAGTTGCTCCCCGAGGTTGACCAGCACCTGCTCGGCCTGCCGCACCGGATCACCCTCCCCGACCAGCTTCCCGTCGGCATCCAGCGGGACGGAACCGGCGAGGAAGGCGAGCCTGGCCCCGGCCTCGACGACGGACGCGTGCGCGTAGACGGGCGGCGAGAAGAGGCTGGGGGCGTTGGTGCGCCGGATCATCACTGCTCCCGGTGGAGGGCGGGGAAGAACGAGGGGGGACAACCTGTCGATCATCCGCGTTCCGCTCTACCCTCCGCATCCGATTTATGGCTGCGGGAGGGAGGAGGAGTGCCGGCGGAGGGGCGGGGTGCCGGCGGAGGGGCGGGCCCGCCGGCATTCCGCCCGATTTCCCATCCCGGTCCGAGCAGCCCCTCGAAATAATCCTTCGGAGTGAGGGGAGTTCCGCTGTTAACGTCATCCGCGTGGCGAAACTCAATCAGATCATCGCAGTGGAGAAGGGCGTCAAGGCCAAGTCCCAGCAGGACCTGACGGCCGCTCATCACGGGCTGCAGAAGCCGGCGTTGCTGGCCGGAATCGCGCGTACCTATCAGCCGAAGGACGAGGAGGGCGAGCAGTTGCCGCCCGAGTCGACCCGGGTGCAGGTGCGGGCGGAGGACGTGTTGCGGGAGACGGCCGGCGTTCTCACGCGACTGTTCGACGTGACCGCCACCAAGGACTGGGCCAACTGCACGGCGCGGGCGGATGTGAAGGTCGAGGGCCGGGTGCTCGTCGCCGATGTGCCCGTGGCCTATCTGCTCTTCCTGGAGAAGCAGCTCGGCGAGATCAACGCCCTGGTGCGGAAGCTGCCCGTGCTCGACGCCTCCGAGGCGTGGGCGCAGGATCCGTCCACCGACGCCTGGAAGACCGAGGCGGTGCGGACGGTGCGGACCAAGAAGGTCCCGCGCAACCATGTGAAGGCCGAGGCGACCGACAAGCACCCCGCCCAGGTGGAGGTGTACTACGAGGACATTCCGGTCGGCTACTGGACGACCGTGAAGTTCTCCGGAGCCCTGCCCGCCCGCCGTGTGAACGAGATCCTCGGCCGCGTCGAGAAGCTTCAGCAGGCCGTGAAGTTCGCGCGGGAGGAAGCGAACGGCGTGGAGGTCGTCGACCAGCGGGTCGGTGACGCTGTATTCGGCTACCTGTTCGGATAGTTCGGGTAGCCTCATGAACTCCCCGGTCGGCCTGTGAGCCGGGCGGGGTGCGCGAGGAGCGCAAGCTGAAGCTGAGGCTTGTCGTGACGGAGCGGTCCGTACCCGCCAAGGAATTCAGGGACGGGCCGTGATCAATCTCAGACTATTGCTCCAGACTCAGTATTCGCCGCCGATCGCCGTAACGACCGGACTCGGGCCCCGGACGTCGAAATGCTGGTTCAAGTCCAGCCCGCGCAGCTCGATGCGTGGTGGTCCAAAGGCAGGACGCGGCGACATGATGACTGACCTGAGTTCTCAACCGTGACGGCGTGCCAGAAGGCGGCATACCAGGGCCCGGGGGCCGGCTACGCCCCCGGGTCCACCTCCATTGCGTTCATAAAGAACATGGCCTCTACAGAGATCGTCACGTCGCGGTAATACGAGCGTCCCATATTCTCCAGTTCCGAGACCTACGGTGGAACGCACAGCACACGCACCCCACTCACGACGCTCAAGCTCACGCGCACGCCCACCGCCCACGCCCCGGCCACCGTCGCCCGAAGGCACACCCCCGCCCTCACCCGACGACAGGAGCCCCGTGTCCCGCCGCGCCGTCCTCGCCCTGCCGCCCTGGCTCGCCCATGCTCTGCGTGCGCAGCGGGGGCCGGTGCCCTGGAACGCGGTGCTGCGGGGGGCGTTGGCCGGGGGACCGTTGCTGCTGGTCGCCGTGGTGTCGGGACGCCCCTCCGTCGGGGTCCTCGCCGCACTCGGCGCCATGCTCGCCGGAATCAACGACCGCCCCGGCAGCCGGCGCGTCTCCGTGCAGCGCCTCGGCGTGCCCGCGCTCGCCGGAGCCGTGGGGCTCCTCGTGGGGACGTACGCCGGACAGTACGCCGGAGCCGTCGTCCTCACCCTGCTGCTCACCGCGCTCGGACTGCTCGCCGGCGCGATGAGCGCGGTGGGGCCCGTGGCCTCCGGAGCGGGCACCCAACTGCTGGTCGCCGCCGCCATCGGCGCCGGGATGCCGCTGCCCGAACCGGGATGGCAGCGGGCGCTCGCCTACCTCGCCGGCGCCGGATGGCTGCTCGCGCTGCGCCTCGCGCTGCCCACCCCCGCGGTCCTCACCGCCGGCGACTACCGCTTCGACGGCGAACGGGACGCCGTCGCCGCCGTGTACGACGCGATCGCGGCGCTGCTGGACGCCGTCGGCACCCCCGACGCCATCGCCCGGCGGGCCGCGCTGACCGCCGCCCTCGACCACGCCCAGGACGCCCTCGCCGGGCCTCGGCTGCGGCGCTGGGCCAGCTCGTCGGCGGAGCGGCGCCTGCACGCCCAGTACACCGCCGCGCTCCCACTCGCCGAGGCGGCGACCGCGCTGGCCTGGGCCGGGGACGCCGTCGTCGGCCGCGCGTCCGAGGGGCTACGGCGGCTCGCCGCGGCCGTACGCGGCAACACCGGCACCGGCCCGCTGCCCGCGCCCGCGCGCTCCGCGCCCGCGCTGCGCGCCCTCGACGACGCGCTCCTGCGCGCCGCCGAGGCCTTCGACCGGGGCGGCGACCCGTCCGACCTGCACACCCGCCGCCGTACCCTCGGCTCGCTCGTCCGGCTCGGCCTCGGCTCCGGCGGGCGCGAGTACGGGCTGCGGGTCGCCCTGTCCTTCGGTGCCGCGGCGGCCGTGGCGCAGGCGCTGCACCACCAGCACTGGTACTGGCTGCCCGCCACCGCCGTCTTCCTGGTCAAGCCCGACCTCGGGCCGCTCGTGTCCCGGGTGCTGTGCCGGGCGGCCGGGACCGTGCTGGGCGCCGTGCTCTTCGCCGGGTTCGCCGCCGTGCTGCCCCGGCCGGAGGGGCTGATCGCGCTGGTCGCGGTCAGCGGGGCGCTGATCCCCGTCGCCACACGGCACTTCGCCGCCCAGACCGCGGTCGTCACCGTGCTGGTGCTCGCCCTCGTCATGGTCGGCGGAGACCCGCAGGCATCCTGGAGCCGTATCGCCGAGACCCTGCTGGCCTGCGCCATCGTCCTGATCGTCGGTCACCTGCCGATGCCCAGGGGGCAGCGCGGCGGGGGCGTACGCGCCCGGCTCACGGAAGCGGGCACAGCGGCGCACGCCTATCTCGCGCACGTCCTGCGCGAGGCGCGCACACCGGGCGCCTTCCCGGAAGCGGGCGGAGTGCCCCCGTCGAGCGGCGCGTCCACGCCTTACGGGGTCACCGTCTCCGTCGGGGCCGCCGTACCGGGCGAGGCCGACGAACGGGCCGCCCGCTGGACCCTGCGCCGCGAGGCCTACCGCTCGCTCGCCGCCGCCCGCGCCGCGATCGCCCTCTCCGGAGCCGAACTGCCCGCCCTGGCCCGGCACACCGAGGGCACCGACGAGATCGCCGCCCTGCTCGAACGGCTGGTCGACACCACCACCGCCTGCGCCGTGCACCTCGACGACACGGGACGGCTCGGCCGCCACCACACCGAGCGGCTCACCGCACTCCTGGACGAACTCGCCCGCCACCGCAGGCACACCGACATCAGCCTCCCGGCCCCACCGGACACGGCCGACCTCCTGCCGAGGCCGGGCCTGACGGCGTGACGGCGCCACCGGATGTCCGAGTCACCCCCTCCCGAGCGTGCCCCGGTCGTACCGTGACGACATGACGCCGCCTCCGCCGCATGCGCCGCCTTCACTCCCTTCCCCCGTGCCCCCGTCGCCCGCCGATCTCGTCATCACCGGCTGCACCGCCCTCGTCCACGACGAGCACGAGGGGATCGCGTTCCTGGAGGACGCCGCGATCGTCGTACGGGAGGGGGTGATCGCCGGCATCGGACCGGCGGAGGAGACGGCCCCCGTGCCCACCGCGGAACGGATCGACGCGCGGGGCCAGATCGCCATGCCGGGGCTCGTCAACTGCCATACGCACGCGCCCATGGTGGCGCTGCGCGGTATCGCGGAGGACATGCCGGCACAGGAGTGGTTCAACGACGTCATCTGGCCCGTCGAGTCCAACCTGACGGCGCGGGACGTCGAGCTGGGGGCCCGGCTGGCGTGCGCGGAGATGATCCGCGGCGGGGTGACCTGCTTCGCCGACCACTACTTCGCGATGGACACCGTCGCCGCCGTGGTCGAGGAGACCGGACTGCGGGCCCATCTGGGCCAGGCCTTCTTCTCCTCGCAGGGGCCCGAAGGCCGCGAGAAGTCCCTGGAGTTCGCGCTGCGGCACCGGGGCGCGGCCGGCGGGCGCATCACCACCGCCCTCGCTCCGCACGCCCCCTACACCGTCGACGACGCCGACCTCGCCGCGACCGCCGCACTCGCCCGCGACCACGGCCTCCCGGTGCACCTGCACGCCGCGGAGAGCCGCGACCAGACCGACAACAGCCTGGCCCGGCACGGTGTCACCCCCGTCGAGGTCCTGGAACGCACCGGACTGCTAGGCCTCCCCGCGGGCGTCCTCATCGCGCACGGCACCGGGATCGTCGAGCGCGACCTGCCGGTCCTGGAGCGGGCGACGGGACCGGTGGCCGTCGCGAGCGCACCCCGCGGCTATCTCAAGTTCGCCTGGCCCACGACCCCGGTCCGCGCCCTGCGCCGCCTCGGGATCCCCGTCGGGCTCGCCACGGACGGGGCCGCCTCCAACAACTCGCTCGACGTGTGGGAGGCCATGGCCCTCACCGCGCTGGTGCAGAAGTCCACCGAGGGCGACCCGCGCTGGCTGACCTCCCGCCAGGCCCTGCACCACGCCACGCTCCAGAGCGCCCGGGCCGTGGGACTGGGGGATGCCGTCGGCAGCCTCGCCCCCGGCCGGCGTGCCGACATCGTCCTGGTCGACCTCGGCGGCCCGCACACCCAGCCCGTGCACGACCTCGCCGCCACCCTCGTGCACAGCGCCCGCTCCGCCGACGTGACCACCACGATCGTCGACGGCCGCGTCCTCATGCGTGACCGTGAGCTGCTCACCGTCGACGTGCGGGCGACGGTGCGGGAGATGACCGGCCGCCTGGCCGCGCTCACCGACCGCGGCCACGGCGGCCGGATCCAGGACTACGACAAGCCGCCCGAATAGCCGACGCGTCCCGCCCGAGTGACAAATAGTGCAAGTGTGGGCACCCGGTGTCACCGGAATGTGTGGTTTCTGAGAGGTGTCTCACGATCCTTCGTTGACCTCGTGTCAACTACGTCTCAGTACCGTCACTTCGCGAGCCGTTCACCCCATGGTTGGCGTTTAAATCTACGAGCTGACTAGCCGCGGGCTACGGGCTCGCGGGTGCAGCGCGACATGGAGGTGCAGGGTGAACGGGCGAACGGTGCTGGGGCGCTTTCCCGCCGGTGGGCCGCGCGGCTCGTGGCCGGCGGAGGAGTTGGCGCACGCGGCGCGCCTCGAGGGGCAGCAGGCCGAGGTCGTGATGGACATCGCGACGGACATGTTCCTGGTCATCGTGCGCGGCGCCGAGACCGCCGCGACCGCGTCGGCCTGACCGTCACCCCGCCTTCGGCGCGGGAAGCCTCGCGGCGGCCGTCTGCTCGGCGGGCATGTCGGCCCTGGCCGTCTGCTCGGCAGGCGCCCGCACCGCGAACTGCTCCGCCTGGAGCGAGTACAGCTCGGCGTAGACCCCGCCGGTGGCAAGCAGCTCGTCCGGGGTGCCGGACTCCACCAGGCGCCCCTGGTCCAGGACGTGCACCAGGTCGGCGTGGCGGACCGAGGCCAGCCGGTGGGTGATCAGGACGACCGTCTGCCCGGTGCCCGCCAGCGCGCGGATCTTCTCGAAGACCTCCAGCTCGGCACGCGCGTCCAGGGCGGCGGTCGGCTCGTCCACGATGAGGATGTGCCCGCGCCGGTACGCGGCCCGCGCGATGCCCAGGCGCTGCCACTGCCCGCCCGACAGCTCGTGCCCGCCGCTGAACCCCTTGCCCAGGAGCGTGTCGAGGCCGCGCGGCAGATCGTCCATCACGTCCTGCGCCCCGGCCTCCGCGACGGACGCGGCGAGCCGCTCCTGCGTCATCGGGGCCGACGGGCGGCCGATCGCCATGTTCACGCGGGCGGTGAAGGGCCACCGCTTGAAGTCCTGCGCGACCATCGCGATGCGCTCGGCGAGCTGCCGCCGGTCGGCGCCCGCCGCGTCCACACCGTCCCACATGATCTTGCCCTGGTCCGGGGCGTACAGCCCGGCGAGCAGCTTGACCAGGGTCGTCTTGCCCGAGCCGTTCTCCCCGACGAGGGCCACGATCTTGCCGATCGGCACGGTCAGGGTGACGTCCTTGAGCGCGGGCCGGCCGGCCTTGCCCGGGTAGGCGAAGGTCACGTTCTCCACCCGGATCTCCCGCGGGTCTTCGGGCAGCGGGTCACCGCCCTCCGGGATCGCGCGCCTCGCGGCCTCGACGTAGAGCCGCTGCATGTCGCCCACGAAGAGGGCCTCCTCGTGCAGCGAGTTCACCTCCAGGACCAGCGTGTCGAGGCTCGCTGAGCCGGTGCGGATCGCGATCACCGCCGTACCCGCGACGGACAGCGCCATGGCACCGCCGAGCAGCAGACCGCCCAGCGTCGCGTACGTCGCCACGGTGGCCAGCCCGGTCCAGAGGGCCGCGTACAGGCCCGTACGGGCCGCCAGCCGGGCCAGCCGGGCCTGCTCGGCCTCCGCGGTCTCCGACATCGACCGGTAGTGGCGCAGCAGGAAGGGGCCGACGCCGTGCACCCGGATCTCCGGGGCCGCCTCCGGCTCGATCAGCAGCGAGCCGATCAGATAGCCCGCCCGGGCGTGCTGCACCCAGGCGTGGAACGACGTGTAGCGGCGGCGGGCGATCGTCAGGGAGCTCCAGGCGCTCGGCAGGGTCATCGTGACCAGCAGCGGCAGCAGGGCCGGGTGCAGCACGGTCAGCACACCGGCCGCCGCGATCAGCGAGATCAGCGCGTTGACCACCCGCGCCGAGTAGCTGATCATCCGGCGGGCCGACTGGGCGCCGTACTTCGCGGTGTCCAGCAGCTTGTGGAAGCCGTCGTCCTCGATCGCGGACAGCTCCACGGCCGCCGCCCGCTCCAGGTACAGCTCGGTCGCGACCCGCTCCACCTTCGGTTCCAGCCGGCCCGTGGCGTACGTCGACGCGGCCCGCAGCAGCGTCGCCACCAGCATGACGGCGGCGATGGTGACGAGCGCGGGGACCGCTTCCCGCAGCCGCTCCTCGACCGTGCCGTCGGCCATCAGCCGGGCCAGGATCATGTTCACCGCGAGCAGGCTCACCGCCTGGGCGAGGCCGCGGCCCGTCTCGGCGGCCAGCACGGTCCGGGCGGCCCGCCGGTCCGCCTGCCAGGCCAGCCGGAAGCTCGACGCGAGCAGCGACGGCAGCCGACGCACCATCGCGCGGAAGTTCAGCTCCAGAAAGGCGTTGGCGTGCTGCGACCAGCCCATGTCGTACCGCAGCGGCCCCCCGAAGAGCAGCGTCTCCGACTCGGATGTCTCCGGCTTGCCCCCGTCACGTGCCTTCCCCACTCACGGCCTCCCCCGAGTCGTCGCAGACGGCCACTATCCCGGTGCCCTCCGCTCCCGACCAGGGCGCACGACGGTGCCACCACGACCCACCCGGAGCACAAGGGGCGCGCGGGGAAGCGCCTTCGGGATCCCCCTGAAGGGCCGCAGGCCCGTCAGGGGCGCGGGGAACTGCGCGGCCGGCCCCCACAACCGGGCAGCCGCACATGAGACGGATCCCACCTGAACCGAACGCGCACAGGGGCGCAGCCCCTACCGGGAACGGCCCAACCGGCGGAGCCCTGCGCGGAGCCCTACGCGGTCATCCGCGACCACGTGGGCGTCGTCCCCGTCACCCGGCACAGCGCCAGATACAGCGGTATCGGCGGCGTATAGGGAATCGTCCCCTCGGGCCTGAGGATGAGCCCGGGAGCGGCCGCACCGTCGGAGACGAGCGCGCCGGTGGTGTAGCGCACCGGCGACGGCCACTCCAGCGCGTAGTCGGAGTCGGACGGCACGATCCACCACCAGTGCGCCCGGTCGGCGTAGACACAGCCCACCCGGGGCAGCCGGGGCAGGACCATCGGCCCGAAGCGCGCGGGGACGGCGACGGCGTCGCATCCCATGGGCGCGGTCATGCCCTCGGGCAGGGGAATGGGGCGGGGCGGCGCGGCGGAACGCTGGGCGCGGCGCAGTCGGGTCAGGGTGTCGAGGCTCACCACGCGGGCCACTCTGCCCCCACCAGGGGGCCGAGGGGGACCGATCGACGCGCTCACACCCATTCGGCCCCCGTCCGCCGGCCGACCTGCGGCCGGACTCCGACTTCCGTACGACATTCGAAACCCGTGCGGTACCCGGCATCGGCACCGGCGCGGCGGCCGTCGACGCCCTTGAGGCTCTCGACGTTCGTGAGGCCCTGGACGTTCGTGAGGCCCTGGACGCCGGCGAGGCTCTCGACAGTCGCGAGGCCCGGGACGCTCGTGCGGCCTTGGACGCTCGTGAGGCGGAAGGCCTCCACCTCACCGTCCCGGTCCTCCGACGGCGGCTTCTTCGCACCCCAGCCCAGATCGGACCGGGCCGCCGTGTCCGTACCCCGGCCCGTACCCAGGGTGAGGTCGGCGACCGTCTCGGGCGCGTCGGCCGCGACGGTCTGCGGCGGGATCGCCGGGGCCGTGGAGGCGAGGAGTCCGCGCGGCACGTCCGCCCACACCAGGAGGCCCAGACCGACCGGCTGCGCCCCCCAGGATCGGCAGAGGGACTCTATGAGGAGCAGTCCCCGGCCGTGTTCCTCCTCGGGCCGCTGCGGTGAGGGCTGCGGCTCGCCGGGAGCACAGCCCTCGTCCCGTACCGCTATCCGCACCAGGTCGTCGACGTCATGCAGCTCGCAGACGATCTGGGTGCTCGCGGTGTGCACGATCGCGTTGGTCACCAGCTCGGACACGACCAGGGCGGCCGTGTCGCAGGTGTCCTCGCACAGGGCCCAGCCGGTGAGCTGGTCACGGGTCACGCGCCGGGCCTGGGCCACGGCACCCGGGTGCGCGGCCAGCTCGAACCGGAACCGGCGCTCGGTGACTGTCTCGGGGCGCGCCCCGGCGGCCGTCCCGGGACCGACACGGTCACCGGCGGCGTCTGTTCCTAACGGCGCAGGGGGCGGAATCACGCTTGCCACTATCGCCCCGCCGTGAACACTTGGCAAGTGTCACTCTGAAAATTGCAGAGTGCCGTATGACTCTCTGAACGGTCGTGGCACACTGCACGCAACAGCACGTGTAGCGGCGCCAGTTGGAAATCCCTCGCACAACGTTCGTATGCACGCACAGTGTTCGTATGTGTACACGGACAAGCGCGGCGAGTGAGGCCTCCGAACGGCGCCGCAAGGCTGTCGGCACCGGGACGGGCCGCACATCGACGCAGGTCAGCGCAGGGTCACAGGGAAGAGGGGCGAGATGAGCGAGCCGCGGTCCGCGCCGACGGTCGGGCAGGTCGTGCTCGGCCGGCGTCTGCTGGACCTGCGCGAGCGCGCGGGCATCAGACGCGAGGACGCCGCACGTGTCCTGCACGTCACCGCCGCCACGGTCCGCCGTATGGAGACCGCCGAGGTCGCCCTCAAGATTCCCTATCTCCAGCTCCTGCTGAAGGAGTACGGAGTCGGCGACGAGGAGGCGGAGACCTTCGTCCGGCTCGCCGAGGAGGCCAACAAACCCGGCTGGTGGCAGCGCTACCACGACATCCTGCCGGGCTGGTTCTCCATGTACGTCAGCCTGGAGGGCGCGGCCTCCCTGATCCGCGGCTACGACCCCCACTTCGTCCCCGGCCTGCTGCAGACCGAGGACTACGCGCGTTCCGTCATGACCTCGGGCGCCATCGGCCAGACCAAGCCCGAGGACATAGAGCGCCATGTCGACCTGCGCATGCAACGACAGGAACTGCTCACCCGGGAGGGGGCGCCCTGGTTGTGGTTCGTGATGGACGAGACCGCCCTGCGCCGCCCCGTCGGCGGACCGGCGGTCATGCGCGCCCAGATCGACCGACTGCTGGAGGCGATGGAGCTGTCCCATGTGACGCTGCAGGTCGCCACGTTCGACACAGGACCGCACCCCGGTACGTACGGGCCGTTCGTCCTGTTCCGTTTCGCCATGCCGGAGCTTCCGGACATGGTCTACAGCGAGTACCTGACCGGCGCCGTCTACCTGGACGACCGCTCAGAGGTGGCGACCCACCTCGAGGTCATGGACCGCATGGCGGCGCAGGCCGCCACGGCACAACGCACGAAGGGGATCCTCTGGGATCTCCGCGAGGAGCTCTGAAGACACCGAATGGAACTCATCAAGTCGCAGTCGCAGTCCCAGGCGCGCACACGCACGCAGTCGCACCTGCGCGTCTACAACGGCATGCCCGCGCGGGAGTTGGGCAGCGAGGGCTGGCACAAGCCCTGGAGCGGAGGCAACGGAGGGAACTGCCTGGAGGCCATGAAGCTCGCCGACGGCCGGATCGCCGTACGGCAGTCCACCGACCCCGACGGGCCGGCGCTGATCTACACACCCGACGAGATGAACGCCTTCATCCAGGGCGCCAAGGCGGGGGTGGCCGACTTCCTGCTCTCCTGAGGCCTGTTGCGCCCTCCCTGTTGCTCAGCCGGTACCCCTATGTTGGCCCTGAATTGATCACTTACTGCTGCGGAATTTTATGGAGTACGTCATGAACGGGCGTCCCCCCGTCGAGATCGACACGAGCAGACCCCATCCCGCACGGATGTACGACTGGTACCTCGGTGGCAAGGACAACTACCCCGTCGACGAGGCCATGGGCCGGCAGATGCTGGCCCTCGACCCCCGCGTGCCGGTGATGGCTCAGGTCAACCGTGCCTTCATGCACCGCTCCACCCGCTGGCTCGCTGAGCATGGCGTCCGTCAGTTCCTCGACATCGGCACCGGGATCCCGACCGAGCCGAACCTGCACCAGATCGCCCAGCGGGTCGCCCCCGACACGAGCGTCGTCTACTGCGACAACGATCCGATCGTGCTGGCCCACGCGGCGGCCCTGCTGCGTGGTACGCCGGAGGGGCGCACCGAGTATCTGCAGGCCGACGTGCGCGACCCGCACGCCGTCGTCGAGGGCGCCAAGAAGGTCCTGGACTTCGACCGGCCCGTGGCGCTCTCGCTGATCGCGCTGCTGCACTTCGTCTCCGACGAGGACGGCGCGCACGCCCTGGTCCAGCGGTTGATGTCCGAGCTGCCCTCCGGGAGCTACCTGGTCGTCACCCACGCCACCGCCGACTTCACGCCGGAGGAGTCGAAGGCGGCGACGGAGAAGCTCAGGGCCGCGGGCGTCACCCTGGCCCTGCGCTCCCGCGAGGAGTTCACCCGCTTCTTCGACGGCCTCGAAATGGTCGACCCCGGCGTCGAGGTGCCCCACCACTGGCACCCCGAACTCGGCGACCCGGTCCCCGGCCAGGACGACGGGGTCATCCCGGGGTACGGGGCGGTGGCACGCAAGCCGTAGCGCCCGCGTCGAGGACCCGCACACCGACGACTGCGCGGCGCGGGCCAGGAGGCCCGCGCCGCGCAGTCGTCTTCCGTGGTGTGCGCCCACAGGCGTCTATGGCCGCCTTCAGCCAGCCGCCGTCAGCCGCCGTCAGCCGCCTTGAGTCGCATTGAGTCGACTTCAGTCGCCTACAGGTACGACCAGATCCGGCGCGGCGCGTCGACGACGCGGCTCACCGCGACCACCGGCAGCGGCGGCTGCGCGGTCTCCCGCTCGCGCTCCAGCATCAGCCCGTAGTAGATCTGCTCGATCGACGGCGGCCCGACCGACAGGTTGCGCCAGACCGCGCCGGGCGAGTCCTCCTGCCCGGTCTTCACCAGGTAGGCCGCGGCCATCGTCCCCGTACGGCCGACGCCGGCGCCGCAGTGCACGAACACCGGCCCGGAGCTCTCGGAGACGGTGTCCAGCAGGCGACGCACCTGTTCGGGCGTCGGGGTCTGCCCGTCACGCATCGGCACCCGTACGACGTCGAGGCCCGCCTCGCGCGGCAGGGCGAGCTGGGCGGCGCTCAGCTTCTCGGCGCGCAGGTCGACGACCGTGGTGAAACCGAGGTCGGCGAGCGCGCGGTAACCGGCGGGGGAGGGGGCGGCGCCGCGCCACAGCTCGCCGTCCGTGCCGACGGGCTGGAAGTTGTGGATGCCCTTCACCGAGTGCGTCCCCGCGGGCACCGAGGTGGTCTCACGGGCCATGTACGACATGGCCAGGATGCCGAGGGAACCCGTGGCCCACAGGGCGAGGTAGCCCAGCAGCACACCGATCAACACGCGCACCACCTTGCGGCGCAGCGAGAGGGGGCGGGCGGAGGGGGCGGGGCGCTGATCCGGGTGTACGGGCGGAGGGGTGAGGGCGACAGACATGGATGACCCGGGGGTTGGGGACGGGGGGTCTGTCCGGCATCGTAGCCTGCCCGAGATAAGTGTTCTGTCTGATTGTGTGCAACTTCACGCTGTTTATGGCACTTGCGGTGATCTTGTTCGATCGCTTGACCTGCGCAGTCTCACTGCTCGTCCGCGTCGCCGATGCCGACCACCGTGAGATGGGCGCGGTCCACGTCGGCGTCCTCCAGGCAGCCCCGCAACCGCAGACGGTCGTGATCGGTCAGGGACGGGCGGACGACGCCTGCGAACAGTCCGTCGCCCAGTTCGCCGAGTGTGGTCCGCCGCAACGGCACGGACGTGGAGTTCCGGCACCGCTCCCAGGCCTGCGACGCGGCCATGGACTGCCGCTCGGCGTTCGTCGGCACACCCCGCATGTCCACCTTGACCAGCACGGACGTCGCCTCGGCCCCGTTCCGCTCGTCCTTCCTGGTCTGGGTGAGGTCGGCGAGCCCGACCACCAGCGAGACCAACAGGCCGACCCCGACGCCCACGGTGACCAAGCGCGCCGCCCGCCCCCGACGCCGGCCGATCCCGGGCGGAGCAGTGTCCTCCAGATCGGCGTCCGGCGCCGGATCGGGCGAGGTGAGCACCGCCAGCCGCCCGGCGAGGTGACGCTCCGCCGCCGGCCGCGCCGTGACCGACGCGATCCGCTGCACCAGCCACGCGATCCCCGACAGCACCACACCGGTGATCAACAGCACCGGGACGAAGACATACGTACGACTCGCCGGATCCTCCAGCCAGCGGAACCGGTCGCCGCGCTCCCGCGTGTGCGTCTGCCGGAGCCGGGCCAGCGCGTCCTGCTGCCGCCGGTCGCTCTCCCGGATCCGCTCCTCGATCCGCGCCAGCCGCCCCAGCAGCACCAGCCCGAGCAACAGCACCCCGACGATCAGGAGCAGCACCCCGCTGAGGATGGCCCGCTGCCACTGCCACCGGTAGAGATAGACGACGAAGTAGACGCCCGCGCCGAGCGCGGCCGCGCCCCCGAAGAGGTAGGCGAGGCGTCTCATCACGAACCCTCCGCCCGTACGTCGCCACAGCCGCCGTCGACCGTCAAACGGGTGCCCGGCGGGAAGCGGCGCACGGCGTCGTCGACGCCCACCACCGTCGGCACACCGAACTCCCGGGCCAGTACCGCGAGATGGGACAACGGGCTGCCCGTCTGCGCCACCAGCCCCGTGAGGTGCGGCAGCAGCGGTGCCAGCGCCGGATCGAGCGTCCGGACCACCAGCACGGCCTCCGGCGGCCCGGTCCCCACGCCGTCCCACACCGTGCCGAAACCGCGGCCTCCGGACACGCCCCGGCCTCCGTCCCCACCCCCCGCACCGGACGGCCCGGTGGGGCGTTCGGCGACGACCACACCGCCCTCCGCGAGCCGGAACCGGTCCGGCAGCGGCGCGGACACCGCCCGGGGCAGCCGTTCCTCGAAGTCCCCCGGCAGCCCACCGGTCTCCAGCGCGGTCACGAACTCCTTCCAGCGCAGCAGCCCCACTCGCCGTGCCTCACCCAGCACACCCCGCACGAGCAACCTGCGCGCCGCCTCCCGCACAAGCCTGACCTGCAGCTCCTGCACCCAACGGATCCGCAGACGCAGGGCTTCGCGTGGCGGGAGGGCGCCGGGGGAGAGGGGGGTGCGGAGGGGGGAGGTCGCGGTTGCCCTGGCGGCTGTGGGCGTGGTCGTCGTGGTGGCGGACGCGACGGTGGTCGTCGTGGCGGCGGTCGCGGAGGCCCCGTTGTGGTGGACGGGCTCGGGCGGCGGCAGGCGCAGCTCGCCCCACAGGCTGGGAGCGGTCAGGGCGAGGACCACGGGCTCGGCGGCCACCACCTGGTGGTCCGACAGGCGCCGGTCCCGGTACCTCGACTCGGTGAGCGTGGCGAGCGCGGTCCCCGCCGCCGTGACGTGGGCCTCCGGGAGGAGAGCACCCGCCAGGGCCTCCTGCGCGTGCAGGGAGACCAGGACGGAACGCGTCCAGCGCAGGGTCGAGATCAGCTCGACGGTCGGCAGCTCACCGGTCGGCGGGGTCTCGACCAGCCGCCGGTCGACATCGGCCACCAGGTCCGTCGCCAGGCCCGCCAGCGTCGAGGTCAGCCGCCCCACCCGCCAGGCGGCACCCAGCCGCCGGGCACCGGGCGCCGGGTCGAGCCACGCCAGCGCGGGGTGCCGCGGCGGGACGGCGCCCAGCAGCCGCAGGTCCGCCGCGGCCCGCCCGCCGACCGCCGTGACCACCGGCGCCGACCGCAGCCGCCGCCGTGACGCGCTCCCGCCGAGGTCGAGCGCGCAGGCGAGCCCCCGGTCCATCGGCGCCACCCACAGATCCTCCTCCAGTGGCTCCAACTGCCCCGGGAGGGTCTCCGCCACCGGCCCGGGACCGAGCAGCCGGGCGCCACGCGGTGGACGGGGCCCCATCGCCGTGATCGGTCGGCTCTGGAGCAACCACAGCCGCCCGTCCTCGTCGAAGGCGAACTCGATGTCCTGGGGCCCGCCGAACACCCGCGCGGCCCGCCGCGCGAGCCGCGCCAGACGACGCGCCTCGGCCCCGGTGAGCAACGCCCCACCGCCGACCGCCGACGGGGCACCGGCCGCCTGCGATCCACCCGCTCCGGAGGATTCCGCTCCGGAGGATTCCGCTACGGAGGGACCCTCTCCGACGGCTTCTGCTCCGGCAGATCCTTCTCCGGCAGATCCCGCTTCGGAGGATCCCGCTTCGGGCGATTCCGTCCGCAGCAGCCGCCCCCACCTGCTCAACCAGTGGCTCGTCCCCGGCCGCTCCCCGCTCACCAACGTGTCGGGCCCGCCCCGCACCACGCTGACCAGCATCCGGTCGGTCCGCCCGGCCACGGGGTCCGCGCCGAACAGCACACCCCCGGTCCGGGCCCTGAGCATCGGCTGGACGAGCACGGCCATGGGCGCGGTGTCACCGTCCGGCTGCCGCGCCGAGCCGAGCACCGTGCGCACCGCCGCCCGGAACTCCTCCCACCCCCGCACGTCGAGCACCGAGTCGAACCGTCCCGCCAGAGAAGACTCCTCCGTGTCCTCCTGCGGCGAGGAGGACCGTACGACCAGGGACCGCGAACCGTTCCGGGACAGCTCGGCCCAGGCACGCGACAGATCCCGCGGGTCACCGGGCTCCCGCCGCTCGTCACCCGCGTCACTCGCGTCACCCGCATCCCGAAGGTCGTACGGGATCACGAACCCGGGTAGCACGGGCAGCCCGGCGCGGGCCGCTCGCGCGAGGTGGGCCGCCTTGGAACCGGTGAGGAGGGGGAGCGAGGCCGCCGGCTGGTGCAGGGGGACGACGTGGGAACCCGGTGTGCGGCCGCTCCGGGGCGGAGCCCCGCCGTGCGCACCTTCTCCGTGTTCTCCGTGACGTTCGTCGAGCGTCGTCATCGAGCACCCTCCCGGACCGACCGTCAACAGGGGGGACGCGAGGGAGGGGCCCTACGCCTGACGACGGAACGAAGGATGGGGGCAGGCCACCACCGAATTGTGGGGTGCCCGCGGCGACAGCGGTGACGTACCTCCTGACCTCAATGTTCCCACCGCCCCGCTTTTCCTGTCGACCGGGAACGCTCCCTCCCCGACCGTCCAGGACTCACCCCCATTAACGGCCGCTCACTCGGGCGGGAGCACCCCGCACAACGCCTCCACCGCCGCCCCGTACGCGTGCTCCGGCGGCGTCGCGTACCCCACGACCAGCCCGTCCGGGGCGTCCCCCCGAGCCTCGGGATGCCGGAACGCCGACAGCCCGTCCAGCGCGACACCCCGCCAGGCCGCCGCCTTCACCGCGGACCGCTCGGTACCGGGCGGCAACCGCAGCACGGCGTGCAGGCCGGCGGCGATCCCGGTGACCTCGATGTGCGGCGCGTGCGCGGCCAGGGCCGCGACCAGGCGGTCACGACGCGCCCGGTAGCGCTGCCGCATGCGCCGCACATGACGGTCGTACGCCCCTGACACCATGAAGTCCGCCAGCGCCAGCTGATCCGGCACGCTCGCCCAGGCCTCCCGCTCGCCCTTGGCCTCCAGCACGGCGTCCACGAACCGCTCCGGCAGCACCATCCACCCCAGCCGCAGCGCGGGCGACAGGCTCTTGCTGACCGAGCCGAGGTGGACGACCCGGTCGGGGTCCAGACCCTGCACGGCCCCGACGGGCTTACGGTCGTAACGGAACTCCCCGTCGTAGTCGTCCTCCAGGACCAGCCCGCCACGCGCGCGGGCCCAGTCCACCACTGCGGCCCGCCGCTCGGGGTGCAGCGGCCCGCCGGTGGGGAACTGATGTGCGGGCGTGAGCAGCACCGCCCTCTCGCGGTCCAGCCCGTCCACCCGGGCACCGTCCTCGTCCAGTGCCAGCGGAACGGTCCGCACGGAGGCCGCCGCCAGCAGCTCCCGATGGAAGCCCAGGCCGTACGACTCCACGGCCAGCGGCCCCCGCAGCACCCGGTCGTGGAACAGCAGCCGCAACGCGTGCGCGAAACCGGAGCAGACCACGATGCGCGAGGGCTCGGTCCGCACGCCCCGCGCACGTGCCAGGTACTCGGCGAGCGCCTCCCGCAGCTCCACCCGGCCCGCCGGATCACCCGGCCCGAACGCCTCGTTGGGCGCCCGCGTCAGCGCCCTGCGGTACGACGCCGCCCAGGCCGTCCGCGGGAACGCCGACGCGTCCGGTGTGCCCTGCCGCAGATCGTGCCGCGGCCCACGCGCGCGTGGCGGCGCCCTCCGAGGTCCGCGCGCGGTGCCGCCCAGGGGTTCGACCCGCTCCGCGACCCGCGTCCCCGACCCCTGCCGGGCCGTCAGCCAGCCCTCCGCGACCAGCTCCGCGTACGCGTCGGCGACCGTGTTGCGCGCGACGCCCAGGTCCGCGGCGAGCGAGCGGTACGGGGGCAGCCGGGTCCCGGGCGCCAGCCGGCCGCCCCGCACCGCGTCCCGCAACGCCCGGATCAGCGCCGCCCGACGCCCGCCCCCACCGGACAGTTCGAGATGCAGATCGGCCCCGATCGACCCCGCCGAATTGACCCACGAATCTGCCATGGAAATGCACCCTATGACAGGTCTTTCCGCCTCATAGATTCATGGTCATGACGACGAACACGGCAACAGCAAAGAAGAACGTGAGCGCCACCGTGACGGCGAACCCGGCGGAAGCCGCCGTCCCCCGTCTCGACTTCGCGAAGTCGGCGCGGAACGCCTTCCGCGCCCTCATCGGCTTCGACGCGGCGGCCCGCGAGGGCATCGACCCGGCCCTGGTCGAACTGATCCAGATCCGCGCCTCCCACCTCAACCACTGCGCCTACTGCCTCCACATGCACACCAACGACGCCCGCAAGGCCGGCGAGAGCGAGGACCGGCTGCACATGATCCCGGTCTGGCGCGAGGCCCGGCACTTCTTCACCGCCCGTGAACAGGCCGCGCTCGCCCTCACCGAAGCGGTCACCCTCGTCTCCGACGGCGGGGTCCCCGACGCCGTGTACGCCGAAGCCGCCGCCCACTTCGACGACACCGAACTGGCCCACGTCCTGGCCCTGATCCTCACCATCAACACGTGGAACCGCATCGCCCTGGCCACCGCGAAACAAGCCGGCACGGACAGCCGATAGTCCCCCCGGTCGGCCGGCCGTCGGTCCGTCGGTCCGTCGGTCCGTCGGACCGACGGACCGAACCGACCGACCGACCGCCGCCGCTCCCTCCCGCACCCGCCGCGTGGCCGGTGGCTACGCCGTCATCGGGCGGTCGTACGGTCCTATCGGTGACGGCAGGCTGTCCGCCCCGGTCAGCCCCCGGTCGACCGCGGCAGCCACGGCCCGCCCCTCGGCGATCGCCCACACGATCAGCGACTGGCCCCGGGCGGCGTCCCCCGCGGCGTACACACCGGGCACGTTCGTCGCGAAGTCCGGCCCCCGCGTGATCGTCCCGCGCGGATCGAGGGCCAGCCCGAGCTGGTCCACGAGCCCGTCGTGCCGGTCCGGACCGGAGAACCCGAGCGCGAGCAGGACCAGATCGACGGGCAGCGTCCGCTCGGTGCCCGGCCTGACCTGCCGCCGCTCGTCCACCTCGACCAGGTGCAACTCCCGCACCCGCCCCGACCCGTCCCCGGTGAAGCGGAGCGTGGACGCCGCGAAGAGCCGTGCGTCCGCGTGCGCCGCGGGCGCGGACCGAAGGTCCCGCGCCTCCTCGTGCGCCGCCGAGAGCCGGTACACCTTCGGATACGTCGGCCAGGGTTCGACGTCCTCGTCACGCTCCGCCTCCGGCAGCGGATAGATGTCCAGCTGGGTCACCGACGCGGCCCCCTCCCGCACCGCCGTCCCCAGACAGTCCGCCCCCGTGTCACCACCCCCGACGATCACGACATGCTTCCCGGCCGCCGACAACGGCGACACCTCCAGATCCCCCTCGCACACCCGGTCCGCCAACGGCAGATACTCCATCGCCTGATGAACGCCGGCCAACTCCCGCCCCGGCACGTCCAGTTCCCGCCACGCCGTGGCCCCCGTCGCGATCACCACCGCGTCGTACCGGGCCCGCAACTCGGCCGCCCCGACATCCACCCCCACCGCCGTCGACGTCCGGAACTTCGTGCCCTCCGCCCGCATCTGCTCCAACCGCCGGTCCAGATGACGCCGCTCCATCTTGAACGCCGGGATCCCGTACCGCAGCAACCCCCCGATCCGGTCGGCCCGTTCGTACACCGCGACCGTGTGTCCGGCCCGCGTCAGCTGCTGCGCCGCCGCCAGACCGGTGGGCCCGGAGCCGACGACGGCGACCGTCCTCCCGGACAGCCGGTCGGGCGGACGCGGCGGGGTGAAACCGTCCTCCCAGGCCCGGTCCGCGATGGCCACCTCCACGTTCTTGATGGTCACCGCGGGCTGGTTGATCGCCAGCACACACCCCGCCTCACAGGGTGCGGGACACAACCGCCCCGTGAACTCGGGGAAGTTGTTCGTGGCGTGCAGCCGGTCGCTCGCCGCCCGCCAGTCCTCCCGCGACACGAGGTCGTTCCACTCGGGGATCAGATTCCCCAGCGGACAGGCGTCGTGACAGAACGGGATCCCGCAGTCCATACAGCGGTCGGCCTGCTTGCTGATGATCGGCAGCAGGGCCCCGGGAACATACACCTCGTCCCAGTCCCGGACCCGCTCCTCCACGGGGCGACGGGGCCAGTCCTCGCGTGGTGTGGTCAGAAAACCCTTGGGATCGGCCATGGCCGTCTCCCTCACGGAGAGGTACGCGTACGGGCCACGATACGACGGGCCCGCCGCCCCCGCCTCAGGCGAGCGCCAGCAGGTACGACAGGGCCGCGGCGGCCGCGGCGACCGCCCGCACGTGGTTCCACGTCGTCCACCGGCTCACATAGTCGCGCCAGTACGTCGCCGCCTCCCGCGTGCCCGCGTCCAGCTTGGCGAGCGTCTCGTTGCGCGGCACGTTCGCCACCATCGTCACCCCGAAGCAGCCGAACAGATACAGCGCGCTGCCCAGCAGCAGTTCGACCCTGCCGTCGTCCGGCCACAGCACAAACGTCACGACGGCCAGCACGGCACACAGCACCGCCGTCCCCACGAACAGGAGCATGAACGCCGGCGTCAGCGCGCTCACATTGATCGCCTGCATCGCCGCCACGCCCTGCGCGGGCGGCAACGACGCCAGCCCCTTCATCACGAACGTCGAGAACCCGAAGAACACGCCCGCCACGACCGCCGTCCCGAGCAGGCCCAGCACCGTCAGCACGAAGTACGGCCCATCGATCATGTCCGCTCCCACCTCGATTCCCCGAAAACCCTTCCCACCCCTCGCCCTCCCCACAAGTGAACCTCCGCACAACCCCCATCCCCCAGCCACTCACTCACCTACGCACAGGCCCGGCCCCGCCCCGCTGCTCCGGGGGGCCTCCCCCCCCGGCCCCCTCCCCCCGGCCCCCTCCCCCCTCCCCCTCCCTCACCCAGCTCCCCGCCACCCCCGCAGCGTCGCGTCCACGGTGGGTGTGATCCGGCGGCGTGCCTCGTGCCGGGGCACGCCGGTCATCAGCAGGTGGTCGTACGGCGTGTCCACGTGGCGTACGGACGCGATGACCGCCGAGGTCACCGCGACCTCCGTCAGTGCGCGGCCCGCCGCGCTGCGGCCGACGCGGCCGCTGCCGCGCACCGACGCGTGGGCGGCGATCTCCCGGGCCCGCTCGGGCGGACAGCCGGGGAACAGCCGTCGTACCTCCGTGGCGAACGCGTCCGTGAAGCGCACGTCCTCCGCCGCCCGCCGCCTCGCGTCCCGTACCCGACGGCGGCGCCGCACCTCCGCGTCCGCCAGGCACCGCTCCTCGGCCCGGCCGAGCGCGGCCTCCTCGACCAGGACCCCCTGCCGTTCGTACCGGCCGCGGCGCCGGTTGAACCGTACGACCACGGCCGACAGCGAACTCTCCTCCCGCGCCCTGCGGGTGAGCGCGGTGTCGCCCCGAGGCAGGAACACCAGGTGCCCGAGGTCCGCGCAGTCCAGGCAGCGCGGTGCCCCCTCCTCCAGCACCAGCAGCGCCACCGGCCCGCTCCGGCACTCGGCGCAGTGCTTCCTCCGGAGCGCCTGCACGACGACGAGTCCGGTACGGGGCGGGGGAGTAGCGAGCGCTGCCATACGCGGTTCATTCCCCCTGGTGACCGCACGGTCACGCCCTCCTCGGACCGGACGGCCCACCGGTCCGCGGACCGGTGGACAGACCGGACAGTCGGCCGGGCCGCCGGGTGGACCGCATCGCCGAGTCGTCGGATGTGCCCTCGGGCGGGCGGGCCGGCGGCCGGGTCGGGCGCCGTGTGCGGCGCGCGGCATCATGGGCCGTGTGCGATTCGAAGCGATCACCTGGGAACGGCTCGGCGACCTTCTCGCCGACCGCCTCCTCGACCTGAAGCCGGACGACGGCTCGCCCTGGCCGCGGGTCGCCTTCGACGGCGCCCCAGCGGCTCGCCCCGGCGACCTCGCCGCCCTGGTCTCCGAGGCGCTGCGCATACGCGGTCGCTCCTCCCTCGTCGTGGGAACCGAGGGCTTCCTGCGGCCGGCGTCGCTGCGGTTCGAGTACGGCCACGAGGACGTGGAGGCGTACTACGACGGCTGGTTCGACACCGCCGCCCTGTGGCGCGAGGTCTTCGGCCCGCTCGACCCCGGCGGCACGGGGCGGATCCTTCCCGACCTCTGGGACCCCACCACCGACCGCGCGACGCGCAGCCCCTACGTCGCACTCCCGCCCGGCGCGATCCTGCTGACGCACGGCCCCCTCCTCCTGAAGCACTGGTTTCCCTTCGACCTGACCGTCCATGTCCTCCTCTCCCCGGGCGCCCTGCGCCGCCGCACACCGGAACACGAGCACTGGACCCTCCCCGCCTTCGAGCGCTACGAGACCGACCCGGCCGCCACGGCCGATGTCCTGGTCCGCGCCGACGACCCACGACACCCCGCCTGGAACGGCTGACCGGCGACGAGTCCGTCCGCCGCGTCGAGCGAACTCCGACCTACGGCCGGTGGCGAACCGCACGACGCTCCACGTGCGCCCCGGCCCGGACGCGGCAAGAATGTAGGGCGCCGGGACCAGCGGTGCGTCCTGCACCGCGCCGGCCGTCCGGCAACGGGAGGTACTACATGACCACCGCCGGAGACATCATGCACCGCGGCGCCCAGTGGATCCCCGCCCACGAGACCCTCGACCGAGCCGCCCAGCTGATGCGCCAGCTGAACGTCGGGGCACTGCCCATCAGCGACCAGAACGAACGGCTCTGCGGCATCCTCACCGACCGCGACATCGTCGTCGGCTGTGTCGCCCTGGGCCACGACCCTTCGACGATCACGGCCGGCGAAATGGCCAAGGGCACACCGCGCTGGATCGACGCGGACGCCGACGTCAGCGAGGTGCTCCAGGAGATGAAGGGGCACCAGATCCGTCGGCTCCCGGTGATCGAGAACAAGCGTCTCGTCGGCATGATCAGCGAGGCCGACCTGGCCCATCATCTGTCGGACGACCAGATCGCCTCCTGGGTCGAGAGCGTCTACGCGAAGAGCGCGACGCACTGACCCGTCACAGCCAGCCGTTGCGCTTGAAGCCCCGGTAGAGGGTGACGCAGGCGACGGCTATGACTCCCAGGACCAGCGGATAGCCGAACTTCCAGTGCAGCTCCGGCATGTACTGGAAGTTCATTCCGTAGACCCCGCACACCATGGTCGGCACGGCGATCAGCGCGGCCCACGCAGTGATTCTCCGCATGTCCTCGTTCTGCGCGACGCTGACCTGTGCGAGATGCGCCTGCAGAATCGAGTTGAGCAGTTCGTCGAACGCGGCGATCTGTTCCGTCGCCCGCAGCAGGTGGTCGGAGACGTCGCGGAAGTAGGCCTGTATCTCCGGGTCGACCACCCGGATCGGTCGTGAGGTCAGCTCCAGGAGCGGGCGGGCGAGCGGGGCCACCGCCCGCTTCAGTTCGAGCAGTTCGCGCTTGAGCTGGTAGATGCGGCCCGGGTCGACCCGCGCGCCGTTCGCGGCGAACACGTCGCTCTCGACCTGGTCGATGTCGGTCTGGACCGAGTCCGTGACGCTCAGATAGTCGTCGACGACATGGTCCGCGATCGCGTGCAGCACCGCGGCCGGACCCTTGGCCAACTGCTCGGGATTCGCCTCCAGTTCCTCCCGCAGCGGACCGAGCGATCCGTGCCGTCCGTGGCGGACGGTGATCACGAAGTCGGGCCCGACGAAGACCATGATCTCGCCGGTGTGCACCACCTCGCTGGTCGCGGTCAGTTCGGTGTGCTCGACGTAGCAGACGGTCTTGAACACCGCGAACAGCGTGTCGTCGTAGCGCTCCAGCTTCGGGCGCTGATGGGCCTCGATCGCGTCCTCCACCGCCAGCGGGTGCAGGTCGAAGAGTTCGGCGATGCCGGCGAACTCCCGCTGTGTCGGCTCGTGCAGCCCCAGCCAGACGAAGCCGTGGTCGTGCCTGCGGACCTGTTTGACGGCCTCGACGACATCACGCACCGCGGGGGATCGGACGCCCTTGTGGTAGGTCACGCAGTTCACCACCGAGGTGCCCAGCGGGGAGCGGGCCGGATGGCTGAGGTCGACGCGGGGACGCCGTCGGGCCAGCCGTGCCATCGTGCGCAGGCCGACGACCCTGTCGAGGCCGGTGACCTTCCGCAGATTCCCTGCCATGGACATCTGGTCTCTCCTTGCGTGGATCTCCTCGCACCGCACTCCGTGCCTTGTGGCGCCAGTTTGCCAGGGCCGAACGAGAGCCGGGTAAGGCTGTGGGAACGGAACGTTCCGCTTCACTTGTAGACGTCCGAGCCGGTGGGGCCGTTCCGGATTTCCGGCTTGTCCTGCGGGACGGGACGGCGACTGCGGGAGAGTCGCCGTCAAGGGCAAGTCAGTCAAATGGGATGATCTGGGCATGATGCGAACCGACGGGTATCTCCTCGACCACCGGCGGGCCGAGACGGGGCAGGGCCCCGACGCCTTCGCCACGCTCTTCGACCCCACGACGTTCCGGCACATGGAGGCCTTCGGTGTGGGGTCCGGCTGGCGCTGCTGGGAGGTCGGCGCGGGGGGCGCCTCGGTGGTCTCCTGGCTGGCGAAGAAGGTCGGGCCGACGGGCAAGGTCATCGCGACGGACACCGACATCTCCTGGGCCGTGCCCTCGGTCACCCGCCCGCCGGTCGAGGCTCTCGTCCACCACGTGGGCGTCGACCAGCCCCCGGGCGACGGCTTCGACCTCGTGCACGCCCGGCTCGCCCTGGCGCACGCACCGGACCACGAGCAAGCGTTGGCGTCGATGATCAAGGCCTTGCGTCCCGGTGGCCGACTCCTGGTCGAGGACCTCGACACCGCCCTCCAGCCTCTGGCCTGCCTGGAGGAGTCCGGCCCCGAGCACCAGTCGGCCAACCGGCTTCGCCGGGCCGTGGGCGAGCTGCTCGCCGAACGCGGGACCGCACCGGCGCACGGCCGCCGACTCCCGCGCCTGCTGCGGGCCGCCGGCCTGCGCCGGGTGGAGGCCGACGCGTACTTCCCCGTCGCCTCACCGGACTGCGCCGCCCTGGAGGCGACGACCGTCGACCGGCTCCGCGAAGCGCTCGTCACGGCGAACCTCGCCACGGCGGAGGAGATCGACCGGCACCTGTCGGCCGTGGCCTCCGGCGCGCTGGACATCGCCGCCCCACCCCTGATCTCGGCCTGGGGCCGAAAGGCGTAGGGGCGGGCCGGTCCGGCGGCGGGCACGGGAGAACCGGCGGCGGGAGGGATGCGGCCCAGCCGCCCGGTCACGGCGCCTGTTCGGCCCCCGGCGGTCTCCCGCCCACCTTCTCCACCGCTCGCGCTCCCGCCCCGCACCCCTCGGCCGCAGCGTCCTCGGCATTCGCGCCCGCGAGCAGCGCCGCCAGGAACGCCCCCGTGAAGGCGTCGCCCGCGCCGGTGGTGTCGCGGGGGGTGGCGGGTGCCGCCGGGATCCGGGCCACGACACCGCCCCCACGTGCCACGAGCGCGCCGTCCGCCCCCTGCTTGGCCACCACCAGGGGCACGAGCCGGCTCAACTTGGCCGCCGCGTCGGCCGGATCGGGCAGCCCCGTCAGCAGGTGGGCCTCGTCGCGGCTGGGCAGCAGCACATCGACCCCCTCGACGAGGGCGAGGAAACGGTCCACGCCGAACCGCGTGAGGAAACCCGCCGACGCGGGATCCACACTCACCGGCACGCCACGCGCGCGTGCCGACTCCAGGGCCACGGCGACCAGCGCACGACTCGATTCGGCGAAGAACAGATAGCCCGAGAGATGGAGCCGCGCGACCCCGTCGAGCAACGACGGCGACCAGTCGTCCGGATCGAGGCGCAGCGCGGCACCGCTGTCCGTGAGGAACGTGCGCTCGGCCGCCGCGCCCATGTCCACCAGGCAGATCACCGTCCCCGTGGCCGCCTCCGGGTCGACCACCAGACGGGGGCGCACGCCCGAGGCCCGCAGCTCCCGCTCGTGCCACGCGGCGCTGTCCGTGCCCACACGCCCGAGCAGCCGCACGTCCGCGCAGCCGTGATGGGCCGCCCAGCAGGCCACGTTGGCGCCCGCCCCGCCCGGCAGCGTCCGGATCGCGGAGGCCGTGTCGGTGCCCGCCGCGAGCGGCCCGCGGTGCCGGGCGACGACATCCGTGACGACGTCCCCGACGACGAGCAGTGCCCCGCCCCCACCACCGGACTCGCCCCCAGCACCGAACCCGCCATCAGCACCACCGGACCCGCCCCCAGCACCCCCGAACCCGCTCACCGCACACCACCGGGTTCGCTCACGCCGCGCCGGGTCACCTCACGCCCCGGCCCAGGCCGCCGCGATCCGTGACGCGAGCCGTACGTTGCCGCGTACGGCCGCCAGGTTGGCGCTCAGGGAGGCGCCGTCGGTGTGCCGTACGAGATAGCTCAGCAGGAACGGTGTGACCGCCTGGCCCGTGACGCCCTCCTCCTCGCACGCCGCCAGCGCCTCCGCGAGCACGCGCGCGTGCAGCTCGGGATCGAGCTGCTCCTCCTCCGGCACGGGGTTGGCGACGATCAGCGCCGACTCGGAGCCGCCGAGCGCGTCCTGAGCCCGCATGACGTCCGCGACCTCGTCCGGAGACCCGAGTGTCCACTCCACCGGATGGCCCGAGTCGGACAGATAGAAGCCGGGGAAGCGGTCCGTGCCGTACCCGGCGACCGCGACACCCAGCGTCTCCAGCCGCTGCAGGGTCGCCGGCACATCGAGGATCGACTTCACGCCCGCGCACACCACCGTGATCCGGGTACGCGCGAGGAGCCCCAGGTCGGCGGACTCGTCCTGGGTCACCGTCCATTCCCGGTGCACGCCCCCGAGTCCACCCGTCGCGAACACCCGTACGCCCGCGAGTGCCGCCAGCTGGGCGGTCGCCGACACGGTGGTCGCCCCGCTCACGCCCGCGGCCACCGCCGGCGGCAGATCGCGATGCCCGAGCTTGCGGATGCCGTCCTCGTTCGCGACGCGCTCCAACTGCTGCTTGTCGAGGCCGATGTGGGGCCGCCCGTCCAGCACGGCGATCGTCGCCGGTACGGCGCCCTCACTCCGTACGACCTCTTCCAGCTCCAGGGCCACCCGCAGATTGCGGGGGCGGGGCAGCCCGTGCGCGATGATCGTCGACTCCAGCGCCACCACGGGTCGACGCGCGTCAACCGCTTCCCGCACCTCTTCGGACATCACCAGCACGCGCTTGCCTCCTGTCTGACGTTCTTCCCTCATCCCTGGCGGACGGCGCGCCCGGCCAAACCCTTGCGCGCTGTGGTGCAGGACACCAGCCTGAGGTGCATGAAGGAGAACACGACACGACTCGACCATGTCGTCCTATGGGTGCGGGAGCCGATCGCCGCGGCCGGCTTCTACGAGAAGGCCGTGGGCCTGGAACCCGTGAGGGTCACGGAGTACACGGCGGGACAGGCGCCCTTCCCCTCCGTCCGTGTCAACGAGGAGACAATCCTCGACCTCATGCCGCTGGCCATGGCCCCGAAGATGCGGATGGTGCCGGGTGCCGCCGCCGGTGCCGGGCACCCCGTCAACCACGTCTGCCTCGCCATGCCCGGCCCCGCCTTCGACGAACTGCGCGGCCGGCTGGAGGAACAGGAGGTCCCTGTCTCCGAGGTCTCCCACGACTCCTTCGGCGCCCGCGGACCGGCCCGGCGAAGCTTCTACTTCCGGGACCCGGACGGCAACATCTTCGAGGCGCGGCACTACGAGTAGCGCCGCCCAGGCCGCCGTCGCGAGCGGTTTCCGGCCGGCCTCCGCGCACCGACGCGCACAGACCACTCGCCGACCAGACCGACGCCCACAGGCCCCACCCGGAGACGCGCACAGGCCGGTCCACCGCCTCCTCAGAACAACGGCTCCGGCAGCACCCCTTCCAGCGCCAGCAGTTTCCGCTTGGTCTCCAGGCCGCCGCCGAACCCGCCGATGCCCCCGTCGCTCTCCACCACCCGGTGGCACGGCACCACCACGGGCAGCGGGTTCGACCCCATCGCGACACCGACGGCCTGGGCCGCGCCGGGCTGTCCCACGCGCCGCGCGAGATCGCCGTAGCCCACGACCGAGCCGTAGGGGACGCCCGACGCCAGCTCGCGCAGCACCTGACGGTTGAACCCCGAGATCAGCGACCAGTCGAGCGGCAGCGCGAAGTCGTGCCGCTCGCCCGCGAAGTAGGCCTCGAACTGACGTATGGCCTCGGCCAGCGCAGGCGCGCCGGGAGCCTCCACCGGAGTGGTGCCGAGGCGGGAGGCGAGCCGGTCGAGAGCCCGGTCGCGCACCGGGTCCGTGGCGTGGAACACGACGTTGACCAGGCCCTCGTCCGTCGCGGCCAGCAGCAGCGGGCCGATGTCCGAGCCGACGACGGCCCACACCACCTGCTGCTCGTCCTGCGCATGGCTGTTCATGGGACCACCGTAGGGGCCGCCACTGACAACGACCGCGGTGTGCGTTCCGCCCGGAACGCACACCACCGGCCGCGGACGGCCGGGTCAGCCCTGCGTGGCGTCCCTGACCACGTCCGGTTTGTTGGTGATGATGCCGTCCACGCCGTAGTCGGCCACCCGGCGGGCGTTGGCGGCGTCGTTCACGGTCCAGGTGAGGATCTCCAGTGGTTTGCCGTGCGGACCTCCGAGGGCGTGGATCGTGGCGACATAGGACTCGGAGATGGTCGTGTACGAGGAGTTGATCTGGTCGCTGAACGTCGCGTACTCGGGCAGGTCGGCGATGTCGGGTGTGCCGAGCAGAGCGGTCTTCACCGCCGGGCTCAGTTCGTGGACCCGGCGGACGGTGTCGGCGCTGAAGCTCTGGATCACCAGCTCCTCCAGGTGAGCCGGGCCGAGCCAGCCCTCGTTGCCGAGGACCTTCAGGGTCTGTTGCTCGATCCCCGGATAGAGCTGTGGGTTCTTGATCTCCAGGACGAGTTTCTGGTGGTTGCGTGAGACCCGCCGCATGTACTGCTCCAGTGTGGGCACACGCGCGCCCGCGTACGCGTCGCCGAACCAGCTGCCCGCGTCCAGGCGCCCGATCTCCGCGGCGGTGAAGTCCGCCACGTTCCAGGGTGCGCGCTCGGGATAGAGGTCCTCGACGTTGGTCGTCCGCGCCAGCGTCGCGTCGTGGAGGACGACGAGCCTGCCGTCACTGGTGCGCTGGACGTCGTTCTCGACCCAGTCGAAGCCCATCTCGTAGGCCTTGTCGACAGCGGCCAGGGTGTTCTCGGGCGCGTAGGCGGAAGCTCCGCGATGCGCGACCACCAGTGGATTGCCGGCGTCGGCGGCCGCGTGAGCGGCGGAAGTGGGGAGCAGGAGGACGGTGGCCCCCAAGAACGCTGTGGTCGCGGCGGCAACTGCGCGCACGTGCATGCGTACTCCTCTCGTCGATCGATCACGGTCAGCTCAAGAGTGACAGCAGAGGGTCAACGGCAGAGGGGCGCAGGATGGCCACGAATTGAATGGAGTTGCCCAAGTCCGCTCACGGGCACCGCACAAGTGGGGCAAGGCCGTGTTTCTTTGCCGGAAAATCGTTCGACCATTCCGGTGGGGGTCATACTCTCTGCGACAACCCTGACCGTCGTGGCGGTGCCGGGGCTGGGGGCATTGCACGAAATCCAGGGACGCGACAGGGCGGGAAAGGCAGCCGCGAATGCAGGGCACGGTCGACGGCTTCAGCTACGGACTCGTCACACCGGTGGTGGCCTATCTCATGGCCTGCCTCGGAGGCGCGCTCGGCCTGCGCTGCACCACCAGATCGATGCTCGTGGACGGCCGCTGGCGGGTCGGCTGGCTCGCGCTGGGCTCGGCGGCCATCGGCTCCGGCATCTGGACCATGCACTTCGTCGCGATGATGGGGTTCAAGGTCCTGCAGACCCCGATCCAGTACGACCCGCTGACCACGTTCGCGAGCCTGGCCGTCGCGATCGTGATGGTCGGCATCGGGATCTTCATGGTCGCCTCCAAGGGGGCCACCGGCGCCGCGCTGTTCACCGGCGGCACCATCACCGGCCTCGGCATCGCCTCCATGCACTACCTGGGCATGGCCGGCATGCGGCTCAACGGCACGTTCGAGTACAACACCGTCACCGTGGCCGCTTCGGTCGTCATCGCCGTGGTCGCCGCGATCGCCGCCCTGTGGGCCGCCGGACAGGTCCGCGGCTTCCTGTGGACCGTGGGCGCGAGCCTCGTCATGGGGATCGCCGTCAGCGGCATGCACTACACCGGCATGGCCGCCCTCAGCGTCCACCTCCACAGCGCCACGGGCTCGGCCCCGGCCGACGGCTCCTCGTCCGCCGCCCTGCTCGCCCCGCTGATGATCGGCCCCCTGGTGTTCCTGCTCCTCGCAGGCGTCGTCGTGATGTTCGACCCGTTCATGATCATGGGCAGGTTCCACGCGGCGCCGGCCGAGCGCCGGCCCGGGATCCCGGCCCAGACGACCGCCCACACCTGCCGGCACCCGGACTCCCGCGCCGATCAGGAGCACCGCGAGCGGCGTTCCCGCACACCGCAGAATCGCTGATCGGAGCCCGTTGTCAGTGCGGGGTCGTACGGTGGATTGCATGCGGCCCGTTTCCAAGATCGAACGCACGGTGGCGCCCTTCGAGGTCGTCAGCCCCTACCAGCCGAGCGGCGACCAGCCCACGGCCATCGCCGACCTCGCCCGGCGCATCGGATCAGGTGAGAAGGACGTCGTGCTGCTCGGCGCGACCGGCACCGGCAAGTCCGCCACCACCGCGTGGATGATCGAGAAGCTCCAGCGCCCGACCCTGGTGATGGCGCCGAACAAGACACTGGCCGCCCAGCTGGCCAACGAGTTCCGCGAGCTGCTGCCGAACAACGCGGTCGAGTACTTCGTCTCGTACTACGACTACTACCAGCCCGAGGCGTACGTCCCGCAGTCGGACACCTACATCGAGAAGGACTCCTCGATCAACGAGGAGGTGGAACGCCTGCGGCACTCCGCGACCAACTCGCTGCTCACCCGCCGCGACGTCGTCGTGGTCGCCTCCGTCTCCTGCATCTACGGCCTCGGCACCCCACAGGAGTACGTGGACCGCATGGTCCCCCTCAAGGTCGGCGAGGAGTTCGACCGGGACGCGCTGCTGCGCCGCTTCGTGGACATCCAGTACACCCGCAACGACCTGGCGTTCAGCCGCGGCACCTTCCGCGTCCGCGGCGACACCATCGAGATCTTCCCGGTCTACGAGGAGCTGGCCGTCCGCATCGAGATGTTCGGCGACGAGATCGAGGCCCTCTCCACCCTCCACCCGCTCACCGGCGAGATCATCAGCGACGACCAGCAGCTGTACGTCTTCCCGGCCTCCCACTACGTCGCCGGCCCCGAGCGCCTGGAGCGCGCCGCCAACGACATCGAGAAGGAGCTGGGGGAGCGTCTCGCCGAGCTGGAGAAGCAGGGCAAGCTCCTGGAGGCCCAGCGGCTGCGCATGCGGACGACCTACGACCTGGAGATGCTCCGCCAGATCGGCTCCTGCTCCGGCGTGGAGAACTACTCGATGCACTTCGACGGCCGCGAGCCGGGCTCCCCGCCGAACACCCTGCTGGACTACTTCCCGGACGACTTCCTCCTCGTCATCGACGAGTCCCATGTGACCGTGCCCCAGATCGGCGCGATGTACGAGGGCGACGCCTCCCGCAAGCGCACCCTCGTCGACCACGGCTTCCGGCTTCCGTCCGCCCTGGACAACCGCCCCCTGAAATGGGAGGAGTTCCAGGAACGCGTCGGCCAGACGGTGTACCTCTCGGCCACCCCCGGCCAGTACGAGCTGTCCCGCTCCGACGGCCATGTCGAGCAGATCATCCGCCCCACCGGCCTGGTCGACCCCGAGGTCGTCGTCAAGCCCACCGAGGGCCAGATCGACGACCTGGTGCACGAGATCCGCAAACGCACCGAGAAGGACGAGCGGGTCCTCGTCACCACTCTCACCAAGAAGATGGCCGAGGACCTCACCGACTACTTCCTGGAACTCGGTATCCAGGTCCGCTACCTCCACAGCGACGTCGACACCCTGCGCCGCGTCGAACTGCTGCGCGAGCTGCGCGCCGGTGAGTACGACGTCCTCGTCGGCATCAACCTCCTCCGGGAGGGCCTCGACCTCCCCGAGGTCTCCCTGGTGGCGATCCTCGACGCGGACAAGGAGGGCTTCCTGCGCTCCGGGACCTCACTGATCCAGACCATCGGCCGCGCGGCGCGCAATGTGTCGGGTCAGGTCCATATGTACGCCGACAAGATCACCCCGGCGATGGAGAAGGCCATCGACGAGACCAACCGGCGCCGGGAGAAGCAGGTCGCGTACAACACGGCCCGCGGCATCGACCCCCAGCCGCTCCGCAAGAAGATCAACGACATCGTCGCGCAGATCGCCCGCGAGGACGTCGACACCGAGCAGCTGCTCGGCTCGGGCTATCGCCAGGGCAAGGACGGCAAGGGTGCCAAGGCCCCCGTGCCCTCCCTCGGCGGCAGGTCGGCCAAGTCCGCCAAGGGCAGGGCCAAGGCCGGCGAGACCGTCCCGACCGACCGCCCCGCGGCCGATCTCGCCCAGCAGATCGAGGACATGACCGAGCGCATGCGCGCGGCCGCAGCGGAGCTGCAGTTCGAGATCGCCGCCCGGCTGCGTGACGAGGTGTCCGAGATGAAGAAGGAACTGCGGCAGATGAAGGAGGCGGGCCTGGCCTGACCTCCCCCACGGACGCTGGGGGAGGGGCCCTCCTCCGGCGTCGGCGCGCTGTGTTGCAAGACCGACACAAAGTGCGACACAGGCTGCGGCAATGTCAGTGCCGCTGCGTAAGGTGCTGCACATCCGCGGACTCCGCGGGAACAGGGGACAGTCGAGAGGGGAATCAGCGCGTGACCGTCAACATGACCAAGGGTCAGGCCATCAGTCTGCAGAAGAACGACGGAGGCAGCCTGACCGCGGTGCGCATGGGTCTCGGCTGGCAGGCTGCCCCCAGGCGCGGCCTGTTCGGATCCCGCACCCGTGAGATCGACCTCGACGCCTCCGCCGTGCTGTTCGCGGACAAGCAGCCCGTCGACGTCGTCTTCTTCCGCCACCTGGTGAGCGACGACGGCTCCGTCCGCCACACCGGCGACAACCTGGTCGGCGGCGTCGGCCAGGGCGGCGACGACGAGGCGATCCTCGTCGACCTGGCCCGGGTTCCGGTCCACATCGACCAGATCGTCTTCACGGTGAACTCCTTCACGGGCCAGACCTTCCAGGAAGTGCAGAACGCGTTCTGCCGCCTGGTCGACGAGACCAACGGCCAGGAGCTGGCGCGCTACACCCTCGCGGGCGGCGGCCAGTACACCGCCCAGATCATGGCCAAGGTGCACCGCGCGGGCACGGGCTGGCAGATGACCGCCATCGGCACGCCCGCCAACGGCCGCACCTTCCAGGACCTGATGCCGGCGATCCTGCCGGTCCTGTAGGCACGCACCGAGTACACAGAGCACGCGACACAGGGGGACGAAGTCGATGACGGCCGAGCTGGTCCGGGGGCAGAACCATCCGCTGCCCGAGGTCCGACTGGAGATCCGCGTCTCGGCCGGCACGCCGATCGTGGCCGGGGCCACCCTCGGCGACGAGCAGGGCCGCGTGCACGGTGTCGAGTGGGTCGCCCACCCGGGCGCGCCCACCCTCCCGGGCATCGAGGTGCCCAGGCAGGCGGCGGCCGACCACCGCCTCGCCGTGGACCTCGACGCCCTGGCACCGTCCGTGCACCGGGTGACCGTGCTGCTCGCCCTCCCGACGGGAACCGGCGGCCCGGCGCGCTTCGGCGCCGTGGCCGCCCCCTTCGTCGCGGTCACCGGACTCGACGGCACCGAGGTCGCCAGCTACACCATCACCGACCTCGAACCGGAGTCGGCCGTCGTCGCCCTGGAGCTGTACCGCAGGCAGGGCGCCTGGAAGGTCCGCGCCGTCGGCCAGGGGTACGCGGGCGGCCTCGCGGCGTTGCTCGCCGACCAGGGACTGCCGCAGGCCCAGCAGTTGGCCGGCAGTATCAACGAGGCGGTGGCCCAGGGCCTCGCCCGCTCGGTGGCCGCCCCTCCGCCCCGGCTGCCGGACGCGGACCGCCCCCACCGGACGACCGCACCCGCACAGGGCCCGGACGAGACCCACGGCGGCGCGACACCCCAAGGCGCGACCCCCCAGGGCATGACGGGCAACCCCGCGCCGTCCCAGGGGCACCAGCCCACCTCGCCGTACGGCACGACACCCCCGTACGGCTCCCCGCACGACGGCACGCTGCCCGATCACACCGCGGCCGCGCAGCACGGCGGCTCCACCCCGGCCGACCCGGCCACCGGCCAGCCCGGCCCGGCCACCGCGGGCGGCCCGGTCAACTACGCCCACCCCGGCCGCCAGACCACCGCGCCGCCACCGCCCGCGCCGACCGCGCCCCCGGCCGAGCCGGGACAGCCCGCGCGGCCCGTCGCCGGGGACGCGACCGGCTGGTCCATGGAGGAGCGGCTCTACAACCAGGTGTGGGGCATGTTCGAGGACCTCGCCCGCACCACGGCCGCCTACCGCAGCGCCGTCGACTTCGCCGAGTCGCGGATGGAACAGGAGCTGGACAAGGTCCTGTCCGACCCGCGCAGCCGCATCAGCGGCCAGGGCGACGCCGCGCGCGAGGCGGCCCGCGCCAAGCACGCCGAGCTCGTCGACCAGGCCAGGGCCGCTCTCGACCGGGACCTGGCGCAGCTCGGGGCCGAGGCGGACGTCGTCGAGCCCGCACTGCCCCCGGCGTACGCGAGCTGGGACAACCCGGTCTGGCACGGCTACCGGGTGCCGATGGAGATCCCGATGGCCCTGCGTCTGGGCGATCTCCATCTGCCGGAGAGCGAGGACGTGCGCATCCCGATGCTGGTCCGGCTGCCGCTGGAGCGCGGCCTGTGGATCGACAGCGGCCGCTCAGGCTCCCGCGACTCGCTCGCCGACTCCGACGAGCTCCGCCGCCTGGCGCTGGACACGGCGGTGGCTCTGGCCGCCCGACTGCTCGCGGTCTACCCGCCGGGCGAGTTCGCCGTGCACGTCGTCGACGCGGCCGGAGCGGGCTCGTCCGCGCTGGCGCCCCTGACGCAGGCCGGTGTGCTCGCCGGGCCGCCCGCCGCCGGAGCGGCGGGTGTCTCGGAGGTGCTGGGGCGGCTCACCCAGCGCGTGGACCTCGTGCAGATGGCCGTGCGCGGTGGCGCGCCCGACGCGCTGCCCCCCGGCTTCGACACCGCCGAACAACTGCTGATCGTCAACGACTTCCCACACGGCTTCGACGACCGCGCCGTCACCCAGCTCCGCTATCTCGCGGACGAGGGCCCCGCGGTCGGGGTCCATCTGATGATGGTCGCCGACCGGCAGGAAGCCGCCGCCTACGGGCCGTTGCTCGACCCGCTGTGGCGTTCGCTGATGCGACTCACCCCCACCCCCGACGACCACCTCGCCGACCCTTGGGTCGGGCACGCGTGGACGTACGAGCCGTCGAGCATCCCGCCGGGCAGCACGGTCATGCACGACGTGCTCGCCCGGGTCGCGGAGGCCCGCCGCTCCTGGAACCGCTGAGCACTGCTGCCGAACCTCCGGGAACGACCTCGCTCCGAGCCCGTGCCAAGCACTCGTAAAGCTATTTGACCTGCGGTTTTGATACTTTCTTTGCCTCGCCCTTTACCTATTCTTGGTGATTGGGTACTCTTTTCGTGCGGAGGGGAGTACTCCCTACTTGCTGCGGCGTACCCGTCAATACGGATCGATCCAGATCCCGGGGCGTCGGCCCGGCGGCACCAGGCGTTGTGGAACGCCCTGGAGGACCGGGTGGAAGAGACCTCCGGTAGCGACGACGCTGAAATTTGCCGTTACGTACTGCCGGAGGCGCAGTGGATGTTTCCGTGACCCTTTGGGTCCTCACAGTGGTGGGCCTTGCCGCCCTCATCGCGGTCGACTTCTTCATCGGCCGCAAGCCCCATGACGTGTCCATCAAGGAAGCCGGGATCTGGACGGTCGTCTGGATCGTCCTGGCCGCCCTGTTCGGACTCGGGCTGCTCGTCTTCGGCGGCGGTCAGCCGGCCGGAGAGTTCTTCGCGGGCTTCATCACCGAGAAGTCGCTGAGCGTCGACAACCTCTTCGTCTTCGTCCTGATCATGGCGAAGTTCTCGGTGCCGTCGCAGTACCAGCAGCGGGTGCTGCTGATCGGCGTGCTGATAGCCCTGGTGCTCCGCGCGATCTTCATCGCCGCGGGCGCGGCGATCCTCGCCAGCTTCGCCTGGGTCTTCTACATCTTCGGCGCCTTCCTGATCTACACCGCCTGGAAGCTGATCCAGGAGGCCAGGGCCGACGAGGCGGAGGAGGAGTACGAGGAGAACAAGCTCCTCAAGGCCGTCGAGAAGCGCTTCGGCGTCGCCGACCGGTACCACGGCACCAAGCTGTGGATCGAGGAGAACGGCAAGCGCGTCATGACGCCGATGCTCGTCGTGATGCTCGCCATCGGCACCACCGACGTCCTCTTCGCACTGGACTCCATTCCCGCGATCTTCGGCCTGACGCAGGACCCGTACATCGTCTTCACGGCCAACGCGTTCGCGCTCATGGGCCTGCGACAGCTGTACTTCCTCATCGGCGGCCTGCTGAAGAAGCTGGTCCACCTGTCCTACGGTCTGTCGGTCATCCTCGGCTTCATCGGTGTGAAGCTGGTGCTGCACGCATTGCACGAGTCCGGGGTACACGTTCCTGAGATCTCCATCCCGGTGTCTCTCGGCGTGATCTGCGCGGTGCTGATCGTCACCACGATCACCAGCCTGATCGCGTCCAAGAAGCAGGCGCAGGCCGAGGCCCAGGCCGATCAGGACAAGGTCGAAGGCGCGGACAAGGACAGCGTCGAGGCCTGACGGAGGCCGACACCGCACACTGATACACGGATGGGGCCCCGCACGACGGAGACGCAGTTCCACGCGTCGACCGGAGTGCGGGGCCCCTTCACGTCTGAAAGGATCACCGTATGCTCGCTCGGCTCCGGTCGCTCACGACGCGATGGACTGCTGTCGTCCCGGTGGCCGCGGTCGTCCTGCTCGCTTTCACCTGGGGACGTGATCTGCCCCCTGGAGCCGTCGCCCTGGTGACCCTGGTGCTCGCGGGAGCCGTCCTCGCCGCGGTGCACCACGCCGAGGTCGTCGCGCACCGGGTCGGTGAACCCTTCGGCTCCCTCGTCCTCGCGGTCGCCGTCACGATCATCGAGGTCGCCCTGATCGTGACGCTGATGGCCGACGGCGGGGACAAGGGCGCGACCCTCGCCCGGGACACCGTCTTCGCGGCCGTGATGATCACCTGCAACGGCATCGTCGGCATCTGCCTGCTCGTCGCCTCACTGCGCCACGGACTCGCGGTCTTCAACCCGGAAGGCACCGGCGCCGCCCTCGCCACGGTCGCCACGCTGGCCACGCTCAGCCTGGTGCTCCCCACCTTCACCACCAGCAAGCCGGGCCCCGAGTTCTCCACGGCCCAGCTCACCTTCGCGGCCCTGTCCTCACTGGCTCTGTACGGGCTGTTCGTCGCCACGCAGACCGTGCGCCACCGGGACTACTTCCTGCCGATCACCAGGATGGGCGAGGTGATCACGCAGGACGACCACGCCGAGGCGCCGTCGGCCCGCACCGCCGGCATCAGCCTCGGACTGCTCGGCCTGGCGCTCATCGGCGTGGTAGGCCTCGCCAAGGGCGTCTCGCCGACCATCGAGTCCGGAGTCGAAGGGGCGGGGCTGCCGCACGCGGTGGTCGGTGTGATCATCGCGCTGCTGGTGCTGCTGCCCGAGACGATCGCCGCGCTGCGCGCCGCCCGCCGAGACCGCGTCCAGACCAGCCTCAACCTGGCCCTCGGCTCCGCCATGGCCAGCATCGGCCTCACCATCCCTGCCGTCGCCCTCGCCTCGATCTGGCTCTCCGGCCCCCTCGTCCTCGGCCTCGGCGCCACCCATATGGTGCTGCTCGCCCTGACCGTCGTGGTGGCCTCGCTGACCGTGGTGCCGGGACGCGCGACACCGCTGCAGGGCGGAGTGCACCTGGTGCTGTTCGCGGCGTATCTGGAGCTGGCGGTGAACCCGTAGGACCCGGGGCTCATCCCGTCACGGGCTCCGCCTCCGCCGGCGTCGTCAGGGGCACGGGCCGGGTCTCCGGCAGCAGGGCGAAACAGCCGAGGCTCAGCAGGGCGATCCCGGTGAGATAGGCGCCCACACCCCACGGCACCCGCCCGCCCTGCGCCACGGCGGTGGCCACGATCGGGGTGAGGGCGCCGCCGAGCACCCCGCCGAGGTTGTAGCCGACGGCGGCCCCCGTGCAGCGCACCCGGGGCTCGTACAGCTCGGGCAGGTACGCGGCGATGACGGCGAACATGGAGACGAAACCGAGCATCGCCACGAGGAACCCGAAGAAGATCAGCAGGGGTTCGCCGGTCGCCAGGAGCGCGACCATGGGGAACATCCACAGCACGGTCACGCCGCAGCCGATCAGGCACATCGGGCGCCGTCCGTAGCGGTCGCCGAGCACCGCCGCCACGGGTGTCAGGGCACCCTTCACCACCACGGCGCCCATGACGCAGGTCAGCATGACCGTGCGGCTCACCCCGAGCCGCTCCGTGCCGTAGGCGAGGGACCAGGTCGTCACCGAGTAGAACACCGCGTACCCGACGGCGAGCGCGCCCGCCGTCAGCAGGACCAGGCGCCAGTGGTCGCGCACCACCTCGGCGAGCGGCACCCGCGCGGGCTCGGTGATCTCCAGGAACCGTGGGCTCTCCGTGAGCGACGACCGCAGCCACAGCCCCGCGAGGGCGAGCACGCCCGCCGCCCAGAACGGCACCCGCCACCCCCAGGCGGCGAACTGGGCCTCCGTCAGAGTGGCCGACAGCGCCAGCATCACCCCGTTGGCCAGCAGGAAGCCCACCGCCGGCCCGACCTGGGGGAAGCTCGACCACAGTCCGCGCCGGTCGGCCGGCGCGTGCTCCGCCGTCAGCAGCACCGCGCCGCCCCACTCCCCGCCGAGCCCGAGCCCTTGCAGGAAACGCAGCACGAGCAGGAGGAAGGGGGCGGTGACACCGATCGAGTCGAAGGTGGGGACACAGCCGACGGCCACGGTCGCGCCCCCGGTCAGCAGCAGCGAGGCGACGAGGACCGGCCGGCGCCCGTGCCGGTCCCCGATGTGCCCGAACAGCACCGAGCCGAGCGGACGCGCCACGAACCCGACCCCGAACGTCGCGAAGGCCGCGAGGGTCCCCGCCAGGGGCGAGAACGTCGGGAAGAACAGCGGCCCCAGGACGAGGGCCGCCGCCGTCCCGTAGACGAAGAAGTCGTAGAACTCGATGGCCGTCCCGGCGAGCGAGGCGGACGCCAGCCGCAGCATGGAGGGCGGTTTCACGGTGCGTGCAGGTTGCATGCCGCCTCAACTACCCACGGTGACGGGCGGTTACGGGGGGCGTGCGGAGGCCCGTGCGAGGCCAAGGTGGTCCAGGAGGCGTCAACGGCTCTCAGTACGTCACCGTGATGCGCCGGGCGGGCCCGTCCACCCGAATCACGCCCCCGTAGGGGACGACGAACTGCGGATCGGTGTGCCCGAGGTCCACGTCGAAGACGATCGTGGCGTCGGGGGCGTACGTCCGCATGGCGCGCAGGACGGCCTCCCGCTGCCCGGCCGCGTAACCGGCCGCCTCCTCCGGGGTGTTGGGGTGCTCGAAGGACCAGGTCTTGGGACGGCCCATCAGCAGCGCGGAGAAACGGCGGAGCAGACCCCGCTCGCCCATGTTGCGCAGGGTGCGGAAGACCTCCTCGCCGCCGGGCAGTTCCTCCGAGGTCTCCAGGAAGAGCACCCCGCCGTCGAACACGGACAGATCGCGCGGCACCTCGCGGTCGGCCATCAGCAGCCAGCCGACGATCTCCAGACAGCCGCCCCAACTGCGGCCCTCCACCACGCGATCGGCGTTCACCCAGGTCCAGCCGGCGCCCGGCACCGTCGCCGGCTCCGCGTCGAAGGTCGCCGGGTCGGCCCAGTCGCGGTCGACGTCGTTGAAGCGCTCGGCGGGCCGCAGTTCGTAGGGACCCGAGGTGAACAGGGCCGCGCGCAGGGAGTCGGCCGTCAGCGGCGCCATGGCGCCGGACCTGCCGAGCGCGGTCATCACGGTGCCGCCGTGATAGCCGACGATCCCGGTGTTGTACAGATACGCCAGCAGGTTGGTGTTGTCGCTCAGTCCGAAGAACGGCTTGGGGTTGGCCCGCAGCAACTCCCGGTCCAGGAAGGGCAGCACGGTGATCTGGTCGTCGCCGCCGATCGACGTCAGCACCGCCTTGACGTCCGGGTCGGCGAAGGCCGCGTGCAGATCGTCCGCCCGCTCCCTCGGCGTCGTTCCCATCTTCCGTGTCGTCGGATACTCGACCGGCACGAGACCGTACTCCTCGCGCAGCCGCTCCAGGCCCAGTTCGAAGGGGCGCGGGAAGAGCTCGGGCAGACCGGCACCGGGCGAGACGACGGCCACCCGGTCACCGGGGGAGGGCTTGGGAGGGTACGAAGGCGTGGTCATGCGGGGAGGGTACGGCCTCCTGCCCGGCGGTTTCACCGTGATAAACCGGGGGCGAGCGGCGGTCCCGACGGGCCGTCCACCCCGAACGGACCGGAGGAACCGTGCCCCGCAGCCTGGCCCACGCCCCGATCATGATTCTCAACGGCCCCAACCTGAACCTCCTGGGGCAGCGGCAGCCCGAGATCTACGGCTCGGACACCCTCGCCGACGTCGAGGCGATGTGCGCCAAGGCGGCGGCCGCGCACGGCGGCACGGTGGACTTCCGGCAGTCCAACCACGAGGGCGAACTGGTCGACTGGATCCACGAGGCCCGGCTCCACCACAGCGGGATCGTCATCAACCCGGGCGCCTACTCGCACACCTCCGTGGCGATCCTGGACGCCCTCAACACCTGTGACGGGCTGCCGGTGCTGGAGGTGCACATCTCCAACATCCACCAGCGCGAGACGTTCCGGCACCACTCGTACGTCTCCCTGCGCGCCGACGGGGTGATCGCCGGGTGCGGGGTGCAGGGCTACGTCTTCGGCGTGGAGCGGGTCGCCGCGCTCGCCGGGGCGGGCCGGGCGGACGCCTGAGTCCCACAGTGCCCGAGGTCGGCGGGTAAGGCCCGATCTCCAGGCAGGCGCCCCTTACAGGCGGCCCGCGTCGACGATCCGGCGCAGGAACTGACGCGTACGTTCCCGCCGCGGGTCGCCGAAGACCTGGTCCGCGGTGCCGCGTTCGAGCACGACACCTCCGTCCAGGAAGCAGACCTGGTCGGCGACGTCGCGGGCGAAGCCCATCTCGTGCGTGGCCAGGACCATGGTCATGCCGTCGGCCTTCAGATCACGGACGACGTTCAGGACCTCGCCGACCAGCTCCGGGTCGAGGGCCGCGGTGATCTCGTCGAGGAGCAGCAGCCGGGGGCGTACGGCCAGGGCGCGCACGATCGCCACTCGCTGCTGCTGACCGCCGCTGAGCCGGTCGGGATAGGCGCCCGCCTTCCCGCTCAGCCCCAGCCGGTCCAGCAGCTCCCGCGCCCGCTCCTCGGCCTCCGCGCGGGGAACGCCGTGCACCCGGCGCGGGGCGAGGGTGATGTTGTCCAGCACCGTCATGTGCGGGAACAGGTTGTACGACTGAAAGACCACGCCGATGCGCCGCCGGACCGCGTCCTGGTCGACGCGCGGGTCGGTGATCTCCTCGCCGTCCAGCCAGATCGCCCCGTCGTCGATGTCCTCCAGGAGGTTGGCGCAGCGCAGCAGCGTCGACTTGCCGGATCCGGAGGCGCCGATCAGCGCGGTCACGGTGTGCGGTGCGACCTCCAGATCGACGTCCCGCAGCACGACGGAGCCACCGAAGGTCTTGCGCACGGACTCCATCCGCAGCACGGGGCCACCCTCGGAGGCGTGCCCGGCCTGCCCGGTCTCCACCGTGTCTCGGCTGTCGCTCATGTCGTCCCTCCCTGCGCCCGCTGCCGGTCCATGCGGGCCGTGACCCAGTCGGTGAAGCGGGTCATCGGGATGGTCAGGGCGACGAAGACCAGTCCCGCGACGATGTAGGGCGTGTAGTTGAGGCTGCGGCCCACGATGATGTCGGCGGCGCGCACCGCGTCGATCGCACCGCCGATCGAGACCAGGCCGGTGTCCTTCTGCAACGACACGAGGTCGTTGAGCAGGGGCGGCACCTGACGGCGTACCGCCTGGGGGAGTACGACGTGCCGCAGGGCCTGCCGGTTGCTCAGGCCCAGCGAGCGGGCCGCCGCGCGCTGCGAGGGGTGCACGGACTCGATGCCGGCGCGGAACACCTCGGCCACGTACGCCGAGTACGTGAGCGTCAGCGCGGTGCCGCCGAGGAGGACCGGGTCGACGGTCACCCCCTGGAGCCGGAGCGCGGGCACGCCCAGGACCACGATCATCAGGTTGATGATCAGCGGCAGTCCGCGGAAGAAGTCGGTGTACGCGGCCGCCAGCGCCCGCAGCGGGAAGAACACCGGGCCGCGCAGGGTCCGCGCGACGGCGATGAGCATGCCGAGGACGAGCACGGCGACTCCGCAGACCAGCAGCAGCCGTACGTTGAGCCAGAGCCCTTCGAGGACCTTGGGGAGCGCCTCGTGCGCGTACTCCGCGCTGAAGAACGTCTCCTTGGTGCGCGGCCAGCCGGGGGCGTTGACGACGACCAGGTAGAGGACGACGGCCGTGGCCAGGGTCGACAGGGCGGCGACGGCGGTGGCGCGGCGGGCCCGGTCGCGCCTGTAGCGCTCCCGGTCCAGCCGCCGGCGCGAGGGGACGTAGCCCTCGTCCGCGCCGGGCGGGTCACCGTGGTCGTCCGACTCCTCCGGGCCGGGCTCCTGCTTCACGACCGTCACTTGAGGACCGGGGCGTCGACGGCGTCGGAGAGCCACTCCTGCTCGATCTTCGCCAGGGTGCCGTCCTCGCGCAGGGCGTCCACGGCGGTCGTCACGCAGGACGTGAGGGCACTGCCCTTGTCGAGGACGAGCCCGAACTGCTCGGGCGTGCCGCCCTGGTTCTCGAACTGACCGACGATCCTCGCGTCCGTCACCTCGGCCGAGGTGATGTAGAACGCGGTCGGCAGATCGACCACGATCGCGTCGACCTGGCCGTTCTTCAGCGCGGACTTGGCCTGGTCGTTCTTGGCGTACGCGGCGGCCTCCCGGGTCGGCTTCACCACGTCCTGGATGTAGTTCAGGCTGGTGGTGCCGACCTGGGCGCCCAGATGCAGCTTCCTCAGGGCCGCGATGCTCGTCGCCTTCGCGGCGGCGGAGCCCTTGAGGGCGACGACGGCCTGGCGCACGTCGTAGTAGCCCGACGAGAAGTCGACGGCCTTCTTGCGCTCGTTGCTGATCGAGACCTGGTTGATGTCGAAGTCGAAGGTCTTCGCCCCCGGCGCGAAGGCCTTGTTGAAGGGCACGCTCTGCCAGACGACGTCCGCCTCGCCGTAGCCGAGCTGCTTCGCCACGGCGTACGCGACCGCCGACTCGAAGCCCTCGCCGTTCTTCGGGTCGTCGTCCTTGAACCAGGGTTCGTACGCCGGTTCGTCGGTGGCGACGGTCAGCTTGCCGGACGTCTTCGTGCTCAAGTCGCCCTTGGCGCAGGAGGATCCGGACGCCGAGGAGGAGGCCGAGCCGGAGGCGTCCTCCTCCGGCTGCGGGGCGCAGCCCACCGCGACGACGGCGAGCAGGGCGGCTATGGCGGTGGAGGCGGCACGGCGCGGGGAGCGCGCGGTTCGCGGGACAGGACGCATGGCGTGAGATTGACAGCGCGACATGCCGTCTGTCGAGGTCACACGGGTGTTTGTCCGCATTCTGGGAACGGGTGTTGCGGCTGCGTGAACGCGTCCGACCGAGAGGGCGGGGCCGCCGGCCGAGGGCGGGGTTGGTGAGGCCGGCGGCCCATCCGCGCGGGAGCCGTCATCCCGTGCGGACCTGCTTCCAGTGGACTACGCCACGGCGTACGCCGGGAGCGCGCGCGGGACACCGGTGTGTGCGTTCGATTCACACGGGGCGCGTACCGGAGCGGTCGCGCCCCCGTCCGAGTGCCCCACCAACTGCCCTACGGCACGCGGGAGTTCACCAGCCCCGTGCGCGCCACTCCGGCAGGTGCGGGCGCTCCGCGCCGAGCGTCGTGTCGTTGCCGTGGCCCGGGTAGACCCAGGTCTCGTCGGGCAGCACATCGAAGATCTTGGTCTCGACGTCGTGGATCAGGCTGGCGAACGCCTCGGGGTCCTTGCGGGTGTTGCCGACGCCGCCCGGGAAGAGGCAGTCCCCGGTGAACACGTGCGGATGCCCGTGCGGGTCGTCGTAGACCAGGGCGATCGAACCCGGCGTGTGACCCACCAGGTGGCGCGCGGTGAGCTCCACGCGCCCCACCCGGATCGTGTCCCCGTCGCCGACGGGCACGTCGGTCGGCACCGGGATGCCCTCGACGTCGTCCCGGCCGGCGTACGTACGGGCGCCGGTGGCCGCGACGACCTCGGCGAGCGCCTGCCAGTGGTCGCCGTGCTGGTGCGTGGTGACGACGGACGCGATCCCGTCGTCACCGATCAGGGTGATCAGGGTGCGGGCGTCGTTCGCGGCGTCGATCAGCAGTTGCTCGTCGGTGGCCCGGCAGCGCAGCAGATAGGCGTTGTTGTCCATCGGGCCCACCGCGACCTTGGAGATCATCAGGTCCGGCAGCTCGTGCACATCCGCAGGACCGCCGACCTTCACCGCTCCGCTGTACGTCATGAGGGCAGCCTATAGCGGGGGCAGCGAGGGGAGCGCGCCTCCTTCGACGCGCAGGGCGGCGCCGTCGCGGCGGCCGGCGAGCCAGCCGAGCAGGTCGGCCCGGGTGCCGCTGATCACGAGGTGGTGGCCGCTCTCCAGCCGTTCCGGGGTGGTGGTGCCGACGGCTCCGGTGGGGATCATGCGCCCGTCGTCCTGTCTGATCATCAGCGCGGGGACGTCGGGGTGGTCACGGAACCGGTCCGCGAGGAAGTTGATCTCGCGCTGGGCGAACTCCCCCGGCAGATCCTCCAGCTCGTACCCGATCCCCAGATCCACCCGATGCAGCTCCACCTCGATCCACCGCCGGAAGGGCAGCCGGGCCGCGGCGTCGAGGACCCCGCCCCGCAGCTCGACCGTGCGGGACCAGTCCTGGGACGCCGACGCGGCGTCCTGGAAGCGGTTCGCGCTGTCGCGTACGTCGGCGAGCTGGGTTTTCAGCGGTCGCGGCGCGTCCCGCTCGATGTCGGCGTCCCGGGCGTCGCCGGAGACGTACATGGGACGCCCTTCGAGGACGTTCACGAGGGCGTCCGCGTTGCGGGCGAGGTGGGCGAGGACATGACCACGGGTCCAGCCGGGCAGCCGTGACGGCTGGGTCACAGCGGCGTTGTCCAGGCGGGCGGCTGCGGTGAGGAGCCGGTCCGTCGCTTCGCGTACAGAGGCCAGGTCACGCGCGTGATCCATCATGCCGTCGACCCTAGCCCCGGCCACACCTTCGGGTGAAGGTGGCGGAGCGCGGCCGTAAATCGAATGCACGTGCTATATGGTCGGTCGTGGCGTCGGGCATGCTGGAAGGCCCGGGTTTGTTGTCGGAACGGGGAAACAGGACCGGCGCTGTCAGTGGCTCCCCCTAGTCTGTGGAAGACGGGGGCTCTGGCCCCTGTCATTCACTCAAGAAAGGTGCGGACCGGCGTGGCCGACCGTCTCATCGTCCGTGGCGCGCGCGAGCACAACCTGAAGAACGTCTCGCTCGACCTGCCACGCGACTCGCTCATCGTCTTCACGGGCCTGTCGGGGTCGGGCAAGTCCTCGCTGGCCTTCGACACGATCTTCGCCGAGGGGCAGCGCCGGTACGTCGAGTCGCTCTCCTCCTACGCCCGCCAGTTCCTCGGGCAGATGGACAAGCCGGACGTCGACTTCATCGAGGGTCTGTCCCCGGCGGTCTCCATCGACCAGAAGTCGACCTCGCGCAACCCGCGCTCGACGGTCGGCACCATCACCGAGGTCTACGACTACCTGCGCCTGCTCTTCGCGCGGATCGGCAAGCCGCACTGTCCGCAGTGCAGCCGCCCGATCTCCCGCCAGTCGCCGCAGGCGATCGTCGACCGGGTGCTGGAGCTGCCGGAGGGCAGCCGCTTCCAGGTGCTGTCCCCGCTCGTGCGGGAGCGCAAGGGCGAGTTCGTCGACCTCTTCGCGGACCTCCAGACCAAGGGGTACAGCCGCGCCCGGGTGGACGGCGAGACCGTCCAGCTCTCCAGCCCGCCCACCCTGAAGAAGCAGGAGAAGCACACCATCGAGGTGGTCGTCGACCGCCTCACGGTGAAGGACACCGCCAAGCGCCGCCTCACCGACTCCGTGGAGACGGCCCTCGGTCTGTCCGGCGGCATGGTCGTGCTCGACTTCGTCGACCTCCCCGAGGACGACCCCGAGCGCGAGCGCATGTTCTCGGAGCACCTGTACTGTCCGTACGACGACCTGTCCTTCGAGGAGCTGGAGCCCCGCTCCTTCTCCTTCAACTCGCCCTTCGGCGCCTGCCCCGACTGCTCCGGCATCGGTACGCGCATGGAGGTCGACGCCGAGCTGATCGTCCCGGACGAGGACAAGTCGCTCGACGAGGGCGCCATCCACCCCTGGTCGCACGGCCACACCAAGGACTACTTCGGCCGCCTCATCGGAGCCCTCGCGGACGCCCTGGGGTTCCGGACCGACATCCCCTTCGCCGGTCTCCCACAGCGCGCGAAGAAGGCTCTGCTGTACGGCCACAAGACGCAGATCGAGGTGCGCTACCGCAACCGGTACGGCCGGGAGCGGGTGTACACGACGGCCTTCGAGGGCGCCGTCCCCTTCGTGAAGCGGCGGCACAGCGAGGCCGAGAGCGACGCCAGCCGTGAGCGCTTCGAGGGCTACATGCGCGAGGTGCCCTGCCCCACCTGTGAGGGCACCCGGCTGAAGCCGATCGTCCTCGCGGTCACGATCATGGAGAAGTCGATCGCCGAGGTCTCCGCCATGTCGATCAGCGACTGCGCGGACTTCCTGGGCGAGCTGAAGCTGAGCGCCCGCGACAAGAAGATCGCCGAGCGCGTGCTGAAGGAGGTCAACGAGCGGCTGCGGTTCCTGGTCGACGTCGGCCTGGACTACCTCTCGCTGAACCGCGCGGCCGGCACGCTCTCCGGCGGCGAGGCCCAGCGCATCCGCCTGGCCACCCAGATCGGCTCCGGCCTCGTCGGCGTGCTCTACGTCCTCGACGAGCCCTCCATCGGTCTGCACCAGCGTGACAACCACCGGCTCATCGAGACCCTGGTCCGGCTGCGCGACATGGGCAACACGCTCATCGTCGTCGAGCACGACGAGGACACCATCAAGATGGCCGACTGGATCGTCGACATCGGCCCCGGCGCCGGTGAGCACGGCGGCAAGGTCGTGCACAGCGGCTCCCTGAAGGAACTGCTCGGCAACGCCGAGTCGCAGACCGGGCAGTACCTGTCGGGTCGCAAGGCCATCCCGCTGCCCGACATCCGCCGCCCGCTCGACCCGACCCGGCAGCTCACGGTGCACGGCGCCCGCGAGAACAACCTCCAGGACATCGACGTCTCGTTCCCCCTGGGTGTCTTCACGGCGGTCACCGGCGTCTCCGGATCCGGCAAGTCGACGCTGGTCAACGACATCCTGTACACACACCTGGCCCGCGAGCTGAACGGCGCCAGGAGCGTTCCGGGACGGCACACGCGCGTGGACGGCGACGACCTCGTCGACAAGGTCGTGCACGTCGACCAGTCGCCGATCGGCCGGACGCCCCGGTCCAACCCGGCCACGTACACCGGCGTCTTCGACCACGTCCGCAAGCTGTTCGCCGAGACCACCGAGGCGAAGGTCCGCGGCTATCTGCCCGGCCGCTTCTCCTTCAACGTCAAGGGCGGCCGCTGCGAGAACTGCGCGGGCGACGGCACCATCAAGATCGAGATGAACTTCCTCCCGGACGTCTACGTCCCGTGCGAGGTCTGCCACGGCGCCCGGTACAACCGGGAGACCCTGGAGGTCCACTACAAGGGCAGGTCCATCGCCGACGTGCTGAACATGCCGATCGAGGAGGCGACCGACTTCTTCGAGGCCGTCCCCGCGATCGCCCGCCACCTCAGGACCCTCAAGGACGTCGGCCTCGGCTACGTCCGGCTCGGCCAGGCCGCGACCACCCTGTCCGGCGGTGAGGCACAGCGCGTGAAGCTCGCCAGCGAGTTGCAGAAGCGCTCCACCGGCCGCACGGTCTACGTCCTGGACGAGCCGACCACCGGTCTGCACTTCGAGGACATCAGCAAGCTCCTCAAGGTGCTCTCCGGCCTGGTCGACAAGGGCAACACGGTCATCGTCATCGAGCACAACCTCGATGTCATCAAGACCGCCGACTGGGTCGTGGACATGGGTCCCGAGGGCGGCGCCGGCGGTGGCCTCGTCATCGCGGAGGGCACGCCCGAGCAGGTCGCCGGGGTGCCGGCCAGCCACACGGGCAAGTTCCTGCGGGAGATCCTCGGCGCCGACCGGATCAGCGACGCGGCCCCGGTGAAGGCCCCGCGCAGGACCACGGCGAAGAAGACCGTCGCCGCCGGCGCGACCGCGCGGAAGACGACGACGGCCCGGACCACCACGGCGGCCAAGACATCGGCGGCGAAGACGACGGCGGCCAAGACGTCGGCGCCCAAGTCCACGGCAGGCAGGACCACCGCGGCCAAGACCACGGCCGCGAAGAAGGCCGCCGCGACCGCCAAGAAGGCCGCTCCCGCGAAGAAGACCACGCGGGCGCCCAAGGCCTGAGGCGTCCGAGCGGCGCGCGCTGTCGCACCGGGAAGAACACGGCGGCCCGTGGGAACCTCCCCACGGGCCGCCGCCCGTTCACTCGCCGGCCGCACCCGCCCGGCGTCAGCGGAACTCGCGTCAGCCCTCCCGCACCGCGGGGGAGTGGAGCCGCGGCTCGCCCACCTCCGCCGCGTACGGGGGTTCCGCGCCCGCGCGGGAGCAGGTGATCGCCGCCGCGCGGGCCGCGAAGCGCAGCAGCCGGGTCCAGTCCTCGGCGCCCAGGGCGGCGAGGGCCGCGCCGGAGAGCGCGTCCCGGACCGCCAGGCCGTGCAGGAGGGCCGCGTTGACGGTGTCACCGGCGCCGATGGTGTCGACGACGTCGACCTTCTCGCCCGGTACGGAGTGCTCCCCGCCGGCCCGGGTGTGGACGGTCAGCCCGTCGCCGCCGTGCGTGACCACGACGGCGGCCGGGCCGGAGTCCAGCCACAGACGGGGGGTGCCGCCCAGCCACCGCGCGTCCTCCTCGGAGAGCTTGAGCAACGACACCGAGGGCAACCAGCTCCGAAAACGCGCCCGGTAGGCGTCCGCGTCCGGGATCAGACCCGGCCGGACGTTGGGGTCGAGGGCGGTGAACACCCCCTGGGCGGCGGTCGTGTGCAGCAGCTTCTCGTACGCGCTCGCGCCGGGCTCCAGGACCAGCGAGCAGGTGCCGAAGGAGACGGCCCGGGTACCCTCGGGAAGCCGGCCGGGCGTCTCGAACAGGCGGTCGGCGCTGCCCTCGACGTAGAAGGAGTACCGGGCCGAGCCGTCCGTGCCGACCGAGGCCAGGGCGAGGGTCGTGGGTTCGGAGCCCCGCTGCACGGCGGCCACGTCCACACCGGCCTCGCGCAGACCGGTGAGCAGGGCCTCCCCGTGGACGTCGTACGACACCCGGGAGCAGAAGGCGGTGGGAGAGCCGAGACGGCCGAGCGCCACGGCCGTGTTGTAGGGGCCGCCGCCGCGAGCCGGCCGCAGATCCACGAGCGCGCCCGCACCCTGCGGCACGAGGTCGATCAGGGCTTCACCGGCGACGACGATCACGGGACGGATCCTTTCTGGGGGCTCTCGGCCCGGAACGTACCGCAAAGGCGTACGCCCCGCGACGGCGCCCGCCCCGGCGCCGACCCCACCGCCGGCCGTGCTCCCCGGCCCTCGGACTCCGGCGGCCAAGACCCCGGCCCGGCGGCTCAGTCCCCGGCCGGCCGCTCAGCCCCCGGCTCGGCCCGGCCGCTCACTCCCACTCCCAGCCGATGCCCACGATCCCCGTCCGCGCCCGGGGTTCGACGAGGTGCACCGTGCGGTGGAGGCCGCTCAGGGCGAGGTTCTGCCGGCCGCCGCGCGGGGCCGCGGCGGAGTGCTGGCTGAAACGGTGGCAGCGCAGGGGCAGGGCACGGTCGTCGAACCGGACCTGGAGGGCGTACTGGCCGCCGGTGGAGCGGAAGGCGCGGACGTACTCGGTGCAGACACCGCCCGTGCCGTCGTCGAAGCCGTAGCGGAAGAGGTGGGTGTCGCCGCTGCGCAGCCGCGTGTCGAAGAGGAGCTCGGCGACCAGGACACCGGTGTCCGGGTCCCAGCGCACGCGTCCGCTGCGGCAGTTCTCCAGGGCACGGACGGCCGTCCGCTCCGGCGCGCAGCCCGGATCGCCGTGGTGGACGGCCACATAGCGGTCCACCCCGTCCCTGTGGGCGCGCACGATCTGCTGGGACTCGCGGCCGAGCAGCTCGCGACGGGCCCCGATCCGGACCCGCTCGTGGTGGCCGACGGTGTGCACCCCGCCGTCGAGCGGCACGTCCAGCTCGGCGAGGAGCCGCCGGAGAACGCCGGAGGCCTCCACCACCGAGCGGTACGAGCGGCCGGCGGGGCGCTGCGGACCGGACTGCTCGTCGGCCCGCGCGAGCAGCCGGATCAGCGACTCGTCCGGCAGTTGCAGGATCTCCTCCAGGGCCCGCACCGCCCGCAGCGACTCGGGACGCTGCGGACGCCGGGCGCCCTGCTGCCAGTAACTGAGGCTGGTGACACCGACCTTGACCCCGTGGCGCGTCAGATGGTGCTGCACGCGCTGCAGCGGCAGCCCGCGGGCGGCGATCGCGGCGCGCAGGGCGACATGGAAGGGGCCGCCCCGCAGGACCGACTCCAGCTCCGCCGTGGCGACGTCCGCGACGGCTGCGACGTCCGTGACCGCCGCGACGTCCGCGTGCTCTGTGGCGTGCCGCATGCAGGGACCTTTCCGTAGACGATGACGAGTGCGCGACGCGTGCTCGGGACCGCGCGTGCCGATCGGGCGCCCGGCGGACGCTCGGGGCTCCAGGAACCCTGGGCGGCCGTCCGCCTTCACATCCGTACGGCCGCGTTCCTCGCTCCGAGTTCCTCCGCATTGAAGCGTGTCGGTCAGGTCCCGACAACACCTGCCGCGTGACATGGCCGGACACCGTCGCCGGGTTCCTCAATGCTCCGACGCCCCGCGATCGGGCCCCGACAGGGCCCGCAGCGCCTGTCCCGAGAGCTTCGACTTGTGCAGAAAACCCCGGGCGGGAGTGGTCGCCACGAGTTCCTGGACGTCGTCCGGCGCGTGCGTGGAGATCAGCACGATGACGGGGGCAGCGGTGCGCGCGAGCCTCGGCGCGAGCTCCAGTCCGCTCTCGCCGTCGAGGTCGATGTCCAGCAGGACCAGATCCGGGGCCAGTTCCCCGGCCCGTGCCAGTGCCTCGGCGCCCGTGGACGCCACACCGACGACGTGCACGCCGTCGTGCTCCAGCAGCGTACGGGCGGCCTCCAGGAACCGGGCACTGTCATCGACGATGAGACAGCGCATGGACATGGGCACAGCCTTCCAAGGGGGTCAGGTGCATACATTCCGGCTAGCCGTAAAGTGTCGTCGCCGCCGGACACCCGTCAGCGGGAATGTGCTGAAGTCCTGTGCCGGATCGAGGGGTTCACCTCACTCAGGGAATCGCACGCGACACGAGGAGTAGCATGTCGTCGCCCTGGGGGCCGTGCCGTCCGGTCGAGTGGGGGTGTGCGATGAACACGCAATGCCGGGACCTCGGAAAACGTCCTGTCCGCCGTGCCCTGATGTCGGGCGTGGCGGCTGTCGCGCTGCTCCTGGCCGGATGTGGCTCCGGCGACGGCGACGGCCGGGTGGACGAGGAGAACAAGGCGGCGGGCGACACGACCTGCGACGGCCGGATCGACGGAACCGCCCACATCACGATGTGGTTCCACGCGGGCCAGAGCGGCGAGCAGACCACGCTCCAGCGCCAGGTCAAGGAGTTCAACGGAGCCCAGGAGCAGGTACGGGTCGAGCTGGTCACCCTGCCCGAGCAGCGCCCGTACACCGAGCTGGTGCTGTCCGCGGCGGCCAGCGGCGATCTGCCGGACCTGCTCGACTTCGACGGCCCGAACCTCTACAGCTACGCCTGGTCCGGCACGCTCAGGCCGATCGACTCCTGCGTCCCCGAGAGGACCAGGAAGGACCTGCTGCCCTCCGTCCGGGAACAGGGCACCTACGACGGCCGGCTGTGGGGGGTCGGCACGTTCGACTCCGGACTCGGCCTGTACGTACGGCCGTCGGTGCTGAAGGAAGCGGGCGTGCGCATCCCGAAGGGCGTCGACGACGCCTGGACCGCCGACGAGCTGACCGGGATCCTGCGCACCCTGCGCGAGGCGGGCTACGAGGCACCGCTCGACCTGAACTTCATCGACTCCAGGACCGCCGACGAGTGGAACACCTACGCCTTCGCACCCGCCGTGTGGTCCGCCGGCGGCGACCTCATCGACCCCGTGGAGTTCCGCACGGCCGACGGGTTCCTCAACAGCCCCGAGTCCGTCGAGGCGCTCACCACCATGCAGCGCTGGGTGGAGGAGGGCTACGTCGACAGGGACCGGGAGAAGGACAAGAGCGCCTTCGTGAAGGGCCGCACGCCCATCTCCTGGATGGGGCACTGGAAGTACGGGGAGTTCAGCGAGGCGCACCCGGGCGACGTGGCGATCGTGCCGCTGCCCGACTTCGGCACGGGCACCGTCACCGGCATGGGCTCCTGGCAGTGGGGCATCCCCTCCGGGGACGCCGACGGCGACGCGGTGTGGCGCTTCCTGGAGTACCTGCTGCGACCCGGGCAGGTGGCCCGGATGAGCGAGGCCAACGGCGCGATCCCCGGCACCGAGGGAGCCGTGAAGCTCTCCCCGCTGTACGACGAGGACGGCGCGGAGCGGCTGTTCATCGAGCAGCTGCGCGGCGGTGTCGCCCGGCCCAGGCCGCAGACCCCGGCGTACCCGGCGGTCACCGTCGCCTTCTCGCACGCCGTCGCCGACATCGTCTTCTCCGGAGCACCCGTCGAGAAGACGTTGGATGACGCGGTCGAGGCCATCGACCAGGATCTCGCCGCCCACGACGGTTACCCGAAGAGCGGTCCGTGACCCGCGCCGCCCGGCCCCGGCGGAGCGCTCCCCGGACGACCGGACGCCTCCGCGTCCGGCGGACGCCCCTTCGCGCCCGGGCGGCGCTCGCGCTCTGCATGACCCTGCTGCTCGGGGGCTGCGAGGCGGGCGATGACGACGGCGAGCGCCCGCGGCGGGCCGCCGACGCGACCTGCGACGGACGGATCGACGCCCCCGCGCAGATCACGATGTGGTTCCACGAACCGTCCGCGCGCGGTGAACTGGACGCCGTACGCGCCCAGGTCGAGGCGTTCAACACCGCCCAGGACGAGGTGACGGTCCGTCTGGTCGACGTCCCGGAGGGCGACTACGAGGACCTCGTCCGCGCGGCCGCCGCCGACGGGGAACTGCCCGACCTGCTCGACTTCGACGCCCCGAAGCTGTTCAGCCACGCCTGGGCCGGCCATCTCAGGCCCATCGACTCCTGCGTCCCGGAGGCCCTGCGCGCGGACCTGCTCCCGTCCGTCCTCGAACAGGGCACCTACCGCGGCCGGCTGTGGGGCCTCGGCACGTTCGACTCCGGACTCGGCCTGTACGTACGGCCGTCGGTGCTGAAGGAAGCGGGCGTACGCGTCCCGAAGGGCGTCGACGACGCCTGGACCGCCGACGAGTTCACCGGCATCCTGAAGAAACTGCGCGCCCTGGGCTACGACAGGCCCCTCGACCTCCAGCTGCCGTGGGCCGGCACGGAATGGGGGACGTACGGCTTCGCGCCGGCCGTCTGGTCGGCGGGCGGCGACCTGATCGAACGCTCCACCTACCGGACGGCCGACGGAGTGCTCAACGGGCCGCGGACGGTCGAGGCGCTGACGACGCTGCAGGGCTGGGTGAAGGCGGGATACGTGGACGAGAACAAGGACGCCGAGGCCTTCCAGAAGGACCGCAGTCCCGTCTCCTGGACCGGCCACTGGTGGTACGGGCGCTACACCGAGGCCCACCCCGGCGACGTGGCGATCGTGCCGCTGCCCGACTTCGGCACGGGCAGCGCCACCGGGATGGGCTCCTGGCAGTGGGGCGTGCCCGCGGGCGCGGCCGACGGCGACGCGGTCTGGCGTTTCCTGTCCTTCCTGCTGCGCCCCGACGAAGTCCTGCGGATGACCGACGTCAACGGCGCCATCCCCGCCACCGGCACCGCCGTCGAACGCACCGACGCGTTCGCCGAGGGCGGGCCCGCGCGCCTCTACATAGAGCAGCTGCGGGGCGGCGCCGCCCGCCCCCGGCCGCAGACCCCCGCCTACCCGGCGATCACCGACGCCTTCGCCGAGGCGTTCGCGAAGATCATGAAGGGAGCGGCGGTACGGCCCGCCCTCGACGAGGCGGTGCGCGCCGTCGACAAGGATCTGGCGGACCACGGTCACTACCCCCCGACCGGTCCGTGAGGCCCCGCCGTGCTCCGCCCACCGCCCAGCCGACCGGCCCCCGCGCCGCGCCCCGAGACGAAGCCGGCGCCCCGCCGCGCCGCGGCCGTGGACACCGTCCCGTTCCTGTCCCGGCTGCGCGTCGGTCCCAAGCTGACGCTGCTCGTCCTGCTGCCGGTCACCGTCCTGCTGGCCGTCACGGCGTTCGCCGCCGTCGACCAGGGGCGTGAGGCCCGCACCCTGCGCGACTTCGACACCGCGATCGAGGTGTCCTTCGAGATCAGCGAGGTCTCCGACGCCGTCGCCCGGGAGCGGATCGCCGCGGTGGAAGCCCGGCTGAGTGCCGCACCGGACGCCCTGCGCGAGCGGACCGAGGCCCAGCGGGCCACCGACCACGCGCTGCGCCGGGCCTTCGAGGAGACCGTCGGCCGCACGGAGTCCGACGACGCCGGGATCCTCGACTCCGTGCGCCGCCAGCTGCACGCCCTCAGGGTCCAGACGGGCACCGGGTCCCTGGAGGCGCCGACCGTCGCCCAGCGGTACGAGGCGATCGAGAACAAGGTGCTCGACATCGTCGCCGACCTCGAATCCGGGCGGCCCACCCGGGCCGCGGGCCGGGCGGCGGACGCCCACATCGCGATGCTGCGGGCCGTCGCCGCCGCCGAGAGCGAACGCGCGGAGCTCGCCATCCTCTTCCACGCGCCCGGCGACGGACACGCCACCGCCGCGGGCCGCTGGACCGAACTGGAGAAGGCCCAGCTCAGGGCGTTCCAGCAGACCGCTTCGGACGAGCTGAAGGCCGAACTGCACGCCGCGAGGTTCCAGGCCCCCGGACGCGCGGTCCGCGCGGCCCGCGACCTGGTCGCCGACCCCGATCCCCAGCCCGCCGACTGGCCCTCGTACGCCGACTGGCTAGGCGAGTCCGAGGACTACACCGACGCCCTGCGCGGCATCCGCGACCGGGCCGCCAGGCAACTGGACGACACCGCGCACCGGGACCTGCGCACCACCAGCACCCGCACCTTCATCGAACTGACGATCTGCCTCGTCGTCCTGGCCCTCGTCACCTTCCTCGCGCTCGCCCTGTGCCGCTCGATCACCCGCCCCCTCGGCGAGGTCTCCGAGGGCGCCCGCGCCCTCTCGGACGGCGACCTCTCGTACGACATCCGCTACGCGGGGCGCGACGAACTCGGCGACGTCGCCGACACGTTCCGCGAGCTGCGGGTGACCAGCGAGCGGCTGGCGGGCGAGATCCGGGACATGAACACCGCGATCGACGCGGGCCGGCTCGGACACCGCGCCGACGTCGACTCCTTCGACGGCACCTGGGCCCAGCTGCTGGGCGGCATGAACGGCACGATGGCGTCCTTCGCCGCGGCCCACGGCCGGCGCCGGCGGGCGGAACGGGAACTGGAGGGCATCTTCAACCTCTCCCTGGACCTGCTCTGCATCAGCGGCGTCGACGGCTACTTCAAGCGCGTCAACCCGGCCTTCGAACGCACCCTGGGCTATCCGGTCCGGACCCTGACCTCCCGGCCGTTCCTCGACTTCGTCCACGAGGACGACCGGGAGAGCACCCGGGCGGCCGTCGCGCTGCTGGCGAGCGGCGCCGAGGTCGCCGAGTTCGAGAACCGGTACCTCCGGCCCGACGGCACCGAACGCTGGCTCCAGTGGAGCGCCCGGTCGGTCCACGAGGAGGGCCTCATCTACGCCGCCGCCCGCGATGTGACCGAGAGCCGCCGGGCCGCGCTCGAACAGGCCGCGCTGCGCCGGGTCGCCACCGCGGTCGCGCGCGGGGTGCCGCCGGCCGAGGTGTTCGCGACGGTGGCGGAGGAGGTCGCGTCGCTGCTGGGCACGGCCTCGGCCGTCATCCGGTACGAGCCCGACGGCGGCGTCAAGGTCCTCGGGGTCGCGCACGCGCGCGTGGACGAAGTCGAAGCCGCCTGCCTGACCCGCCGGGAGGCGGCCGCCAGGACCATCGACGAGGTGGCCCGGACCCGGTGCGTGGTCCGGTCGGAGACCGCCGTGGGCGCCCCCATCGTCGTCGACGGCCGGATCTGGGGGGTGGTCGTGGCGGCCTCGCTGACCGATCCGCTGCCCGGCGGTGCCGAGTCCCGGCTCGCCGACTTCACCGCGCTGATCGCCACCGCGATCGCCAACGCCGACAGCCGCGACCAGCTGACCGCCTCACGCGCGCGCGTGGTCGCCGCCGGGGACGCCTCGCGGCGCCGCATCGAACGCGATCTGCACGACGGCGTCCAGCAGCGCCTGGTCTCCCTCCAGCTGGAGCTGCGGATGACGGAGACCCTGGTGGACGACCCCTCCTCCGAGCTCGCCCGGCAGCTGGACCATCTGGCCAAGGGTCTCGACGACGCCTTCCAGGACCTGCTCCAGGTCGCCCGGGGCATCCACCCCTCCATCCTCTCCAAGGGCGGCCTGGGCCCCGCCCTGCGTACCCTGGCCCGCCGCTCCGCCGTCCCCGTGGAGCTCGACCTCGGGTTCGCCCGCACCCGCTTCCCGGAACAGGTCGAGGTGGCCGCGTACTACGTCACCTCCGAGAGCCTCACCAACGCCGTCAAGCACGCGCGCGCGAGCGTGGTGACGGTCGCGGCGGAGGAACGCGCGGGCGTGCTGGAGCTGCTCATCCGGGACGACGGCGTCGGGGGAGCCGAACCCGACAAGGGATCGGGACTGATCGGGCTCATCGACCGGGTGGAAGCGATCGGCGGCAGGTTGACGGTCACCAGCCCGCCCGGCGGCGGGACGACGCTGAGCGTGCGGCTGCCGCTGACCCCGCCCGAGGAGGCCGCGACGGCCGTCGCGACGCGCGTGTGACCGCCCGAAGCGTACGCGGTGAGGCCCGTTCAAAGGGGGGAGTCCGGGACTCGGTACGGGCGTACGTTCCGGGCGGTCGAATCGGACGGCGGAGACGGCCGTCCGGCTCTCGGGCATGCGGATGCCTCGCCGTCTCTCGTCAGAGTCGCCGGTGCCGTCCGCGGCTGCGCTTCTTCGAGCATCGCGGCCAAACGTTCAGGTGTCTTCACGGCCCGCCCCCAACTAGGCTTCCGGCTAGCCGTAAGACCGTGTTCAGGCAGGCTGTTGAGACAAACGGGACAGGTCGGGCAAGGGGGAGACCGAGACCATGGAGGCCGATACGCACCCGGTGCGCGGACGAGTGGTGCTCGCGGACGACGACGTGCTGCTGCGGGAGGGCCTGGCGAGCCTCTGCGAGCGCGTCGGATACGAGGTGACCGGTCAGGCCGGTGACGCCGCGGGACTCATGGAGCTGGTGGAGAACGAGCTTCCGGACATCGCCATCGTCGACATCCGGATGCCGCCGACGCAGTCCACGGAGGGGCTGAAGGCCGCGCGGGAGATCCGGGAGCGGTACCCGTCGGTCGGGATCCTCGTGCTGTCGGCGTTCGTCGAGGTCGAGGACGCGCTGGAGCTGCTGGCGGGCGGGCGCAGCATCGGATATCTGCTCAAGAGCCGGATCACCGTCGTGGACGAGTTCCTGGAGACGCTGGACCGGATCCGGCGCGGCGGGTCGGTGGTGGACCCGTCGCTGGTGCAGGAGCTGGTCGCCGCGCAGCGACGTGACGACCCGCTGTCGATGCTCAGCAACCGGGAGCGGGAGGTCCTCGGCCTGATGGCCGAGGGGCGGTCCAACGCGGGGATCGGCCGGCGGCTGTGGGTCACCGAGGGGACGGTGGAGAAGCATGTGCGGAGCATCCTGGGGAAGCTGAGACTGCCCGAGGAACCGGACGACCACCGCCGGGTACTGGCCGTGCTGACGTTCCTGGAGACGCGCTAGCACCGGGGGCGTCGGCCCTTGTCCACAGGGCCCCCGGGTTGTCACTCCCCGCCAGTAGGGTGTGGTGCATGGCCGATCCCTCCAGCTACCGCCCCAGTCCGGGACAGATCCCGGACTCCCCCGGGGTGTACAAGTTCCGTGACGAGCACCGCCGGGTGATCTACGTCGGGAAGGCGAAGAGCCTGCGCCAGCGCCTGGCCAACTACTTCCAGGACCTGGCCGGCCTCCACCCGCGCACCCGCTCGATGGTCACCACGGCCGCCTCCGTGGAGTGGACCGTGGTGTCCACGGAGGTCGAGGCGCTTCAGCTGGAGTACTCCTGGATCAAGGAGTTCGACCCCCGGTTCAACGTCAAGTACCGCGACGACAAGAGCTACCCCTACCTCGCGGTCACGATGAACGAGCAGTACCCGCGCGTGCAGGTGATGCGCGGTCACAAGAAGAAGGGCGTGCGGTACTTCGGGCCGTACGCGCACGCGTGGGCGATCCGGGACACCGTCGACCTGCTGCTGCGCGTCTTCCCGGTGCGCACCTGCTCGGCCGGGGTGTTCAAGAACGCGGCCCGCACCGGCCGCCCCTGTCTCCTCGGTTACATCGGCAAGTGCTCGGCCCCCTGCGTCGACCGGATCTCCGCCGAGGACCACCGCGAACTGGCCGAGGAGTTCAGCGACTTCATGGCCGGGCGCACGGGCACGTACATCCGTCGTCTGGAGAAGCGGATGACGGACGCGGCCGAGGAGATGGAGTACGAGCGGGCCGCCCGGCTGCGGGACGACATCGAGGCCCTGAAGAAGGCGATGGAGAAGAACGCGGTCGTGCTCGCCGACGCGACCGACGCCGACCTGATCGCCGTCGCCGAGGACGAGCTGGAGGCGGCCGTCCAGATCTTCCACGTCCGCGGCGGACGGGTGCGCGGCCAGCGCGGCTGGGTCACCGACAAGGTCGAGGCCGTCACCACCGGTGACCTCGTCGAACACGCGCTCCAGCAGCTGTACGGCGAGGAGACCGGCGACTCCGTGCCCAAGGAGGTCCTCGTCCCGGCGCTGCCCGACCCCGTGGGCCCCGTGCAGGAGTGGCTCACCGAGCGCCGGGGGGCCATGGTCTCCCTGCGCATCCCGCAGCGCGGGGACAAGAAGGCGCTCATGGAGACGGTCGCGCGCAACGCCCAGCAGTCGCTCGTGCTGCACAAGACCAGGCGCGCCTCCGACCTCACCACCCGCTCCCGCGCCCTGGAGGAGATCGCCGAGGCCCTCGACCTGGACAGCGCCCCGCTCAGGATCGAGTGCTACGACATCTCCCACCTCCAGGGCGACGACGTCGTGGCCTCCATGGTCGTCTTCGAGGACGGACTGGCCCGCAAGAGCGAGTACCGCCGCTTCCAGATCAAGGGCCGCGTCGGCGACACCCAGGTCTGGCACGGCGAGGGCCAGGACGACGTCCGCTCCATGCACGAGGTCATCGCCCGCCGCTTCCGGCGCTACCTCGCGGAGAAGGAGAAGACCGGCGAGTGGGTCGAGGAGGACGCCGCAGCATCCCAGGACGCGGCCGAGGGCCCGGCAGGCGGTCTCAAGGACGACGACGGCCGCCCCAAGCGGTTCGCCTACCCGCCCCAGCTCGTCGTCGTCGACGGCGGGCAGCCGCAGGTGGCCGCCGCCCGCCGGGCCCTCGACGAACTGGGCATCGACGACATCGCCGTCTGCGGCCTCGCCAAGCGGCTGGAGGAGGTCTGGGTGCCCGGCGAGGACGACCCGGTGGTCCTGCCCCGCACCAGCGAGGGCCTCTATCTGCTGCAGCGCGTCCGTGACGAGGCCCACCGCTTCGCCATCACCTACCAGCGGACCAAACGCGCCAAGCGATTCCGGGCGAGCCCCTTGGACGACGTGCCCGGCCTCGGGGAGGCTCGCAAGCAGGCCCTGCTGAAGCACTTCGGCTCGCTGAAGAAGCTGCGGTCCGCGACGATCGAGCAGATCTGCGAGGTGCCCGGCATAGGGCGCAAGACCGCCGAGACGATCGCCGTGGCCCTCGCCGAGGCGGCTCCGGCCGCACCCGCCGTGAACACGGCGACCGGAGAGATCATGGAGGAAGAGGAGCCCGGTACGACGGCGGACCCCTCTGGGGAGCCCGTGGCCGCGGGCCCCCCGGACCGGCGGCGAGGGCAGGAGACATGACCGAGCACGAAGAACGCCCCGGACGGGAACACACAGAACCCCCGGAGCGCTCCAAGCGTCCAGGACAACAGCACCACGAGCACACAGCGGAGCGTGGGGCCGCCCACAGCGCGGCGGGCGACGACACGCCCAGGCCCCCAGCGCCACAGGAAGACGGAGCACACGTGAGTACGGGCAACGAAACAGCCGGGGTCCCCGAGGCGGCCATCCCCGAGCTGGTCATCATCTCCGGCATGTCCGGCGCCGGACGGTCCACGGCCGCCAAGTGTCTGGAGGACCTCGGCTGGTTCGTCGTCGACAACCTGCCGCCCGCGCTGATCCCCACCATGGTGGAACTCGGCGCCCGCTCCCAGGGGAACGTCGCCCGGATCGCGGTCGTCGTCGACGTCCGCGGCCGCCGCTTCTTCGACAACCTCCGCGACTCCCTCGCCGACCTGGAGACCAAGCACGTCACCCGGCGCATCGTCTTCCTGGAGTCCTCCGACGACGCCCTGGTGCGCCGCTTCGAGTCGGTGCGCCGCCCGCACCCCCTCCAGGGCGACGGCCGCATCACCGACGGGATCGCCGCCGAGCGGGAGCTGCTGCGCGAGCTGCGCGGCGACGCCGACCTGGTCATCGACACCTCCAGCCTCAACGTGCACGAGCTGCGCGCCAAGATGGACGCCCAGTTCGCCGGCGAGGAGGAGCCCGAGCTGCGGGCGACCGTCATGTCCTTCGGCTTCAAGTACGGCCTCCCGGTCGACGCCGACCTGGTCGTCGACATGCGCTTCCTGCCCAACCCGCACTGGGTCCCGGAGCTGCGCCCGTTCACCGGCCTCAACGAGGAGGTCTCCGCGTACGTCTTCAACCAGCCCGGCGCCAAGGAGTTCCTCGACCGCTACACCGAGCTGCTCCAGATGATCGCCGCCGGCTACCGCCGCGAGGGCAAGCGGTACGTGACCATCGCGGTCGGCTGCACCGGTGGCAAGCACCGCTCGGTCGCCACCTCCGAGAAGCTCGCCGCCCGCCTCGCCTCCCAGGGCGTCGAGACCGTGGTCGTGCACCGGGACATGGGGCGCGAGTGACCGGACCCACCTCGTCCCGGCTGAGCAGGTTGAGCAGACTGCGCCGGGTCGCCCCGGAGGGCCGTGCGGACAGGCCCGTCGAGGCCCGCGGTGCCAGGCCGCGCCGCCGAGGAGCCCAGCCCAAGGTCGTCGCGCTCGGCGGCGGCATGGGGCTGTCCGCCTCGCTCGCCGCGCTGCGCCGGATCACGGGCGACCTCACCGCCGTCGTCACGGTGGCCGACGACGGCGGCTCCAGCGGACGCCTCCGTGACGAGCTGGGCGTCCTGCCGCCCGGCGATCTGCGCAAGGCGCTGGCCGCGCTCTGCGGCGACGACGACTGGGGCCAGACCTGGGCGCGCGTCATCCAGCACCGCTTCCAGTCCAAGGGCGACCTGCACGAGCACGCGGTCGGCAATCTGCTGATCGTCGCTCTGTGGGAACAGCTCGGCGACCACGTCCAGGCCCTCGACCTGGTTGGCAGGCTGCTCGGCGCCCAGGGCCGGGTGCTGCCCATGTCCGCGGTCCCGCTGGAGCTCCAGGCGCTGGTCAAGGGGCACGATCCGGCCCGCCCGGACGACGTCGACACCGTGCGGGGGCAGGCGACCGTCGCCCTCACCCCGGGCGAGGTGCAGTCCGTGCACGTCGTGCCGCACGACCCGCCCGCCGTCCCCGAGGCCGTGGCGGCGGTCCGCGACGCCGACTGGGTGGTCCTCGGCCCCGGCTCCTGGTTCTCCTCGGTGATCCCGCATCTGCTCGTGCCCGAGTTGCTCGACGCCCTCACCGAGACCAAGGCCCGACTGGTGCTGTCGCTGAACCTCGCCCCGCAGCCGGGAGAAACCGATGGCTTCTCCCCGCAGCGTCATTTGGAGGTTTTGGCACGACACGCCCCTAAACTCGCCCTGGACGTGGTGCTGGCCGACGAGGCCGCCGTGCCCGACCGCGATTTGCTGACCGACGCCGCCAAACGGTTCGGCGCCGCGGTCGAGCTGGCGCCGGTGGCTCGGACCGACGGATCTCCGCGGCATGATCCGGAGCTGTTGGCCGCCGCGTACGACCGTATTTTTCGGATGCATGGAAGGATCGGCCCATGGCGATGACGGCAGCGGTGAAGGACGAGATCTCCCGGCTACCCGTCACCCGGACCTGCTGCAGAAAGGCGGAGGTCTCGGCGATCCTGCGGTTCGCGGGCGGGCTGCACCTGGTGAGCGGCCGCATCGTGATCGAGGCGGAGCTGGACACAGCGATGGCGGCTCGCAGACTCAAGCGGGACATCGCGGAGATCTTCGGACACGGGTCCGAACTGATCGTGATGGCCCCCGGGGGTCTGCGCCGCGGTTCCCGTTACGTCGTCCGGGTGGTCGCCGGCGGTGACCAGCTGGCCCGCCAGACCGGCCTGGTGGACGGCCGGGGCCGCCCGATCCGCGGTCTGCCGCCCCAGGTGGTCTCCGGGGCCACCTGCGACGCGGAGGCGGCCTGGCGCGGCGCCTTCCTGGCCCACGGTTCGCTCACCGAACCCGGCCGTTCGTCCTCCCTGGAGGTGACCTGCCCGGGCCCCGAGGCCGCCCTCGCGCTGGTCGGCGCCGCCCGCCGGCTCTCGATCGGGGCGAAGGCGCGCGAGGTACGGGGCGTGGACCGCGTCGTCGTACGGGACGGGGACGCCATCGGCGCGCTCCTGACCCGCCTCGGCGCCCACGAGTCCGTGCTGGCGTGGGAGGAGCGGCGGATGCGCCGCGAGGTCCGGGCCACGGCGAACCGGCTCGCCAACTTCGACGACGCCAATCTGCGCCGCTCGGCCCGTGCCGCCGTCGCGGCCGGCGCCCGCGTGGGCCGCGCCCTGGAGATCCTCGCCGACGACGTCCCCGAGCACCTCGCGGCCGCCGGACGGCTGCGGATGGAGCACAAGCAGGCCTCCCTGGAGGAGCTGGGCGCGCTCGCCGACCCCCCGCTGACCAAGGACGCCGTCGCGGGCCGGATCCGGCGGCTGCTCGCCATGGCCGACAAGCGCGCGTCGGACCTCGGCATCCCGGGGACCGAGTCCAGCCTGACCGAGGAGATGGCCGAGAATCTCGTGGGGTGACCCCACCCTCGTGCAGCTCAACTCGCCGGTGCCGACGCCCATTTGGGTGCTGTCGGCACCGGCATTCGGCTTTCTGTGTGAATTCCGCGTATGGCCTGTGAGGCACCCTTGACGTGACCCATGTCTGACATGAGCCTGGCGTCTGTTCGCCGCTGGGGCGAACCACTGCAAGGGGGGCTCATGAGACGAAGAGCGAGATCGATCCTCGCCGCCGGCGCGCTCCTGCTGGGCGGTGGTGCGGGACTCGCACCGCTCGCCCAGGCTGCCGAGAACGACGGCTCGGACACGGACGAGGTCAAGGTCTTCCGCGCCGAGGTGACGAAGAAGCAGATACCGCTGCTGCTCGCGGCCGGGCAGGACGGTCATGAACTCAGCGAGCAGGCGCCGGAGAAGGGCACCGCGTCGGTCGAGGTCTACCTCACCGACAAGCAGGCGGACGCCCTGGAGGAGCAGGGCGTCGAGCTGAGGGAACACCGCCTCACCAGCAAGGCCGAGGCCCGCGTGGACGCCGCCGGCGACGGGGTCTACCGCCCCTACAGCGGCGCCGGCAACCTCAAGGAGGAGATCCTCCGGACCGGTCAGGAGCACCCCTCCCTGACCAAGGTGGTCTCCCTCGGCAAGACCCTGCGGGGCCAGGACATCCTCGCGGTCAAACTGACCAAGAACGCGAAGAAGACCAAGGACGGCGCCAAGCCGTCGGTGCTGTACCTGTCCAACCAGCACGCCCGTGAGTGGATCACGCCGGAGATGACCCGGCGCCTGATGCACCACTACCTGGACAACTACAAGACGGACAAGCGGATCAAGAAGATCGTCGACTCCACCGAGCTGTGGTTCGTGATCTCCGCCAACCCCGACGGCTACGACTTCACGCACCAGGCCGACGGCAACCGCCAGTGGCGCAAGAACCTGCGGGACGTCAACGGCGACAACGCCATCACCGTCGGCGACGGCGTCGACCTCAACCGCAACTTCGCCTACAAGTGGGGCTACGACAACGAGGGTTCCTCCCCGTTCCCCACCAGTGAGACCTACCGCGGCGACGGCCCGAACTCGGAGCCGGAGACCAAGGTCCTGGACGCCTTCGAGAAGCGCATCGGCTTCGAGTACGGCATCAACTACCACTCGGCCGCCGAGCTCATCCTCTACGGCGTCGGCTGGCAGGTGGCCAGCCCCAGCCCGGACGACGTGCTCTACAAGTCGCTGGCCGGCACCCCGGAGAACCCCGCGATCCCCGGGTACCACCCCCAGCTCTCCTCCGAGCTGTACACGACGAACGGCGAGGCGAACGGCCACGCCTCCAACGTCAACGGCGCGGCGTTCTTCACCCCCGAGATGTCGACCTGCCAGACCGCGTCGAACATCGACCCGGCCGACGCCTGGAAGCCCGAGGACTGCGCCTCGGTCTTCACGTTCCCGGACGACGAGAAGCTGATCCAGCAGGAGTTCGCGAAGAACATCCCCTTCGCGCTCTCCGTCGCCGAGTCCGCCGTCAAGCCCGACCAGCCGAAGTCCTCGGTCGGCATCGACGCCCCCGACTTCACCCCGGCCGCCTTCTCCACGTCGTACTCGCGCGGCGCCGACCAGACGATCTCCGTCGTCGCCCGCAGGTCGGTGCGCGACAAGGAGCTGAACTACCGGATCAACGGCCGCGGCCCCACGTACGACCAGACGCTCAAGGCCTGGAAGGGCGGCGAGACCTTCGGCGGCGCGGACAACCTGTACTTCGACGAGTACCGGGCCAAGGTGCAGGACGGCGAGCCGGGCGACAAGGTCGAGGTCTGGTTCACCGGTGAGACCAAGAGCGGCAAGCCGACCAGGAGCGAGCGCTTCACCTACACGATCGCCGAACGCCCCAAGGCCGACACGCTCGTCGTCGCCGAGGAGGGCGCGACCGCGACCCAGACCCAGGTCTACGTCGACGCGCTGAAGGCCAACGGCAAGAAGGCGCTCGTCTGGGACGTCGCCACCCAGGGCGCGCCCGACGCGCTCGGCGTGCTGAAGCACTTCAAGCAGGTCGTGCACTACACGGGCGCCGTCCGGCCGGGCGTCGCCACCCAGCTCGCCCTGCGCGCCTACCTCAACGAGGGCGGCAAGCTGATCGAGTCGGGCGAGAGCGCCGGCGGCTCCGTCGACCTCGGCGACGGCACCCTGTCGAACGATTTCAGCCAGTACTACCTGGGCGCCTACAGCCGTACCTCCCTGCCGAACGCCACCGCCTTCGCCGGTCTCGCCAAGCTCGACGGCTTCTCGGGAACCCTCGGCGACGCGCCCGGGAACCCACTGAACACCGCCGGATCGTTCGGCGTCACCTCCGACGCCCTGCCCGTGGAGACGTTCCCGCAGTTCGAGAGCGCAGGCGCGGGTCAGTACCCCGGGACCGTCAACCCGTACGGCCCCTACGAGGGCGCGTCCATGGCTGCCGCCACGCACACCGACTACGCGTGGAACCGTCTCACCCGCACCATCGACCTCACGTCGGTGACCGCGGCGGACCGGCCCACCCTGCGCACCCAGCTGCTGTGGAGCACCGAGGAGGGCTACGACCACGCCCTCCTGGAGGCGCACACCGTCGGCGCGGACGACTGGACGACGCTGCCGGACGCCGGCGGTGCCACCTCCTCCGCCGTGCCCACCGAGTGCGAGGCCGGGTTCTTCGTCCAGGGTCACCCGGCCCTGAAGCGGTACCTGACCGTGGGCGCCGGGGGCTGCACGCCCAGCGGCACCAGCGGCGCCTGGAACAGCTTCACCGGGGCCTCCGACGGCTGGCAGCAGGTCGAGTTCGACCTGTCCGCGTACGCCGGCAAGAAGGTCGAGGTGTCGCTCAGCTATGTCACCGACCCCGGCAGCGGCGGTCGCGGTCTCCTCGCCGACAACGCCACCGTCGTCGTCGGCGGCACGCCCGGCGCGGTGGACAGCTTCGAGACCTCGCTCGGCGCGTGGAGCACCCCCGGCCCGCCCGCGGGCAGCCCCGCGGTCGTGAAGGACTGGGGACTCTCGGGTGAACTGTTCAAGACCTTCGGCGCGATCACCACGGACGACACGGTGCTGCTGGGCTTCGGTCTGGAGCAGGTCGTCTCGGCGGCCGACCGCAAGGCACTGCTCGGCAAGGCGCTGGCGGCACTGACGAACTGAGTGCCGACTGAGCCGAACGGGTGAGGAAAGGCCTCGTGGGCGGCCCTCCGGACGTCTGAAATCAGATGATCGGGGGGCCGCTCAAAAGGTAATCACCTTGTAAAACCAGGGCGGTCCGTACCCCTACTGGCGAGTACGGACCGCACCGGCATGTATAGGGCATCTCGATGTCACTCGACGGCCCCCGGGGCTGTAGGGTCGTAGGCGGTCGGGGACATCCCATACAGCTCGCCGGCACTGAGCCGGCGTACCAACGAGGAGATCGGTTCGTGACGATCCGCGTAGGCATCAACGGCTTTGGCCGCATCGGTCGTAACTACTTCCGCGCGCTGCTGGAGCAGGGTGCTGACATCGAGATCGTGGCTGTCAACGACCTGGGTGACACCGCGACCACCGCACACCTCCTGAAGTACGACACCATCCTGGGCCGCCTCAAGGCCGAGGTGTCGCACACCGCCGACACGATCACCGTGGACGGCCACACCATCAAGGTGCTCTCCGAGCGCAACCCCGCCGACATCCCGTGGGGCGAGCTGGGCGTGGACATCGTCATCGAGTCCACCGGCATCTTCACGAAGAAGGCCGACGCCGCGAAGCACCTCGCCGGCGGCGCCAAGAAGGTCCTCATCTCGGCCCCGGCCAAGGACGAGGACATCACCATCGTGATGGGCGTCAACCAGGACAAGTACGACCCGGTGAACCACCACGTCATCTCCAACGCCTCCTGCACCACCAACTGTGTGGCGCCGATGGCCAAGGTCCTCGACGAGAACTTCGGCATCGTCAAGGGTCTGATGACGACGGTCCACGCCTACACCAACGACCAGCGCATCCTGGACTTCCCGCACTCGGACCTGCGTCGCGCCCGCGCCGCCGCCGAGAACATCATCCCGACCACCACGGGTGCCGCGAAGGCCACCGCGCTGGTCCTCCCGCAGCTCAAGGGCAAGCTGGACGGCATCGCGATGCGCGTCCCGGTCCCGACCGGGTCGGCCACCGACCTGGTCGTCACGCTGCAGCGCGAGGTCACCAAGGACGAGGTCAACGCCGCGTTCAAGAAGGCCTCCGAGGACGGCGACCTCAAGGGCTACCTGGCCTACACCGAGGACGAGATCGTCTCCTCGGACATCGTCAGCGACCCGGCCTCCTGCACCTTCGACTCCTCCCTGACCATGGTCCAGGAGGGCAACACGGTGAAGATCCTCGGCTGGTACGACAACGAGTGGGGCTACTCCAACCGCCTCGTCGACCTCACGGTCTTCGTCGGCGGCCAGCTCTGATCGACAGAGCGGGCACTTCCGTGTGAGAGCAGGGCTCGGGCGGCGCAGGGACGCGTCGCCCGAGCCCTGACTCACGTACAAAAGCGGTTCCTCCTACGATCACGAGCACCACAAGCCTCCTCGGGAGCCCTTTCCATGAAGACGATCGACGAGCTCCTCGCCGAGCCAGTCGCCGGCCGGCGGGTCTTCGTCCGCGCCGACCTCAACGTGCCGCTCGACGGCACCACCATCACCGACGACGGCCGTATCCGCGCCGTCCTGCCCACCGTGAAGGCGCTGGCCGAGGCGGGCGCGCGCGTCGTCGTCGCCTCCCACCTGGGCCGCCCCAAGGGCGCCCCGGACCCGGCCTTCTCGCTCGCCCCGGCCGCTGCCCGCCTCGGTGAACTCCTCGGCACCGACGTGGCGTTCGCGACGGACACGGTCGGCGAGTCCGCCGCCGCCACGGTCGCGGGCCTGACCGACGGCCAGGTCGCCGTCGTCGAGAACCTGCGCTTCAACGCCGGCGAGACGAGCAAGGACGACGCCGAGCGCGGCGCCTTCGCCGACCGGCTGGCCGCCCTCGCGGACGTCTACGTGGGCGACGGCTTCGGCGCGGTGCACCGCAAGCACGCCTCGGTCTTCGACCTCCCGGCCCGCCTGCCGCACTACGCCGGGTACCTCATCGCCACCGAGGTCGGCGTCCTCAGGAAGCTCACCGACGACGTCCAGCGGCCCTACGTGGTCGCGCTCGGCGGCGCCAAGGTCTCCGACAAGCTCGCCGTCATCGACCAGCTGCTCGGCAAGGCCGACCGCATCCTCATCGGCGGCGGCATGGCGTACACCTTCCTCAAGGCCAAGGGGTACGAGGTCGGCGGCTCCCTTCTCCAGGAGGACCAGCTCGGCGCGGTCACCGAGTACCTGGAGCGCGCGGAGCGCACCGGCGTCGAGATCGTCCTGCCCGTGGACGCCGTCGTCGCCCCCGCCTTCCCGGACCTGAAGAGCAAGGCCCCGGCCGACGCCACCGCCGTCGCCGCTGACGCCATGCCCACCGGGCAGATGGGCCTGGACATCGGTCCGGAGTCCGCCACGCTGTACGCCTCGAAGATCGCCGACGCCGCCACCGTCTTCTGGAACGGCCCCATGGGCGTCTTCGAGCACCCCGAGTTCGCCGAGGGCACCAAGGCGGTCGCCCAGGCACTCCTCGATTCCAAGGCCTTCACGGTTGTCGGCGGCGGCGACTCCGCAGCCGCCGTACGGATCCTGGGCTTCGACGAGAACGCATTCGGCCACATCTCTACCGGTGGCGGCGCCTCCCTCGAATACCTCGAGGGCAAGACGCTCCCCGGCCTCGCCGCACTGGAGGACTGACCCTCAATGAGCACGCGTACGCCCCTGATGGCGGGCAACTGGAAGATGAACCTCAACCACCTCGAGGCCATCGCCCACGTCCAGAAGCTCGCCTTCGCCCTCGCCGACAAGGACTACGAGGCCTGTGAGGTCGCGGTCCTGCCGCCCTTCACCGACCTGCGCTCGGTCCAGACCCTGGTCGACGGCGACAAGCTCAAGATCAAGTACGGCGCCCAGGACCTCTCGGCGCACGACTCCGGTGCCTACACCGGCGAGATCTCCGGCCCGATGCTGGCCAAGCTCAAGTGCACCTTCGTGGCGATCGGCCACTCCGAGCGCCGCCAGTACCACGACGAGACCGACGAGATCGTCAACGCCAAGGTCAAGGCCGCCTACAAGCACGGCCTCACCCCCATCCTCTGCGTCGGCGAGGAGCTGGAGGTCCGCGAGGCGGGCAACCACGTCTCCCACACCCTCGCCCAGGTCGAGGGCGGCCTCAAGGACGTCCCCGCCGAGCACGCCGAGACCGTCGTCATCGCCTACGAGCCCGTCTGGGCCATCGGCACCGGCAAGGTCTGCGGCGCCGAGGACGCCCAGGAGGTGTGCGCGGCCATCCGCGGCAAGCTCACCGAGCTGTACGGTCAGGAGCTGGCCGACCAGGTCCGCATCCAGTACGGCGGCTCCGTCAAGGCCGGCAACGTCGCCGAGATCATGGCCCAGGCCGACATCGACGGCGCCCTCGTCGGCGGTGCCTCGCTGGACGCCGACGAGTTCGTCAAGATCGTGCGCTTCCGCGACCAGTGAGTAGGCCCTAGCGGCGTAACGTCGTACTCTTGCGGGGACCGGCCGACGCGGCCGGTCCCCGCAGTCCATCAGAATCCGAGGAAGTTGGTCCAGCCGTGGTTATGGGGTTCTCGATCGCCCTGATCGTCTTCAGCCTGCTGATGATGCTGCTGGTGCTGATGCACAAGGGCAAGGGCGGCGGCCTCTCCGACATGTTCGGTGGCGGTATGCAGTCCTCCGTCGGCGGCTCCTCGGTCGCCGAGCGCAACCTCGACCGGATCACCGTCGTGGTCGGTCTGCTGTGGTTCGCGTGCATTGTCGTACTCGGCATCCTGATGAAGGTCAACAACTGACCCTCAGGCCGACACCGGCGAACAACGCGTCACGGACGCACCATTCCGCACGTAAAGCCCCATGCCGGGTACGCGACTTCGAGCGCGGCCTATCATGGGGCTTGCGTCTGTGGGCGGGATGTAACTCCAATCACTGGACGCGCGTTGGGCCTTACGTAGACTGAGGCGCTCGCAGCGAAGCGAAACGCCGACTCGCTTCGCCGCACCATCACGCAGGGAGTTACGACCGTGGCAAGTGGCAACGCGATCCGAGGAAGCCGGGTCGGGGCGGGGCCGATGGGCGAAGCCGAGCGCGGCGAGTCCGCACCCCGGCTGCGCATCTCCTTCTGGTGCTCCAACGGACACGAGACCCAGCCGAGTTTCGCCAGCGACGCTCAGGTCCCCGACACCTGGGACTGCCCGCGCTGCGGCTTCCCGGCCGGACAGGACCGGGACAACCCGCCGGACCCACCGCGCACCGAGCCCTACAAGACGCACCTCGCCTACGTCCGCGAGCGGCGCAGCGACGCGGACGGCGAGGCGATCCTCGCCGAGGCGCTCGCCAAACTGCGGGGCGAGATCTGACGAACGACACCGGCCGGGTACCCAGGGTGCCCGGCCGGAGCTGTTCGGGGGCGTGCGCCGTCCCCATGCCCTGAACAGGGCGACCGGCGTGCCGCCGAGCTGCTCGCCGCCTTCTTCATGCCGTTCCTCGCCCGCGCTGACACCGGCGCTCCGGGCGGACGTATCTGTTGTCGTGTCGGACGACCCCGGGACGACGGCTCGTGTTCCGTCGTGATCAATTAGGTTGGAACGGCAGCGGGGCAAGGTACGCAGGCAGGACCAGGTAGGAAAGAAGGCTGAAGTCCGAGATGAACGCAGAAAGCCGTACCAGGCTCAACCAGACGCCGGAGTGGACCGCGCTGGCCGAGCACCGGGAGCAGCAGGGCGACGTCCGGCTGCGCGAGTTGTTCGCGGCCGACCCGGGGCGCGGCACCGGGTACACGCTGGAGGTCGGCGATCTGCACGTCGACTACTCCAAGCATCTGGTCACCGACGAGACACTGCGGCTGCTGCGCGAGCTGGCCGCCGCCACCGACGTGTTCGGGCTGCGGGACGCCATGTTCCGCGGTGAGAAGATCAACACCACCGAGGACCGTGCCGTCCTGCACACCGCGCTGCGCGCCCCGCGCGACGCGGTGATCGAGGTCGACGGCGAGAACGTGGTGCCCGGTGTGCACGCCGTGCTCGACAGGATGGCCGGCTTCGCCGAGCGGATCCGCTCCGGCGAGTGGACCGGCCACACGGGCCGGCGCATCAAGAACGTCGTCAACATCGGCATCGGCGGCTCCGACCTCGGCCCGGCGATGGCGTACGAGGTGCTGCGCTCCTACACCGACCGCGATCTGACCGTCCGTTTCGTGTCCAACGTGGACGGCGCCGATCTGCACGAGGCGGTCCGGGACCTGGACGCGGCGGAGACGCTGTTCATCATCGCCTCCAAGACGTTCACCACCATCGAGACGATCACCAACGCGACCTCCGCGCGCGACTGGCTGCTCACCGAGCTGAAGGCCGGCTCCGAGGCCGTCGCCAAGCACTTCGTGGCGCTGTCGACGAATGCCGAGAAGGTGTCGGACTTCGGCATCGACACGGCCAACATGTTCGAGTTCTGGGACTGGGTCGGCGGTCGGTACTCCTACGACTCGGCGATCGGGCTGTCCCTGATGATCGCGATCGGGCCCGACCGCTTCCGCGAGATGCTCGACGGGTTCCACATCGTCGACGAGCACTTCCGCACGGCACCGGCCGAGTCCAATGTGCCGCTGCTGCTGGGCCTGTTGGGGATCTGGTACGGCAACTTCCACGACGCCCAGTCGCACGCGGTGCTGCCCTACAGCCACTACCTGTCCAAGTTCACCGCCTACCTCCAGCAGCTGGACATGGAGTCCAACGGCAAGTACGTGGGCCGGGACGGGGTGCCCGTGGACTGGCAGACCGGGCCGGTGGTCTGGGGCACGCCCGGGACCAACGGACAGCACGCGTACTACCAGCTGATCCACCAGGGCACGAAGCTGATCCCGGCGGACTTCATCGGCTTCGCCGAGCCGGTCGCCGAGCTCAGCGACACGCTCAAGGCCCAGCACGACCTGCTGATGGCCAACTTCTTCGCCCAGACCCAGGCGCTGGCCTTCGGCAAGACGCCGGACGAGGTGCGGGCGGAGGGCGTGCCGGAGGAGCTGGTGCCGCACAAGACGTTCCAGGGGAACCACCCGACGACCACGATCCTGGCGAAGGAGCTGACCCCGTCGGTCCTCGGCCAGCTGATCGCGCTGTACGAGCACAAGGTGTTCGTCCAGGGAGCCGTCTGGAACATCGACTCCTTCGACCAGTGGGGTGTCGAGCTGGGCAAGGTCCTCGCCAAGCGCGTCGAGCCGGCGCTCACGGAAGGCGCCGACGTGCCGGGCCTGGACGAGTCCACGAAGGCACTGGTCGCCAAGTACCGGACGCTGCGCGGGCGGAGCTAGCCCCGACGGGGCCCGTGCGACGGGTGGGGAAACGAACGGCCGCGCGACGTCCGCTTCCCCACCCGGTCCAGGGGTGCCCTCAGTGGCCCAGTCCGGCGCCCCCGTCGACCGGGATCACGGCGCCGCGTACATAGCCCGCGCCGACCAGGAAGGCCACCGCGTCGGCGACCTCCTCCGGGGTGCCCGGGCGGCCGGCGGGGGTGGTGCTCAGCAGTGCGCGGCGCTGTTCCGGGGTGAGGGCGCGGCTCATGTCCGTCTCCGTGAGCCCGGGGGCGACGACGTTGCAGGTGATGTCGCGGGCACCGAGCTCCTGGGTCAGGGAACGGGCGAAGCCGACGAGGCCGGCCTTCGCCGCCGCGTAGTTGGTCTGGCCGGGGGAGCCGTGCAGGGCCGCCGTGGAGGAGAGCAGGACGATCCGGCCGTGGCCCGCCCGCAGCATGCCGCGCACCGCGCGCCGCGCGACGCGGAAGGCGCCGGTGAGGTTGGTGTCGACGACGGAGGTGAAGTCCTCCTCCGACATGCGCACCAGCAGCCGGTCCCGGGCGGCGCCCGCGTTGGCGACCAGGACACTGACCGGGCCGTGGGCGGTCTCGGCCTCCTTGAATGCCTGGTCGACCTGGGCGCTGTCCGTCACATCGCACCGCACGGCGAGGAAGCCCTCGGAGGCGGGGGGTGCCTCGCTCCGGTAGGTCACGGTGACGCGGTCTCCGGACGCCGCGAACCGGCGGGCTATGGCCAGTCCGATGCCTCTGTTCCCTCCGGTGACGAGGACCGAGCGGCCTGAGGGTGCCGAGGGATCAGCGGTCGGGACATTCGCGGGGGCGGTCGCCGTGGCATCCGCGGGGGCGGTCGCCTGGACGGCCGTCGTGGCAGCCGCCGAGGCGGTCGTCGTGGCCGGGGGCGCCGGGGCCGTGGCGGGAGCCGCCTCCGCGCTCGTCGGCTGGGTCATCGTGCGTTTCCTCTCGGTGCCGGGTCCGACGGCTGGGCGGGCTCCTGCGGTGGTGTGCGGTCCTGGGGTCGTGTGGAGGGTGCCTCCGGCCGGGTGCGGTCCCGGGACCCGGCGGGTTCCCGGTCCTCGGGGGCCGAGCGGTCGCGCAGGCCTGTCACCGCGACCGCGCAGCCGATGAGGGCGAGGGCGGCGACGGAGAGCGTGGCGGCGTACATGGCGTCGAGGAAGGCGCGGTCGGCCGCGGTCGCCAGGCCGGGCAGGTTCAGCGAGTCGGCCAGGGCGCGGGCGGCCTCGGCGGAGGTGCGGGCCTGTTCCCCGGCGGAGGGGGACAAGCCCTGTGCGGGGCCGGGCAGTTCGGCGTCGGCCATCCGGTCCCGGTAGACGGCCGAGAGGATCGACCCGGCCATGGCCACCCCGAGTGTGCCGCCGACCTGCCGGGTGACACTGTTGACGGCGGAACCGGCGCCCGCGAGCTGCGGCGGCACCCCGCGCATCATCACGGCCGTGACCGGCGTCCCGACCAGGCCCATGCCGAAGCCCTGGATCCACAGCAGCGCGGCGACCACCCACAGCGGGGTCCCCCCGTCGAGCCAGGCGTACGCGACGTAGGTGGCGGCGGTGGCGAGGACGCCGGCCGCGACGGTCCAGCGGGCCGACAGCCGACGGCTCAGCGCCGGAGACGCCTGGCTGCCGAGGACGATGCCGATCGCGGCGGCGATCATGACGGTTCCGGCGTCGGCGGGGGAGAGGCCCCGGGGCCCCTGGAGATAGAAGGCCGCGTAGAACAGGTGACCGGCCAGCGCCATGAAGGCGATCAGCAGCACCACGCTGCCGGCCGTGAAGCCGGGCTGCCGGAAGAGCCGCAGATCCAGACTGGGCGCACTGGACCTGCGCTGACCTGCGACGAAGACGACCAGCACGACACCGCCCAGCACCAGGGGCAGCAGCACGTGCGGCCCGTACCAGGCGCTGCCGCCGCCGAGTTCGATGATGCCGTAGACCACCCCGCCCAGGCCGAGCACCGACAGAAGGAGGCCGGGCAGGTCGAGCACCCGGCGTCGGGAGCCGCCGAGGTCGGGGACGAAGGCCAGGACCGCCGGCAGACACAGCGCCACGATCGGCACGTTGACCAGGAACACCGAGCCCCACCAGAAGTGGCTGAGCAGCGCCCCGCCCGCGACCGGGCCGATGGCCACGCCGAGACCGCTCGACGAGCTCCAGATCGCGATCGCCCGGGTGCGTTTCTCCTCCGGGGTGCTCTGCACGATGACCGTCAGCGTGGCCGGCATCAACAGGCCGGCGCCCGCGCCCATGAAGACACGGGCCACGATCAGCCACTCCGGGCTGTCCACGAACGCGCCCGCACCGGAGGCCACGCCGATCAGCGCGAGCCCGGCGACGAGCGTGTTCCGGGGCCCGAAGCGGTCGGCGAGCGCGCCGCCCGCGAAGAGGGTGCCGGCGACGACCAGGGTGTAGGCGCTCGCCACCCACTCCAGTTCGCCGGGGGTGGCGCCCAGGCCCTCGACCGGGTCGGCGAGCGTGGTGACGGCGACGTTGAGGATCGAGGTGTCCAGCCAGATCAGCATCTGCGCGCAGACCACGACGAGGAGGACGAGCCGACCGCGGGCCGGGCCGGCCGAGGAGTTCCCAGCCGTCAGGCTCGTGGCGGTCATCGGGTGCCTCCGTCTCTCCCACGGTCGCGTCCGGTCGTGCGGCGGCCGGTCATGGCGCGGCGGTCGGTCACGGCGCGGCGGCCGGTCACCGGGGTGCGCGCGCTCCCGCCGACGGCGAGGGCGACATCGGCGCGCGTCACTCCTGGCCCAGCCCGTCGCGCCAGCTCGGTCTGGTCGGCTTCCAGCCCAGGGCCGTACGGGCCCGGTCGTTGGCGGCGCCGTGCGCCGAGGTGAGCTGGTGGCTCATGAACCAGCCGAGGAGCCGGGGCGCGAGGGCCGCCGGGACCGTGCGCGGGGAGGGCGCGGCGAGCATCCGGGCGAAGTGCGGCAGCCACTGCGCGGCGGGCGCCGGATCGTCGTCCGTCACATGGAACACCCCGCCCGCGTCGGACTCGACGGCGGTCACGGCCGCTCCCACCGCGTCCTCGACGTGCAGGAACGATATGATCCCGGCCCCGCTGCCCGGCAGCGGCAGCCGGCCGGCCTGCACGGACAGCGCGGTCGCGCCGGTACGGGCGTACGCCGTGCGGGGGCCGTACAGCGTGCCGTAGCGCAGCACCACGCCTTCCATGCCGCTGCCCGTCACCTGCCGTTCCAGCTCGGCGACGGCCCGTACGGTCGAGGCCCAGCCGGGGTCGGGGGCGTCGACGTACAGCGGCGCGTCCTCGTCGAGGACCGGGGCGCCGGCCGGGGCGGCGGCGAAGGCGATGGACTGGGCGACCAGCCGGCGTGTGCCGGCCGCGCGGGCCGCCTCGATCAGATGGGCCGTGCCCTCGACGCGCAGGCGCGCGGTGCGGGCGAAGGCCTCCGGCGGGTCGTCCCGCAGCAGCCGCAGGGCGGACATCTGGTGGACGACCACCTCGGGCCGGGCGGCGGACACCGCCGACAGCACGGCCTCGCGGTCCAGGGCGTCGGCGACCACCACCTCGTCCGCCTCCGGGGCCCGGGCGCGCGACCCCTGCCGCACCAGGACGCCGACGTGGTGGCCCCGTGCTCGCAACGCGCCCACCAGCGGATGTCCGACCACGCCGGTGGCTCCGGCGACGAGTACGCGCATGGCTCAGCCCTCCGATCCGGGGACGACGGCGGCGGGTGCGGCGGCCGGGGCGGCCCGTATGAGGAGGCGGCACGCCTTGTCGCCGTCGCGCAGACAGGTCTCGGCCCGGTTCTCCGTGAGCGTCACACCGAGGCCCTCGGACCAGCCGGCGTGGACGGCGGTGCACGGGCAGCGGTAGCCCTCCAGCGAACCGGCCATCCGGACCATGGTGATCGCGAAGTTCCGCCGGAGGGTGAGGACGATCAGGTCGTCGTCCTCGACCTCGGTGGAGGCGTTGCGCAGCTCCGGCGGGAACATCCGGTCGCCGCAGTCGTCGTACCGGCGGCGCAGCTCCTCCAGGTCCTTGCGGCCGTCGCCGGTGTCGGGCAGGGGCCCGTGCAGCCGGGCGACCCGCTGTCCGACGTGCAGGGCGACCTTCCCCATCGCCTCCGCGTTGATCTCGTTCGCGACCTCCTGCCCGAACCGGGCGGCCACCCCCTGGTACCAGTTGGCGTCGTGCTGCCACCACAGCCGGTACGCCTCCCCGGCCCGGGCGCGGTGGTTGACGCCCTCGGCGTCGGTGTGCGTGCTCATGCGTGCTGCTCCTCGGCGGCGACCCCGGCGGCCGTGTCGGCGGCGAACCGGTCGCGCATCACTCGTTTGAGAACCTTGCCGGTGGCACCCTTGGCCACGTCACCGGCCTCCATCCGCAGGGCCCGGGTCACCGGCGGGAACCCGGCGGCCGTCAGCACCGTGTTGACCCGCCCGGTCCACTCCTCGTCGACCGCAGTCCCGGTCCGCTGCCCGTCGTCCCGCGGCCCGTTCCGCTCCTCGCCGGCTCCGCCCGCGTCGGCGAGCTGGAGCAGGGCGTACGCCTCCGCCTCGCCGTCGCCGTCCCAGTCCGCGCGTACGCCGTCGGGGGCGACCCCGACCACCGTGCAGTCGCTGAGTTCCGGCAGCGCGGCCAGGAGTAGTTCCTCGGTGCGGGTGCTGAAGACGATGCCCGCCGGGGTGCGGATGGCGTCCGGGGCCCGGTCGAGGTGGTAGAAGTTGCCCTCCTCGTCCTGGTGGGCAAGGTCGCCGGTGAGCCAGTAGCCGCCGAGCCGCATCCGGTTCCAGGTCAGCGAGTCGTTCCAGTAACCGGGCGTCAGCGTGGGCGACTTGAGGCCCAGCCGGCCGATCTGCCCGGGCGGCAGTTGGGTGCCGTCCTCGGCGAGCACGGCGGCCTCGGCGAAGCTGATCGGCTTGCCGACACAGCGGGAGTAGGCGGAGGTGTCCTTGGTGTGCCGGTTGTGGAAGACCGAGTAGCCGGCCTCCGAGGAACCGAGCCCGTCCACGAAGACCGATCCCTCGACCCGGACACGGCTGAGGTCGCGCCGGATCTCGATGCGGCTCCCGTGCTGGACGAGCGCCCGGATGTGAGCCTCGTGCGCCGCGTCCCCCGTGTTGAACCACACCTGCACGCTGGACAGATCGCGCGCCGTCAGATCCTCCGCCGCCATCTCGCCGAAGGTCCCGGCGAAGGCCAGCACGGTGGTCGGCCGGAACGCCTCGATCGCGTCCAGCACATCCGTGCCGCGCTGACTGGAGAGCAGCTTGAGGTCGGTGCGCAGCAGCAGGCAGTACAGCAGGGTCGCCACCATCGCGTTGTGCGCGCCCGGCAGCCCCACCAGCGTGCGCTCCATGTCGGCGCCGGTCGAGAACCGCAGCCGGTGCAGCTGGGCGTACATCAGCGTCCGATGGGTGTGCGGCACCCCTTTCGGCAGACCGGTCGTCCCGGAGGAGTGGGAGATGAGCACCGGGTCGGTGGGGTCGTGCCGGTAGGGGTACGACGGCGGAAGCGACGCGCGGTGCTCGGGGCGGACGTCGGGGGCGGTCAGCCGGAAACGGAGCCCGAGACCGTGCCCTCCGGAACCGTCTCCTCCCCCCGCCGCGTCCTCGGCCAGCACCTCGCGGTGTGCCTCGTCCGTGAAGGCGCCCACCGCGCCCTGGCGGCGGACGTACTCCCGCGCGATCTCCGGCGAGAGGTTGCCGTTGACGAACGACGGCACGGCCCCGATCGACGTCAGCGCCAGGAAGTTCACGGCGAACTCGGCGGCGCAGGAGGAGTGGATGGCCACCGGGTCGCGGGGACGCACCCCGTGGGCCGCGTACCAGCCCGCGTAGGCCTCGACCACCTCGTACAACTGCCCGAGTGTCAGCACGTCGGGTCGGCTGCCGTCCGGTGCGCGCCAGGTGCCGTCGGTGTGCAACACCGGTTCGTCGAGGGGGCGTTCGTAGGCGGCCAGGCGTCGCAGGACGTTGCCGGCGCCGAGTTCCGTGTCGGAGCAGATCCGCGCCCGCTCCTGCCTACTGATGAGCATGGCTCTCCGTCTCGTCTCGTTCCGTGTCCCGCGGCAGCCGCCGGTGCGCGTCGGCCAGGTCGAACAGGCCCTGCACGCTGCCGGCGTGCGGAGCCGCCGCCGAGCGCGCCCCGGCGAACGTCTCCGTCGGACCGATGGTCATGGGGGCGCCGGACCCGGAGTCCGCGCCGGAGTCAGGGCGGCCGAGCAGGACGGCCGCCGCCAGGGCGGCGGACGCGGGCAGGTCCGGGACCGGGCGGCCGTCCTCGGCGGACAGCTCCCGGTGCACGGCGGCCCACCGCTCGCCGCCGCCCAGTTCCACGCCCACCACCAGCACCTGGTCCAGCTCCGGGTCCTCCAGGAGGAGGTCGGCCATGTCCAGCAGTTCGGTCACCGGGTCGTCGAACGTCGACACGCTGAACATCTGGCCGGTGATCCCGAACTCGCGGCTGAGGTGCCCCAGCACGGAGTTGGGGGTGGCCTGCATGAACAGCAGCGGATTGTGGACCCGGCCCGAGACCACGCGCCGGCTCGCCAGATCGGCCGTGGTGGTGTCGCCCATCAGGCTCGCGAGCGCGACGGCCGTACGGGAGTGGTCCGCCGGCCGCTCGGTCAGACACCGCGCGGCGACCTCGTACACCAGCGGGCTGAACGCCGACTCCACGAACCCCGGCAGGCGCGGCAGCGGAATGTCGCCGTCCCGCCCGGTGCCGTGGGTCGCGGTGGCGGCGGCCAGCACCACGAGCGGCGAACGCGGTACCGCCCCTGAGCCGGTCGGCGCCGCCCCCTTGCCGGGCGGCCCGGCCTCGCTGGGGCCGGCCGACGGGGATGCGCCCGCGTCCGCCGCCGGGGGCTCGTCCCCCCTCGTCGATGTGGGTTTCGTGCCCCTGTCCGTCGTCGTCACGGTCGCTCCAGGACGAGTGCGGTGTTGGCGCCCCCGAAGGCGGCGTTGATGGTGAGGGCCCGGCGGAGGTCGGTCTGCCGGGGCCGGTTCGGCACGTAGTCCAGGTCGCACTCCGGGTCCGCCCGCGTGAAGTTGGCGGTCGGCGGCAGCACGCCCTCCGTCAGGGCCAGCATCGTGATCACGAACTCCACGATTCCGGCGGCCTCCAGGAGATGGCCCGTGGTGCTCTTGGTGGAGCTGACCGGGATCGACTCGGCCCGCTCGCGCAGCGCGGCACGCAGTCCCCGGGTCTCGGCGCCGTCGTTGTACTTGGTGCCGGTGCCGTGGGCGTTGACATAGCCGAGGCCCGATCCGTCGGGGTCCCCGGCCAGCCGCAGCGCCTGCCGGGTCGCGCGGGCCAGGCCGACGCCGTCCGGATGCGGCTGCGCGATGTGGTGGGCGTCGGTTGCCGCGCCCCACCCGACGACACCCGCCAGCGGCCGGGCCCCGCGCCGCCGCGCGTGCTCGGCGGACTCCAGCACGACCGCCGCGACCCCGTCGCCGAGCAGCAGGCCGGTCCGGTCGGCGCTGAACGGCCGTACCACGCCGTCACGCGACAGCGCCCGCCCCGAGTCGAACTTCCCGAAGGTCTCCTCCTCCACGAGGTAGCCACCGGCGCACACCGCGACCTCGGTCCGCCCGGAGGAGATCAGCCGGCAGGCGTGGATGATCGCGGCGGCGGAGGCCACACAGGCGTTGGTGAAGGTGAGCCGGGGCCCGGTCAGCCCGAGGCCTCGGGCCAGCGACTCGGCGAGATGCGCGGGGACGGCGTCGGCCGGCGTGGCCGCCCCCGCCGTCCCCGCCGCTCCCGCCGTCCCCGCCGTCATGACCGATCCCGTCACCCCGGGAACCCCGGGAGCCCCGTCGCCGGGACCGCCGTGCCCGGCGTCGGCCCCCGGCGCGGCCGCCTCCCGCCAGTACCGCGTGATGCTCGTGCAGTCGCCCGCGATGCCCAGCAGAACCGCCGCCTCGGTGCCCGTGGGCAGCCCCGCCATGTCGAGGGCCTCCGCCCCGCAGTGCGCGAGGGCGGGACGCAGGGCCCAGTGCTCCACCGCGTCGGGGCCGTCGGGGGCGGCGCCGGCCATCGGGGTGCGGTACGGGCCGGTGTCGAACCGGGTGGTGGGGGCGAAGGAGGGGACACCGGCGAAGACACCGCGCCGCAGGACGTCCGAGCCCACCCCGAACGCCGTCCGCACGCCGAACCCGGTCACCGTCACCTCACCGGTCACCGCGCTCACCCCCGTCCGGCGCACCCGGGCCGCCCGGCGCACCCGGTGTCCCGGCCGCATCCGCTGTCGCGGCCACTTCCGACGTTTCGGCCGTGCCCAGGAACTCCGTGAGGCGCCGGAGCGAGGTCAGGCCCGCGATGTCCTCGTCATCGGGCTCCACGACCAGGCCGTACCGCTCCTCCACCACATGCAGCAGCCACACCAACCCCAGGGAGTCCAGGACCAGTTCGGCGTCCTCGTCGAGGTCGTCCGGGACACCGGGGAAGATCTTGCGGTCGGACAGCAGCTCCCGGACGAGCCCGGTGGTGAGGACGGCCGGCGCGGCGCCGGCCGGCACGACGGCTCCCGTGACGGGCGGCGGGGAGGTCTCCGCCCTCATGCCTTCGCCCCGCGCCCGACGACCTCGGCGACGAGCCCGCCGAGGGTCAGCGAGGCCAGCGGCTCGATGTCGGTGTCCGGGATCTCCACGCCGAACCGCGATTCCAGCCGCAACGTCAGCTCGATCAGACTCAGGGAGTCCAGCTCCAGGCCGCCGACGGTCACCGGGCTCTCGTCGGTGATGCCGTCACGGCTCAGCAGGATGTTCATCTCGTCGATGACCGTGGTCAGGACGAACTCGCGGATCTCGTTGTCCAGGGTGGACGTGCTCATGATCGCCATCTCCAGAGGGGAATGTCGTGAGAGGGTCGTGCGAAACGTCGTATGCGGGCAGCTCGCGGAAGGCTGGGACGCGCCGTCACGCGCCGCCCGCCGCCGCCTGGAGCGTCGCCGCCCGACGGACCAGCTTCCCGTTCGACGTGCGGGGCAGGGTCTCCAGCAGCCGGATCACCCGGGGCAGCTTGTAGTCGGCCAGCCGCTCCCGGCACCAGCGCAGCAGCTCCTCCGCCGACGGGGTCTCGGCCCCGGCGGCGACGGCCACGTACGCCTCGGTGACGTCCTCGTGGACCAGGACCGCCTGTTCTACGGCCGGGTGCGCGCGCAGCACGTGCTCGACCTCGGTGAGGTCGACCTTGAGGCCGCCGATGACGACGAGGGAGTCGGCACGGCCGCCCACGGTGACCGTTCCGTCGGCGTCGACCACGGCCCGGTCCCGGGTGTGCAGCCAGCCGTCGGTGTACTGGGTGCCGCCGGAGTCGAAGAGGTACGGCGACTCGGCGAGCGCGACGTCCAGTTCGCCCTTGTGCTCCCGGACCACCACACCCGGGGCGGGCCGGCCGACGGACGGCCGGAGCGTGCCGCCGACGTCGACGGCGACGATGCCGGTCTCGGTGGTGCCGTACGCCTCGCCGACCGTGACGCCGTACCGTTCGGCGAATCGCGCGGCGACCTCGGGGGGCATCAGCTCGCCTCCCGAGACGGCCGTCCGCAGTGCGGGCAGCGCGGGGGGATCGAGGGCGGCCGCGAGCAGCTCGTAGTGCATCGGCACCCCGAAGAGGGTGGTGATCCGGTGGTCGAGGGAGGTCCGCAGGATGTCGCGGGCCGATACCCGGGGCGCGAAGACGACGGAGACCCCGGCCGCCAGCGCGTGCAGCAGCCCGCCGATCAGCCCGAAGCTGTGCGCGGTGGAGCTGAGCAGCAGCAGCCGGTCACCCTCGACCGGCATCCCGGGGACCGCCGCGAACGACTCGATCTCGGCGGCGATGGAGGAGGCGGTCCGGCCGATCACCTTCGGGCGCCCGGTCGACCCCGAGCTGAACTGGACCAGCCGGTGGCCGCCGTCGGCCGCCCGCCCCGCCCTGCGGCACTCGGTGGCGACCTCGTACTCGGAGCGGAAACCGAACGCGGCCCGGACGTTGGCGCCGGCCCGGACCATGAACTGCGGCCGGCAGACCGCGCACAGGGCGTCGACCTCGGCGGGCTTCAGCCGGAAGTCGAAGAGCATCACCTGCGCGCCCAGCCGCCACAGCGCGAGCAGCACCTCGACCTGCGTGAAACTGGGCGGCGTCCGCAGCCCCACCGTGCTGCCGGGCCCGATGTCGTAACCGGCGAACACGGCGGCCTGCTTGGCCACCCGCTCCCGTAACTCCCCGCGCGTGACGGTCTCCCGCTGGTGTGTGAGGTAGGGCAGACCGTCGTCCCGCGCGTCGAACAGCCGTTGGACCAGGACGCCCATCCCGTCCTCGCCGGCCGCGGCCGCCACGAGTTCGCCCATGGGGCCTCAGACCTCCTTGCAGAACTCGCCGATGGGCAGGCCCACATGGCGCTTGTCCTGGGCCAGATAGCCGAGCAGCTCGTCGCCGGTCCGCAGTTCGGTGACGTTGAGGACCTTCCCGCCCGGCCCGAGGACCCGTACGTGCCAGTCGTCCTGCACGGTCAGGCTCACCAGCCGTCCGTCCTCCGCGTGGGTGCGGATCTCCAGCAGCGGCCGGGACTCCAGCTTGGCCCGTCCGACCACCACGCGCCGGGTGCGGCCGTCGGCGCCGACCGCCAGCAGGGCGCTGCCGGATCCGACCTCGCTGAGGTAGTTGGTGCGGTTGTCGGGGCCCAGCGTGTACGAGTGCAGGGCACCGGCGTTGACCCGGAACGGCCGGGTCGGCATGTACGGCAGCGGATGGGTCTCGCTGCAGCAGAGCACGAAACCGGAGGAGTACGAGCCGACGAGGATGCCCTCGTCCTCCTCGAAGTGCGAGCAGGTGTCCACACAGACCCGGTCGCCGAGTCCGACGTGCCGGATGCTCTCGACGGTGAGCGTGGACAGCTCCAGCTGAGGGGTGGTCGCCTCCAGCAGCCGGGCCAGGGCGAACACGTCGTCCGCGCTCCGGGGGGTGAACAGGATGCCGTCGGAACCCCGTTCGAGCACGTCGAAGACGATGGCCGCCTCCTCCAGGTCCCCGACGACGGTCACCAGCTTCCCCTCGGCCGACTCGGCCGCCGCGAGCACGATCTCCAGCGGGATCTTCGTCGGATCGGCGAAGTGGATCACCGTGTACGGCAGTGCCATCGCGCCCACGCAGGACAGCTGGAGCGTGCGGTCGTCCCGTACGTCCACGAAGCCGGCGACCGGCGCGCCGGTGGCGGCCCGGTTCTCCGCGGCGAGGGCGTCCAGCTCGTCCTGGGTGGCGAACCTCCGCAGCAGGAGGTCGAAGCCGGCGCCGGCCGGGGCCTTGCCCTCGGGTTTGGCCTCCGGTTTGGCGTCGGCCGCCGCCCTGGCCTCCTTGTCGCCCTTGTCGGCGGACTTCTTCGGGGGAGCGGCGGCCGGTGCCGCGCCGGCCAGCACCCGGGTCACCGTCGGCGGCAGCGTACCCAGCAGCTCGGCGTCGGCGGAGACGACCCCGGCCATCCGGGCGTGGACGGCCGCGTCCACCACCGCCTGGAGCTGCGGACGGGGGACTTCACGGAGATCGATCCACGCGAACCTCATGCGACACCTGCCACGATCGTCGAGTAAGCGGATGGGTTGGACATGCTCATGTCATCAGTGAACTCGCCGCTGTGCACCACGGCGGCGAGCCGGGAGACCAGGGCGGCGGGGGAGGGCGAGGAGAAGATCCGGCGGCCGACGGCCAGTCCGTGGCAGCCGGAGGCCATCACGGCGGTGCCGTAGTCGATGAGATCGGAGCCGTCGGGCGGGCCCCCGGCCGCGAGGACGGGGATGGGGCTGTGGGCCACCACCTCGGCCATCCGGGCGAGCGGCAGGGCCACGGAGGTCTTCACCATGTCGGCGCCGAGGTCGGCGGCGACGTTCACGATGTGCGCGAGGAGCGCGGGATCGTGCGGGTTCTCGATCCGGGGGCCCCTCGGGTAGACCATCGCGATCAGCGGCATGCCCCAGGTGTCGCAGGACCGGGCCACCGCGCCCAGGTCGGCGAGCTGGCGCCCCTCGGTGTCCGAGCCGATGTTCACATGGACGCTGACCGCGTCGGCGCCGAGGGCCACCGCCTCCTCGACGTCGCCGACCAGTACCTTGGCGTCGACATCGGCGGAACAGGCCGTGCTGGCGCTCAGGTGCACCACCAGCGCGCAGTTCCGCAGGAGGGCCGGGTCGAGCGTGCGGGCCCGCCCCTTGTGGACGATGATCCCGTCGGCGCCGCCGGCCACCAGCGCCTTCAACAGCTCTTCCCACTGACCCGGAGGAGCGACCGGACCGTCCGAAACACTGTGGTCGAGCGGTATCAGCAAATGGCGGTCGTCGCCGGTCAGGGAAAGTCTTCTCCAACGTAATGGCTTGCCACTTTTCAGCATGGGAAAAGAGCCTTCCGTCCATGTCCGAAAAACGATGGTCGTAGAACTTTCAAGTTCAGCCGGACGTCAGCATTCCGTGCGTGATCGGCAGTTGGCAAGGCGTGACCGAGAGCAAATTTTTATGCAGTGGAGCACATGATTATTGATAGCGACTTGACAGGAACTCCAGGGTTGACGGGGTCCGGGAGTCGTGTTCATGGCATACTCTACCGATCTGTCCGCACGCATAGCGAGATCACATGCTTTACCTGTCGTTGTCTCGTGTAATCGGCACGTATTCTTCGTCGAAAACATTCGACGGACCCGTGCGGGCGCTCTTTTCCGAGGTTTCCTTGTGGGACTCGAATTTCCCGGCCTAGGGTGACAGCCGCACTCCGGTTCGTGTTTCATGCGTGGCCGTCCCCCTCTGGTCCCGGACCATTCGTGTCCGGGCGTACCGGAAGTGAGCCCCCATGCCCGAATCCCCGTCCAGGACCGTCGCCGAGGCCGCGGAGCCCAGATCCGTCCCGTTACCGGTCTCCCCGCCGGCCGGGTCGAGCAAGGCCTCCAAGGTCGCCGCCGCGAGCCTCATCGGCACGACCATCGAGTACTACGACTTCGCCGTCTACGGCACGGCCTCCGCGCTCGTCCTCGGCCCCGCGTTCTTCCCCTCAGGCAACCCGACCGTCTCCTCCCTCGCCGCGTTCCTCACCTTCGCCGCGGCCTTCCTCTCCCGCCCGCTCGGCGTCGTGCTCTTCGGCACGATCGGCGACCGGCTGGGCCGGCGGCGCGCACTCGTCGCCTCCCTGCTGCTCATGGGTCTCGCGACGGTCGGCGTCGGCCTGCTCCCGACGTACGAGACCGCCGGACTCCTCGCCCCCGTCCTCCTGGTGACCCTCCGTCTGCTGCAGGGCGTCAGCATGGGCGGCGAGTGGGGCGGCGCGGTCCTGCTGGCCGCCGAGCACGCCCCGCCCGGCCGCAGGGCGCTGTACGCCGCCGTCCCGAACGTCGGCCCCTCCCTCGGGTTCCTGCTCTCCACCGCCGTCATCCTCCCGACCCTGAACATCGTGGGCCGTGACGGCTTCACCGACTGGGCCTGGCGCGTGCCGTTCCTGCTCAGCGCGGTGCTCGTGATGGTCGGGCTGTGGGTGCGGACGACGGTGTCGGAGTCACCGGTCTTCCAGGACCGGCCCGCGGCCAAGACGTCCGGGACCACCCCGAAGTCCTCGGCGTCCGCGGTGTCTTCGGCGGACTCGGTGTCGCGCTTCCCGCTCGGCACGCTCGTCGCGCGGTACCCCGGCCGGCTGCTGCTCGGCACCGGCGCGGCGATCGGCGGGTCCGCCGTCTACTACCTGACGATCGTCTACAGCCTGTCCTACGGGCCGAAGGCGCTCGGTATCCCCCAGAACACGATGCTCACCGCGGCGAGTGTGGGGGCGGCGGCCGGGATCGCGATCACCCTGCCCGTCGCACGGCTGGCCGACCGGGTCGGACGGCGTCCGCTGATGCTGGCGGGCGCGGCCGGGTGCGTGGTGTGGGCGGTGCCGATGTACGGGTCGCTCGGTACGGGCAACGGGTTCGTCATCACCGGCGCGTACACGGTGGGTCTCATGCTGCTCGCCCTGATGTTCTCGCCGGTGGCGGCGTTCCTGGCGGAGCTGTTCCCGGCGAGGCTGCGCTACACCGGGGCGTCGGCGGCGTTCATCCTGGCCAACACGCTCGGGGGTGGATTCGCTCCGCTCGTGGCGACGTGGCTGAACAGCCAGTGGTCGTCGCCGTTGGTGCTGGGGTTCTATACGGGTGGGTTGTGCCTGGTCAGCCTGGTGTGCCTGTGGGCCCTGCCGGAAACCAGGGAGGACGACTTCACCGCCTGAGCGAAGGGGCTGCGCCCCCTCGACCCCCAACCGCGGGCCCGGTGGGGCTTCTCGCGCAGTTCCCCGCGCCCCTGAAGGGGCGCGGGGAACTGCGCGAACGGGGTCCGGGGCGGAGCCCCGAGTCTTTGAGCGGGGGTCGAAGGCGGCGCGCAGCCCCTGGAGGATGGGACGGGTAGGGGCGGCGGGGGCGAGTCAACCGTTCACGGTGAGGCCGGTGGGTACAGGGCGCGTGGCAGGCGGGACGCCGCCGCCGCGTCCAGCAGCCACAGGGTCCGCGACCTCCCCGCCGCCCCCGCCGCCGGGGCCTGGATCTCGCCCGCTCCGGACAACGCGATCGCCGCAGCCCCCGCCTTGTCCTCCCCGGCCGCGAGCAACCACACCTCACGCGCCGCCCGAATCGCCGGCAACGTCAGCGTGACCCGCGTCGGCGGCGGCTTCGGCGCTCCCCGTACCCCCACCACCGTCCGCTCGGTCTCCCGCACGGCGGGCAACTCCGGGAAGAGCGAGGCCACATGGGTGTCCGGCCCGACGCCCAGCATCAGCACGTCGAACGTCGGCACCGAACCGTGGTTCTCCGGCCCCGCCGCCCGCGCCAGCTCCTCGGCGTACGACGCGGCCGCCGCGTCCACATCGGCACCCCACGGCCCGTCCGAGGCGGGCATGGCGTGCACCCGCTTCGGGTCCAGCGGCACCGAGTCCAGCAGCGCCTCCCGGGCCTGGGTGACATTGCGCTCGGCGTCGCCCTCGGGCAGGAACCGCTCGTCGCCCCACCACAGATCCAGCCGGCCCCAGTCGATCGCGTCCCGGGCGGGCGCCGCCGCCAGCGCGGCGAGCAGCCCGTTGCCGTTGCGACCGCCGGTGAGGACGACCGAGGCGTAGCCGCGCGAGGCCTGCGCGTCGACGATCTTGGTGATCAGCCGGGCCGCCGCGGCCTGCGCCATGAGCTCCTTGTCGCGGTGCACGACCAACTGCGGTGTGCTCATGACGAGTTCGCCTTCTTCACGGGCGGCATCTGCGCCGGAGTCGGCCGCTCGGAGTCACCGTCACCGGCGGATCCTGCCGCGGCCGACGTCCCCGAAGGAGCGGGAGGCAACGCCGCGGCCGCCCGCGCGGCGGACGCCGCGGACGCCACAGCCGCCCCGAGCCCCGGCCCGGAGCCGGAAACGGAACCCGGCACCGACCCGGGCACGGACCCCGGCACCGATCCCGCGACGGACGCCGACGCGTCCCCCGCCCCACCGGACGAGGTCACCGACGCGGCACCCACGGACCCCGCACCGCCGGCCCCCGTCGAGGCCCCCGCAGCCGACGCGCTGCCGGCCGCAGTGCCCGCCGCACCGCTCAGCCCGCCACCCAACCGGTCCACCCCGAACCGCAGCGCGGAGGCGTACGTGTCGTCGGGGTCCAGCCTGCGCAGCTCCTCCGCCAGCAGCTCGGAGGTCTCACGGCGCTTCAACGCCACTGCCCGGTCCGGCTGGTCCTCCAGCGTGAGCAGGGCGAGCCCCCCGGCGGGACGGTACAGCCGGATGGGCCCGGTGCTGGTCAGCATCCGCACCTCGTTGAGGCCCGGCCCGGCCGACACCCCACGCCGTACATGCACATGGAGCCGGTCCGCCAGCCACATGGCCAGCAGTTCCACGCTCGGGTTGAACTGCTCGCCCTGCACCTCCGCGGAGATGACCTCGCAGTCCACCTGGTCGAGCGCGGCGGCCAGCATGGAGCGCCAGGGCGTGATCCGGGTCCAGGCCAGATCCGTGTCGCCGGGCTCGTAGTTGTCGGCGCGGGCCCGCAGCTCATCGATGGGCTTCTCGGCGGCGTAGCTGTCGGTGACCCGGCGCTGGGCGAGCGCGCCCAGCGGGTCACGGGCCGGGTCGAGCGGCGCGTTCACCGGCCACCAGACGACCACCGGCGCGTCGGGGAGCAGCAGCGGGAGCACCACCGACTGGGCGTGGTCCGCGACCTCGCCGTACAGCCGGAGCACGACCGTCTCGCCGGTGCCCGCGTCCGCGCCCACCCGTACCTCGGCGTCGAGCCGGGACTTCGTACGGTCGCGCGGGGAGCGGGAGACGCGCTTGATCACCACGATCGTGCGCGAGGGGTGCTCGCGGGAGGCGTCGTTGGCGGACTTGAGCGCGTCGTACGCGTTCTCCTCGTCCGTCACGATGACCAGCGTGAGCACCATGCCGACGGCGGGGGTGCCTATCGCCCGCCGGGCTTTCACCAGCGCCTTGTTGATCTTGCTGGCCGTGGTGTCCGTGAGGTCTGTCTTCATGGCCGGCGCCAGCTCCGTCCGTCTCGCTCCAGCATCTCGTCCGCCTCGACGGGACCCCAGGTGCCCGCCTGGTACTGCGCGGGCCTGCCGTGCCTGTCCCAGTACTCCTCGATCGGGTCGAGGATCTTCCAGGACAGCTCGACCTCCTCGGTGCGCGGGAAGAGGTTGGAGTCGCCGAGGAGGACGTCGAGGATGAGACGCTCGTACGCCTCGGGCGACGACTCGGTGAAGGACTCGCCGTACGCGAAGTCCATCGACACGTCCCGGATCTCCATCGAGGTGCCCGGCACCTTGGAGCCGAAGCGGACCGTCACGCCCTCGTCCGGCTGGACGCGGATGACGATCGCGTTCTGGCCCAGCTCCTCGGTGGCGGTGGAGTCGAAGGGGGAGTGCGGGGCGCGCTGGAAGACGACCGCGATCTCGGTGACCCGGCGGCCGAGGCGCTTGCCGGTGCGCAAATAGAAGGGGACGCCCGCCCAGCGGCGGTTGTCGATCTGCACCTTGATCGCCGCGTACGTGTCGGTCTTCGACTTGCGGTCGATGCCGTCCTCTTCGAGGTAGCCGATGACCTTCTCGCCGCCCTGCCAGCCGGCCGCGTACTGCGCGAACACGGTGTCCCGGCCCAGGTCCTTCGGCAGCTTCACCGCGCCGAGCACCTTGGTCTTCTCCGCGGCGAGCGCGTCCGCGTCGAAGGAGGCGGGCTCCTCCATCGCGGTCAGCGCCATCAGCTGGAGCAGGTGGTTCTGGATGACGTCACGGGCGGCGCCGATGCCGTCGTAGTAGCCCGCCCGGCCACCGATGCCGATGTCCTCGGCCATCGTGATCTGCACGTGGTCGACGAAGGACCGGTTCCAGATCGGCTCGAACATCGTGTTGGCGAAGCGGAGCGCCAGGATGTTCTGGACGGTCTCCTTGCCCAGGTAGTGGTCGATCCGGAAGACCTGGTCCGGGGCGAAGACCTCTTCCACGGTCGTGTTGAGGTCCTCGGCCGACTCCAGGTCGTGGCCGAACGGCTTCTCGATGACCGCGCGCCGCCACGAGCCACGGCTCTGGTCCGCCAGACCGTGCTTCTTCAGCTGCTGGATGACGACCGGGAACGCGGACGGCGGCACCGAGAGGTAGAAGGCGAAGTTGCCGCCCGTGCCCTGCGCCTTGTCCAGTTCCTCGATGGTGTCGCGCAGCCGCTCGAAGGACTCGTCGTCGTCGAAGGTGCCCTGCACGAACCGCATGCCCTGGATGAGCTGCTGCCAGACCTCCTCGCGGAACGGCGTCCGCGCGTGCTCCTTGACCGCGTCGTGCACCTCCTGCGCGAAGTCCTCGTTGGCCCACTCCCGGCGCGCGAAGCCGACGAGCGAGAAGCCCGGCGGCAGCAGTCCGCGGTTGGCGAGGTCGTACACGGCAGGCATCAGCTTTTTACGTGACAAATCGCCTGTGACGCCGAAGATGACCAGGCCCGACGGCCCCGCGATACGCGGGAGCCGTCGGTCCGCGGCGTCACGCAGCGGATTGCTGCTCGACAAGGTGTTCAGCCCTCCGAGGGTGCGAGGCGCTGGAGCTCCGCCTCGGTCGACTTGAGCAGGTCGTTCCAGGACGCCTCGAACTTGTCGACGCCCTCGTCCTCCAGCAGCTGCACGACCTCGTCGTACGAGATCCCGAGCTTCTCCACCGCGTCCAGCTCGGCACGCGACTGCTCGTACGTCCCGGCGATCGCGTTGCCGCGGATCTCACCGCTCTCGGCGGTGGCCTCCAGCGTGGCCTCCGGCATGGTGTTCACCGTGTTCGGCGCGACCAGCTCGTCGACGTACAGCGTGCTCTTGTAGGCCGGGTCCTTGACGCCGGTCGAGGCCCACAGCGGACGCTGCTTGTTGGCGCCCGCGCTCTCCAGCGCGGCCCAGCGGCCGTCCGAGAAGACCTCCTCGTACGCCTGGTAGGCGAGACGGGCGTTGGCGACACCGGCCTTGCCGCGGGCGGCCTTGGCCTCGTCGGTGCCGAGCGCGTCGAGGCGCTTGTCGATCTCGGTGTCCACACGGGACACGAAGAAGGACGCCACCGAGTGAATCTTGGAGAGGTCCAGGCCGCGCTCCCTGGCCTTCTCCAGACCCGCCAGGTAGGCGTCCATGACCGCGCGGTAGCGCTCCAGCGAGAAGATCAGCGTGACGTTGACGCTGATGCCGAGGCCGATGGTCTCGGTGATCGCGGGCAGGCCCGCCTTCGTCGCCGGGATCTTGATCAGGGTGTTGGGGCGGTCCACCAGCCAGGCCAGCTGCTTGGCCTCGGCGACGGTCGCCTTGGTGTTGTGGGCGAGACGCGGGTCGACCTCGATGGAGACCCGGCCGTCCTGGCCGCCGGTCGCGTCGAAGACCGGGCGCAGGATGTCGGCGGCGTCCCGGACGTCCGCCGTCGTGATCATGCGGATGGCCTCTTCGACGGTGACCTTGCGGGCGGCGAGGTCGGAGACCTGCTGCTCGTAGCCGTCACCGCTGCTGATCGCCTTCTGGAAGATCGACGGGTTGGTGGTGACGCCCACGACGTGCTGCTGGTCGAGCAGCTCGGCGAGGTTGCCGGACGTGATGCGCTTGCGCGACAGGTCGTCCAGCCAGATCGCCACGCCTTCTTCGGAGAGGCGCTTGAGTGCGTCTGTCATGGAATTACATCTCCTACGTGTCGTGTGTAAGCGTCAGCGCTGAGCGGCGGCGAGGGATTCCTGCGCGACCGCGGCCACGTTCTCGGCGGTGAAGCCGAACTCGCGGAAGAGGACCTTGCCGTCGGCCGAAGCGCCGAAGTGCTCCAGCGAAACGATGCGACCGGCGTCACCGACGTACCGGTGCCAGGTCAGCCCGATCCCGGCCTCGACCGCGACACGCGCCCTGACGGACGGCGGCAGAACGCTGTCCCGGTACCCCTGGTCCTGCTCCTCGAACCACTCCACGGACGGCATGGACACGACGCGGGTGGGCACCCCGTCGGCCTCCAGCCGCTCACGGGCCTCGACGGCCACGTGGACCTCGGAACCGGTGGCGATGAGGACGACCTCCGGCGCGCCGTTCGACGCCTCGAAGAGCACGTAACCGCCCTTGGCGGCATCCTCGTCGGCCTCGTACGTCGGCACGCCCTGGCGGGTCAGCGCCAGACCGTGCGGGGCGCCCTTGCCGAACTCCTTGGTCCAGCGCCTGAGGATCTCGCGCCAGGCGATCGCCGTCTCGTTGGCGTCGGCCGGGCGGACCACGTTCAGGCCGGGGATCGCGCGCAGCGAGGCGAGGTGCTCGACCGGCTGGTGCGTCGGGCCGTCCTCACCGAGACCGATGGAGTCGTGCGTCCACACGTACGTCACCGGCAGGTGCATCAGCGCGGACAGGCGCACGGCGTTGCGCATGTAGTCGGAGAACACGAGGAACGTGCCGCCGTAGATACGGGTGTTGCCGTGCAGCGCGATGCCGTTCATCTCCGCGGCCATGGAGTGCTCGCGGATGCCGAAGTGGATCGTGCGGCCGTACGGGTCCGCCTCCGGCAGCGGGTTGTCCGCCGGCAGGAACGAACTGGTCTTGTCGATCGTGGTGTTGTTCGACCCGGCGAGGTCGGCGGAGCCGCCCCACAGCTCGGGGATCACCGCGCCCAGCGCCTGGAGCACCTTGCCGGACGCCGCACGCGTCGCGACACCCTTGCCCGTCTCGAACTCCGGCAGGTGCGACTCCCAGCCCTCGGGCAGCTCGCCCGCGCTGATCCGGTCGAACTCGGCGGCGCGCTCGGCGTTGCCGTCACGCCACTCCTGGAGCTGCTTCTCCCAGACGGCACGGGCCTCACGGCCGCGCTCACCGAGGGCACGCGTGTGCGTGATGACCTCGTCCGCGACGTCGAAGCTCTTCTCGGGGTCGAAGCCGAGGACCCGCTTGGTGGCCGCGACCTCGTCCGCGCCGAGCGCCGAGCCGTGCGCGGCCTCGGTGTTCTGCGCGTTCGGGGCGGGCCAGGCGATGATCGAACGCATCGCGATGAACGACGGCTTGTCGGTGACCGCCTTCGCGGCCTCGATCGCCGCGAACAGCGCCACCGGGTCGAGGTCGCCGTTCTCCTTGGGCTCGACACGCTGCACGTGCCAGCCGTAGGCCTCGTACCGCTTGGTGACGTCCTCGGAGACGGCCGTCTCGGTGTCGCCCTCGATCGAGATGTGGTTGTCGTCCCACAGCAGGACCAGGTTGCCGAGCTTCTGGTGCCCGGCCAGCGAGGACGCCTCGGCGGAGATGCCCTCCTGGAGGCAGCCGTCACCGGCGACGGCGAAGATGTGGTGGTCGAACGGCGACTCGCCCTGCGGGGTCTCGGGGTCGAACAGGCCGCGCTCGTAGCGGGCGGCCATCGCCATGCCCACGGCGTTGGCGACACCCTGGCCGAGCGGCCCGGTGGTCGTCTCGACGCCCTTGGTGTGGCCGTACTCGGGGTGGCCCGGGGTCTTGGAACCCCAGGTGCGGAAGGCCTCCAGATCGGCCAGCTCCAGGCCGAAGCCACCCAGGTACAACTGGATGTAGAGGGTCAGGGAGGAGTGGCCGGCGGACAGGACGAACCGGTCACGGCCCACCCAGTCGGGGTCGGCGGGGTCGTGGCGCATCACCTTCTGGAAGAGGGTGTACGCGGCGGGCGCGAGGCTCATCGCCGTACCCGGATGGCCGTTGCCGACCTTCTGGACGGCGTCGGCGGCCAGGATCCGGGCGGTGTCGACGGCCCGCTGGTCCAATTCGGTCCACGCGAGGTCTGTAGTGGTCGGCTTGGTGCTCACCCTGGGTCAGGGCTCCTCTCCACATGTCTCGTGCCGGTGTTCTTCACGGCACCGGCCGTTGTCGAGCCTACCCCCGTAGGAACGCGCATTTTTTCGAGTCATTCCAGACTGACGGGACTGGGTCCGGTCCGCCTCCCGACCCGTGTTCCGCATGGTGAGACCTGGGGGTTCCGCTGTTCGACATCTGAATACGGAGCCGCTCATCCGACTGCTCAACCGAAGTGTGTCCGGCTCCCCGGCGGGCGGCTCCCAACACGACCCGACCCCCTTGAAAGGCTGGCTCTGGGCAACGTCTACAGTGGCGTGGTACGCGCGAGCCGTCACGGGGAGTTCACATCCGGAGGCTTGCTGAGGAGTCTCTGTCAGGGGTGTGCGTGACGGCCGTCGAATCCCGTCCACCGGGCGTGCTTGGCGCGAGCAGCACGAGCAGCAGCCGGGGTCAGCGGCCGATCGGGGCCCGAGTCATGGCGTTCGTGGCGCTCACGAAGCCGCGGATCATCGAGTTGCTGCTGATCACCACGGTTCCCGTGATGTTCCTGGCGGAACAGGGCGTCCCGGACCTCTGGCTGGTGCTCGCCACCTGCGTCGGCGGCTACCTCTCGGCGGGCGGCGCCAACGCGCTCAACATGTACATCGACCGGGACATCGACGCGCTCATGGAGCGCACGTCGCAGCGCCCGCTGGTCACCGGCATGGTCACCCCGCGTGAGGGCCTGGTCTTCGGCCTCACCCTCGCGGCCGTCTCCACCGCCTGGTTCGGCGTCCTCGTCAACTGGCTGTCCGCCTGGCTGTCGCTCGGGGCGCTCCTCTTCTACGTCGTCGTCTACACGATGATCCTCAAACGGCGTACGTCGCAGAACATCGTCTGGGGCGGCATCGCCGGCTGCATGCCGGTTCTCATCGGCTGGTCCGCGGTGACGAACTCGATGTCGTGGGCCGCGGTCATCCTCTTCCTCGTCATCTTCTTCTGGACGCCGCCGCACTACTGGCCCCTGTCCATGAAGGTGAAGGACGACTACGCCCGCGTCGGCGTCCCCATGCTCCCCGTGGTCGCCTCCAACAAGGTGGTCGCCAAGCAGATCGTCATCTACAGCTGGGTCATGGTCGCCGTCTCGCTGATGCTGACCCCCCTCGGCTACACGGGCTGGTTCTACACGGCGGTCGCCCTGGTCACGGGCGGCTGGTGGCTCTGGGAGGCGCACGCCCTCCAGAACCGCGCGAAGAACGGCACGACCGGCGCCAAGCTCAAGGAAATGCGCCTGTTCCACTGGTCGATCACCTACGTGTCCCTGCTTTTCGTGGCGGTGGCGGTGGACCCCTTCCTGCGTTGAGGCCAAGCCGAAGCCGCGCCCCGAAAGGGGCGCGGGGCTGTATCGATGTGCGGCTCCGCCGCGTGGGCGCGAGCAACCACGCACAACCCGCACGCGCCCAAGCACCGCAACGCACAACGGCGAGTGGCCAAGCCCACTGACCCCGCCCATCGCCGCCCGCCCTACCCCTCGGTAGCATCCTGACCATGGCAGACACCAAGCAGGCAGCCAAGGCGGAGCGCACCGCGGAGCGCAAGGCGGCCAAGCTCGCGCAGCAGATCGGCACCTTCGCCAAGGCCCACGGAGGCGCCGAGGCCCAGGTCGCCTACATCGGCCGGCTCGGCGCACGCGTCGTCCTGGTCGGCGAGGACGGCGGCTGGGGCGACCTGGTGGCACCGTCGTACGCGATCGCCGAGGCGGCCGTCGCCAAGGCCGGCGTCACCGTCCACGAGGACTTCGACGGCGAGTTCGCGGCCAAGGTCCGCACCGGACCCTACGAGTGGTCGCGGATGGCCGGAATCCAGGTCGGCGGACCCAGCAACAGCAACACCTGAGCCCGGCTCACCCGTTAGGACCTGTGGGAGTTCACAGGTCCAGTCTCGGGGAGCCCGATGATCGACACGCCGTCCCTCGTGGACCAGTACTGCCACGGCGTACTGCGCACGGAGCTGGGCCTCGGCACCTTCGAGGCCCACCTCGCCCGCAGCGAGGGCCCACCGGCCCCCGGCACCACGTTCTTCGACACCCAGACGGGCTTCGCCGTACGCCGCTGGTGCCCGCCCCTGCTGGGCCTGGAACCGCACTGCCCACCGGCCCGCTATCTCGCCCGGCGCCGCGAACTGGGCGTACTGGAAGCCGGCCGCAGACTCCTGCGCGGCAGCGGCGTCACCACCTACCTCGTCGACACGGGCCTGCCGGGCGACCTCACCGGCCCCCGCGAGATGGCCTCCACCGGAGACGCGGACGCGCACGAGATCGTCCGTCTCGAACTCCTCGCCGAACAGGTCGCCGACACCTCCGGCACCGTGGAGTCGTTCCTGGCCAATCTCGCCGAGTCGGTGCACGCGGCCGCCGCGAACGCCGTCGCCTTCGCGTCCGTCGCGGGCGTACGGCACGGCCTGGCGATCGCGCCCGAGCCGCCCGGCCCCGGGGAGGTGCGCGGCGCGGTGGGGCGCTGGCTCGCCCACCGGCCGGTCGGCGGCGCGCTCACCGACCCGGTCCTCCTGCGCCACCTGCTGTGGATCGCCGTCGCCTCGGGCCGCCCCCTGCAACTCCACGCGGGGCTCGGCGAACCGGGCCTGCGGATCGACGCCACCGACCCGGTGCTGCTCACCGACTTCGCCCGCGCCACGGCGGGCCTCGGCACCGACCTGATCCTGCTGCACGGCTACCCGTACCACCGCCACGCCGCCCACCTCGCCGTCGTCTTCCCGCACGTCTACGCCGACCTGGGCGCCGAACTGGTCCGCACCGGCGCACGGGCCACCGCCGTGCTCGCCGAGGTCCTGGAACTCGCCCCCTTCGGCAAGCTCCTCTTCTCCAGCGGCGCCCACGGCCTGCCCGAGCTGCACGTCGTGGGCGCCCGGCTGTTCCGCGAGGCACTCGCACGGGTGCTCGGCACCTGGGTGGCGGAGGGCGCCTGGTCACTGACGGACGCCCAGCGCGTGGCAGGACTCATCGCGGCCGACAACGCACGCCGGGTGTACGGGCTGGAGTGAGCCGGAGAGACTGAGCGCATGACGCGCCGCAACGCGACCGCCCTCTTACCCGACACGGCCGCCGCCACCGCGGCCCTGCTCGAACGCTTCCTCGACGAGCTGGGGGAACTCGCCCCGCTCGCCGTCTGGGCCCACGGCTCCCTCGGCGGGGGCGACTATCGAGAAGGCCGCAGCGACCTCGACCTGATCGCCGTCCTGGACGGCCCGGTCACCGCCCGCACCGCCTGGCAGGTCGGACGACTGCACGCCCGGCTGCGCCACGACCGCCTTGCCGGCCTGCTGCACTGCACCTATCTGACGCCGGCCACGGCGGCCGACGCCGAGCGCAGGCACCTGGCCTGGGCGCACGAACAGCTGTTCCGGCGGACGGTCACCCCGGTCACCCGGCGCGAGCTGCACACCTTCGGCCTCGTCCTGCACGGCGAACCGCCGAAGGCCCTGGTGCCGCCCGTCTCCGACATCGAGCTGGACGCCTTCGTGGTCCGCGACCAGCGGGAGTTCTGGCGCCCGGCGGTGGACAGGGCCCACCTCTGGGAGCGGGACGTCTGGGTCGACCTCGGGCTGCTCACCTTCGCCCGCGCCACCGCCACCCTGCGCGACGGCCGCCTGATCTCCAAGCGCGAGGCGCTCGACCTGCTGCCCGGGCTGGGCGCGCCCGCCGAGGTGGTCCAGGACATGGAGCGGCGCCGATACGGCGGACCGGCCGAGGAGGTGCCGTACCGGGCCGAGCTGACCCGGCTGTTCCTCGGCCCCGCGATCGACGACCTCGTGGCGGCGTACGGCTGACTCGGCCCCCGACGTACGGCTGACTCAGCCGCGTGCCGCGACCGGCGTCTGCGCCGCCGCGGCGGACACCTCGACCTCGTCCGCCGGCCGCTCCCGCAGCGACAGCAGCACCCGCAGGGTCGCGATCCACACCAGGCAGGAGCCGAACATATGGGCGCCGACCAGGACCTCGGGGAGGTCGGTGAAGTACTGCACATAGCCGATGAGGCCCTGCGCGAGGAGGATCAGGAACAGGTCGCGGGTGCGGCGCAGCGGACCGGCCGGGGCGTCCACGGCCTTGAGGACGAACCACAGGGCGAAGGTCAGCGTCACCACGATCCAGGCCAGCACGGCGTGCAGTTTGGTGACGTTCTCCCAGTTCAGCGGGATGCGATACACCTCGCTCGAGTCGCCGGCGTGCGGACCGGCGCCGGTGACGACCGTGCCCACCGCGATCAGCAGCAGCGTCACACCGACCAGGACCCACACCAGCTGCCGTACCGCCTGGCCGACCAGCGGACGCGGGGCCGTGTCGCCCTCGCCGGTGCGGTGCCACATCACGGCGGCGACGGCGATCAGCGCGGTCGAGAGCATGAAGTGCGCGGCCACCGTGTACGGGTTGAGGCCGACCAGTACGACGATGCCGCCGAGCACCGCGTTGCTCATGACGACCCAGAACTGTGCCCAGCCCAGCCGGGTCAGATCGCGCCGGTACGGCTTCTGGGAGCGTGCCGCGATGATGGCCCAGCCGACGGCCGCGCACAGCACGTACGTCAGCATGCGGTTGCCGAACTCGATGACGCCGTGCACGCCCATCTCGCGGGTGGCGGTGAGCGAGTCGTCGGTGCACTTGGGCCAGGTCGGGCAGCCGAGGCCCGACCCGGTGAGCCGCACGGCACCGCCGGTCACCACGATCACCACCGCCATGACGAGGGCGGCGAGGGCCGCCCGCCGGACCGTTCTGGGGTCCGGGGTCCAGCGTTCGGCGATGAAGGCGAGCGGGTTGCGCGCGGCGGAGACGAGGTCGTCACGGGTCACTTTCGGCACGCCCCCATCGTAGGCCGCCGCTTGTGCACGCATTCACGAGGGGTACGGGCCCCCGCCGCGCCCCCTGTGACCTGCGGCTGCTCCCGGCGTCGGCCTGCGCTCACTCCCAGTGGAAGAAGCGTGCCGCCGCGCCCAGCCCGAGCAACGCCCAGCCGGCGAGGATCCCGAGGTCGCCCCACGGCACCCCGGCGCCGTGCTGGAGGACGTCCCGCAGCCCGTCCGACAGGGCCGCGATCGGCAGCAGCCCGAGCACGCTCTGCGCCGCGTCCGGGAACTTCTCCAGCGGGACCACCACACCGCCGCCGACCAGCAGCAGCAGGAAGACGAGGTTCGCCGCCGCCAGCGTCGCCTCCGCCTTCAGGGTGCCCGCCATCAGCAGACCGAGGCCGGAGAAGGCCGCCGTGCCGAGGACCAGCAGGAGCAGCACGGCGAAGGGGTTGCCGTGCGGGTCCCAGCCCATCGCGAAGGCGATCACCGTGAGCAGGACGACCTGGAAGACCTCCGTGACCAGCACGGACAGGGTCTTCGCCGTCATCAGGCCCCAGCGGGGGAGCGGCGAGACCGCCAGCCGCTTCAGCACGCCGTAGCGGCGCTCGAAGCCGGTGGCGATGGCCTGCCCGGTGAACGCCGTCGACATCACGGCCAGCGCCAGGATGCCGGGCGCCAGGAAGTCGACCGCCTCGCCCTCGCCCGTGTCGACGATGTCCACCGAGCCGAACAGCACCAGCAGCAGCGTCGGGATGACGACCGTCAGCAGCAGCTGCTCGCCGTTGCGCAGCAGCATCCTCGTCTCCAGCGCCGCCTGCGCCGCGATCATGCGGGTCAGCGGGGCGGCCCCCGGCATCGGTGTGTAGGACCCCGTGCCCGTACGCGCGCTCATGAACGCAGCTCCTTGCCGGTGAGCTCCAGGAAGACGTCTTCGAGGGTGTGCCGTTCCACCGAGATCCGGTCCGGCATCACCCCGTGCTGGGCGCACCAGGAGGCGACGGTCGCGAGCAGCTGGGGATCGACCTTGCCGGTCACCCGGTACACGCCGGGCGTCAGTTCGACGGCGGTGGCGTCCGCCGGGAGGGCCTTCAGCAGGGAGCCGACGTCGAGGGCGGGTCGGCCGGTGAAGCGCAGCGTGTTCTCGGCGCCGCCCCGGCACAGGTCCTCGGGCGAGCCCTGCGCCATGACCCTGCCGCCGTCGATGATCGCGACGTCGTCCGCGAGCTGTTCGGCCTCGTCCATGTAGTGCGTGGTGAGGATGACCGAGACCCCGTCCGCGCGCAGGTCCCGCACCAGCTCCCAGGTGGCCCGGCGGGCCTGCGGGTCGAGACCGGCGGTCGGCTCGTCGAGGAAGACCAGCTCGGGCCGGCCGACGACGGCCATCGCCAGGGCGAGCCGCTGCTGCTGACCGCCGGAGAGCCGCCGGTACGTCGTCCGGCCGCAGCCGCCGAGGCCCAGGCGCTCGATCAGGGCGTCCACGTCGAGCGGGTGGGCGTGCAGCTTCGCCACGTGCCGGAGCATCTCCTCCGCGCGGGCGCCGGAGTAGACGCCGCCGGACTGGAGCATCACGCCGATCCGGGGGCGCAGTGCGGCCGCCTCGCGCACCGGGTCGAGGCCGAGGACGGACACCGAGCCGGAGTCCGGCCTCCGGTAGCCCTCGCAGGTCTCGATCGTGGTCGTCTTGCCCGCGCCGTTCGGGCCGAGCACGGCGGTCACGCCCACCTCGGCCACCAGGTCCAGGCCGTCCACCGCGGTCTTGTCGCCGTACCGCTTCACCAGGGACCGGACCTGGACCACGGGGTCACTTCGCATGGGCCCGAGTCTAGGTACGCGGCCGGGTGCCGAGGCGGGCGGGTCCGGAGATCTCCTCCTCACGGGGACGGTGCACGGGGAGCCAGCGCTCGGCGTACGCCACCGCGTCCGCCACCGGGAACAGACGTACGTCCGCCCCGCCCACCCTGGTCCGGCGGACGCCCCGGTCGCGCTCGAAGTCGTGGCCCAGCTCGTCGAAGCGGTCCGCGTCGATGGACACCTCGGTCACCACCTCCCAGCCGTCCGGGCCCGGCCGCCCGACCTCCACCAGCGGTGCGGGGATCCGGTACTCGGCCAGGTGGAAGCAGGTGCAGGCGTCGTAGCCCGCGCCGAGCAGCAGGACCCGGGCGCCCGCCGCCTCCAGCCGGGCCAGGGGGCTGCGCTCGCCCAGGCGGCAGTCGGTGGCGTGGTCCGCGAGGAGCGCCGCCGCGCCCGGGCCGATCGCCGCGAAGGAGGTCTGGGGGTGCGCGCTGCGCAGCGCTCCCGGCCAGGTCCGCACCGTCTCCGGGATCACCCCGATGCCGCGGGTGGGGGTGGTCACCGGGTCGTAGCCGGGCATCGTGGCGCGGACGGTCTCCCACCACTCCTCGGGTATCGGCGGATTCGCCCAGAGCGCGGGATCCGAGAGGTCGCCGGACTGGCTGGGCACGACCAGGGTGCCCTCCGGACCGAGCGCGTCGAGCAGCGCGCGCACGACTGTCACGGCGCCTCCGCAGACCCAGCCGAGCGAGCTGAGCGAGGAGTGCGCGAGGAGCGTCTCGCCGGCCTCGACCCCGGCGGCGCGCAGGTCCGCCGCCAGGCCGGCGCGGGTGACAAGTGGGCCGGTGGGAGGGGTTGTCGACATGGTGTGGCAGTCTTCCGGAGCGCTCCGCGCGACGCCACCGGTTTGCTCGATCGGTGATCGTTTCCCCAGGTCAGCTTAGGTATGCCTAAGTGATGCACGGCACCGCCCGCCCGGACGGACGCGGCTTGCCCAGCTCTGAGGAATTACGCAACAATGGCGTTGTGAAAAACGTCGGCGAGGCTCCGCAGGAGGAACTCGCGACCGGTGAGCGGTCCACCCGCAACCGGGTCGCGCGGTCCATCCTGTCCCACGGCCCGTCCACCGTCGCCGACCTCGCCGGGCGTCTGGGGCTGACCCAGGCGGCCGTCCGCCGTCATCTCGACGCCCTGGTCTCCGACGACGTCGTGCAACCCCGCGAGCAGCGCGTCTACGGCACGCGTACGCGCGGGCGCCCGGCCAAGGTCTTCGCCCTGACGGACTGCGGACGGGACGCCTTCGACCAGTCGTACGACAAGCTCGCCACCGACGCGCTCCGCTGGATCGCCGACCAGGAGGGCGGGGAGCAGGCGGTCGCCGCCTTCGCCCGCGCCCGGGTCGCCGCCCAGTCCGGGGCCTACCGCGAGGCGGTCGAGGCCGCGGACCCCGACGAGAAGACCGAAGCCCTGGCCAAGGCCTTGAGTGCCGACGGGTACGCTGCTACGGCACGCAGTGCCCCTCACCCCCACCAGGGGGAGCAGCTCTGCCAGCACCACTGCCCGGTGGCCCATGTGGCCGAGCAGTTCCCGCAGCTCTGCGAGGCCGAGACCGAGCTCTTCGCCGAACTGCTCGGTACACACGTCCAGCGGCTGGCCACCATCGCCCACGGCGACGGCGTCTGCACGACGTTCATCCCCAGAATTTCCAAGACAGCCACCAACGCATCCGCAAGCACGGCCGGGAGGAACCCCGCATGACTCTCCCCATCGAGGAGACAGCCCACCCCGAGCTCGAGGGCCTGGGTAAGTACGAATACGGCTGGGCGGACTCCGACGAGGCCGGCGCCTCTGCCAAGCGTGGCATCAACGAGGACGTCGTCCGGGACATCTCCGCCAAGAAGAACGAGCCGGAGTGGATGACCAAGCTCCGTCTCAAGGGTCTGCGCCTGTTCGAGAAGAAGCCCATGCCGAACTGGGGCTCGGACCTCTCGGGCATCGACTTCGACAACATCAAGTACTTCGTGCGCTCCACGGAGAAGCAGGCGGAGTCCTGGGAGGACCTGCCCGAGGACATCAAGAACACCTACGACAAGCTCGGCATCCCCGAGGCGGAGAAGCAGCGCCTCGTCGCCGGTGTCGCCGCCCAGTACGAGTCCGAGGTCGTCTACCACCAGATCCGTGAGGACCTGGAGGAGCAGGGCGTCATCTTCCTCGACACCGACACCGCCCTGAAGGAGCACCCCGAGCTCTTCAAGGAGTACTTCGGCACCGTCATCCCGGTCGGCGACAACAAGTTCGCGTCGCTGAACACCGCGGTGTGGTCCGGCGGTTCCTTCATCTACGTGCCGAAGGGCGTGCACGTGGAGATCCCGCTCCAGGCCTACTTCCGTATCAACACGGAGAACATGGGCCAGTTCGAGCGGACGCTGATCATCGTCGACGAGGACGCCTACGTCCACTACGTCGAGGGTTGTACGGCCCCGATCTACAAGTCGGACTCCCTGCACTCCGCGGTCGTCGAGATCATCGTCAAGAAGGGCGCCCGCTGCCGCTACACGACCATCCAGAACTGGTCGAACAACGTCTACAACCTGGTCACCAAGCGCGCCGTGGCCTACGAGGGCGCGACCATGGAGTGGGTCGACGGCAACATCGGCTCCAAGGTGACGATGAAGTACCCGGCCGTCTACCTGATGGGCGAGCACGCCAAGGGCGAGACCCTCTCCATCGCGTTCGCGGGCGAGGGCCAGCACCAGGACGCCGGCGCCAAGATGGTCCACATGGCCCCGAACACCTCCTCGAACATCGTGTCGAAGTCGGTGGCGCGCGGCGGTGGCCGCACCTCCTACCGAGGCCTGATCGAGATCGGCGAGGGAGCCCCCGGCTCGAAGTCGAACGTGCTGTGTGACGCGCTGCTCGTCGACACCATCTCCCGCTCCGACACCTACCCCTATGTGGACGTCCGCGAGGACGACGTCTCCATGGGCCACGAGGCGACCGTCTCCAAGGTCTCCGAGGACCAGCTCTTCTACCTGATGAGCCGCGGCCTCAGCGAGTTCGAGGCGATGGCGATGATCGTGCGCGGCTTCGTCGAGCCGATCGCCAAGGAGCTGCCGATGGAGTACGCGCTGGAGCTCAACCGGCTGATCGAGCTGCAGATGGAAGGCGCGGTCGGCTAAGCACCGCCCTCCGGTCCAGCAGCAGGCGGCCCGCCTCTCCGGGGCGGGCCGAAGATCGTAAACGTAGGAAGAGAGCAGACCGACAGCCATGGCTGAGGCTCAGAACATCCCGGTGGGGAGCACCACCGCCGGCTCGATCGCGGTGGCCGCCGAGTCGACCGTCGCCACGCGCATGAGCGCGCCCCCGTCCTTCGACGTGGCGGACTTCCCCGTGCCGCACGGCCGCGAGGAGGAGTGGCGGTTCACCCCGCTGGAGCGCCTGCGCGGGCTGCACGACGGCACCGCCGTCGCCACCGGCGACGGCCTGAAGGTCGACGTCCAGGCCCCCGAGGGCGTCACCGTCGAGGCCGTCGGCCGCGACGACGCCCGCCTCGGCAAGGCCGGCACCCCGGTGGACCGCGTCGCCGCCCAGGCCTACTCGGCGTTCGAGAAGGCCGGCGTGATCACCGTCCCCAAGGAGACGGTCCTCGCCGAGCCGATCCGGATCGCCGTGCACGGCGAGGGCGGCACCGCCTACGCCCACCAGGTGATCGAGCTGGGTGCCTTCGCCGAGGCCGTCGTCGTCATCGACCACACCGGTGACGCGGTGCTCGCCGCCAACGTCGACTACGTCCTGGGCGACGGCGCCAAGCTGACCGTCGTCTCCGTCCAGGACTGGGACGACAAGGCCGTCCACGTGGCCCAGCACAACGCGCTGGTCGGCCGGGACGCGTCCTTCAAGTCGATCGTCGTCACCTTCGGCGGCGACGTCGTCCGCCTCCACCCCCGCGTCGCCTACGCCGGGACCGGCGGCGAGGCCGAGCTGTTCGGGCTCTACTTCACCGACAAGGGGCAGCACCAGGAGCACCGCCTCCTGGTCGACCACAACACCCCGCACTGCAAGTCGAACGTGGTCTACAAGGGCGCGCTCCAGGGCGACGGCGCCCACGCGGTCTGGATCGGCGACGTGCTGATCGAGGCCAAGGCCGAGGGCACCGACACCTACGAGATGAACCGGAACCTGGTCCTCACGGACGGCGCCCGGGTCGACTCCGTGCCGAACCTGGAGATCGAGACCGGCGAGATCGTCGGCGCCGGCCACGCCTCGGCGACCGGCCGCTTCGACGACGAGCAGCTCTTCTACCTGATGGCCCGCGGCATCCCGGCCGAAGAGGCCCGCCGCCTCGTCGTCCGCGGCTTCTTCGCCGAGCTGGTCCAGCAGATCGGCATCGACGACATCCAGGAACGCCTCCTCGTGAAGATCGACGAGGAGCTGGAGACCGTGTCTGGATCGGGTCGATGACCACCTACGTACGCGCCTGCGGGCTGAGCGAGCTGGAGGAGGACACCCCGAAGCGGGTGGAACTCGACGGCACGCCGGTCTCGGTCGTACAGACCGAGGGGGAGGTGTTCGCCATCCACGACATCTGCTCCCACGCGAACGTCTCGCTCTCCGAGGGCGAGGTGGAGGACTGTCAGATCGAGTGCTGGCTGCACGGCTCCGCGTTCGACCTCAGAACCGGTAAGCCGTCCGGCCTACCCGCGACGCGCCCCGTCCCCGTATACCCCGTAAAGATCGAAGGGGACGACGTGCTCGTCTCCCTCACCCAGGAGTCCTGAGGCACCCATGGCAACGCTTGAAATCCGAGACCTGCACGTCACCGTCGAGGCCGACAACGCCACGAAGGAGATCCTCAAGGGCGTCGACCTCACCGTGAAGCAGGGCGAGACGCACGCCATCATGGGCCCCAACGGCTCCGGCAAGTCGACCCTCGCCTACTCCCTCGCGGGTCACCCGAAGTACACGATCACCGGCGGCACCGTCCTGCTCGACGGCGAGGACGTCCTGGAGATGTCCGTCGACGAGCGCGCCCGCGCGGGCCTGTTCCTGGCGATGCAGTACCCGGTCGAGGTCCCCGGCGTCTCGGTCTCCAACTTCCTGCGCACCTCCGCCACCGCCATCCGCGGCGAGGCCCCCAAGCTGCGCACCTGGGTGAAGGAGGTCAAGGAGGCCATGCAGCGCCTCAACATGGACCCCTCCTTCGCCGAGCGCAACGTCAACGAGGGCTTCTCCGGCGGTGAGAAGAAGCGCCACGAGATCCTCCAGCTGGAGCTGCTCAAGCCGAAGGTCGCGATCCTCGACGAGACGGACTCCGGTCTGGACGTCGACGCGCTGCGCATCGTCTCCGAGGGCGTCAACCGCGTCCGCGAGACCGGCGAGGTCGGCACCCTGCTGATCACGCACTACACGCGCATCCTGCGCTACATCAAGCCCGACCAGGTGCACGTGTTCGCGAACGGCCGTATCGCCGAGTCCGGCGGCCCGGAGCTCGCGGACCAGCTCGAGGCCGAGGGCTACGACAAGTACGTGAAGGGTGGCGCATCCGCGTGACACAGCTGCCGGGCCTCCTCGACACCGAGGCGATCCGCAAGGACTTCCCCATCCTGGACCGTCAGGTCCACGACGGCCGGAAGCTCGTGTACCTGGACAACGCGGCGACCTCGCAGAAGCCGCGCCAGGTGCTGGACGCCCTGAGCGAGTACTACGAGCGCTACAACGCCAACGTCCACCGCGGTGTGCATGTGCTCGCCGAGGAGGCCACGGCGCTGTACGAGGGCGCGCGCGACAAGGTCGCGGAGTTCGTCAACGCGCCCTCGCGCGACGAGGTGATCTTCACCAAGAACGCCTCCGAGTCGCTCAACCTCGTGGCGAACATGCTGGGCTGGGCCGACGAGCCCTACCGCGTGGACGCCGAGACCGAGATCGTCATCACGGAGATGGAGCACCACTCCAACATCGTGCCGTGGCAGCTGCTCTCGCAGCGCACGGGCGCGAAGCTGAAGTGGTTCGGGCTGACCGACGACGGCCGCCTCGACCTCTCCAACATCGAGGAGATCATCACCGAGAAGACGAAGATCGTCTCCTTCGTGCTGGTCTCCAACATCCTCGGCACGGTCAACCCCGTCGAGGCGATAGTGCGCCGGGCGCAGGAGGTCGGTGCGCTGGTCTGCATCGACGCCTCGCAGGCCGCGCCGCACATGCCGCTGGACGTGCAGGCGCTCCAGGCCGACTTCGTGGCCTTCACCGGCCACAAGATGTGCGGTCCGACGGGCATCGGTGTGCTCTGGGGCCGCCAGGAGCTGCTGGAGGACCTGCCTCCGTTCCTCGGCGGCGGCGAGATGATCGAGACGGTGTCGATGCACTCGTCGACGTACGCCCCCGCCCCGCACAAGTTCGAGGCGGGCACCCCGCCGATCGCGCAGGCGGTCGGCCTCGGTGCGGCGATCGACTACCTGAACTCCATCGGCATGGACAAGGTCCTCGCCCATGAGCACGCGATCACCGAGTACGCGGTGAAGCGGCTGACGGAGGTTCCGGACCTCAGGATCATCGGCCCCGCCACGGCCGAGGACCGGGGCGCGGCGATCTCCTTCACCCTCGGCGACATCCACCCGCACGACGTGGGCCAGGTCCTCGACGAGCAGGGCATCGCGGTCCGGGTCGGCCACCACTGCGCCCGTCCCGTCTGCCTGCGGTACGGAATTCCCGCGACCACCCGAGCGTCGTTCTATCTGTACTCCACGCCGGCCGAGATCGACGCCCTGGTCGAAGGCCTGGAGCACGTACGGAACTTCTTCGGCTGAGGGGACGAGCGATCGCATGAAGCTGGACTCGATGTACCAGGAAGTCATCCTGGACCACTACAAGCACCCCCACGGGCGGGGCTTGCGGGACGGTGACGCCGAGGTGCACCACGTGAACCCGACGTGCGGCGACGAGATCACCCTGCGAGTGAAGTACGACGGCACGACCATCGCGGACGTGTCGTACGAGGGCCAGGGCTGCTCCATCAGCCAGGCCTCGGCCTCCGTGCTGAACGATCTCCTGGTCGGCAAGGACCTCACGGACGCGCGGAAGATCCAGGAGACGTTCCTGGAGCTGATGCAGTCCAAGGGGAAGATCGAGCCGGACGACGCGATGGAGGAGGTGCTGGAGGACGCGGTCGCGTTCGCCGGTGTCTCCAAGTACCCCGCCCGGGTCAAGTGCGCCCTCCTCAGCTGGATGGCGTGGAAGGACGCGACGGCCCAGGCGCTGGGCGCCGACGCCGACGTCGAAAGGAAGACGGCATGAGCGAGACCCTGGAGATGAAGCCGGCCTCCGAGGAGGAGGTCCGCGAGGCCCTGTACGACGTCGTCGACCCCGAGCTGGGCATCGATGTCGTCAACCTGGGCCTGATCTACGGCATCCACATCGACGACGCGAACATCGCGACGATCGACATGACCCTGACCTCGGCGGCCTGCCCGCTGACCGACGTCATCGAGGACCAGGCCAAGTCCGCGACGGACGGCATCGTCAACGAGTTGCGCATCAACTGGGTCTGGATGCCCCCGTGGGGCCCCGACAAGATCACCGACGACGGCCGTGAGCAGCTTCGGGCGCTCGGGTTCAACGTCTGAGACCTGTGAACATGGGTGTGGCCCCCGGCGGTTAGCCGGGGGCCACACCCATGTCCGCGGTGGGGCGTCCGGTCAGGAGAAGCCCTTCACCAGGTTGAACGTGGCGTCCGCGTAGAAGTAGCCGCTGTGTTCGGCGCGTTCGAGGCGGAGCTGGAAGCTGCGGTGGCGGACGAAGTAGCCGGGGTAGTTCACCGACTCCAGCATGACCGAACCCGAGTAGCCCGAGCGGGGGCAGAAGGTGGCGTCCTGCTGGAAGAGGCGGGAGCCGTCGTTGCCGGACGCGCGGAGCACGAAGTTCTGGTGGCGCACGTAGCGGCCGTCCGCCATGCGGAAGGAGTAGCAGGAGGAGTTCGCGAGGCCGGAGACGACCTTGAAGGAGGAGTCCTCCCTGGTCTCGCTGCCGCTGCGGGAGCTCACCTGGTCCAGCTGGATCCCGCCGTCGCGCAGGTGCCAGTAGCGGTCCGGGTAGTTGACGGACCGTACGGACTTGCGCGTGGTCGAGGTGGACGGCGGCTTCTTCGTGGGCGCGGGCGCCTTCGACGGCTCGGCGGTCGGCTTCGCGCCGCCCTGCTGCTTGTCGTCGGACGAGCCGGAGCCCTTGGCGTCGTCGGCGTCCTCGGTCTTGCCCTTGCCGTCGGTCTCCTCGACGTCGCCCTCGGCGCCCTGGGGCTCCGACAGACCGCTCTTGCCGTCCGGCGCCGAGGTCGCGGGGGGCGACGTGGGCGGGAGCGAGAGGGAGGGCAGGACACGGTCGTCGCCGGCGGCGGTGGTGTGCCCGTTCCGCGACGAGTCGTCAGGTCCGCTGCCCTGGAGGGTGATCGCGGTGACGCACGACGACACGACGGCGAGGGCCAGGGCGCCGGCCAGCCAGAGGCGGCGCGTGCCCGGTATTCGGGTGTCGTTCGGGGCGACACCCGTCTCCCACACCTTCGCGGATCTCAGCACCGGAAGGTTGGGCGTGGTCTGGTCCGGATCAGGTCCGGGCTTGTGTGGCGGCATGCGCGGTTCCTTCGGCGTCGCCGAAGCGGACGCGAATCGTCATGCGGATCAGGGAGGGTGGTACGTGTCACCCGTGTGTGCAAACCCTGGCGGTCGTCACACAATCGGGAGATTGACCGTTGAAACAGTAGTGGACCAAGGGGCGTGCGGGGAGCCCTTTCGGAGAGCGCTTCCATAACGGAACGGCCCCGAATCCAGGGCCTCTTGGACTTCCACGGTGGTCAATTCCGCCCATAAGTACGCCTGTGCCGCGCGATGTGTACAACCGTACGCATCATGTGTACGATCGTACACATGGGATATCTGTTGCTGGCCGCGGCCATAGCCGCCGAGGTGGCCGCCACCACCGCGATGAAGTACAGCGAGGGCTTCAGCAAGCTGTGGCCGTCGGTGGTCACCGGGGTGGGGTACGTCATCTCCTTCGTGCTGCTCGCCCAGGCACTGAAGTCGATGTCGATCGGCACGGCGTACGCGATCTGGTCCGGCGTCGGCACCGCGACGGTCGCCGCCCTCGGACTGGTGCTGTTCGGCGAGGGGTTGAGCGTGCCCAAGATCGCCGGAATCGTGCTGATCATCGCGGGGGTCGTGGTGCTGAACCTGGGAGGCGCCCACTGATGGCCCGGCGTTACGACCCCGAGCGGCGGCAGCGGATCATCGACGCGGCGATCCGGGTGGTGCGGGAGAAGGGCATCGCCGGGTTGAGCCACCGCGCCGTGGCCGCCGAGGCGGACGTCCCGCTCGGCTCGACGACGTACCACTTCAAGACCCTCGACGACCTCATGGTCGCCGCGCTGCGGCAGGCCAACGAGCGTTCCGCGAAGACCGTCGCCGCCCGCGAGGCCCTGCGCGACCCCGGCACCGACCTCGCCGCCGAACTGGCCGCGCTGGGCGGCGAATGGTTCGCCGACGACCGTACGGGACTGGAGGTCGAGTACGAGCTCTATCTCGCCGCCCTGCGCCGCCCCGCCCTCAGGCCGGTCGCCGACGAGTGGGGCCGGGGCTTCGCCGACTGCCTCGCCGAGCGCACCGACCCGGTGACCGCGCGCACCCTGGTCGCCCTCATCGACGGCATCTGCCTCCAGGTCCTGCTGACCGGGGCGCCCTACGACGAGGAGTACGCACGGGAGGCCCTGGCGCGCGCGATCCCCTGAGCCGCGTGCCTCACCGGTGACTTCGCGTGAGCCGTGAACCTTTTCCGGGCCATCGGGAAACAGGGGGTGACAGGAACACGGCGAGCGCGGCGAACGCGATGAACGCGACGAACGCGGCGACGACAGGGTGAGGGAGAGCGGTTGTGACGAGCGGGGGGAGAACCCGGTGAGCGGACCACCGCCGCGAGCGGGCGGGACGGAGCTGGGTGGCGCGGAGCTGGGCGGGACGGAGCTGGGTGGGACGGATCCGGACTGGGCGGACGATGCCGAGGTGGTCGCCAGGTCGCTGGAGCGGCCCGAGGCGTTCGCGCGGCTCTACGACCGCCACGCCCCGGACATCCACCGGTACGTGGCCCGGCGCCTCGGCGACTCCATGGCCGACGACATCACCGCGGACACCTTCCTGACGGCGTTCCGCATCCGGGCCCGCTACGACCGGGCCCACCCCAACGCCCGCCCCTGGCTCTACGGCATCGCGGGCAACCTCATCGGCAGGCACCGCCGTACGGAGGTCCGGGCGCTCAGGGCGCTGGCCCGCACCGGACACGATCCGGTCGCCGCGTCCTGGAGCGAGACCTGGGTCGAGCGGACCGACAGCCGGGTGGCGGCGCAGGGACCGCTCGCCGGGGCGTTGGCGGCGCTGTCGGCCGGGGACCGGCACGTCCTGCTGCTCGTCGCCTGGGCCGACCTCGGCTATCAGGAGGTCGCCCAGGCCCTCGACATCCCCGTGGGAACGGTCCGCTCGCGACTCAACCGCGCGCGGCGCAAGGTGCGTGCGGCGCTGGGGGCCGATCCGGCGTTCGCCGGGGACACGGCGGAGGTGGTCTGACATGGAGGAGCTGATCGACGAGGTGACCCGGGTGCGGGAGCTGCGCGCCGGGGCGCCGACCCCGGACCGCGCCCGCCTCGCCCCCGGCCGCGCCCGGCTGCTGGACGCGGCGCGAGCCGACGGGCGGCGGCACCGGGTGTGGGCGCGGCCGAGGTTCGTGATCGTGGGGGTGGCGGCGGCCGTGACCGCGGTGGCGGTGGCCGCGTCGCTGCTGGTGGGCGGCGAGGACGACCGGGGGCTGACGACACCGGCGACCCTGACGGACGCGGACCTGAAGGGGATGACCGCGGCCGAGCTGCTGGAACGGGCTGCCGAGGCGGTGGAGGGACAGCCGCCGGTCGCGGAGCCGCGGGCCAGGCAGTGGATATACCAGAAGTCGGCGGTGGAGGGGGCGAACGAAGACGAGGTGGAGCAACTGGGGGACCGGGCACGCTTCTCGGAGAGCTGGATCCGGTACGACGGCAGTGCGCAGGCCTTCGAGCAACTGGATCCGTTCGGCAAGTTGATCAAGCTCCACGTCAGGGAGATGCAACTGGAGAACGGCGCGGAGGGCGACGACCGCTCACCGAGGGAGATGTACCGGTTGATCGCCACCCTGCCGGCCGACGGGCAGGGAGCACTGCGGGCGCTTCGCGAGAAGGACGCCATCGCCGACGAGAAGGGCGTCAGCCGGGCGCGGAACGACTACAGCGAGATCTCCGTCCTGCTCGGCGCCGACCTCAAACCGCCCCGGGGAGTGGCCGGTCTCTATCGCGCGTTCGCCACACTTCCCGACCTCACGGTGGTCGACCACCTGGTCGAGACCGCCGCCGGAGACCGGGCCGTCGCCGTCCGCTACGGCGGCCAGGACGACGGCGACCGTGACACCGGGCGGGAGTGGCTGTTCGACCCGGAGACGTACGAGACCCTCGGCGTGCGAGAGGTCCGGGACGGCAAGGTGATCGGCGGAAGTTCGGCCGTCACCCTTGCCCTCGTCGACAAGCCGGGCGAACGCGGCTGACGTCGCGCGGTGTGCCGGGCGGCCCGCTCCACGGGGGTGGGCGGGCCGCCCGGCGTCGCGGGCCCGTACCGTATGTCCGCAACGTGCCCGGCCTCTGAGACGCCCGTGCCGTGGGTTGGCCTGCGTGCCCCCCTCCCGGTTAGGTTGCCCTCATGACCGACACGACTGCTCCTCGTACCACCGGCGCCGTGGCCGCCGGCCTCGCCACGATCGCCGCCGACGGCACCGTTCTCGACACCTGGTTCCCCGCGCCCGAGCTCGCCGCCGAGCCGGGCCCCTCCGGCACCGAGCGGCTGACCGCCGAGCGCGCCGCGGAGCTGCTGGGCGGTGGGGCGACGGCCGCCATCGGTCAGGACACGCGCCGGGGCGTCGAGGTCGTCGCGGTCCGCACGGTCATCTCCTCGCTCGACGAGAAGCCGATCGACACGCACGACGCCTACCTCCGCCTCCACCTGCTCTCCCACCGCCTGGTCAAGCCGCACGGCCAGAGCCTGGACGGCATCTTCGGCCTGCTCGCCAACGTCGCCTGGACCTCGCTCGGCCCGGTCGCCGTGGACGAGCTGGAGAAGGTGCGCCTGAACGCGCGTGCCGAGGGTCTGCACCTCCAGGTCACGTCCGTCGACAAGTTCCCGCGGATGACGGACTACGTGGCCCCGAAGGGCGTCCGGATCGCCGACGCCGACCGGGTCCGGCTGGGCGCGCACCTCGCCGAGGGCACCACGGTCATGCACGAGGGCTTCGTCAACTTCAACGCCGGCACGCTCGGTACGTCGATGGTCGAGGGCCGGATCTCCGCCGGTGTCGTCGTCGGCAACGGCTCGGACATCGGCGGCGGCGCCTCCACGATGGGCACGCTCTCCGGCGGCGGCAACGTCATCATCTCGATCGGCGAGCGCTGCCTGATCGGCGCCGAGGCGGGCGTCGGCATCGCGCTGGGCGACGAGTGCGTCGTCGAGGCCGGCCTCTACGTCACCGCCGGCACCCGCGTCACCATGCCCGACGGCCAGGTCGTCAAGGCCCGCGAACTCTCCGGCGCCTCGAACATCCTCTTCCGCCGCAACTCGGTCACCGGCACGGTCGAGGCCCGCCCGAACAACGCGGTCTGGGGCGGCCTTAACGAGATCCTGCACAGCCACAACTGACCCCGTAAGGGTTGCTCGGCGTGACCTTGTCGTGGGGTGGGGCGATGAACTGGGTGGACGGTGTGTCCGATCAGTGGTCGAGACGATGAGATGAGGGGCCGCGGGATGAGGAACGACGGGGTGGGGGTCGTGGCGCGCGTGGTTGTGGCGGGGCTGGCCGTGGGGCTGCTGTGCGGGGTGTCGGCTGGGGTCGCGCACGCCGACGAGACCAACCGGGCCTCGCACAACGGTCCCCGGATCGGACTCGTCAATGTCGGGCAGGTCGACGACCCGATGGAGGACGTGCTGGAGCACACGCTGCTGTTCGGTGACGGGTACCGCTGGGGCTGACCAGGCACGGCGGCAGGGCCGTCGCAGGGGCCGGGGCCCGTACGCGTGGACACGCGTGCGGGCCCCGGCCCCGTTCACCGACACTTTCCTTCGTCGACCAGGCATAGCGGTGCCCGGGACGACGCGTCTCAAGGAGCACAGGGCGGACACAGGGACCGCCGGGGGAAGAGAAGGTGACGATGGATGCCGCGGGGCAGGAGAGTTTCCGGGAGTTCGTGGCCGGGCGGTCGTCGGCACTGCTGAAGACGGCCGTACTGCTGAGCGGCGGGGACCGGCACGCAGCCGAGGATCTGCTGCAGAACGCGCTGATCAAGGCAGCCGGGCGCTGGCAGCGGATCGACGAGCCGGAGGCGTACGTACGGCAGATCCTCTACCGGCAGCAGGTCAGCCGGTGGCGGCTGAAGTGGCGGCGGCGCGAGCTGACCGTCGCCGAGCCGCCCGAGAGCGGCGGTGTCGTCGACGGAGTGGCCGGTGTGGAGCTGCGGCTGGTGATGCGCGGGGCGCTGGCCCGGCTGACCGCCCGGCAGCGGAGCGTGCTGGTGCTCCGCTACTTCGAGGACCTGCCGGAGGGCGAGGTGGCCCGGATTCTCGGGTGCTCCGTCGGGACCGTTCGGTCCACGACCCACCGCTCGCTCGCCCGGCTGCGCGAACTCGCGCCCGAACTCGCCTCGCTCGGCCCCGCGGCGGCCGAGCAGCAGCCGTCCCGTGACTTCTCGCCTGTGGAGGTGCGTCCGTGAACGTCGATGAACTGGTGCGCGACTCCCTGCGCGAGCAGGCCGCCGAACAGCCGCCCCTGGCAGTGGATTTCGCCGAACGGGTGCTGACCGTCCGGCGGCGCCGCCGCACCCGCGCGATCGCGGGCACCGCCGCCGCGACGGCCGCGGTCGTGGCCGTCGCAGTGGGCGTGCCCATGCTGATGACCGAGGGCGGGGACGAGGTGCGGCCCGCCAGCGAGATGAACAAGAGCGACATCATCGGTCACCCCGAGCAGTCGCCGCCGCGGAACATGATCGCGGCGGGCGACACCGCGCTCTCCGCGTTCTATGTGCGCGAGGCGGTCAAGCAGCCGGGCGGGGACATCGTCAACACCCGCGTGTACGGCCTCCTCGACCAGAAGACGGCCGAGTACCGCAAGACCAAGTGGGCCTTCCTCGACGTCGCACCCGGTATGCGCACCGCGGCCGTACTGGAGGGCGAACTGCCCGCCAGGAGGATCGGGCTGCTCGACATGATCACGGGCAAGGTGGACCGCTGGATCCCCGTGGGCCACGGCGTCGCGTCCGTCGAGTTCTCCCCGGACGGCACCAAGCTCGTCGCGACGACCTACTCCAAGAACCCCGACCGCAACTTCGCCGACCACCCGCAGAACGTCAACGGCAAGGAAGTGCCGGGCCCCGTCGCCAGCCGTACCGGGTTCTCCGTCGTGGACGTGGGCTCGGGTGAGGAGACCTGGCACAAGGCACCGCAGTGGAAGGACGAGTGGGGCTTCTTCTACAACAGCCGGGAAGACATGGAGTGGAGCCGGGACGGCCGGTCCGTCTTCTCGGACACCGGGGAGAAGCCGTTCCGGCAGTACTACGACCTGAAGGGCGACAAGATCGATGTGCCCGCCGTCGAGAAGTATGTGAACTACGCGGAGGCGGGTCTGTCGCCCAACGGGAAGCTGATCGGGGGCGAGTTCGCCGGAGAGGGGAGGAAGATCTCCTCCGCGATCGTCGACTCGCGCACCGGCAAGAGGGTCACGACGGTGCCGGGCCAGCAACTCCTGGCCTGGGCGGACGACGAGCGGATCATCGCCTGGGGCTGCGACCCGAAGAGGTGCAGCGGCAAGGGCGAGTTCCGCAACCAGCTCATCCTCCTCACGATCGGCAGCGACAAGGTCGTTCAGCTCAGCGGGTTCCGCAAGGCTTCCGACGACTACCCCGGCCGCTGGGTCCCGGTCTTCACCGAACGCTGGGCCGACTGACCTTCCTTCCTACCGGGTGGCCCGACTTCCTACCGGGTGGCCCGAGCCGACCAGTTCCTCGTACGCCGCCAGCAGCCCGTCGGTCACCTCCTGGCCGGCGGGCCGCAGCGGTGCGCGGACCGGGCCCGACGGGAGACCGAGCCGGCCGAGGAGCGCCTTCGCCGTGACGGAGCCGGGGAGGCCCGAGGACATCATCAGCTCGACGAGCGGGACGGCCAGCCGCTGTAGCCGGGCCGCCTCGGCGGTGTCGCCCGCGTCGTACGCGTCGAGGATCGAGCGGAAGTGCCGGGGGGCCGCGTTCGCGACCGTCCCGACGTAACCGGACCCGCCGATCGCGTACAGCGCGAGGACGTACTCGTCGCAGCCCGTGTAGTACGCCAGCTCCGTCTCCGCCAGTACCTTCTGGGTGCCGAGGAGGTCGTACGCGCAGTCCTTCACCGCCACGATCCGGGGGTGGCCGGCGAGCCGGATCATGGTCTCCGGTTCGATACGGGTGCCGGTGCGGCCCGGGATGTCGTACAGGGCGACGGGCAAGCCGCAGGCGTCGGCCAGCTCGCGGAAGTGGGCCTCGACGGCGTCCTGCGGAGGCCGGCTGTAGTACGGCGTGACCGCCAGCAGGCCGTCCGCGCCGGCCTTCTCGGCCGCCAGCGCCAGTTCGACGGTGTGCCGGGTGTCGGCGGTGCCCACGCCGGCCACGATCGCGGCCCGCCCGCCGACCGCCGCGCGTACGGCGCGGATCAGCTCCGTCTTCTCCGCGTCCGTCGTCGTCGGCGACTCGCCCGTCGTACCGGACAGCACCAGCCCGTCGCACCCCTCCCGCACGAGCCGGTCGGCCAGCCGCTGCGCGCCGTCGAGGTCGAGCGCGCCGGCCGCGGTGAAGGGCGTGACCATCGCGCAGAGGGCGCGGCCGAAGGGGGCGGGGCGGTGGATGCGTGTCATGGGGCGTGTCATGGGGGTAGTCTCGGCGGGCTCATTGTGAAGCTCCACTTAATTCTTCTACGGGATATTGCGAAGTGTTGCTACGGATTGGTGTGGCGTCTGCCTGGTCACGGCGGCGCGCGCTGGTGACCGAGGGAGTGCGTCGATGGATAGACCTATGGATTGATCGATGGATATACCGAGGGGTAGCGCGGGCCGGTGCGGGTACTCGGGGCGTCCCGATGTGTGAGGAGGCGACACCGTGACCGGGACCACCGAGACCAGGCCCACGCGATTCGTGCGCTCTGTGCGATCCGCGCGTCCGGGGCCGGCGGAACACGACCATCACTCCGTGGGCGAGCTGGTGGGGCAGGCCACCGAACAGCTTTCCCTGCTCGTACGACAGGAGGTCGCCCTCGCGAAGGAGGAGCTGGCCGAGAAGGGGCGGCGCGCGGGGCGCGGCGGTGGGCTCCTCGGCGCGGCCGGCGCCGTCGCTTATGTGGGGTTCATGACCCTCGCCGGGGCCGGGGTCGCCGCGCTGTCGCTGGTGCTGGACGTGTGGGCCGCCGCGCTCATCGTCATGGCCGTACTGTTCGTGATCGCCGGAGTGCTGGCCGCCCTGGGGCGCGCTCAGCTGCGGCGGGCCACGCCTCCCCGTCCGGAGCTGGCGCTCGACAGCGTCAAGGCCGACGTGGACGAGATCAAGGGGAGGGCTCGGCGATGACGCACACCTCCGGTACGGCCGGCACGTCCGGCGGCGCGAGCAACGGTTCGGTCGGCGCCAAGGGGCCCGATGAACTCCGGCGGCAGATCGAGCAGACCCGGGCGCAGCTCGGCGACACGGTCGAGGAGCTGGCCGCCAAGGCCGATGTGAAGGCGAGGGTGCACTCCGCGTGGGAGAGGGTGCCGCGAGTGCCGCGGGAAGCGGTGGTCGTGGGCGGGGCGACTGTTGCCGTGGCGGCGGCGGGGGTGCTGGCCTGGCGGCACTACCACGAGTGACCGTCGGGGGTGCGCCGGATTCCTTTGCCCACCCACCCACCCGACTCGCTTTTCTGACAACTTCAGCTCGATGAGGCGGCCCCGCTGCCGCTGCTGACGCCGAGTCGTGAGTTGTGGTGCAGGCCGTGCACGCCGCGCAGGTCACGTGTCGCCGTTCAGGTCGCGTAGAAGGTGCAGGCCGTGCACGCCGCGCGGGTCATGCGTCGCCATTCAGGTCGCCTCGTGGTGCGGGCCGTGCGCGCCGCACAGCAACGCGCGCCGCCCACGCAGTGCGCCGCGCCGTGCAGGGCATGCGCGCCGTACAGGTCCTGCGCTGTGGTGCCGGCCGTGTGCGCCGCCTCGCCATGCGCGTCGCGCAGGTGATGTGTCCCCGTGTAAATCGAGCGTCGTGGGGCAGACCGTGCGCGCCCACGCCATGCGCGCCGTGACAGCCATACGCGCCCGTGACAGCCAAGCGGCGCCGTTCCAGCATGCGCGTGGAGCTGATGGGTGTGTGCGGGCACGCTGAGTGCTTGGAGCGCGCCGAGGGTGTGGTGCGCGCTGCGGGGCGAGTGCGTGAGCGCGCCGAGTCTGTCTACTGCGCCGAGTGCATCGGCGGCGGTTCGCGGCCGGGCCGTGTCGGCGTCCGGCGTCAGCGGTGCGGGGAAGCGTGGCAGCTCGCCGTACCGCCGCCATGCCATCCGCGCTCCAGCAGACTCCGGTGCGGCGCACTCCCGTCGGTTTTCCGCACCTTCGCGCGCTCGGCCCGAGCGCGCACTTGACCTGAATCTTGGTTGAGGTTGAAAGGTGGTCGGTGCATTCATCGCGTACCGATCCTGGGAGAGTGGCATGACCCGTCGTACGGACCTCCACCCCGTCCTCGACCGCCCGGACGTCGGGGCGGCCCTCTTCAGTACCTGGGAGGTCGGCACCCCCGAGCGGCAGCGCCGGGCGGTCGAGGCCATCGCCGACACCTGGGAGCGACGTCCTTGGCCGGCGGCCGGGCTGCTGGGGTACTTCGTCTACACCGCCGAGGACGGCTCCGGCCTGCTGCATCACTCTCAGTGGGCCGACGAGCAGGCCTACGACGCCTTCGTCAAGACGCATCGGCAGGAGCGCAACGACGCCATCGACACCGCCGTACCCGGAATCGAGCGGGTCGGCTTGGCGCGCTATCGGCGGTACCGCAGCCTCACGGCCGGCGGCCAGGGGCGGCCCGCGCGCGTGCCGGGGTGTGTCGTGATCGTCGACGTCCGGTTCGACGGGCCGGACCCGGCGCGGCAGCGGGCCTGGGTCGACGCCGTGGAGGACGCGCTCGCCGCCGAGCCGGACGCGCACCCCGGCGGGATCTCCGCCCACTTCCACCTCGGCACCGACGGCACCCGCGTCCTCAACTACGCAGAATGGGAGACGGCACAACACCACATCGACGCCCTCGCCGCGCCGGGCGACGGCGTCGGCTCGCCCTCGCCGCTCTGGCAGCGCGTGCAGAACTGGCCCGGACTGCTGAATACCGGCTCGGTCAAGCGGTACGAGTACGCCCTCGGCCTCGTCCCCGACTGAGCCCGGCGGCTCCCTCCCGTACACCCGGCCGACCCTCGCCCCGGCCTGCCCCACCTCGCCAGTCCCCCTCACCTCACCCGCTCCGTCCGCTCACCATGTCCACCGAACACTCCAACCGTCTGGACAAAAAAAGTTTTCGGTGAGAACTTGGAGTCATGTGGGACGTCACCGTGATCGAGGACCCCGAGGCAGCGGCCGTGTCGCTGGACCCCGTGCGGGCCCGGCTGCTCGCCGAACTGGCGGCCGGGCCCGCCTCGGCGGCCATGCTGGCCGGGAAGGTCGGGCTGCCGCGCCAGAAGGTGAACTACCACCTCAAGGCACTGGAGCGGCACGGCCTGGTCGAGCTGGCGGGGGAGCGCCGCAAGGGCAACGTCACCGAGCGGCTGATGCGGGCCACCGCCGCGTCGTACGTGATCTCACCGCTCGCGCTCGCCGCCGTACAGCCGGATCCGGACCGTTTCCGGGACCAGCTCTCCGCGCGGTGGCTGCTGGCCCTCGGCGCCCGGCTGGTCCGGGACGTCGGATCGCTGATCACCGGCGCGGCCAAGGCCCGCAAGCGCCTGGCGACCTTCGCGCTAGACGGCGAGGTCACCTTCGCCTCGGCCGCCGACCGGGCCGCGTTCGTCCAGGAGCTGACGGCCGGGGTGAGCGCGCTCATCCGCAAGTACGACGCCCCCGGCGCCCAGGGCGGCCGGGGTCACCGCATCGTCGTGGCCGTCCACCCGACGGTCAAACCGCAGTCGGCCGATGAGCCGGAGCCGCCGGCACTTCCCGTCCACCCTGAACCGCCCGCCCCGTAAGACCCGCGCCCGCGTGGAACCCGTTGAGGAGCACGTCATGCCCAAGGAATTCGAGATCGCCCGTGAGTTCGAGGTCGACGCCACGCCCGAGGAGGTGTGGGAGGCCGTCACCGCCGGGACCGGCGGGTGGCTGTGGCCGATGGAGGCACCGGAGCCGCGGGTCGGCGGCAAGGGGCCGTTCGGCTCCGACGTCACCGCGTGGGACCCGCCGCACCGCTACACCAACCGCGTCGAGGACGTGGAGGGGATCTCCGAGCAGACCCTCAACCAGCTCGACTACACGATCGAGCCGCGCGACGACGGCCGCCGCGCCTGGGTGCGGTACGTGCACAGCGGAGTCTTCGTCGACGACTGGGACAACCAGTACGACGGTGCCGCCAAGCACACCGGCTTCTATCTGCACACCCTGCGCCAGTACCTGACGCGCTTCGCAGGCCGGAAGATCACCGCGTTCGCCACCTTCGACGGCCCCGAGGCGTCCGGCGGCGCCGACGCGCTCTCCGTCGTCGGACGGGCGCTCGGCCTGGCGGACGACACCGCCGAAGGCGCCCGGGTCCAGGTCGAGGGGCCAGGCGGACAGAGCTTCGAGGCCGTCGTCGACTATCGCGACGCGTACTTCATCGGTCTGCGCACCGACGACGCCCTCCTCCGCTTCTTCGGCCGCAACCACTGGGGCCACGTCGTCGGCATGAGCGTCCACGACTTCGCGCCGGGCGCCGACTCCGAGGCCGACGAGACCACGTGGAAGGGCTGGCTGAACGGGGTGTTCAGCCAGCCCTGAGACACAGCCCGGAGAAACCGCTGCCCGCCGCGCCCGTTACGGCTTGAAGCGCAGCACCTGCGGGTCGTGGTCGCTGATCTGGTCGTGGAACTCCGCGTTGGTGTGCACGCTGTCGTACGTGAAGTCGCACGAGCGCCGGATCGAGGGGCTGATCAGGATCTGGTCGAGGACCTGCGTGTTGCCCTGGAAGACGTACGAGTAACGCTCGCTCCGCGGCAGCGACTTGACCGCCGACCATAGGGCGCCGTCGTCCTCCAGCAGCTCGGCGGTCTTCGAGAACTCGAAGTCGTTGATGTCGCCGAGGGCTATGACGTCCGCGTTCCTCTCCTTCGCCAGGATCTCCTTGACGAAGGTGTTCACGGCGGTCGCCTGGAGATGGCGCTGGGTCTCCGAGCTCCGCTTCGGCGGCTGGAACTCCGAGTGCAGCGACTGGTCGCCGCCCTTGGACGCGAAGTGGTTCGCGATCACGAAGACGGACTTGCCGCGGAAGGAGAACTCGCCGACGAGCGGCTTGCGGCTGTTGGTCCAGGCGGCGTTCGCCGGGTCGATACGGCCGGGGGAGACCGTCAGCCGCGCCTTGCCGTACGCCTTCGTCACCCCGACGGCGGTCGTGGCGTCGCCGCCCGCGCGGTCGGTGAAGGAGACCCGCTCGGGGTTGAACAGGAAGACCTGGCGGATGTTGCCGCCCGGCTCGCCGCCGTCCGCGAGGTTCACCGGGTCGATGGAGCGCCAGTCGTACGTCGGACCGCCGGCCGCCGAGATCGCCTCGATCAGCTTCTTCACCGTCTGGTCCGCGGCGACCGTACCGTCGTTGGTGGCGCCGTTGTTGTCCTGGATCTCCTCCAGGGTCACGATGTCGGGCGACTGGAGGTGGTGCACGATCGCCGCCGCGTGGTCCGCGAAGGAGGCGTCCGAGGGGTCCAGGTTCTCGACGTTGTACGTGGCGACCGCCAGCTCTCCGCGACCCTGCTTGCGCGTCGTCTCGCGCTCCAGGCCGCCCTGCTCAAGGGTGCCGAGCCGGCCCGCGACGAGCGTGTAGCCGCCGAACTGGTTGTAGTCCAGCGGGCCGGCCGTGGTGCCCTTCAGGACGTCGCCGACGTTCGCCTTCGGGAAGTCGGCGACGGCGCCGAGCGACTGGATCTGGAGCCGGCCGGTGTTCTGCGAGGTGTAGGAGCCGTACACCGTGCCGCCGCGGCGGTCGGCGTTCTCCCGGGGCTTCACGGTGACCCACAGCTCGGTGAACGGGTCGGTGGCGCCCACCACCCGCGCATCGGCGACCTGGACGTTCATGCCCTCCAGGGACTCGTAGTAGTCCAGGGCGTACGTGGCCGGGGCGAGCGTGAGCCCGTTGACCGAACCGCCGGCGGCGGTGTCGCCGGTCGGGGCGTAACGGCTCGGCACCGACCGGGCGTTCACGACGGTCGCGGCCGGGACGGCGTTGCCCGTGGAGACCACCGTGATCGTCGGGCGGGTGATCTGCGTCACGGACTGGTTTCCGGACGAAGTGCCGCCCGGCACGAACTCGGAGACCGTGCCCGCGACCGTCACCGCGTCACCCACGGAGACGGTCGGCCGGGAGCTGGTGAAGACGAAGACGCCCTCGCTCGTGGCCGGGTCGGCGTCCGCCTTGGTGTCCTGGATCCAGAAGCCGCGCGAACCGTAGGTGCGGACGCCCGTGACGATCCCCTCGACCCCGGTCACCTGCTGACCGGCGAGCGGGGACGTCCGGGTCGTGCCCTGGATGTCGTGGATGCGTACGGAGTCCGCCACGGCGGGCGACGTCAGGACCACGGCGGAGACCGTGGAGCAGATGGTGGCGACGGTCAGCGCGCCGATGCGCGCGGTTCTCTTGCTCGGCAAGGGGATCCCTCCGGGGACGTACGTGAGCGCCGGGACGAGAGTGGACGGGGGTGGCCTGCGACCGGTGGGGCGGTGCGACGCGCGTAGAACTCCGGCGGGCGGCGGCGGGATTCGATGGGCCCGAACGGTCGCCCCTGTGGGCGGCCCTGGAATCCGCCCAGAGCTACCCGTGAGTTTCTACGCGCGTCAATCTCCTGCCTGGTCAGGTCAGTTGTCAAGGTTTCAGCCACACCCGACTCCTGGCAGGTACATGAACCGGGCGGCATGGGGCCAAATCCGTCTAGGCTGAGCGGCTGCGCACTCGTACGCGTATCGCTCACGGGCGCCGTCCGCACAGCGGCCCTGAATCGCTCGGCCGTCGTACGTCACCATCTGTTCCGAGGAGACCCCCACCGATGTCAGACAGCTCGCCACTGCCGCCGGTGCGGCTTCTCTCCGAAGCGGAGCTGGCGCGGGAGGCGCTCGCCACGCCGCTGCTCGCGCGCGCCGCGCGGCTCGCCCGCTGGGCCGGGCCGGACACGCGCGTGGGCGCCGGGGGCGAACTCGTGGAGGAGCAACTGCCCGCGGCCGCCGAGGCGCTGGGGCTCACGGGCGCGGGCGGCGTGGGCACCGACCCCGGCGACCGTCTCGACCGTCCCGACGGTGACGACGCGGCGGCCCTGGCGAGCGAGGCCTGGCGGGTGGCCATGGACACCGGGCTCGTCGAGATCGTGGACGAGGAGGCCGGGACGGTCGCGGCGGGCGAGGACCTCGCGCTCCTCACCTCGGGCGGACCGCAGGACGTGCTCGGCATCTGGCTCACCGCCCTGGAGACCACCCTCGCCGACGCGAGCGTGCCCGACCTCGACGGCCTGGTCGAGGCCATGGACTCCGGCGGCGAGATCGACTTCTCCGAGCTGGACTGGGACCCCGAGGCCGAGGCGGACTTCCTCGACGGAGTGCTCGCCAACCTCTACCTCCTCACCGTCAGCGAGGACGGCCCCGAAGGGCCGGTGCCGCTGCCCGCCCTCGCCGCGTCGATGATCGTCCCCGACGACATGGGGGAGCCCACCAATGACGTCCTGGAGCAGGTCTCGGACGCCATGATGCGGCTCGACGACCAGTTCCGGGTGCTGGAGCCGGTCGGGCTGGTGGAGTACCAGCCGGTGGACGAGGCGCTGATGACGGACGCGGAGGAGGCCGCGGCCGCCGCCGAGGGGTCGGGGGTGCCCGTCGTCGACGACACCGATGTCACCCGGTACGGCATGGTCCGGCTCACCCCGCTGGGGCTGTACGGGGTGCGGGCGCGGCTCCAGGAGGCCGGCGTCGTCGCGCCCGCCGTGGGGGACCTCGTCGACAAGGGGGCGGACGTGCTCCTCGACGGCACCGCCGGGTTCCCGCCGGCGGCGGCCCAGGCCGAGACCGAGCAGTGGCTCGCCCGCCGTGAGGCGCTGGCCGCGGCGCGGGAACTGCTGGCCGCGGCGCGCGGCTCCGACGCGGGGGCTCCGCTGCGGCGGCTGCGCTGTCAGCAGGCGCTGTCCCTGGTGGGGGCGGTGGCCGAGCCGGCGCTCCGGGAGGTGCTGGACGATCCCGAGCTGGGTGGGCTCGCCCGGGTGTGGCTGACCGAGCGCGGGGCGGGGGATGTGCCCGCGCCGTCGGAGGCGATGGTCTTCTGGCTCACCATCGACACGGTGGCCGCGCAGTTGGCGGCGGAGGGGAACTCGGCGGAGCTGAGGGCGCTGGTGGAGGGGTTGGCCGCGCAGCACGGGGCGTTCTTCGCGGCGGCGTGGCGGGTGGATCATCCGGCGACGCCGGACGTGCTGGAGGCGATGGGGAGGATTCACCCCGACAAGAAGGTGGCGAAGGAGGCGCGGAAGGCGGCGTTCAAGGCGCGGTCGCAGATGGGGCCGGGGGTTTGACGGGTTGGGGCGCCTGAGGGGTGGGGGCGCCTTCGGGGGTGGGGGCGGGGGTTCGTCGGCGGGTGCGGGTGAGTGGGGCTTCTCGCGCAGTTCCCCGCGCCCCTGAAAAGCAGGGGCTGCGCCCCGTGCTTTTCACCCTGCGGCCCCGTCGCTTCCAAGGCCCGCAGGCCCGCCGCTTTGCAGGCCCGCAGGCCCGCAGGCCCGCCGCTTTGAAGGCATGCAGCCACGTTGTCTTCCAGGCCCGCCGCCGCCTCGCCTTCCAAGCCCGCAGCCCCGTCGTCTTTCCGGCCCGCAGGGCCGTGGGCTTTCAGGCCCGCAGGGCCTGGGTTTTTAGGGGCGCGGGGAACTGCGCGAGAAGCCCCACCGGAGCGGCACCCGCCCACCGGACCCGCACCCGCAACCCCCGTCCCGCACCCGCCCACCGGACCCGCACCCGCAACCCCCGTCCCGCACCCGCCCACCGGACCCGCACCCGCAACCCCCGTCCCGCACCCGCCCACCGGACCGCACGCTCCCTCGAAACACGTACCCCCTCCCACGGCGCACCCGTCCCCGCGCAGGTGTCCCCGGGTCATGGTGTGTTCAACCGGTGTTCAGGCGGGCGCGGGAGCGTGTGGCGCGACAGTCAGGGTCCGCCCCCCACGGTCAGCCCACGCCACGCAGGAGACAGCATGTCGCTCACCCGCAGGGACTTCGCCAGACGAACCGCGGCCACCGGAACCGGTGTCGCCCTGGCCGGCAGCGTGGGCGCACTCGCCACCGCACCGCACGCCCTCGCCTCGACGGACGCGGGCGCGGGCGCGGACGCGAACCCCGGGGCGGACCGCCACGGTGGCGTCGGCTACGGCCCCCTCGTGCCGGACCCCGACGGCATCCTCGCCCTGCCCGCGGGCTTCACCTACCGGATCCTCACCCACAGTGGGAAGACCAAGCTGGAGTCGGGCGAGTTCACCCCCGGCAAGCACGACGGCACCGCCGCCTTCCCCGGCCCCCGCGGCACCACCCTCCTCGTCAACAACCACGAGCTGAAGGGCCCGCGGGCCAACTGGGAGTTCCCGGTGCCGCTCACCGAGGGCCTCGTCTACGACCCGGCGGCCGCCGGCGGCTGCACCGTGGTCGAGGTCCGGCCGGACGGACGTGTCGCCGAGTGGGTCGGCATCGCGGGCACCTCCACCAACTGCGCGGGCGGCAGCACCCCTGGAACACCTGGCTCACCTGCGAGGAGAACTCCGACCGGGCCGGCGTCAACGGTATGACCAAGGACCACGGCTACGTCTTCGAGGTCGACCCCTGCGACCGTCGCGCCAACCGCGCCCCGAAGCCGCTGAAGTTCTTCGGCCGCTACGACCACGAGGCCGTCGTCATCGACCCCAGGCGCGGCCACGCCTACCTCACCGAGGACGCGGCCGCCCCCAACGGCCTCTTCTACCGCTGGACCCCGTCCAAGGGCTTCACCTACGGCCCCGGGAAGTTCCGTACCCTCGCCGACGACGCGGGCGCCCTCCAGGCCCCCCGGTGCTACGACTCCGGCGGCCGGTTCGTCGACGACCTGTCCCGCGCCACACGCATCGGCACGGTGTACGGGGTCGACTGGATCGACGTCCCCGACCGCGACGCCAAGTCCGTCGCCGTACGAAAGCAGTTCACCGACACCGAGATCACCCGCGCCCGCAAGCTGGAGGGCATGTGGTGGGGCGACGGCGGCGCGTACATCGTCTCCTCGTACGCCAGGGCCGAGAGTCCCGGTGCCGCGCACGACGGCCAGGTCTGGTTCTACGACCCCAAGCGCCGCACCCTCACCCTGAAGGTCCTCCTCGGCGTCAACCCGGACCCGTCCGCCGACGGCGCCCTCGACGGCCCCGACAACATCACGGTCTCCCCGTACGGCGGCATCGTCCTCGCCGAGGACGGCGAGGGGATCTCGCATCTGTTCGGCGCCACCGACAGCGGCCGTACCTACCCGATCGCCCGCAACGACCTGGCGATCACATCGGCTGCTGCCGCAGCGGGCGGTACCGAGGAGGAGCCCGAGTACAGCGAGTTCGCCGGCGTCACCTTCTCACCCGACGGAAAGACCCTCTACGCCAACATCCAGACCCCGGGAATCCTGCTCGCGATCACCGGGCCGTGGAAGCGGCAGAAGCGGTAGCGAGAAGCGGTAAATAATTCACTGGCCCGTTCTGCGGCGTGCCTCCTAGAGTGATGCCTGTCCAGGTGCGAAGGCAGGACCTACTTCCACTCATAATGGGGCGGCCGCGGGTTCGAGTCCCGCCACCGGTACCAACTCGCCGGTGTAGCTCAGGGGTTAGAGCACCTACGTCGGTTCCGCCGAATTCGATCTCTGGACACCCAAGGCTTTACGCACCTCCCGGTGCGACGCGATCTCGGGAGGCGCGGCAGATGGTGGGTGCCCGGTGCGCAGGCAGCGGATACTTCGGGAACTGGTGGGGAGGAATCCCCGTGCGGGTTCGAATCCCGTCATCGACTCCGGTCGGTGTGGCGGAACGGAAGACGCGCCTGTTATAAGCACCGCCGCCGAATTCGATCTCGGTCACCTTCCTTCTGCCGTGCCTCCCTCCGAAATACCCATGTATTCGGGGGAATTCATCATGGCGCGGTTCAACACCAAGGCCGGAAAGGCGCAGCCCACCTCGCGGGTCACCTCGACGGGGCAGGTGCTCCGTACGTACGAGGGCGGCAGGGGCCGTGAGCGGGACGAGCGCTCCGAGCTGTTCCTGCTGTCGATCGCCAACTTCGTCGCGCAGAAGACCTTCTACGAGAGCGGTGAGGACCGCGACGACCGGTTCGCCGCGCTCGTCCGCCGCCTCGCCGTCACCGACCCGGTGTGGACGGCCGGCCTGCTCGGCTGGCTGCGCGGCGAGGGCAACCTCCGTACGGCCGCGATCGTGGGCGCCGCCGAGTACGTGAAGGCACGGCTCGACGCGGGCGTCACCGACGGGCCCACCAACCGCCAGGTCGTCGACTCGGTGCTGCGGCGTCCCGACGAGCCCGGCGAACTGCTCGCCTACTGGACCTCGCGGTACGGGCGCGCCGTCCCCAAGCCCGTGAAGCGGGGCGTCGCCGACGCCGTACGGCGGCTCTACAGCCCCAAGTCGCTGCTGAAGTACGACACCGCGTCCAAGGGCTACCGCTTCGGCGACATCCTGAACCTGGTGCACGCGGCGCCGGACCCGGCCAAGCCGTGGCAGGGGGATCTGTTCCAGTACGCCCTCGACCGGCGCCACAACCCGGACACGGCCGTCGTGCCCAGGTCGCTGCCGATGCTCGCGGCGCACCGTGACCTGATGGAGCTGCGGCCCGCCAAGCGGCGCCGGGTCGTGACCGGCTCGGGCGGCGCCCAGCGGCTCGCGGACGCGGGGATCACCTGGGAGGCGCTGGCCGGTTGGCTGCAGGGGCCGATGGACAAGGCGGCCTGGGAGGCCGTCATCCCGTCCATGGGCGCCATGGCCCTGGTGCGCAACCTGCGGAATTTCGACGAGGCGGGTGTCTCCGACGAGGTCGCGGCGCGGGTGGCGGCGCGGATCAGCGATCCGGCGGAGGTCGCGCGGTCGCGGCAGTTCCCCTTCCGCTACCTCTCGGCGTTCCGGCACGCGCCCTCGCTGCGCTGGGCGTACCCGCTGGAGCAGGCGCTCGGTCACTCGCTGGCCAACGTGCCCGCGCTGCCCGGCCGGACCCTGGTCCTGGTCGACCGCTCGGGCTCGATGTTCTCCTCGCGGCTGACCGACCGCTCCTCGCTGACGTACGCGGACGCGGCGGCGATCTTCGGCACGGCGCTCGCGCTGCGGGCGGCGGACGCGGATCTCGTCGAGTTCGGCAGCACGAGCCGGGTGGTGAAGTCCGGCGCGGGCGAGTCCGTGCTGAAGATCATCGGTCGCTTCGGCGACCTCGGTGGCACCGACACCACCGAGGCCGTCCGTCGGCACTACCGCAAGCACGACCGGGTCCTGATCGTCACCGACGAGCAGGCCACGTACAGCCACTACGGCGACCCGACCGCGCAGATCCCGGCCGGCGTCCCCGTCTACACCTGGAACCTCGCCGGGTACCGGGCGGGCCACGGCCCCTCCGGCCGGGCGAACCGGCACACGTTCGGGGGGCTCTCGGACGCGGCCTTCCGGATGGTCCCGCTGCTGGAGGCGGCCCGGGACGCCGACTGGCCGTGGGCGGCCGAATGACTCCGGTCCCTCGGCCGACGGGGGGTGAGTGTGGCCCGTATCCCAGTGGGGGTGCGGGCCACACTCTTGTTCGCGTCCCGTGCTGACATCTAACATTTCAGTCCATGGAGGCCATACGACCGGTCGGGCGCACCCTTCTCAGGGACCGCGCCTACCAAGCCATCCGGGACGCCATCGTGGCCGGGGAGATCGAGCCCGGCGCGGTGGTGCGTGACGCCGAGTTGGCGGAGTTGCTGGGGCTGTCCCGGGCGCCGGTGCGGGAGGCCTTCTCGCGCCTGGTCGACGAAGGGCTGCTGGAGAGCAAGCCGCAGAGCTACACGCGGGTCACGGCCGTCGTGGCCGCCGATGTGCGGGACGCGGCGGCCGTGGTCGGCGCCATGCACGAACTGGCCACCAGAGCCGCCGTCCCCCGGCTGTTCGCGGCGGACGTCGAGACGATGCGCTCGGCCAACGAGCGGTTCGCGGCGGCCGTCCGCACCGGCGACGTGGACGCCGCCCTCGTCGCCGACGACGAACTCCACGACGTCCTCGTCCGGGTCAGCGGCAACCGCGCGGCCGCCGCCACCATCGCCCGCTACACCCCGCTCATCCGCCGCCTGGAGCGCCGGCGCTTCGGCGAGGGCGGCAACTGCCGCTCGGCGGGCCTGCACGACCAGCTGATCGAGGCCTGCGCGGGCGGCGACACGGAGGAGGCGGTCCGTGTGACGGCGGAGATCTGGCACGGCCTCGCCGCACTCGTCGACGAGCCGGTCGAAGAGACGGACCACTGACCGTCCCCCTCGGCCACGCCACCCCACCCGACACCACGTACCGCGCCACCCCACTTCACCCCGGGAGGACCCGTGTCCCTTGCTTCCTTCGCGCGCTATCCGCTCCTCTTCGGGCCCTCGCCGGTCCACCCGCTGGAGCGGCTGACCGCGCATCTCGGTGGTGCCTCCGTCTGGGCCAAGCGGGAGGACTGCAACTCCGGTATCGCGTACGGCGGCAACAAGACGCGCAAGCTGGAGTACCTGGTCGCCGACGCGCTCGCACAGGGCTGCGACACCCTCGTCTCCATCGGCGGTGTGCAGTCCAACCACACCCGTCAGGTCGCCGCCGTCGCCGCCCGCGCCGGGCTCAAGTGCGTGCTCGTGCAGGAGAGTTGGGTGGACTGGCCGGACGCCGTCTACGACAAGGTCGGCAACATCCTGATCAGCCGGCTGGCGGGCGCCGACGTACGGCTCGTCCGGGCTGGCTTCGGCATCGGTTTCAAGGAGAGCTGGGAACTGGCGCTCAGGGAGGTCGAGGAGAGCGGCGGCAAGCCGTACGCCATCCCGGCCGGCGCCTCCGACCACCCGCTCGGCGGCCTGGGCTTCGCCGGCTGGGCCTACGAGGTGGCCGATCAGGAGCGGGAGTTGGGCGTCTTCTTCGACACGGTGATCGTGTGCTCGGTGACCGGCTCGACCCAGGCCGGCATGGTCGCCGGTTTCGCCGTGCTGGAGGAGGCGGGCGGACGGGCGCGCCGGGTGATCGGCATCGACGCCTCGGCCAAGCCGGCCACCACGCGTGAGCAGGTCGCGCGGATCGCCCACAACACCGGTCAACTCATCGGCCTCAAGCGGGAGTTGACCGTCGCGGACGTGGAGCTGGACGAGCGGTACCACGCCGGGATCTACGGCGTCCCGGACGACGCCACCCTCGTCGCCATGCAGCTCGCGGCGCGCACCGAGGGCATGGTCACCGACCCCGTCTACGAGGGCAAGTCCATGGCCGGGATGGTCGACCTGATCGAGCGCGGCGAGATCGGCCCGGACTCCACCGTGCTCTACGCGCACCTGGGTGGGCAGCCCGCGTTGAACGCGTACAGCGGGGTGATCCAGTGACGCCTCACGTGATGATCTGACCGTGCGGGGGCGGACCCGGCCCCGTCCGCCGGGTCCCCTCCCGTCCACGCTCCGTGCGACGGTCACCCTTCGAACGCCAGTCCACTTATGCGGGGCAGCGTCGTGCGACGGCCCGGGAGGGAGGCGACGCCCGGGCGGAAGGACACCCCCGTGGCAGGGTGACCGCATGCAGCGGCATCGCCACGGTGAGAATCCCTGGCGCGTCAGAGTGGACGACGACAGCGGTCGGCCCCGTGGAGCCGGGGTCCTCCTGGACGGTCGGCACGTGCTCACCTGCGCGCACGTCGTCGCGGAGGCCGGAGCCTCGCCGGACACGGCCGACGCGCATGTCCGCGTCACGAGCGCCGTCTGCCGCCCCGAGTGGAGCGTCACCGCACGGATCGAGCCGGGCGAGTGGGTGTACCGCAACCGCACACGACGCGGCGACGTCGCCCTGCTCCGGCTCGACGAGCCGGCTCCGTGTGACGGCGGCACCCGGCTGTGGCAGGCCCCCGTCTCCGGCGGAAGGGTGCGGGTGTACGGCTTCCCGCGCCTGGAGGAGAACGGCATCGGGGTCGACGCCGAAATGGCGGGCTCCGGCTCCCGGGAGGGCGAGTGGGCCCAGCTGAACCCCGTGCACGGCGGTCGGCCGTGGATCGAGCGCGGCTTCTCCGGCTCGGGCGTCGTGGCCCTCGACGGCGACTTCGCCGGCCGCGTCGTCGGCATCGTGGTGGCCGACTTCGTCGACGGTGACGCCAGAGCCGCGTGGATGCTGCCGACCGAGACGGTGCGCGGCTATCTGCCCGGCCTCGAACCGTATGTGCAGGGCGCACCGACTGCCTGTCTGCTCCCGGCCGGCGCCGCACCCCCGCACCACGGGCTGGACGACCCCCTGCGCCTCACCCTCACACAGGAACTCGTCCGTCTGCTCAGCGGCGGATGGTCGGGCACCGTGGTGCTGACCGGCGGCGCCACCGAAACCGGCACGTCGTGGCTGGTACGGCTCGTACGCACCGCGGACCCGGTCGCACGCGCCGCGATCTCGGATCTCGAACTGTCCACGGCCCCGCGTCACACCGTCCTCCGGCTCGGTTCCGTCGACGCGGCGTACGACGCCCGGGGCAGAACCACGGCACAGGTCCGGCACTATGTCGCCGACCGGTTCGGCTTCCCCCACGACGCCGCCGACCTCCTGCACCGGCTGACGCACCGCACCCCTCCCGTCTGTCTCGTCCTTGCCAGGGTGGACCGCTCCGCCGAACCGGAGTCGCTTCTGCGCGACCTGCTGAGACCGCTCGCGCTGCGGGCCCGGACCCGCGGTGTCCGGCTCGTCCTCGGGTTCGACGCGGCGCCGCCGCCCGGTCTGCCGTACGAGGTCGCGCTCGGATCGGACATGGTGGACCACCCTGTGGACGAGGACTCGCCCGGGCCCGTGCCGCGCGAGGACGCCTGCGAAACCGTCGAACGGCTCAGCGGCGCGGAGGACGACGCCTCCTCCCTGTACGCGCGGTGGGGGCTGAGCTTCCTCCCCTCGCCACGGCTGCCGCCGCGCCGCGCCCCGCAACTGCGTGTGCGGCTCGCCGTGGCGAAGGGCCCGGGCGCGCACGCCGAACTGGCGGCGATCGCCGCGGCGGCCCGGTCGGCGCTGCGCGAGGTGGCGGGGGCCGAACGGGAGCTGGGGCAGCTCGTCGGCCGGTACGACGACCTCCTGCACGAACTGGAAGTGCACCGGGTACGGGCCCGGGACGCGTTCGGCGCCGAGGACGCCGGGCTCGCCGCACGGTACGGATCGGCGACCGGGCCGTTGCGCACCGTGCCGGTCGACCTGAAGGCCGCGCAGACCGCCGTCGCACAGTACCGGGACGAGGTCCACCGCCGGATCGAGCAGGCCAGGAGGGACAGCCGTGGAGAGGTGTGACCGGCCCGCCTGCGGCGTCGGCACGATCGACGAACACGGGTTCTGCGGCGCGTGCGCCCTGCGTCCGCTGCGCCGGTCCGGGCCGCGGACGTCCATACCGTCGCCCGGGCCGCGGACGTCCACATCGGCGCCCGAGCCGCTCCTCCCTCCCGGGCCCGCCGGCCGAGGGACGGCGGCGGTCACGGTCCCGGAAGCGGCCGGGCAGCCACCCGGCGGCGTGGCGGTGGCCACCGCCGCGGCAGAGGCCGGACAGCTCCCCGGCGGCGACCCGGCGGTCGGCGCCCCCGAAGAGGCCGGACAGGTCCCCACGGCGCCCTGGTGGGGGCTGGACCTGGTGGACGCGGAGTACGCGCGGCCCGCACCGGACGCACCGGGAGCGGACCGGACCGACAGGGACGAGACACCGGGCACCGAGGAGCACGGCCCCTGTCCGAACCCGACCTGCGGCGCCACGGGCCGCGGGGACGAAGGCCTCGGAGGCCGGCACCGGGACCTGGACCGGGAGCAGGACCCCTGCACCGTCTGCCGCGCTCCGTCCGACCCCGCCTCGGGACCGCACGGCCGGACCCTCGCCGACCGTTACGTCGTCAAGCGGATGCTCGGCGCCGGCGCGTTCGGCAAGGCGTACCTCTGCCATGACCACAACCTCAACACGGACGTGGTGCTCAAGGTCCTGCACGAGTCGGTCGCGAGGACGGCCCGCGAGGAGCGCAACGCGCTCGTCGGACTCCGCCACGACAGCATCGTCCGCATCCTCAGCTACGAGCCGCAAGGCCCCTACCTGGTCCTCGAACACATCCCCGGCACACGGTTCGCCGCACGGCACGGTGACTCGCTGGAGGTCCTCCTGGCACACGGCCTGCGCATCCTCCAGGCACTCGACTACCTGCACGCCCGCCAGTTGCTGCACTGCGACGTGAAGCCGTCGAACATCATCCGGTTCACCGAGAAGGGCGACACCGCCGCGCACGACCGGGTGCGTCTCATCGACTTCGGCGCCGTCCGCTCCATGAAGGACACCCACCCGCTCGTCGCCTTCACCGCGACCTACGCCCCACCGGAACGCCACCCGGGCACGGGCGAACTCGACCCCGAGCACGACCGCCCCACGGCGGGCCTCGACCTGTACTGCCTGGGCAGCACGCTCCAGGAAGTGTGCCGGAGCCAGCTGCGCGCCGGCCCCCAGGACATCCCCGTCGACTCCCTGATCCGGTTGCTGCGCCGCGCCACCCGCGTCGACGCGCCGGAACGCCGTTTCACCTCCGCCCGCCAGTTCGCGGAACAGCTCAGCGGTGTGATCCGGCAGGTCGTGGCGGCAGCACCGCGGAGCCGGCGGTGCGCGCGGGACTCGGTGCAGTTCGGGTCCATGACCGAGCCGCTGCACGGAGGACTCGGGGCGGCGCGCCCTCTCCGGCACTGGGTGGACGCACGCGTCACCCCGGACGGAGCCTGCCGGCTCGGGGCACCCTTCTCCCCGCCCACCCGGATGGAGATGATGGCGGCCCTGCGGCCCCCGCCTCCCGACCCCTACGACCGGCGCGAGCGGCGCACCGGGGACCGGGCCCGGCGCGCACTGGACGCCTGCCACGACGCGCTGCGACGGGGCGAGGCGACCGAGGCGGAACAACTCCTGTCCGACGCCGCCCTGCCCGAGTGGGACTGGCCGCACCACTGGTACGCCGGTCTCGTCGCCCTCGCCCACGACCGGCCACGGGCCGGGGCCGACCACTTCGGACACGTCCGGGACCTGCTGCCGGGCGAACTCGTCCCGTTGCTCGCACTCGGACTCTGCGCGGAACGCGACGACCGGCTCGCGGCAGCGCGGACGTACTACGAGACGGTGGTCGACACGGCGCCCGGGCTCGGCGCCGCGAGTTTCGGCCTCGCCCGGGTGCTGCTGCGGGAGGGGCACCGCGCGGAGGCCGTGGCCACGGCGGAGCGACTGGCACGGGAGTTCCGCTTCGAGCAGTGGGCGAGGATCGCCGCGGTACGCCTGCGGGTCGCCCTGACCACCACCGAGGCCCAGGCCGAACTCGACCCCGGGGACGTGGAGTCGGCCGACAGGGCACTGGAGGAGCTGGTCATCGGCCACACCGAGCGGCTCGGTGTGCGGGCGGAGATCGCGTTCGCGCGGTACGCCGTGTCGGGCCGGTCGCAGGGCCTCTCCGAAGCCGTGCGGGATCTGGCGCCGCACGCCGAGGACCGGCACGACCACCGGGTCCTCGTCGACCTGGCGAACCGCCTGCGTCCCCCGATCAGGTGGCCTTGGTCCCGACTCGCGCCCAGGAGACGGCGGACGACCTAGAAAGAAAACGTGCGAGCGGCAGCTCCTGGCTGCCCCGTGCCGGGGAGGGACATGACTTCGGGGGACATGAACACGCGGACCACGGCCACGGGGACGGCACCCGGCCTGTGCTTCACCATCGAGACGGATGTGGCCGGTGACCTCGCGCACGACGCGCAGCGGGCGGACGCCCTCGTCACCGTCCGCGCCGAGCCCGTCGAAGGCGGGACCACCGACGTGCCGCTCGCCGAGGTCCTCGTGATGGACTGTTCGCTCTCGATGGCCGACGCCGGCAAGATCGGGGCGGCGAGACAGGCCGTCTGCGCCGCTGTCGACGCCCTGCCGGACAACACGTACTTCGGCGTCGTCGCCGGCACCCACGTCGCACGGAACGTCTTCCCGCCCCTGCCGGAGCGGGGGCTGGCCGTCGCCGGCCGCGAGACCAGACAGGCCGCGAAGCACCGGATCACCGCCCTGTGGGCCGAAGGGGGTACGGCGATCGGCCGCTGGCTGGCCCACACCGCCGACCTGCTGGAGTCGGCACCCGCGCAAGCCGTGCGCCACGTCTCGCTCTACACCGACGGCAGGAACGAACACGAGACCCCGGAGGAGCTGGAGCGTGCGCTGGCCGTCTGCGCCGACCGCTTCGTGTGCGACGCGCGGGGACTGGGCGACGACTGGAGCTACACCGAACTGCTGCACATCACCCAGGCACTGCACGGCAGCGCGAGGGCCGTCGACGCGGGCTCCCTCACGGACGACCTCACCACGCTGGTACGGCAGGCGCAGCGTCTGGTCGTCCCCCGGGTCTATCTGGGCCTGCGGCTCGACAGCCGGTTCCGGCTCGCCTCCCTGCGCCAGATCCGCCCGGTCGAGGCCGATTTGACGGGACGTCAGCAACGCGCGGGGGACCTCCTGCACATTCCCCTCGGCGCCTGGGGCGCCGCGCACCGGCAGTACCGGCTGTCCCTGCGGTTCGCCGCCCCCACCCTGCCCGTGGGGGAGGAACTGCGCGCCGCCCACATCGAACTCCTCGCGGAGACCTCCACCGGTGAGCGCGCACGCTGCGCGGACGCCAGGGCGATGGTCGTACGACGGCACACGAACCGGGACCCGCTCCCCGCCCGGCCCGAGGAACTCACCCGCGTGGAGAACGCGCACGAACTGGGTCTGGCCATGCGCGGCTGCGCCAACGCCCACGAACGAGGGGACCTCTTGGAAGCACATCAGGAACTGCGCCACGCGCTGGCGCTCGCACAGGACCTGGACGACGGCGCACGCGTACGGCTGCTGGAGAGCGTGGCGATCAGGGACGAGCACGGCGTGGTCCTGCTGCGGCCCGACGTCACACGGGGCGAGATGCAGCGCGTCGGTCTCGAATCGACGTACCGCGCCGCCCTGCCGACCGGACCGGCGGAACCGGTCGACGCCCTGCCGCACCCACGGCCCGTCAGCGGCGGCGAGGACGCGGAGTCGGGGACGGGGGTGGGGGCGTCATGACGGTGCGGGTGGACGAACCGACGTCGTCCGACGTCCGCGCGCACCCGGTCGAGGTGCTGTGGCGGTTACGGAACGGCGTGCTGGCCTGCATCGCCTTCATGGCCGTGGCGGTGGTGGGAGTGGGGGCGGAAGCCATGACCAACAGCATCGCCGCGGACAGGACGGAGAAGTCGCGGGACAACATCTTCAGAGCGAAGATCGCGGCCGAAGGGGCGAGGGACGACCTGAGGCAGGCCTTCTCGGACGGGAACGTCGTTCTCACGGGCACCGGGTCCGGGTTCGTGAACAAGATCGGCGAGGCGAACACGGCCATCGCCCTGGCCATGGAAGGCAACACCGTGGGCGAGGAGGGACGGCGGAACTTCCAGTTCGTACTGGGGCAGTTGGCCACCAGCGTCCATCTCGCGGAAGTGGCCGCCCAGCAGTACGACCGCTTCCCCGCCGAGGGAAAGCTCAGGAAGGACGTCGCCCGGTCCGCGTTGCAGGCCCTGGAGGCCGGCGACGAGACCTATCGACAGCCGGACGGGGAGAGCAGGCCGGTGCACTACACCGGCGGTCTGATCCCGGCCCTCGACGCACTCGGGCACTTCCAGAAGACGAAAGCGGAACGGCAGCGACCCGACTGGGTGGAACCTCCCGTGCTGCTGCCGCTGTTGCTGGGCCCCGTGCTGGTCCAGCTGTTGCTGGCCTGGGTCACCGCACGCGTGCTGGCGACGCATTTCCGGCGATGGGTGAGCCCGATGCTCGGTGCGTCGCTGCTGATCACCGTCGCCGTCGCCGTCTTCGTCTGTACGCAGGGCCCCCGTTACGGCGACGACCACGTCCTCACCCGGCAATGCTTCGCGATGGTCATGCCGGTGCTGCTCTCCCTGCTGGCCGCCGCCGCGGTGCTGGTGCACCGCGCCTACCGCCCGCGTCTGGCCGAGTACCGGTTCCGGGCGTCATGAGGGCACTGGGAGCGCGACTCGCGCGCTGTGCCCTGGCCCTCGGCCTGCTGCTGGGCCTCTCCGGCTGCGCGGAGGAACCCCGGCGCACCGTCACGATCATGGTGCCGTGGGGAGGGGCCGAGTTCACCGCGTTCCAGTCGATCATCTCGGCCTACGACGCGCATCACGATGACATCGAGGTACGGGTCCAGGCCACCCGCGCACTGGACCAGCATCTCGACGCCGCGGCGGAGCGGGACTACCGGCCCGATCTGGTGGTCCTCCCCAGCCTCGGCTCCATCCGGCGCTATGCGAAGGTCCTGCGGCCCATCAAGGAGATTCCGGCCTCTCGCTTCAGTAAGCCCTTCAGACCTCCCGCGAAGGGCGACGGCCTCCTGGCCGTTCCCGTCAAGGTCGATGTCAAGTCCCTGATCTGGTACGACCCCGCCGTCGTCGGGGTGCGTCCGGTATGGCGGTCGGCGGTACGCGCCGAGCGCGGTGCCCCGGGCGGGAGTTGGTGCCTCGGGATGGAGTCGGGAGCGACATCGGGCTGGCCGGGCGCCGACTGGATCGCCGACGTCCTGCTCTCCGGAGACGAGGGGAAGAAGGCGTACGAGGAATGGCTCCACGGCCGGCTGCTGTGGGCTTCGCCCAAGATGAAAAAGGCCTGGAGAGAGTGGGGTGCGGTGGTCCGCGACAGCTCGCCCGACGCGCCGGTGAAGAACTTCCCCGACGTCGCCGCGGACATGTCCGGCGTCGACCGCACCTGCGACCTCGCGCACGGCGCGCTCGGCGCGCTGCGCTCCCCGACCGCCTCCCTCGTGGCCGAGAACTACGCGTTCGTGGCCCCCGCCAAGGACGTACCGCTGCAGGTGTCGGCGGACTACATCGCCATGTTCACGGAGAACGCGGACGCCAAGGACCTGGTCGCCCATCTGGTCACAACGACAACCCAGCAGCGCTGGGTCGGCGGCCAGGGGAGTTCGGCCTTCTCCGCCGTCCGGGGAGTCATGCCGCCGGGGAACCCCCCGGACGCCCAGCGGCTCGTCGCCGGGATCCTCCAGGACGAGGCCCGCACCCTCTGCTTCAGCGCCGCCGACACGATGGACCCGAACCTTGCGGCGGCCTTCTACCGCGCGGTCGTCGACTACTACGTCCACCTGCGCACACCGCAGAAGGAGGCTGTTCTCGCCGAGCACATGAAGACGCTCGACCGGATCAGCGCGGACCTGAAGCCCACCGAGCGGCCGGACCCCACCTCCGCGTTCTGCACCACCCCCTGAACCCGAGCCCGAGAAAGGCCCCCATGTCAGACGTCGTGACCTTCTCCCTCGCCGATGGAACAACCGTCGCCGTGGCCCCCGCCGACAGCAGGGTCGGTACCGGGGCCGTCGGCCTGGGCGACCGGCTGCAGACCGCTGAGCAGAGCCTGCGGGAGGCGCTGGCACCGGTGACGGCCGCGGCGGCCGAGATGATGGACGGTTTTCGGCAGGCCGGCCGGCGACCCGACGAGGTGGAGGTCGGCTTCGCCGTCACGCTCGACAGCAAGCTCGGCGGTGTCATCGCCAGCGCCAAGGCCACGGCCCACCTCAACGTGAAACTCCGCTGGACGGCTCGGCCCACGGCCCCCGAGCCGGGCGCGAGCGGCGGCTGACCCCGCCCCCACCACGCACTGCCCCGACACCCCAGAAAGGCGGCCATGTCGTCTGCACCAGCCGGATCGGACAGCCCGGGAGTCATCCGGAGCCTGATCCCGGCGAGAATCGACCGTCTGCCGTGGACCCTCTTCCACACCCGGCTGGTGGTGGCGCTCGGGGTGGCGTGGATCCTCGACGGCCTGGAGATCACCCTGGCCAGCCTGGTCATGGGGTCCCTGACCAAGCCGGAGACGCTGAACCTGTCGGCGGCCGCGTCCGCGGGCACCGCGACGGTGTATCTCGTCGGCCAGGTCGTCGGCGCCCTGTTCTTCGGCCGGATGACCGACCGGTTCGGCCGCAAGAACCTGTTCCTGATCACTCTCGCCGTCTACCTGGTGGGCAGTGGTCTCACGGCGGCGACCGCCGGCTCGGGCACCTGGTGGGTGGTGTACCTCTATGCCACCCGGTTCATCGCCGGTACCGGTATCGGCGGTGAGTACGCCGCCATCAACTCCGCCATCGACGAACTGATCCCGGCCCGCTACCGGGGGCGTGTGGACATCGGGGTCAACGGCACCTACTGGGCCGGATCGGTCGTCGGCGCGTTCGTGCAGCTGGCCGTCTACAACCAGTTCCTCCAGGACGATCCGAGCCTCGCCTGGCGCATCGGTTTCCTGATCGGCCCGGTGCTCGGGCTGGTGATCATCCTCGTCCGGCGCAACCTCCCGGAAAGCCCGCGCTGGCAGCTCATGAACGGACGCGCGGCCGAGGCCGAGGAGTCCATCACCCGCATCGAGGCGGAGGTGCGCGAACGCGGCGGCACCCTGGAACCCGTCGCGGAGAGCCAGGCACTGAAGATCAGGCCGGCCCGGCACACCGGCTATCTGCGGCTGGTGCGGGTGCTGTTCCGCGACTACCCGAAGAGGTCGGTGTACGCGCTGACCCTGATGGTCACCCAGTCCTTCCTCTACAACGCCATCTACTTCACCTACGCGATGGTCCTCGGCGTCTTCTTCGACGTCCGCGACGCCGACATCCCCCTGTACGGCCTGGCATTCGCGGTGGGCAACCTGCTCGGGCCGCTGACGCTCGGCTGGCTCTTCGACATCGTCGGCCGCAAGCAGATGATCGCCGGCACCTATCTCGCCTCCGGGACGCTGCTGCTCGTCAGCGGACTGCTGTTCCGGGCCGGGCTGTTGACGGCGACGACACAGACCGCGGCCTGGGTGATCGTCTTCTTCTTCGCCTCGGCGGGGGCGAGTGCGGGGTATCTGACGGTGGGAGAGATCTTCCCGCTGGAGGTGCGGGGCAAGGCCATCGCGGTGTTCTTCTCGATCGCGCAGCTCGTCGGCGCGGTCGCCCCGCTGTTCTACGGTGCCCTGATCGACGACGCGAATCCCAACCCCCAGCACCTCTTCCTCGGCTATGCGGTCGGAGCGGTCCTGATGATCACCGGCGGGCTGGTGACGGCCGTCCTGGGCGTGGCGGCCGAGGGGCGGTCGTTGGAGGCCATCGCCGTACCACTGTCCGCCAAGGAGTACCTCACCGAGCGGGCGGCCGAACGGGCGGACAGCAGGTGACCGGAGCGCCGAAGAAGTGACGGGCGCCCTCGCCTCGCCCTGGCGTGGCACGCGCCGGGCGCACCCTTGTGGGGGCGCCCGGCGTCGCGTACCGGGGCGGATGTGCTCTCAGAGGGCCTGCGCCGCCGGCTTCACCATCCCCCTGACCGTGCGGGACTTCACGAAGTCGCCCATCGCGGTCATATCCCACTCGCCGGAGAACTGCTTGATCAGCTTGGCCATCATCACGCCGGTCTGGGCCTCGGCGTTGGTGAGGTCGAAGCGGACCAGCTCCTCGCCGGTCGCGGCGTCGAGCAGACGGCAGTAGGCCTTGGCGACCTCGGTGAACTTCTGCCCCGAGAAGGAGTTGACGGTGAAGACCAGACCGGTGACGTCCTGGGGGAGCCGGCCGAGGTCGACCACGATGACCTCGTCGTCGCCGCCGCCCTCACCCGTGAGGTTGTCGCCCGAGTGCTTGATCGCGCCGCCCACGATGGACAGCTTGCCGAAGTAGCAGCTGTCGATGTGGTTGCGCTGCGGGCCGTACGCGATGACCGACGCGTCCAGGTCGATGTCCTTGCCCCGGTACGCGGGCTCCCAGCCGAGGCCCATCTTGACCTGGGAGAGCAGCGGGCGGCCGCCCTTGACCAGGGAGACCGTCTGGTTCTTCTGGAGGCTGACGCGGCCCTTGTCCAGGTTGATCTTGCCGGCGCCGGGCGCGGGCGGGGCCGGAGGGGTGGGGGGTGCCGGGGGCGCGGCGACGCGGGGGTCCATGGGCGGGGCCGGCGGGGCGGCCGGGGGCTGGGTGGCGGGGGCGGACGGGGCGACGGGCTGCACCGGAGCCGGGGCGGGCTCCTCCACGGTGACGCCGAAGTCCGTCGCGATGCCCGCGAGGCCGTTGGCGTATCCCTGGCCGACCGCGCGCGCCTTCCACGCGCCGTTGCGCAGATAGACCTCCACGATCACCAGGGCCGTCTCCGTGCCCAGCTGGGGCGGGGTGAACGTGGCGATCACCGAGCCGTTCGCCGCGTCGCGGATCGTGGCTGTCGGTTCGACGCCCTGGAAGGTCTGGCCGGCCGCGTCGGGGCTGGCCGTGACGACGATCTTCTCGATGCCCGGGGGGACGGCCGTCGTGTCCACGGTGATCGAGTCGGGGGTCGTGCCGCCGCCGGAGCGGTAGGTCACGCCCGGGCCGCTCGGCTGGTTGTAGAAGATGAAGTCGTCGTCCGAGCGGACCTTGCCGTCGGCGGTGAGCAGCAGGCCCGAGACGTCGAGCCGCACGGGCGCGGCGACGTCCACCGCGACGCGGGTGACGGGCAGCGGGATGTTCGAGCCGGGGGTCATAGCGGTCATGCGGGGTGAACGATTCAAGCCGCTTTACCGTTCCCTTACCGTCCGGGTTGGGGCCGTGTGGGTGGGGTCGGCCGGGCGGGGGCGCGGGGCGCTCCGGCCGGCTCCTCGTGTGTGTACCTTCCGTGAGGGACGAACACCCACCGTGACGCCTGGACGGGAGCCGATCATGGCCATGCTGCTGATCAGAGGACGGTTCAAGGTGGAGGGGGGTGCCAAGCCGGACGGGGACACCCTTCCCTTCATCCCGGACGACGTGGACGACTGGAAACTGGTCCCCGGGGACACACCGGTCGTGCCCAAGGCCGACGGGCGCGCGAGTGTCCGGCTCGAAGGGATCGACGCCCTGGAGACCCACTACGGCGAGGAGCCGCACGTGGAGCACCAGCCCCGGGACCTCGCCCACGAGGCCGCCGACGAACTGCTGAAGTTCCTCGACTTCAAGACCGTTCTCAGGGACGACGACGAGACCGTCGCCACCGTGCCGGACAGTGTGCCCGGCTGGATCCTCACCCGGGGCGCCGACGCCTACGGCCGCTGCGTGGCCTTCGCCGGCAAGGGCACCCCGCCCGTCTACAGCGGCTACTGGACGGACGTCGACGAGGACCTGCTGAAGCGCACCGCCAACCACCGCCTGCTCCTGCTCGGTCTGGCCTACCCGACCTTCTACTCGGGTCTCCCCTTCCACCTGCGCGAACTGCTCGCCGAGGCCGCGGAGAAGGCGAAGGCGTCCGCGAAGGGCGTGTGGAAGGTGGACAAGACCCTCGACGGCGTGAAGGTCATGGGCATGGCCTCGCTGACGGATGACAAGACCGGCGTGGTGATCCTGCCGAAGCTGTTCCGCCGGCTGAAGGACTACCTGGACTTCACGGGCACGGCCCCCTCGCTGGCCTGCTTCCGCGCCTTCCTGGCCGGAGCCCCGGACGAGTACCGCCTCCCGGACTCCGGAAGGGTCCACCGGGGCCTGCACCACATCGTCGAGGTCACGACCGACAACACGGTGAAGATGACCCGCCCCTGCAAGGACATCGTCTTCGTGGAGAAGTGAGCCGCCGCCCGCCGGCGCGGGGCGCGGTCAGGGGATCACCACGATCTTGCGGCCGACGCCCGAGGCGAACTGGTCCAGGGCCTGCGGATACTGCTCCAGGGGCAGGCGGTCGCTGATGAGGACGTCCGGGTCCAGGACGCCGCTCGCGAAGAGTTCCGCCGCGCGTTCGAAGCTGTGCAGGACGGCCATGGAACCCGTGATGGTGATCTCCTGGTTGTAGATGCGGTACGGGTCGATCGTGACCCGTGTCGCGTAGTCGGCCACCCCGAACTGGAGGAAGGTCCCGGCCCTGGCCACCCGGTCCAGGCCGTCCTGGATGGCGGCGGCGTTGCCCGTCGCGTCGATCACCACGTCCCAGCCCTGGGGCCGGTCCAGTTCGTCGGCGCCCGCGGCGGCCGCCGAGACGCCCAGTCGGCGGGCGGTCTCCAGGCGGGAGGGGTTCACGTCGACCACGTCCACGCTCGCCGCGCCCGTCCGCTTCGCGAGCTCCAGCATCATCAGACCCATCGTGCCCGAGCCGTAGACGAGGACATGGGCGCCGAGGCGGGCCCGCAGGACGTCGTAGCCGCGTACCGCGCAGGACAGCGGTTCCACCAGTGCCGCGTCCTCGGTGCGGACGTGCTCCGGGAGCCGGACGCAGTTCGCCACCGGCGCCACCGCGTACTGCGCCGCGCCCCCGGCCGTGGTGACGCCGATCGCGGCCCACCGCTCGCAGAGGTTGTTGTGGCCGGTGCGGCAGTAGCGGCACTCGTGGCAGTACAGGGACGGGTCGACGGCCACCCGGTCGCCGACGGAGAGTTCGGTGACCCGGGCGCCCAGGCCCACCACCTCGCCCGCGAACTCGTGTCCGGGCACGATCGGCAGCTTCGGGGCGAACTCGCCCTGGAGGATGTGCAGATCGGTGCCGCACAGACCGCACGCGGCGACCTCGACGACGACCTCGCGGGGGCCCGGTGCCGGGTCCGGGACCTCGGCGACGACGGCCTTGCCCACGGACTCGATGACGGCGGCCTTCATTTGACGGCTCCCAGGGAGAGGCCCTGGACCAGCTTGTCCTGGGCGGCGAACCCCGCGGCGAGCACCGGCAGGGAGATGACGAGCGACGCGGCGCACACCTTGGCCAGGAACAGGCCCTGGCTGGTGATGAAGCCGGTCAGGAAGACGGGGGCGGTCTCGGCGACGACACCGGTCAGCACCCTCGCGAAGAGCAGCTCGTTCCAGCTGAAGATGAAGCAGATCAGGGCGGTCGCGGCGATGCCGGGGGCCGCGATCGGCGCCACCACCCGGGCCAGCACCGTGGGGAGCCGGGCGCCGTCGAGTTGCGCGGCCTCGATCACCGCCACCGGGACCTCCGCCAGGAAGGACTGCATCATCCAGACGGCGATCGGCAGGTTCATGGAGGTGTAGAGCAGGACGAGGAGCCAGATGTTGTCCAGCAGGCCCGTGTTCTTCGCGAAGAGGTAGAGGGGGAGCAGGCCCGCCACCACCGGCAGCATCTTCGTGGAGAGGAAGAAGAACAGGACGTCCGTCCACTTCTTCACCGGGCGGATCGACAGCGCGTACGCCGCCGGGAAGGCGAGGAGGAGGACGAGCAGGGTCGACGCCAGGGACGCCACCGCCGAGTTGATCAGGGCGGGCCAGGGGCCGGCCCCGCCGTCCACGCCGAAGAACTCGCGGTAGCCGTCGAGGGTCAGGGAGGCCGCCCAGGACGGGGGGTTGGTCGCCGCGTCCGGTTCCGAGTGGAGCGACGTCAGCGCCATCCAGGCGATGGGCAGGAAGAACAGGACACCGAGCGCCCAGGCCGCCAGTCCCAGGCCGAGTCCCTTGCTTCTTTGGGTAGTTGGCCTCATGACCGGCCCGCCTCCTCACGGAACAGCGACGACACCACACGCAGGGCGAACGTCGCGATGATGATCGAGCCGATGACGACCAGGACGCCCGCGGCCGAGGCGAGGCCGTTCTCGTGGGCCTGGTAGAAGGTCTGGTAGACGGTGTACGGCAGGTTCGCCGTGCCCAGGCCGCCCGAGGTGATCGTGAAGACCGCGTCGAAGTTCTGGACGATGTAGATCGAGCCGAGCAGCGCCCCCAGTTCGAGGTAGCGGCGCAGATGCGGGAGCGTCAGATGGCGGAAGATCTGCCAGTCGCTCGCGCCGTCGACCCGGGCCGCCTCGATCTGCTGCTGGTCCCGGGACTGGAGTCCCGCCAGCAGGATCAGCATCATGAACGGTGTCCACTGCCACACCAGGGCGGCCTCGACCGCGAGCAGCGGGGTGTCCGAGATCCAGTCGGGCTGGGGTCCGCCGACGTAGTGCAACAGGCCGTTGAACAGGCCGTATTCGGGGTTGTAGAGGACGTGTTTCCAGAGCAGGGCCGCCGCCACCGGGACCACCAGGAAGGGGGCGATGAGCAGGGTGCGGACGATGCCCCGGCCCCGGAACCTCCGGTCGAGGAGGAGGGCGAGGAGCAGGCCGAGGACAAGACTGGCGAGGACCACGGCGACCGTCAGCAGGATCGTCGTCCACACCGAGCGGCGCAGGTCGGGGTCGGTGAGGACCTCGCCGTAGTTGGCGAGGCCGGCGAAGTGGCGGGCGTCCGGGTAGAGGGAGTTCCAGTCGAAGAAGGAGATCACCAGCGTGGCCACGAACGGGAGTTGGGTCACGGCGATCATGAAGATCAGGGCGGGCAGGAGCGGGGCGCGGGTGGCCCACGCGCGCAGCCGGGCGTTCGGTGTGCCCCGGGTGCGTACGGCGGCGGCCGCCGTCGGCGCTGTCGTGGTCGCGGTCATCGTCCCTCGTACTCCTCGGAGATCTGCTCGGCGAGCGCCTGCGATTTCTTCAGGGCCGACGCGACGGACTGGCGTCCGGCGATGGCCGCGCTGATCTCCAGGGAGACCTTGGTGCCGAGGTCGGTGAACTCGGGGATGCCGACGAACTGGATGCCGGGCGCGGGGCGCGGCTGCACGCCGGGGTCGGTGGGCCGGGCGCCCTCGATGGCCTCGCGGGTCGTCTCCTGGAAGGCGGCGGCCTCCTCGCGGTACTCCGGGTTCGCGTACGTCGACTCCCGTTTGCCGGCGGGCACGTTCGACCAGCCGATCTCGTCGCCGACCAGTTCCTCGTACTCCTTGCTCGACGCCCAGGAGACGAACTTCCAGGCCTTGTCGGGGTTCCGGGAGGCCTGCTGGATGCCCCAGGCCCAGGTGTAGAGCCAGCCGGAGGACCCGGTCTTCTCGACGGGCGCCGGTACATAGCCCACCTTGCCCTGCACCGGGGAGTCGTCCGCCTCCAGGGAGCCGGCCGCGGACGTGGCGTCGTACCACATGGTGACCTTGCCCTGGGTCATGTTGTTGAGGCACTCGGCGAAGCCGGCCTGGGCGGCGCCGGACTCACCGTGCTCACGCACGAGGTCCACGTAGAACCTGGTCGCCCGCTCGAACTCGGGGGAGTCGAGCCGCGCCTTCCAGTCCTTGTCGAACCAGGTGCCGCCGAAGGTGTTCACGACGGTGGTGAGGGGCGCCATGACCTCGCCCCAGCCGGGCAGTCCGCGCAGACAGATGCCCTTCATGCCGTCCTCGGCCCCGTCGGCCTCTGCCGCGAGGTCGGCGACCTGCTGCCAGGTGGGGTGCTCGGGCATGGTGAGCCCGCGCTCGGCGAAGACGTCCTTGCGGTACATCAGGAAGGACGACTCGCCGTAGAACGGCTCTCCGTAGAGCTTGCCGTCGTCGCCGGTCAGGGACTGGCGCATCGGCTTCAGGATGTCCTGCTGGTCGAAGCCTGGGTCCTTCGCGACGTACGGGTCCAGCTCCTCCAGCCAGCCGTTGCGGGCGTAGATGGGTATCTCGTAGTTGCTGAGGGTGGCCACGTCGTACTGGCCCGCCTGGTTGGCGAAGTCCTGGCTGATCTTGTCGCGGACGTCGTTCTCCGGCAGCACGGTGAAGTTGACCCGGATGCCGGTCTTCTTGGTGAAGTGCGCGGCGGTGAGCTTCTGCAGCTCCTGCATCTGGGGGTTGTTGACCATCAGTACGTTGATGGCGTCGCCGCCGGATCCCGCCCCGCCCGCCCCGGTCCAGCAGCCGGAGAGAAGCGGGGCGAGCAGCGTCCCTGCGGCGACCGCGGCGAGTGTGCGCGGCCTCCGTCGGCTCGGGATTCGCATGGATCGCTCCTGGACGTATGGGGAGAAAAGGGATTCCGTGGGGCGCGGTGCTCCGGCGCGTGGTGCTTCGTGCCGGGGGAGAGGAGGGCGGGGGAGGGAAGGGGCGGGAGTCGGGTCGGTGGGGGCTCAGACGCGGATGACCTGGGGGCCCAGCAGTGAGTAGCGGTGGGCCTCCGACGTCGGCAGCAGCGTGCTGGTGACGATCGCGTCGAGGTCGCCCACCTCGGCGAACCGGCAGAAGCTGACCGCGCCGAACTTGGTGTGGACGCCCGCGAAGACCGTGCGCCGGGAGGCGCGGATCGCCTGGGCCTTGACCTCGCTGACGGCCGGGTCGGGGGTGGTGAGGCCGTGTTCACGGGTGATGCCGTTGGCGCCGATGTACGCGAGGTCGATGACGAAGCCGGCCAGCATCCTCGTCGTCCAGTGGTCGACGGTGGCGAGGGTGCCGGGACGCACCCGGCCGCCGAGCAGCAGCACGGTGGTGCTGCCCGTCTCGGCGAGGGCGCCCGCCGTGGCGAGCGAGGCGGTGACCACGGTCAGCGGCCGGTCCCGGGGCAGCGCCTCGGCGATGAGCTGCGGGGTGAAGCCCTCGTCGACGAAGACCGTCTCCGCGTCGCCCAGCAGTTCGGCCGCCGCGGCGGCGATCCGGCGTTTCTCGGGCACATGGCTGGTGGCCCGGAAGGCGAGCGTCGTCTCGAAGCCGGCGCTCTCCACGGGATACGCCCCGCCGTGCGTCCGGCGGACCAGGCCGTGGTCCTCCAGGGCGCGCAGATCACGCCGTACGGTCTCCTTGGCGACGCCGAGTGTCGCCGCGAGTTCGGCGACGTCGACCGCGCCCGTGCGGCGGGCGGCCGTGACGATCTCGCGCTGCCTCTCCTCCGCGCTCATGGCCGACACCCGCTCTCCCTCGCCCGCACAGCCCTCGCCGTGCTGCTGCCCGTTCGGGCCCGGTGCGGGCCCTGGGGGAAGTTCTACAGTGGGTGCGCGGCGCCGACCAGGCCTGTTGCGGGTCCGATGCTGCCCGTCCCTGACCGTTTCGCGCGGCCGGTGCCCGTCGCGGACCTGGGGCGGAGGGGGGATCGGGCAGCGGGCGTGCCCGAATGCGGGAGCGGGCGGGCCCGTTCGGTGCCCGCCCGCTCCTTCCGCACGCCGTACGGCCCTCGTTTCCCGTACGACGCGCGAACCCTGGGGACCGCTCCGGCGCGGTCAGTGCGGCCAGATCGGCGGGTCGCTCACGAAGTGGCCGCCGAGGTTGGCGTGTGCCTCGTTCGCGGGGTCCAGCTCGCCCTGTTCGGCGATGAGCTTCTCGGCGTACGGCTCGGAGTCGTCCTGGGGGTCGTAGCCGAGGGCGCGGGCGCTGGAGAGGTCCCACCACAGGCGGGTGTTGGCGGAGGAGCCGTAGACGACGGTGTGGCCGACGTGCTCGGCGGTCAGGGCCGCGTGGAAGAGGCGGGCGCCGTCGGCCGGGCTCATCCACAGGGAGAGCATGCGGACGCTGGTGGGCTCGGGGAAGCAGGAGCCGATGCGCACCGACACGGTCTCCAGGCCGTGCTTGTCCCAGTAGAGCTGGGCGAGGTCCTCGCCGAAGGACTTGGACAGGCCGTAGAAGGTGTCGGGGCGGTGCGGGGTGTCGACCGGGATCAGCGGGTCCCCGTCCCCGGGGCGGGGGGTGAAGCCCACCGCGTGGTTGGAGGACGCGAAGACGACTCGCGGCACGCCCTCCGCGCGGGCGGCCTCGTACAGGTTGTAGGTTCCCTCGATGTTCGCCCTGAGGATCTTCTCGAAGGAGGCTTCCAGCGAGATGCCCGCGAGGTGAATGATCGCGTCGACGCCCCGTACGGCCTCGCGCACGGCGTCCTTGTCGGCGAGGTCGGCCGTGATCGCGTCCGGCGCGCCCGCGACGGGCAGCAGGTCCATCAGGCGCAGCTCGTAGCCGTGGGCCGGGAGCAGGTCCCGCATCAGGGTGCCGAGTCCACCGGCGGCGCCGGTGAGCAGAACCGTGCGGGGAGCGGGCATCCGGGGGTCTCCTTGTATCGCCAGCCGTGCACATGGGCGTCCGACATTCACATTCATGGACACGCTAAGGAGTGGGGTCGCGCGCGTCAAGTGGCGCGCGCGAGGGCGGAAATCGCTGGTGCGGTGGGGGTTGCCCGGCTTGACCCGCCCCGCGGGGGCGCCTTAGCGTGCTCTTGTTCAGAAATGTAAACACTGATCAGTGACATGGACCTGCGCGTCGACGTCGCCCCGGACGGTCGACTTCGGCCCGGACTTGGGAGCGCCCGTGACGTCAGCCCCTCTCACCGCCCGGCTCAGGGTCCCCAGCGGACCGCTGTTCTTCCCCGTCACGGCGTACGGCCCGGACGGCGCCGTCGATCTCGACGCCTGCCGCGCGCACGTCCGCCAGGGCGTCGACGCCGGGGCGGCCGCCGTCTTCGTCGCCTGCGGCACCGGCGAGTTCCACGCGCTCACGCCCGAGGAGTTCCAGAGCTGCGTCCGGGCCGCCGTCGCGGAGACGGCCGGCCGGGTGCCCGTGGTGGCCGGCGCGGGCTACGGCACCGCCCTCGCCGTGCGCTACGCGCGCCTCGCCGAGGAGGCGGGCGCCGACGGTCTGCTCGCCCTGCCGCCGTACCTCGTCGTGGCCGCGCAGGAGGGGCTGCTGCGCCACTACCGGGAACTGGCCGCCGCCACCTCGCTCCCGGTCGTCGTCTACCAGCGCGACAACGCGGTCCTCACCCCGGAGACCGTCGTCGAACTGGCCCGCACGGAAGGCATCGTCGGCCTCAAGGACGGCGTCGGCGACCTGGACCTGATGACGCGGATCGTCAGCGCGGTACGCGCCGAGGTTCCGGCCGCCGGTGACTTCCTCTACTTCAACGGCCTGCCGACCGCCGAGCTGACCCAGCCCGCCTACCGGGGCGTCGGCGTCCCGCTGTACTCCTCGGCTGTCTTCTGCTTCGTCCCGGAGATCGCCCTCGCCTTCCACCGGGCGCTCGAAGCCGGTGACCGTGCGATCGTGGAACGGCTGCTCGACGGGTTCTACCGGCCCTTCGTCGAACTCCGCGCCAAGGGCCGGGGCTATGCCGTGTCACTGGTCAAGGCCGGGGTACGGCTACGGGGACTGGACGTGGGCGGGGTACGGCCGCCGCTGCACGAGCCGGCCGAGGAACACGTCAAGCAGCTGGGCCAGTTGATCGAGCGCGGACACGCGCTGCTGGAAGAGTGCCAGGAGGGCAATTGAAGGCGTCGACGTTCGTCTACCCGTGGGACGTCAACGGGGACCCGGCCGCCGCGGAGCGCATCGCGGGGCTGGGCGTGGGGCAGGTGACGCTCGCCTCCGCGTACCACTCCACCCGCGCGCTCACCCCCCGCCACCCCCGCCGGCGCATCGTCACCGCCGAGCACGCGGCCGTCCTGTACCCGCCGGGGGCGCGCTGGGAGGGCCGTACGCTGCGGCCGTACCCGGCGGGACAGTGGGCGCCGGGCGACGCGTTCGGCGAGGCGGCGACGGCACTCGCGCACGCCGGCCTGGAGGTGCACACCTGGGTCGTCCTCGCCCACAACTCCCGGCTCGGCGCCGAGCACCCCTCGACCTCCGTGGTCAACGCCTACGGCGACCGGTATCCGTGGGCCCCGTGCGTGGCGCAGGAGGCGACCCGGGAGTACCTCGTCGACCTGGCCGTGGAGGCGGCGGTCCGGCCGGGCGCGCGCGGCACGGAACTGGAGTCGCTCGGCTGGTACGGCATCTCCCACCTGCACGCCCACGACAAGACGGGCGGCGTCGGACTCGGGGACGCCGGCCAGTACCTGATGTCGCTCTGCTTCTGCGGGACCTGCCGCGCCGGCTACGCCGAGGCCGGTCAGGACCCCGAGGCACTGGCGGCGGCCGTGCGTGAGGCGCTGGAACCGCTGTGGCGGGGAGAGGCCGTCGACGAGGGCTGGCCGGCCGTGGAGAAGCTGCTCGGCGCGGAGCGGGCGGAGGCCACGCGCGCGTGGCGCGACGGGATCGCCCGCTCCCTCCAGGAGACGGCCGTCGAGGCGGTGCGGGCCGCCGCGCCCGCCGGGTTCCGGATCCTGCTGCACGCGGACCCGGTGACGTACCACTGCGGCGCCAACCCGGGCGTCGACCCCGCGCACATCCTCGGCGTGGCGGACGGTGTGGTCGTCCCGTGCGCGGGCGGTCCGGGTCTGCTGCCGGCCTTCGCCGAGGTCGGCGCGGAGGGCGCCGTCCTGGCCGCCAACTTCGCCATCGTGTCGGGCATGGGCGGCAGCCCCGTCACCCTGGCCGAGGACGCGGGCCGCGCGGCGGAACTGGGCGCCACCGAACTCCGCCTCTACCACGCGGGGTTGGCCTCCGACCAGGACCTGGCGGCGGTACGGGAGGCGCTGACGGCGGTGCGGTGAGCCGGGCGGGGCGGATCGCGGAGCCCTCCCCGCTCAGCGCGCCACGCGGTACGTCAGGTGGGTGACCAGGCTCGTCGAACGGGAGGCCACCTGCTCCAGCCGGAGCGGCGGGACGTCCTCGAACAGCCGGGTGCCGGAGCCGAGGGTGAACGCCGTGATGTGCAGGCGCAGTTCGTCGACCAGGCCGGCGGTCAGGTACTGGTTGACGGTGGTCGCGCCGCCGAGGACGGTGACGTCGTCCCCGCCGGCCGCCGCGCGGGCCCGGTCCAGGGCGGCGGCGATCCCCTCGGTGACGAAGTGGAACGTGGTGCCGCCCGCCATCGGCCGCGGGTCGCGCGGGTGGTGGGTGAGGACGAACACCGGTGCGTGGAACGGCGGATCGTCGCCCCACCAGCCGTTCCACGGCCGGTCCCACGCGCCGCGCACCGGGCCGAACATGTTGCGCCCCATGACGAAGGCCCCGGCGGTGCCCAGCCGGTCGATCTCCGCCCGGTTCTCCTCGGGCGCGTCGAACATCCAGGCGTGCAGCGCGGCGCCCGAACCGTCACCGCCGTCGTCGCCGAACGGACGTTCCTCACTCTGGTGGTGTCCCGCCGAGAAGCCGTCGAGCGAGATCGTGATGTCACAGCTCACCTTGCCCATGCGTACAGGGTCCCCCACGGCTCAGGGACGGCGCAGCAGCGCGGCCGCAGACAGGAGGGTGGCGGCACCCACCGCCACCGACAGCACCGGGAGGTCGACCGCTCCCACCAGGGCCGCGCCGAGCGCCATGCCCACCGCCGTCGGGGCGAACAGCAGGGTCTGGGCGGTGGCCGTGGTGCGGCCCAGCAGATGGGGTGGGGTCGCGCGCTGGACCGCGGTGAGCGTGGCGACGAGGACACACGGCAGGCCCGCGCCGATCGCCGCGGCGCTCCCGAGGGCCACCGTGTCGTCGGGTACGGCGCGCAGCGCCACCGCCACCCCGGTCAGGGCGATCCCGTACGCGGCGAAGCGGCGTTCGCCCAGGCGGCGCAGGAGGACGCCGGTGGCCAGGCCGACGACGATCGAGCCGGCGCCCTGGGCGACATGGAGGAGGCCGGCGTAGGCGGGGGAGCGGCCGAGGGAGTCGACCACCGCGAAGATCAGGGAGCCGTTCACGCCGGAGAGCAGCATGGTCGTGCCGCCGGCCAGGACCAGGGGGCGCAGGCGCCGGTCCGTGAGGAGGTGGCGGGCCCCTTCCGCCGTGCGGGTGCGGAGGCCCGGGGTGGGGCGGTCGGTGGGGACGGGGGGTGTCTCCCGGGCCCGCACCAGCCCGTACAGTCCCGCCGCCGCGACGAACGTCACCGCGTCCAGCAGCGCCACCGTCGCCCCGCCGTACGCGGCGTAGAGGCCCGCCCCGGCCAAGGGTGCCACCAGCTTCATGCCCTCGTTCGCCGTCATGCGCAGACCGTTGAAGTCGCCGAGGAGGGAGGGGGCGACGGTGGTGGCGACGAGGGCCGACTCCGCCGCGTCGTGGACGACACCCGCCGTGCCGTAGACGAGGAGGACCGCGTAGAGGAGCCACAGGTCGCCCGGGGCGTCGACGGTGAAGAGGGTGAGGAGGAGGGCGGCCAGGGCGAGGTCGGTGGTGACGAGGAGGGCGCGGCGGGGGGCGCGGTCCGCGAGGGCGCCCAGGACGGGCCCGGTGAGCAGCGGGGCCCACAGCACGAACGCGCACAGCGCCGCCAGCGCGTCCGAGCCGGTGAGGTCCTTGACCCAGACGCCCGCGACCAGCCACATCGCCGACGAACCGAGGCCCGAGACCACCACCCCGGCCAGATACAGCCCCGCGTCGCGGTCCCGGAGCACGCGCCGCACCGCCCATGTCGTGGATGTCATGTCCGGTGAGCGTGGCGCTAAGACCCCGGCCGGGGGATCGGGCGGATGCCCTAGGAATCGTCACCGGGACAGGTGGACGGCGCGCGGGCGATGAGTTCCGGGGGCGCCGGCGGTCTAACGAACACGAAGGACGAAGACCGGTGAAGGAGTACCGCATGACCGACCACGGACCGATCCCCCTCGACCTCGGCCCGCAGACCCGGACCGTCGCCCGGCTCGTCGCCGCCGTCCGGGACGACCAGCTCTCCGGCCCCACCCCGTGCCCCGAGTACGCGGTGCGCCACCTCCTCGGGCATCTGCTGGGGCTCGCCACCGCCTTCCGGGACGCGGGCCGCAAGGAGCTGGGGGCCACGACGGACACCGACCCGCAGGCGGCGCTGCCCGACATCGGGCCCGGCTGGCGCGAGGCGTTGCCGCGGGTGCTCGACGAGCTGGCGGAGGTCTGGCGGGAGCAGGCCGCGTGGACCGGCGAGACCCGGGCGGGCGGGGTGCCGCTGCCGGGAGCCGTCGCCGGAGCCGTGGCGACGGACGAACTCGTCGTGCACGGCTGGGACCTCGCACGGGCGACCGGTCAGCCGTACGAGGTCGATCCGCCGGCCCTCACCGCGACGCACGCCTTCCTCGAGGCGTCGGTCGACGATCCCTCGCGCGGCGAGATCTTCGGCCCGGTCGTGCCGGTGCCGGACGACGAGCCGCTGATCGACCGGGTGATCGGACTGAGCGGACGTGATCCCCGGTGGAAGCCATGACGGCCATCCCGCGAGCAACACCATGAGCAACCCGCGAAAGAACGCACAAACGCGGCACGCGCCCCCGCCCGCGTCCGTACGCTCCCGAGCATGCCCCTGAGTCTCACCGTCCTCGGCACCGCCTCCCCGCACCCCGGACCGGGCCGCCCCGCCTCCGGATATCTGCTGCGCGGTGGGGGCGCCGAGGTGTGGGTGGACGCGGGCTTCGGCACGTTCGCCGAGTTGCAGCGGCACACGGACCCCACCCGGCTCACGGCGATCTGGATCTCCCATCTGCACGCGGACCACAGCGCGGATCTGGTGGCCGCCCACTACGGGTTCGCCCACGGTGGCCTCACCCTTCCGGCGCCGCTGCCGGTCTACGCGCCCGGCGACTGCGCGGCCCGGCTCGCGGCGTTCCTCGGCAGGCCGGACAGCGCCTTCCTGAACGGGGTGTTCGACTTCCGCCCCCTGTACGACGGTCACACCGTCCGGCACTGGAACCTCACCCTCACCGCCCGCGCCGTCGTCCACGACGTGGAGGCGTACGGGCTGCGCGCCGAGTGCCAGGGGCGGGTCCTCGCCTACTCCGGGGACAGCGGGCCGTGCGAGGAGCTGGGCGCGCTCGCGGGCAGCGCCGACCTGTTCCTGTGCGAGGCGGACATCGACGCGCATCGCGAAGGCGAACCCCGGGTGCATCTCACCCCGGAGGAGGCCGGCAGGTACGCCAAGGGCGCCGGCCGGCTGCTGATCACCCATGTGGGACCCACGCTCACCCCGGAGGGGGCGACCGGGCGGGCGGCGGTGGTCTTCGGCGGTCCGACCGACAGCGCGCGGGTGGGGGACACCCACACCGTGTGACGCCGCACGCACCAAGATCATGTGACCGCGCGCACATCTTCTTCTGTCAGAAGCATTGACGAAACACGGGAGCCCTCCCTACCTTCAACGCGTCGTACTTCGTACGTCATATATGAGACGCGATATGGGAGATCCCATACGTGAGATCGCATACGTGAGATCCGAGAGGCGCGCATGACCGCTGTGCCCACGCCGATCCCGTCCCGCACGCAGTTCGTGCTGGAGGGGATCAAGCACCGCATCCTCACCGGGCAGTTGACGCCCGGTCAGGCCCTGGTCGAGACCGAGCTGGCCGCGCAGTTCGGGGTGTCCAAGACCCCCGTCCGCGAGGCCCTGAAGACACTGGCCGGGACCGGGCTCGTCGTGATGAGCCAGTACAAGGGCGTCACGGTGCGCATGGTGGACGCGGACATGGCGCGCGAGGTCTATGACGTACGGCTGCTCCTGGAGCCGGAGGCGTTGCGTCGCTCGGTACGGCGCGGCGCCCCGTGGGACGCGGCGAGCGACGCGCTGACCAGGGCCGACGAGGCCACGGACACCGCCGAACGCTCGCTGGCCAACCGGGAGTTCCACCGCGCGCTGTACGTACCGTGCGGCAATCCGCTGCTCGGCCGGATGCTCGACGAGGTGCGCGACCAGGCCGCCCTGGTCTCGGCCGTCGCCTGGGCCGCCGACCCCTCCTGGGAGAGGGAGGCCACCGAGCACCGGGAGATCCTGCGGCTCGCCCTCGACGGCGACGGCGACGGTGCCGCCGCCGCCCTGTACGCGCACATCGCGTCGTTCGTCGAGCGGGCCTTCCCGGGCGCCCGCGAGGAACAGCAGGCCCAGTAAGCCCCCGAGTCCACGAGGGACGGCGGAGCCGCGCGACACGGCGGCCCCGCCGGGCCTCCGTAGTCCTCCAAGAGCTCCTTGCAGAGGAAGGTCATCCATGAGCAGCGTGACGTTCGAGACCCAACGGACGGCTCTGGCCGACGTGGTGGCGATCCCGGTGACTCCGTTCGCCGAGGACGGCACCGTCGACCAGGGCGCCCACCGGGCCCTGCTGCGTCGGCTGCTCGACGGCGGGATCACCACCCTCACGCCGAACGGCAACACCGGCGAGTTCTACGCCCTCACCCCCGAGGAGCGCCGCCTGGTCACCGAGCTGACCATGGACGAGGTCGGCGACCGGGCCGTGATCCTGGTCGGGGTCGGCCACGACGTGCCGACCGCCGTCGCCTCCGCCGAGCACGCCCGCGAGGTCGGCGCCCAGATGGTGATGGTCCATCAGCCGGTCCACCCCTACGTCTCGCAGAGCGGCTGGGTCGACTATCACCGCGCGATCGCGGAGGCCGTGCCCGAACTCGGTGTCGTGCCCTACATCCGCAACGCCCAGCTCACCGGCGAACGCCTCGCCGAGCTCGCCGACGCCTGCCCGAACGTGATCGGCGTCAAGTACGCGGTGCCGGACGCCGCGCGCTTCGCCGCCTTCGCCCGCGACGCCGGTCTGGAGCGTTTCGTCTGGGTGGCCGGACTCGCCGAGCCGTACGCCCCCTCCTACTTCTCGGCCGGCGCCACCGGCTTCACCTCGGGCCTGGTGAACGTCGCCCCGGCCGTCTCGCTGAACATGATCGAAGCGCTGCGGGCGGGTGACTTCCCGGCCGCCATGAAGGTCTGGGAGCAGATCCGCCGCTTCGAGGAGCTGCGCGCCGCCAACGGCTCCGCCAACAACGTCACCGTCGTCAAGGAGGCGCTCGCCGCCCTCGGCCTCTGCCGCCGCGACGTCCGGGCCCCCAGCCGGCAGCTGCCCGAGGACGAACGCGCCGAGGTCGCTGCCATCGCCGGCGGGTGGTCGATATGAGCGAGCCGGCCGACATGAAGAGGTCCGAAGAACTCCGTATGAAGAAGCCCGAAGACCTCCGCAGCCACCAGTGGTACGGCACCGACGGACTGCGTTCCTTCAGCCACCGGGCCCGTACCCGCCAGCTCGGCTACCTTCCCGAGGAGCACCTCGGCAAGCCGGTCATCGCGATCCTCAACACCTGGTCGGACATCAACCCCTGTCATGTGCACCTCCGGGATCGCGCGCAGGCGGTCAAGCGGGGTGTCTGGCAGGCGGGCGGTTTCCCGCTGGAGTTCCCGGTCTCGACCCTCTCCGAGACCTTCCAGAAGCCGACCCCCATGCTCTACCGCAACATGCTCGCGATGGAGACCGAGGAGCTGCTGCGCTCCTACCCCGTCGACGGGGCCGTGCTGATGGGCGGCTGTGACAAGTCGACGCCCGCGCTGCTGATGGGCGCGGCGAGCGTCGACCTGCCGGCCGTGTTCGTGCCCGCCGGGCCCATGCTGCCGGGGCACTGGCGCAACGAGGTCCTCGGCTCCGGCACCGACATGTGGAAGTACTGGGACGACAAGCGCGCCGGGCTGATCGGCGACTGCGAGATGACCGAGCTGGAGTCCGGTCTCGCGCGGTCGCCGGGGCACTGCATGACCATGGGGACGGCGTCCACGCTGACCGCCGCCGCCGAGGCCCTCGGGGTCACCGTCCCGGGCGCGTCCAGCATCCCGGCCGTCGACTCCGGCCACGACCGCATGGCGGCCGCCGCCGGTCTCCGTATCGTCGAACTGGTCCACCGGGACCGGAAGCTGAGCGACATCCTCACCGCCGACGCCTTCGAGGACGCCGTCACCACCGTCCTCGGGCTCGGCGGCTCCACCAACGCGGTCATCCACCTCATCGCGATGGCCGGCCGCGCGGGCGTCAAGCTCACCCTCGACGACTTCGACCGCGTCGCCCGTACGGTCCCGGTGCTCGCCGACGTCCGGCCCGGCGGCCAGAAGTACCTGATGGAGGACTTCCACTTCGCGGGAGGCCTGCCCGGGTTCCTGTCCCGGATCACCGACCTGCTGCACCTGGACCGGCCGACCGTCTCCCACGACACGATGCGCGAACAGCTCGACGGCGCGCTCGTCCACAACGACGACGTGATCCGGACGCGGGCCAACCCGGTCGCCGCCGAGGGCGGGGTCGCCGTCCTGCGCGGCAACCTCTGTCCGGACGGCGCGGTCATCAAGCACATCTCGGCCGAGCCGCACCTGCTGCGGCACACCGGCCCGGCGGTCGTCTTCGACGACTACCGGACCATGCAGCGGACCATCAACGACCCGTCCCTCGGCATCACCGCCGACAGCGTGCTGGTACTGCGCAACTCCGGCCCCAAGGGCGGCCCGGGCATGCCCGAGTACGGGATGCTGCCCATCCCCGACCACCTGCTGAAGCAGGGCGTACGGGACATGGTGCGGATCTCCGACGCCCGGATGAGCGGCACGAGTTACGGCGCCTGCGTGCTGCACGTCGCGCCGGAGTCGTACATCGGCGGCCCGCTCGCCCTGGTCCGCACCGGCGACCCGATCACCCTCGACGTCGAGGCGCGCACCCTCCACCTCCATGTGGACGACGAGGAGCTGGAGCGCCGCCGAGCGGAGTGGACCCCGCCGCCCACCCGCTACGAACGCGGCTACGGCGCCCTCTACAACGACCAGATCACCCAGGCCGACACCGGCTGCGACTTCGAGTTCCTGGCCAGACCGGGCAAGGTCCCGGACCCGTACGCGGGCTGAGCGCCCCGTAGGGGCGCGGGGAACTGCGCGACCAGCCACCACGCACCCGCCGACGCACGACAAGCCGCACCCCGAACCGCGCACCGCACACCCATGCACAGCGAGAAAGCGCTTCCTGCACCACGACGCACCACGACGCACCACGACAGACCCAGAAACGGAGCCCCAGTCATGGCCCAAGCCGCAGCCGTGGCGAAGCCGCCCGCGCCGCCCCGGCGGAGCCGTGCGCGGAGCAGTGCGCGCCGTGCCTCCGCGACCCCGCGCAGGCTGCCGTACCTGCTGATCGCGCCGGCCGCCCTGCTCATGCTGGGCTTCATCGCCTACCCGGTCATCAGCGTCTTCTATTACAGCCTCCAGCACTACAACCCCACGAAGCCCTGGCGGAACGGCTTCGCCGGCTTCGACAACTTCGTCCACGCCTTCACCGAGGACCCCCTCTTCTGGGACACCCTCGTCTTCAGCGCCAAGTGGGTGATCGTCGAGGTCTCGCTGCAGCTGCTCTTCGGTCTCGCCCTCGCGCTCATCGTCAACCAGACCTTCGTCGGCCGGGCCGTCGGCCGCGCCCTGGTCTTCTCCCCGTGGGCCGTCTCCGGCGTGCTGACCTCCGCGATCTGGGTGCTGCTCTACAACTCCCAGACCGGCATCACCCGCTACCTCGCGGACATGGGCATCGGCGAGTACGGCACCAGCTGGCTCTCCGACACCTCCACCGTCTTCTCGGCGGCGGTCGTCGCCGACCTGTGGCGCGGTGTCCCCTTCTTCGCGATCCTCATCCTCGCCGACCTCCAGTCCGTCTCGAAGGACCTGTACGAGGCCGCCGAGGTCGACGGCGCCAGCCGTGTCCGGCAGTTCCTGCACATCACGCTGCCGCACCTGAAGGACGCGATCATCCTCTCCACGCTGCTGCGCGCGGTGTGGGAGTTCAACAACGTCGACCTGCTGTACACCCTGACGGGCGGCGGACCGGCCGGAGTGACGACCACGCTCCCGCTGTACATCGCCAACACCTCCGTCGACGCCCACAACTTCGGCTACGCGTCCGCCCTGACCACGGTCGCGTTCGTGATCCTGCTCTTCTGCTCGATGGTCTATCTGCGGCTGAGCAAGTTCGGAGGCGAGTCCAAGTGATCACCAAGGACGCCGAGAGGACCGTACCGGTGACGTCCGCGCCCGCGGCCGAGGAGCCCCCGCAGCGGCCCGGAAAGGTCCGCAGGGCCTGGGACGAGGTGCCGCGCTGGCAGATCTACCTGCCGCTGGGGATCTACCTGGTCTTCACCCTCGTCCCCTTCTACTGGATCCTGCTCTTCGCGCTGCGCAAGCCCGGCTCGACCTCGCTCGTGCCCTGGCCGATGACGTTCGAGCACTTCGAGAAGGTGTGGAACGAGCGGTCGTTCGGCATCTACTTCCAGAACAGCGTGCTGGTCGGCGTGGTCACCCTGGTGATGACCACCCTGGTCGCCCTGGCCGGCGGCTACGCCCTCGCCCGCTTCGACTTCAAGATCAAGCGCGGGTTCATGCTGGCGCTGCTGTGCTCCCAGTTCGTGCCGGGCGCACTGCTCCTCGTGCCGCTGTTCCAGATCTTCGCCGAACTGCGGATGATCAACTCGCTCGGCAGTGTCATCCTCGCCGAGACGGTCTTCCAGCTGCCGCTGTCGATCATCCTGATCAGCAACTTCATCAAGAACGTGCCGTACACGCTGGAGGAAGCGGCCTGGGTGGACGGCTGCAACCGCTTCACCGCGTTCCGGGTGGTCGTGCTGCCGCTGCTGCGGCCCGGCCTGATCGCCGTCGGCTCCTTCGCCTTCGTGCACTCCTGGAACCACTTCCTCTTCGCCCTGATGTTCCTCAACAACCAGGCCAAGCAGACCATCCCGGTCGGCCTCAACACCCTGCTCAGCGCCGACAGCGTCGACCTGGGCGCGCTGGCCGCGGGCGGCATCATCGCCGCCGTCCCGGTGGTCATCGTCTTCGCCTTCATCCAGAAGTGGCTGATCACGGGCTTCAGCGCGGGGGCGGTGAAGGGATGACCGGACGCGGGAGGAGCCTGCGACTCCTCGCCCTGTCGGGGGTGCTGGGCTGCGCGCTCACCACCCCGGCCGGGGCGGAGTCCCGGGACATCGGCCGGGACACGCTCGCGACGGACGACGGCTGGGCGGCGGCCGACGGTGGTACCACGGGGGGTTCCACCGCCGACGACGCCCACGTCTTCACCGTCCGCACCCGCGCCGAACTGGTGCGCGCGCTCGACGGAGGCAGCGCCACCCCGAAGATCATCCGGATCGCCGGGACCATCGACGCCAACACCTCCGACGACGGCGAGCGGCTCGACTGCGCCGACTACGCGACCGACGGCTACGACCTGCGGAAGTACCTGGCCGCCTACGACCCGCGCACCTGGGGCTCCGCCAAGCCCGCCGGCCCCCAGGAGGAGGCCCGCCAGGCGTCGGCGGCCAAGCAGGCCGAACGGGTCGAGCTGGCCGTCGGCTCCAACACCACCGTCGTCGGCCTCGAGGGCGCCGTCCTGAAGGGCGCGAGCCTCCAGCTCAGGGGCGCGGACAATGTCATCGTCCGCGACCTCGAACTGCGCGACGCCTACGACTGCTTCCCCGTCTGGCAGCCCAACACCGGCGGCCTCGGCGACTGGAAGACGGCGTACGACAACATCTGGGTGCGCGGCTCCAGCCACGTCTGGATCGACCACGTCACGATCTCCGACCGGGGGCACGCCGACGAGGACGAGCCGATGTACTTCGGCCGCAACTACCTCCGCCACGACGGCCTGCTGGACATCACCAACGCCTCCGACCTGGTGACCGTCTCCTGGTCCCGCTTCGCCGACCACGACAAGGGCATCCTGATCGGCAACGGCGACACGGCCACCGGCGACCGGGGCAGGCTGCGGGTGACGCTGCACCACAACCAGTTCGAGAACGTCGTGCAGCGCGCGCCGCGCGTCCGCTTCGGACAGGTGCACCTCTACAACAACCGCTACGTCGTCCCGGCCGGCGCCCACGACTACCGCTACTCCGTCGGTGTCTCCACCGAGTCCGCCGTGTACGCGGAGAACAACGCGTTCACCACACCCGGCCACATCGAGGCCGCCGACCTGGTCAAGAGCTGGAACGGCACCGCCCTGCACCAGACGGGCACCCTCTTCAACGGCTATCCGGTGGATCTCCTGGCCATATACAACGCCTACAACTCCGGCAGCGAGCGGGATCTCACGGCCGACGTGGGCTGGACGCCTACCCTGCACCAAAAGATCGACAGCGCCGGGAGGGCCGACCGAGAGGTGGCACGCGGCGCGGGCGCAGGGAGGATCCGATGAACACCACGACGTACGAGAGCCCGCTTCCGCTCGTCCTCGCGGGCGCCCGCGGCCACGGCCGCTGGCACCTGGAGAACATCCGGCGGCTCGCGGACAAGGGGATCGTCCGGCTCGCCGGGATCTGCGAACTGACCCCGCTGGGCGCGGACGAGATCCCCGACGGCCTCGGCACGCCCGAGCAGTCCGCCGACTTCGGGGCGCTCCTCGACTCCACGGGCGCGGCGATCGCCGTGATCTGCACGCCCATCCCCACCCACACCGACCTGGCCCTGACGGCCGCCGAGCGGGGCGTCCACGTTCTGCTGGAGAAGCCGCCGGCCCCGTCGTACGCCGAGTTCCGCCGGATGGCCGACGGGGTCGCGGCGGCCGGGACGGTCTGCCAGATCGGCTTCCAGTCGCTGGGCTCGCACGCCCTGCCCGCGATCCGCCAGATGGTCGCGGAGGGCCTCATCGGCGAGGTCGTCGGCATCGGCGGCGCCGGTGCCTGGGCCCGCGCGGAGGCGTACTACCGGCGCGCGCCCTGGGCCGGGAAGCGGCGCATGAACGGCGTGGACGTGATCGACGGGGCGCTCACCAACCCGCTCGCGCACGCCGTCGCCACCGGGCTGGCCCTCGCCGGCGCGGGCCGGGCCGAGGACGTCGCCGGCATCGAGACCGAGCTGCTGCGCGCCAACGACATCGAGTCCGACGACACCTCCTGCGTCCGGATCACCACCACCGGCGGCGGCCGGGTCACCGTCGCCGCCACGCTGTGCGCCGAGGACCCGGACGACCCGTACAACGTCGTCCACGGCACCAGCGGCCGGATCACCTTCTGGTACAAGCAGGACCGGGTGCTCGTCCAGCGCGCCGGACACGGCCCGGAGGAGATCGAGTACGGCCGCACGGACCTGCTGGAGAACCTCGTCGACCATCTCGTCGACGGCACCGAGCTGCTGGTCCCGCCGGAGGTGACCGGCGCGTTCATGAAGGTCGTCGAGGCGATCCGGGTCGCCCCCGACCCGATCGCGCTCCCGGCGGGCGCCTGGCACCGCCTGCCCGACGAGGACCGCCGGGTCGTCGACGGCATCGACGGACTCGTCGCGGCCGCCGCCGACGACCTCGCCCTCTACTCCGAACTCGGCGCCCCCTGGGCGCTCCCCGAAGCACCGGCGAAAGAGGTGAGCACATGACGATCACCGACGACTCCCTGATCCTGCGCGTCGCGGGCCGTCCGGTGGGCCGCTACCTCACCCGGCCCGAGCTGCCGGAACGGCTCTCCCCGCGCCCCTGTCTGCATCCCGTCACCACCCTGTCCGGTACGGCGGTCACCGAGCTGAGTCCCGCCGACCACCTCCACCACCTCGGCGTCGGTGTCGCCGTTCCCGACGTCGAGGGGCACAACTTCTGGGGCGGACGGACCTACGTCCGCGACCAGGGCCCGACCGAGCTCGACAACCACGGCTCCCAGCGCCACACCGCCTTCCAGCTGCGCGACCCCGACGGCTTCGTCGAGGAGCTGCGCTGGGTGGCGGCCGGCCGGGAGCTGCTGCGCGAACGCCGTACCGTCGCGGCCACCGAACTCACCGACTCCGCCTGGGCGCTGGACTTCACCTTCTCCCTCACCAACATCACCGACGACCCGGTGTCGATCGGCAGCCCCGCCACCAACGGCCGCCCCGGCGCCGCGTACGGCGGCTTCTTCTGGCGGGCCCGCAAGGAGGCCACGGCACCCCGGGTCTTCACCGCCGAGGCGGAGGGGGAGGCCGAGGCGCACGGCAGCCGCGCCGACTGGCTCGCCCTGGCCGGCGAGAACTGGACGCTCGTCTTCGCCGGGGCCACCGCGACCACCCGGCGCGACCCCTGGTTCGTCCGCGCCGACGAGTACCCGGGCGTCGGCTCCTCCCTCGCCCACACCGACCGTCTTCCCGTCGAGCCGGGCGGGACGGCCGTACGCCGGGTCGTCACCGTCGTCGCCGACGGCACCCTCGGCCGGGGCGAGGCGGCGGCCCTCGTCCGCAAGGCGGTGAGCCCGTGACCACCTCGGTGAGCGCACCCGCCTTCTCCGCCGACCTGGGCGACGGCACCTACCGCAACCCGGTCCTCGACGCCGACTGGTCCGACCCCGACGTCCTGCGCGTGGCCGACGACTTCTACATGACGGCCTCCAGCTTCGGCCGGGCCCCGGGCCTTCCCCTGCTCCACTCCCGGGACCTGGTCAACTGGACGCTCGTCGGCCACGCGCTGCATCTACTCGAACCCGCCGCCGAGTTCAGGGCACCGCGCCACGACTGCGGGGTGTGGGCGCCCTCGCTGCGCCACTTCGACGACCGGTTCTGGATCTTCTGGGGCGACCCCGACCAGGGCATCTTCCAGGTCAACGCCCCCGGGATCAGGGGCCCTTGGACCCGGCCGCACCTGGTGAAGGAGGGCAAGGGACTCATCGACCCCTGTCCGCTGTGGGACGAGGAGACCGGCGAGGCGTACCTGGTGCACGCCTGGGCCAAGTCCCGTTCCGGCGTCAAGAACCGGCTCACCGGCCACCGGATGCGGCCCGACGGGACGGGGCTGCTCGACGACGGCAAGGTGATCGTCGACGCGGACCGGCTCCCCGGCTGGTTCACGCTGGAGGGGCCCAAGCTCTACCGTCACGACGGCTGGTACTGGATCTTCGCCCCCGCCGGGGGCGTGGAGACCGGCTGGCAGGGCGCCTTACGCTCCCGTGACTTCTTCGGCCCGTACGAGGAACGGATCGTCCTGGAGCAGAAGGACACCGACGTCAACGGGCCGCACCAGGGCGGCTGGGTGCGCACGGCGGCCGGCGAGGACTGGTTCCTGCACTTCCAGCAGCGGGGCGCCTACGGCAGGGTCGTCCACCTCCAGCCGATGCGCTGGGGGCCGGACGGCTGGCCCGTGCTCGGCGACGACGGCGCCCCCGTCGCGGTCCACCGCAAGCCGGAGCTGCCGACGCAGCCGCCGGCCGCGCCCGCGCTCGACGACGACTTCCCCGGCGGCCGCTTCGGACGCCAGTGGCAGTGGACCGCGAACCCGCAGGACGGCTGGGCCACCCAGCACTCCGGCGACGGGCTGCGGCTCACGTGCGTGCGCTCCGTGCACGCGCACGACCTGCGGAAACTGGCGAATGTGCTCACACAGCGGCTGCCGGGGATCCCCGCCGTCGTCGAGGTGGACCTGAGGCTCGACAGTGAGGAACCGGGAGCGCGCGCCGGGCTCGCCGTGCTCGGGGACGCGTTCCGCTGGATCGGGCTCCAGCGGGGCGCCGACGGGACCGTGCACCTCGTCCACCGGTTCGCCGAGACCGTCGCCGAGCGGGAACGGGACGCCGATCACGCGCGCCCGGCGCCCGGGGGACGGGCCCGGCTGCGGATCGAGACCTCGGCCGGGGCGCGCTGCCGGTTCTCCTACGACGTGGGGGAGGGGTGGCAGCCCTCGGGACAGGTCTTCGCCGCGACCCCCTGGCGCTGGGTCGGCGCCCTGCTCGGCCTCTTCGCGGTCGCGCCCACCGGCGGGGGCCACGCCGGGGCGGCCACGTTCACGCAGTTCCGGATCACCGCCGCGCGGGACACCACCGCCTGACCGCAGTCCTCGTACGCCTGTTGGGAGCCGCAATGACGCACCTCCGTAGCAAGCGCTTGCCGCGCCGGGGGAGAACCCTCGCCGCCGTCACCGCACTGATCGCCTCGTTCGTCGTCGGCGCGTTCACCCCGGCGGAGGCCGCACAGCCCGCGACGGCCGCCGACGCCGCCGCCGGGTACGGCGCGGCACCCCGCTGGACCGACCGCCCGCACGGGTTCGCCTCCCTCGACGGCGGCACCACCGGCGGCGCGGGCGGCAAGGTCGTGACCGTCACCGACCAGGCCGCACTGGCGCGGTACGCGTCCGCCGAGGAGCCGTACGTCATCCGGGTCAAGGGGACCGTCGACGTCGAACCCTTCGGCTCCGACGTGGTCGTGACCTCGAACAAGACGATCATCGGCGTCGGCGACAGTGCCGAGATCGTCCACGGCGAACTGCACCTCAACCCCGGGACCAGCAACGTCATCATCCGCAATCTGACGATCCGGGACTCCTACGTCGAGGGCGACTGGGACGGCAAGACCACCGACTTCGACGCGATCCAGATGGACACCGTCGACCACGTCTGGATCGACCACAACCGCTTCGAGCACATGGGCGACGGGCTGCTCGACATCCGCAAGGACAGTCGGTACATCACCGTCTCCCACAACCAGTTCAAGAACCACAACAAGGCCCTCGGCATCGGCTGGACGACGAATCTCCAGACCGAGATCACCATCGACCACAACTGGTTCACCGGCACCAAACAGCGCAACCCCTCCGCCGACAACTGCGCCTACGCCCACCTCTACAACAACTACCTCTCGGCGCAGGTGTCCGACGGCGACCCCGTGTGGACGTACGGGAACTGGGCGCGCGGCCGGACCAGGATGGTCATCGAGAACAGCTACTACGACGGCGTCCAGCACCCCTACCAGGCCGACGCCACCGCCGAGTTGGTGCAGCGGGGATCGATCCTGAAGAACGTCAGCGGACGGCAGGAGACCTGGGGCGCGGCCTTCGACCCGAGGGACTTCTACCGCTACCGGCTCGACCCGGCCGCCGCAGTCCCCGCGCTGGTCACCCGGTTCTCCGGCCCGCAGAAGACGCTCGGCACGAACACCGTGCTGAACGTCCCCGGCGACCACGCGACCGTGCAGGCAGCCGTCGACGCCGTGCCCGCCGGCAACGACGGCACCGTCACGATCCGCATCGCGCCCGGCACCTACCGGGCCAAGGTCCTGATCCCCGCGAACAAGCCGAATCTGGTGCTGCAGGGGACTGGACAAGATCGCTCGGACACCGTCATCGTCTTCGACACACCCGCCGCGAACGGCGGCTCCAACGGCAGCGCCACCGTGCGGATCCTCGCCAGTGACGTCACCGCCCGCAATCTCACCTTCAGCAACGACTTCGACGAGGCCGCGCACGAGGTGAACGGCGAGCAGGCGCTCGCGATGAAGACCACCGGCGACCGGATCGTCTTCGAGAACACGGCCTTCCTGGGCAACCAGGACACCCTGATGACGGACAGCCCCAAGCTCGACGTCGTCAGCCGGGTCTACATCCGCGACTCCTACATCGAGGGCGATGTCGACTTCATCTACGGCCGGGCCACCACCGTCATCGAGCGCTCCCTGATCAAGGCGCTCAGCCGGGGCTCGGACAGCAACAACGGCTACATCACGGCCGCCTCGACCTGGAAGCAGAACCCCTACGGGTTCCTGATCACCCGGTCGAAGGTCGTCAGCGACGCGCCCGCCGGGACGTACCACCTCGGCCGGCCCTGGCACCCGGGCGGCGAGCCGGACGCGATCGCCCAGGTGCTCTTCCGGGAGACCGAACTGCCCGCCGCGATCAAGTCGTCGCCGTGGACGGACATGAGCGGCTTCTCCTGGAAGGACGCGCGGTTCACGGAGTACCGGACGTACGGGCCGGGGTCCGCGGTCACCGCCGACCGGCCGCAGCTCCACGACGCGGCCGCCTCGACCCACACGGTCACCAAGTACCTCGCGGGGACGGACGGCTGGGCGCCGCATCGCGGTCGCGCCGGCCACTGAGTCCGCCCCGGAGACAGCACAGACCCCCCACAACTTCATAACCCTCGTATCCAGAAGAAGAGAGCCGTTCAATGAAGATCAGCAATCGCAGAAGCAGGCGTGCCGCCGCGGCCGTCGCCCTGGGTTCCGTTCTCGCGCTGACCGCCACCGCCTGCGGTGACGACGGCAGCGGCGCGGGCGGGGACAAGGGCTCCGAAGGCAGCGGCAAGGGCAAGGTTCTCTTCTGGGACAACAACGGCGGTGTCCGCACCGAGATCTGGAAGGAGATCATCGCCGACTTCGAGAAGGCCAACCCGGACATCAAGGTCGAGTACGTCGGGATCGCCGCCACCGAGTACCAGTCCAAGGTCGACACCGCCATCCAGGGCGGCGGCCTGCCGGACGTCGGCGGTGTCGGCGCGGCCATGGCCGCCGGGTTCGCCGCGCAGGGCGCGCTGGAGCCCCTCGACAACCGGCTCTCCAAGTCCTCCCTCAGCGGCAAGCTCAACGAGGCGATGGTCGAGTCGCTGAAGTCCGCCGGCGGCGGCGACTCCCTCTACTCGATCCCGACCTCCGCCAACAACGGTGTCCTCTACTACCGCACCGACCTGTTCAAGGCGGCGGGCCTGGCCGCGCCGACCGACTGGGACAAGTTCTACAAGGCCGCGGAGAAGCTCACCGACAAGGACAAGAACAAGTTCGGCTACACCATCCGCGGCGGCGCCGGCTCCATCGCGCAGGCGCTGGACGCGATGTACGGGCAGTCCGGGATCACCTCGTTCTGGGACGCGAGCGGTGAGAAGACCACCGTCAACGACCCGAAGAACGTCGCGGCCCTGGAGAAGTACGTCGGCCTCTACAAGAAGGTCACGCCCGCGGCCGACCTCAACAACGACTTCACCAAGATGGTCGCGCAGTTCGACTCCGGCACGATCGGCATGCTCAACCACAACCTGGGCTCCTACCAGGACCATGTGAAGGCGTTCGGCGACAAGTTCCGGGGCATCCCGCAGCCGACCGGTCCCGACGGCAAGCGGGTCCAGGTGTCCAACCCGGTCGACGGGCTCGGCATGTTCAAGAGCTCGAAGAACAAGGAAGCCGCCTGGAAGTTCATCGAGTTCGCGACCTCGCACGAGGAGAACTCCAAGTTCAACAAGTCGGCCGGACAGGTGCCGTCGAACAACGACGCCGCGAAGGACACCTGGATCTCCGAGGCGGAGCCGACGAAGCTCGCCGCCGCCGCGCTGACCGACGGCTCGACCTCGATCGTGCAGCTGCCGTACTACCTGCCGGACTGGAACACGATCTCCAAGGCCGACAACGAGCCGGCCTTCCAGAAGGTGATGGACGGGCAGAGCACGGCGAAGGAGTTCCTGGACACGCTCGCCGACCAGCTGAACACGGCGCAGGCCGAGTGGAACGAGCAGAAGAAGGGCTGAGAGCTCGGTCCGGTTCGTTCGCGGCCGGCTGACGGCTTGTCGGGGCTGGTCGCGCCCACGCGGCGGAGCCGCACATGTCACGGCCCCGCGCCCCTTCGGGGCGCGGGGGTAACCCCTGTTGAGAAAGGCACCCGCACGTGTCACTCACCCGTAGACAGGTCACCACCGCGGCGCTCGCCGCTGTTCCGCTCGCCGTCGCCGCCACGGGCCCCGCGTCCGCCGCCGCGGCCTCCGGCGGTCCCCGGCGAGAGCGCACCCTCTACATCGCCGGCGACTCCACCGCCGCCCAGAAGTACGCCGACGCCGCGCCCGAGACCGGGTGGGGGATGGCGCTGCCGTTCTTCCTCGGGAAGGGGCTGGCGGTCTCCAACCACGCCGTGAACGGCCGGAGTTCGAAGAGCTTCATCGACGAGGGGCGGCTCGACGTCATCCTCGGGGCGATCCGGCCCGGGGACTTCCTCGTCATCCAGTTCGGGCACAACGACTCCAAGATCGCCGATCCCACGCGGTACACCGAGCCGTGGACGACGTACCAGGACCACCTGCGCCAGTACATCGACGGTGCGCGGGCGCGGGGCGCCCGGCCGGTGCTCGCCACCTCCGTCGAGCGCAGAAAGTTCGACGCGAGCGGCAACGCCGTACCGACCCACGGCGACTATCCGGCAGCGGCGATCGCTCTCGCCGCGGAGGAGGGTGTCGCCCTCCTCGACATCCAGGCGCTGTCCATCGCGTTGTGGCAGCGGCTCGGGGTCGAGGAGACCAAGAAGTACTTCAACTGGACCGCGACCGAGCAGGACAACACGCACTTCAACCCGCCGGGAGCGATTGCCGTGGCCCGGCTGGTGGCGGGTGAGTTGCTGCGCCGTCGGGTGCTTTCGCCGCGGGACGTTCGTCGATTGGGCGAAGAGATCCCGGAGTCGTGGATCACCTGGCCGGAAGCGTAGTGCTCCGCTCGTAGGTCGGTTTTCGGCTGCGGGGCCGTTGTGGCTGGTCGCGCAGTTCCCCGCGCCCCTTTGCAGGGGCTCGACATCCCCCTTTGCTTTGAAAGGAACCGCACACATGCGTCCTCGTATCTGGCATGCCCATGTCATGACATCTGTCGTCGGCTGCACCGCGCTCGTGCTCGGGGTCGCCGGCACCGGTGTCGCCCAGGCCCAGGGCAGTGATCTCGGCCGGCAGGTCCTCGGCGCCGGGGACGGATGGGGCTCGGCCGAAGGCGGCACCACCGGTGGCTCGGCGGCCGACGCCGAGCATGTCTACACGGTCACCACCTGGGCCGAGTTCAAGGCCGCGCTGGCGACCGGCGGAAACGCCCCGAAGATCATCAAGGTGAAGGGGATGATCGACGCCGTCGCCGAGGGCTGCGAGGCCTTCGTCGCCGGCGGGTACGACCTCCAGCAGTACCTGAAGGACTACGACCCGGCCACCTACGGCAACGACCAGGTCGCCAAGGGCCCCCAGGAGGACGCGCGGGTCGCCTCCATGGCCAACCAGGACTCGGCGATCAAGGCCAACATCCCCAGCAACACCACCATCGTCGGCGTCGGCAAGAACTCCGGCATCCTCGGCGGCAGCCTCCAGATCAAGGGTGTCTCCAACGTCATCCTGCGCAACCTCACCATCGAGGCGCCGCTCGACTGCTTCCCCAAGTGGGACCCCACCGACGACAACAACACCGGCAACTGGAACTCCGAGTACGACGCCGTCGTCGTGTTCGGCACCGACCATGTCTGGCTCGACCACAACACGTTCACCGACGGGCGCCACCCCGACAGAGAGCGGCCGGTCTACTTCGGCAAGGTCTTCCAGCAGCACGACGGCCTGACCGACATCGTGCGCGGCTCCAACTACGTGACCGTCTCCTGGAACCGCTTCGAGAACCACGACAAGAACATGCTGATCGGCAACAGCGACGGCACCGCCGCCCTCGACGCCGGCAAGCTCAAGGTCACCATGCACCACAACCGCTTCGACGGGATCCTCCAGCGCTCCCCGCGCGTGCGGTTCGGCCAGGTCGACGTCTACAACAACCACTACCTGGTGACCGAGGAGCAGAAGGACGACTACTACATCTTCGGTGTCGGCCTGTCCTCGCAGCTCCACGCCAGCGACAACGCGATCACGCTGCCGGCGGGCGCGAGCGTCGGCAAGGCCCTGAAGAGGTGGAACGACTCCCCGCTCACCGCCGAGAACAACTACGTCAACGGCAGGCTGACGGACCTCATCGCCGTCCACAACGCCGAGATCCCCGCGGAGTTCCTCCGCTCCGGCGCCGGCTGGACACCCACCCTGCGGACCAAGGTCGACTCGCCGCGCGCGGTGCCGGGCATCGTCGCGAACCGCGCGGGCGCCGGGAAGGTCTGCTGATGGCCGAGCGCCACCCGGGGCCGAGCAGACGGTCGTTCGTGGCCGCCGGGGTCGGGACCGCACTCGCGCTCGCCGTCGCGACCCCGGCCCAAGCGGCCCCGGCGGCCGAGGCCGACCGTGCTGCCCGCGGCCGCCGGGTCTTCGGGCGGTACGGATCGCCGTCCGCCCGCCTCGACGCCCTGACCCTGTACGTGGACGCCGGCGGCGCCGGTGACTTCACCACCGTCCAGGCCGCCGTCACCGCCGCGAGCGGGAGTGGATACACGCTGGTCGTGGCCCCGGGCGTGTACCGGGAGACCGTCGCGGTCACCGCCGCCCGTACGGAGATGACCTGGATCGGGGCCTCCGGCGACGCCCGGGACGTCGTGGTCGTCTACGACAACGCGGCCGGCACCCCGAAGCCCGGCGGCGGCACCTACGGCACCACCGGCTCCGCCACGACCCTGGTGCAGGGCGCCGGGTTCACCGCGCGGGACATCACCTTCGCCAACGACTGGCTGCGCGCCGATCACCCCGGGATCAGCGGCACCCAGGCCGTCGCCATCAAGGTGCAGGGCGACCGGTCGGCGTTCTTCCGATGCCGGTTCCTCGGCCACCAGGACACGCTGTACGCCGACTCGATGGCGCTCGGCGCCTTCGCCCGGCAGTACTTCCGCGACTGCTACGCCGAGGGGGACGTGGACTTCGTCTTCGGGCGGGCCACGGCCGTCTTCGAACGCTGCCGGTTCCACACCCTGACCAGGACCGATCTGGCCTCCGCCCCCTACGGGTTCGTCTTCGCGCCCTCCACGGCCGGCGCCAACCCGCGCGGGTATCTGGTGACCCGGAGCCGCGTCACCAGCGAGGCCCCGGACGCCTTCTACAAGCTGGCCCGCCCCTGGGTGCCCAGCTCGGACACCACCGCCCGGCCCATGCTCACCGTGCGCGAGACCCGTCTCGGTGCAGGGATCGACGCGGTCGCGCCCTACACCGACATGTCGGCGGGCTTCCCCTGGCAGGACCAGCGGTTCGCCGAGTACCGGAACACCGGACCGGGCGCCGTGGTCTCCGTCCCGGAGAACCGACCCCAACTCACGGCCGCCGAAGCCGCCTCCGCCACCCGTGAGGCGTACCTCGGTGACTGGACCCCGTCGGAGAGGTGCTGAGATGCGCCGGCGCACCCTCCTCGGCGGGATCGCCGGCGGCCTGGTGGCCGCCGGCGCGGCCCCCGCCCTCGCCCACGGCCGCCGGGTCCTGCACGTCCGCCCCGGCGGATCGGTCCAGGCCGCCGTGGACGCCGTCACCGGCCCCGGGTGGACGATCGTCGTCCACCCGGGCACGTACCGCGAGGTCGTCAACATACCTGTGGAAAAAGGGGAGTTGACCCTGCGCGGCGCGTCCCACGACCCGCGCGCCGCCGTGGTCGTCTTCGACCGCGCCAACGGCACCCCGAGGCCCGAGGGCGGCACCTACGGCACGGCGGGCTCCGCCACCTTCACCTCGGCGGCACCCGGCCTGACCGTGCGCGACCTGACCCTCGCCAACGACTGGCTGCGGGCGGACCACCCGGACTACACCGGGACCCAGGCCGTCGCCGCGTACGTCACCGGGGACCGCTCGCACTTCGAGAACGTCCGGTTCCTCGCCCACCAGGACACCCTGTTCGCGGACACCACCGCGCTCGACGCCTTCGACCGGCAGTACTACCGGCACTGCCACATCGAGGGCGACGTCGACTTCGTGTTCGGGCGGGCCCGCGCCGTCTTCGACTCCTGCCACTTCCGCACCCTCCAGCGGGACGTGTCCTTCACCCCCAAGGGCATGGTCTTCGCCCCCGCGACCGCCCGCGCCAACCCCTACGGCTTCCTCGCCCTGCGCGGCCGGATCACCTCCGGCGCGGAGGACGCCGCGTACAAGATCGCCCGGCCCTGGGTGCCGTCGTACGAGACGACCGCCTGGCCCTCGCTGGTCGTGCGGGACACCTGGATCGGCCCCGGCATCGACGCGGTCGCGCCCTACACCAACATGCGCGACGCCTACCCCTGGCAGACCATGCGCTTCCGCGAGCACGCCAACTCCGGCCCGGGCGCGGTCGTCTCCGTGCCGGAGAACCGGCCGCAGCTGACGGCGGCCGAGGCACGGGAGCACACCCGGCGGACGTATCTCGGGGACTGGAGGCCGTATGCCGGCCGGTGAACCGGCGGGCGACCCCGGCCCGGCCGGCACCCGCCGGTCCGTGGGGCGCCGCGCCTTCGTCGTGGGCGCGGGGGCGGCGGCGCTCCTCACGGGGACGGCGACGCCGGCGGCCGGGGCGGAACGCGTGGACCTCGCCGGGTCCGCCATGGCCGGTGCCCTCCCCGACTTCCACCCCCTGCTCAAGGAGGAGTTGCGTTTCCCGCTCGCCTGGGGCACCTCACCGATCCGGGACTTCCGCGCCTGGCGGCGGGCGGCCCGGGCCAAGGTCGAGGAGCATCTGTTCGTCGGACGGGACGACACCCCGTACGAGCCCGAGTTCGGCGGGGAGCGCGGCGAAGGAGACGGCTACACCCGCGAGACGGTCACCTTCTCCCTCACCCGGTACGGCCGGGTCCGGGGCGCCCTGCTCACCCCGCACGGCACCGGCCCGTTCCCGGCGGTCCTCCTCCTGCACGACCACGGCGCCAAGTTCGACATCGGCAAGGAGAAGCTGGTCCGGCCGTGGTTCGACGAGAGCCGGCTGGCCTCCGCGCAGGCCTGGGCCGACCGGTACTTCAGCGGCCGTTTCGTCGGCGACGAACTGGCCCGGCGCGGCTATGTCGTCCTCGCCGTGGACGCGCTCGGCTGGGGCGACCGGGGCCCGACGACCTACGAGGAGCAGCAGGCCCTCGCCAGCAACCTCTACAACCTGGGCTCGTCGCTCGCCGGGCTGATGGCCCGGGAGGACGTGCGCGCGGCCGGTTTCCTGGCCGGTCTGGACCGGGTGGACCGCCGCCGCGTGGCCGCCCTCGGGTTCTCCATGGGCGCCTTCCGGGCCTGGCAGACGGCCGCGCTCAGCGACGACATCGCGGCCGCCGCGAGCGTGTGCTGGATGACCGGCCTCAAGGAGGTCATGGTCCCCGGCAACAACATCCTGCGCGGCCAGTCCTCCTACTACATGCTCCACCCCGGGCTCGCCCGGCACCTCGACTTCCCCGACGTGGCGAGCATCGGCGCCCCCAAGCCGATGCTCTTCCTCCACGGCGGCCAGGACCCCCTCTTCACCGAGGAGGGCGTCCGGGTCGCGCACGAGAAGCTGCGCGCCGTCTGGCGCTCACGCCACGCCGGGGAGCGGTTGGACCTGCGTATCCGGCCGGACCTCGGCCATGTGTTCACCGCACCCCAGCAGGACGAGGTCGTCGACTGGTTCGACTCCGTCCTGTGAACGACCCCACCCGCACGAGAAAGGAACCGCTCTCCATGTCTCGTCGTACCACTCTCGCCCTGGGCACCGCCCTCGCTCTCGGCGCCGGTCTGGCCGTGCTCCCCACCCAGGCGCACGCCGCGACCGTGGTCGTGAGCAACTCCACCGACCTGGCCAACGCCATCAAGAACGCCACCGCCGGCACCGTCATCCAGGTGCGCGGCGGCACGTACTACCCGACGGCGACCCTCCAGTCCACGGCGAACGGCAGCTCCTCCAGCCGGATATACCTCCAGCCGTACGGCTCGGAGACGGTGAAGATCGACGGCTCGAACCTTCCCGACGGCGACTGGATCTTCAAGCTGACCGCCGACTACTGGACCGTCTCCGGGATCACCTTCCAGAACTCCCCGGACAGCGCGGTCGTCTGCCAGTCCTGCGCCTCCACGGTCTGGGACAACATCAAGACCATCAACGGCGGCGACTCCGGCTTCACGCTCACCGGCGACAGCACCACCAACAACACCGTCCGCAACATCGACTCCTACGGCCACTACGACCCGGCCAACCACGGGGAGAACGCCGACGGCATCGCCGTGAAGTTCGGCTCCGGCTCGGGCAACCTCATCACCGGGGCCCGCCTCTACAACAACTCGGACGACGGCCTGGACTTCTGGTCCTTCTCCTCGCCCGTCACCGTCGAGCACACCTGGGCGATGGGCAACGGCAAGAACCGCTGGGGCGACTCCGCGTTCGCGGGCGACGGCAACGGCTACAAGCTCGGCGGCGACGGCGAGACCGTCGCCCATGTCATCAACAACTCGGCGGCCTGGGACAACGCGGGCAACGGCTTCACCGAGAACAGCAACAAGGGCGCCATCGTCATCAACCGGACCACCGCCTACGCCAACGCCAAGTGGGGCTACTACTTCGCCACCGGCGCGGCCCGCCTCGGCAAGAACCTGGCCGTGAGCAACGGCGGCGGCGCGGTCAACAAGGGCTCGTCGGTGGTGTCGTCCGGCAACAACTGGGACTCCGGCATCGCGACCCCGTCGTTCCGCTCCACCGACGCCTCCTCGACGTACAACGCCCGTTCGTCGAGCGGCACCCTGCCCGCGACCACCTTCCTGACCACGGGCAGTACGACGATCGGCTCGACGATGAACTGACCGGAGCGGCGCTCGTCCGGCACGCCGGGCAAAACGATTCTGTCGACCCGGAGGCGAGGCGACCCCACACAGTGTTGCGCGACGAACAGCACCTGCGCATCTGAGTGGAGTGGTCCAAGTGGTCGACAGCCCCCGCCCGCTGATCCTGATTCGCGGATTCGGCGGCCCCGGTGTGTCGGACGAGCGGCGTGACGCCTATCAGGGATTCAACAACGGCAGCGTCTACGCCGAGCGCTACGGCGAGAACTACATCTACGAGGGATTCGTCCTGCGCGCCCTCAAGTCGACGCTGCACCCCTACCGGGACGCCACCAACGTGGTCGGCTACTACGAGAAGGAGCAGAAGCCCAGACCGGGGGAGCACGACGGATGGCCCGAGCACCTGCTCACCGGCACCATGGTGGTGGACGTCCCCATGGCGCGCGAGGTGCTGGGCCAGGGCGCCCGGGGAACCCTCTGGATCTACCGCTACTACGACCTGCTGCCCCGGAAGATCGACCGCTTCGGGGAGGGGCTGGTCCGGCTCATCGAGATCATCCGGCACGGCATGCGGCCGGACGAGGAGTTCACCGGCGTGGACATCGTCGCCCACAGCATGGGCGGCCTCGTCACCCGGGCCGCCCTGAGCCGGCTGGGGGACAGGAGCGCGGACCTCGTCCACCGCATCGTCACCCTGGGCACACCGCACCGGGGCATCGCGTTCCAGTACCTGCCCGACACCCTGGTCAAGTGCCTGCCCGACGCGGTCGCGGACGAGATCGCCGCCTTCGACCCGGACCGCACGGACATCCGCGCCATCCCGTTCCCCGTCAGGAGGATCCTCACGGTGGTCGGCACGGACCACCGCTCCTACAGCAACAAGTTCGCCACCCTCGGCAATCGCATCGCCGGCCTGATCGACGAGGGCACGCTCACCTACAACCGCAGCGACGGCCTGGTCAAGCAGTCCTCCGCGCAGATCCCGGGCGCCCCGAGGACCTTCGTCCACAAGTGCCACGGCGGCGACGACTCCCTGGTGACCTCGCGCGAGGCGTACGAGATCGCCATGCGCTTCTTCCACGGCACGCACCACGTCCAACTGCGACTGGACCGGGCCGAGGTGACCCGGGGCCGGGACCTCTTCGGCCGCAGCGAGTTCTACTTCGGGGTGTCCGTCAAACCCCGGTTCGTCGACTTCGACCTGTGCCACCAGAGCAGCGAGGCCGAGAACTACTACGGCCCCTTCCGCAAGAACGACTTCAGCGACGAACTGCCCGACCTCGCCGAGGAGTTGAGCAAGCCGCTGTCGGCACCGGGCGACACCACCACCGGGTGGGCGGACGGGAACCGGCTGATCTGGGAGGGCTGGGTCGACGCCGCCGCGAAACCCGAGGGGGCGGTGGACCGGAGCGTGGTGCTCCGCCTGGACGTCCATGTCTGCGAGCGGGACAGCCTCGGCATCGGATTCTCCGACAACGTCGTCTTCCGCAAGCAGTACTACGTCCAGGCGGTGCCCGACGGCGAGGGAGGGTGGTCGCTGTACCTCCACACCGGCGAGCGCTTCCTCGCGCCGGGAGTGAGCACCGAGGAAGGTCAGGCCGCCGCGGCGGACGAGCAGGTGCCCGAGGTGCTGCCGTTGAGGCCCACCGGCGACGGCACCTGGACCTTCCAGGTCGGCGGGACCGGCTTCACGGCGGACCTGCTGTTGACGGTGACCGACGAACGGACCACCGGCGCCGCACCGGCCTGACCGACGGCCCGCACGGGCCGTTCACGGATCCGGGTGCCGGAGGGGTCGCGTCGATCGGTGTGCGTGTGAAGACTCCGGGCGAAACTTTCGAGCGATTTCGCGGCGGCGCGGCAACCCTTTCCCGGCGGGTGGCGACCAGTGATCAGAAGCGGGCCGGGGCGGCCCCTCCGGCCCGCTTCGTTCCTCGTCTTCCCGAAGACGCGTCCCCTGCGAAAGGAACACCCGTGCGTCAGACCATCGGACGCCACCGAAGAACCCGGACCCTGTCGATCGCCGCCGCCGTGTCCGTCGCCGCGGGGGCGGGCGGCGTCTATCTCGGTCTCGCGCACGACGGCGCCCAGGCCGCCGCCACCACCGTCACCGTCTCCAGCACCGCGTCGCTGGAGTCGGCCGTCGCGAACGCCGTCGCGGGGACGACCATCCAGGTCCGCGGCGGCACCTACCGGCCCGCGCGGACGCTGAAGTCCACGGCGAACGGCACCCCCACCGCCCGGATCACGCTCACCGCGTACCGCGCTGAGAAGGTGAAGGTCGACGGGTCCGCGCTGCCCGCCGGCTCCTGGCTCGCCGGGATCCACGGCGACCACTGGACGGTCTCCGGCATCACCTTCCAGAACTCCCCGGCGCAGGGCCTCGTCGTCACGTCCTCGGTCGGGGGGATCTTCGAGAACCTCGTCACCGCGAACAACGGCGACTCAGGGTTCACCCTGCGCGGCGACGGCACGAGCGACAACCTCGTGCGCAACCTGGACAGCCACGGCAACTACGACGCCGCGAACCACGGCCAGAACGCCGACGGCATCGCCGTGAAGTTCGGCTCCGGCACCGGCAACAGGATCACCGGCGCTCGCCTGTACGACAACGCCGATGACGGCCTCGACCTCTGGCAGTTCTCCTCGCCCGTCACCGTCGACCACTCCTGGGCCTTCGGCAACGGCAGGAACCGCTGGAAGGACCCCGCCTTCGAGGGCAACGGCAACGGCTTCAAGCTGGGCGGCGGCGGGGCCTCGGTCGCGCACTCGGTCAACAACAACGCGGCCTGGGACAACACGCTGCACGGGTTCACCGAGAACTCCAACACCGGCGCGATCCTGCTGAACCGCAACACGGCGTACGCCAACAAGGAGAGCGGCTTCTACTTCGCCACCGGCAAGGCCCGGCTGGCGCGGAACCTCGCGGTGGGCAACGGCACGGGCAGGGCGAAGCTGGGTTCCCGCGCGGTCTCGGCCGCCAACAACTGGGACGCCGGCACCGCCACACCGGCCTTCCGCTCCACGGACGCGGCCACCGCCCACGCCGCTCGGCGCACGGACGGGTCCCTGCCGGTCACGACGTTCCTCACCACCGGCTCCAAGGCCATCGGCGCGACGATGAACTGACCCGCCGCGCAAGGCAGAACACGCAGGGCGAGAAGAAGGCGCCCCCCGCCGGTCGTCACCGGCGGGGGGCGTTTCTCGTGCCGACCCCGAGGGGGGCTCCGGTCGGCACCTGCTGCCGGCCGAGGGGGGCTCAGGCCAGCAGGTCCACGCAGTCGAACGAGGTGCCCGGACTGAGGAAGCCCGTGCCGCTCGAACCACTGACGATGTCGATGGTCAGTACGTTGTACTCACTGGTGTTCGACTTCCACGCACTGGCAGGGACGCTGTGGAGGAAGGTGTGGTTGTTCCCCCGGTACGAACCCGTGGTGAGCGAACGGGTGGACGGCTGTTTCGGGGCCGCCGGGACCGGCGAGACCCAGTCATTGATGGATACCCGGGGACGCCCGCCCGCGAACGCGTCCGTGACACCTATCCGCAGCGTGTGCGCGGCGGCGGCCTGCGCGGGCGTCAGCTTGAAGAGGATCCGGACACCGTCGTTGACGTCCTGCCAGACGTACGCCGGGAAGGAGGCCGCCGGATCGCCGCCGCCCAGCGTGACGTCTCCCGTCCACTTCGCCGCGCGGCCGTCGGACGGATGCGCGTACGTCATCAGCTTCGCGTTCTTGAACCCGCCGGGCGTCCCGTCCCAGTCGCCGAGCCGCCAGACGGTCCTCGCGGCGGAGGGATCGCCGGTGAGGGTGAGGGAGTTCAGCGCGGTCGAGCCGCCCGCCGTCACCTTCACCTCCCGGGTGTGCACGGCCAGCTCGCCCTTGAAGACGGTCAGCGTGTACGTCCCCGGCAGCATCCCCTTGCAGGAGAATGCGCCGGTGCCGGCCGTCGCCCTGGCCCAGTACTGGGCGTCGGCGTTGGCGAAGCCGACCGTGTAGGCGTACTTCGGGTCCATGCCCTTGAGCCCCACGCCGGCCACCCTGCCGCGTCCGGCCTTGCCGACCCAGCCGGTGATGCCGAGGCCGTCCACCCAGGAGGTGTCCAGCCGGTCGTGGGCCAGGGAGGGCGCGGGCGCCCCGCCGTCGGTGAAGGCCAGGACGTAGGGCCCCTGGAGGCCGAAACGTTCCGCCTCGGTCTGGGCCTGGTTGTAGTGCAGGATCTCGTAGAGGCCCGCGCCGAGGTCGTTGGAGTGGCGCAGCAGCGAGCGGTAGAAGGGGCCGCCGGAGGCCTTCTCGTGGTTGGAGCGGACCATCCAGAGGCCGACCGAACCGGTGGTGAAGCCGATGTGGTCGTAGTCGATCACCCGCTTGCCCGAGTAGTGCTTGGAGTGGGTCGTGCCGTCCGCGCGCCGCCAGACGTCACCGGCCTCGATGACCTTGTCGGAGGCCTCGATCCAGGAGTCGGGGCCCTCGTTGGGGAACATCCCGGGCTTGAGGCGGACGAGGAAGCGGGTCGCCGTGAAGGAGGCGTTCGCCTTGTTCGTCCACAGGTAGACGTTGTCCTGGCCGCTGCGGGCCGCGTACCACTGGGTGATCGCGCCGTGCACGGCCCTGATCAGGATCGTCGCCCCGGACTGCCGGATCGTGACGGTCGAGGCGCCGAGACCCGACTCCACATGCGAGTGCCTGCCGCCGTAGCCCTCGTACTCCTTGCCCCGGTGGCGCAGCGAGGTGAGGTCGCCGGTGGTCTTCGAGACCTTGAAGACCAGGTTCGCCCCGGTGTCCACGACGAAGTTCTTTCCATCGTCCGAGTGACCGAAGCCGGCCGCGGACGCCGTGGAGAGCAGGCCGGTGCCGCCCGCGACGGCGGCGCCGGTGGCGGCGACACCGAGCGCGCCGGCCCCGAGGACGCGTCGACGGGTGAGACGTCTCTTGTGGGTGCTCAAGGGTGGTACTCCGGGTATGTGGGATCCTGGCTCACTTGTACGTGATGGCAGATGACGAGAACTTGCAGGTGGTTCCGTCCGCGCCGACTCCCGTCCGGGTCGGCTCCCTGCCCGAGCTGTTGCCCTTGAAGCGCACGCAGGTCTTGACCTTCTTCTTCGGGTCGCCGTGGATACGGATCTTCGAGAGTGTCGCGGTGTCGCCGTAGTTGGCGTTCACCCCGACGATCGCCTTCAGGGGTGCGACCACGTCGATGTCGCTCAGCACGATCGTGCGCCTGTGCTGCTTCCTGCAGTTGCCGCAGGAGCGCACCAGCTTGCCGGAGTCCTGCACCCGGAAGCCGGTGATGCTGAGCTTCCCGGCGCCGTTGAACTGGAACACCTTGTCCGAGGCCTTCTTCGCGCCGCCGCCGAGGACCTTGTACACGGCCTTCGGCGACGTGCCCTTGAAGCTGGCCGCGTCCTCGCCGACATCAAGCCACCACACGTTCTTCAGAGTGCAGCTGCCCTTGCAGTGCACCCCGTCCGCCCCCGGCACACCGATGATCACGTTCTTGAGGACGGCGCCGTCCGCCAGTTCGAAGATCGGGTCCTGCCCCTCGGCTTGACTGCCGTCGCCGAGCGCGCCCCTGCCGAAGAACTTCCGCAGCCTGCCGTCGTAGGTGCCCTTCACCTCGATCGTCGAGGAGACGGCCTTGCTGCCCTTGGCCGTCGGCCAGGTGGTGGCGGCGCCGGCGGGGGACAGCAGCGACGTCGTGACGAGCGCCCCGCCGGTGAGGGCGAGGGCGGCCACCGAGCCGATCACGGCCCGTCGGCGGGTGACCCGACGGCGGTGCCGGACGCGCTGTTCTGCAGGTGCGGTCATGTACCCGATTCCTCGCTGGTGGTGACGCTTGCGCCTCCTGGTCGCCACCGGTGGAGAAAGGGTTGCCGCACCCGCGGATCTTTTTCACGGGATCCTCGCCACGGCTCCCGCGCGCGGGGCGGCCGTCAGGAATCGCCCTCGTCCGAGGAGTCCTCGTCGTCGTGGCCCTCGAAGTCGCCGCCCACCGTGAGGTTCTCGCCGCCCGCCCGCGCGGTCATCGTGTAGCGGTCCTTCCCCGCGTCACGGCCGCCGCGCTCGTGGTTGTACTGCCCGGCGAAGACGAACTCGCCCTTCGGGACGGTGCGTCCGTCCTTGAGCACCCAGGTGTAGACCAGGAACCCGTCGTCGGCCTCGACCGTGAGGTCGAAGTCCTGCTCCGGCAGCGACCGCCAGGCACCGGCCGAGGAGACCCCGCCGGTCTGGGCGATCGTCAGCTGGACGGTCAGTTCGGTGAGCTGCTCGCTCGTCCTCAGGGTGAGATTGCTCTGCGCCCAGAAGTCGTTGCTGTGCGGGTCGACCGAGCCGTCCGACCAGAGCGGGCCGTCCTCCTCGTCGCCCGAGACGGGCAGCTTCGGCACCGTCGTCTCCTTGGGCGACGGGCTCTTCGACGGCGTCGAACGGGGCTTGTCCTCCTGCTCGCCGCCGGCGCTCGGGCTAGGGCGGTCCGGCCGGACCGGGGCCCGGCTGGTCGCGGCGGGGGAGTCGACCGGGCTCGGGGAGACCACGACCGTCCGGTCGGCCGGCGGTGTCTCCTCGCCCTTGACCGCGGAGGCGACCGCGTACCCGCCGACCGCGAGCACGCTCGCGACCCCGGCGGTGGCGGTGACCACCCGCACCCAGCCCCACAGCGGCGGCCTGGTCGCCTTGCGGCTCCGGCGCTCGTCGGGGGTGGCCATACCACGCTCGATCCGGGCCAGGATGCGGGCGCGGTCGGGCTCGTGCGCCTCGGCCGACTCGCGCAGCCGGGCGCGCAGCTCCTCGTGCACGTCCCTCATCGGTCCCTTCCTCCGGTGCCGGTCACACCCGCGCGGGTCACGCGCGGTTTCGTGACGCCCCCGCCCGCGATGCCCGCGTGCATCCGCTGCGGCGTGTCCTCGGTGCCGAGCAGTTTCTGCAACTCGGCCATCCCCTTGGACGTCTGGCTCTTCACCGTACCGACCGAGACGCCGAGGGCGAGCGCCGTGTCCTTCTCCGAGAGGTCGAAGGCATGGCGCAGGACCACACAGGCCCGCTTGCGGAACGGCAGCCGGCGCAGCGCCGACTGGACGTCGACCACGCCGGGCACATCGGGATTCTCGGTCTTCTCCTCGCGCTGCGACCAGAACAGCGTGATCCTGCGGCGCTCACGGACCGCGCTGCGGATCCGGGTGCGGGCCAGATTGGCGACGACGCCACGGGCGTAGGCCACCGGATGGTCCGCCGCCCGGACCCGGTCCCAGCGGTGCCACAGGGCGAGCAACGCGTCCGCGGCCAGGTCGTCGGCGGCGTCCGCCTCGCCCGTCAACAGGTGTGCCAGACGCGACAGTTCGGCATAGTGCCGTTCGAAGAAGGCGTGGAACTCCACGGAGGCTGCGTCGTCGACGACAGTGCCCACGGGGACCTCTCTTCTCGCTGCGGCCACAGCAGCCGAGCCGGCTGGCTGTGCGTGTCATGTGAATGACATGTGATCGTCCGGGGTCGACCCCCGACGAGATCCGGAAGAGTAGCAGTGATCGTGAAGGGGGTTCGTGCGCGGCTTCGAACGCCGTCTTGCAGGGAGAACTCCGATTCCGTAACACGGGGAAAACCTGAACCAGGTTCAACACGGGCACAATCCAGCCAGCATCCGCGCGTAGTCCACGCATGTCACTAGGAGCACCGCTCATGTCCGACGCACAGAAGGTGGCCGACCGGCCCGCAGCCGAGCCACCCGGGGCGAACAGCGTCGATCGCTTCTTCAAGATCAGCGCCCGGGGGTCCACCTTCGCCCGTGAGATACGCGGCGGCTTCGCCACGTTCTTCACGATGGCGTACATCCTTGTCCTGAATCCCATCATCCTCGGCAGCGCGAAGGACAAGTACGGCCACACCCTCGACGGCGCCGAACTCGTCACCGCCACGGCCCTCGTGGCCGCCGTGATGACGATCATCATGGGCGTCGGAGGAAACCTTCCGCTGGCGCTCGCCACCGGCCTCGGTCTCAACGCGGTCGTCGCCTTCCAGATAGCCCCGCTGATGAGCTGGTCCGACGCGATGGGCCTGGTCGTCCTCGAAGGCCTGCTGATCTGCGTCCTGGTGGTCACCGGCCTGCGCGAGGCCGTCATGCACGCCATGCCGCAGCCGCTGAAGCAGGCGATCAGCGTCGGCATCGGCATGTTCATCGCCTTCATCGGCTTCGTCGACGCCGGGTTCGTCAGCCGCATACCGGACATCGCGAACACCACGGTTCCGGTGCAGCTCGGTGCGACCGGCGCCCTGTCCGGCTGGCCGATCCTGGTCTTCTGTCTCGGTGTCCTGCTGACCATCGGCCTGCTCGCCCGCAAGGTGAAGGGCGCGATCCTCATCAGCATCCTGACGATGACGGTCGTTGCGATCGTGATCAACTCGGTGGCCGACATCAAGAGCTGGGGCCTGACCACCCCGAAGGTCCCCGACGACATCGTCGCCGCCCCCGAGTTCGGACTGATCGGCGACTTCAGCCTCTTCGGCTCGTTCGGCGAGACCACCGTCATCACGGTCGTCCTGCTGATCTTCACCCTGCTGCTCTCGGACTTCTTCGACACCATGGGCACGGTCGTCGGCATCACCGCCGAGGCGGGCCTGCTCGACGAGGAGGGCAAGGTCCCGAACCTCGGCCGGGTCCTGCTCATCGACGGCGCGGCGGCCGTCGCGGGCGGCGCGGCCTCCTCGTCCTCCGCGACCTCCTACATCGAGTCCGCGGCCGGCGTCGGCGAGGGCGCCCGCACCGGGTTCTCCAACCTGATCACCGGCGGCCTCTTCGCGGGGGCGCTCTTCCTCGCCCCGCTGCTGACCATCGTGCCCATGCAGGCCGCCGCGCCCGCGCTCGTCGCCGTCGGCTTCCTGTTGATGACCCAGGTCAAGAACATCGACTGGGACCGGTACGACATCGCCATCCCGGCGTTCCTCACCATCGCCGTCATGCCGTTCACCTACTCCATCACCAACGGCATCGGCGCCGGCTTTCTCGCCTTCGTGCTGATCAAGACGGTCCTCGGCAGGGCGAAGGAGGTCCACTGGCTGCTGTGGGCCACCTCGGCGCTGTTCCTGGTGTACTTCGCGATCAACCCGATCCAGCAGCTGTTCGGGGTCAGGTAGGACGGACGAAGGGCCGCCCTCCGGGGGGAGTGAGGGCGGCCCTTCTCATTCAGGTGGTCCAGGGGTTCTTCAGTCCTTCAGCGCGGCCTCCATGACCGCCTTGGCCACCGGCGCCGCCAGCCCGTTGCCGCTGACCTCCGAGCGCGCCGCGTTCGACTGCTCGACGACGACCGCGACGGCGACCTCCTTGCCGTCGGCCTTCGCGTACGACGTGAACCAGGCGTACGGCGTCTTGCTGTTGTTCTCGCCGTGCTGGGCCGTACCGGTCTTGCCGCCCACGGTCGCCCCGCTGATCCGCGCGTTGGTGCCGGTGCCGTCCTCCACTACCGTCCGCATCGCCGACTGGAGCTGCTCGGCCGTGTCGGAGCTCATGATCTCCTCGGTGCCCGCCTCCGCGTCGTAGTCCTCCAGCACGTCACCGCCGCCGTCGGTGATCTGCGCCACCATGTGCGGCGAGACCAGCTTGCCGTCGTTGGCTATCGCCGCCGACACCATCGCCATCTGGAGCGGCGTCGCGGTGACGTCGTACTGGCCGATGCCCGTCAGAGCCGTGGAGGACTTGTTCATGTCCGACGGATAGACACTCTCGTACGCCCGCACCGGCACGTCCTGCGAGGTGTCGTTGAAGCCGAACTTCTCGGCCGTCGCCCGCACCTTGTCCTGCCCGAGGTCGAAGGCCATCTTCGCGAAGACGTTGTTGCAGGAGTACTGCAGCGCCGTACGGATCGTGGCGTTCTCGCAGGGCGCGTTCGGGTTCTCGTTGGACAGCTCGGTCTCGGTCTCCGGCAGCGTGTACGGGTCCGGGCTGACGGTCTTCTCGTCCACCGACTCGTACAGCCCGTCCTCCAGCGCGGCCGCCGCCACGACCAGCTTGAACGTCGAGCCCGGCGGCAGCGGCTGGCGCAGCGCCCGGTTGGTCAGCGGCTTGTCCGGGTCCGCGTTGAGCTTCTTCCAGGCTTCGCCGGCGGAGTTGGCACCGGTGAGCGAGGACGGGTCGTACGACGGCGTCGACACCACCGCGAGGATCTTCCCCGTCTTCGGGTCGATCGCGACGGCCGCGCCCTTGTTGTCGCCCAGCGCGTCGAACGCGGCCTTCTGCACGGCCGGATCGATCGTGGTGATCACATTGCCCGGATCGGCCCGCTGCCCGGTGACCGTGTCCATCACGGACTTCAGCCTCAGGTCCGTGCCGTCGAGCAGGCTCTGGTAGATGCCCTCCAGCTGCGTGGGCGCGTAGGACTGCGAGGCGTAGCCGGTGACCGCCGCGTACAGCTCGCCGTCCGTGTACGTGCGCTTGTACGCGAGGTCGCCGCTCTCGGTACGGGCCGAGCCGGTGATCGAATCCCCGGCCACGATGATGTTCCCGAGCGGGTCGGCGTACGTCCGAATCGCGTTGCGCCGGTTGTCCTGGTCGTCCGCGAGCGCCGTGCCCTCGTAGAACTGCACCCATGTCGCCCTGACCAGCAGGGCGAGCACGAGCAGCAGGGAGAAGACGGCGGAGCGCCTGATCGTCTTGTTCATCGCACCCGGAAGGACGAGCGGGATGCGATCAGTCGTTCCCCTTGCCGGGCTTTCTCATGAGGTCTTCATGGAACCGGGGTTGCCACGAGGCCGGTTCAGAGTCTGCGGGTCGCCAGGGTCAGCCGGTCGCGGGCATCGAAGAGGGCGTCCTTGACCAGCTGTTCGTGGGCCGGGGTCAGCCGGGCCACCGGGACGGAGCAGCTGATCGCGTCGCGGGCCGGGGTGCGGTAGGGGATCGCCACCCCGAAGCAGCGCAGTCCGAGGGTGTTCTCCTCGCGGTCCACCGAGAACCCCTGCTCGCGGATCTGGCGCAGCTCCTCGATGAGCCGCTCCCGGTCGGTGATCGTGTGCTCCGTCAGCGCCGGGAGGGTCTCCGGGAGCATCTTGCGGACCTGCTCGTCGGTGTGGGTGGCCAGCAGCGCCTTGCCGAGCGAGGTGGAGTGCGCGGGCAGCCGGCGGCCGACGCGGGTGAAGGGGCGCAGATAGTGCTGCGACTGGCGGGTGGCCAGATAGACGACGTTGGTGCCGTCGAGCCGGGCCAGGTGGATCGTCTCCGTGGTGTCGTCCGACAGCCGGTCCAGCGTCGGCCGGGCCAGCGCCACCACCTCGTCGCCGTCGATGTAGGACGTGCCCACGAGCAGCGCCCGCACGCCGATGCCGTACCGCGTGCCCGTCGCGTCGGTCTCCACCCAGCCCAGTTCCACCAGGGTGCGCAACAACATGTAGAGACTCGACTTGGGATATCCGACGGCTTCCTGGACCGCGGCCAGGGAATGCATACCGGGGCGTCCGGCGAAGTATTCGAGCAGCTCAACGGTCCTTACCGCCGATTTGACCTGTGCCCCGCCGCCCGTCTCCACTGCCGACATCGCCCGTGACCCCTTCGTTCGGCGAGAAGCTGAAGATATAGTCTCCGACAGAATATTCATCATCAGAGACGGCGTTCAGCATATCGAACGACGCTGGTGAATGACCCAGATATACCCCTGGGAATCGATCCAGAAATATGTGGAGGAACCCGCGGTGGCAGCAGCACCAGTCTGGAGTGTCGACCCCCGTACCGGGAAGCAGCGCGAGCAGGTTGCGGTGGAGGCCACAGCCCAGGAGGTGGACGCCGCCGTCCGCGCGGCGCACGCCGCCCGCGGCTCCCTGGCCGACCGCACCGTCCGCGCGGCCTTCCTGCGCACCGCCGCCGACCAGCTCCAGGCGGCCAATGACCAGCTCGTGGAGGTCGCCGACGCCGAGACCGCGCTCGGCCCGGTCCGCCTCACCGGCGAACTCGCCCGCACCTGCTACCAGCTGCGGGCCTTCGCCGACATCGTCGACGAGGGCGCCTTCCTCGACGTGGTGATCAACCACCCCGACGACACCGCCACCCCGCCCATCCCGGACCTGCGCCGCTACAAGGTCCCCCTCGGCGTGGTGGCCGTCTACTCGGCCTCCAACTTCCCCTTCGCCTTCTCCGTCCCCGGCGGTGACACGGCGAGCGCGCTGGCCGCCGGCTGCCCGGTCGTCGTCAAGGCCCACCCCGACCACCCGGCGCTGTCCGAGCTGGTCGCGATCGTGCTGCGCCGGGCCGCCGCCGAGCACGGCCTCCCCGAGGGCGTCCTCGGCCTCGTGCACGGCTTCGAGGCGGGCGTCGAGCTGGTCAAGCACCCGCTGGTCACCGCCGCCGGCTTCACCGGTTCGGTGCGCGGCGGCCGTGCCCTCTTCGACGCGGCGGCGGCGCGCCCCGTGCCGATCCCGTTCCACGGCGAGCTGGGCTCCCTGAACCCCGTCCTGATCACCGAGGCCGCCGCAGCGGAGCGCGCCGAGGCCATCGGCACGGGCCTCGCCGGGTCGATGACCCTCGGTGTCGGTCAGTTCTGTGTGAAGCCCGGCCTGGTGCTGGCGCCCGCCGGTGACGCCGGTGACCGCCTGCTGAAGTCGCTCACCGAGGCGGTCAGCGACGTCGACTCCGGCGTCCTGCTGGACCACCGGATGCGGGACAACTTCCTCGCCGGTGTCGCCGAGCGCGCCGAGCTGCCGGACGTGGAGTCGCCGGTGACCGCCGGCGCGGGCGGCGAGCACACGGTCAGCCCCGGTTTCCTGACCGTCCCCGCGGAGAAGCTGGCCGTCGAGGGCGAGCACGACCTGCTCCTGGAGGAGTGCTTCGGCCCGCTCACCGTCGTGGCCCGCTACGCGGACGAGGACGAGGCCAAGTCGGTGCTGTCCCGGCTGCCCGGCAACCTCACCGCCACGGTGCACGTGTCGGGCGAGGAGGCGGCCGAGGGCGGACGCGGACCGGAGCTGCTGGCCGAGCTGACGCCGCTGGCCGGGCGCGTCCTCGTCAACGGCTGGCCGACGGGTGTGGCCGTGGCCGCTGCCCAGCACCACGGTGGCCCGTACCCGGCGACGACCTCCACCTCCACCTCGGTGGGCGGCACCGCGATCGAGCGGTGGCTGCGGCCGGTGGCGTACCAGGGGGCGCCGGAGGGGCTGCTGCCGGCCGAGCTGAAGGACGCCAATCCGCTGGGGCTGCCCCGTCGGTTCAACGGCGTTCTGGAGCGATAGCCCTTCGGGGAGCGCCGTAGGGGTTCGGTTCGGTTTCGGGCCGCGCGTGCGTCGTGGTTGCTCGCGCAGTTCCCCGCGCCCTCTTCGGGGCGCGGGGAACTGCAAGAATCCCCCCATGGACGTCGAGATCCCCGAACTCCCCTTCCCCCTTCGTACGTACGGCCCCGATGGGCACTGGTCCTACGAGGACGGGGTGCTCACCGGGTGGGCCGGTGCCCGGCAGGACCGTTTCGTGCCGCCCACCGACGAAGGGCTGGACCCGAAATCGGACGCGCCCCGGCTGCTGGGGTCGCCGGAGGGGGACTTCCAGCTGATAGCCCGCGTCACCGTCGGCTTCGCCGCCGGGTTCGACGCGGGCGTGCTGTACGTGCACGTGGGGGAGCGGGCCTGGGCGAAGCTCTGCCTGGAGAACTCGCCCGACGTGCCGACCGTCTGCACGGTGGTCACCCGCGGTCATTCGGACGACGCCAACTCCTTCACGGTCGAGGGCAGTTCGGTCTGGCTGAGGATCAGCCGCACCGGCCGCGCCTTCGCCTTCCACGCCTCCCGCGACGGCGAGCGGTGGACCTTCGTCCGCCTCTTCACCCTCGCCGGCGAGCGGGAGAGCGGCGCCGCGCTGATCGGCTTCATGACGCAGTCCCCGATGGGCGAGGGGTGCGTCGTCACCTACGACGAGATCGAGTTCCGGCCGAACTGGCCGGAAGATCTACGCAACGGCAGCTGACCGGGGAATGGGACGCACTGCTTGAACGTTCATCCATCGTGGAGACGGAGGGCGTCTCGGTACCCGTGCGACCTGGAGAGAGCTGACACCATGCGCGTCGAGATCTGGAGCGACATCGCCTGCCCCTGGTGCTACGTGGGCAAGGCCCGCTTCGAGAAGGCGCTCGCCGCCTTCCCGCACCGCGACGGTGTCGAGGTGGTGCACCGCTCCTTCGAGCTCGACCCGGGCCGCGCCAAGGACGATGTCCAGCCCGTGCTCACCATGCTGACCAAGAAGTACGGGATGAGCCACGCGCAGGCCCAGGCCGGTGAGCACAACCTCCGGGACCAGGCGGCGGCCGAGGGCCTCGCCTACCGGGCCGAGGGCCGTGACCACGGCAGCACCTTCGACATGCACCGCCTGATCCACTTCGCCAAGGACCAGGGACGCCAGAGCGAACTGCTCCAGGCCTTCTACCGGGCGAACTTCGCGGAGGAGCGGTCCGTGTACGTCGACGCGGACGACTACCTCGTCGAGCTGGCCGTCGAGGCCGGGCTCGACGAGGAGGCCGCGCGCAAGGTGCTGGCCGACCCGGACGCGTACGCGGACGCCGTCCGCGCGGACGAGCGCGAGGCGGCGGAGCTGGGCGCGAACGGCGTGCCGTTCTTCGTGCTCGACCGGAAGTACGGCGTCTCCGGGGCCCAGCCCGCGGAGGTCTTCGAGAAGGCGCTCACGCAGGCGTGGGGGGAGCGGCCCGCGCCGCTGAAGGTCGTGGCCTCGGACGGCGCGGAGGTCTGCGGGCCCGACGGATGCGCCGTGCCGCAGTAGGAGCGGTGGTGCGCGGACCGGCCCCGCGCCGGGCAGCCGCGCGCCGCCCTCCACGTGTACACCACGTGAACGGACGCCGACCGGGTTCCGGTCGTCCTCTCCGGCTGACTTTCCCGACTCACTGGCGCGGACCGCGCCAGGACGCTAGGAAGGCATCACGAGGTGGTGGTGCCGGTGGAGCCGACGCTCGAACAGCCGTCCATCGATGTGGAGTTGCATCGGCGGCTGGTGTACGGGGACGAGTCCGCGCTGCGTGAGGCGTACGCGGCGTACGGAGGACTCGTCCGGCGGGTGGCCGTCCGGGTCACCCGCAGCCCGGCGGCCGCCGAGGACGTGGCGCAGGAGGTCTTCGCCCAGCTGTGGAGCAGGCCGTACGGCTTCGACGCGCGCCGGGGCTCGCTGCGCACCTGGCTCTCCATGGTCGCCCACCGGCGGGCCGTGGACTGGGTGCGCGGCGAGGCCCGGCACCGCAAGGACGTCCGCGCGGACGACTCGGCGCTGCACGCCATCCCCGACGCGGCCCCCGACCCGGCCGAGGCGCTCGTCGACCGCGAACGCTCCCTCCTGCTGCACACCGCCCTCGCCGAACTCCCGCGCCCCCAGCGGGAGGTGGTCCACCTCGCCTACTTCGCCGGCCGCACCTACCGCCAGGCCGCCGTCGAACTCGGCATACCCGAGGGCACCGCGAAGGCCCGCCTGCGCTCGGCGCTGCGCAAGCTGGCGGAGTCCCTCGCGGACCCGCCGGACCCGGCTGCGGCAAGGGGCGCGTGATGGGGGCGCACGGGACCGTCCGGAGCGCGTGGCACCTGCGTATCGTGGACGCGGCAGGGCGAAAGGGCGGCGCGCGATGACCAACGACCACGACGGCGTACGGGAGCTGCTGGCCGCCTGGGCCGTCGGCGCGCTCCCGCCCGGCGAGCGGCGGAGAGTCGCCCCGCACCTGGCCGTCTGCGCGTCGTGCGCGGCGGAGGCGGACCGGCTCCGCGCCACGGTACGGCTGCTGGACGGATCGGTGGACGGGAACCCGGTCGGTGCCGTGGACGGGCGCGCCGACGGCGTCCTCGCGCTCGCGCTCCGCTCCCGCCGCCCCCGTGCCGCCGAGCTCGCCCACCACGCGGCGCCCTACGCCGCGGCCGTGGCCGGACTCCAGGCGCTGGTACCGGAGGTGGAGGGCCGCTGGGGCACCCCGGTCGTGCACGACTGGGACGCCCACGCCACCGTCGCCCACCTCGTCGCCGCCGACGAACACCTCGCCGTACGCCTCGGCGTCGACACCCCGCTGCCCCTCTCGCACATCCCGGAGGAGACCCCCGCCCCGGACGCCTGGGCCCGGCGCACCGCCGACGTCATCGCCCACGAGCACCGGCGCACACCCGCGCAGACGCTCGCCACCTGGGCCGCGCAGGCCGCCGCGCTGCTCGCCACCCCCGAGGCCGCCGACCCCGAACTCGCCGCCCGCCCCGTCACGGTGATGGGCCTCAGGTTGCCGGTCGCCGACCACTTCGTGATCCGCGCCTTCGAGGCCTGGATCCACACGGACGACATCGGCCGGGCCCTCGGTCTGCCCGTGCCGCCGCCCCCCGACGAACACCTGTGGTCCCTGGTCCGGCTGGCCGTCCGCATCCTCGGCCTGGCCCTCCACGACGCGCCGCCCGTCCTCTTCGAGGTCACCGGGCCCACCGACACCAGCTGGATCCTCGGCGACGACACCGGGCCCGTGCACGCCGAACTCAGCCTGGACCCGGTCGACTTCTGCCTCCTGGTCGGCGGTCGCCATGCCCCAGACGAGGTCCCGAGGGGCATCACCGGCGACGAGAGCGCGGCCCGCACCGTACTGGAGCGGGCGGCCTCGCTGGCCTGGCTGTAGGGGATCCCGTCGGCGGCGGTCGCCCGTGGGCACGCGAAAGGGGCCGGGCGGTCGCTCAGGGGTGGCGATCGCCCGGCCCCGTCAGGGGGACGGTGAGGTCACCGCACCGGGGTGAAGTCCCGTGCGCCGATGAACTCCGGCCGCCGCACCGGCGCCGCGAACGGCTCCACGGCCGCGTTCTCCACGCTGTTGAAGACGATGAAGACGTTGCTGCGCGGGAACGGGGTGATGTTGTCACCGGACCCGTGCATGCAGTTGCAGTCGAACCAGGTCGCCGAACCGGCCTTGCCCGTGAACAGCTTGATGCCGTACTCGGACGCCATGGCCGTCAGCGCCTCGTCGGACGGGGTGCCGGCGTCCTGCATCTGCAGCGACTTCTTGTAGTTGTCCTGCGGGGTGGCTCCCGCACAGCCGAGGAACGTCCGGTGCGACCCCGGCATGATCATCAGACCGCCGTTGGTGTCGTAGTTCTCGGTCAGGGCGATCGAGACGGACACCGTCCGCATGTTCGGCAGCCCGTCCTCGGCGTGCCAGGTCTCGAAGTCGGAGTGCCAGTAGAACCCGGACGCGCCGAAGCCCGGCTTCACGTTGATCCGCGACTGGTGGACGTACACGTCCGAGCCGAGGATCTGCCGGGCCCGCCCGACGACCCGCTCGTCCCGCACCAGCTGCGCGAACAGCTCACTGATCCGGTGCACCTCGAAGACCGACCGGATCTCCTGCGACTTCGGCTCCACGATCGAGCGCTCGTCGGCGCGGATCGCCGGATCGGCGACCAGCCGCTCCAGCTCCCCCCGGTACACGGCGACCTCGTCCGGCTCGATCAGCTGCTCGACGGGGAGGAACCCGTCGCGCTCGTACGCCTGGAGCTCGGCGAGGGAGACCGGGCCGGGCGTGGCGGGGGAGCCCCAGACGACCGGGTCCTGACGCGGGACCGAGACCTCGGTGGCCCCACGGCTGGGGTAGAGGTCGGGGACGGTGGTGGCAGTGTTCATCGTGGTGGTCGTGGTCATGGTGATGTCACACCTCCTCGGGCTCGGTGAGCAGCGGGTAGACGCCGTTCTCGTCGTGGTCCTCCCGGCCGGTCACGGGCGGGTTGAAGACACAGATGCAGCGGAAGTCCTCCTTCACCCGCAGTGTGTGCCGCTCGTGCCCGTCGAGGAGGTACATGGTTCCGGGCGTGATCGTGTAACTCCGCCCGGTCTCCTGGTCGGTGAGCTCGGCCTCGCCCTCGACGCACACGACGGCCTCGACGTGGTTCGCGTACCACATGGACGTCTCCGTACCCGCGTACAGAGTCGTCTCGTGGAGGGAGAAGCCGACCCGCTCCCGGGCGAGCACGATGCGCTTGCTCTCCCAGGTGCCGGACGCCGACTTCACATGCCGGTCGGTTCCTTCGATGTCCTTGAACGAACGGACGATCACGGTGGTGCGATGCCTCCTAGTTAGATGGTTCGCCGTACGGCGCCGGACGGTCTCCCGTACGACGTCAGACGGTCTCCCGCACGGCGCGGGCGAGGACGCGCAGGCCCTCGTCCAGCTCGTCGGGGGTGATGGTGAGGGCCGGCAGCAGTTTGACGACCTCGCTCTCCGGGCCGGACGTCTCGATCAGCAGCCCGAGTTCGAAGGCCCGCTTGGCCACCCGTCCCGCGCGCTCCTTCTCGTGGAACTCCAGGCCCCACACCAGACCGCGGCCCCGGTACTCCTTCACGTCGGCGAGGTTCTCCTCCGTGATGGAGATGAGCGCCTGCTCGACCTGCTCACCGCGCTCGCGGGTCTGCTTCTCCATGACGGAGCCGTCGGCCCAGTACGCCTCCAGGGCGGCCGTCGCCGTCACGAAGGCGGGGTTGTTGCCGCGGAAGGTGCCGTTGTGCTCACCCGGCTCCCAGATGTCCAGCTCCGGCTTGAACAGGCAGAGCGACATCGGCAGCCCGTAGCCGCTGATGGACTTCGAGACGGTCACGATGTCGGGTGTGATGCCGGCCTCCTCGAACGAGAAGAAGGCGCCCGTACGACCGCAGCCCATCTGGATGTCGTCGACGATGAGCAGCATGTCCTGCCGCGCGCACAGCTCGGAGAGCGCACGCAGCCACTCCGGGCGGGCGACGTTGATGCCGCCCTCGCCCTGCACGGTCTCCACGATCACCGCGGCGGGCTTGTTGAGCCCGGAGCCCTGGTCCTCCAGCAGCCGCTCGAACCACAGGAAGTCCTCGACCGTGCCGTCGAAGTAGTTGTCGAACGGCATCGGGGTGCCGTGGACCAGCGGGATGCCCGCCCCGGCCCGCTTGAAGGCGTTGCCGGTGACGGCGAGCGAGCCGAGCGACATGCCGTGGAAGGCGTTGGTGAACGACACGACCGATTCCCGGCCCTTCACCTTCCGCGCCAGTTTCAGCGCCGACTCCACCGCGTTGGTGCCGGTCGGCCCCGGGAACATGACCTTGTACGGCAGATCGCGCGGCCGCAGCACCAGGTTCTGGAAGGACTCCAGGAACGCCCGCTTGGCGGTCGTCGACATGTCGAGCCCGTGGGTGACGCCGTCCCGTTCGAGATAGTCGATGAGGGCGCGTTTGAGCACGGGGTTGTTGTGGCCGTAGTTGAGTGACCCGGCGCCGGCGAAGAAGTCGAGGTAGGTGTGGCCGTCCTCGTCGAACATCCGGCTGCCCTGCGCGCGGTCGAAGACGGTGGGCCAGCCGCGGCAGTAGCTGCGCACCTCGGACTCCAGGGTCTCGAAGACGCTCAGGTCGGGCTGGGTGATGGTCACGTCGAATCGCTCCTCGGTGCGTGGGGGGTGAGGGAGGGAGGGGGAGTGGGGGAGTGGAGAAGGGGGCGGGGTCCGCCGGCGGGCGGAGACCCGGACGCGCGGCGGCCTCAGGGGGAGAGCGGGCCGATGCGGTGCAGCACCTCGGGCTGGTGCGGGCCGTCCGGGAAGTCCCCCGCCTCGAACAGGACCGTGCGCTCGACGCTCGCGCCGTGCCGTTCGGCGTACGCGGCGAACAGCCGCTCGGACGCGGTGTTGCCGGGCGTGATGGTGGTCTCCAGGCAGGTCAGGGGGTGCCGTCGCGCGACCCGGGCGGTGAGCCCGTCCAGCAGCGCGCCCGCGAGCCCGAGCCCCCGGTGCGCCTCGTCGACGGCGACCTGCCACACCAGCAGGGTGTCCGGCCGCTCCGGGCGCACATACCCGGTCACGAAGCCGACCGGTTCCCCGGACCGGTCCCGCGCCACCGCCGAGGTGTCCGCGAAGTCCCGGCACCACAGCAGATAGCTGTACGAGGAGTTCAGGTCCAGCGCTTTGGAGTCCCCGGCGATGCGCCACAGCGACGCGCCGTCCGACACGTCCGGGCGGTCGATCCGAATCCCTTCCGCGATTTCCGTCAGTGGTTCTGCTTGTGCGGCAGTCATGGGGCTTGAATTTACCCATGGGAATTTCGAATTGCATCGCCGCGCGGGGTTACGCATGAGCCGTTCACGTGTTATCACGCGGGCGTGAGGGACCTACGGAAACGCGGTAGGTATGGTGGGTTTCGCCCGTAAATTACCGCACAAAACGGGCACGTTGTGGAGTCGGTCACATGTGCGCAACCCTCACGAGTCCTGCTCGAATCGGCCCCGTCGGCGTTCGCGAAATCTTTGCGTTTAGGCGGGGGAAGAGCGGGCAGAAGAATACGGGATCCTGTTCTGTGAATTCCACTTCATTTCTGCCGGAAAAGCCGGTGGCAATTCCCCGCCGAAAGCGCTCCCGCTATGCGCGGGCCGCCGTCGCCGCCCGCCGGGCCCCCTCCAGGTCGACGCGCGCGCCGAACTCCGCCAGGGCCGCGCCCAGCCCGGCGAGGGCGGAGTGCACGACCCCCGGGGTGGCGTCGGGGCCGTAGTGGTTCACGCGGACCATCTCCGAGGCGAGGGCGCCGCCGCCGGCGGCCAGCGGGAGCGCCGGATCCGCGGCCAGCGCCTTGGCGACCAGCTCCGAGGCGTCGACCCCGGCGGGTGTCCGCAGGGTCGTGGCGACGGGCGCCGCGTCGGCCGCCTCACGCACATAGGGCTCCAGGCCTCCGCCCAGCGCGAGCGCTCCGGCCCGGGTCGCCGCGGCGGCGGACGCGTGCCGCGACATCACCGTCCCGAGCCCCTCCGCCTCGACGCGCTCCAGGCAGGCCTCCAGGGCGAGCATCTCCAGCTGGGCGGGCGCGTGCAGCAGCGCCCGGCGGCCGCCGTCGATCCAGCGCTCCTTCCAGTCCAGCAGGGAGAGGTACGAGCGGCGCGGCGCCCGTGGGTTGGCCGCCATCCGCGCCCACGCCCGCTCGCTCACGGAGATCGCCGAGACCCCGGCCGGCCCGCCCATCGCCTTCTGCGCCCCGATGACGCACAGGTCGACACCCCACGCGTCCGGCAGGACCGGCTCGGCCCCGACGGAGGCCACCGCGTCCAGGTAGAACAGGGCGCCGTGCTCACGGACGACCTCGCCGATCTCCGCCACCGGGTTGGTGTTGCCGGTGGCGGCCTCCGCGTGCACCAGCGACACGAAGTCGATCGCCGGGTGCTCGGCGAAGGCGTCGCGGATCTGCCCGGCCGTCACCGCCGTGTGGAAGGGCACCGCCAGGTCGACGACCGTCGCCCCGCAGTCCCGCAGCCAGTCCCCGAAGGTCTGCCCGTACGGCCCGGTGATCACGTTCAGCGCGGTCGTGCCGGGACCGGCGGCCCCGCGGATCGCGCCCTCCAGCGGCAGCAGCGCCTCGCCCTGGGTGATCACGACGTCCTGCTCCGTGGAGAGCAGCCGGGCGACCCGGTCCTCGATCGAGGCGAAGTGCGACGCGCTCAGCGGGGCCAGATCCAGAAACGGGTGTGTCACGGGGTGCTCTCTTCAAGGACGGGGTAGATGGTGTCGAGGGTACCGACGGCATCCGTGCGCCCCGCATCGCCAACATCGGAGGTCAGGCGGCCCGATGGCCATCGGAATAGTTTGAGCGAGCCAAAGATTTCCTTATCATCGGTTGTCTCAGTTTCCCCACAGGAGGTCTCCCCGTGAACTCGGTCCCCGGACGCCGGACCCGCATCCTCGCCGCCACCACCGCCGCGGCCGGACTGCTGCTCGTGGCCGGCTGTTCGTCGGACGACGGCGGCGGCAGCGGCTCCAAGACCGCGGCCGGCGGGGTCGAGTTGGTGAAGGCCGGTCAGCTCACGACCTGCACGCACCTCCCGTACCCGCCGTTCCAGTCCGAGATCGACGGCAAGGTCCAGGGCTTCGACGTGTCCCTGATCGACCTCGTCGCCGAGGACCTGGGGGTGAAGCAGGACATCGTCGACACCCCCTTCGAGAACTTCAAGACGGGCGCCTTCCTGAACTCCGGCGAGTGCGACCTCGCCGCGGCCGGTATGACGATCACCGACGAGCGCAAGAAGAACGTCGACTTCTCCGACCCGTACTTCGAGGCCACGCAGGCCGTTCTCGCCGCCAAGAACGCCGACATCCGCTCGTTCGCGGACCTCAAGGGCGACGGGGACTACAAGGTCGGCACCCAGGCGCAGACCACCGGCGAGGACTACGCCAAGAGCAAGGGCCTCGACCCCGTCTCCTTCGAGTCCTCCGACGCCGTCCTCAACGGCCTGCGTACCGGCCAGGTCGACGCCGTCGTCATCGACTACCCGGTGGTCCAGGGCTGGCTCAAGGACGAGGTTCTCGCCGACGCCTACACGGTCGCCGAGCAGATCAACACCGGTGAGGAGTACGGCTTCACCGTCAAGAAGGGCAACACCAAGCTCGTCGCCGCCATCAACAAGGCGCTTGCCGAGGCCAAGTCCGACGGCACGTACAAGGACCTGTACGAGCAGTGGATCGGCCCGTACGACGAGAGCGCCGCCTCGGCCTCCCCGTCGGCCTCATGAGCGGGACCGACACGGACACAGCGCTCCAGCCGAAGAAGAAGGGCCTGACCCGGAGCCAGAAGCGCACCCTCTCCCGGGGCGCGCAGTACGCGCTGTTCGTCGCCGCCGTCGTCGCCTTCGCGGTGTCGGCGGACTGGGCCCGGCTGAAGAACCAGTTCGCCCAGTGGGACATCGCCGAGCAGATGTTCCCCGACGTCATCACGCTGGCACTGAAGAACACCGTCCTCTACACGCTGTCCGGCTTCGTGTTCGGGCTCGTCCTCGGCATGGTCATCGCGCTGATGCGGCTGTCGTCGGTGGGCCCGTACCGCTGGTTCGCCGGCGTGTACATCGAGATCTTCCGGGGCCTGCCCGCCCTACTGATCTTCATCTTCATCGGCGTCGCCGTGCCGCTGGCCTTCCCCGGCACGGAGATCCCCGGCGGCACGTACGGCAAGGTCGCGCTCGCGCTCGGTCTGGTGGCCGCCGCGTACATGGCGGAGACGATCCGCGCGGGCATCCAGGCGGTGCCGAAGGGCCAGCTGGAGGCGGCCCGTTCGCTGGGGTTCTCGCCCGCCCGCGCGATGGTGTCGATCATCATTCCGCAGGCGTTCCGGATCATCCTGCCGCCGCTCACCAACGAACTGGTCCTGCTGTTCAAGGACTCCTCGCTCGTCCTCTTCCTCGGCGTCACGCTGGAGGAGCGCGAGCTGTCCAAGTACGGCCGTGACCTGGCCAGCACCACCGCCAACTCCACGCCGATCCTGGTCGCCGGCCTGTGCTACCTGCTGGTGACCGTTCCGCTCGGCTTCGTCGTACGCCGCATGGAGGCGAAGGCCCAGGAGGCCGTGAAATGAGTACCAGGGCGGAGATCGAGGTCCGGGGTCTGCACAAGTCGTTCGGCGCCAACGAGGTGCTGAAGGGCATCGATCTGGAGATCGGGCGGGGCGAGGTGGTGTGCGTCATCGGCCCGTCGGGCTCCGGCAAGTCGACGCTGCTGCGCTGTGTGAACCTCCTGGAGGAGCCGACGAAGGGCCAGGTCTTCGTCGGCGGTACGGAACTGACGGACCCGGACGTCGACATCGACGCCGTACGCCGCCGTATCGGCATGGTCTTCCAGCAGTTCAACCTCTTCCCGCACCTCACGGTGACCGAGAACCTCACCCTGCCGCAGCGCCGGGTCCTCAAGCGGGACAAGGCGACGGCGGCGAAGGTGGCGGCGGAGAACCTGTCCCGGGTGGGCCTGTCGGAGAAGGCGGGCGCCTACCCCGCCTCGCTCTCCGGCGGTCAGCAGCAGCGCGTGGCGATCGCCCGCGCGCTGTCGATGGGCCCCGAGGTGATGCTCTTCGACGAGCCGACCTCGGCGCTCGACCCGGAGCTGGTGGGGGACGTCCTGGCGGTGATGCGCATGCTCGCCCAGGACGGCATGACCATGATGGTGGTGACCCACGAGATGACCTTCGCGAGGGAGGTCGCCGACCGCGTGGTCTTCATGGACGACGGCGTGATCGTCGAGGACGGCACCCCGGCCCAGGTCATCGGCAGCCCGAGCCACGAACGCACCCGCCACTTCCTCTCCCGCCTCCTGGACCCGGCGATGGCGGAGGTGGAGGAGGAGGAGACGTCGGACCAGGTGGGCGGCAAGGACTGAGAAGGGCGTCCCTTTCTGCCGTACCGGCGCGCTGACTAAGGTGCGGTGCATGAGCGAGCGTGCGGTGCTGCATGTGAAGGGCCGGATCCTGGTCGGACCCGAGGAGGTCCGGGACGAGCTGTGGGTGATCGACGGCAGGGTGTCGTACGACCGCCCGGCCGGCGCCCGGGACACGCGTACCGTCGAGGGCTGGGCCCTCCCCGGCCTGGTCGACGCGCACTGTCACGTCGGCCTCGGCCCCCACGGCCCGGTCCCGGAGGACATCGCCGAGAAACAGGCGCTGACCGACCGCGACGCGGGCACCCTCCTGATCCGCGACGCGGGCTCCCCCTCCGACACCCGCTGGATCGACGACCGCGACGACCTGCCGAACATCATCCGGGCCGGCCGCCACATCGCCCGCACGCGGCGCTACATCCGCAACTTCGCCCACGAGATCGAGCCGGACGAACTGGTCGCGTACGTCTCCCAGGAGGCCCGGCGCGGGGACGGCTGGGTGAAGCTGGTGGGGGACTGGATCGACCGGGGGCTGGGCGACCTGTCGCCGTGCTGGCCGCGTGAGGCGATCGAGGCGGCGATCACGGAGGCGCACCTCCTGGGCGCCCGCGTGACCGCCCACTGCTTCGCCGAGTCGTCCCTCCGCGACCTCGTCGAGGCGGGCATCGACTGCGTCGAACACGCGACGGGCCTGACGGACGACCTGATCCCCCTCTTCGCCTCCCGAGGCGTCGCGATCGTCCCGACCCTGGTCAACATCGCCACCTTCCCGTCCATGGCGGACGGCGGCGAGGCCAAGTTCCCGAACTGGGCCGCGCACATGCGCCGCCTCCACGAACGCCGCTACGACACCGTCCGCAACGCCTACGACGCGGGCATCCCGGTGTACGTGGGCACGGACGCCGGCGGCTCCCTGGCCCACGGCCTGGTCGCCGCGGAGGTCGCCGAACTGGTCACCGCCGGCATCCCGCCGGTCCAGGCGCTCGCGGCGACCACCTGGCACGCCCGCGCCTGGCTCGGCCGCCCCGGCCTGACCGAGGGCGCCCCCGCGGACCTGGTGGTGTACGAACGGGACCCCCGCACGGATGTTCACGTGCTGGGGGCCCCGACGAGAGTGGTGCTGAACGGGCGGGTCGTCGGCTAGATCAGGCGAACGGGTCGGAATTCTCGACGAGGTCCACCATGGGAGCCTTGTCGAGACGTTCTCCATTCAGGTGGCCGGGGACCCACTGGACGCATCGCGGCCTGTCTCCCGTGTCCGTGCGGCAGAACTCCTCCACCGCCGCCCGTACTCGTGGCACGGGCAGGGTGCTGCACGGATCATGGAACAGCGGATAACCGGGATCCGACACGACCCGAGGGTCGAAGGCCGGTGGTAGCGGATTGTCGGACACCCAGACGGAGTTGTGGATGCCGCCTCTTCTGGGACTGTCCTCGGTGACTCCCCAGACCAGCCCCCCGTACCCCGTCGACCTGTTGACGGCGACACGCAGATAGTTGTCCGCCACCGGCCGACTGTCGTCGTGCCGTTCCTCGGAGAGACTGAACCACGCGTCCTCGCCCGGGGTGTACCACTGACCTGTCCGGCCCTCCGATTGCAGGGTCTCCATCACCTGCGTGATCAGACGGGCCTTCTCTTCCCAGGTCTCGGCGTGGTGCCAGCCACTGCCGTACGAAACGCTCAGAATCACGGTGGCTCGACTCCCTGGTGGCGCTGACTCGGCCCTCATCAGGCCCGACCCCTCAACAGTACGTTCGACATTCCGCCTGCCGCGTTCGGGAACCACACATTCAGGGTCGACCCCTGAGGGAGGATGGCCCCGACCGCGTTGGTGCAGGAGAACGGGCCCCTGCATGGACCGCCGGCATGGTTGATCACCAGGTCCGCCGACGTCACCCCGCGCTGCCGCATGAACCAAGCGACCGTTGTCTCGACGTGTGTGGCTGCCGCATGCGGGCCGGACGCCGGGTTCGCGATGTTGGGGGAGCCCATCAGGAAATCGTTGATGTCGTCGGTGACGCCGCTCCTGCCGCTCTGGATCGGCTGCCCCACTCGAGACACACCACCGTCGGCGATGTTCACGACCTGCCCTCTGGTGGGGTCACCGGGACCACGCGAGCCCAGACTCCCGGCGACATCCTCCAAGCCACAGTTGTGGACCAGGACCGGAGTGGACCCGGCCAGCACGTGGTAGGTGTGCACGCCGGCGACGCTGAGGTTGTGGACCGGCCCCACGGCGGTGCGGGTCGAAACGGCCGTGATCTGGATCCAGCTGCCACTGCCGGTGCTCAGCCACTGACCGCGCCTCAGGTCGCCCGCATCCACCCACTGCGCCAGGTCCGGCAGCCAGAACGGATGGCCGTCGGTGGCCGTGATCGTGGAGGTGGCGTCCCCCGACCGGCCGTCCGTGTCGACCGTGATCGTCACCAGGCGCTTCTTGCCCTCACCCTTGATCGTGCGGGTCACCGTGCGGGACTGCGTGTCGTCCGTCTCCACGTCCGACGCCGTGACCTTGTCACCGAGTTCGATGTCCTCGATCGCCTTCGTGGAACCGTCGGCCATCAGGACCTTGGTGCCGGGGACGAAGCTGTTCTTGCAGGACGGCGGTGCGTCCGGGGGCTTCGGGGCAGCCGGGGCCGGGGCGTCGGCAGCCGGGGGGTTGGCGCCGCCCGTGGGGGGTGCGTCCGCGGCGCCGGCCGGCGGGGGATCGGCGGCGCCGGCAGGCGGCGGATTCACGCCGCCCGTCGGCGGTGTCGCCCCGCCCGACGGGACGTTGCGGCCCACATCGCTCGCCGTGTCCAGGGCCTCCAGCGCCTCGTCCCCGTACTTGGCCACCTTCGCAGCCGTCGCCCCGTACCCCGCGAACGGGATCGCCGAGGCGCAGGACAGAGCCGCGTCGACGTACTCGCCCTCGGCCGCGTACCAGCCGCAGTTGGCCAGGTCGGCGGCCTCGCCCACGACCGGGATGAGACCGACCACGTCCAGGGCGGCGTGGCCGATGTCCGACCAGGAGAGGCCGAACAGATGGCCGTCGATCTCTATGAACGAGATCGGGTTGCCGCCGGCGAACGCGTAGCGGTTGCCGGTGTACGGGTCCATCGTCAGACCCATGTCGGCCAGGGCCCCGCCGTACATGTCGCGGGTGAGGAAGCGGTTCAGCCCCGGGTCGTACGTGCGGAAGCCCATGTCGTACGTGCCGGACGCCGTGTCGTAGCGCTTCGAGTTGAAGCGGTACGAGTTGTACGGCTCCGACGGCTCCTCGCCGCCCACCCCCGGCTTGTCCGCGCCCGTGAACTGGGCCGTGTCGTTCTTGCCGTACGCCGTGTAGCCGTACGTGGTCTTGGTGTCGCCGTCCTTGTCGGTCAGCGCCTCCACGTCACCGTGCGGGTGGTAGAGGTACTGCGTGGTCTCGGGGTCTTTGTCCTCCTCGTCCTTGATCTGGGTGAGTTTCTGCCCCCAGGAGGCGTACTGGAAGGACGTGACGCCCTCGTCCGTCACCTCCTCCCGCAGGGAGTTCGAGGTGATGCCCAGGTAGGTGAAGAGGGTGGTCTTCGCGTCGTCGCCGCTGCCGACCGCCTCCTTCACCGTGCGGTCGAACGCGTCGTACGTCAGACGGGTCGTCCGAGCCGCGTCACCGGTGCCCGACGTGATCGACTCCGGACGGTCGAAGCCGTCGTAGCGGTACTTCTGGATCGTCTCGCCGCCGAAGGAGACGGTGTCGAGGCGGCCCAGCGGATCGTAGTTGTACGTCGACGACGCGCCGTCCTCCGTCGACGTCAGGAGACGGTTGCGGTCGTAGCGGTGGGTCGTCGTCGTGTCGTCGACCGTCTGCCGGACCACGTTGCCGGCCGCGTCGTGCCGGTACTCCTCCGTCTTCTCGTCGTCGCCGGTCTTCGCGACCTTCGCGATGCGGTCCTGCGGGTCGTAGGTGTACGCGTACGTGTTGTCGATCGTGGAGCCGTTGTCGTCGGCGTCCATCAGCTTCAGGACGTCCTCGACCTTGTGACCGTTGGCGTTGTACTTCAGGGCGTGCTCGGCGACGAGGGTGTCGTCGGACTGCCGTTCCGCGGTCTTTTTCGTGGCGCCGTCGAGGTAGTAGTCGACGGTCAGGACGTTGCCGTTCGGCTTCGTCTGTTTCGCGAGCTCGCCCCGGGCCGTGTACTCCACCGAGGTGACCTGGCGGTCGTCCGCCGTCGGCGACGCAGCGTTGGTGATGCGCTCGACCCGGTCCAGCTCGTCGTACTCCAGCTTGCTCCAGGTCAGGTCGTGGGTGGTCGTCAGCGTGTTGCCGTTGGCGTCGTACGTCAGGGCCGTCGTGTCGCGGACCGTGTCCCCGTCGCGCTCCACCACCTCGGTGAGCTGGTTGAGCTCGTCGTAGGCCAGGGTGTAGCGGTCGGTCTCGACGCCGGGGCTGTTGTCGACGATCTCGGTCTGGTTGCCGTTGGCGTCGTAGCGGTAGGAGAAGTCCTTCTTCTCGTTGTCGGTGTCGCCCTCGTAGTCGCGGACCAGCCGCACCGCGTCCGCGACCACCGTGCCGGTCGCCTTGTCGGTGAGGGTGACGGCCTGACCGGTGTCCTCGGCGAAGGCGTACTTGCCCAGGGAGCGCCATTCACCGGGTAGTTCGCTCTGGTCGAGGGTCTTGGTCTCGGTGCCGTCCTTGTGCTTGATCTCGTACGCGGCGTCCTTCGCCGCCCCGTCGACCTTCGGATGGCGGACGTAGACCGTGTAGTCGCCGGCCTGCGGGATCGTCAGCTGCCAGACGAAGCGGTCCTCGCCGGTACCCGGCTCATGCGTCTGCGCGTCGTAGCCGTACGCCCCCTCCGGGGTGACCGTCGTCCATGTGCCCTGCTGCGCCGTGTTGTTGATGTCGCTGTTGTCGACCAGGGCGACCTGGAGGCCCACCGGGACCCCGTCGTCCGAGCGGGACTTGAGGGCGCCGCTCGGATAGAACGAGGAGTCGAGGGTGCGGGAGACCGCGTCGCCCGCGCTGCTCAGGGTGTTCTGGATCTGCTGGCCGAGGTCGTTGTACCGGTAGGAGTTCCTGATGTCGAAGGCGTCGACCGACGTCCTGATCAGGCCGGTGTCGAAGTAGGTGTACTCCGTCTCGTTGCGGACGCTCTGTCCCTCGGACGGCGGGGCGCTGACCTTCTTCACCCGGCTCAGCGCGTCGTACTCGTACGTCGTGCGGTCCGGGGTGTTGTAGCGGTCGTCGTCCGGGTCGAAGGGGCTCAGGGTCTCCTTGACGCGGTTCAGCTCGTCGTAGACGGTCTCGGAGGCGAAGTCCTCAGGGTCCTCGGTCTCCATGCCGCGCGGGGTGACGACCCGGGTCCGGTTGCCGACCTCGTCGTACTCGAAGCGGGTCTTCCGGACGACGCCGTCGTCGTGCGGGACCCGCGCCTCGGCCAGGGCGCCACGGGCGTCGATGACCAGCTCGGTGCGGTTGCCGTCGGCGTCCGTGGTGGCGGTGGTCAGACCGTCCCAGTCGTACGTGCTCGTGGTCGACTTGCCGATCGCGTCGGTCGTCTCCAGGAGCCGGTGGTCGAGGTCGTAGCGGAACCTCGTGGTGTAGTCGTCGGGGTCCTCGGTCTCGTTCTTGCGGGCGTCGACGACCTTCACCAGGTCACCGACGTCGTTGTAGACGGCCGAGGCGCGCCTGCCCGCCGCGTTGACCGCCTCGATCGGCTGGTAGACCTCGTCGTACCGCGTCGTCGAGGTGAAGTCGCCGGGCTCCTCGGTCAGATTGCCCTTGGGCTCCGTCGACGTGAGCTGGTTGCCGACCTTGTCGTACGTGAAGGTCGACACCCGTGCGGGAGCGCCCTCCTCGTCACCAGGCTGGCTGGACTTCAGCAGCTGGTCGGCGGCGTCGAACTCGCTGCTGCTCGACACCCCGTTGGGGGCGGTGAAGACGAGCGTGTTGTCGTTCACGTCGTACTTCGGCGCGGGCGTGACGATGAACTCGCCCGCCTGCTGGTCCTTCGGCCGGCGGTTCTCCAGCGGACGCGCGAACACGTCGTACGTCTGCGTGGTCGTCGCCCCGTCGGCCTCCTCGACCTCGGTGACGTTGCCGCGCACGTCGTACGTCGTCCGTGTGCGGTTGCCGAGGGCGTCGACGATCACCCGCGGATAGCCGGACGGGTCGTAGTCCTCGAACCTCGTGGTGTGCTCGTTCGCGTCGGTCGCGGAGAGGAGCCGTCCCCGGGCGTCGTAGGCGTTGGTGGAGGTGTAGTCGTCCGCGGGCTCGCTCGCCACACCCTTCGGGTCGGTGACCGAGGTCATGTTGCCGCGCGCGTCGTAGCCGAACTGCCAGGTACGGCCCTCCGGGGAGACCCGGCGCGCCAGGTCGGCGATGTAGCCGTTCTCCCCGGTCGCGTAGGTGAGCGTGGCGGCGGGCCGGTCGTTCTTCACCGACTCCGCGTCCCGGATCTCCAGCGGATAGCCCGTCCTGGGGTCGTACTTCCAGGTGCGGGCGGCGCCGTTGTTCTCCTCCAGGCGCGTGACGTTGTTGTCGGCGTCCCAACCCAGCCTGGTGGTGCGCTTCTTGGCGTCGGTGAGCTTCACGGGCCGGCCGTAGCCGTCCATCCGCTGGGTGCTGGGGTTGCCCTCGGCGTCGGTGACGACCGTCTCGGTCCCCTTGCCGTCATGGCCGTCGGGGTCCTCGTAGCGGTACTTGGTCACACCGCCGAGCCGGTCGGTGACCGTCTTGGTGTACCCGAGGTAGTGCAGCTGGTCCTTGTCGTCGTGCGGGCCGACGTAGTCGACCTTCGAGGAGTTGCCGCGCGGGTCGGTGACCTGGACCAGCTTCACGCCGGGGTGGTCGAACTCCTTGCCGTACCGGAACGTGAAGACCTTGCGCTTCTCCTCGGCCGCGTTCGCGCCGTCCGTCAGCCGCGCCAGCAGCCCCTTCTCCGTGAAGGTGAAGTCGACCCGGCGCCCGGAGACGTCGGTGACCGACCGGACCTTGTCGACGATGAACGGGTTGAGGAGGTGCTTGCCTTCCTTGACCTCACCGTCCTTGTCGACGTACGAGTACGCCTCGCCCTTCTCCCAGTACTCGACGGTGAGCGTGCGCCGGCCCTCGGCGTCGGTGACGTACTTCAGCAGCTTGGACGGGTGCCCGAGCAGCCGCTCCTCGTACGTGAACTCCATCCGGTTGCCGTTCTTGTCCACCTGGGCACTCGGATAGCCCTGGCAGTCGAAGAGGAACCGGGTCCGGTCCGGGCGCAGGAACTCCCAGGCCTCGCGCTGGTGAGGGTGGAGCAGACAGTCCTTCTCCAGCTGCCTGACCCGGAAGTGGACGCCGGCGGGGGAGTCCCACTCGCCCTTCTTGTTCTTGCTGAAGACGTGGCTGGTGCCGTCGCCGTCGGTCAGCGTGATCTGCTTGGGCAGCAGGGCGGCCGGGTGGAAGTCCAGCGGAGTGCCCAGCCGGACCGGCGACGAGGCCTGCAGCGACCAGCCGTATCCGGCCGGAGTACTGGACGCGTCCTGCGAGTTGTAGGCCAGCCGCAGGAAGGTCGAGAAGCCGAGCGACGGGTTCGAGAAGGCGTTGTACGACCACACCGCGTTGCCCGCGTGAAGATTGCTCATCAGCGCCGAGCCCGCGCCGGTGTTCTTGCCGGCGTAGGAGTGGAAGTCCTCCAGGCCGAGCTGGTCGGAGGTCGGGTACTCGGCGGTCACCTGGTGCTTCGAGGGCGGCACCCCGTCCGTCTCGGACAGCCAGTCGCCGGTGGCCTTCTCCCGCAGGTCCCACTCCAGGCCGAAGGTGAGCCTCTTGTCGAGCGGGTCGACGAGCACCGGGGCCTTCAACTCCGCGTCGAAGGTCACCGCTTCGCCGGGGGCCACGTCCTCGGGCAGCCCGGTCGCGTCCTTGTTGAGGAGGTTGGTGACGTCCTTGCCGTCCAGCGTCCAGCGGTACGACAGGACGCGCTCGCCCTTCTTCCACACCGTGTCCGTGGTGTTGGTGAGGGTCGCCTCGACGGTGGCCTTCTCGCCGGGGATCATCCGCGCCGGCGTGTACGGCAGGAAGTAGGTCTCGTCCTCGGGGGCGGCGAGCAGCTTCGCCCCCTCGGTGACCTTGCCCGGCGGCGGGAGTTCTACCGTGCGGGCGGGACCGGCCAGCAGCTTGCCCTGCTGGGTGCGGACGACGATCCGGTAGTGGTAGGTCCTGCCCTCGCCCTTGCCTTCGCTCCTGCTCCTGCCCCCGCTCTCGCTCTTGCCCGCGCCGTGGAGCGCCGGCGGCGCGGTGCGGTCGGCGAAGGTGCGGGTGTCGCGGTCGACGGGGGCGAGGAGGGTCTCGTCGGTCGGGGTGAAGTCCTTCTTCGTGGCGCGGTGGACTTCGTACTCCCGCAGGTCCTTGCCCCGGTACGCGCTCCAGGAGAGGTCGGCGCCGGTGGAGTGCGTGGTCCGGGGCGCGGCGATACGGACGCTGCCGGCCTCGCCCGTGACGCCCCGGTGGGTCAGGGAGGACGAGCCCCGGGAGCGGTCCAGGCCGATGCGGGGCGGCTTGTGGCCGTCGCCCCGGTCGATCTCGTCGTCGTCCTCGTCGTCGCCGAAGAGGCGATCGAGGAGGCCCGGGTCGTCCTCGTCCTCAGCGAGTTCGCTTGCGGGTCTCCACCCCTCGCGGGGGTCGCTGGTGTCGGGTTCGGCCGCGGCGGCGGGTCTCGCCTCGCCGGTTCCGGCGGGGGTGGCAGGGGCGCTGCCGATGATCAGGGCTGTCGCCACGGTGCCGACCAGGGCGGCGCGGAAGCGGAAGCGACGGAGGCGGACGCGGCGGAGGCGGATACGGACGCGGGTGTGGTCTAAGGCTGCCATGAAGGGCTCCTTGTTCCCCGTGAGCACAGGGGTCGCACAGGAATCGCCGGGCGCAACTGTCTACCAAGGCCCTCCAAAGCCGTGTCAATGACATGCCAAATGAAGGGGTGAATTCCGGACTGCGAACATTGCGGAGAAGTCCTGTACGGACCGGTGAGGCATTGTGAAGCCGTGGAGTTGGGGCGGCCGGATCCGGTCGTCGGGTCAACAGACCTTCTTTGTCAGGGCTGTTGACCGCCCATTGAAAACGTTTTAACTTCCCCTCACTCCGACGTCGAGATGTGAGGGGGACCCGTGGGCGCGGTACTACGGGAACGTGCAGGTGCAGAGGAGGACAGCGCGACCATCCATCGAGCGGACGATGTGCAACCGAGCCGAAAACGCTTCCAATCGCGTGCACTGGTCCTGCTCATGCTCCCCGGACTCGCCTACTTCCTCCTGTTCCACTACGGCGCGCTGGCCGGCAACCTCATCGCGTTCAAGGAGTACGTCCCGTTCGACGGCATCTGGGGCAGCCCCTGGGTCGGGGTGGACAACTTTCGACGGATGTTCGACGACGGGGCGTTCTGGGCGGCCGTCCTCAACACCCTCTGGATCGCCGTCCTCCAGCTCGTCTTCTACTTCCCGGTGCCGCTCGGCCTCGCCCTGCTGCTGCACAGCCTCACCTTCAGCAGCGTCCGCCGCTTCGTGCAGTCGGTGGCGTACCTGCCGCACTTCATCTCCTGGGTGATCGTCGTCGCCCTGTTCCAACAGGTGCTCGGCGACACCGGACTGCTCAACTCCTCGCTCGACGGCATGGGGTTGAGCACCGTCGACATCATCGGCAACCCCGACGCCTTCCGGCCGCTCACCGTCGCCCAGGTCATCTGGAAGGACGCCGGTTGGGGCACGATCATCTTCCTCGCCGCCCTCGCCCAGGTCGACGAGCAGCAGTACGAGGCCGCCGCGATCGACGGGGCGGGCCCCTGGCGGCGGTTCTGGCACGTCACGCTGCCCGCCATCCGCCCGGTGATCGTGCTGCTGCTCATCATGCGGCTCGGCGACATCCTCTCCGTCGGCTTCGAGCAGATGCTGCTCCAGCGCGACGCGGTCGGCCCGGAGGCCGCCGAGATCATCGACACCTTCGTCTACTACCAGGGCATCGTCGGCGGCGACTACGGATTCGCCGCCGCCGCGGGCCTCTTCAAGGGCCTCATCGGCGCGCTGCTCGTGTACGCCGCCAACAAGGTCGCCCACCGCCTCGGCGAACAGGGGGTCTACAAGTGAGCGCCCGCACCCGCACCGCCGTACGCACCCGCACCGCCGTCCGCGTCGGCTCCCGCACCGCCGTCCGGCCCGGCTGGCTGGAGAAGCCGAAGCCGGTGACCCAGGCGGCCAAGGCCGTCGCCCTCGCCGCCGTCGTGCTCCTGGTCTGTGTGCCGTTCCTCGTCATCGTCTCGACCTCCCTCGCCTCCACCGACGAGGTCGTGGCGAACGGCGGCTGGGTCCTCTGGCCCACCGAACCCAGCCTCGACGCCTACCGCGACATCCTCGAAGGCGGCATCGTCACCCACGCCCTCGGTGTCAGCGCGGGTGTGACGCTCGTCGGCACCCTCCTCAGCCTCGCCTGCACCGTCACCCTCGCCTACGCCCTCTCCCGGCCCGGGGTCCTCGGCGGCCGGCCGGCGCTGCTGCTCATCCTGTTCACCTTCCTCTTCCCGCCCGGCATGATCCCGAGCTTCCTGCTGGTCAAGGAGCTGGGCCTGCTGGACAGCTACGCCTCCCTGGTGCTGCCCGTCCTCGTCAACGTCTTCAACCTCATCGTGCTGCGCGGCTTCTTCCAGGGCATCCCCGAAGAGCTGTACGAGGCCGCGCGCCTGGACGGGGCCGGGGACTGGCGGGTGCTGTTCTCCGTCGTCCTGCCCCTGTCCAAGGCCGCGCTCGCCGTCGTCGGACTGTTCTACGCGGTGGCGTACTGGAACTCCTGGTTCTACGCCTCGCTCTACCTGGAGAGCGACCACTGGCCCCTCCAACAGGTCCTGCGCACCTATGTGGTGGCCGGTTCCGGGCTCACCGACGCGACGACCGGCGAGGGCACGGTCACCGCGCCCCAGACCGTGCAGATGGCGGTGCTGGTGATCGCCACCGTCCCGATCCTGCTCGTCTACCCCTTCCTCCAGAAGTACTTCACCAAGGGCGTGCTCACCGGCGCCATCAAGAGCTGACCCCGCCGATTCCAGCCGACACGAGGGATTCACCCATGCCCCGCATGTCCCGCCGTACTCTGCTCGGTTCCCTGGCAGCCGCCTCCGTCCCGGGCGTACTGACCGCCTGCTCCTCCTCCGGCAGCCGTGACAGCGACGTCTCCAACGCCGGCAAGAAGCTGGCCCCCTGGCCCACGTACCGGCCCACGGCCAAGGCCCCGAAGCCGGACCTCGCCGCCACCGCGGAAGGGGTCCAGGCCGGATACACCTCCTACCCGGCCGAGCTGACACAGTCCGTCTCCCGCACCCCGGGCGACGGGTCCACGATCAAGGTCATGACGGTGTCCTTCGGCACACCGCCCAAACCGGCCTCGTCCAACAGGTTCTGGGCGGCCGTCGAGAAGGCACTCGGCGTGAAGATCGACTACACGATCATCTCCCAGGCCGACTACCAGAAGAAGATGGCCACGGTCATGGCGGGCGACGCCGACAGCCTCCCCGACATCATCAACATGTTCACCGGGCTGACCGTGCCCCGCGAGGCCCAGTTCGTGCGGACCCGTGGCGAGGACCTCACCCCGTACCTGTCCGGCGACGCTGTCACCGACTACCCCAACCTCGCCAACATCCCCGGCCACGCCTGGCGGGACATGGGCCGTATCGGCGGCCGGATCTACGGCATCCCCCTGGAACGCCCGCTGCCCGGCTCCACGCTCTGGCTCAACCAGGCCATGTTCGCGGGCGCGGGCATGGAGGAGGGCTGGACCGCGGAGGACTTCGCCGCCGTCGCCCGGCAGGCCACCCGAGGCAGGACGTACGCCCTCGGCGCCGCCCAGGGGTCCGGCTTCGGCAACGGCTTCCACTCCGCCGCCCACAACGCGCCCCAGGACTGGTCCGTCACCGAGGAGGGGGTCTTCGTGCCGGGGTACGCGGACGAGCGCTACAAGGCGTCCATCGCCTTCCGCGCCCGGCTGCGCGAGAACGGCTCCTACTACCCGGACGCGACCTCGGTCTCCCAGATCGACCTGAGCAGCCTCTTCCTCAACGGCACCGTCGGTTCCATGCAGGACGGCTTCGGCGCCTATCTGCCCAAGTACCAGGACTCCAAGGGCAAGTTCACCCCGGCCGCCGCATTGCCGTACAGCGTCGACGGCACGCCCGGCGGAGTCGTCGCCGCCCGTCGCTCCTTCGGCTACACCATCCTGAAGAAGGCGAAGAAGGAGCGCGTCGAGCTGATGCTGCGCGTCCTCGACTTCCTCGCCGCGCCCTTCGGCACCAAGGAGTGGGAACTCGTCCACCACGGCGTCGAGGGCGTCCACTTCACCCGGGGCAAGGACGGCTCGCCGGAGACCACGAAGCTCGGCGAGGTCGAGAACAACACCAACCTGCCGCTGAAGTACCTCGCCGAGGGCCCCCAGGTGCTCTTCGTGCCGGGCATGCCCGACGCCGTACGGGCCCTGCACGCCTGGCAGCGGAAGGTCGTGCCGCACGCCGTCCGCAACGCCTCCTACGGGTTGCAGTCCGCCACCTTCAACGCCCAGGGTGCCACCCTCAAGGCCCTCGTCGACGACACGGTCACCGGCATCGTCGCCGGGCGCCTCCCCCTCTCGGAATGGGACACGACCGTGAAGACGTGGCGGCAGCGGGGCGGCGACAGAATGGCCGAGGAGTTCGCGAAGGACTACGCGGCCAACACATGAGCGACGGCCTGCGGCCGGCGGCAGCGGAACAGGAGACGCGGGGGATGGGGAACGACATGGCGCCCGAGGAGACCGAACTCAAGGCCCCGGCACGGCGGAAGCCGGACTCCGCGACCCGGGGCGCCGAGGAGAGCGAGCCCAAGGACCCGGCGGCCAGGGGCCGGATCACGATCCGTGAGGTCGCCGTGCGGGCGGGCGTGTCGACGGCCACCGCGTCCCGCGCCCTCAGCGGCAACCACCCGGTGCCCGCCGCCACCCGGGCCCGCGTCCTGCGCGCCGCCCGCGAACTCGACTACGTCGCCAACGCGCACGCCCGTGCCCTCGTCGGCGGCGGCCGCAAGATGGCCGCCGTCGTCGTCCGCCAGGTCACCAGCCCCTTCTACGCCCAGGTCGCCGAGGGCGTGGAGGCGGAGGCCGCCGACCGGGGCTGGCTGTGCGTGGTCGGCGCGACCGGCGGAGACCCGCAGCGCGAGATGGACTTCGTCCGGCTGATGCGGGAGGAGGGGGCACGGCTGGTGATCCTCGTCGGCGGGGTCGTCGAGGACGACGCGTACCGCTCCCGTGTGGCCCAGTACGCGCAGGCCCTGGACGCCTCCGGCGCCCGGCTCGTGCTGTGCGGACGCCCGTCTCCCGACCCGGGGATACCGGCACTGGTCGTCGAGTTCGACAACGAGGCGGGGGCGCGGGCCATCACCGGGCACCTGCTGTCCGCCGGGCACCGCCGGATCGTCTTCCTCGGCGGACTGCCCGGGAACACGGCGCTCGACGCCCGCGTCGCCGGATACCGGGCCGCGCTCGCGGAGCACGGGCTGCCGCCCGAGGCCGCGCGGGTCGTGAACTGCGGCCTCGGCCGCCCGGCCGGGCTGCGGGCGATGACCGAACTGCTGGAGGAGACACGGGAGTTCACCGCCGTCTTCGCGGGGGACGACATGGTCGCGGCGGGCGCGCTCCGCGCGATCGCCACGGCCGGGCTGCGCGTTCCCGACGACATCTCGGTGGTCGGGTACAACGACATCCCGCTGGCCGAGGACTTCGATCCGCCGCTCACGACGGTGCGTACCCCGGCGGAGGAGCTGGGGCGGGCCGCGGTGCGGATCGCGCTGCGGGATCCGGAGCGGGGGGTGGGGGGCCGGCATGTGCTGGGCACGCACATCGTCGTGCGGCGGAGTGTGGCTCCGCCGGTGACTCCGCCGAGGGGGCCGTCGTGACAGTGCGGGTCGTTCGTGGCTGGTCGCGCAGTTCCCCGCGCCCCTGAAGGGGCGCGCTGCCCTGCTCTCTGTCCACAACTCACCGGAGGTTTCGACCCCGTATGACCGCGCCGCACATGTCACCCGCCGACAACTCGACGCTTCCGCCCACCGACTCGCTCCTCTCCCCCCTCACCGGCTGGACCCGAGCCCACTGGGAGGCGCTCGCCGACCGGCTGCTCGACGGGATCGAGCCGTTCGCCTCGCCGGGCCTCGCGCAGTACCGGCTGCCGGGGCGGGCCAGTCACTCGGGGGCGTCGTCCGACGGGCTCGAAGGGTTCGCGCGGTCCTTCCTGCTCGCCGCCTTCCGGATCGCGGGCTCACGGGGGCGGGTCGGCCCCGCGTTGATCGAGCGGTACGCGGCCGGGCTCGCCGCCGGGACCGATCCGGCCGGCGGTGACGAGCGCTGGCCGGCGATCACGGACCGGGCGCAGCCCATGGTGGAGGCCGCGTCGATCGCGATCGCCCTGCACGAGACGCGTCCCTGGCTGTGGGACCGGCTCGACGACGGGGTGCGCGCCCGGGTCGCCGACTGGCTGGGCGGGTTCGTCGGCGCGGACGTCAACGACTCCAACTGGCGCCTCTTCCAGGTGATCACCGAGGAGTTCCTCGCCTCGGTCGGCGCCCCGCACAGCCGCGCCGAGATCGACGCGGGCCTCGCCCGGCTGGAGGACTGGTACCGGGGCGGCGGCTGGTACACCGACGGCGACGGGCAGAAGTTCGACTACTACAACGGCTGGGCGCTGCACCTGTATCCGGTGCTGTGGGCGCGGATCGCGGGCCCCCGGGCGGACACGGCGGCGGTGGCCCGGCACCGGGCGCGGCTGCGCGAGTTCCTCGCCGCGCACCAGCACTTCTTCGGCGCCGACGGCGGCCCGCTCCACCAGGGCCGCTCCCTCACCTACCGTTTCGCGACCACCGCCCCGCTGTGGGCGGGCGCCCTCGCCGACGCCACGCCCCTGCCGCCGGGCCGCACCCGCCGGCTCGCCTCCGGTGCCCTGCGGCACTTCGCGGAACGGGGGGTGCCCGACGAACGGGGCCTGCTCACCCTGGGCTGGTACCGGCCCTTCCTCCCCGTCACCCAGCGCTACTCGGGCCCCGCCTCCCCGTACTGGGCGAGCAAGGCCTTCCTCGGCCTGCTCCTGCCCGAGAGCCACCCCGTGTGGACCGCGCCGGAGGAGCCCGCGCCGATCGACACCGACGACACCACGCTCGCCCTGCCCGGCCCCGGCTGGCTGCTGCACACCACCGCCGCCGACGGCCTCGTACGCCTCGTCAACCACGGCAGCGACCGGTTGCCGCCCCCGCCCGCCACCGCCGACGACAGCCCGCACTACGCCCGGCTCGCCTACTCCAGCGCCACGGCACCGGAGACCCCGGCGGGCCCCGACAACCACCTCGCCCTGCTCGCACCCGACGGCACCCCCTCCCCACGGGGCCGGATCCGTCCCCTGGGCGCCGAGGGCCGCCGCGCCGCGTCCCGGTACGGCGGCGCGGACGGCGACGGGATCGAGACCGTCAGCGTGGTGCACGGCCCGTGGGAGGTGCGGGTGCACCGCGTCCACGCCCCGGCCGGCACGCCCGTACGCGAAGGGGGCTGGGCCGTGGCCGACGACGACGGGCCGCCCGAGGGGACGTCCGGGCCGGGCTGGGCACTGGCCCGTCGCGTGGACGGCCTGACCAGCGCGCTCGTGGGCCTGCACGGCTGGGGCGACGGCCCCGGCACGGTCGTGCCGGCCGCCGGGACGAACGCCTACGGACACCACTCGGCGACGCCCGTCCTCGAAGGCCGCACGGCGTCCGGCGGTCAGTCGCTCCTGGTCACCCTGGTCCTGCTCACCGGCGACCCGCACACCCCGCACACCGGCGCGAGCGCCACGGTCGACGCCGGCGGAGACGTGGACATCCGCTTCCCGGACGGCACCCGTGAATCGGTCCGCAAGGGTGAGACGCCGTACGGGCGGCCCCGCTGAGGCTCCCCGAGGGGCAGTGCCCGAAGTGACAATGTCGGGGGATCCGCGAACTCCCTAGCTTGGTGGCGCACCGCACGTCCGTCCCAGACGTCCGTCCGACACCAGGGAGACCCGTGTTCACCCGTTCCCCCTTCCTCCGCACCCTCTCGAACCTGGCGGTCGCGGGGGCCGCCATGCTCGCCGTCCTCGCCCCGGCCGGCGCGGCGTCCGCCCACAGTGGCGCCGCCGTCGTCAAGAAGAGCCCGGCGGCGGTCGCCGAGAAGGGCACCGGGGCCGCGTCCGCCGTGAAGCTCCGCAAGCTCTACGACTGGCGCTTCCACGTGAAGCCCAACAACGCCAAGTACATCGGCCGCCCCTGGAAGGCCAGTGAGCCGATGCAGGAGCTGAAGAGGTGCTTCAACTGCACGTTCCCGGTGAAGAACGCGCCGAAGAAGTACCCCAGGGAAGGTCAGCTGATCAAGCTGAAGGCCTGCGCGGCCGGGCCCTTCGGCTGCCGGAACGCGCCGGTGAAGTTCTACACGAAGGGAATGAAGAACGGCTGGTACTTCATCGCGCAGAAGGGCCACTTCGACGGCGCCGGCTCCAGGGTCAACTTCCAGTTCTACAACGACAAGAAGACCGGCTACCTGATGCTCCACGTCTGGGCCCACGTCGCCAAGCCCTCCGTCCCGGACGGCGTCAACAAGTCGTTCGCGCGCGGCAAGTGGCAGGACTTCAACCACAAGATGGGCGTCAAGATGCACTGCAAGCACAGCTCGCAGTGCTGACCCGCGCGGTGCCCGCGCCGGCCGACCCTGGGCCGTGACACGCCCGAGCCGTCCGACCGGTCCGACCGGTCGGACGGCGGACCGCTGAGGCCCTCCGCTCAGCGGTCCGCCAGTGTCATCGCCCGGTCCAGCGCCTGGAGGAAGCCGTTGACCGTGGTCCGGTCGCGGACCGCCAGGCGCAGCCACGCGTCGTCCAGCCCCGGGAAGGTGTCCCCGCGGCGGACGGCGAAGCCGAGGCTGCGCAGATGCCGTCGTACGGCGGTCGCGCGGGGCAGCCGGATCAGCACGAACGGGCCCTCGGCGGGCTCGACCACGGCCAGCCCGTCGGGGGCGAACTCCCGCAGTCCGGCGACCAGATGGGCGCGGTCGGCGACGACGCGCGCGGCCGCCTCGGCGGCCTCCGCCAGCGCCCGCTCCGAGACACACGCCTCGGCCGCCGCGAGGGCCGGCGTCGACACCGGCCACAGCGGCTGGGCGCGCTCCAGCTCGGTGATCGTCCCGGGCGCGGCGAGGACGTAACCGATCCGCAGTCCGGCCAGCCCCCAGGTCTTGGTGAGGCTGCGCAGGACGACGAGGCCGGGCACGTCCGTCCGACCGGCCAGCGCCTCGCGCTCACCCGGCACCGCGTCCATGAACGCCTCGTCGACCACCAGCGTCCGCCCCGGCCGGGCGAGCCGGGCGAGGGACTCCGCCGGGTGCAGCACCGACGTCGGATTGGTCGGGTTGCCCACGACCACCAGGTCCGCGTCGTCCGGCACGGCCGCCGGGTCCAGCCGGAAGCCGTCCGACTCCCGCAGCAGCACCCGGTCCACGGTGTGCCCGGCGTCCCGCAGCGCGGCCTCGGGCTCGGTGAACTGCGGGTGCACCACCACCGGATGACGGACCTTCAGGGCGCGCGCGAGCAGCACGAACGCCTCGGCGGCGCCCGCCGTGAGCAGGACCCGCTCGGCCGGCAGTCCGTGCCGGGCCGCCACCGCCGCCCGCGCCGCCCGTCCGTCGGGGTAGGCGGCCAGCCCGGTCAGCGACCCGGCTATGCGCTCCCGCAGCCAGGCGGGCGGTGTGCCGGCCCGGACGTTCACGGCGAGGTCGATGAGCCTCGCCCCGTCGTCCCGCACCTCGGCGTCGCCGTGATGCCGCAGGTCATGGCCCGCGTGCGCCGGGTCATGGCCCGAGTCGGTCACGTCGTGCCCCGTGTTCCGCAGGCCGTGCCTGCTCCCGGAGTCGGATTCAGTGTGCATGGGAGTGCGTGTGTCCCCAGAGGTGATGATCGTGACCGTGGCGCCCGTCGTCGTCCGGACGGGCCTGCGGCTGCCGCGGCAGCCCCGGGCTGTTCCCGCCGCCGTGCGGAGTGCCACCGGCGACGGAGGAGCCGGATGAGTCGGGGGAGCCGGAGGAGCCGGGGGAATCGCGGTGCGGGTGCGGGCCGCCCTCCAGCGCCTCCCGGTACCGCTCCACGATCAGATCGAGCAACTCCGGCTCCGGTCCGATGACATCGGCCGACCGTACCCCGATCTCCGGACGCGCGGCAGCCCAGCCCTCGGTCTGCTGCCGCACCCGGTCCGCGAGCCCGCCGTCGAGCGGGAAGTACGGGAGGACGACGATGCGCCGCGCGCCCAGCCGCACACACCGGTCGAGACCGCTCGGCACGTCCGGCGCCGCCATCGACACGAAGGCCGTCTCCACCCCCGCGTACCCGCGCCCCTCCCACAGCAGCCGGGCCGCCCGGTGCACCTCGGCGTTGGCGCCGGGGTCCGTGGAGCCGTACCCGACGAGCAGGACGGTCACATCGGCCCGGTCGCCCGGGGTCCGCGGCGCGGGCGACCCCAGCGCCTCCTCCACCCGCCGCTCCAGCAGGCCCAGCAGCGCGGGACGCGGGCCCGGGGGACGGCCGTGCCCGTACGACACCTCCGGGTGCCGCTCCCGTACGCCGTCCAGCGCCGCCCGCGCATCGGCCTCGGCGCGCCCGGCGGCCTCCGGGGCCAGCGGGACCACGACGAACCGCCGTACCCCGTGCTCCACCAGCGCGGTCACGGCCTCACCCAGCGGTGGCCGGAACGGCTCGGCGAAGCCGCCCCCGACGGGCAGCCCGGGGTGGCGGCGTCCCAGCTCGCGCAGTAAGACGCGGAACGCCTCGGCCCCGGCCTCGTCCCGGGTTCCATGACCGGCGATGAGCAGGGCGGGCGGCGGGGTGGTCACGGTGACTCCTCGGAGGCGGAAGGGGTGGTGCGGGCGCGGAAGCGGGGGCGGTCGGGCGGGTCGGCGGCGGTCACCGTCATCGGGTCCCTCGACGACCGCGGTCACGGTCACCGCCACCACGATCATCATGCCGACCGCCGCCGGGGGCGGCACAGCCAGGGTTCGCCGTCGCGACGGCACACGTCACCCGTCCCGGCCGCCCGTCCACCGGCTCCGACTTCCGCTTCGGCACGAGGAGTTCACCTCCGCCGACGAGCGCGGCGGCCTCCGCGACGGACGGGGTTCCGACGGCGGCGAGGGCCACGTCGGAGGGGTTCGGCACCGCCACGGCGGCCAACTCCGCGGCGGAGTGGGTGACCAGCGGGACCCCGAGCCGCTCGGCGGCCTGGACGAGGCCGGGTTCACCGGCTTTGGCGTCGACGGTGACGAGCGCGCAAACGGCCCCGAGGGAGAGCCCGGCATCCCGCAGCACCCCTTCCACCAGCCCTAGAACCTCCACCATCGACACCCCGGCAGAGGCGCCCACACCGACAACGAGTGCCCCGAACACACGGTCAGCCATGGCCACGCCGGTTCTCTAGGGGCGCGGGGCTGTGACATATGCGGCTCCGCCGCGTGGGCGCGGCCAGCCCCCACGAACCCGCACCCGAAATCCGACCTCCCCACTCCACACCACCCCGGGGCGCCGCAGCCGACACCGCCCACTCATCCGGTAGCAAAGACCCATGGCGGTCTTCGTGGCACTCGGCGCGTTCCTGATGACGCTGCTCGGCGGCTGGACGGCACAGCGCGTGACGGACCGCCGTCACCTGGTGCTGGGCCTGGCCGGCGGTCTGATGCTGGGCGTGGTCGGCCTCGATCTGCTCCCCGAGGCGCTGGAGGCCGCGGGCGACGAAATCTTCGGCGTACCGGCGGCGCTGCTGCTGTTCGTCGCCGGGTTCCTCCTGGCCCACCTGGTGGAACGCCTGCTGGCCGTCCGCCAGGCGGCGCACGGCGCGGAGGAGCACAACGGCCATACACCCCAGGTGGGCCTGACGGCCGCGGCGGCGATGGTCGGACACAGCGCCATGGACGGCGTCGCGATCGGCGCGGCGTTCCAGATCGGCGAGGGCATGGGCATCGCGGTCGCGCTCGCGGTGATCGCCCACGACTTCGCGGACGGCTTCAACACGTACACGCTCACCAGCGTCTACGGCAACGCCCGCCGCCGTGCGCTGGCGATGCTGTTCGCGGACGCGGCGGCCCCGGTGGTGGGAGCCGCCTCCACGCTGCTGTTCACGATCCCGGAGGGCCCGCTCGGCTGCTACCTCGGCTTCTTCGGCGGCGCCCTGCTCTATCTCGCCGCCGCCGAGATCCTCCCCGAGGCCCACCACCAGCACCCGGCCCACTCCACCCTGCTGTGCACGGTCGCCGGGGCGGCCTTCATCTGGCTGGTGGTGGGCGTGGCGGAGTGAGCGGCGCACCCCACCGGTCGACGTACCGCTCATGACGCCCGGCATCTCTCCACGAACCGCCGTGCGACACCGGGCTCCGCCGCCCAGTGGGTGTGCAGATAGCTCGCGTGCACCCCTCCCTGCACGAACCCCTCGACCCGAGGCCGAGGGGACCGTATCCCCCAGGCGGGCGCGGGCCCGGCCCCCGGCTCGACGACGGTCCGGTGGAACTCGTGGGCCCGCATCCGGGTCCCGGCCGGCGCGAGCGCGCTGTCGCTCACGGCCACGGCGTCGCGGTATCCGAGGGTCAGCCGCTCGTCCATCCGCGCCGTCGCGTCGAGCACGCCGCACATGGGCCGCCCGTCCAGCTCCCGGCACAGATAGAGCAGCCCCGCGCACTCGGCCGCCACCGGAGCCCCGTCGAACGCCAGCTCGGCGACGGCCTTGCGCAGCGGCTCGTTGGCGGACAGCTCGGCGGCGTACATCTCGGGGAACCCGCCGCCGATCACCAACCCGCGCGTCCCGTCCGGCAGTCGCTCGTCGCGCAGCGGATCGAAGACGACCACCTCGGCACCCGCCGCGGTCAACAGCTCGGCGTGCTCGGCGTAGGAGAAGGTGAACGCGGGCCCGCCGGCCACGGCGACCACCTCCCGCCCGGCCGACGCCGCGACGGGCGGCTCCCACGCCGCCCCCGACAGCGCACCGGCGCTCCGGGCGAGCGCGACCAGCGCCTCCAGGTCGCACCCGGCCCGCACCTGCGCCGCCATCGCCGCCACGGCCTCCAGTGCCGCGGCCCGCCGTTCGGCGACCGGGACCAGCCCCAGATGCCGGGACGGGGTGTCCACCTGCGGAGCCCGCCGCAGCACGCCCAGCACGGGGACACCGGTCGACTCCAGGGCGTCCCGCAGCAGTTCCTCGTGCCGGTCGGAGGCGACCTTGTTGAGGATCACGCCCCCGATCCGCACCTCGGGATCCCACGAGGCGAACCCGTGCACCAGCGCCGCCACCGACCGCGACTGCGACGACGCGTCCACGACCAGCACCACCGGCGCCCGCAGCAGCTTCGCCACATGCGCGGTGGACGCCAGCTCCCCCTGCCCCGAGGCCCCGTCGAACATCCCCATCACACCCTCGACGACCGCGATGTCGCATCCGCGCGCGCCGTGCGCGAAGAGCGGCGCGACCAGCTCGGGCCCGCACAGATACGCGTCGAGGTTCCGCCCCACCCGCCCGCTGGCGAGCGCGTGGTACCCGGGGTCGATGTAGTCCGGCCCCACCTTGTGCGGGGACACGGCGAGGCCCCGCTCGGTGAGCGCGGCCATCAGGCCCGTGGCGACGGTGGTCTTGCCGCTGCGCGACGAGGGCGCGGCGATCACCAGCCGGGGGACGGAGGGGACCGAGGTGTAGGACGTCACGATGTCACCACTCGATGCCCCGCTGGCCCTTCTGGCCCGCGTCCATGGGGTGCTTGACCTTCGACATGTCGGTCACGAGGTCCGCGAAGTCGACCAGCTTCTCCGGCGCGTTCCGCCCGGTGATCACCACATGCTGGGTCCCGGGCCGGTTCCGCAGGACGTCGATCACCTCGTCGGTGTCGATCCACCCCCAGTGCAGCGGGTACGCGAACTCGTCCAGCACGTACAGCTTGTACGTCTCGGCCGCCAGGTCCCGCTTGACCTGCTCCCAGCCCTCCCGGGCCTTGTCCTCGTTGTCCATCTGCCCGTCGCGCTGCACCCAGGACCAACCCTCGCCCATCTTGTGCCAGTCGACGGAACCGCCCTCACCGGACGCCCCCAGCACCCGCAGCGCGTTCTCCTCGCCGACCTTCCACTTCGCCGACTTGACGAACTGGAACACCCCGATCGGCCACCCCTGGTTCCAGGCGCGCAGCGCGAGCCCGAACGCGGCGGTGGACTTCCCCTTGCCTATGCCCGTGTGCACGAACACCAGCGGACGGTTCCTGCGCTGACGAGTCGTCAGTCCGTCGTCCGGTACGACACTCGGCTGTCCCTGAGGCATCTACGCCGCCTTCCCTGAAGTCCTCTGCGTTCCCTGCACATCCCGGACCAGCCCGGCGATGGAGTCCGCCCGCAGCTCGTCCAACGTCACCGCCGTACCGCCCAGTTCACCCGCCAGCTGCCCGGCGAGCCCCAGCCGGACATGGCCCGACTCGCAGTCGACCACCACCGACGCGTGGCCCTCGGCCGCGAACAGGCGGGCCGCCCGCCCGGCGAGCGCGACGGGCTCCGGCCCACCGGTCGCCCGGCCGTCGGTGACCACCACGACCAGCGGGCGGCGCGCGGGGTCCCGCAGCCGCTCCACCCGCAGTACGTCGTGCGCCTTGAGCAACCCCGCCGCGAGCGGGGTACGCCCGCCCGTCGGCAACGACTCCAGCCGGGCCGCCGCCGCGTCCACCGACGAGGTCGGCGGCAGTGCCACCTCGGCGGCCGACCCCCGGAACGTCACCAGGCCCACCTTGTCCCGCCGCTGGTAGGCGTCGAGCAGCAGCGACAGCACCGCGCCCTTCACGGCACCCATCCGCTGCCGCGCCGCCATCGACCCGGAGGCGTCGACCACGAACAGCACGAGGTTGCCCTCCCGCCCCTCCCGGGTCGCCTGCCGCAGATCGTCACGCCGTACGACCAGCCCCGGCCCGGACCGCCCCCGCGTCCGCTGATGCGGCGCGGCGGCCTGCACCGTCGCCGCCAGATGCAGCTTGGTCAGCGTGCCACGCGGCCTGCGCGCCCCGGTCGTGCGCCCGTGCTCGGTCCGTGCACGCGAACGCCGCCCGGCGGCGCCCTCCCCGAGCCCCGGCACACTGAGCACCTTCGTACGGAACGGCTCGGCGGCCCGTACGGCCGACTGCTCCCCGGCGGCCGGAGCCTGCGCCGGCACGCCCTCGCCGGACTCGGGCCGGGCGCCGCCGTCGCCGCCCTGGGGCCCGTCGGACTCGGGAGCGGGCGGCCGCCCACCGCCACCGGGGCCGTCGGGACCGGGATCCGGATCGTCGTCGCCCTGCGGGTCCTGCGGGTCCCGCGAGTTCTGAGGGCCCTGCGGGTCCTCGGGGTTCTGCGGCGGTTCCGCGAACTCCTCCAGCGTCTCGTCGAGCTTGTCCTCGTCCAGGCCGGGCGCGTCGAAGGGATTCCGTCGCCTCCGGTGGGGCAGCGCGAGCAGTGCCGCCTGGCGCACGTCCTCCGCGAGCACCTCGGTCCGCCCGGCCCACGCGGCCAGCGCGGTCGCGGTCCGGGCCATCACGATGTCGGCCCGCATCCCGTCCACCTCGAACGCCGCGCAGGTCGCCGCGATCTGCAACAGCGCCCCGTCGCCCAGCACCACGGACGGCAGCAACTCCCGCGCGGCGACGACCCGTTGCCGTACGTCGGCCTCCTCGTCCGCCCAACGGGCCGTGAAACCGGCCGGGTCGTCGTCGTAGGCGAGCCGCCGCCGGACGACCTCCACCCGCTGGTCCGGCTCCCGCGAGGCCGCGACCTCCACGGTCAGCCCGAACCGGTCGAGCAACTGCGGCCGCAGCTCGCCCTCCTCGGGGTTCATCGTCCCGACCAGCAGGAACCGCGCGGCATGCCGTACGGAGACGCCCTCGCGCTCCACGTACGAGGCGCCCATCGCGGCCGCGTCGAGCAGCAGGTCGACGAGGTGGTCGTGGAGCAGGTTCACCTCGTCGACGTAGAGGATGCCCCGGTGCGCGTCCGCGAGCAGGCCCGGCTCGAACGCCTTCACGCCCTCCGACAGCGCCCGTTCGATGTCGAGGGCGCCGACGAGCCGGTCCTCGGAGGCGCCGACGGGCAGCTCGACCATGCGCGAGGGCCGGGTCTCGAACGCCGGCTCGTGCGGGCCGTCCGGACACGCCGGGTCCGGCTTCACGGGGTCGCAGGAGAACCGGCAGCCGACGACGACCTCCACCGGCGGCAGCAGCGCCGCGAGCGCCCGCACGGCGGTGCTCTTGGCGGTGCCCTTCTCGCCGCGCACGAGCACACCGCCGATGCGCGGTGAGATCGCGTTGAGGAGCAGGGCGAGTTGCAGGTCGCTCTGCCCGACGACGGCGGTGAAGGGGAAGTGCGTGCTCACGCGGTGGTCCCTCCTACAGGTGAATGAATGAGACGAGTGCCGACCGGCGGGATGAAGAGCGCGGGGCGTAGCCCCCGCTCTTCAGGGGCGCGGGGAACTGCGCGAGAAGCCCCACCGGCCGGCGGACGACGCTCCCTCCCCCGGCTCTCCCGGCGGAACCGACCCGGCGCCCTCATCCCGGCACCCCCGGTGCCCCCGGCGGCACGAACGGCAACCCCGTCGGCGCGCCCGACTCGATGAGCCGCCACAGCGCGTCCGTGTCCGCGTGCTCCTCGATCAGATCGCCGAGCCGGTCGAGCTGCTCCTCGCGCAGCGCGGCGAACGACGTGTCGGGGGCCGGCACGAACCGCCGCCCCGAAGCCGCCGCCACCTCGCGCAGAAAGGCCCGCCGGAAGCCGTCCGACTCCAGCGACCCGTGCCAGTGCGTGCCCCAGGTCTGCCCCACCCGGCACCCGTCCAAGAAGGGCTCGCCCCCCAGGACCTCGGCGACCCCGTGATGGATCTCGTACCCCTCGACCCGCTCACCGAGGGCCTTGCCCACGGGCCGGGTCAGGGTCTTCTCCACGGCGAAGCGGACCCGCACGGGAAGCACCCCGAGCCCGTCCACCCGCCCGAGCCGGCTCTCGACCTCGTCCTCGATGCGCTCCCCGAGCACCTGGAACCCCCCGCAGATCCCGAGCACCGGTCGCCCCTCGGCGGCACGCCGCACGAGCGCGTCGGCCAGCCCCCGCTCCCGCAGCCACTCCAGCGCCCGCACCGTGCCCCGGGTCCCCGGCACGACGACGAGGTCCGCGTCGGCCAGCTCCTCGGCCCGGTCCACGAACCGCACCACGACACCGGGTTCGGCGGCGAGCGCGTCCACGTCGGTGAAGTTGGACATCAGCGGCACCGCGCACACGGCGACCCGCAGCACGTCCTCCCCGACGGGCGGCGCGACGTTCGACTCGCGGACCGTCCCGCGCAGCGAGACCCGCAGCCCGTCCTCCTCGTCGATCCCGAGCCCGTGCCGGAACGGCAGCACGCCGTACGTCCGCCGCCCGGTGAGCCCGTGCAGCATGTCGAGCCCCGGCTCCAGCAGGGAGACGTCCCCGCGGAACTTGTTGACGAGGAACCCGGCGACGAGGGCCTGGTCCTCGGGGGAGAGCAGCGCGACGGTCCCGAAGAACGACGCGAAGACCCCACCGCGGTCGATGTCGCCGACCACGAGCACGGGCAGCCCGGCGTTGCGGGCGATCCCCATGTTGACGATGTCGGTCCGCCGCAGATTGATCTCGGCCGGAGAGCCGGCCCCCTCGCAGATCACCGCGTCATACGTGCCCCGCAGCTCGGTGAGGCACTCCAACACGGTCCCGAGCAGGCGCTGTTGCCGCCCGCCGTGATAGCCGCGCGCGCTCATCTCGCCCACGGGCTTCCCGAGCAGCACGACCTGACTGCTGCGCTCACCCCCGGGCTTGAGCAGCACCGGGTTCATGAGCGCGCTGGGCTCGACCCGGCACGCCTGCGCCTGCATGGCCTGCGCCCGCCCGATCTCGGCGCCCTCCTTCGTCACGAAGGAGTTGAGCGACATGTTCTGCGCCTTGAACGGCGCGACCCTGACCCCCTGCCGCACCAGCCACCGGCAGATCCCGGCGGTCACCACGCTCTTCCCGGCGTCGGAGGTCGTCCCGGCGACCAGCAGCCCGCCACTCATCCCTGCCTCCTCGACCGCAGCAGCGACACACCCGCACCGATCCCCAGCGCCAGCCACCCGACCCGCCGGGACAACCGCACGGCCCGCTCGATGTCCCCCACTTCGACGGCGCGTCCCTCCCCATTCAGCACCGGCCGGTGCTCGACCCGCCCCCCGTACGACAACGTGCCCCCCAATCGCACTCCGAGCGCCCCCGCGAACGACGCCTCCACGGGCCCCGCGTTGGGGCTCGGGTGCCTGTCCGCGTCCGCGCGCCAAGCCCGTACGGCCCCCCGGGCGTCCCCACCGGAGGCGGCGGCCAGCACCGCCGTGAGCCGGGCCCCCGGCCACCCCGCCACGTCGTCCAGCCGTGCGGAGGCCCAGCCGAACCGCCGGTACCGCTCCGACCGGTGGCCGACCATGGCGTCCAGCGTGTTGACGGCCCGGAACCCCACCAGCCCGGGCACACCCGCGACGGCACCCCACACGAGCGCCCCCACCACCGCGTCGGAGGTGTTCTCGGCGACGGACTCCACGACCGCCCGCGCGATCCCGTCCCGGTCGAGGGCCTGCGGATCCCGCCCGCACAGATGGGGCAACCGGGCCCGCGCGCACTCCATGTCCCCCGCGTCGAGGGACCGCCCGATCGTCCGGGCCTCCCGCGCGAGCGAAGTCCCCCCGACGACGGCCCAGGTGGCGGCGGCGGTCAACGCGACGGAGGCCGCGCGCGACGGCCGTACGGCAGTCGAGGCGACGGCCCCGAGCGCCACGGCGCCTCCCGCGCACACGGCGGTGTGCAGCGCGCCCCACCCCCGGTGGTCCCGCCACAGCACCCGCTCCACGGCACCGGCCGCCCGCCCGAACACGGCGACCGGATGCCCCCGGCGAGGATCGCCGAGCAGCAGATCACCGAGGAGTCCGGCGGTGGCGCCGTACGCGAAGACGCGATCGGCACGCACGGGTTCAGCCGGTCGCGAGGTCGGACGGGGATCCGGTGCTGGGACTCAAACGGCAGCCGCACATGGCGATATGTCCTCACTCAGGGTGTCCACGCCCTGGTTCGACGAGACCGACGGCGAGAGTTCCTGGCTCCCGGGAGGTTCTTCCCCGGTGACAGTGGCGGGACCGCGCCGGACTTCCACCGGCTTCCTCTCCTGCCGTCGTACATGGCCCCGGCAGTCCACCACGCCCCCGGAAGACCCGTCAACTTGCTGTTGACCTGCGGCGCAGGGGTGTGCTCAGCCCCACATCGCTGAAATATCGCCAGACGCCCGAATCGGCTCTTTCTGCGCTCATTTCCACGGCCTCGGACGGGAACACTTGAGGGAACGGCAGTACGAAGACTGAGCGCCGACGAGCGGCAGCGGCCGGCCACGGCGCTCGGGTCGTCGCGGTGGACGCGTGTCGGCGCGCTGACTTGTGAGGTGGAGGTCAGGGTGTCCGACAGGGAGTTCTCGGCGCGGAGTTGGATCAGGAGCAGCTATTCGGGCGACGCCGGCCTGTGCGTGGAGGCGGCGTTCGGGGAGAGGCGGGTTCTGGTGCGTGACTCGAACTCGAAGAAGAACGCTGTGCTCTCCTTCCGTCACAGCGCGTGGTGTGGTTTTCTGGCGGGGCTTGTGGACCCGGGAGCGGACGGCTCCTGAAGAACCGTTCGGGGGACGGGAGGTACACGCGATGGACGATCGGACCAAGGGATCCGCCTCGGCGCGCGCGCGGGCATCGAGGGACCGGCGGACGCTGTTGTCCGCCGCCGCCCCGCTGGTGCTCTTCAGCACGGTCGCCGGAGTCCTGGCCGTAGGGGTGGGAGCTCTCGCCGCCCTGCTGGTGCCGGGGACGGAGGCGCGGGGTGTCGTCTGGCTGGTGGTGACCGCCCTGATCGCGACGGGGGCGGGCCTGTGGTGGGGGCTCACCCCGGTCACGGAGCGGCTGAGGGCCCTGGACCGGGCTCTGGTCGGGGCTCGGCCGCGGGGGCCGGAGGAACGCTGAGGCCGCCGGGCCGCCCGGCGTCGGCACGGGCGCGCAGCACCCTGCCGATGCCCGCCGCGAGCGAGGTGAGCAGAGCGGCGGCGATCGCGCCGGTGATCGCCGTGGCGAGCGGTGCGGTGGCGTCGAACCGGGTCGTGGGGACGACCCGACCGGCCACGGCGATGCTCAGCAGCAGGACGCTGGCGCAGAACGTGCCCAGTAACAGGCGGGTGGACAGGAGCCGTATCTCGCCGTCGACCCGGGCGCTCTCCACCCGGATGAGCGCCTCCGCCCACTCCGCCTCCTGCATGGCGTACGCCTTCAGCGTGCAGTCGTCCAGCCGGCCCGGACCGCCGGTCTCCGGGGGGTCACCCGGAGGAGGGGCGTCCGGGTCCCCGCCGCCCGGAACGGTTCGGCGCGCCGTCAGCCGCCTCCACCACTCGTGCCATCCGAAGACCGCCATGGGCCCTCCCCCCGATTCCGCCGGGCGTCCCGGCCCGGTGCTCAGTCGTTGTCCAGGCTCTCCCGGACCGTGTCGAGGAACTCGATCATCCGGTCGCCCTCGTACGCGAGGTCGCTGATGTCCGCGAAGCACTCCTGGTGGCGGACCGTGAGATCGAGATCCTCACGGTTGGACAACCCGCCGTTGGGGCCCTCCAGGTAGAGCAGGTCGTCGTCGTCCCTGAACCCGAGCAGGATGAACGGGCTGAGGGTGCTGAAGTGCGCCCCCGCCGTGAACGGCAGGAGCCGGATGCCCATGCCGGGGCGCCCGGCCAGCGCCTTCACGTGGTCCAGCTGTTGTCGCATGACGCGAGGGCCGCCGATCACCCGCCGTACGGCGGCCTCGTCCAGGACGATGTCGATGCGCGGGCCGGAGTCGGAGTGGATCAGCCGTTCCTGCCGGGCGAGCCGGAGCTCCACCGAGCGGCGCACATCGGTGGGCTCCGACGTGGGGGAGAGCAGGGCGGTGGCGTAGTCCTCGGTGTGCAGGAGGCCGGGGAGCACGATGGGGTTGTACATGCGGAGCGAGGTCGCCGCCCCCTCGTAGCCCAGGTACTGGGCGAACGGCTGGGAGACCAGATTCCCCCAGGGAGCCCACCACGACGGCCCCTTCGAGCCCCGCGCGGCCTCTTCCAACTCGTTCACCAGCGCCGGATCCGTGATCCCGTACTGCTGGATGAGTGCCCGGACGTCGGTGACGCTGACTCCGACCGTGCCGGCCTCGATGCGCATGATCTTCGACAGTGACCATTCCAGGGCGTCCGCGGTCTGCTGCTTGGTCAGCCCGCGTGTGTAGCGGGCTTTGCGCAGTTCGACTCTGAGCCTGCGTCGATTCAGGCTCGGATCGATGTCCCTGGGCATGGCGCTCCCCTGTTCAGCTGTCGGGTGGCCATCGTCGAATCGGCATGTATCTGATAGCTTACGCCGATTGGATATCGTCGTACAGACACCTCCTCAATGACATATGTCATTTCGACGAGGGTCACGGCTTTGTGTGGACAATAGACAAACCCCTCGTACCGGGTCAAACGGTACGAGGGGTTTGTCTGTATGTGTCGTGCGAGGTGGGAGGGGGTGCCGGGGCCTCAGGCCATGATCAGGTAGATCCCGTAACCCACCGCCGCCGTGCAGGCCGCGAAGCAGGCGTACGCCGCTGTCGTGGCGAGCGCGGGCGAGGTGCCCGCGGTGGTCGCGGCCTCCCGCTTGGAGAGACCGACGATCCCCAGGGTGAAGAGGCCGACGAGGGCCACGGTGACCACGAGGCTGACTCCGAAGACGGAGCCCAGGGCTGCCCAGTCGATGTGCATGGTGATCTTCCTCAGGAGGTCGCGGGGCTCAGACGGCGGGCGTCGGCGCGGACGAGTTCGCCGGGGCCGTGGTCTCTGCGGCGGCCGCGGCCGCCGCGGGGATGGTCGCCGTGAGCTCCTCGGCCACGGCGGCGGTGGGCGGCGGGGTCACGGCGGCCATCGCCGTGGTCACCACACCGGGCGGCTCCTCGGTGTCGTTGACGTTCGTGTGGTCGACGACCTCGCGGCGCGAGATCACCCAGATCGCCGCACTGGAGGCGATGAGGAAGACCGCGACGACGGCCGTGCCCCAGCTGCCGAAGCTCGTCACCCATTCGGCGAGCGCGGCGACCAGCGCGGCGGCCGGCAGGGTCAGACCCCAGGCGACGAACATCCGGGTCGCGGTGGACCAGCGGACCACCCCGCCCTTGCGGCCGAGGCCCGCGCCCATCACCGCACCGGAGACCGAGTGCGTGGTGGAGAGCGAGAAGCCGAGGTGCGAGGAGGCCAGGATGACCGTCGCCGCGCTGGTCTGGGCGGCGAAGCCCTGCTGCGGCTGGAGGTCGGTCAGGCCCTTGCCCATCGTGCGGATGATGCGCCAGCCGCCCAGGTAGGTGCCGAGTGCGATGGCGAGACCGGCGGAGACGATGACCCACACCGGCGGGTCGGAGTCGGGCGCGAGGACGCCGCCGGCCACCAGGGCGAGGGTGATGATGCCCATGGTCTTCTGGGCGTCGTTCGTGCCGTGGGCCAGCGAGACCAGGCCCGCGGAGGCGATCTGGCCGACGCGGTAGCCCTTGCCGGACGCCTTCTCGCTCGTGTGCTCTCCGAGCTTGTACGTCAGCCGGGTGGCGAGCATCGCCGCGATGCCGGCGACCAGCGGGGCCGCGACGGCGGGGATCAGCACCTTGGTGACGAGCACGTCGCCGTGCACACCGGTGACGCCGACCGAGGCGATGGTGGCGCCGACGAGGCCGCCCATCAGAGCGTGCGAGGAGCTGGACGGGAGACCGACCAGCCAGGTCAGCAGGTTCCAGAGGATGGCGCCGACGAGCGCCGCGAATATGACCTCTGGCTGGATCCCGGACTCGTCGACGAGTCCCTTGGAGATGGTGTTGGCGACCTCGATGGACAGGAACGCGCCGACAAGGTTGAGCACGGCGGACATGGCCACCGCGACCTTGGGCTTCATGGCGCCGGTCGAGATGGTGGTAGCCATCGCGTTGGCGGTGTCGTGGAAACCGTTCGTAAAATCGAACGCGAGCGCGGTGATGACCACGATCGCGAGGATCAGCGAGAAGTTTTCCATTTACCCGAGCTTCTTTCGGACGTCAGTGGCATGTGGACCGTAGGCAACCTGGGTGAACGGAAGATGAACTGAGGCAGGCGCGCGGGTGTAATGAACGAGGTGTCGCCACTCCGCTTTCCGGCCGCCGGGCGGCCCGGGCCGCAGAGGGCGGCCGTCCGCCCTTCGAACGGAGGCGGAACGGGAAGATCCGCTAACCCCGCGGCGTGCTTCCAGCCGAAGGTCGCGCCGTCGCCGGTGCAGGTTCCCCACCAGCGGGTGGTCGTGCGGATCACCGGGCGACGGCCCATGCGGCGCCTGACCTCGTCGCTGAACGACGTGATCCAGCCGACCGTCGCGGCGTCGCTCAGGCCGTGGCACTTCCGCTTCCGGTCGTAAGGGTTGTATGCGATGTCGAGCGCCGACGGAAGCGTCCAGCCGTCCGCGCGCCGGCCGCCTGGCAGGATCGCGGCATGGTCGAACAACAGGGGAACGCCCAGGGTGAGCGGGGCGAGCAGGGCGAGCAGGGCGAGCGGGACGCGCGGCGGCGCGGTGCGGCGGGTGCGCAGGGCGTGCCGGAAGACGTGGCGCGGGCGTGGGACGAACTCGTCGCGACGGCCCGCCGGACGGTGGCCGACGGTCTGGTCGTGGGCACCTCGGGGAACGTGTCCGTGCGTGTCGGGGACACCGTCCTGGTCACCCCCACGGGTGTCCCGTACGACCGCCTGACCCCGGACGACGTGACGGGTGTGGACCTCTCCGGCCGGCAGGTCCTCGGCACGCTCCGCCCGACGAGCGAGCTCCCGATGCACCTGGCGATCCACGGCACGACCGACGCCCGTGCCGTCGTCCACACCCACGCGGTCCACGCGACGGCCGTCTCCACGCTGGTGAGCGAGCTGCCGCTGATCCACTACATGTCCGCCGCCCTCGGCGGACCGGTCCGGGTCGCCCCCTACGCGACCTACGGCACCGCCGAGTTGGCCGAGAACATGCTCCGCGCTCTGACGGGGCGCAGCGGCTGTCTCCTCCAGAACCACGGCACGATCACCTACGGGAGCACCCTCACGGAGGCCTACGACCGCACGGCCCAGCTCGAATGGATGTGCAGAGTCTGGCTGACGGCGTCCTCGCTCCCGGACCGCACCCCCCACCTCCTCACCCCCGCCCAACTGACGACAGTGGCCACCCACCTCCGCGACTACGGCCAGCCGACCTAGTGCCGCGCCACTTCCCGCCCGAGCTTCTCCGTCGTGGCGTCGACCGCCTCGTGCGGCTCTCTTCGCCGTCCTCGCCCCTCCGGTCACTCCCCGGTCGGTGCCCACTGGCCGGAGGCGGGGTCCGCCGGGACACTGGAGGGGTGGGTGCAGTCAAAGCGGCCGTCGCCGCGGTCGGGGTCGCGTTCGCGGCCGGTGCGGCCAGTGTCGCAGCGGGCCGGTTGGCCAGCGATGTCGCGCTGAAGGCACCGCCGGGCGAACCGCTGCCCACCGAACCCCGGCTGACCGTGCACGCCACCGCCGCCGGCCGTATCGCCCTGACCCGCGCCTTCGCCTCCCAGCGCCCCGGCACCTACGGCCTCACCGGCCACGGCGCCCACGCGGTCGTCGGCGGTGTCCTGGACGGCGCCCCGCACGCCCCCGACGCGGTCGTCCGCCGCCTGGAGCGCGTCACCCACGGCACCCTGGAGCCCGGCGACAAGGTGTGGCTCACCCCCACCCTCCACCTCGGCGACCCGCGCACCGCGCTCGGCCTCGACCACGAGGACGTCGAGATCCCCGGTGAACTCGGCACCCTGCCCGCCTGGTTCACCCCCGCGGACCGCGACATCTGGGTGATCGCCGTGCACGGCCTGGGCACCACCCGCGAACACCCCATGAACGTCATGGAGTTCCTGCACCGCCACCGCTTCCCGGTGCTCACCCTCGCCTACCGCGGTGACCCGGGCGCCCCCCGCTCCCCGGACGGCCTGAACCACCTCGGCGAGACCGAGTGGCGCGACGTGGACGCCGCCGTCCGGCACGCCGTCAGGTTCGGCGCCGAACGCGTCGTCCTGCTCGGCTGGTCCACCGGCGCCACCATGGCCCTGCGCGCCGCCACCCGCTCCGCGCTGCGCGACCGCGTCGCCGGACTCGTCCTGGACTCGCCGGTGCTCGACTGGACCGCCACCCTGCGCGCCCTCGCCGCCGCCCGCCGCACCCCCGGGGCCCTGCTGCCCCTCGCGGTCCGCGCCGCCCAGGGCCGCACCGGACTGGGCGTCGCCCCCGCCCACCAGGACGGCGACCCCTCGGGGCTCGGGGCACCGACCCTGATCTTCCACGGCCCCGACGACACCGTCGCCCCCTGGGGCCCCTCCCGGCGCCTCGCCGCCCGCCGGCCCGACCGGGTCACCCTCCGCACGGTCCGTCACGCCCCGCACGGCGCCATGTGGAACGCCGACCCCAAGACCTACGAAGAGACCCTCCGCCGCTTCCTCACCCCGCTGATCTAGCGGCCCGCGGCCGACCGGCGGCAGAGCGGGGGAGGGGCCGCGCACCGCCCCGCCGGAGAGAGGTACGCCACATTCCGTTTAGTGTCGAACCAAGGCGATCCTCCTCGGTGCGGACCCCTGGGAAAACCCGTGCGTTGGCCACCCCTGTCGCCCGCTGTGACATTCCGTTTGGGTTTTCGGACCGTCAACCGGAAGACTGCCCCCGTGACGTCCCGTAATCCGCGCGACTCCAGGCTCCGACTCGTCAGCCCGCGAACCCTGGCCGCCGCTCCCCGAGCAGCAGTGACCCAGCGCCGCCGACCGGCTCCCCGGCCCCCGGAGGGCACACCGCCGCCCGTGGAACTCGCCCGCATGGCCCGCGCCGTCCTGGCTGACGCGGCCCGCGTCGCCCGCTGGGCCGATGCCGCCCTGCGCCCGGGCCGCGAGGGCGCGAGCCCCGACGGCAAGGGCACCCTCTCCGCGGCGACCGGCGAACGGGCCGCCGCCGACCTCGGGCTGACCCCGGCTCAGGTACGCCACGACTGGGACACGGCACGTCTGGCCGGCCTGATCGAGGTGCACGGCGACAGCGCGCGCCCCGGCTGGCGCCTGCGCGCCTGGAACCGCGACGACAGCGCCGTGCTGCGCGGCTGGGTCGCGTTCTTCGACGCCTGGTCCATCGCCTATCCGGAGCCCGAGGACCGGGAACCCGCGGCGGTCGCCGAGGTCGTCTCGGCCATGCCCCAGGTCCTCTCCTTCCTCCAGCTCTCCGCCGGGCCCGTCCCCGTGGAGCAGCTCCTCGACCTCCTGGAGCAGCGCGTCACCGAACTGCGCACCGAGCGCTGCGAGGTCCCCTACGGCCCGCAGCCCGATCCCGGGTCCGGCGCGGAGCCCACGGCCGAGGACACCCCCCTCGCCCCGCTCCTCGACTGGTCCCTGCGCGCCCTCGCCTCCGTCGGCGCCCTCACCTACGGCGACGGCCAGGCCACCCTCACCCCGCTCGGCAGCTGGGCGGTCTGGGTCAAGCTCGAACAGATCTGTGTCGCCGCGCAGAGCCCCGCCGGCAACATCGAGGTCTCCGCCGAGGACATGCTCAGAGGCTGCGCCCAGCTCCGCCCGAACGCGGCCCGCGCCGAGTACCGCGCCTGGCTCGCCGCCCGCCCCGTCGGCGGCGCCGTCACCGAACTCATCGCCGCCGCCCGCGGCGAGGACGCCCTCATCCGCGGCCTCGCCTTCGAGGCCCTGCGGGTCGTCGGCGCCCCCGCCGAGCCCGACGTCCGCACCGTCGCCGACGAGACCCCGCTGCGCCCCTACGCGCTGCTGTGGCTCGCCGAGCACGACGGCGCCGACCCCGAGGACGCCCACGAGGTCCTCACCCGGGAGGAGTCCACCTGGCTCTGGGTCGACACGGCCGCGGCCGTCGCCGACCACGGCGAGGCACCCCTGCTCGTACGGCATCTGGAGTCCGCCGTGCAGGCCACCGTCCCCGCGCTGCTCGACGAGGTCCGCGCGGTCGGCCACCCCCGCACCGTCCAGGTGCTGGTCGCCCTCGCGGCGGCCCACCCCGACCCGGCCCTCGCCAAGGCCGTGCGCCGCGCCGCCTTCCAGGTGCACACCGGAGGCAGCTGACCGGACCGGCCGGCGGGGTCAGCCGCCCGTCCCGGGGGCGTACGTGCCGAAGCTCCACACGTTGCCCTCGAGGTCCCGGGCCAGGTAGTCCCGCGAGCCGTAGTCCTGATCCGTCGGGGGCATCAGGATCTCCACGCCGTGCTGCACGGCCCGCCGGTGGTGGGCGTCCACGTCGTCCACGACGACGTACACCCCGGTGGGCCCCGCGCCCTTCATCGCGCCGTCGAAGACGCTGCCGCTGCCCTTGGAACCGAGCATCACCACGCCGTTGCCCTGCGCCAGCTCGGCGTGGCGCACGATGCCGTCCTCGCCCTCGTACACCGCCACCTCGGTGAAGCCCAGCGCCTCCGTGAGCTGCCCCACGGCGGCCTTCGCGTCCGCGTAGAGCAGCGTCGGGCAGATGCTCGGGCGTCCGTCGCCCTTTCCCGCCATACCGATCACGACCTCTCCGTCGTCCGGTCCGTCGTCCGGGTCCGTCTTCCGTTCCTCGTGAGCCGGTGACCGAGGCCACGTGATCCCTTGTCATACGGGCGGAAAACCGCTTGCCGGCCCCAGTTAGAATCGGCTCATGGCCATTCTCCTCGCGCATTAGACGGCGGGAACGTCCTCAGCCGCCCACCCGCCACCCCCGATCCGCCCTGGAGTCTGTCCGTGATCTCCGCCTCCGCCGTCGAGCTGCGCGCCGGTGCCCGCGTCCTCATCGAGTCCGCCACCTTCCGCATCGCCAAGGGCGACCGCATCGGTCTGGTCGGCCGCAACGGCGCCGGCAAGACCACTCTCACCAAGTGCCTGGCCGGCGAGGGCATCCCGGCCGGCGGCACCATCACCCGCTCCGGCGAGGTCGGCTACCTCCCGCAGGACCCCCGCACCGGCGACCTCGACGTCCTCGCCCGCGACCGCATCCTCTCCGCCCGCGGCCTCGACGCACTGATCCGCAAGATGCGCGACAACGAGCAGCGGATCGCCAACGGCCAGGGCGCCACCCGCGAGAAGGCGCTGAAGCAGTACGAGCGCCAGGAGACGGAGTTCCTCACCAAGGGCGGGTACGCCGCCGAGGCCGAGGCCGCCACCATCGCCGCCGCGCTCAACCTGCCCGACCGGGTGCTCGGCCAGCCGCTGCACACCCTCTCCGGCGGTCAGCGCCGCCGTATCGAGCTGGCCCGCATCCTGTTCTCCGACGCGGACACCCTCCTCCTCGACGAGCCGACCAACCACCTCGACGCCGACTCGATCATCTGGCTGCGGGACTACCTCAAGACCTACCGCGGCGGCTTCATCGTGATCTCCCACGACGTCGACCTGGTCGAGACGGTCGTCAACAAGGTGTTCTACCTGGACGCCAACCGCGCCGAGATCGACGTCTACAACATGGGCTGGAAGCTGTACCAGCAGCAGCGCGAGGCCGACGAGAAGCGCCGCAAGCGCGAGCGGCAGAACGCCGAGAAGAAGGCCGCCGCGCTGCACTCGCAGGCCGACAAGATGCGCGCCAAGGCCACCAAGACCGTCGCCGCGCAGAACATGGCCAAGCGGGCCGACCGGCTGCTCGCCGGCCTGGACGCGGTCCGGGTCTCCGACAAGGTCGCCAAGCTGCGCTTCCCCGAGCCCGCGCCCTGCGGCAAGACCCCGCTCACCGCCGAGGGCCTGTCGAAGTCGTACGGCTCGCTGGAGATCTTCACCGACGTCGACCTGGCCATCGACAAGGGTTCGCGGGTCGTCATCCTCGGCCTCAACGGCGCCGGCAAGACCACCCTGCTCCGCCTCCTCGGCGGCGTCGAGAAGCCCGACACCGGCGAGGTGATCGAGGGCCACGGCCTCAAGCTCGGCTACTACGCACAGGAGCACGAGACCCTCGACCCGGAGCGCACGGTCCTGGAGAACATGCGCTCCGCCTCCCCGGACCTGGACCTGGTCGAGATCCGCAAGACGCTCGGCTCGTTCCTGTTCTCCGGCGACGACGTCGACAAGCCCGCCGGTGTCCTCTCCGGCGGTGAGAAGACCCGTCTCGCGCTCGCGACCCTGGTGGTCTCCTCCGCCAACGTCCTCCTGCTCGACGAGCCGACCAACAACCTCGACCCCGCCAGCCGCGAGGAGATCCTCGGGGCCCTGCGCACCTACAAGGGCGCGGTCGTCCTCGTCACCCATGACGAGGGCGCGGTCGAGGCGCTCCAGCCCGAGCGGATCATCCTGCTGCCGGACGGCGTCGAGGATCTGTGGGGCGCGGACTACGCGGATCTCGTCGCGCTCGCTTGATCGAATCGGTTGATCAACTGCCGCTGGATCATTCGGCCCATCGGTGATCCATCATCTGTGTGAGATCTCCTCGTACTGAGGTGTGTCCTACATCGATTTCACGGCCGAGCCCTTCTGTGCGAAGGGCTCGGCCGTCGTGCGTCTCTGACCTGGGGCTTCACGGAACAACCCGTTCGGCCGTACGGACACGACCGGGCGGAATCACACATTCCGCTCGTGGGGACGCGCTCCTGTCGTCACAACCTTGTCGCACGGACCTTGCCGAATGGGTGGCCAACCCGCCCCGGAGGGGTGATCATGAGGAGACCAGAGCGCACTTCCCATGAGGAGGACCGGGTGGCCGAGACTCTGAAGAAGGGCAGCCGGGTTACCGGCGCCGCGCGCGACAAGCTCGCGGCAGACCTGAAGAAGAAGTACGACTCCGGTGCGAGCATTCGGGCGCTGGCCGAGGAAACCGGCCGCTCGTATGGCTTCGTACACCGGATGCTCAGCGAGTCGGGCGTCACGCTCCGAGGGCGTGGCGGCGCGACGCGGGGCAAGAAAGCCGCCTCGGCCTGACGCCGGGCGGCCCATCGGCTTCGATGGTGGCCACCCGGTCGGTCGTCCCCCAGAGCCCTCAAGGGACCTGGGGGGACCCCAGATCGACCGGGTGGTTACTGTGCAGTCACTTGGCGAGGTTCCCTCGCTCTGCTGACCGCACCCATCGGAGGCGTAACCATGGCTTCGCTCGAACCGCTGCTCGACAAGGACGGCGTACGGCTCACCGTCGACGACACCGTCGCCACGGTGACGCTGACCAATCCGGCCAAGCGCAACGCGCAGAGCCCCGCCCTGTGGCGGGCCCTCGCCGAGGCCGGGCGGTCGGTGCCGGGCTCCGTCCGTGTGGTCGTGCTGCGGGCCGAGGGCAAATCGTTCTCCGCCGGACTCAACCGGCAGATGTTCACGCCCGAAGGCATCGAAGGGGAGCCGTCGTTCATCGATCTCGCGCGCCGTGACGACGCCGGGCTCGACGCGACCATCGCCGAGTACCAGGAGGCGTTCACCTGGTGGCGGCGCAACGACATCGTGTCCGTCGCCGCCGTGCAGGGGCACGCCGTCGGTGCCGGCTTCCAGCTCGCTCTCGCCTGTGATCTGCGCGTCGTCGCCGACGACGTGCAGTTCGCCATGCTCGAGACCAGCCTCGGACTCGTGCCCGACCTCACCGGGACACACCCCCTGGTGAGCCTCGTCGGGTACGCCCGCGCGCTGGAGATCTGCCTCACCGGACGGTTCGTCCAGGCGGACGAGGCCCAGCGGATCGGCCTCGCCAACCTCGCGGTACCCGCCGACCAGCTCGACGCCACGGTGCGCGACCTCGTCGGTGCACTGGTCACCGCGCCCCGGGACGCCGTCGTCGAGACCAAGGCGTTGCTGCGCGGTGCCCAGGACCGCGGGTACGACGAGCAGCGGGCGGCCGAGCGTGCGGCCCAGGCCCGGCGCCTGCGGGATCTCGCGGGCATCGGCGAGTAAGCCGGCCGGTCCTTCCGGCCGGCTGCGGGGTCAGGTGCCGATCGCTGTGATGAGCACCGCCACCGAGGGGTGGTCCGGCAGGCAGACGGTCACCGCCCCGCGTACCTCGCGGGCCACGTCCAGCGCACGCCGTTCCTCCGTCACCGCCAGCTCAACGCGGACATGGCGGCGGGGGAGCGCGGGCCCCGCGGCGATGTCGACCGGGCGGCCGACGCCGCCGGGACCCCCGAGCCCTCCGAGTGCGCCGGTCAGACGGGCGACGCCGGGGACGGAGAGCGCCGCCGCGGCCACGCGGGACTCCTCGTCGTCGCCGGCCGGCGCTGTCGGAGCGGCGGCGGAGGGCGGTAGTGCGGGCGCCGGACCGGACGGCACCGCGTCGGCCTCCAGCAGCCGCGTCACCCGGAGGTCCACCTCGGTCACCGTCAGTCCGAGGCGTTCCCGGGCGGCGGTGAACAGGGCCGTGCGCAGACGGGCCGCCGTGGCCGGGAGAGGCTCGGCGGCCGGGCCCGCCATGGCCGCGAGATCGGCCGTGATCCGGAGCGGACCGGGCGGCAGGGCACTCGGGGGCGGGGGCACGGCCGTGTCGTGACCGTACTCATGCGCGCCCTCACCCTCCTCACCCTCCTTCGCACCGGAGTCGGCCGGCTCGATTCGGAGCCGGTCGAGGCTGAGCCCCCGCAGGGCCGCCGCCGTGCGGCCGAGGGCCGCCACGGCCGCGCTCTCGGTGATCCATGTGCCGTCGTGCGGGCCGCCCAGGGGTAGCACCCGGCCGAGCCCGAGCTGCTGGCGTACCGCCTTCGTCCAACCGTCCGCCGTCATTCCTCCAGCCTGCCGCATCCCCGGCGCGCGGCGCCGCAACCGCGCTTACTGTGGGCTTGAGGGGGGACGACCGGAAGGGACTGACGGCATGACTGACATGACGGAGCGGAACCGGACGGAAGGACCCGACACCACCAAGGAGCCGACGCAGGTCGGGCGCAGGACCACCCGGCGCGGCGGCGGCGATCCGGCGGCCCGTGGGCGTACGACCATCGCCGACGGCGTCGTGGAGAAGATCGCCGGACTCGCCGCGCGGGAAGTGGTGGGTGTGCATGCCATGGGCAGCGGGCTCTCCCGGACCTTCGGGGCCGTGCGCGACCGGGTCCCCGGCGGGGCCAAGTCCGTGACCCGGGGTGTGAAAGTGGAGGTCGGCGAGGTGCAGACCGCGCTGGACCTGGAGATCGTCGTCGACTACGGGGTGTCCATCAGCGACGTGGCCCGTGATGTGCGCGAGAACGTCATCGCGGCCGTCGAGCGGATGACCGGCCTGGAGGTCGTCGAGGTCAACATCGCCGTCAGCGACGTGAAGCTGCCGGACGAGGAGGACGAGGAGCCGGAGTCCCGGCTGCAGTGAGCGGGCTCGAGTCGCTAGGAGCGCAGCATGAGCTTGGCCGTGATCGGCATGGTCGCCGGGATGGCGCTGGGCTTCGCCGGATACTTCGGCGGATTCGGAGCCTTCCTGCTGGTGGCGGCGCTGGGCGCCGTCGGCTTCGTCGTCGGCCGGTTCCTGGAGGGGGACCTGGACCTGCGCGACTTCTTCCGCCCGCGTGACGACCGACGCCGATGACCCCGGCGGACAGCGGCCGTTCCCCTCACACGCAGGAGACGCAGGAGACGCAGGAGACGCAGGACACGTGGACGGCGCGCCGGACGCCGTCGGCGGAGGCCGTGGCGCCCGGTGGGCGAGGGGCGACGCGGATCGCCGACCGGGTGGTCGCGAAGATCGCCGCCCAGGCGGCGCGCGAGGCACTGGTGGCGCCGGCGCCCGCCACCGCGCCCCCGAACGCCACCGTCGTCGTCGTTCACGAGACCGCGCGCGTCCGTGTCACGCTCGGGCTCCTCTACCCCTCGGACATCGGTGGCCAGTGCGCTGCGGTGCGTCGTCATGTCACCGAGCGGGTAGGGGCGTTGGCGGGAATGCGCGTGACGGAGGTGGCCGTCCAGGTGGAACGGCTGCACCTGGCACACGCCCACGACGTGGCACAGGGGAGGACGCGATGAGCGAACCCCACGGCACCGAAGGCACCACGCGACGCCTACCTGTCATCGAAAAGGCCGCCGCCGAGGCGGTCTCGGACGACGCGGCCGCCGGCGGCGAGGCGGCCGGCCGCGATCCGGACCAGTCCGCGTCCGCCTCCGCCTACCACCCGCCCACCGCCCCCGAAGGGGGGAAGGGCGAGAGCGGCGGCGAGCGGCGCTTCTGGTCCGCGCGCAGAGTCCCCGCGGCCGTCCTCGCGGTGCTCCTCCTCGCGGGCGCGGGCCTCCTCCTCTACGACGTCGTCGCCGTCCGCGCCGACCGGCCCGCCATGGCATGGCGCCGCTCGCTGGCGCGGGAACTCGCCGAGCGGCCCCTCGACGACATCTGGGTCCTCGTCGGCGCCGCGGTCGCCGTCCTCCTCGGCCTCTGGCTGCTGGTGCTGGCCGCGACCCCCGGGCTGCGTGACGTCCTGCCCATGCGGCGCGTCCACCCGCACGTCCGGGCCGGACTGCACCGGGACGCCGCCGCCCTGGCCCTGCGGGACCGGGCCATGGAGGTGTCCGGCGTGCGGTCCGTACGGGTCCGGGCGGGACGCAAGCGGGTCGACGTCCGCGCGGTGTCCCACTTCCGGGAACTCGACGACGTCCGGGCCGACCTGGACGTCACGCTCGCCGACGGCATCCGGGGCCTGGGCCTGGCCCGGCCCCCCGCCCTCTCGGTGCATGTCCGCCGACCCGGCCGGAAGGGGTGACCCGCGATGCTGAGGATCGTCAACCGCGTGCTGCTCGGAGTCGTCGGGCTCGTCCTGGTGGTGGTCGGCGGCGCCGTCCTCGCCGTCGGGCTCGGCGTGGCCCCGCCCTCCTGGTGGCCCTACGACGGCCGGGGGGACGTGCTGCTCAGTGACGCCGACCGGACCCGCTGGCGCGACTCGGGCTGGTGGTGGCCCACCGTGATCGCGGTGCTCGCCGTCCTCGTCCTGCTCGCGCTGTGGTGGCTGACAGCCGTGCTGCGCCGCCACCGCCTCGCCGAGGTGCTCGTCGACACCGGCGACGGCGAGGGCGCGCTGCTCCGGGGGCGGGCGCTGGAGGGCGTCCTCACCGCCGAGGCGGCCGGCTCCGACGGCGTCGCACGCGCCCACGCCCGGCTGACCGGCCGCCGCACCGCCCCCGAGGCCAGGGTCCGCCTCCTCCTCCAGCCCCATGTGAACCCGGGGGACGCCCTGCACACGCTGACCACCGAGGCACTGGCTCACGCCAGGGAGTCGGCGGGACTGGCCGCGCTGCCGGCGGAGGTCCGGCTGCGAGGGGCCGGACACCGGGCGGAGAGGGTCAGTTGACGATCGCCGACGACCGTCAGAACCCGTGCCTCATCCCACCGTCGACCGGCAGCATGATCCCCGTCAGATAGGACGCGGCCGGAGACAGCAGGAAGGCCCCCGCGCGCCCGAACTCCTCCGGCCGCCCGTACCGCCGCAACGGGATCCGGGACTCGTGGGCCGCCCGTGTCGCCTCCGGATCCGCCGACATCCCGTCCAGCTCCCGCACCCGGTCCGTGTCGATACGGGCCGGGAGCAGGCCGACCACCCGGATGCCGCGCGGCCCCAACTCGTCGGACAGCGACTTGGCGAACCCGGCGAGCCCCGGCCGCAGCCCGTTGGAGATGGTCAGCCCGGGGATCGGCTCGTGCACCGACCCCGACAGCACGAAGCCGATGACCCCGCCCTCGCCCAGCTCCTCGGCCGCGGCCCGCGCCAGGCGCACCGCCCCCAGGAACACCGATTCGAACGCGGTGGTCCACTGCTCGTCGGTGTTGTCGGCGACGAAGCCCGGCGCCGGTCCGCCCACGCTGACCAGGATGCCGTCGAAGCGCCCGAAGTGCTCACGGGCGGCGGCGATCAGCCGCCCGGCGGCCTCCGGGTCCGCGTTGTCGGCGGCGACACCCACCGCGTTCGCCCCGAGCGCCGCGGCCGCCGCGGCCACTGTCTCCTCCTCGCGGCCCGTGACGACCACCTTCGCGCCGTCGGCGACGAGTTCCCGCGCGACCGCGTTGCCCAGTCCGCGGGTCGCCCCGGTGACGATGTAGACACGGTCCTTCAGCCCAAGATCCATGGCCCCTATCCTGCCTTCTCCCCGTCGAAGAGGGCGAGGGCGGTGCCGACGAGACCGACGTGGCTGAACGCCTGCGGGAAGTTCCCCAGCTGACGGCCCGCGACCGGGTCGTACTCCTCCGCGAGCAGGCCCACGTCGTTGACCAGCCCCACCAGCCGTTCGAACAGGTCGCGGGCCTCCTGTGTGCGGCCGGTCAGACGCAGTGCGTCGGCCAGCCAGAACGAGCAGACGAGGAACGTGGCCTCGCCGCCCGGCAGCCCGTCGACCGAGCCGGTCGCCGACGTGCGGTGGTCGGCGCCGTAGCGGCGGACGAACCCCTCGTGGCACAGCTCCTCGCGGATCGCGTCGACCGTGCCGACCACCCGGGGGTCGTCCGGCGGCAGGAAGCCCATCAGCGGAATGAGCAGCAGCGCGGCGTCGAGTTCGCGGGAGCCGTAGGACTGGGTGAACGTGCCCCGCTCGGCGTCGTAGCCGCGGTCGCAGACCTCGCGGTGGATCTCGTCGCGCAGGGCCCGCCAGCCCTCGAGGTCGCCGCCGGTCAGGGTCGGGTCGTCCTCCAGCGTGCGGACGGCCCGGTCGGCGGCGACCCAGCACATCACCTTGGAGTGGGTGAAGTGGCGACGCGGCCCGCGCACCTCCCACAGCCCCTCGTCCGGCTTGCGCCAGGCCGTCCGCAGGTACTCCATCAACGCGCACTGCATCCGCCACATGTCGGGCTTGTCGGGGAGGCCCGAACGCCGGGACACGAACAGGGAGTCCATGACCTCGCCGTACACGTCCAGCTGCAACTGCCGTACGGCGTCGTTGCCGACCCGGACCGGGCGCGAGTCCTCGTAGCCGGACAGCCATGGCAGCTCGTACTCGGGGATGCGGCGCTCACCGGCGAGGCCGTACATGATCTGCAGGTCGGCCGGGTCGCCCGCGACCGCGCGGAGCAGCCAGTCGCGCCAGGCCTCGGCCTCCTCCTGGTAGCCGCAGGACAGCAGCGCGCCGAGCGTGAGGGTGGAGTCGCGCAGCCAGCAGTGCCGGTAGTCCCAGTTGCGGACGCCGCCGATCTCCTCCGGCAGGGAGGTGGTGGCCGCCGCGACGATGCCGCCGGTGGGGGCGTAGGTGAGGGCCTTGAGGGTGATCAGCGAGCGGACCACGGTGTCGCGGTGCGGGCCGTCGTAGCGGCAGCGCGCCGCCCAGGCCCGCCAGTCGTGCAGGCTCGTCTCCAGCGCCTCGTACGGGTCGACGAGGCGGGGGCGGGGCTCGTGCGAGGGGTGCCAGGTCAGCACGAACGCGACCTTCTCGCCCGGCTCCACCGTGAACTCCGCGTACGTGGCCCGGTCCTCGCTCCACGACCGCACCCGGGGCTCGCTGCGCAGCCACACCGAGTCGGGGCCGGCGACCGCCACGCGATGGCCGTCCGACCTGCGCATCCAGGGAACGGCCGAGCCGTAGTCGAACCGCAGGCGCAGGGTGCTGCGCATCGTGACCCGGCCGGACAGGCCCTCCACGATCCGTACGACGTCGGGGGCGCGGTCGCGTTGCGGCATCAGGTCGGTGACGCGTACCGCGCCGTCGTCGGTCTCCCACTCGGTGTCGAGCACGAGCGAGTCGTGCCGGTAGGAGCGCCGCGTGCAGGTGCCGCCCTCCTCGGGCGCGATCCTCCAGTGGCCGTTCTCCTCGTCACCGAGCAGCGCGGCGAAGCACGCGGCCGAGTCGAAGCGCGGCAGACAGAGCCAGTCGACGGAACCGTGGCGACTCACCAGCGCGGCCGTCTGGTGGTCACCGATCAGGGCGTAGTCCTCGATGTGGGGATGCACGGGGGTCGGGTTCCCGGGGCCGGGGGTGATCAGTCCGGCGGGATCCGGAGGGCGTGGCCCCGTCAGCCCGGCCCCGTCAGCCCGGCCCCGTCCCCGCCGTCGTCCCTCCCACCCCCGAGAAGATCACCCCGGAGCCGGAGGGGGCCTGGTTGAGCACCCAGAGGCCGATCAAGGTGGCGACGGTGAAGACCACCAGCATCAGGACGGCCAGCACCAGCCGCCGCCGGCGCTCACGGCGGAGCCAGTCCCCCCGGGCCGTCCGGTACGCGTCCGGCGCGGCGTGCACGCCGCCCGCCAGCGCCGCGAGCGCCGCGGCCAGCTCCCGCTCGGTGCGGTCCTGGCCGGTGTCGTTTCCGGTGGTGTCGTTCATCGCCGGGCCTCCATCGCCTGGGTGAGGGCGGCGAGGCCGCGTGCGGTGTGGGTCTTGACCGAGCCGCAGGAGATGCCCATCGCGGCCGCGATCTCACTCTCCTTCAGCCCGAGCCAGTGGCGCAGCACCAGCGCCTCCCGCTGCCGGGCGGGCAGCTGCTGGAGCGCGCCGATCAGCACCCGCTGGTCGTCGTGGAGGAGCGCGGTGCTCTCGGCGGAGGCCACCGGCTCCTCCACCACCGGGAGCTCCACATGCCGGCGGGCGACCTGGAGGTGCCGTATCCGCATCCGGGTCAGATTGCAGACGGTGGAGCGGAGGTACGCCTCCGCCGCCTCGGCGTCCCTGAGCCGCCGCCACTTGCGGTAGATCTGGTAGTACGCCTCGGCCACCACGTTCTCGGGGTCGTCCGCGCCCAGCAGCACCGCGAGCCGCAGCATCGAGGAGTAGTGCAGCTCGAACAGCCGGGCCACCCCCGCCTCGCGCTCCACGTCGGCGGGGTCCCCGAGGGCGCCCGGCGGCAGCGCGGGGTTCGGGACCGGCGGGGAGTCCGGGGCCGGCGCGGGGCGGGGGACCAGGGCGTCGGCCCGGGGGGCCGGGGGCTCGACGGCGGGCGGAGCCGGCACCTGCCCCGGAGGGTCGGTGGCGGTCAGCGGTGCGGAAGCCGCCGGGGCCACCGGCATACGCATGTGCGTTCTGCGTCTCACGGGTTGCTCGCTCCCGTCTCGGGGCGCCGCCTGACGGTCAGGCGGGACGGTAGGTCGGTCGCGTCGGCGCCGCGCGGGACACCGAGCCGTTCGAGGACCGCGGTGCCGGTGACGGCGACGGTCAGATTGAGCAGGAGGGCGAGCAGCCCGGCGTAGATCTCCAGCGAGCCGCCGCCCAGCAGCACGATGGAGGAGAACCCCTCGCGCACCACAAGGAAAGTGCCGGTCACCATGCCCACGCCCCACCCCGCCAGCAGCGCCCGGGGATGCAGCCGCCCGGTGAACAGGCCGACCGCCACCGCCGGGAAGATCTGGAGGATCCACACCCCGCCGAGCAGCTGGAGGTTGATGGCGTCCTGGTCGCGCAGGCCGAACACGAACGCCACCGCCCCCACCTTCGCCGTCAGCGACACCACCTTGGCGATGCGCACCTGACGCTTGGGCGTGGCGGTGGGCTGGAAGTACTCGACGTACACGTTGCGGACGAAGCCCGTGGCGGCCGCGATCGACATCACCGCCGCCGGGACCAGCGCGCCCACGGTGATCGCGCCGAACACCAGTCCGGCCAGCGGGCCCGGCATCAGCCGGTCCACCAGCATCGGCACCGCCGCCTCGGCACCGCCCTCGGGGGCCCGCACGCCCGACGCGAGCGCCGCGACCCCGAGGAAGCCGAAGAGGGCCAGCAGCCCCGTCCAGGCGGGCAGCGCCACGGCGACCTTGCGGACCGTGCGCGGCCCGTCGGCGGCGAACCCGGCGGTCAGTACGTGCGGATACATCAGCAGGGCCAGCGCCGAGCCGAGTGCGAGGGTGGCGTAGGCGGGCTGCTGCTCGGGCGCCAGGAGGAGCGCGGACTCCTCGACGCCGGCGCCGCCGAGCCGCCGGGCCGCTCCCTCGAAGACCGCGCCCGGGCCGCCGAATCGTTCCAGCACCAGCCAGCACACGGCGGTCAGCGACACGAAGACGGCCACCGCCTTCAGCGCCGAGATCACCGCGGGCGCCCGCAGCCCGTGCCGGTACGTCGCCACCGCGAGGCCCGCGAACAGCGCGACCATCACCAGGTCACCGGCCGCGCCCTTCGGATAGACACCCCCGGCCGTCAGCACCGCCCTGATGCCGAGCAGCTGCAACGCCAGGTACGGCATCGTCGCGAGAATCCCGGTCAGCGCCACCACCAGGGCGAGCGGCGCCGAACCGTACCGGCCGCGCACGAAGTCCCCGGCCGTCACGTATCCGTGCCGCCGGGCCACCTCCCACAGCCGGGTCAGCAGGACGAAAGCCAGCGGGCAGACGATCACCGTGTACGGCACCGCGAAGAACGCCGGCGCCCCGTTGCCGTACGCGAGGCCGGGGACGGCGGTGAAGGTGTACGCGGTGAAGATCGTGCCGCCGAGCAGCAGCCAGGTCCACACGGGACCGAGGCCGCGGTCGGCCAGCGCCCAGCCCTCCAGCGAGGGCAGCCGGTCGCTGGGCCGCAGCCGGCGCGCGGTGACGGCGAGCAGCGACGCTCCGCCGATCACGGCGAGGAACGTCGCGGTCATGGCAGCGTCCGCCATGGGTCACCGTCCTTGGTGTGCCTGGGCCCTCGCCTGTTGGTTGCGGGGACGGCCGATCCGGATGACACGGAATCGGCGGGAAATCTTCTGGAAATTCGCTGTCAACCGATCCCGGCGAGTGGGCAACTCTTGCACAGACCCCCAGGAAGCGGGAGAGGAGAGCAGGTCATGGCACAGACCGGTCACCCCCGGCTACGGCGCGTCGCGATCGCCGTACTGCTCCTCGCGCCCGCCGCGGGCCTGCTGTGGGTCCCCTGGTACGCCGGTGCCGCACCACGGCTCGCGGGCACGCCGTTCTTCTACTGGTACCAGCTCGCCTGGGTGCCGGGCTGCGGCCTCTGCCTGCTCGCCGCGTACGCGCTGACGGAGCGGCGACGCTCCGCCGGGCACCGCGACCGACATCGCTGAGCCGCCGCCGCACCCTCCCCTTTTCTTCCCTTCCCTGCCGTACCCCGTTGAGGTCAGGAGCCGCCATGTCTACGTCAGCCATGCCCGAATCCGGTCGCGAGGCGCCGGAAAAGCCACGCATGTCACCGAAATCGATCGCGCTGTGGATCGGTGTCGCCCTCGTCGGGGCGATCGGCTGGGCCGTGCTCGCCCTCTCCCGGGGTGAGGAGATCTCGGCCGTCTGGCTGCTCATGGCGGCCCTCGGCTCGTACGCGATCGGATACCGCTTCTACTCCCGGTTCATCGCCCGCCGGGTCCTCCAGGTCGACGACACCCGGGCCACCCCCGCCGAACGGCTGGAGGACGGCGTCGACTACCACCCGACCGACAAGCGGGTGCTGTTCGGCCATCACTTCGCCGCCATCGCCGGCGCGGGCCCGCTGGTCGGACCGGTGCTGGCGGCCCAGATGGGCTATCTGCCGGGCACCATCTGGATCATCGCGGGCGTGATCTTCGCCGGCGCGGTGCAGGACATGATCGTCCTCTTCCTCTCCATGCGCCGGGACGGCAAGAGCCTCGGCCAGATGGCCCGCGACGAGATAGGGAAGGTCGGCGGCGCCGCCGCGCTGATCGGTGTCTTCGCCATCATGATCATCCTGCTCGCGGTCCTCGCGATGGTCGTCGTCAACGCCCTCGCCGAGTCCGCCTGGGGCACCTTCTCGGTCACCATGACCATCCCGATCGCCCTCTTCATGGGCTTCTACCTGCGCTACCTGCGCCCCGGCCGGGTCGTCGAGACCAGCTTCATCGGCGTCGCCCTGCTCCTGCTCGCCATCCTCGGCGGCGGCTGGATCCAGGACTCCTCGCTCGCCGAGTACTTCGTCTGGAGCCCCGAGACCCTGGTCTTCTGTCTGGTCGGCTACGGCTTCGTCGCCTCCGTGCTGCCCGTGTGGATGCTGCTGGCCCCGCGTGACTACCTCTCCACCTTCATGAAGGTCGGCACCATCGCCCTGATGGCCGTCGGCGTCGTGGTCGCCGCCCCGAACCTGCGCGCCGAGTCGGTCACCGAGTTCGCCCACACCGGCGCCGGACCCGTCTTCGCCGGCTCCCTCTTCCCCTTCCTCTTCATCACCATCGCCTGCGGCGCCCTGTCCGGTTTCCACGCCCTGGTCTCCTCCGGCACCACGCCGAAGCTGATCCAGAAGGAGTCCCAGGTCCGGCTGATCGGCTACGGCTCCATGCTCACGGAGTCCTTCGTCGCCGTGATGGCCCTGATCGCCGCCTGTGTGCTGGAGCCCGGCCTCTTCTACGCCATGAACTCCCCGGCCGCGCTGCTCGGCCCGACCGTCGACACCGCCGCCGAGGCGGTCAAGAACCTCGGCTTCACCATCACCCCGGAACAGCTCACCGCGGCGGCCAAGGCCGTCGAGGAGGAGACCCTCGTCGGCCGCTCCGGCGGCGCGCCCACGCTCGCCGTCGGCATGTCGGAGATCTTCGCCGGAGTCTTCGGCGGCGCCGGGATGAAGGCCTTCTGGTACCACTTCGCCATCATGTTCGAGGCCCTGTTCATCCTCACCACGGTGGACGCCGGCACCCGCGTCGGCCGCTTCATGCTCCAGGACATGCTCGGCAACGTCTGGAAGCCGATCGGCCGCGTCACCTGGAAGCCCGGCATCTGGATCACCAGCGCCCTGGTCGTCGGCGCCTGGGGGTACTTCCTCTACGCCGGTGTCACCGACCCCCTCGGCGGGATCAAGCAGCTGTTCCCCCTGTTCGGCATCGCCAACCAGCTGCTCGCCGCCGTCGCCCTGGCCGTCACCACCACCGTCCTGATCAAGTCCGGCAAGCTGCGCTGGGCCTGGGTCACCGGCATCCCGCTGGCCTGGGACGTGGCCGTCACCTTCACCGCCGGCTGGCAGAAGATCTTCTCGGACAACCCCGCGATCGGGTTCTTCGCCCTCCGCGACAAGTACGCGGCGGCCATCGACAAGGGCGAACTCCTGCCCGGCGCCACGAACATGGACGACATGCACACGATCGTCACCAACAACACGGTCGACGGCGTGATCATGGCGATCTTCCTGCTGCTGGTCCTCACGGTGCTGGTCAACTGCGCGGTGGTCTGCGTCCGCGCCGTACGGTCCCCGGTGCCCCTGCCGTCGACCGAGGCCCCGTACGTCGAGTCCCGCATCGACGACGACGAGACCGAGAAGCAGTTGGTGGGGGCCCGCCGATGACCGTCCGGAGCTGGGCCCGAGGGGTCCGCTGGTACCTCCGGGAACTCACCGGAGAGGCCGAGTACGACCGCTACTGCGAGCGTCGGCGCCGCCACCACCCGAAGGCCCCGCTCCCGACCCGCAGGGAGTACGACACCCTGCGGACCCGGCGGAGAGAGGAACACCCGGAGGGCCGCTGCTGCTGAGAGCCACGGCCCCGTGCTGAGCCGGCCCAGGGTGCGTTGTCGGGTGCGGGTGCGTGGGGGCTGGTCGCGCAGTTCCCCGCGCCCCTAAAAGCCCAGCCCCTGCTTTTCAGGGGCGCGGGGAACTGCGCGAGAAGCCCCACCGGACCCGCACCCCGCAACGCACCCCGCAACGCACCCGCCGACGCACCCGAACCCACCCCCTCCGACCCCCGGATCCAGAGATGCTGAGACGCCGACCCTCCCTGCTGATCCGCCCCGAACTCGACGACGACCCCCTGCACAGGACGCTCACCGAACTCCGCCCCACCCCCCAGCTCCACGGCCTCGGCGCCGGCCGCACCCGCCCCCCATGGGAACCCGTGGCCGACCTCCTCCGAGCCACCGGCCGCGACTGGGACCGCCGGGCGCACCGCGTCGCCGTACTGGCCCGACGCCTCCCCGCCGCCGTCCCCCAACGCTGGACGGCCGACCGCCCGGAGGACGGCGACGCCCTCACCCTGCGCGCCTTCGTCGAGTCGTACCGCGCCCCGGCCACCGACCGGGCCGCCGTCCGCCGCGCCGAACACTCCTGCCTCCGCGCCGCCGAGGCCTGCCCCGACGACCCCACGCCCTGGCTCGCGCTGCTGTCGCTGATGGACACCTGTGCCGTACCGGTCAGGGACGCCGTGCCCGTGTGGACGGAGGCCGTCGACCGGGCCCCCTGGCTCCGGACGTCCTACCACCGGCTGTTGCGCTATCTCTCCCCGCGCGGCCACGGGACGGTCCCCGACATGATGGACTTCGCCTGGCAGGCCGCCGCCCGCGCGCCCCACGGCTCGCCGCTGGCCCTGCTCCCGGTGGCGGCCCGCGTCGAACTCATGGCCCACCGTCAGGGATCGACACCCGTCGACGCCCTCGGCTCGGGCGGCGGCAACTGGAACGAGCCCCGGTCCGTCCACGAGATCGACCTCGCCCTCAAGGGCTGGTTCGACGTCGGCACCGCACCCCACGCCGAGGCCGTCACCGACCTCAACACCCTCGCCTTCGCCCTCACCCGCGCCCACCGCCCGGCCGAGGCCGCCCCCGTCTTCGCCCGCCTGGGCCGCCATATGACGACCCACCCGTGGGACCTGCTCCCCGAACCGCGCCGCACGTTCGCGTACTGGTGGGAGCGCTCGGCGGAGAGCCACGACCGCACCTGAGCCGGCCGGCACCTACACCGGGGTCGGTGCCGTCTCCTTGTCGTCCTCGGCCTCCGCCGCGGCCGCCGCCTCGGCGCGGTCGCGGCGCTCCCGGCGGGCGAGGACGACGTAGCCGATGGGAACACCCAGGGCGAAGAGCCACCACTGCAGGGCGTAGGCGTAGTTCAGCGCGGCGTTCTCGTTGCCGGGGCTGTCGAGCTGCTCCGGGGTGTCACCCTCGGGCTCGGGAGCGGTCTGCGCGAGATAGCCGCCGAGGACCCGGACGCCGAGACGCTCCGCCTCCCGCTCGCTGTCGATCAGCATGATCTGCCGGTCCGGCAGGCCCTGGAGATCCTTGATGCCGCTCGCCTCGGTCGTCTCGTCGGGCATCAGCCGCCCGGTGACGGTGACCTCGCCGGCCGGCGGCGCGGGGATCTTGGGGAACGTGGTCTGGCTCGGGGCGTCCGCGGGGATCCAGCCCCGGTTGACCAGCAGCACCCTGCCGTCGTCGAGCACGAACGGGGTGAGGACGTGGAAGCCGACCTCGTCGTCGGCGTTGACCCGTCGGCGGACGACGACCTCGTCATCGGTGTCGAACCGGCCCTTCGCGGTCACCGTGCGGTAGCGCTCGGCGCTGGTGACGGTGTGCCCGGGGGAGGTCAGCCGCTCCACGGGGACCGGCTTCGCGGCCAGTGCCTCGGCGACGAGCTGGTTGCGCGCGCTGCGCTCCTCGTAGCGATGCATCTGCCAGATACCCAGCCTGACCATGGTCGGGACCAGGACGAGGGCGAGCAGCGCGAGGATCACCCACTGCCGGGACAACAGGAAGCGGTACACCCCACGACCGTACAACTCGGTCGTGGGGTGCGTTCGGGCGGGTGCGCACTCGCAGGTGTTCAGACTTTGTCGACGATGCCCGCCTTCCCCTCGGCCCGCGCGCAGTGGGCGCCGCAGTACCAGTGGCCGTCGACGTCGACGCCCTGGCCGATGATCTGCACCCGGCAGTGCTCGCAGATGGGGGCCATGCGGTGGATCGCGCAGGAGAAGCAGTCGAAGACGTGCACCGCGCCCTGGGCGTGGACCTCGAAGGTCATTCCGTAGTCATTGCCGCAAACTTCGCATCTCGCCATGCGCCACAGGGTGAGCCGTCGCCGCCGCGCGGGCGAGCGGGCGCCGGGCGAGTCGCCCGGCAATCACCCGTCCGTACGGGTCACTCGTCGGCGGGCGCCACATCGCGGAGCAACTGCCCGAACGCGGCCTCGTCCACCACCGGTGTCCCGTACTGCCGGGCCTTGACGACCTTCGACGTGTTCGAGTCGGGGTCGTTGGTGACGAGCAGACTGGTCACCCGGGACAGAGTCGTCGCCACATGCAGACCCGCCTCGATCGCGCGGTCCTCGAGCAGATCGCGTTCGATCGAGGTGTCCCCGGAGAAGGCGACCCGCATGCCCTGCTTGAGCGGTTTGCCGTCCTCGAAGCGCCCGGGGTTGGGATAGGGGCATGCGGGCCGCTTCCGCGAAGGGCGCCAACTGGTGGGCCGGTAAGCGCCGTAACCCCCACCCTGACCGCCGCCGTGACCCGCCTGCTGCCCGATGCGGGGCGTGGCCGGGCTGTCCCGCCACTCGGTCAGCGGCCGGCACTCGTGCAGCGGCAGCCGTACACCCCCCGCGGCGGCGGCCCGCAGACTCGGCCGGAACGCCTCCGCCAGCACCCGCGCGTCGTCCAGCGCGTGGTGCGCCCGCTGCTGCACCACCCCGAAGTGCGCCGCCAGCGACTCCAGTTTGTGGTTGGGCAGCGGCAGCGCCAGCTCCTTCGACAGCGCGATCGTGCACAGCCGCTGCCGCACCGGCGCCTCGGTCTCCGCGCGCGCGTACTCCCGGGCGATCATCGACCAGTCGAACACCGCGTTGTGCGCGACGAGCACCCGGTCCGCGAGCCGCGACGAGAACTCCTCCGCGATCTCCTTGAACAGCGGTGCCCCTTCGAGCACATCGCTCGTCAGCCCGTGGATCCACACCGGCCCCGGATCCCGCTCCGGGTTGACCAACGTGTACCAGTGGTCCTCGACCTCGCCCCGCGCGTCCAGTCTGTACACAGCCGCGGAGATTATCCGGTCGTCCCGGGCCAGCCCGGTCGTCTCCACGTCCACGACCGCGTACCCCTGGGGATACGCGGCCGGCCAAGGCGCTTGCGACGCTGCGGTCGTGTGGTCTTCGAGCATGGTCCCTGAGGATACGGGCCGGGACTGACAGCTCGTTACCCGGCGGTGGCGCCGCACAAGTGACGGGGCGACAGCTCTCCCCTCACCCCCCGCTTTGGCGAGGAGCGCCAAGAAGCAAGCGCGTACCGCCGGAAATACTTGTCAGTAACAACGTCTAGCCCCCGTCGACCAGCGGATCTACCGTGCCCCCATGCCGAACCTGCCCGATGTCGTGCTGTGGTCGATACCCGCCTTCGTGCTGCTCACCGTGATCGAGGTGATCAGTGTCCGGATCCATCCGGACGACGATGCCGCGGGGTACGAGACGAAGGACGCCGCGACGAGCGTCGGCATGGGGCTCGGGAGCCTCGCCTTCGACTTCCTCTGGAAGATCCCGATCGTCGCGATCTACACGGCCGTCCACGAACTGACCCCGCTGCGCGTCCCGGTCCTGTGGTGGACGATCCCGCTGATGCTGCTCGCGCAGGACTTCTTCTACTACTGGTCGCACCGCGGCCACCACGTGATCCGCGTCCTCTGGGCCTGTCACGTCGTCCACCACTCCAGCCGGAAGTTCAACCTCACCACCGCCCTCCGGCAGCCCTGGACGACCTGGACGGTGTGGCCCTTCTACGTCCCGCTCATCGCCCTCGGCGTGCACCCGGCCGCGCTCGCCTTCTGCTCCTCCGCCAACCTCGTCTACCAGTTCTGGATCCACACCGAACGCATCGGGAAGCTGCCCCGCGCCTTCGAGTTCGTCTTCAACACGCCCTCGCACCACCGGGTCCACCACGCCTCCCAGGGCGGCTATCTGGACCGCAACTTCGGCGGGATCCTCATCGTCTGGGACCGGCTCTTCGGCTCGTTCGTCGAGGAGACCGAGCGACCGGTGTACGGCCTGACGAAGAACATCGACACATACAACCCGCTGCGGGTCGCCACCCACGAGTACGTCGCCATCGCCAAGGACCTGAGGAGGGCGAGCGGTTGGGGGGAACGGGCGGGGCGGGTCTTCGGGGGACCGGGCTGGAAGCCCGCGCAGCCGTCGTCGGCCGACCTCCCCGATTCCGCCGGCTCCTCCGGTTCCTCCAGCTCTCCCAGTTCCTCCTCACCATCGGCCCCGCCCTCGAAGACCGTCGCGTGAGGCGGGACAGAGGGACCGCCCTCCTCGTCGCCTTCGGGGTCGCCGCCGGCGTCGACCTCGCTTCCCTGGCCGTCGGCTTCGACGCGGGGCACCTCGCCGCCAAGCCCCTGCTGATGCCCCTGCTCGCGGCGTACGCATACACGCGCGGCGCGCCCCGACCGCTGCTCGCCGCGCTGCTGTTCGGCTGGGGCGGCGACGTGATGCTCCTCTCCGACGCCGAACCGGCCTTCCTCGCCGGGATGGGCTCCTTCGCGGCGGGCCACGTCTGTTACCTCGTGCTGTTCGCCAGACCCACCGGACCCACCGGACCCGGCAGGTCCGGACAGTCCACGTACCGCGCGGCGTCCGGTGTCGCGTACGGCGTCGCGTACGCCCTCGCCCTGGTCGTCGCCGTCGTCGGTCTCTGGCCCGGTCTGCCGGCGGAGCTGCGGCTGCCCGTCGCCTGCTACAGCGCCCTGTTGACCACGATGGCGTGGGCCGCCGCCCGGCTCGGGCCCGTTGCGGGGCTCGGCGGCGCGCTCTTCGTGGTGTCGGACATGCTCATCGCGACCGGCGTCGCCGAGTGGCCGCAGCCGCCCCGCCCCGACCTGTGGATCATGCTCACCTACCTGGCGGCCCAGTACCTGCTGACCCGAGGGGTCCTCGGCACCTCCGGCGCGCGTCCCCCGTCCACCCCGGCGGAGGACGAGGTGCCCCGGCCCACGGTGTGAACGGGGCGGTCCTCCCGCCCTGCCCCCGCCCTCTCACCAGCGGATCGGCAGCGGCAGGGCCGTCATCAGCGCCGACACCGCCACGACCGCGCCCAGCAGCACCACCTCCACGCGCGCGGGAGCACAGGCGCCGAGGGGGTCGTCGGCCGCGCGGCGCAGCCGGAGCCGCGCCCGGAGGGCCAGCACGGCGACGGCGGCCACCAGCACGACCTTGGCGAACAGGGCGCGCCCGTACGCCGTTTCCGTCAGCTGGTCGAGCACCGTGCCCGGCGGCATCCGGCGCAGTGTGCTCCACACCCCGCTGGCGGTGACGGCGGCGAGCAGCGCGGCGGCCACGCGCGCGTAGCGGCCCAGCAACGCGGTGGCCGGCCCCGACGAGCGCCACGCGTGCGTGCGCAGGGTCCGCAGCACGTGCAGCAGTCCGCCTACCCACAGGGCCGCGCACGTCAGGTGCACCAGGGTCAGACCGGTGCCGACCAGCGGGTCGTGGTGGTCGGCGCTCGGGTGGGCGCGCAGCGCCTCCGCGACGACGACGGCGGCCAGGGGCAGCGCCTGGGCGGCGGGCCGCCGGGACAGCGCCAGCAGACCGGCCGCCGCGAAGGCGTTGACCTCCACGAGGGCGAGCGTGCCGTCCCGGGTCTCGTGGAGGCCGCCCACGTCCATGTCGGCGGGGGAGTCCGGCACCAGATTGCCGGTGGCCACGACCGAGGCCAGCCCGAGCGAGGCCACGAAACCGGCCCCCGCCGCCCAGGGTGCCCAACTGCGCGGCGCCTGCCCGGGAGCGCCGGGCACCCGTCGCGCCAGCCGGGCCACGAACAGCTCGCCGACCGGCACGCACAGCGCCGCCAGCAGTACCGTCCGCAGCAGGGCGACCCCGCCGGCGCCGGGCGCCCCGGCCTCACCCGTGCCGTCGAGCGCCACCCGCGGGCCGAACAGGGGTATCAACGCCGCCACGGCCACCAGGACGAGGGCGACGACGGCCCGCCCGGCCTCGCCCCCGGCCCGCCCCTCGGGCCCGTCGGCTTTCCCTCCCGCCGCGTGCGTGGCGTCCGTCTCCTCCGTCGTCCGTCTCGTCAGGCTCACCCCGGAAAGTTCACCAGTCGTACCAGAACCGGGCAAGTGCCGGAAAACAACTGGCAGTTCGATATTCCGCCCATACGTACGGTTCGAGGCTTCCGATGGTTCAGGGCTTCCGGCGGTTCAGGGCTTGAGGTGACTCACCGCCAGCGCGCCTCGTCCGCGCCCCAACGCCCCGGAGGCCGAGCCCAGTCGCCCGGTCCGCCCTCGTAGGAGACCGGCGACCGCGCGTACCGCAGCCGTCCCAGCGGGCTGTCCCGCTCGGCGAGCCACGCCTCCGGCCCGTCGTAGCCCGCGTGCCCGCCGGGGCCGGGCTCGACGCCGTCCGTCAACCAGGCCGCCGTACGCGCGAGTGCCATCCGGACGACGCGGCCGCCGCCCCCGTCCGCCCGCTCGGTGAGTGCCCGCAGTACGGCCGCCGCCAGCAGATACCCCGTCCCGTGGTCCAGCGCCTGCGCGGGCAGCGCGCCCGGCTGCTCCGCGGAACCCTCGACCGCCGCGATGCCGGTGGCCACCTGCACCAGGCTGTCGAAGCCCCGCCGCTCCGCCCACGGGCCGTACGCGCCCCACGCCGAGAGCTGTGCCACGACCAGCCCGGGCCGGCGCTCGACCAGTGCCTCGGCCGACAGCCCGAACCGGTCCAGCGCGCCGGGCCGGTACCCGGTGACGACGACGTCCGCCTCGGCGAGCAGCGCCTCGAAGGCCCTGGGGTCCGCACCCAGATCGAGCGTGGCCGACCGCTTCCCGAAGCCCGTGTCGGCGTGCTGGTCGAGGATCTCGGGCATCCCCGGCGGATCGATCCGCAGCACGTCCGCGCCCAGCAGGGCGAGCGTCCGCGTGGCCACCGGTCCCGCTATGACCCGGGTCAGGTCCAGGACGCGCACCCCGGCGGCCGGCGCGGACACCTCCGCCCCGGCATCGAGCACGCGCGCGCGTGGCGCGTCGGCGCCGTCCCACCGCCGCCACTCGATCAGCGGACGCTCCCGCACGGCCGCCGCCTGTTCGTGCGCCGCCCACTCCTTCGGCGTCCGCAGGGCGAACGCCAGCCCCCCGGCCGCGCACACGGCCTCCTCGACCTCCAGGGACGACCGTTCGGCGAGCGCCGGTCCCACGGCGGGCACTGCCTCGTCGGGCAGCTCATCGGCACGCACCCCCAGCACGGACAGCAGCCGCTCCCGGTGATGCGGATAGTTCGCGTGCGTCCGCACCCACCCGTCCGCCGTCCGCCAGAACCGCGACAGCGGCGCGAAGTTGACCGGCGCCCGCCCGTCGACCAGCAGATGACGTTCGCTCACGAAGGCCGTGCCGACCGCCCCGTCGTCCACCCGGACCCGGGGGACCTCGGCGAGCCCGGCCCGGCGCGCCCCCAGTTCGGCCGCCGCCAGCGCGCACACCCCGACGCAGGTCCGCGCCAGCTCCCGTACCGGCAGCCGGGCGTCGAGCACCCCGCCGCGTACGACGGTCGAGACCCTCGGCAGCAGAGCGGGATCGCCGCCCAGGGCCGCCCACACATCATCCATGTCAGTCATGATCCGAACCTACGCAACGAAAGGGCCGGGCGGTGTACCACCGCCCGGCCCGACTTCCGTGGAGACCCCTACCTGGTCACCGCGTCCAGCGCGTCCGCGGTGCCGAAGCCGTAGAAGCCGTTGTAGTTCTTCGGCCCCTCGCAGACCGCGTCGGCCTTGCCGTCCCCGTCGATGTCGTACGGGTCGGTGCAGGGCGTGGCGTCGGCCTCGGCGTACAGCAGCGCCTTGACCAGGGCGGCCGGGGCGTGCGGATGGGTCGACTTGATGAGCGCGGCGACGCCCGCGACGTGCGGCGACGCCATCGACGTACCGGCCATGTAGCCCCAGGTGCCGCCGGGCAGCGGGCCCAGGATCAGGCCGCTGGTGGCGGGCGGGGCCGGGGTCTGGAAGCGGGTCGAGTCGCCGCCGGGTGCGGCGATGTCGACGACGCCCAGACCGTGGTTGGAGAAGGACGACTTGATGCCCTTGGCGCCGGTGGAGGCGACCGTGACGACACCCGGCAGCTGGGTCGGGATGTCGAGGCACTCGGACGGGTCGACCACCCGGTCCGACGGGGTCGAGTCGTTGGGGGAGACCGGGTCGGTGATCTCGTCGGCAGCGAGGTCGTAGTTCTCGTTGCCGGCCGCGGCGACATTGACCGCGCCCTTCCTCTCCGCGTACTTCGTCGCCCGGCCGAGGGCCTCCACCAGCGCCTTCTGGTCCGGGTCGTGCTTGCAGTTGAAGTACCAGGGATCGGTGTAATAACTGTTGTTGGTGACGTCCACCCCGTGCTCGGCGGCCCACATGAAGCCGCAGACCACGGCCTCCGTGTAGAAGAAGCCGGCGGTGGTGGACACCTTGATGCCGGACACCCTGACCCCGGGCGCCACACCCGTGACACCGACGCCGTTCTTCGCGGCGGCGATCTCCCCGGCCACATGGGTGCCGTGCGCGCTCTCCGTCGGCCCCGGCCGCCAGGCCCCGTCGGTGGTGTCGGGCTTGCCCGTCACACAGTTGACGGAGGCGTCGCGGTCGAAGTTCGGCGCGATGTCCGGGTGCGTGTCGTCGACCCCCGTGTCGATGACGGCGACCGTGACGTCCCGGCTGCCGAGCGACACCTCGTGGGCCTTGTCGGCCTTGATGGCCGGCAGGTCCCACTGCAACGGCTCCAGCGGGTCCTGCCCGTCCGCGGCCTCGACGTCCGCGATCTCCTCGGCGGTCAGCACCCTCGGGGTGCCCACGTCGGTGGTCGACTGCGCGGGCAGCGGCGCGGTGCGGGTGGCACCGGCCGACTGGACCCCGCGCACCTCACGGATCTCCGCGGCGAAGCCGGGATTCGTGGAGTGGACGACGACCACACCGATCCGGTCGTACGACGTCACGATCGTGCCGCCGGCCTGAGCGATCGCCTTCTTCACGTGCGCGGAGGGCCCGTGCCCCGCGCGCACGTTGACGACGTAGCTGAGCCCGGTCGCGTCGGCCCGCCCGGCCGACGCGACCGACCCGGACGACTCGGCCGCCGAGGCCGTGACGTTCGGTACGACGACCAGCGCGGTCGCCATGGCCATCCCCAGCGGGATCGCGGTCAGACGACGGGAGCGCTCGAGAGGCGGCGCTGTCATGCTGTCTCCAGTTCGTCGTGGCTGCTCGTCGACCGGGTTACTTGACGGCCTTCAGGGCGTTGACGATGCCGAACCCGTAGAAACCGTTCACGCTGGGGCTGCCTTCGCAAACCGCGTCCTGGACGCCGTCGCCGTTCTGGTCGTACGACGTCGGGCAGGCCTGCTCGTCCGCCTGGGCCTTCAGCAGCTTCTGCAGCTGCTTCGGGGACGCCCACGGGTGCGTGGACTTCAGCAGCGCGGCGACACCGGCGGCGTGCGGCGACGCCATCGAGGTGCCCTGGAGGTAGCCGTAGGCGCCGTTCGGCATGGTGGACAGGATGCGGCCGTTCTTCGACGGCGTGTCCGGGATCTGGTAGCGGGCGTCGCCGCCCGGCGCGGCGATGTCGATGACGCCGTTGCCGTACGTGGAGTAGTACGACTTCTCGTTCTTCACGCCCGTCGCGCTGACCGTGACGATGCCCGGCAGCTGGGTCGGGACGTCGAAGCACTCGCTCGGGTCGATGGTGCGCTCGACCGGCGTGGTGTCGTTGGGGCTGGAGGCGTCCAGGATCGCGTCGGAGGCGAGGTCGTGGTTGGAGTTGCCGGCCGAGGCCAGGTGCAGGGTGCCCTTCCTCGTGGCGTACTTCTGGGCCCGGTTCACCGCGTCGACGATGGCTTCCTGGTCCGGGTCGTCCACACAGTTGTAGAGCCACGGGTCGACGTAGTAGCTGTTGTTCGTGATCTCCACGCCCTTGTCGGCGGCGAACACGAACGCGCAGACGACGCTCTCGGCGTAGAACAGACCGCTGGTCCGGTCGGTCACGTTGATGCTGGAGACCTTCACGCCCGGAGCGACACCGGCGACGCCGACGCCGTCACGGGCCGCGGCTATCTCACCGGCGACGTGCGTTCCGTGGTAGTCGTTCACGGTGTACGGCCGCCAGGCGCCCTCGCTGGTGTCCGCGACACCGCCGTCGCAGTTGGCGGACTGGGACTTGGAGAAGTTCGCCGTGAGGTCCGGGTGGGTGTCGTCGACGCCCGTGTCGATCACCGCGACGGTGACCTTCCTGCTGCCGTCGTCGATCTTCGCGGCCTTGTCGGCGCCGATCGCCCGCAGGTCCCACTGGTCGGCCTCGAGGGGCTCGGCGTCGGGGATGTCCGCCGAGGCGGCCTTCACCTTCGCGGCCTCCGCGTCCGTCAGCATGTCGACGGCGCCCACGTCCGTCGTACCGGCGGGGGTCAGTGGCGAGGTCCGGGTGGCACCGGCGGACTGCACCCCACGCACCGCGCGGATCTTCGCACCGAAGGCCGGGTCGGTCGAGTGGACCACGATCACGCCGATCTTGGCGTACGTGACCACCGTCTTGCCGCCGGCCTCGGCTATCGCCTTCTGCACCTTGGCGATCGTGCGCTTGTCCGTCTTGGTGTTCACGACGTACGACAGGTTCGGGCCCTCCGCGGTCGCGGCGGTGGACTCCGCGGACGGGGCCGCCGAGGCGACACCCGGCAGGAAACCGAGCGAGGCGGTCAGCGACAGGACGACCGGCACCGCGAGGGCGAGCCGTCGCCTGGAGCGCAGATGAGCCATGTGATCTCCACATCATTCTCAAAGAAACCGGCCCGAGACACACGTGTGCCTGGGCAGGTACATGACGTTGGTGGTGCAGCTCGAAGCTATCTCTGGTCGTCGCCGGCCAGCAATGACTTCACGGGCGGGAGGCGGAAGTAGAGGGGTAACCCTCGAAGTCGCCGCATCTCCTGGCCATTTCCGCATCGGGCGCACTTCGGCCACGCGCCGTCACGGATCGGCCGACGCGTCGGTCGGGAGTCGGCCACGCATCGGACCCCGCCACGGTTTCCGAATCGGTTTTCGAAAGAAACACGCACGGTTGAACCGGTCCTCGCGCCCCGCCGTGACGTTGAGCAGGGAGCCCGAGCACGATCGTGCGCCCGTCACCGAAGGAACAGAACCGACCCCATGTCCGCACCCAGTCCGTCCCCCGATCCGACGGCGAAGAGGTCACCATCCACCGTCGCGAACGCGGCGGAGACGCGAGGAGACTCCGTGGCAACCGACGCACCGCCCCCAGCGAAGGCCGAGCATCACCTCCCCTCACCCGAGGAGTTCGCCGCGGTCCATGAGAGCGCCGAGTTCGCCGAACTGCGCCGCTCCTACCGCTCGTTCGCCTTCCCGCTGACCGTGGGCTTCATCGCCTGGTACCTGCTGTACGTCCTGCTCTCCAACTACGCGGGCGACTTCATGGGCACCAAGCTCTTCGGCAACATCAACGTCGCCTTCGTCCTGGGCGTCGCACAGTTCGTCACCACGTTCCTCATCGCCTGGTGGTACTCGAAGCACGCCGCCGCGAAGCTCGACCCCAAGGCCGAGGCGATCAAGTCCCGGATGGAGGGCGGCGCATGAGCCCCGCAACGCAGACGATCCTCGCGGCCAACGAGGCCAGCGAGCACAGGCCGCTCATCATCACCCTCTTCGCGCTGTTCGTCCTCGCGACCCTGGGCATCACCATCTGGGCCGGCCGCCAGACCAAGGACGCCGCCGACTTCTACGCGGGCGGCCGCCAGTTCAGCGCCTTCCAGAACGGCCTCGCGGTCTCCGGCGACTACATGTCCGCCGCCTCGTTCCTCGGCATCGCGGGCGCCATCGCCCTCTTCGGCTACGACGGCTTCCTCTACTCCATCGGCTTCCTGGTCGCCTGGCTGGTCGCCCTGCTCCTGGTCGCCGAGCCCCTGCGGAACTCCGGCCGCTACACCATGGGCGACGTGCTCGCGTACCGCATGCGCCAGCGCCCCGTCCGCACCGCCGCCGGCACCTCCACGATCGTCGTGTCGATCTTCTACCTGCTGGCCCAGATGGCGGGCGCGGGCGTCCTCGTCTCGCTGCTCCTCGGCATCACCTCCGACGCGGGCAAGATCCTCATCGTCGCCCTCGTCGGCATCCTGATGATCGTCTACGTCTCCATCGGCGGAATGAAGGGCACCACCTGGGTCCAGATGGTGAAGGCCGTCCTCCTCATCGGCGGCACGATCCTCATTACGTTCCTGGTGCTGCTGAAGTTCAACTTCAACATCTCCGATCTGCTCGGCACCGCCGCCGAGAACAGCGGCAAGGGCGCCGCCTTCCTGGAGCCCGGCCTCCAGTACGGCGCGACCGGCACCTCCAAGCTGGACTTCATCTCCCTCGGCATCGCCCTGGTCCTCGGCACCGCCGGCCTGCCGCACATCCTGATCCGCTTCTACACGGTGCCCAACGCCAAGGCCGCCCGTAAGTCCGTGAACTGGGCCATCGGCATCATCGGCGGCTTCTACCTGATGACCATCGCCCTCGGCTTCGGCGCCGCCGCGCTGATCTCCCAGGACGAGATCATCGCCTCCAACCCGTCGGGCAACACCGCGGCCCCGCTGCTCGCCCTGCACCTGGGCGGCATCGACTCGGCCTGGGGCGCGATCCTGCTCGCCACCATCTCCGCGGTGGCCTTCGCGACGATCCTCGCCGTGGTCGCCGGCCTCACCCTCGCCTCGTCGTCGTCCTTCGCGCACGACATCTACGCCAACGTCATCCGCAAGGGACAGGCCTCCGGCGCCGAGGAGGTCCGCGCGGCCCGGTGGGCGACCGTCTTCATCGGCATCGTCTCCATCGGTCTCGGCGCCCTCGCCCGCGACCTGAACGTGGCCGGCCTGGTCGCCCTCGCCTTCGCGGTCGCGGCCTCCGCCAACCTGCCCACGATCCTCTACAGCCTCTTCTGGAAGCGGTTCACCACCCAGGGCGCGCTGTGGTCGATCTACGGCGGTCTGATCGTCGCCGTCGGCCTGGTGCTGTTCTCGCCCGTCGTCTCCGGCGACCCGAAGGCGATGTTCCCGGACGTCGACTTCGCCTGGTTCCCGCTGAAGAACCCGGGCATCATCTCCATCCCGTTCGGCTTCCTCATGGGCTTCCTCGGCACGGTCCTGTCCAAGGAGAAGCCCGACGAGGCCAAGTACGCGGAGCTCGAGGTCCGCTCCCTCACGGGCACCGGAGCGCACTAGCTCCGCCGGGGGACGCCGTCACGAGGGGGCCGTCGTAGATCTCTACGGCGGCCCCTCGCCGCGTCTTGTGCGATCGGGCCGGTGATGTTGTCGGCGCGGTCACGTAGGCTCGCAGATGTCGAACAATTGTGATCCGCCGCGAGGGAGGGGGCCCACGTGCTCATCGACACCTACGGCCGAGTGGCCACCGACCTGAGGGTCTCGCTGACCGACCGGTGCAATCTGCGCTGTACGTACTGCATGCCCGAGGAGGGCCTGCAGTGGCTGGCCAAGCCCGACCTGCTGAGCGACGACGAGATCGTCCGTCTCATCGACATAGCCGTCCGGATCCTGGGCATCGAGGAGGTCCGCTTCACCGGCGGGGAGCCGCTCCTGCGCCCCGGCCTGGTCGGCATCGTGGAGCGTGTGGCGGCCCTCGCCCCTCGCCCCCAGATGTCCCTCACCACCAACGGCATCGGCCTCAGGCGCACGGCGACGGCCCTGAAGGCGGCCGGCCTGGACCGGGTGAACGTCTCCCTGGACACCCTGCGCCCCGACGTCTTCAAGACCCTCACCCGGCGCGACCGCCACAAGGACGTCCTCGAAGGACTCGAAGCCGCCCGCGACGCCGGTCTGACCCCGGTCAAGGTCAACTCGGTCCTGATGCCCGGCCTCAACGACGACGAGGCCCCCGACCTCCTCGCCTGGGCCGTCGAGCACGACTACGAGCTGCGCTTCATCGAGCAGATGCCCCTGGACGCCCAGCACGGCTGGAAGCGCGACGGCATGGTCACCGCGGGCGACATCCTTACCTCCCTGCGCACCCGCTTCGACCTCGCCCCCGAGGGCCGGGACGAACGCGGCTCCGCCCCGGCGGAACGCTGGCTGGTCGACGGCGGCCCCCACCGCGTGGGCGTCATCGCCTCCGTCACCCGCCCCTTCTGCTCCGCCTGCGACCGCACCCGCCTCACCGCCGACGGGCAGGTCCGCACCTGTCTCTTCGCCCGCGAGGAGACCGACCTGCGCGCCGCGCTGCGCTCCGGCGCCCCGGACGAGGAGATAGCCCGCATCTGGCGTCTGGCGATGTGGGGCAAGAAGGCGGGCGCGGGCCTCGACGACCCGTCGTTCGTCCAGCCCGACCGGCCGATGTCGGCGATCGGGGGCTGAGCGGTCCTACGGCGCCGACTCCTCCCAGTCGTCCAGCTTCACCACGTCCTTCAAGAACCCCCGCACCCCCAGGAACTGCGACAGATGCTCCCGGTGTTCGTCGCACGCGAGCCATGTCTTGCGCCGCTCCGGCGTGTGCAGCTTCGGGTTGTTCCAGGCGAGCACCCAGACCGCGTCGGCCCGACACCCCTTGGCCGAACAGATGGGGGAGGAAGGATCGGACCCGGGGACGTTGAGGATGTTCACGACGTCGACCCTAGCCGCAGAAAAGGCGACGCCGAGCAGCCACGGGGGGAGCTGCCCGGCGTCGGTCTGTCGCTCCGACGGGGGATGCGGAGCGCTCTCGAAGTATGTCACGGGTGGGCCTCTGCCCGGCACAGGAACTACATGATTGATCTGAGCTTTTCTTGAGCTTGGCGGGTGGCCGGATTCCGCTTCGCCGAGGTTGCCGGACGGCCCGCGCTCAGGCCCGCTCGCGCGGCTCGCTCCGCCTCTGCCCCGCCGAATCGGCCGCCGCGTCCTCCGCGACGGATTCCGCGGGCGGCGTGATCATCGGTCGCATGGGGGCCCTGACGAACGTGGACGGCAGCGAGGGCGCGTTCTCCCGGCCCGCGTTGGCGATCACCACGGCGACGTACGGCAGCACAGCGCCGAGCACCAGCGCGACGACCGCGACGTGCCGTTCGACGTTCCAGAGGACCGCGGCGGCGATCACCGCGAGGGTGCGCACGGACATCGAGATGATGTAGCGGCGCTGCCGGCCGCGGACGTCGTCGGCGAGGCCCTGCCGGGCACCCGTGATCCGGAAGACCTCGACGTTGTGCTGCTTCCGCATCACGTTCCACCACCCGCCTGTATCGGACGCTCCCCGGCCCGGGCCCGTCCGTGCCCGCCACAGGAACACGGTCCGGACACGTTCCACGTTACGCCGCGTCTGCGCCGCCTACGAGACCGGGTCACCTTCCACGGAGAGTGGAGGAAATGCGCCGCGTCGCGTACGGCCGTGCCCGACATGCGGCGTACCGCAGGCGGGCCGAGACTGGGCGTAATGCTCACGTCGAGCCGTACGAGGAGGCAGCCATGGGCTGGTTGTGGGCGATCATCGTGGGATTCGTGCTGGGCCTGCTGGCCAAGGCGATCCTCCCGGGCAAGCAGCACAGCCCGCTCTGGCTGACGACGATCTTCGGCATGCTGGGCGCCGTCGTCGGCAACGCGATCGCACGCGGCTTCGGTGTCGAGGAGACCGCGGGCATCGACTGGAGCCGCCACATCTTCCAGCTGGTCGCCGCGATCGCCATCGTGGCCCTGGGCGACATGGCGTACATGGCGACCCTGGGCAAGAGAAAACAGCGGACCTGAGCCCCCGAAAGGGGCGCGGGGAACTGCGCGAGCAACTACGCCGAAGCGGCACTCGCCAGATCACCCACGCCCCTACGGCGCCTATGCCCCGGCAAACTCGCTCGCGCCTAGGCCCCGATGACCTCGACCGCGGCCAGGTTCTTCTTCCCCCGCCGCAGCACCAGCCACCGCCCGTGAATGAGGTCCTCCGACGCCGGCACGGCGTCTTCCGCGGTGACCTTCACGTTGTTCACGTACGCCCCGCCCTCCTTCACGGTCCGCCGCCCCGCGGACTTGCTCGGCACCAGCCCGACCTCCGCGAGGAGATCCACGACCGGCGCCAGCTCGGTCACCTTCGCGGACGGCAGCTCGGACAGCGCCGCGGCCAGCGTCTTCTCGTCCAGCTCCGCCAGCTCGCCCTGACCGAACAGGGCCCGGGACGCGGCGATCACGGCGGCCGTCTGGGCGGCGCCGTGCACCAGCGTCGTCAGCTCCTCGGCCAGCGCCCGCTGCGCGGCCCGCGCCTGCGGCCGCTCCTCGGTCTGCTTCTCCAGCTCCTCGAGCTCCGCACGGGACTTGAAGGACAGGATCCGCATGTACCGGGTGATGTCCCGGTCGTCCACGTTCAGCCAGAACTGGTAGAACGCGTACGGCGTGGTCATCTCCGGGTCGAGCCAGACGGCGCCGCCCTCGGTCTTGCCGAACTTGGTGCCGTCCGCCTTGGTCATCAGCGGAGTGGCCAGCGCGTGCGCCTCCACGCCGGGCTCCAGGCGGTGGATCAGGTCCAGGCCGGCCGTGAGGTTGCCCCACTGGTCACTGCCGCCCTGCTGGAGCGTGCAGCCGTACCTCCGGTAGAGCTGGAGGAAGTCCATGCCCTGGAGGATCTGGTAGCTGAACTCGGTGTAGCTGATGCCCTGGTCGGACTCCAGCCGGCGGGCGACGGAGTCCTTCGTCAGCATCTTGTTGACGCGGAAGTGCTTGCCGATGTCCCGCAGGAACTCGATGGCCGACAGGCCCTCGGTCCAGTCGAGGTTGTTGACCATCACGGCCGCGTTCTCGCCCTCGAAGGACAGGAACGGCTCGATCTGGCCGCGCAGCTTGCCGACCCAGCCGGCCACGGTCTCCGGGTCGTTCAGCGTGCGCTCCGCCGTCGGGCGGGGGTCGCCGATCAGGCCCGTCGCACCGCCGACCAGCGCCAGCGGCCGGTGACCGGCCTGCTGGAGCCGGCGCACGGTGAGCACCTGCACCAGGTGCCCGACGTGCAGGGACGGCGCGGTCGGGTCGAAACCGCAATAGAACGTGACGGGACCGTCCGCGAGCGCCTTGCGCAAGGCGTCCTCGTCGGTGGACAGGGCGAACAGTCCCCGCCACTTCAGCTCGTCGACGATGTCCGTCACGGTTCTCGTGTCTCCTCGTTCGGGTCGTAATCAGGTACGAGGTTATACGCCCTGGCTGACAGAACTCATATTGAAATCCGGCACCCGCAGCGCGGGCATCGCGGCCCTGGTGAAGTAGTCGCTCCACTCGCGCGGCAGTGTCTTCTCCGTGCGGCCCGCCTCCGTGGCCCGGCCCAGCAGGTCCACCGGCGACTCGTTGAACCGGAAGTTGTTGACCTCGCCCGTGACCTCGCCGTTCTCCACGAGGTACACCCCGTCGCGGGTCAGGCCGGTCAGCAGCAGCGTCGCCGGGTCGACTTCGCGGATGTACCACAGGCAGGTCAGCAGCAGCCCCCGTTCGGTGTCGGCGACCATCTCCGCCAGGGAGCGGTCCTCACCGCCGTCCAGGATCAGGTTGCCGATCGTCGGCACCACCGGCAGCCCGGTCAGGCCCGCGCTGTGCCGGGTGGTCGGCAGATGCGCGACCTCGCCCCGGCTGATCCACTCGGTCGCCGTCAGCGGCAGCCCGTTGTCGAACACCGAGCTGTCGCCGCCGGAGGAGTGGGCCAGCACGAAGGGCGCGGACTCCAGACCCGGCTCGTTCGGGTCGCTGCGCAGGGTCAGCGGCAGCTCGGTCAGCCGCTCGCCGATCCGGGTGCCGCCACCGGGCTTGCTGAACACCGTCCGGCCCTCGGCCGCGTCCCGCGCCGACGCCGACCACATCTGGTAGATGAGCAGGTCCGCCACGGCCGTCGGCGGCAGCAGCGTCTCGTACCGTCCGGCGGGCAGCGGCACCCGCCGCTCGGCCCAGCCCAGCCGCACGGCCAGCTCCGCGTCCAGGGCCGCCGGGTCGACGTCCTTGAAGTCCCGCGTGGAGCGTCCCGCCCAGGCCGAGCGCTTGCGGTCCGGGGACTTGGCGTTCAGTTCCAGCGTCCCGTTCGGCTGGTCGTGGCGGAGCCGGAGGCCGGTGGACGTACCGACGTAGCTCGACACCAGCTCGTGGTTGGCGAAGCCGTACAGCTCACGGCCGCCCGCACGCGCGCGTGCGAACGACTCGCCGAGGGCCGGCGCGAAGTCGGTGAACACGGCGGAGGAGGTCTCGGCGGGCGAGTCCGTGAAGTCGGGGGAGTGCGCCACCCCTGTGACCAGCGGCTGGGCGTCCTCGGCCGGACCGGCGCCGCGCGCGGCGGTCTCGGCGGCCCGCACCAGCGGCTCCAGCTCCTCCGCCGTGACGGCGGCCCGCGAGACGACCCCGGAGGCGGTGCCCTCCTTGCCGTCGACGGTGGCGACGACCGTCACCGACCGGCCCCGGGTGACCCCGTTCGTGGTCAGCGCGTTGCCCGCCCAGCGCAGGTTCGCCGTCGAGTACTCGTCGGCGATCACCACACAGCCGTCGGCACGCGAGAGTTCGAGGGCCCGCTCGACGATCTCGTGCGGCTTGTGCGCCTTGGTGTTCCGCCCGCTCATCGACCGGCCTCCTGCGTGGTGTTCAGGCTGTGCTCGCCCGGGGGACGACCCCCGGACCCCCAGCAGATCCCGTGGTGCACGCTCATCGACCGGCCTCCTGCGTGGTGTTCAGAATGTTGACGCCCTTGAAGAGGGCGGAGGGGCAGCCGTGCGACACCGCGGCGACCTGGCCCGGCTGGGCCTTCCCGCAGTTGAACGCGCCGCCCAGGACATAGGTCTGCGGCCCGCCCACGGCCGCCATCGAACCCCAGAAGTCGGTCGTCGTCGCCTGGTAGGCGACGTCCCGCAGCTGCCCGGTGATCCGCCCGTTCTCGATCTTGAAGAACCGCTGGCCGGTGAACTGGAAGTTGTACCGCTGCATGTCGATGGACCAGGACCGGTCCCCGACGACGTAGACACCCCGGTCGACCCCGCCGATCAGGTCCTCCGTCGACATCCCCGCCGGGTCCGGCTTCAGCGACACATTGGCCATGCGCTGCACCGGCACATGTCCGGGCGAGTCGGCGTACGCACAGCCGTTGGAGCGGCCGAGCCCGGTGAGCCTGGCGATACGACGGTCGAGCTGGTAACCGACCAGGGTGCCGTCCTTCACCAGGTCCCAGGACTGCCCCGCCACGCCCTCGTCGTCGTACCCGATGGTCGCCAGGCCGTGCTCGGCGGTGCGGTCACCGGTGACGTTCATCAGCTCGGAGCCGTACCTCAGCTTGTTGAGCTTGTCGAAGGTGGCGAACGACGTGCCGGCGTACGCGGCCTCGTAGCCGAGGGCGCGGTCCAGCTCTGTCGCGTGCCCGATGGACTCGTGGATGGTCAGCCACAGGTTGGACGGGTCGACGACCAGGTCGTAGACGCCCGCCTCGACGCTCGGCGCCCGCATCTTCTCCGCGAGCAGCTCGGGGATGCGTGCCAGCTCGTCGTCCCAGTCCCAGCCGGTGCCCGTCAGGTACTCCCAGCCGCGCCCGACCGGCGGCGCCAGCGTCCGCATCGAGTCGAACTCGCCGCTGGACTCGTCGACGGACACGGCGGTCAGCGACGGGTGCAGCCGCACCCGCTGCTGGGTGGTCACGGTCCCGGCGGTGTCCGCGTAGAACTTGTTCTCGTGCACGGTGAGCAGCGAGGCGTCGACGTGGTTGACCCCGTCGGCCGCCAGCAGCCGCGTGCTCCACTCCGTGAGCAGCGCGGTCTTCTCCTCGTCGGGGACGGTGAACGGGTCGATCCCGTACGAGGAGATCCAGGTCTTCTCCGCGTGCACCGGCTCGTCCGCCAGCTCCACGCGCTCGTCCGACCCGGCGGCCTTGATGACCTGCGCGGACAGCTTGGCCATGGCCACGGCCTGTGAGGCGACCTTCGCGGCGGCGTCCATCGTCAGATCCACCCCGGACGCGAACCCCCAGGTCCCGCCGTGCACGACCCGCACCGCGTACCCGAGGTCGGTGGTGTCCGACGACCCGGCGGGCTTGGCGTCCCTGAGCCGCCAGGAGGCACTGCGCACCCGCTCGAACCGGAAGTCGGCGTGCTCGGCGCCGAGGGCACGGGCGCGGGCGAGCGCGGCGTCGGCCAATGCCCTCAGCGGTAGTGCCGTGAAGGCTTCGTCGATGGAATGAGGCACCGAGGTCTCCCTGTCGCCGAACGGTTGTCGTGGCGTGTCGGATCCGATCATGTCGCGCCCGCGGCCGGCCGGACCACATCTTTCCGGCTGTGGTCGGCGGGCTTTCTGTAGGGACCCCACAGCGACTACCCCGTGCCACTGTCACAGCTCGAATGCCCGCCGGGGGAAGTGGACCGATAGGTTTCGAGGGAAGGCGCCTGCCGTCCAGGCATGCGGGCAGGCGTTCAGACCGCTAAGGAAAGGGTGATCCGTTGAGCCGCTCGGTTCTCGTCACCGGAGGCAACCGGGGCATCGGCCTCGCCATCGCCCGCGCGTTCGCCGACGCCGGCGACAAGGTCGCCATCACATACCGCTCGGGGGAGCCGCCGGCCGCCCTGACAGAGTTGGGCTGCCTGGCCGTCAAGTGCGACATCACCGACCCCGAGCAGGTGGAGCAGGCCTACAAGGAGATCGAGGCCGAGCACGGCCCGGTCGAGGTGCTGATCGCCAACGCCGGCGTCACCAAGGACCAGCTCCTGATGCGTATGTCCGAGGAGGACTTCACCTCGGTCATCGACACCAACCTCACCGGCACCTTCCGCGTGGTCAAGCGCGCCAACCGCGGCATGCTGCGCGCCAAGAAGGGCCGCGTCGTCCTCATTTCCTCGGTCGTGGGCCTCTACGGCTCGCCCGGCCAGGCCAACTACGCCGCCTCCAAGGCCGCCCTGGTCGGCTTCGCGCGCTCCCTCGCCCGTGAGCTGGGCTCGCGCAACATCACCTTCAACGTCGTCGCCCCCGGCTTCGTCGACACCGACATGACCAAGGTGCTCACCGACGAGCAGCGCGCGGGCATCGTGAAGCAGGTGCCGCTCGGTCGTTACGCGCAGCCCGAGGAGATCGCCGCGACGGTGCGGTTCCTCACCTCGGACGACGCCTCGTACATCACTGGAGCCGTCATCCCCGTAGACGGCGGACTGGGAATGGGTCACTGATCACCATGAGCGGAATCCTCGAGGGCAAGCGCGTCCTGATCACCGGTGTGCTGATGGAGTCCTCCATCGCCTTCCACACCGCCAAGCTGGCCCAGGAGCAGGGCGCCGAGATCATCCTCACGGCCTTCCCCCGGCCCACGCTGACCGAGCGCATCGCCAAGAAGCTCCCCAAGCCCACCAAGGTCATCGAGCTCGACGTCACCAACGACGAGCACCTCGGGCGCCTGGCCGACATCGTCGGCCAGGAGCTGGGCGGCCTGGACGGCGTCGTCCACTCCATCGGCTTCGCCCCGCAGGACGCCCTCGGCGGCAACTTCCTGAACACGCCGTTCGAGTCGGTCGCCACGGCCATGCACGTCTCGGCGTACTCCCTGAAGTCGCTGACCATGGCCTGCCTGCCGCTGATGCAGAACGGCGGCTCGGTCGTCGGTCTGACCTTCGACGCGAAGTTCGCCTGGCCGCAGTACGACTGGATGGGTCCGGCCAAGGCCGCCCTGGAGGCCACCAGCCGTTACGTCGCTCGCGACCTGGGCAAGCAGAACATCCGCTGCAACCTCGTCTCCGCCGGCCCTCTCGCCTCCATGGCCGCCAAGTCCATCCCGGGCTTCGGCGAGCTGGCCGCCGTGTGGGACGACCGTTCGCCGCTGGAGTGGGACCTCAAGGACCCCGAGCCGGCCGGCCGTGGTGTCGTCGCGCTGCTCAGCGACTGGTTCCCCAAGACCACCGGCGAGATCATCCACGTGGACGGCGGGCTGCACGCGATCGGCGCGTGAGCGTCACCCACAGGGCTCTGCCACGGTTCGAGGACGCGCATCCATTCGGGTGCGCGCCCTCGCCGTACTCCTGTCCGCCGGGATCATCACTCGTTCGGCTCATCCGGCGGGCCGCCGGAGGCCGGTGCCGCGCACGCTGGACGTACACCGCTCAGCCACTCGGCCGAGGAGGTCCCCCTTGTGCGCATCCTCCGCAGCATCGCCCCAGCTGTCGTCGCCCTGGTTCTCGTCCTCACTCTTCCGTCCGAATCGGCACCGTACGCGCGCGTGGAGACCGGGAAGTCACCCGCGCGCGTAGGGGCGGACGACAAGCCCGACGCGTTCGGGGCGGCCTGCCGCAGCACCGTCACCGGTTCCCAGGTCGTCGGGTACTGCTTCAACCCCCACGCGGCCGTCGACCACGTCCGGCTGCACATCGAGTGCGCCCGGTGGTGGGACATCGACAGCGACAGCGCCGCGGTCGAGGCCGGTCCCGCGCGCACGGTACGGCTCACCGGGCGCTGCTGGAAGGAAGTCGGCTCGGTGTGGTTCAGCCACCAGCGGGGGGAGGGCTGACCCGGCCGGGACGGCAGTGGAACGGATAGCCGGCCGCCTCTGCCGCGGCGGTCTCCGCGTCGCCCGCGCGGATCGCGTCCACCAGCCGGGCGTGGTCCATGTACGTCTCCGGGGTCAGCTCCTCGCCCACGTCACCGCGGAGCCAGTCCCGCAGGACCTCGCCCAGGTCGGCGTAGACCGTCGTCACGACGTCGTTGTGGGACGCGGCCACGACCGCCATGTGGAAGGTCGCGTCGGCGGTCACGAAGGCCTCCGCGCCGCCCGAGGCCCAGGCCTCCTCGCGGCGCGCCAGCAGCGCGTCCAACTGCTTGAGGTCCTTCTCGGTGCGCCGCTCGGCCGCCAGCTTCGCGGCGCTCGACTCCAGGGCGGAGCGTAGTTCGGCGATGTGGCCCGGGTCGGCGTCGGCGAAGCGGCGGTGCATCACGCCCGCGAGCTCGCTGGTCGCGACGACGTAGGTGCCGGAGCCCTGGCGGATGTCCAGAAGGCCGTTGTGCGCGAGCGCGCGGACGGCCTCACGGACCGTGTTCCGGGCGACGCCCAGCTCCTCGACCAGCTCGGGCTCGGTGGGGATGCGGGAGCCGACCGGCCACTCGCCCGAGGTGATCTGGTTCCGCAGCGCGGCGATGACCTGCTCGGACAGCGCCGATCGACGGGGATGGCTCAACGGCATGGCACACCTTCGCACGAAGTGACCGACCGGGTGCGGTCGGGCCATGGACAACCAATCATCCTATGATTCTATGATGGGTGTCATGGTGAGCCAGGAGACCGCGACGACGACATCCGCACCGGGCCGGGCACCGTCCGAAGCACCCGGGTCCGACCGGGCCGGGTCCGAACCCCCGGCGCCCGCCACGCGCGCGTGGACGATCCGTCTCGTGGTCGTCGGCATCGTCCTGACGGCCCTGAACCTGCGTCCCGCCATCACCAGCCTCGGCGCCCTCCTCGAAGAGGTGCGCACCGGACTCGGTATGAGCGGCAGCGTCGCCGGGCTCCTCACCTCCGTACCGCCGCTCTGCTTCGCCCTCTTCGGCGTCATGGCGCCCCGGCTCGCCCGCCGGTTCGGTCCGGCCGCCGTGGTCTGCGCGGGCATGGCCGCGATCGCCGCCGGCCTGCTGATACGGCCGTACGCGGGCGGCACGGCCGGATTCGTGGCCGCGAGCGCCCTCGCCCTGATGGGCATCGCCGTCAGCAACGTCCTGATGCCGGTCATCGTCAAGCGCTGGTTCCCCGACCGCGTCGGCTCCATGACGGGCCTCTACTCCATGGCCCTGGCCCTCGGCACCTCGACCGCCGCGGCCGTCACCGTGCCCATGACCTCGGCGCTGGGCGGGAGTTGGCGGACCGGGCTGGCCGTCTGGGCGCTCCTCGCGACGGCGGCCGTCGTCCCGTGGCTCCCGCTGCTGCGGGCCCGGGACGCGCGCTCGGCGGAGAACCCCCGGGGAGCGTCGGGGGCGGCACACGGTCCCCGGGGAGCGTCGGGGTCGGTGGGCGGTGCCGGGGGAGCGTCGGGGTCGGTGGGCGGTGCCGGGGGAGCGTCGGGGGCCGGGCGCGAGGCGGCAGCCGCCCTGCGGATCACCCGGAGCCGTACGGCCTGGGCGCTCGCCGTCTTCTTCGGCCTCCAGGCGACCGCCGCCTACATCACCATGGGGTGGATGGCGCAGATCTTCCGGGACGCCGGGGTCCCCGCGGGTACGGCTGGGCTGCTGCTGGCCCTCACCATGGTCATGGGGGTGCCCCTGGCCTTCGTGATCCCCCGGCTCGCCACCCGCCTGCCCCACCAGGGGCCGATCGTCGTCGCCCTGGGCGTCTGCGGCCTCCTCGGGTACGGCGGCCTCCACCTCGCCCCGGCCCAGGGCGCCTGGGCGTGGGCGCTGCTGATCGGTGTGTCCAACTGCTCCTTCCCGCTGGCGCTCACCCTGGTCGGCATGCGGGCCAGGACCGGCGCGGGCGTGGTCCAGCTGTCCGCCTTCGCGCAGAGCACGGGTTATCTGATCTCGATCCCGGGCCCGCTCGTCGTCGGCGTCCTGTACCAGCACAGCGGCGGCTGGGGCCTGCCCCTCGCCCTCATGGCCGCGCTGATGCTCCCGCAGATCGTCGCGGGCGTCCTCGCGGGCCGTGACCGGGTCGTGGAGGACGAGGCGGCCCGCTGAGGCGCACCCCCGGCGGCCCGACGGGGGTCCCGGGGTGCGAGACTGGGCGCATGCCAGTGCTCGACCCGAACCCCCAGAACGGCCAGAAGAAGATGCTCGTGGTCTTCGGCTCGTTCCTCGCCATCTTCGTCGTCATCGGGATCATCGCGGCCATCGCCTCACCGTGACCGCCCGGGGGGTGGGGAAAACCCCCCGTCCCCTAGGGGGCGAGTCTCAGGGTGAAGTGGGTGGATCACCGGATGGGTCGGACCGCCCGCGTTCCGTAACGTCGAGATGTGGCCGCAGGGGACCCGCGAGGGCCCACGGAGGACCGGGCCACGAGGACTCGCAGACCACGGAGGCGGCATGTCGGCCCGTACGCACCCCCGACCCCACCCGGCGACCACGAGCGCCGTCGTCGTCCGGCTGCCCTGGTGGGCGATCGCCCTGCCCGCCGTAGGTTTCGTCATGCTCCTGCTGCTGATCTCCGACCCCGCGCAGGCCCAGGCCGCGAGTGGCGACCCCGTGATCGCCGACCTCGTGGAGCGCATACGGCACGCCCTGGCGAGCCACACACCGTGACGAGCGCCCGGCACACCGGAAGCACATGTACCGGTCTCGGGTATCCGCACTTCAACTCCCTGCGCCCCGTGGCCTGTTTCGTGCGAAGCTGGGACGCATGAGCGTCGCAGAATCCCGCAGGATTGTCCTCTTCCGGCACGCTAAGGCCGATTGGCCCCAAGTTTCCGACCATGAGCGGCCGCTCGCCGACCGGGGCCGCATGGACGCCGCCGTCGCCGGGCGCAAGCTGGCCGACTCCGGAATCCCCTTCGACCTTGCCCTCTGCTCGACCGCCGTCAGGACCCGCGAGACCTGGAAGCTGGCCGTCCACGAACTCCCCGAGCGACCGAAAACGGTCTACGAGGAGCGGATCTACGAGGCCTCGCCCGGCGAGCTGATCGCCCTGCTCAACGAAACCCCGGACGACGTGCAGAACGTCGTGCTGATCGGCCACAACCCCGGGGTCCAGGCTCTCGCCGACATCCTCGCCGGCAGCTCCGAGGGCGACGCCCGCGAGCGCATGAACCGCCTCGGCTTCCCGGCCGCCGCCTACGCCGTGCTCACCTTCGAGGGCGCCTGGAAGAGCCTGGAGCCGGGCGTGACCACGCTGGCCGACTACTGGGCGCCCACCGAGTAACTCCGCCGCGTAGCCGATCCTCGGCACCCGGCATCTCTCGTCCGGCATCCGGCATCCGGTATCCGGCACGAGGAGGGCCCGGCACCTCAGCGGTGCCGGGCCCTCGTGCTGTGCCGGGCCCCGCTACTCGTCGTGCGTGTCCGCCGCCTCGACCTCTTCACGGGTCACCCCGAGGAGGTACAGCACGGTGTCGAGGAAGGGGAAGTTCACCGCGGTGTGAGCGGCCTCGCGGACGACCGGCTTGGCGTTGAAGGCGACGCCCAGACCGGCCGCGTTGAGCATGTCGAGATCGTTCGCGCCGTCGCCGATGGCCACGGTCTGGGCCAGCGGGACCCCCGCCTCGGCGGCGAACCGGCGCAGCAGCCGCGCCTTGCCCGCGCGGTCCACGATCTCGCCCACGACCTTGCCGGTGAGCTTGCCGTCGACGATCTCCAAGGTGTTGGCCTGCGCGAAATCGAGGCCCAGCCGCTCCTTCAGGTCGTCCGTGACCTGGGTGAACCCGCCGGAGACGACACCGACTTGGAAGCCGAGCCGCTTCAGCGTACGGATCAGCGTGCGCGCGCCCGGCGTGAGCCGGACCTCGCTGCGCACCTTCTCCACGACCGAGGCGTCCAGCCCCTCCAGCAGCGCCACGCGCGCGTGCAGCGACTGCTCGAAGTCCAGCTCCCCGCGCATGGCGGCCTCCGTGACCTCGGCGACCTCCTTCTCGCACCCGGCGTGGGCGGCGAAGAGCTCGATCACCTCGTCCTGGATGAGCGTGGAGTCCACGTCCATCACCACCAGGCGCTGCGCCCGGCGGTGCAGCCCCGCCGCGACCACGGCGACGTCCACGCCGAGTGCCACCGACTCGGTGACCAGCGCGGTCCGCAGCGTCTCCGGCTCCGTGCCGGACACCGCGAACTCGACGGCCGTCACCGGGTACTTGGCGAGCCGGAAGATACGGTCGATGTTGCCGCCGGTGGCCGTGATGCGGGCGGCGATACGGGCGGTGGACTCGGCGGTCAGCGGGTGGCCCAGCACGGTGACGTGCGAGCGGCCGAGACCGCGGGGCCGGTTGTCGCCCAGGCCGGAGATGATCTCCGCCTGCATCTTCATCGACTCCGCCCAGCTGTGCACGGTCGCCCGCAGGTCGCCCTCCTGCCCGGCGGGCGGCTCGGTCACGAGCGCGCACAGCACGATCCGGCCACGGGTGACGACCTGCTCGATGTCGACCACGTCGACGGAGTACGCGGCGAGGGTGTCGAACAGCCCGGCGGTGATCCCCGGCCGGTCCTTGCCGAAGATCTTGACGAGGAGGGTGGGGATGTCAGAGGAGGTCTGCGAAGCGCTCATGATGTGCCAACCGTATCCGGCGCCCCGTGCCTTTTGCCCCTGAGGTCCGCCCAGCGGACGGAGAACACTGGGTTACCGACGACCGAACCCCACCGGGATGCCGCACGACGCCTCGGAGAGCGTGCGGAGGGACGCCGCCGTCGCGCCCGGACCGTGCCGGGAGTTCTGCGCCGCCGTCGCACGCAGACCGTGCCCGGAGGTCGGCGCCGCAGCGCGGGGGCCGGCCCGGGTGGGCCCCGCTTCGGCCCGAGAGCGCCATTCGGGTGGGCCACTCATGGCTCGGCGCTGACCTGGCGCGGCTCGGCCCCCTCGCATCGAGGGGGCCGGTCTGATCGGCGGGGCTTCAGAGGCCGGCCTGCGGGCTCCACCACCGGCCCCTGAGGCCGGCCTCCGGGCTGGCACCACCGGCCCCGTCAAGCAGCCCTCGGTCTCCACCACCGGGCCCGAGAGATGCCCCACTGGGCCTCACCACCGGCCCTGAGAAGCCTCCCTACGGCGCCCTACGCCCTGCCTGGGCGGCTCGACCGACGTCGCCCCCTCGGCGCCCCTCACCGCCCTCGCGGCCCCCGTGGCGGCGGGGGAGGAGGCGGTGGCGGCGGTGGCCTCTCCTCCGGTGGCGGCGGCGGTGAGGGCCAGGCGCCAGCCCCCGACCCTGCCCCCGACCCTCCTGATCCAGCCCCCGAGCCCGAGCCCGCCCCCGTCCCCGGCCGTTGCCCCGGTCGCCGAGGCGGCTGCGTGAACCGCCGCACCACCGTCGGCGCCCCATACACATCAGGCACCCCCTGCGCCCCCTGGCCGCTGGAGCCGCCGGACGCCCCAGACCCACCTCCACCTCGCCCAGCCCCTCCACCGGGCCCGGCCCCTCCAGATCCCCCAGCTGCTCCTGACCCCCCAGCCCCCCGCGCCCCCTGCGCCCCCCGAATCCCCCGCAACTCATCAGCCCCCGGCAGTCGCAGATACGGATTCGTGTCCGGGTTCGGCGGCCGGTACGGCGTGTGCGGTGTGTACGGCCCGGTGGGCGCCGCCTCGTGGGGCGCGGGGGGCGCCGGCGTCCCGCGGCCACCCCCGTCCCCCCGCGCCGCCGGCGACGCCCGCAGCCCGGCCGCCCGTGTCGCGCAGGCCAGCAGTGCCCCGGCCGCCCCCGCCCCCGCGCCCCACAGCGCGCCCAGCAGCGCCGCCGTCGCCGCCCGCCCCCGCAGCTCCACCCCCGCGTCGAACGCGTCGATGCCGAACACGGCCAGCGACGCGTCCACCGACACCTCCGTCGCCCACACGAGCAGCGGCAGTGCCACCGCCGTCGCGAGCCCGAGCCGAAGCGCGCAGTGACCGATGAAGCCGAGCACGCTCCCGCCCCGTACATCCGCACCGGACGCACCCCCGGCAACAGCGGCAGCCGACCCCCGTACGAACGGCGTACGCACGGCGGTCAGGACCCCCGCGTACAGCATCATCAGCGCGGCGGCGAGGCCCAACAGCCAGACGCGGTCGTCGAGTTCGGCCAGGCGGCCCAGCGTGACGGACTCGCCCGCGTCGACGCGCAGCAGTTCGTCGAGCGGGTCGGGCAGGAGGTCGGCCAGCGCCCCGGTCGCCCTGCCGTCCCAGGGGACGAGGAGGCCGAGGGGGACGCCCAGCCAGACCCCGTTCGGCGCGCCGAGGAGGGCCGCGCCGGCGATCCGCCGGGGGTTCGGGTCGCCGATCGCCGCGTACACGGCCGCCGCGAGCCCGGCCAGGACCGCCACCAGAAGCACGGTGACCATCGCGGACACGGCCGGCCGTACGACCCGGTGCACCGCCTCGAATCCGGGCGGCAGGGGAGCGCGGCGCGAGGCCAGCAGGGCGATGAGCAGCACGCCGAGGCACCAGGTCAGGCCGCCGAGCACGGTCGGCACGGCGTCGACGGTGAAGCCGACCCGGGCGTCGGCGTCGGCGAGGTCGCCCAGCCGGTCCGGCAGCAGACCGCCGCCGAGGTCGCCGAGCCCGGGGATCTCGACGTCCCCGAGGTCGCCGCCGCCCGGCAACCGCTCCTCGATGCCGAGTGAGCCGCCGTCGAGGGTGACCACGGCGTTCCCCGCCCAGGACAGCCCGCCCATCGCCGCCACGAACAGCACGAGCACCGAGCCCGCGCGCGCGAGGAGTTCCCCGGGCCGCACGACAACTCCCGCGCCGCGCAAGGAGCGCAGGAAGAACCAGGCCAGCAGGAGCGCACCCACGAGGCTGACACCCAGTGGCGTGATCTCGATGGCGGTGGTCGCCTCGGCCCCTTCCAGGCCCATCACGGACACATCGCCCGACGGAGTCACCGACCCACCCGCCCCGAGCGCCACTACAGCCGCCGTCATGGGCCCGAGTTCGCCCGCGGTGTCGGCCTCCAGCAGATGCAGACCGAGCGCGGCCACACCCGCCATGCCGATCAACGCCCAGCTCACGGCGGCGATCGCGGAGACCACCACCTCGCCCCACGGCACGCGGCCGACACGGTCGGCATTCCGGTCGCTCATGGTCGGACCCCCCGATCCGCATCGCGGTGTTGCACCGCTGATGTCCCCCTCGCGTGGGATTACCACTCTCCGGCCCGGTTTCAACCCCGTCAACGGGACGGGCGGATGCCCCCGTACGTTCTCTTCACAAGGCCCGACTTTCGGTCAGGGGGTCGAGCCTGAAATAGTTCCCCCCGATGTTCGACATCCCTAGACTCCCTGTGTTGGGGGTAATTCGGGGGACAACTCAGTGGGGCATGGAGTGCCGGAACTCGTACTGGAATTGAACGGACAAACCTGGACGCTCGATCCGTCCAGGGCATACACCCTCGGACGTGATCCGCAGGGGGACATCGTGTTCGACGACGCCAGGGTGTCCTGGCGTCACGCCACGATCAGCTTCGGCGGCCGTAGTTGGGTGATCGAGGACCACGGCAGCACCAACGGCACCTTCGTGCAGGGGCAGCGGATCCATCAGTTGGAGATCGGCCCCGGCTCGGCCGTGCACCTCGGCAACGCGACCGACGGACCGAGACTCAGCCTCTCCGGTACCGCCGCGTCCGTCGCACAGCAGCAGCCGTACGCGGCGCAGGGCGCGAGCGCCGGATACGCCGGCCAGCAGAGCCCGCAGCAGCAGGCCCCGCAGGCGGGCTGGCAGCAGCCGCAGGCGGCGCAGGTCCCGCACCAGCAGGGCTTCCCGCAGCAGGGCCCCGGTGGTGGCGCGGGGGCGCCGCCGGTCTACGGCGACCGCAGCCCGACCACGTTCCACCAGCTGGCGCTCGGCCGTGTCATGCGCATCGGTCGTGCCCTGGAGAACGAACTGGTGGTCTCCGACCTCCAGGTCTCGCGCCACCACGCCGAGTTCCACGCGACGCCCGACGGGCGCTTCGAGATCCGTGACCTCGGCTCGCACAACGGCACGTTCGTCAACGGTATGCCGATCGCCAAGGGCGGCTCGGCCCTCCTCGGCCCGAACGACATCGTCGGCGTCGGCCACTCGACGTTCCGTATCGTCGGCGACCGCCTGGAAGAGTTCGTCGACACCGGTGACGTCTCCTTCTCCGCGCGCCATCTGACGGTCACCGTCGACGGCGGCAAGCAGATCCTGAAGGACGTCTCCTTCGGTGTCCCGGAGAAGTCGCTCATCGCGGTCATCGGCCCCTCGGGCTCCGGCAAGTCGACCCTGCTGAAGGCGCTCACGGGCTACCGCCCGGCCAACCAGGGCGACGTCCTCTACGACAACCGGAACCTGTACAAGCAGTTCGCCGAGCTGCGGCAGCGCATCGGTCTGGTCCCGCAGGACGACATCCTGCACAAGGAGCTGACCGTCAAGAAGGCCCTCAAGTACGCGGCCAAGCTGCGCTTCCCGGCCGACACCACGGCCGCCGAGCGCGACGCCCGCATCGACGAGGTGCTGCGCGAGCTCAAGCTCGACATCCACAAGGACAAGAAGGTCACCTCCCTCTCCGGCGGCCAGCGCAAGCGCGTCTCGGTCGCCCTGGAGCTGCTGACCAAGCCGTCGCTGATCTTCCTGGACGAGCCGACCTCCGGCCTCGACCCGGGCATGGACCGCGACGTCATGCAGCTGCTGCGCGGCCTCGCCGACGACGGCCGCACGGTCCTGGTGGTCACCCACTCCGTCGCCGAGCTGGCGATCTGCGACAAGCTGCTGGTGATGGCCCCGGGCGGCTCGGTGGCGTACTTCGGTCCGCCCGAGGAGGCCCTGAACTTCTTCGGCTACGAGACCTGGGCCGACGTCTTCTCCGCCTTCGAGAACTACCGCGACTACGACTGGGCGGGCCGCTGGAAGGGCTCGCAGCACTACCAGATGTACGCCGCGGACATCGACGCCGTCGCACCGCAGTCGGTGCACATGCCGCCGCCGCAGTCGATGCGTCCGCCGAAGCCGCAGGGCTGGTTCTCCCAGCTCGGCACCCTGGTCCGGCGCTATGTCTCCGTCATCGCCTCGGACAAGGGCTTCCTGGCGCTGACGGTGATCCTGCCGGCCGTCCTCGGCGCGGTGAGCCTGCTCATCGACCCGGACAAGGACCTGCTGGTCAGAAAGATCAACCCGGCGACGAACCTGCCCATCCCGAACGGCACGGCCACCACGGTGCTGCTGATCCTCGCGGTGGGCGCGTGCTTCGCGGGCGCCGCCAACTCCGTCCGAGAGCTGATCAAGGAACGGGTGATCTACGAGCGGGAGCGGGCCACCGGCCTGTCGCGCTCGGCGTACCTGATGTCCAAGGTGATCGTGCTCGGCGCGGTGACCGTGTTCCAGGGCGCCATGGTCGGCGCGATCGGCTTCTCCAGCCGGACGATCCCGGACGAGGCGCTGATCTTCGGCGAGGGCAAGGTCGCCGTGATGCTGGAGCTCTCCATCCCGATCATGGGGCTCGGCTTCACGTCCATGATGTTCGGCCTGGTCATCTCCTCGCTGGTGAAGACCGCCGAGAAGACGATGCCGCTACTGGTCATGTTCGCGATCGTCCAGGTCGTCTTCACCGGCTGCCTCTTCGCCCTGCACGGCAGCCCCGGCGTCAACGAGTTCTCGTACCTGATGCCGTCGCGCTGGGCGGTCGCCGCCGCCGGTGCCACGCTGGACTTCAACAACATCAGCCCGCCCAAGGAGGCCGGCGACACCGACCCGCTGTGGGACCACACGGTCGGCGCCTACAGCCTCGACATGATCGCCCTGATCGTGCTGGGTGTGATCTGCGGCTTCCTCGTGGCCCGCTTCTTGCGCCGCCACGAGCCGGAGGTCATGCGGAAGTGACCTACGGGCACTGACGAACGAGGGGCGGCACCCGGTCCGGGTGCCGCCCTTCCACGTTCTCAGAGGTCCCGCGCGGGCCTCAGTACGCGCTGTTGACGTTGTCGATCGAGCCGTAGCGGTCGGCGGCGTAGTTCGCGGCGGCCGTGAGGTTGGCGACCGGGTCGTACTGGCTCTTCTTCGTGCCCGGGACGTGGTAGGCGTCGAAGGTCGGCTTGATGACCTGCAGCAGACCGATCGACGGGACGCCGTTCTGGGCGTTGATGTCCCAGTTGTTGATCGCGTTCGGGTTGCCCGAGGACTCCCGCATGATGTTCTTGTGCAGGCCGTTGTAGGTGCCCGGGATCTTGTGCTTCTTCATGATGTCGAGCGCCTCGCGGATCCAGCCGTCGAGGTTGTCCGGGTACGACTTCGCGGCGGCGGCCTTGATCTGGGCGGCGCGCTTGGCGGACCGGCTCGCGGCCTCCTTCTTCGCGCGCTCCTGAGCGGCCTTCTTCTGCGCGGCAGCGGCGGCGGCCTTCTTCTCGGCGTCGGCGGCCTGGTCGACGACGCTGGCCTTCGCGGCCGGGGCCGGGTTCTGGCTGAACGCCGCCGGAGCCGCGGACACGGTCTGCGTGGCGGTCTGAGCCTCGGCCGGCACCAGCGAGAACGCGAGGGCGGCGGCACCGAAGGCGGCCACGCCGGCGAACGAGAGCTTGTGGGTCTTGGTCAGCGCGAGACTGTGGCCGGGGATCTTGGCGTTCTTGAGCATGAGTGATGGACCTCTTCGAATAGCGCGGAGGTCGCTCTGCGTGCCAGGTGGGGGACACAGCTTTTCCAGCACAAACGCCGCGGTTTGACCCGCGGCGTCGAGCGACAGCAGCAATTCTTAGCGGCCGCAAAATCGGGTGGCAAAGGTGTGACCTACGATGTCACTTAGTTGCACCGGAACCGGCAAAATAGGACAGACCGCCCCGTCCTTCCCGCTCATACCGCCCGTATGCATCTCCTAGGCTTCTTCGTACGTGATGTGGGCCCTATGGGAGGCCTCACATCGCCCCGACGGTTTGTTCACGGCTAGTTGCGTCAGCAATGCTCTGCGTGAGGTGCTTCTCCAGGCTCCGGCGGTCCGGGCAGGATCAGATGCACGTCCCCGAACTCGTGCCACAGATACCGCCCCGCGATCGCCGCCTCGTACGCACGGTCGATCGCCGCCCGACCCGCCACCGCCTCCAGCATCAGCAGATGCGAGGCCTCCGGCTCGTGCAGCCCGGTCAGCAGCCCGTCCACCACCCGCACCCCGCGCACCGGCGTCACCACCAGATCCGTCCAGCCCTCCCGGGCCCGTACGACACCGTCGGACCCGGCCGCCGACTCCACGGCCCGCACCGCCGTCGTCCCCACCGCGACGACCCGCCCGCCACCGGCCCGCGCCGCGTTGATCAGCCGCGCCGAGGCCCCGGGCACCGCGAACCGCTCCGGATACGGCGGTTCGTGCGCCTCCGCCGAAGCGACCCCGGTATGCAGCGAGACCGGCGCGAACTGCACCCCCCGGCTCACCAGTTCCGCCACCAGCCGAGCCGTGAACGGCCGCCCGGCACTCGGCATCTCCGCACTCCCCGCCCCGTCCCGCGACGGCAGCGCGAACACCGTCTGGTACACCGACAGCGGCTGGTCCCGCTCGGTGTAGGAGTAACGGATGGGCCGCCCGTGCTCCCGCAGCAGCCCGGCCACGGCCGACGAGGACACCCGGGCCCACCACAACCGGTCCCCCCGCTCGCTCAGGGGCTCCTCCAGGACCAGCCGTACGCCACCGGGCAGCAACACCCCCGTCCCCGCCGGACCGCCCGCACGCGCGCGCGTGGTGCCGCGCCCGTCCAGATCCCGCAGCTCGACCGCCCACCGCCCGTCGTCACCCCGCGTGGAGAAATGCACCACCACGCGCGCGTCCCCGATCCTGCCGTCCACCGCCGCCGCCAGCGTCGGCGAGGTGTTGACCACCAGCAGATCGCCGGCCGTCAGCAGCCCCGGCAGCCCCGCGAACGCGTGGTGCGACACCGCCGTCCCCCGCGAGACCAGCAGCCGTACGCCGTCCCGGTCGAGGCCCGGCCCGCGCTGCTCGGCGGGCACGCGCGCGTGCAGTCCCTCCGGCACCCGCACCGTCACCGTCGTCATCGCCCCTCCATCAGGGACGGCGCCGCGTAGCGGCCACTGGCCGGCCGCTCGTCGAGCAACCGCAGGAAGGCGGGCACCACGCCGGCCGGCTCCGGCCGCGGATCGTCGTCGTCCGGCACGGCCGCCGCGTACAGGTCCGTGCGCATGTCCCCGGGATCGACGGCCCACACCCGCAGCCCCGGCTCCTCCTCCGCCAGCACCGCCGACAACTGGTCCAGCGCCGCCTTCGAGGCCCCGTACCCGCCCCACGTCCCGTACGCCTCGGCCGCCGCGTCCGAACTGACGGCGATCACCGAACCCGCGCCCGAGGCCCGCAGCAGCGGCAGCGCGTCCTGGACCAGCCCCAGCGCCGCGACCACATTGACCTCCAGGGCCCGCCGCAGCCCTTCCAACGGCAGTTCCTCCAGCCGTACGAGCGGCTCGGCGCCCAGCGCGCTCGCGTTGTTCACCAGCAGGTCCACCCCGCCCAGCCCCCGCGCGGCCGCCACCAGCTCCGCCCGGTGCCCGGCGTCCGTGACGTCCCCCGCCAGGGCCTCCACCCGCGTCCCGTACGCCGACAGCTCCGCCGCCGCCTCCTTCAGCACCCCGGCGGTCCTGGCGTCGAGCACCAGATCCCACCCGCGCTCCGCCAGCGCCGCGCCCAGCGCGCGGCCCAGCCCCTTCGAAGCCCCCGTGATGATCGCTACGGGCATGACATCCGTCCCCTCGTCCTCGGACGCCACCCGACCCGGGCGGCGGTGATCCCAACGTAGGAACGGGACCGCCCCCGCCGCCTCGTACGCGGGCCGCAGAGCGCCGGGGCCCTTCGCCCTAGGCCCCGGGCCGGTCCCCGGGACGGCCGTGGGCCCCGGACCGGCCCCGGACCTAGGTCCGGTCGTAGGCCTCCGGCCTAGGTCCGAGGACCCGGTGGAGCCTCCGTCGGTCCGATCCGCGCTGTCGGACCCGCCGGTACGGTGAGGTCATGAGTCAAGGTCCACGGTCCGGCCTCGCCGCGGTGAGCAGCGCGCTGCTGGCCATGAGCAGGCACCTGGAGGTGCGTGACGTCCTCAAGACGATCGTCGCCTCCGCGCGTGAACTGCTGGACGCGGAGTACGCCGCGCTCGGCGTCCCCGACGACCACGGCGGCTTCGCCCAGTTCGTCGTCGACGGCGTCAGCGACGCCCAGTGGAAGGCCATCGGCCCGCTCCCGCGCCAGCACGGCATCCTCGCCGCGATGCTCCACCAGGCCACCCCCGAGCGCCTGGCCGACGTCCGCAAGGACCCCCGCTTCGAGGGCTGGCCCAGCGCCCACCCGGACCTGATCGACTTCCTGGGCCTGCCCATCCGCGACGGCGACGAGGTCATCGGCGCCCTCTTCCTCGCCAACAAGCGCTGCCCCAAACCCGACGGTGGCTGCGGCTTCACCGAGGAGGACGAGGACCTGCTGTCGATCCTCGCCCAGCACGCCGCCATCGCCCTCACCAACGCCCGCCTCTACGAGCGCAGCCGCGAGCTGACCATCGCCGAGGAGCGCTCCCGGCTCGCCCACGAACTCCACGACGCGGTCAGCCAGAAGCTGTTCTCGCTGCGCCTGACCGCCCAGGCGGCCGCCGCCCTCGTCGACCGCGACCCCTCACGTGCCAAGGGCGAACTCCAGCAGGTCGCCGCCCTCGCCGCCGAGGCGGCGGACGAACTGCGCGCCGCCGTGGTCGAACTGCGCCCCGCCGGGCTCGACGAGGACGGCCTCGTCGCCACACTGCGCACCCAGGTCCACGTCCTGGACCGTGCCCACAGCGCCCGCGTCACCTTCTCCGGCCGGGGCACCCGCGCGCTGCCCGCGGCCCAGGAGGAGGCCATGCTGCGCGTCGCCCAGGAGGCCCTGCACAACGCCCTGCGGCACTCGGGCGCCGAGCGGGTCGACGTCACGCTCGACCGGCACGGCGGCGGAGCCGTCCTGCGGGTCACCGACGACGGCGACGGCTTCGACCCCCAGGCCGTACGCCGCGCGGGACGCCACCTCGGCCTGGTCTCCATGCGCGACCGGGCGAGCGGGGTCGGAGGCCGGCTGGCCGTGGAATCGGCGCCCGGCAAGGGCACGACCATCGAGATGGAGGTCCCCGGTGGCTGACGCGATCAAGGTGCTCCTCGTCGACGACCACCAGGTGGTCCGCCGAGGTCTGCGCACCTTCCTGGAGGTGCAGGACGACATCGAGGTCGTGGGCGAGGCCGCCGACGGCGCCGAAGGGGTCGCCCGCGCCGAGGAGCTCCGGCCCGACGTCGTCCTCATGGACGTCAAGATGCCCGGCATGGACGGCGTCGAGGCCCTGCGGAAACTCCGCGAACTCGACAACCCCGCGCGCGTGCTCATCGTCACCAGCTTCACCGAGCAGCGCACGGTCGTCCCCGCCCTGCGCGCCGGCGCCGCCGGATACGTCTACAAGGACGTGGACCCCGACGCCCTGGCCGGCGCCATCCGCTCGGTGCACGCCGGACACATCCTCCTCCAGCCGGAGGTCGCCGACGCCCTGCTGTCCCAGGAGGAGGCCAACTCCGGCCAGGGGAGAGGCGGTTCGCTGACGGAGCGGGAGCGCGAAGTGCTCGGCCTGATCGCCGACGGCCGCTCCAACCGCGAGATAGCCCGAGCGCTGGTGCTGTCCGAGAAGACGGTGAAGACCCATGTCTCGAACATCCTCATGAAGCTCGACCTGGCGGACCGGACCCAGGCCGCCCTCTGGGCGGTACGCCATGGTGTGACCGGATGATGTGCGGATTGTCCGGCAACACGGAGGGTTCCCCTCCGGGCTGAGATTCATACTGTCGGGTGTATGTCCCCCGGGTGGCGCATCCTGCCGGAACCCCCGGCGTTCTTCAGTGCGTGCTGCGTGCGACCGCCGCAGTGATCGCAAGGAAGGGCTCAAAGTGAAGAACCTGAAGAAGGCCGCCGCTGTCACGATGGTGGCCGGTGGCCTCGTCGCCGCCGGTGCCGGTATGGCCTCCGCCACCGACGGCGGGGCGCACGCCGACGGCAAGGCCATCGGCTCGCCGGGCGTCGTCTCGGGCAACGTCATCCAGGCCCCGGTCCACATCCCCGTGAACGCGGTCGGCAACAGCGTGAACGTCGTCGGCATCCTGAACCCGGCCTTCGGCAACCTGGGTGTCAACCACTGACGTGCCCGCCCCGGAGCACCAGTGACCACCGGCCCTCCAGGCATCCCCTGGAGGGCCGGTCAGGTTTCGTCCTGTAGTCGTTCCATCGCCTCAATGCGCCGAAGGGGCCGTTCCCGCCGTCGGCGCGTGCCACCGCGGAGCCACCGGGCGTTGATCAGCGCACGGCCCGCGGCTGGGCCGGACACGTACGACGCAGGAGGAACACAGTTCATGAACTTCGCCAAGAAGGCCGCCCTGACCGTCACCGCCGCCGGTCTCGCCGCGGGCGCCTCGTCCGGTGCCGCCGTCGCCGACTCGGTCGCCGACAGCGCCGCCGTGGGCTCCCCGGGCGTCGCCTCCGGCCTGGACGTCCAGGTCCCCGTCGACGTCCCCGTCACCGTCACGGGCCTCAGCGCCAACCTCATCGCCGCACTCAACCCGACCTTCGGCAACATCACCGCCAACCACTGAGCACGGCCGCGCTCGGCCGCGCCGACCATCCGGCCGTCCCAGCTGCGGGCAATCGTGCCGCCAGGGGCGGCACGGGTGGGCGCATGCGGCACCCGGCAAGCGCCGGTGAGCGAGACCCCGCCCGCCCAGCCGCAGCCGCCGGGCCACACACCGCCAGGTGCTCAGCCCGCCCGCGCCCCGCCCCTGGCCCCCGACGCCGGGCAACGCAGCACCCAGGCCCAGGCGTGCCCTTGGCCCCCTACCGCCCCCGCTCCCGCTCCTCCACGAACGCGTTGTACGCCGCCACCTGCGCCCGCCGAGCCGTCCGCTCCACCGGCCGCAGCGCAGCCGTCCGCGAGGCCATCTCCGAGGCGCTCACCGCCCCGCCGTGCCCGTTCTCGAACGCCACGGAGATCAGCAGCCCGATGCGCTGCGCCAGCTCCAGTACCCGTACCGCACGCGGTGGATACCCGGGCGCCAGCACCTCCCGCCCCCGCTCCGCCCGAGCCCGGTACGCGTCGATCGCCGCCTCCGCCACCGGCCCCGAAGCCGCCACGTCCAGCCGCGACAACACCTCCGTCGCCTCCCGGAGCCCCTCCGCCAACTCCCGCTCGGCCTCCCCGAGCGACGGCACATCGGCCGGCGGCGCCTCGCGCACCTCCAGGCAGTGCCAGACGACCTCGACGTGCTCGTCGCCCGCCGGCCCGACCGAGGACACCTCCGGGACCAGCCCCAGCGCACCCCCGTGACAGACGACCGCCTCCTCCGCCTCCAGCGCCCGCTTGTTGAACTCCGGCGGCCCGCTCAGCCCCAGCGGATGCCCCGGCGCCGGCAGCGCGACCCGCAATCCCGTCACCCCGAGCGCCCGCAACCGACCCAGTCCGAGCGTCAGTCCCACGGGCCCCGACTCGCCGGGCAGTCCCTCCACCCGGTGCACCGCGTCGTCCCCGACGATCGCGAGCACCGCGTCATCCGGCGAGACAAGTCCGGCAAGAAGGGCATTTCCCCATGAGGCGAGGCGTCCTGAGCGTGGTTCCGAGAGCATGCCCCCACCCTAAGGACGACCGAGGCGATGGGCGGCCCGACCGGTGGCGTAGATTTCCCCATGGGCTGCGCCCACCCGGCGGTGGCTCCAACCACAGGCGTACGCGACAGCCGAGTCAGGCCGACACTGCAAGGGGAGACAGCGCGCTCATGAGCGATGTTCTGGAGCTGGAGGACGTATCCGTGGTCCGCGAGGGCCGGGCTCTGGTGGACCAGGTCTCCTGGTCGGTCAAGGAGGGCGAGCGCTGGGCCATCCTCGGCCCGAACGGCGCCGGCAAGACCACCCTCCTGAACATCGCGTCCAGCTACCTCTACCCCAGCAAGGGCACTGCCACGATCCTCGGCGACACCCTCGGCAAGGTCGACGTCTTCGACCTGCGCCCCCGCATCGGTATGGCCGGCATCGCCATGGCGGAGAAGCTCCCCCGGCGCCAGACCGTCCTGCAGACCGTGCTGACCGCCGCCTACGGCATGACGGCCACCTGGAACGAGGACTACGAGGAGATCGACGAGCTGCGCGCCCGCGCCTTCCTCGACCGCCTCGGCATGACCGAGTACGTCGACCGCAAGTTCGGCACGCTCTCCGAGGGCGAGCGCAAGCGCACCCTCATCGCCCGCGCCCTCATGGCGGACCCCGAGCTGCTGCTCCTCGACGAGCCCGCCGCAGGCCTCGACCTCGGCGGCCGCGAGGACCTCGTACGCCGCCTCGGCCGCCTCGCCCGCGACCCGATCGCCCCCTCCATGATCATGGTCACGCACCACGTCGAGGAGATCCCCCCGGGCTTCACCCACGTCCTGATGATCCGTCAGGGCAAGGTCCTCGCCGCGGGCCCGCTGGAGCTGGAGCTGACCTCCCGCAACCTCTCCCTCTGCTTCGGCCTCCCGCTCGTCGTCGAGCAGCTCGACGACCGCTGGACCGCCCGCGGCCTGCCGCTCACCTGACCTCCAACTCCTGTCGATCTCCCGTCCGTCGGGCGCGCGAGGGCCGCAACACGGCCCGCGCGCACCCGACTTGGGCGGCCTTTGTACGCGATCATTGACCGGGCGCTCTGTTCGGCGGCCCGATCGCGGTTCTACCATTGCCGATGTGGACAGCATCGACGCATGGGTGTGGTGGCTGATCGGCGCGGCCGGGCTCGGGATCGCCCTCGTCGTGACCGCGATGCCCGAGTTGGGAATGCTCGCCCTGGGCGCGGTCGCCGGCGCCGTGGTCGCGGGGCTGGGCGGTGGTGTCGTACTCCAGGTCGTCGTCTTCGCGATCGTCTCCGTCGCCCTCATCGCCGTTGTCCGGCCCATCGCGGCCCGGCACAGAGCGCAGCGGCCGCAACTCGCCACCGGCATCGACGCGTTGCGGGGCAAACACGCCGTCGTCCTCGAACGGGTCGACGGCGCGGGCGGCCGTATCAAACTGGGCGGCGAGGTGTGGTCGGCCCGGGCGCTCGACACCGGCCAGGCCTTCGAGGTGGGTCAGGAAGTGGACGTGGTGGAGATCGAGGGAGCCACGGCGATCGTCATGTGACCTCGCACGACGTGGTCACGAGGCGATGACGCAATGGCCTGAACGACCCACCCGGCAGGCGGTGTTCTGCCAGACTCGACCAGCAAGATCTTCAACAGTCCGAACAGGCATAAGATCTTCAGGAAGCGCCACGGCGGAGAAGGGCACGGGGAGCAACGATGGAACCGATCATCATCGTCCTGATCATTCTGGTGGTGTTGGTCTTCATCGCCCTGATCAAGACCATCCAGGTGATCCCACAGGCCAGTGCGGCCATCGTCGAGCGGTTCGGCCGCTACACGCGCACACTCAACGCGGGCCTCAACATCGTGGTCCCGTTCATCGACTCCATCCGCAACCGCATCGACCTCCGCGAACAGGTCGTGCCGTTCCCGCCGCAGCCGGTGATCACCCAGGACAACCTGGTCGTGAACATCGACACGGTCATCTACTACCAGGTCACCGACGCCCGCGCCGCGACCTACGAGGTCGCCAGCTACATCCAGGCCATCGAGCAGCTCACCGTCACCACGCTGCGCAACATCATCGGTGGCATGGACCTGGAGCGGACCCTGACCTCCCGCGAGGAGATCAACGCGGCCCTGCGCGGCGTCCTCGACGAGGCGACCGGCAAGTGGGGCATCCGCGTCAACCGCGTCGAGCTGAAGGCGATCGAGCCGCCCACCTCCATCCAGGACTCGATGGAGAAGCAGATGCGCGCCGACCGTGACAAGCGCGCCGCGATCCTCACCGCCGAAGGTACGCGTCAGGCGGCCATCCTCACCGCCGAGGGTGAGAAGCAGTCCCAGATCCTGCGTGCCGAGGGTGAGGCCAAGGCCGCCGCCCTGCGCGCCGAGGGCGAGGCCCAGGCCGTGCGTACGGTCTTCGAGGCCATCCACGCCGGCGACCCGGACCAGAAGCTGCTGTCCTACCAGTACCTCCAGATGCTCCCGAAGATCGCCGAGGGCGACGCCAACAAGCTCTGGATCGTCCCCAGCGAGATCGGCGACGCCCTCAAGGGCCTCTCCGGAGCCATGGGCAACTTCGGCAACCTGGGCGGCGGCCCGACCGTCCCCCGCCCCACCGACGGCAACGGCGAACGCCGTGAGAAGCCGGCGATCGACTGAGCACACACGACGATGGGCCCGCCTTCGAAGAAGAAGGCGGGCCCCAGTTCTTTTGCTTTTAAGGGGCGCGGGGAACTGCGCGATCAGCCACAACGGACCCGCAGCCCGCGAACGACACGAACCCCAACGGCGTTACGCGGCGCCTTGCGACAGCCAGGCAGGAAGCGCGTCGAAGTCATCGTGGCCCAAGGACAGCAGCATCGCATCCGCCGGAGTCGGCTCGAACGGCTGCCGCAGCAACGGCATCCCCGCCTGCTCCGGAGTCCGGTCGGCCTTGCGGTGATTGTCCTCGGCGCAGGAGGCCACCGTGTTCAGCCAGGTGTCACCACCGCCCCGCGACCGCGGCACCACATGGTCGACGGTCGTCGCCCGACGACCGCAGTACGCGCACCTGTGCCTGTCCCGTACGAGGACCCCCCGCCTCGACCACGGCGCTTGTCTTCGGAACGGCACCCGCACATAGCGGCAGAGTCTGATCACCCGGGGCGCCGGTATGTCGACCGCGGCTCCCCGCATGCGCAGCTCGGGATGGGTCTGCTCGACGACGGCCTTGTCCTGCAGCACCAGCACGACGGCTCGGTTGAGCGTCACCGTCGACAGCGGCTCGAAGCTCGCGTTCAGTACCAGCGTGTCCCGCATCCCAGCCCACCTCCTGTGCCAGCCCACCCCCCGGCGGGCTTGGATCAACTCTGGCCGGGCACGCCGAGATGGACAACGCAATAAAAAATGCCCGTCTCTGATCACTTCCAAGACCAGAGACGGGCAAACGTTCAATGAACGTCCGGCTTCGTTACTTTTCCGCCACAGCGGCGTACTCACCGATGAGTTGCGCACGGGCCAGCGTGTGGAACCGCAGGTTGAACCCGACCACGGCCGGAGAGGCGTCCGCATCCGGGCCGAGCTTCTCCTGGTCCACGGCGTACACCGTGAACACATACCGGTGGGCCGGATCGCCGGGCGGCGGGGCGGCCCCACCGAAGTCCTTCGTCCCGTAGTCGTTGCGCGCCTGGACGGCGCCCTCGGGCAGGCCCTCGAACTTCCCCGAGCCGGCACCCGTCGGCAACTCCGTCACCGACGCCGGGATGTCGAACACGACCCAGTGCCAGAATCCGCTCCCCGTGGGGGCGTCCGGGTCGTAGCACGTCACGGCGAAGCTCTTGGTCTCCGGCGGGAAGCCCTCCCAGCGCAGCTGCGGAGAGGTGTTCCCCTCCGCGTAGACCTGAGCGTCCTTGAGCGTGGAACCCGCCTCGACGTCCTCGCTCGCGACCGTGAAGGACGGCACGACCGGGTGGAAATCGTGGGGGAGCGGCGGCCTCTTCGGCTCGGTCACCTCGGTACCTCCTGATGGATCCGGGGAAGGTGTGGTTCCGTTCGTACCGAGCCTAGAACCAGCTGCGCTTGCTGCCGACCTCGGACAGCCACTGGTTGAGGTACGCCGCCCAGTCCGTGCTCTGGTAGTCGTGCAGACCCACCTTGAAGGAACGGAACGAGTCGCTGCCCTCGCTGAACAGACCCGGCTTCTTGTCCATCTCCAGCACGACGTCCATCTCGCGCTCGTCGGCGACGAAGCTCAACTCGACCTGGTTCAGGCCGTGGTACTGCTGCGGCGGGTAGAACTCGATCTCCTGGTAGAACGGCAGCTTCTGCCGGGTCCCGCGGATGTGGCCGCGCTCCATGTCCGCGTTCTTGAAGCGGAAGCCCAGCTGGATGAAGGCGTCGAGCAGAGCCTGCTGCGCGGGGAGCGGGTGCACGTTGATCGGGTCCAGGTCACCGGAGTCCACCGCGCGCGCGATCTCCAGCTCGGTGGTCACACCGATGTGCATCCCGGGCAGCGTCTGCCCCTGGATGGTGGTGACGGGCGTCTCCCACGGGATCTCCAGTCCGAACGGCACCACGTGGACGGCCTGTGCCTTCAGCTCGAAGGCACCGCCGAGCCGCTGCTTGGTGAATTCGATGTCCTGCTTGTACTCCGCGTCCTGACCCTCGACCTCGACCTTGGCCTGAAGCCCGACGGACAGCGCCTCGATCTGCTGGTCCACGGAGCCGCCCTGGATCCGCACCTCACCCTGGACGACACCGCCCGGGACGACGTTGACCTCGGTCAGCACCGTCTCGACCGAAGCGCCACCGGCTCCCAGGCTCGCGAGCAGCCGCTTGAACCCCATGTCTGTTCCTCCCGTCAGGCCGAAGCCTGCGCATCTGCGTGGTTCTGTGTTCTCTGTGGTGTGGATCGCTCTGCGTGGCGCGGAGCCTTGATCCCTACAAACGCAAACCGACGGCACCCGGTTCCGCGTCCACCCGGTTCCTCACCCTTCCAAGGAGGACGCCACCACGCCACCCGTCGGCACGCACCCGTCTGGACTACGCTCGTACGCCATGATCGCGAGCCCCGACCGTACGCCCCTCGCCCGCGAGTTCTTCGACCGCCCCGTACTGGAGGTGGCGCCGGACCTCCTCGGGCGCGTCCTCGTCCGCTCCACCCCGGACGGGCCGATCGCACTGCGCCTGACGGAGGTCGAGGCGTACGACGGCGCGAACGACCCCGGTTCGCACGCCTATCGGGGTCGCACCGCCCGCAACGACGTGATGTTCGGTCCACCCGGACACGTGTACGTCTACTTCACCTATGGCATGTGGCACTGCATGAACCTCGTGTGCGGTCCGGAGGGCCGGGCGAGCGCGGTCCTGCTGCGCGCCGGCGAGATCACCGAGGGCGTCGAACTTGCCCGCAAACGTCGAATCTCGGCCCGAAACGACAAAGAACTGGCCAAAGGACCGGCCCGCCTGGCCACGGCCCTGGACGTGGACCGAGCCCTGGACGGCACGGACGCCTGCGCGTCCGAGGCCTCGCCCCTGACCGTCCTGCCCGGCACCCCCGTCAGCTCTGACCAGGTACTCAACGGTCCCCGTACGGGAGTCGCCGGAGACGGTGGCGTCCACCCCTGGCGCTTCTGGATCGCCAACGACCCGACGGTCAGCCCCTATCGGGCCCACGTCCCCCGTCGGCGCTCAACTTGACTCGCCCCTGGGCGATCCGTAACGTAGCCCGAGCCGCTTGAACCGGTTACGGCGATCAGCCAGCAGCCGAGAGCGGCCAACCCACTACCTACGACATCCCTTCAGCGGGGGCGATTCAGGCATGCCCTGATTTCAGCCCGCACCACTCAATTATGAGTTGCCGAGGGAATCGGCTAACGTAGTGAATGTCGAAAGGCCGCAAGGGAAACCGCGAGGCCAAAAGACAGCCGAAAGGCAAATCCCCCCGACAGGGAATCGGATCGGAAAAAGATCTGATAGAGTCGGAAACGCAAGACAGCAAGACCGAAGGGAAACTGCCCGGAGGAAAGCCCGAGAGTAGCTCGGGTGAGTACAAAGGAAGCGTCCGTTCCTTGAGAACTCAACAGCGTGCCAAAAATCAACGCCAGATATGTTGATACCCCGTTCCCGGCCGGTCATC
>NZ_JABXWI010000055.1 GCF_014930365.1 Streptomyces caniscabiei | reverse complement strand
GGGGGGTGCCTCTATGTCCTTCGTCAAGGCACCCCTGTCGGGTTTGGGGTGATTCAGGCTTGCTGGGGTCATGCGGCGAGTTCGACGTCCGCGGGCGTGCGGGATTCGTAGAAGGTGCCGTCTCGGAGCATGGCGAACAGGACGCTGATGCGTTGGCGGGCGAGGCGGATGAGGGCCTGGGTGTGGGTTTTGCCGCGGCCGCGTTGCTTGTCGTAGTAGGTGCGGGAGGCGGGATCGGCGTTCATGCAGGCGAAGGCGGAGAGGAACATGGCGCGTTTGAGCTGGCGGTTGCCGCCTCGGGGTGCGTGTTCGCCGTGGATCGAGGTCCCCGACGACTTCGTGGCCGGGGCGAGTCCGGCGTAGGAGGCGAGGTGGGCGGCGCTCGGGAAGCTGGTGCCGTCGCCGACGGTGACCAGCAGGACGGCGGCGGTCCTGACGCCGACGCCGGGCATCGACGTCAGGACCTGGGAAAGAGGGTGGGCCTCCAGCAGGGCGTTGATCTGGGCCTCCAGGGCCCGGCGCTGTTCGTGGACAGCGGCGAGAGAGCGGGCCAGGGAGGGCACGACGATGTCGAGGGTGCCGGTTCCAGGGACCACGACGGTCTGCTCGTCCAGGGCGTCGAAGACGTCGTCGATCAGCCGGGTGGCCATGCGCGGGGCCTTCGGGCGGATCAGTTCGACGAGGCGGCGGCGTCCGGCTTTGCGCAGGGCGGCCGGGGATCCGTAGCGTTCCAGCAGCCAGGTCACGGCCTGGTGGTCCAGGCGCGGCCCGAGGACGCGTTCCAGGGAGGGGTGGAACTGGGTGAGCAGGCCGCGTATGCGGTTGGAGGTGCGGGTTGCCTCGGCGGCGAGGTCCTGGTCGAAGCCGGTCAGCACGGTCAGCTCGGCGGTGATCTCGTCGGTCAGTTCCAGCGAGCGCAGGGTGTGCGGCATCGTCCGCGCGGCGTCGGCGATCACGGCCGCGTCCTTCGCGTCGGTCTTGGCCTCGCCGGGGTAGAGGTCGGCGATCCGGCGCATGGCCAGGCCGGGCAGGTAGGCGACCTTGCAGCCGGCGTCCCGGGCCACGGTCAGCGGCAGGGCGCCGATGGAGGCGGGCTGGTCCACGATGACCAGGACGGTGGCGAACTTTGCGGTCAGCTTCTCGAAGACGGCCCGCAGCTTCGGCTCGCTGTTGGGCAGCGGTTTGTCGAAGACCTTCTTCCCGGCCGGGGTCAGTCCGTGGCCGTGATGAGCGGACTTGCCGACGTCCAGGCCGAGGAACACGCCCACGTCTTCGATCTCGAACATCGCGCCCTTTCAAGGGTGTTGGCGGTGCCGGCCTCGGCTCGGGTGTCGTGCTCGCGCATCCACGTTATGCAGACCTGCCGCCCGCGAACCGTCCGGCATTGCGCCGGACCGGACGGTGGCCGGACCTCTGATCAGCGTCTCCGACGGACACCCCCGGACCCGGTGACACCACCCCCCAGGTCATGCCTTCGACAGGGGGACACAGTCATGCCGGAACCGGAGGCCAGCGGCCCTCTTGCAGGACCGCAGAAAACATAACGGG
>NZ_JABXWI010000054.1 GCF_014930365.1 Streptomyces caniscabiei | reverse complement strand
TGCCGGGTTTGAGGGGGGCGTTCTCGCAGAGTTCGTAGCCGGAGTAGACGCCCCAGGTGGGGGAGAGGGTGGCGGCGAGGACGGCGCGGAGTTCGAAGGCGGGGCGGCCGCCTTCCTGGAGGAAGGCGTGGAGGATGTCGGGGGTGTTGACGAAGAAGTTGGGCCGCATGTAGGCGGCGGCCTCACCGGCGAGTTCGGTGGCGTAGTCGGTGAGTTCGGCTTTGGTGGTGCGCCAGGTGAAGTAGGTGTAGGACTGCTGGAAGCCGGTGGCGGCCAGGGTGTGCATCATCGCGGGGCGGGTGAAGGCCTCGGCGAGGAAGATGACGTCGGGGTCGGTCGCGTTGATGTGCGCGATGACCTGTTCCCAGAAGACGACCGGTTTGGTGTGGGGGTTGTCGACGCGGAAGATGCGCACCCCGTGGTCCATCCAGTGCCGCAGGATGCGGGTGGTCTCGGTGATGAGGCCGGGCATGTCGGCGTCGAAGGCGATGGGGTAGATGTCCTGGTACTTCTTCGGCGGGTTCTCGGCGTAGGCGATGGTGCCGTCGGGGCGGTGGTGGAACCACTCGGGGTGTTTGTGGACCCAGGGGTGGTCGGGGGAGCACTGGAGGGCGAAGTCCAGGGCGATCTCCAGGCCGTGGGCGCGTGCCTCGGCGACGAAGTGGTCGAAGTCGTCGATGGTGCCCAGATCGGGGTGGACGGTGTCGTGGCCGCCCTCGGGGGAGCCGATGGCCCAGGGGACGCCGACGTCGTCGGGGGTGGGGGAGAGGGTGTTGTTGCGGCCCTTGCGGAAGGTGCTGCCGATGGGGTGGATCGGGGGCAGGTAGACGACGTCGAAGCCCATGGCGGCGATGGCCGGGAGGCGTCGGGCGGCGGTGCGGAAGGTTCCGTGGGGCTGCTCGGGGGTGCCCTCGGAACGGGGGAAGAACTCGTACCAGGAGCCGAACAGGGCCCGCTCGCGTTCGACCAGCAGGGGCAACGGCTCGGAGGAGGTGACCAGTTCCCGCAGGGGATGGCGGGTCAGGACCTCCTCCACCTCCGGCGCCGACGCCGCAGCCAGCCGGGCCGAGACGGGGCGCGCGGTGTCCCGGAGCGCGTCCACGGCGGCGAGGAGGGTGCCCCGTCCGCTCTTGCCCTCGGGCACCTCGGCGGCCGCGCGTTCGTGCAGACGGGCGCCCTCCTCCAGCACCAGCTCGGTGTCGATGCCGGCCGGCACCTTGATCCGGGCGTGGTGGCGCCAGGTGGCGATCGGGTCGCCCCAGCCCTCCACGGCGTAGGACCACAGGCCCTCGCTGGGTACCGAGAGGGTGGCGCCCCAGCGGTCGGTGCCGGGGGCGAGTTCGCGCATCGGGACGTACGCGGTCGGGCGGCCCTCCGGATCCCGGAGCACGGCCGTGGCCGCGACCGCGTCGTGGCCCTCGCGGATCACGACGGCCGAGACCTCGAAGGCCTCGCCGACCACGGCCTTCGCCGGTCGGCGGCCGTGGTGGACGGTCGGCCGCACATCGAGGACCGGTATCCGTCCGATCGTGGGAGCGCCCGGAGCCTTCGGGGGTGTCGGCGGCGCCGCGGCTGGGGTTCTCGGTGGTGCCGGTCATGCGGTCCAGCCGGCGCGGTCACGACGCTCACGACAATGGCTCGCGGCCCATCATTCCATGGGACCGTGCCACACTGGTCGTATGGCATCTGCGCCC
>NZ_JABXWI010000053.1 GCF_014930365.1 Streptomyces caniscabiei | reverse complement strand
TGTCCGATCCCGGTTGATGCTTGACAGTTCGATCCCAGCTGATGGTTGACGGTGGCCGTGATCGGCTTTTCTGTGCGCGTCGTTGCGGTGCGTGTGGGGAGGCCGGGATTGGCGCTGGTGGAGTTGTCGGTTGTCGAGCAGAGATACCGGGCTGTCCTGGCCGTGCTGGCGGGTGCGACCGTGACCGAGGTGGCCGCTCAGCTGGGCGTCTCGCGGCAGACGGTCAGTGGGTGGAAGTCGAGGTATGAGGCCTCGGGGCTGGCCGGGCTGGTGGACCGGTCGCGTAGGCCTGCGTCGTGTCCTCATCAGGCTTCTGCCGAGGTGGAAGCGGCCGTGTGTGAGCTGCGGCGCAAGCATCCGCGGTGGGGTCCGCGGCGGATCGCTCATGTGCTGGAGCGGTCCGGGGCGGTGTCGCCGGTGCCGTCGCGGATGACTGTGTATCGGATTCTCGTCCGTCATGGGCTGGTCGAGCCTGGGGTTCGGCGGCGTAAGCGGTCGGATTACAAGCGCTGGCAGCGCGAGCGTGCGATGCAGCTGTGGCAGATGGACATCGTCGGTGGGGTGATGCTGGTCAACCCGGTGACCGGCGAGCTGACCGAGGCGAAGATCGTGACGGGGGTGGATGACCATTCCCGGTACTGCGTGATCGCGTCGGTGGTCGAGCGGGCGACCGGACGGGCGGTCTGCGCGGCCTTCGCCCGGGCCCTGCAGACGTTCGGGGTGCCGGAGGAGGTGCTGACCGACAACGGCAAGCAGTTCACCGCCCGGTTCGGCCGTGGTGGTGAGGTGATGTTCGACCGGATCTGCCGGGAGAACGGGATCGCGCACCGGCTGACCCAGCCGGCGTCGCCGACCACGACGGGCAAGGTCGAGCGGTTCCACCAGACCCTGCGGCGTGAACTCCTCGACGACTGCGGTGCGTTCGAGAGCATCCAGGAGGCTCAGGCGGCACTGGACGAGTGGGTTCAGGAGTACAACTCCGATCGTCCGCATCAGGCGCTGGACATGCACTCTCCCGCCGACCGGTTCACCCCGGTCCCCGAGCAGGAACGGGAGGTGCTGGGCCTGAAGATCCCCGGGGTGCTCGCCCTGGTCCCGCAGCAGCGGACGGCTCCCGCTGCGGTGCCGGATCCGGTCGAGGCGGTGCCTGCTCCTGCCCCTCCGCCTGAGCCGGTCCCGGCCGTGGTGCAGGTTGACGAGGGCGGGCCGGTGGAGTTCGAGCGGGTGGTGCCTGCGAGTGGGAATCTGCAGGTCGCGGGCAAGCAGTTCTGGCTCGGTCCGGCCCGTTCGGGGCTGACGGTGACGTTCTGGGCCGACACTTCGGTGATCCATCTTCTGATCGCCGGGACGCGGATCAAGAGCGTGCGTTCGCACCTGTCCGTGGTGGATCTCGCGCAGCTGGCCGCCCGGGGTGGACGTGCGGCCGGGCCGCCGCCGCTGCCTGCCGGGGACGGGGCCGCGTTCGAGGTGGACCGGGTGGTGAACAACAGTGGCCTGGTGGGCCTGGGCGGGCATCAGGTGCTGGCGGCGGAGATCCTGGGCGGTCGTGCGGTGGGTATCCGGATCGACGAGGAGACGCTGTCGTTCTTCGATCCGGCCTCGCGGGAGCTGCTGAGGGTGCGACCCAACCCGCTGACCAGCGAGGAAGTCCGCGGACTGCGCGGCCTGCGCCCAGCCGGCCCGCCGCCACGGCCCCGCGTGGAGTCGGTCAGCGTGCAGCGGCGGATCAGCGCGGTCGGCACGATCATGGTCTGCCGACAGACCGTCCCGCTCGGCCGCCCCTACGCAGGCCAGACCGTGACCGTGCACGTGTCGGACACGACGATCACCGTCGAGTTGGACGGCCAGATCCGCGTGATCCGCCGCACGACCGATGTCCCGGTCCGTAACGTGAAAGCGAACAAGCCCCACGGGGCTTCCCACGTTTCCTAGGCCTACCGTCAAGCCTCAGGTGGGACCAGAACGTCGTGCATCAGCTGGGACCCGACA
>NZ_JABXWI010000052.1 GCF_014930365.1 Streptomyces caniscabiei | reverse complement strand
GAGCAATGCTCAAGACCTGTGGATCAGCCCCGGGCGGAACGCGGAAGGCGTACCTTCCCGAATGATCCTGTGATGGTCACCGAGTAGGCCCGCGTTCGCAGCGCGGGTCGGGAAGGCACGCCCGTGCTCAGCGTAGTCACCGAGGATGGCTCCACCCAGTCCGGCTCCCTGATCGACGAGATCGTCCGTGAGGGCGCCCGGCGGATACTCGCCGCGGCACTGGAGGCGGAAGTCAACCAGTACATAGCCGAGTTGGCTGCCGAGACCGACGAGGTGGGCCGACGGCTGGTGGTCCGCAACGGCCACCACCGGCCCAGGACCGTCGTCACTGCCGCCGGCCCGGTCGAGGTGCGGGCACCGCGGGTGAACGACCGCCGCACAGGCGAGGCCACCGGCGAGCGCAAGCGGTTCTCCTCCAAGATCCTGCCGCCGTGGTGCCGCAAGTCCCCGAAGATCTCCGAGGTGCTGCCGCTGCTCTACCTGCACGGACTGTCGTCCGGAGACTTCGTGCCCGCACTGGAGCAATTCCTCGGCTCGACCGCCGGTCTGTCGCCGGCGACGGTGACCCGGCTGACGCGACAGTGGGGCGATGACCATGCCGCCTTCCAGGACCGGGACCTATCAGACCGCGACTTCGTCTACGTGTGGGCCGACGGGGTCCACCCGAAGGTCCGGCTCGGGCAGGCGCACTCGTGCGTGCTGGTCCTGCTCGGCGTCCGCCTGGACGGCACAAAGGAACTGATCGCATTGGCCGAGGGCCTGCGCGAGTCGACCGAGTCGTGGGCGGACCTGCTGCGAGACTGCCGCAGACGCGGCATGCGCGACCCGGAGCTGGTGGTCGGCGACGGCGCGATGGGCCTATGGAAGGCACTGGCCGAGGTCTTCCCCGCCGCCCGCCATCAGCGGTGCTGGGTTCACAAGGCCCGCAATGTCACGAACTGCCTGCCGAAGTCCGCACAGCCGGGCGCGACGAAGGCGATGCAGGAGATCTACAACGCTGAGGACCGCGCCCACGCCGAGAAAGCGATTGATGCGTTCGCCCGCACCTACGGCACCAAATGGCCCAAGGCCGTCGCGAAGATCACTGACGACCGGGAGGAACTGCTGGCGTTCTACGACTTCCCTGCCGAGCACTGGATCCACCTGCGGACCACGAACCCCATCGAGTCGACGTTCTCCACGGTCAAGCTCCGCACCAAGGTCACCCGCGGGGCCGGCAGCCCCGCCGCCGCACTCGCCATGGTGTTCAAGCTCGTCGAGTCCGCTCAAGCCCGCTGGCGCGCGATCACCGGCGCCCACCTGGTGCCCCTTGTCCGCGCCGGAGCCAAATTCGAAAGCGGTGTGCTGATCGAACGTGGCACGGTGGCCGCATGAACCCGCCGCCCCTCTCCCGGACGTCCCCTCACCGCGGTCAGGTGATCGTCCTGACCGGGCCGCCCGGAGCCGGCAAGAGCACCGTGGCGCAGTTGCTGGCCGATCACCTGACTCCCAGCGTCCACCTGCACAGCGACGACTTCTGGCGCTATATCAAGCAGGGCTGGATCGCGCCCTACCTGCCCGAAGCACATCAACAGAACCAAGTAGTCCTGCAGGTACTGGTCTCGGCAGCGTTCGGCTACGCCGACGGCGGCTACCAGGTGATCTGCGACGGCATCGTCGGGCCCTGGTTCATCGACCTCTTCCGCGTGACCGCCCAGGAGCGGGCCCTGCCGCTGAGCTACGTCATCCTCCGGCCGGACCAGCACACCACACTGGCACGGGCAACGAGCCGGGCCGACGACGCATTGACCGACCCCGAGCCGATTCGCTCACTGCACGGCCAGTTCAGCAACCTGGGCCTTTATGAGGCCCACGTCCTGGATTCCACCAACCTGACCGCCGAGGCAACCTCCGACAGCATCCTGCAAGGCATCGCGACGGGCGCCTACCTCCTCAACCCGAGCGTCAGCACCACCTACGCGAACGACTCGATCCACAACTCTTGACAATTACTC
>NZ_JABXWI010000051.1 GCF_014930365.1 Streptomyces caniscabiei | reverse complement strand
CAACCATGACCATCAAGGTCGTACGGGGCAACCCCACCCCGGAGGAACTGGCCGCCGCCCTGGCGGTGGTCCACGCCCGCGCCGCGGCGGCAGCCACCGAGCCGTCCGGCGCGCCCGCCCCCCGCGACGCGTGGTCCGACCCGTCCCGCATCGCCGCCCACCGCCTGCCGGCCCCGGGCCCCACCACGTGGAGCCGCACCTACTGGCCCGGCTGAGCGGAACCTCTCCTACCGAATTGAGTACGCGTACTCAGGCGCCCGGCCCGCCGGGCGGCGCACCATCGCAGCATGCTCTGGTCCGACCCTGAGAACGAGCCGCCGAAGGAACTGCGCGACACGCAGGCCATGCTTCGGCGGCTCGGCCTGCTCATGGCCTGCGCCATGCTCCTGGCCATGCTGGTCCTGGGCATCCTCTGAGCACCCCGGCGGCGGGTCGGCCGCGCACGGCGAGAAGGGGGCGTGTCGGGGGGTGTCCGCCCGCAGCGGTTGGCGCGTCGACAGCCCGCGCTTCCCAGCCGACCGATTCCGCGCCGTTCCGAGGACGGACACCCCCCGGCGCGCCCCCGACCCACCCACCGCACCGGCGCCCAAGCCCCCACGGCGGGTCAGCCGCGCCCTTGAGGGGCGCGAGGAACTGCGCGATCAGCCCCCACCGGCCCGCACCCACGACGCGCCCCGCCCACCCGCACCCACCAACGCGCCCCACCCGCACCCGCCCAACGCGCCCCACCCGCCCCGCACCCGCCAACCCACGCAATACCCTGAGTGCATGACCGCCCCACAGACCCGCCGCCGCCTGATCCTCGCCTCCCAGTCCCCCGCCCGCCTGAACCTCCTGCGCCAGGCCGGCCTCACCCCCGAGGTGATCGTCAGCGGCGTGGACGAGGACGCCGTCTCCGCCCCCACCCCCGCCGACCTGGCCCTCGCCCTCGCCGAGGCCAAGGCATCGGTCGTGGCGGCCAGACCGGAGGTCAAGGGCGCCCTCGTCATCGGCTGCGACTCGGTCCTCGACCTCGACGGCGAGGCCCTCGGCAAGCCCGTCGACGCCGAGGAGGCCACCGCCCGCTGGAAGTCCATGCGCGGCCGCGCCGGCACCCTCCAGACCGGTCACTGCGTCTACGACACCGCCACGGGCCGCTACACCTCAGCGACCGCCTCCACTGTCGTCCACTTCGGCGACCCCACGGACGAGGAGATCGCCGCGTACGTCGCCTCCGGCGAGCCCCTCCACGTGGCGGGCGCGTTCACCCTCGACGGCCGCTCGGCCCCGTTCATCGACGGCATCGACGGCGACCACGGCAACGTCATCGGCATCAGCCTGCCCCTGCTGCGCCGCCTGCTGGCCCAACTCGGCGTGGCCATCACCGACCTGTGGACCCCGCGCGCCGACTGACGCGCCCGATCACGAGGCCCCGGGCGCGGCCGGAGCGGCCTGCTCCGGCTCCCCGGCCCCGTCGCCACTCCCAAGCCCGTCGGCACCCCCCGCGCCCCCGTCACCCTCACCCGGCACCGCGTCAGCGATCCCGCCCTGCCGGTCGTACGTCATCAGCGTGAGCAGCACCAGCCCCAGCACCACCATCATGAACGCGAACGCGCCCCACCCGACCAGCCCCACGGTGAGCGCCCCGAGCAGCGCGTGCACGACGGCGACGCTGATGAGCAGGATCCTGCCGAGCCCGGCGGGCGGCCGGTTGCGCAGGGCCACGAGCAGCGCGACCACACCGCAGAAGACGAAGTAGAGGCCGAAGAGGACACCCCCGGCTTTGGTGGAGACGGACATCGCCTCGGGGTCGAGCCCGGCGAGCGACATCTTCTGCCGGTCGACGACGGTGCCGAGCAGCCACTGGACTCCGGCGATCCCGAGCCCTTCCACGAACAGCACGATCGCCGTCGTCACCGCCACCGGTCTGCGGATCACCCGACCCCACCCACTTCCGATCTCGTCCCGCTGTTCTCAGCGCCTCGCCGCCCCGACTCGTTACCCCAGGTAGGTGTTCGAGACATCGCGAACGCTACTAACGGGTAAACCTCGGGACAAGGGTTCATACGAGAGCAAAGAATCGTTGGGCCATTAGTAGGGACTCCACAAAGAAACCCAACCGGCCGCAGCGCGGCCGCACAGAGACCTTGACCACATCAGAGGGCTAGGGTTTTCGCGTGGGGTCCTGCGCCATGCTGTGCGACAAGGGATTTCGCGGGTTGAGTGAGCCTCGATTCACGCTCCGTGTGGGCAAGCTCACCATTGTGGACGGGTCGAAACGCCGTGTCGGCAGTCCCTAAACTCGGCTTGTTTCAAGGAGAGGGAGCCATCGTGCGCAAGGTGTTGATCGCCAACCGAGGCGAAATCGCTGTCCGCGTCGCCCGGGCGTGCCGGGACGCCGGGATCGCGAGCGTGGCCGTGTACGCCGATCCGGAC
>NZ_JABXWI010000050.1:1845-3682 GCF_014930365.1 Streptomyces caniscabiei | reverse complement strand
CCTACACCCTTACCCCGGGACAACCACCGCCCGGGATGGACTACCTTCCTGCGTCACCCCATCACTCACCTACTGCAAGTCTGGTCCGTCGGCTCCACCACTCCCCTTCACCCGAAGGATCCGGGACGGCTTCACGGACTTAGCATCGCCTGGTTCAATGTTTGACGCTTCACAGCGGGTACCGGAATATCAACCGGTTATCCATCGACTACGCCTGTCGGCCTCGCCTTAGGTCCCGACTTACCCTGGGCAGATCAGCTTGACCCAGGAACCCTTGGTCAATCGGCGCAAACGTTTCTCACGTTTGTATCGCTACTCATGCCTGCATTCTCACTCGTGAACCGTCCACAACTCGCTTCCGCGGCTGCTTCACCCGGCACACGACGCTCCCCTACCCATCACGATCCCCGTTGGGGGTATATATCGCAATGACACGACTTCGGCGGTACGCTTGAGCCCCGCTACATTGTCGGCGCGGAATCACTAGACCAGTGAGCTATTACGCACTCTTTCAAGGGTGGCTGCTTCTAAGCCAACCTCCTGGTTGTCTCTGCGACTCCACATCCTTTCCCACTTAGCGTACGCTTAGGGGCCTTAGTCGATGCTCTGGGCTGTTTCCCTCTCGACCATGGAGCTTATCCCCCACAGTCTCACTGCCGCGCTCTCACTTACCGGCATTCGGAGTTTGGCTAAGGTCAGTAACCCGGTAGGGCCCATCGCCTATCCAGTGCTCTACCTCCGGCAAGAAACACACGACGCTGCACCTAAATGCATTTCGGGGAGAACCAGCTATCACGGAGTTTGATTGGCCTTTCACCCCTAACCACAGGTCATCCCCCAGGTTTTCAACCCTGGTGGGTTCGGTCCTCCACGAAGTCTTACCTCCGCTTCAACCTGCCCATGGCTAGATCACTCCGCTTCGGGTCTTGAGCGTGCTACTAAAACGCCCTGTTCGGACTCGCTTTCGCTACGGCTACCCCACCCGGGTTAACCTCGCAACACACCGCAAACTCGCAGGCTCATTCTTCAAAAGGCACGCAGTCACGACGTTGAGTACAAGTACTCAACGCGACGCTCCCACGGCTTGTAGGCACACGGTTTCAGGTACTATTTCACTCCGCTCCCGCGGTACTTTTCACCATTCCCTCACGGTACTATCCGCTATCGGTCACCAGGGAATATTTAGGCTTAGCGGGTGGTCCCGCCAGATTCACACGGGATTTCTCGGGCCCCGTGCTACTTGGGTGTCTCTCAAACGAGCCGTCAATGTTTCAGCTACGGGGGTCTTACCCTCTACGCCGGACCTTTCGCATGTCCTTCGCCTACATCAACGGTTTCTGACTCGCCTCACAGCCGGCAGACTGTGAAAGAGAGATCCCACAACCCCGTATACGCAACCCCTGCCGGGTCTCACACGCATACGGTTTGGCCTCATCCGGTTTCGCTCGCCACTACTCCCGGAATCACGGTTGTTTTCTCTTCCTGCGGGTACTGAGATGTTTCACTTCCCCGCGTTCCCTCCACTTGCCCTATGTGTTCAGGCAAGGGTGACAGCCCATGACGACTGCCGGGTTTCCCCATTCGGACACCCCCGGATCAAAGCCTGGTTGACGACTCCCCGGGGCCTATCGTGGCCTCCCACGTCCTTCATCGGTTCCTGGTGCCAAGGCATCCACCGTGCGCCCTTAAAAACTTGGCCACAGATGCTCGCGTCCACTGTGCAGTTCTCAAACAACGACCAACCACCCATCACCCCCGGTTTCCACCGGAGTGCACTGGGGCCGGCACTGAAGGCAGCCATACGGCCATACCCTCAGACACCCAACAGCGTGCCCGC
>NZ_JABXWI010000049.1 GCF_014930365.1 Streptomyces caniscabiei | reverse complement strand
AGCATCCTGCAAGGCATCGCGACGGGCGCCTACCTCCTCAACCCGAGCGTCAGCACCACCTACGCGAACGACTCGATCCACAACTCTTGACAATTACTCCTGTAGGACTGCGGTGAGCATCTACTGCCTGCCTCGACGATGCTCAAGCGCGTGGAAGCCCAGCCCAGTTGTGTATGGCCTAGGCTCCGGCCAGAGCCGCCGTCGGCACCCGAACCCGGGACCTACGCATTACGAGACCGTGAGCGTTCGTGTTGCGTGGTGCCCTTACCCCACTGTTGTGCGTGGCCGGGACAGGATCGCGGCTGTCGTCGCCCGTACTGGTCTCGTCGAGGTCCTTGTGCCTTCCCCGAAAGGGCCCGAGGCGGATACGGTCCGGATCTGGCTCGACTCACTGGACGACGAGGCGGTTGTGGAGCGAGCCGTTCGTCTGGGAGCTGTGCGCGACCAACCGCATGAACTGGTCGAGGCGTGCCGCGAGCTGATCGCCGAAGCCCTCAGCCCAAGGAGCGGACTTCCGAGCCCTCTCGCACAAACAGCGGCGAGGGGCAGTAACCAATAGCGGGCCACAGCGCGGAGATCCCGACGCCCTTGCGTGGGGGACAGCATGACTCGGCTGTGTTCAGACCTATTGCACGTACGAGCCAGTGTCCTCATGCCGCTGACGCGCTCTGGAGACTTTCTACGAGCTGGGACGGCAGGATGGCCCGCGCCGGGGCGCTGTCGGCAGAGGCAAGGTAGGCGAGGAGCCTTGTCGGCTGCTCCGGCCTACCAAGAGGGACCGGTTCGACGCGGCGCCATCCCCGGGCAGACGCCGCCTTAATGGCGGTCAAGTAGGTGTTCTCGCTCATGCACCCCAGGGTCCGGGCGCGCATGAGCAGAGCGGCCAGGGACACCTGCCACTGCCGTTTGAGCGCGAATAGGGTCGGCCAGTCGACAGTGGTCGGCAGTTGGTCGTGGATGTCTTCGGCGGGCATGAGGAAGGCCGCCGCGAACTGGTGGGCCTGGGTCTCGACCTCCTTTACGCCCCAGATCTGCTCGCCGTGCAGCACTAGGTGGGCGAGTTCGTGTGCACTGTCGAAGCGGGACCGGGCTCGGTCGTTCTTGTCGGTACCCAGGACGACGACCGGATGGTCAGGAAAGGGCAGGGAGAAGGCGTCGACATCCGTGTTATCGAGGGGGAGACGGATCACCGCGACACCACGCGTCTCAAGAAGTCCAACGACGTCGGAGACCGGTCCGGAAGGCAGTCCCCACATCTTCCGTACCCGAGCCGCAGCCTCTTCGACCTCCGTCCGTTCCGCCTGCAGTCCGCTCACGGGGAGCCTCGGCACGTCGCCGGCGCAGAACCGCTGCGCGGATGAGGCGTGGACGACCAGGTCGTGAGCGACATGAGCGATGGCTCGCGCCCGGCGGCGGTCGGACACCGAGGTCCGGCGCAGCGACCGGAAGAAGCCCTCATGGCTTTCGACCATCGCTTCGTGGAAGAACTCCTGGGGCACCCCAAGTACCGAGGCCAGGACACTGCTCGTATCCGGGCTGGGTCGTGCCGCGCCGCCCTCAAACTGGCTGATCGCGGCAGGAGTGAGCCCGCTCGCGCGGGCGAGCTGCGTCTGGCTCAACCCTGCCAGTTCGCGGGCGGTCCGCAGCCGAGAGCGCTCGAACGCCTGCGTGCTCATCTTTCCCCTTGCCTGGCCTGCCTGACTTTGATCTCCACATCTTGGCGGAACACAGAAACCACGCACGCTCCAGGGTGCGTGGCCAACACAAACCTTACGACTTCCGCGTGGAAACACGCACGGAAACACATGCTGTGATAATAAGTACTCTCGATAGTGGAGATCCGGCTGCGCCAGGCGGAGCTTCCTCGAACCCATGGCGCGGGGGCGGTTGAAGTGACGGAGCGTTTCCAGATTCTGGCCCTCGACGGCGGTGGCTTCCGCGGCATGTTCTCCGCTGCGGTCCTAGCTCGCCTCGAAGAGGATCTCGGTGTCCGCATCGCCGACCACTTCGACCTGATCGCCGGCACCTCGACAGGCGGGATCATCGCGCTGGGCCTCGGACTCGGGCTGTCCCCGCAGCAGATCCTGGAGTTCTACACCGAGCATGGGCCGCGCATCTTCCGGGACCGTAGCCGCCTGCGGGGCCTGAAGCACCTGATGCGCGCGAAGTACAGCGCGGAGCCGCTGCGCGCGGCCCTCACCGAAGTCTTCGGCGAACGAACCTTCGGAGAGAGCACCAAACGCCTGGTCATCACCTCCTACAACGTCGCCGCCGACGACGTCTACCTCTTCCGGACCCCGCATCTGCCCGGCCTCAAGCGCGACTGGCGCGAGAAGGCCGTCAACGTCGCGTTGGCCACCTCTGCCGCGCCGACCTACCTGCCCGGGATGCCTCTGGATGGAGCACGGCTCGTCGACGGCGGCGTCTGGGCGAACAACCCGGCCATGGTCGCGCTGACCGAGGCCGTGGGCCCCCTGTCTGTGCCCCTCGACACGATCCGGGTGTTCAGCCTCGGGACCACGACCGACGTCCGCCACCGCCACCGCCGTCTCGACCGCGGCGGTCTGCTGCCCTGGGCCCGCGACGCGGTCGAGGTCCTCATGCGGGCACAGAGCGAGAGCGCCGCGAAGCAGGTCCGCCACTTCGTCGGCAAAGACGACGTGCTCCGTCTCAACCCGACGGTGCCCACCGGCGCCCTCGCTCTGGACGACGTGGACACCACAACCCTTTCGGGATGGGCCGGGCATGTCAGCCGCGACGTCTCCCCGGCCGTCCACCGCGCTTTCTGCGATCACCTCGCGCCGGCTTTCGTCCCCCTCCACTCTGCTCGTAAGGAATGACGTGAACGCGTACCACCAGACGCAGGACAGCACCGACTCCGCCGAACAGATGCTTTCCATGCTGCTCGACGGCGCTGTGGAAGTCCTCGACATCGCCCCCGACCTCCACGACACCGCGATCGAGCGGTACGGAGAGGTCGGAACCTGGCTCGCGGAGAACGGCAGCCCCGGATGGGAGATCCACTCCCAGGGCTCCTTCCTCCTCGGCACCGTGGTCCGCCCCAACACCGAGACCGGCGAGTACGACATCGACCTCGTCTGTCGACTCCCTCTGCAACGGGACAGCACAACGAAAGAGGAACTCAAGCAGCGAGTGGGTGACCAGTTGGTGGCCTACCGGCGCTGGAAGCAGCGCCAAGGCCACACCGACGGCCCCGAAAGCCTCGAAGCCCGCCGCCGCTGCTGGACCCTCGGGTACCCCGGCTTCCACCTCGACGTCCTGCCCGCCATCCCTGACGAAAAACACCCTCCCACCGGCATCCTCCTGACGGACAAGAAGCTCCATAAGTGGCAGCACAGCAATCCCCTCGGCTACGCGGACTGGTTCCGCGCCCGCTCGGAACTCTCCCGCGCCCTCCTCGAAAAGCGGCTCGTCGCCAGCGTCGCGAAGGTCCCCGAACACCACATCCGCAGCACCCTGCAGCGACTCGTACAGATCCTCAAGTGGCACTGCATGCTCTTCTTCGCCGAGGACACCGACAATCGACCGCCGTCCATCCTCCTGACCACGCTCGCCAGCCGCGCCTACCGCGGCGAGGACGACCTGTTCACCGCCGTACGCAACGTGCTCGCCGCCATGCCCCAATTCATCAAGCAGCGCGACGGCCAGTGGTGGGTTCCCAACCCCGCCCACGAAGAGGAAAACTTCACCGACAAGTGGAACGAATACCCTGAGCGGCGCCAGGCCTTCCTCGCCTGGTTCGACGAGATCACCACCATCATGGACAACCTGGCCCTGACGGAGTCCAAAGGGCTGGACGTGGTCTACTCCCAGCTCATCAAGTCCTTCGCACCGGACCCTGTGATGCGATCCTTCGCGCGCTACGGGGCCCGTATGAAGGCTTCTACCAGTCAGAGGATGGGGGGCACCGGGCTGCTCTCCACAACCGCCACAGGTCCCCGCAGGAAACCAAACAACTTCTATGGTCAGCATCCCGGCGCGCGCGGTTAACCTCGGCCGCCAGCTGGCCGCGATCAAAGCAGTCGTCTCCAATGCCCAAGGGACCGTACGGGGCGGTGAACTCCTCTGCACGCTCACCCTGCAGCCGACCCTCGTGAGCAGGAACTACACGGTGCGGATCGTCTACCGCCACCGGCGCAGGCCACGCGTCACCGTCACCGACCCGCCCCTGGCACTGCATCCGGACGCCACAGCACTCCCACATGTCTACTCCGACGGCGATCTGTGCCTGCATCTGCCCGGGGAGTGGCAGGAACACATGTTCCTCGCGGACACGATCCTGCCGTGGACCTCGGCATGGCTTCTGCACTACGAACTCTGGCTGGTCCTTGGCCACTGGACCGGCACAGGCGACGAACACGCAGTACCGTCACCCGCGAACCGGATCCGATAAGCGATTCACGACCGGGGACCACACCTCAACGTCGCTTCCCTGCTGGGTGATCGTTTAGGATCCGGGGCTTGTGGCTCGTGATCATGTGGTGGGGATGGCTTCCCGGAACGGATACGGATTGGCGCGTTGACGCGGACGT
>NZ_JABXWI010000004.1 GCF_014930365.1 Streptomyces caniscabiei | reverse complement strand
GGGCGGGGGGGGGGGGGGGGGGGGGGGGGGGGGGGGGGGGGGGGGGGGGGGGGGGGGCGGGGGGGGGGGGGGGGGGGGGGGGGCGGGCGGGGGGGGGGGGGGGGGGGGGGGCGGGGGGGGCGGGGGGGGGGGGGCCGTGCCGCGGTGGAGGGGGGCGGGGGGTGCGTGGTCGGGGGGTCCGCGGGCGCGGGGGGCAGCGGCGCGCCGGTCGACGGGGGCGGCATCGGCGGGGCGCCCGGCGGCGGCATCGGGACCGGGCCCGTGCCGCCGCCGTAGAGCGTGGTGGTGGCGAGTCCGCCGAGTCCCCGCTCCGCCTCCGCGCGCAGCCGTTCCTCCTCCCGCCACACGGCCAACTGCTTCTCGTTCAGCGGGAACGACTGCAGCTGCACCCCGCCGAACACCTCCTCGCCGGTGACCTGGCCCTCGACCGTGGCGCCGAGGCCCAGGGGGACGGCCACGAACTGCCGGACCGTGCCCTTGCCGGAGTTGATGCCGTCCAGCCACGGCTGACGCGGCAGGACGACGTAGTTCTGCGGCTCACGGGCGAGGGCGCCGGTCCACGGCTTGCCCGACACCGCGCACACCTTGCCGACGCCGACCTGGAGCGCGGCCGGTTCCGTGGAACCGCCGAAGTGCAGCCACATCGCCTCGCGCAGATACACGGGAAGCATCACCCCGCCGCGTGCCCGCATCTCCGCGGAGGTGGTGTGCGGATAGTCCTCGACCCGGCGGATCGGGAAGTCGCCCAGACCGGGCGGGAGCTGGTGCGTGCCCTGTTCCGGCAGGCGCAGGGTGCGGATGAAGCGCACCCGTACCCCGCCCGGCAGATGGAGTGTGGTCCCGTCGATCCGCACGGTGCCTTCGGCCATTCCGTACGCTCCCCTCGTCGTCGCGTCGTGCCTGGTCCCTCGGCAGGACGACGCGGTTACGACGTCCTGCGGTCCGGCGTCACTTAGTACGTCCGGCGAGGCCGGACCGGTTCCGCCGTCGGGGACTCACGATGCGTACGCGGTCGCGCAGCCGCGTGAGCCGGGGGGAGCGCTCGCGCTGCTCACGGGTGCAGCGGTCGAGCTCCTCCAGCAGCCGCTGGGAGCGGTGCTCGGTGTCCAGCTCGTCCAGCATGCGGTTGACCTCCGTCAGTACGGCGCCGTGCAACTGCCAGTGGCTCGGGTCGCGCTGGACGTCCTCCAGGAGCAGCTGGGCGAGCTTGTCGCGGGTCGCGACGGCCGTCGACAGCTCGGCGGCGAGCCGGTCCTCCGCGGACTCGGCGCTGCGGCTGACGTCGGTGGTGACCAGCACGGCGAAGCTGACGACGGCGTCGCCGATCTCGGCGAGCAGCCGCTCGACGGCGGCCCCCGCCTGCGCGGAGAACAGCGGACTCGGCTCCCGCTCCTTGGCCAGGTCGGTGAGGGTGCGGGCCAGCACCCGCAGGACCACCGTGCAGATCTCCAGCGTGTCCAGGCCGGTACGCAGCACCACCCGGTGCAGCAGCCCCTCCCGTACGCGCGGATTGAGCTTCAGGCTGTCCTCCGCCTGCTTGAGGGCCGCGTCCACCTCGACGATGTCGAAGTCGAGCTCCCGGGCCTCGTGGAGCCGTGCCGCCGCGGCCTCCGCCGGGGTGCGGCCCGCGGCCTCCTCGCCGACCCGTATCATCAGCCGCCGCATCCGGCGGGCGAGATCCTCGATGGACTCGCCGGCCGCCTCCACCCAGACGGGGGGAGCGAGCAGCAGGTTGAAGGCGAGTCCGACGACCGCGCCGATCAGGGTCTCCAGGACCCGCGCCCAGGCCGTGTCGCCGACCCTGGTGACCCCGAGCACCAGCATGGCGCTGATCGCCACCTCGGGCACGAACTCGCTCACCCGCACCAGATGCCCCACCGCGAGCGAGGCCAGGATGATCAGGGCGAGGCTCCACCAGGTGAGGCCCACCAGGACGCTGAAGCCGATCGCGATGACGACGCCGGCGACCACCGAGTTCACCCGGCGGATACCGGTGGTGAGTGTGGAGTACAGGGTCACCTGCACGACCAGGAGCGCGGTCAGCGGAGCCGTCAGGGGCGCCGCCTCCGTGCTCAGTTGCAGCGCCACCACATAGGCCACCGTGGCGGCCGCCGCCGACCGTACCGACTGGACGATCACCGGGTCCTGCCGCCACCCGGCCACCCGGGTGCCGATCAGGCCCCACACCTCACGTACGTCTCGCATCCTTGCGCTGTTCCCGTTCCACCGTCGCACCGAACTCCTGACCGAGGACAGTAGTCACCTGGGTGATCGCGCGGCATGCGGGGAGACGACGAGGCCGGGCGGGTTCAGTTATGGAGCTTCTCCAGGAACGCGGAGAGGTTGCCCACCGTCCGGGCGATCTGCTCCTCCACGGTGAGGCTCTCCTCGAACCGGCTTCCGGCGTCGAGGGCCTTCTTGCCGCGTACATAGAGGGAACACGCGAGGTCGGCGCAGAGGTACACGCCGACCGAGTTCCCCTCGCGCCCGGCCGCGCCCGCCTTGCGCGCCGTCATCAGGGAGACCCCGCCGCCCGGATGCGTCGTGAGGCACACCGAGCACATGCTGCGGTGCAGGAACCCGCGTCGCGCGGACGGGAGCCGCAAGGTGACGCCGACGACTCCGTCCGCGTGCTCGGCGACCAGATAGCTCCGGTCCGGTGCGCCCGGATCCCGCCACCCGAGGAAGTCCAGGTCCGCCCACGGCCGCTGCTCCAGATCGTGGGGCACGAAGATCCTCTTCGCCTCCCCCTTCGAGCAGTTGACGAAGGAGGTGCGGATGTCCTGCTCGGTGAGTGTCTTCATGGCGGGTCTGTTCTCCGGTGAGGGGTGACGATCGGATTCCGAACCTAGGACCACTAGGTTTTCACCTAAGGTACGTGGAGTTTCGGGAAGGGTCCAATGGTTATCGTGCCGTCCGATGATCGAGTCGGTCTTCAGCGGTGCGGGCCCGGCTGGCAGAGTGGGTCCGGACCGCTGTCCGGGACCAGGGGGATGCGCATGGACGACAGGGAACGGGCGCGGCTCGCGCTCGCGGCGGCGGGCGTTCCGCCGGAAAGCCTCGCCGAGCGGCTGCCGCTGGGCGGCGGCACGTACAACACCGTCGAGGAACTCCGTCTCACCGACGGCACCCGGCTCGTCCTGAAGGTCCCGCCGCCGTCGTCCACCCCGGCCCTGGCCTACGAGAGCGAACTCCTCGCCGCCGAGGCGGAGTTCTGCCGGGTCGCCGAGACCGCCGACGTTCCGGCGCCACGAGTGGCAGGAGTCGCCCTCGACGAGTCGGCGCCGGCCGGCCGGCACATCCTGCTCACCCACTGCCCGGGCGGCGGATGGGAGGGGCTCGCCCCCAAACAGGAGGCCGCGCTGCGACGGGAGCTGGGCGGTCTGCTGGCCCGGCTCCACCGGGTGACCGGCCCCGGCTTCGGCTATCCGTCCGGCACGTTCGGCCCCCTCACCGCCGACTGGCGCACCTCCTTCACCGCCATGTTCGACGGACTGCTCGCCGACGCCCGCCGCTACGGGGCCTGGCTGCCCCGCCCCGTGGACGAGGTGGCCCGTACGGCGAAGGCCGCCCACGACGCCCTCGACGAGGTGACCGTGCCGCGCCCCGTCCACTTCGACCTGTGGCCGGGCAACATCCTCGTCGAGCGAGGTCGGACACCCCGGGTCGGTGGTCTGATCGACGGCGAGCGCATGTTCTGGGGCGACCCGGTCGCGGACTTCGTCTCCCTGGCGCTGCTGGACGACATCCGCACGGACGCCGATTTCTTGACGGGTTATCAAGAGGCGGGAGGGGAGGCCGACTTCACCCCTGCCATGTGCCGCCGCTACGCCCTCTACCGCAGCTATCTCTACCTGATCATGCTGATCGAGGTGGTGCCCCGGGCGATGGACGACGAGCAGATCGCGTGGCGGCGGGAGGCGGTGGCTCCTCAGCTGACGGCGGCCCTGGACGAGCTGGACGACCTCGCCCGACGGGCGCGCGTCCGGCGCGCGGAACACCCGGTTTGAGCTGAGCGGATCGAGGTACCCGCGCCCGGTGCACGACAGCAGGAAGGAGCACGCCGTGGACGAACACCGCCTGGAGGGTCCCGGCGAGCACCCGGACCCCGTACCGAGGGACCTGCCCGACCAGCAGGCGACCGAGGGCGAGGACCCCTGGGAGGCGGCACCGACGCGTGCCGCCGACGAGGGCGAGCGGGACGAGGATGCCACCGACGTGCCCGACACGGACGAGGCCGGTACCGGTCGGCAGGGCGCCCCGCGGTCGGGCTCCGCCAACCCCGAGCAGCCCGTACCCGACGAACCCTCCGGCTGACCCGCACCCGCCGGCCCCGGACCTTCGCTCCCGGGCTCGCGGCGACTCGGCGGCCACAGCGACGCGGCCACAGAGACTCGGCCACAGAGACTCGGCGCCTCCCCGGTGGGACCCGGGGAGGCGCCGTCATGTGCGGGACGCCGTCGCCGGGGCGCCCGGCGTCCTCAACCGACCTTCCGTCCCCGCAGCGGCTCCGTGTCGGCCCCGGCCCCCTGCCGCAGCCCCTCCAGGAACTCCTCCAGCACCTCCACCGAGGTGCGCTCGGGCCGCCAGTGCAGCTCGTCGCGGGCCTTGGAGCAGTCCATCAGCGGCAGCCGCAGTACGGCGTCGAAGAGATGCGGCGAGGCGGGCAGCAGCCGCAGGTTCCACGCGGCGGCGATCGCCGAGCGGGCCGCGACCCGGGGCAGCCGCACCGGACGGGATCCCAGCACCTCGCTGAGCAGCTCGGCGTCCACGGGGGACTCCGCCGCGAGGTTGAAGGCGCCGCGGGCCTCGGAGTGCAGGGCCAGCCGGTACGCCCGTGCGGCGTCGTCGGTGTGCAGGGCCTGCACCTTCAGACCGGGGATGTCGGGCAAAAACGGCAGCAGCTCGGGCCGGGCCAGCGGTCCCGGCAGGAAACGCCCGCCGAAGATACGGCGCTGCTCGCTCGCCGACTCCCGCTTGAACAGGAACGCGGGCCGCATCCGCACCACCCGCACCCCGGGGTGCTCGTGCTCGAAGGAGTCCAGAGCACGCTCCAGATACGCCTTCTCCCGGCAGTACGCGGCGTCCGGCCAGCCGTGCGTCGGCCACGACTCGTCGACGGCCCGGCCCTTCGGTCCAGGGGAGTAGGCGCCGACCGACGAGGCGTGCACCAGCGTCGGGACCTTGGCCGCCGCCACCGCCTCGAAGACCCGGATGCTGCCCAGCACATTGGTCCGCCAGGTCGTCGCCGGATCATGGGTCGGCTGGAACGCCCAGGCCAGATGGACGACCGCGTCCGCCCCCTCGAACTCCTCGACCAGATCGGCCTGCTCGGACCCCACGTCCACCGCCGACCAGTCCGTCTTCGCCGGGGCCCAGTCAGGGACCCGCCGGGCCAGCCCTCGCACCCGGTCGACCCGCTCGTCCTCCGCGAGCAGCCGCACCAGACTCGTCCCCACATTGCCCGTGGCGCCGGTGACCACGATCCTGCCGCCGGATTCTCCGTTCACCGCAGACTCCTCTCGCGCACGTCCATTCCTCCGGAGCCGCCCACGGGTACCCGGCCCCGGGGGATGCACGCGGTCACTACCGGCCATCCCGGCCATCCCGGCCAGGGCGGACGCGGACAAGAAGAAGCCCCGACCGGGACGGGGGAATCGCGGTCGGGGCGGTCTGTGTGTGGGTGCGGATGGCGGTCGCCTCTCGGCGAAACGCTCCACAGGGCTTCAGCCGAACGATCGTCCCTGTGGGCAAAAGGTGAGGCCCGGGGACACTGTCCCATCCACACCCACGGTTGGTTCAACGGGAAAGTACCAGGGGGTGTTCCTTCCGTATCCGGACAATGCCGGTGATCTGTGTCACGTCGCACGCGGCCGCCCAGAGCGGCCGTCACCAGGTCATTCCTCCTGGCCCAGCGGACTCTCCTCCAGGGCGGCCAGCAGATGGGCCGGATTCCGGAACACCGCCTCCGCGCCGGCCGCCTCCAGTTCGGGCCGCGGGATTCCGCCGCAGAGCACCGCCACGCAGTGCACCCCGGCCCGGGCGCCCGCCCGCATGTCCCAGACGGTGTCCCCGACGAACACCGACCGCTCGGCCTCCGCCCCCGCCAGCTCCAGCGCCTGCTCGACCGGATCCGGCGCCGGCTTGCCCCGGTCCACGTCGTCGGCGCTCGCCGTCGCCATGATCGCGTCGTCGGCCCCGATCGCCCGCCGCAACGCGGTCAGCTCGGTCCCGCCCGCCGAGGTCGCCAGCACCACGCTCCAGCCCTGCTCGTCGAGCCGCCGCAACAGCCGCCCGGCGTCCGGCAGCGCGGGCAGCCGCTCGAAGTACGTCCCGTACAACGCCTTGTGCGCCGCGCTCAGCGCGTCCTTCTCCGTGGGATCGAGTTCCTCGCCCAGCAGATGCGTGATCAGATCGGCCGACGGCAGGCCGACCGCCCGGTGCACGTCATGCATGGCCACCCGATGGCCGCCCTGCCGGAACGCCTCCCACCAAGCGACCACGTGCAGATGGTTGGTGTCGACGAGCGTCCCGTCGACATCGAACACAGCAGCCTTCTTCATGGCTCACCTTCCTGCGAGACGATCACAACCGCGCCCCGAGAGGGGCGCGGGGAACTGCGCGACCAGCCACAAGACGACCCGCACCCGCCGCGTCACCGAACCCCCCCCGAGCCCTCAGGCGCGCGACACCCCCTCCGGCACTTTCCGATCACGTGCCCATCCCAACACCTCGTCCACCCCCCACGTCGTCACCACCCGCTCGGCCGGGACCCCGCACTCCTCCGCCCGGGCGCACCCGTGCGCCTGCCAGGTCAACTGCCCCGGCGCGTGCGCGTCCGTGTCGATCGAGAACAGCACCCCCGCCTCCACGGCCCGCCGCACCAGCCGCCGGGGCGGATCCAGCCGCTCCGGCCGGGAGTTGATCTCCACGGCCGTCCCCGTCTCCGCGCACGCCGTGAACACCGCGTCCGCGTCGAACTGCGACTCCGGCCGTCCCCGCCCGGTGACCAGCCGCCCCGTGCAGTGCCCGAGCACATCGGAGTGCGGATCACGCACCGCGGCGACCATCCGCCGGGTCATCGACCGCGCGTCCATCCGCAGCTTGGAGTGCACGGACACCACCACCACGTCCAGCCGGTCCAGCAGCTCCGGCTCCTGGTCCAGCGAACCGTCGTCGAGGATGTCGCACTCGATGCCGGTGAGCAGCCGGAACGGCGCCCAGGTCTCGTTCAGCGCGGCCACCACGTCGAGCTGCTCCCGCAACCGCTCCGGCGACAGACCGCGGGCGACGGTTAGCCGAGGGGAGTGGTCGGTGAGCACCGTCCACTCGTGGCCGAGGCGCGCGGCGGTCCGGCCCATCTCCTCGATCGGGCTGCCGCCGTCCGACCAGTCCGAGTGCACATGGCAGTCGCCCCTGATCAGCGCCCGCAGCTCCGCGCCCGCGTCACCCTCCGTGAGCGGAGCCTCCGCCTCCTGCTCCAGTTTCCGCAGATAGCCCGGCATCTCCCCGGCCAGCGCCTCACGCGCCACCTGCGCGGTCTTCGGCCCGACCCCCTTCAGCGTCTCCAGCGAGCCCGCGGCCGCCCGCTCAGCCACCTCGTCGGCCGGCAGCGCGCCGAGGACGGCGGCGGCCGTACGGAACGCCCGTACCCGGTAGGTGGGGGCCCGGTCCCGCTCCAGCAGGAAAGCGATCCGGTCCAGGGCCTCGACGGGATCCATGCCACCTCCTGCCTCCGCTTCCAGCGTCACCCAGCCCCCGGGTACCCGCACGGCGGCCGTACGATCACGGGCGCGCCGGACCGACCCGCCGGCGCCTCCCGGGCTTCACCCGGCCACCGACCGCCGGACCGCTCTACCCTCGAACCATGACCGAAAGCGCGAGCCCCTACATTTCCCATCCCCGGGTCCTGGTGCTCGGGGTGCAGCCCGGTACGCCGCCGTTCCGGATCGTGGAGATCGACGGTCAGGTGGTCGGCGAGGCGAAGCGGCTGACGGACGTCCTCCAGGCGGCCGCCGCGTACGGGGTCGTCGTGCACGATCTCGACGATCCCGACCAGGTCCGCTGGGTGGGCGGCGACAAACTCACCTGGACGCTGCGCTAGCCCCCTTGGACGCCCCGCCGGCCTCCTTGCGCCGGCCCACCCGCAGACGCCGCACCCAGGCGCCGCGCGGTGTCCTCCGCTGAGCGGGTGTCTTCCCCTTGGCCGGTGTCTTTCCCCGAGCGGGCGTCTTCCCTCGCGTCAGTACGCCGCCCCGGGCCGGTGCCTTCCCCCGGGCCGGTGCTTTCCCCCGGGCCGGTGCCTTGCCCCCGGCCGGTGCGGGCTTCGGGTCCCGCGGCGCGCGGGCGTGGACGGCCCGGCCGAGGCGCCGGCCCAGCAGCAGATAGCCCAGCAGCGCGCCCGCCGTGTTGAGGATGACGTCGTCGATGTCGAACGCCCGTCCGGTGACCAGCGCGCCCTGCACCAACTCGACCAGCAGCATCATCAGCGCGGTCAGCGCGGGCACCCGCAGCAGACCGCGCGCGCCGGGCGCCAGCACCGGCAACAGGATCCCGAACGGCAGGCCCAGCAGGACGTTCCCGCCGACCTGCTTGAGCGCGTCGCGCGGGTCGGGGTGGTGCCAGTAGAGCTCCAGGGACGCGCCGGGCTGGAGGTTGCTGTGAGTGAGCGCCTCCGACGCCGGGGACGGCTGGAGCGTGAGCCCGGCCAGCACGACGCCGAACGCCACCATCGCCAGGAACGCCAGGGCCATCACCAGCAGCCGCAGGGGCAGCGGAAGTGGCCGTCGGCCGGGCGCGGCCGCCGGGGAACGGCCGCCGGAGGTGGTGGAACGGGAACGTGACGTGGTGCCGGCCATGCGACCCTCCCGATTTCAACTTCCCTGTGTACCAAGGCTGTTACCCCCGAAGCGGCCCGCGATGCCCGCCCGCGCGCCTCGCGCGAGAAGTCGCCCGCCGGGTGCCGGGCGGGTTTGGGCCCGCCCTCAGAGGGGCACCCGGTTCGCGAGTGGCAGGGACCCGCTCCCGTTCGAGGGGCGCCTGTCGGGCGCCCGGGAGCGGTTGGGGCGTGGGAGGGCGCGGAGGTACGCGGGCCACGGACGGGCCGGCGTACGGCGCGCCCTCCCCGCAGCCCGGGGAGGGCGCCGGTGTCCGGTCAGGACCCGTACGTCACCTTCACCTCCTCGAAGCCGAGCGACTTCAGCAGCCCTTCGAGCATGTCGGTGGTGTTGGCCTCGGCGCGGTCGGTGAGCTTGCTCTCCTTCGCCGCGTCCCCGATGTGCTTGACGGCCAGGCGCTGCACCGCCTGTTCGCCGTTGGGGTTGTCCGAGAACAGGTCGCCGAGCCGGTCGAGCAGGCCGCGCTCCTTGGAGACGGCGTAGGAGTGCTCGGTGTCGAGGGCCGGCTTGCCGAGCTGGGCGTGCGGGAGGTCGATGGTGGCCGACGTGCGGTCCTCGTTCATCTTCACGTCGTTCTCGCCGACCTTGCCGAGGTCGACATAGGCGTCCACGGTGCCCGCGCCCACGTACAGCGTGCGGGTGCCGCGGATCGCGTCCGGCAGATACTTGGCGTCCTTCTCCAGATCCACGACGACCTGGAAGTTGCCGGAGGCGGCGTCGTAACGGCTCATGTCCTGGATGGACTTCAGAAGCGTCGGCCCCGAGCGGTCGTGCTCCTCGGTGCCGAACACGTCGTCCAGCCCTCCGAAGACCAGCATCCGCAGCGCGGCCAGCAGCACCACGATGAGGATGACCACGGCGGTGAGCAGCTTGACCCAGCCGGGCAGACGCGTGCGCTTGATGGGCGTCGTCATGTCGACGGTCCTCCTTCCTCTTTCAACGAATGCCCTCAAAGACCCTGCGGGAACGCTCAGTTGGTGATTGTTCGCCTAGCATGAGCCGCGCAACCCGTAATGATCATGTTCATGCGAGGAGCCGACCGTGCGTGACATCGCCGTCTTCACCGGCAGCGCCCACCCCGAACTCGCGGAGGAGGTCTGTGCGCACCTCGGGGTGCCGCTCAGTCCGTCCCGGGTGAGCCGTTTCGCCAACGACTGTCTGGAGGTGCAGCTCCAGGCCAACTGCCGGGAGAAGGACGTCTTCCTGGTCCAGCCGCTGGTCACGCCGGTGCAGGAGCATCTCGTCGAACTGCTGCTGATGTGCGACGCGGCACGCGGGGCCTCGGCCGGCCGGATCACGGTGGTCATGCCGCACTACGCGTACGCCCGCTCGGACAAGAAGGACGCGCCGCGGATCTCCATCGGCGGCCGGCTGGTCGCCGATCTCATGGTGTCGGCGGGCGCCGGCCGGGTGCTCGCCATGACGCTGCACTCCCCGCAGGTGCACGGGTTCTTCTCGGTCCCGGTCGATCATCTGCACGCGCTGCGCGAACTGGCCGCGCACTTCCGGCGCTACGACCTCACGCGTACGACGGTGGTCTCACCGGACCTGGGAAACGCCAAGGAGGCGGCGGCGTTCGCGCGGATGATCGGCGCGCAGGTCGCGGCGGGTGCCAAACAGCGGTTCGCCGACGACCGGGTGAGCATCAGCTCGGTGATCGGCGAGGTCGCGGGGCGGGATGTGATCGTTCTGGACGACGAGATCGCCAAGGGCAGCACGGTCCTGGAACTCCTTGAGCGGCTGCGGGAGTTGGGGCCGCGCTCGATCCGGGTGGCATGCACCCACGGGTTGTTCGCGGCGGGCGCCCTGAAGCGGCTGAGCGAGCAGCCCGACGTCCTGGAGATCGTCTGCACCAACACCGTGCCGGTCCCCGTGGAGGAGCGCACCGACAAGCTGAAGGTGCTCTCCATCGCCCCCGCCCTCGCGGAGGCCGTACGCCGTATCCACAACGGCGAGTCCGTCAGCGCCCTGTTCGACGCCCCGGCGGGCCACGGCGGGGAGGACGGCTGACGGCCGGGGCGGGGTCATAACGTGCCGGACGCGGCCTCGGGTTGTTCCAGGGCCGCGTCCAGGGACGGGGCGGGCGGCAGCAGCCTGGCGAGGCCGGTGACCTTGAGGACGCGCAGGGTGAGCGGGTGGGTGCAGACCAGGCGCAGTTCGCCGTCGCGGTCGAGCACCCGCTGGCGGGCCCGGTAGAGCAGCCGCAGTCCGGAGCAGTCGAAGAACTCGACGTGCCGGAGGTCGATCACGATCCGGGCGCCGGGGCGGCCGGTCTCCGCGTCGAGGTGCGGGATGATCTCCACGGCCGCCGCGATGTCGATCTCTCCGTGCAGTTCGAGCACGGAGTGGCCGCGGTCCGTGCGGACGCGCAGGTACCCGGTCGCGGGCGGTGTGGGGTCGCTCGACACGACGGCATCGCCTCCTACCGGCCTCTGTGAGGGTGTGAGGGCCAAAACCCTTCCCCGCCCTGCAAGTTACCCTCGTCAGAGTGAATTTCAGCATGTTCGATTGACATATGTCTTCGATTTCTCCGGCAAGCTGTCCGGAGTTTTACGCGGGACCCCCTACGACAGCGCGTGCCACGCCTTGGACAGCGCCTGCCGGAACTGGTCGGCCTGGTGCGCGGTGAGGTCGCTGATCATGCGTTCCTCCAGGTCGCGCACGGGCTCGGCGTAGCGGGCGAGCACCTCGCGCCCCTCGTCGGTCAGCAGGATCAGCAGCTCGCGCCGGTTGCGCGGATTGCGCTCCCGGCGTACGAGCCCCCGGTTCTCCAGGCTGCGGACGACATCCGCGATGGACTGGGCCGTGACGAACGAGTCGCGGGCGAGCTGGGCGGCCGAGAGCCCGTCGTGTCGCTCCAGGACGGTGAGGGACGTGTACTGGAGGGCGGTGATCCCGGCCGGTCGCACCAGGTCGTCCAGGTGCGAGCGGACAACGAGCTCGACCTGCTTGACCATATAGAGCAGGGAGGGAGGTGCTTTGGTGCCGACCATGGGGTCAGCGTAAGGCATTGACAGGAAACCTGTGTGTAATGAAACTGCGAACCAACAGGATTCCTGTTGGTTGAAAACTTGGCGATCATCGCTTGATCAAAGCTGGGGAGTGGACAATGACGACCACCTTCGAGAACGAGCCCGGGCGGCTGTTCATCGGTGGACAGTGGCGTGAGGCGAGCGACGGAGCACGCGCCGACGTGATCGACCCGTCCACGGGCCAGGTGGTCACGACGGTCGCGGAGGCGGGCGCCGCCGACGTCGACGCCGCCGTGCGCGCCGCGCGCGAGGCCTTCGACAGCGGCACCTGGTCCGGGCTGAGCGGCCGGGAACGCGGCCGGATCCTGAACCGTGTCGCTCAGCTCATCCGGGAGAACGCCGACGAGATCGCGGCCCTGGAGAGCCGTGACGTCGGCAAGCCCATCACCCTCGCCCACGCCGTCGACGTGACCAACGCCGCGAACGACTACGAGTACTACGCCTCCCTCGCCTGGACCCTCGACGGCTCCGCCCGCGACGTCCCGAACAACCGCCTCGCCTACACCAGGCGTGGCCCGATCGGTGTGGTCGGCGCGATCACCCCGTTCAACTTCCCGCTGATCCTGGCCGGCTCCAAGATCGCCCCCGCCCTCGCGGCCGGCAACACCGTCGTGCACAAGCCCGCCGAGGAGACCCCGCTCAGCGCCCTCTACATGGCGGGCCTCCTCAAGGAGGCCGGTGTCCCGGACGGCGTCTACAACGTCGTCACGGGGACGGGCCCGGTCGCCGGCGAGGCGCTGCTGCGCAACCCCGGCGTCGACAAGATCGCCTTCACCGGCTCCACCGCAACCGGCCGGCATGCCGCGAGCGTCGCAGGCGAGGGCCTGAAGCAGGTCACCATGGAGCTGGGCGGCAACGCGGCGCACATCGTCTTCGAGGACGCCGTCATCGAGAAGGCCGTCGGCGCCATCATCGGGGCCTTCGTCTACAACACCGGCCAGTTCTGCATGGGCGGCCCCCGCCTCCTCGTCGCCCGTTCGGTCCACGACACCGTGCTCGGCATCCTCGCCGAGGCCGTGCCCGGCGTACCGATCGGCGACCCCCGACAGCCGGAGACCGTCATCGGCCCGATGGCCGGCGAGCGGCACCTGAAGAAGGTCGAGGAGTACGTCGAGCTGGCCCGCAAGGAGGGCGGCCGCATCGTCTGCGGCGGCGAGCGCCTCGACCTGAACGGCGGCTACTACTACAAGCCCACCGTCATCGCCGGCCTGGCGAACGACTCCCGGGTCGTCCAGGAGGAGGTCTTCGGGCCGGTCCTGACCGTGCAGCCCTTCGACTCCGAGGACGAGGCCGTCGAGCTGGCCAACTCCACGCCCTACGGCCTGGCCTCCGGCATCCAGACCACCAACCTCACCCGCGCCCACCGTGTCGCCGACCGCCTCCAGGCCGGCATCGTCTGGGTCAACGACTGGCCGATGCTCGACCCCGCCGTGCCCTTCGGCGGCGTGAAGGCCTCCGGCTTCGGCCGCGAGTACGGCCCCGAGGCCCTGGAGTCCTACACCAAGGTCAAGTCCGTCGTCGTCTCGCTCGACTGAGCACCTTCCCCGGGAACACCCGGTGAGCCACGGAACCGGTCCGGCGGCTCACCGCCAGAACAAGGAGTTCATGAGCATGTCCACCACCACACGTGCCGCCGTGGTCGAGTCCGGGGGCGCGCCCTTCACCCTCTCCGAGGTCGTCCTCGACCAGCCGGCGCAGGGCGAGGTCCTGGTCCGGATGGTCGCCGCCGGGCTGTGCCACACCGATCTCGGGGTCGCGAGCGGCGGGCTGCCGTTCCCCCTGCCCGGCGTACTGGGCCACGAGGGCGCCGGTGTCGTCGAGGCCGTGGGCCCCGGCGTCACCACCGTCGCGCCGGGCGACCACGTCGTGCTGTCCTTCACCTCCTGCGGCGGCTGCCAGAACTGCCGTGACGGCCACCCGGCGTACTGCGCCACCTGGCTGCCGCTGAACCTGCTCGCCGGCCGGCGCGCCGACGGCACCAGCACCATCAGCCGCGACGGCCAGGAGCTGGGCGGACACTTCTTCGGCCAGTCCTCCTTCGCCGAGCGCGCCCTGGTCGACGAGCGCGGCCTCGTCAAGGTCGACCCGGGCGTACCGCTGGACTCCATCGCCCCGCTCGGCTGCGGCGTCCAGACCGGCGTCGGCGCCGTCTGGAACGTGCTGGAGCCCCGCGCGGGCAGTACCGTCGTCGTCCTCGGCGCCGGAGCGGTGGGCCTGTCCGCCGTGATGGCGGCCAACCTGACCCCGGCGACCACGGTCGTCGCGGTGGACAAGATCGGCGAGCGCCTGGAGCTGGCCAAGGAACTGGGCGCCACCCACACGGTGAACGCGGGCGAGGTCGCCGACATCGCCGAGGCGATCATGGAGATCACCGGCGGCCGGGGTGCCGACGGCGTCGTCGAGACCACCGGCAGCGTCGTCGTGCTCCGCAAGGGCGTCGACGCCCTCGCCCTGCGCGGCACCCTCGTCATCGTCGGCGCCCCGCCGTTCGGCACGGAGGTCTCCCTCGACGTCAACGGCATGCTCGGCGGCAAGCGCGTCGTCGGCCTCACCCTCGGCGACAACGAGATCCAGACCGCCATCCCGGTCCTCGTCCAGCTGGTCAAGGACGGCAAGCTCCCGCTCGACCGGCTGATCAGCCGTTACAAGTTCGAGGACATCGGCCAGGCGGTCGCGGACATGAGCGACGGCAGGAGCATCAAGCCGGTGCTCACCTTCTGAGTCCGGCCGGCCACCCCGACGCCCGGGAGCCGTCCGAACCGCTCCCGGCAGCCGTCCGGCCGCTCCCGGCACCCGAAAGAGCCATCTCCCGCCGGGGCACGTCACTCCCCACGTGTCCCCGGCCCTGTGGGTGACCTGTGCACCAGGTCACCCACAGGGCTGTTCAGCGGCTGCGGTGCAGGGCGACCAGCAGCTGCCACGCCTGGTCGGCGATCTCCCGCGGGGTGCCGTCCAGGAGGCCGTGCAGCCAGTCGGCGAGGACGCCCGCGAAGGTGGCCGCCACGGCGGAGGCCACCAGCGGGGCGTCCGCGGCCCCAGCGAGCTCGCGTTCGCGCAGGCTGTAGGCGCGCAGGTCCCGGTGCAGGACCCGGCCGAGCGGCCCGCCGCCACCGGGTGTCAGCAGCGCGCGGTACAGGGCGGCGTGCGGCGCGAGACCGGCGAAGAACTCCGGCAGGGCGGCCGGTGCCCGCACCGGGTCGGGGCGCCCCCGCCAGGCGTGCAGCGCCTCCACGGCCTCCCGTACGACATCGGCGCAGGCGTCGACGGCCAGCGCCTCCAGATCCGGGTAGTGCACGTAGAACGTGGCCCGGCCGACCCCCGCCCGGCGGACCAGCGCGGCCACGCTGACCTCGTGCAGGGGGTGCCGGGCGCACTCGTCGAGGAGGGCCTCCCGCAGCCTGGCCCGGGTGCGGGAGGCCCGGGGGTCCTCCGCGGCCCGGGGTTCCGGTGCGGGCCGGGGCTCCCCGGGGGTCATCCGGCGACGAGGACGGCGGCCAGGGCGAGCGCGCCGGGCAGGGCCTGGGCGACCAGGATGCGGCGGTTGGCGGTGGCGGCGCCGTACACGCCCGCGACGATCACACAGGACAGGAAGAAGATCTGCGCGCGGTAGCCGGTCGGGTCGTCGGCGATCAGGCCCCAGACCAGGCCGGCGGCGAGGAAGCCGTTGTAGAGGCCCTGGTTGGCGGCGAGCGAGGCCGTCCGCCGCGCCATCTCGGCGTCCAGGCCGTGGAAGGACATCCCCGGCTTCTTCTGCCACAGGAACATCTCCATCACCAGGATGTACGCGTGCAGCAGGGCCACCAGCGCGACCAGCACGTTCGCCAGGATCTCCATGGTCAACAGACTCCGTCGTTCACTCGATGCTCAACTTCTTGGACAGGTGTCCACTATAGCTGGACGTCTGTCCAGGAAGTCCAGTCCGGGACCGCTGGTCCGGCGGGGACGGGTTGTCTGAGCCGACGGGATGTCAGAGCCGACCGCTAGGTTCCGGTCCATGAGTGAGCAAGAGGTGATCGTGCGGCGCGCCCGCGCCGAGGACGTACCGGGGATCGTCGTCTCCAGCTCCCTGCTGTTCGCCGAGGACGGCGGGGAGCGGGACCCCAGCCTGAACGTGGACTGGCCGCGCCTGCACGGCGCCGAGGCCTTCGCCGCCGCCCTCCGGGACCCCGGCAGGCTGCTGCTGGCCGCGGTGCACGACGGCGAGGTGGTGGGCCATCTGTCGGCCTCGATGGCCGGCCCCACGTCCATGCGGCCCGTCGGCTCGGCGACCCTCATGGCGCTGTACGTACGGCCCGAACACCGGCGGGCCCGGGTCGGGGCCCGGCTGGTCGACACCTTCCTGGCGTGGGCCCGGGAGCGGGGCGCGGCGCACGCGGAGGTGACCGCCTCGGCGGGCAACGCGGACGGGATCCGGTTCTACGAGCGGGAGGCGTTCCGTGCCCAGGCGCTCACGCTGCGGCTGAACCTGTAGTCCGCGGGTACCCGGGGAGCGTATGGGCGGCGGCGGACCGTCCCCCGCGCCCGGGATCCCGTACGGAGGAGACATGGCACTGGTACAGGCGGGCCTCGTGGTGCTGGACTGCGCCGAGCCGGAGAAGCTCGCGGTGTTCTACAAGGAGCTGCTCGACGCGGAGGAGACGGACGCGACCGCCAACCGCGTCGAGATCGAGGGCGCCTGCGGTGCCCGGATGGCGTTCCGCCGGGACGTCAACGCCGTCCCGCCCAGCTGGCCCCGTCCCGAGAACTCCCTCCAGGCCCATCTGGACTTCTACGTCGAGGACCTCGACGAGGCCGAGCGGCTGATCGTCTCCCTGGGCGGACGGCCCGTCGACACCAAGGAGGCCAGTGGCCCCTTCGAGGAGCGCGGCTATTCCGACCCGGCGGGCCACTCCTTCACCCTGCGCCGCGAAACCCCGACGGCACCCAAGCAGGGCTGACAAGCAGGGCTGACTGCACCCAGAGGAGGCCTGGGGCCGGGTCGGCGCCGGGTGGGCGTCCGACCCGGCCCCGCTCGTCAGTCCCGGCCTCCCTTTTCGGGGGCCGGCCACACCCCGGTGGACCGCTCGATGGCCTTGGCGCCCGTGCGGTCCACCGCGCTGCGCACGACCGCGAAGATCGCGCCCTGCACGGCCGCCGCCAGCAGGATCTCGCCCCAGCCGCGGTCCCGGTCCAGCGCGTCGGGCGCGTCGTCCTCGTGCCGGATCAGCTTCCAGGTCTTGCGGAACGCGGCCGAGGCCACCGCGCCGCTCACCCAGCCCAGCGCGAAGCCGACCGGCTTGTAGGCGACGGGCAGCTTCTTCTTCTTGGACATCTCGTCCTCCTCCTTCGCTTGCGTCGGCCGTCCGGTCACGGACGGCCCTGCGGGGCCACGACCTCGGCGGCCGGCACCGGCCCCGGCGGCGTACCGTCCCCGAACGGACGGCCGCCCAGATCCGCCCGCCCGTGCGGGGCGAGCCAGCCCGCCAGATCGGGCCCGAGCGGCACCACGGCGGTCGGGTTGATGCCCGTGTGCACCTGGTAGTAGTGCCGCTTGATGTGGTCGAAGTCGACGGTGTCGCCGAATCCGGGGGTCTGGAAGAGATCACGGGCGTACGCCCACAGCACCGGGTCCTCCGCCAGCTTCCAGCGGTTGCACTTGAAGTGACCGTGGTAGACGGCGTCGAAACGCACCAGTGTGGTGAAGAGCCGGATGTCCGCCTCCGTGATCGTCTCTCCGACGAGGTAGCGCCGCCGCGCCAGCCGCTCCGACAGCGCCTCCAGCCGCCGGAACACCCCGGCGCACGCCTTCTCGTACTCCTCCTGCCCGGTGGCGAAGCCCGCCCGGTACACGCCGTTGTTGACGTCCTCGTAGACCTCGGCCATCACCGTGTCGATCTCGTCGCGCAGGCCCTGCGGATACAGATCGGGTGCGCCCTCGCGGTACAGGCCGCTCCACTCGGTGGCGAGATCGAGGGTGAGCCGCTGGTAGTCGTTGGTGACCAGCTCACCGCTCGGCACGTCCACGATCGCCGGGACGCTGACGCCGCCCGGGTAGTCGCTCTCCCGCGCGTCGTACGCCTCCTTCAGGAAGCGGATGCCGAGCACCGGGTCGCGGCCGTCCGGGTCGAGCGTGAACCGCCAGCTCCGGTCGTCCTGGATCGGGTCGGCGATCGCCATCGACAGAGCGTCCTCCAGACCCAGCAGCCGGCGCGAGATCACCGCCCGGCTCGCCCAGGGGCAGGCCCGGCTGACCACCAGCCGGTAGCGGCCCGCCTCCACCGGCCAGCCGTCGCGGCCGTCGGCGGTGATCCGGTCCGTGAAGTGGCTCCTGGACCGTTTGAACGCCTTCCGCCCGTAGGCCTCGTTGCCCTCACCGACACTCATGCGTCCGTCCTCCCGGCCGGTCCGGTTACGTCTGCCCTGCCCTGAGGAGGGTTCCCCGATTTCCGCGACCCCCACGGTGTGAGCGCGAACGGTCGGGGCAAGCGGCGAACGTGACCCGGACATCACCAGACACCGAGACGGCGGACGAGCGGGGCGGGGCGGTCCTCGAAGGACCGGGAACCCGGGAACAAGGCGGGAGCGGGGAACGAGGCGGGAGCGCGGAACAGGGCGGGGCACAGGCCGACCGCAGGACCAGGATCACGGTCCTCGTCGCCCTCGGCGCCAACCTCCTGATCGCCGTCGCCAAGACCGTCGGCGGGCTCCTCGCCGGCTCGCCCGCCCTCCTCTCGGAGGCCGCCCACTCGGTCGCCGACAGCCTGAACGAGGTCTTCCTCCTCGCCGCGCTGCGCCGCAGCCGCCGCCCCGCCGACGCCCGGCACCCCTTCGGCTACGGCAAGGAGCGCTTCTTCTGGTCCCTGCTGGCCGCCGTCGGCATCTTCGTGATGGGCGGCTGCTTCTCCTTCTACCAGGCCTTCCACGCCCTGACCGCCGGGAGCGCGGAGTCATACGGCGGCTATGTCGCCGGTATCGCCGTCCTCGGTGTGGCACTCCTCTCCGAGGGGGCCTCACTGCTGCGCGCCCTGCACCAGGTGCGGCGGCAGGGCGGCGTCGGCGGACTGCGGGACCCGGCGCTGCGCACGGTCGTCGCGGAGGACGGCACGGCGGTCCTCGGGGTGACCCTCGCGATCGCCGGGATGGCCCTGCACATGGTGACCGGCCAGGTGATCTGGGAGGCGTCCGCCTCCTTCGCGATCGGGGCCCTGCTGGTGTACGTCGCCTACTGGCTGGGCCGGGACGCCCGCGAACAGCTCATCGGCGTGGCCGCCGACGCCGAACCGAGCCGGAAGATCCGGTCCCTGCTGGAGGCGCAGCCCGAGATCGACACCGTCGAGGCCCTGCTCACCATGCAACTCGGCCTGGACTCGATCCTGGTGGCCGCCCGGGTGGACCTGGTGCCCGGCCTCGACAGCGAGGAGGTCGAGCTGGTCGCCGTCCGCATCAAGCGCTCCATCGCCCGCCTCGTCCCCGAGGCCGACCAGATCTTCCTCGACGTGACGGAGAAGACGGGGCCGGGGGAGCGGGCAGCGGAAAGCCCCGCCGCGACGGGGGAACGCGGCGGGGCCTGAGACTCGCGTGCCCGGCCCTTCGGGGAACATGCGCGACGCGGCGAAGTTTTTTTCTTGCCGGGTGCCGGGTGCCGGGTGCCGGGTGCCGGGTGCCGGCGGCGCGTCGTCGGGTGCGGGCTGGTGGGGCTTCTCGCGCAGTTCCCCGCGCCCCTGAAGGGGCCTTCGGCCCTTCATCGAAAAGCACGGGGAACCGCGCGATCAGCCCCCACCGGACCCGCGCCCGACGACGCGCCCCTTGGTCACCCCTCCACCGGCTCCAGCACGAAGACGGGGATGTCCCGGTCCGTCTTCTTCTGGTAGTCCTCGTACGGCGGATACGCGGCGACGGCCCGGTCCCACCACTCGGCCTTCTCGTCCCCGGTGACCTCACGCGCGGTCAGGTCCTGCCGGACGGGCCCGTCCTGCAGCTCCACCAGCGGGTCGGACTTGATGTTGTGGTACCAGACCGGGTGCTTGGGCGCGCCGCCCTGCGAGGCCACGACCGCGTACCGGCCGTCGTGCTCCACCCGCATCAGCGGAGTCTTGCGGATCTTCCCGCTCTTCGCGCCGCGCGTCGTGAGCACGATGACCGGCAGACCGGTGTCCAGCAGCGTCGTCCCCTCGGTGCCGCCCGAGCTCTCGTACAACTCGACCTGCTCACGCACCCACTGGGTGGGGCTGGGTACGTACTCGCCCTCAAGAGGCATGGCAACCGTCCCTTGCTCTCGCGTACCGACTCTTCCCCGCCCTCAACACCGGCCCCTCGCGAAATCATCCTCACCGGGCCACCCCCGTACGGCACTTGTCGCATTCCCTAGAGCATCAGCACCGCCAGTCCCGCGATCACGGCGCTCGACACGAGACCGGTGACCAGGCGTCCACGGTGCCCGGTCAGCGCGCGGCCGAGGAGGGCGCCGCCGCCGGCGAGCAGCAGTTGCCAGCTCGCCGAGGCCAGGAAGGCGGCGAGGACGAACACCGCCTGCTCCAGGGGACTGACGGCCTCGGTGGCGCGGCTGCCGAGCACGAGCGCGGCGAAGTACACCACCGTGGTGGGGTTCAGCAGGGTGATCCCCAGGAGGGCGACGTAGGCGCGTGCCGGGCCGACCGGGTCCCGCTGCGCGCGGGTGGGCAGACGCCGGGCGCGGTACTGGCGCACGGCGCCGACCGCGCCGCGTGCCGCCAGGACGAGGAGCACCAGGGCGGAGGCCCAGCGCAGCGGCGTCAGCAGCGGTTGCAGGGCGTTCGCGAGGGCCGTACCGCCGAGGGCGGCGAGCAGGGCGTACAGTCCGTCGGCCGTCGCGACGCCGAGCGCGGCGCACGCTCCGGTTCGCAGGGACGTACGGGCCGTGAGGGAGACGAGGTAGGTCGCGACGGCTCCGACGGGGATGGCGATGCCATAGCCGGCGAGGAGCCCCGCGACGAGCGCGGCCGTCACGACCGGGGCGGTGTCGGCCCCCACGGTCGGCCCGACTGCTGCTGCCCCCGCACCGGCGAGGCGGTGGCGAGGGACGGCGTCGGGGAGGCGTGATGGATGAACATGGGCAGATCCTGCGGCCCGGCGCTCCGCCCCCGCAAGCGGATTTGCCGCAGCCGTCCCAGCCGTCGTGGCCGTCGTGGCCGTCGTAGCCGTCGGGGGCGTGGCCGGGGCGTGCGTGGCCCGGTCGTCCGGTGGGTCTTGACCGGGGATCCGGCGTCCGCCTACCTTGTTTGAACCCAAACGATGCGAAGGGAGTGGAGGTGGACGGGCGGGTGCGTCGGGTGCGGGGCCGTCACGCCTTCGGGCGGCGACCGCTGCGCCGGGGCGCGGGCTCGGCTCCGTTCAGCAGGGTGCGGCGGCGCTCCTCGCCGTGCTCCTCGACCTGGAGCACGACACTGCGCAGCCCCTCCGCGAGGCTCCGGCACTCCGCGTCGCTGAGCTGCCCGGTGACGAAGGCCTCCTCCTCGTTGAAGCGCGGGAACACCCGCCGCATCAGCTCCTCGCCCTCCTCGGTGAGGGCCAGCAGGACCAGCCGGCCGTCCGTCGGGTGGTCCGCGCGCCGCAGCAGCCCGCGCGACTCCAGCGTCCGGGCCACACCCGTGAGCGTGCCCTTGGAGATACCCGCCTCCTCGGCCACGTGCCGGGTCTCGGTCTCACCCCACACCCACACGACCCACAGCACCACGAAGGCCGTCCACGTCAGGTCGGAACCGCGCAGCACGGAGTTCTCCAGGTGCTGCCGCACCGCCGCCGCGGCCCGGTAGATGTTCGCCACCGCCGCCATCTGGTCCCGGCGGATCGGGAAGTCCCCGAGCTTCGCCGCGGCGAGCTTCTCGGCTTCGGTGATGGATCGCTGGCCGGGCACACATGCTCCTTCGGTCGCACGGCCGGACGCGGAGGGCCCACTCGGCCACCCCCGGTCCGGGTCCGTCGTTCGTGCGGACATTCGGTAGTTCGGTCGTTCGGTCGTTCAGTTGTTCGGTCGTTCGGTCATTCGGGATCAAATTGTACGGAGGAGAGGGAATCCACCATGAGCACCACCCCCCGCATGCTGCTGGTCCTCAGCGAGAACTGGACGCTCACCGGCGGCCGGGCCGACCTGCCCACCGCCGTACGGTGGGCACGCGAGGCCGAGGACGCCGGGTTCGACTCCGTCATGGTCAGCGAACACATCGTGCTCGGCCCCGACGCCGCCGCCGACGGCGTCATGGGCAATCCTCGCGACTACGCCCTCCCCGGCAATCAGGACCCGTACACCCCCTGGCCCAACTCCCTGCTCCTGCTCGCCTCCATCGCCTCCGTCACCGAACGCCTGCGCCTGGCCGCCGCGGCCGTCCTCGCCCCGCTGCGCCACCCCCTGCTGATGGCCAGGGAGCTGGGCACCCTCGACCTGCTCAGCGACGGACGGCTGCTGGTGCAGCCCACGGTCAGCTGGAGCAGGGACGAGTACGACGCGCTCGGCGTGCCCTTCGGCCGGCGGGGCCGACTGCTCGACGAGCACCTGGAGGTGTGGGCCAAGGCCTGGGGGCCGTCCCCGATCTCCCACGACAGCGAGCACTACCCGTTCCGGGACGTCTACTTCGAGCCCAAGGCGTACCGTCCCCAGGGGCCGAGGCTGTGGTTCGGCGGGCAGCGTCTGCACGGCCCCGTCCTGCGCCGACTGGTGCGGTACGGCCACGGCTTCCACCCCCTCGGGCGCCCGACCCCGGACGACCTCAAGGCGCTCGACGAGGCCATGACCGCCGCCGGACGGGACGTGTCCGAACTGGAGATGATCGGCGGCACCCAGGCGGTCTTCCCCGACGACCACTCCCCGGCGGACCTCGGGGCTGCCCTCGCCTCCGTCCCCGAGCAGCTGGAGCAGGGTTTCACGACCTTCTGCGTCAAGCCCAACCAGTTCATCGACGACCCCGACGGGGTGGGCGCCTTCTGCGCGGAGGTCATGCGCAGGGTCGAGGCACTGACGAGCTGACGGCCGAGCCGACAGGTCGCCCTCCGGACAGCGGACAGCGGACACGACGAGGCCGGCGCCGCGGCAGCGGCACCGGCCTTCGCCTCGCGGGCCCCTCGGCTCAGCGCTCGAAGACGACCCCGCCGTCGAACACCGTCATGTCGACCTCGACCCCGGTGATCTCGTGCGGGTCGAGGCCGAGCAGCGGCCGGTCCAGGACGCACAGGTCGGCCACCTTGCCCACCTCCACGGACCCCTTCCACTCCTCGGCGAAGTCCTGCCGCGCGGGGTTGATCGTGTACGCCCGCAGCGCCTCGGCCAGTTCCACGCGCTGCTCGGGACCGCTGACCCGGCCGCTGGCCTTCGACTCGCGCAGCAGCATCCCGGCGACGCCCTGCCGCCAGTCGGGCTCCGTGATCGGCGCGTCCGAACTGGCGCACACCGCCACGCCCGCGTCGAAGGCCGACCGCGCGGGCCACTGGTACGCCGACCGCTCGGTGCCCACCACCTCCGCCATCAGATCGGAGATCGTCCACTTGATGGCGGGGTTCATGTTGACGCCGTAGCCGTGCGCGGCCAGCCGGGCGAGACTGTCCGCGCCGATGAAGTCGCCGTGGATGACGTAGTGCCGGGCGTCGGCGCGCGGCACGGCCCGCTGCGCCGCGGTGAACGCGTCCACCACGAGGTCGATGGCCCGGTCGCCGGTGACGTGGACGCCCAGCTGGTAACCCGCCTCGTGCGCGATCCGGATCATGTCGAACAGCTCGTCGACCTGGAGGTCGGGCGTGCGCCCGTGCACACAGAGGGAGCCGTGGCCGCCGCCCACGTAGGGCTCGTTCATCCAGGCCGTACGGTTCGGCGGCACCCCGTCGGCGAAGATCTTCACGCCGATGGCGTTCAGCAGCCGGGGGTCCGCCGACTCCGGGCGGTGCAACTCGGCGAGACCCTTGCGGACGTCCTCGGCGGAGCCGCCGATCGGCGCGGGCAGCAGCAGGACGCTGACCCGGGCGTGCAGCGAGCCGGTCGCCGCCAGGTCCGCGTACGCCGTCCAGTTGTCGGTGCTCAGCCCCCCGAACAGGGTCTCGGCGCCGCCGGGGCCGAGACCCGGCTCGGTGTAGCTGGTGATGCCGCGCGAGTGGAGTTCGGCGACGACGTTACGGATGGCCTGGCGGCGCTGGGCCACCGTGGGGGAGGGCAGGGCGGCCTGGAGCAGGACACCGGCCGCCTCGCGCAGGATGCCGGTGGGCCGGCCGTCGGGGTCGCGGTCGACGACGCCGCCGTCCGGTGCCACGGTGTCCGCGTCGATCCCGCAGCGGCGCAGTGCCTCGCTGTTCGCCCACACCATGTGCTGCGAGAAGTCGGTCAGACAGACCGGGTGACCGGGCGCCACCGCGTCCAGGTCGGCGCGGTGCGGCAGCCGGCCCGGCTCGGCGAGGCACTCGGCGAGATAGCCGGGGTCCCAGCCCAGGCCGACGATCCACTCACCGGGCGCGGCGGCCCGCGCCGCCGCGCCCACCACCCCCGCGATGTCGGCGATCGATCCCACCGCCGGGTGGCCGACGTCCAGGGCGAACGGGGGCCTGGACAGCCCGTAGGCGGCGCCGTGCAGATGCGAGTCGTTGATGCCCGGCAGCACGGTGCGCCCGGCCAGCTCGACGATCCGTGTCGCCGGCCCGGCCAGGGCGCGCATCTCGGTGTCCGTGCCGACCGCCACGATCTCCCGGCCGCGCACGGCCACGCCCTCGGCGACCGAGAAACCGGCGTCGACGGTGATGACCTGACCGCCGGTCAGGACCAGGCTGGGGGAAGTGTCGCTCACGAGGACCTCTCTGGGGTGTCTGGGTGCGGGGGAGGGGCTGGGGAGGGGGAGGGGCCCCGGGCGCCGGTCACCGGGTGGCGCGTGGGCCGAAGTACGCGAGCGCCGCGCCCGCCACCAGGGCCACGCCCTGCGCCATCTGCTGCCAGAACGTCGGCACGCTCAGCAGTGTCAGCCCGTTCTGCAGGCAACCCAGGAACAGCACGCCGAGCAGCACCCCGAGAACCGAACCGGAGCCGCCGCTCAGGGCGACCCCGCCCAGCAGCACCGCCGTCAGCACGGTCAGCTCGAAGCCCGTGCCCGAGGTGCCCGCGACCACGCTGTCCAGCACGGACGCCTTGATCGCCCCGGCCAGCGCGGCGGCCGTACCGGTCACCACGAACAGCGCGAACGGCGTACGGCGGACGTCGATGCCGGACAGGTAGGCGGCCTCCCGGTTGACGCCGATCGCGAACACATGGCGCCCCGTGGGGGTGTACGCCAGGAACAGCGCCCCGGCGACCAGTACGGCGGCGGCGATGACCACGGGGGCCGCGATCCCGGCGATCCGGGCGCCGCCCAGCCACGCGAAACCGTCGCCGAAACCGCTCAGCGGCAGCGGGAAGAGCTGCTGCGCCAGGCCGCGCACGGCCGCCAGCATGCCCAGCGTCACGATGAACGGCGACAGCCCCAGATAGCAGCAGAGCACCCCGTTCACGGCACCGACCGCCGCGCCGACGGCCAGCGCGCCGAGGACGGCGACCACGGGGGACTGGGCCTGCTCCCCCGCGAGCCAGCCCGCCGTCAGGGCGCCCAGCGCCAGCGTCGAGCCCACCGACAGATCCAGATAGCCGCTGATGACCAGCAGGGCCAGGGGCACGGCGACGATCGCGAGGGCCGCCGCGTCGGTGGCGATCCCCCGCAGGTTCCCGGGGTCGAGGAAGCTGCCCGTGGACAGCTGGAACACCAGCACCAGCAGGGTGAGGACGACGATCAGAGGATGACGTCGCACCGTCGAGAGCCCGTGCGCGGCCAGGGCGCGCGGGCCGGGGACGACGCGCTCGGCGGCGGTCACGGCGGTCATGGCGTTCCTTCGTGGGAGAGGGCGGGCGGCGCGATGGGGGCGCCGTCCGGGGGGTGGTGTGGCTGCGGAGATGTGGGCCCCGCGTCGTGGACCGCCGCGAGGAGGGACGCCTCGGTGAGGTCCGGGCCGGCGAGTTCGGCGACGATCCGGCCCCGGTCGACGACCAGACAGCGGTGGGCGAGGCCGGCCGCCTCCTCCGGGTCGCTGGAGGCGAACAGCACGGCCGTGCCGCGCTCGGCGGCGAGCGTGGACACGACGTCGTAGATCTCCTGGCGGGCGCCGACGTCGACGCCCTGGGTCGGCTCGTCGAGCAGCAGGACGTCGACGGTCCTGGCCTCGTTGATCCAGCGGCCGAGCAGCAGTTTCTGCTGGTTGCCGCCGGAGAACGCGGAGGCCGACAGCCCCGGCCGCGCGGGCCGCAGCCCCACCGCCTCGGCGAGCGAGCCGAACACCCGCCGCTCCGCGCCGAGGGCTCGCACCCCGCGCCGGGCGAGGGCCCGCACGCTCGGCAGCACTACGTTGTCCTGCGCGCTCAGCCCCGCGAACAGGCCCTGCGTCCGCCGGTCCGCCGGCACCAGCGCGATCCCGGCGGCGAGGGCGTCGGCGGGGCGGGCGGGGGAGACGGCACGCTCGCCGACGCGGACGCTGCCGCCGTCGGCCCGCCGCCTGCCGAACAACGTCTCCAGCACCCGGGTGCGCCCGGACCCGATCAGCCCGTACAGCCCCACGATCTCGCCCTCACCGACGGTGAGATCGACCGGCCCGAAGCCTGGACCGCGCAGCCCGCGCAGGGAGAGCCGGGCGGGGGAGGGGGAGGATGGGGCCGAAGCGGCACCGGGTGTGGGACCGCTGCGCATCGTAGGCCCGTTCTCGCCCGGCGCCGGGCCGCCGGCGTGGGGTTCGGCGCGGCTCGGGGCGGTGGTCGCCGCGCCCCCCGGCGCCGGCGCCGCCATGTCGCGGTGGGGCTTCGGCGGGCCGTCCGCCCCCGTGATCGCCCGTACCAGGTCCTGGCGGTGGTGGACGCCGGTCGCCGTGTGGGTGACTCGGCCGTCGCGGAGGACCGTCACCGCGTCGGCGAGGCGTTCGACCTCGGCCAGGAGGTGCGTGACGTAGACGATGGCGAGGCCCTGGGCGCGCAGGTCCTCCACCCGGGTGGCGAGGGCGTCGCTCTCGGCGCCGGAGAGCGCGGCCGTGGGCTCGTCGAGGACCAGCACCGAGGCGCTGCGGCTGAGCGCCTTGGCGATCTCGACCAACTGCTTCTGCCCCATGGGCAGTTCACCCACCCGGTCGCGCGGGGAGCAGCTCGCGGCGACACGGTCGAGGAGTTCGGCGGCCACCTTCTCCTGGGCCCGGCGGTCGACCCGCCCGTACCTGGTCCACTCCTGCCCGAGGAAGATGTTCTCGGCCACGGTCAGCGAGTCCACGACGCTGAGCGTCTGGAAGATGATCGCCACCCCGGCCGCGATCGACTCGCGCGGACTGAGCCGGGCGTACGGGACCCCGCCCACCTCGATCGTCCCGGCGTCGGGCGGGAACGCCCCGCCCAGACACTTGATCAGCGTGGACTTGCCGGCGCCGTTGTGCCCGAGCAGGGCGTGCACCTGGCCGGCGGGCACGGTGAGGTCCACCCCGTCCAGCGCCCGCACCCCGCCGAAGGACTTGCTGAGGGACGTGATCCGCAGGTTCGGCGGCAGGGCCGCCGCCCCCGTCGTGTCGCTCGTGTCGGCCATCGCGCCGCCCTAGCCGTTCTGGGCGAGCAGCGCGTCGATCTCCGCCGTGTCCCCGCGCTGGACCAGCTTGACCGGCACCTCGACGCTCGGGTTCGCCTTCCCCGCGGCCACCGCGAGCGGAACGTCGACGATGGCGTCGGAGATGTCCTGCGGGGCGAGGGCGGACGAAGCCCGGTAGAAGGTGCCCTGCTTGATGGCGAGCAAGGAGGGGGCCGAGCCGTCCTGGCCGCCGACGAACGTCTTCTTGTCGCCGTTCTTCCGCCCGCTCTGCTGCAACGCCTTGAATCCGCCGTACGCCGCGGCGTCCGTGATGCCCAGGATGATGTTCAGGTCGGGGTGCTTGGCGAGGAGCGCGTTGGACTTCGACAGCCCCGTGTCCGGGTCGATGGCCTGCTCCTGCGCGACCACGTCGACGCCGGGCGCGAGCTTGGTGAAGGCGTCGATCATGCCCTTGGTGCGCTCCCGGCCCAGCTCGATCGTGTTGTCGACCAGGAACGCGATCTTCCCCTTGCCGTTCAGCTCCTCTTCGGCCCACTTCGCGGCCGCCTCGCCGAGCAGTGTGCCGCTCTCGCGGAAGCTGAACTGGATGTCGGCGCTCTGGTTCTCCAGCGTCCCGCCGTACGTCACCCAGATCAGGCCCGCGTCGAGCGCCGCCTTGGCGATCGACTCGGTGGCCTCGAAGACCATCGGGAACGACACGATCGCGGGCATCTTCTGCGTCACCCAGGCGTTGAGGTTGCTGGCCTGGGTGTCGGGGTTGCTCGCGTCGCTCGTCGTCAGCAGCTTGACGTCGTGCTTCTTCGCCGCGGCCGTGGAGAGCTTCACCAGGGTGCTGTAGAGCGGGATCTGGGTGAAGGGGTAGTCGAGGCCGATCTGCGTGAGCTTGCGTGCGGAGGGGGACGCGTCCGCCGCCTTCGCCGCACCGGAGCTGCTCTCCGGGGCGCTGCAGCCCGTGGCGGCCAGTCCGGTCGCGGTGAGCGCGCCGGCCGACCACGCGAGGAACTGCCTGCGCGAGGCCGGGGTGACGGAAAGGGGGCGTCTGGTCATGGCGGGGATCTCCAAGGGGGACGGGGCCCGTCAGCGGCGGGCGTCCTGCTGTGCCGAACAGGAAAGACCCCACCGCCCCGCCCCACCATCCGTACAAATACCGAGTCCGGGCGTCGACGGGGACCGCGTGTGCCGGTCGGGGAGGTCGGCGGCCGGGTGTCGGTCGGCCGGTGTGGCTGTCACGGATCGGTGAACTTCTTGTTCGGGTGGCCCGCTGGGCCTATCGTTAGGGCCCAAAAGACCTGCACCGGTCTCGGGGCGGCCCCGGGAGGCTCGCATGCTCACCCATCACCAGCTCGCGGCCGCCGCCCGCATCGGCATGCTCACCCGAGAACGCGACACCGCCGCCGCCTGCGCCGAGGCCCTGAGCGAACTCGGCCGCGCGCTGCCCCTCGACGCCGCCACCCTCCTGGAGATCGACCCGATCACCGGCGCCCACGTCCAGGTCGCCGGCGTCGGCTACGACGCCGACGTCTCCGCCACGCTGGCCGCCGAGTTCGTCTCGACCCCCTGGTACGCCAACGTCCTGCGCAGCGCGATCCCACCCTCCATCTGCGAGGACGTCGAGGACCCGGGCGAGCGCTACCGCGACGGCTGGTTCTACGCCGAGCGGATGCGCCCGGCGGGCGTCCGCGACGCCGTCACCGGCGCGCTTCGCCACCACGGGCGGCTCGTCGGCCTGATCACCCTCTCCACGGCGACCCCCGATGCCTACGACACCGCGACCCGCCACCTGCTGGCGTCCCTGCTGCCCGCCCTGGGCGTCCTCGCCGACCCCACCGCGCACGCGGGCGACCTCGCCGACCTCCCGGCGGACGGCGGGGCGAGCATCGTCGTCGCCGACGACACCCTCGAACTCCCCGGCCGCCACCCGGCCGTGGTCCTCGGGGACCCCGAGTTCCGCCGCCTGCTGACCGCTTTCGCCGACACGCACGGCACCCGGCTGCGCCTGCTGTGGCCCGTGGGGCCCGACTGGTACCGGGTCACCGTGCGCCGCCACACCCTCGGCACGGCCGTCGTCCGCCGCGCGGTCCTCGTCCACGAGACGCCCGCACCGCTGCCGTACGGGCTCAGTCCGCGGGAACTGGAGGTGCTCACCCGGGCGGCCACCGGCAGCACCAACCAGGCCATCGCCCAGGCGCTGTTCCTGTCCCCGCGCACCGTGCACACCCATGTCGAGCACCTGCTGCGCAAGACCGGCGCCGCCTCCCGTGCCGAGGCCACCGCCCTCGCCGTACGGGACGGGCTGCTCCGCCCGACCGCCGAGGACGTCGAACGCTTCGTCGAGAGATCGCCCGGAGGGTGAGCCGGGTTCAGTAGGGTCGCAGGGTGACTGCGACTGCGAACACGGGAGACGACCTGCCGGGACGAGGCGGTTCCGGGCGGGGCGGGCCGGGACGAGGCGGTTCCGGACCGGGTGGGCGATCCTTCCTCTACGTCGTCGTCTGCGCGGCCGGTATCGCCGCCGAGGTCAGCAAGCTGATCACCGCCGCCCAGGAGCGCGACTGGGAGGTCGGGGTCATCGCGACCCCCGTCGCCATGGGCGGCTTCTTCGACACGGCCGCGGTCGAGGCGCTGACCGGCCGCCCGATCCGTTCCGCCTGGCGCCGACCGGGCGACGCCCGCCCCTTCCCGCCGCCGGACGCCGTGGTGGTCGCCCCCGCCACCTTCAACACCGTCAACAAATGGGCCGCCGGAATGGCCGACACCCTCGCGGTCGGCACCCTGTGCGAGGCATGCGGCCTGGGCGTCCCGATCGCCGTGCTGCCCTGTGTCGCCGACGCCCTCGCCGCCCACCCGGCCTACCGCGCGAGCCTTGCGCGGCTGCGCGGCATGGGCGTCAGGTTCGGCGACCCGTACGCCGGCGGCCCCGAGGAGGGCGGCGAGCGCGCGGAGTTCCACTGGGAACGAGCGCTGGACCTGCTGGAGACGGGCGAGGCGGGAGCGCCCCTCACACGCTGAGTTCCGTCGCCGTCCCCATCGGCAGCCAGCGGAACGCGTCCCGTACCTCGGCCGGGGCCCCGGCCAGGGTCCGCTCGGCCGCCGCACGGGCCTCACGGAAGTGACTCCACCCCTCGTAGTGCACCGGCACGACCGTACGGGGACGCAGGTGCCGGCAGACGTCCACGGCCCCGGCGGCGGTCATCGTGTAGCGCAGCCGGCCGGTGACCGGGAAGCCGACGCCGCCGAGGTGGAGCAGGGCGGTGCCCACGGTCAGCCGGCGGCCCACCTCCCGCAGGCCCGCGAAGACGACCGAGTCGCCGGAGATCCACAGCACCCCGTGCCGCTGGCCGGGCCAGGCGAGGGCGAAGCCCGTCACCTCGCCGACGACCGGACGGGACAGCGGCGGGCCGTGCCGGGCGGGGGTGGCGGTCACCTCGACGGTCGTGCCGTCGGGGGACGACAGCGGCCAGGTGTCCCAGGGCGCGAGCCCCCGCGCGTTGCCGCCGAGCCGTCGCGCCCCGGACGGCGTGGTGAGCACGACCCCGACGCCCGGGAGGAACGCGCGGCCCGCGTGGTCGAGGTTGTCGCCGTGGTGGTCGTGGGTCAGCAACACCGCGTCCACCGGCGGCAGTTCGGCGACCGACAGCGCGGGCCCGGCGGTCTTGCGGGACGACGTGCCCCAGCCGAACGCGTAGCGGCGGCCCGGCGGGTCGAACGTCGGATCGGTCAGCAGCCGCAGGCCACCGATCTCGATCAGCGCGGTCGGACCGCCGATGTGCGTGACGCGGACGCCGGTCATACGCGAGATCCCTTCCGGGGAGAGAACCGGGGCGGTCCTGCGACGGCCGCCCCGGACGCACTCGAACAGGGCCTGGCTACCGCGCGTGCGCGACCGCCCAGTCCACGGCGTGGTCCGCGACCGCCTCCCAGCCGGGCGCGGCGGGCAGCAGATGCGGCATCCCGGGGTACTCCTTGACTTCGGTGACCGTCTGCGCCTTGTAGTGCCTGGCGTTGGACTGCTGCACCTTGGGCGGCATCAGATGGTCCTTCTCGCCCGAGACGAACAGCAGCGGCGGCCGGTCCTCGTTGTGGTAGTTCACATAGGTGCTCTGGTGGCCGGGGCGCAGGGTGGCCAGGGCGCTGTCCCAGAAGATGCTGCCGGACGCGGGGACGGCGTACCGCTCGTAGAGCGCCCTCGACTCCTCCTCGGGGAAGGTGTTGGTGAAGGCGTAGTGCCACTGCTCGAAGGTGAGACCGACCGCGCGGTGCCGGTTGGCGGGGTTCTTCAGCACCGGGAACGCCGACTTGATCTGGGTCAGCGGCAGCACGGCCACACCCTCGGTGGGCGCCGAGTTGATCGCCACACCGGCCGCGCCGAGGCCCCGGTCGAGGAGCAGTTGGACGAAGACACCGCCGGCGGAGTGGCCGATGAGGATCGGCGGTTCGCCTAGCCCCTGGATCAGGGCGGCCAGGCTGTCGACGATCTGGGGGACCGTCACCTTCTCGATCGGGGCGGTGTCGGCGTTCAGCGACTCGACCTCCACCTCGAAGCCCGGGTAGGCCGGCGCGAGGACCCGGAAGCCACGCTTCTCGTAGTGGGCGATCCAGTGCTCCCAGCTCCGGGGCGTCACCCAGAAGCCGTGGATCAGGACGATCGTGTCGGGGCTGCTCATCATTTCCCTTCCAGGGACTCCGACGACATGGTCAGGGCGCTCAGGAGTTGAGGAACTCCAGCAGATCCGCGCCGAGTTGGTCCTTGTGCGTGTCCGTGATGCCGTGCGGGGCCCCGGGATAGACCTTCAGCGTCGCGTTCTTGATCCGGGCCGCCGACGCCCTGCCGCCCACCTCGAACGGCACCACCTGGTCGTCGTCGCCGTGGATGACCAGGGCGGGAACGTCGACGGCGTCGAGATCGGCGCGGAAGTCGGTGGCGGAGAAGGCCGCGACGCATTCGTAGGCGTTGCGGTGTCCGGACTGCAGGCCCTGGAGCCAGAACGCGTCCCGTACACCCTGGGACACCTCGGCCCCGGGCCGGTTGTTCCCGAAGAACGGGCCGTCGGCCAGGTCCCGGTACAGCTGCGAGCGGTCGGCGAGCGACCCCGCGCGGATCGCGTCGAACACCTCGACGGGCAGGCCGTCGGGATTGTCTTCGGTCCTGAGCATGAACGGCGGTACGGCGGAGACCAGCACCAGCTGCGCCACCCGCCCCGTGCCGTGCCGCCCCACATAGCGGGCCACCTCGCCGCCGCCGGTGGAGAACCCCACGAGCGTGACGTCCCGCAGATCGAGGGTGTCGATCAGGGTGGCGAGGTCGTCGGCGTAGGTGTTCATCTCGTTGCCGTGCCAGGTCTGGGTGGAGCGGCCGTGCCCGCGCCGGTCGTGCGCGACCACACGGAATCCGTGCCGGGCCAGGAACAGCTGCTGCGCCTCCCAGCTGTCGGAGTTCAGGGGCCAGCCGTGGCTGAGCACGACCGGGCGGCCCTGGCCCCAGTCCTTGTAGAAGATCTGAGCCCCGTCGGCTGCGGTGACGTACGGCATGGGGGTGCTCCCGTCTGCGGGCGTGTCCGGCCCGTGCATCCTCCGACGGGCCGGCGCGGCGCCGAATCCTGTGCGACGCGTAGTCATGACCGGGCGGGACACGCGGTCCACCGCCCGTGACCGACGGTATGCCGAGGCCACCCACCCCGCCACAGCTGCCGCCCCGAGCCGAGTCACCCGTGCCGTCCGCCGTCTCACAGCTCCGGGATCCGCGCCAGCTGCCGCCGCGAGGTGACGTCGAGTTTCCGGAAGATCTTCCGCAGGTGGTAGTCGACCGTGCTCGCGCTGATGAACAGCCGGGCGGCTATCTCGGCATTGGTGGAGCCGCCCCTGGCGAGCCGGGCGATGGTCAGCTCCTGCGGGGTGAGCGTCCCGTCCACCCCCGCCGCGCCGCGCCGCGGATGCTCCCCGGTCGCCGCCAGCTCCCGCGCGGCGCGCGTCTCGTAGCCCCGGGCCCGCATGGCGGCGAACATCGCCAGCGCCGTGCGCAGCTCCTCGCGGGCGGCCTTGCGGCGCTTGCGGCGGCGCAGCCACTCGCCGTAGAGGAGGTGCGCGACGGCTAGATCGGCCCGGGTGGCGCCGCCGGAGAGCAGCGAGATCGCCTCGCGGTAGAGCGGATCGGCGTCGTTCGCGGGCGCGAGCAGGGCCCGGCAGCGGGCCAGCAGGCCGAGGGCCCACGGGGTGCCCGTCACCGTCGCCCGGGACTCCAGGGTCCGCAGGGCCGTCGTGGCGAGGACCCGGTCGCCGCAGCGGACGGCCGCCTCGACCAGGTGGGGCAGGATCCGGGCGTGGCATCCGATCGGGTCCTGGCCGACCAGCTCCTGGGTGAGGGTGCGGGCCCGCGCGTAGTCGCCGGAGCCCAGGGCGAGGATCGCCATGCCGATACGTGCGATGGACTCCACCGCGCCGCTGCCCAGCCAGGTGCCGGCCTCCATGGAGCCGCGCAGCACCGCTTCCAGCCCCTCGCTGTCCGCGTGCCAGGCGAGCAGTTCGGGGTGCCGGTAGAGCGCCCACATGCCGTCGGTGGCGCCGATCGCCGCGCGGATCTGCGAGCCCTGGGCGTGCAGATCGTCCGCGAGGGCCAGCTCACCGAGGTTGGTCTCGTGCATCACCGAGCAGTACAGGGCGCTGTCCAGCTCCAGCAGGGAGCCGCTGTCCCGGGCGATGTCGGCGGCCCGGCGCGTCACCGCGCGCTGGGTCTCCTCGTCCCAGAGCATCATCGTCAGGGTGACGGTGGGCAGATAGGCGCGGAGCACGTCGTGGTCCGAGGTGCCGGGGTCCAGCACCATCTCGTGGGCCCGCCGCATATGGGGTACGGCCTGCTCGTAGCCGTCGGTGACGAGGACGGCGAAGGCGCGCAGCACCAGGTCGACACCGGTGGCGGGCGCCGTTCGGGGCAGCAGGTCGTCCACGGTCCGCGCGATGTCGGCCCATGTGGTGTCCCGGACGAGGTGCTCGGCGGTGATCGCGCTCCGCACCGCCCGCAGCAACGCCTCGCGGGCCGTCTGCGGGGCCCCGATGGCGAGGGACCGCGCGGCACGCAGACACAGCGCGGGCGCCGCCGCGAACCCGCCCATGTCGCCGAGGAACATCACCGCCTGCGCGCGCACCAGCAGGGCCCGGCCCCGGTCGACGGCGCCGAGCAGGGTCACGTCGATCGCGTCCAGCAGCGACTCCGCCTGGAGCGGCGCCCCCGCCGACAGCGCGGCCTCCGCCGCGGCCAGCAGCCGTGCGGCCCGGGCGGCTTCACCCGGGGTCAGTTCGGCGGCCCTGGTGAGGAAGGTGGCGCGGGCCGCGTGACCGCCGCGCGCGCCCGCCCGGTCGGCCGAACGCTCCACCTCGGCGGCCACCTCCTCGTCCGGACCGAAGGCCGCCGCCGCCAGATGCCAGGCTCGTCGGTCGGTGTCGGCGGGCCGGTCCGTCACCTCGGCCAGCGCCCGGTGGGCCCGTCCCCGCTCCACGCTGGTGGCGCCGCCGTACACCGCCGACCGCACCAGCGGATGCCGGAACTCGGCGGCCGTGCGCAGCGTCACCAGCCCCGCGGCCTCGGCCGGACCCGAGTCCTCGGGGCCGATCCCGAGGCGGCGCGCCGCGCTCGTGACATAGCAGAGGTCGCCGCCCGGCGCGGTCGCGGCCAACAGCAGCCAGGTCCGCGTCGCCGGCGGCAGTTCGCGCACCCGCCGCAGATAGTGCGCCTCCAGGCGGCCGCCCACGGGCAGCGGTTCGGGCAGCGCCGACGAGCCGGAGAGCTGGTCGGCGGTCAGCTCCTGCCCCAGGTCGGCCAGCGCGAGCGGGTTCCCGGCGGTCGCGGCCACGATCCGCGCACCCACCCGGGCGTCCAGCGGCCCGGTGACGGCCTCCCGCAGCAGCTCCAGGGCGAACGGCTCCTCCAGGCCGCCGACCTCGGCGACCGGCAGCCCCGCCGGGACCTCGAACCCGGTCCGGGCCGCGAACAGCAGTCCCACGCCCTCGGCGTGCACCCTGCGTCCCACGAAGGCGAGGACGCCGAGCGACTCCTCGTCGAGCCACTGCGCGTCGTCCACACACGCCAGCACCGGCCGTCGCTTCGCGGCCTCCGCGAGGAGCGTCAGTGTGGCGAGCCCCACCAGGAACCGGTCTGCGGGCGGACCGTCGGCCAGCCCGCACGCCACCCTGAGCGCCTCCCGCTGCGACGGCGGCAGCCCACCGGGCTCCTTCAGATCGTCCAGGAACGGCAGGAGGAGCCGCTGCAACGCGGCGAAGGGGAACCCGGCCTCGGACTCCACGCCCGCCACACCCAACACCCGCAGATCGGCTGCCTCCCGGCCCGCGTGTTCGAGGAGGACCGTCTTGCCGATCCCGGCGTCGCCCCGTAGCAGCAGGACCCCGCTCAGCCCCCGCCGCACCGCCGCCACCAGCTGTCCGAGCCGCTCACGTTCCCTGCCCCGCCCCTTGAGAACCACGACGACGACGCCCTTCGAACAGGGGCCTCTTGTGCAGGCCGTATGAGGTTTTGGTGAAGCCGCCCCATTCAATCAGCGTGCGGCCGGGCGTACATGGTCATCGGGCGAGAGCGGTGCGCAGGGGGCGCACCGTGACGGATGAGGCCGTGCGTTCAACCGAACGGTTGAACGGATCGGCGGCTTACGGGCGACGCGCGGCGGCCCCCGCCGATCACAGACTTGCGTTGTCGCGGCGGCGGCACGCCCGACGGATCAGCTCGGAAAGGACCTTCCCCCACATGGCAAGCAGCTTCAGCAGGCGACGCATCCTCACCACCGGAGCGGGCGTCGCGCTCGGCGGCCTCGCCGCGACCGGCGCCGCCCAGGCCGCCACCGCGTCGGCAGCCGGCGCCCGTACGGCCTCGCCGGGCGCCGAGGAGACCCGCTCCCTCGACGAGCTGTACCGCGACGCGGTCGCCGAGGGCGGCAGGCTCGTCATCTACGCGGGCGGCGACACCGCCACCCAGCAGGACGCCACGGCCCAGGCGTTCCGCACCCGCTTCCCCGACATCGACCTGACGATGGTCGTGGACTACAGCAAGTACCACGACGTCCGCGTCGACAACCAGCTCGCGACCGACACCCTGGTCCCCGACGTCGTCCAGCTCCAGACGCTCCAGGACTTCACCCGCTGGAAGCGCCAGGGCAAGCTGTTGCCCTACAAGCCCGCCGGCTTCTCCCGGTTGTACAAGGACTTCCGCGACCCGCAGGGCGCCTGGACGGCCATCCGGGTCACCGCTTTCAGCTACATGTACGGCGTCGAAGCCGTCGCCGGGAACGCGCCCAAGTCGCCGCAGGAGCTGGTCGACCCGCGCTGGAAGGGCGCCATCGCCTCCTCCTACCCGCACGACGACGACGCGGTGCTCTACCTCTTCTCCCTCTACCAGGAGGCCTACGGCTGGGACTGGATCGCGAAGTTCGCCGCCCAGCAGCCGCAGTTCAACCGCGGTTCGCACAGCCCGGGTGTCGCGGTCAACGCCAAGCAGAAGGCCATCGGCGTCGGCGGGTCCGGCTCGCTGACCGCGCCCGCCACGGCCCCGACCCGCTTCGCGGTCGCCGACGGCCACCCCTTCATGGCCTGGGGCCAGCGCGCCGCGATCCTCAAGAAGGCCGCCCACCCCACCGCCGCCAAGCTGTACCTCAACTGGGCCCTGTCCGACGAACGCCAGCAGGGCTCCTCCTGGTCCGTCCGCACCGACATCACCCCCACCGGCGGACTGAAGCCCATCTGGACCTACCCGAACGCGCACCTCGACGGCTTCCCCCGCTTCATGGAGGACCGCGCCCAGGTCGAGCGGTGGAAGCAGACCTTCGCCCTCTACTTCGGCGAGGTCAAGGGCGACCCGACGCCGGGCTTCCTGGGCCTGCACCCCGGGCGGTAACCACCCGCCGGGCGCGGCGGATACGGCGCACTCCTTTACCCCGGTCACACGTGTCACGGCCTACACTCGGCTGGCCCCGCCAGCCCCGTGCCCGTCCGGACCGTCGCAGAGGGAATCGCCGCCGCCGTGCCCGCCATCGCCGCCCCCGCCGTCCCGCGCCGAGGTTTACCGCCGCTTCGGCGGCTGCCGGACCTGCTGTTCCTGACCGTCGTCGTCGGCGGAGCCGTCCGCCTCGCCGACCTGAACCGCGCGCTGTGCTGGCAACTGGTCCCGCTCGTCGCCCTGTTGGCGGTCGGGTACGTGGCCGGCCTCGCCCTCTGGGACCGGCTGGGCCGATGGGGCCGCCCGCTGTGGCTCGGCGCGCTGCTGGCGCTGTGGTGCCGGGTCTCCTGGGAGATGCCGGCTCCGGCCGCCACCGCCTACACCTGGCTGGTGCTCCCGCTCGCGATCCTCGCCCTGCGCATGTTCACGGGCCGTACGGCGGTCGCCGTCGTCGGCGTGATCACCGGCCCGCTCGTCCTGCTGATCGCCCGGGCCTCCGGAACCGTCCATCCCGAACAGCTCCTCCCCCCGGTCGCCGCACTGTGGGCCACGGTCGCCCTCTACCACGCCCAGCAGCGCCTCCTCGGCGAACTGCGGCGCACCCGCGCCGAGTTGGCACGGAACCAGCGCGAGGCCGGCCGGCTCGCCGAGCGCGCCCGGATCGCCCGCGACCTGCACGACACCCTCGCCCAGGAACTCGCCGGCAGCCGGATGCTCCTCCAGGCGGCCGACCGTGACTGGGACCGCCGCCCCGACCTCGCCAGGACCCGGCTCCGCACGGTCGTCGACGCGCTGGGCACCCAGCTCGCCGAGACCCGCACCGTCATCAGCGACCTCACCCCGCCCGCCCTGGAACACGCCGACCTCGCCACCGCGTTGCACAGCTTCTGCGCCCGCACCACGACCACTCCCTCGCGGGTGGTGTTCCGTACCGAGGGCGAGCCGGGCGGCCTGCCGCGCGACCGGGCCGCCGCCCTGCTGCGCGTCGCGCAGGGACTGGTGGCCAACGCCTGCGAGCACGCCCGCGCCCGGCACGTCTGGGTCACCCTCGACCATCGCGACGACACGGCCGTCACCGTCGAGGTGCGGGACGACGGTGTGGGCTTCGACCCGGGGGCGACCCCCGCGGGACCGGGAGACCGGGGCCTCGGCCTGCCCGCCGGCCGCGAGCGTCTGGACGCCCTCGGCGGATCGCTCACCGTCCGCAGCGCTCCCGGCCGGGGCACCCTGGCCCGCGCCAGCCTCCCCGTGGGCGCCCTCGCCCTGGCGGGCCCGGCGGGCGACCGGTGACCGCCGCGACCGACACCCCGCTGCGCGTCCTGATCGTGGACGATCACATGGTCGTGCGGGCCGGCCTGCGCGCCCTCCTCACCGGGGAGCCCGGCTTCGACGTGGTCGGCGAGACCGGCGACGGCGAGGAGGCCGTACGGCTCGCCGCGCGGCTCGGCCCCGACGTGGTGCTGATGGACCTCCGCCTCACCGGCGACACGGCCCCCGACCGCCCGGTCAACGGCCTGGACGCGACCCGGCGCATCACGGCCGGGTCCCCCCGCAGCCGGGTCGTCGTCCTCACCGGCTCCGCCACCCAGGGCGACGTCGTCCGGGCCATGGAGGCCGGCGCCCGGGGTTACGTCCTCAAGGCCGGCCCGCCCGAGGAACTGTTCCGGGCCGTGCGCGCCGCGGCGGCCGGCGGCATGGGGCTCGCCCCCGAGGCCGCCGGACACCTCGCCGGTCACCTGGCCGATCCGGGGACCGCCCTGAGCGACCGGGAGATCGAGGTCGTACGGCTGCTGGCGCTGGGCCGCAGCAACCGGGCCATCGCCGCCGCCCTCCATCTCACCGAGGCCACGGTCAAGACCCACCTGGTCCGCGTCTACCGCAAGCTCGGCACCGAGAACCGGGCGAGCACGGTGTCCGAGGCGGTCCGGCTGGGGCTCCTCGAACTGGGCTGAGGCGGCGCGGGCCCGCTCAGTGGGCGCCCACCGGCTCGAACTCCGTGCCGCACGGGCCCGCTCCCTCGCTCTCCGGGAGGGCCACGGGGGCGCCGCTCATGGTCAGCGTCTCGTAGTAGCGGCCGATGCGTTCGGCGGAGCGGCCCACGTAGTGGCCGATGAAGGAACGGCGGAAGCGGTCGGTGGTCCCGTTGGGCTGGGAGCCGTGGACCAGGCTGCCGTTGAAGAAGAGGACGTCACCCGGCGCCATGTCGACGGGCACGGGGGACAGACCGGGCGGCGGAGCGACGTACTCGCGGGCGAACGACACCTCCGAGTCGGCCACCTCCGGGCAGAACAGATCCATCCGGTGCGTCCCCGGCACGACCTCCAGACCGCCGTTGTCCCGGTCGATCACGTCGCAGGCGATCCACGCGGCCACACACGTCCCCGGCTCGACCCGCAGATAGAAGTTGTCCTGGTGCAGCGCCTGCCCCCGGGCCCCCGGCGGCTTGAAGTAGAACATGCTCTGCGCGGCGAGGACCTCCTCCCCGAGCAGCCCTTCGAGGATCTCCCGCAGCCGGGTGTCGAGGAGGACCCGCAGCGAGAGGTCGTCGATGCGGTGCGGATGCATCACGCGGGGGTAGACATGCAACGGGTCCGCCGGACCGTCGGCCGGGACCGGGCGGGGCTGGAAGTGCCCCGGGATCGGTCCGCCGGCCGGGAGCGCCGCGAACCGGTCGCACAACTGCTCGATCTCGGTGGGCGTGAACAGTCCCCGCACCACCACATACCCGTTCTCCTCGAACTCCGTGTTGTCCGTGACTGTCATACGCGGCATCCCTTCTCGGCGTCGTCCCTGTGCTCCAAGCTAGGTCCGCGTACCTTTCGGGAGGATGCCTGTGCGTGCTGACGACCTGCCCAGGACTGCTGCGCCCGTCAATCCGTCGCCGGGCCAGGTGATCATCGGGCGCTTCGACCAGCGGCCCTCCTACGCCGTGCACCGGCCGCGCGGCGCGGACAGCTGGCTGTTCGTCTGGACCACGGGCGGCGCGGGACTGCTGCGGCAGGGCGGGACACGGATCCCGGCGGGCCCGGGCGACCTGGTGGTCCTCGGCCCGGGGGTGCCGCAGCACTACACGGTCCGGCCCGGCGCCCGGCACTGGGCGTTCTGGTGGGTGCACTGCCAGGCACGCCCGTCCTGGACCGCCTGGCTGCGCCCCCACGAGACCGCCGACCGTGTCCACGCCCTCCCCGCGGCCCCGGCCGGCATCCGTGACCGGGTCGACGCGGCCTTCCGCCGCATGCTCGCCGACGCCCGCTGGACCGGCGAGGGCGCACCGCCGGGCCCGGGCGCCGACCCGTCCGGTGAGGAGGTCGCCGTCGCGCACGGCACCGCCGCCCGTGAACTCGCCCTGTGCTCACTGGAGGAGGTGGTGCTGCTGACCGCCGCCCGGGCGGAGCCCCGCCGGTCGGGGGCCGACCCGAGGATCCGCCGGGCCGAGGACCTGATCGCCGCCGACCCCGCCGCCCCGCACACCGTCCGCTCCCTCGCCGAGGGGGTCTCCCTCTCCCCGTCCCGCTTCGCGCACCTCTTCACCGAGCAGCTCGGCCACTCCCCGATGCGGGCCCTGAGCCAGGCCCGGCTGCTGCACGCCGCCCGGCTCCTGGAGGCCACCGGACTCCCGGTGGAGCGCGTGGCCGCCGCCTCCGGGTTCGCCAGCCCGTTCCACTTCAGCAGGGTGTTCCGGCAGCGCTACGGGGTGCCGCCGGGGGAGTACAGACAGCTGCTGCGGGACGGCGGCTGAGGGGAATCCTCGCCGGTCAGCCGCCGAAGGCCAGCAGCGACAGCCACAGCGCCACCACCGACGACACCAGGGCCGCCGGGACGGTGAGGAGGCCGAGGCGGGTGAACTCTCCCAGGTCCACACCGTGATCGTGCTGGTGGACGATGCGCCGCCACAGCAGGGTGGCCAGGGAACCGGCGTACGTCAGGTTCGGGCCGATGTTGACGCCGAGGAGCACGGCGAGCACGGCGCCCGTGCCGAGCGGCGCGGCCAGCGGGACCAGCACCAGGACCGCGGGCAGGTTGTTGATGACGTTGGACAGCACGGCCGCGAGGGCGGCGACACCGAGGAGGGCGAGCAGCCCGGTGCCGGACGGCATCACCCGGCCCAGCGCGTCGGCGAGCCCGTTGTCGACGACCGCGCGCACCACCACGCCCAGCGCCAGCACGAACGCGAGGAAGGGCAGGGAGAGGGAGTGGAAGAGCGCGCGCGGGCTCGTGGTCCGGCGGACCAGCGCGCGGACCGAGAGCACCAGGGCCCCGGCCAGCGCCGCCCACACCGGCTCGATGCCGAGCACGGACGTCAGTACGAATCCGGCGAGCGTGCACACGACCGTGACCAGCGCGAACATCGGCAGCTCCGGCGCCTCGACGGCCTCCTCGGGCGCGGGCGCCCCGGCGTCCAGATCGGCCGCGAAGAACCGCCGGAACACCAGGTACTCGGCGGCCACGGCGACCGCCCACGGCGCCGCCATCAGCAGCGCGAACCGGGTGAAGGTCAGCCCGCTGGCCGTGAACGCCAGCAGGTTGGTGAGGTTGGACACGGGCAGCAGCAGCGAGGCCGTGTTCGACAGATGCGCGGTGGCGTAGAGATGCGGCTTGGGGCGGGCGCCCAGCCGGGCCACCGTCGCGAACACCACCGGAGTGAGCAGGACGACCGTCGCGTCCAGGCTGAGCACCGCCGTGATGCCGGAGGCCAGCGCGAACGTCGACCCCAGCAGCCGCCGGGGCCGCCCCGCCGACGCGCGCGCCATCCACGCCCCGCACGCCTGGAAGAGCCCCTCGTCGTCGCAGAGCTTGGCCAGCACGAGCACGGCGGCGAGGAACCCGAGGACCGGGCCCAGCAGCTCGGCCTCCGCCCGGGCGTGCTCCAGGGAGACGGCACCGGCGGCGACGGCGATCCCGGCGGCCGGTACGGCGACCACCGCCTCCGGCAGCCCGAAGGGGCGGGCGACCGCGCAGCCGAGGACGACGACGAGCAGGACGACGGACAGGACCTCGGCGAGGGCGGTGTTCACGGCAGGGCTTTCGGGGTGTGCTTCATCGGGGGGACGTCAGGGCGCTCGACGGCGCGGAGACTGGGGCACCCTACAACTGCCCGCCGACGTCCGGCGAACACGCGTGCGGCCCGGGAGTGAGACCGGGCTCACCGCGGCGCCGTCGTGCTCACTCCTCCGACAGCGTCAGATCCGCCCAGATCGTCTTGCCGTCCTCGGTGTGCCGGCTGCCCCACCGCTGGGTCAGCTGGGCCACGAGCAGCAGACCGCGCCCGCCCTCGTCGAAGGTCTTGGCCCGGCGCAGATGCGGGGCCGTGCCGCTGCCGTCCGACACCTCGCAGATCAGGGTGGTGTCGTCGTGGATCAGGCGCAGCTGGATGGGCGGGGCGCCGTGCCGGATGGCGTTGGTGACCAGTTCGCTCACCACCAGCTCCGCCGTGAACGCCGACTCGCTGATGCCCCACAGCGCCATCTGCGTCAGCACGTACTGGCGGGTCCGGGCGACGAACGCGGGGTCGGCGGGGATCGACCAGGTCGCCACCCGCTCCGCCCGCAGCCCGCGGGTGCGGGCCAGCAGCAGCGCCACGTCGTCGGGGGCGCCGTTCGCCGGGAGCAGGGACTGCACGACGTCCTGGCAGATGTCGTCCAGCGACCCCTTGCGGCCGGACAGTGCCTCCGCCAGCAGCTCCTGGCCGGTGTCGATGTCCCGGTCCCGGGTCTCGATCAGGCCGTCGGTGTAGAGGGCGATGACCGTGCCCTCGGGCAGTTCGAGTTCGGCGGACTCGAAGGGAAGTCCGCCGAGGCCCAGGGGCTGTCCCGACGGCACTTCGACCTCCATGGGCCGTCCGTCGGGGTCCAGGACCACCGGCGGCGGATGTCCGGCACGGGCGAAGGTGCAGCGCCGGGTCACCGGGTCGTAGACGGCGTACAGGCAGGTGGCGCCCACCTCGCCGGTCACCCCCTCGCTGCCGGCCTCGGCGGACAGGCGTACGACGAGGTCGTCGAGGTGGGTGAGGAGTTCGTCGGGGGCGAGGTCGACGTCGGCGAGGGTGCGCACGGCGGTCCGCAGCCGGCCCATGGTGGCGGAGGCCTGCACGCCGTGTCCGACGACGTCGCCGACGACCATGGCGACCCGCATCCCGGACAGCGGGATGACGTCGAACCAGTCGCCGCCGACCCCGGCCTGGGCCGCCGGGAGGTAGCGGGAGGCGGCCTCCAGGGCGGGCATGCGGGGCAGGGTCTGGGGGAGCAGGCTGCGCTGGAGGGCGAGGGCGGTCTCGCGCTCGCGGGAGTACCGGCGGGCGTTGTCGATGCAGACGGCGGCGCGGGCCGTGACCTCCTCGGCCAGCAGCTCGTCGTCGGCGGTGTAGGGGTCGAGCCGTTTGAACCGGGTCAGGACGGCCACGCCGAGGGTGGTGCCCCGGGCCCGGATCGGTACCGACATGGTGGTGTGGACACCCAGCTCCTTGACCCGCCGGCCGCGTATCGGGTCCCAGGCGAGCCAGTCCACGAGGGTGTTCGCCGGGTCCGTCGCCACGACGGTGTGGCCGACCGTCAGGGACGCGGCCTGCGGGGAGGTCGCCGGGTAGACGTCGGTCCGGCCCACCTCGACCACCGCCTCGGGGCAGCCGGGGGTCACCGACTGGTGGGCGGCGCGGCGCAGGGTGAAGGGCGCGGAGAGCGGGCCCTCGTGCGGCTCGTCGCCGTGGTCGAGGGACTGCATGAGGTCGACGCTGACGAAGTCGGCGAGGACCGGCACGCACACGTCCGCCAGCTCCTGCGCGGTGCGCCGTACGTCGAGGGTGGTGCCGATGCGGATGCTCGCCTCGTTCACCAGCTGCAGGCGCTGCCGCGCCAGGTACTGCTCGGTGATGTCGTGCCCGGTGACACAGACCCCGATCGGCACCCCGGACTCGTCCGTGAGCGGGGCGATCGCCGCCGACCAGGCGTGGGCGCGGTTCTCGTCGGCGGCCCGCAGGAAGGTCTGCACGTCCTTGCGACGGCCGAGGGCCAGCACCTCGCGCAGCTGCTGCTCCAGCTTCTCGCCCTGGCGGCCGCCGATGATCTCGGACATGTGCAGGCCCCGGAGGTTCTCCTCCGGCATCCCCACGGCGTCCGCCATCACGTCGTTGATACCGCGCAGCCGGAGGTGGTCGTCGAAGACGGCCATGGCGCACGGCGACTGGACCATGACGGCCGCCGCGAGCGGATCGTCCCGCCCCAGGGGGCCGGGATCGTCCAGCGGGCAGAGAACCAGCCAGCTGCCGTCGCCGTCGGCGTTCTTCAGGCCCCGGTGGTGGGCGAGCAGCCACGCGGTCACCGTCCGGCCGTCGCGGTGACGCAGCGCGAGCGTCCCGTTCCAGCTGCGGCTGCCCGGCGGGGGCGGCAGGAAGGAGCCCCCCGGGGCCAGCAGCTCCTCGGCGGGGCGGCCCACGACCTCCGTCGCGTGCCAGCCCAGCAGCCGTCGGGCGCCCTCGCTCCACTCGACGATCGTGCCGTCGCCGTCCATGGCCGCCCGCGCGGTGGCGGCACCGTCCAGGGCGTACGCAGGGGTGTCGCCGTGCGTAACCTTGCGGCTCCTCATCGTCGCGAGTTCCATTCCGCCGGACCGAACGGGCTTACGGGCGAATTCCAGCCTATGCGCTCCGCCGGAAAAGCGGACGGGAAACCGTACCTCCGCGCGATTTCCTGAACCGGTGTTCGCCGAGTGGCCTGAGAGGCCCTTGACGACCGCTGGGACGAGTCGTCAGATTCTGTTCGGTCACGATCGCATGTGATGGCTTGTGGGGTCTTGTGCTCCACGGCTCCCCGGAACGTCCACCCGCACGTTCGACGAAGGGAACACCATGACCGTCACCCGCAGATCACTGCTCGTCGCGGGCACCTCCGCCCCGCTGGTGGGAGCGCTGACGGGCACCGCGACCGCCGCCCCCCGGTCGGGACCCACCGCCACCCGCCGGACCGTCCCGCTCCGCGACGGCTGGCGCTTCGCCCTCGTCAACCCCGGCGGCATCACCGATCCCACCGGCGAGTACGCCGACGCCGCGCGCCCCGGGTTCGACGACTCCGCCTGGCGGCAGGTGGCCGTCCCGCACGACTGGTCCATCGAACTCGCCCCCACCACCGAGCACGGCACCACCAGCGGCACCGGCTTCTTCCCCGGCGGCCTCGGCTGGTACCGCACCGCCTTCACCCTGCCGCGCTCCCTCGCGGGCAAGCGGATCTCGGTCGAGTTCGACGGCGTCTACATGGACTCGTACGTCCACTGCAACGGCACCGAGGTCGGCCGCCACCCCTACGGCTACACCGGCTTCGCCTTCGACCTCACCGACCTGCTGCACACCGACGACGCCACCGAGAACGTCATCGCGGTCAAGGTCCAGAACCGCCTGCCCAGCAGCCGCTGGTACTCCGGCAGCGGCATCTACCGCGAGGCCCGACTGGTCGTCACCGACCCCGTGCACGTGGCGCGCTGGGGCACGTACGTCACCACCCCGGACGTCACCGACGAGCGCGCCCTCGTCCGCGGCCGCACCACCGTCGTGAACGCCTCCGGCGGCGCGGCGGACGTCGAGGTCGTCTCCCGCGTCGTCGACGCCCGCGGCCGGACGGTCGCCCGTACGTCCTCCACGGTCGCCGTCACCGACACCGCGACCGAGACCCATGAACTGACCGTGCGCGAGCCGAGGCGATGGGACTTCGCGGACCCGCACCGCTACACCCTCACCACCGAACTGCGCGTCGGCGGCCGCACCACCGACACCCACCGCACCCCCTTCGGCATCCGCACCTTCCGCTTCGACCCCGACGAGGGCTTCCACCTCAACGGCACCCCGCACAAGATCAAGGGGGTCGACCTCCACCACGACCTCGGCGCGCTCGGCGCCGCCGTCCACGCCGACGCGATCCGCCGCCAGATGACGATCATGAAGTCGATGGGCGTCAACGCCCTGCGCACCTCCCACAACCCGCCCTCGCCCGAGATGATCGAGGTCTGCGAGGACCTCGGCATCGTGATGACGGTGGAGGCCTTCGACTGCTGGCGCAGCCCCAAGACCCGCTACGACTACGGCCGTTTCTTCGACGAGTGGGCCGACCGCGACATCACCGAGATGGTGCTCGCGGCCCGCAACTCGCCCGCCGTCCTGATGTGGTCCCTCGGCAACGAGGTCTCCGAGTTCACCTCCGCATCCGGCCTCGTCATGGCGGACCGCCTGATCGCCGCCCTCAAGGCCTCCGACGACACCCGCCCCGTCGTCATCGGCTCCCACCGCCACCGCAGCGTCCCCGCCCCCGGCACCCCCGGCGACCTGATCCTCGCCAAGCTCGACGGCCTCGGCCTCAACTACAACACCGCCAAGTCGGTGGACGCCCTGCACGCCCGCTACCCGCACCTGTTCCTCTTCGAGTCGGAGTCGTCCTCGGAGACCTCCACGCGAGGCGTCTACCAGGAGCCCGAGCGCCTCAACACCGGCGAGAACCACACGCCGGGCCGACGGGGCGTCTCCTCCTACGACAACAACCTCGCCTCCTGGACCATGAGCGGGGAGTACGGCCACAAGAAGGACCGCGACCGGAAGTGGTTCGCCGGGCAGTTCCTCTGGTCGGGTATCGACTACCTCGGCGAGCCCACGCCGTACGACGTCTTCCCGGTGAAGGCCTCCTTCTTCGGCGCGGTCGACACGGCCGGCTTCCCCAAGGACATGTACCACCTCTTCCGGAGCCAGTGGACCGGCGAGCCCATGGTCCATCTGCTGCCGATGACCTGGAACCACGACAAGGGCGACATGATCGAGGTGTGGGCCTACTCCAACGTCGCCACCGTCGAGCTGTTCCTCAACGGGAAGTCCCTCGGGACGCGGAGGTTCGACGAGAAGAAGACCCCCGACGGGCGGTCCTACCTGGAGACCACCGAACCCACCGGCGACGACAAGACCTTCACCGACGGCCCGTACCCGGGCAGCTACACCAGCCCGGGCGGCAGCGCGGGCAAACTCCACCTCACCTGGAAGGTGCCGTACGTCCCCGGTGAACTGAAGGCGGTGGCACGGCGCGACGGCAGGGTCGTCGCCACCGACGTCCTGCGCACGGCCGGTGAGCCGCACGCCGTACGGCTCACCGCCGACCGGAAATCCCTGGCGGCGGACGGGCGTTCGCTGGCCTTCGTCACCGCCGAGATCGTCGACGCCCGGGGCGTGGTGGTCCCCGACGCCGAGCACCTCATCACCTTCGACGTCCGGGGAGGCTCCCTCGCGGGACTCGACAACGGCCGCGAGGAGAGCGCCGAGCGCTACCAGGCATCCACCCGCACCGCCTTCGGCGGCAAGGCGCTCGCGATCGTACGGTCGGGCGTCGAGGCGGGCTCGGTACGGGTGACGGCACGGGTGGCGGGGCTGCGCACCGGAAGGGTGAGCGTGCGCGCCACGCCGGCGCGCGACAGGTCGACGACCCCGGCCGCCTCCTTCGGGCCCGACCACCCGGCTCCCGTCACCTATCCCCGCGCCGACGCGAGTCACTCCGGTCGCCCCGACACCCTGCCCGCCGCCATGCTCGACGGCGACCCCGCCACCGGCTGGTCCAACGCCTTCCTCAAGGCGGCCACCGCCCTGCTGCCCGCGTTCAGCGGCGCACGGCCCGAGGACTGGGTCACGGTCGACTGGGGGCGGCCCGGGAGGGTCGACCGGGTCGAGGTCTCCTTCACCGTCGACGCGGGGCACACCCTGCCCGAGGCCGTCGAGGTCGAGGTGTGGGACGGCCGGCGGTACGTCCCCGTGGAGGGCGCGACGATCGACTGGGCCACCGCCTCCGACGCCCCCACGGCGATCACGTTCACCCCGCTGCGCGGCTCCCGCGTCCGCCTCACCCTGACGAGCCGCCACCCGGGCGAGACACGCGGCGCGGTCCGCATCAGCAGGCTGGACGTCCTCGCGGTCTGACGCCCCGGGCCTCGTCGACGAGCCGCCGCTCCGGTCCGGACGACAAACCAGTCCCGTCCGGACCGTTGACGGGCTGTCATGTCTCTAACAGCATGGCCAAGTCCGCATCTGGGAGCGCTCCCATGACTCTGTCCGCACCCGCGCCCCCGGCACCACCCGTCACCGACTGCGCCCCCACCTCCTCCGAGGAGCCCAGACGTGAAACGACGCAGAACCGCCCTGCTCGCCCTGACGACCCTCCTCGCGGCCGCGCTCACCGCGCTGCCCACCGGCCCGGCCCAGGCCGAGGAGGTCGAACAGGTCAAGAACGGCGCCTTCGACACCACCACCGCCCCCTGGTGGACGACCGGCAACGTCACCGCCGGCCTCACCGACGGCCGGCTCTGCGCCGAGATCCCCGGCGGCACCACCAACCGCTGGGACGCCGCCGTCGGCCAGAACGACATCACCCTGGTCAAGGGCGAGTCGTACCGCTTCAGCTTCTCCGCCTCCGGCACACCCCAGGGCAACGTCCTGCGGGCCATCGTCGGCCTGTCGGTGGCCCCGTACGACACCTACTTCGAGGTCAGCCCGCAGCTGAACGTCTCGGGCGACTCCTACACCTACACCTTCACCTCGCCCGTCGACACCAGCCAGGCCCAGGTCGGCTTCCAAGTCGGCGGCAACGCGAACCCGTTCACCTTCTGCATGGACGACATCTCGCTGCTCGGCGGGGTGCCGCCGGAGGTGTACGAACCCGACACCGGGCCCCGGGTACGGGTCAACCAGGTCGCCTATCTGCCCGCCGGGCCCAAGAACGCCACCCTGGTGACCGACGCGACGGAGCGGCTGCCCTGGCAGTTGAAGAACGCCTCGGGTGCCGTCGTCGCCCACGGGTGGAGCACCCCGCGCGGTCTCGACGCCTCCTCCGGGCAGCACGTCCACTCGATCGACTTCGGCGCCTACCGTAAACGCGGCACCGGCTTCACCCTGGTCGCCGACGGCGAGACCAGCCGCCCGTTCGACATCGACCCGGCCGCCTACGAGCGCCTGCGCCTGGACTCGCTGAAGTACTACTACACCCAGCGCAGCGGCACCCCGATCAGCGACGACCTGCGACCCGGCTACGGCCGCGCCGCCGGCCATGTCGACGTGGCGCCCAACCAGGGCGACGGGAACGTGCCCTGCCAGCCCGGCGTCTGCGACTACCGGCTCGACGTCACCGGCGGCTGGTACGACGCCGGTGACCACGGCAAGTATGTCGTCAACGGCGGTATCTCCACCTGGGAGGTGCTGAGCACCTACGAACGCGCGCTGCACGCCCGTACCGGCAAGGCCGGCAAACTCGGCGACGGCTCGCTGGACATCCCCGAGAGCGGCAACAAGGTGCCCGACCTGCTGGACGAGGTCCGCCGGGAGCTGGACTTCCTGCTGAGGATGCAGGTGCCGCAGGGTGAGCCGCTCGCGGGCATGGCCCACCACAAGATCCACGACGAGCAGTGGACCGGCCTGCCGCTGATGCCCGCCGACGACCCGCAGAAGCGTGAGCTGCACCCGCCGACCACGGCGGCGACCCTCAACCTGGCGGCCACGGCCGCCCAGGCGGCCCGCCTCTACCGCCCCTACGACCGCGCCTTCGCCGCGAAGGCCCTCACCGCGGCCCGCACGGCCTGGGCGGCGGCCCTGGAGCACCCGGCCGTGTACGCCTCCGAGAGCGACGGCGTCGGCGGGGGCACCTACGCCGACAACAACGTCACCGACGAGTTCTACTGGGCGGCCGCCCAGCTGTACCTGACCACCGGCGAGAAGGCCTTCCAGGACCACGTCCTCGCCTCACCCGTGCACACCGCCGACATCTTCGGACCCATCGGCTTCGACTGGGCCCGCACGGCCGCCGCGGGCCGCCTCGACCTCGCGACCGTGCCGAACAAGCTGCCCGGCCGCGACAAGGTCCGCCAGTCCGTGACCAAGGCCGCCGACCGCTACCTGGCCACGCTGAAGGACCACCCGTACGGCATGCCGTACGCGCCCGAGAACAACCTCTACGACTGGGGCTCCAACCACCAGATCCTCAACAACGCGGTCGTCGTCGCCACGGCCTACGACATCAGCGGGGCGTCCAAGTACCGGGAGGGCGCGCTCCAGAGCATGGACTACCTCTTCGGCCGCAACGCCCTCAACATCTCCTACGTCACCGGGTACGGCGAGGTCGACGCCCGCAACCAGCACGCCCGGTGGTACGCCCACCAGCTCGACCCGGACCAGCCCAACCCGCCGGCCGGCACCCTCGCGGGCGGCCCCAACTCCTCCATCCAGGACCCCTACGCGCAGAGCAAACTCCAGGGCTGCGTCGGCCAGTTCTGCTACATCGACGACATCCAGTCCTGGTCGACCAACGAACACACGATCAACTGGAACGCGGCGCTGGCCCGTATGGCGTCGTTCGTCGCCGACCAGAGCTGACACCTCACCTCCGAACGCGCGCGGCCGACGTCCTCCGGGACGTCGGCCGCCTTGATTCGGTACCGCCCGCACATAGCCTTGACCTGCGATTATTTACGGGTAAGTACCCTCGCGGTACCGTGGGCGCATGCCAGCTCTGAATGTGGAGTTCAGCGACCGCGAGCTAGAGGACCTGCGGCAGATGGCCAAGGAGCGCGGGACGTCGATGAAGGCGCTCGTGCGCGAGGCCGCCGCTGCCGACATCGTGCGGCACCGGGCGCTGAAGGAGGGCGCGGAGGCGTTCCGGGAGTTCTTCACCGCGCACGCCGACGAGTTCGCCGCCGCCTTCCCGGACGACGAACCCGCCGCCAAGGCGGGGGGACGGGCCGTCTGACCGATGGCTCCCGTCATCCACATCGACGTGCCCTGGCTGCTCCAGCGACACGAAGAGGTCATGCCCGAGCAGCCCACCGTCAACGACTTCTCGGCGCTCGTCGCCGCCGTCGCCCGGCACCGCGTCGACCCGCCGCGCCTCGGCGTGGACTCCGACCCGGCCTGGCGGGCGGCCGCGCTGCTGCACACCCTCGCCCTGCTCAAGCCCCTGCCGGCCGCCAACGCCCGTTTCGCCTGCGCGACCGCCGTGGCCTACATGTTCGTCAGCGGCGTCGGCATCGACCCGCCGTACGGGGCCCTCGTGGATCTCGCGCGGGACCTGATCTCCGGCAAGACCGACGTCTACGGGGCGGCGGACCGGCTGCGCTCCTGGCAGATCTGAGCGAGCCGGAGCGAGCGGTCCCACCTCGGGGCCGCCGACCGAGGGCGGGAGGATCAAGGTCGGCGGCCCGTTTCGCGCGGGAGAGCCGCCGTTCCGCGCGGGGCCTTCCGAGGTGGCCGGCTTCAGTCAACAACGAACCGTCCGCGCGCCGGGAGCGTGCGCGGACCACCGGGGTGTGCGTACGGTTCACACGGGGTGCTTGAAGGCTTGAACATTTGGGAAGCGGAAGCGTTCGCTCTGCGAAGCGGAATCATTCGTACCGGTCATCTGACCTGCTTTTAGTGATACGGATGTTGCACAAGTGCCTTGTTAGCCATGAGTAACTTGTGCAAGGGTGAACTTCCTGCGCAGGGGCAATGGCCCGGCCGGAAAGGCCATTTGGCTTTCCCGGTCGCCGAAGGGCCCAAAAGGCTCAAGGGAGACGGTCATCGTGCGGCCCGGTCCCCGGCCGCTTTCCCGGCGCCCGCCAAAAAGGTACGCACCAGTCCAGGGCCCTTTTCGGCGGCCACAACTCCGTGTGCCATCTTGTGCCTTGGAAGGAACCCGCTCTGTGCACACCCCCCACCCTCCCCGCCCCACTTTCCCGCCCGCGCCCGGCCCGGTGCCCGGAGAGTCCGACGAGACTCTCGCGGCCCGGCTGAGGGGATGGCCGGAGGGCGGCACCGGCGACCCGGTCGCCCTGTTGATGGCACGGCACTGGCAGTCGACCTATGACTACGCGGCCGTCTGTCTCGCCACCCAGTCCCAGGTCGCCTCGATGGTCACCGCGACCGCCTTCCACCGGGTGCTCGACGGGCTGATGCGGGGCGAGTCGGGTGTCGCCCTGCGGCCCCGGCTGCTGGTGGCCGCGCGCGACACCGTCAAGGAGTGGTCCGCGGAAGGGGGCGTCTCCGGTGTGCTGCCGGACTTGCGCAAGCCCGCCGGAGGGCGGGGCATGCGCGCGGCGAAGTCCATGACGCCGGAAAACCGCAAGCTCGTCGAGCGTTCTTTCCAGGCCCTCCCCGCGGTCGCCCAGTGCCTGCTGTGGCACACCGAAGTAGAAGCCGAAACGATAACCATACCCACTGGTCTGCTGGGGCTGGACGCCGACAGCGCCGTCGCCACCCTGGAGCAGGCACGCGACAAATTCCGGGAGGGCTGCGTGCGCGCCCACCGGGAACTCGCGCCGTCCAAGGATTGCCGCTTCTACAACCGCCTGCTGGATGTGCCCATTCGCCGCGGCGGCGCTCTGCTGCCGGACGTCCAGCAGCATCTGCTGGAGTGCCGCTACTGCCGTTACGCCGCCGAGCAACTCAGCCATTTCGAGGGCGGACTCGGCGGCGTCATCGCCGAAGCCGTACTCGGCTGGGGTGCCCGGCGCTACCTCGACTCCCGGCCCGGCCGGATGCCGCAGAAGGGCACGTCGAGACGGCCGGGGAGCGGCGGCCGCCACCGACTGCTCTCCCAGATCCCCGCACAGCGCCGCCGGATCACCTCCGGAGCTCGCAACCCCCGCGCCCTGCTCACCGTCGGCGTCTCCTCGGGCGCGCTGCTCGCGGCCATCCTGGGCGCCGCGTTCCTCTCGGACGACGGCAGCGGCGCCGACCCCACCGCCTCCACCAGCGCCACCGGGGGCGTCGCGACGGCGCCGGACACCGGCAACGAGGCCACCCGCGGCAGCGCTTCACCGACCCCGCCGGCCTCGGCCGGACGGCCCACGGCACCCCAGCAGACCCGCCTGCGCAACCAGGCCGCCGATCTCTGCCTCGACATCGCGGGCGGCAAGGCCGTGAAGGGCGCCTCGACCGAACTCGCGGTGTGCGACTCCGGCTGGACCCAGAAGTGGTCCTACGAGGAGGACGGGCTGCTGCGCAGTGTCGCCAACCCCGAACTGTGCCTGGACTCCCAGGTGGACGCCGGTGTCGTCGTCCTCGGCAGCTGCGCGGGCGAACACGCGAAGCGGGGCGACGACGTCCGCTACGACTTCACCGTCCAGGGCGAGTTGCTGCCCCGGTGGGGCGAAGGGCTCGCCATGGCCCCCATCGACTCGGAGCCCAAGTCCGACGTCGTGGTCAAGGTGCGGGACAACTCCACCAAGCAGCGCTGGCTCACCGACGGGGTGACCGCGAGCCCCGAGTCCCTCTCCGTCTCCGGCTCCGAGGCGCCCACGCCCGAGACCGAGCCGGTCTCCGAGAAACCGGACGCCGGCGAGGGTTCCCCGGCGCCGGGACCGGAGAAGCCCGACACGCCCACGCCGAACGCGACGCCGGAGGCGGAGGCCGAGCGGGGTGGGTCCGTGCTGGCCGTCCACGACGAGGGCGCCGCGGAGGGTGGTACGGAGCGGGAGAGTCCCCTGACCCCGCTGACGTCGGTCGACGTGCCGACGCTGTTGACGGGGCTCGGGTTGTAGGAGTCAGGGGAGGCCGGTTGTTCGTGTGCGGGTGGGTGGGGGCTTCTCGCGCAGTTCCCCGCGCCCCTGAAAGGCCTCCGGCCTTTCGGGCCGAAAAAGCACGGGGCGCAGCCCCTGCTTTTTCAGGGGCGCGGGGAACTGCGCGACCAGCCCCCACCGGACGGACGCTGGGGGTCGAAGGGGCGCAGCCCCTTGCCGAGGATGGGACGGGTAGGGGCGGCGGGGGCGCGACCCCCGTCAGGAACCCCCACCGACCAGACTGCCGCCCTCCACCGACCCCGCCCCCCGATGCCCGGCCAACGCCAGCGTGAGGTCCAACTCGGCGAGCAGACAGCGGATGACATGCTCCACCCCCGCCTGCCCGTCCAGCGCCAACCCGTACACGTACGGCCGCCCCAGCAGCACGGCATCCGCCCCGAGCGCCAACGCCTTGAAGACGTCGTCACCCGTCCGCACCCCGCTGTCGAACAGCACGGTCAGCCGCTCACCCACCGCCCGCACCACCCCCGGCAGCGCGTCCGCCGCACCGACGCCCCCCGCCACCTGCCGCCCGCCGTGGTTGGACACGACCACCCCGTCCATCCCCGCGTCCGCTGCGAGCCGCGCGTCGTCCGGGTGCAGCACACCCTTCAACACGATCGGCCCGTCCCAGTGTTCACGCAGGAACGCCAGGTCGGGCCAGGTCTTCCCGGGGTCGCCGAACATCCCCGCGAAGTGCAGCACGGCCGCGTTCGGGTCCTCGTGGACCGGCCGCGCGAGCCCCGCCCGGAACGCCGGGTCGGAGAAGTAGTTGGCGGTGCCGACACCGTGCAGGAACGGCAGGTACGCCCGCTCCAGATCACGGGGCCGCCAACCGAGCAACGGCGTGTCGAGGGTGACGACGAGCACCGAGTACCCGGCGGCCCTCGCGCGTTCCAGGAAGCTGCGGGTGACGTCGCGGTCCTTCGCCCAGTACAACTGGAACCAGCGCTCCGCGTCCCCCATGGCTTCCGCGACCTGCTCCATGGGCGTGCTGGACGCCGAGGACAGGATGTACGGCACGCCCTGCGCGGCGGCGGCGCGGGCAGCCGCCGGCTCCGCCTCCGGGTGCACGATCGACAGCACGCCCACCGGGGCGAGCGCCACCGGCGCCGCCAGCGACCGGCCCAACACCTCGACGGACAGGTCGCGTTCGCTCACGTCCCGCAGCATCCGGGGCACGATCCGGTGCCGGTCCAGCGCCTCCCGGTTGGCGCGGGCCGTACTGCCGTTCCCCGCGCTGCCCGCCACATAGCCGACCGGACCGGCGCCGAGCCGGTGCTCGGCCAGCTCCTCCAGCCGGGTCAGGTCGGTGGGCAGCCGGGGCACGGCCCCGCCCATCCCGCCCAGGTAGATCTCGTACTGGAAGTCCGCCCAGTGCTTCGTCATCCGTCGGTCCTGCCCCTCACCGTCGAGAACGCCCCGCGTCGCCGACGATCCTGACGACCCGTGCGCCCGCCGTCCACCGCACGGGCGGACCCTCGCCGTGGCCCAGGACGGCACGAGCGTCCTGGGCCACGTGGCGACGCGGCTGCGGTGTCAGGCGGAGGGGGCGCCCGTGAGGGTCTCCACGCGGCCCGTGTCGAGCGAGTAGTAGGCGCTGACCACGCTCAGGTCGCCCTTCTTCACCAGGGGGGCGAGGGAGGCGTTGGTCCGCAGATCGGCGGCGGTCCGGTTGGCGTGGGCGCGGATCATCGCGTCGACGGGGTCGGCGTGCTTGGTCTTGGCGATGTCCTGGTAGGCGGGGCGCAGGGCCTCGACGATCGACTGCAGGTTGCCCGGCAGGTCCTCGTCGTCCTTGATCGCCTTGTACGCCGCCTTGATGGCCCCGCAGTTCTGATGTCCCAGCACGACGACGAGCGGGGACCCGGCGGTGAGGGGCCCGTACTCGACGGAGCCGACGACCACCGGCTGCACGACCTGACCACCGGTGCGTATCACGAACAGGTCGCCTATGCCGGTGTCGAAGACGAGCTCCGGCGGCACACGGGAGTCGATGCAGGAGACGATCACGCCGTAGGGCTTCTGCTCGGGCGCGACGGCGGCGCGCCGGGCGGGGTCCTGGTCGGGGTGCTGCAACGTGCCGCTCACCCAGCGCTTGTTGCCCTCCAGCAGCCTGGCGTACGCCGTCCGCGCGGAGTCGGGCCGGGGCGCGGCCTTCGGGGAGGACGACGCCGCCCCGACGTTCGCCGCCTTCGCCGTGCCGGCGTCACCGGTCTTGGACGAACAGGCGGTGAGCACGGCCGCGGAGGCCGCCGCGAGTCCTCCCGTGAGAATGGCCCTGCGCTGTGGCCGCACAGCGTTACCCATGAGTCTGCCCCTAACGTTCCTGAGCGTGATCCGCCCGGGAACGCGGGAGGCGTGGGTCCGCCGTCACCGGCTCGCTGCTCCCGTTCTCCCAGGTGGAGTTGGTGATCCCACACTCGCGGGGGGCCGGTTAGGACCCGGCCAGCATTCATGCAGTGCCGAGGAAGCGCCCGTCCAAAACACGCGGTGTAGCGGGGCGGTCCCGCTCGGGGTTCCGCACCGTCATGGCACGGGTGTCCGGGCCGAAGCGGAATGTTTCAGGCCGATTGCCGAGCCATGGAGATCCGGCCATTCGTGATCATGAGGCGATCGGGAACCGCTCAGAATCGGGGTTTGCCTGTTCGAATTCCGTGACTTCGAGCCACTGATTCAATACTCAAAGTTACCGAAACCTGTGGGTTGGATGTGTGTTCCGGCCGGGGACCCGGCAGACTCGCGCACGCCGAACCGGCACCGTCCGGGCCGGCTTCGTCCACGCGACCGATGTGGCGGGGCCGTCCGGGCACTCCTGCAGAGCGGAAGGATGCACACCATGCCGAAGACCGCGCGCCTGGCAGCGACTCTCACCCTGACGGCCGCCGCCGTCTGCGGTCCCCTCGCGGGGCCCGCGCTCGCGGCGCCCGAACCCACGGCCCCCCAGCCCGCCGTACAGGGGCTCTACGCCCCGTCGGCCCTGGTGCTGACCGTGGGTCACGGCGAGAACTCGGCGACCGTCACCCCCGAGCGCGCCGTCACCCTGAGCTGCGCGCCGAAGCCCGGCGGCACCCACCCGGCGCCCGCCGACGCCTGCGCCGAACTCCGCTACAGCGGCGGCGACTTCGAGGTCCTGAGCGGCAGCGCCGGAGCGATGTGCACCAAGCAGTACGACCCGGTCGTCGTCACCGTCCACGGTGTCTGGCAGGGCAAGCGCGTCGCGTACGAGCGGACGTTCGCCAACGAGTGCCTGAAGGACTCCGCCGCGAGCGTTCTGTACTCCTTCTGAACCACCCGCACGACACGGCCGCCCGACGGCGGCCGGTAGACCGGGGTTGCGTGACCCCGTGAGTGATGAGCGAGGGCCCGTGGCTGGGGAGCGCGAGCCCTGTCGCGGTGCGTCACGCGATCCCGTCCGGGGGCCGGCCGAAGCGGAGTGGGGCCGCGGGCCGGCCCCCGGCATCATGCCGGGGCCCGGTGGGTCACTCGGAGGTGACGGTCCAGCGGCCGACCTCCTGGTGGCCGGAGTCGTACAGGGGCTGTCCGTCCCCGGGGCCGATCTCGCAGTGCCGGAGATTGCCGCCCCAGTAGCGCAGTATGCGCTCCAGCTCCTGGACGGCGGTGCCCTCGTCCCAGCCCGTGCTGTCCAGGTCGACTTCGAGAAGGAACTTCACTTCGCGCGTCTCCACTTCTGTGTCGCTCGGATTCCGCGCCGGTGTCCGCCGGAGCGGTCTGTGCCTGCCGCAGGTCCTTCGATCGTTTCATTGAACTGCTACTTGAGACTTGGCCGTCGCGGAGGCGGAGGCGAGGGCGGCGGGGGAGACGCGGGCGGCGGTGGTGACGGAGGCGATGGTGGTGACGGTGGTGGGGGCGCGGGCGGGAAGTCCGGTAACGGCGGGAAACGGCCCAACAGGCCGGCGGCGCGCAGCAGCCGGTGCATCCGGGGCTGGTCGGAGACGAGGCGGAGCCGCCCGCCGAGCGACCGGGCGGTGGCCTCCGCTCTGCACAGCACGCGCAGCCCCGAGCAGTCGAAGAAGGCGACGCGGCGCAGGTCGACGAGCACGTCCGGCGGGGATGCCCCGGTCACGGCGGCCGTCAGATGCGCGGCGAGGGATCCGGCCGACGCCATGTCGATCTCGCCCGAGGCCTCGACGACGACGAAGGGGCCGACCCGGCGGGTGCGGGCGTACTCGTCGGCCGCCACCGACCCGGACACGGGCCCGGATCCGGATTCGGGGGCCGTGTCCTCGGGTCGAGGGGCGGCGCGGTCGTGGGCATCCGGACTCATGGCGGCTCCACCTTGTCAGGGGTAGGGCGCATTGGATCCGGTTAGCTACCCCGGCGCGGAGCAGGCCATCCCTTTCGCGCCCGGCGCAAGATCTACAACACTCGAAAAGGTGAATTGCCGCCCTGCGTATTGACTTTCCCGGAAGGAGTCGGGCATCCGGCCCGCCTCCATCCGGCCTCCGGGTGTCCTAGTCGTGGTGGGACTCCTCGTGGGACTCCTCCTGGGCCCGCTCGTCGGGGGTGATCGCGTCGCCCGCCTCGCCGTGGTGACGGCGGCGCCCGTCGGAGTCGGTGACGTCGGTCTCGGCCCGTTCCACCTCGCGCAGGACCTCGTCGAGGGCGGTGTCGGGCTTGTCCTTCCCACGGTCGCCGTGCCGGCCGTGCTCGGTGTCGGGGCTCCGCTTGTCGTGGTGCGTCATGGGGGTGCTCCTTTCCGTAGGGGGCAGGTGAGGTCGGGCGGGGTCAGCGGGCCGGGGCCGCGATCCGTAGGGGTACCGCGCCCGGCGTGCCCGAACCCGCCGACCCCGTGGCTTCGACGTCCCGCGTCACCTCCGACCACCACGCCGGGCCGTCCTCGATGTGCCGCAGCAGGACGCCCTCGCGGATCGCCCAGGGGCAGATCGTCACGCTCTTCAGACCGGCGAGCTTCATCGTGGTGTGCCCGACCAGCGCCCCGGCGAGACTCTGCGTCGCCCGGGGCGCGGAGATGCCCGGCAGGGCGGACCGCTGGGCGGCGGGCAGGGCGGCGAGCCGGGCGATGGCCTCGCCGAGGTCCGCGCACCGCAACTCCCGTTCCACGAACGGCCCATGACGGCCCGGCGCGGATCCGCACAGCCGGGAGAGCTGCTGGAAGGTGCGCGAGGTGGCCACGGCCGTGCGCGGTCCCTCCCAGCGGATGCGGGCCGAGACGTCCCGGAGCTGATGACGGACCTTGCGGCGCAGCGCCTTGATGCTCTCCGTCGACGGCGGGTCCTGCCCGTGGAAGAACTCGTGCGTCAGGCGGTTGGCGCCCAGCGGCAGCGAGGCCACGAAGTCCGGCAGCCGTCCCCGCCCGAAGGCCACCTCCAGCGAGCCGCCCCCGATGTCCAGCAGGGCCAGCGGCCCCGACCGCCAGCCCATCCACCGGCGCGCGCCGAGGAAGGTGAGTTCGGCCTCCACCTCGCCGGGCAGGGTGCAGATCGGCACACCGGTCTCCGCGCGCACCGTGCGCAGCACCTCACGGCAGTTGGGCGCGGACCGCACCACGGCGGTCGCGAACGCCAGTGGTGTCGACGCCCCCCATCTCTCCGCCGTGCGCGCCGCCGCCGTGACCGCCTGACACAACCGCTGTACGGCCTCGTCGGGCACATCACCGCCGGGCGGCACCTGCTCGGACAGCCGCAGGCGCCACTTCGCGGTGTGCACCGGCAGCGGTACACCCCCCTCGGCGTCCGCCACCACGAGCCGTACGGTGTTCGATCCCACATCCACCACGCTCATCCGCATGACCTCCGGAGTACCCGGTAGCCGCCTCAACACGCGTGTCCCGTACGGCGGCCGGAGGCACGCCGTCGCATCCCGGCCGCTCGCGCGCCGTGGGGCACCACCCCGTCGCAGGGGTGTCCGAAGGCATCGCCGCGGTGCGGAGCGACTGTCCGAACCCCTGATCGGAATGATCAGACTTATTGCATATGATGTGCAGGTGCAGCACTACGACATCAGGGTGGCAGGCCCCGAAGACCTCGACGGAGCGCGGACGGTGATGCTCGACACCGTCTACCGGGACTTCGGCACGGGGTACGTGCCGCGCTGGCACGGCGACATCATCGATCTGCGGGGCGCGTACGTCACGCCGGACCGTCATGTGCTCCTGGTGGCGGTCGACGAGCGGGACGGCGCGGTCGTCGCGACCGGCGCGCTGGACTCCCGGGGGCCCGCCCATCCGCCCAACCCCCGCTGGCTGGCCGAGCGTTACCCGTCCGGGGAGACCGCCCAGCTGCGGCGTGTGTACGTCCGTGCCGAGCACCGGCGGCGCGGGCTGGCCCGGCGGCTGGTCGCCGCGCTGCTGGACATCGCGGCGGCCGACGGCGGTTACCGCTCCGTGTACCTGCACACCGATCCCGGGGTGCCCGGCGCCGAGGGCTTCTGGCGGTCGCAGGGCGTGGCCGTGTGCGACGAGCGCGAGACGACCGGGGAACGGGTGGTGCACTTCGAGGTTCCGGTGCCCGCGGCCGTGATCTCCTCGCCGATTAGATGAAAATCATTCTCATGTAGGCTGCGTCGCGACCCACCCCCTCGCTCCGCCCCCCGGCCGCTCCGCCCCCCCCGCCGCCCCGTCCCCCACAGAGAACCAAGGACCATGCGCACCTCCCGCCGCCGTCGCGCCGCCGCCGGCCTGCTCCTCGCCCCCCTGCTGACCGGCTGCTTCGCCTCGGACGGAGGGACCACCGACGACGGCTCCGGCGACGGCTCCCGACTGCGCGTGGCCCTCGCCTTCCCGCCCGCCGAGAACTTCTCGCCGTACGGCGCCGACGCCACTCTCCTCAGCCGGCTCGGCGTCACCGAAGGCCTCACCAAGCTGGACGCCAACGGCGTCCCGGCCCCCGCGCTCGCCGAGTCCTGGACCCGCGAGAACGACCGGAACTGGCTCTTCTCCCTGCGCGAGGCCACCTTCCAGGACGGCACCGAGGTCACCCCGGCCACCGTCGCCGCCGCCCTCACCCGCGCCACCGAGGCCGAACCGGTCACCGCCGCGCTCTCCGGCATCAGCCTCACAGCGAAGGCCGAGGGCGACCGCCGGGTACGCGTCACCACCGAGGACCCGGACCCCGCCCTGCCGCTCAGGCTCACCAGCCCCGGCCTCGCGATCCTGTCCGCCAAGGCCTACGGCGCCGAGCGCGTGAACCCGGTCGGCACGGCCACCGGCCCGTTCGAGCTCACCGAGGTCACCGGCACCACCGCGGCCACCCTGAACCGCTTCGAGGAGTACTGGGGCGGGCGCGCCCAGGCGAGCGGCATCGACGCCAAGTTCATAGCCGACGGCTCCGCGCGCACCAACGCCCTGCGCACCGACCAGGTCGACATCGCCGAGGCCGTCCCCGTGTCGCAGGCCTCCACCCTCGACAAGGCCACCCGCCGCGAGACGGCCACCACCCGCACCACCAGCCTCCTGCTCAACACGAAGACCGGCGCCTTCAAGGACCCGAAGCTGCGGGCCGCCGCCCGCGAGGCCGTCGACGGCTCCGTCCTCGCCAAGGACGTGTACGAGGGCCACGCGGACGCCGGAGTCGGCATCTTCGGCCCCGCCGTGACCTGGGCCGCCGACAAGCGCGTCGCACCGGCCGGCCGCGCGAAGGCCGCCGACCCCGACGGCACCTCCGTGACCATCGCCACCTACGACAACCGGCCCGAGCTGCCCGAGGTCGCCCAGGTGCTGCAACAGCAGCTCAGGGAGGCCGGGTTCGAGGTGAAGCTGGAGGTCCGCGAGTACTCGCGGCTGGAGAGCGACGCCCTCGCCGGCAAGTTCGACGCGTTCGTCGGCGCCCGCAACTCCCTGCTCGACACCGGCGACCCCGTCACCATCCTGGCCAGTGACTTCACCTGCGACGGCAGCTACAACCTCGCTCTGCTCTGCGACAAGAAGGTCGACCGGGCCGTCGCCGCCGCCGAGAAGGAGTCCGACACCGCCAAGCGGCAGCAGGCGGCCATGAACGCCGAGGCTGCGATCCTCGGCACCGACGCCACCGTCCCGCTCGTCCACCAGCGGATCATCACCGGCGTCAGCACCTCCGTGCGGGGCGTGATCCTCGACCCGTACGAGCGCACCCTGGTCGGAACGGGGACCCGACGCTGATACGGGCACTCTGGCGGGCCCTGCTCGCCGCCGTTCTGCTGTGCGGGATCGGCCTGCTGCCGTGGCTGTCGCGCACCGACCCCGCGCTCACCGTCCTCAAGGCACGCTCCGCCGAACGCGACCCGACGCCGGAGGTCCTGGCGGCCGTACGCGACGAACTCGGCCTGGACGCCGGCCCCTTGAGGCTCCTGGGGGAGTGGTTCGGCGGGCTCGCGCGCGGTGACGCGGGCCGGTCGTGGATCTCCGGCGCCGAGGTCACCCCGTCCGTCGTCCAGGCCCTCGGCGTCTCCCTGCTGCTGATGGCCGCCGCGCTTCTCGTCGCGGCGGCCACGGCCGCGGCGGTCTGCGCCCGCACCCTGTGGCTCGGCGCGCACCGCCGCCTCGACGACCACCGGGGCGGCGGCAGCGCCGCCGCGATGCTCGCCGCGCTGCCCGAGTTCCTCACCGCCTCCGTGCTCGCCGTCGTCGTCGGGGTCCACCTCGGCTGGCTGCCCGCGCTCGGCTGGTACGGGCCGCGGTGGACGGTGCTGCCCGCCCTCGCCCTCGGTCTGCCCGCCGGTGCGCTGCTCGGCCGGATGCTGGCCGACCTGCTGCCCGGCGCCTTCGCCGAGCCGTGGGCCCTGGCCACCGCAGCACGCGGCATACCCGGGCGGGCCACCGCCCGCCACGCCGTACGCCGCTGCGTACCCGGACTGCTGCCCAACCTCGGCCTGTTCGTGGTCGGCCTCACCGGCGGCGCCGTCACCGTCGAGCAGGTCTTCGACATACCCGGCCTCGGCCGCACCACCCTCCAGGCCGCCGTCGCCCAGGACCTCCCCGTCCTCCAGGCCGGCACCCTCGCCCTCGTCCTGCTGGCCGCCGTCGCCGGCGCCCTCGCCCGCCTCGCCGCCCACCGCCTCATCGGCCCCGCCCTGCGCGACGGCGCGCTCCACTCCCTGCACCGGCCCACGCCACCGGCCCCCAGCCGCGCCCCCCTGCTGCACGGCGGCCTCCTGCTGGCGGTCGTCGCGCTCGGCCTGATGCGCGACCCGCTCGCCCTCGACACCGGAGCCCGGCTCCAACCCCCTTCCTGGGCACACCCGTTGGGCACCGACGCGCTCGGGCGCGACCTCCTCGCCCGCATCGGGCACGGCGCCTTCACCACCCTCGCCCTGGCCGTCGCGATCAGCGCCGCCGCGCTGCTGACGGGCGTCCTGCTGGGGCTGCTGCCCCGCTTCTCCGGGCCCCTCGTCGACACCGTCAACGCCGTGCCCGCGGTCCTCGCGGGTCTCCTCGTCGCCGGAGTGGCCGGCGGCGGAGCGGCGACCCCCGCGCTGGCCGTGGCCGCCGTCGCCTGGGTGCCACTGGCCGCGCACACCACGGCCCTGCTCGCACAGGAACGGGCCACGACCCACATCACGGCCACCAAGGGGCTGGGCGCCGGCGACGCGTACCTGCTCCGCCGTGAACTGCTCCCCGCCGTGCTGCCGCCCGTCGCCCGGCACGCCCTGCTGCGGCTGCCCGGGGTGGCCCTCGCCCTGACCTCCCTGGGCTTCCTCGGCCTCGGCGCGCAGCCCCCGGACCCGGAGTGGGGCCTCCTCCTCGCCGAGAACCAGCCCTACGCCGAACGCGCCCCCTGGGCCGTCCTCGCCCCCGCCGGCGCACTCGCCCTCCTCGGCGCGCTCGCGGTCACGGCGGCGGGCGGAGTACGCGTGCCGCGCCTGTGGCACCGCCCGCTCGCCGGGCCCCCACACCGACCGAAGCCCGCCGCCGCCCCCACCGCCGGAGAGACCGGATGACCGAGCCCGAACAGCCCCGGACCGCGCCCCCCACGGGGCGGACGACGAAGGAGCGGACCGGGAGGCCGGCCGTGGCCGGCAAGGTGTCGCGGCGTGGGACGTGGGCGAGGCTCAACCCCCTTCTGCGGTTGCTCATCCTCACCCAACTCGCCTTCAACGTCGGCTTCTTCGCGGTACTGCCGTTCCTCGCCGAGCACCTCGGGACGGCGATCGGCATGGCCGGCTGGATGGTCGGCTTCGTGCTCGGACTGCGCACCTTCAGCCAGCAGGGGCTGTTCGTGGTCGGCGGCGCACTGGCCGACCGGTACGGCGTACGGCCGGTGGTGCTGGCCGGGTGCGTGCTGCGGATCGCCGGGTTCGCGTGGCTCGGGTACGCGGACGAGGACTGGTCGGTCATCGCCTCCGTCCTGCTGATCGGTTTCGCCGCCGCGCTGTTCTCCCCGGCCGTCGAGTCCGAGGTGGCCCGGCAGGCGGTGGTGTGGGAGGAGTCCGGCGGCGGTCCCCGGACGAGCGTGCTCGCGCTGTTCACGGTGGCGGGGCAGGCAGGGGCGTTCGTCGGGCCGCTGATCGGCGCGTTGTTGCTGGCCGTCGACTACCGGGTGGTCTGCCTCGCGGGCGCCGGGGTCTTCGTCCTCGTCCTCGCCGGGCACGTCCGGCTGCTGCCGCAGCACATACCGGGGCGTGAGCGGGTCGCGGTGCGCGGCGGCCTCGGCGGGCTGCTGCGCAACCGGCGGTTCCTGGCCCTGGCCTGCGCGTACGGCGCGTACCTGCTGGCCTACAACCAGCTCTACCTGCTCCTGCCCGACGAGGTGGAGCGCGCCACGGGGTCGCAGGCGGCGCTGGCCTGGCTGTTCGGGCTGTCCTCGCTGCTGGTCGTGGCGGCGCAGCTGCCGGTGACGCGATGGGCGGCCGGACGGCTCGACCTGCGGCGGTCCATGGCCGGTGGACTGCTTCTCATCGCCGCGGGATTCGGCGTGGTCGGCCTGGCGCGGCCCGCGGAGTGGACGGGCACGGCGGGGCTGCTGCCCGCCGCCGGGTTCGTGGTCCTCCTGACCCTGGGCCAGATGCTGGTGGCCCCCGCGGCCCGGGCCTGGGTGCCCGATCTCGCCGTCGAGGGGCGCCTCGGGCTCTACACCGGGGCGATGTCGTCCGTGTCCGGCCTGATCGTGCTGGTCGGCAGCGCGGCGGCGGGCGCCCTGATGGACGCGGATCTGCCGGCCGCCGTGCCCTGGCTGGCCCTCGCCGCCGTGCCGGTCGCCTCGCTCCTCCTCGTCCCGGGGCCGGTGCCTGCCGTACGGAAGAAATCAGGTGCCCTCGGCGCAGCCTCCGACTAGGGTCGCCCGATGCCCGAGTTGCGACGACTGCGTGCCGAACACGCCCCGGCGGTCCTGGACTTCGAACTGGCGAACCGTGCCTGGTTCGCCGCCTCGATCCCCGACCGCGGCGACGCGTTCTTCGACGAGTTCCCCGACCGGTACGACGCCCTGCTGGCCGAGCAGGACAGCGGTGTCTGCGCCTTCCACGTGCTTCTCGCCGAGGACGGCTCGGTGCTCGGCAGGTTCAACCTGGTCGACATCGAGGACCACTGCGCGCACCTCGGCTATCGAGTGGCCCAGCACGTCGCCGGTCACGGCGTGGCGACCGCGGCCGTGCGGGAACTGTGCCGGTCGGCGGCGGCCCGGTACGGCCTGCGCACCCTGCGGGCGGCCGTGGCCCACCACAACGCCGCCTCCCGGAAGGTGCTGATCAACGCCGGGTTCGTCCCCGTCGGTCCGGCCGGCCCGGAACACCTCAGCGGTGAGACGGGCACCTGGTACGAGCGCGACCTGTCGTTCTGACCGGCCGCGAGACCGGCGGGGGAGCGCGACCGGCTAGGCCATCTGACGGCGGACCAGCTCATGCAGGCGCCCGATGGGGTTCGCCAGCAGCTCGCCCGGCGCTCCGACCTCCGCCACCTTGCCGTCCTCCATCACCACGACCCGGTCCGCGTCCATCACCGTGGACAGCCGGTGGGCGATCACGATCCGCGTGGCGTTCAGGGCCCGCGTGCTCTCGATGACCGTGCGCTGGGTCTCGTTGTCCAGGGCGCTCGTCGCCTCGTCGAAGAAGAGGATCCGGGGCCGGCGGATCAACGCCTGCGCGATCATCAGGCGTTGCCGCTGCCCGCCGGAGATCGCGCCGTTGCCCTGGACGATGGTGTGCAGACCCATCGGCATGCGCTGGATGTCCTCCGCCAGCCCCGCCATCGCGGCCGCCGCCATCGCCTCCTCCGGCGTGAACGGCTCGGTGCCGCAGATGACGTCCAGGATCGAGCCGGTGAACGGCTGGGCGTGCTGGAGCACGACCCCGCACTGACGGCGTACGGCGGCCTGGTCCAGCGCGCCGAGGTCCTGACCGTCGTACAGGACGCTCCCGGAGACCGGCTTGTCGAAACCGATGAGCAGGCGCAGCAGCGTCGACTTCCCGCACCCGCTGGGGCCGACGATCGCCACGAACTCCCCGGGCGCGACGGCGAAGGACACGTCGTCCAGCACCAGCGGACCGTCGTCGGCGTAGCGGAAGGAGAGACGGCGGGCCTCCAGCGCGCCGGACAGCACGCCCGGCCGGGTGCTCGCCGTGCGGACCTCCGGCGTCGCCTCCAGCACCGGCTTGATCTCCTCGAACAGCGGCAGCACGGCCACCGCCGACACGAACGCCCCCGTCAGCTGGGTGACCGACGTCAGCAGCATCGTCACCGAGGTGTTGAAGGTCAGGAACTCGGCCGCCGACATCGAACCGCGGGCCGGGCCCGCCAGCAGCATGAACATCAGCAGGGTGCACAGCGGGAGGTACACCGCGCCCAGCACCGTGTTGAGGTTCTTGATGCCCCCGACCTTCTGCTGGAGCTCCCGGCTGCGCGCGAACTCGCCCGCCCAGGCCGCGTAGGCGTAGTTCTCGGCGGCCGCGACCCGGAGCTTCGGCAGCCCCCGCAGGGTCTGGAAGGCCTGGTTGTTCAGCTTGTTGCCCAGCACCACCAGCCGGCGCTGCCAGCGGACCTGCCACAGACCGAGGCCCAGGAACACCGCCGCCACGACCACCAGCATGGCGATCGCCGCCAGGGCCATCGGGACGCTGTACCAGAGCAGCAGGGCGAGGTTCACCGCGCCGACGGTCACCGACTGGGCGACCACCGGGCCTACGCCCGCCAGCGTGCGGCGGATCGCGCTGATGCCCATGGCGGCACTGGCCAGTTCACCCGTGGACCGCGAGGTGAAGAACTTCGTCGGGAGCCGCAGCAGCCGGTCCCAGACCGCCGGTTGCAGCGTGGCCTCGATACGGCCCTCCAGCCGGAGGATCGTCATGTTCTGCAGCAACAGGAACGCCGCCGACACCACGCTCGCCAGCATGATCGCCAGACAGACCTGCACGATCAGGTCCTCCTGGGCCTTCGGCACGTACTCGCCGAGGATCCTGCCCGTCGCGATGGGCACGAGCGAGCCCAGCACGACGGTCACCAGCCCGCTGAGCAGCAGGCCCGTCATGTCACCGCTCGTCCCGTGGAGACTGAACCGCATCAGGCGCAGCGGGCTCGGCACCCGTTCGGGCAGCGGGCGGTAGAACATCACGGCACGCGGCTCGAACTCGGCCGCGTTCGCCTTCTCGATCGGGGTCTCCCGGCCGGACGACGGCTGGACGGCCACATAGCCGCCGCGCCGCCACAGCAGCGCCACCGGCGCACCCGACAGCGCCCGGTGCCCGACCAGCGGGCCGACGTTCTCCCGCCACCAGCTCCCGGTGAGGCGTACGGCGCGGACGCGGACCCGGGAGGCGAGCGCGATGCGCTCCACCGGGTCGAGCCGGTCGCTCTCGGTTCCGCTCTGCGCCGGCTCGGAGAGCGAGATCCCCGCGGCCCGGGCGACGAGCCCACAGGCCGCGTACGTGGCGTCCGCGTCTGCCGCCGTCGTACGCCGGTTCGCGGACGACTTGCCGATGGAGGCGAGCAGGGTGCGGTCGGCCTGGGCGCGCACCGCCTCACCGGCCTTGATCCCGGCGGCCGTCCGGTCCTCGTGGGTGCGCTCCAGCTGTTCGATCCAGCGGTCCAGCGTGGCCAGCAGCCGGTACTGCTGGTCGACCATGCTCTGCCAGACCCCCGGGTCCATCAGCAGATCGGCCGCCGCCTGGGCGCCGTACAGCGAGCCGTACTGGACGCTGCCGGGCGGCACCCGCATCCAGAACACGTCGTCGTCGGTGGGCGCGGCGGCCTGCTCGGTGGCCATCGGCGCCTGGAAGAGGATGGACAGGCCCCGGCCGACGCCCAGGGCGAGGGCGTATTCGAGGGGGCTCGTCTGCGGGGGCACGAGCTGCGGGTTGCCCCACTCGTCGTACGACCAGGTCTCGGTGCCCCCCTGCTGGTACAGCTCCCGCAGCCCGATGCGCCGGACCACGCAGTCGCGCAGCGGGCGGGCCACCAGCGTGTGCTGCGGTCCGGCGACCGGGCCGAGCAGCAGCGCACCCGCTTCGAGGCGGCCCAGATGGTGCCAGTGGCCCTGCTGGACGGCGTCGACCGCGAACAGGTCCAGGGCGCCGGAGGCCACCAGCCACAGCGTCTGCGGGCCTTCGAGGTCCAGCCGGGTGTGGCCGGAGCAGTCGAGGGGGGTGCCCATCGCGGCGAGCGCACCGAGGACGAGGTCGCCCTCGTAGCCGCCCTGACCGCTCTGCTCCTCGTGCACGCCAGTCATCTCATCGCTCCCTGACCAGCTGGGCGTACGCGCCGCCGTGTGCCACCAGTTCCTCGTGCCGGCCACGCTCCACGATCGTGCCGTGGTGCAGGACGACGATCTCGTCGCTGTCGCGGACCGTGGAGAGCCGGTGGGCGATCACCACACAGGCGCAGCCGCGCTTGCGCAGGTTGTCCATGACGGTCAGCTCGGTCTCCGCGTCGAGCGCGCTGGTCACCTCGTCGAGGACGAGGACGCTGGGCCTGCGCACCAACGCCCGTGCGATCTCCAGACGTTGGCGCTGCCCGCCGGAGAAGTTGCGGCCGTCCTGCTCGACCCTGCTGTGGATGCCGCCCGGGCGCCGCGTCACCACGTCGTACAGGGCCGCGTCCCGCAGCGCCTCGACCACGGCCTCGTCCGGGATCGAGGGGTCCCACAGGGCCACGTTGTCGCGGACGGTGCCCTCGAAGAGGAACACCTCCTGGTCGACGAAGGAGACGGAGGCGGCCAGAGCCCCCCGGGGGATGTCCTCCAGGCGCCGGCCGTCGATGCGGATCACGCCCTCCCACGGGGTGTACAGGCCCGAGATCAGCCTGGACACCGTCGATTTGCCGCTGCCGGAGCCGCCGACCAGCGCCACCTGCCGGCCGGGGCCCACGGTGAGGTCGAAGCCGGTGAGCAGGGGCTTGTCGAGGGGGCTGTAGCCGAAGGTGATGTTCTCCAGCTCGACGTGGCCGTTCAGCCGGCGGGTGGACTCGGCCGCGTCCGGACGGGCGTACAACGGGTCGGCCTGGAAGTTCTCCACGTCCTTCAGCCGGGCCACGTCGGCGGCGAAGTCCTGGATCCGGCCCGCCACCCCGTTCAGGCGGGTGAGGGGCGCCGTGAACCGGGTGACCAGCGCCTGGAACGCGACCAGCAGACCCACGGATATATGACCCTCGACCGCCCGCATGCCGCCGATCCACAGGATGAGCGCGCTGTTGAGCGTGGCCAGGGTCGGGGCGACGACCCCGAGCCAGGCGCTGGGCACCCCGAGCCGCTGCTGCTCCTCCAGCGTGGTGGCGTGCTGCCCGGCCCACTTGCGGAAGTAGCCTTCCTCGCCGCCGGTCGCCTTCATCGTCTCGATCAGCTGGAGCCCGGTGTACGCCGTGTTGGTGAGCCGCGCGTTGTCCGCGCGCAGCTTCGCCGTACGGGTCGCACGCAGCCGGATCACCACCCGCATCGCCACCACGTTCAGCAGCGCCACCGCGACGCCGACGAAGGTCAGCTGCGGGTCGTACGTGTAGAGGAGCACGGCGTAGAGGACGACCACGACCGCGTCCACACCGGCCGCCGCGAGATCCCGGGCCAGGGTCTCGGCGACCGCGTCGTTGGACTGGAGCCGCTGGACGAGGTCGGCGGGGCTGCGCTGGGAGAAGAAGGTGACGGGCAGGCGCAGGAGGTGCCGCAGGAAGCGGGCGCTGGAGAGAGTGGAGGAGATCAGCCGGCCCCGCAGCAGGTTGGCCTGTTGCAGCCAGGTCAGCAGGACCGTCAGCAGCACGCACGCGCCCATCGACGCGAACAGCACACCCAGCAGGGAGGTCTGGCCGCCGATCAGGAACATGTCGATATAGGTGCGGCTCAGCGCGGGGACGGCCGCGCCGACCGCCACCAGGAGGAGGCTGGCGAGGACGGCGGCGGGCAGGGTGCCGGAGGTGCCGCGCATCCGGGCGGGCATGGCGCCGAGCACACCGGGCCTGCGTCCACCCCTCTCGAAGTCGTCGCCCGGTTCCATGACGAGGACGACACCGGTGAAGCTTGCGTCGAAGTCCTCCATGGGCACGAACCGGCGGCCCTTGCCCGGGTCGTTGATATGGACGCCGCGCCGGCCGAGGCGGCGGCCCATGCCGTCGTAGACGACGTAGTGGTTGAACTCCCAGAACAGGACGGCCGGTGCCTTCACCTCGGCGAGGGCGGCCACGTCCATCTGCATGCCCTTGGCGGTCAGGCCGTAACCGCGGGCCGCCTTCAGCAGGTTGCTGGCGCGCGAGCCGTCCCGGGAGACACCGCAGGCGATACGGAGTTCCTCCAGCGGGACGTGCCGCCCGTAGTGGCCGAGGACCATGGCGAGGGACGCGGCGCCGCACTCCACGGCCTCCATCTGGAGGACGGTCGGTGTGCGGACCGTCCGCTGCCTGCCCTTGGGCACCGGGCGCTTCGGCGGGGCCGCCTTGCGTCTGCCGCGCGCGGGCGGCCGGGCGGTGTCCTCGGAGGCGGTCACGGAAGGAGCCAATCGATCGGGCGCTCGTCGGCCAGCCGGATCGACGCCGTGGCCATGGTCATGGAGGTCAGCTCGAACGGCGGCCCGTCCTGCGAGGACCACCGGTAGCCCGACTCGGTCGACGCCTCGCGGTCCAGCCGTACGGTGACGGCCACCGGCCGGCCCTTCTTGGTGAACTGCTCGCCCAGCTGGGTGTCACCGAGGAACGCGCCGATGGACTGCGGGGTCTGCGCGGTGCGGTCCACCTTCTTCACATGGCCGCGCAGCACGCCGTACCGCTGGGTGGGCGCCGACTGCACGGTCAGGTCCACCTCGGCGTCCTTCGGGACCGAGGCCGCGTTCTCGGCGGGGACGTACACCGTCGCGTAGAGCGGGTCGTCGGCGTCGGCGACCTTCTCGACGGCCGCGACGTTCGCACCGGTCTGGATGATCTGGCCGATGGTGGCGGCGAGCGCGGAGACCCGGCCGGCCGCGACGGAGCGTACGACCTGCTCGCCGTCGGCGGTGGCGACCTTGAGGACGGGGGCCCTGGCGGGCAGCCGCTCGCCCTGTTTCGCGAGGACGGCGGTGACCTGGCCGGCGACCGGGCTCTGGAGCACGTAACTGCCCTGCCCGTGGGTGAGGACGGCGGGCGCGCCGACCGTGGAGGCGACGGAACCCGTGACGGCCCACACGGAGGCGGCGGCCATCGCGATCACCGTCACGGACAGCACCAGCCAGCCCTGGGGGCGGGCGAAGCGCACCGGGAGGTCGAGTTCCTCCGGTGACTGGAGCTTGGCGAGGGCCTGTTGGCGGAACTGCACGGGACTTCCCTCACCTGCGTGACAGGAGACGACAGAAGAACGGGAGGACTTGACCCAGGCACCCCGAGAGTCCCGGAACCTGTCAGGTGGTTCCGGGACTCAGCGGCGTGATGACTCGATCAGAGACCGGCGACCAGGCTCGTGACCGGGGCGGTGTTCAGGCCGGTCACACCCTCGACGGTGCCGACGGCCGTGTTGACCAGGCCGGAGACCGGGGCGATGCCGTCCACCAGGCCGGTGACGGTGCCGACGGCGTTGACCGAGAGGCCACCGGAGACGGCGTCGAGGGCGGCGTCCGAGATCTCGGCGGTCTCAACCTGGGGGGTGGAGTTCATGATGGAACTTCCCTTCATATAGCGCTTCACAAGGGGGGAGCGGCCCCCTTCTGGGGACAGAACGACGGCCGCGCACGTGGGTGCCCACTTCTCGATCCGGAGAGCTGGCTGCTCCCCTCTCCGAGAGCTCGGCGGCCCCCGCGGTGCGATGGATATAAGCAGATCGCCGTCGCGCACATCCAATCAACAGGGCCTCTCACCAGCGAACTTGGTGACCATGACGGTTCATTGGTGCAGGCTTGCGCACGGCTTGGGGGCAACCTCTTCACACGGATCGCGGCATCGTCATACGCGCTTGATTGCGTCCCGGAAAACGAATGGGACAGTCCCGCCGCAAAGACGCGGCACCTCCGTGAGGCCTGTGCAGAACTCCCACCGACCGTGACCCCGCTGGGCATTCGGTGTGGAGATTCCCTGAAGCCGGTTTCCCGATCACCGGCGTCGACGGACCGCTACCGGGCGGTAGCCGAGGGTGTCGAAGAGGGTGCCGACGAGGGCGCGGGTGGCCGGTCCCCCAGGACCCCGCGGGGGCGCGCGGTCGGGAAGTCGTGAAATGCCAGGCCAACGACGGGCGTAGCGCACTTTGCGAAATGGAAGATCGGAATCTTTTTGCGGTGCGTTGAACACCCCATCGGAACCATCCGTACCAACTGGCAACCAGGCGCCCCCAGTTCACCCGCCGGACGGCGGTACGGACCCCGTCCCCAGGAGGTCAAGAGTTGAGTCACAAACGAGCCACCAAGCGCAAGGCGTTCATAGCCGCAGGCGGCGTGGCGGCGCTCGGCGCGGCAGCCCTCATCCTGCCGAACGCGATGGCGTCCCAGACGGACGCGAAGGGCGCCGCCCCGAAGACGCTCGCCGCGAGTGACGCCTCGGATCTCGCCTCCCAGCTGCAGGACCTGCTCGGTGACGCGTTCGCAGGCGCGTACTACGACAAGGGCGAGCAGCGCCTCATCATCAACGTCATCGACGGCCTTCAGATCGAGGGCGACGACAACAACGTGATCATCCAGGCCCAGGAGGCCGGCGCGGAGGTCCGTGAGGTCGAGAACAGCTGGTCCGAGCTGCAGAAGGGCGCGGCCACGCTGAAGGAGCAGGCCACCGTCCCGGGCACCGCCTGGGCGATCGACCCCCGCACCAACAAGCTCCAGGTCACCGCCGACTCCACGGTCTCGGGCGAGAACTGGGACACCATCGAGTCGGCCGTGAAGTCGCTCGGCTCGGACATGGCGACCATCAAGAAGTCCGCCGGCACGTTCAAGACCTTCCTGGAGGGCGGCGACGCCATCTTCGGCGGCGGCGCGCGCTGTTCGGCCGGCTTCAACGTCGTCAACGCCGAGGGCGCCCCGGCCTTCCTGACCGCCGGTCACTGCGGTGTCGCCGAGGCCGAGTGGTCCGAGGAGGAGGGCGGCGCGCCGATCGCCACCGTCGACGCGGCGACCGCCACGTTCCCGGGCGCCGGCGACTTCGCCCTGGTCGACTACAACGACCCGGCGACCCAGGCGGCCAGCACGGTCGACCTCGGCAACGGCCAGACGGTCGACATCAACGCGGCCGGCGAGGCGGCGGTCGGTCTCCAGGTCTTCCGCATGGGCAGCACCACCGGGCTCGCCGACGGCCAGGTCACCGGCCTCGAAGCCACGGTGAACTACCCCGAGGGCACGGTCACCGGTCTCATCCAGACCGACGTCTGCGCCGAGCCCGGCGACAGCGGCGGCTCGCTCTTCACCGAGGACGGCCAGGCCATCGGCCTGACCTCCGGCGGCAGCGGCGACTGCACCGTGGGCGGCGAGACCTTCTTCCAGCCGGTCACCACGGCCCTCGCGGCCACGGGTGCCACCCTCGGCGACGCCGGCGCCGGCGCCGGTGAGGAAGCCGCCGGCGGTGCGGGTGAAGAGGCCGACGGTGGCGCCGCCGCCGGAGCCGGCGAGGAGGCCGACGGCGGTGCCGTGGCCGGTGCCGGTGAAGAGGGCGCCGCAGCCGCGGGCGCCGGTGAGGAAGAGGGCGCCGCGGCGGCCGGTGCGGGCGAGGAAGAGGGCGCCGCGGCCGCCGGAGCCGGTGAGGAAGGCGACGCGGGTGACGCGGGCGCTGTGGCCGGTGCGGGTGACGCGGGCCAGGAGCAGGAGCAGGGCGTCGGCGACCAGGGTGTCGACGAGCAGGGCGTCCACCAGTAGACGAACGCCATCGAGAACGTGGACGACGGCCCGGGGATCAGCGGCCACTGGCCCCCGGCCGTCGTCCCACGGCCCACTTGTCGGCCCCACCACAGCGGTTCCGGCCGACAGGTGGAACGGTCCGGCCCTCCGGCGGGAGGGCCGGACCGCTTCGCGTCGGGCGCGGCGTCACCCCGCGGAGCGCCCCGTGGCCCGGAGCAGCAGCAGTGCCACGTCGTCCGCCCGCTCCTCCGCCGTCTCGGTCTCCCTCACCAGGCTGTCGGCCAGCGCGTCCAGCGGCCGCTCCCCGGCCGAAGACAACCGCTCCCCTAGATCCGCCAGCGCGTCCTCGATGTCCACGCCCGGCGACTCGATCAGCCCGTCCGTGTACAGGGCGAGCACCGACCCCTCCGTCAGCGCCACCTCCGTCGTCGGATACGTCGCCGCCGGGTCGATGCCCAGCAGCGGGCCGCCCGCGAGGTCCAGCACCCGCACATGCCCGTCCGGCCGGCGCAGCAACGGCGGCGGATGCCCGGCCCGCGCCATGACGGCCGTCCCGTGCTCCGGGTCCAGCCGCAGATACAGACAGCTGGCGAACAGCTCCGAACCCAGGTCGATCAGCAGCCGGTTGGTGCTGCTCATCACCTCCCCCGGCGTCTGCCCGACGGTCGTGTACGCGCGTACGGCCGTACGGATCTGCCCCATCAGCCCCGCCGCCGTCACGTTGTGCCCCTGCACGTCGCCGATGACGGCCGAGGCCCTCCCGTGCGAGAGGACCAGGTCGAAGAAGTCGCCGCCGATGTCCATGCCGCGGGTGGCGGGCAGATAGCGCGAGGCGGACTCGATGCCGGGGATCGAGGGCAGCGAGTGCGGCAGCAGCGCCTTCTGCAGCCCGTGCGCCACCTGGTGCTTGGCGTCGTACAGCAGCGCCCGCTCCAGCGCCTGCGCGATGAGGCCGCTCAGGCTGGTCAGCACCGCGCGCTCGTCGGCCGGGAACGCATGCGGTTCCGCGTACCCGAGCACCCAGGTGCCCACCGGCCGCCCCGAGGCGATCAGCGGGATGTACGCCCAGGCGCCCAGCCCGTCCGGGGTGTCCTGCCGCAGCGGGTAGAGGTGCTCCAGTTGCTGGCGGGACTCGAAGAACGCGGGCACCCCGGTGGCCAGGGCGTGCGCCCCGGGCATCGCCGCGGTCAGCGGCATCCCGTCGAAGCGTTCCACGACGTGCGGGTCGGGGTAGCCGCGGTGCCCGAGCACATGCAGGCGCCCCGCGCGTGAGCCGAGCATCACCAGGGCCTGGCTGCCGATGGCCGGAGCGATCTCGTCGGCGACCAGTTCCACCACGTCCTGCACCCCGACCGCCTCGGTGAGCGCGCTCGCCAGCGCCAGCACATGGTGGATGGTCACCAGACGGCCAGGCTTCTCGTCCTCCTCCCGCGCCGCGTGCTCGGCCTCGGCGACCGCGCGGGCCCGGGAGATCCGGACACTCAGCCCGTTGCTCCCCGGGTAAAGCCGGAAGGACAGCCAGTCGCTCGGCGGTCTCAGCGCCACGAACGAGGTCACCTGCTGGCTCATCAGCGCCGCCCGGTAGCGGTCCTCGTACGCCGGATCGTTGAGCCACGGCACGGACACCCACAGCTGGGTGCCCAGCAGGCCGCTCACGGGGATGCCGAGCAGTTCGGCCGTGGCCGCGTTGGCGAAGGAGATCCGCCCGTGCAGATCGAGCGCGCACATCCCGTACGGCAGCCGCGCCACCATCCGCGCCGCCTCCACCGTGCCGAGCGTCCCCGCGACCGTCGTCGACGGCGACGACAGGTCCGGCTCCGGAACCACCGGCCGGCCCTCCTCCTCGGCGCGCCTGAGCCGCATCGCGAGCCGGTCGCAGGCCGAGGTCAGCTGGTCCCGCTCGCGCTCGCTGAGCTCCGGCGGGTGGGAGCCGGGCCAGGTCAGGAAGACCGCGCCGTAGACGGTGTCGCGGGTCGCCACCGGCAGCGCGGCCAGGGCGAACGGGTAGGGCAGGACCACGGCGATCCGGGGATAGCGGCGGGCCATCTGCTCCTCGCCGTTGACCCACACCAGCCGCCGCCCCCGCACGGCCTCGGAGACCGGGATCGGCGAGTTCAGCCCGACCCGTTCCCAGGGCGCGGCGAACGATCTCGGCAGCCCCGCCATGACCGCCATCTCCAGCACCGGCTCGTCGGGCGTCAGCAGGTACACCGCGCCGGAGTGGGCCTGGACGTCGTCCATCATCGCGGCCAGCGCCAGCGACAGCAGCGGATGGCCGGCGCGGGCCGTCTCGACGGTCGTCCGCGCTCCGGACGCGTGGACGTCGGACATGCCGACCACCTCCTCGCACGACCGTGCGACAGCCCCAGGGTCAAGGCTCCCCCCTGGGGCCCGCCCGCGCACGGCGAACGCCGTCCCGCGGAGACGCCGCCGTACCCCCTCTCGCCCACGCCATGCCCCCGCACTGATGCGCGGCATCGCGCACGGGCGCCGTGAGTGCGCCCCCACGCACCCCGATGGCTGGTTCTTCGCGCCCGGGCGTGGTGGGGGGCGCCAACAATGGGCACGCGCTGAGCGGAGGGACATCGGTGGCCGGCAGGCGGAGGGGCGAACGTGATCCGGGTACTTCTCGTGCACGACGAGTGTCTGGTCAGATCGGTGCTGGCGGAGTGGCTCCGCCGCGAACCCGATCTGGCCGTGTTCGACGCGTCCTGGCGCGCCGCGCCGGGGCGGGTGCGGTCCCTGCGCCCCGAGGTCTGCGCGGCGGACCTGGACTGCGCCGACGCGGTCGGCATCCCGCCGCTCGCCGATCTGCGCGGCACGGGCGGCCCGCACCCCGGCCTGGTGGTCCTCGCCAACGCCGGGAGACCCGGCCTCCTCAAGCGCGCGGCCGAGGCGGGCGCCCTCGGCTACGTGGACAAGGAGGGCTCCCCACAGCGCCTGGTGTCCGCGATCCGTGAGGTCGCGCGAGGGAGACGTTTCATCGACGACTCCCTCGGCTTCGGCTTCCTCAAGGCCGCCGAGATGCCGCTGACCCGGCGGGAGTTGAGCGTGTTATCCCTGGCTGCCGAGGGAGCCTCCGTCGCGGAGATCGCCGGCAGCCTGCACCTCTCGCACGGGACCGTGCGCAACTACATGGCCGCGATCACCCGCAAGACGGGGGCGCGCAACAGGATCGACGCGATCAGGATCTCGCAGGGGGAGGGCTGGCTCTGAGGCCTCGCGCGAGCGGACCGGCACAGGGGCCGGGGACCACGCGCCGACCAGGTCCCGGTAGAGCGGTGAGCGGGCCAGGAGGCCGTCGTGGTCCCCGTACGCCACGGACCGGCCGTCCATGACCAGCACCCGGTCGGCGCGGCGGGCCGAGCTGACGCGGTGCGCGACGACCACGAGGGTCGTGTCCGGCCGCCGGGCGAAGGCCCGCTCCGCGCGTTCCTCGGACTCCGCGTCCAGATGGCAGGTCGCCTCGTCGAGGATCACGACCGACGCATGCGACAGGTACGCCCGCGCCAGCGCGACGAGCTGCCGCTCCCCGGCGGACAGCGCGCCTGGGTCGACCTCGGCGGCCGGACCGCCCAGCCGGATCATCACCTCGGTGAGTCCCACGGCCTCCGCGGCGGCCCACAACTCGTCCTCGGGCACGGGTTTCGGCCGCAGCTCGCCGAGGTTTTCTTCGAGGGATCCCCCGAAGACGTACGCCTCCTGCGGGATGAGCACCCGGTGTGCGCGGGATGTGGCGCAGGGTACCGGCTGCCCACACAAGTGGACGGTGCCGTGCCGGGGGCGCAGGAGACCCGCGACGATCCCGGTGAGCGTGGACTTGCCGACGCCGCTGGGACCGACGACGGCGAGATGCGTGCCGTGGGGGACGCGGAGGTCGAGTCCGTCCAGGACAGGAGCGGCGGAGGCGCCGTAGGCGAAGGTGACGGAGGAGAGGACGAGGGCGTCGCGGGAGTCCCCCGGTGACGGGGCGGGCGTCGGCGACGGGATGCGCGTCGGCGGTGGGGAGGGCGCCGGGGCCAGTCTGCGGAGCACCACGGCGAGTCGGGAGCCGCTGGTGCCCAGGCCGTGCACCAGGTTCTGCAGGGCGGGGAGGAGGGACTGGGTGACGTAGGCGAGAGCGCCGATCAGGGCGCCCGGCGTGACTCCGCGGTCCAGCAGCCAGGGGGCGGTGACCAGCAGCAGGACGACGGGCAGATGGCCACCGACGGTGAGCGCGGCGACCCGTGCCACACCCCAGCGTGCCAGGGAGTTCGCGGCACGCAGCTCGGCGTCCACGCGCCGGCCGGCGTCGGCGGCGACGGAGTCCTCCGCGCCGCCGGCCGTGATGTCCCGCAACCCCGGGCAGACGGCACCGAGCCGGTCGGCGAGCGCCTCGTCGGCGACGAGGAAGGTCTCCTGGCGGCGGGCCAGGGGCCGGAGCGTGACCAGGAACAGGGCGACACCGACGACCAGAGGGGGGCCGACGACCAGCAGCAGCGGCGGGGCGAGCGAGAAGAGCCCGACGAGCGCGCCGGCGGAGGTGAACAGGAACGAGCGGGACACCATGACGAGTCCGGCGAAGGTGTCCCGGGCGATCTCCACCTGCTGCGTCAGCCCGGACAGGGCCCCGCCGTCCGCCTCCCGGACCCCCCGTCCGACGACCCCGCGCACCAGCCGGTCCCGCAACGGTTCCACGAGCCCCGCCACGCACCCGTACACCCGCCATGTGCCCAGCGCCCCCAGCAGCACCGCCGCCGCGGCGGCTCCGAGCCACCCCAGCCCGACCCCGGCCCGCCCCGCCAGGAACCCGTCGTCGAGGGCCCGCGCGAGGGCGTACCCCATGAGGAAGGTCTGCCCCGTCTCCGCCACGGACCACAGGGCCAGCCGCACGACGACCCGTGCCCGCCCCCGGAGATAGCGCAGGCCCCGACGGAAGAGGCCGTCGCCCTTCACCGGACCCCTCCGCCGGGCGCGGCCCGGGACGCGCTGCCCTCGCGGACGGCGTCCGTCCGGTCAGTTCGGTCCGTCCGGTCAGTGGGGTCCGTCCGGTCCGTGTCGTTCGGCGCCCGCGTCCCGAACAGTTCCCGGTACTCCGGCGTCCGCCACAACTCCGCATGCGGCCCCACCGCGCGCACCCTCCCTTTCTCCAGCCACACCACCGTGTCCGCGCGGGCGGCCGTGGTGACACGGTGCGCGACCAGCAGACGGCTGCCGCCCGCGGTGGGACGCAGGAGGGCGTCGGTGATGTCGTGTTCGGTCAGGGTGTCGAGGCTGGAGAGGGCGTCGTCGAGCACCAGCAGACGACTGTCGCGGGCGAACGCGCGTGCAAGGCCCAGGCGTTGGGCCTCACCACCGGACAGGGGCGCTTCGGCGCACCGAGTGGCGTAACCCTCGGGGAGGCGTCGGACGAAACCGTCGGCGTGCGCGGCGCGGGCCGCCTCCCGCACCCGGGCGGGGGAGGGGCGGACCACGCCGAAGGCGATGGTGTCCTCCACCGACTCACCCAGCAGGGCCGGGCGTTCGAAGGCGTGGACGATCGCCCGCCGCAGCTCGCGGCGTTCCAGCTCGGGCAGGGGCACCCCGTCGAGCCGGACCTCCCCCTCGTCCGGATCCACCAGCCGCCCGGCCACCGCGGCGAGCAGCGACTTGCCCGCGCCCGACCGGCCCACCACGGCGACCGTGGCGCCGGCCGGGACCACCAGATCGACGCCATCCAACACGGCGCGCCCACCCCGGCGGACGGTCACGGAGCGCAGCTCCAGCCGCCCCGTCCCGGAAGGCGGCAGCGCGCGTTCCCCGTACGAAGTCGGGGGTTCGCCCGCCAGCTCGTCCAGCCGCTCGGCCGCCGTCCGCGCGCGGACCAGGCCCGTGAGCTGCCCGACCAGGACGCCGACGCCCGCGGCGAGGACGGCGTAGCGGGACGCGGCCAGCAACTCGCCCACGGACAGCTGCTGTCGGGTGAGCAGGACCCCGGCGGTGGCGACGATCGCGAGCTGCAGGAGCGGGGCCACGGTGGCCGCCCGGGCGGCGGCGCGGCCCTGGACGAGCCACATGCGGTGACCCTCGCGGGAGAGTTCGGGCAGGGGGCGCAGGACACGCGCGACGGTGCGCTCGGCCGTTCCGGCGGCCGCGATCGTGCGGTGTCCGGCGACGGCCTCCGCCAGGCCGCCCGCGATACGGCCCTGGGCCCGCTGGTAGCGCGTCACACAGTCGGAGGAGTCCCGCGCGAGAGCGCGCAGCAGCAGCACGAGCAGCGGTGCGCCGATCAGGAAGGCCGCCCCGAGCCGCGGGTCGATCACCGTGAGGGCCACCACCGCGCCCAGGGGCCCGGCGAGCGCGGCGAGGAGCGCGGCGGCGGTCGCGGGGGCCGATCCCGCCTGGGCCGCGTTCCCCACGAGCCGCGCCACCATGTCCCCCGGGCCGAACCGGGCGACGGCCCGGGGTCCGACGGCCAGGACGTGCCGGACCAGACCGTGGCGCAGCCATGCGGTGGCCCGGGCGTTCGTGGTACCGCCGAGCACGGTCTCGACCGCGTCGAGGACGGCCGCCACGAGGACCAGCACGGCGCACCACAGCACTTGGCGCGAGCCGTCCGGATCGCCGGCGAGCAGCAGGTCGAGGGCCCGGCCCAGCGCGACGGGCAGCAACAGGTTCGCCCCCGTCGAGGCCATGGACACGAGTGCCAGGGTCGTGCAACGGGGGCCGGAGCGGCGGACGATCGAGCGCAGCAGGGGGACGGACACGGCCGCCGGGCCGTGGGCACCGCCTTCGGTGAGGGTCGTCATACCTGTCCTGACGTGGGACGACCGGATGAACGGCCGGGGTGATGGCCCGATGAGGGAATCGTCAGAATGACGGATGGGCCCCGGACGGCCCCTCCCCGGACAGGGGAGAGGAACCGTCCGGAGCCGTCGGCGCGACTCAGCCGCCGTGCCGGTCCGACGGGCGGCTGCCCGGGTGACCCGGACGCCCCGCTCGGACGATCAGAGGCAGATGATCAGAGGCAGAGCGTGATGCTGGCCGCGCTCACACAGGACAGCACGCTCAGGGAGCTGGGGCCGCCGGTGCCGGTCGTCTCGTCGGCTTCCATCGTCTGCAGGTCGAGAAGTGCCATGTCGATTCCTTTCGATCGGTGGCCCGCTCGGGGCCCTTGTGGGGACGGGATTGGTGCGTCACGACTCCGCCGGGTGGCGGAACCGCGTCAGTGGGGCCGCCGTCGGAGCGGCGGCAGGAACGGAAGGTGCGCCGTGGCGTCGCTGTCGGCGGCGGCGTGGGCCGCGCCGAGGGCCAGCAGGCACCCCGCCGTTCCGGTACCGAGGTCCATGGAGAGCCGCATCAAGTGATTGCCGGGGAAGGCCAGTTGGCCCTGGTAGGGCATCGAGTGCCAGCCGAGGGCGGCGATCTGCTCCGTCAGCCGCTCGCGCGGGGCACCCGTCCGGGCGAGGTGCAGGATCATCCCGGCGCGGCCCTCGAACAGCCCCGGCTGCGCGTAGAAGCGATAGGACGCGGCGGCCAGGACGCCCGCGCGGACCCGGGCGAACTCGTCCGCCGGGCGGGCGAGTCGACCGTCACCGTCATCGGCACGGGTACTGCCAGCGGCAGCGGCAGCCGCACCGCCACCGGCGCCGTCACGGGCACCGTTACCGCCACCGGCATCGACGGCGTCGGTCGCCGCCGCGTAGTCGTCGAGCACCATCCCGACGCCCACGCTCCCGTCGCCGAGGTACGGCATCGTCCGCCAACCCTCGTCGACGGCCAGCCCGCCGTTCTTCTGCTCGACGAGACACTCCAGGTCCTGTCGCAGTGCCTCGCCCGCCGCGTCGAGCAACGCGCGCTCGCCCGTGGTCTCGTACCGGCGCAGCAGGAACAGCGCGGGTCCGCTCGCGCCGCGCAGCAGGCCGGCCCGTCGGCGGGGCGGTGCCGGGCGGGGCTCGGCGAGACGCCGGACCAGCAGGTCGGCCGCCCGCGCCGCGTGGTCGCGCAGCGCGGCCTCACCGGTGGTCCGCGCCAGCTCGTCGAGCACCAGTCCGAGCCCGGCGAGCCCCCCGCGCAGGTCGGACGACAGCTTGTGCCACTTCTCGCCGAGGATCTGCTCGACGAGGTCCAGGGCCCGCTGCCGGTGCCCCAGCCGCTCCAGGGTGTGGGCGACGCCCGCGAGACCGTCGTACAGGCCGAGCGGGGTGCCGATCGGCACCGGGTCGGTGTGGTCGAGCAGCCAGCGCTCGCCCTCCTCGTAGCGTTCGGCGCCGACCTCCGCGAGGGCGTACAGGACCCCGGCCGCGCCGTGCGCGAGCCCGAGGCCGCCGCCGTCGGAGAACTGGGCGACGTCGCCGGGGAAGAGCCGGTCGTCGCGCTCCGGTGTCGCGGAGGCCAGGATCGCCTTGACCATGGAGTCCCGGCTGTAGGGCCAGTCGCCGGGCTCGGCCGGCGACCAGCCGCCCGCCCCGGAGACCACGCCGCCAGCCCCGGCCGCCACGCCGCCCGCCCCGGCCTCGGGTGCCCGGGTGCGCGCCAAGGGTGCCGGTGTCGGTGTCGATATCGGCGCCGGTGCCGACCCCTTCGCCCCGATGTCACGGGAGATCTCCGCCACCGCCTCGTCCAGGAACGCGCGCGGCACCTGCGGGAACTGCTCCGCGATCACCGCCGCCAGATGCGCGGCCTTCGCCCGCTCCACCACCAGCAGCGAGGTGACCGGCAGGAACAGCGCGAGGCGCAGACACGCGAGGGCGTAGCGGTCGACGTCGGGGCCGGTGCGGTCCGGGGGCGCGAGGAAGCCGGGGTGGGCGACGACCTGGCGGCCGTTCTCCTCGGCGGGTGCCGCGGCCTCGAAGTCCAGCAGCGACACCGAGTGCTCGTCGGGCGCGACCATGATGTTGAAGACGTGCAGGTCGTTGAAGACGATCCCGCGTGCGTGCACCGCCTCGACCGCCTCCTCGACGGCCCGGTGGACGTGTAACGCCCAGGCCGTGTACGCGGCGACCGCGCCCGGCTCGGGATCCGCGGCCAGCAGGGGGTGCCGTTCGGCGACGTACGAGTTGAGCGGGCGGCCCTCGACGAAGTCCATGACCAGGAAGCGGTGGTCGCCGAGCGTGAACCAGTCGCGCACCTCGGGCACCACCCCCAGCCCGGCCAGCCGCTCCAGCGCGGCCCTCTCCCGCTCCAGCCGGGTCACCGCGTCGGCCCCGTCGGCGGCCAGCCCCGCGTGCGGGCGCCCCTCCTTGAGGACCACCCGGCGGCCGTCCCGGGTGTCGGTGCCGACGTACACCCCGCCGCCGTTGGAGAAGTGCAGCGCCTTCTCGATGCGGTACGGCAGGTCGCCGACCGTGGTCGCGTTGCGCGCCGCGAGCTGCGGCTCCAGGAATGCGGGCAGGGTCACCCAGTCGGGCACATGGAAGGTCGGCTTGCGCTGGTCCGGGACCAGGGTGCCCGCGCCGTCCCGCACCGCCGGGACGAGCGTGCCGCGCTCGTCGACGACGAAGGAGCGGGCGAAGGCGCCGTAGCGGACGTACAGCGGGCCCTCGTTCCAGCGCAGGTCGGTGAGGATGTACGGCCCCTCGAAGCCCTCCAGGAGCGCCCCGAGCTCGCGCAGGACGAGGTGCAGCTGCTCCTCGTCGGCCGGGTAGACCGTCACGAACTTGCCGCTGGTGTCGCGGGCCGCGTACTTCGCGTTGCGCAGGTGCAGCAGATGCGGGCCCGGCACGAACTTGAACGGGATCCGCCGGGGCACGCAGTAGTCCCACACGATCGCCGCGACACGGTCCGCGTTCGCCCGGGTGGCGGAGGCGTGCACCTTCCATCCCTGGGTGGGCCCGGGACGGGGCCGCCCGCCGTCGTCGACCGGGGTCAGCGTCAGCCAGTCCCCGATCCGGGCGGCCCGCCAGCCCTCGGGGACCGCGCGCCCCGCCGTCTCGTAGCCCGGCGCCGCCGTGCCGGCGCGGTCACCGGCCGACAGCCGGTCCGGCGTCTCGTAGAAGTGCCGGTCGGCGAGCGCGTACGCCTCGTACCGCTTGTCCATGCGCGTCCCCCGAGTCGTGTGCCGTCAGTGCCGTCGCCCCCTGGGCCGGGTGAGGACGAGCCTTCCAGCCCGTCCTGGGACCCGACAGTCACGGCTGTCACCAGTGACCCGTCACGCCTGTCACGCGGTCGGTGTGCGGAACGCACGAGTAAAGATCTGTTCGGGTTCTTTCGATCCCGGACGGCCCCCGTGGGCAGGTCCCCGGCCTCGCCGAACGCTCCCAGGGGCTGCGCGAGCGGGCCGGAAGCGCTGTAATTGCGGACGTGGTCAGTGAGGGCGCTGCGGAACACGGAACGAGGGCGCTGCGTGCCGAACTCGCGCTCAGCACGCTCGGCGGCGATCTCGATCCGCACGAGCGGCTGCACGCCATCCTCGAACAGGTGCTCGTTTTCACCAGTGCGACCGTCGCCGCCGTGTACCTCCCGGACGGTGAGGGCGAGGCCCTGTCCCTCACCGCCTCCGCCGGCGTGCCCAGGAACCTCTACGGGCTCTCCGACAGCTATCCGGCGTCGGGCACCGCCCCGGTCGCCGAGACCTGCCGCTCGGGCCGCCCGCGCTGGCTCGCCTCCACCGACCTGTCCCGGGACGCCGACCCGCACCAGGGCACCGACCCGCGCCAAGACGCCGATACCCCTCAGGGCGCCGAAACCTCCCAGGACGCCGACGTCCGCCGTGCCCTGCCCGAGGGCTTCTCGCTCGGCCTGCTGCCGCTGCGCGAACGCGGCTGTCTCGTGGCCGTCGGCGACGGCACGGACGCCTTCGACGCCGAGGACCGGCGCTGTCTCGGCGTGCTCGCCGAGGCGGCCGCCGATGCCACCCCCGCCCGGTCCGCCGCGTCCGGAGCCTCGTTCGACCTCGCCATGGACACCGGGCGGGTCGAGGTCGACGACGGGCTGCTGGAGCTGTTCGGCATGGGCCCGGACGACTTCGACGGCCGCGTCGAGACCCTGATCGCGCTGACCGTGCCCGAGGACCTGCCGGCGCTGATGTCCGTCGTGGAGGCGGACCACATGTCCATCGGTGACCGGGAGCTGGAGTTCCGCATCCTCCAGCCGTCCGGCGAGCAGAAGTGGCTCCGGCTGCGCGGCCGGATCCTGCCCGGCGGCGAGCTGCGGCCCGCCCGTCTCGTCGGCACCGTCGCCGACGCCTCCACCCTGCGCACCGGACGCGGCGACGTGGCCCGCATCCAGCGCCTCGCCGCCGCCCTGGCCACCGCAGGCACCGTCCGGGACGTCAGCCAGGCCGTGGTCACCGCCCTGCGCAAGCCGCTGCAGGCCGACCGGATCGCCCTCGCCGAGCTGGAGGGCGACCGTCTGGTCGTCACCGTCCTCGATCCGCCGCAGCCGGAGGTCTGGCCCGAGGTGTGGCGCTCCGAATGGCGCTCCGAGTGGCCGGACGCGCCCGTGCGCACCATGCCGACCCTCGCCACCGCCCTGCGCGAGGGACGCGCCGGGATCTGGCCCGCCGGAGCCGATCTGGAACCGGCCCTCGCCGACGTCGGCCCCGGCGGCCTCGCCGTGCTCCCGCTGCCCGCCGGCGGCCGCATGGCGGGGGCGTGCCTGATCGGCTGGGACAACCCCCACGACTTCGGCCCCGAGGAACGCGCCCTGCTCACCGCCGCCTCGGGCCTGGCCGGGCAGGCCCTGATGCGGGCGCACGCCTTCGACGCCGAGCACGAACTCGTCGGCATGCTCCAGCGCACCCTGCTGCCGCGCCGGCTGCCCCAGCTGCCCGGCGCGGTCGCCGTCGCCCGCTATCTGCCCACCACGGCCGGACTGGAGGTCGGCGGCGACTGGTACGACGTGATCCCGCTGCCCGACAACCACGTGGCCCTCGTCATCGGCGACGTCCAGGGCCACAACGCGGGCGCCGCCACCCTGATGGGCCAGATGCGCACCGCGCTGCGCGCGTACGCCGTCGAGGGGCACCCCCCGGACGTCGTCGTCTCGCACGCCAACCGGCTCCTCATGGACATGGAGACCGACCTCTTCGCGACCTGCTGCTACGTCGACATCGACATGGAGGAGGGCTCCGCCTGGTACGTCCGGGCCGGCCACATCCCGCCGGTGCTGCGGCACCCGAGCGGCAGCACCGAGATCAGCGAGGCCGAGGGCGGCCCACCGCTCGGCGTCGTCATGCAGGCCGACTTCCCGATGAGCCCGCTGCGGCTGACCCCCGGCACCCTGCTGGCCCTCACCACCGACGGCCTCGTGGAATCCGCCGACGTCGACGTGGAGGACGGGCTCGACCATCTCGCCGCCGAACTGTCCGCCGCCGACCCCGCGCACCTCGGCGTGGTCGCCGACACCCTCCTCGGCGGCGCCAACCGCGACGACGACGTGGCCCTCCTGCTGGTGCGCTACGACGGCATGGCGCTGCGCCCCCAGCGCGAGAACTGGAGCGTGTGGCGCGTCCCCCAGGCGGTCGGGCAGGCCCGCCGGTACACCCGGCGCGTGCTGCGCCGCTGGGGCGTCGAATCCATGGCCGACAGCGTGCTCCTCGTGGTCTCGGAGCTGGTCACCAACGCCCTCGTGCACACCGACGGCCGGGTCCGCCTCGACCTCACCCTGCTCGCCGACCGCCTGCGCGTCTCCGTCGCCGACTCCTCCCCGCGCACCCCGATGAAACCCACCGTCATCGGCTGGGAGGCCACCGGCGGCCGCGGCATCCTGCTCGTCGAGGCCATGTCCACCGCGTGGGGCTCCGTCCCGGTCAGCGGCGGCAAGCAGGTGTGGGCGGAGATCCCCATCGAGTGACACCCTGGCAGGGTGCGTCTGCTGCTCCTCTCCGACACCCATCTGCCCAAGCGCGCCAAGGCGCTGCCCGGCCCCCTCCTCGCGGAACTGCCGCGCGCCGACGTCGTCGTGCACGCCGGCGACTGGGTCGACGAGGACACCCTCGACCTGCTCCAGGCCCGCTCACGGCGGCTGATCGCCGTGTACGGCAACAACGACGGCCCCGGCCTGCGCGCCCGCCTCCCCGAGATCGCCCGTGCCGACCTCGCCGGGCTGCGCCTCGCCGTCGTCCACGAGACCGGCCCCGCGCAGGGCCGCGAACCCCGCTGCGCCGCCCGCTTCCCCGACACCGACGTCCTGGTCTTCGGCCACAGCCACATCCCCTGGGACACGACGACGTCCACCGGCCTGCGCCTGCTCAATCCCGGTTCCCCGACCGACCGCCGCCGGCAGCCCCACTGCACCTACATGACGGCGACGGTCACGGACGGCGCCCTGACGGAGGTCAACCTGCACCGACTGCCGCCCAGGACCTGAGCAGGGGCGGCACCGTCGCCCTTCACCGGGCCCACGTCGTCGCCCTCACCGGGACGGCGCCGGCGGATGGATCACCCCGGTCGTCTCCGTCAGCGGCACCCCGCTGCCGCCCCACCGCAGCGCGACGATCTCCGCCGCGACGGACACCGCCACCTCCTCCGGCGTACGGGCACCGAGGTCCAGGCCGACGGGGGAGCGCAGCCGCGACAGTTCGGCCGCGTCCAGCCCGGCCTCCCGCAGCCGCCGGGTGCGGTCCTCGTGCGTCCGCCGGCTCCCCATCGCCCCGACGTACGCGGCCGGCCGGCGCAGCGCCTCCTCAAGGAGCGGTACGTCGAACTTGGGGTCGTGGGTGAGCACGCAGACGACCGTACGGTCGTCGGTGGCGGTGCCGCGCAGATAGCGGTGCGGCCAGTCGACGACCACCTCCACGGACGGCGGAAAGCGCTTCGGCGTGGCGAAGACCGGGCGGGCGTCACACACGGTCACCCGGTACCCGAGGAAGTCGCCGATCCGGGCCACCGCCGCCGCGTAGTCGATCGCGCCGAAGACCAGCATGCGCGGCGGCGGCGCGAAGGAGTGCAGGAAGACGGTGACCGTGTCCTCGCGCCGCTCGCCGCGCTGGCCGTAGTGCCGCGGCCCGGTGACACCCTGGGCCAGCTCCCCGCGCGCGTCGGCGGCGATCGCGGCGTCCAGGCCCGCCGTGCCGAGGCTGCCGAGGGTCCGCTCCGGCCACACCGCCAGCGTGGCGCCGAGCCGTCCGGGGCCGCCGGTCACGGTCGCCACCGTCACCGGACGCCCCGCGCCCACCGTCTCGGCCACCGGCCCGAACGACGGGTCCTCGGCCGCCGTCACCCGGCGCACCAGGACCGTGATCTCCCCGCCGCAGCTCAGCCCCACCGCGAACGCGTCGTCGTCGCTGTACCCGAAGGTCGCCGACCGCGGCTCGCCGGACGCCAGCACCTCCTGGGCCAGCTCGAACACCGCGCCCTCCACACAGCCGCCGGAGACGCTGCCCACGACCTCGTCACCGGGCCCGACCGCCATGGCGGCCCCCGGCCCGCGCGGCGCGCTCCGGCTGACCGCGACGACGGTGGCGAGTCCGAAGGGGGAGCCCGCCGCGTACCACGCGCCGAGCGCCGGGAGGATCTCACGCATCGCCCGCTCCTCTCGCCTCCCCTCCATCCAAGTACGTGGGCGGGGGTACGGCACACCGACGGGCCGCCCCTCGCCGGCGTGCGTCCGTGCGAGGGGGCCGACCGGGCGCGCGGACGCCCAGGGGGATGAGGGACCGCGCCCCTGTTCGGGTGGCCTGCGCCGTCCGCCGCGCCCGGCGCGTTGCCATGCGGGGCCCCGGTACATGGAATGGCCATGCTCCTGAGTCCGAGCACCCACGACCACTTTCACCTGGGAGGATGCATGCCTTCTGCCACTGCCCGCGGCGCCGTGACCCTCGGCGCCCTGGCCGCAGCTCTCGCCACGTCGCTCTCCGCGCCGGCCGCCGCGGACGTCGGGGACGAGGACGTCGTACGAGTCAAGCTCGTCGGCCAGGCCGCGCACGACACCGCCGCCGCGCAGACCGAGCCCGGCGACAGCTGGACCACCTATCTGCACCTGCACGACCCCAAGGGCAAGTACGTCGGCGACGGCGGCTCGCGCTGCACCCTCGTCGAGGCGAACCGTCAGCGGTCCACGGCCCAGTGCACCCGCGTGCTGCGCCTCAAGGGCGGGGAGATCACCCTCCACGACATGATCAGCCGCAAGGGGGACGAGCGCGTCACCGCCAAGACCTCCATCGCGGGCGGCACGGGCATCTACAACGACGCCGAGGGCGAGGGCTACATCACCGTGGAGCCCGGCCGCTTCGTCTTCGACCTCTACGTCGATGACTGACCGGCACCCCCGCGCCGACGGGCCGTCGGCCGTTCCGCCGTCCGAGTGCACCTTGTCCGACCTGGAGGTTCAGTGATCACATCGGCTGTCCGCGGGGTGCTCGTCACCGCCCTCACCACCACGCTCGCCCTGCTCCCGACGACGGCGCAGGCCGAGCAGAAGGACCAGGACAACGACATCGAGAAGGTCGAGCTCGTCGGCGTCAACCGGGTCGCCACCTGGCCGTCCCTGGACGGCGTGGTCGGCGGCACCTGGACCACCCCGCTGGACCTGTACACCCCGCACAAGGCCAAGAAGTCGGGGAAGACGGAACTGCGGTACGCCGGCGACGGCGAGTCGGAGTGCGACGTGGTGCGCAGCGAGGCCCGGGCGGTCACCGCGCAGTGCACCCGCGTGCTGCGCCTGAAGAAGGGCACGCTGACCCTCAGCGACATGGTCGACTACCGGCCGCTCCAGCCGGTCACGGCCAAGACGGCCATCGTCGGCGGCACGGGCCACTACCGCTCCGCCTACGGAGACGGCTACCTCACCCTGGACGGCCACCGGACCCACATCGTGCTCAACGTCGACGAGTGACGCGCGGCTGACCGACCGGTGCGGGAGACGTGCTGCGCGTCCCCGCACCGGGTGCGTCCGGGCCGTCCTCAGTCGTTCACGCCCGAGGTCTTCTCGATGAGGCGGGTGAACACGATGAGCGCACCCAGCGCGGGCAGCAGACCGGCCAGGGTCCACAGGACGCAGAACCCCGCCGACGCGCTGACCGTCATGAGCAGCAGCGTGGGCGCGTCCTCGGAGATCCCGGCCATCAGCAGCAGGAACACGATGGACAGGATCCCCATGCCGATGATGGTGAAGAACGGCCACAGATAGTTGACGACGGGCAGCAGCCGGGCCTTTCTCGCCTTGCGCAGAAAGGTGTTGTCGCAGGCCCGGGTGATCATCGCCAGGACGGCGAACACGGATCCGATGATGACGCCCACCATGGAGACGGCGACGCCCAGCACCTCGTCCATCGGCAGGTCGTCGTCGTGCCCGATCCAGGCGCCCCCGAGACCGCCGAGCGTCGCCGCCACCGGTTCCCCCCACCACCAGCTCCGCAGGCTCACGTGCACGAGCCGCATGTACTCCTTGAAGTACTTGTTGCCCGTGGTGCGTCCCGGGGGCTCCTCGGGGGAGGAGCCGATGTCGGTCCGCGGTTCTGTGCCCATGAAAGCCCAGCCCGATGGTGGTCGGTCGCGCCGAGCCCCCTCACACGTGGCTCGGTCCTGGTCGCGTCATTTCGTCACGGGCCGGGCAGGAGGCCGTCACCGCCCGCCTTGCGGCTCTCCGCCTCCACCGCCGCCTCGTACCGGCCCATGTCCCGTATCGCGTCGTACAGCGACGCGCAGCGCTCGTTCCGTGCGCCCGAGCGCTTCTCCCCCTCCGGTGGCCCGAGGCGGTCGAGTCGGGGCAGGGCACTCCTCGGGTCGAAGTCACGCGTGCCTGGCTTGTGTTCGCGGAGCCCGCGAAAAGAGCTGTCCACCGCACATACCACCTTTCGTGTACACCGGACGGAGTACGGGAGAAACAGGCTCAAACTGTGATCAACCATAGGCCGCTCCCGGCGACAGGGCCCTCCCTGGTGACGTTCGGGTGAACATCGCCTGAACTCCGGGAGGCGGGCACCGGGCGTGCGCCGGGCGTGCGTCGGGGGTGTCTCCCGCGCGGCTCAGGGGGACCCTTCGGCCGGCCGCGCCGGCCCCGCGCGGTCGCGCGAGGTCAAAGAATCGGTCGTGACAGGTGAACTGTCTTGCGAAAACGGGTACTTACTCGTGCGTCAGTTGCTATTGACGACTCGCCTGCCCATTGGGACGGTAGTGCACATGTCGAATGTGGCGGACATGTCAAGATTGCGCATGAGTCTGCTCGGTGTCCTGGTACTCGTCACCGGCTTCCTGACCACGGCGGGCCCCACCCAGCCCGCCTCCGCTCTCAGCGACGAACTCTGGTTCGACGCACAGGCCGCGGCCACCCTCACGGTCGACGGCGGCACTTTCAAGGACGGACTCGGCCGCGAGGTCGTCCTGCGCGGCTACAACGTCTCGGGTGAGACGAAACTCAAGGAGAACAACGGTCTGCCCTTCGCCTCGGTCGCCGACGCGAAGAAGTCGGCGACCGCGCTCAGGGCCCTCGGCGGCGGCAACTCCGTCCGCTTCCTGCTCTCCTGGGCCTACGCGGAACCGGTGCGCGGGCAGGTGAGCACCTCCTACCTGGCGGCGGCCACCGCGCAGATGGGCGCGTTCCTGGACGCCGGGATCAAGGTCTATCCCGACTTCCACCAGGACCTCTACTCCCGCTGGCTGTTCGACTCCGACAGCTGGTACACCGGCGACGGTGCCCCCAAGTGGGCCGTCGACCTCGGCGACTACCCCGACGAGTACTGCGGGGTCTGCCCGTTCTGGGGCCAGAACATCACCTCCAACGCGGCCGTGACGAAGTCGACGTACGACTTCTGGCACAACACCTACGGTGTCCAGGACTCCTTCCTGGACACCGCCCAGAAGACGATGACGTATGTGAAGGCGAACCTCACGACCGCGCAGTTCCAGGGCCTCGTCGGCTTCGACCCGTGGAACGAGCCGCACCCCGGGACCCTCGACTCCGGGCAGACCAGCAGGACGTGGGAGAAGAACGTCCTGTGGCCGTTCTACGTCAAGTTCCGCGCCCGGATGGACGCGGCGGGCTGGCAGACCAAACCGGCCTTCGTCGAGCCGAACCTGTTCTGGAACGCCAACATCGACTTCCAGAAGCAGGAGGGCGGACTCCTCGACGCGGGCACCATCGGACCGCGCTACGTCTTCAACACCCACTTCTACGACCAGAAGGCGATCTCCGGCGTCTTCATGTGGGGCAAGGCGGAGAACGGCCAGTACGTGAACGACTTCGGGACCGTCCGTGACCGGGCCACCGCCGGGGGCACGACGGCCATCGTCAGCGAGTTCGGACACCCGCTCAGCGGCTCGGTCTCCGACAAGGCGCCCACGGTCTACAAGGCCATGTACCAGGCGCTGGACTCCCGGGTGAAGGGCGTCGACTGGTGGTCGAACCCGACCGCCTCCGGCCCGGTCCTCTCCGGCTCCCAGTGGCAGTGGGACATCTACTGGGGCCGCCACCACGAGCTGATGAACGACAACCCCGACAAGGTGCAGACCGAGGCCGACGGCTGGAACGGAGAGGACCTCTCCGCCGTACGCCTCGACGACTCGGGCACGGCCGTGCTCCGGCAGGACGCCCGGATGCTGGACCGCGTCTACCCGAGCGCCACAGCGGGCCGCACGGTCGCCTTCACCTACGAGGACCGCTCGCGCGACGGCTCCACGACCCTGACGTGGAACCCGGTGCCCAGCTCGCTGCCGACCGTCTCCTCGCTCGTCGGCTCCGGCCAGTACTCCCTGCTGGTCTGGCGCTCGGACGGCAGCACGGAGCCGACCGAGCTGCACCTCCCGGCGTCCTTCCCCACCGCGTCCACCACGGTGGTGTCCGACCTCGGGGTGACGGCCTCGCCGCCGGCGTACACCACGTCGACTCCGATCGCCGCCGCCAAGGAACCGGGCGGTACCGGCAGCCGCCGTCTGCTCCTCACCGCCGCCGACTCGGGCAAGCTGCACTACGCCCTGGTCACCAACGGCGCGACAGCCCCGACCGCGACGCAGCTGAGCGCGGCGCGGACGGAGCTGTCCAACTGGCTGACCACCAGGTTCAGTTAGCCGAGGGTCCGGTCCAGTCGGCGGGCACCTGTGCCACACGCACCCGCTGGGGGTGGTCGCCGACTGCGACGGACACGGTCTTCTTCCCGGTGGCGAAGTCGATCGCGGTGACCTGGTCGGCGCCGCTCTCGGAGACCACACAGGACTTGCCGTCACCGCTGACGGTCGACCAGTACGGCTTGGAGACGGGGACCAGCGGGCCCTCCTGGAGGGTCGCGCGGTCCACGACGGTCGCGTAGTCGTCCATCGTGCCCGCGATGCACAGCTTCGTGCCGTCCGGCTTCATGGTGAGGCCGTGGTGGCGGGAGTCGTTGACGAAGGTGGTGCGGTCGTCGCTGACGCCCGGGGACTTCGGCAGGGTCTTGGTACGGGTGATCTTGTCGGTGGCGATGTCGTACTCGAAGAAGCCGTTGAAGAACGACACCTGGAAGTACAGCTTCGTCTCGTCCGGCGAGAAGGCGGCGGGGCGGACCGCGTCCGAGTAGTCGCTCAGCCCGATGGCGTTGAGCCGCTCCCGCATGTCGATCACCTTGACCTGCTGGAAGGTGGTGGCGTCGGCGACCGTGATCTTGCGGTCGCCCTTCGTCCAGTCCAGCCAGGGCGCGTCGGTCTGGGTGTTGACGTCACCGATCGCCATGTTCCAGATGTACTTGCCGTCCTTGGTGAAGATGTTCTCGTGCGGCTTGTCGCCGGTCTTGAACGAACCGACCTGCTTGCCGGTGACGATGTCCAGGACGTGCACGGTGTTGCCGGTCGACGCCGACACCGCGACGCGCTTGCCGTCGGGGGAGACCGCCATGTGGTCGGAGCGGTAACCCGACACGGGGAAGCGCCAGTTGATGGCGCCGGTCCTGACGTCGATGGAGACCACGTCGGCGAAGCTCGGGCGGGAGACGACCATCGACGAGCCGTCCGGCGTGGAGTACATGTCGTCCACGTACTGGTCGTGGCCCTCGCCCACGCTGTTGCGGATCGTCATGTAGGCGATCCACCGGATCGGATCGGCGTTGATCTCCGCCATCCGGGCGTCCTTGTCGGGGATGACGTTGATCCGGCCGATCTTGGCGAAGTCGCCGGAGGCCTTGATGACGTCCGCGGTGCCCTCCCAGTTGTTGCCCACGAACATCACCTCCCGCAGGTCGGCGGCGGCGCTCGCCGGGGTCGCGGTCGCCGCGGCGGACGTGGTCAGCGCGAGCGCGACGGCGACGGCACCGAGGTGCCGGTTCCTGCGACTACGGGGGGTGGGGGAGAGGGGCATGTCGGATCCTCCTGCGCGGGCGGAGTCTGAACACACCTGTGTTCAGAGCAGACTTACTGGAAAGTAAGGAACGGTCCCGCTTCACCACAAGACCAGGGACACGACAAAATCGAGCGACGGCCGCATCGGCCGTGCACGGTGAGGTTCCGTCGGGAGGAGAAACGTGTCGGGCAGGCTCAAACAGCCCACCGGCCGTTACGGGGGCAGATCCGCGGCGGAGCGCCGGGCCGAGCGCCGGGACCGCTTCCTCGACGCGGGGTTACAACTCTTCGGCGACACTCCCGGCTTCCGGGCGACGACCATCGCGGCCCTGAGCGAGGCCGCCGGACTGTCGACCCGCCAGTTCTACGAGGAGTTCCACTCCCTGGAGGACGTGCTGGCCGCCCTCCACCTACGGGTCAACGACTGGGCGGAGGAGGCCGCGCTCGCCGGACTCGCCACGGCGGAGGGGCGGCCGATCGCCGAGCGGGTCTCCGCGGCGTTCCTCGCGTACGCCGCCAATGTCACCGGAGACCCGCGCCGGCTGCGCATCACCTTCACCGAGATCGTCGGCGTCAGCCCCCGCATGGAGCGCCAGCGCCTCGAACGCCGCGCCCGCTGGGTCGACTTCATCTGCGCCGAGGCCACCGCGGCGGCGGAGCGCGGTGAGGCCGTCCACCGCGACTACCGCATCGCCGCGACCGCCTTCATCGGCAGCGTCAACGGCCTCCTCCACGACTGGCAGGCCGGCTGGGTCGATGCCCCGCTGGACGAGGTGGTCGACGAACTGGTCCGGCTGCTGCTGGGGATACTGCGACCGGTGGGATGGAGACCGGGGGAGGGTGAAGAGGTGGAACGGTAGGGGACGGCCGGGTGGTTCTTCGGATGCGGGTCCGGTGGGGCTTCTCGCGCAGTTCCCCGCGCCCCTGAAAAGCAGGGGCTGCGCCCCTGCTTTTCACGCCCTCAGCCCGCCAGTCGGTTCACCGCCGTCAGGACCGGGGCCACTCCGTCCTCCCTGCGCAACTCGTCGGCCAGGGCGCGGGCGCGACGGCCGTAGGACGGGTCGGTGGTCGCCCGTCGCAGGGTGGCCGTCAGGGCGGCGGGGGTGAAGCCGCGCAGCGGTACGGCGCCCGGGGACACCCCGAGGGCGACCAGGCGGGCCGCCCAGAAACCCTCGTCGAACTGGACGGGCACCGGCACCGCCGGGACCCCGGCGCGCAGGCCGGCGCCCGTCGTGCCCGCGCCCGCGTGGTGGACGACGGCCGCCGTCCTCGGGAAGAGCAGGGAGTGCGGGACCTCGCCCACGGTGAACATGTCGTCGCCCTCGCCCCGCAGTTCGCCCCAGCCGCGCTGGATCACCCCGCGCAGCCCGGCCGCCCGCAGGGCCCGTACGACCGCCTCGCTCATCCGCTCGGGATCGGGCACGGTGGCGCTGCCCAGGCCCACGAAGACCGGCGGCGGACCGGCGTCGAGGAAGTCCAGCAGCGGGGCCGGCAGCCGGTCCTCGCTGTCGTACGGCCACCAGTAACCGGTGACGTCCAGCCCGGCCCGCCAGTCCCCGGGCCGTGGCACCACCCGGGGGCTGAAGCCGTGGAACACCGGCCGGCCCAGCCGCTCACGGGCCCGCCGTGCGGCCGTCCGGCCGGTGCGCGGAAGCCCGTACTCGGCGCGCAGCCTGCGTACCTCCTCCGCGAAGATCCATTCGACGGCCGTGTTCACCGCGTGCCCGGCCGCCCGGTTGCCGACCGGGCCCCAGGAGCGCACGCCGGTCATCGGGGGCGCGAACTCCCTTGTGGGCGCGAGGGGTTGGAGGTTCACACCGAGCGTCGGGATCGACAGGCCCTGGCCGATGGTGTGGCCGAGGGGCGCGAGGGTGCCCGCCAGCAGCAGGGCGTCACTGGCGCGGGCGGCGGCCACCAGGTCGCCGGCCATCCGTCCCACCAGGCTCCTGGCCATCTCCGCCGCCCGGTACAGCTTCCCGGCGCCGGTGGCGCTCCGGTGCAGCCCCCGCCCGCGTTCCGACTCCAGCTCCGCCCGGGGATCCACGGGCAGGGAGTGGAAGGCGACCCCCGAACCCGCCACCAGGGGTTCGAAACGGGCGTGCGTCACCAGGGTGACCTCGTGCCCCGCCCGCACCAGCCCGTGTCCGAGTCCGGTGTACGGCGCCACGTCACCCCGGGAACCCGCCGTCATGATCGCTACACGCACGCCCGTCAGTATGGCCGCGCGACCGCGGCCCGTCAGGGGGACGGCACCGCGATGACCCGAAAGAGCCCCTGTCCGAAAGCGCACCGCGCCGCCGGGGATCCGCCGTGAGCGGTCCGGGGCGACGCGGCGCCCCGGGCGGTCACTCGTCCCAGGCCTGGACCATCGTGTGGTCGACGATCTTCCCGTCCTTGAGGGAGATCATGGAACTCGCCAGGACCCGCACCCCGTCGGGGTATTCGCAGGACTCGGTGAACGCGACCTGGTCGCCCTGGACCAGGCACTGCTCGACCTTGTGGGTCATCTCCCGGCTGCAGACGTCGTCGAACATCGCGCCGATCTCGGACCGGCCGTGCAGGACCTTGGGGTGGCTGGGCTGGGTGTTGCGGTCCACGACGCGCAGTTCGGCGTCGTCCGCGTAGAGCGACGTCAGCGTCGCCGCGTTCGCTTCCTCCGTGCCCCTGCGCAGCGCTTCGACGTCGAAGGCGGGGCTGGTCGAGGTGCCCATGAGTGACCTCCTTCGAAAGGCCGTGGCCCGGCATGGGTGAACGGGCCGCGAACGGCCTCTCCTTCGAGGCTCCCCCGTCCGGCGGGACTCGGCAAGCGCAGGCGCGGGCACGCGTCGAACAGCGTCGTGCTCCTCTCCCGTCCGCCCCTGCGCCTCACGGGTGAGCGGCCGTGACCGCAGGGGCCCGGCGAGCGTTGCTGAGGGCATGATCTCAACTCGACGTATCGTCGCCGCCGTGGGTCTCGCCGTCGGTGTCACGGGCCTGGCCGCACCGATGGCGAACGCGGACGCCGTCGCGGAAGCGACGCGGCTCAACCCGATGACCACGCTGGACTCGCTCGCCGTCAGCGATCTTCCCGAGGAGCAGCGGGCGGCCCTGCCGCGCCCCTCGCAGCAGCTCAAGAGTCTCAACCAGGTGCACGAACTGAACCGGCTCAACGAATTGCACCAGGTCACCGACATGGCCGCCCCCGCCCTCGGCCTGCTGGGCGCCATCGAGTAGCGAAGCCGGCCGCGTCCGTTCCGGAGCCCCGCCGCGTTCGTCGCGGTGGGGCTCTTGACATGCCCGGGGGCCGGGCAGAGCATCACGGAACAGTAACGTAATTGAATTTCGCACTACGAACGTTCACGAGCGATCATGCTCGATCACGTACCGTCGTCGATACGTACCCCGAGGAAGCCGCATCATGGCCATCACCCGTGACCTTCTGATCGGCGGCAAGGACGTGCCCGCCACGTCCGGCCGCACCGCCGAGGACCTCGACCCGTACACGGGGGAGGTGTACGCGACGGTCGCGGCGGCCGGGCCGGAGGACGTCCGGCGAGCCGTGGACGCCGCCGACGCCGCCTTCGAGGAGTGGGCCGCGCTCGCGCCGTTCGCCCGGCGGGCGATCTTCTTCAAGGCGGCCGACCTGCTGGAGGGCCGGGGCGACCAGGTCGCCGAGATCATGGCCCGTGAGGCGGGCGGCACACGGCCGTGGGCGTACTTCAACGTGGCGCTGGCGGCGAACATCCTGCGCGAGGCCGCGGCCGCGATCACCGCGCCGCGCGGCGAGGTCCTCAGCAGCCAGAAGGAGGGCGCGCTCGGCCTCGCGGTACGCGAACCCCTGGGCGTGGTCGCCGCGTTCGCCCCGTGGAACGCGCCGGTCATCCTCGGTGTCCGGGCCGTGGCGGCGCCGCTGGCCGCGGGCAACACCGTCGTCGTCAAGCCCAGCGAGGACGCCCCGATCGCCTGCGGGCTGCTCGTGGCGGACGTGTTCCGGGAGGCGGGGCTGCCCGACGGGGTGCTCAACGTCGTCACCAACGCCCCCGAGGACGCGGCTCGGATCGCCGAGGCGCTGATCTCCGACGAGCGGGTGCGCGCGGTGAACTTCACCGGCTCCACCGGTGTCGGCCGGATCATCGGCGAGCACGCGGCCCGTCATCTCAAGCCCGCCGTCCTGGAGTTGGGCGGCAAGAACTCCGTGATCGTCCTCGCCGACGCCGATGTGGACTACGCCGTCGACGCCGTCACCTTCAGCGTCTTCATGAACGCCGGACAGATCTGCATGTCCGGCGACCGCATCCTCGTCCACGAGTCGCTCGCCGAGGAGTTCGCGCAGAAGTTCACCGCCAAGGTCGCCACGCTCCAGGCCGGCGACCCGAACCACCCGCACACGGTGGTCGGCCCCCTGGTGAGCGCCGACGCCGCCCAGCGGATCGCCGCCCTGGTCAAGGACGCCGTCGCCAAGGGCGCCACCGTGCTCACCGGCGGCGGGCAGCCCGAGGGCTCGGTGCACCCGGCGACCGTGCTCACCGACGTCCCCCAGGACGCCGACCTGTACTACCAGGAGTCCTTCGGCCCGCTCTGCGTCCTGCAGTCGTTCGCCGACGACGCCACAGCCGTGGCCGTCGCCAACGACACCGACAACGGCCTGAGCTGCGGCATCATCACCGAGAACGCCACCCACGGACTGGCCGTCGCGCGCCGGATCCGTACCGGCATCGTGCACGTCAACGACCAGTCCGTGGCCGACGAGCCGATGGCCCCCTTCGGCGGTGTCAAGGCCTCCGGCTACGGCCGCTTCGGCGGACGCTGGGGCATCGAGGCGTTCTCCAACACCCGCTGGGTGACCATCGCCGGCCAGCAGTCGCACTTCCCGTTCTGACCCCCGGGGCCCCTCCGGGGGCTCCGGCTATCCGGCCGTCGCGAGGAACTGCGTGGCCGCCAGCTCCGCGTACAGCGGGTCGGCGGCCACCAGTTCGCGATGTGTGCCGACCGCGCGGACCCGGCCGGCGTCCATGACCACGATGCGGTCGGCCATCGTCACCGTGGACAGCCGGTGGGCCACGACCAGCACCGTCGTCGTACGGGCCACGTCGGCGACCGTGTCGCGCAGCGCCGCCTCGTTCACCGCGTCCAGCTGGCTCGTCGCCTCGTCGAGCAGCAGCAGCCGGGGGCGGCGCAGCAGGGCCCGCGCGATGGCGACCCGCTGCCGCTCTCCGCCGGAGAGCTTGGTGCCCCGGTGTCCGACCAGGGTCTCCAACCCCTGTGGGAGCTTGGCGACCAGACCGTCCAACCGGGTCGTCTTCAGCACCCGTGTCAGGTCGCCCTCGTCGGCGCGCGGGTTGCCCAGGAGCAGGTTGTCCCGCAGCGTCCCGGACAGCACGGGCGCGTCCTGTTCGACGTACCCGATCGCGGACCGCAGCCGGGACAGCTCCCACTCGGCGACATCGCGGCCGTCGACCGTGATGAGACCCGCCTCGGGGTCGTAGAACCGTTCGATGAGCGAGAAGACCGTGGTCTTGCCGGCGCCCGACGGGCCCACGAACGCCGTCATGCCCCGCGCCGGGACCTCGAAGGTCACCCCGTGGTGGACGTACGGCAGGTCGTCGGCGTACCGGAAACGGACCTCGTCGAAGGCGAGGGCGGCGGGCTCCGCGTCCGGCGACGGCAGCGGAGCCGGTACGGAGGCCGGCTCGGCGGGCAGCCGCAGCGCCTCCTGGATACGGGCGAGCGCCGCGGCACCCGTCTGGTACTGGGTGATCGCGCCCACGACCTGCTGGATCGGCGACATCAGATAGAAGACGTACAGCAGGAACGCCACCAGTGTGCCCACGTCGATCGCGCCGGTCGCGACCCGCGCGCCGCCCACCGCCAGCACCGTGATGAACGCGATCTGCATGGCGAGCCCGGCCGTGTTCCCGGCGGCGGCCGACCACTTGGCGGCCCGCACGCTCTGCCGCCACGACTCCTCGGCCGCCGCGTGGATCGTCTCCTCCTCACGGTGCTCGGCGCCGGACGCCTTCACCGTCCGCAGCGCGCCGAGGATCCGCTCCAGCGAGGCGCCCATCGCGCCGACCGCGTCCTGCGCGGCCTTGCTCGCCCGGTTGATACGCGGCACGATCACCCCGAACACCACGCCCGCGCCCACGATCACGCCCAGGGTCACGGCCAGCAGCACCGGGTCCACCAGACCCATCAGCACCACCGTCGCCACCAGGGTCAGTCCGCCGGTGCCGAGGCCCACCAGGGTGTCGGTGGTCACCTCGCGCAGCAGCGTGGTGTCGGAGGTGATCCGCGCCATCAGGTCGCCCGGCTCGCTGCGGTCCACCGCCGTGATCCGCAGCCGCAGCAGATACGACGACAGGGCGCGCCGCGCGCCGAGCACCACCGACTCGGCGGTGCGCCGCAGCACGTACGAACCCACGGCGCCCAACGCCGCGTTGGTGACGACCAGCGCGGACATCAGGGCCAGCGCCCAGGTGATCGTCCGGTCGTGCGAGAGGTCGTCGATCAGCTCCCGGGCCACCAACGGCAGGGCCAGGCCGGTCGCCCCGGTGACCAGGGACAGCAGCGCGCCCAGCAGCAGTGCCCCACGATGGGGCCGTACATAGCCGAGCAGCAGCCGCCAGGTGGGTGGCTGCCGCTCGGCGGTGGTCTCAGGGGTGCTCACAGGGCTCCTCGGCAGGTCGGTCGGGGAGTGGGGACCGGGGCGCGGAGCTTCAGCCTACGTCGGGGGTGAGGAGCACCGGGAACGGCTGTCAACCGCCCAGCAGCGTCCTCCAGTCCCGGGCGACGGTGAGCACGGCCGGTCCCCCGTCGGCTCCGTCGTCCGGCGGGTACTCGTCGATCATGCGCGCCAGGACCTCGCCGGGACCCAGTTCGAGGAAGGCCTGCACACCGTCCCGGCGCATCAGGTCGAGCGCGGACGAGAAGCGCACGGGGTCACGCAACTCCCGTACCCAGAACTCCGGTTCGGTGGCCTCGGCGCCGACCGGGCGCGCGGTGACGTCCGAGATCAGCGGGACGCGCGGGGCCCGCAGGTCCATGGTCGCCAAGGTGGCGCGGTAGGAGTCCAGGACGGGATCCAGGTGGTGCGAGTGCGCGGCCAGGCCCACCCGCAGCAGCCGGGTGCGGCGGCCCCGGTCCGCCCAGCCGTCGTGCACCGCCGTCACCGCGTCCCGGTCGCCCGAGACGACCAGGGCCCGGGGTCCGTTGACCGCCGCGACCACCACTCCCGGCTCCCGCTCCAGCTCCTGGGGGGTCACCTCCAGCGCCGCCATGGCCCCCGGCGTCGCGATCGCGCCCATGAGCCGGGACAGCGTGCCCACGGCCCGGCACGCGTCGGACAGCGAGAAGACCCCGGCGGCATGGGCGGCGGCCATCCGGCCCGCCGAGTACCCGAACAGCACCTGCGGTGTGAGGCCCACGCTCTCCAGGAGGCGGTACTGGGCCACCTGGAGAGCGAAGATCGCGGGGTTGGCGAACGCGATCCGGTCGAGCAGCGCGGCCGTGCGCGTCCCGGGCTCGGCGAACATCACGTCCCGCAGCGGTACGTCGAGGTACGGGTCCAGGGCCGCGCAGACCTCGTCGAGGGCCGTCGTGAACACCGGCCGGGAGTCATACAGTTCGCGCCCCATGCCCGGCTGCTGCGAACCCCCGCCCGAGAACAGGAACGCGGTCCGGCCCAGCCCGGGCGGGGCGGAGCCGGCCGGGACCCGCGCCGACCCGGCCGTCAGCCGATCGACGACCTCGCGCGCCGACCCGCACACCACGAGCCGCTCCAGATCGCCGGGGTGCAGGAAGCCCTCGTCCCCGACGTGCCGCAGGAAGTCGAGCAGCGGCCGGTAGAAGCCGGTCGGATCGAGGAGCAGGCACGGCTTGCGGTGGATGCGCAGCTGCGCCCACGCCAGCACCTCGGACAACTCCTCCAGCGTCCCCAGACCCCCGGGCAGCGCCACGAACGCGTCGCCCCCCTCGGCCATCCGAGCCTTGCGTTCATGGATGCCGTCCACCACCACGAGCTCGTCGAGCCCGGTGTGCGCGATCTCGTACGGCAGCATCCGGCGCGGGACCACACCGGTCACCGCGCCCCCGCCGGCCAGGGCCGCGTCCGCGAGCGCCCCCATCAGCCCGGTGCGGGTGCCGCCGTAGACCAGCCGCAGCCCGGCGCCGGCGAGCGCGGCGCCCAGTTCGGCGGCGGAGCGCAGATGCTCCGGGCGGTGTCCTGGCGAGGCGCCGCAGAACACCGTCACCCCCTTCACCGCCACAGCCCGTACCCCCGGGTGAGGACGCGATACGGGTCGTAGTGCCCCTTGGCCCGGTCCAGCCCGTCGTAGGCGCGACCGAAGTGCGCCCGCCAGTCCTCCGGCGTCATCGGCACCGCGCTGGCCGGGTACAGCACACCGCCGAGCCGCCGCGCCCGCTCGTACACCGCCCGGTTGGCCGCCACCAGCCGCCGGACGCGGTCCGGGTCCTGGGGCGGGGCCGTGCGCATCAGCGAGAGCAGACAGAGCCGTTCGCCCGGCGGCCTGCGCAGCAGCGGGGCGCGCAGGGCGGTGCCGTCGAGGGGACGCAGCTGGACCGTCCCGCAGGTGCGCAGCCCGTGCTGGGCCGCGTCGGCGAGCACCTCCGCCACGAAGGCGGGGGCCGCCTCCTCCGGCAGCAGCAGGGTCAGCCACGGATGCGGACGGCCCCACTCGCCCGTCACCCGCAGGATGCGCTCGTCGCGGTCCAGGCGCCGCAGATACTCCTCGTACGCGAGGTCCTCGATCTCCTCCAGGTCGTGGTCGTGGGCCAGGTCGCCGATCAGCGCGGCGTCGTCCGGCAGTCGGTCCGTGTGCGGGGCGACCGCCTCGACCACGTAGTCCCAGCTGCCGCCGAGGGCCGGTCGCACCTGCCCGCACACATGGCTGAAGCGGTCGTCGCGGGCGAGCCGCCGCTGATCGGCGAAGTACGTGGCCGGGTCCTGGTGACAGAGACGGTAGCGGCGCACGAGCGCGGGCGCGGGCAGCAGCGGGAGGGTGGCCCGGACGGTCAGCGCGCACTGGCCGAGACCGGCGAGGACGGCGTGGAACAGGTCCCGGTTCCGGTCGCGGGAGCAGGTGACCGCCTCACCGGCGCCCGTGACGACGTCCAGCTCCCGCACCTGGTCGGCGACCAGCCCGTACCGGTGGCTGGAGCCGCCGAAGCCGCCGGTGGTGAGCACGCCGCCGACACTGCCGCCGAGGTGGTCGGGGAGGACCGCAGGGGTCAGCCCCTCGGAAAGGGCGGCGCGTACGACATCGCTCCAGAGCGCGCCGGCGCCCGCGACCAGCACCCGCTCCTCCGGCAGACAGCGCACCTCGTCCAGCCCGCCCATGTCGACGACGCAGCCGCCGTCGACCTGCCCCTGCCCGTACAGCGCGTAGCCGCCGCCGCGCGCCGCGACGGGCAGTCGGCGCGGGCCGGCGTGGGCGAGGACGTCCTGGATCTCGGCGACCGACGTGGGCGTGCACACGCTCAGCGGGCGCGAGGTGACGATATGACCGAAATCGTCGGCGGCCCGTGCGAGCCGCGCGGCGGTGTCCGGCGGCGGGGTGAATTCGGACACCGCGGTCATGCCGCACGCTCCAGTTTTCCGAGGTCGAATCCGTCCCCGGAAATCCGGGTCTCGAAAATTTCGGAGAACACCTGCTGCTGCAGAAAACCGTGCTCGGCGTGCCGCTCGGCAATCAAACCCGCCATGCGCGTCAGGATGTGCTCGGGCAGATCCCGTCTGTGCAGGTTCTCCACATCCAGTGAATATTTCGCGCAGCATTCCAGGACGGCCTCGAAACCGTTGACGGAAGCGGCGAACCACCGGTGCCGCGGATCTTGCCAGAGGGTGGCCAGCTCGTCGAGCAGACCCCGCTCGGGGGCCGGCGGCGCCAGCATCACCCGGGCCCGACGGGTGAGGGCAGCGACGTACTCGGCGCGCCCGGGGGCCCGCAGCAGCCGTACGGTCAGCCGCCAGCCGAGGTCGGCACGGCGGGCGGACAGCTCGCGCAGCAGGGAGATCGAGCCGCCCTCGACGATCACGAAGCGGTGCCGGGCACCCAGCTTCTCCACCAGCGTGACCAGCGCGTCCGTCGCCTGTGCCGCACACAGGTCGCCGTCGGCCACCGTGCGGTCGCCCAGCCAGTACCGCTGGACCCCCGGCACCGCCGCGCCCGCTCGGGCGCTCGTGGTGGCCAGGTCCGTGAAGCACTGCAACCGGTCCGCGACGACGACGGGGGCGCCGGTCACCCGGGCCAGATCCGTGGCCGCCGCGCTCTTCCCGACGCCGGTCGGCCCGGCGACGAGGTGGACGAAGGGTGGTGCCTCGGAAGGTGTTCCGCTGTCGGCCATGGCTGGCGCCGCCTCCTGGTTCCGGAGCTTGCACGAGTGAGTTGATCAACATCAAGTTACGCAGGTACGGGTCCGTGCAAACACCAGAAGTACGCCTTCTCAAGGCAAAGAGATGGCTACTTTCCTCTCGCTTGGTTAAAGGTTGAATTGCAGGGGGCGGAAGGTTGGATTCCGAGCTGCCGGGCGAGATATGAGAGACCTGCGGAAGCGTTTATCGACCGCGCTGTCTCACTTGTTTCTCATGTTTCTGTCCCGACGAAACAATCCGTTAACAGAAAGGGCCCTCCCATGCGGACCGACATGCTGCACGCGCTCACCGGGACCGTCCCCGCGCCGCGCGACAGGGGTGCCGTGCTCGTCGGCTACGGAGCCGTCGACGAACTGAACCGGTACGCCGCCACCCCCGGTTGGACCGTGTACATCCCCGGCCACCCGGACGAGGTGCGGCACACGGTCACCACCGCCCTCGCCCACGGGGAGCGCGCGTACGTCCACGTCTCCGCGCGCTCCAACGCCTCCCCGTACGAGGCCACCGGCGGCTTCCGTCTCGTGCGGCCGGGACTCGACGGCGTCGTGCTCGCCGTGGGCGCCGCGCTCGACCCCGTGCTGCGCGCCACCGCCGGAATGGACCTCGCCGTCCTCTACGCCGCCACCATCCGCCCCTTCGACGAGATCGGCCTGCGCACGGCCGTCCTCGCCGCCGACCACGCGGACGTCGTCCTCGTCGAGCCGTGCCGGCCCGGCACCTCGGCGAGCCAGGTCGCCGAGACCCTCGTCCACGTACCGCACCGACTCCTGGCTCTCGGCGACGCGGACGGCCTCGACGAGAACGAGATCGCCCGGGCCGTGCGGGGCTTCATGCGCTGACGTTATCGAGCGCCGCGCGCGGCGAGGGCGGCGAGCGTGGTGTCGAGATCCGCGGGCCGCGGGCGGTTGTGCGGCAGTCTGCTGAGGACCGCCGCCATGCCGCAGGTGTCGGTGACCGCCGAGAGGACGAGGCCGCCGGCGATCGCGGCCGACAGCGACAGCCATGCCGGGTGCAGGAGCCCGAGGCCCAGCCCGACGAGGACGAGCGCGCCGGCGGTGAGACGGACCTGGCGTTCCATCGCCCACGTGGCCCGCGCGCCACCGGACGGACGGTGCAGCTCGTGCCCCTCGGCCGCCCAGGCGTTGGTGCCTCCGGTCAGATCGGCAGCCGGGACGCCGTGCCGGGTGAGCAGTGTGCGGGCCTCCTCCGACCGGGCGCCCGACCGGCAGACGATCAGCAGCTCGGCCTCGGCCTTCCGGAGGGCGGGCAGGGCCGACTCCAAGCGGTCGAGCGGGACGTTCAGGGCGCCGGGGACATGCCCGGAGGCGTACTCGCCGGGGGTGCGGACATCGATGACGGTCAGCTCCGGCAGCCGCCGCCGGGCCTCGCCGACGCCGAGCCGATCGGTGCCGGGGGTGCGGGAAGTGCGAGGGGTTGTCATGGTGCCTGCGATCCTTTCCTGCGGGGGGCGGTAAAATACCCCCAAGGGTATGTAGAGGAGTGGGTGGTCGTGGAGCTGCAGTTCGAGGGTGATGAGCTCAAGTCGGTGCTGAACCGGCTGCGGAGGGCCCAGGGGCAGATCTCCGGGGTGATCAGGATGATCGAGGAGGGGCGCGACTGCGAGGACGTCGTCACTCAGCTGGCCGCGGCCTCCCGTGCCCTGGACCGAGCGGGCTTCGCGATCATCGCCACGGGGCTGCAGCAGTGCCTCACCGATGCCGAGAAGAACGAGCGGAACGGCGAGACGAACGAACAGATGCGGGCGCGACTGGAGAAGTTGTTCCTGTCGCTGGCGTGAACGGGCGCGTCCAGTCAACCGCCTGACGCCATGCGGGGCGGCCCGCGCCGTGGCCGGGCTCAGCCGGTCGATGCGATCGCGTCGATCAGCATGGCCGTGGCCACGGCCAGCAGCAGCCAGGCGAAGATCCGCCGGAGGGTGTCCCCGGAGACCTTGGCGGCCAGCCGCCGGCCGTCCCAGGCGCCGAGCACGGCTGCCGCGACGAAGGGGGCGACGACCGCCCAGTCGAGGGTCTCGGCGGTCCCCGCCCGGCCCGCGAGAGCGGCGAACGAGTTCACGGTGATGACGAGCAGACCGGTGCCGACCGCGTCGCGCATCCGCAGGCCCACGACGTTCATCAGGGCCGGTACGGCGAGGAATCCGCCGCCCACCCCCAGGACGCCGGTGACGCCGCCGAGCCCCGCGCCGGACAGGGCGACCCGGCTCGGTCGTACCGTCGACGCCTCCCGTCGCGTGCCCGACGGGCGCAGCATGCGGTAGGCGGCCAGTCCGGCCGTCAGTGCGAAGGCCGCGGTCAGCAGGGGGGACGGCAGTCCGGCCGAGAGCGCCCCGCCGAGTGCCGCGGGCAGCAGGCCCGCCGCCGCGAAGAGCAGGCCGGCGCGCAGGCGGACCGTGTCGGCCCGGAGGTGCGCGGCCAGCGCCGTCGCCGAGGTGACCGTCACGATCACCAGGCTCGCGGTGGCCGCCGCGGCCGGGGCGAACCCGAGCAGATAGACCAGCGCGGGCACGGCGAGCACACTGCCACCCCCGCCCAGCGCCCCGAGTGAGAGCCCGACCACCGCCCCGGCGACCAGCGCCAGCACGAGCGCGGTCATACCGGGGAAACGCGACTCGACCCGACCCTGTCGAGGTGTGCGCCCCGCCCCGGTCGGACGCCTCCGCCGGGTGACGCGGCGGGGGTGGTATGCGTCGCGGGCGTCCTGGTTGCCGGGGTGCTGTCGGTCCCGGTCGCCGGTGCGCGGTGTGTCTCGGGCCTCTCGTCCGCCCGAACGTCGCGTGTCTCGGGCGCCGGGAGGTGGAGTGCTCCGGCGGCTCCGGTGGCTCCGGTCGTCGGCAGGCCGGCTGCCCTGGTGGTTCCGGGTGCCGGGAGGTCGCATGTCCCGGTGGTCTCGGCTGCTGGGGTCTCCCGCGTCCCGGGCGTCCCGGGCGGTCCGGGCGTCTCGACGGCCGAGGCATCGCGTGCCACGGGCGACCTGGTGCCAGGGGTGCCGTGCGACGCGGGCTGTCCGGCGCCCTGGACGGCCCGAGCGGCGAGGGCCCGGGTCGGGTGGGCCGGCTCCGGTGTCGGGCTCGTCACCGGCAGGCCGGCGGCCTCCGCCCCGGTGAAGCTGTCGTCGACGGCCACGACGTCACGGCCCACCGCGTCCAGCAGGGACGCGGCGATGGCGGCGCGCATGCCTCCGGCGCAGTGCACCCAGACCGTGCCCTCGGGGATGTCGGCCAGCCGGTCGCGCAGCCGGTGCACCGGTATGTGCACCGAGCCGGCGACATGGCCGGTTGCGGCGCGCTCGGCGGCGCGCCGGACGTCGACGACCACCGCCCCACCCCGGTCGAGGGCCCCGGCCAGGCCGGCGAAGGTGCCGCGCGGGAACGAGCGCGGCCGGTCGCCCTCGGGCAGCCAGTCGGCGGGGGACCCGGTGGCCGCCGCGGCCGGCCGGTCGATACCGACGCGCACCAACTCCCGCTGCGCCTCGGCGAGTCGCTCCGGCGACTCGGCCAGCAACGTCACCGGCTTCCCCCAGGGCAGCAGCCAGGCGAGATACGTGGCGAGCTGCCCGTCCGCCTCGAAGTTCACGGCCCCCGCCACATGTCCCTCGGCGAACGCGACCCGGTGGCGCAGATCCACCACCCATTCGCCCGCCGCCAGCCGCGCGGCGATCTCCTCGGCCCCGGCCGGGGCGGGCGGCGTCAGATCCACCGGGGCCGGCCCCCGCGCGTTGACGGGCCCCATGTGCGCGTAGTACGCCGGAACGTCGTCGAGCGTCGCCAGCAGCTCCGCGACGAACGTGTCCGCGTCCTTGACCAGTGCGTCGTTGGCGACCCGCTCCCGCCCGATGGTCGTGGCTCCGCCTTGCGACCCTCCGGCGGAGCAGAAACTCCCGAAGCCGTGCGTGGGCAGGACGGCCGTATCGTCCGGCAGCTCCTCGGCCAGCCGGTGCGCCGAGGCGTGCTGGGTGCGGGCCAGCTCGTCCGTGAGCCGGGGCTCGACGAGATCCGGCCGTCCGACCGTGCCGATGAGCAGGGACCCGCCGGTGAACGCGGCGACCGCCGTGCCGCCCTCCTCCAGCGCGTACGCGGTGTGGTGCGGGGTGTGCCCCGGCGTGGCGACCGCCCGCAGGGTCAGACCCTCATCGATCTCCACCGCGTCGCCGTCGTGCACCGGCACCCGGTCGTAGGCGACCCGCGCCCCGGCGGGCACCAGATAGGCGGCACCGGTCAGCCGGGCGAGTTGCAGTCCGCCGGTGACGTAGTCGTTGTGGACGTGCGTCTCGACGACGTACGCGATCCGCACGCCCCGCCGGGCCGCGGCCCCGATCATCCGGTCGATGTCGCGCGGCGGATCGACCGCCACGGCACCGCGCGGGCCGCCCGCCAGATAGCTCCGGTTGCCCAGCCCCGGCACCTCGATGGTGTCGACGAAGTACACGGCAGCGCTCCTCTCCTCGTTCACGCCGAACGCCCGAGATTTACCCCCGGGGGTATATGGCCCACCGTAGCAGAAATACCCAGGGGGGTATCCTGGCGCTCCGGTCGACGCGTGGGGCGGCGCGCACACCGGTGTCGCCGGCAACCTTTTCGGCCAGGGCCTCGCCCGCTCGGGAGGCCCTACTCGCTGGTCAGTCCGTAGGGTGACCATGGGCGGGCGACCGCTCTCTCATGGATCGACGGAAAGGTTCACCATGGCGCAGGAAGTACGCGGCGTGATCGCACCGGGCAAGAACGAGCCGGTGCGGATCGAGACGATCGTGGTGCCCGACCCGGGACCGGGGGAGGCCGTGGTGAAGGTGCAGGCGTGCGGGGTCTGTCACACCGATCTGCACTACAAGCAGGGCGGGATCAACGACGACTTCCCCTTCCTGCTCGGTCACGAGGCCGCCGGTGTGGTGGAGTCCGTCGGCGCGGGCGTCACGGACGTCGCCCCCGGTGATTTCGTCATCCTCAACTGGCGTGCCGTGTGCGGCAGTTGCCGGGCCTGTCGGCGGGGCCGCCCCTGGTACTGCTTCGCCACCCACAACGCCACGCAGAAGATGACGCTCGCCTCGACCGGTCAGGAGCTGTCGCCCGCCCTCGGCATCGGCGCCTTCGCGGAGAAGACCCTCGTCGCCGCCGGCCAGTGCACCAAGGTCGACCCGGCCGCCGCCCCGGCGGTCGCCGGACTGCTGGGCTGCGGGGTGATGGCAGGCATCGGCGCCGCGATCAACACCGGGAACGTGGGGCGCGGGGACAGCGTCGCCGTCATCGGCTGCGGCGGCGTCGGGGACGCGGCCATCGCCGGTTCCCGGCTCGCCGGCGCCGAGAAGATCATCGCCGTCGACATCGACGACCGGAAGCTGACCACCGCCAAGAGCATCGGCGCCACCCACACGGTCAACTCCAAGGACACCGACCCCGTCGAGGCGATCCGTGAGCTGACCGGCGGTTTCGGCGCCGATGTCGTCATCGAGGCGGTCGGCCGCCCGGAGACGTACAAGCAGGCCTTCTACGCCCGCGACCTGGCCGGCACGGTCGTCCTCGTCGGGGTCCCCACCCCGGAGATGAAGCTCGAACTGCCCCTCCTGGACGTCTTCGGCCGGGGCGGCGCCCTGAAGTCCTCCTGGTACGGCGACTGCCTGCCCGACCGCGACTTCCCCATGCTGATCAACCTCTACCTCCAGGGGCGCCTGGACCTGGAGGCGTTCGTCACGGAGACCATCGGGCTCGACGACGTGGAGAAGGCCTTCGAGCGGATGCACGGCGGCGACGTCCTGCGATCGGTGGTGACCCTCTGATGGCCGCCCGCATCGAACACCTCGTCACCTCGGGCCAGTTCAGCCTCGACGGCGGCACCTGGGACGTCGACAACAACGTCTGGCTCGTCGGCGACGACCACGAGGTCGTCGTCATCGACGCCGCCCACGACGCGGACGCCATCGCCGAGGCGGTGGGGGACCGCAGGCTCGTGGCAATCATCTGCACGCACGCCCACAACGACCACATCGACGCGGCCCCCGCCCTCGCCGAGCGCACCGGCGCGCCGATCTGGCTCCACCCGGACGACCTGCCGCTGTGGAAGCAGACCCACCCCGACCGGCTGCCCGACCACTGGCTGGCGGACGGACAGGTGATCGAGGCGGCGGGCGTCGACCTGACCGTCCTGCACACCCCCGGCCACGCGCCGGGCGCCGTCTGCCTGTACGACCCGGGCCTCGGCACGGTCTTCACCGGCGACACCCTCTTCTCCGGCGGCCCCGGCGCCACCGGTCGTTCCTACTCCCACTTCCCGACGATCATCGACTCCATCCGCGACCGGCTGCTCGCGCTGCCGCCGGAGACGGTCGTCCGCACCGGCCACGGCGACCCGACGACGATCGGCGCGGAGGCCCCGCACCTCCAGGAGTGGATCGCGCGCGGTCACTGACGACCGCCAGGGGCCCGGCTGCCGAGAAGGCGTGGCAGCCGGGCTCCGCCATGCGCGCCCTGAAGGCCACGGAAAACCCGACAGAGGATGTCCGGCTTCCACGACACCCTCGTGTCGAGGACGCCGGAACACCCCCGGCGTCGGCCAAGGTGGCACTCGTACGCAATGGAGGTCGGACATGTCGAAGCCGCTGGACGGCAAGATCGCACTGGTCGCGGGAGCCACGCGCGGAGCGGGCCGGGGGATCGCCGTCGAACTGGGGGCGGCCGGGGCGACGGTCTATGTGACAGGGCGCTCCACGCGGGAGCGGCGCTCCGAGTACGACCGGCCGGAGACCCTGGAGGACACCGCCGACCTGGTCACGGAGGCGGGCGGCCACGGCATCGCCGTACCCACCGACCATCTCGAACAGGCACAGGTCCGGACCCTCGTCGACCGGATCACCGTGGAGCAGGGCCGACTGGACGTCCTCGTCAACGACGTCTGGGGCGGCGAGAAGCTCTTCGAATGGGAGAGCCCGGTCTGGGAGCACGATCTCGACAACGGCCTGCGGCTGCTGCGCCTCGCCGTCGAGACCCACGCCATCACCAACCACTTCGCCCTGCCGCTGCTGCTGCGCAACCCCGGCGGCCTGGTCGTGGAGATGACCGACGGCACGGCCGAGTACAACGGCGCCCACTACCGTGCCACCTTCTTCTACGACCTCGCCAAGTCCTCCGTCCTGCGCATGGCGTTCGCCCTCGGCCACGAACTGGGCCCGCGCGGCGCCACCGCCGTGGCCCTCACCCCCGGCTGGCTCCGCTCGGAGATGATGCTCGACCACTTCGGGGTCACCGAGGAGAACTGGCGGGACGCACTCGAACGCGTCCCCCACTTCGCCATCTCCGAGACCCCCCGCTTCGTCGGCCGGGCCGTCGCCGCACTCGCCGCCGACCCGGAGGTCGCCCGCTTCAACGGGCAGTCCCACTCCAGCGGTTCACTCGCCCGGACCTACGGCTTCACCGACCTCGACGGCAGCCGACCGGACGCCTGGCGCTACATCGTCGAGGTACAGGACGCGGGCAAGCCGGCAGACACAAGCGGCTACCGCTGACCGCCGTCACCGGGGTTCGGCGGGCGGCCGTCACCGAGGTGGGCCGGTGCCATCGGGAGTTGCCAGCGTGCGGCGTGGCCGGCCGGGAGCGCCAGATCCTTCCGTACAGCGACGTAATACGCCTCCCGCCCGGCGCGCTGCCGCTCCAGCAGCTCCTGCCACGCCTGCGGATCGCGGGTCCCGGCGCGCAGGAACTCCTCCATCCGCATCACCGTGACGACCCAGGCACGGGCCTTCTCCACCACCTCGGGGCTGCCGAGGAGCAGCAGCGCCTCGCCGGAGGGGTCCCGGGCGACCGTCGCCTCCGCCATGAGGGGCGAGGCCTCCTCCGGCGAGAGCGGGTGGGGATGCGGGTCGTTGCCGAGATGGGAGGCGACCCGGTAGGTCAGCGTGATGGACTGCTTCAGGGCCCGCGCCCAGTCGGCGTACACCGAGAGCCGTCGCTCCTCCCAGCGGGTCTCCCGCTCGCGCCGGAATCGCATCTGTTCGCCCCGCATCACCACCAGGTACGAGCCGAGCGCGCCGATCACCACGCCCAGCAGGGCCGGGAGTTGCTGGATGAAAGTTGACATGATCAGACCGTAACCGGGACGAAGATCGCGTCGCATCGGTCCCGGCGACGGGAGGCGCGGAGTACGTTCTGCCGTATGCATGCGACGGGACGCTTCGAGGGGTACGGGGTTCTCATCACGGGCGCGGCGCGCGGGATCGGCGCGGCGACGGCCCGGCGGCTGGCCGAGGAAGGGGCGCGGGTCCTCGTCACCGATGTGGACGAGGAGTCGGCCGAGCGGACGGTGGCTCAGTTGCGGGAGAGCGGGCTGGCCGCGGAGGCGTACCGCTGCGACGTCGGGGACCGGAATTCCGTCGAGGCGGCCGTCGCGCACGCGGTGACGGCCCTCGGTTCGCTCGACGTCCTGGTCAACAACGCCTTCGGCTGCACCCCGGACGTGCCGCTCTTCGAGGACACCCCGGACGAGACCTGGGCCCGCGACCTGGACCTCACCCTGACCGGTGCGTTCCGGTGCTCCCGCGCCGCCCTGCCGCACCTGGTGGCTTCGGGGCGCGGCGCCATCGTCAACATCGGCTCCGTCAACGGCCTCCAGGACTTCGGCAACCACGCCTACAGCGCCGCGAAGGCCGGCCTCGGCTCGCTCACCCGTACCCTCGCCGGCGACGCCGCGCCGCGTGGTGTCCGCGTCAACCTGGTGGCCCCCGGCACGGTCCGCACCCCCGGCTGGGCGGGTCGCGAGGCCCACCTGCACGACCTCGCCGAGATCTACCCCCTGGGCCGCGTCGGCGAGCCGGCCGACGTCGCGGCGGCGGTCGCCTTCCTCGCCTCCCGCGACGCGGCGTGGATCACCGGCACCACCCTGCGTGTGGACGGCGGCCTGCTGGCCGTGAACACCGCCTTCGCCCGGGCGGCACGCGCGTGGCGGGACGAGGAGGGGGCTTCGAGCGGCCACTGAGGTCGAACTCGTGGCGTCGTAGGGGGTGGGCGGCCGGCCGTCGACCGCGATGTCACCGGAGGCACGCGGTATCCACACGGGGGCGGGCCGACCACCGAACGGCAGGCCGGATTGCTCGACCACAGCATCAGGAAGCCATCAACGCCGCCAGGGCGCGGCCCATCGCGGCGTTGAACTCTTCCGGTGCCAGCGGCAGGCGGGACTTGACGTCCCGGCTCCACTGGTCGGCGAGGATCTCGGTGGCGCCCGCCTCGACACCGTCGAGCGCCGCGTCGGCCAGGTCCGACGGAGCGAGCTTGGCCACGGGCCAGCCCGCCGCCATGTCGGTGTCGGCCAGGCCGAGGTGTACCGCTGTGACGAGCGTGCCCTGCTCGGCGAGTTCCAGGCGGACGCCGTTGGTCATGGCCCAGGCGGCGGCCTTGGTCAGGTGGTAGGCATTGGCGCCCTTGCCCCCGAACCACGACATGGCGGAGAGGACGTTGACGATCGCGCCCCCGCCACTCCCGGCGAGCGTCGGCGCGAACTCCCGGATCATTCCCAGGTGGCCGAACATGTTGGTCTCCAGTTCGTGCCGCACCGCGTCCAGCGAACCGGTCACCAGGTCGGTGCCCGTGCTGATTCCCGCGTTGTTGACGAGGAGCGAGACGTCCGGGGCAGCCGCCGCGGCGGCTTTCACGGATGCGGGATCGGTGATGTCGAGAGACAGCACCTCGACCCCGGGCAGGTCCACGGTCTCGGGTCGGCGGGCCGTCGCGTAGACCTTGCGGGCGCCCCGTTCGAGCAGGCGCTGGGCGAAGGCGCGGCCCAGGCCGCGGTTGGCTCCGGTGACAAGGGCGACGGAGTTGTTGATGTCCATGGCCGTTACGCTAAAACCTGACGCTAACGTCAGAGGCAAGCGCTGGTCGTCAGGGCCGGGGTGAGAGGAGTCACCATGACTGTCACAGTGGCCGCGGGCGAGCGGTTGATCCGCATCGGCGAGGTGGCCCGAGGCGCCGGCGTCTCGGTGCGCGCCGTGCGCTACTACGAGCAGCAAGGGCTGCTCGTCGCGGAGCGCAGCCCGTCCGGCCAGCGTCTGTACCGGCAGAACGCCGTCCCCTTGGTCCGCTTCTTCCAGCAGATGTTCGCCGCCGGTCTCACCAGCCGAAGGATCACCGAACTCCTGCCGTGCTGGGACTCGGGGCACACCGACGCCGAGCAACGAGCCATGCTGCGAACCGAGCGCGAGCGCATCCAGGCCAAGATCGACGACCTACAGGCCGCCCTGGACCACCTCGACAAGGTCATCGCGATCACGGACACGCACCCGTAGACGCGGTCGTCCGGACGTCCCATCAGCGATCTGACCTCGCCGTCCAAGGGTTGTCCCGTGAATTGCTTCCGCCTCTCCGCGACGCCGTCCTGTGGTCCGGGCGGCGGTTACGGCGACCGCGGTGGTCATGACTCTGCGCCGGTCACCGTCCTCGTCGCCGCGACCACCGCGTCGAGCACCCGTTCGGTGTCCGCCGGTGTCGTGCGCCAGTTGCTGAACGCGGCGCGCAGTGCGTGGGTCCCGTGGAGGACCGTCGGGGTCACGAAGGTCTCGCCGGAGGCGGCGATCGCCCCGGCCAGGGCCTGGACCCGTTCCCGGGTGGGCCGTTCGGCGAGGGTGAAGCAGACGACGTTCAGTCGGACCGGTGCGACGAGCGTCAACCCCGGTGCCTGCGCGAGGCGTTCACCGAGGGTGCGGGCCTGCGTGACGTTGCGCTCGACGATCTCGCGGTGCCCGGCCCGGCCGTACGCCATGAGGGAGAACCAGGCCGGGAGGGCGCGCAGCCGGCGGGAGTTCTCCGGGGTGAGGTGCAGGAAGTCCGGCTCGCCGGTGGGGATGCCGAGGTAGGGGGAGTCGTTGCGGAAGACTCGTACCTGGAGGTCCCGGCGACGGGTGAACTGCACGGCCGCGTCGTAGGGCACGTTCAGCCACTTGTGGAGGTCCACGCAGATCGAGTCGGCGGCGTCGAGACCGTCGACGAGATGCGCGTACGACGGCGACAGCGCGGCGAAACCGCCGAACGCGGCGTCCACGTGGAGCCAGAAGCCGTGACGCTCCTTGAGCGTGGCGATGGCGCGGAGGTCGTCGAAGTCGACCGAGTTGACGGTTCCGGCGTTGGCCACCACGATCGCCGGCCGCCCGTCCAGCGCCTCCAGGGCGGCGTCGAGGGCCGTCACGTCCACCGCCTCCCGGTTTCCGGGCAGCAGAGGGACGGTCCGCAGCCGGTCGCGGCCGACGCCGAGCACGGAGAGCGCCTTGGTGATGCTGGAGTGCGGGCTGCCGGACAGCACGTCGACGGGGCCGAGGGCGGCGACGCCCTCCCGGGACACGTCCACGCCCAGCCGTTCGCCGAGCCACTCGCGGGCCACGGCGAGCCCCACGGTGTTGGAGACGGTCGCCCCGGTCACGAAGGCACCGCCGTACTCCGGGCCCAGCCCGAACAACTCCCGCAGCCACTGGAGGGTCTGCCGTTCCAGGGCGCTCGCGGAGGAGTCCTGGCCGCCGGAGACGTTCTGGTCGTACGCACTGGTGAGCCAGTCCCCGGCGACGGCCGCCGGGGTGGCCCCGCCGGTGACGAAACCGAGGTAGCGGGGGCCGGCCGATCCGGAGAAGCCGCCGGCCCAGCGCTCGGCGAACTCCGCCAGGGCCCCCGCCGCGCCGACGCCTTCGAGGGGGAGCGGCACGGTCCCGGGCCGTCCGTCCGGCCGGGCGACGGGCCGGTCCGCGAGCCCCGCCACCTCCTCGGCGGCGAAGTCACGGGCGGCCTGCAGCAGTTCGGGGAGCCGGGAGAGGTCGTCGGCGAGTACGGGGTCCATGATCGGCAGCGTAGGACGGGGAGCGGACCGCGGTCCCGGTCCACCTGCGGGGAAGTGGCCCTCTCGGCGCGCCGACGCGCGACCGGCCACGCGGACCGCGCGGTCCTCCTTCGTATTCAGGTAATTCACCGGAGTTCGGAGGCGAATGATGCGCCTATTTCGGCCGGGTGGGCAAGCGCTTCCAGGAATTACCGGAAGTTACCCCGCCGTACCCGCGTGACGGAAGCCGCCAAGGTATCTGAAAGACCATCATATGGGCGCTATCCGGACACCGTCGAAAAACTTCGTTGAGGCTTGAACGGCGCCGATGGTCTTCACGTATTCGACACCGTGAGCAGGAATCCCGTTACCGTCACCGTCGCGTACCAGGTGGTGCCGGGGCGCGAGGCCGACTTCCACTCCTGGGGGTGGGCCGCGCTGCGTACCAGTGCGCAGCAGCCGGGTTTTCTGGGGGGTGGCGTACTCGTCGACGGAGAGGGTGAGTGGCATGTGGTCTACCGCTTCGACAACGAGGAATCAGCCCGGACCTGGGAGAATTCCGTGGTCTGGGCACAGTGGTCGGCCCGCGCCGACGGACTGGCGCAGGAGACCGGCCGGCGGAGCATCGTGGGCTCCAAGGCCTGGTTCGACTCCCAGAGCGCCCGGGCCCCGACACCGGCCGGACCTCCGGGGCCACCCCCGAAATGGAAACTCTGGTTGGTGAATTCCGGTGCGGTCTTTCCGCCCGTGTTCTTGTTCAACCAGGCGATACTTCCTTATCTCAACGACCTGAATCCGCTTTTCCGTACACTTCTGCTGTGTCTGACCGTGGCAGCCATCGTCACCTGGATTCTCATGCCGAGACTCCAGAGATTCTTGAAGAAATGGCTGTACCCGCCGTTGCAGGCGTTGCGCGGCCGGCACAAACGACGGACCGCCTAGGTCCGAGAACGAAGAGGGGGGTGGGCGGGTGAAGACCCTGCTCATCGACAATTACGACTCGTACACGTACAACCTGTTCCAGCTGATCGCCGAGGTCAACGGCGAGGAGCCGGTGGTCGTGCTCAACGACGCCTCGGCCGACGACATCCCGAAGTTGGGGGAATTCGACAATGTGGTGGTGTCGCCGGGACCCGGTCACCCCGCACGAGCGCGTGACTTCGGTATCGCGGCCCGGGTGATTTCCGAGGCCGAGATTCCCGTCCTGGGCGTCTGCCTGGGCCACCAGGGCATCGCCGCCGGGGAACGCGCCGATGTCGAGCCGGCCCCGTGGCCCCGCCACGGACACCTGTCCACGGTCCGGCACGACGGCCGCGACCTGTTCCGGGGCCTCCCACAGAACTTCACCGTCGTCCGCTACCACTCGCTGTCCGTGCGCGAGCCGCTGCCGCCGACCCTGGAGGCGACCGCCTGGTCCGAGGACGGCGTCCTCATGGGCCTCCGGCACCGCGAACGGCCGCTGTGGGGCGTCCAGTTCCACCCCGAGTCGATCCTCACCGACCACGGCCACCGGCTGCTGGTGAACTTCCGCAACCTCACGGCGGAGCGCACCGGCAGAACGCGCAGCAAGAACACCGCGGTGGCACCCGTCCCCGGCACGCACCATCCGGCGGCCACCGCTCTCACCGGCACGATCCCGCGCCCCCGGCGCGCCCCCGGCGCCGGGTACCGGCTGCACACCCGCCGTATCGCCGGCGCCGTCGACGCCGAGGCCGCCTTCACCCGGATGTACGCCGACGCGCCGCACGCCTTCTGGCTGGACAGCTCCCGCGTCGAGCCGGGCCTGTCGCGCTTCTCGTTCTTCGGTGACGGCAGCGGCCCCCTCGCCGAGGTCGTCCGCTACGACGTCGACAGCGGCACCTGTGCGATCGAACGGCAGGGCCGGCCCACCCGCAAGGTCCAGGCGAGCGTCTTCGACTACCTCAAGCGGCAGCTGGCCGGCCGCAAGGTCGACGCGACCGGTCTGCCCTTCGACTTCACCGGCGGCTACGTCGGCTACTTCGGCTACGAACTCAAGGCCGACACCGGCTCCGAGAACCGGCACAGCGCCGAGACCCCGGACGCGGCCTGGCTGTTCGCCGACCGGCTGATCGCCGTGGACCACCAGGAGGGCCACACCTACGCGGTCTGCCTCTCCGAGGACACCCCGGCGGCCTCCCGCGAGGCCGGCGACTGGCTCGACACCGCGCTGGCCCAGCTCACCTTCGTCGGCTCGGACGCCACGGTCCCGCTGAAGGCCGCCCCCGCGCCCTACCCGCGCGCCGCCGAACCCTGGCTGGTCCGCGACCGCGCCACCTACCTCGCCGACATCGAGGCCTGCAAGGCGGAACTGAACGCGGGCACCAGCTACGAGGTCTGTCTGACCAACGCGGCCCGTTTACCCGCGCCGTACGACCCGTACGACTTCTACCGGGTGCTGCGCCGGATCAACCCCGCCCCGTACGCCTCCTACCTCAGGTTCGGCGACCTCGACATCGCCGGCTCGTCCCCCGAGCGGTTCCTGCGGATCACCCGCGACGGCATCGCCGAGGCCAAGCCCATCAAGGGCACCGCGCCCCGGGGCGACAGCCCGGAGGAGGACGCCCGGCTCCGCGAGGAACTGGCCGCCGACGCCAAGACCCGCGCCGAGAACCTGATGATCGTCGACCTGCTCCGCAACGACCTCGGCCGCGTCTCCCGCACCGGCTCCGTGAAGGTCACCCGTCTGATGGCCACCGAGACGTACGCCACCGTGCACCAGCTCGTCTCCACGGTCGAGGGCAGGCTGCGCGAGGGCACCGACGCCGTCGACTGCGTCCGGGCCTGCTTCCCCGGCGGCTCGATGACCGGGGCGCCCAAGCTGCGCACCCTTGAGATCATCGACGCGCTGGAGACCGAGGCGCGGGGCGTGTACTCGGGCGCCCTCGGCTACCTCGGGTGCAGCGGCGGCGCCGACCTCAACATCGTCATCCGTACCGCCGTGTTCCAGGGCGGCCGTATGCATCTGGGCGCGGGCGGCGCGATCGTGCTCGACTCCGATCCCGCCGCCGAGTACGACGAGATGCTGCTGAAGACGGCCGCACTGATGCGGGCCCACCGGGACCACGCCTCCGCCCCCGCCGTCACCGAGGAGCCGACGCGATGACGATCACGACGACCTTCACCACGACGGCCCGGCCCGCCCGGCCGCCCGCCGACGCGGACGCCCCCGGCAACCTGGCGGCCCATCTCGCCGCCCTCGCCGAGCGACGCGGCTGGACCCACCGCCCGGCCTTCCACCAGGGCCACCGGGCCTACTCCCACGGCGAGATCCACGACCTCGCGGCCCGCACCGCCACCGTCCTCACCGACCACGGCGTCCGCCCCGGCGACCGCGTCCTGCTCGCCCTCCCGGACTCCGTCACCTGGGTCACCACGTTCCTCGCCCTGGCCCGCCTGGGCGCGGTCGCGGTCCTGGTCAACCCCGAACTCACCCCGCCGGAGCTGCAGTTCATGGCGGAGGACACCGAGGCGGTGCTGTGGGTGACGGGACCGGGGCTGGACACGTTCCTCCCGGCCGGCATACCCGCGCCCCGTAAGGCGCGCGGGCCTGTGACCTCCGCGGCTCCGCCGCACGGGCGCGACCAGCCACGGGCGAGCCGCACGGTGAAGACGGCCAAGCAAGCGCCGCGCCTGGGCTCCGACCAGCTGACCGCCCTGAGTGCGACAGCCGCCCCCACCACCCACGCCCACCCGGTCGACGCCCACACCCCCCTCTACATCCAGTACACCTCCGGAACCACCGGCCACCCCAAGGGAGTCGTCCACGTCCACGGCGACCCCAAGACGTACCACGACCTCATCGGCCGCCGACTGCTGCGCATCACCCCCGACGACGTCACCCTGTCCGTCTCCCGGCTGTACTTCGCCTACGGCTTCGGCAACGCCCTGGTCTTCCCGCTCTTCTCCGGCTCCTCCGCAGTCCTCGCCGACCGCCGTCCCACCCCCACGGCGGTCGACGAACTCGTCGCCCGGCACCGCGTGACCCTCCTGTACTCGGTGCCCTCCGCGTACGCCGCCCTCGTCACCGACCGGGCCGACGGCCACCGCGACTGCTTCGCCTCGGTGCGCGCGGCGGTGTCGGCCGGCGAGGGCATGCCCGCCGGACTCGGCAAGCAGGTCACCGCACTGCTCGGCGCCCCCGTCCTCGAACAGATCGGCTCCACCGAGGCCGGACACGCCTTCTGCGCCAACAGCTTCGACCACAACCACCCCGGTACGGTCGGCCGCCCCGTCCCCGGCTTCGAGGTGGAGCTCCGCGACCGCGCCGGCAAACCGGTGCCGGAGGGCGAGGCGGGCGAACTCTGGGTGCGCGGACCGACGGTGACGCCCGGCTACCTCAACCGGCCCGAGGAGACGACACGCACCCTCGTCGGCGGCTGGCTCCGCACACGGGACCGGGCCGTCCGTGAACCCGACGGCACCTACCGCCACCTCGGCCGCGCCGACGACATGGAGATGGTCGGCGGCATCACCGTCTCCCCGCTGGAGGTGGAGGCGCTGCTGCGCACCCACCCCGGCGTCCGGGACGTCGCCGTCGCCGCCGTCACCGACGAACGCGGCGCCAGCAGGCTCCGGGCCTTCGTCATCCCCGTCCCGCCCATCGCGGTGGGACTGGAGGCCGAACTGATCTGCATGGCCCGCGACCGGCTCGCCGCCTTCAAGGTCCCCCGCAGCGTCAGCTTCGTGCCCACGCTGCCCCGCACCGCGACCGGAAAGCTCCGCCGCCACCTGGTCCGCCAAGGAGCGTGGTGAGCCATGGCCGACACTCTCATCCCCGCAGAAAGGTCCGCCGCCATGCGAGACCGGCTCCCCACCGACCGGCAACCCGCCCTCGCCGGCCGCGGCTTCTACCTGGGCTCGATGTTCAGGGAGGCCGCCGAACGCCACGGCCCCGTCTTCGTCACCCTCGACCGGCCCCTCGACGTCAACCCCGACATCGGGACCGACCTCACCTACACCGCCCTCGCCGACCTCGTCGACGAACTCTCCGGGCGGCTGTGGGAGGCGGGCGTGCGCCCCTCCGAGGAGGTGGTCGTCCACAAGACCGACAACGTCGACATCGTGCTGCTGACCTGCGCGGTCTCCCGGATCGGCGCCGTCCCCGTCCTGCTCTCGCCCGGCCTCGCCGGCCCGGTGGTCGGACAGCTCCTCGAACGCCTGCACACGCCCTGGCTGATCACCGACCGGGCCAAGCTCGAAGGCCCGCTGAAGGACGTCGACCTCACCGGCCTCGTCCGGCGCACCCTCGCCGTCGACGACGCCCCGGGCGCCGAACCGCTCCAGAAGTACGCCGGCGCCCCGACCCCGGCAGCGGTCCGCCTGCACCCCCGCGACGCCTCCCTGATCACCCACAGCTCGGGCACCACCGGCCTGCCCAAGCTGGCCGTGCACTGCCCGAACACCATGTGGAACCGGCTCGTCCCGCAGAAGGCCATGGGCTGGCCCACCCGGGGCGAGACCGCCGCCCTGCACATGTCGTTCGTGCACTCGCGCTTCTACCATCTGCTGGGTGTCCTGCTGCACTTCGGCAGCCCGCTGGTCCTGATCGTCGACCCGGAACCGTCGAACGTCGGCCCGCTGCTGGCCCGCCACCGCCCCGGCATCGTCGAGACCCACCCCAACACCTTCGTCCTGTGGGAGGAGCTGGCCGACGCGCCCGGCGCGCCGCTGTCCCGCGTCCGCTCCTACGGCTCCACCTTCGACGCCATCCACCCCCGCACCGTGCAGCGGCTCCTCGGCGCCTCGCGGCGGCGCTCGCCCTGGCTCGTCCAGCTGTACGGGCAGAGCGAGACGGGCCCGGTCGCCTTCCAGTGGTTCACCCGCAGGAGCGCCGCCCGCGCCGACGGCCGCAGGGTCGGCATCGGCATCCCCGGCTTCACCCGCGTCCGCGTCGCCGACGACGCCGGACGACGGGTCGCCCCCGGTACCGCCGGCCGGATCGAGGCCCGCACCCGCGGGCGCATCCTCACCTACCTCGGCGCCCGCGAGCGCTATCTGCGCCAACTCGACGGCGGCTGGTGGCAGATGGGCGACATGGGCTACCAGAGCCGCTGGGGCGCCCTCTACCTCATCGACCGCGAGATCGACCAGATCGACTCCGTGCACAGCAACCTGGAGGTCGAGGACACCCTGATGTCCCGCCTGGAGGAACTGCGCGAGGTCGTCATCGTCCCCGGCGCCGACCGCGAACCCGTCCCCGTGGTCTGCGTACGCGGCGAACGCCCCCTGGACCTGCGGCGCTGGCACGAGGCCACGGCCGATCTGCCCACCATGGCGGAGCCCAGGCAGTGGCGGTTCGACGAACTGCCGATGACCTCCACCTGGAAGGTCAAGCGCGTCGAGGTCACCCGCATGCTCGCCGAGAGCATCCGCGCATGACGCCCCCCGTCCCCGCCGCCCCCGCTCCCGTCCTCGTCGTGGGCGCGGGGCCCGTGGGCCTCTCCGCCGCCCTCGCCCTGCGCGCCCACGACCTCCCCGTCACCCTCCTCGAAGCCGACCCCGAGGGCCGTGAACGCCCCGGCAGCCGCGCCCTGTTCGTGCACCGCGAGACCTTGCAGCTGCTGGAGGAGATCCGCCCCGGGCTCGCGGCCGAGATCGCCGCGTACGGGCGGACCTGGCACACCAGGCGCACCCTCTACCGGGGCCGCGAGGTCTACGCCCGAACCTTCCCGCCGCCCACCGGAACCCCGCCCTTCACCAGCCTCCGCCAGGTCGACACCGAGCGCTTCCTGCTCGCGGCCTGCCGGGACGCCGGGGTGGAGTTCGTGTGGGACGCCCGGATCACCGCCGTACGGACCGAGCCGGACGGGGTGACGCTCACCGGCGAGGACGGCCGGACCTGGACGGGCCCGCACGCGATCGCCGCCGACGGCGCCCGCTCGGCGGTTCGCCGCGCGCTGGGCATCCCGCTGGAGGGCACCCACGGCGAGGGCTTCCACGTCGTCGCGGACGTCGCCGACATCCCCGGCGCCGAACTGCCCCTGGAACGGGTCTTCCACTACGAACACCCGGCGCTCGGCGGCCGCAGCGTGATGCGGGTGCCGTTCACCGGCGGCTTCCAGCTGGACCTCCAGTGCCGCGACGACGACGCGACGGAGGAGTTCGGCACCCGGGAGGCCGTACGCCGCTGGCTGCCCGAGGTCGTCGGCGACGGCTACGACGAGCGGATCCTGTGGGTCTCCACCTACCGCTTCCTGCGCAAGGTCGCCGCCGACTTCACCGACCCGCACCGCAGGGTGCTGCTGGCCGGCGAGGCCGCGCACCTCTTCCCGCCGTTCGGGGCCCGCGGCATGAACAGCGGCATCGCGGACGCGGTCGCCGCGGCCCGCGCGATCGCGGACGGCACCCCCGGCGCGGTGGACTCCTTCGCCGCGGTCCGGCGCGCGGCCGGCCTGTTCAACAGCGCCGCCGCCGGCACCGCCCTGGACCATCTGCGGCCCCGGCGGCGTATCGTCCGGGTCAAGCAGCGGGCGGCGGCCGCCCTCGCCCCGATGGTGCCCCGCTGCGGCGCCTGGCTGGAGCACGCCCCCTACGGCCCCCGGCACGGCGCCCCCGCCGTCGCGGGCCGCAAGTACTGAACCGCGGCGGAAGCCCGCCGCGACCCGGAACACGGAACATGGAACCGAAAGACCGACAGGAGCACCGAGTGACACAACCCGCCGTCGCGGAAGGTCTGTTGACCTGGTCACCCGAACACGGCCTCGTCCCCGGCCAGACCGAGGGCGGACGCCTCCTCGTAGCGGACTCGTGGCTGCTGCGCGACGGACGGGTGCGCGGCTTCGACCGGCACCGCGAACGGTTCGTACGGTCCTGCGGCGAGTGCGGCGCGCCGCCCCTGGCGCGGGTCGTCGATTTCTGGCAGGACATGACCGGTGCCCTGCCGCGCACGGGGGAGTGGTTCCCGCGTGTGGAACTCGTCTCCGGATCCATGGAGCTGCGGCTGCTGCTGCGGCACGCGCCGCCGCTCATGGCCGAGATCCGGGTGTGGGCGGCGGGACAGCCCGACCCGCGCACCGTGCCCCGCCGCAAGGGGCCGGACCTGGACGCCCTGACCCGGGTGCGCAGACGGGCGGCCGGGGTGGACGCCGACGAGGCCGTCCTCATCGCGCCGTCCGGCCTGGTGCTGGAGGGCGCGAGCAACAGCCTGCTCTGGTGGGAGGACGACACCCTCTGCCTGCCGCCGCCCCGCCTGCCCCTCCTCCCCGGCGTGACCGTCGCCCTCGTCCTGGAGCACGCCGCCCGCACCGGGGTCCGGGTCGCCCACCGCGAACGCTCCCTGGCCGAGCTGGACGGCCGCGAGGTGTGGCTCGTCAACGCCCTGCACGGCATCCGCCCGGTCGCCGCCTGGACCGGCCGGCCGATGACCCCCGGCCCGGCCGTCCACGCACCGGAATGGCGACGGTGGCTTGAGGGTCTCATGCGGCCGTTGCCGGACCACTGAATTCACAGCGACATACGGGCGCGGAGAAGCGCCGGGCCGAAAGGAATTCGGCCCGGCGCTTGAAGTCGTTCGCCGAATGGTCGCGAAGAATCCCCGGGAATCATTTCCCGGGGATTTGGCGGCTACTTCGGGGCGGGCTGGTACGCCCCCGGCACCATCCGCGTGGCGATGGCGATCCGGTTGTACGCGTTGATCACGGTCGCCGCCCAGATCAGGGCCGCGACCTGCTGCTCGTCGAAGACCTCGGCCGCCTCGGCGTACACGTCGTCCGGCACCTGGCCATCGTGGACCAGCGTCACGGCCTCGGTCAACGCCAGGGCGGCGCGCTCGCGGTCGGTGAAGAACGGGGTCTCGCGCCAGGCGCTGAGCGCGTAGATCCGCTGCTCGGTCTCGCCCTGTGCGCGGGCGTCCTTGGTGTGCATGTCCAGGCAGAAGGCGCAGCCGTTGATCTGCGAGGCGCGAATTCTGATCAGTTCGAGTATTTCGGGCTCGACCTTCGCGTCCCGGGCCGCGGTAACGGCGGCGCCGTGCAGGGAGCCCATCGCCCCGGAGACTTCGGGGGTAATTTTCTTCAACGCCACGCGAGTTATGGATTCGCTGTTGCTCATGGGGGTAACTGTATCTGCGAATTCCCGGCTGTGTAACCGTTTCGTCTCGACGTGGGCTCTCCCACAACCGTCGCCGCCGGTCGCCTGTCTAGGCAGGCAGGACCTACAAAACACTCGAAAGGGAAAGGCCCGTCATGGGGGACATAGGCAGAAGAGGCGCCGTCGCGCTCACGATCACCGCACTGCTGACACCGCTCACGCTCGCGCTCGGCACCGGGCCCGCGCAGGCGGCGAGTTGTACGACGTCGACGGGCCCGTACCAGAAGCAGGTCGAGAAGTTCCTCGGCCGGACGGTCGACGGCAAGCAGTCCGCCGGCGACTGCAAGGCGATCAAGGCCTTCCAGACCAAGCACGGCATCACCCCGAACGCCGGCTACGCGGGTTCCGTCACCTGGGGCGTGATGGACCTCATGAACAAGCAGAAGGCCGTGGGCAAGAACCCCAACAAGGCCGGCAAGTGCCCGACGAACAAGGGCCGCATCGCCTGCGTGAACCTCACGCTCCAGCTGAGCTGGATCCAGGACGGCGCGAAGCTCGTCTACGGCCCCGTCCCGGTCCGCACCGGCCGCGACGGCTACGAGACCCGCACCGGCCTGAAGAAGATCTACTGGCGCAACATCGACCACGTGTCGTCGATCTACCACGTGCCCATGCCCTACGCCCAGTTCTTCGACGGCGGCCAGGCCTTCCACTCGGTCGGCGTCAGCATGTGGAACCCGCCGGGCTCCCACGGCTGCACCAACATGACCAAGACCGACGCCAAGAAGTACTGGTCGCTGCTGAAGAAGGGCGACGACGTCTTCGTGTACGGACGCAAGCCGGGCACCTGACAGGCAGCCAGGAGCCCGGCCGGGCGACGGAGGCGGAACGTCACGCCTCGGGGGCGTCCCCGAAGTCCGGGATCTCCAGCCGTACCCCACCCTGCCGCGCGGACTCGTGCGCGACGATCCCCGGCAGGGTGTAGCGGGCCGCCACCCAGGCGTTCACCGACGGCAGCGTCCGGGTGTTGACGGCGGTCACGAAGTCGTCCACCAGGAAGTGGTGGCTGCCCTCGTGCCCGTTGTGCAGATGGTCGAACTCCCGCGGCAGCCGCGACCGGTCGTGCACCGGCGCCGACCCCGAGGTGAAGGCGGCCCGCAGATCCGGCGCGATGTGCTGGAGCGAGGGATCGTCCGGGGACAGGGTGGGCTTGGGCTCCAGGAGTTCACTGATGTCCTCGACGCCCTTCTTGTCCTGCCAGAACGCCACCGTCGCCAGCTGCTCCATGCTGGCGTCCGTGCCGAAGAACCGGAAGCGCGACTCCCGTATCTGCGAGGGGTAGCCGACCCGCCGGAACTCGTTCGTACGGAACGAACCCCCGCCCGCCACCTCGAACAGCGCGGTCGCGTTGGAGAAGTCGTTGCCGAACTGGCTGACCTCCTTGTCGAACACGCCGTCACCGCGCCCGTCGACGACGCCGATCGCGGAGACGCTGACCGCGTGCGTCTGCCAGGCGCCCAGCACCCCGCCCACCGAGTGCGTCGGGTACAGCAGCGGGGGATAGCTGGCGGTGCGCTTCCAGTCCTCGCCGCCGCTGTACTGGTAGGCCTCGTAGAACCCCAGATCCATGTCGTGGACGTAGTCGCCCTCGGCGTAGAAGAGCCGCCCGAAGGCGCCCTCCGCGATCTGGTTGCGGGCGTGCACGGTCGCCGGGTTGTACTGGCTCGTCTCACCCATCATGTACGTCAGCCCGGTCGCCCGGACCGCGTCGATGATGGCCGCGATCTCGTCGGCGGTGATCGCCATGGGGACCGCGGAGTAGACGTGCTTCCCGGCGTTCAGGCCCTGGAGGACCAGCGGCCCGTGCGTCCAGCGCTGGGTGAAGATCGCGACGGCGTCGACCGCCTTCGACTCCAGCATCGCCTCGTACGACGGGAAGGTGCCGGCCAGCCCCTGGGCGGACACGAGGGCTTCGGCCCGCTCGGGCAGCAGATCGGTGACGTAGACGTCGCCGACGCCGGGGTGCGCCTGGAACAGCGTGGCGAACTGGCCGGAGAACTGGCCGGCGCCCACGATGCCGAGGGAGAACGTCATGTGTGGAAAGTCCTTCACTGGTCGAGTCATTGGTCGAGAATCAGGTTGATCTGGTCGTTGGTCTCGTCGAGGCCGCTCACCGGCGCCCCGTTGCCGTAGATGTCCTCCATCGCGGGCTGCATGAGCGCGGTGACGTCGGCCGCGTAGTTGGTGATCGGGTAGGAGAAGGTCCGGAAGTTCTTCTTGTCCGCCACGGGTTCGGTGAAGGCCGACACGTCGAGGCCCTTCTTCTCGTACGCGGCGACGGCGGCCTCGGTGCCCGCCGGGGTGGCGGGGAAGACGACCCCGTACCGGCCGACCACGCTCTGGCAGGCGTCGGAGGCCAGATAGGCCACCCATTTCCGGGCTCCCGCCTTGTTCCTGGAGGCCTTGGTGATGGAGTCGGCGAGGCCGTTCATCATGGTGGCGCGCTTGCCGGTGGGGCCGGCCGGGGTGAGGGCCGTGCCGATGTCCACGCCCTTGAAGCCGGCATAGGTGGAGATCATCCAGGCGCCGTCGAAGGTGACCGCCGCCTTGCCCGCCGCCACCTGGGTGTTGGCCTGGTTGGACTGGACGTTGTAGTCGGAGAAGGGCACCATGTAGCCCTTCTCCGCCAGGCCGAAGTACCACTTGATCACGGACTGGAAGTCCGCGCTGTCGTACCGGTACTTCGTGCCCCAGCGCGCCTTGTCCGTGTAACTCCACCCGGCCGACCCGGTGAAGGGGCTCCACTGGGTCTGTCCGTCGGCGTAGCCGCCGCCGTTGCTCGCCAGGCCGTAGACCTTGACGTCGTTCCTGTCGAAGCCGGGTTCGTCGCCCCGCCTGCCCTTGCCGTCGACGGTGAGGTGGGCGACGGCCTTCTCGAAGGTGCCGCCGTCCTCGGGGTTCCAGGACAGGCCGTTCAGCTCGTCGGCGGTGAGGCCCGCGTCCTTCGCCAGCTTCTTGTTGTAGAAGAGCGCGACGGTGTCCCAGTCCTTCGGGGAGCCGTAGCGGTGGCCGTCCTGGCCGATCCAGTTGGCGGCCAGGCCCGGCTGGTAGTCGGAGTCCTCGATGCCCAGGTCGTCGAGCGGCTCCAGCACCTCCAGGTCGGCGAACTGGCCGAACTTCTGGATGTGGTCGGTGAACACGTCCGGCTGGGTGCCCGCGATGAACCCGGCGGTGAGCTTGGTCCAGTAGTCGCTCCACCCCAACTGGCTGATCCTCACCTTCAGTCCGGGGTTCTCCTTCTCGAACCCCTCGGCGCAGGCCTGGTAGGCGGGCAGCTGGTTGGCGTCCCACAGCCAGTACGTCACCGTGTTCGAGGACGCCCCGGTGCCGTCGCCCTGGGCGCAGCCGGTCACCAGGGACAGCGTCAGCGCCCCGGCCCATGCGGTCAGCGTACGAAGTCGCATCGTCGTTCCCTCACTTGATCCCGGTGAAGCCGATGGAGCTGACGATGCGGCGGGCGGAGGCGGCGAAGAGCACCAGCATCGGCAGTGCGGCGATCAGCGTCGCCGCCGTGAGCCCCGACCAGTCCACGCCGGTCGCCGGGGTCTGCGCCCGGAAGATCGCCAGCGCCACCGTCAGCACCCGCGAGCCGTCGCTGTAACTGACCATCAGCGGCCAGAAGTAGTCGTTCCAGGAGGTGATGTAGGTCAGCACGGCCAGGGTGAGGATCGGGGTGGACGCCATCGGCAGGATCACCCGGAAGAAGATCCTGACCTTCCCGGCCCCGTCGAGCAGCGCCGCCTCCTCGACCTCGTGGGGGATGTTGAGGAAGAACTGCCGCAGGAAGAAGACCGCGAACGGGGTCATGAACAGGCTGGGCAGCGCGATGCCCCACAGGCTGTCCACCAGGTGGAGTTGCTTGATGAGCACGAAGTTCGGCAGCAGCGTGAAGATGGTCGGCACCATCAGCCCGGCCAGGAACAGCCCGAACACCTGGTCACGGCCCCGCCAGCGCAGCCGTGCGAAGGCGTAGGCGGCCATGGCGGAGAAGAGGATCTGACAGCCGGTGATCAGCGTCGACACGATCACCGAGTTGAGCAGGTACCGCCAGAAGTCGAGTCCGCCGCCCGCTCCGCCCTGGGCGATCGCCTCCTCGGCGGACTGGAGGCCGAGGGCCCGCTCGAAGCCGCTGGTGGTGAGATCGACGGGAAACGGGTTCGCGGGGTCCGCGTTCAGCCCGGCGTTGGTGGAGAGCGCCGTGCGCAGGATCCAGTAGAAGGGCAGCAGGGTGATGAGCACGATCAGGCCCATCACGGTCCAGGCGGCGGCCCGTCCGACGGAGGGCCGGCGCTTCGTCGGACGTACGTCCGGCCGTGTCGCCGGGGGCGCGGCGGGTGTCGCCGGTGGGGTCATGGTGGCCATGCGGGTGTCTCCCTTCCGTCAGCCGAGGTCGCTCTGTCCGGCCCGGGTGAGCCGGTACTGCAGGACGGTGATGGCGCTGAGCACCACCAGCAGGGCGACGGACATCGCCGAGGCGTAGCCGAACTGGAAGCGGCCGAAGGCGGAGCCGTAGATGTAGTACTGCAGGACGTTCGTGGCGTTCGCGGGGCCGCCCGCCGTGGTCACCGCCACGGTGTCGAACACCTGGAACGAGCCGATCACGGTCATGATCAGCACCACCGCCAGCACCGGCCGCAGCAGCGGCATGGTGACCCGCCAGAACATCCGCCACTCGCTCGCGCCGTCCACGCGGGCCGCCTCGTACACGTCGTTCGGGATCGCCTGGAGCCCGGCGAACAGCAGCAGCGCGGTGTAGCCGACGTGCCGCCACACGTTGATCAGGGCGATGGTGGGGATCGCCCAGGTCTCGTCGGCGAGGAAGGGAATGCGGTCCGCGCCGAGCGCGCCGATGATCTCGTTGCCGATGCCCAGCTGGGTGTCGAGGATCCACAGCCAGACCAGGCCCGCCACCACGTTCGACATCAGATACGGCGTGAGCACGATGCCGCGCAGCAGCGCCGACTGGGTCAGCCGCTGGAGCAGTACGGCGATGGCGAGCGCGGCGACCGTCTGCACGCCGATGTTGAGGATCACGTACTCGACCGTGACGGCCAGCGAGTCCCAGAAGATCGGGTCGTTGACCATCCGGACGTAGTTGTCCAGGCCCACCCACTCCGCGGGGGTGAGCAGGTTGAAGCGGGTGAAGCTCAGGTAGATGCCGCGCAGGGTCGGCCAGAGCAGGAAGACCAGGAAGCCGAGCATCGCCGGGGCGATGAAGACGGCGGCCAGGAGACCGTCGCCCCGCCTGCGGATCGGTGGACTGCTGGAGGCGATGGTCATCGGTGCTCCCTCATCGGCGGCGTTGCCTCTGACTCAGGCCACTTACTTTCGTTGCGGAAGAATTAGCGCGTCAAGGGGTGAGGGGGAATCTTTTGAAGTGGGGGTTGGAGGGCTCGGGGCGGGTTTGTTGTTTCCGTGACGAAAGAAACAAGGTGTGGGAGTCTGACCCTCATGACCGCACTCGCTGCCAGTTGGCTGCCGCTCAGTCCCGGAGAACGCGCGGTGGCGATCGAGGTGCTCGTGCACGGCCCGCTCTCGCGCACGGAGCTCGCCCGGCGCCTCGGCCTGTCCGCCGGGAGCCTCACCCGGCTGACCAAACCGCTGATCGAGTCGGGGCTGCTGGTCGAGACCGCCGAGGGGACCGCGCTCCCCGAGGTCCGGCAGGGGCGCCCCTCGCAGCCGCTGGACATCGTCGCCGAGTCCCGTACCTTCGTCGGCTTCAAGATCACCGACGACATGGTCTACGCCGTGGTCACCACGCTCCGGAGCGAGATCGTCACCCGTCACGACCGCCCGCTGTCCACGCACGAGCCGGAACGGGTCGCCGACCTGCTCGCCGAGATGACCGCCGAACTCGCCGGCACGCACCCGTCATTGGCCGGCATCGGCATCGGGGTCGGCGGACTCGTCCGGCGTCGCGCGGTGGTCGGGGAGTCGCCCTTCCTGTCCTGGCGCGACGTCCCGTTGGCCGAACTCGTCGAGGAGCGCACCGGGCTGCCCGTGGTCGTCGAGAACGACGTCGCCGCGCTCGTCGAGGCCGAGACCTGGTTCGGCGCGGGCCGCGGCCTCGACCGGTTCGTCGTCCTCACCATCGGGGCGGGCGTCGGCTACGGGCTGGTCCTGGGCGGCAGGCGCGTGCCCCACGCGGAGGAGGACCGGGGGTTCGGCCGCCACTGGATCATCGACCCCGCCGGGCCGCTCACCCCCGACGGCGAGCGCGGCAGCGCCGTCTCGCTGCTGAGCATCCCCAGCATCCGGTACCAGGTGCGGGCCGCGACCGGGCGTGAGGTGACCTACGAGGAGATCCTGGCCGGTGCGGCCGAGGGGCAGCCGATGTGCGCGCGGGTCGTCGGCGAGGCCGGGCGGGCGCTGGGGATCCTGGTGGCGCAGATCGCGAACTTCGTGATGCCGCAGAAGATCCTGCTCGCGGGGGAGGGGGTCGGGCTGATGGCGGTGGCGGGGGAGACCGTGCGTGAGACGGCCCGCGCCCACCGGCATCCGCTGGCCGGGCCCGTGCCGCTGGAGACGAAGGTGTCCGACTTCCACGACTGGGCGCGGGGGGCGGCCGTGCTGGCCATTCAGGTCCTCGTGCTCGGAACGATCGAGCCGTAAACGCAGAGTGATCAGCTTCACGGTCCGTAATGTCGGAAGTGGGACCTTTACTCACGTCGGCTTCACGTTCGAGGACATATGGTTTACACCATGTCCACTACCCCTGATGTCGTCCTGGAAAGAGCGGAAGGACCGGCGCGAACGGCAGCCGAGGTCAACGAGGAGATCCGGGCGCTCTGGTTCCGGAGCGGCGGCACGTTGAACAGGGAGCAGCGGAGCGAGTACGAGCGTCTTGTCCTGGAGTGGGCGGCGCGCTCCGCTGAGTGAGCCGGCGCGGCATCTCGGCCGCCGGGTCCGGTGGGCGGCCGACCGCGGGCCCGACGTGGCTGGTCGCGCAGTTCGCCGCACCCCTTCGGGCGCGCCCGAAGCGGCGCGCCCTGAGACCCGGTCCGGATCTAGCCCTAGCTCCAGCTCTGTGAGTACTGGCGGCGGTACGCCTGGCGGTCCTGTTCGGTGCGGATGAAGCGGGTGGCTGCGAGCGCGACCATGCTGCCGGCGATCACCAGCAGACCGGGGCCGACGTTGCGGGGATCGGCGAGGCGGTCCAGCAGGTCGGAGGCGGCCTCGATGCCCTCGACGGATTCCACGGCACCCGGCTCGGCGGAGCCCGGGGCGGCGGCACCCTGGGCGTCGTCGTCGGAACCGTCGGCCGAGGCGGTCGGCCGGGCGGCGGACTGCGGCAGACCGGTCAGCTGGACGCCGAGTTCGTCGAGGGCGTCGGACAGCGGCTGGAAGAACGTCGTACCGCCCTCCTGGCAGTCGCCGTTGCCGCCCGAGGTCACGCCGAGCGCGACCCCCTCCGAGAACAGCGGGCCCCCACTGTCGCCCGGCTCGGCGCAGACCGTGGTCTCGATGAGACCGGAGACCGTGCCCTCGGGGTAGTTGACCGTGGCGTCGAGGCCGGTCACCTCGCCGTTGCGGAAGCCGCTGGTGCTGCCGCTGCGGAAGACCCGCTGGCCGACCGCCGCGTCACCGACGGAGGTGATGCGCACCCCGCGGCCGTCGCCGACGGAGACGACGTTGGTCTTGTTGCTCGGCGCGTCCTGGAGGTACTGGACGAGCGAGTAGTCGGCGCCGGGGAAGTTGGTCTCGGTCGTCCGGCCGATCTCCTGCCGGCCCTGGTCGTCCGAGAACCACACGGAACCCTCGGGCCCGCAGTGCCCGGCGGTCAGCATGAAGTCGTTCTCGCCGTCGGTCACGTTGAAGCCGATGGAGCAGCGCCCGCCGGTACCGAAGATCGGCTGCGCGCCGTTGAGGCGCATCGTGTACGCGCCCTCGGTGCGCTCCATCCGCACGGAACCGCCGATCTCCTCGGCGAGGTCGGTCAGGCCCGCCCAGTCCTTCTTGGAGACCGTGCTGTCGGCGCGCACCACCACCTCGTTGGAGGCGGGGTCGATCGCCCAGGAGGTGCCCGGCACCCGGGGGGCCGAACGCAGCGCCTTCGTGGCGGACTTCAGGTCGTCGCCGCTGTACTCGACCATCTTGGGGCGGGCGCCCGCCCGCTCGACCTCGTCGGCGGCCTTCTCGTCGGTGACGGCGACGACCGGACTGCCGTCCTCGGCGATCCAGGTGCCCGCCGTCCGCTCCGGGCCGAGTTCGGTCAGCAGACCGTTCCCGGTGCCGGACGCGGCGAGCACCGCGCTCGGGGTCGCGGGCGGGGTGACGGCGGGTTCGGTCGCCATCGCCGCCTGCGTGACCATCAAGGCCCCGCAGATCACTCCGCCGGCGGCCGTCAGCCGCGCCACCCGCTTCACGACTCGTCGTCGTGCGTGCCTCATTGCCTGGCTCCCGAACCCCGTCCGACACGGTGTCAACACCGCCAGGGCGTCCGGTCCTTGAGCGCCCTCCTTTCATACGTGCGGCGGTCGGCACATGTTCACCAGTCCGCGTCGACGTATCCCAACGTCCGGTTCATGGCGATCGCGCGGCTGTTGGCCGGATGGTGGACCGTACGCACGAGGCTCACCCCGCAGATCCCGGCGAACCCGATGCCGAAGGTCTTCATGGCCACCGAGATGCCCCTTCCCCGGTGGCCGGCCCGCACCCCGGTCATCTCGTTGAACACGAATCCGGAACCACGCCGGTCCGAGGTGGCCGCCATACCGATCCACCGGTCGCCGTCCAGAGCCAGCACGACACCACGCGGATCGTAGGAGGGCACCTCGAAGCGGAGCCGGTGGTACTCGTCGTACGGGAAGAAGGCGCCGCGCTCGGGGATGTCGGCCGAGCACTCCTTGTTGAGGTCGTACAACGCCCGGCGGTGCTCCGGGGTGTCGCCGAGTTCGGAGAGCGTGGTCAGCCGGATGCCGGAGGTCCGGCACTTGTCGACATACGGCTGGAAACGTGCCAGGTCGAAGTGGGTGACGTCCAGTTGGAGCCGGACCGGGCCGGTCGTCATCAGCGCTTGCCTCCCACTCCGCAGAACATGGCCACTTCCGCCGGCTCGCCGCCGTCGTCGGTCGGGTCCGGGCGCCAGCGCGTGCACGAGACGACGCCCGGTTCGAGGAGGTCCAGTCCGTCGAAGAAGCGGGCCACCGTCTCGGGGGTGCGCTGGTGCAGGCGCGGGGTGCCGTGCTCGTTCCACCAGGCCGCCGCGATGTCCACGTCGGGCCACTGCGGGCTGGTGACGGTGTGCGACAGCATCAGATGGCTGCCGGCGGGCAGGGCGGCCATCAGGCGGCGCACGATGCCGCGCGGGTCCTCGTCGTCGGTGACGAAGGCCAGCACGTCGAGCAGCATCAGCGCGACCGGCCGGGTCAGGTCCAGGGTCCGCGCGGCGTGTTCGAGGATCGAGTCGACATTGCGCACGTCCTCGTCGACATGGTCCGTACGGCCCTCGGGCGCGCTCGTCAGCAGGGCCCGCGCGTGCACCAGGACCAGCGGGTCGTTGTCGACGTAGACGATCCGCGCGTCCGGGAGGATGCGCTGGGCGACCTCGTGGGTGTTCTCCGCCGTCGGCAGTCCGGCGCCGATGTCCAGGAACTGGCGGATCCCCACCTCGGCGGCCAGATGGCGCACCGCCCGGCGCAGGAACTGCCGGTCCGCGCGGGCGTAGTCGTGGATGCTCGGGTGCAGACGGCGGATCTCGTCCCCGGCCCTGCGGTCGACCTCGTAGTAGTCCCTGCCGCCGAGCCAGTAGTTCCAGATCCGTGCCGCGCTCGGCCGCGTGGTGACGATGCGACGGTTCAGCGACGAGGAGGGGAAGTCCGAGGCTGCCGGGTTGTCCGTCACGGCATCAACTCCTGGATCTACGGCGAAGGTGCTTGCATCCAACGGGCAATGTAGACCCGCGGGTTGGTGTTTGCCGACAGTTCGGCGATCTTCACAGCGCCCGCGGGCGGGCTCCCGTGCGGCACCTCGCCGAACAACGTTCGTCGAGACCTCTCTACTAATCAGTAACTCTTCGGTAGTCTCCCCGCCACTGATGGACATGACCATGACGAACGCGGCGGAGGTTCCCGTGACCTCGCCGCTTTGACATGCGCAGACAGGCGAAGGCCTGCGAGGGAAGGGAACGAACATGACAGCAAGCGGTGTGGGACGCCGCGTCACCACGGTCGCCGCGGTGGCCGTACTGGGTCTGGGTGCTTCGATGACCGCGGCCGTTCCGGCCGCCGCCGCCCCGAGCGCGGCCGTGACCGCCGCGGCCGCGGAGGTGGACTACGCGACCTGGCAGAAGGACGTGAAGGCCGTCGTCGACACGGCCACGCCCTACATTCAGCAGCGCACCGCCAACTCCTCGGGGCAGAAGCTCGCCATCGTCTTCGACATCGACAACACGACACTGGAGACGCACTACACGCCCTGGTACCAGCTGCCGACGCCGGCCCTGAAGCCCTCCCTGGCGCTGGCCAAGTACGCCAAGTCCCGTGGGGTCGCCGTCTTCTTCGTCACCGCCCGCCCCGGCATCATCGAGTCCCTCACCGAGTGGAACCTCGAGAACGTCGGCTACCCCGTCGACGGCCTCTACGTGCGCGACCTGCCCGACCTGTTCGCCGAGGTCGCCGCCTACAAGACCGCCTCGCGCGCCGACATCGAGTCCGACGGCTACACGATCATCGCCAACGTCGGCAACAACACCACCGACCTCGTCGGCGGCCACGCCGAGCGCACCTACAAGCTGCCCGACTACGACGGCCTGCTGGACTGACGCCGCTCCACCGTTCGTTCCTGGCGCACGGCCGCCACGCGTTCCGCGGGCGGCCGTGCGCCTAGACTCCGGGCATGGCCGACGAAACCACGCTCGACGCCCTCGGCGCGGGCAAGTACCTGCTGGTGACCACCTATCGCAAGAACGGCACCACCGTGCCGACCCCGGTGTGGGTGGTGCGGGACGGGGACGCGCTCGGCATCTGGACCGTCGCCGACTCCTGGAAGGTCAAGCGCATCCGGAACCGCGCCGACGTCCTCGTCGGCCCCTGCGACGTGCGCGGCAACCCCACCGGCGACTCCGTCCCCGCCCGCGCGGAGATCCTCGACGCGGCCGGATCCGCCGCCTACCGTCGGCTGATCGCCCGCAAGTACGGCGTCCTCGGCCGCCTCACCCTCCTCGGCAGCCGACTGCGCCGGGGCGCCGACGGCACGATCGGCATCCGCATCACCCTCACGCAGAACTGACTCACGCCCCGTCGCCCGCGTGCCCGGTGCGCCACGCCCACGCCGCGATCTCCACCCGGTTCCGGGCGGCGAGCTTGAGCTGGATGCTGCCGAGGTGGGTCTTGACCGTGGAGAGGGACACGAACATCGAGGCGGCGATCTCCGCGTTGGTGTGCCCCAGCGCGACCAGCCGTACGACGTCGAGCTCCCGGTCGGTCAACGCCTCCTGGGGGCGCGGGACTTCGGGGGCGGGCGCGGGGGCGTCCCGTTCCGCCGTCACGTGCTTGAGGAGCCGGACCGTCACCGACGGAGACACCAGCGAGTCGCCCACCGCCGCCGCCCGTACGGCCTCGGCCAGCAGGGTCGGCCCCGAGTCCTTCAGCAGGAAGCCGCAGGCTCCGCCGCGCAGCGCCCCGTAGACGTACTCGTCGAGGTCGAACGTGGTCACCACGACCACCCGCAGCGGATCGGCCACACCCGGACCCGCCAGCAGCCGGGTGGCCTCCAGCCCGTCCAGCTTCGGCATCCGGATGTCCAGCAGACACACGTCGGGCCGCACCTCACGGGCCAGCCGCACCGCCGTCTCGCCGTCGGAGGCCTCCGCCACCACGGTGATGTCGGGCTGCGCGTCGAGGAAGAAGCGGAAGCCGGTGCGGACCATGTCCTGGTCGTCGGCGATCAGGACCCGGATCGGGCTGCGGTCGTTCATGAGCGCATCATGCCTGACGGGGACGGGGACGGGGACGGGGACGGGGACGGGGACGGAGACGGAGAGGGAGGCGGCGAGAGGGAGACGGCAGCGGCGGGGGCGGAGGGAGGCGGGCGGCCGACGGGGCGTCAGTCGGCTTCCTGGGCCCGCTCCGCCGTCACCTTCCGCAGCAGCGGCCGGCTCCCGGCGAGCGCCGCGAACATGGTGGCCGTCCCGAGGGCCACGCAGAGGGCGAGCCGCACGGCCCCGGATGAGTCCGGCTGTAGATGGAACGCCTCGTTCACCTTGATTCCGGCGTAGATCCCGGTCGCCGTCGTCCCACCGGCGAGCACGACCAGAGGCAGCGCGGTCTCCCGGATCCGCGCCCGGTCCAGGACCTTCAGCGGCGTACCGGCCAGCCGCAGCAGCGCGTACACCCGGCGCCGGTCCAGGACCGTGGCCGCCGCGGTGAGTCCGGCGGAGGCGGCGGCGACCAGGAAGCCCAGGGCCAGGACCGCGAGCCCCATCTCGCCGATGAGCCGGGTCGTCGTGTCACCCTCGGCGTTGACATGGTCCTGGGTCACCGGCAGGTTCCCGGGGGAGAGGGAGGACAGCGCGGTCGACGCGGTGTCCAGCTGCTCCTGACCGCCGCGCACCCGGGCCACGACGCCCTCCTCGCCGATCAGGATCCCGTCGTAGGTGTCGGCGCGGACCGTCTCCACCCGCGCCTTCACACCCGCTTCGGTGAGCAACTCCCCCGCTTGTACGGCCAGTTGGTCCGCCTCTCCGTGCTCCGCGCGTACGGCGACCTGCCCCCGGTGGTCGTAGCCCACGAGGCCGATCTGTCCGACGGTGAAGAACCCGGCGACCAGACCCGCGAGGACCAGACCGCTGACCGTGCGCCAGGCGCCGCGCGGATCGTCGCTGAGCCGGCGCGCGGCCAGCAGCGTCGCGGGACGGCGCGCGACGCGGCTCAGCAGCCTGCCCAGCATGTCGACGACCCAGGGGCCGAGGGTCCAGAACGCCCCGTACACCAGGACGATCAGCGCGATCGTCTGGCTCGTGCTCATCCCGCTGTCCGCGGTGCCCACCACGTACATCCCGACGGCGACGAACAGCACCAGCCGGATCAGCCTCGTCCGGCGCGGATCGGCCTGCTGGGCCACCCCCAGCGGGGAACGCGCCACCCCGCGCAGCGTCGTCATCGCGCTGACCGAGGTGAGTACGGCCACGAGCGCCACCACCGCCAGGAGCCAGGACACACCGACCCACAACTGACCGGCGTACCAGGTCCCGATGCCGTACGGCACTCGCGCGAGGACCGGCACCAGCAGGGTGTACCCGACCGCGCCGAGGGAACCGCCGGCCAGGCCCACCGCCGCCGACTCCACACCCGTCATCGTCAGGATCTGCCGGGGCGTCGCGCCGGCCAGCCGTAGGGCGGCGAGCCGCTGTTCGCGCCGGGCGGCACCGAGGCGTCCGGCGGCCGAGGCCAGCACGATCACCGGGACGACGAGGAGGGCGCCGCCGAGCACCGCGGCCTGCTGGTCGAAGGCGGTGAACAGGCTGGGCCTGGTACCGCCGAAGCCGTCCACGCGGGCGCGGGCGGTGAGGAGGTCCAGGCCGCTGCCCTCGGCGGCCCGGGTGATCGCGGGGTCGGTGGGCGTGTGGCCGACGACGGCCACGAGTTCCTCGGGGGAGGCGAGGCCGGCGTCGCCGATCGTGCCGTAGCCGGACTCGGTCGGGAAGCGGTCGGCGAGACGCGTCGGCGGCAGCTCGCGCATCAGCTCCGCCAGGGCCGGGGACAGATAGGTGCGCCCCGGTGCGGGGAAGCGGTCCAGGCCGGGCGGGGCAGGGGTCGCGGCCCGGTTCGGCAGCTGGGCCAGGGAGACGACGGTGACCGGCCGGTGGTCGACGTACGTCGTCCCCAGCGTCTGCACGGCGGTCGCCCGCTTCGCCGGCACCGCGTCGGGCGTACGCCAGGCCGTGCGGTCGGACCGGACGCCGGAGCCCAGGTAGGCGGCGAGGAGGGTCAGCAGCACGAGGGCGCCGGCGGCCGCCGCGGCGGCGGACAGGAGGTGGCTCTGCAGGCCGCGCCTCCCGGAGGAACGGGCCAGGTGCCAGGTCAGGGGCAGGACGGGGGAGCGCATTCTTCGTCTCCGGGGGCTCGGGGTGCGAGGGGGCGAGGCTTCGGGGGGCGGGGGGCGGGGGCCGAGGGGCCGAGGGGCCTGGGGGCCTGGAGGCGTGGGGCCGGGGGATTCAGGGGGGACGGGGCGAGGGTTCGGGTCGCCGGAGAGCTCGGTCGGAGCGGTTCGAGGGCGAGTGCGGGTTGTTCGTGGCTTGTCGCGCCCACGCGGCGGAGCCGCAGATCGGCACAGCCCCGCGCCCCTTCAGGGCGCTCACGCGCCCACCCCGCGGCGGCCTACACGACCGTGTACTGGCTGTGGCCGGCGATCCGGCCGTCCCTCACCTGCACCACGCGGTCGCAGTGGGCGGCCACCTCGGCGTCGTGGGTGACCATGACGAGGGCCGCCCCCTGGTCGCGGGTGACCGAGGTGAGCAGGCGGACGACCTCCTCGCCGGTGGCCTGGTCGAGGGCGCCCGTGGGTTCGTCGGCGAAGACGACGTCGGGCTCCACGGCGAGCGCGCGGGCGATGGCGACGCGCTGGGCCTGGCCGCCGGAGAGCTGGCCGGGGCGGCGGTGTTCCAGGCCCGCGAGGCCGAGCGGGGCGAACCAGCGGCGGGCCTGCTTGACGGCCTTGCGCCGAGGCACGCCTTCCAGCATCAGCGGGAGCGCGACGTTCTCCTCGGCCGGCAGCTCGGGCAGCAGCTGGCCGAACTGGAAGACGAACCCGAACCGCTTGCGGCGCAGTGCGCTCAGCTTGTTCTCGCCCCAGTGGTCGATGCGTTCGCCGCGCAGCAGCACCTGCCCGTCGTCGGGGCGGATGATGCCGGCCAGGGTGTGCAGGAGGGTCGACTTGCCGGAGCCGGACGGGCCCATGATGGCGAGGGACTCCCGCTCGGCGACCGCCACGTCCACGCCGGCCAGGGCGGTGGTGGGGCCGTACTTCTTGACGAGGCCGTTGCCGGCCAGGACGGTGCTCATGACGGTGACGGTTCCTTTCGGCCGGACCAGCTAGACGCGCTCGAACTTCCAGGTGACGCTGGACGCGTCGGCCTTGACGACGGTGACGGGGACGGAGATGTCCTTGCCGTCGCCGTCCCGCCCCGTGCAGGTCACCTCGGTGCCGGCCACGGCCTTCAGGTCCGGGCACGTCAGACCGGAGGTCTCGCCGCCGATCCAGGGCAGCGGGCTGTACTTCGACTCGGTGCGGCCGGCGACGATGTTCCCGCTGAGCGCCTTCTGCCCGTCCACGGTCACGGTGTTGAACCTGTCGAGGCCCGTCGTGGACTCCGTACCGCTGAACGCGTAGGTGAGGGCGCCGCCGCCGACGGCCACGGCCGCCACGGCGGCTCCGGCGACGAGGAGAGGTTTGCGTTCCATGAGGTGCTCCCGGTGGAGAGAAGGGGTGAGGTGGCGACACCCAACCTCTCCCGGCGACGGGGGCACCCGCCTCGGCCGAACGGCCAGGCTTCCCCTCCCACCGGACACGCCTCCTCGGCCGTACGGCTGATACGGCGAAGCCCGCCGCTGCCTACTGTGATCCGCGTGAACCTCGTGCTCGACACCAAGGAACCCCCGGCCGGCGCCCCCGGCCGGCCGACGCGCCCCGCCAGAGCCGGCTGTGTACGCGTGGGCGGCATCGTGGCCCTGTGCCTGGCCTGCGCGTCCGACTTCCCCCTCCTGGCAGCGAACGGCGTCACCTATCTGTGGCTGCACCTGCTCTCCCTGGCCGTGGGCCTCGCGGCCCTGCTGTGGCCCGTACACCGCCGGCCGGACTGGCTGACCCCGCAGGTCCGCGCCGGTGTACCGGCTCTCGCCGCCCTGGCGAACGTGGTGATCCTCGTCCTGGTCCGGGAAATGGGTGGTTTCGGCCTGGGGCAGGCGGCCCTGCTGCTGTGTCTGCTGGTCGTCGCCGTCCGCGCCTGCTCGCCCGGCTGGGCGCTGGCCTGCGGGCTCCTCGACGGTCTCGCACTGGTCCTGCTTCCGCTGCCCTACCTCGCCCTCGATCCGGACGACGGCGGCAGCATCGGCGCCGTCATGGTCCTGATGCTCCTCGGCGGGGTCGCGGCCGGCGTCGCCGCCTATCTGCGCACCCTGGACAACCGGCGCAACCAGATCGTCACCGAGACCCGCCGGGCCGAACGCCTCGCGATGGCCGCCGACCTGCACGACTTCGTCGCCCACCACGTCACCGGGATCCTGGTGCAGACCCAGGTCGCCCGGATGATGGCCGCCACCGAACCGGGGCGAGGCGAGACGGGGGTCCCCCCGGACGACGTCCGGGGGAGGCTCGACCCCGTCCTCGCGGGCATCGAGCGCGCCGCGACCGAGGCGCTGGCCTCGATGCGCCGCACGGTCGGCGTGCTGCGGGACCACGAGGAGGGGCCCGGGACCGGCGACCGGCGGCCGGTCGGCGATCTGGCGGGCGTCGACGAACTGGTCAGAGGCTTCGACGGCGTCGGCGGTGTCGACGGACGCTCCGCCGTGCTGCGCCACGACCCCTCCGTCCCCGCCGACCTGCCGCACGAGGTGCAGGCCGCCGCCTTCCGCGTGGTGCAGGAGGCCCTGACGAACGTCCGCCGGCACGCCGCCGACGCCACCGAGGTCACCGTCGACCTCCTCCACGGGCGCGCAGGACTGGAGGTCCTGGTCCGCGACGACGGGCGCGGCGGCGCCCGGCTGCCGGAGGCGGCCCGGGGCGGCGGCTTCGGGCTGGTCGGCCTCACGGAACGGGTCACCGCGCTCGGCGGCAGTGTCCGGGCCCGGCCCCGCGAGGACGGCCCCGGCTGGGAGGTCCGCGCCGTGCTCCCGACCGCCCCCCGGAGCCGCCCCCTGAGCTGAACCTCCCGGCCCGGCTGCCCGTATCTCCTCTCGGGGATGGCGGGAGACCGCGTGCACGGAAGGAGAACAGCGTGTCGAAACCGCCCGAACCGGGCCGGACGGCGAAGCGTCCCACGATCGAGCCGACCTACGTCATGCGCCGGCGCAGGACCGAGGCCCTGGCCGAGCTGCTGCGTGAGTTCGAGCAGTACAAGGGCGCGGGTTCAGAGCCGGACGCCCCCGAGGACGAGTACGAGACCGTCGCCGTACCCCCCGCTGCGGCATCGGTCCCGACACCGCCGCCCCCGCCGTCGGCACCGCCCCCGCCGGCCGCGCCCGCACCGGAACCGGGGCCCGCCCCCGAGCGGATCCTGCCCCGGACGGAGTACGAGACCGAGGAACTCCCCCCGGTCATGGTCGGCGAGGACTTCGGCTCCGACACGGTCCCGCGCGACGAACCCGGACACCGCCGCCGGCAGCGCCGCCGGCCGGCCCCCGGCGACGGAGCCGGCCTCAAGCGCGCCGCTGTGATCGTCGGTATCGGTGCGGCGGCCCTGCTGGGCTTCGGTGCCGCCCTGCTGCTGCCCGGCGGCGACGCGGAGAAGGAGGCGCGCGCCGTCACCCCGACCGCGACCCCGTCCGCCCCCGCGTCCTCGGCGCCCGCCCCGGACGACGGCGCCGACCCGGACGGCCCCGGCACCCTCCGCGAGGGCGACCGCGGCCCCGAGGTCTCCGAACTCCAGCAACGGCTGCTCCGTATCCCGAACGTGTACGACAACGGCTCCACCTCGGGCGAGTACGACCTCGTGCTGCGGGACGCGGTGGCGCGCTTCCAGCTCTGGTACGGCATCCGGGGCGACGAGACGGGTGTCTACGGCAACGACACCCGCAAGGACCTCGAATCCCGCACCACTCTCTAGGCGCACGACGGGCCACGGACCCGGTGTGTCACGGGAACAGCCGGGTTGTTGCCCCGCCCTGAACGGACCATCCTGTCCCTATGGTGACGAAGGCGTCCGGCGCGTCGCGGGCTGCCACGGCCGGTGAGGCGATGGCGGTGGTCGACGCGTGCGGCCTCGTCGCCGGGTGGAGCGAGGGCGCCCGGCGCCTCACCGGGTACACCTCCGAGGAGGTGACCGGGAGGCCCGCGGCCGACCTGGTCGACGGGGAGCCGGCGGCGGTCTGGCGCACGCTGCTGACGTACGGCGACGCGGTGGTGGACCTGCGCTACCGGGACGGGCGACGGCAGAGGGTCGCGATGCGGATCTGCCCGGTGCGGGGCGGGGACGGCGAGCGGCGGCGGTTCGTCGTCCAGGCGACACCCGACCGGACCGAGCGGGGCCTCGGCGAGCTGGCTTTCAACCAGGCGTCGATGTCCATGTCGGTCTTCGACACCGGGCAGCGCTATCTGCGGATGAACGACTGGGCGTGCCAGGTCATGGGGCAGCCCGAGGAGGAGTTCCGGCACCAGTACTTCCCCGACACCGTGGAGGACGCCGAGCACAGCCGGGGCTTCCTGCGCCATCTGGAGATCGTGGTGGAGACCGGACGACCGGTCCGTTACGAGAGCTGGACCCGTTCGCCCTCCGGTCGCCGCATGCACGCCTGGACCTCCGAGATGTGGCCGCTGCGGGACCCCTCGGGAGCGCTGATCGGCACCGCGCTCGCCGCGTTCGACAGCAGCGAGCAGTTCGCCGCCCGCCAGCGCCTCGCCCTGCTGAACGAGGCCGCCGGGTCCATCGGCACCAGGCTTGACGTCGTGCAGACCGCCCGGGAACTCGCCGAACTCGTCGTCCCCCGGCTCGCCGACTTCGCCAGCGTCGACCTCCTGGAGTCCGTCCTCCAGGGCGAGGAACCCGAGATGGGCCCCGTGGCCGGCGGGGTGCGGCTGCACCGGACGGCCCACCACTCCGCCACGCCCGGTGTACCGGAGGCGGCCATCGCCCTGGGCGCCGCCGACGTCTACCCGCCCTCCTCACCACCCGCCCGGGCCCTGCTCACCGGCGAGCCCGTGCTCACCCGCACCGGCGACGACTCCCTCGACTCCTGGTTCGCCCGGCACGGCGCCCGCTCCGCCAAACTCCAGGAGGCCGCGGACCACGACCTGTCCCTGATGGCCGTACCGCTGGTCGCGCGCGGCACGACCCTCGGGGTCGCCGTCCTCGTCCGGATCCTGACGCCCGAGCACCCCGACGCCTTCGACCAGGACGACATGTCGCTCGCCGAGGAGCTCTCCAGCCGGGCGGCCGTCTGCGTCGACAACGCCCGCCGCTACACCAGGGAACGCACGACCGCGCTGGCGTTGCAGCGCAGCCTGCTGCCGAAGACGGTCGCCGGACAGGCGGCCGTCGAGTTCGCCTCCCGTTATCTGCCGGCGCTGTCGCAGGCCGGGGTGGGCGGCGACTGGTTCGACGTGATCCCGCTGTCCGGGACCCGGGTGGCACTCGTCGTCGGCGACGTCGTGGGCCACGGCATCCACGCCTCCGTCACCATGGGCCGGCTGCGCACGGCCGTCTGGGCGCTCGCCGACGTCGACCTGCCGCCCGACGAACTCCTCACCCACCTGGACGACCTGGTGGAGCACCTCGCGGCCGGCGACGGCACGGGGGACGGGGAGATCGGCGCGACCTGTCTGTACGCGGTCTACGACCCGGTGGACCGCAGCTGCATGATCGCCTCCGCCGGGCACGTGCCGCCCGTCGTGGTGCGGCCCGACGGCAGCGTCCAGGTCGTCGAGGTGGCGGCCGGGCCGATGCTCGGCGTCGGGGGCCTGCCGTTCGAGGCCAGGGAGCTGGAGCTGCCCGAGGGCTCGGTCCTCGCCCTGTACACCGACGGCCTGGTCGAGGCCCGGGACCGTGACGTCGACACCGGTACGGCCGCCCTGTGCGCCGCGCTGGAAGGGCCGGTGGACAGTCTGGAGCGCGCCTGCGACAGCGTGCTGAAGGCACTGCTGCCCGAGACCCCGGCCGACGACGTGGCCCTGCTGCTCGCCCGCACCCGCGCCCTCGACGCGGAACAGGTCGCCGTCTGGAACCTCACCGACGATCCGGCGCTGGTCGCCAACGCGCGCAAGCTCGCCACCGACCAGCTCACCCGCTGGGGCCTGGAGGAGGCCGCCTTCGTCACCGAACTCGTGGTCAGCGAACTCGTCACCAACGCCATCCGCTACGGCGGCGCCCCCATCCAGCTGCGCCTGATCCGTGACCGCACCCTCATCTGCGAGGTCTCCGACGCCAGCAGCACCTCACCCCATCTGCGCCGGGCCCGCCAGTTCGACGAGGGGGGCCGCGGGCTGCTCCTGGTCGCCCAGCTCACCGACCGCTGGGGCAGCCGGCCGAGCGGCGCGGGCAAGACCATCTGGGCCGAGCAGGCCCTGCCTCCGGTCCTGTGAACGGCTGTCGGGGGCGGCGCACGCCACCCCCGACAGCCGCTCCCGACGGGCGGTTACTTCTTCCGCAGGCGCACCGACACCCCGTGCGCGGTGAAGACCTGCTCCGCCGTCCAGCCCTCGACGGCCACGGAGACCTCCGCGAACCGGCCCTGCAGGGACCGGGCCGCGACGACCGCGACCGTGCTGCCGGAACGCGGCGCCTGCTCGGCGTCGAAGCGGACGACCAGCTTGCTGCCCCGCTCCAGGACCGCCCGCCCGTCCACCACGAGGGCGGCGTCGGTGCCCCGGTCCAGCGTCACGTCGAGGACACCGGCCTGCGCGTAGCCGCCGCGCACCCGGACGGTGTGGTCGCCGGTGGCCAGGGTGCCGCCCTTCACCCGGACGTCACCGCGGCCGAACGCCTCCTTCGAGCCGGCCGCGAGGACACCGGCCTCCACGACGGTGCCGCCGGTGTACCGGTTGGCGCCGGCCAGCGTGAGCGTGCCGCTGCCCTTCTTGACGAGCCCGCCGCAGCCGTCGATGTCGTTGCGCCAGGTGTCGGCCGCGGCGAGACCGCCGAGCGCGGCGTCCAGCGTGACGGTGACGTCCGCGTCGAAGGAGCCGTAACCGTCCGCCGCCGCGAACAGGTTGAGCCGGCCCCACTGCTCCCAGCCGTCCAGCAGCACATAGCCCGACGGCAGCGCGGTCGTGCGCAGCACCTCGCGCCGCTGCGCCGCGTCGAGGTACGGCAGCCGCGTCTCCAGCAGGACCTCGGCGCCCTTGGGCACGGTCAGGTCCTCGGAACGCCCGCGCCGGGTCAGCACGTACGTCAGCTTCGGCTCCACCAGCCGCGCGTTGGCGGCGCGGTCGGCGTACGCGTCGTCGGCGTCGGAGTGCGCGTACGTGAACAGCGTGTCGGCCGTCGTGCCCGTCTTCGCCTGGAAGTACTCGGCGGCCTGCTTGCGCGCGGCGGCCTTGAGCGCCGCGTTCTTCGGGTCGGCGAGCGCGGCGGCGGCCAGCGCGGTGGCCATGACCCGGCCGCCGAGGACGTCGACGGTGGAGTGCATGCCCGACATGATCCGGGTGTGGCTCAGCTCGAAGGCACGGGTCACGATCTCCTGGAACCGCTCCGGCACCGCGTACGCGAACGCCAGCGCCGCCAGGTGGAAGGCGTTGGTGTGGCCGCTCGGGAAACCGCCGTCCTCGGCCGCGATCTCGCCGCGCTGGCGCAGCAGCTGCCGCACGACGACGACGTCGGAGTCGTAGACCGGGAACCCGAGCTCGTCCTTCTCACCGGTGTCGACGACCTCGCTGTCCTCGTTCATCCGCCACGGGCGCGGGTACTGGAACGTGAACTTGGCGGGGTTGCCGGAGGCGAACGGGCCGCGGACGGTGTCGACCAGCTTGGCGACCTGGCCGAGGTCGGAGTCGTACGAGCCGGCGCCCAGCGCGGAGCCGGCGGGCGCGTCGGCGGGCACGGCGTCGTTGATCTTCGTCGCCGGTATGCCGTCCGGGGCGGCGGTGATCGAGGTGACCGCCTTGGCGCCCGAGCGGTACAGCTCCGCCAGCGGGCCGAGCGCGCCGATCATCGCGTAGCTCTGGTGCTGCCGGTCGTAGACGAAGGCCTCGCGGGCCTGGGCCTCGGTGCGGCGGTTGGTCAGGCGCGCGCAGTAGCGCATGTTGGCGCGCAGGATCTCCGGCAGCAGCGGGGTGCCGGTGTTCCAGGCGTCGCCGGTCTTCCAGATCTCGGCGAAGCCGCCGAGCGCCCGGACCACGGCGTTGGTCTCGGGGGTCCGGTTCGCCGTGATGTTGGTGGTGTAGTCGTCGACGAACGCGGCGAACGCGGTGGCGGCCTTGGCCTCGGGGGCCTGCCAGAGGTTCGCGAGGGTCGGAGCGGCGATCAGGCCGGCCGACACGCCGAGGGAGTTCCTGAGGAAGACGCGGCGGTTGAGCGTGTGGTGCCCGGCAGATGACGGCATGGAGCGCCGCTCCTTTCGCGGTGGGATGGTCGTGCGGGCTGAGCGTGGGGTTGACGCATGACCGGTCGTTGTCCGGTCGGCGACCGGACGGTGATCAGCGGGTGACCGGTCGGAGGAGAGTACGTGAGAGTGCCAACGCCCCTTCGACCGGCGGCACTTGGAGCACATGCGGTCGCGCGGACGGTACAGCGTCGAGGAGCGCTTCGGCGAATGCGGAGTACAGGGCGGGCCGGGAGACGATCGTCCCGCCGGCCACCACCACGTCGTCGACGGGGACCTGACGGGCGGCGAGCCGTGCCACGAGCGAGGCGAGGGCGCGGCCCCCTTCGTCGATCACCCGGCGGGCGAGGAGGGAGCCCTCCTCGGCGGCGTCGAACACCTCGGGGGCGTGCCGGCCCCAGTCGGCGGACATGGAGGTGGCGGCCTCCAGCGCCCCGCCGAGAGCCGGCACCTCGCTCACCCCGAAGGAGGCGACGAGCCGGCCGGCGAGCGCGTCGGGTGCCTCGCCCCGGTCGTGCGCGGCCCAGACGGCGCGGCACGCCTCCCGGACCAGACCGGCGGCGCCGCCCTCGTCGCCGAGAACCGCGCCCCAGCCGCCGACCTGCACGGACGTACCGTCGGCGGACCGGCCGACGGCCACCGAACCGGTGCCCGCGACCAGCCCCACCCCCCGGTCGAAACCGGCGGCGGGGGCCAGCAGTTCGGCGTCGCCCACCACCAGGCACGGCACCTGAAGCCGTTCCTGGAGGGCGAGACGTATCCCCTCGCACTGCCGGGGCGTCTCACAGGCATGGGCGCCGACGGCCACGGCGGAGGCAGGGGTGTGCGCGGGCAGCACCTCCTCGACCAGCGTGGCCAGCCATGCGGTCGCGGCCGCCGGGTCGTGCGGCCGCCAGCCACGGCTGGTGCGGATGTGGTCGGCCACCGGCTCCGTCCCCGTGACAGCACGGAGATGGGTCTTGGTGCCGCCCACGTCGATACCGACCGCGACGGGCCTCGAGTCCGGCACGTGACGCCTCTTTCGTCGTTGCGTTGCGTTGGGCGCAGCGACGGCCGGGCGAAACCGTGCATGGACACACAGGGTCTGTGGGGGGTGCTCGTGAAGCCCCGGGACGGGCCTCTGGCGATGCGGTAGGCGAGTACCGCTTGACTTCGTTAGGAAATTAACTAACGAATAAGAGTGCGTCAAGGGTTACGACGCCGGACACCGCACGACCGTGCGGCCGCATGATCGCGGTACGACTGGGGAGAGCATGCAACTGAGCGAGAGCGCCCGCGCTGTCTTCGCCGTACTGGCCGCGTCGAGCACCGCCACCCGCCCGCAACTGGCCACCGGGGCCCGCCTTTCCAAGCCGACCGTCTCCACCGCCGTGGCCGAGCTGGAGGCGGCCGGTCTGGCCGCCCGCTCGGGCACCCTCAACGGCGGAACCGGCAGGTCGGCGGCCGTATACGACCTGGGTCCCGCCGCCGGCGCGGTCCTCGCCGTCGACCTCGGCCCGAGCGTCACCCGGGTCCGGGTCTGCGCCCTGGACGGCACCCTGCTGGCCGAGGGCACCGGGCTGCGCGCGGAGACCGTCGACGTGGTCGCCGACGCGCTCTCCGGGCTGTCGCCCGGGGCGCCGCTGCGCGCCATCGTCGTCGCCGTGGGCGATGTCACCGTCCAGAGCCGGGAGGGCACGGCCGTCCGCCCCGCCACCGCCAAGGCGGGGCCCATCTTCGACGCCCTGACCGTGACCCTCCCGCCCGGCGTCCCCGTGCACGTCGAGAACAACGTGAACTGCGCCGCCCTCGCCGAGCTGCACGAAGGCGCGGCCCGGGGCCGGGACACCTTCGGCTATCTGCGCATCGGTGTCGGCATCGGTCTCGGTGTCGTCATCGGCGGCCAGGTGCTGCGCGGCGCGAACGGCGCCGCCGGTGAGGTGGCCCGGCTGCCCTACCCGTGGGACGCCGACCGCGAACCCCGCCACGAGGGCCTGGAGGCCCACATAGGAGCGGGTTCCCTGCTGCGCCGGGCGGCGGACGCCTGGCAGGGCGCGGACGGCGCCTGCCCCGACACCGTCGACGGGCTGTTCGCACTGGCCGAGGAGGGGCACGCCACGGCGTGCGCCGTCGTCGGCCGGCACGCCGCCGACGTGGGCAGACTCGCCGCGGCGGCCACCGCCGTCCTGGACCCCGGCCTGATCGTGCTGGGCGGTGCCGTGGGCTCCAAGCCCCGGCTGCTGCCCGGCGTACGGGCCGAACTGGCCCGGCTGAGCTGGCCCACCGAGGTCGTGAGCAGCGCGCTCGGCGACAGCGGCACCGTCGTGGGGGCCAGTCGGCTGGCCGTGGCCCGGGGAATCCAAACCGTGACCGGAGGCGCGGGGGTGAAGCATTGACGGACTCCACCGGCATCTGCCAATGTCCGGACAAGCGCTTTCTAAGTCGGCCGGGACGCCGGCTTGGGGCGAGCGTCCCGCCTGTACTGAAGTACGGCAACCGCACGAGGGCGTGCCCGTGCGGTGACGGCCTGAACGGCCGGGGATACCGCCCCGCGTGGACGACGCGGCCGGGCGAGGCCGCGCCCCCCGGAAAGCAGCCTTCCTGCAAAATGCACCCGTGCCGCCTCGGTCGGCGCCGTGCTCCGTCCCCTACCGAAAAAAAGGGATCGAAGATGACCACTGTGGGTGTGCGGCGCTCCCGCCGACTCGGCCGCGGCGGTGTGCGCCGCCTGGTTCCCCTCGCTGCCGGTGTCTCGGCGGCCGCCCTGCTGCTCTCCGCCTGCGGAGGAGGGGATTCCGACTCGGGCGGTACCTCCAAGTCGCTGACGTTCTGGATCTCCACGGTTCCGGGGCAGGACGCGGGCTGGAAGAAGATGGTGGCGCAGTACGAGAAGGAGACGGGCGTCAAGGTCAAGCTCGTCAACATCCCCTACGACGGCTACGCGACGAAGCTGCGCAACTCCGCGCAGGCGAACTCGCTGCCCGACGTGGCGGCCGTGCCGGCGCTCGACCCGATCTGGTCGAACAAGCTGATCGACCTCAGCGACATCGCCAACAACAAGACGAACAAGATCAACGCCAACTTCGTCGCCAAGGACTCCTCCGGGAAGGTGCTGTCCATCCCCTCGGACGTCACCGCGTCCGGCATGTTCATCAACAAGTCGCTGTTCGAGAAGGCCGGCGTCGACTACCCGACCTCGCCCGACAAGACCTGGTCCTGGGACGAGTTCATCAAGGCGGCGAACGAGGTCCGGGAGAAGACCAAGGCCAAGTACTCCCTGACCTTCGACCAGTCGCCGTCCCGGCTGCGCGCCATGGTCTACGAGATGGGCGGCAAGTACGTCCACGCCGACGACGCCGGCAAGTTCTCGGTGGACGCGGCGACCAAGAAGGCCGTGAAGACCTTCGTCGGCTGGAACGACGACAAGACCATGCCGAAGTCGGTGTGGACCAGCGGCGCCGACCCGTCGGCCATGTTCCAGAGCGGTGACGTCGTCGCCTACTGGTCCGGTGTGTGGCAGGTCGCCGCCTACTCGGAGAGCATCACCAAGTTCGAGTGGGCGAGCGTCCCGACCCCCGCCCAGCCGGTGCAGGCCAGTGACGTCAACAGCGGCGGCATGACGGTCGGCTTCAACAACAACGCCGACGCGGCCGCCGCCGCGAAGAAGTTCCTGTCCTGGCTGTACGAGCCCGACCACTACAAGACCCTGTGCGAGACGTCGGGCTTCCTGCCGGTCGAGAGCGGTCTGAACCCGAAGTACCCCTTCAAGTCCGAGGCGGCGCAGGCGGCGTTCAAGCTCTACAACGAGTCCATCCCGCTGTACGACCCCATCTCCGGCTACTTCAACAGCGCGCAGACGAACTGGGTGCTGAAGGGCAAGAGCCTCGCCGACGACCCGACCAAGGCGGAGCTCGGCAAGGCGATCAACGGCGAGCAGTCGTCCGACAAGGCCCTGCAGAACATCGTCGACGGCTACAACCAGCAGGTCGGCGGCTGATCACGGATTGGCAGTCCCGGGCGGCGGAGTCCCGACCCCGCCGCCCGGGCCCGCGGATCCCACCCATGTGATGCCGGGCCCATGGCCTGAGCCTCCAGGAACCCATTCCACCAGCACGGAGTCAGCAAGATGACCAAACGCGCCCCGGACGCTTCGGACGTGTCCGTGAGCCCGCCCAGGAGACGAAGCAAGTACACCCTCGCACCGCTCGTCCTCATCTCCGGCAACGTCGTGCTCTTCGCGCTGTTCTTCGTCTGGCCGGCGGTGATCGGGCTCGTCTACTCCTTCACGAACTACACGGGCGTGGGGGCGTTCCAGTTCGTCGGACTGGACAACTACCAGAAGCTGCTCGGGGATTCGACCTTCTACGCCGCGACGACCCGCACGCTGCTGTACACGGTGCTCTTCGTCCCGCTGAACTTCGTGCTCTCGCTGCTCATCGCCAACGTGCTGGTGAGCAAGCACGCCAAGGGCGCGTCGGTCGCCCGCATCTTCTTCTTCATCCCGTGGCTGCTGTCGCCCATCATCGTGGGTGTCCTGTGGCGCTGGCTGTTCGGTGAGAACTTCGGACTGGTCAACTACTTCATCGAGAAGGTCGGCGGAAGCGCCGTCCCCTGGCAGTCGAACGCGGACCTGTCACTGCTCGTGGTCGTGGTCGCGGCGGCCTGGGCCTGGACGGGCTTCTCCATGCTGCTGTTCATCGCGGCGATCAAGAACGTCCCGACGTCGTACTACGAGGCGGCCGCGCTCGACGGCGCCGGCCCATGGCGCCAGTTCTTCAGCATCACCCTGCCGAGCATCGCCCCCACGTCCTTCATCGTCATCCTGCTCAACACGATCCACGCGATGAAGGAATACGCGGTGTTCGCCTCCCTCAACAACGGTGGCCCCGGAACGTCGAACAACCTGCTGGTCCAGTACATCTACCAGACGGGCTTCAAGTCAGGCCAGATCGGCTACGCGAGCGCCGCGTCGTTCGTGCTCATGCTCATCCTGATGGCCGTCGCGCTCATCCAGATGATGGTCAACCGGCGGGTGGAGAACCGATGACAACCACAGACATGCCACGCAAGGTCGACGCCGGGCCCGGACGACCCGTCCGAATGAAGCGGTCCCGCGGCTCGGCCACCGGTGGGCTTCGGCGCGCGATCGCCCCGACGACACTGCTGTGGATCCTCGCGGCCCTCTACGGGGTGCCGGTGCTGTGGTTCGTCCTCAGCTCCTTCAAACCGGCGGGAGACCTGTTCTCCCTCCCCCTGACGGTGTTCCCCGACAACCCGACCGTGTCGGGCTACAAGGAGGCGTGGGCGAGCGCCAACTTCTCCGAGTACTTCATCAACACGACCATCGTGTGTGTGATCGCGACGATCCTCACGGTGGGAGTCAGCTGCTGCACCGGGTACGCGCTGGCCAAGTACGACAACAAGTGGCTCAAGGCGTTCTTCCTCTGCATCCTGGCCACCACGATGCTGCCGGCCGAGGTCATGCTCGCCCCGCTGTTCCTGGTCGTCCGCGACCTCGGCTTCTACAACTCGCTCTCCGGCATCATCCTCCCGGCCCTGCTCACCGCGACCGGCTGCTTCATGTTCCGCCAGTTCTTCCTGACGGTCCCCGACGAACTCATCGAGGCCGCCCGCATCGACGGCGCGAAAGAGCTGTCGATCTTCCTGCGGATCATGGTGCCGCTCTCCCGGCCCATCATGCTGACGCTCGCCATCCTGTCGTTCCAGTGGCGGTGGAACGACTACATCTGGCCGCTGCTGATGCTGAACGACCCCGAGAAGTTCACCGTGCAGATCGGCATCCAGAGCCTCGTCGGCGCGCAGAACATCAACTGGTCGGTGCTGCTCGGCGGTTCGGTCATCTCCATGGTTCCGCTGATCGTCGTCTTCCTGGTCTTCCAGAAGTACGTCATGAACGCCGACATCAACGCCGGACTGAAGGACTGACCTTGCCTTCCCCGCTCGACCACGAGTTCGTCCGGTCGGCGGCCCGCGCCGCCGACCGGACGGCCGGCCCGCTCGCCGCCGACCCCGACGGTGAACCCGCCGGTGTGCCGCACCGTGGTCTGGCGCGGCGGGTGAAGACACTGGTCGCGGCCTACCGTTCCCCGGCCTCGGCCCTGCACGGCAGCGAGCGGGCCGTCGCCGCCGCGCTGACTCACCTGCGTGCCCTGCGGGCCGTGCAGACGGCCTCCGGCCTCTTCGCCGGCAGCGACAACGTGCAGTCGCCGCCGGACTCCGCCTTCACCGTCAACGACGTGTGCGACGCGCACGTCCTCGCCGCCGGCGGGGGACGGGAACTGCGTGAGGTCACGGCCGTGCTCGCCGACATCGCGGGCGCCGCCTCCGGCAGCCTCCTGACCGGCGGAGTGCACACCCCGAACCACCGCTGGGAGCTGAGCGCGGCGCTGGCCCGGCTGCACCGGTCGTTCCCCGACGACCGGCTGCTCGACCGGGTCGAGCAGTGGCTCGCCGAGGGCGTCGACATCGACGCGGACGGCCTGTACTCGGAACGCAGCGCCGTCTACGCCTCGATCGTCACCAACCCGGCGCTGCTGTTGCTGGCCGAGGTGCTCGGGCGTACCGACCTGCTGGACGCCGTCGAACGCAACCTCGCCACGACCCTGGACCTGATCAGGCCGGACGGCATGGTGGAGACCGTCCACTCGCGCCGCCAGGACCAGAAGCTTTCGTTCGCGCTGTGGCCCTACCTGCCGCACTACCGGCTGCTCGCGATCCGTACCGGCCGGGGCGACTTCGCCCGCGCGGCCCGCCTGGCGGCCGCCGACGGCATCAAGGACCCCGACCTGCTCGCCCAGACCCTCCTCACCCCGGATCTGTGCCGCGCCCTGCCGGCCCCGGACGCGGAGAAGCTCCCGCGCGACCGGTACCTCCGCACCGCACGCCTCGCCGCACATGTCTCGGCCACCGCGCACACCGTGGTGTACGGCGGCTCCGACGTGCCCGAGCACCGGCGCATCCGCTCGGGCCTCGCCTGCAACCCCACCTTCCTGCGCCTGTTCGCCGGTGCCGCCGTCCTCGACGCGGTCCGCCTCTCACGGGTGTTCTTCGACCTGGGCCCGTTCCGTGCCGCCGACATGGAACAGCTCGCCGACAACCGGTACCGGCTCACCCAAACCCTCACAACCGCCTACTACCAGCCGCTCCCGAAGGACCGGAGGCGCGACGACGGCGCCTACCGCCTGGTGGACGAGGGCCGCTTCTCTGCGGCGATGGCCTTCCCCGACCGCCCCCAGGACGAGGTCTCCCACACGACCCGAGTCGAGGTCGCCCTGCGGGAGGACGGGGCTGACCTGCGGATCGACATCAGCGGTCCATCGGTGCCCTGGGCCCTCGAACTGACCTTCCGCCCGGGCGGCGAGCCGCAGGGCGCCGTACCGCTCGGCGACGGAAGCTGGTGCCTGACGACCGAGCCGTTGACCTACCGCGTCGGCGACGACGAGATCCGGGTCGAGGCCGATGTCGAGGCAGGAGAACCGCTCGCCGGGCCGGACCGGAGCGACATACTTCGGTACGACCCGGGCCAGGACCACACCGTGGTGGGCGGCACCGACGCGACGACCGGGAACCGCGTCTACCTAGGTGGGATCGGCCCACAGACACTGACCGTCGCACTGCGTGCCCGCCGGCCCGCACCCGCCGTGTGACCCCGACGAACCACTCCATGGCCACCCCAGGCATGAAGGACTGATCCCCGTGCGCCCCACGCCCCCTCCCGTGCATCTCCCGCGCCAGCTCGACCCGTTGCACGACCTGCCGGACAGCCCCGAGGCGTACGACGAGGTCCTCACCGGCGTCGTCGAACAGGCCCTCGCGCGCATCACGCCCGAGGGCAACCTCGAACACCCCGACTGCGTCGACGACATCGGCGACACCTCCCTCGGCATCACCTCCCTGCTCGCCCTCGCCTGGCAGCGCACCAAGGACCCGCGCCTGCCGGAGGCGGTCGGCCGCAGCACCGACTTCCACCTCCGGGAGCGCGTCTTCACCGACGACAACCCCGGCTACCCGAACCTCAGGGTGCGCGACTCCGGCTTCCCGTACGCCCGTTACACCCTGGCGCCCGGCGCCCACCCGATCGGCGACTGGCCGAGCACGGTATGGGCGCTGCTCCAGGCGGTCAACCTGCTCGACCTCGCCGAGGGCCTCCTCACCGACGAACAGACCGGCGCACTGCGGGAGATGAGCCGCGGCTACTGGCGCTGGCTCACCGAGGCGACCTTCTTCAACCCGCAGGAGGCCGGCAACCAGGCCATCGGCTGCGTCGTCGGCGGCCTGATGCTCGCCCGCCACCTTCCGCCCGAGGACGGCGAACGGATCCGCGCACAGGCGCTCACCCTGTACGCCGACGAGATCCGCGCCCACCGGGTACGCGACCGGGGCGCCCTCCTCCCACCCGAGCACGGCGGCGCCTACGACAACAACTACGGCCCCATCTCCCTGTCGTTCCTCGCCCAGGCCCACCGGGTGAGCGGCGAGGAGATCTTCGCCGAGGACGGGGAGGCGGTCGCCCGCTACATCGACGCACGCCTCACCGTCGGCGGCTTCGACAACGGCGGCCCCCGCTACAGCGAACAGCACTCCGGCTTCGAGTCCGTGCTCGGCCTGCGCTACTTCGGCCACCGCGTCGGTGCCGACCTGGGCCGCTACCGGGGCGACACCCGATGGGGCCGGCACGCGGTCAAGCCGGACGGCGGCGTCGACGGCCACTTCGCGTGGATGCTGGTCTGGCAGATCCAGGACACCACACCCTGGCACCGCACCCCGTCCACCCGGCCGGTCCGGCACCAGCTGCGGGCGGGCCGGGTCTCCGTCGCCTTCGACTCCAGGATGACGCCCGCCCTGATCGAGGCCGACGGGACCTATCTCCTCCCCGCAGCCGTCGACCGCCAGCACGGCTTCGGCCCGGTCGTCGACGGGTTCCTGCTCTGCCGGCCCATGGGCGAGACCCGGGTCCGGGACGTCCGGGCCGACGGCCTCGCGGCCAAGCTCGTCACCAAGCCCGTCGTCACCCGCGACCACGTCCTGCGGCACGTCCAGTCCCTGTACGTCACCGACGGCACCCGACTGTGGACCACCGTCGCCGTCGAACGCCTGCCCGGCTCGCCGTACCTCCTCGCCGGACTGCCGTACGTGGCGGACGACGCGCAGGGCCTGCGCCGGATCGCGGACGCCGACGTGACCTCGGCCGGCGACCTGTGGCTGACCCACCCGGCCGCCGAGGGCCCGGAGTTCTTCGACGCCCGCGCCGACACCACCCAGGAGCGCGCCGCCTTCGCCCTCGCCGCCGACCCGCGCGGCTACGGCAACCCCGACGAGGGCTGGTCCCACCTGGTGGCCTCCACGGCCGTCGAGGCCACCCCCGCACCGGATGCGCCGGACGACCTCAGCGTCTTCGCCGTCCGCTACGGCGGGTCCGGCGCGGTCTTCGACCCCACGTTCGACCGCGTCGCGGACGGGCTGAGGGTCCGCACGGAGGCGTTCACGGCCGTGATCGGTGACCCGGCGGGCGACGACCGGGGCGAACCGACCCTGACGCTGCGCCCCTGACCCCCCGCGCCCGGCCACAGGCCGCACAGACCGGCAGCCCGACGTTCCTGACGACGTCGGGCTGCCTCATTCCCCCGGCCCGTTCCTACGCTCCGGCCTCCACCACGGGCATCGCCGACGCCGGCACCACCAGGTCCGCGTACGGCCTGGTCGTCGCCACCAGCTCCGCGTTGCGCTCGTCCGTGCGGAGGACCCAGGCGACCGCCTCGTCATGTCCCTTGCCGAACTCCTCGTGGCGGGCGACCAGACGACGGACACGCTCGGCCTCGTCCAGCTCGCAGAACCACACCTCGTCCAGGTGGGAACGGACACGCGACCAGGGTTCGCCGGGCACCAGCAGATAGTTCCCCTCCGTCACCACCAGCCGCGCGGACCGCGGGACCGGGATCGCCCCCGCGATCGCCTGCTCCAGGGTCCGCTCGAATCCCGGCGCGTACACGACGTCGTCCTCGTCGCCCCGCAACCGCTCCAACAGTGCCGCGTACCCCGCCGCGTCGAACGTGTCCGGCGCGCCCTTGCGGTCCCGGCGGCCCAGCCGGTCCAGCTCCACGTCGGCCAGATGGAAACCGTCCATCGGGACATGGGCGACCCAGGGCTCGCCACCGCCGTTGAGCTCCCGGGTCAGCCGCTCGGCCAGGGTGGTCTTGCCCGCACCGGGGCCGCCCGTGACACCGAGGAGGACGCGGCGGTCGGGGCGGGCCAGGGCGGCGGCCCGGTTCAGCAGGCCGTCGAAGGTCACAGACATGAGGAAGACGGTAGACCCCACCGGCGTACTCGCGCCCGGACCGGGCAGACGACCCCTGCTGTCGACCGAGGCGAGAAAAATCGGAAGGTGCCCATGCGTGCAGGACCCTGGTCGGAGCCGGACGGCGACGACGAGGCGGTGCGGGAGGAACTGGCGCGACTGCGCGCCGAGGTACGACAGCTGCGCACCCGGACGGAGAGCCGGGCGTCGGTCGCCCAGGCACAGGGCATGCTGCGGGAGCGCTACGCCCTGCCGGACGCCGAGACCGCGTTCGCGCTGCTCCAGCGGGCCTCGCAGCAGTACAACGTCAAGCTGCGCACCCTCGCCGAGGCCGCGGTCGGCGCGCCGCGCCCGGATGCCCGTGGCGCGCTGTGGTTCCCCGGCCGGGCCCGGCACGCGGAGCCGACCCTCAGCTTCGAGGAGGCACGCGACCGCCGCGTCGGACGCGGCAACCGGAGCGAGGTCCTGACGGCCGTCCTCAGCCAGGCCCTCGCCGTCGTCGGCACCGACATGGGCAACGTCCAGATCGCCGACCGCGTCGAGGGCGGGCTGCGCCTCGAACGGCACAGGGGACACCCGGCGGACTTCGTCGACTTCTTCGCCCACGTCGGTGAGGAGGGAACCTCCTGCGCCAAGGCCGCGCGGGAGGTCGCCCAGGTGACCGTCCAGGACGTGGCGACCGACCCGGTGTTCACCGACGACGCCCGCTCCGCGATCCTCCACGCGGGCAGCCGCGCCTGCCACAGCGTGCCGCTCACCAGCACCTCCGGACTGTGCGTGGGCATGGTCTCCGCCCATTTCGAACGACCGCTGAAGGGGCTGACACGTGCTCAGCTCAAGGCGCTGGCCGTCGCCGCCGCGGAGACGGGCGAGTGGCTGGCCTGGTACGACCGGACCGTCGTGCTGGACGCCCTCGAACATCTGCACGCCCTCGGCCGCGCCCACGGCGGCGGCAGCATCAGCCGCCGATGACCTGCTTCTCACCCGCCCGGCACACTGACTTCCGTACGACGGGGAACCCCACCTCCATGACCGCACCGAGCGAACTCACCGAACTGGGCCTGCCCCGGCGGATCCGCGCCTGCCTCTTCGACCTCGACGGGGTCGTCACCAGGACGGCCGTCGTGCACGCCGCCGCATGGCAGAAGGCCTTCGACGAGTTCCTGCACCGACGCGACGGCGACGACTTCCGGCCCTTCGACCCCGCCGCCGACTACGACCAGTACGTCGACGGCCTGCCCCGCGCCGACGGCGTCCGCACCTTCCTGGCCTCCCGGGACATCCACCTCCCCGACGGCACCCCCGACGACCCGCCCGACGCCCCCACCGTGCACGGCCTCGGCAACCGCAAGAACGACATCCTGCTGGACCTCATCCGCACCGACGGCGTCGAGGCCTACGACGGCACCCTGCGCTACCTCGAACGCGTCCGCGCCCACGGCCTGCGCACCGCGATCGTCTCCTCCAGCGCCAACTGCCGGGACGTCCTGCGCTCCATCGACGCCGAGGACCTCTTCGACGTACGGATCGACGGCGTGGTCGCCGCCGAACGCGGCCTGCCGGGCAAACCGCGCCCCGACACCTTCCTCGCCGCCGCCCACGACCTCGGCGTCGAACCCGCCGACGCCGCCGTCTTCGAGGACGCCCTCGCCGGCATGGACGCCGGACGCGCGGGCCGCTTCGGACACGTCGTCGGCCTCGACCGCGTCGGCCAGGCCGACGCGCTGCGCGCCCACGGCGCCGACACCGTCGTGGCGGACCTCACGGACCTGGGGGAGTGGGCGTGATCACACACAGGTCGTACGGCGTCGAACCGTGGGCGCTGAGCGAACAGGGCCTCCACCTCGACGTCCTGCCACAGAGCGAATCCGTGTTCGCCCTCGCCAACGGCCACGTCGGCTGGCGCGGCAACCTCGACGAGGGCGAACCGCACGGGCTGCCCGGCACCTATCTCAACGGCGTCCACGAACTGCACCCGCTGCCCTACGCGGAGGCCGGCTACGGCTATCCCGAGTCCGGGCAGACGGTCATCGACGTCACCAACGGCAAGCTCCTCCGTCTGCTCGTCGACGACGAACCCTTCGACCTGCGCTACGGCCGACTGCGCTCCCACGAACGCGTCCTCGACCTCCGCGCGGGCGTGCTGCGCCGCAGCTGCGAGTGGACCTCCCCGGCCGGCACGACCGTCCGGGTGCGCTCCACCCGCCTGGTGTCCTTCACCCAGCGCGCGATCGCCGCCGTGGCCTACGAGGTCGAGGCCGTCGACGGCGAGGCACGCGTCGTCGTCCAGTCGGAGCTGGTCGCCAACGAGCAACTGCCCCGGCACGAGGGCGATCCCCGGGCCGCCGTCGCCCTGGAGGCCCCGCTGGAGGCGGAGGAGCACTTCGCCGACGGGACGCGGCTCCGGCTGGTCCACCGCACCCGGCGCAGCGGTCTGCGTGTCGCGGCCGCCGCCGACCACGTCGTCACCGCGCCCGGCCAGATCACCACCGGCGCCGAGAGCCGGGACGATGTCGCCCGGCTCACCGCCACCACCGTCCTGGCGCCCGGCGAGCGGCTGCGGGTGGAGAAGACGGTCGCCCACGGCTGGTCGAGCACCCGTTCGCTGCCCGCGGTCGGCGACCAGGTCGACGCCGCTCTCTCCGCCGCCGCGTACGGCGGCTGGCAGGGCCTCGTCGACGAACAGCGGTCCTACCTCGACGACTTCTGGGCCCGCGCCGACGTCGAGGTCGACGGCGACGAGGAGATCCAGCAGGCCGTACGCTTCGCCCTGTTCCACGTCCTCCAGGCGGGCGCCCGCGCCGAACAGCGCGCCATCCCCGCCAAGGGCCTCACCGGTTCCGGCTACGACGGCCACGCCTTCTGGGACACCGAGACCTTCGTCCTGCCGCTGCTCACCCACACCGCCCCCGGCGCGGTCACCGAGGCCCTGCGCTGGCGGCAGAACACCCTGCCCGCCGCCCGCGACCGCGCGGCCCAACTCGGCCTGAAGGGCGCCGCGTTCCCCTGGCGGACCATCGACGGCTCGGAGCGCTCCGCGTACTGGCCCGCCGGCACGGCCGCCTTCCACGTCAATGCCGCCATCGCCGACGCCGTGGTCCGCCACACCGCCGTCACCGGCGACACGGCCTTCGAACGCGACACCGGCGTCGAACTCCTCGTCGAGACCGCCCGGCTCTGGCGCTCCCTCGGCCACCACGACCACCACGGCGCCTTCCACATCGACGGCGTGACCGGCCCGGACGAGTACAGCGCCGTCGTCGACGACAACACGTACACCAACCTCATGGCCCGCCGGAACCTGCTGGCAGCCGTCGACGCCGTCGAACGCCATCCCGACCGTGCCCGGCAGCTCGGCGTCGACGAGGAGGAGAGCGCCGCCTGGCGCGACGCCGCCCAGGCCATGTACGTCCCCTACGACGACGAACTGGGCGTCCACGAGCAGCACGCCGGGTTCACCCGCCACCAGCGCTGGGACTTCGAGAACACCGGGCCCGACCAGTACCCGCTGATGCTGCACTTCCCCTACTTCGACCTCTACCGCAAACAGGTCGTCAAGCAGGCCGACCTGGTCCTCGCGATGTACAAGTGCGGCGACCGCTTCGACGACGACCAGATGGCCCGCGACTTCGCCTACTACGAGCCGCTCACCGTCCGCGACTCCTCCCTGTCCGCCTGCTGCCAGGCCGTCATCGCGGCCCAGGTCGGTCACCTCGGTCTCGCCTACGACTATCTGGCCGAGTCGGCGCTGATGGATCTGGCGGACCTGGAGCACAACACCCGCGACGGCCTGCACATCGCCGCCCTCGCCGGCACCTGGACGGCGCTGGTCGCGGGCTTCGGCGGGATGCGCCAGCACGGCACGACCGTCGGCTTCGCACCCCGCCTCCCCGAGCGCCTGAGCAGGCTCGCCTTCAACGTCGGGCTGCTCGACACCTGTCTGCGCGTGGAGATCAAACCCCGCCACGCCACCTACACCCTGCTGTCCGGCGACACGCTGACCGTCCGTCACCACGGTGAGCCGGTCACCCTCGACGGGGACAAACCCCGGCGCCTGGACATCCCGGCGCCGACATCACCCGGCCCGGCGCCGGACCAGCCGCCGCACCGCCGCCCGGGACGCCGCCGGGGGAGGGCGGGCTGAGACGCCGGGCGGCCGGGGACGTGCTCCGCGCGGCCGTCAGCCGCAGAAGGCGGACTCCAGTGTGCGGTTGACCGTCGCGTACACCGTGCCGTTGTTGGAGGTGTTGGCGAACGAGGTCACACTGCGCTTGCCGTTCTTCGAGGTGAACGCCCACGTGTAGTAGCCCTGCACCGTCCCCGTGTGCCCGTACACCGAGACGCCGCACGACAGGTCGCGCCGGCGCAGCCCCAGCCCGTACGCCTGGGTGCTGTTCACCGGCGTCCACTTCAGCATCTCCTTCAGCCGGGCCGCCGAGGTGAGCTTGCCCTGCACCAGCGCGGACATGAACGTGTTCAGGTCCTTGGCCCCGGACACCAGACCGCCCGCGCTCTGTGCCCACGACGTCGTCTGCTGCGTCGAGTCGATCTTCTTGCCGGAGGAGTCGGCGGTCATGTAACCGCGCGCGTGCTTGCCGGGGATCGTGTTCTTCGGGTGGACGTAGAACGTGTCCGCCAGCTTCAACGGCTTGATGATCCGGTCCTGGTACGCGGTCGCCACCGGCTTCTTGGTGATCTTCTCGATGAGCATGCCCGCGACGACGAAGTTGGCGTTGGAGTACGCGTAGGACGCGCCCGGCTTGTTGGTCAGCGGCTCGGCGAGCGACAGGTCCATCAGCTGACGGTAGGTGAACACCTTGTTCCGCACCTTCTCGAACCCCGCCACGCTGGGGGAGAAGAGGGTGTTGGCGTAGTCGTACAGGCCGCTGCGGTGGCTGAGCACATGGCGCACGGTGATCTTCTTGTCGGGCAGCAGGCCCGGCAGGTAGGTGTTGACGGAGGTGTCGAGCTTGATCTTGCCCTCGTCGACCAGTTGCAGCAGGACCACCGCCGTGAACGTCTTGGTGACGCTGCCGACGCGGATGCGGTCCCCGGTGCCGAGGGCCCGCTTGGTGGACCGGTCCGCGACGCCCTCCGCCAGATGATGCACCTTGCCGTTGTCGTCGATCCTCGCGAACGCGCCCGGCGCCCCTTGCGACAGCGCCGTGCGCAGCGTTTTTCGCAGCTCGGTCGTGTCGGGCCCCGCCGCGGGGGCCGCGTGGGCGGGGACCGTCAGGAGGGAGGACAGGACGACCGCGCCCAGCGTCGCCACACCCGTGCCCACCGTTCTCGAAACCAGCGTTCCCGAAACCATCTGAACCATCCGATTCGTCTCCTGTTGCCCGCCGTCATCGACACGTGCATTGGAGTCGAGTGATCACGGAGAGTCAAGTAGCCAGGTCTGAGGGCGAGTTGCCCGACTCGAAAGAGGGACAGTCGGGTGGATCGGTTTCAGCCGCCGAAGAGCTGGGTCCAGTACGTGCCGGCCGCGCCGCCGCCGACGAATCCGATACCTATACGGGTGAAGCCGGGTTTGAGGATGTTCGCCCGGTGCCCGGGGCTGTTCATCCAGCCGAGCACCACCTCGGCGGCGGACCGCTGGCCGCACGCGATGTTCTCCCCGATGGAGCGCAGGGTGGAGCCGGCCGCCGCCGCGCGGTGCCAGGGTTCGCCGCCGTCGGGGGAGGTGTGCGCGTAGAAGGCGCGGGCCACCATGTCGGCGCTGTGCGCCTGGGCGGCGTCGGTGAGACGGGGGTCGGGAGAGAGCGGGGGGAGACCGGCCCTGGCCCGTTCGGTGTTGGTGAGGGTGATGACCTCGGTGGCGGTCCGGTGGAGGCCGGTGGGGGAGAAGGGCTGCGCCCAGAGGGCCGTCCAGTAGACGGTTCCCGAGCGGGGGTCGGTGGCCTGGCCGAGACCGGTCTCGGCGCAGGCGGGGTCGTGGAGGGTCTGTCGGGCCTGTCGTTCGGAGAGGCAGTAGTCGACGAACTCGGCGGGGTCGCGAGGGCCGGAAACCAGGTGTTCGCCGATGGTGAGGTAGGCGTAGCCGGTGGCGGTGACGCGTTGGTGGACGGAGAGGCCGTCGCTCTCCGAGCCGAGCCGGCGCTGGGCGGCCATCGCGGTGGCGTGGGCCTGGGCGGCGGTGATGAGCCGGGGGCTCAGGGTCAGGGGAGGGGAACCCGCGGTGGCGCGCGTGGAGTTGACCAAGCGGAGGAAATCGTGGGCGGTGGTCGGCGGGTTCGTGTTCACGGTGCGGTCCGGTGGGGGCTGGTCGCGCAGTTCCCCGCGCCCCTGACGGGGCGCGTCCTCCAGTACCTCCACGCCGAAGTCCCTCGCCACGCCCGACAGTCCGTCCGCGTACCCCTGGCCCAGCGCCCGTAGCTTCCAGCCCTGTCCCTTGCGGTACAGCTCCGCCAAGAGCAGTACGGTCTCGCGGGCCGGGCGCGGTGGGGTGAAGCGGGCGATCGTGCGGCCGTCGGGGGTCGTGACGAGCAGGGTCGGGGCGGGCAGGTGGCCCAACGGTGTGTCGGGGGCGGCCGGACTGATCGCGAGGGTGAGGCGGGTGGCGCCCGGGCGGAGGGCGGTCGGGGTCACCGTCATGGTGTCACCCGCCAGCCGGGCCCCCGGGGCCGTCGGCTGGTTGTAGAAGACGAAGTCCGCGTCGCCGCGGACTCTTCCGGTGTCGTCGGTGACGAGGGCGGAGACGTCGAAGGGGCCCGGCACCCTGATCGTCAGGGTGCCGCTCGGCAGGAGGATGTTGCCCCCAGGTACCAGCTCGTTCATCGGTGCCGTCCGTCGCAGTGACCGTCAGCCCGACAACGCCTCATCCCCGTACGGCGGTTCCCGTGCCCTCCTGCTGCTCCATCGCCGCCAGGGCGTCCTGGCGGCCGGAGCGCATGGACCTGATCGCCAGCAGGAGGACCCCGATGTCGTCCAGGTAGACCGGGTCGGGCACCAGGTCGGTCGGCAGGACGAGATAGAGGACGGCACCCCAGAAGACCCACTTGGGGCCGGTGGGAAGTCCGGCCCGGCGCAGTTCGCGTCGGGTGCGGACGAGCCGCAGGAGCAGCCAGACCGCGGCTCCGAGCAGCGCGGCCGCGACCACCGCGACCGCGACGATCACCCACGTCCAGGAATCCATCTCTCCCGCCCCTCCGTCGGGCCGGGCGGGGCGCCCGGCCGGTGCTGTCCATCGTCTACCCCCGGCGGCGCCGTGTACCGAGGCGCGCGGGGGCGGAGAGCGGGTCAGTGCGCGGCGCGGGCCAGGTTGTGGTCGACGAGGGCCTGGCTGACGGCCCGGATGGAGCGGGCCATGTGGTTCAGCTGCATGACCTCGGCGGCGTACATCTTGATGGTGTGCTCGATGACCGACTCGGACATGCCGAGGCTGGGCAGCTCGGAGCGGGCGGTCTGCAGGGCGGTGCGGGCGACCCGGATCTCGTGCTGGACCTGGATCTGCGCGTGGCGTGCGAGCAGCACGGGGTGGCGCATCATCGCCGGATAGGTGCCGTAACGGGCCGGCACCAGCTCGCGCAGCCACTTGGCCGCGGACCGCTCCCAGTCGTAACTGCCGGGTGTCTTGACCTGACACGGCCAGTCCGTGCGGAGGGGCGAGGTGGTCAGGGCCATGTTTCAACACTCCGGTCTTGCATCGACGCCATGGGTGCAGCAGCGGTGGGGGGAGTCCGGGCGGCCCCGGCATAGGGGATGGCCGGGGCCGCCTCCCGGGGCGCCGTGGCGGGTAGGAGCGGACGGTCCCGGGTGGACGACGTGACCCGGCGTTCCACCGGGTCACGATCCGCGAGCAGTATTTATATATACCCCTGAGTATGCAAGGGCATGGAAAAATTCATGCCGGGAAAGACAGGAAGAATCCCCCGCTGTCCTGGCATGGGGGTGGAGCGCGATCAGTCCCTGAGGAAGAACTGGTGCTGCTCCGACACCTGCTCGTACGCCTCCAGCCGGGCCTGGGTGCGCTCGGGGTCGGCGTCGGTCATGGCCTGCAGCAGGGCGGAGGACATCATCACGGGGGCCGCGTAGGAGTCGAAGACCAGGCGGGAGCCGGTGCCGGTGGCGAAGACGGCGTCCGCCTCGTCCGCGAGCGGCCCGAGCGCCAGATCGGTCACCAGGGCCACCTTGAGCCCGGCACCGTGGGCGACCCGCAGCGCGGTCAGCGTCTCCTGCGCGTGCCGGGGCATGGAGAACGCCAGGACCCACGTACCGCCCGCCTCACGGGACTGCAGCAGCGTGTCGTAGGCGACCGTGCCGCCCTTCGTCACCAGCCGCACGTCGGGGTGGATACGGCGCGCGGCGTACGCGAAGTACTCGGCGAGCGCGCCGGAGATCCTGAGGCCGAGGACGGTCAGCGGGGCCGAGCGGGACAGGGCGCGGCCGATCTCGATCACCTGGTCCGGGTCGGCGAAGTCGCGCCGCAGGTTCTCCAGGTTCTCGATCTCCGCGTCCACGGCGGCCTGCAGTTCGTTGCTGCGGTCCGCCGCCGTGACCCCCGGGGCGCTGGCGAGGGTGGCCAGCGCGATGCCCTGGAGCCGCTCACGGAGCGCGGGGTAGCCGCTGAATCCGACGGCCGCCGCGAACCGGGTCACCGAGGGCTGGCTCACGCCGACCCGTTCCGCGAGGTCGGTGATCGACAGGAACGCGGCCTCGGTGATGTGCTCGATCAGGTACTGGGCGATCCGCCGCTGCCCCGGGGAGAGCCGGGGGCCGTCGAACAGCTCCCTGAGCCGGGACGTGGGCGACTGCTCGGTGTCCGGGGCGGTCCGCCCCGACGTGATCGCTGATGCCTGCGCACGTGCCTGCTGCGGCGATGGCACGCGCGCGCTTCCTTCGTCTCCCACGAGCACTCAACATAGCCCACGGCCCGTGCCGGGCCGGGCGGATCCCGCGACCTGCGAGAACCCCGTTTCGGGCACACCATGGGGGTACTCGGGGTACCCGCACCCTGTCGCTCACCCGAGGGAGAAGGCTCGTGACCCTGCCCAGTCTGCCCGTGTCCCAGGTGGAGGTCGTGCTCTGCGACTGCTCCGCCCAGGACGCCGAACGCGTCTTCGCGTGTCTGCGCGCCCACTTCGAGTCGGACCGGAGCCCGGACGACCCGCCGCACGAGACCGGCACGGACCGGCCCACGATGTGGACCGGCATGTACGACACCGCCGCCGTCTCCACCGGCGCCGGCCGCCGGCCCGAGTCGCCGTCCGCGCCCGTCACCGTCGAGGTCCAGGGCAGCCCGCCCGCCGTACGGCTGCTGCGGTCCGCCCTGGAGGAGGAGTACGCCGTGCGTCAGGTCGGCGTGGACGCCGGTGACCAGGAGGTCCAGCTCCAGCTGCGGGTCGAGGGGCGGGAGGGGCGGGGCTGATGACGACTCTGGGGGTGGGTACCGGGCGAGCGGCCCGGAGTTCGGTGACCGAGGGCGCGGCCCGCGCCGGACTGACCGCGCGCGGCGTCATCTATCTGCTGGTCGGGGCGCTGGCCCTGCAGATCGCCTTCGGCGGGAGTTCGGAGCAGGCGGACCGGCAGGGTGCCCTGGAGGAGATCGCCGAGAAGCCGCTGGGCTCGGTGATGCTGTGGGCCCTGGGCATCGGCCTGGTGGGCATGGCGCTGTGGCGGCTGTCGGAGGCCGTGTTCGGGGCGGCGGGCCCCGACGGCCAAAAGTGGACCAAGCGGCTCGCGTCGGCCGCGCGCTTCGTCTTCTACGCCTTCGTCGCGTACTCGGTGCTGACCTTCGCGGCGGGCGGCGGCGGGGGAGGCGGCGGTTCCAGCGACGAGCAGTCCCGGGACGTCACGGCACGCGCGCTCGAACTCCCCGGCGGCCAGTGGCTCGTGGGCGCGGCGGGCGTGGGTGTGATCGCCGCGGGCGGGTGGATCGGCGTACGGGCCGCGATGCGCTCGTACCACAAGCACCTCAGGCTCGGCGAGATGTCACGGCGCACGCGCCGACTCGTCGACGTCACGGGTGTGGCCGGTGGGGTCGCCCGTGGCCTGGTGTTCGCCACGGCCGGTGTCTTCGCCGTCCGCGCCGCGATCCAGTACGAGCCGGACGAGGCCAAGGGCCTCGACGACACCCTCCGCTCCTTCGCCGATTCCCCCGCGGGCCCGGCGCTTCTGGCCTGCGTCGCGGCCGGGCTGGTCCTGTTCGGGCTGTTCTCGTTCGCCATGGCGCGCTGGCGCAAGGTGTGAGGGACGCCGGGAGGACGATCCGGCCGGAGCGCGGGACGCCTCGCCTCCGGCCGGGTGCCGGATTCGCTCACGGGAACAGTCGGTCGAGGAAGGCGTTCCCGTACACCCGGTGCGGGTCGAGCCGGTCCAGGATCTCCCGGGCGCCGGCCCAGCCCGGCCCCGCGCCGTCGTCGAAGGACTCCGGTACGACGGTGCCGAGCACCTCCTCGTCGCTCCAGGCGGCCTCGTCCGTGTAGGCCCAGCCCTTGGACCACTCGACCCGGGTGAGGGCGTGGCCGCCGTCGTACGTGGCGAGCAGGAACCGCTCCAGCTCCCGGAAGAACGCCTCGGCGTCCGGCGTCCCCGGCAGCGTCAGCACGTCCAGCCACACGGCGGTGTCCCACTCGGGCCGGTCGGCGCGCGGTCGCAGCGCCGAGAGCAGGGGGGCGCGGGCGCCGGTCACCCCGACGTCCGCCGGGTCGTCGAGGCCGGTCACCCGGATCTCCACCGACCCGTTGACGGGATACCGCCCCCGGGCCGCGTACGCGGCGAGCCGCTCCCGGTAGAACGCCGCGAACTCGGAGACCACCCGCTGCACCTGGTCCCGCGAGGTGAGCACCGCGTACCCGTTGGCCGTCACCCGCAGCGTCGTCGGCTTCAGATACAGGAGCGTGTTCTTCGACGGCCCCCAGATGTCCGCCGAGAGCGTGGTCGTCAGCCCCAGCGAGGCCGTGGTCAGCTGGGTGTTGCCCAGCACCGGCGCGAGGTACCAGGCGGCGTCGGACACCATCCGGCCGACGAGGTCGGCGACGACGGTCGGCACGTTGTCCGAGAAGGGGTAGTTGTACGGCGAGGTCACGCGCCGGGAGGTGAGCGGGCGGGTCGGCTCGACGCTCCACACCTTGAACCAGGGGAACTCGGTGAACGCGAACCAGATCGCCTCCAGGCGCCCCGCCTCGTCGAGGAAGCTCGCGAAGGTGCGCCCGCCGCTGCCTGGAGCGGCGAACAGCTCCCCGGCGGGGATGTCGGTGCGGCTCAGGCACCGCAGATTGGTGTTCTCCCCGACCCGCAGCACGACCTCGGTGACCAGCGCCCGGCCGACATGGGTGAGCAGCGCGGCCCCGTCCGCGTCGTCCCGCCGGAACGTCCGCAGCACGTACGCGTCGCTGTCGGCGTCCCACACCACGGCCGTCAGCGACAGGACGAGGTTGCTGAGCGAACCGTAGGTGTGACCGGGCGGCCGGGTCTCCCCGCGCGCCGGTACGGCCGTGCCGTGCGCGTCGACGGCGAGGGCGCCGCCGATCGAGAGGTCACCGGGCGCCGGGCAGGCGGTCACGCCGAGGCCGTGGCCCTCCAGGAAGGTGAGCAGCCCTTCCAGCGAGGCGCCGGAGCCCACCCGGACGGCGGCCGGGTCGGTGGACTCCAGGGTCATGCCGGTGAGGTGCGTGGTGGTGTCGACGAGCAGCACGGGGGCGTCGGAGTCGGTGCCGGGGGTGATCGTCAGGGGAGACCAGCCGTGGGAGAGGCCCCGCGCGCGGACCGTCCAGCCCTGCCCACGCGCCCAGTTGACGACCGCCACCACCTCCTCCGCGTCGGCCGGCGCGGACGCCCACAGGGCGGGCGCGGTGATCTCCCCGTCCCAGTTGCGGTACACCGACCTGTACAGCTCGACGTCCGGGGGGAAGCCGGGCAGTTCGGCCGCGGCGGCGGCCGGGTCCTGGCGGACGAACTGCGGGGTGAGGGCGAGCGCGGCGGTGCCGAGGAGGAAACCCCGGCGGGACGGTGCTGAGGAGTCGGTCACGACGATCACGCTAGGCCGGAAAATGACACATGTGACCGATCCGCCAACTGGATTCACTCGTGAGAGTGAAGGTGCGCAGGGGTTGCCAACTGCTCGCCTTGGAGCGTGCGCGAGGGCGCTTTAGCTCGATCGTGTGATGGTCGGCTTGCAGGCTTGCAGGCTTGCAGGCTTGCGGCGGCCTCGGCTTTTCGGGCTACGGTGGTCATGCGATCTGGGACGCCGGGTGTGGTGTCAGCGTGCGGGGCCCCTGCTCCACCGGAGTGATGGTTCAGGCCTCCCCGTCGCCTCTGGCTGCACCCATATGGCCAGGTCGAGGGAACTGGCCTCCCGGGATCGGACCACGTACAGGATGCGTGTCGCTGCCCCGGGGTTGAGTACGCCGGGGACCTGGGGGCACCTCCCACGCCCTTAAGGCAGTGGGGGAGCGCCCAAGACCGTTCGGGGCGTGCGGCTGAGTGGGCTCACTCCTGCTCAGTCCACAGGAACGGTGTGCTTGTGCCGCGGAGTCACGGCACCATCCAGGGAAGGGGACATCGACCGACCGGGAGGACCTGTGACCGAGGCGCACGGCAACCAGGGCCGAGGCCGCGACGAGACCGAGGACGAACGGGCCGACCGCCGCTGGAGCGAACTCATCCAGGAGGTGCGGGTCGCCCAGACCGGCGTGCAGATCCTCTTCGGCTTCCTCCTCACCGTCGTCTTCACCCCGCGCTACGACGAGCTCCCGCAGACCGAGAAGACCATCTACATCGTCACCGTCGTCCTGGGCGCCGCCGCCACCGGCGCCCTGATCGGTCCCGTCTCCTTCCACCGGATCGTCGCCGGACGCCGCATCAAACCGGCCGCCGTGCAGTGGGCGAGCAGACTGACCGTCGTCGGTCTCGTCCTCCTCCTCGCCACGATGACGGCGGCCCTGCTGCTGATCCTGCGCGTGGCCACCCACGACGAGTACGTGCCGTGGCTCGTCGGCTGCGTGGTCCTCTGGTACCTGCTGTGCTGGATCGCCCTCCCGGCCTGGATCCGCCGCCGCCACTCCGGCGACGAACCCCCGGCGCGCCGGCCCGTCGACCGGTGACACCGCGCGCCGGCACGCCGACGGGGTGAAGCCGGGCGCCGTCACACCCGTGGGTGACGTCCCCCGATGGCGTGAATGGCGGTGTTGCCCGTGGGCCGGGTGGTGCGCGAGCGTGGCGTGTCATGGACCGTGACCAGAGTCGCCCCACCCCACCCCTGACCCGCCGTCGACTCCTCGCCGCCACCGGTGCCACGGGGGCCGCCGCGGTCCTCGGCACCGCCGGCCCGGCCGCACCCGCCGCCGCCCGGCCTCGTACCGCGGGCACCGGCCTCTCCCTCACCTTCAGCCGCGCCACCAACGGCTCGGCGACCCTCGCGCCCGCCGGCGACACCCTCGTCGCCGAGATCCAGAGCGGCCTGTGGTCGCTCCCGCGCGACGGCGGCAGGGCGGTCCCCCTCACCCCCGCCGGCCTCGAACCCAACCGGCCCACGCACTCCCCGGACGGCGCACTCGTCGCCTTCTGCGCCTACCAGGGCGGCGGCTTCCACCTGTGGACCATGCGTCCCGACGGCTCCGACCTGCGACAGCGCACCGACGGCCCCTGGGACGACCGGGCACCGGCCTGGTCGCCCGACGGCACCCGGCTCGCCTTCGGCTCCGAACGCGGCGGCGACCCCGACGCCCCCTCGGGCGGCAGCCCCTACCGCATCCACGTCCTGCACCTCGCCACCGGCGACATCACCCCCGTCACGGGCCTGCCCGACCAGAACGGCCCCCTCCAGGACGGCCCGTGGGAGGACTTCGACCCCACCTGGTCACCGGACGGCACCCGGCTGCTGTTCGTGCGCGGCAAGGTCGTCACCACCGGCACCACCCCGTCCGTCGAGTCCCGCACGATCGCCGCCGTGGCCGCCGACGGCAGCGGCGCGGTGACCGTCGAGCACACCGAGACCGCCGCCGCCCAGGTCATGACCCCGGCCGTCGCCGCAGACGGCCGCCTCGCCCACCTGCGCACCACGGCCACCCCCAACGGCTCCTGCACCCTCGTCGTCGACGGGCGGCCCGTCGAGGTCGACGGCGACCTCGCGCCCGTGCCGCCCCGCTGGACGGCCGACGGCCGCCTGCTCCTCACCCTGGACGGCGGCTTCAGCCTCGTACGCCCCGACGAACCCGCGCAGCCGGAGGAGATCCCCTTCGAGGGCGTGCTCCCGGTGGACCGGCCGCGCTACCGGGTCAAGAAGTACGACCTCGGGGAGGAGCGCGTGCGCCCCGTCCGGGGCATCCACCTGCCCGCCCTGTCGCCGGACGGCCGCAGCGTCGCCTTCGCCGCCCTCAACTCGCTCTGGCTGGCGGACACGTCGGGCGGCCGCCGGCCGAAGCGGCTGCGCCGGTCGCCACCCACCCGCACCCTGCTCGCACCCTCCTGGGCACCCGACGGACGCTCCCTCGTCTACGCCGACGACCGCGACGGCCTGCTCGGCGTGTACCGACACGATCCGGCCACCGGCGAGGAGACCGCCCTCGCGACCGGCGGCCGGGTCATGCCCGCGCTCTCGCCCGACGGCGAGCGGCTCGCCTGCCTCGACATGGCCGGCCGGCTCGTCGTACGGGACCTGGCGAGCGGAGCGGAGCGCGTCCTCGCGGCACCGCTCGGCGGGGGCGGCATCCCCGGCAGGCCGAGCTGGTCGCCCGACGGCCGGTACCTCGCGCTGTGCGATCGCAACCGTCTGGGCGCCCGTTTCCGGGAGGGCTACAACCTGATCCGGATCGTCGACACGACGACCGGCGCCGACCGGCTGCACGCGGTCGCGCCCCACACCTCCATCGCCGACCGCTACGACTCCGGGCCCGTCTGGTCACCCGACGGACGCTGGATGGCCGTGATCGTCGAATCCGCGCTGTGCCTGCTGCCCGTCGACCCCGACGGCACCCCGCGCGGCGGACTCCGCACCCTCACCACCGAACCCGCCGACCACCCCACCTGGTCCGGCGACTCCAGGACCCTGCTCCACCAGTCCGGCACCCGGCTCCGCCTGATCGACGTCTCCGGCTCCCACGCCCGCACCGTCCGGGTGCCGCTCGACCGCACCCGGCCCACGCCCGCGGACACCGTCGTCCACGCCGGGCAGCTGTGGGACGGCACCGGCGAGACGGTTCGCGACGACGTCGACATCGTCGTACGCGGCGGCCGTGTCACCGCCGTCGAACCGCACCGCGGCAACCGCCGCGCCGCGCTCCGCCGGATCGACGCCTCCGCGCACACCGTGATCCCCGGCCTCTGGGACAGCCACACCCACCCCTGGCAGAGCACCTACGGCAGCCGCCAGGCCACCGCACAGCTCACCTACGGCGTCACCACCGCCGTCTCCCTCGGCGGCTTCGCCCACGAACAGGCCCGCATCCGCGAGGAGGTGAACGCCGGCCGGCTCGCCGGGCCCCGGCTGCTGACCACCGGCGAACTCCTCGACGGCGCCCGGGTCGCGTACAGCATGGGACGCGCCCACCGCACCAGGGCCGGACTGCGCCGCTCGCTCGAACGGGCCGAGGCGCTCGACTGGGACTTCGTCAAGACCTATGTACGGGCGCCCGGTTGGGTCATGAGCGAGGCCGCGCGCTTCGCCCACGAACGCCTCGGCGTCCGCACCGGCGGACATCTGCTCTCCCCGGGAGTCCAGCTCGGCCAGGACCTGACGACCCATCTCCAGGCCACCCAACGCGCGGAGTTCGGCCACGCCATCACCGCGAGCGGCCGGGCCCACCAGGACGTCGTGGAGATCTACACCAGGCAGGGCGTCGACTTCTCCCTGATCGCGACCCCCTTCACCGCCGCACCCCTCATGGGCGCCGACCCCGCCCTCGCCGACGACCCCCGGGTCACGGTCGTCATGCCGCCGTGGGACACCGCCGTCGTCCGGCAGGGCGCGGGAATCCCGCCGACCCCCGCCCAACTCGCCGCGCTGCGCACCGAGACCGACATCTACCGGCGGATCCTCGCCGACGGCGGCCTCGTCGCCGTCGGCACCGACCAGCCGCTCGGACCCGTCGGCCTCTTCCTCCACCTCGCCCTGCGCGCCCTGCACGCCGGCGGACTCGGCCCCGCCGAGACCCTGCGCACCGCGACCGTCCTCCCGGCCCGCCTCTTCGGCCTCGACGGCGACCTCGGCACCGTCGAGACGGGCAAGCTCGCCGACCTGACGATCGTCGACGGCGACCCCTTCACCGACTTCGCCGACCTCGTCCGCACGGTGTCCGTCCTCCGGGGCGGAACCCCGTACACCACCGAGGAGTTGGTGGCCGCGTACCGGCCCGCGGCCCAGCGCGCCAAGGCCGCCGGGACGGAGGAGGACTGGCTGGAGGTCGGCCGGACGATGCGCCGCGACGGCTGCTGCCACGACGGCCACTGACGTCTCGACGACGGTGCCGCCCCGAGGACCGGCCGACGTCAGTGATCGGTGCCCTTGCCGATGAACAGCTCCGCGAAGGTCGACGCGGCGGCGGGCGAGCCGAGCACACGGCGGAGCCTCGCGGTGGCGGCGCCGGCCCGGAACGGGTCGCCGGAGGACGGCCCGTGCAGCAGCTCCGCCAGCCACTGCGAGAACTCCTGGTAGTGCCAGACCCGGCGCAGACAGGCGTCCGAGTAGCCGCGCAGCCCGCTGTCGTCGCCCGTGCCGAGGCGGGCGACCAGGGCGTCCGCCAGGAGCAGGGCGTCGTGCAGGGCCAGGTTCATGCCCTTCGCGGCGATGGGCGCGACGAGGTGCGCGGCGTCACCGGTGAGGTACAGCCGGCCGTACGCCATCGGTGCGGTGACGTAGTTGTGCATGTCGAGCACCCGCTTCTCGACCAGCGGGCCCTCGGTGAGCGGCCGGGCGCCGGATGCCGTGAGGCGGGTGTGCAGCTCCGACCAGACCCGGTCGTCAGGCCAGTTCGCCGGGTCGTCGCCGACCGGGACCTCCAGGTAGTAGCGGGTGATCTCGGGGCTGCGCGCCATGTGCCCGGCGAAGCCCCGGGGATGCACCCCGAGGACGACGCAGTCGGACGACGGAGGCGCCTCCGCGAGCAGTGCCAGCCAGCCGACGCCGTGGTCGTGCCGGGCGACCGTGACGTGCCCGGCCGGCAGCGCGGTCCGGGTGACACCGCGGGCCCCGTCACAGCCCGCCACGAACTCGCAGAGCAGGACGCGCCGTTCGCCGGTCGCCGGATCCACGTACGACACCGACGGCTGCTCACCGTCGATGTCGTGCAGCTCGACGTCGCGCACGCCGAAGCGGATGTCGCCGCCCCGGACGTCGGCGTACTCCCGGACCAGGTCCGTCACCAGCAGGGGCTGCGGGTAGACGTAGTGGTGGTGACCGGTGATCTCCGTGTACGGGAAACGCCGCCGCTCACCGGCGAAACGGAACTCGAACTCCGTGTGCACCGGGGCCCGTTCCACGAGCCGGTCGGCCAGGCCGCGCCCCTGGAGCGCACGCACCGCCCACTCCTCCAGGAACCCGGCCCTCGGGCGCCGCTCGATGAACGCGCGGCTCTCGGTCTCCAGCACCACACAGTCGACGGAGGCGGCGCGCAGCAGGTTGCCGACGGTGAGCCCGGCCGGTCCGGCGCCGACGATGACGACGGGGGTGCGCTCGGGCGGAGTCGGGCCCGGCAGGGGAGCGGGGGTGGTCACCCGAGCATTATGCCGGGTGACCGGTGAGCGGCCTCAAGTGCCGTGCTGAGCAAGGGCGTTGAGGACCCGGCTGCCGTGTCACCGCAGCTCGAACCGGTGCGCCCACTCCGCGATGTCGGCCGTCGTCGCGTTGCCGCCGCAGACCACGAGGCCCAGCCGGGCGCCGTCGCCGACGCGTGCCAGGACCTGCCGGGCGGCGGGCAGCAGACAGCCGGCGGCCGGTTCCGTCCACACCTTGCCGTGCTCGGCGAAGTCGAGAACCCCCTGCACCGCCTCGGCGTCGGGCACCACGAGGACGTCCTCGACGAGGGCGGCCACATGGTCGTAGGTGAGCCGGGACACGGAGGGCGCGCTGAGGGTGGTGACGACGGAGGAGAGCGGGACCGTCACGGGGCCGCCCGCCGCGAGGGCCTCGCTCATCGCCGTGGCACCGACGGTCTCCACGCCCCAGACACGGACGCCGGGCAGCAGGGCCTTGGAGGCGGCTGCCACGCCTGCCGCGAGGCCGCCGCCACCGATGCTGACGAGCACGTCCGTGAGCGCGCCGGTGTCCGACGTCGACCCGGTCGACCCGGATGTCTCCAGGTCCTCGGCGAACTCCAGGCCCACGGTGCCCTGCCCGGCGATCACCAAGGGGTCGTCGAACGGGTGGACGAGGGTGAGCCCCTCCGACCGGAGCCGCTCGGTGAGCGCGAACGCCTCCGCCATCCCCTCGGTGAGCCGCAGCGAGGCACCGGCGGCCTCGACGAGGTCGGCCGCCCGCCGGGGCGCGGACCGGGACATCACCACGGTCGCCTTGATGTGCAGCGCGGCGGCCATGTGCGCCAGCGCGATGCCGTGGTTGCCGCCGCTGACCGCGACGACCCCGGCCGCCCGCTCCGCGTCCGTCAACGTCAGCAGCTTCGCCGTCGCGCCGCGCGCCTTGAACGAGCCGGTGCGCTGGAGCAGTTCCAGCTTCGTGGTCACCGGGGCACCGAGGAGCGCGGACAGCCCCGGGCTCGCCACGGTGGGGGTCCGCACGACATGGCCGGCGATCCGCTGGGCGGCGTCCTGGATCTCGCCGATCCCGATCAACACGATGTCACTCCGTTCGGTGGGGCCGGTTTTGGTGGTGGGGGGCGTTGTCAGGTGCGGGTGGGTGGGGGCTGGTCGCGCAGTTCCCCGCGCCCCTGAAAGACCAGGCCCCGCAGGCCTGAGATACCACGGCCCGCGGGCCTGGAAAGCGACGGGGCTGCGGGGTGAAAAGCACGGGGCGCAGCCCCTGCTTTTCAGGGGCGCGGGGAACTGCGTGACCAGCCCCCCACCGGGCCCGCGCCCGACAACGCGGCTCGCGTCAGCGCAGTGCCTCGGTCCAATTTGGCGGCACCCTGCCCGGAGGGCCCGGCGCCGGCTGGTCCTCCGGGTGGCTGAGCGGCGGCGCGAGGTCGGGACCCGACTCGTACATCTCGTCCGTCTCGTAGTTCCAGTACCACGACTCACCGGGCTCGTAGCTCTGCACGAAGGGGTGCCCCGTGGCGCCCGCGTGGGCCGTCGCGTGCTGGGAGGGGGAGGAGTCGCAGCAGCCGACGTGACCGCACTGGGCGCAGCGCCGCAGGTGGAACCACCAGCCGCCGGCCGCGTCGCACTCCACGCACCCGTCGCCGCTCGGCGGGACGGCGGGGTCGATTCCGGCGGGCAGGGTCATGTCGTCTCCTCGGTCGTGCGGGGGTCGGGGGCCGAGCCGTCCTCGGGATCGTCGGCGAGCCTGAGGTCCAGGTCGGCGGCCGGCGCCGTCAGTGGCAGGAAGACCTGGAAGCGGGTCTCGCCCGGCCGGGAGTCGACCTCGATGTGCCCATGGTGCTTGTTGACGACGATGCGCCAGGAGATGTCGAGGCCGAGCCCGGTGCCCTGCCCGACCGGCTTGGTGGTGAAGAACGGGTCGAAGATACGGCCCTTGATCTCCGGCGGGATGCCGGGACCGGTGTCACGGAACTCGACCAGCACCTGGTCCCGGTGGTCCAGCGCCGTCCGTACCGTCAACCTGCCCGCGCCCCCGGTGTCGTTGATCGCCGACACCGCGTTGTCGATCAGGTTCGTCCACACCTGGTTCAGCTCACCCGGATAGGCGGGGATGCGCGGCAGCGTACGGTCGTACTCCTTGACCACCTCGATGTCGCCCAGCTTCCCGGAGAGCATCAGCAGGGTGCTGTCGAGGAGTTCGTGGACGTCGGCGTTCTGGTAGGGCGCGCGGTCGAGCTGCGAGTACTGCTTCGCCGCGTCGACGAGGCTGCTGACGCGGGTCGTGGAGTCCTCGATCTCGTTCATCAACAGCTCGGTCTCGACGGTGTAGTTGAGCCAGCGCACCGCCCCTTCGAGGGTGTGCTCGTCCACGGCCTGAGCGACCTGGTCCAGCCAGGCGGTGTCGAGTCCGGCCTGCACGAAGTTCGGCGCGAGCTGCCAGCCGCCCGCGATGCCGTGGTCGTCGAGCCAGTCCGTCAGCTCGTCCTCCCGGTCGGAGGCCTCCAGCGGACTGAGCGGGGTGGCCTTGGCGACCTGCTCGGCCGTCCGTTCCTGCAGATCGACCAGTGACTCCAGCATGGCCCGCTTGTACGGCCCGGCGGCGATCGCCCCGAGCTTGTGCCGCATCCCGGCCACCCGCTCCCGCAGCGCCGAGGTCGCCCGGACCGCGGCCGCGGCCGGGTTGTTCAGCTCGTGCGTCAGACCGGCCGACAACGAGCCCAGCGCCAGCAGCCGTTCCCGCTGGTTGATGGTCCGCTGGGTGTTCTGGTTCCCGAAGAACAGGCCCTCCAGCAGATGGACGGCCATGGGGAACCAGTCGCGCATGATCCGGGCGAAGGCGGCCGCCGGGAGGACGTAGAAGCGGGAGGGCACGGTGACCCGCATGGAGCCCTTGTAGCGGGCCTGGTCCGCCTGGTCGCCGAGATACGCCTGGAAGGCGCCCGCGTACACCCCGACCTGGGAGCTGCGGCTGACCTCCACGTCGTCGTCGCCGACCTGTCGCGACAGCACCACCGTGCCCTCCAGGAGCACGAAGAAGCAGGTGGCCGGCTCGCCCTCGCGGTAGACGTGACCCGGATCGAACCGCTCCACGCGGCCCTCACGGCACAGCCGGTCCAACTGCTCGTCGTCCAGCTTCTCGAACAGGAACAGCCGGCCCAGCTCGGCCCGGTCGCACGGCGACGGCCGCCCGCTCATGACGCGGCCCCCGAGGCCTCCGCGCCGGTCATGACTGCTCCAGATACCTGTGCACCAGCATCACGGCCATCGCTCCCTCTCCCACGGCGGACGCGACCCGCTTCGCGGACTCCGACCGCGCGTCCCCGGCGACGAACACACCCGGCACATTGGTCTCCAGGTGGTACGGCGGCCGGTCCAGCTCCCAGCCCGCCGGAGGGCTCCCGTCCACGGTCATGTCGGGTCCGGCCACGATGAACCCGCGCTCGTCGCGGAGCACGGTCCCCTCCAGCCAGTCGGTGCGCGGCTCGGCGCCGATGAACACGAACAGCCACTGCGCGTCGACGAGTTCCTCCTGCCCGCTCGCCACGTCCTTCAGCGTCAGCTGCTCCAGCTGGTTCGTGCCGTGCGCGGCCTCCACGACCGTGCCGGGGCGCACGAAGATGTTGGGGGCCTCCGCGAGCTGCTGGATCAGATAGTGCGACATGGAGGCGGTGAGCGACTCGCCGCGGACGAGCAGGGTGACCGACTTGGCACCCCGGGCCAGGTACATCGCCGCCTGCCCGGCCGAGTTGGCGCCGCCCACGATGTACACGTCGTGCCCCTGGCAACCGGCCGCCTCGGTCAGCGCGGAACCGTAGAACACGCCGCAGCCGGTGAGGTCCGCGCAGCCCGGTGCGGCGAGCTGCCGGTACGACACGCCGGTCGCCAGGATCACGCTGTGCGCGGCGACCGCCGAACCGTCGGAGAACCGGACGGTCCGCGCCGCCCCGTTCACCTCCAGCCCGCTCACCTCGCGGGCCGAGAGGATCTCCGCGCCGAACTTGGTGGCCTGACGGCGGGCCCGGTCGGTGAGCTGGCCGCCGGACACCCCGTCGGGGAACCCGAGGTAGTTCTCGATCCGTGAACTCTGCCCCGCCTGCCCGCCCGTGGCCGACCGCTCGACGAGGAGCGTCCGCAACCCCTCCGAGGCCCCGTACACGGCGGCCCCGAGCCCGGCCGGTCCGCCGCCGATGACGACCAGGTCGTAGAACTCCTGGGCCGGTGTGGTCGCCAGCCCCACCTTCTCCGCCAGCTCCGCGTCGTCCGGCGCCACCAGCGGCGTACCGTCCGGGGTGACGACCAGCGGCAGCCGTTCGCCGTCCGTGCCGGCCGCCGCGAGCAGCCGTCGCCCCTCCGGCTCGTCCGAGGAGAACCAGCGGTACGGCACCTGGTTGCGGGCCAGGAACTCCCGTACGCCCGAGGACCGTGCCGACCACCGGTGTCCGACCACCTTCGTCGTGCCCGCACAGGAGCGGTCGGCGGCCCGCCAGGCCTGGAGCAGGTCGTCCAGGACCGGATAGAGCTTCTCCTCCGGCGGGTCCCACGGCTTCAGCAGATAGTGGTCGAGGTCGATGACGTTGATCGCGTCGATCGCCGCGCCGGTGTCGGCGTACGCGGTGAGCAGGACGCGCCGGGCGCCCGGATAGACGTCCAGCGCCTGTTCCAGGAACTCGATGCCGTTCATCTCCGGCATCCGGTAGTCGGCCAGGATCACCGCCACCTGGTCGCCGCGCAGCTTCAGCTCCCGCAGGGCCTCCAGCGCCGTCTGTCCGGACTCCGCCCGCACGATCCGGTACGTCTCGCCGTACCTGCGGCGCAGATCCCGCGCCACCGCGCGGGACACTCCGGGATCGTCATCCACCGTGAGGATCACGTTCCGCGCCGGACCGACCGCCTGCGTCATACTCCTCCGCCCCGAGACCAATGGGCCCATCGTATGTTCGACCGCGCCGATGTGCGCGGTTTCCCCGGCGCCACGGGCCGGTACGCCGACGGCCGTGTCAGTTCCGGCGCGGGGCGAGCACGCAGAACTCGTTGCCCTCCGGGTCCTGGAGCACGATCCAGGGCTCGTCCCCGGTCTGCCCGACGTCCGCGTGCCGGGCCCCGAGGCCGAGCAGGCGGGTGACCTCCGCCTCCTGGTCGGCGGGGCGGAAGTCGAGGTGCAGGCGGTTCTTGCCGTCCTTGGCGTCCGGGCTGCGCCCGAACAGCAGGCCGGGGAGGCGGTCCTTCGCCGGGCGGATCTCGTACTCCTCGGGCGACTCGTCGACCACCACCCAGCCGAGCGCCTCGGCCCACCAGCGCCCCAGCGCCGCCGGATCGGCCGCGTCCACCAGCACCTGCTCCCACACCAAGGTCATACGGCGAGCGTAGTGAAGACTGGACCCGTCAGCCATGTGACGACCGAGAGGTGGCCGATGACGACGCGCCCGATCACCGCCGCAGTGGACGGTACCCCCGAGAGCCTCGCCGCGCTGGCGTGGGCCGGCCGGGAGGCCGTACGCCGGGGCCTGGCGCTGCGGGTGGTGCACGCGTGGCGGTGGGAGCCGCACGAGGCGATCACCGTGGACCGGGACGGACAGGAGCGGTGGGCCGGGGAGGCCCTCGCCGAGGCCGCGCGGGGCGTGACCGGGCGCCACCCGGAGCTGGAGGTGACGACGGACCTGGTGGAGGGCCCGCCGGCCGACACGCTGGTCGGCGCCGCCGAGGACGCCGAGACCGTGGTGCTGGGCTCACGCGGACACGGCGCGGTGGTCGGCTTCCTGCTGGGCTCCGTGGGCCAGCAGGTGATCGTCGGGTCACCGCGCCCGGTCGTGCTCGTGCGCGCCGAGGACACCCCGAGCGCCGAGGCCGCCGGACGCGAGGTCGTCGTCGGCCAGCAGGGCAGGCCGGAGGACAGCGCCGACGTGCTGCGGTACGCGTTCGAGACGGCGGCCGCCCGGGGGGCGTCCCTGCGCGCGGTGCGGGCGTGGACGCTTCCCCCGCTGTACGCGTACAGCCCCGGCTCGCTGAAGCTCCTCGACGAGGCCGGCGGGCTGGAGCCGTACGAGAAGAAGGCGCTGGCCGCCGCGCTGGAGCCGTGGCGGGAACGGTTCCCCGAGGTGCGGGTCACCCAGCACGTCGAGATGGGCAGCGCCGGGCAGGTGCTGCTGTCGGTGACCCAGCGGGCGCAGCTGGTCGTCGTCGGACGCCGGGCCCGCCGTACGGCCGTCGGCGCCCGCATCGGCTCGGTCGCCCACGGCGTCCTGCACCACGCGCACTGCCCGGTCGCGGTGGTTCCCCACAAGTGACGCGGGCTCACCCGGCGGTGACGTCGTCCACCTTCGGCGGCAGCGGCGCGAGCGTCTTCGGCAGGACGTTGTCGATGTAGTCCTTCACCGCCATGTCCAGGCCGATGTCGTGCTGGGCCCGCTCGGACAGGTACCAGCGGTGTTCGAGGAGCTGGTGGTAGATCTCCGCCGGGTCCACCGTGCCGCGCAGTTCGAGCGGGACGGCCCGCACGGTCGGGCGGAACACCTCCCGCACCCAGCGGTGCGCCAGCACCTCGGGGCGGGCGCCGAGGGGGTCGCCCGGGGCGTAGTCGTCCTGGGTGGCCATCCAGCTCTCCAGGTCGTTCAGCAGCCGCCGGGCCTGGTTCTCCTCGGTGTCCAGCCCGGTCAGCCGCAGCAACTGCCGCTGGTGGTGGCCCGCGTCGACGACCTTCGGCACGAAGGTGACGGTGTCGCCGTTGTCGGCGTGCTCGATCTGCATCTCGGCGACGTCGAAACCGAGGTCGTTGAGACGGCGGATCCGGCGCTCGATGTAGTGGTACTTCCCGGCCGGGTACACCGACCTGCGGGTCAGCTCCTCCCACAGCCGGTGGTAGCGGGAGCAGATCTCGTTGCCGAAGTCGATCGGGTCCACCGACGGGTGCAGCGCCCCCGACGCCTCCAGGTCCAGCAACTCGCCGCTGATGTTCACCCGGGCCAGATCTAGGTCGTACTCCCGCTGCCCGGAGCTCAGCCGCGCGTGCAGGTCGCCCGTCTCGGCGTCCACCAGGTACGCCGCGTACGCGCCCGCGTCCCGCCGGAACAGCGTGTTCGACAACGAGCAGTCGCCCCAGGCGAATCCGGCCAGGTGCAGCCGCACCAGCAGGACGGCGAGGGCGTCCATCAGCCGGTGCATGGTGGCCGGGCGCATGGTCGTCTCGAACATCGAGCGGTACGGCATCGAACCGCCGAGGTGGCGGGTGATCAGCACCGACTCCAGCGGGTCGCCCGCCTCGTCGAGACGGCCGGTGACGACGCCGAGCGCGTCCACGGCGGGGATGCCGATCCGGTCGAGGTCGCGCAGCAGCTCGTACTCGCGCAGGGCGGGCCGTTCGGCGAGCTCCTTGACGGCGACGACCTCGTCGCCGGCGCGGGCGTAGCGCACGACGTGGCGGGAGATGCCCCGGGGGAGCGGCACGAGGTGGTGCTCGGGCCACTCCTCCAGCGGCAGGTGCCACGGCAGTTCGAGCAGCAGCGCGGGGTGTTCCGGGTTGGTGGCGCTGATCTGCAGTGCCATGGGTCCTCGTCCTTCGTCTCACGGTGCGTCTCACGGTGGTGCGGAGTGCTCTCGGGCAAGCGGTCTCCCCGCTGGTGCCTGGAGCATCTCCGCATCTGAAGGACCGATTCGTCAACAACGGCCCGACCCGTGGTCGGACGGGGACCGACAGCCGTCGGCCGTCGCTCGCGCGGTCAGTGCCGGGCGCGTCGGAACACGTCGTCGGAGTCCGAGTCGTCCCAGCCCGCGATCTCCTCCGAGAGGGTGCGGCGGGCGGTGCGTGCCGAGGTCGCGTACATCGCCTCGATCTCGGCCTCGTACCGCTGCACGATGGTGTCCCGGCGCAGCTTCATCGACGGCGTCAGCATCCCGTTGGCGAGGTCGAACGGCTCGGGCAGGATGCGGTAGACGCGGATCGACTCCGCACGCGACACCGTGCTGTTGGCCGCGGCGATCGCCCGCAGCACCTCCTGCCGCAGCGCGTTCTCCTCCCGTGCCTCCCGCCCCAGCAGCTCGCCCGGCGCGGACAACGACATCCGCCAGTGCGCGAGGAACTCCGGGTCCAGCGTGAGCAGCGCACCCACACAGGGCCGGTTGTCACCCACGACCACCGCCTGGTGGATCAGTGGATGCGTCCGCAGCTGCTCCTCCAGCGGCGCGGGGGCGACTCCCTTGCCGCCGCTGGTGATGATGATCTCCTTCTTGCGGCCGGTGATCGACAGATAGCCCTCGGCGTCCAGCCGCCCGATGTCCCCCGTCGCCAGCCAGCCGTCCTGGAGCGCGGCCCGGGTGCCCGCCTCGTCGTTGACGTACCCCTGGAACACCGAGGGCCCGTTGACCAGGATCTCCCCGTCCCGCGCCACCCGGATCTCCGTGCCCGGCAGCGGCCGGCCCACGGTGCCGAACTTCTCCCGGCCCACCGGCTGGGCGGTGATGCCCCCGGCGGTCTCGGTCAGCCCGTACCCGTCGTGGACGAGGATGCCGATGCCCGCGTAGAACAGCGCCAGATCGCGGTTGAGGGGGGAGCCGCCCGACGTGCCGCCGCGCACCCGGCCGCCCAGCGTCGCGCGCAGTTTGCGGTACACCGTCTTCTCGAAGAAGGCGTGTTGCAGCTTCAGATCCATCGCCGGCCCGGGACCCGTGCCCAGCCGCTGCCGCTCGACCGCGAGGGCGTGGTCCTGGGCGGTGCGCACGGCCCGTTCGAACAACGGCCCCCGGCCGGCCTGTTGGGCCTTGCGCAGGAAGTTCTTGTGGATCCTCTCGAAGAGGTACGGGACACCGAAGAGGAACGTCGGCCGGAACGAGCGCAGCGCTGCCGACAGCGCCTCCTCGCTGAACTCCGGCTCGTGCGCGAGCAGCAGCCCGCCGCGCAGACACATCCCCTGGATCATCAGGCCGTAGACGTGCGAGAACGGCAGGAAGGCCAGGATCGCCGGCTGCTCACCGGGCGCCGCCGCCGTCTGCCGCCAGCCGGCGAGCAGTGCGTCGCAGGGGCTGGCGAGGCTGCGGTGGGAGAGCGCGCAGCCCCGGGGCCGGCCGGTGGTGCCCGAGGTGTACGCGATCACGGCGGTGGAGTCCGGCATGACGATACGGCGCAGCGAGTCCACGGTCGCGTCCGGTACGTCCCGGCCCACCTCGACCAGCTGCGGCAGTGACTCGGCGTCCAGCTGCCACACGTACCGCAGCAGCGGCAGCTTGGCGCACACCGAGCCGACGGTCATCACGCCCAACTCGTCCTCGACGACCACGCCCACACAGGCCGCGTCCCGCAGGATCCACTCGATCTGGTCGCGCGACGACGTCGGACAGACCGGCACGATCTCGGCGCCGACGGCCCACAGCGCGACGGCGAACACCGTCCACTCGTACCGGGTCCGCGCCATCACGGCCACCCGGTTGCCCGGCCGGATCCCGGACGCGATCAACCCCTTGGCCAGATCGGCCACTTCGTCCCGGGCCTCGGCCGCGCTGACCGGCGTCCAGGTGTCGGGGGAGGTGCCGTCGCGGCGGGCGAGCTGCGGCAGCGCGGGATCACGGATCGCCGTGTCGAACAGCGGATCGGCCAGCCCTCCGGCCATGACCGGTCCCGTCGGTGGAGCGATGCCGAAGTTGCCCATGCGACGCTCAGAACCTTCCCTGCACGCGACCTCGCCGACGGTGCGCCAACCGGCGGTGATCGAACGTAGCGTACGGCGCCGAAGCCCGCCCGCGGAATCGGCAAGTCGGCCTCCCCGCATCCGCACTGTGGGCCGTGAACGTGATGTGCGGCACGTGGGCGACCTCCTTCGTGGGACCCTCCCGGGAATCGTCGCTGCCCACGGCTTGATCACCTCTGACCGGCGGTGATGCCCCGGATCCGGACCTCCGACGGGTGTGGCACTGTGGTGCGCGCGACGCGGGAGGTGTCCCGCCGATGTGGAGAGGTGGACGGTGCGCGAGCCCAACGTGATCGGGGACTGGCAGGAGTACGACGGCGATCTGGCCGGCCTGCGTGTGCGCGTCCACGGAGTGGAGTGCGCCGAGCCGCCACGGGGCCGTGACGACGCCGCCGAGGGCCTGACGTACTTCCGGTTCCGGGTCACCGTGGAGAACCGGGGCGGCGACCACGTCGGCCTCCACCTGGAGGACGGCCAGCTCGACATCCGCACCGGCCCCGACGGCGAGAGCGCCTTCCTCGACTGGCGCAACTCCAAGTTCATCGAGGGCTTCGACCTCTACCCGCTGCGCCGCGCCACCTCCGTCCTGTACGCGGCCGCCCCGGAGGCCCACCTCACCCAGTTCGACATCCAGGTCCAGCTGCGTGCCGACGAGGAGTGGACCGAGCGGTACCTGTGGTCCGGCGGCATCGGCGTGGACGAGGACCTCCTCGACCCGGCGGGCGCCCCGGGCCGCGCGGACATCGCCGGGCAGATCACCGCGTTCCTGCACGAGGAGGCGGAGCGGGGCGCGAGCTGAGCGCACGGCCGCCGCTCACCCCGCCTCGGTCCCGCGCCCGCGGGTGACGAGTCGCCTCAGCAGCGGCCACGCCAGCAGCAAGGCGATGATCACGTACACCGTCACCGAGAACGGTGTGTTCACCAGGCCGGTGACGCTGCCGTCGCTGATCTGGAGGGCCCGGCGCAGCTGCTGCTCGGCGTTGGGGCCGAGGATCACGCCGATCACGGCGGGCAGCACCGGCAGGCCGTAGCGGCGCATGCCGAACCCGATCAGGCCGATGACCAGCAGGATCACCAGGTCGATCACCTCGCCGCCGACCGCGTACGCGCCGACCGCCGCGAAGAACAGGATCCCCGCGTAGAGGTACGGCCGCGGGATGCGCAGCAGCTTCGCCCACAGCGGGGCCAGCGGCAGGTTGAGGGCGAGCAGGAGGACCATGCCGACGAAGAGGGAGGCGATCAGGCCCCACACCAGGTCCGGCTCGCGTTCGAAGAGCAGCGGGCCGGGCTGGATGCCGTACTGCTGGAACGCGGCCAGCATCACCGCCGCGACCGCCGTGGTCGGCAGGCCCAAGGTCAGCATGGAGACGAGGGTGCCCGCCGCCGAGGCCGACGCCGCCGACTCCGGGCCCGCGACGCCCTCGATGGCGCCCTTGCCCCACTCGTCCTTGTGCCGGGAGAGCCGCTTCTCGGTTACGTACGACAGGAACGTGGGGATCTCGGCGCCGCCCGCCGGGATCGCGCCGAACGGGAAGCCGATGAACGGGCCGCGTGCCCAGGACTTCCAGCTCCGTTTCACATCGGAGCGGCCCAGCCACGGCAGGCCCACCGGGATCGGTTCGGGCGGGCTGCGCCGCAGGTGGGCGGCGACCCACAGCGCCTCGCCGATGGCGAAGAGACCCACCGCGACGATCACCACGTCCACCCCGTCGGCGAGCTGGAGGGAGCCGAAGGTCAGCCGCTGCTGGCCGGTCATCTGGTCCAGGCCCACCAGCCCGATCGTCAGGCCGATCAGGAGGGAGGCCAGGCCCCGGATGCGGGACGAGCCGAGGACGGACGTCACGGCGATGAACGCCAGCACCATGATCGCGAAGTAGTCCGGGGCTCCGATGTCCACGGCCAGCTCGGCGACCTTCGGCGCCAGCGCCACCAGCAGGACCGTGCCGATCATGCCGCCCGCGAAGTGCCCGATGGCGGCCGCCGCCAGCGCCTGCGCGCCCCGCCCGGACTTGGCCATGGGGTTGCCCTCCATGGCCGCGACCACGGCCGCGCTCTCCCCGGGGGTGTTGAGGAGGATCGAGGTCGTCGAGCCGCCGAACATCGCCCCGTAGTAGATGCCCGCGAACATGATGAACGCGCCGACCGGGTTCAGCCCGTACGTCACCGGCAGCAGCAGTGCCACCGCCATGGCGGGCCCGATCCCGGGCAGCACCCCGATCGCCGTGCCCAGCAGGACACCGATCGCGGCCCACAGGATGTTGATCGGGGTCAGGGCCGTACCGAAACCGTCCATGAGGGAGCTGAAGGCGTCCATGTCAGAGCACTCCCATCAGCGGACCGCCGGGCAGCGGCACCCCGAGCAGGTTGTTGAACACCGCGTAGGTGACCAGGGAGATGACGGCCGCGATCAGCGGATCACGGTCGAGGTGCCGGCTGCCGAGGGCGTAGGCCGCGCCCCAGAACAGCAGGGCGCCGGATATGGGGAAGCCGAGCGGTTCGATCAGGACGGCCGCGCCGAGGAACACCCCGGCCAGCAGCAGGACCGTGCGCCAGTCGGCGGGCTCGGACAGATCGATGTCCTCGCCGCTCTCCGCCTCACCCCGGCCGCCGCGCAGCACGTCCACCGCGAGCAGCGCGGCGATCAGCAGCAGACCGCCGCCGACCACGATCGGCACGGTCCTCGGGCCGACCGGACCGCGCTGCGCGATGTCGACGTCCATGGTGAGCGCGTCCGTCAGGACCAGGACGCCGAGCGCCAGCAGCAGGACGCAGACGCCGAGCTCGGAGTGGTCGCGCAGCCAGGAACGCCGTTCGGGCCCGGGCGCCGGGGGAGTGCCGGTGGTGTCCGTCTCCGTCGTCACAGCCCGAGCTCCTTCAGCACCGACACCACGCGCCTGTCCTGGGCGTCGAGGAAGTCGCCGAACTTCTCGCCGGTGAGGAACGCGTCGTCCCAGCCGTGTCGCTTCAGCGACTGCCGCCACTCCGGCGAGTCGTGCAGCTCCTCGATCAGCCGGGTGAGCTTGTCGCGCTCGGCCTCGGTGAGGCCGGGCGGGGCGACGATGCCGCGCCAGTTGGTGAAGTTCACGTCGTAGCCCGCCTCCTGGAGGGTCGGCGCGTCCAGCCCGGCCACCCGCTTCGGGCCGGTCACCGCGAGCAGCCGCAGCTCGCCCGCCTTGATCTGGTCCAGGTACTCGCCGACCCCGGACACCCCGAAGGCGACCTTGTCGCCCAGGATCGAGGCAAGCAGCTCACCGCCGCCGTCGAACGGGATGTAGTTGACGTCCTTCGGCGCGATCCCGGCGGCCTGCGCCATCAGCATCGGCGCCAGATGGTCGGGCCCGCCCGGCGCCGAACCCCCGCCCACCGGCAGCTTCCCCGGGTCGTCCTTCCAGGCCCCGACGAGTTCGTCGATCGTCTTGTACGGGGAGTCCTTGGCGACCACCACGACGTCCTGTTCCTCGGTGAGGCGGGCGATCGGGGTGGTGTCGGCGAGGGTCTTCGGCGCGTCGTTGGAGCGGACGGCGCCGACGACACCGAGCCCCATCGACATCGCGAGCCTGCCGTTGCCGTGCTCGCTCACCAGCCGGCTCAGACCGACCGTGCCCCCGGCACCGGGCAGGTTGAACACCTCGATGTTGTGGGTGAGCCCGGCGTCCTCGGCGTTCTTCGCGGCCGTCCGCGCCGTGATGTCGTAGCCGCCGCCCGGGGTGTTCGGCACCATGAAACGCAGACCGGGTATCTGGGTGCCGGACTCTCCGCCGCCGCCGGTGGTCAGCAGGGGCGGTCCCACGAGCACGAGCACGGCCGCCCCGAGCAGGGCGAACGGGGTGCGCAGCTGCACGAATGCCACCACCTGTCGGTCGGGTCGAGGGGGGAAGGGTGACCTGGGCCACATCGTGCCCGCGCGAGACGGTCCTGACGCCCTTGCGGAAGCAACGGAGGTTGTGGTCGTAGTGGTCACGGCCCCTGTCACCTTATGGGCACGTCCCCCACACCTCCCTTTCCCGGATCGCACGCGGGCGCCATGATTGTGCGACCCACCGCACAAGGCCGCACCCCGGCCGCGAGACGCCCCGGGCGGCGTCGGCACGAGAGAAGATCGGGACGCCCCGGGCGGCGTCGGCACGAGAGAAGAGTCCGTCGTGGTGTTCCGTCGCCATACCCTCGCAGGCGAGATGCTGGTCCTCCAGCTCGCCATCGTCGTGGTGGTGCTGCTGGCGGTCGCGGCGGTCTCGCTCACACAGTCGGCGGCCACCTTCAACCGGGTCGAGGGCCGCCGGGTCACCGCGCTCGCCGAGCAGCTCGCCGCCAACCCCTTGGTCCGGGACCGCCTCGCGCGGCCCGTCGCGCACGAGGCGCTGGCCCCCCTGGTCAACTCCACCCAGACCCAGTCCGGGGTCACCTCGGTCACCGTCGCCGACGCCGACGGCCGGATCGTCAGCTCCACCGACCCCACGGCGATCGGCGACCCGATGCCGGTGGGCGAGGGCGCCGTCGCGGGCCGGGGCTGGTCCGGCTCACTGACCCTGGACGGCAGCCGCGAGCTGGTGGCCCAGGTTCCCGTGCTCGGCGCGACGACCGACGACAACCTCGGCATGCTGCTGGGCACCGTCATGATCGGTGAGGCGTCCCCCACCGTGTGGCAGCGCCTCAGCGGCGCCTCCTCCTACCTGCTCGCCTACCTCGGCATCGCCAGCGGCCTCGGCCTCGTCGGCTCCTGGCTGCTCGCCCGCCGCGTCAAACGGCAGACCCTCGGCCTGGAGCCCCAGGAGATCGCCGGCCTCGCCGAACACCGCGAGGCCATGCTGTACGGCATCGCCGAGGGCGTGATCGCCCTCGACCCCCACCACCGGCTCACCCTCGTCAACGAGATGGGCCGGCGCCTGCTGGACCTGCCCGAGGACTGCGTCGGCAAGAGCCTCACCGACCTCGGCGTCGAGGGACGGCTGCGGGACGTCCTCGCGGGGGCCCAGGAGGAGGCGCCCCACCAGCGCGACGAGGTCGTGATCCGCCGGGGCCGGGTCCTGGTGATGAACCGGATGACCGTCACCAAGGACGGCCGCCACCTCGGCTCCGTCACCACGCTCCGGGACCGCACCGAACTGGCCCGCCTCGAACGCGAGATCGGCTCCTTCCGCAGCTCCTCCGAGCTGCTGCGCGCCCAGGCCCACGAGTTCGCCAACCAGCTCCACACCATCTCCGGGCTCATCCAGATCGGCGAGCAGGACGAGGTCGTCCACTACATCCGGGCGCTGAGCCGGCACCGCCACTCCCTCGACGTCACCCTCAGCCGCCGCGTCCGCGACACCGCCGTCGCCGCCCTGCTCACGGCGAAGACCTCGCTGGCCGCCGAACGCCGGGTCACCCTGCGGATCTCCGACGCCACCAACCTCGACCGGCTCGCCCCCGAGGACGCCGCCGACGTGGCGACCGTCGTCGGCAACCTCGTCGACAACGCCATGGACGCGGCCGCCACCACGACAGCACCCGACGACCCCGACCGCTGGACCGGCACCGGCGCCCGTGAGGCCTGGGTCGAGGTGGAGCTGCGCCAGGACGCCTCCAGCGTGGAGATCGTCGTCCGCGACTCGGGCCCCGGCGTGGCCCCCGAACTCGCCCGCGAGGTCTTCTCCCACGGATTCACCACCAAGGCCGCCCGGGAAGGCGAACGCGGCATCGGCCTGGCCCTCACCCGCCTGGTGTGCGAACGCCACGGCGGGGAGATCTCGGTGACCAACACCCCCGACGGGGCCATGTTCACCGCCCGCATGACCGTCAGCCACCTCGCCGACGCGGTGGCGGAAGGAGCGACACCATGACCGGCACGAGCAGCCCGCCCGGCACGAGCAGCGGGCCGTCCGCCCAGAGCGGGACGCCCGGCACCATCGACGTGCTCGTGGTCGACGACGACTTCATGGTGGCCCGGGTCCACCGCACCTTCGTCGAGCGCGTCGAGCCGTTCCACGTCGTCGGCGTCGCCAGCACCGGTGAGCAGGCCGTCGCCGCCGTCGACGAGCTCCGCCCCGACCTCGTCCTCCTCGACCTCTATCTCCCCGACGGCTTCGGCCTCGACGTCATACCCCGGCTGCGCACTGCCGGACACGACTGCGACGTCATGGTCATCAGCGCCGCCCGGGAGGCCGACAGCGTGCGCGGCGCGGTCCGCCACGGCGTCGTCGACTACCTCCTCAAGCCCTTCGAGTTCGAGGAGCTGCGCTCCCGGCTCCAGCGGTACGCCGCCCAGCGGGGCCGACTGCTCACCACCGTCGTCCGCGGCCAGGCCGACGTCGACCGGGTCCTCGCCGGAGCCACCGCGCCGGCGTCGACGGCCGGCGCCCTGCCCAAGGGCATGAGCGTGGAGACCGCCGAGCTGATCGAGGCCACCCTGCGCGCCGCCGACGGCACCCTCTCCGCCACCGAGTGCGCCACCCTCACGGGCATCTCCCGGGTCAGCGCCCGCCGCTACCTGGAGTACTTCCACGGCACCGGCAGCGCGGACGTCTCCCTGCGCTACGGCGTGGCCGGGCGCCCGGAGCGGCGCTACAGCTGGCGGGTGTGAGGCCCCGGGTCCCCGGGTTCGGGGCCACGTGTCCCCCGGCTTCGGGTCCGCCCTTCCCACAGGCCTCGCCCGGCTACAGCCCCAGGTGCCGCCGTACGACGTCGACGACCTCCTCCGGCCGCTCGTTGAGGTAGACCCTCCACGCCGCACGCCGAGCGCACGCACCGAACGCCGCTCCTTCTCCCACGGAGATCCATCAGAAGGGCCCTAGCGGCCGGGCGTCGTCGCCGGAGACGGCCTCGGCGATCCGCTCGGCCAGCTCCCGGACGCTCGACGACGGCGGCTCGGCGTAACGGTCCTGGCGCCCCGGGTACTGCGCGGCCAGCACATCGGCCGCCGGGGCGAGCGCCGGCGTCATGGGGTGGTAGGCGCTCGCCGAACCGCCCGCGTGCGGCAGACACAGCAGCCGCACCGGAGCATCCGGCGCGGGTCGGTAGTTCCGCAGCCACGGACCGCTGTCGACCGCTGAGGTCATGGACTCACTCGCCTTCCGGTTCCTTCTCGCGCCGCCGGCGTCGGCACGCGTTCCAGGACGCCACCCGCGAAGACGTCGTACAGGGGCAGCGTTTCGAGGTGGACGTAGCCGATGTGGCAGTCGCACACGGACAACGGGCAGGGGCGGGGCGCGAGTGCCGTACGGAAGGATCCGTCGTAGAGGTTGCCCAGTTCGGTCCTGACGAAGTGGCAGCGCCGCACCGTGCCGTCCCCGTCCACCGACACCACCGTGGAGCCCGTGCGGCAGGCGCGGCCCGCCGAGCGGTGGGGGTGGCGGCTGAAGGGGAAGAGGGGGTCCAACTCGGTCCAGAGCGCGGCCTCCTCGTCGGTGTAGGTGTGTCCCTCGGCTGCGTTCACCCAGAGGTACACCTGCTCCGGCAGCTCCCGGCGCAGCCGTCGGGCGTGCTCCAGGTGCTCGGGCAGGCCGACGATCCCCACGCTGAAGCGGATCCCGTTCGCGACGAGTCGCAGCGCCTTGCCGAGGAACCGCTCGTACGGGGTCTGCCCGGGGTGATAGGTGCACCACAGGGCCACCGTGTCCGGGTCCGCCTCCGACAGCCATTCCGTGCGGCAGCTCAGGTTCGTCTGGATCGCCACCCGGTCGATGTGCGGCTGGTGGGAGAGCTCGACCAGTGCCTTGCGGTACCAGGAGCGCACCAGCCCCTCGCCCCACGGCGTGAACAGCACCGACAGTCGGTCGCCTGTCTGTTCCCGGGCCCAGGCGGTGAAACGCTCCAGGGCCGCGCGGTCGGCCCGCAGCCGCTCAGTCGAGTCGCGACGCTTGGCGAACGGGCAGTAGGGGCAGTCGTAGTCGCAGGAGGCGAGCGGGCCCCGGTAGAGGATCGTCAGGTCCACGGGCGCGTCACTTCGGCTCGTAGGCGGCCATCGCCGCTCGGACGGCCGGGGAGAAGAACCCGGGGCCGATGGCGTCCGAGTGCGCCAGCCCCTCGGCGGACAGTCGCAGCAGGCCGGAGCCCGTGTCCGCCAGCCAGCCGCGCGCGGCCAGCAGGTCCAGCTCCGGGGCGAAGTCCGTGTACGGGTCTGACCCGAACCGGCGACGGTACTCCGCCACCGGCAGCCCCCGTGCCTGGAGCAGCGACTGCAGCAGATGGCGACGCCGGGCCTCGTCCTCGTCGACCACCCGGCCGTGCACAGCCCGGCCGAAGTCCCGTGTGGTGGTGTAGTCGTCGATGATCGTGCGGATCTGGCCCATGTCCACCGCGTAGTCGAAGGAGTAGTGCACCGTCGACGTGTACGAGCGGGCTCCGCAGCCCAGGCCGATCATCCCGTCGGTCTGGCAGGCGTAGTCGTCCGGGCCCTGCGGCGGAGCGTCCGCGCGGCGGAACATCCGCATGGAGACCTGCTCGTAGCCGTGCGCGAGGAGGTGGTCGCGGCCCTCGCGGTAGCGCCGCAGCCGCTCCTCGTCCCAGTCGCGGTCCGCGAGCGCCGGATCCGCGTTCCGGCCGAGGCCCGTGAGCGGCCGGACGTACAGCGGATAGAGGTAGATCTCCTCCGGCCGCCAGGCGAGGGCCGCGTCCAGCGACAGCCGCCAACTCGCCGCCGTCTGCCCGTCGATGCCGTAGATCAGGTCGATGTTCAGGACGGGGACGGCGGCGTCCCGGATCCGGGACAGCGCCGCCTCCACATCGGACCGCCGCTGCGGTCGTACGGCCGCACGCGCCTCCTCCGGCACGAAGCTCTGCACGCCGAGGCTCAGCCGCGTTGCGCCCCGCTCGGCCAGTACGGACAGCCGGTCGGCCGTCGCCGTGGCCGGGGAGGCCTCGACCGACAGCGGGATCGCCCGCAGGTCCGCGCCCAGGTGCCGCTCGGCGATGTCGCACAGCCGCTCCAGCTCCGCGGCCTCCAGATAGGTCGGGGTGCCACCGCCGAACGCTGCGTTCGCGAACCGCGCCGGCTCCGCGTCCCCGAGCGCCTCCCGCACCGCGATCGCCTGCCGTTCGAGGGCGTCGAGATAGCGGCCGGTCAGCCCGTCGGGCGCGCCGATCCGGGTGAAGAGGTTGCAGAAGCCGCAGCGCACCTCGCAGAACGGTATGTGCGCGTACAGCGACAGGGCCTGCCGTGACTCCCCGGCCCACAGGTCGGCGAGCCGGGGTTCGCCGGGCAGCCTCCGGTACGCCGTCTTGTGCGGGTAGGCGTACACATAGTGCTGGTAGGGGCGGACCGCCGCCCCGGTGACGGTCATGCGGAGGGCTCCAGGAAGAAGTGGCTGTAGGGGACGGTCCACACGGCCTCGTGGCCGAGGCGGTGCCCGGTGTAGCCGTCCTCGCCGTAGGTGGTCCCGTGGTCGGAACAGACGACCGCGAAGCAGCGGCGCCGTGAACTCATCGCGGCGAAGAGCCGGCCGATGTGCCGGTCCACGTACTCCAGGGCCGCCGCGTGCGTGGCCAGGCTGTCGCCCGCCTCGCGGGTGGCGCCCGGCAGATGGAACCAGTTGGGCTGGTGCAGCGCCGAGACGTTGAGGAAGAGGAACAGCCGCCGGTCGGCGGGCAGTTCGGCCACGACCCGCTCGGCGCGGGCCACCTGGGACTCGAACGACATCGGTGACGCGACGGAGAACTCCGGCTCCCAGTGGCTCTCCTGGAACAGGTCCGGCAGGACACTGCCGAGCGCGCCCTGCTTGTTGAAGAACCCGACACCGCCGACGCACACCGTGCGGTAGCCGTGCGCGGCGAGCCCCGAGACCAGGTCGGGACTGTCGAAGACGAAGGTGCGCCCCTCGGTGGTCTCGCTGCCGGCGAACCGGCCCGCGAAGAGCCGGGGATGCGGCCCGGGCGCCGCCGGGGTGGGCAGGAACCCCGCGAACATCGCCTGGTGCGAGGCGTAGGTGAAACTGCCGGGCGCGTGCCGCTTCTCCCAGGTGCCGCCCGGCAGCCGGGCGGCCAGGTTCGGCAGCCGGCCCTCCCGTACGAGCCGCTGCGCCACGTCGTACCGCAGGGTGTCGAGGGTGAGCAGCAGCAGGTCGTCGCGGCCCACCACCTCGTTCATGTCGGGCGGCCGGACGCTTTCCGAGGGCCCCGGGGCCGTGTCGGTCCGGTCAGGAGGGTGCATGGTCTTTCCTTGCCTGGGGGTGGTGCGGGAACGGCGTGAACATCGCGCTCCGCACCGCCGCGAGTTGTGCCGTGTAGGTGTCGAGGCCTTCGGCCGGGCCGCCCGGCAGTCCGGTCAGCCGGGGCAGCAGGTCGCCGAAGGCGTTGACCTCGCCCACCGTGAACCGGCGCCAGCCGATCGCCGGGAGCAGGTCCACGCCGACGCACAACGTCTCCGGGAAGCAGGCCGCGGCGCGCTCGCAGATGTCCAGCGCCTGCCGCCAGCGGTCGCCCGCCGCGTCCACGACCGAGGTCAGATCGCCCCGTGCCCCGCCGAGGTGGAGGTTCGTCATCGGGAAGCGGCTGGTGCGGACGACGGCGTGTGTGGCCCGGCCCGCCACGACCAGCACCCGTAGGTCGGCGGACCGGCCCTGCGCGGACGCCTTCGGCAGCCAGCGCTCGATGTGCAGGCCGTCGGGGGCGAGGGCGTCGACGATGCCGGCGATCTCCCGCTCGTCCGAGTAGCGCCGCACCCGCAGGGAGTTGTGCAGCCGGGGCGCTGCGTGCGGCCCGTCGGTGGCCGCGACCTCCACCGAGGTGGTGGCCCGGAGCCGTCCGCCCGCCGACGACTCCACGGCCAGCACACCGGACGCCGAGGAGCCGTGGGCCGGTTTCACGAAGACCCGCGGCATGCCGTGCTCCCGCATCACCGCCCGTACGTCGTCCCAGCCGCGCACCACGAGCGTGTCGCCCGAGGTGGGCGACGGCGGCACCGGCACCCCCGCAGCGTCGAGCCGGGCGTGGCACAGCCGCTTGTCGAACAGGACCGCCAGGTCCGCGGGACCGTCCAGCCGGACCCCGCCCCGCAGCGAGCCCACGGCGGCCAGGAACCGGGCGTACCAGGTGGCCGAGCCCTCCACCCGCGTCGGGTCGTCGACGTCCCGCAGCAGCCGGTCCACCTCGGCGTTCTCACCCGGCGAGTCCAGCCGCACGATCTCGTCGTCGGCGAACACGTGGCCGCCGTCGCGCAGCACGTCCCGCCACTCGACGACACGCGGCGTCCCCGCCCCGGCCGCCTCGGCCGCCGTCACGAACAGCCCGACCCGGCGGTTCTCGCCGTTCCCGACGACCACCCACCTGTACGGGCCCGGCCCCGCTCCCGTCGCACCGGTCCAGCCGGCCACACCGCCTCCCCCCTCGTCCAAGAACCCCCGCACTCCTACGTGTTCACTCGCCCACCGCGACGAACCGCCACACCGTGCCGTCCTCCTCCTCGTCCGACTCGGCGTCGTCGGCGTCGACGTCGACCTGGACGCCCGCGGCCTCCAGGGAGTCCCGGAGGCGGTCGCGTATCGCCGGGCTGAGGTAGTTGTGGTGCAGGTCCAGGGTGGTGAGATGGGTGAGCGGCTGACCGGTGAGGAGCGCGGTCGCGCCGTCGTCCGTGAGGACGCCCATCGACACGTCCAGCACGTCGAGGCGGGCCACCACGGGGGCGGCGGCCAGGGCCGCGCAGATGTCGTCCTGCATCTCGCTGTTGCGCAGCCCCAGCTGCTTGAGGGCCGGGAGCCGGGTGCCCGCGAGGATCGGGGCCAGGTCGGCCACCTCGGAGTCACCGCCGTACTCGGACGTGCCGAGCCACAGGTCCAGCTCGACGAGGGCCGGCAGGTCGCTGCCCGCGACACCCCGGACCGCCTCGACGGGCATTCCGCCGGTCTCCACCGTCAGCGACCGCAGCCGCTCGTGCCGCACCGCCGGGAAGACGAGCCCCTGACCGCCGCGCACCCCGAACTCCTCCAGCTCCGGGAAGGCGATCAGCAGCGGGCTCACGTCCCCCTGGTTGATCCAGGAGATCTCGCACTCCTCCCCCACGATGTCGCCGAGGAACAGCGCGCGCAGCGACGGCAGCCGGTCCTTCGCCGCCACCAGGGCCTCGATGATCTCCTCGGGGCCGTTGTCGTAGGCGTCGCTCCACGCGCCCACCACCAGCGCCCGCACCTTCTCGGTGTCGACCGAGGCGAGGAACCGGGCGAACGCCGCCTCCCAGGCCTCCTCGCTGTCGTAGGAGTCCACGGCGACGGCCCAGGCCACCGACTCGGGCGCGGGCAGAGAGGCGGCGCCCTGCGGGTCCTTCACCGACGTGGGGAAGCGGTGGACCGGCAGGCCGTGGAAATCCTCCAGATGGCTCCCGATGGTCATGTGCGCCCCGCCCCTTCGTTCCATGTCCGTGGACGGTGGCCGAGTCCCTGCCCGGTCCGCCCGTTGCGCACCCGGAGCGCACAGCGCCGCCGGGTAGAGGAGTTCTACCAAGCCGCACTGACATCGTGTGCGGCGGACCCCTGTCCTGTGGACGAACACCCGCCCCCGCCCCGGCGAACCGCCGTGCGGGGCGATTGTCAGTGGCTGCCCCTACGGTCGTCTCGTGGCACGGGGAGTGCCCGACGGGAGGGAGACCCATGTACCGGCAAGGAGACGTCCTCATCGCGCCGTTGGCGGAGAGCGCGGTGCCGCGAGGCGCGGTCGACGCCGCCTCGGAGCCGCGTGACGGGCGTGGTCGGCTCGTCCTCGCCCTCGGCGAGGTCACCGGTCACGCGCACGCCGTGGTCGGCCCCGGCCGCCTGATCCGCGAGGCGAGCGTGTTCGGTCCCGTGCTGCTGCACGTGCCGGAGGGCGCCCGCGTCGTCCACGAGGAGCACGCGGCGATCTCCCTGCCCAAGGGCTGGTACCGCGTCATACGCCAGCGCGAGTACGTGCCGGGTTCGGTGCGGATCGTCGCCGACTGAACCCGTGGGGGCGGGACAGGGCGGCCGTGACGTACGGCGGCCGCAGGGACAGGGACCAGGATCTTCAGGAGGAACGGCGTGACGGAACAGGCGAGTTGGCGGGCGGTGGCGGCGGCCACGGGAGCGGGAGACCGGGCGCGGACCGAGGCGGGCGTGCGCCTCGCGTACCGGCGGGCGGGGCTCGCGGAGCCCGAGCGGATCGTCTGGGCGCCCTCGCCCCTGGCGGCGGTGCGCCTGCTCTCGGGAGGGGCCGCGGAGGACGGCGAGGCGCTCCCCGCGACCGGGGCGAGTGTCCGCGGCGCCGTCCGCGACAGACAGGTCGCCGCCGCCCGCGCCCGGCTGCACACACGGCTGGGCCCCACCGGCTGGAGCGACCACTGGAGGGCGACCGGCGCCGACCTCTGGGAGACCACCCGGCCCCTGGTCGACCGTGTCCGCGCCGGTGTCGTCGAGGCGCTGGCCCCCGCCGACCGCAAGGCGGAGACCGGCGTCCGGCTGCTGCTCCTGGACGCGGTCCTCGGCCAGCACGACGCGGCCTGGATCTCCGCCCTCGACACGGCTCCCGAGCTGGACGGACTCGCGGAAGTGGCCCGCACGGCCGGCTGGTGGTGGCCGTACGCGAGCGTCGCGGTCGTCGCCGAACGCCCGGTGGAACTGCACCGCGACGAGGCGGGCCGGCTGGACCGCGGCGACGGTCCCGCGCTCGCCTTCTCCGACGGCTTCGCCCTGCACGCCTGGCGCGGACTGCCCGTCCCCGGTGCGTTCCTCGACCGGCTCGGCACCCTGACCCCGCAGCTGATCCGAGCCGAGGAGAACGCCGAACTGCGCCGTGTGATGCTCGAGTTCTACGGCTACGACCGTTATCTGGAGGAGTCCGGGGCGGAGCCGGTGCACCGCGACGAGACGGGTGTGCTGTGGCGCATAGCCCTGCCCGGTGACGAGGACGTGGTGATGGTGGAGGTCGTCAACTCCACGCCGGAGCCGGACGGGACGAGCCGCACCTACTGGCTGCGGGTGCCGCCCGCCACCACCACGGCCCGGGAGGGCGTCGCCTGGACGTTCGGCCTGCGACCCGAGGTGTACGAGCCGCTGCGGCAGACCTGAGGCCGTACGGCCCCGGCCCTCACTCGAACCGTGCCGTGTCGCCCGCGCCCTTGCGGATGATCTCCGCCTCGCCGCTGGAGAAGTCGATGACGGTCGTCGGCTCCGTGCCGCAGTCGCCCGAGTCCACCACCGCGTCGACGAGGTAGTCCAGGCGCTCCTTGATCTCCCAGCCCTGCGTCAGCGGCTCCTCCTCGTCGGGCAGCAGCAGGGTGCTGGAGACGAGCGGCTCGCCCAGCTCGGCGAGCAGGGCCTGGACCACGCGGTGGTCGGGGATGCGCACCCCGACGGTCTTCTTCTTGGGGTGGAGGAGCTTGCGGGGCACCTCCCGCGTCGCGGGGAGGATGAAGGTGTAACTGCCGGGCGTCGACGCCTTCACGGCGCGGAACACGTCGTTGTCGACGTGGACGAACTGACCCAGCTGCGCGAAGTTCTCGCACACCAGGGTGAAGTGGTGCCGGTCGTCGAGCTGGCGGATCGTACGGATCCGCTCGATGCCGTCACGACTGCCCAGCTGGCACCCCAGCGCGAAGCAGGAGTCCGTCGGATAGGCGATCAGCCCACCCTGACGAATGCTGTCGGCGACCTGAGAGATGGCACGCGGCTGGGGGTTGTCGGGGTGCACGTCGTAGTACTTGGCCATTGACCGAGCTTATGCCCACGAGCCGCGCACGGCCGTCGATGGGGCCGCAGGCCCCTGTCGAGGGGCGCGGGGAACTGTGCGACCAGCCACGAACCACCCGCAGCTCGACCACGGCCCGCAGTTCCCCTGCCCCTCGCGGAGCGCTACGCGCCGCTGGCGCGCAGCATGTCCTCGCGCTCGACGATCTTCACGCGCTCACGGCCCTGCGGCTCACCGAGCGCCTTCTCCGCGGCGTCGAGCCGGTACCAGCCCTCCCACGTCGTGAAGCGCACGTTCCGCTCCGCCAGGAACGCGTCGACGGCCTCCGGCGCGGGCGCGGACGGCTCGTGCAGCCGGCCGTTCGCGAAGTCGTCCAGGAGGTTGGAGACGGTCTCGTTGGCGTCGCCCTTGGTGTGCCCGATGAGGCCCACCGGACCGCGCCGGATCCAGCCGGTGACGTAGGTCGACTGCAGGTGCGCGCCGGTCTCCTCGATGACCCGGCCGCCCGCGTCGGGGACGGTGCCCGAGTCGACGTCCCAGGGCAGCTTGGGCAGCTTGTCCGAGAGGTAGCCGACCGCGCGGTAGACGCCGGTGACGTCCCAGTCCTTGAACTCGCCGGTGCCCTTGACGTTCCCGGTGCCGTCCAGGGCGGTGCGCTCGGTGCGCAGGCCGACGACCTTGCCGTCCTCGCCGAGGATCTCGGTGGGCGACTCGAAGAAGTGCAGGAACAGCTTGTGCGGGCGGTCGCCGACGTCGCGGATCGCCCAGTTCTCCAGGGTCTTGGCGACCATGTCGGCCTGCTTGTTGCCGCGCCGCGTCGCGATGGAGCCCTCGTCGTAGTCGATGTCCTCGGGGTCGACGATGACCTCGATGTTGGGGGAGTGGTCCAGCTCCCGCAGCTCCATGGGCGAGAACTTCGCCTGCGCCGGGCCCCGGCGGCCGAAGACGTGGATCTCCAGCGCCTTGTTGGCCTTCAGGCCCTCGTGGACGTTGGCCGGGATCTCGGTGGGAAGCAGCTCGTCGGCGGTCTTGGCGAGGACCCGGGCGACGTCGAGCGCCACGTTGCCGACACCGAGGACGGCGACCTTCTCGGCCTCCAGGGGCCAGGTGCGCGGGACGTCCGGGTGGCCGTCGTACCAGGAGACGAAGTCGGCCGCGCCGTAGGAGCCGTCGAGGTCGATGCCGGGGATGTCGAGCGCGCGGTCGGCCGTCGCGCCGGTGGAGAAGATCACGGCGTCGTAGAACGCGCGCAGATCGTCCAGGTTGATGTCCGTCGGGTAGTCGACGTTGCCGAAGAGACGGATCTGCGGCTTGTCGAGCACCTGGTGCAGGGCGGTGATGATGCCCTTGATGCGGGGGTGGTCGGGGGCCACGCCGTAACGGATCAGTCCGAACGGGGCGGGCATCCGCTCGTAGAGGTCGATGGACACACCGGGCTCGGTGGCGACGTCGGACTTCAGCAGCGCGTCGGCGGCGTAGATCCCGGCGGGTCCGGCTCCGACAATGGCTACCCGCAGAGGGCGGGGCATGTTCAGGTTCCCTTCGAGCGGAAGAAACGCTTCTCGTCGGCAACCCTAAACTAAGGCAACCCTTACCAGGTACGCGGGTCGGGTCTATGACCTCATAAGGCGATCTTATGCCCTGCGGGGGAATGGGCGGACGGCGGGGAGGCCCGGGAAACGGCCGGTGGAGACCTCTGCGGCCTGTCTGCGGCCTGTCTGCGGCCTGTCTGCGGCCCCCTCTGTCGACCTGATGTGTTTGCCTCGGCGGTGAACGGCAACGCGGTTTCCATGACTCAGCCGAACAAGGACCCGAACCAGAACTCCGCGTCCGCCGAGACGACCGCTGCCAAGGCCCGCCGGACCGCCGGCAAGGCGACGGCACCGGCCACCGCGTCCGCGAAGACGGCCGCGGTCAAGATGGACGACGCGACGTCGTCCGCCAAGGCCGGGGCCGGACACGCGGCCGACGCGGCCAAGCGCGCCGCCGACAGCACGAACAGTGCGGTGCACAGCGCCGTGAAGGGTGTCGAGGCGGGCCGCCAGGCGGTGGTGCAGGCCTCCGGCCAGGTGGCCGCCACCGCGAAGACGGCCATGACCGTCATCGCCCACCGCAAGCTCGTCGCCGCCGGTGTGGGCGCGGGCCTGACCGCCCTGACGGCCGCCTCCTACGCGGTCGGCCGCCGTTCGGGCCGCCAGGTCCAGGGCCCGATCACCCGGCTCACCGGCGGGCGTATCTGACCTGCCTCGACCTGCCTGCGGGGGGCGTCCGGCGCGGAACGCCGGACGCCCCCCCGCACGCCGTCCTACCAGCGGCCTTCCACCTGCTCCTTGATCCGGCGGTCGTACAGCTCCCGGATCGCGGCGAGCGTCTCGCCGGACAGCTCCGGCAGCGCGGCGGCCGACGCGTTGGCGCGGGCCTGCTCGGGCGTGCGGGCGCCCGGGATGACCGTCGTGACGCCCGGCAGCTGGATGATCCAGCGCAGCGCCAGCTGAGCCGGGGTGTAGCCCTCGGGGGCGAGCGCGGCGAACTCGACGGCGGCCTCCACCCCCGTGCCGTAGTCGACACCGGAGAAGGTCTCGCCCTGGTCGAAGGACTCGCCGTGCCGGTTGTAGGTGCGGTGGTCGTTCTCCGCGAAGACCGTGTCCTTGGTGTACTTGCCGGACAGCAGACCCGAGGCCAGCGGAACGCGCGCGATGATCGCGACGCCCGCCTTCTCCGCCGCCGGGAGGACGTCGAGGAGCGGCTTCATCCGGAACGGGTTGAGGATGATCTGCACGCTCGCCACGTTCGGCCGGGCGATCGCCGTCAACGCCTCGGCGCAGGTCTCCACGCTGACGCCGTACGCGGCGATCCGCTCCTCCTCGACCAGGGTGTCGAGCGCGTCGAACACCTCGTTCGAGGAGTAGACCGGCGTGGGCGGGCAGTGCAGCTGGACCAGGTCGAGGCGGTCCACGCCGAGATTGCGGCGGGAGCGGTCGTTCCAGGCCCGGAAGTTGTCGAGGACGTAGTTCTCCGGGATCTGCTCCACGCGACGGCCCATCTTCGTCGCGACGAGGACATGCAGATCGGGCCTGCTCCGCAGGAACGTGGCGATGGTCTGCTCGCTGCGCCCGTCGCCGTAGACGTCGGCCGTGTCGAAGAAGGTCACCCCCGACTCGGCCGCGGCCTCCAGCACCGCGAGGGCTTCCCTGTCGTCGACGTCTCCCCAGTCGGCGCCCAGCTGCCATGTGCCGAGACCGACCACGGACGCGTGCTGACCCGACCTACCGAATGCGCGTTCTTCCATGGCGTCAGTCTGTCACCTGTTCCCCGTGGTCAGTGCGGGTAGGCGCGCGGCGGACGCTGCCGGGGCAGCTCGTCCCGGAACTCCGCGACGACCGAGCTGATCTGCCGGGTGAGTTCGGTCTTCTCCAGCCGGTCGAGATACAGGTTGCGCCGGGCCAGGCCCATCGCGTCCACGCAGAAGTACAGCGCCATCAGCGGATTGACGAACAGTTCGCTGTTCCGGGTCCGCTCGGTGAACCGGACGTCGCCGAACTCACCGCGTACGGCCGCCGCGACCGAGCCGTTGACGATGCTCGGATGGGTCGGCGTGGCCCGCTGGGCGTGCGCCACCGCGTCCAGGTAGAGGGTGCCCTCGCGGCTGTCGCGGGGCAGTGAGAAGGCCCCCAGATAGTCGCCGTCGCGGTCGAGGGCGGCCAGGTTCTCCAGGACCAGCGCGTGGTTGACCCCGTGGTAGGCGTCCACGCCGAAGCCCAGGCAGGCCACCAGCCGCTCCGGCACCTCGTCGAGACCGGCGACGGCGCCCAGGCTCGCCATGTCCTCCTCCGGCGTCCCGAGGCCGTGCTCGTCGCCGCGCATCAGGATGTCGGTGCCGCCGTCCACCAGCACGACGGCGTCCACCCCGCCCAGATGGCCGATCAGCGCGCGATAGGCGGCCCGCAGGGGTGCCACACCCGTACGGGACAGCGCGTACACGGTGCTCGGCATGCCGTGCAGGTCCAGCCATTCCGCGAGGGCGCGCTCGGGGAAGTAGTCGCCCCGGAAGGCGGTGTCGGGGCCGACCGCCGCGACGTCCTGCTCCAGCCACACGTCGAGGCTCAGGCCGTACAGATCGGCGAAGGAGAGGTTGGCGAGATGGACCTCCTTGCCCGCCGAGCGCAGGGCGAGGGCCAGCGGCAGCCCGGCGTAGACGTCGAAGCCGCCGCCGGCACCGGCTATGAGCACACGCCGCGCGTCGCGCAGCCGTGTGAAGAACGGGGGTTGCTGGAGGGAGAACACCGGGGGAAATTAGCAGGGTGGCGCAGGGGGCGCTCACGATTTACGCGGGCCGGGCCACCGGCTACCGTACCGGTCAGTAACCGGACCGCACCGGGCCGGACCGGACCGCAGGAGGCCCTCATGCCGCAGCTCGAAGTCGACGGCGCCACGCTGACGTACGACGACGAGGGCCCCCGCGAGGGCGACGGAGTCCCCCTGGTGTTCGTCCACGGCTGGACCGCGAACCGGCACCGCTGGGACCACCAGGTCGTGCACTTCGCCGAGAAGCGGCGCGTGATCCGCCTCGACCTGCGCGGGCACGGCGAGAGCGGGGGCGCCGGGGTGCGCACGATCGAGGAACTGGCCGCGGACGTGCTCGCCCTCCTCGATCATCTGGAGATCGAGCGGTTCGTCCTGGTCGGCCACTCCATGGGCGGCATGATCTCCCAGACCATCACCCTCGCCCACCCCGAGCGGGTGGAACGCCTGGTGCTGGTCAACTCCATCGGCCGCATGACCTACAGCCGGGGCCGCGGCCTGCTGATGGCCGTCTCCACCCGGGTCCCCTTCAAGCTGTTCGTCGCCGCCAACATCCAGCGCGCCTTCGCGCCCGGCTACCCGCGCGAGGAGATCCGCTCGTACATCCGCGCCTCCACGGCCACCCCGCGCGAGGTGGTGAGGACCCTGTACGGCGCCATGCGCGCCTTCGACGTCCTCGACCGCCTCGGCGAGGTCAGCACCCCCACCCTGCTCGTCCACGGCTACCACGACATCCAACTGCCCGTCGGCCAGATGCTCCGCATGGCCAAGGCCTACCAGGACGCCGAGGTGCGGATCCTGGACGCCGGGCACGAACTCCCCGTGGAGAAGCCCGCGGAGCTGACCGCCACCCTGGACCGCTTCCTCACCGGCTCCCGGGTCTGAGCCCGCCGCCGGTCCACGCGCCGGGACCACCGAGGAGGCGCAGCCGCCCGAGGACCGCGCCGACGAAGGCGCGGGTCCGGGGCAGCCGGTCGATGTCCGCGGCGAGGGCCAGGGCCGCGCCCGTCCACGCGAAGCCGAAGGACCACACGGACAGCCACTCGCACAGGTAGAGAGGTGTGACCGGCCATTCGGCGCCCACCTCGGTGACCGCCGCCACGGCGGCGAGCGCCATGAACGCGAGGATCAGCACCCCGGCCACGAGATAGGGGCGCCGCGCGTACGGCCGGTCCGCGATGCCGGGCGCCCGGTACATGGAGAGGCAGAAGGCCGCCATGGCCGTCAACAGGGCGACGGCGAAGACCTGGTGGAACACGGAGACCGTCTGCTGTCCCGCGTCGCCCCCGGACCCCGGCGCGGTGGGGAAGAGGGCGACGCCGAGGGCACAGGTGCCGGCGACGGTGCCCAGGATGTCGTTGGACCTGTCGAAGCGGTAGACGATCAGGAAGATCCCGAGCGCGCACAACGCGCCGACGAAGACGTCCCGGGTGCTCGTGTGGTAGGCGCCGCTCATGGACCCGGGCCAGGCGTCCGCACCGGACCGGCCGTCGAGCCGCGCCGCGATCCAGTTGCCGGCCGGCAGCGCGAGGGGGAGCAGGACACCGATGACCCCGACCCCCAGGCGCAGCCGCATGACCGTCCGCGCGTCCTGGTCCTTCGTCCGGGCCGCCGCCCCGCGCCGCGGGGGCTCGGCGGCATCCGCGTCCGTCGCGCTCACGGGCACCTCCTCACCTGAACACGCGAGGCGAAGCCGTGCCCGCCACCGGACGATGTCCGGCAGTGGTCGCACGCAAACTCGAACGTGGGTCCGCGAGCCGGGCGGGTCAGCAGGTCAACTGCCCTTCCGCGGTGGCCAGCAGCTCCGTCACCCGCAACGCGAACGCGGCGTCGCACGGATGCGGACGACCACTACGCGCCGCCGCCGACAGCGCGTCCCCCGCCCGTACGAGAGCCGGTACGGCCCCCTCGTCGGTCGTGGGCAGTACGGTCGTCCCGGCCCGGCCGCGCAACTCGACCGTGGCGCCGGACGCCGCAGGCGGGGCGGTGAGGCTGAGGGTGAGCGTGCTGGACGCCCCGCCGGTGTGCAGGAGCACCAGATGCACCGTGTCCCTCGGCCCGCGCACGGCGGCGGCCACCTTCTCCACGTCCCCGAGGACCGGCAGCAGCACGGACAGGGCGTGCGGGCCCACGTCCCACAGACCGCCCTTCTCCCGCCGCCACGGCGAGTCCGCGAAGGGACTGTCGCTCTCGTCGTCGAACAGCGACCCGAACCACTCCGCGCGGCCGGTGAACCAGCCGTCACGGGCGGCCTGTTCGGTGATCCACGCGTCGATCGCGGTCTGGAACCGGGCGGTGAAGAAGACGACCGAGGCGACCCCGCTCTCCTCGACCGCCCGGACGACGGCCCGCCCCTGCTCGACGTCGGTCGACAGCGGCTTGTCGAGCAGCAGATGACAGCCCGCCCGGGCCGCGCGCACCGCGAGCGGCGCCTGGACGGACGGCGGCAGCGCCACGGCGACCGCGTCCACGTCCGCGAACAGGGCGTCGACGTCCTTGTACACGGGCAGGCCGCCGTGCCGGCCGGCCAGTTCCTCGGCCGCCTCGGGGCGCCTGCCCCACACCCCGGCGAAGTCCAGCTCCTGGTGCGCGCTCAGCGCGGGGGCGTAGGTCATCTCGGCCCACGGCCCGGTTCCGAGCAGTCCGATACGCATGCCTGGGTCTCTCCTTGTGCGTTGGGTGCCGTGTCCCGCGCAAGCCCCACGGGGTCCTCGGGGACGGATCTGTCCGACGGCCGTCAGGGCAGCGCCTGTTCGGTCCAGATGGTCTTGCCGCCGGGGGAGTAGCGGGTCCCCCAGCGCTGGGTGAGCTGGGCGATGAGGTACAGGCCCCGGCCGCCCTCGTCGGTCGTGGCGGCGTACCGCAGATGGGGCGAGGTGTGACTGCTGTCGGTGACCTCGCAGATCAGCTGCCGGTCGTGGATCAGGCGGACCCGGATGGGGCCGCCGCCGTACCGGATGGCGTTGGTGACCAGCTCGCTGAGGATCAGCTCGGTGGTGAACTCCAGCTCCTCCAGCCCCCACGCGGCCAGCTGCCGGGTGGCGTCGGAGCGCGCCCGGCGGACCGCGGCCGGGTCGCCGGGCACCTCCCACTCGACGACCCGGCCCGTGTCCAGCGCCCGGGTGCGGGCGACGATCAGCGCGATGTCGTCGCTCGCCCGGCTCGGCGGCAGCGCGTCGAGGACGGCCTCGCAGGTGCCCTGCGGCGAGGTGTCGGCGCCCGTCAGCGCGGTGCGCAGCAGTTCGAGCCCGTCGTCGATGTCCCGCTCCCGGTCCTCGACGAGACCGTCGGTGTACAGCACGATGCGGCTGCCCTCGGCGAGGTCCAGCTCGGCCGTCTCGAAGGGCAGTCCGCCGAGACCGAGCGGCGGACCGGCCGGCACCTCGGGGAAGTCGACCGTGCCGTCGGGCCGGGCCACCGCGAGCGGCGGATGGCCGGCGCGGGCGACGGTGCAACGCCGCGAGACCGGGTCGTAGATCGCGTACAGGCATGTCGCCCCGGTGATGGGGGCGTTGCCGTCGAGGACCGCCTCGTCCTGGTCGATCCGGCTGACCATCTCGTCCAGCAGCCCCAGGATCTCGTCCGGCGGCAGGTCCAGCGCGGTGAAGTTGTGGACCGCCGTGCGCAGCCGGCCCATCGTGGCCGCCGCGTGCAGACCGTGACCGACCACGTCGCCCACGACGACGGCGACCCGGGTGCCGGACAGGGGCAGGACGTCGAACCAGTCGCCGCCCACCCCGGCCTGCGCGGGGAGATAGCGGTAGGCGACGTCCAGGGCGCTCTGCTCGGGCAGGTGGCGTGGCAGCAGGCTGCGTTGCAGCGTCTCGGCCATCGTGTGCTCGCGGGTGTACCGGCGCGCGTTGTCGATGGAGACCGCCGCGCGGGCCACCAGCTCCTCGGCGAGCGCCAGCTCCTCCTGGTCGAACGGCTCGGGCTTCTCCGAACGCCAGAAGTTGGCGACCCCCATCACCAGCTGGCCCACCCGCAGCGGCACGGTGATCAGCGAGTGGATGCCGTACTCGACGACCTGGGCGGACCGTTCGAGGTCCTGGGCCTGCCAGCCGCGCGCCCGGCTGAGGTCGGCCACGAGGGTCGAGCTGCCGCTGTCGATGCTGCGCGCCTGCGGCGAGGAGGGGACCAGGTCGATCCGCTCGCCCACCTTGTACAGCGGCGCGTCGTCGCGGATCCCGCTGCACGCCGTACGGCGCAGTGTGGTGGCCGTCTTGGGCTCGTCGCCGCTGAGCGCGGCCGGGGCCAGGTCCACGGTGACGAAGTCCGCGAGCCGGGGGACCGCCACCTCCGCCAGTTCCTCGGCGGTACGGGTCACGTCCAGGCCGGTGCCGACGCCCACCCCGGCGTCGTAGAGCAGCCTCAGCCGCTCCCGGGCGGCCTCCGCGCGGCCCGACAGGGCGCGCAGCTCGGTGGAGTCGCGGAGCGTGGCGACACTGCCGGAGGGCGCGCCCTGGAGATCGGTGGGCCGCTGGTTGACCGCCAGCAGCCGGTCGCCCACCAGGTGCACCTCGTCGTTGGCGACCCGGCCCGACGCCAGCAGGTCCGCCATGGGCGCTTCGAGGCCCAGGGAGTGGACGTCCCGCCCCTCGGCGTCCGCGGGCAGGTCCAGCAGCCGGTGCGCCTCGTCGTTGGCGAGCAGCAGCCGGCCCCCGCCGCCGACGATGATCACGCCCTCCCGCACGGCGTGCAGCACGGCGTCGTGGTGCTCGTACATGCGCGTCATCTCGGACGGCCCGAGCCCGTGGGTCTGCCGCAGCAGCCGTTTGCTGACGAGCGCCGTGCCCGCCAGGGCCAGCGCGAGGGCCGCCGCGGCGGCGGCCAGCACGAGGGGCAACTGCTGCTCGGCGACCCCGCCCACGTTCTCGGTGGTGATCCCGGCCGACACCAGGCCCACCACCTTGCCGTCGGGATCCTTGACCGGCACCACGGCCTGGACCAGCGGGCCGAGGGTGCCGTTCACCTCCTCGGTGAAGGACTCGCCCTTCAGCGCGGGCTCGATGGTGCCGACGAACTGCTTGCCGATGCGGTCCGGCTTCGGATGGGTGTAGCGGATCCCCTCGGTGCTCATCACGACGATGAAGTCCACCTTGGACTGCACCCGGGCGGCCTCGGCCCGCGGCTGGAGCACCTCCGTCGGATCGGGGGCGCTCAGCGCCTCCCGGGTCCCCGGCGCGTTGGCGAACGTCTCCGCCACGGCGAGCGAACGGTTGTGCGCCTCCTTGGAGCTGTCGTGCCGCACCTGGAGGACCAGCGCCACCACGGCCGACACGACCAGTACCAGCACGATCACGACCTGCAGCAGGAACACCTGGCCGGCGACACTGCGCCCGCTCAGCGCCGCGCGCAGCCCCGAGAGCGGGCCCCAGCCGTGTCCCGGCTCCCCACTTGCGCCGCCGTCCGATCCGTGCGGCACCCGCCGGGCGCGGTCGTCCCGGCCCCGCGCAGGCCGGCTCTGGGGACGGCGGGTCGACTGAGAGCGAGATCGACCCAGGAGACGGACCATGTGCCCATGTCTACACTGCCCCGCGCCCGGAGGCGAGAGGGGGTCGTGCGCTGCCTGGGCCGAGGCCGTCGGCGGCTCGGTGGCGAGAGCGCTTGCTACCGCTTTGACCATGTGTGATGCCCTGCTACCTGTCGGATTCCTGTGAATCTGCGAGGCGTTTGAACACATCGGGGTCCGGATCCGTATAGGGCTGGGGTTTTTCATGCCCGGACCCGGCCACGACGTTGTAGGAGCTATCCGTGGGACGCACCACCAGGCGCAGACGCCCATCCGGAGCACGGCGCGCGACTTCCGCCGCGATCGCGCTGATCTTGGGCGGAGGCGGTCTCGTGGCCGTCAATGTCTACGCTTCGGCCACCGAGGACGGCGCCCCCGACGACTGGGTCGAGCAGGTCGGCTCCGCAGCCGGCACGATCGACTGCCCGGACGTCGGCAGCGGGCTCACGGAGGTGCCCGAGGGGGCACGGGAGGGCGTCGACAAGGAACTCGCCGCCCTGGACCAGCAGATAGCCGAGGCCTACCAGCGGCTGCAGAACTCCCTCCGGGCCCAGCAGCAGGACGGCGGCTTCGCCGACGACGCGATCATGAACCCGCTCAAGGAGAAGCGGGCGGCCACGATCGAGCGGATCGCGATCGCCATCGACCGCGTCGGCGACCGCCCCGAGGGACTCGACTCCCTCGCCGCCTGCGAACTGCGTCCCGCCGAGAACCAGAACGCCGGTCAGAACGGCGGAGAGCAGAACGGCGGAGAGCAGAACGGCGGCGGCCAGAACGGCGACGGCGACCAGAACCGGGGAGACCAGGGCGGTCAGGGGCAGCAGGGCAACGGCGGGCAGGCCGGCAACGGGCCGGTGGCCGCGGACTACGCCGACATCAGGTCCGTCCAGCCGAACACCGGGAACCGGGGCGGGGGGAACGGCTCCACCGGCTCCTTCAGCACCGACTGCGGGGTGAACGCCAACGGCCTGTTCAACTCCGACAACGTCATCGTCGCCCCTGGTGTCTCCAATGGCGCCCACCACTTCCACGACTACGTCGGCAACCAGGGCAACAGCGCGTTCGCCGGCGACGAGGACCTCGCCGCCGCCGACACCAGCTGTGAGAACCAGGGCGACAGGTCCTCGTACTTCTGGCCCGTGATCCGGCTGCAGAACGGCACCGCCGAGCAGGACGCCAACGCGCCCGGCGGCGGCATCGAGGGCAACGCCGGCGAGATCGTGACGCCCAAGGACGTCACGATGACCTTCGTCGGCAGCCCGCGGGGCGAGGTCGTGGAGATGCCGCGGCTGCTGCGCATCATCACCGGTGACGCCAAGGCCTTCATCAACGGCCCGGCCAACGCCAACGCGTCCTGGAGCTGCACCGGCTTCGAGGACCGGCAGCTGAAGGACAAGTACCCGCTGTGCCCCTCCGGCAGCGACGTCGTCCGCACGTTCGAGTTCCAGAGCTGCTGGGACGGCCGCAACATCGACAGCGCCAACCACCGCACCCACGTGGCCTTCGCCGCGGCGGACGGCAGCTGCGCGGCCGGGTTCAAGGCCATCCCGCAGCTGGTCCAGCGCATCGTCTACGACGTCGACGCCCCGAGCCTCCAGGACGGCGGCCGTACGACCCCGCTGTTCGCCGTGGACTCCTTCCCCGAGCAGCTCCACAAGCCCGGCACCGACCACGGCGACTTCATCAACGTCTTCGACGAGGACCTGATGCGGGCGATGGTGGACTGCGTCAACGACGGGCGCGAGTGCGACGCGGCGGACCTCGGCGGCGACCAGGGCGACGGGGACGCCGGCCAGGGCGACGGCGGCGACCAGGGCGGCGACGCCGGCCAGGGCGACGGTCAGGGGCAGGACGACGGTCAGGATCAGGGCCAGGACCATGAGCAGGGCCAGGACCAGGACCAGGACCAGGAACAGTCGGGCAACGGTCAGGGCGATGGCGATGGCGATGACCAGGGGCAGGGCGACCAGGGTCAGGACGAGAACGCGGCCGAGCCCACCGAGACCGCCCAGGCGCCCGGCAGCGACGACCAGGGCGACCAGGCCGACGAAACGGGCAAGGGCGACCAGGCTGATGAAACGGGCAAGGGCGGCGACAAGGAGCCCCAGGTTCTGGGCTCGGTGAAGGCGACCCAGCGCGGCAACCCCGCAGACTCCGACTCCGCCGCCGACGGGGACAAGGGCGGGAACGGCACCGGCACCGGCGGTGACGCGAACGCGGCCCCCGGGGAGCCACCCGCGGCGAACGTGCCGTCGGCCGCCGGGCAGCCCGGCGCACAGGGGTCCGGGTCGGCGAGCGGCAGTCTCGCCGAGACCGGTTCGCAGCTGTGGCCCGCGATGATCGGCGGCGTGGCCGTGCTCGCCGGTGTCGTACTGCTGCGCCGGGTCAGGCGAGGGACCTACTGACCCGTACGCCGACCGGATGCGATGTCCATGCTCAGCCAACCTTGTTAGTTTGAACGGGACTTGATCCTGCATCAGCTGACGGGGCGGGCGGAGCATGGCGGAGGACCGGTTCCGGCGGCTGCGGTTGCCACCGGGTGACGTGGCGGCGGCCGCCGTGCTGCTCGTGGCGATGACCGCCGTCCGGCTCGGCGCGGGAGACGGCGCCGACGCCCCACCACCCGCCGTCCTGGCCCTCGGCGCGGTGATCGCCGCAGGCCTGGCGGTGAGGCGGCGCGCCCCGCTCGCCGGGTACGTGGTGGGCACGGCGGGGCTCGTCGTCGAGGCCCTGTGGGTGGGCCCCGGCCAGTTGACGCCGGTCGCGAACCTCATCGGCGTCCACTCGCTGGGCCTGTACGCGACTCCGCGCAGGGCCGTGCTCGGGGCGCTCCTCGTGCCGCCCGGGGTGCTGGCCCACTTCGCGTCGAAGGACGACCCGTGGGTGACCGAGGTCGCCGTCGTCCTCGTCTGGCTGCTGGTGTGGTCGGCGGGCTGCGCCACGGCCCGCCGCCGCAGGGAGACGGAGGAACTGCGGCGGTTGCTGCGCCGCGAGACGGTCGTCGCCGAACGGGTGCGCATCGCCCGGGAGTTGCATGACGTCGTCGGACACTCGGTGAACGCCATGCTGGTCCAGGCCGGCGCCGGACGCATGGTGCTCGACACCGACCCCGAGCGCACCCGGGAACTGCTGATGAGCGTCGAACGCACCGGCCGTGACGCCCTCGCCGAACTCGACCGCCTCCTCGGCGTCCTGCGCGCCGACGACGACGCCACGGACGCCACCGGGGACACCACCGTCATGGGCGCCACCACCGTCGCGGGCGCCACCGGCGGTCCCGCCCCGGACCGCACCACCCCGGACGACACCGACCTGGACCCGGCCTACCTCGGTCAACTGGTGCGCCCCATGGTGGACGCGGGCATGGACGTACGGGTGTGCGTCGAGCCGGAGACGCTCACCCTGCCGCGCGCGTTGCGGCTGTCCGTCCACCGGATCGTCCAGGAGGCGCTGACCAACGCCCTGCGCCACGGGCACGCCCGGTCCGCCGAGGTGACGGTCCGCCGACAACGCTGGGGGAACGCGGTGCTCGTGACGGTCGTGGACGGCGGCGCCGGGCCGCCGCCGGAGTACCGGCCGGGGCGAGGACTGCGCGGCATCGGCGAACGGGCCGCCGCGCTCGGCGGATCGGTGGCGCACGGTCCGGCCGACGACGGCACCGGCTTCGCCCTCACCGTCGAACTGCCGCTGCCATGACCGCGCCTGGAGCCGCCACGACCACTCCCGGAGCGCCTGGCGCCGTCCGTGTGCTTCTCGCGGACGACGACGCCCTGCTGCGGACCGGTGTCGCCGTGACCCTCGGCACCGCGCCGGACATCGACGTCGTCGGGGAGGCCGCCGACGGGATACGGGCCGTGGAACTGTGCCACGCGCTGACCCCGGACGTCGTCCTGATGGACGTACGGATGCCGGGCATCGACGGCATCGAGGCCACCGGCCGGATCGTCGCGGCGGGCCTGGCCGCGCGGGTGCTCGTCCTGACGACGTTCCCCGACGACGCCTATGTATGGCGGGCGTTGCGGGCCGGGGCCAGCGGCTTCCTGCTCAAGCGCGCCGCCCCCGAGCGGCTCATCGACGCCGTCCGCACGGTCCACGCCGGGGACACGCTGCTCGATCCGTCCGTCACCGGCGCCCTCGTCGAGCGCTTCGTCCTCGACGGCCGGGGTGCCCGCGCCGAGCCGGACGCGGCGGAGCGCGCCCGGCTGCGCGCGCTCACCGCCCGCGAGGCCCAGGTGCTGCGGCTGATCGCCGAGGGCCTGTCCAACGCGGAACTCGCCACGGTGCTCGGTATCGCCGAGTCCACCGCGAAGACCCACGTCAAACGCATCCTGCACAAGATCGGCGCCCGCGACCGGGCCCAGGCCGTGGTCCTGGCCCACCGCTCCGGCCTCATGGAGTCACGCGGCGCGCCCCCGGAACCCCTCCGCGCGCCCACGGACCCGCTCCGGTCGCCCGCGGACCCCTTCGGAACGCCGCCCGCCCACCCCGGCTCCGGCTGACCGGCCGTGACGTCCCCGTACCCCTGAGGGGGTACGTCCCCGCACCCCCTCGGGGGGACGTCCGGCCCCCTCCGTCGCCCTACGGTCAGGCCAGTCGCCGGGAGGGGGAGCTGGGATGAACGCGAGGGACGTGGGGACGGTTCTGGCGTCGGACGTGTGGCGTGCCGTCCGGCCGCGGGGCCGCTACCAGCGGCTGCTGTGGTGGTGCGGGACCGCGCTGCTGCTCTCCGGGGCGGTGCACGGGCTGGTGGCGGTGGTGGACGGCGCGCCCTGGTGGGGGCCGGTGTCCTGGCGCAAGCCGGTCGCGTTCGGGGTGTCGTTCGGACTGCTGGTGTGGTCGGTGGTCTGGATCATGCGCCAGTTGCCCGCGCGCTGGTGGGTGCGCGTGCCGGCGGGCCTGATCGTCGCCGTCGGCGTCTGCGAGGTCGGGCTCATCACCGCCCAGCGGTGGCGCGGGGTCGCCTCCCACTTCAACCAGGCGACCGACACCGACGCCGCGATCTGGTCCATGATCGGCACCCTGATCCTGCCGCTGATCCTCGGCCTGGCCTGGCTGTTCGTCGTCGCGCTGATCCGGTTCGACGGCAGTGGGGCCTCCCGCGTCGCCGTCCTCGCGGGACTCGCGGCCGTCCTGGTCGCCGGGTACATCGGCGGCGACATGGCCGCCATCGGGGAGGCAGCCTTCGACGAGACCGGACACGTACCCCGGGAGATCCTGTTCGGGGCGGCGGGCAGTGCCAAACTGGCCCACGCCACCGGACTGCACGGCGTCCAACTCCTCGCCGTCCTCGCGATCCTGAGCGAGTCGGGCCGACCGCGGCCCCGCCGGGCGGCGTCCGTCCTGGCCGTGGCCGCGCTCGGCTACGCGGCCGTCCTCGGAGCCGTCACCGCGACCGCCTACGCCGGCCGCGCCCCGTACGATCCGACCCTCCCCTACGGCGTCCTGCTGCTGGCCGGTGTCCTCACGACCGGTACGGCGGCTGCCGTGATCCTCGCCCGGGCGTCCTCCGCCCGCAGCGCCGCCGATCCCGAACCGGCGGCGGGGAATCCGTCGCCCGCCGGGCGAACCGGAAGCTGACCCGGGTGCGTCAACCAGCTGTGGGGCCTGTACGTTGCACGCACCGACCAGCGGTGCGACCGATGCTTTCGCGCCACCTCTCGGGCGGTGGTCACGAAGTGAAATCGATCTCTTCCCGCGCCCGAGAATCATCTGTCGCGGCATCGAGTTTCGGCCGTACACTGACAATTCGTAAGCATGCGGGTGGAGTTGACGGGGGGATCCGAGATGTCCGGGGATCAGTACGGGGTAAGAGACCAGGACGGGTGGAGTCACAGCTACGTCGTGCCGCCGATGCCGTCGGCACCGCCCCCCGGGCCCGCGGACGGCTGGCGGGCCGTCGGGGTGGGCCTGCTGAACCTCAGCGGACTGGGGCTCGGCTACGCGCTGATGCGCCGCCCGCTCCTGACGCTGCTGTGCTGGGCCGCCACCGGCCTGCTGCTCTTCTCGGTCCTGCCGGCCGACCCTGACGGCGTCTCGGGCGCCACCCTCACCGTCTACGTCCTCTTCCTCCTCCTCACCGCGGCCCACGGCGCCTTCCTCGGCCTGCGCAACCGCCTGGTGTGGCCCGCGAAGTCCCCGCTCGCCATCGCGCTCGGCGTCCTCCTCCTGGCCGTACCGGTCGCGGGCGGTCTGCTGTACGAGACCGCGCGGAAGGAAGCCGTCGAGGAGATGCTCCTGGACCGGCTGGAGAAGGCCGACGCACTCGTGGACAAGGCCTCGGGGGAGTCCTTCTCGACGACCCAGTCCGAGTACCGCAGGGCGCTCTCCGCCTACGACGACCTCAGCACCGACCACCCCGACTCCCGGGCCGCCGAGAAGGTCCCGGACCGGCTGAAGACCTTCTACACGACGGTCGGAGCCCCCTACGAGGAGCAGCGGTACTGCGACGCGGTCGCTCCCCTCGAATACCTGCGGACGGTTCCGAAGAACGTGAGCAAGCAGGACCTCGGCTCGCTGGCGGCCTGGCCGGACGGCCGTCTCGCCACCTCGCTGTACGAGTGCGCCTCGGAGAGCCTGGCGGCCGACACCGAGGGCTGGCAGGACCAGTTCAGCGACCTCCTCACCACGTTCCCCGACTCCGATCAGGCGGCGAAGGTCGAACCCGACGTCGAGGCGGCCGTCGACAAGGCGGTCAAGGCCGTCGGCGGCGACGACCCGTGCACCGCCGTGGACCGGCTGGAGACGCTCGGCTCCCAGGTCAAGGCGTTGCCGGGGGACGAGGCCGGAGTGGCCGACGCCCTCGCCGCCGCCTCCAAGAAGGCCGAGGACTCCGCCTCCGCCGGGGTCTACACCTGCGGTGTGGACCAGTACAAGGACGGCGAGTTCGCCGAGGCGGTGACGTCGATGAACGACTTCGTCGACGCCAACAAGAAGCACAAGAACGCGCCGCGCGCCAAGAAGATAGCGATCGCCGCCGAGATCGCGCAGGAGGTCCCCGCCGCGGGCAAGAAGCTGCCCACCACCCGGACCGGCGGCAGCATCTCCGTCACGGTCAAGAACGACAGCCCCGACGAGATCCAGGTCATGTACACCGGCCCGGTGACCGGCACCTTCACCCTCAAGGGATGCGGCACCTGCACCAGCTACGACTGGAGCAGCACCCTCGTCTCCAGCTTCAAGCCGTGCAGCGGCAACGACAAGTACCCGCAGCGCACGATCAGCCTGCCGGTCGGCACCACGTACTTCCTGCACAAGCCGAAGGGCGACAACGCCTCCAGCGCCGCCTCCGACACGGCCAAGCTGGAGCCCGGCTACATCTACACGGAGTGCGCCTATGTGACCTCGGGCTACGGACTGAACTCCTGACGGGAGCCCGGCCACGATGACCGGAGGGCCGGAGGGCCGCGGGGGCTCAGCCCCTGCGGCCCTCCACCCACCCGGCGACCTCGTCCAGGTCCTTCGTGATGGCCTTGAGCACGGCTCGGGCACCCACGGGGCCCATGACCCGGGCGAGCAGACCCGCGACGGAGCCGGTCGGCCGGGCGGAGAACGTCATCAGGATCGTCGTCGACCCCGGCCCGTCGGCCCGCAGCCGCCACTCCGAGACATAGCGGGAGCCGTGCGACTCGGCCTCCACCACATAGCGCTCGGGCGGCTCGCTGACGGTCACCCACATCTCCTCGGTGGCGTCCTTGCCGAACATCCGACGGGTCTCCCGCCACCGCGTGCCCACCCCGAATCCCCCGTCCGTGAGGACCTCGACCCTCGTGACACCGCTGAGCATCCGATCCATACCGCCGAGGTCCGTCAGGGCCTCCCACACCCGGCCCTGGGAAGCGGCCACCCGTCGCTCGACGACGACACTTCTGCTGGTCATGCCTCCCATGAAAGCACCGGGCGCGGGCGCCCGCCCCAGGACGACCGCCGTGCCGGGGCCCGCTCCGGCCGGTGCGCCAGGTTCCGTAACCAGGGTGCGTAGTTCTACGGACGACCGCGCCGGAGGGGTTCTGCGAGGCTCGGATCTTCAGCTGCGGCCGCGACCGGTGGGGCCGCATGGAGGGGATCCGGCCGTGGGCATCCCTCCTCCACGCGTTCCACCACGCCGTCGCGCCACCCCGCCCCGCGACCCCGCGGGGCGATCCGGCTCCGCCGCCGCACCCCGTCCACCACGACCGAGGAGACCCCGATGACCGAACGCCCCGAGGGTGCGCCGGCCCAGCCGCAGCCGCAGGACCAGCCGTCCGCGTCCCCGTCGGTGCCCCCGCCCGGGCAGGCCCCGCCACAGACACCCACCCAGGCCGAGATACCCGCCCAGCCGGCCCAGGCCCAGGCGCACGCCCCCACGCAGGCGGCCGTGCCGAGCGCCTACCCGTACCCGCAGTCCCCTGCCCCGCACCCCCAGCCCCCGGTCGGCTACGGCCCTCCGGCCGCCGCCGTGACCACCCAGGCCAACCCCTACGGTCAGCCGCCGGGTGGCTATCCGCCCGGTGGCTACCCGCCGGGCGGCTATCCGCCGCTCGGGGCACCGCCCGCCAAGGGCGCCGGCGGGCGCGCCGTGCTGTGGGCGCTGGTCGGCGCGGCGGTGGCCTCGGCCGCCTGGGCGGGCGGGGTGTTCCTGCTCGGCAAGGGCGATGCCGAGGCCGACCTGCGCGGCTACCGGGCCAAGTCGGACATCTGCCCGTCGGTGGACTACTCGTCCTTCAAGACCGAGTACCCGGAGGAGGACGACGCCCCCGTCAACAACTCCCTGAAGCACGCGGCTCTCGACCAGAGCTACTGCAGCATCTCCCTCAAGGAATCCTCGTCCTCCACCCTGTCCGACGCGTACTTCTCGGTCCAGATGGACCTGCACAAGAAGACCGATCCCGGCCCCGAGTTCACCGCCCTGTGGTCCGAGTACGACCAGCGCTACGACGACTACGAGGTCGAGAAGCTCGACGGCTTCGGGGACGAGGCGTACCTCATCACCGAGGACACCACCTCGGGCGACGACACCAGCGGCAGCCGGTCGGCCACCCTCGCGGTGCGCGACGGCTGGATGACGTACGAGATGCGGTGGAGCGCCTACGGCTCCAGCTACGACAGCGTGACCATGCCGGACGTGGACGACGTCGTGGACTGGCTCAAGAACGACACGAACGCGACCCTCGACAACCTGCGGGAGTCCGACGGTATCTAGGGCGGGCGAGACGCGCTCCGACGGGTGCGGGGGTGCGCGGCTGCGCGGGTGAGCCCGCGCGGCGGCCGTGGCGGATGCGGCGGGCGTGGACGGAGGCGGGGCACGCCCCGCCTCCGCTCCCTCTCGCACCCGGGATCGGCTCAGTCGCCCTTCGCCTTCGCGTAGTCCTTGGCCATCTGGCCGGCGAAGTCGTACAGCACGCACTGCTCGTCGCCCACGACCCACGCGTCGTGCCCCGGCGGACACACGAAGGTGTCGCCCGGTCCGACCTCGCCCTCACCGCCGTCGTCCATCCGGATCTGCATACGGCCCTGGACCACATACCCGTTGTGGTGGACCTGGCAGCTCTCCGTGCCCGCGATGGGGCCGACGGACTCCGACCAGCGCCAGCCCGGCTCGAAGACGGCCACGGCGAAGTCGAGCCCGGTGAGGTGCACGGCCTCGAGGTGGCCCCGAGGGAAGTCGCGCCGCTCGTCCGGTTTCTCGACCGACTTGATCTCCAGCATGACGGCTCCTTCCGTTCCGTCCCACCCCCCTCATCGTCCGCCTGTCAAGCCGGGGCCGCCAACCGGGGGAGCGTCTCTCTCCTGAGGTGCCGGGCCCCCGGGAGCGTCGTGTAATGAGGGCCGGAGATCGCTTCCGTGGGAGAGACGATGCGCTCACGCCGTACCGCTGGGAAGGGCGAGGCCGAGGACGCCGGGGGCGTGCTGCGACGACTCGGGGAATGGTGCGCCCGGCACTTCGTGATCGTGATCGTGGCCTGGCTGGTCGCCCTCGCGGCCGTGCAGGTACTGAACCGGTCCTACGGCGGCGACTACTCCGACAACTTCTCCCTCCCCGGCGTGCAGTCCCAGAAGGGCCTGGACGTACTGAAGGAGCACGACCCGGCGGCCGGCGGCTACGGCAGCCAGATCGTCCTGCACGACGAGGACAAGGCGCTCACCTCGCTCGGCTCCCAGATGTCCCAGACGGTCGACGACCTGCAGAAACTGCCGCACGTGCTGTCGGTCCAGAACCCGCTGACGGCGCCCTCCGGCCAGTCGTCGCAGTCGTCGGGGCAGTCGCAGCAGCCGAACGTCGGCCCTCTGTCCTCCGACCAGAAGACGGCGTACATCACGATCCGCTTCGACGTGCAGCCCTCGACCCTCGGGGACGGCTATCTCGACGGCGTGGACGACTCGGTCCAGCCGGTGCGCTCCGCGGGCGCCGAGGTCGAGTACGGCGGACCGCTCGGCGAACTGGCCCGTCCCGCCGCCGACGACCGGGTGAGCGAGCTGATCGGCTTCGCGGTCGCGATCATCGTCCTGCTGATCGGCTTCGGCAGCGTCATCGCCGCCGGACTGCCCCTGGTGACCGCGCTGCTGAGCGTCGTCGGCGGACTCGCCTGTCTCGGTCTGCTGGCCGCCGCGTTCACCTTCGCGACCGTCTCACCGACCCTGGCGACGATGATCGGGCTCGGCGTCGGCATCGACTACGCCCTGTTCCTGATCACCCGTCACCGGCAGAACCTCATGGACGGCGACGACCCGGTCCGGGCGGCCGGCCGCGCCGCCTCGACCAGCGGCCACGCCGTCCTCGTCTCCGGCTGCACGGTGATCGTCGCCCTCGCCGGGCTGTACGCGTCCGGGGTGAGCTTCATCGGCAAACTCGGGCTCGCCGCCGCCGTGACCGTCGTCTCCGCGATCATCGGCGCGCTCACGCTGGTCCCGGCCCTGCTCGGTCTCATCGGCCGGCGCATCGACCGCTACCACCTCCGCAAGCCCGTCGCCGAGACCGGCGCGGAGGCGGGTGAGGAGATCACCGGCACCTGGCACCGCTACGCCCAACGCGTGGAGCACCATCCGTGGCGGTTCCTGGCGGCCGGTGTCACGACCGTCGCGATCCTCGCCATCCCCCTTTTCTCCATCCAGCTCGGCCACATCGGTGACGGCGCCGACCCCACCTCCTTCACCGACCGCCGCGCCTACGACCTGATGACGGACGCCTTCGGGCCGGGCTCCAACGGCCCGCTCACGGTCGTCATCGACCAGACCTCGGTGCCGTCCTCGGACCGTCAGAGCCTGCAGAGCACCGCCCAGAAGAACCTGGACGCGGTGGAGGGGGCCTACGCGGTCACCCCGCTGACCCCCACCCAGGACGGGGACGTCCTGGTCGGCACGGTCTACTCCGAGGAGTCCCCGCAGAACGCCGACACCACGGACCTGACCAACCGGCTCGTCGACGACACCCTCCCCGCCTCGGTCTCCGGCACGAAGGCGCACGGTTATGTCACCGGGACCACCGCCTCCCAGGTCGACTTCCGTGACATCGTGGCGAGCCGGCTGCCGATCATCATCGCCGTGGTGGTCGCCCTCGCCTTCCTGATCATCCTCGCCGTCTTCCGCGGTCTCCTGGTCGCGGTGAAGGCCGCGGTCCTCAACGTGCTCTCCATCGCGGCCTCGTACGGCGTCGTCGTCGCCGTCTTCCAGTGGGGCTGGGGCGGGCCCGCCCTGGGCGTCAACGGAAAGGTGCCCATCGAGAGCTACGTCCCGATGATGATGTTCGCCATCATCTTCGGCCTCAGCATGGACTACGAGATCTTCCTGCTCTCCCGTGTCCACGAGGCCTGGACACGCACCGGCGACGCCCGCGCCTCCGTGGCCCACGCGCTGGAGATCACCGCCCGGGTCATCACCTGCGCCGCCCTGATCATGGTCAGTGTCTTCGCCGCGTTCATCGTCAGCGACAACATCGTGGTCAAGATGCTGGGGCTGGGGCTCGCCGTCAGCGTCCTCATCGACGCCACGGTCGTCCGCCTGCTCATGGTGCCCGCGGTGATGACCCTGCTGGGCCGCCACGCCTGGTGGACCCCGCACTGGCTGGACAAGGTGATGCCGCACATCGACGCGGAGGGGGACACGGCGAAGCGGCCGGTCCCGACGGGGCGGGACCGGCCGCTCGACAGCTGACCCGCTTCAGCGGGACGGGAGTCGACGGTTCGTCAGAACGTCAGCTTCCAGCTGTTGATGTAGCCGGTGTCGAGGCTGGCGACGTCCTGCACCCGCAGCTTCCAGGTGCCGGCGGCCGTCTCCGAGGAGGCGTCCACCGTGTACGTCGCGATCACGTTGTCCGCCGAGTCGGAGGACGAGGAGTTCTTCAGCCGGTACGCCGTGCCGTCCGGGGCCACGAGGTCCACGACCAGGTCACCGCGCCAGGTGTGGACGATGTTCACGTCCACGGAGAGCGTGCTGGGCGCCGTTCCGGCCCGGTTGACGTTGATCGGGGACTCCACGGTGGAGTTGTCGGGGATCTGGTAGTCGGCGGTGTTCTCGAACACCGACTGGTTCCCCTCCTCGTCCACGCGCCAGGCGAAGCTCGCCGTGCCGGTCTCGCCGGCCGCGTCCGTCACGGTGACCGTGACCGTCGAGTTGCCGGCTGCGGTCGGGGTGCCGGAGATCCGGCCCGTGGCGGCGTCGAGGGACAGCCCGGCAGGCAGCCCGGTGGCCGCGTACGACAGGGCGCCGGGGTTGGTGGAGGACGCCTGGACGTCCAGCGTGACCGACTGGCCGACCAGGGAGTACTGGGCGGCCGGCGGGACGACCGTCACGCCGTCGAGGATCCGCGAGCCGACGTTGATCGCGGCCCAGGCGTTGGCGGTGTTGTTGTAGGTCACCGTGCCGAGCCCGTACAGGTCGGCGGCGGCCTGGAGGGTGGCGGTGCGGGCGCCCGCGTAGTTGGTCGTGGACGTCATGTACGTGGTGAGCGCCCGGAACCAGATCTTCTCGGCGGCGTCCCGGCCTATCGGGGTCACCGGCAGCCCGTCGAACGTCGGCGAGTCGTAGGAGACACCGTTGACGACCTTGGCGCCGCTGCCCTCGGAGGCCAGGTAGTACCAGTGGTTGGCCGGGCCCGAGGAGTAGTGGACGTCGACGTTGCCGAGCGTGGAGGACCAGTAGTCGCGCGAGGAGCCGTCCTTGCTGGGCTTGTCCATGTACCGCAGCGGTGTGCCGTCGCCGTTGATGTCGATCTTCTCGCCGACCAGGTAGTCCCCGACGTCCTCGCTGTTGCCGGCGGCGAACTCCACGGCGGCGGCGAAGATGTCGGAGGTCGCCTCGTTCAACCCGCCCGACTCGCCGCTGTAGTTGAGGCCCGCGGTGACCGAGGTCAGACCGTGGGTCATCTCGTGCGCGGCCACGTCGATCGAGGTGAGCGGGTTGGCGTTGCCCGATCCGTCGCCGTACGTCATGCAGAAGCAGGAGTCCTGCCAGAACGCGTTGACGTAGTTGTTGCCGTAGTGCACCCGGCTGTACGGCGCGACGCCGTCGTTGCGCAGCCCGTTGCGGCCGTGCACGTTCTTGTAGTAGTCCCAGGTCAGCGCGGCGCCGTAGTGGGCGTCGGCGCCCGCCGTCTCCAGGTTGGCGGTGGTGCCGTCGCCCCAGACGTCGTCGGCGCCGCTGAACAGCGTGCCGGTGCCGGAGGAGCCCCGGTTCAGGTTGTACGTGCGGTGGTTGCCCCGCTCCGCGTCGGTCAGCGTGTACGACGAGCCGGACTGGCTGGTGCCGAGGGTGACCGTGCCGCTGTAGCGGGTGTTGCCCGTGCCGGTGTGCACGGCCTCGTACTCGTACAGCTTCTTCCCGGTCTGCGCGTCGGTGACGACGTGCAGCTCACTGGGCGTGTCGTCGTGCTGGAAGCCGCTGACGACGGTCTCGTAGGCGAGGGTCGGCGTGCCCTTGGCGGCCCAGACGACCTTGCGGCTGCTGTCCGGAGCGGTCTTGGTGGACCCCTCCTCCTTCGCCGCCTTGAGCGCCTGCTTCTCGGCGGTGGCCCGGCTGACCTCGGGGCTGAGGTCCGACACCTTCAACTCGGGCTTGTAGGCCCGGGTGACGCTCTCGACCGCGCCGGACCTGGCGGTGTGCACGACCAGGTCGCCGCCGAGCACGGGCAGACCGGCGAAGGTGCGCTCGTAGCGGGTGTGCACGGTGCCGTCGGCGTCCTTGACGACGTCGCGGACCCGCAACTCCTCCTGGCTGCCGAGGTCCAGGCGGTCCTCGGTCCGGTCCGTGGCCTTCTCGGCCTGCCGGACGAGGGTCGCCCGCTGGGCGGGGGTGAGCTGGGCGGGAAGTGCCCCGCGGTCCGCCCGGGCCGCCGCGGGACGGACGGTGCCTTCGCCGCCGTCACCACGTGCGATCGCGGGGGCGCCCGGGACGGCGACGGCGAGTACCGCCGCCGCGACCACGAGGGCGGCCGTGGCCGTGGTGCGTCTGTGGGGGGTGGATCTCACGCGAACTCCTTAGCTGCGGCCGCGTCGGACGCGCGGCCGTACGAAGGCCCCGGTGCACGGGTCGAGGCACCGGGTGGTGCAGGGAGTGCTGCGATGCGGGTGCGCGTGCGCCGTCGTGAGACGGGGTGTGCACAGAGTGACAGATGTGGAGCTCCTGTGTCAGGAGCACAACAAGTGTTTGGCCGGAAAGTGATCGATCAACGAGCGCGGGTGACCAGCCGCTCGCCCGGCGGCGCGACGGCCGCCAACGCCCTGAGGAGGGAGGGTCGTTCGTAGGAGCGCGGCGTGCGGAGTGCGCGGTCACAGCCGGCGCGGCGAGCGGGCCGAGCCGCAGGACCGCCGACACGAGCCACGGCAGGGGCAGTTCGCCGTTCGCCTCCGCAAGGCGGGCAGGAGGCGCCGACCGGGCCTGGCTTTGCGGTTGTGGATGCGCTCCTGTTCAGGGGCCGAAAGCTCTGAGAGTCGCGTGGACAAGTGAGTCGGCGTATGCGGCGGTCAGCGGACCGCTGCGGTGCAACCACCGCTGGAAGAGGGGGGCGTAGAGCACTTCCAGGGCCAGGTCGAGGTCGGCGTCCGCGTCGAGCTGGCCGGCCTTCTGGGCGCTGCGCAAGCGCGCCTTCTTCGCCTCTTCCAGCGGCTGGGCCAGCTTCTCCCGGTACTCGGCCGCCAGCGCGGCATCGTTGGCGATCTCGGTATTGAGGGCCCGGATCAGCCTGTCGAAGGACGGGTCGGCGAACTCCTCCGCCGTGGCACGCATGACGAGCTTGAGGTCGGCCTCGAGGTCGCCCGTGTCCGGCAGCGTGACCGACTGTCCGTCCGCATCCTCACTCAGAGCCAGAAGGGCGGCGAAGACGACCGCGCTCTTCGACGGCCACCGCCGATAGATCGTCTGCTTGCCGACGCCGGCGCGGGCGGCGATGGCTTCGACCGTGACCTTCTCGTACGCCTCCTCCGCGACCAGGGCGCGGGTGGCCGCGAGGATTGCCTGCCGGGACCGTTCCTTGCGCCGGGAGTGGTCCGGCCCCTTCTCGTTGGACATGCGGCCAGCCTAACCCCTAAACGAAACGAGACGCTCCGTGTTGAAAGGAACCGGAGCATGCCCTAGGCTGGAAAGGAATCGAAACGAACCGTTTCGTTTACTGAGAGTGAGGAACCGTGGCGAACGCAAGAGTCTGGCTCATCACCGGCGCATCCCGGGGCCTGGGCAGGGCTTTCGCCGAGGCCGCCTTGGCGGGCGGCGACCGCGTAGTGGCTGCCGCCCGCAACGTCGAGCCTCTGGAGGAACTGACCGAGAAGTACCCCGACTGCCTGGTCCCGCTCGCATTGGATGTCACCGACCGCCGGGCCGTGTTCGACGGGGTGGAGCGGGCGGCAGCTGCGTTCGGCAGGCTGGACGTCGTCGTCAACAACGCCGGCGGAATGCTCTACGGGATGGTGGAGGAGGCCACGGAGGAGCAGATCCGGGCACATATGGATGTGAACTTCTTCGGCGCTGTGTGGGTGGCTCAGGCGGCCCTTCCCCACTTACGCGCCCAAGGCGGGGGACGGCTCCTCCAGGTCACCTCGATGGGCAGCGGCGGTGGCATGGCCACCGTCGGCTTCTACGGCGCAGGCAAGGCCGCGCTGGACTCGGTCAGCGAGGCACTGGCGATGGAGGTCGAGGGGTTCGGCATCAAGGTCACCATCGTGCAGATGGGCGGCTATGACACCGGCCTGTTCACCACCGGCACCACGACCACCGAACCCCTGGCGCGGTATCAGTCCCTGCGCACCGAGATGGAGGCGATGTGGGGCGACGCCGTCCCCCCGGAGCCCGGCACGGCTGCTCCGGTCATCATGGAGCTGGCCGCACTGCCGGACCCGCCCCGACGGCTGATCGTCGGCAGCCAGTCCTTCGATCACGTCCTGGAGATGGACCAGGCCCAAGCGGATCTGTACCGGTCCTGGGAGCACCTCAGCCGTATCGCCCCGGGCTGACCCTGTCCCGCGCCACGACATTCCCGTCCCCGTCCCGCCGCTCAGTCGCGGGGTCGGGCGTGCGCGGAGAAGCGCGCCGTACCGGCGAGATCCGCCGGAGTCGCCCGTGGACCGGGCGGCCTCGCCGCCCGGTCCACGCCCGCCGACGGGACGTCACCGAGCGCAAGGACCGCCCCGGCCCGGTGCGGCGTGCCCGCAGAGGTGTACTCCTGTCCGCTTGCGGGTCATCGGTCATCGCCGGGAAGCCTGCCGGAGGCGCCCGGCCTACCTGCGTCAGCCGATTTTCAGCGGCCCCTCACCGTCTGCGGGGCGCTCCTCACCGCTTGCGGGCGAGGCCGCCGTGTTCGGCGACGACCTCGGGGGCGGGGTCGGTGGTGTCCGGGCGCCACAGGGGGACCGACACCACACCGGGGTCGAGGAGTTCCAGGCCGTCGAAGAAGGACGTGATCTCGTCGACGGTACGCAGGTTGTACGGTACGGCGCCGCTCTCGTTGTAGCTGTCCTGGGCCCGCTCGAAGACCGGGTCGATGCCCCGGGAACCGTCGTTGACGGCGAGGTAGCTGCCGGCCGGGAGCGCCCCCATCAGGCTGTCGACGACGGACCGCGCCTGGTCGTGGTCGGCCACATGGCCCAGGATGTTGCTGAGGATCAGCGCGGTGGGCCGCTTGAGGTCCAGGGTGTCGGCGGCGGCCGCGAGGATGCGGTCGGGGTCGAGCACGTCGGCGTCCACGTAGGCGGTCGCGCCCTCCGGGGTGGAGTAGAGCAGGGCGCGGGCGTGGGCCAGGACCAGGGGGTCGTTGTCGACGTAGACGATCCGCGACTCCGGGGCGATCCGCTGGGCCACCTCGTGGGTGTTCTCGGCGGTCGGCAGGCCGGTGCCGACGTCCAGGAACTGCCGTATGCCCGCCTCGGTGACCAGGTGGGTGATGGTGCGGCGCAGGAAGGCACGGCTGCCGCGGGCGATGGTCACGATGCCGGGGAACACGGCGGTGTAGGCGTCACCGGCCTGCTCGTCGACGGGGTAGTTGTCCTTCCCGCCCAGCCAGTAGTTCCAGATACGGGCCGAGTGGGGCACCGAGGTGTCGATCTTCTGATGCGCAGCCGGACCGGGCGTGGTCGCGTGGTCGGTCATGTCTACCGTCCGTCTTTCAGCCGAAGCGAGGAGTTCCGGACACAACCTACGTCCCGACACCCTTGTCTCGTACGCCAGTTCACACTTCTGGGACGTCCGAGCAGGCGTTTCCCGGCGCGGCCGCGTCCGGTGGGGCACCCCGGGAACTTCTCGGGCGGCGCCGCGCGTCCATCGGGTGAGGCCGGACGCATCCGGCCTGCGACGGAGGTGGGTTGCCATGACGACGAACGACCCGGGCACGATCGAGACCACGCTGGCCGACGGCCGGCGCATGACCCTGTCGCTGCCTCCGACGGACGCGGGATGGGCCGCCGACGGGATAAAGGCACTCCGTGCCGTCCCGCCCACCCACACCAGCCGTGGAGAAGCGCCTCCGGCCCTCCCCGAGCGCCCCGCACTCCCGTTGGAGGTCGCCCTGCTCGGCTTCGGCGCCTGACACCACATCGGGCTACGGCCGAGTCCGTGGCGGGCCACGGCCGTACGGTGTCGGGCACGGCCCGTACGGTGAGGAGTTCGACGGAACCTGGCGGAGTTCGACGGAACCTATGGGAGCAGCCCGCTCCGGCACCGGGAGGCGGTGAGCGGAGAGGTAAGGGAGGCGGCGTGCCGGACGGATGGGAGTGGGACCCCACGCTCTTCCGGGGGAGCGCGGCGTACTACGAGCGGGGGCGGCTTCCGTACGCCCCCGGTTTCGCGGACGTCCTCGCCGGAGCCCTCGGACTGGACGGTCGCGGCCGGCTCCTCGACGTCGGCTGCGGACCCGGGACCGTGCTGCTGCCGATGGCGCGATACGTCACGGAGGCCGTCGGCGTCGATCCCGACGAGGACATGCTGGCCGAGGCCGAGCGCCGCGCCCGACGCCTGGGAGTGACCAACGCGCGCTGGGTGGCCGCCCGCGCCGAGGACCTGCCGGCGGGGCTCGGGACCTTCCGGGCCGTGGTCTTCGCACAGTCCTTCCACTGGACGGACCGGGACCGGGTCGCGGCCACCGTGCTGCGGATGCTGGAGCCGGACGGCGCGCTCGTCCACGTCAGCGACCTGCACGGGCCGCACCCCGAGCCGGTCCCCGCACCCCTGCCGCCGCTGTCGGCGCCCGCGCCACCGTACGACCGGATCCGGGAGCTGGTACGCCGCTGTCTGGGCCCGGTGCGGCGCGCGGGGCAGGGCGTCCTGGTCGACGGCACGCCCGGGGGAGAGGCGGCGATCATCGAGCGTGCCGGCTTCGAGGACCTCACGCGCCTGGTCGTGCCGGCGGGGCAGATCGTCACCCGTTCCCGGGACGACATCGTCGCGTGGGCGTTCTCCCGATCCGATTCCGCGCCCCACCTGTTCGGCGACGGACTGCCGGACTTCGAGCGGGACCTGCGGACGTTGCTGGCGTCCACGGCCCCCGACGGCCGTTTCGCGGAGCGCCTTCCGGCGACCGAGATCAGGATCTGGCGGAAACGGAAGCGGTGACGAAAGCGGGAACTGCCTGAAGGGCAAGCCCACCGGTCGTCCCACCGTGCAGCAACTGCACGGCGTCGCCGCCCGGGAGAAGAGGACCGGCGTCTTCTTCTCCTCCGTGGGCCACACCCCGCAGGCCCGCACCTGGACCCAGGCCAGTGGCACCCTGCTGTTCCGCCTCGACCGGCAGGGCGCGGTGGAGGCGGTCGACGGGGCCGCGCACGCGCTGTCGGCGGAGGTGGACGCCCGTGGGGCGGTCGGCACGGGCTGACCCGCCGACCGCGCCTCCCCTCGCGGGCCCGGGAGCTCGCGGTCGGCCGGTGATCATGTGCGAGTAGGCTCGACGGGCCCGGGTAGCGGCAAGCTCAGGGCGTCGCCGGTGACCGTGCCCGCCCGGCTCCAGCGGGGAGCGGGGTCCGTCTCATGACGGGCGGTCGCCGGTTCGGAGCCGGAAGGAACGACCAGATCATGCGTGTCCAAGGGAACGTGACCCGACGTCGGGCGGGAGGGGACAGGTGAGCGGCGCCGAGGAGCCCGTCCTCCTGCACACCAACGGCCGGGCCGCCCACATCGTCCTCAACCGCCCGAGGGCCCTCAACGCCCTCGACCACACCATGGTGCGGCGCATCGACGAGGCGCTCACCGCCTGGGAGGACGACCCGGCCGTGGAGACCGTCGTCGTCACCGGCGCGGGGGAGCGCGGACTGTGCGCGGGCGGCGACATCCGGGTCGTGCACGACGACGCCCGCGACGGGGACGGCACCGCCTCGGCCGCGTTCTGGCGCGACGAGTACCACCTCAACGCCCGTATCGCCCACTACCCCAAGCCCTATGTCGCCGTCATGGACGGCATCGTGATGGGCGGCGGCGTCGGGATCTCCGCGCACGGCAGGGTCCGGATCGTCACCGAACGGTCGCGGATCGCCATGCCCGAGACCGGCATCGGCTTCGTCCCGGACGTCGGCGGCACCCGTCTGCTGGCCCTCGCGCCGGGCGAACTCGGCACCCTCCTCGCCCTCACGGGCGCGGCCGTCGGCGCCGGCGACGCCCTGCTGTGCGGTCTCGCCGACCACTACGTACCGTCCGCGTCGCTCGGCGCGCTCCTGGACGACCTCGCCGCCCTGCCCGTCCGGGAAGCCGTCGCACGGCACGTACGGCAGGCGCCGCCGGGTGAGTTGGCTGAGCGGCGGGACTGGATCGACGCCTGTTTCGCCGCACACACGGCCGAGGAGATCGTCCGCCGACTGCTCGCCCACGGCGATCCGGCGGCGAAGGAGACCGCCGAGACCCTGCTGGTCAAGTCCCCCACCGCGGTCAAGGTCACCCTCACCGCCGTGCGGCGGGCCCGGGTCCTCGGCTCCCTGGAAGAGGCGCTGGACCAGGAGTACCGCGTCTCCTGCGCCGCGCTGGCCACCGCCGACCTCGTCGAGGGCATCCGGGCCCAGGTCATCGACAAGGACCGCCGCCCCCGCTGGACCCCGGCCACGCTCTCCGACGTCACCGACGCCGACGTGAACCGCTTCTTCGCCCCGCTCGGCGACCGCGAACTCGGCCTCGGCCCGGTCGCACCGAACACGACAACACCTAGGCTGCCGACGTGACCCACACCCCTCACACTCCCCCCACCCCCGAAGCCCCCGGATCCCTGCGGATCAGGCCCGGCGGCCCGGCCGACGCGCCCGCCATCCTCCGTATGCTCGACGCGGCGGTGGCCTGGATGAACGCGCGCGGCAACACCGAACAATGGGGCACCATCCCGTACTCGGCGCGACCCGACGGACCGTCACGGATCGATCGCTACACGACCGAGAACGCCCCGTACATCGCGGAGTGGGACGGCACACCCGTCGGGGCCCTCGTCCTGGACTCCGGCCCCAGCCCGCAGATGCCGATCCCCCCGGCCGACGAACCCGAGCGCTACGTCCGCCTCCTCGTCTCCGACCGCCGGCACGCCGGTCACGGCATCGGCGCGGCCCTGCTCTCCCACGCCGTCGACGAAACCCGTCGCGCCGGCGTGGAACTCCTCCGCGTCGACTGCTGGGCGGGCGACGGCGGTCGCCTCGTCGCGTTCTACGAACGCAACGGCTTCACCCGGACCACGCCCTTCCTCTCCGGCACCTGGCCGGGCCAGGTACTGGCCCGCCGACTCGACTGACCGCCCGGCCAGGCGTCGGAGAGGAGTCGGCGCGGTCGTCGCGGATCAGTGCGCGATGCCGTCGATGAGGTCGCGGGCGCCCTGACGGAGGAGGGCCACCGCGACGGAGGTGCCCAGGGTCGCGGGGTCGAGGCGGCCCGCCCACTCGTGGGCGTTGAGGACGGTCTTGCCGTCGGGGGTGAACACCGAGGCCCGCAGGGAGAGTTCGCCGCCGCGGTCGGTGCGGGCGAACCCGGCGATGGGGCTGTTGCAGTGGCCCTGCAGCACATGCAGGAACATCCGCTCGGCGAGGGTCTCGCGGTGGGTGTCGGGATCACCGAGCCCACTGACCGTGTCGATGGTGTCGGTGTCGCCCTCCCGGCACTGGAGGGCCAGCACGCCCGCGCCGATGGGGGGCATCATCGTCTCGACGGACAGGATCTCGCTGATCACGTCCGCACGGCCGATCCGCTCCAGCCCGGAGACGGCCAGCAGCAGCGCGTCCGCCTCGCCCGCGGCCAGCTTCTCCAGCCTGCGGTTGGCGTTGCCGCGGAACGGCACACAGTCCAAGTGCGGGTGGGAGGCGGCCAGTTGCGCGGTACGCCGTACGGAGGAGGTGCCGATACGGGTTCCGGCGGGCAGCTCGTCCAGGGTGCGCCCGGCGGGGTCCACGAGCGCGTCCCGGATGTCGTCCCGCTTCAGGAACGCCGCGAACATCGTGCCGGCCGGGAGGGGCCGGTCGGCCGGGATGTCCTTCACGCAGTGCACCGCGAGATCGGCCTCGCCCGCGACGAGCGCGGCGTCGACCTCCTTGGTGAAGGCCCCCTTGCCCTCGACCTGGGAGAGATCGCCCATCCACTTGTCCCCGGTCGTCTTCACGGGGACCACCTCGGTGCGCAGCGCCGGGTGGAGCACGGCGAGTTCGGCGCGTACGCGCTCCACCTGCGCCAGAGCCATGGGCGAGTCTCGGGAGACGATACGAATCAAATCCTGCGACATGAAGGCACGATAGCCCCTCGGGACCGGGCCCGATGACCACTCTCGACCCTGGCCCCCGGTCCGACCGCCGCCGTCACACCTTCGCCCGCTGGTACTGCCCCAGGAAGTCGAACTCCCCTTCGGCTACGCGGTACAGGAACAACGCGTCGTGGTTGTATCCGGCGTCCGGGGTGTACGCGACGGTCCGGCTGATGCCGGCGTAGGAGACCTCCCGCATACGGCGTACGATCGCGCCGCGCTCCCGCAGGGCCGCCTTCCCGTCGGTGCACGCCTCGGCCAGGAACAGCACCGCGTCGTACGCCTCCGCCGCGTACCGGCCGGGCCGCTCCCCGTACCGGGCCTCGTACTTCTCGGTGAACGAGCGGGCCGCCGGGGTCGCCGTCGGATCGATGAAGGTGGTGGCGAGGACCCAGCCGTCGGCCGCCCGGCCCGCGCGCTTCAAGAACCGTGGACCGAACGCCCGTTGGGTGGCGACCCGGGCTCCCGAGAACCCCGCCTCGCGCAGCGCGGCGGCGAAGGCGCCCGCTCGTTCCTGCCCGCCGCTGAAGACGACCGCGTCCGACCCGGACGCGACGACCCGCGCGGCGAGCGCGGTGTGGTCGAACGTTCCGGCGGTGACACTCGTGAGGCTCGTGTCCCTGCCGTCGCGGCCGAGCGCCCGCTGGATGTAGTTGCAGAAGGACCAGGCGAAGTCGCCCTCGGCCCGGTCCTCGACCAGGAACACCTTGCGCGCGTCGGCCCCGCCGGTCAGATAGACGTTGCACGGGGCGGCGAGCAGCTCCTCCTCCGGCGAGAGCTGTGCGTGCGAACGGAACGTCGACGCGTCGGCGTTCCTGACCTGCGACGACACGCCCACCGACACGGAGACCACGGGGAGTACGGCCTTGGTGTACGTGGCCTCCGTGGCGAGGAAACAGGCGTTCGTGGTCGGTCCCAGCACCGCGAGGACCTGGTCGTCCTTCGCCAGCCGCGTCGCCCGGTCCAGGGTCCGGTCGGGCTCGCCCTTGTCGTCGTACGCGCGCAGCGTCAGCCGCAGCGGTCGGTCGTCGTCGGCGTTCACACGCTCGGCGGCCAGCCGGGCGCCGTCGAGCTGGGCCCGCCCGATCTCGCCGGTCGCGCCCGAGAGGTCGCCCTGGAAGGCCACGACGAGGTCGGCGCGCGTGCCGGACGTCGGCGGGCCTCCCGCACCGGGCTTCCGCTCGCCCCGGTTCCGCCACCACCAGGCGCCGCCGCCGGCCGCCAGCAGTCCGGCCGCCCCCGTGGAGCCGAGTGCCAGGAAACCGCGGCGACTCGTGGCCCGAGCCCGGTCCTGTGTCCGGGCCTCGCGCCCCGGCTCGCCGAGCGACGTCACCGTCACCACGTCCGGCGCGGAACCCGGGACCGCCGCCGATGCCGGGGCCGGTGCCGACGCGGACGACGCCGGTGCGCTCACCCGGGTCGGCTCGATCGCCCCCATCGCGAGCACCGCCGCCGACCGCTCCACGATCAGCCGGGTCACCGGCTCCGGCAGCCACCGCTCCCGATCGGCCGTCACCGCCGCGTCCAGCGCCGCACCGACCTCGACGGCGGTGGGCCGGCGCGCCGGATCCTTGTCCAGACACGCCCGTACGACCGGCTCCAGCTCTTCCGGGACACCGGGCAGCTCGGGCTCGTCGTAGACCGTGCGCAGCAGCACCCCGGCGGCCGCGCCGGTGCCGAACGGGCGGACCCCGGTCGCGGCGAAGGCCAGGACGCAGCCCAGCGAGAAGACATCGCTGGGCGGGCCGATCCCCGCGCCGCGCGCCCGTGCCTGTTCGGGCGACAGGAAGCCGGGCGAGCCCACGATGACCCCGGTGGAGGTGAGCGCCGCCCCGTCCGGCGAGCGCGCGATACCGAAGTCGATCAGGCGCGGACCGTCCGGGGCCAGCAGCACGTTCCCCGGTTTCACGTCGCGGTGCACCAGGCCCGCCCGGTGGACCGAGTCGAGCGCCTCGGCGAGCCGCAGCCCCAGCACGGCCACGGACGCGGGGGACCACGGGCCGTGGCCCTCCAGCGCCTCCGAGAGCGAGGGGCCCGGTACGAACGGGGTCGCCAGCCACGGATCCTCCGCGTCGGCGTCCGCGTCCAGCAGGGGGACCACCCAGGGGCTGTCCACCTGCCGGGCCACCTCGATCTCGCGGCGGAACCGGGCCCGGAATCCGGCGTCGTCGGCGTGGGACGACCGGACGACCTTGACCGCGGCGTAGGCGCCGCCGGGCGCGCGGGCCAGGAACACGACGCCCATGCCGCCGGCGCCGAGCCGCCGCAGCAGGCGGTAGTCGCCCAGCCGTGACGGATCGGCGGTGCGCAGTGGCTCCATCAGGCGGTCAGCGGCGCCGGGCCGCCGTACACGAACGCTCCGTTCTCGACGCGCCAGAGGTAGCCGCCGGTGCCGTCGATGACCGGCAGACCGTTCTTCTGGAACGCGTACGTCCGGGTGACGCCCTGGTACTTGACGGCCCGCAGCGCGGCGAGCAGGTCCTCGCGGGTACGGCTCCGGGAGGGGAGATCCGCGAGCGAGGTGAGCACCATCGACGTCACGTCGTAGGCCTCCGCCGCGTACCGGGGCGGAGCCTTCTTCCACCGCTTCCGGTAGGCGTCGACGAAGGCCTTCGCCTCGGGGACGTCCGCCGGTTCGACGACCGGTGCGACGATCGTCCAGCCGTCGGCGGCCTCCTTCGCCGCCGTGAGGAAACGGGCGTCGAGCAGGGCCGGTCCGCCGGCGCGGGCACCGGTGAAGCCGCGCTCGCGCAGGGTCCGGGCGAACGACGCGCCCCGGTCGGACAGTCCGGCGAAGGCGAACGAGTCGATGTCGGCGGCCAGCAGGTCGTCCACGGTGTCCCCGAAGCCGGTCCGCATGGTGCTGACCACACGGGGCACGTACGGCTGCCCGGCCGCCCGCAGTTGCTTGCTCAGATTGGCGCTGACCTCCCAGCCGTAGTTGTCGGCGGCCCGGTCGACGACCACACCGACCCGGCGGGGCCGGGTGCTCCGCAGGAACGCGTCCATGTAGAACGGCAGCAGGGAGTCGGGCAGGCGGGCGTGCAGGAACGGACGGAAGCCCTGTACGGACAGGGCGATGGCGCCGGGGGACACGGCGACCACGGGCAGCAGGGCGGCGTCGTAGGCCGCCAGCGCCGACTGGGCGGTCGCGTCCGTGGTCGGTCCGACCACGGCGACCACGTCGGGGTCGTCGGCGAGCCGCTTCGCCACCCGGGCGGACTCGGCCGGGTCGCCGCCGTCGTCCTCGGCCCGCACCTCCACCTGGAACGGCGCGTCGCGTCGGGCGTTGAACTCGGCGACGGCCAGGCGCAGTCCGTTCTCCTGGGCCCGGCCGGTGTCCCGCTGGTCGCCGCTGAGGTCGCCGTGCAGCGCGACGATGTGGGCGGCCCGCCGCGAGGAGGCGGTCGCCTTCCCGTCCCCCGAACCGCCACCGTCCCGGCCCACGGCCCACCAGGTCGCGCCGCCCCCTGCGGCGAGCAGCGCACCGGCGCCGGCGAGGAGGACGCGCCGCCTCGCGGGGGCGGCAGGGGCGCCGGACGCGGCGACGGGCACGGTGTCGTCGGGGCCGCTGGTCCTTGGGGCGGGGGTGCCGGGGAGGCCGACGTCCGGTGTGGTCGTCGAGGCGGAGACGGGTGCGGTTTCCGAGGCGGTGCCCGCGGCCGAGGCGCTCGCGGAGATCTCGGTGCGGTCGATGTCCGGCAGGGCGAGCGCCTCGGCGGAGCGCCGGGCGATCAGCCGGACCACCTCGTCGGGCAGCCAGGACTCGGAGGCACCGCCGGGCCTGTCGGCGGGAGCGTCGGAGGGCTGGGCCGCGGTCTCGGCCGAGGTCTCGGTGGTCGAGGCTTCGGCGGTCAGGGCTTCGGTGGTCGAGGGCGCGTCGGCGGAGCCTTCGGCGGTTCCGGCAGCGGCCTCGCCGGCCAGGCCTTCGTCCGCCGAGTCTTCGTCGGCGGCGCCGTCGGTGGCACCTGCCGGGGACGCGCCGGCGGCGGCCGTGTCCGCCTCCGCCTCCGTCTCCGCCTCCGCCTCCGCGGGGAGCAACTCCCGTATCAGCTCCGCCACCTCGGGCCGGGCGGCCGGGTCCTTCTCCAGGCAGCGCGACAGCAGTGCGCCGAGCGGTGCCGGTACGCCGTCGAGGTCGGCCGGGTCGTGCACGGCCCGGTAGAGGAGGGCGTCGAGCGCCCCCGTGCCGAACGGCGGCCGGCCCGTCGCCGCGAACGCCAGCACACAGCCGAGGGAGAACACGTCGCTGGGCGGGCCGATGGTCCGGCCGCCACGCCCTTCGGCCTGCTCCGGGGAGAGATAGCCGGGCGTGCCGACGACGAGCCCCGTCGCCGTGAGTCCGCTGTCCTCGGGCGCCCGGGCGATGCCGAAGTCGATGAGGCGGGGCCCGTCCGCCGCCAGCAGGACGTTGCCGGGCTTGAGGTCCCGGTGGACCAGCCCGGTCCGGTGGACCTCGGCGAGCGCCAGCGCCAGCCGGCCACCGAGGACCCGCAGCCCGTGCTCGCCGAGCGGCCCGTGCACGGCGACGGCCTCGGCCAGGGAGGGCCCGGGCACGTACGCCGTCGCCAGCCACGGCGCCTCCGCGTCGGCGTCGGCGGCGATCAGCGGCACCGCCCAGGGGCTGTCGACCCGCCGGGCCACCTCCACCTCGCGCCGGAACCGCTCCCGGAACCCCGCGTCCTCGGCGTACTCCGCCGCCAGGACCTTCAGCGCCACCAGCGAACCGGCCGGCGTACGGGCGAGGTACACCACGCCCATGCCGCCGGCGCCGAGCCGGCCGAGCAGCCGGTGGTCGGCGATCCGCGCCGGGTCGGACGAACGCAGCCGCTCCATCAGCCCTCGCCCCCGCCCAGCTCGTCCGCCACCCGTTGGAGCATGGTGGTGGTACCGCGCGTCATGAACTGCTCCAGTTCGTCGACGGTGTAGCCCTCCGCGCCCTTGATCGACACGGTCATGGTGACCTGGCCGAGCCGGGTGACCATCCAGCGGTAGTCCGCCTTGCCGGTGCCGATGAGATAGACGCCGGTCTCCAGGACCGAGTCGTCGGCGTAGTTGTTGCCGCGCATGCCTCGCGGGGTGCCCACGGACATCAGTCCGGCGATCCGTTCGTCGGCGCGGACCTGCTGCTCGGGGCAGCGCAGCGCCTCCTCCAACGTCGCCGACACATGGTCGTCGGCGTCGGGCACCCCCGTGTGCACCGTCACCGTCGCGGTCACCCTGACCGTGCCGCGCTTTCCGGTGCCGGGCAGTTGGCTGTAGAGCGACAGGGACGCCAGTACGTCGCCGGGGAGCGGGCGGCGCTGCCAGCGGCACTCGTCGTCGAGCACGGCGATGGTTCCCTCGGCACTGCGGGCGAGCGGCCGGGCCTCGAAACCGGAACCCCAGTCCTGCGGCCGCATCGCGACCGCCTCCGCCAACGCGGCACCGTCCTTCCGCCCACGCGGTACGCGGTCCGGGGCCGCCGTGAACGGTGCGGTGGACGGTGTCGCCGTCGGCTCCGCGTCCTCGCCCGCCGACTGCCCGGACGCGGAAGCGGAAGGTGCCGCCGACCCGGACGCCTTGGTCCCGGGCTCGCCCGACCGCTCCGCCGCGTCCGCGCTGCAACCGCCGAGGAACACCGCGGCGGCGGCCCCCGACGCGGCGGCCCTCAGCCGCCAACGACCTCTTCGTCCAGCTGCTCTGTCGTCCAACACCCGCCCCCTCCACCGCGGTACCCCGTGTGTGACCGGTGATCGTACAGAGGTACGCAATCCCGGCGTGAGCGGTTCCCACGAGTCTCTTCGCACATGCCCGAACCATTGACGCGGAGCATGAACTGTCCCACTCTGAACGGATGTTCAGAACGATTGTTCAGAACGGGTCCCGGGCGAAGCCCGGTTGGGGCGACGGGTGCACTGAGGTGGTGGTGATCGGCGGCGGTATGGCCGGCATGGCCACCGCGCTGCGCCTGCAACGGGCGGGCCTCTCCACGATCGTGCTGGAGGCGCACGGTCACGCGGGCGGCTGCGCCGGCTACTACCGCAAACGCGGATTCTCCTTCGACGTCGGCGCGACCACGCTCGTCGACTTCGGTCCCGGAGGTGTCGGCGGCGAACTCCTCACCACGGTCGGAATTCCACCGCTGCTCGCCGAGGAACTCCCGGGCTACCGTGCTCATCTGCCGGACCGTCAGGTCGTGCTCCATCGCGACCGGGCCGCCTGGCACGCCGAACGGCTGCGCCGACTCGGTGACAGCGATCGGCACCGCGCGTTCTGGGAGCTGCTCGACCGGCTCGCCGACACCTTCTGGCGGGCCAGCCGGGCAGGCGTACGGCTGCCGATCCGTGGTCCCGCCGACGCCCTCCACGACCTACGGGCGGTGGGCCGGTCGGGGCTTCCGTACGCCCGCCATCTGAACCGGACCCTGGGTGACGCGCTGCGCGACCACGGTCTGCGCGGGGACCCCGCGCTGGTCGGACTGCTCGCCATGCTGGTCGAGGACACCGTCCACACGGGGGTCGACGACGCGCCCCTCATCAACGCGGCGCTCGGGGTGACCATCCGGGGCGCGGGCCTCAGCAGACACCACGGCGGCATGCACGGCTTCTGGCGTGTGCTGGTCGCCCGGTACCGAGAACTGGGCGGCACGCTCCGCACCGCCTGCCGCGTCTCCCGGGTCCGGGGCACGCCCGGCGCATACGAGGTGACGGCCCGTCAAGGAGCGTTCCGCGCCCGGCGGATCGTGTGCGCGGTCCCGGTGGCCACCACCGCGACCATCTGCGCGGGACTGCCCGTGGCCCGCAGGCTGCGCGCCTATCTGGAGCGCGACGCGGACGCCGTCGGCGGCGCGGTCGTCGCCTTTCTCGGCGTCCCCGAATCGGAGGTCGTGGAACAGGAGTTGACGCATCATCAACTGTTGCACTCCTACGACCGTCCCCTGGGCGACGGCAACAACATGTTCGTCTCCGTCTCCGCGCCCGGCGACACCCTCAGCGCGCCGTCCGGCCATCGGGCCGTGATGCTCTCGACCCACACCGACCTCGCCGACTGGCGCGGCCTCGACGCGGCGGAGTACGGGCAACGCAAGAAGGAGGCCGGGGAACGACTCCTCGCCCTCGCCCGGCGGGCGTACCCGCGGCTCGGGGAGCGGGCCGTGTTCGCCGAGACGGGAACGCCCCGCAGCTACGAACGGTTCGGCTTCCGCCCGGAGGGAGCCGTCGGCGGTGTGCGCCAGCGCCTCGCCAACACCAACCAGCACGCCGTACCGCACGACCTCGGCGGCCCCGGCCTGTGGCTGGCCGGCGACACGACATGGCCGGGCCTCGGCACGGTCGCCTGTGTACTGGGCAGCCGCATCGTCGCCGAAGGACTGCTGAGGGAGAGGAGACGCACCGGATGAACGCATCGGACGACCCCGGCACGACCGGTTCGCACGGCCCGGTCCCGGGCCTGCCCACCCTCGCCGAGCTCGGCGACGATCTGCTCGTCACCACCCGTCGCCAGCGGATCGTCGCGCTGGTCCGTCCGGGCGTCGGGGTGCTGCTGTTCACGGGCGCGGTGTGGCTCGGCTGGTGGTGGCTGACACCGCTGATCGTGTTCGGGATCTTCGTCGCCGTCGTGACCGTCACCCATGACGTGGTGCACCGCACGATCGGGCTGTCCCCGCGAGCCACCGACTGGGCGCTGTTCGCGATGGGGCTGGCCCTGCTGGAGAGCGGGCACGCCTACCGGGCCACGCACACCCAGCACCACCGTCTCTTCCCGCACCCCGACGACCCGGAGGGCCACCCCGCCGAACTGTCCCTCCTCGGCGCGGTCTGCTACGGCCCCGTCTTCCTCGTACGGCTCTGGCTCTGGTCCTACCGGCGGGGCCGCGACCGGCGCTGGCTGCTTGTGGAGGCGGTGGCCCCGTTCGCCGCGCTCACCGGGGGCGTGCTGCTCCTGCCGTACACGCCGGGACTGCTGGTCTATACGGTGATGGCGATCGTCGGCAGCTGGGTGTACCCGCTCCTGACGGTGTATCTGCCGCACCACGACTACGGAGACACCCCGTTGACGCAGACCCGCACCCTGCGCGGGAGGATCATCCCCGCCGTCTTCCTGGAACTGACGTACCACTTGGAGCACCACCTGTACCCGGGGGTGCCCAGCCACCGGCTGCCGGAGCTGGCCCGCAGACTCGAAGGCCACTTCGCCGCGCACGGGGTACGGCCGGTGCGCGTTGTCTGAGCACCGGGACGCTCGCTCGACCCGTGACCGTGTCCTGGAAGCCGCCCTGGCGTGCCTCGTCGGCAACGGCTACGGCGGGACCACCGCACGGGCCATCGCCCAGGTCGGCGGCTTCGCGCCCGGTGTCATCTACTACCACTTCGCCGATCTGGACGACCTGTTGGTGGCGGCGCTGGAACGGACCAGCGGAGCCCGAATCGACCGCTACCGCGCCGAACTGTCCGGCCTCGACCGGGCCGTGCCCATGATCGCGCGGCTGCGCGAGCTGTACGACGAGGACAGCCGCACCGGGCACATCGCCGCCGTCCAGGAGCTGTACGCCGGGGCACGGCCGGGAACGCGGCTGGCCGCCCAACTGGCCCTGGAGACAACGAAATGGGAGGACCTGGCCGAGGAACAGCTCACGGTCCTCCTGCGCGGCAAACCCCTGGCGTCCGTGGTCCGGGTGCGGGTCCTGGCCGGGGCGGCGGTGGCCTTCTACCTCGGCATGGAGACCCTCACCCACCTCGACGGCGACCGCTCCCGGCCGGAGACCCTGTTCGCCCAGGGGGCCCGCCTCGCCGCGATCTTCGACCGGGTGCCCCGTGTGAAGCGACAGGTCCGCAGGGTGAGATGAGCGAAGAGGGCCCCCTGAATCGTGTCACCGGTCGGGGGAGGGCGCGGGGGACTCGCGCGACCGACCAGGGGGCAGCCGGGTGCGCTGCCGGTGCGCCGTCCGGATCCCTACCGGGCCTCGCCCGTCGCCAACCGCCCCTTCGCCAGGGCGGATTCACCGGCGTCCGACCCCGACCCCGAGCCCGCGCTCCCGCCGTTCCTGCGGATCAGCGCCACCCCGAGCACCGCGAGGAGCGAGGCCGCCGACAGTGTGTACAGGCCCCCGTTCGTCGTGCCGGTGGTGTCCTTGAGGTAGCCGAAGAGCGTGGGCGAGACGAAACCGCCCAGGTTTCCTATGGAGTTGACGACCGCGAGCCCCGGTGCCGCGATCTTCAGGTCGAGTCCCGACTGCGCCATCGGCCAGAACAGGGTGGCCGCGCACTTGCCGCCCACCGCGGCGAGCGTGATGGCCGCAAGGCCGAACCAGGGCGAGCCCAGCGTGGCCAGGAAGGTCCCGGTCGCGGACAGGGTCAGGGCGACGGCGAGGAAGGGCCGGCGGTCGGGGGCACGGTCGGTGAACCGGCTCATCGAGTACATGGCGATCACCGCGCAGATCCAGGGGATCGCCGACAGCAGACCGACCTGGAACGGCGACAGCCCGCCGATCTCCTCGACCAGACTCGGCAGCCAGAAGGTGATCGCGTACCCGGTGAGGGCCATCGCGAAGAACACCGAGGTCAGCAGCGCCACCTGAGGGTGGATCAGCAGCTTGAGCCGCGACACCCTCGGAGCCCGGCTGCGCGCCTCCTCGTCCCGCGCCACGGCGGAGCTCAGCGCGTCCTTCTCCTCCGCCGTCAGCCACGGGGCGTCCTGGATGCGGGAGACGAGGAAGTAACCGGCGACGAAGCCGACGACGATCGACAGCAGTCCTTCGAGCGCGAACATCCAGCGCCAGCCGGCGAATCCGCCGACCCCGTGCAGTTCCAGCAGCGCGCCCGTGATCGGCCCGGTCACGATGTACGCGGTGGCCGATCCGCCCAGGAAGATCGCGCTCGCCCGGCCGCGGCTGGAGTCCGGCAGCCACTGGGTGAAGTAGAGCAGTACACCGGGGAAGAACCCCGCCTCCGCGACACCGAGCAGGAAGCGCAGCCCGTAGAACATCCATACGTTGTGGATGAAGCACATCGCCACGATCACCAGACCCCAGGTGATCATGATGCGGGTCAGCCAGACCCGGGCGCCGAACCGCTCCAGGAGCATGTTGCTCGGCACCTCGAAGAGGGCGTACCCGATGAAGAACAGCCCCGCGCCGAGCCCGTACGCGGTGGCGCTCACCCCGACGTCGGCACGCAACTCGTCCTGGACGAAGCCGACGTTGGTCCGGTCCATCTGGTTGATCAGCAGCATGAGGACGAGGATCGGCAGCATGCGGCGCAGGAATTTACCGACCGCACGCCGTTCGGCATCGGGTATGAGGACGTCTGACATCGTTGTCTCCCTCCGGCTGTTCATGTATCTGAACCGCCGTCACGTACGTAGGAATGGCCGGAACCTTACGGAGGGCACGCCTCCGGGTCAATGGGTTGATCCGTCGATCACGTATGTGAACTGGGTGATGGGGTGGGGTGGATGAGGAGCAACGCCATGTCGTCGCTGCGCGGCGCGGAGCGACGGGAGTGCTGGACCAGGGAGTCGGCCACGGCGTCCATGGCGTGCGGGCCGGACGGATCGGAGCGCGCGAGGGCGCGGGCCAGATCGTCGACCGCGTCCTCGATGTCGATGCCGGGGGCCTCGACGAGCCCGTCCGTGTAGAGGGCCAGGACGGAACCGGGCGGCAGCGGGATCTCCGTGGACGCGTAGTCGGCTTCGGAGTCGATGCCGAGGAGGAGGCCCGGGGGCAGGAGAAGGGGTTCGGTGCGGCCGCCCGGGTGGCGCAGCAGCGGGGGCGGGTGGCCGGCCACGGCCAGGCAGGCGGTGTGCGCCGCCAGGTCGAGATGGACGTAGAGGCAGCTGGTGAACAGGTCGGGGTCGAGGTCGGTCAGGAGCCGGTTGGTCCGGGTGAGCACCTCGTCGGGGGCCGCGCCGGCGGTCGCGTGGACGGCGGTGCGGACCTGCCCCATCAGGGCGGCGGCGTTGACGTTGTGCCCCTGCACGTCCCCGATGGCCGCGGCGGCCGTGGTGGGCCCCAGCTGGATGAGGTCGTAGAAGTCGCCCCCGACGTCCATGCCGCGGGTGGCCGGCAGATAGCGCGCGGCCACGTCCAGCCCGGCGACCCGGGGCAGGGTGTGCGGCAGCAGCCCGGCCTGGAGGTTGTGGGCGAGCTGGTGCTTGGTGTCGTACAGCCGCGCCCGGTCCAGGGCCTGGGCGATCAGCCCGGCGGTGGAGGTGAGGACGGCGCGCTCCTCCGGCGGGAACGGATGGGGCTGTTCGTAGGCCAGCACGAGGGAGCCGACCGGGCGCCCCGAAGTGATCAGCGGCAGGAAGGCCCAGGCGCCCATCGCGTCCTGGAGGACGGCCGGCGGATGGGCCCGCTTCAGCTCCTCGAACGTGGCGAAGAAGGCGGGGACGCCCGTGGTGAGGGTGTGCACGGCGGGGGTGTCCGAGGTGAGCGGGACGACGTCGAAGCGTTCCATCAGCTCGGCGGTGTAGCCGCGGTAGCCGGTGATCCGCAGTCGGCCGTCCTCCGCCGTCATCAGGGCCAGGGCGGCCGCGCCGGACGCCGGCAGGACCTGGTCGGCGACCTGTTCGACCACGTCGCGCACGCCCACGGCCTCGGTGAGCGTCGCGGCCAGGTGCATCAGGTGGTACAGGTTCGTGGCCCGTCCCGTGGCGGGCGGCTCGGGCGGACCCGGCCCTGCGGGGGAGGAGACGGCGGCATGCGTGTGTGCCGAGTGGGTGGGCGCGATGCGCACGCTGATGCCGGAGGCGTCCGGGACCAGGTGGAAGGAGAGCCACCGGTCCGGCGGGCGCAGGGCGATGAACGACACCGTCTCGCGGCTGAGCATGGCCGCCCGGTAGCTGTCCTCGGCGGTCGGGTCGGCCAGCCAGCGCAGCGCCTCCCACGGCTTGGCGCCGAGCAGCTCGGGGATGTCGGCGCCGAGCAGCTCGGCGGCCTCGGTGCTGAGGAAGGTGATCCGCCCGTCCACGTCCAGCGAGCAGGAGCCGCCGGGGAGGCGCTCGGCGAAGTCGACCGCGGCCTGCGCCTCGGCCGGTCCCGCGAGCCTGCGCCGCAGCGGGGGCAGCATCAACGGCTCGGCGGCGGGCCTGACCGGGTGGCCGCTGTCCGCCGCCTTCCGCAGGAGCAGGCCCAGCCGATGACAGGCGCCGGTGATGTCCTCCCGCTCCCGGGGGCTCGGCCGGGGCGGGTGCGAGGCCGGCCATAGCAGCACCAGACCGCCCCAGACGTCCGTGCCCGTGGTGATGGGGGCGGCGGCGAGGGTGAAGCGGTACGGCACGATCAGCGCCATCCGTGGGTAGTGGCGCGCCATCTCCTCCTGGCCGCTCACCCACACCAGCCGCCGCTCCCGTACGGCCTCGGACACCGGGGAGGGGGCCTTCAGCGCCACCCGCGCCCAGGGCATGGAGATCTCCCAGGGGACCCCGCCCAGCACGGCCAACTGAAGGACGGGCTCGTCCGGCAGCAGCAGATACGCCGCCGTCACCGAGGTACCGCTCTCCCTGGCGACCTCGGTCAGTGCGGACGCCAGCAGCTCGGGCCCGACGGAGCCGCCACCAGACACGTCCTCACCCGCCCCGGACCACGACGACGGGGCGAGCGGACATCCGCCGAACGCCACCCATATGCGGACCATACGCCCACGGTGCGGAGGCGGCATACGGATGGGGCGACCAGCGGGCGGGGTACCGCGCGACATCCGTGTCACCCCCCACCGCGCCGTCCCGCCCCGCGTTCAGCTCTCCTCGGTCGTTGGGTGCTGCGTGTGGGCGGTGCCGGGAGTGCGGGCGGCCAGGAGGGCCGTGCCGATGTGGGCCACCGCTCGGGGGTCGGAGAGGGAGCGGGCCGTGAGCTCCTCGATGCGGCGCAGCCGGTAGCGGACGGTGTTGGGGTGGACGAACAGGCTCCGGGCCGCGGCGGTGGCCGAGCCCGCCGCGGCGAACCAGTGCTCCAGGGTCCGCAGCAGACGCGCACGCTCCACGACCGGAAGGTCGAGCACGGGCCGCAGGACCACCCCCACCAGATGCGCCGCCTCGGCCGGCGCGGCGGCGACCACCATGGCCAGCGGGTCGTCGTCGAAGCGCGCCACGCCTGGGCCGTCGCCCCGCAGCCCGGCCAGCGCCAGCCGGGCGAACCGCAGCGCCTGCGGCGTGTCGCGCAGCGAGTCGAAGCTCGGGCTGATCCCCACGCGTGCCCGGGTCCGCCGCAGGACACCGAGGCAGGCGTCCTCGGCCGCGGTCGTCGGCAGGGCGATCAGCCCGATCTGCTGGTCGGGCAACAACCGCCACGCAGAAGGGAGTTGTGCCTGACGCAGCCCGGTCTCCACCCCCGCCAGCGGCTCCTCCCCGGGAGCCCCGGCCGCCGCCGCGGCGACCGCGTACGGCCCCCGCTCGGGCAGCCCCAGCTCACGGGCGGCCTCCCACAGCGTCGTCCGGTCGGCGATCACACCCGTGAACAGTGCCTCCACCAGCGCCGACCGCCGGGCCTGCCCCCGCGAGGTCAACTCGGCCGCCGTCTCCCGGTACGCCGCCGCGACCGCCTCCGCGTACAGGCCGAACAGCGCCCAGATCTCCGCGGACTTCGCCACCAACTGGTCGTCGGGCACCTCCGGATGCGTACGCGCCTCCGCCACGATCTCCGTCCACAGCAGCTCGAAGCCGACCCGGTACGCGTGCAGCGTGTCCGCCAGCGGCACGCCCTGCTCGGCGCGGACGCGCCCCGTCTCCCGGGCCGGGCTCGGGTCCGCGGTGGCACCCGCGCGCAGATGGTTGAGGATCAGGTCCGCGTTGGCCGTGCACGAACGGCGCAGCGAGTCGAAGGGGATCAGCGACTCGTCGTCGTAGGCGTCGACGTCCGACCGGATGCGCCCCGCGATCCGCTCGCCCAGTTCCGGCAGCCTGGAATGCAGCGCCGCGGCCACGTCCGAGATGTCCATCACCGCAGCTTAACGCCCCTGTTTTGTGCATCAGGACAACCGTGTCGGGCGTGCGCTGTCGTACCGCCCATAGGCCGCCGCCATGTGCGGCAGCACGATGTCGTGCAGGTGAACAGCGGATTTCGACGGCGACTTTCGTGGAGGACGGGTCATGGCCAATCTGGCGGAGTACCTGGTGGAGACGGCACAGCGACAGCCGGGGCGTCCCGCGCTGCGGCTGGGGGACCGGGTGACCGGCTACGCGGAGCTGGACGAGCGCAGCGCCCGCGCCGCCGCGCTGCTGAGGGCCGAGGGCGTACGGCCGGGGGACCGGGTCGCCCTGATGCTGCCGAACGTGCCCGAGTTCGTCGTCCTGTACTACGGCGTGCTGCGTGCCGGAGGCGTCGTCGTCCCCATGAACCCGCTGCTGAAGACCCGGGAGACCGAGTACCACCTGGCCGACTCCGGGGCGGTGCTGCTGTTCGAATGGCACCAGGCACCCGGCGAGGGCGCGCAGGGCGCGGCCGCAGCCGGTGTGCGGCACAAGGCCGTCGAGCCCGCGGCCTTCGCGGAGGCGCTGGCCGGACACGAGCCGCTGCCCGGCGTGGCGGAGACGGCGGACGACGACGTGGCCGTGCTGCTCTACACCTCCGGCACCACCGGCCGCCCCAAGGGCGCCACGCTCACCCACGGCGGACTGCGGCACAACACCGAGGTCAACACGGTCCACGTCCAGCGGATGACACCCGAGGACGTGGTGGTCGGCTGTCTGCCGCTGTTCCACATCTTCGGCCAGATCTGCACCATGAGCGTGGCCGTGCGCGCCGGTGCCTCGCTCACCCTGATCCCCCGCTTCGAGCCGCAGGCCGTGCTGGACGCCATCGCCCGCGACGGGGCCACGGTCTTCGAGGGCGTTCCGACGATGTACGCGGCGCTGCTCCAGCATCCGGCGGGGGCGGACGTGTCGACGCTGCGGATGTGCGTGTCCGGCGGGGCCTCGCTGCCGGTGGAGGTCCTGCACGGCTTCGAACGGCGCTTCGGCTGCGCGGTGCTGGAGGGCTTCGGCATGTCCGAGACCAGCCCGGTGGTCACGTTCAACCACCCCGACCGCCCCCGCAAGGCGGGCTCCATCGGCACCCCGATCCAGGACGTGGAGGTGCGTCTGCTCGACGACAAGGGCCAGGACGTCGCGCCCGGCGAGGTCGGCGAACTCGCGGTGCGGGGGCCGAACGTGATGAAGGGGTACTGGAACCGGCCCGAGGAGACGGCGGCCGCGATCCCGGACGGCTGGCTGCGCAGCGGCGACCTCGCGCGCCAGGACGAGGACGGCTACCTCTACATCGTCGACCGCAAGAAGGACATGATCATCCGCGGCGGCTACAACGTCTACCCGCGCGAGATCGAGGAGGCCCTGCACGAGCACCCCGCCGTCGCCCTGGCCGCCGTGGTCGGGGTGCCGCACGCCCGCCTGGGCGAGGAGATCGCGGCGGCGGTCGTCCTGCGGCCCGGCGCCCACGCCACCCCCGACGAGCTGCGGGAGTTCGTCAAGGACCGGGTCGCCGCGTACAAGTACCCGCGCGAGGTGTGGCTCATGGACAGCCTGCCGACGGGCCCCAGCGGCAAGATCCTCAAGCGGGAGATCACCGCCCCGGCGGGATGACGGCTCAGAGCGGTCCGCCGCCGAGCGGGCCGCCGCCGAGCCCGATCTCGTTGCCGTCCGGGTCGTGGTACGTGACCTTGCGTACGCCGTTGGCGTAGGTCTCGCGGCTGCTGGGCTCCAGACCCCGGTTGGTGATCCCGGCGATCCGGGCGTCGAGGTCGTCGACGAAGACGGTGTGCAGCGCGTGGCCGGCCCGTCCGGGCCGGTGCTCGATATAGACATAGCGGTGCTCCGCCAGCTCCCACACGGCCTCCGTGTCGTTCGGGAAGAACGTCGGCGGGGAGCCCAGCAGGCGCTCGTACCAGGAGAGCGCCGCTGTGTAGTCGTTCACCGGGATACCTGCGAAGAGGACGACGGCCATGCTGCCATCGTAGGGGCCACCGGCTGCCCCGGGGCGGATGCGATCATGTCGCGGGCCCGCCGCCCGGTGGCCCGGACGGCGGCGCACCGAGCGGCTCCCGTACCCTCACAGGATGTGCGTCAGCCTCCGATCCGGGCGGCGATGACCGGGGCGAGGCGGTCGGCGACGGCGCGGTGCCCCCGGTCGTTGGGGTGGACGGAGTCCGTGAGGTCGCCGGAGCCCAGCCAGCCCGTGGTGTCGACGAACGACACCCGGGAGTCCCCGCCCGCGATCGCCCCCTGCACGGCCGCCTCGGTCTGCGGGACGAACCGTCCCCGGAAGGTCTCCAACGCGAAGATCCAGGCCCCGGGGTGCGCGGCGCGGACCTTGCGCAGCAGACTGGCGTAGGCGGTCTGGAACTGCGCCGAACTCACGCCGTGGCCCACGTCGTTGGTGCCCAGGTTGATGACGACGGCGTCCGCCCGGTAGCGCCCGAAGTCCCAGTCGGGCGTCGCCGCGTTGGGGTTGAGCTTGCCGTACTGCCGCTCCAGCCCCACGCACCCGTCCGCCGCGGCCACCAGACAGGCACCGCCCTGGGCGATCTGGGTGTGCTCGGTGCCCAGCCGCTCCCCGATCAGCCAGCCGTACGCGGTACGGGCGTTCTGCGACGTCGTCGTGCCCACGGTGATCGAGTCGCCGACGAACTCGACCGTCCGGGCCGGCGCCGCCGGGGCGAAGGTCGTCGCGCCGCTGTCCAGGACGAGCCCCTGGAAGACGGCGTCACCGCGGTAGGAGCCCGCCACCACCTGGTAGTTGACCTGGAGGGTGTGGCGGCTGGCCGACAGCGCGGCCGGTGTCAGGTTCACCGTCCCCTTCACGTCGTCGTAGAACTTCACGGGCCCGTCGTCGATCCGCGCCCAGAAGTCGATCGTGCCCCGCTGCTTGAGCTGGACGGTCCGCCCGGTGAAGCCGACGCGGTAGTAGGCACCCGCCCAGTAGGGCGTGTACGCGGTGGCCGAACTCGTGGTGTCCCAGCGTCCGACGAACTTGATGTTCGGGTCGCCGGGCTGGCCGGGCGCGGCGGCCCGGGCGGTGGCGGACGCGGCGGTCCGGGTGGTGGCGGTCGCGGTCGTCGTGCCGTTCAGCGCGCCGCCGACGATCGGCGCCAGCCGGTCCGCGAACTTGGTGTGCCCCGCCTCGTTGGGATGGCCGTTGCCGTCCTCGTAGTCGGCGCCGTCGGTGAGCCAGCCCGTCGTGTCGACGTAGCGCACCCTGCCGTCCCCGGCGTCGCCGCGCGCGGCGACGGCCGCCCTGGTCTCGGTGACGTACCGCTTCTTCAGGGTCTGCACGGCGAACAGGAACGCGTCCGGGTACTTGGCCCGGACATCGCGCAGCAGGGCGGTGTACGCCGCCTGGAACTCGGCGCCGGTCACCCCGTGCCCGATGTCGTTGGTGCCCAGGTTGATGACGACCGCGTTCGCCCGGTAGCGGGAGAAGTCCCAGTCCGCGCCACCCGTACTGCCGACCTTGAAGAACTGCCCGCTCAGACCCGTGCAGCCGGACCGGGCGACGAGGCAGTACCCGGCACGCGCGATCCGTGTGTGCCGCATGCCCAGCCGCTCGCCCGTCTTCCACGCGTACGAGTCCAGCGCCAGCCGGTCGGTGAGCGCCCCGGCGGTGATGGAGTCCCCGACGAACTCGATCAGCCCCGGTGACGCGCCCGGCGCGACCGTACGGGCGCCGGGGTCCAGGACCAGGCCCTGGAAGACCGTGTCGCCGGACCGGTAGGCGATCCGCAGGGAGTGCGTGCCGGGCGCCAGGGGGCGCGGCGTGAGGTTCACCGTGCCGCGCACGCCGGCGTGGAAGACGTCGGGGCCGCCGTCGACGCTGACGTAGAAGTTGACCGCGTCCCTGGCGCGCACCTTCACCGTGGTGCCGGTGAAGGACGTCCGCACGTACGCGCCGGTCCAGTTCGCGACGGCCGTCGTACCGGAACCGGTGTCCCAGCGGCCGACGTACACGATGTTCGGGTCGGAGACCGAGCCGTCACCCGGCGCGGCCTGCGCCCGGGTGGCGCCGACCAGCGACAGCAGACAGGCGAGGAGTACCGCTGTGAGGACGGCGGCCACGCCGCCTCTGCCGGACCTGTGGGGGAAGGTCAGCATGGGGATCCTTTCTCACCGGTTGGGAGCGCTCCCATGAGCAGCCTTCCCACGGAACCAGTGAGCGGGACCGGGGTCAAGGTGCCTTGCTGTGAAGGAAGTTGGCCTCTTTGTGTGTGAGGGGCAGGGGGGAGGCCCGGCACCTCTCAGCCGCCGCCTCCCCGGCCGCCACCCTTTCAGCCCGCCGTCATCTCAGCCCGCCGCCCTCCGGACGAGTTCGCCGATCCGCGCCTCCGTCTCGGCCGTCAGCTCCGTCAGGGCGTACGTGGTCGGCCACAGGGTGCCTTCGTCGAGGTGCGCCTGGTCGCTGAAGCCGAGGGTGGCGTACCTGGTCCGGAACTTCTGCGCGCTCTGGAAGAAGCAGACGACCTTGCCGTTCCTGGCGTACGCGGGCATGCCGTACCAGAGCTTCGGCGACAGGCCGGGCGCGGCCTCGGCGACGATCCGGTGCAGCCGCTCGGCGATCACGCGGTCCGCGTCCTCCATCGCGGCGATCTTCGCGAGCACATCGCTCTCCGCGTCCGCCTCGGTGGCACGCGCCCCGCGACGGGCGGACGTCTTCAGATCCCGCGCGTGCTCCTTCATGGCCTCGCGCTCCTCGGCCGTGAATCCCTCGAACGTGTTCGTCATGGCAGTTGTCCTTCCTCGCACAGTGATGATGGGTCGATCCGGTCGACGCGGGTCAGGCGAGCCAGCGGCCCGCGCGCATCAGCTCACGTCCCGTCAGCTCGTTCGCCTCACGCCAGGCCTGCACCCGGGTCGGGGTGACCAGGAACCAGTGGTAGTACGTCGCCGAGACCCGGGGGTCGAAGCCGGTCCGCGCGGCGAAACGGTCCGCCCGCTCCGCCGGCAACGCGTCGACCGGGAGCACCTCCACGTCGCCCTCGATCATGGACACGTCGCGGGTGGGGCCCAGTCCGAGCCGGGTGGCCCGCGTCGCGGCCAGGTTCCTGCCCGTCGGGCTGTCGCCCGGCGTCGCCAGCAACAACGTCTCGCCGTCCCACTCGAAGGACAGCGGAACGAGATATGCCGCACCGTCCACCGAGGCGCTGGCCACCCAGACGTCGGCGTCATGGGCGAGCCGGTGCTGCGTGTCGCGGAGACGCACCGCGCGGGGACGGGGACCCGGGGCCTCGGTGGCGGCCTCGGCAGCGGAGTGGACGGCTGTCTCGGCAGTGGGCTGGGCGGTGGACGAGCCGGTCATGGTCACTCCTGGGTTGCTGGGTCGCTGGGTTGCTGGGGCGCATGGTCGTCGGGTGGGCGGGGCCGGGGTCGTGCCCCGTCCGGTGGTGTGTCCGCCGGGTGCGTTCGCCGTGGTCACAGCCTCCCCCGACGGGGCCACGGCCCGCCTCCGTGGTGAGCACGGAATCCACCACCGAGAAGCCACGGAGAGACCACGCAGCAGCGGATAATGACCCGGTGTCCAGTCCAGTGGTCTCGGCTCGGGAAGCCGAAGTGCTCGCGCTGCTCGGGGAGCACCTCAGCAACGCGGAGATCTCCGCGCGCCTGTTCATCTCCGTGCGCACGGTCGAGTCCCATGTCTCCGCCCTGCTGCGCAAGCTCGACGAACCGGACCGGCGGGCGCTCTCCCGGCGCGCGGCCGACCTCGCCCGCGCCGACCGGCGCCGCCCTGCACCGGCCCTCCCCGCACCGCTGACCGCGTTCGTCGGCCGGGTGCGTGAACGCGCCGAACTGGCCGAGGCGGTGAAGACCCGTCGGCAGGTGACGGCGGTCGGCCCGGGCGGGGTGGGCAAGACCCGGCTCGCGCTGGCGGTGGCGGCGGACGCGGCCGGTGACTTCGCCGACGGGGTGTGGTTCGTCGACCTGGCACCGGTCACCGACCCGGCGCGGGTGGGCGCGGCGGTCGCGGAGGCCGTCGGAGTGGGCGAACAGCCCGGGCGCGACGTCGAGGAGTCGGTGCCGGCCGCACTGGCGGACCGCGACGCGCTGCTGGTCCTGGACAACTGCGAGCAGATACGCGACGGCGTCGTGCCCTTCCTGGAACGACTGCTGATCGCCTGCCCCGGGCTACGGGTGCTCGCGACGAGCCGGGCCCGGATGATGGTGCCGTTCGAATGGGTCTTCCCGGTGCCCCCGCTGTCCTCGGACGGCGGCGGCGACTCGGAGGCCGTGACGCTCTTCCTGGAACGGGCGGCGGCGGTCGGCCGGCCACCGGAACCGGCCCTGCGCGACCGGATCGCGGACATCTGCGCACGCCTCGACGGCATGGCCCTCGCGATCGAACTGGCGGCGGCGCGCTGGCCCACGCTCGGACTGGACGGGCTCACGGCGGGCCTCTCCGACCAGCTGCGGATCCTCGCGGGCGGGCCGCGTGCGGACGACCGGCACCGGTCGGTGCGGGCCGCGCTCGACTGGAGCCATGATCTGCTGGAGCCGGCGGACCGGGCGCTGTTGCGGCGGATCTCGGTGTTCGTGACGCCGTTCACCGCGGAGGCGGCCGGAGCCGTCGCCGGGTTCGCGCCGCTCCAGCCGGCAGCGGTCGCCGACGGGCTCGGACGGCTCGCCGAGCAGAGCCTGCTCGCCGCGACACCGACCGCGAACGGCACGCGTTACCAGGCGCTGGAGACCATCCGCCAGTATGGGGCGGAGCGGCTCGCCGACGCCGACGAGCTGACGGCTGTGCGGTCGCGCCACGCCGCCTGGTGCCTGGCCGGTGCGGCCGCTCTCGCCGGAGCCGAGGGTCCGGATTTCCGCGCCCGCTTCGACGCCGTCGCCGACGACCTCCGAGCGGCCCTGTCCTGGGCCGCCACCCACCCGCCCCACCGCATGACCGCCCACCGCCTCGCCGTCGCCCTGGCGGGCCTGACCTTCACCCGCAATCTGCTCGGCGAGAGCCAACAACGCTACGAGCAGGCGGCGGCGCTCGCCGATGACATGGCCGGGGGGACAGACGTGAGGGCTGGGTTCGGGGTTGAGGCTGAAACCGGGACTCTGGCCGGCACGGCTGCCGCTACCGGGTCGGCACACGGCGCCGGTCAAGCCGCGCGTGCGCTCGGCGCCGCAGAGATCGCCGGGGCCGCGGGCGTCGCCGGCGAGGTTGGCGACGGCAGGGACCGCGCGTTTGCGGATGTGGCCGGTGCGACGGGGCGCGCGGCTGGTGTGGACGTGGTGCGGAAGGGGCGTGGTGTGGACGGTGCCGCCGTCGTTGCCGAGGTTCTGCGGGAGGCCGCCGGGGTGGCTGGTTGCCGGCGGCTCGGCGATGACATGTACCGTCTGCACCGCGCGGCCGCCGAGGCCGCCTTGCGCGCCGGCGACCACATCGGCGCGGCCCGCGACCTGGCGGCCGCCGCCACCGTCGCGTACCGCTTCTCCAGCGAGTTCGCCCATCTCCCCACTCCGGCGGAGGCCACCGCGCTCCTGACGACGGCCCACCGACTGTCCGGTGCCACGGGTCCGCCGCCGGGTGCCACCGGCCTGCTCTCGGGTGGCGTGCCGTTGCCGCCTGCCGCTGCGGAGTCGCCCTCCGGCGCCGCGGGTCTGCCGCCCGCTGCTGCCGACCGGCCGTCCAGTGGCGTGGAGTTGCCGTCCGCCGTCATGGAGCCGCCGCCCGGTGCCGGCAGCCCGCTGCCCGGCGTCGGCCTGACCCCCTCCACCCCCGGCCTGTCGCCCGCAGCCACTGGCCCAGCCCCCCACCCGCCGGTCACCCCATCCCCCACCCCCGCGCCCGAGTCGGCAATCGCCGTGGACGTCTCCGTCGTCGCCGCTCTCGCGCTCGCCGAAGCCGCCGTGGTGATGGATGCCTTCGGGGCCGTGCAGGGGGACGTCGACAACAGTGCGCGGGAGACGGTCGGTTGTGCCGAGCGGGCCGTCCGGCTGGCTCGGGCGGCGGGGGATCCGGTGGCCGAGTCCGCCGCTCTGGACGCGCTGTCCGGCGCCCGGACCTGGGCCGGTGACTCGTTCGGCGCGGCGGCAGCCGCCCGGCGACGGATCGAGATCCTGACCCCGCTGCCGCCCACCCCCGCCGCCACGCAGGAGTTGATGGACGCCCTCGCCATGGCGGCCGGCACCGCCCTCGGTGTGGGCGAGCTGGCGCAGGCCCGCCGGTGGGGCAGGCAGCTCGCCGACCACCCCTTGTTCGCCGAGGTGGAACACCACGCCACGTCCTGGCTCATGGTCGCGGACGCGTTCGCGGGCAACGGCAAGGACGTACTCGCCGGCAGTGAGGGCTTCCTCGACGCATGGCGCCGGAGCGGCCGGCAGCGGTCGTACTCCCTCGGCCCCGCCGCCGCGGGCGTCGCGATGATCCACGGTCTGCGCGGCGACCACGCGGCGCGGGAGAACTGGCTGGCGGTCGTCACGGAGGCCGGTACCGCTGCGGAGCACCACCACGGCTACGGCGCGGTCTTCGACGCCATGGTGCTCCTCCAGCACGGTGACCCGGACGCGGCCCTGGCCCGGGTCGCACCGGAGCCGGACGAGGTGTGGAAGTGGGTCTCCTGGATCTGGCACCACTGGTACGTCGGCCTGCGCGCCGAGGCCTCCGTCCTCGCCGGTCACCCCCAGGCCCGGGCGCGCGTCGCCACCGCCCGGCACCTCGTCGCCGGCAACCCGGTGGCCACCGCCCAACTGGACCGCGCGCAGGCGCTCCTGGACGGCGACCCGCCCGGCCTGCTCGCGGCCGCCACGGCATTCGACGCCGCCGGCTGCCCCTACCAGTCGGCCCGCACCCTCCTCCTCGCCGGAGGCGACCACACCGTCACCGGCATGGCCGCCCTCACCGCCCTCGGCCTCACCCCGGGCGCCTGAGGAGCTGTGTCTGAGCTTGGTCTGATCTACCAGGATCTACCCGGGGTCTACCGATGGCCTTGAGGGGCTCGGGGCGTTTGACGGTCTTGCCGACGTCGTAGCCGGGTGCCCGGTGTTTGTTCTTGGTGCCGGGTGGCCGACCGGGGCCGGCGCCTCGGGCTTTGGGAACACGGGTCGGGCGGGCGAGGTGAGCGCGGACGTTCCCGAACCCTCGGTGGACACCGCGGCCTCGGGATTACGGAGCTTGGTGAAACGGAACTCCGGACCGCGCTTGGGCGGCCGGCCGGTGACGCCGTGCACGCGGTGGCTTCGGCAGGCGCATGACGCGGTCGGAGCGAACGCGGCCGACCAGTTCGACCGGCAGGTCGCGCAGGACCAGACCAGGCGTGTGACGTCGTAGTCGGCGTCGCTGACGATCGCGATGGCGGGGCCCCCGGACTGCCACTGGCCCGCGGTAATGAGTCGCTCGACGACAGCCCGTAGCTGGGCGGCGGTGCTCGCCGCCGTACATCGCTCCGTGCCCACGACAGTGCTCGGGCAACAGCGCCAGATCGAACACGGACTTCACCGCACCGTCCGCACACAGCAGCGCGTCCACCAACTCGAAGGACTCGTCGCGCCGAGCGGTCAGACACTCGTAGGACTCGCCCCGGAAGCTTGACGCTTCCGCGAACGCTTCCCTCCGGAGAGCACTCGGCAGCAAACGTTCGAGACCGTGGCACCATGTACCGCATGACGACGAACCGAAAGGTCCATGCCGCGTAGACGGCCAGGACAGATCCGTGCTGGCGTTCCCGGCAGCCACCGGACAACGAGTGCAAGGCCGGTCATCGATGGCCTGTCTTCGTGTGCGCTGTCCGAGATCATCCGTCTCGAGCGCACCCGCAACTATCTGCAACCAGGCGACGTCAGCACGGCTGTGGGCCTGTGGAAGGACTACGTCCACCAGCCCGAGCGTGCTCTGTGGCACGACTACGAGTGGGACAACGTGCACTGGTACTGCTGCGGCAACCCTCTCGAAGCCCGAGCCCTTCTCGACACCGTGATGCAGGCCTTGTCGCCACGAAGCGCTCGCGAACTTCGAAAGATCGTCAGCCGGTCAGACGCCGTCTGGGATTTTCCGTCCCCGCCCTACGACACGGACAGAAGATAAAGAACAGGACGAGAGCGTGTTTGTGATCTCGACCGGGACCTTCCGGAGCGTGCTCCAGGCTCGGCGAGGTGAACCTCGACAAGTTCCCTTTCCTCGGTGACTTCAGGGAGCTGGAGTACGGTCGGCCGGACAGCCCGTCGCTCCGGGGCGCTGTGCGAGCCACGGAGTCGAAGCACGGCCGCGACCTGATCCGCTATCTCCGTAGCGGCTCGCTCTTGATCGCCACGCCCAGCGCCGTCCGTGACGTGCTCAGTCCCAGGGGCGCCGTCATCCGAGGACTGCACCTGCTCACTGACGGCAAGTGGCTGTGGTTCTCCGACCTTTCCCACTACGTTGAGCGCTATCACGTGGCGCTCGACCGGGTGTTCATCCAACACGCACAGAGCAATCACTGGACCGTCCCAGGGCTCAGCGACAGCGACTCGGACGCGATGCTGACCACGCTCATCGGGGCCGAGTCGGCTGAGACGGACAACGTGACTGAGCACGTCAGGCGGAGATCCGAGTCAAGGGAAGCGGACCCTGACCAGGTCTTCCGGCCCCTCGGATGGTCGAGCCGGGTCCACGGCAACGGCCGTTTCGCACCATCGCGGTCCTGAATGTTCGCGCAACCACGTGGACGGCCAAGAGTGTCGGTGTCGGCGGTGCGGATGGACCGGGAGGCGATCAGCCCGCGCTCGGCGCGGTGTTGCGGTCGTCGGCCTCACACGCCTCGCTGCGCAGGGGCGTCGTGGACGCGCTCGACAGTGTCGTCGTCGTGCCACCCTGCCAGACCACTGAGGGCGGCGCTCCCGATGCAACAGAGTCGCGGGCGGCGAGGTCGGCGGCGGTGGTGAAATAGACCCGGTTGCCGGCCTCGGCCGCGCCGCGAGCGAGTGCCGTGGCGACCATGGTCTTGCCGACCCCAGGCGGCCCGACGAACAACGCGTTGGAGGCGTCGTCGAGAAAGCGCCGCGTCGCGAGGCCGCGAATGGGTTTCTCATCGACGCCGGGCTGGGCGGCGAAGTCGAAGTCGTTGAGCGTCCAGGGACCCGGGAGCGTGGCCCCAAGGGAGTGGGTGGGGCGACCGGGGTGGAGATGAGCCACAACGGCGAGCTGTCCTCGGCGCCGATGCCGAAGTCGGGTGTGCCGAGCTGGCTCGTGACGTTTCGTGTCAGGTGAACACCCGACAGACGAGAGTGCCCGGGCGGCTTAATGTCATCTTCGTAAACGGACTGGAGGTTCCAGGAATAGAGAGGTCTGATCGTGACCATCCATGTGGTCACATCGGAGGGTTTGTGCGCGCTACGCGCCTTTTCCTTGGGACCACTGTCCACCGGTTACAGAGGGGGATTACACATGTCCAAAATCAGGCGAATTCTCGCCTCGTCCATGGCGGCCACCGTCGTGGCAGGAACGGCAACGGCCGGCCTGCTCGTCGCGCCCGCCCAGGCCGCGGAGACGGCTGCGTCGAGCCCGGTCGGCATCGCTTCCTCTGACGACGGCGCCTGCAAGACGAAGAAGACGGTCGGAAACGCGCGGAACAAGGGAGATGTCTTCCACTCCTACGCCAAGACCAAGGTGTTCAAGCACAACCATGTCGGCATCTACTACACGACGAAGACGATCGTGGAGGCGCCCGGCAAGGACAGCAAAAGCAGGTCCGTCACGGCGTCCTCGCTGAAAAAGTGTGGCCCCATCTACAAGATGTACGTCAAGGCAAAGCAGTCCAGCCGCAACAAGGCAGCCGACCACGCCTACAAGAAGTTCCGCAACATGCCGTACGACAAGAACTTCGCGAACAACAAGTACAACAACAACGGGAAGCTGAACTGCTCCGAGCTGGTGTGGAAGGCCTACAAGGATTCCGTCAACATCGACTTGGACAAGAACGGCGGGCTGGGCGTCTACCCCGACAACATCAGGGATGACGGCAGCACCGTGGTGTACCAGACCATCAAGTAACGAAGTTCGATGCGCGGTGCGGCCTGCCGGGTGCAGGTCGCACCGCCCACCGTCTGAGAGGATTCGATCCGGTGCGGATTCCCCGACCCATCGCGCTTGCTGCCGGTGCGATTCTGGCCGTGACGGCCTGCACGTCGCCTGACGGCGGAGCAGCGGTGAACATCGCCGATCCCGATGTGGTGAAGCTCGGCGAAACCGTCGTCGCGTTCTACCTCAGCCCGGACACCTCCGTCGAGAAGAGCTCGAAGAAGGAGCAGCCGGCCTATCTGGTCCTGGTGCAGGCGGACGGCAGCAAACGGCTGATCGAGACCAACGGCATGACCGAGCCGCATATCGTGTGGTCGGAGACCGGGCTGTTCTTCAGCGACGACACACGCGACTACATCCTCGGCAAGGACGGTCTGGTCAGTTTCGAGAACAAGAAGGCAGGGCATCAGCAGTCGGCCTTCGCGCTGCCGGACAACAAGGGTTTCGTCTCGGTCTACAACGAAGGATTCTCCGAATCCGGCTACGCCAACCAGGTAGCCGTCACCACTTCGACCGGTTCCCAGCTCTACCAGGTCGAAGGAAACTACTTCATGAACGCGCTGTGCGGCGGTGTCCTCAATGGAATCGCCACCGACGGGGGAGCTCATTTCGCGGATTCGTCCAAGATTCCTGGCATGCGCTCGAAGGTCGATCCCAGTGCGCATCCGGAGCTGCTTTCCCGGCTGTATCCGGCAACCGAAGGACAGGAAAAGGCCCTCGCCTGGCGAGGAGCCTTCGACGCGGGAGACCACAACCGTCACGTGCCGTGTCACGACGGTGTCATCACGTTCCTTTCCGACTACGCCGACGCCGACGGCAAGCCCCACATGACCATCGTTTCGTGGGACACCAGCAACGGTGAGTACACCGAACAGCCCCTCGTCGACGTCCAGGGACGCCCCATCGCCGAGAAACTGGTCGACCCCGAGACGTTCTCCCAGAAGTCCTACGACGCACGGGCGGTCCGCGGTGGTCACCTCGAATGGCTCGCCGCCGATGGCCGGATCATGAGTACCGGAATCGCCTCCGGGGTCACCGAGCCGCGGTTCGACACAAGGTTCACCTCGGGCAACAATTCGTCCAGCCAGGCGATCTTCACGGACCGGTCGATACACCTGATCCAGGAGACGTTCGACGGCGAGACACCCATCAAGATCAAGCAGTTCGACCGCGCCACCGGAAACCTGGTCACCGAGATCGCCGTGCCCGGGCTGGCGGAACAGCTCGGCATCGAGTTCAACTTGCGGGGCACGGCCGTTCCGCCCACCGCCTGACCCGGCAGCACCGGGCGGTGCGCTACACCCAGCGCCTCGCCGAGGCCGACGCCTCGGTGGGTCCACAGACGACGACTACGACAACGCCATGGCGGACGCGCTCAACCCGTTGCACAAGGCCGGACTGACCGTTCTCGCCTGACTGAGCTCTTTCATCCTGGGCTGGATGCGTTGGCAGGCAACGCTTCTTGCCGACCACAGGTTGATGATCACCGGCATGGTACGGCCACGCCCGTGCGCGGGACCCGGCGAACGCGCCAACGCCCAGCTCAAGACCTGGCGCATCCCGCGGAAGCCCCGCTGCTGCGTGAGCTGCACCGCCGTGTTCTCGCCGGCACCTTTCCCAAACAGGCGCCGAGCGTTGTCCTCGGACGTGCTGGGTAACGCCTCACGGCGTGGTCTCGTTCAGCTCGGCCAGCGTGATGACGCCGTCGTCGAGTGCTCGGGTGATGAGTTCGCTCTTGGTGCGCGCGGCCCGTCCGACGTTCGCGTACTTCACCCGGACCCTGGCGATGTAGGTGTCGACGGTCTTCGCGGTGATGTGAAGCTTCGTGGCGACGAGTTCCTTGGAGGAGGAGGCGAACCATGCCCGCAGCACCTCGGCCTCGCGCGGCGACAGGCGCGGCCGGTCGGGGGTGTCGTCCGCGGCGAGCGCGCCGGACAGCGACGGCGCGGTGTAGGACCGGCCCTCGGCGGCGGCCCTGACGGCGGGGACGAGGTGCTCTGGGCCTTCGCGTTTGGTCAGATAAGCCAACGCGCCGAGGTCGATGCATTTGATCGCCGTGGCGTTGTCGGCGTGCTGTGAGTACACGACCACCCGCCGACCGCTGTCGACGAGCCGGCGGAGCTCGCCGAAGTCTGGTCTGCCGGGCACCAGTTCCAGGTCGAAGATCACCACGTCGGCGTCGGCGCCCTCGCCGGTCCACACGCCGGCGAGGCGGTCGCCCGCGTCGAGCAGACCGATCGGCGGATCTGCCTGCTCGCACCAGTACCGCACCCCCGCCGCGATCGCCGCGTGGTCGTCCACGATCACGGCCGTGATCAACTCGGCTGCCACTGGGCCTCCATCCACATTGTTCCGCCGCTGCCGAAGATCTCAATCCGCACGTCCGGCGTGGCCGGCGACGGCACCGTGTGTTCGGCGCAGTCCGCGACTACGCTGACCGACACCGCATCAGCGCTGCCGACCACGGTGACCCGCGCCCAGGAGCCCGCCGTCGCGAGTGCGGTGAGCGCGGCGTCGGTCAGGTCCCGCCGGACGGCCACCGGTGGCGTCGGCCACTGGCCACGCGCGTCCAGCTCGACCTCGACCCCCTTACGGTCCGCGATCTCCGCGCAGTGGCGCAGCTCGTGCAGCAGCGGGTTGTCGACCGTATCCGTCTCGGCGAACAGCCGGCGCATCCGGGACGCCTCGATAGCGCAACTGCGTTGCACCGCCGGATCCGACGGCTCGAGCGACCCGTCGGCGAGGCCGGTCAACAGCGGCACGGTCGTGCCGCTCAACTCGGCGAACCGCTGGGTGCGGCGTCGATGCGCGGCTGACGCGGCAGCATCCGCGGTCCGCGCCAGTTCGAGCTCGCGAGCGGACCTGGCGGCCTCGGTGGCGATCCCGCCCAGCACCGCCGCCACCACGGCCATGAGCAGCGGCAACCCGAACACCGTCACCGAGCCCGTGGTGAACCGCACCAGCGCCGCCCGGTTCACCTCGTGGAACACCAGCAGGTTTGCCAGCGCGAGTAGTTCGTGCGTCACCAGGAACCCCAGGAAAATCCTGAAAGGACGATCGAGCAGGACCACGGCGCCAGCCCAGTTCGCCGCTCCGAACAACCAGTCCACAGTGGTCGACGTCATGCCGTCCGGCAAGGTCAGGTAAGACAATGCGGACGCGGCGAGTACGACGGCGATGACGATCCGGCGCCCGGTGCGCCAAGACCGCCGCCGCACAACCAGGACAGCCTCGGTGGCCAGCACCGCGGTCAGCGCGGCGAAGGCAGCGAACTGTGCCGCCGGCAAGTCGTGGGACTCCAGGCCCTGCAACAGGTGGATCAGGCCGAGCACGTCCACCGTCAGCACGGCGAGGATCAGCGTGGCGATCCGCAGACCACGCTGCAGCTGCGCTCTCGTTTCGTCGTCACTCATCGGACCGCCACTCCAGCCGCACCATCGTGCCCGCCCCCTCGGCCGAGATGACCGTGGCCGTGCCCCCAACCCGTTCCATCCGTCCGTGCACGGACTCACGAAGCCCACGTCGGGTGGTCGAAGCACCCTTGGTGACAGCGAATCCCTTGCCCTCGTCGGAGATCTCGACCCGCAGTGCGCTCGGACCGCCGTGCAGCCGAACCAGCGCCCGGTCCGTCCCGGCGTGACGGCGCACGTTGTTGAGGGCCTCTCCGACCGCACCCTTGATCGCGCCGGCCACGTCGAACGGCAACGGCAACGCAGGCGGTGCGTCGAGCTCGACGGTCAGGTGGCCGGCGTCGAGACCGGCCCGCAGCAGGTCGACGAGGTCGGCCTGTTCCGGTCTGCGCCCACCGGCAGAGGAACGCAACCGCGCCAGATCACGGCGGGCCTGCGGTGCCAGCCAACTCGCCCCCGCCGGCACCTGCCCGGTGCCGACCATCAGCAACGTGGTGGCCGCCGTGTCGTGCAGGGAGTTCGCGAGCTCACGCTCCTCGGCACGTACGGCCGCCACCACCGCGGCCTCGCGACGTGCCCGTTCGGCCTCGGTGGCCATGCGGTCGGCTCGTTGGGCCGCGCGAACGACGACTGTCCAGGCAGCCCTGGACATGCCGGCCATCACCAGCACCCACATCAGCGACGAGGTCGGGTTCTGCCCGGCCACGGCGAAGACGACGAGCATCGAGCCGCAGGTCACCAGTGCCGCGACGATGCCGGCCAGCGGCGTGGTGTACCACTGCCACGTCACGCACGCGAACGTGACCAGCAGCCGAAGCCACGCGGTGTTGCTGTCCTCCACCGCGCCGTTCCAGAAGACGCTCAGGCACAAACCCAGCAACACGGCCACATCCAGGGCGACCGGCACGGTGGCCGTCCGCTGCAGCCATCCCTGCGCGCACGTCCAGGCCACGGCGACGGCAACCGTCAGCGCTGTGGCCGCGAACTCGCCGGCCGAGGCCTTCAGCAGGGCGACCGCCCCGATGGGCGGCAGGGTCGCGACGCGTACGGCGACGGCGTAACGGCGGCCGAACCTGTCCAGCAACCGCACGGCTTCGCCAGCCACCCGTCCCCCACCGATCTCAACATCAATTACACCGGTGAGGTGAGCGTACAGACCCCACCGACCTACGCAAGCCCCCCACCAGCCGACTCGAGCGCCTCAGCCACCGACTCGTCGGCTGACGAACTCAGCAACAGAGTCCGGTCCTTGACCAAGGCCGCGCGGTCTATGGCCTCCAGGCACGGGGGTTCCTCCTCGGTTCCGCCGCCGCGGTGGAGCTGGGGGTCGGCTTCGTTCCGGTTCGTAAGGGGTACGGGTTGTTGCCCGGCGAGAAGGTGGGGCTCGGGCAGGGCCGGATTATCGGAATCAACGACACCGCCTTCGGCTTCAGCGGTCTGCTCTGGGCCCCGGCGACTGGATCGAGACCGGAAATCAGGCAGCCGCAGTCAGGGACATGGTCGCGGAGTGCGGAAGCAGTTGGGCCGGCAGCAGCGTCATTGTGGATCAGCTCAGTGATGAGCGGAGACAGGTGGTCGGGCCGGTTCAGGCGTTGCTGGCGTTCAGTGATCTCCCGATATACCGGGGTGACGAGTAGACCGGTCGTGGAAAGGCGACAGCCTTCCCTTGCTTGGCCTGCGGAAGGACGTGTGAAACGGTGCCTGAGCGGCGGCCGCGCCCGGAAGGAGCCGCCTCCGCCCCCCGCCCGCGCGCAGGCGTCAGCGGCCCTTGCGTACCCGGGCGGCCGCGCGGGCCTCCGCCGTCTTCCGGGCCTCGGCGGTCTTGCGGGACTCCTTCGCGGGGCGGCCGGGCCGGGTGCCGAGGCCCCGGAAGGGCGCGTTGCCCCCGCTGGATCTCGTGTCGGCCGGAGGCCGCTTCGCCCCGGTGATGGCGGTCAACTGCGCCTCGCCGGACCGTACTTGGGTGACCGTCGGCCGGATCTTGGCCTCGGACATCATCCGGTTGACGTCGCGCCGCTGGTTGGGCGTGACCAGGGTGACGACCTTCCCGGACTCCCCGGCCCGGGCCGTGCGCCCGCCGCGGTGCAGATAGTCCTTGGCGTCGGCGGGCGGGTCGACGTTGACGACGAGGTCGAGCGCGTCGATGTGGATGCCCCGGGCCGCGACGTTGGTGGCGACCAGCACGGTGACCGCGCCGTCCTTGAACTGCCCGAGCGTATGCGTGCGTTGGGGCTGCGACTTGCCGCTGTGCAGGGCGGCGGCCCGTACGCCGCTGGCCCGCAGATGGCGGGTGAACTGGTCCACCCCCGCCTTGGTGTCGAGGAACATCAGCACCCGGCCGTCCCGCGCGGCGATCTCGGTCGCGGTCGCGTACTTGTCGGCGGGGTGGATGTTCAGCACATGGTGCTCCATCGTGGTGACCGAGCCCGCGGCCCGGTCGACGGAGGCGAGCACCGGGTCGTTCAGGTGGCCGCGCACCAGCTGGTCGACATCGCGGTCGAGGGTGGCGGAGAACAGCAGCCGCTGCCCGTCGGGGCGGACCTGGTCCAGGATCTCCGAGACCTGCGGCAGGAACCCCAGGTCGCACATCTGGTCCGCCTCGTCCAGCACCGTGATCCGTACCCGGTCCAGGTGGCAGTCCCGGCGCGACACCAGGTCGGCCAGCCGCCCGGGAGTCGCGACGACCACCTCGGCGCCGGCCCGCAGCGCCGCCTGCTGCTTGTTGATCGACAGCCCGCCGACCACGGTCGTCAGCCGTACGCCCAGGGTCCGCGCGTACGGCGTGAGCGCGTCGTCCACCTGCTGTGCGAGCTCCCGGGTCGGCACCAGGACCAGGGCCAGGGGCCGCTTCGACTCCGCCCGCTGCCCGGCCGTCCGGACCAGGAGCGCGAGCCCGAACGCCAGCGTCTTGCCCGAGCCGGTCCGCGCCCGGCCGAGGACGTCCCGTCCGGCGAGCGCGTTCGGCAGGGTCGCCGCCTGGATCGGGAAGGGCTCCCGCACCCCCAGCTCGGTCATGGTCCGCAGCAGCTCCGGCGGCAGCCCGAGCGCGTCGAAGGACTCCGCGGGCGGCAGCTCCCGGGGCACAGCCTCGAACGCCGGGGACTCGCTCTGGGGCTCAGGGGTGGACGACGGCTTCGCGTGCAAGGGGGAACCTTTCCTGGTGTGGCGCCCGGAACGCGCCGGGGCCCGTACCCCTCGGTACGGGCCCCGGCGGTGTCGAAGCGTGCCCCCATTTTACCAGCGCCCCCCAGCGGGCCGACCGGCCCGCTCACCCTGGGGGCGACCATTCGGTAGCCGGCTTCCTCGATGAGCTGCTCGACGTCGGCACAACGGCTACTCCTTCCTCAGCACGATGTCGAAGGTCGCCGAGGTCCAGGTGCCGTCGATCCGCCGCCCGTCCGGCGTCGGGGTTCCGGCCTCGTGGCGCTCGAACGTGTGGATGAGCGACTCCTTGACCCCGAACACCGAGTCCCGCTCCAGCCAGGAGTCGCCCGCGACGAAGATGTGCGTGATGAGCGGGTGAAAACCCGGCGCCGTCACCTTGAAGTGCAGATGCGGCGCCCGCATCGGGGAACGCCCGGCGTGGTCCAGCAGCCGGCCGACCGGGCCGTCGTCCGGGATCGGGTACGGCGTGGGTGTGAGCCCCCAGAACCGGTAGCCGCCCTCGGCGTCCGTGAACAGGTGTGCGCGCCCGGCGAGTTCGCCGGCGCCGTCGTCGTACTGGACGTCGTACATCCCGTCGTCGTCGGCCTCCCACACCTCGACGCGCGCTCCGGCGACGGGGGTGCCGTCGGGGCCGGTGACCCGGCCGCCGACCCAGGACGGTTCGCCGCTCGCACCGCCCGCGATGTCCCCGCCGGGCTCGATCCCGGGCGAGTCCTGGACGAAGAACGGGCCGAGGACCGTGGACTCCGTGGCTTCGCCGTCGCCCGGTTCGTTCACCGCGACGGTCAGCATCGAGATGCCGAGGACGTCGGAGAGGAGGACGAACTCCTGGCGGGTGTCGGTCGTGATGTGACCGGCCGCCGTCAGAAACCCGATCGTCGCGTTCCACTCGTCCTCGGTGAGCCGCGTCTCGCGTACGAACGCGTGCGCGTGGCGTACGAGGGCCTGCATCAGCTCACGGAAACGGTCGTCCTTCGCGGAGTCGAAACTCGCGACGACCTGGTCGGTCAGGCGTTGCTCATTCATCGGTGAATCTCCGTCTCGGGGAGGAGAGGGACCTGCACCGGGACGTCCCCGCGCCACGCCCGCCCCAGCAGTGCGCGCATCTCGTCGTGGGTCACGCGGCGCGGGTTGGAGTCCGGCACCTGTGCCATGACCAGGTCGGTTGCCCGGTCGAGTTCCTCCTCAGGGAGGCCCAACTCGCCTAGGGAACGCGGGGGTTGGAGACTCGTATAGAGATCGAGGAGCGCCCCGAAAGGATCGGCGGACGCGTCGAGCGCCGTTCCCAGCCACTGCTCCGCCTCCGGCGCCGCCGGCAGGTTGAGGCCGACCACATGCGGCAGGACCACTGAGTGCAGGGCAGCGTGTTCGAGGTCGTACGCGCCGCCGAGGACGTGGCACACCTTGTGGTGCAGCCCCGAACCGGCCCCGGCGAAGGCGACCGCCCCGAGATAGGTGCCGAAGAGGATGTCGCGCCGGGCCGCGACGTCCTGGCCGTCCGCGACGATGCGCGGCAGCGAGGACGCCAGCGACCGGACGCCCTCGGCGGCCAGGGCGGAGCTGATCGGGTTGTGCCGGGGCGCCCACCACGCGTCGACGCAGTGGGCGAGGGCGTTGAGTCCCGACGTCACCGACAGCCGCGTCGGCAGCGACATCATCAGCGTGGCGTCGTAGACGACGACCCGCGGGAGCACCTTCGGGTCGACGCCGGTGCGCTTGTGGCCGTCCTCGGTGAGGCCCCACACGGGGGTCGCCTCGGAGCCGGCGTACGTCGTCGGGACGGCGAGGATCGGGAGTCCGGTGGTGAGCGCGGCCGCCTTCGCGGTGCCGGTGGTCGAGCCGCCGCCGACGCTCAGCAGCAGGTCGGCCTCGTGCTCGTGGGCGGCGGCGCGTACGGCCTCGGCGACCTCGACCGGGACGTGGGGGCGGACCTCGCCGAAGACCGCCACGACGGGCAGGTCCTCGCAGATGTCCTCGGCGAGGACCCGCTCCCCGTCGGCCGCGATCACCAGGACCCGGCTCGCGCCGAGCCCGGTGATCGCGGCCGCCACGTCGTCCCGTGCGGTGCCGGAGCCGAAGACGACCCGCTGGCCCCAGGACTCGTAGACCACGGAAGTGGTCACGCGGCCACCCTCCGGGCCCGGGGCACGGCACCCGCTGCGAACGCCCCGAGGAGCGCGGGAACGGCGAAGGCGTAGAACGCCCACTCGATGTCGGCGCCCGAGCTCAGGACGTACGCGCCCAGGGACGGGCCGACGATCGCGCCGAACCGGCCGATGGACAGGGCCCAGGCGAGACCGTTGCCGCGCACGGCGTCCGGGTAGCGGGTCACGATGAACGCGTTGCCGAGGATCTGCGAACCGATGAAGCCGAAGCCGCTGATGAACATGAGCACGAACATCACGGCCGTCGGCGGACGCGTGCTCATCGCGATCAGGCTGAGCGTGCCGACCAGGAAGGCGACGACCACGACCCGCTTGGCGCCCAGCGCGTCCGCGATCCGGCCGCCGACGATCGCCCCGACGCCCACACCCAGCCACATGGCCGCCGTCTGCAGCAGCGCCGAGCCGAGGGAGAAGCCGGCGGCCTGCATGATGCTGGGCAGCCAGGTGCTGATGCCGAAGACCAGCAGGAGTCCGCAGAAGGACATGGCCCAGAACAGGACGGTCGAGACGGCGAGGCCACCGGTCAGCAGCGAGCCGAGGCCGAGCCAGCGGCCCGGGTCCGCCGTCGGCGCGTCCTCGGCGGGCGTCAGCCCGAGTCGCTCCTCCACCGCGCGCGCCTCGTCGGCGCGGCCGGTACGGCGCAGGTGGAACGGGCTCTCCGGCAGCCGGAGCACGAGCGGGATGGCCAGGAACACCGGGAGCACACCGATCACGTACAGCCACCGGTACGAGACGTCCGGGAGCAGGGCCGTGCCGAGCAGCGGGGAGAGCAGGGCGCCGGCCGCGTAACCGCTCATGATCAGGGCGACGTTGCGGCTGCGGCGGCCCGGGTCGCTGAGGTCGGCCACGTACGCGTTGATCGTCGGCAGGACGACACCCAGGCCGAGCCCGACGATCAGGCGTCCGGTGCCGAAGGACGGGACACCGCCCGCGACCGTGCAGATCGCCATGCCGAGCGTGAACAGGCCGGTGCCGGCGAGCAGCAGCCGGCGCGGGCCGGTGCGGTGGACGAGGGCTCCGGCGAAGGCCGCGCCGATCAGCATCCCGATGCCGACGAGCGAGCCGATCGTGCCCGCCTCGGCCTTGTCGATGCCGAGCGAGGGGTCGCCCAGGATGGAGGGGACGGTGACGCCGTACACGGCGAGGTCGTAGCCCTCCAGGGAGGAGACGATCCAGGCGGCGACCAGGATGAAGGTGTTCGCGGGCACTCTGCTGACTCGCGTACGCATGACAGTGGGAGCGGTCATGGCCGGATCCTTTCTCCGACGGTGGCAGGAGCCTGCACGGGCTCTACTGCGTTGGCAAGGGTCTTCAGGAGCGCCGGGACGCCGGAGAGGGTGTCCGCGGTGCCGAGGATGTAGAAGTCGGGCCGCCACACAACGGCGGCACGGCCGGTCTCGTCGAACCAGCGCCCGTAGACGCCGCCGACATCGGTGAACCCCTCGGTGGTGAGGCGGCGGTCGGTGAGGTGGTGGACGGAGACGCCGAGCCGGGCGGCTTCCGCTGTGGCCGAGGCGTCGAGCGAGGTGCCGTCGCGGCCGTCGACGAGGAGGACGAAGCCCCGGCCGAGCACGGCGTCGAAGAGCCCCTCGGTGCCGTCGTGCTCGACGCGGCCGTGCGGCATCAGGTGTCCTGCCTGCGGGGACGCGTCGTGCAGCCCCGGGCCGAGACCGGGGAACCGCATCTTCTCCGGGCGCCCGTTCGCCCCGCGCTGGGCGATCAGGCGGGCGTCGCGCTCTGCGGCGGCCACCAGGTCACGCACCGTCTGCACCCGGCCCAGCTCGATGCCCTTGGCGATGATGGCCCGGACGTGCGGCTCACGCTCGCTCTGGTACGTGTCGAGCAGCGCGTCGTCGGCCCCATGCAGCACCGCGTCCAGCTTGAACGCGAAGTTCTGCGCGTCCCGGATGCCCGAGCACATGCCCTGCCCGAGGAACGGCGGCATCTGGTGCGCCGCGTCCCCGGCCAGCAGGATCCGGCCACTGCGCCACCGCTCCGCGACCAGCGAGCGGAACGTGTACGTGGCGACGCGGATCAGCTCGGCCTGCGAGCGGTCGACGTAGGCGGCGACCCGTGCCCACACCCGGTCGGGCTCCCGCTCGACGGAGAAGGAGTCCTCGGAGTCGAGCATGAAGCTGAACCGGTGGTGCTCCGGGCCCAGCGAGATGATCGAGATCGGCTGCTTCGGGTCGCAGACCTGGCGGGCCTTGGGGATGTCCGCGCCGCCGCCCTCGGTCAGCCGGAAGTCGCAGACCATCCACGGCTCGGAGAAGCCGTGGTCCTCCTGGCCGATGCCCAGCCAGGTGCGGGTGAAGCTGTTGCCGCCGTCGCAGGCCACGACGTACCGGGCGGAGACGGCGTCGTCGGCCCCCTCGACCTGGATGTCCACGCCCTGATCGGTGTGGTGGAGTCCCGTGACCCGGGAGTCCATCCGGATCCGGACGTTCTCCAGACCACGGACCAGGCCGTCGAGGGCGTCCTCCAGATAGGGCTGGTACATCATGTACCACTCGGCCCAGCCCTGGCCGCCGACGGCGGCGAAGTCGTGCTCGATGAGCAACTCGCCCGCCCCGCTGCGCCACTCGTAGTTCCGCTGGACGTGCAGCGTGGGCAGCAGTGCCTCGGAGAGGCCGAGCCGGTCGAACGTCCGCATCGTCTCGTCGTCGAAGATGGCGGCGCGCGGCAGGTTGTAGAGGGTGGGGTAGCGCTCCAGCACGATCACGTCGTGGCCTGCCTGACCGAGCAGTGCCGCCGTGACCATGCCCACGGGTCCGTACCCGATGACGGCGACGTCGTACATGGGGGTCCCCTTGTGCTCAGACACCGGCGTACGCGGGTGCCGGGGTCGGGGCGAGGCCGAGCAGCTTCTCGGCGTTGAGGTGGCCGATCTTCTGCCGGTCGGCGTCGCTGATCGGCGCGTTCCGGAGGAACGTCGTGGCCGTCTCCATGTCCTCGAACGGGTAGTCGGTGCCGAAGAGGATGTGGTCGGCGCCCATCGACAGCAGCGCGGTGAGCAGCGGGGCGGAGGAACAGACGCCGCTGGTGGTGATGTAGAGGTTCTCGCGGAGGTACTCCGAGGGGCGGCCCCGCTTGAGCTCGATGCCGTGGTGGGCGTGGAAGTCCCAGCGGGAGTCCATGCGCCACATCACGAACGGCAGGCCCTCTCCCATGTGGCCGAGCAGGAGCTTGGCCTTCGGGAAGTCGTCGAAGACACCGCCGAAGATCAGGCGCAGGGCGTGGGTGGCGGTGTCGATGCCCCAGCTCCACATCGGCCCGACGAGTTCGGGGTGGCCGGACAGCACATGCGCGGTGTCGACGCCGTTCGCCGGGTGCAGATAGAGCGGTACGTCGAGGTGCTCGGCGCGCTCCCAGACGACGCGCAGGGCGGGGTCGTCGAGGTACCTGCCATGGGTGTGCGCGTTGACGAGGGCGCCGCGCAGCCCGAGCTGGGTGACCGCCCGCTCCAGTTCGTCGGCCGCGGCCCTCGGGTCCTGGAGCGGCAGGGCGGCGAAGCCGGAGAAGCGGTCGGGGTGCTCGGCGATGACACCGGTCAGGAAGTCGTTGACCGCGATCGCCTGGCGTACGGCGGCGGCCGGGTCCTGCTCCGCCTGGAGGCCGGGGGAGTTGAGGGACAGCACCTGCATGTCCAGGCCTGCCGCGTCCATGCCGTCGAGGCGTTCCTCGGTGAGGTCGAGGAGCCGGCGGGAGGCCTCGGCCCACGCATGGGGCTGGGCGATGGAGGCGGTGGACGCGCCGTGGCCCACCAGGTCGGGGGTCACGAAGTGCTCTTCGAGGCCGATCAGCTTCATTGCGGAGTTCTCCTCGGGGGATCGCCGGTGCGGCGAGGGGAGGTGCGGGTGGAGCGAGGTGGAGGCGGGAGCGGGGGTGAGGGAGGTGCGGTGCGGGCCGGGTGTGAGTGACCGGGCACGGGGGAGCGCCGGCGTGTGCGCTGACAGAAGCGGCTCGACGGTGGCTGCGAGCGAGCCGTCGGTGCGACGGGGAGCAGCCGGTGCGGCGCTGAGCGCCATCGGTTCGCAGTTCACCAGAACGTAACGCGTTCCGCAATAGTGAATGTAAGATCGGTTGGAAGACGCTGGTCGGCCTGTCGCGCCGATACGCTGATCGCGTTCGACCGCAGGCAGGGAGAGGGCTGTGCCGTGACCAGTACTGAGCCCAAGGAGAACGGCGATCGGCAGGGCATCCAGTCCGTCGAGACCGCGATGAGGGTCCTGCTGGCCCTGGAGAGCGGGGGCGGGGCGCTGAGCCTGTCGGCGATCGCGCAGGCCAGCGGCATGCAGCCCAGCAAGGTGCACCGCTATCTCGTCAGCCTCGGCCGCATCGGCCTGACCTCGCAGGACGCCGCGTCCGGCCTCTACGACTTCGGGGCCACGATGCGCCGCATGGGTGCGGAGGCGCTGCGCCGCACGAACGAGGTCGCGGTCGCCGGCGGCCACGCCATGCGGCTCCGTGACCGCACCGGCCACTCCGTGAACCTCGCGGTGTGGGGCGACCGCGGCCCGATCGTCGTCAGCTGGGCGTACGGCACCCGCCCCCTGCCCCTGACGGTGCGCGTCGGCGCGACCCTTCCCCTGGTCACCTCATCGGTCGGCCGCGTCTTCCTCGCCCATCTCCCCGAGAGCCTCACCGACGAGGTGCTCCGCGACGAACTCCGCGGCAAGGAGACCGACTGGCCCACCGAGCGCCTGGCGGCCACCCGCGAACAGGTCCGCGAAAACGGCTATGCCGAAACCCGAGGCAGCGTCATCCCGGGCATCATCTCGATCGCGGCCCCCGTCTTCGCCGCCGGCGACCCGCTGCCCCTGGCCATCTCGGTCGTCCTCCCGGAAAGCCTGGGCACGCCGGACCACGTGGCCGAGGTGACCCGAGAACTGCAGACGACGGTGACGGAGGCATCCCGAGAGCTGGGCCGCGCCCCAAAGGGGCGCGGGGAACTGCGCGACCAGCCACGACGCACCAGCAGTCGCCCGACGGCATAGCGAGGCGCATCCGAAGGCGCCCCCCGGTTCCTGGCGGAGCTATTGGCGACTGCCGACCACCTCGTCGTAGTAGGACTCGGCGGCCGGCCCCAGCACATCATGGGCCTCCATGAACATCTCGTACGCCTCCCGCCCCACCCACCCCGCCGGCAACAGCTCGGTCGGCAGGTCGGGATCGCGGAACGGAAACTGGCGGTAGTCGTACGTCAGCCGCATCCGCTCGACCAGGGCCTCCTCGGGACTGAGATGCCCGGCCCGGTACGAGGCCATCCGCCCCCGGTACGTGCGCAGCAGATCCCGGTAGTCCTCGTTGAGCCCGTCGAGGTCCCAGCCCCGCGCCGCCATCTCCCGGTCGACGGGCAGCCCGCCGGATTGGCAGCGCAGCGTGTCCAGCCGTACGGCGGGCTCGTCCGCGAACTTCTCCCGGACCTGCTGGAGCCGGTCGTGCGGGGAGACGTACGTGGACGGTGCCAGCGGGCCGAACCCCAGCCAGGCCAGTTCCTTGCGGATGCGGTCCCGGACACCGCGCTCGGTCTCCGGGACCGAGTAGATGACCATGTACCAGTGCCGGTCCCAGCCGGCGGGCGCCCGGTCGAAGATGCGGGTGCGGCCCTCGTCGAGAAGCTGCAGACTGCGCTTGTTCAGGGCGTAGACGGTCTCCCGGCCCTCGCGTCGGACATCGAACCAGCCCTCCTTGCGCAGCCTGGCGAGCACCACGCGCACGGTGCTCTCACCGACGCCGAAGCAGCCCATCAGCGTGCTCAGAGTGCGCATCCGGGCGGCACCGCCGCGGTAGCGGACGTAGTCGCCGAACAGGTCGAAGACAATCGATCGAGGCTTCACGGAAACGACTATGTCACACGGACGGCCGTTGCCTGAGTGAGTCATTCCCCTGGAATCACTTGCCATGATTGCGCAACAAATTATTGACGCCCGTGTATCCATTGACACAAGATGCCTGCGGGCCTGAGTCTGGGCCTGTACTCGAACGTGAAGGCGGAGGCCATGGTTTCTCGGATCGCTTGCGTGGGAGGCGGCCCCGGTGGGCTGTTCTTCGCGGCGCTCATCAAGCAGGCCGATCCGTCGGTCGAGGTGACGGTCTTCGAGCGGAACCGTCCGGAGGACACCTTCGGCTTCGGCGTGGTGTTCTCCGACGCGACCCTGGCCGCCATCCACGAGGCCGACCCCGTGCTGCGCACCGCGCTCGCGGACCACGGCCGGCACTGGGACGACATCGAGGTGCGGCTCAAGGGACAGCGCGTCCGGTGCGGCGGCAACGGCATGGCCGCCATCACCCGCAAGACCCTGCTCCAGCTCCTGCACCGCCGGGCCGAGGAGGTCGGCGTCGACCTCCGGTTCAGCGAGGAGGTGCCCACCGATGCGGAGTGGCTGGCCGACTACGACCTGGTCGTGGCCGCCGACGGCGCCAACTCCCGCTTCCGCGACCGCCTCGCCGACGTGCTCGTCCCCGAGGTGGAGGTCGCGACGGCCAAGTTCATCTGGTTCGGCACGGACTACCTCTTCGACGGTCTCACCTTCGTTCACGAGCACGGCCCGCACGGCACGTTCGCCGTGCACGGCTACCCGATCAGCGACGAGGTCAGCACGTTCATCGTGGAGACCGACGAGGAGTCCTGGCGGCGCGCGGGCCTCGACGAGTTCGACACCGCGCAGCCGCCGGGCCCGAGCGACGAGAAGACCCGGCACTACCTGGAGAAGCTCTTCGCCGAGCAGATCGACGGCCACCAGCTGCTGGTCAACAACTCACGCTGGGGCAACTTCCGCACCCGCCGCACCCACCGCTGGCACAGCGGCAACGTCGTCCTCCTCGGCGACGCCGCCCACACCGCGCACTTCTCCGTCGGATCCGGCACCAAGATGGCCATGGAGGACGCCGTCGCCCTCGCCGACACCCTCCTCGCCCACCGCGACGACCTGCCGGCCGCCCTGGAGGCGTACGAGGCCGCCCGCCGCCCCTCGGTCGAGAAGATCCAGGGCGCCGCCCGGCCCAGCCTGTCCTGGTGGGAGAACTTCGGGCGCTACCACGACGCGTTCCGGCCCACCCAGTTCGCCTTCCACTTCATCTCACGAAGCATCGGCAAGGAGCGGATCGCCCGCCGCGACGCCGAGTTCGTCGACACGGTCGTACGGGACTGGCGCGTCACTCACGAAGGTTCCGCTCCTCTCGACACCCCGTTCATGGACTTCGACGGCCGACGACCGACCCCGGCCCAGCTCACGGAACTGCGCGCCGAGGGCTCCCGCTGCCTGTGGCTCACCGCGCCCGACGTAGAGGCCGAACTCCCTTCTCTGTACGAGCGGTTGGCCGCCGCGTTGAGCGATGACGTACCCCCCGACCTGGTGGCCGTCCAGGACGGCACCCCGCTCACCCGTTCCCTGCTCGCCGAGCAGGCCCGGCTGGTGTACGGCGTGCCCGCGCTGATCGTGGAGGACGCGATGGACGACGACCGGGCGGAGACGCTGCTGCTGTCGGGGCGGGCCGATCTGGTCGCCGCCGCTTCGGAAGGGCGGGGCGAGGCATGACCACGGACCTGACTCCGCTCCTGGCGCCCGAGGGCGTCGTCGTGATCGGCGCCTCGCGGCAGGCCGGGAAGCTCGGCGCCGCCATGGCCCGCTCCCTCGCCTGCTTCCCCGGCGCCCGCGCCCTGGTCAACGCCCGCCGCCCCGACCCCGCCGAAGGCGTGTACGCCTCCGTCGCCGAGGCCGCCGCGCACACCGACGGACGGCTCGACCTCGCCGTCCTGTGCGTGCCCGCGTCCGGCTGCGCGCAAGCCCTGGCCGAGGCGGCAGCCGCCGGCTGCCGTGCCGCGCTGGTCTGCGCCGGCGGCTTCGGCGAGGCGGGCCCGGAGGGCGAGGAGTACGCGGACGAACTGCGCCGGGTGGCCCGGGAGACCGGGGTACGGCTGCTCGGCCCCAACACCTCCGGCTTCTTCGCGCCCCACCTCGGCCTCACCGCCAGCTTCGTACCGGCCGCCGGACAGCTTCCGGCCGGGGACATCGCCGTCGTCGCGGCCAGCGGCGGCGTCAACCACGCGCTCGCCTTCGACCTGGTCACCGCCGGGAACGGCATCAGCCTCGGCGTCGGCATCGGGGCGGGCCTCGATGTCACCGCCGCGGATGTCCTGGACCACCTCGTGCGGGACGACCGTACGACGGCTGTGGCTCTGCATCTGGAGACGGTTCCGGACGGACCACGTCTGGTGGCGGCCGTGCGCGGGCTGGCTGTCGTGAAGCCGGTCGTGGCGCTGGTCGTCGGCCGCAGTGACATCGGTGACTTCGCCCGGTCGCACACCGGCGCGCTCGCCACGTCCTGGCGTACGACACGTGCCGCGTTGCGGCAGGCCGGGGCGGTGGTCGTGGACGACGAGCGGGAACTGGTGGACGCGCTCACCGCGCTGTCCCGCATCCGGCTGCGCCCGCTGTCGGACCCGGGGCTCGGCATCGTGACCGCTCAGGCCGGCCCGGGGCTGCTCCTGGCTGACCGGGCGGGCACCGACGGCATCCGCGTACCGGAGTTGACCACGACCACACGGCACACGTTGAGCGAACTGCTGCCCCCGCTCACCTACCAGCGCAACCCGGTCGACACCGGCCGCCCCGCCGAGACGTTCGCCCGAGTCCTCGACACCACGGCCGCCGACCCGGCGGTGGACCTCCTCGCCGTCTACGCCCTGACCGAGCCCGACAGCGTCGACCTCGCCTCCGCCGCCCAGGCCGCCGGCCTCGGGGCCGACTCCCCGGCCGTGGTGGTCGTCGGCGGCCTCCCCGAGGACGCGGCCGAACAACGGACCCGCCTGCACAAGGCGGGAGTCCCGGCTCTCACCGGACCGGCCTCAGCCGCCAACGCGGTACGGGCACTGGTGACGGATGCGCGGCAGCGGTCTCTGCGCGTCGAGGCGGACAGGGTTTCACCGGCACCGGCACCGGCACCGGCTTTCGGTGCCGCGGACACGGCCACGACGTCCGCCGCCACCGCACCCAGCCCGGTGGCGCTCGCGCGAGAGCGGGGGCAGGAAGGCGATGCCGTCGCGTTCTCGTCCGCGTCGGCGCTCGCCTCCACCGACGCCGGACCGGCCCCGTCGGCCGACGCGCGGCAGCGGGCGTCGTCGGACGCGGAGAGACCGCGCTCGGAGGCGATCGCCGTCGTACCCCTCGGCCCCCTCGACGAGGACGCCGCCAAGACCTTCCTCGCCGGGCTCGGCATCCGCACCCCCGACCGCGTCGCCTGCGACAACCGCGCCGAGGCCCATCAGGCCCTGCGCCGGCTCGGCGGCCCCGTCGCCGTCAAGGTGCTCGACGCCGCGATCCTGCACAAGACGGAGATCGGCGGGGTCCACCTGGGCGTACGTACCGCCGAGGAACTCGACGCGGCGCTGGACGCCATCGGCCCCGACCGCCGCTACCTGGTCGAGGCGATGGCCCCGGCCGGTGTCGACCTCGTGCTCGGCGTGCGGCGGGACCCGGTGTTCGGGCCGGTCGTGTTGGCGGGGCTGGGCGGCACGGCCGCCGAGGCGCTCGCCGACGTGGCGATCCGGCTCGCCCCGCTGTCCGTGACCGAGGCCGCCACGATGCCCGACGAACTGGCCGCCCGCGTCCTGCTCGACGGCTGGCGGGGCGGGCCGGTGCTGGACCGCGCCGAGTTCGGACGGGTCGTCGCCGCGCTCGCCGCCGCCCTGGCCGCGAGCTCGGAGACCGCCGAGATCGAGATCAACCCGCTGCGGCTCACCGCCGACGGGCTGATCGCCCTGGACGCCGTGATCGTGCCCACTGAGGAGAGTGACCATGCCCAGGCCTAGCAGCGACGGAGCTGTGCCCTGGCCGACGGAGTACGCCGAGCGCTACACCGCGAAGGGCTACTGGGAGGGCATCGCCCTCGGCGACCGGCTGCACGCCTCCGCCGACGCGACCCCCGACGCGATCGCCGTCGTCGACGGCGACCGCAGGCTGACGTACCGGCAACTCGCCGAGCGGGCGGACGCCGCGGCGCTGCGCCTGGCCGCGCTGGGCCTCCGCCCGGACGACCGGATCGTGGTGCAGCTGCCCAACACGGTCGAGTTCGCGATCCTCACGTACGCCTGCCTGCGTCTCGGCGTCATCCCCGTCATGGCGCTGCCCGGCCACCGCAGACACGAGATCGGCCATCTCGTCGAGCACAGCGAGGCCGTGGGCATCGCGGTTCCGGACGTCCTCAAGGACCATGACCATCAGTCGATGGCGTTCGAGATCGCCGGCTCCTCGGCAACTCTCGCTCATGTCCTGGTCCTCGGCGACAAGGTCGGCGACAGTGCCGTGGATCTGCGGGGGTTGTGCGCCGAGCCCGCCGCACCAGGTGCCCGGCAGGCGGTCGACGCATACCGGCCCGACAGCCGCTCCATCGCCGTGTTCCTGCTCTCCGGCGGCACCACCGGACTGCCCAAGCTCATCGCCCGCACCCACGACGACTACCTCTACAACGCCCGCCGCAGCGCCGAGGTCTGCGAACTCGGCCCCGACACGGTCTACTTCGCCGCCCTGCCCCTCGGGCACAACTTCCCCCTCGCCTGCCCGGGTCTGCTCGGCACGTTGCTGCACGGCGGGCGGGTCGTCCTCGGTTCGCCCAACCCGGACAAGGCGTTCCCGATCGTCGAGCGCGAGGGTGTCACCGTGAGCGCCCTGGTGCCGGCCATCGCCCAGCGCTGGCTGGACCACCGCCGGGAACACCCGGCGCACGACCTGAGTTCGCTGCGCCTCCTCCAGGTCGGCGGCTCCCGCCTCGCCGACCACGTCGCCCGCCGCGTCCGCCCCGAACTGGGCTGCACGCTCCAGCAGGTGTTCGGGATGGCCGAGGGCCTCCTCAACTACACGCGCCTCGACGACTCCGAGGACGTCATCTGTACGACGCAGGGCCGCCCCATGTGCGACGACGACGAGCTTCTCGTCGTGGACGAGCTGGGCGACCCGGTCCCGGAGGGGAGCCCCGGTGTGCTGCTCACCCGGGGGCCGTACACCCCACGCGGCTACTACCGGGCCGAGGAGCAGAACGCCCGCGCGTTCACCGAGGACGGCTGGTACCGCACCGGCGACATCGTGCGGCTGCTCCCCGACGGCAACCTCGTCGTCGAGGGACGAGACAAGGACATGATCATCCGGGGTGGGGAGAACATCTCCGCCGAGGAGATCGAGAACTTCGCGTACCAGACCCCGGGCGTCACCCGCGCCGCCGCCGTGGCCATGCCCGACGACCGGCTCGGCGAGCGGGTCTGCCTCTACGTCGTCCCGGAAGCCGGGCACACCGTCACCCTCGACGACGTCCACCACGTCATGGAGCGCGCGGGCACCGCCCGCTTCAAGTTCCCGGACCGGCTGGTGACCGTCCCCGAACTCATCGCCACCAAGGTCGGAAAGATCGACAAGAAGGCCCTGCGCGCCGACATCGCGCGCCGCCTCGACGCCGAAGGAACCCCCGATGACCACTGACCCGGTGACCAGCGTCTCCGTCATCGCCCCGGACGAGACGGACCCCGACCTGCGGAAGCTGTACGACGGCTTCGCGGCCGCCGGGCTCATCCCGCTGTGGACGGAGATCGGCAACCTGATGCCGCTGACCCCGCAGCCCGAGGCCGTACCGCACGTCTGGCAATGGGACACCCTCCTGCCGCTCGCCCGCCGGTCCGGCGACCTGGTGCCCGTCGGGCGTGGCGGTGAGCGCCGGGCGATCGCCCTCGCCAACCCGGGCCTGCCCGGACGGCCGTACGCGACGCCCAACCTCTGGGCGGCGATCCAGTACCTGGGCCCGCGGGAGGTCGCCCCCGCACACCGGCACTCGCAGGGCGCCTTCCGGTTCATCCTGGAGGGCCAGGGCGTGTGGACGGTCGTCAACGGCGACGCGGTCGAGATGCGCCCGGGCGACCTCCTCCTCACCCCGTCCATGCACTGGCACGGCCACCACCACGTCGGCGACGAGCCCATGGTCTGGCTCGACGGCCTCGACATCCCGCTCGTCCACCGACTCGACGCCGGGTTCTTCGAGTTCGGCGAGGACGGCGTGTCCGACCGGTCCACCCCCTCCCGCTCGCGCAACGAACGGCTCTGGGGCCACCCCGGACTGCGTCCGATAGCCGCCCCCGAAACCGCCAACTCCCCACTGATGGCCTACCGTTGGGCCGACACCGACGACGCCCTCACCGCCCAGCTGGAGCTGGAGGACGAAGGACACCCCGGTGTCATCGAGCCCGGCCACGCGGGCATCCGCTTCACCAACCCCGCCACCGGCCGCGACGCCCTCGCCAGCCTGCGCACCGAGATGCACCGGCTGCGGCCCGGCACCACCACCGCCACCCGCCGCACCGTCGGCTCCTCGGTCTGGCAGGTCTTCCGCGGCAGCGGCACGGTCACCCTCGACGACCGCGTGATCGAGGTGGCCGCCGGCGACCTGATCGCCGTCCCCTCCTGGTGCGCCCTGACCATCGCGGCGGACACCCGGCTCGATCTGTTCACCTTCAACGACGCGCCCCTCTACGAGGCGCTGAACCTCGCCCGCACGGAAACGACCGCCCGCACCGAAACGACCGGGAGCACGACCTCATGAAGCTCGCCACCATCCGCACCGTCGACGGCACGGCGGCCGTCCGCCTCGACGGCGACCGGGCAGTGGAGGTCGGCGTCCCCGACGTCGCCGGCCTGCTGCGCCGCCCCGACTGGCGTACGGACGCGGCAGCCGCCGACGGCCCCACGCACGACGTGGCCGCCCTCGACCTCGCCCCGGTCGTCACGACCTCCGCGAAGATCTTCTGCGTGGGCCACAACTACCGTACCCACATAGCGGAGATGGGCCGCGAGATGCCCTCGCACCCCGCCCTCTTCGCCAAGTTCGCCAACTGCCTCCTCGGCGCCCGCGACGACATCGTCCACCCGGGCGAGACCGAGGAACTGGACTGGGAGGCCGAACTCGGCTTCGTCATCGGCTCCCGGCTGCCCCGCCGGGCCACCAAGGAGGAGGCGGCCGCCGCGATCGCCGGCTACACCGTCGTCAACGACATCTCCATGCGGGACTGGCAGTGGCGCACCCCGCAGTGGCTCCAGGGCAAGGCGTGGGAGGCCAGCACCCCGGCCGGGCCGCTGCTGGTCACCGGCGACGAGATCGACGACGCGGCCGACCTGGAGATCCGGCTGGAGGTCGACGGCGAGGTCATGCAGCGCTCACGCACCTCCGACCTGCTCTTCACCCCGGCGGACATCGCCGCGTACATCAGCACGTTCACGACCCTGGAGCCGGGTGACCTCATCCTCACCGGCACGCCGGGTGGCGTGGGTGCGGCCCGCGATCCGAAGGTGTTCCTGAAGCCGGGCCAGGTCGTACGTACGGTCGTCGAGGGCATCGGGGAGTGCGTGAACACGGTCGTCGAGGACAAGGCGTGAAGGTCCTCGCATGGGTCGCGGACGGTCAGGTCCGGCTCCAGCGGGCGGTCGACGCACTTCCGCCGCACGCCGTCACCGAACCGTCCGCTCTCCCCGGCTGGACCCGCGGCCACCTCCTCACCCACCTCGCCCGCAACGCCGACGCCCTGGTCAACCTGCTGACCTGGGCCCGTACGGGAATCCCCACCCCCATGTACGCCTCGCCGGACCAGCGCGCCACGGACATCCAGGCCGGCGCCGCTCGCTCGCTCACCGAACAGCGGGCGGATGTACGGGAATCCGCCGAGCGCTTCCGGCAAGCCGCCGGGGCGATGTCGGACGACGACTGGTCGGCCACCGTCACCAGCGGGACGGGCCGACAGATCCCGGCGTCCGAGGTGCCGTGGCTGCGGGCCCGCGAGGTCTGGATCCACCTGGTCGATCTGCGGGTCGGCGTCGGCATGGACGTACTGCCGCCCGATTTCGCCTGGGCTCTCGTGGGTGATGTGGCCGGGTGGATGACGGAACGCCTCCAGCCCGGCACCGGCGTCGAGTTGAACGCGGACGGACACGGCACCGTCGCGCTGGGCGCCGGCCCTGTCGGTGCCACGGTCGCCGGACCCCCACACGCCCTGGCCGCCTGGCTCACCGGCCGGGGCACTGCCGCGGACCTGCGGGTCACCGGCGAACTCCCCCACCTACCCAACTGGTTGTAACCACTCGATCAAGGGAGATCGATATGAGCGAGACCTTCGTCCTGGTGACCGGCGCCTGCCACGGTGGCTGGGCCTGGCGCCCCGTCGCGAACGAACTGCGGGCCGCCGGGCACCAGGTGCACACCCCCACCCTGGCCGGACTGGGGGAGAACGACGACCCGACCGATGTGACGCTGACCGACTGCGTGAACAGCCTCGTGGAGTACGTCGAGCAGGCCGGTCTGGAGGATGTCACGCTGGTCGGCCACAGCTGGGGCGGGTTCGTGCTGGTGGGCGCGGCGCCCCGACTCGCCTCCCGTCTGCGGAGGCTGGTTTTCTGGAGCGCGTTCGTACCGAACGACGGCGAGTCGCTGATCGACGCGTGCCCGCCGCACTACGGCGAGATGTTCCGCGCCGTGGCCGCCGCCTCCGGCAACAACGGGGTGACGTTCCCGTTCGAGGTGTTCCAGCAGGCGTTCATGCAGGACGCCGACGACGAGACCCAGCGGATCGTCCACTCCCTGCTCGTGCCGCAGCCGCTCGGCACGTTCACGGAGAAGCCCGACACCAGCGCCTTCCAGGCCCTCGACATACCCACCGCCTACGTCCTGTCCGCCGAGGACCTCTCCCTCCCCGGCGAGTGGCACTGGGCCGAGCGCTTCCCCCAGCGACTGAAGAACCCCCTGATGATCGAGACCCCCGGCAGCCACGAGGCCCTCTTCACCCGCCCCGCCGAACTGGCCGACGCGTTCGTCCGGGCCTGCGCGATCTAGGTGTTCTGCCCCGGCGGCTAGAAGTTGCCGTAGTTGACCTGCCAGGTCGGCAGCCCCATCCGGCGCCACACGGCGACGACCCGGTCCCGGTCGTCGAGGGAGACCCGTACGGCGAAGCGGTGCCGCACATGCCGGTCGAACAGCTCCGCCTTCACCACGTCGTCGCGACGGTGGTCGCCGGCCGCCCGCATCCACAGCTCGTCGTACGGCACCTCGTGCGCGCGCAGCCACGCCTCCGTCTGGCCGCGGTGCTCCTCACCGCGCCCGGAGAGCAGCACGACGACATCGCCGTCGGCGCTGCGGAAGGAGTGCAGCGCACCTCGCACCGACACGTTGAGCAGATCCTCCTCGCAGCGCGTGAAGTCGTACGCGCCCCGGTCGCCGCGTAGGGCGAGCGTGCCGTCGATGTCGCACATGACCGCCGAGGGAAGCGCCGGGTCGGCGGTGTACGGCTCGACGGCGGGCTCGTCGTTCAGCCACTCCGCCGTGAGCCGCCAGCCACCCCTGCGGGACTTCTCGTGCTTGTCCGCGAGGATCCGGATGATCTCCTCGCCGACCGGCCGCTCCCGCGTCGCGTCGCGCCGCAGGCACTCCTCCACCGGCACGTCGGTGAAGTCGTGCACGACGAACGTGGCCAGCCCCGCCACGGCCGCCTTCAGCCGCTTCGGGATGTGCGGGGTCATGTGCGTGTTGTCCACGACGACGTCGAACCCGCCGTCGACGGCCGCCCGTACCGCCGCGTCCTGGATCGCCAGCACGGTCTGCTCGTGCGCGTACGACCGGCGCTCGGCACCCTCGGGCAGGGGGATGTCGAGCATCTGCCGCAGATCGTCGAGGTTGACGCGGCGCATCCGGCCCCCGGACTCCGCCTGGAGCCGGCGCGCGGCCGTCGTCTTCCCCGAGGCGGGCAGCCCCGTCATGACGTGTACCACGGGCACGGTCAGTTCTCCTCGTCGTTCTTGAAGGGGTCGGACGCCTCCGGCCGGGTGGAACGGTACGTGACGAGCACGGTCGAACGCCCGTCCAGGCGCTGGAACATGGCGGGGCGCACGGCCGCGTCGGGCAGTTCGCGCACCGCGCGGGCGAACGCGCCCCGGTCGTCCGCGAGATGGGCGAGCGAGCGGAACGCCTCGTCGATCGCCCGCTCCCGGTCCTCGACCTGTTTGTCGATGCCCGCGACGACCCCGCGCACCCAGGCGTCGAACTCGTCGGGCACCTGCTCCAGCAGCGCGTCCAGGGGCCGGCCGCCGGACGCGACGACGTCCTCGGCCGAGCAGTTCAGCGCCTGCGCCACCTGCTTGGCGGGCAGCCCCGCGAACCGCTGGATGCCATGACCGCGCCAGATGTCCCGCTCGGTCACACCGGTCAGCACCTTGTGCAGCCGGACGTACTCGGCGAACTTGGCCTTGGCCCGTACCCCCGAGGCGAAGCGCAGCACGAAGCCCTCCGCGTCGGTGCCCGTGGCCGGCAGGCCGCCGGGCAGCCGGTTGCCCTCCGTCATCGCCAGCAGCTCGGCGAGCGGCACGGCGGGCCGGACGGTGACGACCGAGCCGATGCCCCGCCACCCCGCGGCTGCCTCCGCCAGGGCGACCTCCGTGCCGTCCTTGGCGAACGCGGCCAGCAGCACCACGTCCCGGCGGTCGCCGTAGTCGACGACGATCCGGTTCTCCGGGTACAGGATCTCGGCCAGGTAGGTCACCCCGGGCACGAGACCGGACGTGTCCTTCGCGTCGAGCAGCCGCTGCGCCCAGGTGGCCTGGACGCTCACGAACGACCCCTTGGACGCGACCCGCCACCGGCCCGCGTAGTGGAACACCACCGCCAGACTGCCGTCGACCTTGTCGTACACCTCGAACGGCTCGTCCGGGAGACGCGGGGCGTAGGGCTGACCGGACTCGTGCTCACCGACGTTGAAGAACTTCGGCAGCGGCAGCGCGACGATCTCCCCGGTGGCGTCGTCTGCCACCAGGCCTCGACAGCGCGTCGTCACACGGTTCCACACCCGCTCGTACTGACACGTCCTCGTGTACGTGTAGATGGACAGCGGCAGTTCCGGGTGCGACTTGCGCGTGACGTGCCCCGCTTCGAGCGCCGCCGCGAGCTCCTCGGACGGCAGCAGCTCATGAAGAGTCAGGTGTGCCTGGCTCATGTGTTCCTCCCCTGGATGGCCCCTGATTGTCACGTGAGGAGAGGCCCCGAGCCCACCGATTTAAGAGCAGAGCCGCAGCTCAACCGCCGGGCGTCACCGCCCGCGACACCCGCGCCGGCAGAGTCTGGACCTCCGCGCCCCAGCGTGAGGCGCGTCCGCCACCTGGGCCGCGAGATACGACGCGATGTCGTCCACCCCGGCCACCGCGCGCCCGGCCCCGTTCCCGTCCGCGTTTCCGGTCCCAACCCCGCTGTGGCGTGTGTCACTCCCCAGGCGTCTCGTGGTCCGAGTACGTGATCATGATGCGGATGAACTCTCGTCTTGTCGGCATCCCCGAGTTGCGCGAAACCCCGTCCGTCGCCGTCGTCATCGACGTCATGCGTGCCTACACCGTGGCCGCCTGGGCCTTCGCCCAGGGCGCGGAGAAGATCGTCCTCGCCGAGTCGCTGGACGACGCCCTGGCGCTCAAGACCGCTCACCCGGACTGGGTGGCGCTCAAGGACGGTCCGCCCGCGCCCGGATTCGACGCCGTCAACTCCCCGGGGCTGTTGCGGTCCATGGATCTCGGCGGACGGACCGTCGTCCAGAAGACCACGGCGGGGACGGTCGGCGCGCTCGCGGTGAAGGACGCTTCACTGGTGCTGTGCGCAGCCTTCGTGGTGGCGGAGGCCACGGCGTCGGTTCTGCGGACGCGCGGGAGCGACAGCGTGACGTTCGTGGTCACCGGCGAGGACGGGCGGGCCGACGAGGATCTCGCCTGCGCCCAGTACATCGCCCGGAGAGCCGCCGAAGCCGAGGCCGGGTCCGGCTCCGCTACGGGCGCCGCCGAGTACCTCCGCCGTGCCGCCGGGTCGCGAGCCGCGGCCGAACTGACGCAGGGTGTGCGTCAGGGAGTCCACCCCGACGACGTGGCGCTCTGTCTGGAACTCGACCGGTTCCCCTTCGCCATGGTCGCGACGCGGGAAGGCCCGCTCATGGTCCTGCGCCCGTGCGCCGTGCCCGCGTCGACCGAGGACACCCTCGTCTGACGCGGAGACGGACGCGCCCGCGGTTGCGGACGTGGACTTGGGCGTGGGCGTGGACGCGTGGGGGCGTCAAGGCCGTGCCGCCCGTTCATCAGTCCGGGCGAGCCCGTGCGTTTCGGCGCGGTGGCAGGGGGAGGGATGCGGTGCGTCCGACCCCGACCCCCGCCCCAGCCGAAGGTGTTCGCCCATGTCCCTGACCGCGCCCGCGACGGCCACCGTCGGCCGTTCGCACGGGAAGCAGAGCCCTGTCGACATCCGACCGCACGACGTCCACCCCTCCGAGCTGCCGCCCCTGCGGTTCACCCACCCGACCGCGATCGACCTGGAACTGCACTTCGACGACCCCGGGAACCATCGGCGACCCGAACCCGGCCCCGCCCTCGGCGGCCGTCCCCACTGTGTGCGAGACGACGAGGGCACCGTGAAGGCCACTCCGCCACCCGGCGAGGAGTGTCTGGCACGGGTGGGCGCCGACCGCTACGAACTGGTCGACGTGCACTGGCACACGCCGTCCGAACACACCGTCTCGGGCGTGGCGTTCCCGATGGAACAGCACATGAAGTACCGGCGGGTGACCGAGGACGTGGACGCGTCCGGAGCGGGGGAGGACAGCGGGTTCGCGGTCGTCGGCGTCTTCGTGCACCCGGGCCGGGCCAACGGCTCCCTCGACCGCCTGCTCACCTCGGCCCGCCGCTCAGCGGAACCCTGGGAGGTCCCCGGCGTCGAGCTGGACGCCCTGCTGCCGTCCTGCACCGAGTCATATCGCTACCTCGGCTCCACCACCGTCTGCCCCTACACCCCCGGAGTGCGCTGGATCCTGCTCACCCACCCCGTCCAGGCCTCGGCCACCGCGCTGGCCCACTACCGGACGGTCTTCCCCCAGGGCAACGCCCGCGCCGTACAGCCGCTCGGTGACCGGCGCGTCGCCGGCGACCGCCACCGGTGGTGGTGACGGCGCGGCAGGCCGTACCCGCCGCGCCGGCCGTGGTCAGGCGGGGACGCGGCCCACGACGCCGGCCCCCTCGGACGCGGACAGCGCCAGACGGGGCCAGCCCTCGACGTCGCGCCGCAACTGCCGGTCGTGCGTGGCGACGACGACGGCCGCGTCCGTGGTGCGCAGGGCCTCGGTGAGTTCGTCGACGAGGGCGATGGACAGGTGGTTGGTCGGCTCGTCCAGCAGCAGGACGTGCGGCCGGGTGGCCAGCGCCAGGGCGAGGTCGAGACGCCGCTGCTGCCCCGTCGACAGTTCGGCCACCGGCTTCTCGGCATCACGGGAGGTGAGCAGACCCAGCGTCCCGAGCCCCACGACCTCGCCCTCCGCGAGGACCCCGGTGCTCACCAGCCGCGCGGTGTACGCCTCGTACAGGTCACGGGCCGGTCGCCGGGACGCAGGCGGCGACTCCTGCCCCAGGAGGTGCAGCCGTACGGTCCGCGCCCGGTGCACCCGGCCCGTGCTGGGGGCGACCAGCCCGGCCAGGACCGCCAGGAGCGTCGACTTGCCCGCCCCGTTCGCCCCGGTGACGGCCAGCCGGTCGCCGGACGACACCGCCAGCGTGGACCGCCGCAGCCTGCCCCGGACGCCCACCTCGTGGGCACGCAGCAGCAGGACGCCGGTACGGGCGGGGAGTTCGGGCATGTGGAAACGCCGGGGCGGTACGGGCGCGGTGACCTGGTGGCGTTCCAGGTCGTCCTGGCGGCGGTGCACGGACCGGGCCAGCGCGCCGGCCCGGGTGGCGCGTTGGTGCTTGCCGGTGCCCTTGTCCGGGCGCCAGCCCGTGACCAGTCGGTTCTGCGCCTCCGACAACGCCTGCCTGAGCCGCGTCCGTTCGGTCTGCTGCTGCTCGTACTCCGTTTCCCAGCACGCCAGTTCGGCCTCCCGGCCCTCGCGATAGCCGGCGTACCCGCCGCCGTGGACCCGCGGCCGGCCGTCCCGTGAGGGGTCGAGGTCGAGGATCGTGGTGGCCACGTCCGACAGCAGCGCCCGGTCGTGGCTGACCACGACCACACCACCGGCGTGGGCGCGCAGCCTGGCGGTCAGGTACTCCAGCCCCGCCAGATCGAGGTGGTTGGTCGGCTCGTCCAGCAACAGGAAGTCGTACTCGGCCCCCAGCAGACACGCCAGCCGGATCCGATGGCGCTGGCCTACGGAGAGCGTGGCGAGCGTGCGGGTCCGGTCGCCGACCGCGCCGAGCCCGGCGAGGGCCACGTCGACGCGGCGGTCGGCGTCCCAGGCGTCCAGTGCCTGCGCAGCCTCCAGCGCGTCGGCGTACGCGTCCTCGGCACCGGGCCGCCCCTCGGCCAGCGCGGCCGTGGTCGCGTCCAGTCGCGCGAGCGCGGCACGGGCGTCCGCGAGGTGCTCGTCGACGACATCGCCGACCGTACGCCCGTCCGCGGCCGGCATCTCCTGCTCGGCCAGCGCGAGGGTGCCGACCCGGTGGACCTCCCCCTCGTCGGGGACCAGGGCACCGGCCAGGACATGCAACAGGGTCGACTTGCCGCGCCCGTTCTCGCCGACCACACCCCAGCGGGTCCCCGGGGACACCTTCATCTCGACGTCGTGCAGCACGGGCCGCCCGCCACGGTCGACGCGGACACCGGTACAGGTCAACTGGGCCCGATCGCGAGCAGGCAGGGTAAGGACAGTCACGTTCTCTTCCTCCGGAAGGAGGCACACGTCACCCCTGGGACGGGAGGGACCACTTGGACCACTTGGATCACGCGGACCGCTCGGACCGCAGGGGGAGCGCACCGACTCTGACGAACGACCGGCCCGACTCGGAGCGGGCGGTCGCGGGCGGACGTGTGGCTCCCGACTCGTCACACAGGTGAGGAGCGGAGCCCGGGGTCCGGTCAGAGGTAGAGGACGTAAGGCATACGACGAGCGTAACCACGCGCGGAACCGAAGGGCCATCGAATAACGGGCCTCGCCGGAGCGGGCGTTCGTCAGTCGGCTCCCTCGGCTCCCTCGGCTGCCGCGCGCAGGCGGCGGACGACCCGGCGGACGGCGGGGGACGTCTCGTCCCGGCGATGCACTCCGACGAGGCGGGTGGTGAGCGTGACGTCGGCGAGCGGGCGATGCACCACGCCGGGCATCCCCACGCACCGCACCGAGTCCGGTACGAGCGCCACACCGAGGCCGCCGCCGACGAGGGTCAGCGCGGCGACGAAATCCTTGACGGGCGGCGCCAGCCGGGCCTGGAAGCCGCCGGCGTCCCCCACCTCGTTGATCTGGTCGCGGAAACCATGCTCCTCGTCGAAGTGGGGCACCACGAACCGTTCCCCGGTCAGCTCGGCGGCGGGCACGGCCTCCAGGGTGCTCAGCCGGTGCTCCTCGGGGAGGGCGAGCACCATCCTCTCCGTCAGCAGACAGACAGCCGTCAGATCCGGCGGGTACTCCGGTCGCCACCGCAGGAAGCCCACGTCGATGCGGCCCGAGCCGAGCGCCTCCAGCTGCGCCGGGGTCTCCATCTCCCGCACCCGTACGGTCACGTCCCGCTCGTGTCGCGCGCAGTCGGCCAGCACCCGGGTGAGCACACCGGAGAACGCGGCCGAGGCGACGTACGCGATCTCGGCCTCGCCCAGCTCGCCCCGGCCGGCCCTGCGGCCCACGGCCTCGGCCTTCGCGACCTGGGCCAGGGTCAGCCGGGCCTCGGTCAGGAACAGCTCGCCCGCGCCGGTGAGCTGGATCCGGGAGCGGCGGCCACGGTCGACGAGGCGCACGCCCAGCTCCGTCTCCAGCGCCTTGATCTGGGCGCTCAGCGCCGACGGTGCCAGATAGAGCCGGTCGGCGGCATGCCCGAAGTGCAGGTCCTCGGCGACCGCCACGAACGATGTCAGCCAGCGCAGTTCCACCGTCGGCTCCTCGTGTCCGCGGAATCCCGTGCCGCGATCATCGTCCTCGACCCCGCCTCGCGACAACCGGCGCCGCACATCACGTCAATGCTAACGATAGCATCGAAGGGAAGGGCCGGAGTGTGGTGGCCCCCCGACGGCCCTCTCGGCGCGGGCCCTCGCGTCACGGCCGCTCTCCGTGGCGGCCGCTCGCGTCACGGCTGCTCGCGTCACGGCTGCTCCGAGGCGGCCGCTCGTCCCTCACGCGGCGAGCGCGGCCGGTTCGCCGAGGCGGGCGGCGGCCGTGCGCCAGGCGGCGGTCACCGCCGCGTGCGCCTGCCGGGTGTTCGACGTGTGATCGGCGGTGAGGGAGAGCGGCGCGCCGACGTGGACATGGAGTGCGGGGCGGCGCAGCGGCGCGGTGATGAGCCCCGCCACCTGCTTGACCGTGCTGCCGGAGGTGACCCGGCGGGCCCCGGCCTGGCCGACCGGGACGACGGGCGCTCCGGTGCGTGCCGCGAGGCGGGTCAGGCCGCTGCGGAACTCCCCGGGCGCCGCTTCGGCGGCGTCCTTGCGGACCGGGATGCCGCCCTCGGCGTAGATGAGGACCGTCCGGCCCCGCTCCAGCGCGTCGGCGGCGAGATCCAGCGCGTCGGCGGCGCGCGGGTCCCTCCGGTACACCGGGATGTACCCCTCGCGGGTGAGCGCGCGGCCCAGCAGGGGGATCCGCCACAGCCCGGCGGCGCCCATCGCGACGGGCTCGACGCCGAGGCGGCGCAGCGCGGCGAGCACGATCGCGGGGTCGGCGAGTGAGGTGTGGTTCGCGACGACGATGCTGCCCGGCGTCCAGACGGATCCGGCATCGGCGGTCACCGTGAGACGTCCGACGGCGGGCACCAGGACGTCGGCGAGGCGGCTGAACATGAGGTCTCTCCCGATCTCGACGAGGAAGACCCTCATCGTCGGGGCGGTCACGGCGCCGGATCTTGAGTGCGCGTACTCAACTTCGCGGGTGCCGGTACCCAGAGACCGCGCTACGCCGACGCTTCCCGGCCCGCCTCCCGGTCGTCCCGGCGCTCGGGTCGGCGTCCCCATGCCGAGATCATCGGGGAGGTCGCCAGGTCCAGGTCTCCCGACGCGACGGCGGCGAGATGGGAGTCGATCTCCTCCGGTGTCGCGAGGCCCCTGGCGACCAGTTGGTCGCGGACCTGGCGGACGGTGGCCGCCTCCAACGCGGCACAGGCCGGGCCGGTGACGGGGAAGTACGCGTCCGCCCGGACGTCGACGAGCCCGGCCTCGCGCAGCAGCCGAGGCAGGCGGCGGCCGTACGAGAGGTCCGCGCCGCGCTCGGCGAGGAGGGCGCGGAAGCCGTGGCGGAGCTTGTTCGCCAGACGCTGCCGGGGGCCGGACTCGTCGGGGCAGATCAGGGGTTGCAACGCCGGGTCGGCGTCCTCCAGCAGGAGCCACCCGCCGGGGCGCAACGAGTCCACCATCGCCCGCAGGGCCCGTTCGCGGTCGGCGACGTGGACGAGCACCAGCCGGGCGTGGACCAGGTCGAAGGGGCCGGGCGGGGGGTCGTCGGCGGCGACGTCATGGCGCCGCGTCTCGATCTGGGGCGCCGCCGCGTCGGCCATCCACGACGTGTCGATGTCCGTCGCGAGGACGTGCCCCGCGGGCCCCACCCGCTCGGCCAGCCCCCGGACCACCGACGAGCCCCCGGCCCCCACCTCCCAGCAGCGCCGGCCCGCCGCGATGCCGAGGTCGTCGACATGGCGGAAGGTGGAGGCGTCGAAGAGCCTGGAGAGGGCGACGAACCGCTCGCCGGCCTCGGACCGCTGGTTGTCGAGGAGATAGCGGGTTTCGGGGTCCCGTGTCATGCCCCCCATCATCGCCGGGGCTGCGGGGGCGGTGCGGCGGCGGTGCGGCGGCGGTCCGGCGGTGTTCGGCGGAGTAAACGGTTTCCACTCCGGAGGGTCGCTAGTGGCTAGGAAAGCGTTCGCTGGGTCGTCACCTTCAGCGGAACAGCCGGTCACGCCAAGTGATGCTCCGCACGAATATGCAGGTGGGCGTGCGATCCACGGTAACGCCATTGAATGTTTGACGAAACAAAGCGACCCTCCCCCTTGTGGTGTGGGCCACTCACGTCCTACGGTCCACAACAACCGGTTACTACTCAGGGAGTGCGACACCGTCCGTCGCCCCTCCCTGCCTGATCGCTGACCGCGCCGGTTCCCCCACCCCAAGCGCCGTCCTGTTCCGTCCGTGGAGGACCGATGTCCCAGTTCCGTGCCAGAGCCCTCGCCGCGGCGGCCGCCGCGGCGTCCCTGTCCCTCCTGCTGGCCGCCTGCGGGGGCGGCGACGCCGGCTCCGACTCCACCGCGAAGGCCACCAAGGGCAAGGTCACGCTGGAGTTGTGGAGCTGGACCGACGGCATCGAGGCCCAGACCAAGGCGTGGAACAAGGACCACCCCGACACCCGGATCACGTTCGTCAACCCGGCGGGCGAGACGGCGTACCAGAAGCTGCGCGCGGCGGTGAACGCCGGCACCGCGCCGTGTCTGTCGAAGATGGACGGGATGAACCTGGCGACCTTCGCCGCCGACGGTCTGCTCACCGACATCACCGAGGTCGCCGAGCCGTACAAGGACAAGTACACGCCGGCCGCGTGGAACGCGGTCAGCCCCGGCGGCACCACCTTCGGCATCCCCGTGGGGTCCTCGCCGCTGTTCACGGCCTACCGCGCGGACCTGTTCGCGAAGTACGGCATCGAGGCGCCCAGGACCTGGGACGACCTGATCGCGGCCGGTGAGAAGGCGCAGAAGGAGAACAGGAAGGTCAAGATCTTCAACATGGCGGGGGAGGACCCGAGCACCCTCGTCGACCTGTCCTGGCAGGCGGGCGCCCAGTGGTACAAGGTCGAGGGAGACCACTGGGCAGTCGACTTCACCTCCCCGGAGGCGCTGAAGGCCGGTGACGTCGTCCAGCGCCTGGTCGACAAGAACCTCGCCTCGGGCGCCTCCTACGCCGACCCCGGGGTCTTCAAGACCTGGGACCTCGGCACCACGATCGCGATGACGACCTCGACCTGGCAGCTGCCGATCTACAGCACCAACTTCCCCAAGTCGCGTGGCGATTGGCAGCTGGCCGACGCCCCCGTCTTCGACACCGCGAAGCCGCGGACCTCCAGCAACTTCGACGCACTGGCCGTGCTCAAGGGCTGCAAGTACCCCGACCGCGCCGCCGAGTTCGCCGCCTGGCTGTCCAGCAGCAAGGAGTCGCTGACCACGCTCACCGACCCCGCCTCCAAGTCCGGCCTCTTCCCGGCGGTCCCGGACGTCTCCCCGTACGTCGACAAGATCATCCCCACCGAGATGTTCAACGGGAAGTCCGACAGCGCGAAGGTGATCACCGACGCGGCCGCCCGGGTCGGCGACCAGTGGCAGTACGGCCCGAACTACGCGGCCATGTACTCCGAGATGCAGAAGCAGTGGGGCAAGGTCATGAAGAAGGAGCTCACGGTCGAGGAGATGCTCACCGGCATCGAGAAGTGGACCGTGGACGACCTCAACGGCAAGGGCATCAAGGCCGTCGCCGGCGGCTGAGCCCTCGTCCTTCGCCCCCGTTCATCCGTCGCCCCCACCCCCATCCGGAGACATTGGAGTCACCCGTGTCCACCCTGACGCGACCGGCGAAGGTCGCGACCGACTCCCCGGTCCGGCGGCCCTCCCCCCGCCGGGCCGGGAGACGGGGAGCCTACAAGGGGCTGCTGTTCCTGCTCCCCTTCCTGCTGGGCTTCCTCGCCACCTACGTCGTGCCGATCGGCTACGCCTTCAGCCAGAGCCTGCACGAGAAGAAGAGCAGCGGCCTCGGCTTCGGCCCGACCCGGGTCGTCTTCACCGGCTTCGCCAACTTCGCCTCCGTCCTGGGGGACAGCGCGTTCTGGGCGAGCATGGGCCGCACCCTGCTGTTCGGCGCCGTACAGATCACGGTGATGCTCGGCATCGCGCTGCTGCTGGCGCTCCTGCTGGACGGCGTGGCCGCCCGCGCGGTGCGCTTCTTCCGTGCCGCCCTGCTCATCCCTTACGTCGTCCCGGCCGTGGTCTCCACCCTGATGTGGCTGTTCCTCTACAGCCCCACGGGCAGCCCGCTGCTCGACATCGCCGAGCGGGCCGGCACCGAGATCTCCTTCTTCGGCGGCCTCAACACCTACCTCTCGCTGGGCAATCTGCTCACCTGGCAGGGGATCGGCTTCAACATGATCCTGATCTCCGCCTCGCTCCAGGCCCTGCCCCGCGAACTGTACGAGGCGGCCCGGCTCGACGGGGCCCGGGAGTGGCGCGTCGCCTGGTCCGTGAAGATCCCGAACATCACCGGGATTCTGGTGCTGACCGGCATGTTCTCCCTGATCAGCCGACTCCAGCTGTTCGGCGAGCCGCTGATCATGCGGCAGATCGCCCCGGAGTCCATCAACACCGACTTCACGCCGATGATGGAGATCTACGACCAGGCCTTCAAGGTCGGCGACTACCAGTACGCCGCGGCCGAGTCCCTGGTCCTGGCCGTCGTCACCGGCATCCTCGCCTTCGTCTTCTACCGCGCCACGAACAGGAAGATGTCATGAGCGCTGTCGCCTCCGGGGGCGGCGTACGCCCCTCCCGCCGCGCGGTGGTGCTCACCACCGGCCTGCTGGTGGTCTTCGTGCTCTACTCGCTCGCCCCGACCTGGTTCCTGATCGTCTCCGCGACCAAGGACCAGACCGACCTCTACTCCACCTTCGGCCTGTGGTTCTCGGGCAACCACCTGGGCGACAACCTGCACGACATCGCGACCTACCACGACGGTGTGTTCCTGCGCTGGCTGGGCAACTCCGTCCTCTACTCCACCCTCGGCGCGGCCGGCTCCACCCTCGTCTCGCTCGCCGCCGGGTACGGACTGTCGAAGTTCGAGTTCCCCGGCCGAGGCGCCCTCTTCGCCGTCATCGTCGGCGCCTCACTGCTGCCGAGCACCCTGCTGGCCTTCCCGCTGTACCTGGTGTTCTCCGAGATCGGGCTCACCAACACCATCTGGTCGGTGCTCATCCCGTACTTCATCAACCCCTTCGGGGTCTACCTCGGCAAGGTGTACGCCGACAGCTCGGTGCCCACCGAACTGATGGAGGCGGCCCGTATCGACGGCGCGAGCGATCTGCGGGTCTTCGTCTCGATCGCGCTGCCGCTGATGCGCACCGGCGGCATCACCATCTTCATGCTCGAGTTCATCAACATCTGGAACAACTTCTTCCTTCCCCTGTTCATGCTCAACGGCGAGCGCACCTTCCCCGTGACCCTGGGCCTCTACTCCTGGCTCCAACAGGCGCAGACCGCACGCGACATGAACACCCTCGTCCTCACCGGGTCCCTGCTGTCGATCGTCCCGCTCGCGATCTTCATGTTCACGCTCCAGAAGTACTGGCGCAGCGGAATTCTCATGGGCAGCCTCAAGTAAGAAGGAACAGCGCCGTGTCCCACGCCCCCAGAAGACGTGAAGTGCTCAAGTACGCCGGGACGACCGGCGTCGCCGCCGCCGGTCTCGGCCTGCTGACGTCCCGGCCCGCCGCCGCGTCACCGGCCGGCGAGTCCGCCGCCTCCGATGCCTCCGACACCTCCGCCGCGTTCAAGAAGGCCGTCTGCGAGCCGCTCGACGTCGTCGTCCTCGGCGACGCCGTGTCCGAGGCCGCGCACGACCTGACCGCCACCCTCTCCGACACCGTCACCGGCGGCCTCGGCCTGAGCGCCCGGGTCCTCAACCCGACCGAACCGGCGAGCTACTGGGGCGGCACGCTGACGTTCGACGTCGCCGTCAGCCCGACCGACACCACCTACGTCACGGTCCGCCTGTGGGGCGACGACCACGACGACACCTCCGACCAGGCCGGCTCCGGCACGAACATGTGGCGGCTCCAGCTCTTCGTCGACGGCCTCCAGGTCGGTTACCAGGACGAGGGAGCCGTCGACAGCCTCGACATCCTCGACACGGCGCCGCGTGCCCCGGGCCGCTTCTTCTTCCACACCCTGCCGCTGCCGGAGAGAATGACGGCCGGCAAGGAGAAGGTGACGCTGGAGATCCGCGCCATGGGACGCATCTGGTCCTACGGCCAGAACCCCGAGCAGCTGTACCGGACGATGACGACGCCCTCGCGCGGCATCTACCGGATCTACACCCACACCGAGCCGTACTTCATCCCGCCGAAGGGCGAACCCCAGGGCCCCGCACCGGAGTTCGAGCCCCGCGAGGTCGAAGGCACCGAGGTGCTGGAGGCCGTACGGCAGCGCGTGGCGAAGGACCAGAAGAACTACCTCACCACCGCCAACCCGGCCGGTATGGACGCCTGGGCCTTCCAGTCGCTCGCCGAGGGCTACCTGTGGTCCGGCAGCCCCGCGTACCGCAAGCCCGCCGCCCTGGACCGGGTGCTGCGGGCCATCGACGGCCGTTACACGGCCTGGAAGTCCGACGCCTCGGTGCTCACCGGCTCAGACCAGCAGTGGCAGGGCTTCGGCCGGGTCGGTCTCGTCCTCGCCCTGCTCTGGGAACACCTCGGCGACCGTCTGGACCAGAAGGTCACCGGCTCCCCGTACGAGCTGCCGGGCGCGGACTTCGAGGAGGGCGACGAGACCCCCATGGGCTGGCTCGCGCCGAGCTGGGGCCAGACCGTCGGCGCCACCTGGTCCCGGGACACCACCGTCCGCCGTACCGGCTCCGCCTCGCTGAAGCTCCAGGTGCCCGCCGCCGGCGGCAACATGTACACCTACTCCAGCCCCAAGACCCGTATAGGCAAGGGGACTTACACCTACGCGGCCTGGATCAGGACCGACGGTGTCACCGGCGCCGGCGCACACATCGACCCACTGTTCTTCGACGCGAGCGGCAAACTGGTCGGCAGCGACCACAAGAAGTTCGCGACCACCGGCACCCACGACTGGGAGTACGTCTCCCTCGACCTGGAGACCCCGGCCGGCGCCACCCAGATGGAGATGCATCTGCGGCTGTCCGGCCCGGGCACCGCCTGGTTCGACTCGGTCGAACTGATCGAGCCGAGCGAGCTGCGCAACCCCGGCTTCGAACAGGGCATCGCCACCGTGCCCCTGGGCTGGACCGTGCCCAGCTGGGGCAGGACGGCCGACGCCTCCTGGTCCCGGGTCACCGATGTCCACCGCAGCGGCTCCGCCTCGCTGAAGGTCGCCGCCACCGCCTCGAACGGCTTCGTCACCGCCCACAACACGGCGAGGGTCCAGGTCGGCGAGGGCACGTACACCTACAGCGCGTGGATCAGGACCGACGGCGTCACCGGGACGGGCGCGCACATCGACCCGCTCTTCTTCGACGCGAGCGGCAAGCTGGTCGGCGGCGACCACCGGAAGTTCGCCGCCACCGGCACGCACGACTGGGAGCAGGTCTCGATCGACCTGGAGACCCCGGCCGGGGCCACCCAGGTCGAGTTCCATCTGCGGCTGTCCGGCCCCGGCACCGCCTGGTTCGACGACCTGACCGTCACCGCGCCGGAGGGCGCCGGTACCGTCGAACAGCCCGTGCGCCGCGTCGCCTACATCGACATGCTCAAGACCAGCAGGGACTACTGGCGGCAGCACTTCCCGCACTACACCAACCAGTCCCAGATCTGCGCCATCGGCCTCTACCAGGCCAACCGGGGCCTGCGCCTGCTCGACCCCGACCTCGCGCTGCCGGAGGACAAGGCCCGCGACTACCTGTACCAGTCGCTCGGCATGAAGCCCTACCTCGGCCGGGAGGACAAGGACGGCAACCCGACCAAGCCGCTCGGCGAGACCTACCACCAGGTCACCCGGGCGGGCCTGACCCGCGAACTGGGCTACGTGGGCAGCTACGGCGAGGTCGTCGACTGGCTCGTCATGATGTACGAGTCGGTCACCCGCGGCCACGACGCGCGGGAGGCCCCCGAACTGCGCGAACAGATGATCAAGATCATCAAGGCGCGCGGCCGGTTCCGGGTCGTCGACATCGACGAGACGGGCGCCCGCGTCTCCCGCATCGAGACCGTCATCGGCTGGCGCAACGAGGTCTACCCCGGCGAGATCGCCTACGCCTCCCGCACCGCCTGGGACTCCCACCCCGTGATGTCCGCGGCCGTCTTCAAGGACCCCGACATCGTCGGCTGGACCCAGGAGATGGTGGCCGACGGCCAGTTCCACCGACAGCTCGACCTGCTGGTCCACCACTCCTGGACCCGCGTCGGCCTCGCCGCGCTGCGCCTGGTCTCCCGCGACTGGGACACCTTCCAGGCCCTCGCCGCCCGGCCCGCCCGCGTCCCCACCGCCTGGAACGAGCCCGACTTCGTCTTCACCGACGAGGAGAACGGCTGCCTGGCCGTCAAGAACGGCGAGGAACTGCTGTTCGCGTCCCTCTACTGGAGGTCCCGCCAGGGCGTCAACGACTACGCCCGCGTCCACCACCTCACCCCCGTAGACCAGCGCTCGGCCACCGTCCGCCAGCGCAGCGCCGGCACCACCGACGAGACGTTCACGGCACGGGACTGGATCCTCTGGGACTACGCCATCAACGACCCCGGCGCCGGCCACCTCCCGCCGGGCGGCTTCCCACCGCCGGGCGACACCCTCCACCAGTCCCAGGAGGGCGACGTCTACCACCTCGCGCCGATCCCGGACGACATCCCTGACCCCACCCTCGGCGTCCACTTCGACGGCGTGGAGACCATGCTCGTCGGCCGCGCGCCGTTCTACCTCTGCGAGTACGGCGACTATCTGATCGCCATGAACACCACCACCGACCGGACCTTCACCCTGCCCGCCCGCCGCGGGTTCGGCCCGGCCCGCGACCTGGCCACCGGCAGGACGATCGGCGCCGGGGAACGGCCCGGGCTCGGCCCCCTCAGCACGCTGGTCCTCCACCGGGGCCGCTGACCGACCAGGGGCGCCGGCGCGGTACGGGGGACCGCGCCGGCGCCCCGCTCCACCGGTCCGTCCCTCGGGCACCGGCCGGTCCGTCCCGATGGCACCAGCCGGTCCGTCCCCCCGGCAGCTCCCCGGGCGGTGGTCCGGCTCCGGGCGGAGGGCGCGCCGAACCGGTGCGACACCGCTGGGTTGGGCACACTGCTGTCCACGCTCTGAATCACCGACCCGGCGGAGTGCCCCGTGACCCATGCTCCCGTCCCGCGCGGATGCGCGCACGCCACCCACCGCACCACCTCGGACGACCCCTCATGACCCTGCTGGACCTCGGCCGCATCCGCCTCTTCTGCACCTCCCTCGGCCCTCGGGCCGACGAGGGCGCCGCCGCGCTGCTGCTCGTGCACGGCTGGGGCGGCGACGGCCGGGAATGGTCGCCGCACGCCGAGGCGCTCGCCGACCGGTTCCGCGTCCTCGTCCCCGACCTGCGCGGCCACGGCCGCTCCGAGGTCCCGGACGAGGGCAACACCCCGGCGGAGATGGCCGAGGACCTGGCCGCGCTGATCGACTCCCTGGACGTCGGTCCGGTCGTCGCCGTCGGCCACTCCATGGGCGTCCAGGTCGTCAACCTGCTCGCCGTCCGCCACCCGGGGGCTGTGCGCTCGGTCATCGCCCTCGACCCCGCGCACGGCGCCGACGCGGCCGAGGCCGCCGGGATCCCCGCCCGCCTCGCCGCGTACCGGGAGCACGGCGCCCTGGCCGCCGCCGACCTCGTGGCCGGCGCCTTCTCCCCGCAGGCCCCGCCCGGACTCCGTACCGCACACATCCGCACCGTGCTCGGCACACCGGACCACGTCATCGCCCAGGCGTACGCCGGTATGTACACCGATCCCGGAGCGGTGGGGGTCCGCCCGCACAGCGAGACGTATCTGCGCCGCCGGACCCAACCGGCGCTCACGGTGTGGTCGTTCGAGGAGTACGCCGAGTGGGAGCGCGGCACCCTGCGGGTGCCCGGCTCGCGCGTCGAGCACTGGCCCCACACCGGCCACTATGTGCACGAGGAGCGGACCGACCGCACGATCCGGCTCATCCGCGACTGGGCGGCCGGGGGACCGGCCGACTGACACGCGGGCCGCAGGTCGGTGGAAGTACGTACGGGCCTACGTAACCCACTGAACAGGCACTCTCCGCTTCATCTCCCTCGGCTAGCCTCGCGGCATGCCTCTCACCGTCGATCAGCTGACCGGATATGTGGAGCGCGGGCTGGACGCGGATCTGGCGCGCTGGTTCCCCGACGAGGAGCGCGTCGACCTGCCCGCGTCGACCCGCCCGGTCGCCCCGTTCCTCACCCGGCTCCCGCCCGCCGCCGCGACCGCACTGGCCGCGTTCGACCGCAGGGTCCGCTCGGGAGCCATGCCGCGGTTCCTCGACCTCTACGACTGGTCGTACGCCTTCGAGTTCGCCGAGAACGACGCGGTGATCCTCGACTCCGACTACGAGACGGAGCTCTCCGACGACGACGTGTGGTCCGTCGGCTGCGACGGCGGAGGCAACTACTACGTCGTCCTCACCGACGGCCGCGTCGCGGTGTGGTTCCACGAGGAGCAGGTCATCGAGGCCGACACCCAGTACGACAACCTCGACGTCTTCCTGTGGTCGCTGGTCCGCTACGGCGCCGTGCGCGCCGGCGTCCTCGACCTGGCCTCGGTCGAGGACGACTTCCGCGCCCTTGCCCAGCCCGGAGCCCTGGCCCCGGAGATCGGACTCCTCGCCCTGATGTCCTGACCCGGACATCAGGGGAGCCCCTGTTCCCGTGCGGCTAGCGGAATCCGTGGACGGACCCGCGGAAGATCACGTACGGTGTGGCTTCACGCCCTGAAACGGACGGAAGGAGGCGAGTGCCGTGCAGTTCATGACTTTCCAGCGCTCCCTTTTCCGCTGTCCCGGCGTGGTTCGCCAGTTCTGACCGGGAGCGCTCCAAACAGCCTGTATCCCGGAGGAATCCATGACCGATCTGGTCATCCGCACGCTCTCCGCGAGCGATGCTCATCTCTTCGACGCACTCCCCGACCCCCTGGGCGCCCGTGAAGCCCACCGGCGTACCCGGTTCCGCCCCGACTGGAAGCGCGTCGCCCTGCGCGACGGCGAGGTCGTCGCACGCGGCGCATGGTGGGGCGGCCCCGGCGACTCGGAGCCCGTCAACATCAACTGGTTCGACGTGGCCGAGGGCGAGGAGGAGGCCGGAGCCGAACTCCTGCGCACCGCTCCCTGGCAGGTCGAACTCGAGATCAACCTGCCCGGCGGCTGGCGGGAGAGGAACGACCTGCGCGCCACCGCCGAGACGCGCTTCGGCGCCGCACGCGCCGCGGGGTACGAACTCCTGGTGGAACGCTTCCTCTACCGCTGGATCCCGGAGCAGGGCCTGCCCGAGCGGCCCGGACGGCTGCGCTTCAGCGCCGAACCCGACGACGCCGTGTTCTTCGACGCGTTGCGCCGCATCCACTCCGTCACCCTGGACGCCCACGCGCTCAGGGCCACGGAGGAGGGTGGCCTCGACCGGGCCGCCCAGGAGGAACTCGACTTCTTCCACTGGTGTCCCTCCCCGCGGGAGTGGTGGCAGGTCGCGCACACCCCGGAGGGCGACCTGGCAGGCATCCACATCCCGGCCCACAACCCGTCCGGCCCGACCATCGGCTTCATCGGAGTCGTACCGGAACAGCGCGGCCGCGGCTATGCCTACGACCTCCTCGCGGAGTGCACCCACTTCCTCGTCGAGCAGGGCGCGGAGTCCGTCAGCGCAGCCACGGACCGCGACAACTTCCCCATGGCCGCGAACTTCACCAAGGCCGGCTTCCCCGTCATCAGCGAACGCATCAACTTCCACCCGGCGGGCCGAGCGGCCTAGCGAGGAGCAGCACGCGGTGAGTGATCCGGTCCGAGGGCAGGCCCGGACCACTCACCGGTGCCTGGCGGCCCTGACGACAAGAGGGACGTCAGACCGCGCGATGGCGTACTCCGGGGAGATGCTGCGCCATCACCCCTTACCGGCCCCGCCGCAGAAGGCGGCCGACGACGGCTCGGGCCTGTTCCGGATGGGCCTCCAGCCAGGTCCCCAGGCTTTCACGGACCACCTCCGCGACGCCGGCCCGCACGTCCGCGCCGCCGAGCCGTCCGCGGGTGGCGCCGAGGTACTCGGGCCGGTCCAGCTTCACCGACACGACCGCCGTCAGGCCCTCGGTGATCCGGTCGGCGCCGAGACCGGGGTCCGACGCGGTGAGCAACCGCCGCCCGCGTGCGTAGGCGTCGATCGCGGCCGTCAGCCCGTCGCGGAAGCCCGTCAGGTGGGTGCCGCCTTCGGAAGTGGGCCGGCTGTTGGCGAAGCCGCGGATCTCCTCCCCGTGACCCTCGCACCACCGCAAGGCCACTTCCACGGTCCCCGCCATGCGCGCGTCCTCCCGCTCGACACCGATGACGTCCGGGTGGAGGGGAATCCCCTCGCACGCCTCGTCGAGGAACGCGACGAGGTCCAGGGCCCCGCCCGGGAATCGGAACCGCTCCGAGCGGGACCCGCCCGGTGACTGTTCGTCGGTCAGGCGCAGGTCCAGGCGTCGGTTCAGGAAGGCCAGTTCCCTGAAGCGCTCGGTCAGGACGGCGGACGAGCACCGCGCCGCCGGGAAGATGTCGGCGTCGGGCCAGAAGGTGACGGTCGTCCCGCTGCCGGTCGCCGTACCGGCGGCCGTGGGCTCGGTGATCGCACGGCCGCGGGCGTACTCCTGGACCCAGCGGATCCCGTCGCGCCGCACCTCGGCGGTCAGCCGGCTGGAGAGGGCGTTGGTGACGCTGGGACCGACGCCGAAGGGGCCCAGGCAGGGGGCATGACGGTCGACAGGTCCGGTCCTTCCGGTCGAACCGGTCAGCAGCGTTTCGAGACCGGGGCCGTCCGTGTGACCGGCCGCCTCGACGGGCACCCCCGGGCCGTCGTCCGTGACCCGTACACCGCCGTCGGCCATGAGGGTGATCCCGACGGACCGGGCACGGCCGGCCACGACGTCGCGCACCGACCGCTCGGCGATCTCGAACACCAACTGGTGCACCCCGCGTTCACCGGTCGATCCGACATACATACCGGGCCGCTTCCGCACGGCTTCCGGCCACTCCGGCACCTCGATACGGGTGGCGTCGTACACCACGGCTTCCTCACTCACGAAGTCCCCTCCGAGGGAGTCGGGCAGAGGACTTCAGCCTAGGCGATTTCCGGTAAAGCACCAGGTCAGAGACGGTTCGGTGAATGGCTGGGCGGGCCCGTGAGCGGCGGCGCGGGGTCGGGTGGCCGTACGCCCGGCGGCCTCCTCCGGAAGGCGGCAGCGGTCCCTTCGAGGGGCGTGCGGGGGTATTTCCCGGGCGCGTTCGGCGCTTGTTTTTGGCCTTCCGAGCCATGTGCCCGTTCGTTCTGCGTCCATGGTCGTGAAATGCGGGAGAATCCTGTTTCAGGGATAAGGAAGAGAGCTAATTCGAGGTTAATTACTGCTAGTGTGGCGGGGGCGTAGGAGGTGGCGTGTGCAGCAGAAGCCGAGTCAGGAAGAGTTGTTCGCCGCGGTGGACGAACTGCTCGCGGGCGAGCCCGAGTTGCCCGCGCCCGACGAACGGGGGCGGCTGCGGGAGGCGGCCGGCGTCAGTCAGGCCCGGCTGGCACAGGTGCTGCGGACCACGAAACAGACCGTGAAGAACTGGGAGAGCGGGCGATCCGAGCCACGCCCGCCCCAACGCCAGGCGTATCTGCGGCTCCTGGAGGGCTGGGCGGCGAAGTACCCGGCCGAGTCGGCGACCGAGCCGGAGCAGCAGCGCCTGCCCTCTCAGCCGGTGGGGCAGGCCCCGCCCCCCGAGCCGATCGCGCAAGCCCCCACCGCCGAGCCGATCGTGCAAGCCCCCTCCATCGAGCCGATCGTGCAAGCCCCGTCCGCCGAGCCGGTGAGGCAGGCCCTGTCGTTCGAGCCCGTGCGGGAGTCCCAGCCGGTGCGGCAGCCCGCGCCGGCGGCGCGGCGGCCCTCGCGGACGCGGGCGCCCGCGCCCGCCGCCGACGCTCCCTTCCCGCACGGCCCCCTCGGCGTGCTGGACGGTGACGGCACCGTTTTCTGCCTCGGCGGAGTGCTGCTGGAGTGCACGGCCGACACGATCCCGGGGCTGGCGGAGTGGGTGCTGCGGGAGTCCGGGATCGGTGCGGCCCGGCTGCACCGGCACGGCAAGGACGCCGATCCGCTGATCGCGCTGACCGCCTCGGCGGCGGAGCGGTTCGGCCTGCCGCAGCGACTGGAGGACCGCCGGGGCCTGCGGCTGCCGGACGACCACCCGGTCGTCCGGCAGATCACCGGGGCCAAGTGGAAGCTGACCCAGCGCGGCTTCGGTCCGTGGCCGCGGATCTACCGGCCCGCTCAGGGCGGCCTGCGGCAGTGCGTGCAGTTGGCGATCCTGCCATGGGACGCCCTGGACAACCGGGCCTGGGGCGACGCCGCCCGGCTGCACCCGGCCGATCTGGCCCGCGTCCTCGGCGTGTTCGCGACCCGGGTGCTCACGCCCCGCGGCTCGACGGCGGTGACGGGCCTGGAGCTGATGACCGCGACACGGCCGCCCACCCGCCCCGTCAAGGACGAGGCGACCGGCGCATGGGTCTCCGGCCCGAACCCCGGCGCGCTGACCCGGCCGGCGGACCCGGCACCGCCGGAGGCGCCGCTCGAACACCCGGTGGCGCAGGGCTGGGACCGTGGCTTCCTCGACGAGGAGGCCCACCAGTGGGTGCGCGATCCGGCGCTGCTGTCGGACGAGGAGTGCCTGCGGCCCTGGGCCGTGGGCATCGACGTCAACACCGCCTTCCTCGCCGCCGCCTCCCGTCTCACCGTCGGCCTGTCGGAGCCGGAGCACCACACCGCGCCCGCGTTCGACAAGAAGGCCCCGGGCACCTGGCTCGTCGATCTCTCCGCCATCGAGCTGGACCCCCGCCTGCCCAACCCCTTCACCTCCACCGGCCTGCGCCCGGAGGGCCCCGGCTGGTACAGCACGCCGACCCTGGCCTACGCCGAGGAGCTCGGCCACGAGATCCGCCCGGTCGAGGCGTATCTGCGGCGCGAGACGGGCGCGTACCTGGACCCGTGGCACGACCGGCTCAAGGACGCCTACCTCACCACCAGCGCGGACATGGGCATCCCCGTCCACAAGGACGCCGACCCGGCGGCGTACCTGGACGCCATGGCCCTGCACCGGACGTACGCGGCCGCCGACGAGACCCGGCTCGACGCGCTGCGTGCCGCGCTCGCCGAACTGCCCGGCGCACCGGCCGACGTGAGCGACGGGGAACTGTCGACCCTGGTCCGTCGGCACCGGCAGGGCGCGATGGTGCTGGCGGCGATCAAATCGACGGTCAAGGGCGGCATCGGCAAGCTCCGCGAACGCCCCCAGGGCCGCCACTACAGGGACGGAGAGCGCTGGCCCGCCCTGGAACGCCCCACCTGGAACCCGTACATCCGCGCGGCCGTCATCGCCAAGGCGCGGGTGAACCTGCACCGCAAGGCCGCCCGGCTCGCCGCACTGACCGGCCTCCATCCGCTGGCGGTCCTCTCCGACTGTGTCGTCTACGCCTCCCGAGGCCCCTCACCCCTGCACTTCCTGCCCTCCAACGGCGACGGCACCCCCGTCTACGGCACCTTCCGGATCGGCGCGAATCCCGGCTTCTGCAAGCTGGAAGGTGTGCAGGAGACGGCCTGGGCGGTCGATCTGATGGAGCAGGGGCACAACCCCGCCCGCCACATCAAGGGCGACGGTCACGACGCCCGGTTCGACGAAGGGGAGTAGACAGTGGGCCACATCGACGACGCCCTGGAGCGCGCCGACCAGGAGGCGTTCACCAAGGCGCCGCCCAAGACCCTCAAGGGTCAGATCGGCTATCTGATCAGGCAGTTGAAGTCGGCCAAGGCCGTCGCGGCCGAGCTCGGCATCACCGCCGACTCCGTCAACCGCTACCGGCGCGGCGCCCGCAGACATCCGCCCCGGCACATCCAGGAGCGGATCGACGCGGCCGTCCGCTCCCGCTGGCAGCCCGTGGTACGCCTCCGCCGGCAGCGGCAGGCCGCCACCACGGGCGGGATCACCGTGGAGACGCGCGCCCAGTTCGGCTACACGGCACCGATCGGCACGACCGACGACGCCCGCTTCCGGCGCCTGACCGTGCACCTTCCCCCGGAGTACGCGCGCCGTCTGTTCGACGCGCAGGCCCAGGGGGCGAGTGACCAGCGCCTGCGCGACATCGTGGCGGAAGGACTGCAGGAGGTGTACTTCAAGGACGGCGGCCGCCGCGCCGCCGGCCTGGAGGTCGCCCTCCAGGACATCGACTACTTCGACGTGTCGTTCTGACGGCCATGCCTTGCCCGCTCTATCGAATCTCGATAGATTTCTATCGCTGGTCGAGTGAGGGGTGCAGGAGGGTGTCATGGGGAAGCTGACGGTGCTGGCGCTACGGGCCGTGATCGTGGGGTTGTTCGCCGGTTCGGTGTTCGTGCAGGCGGTGATGGTGCCACTGCTGGCCGCGGATCTGGACGGGCTCGACGCCGATGTGGCGCATGTCCGGACGCCGACGCTCGTGATCGTGGTCCTCGGCGTGGTCACCGTCCAGGTCGTCTTCGTCTGTGTGTGGCGGCTGGTGACGATGGTCCGGCGGGACACGGTCTTCTCCCACGAGGCCTTCCGGTACGTGCACGGGGTGATCGGCGCGATGGTGGCGGCGGCGGCCCTGGTGTTCGCGCTCGGTGTGGTCCTGGCCCCGGGCGAGGCGGTGGCCCCCGGGATCGTGCTGCTGCTCGGCGGCGTCGGTCTGGCGGTGCTGGGGATGGCGCTCATCGTCCTCGTGCTGCGGATGCTGCTCGCGAAGGCCGTCGACCGTGACATCGAGGCGACGCGGATGCGGGCCGAGCTGGCCGAGGTGATCTGATGCCGATCGCCGTCGACATCGACGTGATGCTGGCCAGGCGGAAGATGTCCGTGGGTGAACTCGCGGAACGCGTCGGCATCACCCCCGCCAACCTCGCGGTGCTCAAGAACGGCCGCGCCAAGGCCGTCCGTTTCACCACCCTCGCCGCGCTCTGCGAGGTACTCGAATGCCAGCCCGGTGACCTGCTCCGCTGGGAGACCGACCACACCGTGGCCCCCGACGACGCCACGGCCGGAGCGCGACCATGAACGCGCACACGCCACGCCCGCTGCTCTTCCTGGACGTCGACGGCACCCTCCTGCCGTACGGCGGCGGGCGGCTCCCCTCGTCCGCCGAGGAGTGGGCCGGCTGGCAGCACACGTCGAACCCTCAGCTGGCGAAGATCGACCGCGCGCACGGCCTGCGCCTGCTGCGGCTGACCTGCGAACCGATGTGGGCCACCGCGTGGATGGACGACGCCAACGAGGTGATCGCCCCGCTGCTCGGCCTGCCGCGGTGGCCGGTCGTGGATCTGCCGGAGGCACCGGAGGAGGACCGGGCGGATCTGCTGCACTGGAAGACCCGGGCCCTCGTCCGCACCGCCGCCGGGCGCCCGTTCATCTGGCTCGACGACGAGATCACCGGCCTCGACCGCGCCTGGGTGGCACGGCATCACCCCGGACGGGCCCTCCTGCACCGTGTCGAGCCCGAAGTGGGCGTGACCGAGGCGGACTTCACCGTGCTCCGGGGCTGGCTCGGCGGCGAGTGACGAAGACCGCCGCCGGCCGCCGGTGCTCGGAGGCCTGCGGCAGCCACAGCCCGAAGCGGTGCTCCAACCACTCCCTGACCTGCGCCGAGGTCATGGGCCCGGCGGCGACCCGGCCAGCCCCTTGCCGGCGGATCGACCCCGTCGTCGTAGGCGGGGATGCCGGGGTCGAAGGAGGAGCAGCATCCGCTGAGCCGGTCGCCGCGCCGGCTACCGGACCAGCTTCCAGTCCTGGGAGCCGTCCGTGGACGCGGTCCGCAGGGTCAGCGGGGCGTCGGCGGAGACGCCGGTCAGGTAGAGGTCCTTGTTCTTCGTCGACCGCAGCCTGATGTGACCGTCCCCGGTCCTGACGACGTCCCAGGTGCCCGTGGCGCTGTCGTCGACCCACTGGCCGATCCGCTGCCCCGCCGTCGCGTTGCCGGTCCAGACGGACGCCGACCGGCCGCCCGCCTTGTTGAGCAGCGTCACACCGCCGTCGGACTTGGTGACGACGTGCCAGTACTGGGTGTCCGGGTCCGCCGCCGCCCCGGCGTCCTCCAGGACGACGTCGGGCACGTCCCCGTTGCCGATGTTCGCGTCGGTGGGGTTGTTCCCGGTACCGATGACCTGCCCGGTCCTCCGGTTCACCAGCTTCCGGTAGGCGCCGGCGGATCCACCGAGGTCGACCTCGGCGAACGCGATCGTCGAGGTGCCCTGGTTGTTGAGGATCACGACCCGGCCGGTGTCCTTCACGTACTGGAGGTTGCGGCTGTAGCCCGCACGCGACGTCGTCTGGTACTGCGTCCACACGCCGTCGGCGCGCCCGCTGTCGTTGACCCAGACGTCGCCGCTGCCGGCGGCGTTGTAGACCAGGCGCCCGTCGGGCAGGCGGATGAGCACCGGGCTGCCGCCCTGTGCGAGCGGGCGGGAGCCGGCCACCACCGGCAGCGCGTCGACACCCATGCCGGTGGGGGAGCCCCGGAAGAACGTCAGCGGGTCGGACGCCACGCGGTAGCGGGTGTTGGCCCCGCCGCCCCAGTACTCGTACGTGAGCAGCCACTTGCCGTCCGCCGTCGGGACGAGGTTCGTCATGCCGGGCCGGCCACCGCCGATCTCCGACTTCCCGCCGCCCATGTCCTGGGTCGACCCGGCGATGTCGACGACGGGGGAGCTCCACTTCGCGCTGCGGCCGTCCCAGGTCTTGTGGACCAGGATCTGCCCGTGCGAGTCCTCGGCGGTGTCGTTCGCCGGGTCGAGCTTCGGGACGCCGGTGACCGGGTCGAAGCCGAGGTAGTCGTTCTCGTCGGAGTAGTAGCAGACCAGCTTGCCCTTGTGGACCATCAGGTACGGCTCCCAGAGGGGATCCACCTGCCGGTGCGTGTTGGCGTTCGCGACGTTCTGCCCGACCGCGCCCGCGCTGCCGCCCTGCCAGCCGCCGGTCGCGACGACGTTGACCACCTTCCAGGTCCTGCCGTCGTCGGTGCTGGAGTACAGCGCGATGGCCATGTCGGCGCGATCGCCGTCGTTGGACGGCGTCCAGTCCGGGTCGGCCGCCTTGTGCTCCTCGTAGTACGCGTCGTCGCCCGACACGACACTCGCCAGCAGCAGCGTGCCGGCCGCCAACTTCCCGACCCGCTGCGGGAGTACGTACAGGAACGGGTTGGTCCAGTTGCTCGTGTACTTCGCGTGGCGCGGGTCCTTCGAGAGATACGCCGGTGCCTTCACCTCGGACAGCGGCTGCCAGGTCGTGCCGTCGTCGTCGCTCTTGTACACCGGCAGGGTCTGCCGGTCGGCGCTGCCCGTCGACTTCACGACGGTGGACTTCTCGAACGACGCGACCAGCCGACCGGTCGGCAGCTGTGCCGACTTGGGGTAGACCGCGCAGTTGCCCCGCCCCTTCAGACAGGCCTCGCCGCCGAGCTGGTACATGACCCCACCGGTCGGGCTGTACGCCCCCGCACTGGCCATGGGCAGCACCAGCAGCGCGGACGCCGCCGTGAAGGTCCCCAGAGCTCTCGCGGCTCGTCTTCTGTGCATGGTCTCTCCTAGTCGAGGTCGGTGGCGACGAGGACCCGTACGTCCCACGGGCCGAGTTCCACTGCGGTGCCCGCCGCGACGGACGTGTCGTCGAGCGCGTCGGTGAGGTCGGTCGGGGCCGGGACGCTCGCGGGCTCCCAGCTCCAGTTGTGGACGATGTGGACGCGCCGCCCGTCCGCCGCCGTGCCGGTGGTCGCGGTGACCGACTCCGGCAGGTCCGCCCAGCCGTGACGCGCGGTCGGCGCCAGCCACTCGGCCAGCGCGCGCCCGAGGCGCCGGTCGGGCACCGTACCGACGTACGTGATCCGCCCCGCCCCGTGCCGGCGCGTGGTGAGCGCGGGCCAGCGCCCGAAGTGCGGATGGTCGTACGCGGCCAGCACCTCGGCGTCGTCGACGGTGAGCCCGTCCGCCCAGTGGGTCGCGGCCGCGCCGTCCGGAAGCCGGAGCGGGCTGCCCGGTGCCGGGCGCACCGGGATCTCGTGTGTCAGGTTGCTGAACTCGTCGTAGTGCACGCCGGCCGGCTCCGCCAGCCGTCCGGGGGCCGGTTCGGTGCGGGCCCGGGCCTCGTGGTCGGCGTACCCGGTGCGCGGGCTGAGGACCAGATGGCCGCCGGCCTCCGCGTACGCGGCGAACCAGTCGAGGGTGGTGTCGGCGGCGAGGTACAGCGCCGGGACGACCAGCACCGGATGACGGCGGACGGCGTCCTCGGGCGTGAGGCCCGCGCGCTCCCCGCTCGGGTCGTGCAGCTGACGTGCGTGGACGATCCGGACCTGACGGCCCGCCTCGAACGCGCCCCGGTAGAACGGGTCGAAGATCCGGTGGTAGGCGGCGGGGTCAGGCTCGCCGTCCGGCGTGGCGAGCGGCGGGTACTTCTGCATCAGCCACTTGCTGGGCGTCGAGTACACCAGGGTGATGTCGGCGTCCGGTTCCAGTCCGGCGACGAGCGGACCGGCCGTCTCGAACTCCGCGCCGAGCCGGGCGAGTTCGGCGTACGTACGGCCGGGCTGCCCGGTGTGGGGGAGGATGCCGCCCCAGTAGGTCTCGGCGCCGAAGTGCAGGGTGTGCCAGTGCCAGTACTCGATCATCCGGGCGCCGCGCGAGACGAGCGCCCACGCCGCCTGGCGCCACTGGCCGTCGTAGCCGGGGCGGTTGTCCCAGGCCATGCCGATCGAGCCGGCGTTGGTCTCGGTGACGAGGAACGGCTCCTGGCGGGAGGAGAACATCCAGTCGGCGGTCTGGTACAGCGCCCACACCCCGGTCGTCTTCCACTTCTGCTCGTGGCCGTCGGGGGTGGGATCGGGGAGCAGCAGACCGTCCTGCATGTCGTAGTACGGGTTGCCGGAGGCGATGTCGAGGCGGGCGGACAGTTCGTCGTCCTCCACGCCCTGGCGGGTGTAGGAGATGCAGGTGGTGACGAACTGCTCGGGCGAGGCGTATTCGCGGACGAGGTCGGCCTGCCATCCGATGAACTCGGTGACCTGGCGGGCCTGGAACTCCCGCCAGGCGACGTCGTACTGGGGCTGTTCGTTGCCGTCCGGGGTCCACAGGTCGGCCCACGTCGACAGCCGGTGCGACCAGTAGACCAGCCCCCACTCCCGGTTGAGGGTCTCCACGTCGCCGTACTTCGCGCGCAGGTGGTCCACGAAGCGCTGGAAGACACCGTGGTTGTGGAAGAGGTGCAGACCGGGCTCGTTGTCGACCTGGAAGCCGATGACGGCGGGGTGGTCGGCGTACCGGGCGACGATCTTGCGGATGACCCGCTCGGCGTGGAAGCGGAAGGCCGGGTGGGTGAAGTCGATCTCCTGGCGGGCGCCCCAGCCCATGCGCTCACCGGTGCGCCGCTCGGCCGTGATCTCCGGGTACTGCCGGGCCAGCCACGGCGGGGCCGCGTAGGTCGGGGTGCCGAGCACCACGGAGATGCCGCGCTCGTGGGCGCCGTCCAGGACGGGCTGGAGCCAGTCGAGGTCGAACGTGCCGTTCTCCGGCTCCCAGGTGGACCACACCGACTCGCCGACCCGGATGACGGAGACATGCGCGTCGGCCATCAGGTCCAGGTCGGTCTTGAGGCGTTCGGCGGGCCGTTCGTACGGCTGGTACTCGTGGTAGTACGCGGCACCGAACAGGACGCGGTCAGGCAGAGCCGCCATGAAGAAGAACCTCCGAGAGAAAGAGTGGGGGGAGTGGTACGAGGGCGGTGGGCCCTACTGCTTGACGCCGCCGGCGGCCAGACCGCTCTGCCAGTACCGCTGGAGCATGAGGAAGGCCACGACCAGCGGGACGATCGAGATCAGGGAGCCGGTCACGACGAGCGCGAGCATGTCGCTGCTGGCGCCGGCCCCGCCGTTCTGCGCCTGCGCGGCCCAGGAGGCCAGGCCGACCGTGATCGGGTACAGATCGGGGTCGTTGAGCATGATCAGCGGCAGGAAGTAGTTGTTCCAGGTCGCCACCAGCGTGAACAGCAGGACCGTCACCACGCCCGGGGCCATCAGCCGCAGGGCGATCCCGAAGAAGATCCGGGCCTCGCCGGCGCCGTCGATCCGAGCGGCCTCCAGGATGCTGTCGGGGACGGAGTCCGCCGCGTAGACGCGCATCAGATACAGGCCGAACGGGTTGACGAGCGAGGGCAGGATGATCGCCCAGGGGGTGTTGGCCAGGCCCGCCTGCGCGAACAGCAGATAGGTCGGGATGGCCAGCGCGGTCGTGGGCACCATGACCGCGCCGAGGACCAGGTTGAAGGCCAGACGGTCGCCGCGGAAGCGGTACTTGGCGAAGCCGTAGCCGGCGGCGGCCGCCAGCAGCGCGGCCCCGACCGCGCTGACCCCGGCGTACAGCACCGTGTTCAGCAGCCAGCGCACGAAGACGCCGTCGCTCTGGGTGAAGGTCTCCTTGATGTTCGTCAGCAGCTGCGGGGCGTCGGAGAACCACAGGCCGAAACTGTTGAACAGGTCCTGCGTGCTCTTGGTCGAGGCGATCAGCAACCAGAACAGGGGCAGCAGGAAGTACGCCAGCGCGGCCAGCATGGCGATCGTCAGCGGGGTGCTGCGCCGGTCCGGGCGGCTCTTGCGGTAGGCGGCGCGCGCCGGCTTGCTCGCCGCCGGGGCGACCGTGGGCGCGGGGGTGGTCGTCGTCACGGGGTCCTCCTGCGGTTGGCGGTGAGCAGGACGCCGTAGGAGGCGATCACGATGACGAGACCGAGGAGGAAGGACACCGTGGCCGCGTAGTTGACCTGCTGGCCGGTGAAGGCGAGCGTGTAGGCGTAGAGGTTGGCGGTGTAGGAGCTGCTGATCACGTCCGGGGCGAGGTCCTTGAGCAGTTTCGGCTCGTTGAACAGCTGGAAGCTGCCGATCACGGAGAACAGCAGGGTGAGCAGCAACGCCGGGCGGAGCGCCGGGAGTTTGATCGACCAGGCGATGCGCCAGGCCCCGGCGCCGTCCATCGCGGCCGCCTCGTACAGCTCGGACGGGACCGTCCGCAGGGCGGCGTACAGGATGATCATGTTGTAGCCGACGAACTCCCAGGTCACGATGTTCGCGAGGCTGCCGAGCATCCAGCTCTCGCCGAGGAAGTTCGGCACCGGCAGGTCCAGGTTCCGGCCCAGCTGGGCGAACGGTCCGAAGTCCGGGCCGTACAGATAGCCCCACATCAGCGCGGCGACCACGCTGGGTACGGCGTACGGGACGAAGATGCCCAGCCGGATCACCCGGGACAGGCGCAGCAGGCCGCTGTCGAGCGCGAGCGCGAACAGCAGGGCCAGCAGCAGCATCACGGGGACCTGGACCACGAAGAACAGCGCGACACGGCCGACTCCGTGCAGGAACTGGGAGTCGCCGAAGGCCTGGGCGTAGTTGTCGAGGCCGACGAAGACCGTCCCGCCGATCAGCCGGGTCTGGAAGAGGCTGAGGTAGGCGGCGTACACGAGCGGCGCGAGGAAGAGCAGCAGGAACAGCACCAGGAACGGCGCGACGAAGAGGGGACCGGCCGAGCGGCGGCGCCGGGTGCCCCCGGGCCGCGAACGGCCCGGGGCGGTGGCAGGGGTGGTGGTGGCCATCTCAGGACCCCTTGACGGTGAAGCCCTGGCCCTTGGCGTACGTGGTCAGGCGCGACTGCCACTGGCCGAGGGCGGCGACCGTGTCCTTCTTGTCGGCGAGGGACTTGCCGACGGTCTCGGTCCAGTCGGTCGCCGCCTGGTCGAGGAACGGCGGCCACTGGAAGGAGGGGTCGACGGTGGCGCTGACGTCGGCGAAGACCTGGTTGACCTTCTGGCCGCCGTAGAAGGCCGGCGCGTCCGACACGAACTCCTGGTCCGTGAGCAGGGCCTTGGTCGCCGGGAAGAAGAACTGCTCGGTGGCGAACATCTTGGCGGTGGTGGGGTCGCTGTTGAGGAACTGCGCGAACACGGCCGCGGCGACGGGATTCTTGGTGGAGCGGATGACGGCGGTGGTCGAGCCGCCCCAGTTGCCCGCGCTGGGCTTGGCCGCGTCCCACTGGGGGAGCGGGGCCGCGCGCCACTTGCCGGCGGTGGCCTTGGCCGAGCCGGACAGGAAGGCCGGGCCCCAGGCGGCGGTGATCCAGGTGGCGTACTTGCCCTTGTTGAGCCCGGCGTACCAGCCGTCGGTGAAATCCGGGTCGGTGCTGATCACGCCTTCCTTCGCCAGCCCGCCCCAGAACGCGCCGAGCTTCTTGGAGACCGCGTCGTCGACGCTGATGGTGATGTCGCCCTTGCCGGAGGTCGCGTACGGCTTGGCGCCGGCCTGCCACAGCAGCCCGTGCCAGGCGGCGGGCTGGCTGGCCGCGAGGTTGGTGAGGTAGACGTCCGGGTCGGCCTTGTGGAGCTTGCGGGCCGCCTCGGCGAACTCGTCCCAGGTGGACGGCACGTCGATGCCGTGCTTGTCGAAGATGTCCTTGCGGTACAGCAGACCCATCGGGCCCGTGTCCTGCGGGATCGCCCACACCTCGCCCTTGGCTCCGCTGACCTGGCCCCAGGTCCAGTCGACGAACCGGTCCTTGAGCTCGGCGGCGCCGTACGGGCGCAGGTCCAGCAGGCTGTCGGTGATGGTGAACGTCGGGATGGCCTGGTACTCGATCTGCACCATGTCCGGGGCGCCGCTGCCGGCCTTCAGGGCCGTGCGCAGCTTGGTGTATTGCGGGGTGCCCTGACCGGCGTTGACGACCTTGATCTTGACGGCCGGGTACTTCTTCTCGAAGAGCGCGATCTCCTTGGCGATGTTCGGGACCCAGGTCCAGAACGTCAGCTCGGTCGGCGTCTTCATCGCCTTGTCGATGTCGGCCTGGCTGACGGGCTCGGCCGAGCCGGAGGAGCCGGAGGAGTCACCGCTGCCGCAGGCGGTCAGGGCGGCCCCGAGCGACAGGGCACCCGTGGTGGTGAGGAACAGCCGACGGCTCATGGGAGAGGAGGAGGCGGCTGCGAAGGGGTTTCTGGGCATGGTGAACTCCGGCTGGTGGCGAGGGTGGTGGCACGCCGGACACAGGCGTGCGGAGGTGTGCGGGATGCGGGGGGACGCGCCGACCCGGCGTCGACGCCGTCAGGTCGGGCGAAGGGGGCGTGGACGACCGAGGCAGGTGTGGGGACCCGGCTCGGGACGCACGGCGGGGTACGGGGGCGGCCCGGCGTCGACTCGGTGTGGGGCGCGCGGGGGCGGCGGGGCGTGACGGGTGCTGCGGCTCGTTCTCGGGGTCACGCGTCGGCCGCGACGGCCGTGGGGAAGGGTGGGTGGACGGGGTTCAGCGCTGTGCCGGGCCACCTCCGTCCGCGGGCACCGGGGCGGGGGTGGCCGCCCGGCGGCGGGGCGCGGTGCGCCGGCCGCGGGCCGGGGTCGTCCGGCTCGGTGGCGGCGCGGTCGAGGCGCGGACGACGAGGTCGATGGGTGGATCGCTCGGCGGCAGCGGGTCCGCGTCGGGGTTCTCGATGGCGTGCACGAGCCGCTTGAGCCCTTCCTGGGCCACGGCGTCGAACGGCTGGCGCACCGTGGTCAGGGGAGGAGTCACATAGGCGGCGACCGGGATGTCGTCGAAGCCGACGACGCTGACGTCCTCCGGCACCCGGCGGCCGGCCTCGGCCAGCGCGCGGATCAGACCGATCGCCATGTCGTCGTTGGCGCAGAAGACGGCGGTGACGTCCCGGTTCTCGGCCAGCGCGCGTCCGGCCGTGTAGCCGGACGCGGCCGACCAGTCGCCGGTGACGACCTCGGGCACGTCCTTCCCGTGTGCCGTCAGAGTCGCCCGCCAGCCCTCCAGCCGGTCCCGGGCCGCGTACCACCGCTGCGGACCCGCGAGGTGATGGACCGTCGTGTGGCCCAGCGCCAGCAGGTGCTCGGTGGCGGTCCGCGCCATCAGGTCGGCCCCGTCCCCCGCGTTCAGCACCGCGGGCGCGGTGACGAACGGCGGGGCGCCGATGACCAGCACGGGCACGGAGAGGCGGGGGGTGTCGCCGTTCTCGCCCGCCTCGTCGATCGGCTCGGAGATGACGACGCCGTCCACGCCCTGGTCGAGCAGCGAGTCCACCGCGCCGGCGATCCCGGCCGGGTCGCCCTCCACGGTGTTGACCACGCGGAGCGCGTAACCCGTGTCCCGGACGACCCGTTCGACCCCCATGAGCAGCGAGGCCGGGCCGTACAGGGCCGTTCCCAGCGTCACCACCCCGATGGAGCGGGTCCGCCCGGAGGCCAGCGCCCGGGCGGCGTTGTTGCGCCGGTAACCGAGCTGCTCCGCGGCTTCCGTGACCCGTCTGCGCACGTCGGCGGAGACGTACGGTTCGTCGTTGAAGACCCTCGACACGGTCTTCTGCGAGACCCCGGCCAGCCGTGCCACATCCGTGCTGCTCGGCGCCGCGGGGCCCCCGCCCCGCCCTGTACCTCGCGTCATGATGCCTCCCGGTGACCGCACGAACCGACCCAATGATGTCAGACATCGCCTTTCTGACTGCGCTGTCATGTCTGCGTAGTCATGTCTACGCAGTCACACGACCGGCGTCAAGGGGTCGGACACATCTCCGTACGGCCGGACCCGCGCCCCACGGCTCGTGCGGCGCGGGTCCGGCCGTACGGAGATGTTGCGTCGGGTGCCGTGTGCCGGGGACGTCAGGCGTCGGGTGCCGCGTGGACGCGTACCCCGTCCACGAAGGTCTGCAGGACCCGGGTGGCCGCGATCTCGTCGGCCGGGCGCGCGAACGGGTCCCGGTCGAGGACGACCAGGTCGGCCGCCTTGCCGACGGTGATGCTGCCGGTGAGGGCGTCGAGGTGGTTGGCGTAGGCGCTGCCCGCCGTGTACGCCGCGAGGGCGGTGCCGAGGTCGAGGCGCTGGGCGGGCAGGAACTCCGGGGTGCCCTCCGGGGCGTCCGGGGAGACACGGTTGACGGCGACGTGCACGGCCTGGAGCGGGTCGGGGCTGCTGACGGGCCAGTCGCTGCCCGCCGCGAGCGTGGCCCCGGCGCGCAGTAGATCACCGAACGGGTACTGCCGGGCGCCGCGTTCCGGGCCGAGGAACGGCAGGGTGAGCTCGTCCATCTGGGGCTCGTGGGCGGCCCACAGCATCTGGAGGTTGGCGGTGGCGCCGAGCGCCCGGAACCGTCGTACGTCGTCGGGGTGCACCACCTGGAGGTGCGCCAGGTGGTGGCGGGTGTCGCGGTGCCCGTTGGCGGTGCGGGCGGCCTCCACGGCGTCGAGCGCCTCGCGCACCGCGCGGTCGCCGAGGGCGTGGAAGTGCACCTGGAAGCCGTGCGCGTCGAGTTCGGTGACGTACTTCTTCAGCTCGCCCGGTTCGACGAAACTGATGCCGCTGCCGTCCGAGGCGCATCCGCAGCCGGTGAGATAGGGGTCGAGCATCGCGGCCGTGTGGTTCTCGGCGATGCCGTCCTGCATGATCTTCACCGTGCCGGCCCGGAACCTGCCCCCGCTCAACTCCTCGCGGCGCGCGAGGAGTTCGGGGATCTGGTCGGCGCCGCGCTCCCGGTCCCACCACAGGGCGCCGACGACGCGGGCGGTGAGCAGCCCCCGGTCCAGGGCCGCGCGGTACGAGGGCGCCGGGTCGGTCATGTTGGCGTACGCGCCGACGATGGCGTCCTGCCAGGCGGTGACCCCGTGGGAGTGCAGCACCGCCTGGGCGCGCAGCAGGGCGGCGAGCTGTTCCTCGGGGGTGGGGTCGGGCACCAGCCGGCCGACGAGGTGGACGGCGCCCTCCTGGAGCATGCCGGTCGGCCGGCCCTCGGCGTCGCGTTCGATACGGCCGTCGGCGGGGTCGGGGGTGCGGGCGTCGATCCCGGCCAGCTCCAGGGCCCGGGAGTTGACCCAGGCGCCGTGGTGGTCGCGGTTGGGCAGGAAGACGGGCCGGTCGGGGACGACCGCGTCGAGCGCGGCGGCGGTGGGGGCGCCGCCGGGGAAGGCTTCCAGGGACCAGCCGCCGCCGGTGATCCACTCGGCGTCCGGGCGGGCGTCGGCGTAGGCCCGGATCCGCCGCAGGTACTCGGCGGGGACGACCGTGTCGGCGAGGTGGCACAGGCCCAGTTCCAGGCCGGCGCCCTGCGGATGGACGTGGGCGTCCTGGAAGCCGGGCAGCAGCAGCTTCCCGGCGAGGTCGACGACCTCGGTGCCGGGCCCGACGAGGGCGTGCACCTCGTCGTGGCCGACGGCCGTGATCCGTCCACCGCGCACGGCCACGGCGGTGGCCCGGCTGCGCGCGGGGTCGACGGTGTGGACGGGCCCGCCGGTGAGGACGAGGTCGGCGGGGGCCGTGGCCTGGGGCTGGGGCTGGGGCATGCGGGGGAACTCCCTGGGCGGACGCGGATGTGGGGGCGGAGAGGGCGGATGGGGAGGAGAGGGCGGACGGGGCGGGGGCGCGGACAGGGCGGACGGGCATGGGGCCGGACGGGTCCGCGGGGCCGGCGGGCGTGCGGGCCGCTCGGGGCTGCGGGGCAGGCCGGCGTGCGGGCCGGCGTGCGGGCCGCTCGGGCTTGCGGGCCAGGCCGGCGTGCGGGCCGCTCCGGCCTGTGGGTCAGGCCGGCGTGCGGTCCATGGGCAGGGTGAGGGCCTCGGCGTCCGTGCCGCGCCCCGTGGCGAAGTACGGCGACCGGCGGACGTACTTGGCGACCGCGGCCATCCCGAGACCCGCCAGGACGATGACGGCCGGCAGGGAGAACATGAACCACCCGTTGTCGGGGCTCAGTTCGAAGTGGTCGCTCATCGTCAGGTACGAGTAGCCGAGGTAGCCGCCGAGGCCGAGCAGGATCAGCCCGGACACCCCGGGCACCCCCACGGCGAGCACCGCCGTGCGCAGCCCCTCGTGCCGCGCGGACCGGAAGCGGACGGCGCAGGCGAGGGCGGTGAGGCCGTAGTAGAGGGCGACGAGGAGGCCGATGGCGTTGACGGCGGCCAGCAGCATGTCGCTCAGCCTGGGCAGGGCGACGGCCAGCAGCGCGATCGAGGACGCGACGGCGAGCACGACGACCGTACCGGCGGCCGGGGTCCCGTAGCGCGGGTGGACCCGGGTCCACAGCGGGCCCATCGTGCGGTCCCGGCCCATCGCGAGCAGGCCGCGGGCCGTCGGGATCAGCGTGGACTGCACGGAGGCCGCGGCGGAGAACATCAGGGCGACCAGGGGCAGGGTGGCCCAGGGCTCGGCGGCCAGCTTCTGCCCGAGGTACGGCAGCGCCTGCGGACCGTTCTCGATCAGCTCGGCGAGGCTCATCTCCCGCTGGAAGGCCACCGAGGCGAAGAGGAACAGGCCCAGCATCGCGAACAGCGCGATCAGGCCGCCCCTGGCCGCGTCGTCCGGCTTCCTGGTCTCCTCCGTGACACTGAAGGCCGCGTCCCAGCCCCAGAAGAAGAACACCGCGAGGACCATGCCCTGGGCGAACGTGGTGCCGTCGCCGATCTCGAAGGGGTTGAACCACGACAGCGAGAACGACTGCTCGCCGGTGACGAGGGCCCAGCCGCAGAACCCGATGAGCACGGCGTACTCGAAGACCAGCAGCGCGAACTGGAAGCGGGTGGTGGCCCGGGTGCCGGTGACGGCGAGGGCGGTGAGACCCAGCAGGAGCACCAGCCCGACGGCCGTGCTGACGCCGGTGGACGTCGGATCGAGGGCGACGCCGGCCAGGCTGTGCAGCCCGGCCTTGTTGGCGAAGGCCAGGACGACCGAGCCCATGACGGCGCTGGTGTACGCGCAGAAGATGACCGAGCCGACGAGGGTGACCCAGCCGGTGAGGAAGCCGGGCCAGGGGCCCAGGGTCCGGCCGACCCAGGTGTAGCCGTTGCCGCAGTTCGGCTCCGAGCGGTTGAGCCGGGCGTAGGCGGTGGCGATGCCGAGCACGGGCAGGAAGGCGAGGAGCAGGAGGGCCGGGCCCTGGAGTCCCACGATGGTCGCGATCGTGCCCATGCCGATGGCGATGCTGGTGGTGGCGGCCGTGCTGGAGGCGGCGATGGCGACGCCGTCGACCACACCGAGGGAGCGGCGCAGTGGAGTGGATGACATGAAGGCTCCTCGTGGGGAGAGTGACGAGGGTAGAGCCGCGCGGGACTGTGATGGAACACCCGGCGTTCGTCTTGCGTCAATGCTGTTGACATAAGGGCCCACTGCCCCTTCACTGCCGGTACGCGCCCCGACCGACAGGAGCCCTCGATGCCCAGCCGTGTCCCGCAGGAACGCAGCCGCCGCCGCCCCACCCGCTCGGGCGTGATCCTCTCCGAGGAGCTGATCGTGGAGACCGCGCTGCGGCTGATCGGCGAGCACGGCCCGGAGGCGCTCAGCGTGCGCCGGCTCGGCACCGCCCTGGGCTGCGACCCCAGCGCCCTCTACCGCTACTTCCACGGCACCGACGACCTGGTGCTCGCCATCGCCGACCGCATCATCGGCGACGCGATGGCGGGCTTCGTCCCCGGCGACGACTGGGTGGCCGCCCTGCGCGAGATGGCGCTGCGGGTCCGCGACGGCTACCTCGCCCACCCCAGGGCGGCCGCCTTCGCCTCGTACCGGGTGACCCGGCGTCCGAACGAGATCCGTGCCGTCGACACCGGCATCGGGCTGCTGCTCGCGGCGGGCTTCGGGCCGGCCGACGCGAGTCGCCTGTATCTGACGTTCATCGACACCGTGCTCAGCCACGCGGCGATGGAGGCGGCGTTCCAGGCGCTCCCGCGCGGGCAGCGGGAGGCCGACGATCGGGCGTGGAGCGAGGTCTACCAAGGGCTGGACCCGGCGGTGTACCCCGCCCTGACGGCCGTGCGCCAGGATCTGCGGGCGATGGGCGGGAGCTCCTTCGAGGGCGCGGTCGACCTGCTGCTGGAGGCGCTGGCGGCCCGCGCGCCGAGGGGCTGAACCGGGGCCCCTCCGCAAAGACCTATCCGCAAAGATCTCTTCGCAAAGAGATATTCGCAAAGAGATATTCGCAAAGAGATATTCGCAAAGAGATATTCGCAAAGAAGCCTTTGCGAAGAACCCTTTGTGGTCTAGCCTCGTGGGGTGACCGATGCGATGAAGAGGCCCGAGGGCGTGAGTGTCGAGGAGACCTCCGTCGTTCTGGATGCCAAGGGGCTGCGTGCCATGGCGCACCCGGTGCGGGTGCAGCTGATCGGGCTGCTGCGGAAGTACGGCCCGTCGACGGCGACCCGGCTCGCCGAGCGGCTGGGCGTGAACTCCGGGACGGCCAGCTACCACCTGCGCCAGCTCGGGGCGGCCGGATTCGTCGAGGAGGACACGGGACGTGGCAACGCGCGCGAGCGCTGGTGGCGTTCGGTGCATCAGACGACCGAGCTCAGCGACCGCGAACTGGTCGAACGGGAGCCCGAGGCCACCATGGCGTTCCTCCAGTCCGTCGCCACCACGTACACCCTGCGCACTCAGCAGACGCTGAACGAGCTGCAGACGATGCCCGGCGCGTGGCGGGACACCTTCGACATGAGCGACTGGGCGTTGCGGCTCACGCCCGAGGAGGCCGTCGCCCTGCGGCAGGAGCTGCGGGACGTCATCGCCCGGTACCGGAAGGACACGCCCGAGGAGGCGGCGAGCGCCCCGGAGGGAGCCCGGCGGATCGGCGTCGTCGCCCACATCCTGCCGGAACTGGACGCGCCCGCCGCGTCGGAGACCGAGGCGGGGGAGGAGACGTCGTGACGGGGGACGCCTTAGGCACCGACGGCGCGCCGCCCGGAGGACGGTCGTCCTTACGGCCGCTGGGCGGGGTGCTGGCGGCCATGGCGGTGTCGCTGACCGGTACGCGGGTGTCGGCGGTCGCACTGCCCTGGTTCGTCCTGGTCACGACCGGCAGCGCCACACTGACCGGACTGGTCGCCTTCGCCGAGACGGCTCCGTACGTGGTGGTCAAGGCGCTCACCGGGCCGCTGGTGGACCGGGTCGGCCCCCGAACCGTCTCCTGGACCACGGACCTCGCCAGCGCGACCGCTGTCGCCGCCGTCCCGCTGTGCCACGCCCTGCACCTGCTGTCGTTCCCGCTGCTGCTGGTCCTGGTCGCGGTGATCGGCGCCGCCCGGGGACCCGGGGACCTGGCCAAGGAGGTCATGGTCCCGGAAGCGGCGGAGCGCGGTGGGGTGCGGCTGGAGCGGGCGACCGGCCTGTCCGGCGCGACGGAGCGGCTCGCGTCCACCGTCGGCCCGGCCGCCGGTGGCTCGCTGGTGGCGCTGCTGGGCCCGTTGCCCGTGCTGGTCCTCAACGCGGGATGCTTCGCTCTCGGGTCGGTGATCACCGCGTTGGCGCTGCCTCGCCGGGTGGGGGAGCACGCCGAGGGCGCCTCGTCGCCGGCCGGGGAGACGGGGGCGGGCTACTGGAAACGCTTCGGCGAGGGCTTCGCCTTTCTGCGGACCGAGCCGTTGCTGCTCACCGTGATCGTCATGGTGGGGATCACCAACCTGCTCGACGCCGCGTTCATGACGGTGCTCATGCCCGTCTGGGCCAAGGAGTCCGGCAACGGGCCGTCGGCGATCGGTCTCACCGGCAGCGCGATGGGAGCCGCGGCGGTCGCGGGAAGTCTGATAGCGGCCCTGGCCGCACACCGGCTGCGCCGGAGGCTCGTGTTCCTCGGCGGGTTCCTGCTGGCCGGTGCTCCGAGATTCCTGATCCTCACCGTCGACGCTCCGCCGGGAGTGGTGCTGGCCGTCTTCGCGGTCAGTGGATTCGGCGCGGGCTTCCTCAACCCGGTGATCGGGGCCGTCCTCATCGAGCGGGTCCCACGCCGGTTGCTGGGCCGGGTCAACGCGCTGGGCGACTCGCTGGCGTGGGCGGGCACCCCGCTCGGCGGGCTGATCGCCGGGGCGGTGGTGTCCTCGACCGGCCTCGTGCCCGTACTGCTCGTCTGCGGAGCCGTGTACTTCCTCATCACGAGCCTCGCGGGACTGCGGCCGGAGTGGCGCGAGATGGACCGCCGGACCGGCAAGAACGTCGCGCGGTGGCACCCCGAGAAAACCGCTCCCCACCCCAACCAGGAAGCGACGAGCTGACGTTCGGACGGCTGCACGGATGACCCCGGACACCGGTACGTCGGACTGCGGCGGCGCCGTCCGGCGTCCCCGCGCAACGGTGTTCAACGAACCGGCAGCCACGCGTCGACGACTGTCGTGAGTTCTTCCCGGCTCTGGAAGACGTGCCCGTTCAGGCCGACCGCCCGGGCCGCGCGGACGTTCTCCTCACGGTCGTCGACGAACAGGAAGTCGGCGGGAACGGACTGCAGGGCGACGACGCAGTACTGGAAGGCGGCCGGGTCGGGCTTGGCGGCACCGATCCTTCCGGAGAAGGCGAGGTGGTCGAGGTCGCGCAGCCAGGGCTGGGCAGCCAGGAAGGCGTCCGCGTGGTCCGCGGGAATGTTGGACAGGAGTGCGACCCGGGCGCGGTCCCGCAGGCTCCGAGCGTAGGTGACCATGGAGTCGTCGACGCGGGACCAGCTGTCGATGTCGGTGAGCCGCAGCTCTTCGATCGTGTCGGCGTCGGCGGGGCGGGACAGTGCGTGGAGGACGTCGGTCCAGTACGTGGAAGCGGTCTGCCGACCGGCGTCGTAGGGCGGGCGGTGGGTCCAGTAGGCCGTGGTGAAGGCGTCGGCGGGTGCCTGGCAGCGAGCGGCCATCCTCTCCAGGGCGCCCGGGCGCTGGTGGCGGGCGATGACCCCGAAGAGGTCGAAGAGCACGATACGGCGGCGGTCGGTGGTCATGAGGTCGGTTCCCTCGCGGTCTCGGGGCGTTCGGGTCAGTGGCGGTGGGGCAGGGCGCGGGCGAGCGAGTCCAGCGCGCCCAGGCGGTCGGGGCCCGCTGGGGCGAGGACGACGCCGGTCGCGCCGGCGGCGTGGCGCGCCTCGATCGCCGCGCGGGCCTGGTCGGGGGTGCCGGCGACGGTCAGCGCGCGGACCCAGTCCGCGGGCATCGTCCGGGCGAAGTGCCGCCCGTCGGGGCCGGCGGAGCGGTGTGCGCGCAGTTCCTCGGCGAAGGGCAGGGGGTCGATGTGCGCGGCCCACTGCGGCTCGCCGACCGACTCAAGGGTGGTGCGGACGCGGTCGAGGGCGGCTTCCTCGTCGTCGTCCACGGCCGCGGCGTCGTAGACGACGATCTCCCGGGGGTTCGCGAAGGGGCCCAGGTTGCGCAGGGAGGCGGTGATGTAGGCGGGTGCGGCGGGCTCGGCCAGGAGGAGTCCGTCGGCGACCTCGCCCGCGACGGCCTGCGACTTGGGACCGCGGACGCCCAGGATCACCGGGGGCACGGTGTCCGGGATCTCGGTGAGGACCACGCCCTCGCAGCGTACGTATCGGCCGTTCTCGGGACCGGGCTCACCGGCGACGAGCAGGCGGAGCGCTCGCGCGTACTCCTTGATCAGTGTCAGGGGGCTGGCGGGCCAGGACCCGACCTGGCGCATCCAGCCGGGCATGCCGTGTCCGATGCCCGCGATGAGCCGGCCGGGATGGAGCTGGGCGAGGGTGGCCAGTTCCATCGCGGCGAAACACACGTTGCGGGCGCCGGCGGGCATGATCCCGATCCCGACGGTGAGGTTCGTGGTGGAGGCCAGGACCGTGGCCGCCTGGGCGACGCCGCCGCGCCAGCCGAGGTCCTCCACCACCCAGACCTGGTCGAACCCCAATTCCTCGGCCCGCCGGACGTAGGGCAGCACCTGACCGACGGGAAGATCGAGCGGCAGCATGACACCGACACGGCCGCGGGCGGGGTGTGCGGGGGACTCGGACATCGGGGGCTCCTTCGGTCGGCTGAGGGCTTCGTGCCCGGCCCTGGTGACCGGGAGAGGGGAGCTCGTGCGGCACGGGCGTGTCAGGGAGGACCGTGCCGCACAAGCGGTCAGTGGTGGCCGGCCGCCATCTCGCACCGGCGCGTGCGAGCGGCGGTTGTCTCGGCCTGGCGGGGCTGGTCGGCCGTCTCCGTCTCCGCCTGGCGGATGAGGTCGGGGCCGGTGCGCAGCACGCGGGCACCTACGGCGGTGGTCACGCACAGCAGGATCAACAGGACGAAGGCGTGGTCGAGGGCGACGAGGTGGGTCAGCCAGCCGATCACGGCGGGGCCGGCGAGCATGCCGACGTAGCCGAGTCCGGCGACGCGGGAGACGTTGGCCCCCGCTGCGGCGGGGTCGGCGTGCCCGGCCGCGCTGAAGAGCTGCGGGACACAGCCGGACAGGCCCAGGCCGAACAGCGCCCAGCCGGTGAACACGGCCCACATTCCCGGGCCGAGGACCACGAGGGTGATGCCGGCGGCGGCCATGGCCGCGCCGTTGCGCAGGATCGCCGGGGAACCGAACCGGGCGGCGAAGGGGTCGGCGAGCAGTCGGCCGACGGTCATGGCCGCGGCGAAGGTGCCGTACGCGAAGGCCGCCGTGCCGGCGGACGCACCCATGACGTCCTTCAGGCGCAGGGCGCTCCAGTCATTGGCGGCGCCCTCGCACAGCATGACCATCAGCGCCAGGACGGCCAGCAGCCGGACCCGGCCCCTGGTGTCGCCGCCCTCGGCGGCCGGTGACGTCCCGTTCTCGGGTGTGGAGGCGCGGGCCTCAGGGCCGGGTGCGGCAGGCAGCAGGGCGCGTGCCGCGGCCAGGGCGACGCCGACCCCCAGGACTCCCATGACGGCCATGGCCGCGGCCGGGTTCAAGCCGGCGCCGGCGGTGCCCGCTCCGGCGAGGGCGGCGAGGACACCGCCGACGGAGAACGTGGCATGGAAGCCGGACATGACGGGGCGGCCGTACGCCTTCTCCACATGCACGGCGTGGGCGTTCATGCTCACGTCCAGGCAGCCGTTGCACAGCCCGAAGACCAGCAGCGCGGCGGCCAGCGTCCACGGATCGTGGGCGAGACCGGGCAGGAACAGGGTCGTGCCGCACAGGACGCCGCCGGCGGGCACCACGACACGGGTGCCGAGGCGGTCGGTCAGCGGTCCGGCCACCTGCATGCCTGCGAAGGCCCCGAGCCCGAGCACCACCAGCAGGCCGCCGAGCGCGGCGTGGCTGATGCCCACGCGTTCCTCGATCGCGGGAATGTGCACCACCCAGGTGCCCAGCAAGGTGCCGTACAGGACGAAGTAGACATAGGTCGCCACGCGGGCGGCTCGCAGGGAACGTTCCATGCCGACCACCATAACGAACAGGATGGATGTTTGAAACAAGCCTAATCCAACAGTCTTGTTGTTCATTTCACAGGTGGTGTTCAATCGCGGCATGAGCAACGCAGACCGCCACGGGCTGATCGCGAAGGCCGTCAGGGACTCCGGAGGTGTCACGGTCCAGGAACTGGCGGAGCTGACCGGCGCCTCGGAGATGACCATCCGCCGCGACCTCGACGTCCTCGCCGCCCAGGGAGTCCTCGAACGCGTCCGCGGCGGGGCGCGCACCCTGCTGCTCCGGGGCGAGGAGCCCCCCTTCGCGCTGCGCGCCCACGAGGCGGTCGACGCCAAACGCCGGATCGCCGCGGAGATCTCCGCTCTCATCGCCGACGGTGAGAGCGTCCTGCTGGACAGCGGCACCACCTGTCTGGAGGTCGCCCGCCTCCTGCGCGAACGGCCCGTCACCGTGATGCCCCTGTCCCTCCAGGCAATCCACCTGCTCGGCGCGGCACCCGGCCCGGCCACTCTGGTCGTGCCCGGCGGCCAGCCCCGCGCCGCCGAGGGGGCCCTCACCGGCCCCCTCACCCTCGCCTCCCTGGCAGCCCTGCGCTTCGACACCGCCGTCATCGGCTGCTGCGGACTGACCGCGGCCGACGGTGTGACCGCCTACGACCTCGACGACGCCGCGGTGAAGAAGGCGGCCGTCGCCTCCTCCCGCCGCGTCATCGCCGCAGCCGACGGCAGCAAGCTCGGCCACACCGCCTACGCCCACGTCGGCCCGGCCACCCTCGTGCACACCCTGGTCACCGACGCCTCCGCGGTCGCCGACGAGGTCACCGCGCTCGAAGCCGGGGGAACCGTCGTCCGGACCGTCTGACCTCGTTCGTCCGTACGTCAGCCGGCCGACGCACGGACGAACGAGGCCGCCCTCTCGCCGATCATGATGGCGGGGGCGTTGGTGTTCCCGGTGACGAGGGTCGGCATGATCGACGTGTCCGCCACGCGGACGTTCTCCAGCCCGCGCACCCGGAGTTCGTGGTCGACGACCTTGCCCATCATGCAAGTGCCCGACGGGTGGTAGAAGGAGAACGACTGGGTGCGGATGAAGTCGTCGATGTCCTGGTCGCTGTCCGACAGCGGGGCGAGTCCGGCGTCGGCGGCACCGCGCAGGTCCGACCGCAGCAGGGACGTCAGCCGCTGTTCGCGGGCGATGCGCATGCACAGGCGCACACCCTCGCGCAGGCGTCGGCGGTCGTCGGGGTCGTCGAGGTAGTTGTGGAAGATGCGCGGCTTGGCGTACGGGTGGGAGTGCCGCAGCCGCACCGAGCCTCGGCTCGCGGGCCGCGCCACGTAGGGCCCGAACGACATTCCGGGCTCCAGCGGCGCGGCGAGACCCTCGTCGCGGACGATCCCCAGCGCGGCGTGGACCTGGATGTCCGGGGCGGGGAGGTCGTCGCTGGAGCTGAAGAAGCCGCCGGTCTCGTTCCAGGCCAGCGGGCCGGTGCCCTGGCGGCGCAGCTGCTGCTCCTCCGCGGAGGTGTCCGGTCCCAGGAGCGGCTCGGTGTCGCTGAAGAAGCTGATGAAGCACCCGGTGTGGTCCTGCATGTTCCTGCCGACGTCCGGCAGGTCGTGCAGCGGGGTGATCCCGCCCGCGGTCAGTTCGTCGGCCGGTCCGACACCGGACTGCAGGAGCAGGTGGGGAGAGTTGTAGGCCCCGAGGGACAGCACGATCTCACGGTCGACATGGATGGTCCGGACGGTTCCGAGGTGGTCGACCTCCAGGCCGGTGGCCCGCGAACCGTCGAAGCTCAGGCGCAGGGCGGTCGTCGAGGGAAGCACGGTGAGGTTCGCACGACCGGCGGCCGGTTCCAGGAAGGCGATCGCGCTGCTGCACCGCAGGCCGCCTCGCTGCGTGACCTGGTGGTAGCCCACGCCCTCCTGCTCGGCTCCGTTGAAGTCCGGGTTGTGCTTGTACCCCGCGTCCTGAGCGGCCTCGACCCATGCCGTCAGCAGCGGGTGGACGGAGCGGGGGTCACTGACGGTGAGAGGGCCGCCGACGCCGTGGAAGCCGTCGGCTCCGCGCTCGTTGTCCTCGGACTTCTTGAAGAACGGCAGGACGTCGTCGTACCCCCAGCCCGGGTTGCCGAGCCGCTCCCATGTGTCGTAGTCGTAGCGGTGCCCGCGCACGTACAGCATGGTGTTCATCGAGCTGGTGCCGCCGATCACGCGGCCACGGGGCAGGTAGGCGCGGCGCCCCGCGAGCTGCGGCTCGGGTTCCGTCTCGAAGTCCCAGTCGAACGCTGTCTTGAGCTGCTGCGAGAACAGCGCGGGGATCTCGAAGAGGCGGCCCCGGGCCGGCGGCCCCGCCTCGATCAGCGCGACCGTGACAGCCGGATCCTCGGACAGCCGGGCCGCCACCGCACAACCGGCCGATCCGGCCCCGACGACCACGTAGTCGTACGATTCCCTGTCCATTTCGCCTCCGTGGAACTCTGGTCGCCCTGATCGGCGCCTGATGGTTCTCGGAGAGGCTAGAGAGGCCGGGCATGCCGGGTACATGCACGAGGTGAGTAACTCAGGCGGCAGTCATTACGCATTCCGTGCATGTGTTGGGTCCATGCCGCTGCTTAGGCTCTCCTGGAACCATCGCGGCAAGGAGCATCACTTCTCGCCTCCCGTACCCGAGCGCCCAAGGGATTCCCACACATGTCCCATCCGGTCCGTCAGGATTACACACCCCCGGAGCTGCGGCCCGAGGCCTTCGTTTCCCCAGGTACCGCCGAGGAGATCAGCACGGATGTCCTGATCATCGGCTCCGGCATGGGCGGGTCCTCGCTGGCCTGGGCGCTGAAGGACTCCGGTCTCGACGTGCTCGTCGCGGAACGCGGACGTTTCCTTCCGCGCGAACCCGAGAACTCGCAGCCGGCCGAGATGTACATCAAGCGCCGGTACAAGAACGCCGGCTATTGGTACGACGGCAGCACCGGCGAGCCGTTCGCGCCGGGTGTCTATTACTGGGTGGGCGGAAACACCCGTTTCTACGGCGCGATGCTGCCTCGTTTCCGGCGCAGCGACTTCACCGAGGTGCAACATCACGAAGGTGTCTCGCGTGCCTGGCCCTTCGCCTACGAGGACCTGGAGCCCTTCTACACCGCCATGGAGGAGTTGCTCCAGGTTCACGGTCAGACCGGTGAGGACCCGACCGAGCCGCCCCGCTCCAAGCCCTACCCGTATCCGGCACTCCAGCACGAACCGGAGATCGAGCGGTTCTCCCGGTCGCTGCGCCGGCAGGGCCTGCACCCGTTCCACACACCGAACGCCCTGAACATCAGCACGCAGGCCGACCGCGCCGCCGTGACGACCGCCGACGGCTGCCCGGACGGGACGGGCATGAAGTCCGACGCCGAGAACCGGCTTCTGCTCCCCGCCTTGAGCGACGGCGTCAGGATCCTCACGGGCGCGGAGATCATCCGCCTGATCACTTCGCCCGACGGCCGAAAGGTCGTCGCCGCCGAGGCACGGCACGAGGGCCGGATCATCCGTGTCAACGCCAAGACCTTCGCCCTCGCCGGAGGTGCCGTCAACTCGGCCGCGCTGCTGCTGCGTTCGGCCGACAACGCGCACCCCCGGGGACTCGCCAACTCCTCCGGACTGCTGGGCCGCAACTACATGGTCCACAACAGCACGTTCTTCGTCGGGGTCGACCCGCTGCGGACCAACCCCACGCAGTGGCAGAAGACGCTCGGCCTGAACGACTTCTACGAAGCCGGGCCGGGGACGCGCTTCCCGCTCGGGAACCTCCAGATGCTGGGCAAGTTGCAGGCCCCCATGCTCAAGCCCGCGCGCCCGTGGGCGCCGAACTGGGCCCTGAAGCTCATGGCGGCCAGAAGTCTCGACATCTACCTGACCACCGAGGACCTCCCGTCCCGGGACAACCGGGTGCGCGTGGACGGCGACCGCATCCTCATCGACTGGACGCCGACCAACCTCGCCCCCCACCACGAACTCGTGCGCCGGGTGACCCGGGCGGTCCGCAAGGCCGGCTATCCGCTGATCTTCACCCAGCGCATGGGGATCGAGACCAACTCCCACATGTGTGGCACGGCCGTGGCGGGTCACGACCCGGCCCAGAGCGTGCTCGATCCCCTCTGCCGCAGCCATGACGTCGACAACCTCTGGGTGGCCGACTCGTCGTTCTTCCCGTCCTCCGCGGCGCTCAACCCGGCTCTGACGATCGGCGCGAACGCCCTGCGCATCGCCCCGTCCCTCGCCAGGGCGACGAAGGGCTGACGTCGTGGCGGCGAGGACGGTCAGGTCCGCCGCAGCGTCGGCTTGCGCAGCAGATCGTGTCCGCGTACGGCCAGTTGCAGCCGCTGCTGGTTGCTGACCTGCGTGAGGTCGAGGCCGAGGATCTCGGAGAGCCTGTCGAGGCGGTGGTAGAGCGTGCGGCGCTGGATGAAGAGACCCTCCGCCGCCCGGGCCTTGTTGCCACCGCAGTCGAGGAAGGCGCGCAGGGTGGGCAGGAGGGGGTTCCTCACCAGGGCGTCGTGCTCGAGGAGCGGCCCGAGTTCGTCCTCGACGTACCGTCTGAGCTCGGGCCCCTCGGAGAGCGCGACGAGGAGGCGCAACGCGCCCAGATCGTCGAAATGACGCACCTCCGCGGTCGAGGCCGCGGCCGCGACGGACGCCGCGCTGCGGCTCTGGCGCAGCGCCAGCGGAAGAACCGCCGGCTCCACGATCCGGCTGATGCCGGCCCGTGTCCCGTGATCGGCCAGCAGGGTCCGCACGCGCGTGGCGTCGGCGCGGGCGGGCAGGCCCACCACCGCCACGTCGAAGTCGCCTGTGTCGCCCACGACGGCGGGCCAGCCGGCCTCCTGCAGCAGACGGGCGAGGAGGTGGTCCTTCGTCGGCTCCTCGTCCCCCGCCCAGGCCGTGACGACGATCAGATCCCGTCCGCGCAGATCCTGGCCGAGCGCCAGGCCGAGAGTCACGAACCGCTCTCCGCTGATGTCGCCGAGCAGGAGCCGGTTGAGCAGTGCCGTCTGGCGCTGGGAGGCGCGGGCGCCGCTCTCCCGCTCGCTCAGCAGCGAGATCGCCACGGCCGCGGCTGCCCGCTCCAGGGTGCGCAGTTCGGGCGGGCTCGGGCGCTGTCCGCCGTGCAGAAGGTGCAGCCAGCCCCATGACTCGCCGCGGAGCACCACGGGCTGGCGGGCGCACGGCGCGACCTCGCGGAACGAGGCCGCCGCGGCGGTGGGGACCCCGGGTCCTTGCGCCGGGAGCGAGGGGTGGCGTTCGTGGATCGCCCGGGAGTGCGCGCTCCACTCGTCCACGACCTGGTCGGCCTCCGGCGTCGCGCCCCCGTACGCCAGCATCTGGTGGGCGACGTCCTCCAGCACCACGGGGTGCCCGGTGCGGCGGGCCAGTTCCCTGACCACGCCGACGTAGTCCTCGTCCGCCAGCAGCAGGTCCATGAACGCCTGGCTGGTGGCCTCCTCCGCGATCAGCTGTTTGACGCGCATCCCGACCAGGACCTCGTGGACCTGGGCCGAGGTCTCGACGAACGGGATCTCGTCGGCGAGTCCCACCAGGGGCAGGCTGACCGCCTCCGCCTCCTCGATCACGGCCTCCGGCATCGAGTCGAACATGCGCCCGGCCAGTTCGACGACGAGGACGGCCGCGTGGGCGTCCGCCAGCCGTCGGATGAAAGCCCGCTGCTCCAGCGCCGTCGCGCCCATGCCGAGGCCGGCGGTCAGCAGCATCTCCTGACCTGTGAGGAAGCGATGGATGTCCGGGATCTCGCCGGTGTGCACCCAGCGCACGGGACGGTCGAGATTCCTCTCCCCGGCGTACACACGCACGGTGGTGCGCGTGAACACCTCCAACTCCAGTGCGGCGCGAACCGTCAGGATCTCAGCCATGAACCACTACCTCGATATGTGCACGTTGCACAGCCAATATTGCACACACTGTGCCTGTCTTCCCTCTCCTTGGTTCCCCAGACTTCAGGTCAAGCCCGCAGACACGACCCCTACAAGGAGTGCGGAGTGTCAGCCCAACACAAGATCATCAAGGCTCCGGTCGCCGTGAAGACGGCACGGACCAGCCGTCCGGAAATCGTCGAGACCGTCGCAGACGTGATCGCCGACGTACGGGCCAACGGCGACGCCGCCGTACGCCGCTGGTCGCAGAAGTTCGACGACTGGAGCCCCGAGTCCTACCGGCTCGGTCCCGACCAGATCGCCTCCGTCGTCTCCTCCGTCCCCGAGACGGTCCTCGACGACCTGCGGTTCGTCCAGAAGCAGGTCCGGGGCTTCGCCCAGGCCCAGCGCGACTCCCTCACCGCCTTCGAGGTGGAGACACTGCCCGGAGTGTTCCTGGGGCAGCGCAACATCCCCATCGGCGCCGCCGGCGCCTACGTGCCCGGCGGCCGCTACCCCCTCACCGCGTCGGCCCACATGACCGTCCTGACCGCCAAGGTCGCCGGTGTCGAACGGGTCGCCGCGACGACCCCGCCCGACCGCGGCGCGCCGCCACCCGTCAGCATCGCCGCGATGCACCTGGCCGGTGCCGACGAGATCCACGTCATGGGCGGCGTCCAGGCCGTGGCCGCCCTGGCACTGGGCACCGAGACGATCGACGCCGTCGACATGCTCGCCGGCCCCGGCAACGCCTACGTGGCGGAGGCCAAGCGCCAGCTGTTCGGCGAGGTCGGCATCGACCTCTTCGCCGGGCCGACGGAGGTGCTGATCGTCGCGGACGAGACCGCGGACCCGTTCGTCGTGGCGACGGACCTGCTGTCCCAGGCCGAACACGGGCCCGACTCCCCGACGGTCCTCATCACGACGTCAGAGGAGGTGGGCACGCGGACCATCGCCTGGGTGGACAGGCTGCTGCCCGACCTGTCCACCGGAGAGGTCGCCGGCCGGGCCTGGCGCGACCACGGCGAGGTGATCGTGGTCCCCAGCCTGGACGCCGCCTACGCACTCGCCGACGAGTACGCCAGCGAGCACGTCCAGATCCTCACCGCCGAGCCCCGCGAGGCACTGCACCGGATGCGCAACTACGGCGCCCTGTTCCTCGGGGACAAGACCTGCGTCGCGTACGGCGACAAGGTCATCGGCACCAACCACGTGCTCCCCACCCTGGGCGCGGCCCGCTACACCGGCGGCCTCTGGGTCGGCAAGTACCTCAAGACCGTGACCTACCAGGAGGTCAGGGACGCCGCCTCCAGCGCCCGGCTCGGCGAGATCTGCGGCAGGGCCTCACGCATCGAGAACTTCGAGGGACACGCGCGCTCGGGGGACGTCCGCGCCGCGCGCTACGGAACGGCACCGCTGGACTGGGCCGACCACACCTTCGAGCAGTGCTGATCCGCGTGATGGATCGCGACTTACGCCGGACCGCTGAAGCGGCGCGGCAGTTCGACAAGGAGTACCTCCCCTTCGACCCATGGAGATGGTCATGTCAGCCACCGACAACGAGGCGCACACGGCGCCCAGATCCACCCCCGTAGGCCCAGCGGACGGGGGCGGGAGCCCCGCCTCCTCGGCCGCGGACGCGGAAATGCTCGCCGTACTCGGCTATGAGCAGAAGTTCGACAGAAAGGTCAGCCTGTGGGCGAACTTCGCCCTGGGCTTCGTCTACCTCTCGCCCCTCGTGGGCGTCGTGGCCCTCTTCGCGGTCGGACTGGCGACCGGCGGCGGGCCGTCCGTCTTCTGGATCGGCATCGTCGGGGGCGGACAGTTCCTGGTCGCGCTGGTCTTCGGGGAGGTCGTCTCGCAGTTCCCGCTCGCGGGTGGGCTCTACCAGTGGGTCAGACGGCTGTGGAACGGGCGCTACGCCTGGTTCAACGCCTGGACGTACATCTGCTGCATCACCATCGGCATCACCAGCACCGCCCTGTTCAGCTCGGACTTCGTGGCCAGCCTCTTCGCCGGAACGGCCGACGAGCCCGGCATCAGCTCCACCCCCACCCAGCGCCTGTGGATCGCGATCGCCGTGACCGTCCTCTGCCTGATCTGCAACTGCTTCGGCACCCGGACACTGGCGCTGATCTCGAAGATCGGACTCGCGGCCGAGCTGATCGGCATCGTTCTCGTGGGCTTCTACCTGTTGATCTTCGAGCGGCACAACTCCGTCTCGATCTTCTTCCAGACCAGCAGCTCCACCCACGACAGCTACTTCATGGCCTTCATCGCCGCCTCTCTCGTCGGCCTCTTCCTCTTCTACGGCTTCGAGGCGTGCGGCGAGATCGCGGAGGAGGTCCCCAACCCCTCCCGCAGCATCCCGCGGGCCATGCAGCTGACCGTGGCCGTCGGCGGAGTGGCCGCTCTCCTCGCGTTCGTCGGGTACGCCCTCGCCGCTCCCGACCTCGGCTCGATCCTCTCGGGCGAGGACACCAACCCGATCCCCTCGATCCTGCAGAGCTCACTCGGCATCGTGGGCACGAAGATGGTCCTCGCGGTCATCATCACGTCCTTCATCGCAGGCGTGATGAGCCAGCAGGCCGCCGCGAGCCGGATCGTCTTCTCCTTCGCCCGCGACGACATGTTCCCGGGGTCCCGCGTCTTCTCGCAGATCACCCGCAAGCACCGCGTCCCCATGAACGCGCTGCTGGCCGTGAACGTCCTGCCGCTGGTGATCTTCGTGTTCGTGTACTTCACGCCCGACTCCCTCACCAAGATAGTGGCGTTCCAGATGCTGGCCGGATACGCCGCGTTCATGATGGTCGTACTGGCCGCGCTGCGGATGCGTCTGAAGGGCTGGCGTCCCGCCGGGGCCTGGACGCTGGGCCGCTGGGGTCTCGTGGTGAACGTGGCGGCCCTGGCCTACGGCCTGCTCGGGATGGTTCTGCTCGCCTGGCCCACCGGCGACTCCGCAACCCCGTTCATGGACCGGTGGATCGCGCTCATCGGCTTCCTCGTCGTCTCCGCCGTGGGGCTGGTCTACCTGTTGACCGCGAAGCCTGAGCGCAAGTCCACCGCGCCGGAAGGCGACGCCATGGAGGTGGCCGAGCGCCTGCGCAGCCGTGCCGCGGCCCTGGAGAGCACGACCGGAGGGAACCCCGCATGACACGAGTCCTGTATCTGTACGGAGGCTGGCCGGGGCACAAGCCCTACCAGGTGGCCGAGGAATGGGCCCTCCCGATCTTCAAGAACCTCGGCTACGAGGTCGACGAGACCAACGACATCTTCTGCCTCGACGCCGACCTCACCGGCTACGACCTGATCGCGCTCAACTGGAACAACGCCCTGCTGTCGGAGGGGCTGACCGCCGCGCAGGAGTCGAACCTGCTGGGCGCGGTGGAGAGCGGCACCGGGATCGCCGCCTGGCACGGCGCGGCCGCCGCGTTCCGTACCAGCCTCAAGTACCACTGGCTGCTCGGCGGCAGCTTCCTCGAACACCCCGCCGGCGAGGGCGTGAAGTATCCCTACGAGGTCACCGTCACGGACGCCGACCACCCGATCACCGCCGGGGTGAAGGACTTCCGGGTCGCCTCGGAGCAGTACTACATGTCCGTCGACCCCAACAACCATGTCCTGGCCGAGACCGCCTTCACCGGTGAACACCTGCCGTGGCTGGAGGGAAAAACGATCCCCCAGGCCTGGACCCGCACGTGGGGGCAGGGCCGCGTCTTCTACAGCGCGGTCGGACACGACCTCGACGACCTCCAGAACCCGGACGTCACCCGCCTGTGCACCCAGGGCTTCGCCTGGGCCGCCCGTCAGAACGCCTGATCCCACGGTCCTTGATCCCACCGTCCGACCCGAGCTGATCGGAAACCCACCATGCCCGTCCTCACCGGAGGCCAGATCGTCGCGCGGACCCTGCGCAACTACGGGGTCGACGTCGTCGCCGGCATCCCCGGCCACGGCATCTGGTCACTGACCGACGCCTTCCTCGACGACGAGTCCAGGATCCCCTTCATCCAGACCTTCCACGAGCAGAGCGCCGTCCACCTCGCCGACGGCTACTACCGCGTCACCGGCCGCCCGCAGGCCGCGGTGACCTCCATCGGCGCAGGCGCGAGCAACACCGTCATCGGCATGGGCACCGCGTTCACGGACTCCACGAGTGTCCTCGTCGTCACGGGCGGCCCGCCGACCCACATGCGCGGCCACGGACTCCTCCAGGAACTCGACCGCTACACGGCCAACGACTTCCCCAAGGTGGCCGAGGCCGTCAGCAAACGGCACTGGGTCGTCACCCGGGTCGAGGAACTCCCCTTCGTCCTGCACCGCTGTTTCAACTCCATGCTGACCGGCCGCCCCGGCCCGGTGCACCTCGAAATCCCCATGGACGTCCAGGCCGAAGCCGCGGACGTGCAGCTCCACGACCTGGAGCGGCGCATCCCGGTCGGCCGCCAGCACCCCGACCCGGAAGCCGTGGAGCGTGCGGTCGACGTGCTGCGCGCGGCCACCCGGCCGGTCATCGTGGTCGGCGGCGGTGCGATCACCTCCGAGGCGTCCGACCAGGTCCTCGCGCTCGCCGAGCGGTGGCAGATCCCGGTCGTCACCACCTGGAACGGCAAGAGCGCCTTCCCCGAGGACCATGAACTGTTCGCCGGCAGCGTCGGCCAGACCGGCACGATGACCGGCAACGCCATCGCCAGCTCCGCAGACGTCGTGATCTCGGTCGGCTGCCGCTTCACCGACTGGTCCGCCTCCAGCTACGCCAAGGGCATCAGCTTCTCCATCCCGCCCGCCAAGCTCATCCACATCGACATCGACCCCCACGAGATCGGCAAGAACTACCCCGCCGAAGTGGGCATCGTCGCCGACGCGCAGCGCGCCGTGGCCGCCATCGTCGACTCCCTCCCTTCCAAGGGCGTCGACCGCTCCGAGTACCTCGCCGAACTCGCCCGGCTCAAGCAGGACTGGGAGGAGAGGCTCGCCGGCCGCCGCGACAGCGACCGCTTCCCGTTCACCTCGCAGCGCCCGCTCGGCGCCCTGCGCTCCGTCCTCCCGCGCGACGCGATCATCGTCGCCGGGTCGGGCAACACCCAGGGGGCGGTCAAGCAGACCTTCCCCGTCTACTCCCCGCGCACCCACCTCACCTCCGGTGGCTTCTCCTCCATGGGCTGGGCCATCCCGGCGGCCGTCGGCGCCAAGCTCGCCCGACCGGACAGCCCGGTCGTGTGCGTCCTCGGCGACGGCGACTTCCTCATGACCTCCCAGGAAATCGCCCTGAGCGTCACCGCCGGCGCACCGGTCATCTTCGTCGTCCAGAACAACGCGGGCTACATGTCCATCCGCGGCGGCCAGCGCAAGCAGACCTCGCGCCACATCGGCACCGAGTTCTCCCACCCCGACGGTTCGCCCTACAGCCCCGACTTCGCGGCCATGGGCCGGGCCTTCGGGATCGAGTCGTGGAAGGTCAACGACGCCGCGTCCCTGGAGCCGACCCTGCGCAAGGCGGTCCAGTCCGGGGCTCCCGCCGTGATCGAGGTGCCCACGGACCGCGACGCCGCAGGCCCCTGGGTCCCCGGCTGGTGGGACTTCCCGATCCCGGCGTACATCGACGACGAACGCCAGGACGAGTACCACCGCACCCGGGCCACGGAGCAACACCTCTGACCCGCCCCGAGCCTGCCACCGCCGCCCGCGCCGCCGAGACCCGGCAGCGCGGGCGGTTCGGCGTCCGCACACGTGGGGCGTACGGCGAAGGTCTCACCGCTCCCAGTTCGTTCTCAGCTCGCCGAGGGCGGCCGCCACGTCGTGGCCGTGGTGGCCCTCGCCCGGCAGTACCGCCGATACGCCGTGCGGCAACTCTGTGGTTTCGTCGACGACACCGCTGAGGCATTCGCCTCGCTGGACCAGGGGAAGTGATCATGACCGAGCGGGACGTCATCCTCAACGAACTCGCCCAAGGTCTGCGCCCGTTGGCACAGGGCATCGAGTGGTTCGACACCTGCGGCCCGGAGGAGCAGGCCGAGGTGCTCATGTTCCTGCGCCATCACTGCGTGCAGGCCCGCGCCGTCACCGAGGACGGACCAGAGAGCATCCGGCGTGCCGGGCTGCGCCCGACGCACACACCTGCGGTTCTGATCACCCGGGGCCCCATCGACCAGCAACTGGGCAGGATCGCCGGTCTCACTCCTGTCGATGAACGTCGCAAGGCGTTCCGGCTGCTGGTCGCGGTACTCGCGGTCGCGGACGAACGGCGCCGCGACCGCTTCTGCTCCGGCGGATGCGGTCACTGGTGGCACAACCTGCCCGTCGCCACGGGGGAATGACGCGTTCTTACGCCGCCGCGCCGATCACCGCGCTCAACCACATGGCATTGCCATGCTGGCGGTGCAGGCGCGGTGGCCTCGATGGTCTCGGCGGGCAGGTCAGCGCCAGTCGTCGATCACGTACGCGGCCGGGTGGCTGTAGCCGGGCTCGTTGGGCCTGTGCATCGTCACGCCCTGGAGCCAGGTACGGAAGCCGCGGTCGACCATGGATCGGTAGGCGTCCTCGCGGGCCAGGTTCATTCCGGCGTCCAGTTGTCCCAGGCCCTTCTCGGCGGCCAACTGCTCGCACGCGTCCAGCAGCCGTTCGAACCGTTCCGCCGCGCCCGGGCCGGGCCGTACGGCGCCGAACTTGACGAAGCACACGTCCTCACCCGCCTCCGACCCCGCTCCGCAGTGGCAGACGGCCAGACCGTCGAGACCGGAGTCGGCGCCGTCGAGGAGGACGGTGTCACCGAGCCGCTGCTCCTGTGCGGCCGTGATCTCGCGCTCCATGTTCAGGCCCTCGTACACGGCTTCGGTCAGTGCGCGACCGAGGCCCAGCGCGTCGGGCCGCTCGGCCGCGGTCAGCTCGCCGTACAGCACACGGCCGGGGACCGCCGCACTCACGGCGACCTGTTTCTTCATGATGGCCGTGAGGAACCGGGGCCAGAAGCCGTACCGGCGGTAGAGCTCCAGGTGCTTGGGACTGTGCGAGAAGGTGAACAGGCCCAGATGGCGGTTCTCCCAGCTGTCGAAGCAGGCCATGACCGGTTCCATGAGGCGCCTGCCGACGCCCTGGTCCCACAGGTCCGGGCGTACGGTCAACGGGCCGAAGAACCCGACACTGCCCCAGTCGGCGGCGAAGTTCGAGCCGACGACCTCGCCCTCGACGGTCGCCGCGAAGGCCGCGTGCGGATCCGCCGCCCAGCGGGTGCGGACGTAGTCGGCGCTCCCGAAGAACGTCTCCGGCTCAGGGCTCCCGAGGAAGGTCCCGAAGGCCACCCTGAAGATCTCGTCGGCCCGGTCCAGGTCCTGCTCGGCCAGCGGGCGGACCGACACCGAGGCCGCGACATTCGTTCGCTTCGTCGCGGGCATGATCGCCCTCCTCTCCGCCCCCTTCCATCGCACCACGCACCCTCCCATCGCACCACGGACGCATGCCTCGGGCGAGGGATGGCCGCAGCCGTCAGCCGCCGAGGCCGTGGGAGTGGCCGTCCGCTTCGAGCTCGGTCACTTCGGGCACGCCCAACTCTCGCCGTGGAACGGTCCACGTTCCACCATGCCTCAGCGGATGGGCCGTGGCTGCGGTAGCGGCACCGGCAGCCCCGGCGCCCCATTCCGAGGCACCCCCGTGCTGCCCCGCGTCACCAGGTGCGGGGTCGACGCCGTCACGACCGCGCGGTCGCGGCGGCCCTCGACGCGTTCCAGCAGCAGCCGGGCCGCCGTCTCGCCCATCAGCGCGCCCGCCTGGTCGACACTGGTGAGGCTCACCGGCGCCAGCGCGGCGACCGACGTGTTGTTGTAGCCGGCGAGCGACAGGTCCTCGGGGATGCGCAGGCCCAGCTCCGCCGCGGCCCGGAAGACACCGGTCGCGGCGACGTCCGCGCCGGCGAAGATCGCCGTGGGCGGGCGCTCGGAGGTGAGCAGTTCCCGCGCGCCCCGGTGGCCGCCCTCGTCCGAGTAGCCGGAGTGCACGATCCGGGCCAGGTCCGCCAGCCCGTGCCGGGCCATCGCCGCGCGGTAGGCGGCCCGGACGTGGTGCTCGGGTCGCTGCTCCCACTGGGTGCCGCGCACCGTCGGATGCGACAGGTGGGCGATGTCCCGGTGCCCGAGGCCGACGAGGTGGTCGATCACCAGGTCGACGCCCGTGCCGTCCTGGTTGACCACACAGTCGTAGGCCGGTGACGGGTCGTGGTGGCCGATCACCACCGTCGGCACCTCGGCCGCGAGGCGCACCACCTCCGAGCGCCGGACGGCGGGCGCGATCAGGATCAGGCCGTCCATGCGCCGGTCCACCATCGCGTGGATCAGCCGGGTCTGCTCCTCCTTCTCGGACTTCTCGGACGAGCCGCTGGAGCCGAGGAACAGCGCGTACTCGGTGTCCCGCAGGACCGCGTTCACGCCGTCCAGGAGATCGGAGTAGAAGGCGTTGCGGATGCTCGCGAGGAGCACGCCGAGTGTGTACGTGCGCCCTCGCATCGCCCGCGCGGCGGCGTGCGGGCGGTAACCCAGCTCGGCCATCGCCGCCCGCACCCGCTCACGCATCGCGGGGCTCACCCCGTAGCTGTTGTTGAGCACCTTCGACACCGCCGAGGTGGACACCCCGGCGGTGTGGGCGACATCGGCGATCGTGGCCCGCTTCGAGCCGCCGGTTGATTGCACTGGGGTTCCCACCTCCGTCGTCACGCACCGCTCCGCCTCGGCGGCGTTTTGGAACGTTACTCGCAGAGTCCTTGACGATCCGGCCCCCCTCGCCTCAATCTTTGGGCGTTCCCCGTGTGGCACGTTTTACGAATGAGCCGCATGCGACCTCCAATTGAATCGATTCAATCCACCGCTCGGTCCACCTCTCACTCCACTTCCCGGTCCGCCCCTCAGTCATCGTCGTAGGAGAGCCGCCATGCCCGACCTCACCCGCCGGTCCACCCTGTGTTCGGCCATAGCCGTGGCCCTCGCCCCCACCCTGGGCTCCCTCGCACTGCCGGGGCTCGCGGCCTCGGCGTCCGCCGCCGTCTCCTGGAGCGCGAAGTGGATCTGGGCCCCGACCAGTTCCACCAACCAGTGGGTGGCCTTCCGCAGATCGTTCACCCTCGCCGCGGCGCCCTCGAAGGCGCTCACGCGGATCGCGGCGGACTCGAAGTACTGGCTGTGGGTCAACGGCACCCTGGTGGTCTTCGAGGGCGGGCTCAAGCGGGGCCCCAACCGCACGGACACCTACTACGACGAGATCGACCTCGCTCCGTACCTGACCAGCGGCAGCAACACGGTGGCGCTGCTGGTGTGGTACTTCGGCAAGCAGGGCTTCTCGCACAACAGCAGCGGCAAGGGCGGTCTGCTGTTCCAGTCGGACATCGAGGCCGGCGCGAACACCACCCGCCTGGTCAGCGACACCGGCTGGAAGCACCGAGTCCACCCCGGCTACTCGAACAACACCAGCGGTACGCAGGTCAACTTCCGGTTGCCCGAGTCGAACGTCCACTACGACGCCCGTGCCGCCGCCGTCATGTCCGGCTGGCGCTCGCCCGGCTTCGACGACAGCGCCTGGACCGCGCCGACCGACTTCGGTGCCGTGGGCACCGCGCCCTGGAACGGTCTCGTCGAGCGACCTATCCCGCAGTTCCGCTACTCCGGACTGAAGACGTACGCCAACGCCTCGTCGCTGCCGGCCACGGGCCGCGGGTCCACCGCGATCTCGGCCACGCTGCCGTCGAACATCCAGGTGACCCCGTTCCTGAAGGTGGACGCACCGGCCGGTGCCGTGATCCGCATCCAGACCGACCACTACGACGACGGCGCGGGACTGGTGGGCATCGAGCCCGGCACGCAGTACAACATGCGCGCCACCTACATCTGCGCCGGCGGTGTGCAGGAGTTCGAGTCGCTGGCGTGGATGAGCGGCACGGCGGTGCGGTACACGATCCCCGCCGACGTGACGATCCTGGAGCTGAAGTACCGGGAGTCGGGCTACGACACCGACTTCGCGGGGTCGTTCAGCAGCAGCGACGCCTTCCTGGACACCTTGTGGACCAAGGCCGCGCGCACCATGTACGTCAACATGCGCGACAACTACATGGACTGTCCCACGCGTGAGCGCGCCCAGTGGTGGGGTGACGTGGTCAACCAGCTCAAGGAGGGCTTCTACACCTTCGACACCAGGTCCCACGCCCTCGGCGAGAAGGCCATCGCCCAGCTCGCCACCTGGCAGAAGTCCGGCGGCCAGCTCTACTCCCCGGTCCCCTCGACGATCTGGACCGCCGAACTGCCCGTCCAGATGCTCGCCTCGGTGTGGTCCTTCTGGACGTACTACCTCTACACCGGCAACGCGAGCGCGGTCACCGTCGCCTACCCGGCGGTGAAGAAGTACCTCGACCTGTGGACCCTGGACGGCGACGGCCTGGTCAACCACCGGGCGGGGGACTGGGACTGGGAGGACTGGGGCTCCGACATCGACGCCCGCGTCCTGGACAACTGCTGGTACTACCTGGCCCTGGACACCGCCGCCAAGCTCGCCGACCTCAGCGGCAACAGCGGCGACGTGGCCGGGTGGAAGTCCCGGCGCGACAGCATCAAGGCCAACTTCGACCGCGTCCTGTGGAACGCGTCGAGGAACGAATACCGATCACCCGGCTACACCCGTGACACCGACGACCGCGCCAACGGCCTCGCCGTCGTCGCGGGGCTGGCACCCGCCTCGCGGTACAAGGCCATCACCGAGGTTCTGCGCACCCACCTCAACGCCAGCCCCTACATGGAGTTCTACGTCCTCGAAGCGCTCTACCTCATGGGCGCGGCCACGGTCGCCGAGGAGCGGATACGCAACCGCTTCGCCGCCCAGGTCACCGACCCCGCCTGCCACACGCTGTGGGAGGTGTGGGTCAAGTCGCAGGGCACCGACAACCACGCCTGGAACGGTGGCCCGTTGTACACGCTCTCCGCGTACGCCGCGGGCGTCCGCCCCACCGAGCCCGGCTGGACCAGGTACGAGGTGATCCCGCAGACCGGCACCCTGACGAAGATCAACAGTGTGGTGCCCACCGTCGAGGGCGACATCCGCTTCGGGATCACCCGCGACGGCACCAAGGTGACGCTCACCCTCACCTCCCCGGGCGGGACCACCGCCCGCGTGGGTGTCCCCACGTACGGGGGCTCGTCGCCGGTCGTCGCCGCGAACGGCACCACCGTGTTCACCGGTGGCTCCTCCACCGGGAGCGTCAGCGGCCTCACCTACGACGGCAAGGACGCCTCGTACGTCTATTTCCTGCTCCAGCCGGGCGCGTGGACGTTCACGGTCACCGGAGCGGGCCGGCTCGACGACCTCGCGCTCGCCCGCCCCGTCACCAGCAACAACAGCCTGGAGAACGCCGAATGGGGCCGCAGCCGGCTCACCGACGGCAAGCTCACCAGCGTCGGCGGCGCCCGGGGCTACACCAGCAACGACTTCTCCTCCGCCGACGTCAGCGGCAGCCCCGTCTGGGTGGAGGTCGACCTCGGGGCCGACACCGACCTCGACGCCGTACGCCTCTTCCCCCGCACCGACACCCCGGCCGCCGGGGGCGGCACAGCGGGCTTCCCGGTCGACTTCACGATCCAGACCCGCGCGGACGGGGCCACCGGCTACAACACCGTCCGCACCGTCACCGGGCAGGCCAACCCCGACGGCCGCGTCCAGACGTACGGCTTCAGGACCACGACCGCCCGGTACGTGCGGCTCCAGGCCACGCGGCTCGGCGCCCCCGCCACGGACGAGTCCGCCAAGTACCGCCTCCAGCTCGCCGAACTCACCGTCCCCACCGCCGCGACCACGGTCACGAGCAACTGCACGCTGGAGAACGGCGACTGGGGCAAGACCCGGATCCTGGACGGCATCCTCACCAGCGGGGCCGGCGCCAAGGGCTTCACCAGCATCGACTTCCCCTCCGCCGACGTCGGCGACACCCCCGTGTGGATCGAGATCGACCTCGGCTCCGACCGGGCCGTCGGCACCGTCACCCTCCACCCGCGCACCGACACCAGCGGCGCGGGCGGCGGCACCGCGGGCTTCCCGGTCGACTTCACCATCCAGACCCGCCTCGACGGCGCCACCACCTACACCACCGCCCGCACCGTCACCGGCGAACCCAACCCCGGGGGAGCCGCCCAGTCCTACACCCTCTCCTCCGTCACCGGCCGTCACCTGCGGCTGAGGGTCACCAGACTCGGCAGGCCCGCCACGGACGAGTCCGCCAAGTACCGCCTGCAACTCGCCGAGATCCGCATCGGCTGACCCACCCCGCCCCGCCCCCGAGCGCCGAGGGCTCCCGACGAGGACGTCACGTACAGCTCGTACAGCTCGTACGTCACGTACGTCTCGTGCGGGAGCCTTCGTCATGGGCGACTCCCGGTCCGGAGAAATTCGTCCGCCGCGGTGTGAACCGCTCGGGGTGTCCCGTCCGATGAGGGGGTGTGAGCGAAATGAAACGGGGGAGTCCGGGCGACGCCGAGCTGATGCGGGCGGTCGCGGACGGGGACCGCCGCGCCTTCGAAGAGCTGTACCGCCGGTACGCGCCCTGGCTCGTGCTGCGGCTGCGCGGGCGGTGCGCCGATCCGGTGCTGGTCGACGACGTCGTGCAGGAGACGTTCCTCGACGTGTGGCGGGGAGCCGCCCGCTACCACCGGGAAGGCGACGTGGCCGGCTGGCTGTGGCGCATCGGATCACGGCGCCTGGTGGACGCGCTGCGGGGCGACGGGGCCCGCGGCCGACTGCGCCAGGCGCTCGCCCGGCTGCGGCAGCGCGACGAGGCGTCGGCCGAGGAACAGGTGCTGTCCCGCGTGCAGCACGGCGACCTGGCCGGCTCGCTGGCCGGGCTCTCGCCGGAACTGCGGGCGGTCCTCCAGGCCACGGTGATCGACGGCCTGACGACACGCGAGGCGGCGGTCCTGCTCGGCATTCCCCCGGGCACCGTCAAGACCCGGGCCATGCGCGCCCGGAAGCAACTGCGGGAGGGCCTGACATGAGCTGGCACGCCGACGACGGGGACCTGCGGGAGTACGCCCACGGGACGCTGGCGGCCCCCCGGCTGTGGTCCGTCGAGACCCACCTCGCCGCCTGCGCCGACTGCCGCGCCGCGCTCTCGGCCCATGTCCCGCCCGCCGAGATCAGCGCGGGCTGGGCCCGGCTGGACGCCGCGCTGGACGCGCCGAGGCCCGGACCCGTCGAGTCGCTCCTGGTCCGGCTGGGGGTGGCCGACCACACCGCGCGGCTGCTCGCCGCGACCCCGGTGCTGCGCGGCTCCTGGCTCGGCGCCGTGGTGCTCACACTGCTGCTCGCGGTCGGCGTGGGAGTGGCCGCGTCCCCGCTGCTGCTCCTGGCCACGGCGCCGCTGCTGCCGCTGGCGGGGGTGGCGGTCTCCTTCGGGCCGGCCCTCGACCCGACGTACGAGACGGCCGTGGTCGCGCCGATGCACACCTTCCGGCTGCTGATGGTGCGGACGGTCGCGGTGCTGGCGACGACGACGGCACTGAGCGCGCTGGCGAGTCTGGCCCTGCCGTCGTTCGGCCTGGCGGCGCTCGGCTGGCTGCTGCCTGCGCTCGCGCTGACCTCGACGGGCGTCGCGCTGACGGCCCGTCTGGGCCCCGTCCTCGCGCCGGTGCTCGTCGGCACCGGCTGGACCGCCCTGGTGGTACTGAGCCGACTGCTGGCGTCCGGCACACCGCTGCCCTTCACCGCGCAGGGCCAGGGCGCGGCGGCCGGAGTCGCCGTGCTGGCGTCGGCACTGCTGGTGGCGGCAAGGGACCGCTTCGACAGCGGCCGCGCCCTCGGCCCTTCCCCCCGCTCTCCTCGACGTCCTCGATCCCTCTGATCCAGCCGGGAGGCTGTCATGACACCACCCACGGTCTCGGCCGCCGGGCTGACCCTGAGTTATCGCGGTACGAGAGCGGTGGACGACGTCACGCTGCGGCTCACCGAGGGGGTGACGGGGCTGCTCGGGCCGAACGGCGCGGGCAAGACGACACTGCTGCGGATCCTGGCGACGGCGACGCCCCCCGACCACGGCGCTTTCACCGTCCTCGGGCACGACCCGAGCACGGTCCACGGACGGCAGGACGCGCGCAGGAACCTCGGCTATCTGCCGCAGAACCCCGGATTCCACCCGGACTTCACCGCCTTCGAGTTCATCGACTACGTGGCGATCCTCAAGGAACTGACCGACCGGAGCGCCCGGCACGCCGAGGCCCGCCGGGTCCTCGACGCGGTCGGTCTCGCCGGCGAGCGCGGCAAGCGGATACGGCGGCTCTCCGGCGGTATGCGCCAGCGCGTCGCCCTCGCGGCGGCCCTGGTCGGCGACCCCGGATTCCTCGTCCTGGACGAGCCCACGGTCGGGCTGGACCCCGAACAGCGCATGCGGTTCCGGGAGTTGATCGCCGAGGCCGGTGAGGGCCGCACGGTGCTGCTGTCCACGCACCAGACCGAGGACGTGGCGATGCTGTGCCACCGGGTGGTGGTGATGGACAAGGGCGGCGTCCGGTTCGACGGCACGGCCGCCGAGCTGACGGCGGTGGCGGACGGCCGGGTGTGGCGCAGCGGGGAACGGCAGCCGGGCGCGCGAGCCGGCTGGCGCACCGGGACGGGCGAGTTCCGCAACGTCGGCGACCCGCCCGCGGGTGCCCGGCTGGTCGAACCGACGCTGGAGGACGGCTATCTGCTGACCCTCGGCGGCGACGCGGTGGCGGAGGTGACGGCATGACGGCCGCGACCGGGAGCCGTACGGCCGAGTCGCAGCCGAAGCCGCGACCTGAGCCGTGCCCGGTACGGGTCCGGAGCGGGCGGCGGGCCATGCTCGCGCTCGCCCGGGTGGAGGCGCGGCGGCTGCTGCTCAACCCTCTCGTGCTGATCGCGCTGGCGGTGTACCTGACGCTCGTGCTGTGGCCCGGCGGTGAGCCGGAGGACGCCTATCCGGTCCTCCAGGACATCGATCGCGAGACCCAGCTGGGACAGCTGACGCTGGGGCTGGCGGTGATGGTCGCCGTGAATATGGCGGTGCTCCGCTCCCATCGGCGGGGCACGGACGCGACCTTCACCGCGCTGGTCCTGCCGCCGTGGCGGCGCACGGTCGCGCATGTGCTGTCCGCGCTGCCGACGGTCCTGGTGGGGGCCCTGATCGTGGCCGGACCGTTCACGGCGGCCGCGCTGAAGCCCGGGGCGGTCGGCCACGGTTCGGTGTCCGAGCTGCTGACCGGTCCGCTGCTGATCCTCCTGCCCGCGACCGTCGGGGTCCTGCTCGGCCGGGTCGCCCGGTCGGCGTTCGCGGCCCCGCTGGCCGTGGTCGCCTTCCTGGCGTTCTCCATGGTCTTCGTCGCCGACTCGCGCAGCCCGGCCTGGCTGCGGGGCATGGCCCCCGTGCTGTTCGACGAGGGCTCCAGGCCACTGCCGTCCGACCTGCTGGGAAGGCCCGCGGCGGCGCACGCGCTGTACCTGCTGGCACTCGCGGTGCTGGTGGCGGCCGGGGCGGTGCTGCTGAGCGGCGGCCGGACGCGCGCGGTACGGGCCACCGCCCTGGGCGCCCTCGGTGTCGTCGTGACGGCCGTCGTCCTCCAGGGCACGGCGCCCTCGGACGCGGTGCGCGAGGCCCGGGTGGTGGCGACCCGTGACCCGGCGAAGCTGCAGGACTGCGAGCGGCGGGGGGCCACGACCTACTGCGCCTTCCCCGAGTTCACCCCCTGGACCGGCGAGTGGGCCCGGGTCACGGACCGGGTGCGGGCGCTGGCCGGCGAACCGGACGCGTCCCGGGCGCTGACCGTACGGCAGAGGGTCGCGGCCCTCGACGGACCGTCGGGCACCAGGGAGACCCCGCCCGCCGCGCCCGGTGAGCTGACGGCGACCACGGCGTGGGGCGGTGAACGGGAACTGGAGTTCGCGGCGAGTGTCGCCCGGGGCCTCGTCGTGGGGCACGAGCGCTACGACGGGGCGTACTGCGACGCGCGCGGTGTGCTGATGGTGTGGCTGGCGGTCAGCGCCACCCGGGACGGCGAGGCCATGTTCGAGTCGACCGGCGACAACTACAACAGTCCCGGCGTGATCCAGGCCCCGGCGACCGCCGTCGCCCTGCGGGGCCGCGAACTCGCCGTGGTCCGGGCGCTGTTCGACCAGCCCGGGGGAGAGGTGGAGCGCAAGGTGAAGGCGTCCTGGGCGGAGCTGTCCGCCTCCGGTACGACCACCGACCGCGCGGCGGCGCTGCTGGGTGTCACCGCTCCGGCCGAGACCGCCGACGACCGGGAGTACCAGTGCGCGTGACGGATGTGCCCATGGGCTCGGCTCGACCGCCGGTGCGCGGGGGCCGACGGCTCCCGGTGAGCGCGAGGGCCGCGGTGGTCGTGGCGCTGGTACGGCCCACGGCGCGGTCGCTGCCGTGGACGACGATGGCCGCCGGCTGGGCCCTCGGGCTGGCCGTCGCCGCCGTACCGGCGCTGTTCGCCATGGACCTCCCGGCGGAGGTGCTGGTCACCGTGGTGCGGGCGGCGGCCCTGTGCGGGGCGGTGGGCACGGCCTTCGTCCTGGACGACCCGGCCCGGCTCACCACCGGCGTCCCTCCCGTGCCGCGTCCGCTGCGCCAGGCACTGCGCGCGGCCGTCGTGGCGCCCGCGGTCGTGGTGTGGTGGGTGGCCGTGCTGGCCGTCGTACGGGCCGGTGCCGACCCCGCGCGGTGGGCCGCGCTGCCGGTGGGTGCGGTGAGCGTAGAGGCCGCCGCCCTGTGCGCGCCGGCGCTCGCGCTGGCCGCCGCGGCGGTGCGGTTCAGCCAGGTACGGGTGCCGGGCCCCGCCGTGGCCGGCGCCGTACTGGCGCTGCCGATCACGGCCGGCGTGCTCCTTCCGCCCCGCTACACCCTCTTCGTCTCCCCGGCCGACCCACGCTGGGACGACGCCCATGTGCTGTGGGCCGCCGTGCTCGGCGCGGCCCTCGCCGCCTGGCTGTTGTGCGCCCCGGAGCCACGCCGCCGACGCCGCGGTCCACGTCGGCGACGCCTCGGCCCGGGAGGCGTCGATCAGGCCACGGCGTAGTGCCCGAGGGCCGGTTCCAGCAGGTCGAAGGCGTCGGCGGCCTCGCGCGCGACGACCGCGGCGATCTCGTCGCTCGCGCGGCCGGCGAGGGTCAGCTCCTGGATACGGCGGAACAGGACCCGGTGCACCGCTGCGAGCAGGGCCGCGGCGGTGTGCGCGGTGATGTCGTCGGGGGCGGCACCGGTGGCCTCGGCGAGGGCGGCGGCGAGCGCCTCCTCACGCCGGTCGTGCAGGGTGCGCAGGCAGACCGAGAGGGTCGGGCTCTCATGGATCATCCGGGAGAAGTCCGGGCCGGCGAAGCCGATGACCGGGTCCTGGGCGGCGACACCGGCCTCGAAGGCACGGCGGAGCGCCGCGAGGGCGGACTCCCCGGCGGGACGATCCGCCACGGCCTCGGCCAGGCCCGCCACGAAGGCGTCCTGATGGTCCAGGGCCATGTCCTCCTTGCGCGGGAAGTAGTTGGTCACGGTCTTCTTGGCGACGCGGGCGGCGGTGGCGATCTCCGCGATGGTCGTCGCCTCGAAGCCCTGCGCCATGAAGAGCCGAGTGGCGTGGTCGGAGATCGACTGCCGGGTCTCGCGCTTCTTGGACTCGCGCAGTCCTGTGCGCTCGCTGCTCTCGCTGCTCATGGAGGAATCTTACCCTCGTAGTAAAAATGCGTTGACCGCACTGAGTGCACCGATGTAATTTTACGTCGAGGGTAAGTTTTTCTCTCCGCTCTCCGCTCCCTACTCCTGCTCCGTCCACCACCGAAGGGTCCCGCGTGCAGATCACCGCTTCCACCGTCTCGCTCACCGTCGACGACGTGGCCGCGTCCCGCTCCTTCTTCACCACCCACCTCGGATACGACGAGCGCATGGCGGCGGACGGCTTCTCCTCGCTGAGCCGTCCCGACGCCGCGGCGGACATAGTCCTGCTGCGCCGCGGCACGGAGATCCTGCCGGCCGACCAGCGCGATCAGCGCGCCGGCGGGCTCATCCTCGCGTTCACCGTCGACTCGGGCATCGCCGACGAAGAGGACAGGCTCCGCGCCGCGGGCGTCGACATCACCATGCCGCTGCGTGAAGAGCCGTGGGGTGAACGTCTCTTCCAGATCACCGACCCCAACGGCGTGGTCGTCCAGTTCGTGGAGTGGGCCGCTCCCGCGACATGACCCGCGGCGAATCGCGGCAGGACGACCACTCCACGAAAGGCATTCATGCGCGAGCTCGTGTACTTCATCGCCTCCAGCCTCGACGGCCGCATCGCCGGGCCGGACGGCGCGGACCCCACCGGCCCCGACGGCTTCTGGCCGGTCGCGCCGGACTACGTCCGGCACCTGGCCACCGCCTACCCCGAGACACTGCCGGACGGGGCCCGCGAGGCACTGGGCGTCACGGCCGAGGGCACCCACTTCGACACCGTCCTCGAAGGCCGCAAGAGCTACGAGATCGGGCTGGCGGCCGGTGTCCCGGACGCCTATCCGCACCTGCGTCACCTCGTCTTCTCGCGGACGCTCACCGAGACGCCCGCCCCGGCCGTGGAACTGGTCGCCGACGACCCCGTGGCGAAGGTCCGTGAACTCAAGAACGAGGACGGCAAGGACATCTGGCTGGTCGGCGGGGCGGCACTGGCGGGCGCCCTCTACCCGGAGATCGACCGGCTGATCGTCAAGCTCAGCCCCCTCACCGTCGGCGACGGCATCCCCTTGTTCGACGGCGCGGCCTTCGATCCCCACCTCTGGCACCTCACCGACCACACCGCGCTGGAGAGCGGCGTCCTGTTCCTCACCTACCGCCGCGCGCCCGCCTCCGAGGTGCGGGGCTGACGGCACGGCCGTCGGTGGGGACGCCCCACCGGGACGGGGGCGACCTTCTTGCGGCAGCGGCCCCGAACCGCCGGACCGGCCGTTCGCGCGCGGCCGGATCCCGGCGGGCCCGGACCTTCACCCGCCCGCGGCAGCGCGGGTGCGGACAGCGGCGGGACGGGAGACCCTGGCCTCGGCCGACGGCCCGCCGTACCTGCCCGCCGACGCCGAGGCCCCGGAGGAGAGCGACGATGACCGGACCGGCCCACGAGTCCCCGCACGGGGTACGCCGGATCACCCTGGACGCGGCGGGGCTGCCGCTCAGCGCGCTGCTCAGTGAGCCGCCCGGCGGCGCCCCGCGCGCCGTCGTGGTCGCGGTGCACGGCGGCGGCATGAACGCGGGCTACTTCGACTGCCGGGCCCACCCCCAGCAGTCGCTGCTGACGCTGGGCGCGCGCCTCGGCCACACCGTCCTGGCCGTGGACCGGCCGGGCTACGGACACTCCGCCGCCCGGCTGCCCGAGGGCCAGGGGCTGGCGGAACAGGCCGTGTCGCTGCGTGCGGCGCTGCGCGACTTCACCTCCCGCCACGACACGGGTGCGGGCCTGTTCCTGCTCGCCCACTCCTACGGCGGCAAGGTGGCCCTGACTGCGGCGGCCGAACTGCCGTCAGCCGCGGGGCCGCCGTGTGCCGCCGGTCCGTTGCATGCCGCCGAGCTGCCGCATGCCGTCGACCGATCGCATGCCGCCGACGCACTGCAAGCCTCCGAGCCGCCGCATGCCGCCGACGCACTGCAAGCGGTCGGCCTGCCCCAAGCCCCGTCCGGCGGGCTGCCCCAAGGCATCGGCCTGCCCCCGTCCGCCGAACCCGGCCCGTCGCACCTGCTCGGGATCGACATCTCGGGCTGTGGCCATCTGTACGCCGTCGAGCCGCACGAACTGCCCATCGCCGACAACGACGGCGTCCGACTGCGCCGGAGTTGGGGTCCGCTGCGCCTCTATCCCTCGGGCACCTTCCGGGAGAGCGGCTCGATCGTCGAGCCCGTGCCCGCACTGGAACGGGCCGAACTGGCCCGCTGGCCGCTGCTCTTCCGCTCCACCGCGCCCCGTGTCCGCGTCCCGGTACGGCTGACCTTCGCCGAGCACGAGGCCTGGTGGCGCCATGACGACGAGGCCCTGGTCGATCTGGCCGCGCACTTCACGGCCGCGCCGCAGGTGAGCGTCGAGCGTCAACCAGGGGCCGGACACAACATCAGCCTCGGACGAGCCGCCCGGGCCTACCACTTGCGCGCGCTCGCGTTCCTCGAAGACTGCCTGGCCGCCCGGGAGACGACCCCCACCCCAGGCGCCGCCGGCCCCCTGCCGTCCACCGTGGCCTCCTGACCGGCTCCGAACCCCCCATGTGCGGGCGGGACTTCACCTCCGCCGCGCCACCGCCGCCGTCTTCGGCGCCCCGCCCGCCCCGCTGCCTGTCATCGCGTGCGCGCCAGGACGCGCGCGGCGCCCACCCCTTCGATCGCGGCCCTCGACCGGCCGTTGCGCGCGTCCGTCTCCAGGTCGACGTGTGCCACGTTCCAGCTCTCGAACGCGTGCCGGAACATCAGGCACTTGGCCTCGGTGTTCACGCCCGTGCCCTGGGCTGAGGCATTCCAGAGCGTTCGCGGCGTGTCGCGCGAATTCGGCGCGGAGCGCGGAGCAGCGAAGGAACGGTGGAAGGTCGAGGCAGTCGTCGACCCTCTCGCTCACCTACCCCCAAACATTGCATGTTTATAACGGAATTAAACGGAAGTATCCGCGCAAAAAACATGCACATCGCCTATGTTCGACGCTCTTTCATCCCCTTACTCATTGACATTCGGTGGTCACATCACTGAACTTCATGCGTAACATCCAACGCCTCGACGCCCAGGGGGAGTTCGCGTCCGGAGGCCTGTGGACCGTAGTCACCCGAAGCGGGAGTACACCCATGTCGTCAGTAGGACTGTCCCGTCGTGCGCTGCTGGGTGCCGCGGGGGCCGCCGCGGCCACGACCGCGCTGCCCGTGGTCCCCGCGTTGTCGCCCCTGCTGCCGCAGGCGGCCGCCGCGAACGCGCAGACCAATCTCAGCAACTTGGTGGACATGCGGTTCGGTATGTTCAACCACTTCAACCTGGGCACGTTCACCAACGAGGAGTGGGCCGCCCCGAATCAGAGCCCCGCTCTGTTCGCGCCCACAGCCGTGGACTGTGCCCAGTGGGCCGCCGCCGCCGCGGCGGCGAACATGAGTTACGGCCTCCTGACGACCAAGCACCATGACGGCTTCGCACTGTGGCCGAGCGCCTACGGCACCCAGAACGTCGCGAACAGCCCCTACAAGCGGGATGTGGTGAAGGCCTACTGCGACGCCTTCCGGGCGAAGGGGCTGAGGATCGGGCTCTACTACTCGATCTGGGACCGCACCTTCGGCGTCGAGGCATGGGAGAGCCGTCACAAGGTGTCCGGCCTCGAGATCACCGACGCCATCCAGCCCAGCGCCATGACCTTCATACTCGGTCAGATAACCGAACTGCTCACCCAATACGGCACCATCGACCTGTTCGTCACCGACGGCTACGCGTGGCAGATGGGGCAGCAGGCCCTCTCCTACCAGCGCATCCGGGAGCACGTGAAGTCGCTCCAGCCGGACATCGTCATGATCGACCACGGTGGACTGTCGGTCCCGTTCCTCGGTGACGCGATCTACTTCGAGGAACCGCTGGGCATCACCGCCCCGGCCGGCAACACCTACGCGGCCACGCAGGGACAGACGATCAGCAACGGGTGGTTCTGGCATCCGTCCACACCGACCGAGAGTCTGATGAGCAAGGACGCGATCCTCTCCCACCTGGCGGACCTGGAACCGAAGTACACCTCGTTCATCCTCAACTGCCCGCCCAACCGCGACGGCAGACTGGACACCAACATCGTCAACCGACTCGCCGAAGTCGGGGCCGCGTGGAGCCCCGACACCTCCAGGCCGCCCCTGCCGCCCCAGATGCTCCGCGCCGAGCATCCCGTGACCCCCGTCAGCGCCTACGCGACCGGATTCCGCACCGGCGAGGGACCGCTCAACGCCATCGACGGGCTGAGCGACAGCGGCTACGAGACCTGCTGGTCGACGTGGGGACTGGCCTCGGCCCTGCCGCACTCGATCACGATCGATCTGGGCGGCGTGTGGAGCGACGTCTCCACCCTGGAGTACCTGCCCAAGCAGTGGAACCGCAACAACTCCACCGACGGCGACATCACCTCGTACACCATCTCCACCAGCACCGACGGCACGAACTTCACGCAGGTCGCCACCGGTACCTGGGCCGCCGGCCGCGCCACCAAGGTGGCCGAATGGCCGGCCCGCAACGTGGGCTTCGTACGGCTCCGGGCCGACGCGGCCACCGGCGGGTACGCCAACATCGGCGGTGTCCACATCGGCGGCCGAACGGCCGAGCCCGCCCTGGTGTCCACCACACTGCCCGGCAACGCCACCGTCTACCGGCTGGTCGCCCGGCACAGCGGCAAGGTCGCCGACGTGGAGGGCGGGGGCACCGCGAACGACACCAGGGTTCTACAGTGGCCATGGCTCGGCGCGGCGAACCAGAAGTGGACCTTCACCCACACCGGCGACGGCTACTACAAGATCGAGGGCGTGGGCAGCGGCAAGCTCATGGAGGTCGCGGGTCTCTCCCGCGACGACGGCGGCCACGTCGGCATCTGGTCGGACGCCACAGCTCCCCAGCAGCAGTGGGCCGTCACGCCCACCGGTGACGGCCACTACTTTCTCGTCAACCGCTACAGCGGGCTCTGCCTCGCCGTCGACGAGGGCAGCACGGCTGACGGAGCCGGCGTCGAACAGCAGCCGTACGCGGCACTGACGCGCCAGCAATGGCGGATCATCGCCGTCTGACGATCACGACGACGGGCGACGCGGTCCGCGGACGGGCGACACGGTCCACCACGCCCGTCGTCCGCCGCCGCGGTCGCCCGTCTCGCTCCCCGCTGCACCGTGCGGGATCCCGGTCGTGCTCCGGCCAGGTGCGTGCGCCCTCCGCCAGCCGCCGCCGACGAGCAGACTCCCCTCTCCCTCCCGTCGGCGCCACCTTCACGACGCGCCGCCGTGCCCGGCCCGCCCCTCCCGCAGCCAGGCCCGTGTCCCGAACGACGCGCACGCCCGCGAGGCCACCACCGCGGCCGCCCGCAGGGCCTCGACGAAGTCGTGCGACGTCAGGGTGTCCCGCCCGGCGAGGCCATGGGCCAGCGCTCCGTGCAGGACGTCCCCGGCACCCAGCGTGTCCGCGACGCGTACGGCGGGAACGGTCACCGTGCCCCGGCCGTCCGGGCCCGCCCACACCAGGGGCCGCCCGCCCCGGCTGACCGCAGACCGGACGACCCTGTGCTCCCGCAGGAACCGCAGGGTGTCGGCCGGCCCGCTCCCCGGTGTGTCCGTCCCGGGCGGCCGGAAGTCCTCCGAGCAGACGGCCACGTCGATCGACGGCAACAGCCGCTCCGTACCGGCCTTCCAGCTGCCGCCGTCGAGCACGGTCCGGCGACCGGCGGCCCGTGCCACCCGGGCGGCGGCCACGGCCAGCTCCATGTGGTGGCCGTCGAACTCCACGACGTCCGAGGCCGCCACCAGCGCGTCGAGATCGTCGGGCGGGTCGAGCCGGTGTCCCGCCGCGTTGGTCGAGGCGACGGCCCGGTCCCCGTTCGACGCGGTCACCAGCACGGACGACACGGCCGGCGGTTCGACCGAGTCGGCCGCCAGGTCCACCACCGTCACGCCCAGCCGGTCCAGATCCGCCCTGACGGCGGCCCCCAGCGGATGACGGCCGATCGCGGTGAGCAGGGTGGCCGTACCGCCCAGATGGGCGAACGTCACCGCCGCGTTCGCCGCCGGGCCGCCCGCGGCCACGAGCTGCTCGCGAGCCGTCAGCTTCTCGTTCGGCCCCGGCACCCGGTCGACGAGCTGTACGACGTCCAAGGTGCACAACCCGACGAACAGCCCCCGCCGCCGCGCACCGGCCGCCCCGCCTCCCGACTCCACCAGGCGTCACCCTCTCAACCGACAGGCCGCACCGACCGGACGCACCGACCAGCCGCAGTAACCAACCGCACCAACCAACCGCACCGACCAACCGCACCAACCAACCGCACCAACCAACCGCACCAACCAACCGCACCGACCAGGCAACCGGCCCGGCCTCACCCCCCGCAGGGCGGACGGTACGCCCAATGGGGAAAGTACTGCCGCCATTCGGCCCGGGTGACGGCCGGGAAGGCCGTGTCGCAGATGCGGGCGGCGACGTGTTCGACGTCGGGGTCCCACAGGAGGGCGGTCCAGTCCTCGCTGCCGGTGGCCAGCGTGCGGCCGTCGGGGCTGAACGCGAGGGTGTCGACGGGTTTGGCGTGGGCGCTCAGCAGCACCGGTTCGCGGACGTCGCCGCCGGCCGACAGACCGTACAGCCGCACCTTCTTGTCGGCGCTCGCGGCGGCCAGTGTCCGCCCGTCGGGCGCGAACGCGACCGACATGACGCCGTCGGTGTACCCGGTGAGACGGTCACGGGCGACCGGGGAGCGCGGGTCGGCCAGGTCCCAGAGGCGCACGGTGCGGTCCTCGCTGCCCGTGGCCAGGGTCCGGCCGTCGGGGGCGAAGGCCACCGACTTCACCGCGCCGGTGTGCCCGGTGAGGGCCGACAGCCGGGCCGGCCCGAGGGGACGGGTGACGTCCCAGAGGACGGCCTCCCTGTTCCGGTCGGCCACGGCGAGCGTGCGGCCGTCGGGGGCGAAGGCCACCGAGTCCACGGCGCCACCGGCGGGGAGTGCGGCCAGCGGGCGGGGGCGGCTGACGTCCGCCGTGTTCCACAGGCGTACGGTGCCCTGCTCGCCGCCGGTGGCCAGGGTGCGGCCGTCCGGGCTGAACGCCAGCGTGTTGACGTGCCCGATCCGGCCGGGAACCGTGCGCGCCGCGCGGGGGCGCTGTGCCGGGCCGAGGGCCCACAGCCGCAGCGTCCCGTCGGCGCTGCCGCTGGCCAGGGTGCTGCCGTCGGGGCTGAACGCGACCGTGTTGACGGGCCCGGTGTGTCCGGTGAGCGGGGGCAGCTCGTGCGGGCGGCGCCGGTCCGCGAGGTTCCACAGGCGCACGGTCCGGTCGTAGCTCCCGGTGGCGAGCAGCCGTCCGTCGGGGCTGAATGCGACGGAGTAGAGCGAGCTGGTGTGGCCGGTCAGTGCGGGTCCGGGCAGGTCCCAGAGCCGGGTGCTCTGGTCCTCGCTGCCGCTGGCCAGGGTGCGGCCGTCGGGGCGGAAGGCCAGCGACCGGACGCCACCGGTGTGCCCGGTGAGCACCTCCGCCTCGCTCGGCGCCCCGGAACCCGTCAGCTCCCAGCGGCGTACGGTGCCGTCGGTCCCACCGCTGACCAGCCGGCGGCCGTCGGGGCTGAACGCGACGACGTCGACCGCGTCGGTGTGCGCGGTGAGCCGCCGGGGCCCGCCGAGCCGGTGCGACCGGCTCATGTCCCACAGCCGTACGGTGAAGTCGGCTCCGCCGGTGGCCAGTCGGCGTCCGTCGGGGCTGAACGCCACCGTGTTCACCTGCCCGCTGTGTCCGTCCCGGCCGGTCGCCGCCGACAGCCGCCGCAGCCGCTCGCCCGACCCGGCCAGCTCCCACAGCCGCACCGTCCCGTCCCCCTGCCCCGTGGCGACCGTCCGTCCGTCGCGGTGGAAGGCCACCGCCGTGACGTCGGAGCCTGTCTTCAGCGGGGCGAGCCCGTGCGGCCGGCGGCCGTCCGACAGGCGCCACACCCGCATCCCGTCACGCGCGGCGGTCACGAGGGTGTGTCCGTCGGGGCCGAAGGCCACCCCGACCACCGGCCCGGCACCGGCCCGCAGCCGTGCGGTGAGCCGGGGCCGCCGCGGGTCACCGATGTTCCACAGCGCCACCGTCCCGTCCTCGCCTCCGGCCGCCAGCAGCCGCCCGTCGGACCGCACGGCGAGCGTGCGCACCGGTCCGCCGAGCCGGCCCAGGGTCACCGGCGCGCCCGGGTGGTGGGCGTCCGGCACCCGGCGCAGTCGCACGGTCCGTTCGCTGTCGCCGGTGACCAGGACCCGCCCGTCGGCGCTGAACGCCACCGCCGTGACCGCGCCCGGCGGGCCGGTCAGCCGAGTGGCGTACGGCGTGGCGAAGGTGCTGAGCACGCCGCCGCGCGCCTCGGGGGTGGGCGCCAGCCGGTACGCCGCCAGGCTGAGCTGGGCGGCCAGGGCGGGGTCGACCGTACGGAGCGCGGCGGCCCGGTCGGCGGCCCGTTGCGATCCGACGACGTCGCGCTGCTCGTCGGCCGTCCGCTGCGCCCGTACGGCGAGGGCGGCGGTCGTGGTGGTCAGCACGAGCAGCACACCGAGCACCCCCACGCCCAGGCGCCGCAACCGGGTCCTGCGCCGCTCGGCCGCCCGCTCCGCCGCCTGTGCGGCCAGACCGGCGTCGAGGAACGCCCGCTCCGAGGCGGACATCGCCGTACGGTCCAGCCCGGCGGCCAGGGCGAGACGGGTGCCGCGGTACAACGCGCCCGGCTCCCGCCCGAGCGCCTCCCAGGTCTGGGCCGCCTCCGTGAGCCGGCGCGCGCCCCGGGTGGCCTCACGGTCCTCGGTGAGCCAGCCGTGCAGCCTCGGCCAGCAGCGGATGAGCGCCTCATGGGCCAGCTCCACCCGGTCGCGGTCCAGCGTCAGCAGCCGCGCGCCCGCCGCGAGGTCCAGCACGGCACGGATCTCGTCATGGCCGGGAGCGGGGCCGGGGCTGTCGTCGGGCTCCTCCCCGCCCCCTTCCCCGCTCGGCGCGGCCAGTCCCTGCAACTCCTGGAGGCGGGCGGGGCGTCGGGTGTCCTCCGTGCCGTCCCCGAGAGCGGTCAGCCGGACGAACACCTGCCGGGCCAGCCGTCGCCGCCCGGGGTCCAGCTCCTGGTAGAACTCCTCGGCCGTGCGCGCGAGCGCCCCCTCCAGACCGCCCGCCGTCTCGAACGCCTCCAGCGTCAGGGCGTTGCCCCGCCGGCGTCGCCAGGTCTGCAGCAGGGCGTGCGACAGCAGCGGCAGCACACCCGCCTGGCCGTGCGCCTGGGCGACGAGTGTCGCCAGCAGCGCGCCCTCGACCGACAGCCCGGCCCGCCGGGCGGGCCGCAGCACCGCGCGGCGCAGCTCGTCCAGACTCATCGGCCCGACCGGCACCTGCGCGTCGCGCATCGCCTCCACCAGGGGCGCGTGGTGGGTGCAGTGCGCGTAGAAGTCGGCGCGGGTGCCCAGGGCGACACGACATCGGCCGCCGCTGTCGGAGGCGGCGGACACCAGGGCCTCGACGAAGCGGCTCCGCTCGGCGGTGTCCTGGCAGAGCGTGAACGACTCCTCGAACTGGTCGACGACCAGCACCAGTTCGCGGCGACCTCCGTCGCCTCCGTCGCCGTAGGCCCTGCCGCCTTGGCCGTCCCGGCCGTCCCAGCCGTCTCCGCCGGGGGTGGGCCGGCTGGTGATCTGCCGTACCACGCGACCCAGGTTCGCCGGATCCTGTCGCAGCTCCCCGTACAGGGCACCGGGCGGCAGACCCGCCAGCGCCCCCAGCCGTATCGCGCACTCCTCCAACGGCCGTGCCCCCGGCGTCAGTACGACCACCGTCGTACCCGCGGTCTCCCGCAGCCGTGGCACCAGCCCGGCCCGCAGGAGCGAGGACTTGCCCGAACCCGACGCCCCGATCACCACCACGAACCGCTGCCGCTCCAGCCGTCCGGCCAGCTCCTCCAGCAGCCGCTCCCGCCCGAAGAACCACGCGGAGTCCCGCTCCCGGAACGACCGCAGCCCCGCGTACGGGGGAGCCGGGCCGGCCTCGGCCCCGGGTCCCGGTTCCCCCTCGCCCAGCAGCTCGGCGGCCTCCCGCCAGCGCTCCCGCCACTCCTCGGTGTCGCCGGCGCAGGCGCGTACATAGGCCAGGGTCACCGCCAGCGTGGGCAGCCGCTGTCCGGACGCGGCGGAGGAGAGGGTCGAGATCGAGTAGTGCGCCTGGTCCGCCAGCTCCCGATACGGCGGGTTTCCCGCCTTGCGTCTCAACTGCCGTAATCCTGCGGCGAATTCGACTAACGGACCGTCCCCGCCGTCCAGCGGTCGCTCCCTGCGCGGCATCGCCGCACCTCCCCGATGGTCCCGGCGGCTCCCCGTGGCTCCCCGTTCCCCCGTGCCCAGGTCGCACTGCCGCTCCGCATTTTTCAGCAGTCGCCCGTTCCGCACCAGTGACCGAACACGAACAAGCGCGGAGCCGCTCCATCGGGAGCGCCCGGCTCGACCGCCCGCCGGGGGTGGGTGTGCGCGCGGGCACGGCCGACGCGGTGTTCGGACGACGTGCGAAAGCGGGCGCCCGCGAGGCCTGTGACGTGGCAGGGTAGGGGCTCGGGTGCTCCGGGTGGTCACGCGCCGTGCCTGGCGTGCCCGGCGCACAATGAAGCTTGGAAGCAGTGCCCCGCAGTCGATCTGTGAGCCCATGGACCACGGCTTTCGATCGTACGGAGAGAAGGAACGATGGGCGAGCACGGTGTCGCCACGGCCGCGGTCGACGCCAGGGGACTGGTGATCGCGTGGAGTGCCGACGCGCGACGGGTGCTCGGCTACGAGCACGGCGAGGTGCTCGGCCGCCGCGCGGCCGACCTGCTGGCCCGCTCCCTGCCCGCCTCGGCGCGCGACCGCCTCACCGAGCCGGCCGACTGGCGCGGCCCCGTGCACGCACGGCACCGGGACGGTCACGACGTGGAGCTGGAGCTTCAGGCGCACCCCCTGCTGGACGCCACGGGCTCGACGCAGTGGTTCCTGACGGCGACCGTGCCGGAGCCCGCCGCCCGGCTGCGCCGATGGGCCCTGGACCAGCTCCCCGTCCCGATCGCCCTCTTCGACCAGGACGGGCTCGCGGTGTCCGCGAACTCCGCCATGGAGGCGGTGATGGGCCGCTCGCAGCAGGAGCTCCTCGGCCGCCGGGTGGGCGTGTCCGTCGACGGACAGCGCAGGCTGCCGGGGTTCGAGGGGCTCGACGACGCGGTGCGGCGGGTGCTGAGCACGGGTGAGCCGATGCCGTTCGAGGCGTGGCTGCGCGCGCCGGGCGAGGCGCACGAACACGCGTGGCTGGTCTCCCTCAGCCCGCTGAAGGACGCCTCCGGCGACGTACGGGGCATGTGCCTGGCGGCGATCGACAGCACGGAGCAGTTCCTGGCCCGCCGCCGCCTGAGCATGCTCAACGAGTCCGGCAACCGGATCGGCTCCACCCTCGACGTGACCCGTACCGCCGAGGAACTCGCCGAGGTGTGCACGGACCATCTGGCCGACTTCGTCATCGTGGACCTGCTGGACTCGGTGCTCGCCGGCGAGGAGGCCGCCCCCTCGCCCGACGCCGACGCCCTGGTCTTCCGCCGCGCCGCCCACCGGTCCGTGCTGGAGGGCTGCCCCGAGGCCGTCGTCCCGGTCGGCACCAGACACACCTACGACGAGGGGTCGCCGTCGGGCCGCGCGCTGGCCACCGGCCGCGCCCTGCTGTACGAGGTCGACGACGTCACCGGGCTGCGGTGGTCGGGGGGCTCACCCGAGCGGGCCCGCAGCATCGAGGTCCACGGCATCCACTCGATCATGGCGGTGCCCCTGCGCGCCCGCGGCCTCACCCTCGGGCTGTCGGTCCTCGCCCGCCACCGCACGGCCGAACCCTTCGGCGAGGACGACCTGCTGCTGGCCGAGGAGCTCGCCGCCCGGGCCGCCGTCTGCGTCGACAACGCCCGCCGCTACACCCGCGAACGCGCCATCGCCCTCGAACTGCAACGCAGCCTGCTGCCCCACCGCGCACCCCGGCAGGCCGCCGTCGAGGTCGCCTCCCGCTACCAGCCGGCCAGCACCCGCGCCGGCATCGGGGGCGACTGGTTCGACGTCATCCCGCTGTCCGGAGCCCGGGTGGGGCTGGTCGTGGGCGATGTCGTCGGCCACGGCGTCCAGGCGTCCGCCACCATGGGCCGGCTGCGGACGGCCGTACGCACCCTGGCCGACGTCGACCTGGCCCCGGACGAGCTGCTGACCCAGCTCGACGACATCGTGCTGCGTCTGGACTCCGAGCGGACGGCGGACGAGGCCGAGGACGCGGAGAGTCCGGGCGAGATCGGAGCCACCTGTCTGTACGCCGTGTACGACCCGGTCGCGCGCCGCTGCTCCATGGCCCGGGCCGGCCATCCGCCACCGGCCCTGGTCGGCCCGGACGGCGAGGCGGCCTTCCTCGACCTGCCGATCGGGCCCCCGCTGGGCGTGGGCGGTCTGCCGTTCGAGACGGCGGAGTTCGACGTCCCCGAGGGCAGCGTGTTCGCCCTCTACACCGACGGTCTCGTGCAGGCGGCCGGACGCGACCTGGACGACGGTCTGGACCGGCTGCGTCAGGCGCTGTGCGGCACGGACCGTGCGCTGGAGGAGACCTGCGACGGGGTCCTGGGGAGCCTGCTGACGGACCGCCCCGTCGACGACGTGGCCCTGCTGCTGGCCCGGACCCGGGCCCTGGACACCGACCGGGTCGCCGTCTGGGACGTGCCCGCCGACCCCGCGTTCGTGGGGCAGGCCCGCAAACTGGCCTGCGACCAGCTCGCCGCCTGGCAGCTGGAGGAGCTCACCTTCGTCACCGAACTCGTCGTCAGCGAGCTGGTCACCAACGCCATCCGTTACGGCGGGTCCCCGATCCAGCTGCGGCTGATCCGTGAGGCCACCCTCATCTGCGAGGTCTCCGACTCCAGCGCCACCGCCCCGCACATGCGCCGGGCCCGAGCCTTCGACGAGGGCGGCCGGGGCCTCCTGCTCGTCGCACAGCTCACCCAGCGCTGGGGCAGCCGGCACACCCGTACGGGCAAGACGATCTGGGCCGAACAGACCCTGCCCGCCGAGGACCGGCCGGCGTAGCGCCGCCGCGGCGCCGGCGGCTGTGGGACTCCTTGACCCCCGGTCGGCACTCCACGATGCTGTGTTGCGGTACGCGCTATGTGTGCCGCGATGAGAAACGTCAGACTCGGGTCGTCAGACTCAGGTCTCGTACCAGCCGAGGAGTGGCCATGGCTCACCAGGTCCGTGCCGTCGTCGCGCGGGGCAAGGGTGCCCCCGTCAGCCTGGAAACGATCGTCGTGCCGGACCCCGGACCGGGTGAGGCGCTGGTGAAGGTCGAGGCCTGCGGGGTCTGCCACACCGATCTGCACTACCGGGAGGGCGGGATCAACGACGACTTCCCCTTCCTGCTCGGCCATGAGGCGGCGGGCGTGGTCGAGGCGGTGGGGGAGGGCGTCACGGATGTCGCCCCCGGCGACTTCGTCATCCTCAACTGGCGTGCCGTGTGCGGCAGTTGCCGGGCCTGTCGGCGGGGCCGCCCCTGGTACTGCTTCGCCACCCACAACGCCACGCAGAAGATGACGCTCCTCGACGGCACCGAGCTGTCCCCGGCGCTGGGCATCGGCGCCTTCGCGGAGAAGACCCTCGTCGCCGCCGGTCAGTGCACCAAGGTCGACCGGGCCGCGTCGCCCGCCGTGGCCGGACTGCTGGGCTGCGGGGTGATGGCGGGCATCGGCGCCGCGATCAACACCGGGAACGTCGGCCGGGGCGACACGGTCGCCGTCATCGGCTGCGGCGGCGTCGGGGCGGCCGCGGTCGTCGGGTCCGAGCTGGCGGGCGCCGCGAAGATCATCGCTGTCGACATCGACGACCACAAGCTGGAGACCGCCAGGAAGCTGGGCGCGACCCACACCGTGAACTCCCGCGAGACCGACGCCATCGAGGCGATCCGTGAGCTGACCGGCGGTTTCGGCGCGGACGTCGTGATCGAGGCGGTCGGCCGGCCCGAGACGTACAAGCAGGCCTTCTACGCCCGCGACCTGGCCGGCACGGTCGTCCTCGTCGGCGTCCCCACCCCGGAGATGAAGCTCGAACTGCCCCTCCTGGACGTCTTCGGCCGCGGCGGCGCCCTGAAGTCCTCCTGGTACGGCGACTGCCTGCCCGACCGCGACTTCCCCCTGCTCATCGACCTCTATCTGCAGAAGCGTCTGGACCTGGACACCTTCGTCACGGAGACCATCGCGCTCGACGAGGTCGAGAAGGCCTTCGAGCGGATGCACGGCGGCGACGTCCTGCGCTCGGTGGTGGTCCTCTGACGACCGGGCGGACCGCGGCCGTGTCGGCGTAGCCGCGGTGGGCACGGACGAGCCGTGGCCGGGGCATCCCCGGCCACGGCTCGTCGTCGTGTCCCGGGACCGTGCGCCCCGGGCCGATCGGGTGGTGCGCCGGTCTTGACAGGGGATCACAGGTCACGCTTTCTTGTTCTCGTTGCGTATCGCGGCACTGTTGTGCAGTTCGCAACCTCCGACGTCCGGTGGCGGTCCGCCGCCCGACCGCGAGGTCCGGCGACACGGAACGGCTCTGATTCCCCTACATCCCGGAGTGGCGCCTCAGATGACTCGCAACGCACCTGTCGAGGACCCCGGCGACGCCCACCTGCGGGTCGGCCCCCCGAAGGAGTACGCCGCCGGCCTTCCCGCGGTCACCTCCTCCCTCCGCCACGCCGGCGAGCAGATGGGCGCCCGCCGGGGCCTGCTCACCCTGCTGCGGGTCAACCAGAAGGAGGGCTTCGACTGTCCCGGCTGCGCCTGGCCCGAGCCGGAGCACCGCCACCGGGCCGAGTTCTGCGAGAACGGGGCCAAGGCCGTGGCCGAGGAGGCCACCGTCCGCCGGGTCACCCCGGACTTCTTCGCCGAGCACACCCTGGAGGACCTGCTCCCCGGCAGCGACTACTGGCTCGGCCAGCAGGGCCGCCTCACCCACCCCATGTACCGCGCGGCCGGCGACGACCGCTACCGGCCGATCTCCTGGGACGACGCGTTCGCCGTGATCGCCCGTGAACTCGCCGCGCTCGACCGGCCCGACCAGGCCGCGTTCTACACCTCCGGCCGGGCGAGCAACGAGGCCGCGTTCCTCTACCAGCTCTTCGTCCGGATGCTCGGCACCAACAACCTGCCGGACTGCTCCAACATGTGCCACGAGTCGAGTGGTTCGGCGCTCACGGAGACCATCGGCATCGGCAAGGGCAGCGTCACCCTGGAGGACCTCCACGACGCCGACCTCATCCTGGTGGTCGGCCAGAACCCCGGCACCAACCACCCCCGCATGCTCTCCTCGCTGGAGACCGCCAAGCGCCGGGGCGCCCGGATCATCGCGGTCAACCCGCTCCCCGAGGCGGGGCTGCTGCGGTTCAAGAACCCCCAGCGGCCGTCCGGTGTCCTCGGCGGCGGCACCCGCCTGGCCGACCGGTTCCTCCAGATCAGACTGGGTGGGGACCAGGCGCTGTTCCAGGCCTTCAACCGCATGCTGCTGGAGGCCGAGGACGAGGCCCCCGGCACCACGCTGGACACCTCCTTCATCGAGCGGCACACCCATGGCTTCCAGGAGTTCGCCGAGCACGCCCGCAAGGTCTCCTGGGACGAGATCCTGACGGCGACCGGCCTGCCCGAGGAGGAGATCCGGGCCGCGTTCGGCGACGTGCTGGCCGCCGAGAAGATCGTCGTCTGCTGGGCGATGGGCCTCACCCAGCACAAGCACTCCGTCCCCACCATCCGGGACGTCGTCAACTTCCTCCTGCTGCGCGGCAACATCGGCCGCCCGGGCGCCGGCCTCTGCCCCGTGCGCGGCCACTCCAACGTGCAGGGCGACCGCACCATGGGCATCTACGAGAAACCGGACGACGCGTTCCTGGACGCGCTCGGCGCCGAGTTCGCGTTCACGCCCCCGAGGCACCACGGCCACGACGCCGTCGAGAGCATCCGCGCCATGCGCGACGGCGACGTACGCGTCTTCGTCGCACTCGGCGGCAACTTCGTCGCCGCCGCCCCCGACACCGACCTGACCGAGCGGGCCCTGCGCACCTGCCGCCTCACCGTGCAGATCTCCACCAAGCTCAACCGCTCGCACGTCGTCGCCGGGCAGCAGGCACTCATTCTCCCGTGCCTCGGCCGGACCGAGGCCGACCTGCGGCCCGGCGGGCCCCAGCAGGTCACGGTCGAGGACTCCATGGGCATGGTGCACCTCTCCCGGGGGCGCCTCGCCCCCGCCTCCGAGCACCTGCTCAGCGAGGTCGCGATCATCTGCCGGATGGCACGGGCGGCGCTCGGGGAAGCGGGCTCCCATGTGCCCTGGGAGGAGTTCGAGAAGGACTACGACACCGTTCGCGACCGCATCGCCCGCGTGATCCCCGGCTTCCAGGACTTCAACCACCGGGTGCGCCGGCCGGGCGGCTTCGCGCTGCCCCACCCGCCGCGTGACGAACGCCGGTTCACCACCGCCACGGGGCTGGCCAACTTCACCGCCAACCCGCTGGAGCGGCCCCATGTGCCACCGGGCCGGCTGCTGCTCCAGACACTGCGCTCCCACGACCAGTACAACACCACCGTCTACGGCCTGGACGACCGCTACCGCGGCATCCACCAGGGCCGCCGGGTCCTCTTCGTGAACCCCGACGACCTCGCCGACCGGGGCCTAGGCGACGGGGACCTCGTCGACATCGTCAGCGAGTACGAGGACGGCGTGGAGCGCAGGGCACCGGCCTTCCGCGTGGTGCCCTACCCGACCCCGCGCGACTGCTGCGCCGCCTACTTCCCCGAGACCAACGTCCTGGTCCCCCTGGATTCCACGGCGGCGATCAGCAACACCCCCACGTCGAAGTCGATCGTGGTCCGCCTGGAACCGGTCTCCGTGCAGGGCGTTCTTCGACGCGACTCTTGACAGTCCGTCCGAGGCAGCCGAGTGTGTTGCCCATAGTGAATCCGGGTGCATAATCCGCAACGGCATGCGCGTGGCGGTCACCCCCTTCGCCCCCACATTTCCCTTCTTGCTTGGTCGCGCCACCGTCGTCCACGACGGCGCGTCCCCTGCCGTCTGTGGAAAGGACGAGCCGATGAGCAGAACCCGCGAACGGAACGGGAGCCCGGGCCGCCCCGTCGGGGAGGATCCGCCGGGAGGCGGTGCGGCCACCGCCCAGCCCCGGACCGACCTCGTCGTCTTCGGTGTCGCCGCCGCGCTCACCCTGGCCTTCGTCGTGTGGGGAGCCACGGCGACCGACACGCTGGAGAGCGTGTCCGGGAAGCTGCTGGACGGGACGATCCGCAACGGCGGCTGGGCCTTCGTCCTCGCCGCCTCGGGCTTCGTGGTCTTCGCCCTCTGGCTGGCGATGAGCCGCTACGGGCGGATCACCCTCGGAAAGGAGGGGGAGGAGCCCGAGTTCCGCACGGTGTCGTGGATCGCCATGATGTTCAGCGCGGGCATGGGCATCGGCCTGATGTTCTACGGAGTGAGCGAGCCGCTCTCCCACTTCGTCACGCCACCGCCGGGCACCGACCCGGCCGACGCCAACCAGGCCATGGAGACCGCCATGGCCACCACCCTCTTCCACTGGACGCTCCACCCGTGGGCGATGTACGCGGTCGTGGGTCTCGCCATCGCTTACAGCACCTTCCGGCGCGGCCGCCGTCAGCTGATCAGCGCGGTGTTCACGCCGTTGCTCGGTGAGAAGAGGGTGAACGGCTGGCCCGGCCGGGCCATCGACATCCTCGCCATCTTCGCCACCCTCTTCGGCTCGGCGGCCTCCCTCGGTCTCGGCGCCCTCCAGATCGGCAGCGGCTTCACGGGGCTGGGCTGGCTGGGGTCGGTCGGCACCGGACTGCTGGTCGTCGTGATCGTGGTGCTGACCGTGGCGTTCGTCGCCTCGGCGGTCTCCGGGATCGAGAAGGGCATCCAGTGGCTGTCCAACACCAACATGGTGCTGGCGGTGGGCCTCGCCCTCTTCGTCTTCCTGGTCGGCCCGACCATCTTCATCCTCGACCTGCTGCCCACCTCCGTCGGCGCCTTCTTCGGCGACCTGGCCCAGATGGCGGGCCGTACCGAGGCGTCCAGCGGCAAGGGTGTCGCCGACTGGCTGGCCGGCTGGACGGTCTTCTACTGGGCGTGGTGGATCTCCTGGACGCCCTTCGTCGGCATGTTCATCGCCCGCATCAGCCGCGGCCGCACCATCCGTCAGTTCGTCGGCGGCGTCATCCTGGTCCCCAGCAGTGTCAGCCTGCTCTGGTTCGCCGTCTTCGGCGGTTCGGCGATGCACCTCCAGGAGGCCGGCCGGCTGAGCGACGCCTCGACCGCCCAGGGGCAACTCTTCGACGTGCTCCAGCAGTACCCGATCGCCACGGTGACGAGCATCGTCGTGATGATCCTCGTCGGCATCTTCTTCGTCTCCGGCGCCGACGCCGCCTCCATCGTGATGGGGACGCTCTCGCAGCGGGGCTCCCTCGAACCCTCCCGGGGCGTCGTGGTGTTCTGGGGTGTGCTGACCGGAGCGGTCGCCGCCGTCATGCTGCTCATCGGCGGCGGCAAGGGTGACGCGCTCACCGGGCTGCAGAACCTGACCATTCTCGCGGCGGCCCCCTTCACCCTGGTGATGATCGGGCTGTGCGTCGCGCTCAACCGGGATCTGCGCCACGATCCGCTCATCATCCGCGGCCGCATGGGCAAGGAGGCCATCGAGACGGCCGTCATCGCCGGCCACGAGAAGTACGACGGGGACTTCGAACTCCGTATCGGCCCCGCCACGTCCACGGACGGTACGGAGACCGCGCCGCCCGAGCGGACCGAGGAGTCCGCGCCCTCCACCGCCTCCGCCGTCTGAGACCGGCGCACCCGCCCGCCCGGCGGGGTCGTGGCACCGCCCTGCGCGGTCCATGCCCCCGCCGGGCTTCTGTTGTTCTATGTGAGGTGAGTTTTGGATACCGCAACGCAGTGAAGTGACCCAGAGGGGCTTCTGGATGCCTTGACAAGGGTTCTGGGCGACTCCAGACTGATGTTGCGCTTACCGCAAACCGTTTCGTTATACGCACCCGAGGTGTCATGATGATTCCCGCGTGCCGTCTCGCGGATCTTCCGCGAGGTGAGGCCCTCCGGCTCGACATCGACCCGCCGGTGTCGGTGTTCCACACCGACGACGGCGAGGTCTTCGCCATCGACGACACCTGCACCCACCAGGACGCCTCGCTCGCCGACGGCTGGCTGGAGGGCTGTGAGGTGGAATGCCCGCTGCACGCCTCCAAGTTCGACCTGCGCACCGGCGCGGTCGACTCGCCGCCGGCCAAGCTGCCGGTCCGGACGCACGAGGTCGTCGTCGAGGACGGCATGATCCACGTCCGGCTCTCCACGGAGGCCCCGAACCTGCCGCCCTGCATCTCCGCCCGGCTCGCCGGAGGTCCCGCGTGAGGACCGTCGCCGTGGTCGGCGCCTCCCTCGCCGGCCTCTCGGCGGCCCGCTCCCTGCGCAAGCAGGGCTTCGACGGGCGCCTGGTCGTCATCGGCGACGAGCTGCACCGCCCCTACGACCGGCCCCCGCTCTCCAAGGAGTTCCTGGCCGGCACCCTCGGCGAGGCCGAACTCGCCCTGGAGGCCGACGGCGAGGACCTGGCGGCCGACTGGCTGCTCGGCACCCGCGCCACCGCGCTCGACCACGCCGCGCGCACCGTCCGCCTCGCCGACGGACACGAGGTGCGGGCCGACGGCTTCGTCATCGCCACCGGCGCCGTGGCGCGCGCCCTGCCGGGCTCCGAGGGCCTCGCCGGAGTGCACACCCTGCGCACCCTGGACGACGCCCGCGCCCTGCGGGACGAACTGGCCCGCGGCGGACGCCTGGTGGTGATCGGCGGCGGCTTCATCGGCGCCGAGGTCGCCTCCACCGCCCGCGCCCTCGGGCTCGAGGTCACCGTCGTGGAGGCGGCGCCGACCCCGCTCGCCGGACCGCTCGGCGACACCATGGGCGCCGTCGTCTCCGGCCTCCACGCCGACCACGGCGTACGGCTGTTGTGCGGCGTCGGTGTCAAGGGACTGAGCGGTGAGCACCGCGTCGACGCCGTCCTGCTGGAGGACGGCCGCAGCGTCCCCGCCGACATCGTCGTCGTCGGCGTGGGGGCCCGCCCGTGCGTCGAGTGGCTCGCGGATTCCGGCATCGCGCTGGACAACGGCGTGAAGTGCGGCGCCGACGGGCGTACCAGCCTCGCCTCCGTGGTCGCCGTCGGCGACTGCGCCAACTGGTACGACCCCCGCGCGGGCCACCATCGCCGCGTGGAGCACTGGACCGGCGCGCGCGAGCGCCCGGAGGCCGCCGTCGCCACCCTGCTGGCGGGGGGCGCGGTCGAGCCGGGCGTGCCCAGGCCGCCGTACTTCTGGTCCGACCAGTACGGCGTCCGTATCCAGTTCGCCGGCCACGCGGCCGAGGCCGACAGCGTCACCGTCGAGGCGGGCGCGGCCGACGACCGCGACGTCCTCGCCGTCTACCGGCGCGCCGGCCGGCCCGTCGCCGTGCTCGGCATGAACCAGCCGAGGCTGTTCATGCGGGTACGCAAGGAACTGGCCGCCGCCACGTCTTGACACCGCCCCGGCGTCACCTCATGCTGCGGTTGCCCACAGCGCGCAGCGTTGCTCCATGCACAACGCCGACCGGAGCCGTTCCTCCCGGCGTCCGCAAGACCCCTCCGCGACGTTCCCCGAGGAGTGCCCCGTGACCTCGACCAGCCTGCCCGACAGCCTGATCGCCACTCTTCCCGGCTCCGCCTACACCGATCCGGCGGTCTTCGCCCAGGAGCAGGAGCACATATTCGAGACCATGTGGTTCTGCGTCGCCCGCGCCTCCGAGCTGGCCAAGCCCGGTGCCTTCCGCACCGTCGACGTGGGCCGCGAGAGCATCCTCGTCACCCGCGCCCGGGACAACTCGATCCGCGCGTACTTCAACGTCTGCCGGCACCGCGGGGCCAAGCTCTGCACCGAGGAGACCGGCGAGGTCAAGCGGGCCTTCCAGTGCCCCTACCACGCCTGGACGTACGGCCTGGACGGCAAGCTCGTCGCGGCGCCCAACCTCACCAAGATGCCCGACATCGGCCGTACCGAGTACGGCCTGGTGAGCGTCGCCGTACGGGAATGGCTCGGTTATGTCTGGGTCTGTCTCGCGGAGAACCCGCCCTCCTTCGAGGAGGACGTCATCGGTGAGGTCGTCGCCCGCCTCGGCGACGTCGAGTCGATCGAGCGGTACGACATCGACAACCTCTCCGTGGGCCGCCGGATCACGTACGACGTGAAGGCGAACTGGAAGCTCATCATCGAGAACTTCATGGAGTGCTACCACTGTGCCACGATCCATCCCGAACTGACCGAGGTGCTGCCGGAGTTCGCGGACGGGTACGCCGCCCAGTACTACGTGGGCCATGGCGCGGAGTTCGGCGATGAGGTGCAGGGCTTCACCGTCGACGGTTCCGAGGGGCTGGACCGTATCCCCGGCGTCGCCGAGGACCAGGACCGTCGCTACTACGCGATCACCGTCAAGCCGCAGGTGTTCATCAACCTCGTCCCCGACCATGTGATCTTCCACCGCATGTACCCGGTGTCCGCGGACCGCACGATCGTCGAGTGCGACTGGCTGTATCTGCCGCACGTCGTCGAGAGCGGCAAGGACGTCAGCCGGTCCGTGGAACTCTTCGACCGGGTCAACCTCCAGGACTTCGAGGCCTGCGAGCGGACCCAGCCCGGCATGAGCTCCCGGCTGTACGCCAAGGGCGGTGTGCTGGTGCCCAGCGAGCACCACATCGGCGCGTTCCACGACTGGGTGAACGAGCGCCTCGGTATCGCGCAGGGGTCGGCAACTGCTCGCCTAGGAGGGCGTACAAGGTCGCTTTAACTCGATCGTGTGATGGTCGGCTTCCTGGCTTGCGGCGTCCTGGGCCGTTCGGGCTACGGTGGGCTTGCGATCTGGACGCCGGATATGGCGCCAGCCTGCGGGGCCCCCGCTCCACCAGAAGGATGGTTCGGGGCCTCTCCGTCGCCTCTGGCCGTACCCATATGGCCAAGTCGCACAGGGAACCGGCCTCCCGGGATCGGACCACGCACAGGATGCGTGTCGCTGCCTCGGGGTTGAGTACGCGGGGGATCTGGGGGTACCTCCCACGCCCTTAAGGCAGTGGGGGAGCGCTCAAGACCGTTCGGGGCGTGCGACTGAGTCAGGCTCACTCCTGCCCAGTCCTCAGGAACGGTGAATCAGCCCAGGTAGCCCATCCGGTGGCTGATCTCGGCGGCGCCCTTGACCAGTACCGGGGACAGTTCGTGCAGGCGCTCCTCGGTGAAGCGGTAGGAGGGGCCGGATGCGCTGAGGGCGGCGATGACCTCGCCGTCCCGGTTGCGAACGGGCGCGGCCATGGCGTGCAGGCCGATCTCCAACTCCTCCAGCGTGAAGGCGTAGCCCCGCTCCTGTGCGGCGAGGAGGTTCTTCTCCAGCTTCGTCTTCGCGGTGATGGTGTGCGGGGTGACCTTCTTCAGACCCGCGTCGGCGAGCAGCGCGGCACGCTCCTTCGCCGGCAGGTGGGCCAGCAGGATCTTGCCGCTCGACGTGGCGTGCAGGGGGGTCAGTTGGCCCACCCAGTTGTGCGCGGTGATGGCCCCGGGCCCGCGCACCTGGTACAGGTTGATCGCGTAATGCTCCTGCATCACGGCGATGTTGACGGTCTCACCGATCTCCTCGGCCAGCCGCTCGCAGACGGGACGGCCCTGCTGGGTGATGTCGATACGCCCGGTGACCGCGCCGGCCAGGCGCACGATGCCGAAGCCGAGCCGGTACTTGCCGCGCTCGCCGGCCTGCTCCACCAGACCGCGCGCCTCCAGTGCGCCGAGGAGACGGAAGGCCGTGGACTTGTGCACCTCGATCTCCGCCGCCACCTCGCTGACGCCGGCTTCGCCGCGCTGCGCGAGGATCTCCAGGACGCTGATGGCGCGGTCGACCGACTGCACACCGCCCGCGCCCGCGTGTGAATTCGACGTTTCTGTCTCAAGGCTGAAGTTGCTCACAGTGAAACTATACGCGCAGTAAACAACACACCTGCAAGTAACCGCCCCGAAACCAAGTTCCCGAAGTTGCGTTGTTCGCAACCTGGTGCGTATAGCGCTACCGGTCTAGCATGCCTCGCATATCTACGGCGCGAGCGAGACGAGGCACCATGGCTCCTGTGCAGTACGACTTCGTCATCGTCGGTGGTGGTTCCGCGGGCAGTGCACTGGCAAACAGGCTGTCCGCCGACCCGGCGAACCGAGTCCTGGTCCTGGAAGCGGGCCGGACGGACTTCCCGTGGGACGTCTTCATCCACATGCCCGCGGCGTTGACCTACCCGATCGGCAGCCGCTTCTACGACTGGAAGTACGAGTCCGAGCCCGAGCCCCACATGGGCGGCCGCCGCGTCTACCACGCGCGCGGCAAGGTGCTGGGCGGCTCCAGCAGCATCAACGGCATGATCTTCCAGCGCGGCAACCCCATGGACTACGAGCGCTGGGCGGCCGACCCGGGCATGGAGACCTGGGACTACGCGCACTGTCTGCCGTACTTCCGCCGGATGGAGAACTGTCTCGCGGCCGACCCGGACGACGAGTTCCGTGGCCACGACGGCCCCCTCGTCCTGGAGCGCGGCCCGGCGTCGAACCCGCTCTTCGGCGCCTTCCTCAAGGCCACCGAGGAGGCGGGCTACGCCCCCACCGACGACGTCAACGGCTACAGACAGGAAGGTTTCGCCAAGTTCGACCGGAATGTCCACCGCGGTCGTCGCCTCTCGGCCTCGAAGGCGTATCTGAAGCCCGTCCGCAGACGCCCCAACCTCACCGTCACCACCCGCGCCCTCGTCACCCGTGTCCTGTTCGAGGGCAAGAAGGCCGTCGGCGTCGAGTACCAGCGCGGCAAGGGCGCCCCGCGGCAGGTCCGCGCCAAGGAGGTCATCCTCTGCGGCGGCGCGATCAACTCCCCGCAGCTGCTCCAGCTCTCCGGCGTGGGCAACGCCGCCGAACTCCGGGCCCTGGGCATCGACGTCGTCCACGATCTCCCGGGCGTCGGCGAGAACATGCAGGACCACCTGGAGGTCTACATCCAGTACGCCTGCAAGCAGCCCGTCTCCATGCAGCCGTACCTGGCGAAGTGGCGTGCGCCCTTCATCGGGCTCCAGTGGCTCTTCCGCAAGGGCCCGGCCGCCACCAACCACTTCGAGGCCGGCGGGTTCGCCCGCAGCAACGACGACGTCGACTACCCCAACCTGATGTTCCACTTCCTGCCGATCGCGGTCCGTTACGACGGCTCCGTGCCGGCCGGCGGCCACGGCTACCAGGTGCACGTCGGGCCCATGTACTCCGACGCCATCGGCTCGGTGAAGATCAAGAGCAAGGACCCGCGCCAGCACCCCGCCCTGCGCTTCAACTACCTCTCCACCGAGCAGGACCGCCGCGAGTGGGTCGAGGCGATCCGGGTCGCCCGCAAGCTCCTCAACCAGCCGGCGCTCGCCCCCTACAACGACGGGGAGGTCTCGCCCGGCCCGTCCGTCGAGTCGGACGAGGAGATCCTCGCCTGGGTCGCCAAGGACGGCGAGACCGCCCTGCACCCGTCCTGCACCTGCAAGATGGGCACCGACGAGATGTCCGTCGTCGACCCCACCAGCATGCGCGTGCACGGCGTGGACGGCCTGCGGGTGGTGGACGCCTCCGTCATGCCCTACGTGACCAACGGCAACATCTATGCGCCGGTGATGATGATCGCCGAGAAGGCCGCCGACCTCATCCTCGGCAAGGAGCCGCTGGCGGCGTCGAAGGCCGCGTACTACCGCCACCGTGACGTCCAGAAGCAGGCGGACTAGACCATGGGCACCGGGGGGCTGCACACACTGCTGAGATCCGTCCGCTACGAGGTGCTGCCGGCGAAGACCACCGAGGAGAAGGTCCTCACCCATGTCCCGCGCGACATCGTCGTCACCGTGACGGCGTCGCCGGTCAAGGGCCTGGAACCGACCCTCGACCTCGCCGGACGGCTCTCCGCGCACGGCTACCGTGTCGTCCCGCACGTCCCCGCCCGGCTCCTGCGGGACGACCTGCACCTCAAGGAGGTCGTGGACCGGCTGCGCGAGGCGGGCGTGGACGACGTGTTCGTACCCGCGGGGGACGCCGACCCGCCGGCCGGGTCCTACGACGGGGCGCTGCCCGTGCTCCGGCGGCTGAGCGAGCTGGGCCGGCCCTTCGCCCGGGTCGGCGTCACCGGCTATCCCGAGAGCCATCCGCTCATCCACGACGACGTCACCGTCCAGGCGATGTGGGACAAGCGCGAGCACGCCACGTACATCGTGAGCAACCTCTGCTTCGACCCGCGGGTGCTCGGGGACTGGCTCGCCCGGGTACGGCGGCGGGAGGTGACCCTGCCGGTCCATGTGGGCGTCGCGGGGCCCGTGCAGCGGGCGAAGCTGCTGGCGATGGCGACGAAGATCGGGGTGGGGGAGTCGACCCGCTTCCTGACCAAGCACGCCTCGTGGTTCGTGCGCTTCGCCGCGCCCGGCGGCTACTCGCCCGAGAAGCTGCTCACACGCACGGGGGACGCCCTCACCGACCCCGCGTCCGGGGTGGCGGGCCTGCACCTGTTCACCTTCAACCAGATCGCCGAGACGGAGAGCTGGCGGCGGGCCCTGCTCGACCGGCTGGAGGGCTGAGCGCCCGCTCCCTCACGCCGAACGCCGAACGCCGGACGGGCTCCCAGCCCGTCCGGCGTTCGTGTCGTGCCGTGTCGTACCCGGCGTTCGTATACGGAGGCCGTCCCGCTCAGCGGAAGACGACCGTGCGGTTGCCCTCGACCATCACCCGGCTCTCGCTGTGCCACTTCACGGCGTGCGCGAGCACCTGGGCCTCCACGTCCCGGCCGACCGTGACCAGCGCGCCGGGGTCCAGCGAGTGGTCCACCCGGACCACGTCCTGCTCGATGATCTGGCCCTCGTCCAGGTCCGACGTCACATAGTGCGCCGTCGCGCCGACGAGCTTCACCCCGCGGTCGTAGGCCTGGTCGTAGGGGCGCGCGCCCTTGAAGCTGGGGAGGAAGGAGTGGTGGATGTTGATGGCGCGACCCTCCAGCTGCTTGCACAGGTCGTCGGAGAGGATCTGCATGTAGCGGGCCAGTACGACCAGGTCGACGTCCAGCTCACGGACGAGTTCGAGCAGCCGTGCCTCGGCCTCGGGCTTGGTGTCCCGGGTGACCGGCACGTGGTGGAAGGGGATGTCGTACGTCTCCGCGAGCTTCTCGAACTCCCGGTGGTTGGAGACGATCGCGGGGATCTCGATGTTGAGCGCGCCCGCCCGCTGGCGGAAGAGCAGGTCGTTCAGGCAGTGCCCGAACTTGGACACCATGATCAGGGTCCGGGTCGGCGTGGCGGCGTCGCTGAGGGACCACGAGATGCCGTAGGCCTGGGCGACGGGGCCGAAGCGGTACCGCAGGCCCTCCAGGTCGACGTTCGGGTCGGAGACGTCGAAGTGGACCCGCATGAAGAAGCGGCCCTGAAGTCGGTCGTCGAACTGCTGGCTTTCCAGGATGTTTCCGGAGTTCCTGACGAGATAGCCGCTCACGGCGTGGACCAGCCCCGCGCTGTCGGGGCAGGAAAGGGTCAGAACGAACTCACGGCCAGGTTGCGGTCGGGGGAACCTCATGGACACGGCGGCCTCCGTCGGTGCGTATTGCACAACAAGGTGAGCGATACGCAACATGGTCGGGTCGGCGTCGCCTGCGGTCAAGGGTGAGCGGGTAAGTGATCACATGGTCAAATCGTCATCCGCCAACATCTTGACGTCCGTCTGACCAGCCGACAGGGTGTTCCATCACAAGCAATCGGGTGCACGATGCGCAACGAAAAACAGTCGGAAGGCTCGGCGCGTGGCAGACCTGTATGTGAATGGCGAATGGCGGACCCCGGTGGCCGGCGGTCACCGGGAGATCCGATGTCCCGCTGACGGCACGCTCACGGCGACCGTCTCGGAAGGAACGCGCCCCGACACCGAGGCCGCGATCGCCGCGGCCCGGGAGGCCTTCGACACCGGCCCGTGGCCGAACACCCCCGAGCGGGAGCGCGGCGCCCTGCTGCTGCGCGCCGCCGACATCATCGAGCGCGACACCAAGAGCTTCGCCCGCGCCGAGTCCCTCGACACCGGCAAGCGGGTGGTGGAGAGCGAGTACGACATCGCCGACGTCGTCTCCTGCTTCCGCTACTACGGCGGTCTCGCGGGCACCGACGCCGGACGGGTGATCGACACCGGCCGCGACGGCGCCGTCAGCCGGGTCGTCTACGAGCCGGTCGGGGTGTGCGCACTGATCACCCCCTGGAACTACCCTCTCCTGCAGGCCAGTTGGAAGGTCGCCCCGGCGCTGCTGGCCGGCAACACGATCATCCTCAAGCCCAGCGAGCTGACCCCCTCCACCTCCGTCCTGCTGATGAGGGCGCTGGAGGAGGCCGGGCTCCCGGCCGGCGCCGCCAACCTCGTGCTGGGCGCCGGACCCGAGGTGGGCGCCCCGCTCTCCGAGGACCCCCGGGTGGACCTGGTCTCCTTCACCGGCGGCCTGGACACCGGCAGACGGATCATGGCCACCGCCGCCGCGACCGTGAAGAAGGTCGCGCTGGAACTGGGCGGCAAGAACCCCAACGTCGTCTTCGCCGACGCCGACTTCGAGACGGCCGTGGACTTCGCTCTCACGGCCGTCTTCCTGCACTCGGGGCAGGTGTGCTCGGCCGGCGCCCGGCTGATCGTCGAGGACTCCCTGCACGACCGCTTCGTCGACGAGGTCGTCCGCCGCGCCCGGCTCATCCGGCTCGGCGGCCCCTACGACGCCGAGGCCGAGACCGGCGCGCTGATCTCCGCGCAGCACCGCGAGAAGGTCGAGGCGTACGTCGCCTCGGGCCTCGCCGAGGGCGCCGTCCTGCGCTGCGGCGGCGCCCGCCCCGACGACCCCGCGCTGGCCGACGGCCACTACTACCTGCCCACCGTCCTCGACGAGTGCCGGCAGGACATGCGGGTGGTGCACGAGGAGTCCTTCGGGCCCGTCCTCACCGTGGAGCGCTTCACCGACGAGGACGACGCCGTACGTATCGCCAACGACACCGAGTACGGGTTGGCCGGTGCCGTGTGGACCGAGGACGCGGGCAAGGCCCAGCGCGTCGCCCGGCGACTGCGCCACGGCACCGTGTGGATCAACGACTACCACCCCTATGTGCCGCAAGCGGAATGGGGCGGTTTCGGGCATTCGGGTGTGGGCCGGGAGCTGGGACCGACCGGCCTGAACGAGTACCGAGAGCCCAAACACATCTGGCAGAACATCCAACCCCGGCCGCAGCGCTGGTTCAGCGGCTGAACGCCGAAAGAAGGTCGAACATGACCACCCAGACCGAGGTGCCGCAGCGGCGCGGCACGCCCCAGGACTCGGGCCCCACCCCGGTCATCTCCGTGCGCAGGCTGTGGAAGGTGTTCGGGCCGAAGGCCGACCGGGTGCCGGAGTCCGAGGAGCTGTGCGGGCTCACCCGTCGTGAACTGATGGACCGCACCGGCTGCACCGCGGCCGTGCGCGACGTGAACTTCGACGTGTCGCCCGGTGAGGTCTTCGTCGTCATGGGCCTGTCGGGCTCCGGCAAGTCCACCCTGGTGCGATGTCTGACCCGGCTGATCGAGCCCACCGCGGGCGAGGTCGTCTTCGAGGGCGAGGACATCCGCCAGGCCGACGACAGACGCCTGCGCGAGCTGCGCCGCCGCAAGTTCTCCATGGTCTTCCAGCACTTCGGGCTGCTGCCCCACCGCCGGGTCGTCGACAACGTGGCCTTCGGGCTGGAGATCCGCGGCATGGGCCGGGCCGAGCGTGTCAGGCGGGCCCAGGAGGTCGTCGAGCTGGTCGGCCTCGCCGGCTACGAGAAGTCCTACCCCGACCAGCTCTCCGGCGGTATGCAGCAGCGGGTCGGGCTGGCCCGCGCGCTGGCCGGCGATCCGGACGTGCTCTTCTTCGACGAGCCGTTCTCCGCGCTCGACCCGCTGATCCGCCGCGACATGCAGAACGAGGTCATCCGGCTGCACCACGAGGTCGGCAAGACGATGGTCTTCATCACCCACGACCTCTCCGAGGCCCTCAAGCTCGGCGACCGCATCCTGATCATGCGCGACGGCAAGATGGTCCAGTGCGGCACCGGCGACGAACTGGTCGGCGCCCCGGCCGACGACTACGTGCGCGAGTTCGTCAAGGACGTCCCCCGCGGCGATGTGCTCACGCTGCGGTGGATCATGCGCCCCCTGGAGGACGGCGACGCCCTGGACGGCCCCGAACTGGGCCCGGACGTCGTGGTCAAGGAGGCCACCCGCGCCGTCCTCGCCGCCGACAAGCCCGTCAAGGTCGTCGAGAACGGCAAGCTGCTCGGCATCGTCGGCGACGAGGAGATCCTCGCCGTGGTCGCCGGACAGGAAGGCGACGCGCGATGACCGTCGTCGTGGAGAAGACCGAACCGCCCGGCAGACCGGAGAAGACCCGCCCCGTCGAGGAGCCGGCCCCGGCCCCGGAGCCCCGCCGCGTCAGCCGGTCCCTGGTGATCGGCGCGATCCTGCTCGTCTGGCTGGTGCTCTTCGCCGTCCTGCGCGGCAGGCAGACCCTCGCCCTCGGGGCGGCGGACCTGACCGACCTGCACCGGTGGTTCAACGACGTCAACGACTCGATCGGCGCGAACCGCAACTCCAACCCCCTCTTCCTGTACTTCTTCAACGAGATCCGCCTGGTCATCGACACCCTGGTGACCTTCGTGCAGGAGCTGATCTCCCAGCCCTCCGCAGACCGCCCCCTGCCGCAGATCGGCTGGCTCGGCGTCGTCGGCATCGCGGGCTATGTCTCGTGGGCCGTCGGCAACTGGCGGGTCGCGCTGCTGGCGGTGGCCGGCTTCACCTTCCTCGGCCTCCAGGGCCTGTGGCAGGAGAGCATGGACACCCTGGCGCTCACCCTCTCCTCGGTGTTCGTGGCGCTGCTGTTCGCGATCCCGCTGGGCGTGTGGGCGGGGCTCTCCGACCGGGTCAACCGGATCATCACGCCCCTGCTGGACTTCATGCAGACGATGCCGACCTTCGTCTACCTGGCCCCGCTGACGCTGTTCTTCCTCATCGGCGGAGCCTCCGCCACCATCGCCACCGTGATCTACGCGGCGCCCCCGGCGATCCGCATCACCGCGCACGCCATCCGGACCGTGCCGGAGACGACGGTGGAGGCGGCCGACTCGCTCGGGGCGACGCGGCGGCAGTCCCTGCTGAAGGTCCTGCTGCCGATGTCCAAGCGGACGGTGGTGATGGGCGTCAACCAGACCATCATGGCCGCCCTGGCCATGGTGACCATCGCGGCCCTGATCGACGCTCCCGGCCTCGGCAAGACCGTCGTCCAGGCGCTCACGTCGCTCGACGTGGGCACGGCCTTCAACGCGGGCCTGTCCATCGTCGTCCTGGCGATCGTCCTCGACCGGGTCACGACCGCGGCCAGCACCCGTGAGGAGGAGGCCCGGCGCTCGAAGAACCGGTTCCTCGCCTGGCGGCGGCCGCTGCTCGGCGCGGGCGCGGTGGTCACGGCCGTCCTGGTCTTCATGTCGCACACCTACGTGTGGGCGGCGGAGTTCCCCGGCGAGGGTGGTGTCGGCAGCTCCATCGCGCGTGTGGCCGACACCGTGACGACCTGGGTGCAGGACAACCTCTCGGGCGTCACCAACACCGTCCGCGACCTCATCACCAACGGCCTGCTCAACCCGTTCCAGTCGCTGCTCACCGACTCCCCGTGGTGGCTCGTCGGCGGCGTGCTGATCGCACTCGGTGTCGTCCTCGGCGGCCGGCGGGCCGGTCTCACCACGGCGGTGTGCGTGGGGCTGCTGGTCGCCACCGGCGTGTGGTCCGACAGCATGACGACGCTGGCGTCGACCGTGGTCGCCACCGTCCTGGTGATGCTGCTCGGCATCGGCTTCGGCGTGTGGATGGGCCGCAGCCGGCTGGTGGACCGCATGCTGCGGCCGAGCCTGGACGCGGCGCAGGTCATGCCGCCGTTCGTCTATCTGGTGCCGTTCCTCGCGCTCTTCGGCGCGACCCGTTTCACGGCGATCGTCGCCGCGATCGTCTACGCGGCGCCCGTCGCGATGAAGATCATCGCGGACGGGGTGCGGAACGTGCCGGCGGCGACCGTGGAGGCGGCCACCTCCGCCGGGTGCAACACCTGGCAGATCATCACCAAGGTCCAGCTGCCGATGGCACGCGGCGCCCTGACTCTCGCGACGAACCAGGGCCTGATCTACGTGCTGTCGATGGTTGTGGTGGGCGGCCTGGTAGGTGCCGGCGCCCTCGGCTACGACGTCGTGGCCGGTTTCTCGCAGGGCCAACTGTTCGGGAAGGGGCTCGCCGCAGGGCTCGCCATCGTCCTTCTCGGAGTCATGTTCGACCGCATCACTCAGGCCGCGGCGCGGCGAACCAGCGCATAAGGAGCACTGACCATGGCAAGGCAAGCAAGACGATGGAGAGCCGGCGCGGCCGGTATCGCGGTCCTCGGTCTCACCCTCACCGCGTGCGGCGGTGCGAAGGTCGGTGAGGACTCCTCGGACGCGGGCGGCTCGGGCAGCTCCGCCAAGTGCGGCACCTTCAACCTCGCGGTCAACCCGTGGGTCGGCTACGAGGCCAACGCGGCGGTCATCGCCTACGTGGCGGAGACCGACCTCGGTTGCAAGGTCACCAAGAAGGACCTGAAGGAGGAGATCGCCTGGCAGGGCTTCGGGACCGGTGAGGTGGACGCGGTCGTCGAGAACTGGGGCCACGACGACCTGAAGAAGAAGTACATCACCGACCAGAAGACCGCCGTGGACGCCGGCGCCACCGGCAACGAAGGCCTGATCGGCTGGTACGTGCCGCCGTGGCTCGCCAAGGCGCACCCGGACATCACCGACTGGAAGAACCTGAACAAGTACGCGGCGAAGTTCAAGACCTCCGAGTCCGGCGGCAAGGGCCAGCTCCTCGACGGCGACCCGTCGTTCGTCACCAACGACGAGGCCCTCGTCAAGAACCTGGACCTGGACTACAAGGTCGTGTACGCGGGCAGCGAGACCGCGCTCATCCAGACCTTCCGCAAGGCGGAGAAGAACAAGGAATGGGTGATCGGCTACTTCTACGAGCCCCAGTGGTTCATGTCCGAGGTGCCGCTGGTCAAGGTGAAGCTGCCCGACTACAAGGCGGGTTGTGACGCCGACGCCGAGAAGGTCGCCTGCGACTACCCCGTCTACACGCTGGACAAGATCGTCAGCAAGAAGTTCGCCGACTCGGGCAGCCCGGCCTACGACCTGGTGAAGAACTTCAGCTGGACCAACGACGACCAGAACATCGTGGCGAAGTACATCGCCGTCGACAAGATGACCCCCGAGGCCGCGGCGAAGAAGTGGGTCGAGGCCAACCGTCTCAAGGTGGACGCCTGGCTGAAGTAGGGCCGGCGACCGGACGCGGGAATCCGGTCGGAACATGCCCGGTGGGCGGTGCGCGAGGGTTGCGCGCCGCCCACCGGGCATCTCCGTGTCCAGGCCCGTTCACCGGCCTGTTTTCCGAGGTCCCGGGACCCTTGACACCCACCTGTGCGGAAGGCACATTGAGTTGCGCAACCTGAATCGCGTTGCGTAAACAGCAACTCGATCGGCTCGACCGGTCAACAAGGCGGAGGTGCGGCGATGGCGGGACCCCGAGTGGTCATCATCGGAGCGGGAGTCGTGGGAGCGGCTCTCGCGGACGAGATCTCCGCGCGAGGCTGGACCGAGGTGACCGTGGTCGACCAGGGCCCGCTGCCCGCCACCGGGGGCTCCACCTCACACGCCCCGGGCCTGGTCTTCCAGACGAACTCGTCCAAGACGATGACCGAGCTGGCCCGGTACACCGTCGAGAAGTTCTGTTCCCTCGACGTGGACGGCAAGCCCTGCTTCCTCCAGGTCGGCGGCCTCGAGATCGCCACCACCCCCGAGCGCCTGACCGAACTGCGCCGCAGGCACGGCTGGATCACCGCCTGGGGCATCGAGTCCCGCCTCCTCGACGCCGACGAGTGCGTCGAGCGGCACCCGCTCGTCGACCGCGACAAGGTCCTCGGCGGCCTCCTGGTCCCCACCGACGGCCTCGCCAAGGCCGTCCTCGCCGTCGAGGCGCAGATCCGCCGGGCCACCGAGCGAGGCGTGACGTTCCTGGCCCGCCACGAGGTCCTCGACGTCCTGAAGGCCGACGGCGAGGTCACCGGCGTCCTCACCGACCAGGGCGAGATCCCGGCCGACATCGTCGTGTGCTGCGCCGGCATCTGGGGCCCGAAGATCGCCCGCATGGCCGGCATGAACCTCCCGCTGACCCCGCTCGCCCACCAGCTCGCCTGGACCGGCCCCATCCCGGCCCTCGCCGGTCAGACCGAGGAGGCGATCCGGCCGATCCTGCGCCACCAGGACGCCGACCTCTACTACCGCGACCGCTTCGACGGCATCGGCATCGGCTACTACGGCCACCGCCCGATGCCCATCACCGCCGACGAGATCCTCTCCGTGGACGAGGCGAACGACATGCCGTCGGTCATGAAGTTCACCGAGGACGACTTCGCCGACGCCTGGACCGAGACCCAGTCGCTGCTCCCCTCCACCAAGGAGGCGGACATCGAGGAGGGCATCAACGGCCTGTTCTCCTTCACCACCGACAACTTCCCGCTGCTCGGCGAGTCCCCGGACGTCAAGGGCTTCTGGGTCGCCGAGGCCGTCTGGGTCACCCACTCCGCCGGAGTCGGCCGCGCCATGGCCGAATGGCTGGTCGACGGCCACTGCTCCTCCTTCGACCTCCACGAGTGCGACGTCAACCGCTTCGAGCCGCACCAGCTCGCCCCGGAGTACGTCCTGGCCCGCGACTGCCAGAACTTCGTCGAGGTCTACGACATCCTCCACCCCCTCCAGCCCTCCGGGGACCCGCGCCCGATCCGCACCAGCCCCTTCCACGCCCGCCAGAAGGAGCACGGCGCCTTCTTCCTGGAGGCGAACGGCTGGGAGCGCCCCCAGTGGTACGAGGCCAACGCCGGCCTCGTCGAGGGCCGCTCCATCCCCACCCCGGGCGACTGGGCCGCGCAGTTCTGGTCGCCGATCGTCGGAGCCGAGGCCCAGGCCACCCGCGAGACCGTCGCGATGTACGACATGACGGCCCTCAAGCGCCTGGAGGTGAGCGGCCCCGGCGCCGCCGACCTCCTGGAGCGCCTGTGCACCGGCAAGGTCGCCAAGTCCGTCGGCTCGGTCACCTACACCCTCTTCCTCGACCACGACGGCGGCATCCGCAGCGACGTCACCGTCGCCCGCCTCGCCCGCGACACCTTCCAGATCGGCGCCAACGGCAACCTCGACCTGGACTGGATCACCCGCCACCTCCCCGCGGACGGCACGGTCCAGGTCCGCGACATCACCCCCGGCACCTGCTGCATCGGCCTGTGGGGCCCCCTGGCCCGCAAGGTCCTCCAGCCCCTCACCGACGCCGACTTCTCCGGCGACGGCCTGAAGTACTTCCGCGCCAAGCAGGCCTACATCGGCTCGGTGCCCGTCACCGCCATGCGCCTGAGCTACGTCGGCGAACTCGGCTGGGAGCTCTACACCACCGCCGACCAGGGCCAGAAGCTCTGGGACACCCTCTGGGAGGCGGCCAGGCCCCTCGGCGGCGTCATCGCCGGCCGCGGCGCCTTCAACAGCCTCCGCCTGGAGAAGGGCTACCGCTCCTTCGGCACCGACATGACCTACGAGCACGACCCCTACGAGGCCGGCGTCGGCTTCGCCGTCAAGCTCGACAAGGACGACTTCATCGGCAAGGACGCGCTGCTGCGCCGCAAGGAGAACGTCCGGCGCAAGCTGACCTGCCTCGTCGTCGACGACCCCCGCTCGGTCGTCATGGGCAAGGAACCGGTCCTCGACGGCGACCGCCCCGTCGGCTACGTCACCAGCGCCGCCTACGGCTACACCATCGGCAAGGGCATCGCCTACGCCTGGCTCCCGACGGAACTCACGGAACCCGGGACCGCGCTGCACATCGGCTACTTCGACGAGCGCGTACCGGCGGTCGTCACCGAGGAGCCCCTGTTCGACCCCACCATGTCCCGCCTCCGTGGCTGACCCCCAGCCACACATCCGAGGGAAGGAACACCGCCGGTGAACGCACAGTTGCTCGACGGCAAGGCGGCCGCCGCCGACATCCGCCGCGAACTCACGGAGCGCGTGGCCAAGTTGACCGCCACCGGCGGCCGCCCGCCCGGCCTCGGCACCGTCCTCGTCGGCGAGGACCCCGGCAGCCACGCCTACGTCGCCGGCAAGCACCGCGACTGCGCCCAGGTCGGCATCGCCTCCATCCGCCGAGACCTGCCCGCCGACGCCACCCAGCAGCAGGTCGAGGACGTCATCGACGAACTGAACGCCGACCCCGCCTGCACCGGCTACATCGTCCAGCTCCCGCTGCCGCGCCACCTCGACGCCAACGCCGTACTGGAACGCATGGACCCGGCCAAGGACGCCGACGGACTGCACCCCGTCAACCTCGGCCGGCTCACCCTCGGCGTCGACGCCCCGCTGCCGTGCACCCCGCGCGGCATCGTCGAACTCCTGCGCCGCCACGACGTACCGCTCGCCGGCGCCCGGGTCTGCGTGGTCGGCCGGGGCATCACCGTCGGCCGGCCCATCGGCCTGCTGCTCACCCGCCGCTCCGAGAACGCCACCGTCACCCTGTGCCACACCGGCACCAAGGGCCTGGCCTGGCACACCCGCGAGGCGGACATCGTCATCGCGGCGGCCGGCTCACCCGGGCTGATCACCAAGGACATGCTGCGCTCCGGCGCGGCCGTCCTGGACGTCGGCATCACCCGCACCGACCAGGGCCTGGTCGGCGACATCCACCCGGACGCCGCCCAGGTCGCCGGCTGGATCGCGCCGATGCCCGGCGGGGTGGGCCCCATGACCCGCGCGATGTTGCTGGCCAACGTCGTCGAGGCCGCCGAGAGGAACGCCACCGCCGTATGAACGCGCACGTCCCCCCGTACCCGCAGCATCCGCACCTTTCAGAAGACGGAGACGTCCGATGAGCCCCCGCACCCCCGGCGCCGACCTCCCCGAGCACCCCGACTGGCTGTGGCGCGACCCCGAGCCGAAGAAGTCGTACGACGTGGTGATCGTCGGCGGCGGCGGACACGGCCTGGCCACCGCCCACTACCTGGCCAGGAACCACGGCATCACCAATGTCGCCGTGCTGGAGAAGGGCTGGCTCGGCGGCGGCAACATGGCCCGCAACACCACGATCATCCGCTCGAACTACCTGTGGGACGAGAGCGCCGGCATCTACGAGCACGCCCTCAAGCTCTGGGAGGGCCTGGAGGAGGAGCTCGACTACCCGATCCTCTTCTCCCAGCGCGGTGTGCTGAACCTCGCGCACAGCCTCCAGGACGTCCGCGACAGCGTGCGCCGCGTGGAGGCCAACCGTCTCAACGGCGTGGACGCGGAGTGGCTCGACGCCGACGGCGTCAAGGACGTCTGTCCGATCGTCAACATCTCGCCGGACGTGCGCTACCCGGTGCTCGGCGCGACCTACCAGCCGCGCGCGGGCATCGCCAAGCACGACCACGTGGCCTGGGGCCTGGCCCGCTCCGCCGACGCCGCCGGCATCGACATCATCCAGAACTGCGAGGTCACCGGCCTCGACGTGATCGACAACCGGGTCGTCGGCGTCCGTACGACACGGGGCCGCATCGCGGCCGGCAAGGTCGCGCTCTGCTCGGCGGGCCACACCTCGGTCCTCGCCGCGATGGCGGGCATCCAACTCCCGGTCCAGAGCCACCCGTTGCAGGCCCTGGTCTCCGAACTGCTGGAGCCGGTGCACCCCACGGTCGTGATGTCCAACGCCGTCCATGTGTACGTCAGCCAGGCGCACAAGGGCGAGCTGGTGATGGGCGCGGGCATCGACGCGTACAACTCGTACACCCAGCGCGGCGCCTTCCACATCATCGAGGAGCAGATGGCCGCGGCCCTGGAGCTCTTCCCGGTCTTCGCCCGCGCGCACGTCCTGCGCACCTGGGGCGGCATCGTCGACGTCAGTCCCGACGCCTCGCCGATCGTCGGGCTCAGTCCCGTCGACAACCTCTATCTCAACTGCGGCTGGGGGACGGGCGGCTTCAAGGCCACCCCGGGCGTCGGCTGGGTCTACGCCCACACCATCGCCCACGACACCCCGCACGCCCTCAACGCCCCCTTCTCGCTCGACCGTTTCACCACCGGCGCGCTCGTCGACGAGCACGGCGCGGCCGCGGTGGCCCACTAGGGAGCCCCACACATGCTGCTCATCACCTGCCCGTGGTGCGGGCCCCGCGACGAGGCCGAGTTCCACTACGGCGGCCAGGCCCACGTGGCCTACCCCGAGACCCCTTCCGCCCTGTCGGACGAGGAGTGGGCCCGCTACCTCTTCTTCCGCGACAACACCAAGGGCCCCTTCGCCGAACGCTGGAGCCACGCGGCGGGCTGCCGCCGCTGGTTCAACGCGGTCCGCGACACCTCCACGAACGAGATCCTGTCCGTGTACCGCTCGGGCGAGGAACGCCCGGCGACGCCGGAGCCGATGCCGGTCACGTCCCAGCCACGTCCGGCACCACCAGCCCGTCCGGCGTTTGAGGACGAGGCCGTTCAGGCCGAAGGGGGGTCTGGGGGCGCAGCCCCCAGGGACGGGACGGGAAGGGGCGGCGGGGGCGAGACGACCCAGCCCTTCCGCCACCCCACCCGGGGCCGCGTCGACCGGGACACGACCCTCACGTTCACCTTCGACGGCGTCGAGTACCAGGGCCACCGAGGCGACACCCTCGCCTCCGCCCTCCTCGCCAACGGCGTCGTCGAGGCCGGCACCAGCATCAAGCTCGGCCGCCCCCGGGGCATCTTCTCCGCCGGCGTCGAAGAGCCCAACGCGATCATCCAGATCGAGGAACCCTTCCCCGAGCCGATGCTCCCCGCGACGACCGTCGAGCTGTACGACGGCCTGGTCGCGACCAGCCTCCCCGGCCAGGGCCGCCTCGCCACGGAGCCCGACCCCGCCCGTTACGACGCCGTGCACGCCCACTGCGACCTGCTGGTCGTGGGCGCGGGCCCGGCCGGTCTCGCGGCGGCGGCCGCGGCGGCGAACAGCGGCGCCCGGGTCATCCTCGCCGACGACCAGCCGGAACCCGGCGGCAGCCTCCTCGGCACCGCCGAACACCTCGACTGGGTGGGGGAGACCGCCGGCCTGCTCGACGCCGCCCCCGAGGTCCGGGTCCTGCGCCGCACCACCGTCTTCGGCTACTACGACGACAACCACCTCCTCGCCGTCGAGCGCCGCACCAACCACCTCGGCGGCGCGGCCCCGGACGACGTCTCCCGGGAACGCGTCTGGCGCATCCGCGCCCGCCGCGTCGTCCTCGCGACCGGCGCCCACGAACGCTCCCTGGCATTCGCGGACAACGACCGCCCCGGCGTGATGCTGGCCTCCTCGGCCCGCACCCACGTCAACCGCCACGGCGCCCTGCCCGGCCGCCGCGCGGTCGTCCTCACCACCAACGACAGCGCCTACGCGGCGGCCCTGGACCTCGCCTCGGCGGGCGTGGACATCGCGGCGATCGTCGACACCCGCCCCGAACCGGGGCAGTGGGCCGAGCGCGCCACGGCCGCCGGCATCGAGGTCCTGGCCGGGCACGCCGTCACCGGCACCGAGGGCGAGCCCCGCCTCACGGCCGTCAGCGTCGCCCCGTACGGCGAGTCCGCCGGGCGGCGGGAGTTCGCCGCCGACCTGCTGCTGGTCTCCGGCGGCTGGAACCCGGTGGCACACCTGTTCAGCCAGGCCGGCGGCAGGCTCCGCCACGACGAGGCGCTGGGCTCCTTCGTGCCCGACACCTGCCGTCAGGCGGTCGAGGTCGTGGGCGCCGCGAGCGGCCTCTTCGACACCGCGGGCTCCCTCGCCCAGGGTGCCGCCGCCGGTGCCCGCGCGATCGAGGCCGAGGGGTACTCGGCCGAGGCGCCCCGCCTCCCCGCCGTCGCCCCACAGCCTGCCGGTACACCGCCGATGCACGTGTACGTCGTCCCGGGCGACTCGGACGCCCCCCGGTTCGTCGACCTCCAGCGCGACGTCACGGTGGCCGACCTGGCCCGCGCGACCGGCGCCGGGATGCGCTCCGTGGAGCACACCAAGCGGTACACCACCGCGGGCACCGCCAACGACCAGGGCAAGACCTCCGGGGTGCTGGCCAGCGGTGTCGTCGCCGAACTCCTCGGCGTGGACGTCTCCTCCCTCGGTACGACCACCTTCCGCCCGCCGTACACCCCGGTCTCCTTCGCCGCCCTCGCGGGCCGCGACCGGGGCGTGCTCAGCGACCCGGTGCGAACGACCGCCCTGCACGAGTGGCACGTCGGGCACGGCGCGCTGTTCGAGAACGTCGGCCAGTGGAAGCGCCCCTGGTACTACCCCCAGGACGGCGAGGACATGGAGGCCGCCGTGCTGCGCGAGTGCGCCGCCACCCGTGAGGGCGTGGGCTTCATGGACGCCTCCACCCTCGGCAAGATCGACGTCCAGGGCCCGGACGCCGGTGTCTTCCTCGACCTGCTCTACACCAACATGATGAGCACCCTGAAGGTCGGCATGATCCGCTACGGCGTCATGTGTCGCCCGGACGGCATGGTCTTCGACGACGGCACGGTCATCCGGGTCGACCGCGACCGCTTCCTGGTCACGACGACGACCGGCAACGCCGCCACCGTGCTCGACTGGATGGAGGAGTGGCTCCAGACGGAGTGGCCCGAGCTGAAGGTCCACTGCACCTCCGTGACCGAACAGTGGGCCACGGTCGCGCTCGTCGGCCCGAAGTCCCGTGAGGTCATCGGCTCCCTCGCCCCCGGGCTCGCCGTCGCCAACGAGGACTTCCCGTTCATGGCCTGGCGCGAGACCACCGTCGCGGGCATCGAGGCCCGGGTCTGCCGGATCAGCTTCTCCGGTGAACTCGCCTACGAGATCAACGTCTCGCCGTGGGAGGCCCTGACCCTCTGGGAGGCCCTGTACGAGGCCGGCGCCCCGTACGGCATCACCCCGTACGGCACGGAGACCATGCACGTCCTGCGCGCCGAGAAGGGCTACCCGATCATCGGGCAGGACACCGACGGCACCGTCACCCCGCAGGACCTCGGGATGAGCTGGGTGGTCTCCAAGAAGAAGTCGGACTTCGTCGGCAAGCGGTCCTACACCCGCCCCGACACCGTCCGGCCCGACCGCAAGCACCTGGTGGGCCTGCTGCCCGAGGACCCGGGCGACTTCCTCCCCGAGGGCACCCACCTGGTCGCCGACAGCGTGCTGCCGGCCCCGCCCGTCCCGATGCTCGGTCACGTCACCTCCAGCTACCGCAGTGCCGCCCTCGGCCGGACCTTCGCGCTCGCCCTGGTCAAGGGCGGCCGGGACCGCATCGGCGAGCGGCTGTACGCCCCCGTGGGAGACCGGCTGGTCCCCGTGACCGTCGCGAGCCCCGTCCTCTACGACCCCGAGGGAGCCCGCCGCGATGGCTGACACCGCCCTGACCTCCCGGCCCCGCAGCCCGCTCGCCGGGGCCGCCGACCGGCTGGCCGCCGCCACCCGTGCCTCCGGCGGCGCGCTCCGGCTGGCCGAACTGCCCTTCCTCACCCAGCTCGACGTACGCCTCGACGCCAAGGGCGCGGCGGCCGACGCCGTCGGCCTCGCCCTCGGCCTCCAACTGCCGTTGGAGGCCGACACCGTCGCCCGCGCGGGGGAGTTGACCGCGCTGTGGCTCGGGCCCGACGAGTGGCTGCTCGTGGGGCCGCCGGGCGGCGAGCGCGAGCTGGAGAGCCGGATCCGGGAGGCCGCCGGAGAGGAGCACATCTCCGTCACCGACGTCTCCGCGCAGCGCACCACGGTCCTCGTCGCGGGCGCCGCCGCCCGCGATCTGCTGGCCCACGGCTGCGCGCTGGACCTGCACCCGAGGGCCTTCGGTCCCGGGCGCTGCGCCCAGACCACCCTGGCCCGCGCCCAGGTCGTCCTGGTCGCGCGCGAGGAGCCCAGCGCCGGCTTCTGGGTCCTGGTCCGTTCGTCGTTCGCCGGCTATCTGGCCGACTGGCTGCTCGACGCGGCGACGGAGTACGTCTGAGAGACGGAGTACGTCCGAGACATGCCAGTCCCTGTCAGCGCGTCGAAAGTCGGACACCGGTGACCCTCACGGCCCACGCCCCCATCACCTCGTCGCACCCGGGCACGCCGGACGTGCACCCGCCCGGACTGCCGAGGCCCGGACGCACGCTGGTGATGGGCGTCGTGAACGTCACGCCGGACTCGTTCTCCGACGGCGGGCTGTCGTTCGCCGCCGACGCGGCCGTGGCACATGGCCGCGCCCTGCTGGAGCAGGGCGCGGACATCGTGGACGTCGGCGGCGAGTCGACCCGCCCCGGCGCGCCGCGTCCACCCGTCGAGGAGGAACTGCGGCGGGTGCTGCCCGTCGTCCGTGACCTCACGGCGGCGGGCGCCGTCGTGAGCGTCGACACCATGCGGGCCGAGGTCGCCGCCCGTGCGCTGGACGCGGGCGCACGGCTGGTCAACGACGTGTCGGGGGGCCTCGCCGACCCCGCGATGCTGCCCCTGATGGCCCGGGCGGGGGTGCCGTACGTGCTGATGCACTGGCGGGGGCACTCGGCCGGCATGCAGGCGAACGCCGTCTACGGCGATGTCGTCGGCGAGGTGCTCCACGAGCTGCGGCTGAGGATCGACGCGGCCCTGGAGGCGGGTGTCCCGCCGGGTGCGCTGATCGTCGACCCCGGCCTGGGCTTCGCCAAGGAGGCCGAACACAACTGGGAGTTGCTGGGCCGGCTCGGGGAGGTCCGCGCGCTGGGCCGTCCCGTCCTGGTGGGCGCGTCCCGCAAGGCGTTCCTGGGGCGGCTGCTGGCCGACCCGACGACGGGGCAGCCACGCCCGGCGCGGGAGCGCGACGCCGCGACCGCCGCCGTGTCCGTGCTCGCCGCCGCGCAGGGCGCCTGGTGCCTGCGGGTGCACGATGTCGCCTCGACGCTGGACGCGGTACGGGTGACGGCCCGTTGGGGCGCCGAGACGGCGGTGGCGGTGCGGTCGCCGCTGGGGTGAGCGCCGCGCGGGCGGTCAGCCCGGATGGCCCATCCTGCGGCTGATCTCCTCGGCGCCGCGCGTCAGTACGGGCACGAGCTCACGGATGCGTTCCTCCGTGAAGCGGTAGGCCGGGCCGGAGGCGCTGAGCGCGGCGATGACCTCGCCCTCGCGGGAGCGGATCGGGGCCGCCATGGCGTGCAGTCCGATCTCCAGCTCCTCCAGCGTGACCGCGTAGCCGAGTTCGCGCGCCTCGGTGAGGGCCTTCTCCAGCTTCGTCCTGGCCGTCAGCGTGTGCGGCGTCAGCCTGCGCAGCCCGGACGCCTCCAGCACCTCGTCCCGCTCCCGCTCCGGGAGGTGGGCCAGCAGGATCTTGCCGCTGGACGTGGCGTGCACGGGGGTGAGCTGGCCGACCCAGTTGTGGGTGCCGACCGCGCCCGGGCCGCGCACCTGGTGGAGGTTGACCGCGTAGTGCTCCTGGAGCACGGCGATGTTGACGGTCTCGCCGATCTCCTCGCTGAGCCGCTCGCAGACCTGCCGGCCCTGCTGCGTGATGTCGAGCCGGCCGGTGACGGCGCCTGCGAGCCGCACGATGCCGAAGCCGAGCCGGTACTTGCCGCGCTCGGCCGTCTGCTCGACCAGTCCGCGTGCCTCCAGCGCCCCGAGGAGCCGGAAGGCGGTCGACTTGTGGACGTCGATCTCGGCGGCGACCTCGCTGACACCGGCCTCGCCGCGCCGGGCGAGGATCTCCAGCACGCTGACGGCACGGTCGACGGACTGCACTCCGTTCACCGCGGGACCTGCTGTTGCGCCCTCTGCCGCGTAGTTGCTCATGGCGGAACTATAAGCAGTCGTCCCCATGTTCGCACGGGCCCTTCCGTCCGGGGAAGAGGGGCGCCGGACGGTGCGGACAAGTCGGCGCGGCCAACCTCTTGACAGTGGGTGTCCGCGAGGAGACAGTTTGGTCGTCGTTGCTCATAGCGAAGATGGTTGCGCTATATGGAACGCAACGACCGGCGGCTCGGCCACGGTCTCCGTCCGGGCCCGGTGAAGTCCCCCCTCCTTCCTCTCCCCTCCCCTTCCTTCCTCGACGAGGAGATCGACCGTGACACACGAGGTACGCGCCGTCGTCGCCCGCAAGAAGGGCGCCCCGGTCTCGGTGGAGACCGTCCTGGTGCCGGACCCCGGCCCCGGTGAGGCGCTGGTGCGGGTGCAGGCCTGCGGTGTCTGCCACACCGACCTGCACTACCGGGAGGGCGGGATCAACGACGAGTTCCCCTTCCTGCTCGGCCACGAGGCGGCGGGCGTGGTGGAGTCGGTCGGCGAGGGCGTCACCGACGTCGCCCCCGGCGACTTCGTCATCCTCAACTGGCGCGCCGTCTGCGGCACCTGCCGTGCCTGTCGCAGAGGCAGGCCCTGGTACTGCTTCGCCACGCACAACGCCGTCCAGCCCATGACCCTGGCCGACGGCACCCCGCTCTCCCCGGCCCTCGGCATCGGCGCCTTCGCCGAGAAGACCCTGGTCGCCGCCGGACAGTGCACCAAGGTGGACTCCCTGGCCTCGCCGGCCGCCGCCGGGCTCCTCGGCTGCGGTGTGATGGCCGGGTTCGGCGCCGCGGTCAACACCGGGGGCGTGGGACGCGGTGACTCCATCGCGGTGATCGGCTGCGGCGGCGTGGGCATGGCCGCGATCGCGGGCGCCAAGGTCGCCGGCGCGGGCCGCATCATCGCCGTCGACGTCGACGAGCGGAAGCTGAAGTGGGCCGAGCGGTTCGGTGCCACCGACACCGTCGACTCATCGAGGACCGACGCCGTCGAGGCGATCCGCGAACTCACCGGCGGCTTCGGAGCCGACGTAGTCGTGGACGCCGTCGGCCGCCCGGAGACCTTCAAGCAGGCCTTCTACGCCCGCGACCTGGCCGGCACCGCCGTCCTGGTGGGCGTCCCCACGCCCGAGCTGAAGCTCGAACTGCCCCTCCTCGACGTCTTCGGCCGCGGCGGCGCCCTGAAGTCCTCCTGGTACGGCGACTGCCTGCCCTCCCGCGACTTCCCCGCCCTGATCGACCTCTACCTCCAGGGCCGGTTCGACCTGGGCGAGTTCGTCACCGAGACCATCGGCCTGGACGACGTCGAGGCCGCGTTCGCCAAGATGCACCACGGCGACGTCCTGCGTTCGGTGGTGGTCCTGTGACCGCCCGCGTCGAGCGCCTCGTCACCTCCGGCACCTTCGCCCTGGACGGCGGCACCTGGGACGTCGACAACAACGTCTGGCTGATCGGCGACGACGAGGAGGTCCTCGTCGTCGACGCCGCCCATGACGCGGACGTCATCTCGGCCGCCGTCGGCGACCGCCGCCTGGTGGCCATCGTGTGCACCCACGCCCACAACGACCACGTCAACGCCGCCCCGGCCCTGGCCGCCCGCCACGGCGCGCCCATCCTGCTCCACCCCGCCGACACCGTCCTGTGGAAGATGGCGCACGGCGAGGAGGCGCCCGACTTCCGTGAACTGTCCGCGGGCGAGACCCTGCACGTCGCCGGCGTGGAGCTGACGGTGCTGCACACCCCCGGCCACTCGCCCGGCGCGGTCTGCCTCCACGCCCCCGCGCTGAACGCCCTCTTCTCCGGCGACACCCTCTTCCAGGGCGGCCCCGGGGCCACGGGCCGCTCCTTCTCGGACTTCGGCACCATCGTCGCCTCCATCCGGGACCGGCTGCTGACGCTGCCCGCCGACACCACCGTCCACACCGGGCACGGCGACACCACCACGATCGGGGCCGAGGCGCCCCACCTCGACGACTGGATCACCCGCGGCCACTGAACCGCCCGCCACCGCTTCCCGATTCTTCCGAAGGTGACTCGATGACCCTCACGAATCTGCCGCCCAGCCTGATCCCCACGCTGTCCGGCGAGTACTACACGGACCCCGGAGTCTTCGCCCAGGAGCAGGAGCGGGTCTTCGAGGCCATGTGGTTCTGTGTGGCCCGCGCCTCCGAACTGGCCAAGCCCGGCGCCTTCCGCACCTACCAGGTCGGCCGCGAGAGCGTCCTCGTCTCCCGCGCCCGGGACGGCTCGGTCAAGGCCTTCCTCAACATCTGCCGGCACCGCGGGGCCAAGCTCTGCCTGGAGGAGTCGGGCGAGGTCAAGCGGGCCTTCCAGTGTCCGTACCACGCCTGGACGTACGGCCTGGACGGCAAGCTGATCGCCGCGCCGAACCTGACCTCGATGCCGGACATCGACCGGACCGAGTACGGCCTGGTCAACGTCCATGTGCGGCAGTGGCTCGGCTATGTGTGGGTGTGCCTGGCCGACGAGCCGCCGTCCTTCGAGGCCGACGTGCTGGGCGCGGTGGTCGAGCGGCTGGGCGACCTGGAGTCGATCGAGCGGTACGACATCGACAACCTCTCCGTGGGCCGCCGGATCACGTACGACGTGAAGGCGAACTGGAAGCTCATCATCGAGAACTTCATGGAGTGCTACCACTGTGCCACGATCCATCCCGAACTGACCGAGGTGCTGCCGGAGTTCGCGGACGGGTACGCCGCCCAGTACTACGTGGGCCATGGCGCGGAGTTCGGCGATGAGGTGCAGGGCTTCACCGTCGACGGTTCCGAGGGGCTGGACCGTATCCCCGGCGTCGCCGAGGACCAGGACCGTCGCTACTACGCGATCACCGTCCGGCCCCAGGTGTTCATCAACCTCGTCCCCGACCATGTGATCTTCCACCGCATGTACCCGATGGCGGCCGACCGCACGATCGTGGAGTGCGACTGGCTGTATCTGCCGCACGTCGTCGAGAGCGGCAAGGACGTGGAGCGTTCGGTGGAGCTCTTCCACCGGGTCAACCAGCAGGACTTCGACGCCTGCGAGCGCACCCAGCCGGCGATGAGCTCGAAGGCGTACGCCAAGGGCGGTGTGCTGGTGCCCAGCGAGCACCACATCGGCGAGTTCCACACCTGGCTCCAGAACAAGCTCGACGTCGGACCCGCGCACTGACCCACCGTCCCCACCCCCTTGACACCCCCGAATTCCACCGAAACCATGTTGCGCATAACGCCTGTCGTTGTGCCATGTGAGACATCCTCTCGTCTGGAGCCCGCATGAGGAGCATCACCGTCGTCGGAGCGTCGCTGGCCGGCCTGAGCACGGTCCGCGCGCTGCGCGCAGAGGGGTACGACGGCGAGATCGTCGTCGTGGGGGAGGAACGGCACGCTCCCTACGACCGTCCGCCGCTGTCCAAGGACTTCCTCAAGGGCGAGGTCGACGCCGACGCGCTCGCCCTCGGCGACCCCGACGAGTACGACGCCCTGGACGTCCACTGGCTGCTCGGCGAACGGGCGGTGCGTCTCGACCCCGCCGCCCGGACCATCACCCTGACCGGGGGCCGGCAGGTGCGCACCCACGGCGTGGTCGTGGCCACCGGAGCGAGCCCGCGCAGCCTCCCCGGCTCCGACGGGCTGGCCGGCGTCCACACCCTGCGCACCCTCGACGACGCCCTCGCCCTGCGGTCCGAGCTGCTGACCGGCCTGCCCAGGCTCGTCGTCATCGGCGCCGGCTTCATCGGCGCCGAGGTGGCCTCCACGGCCCATCGGCTCGGGCTGCACGTCACCGTCGTCGAGGCGGCCGAGGTGCCGCTGGAGCGCCAACTCGGCCGCGAGATGGGCCTGGTCTGCTCCTCCCTGCACACCGATCACGGCGTCGACCTGCTGTGCGGCACCGGCGTCGCCGAACTCCTCGGCGAGGACCGCGTCACCGGGGTACGGCTGGCGGACGGCCGGGTGCTGCCCGCCGACGTCGTCGTGGTCGGCGTGGGCGTCCGGCCCAACACCGACTGGCTCGCCGGCTCCGGAGTGCTGGTGGACGACGGCGTGGTGTGCGACCCGGGATGCGCGACCACCGTCCCCGACGTCGTCGCCGTCGGCGACGTGGCCCGCTGCCCCCACCCGTTCACCGGACGGCACGCGCGCGTCGAACACTGGAGCAACGCCACCGAGCAGGCGAAGACCGCCGCCCGCACCCTGCTGACCGGCGTGCCCGCGCCCGCCCCGCTCACCGCCCCGTACTTCTGGTCCGACCAGTACCGCACCCGCATCCAGCTCGCCGGGTACGTCGCCCCGGGCGCCGTGCCCGAGGTCGTCGAGGGCGACATCGACAGCCGTACCTTCACGGCCGTCTACCGATACGGGGGCGACGCCGTGGCCGTGCTCTCCCTCAACCAGCCGAAGTTCTTCAACCGGCTCCGCCGCACACTCGTCCCCGTCGCCGCGGTCGCCCTGTCCTGAGCGCCCCGCTCGCGGGCGTCGTCCCGGGGCACCGTCTCGTGAGCGTCCCGTCCCCGCTCCTTCCTCCGGAACCCGCACAGGAGACCGCTGATGACCCTGTTCAACCAGTCCCTGCACGATCTCGACCCCGAGGTCGCCGCCGCCGTCGACGCCGAACTGAACCGCCAGCAGTCCACCCTGGAGATGATCGCCTCGGAGAACTTCGCTCCCGTCGCGGTCCTGGAGGCGCAGGGCTCGGTCCTCACCAACAAGTACGCCGAGGGCTACCCGGGCCGCCGCTACTACGGCGGCTGCGAGCACGTCGACGTCGCCGAACAGGTGGCCATCGACCGGGTGAAGGACCTCTTCGGCGCCGAGTACGCCAATGTCCAGCCGCACTCCGGGGCTTCCGCCAACCAGGCCGCGCTGTTCGCGCTGGCCCAGCCCGGCGACACGATCCTGGGTCTGGACCTGGCGCACGGCGGCCACCTCACCCACGGGATGCGGCTGAACTTCTCGGGCAAGCAGTTCGAGGTCGTCGCCTACCACGTGGACACCGCGACCGGTCTGGTCGACATGGCGGAGCTGGAGCGCCTCGCCAAGGAGCACAGCCCGAAGGTGATCATCGCGGGCTGGTCGGCGTACCCGCGGCAGCTGGACTTCGCGGAGTTCCGCCGGATCGCCGACGAGGTCGGCGCCCATCTGTGGGTGGACATGGCGCACTTCGCCGGTCTGGTCGCGGCCGGGCTGCACCCCAACCCGGTGCCCTACGCCGACGTGGTCACCTCCACCACCCACAAGACCCTCGGCGGACCGCGCGGCGGCATCATCCTGGCGAAGAAGGAGTTCGCCAAGAAGCTGAACTCGTCCGTCTTCCCGGGCTTCCAGGGCGGTCCGCTGGAGCACGTCATCGCGGCCAAGGCGGTGTCCTTCAAGATCGCGGCGTCGGAGGAGTTCAAGGAGCGTCAGCGGCGCACCGTCGAGGGCGCGAAGATCCTCGCCGAGCGGCTGACGGCCCCGGACGCCCGCGAGGCCGGCGTCGACGTGCTCTCCGGCGGCACCGACGTCCACCTCATCCTCGTCGACCTGCGCCACTCCGAACTGGACGGACAGCAGGCCGAGGACCGCCTCCACGAGGTCGGCATCACCGTCAACCGCAACGCCGTCCCCAACGACCCGCGCCCGCCGATGGTCACCTCAGGCCTGCGCATCGGCACCCCCGCCCTGGCCACCCGCGGCTTCACCGCCGAGGACTTCACCGAGGTCGCCGACGTCATCGCCGAGACCCTCAAGCCGTCCTACGACGCGGAGGCGCTCAAGGCCCGGGTCAAGGTCCTCGCCGACAAACACCCCCTGTACCCCGGCCTGTAACCGACAACCTCCCTAGCGGGCGTGCCGTCACCGGCGGCACGCCCTCTCCAGACCCACGGAGCGTGGCGTGGCAATCAGCGTCTTCGACCTGTTCTCCATCGGCATCGGCCCGTCCAGTTCGCACACCGTGGGCCCGATGCGCGCCGCCGGGATGTTCGTCAGGCGGCTGAAGCAGGACGGAGCGCTGGCCCAGACCGCAACCGTGCGGGCGGAGTTGTTCGGTTCCCTCGGTGCCACCGGCCACGGCCATGGCACCCCCAAGGCGGTCCTGCTCGGCCTGGAGGGCAACGAGCCGCACACCGTCGACGTCGCCCGGGCCGACCTGGACGTCGAGCGGATCCGCGCCACCGGACGCATCCACCTCCTCGGCGCCGAGATCGGCCCCGCCCACGAGATCGGTTTCGACACCGCGAACGACCTGGTCCTGCACCGCAGGCGCTCACTGCCGTACCACGCCAACGGCATGATCCTCTCCGCCCACGACGCCGACGGGGCACCGCTGCTGCAGAAGACGTACTACTCCGTCGGCGGCGGTTTCGTGGTCGACGAGGAAGCCGCCGGCGCGGACCGGATCAAGCTCGACGACACCGTGCTGCCCCACCCGTTCAGCACCGGCGACGAACTGCTGCGGCTCACCCGGGAGACCGGCCTGTCGATCTCCGCGCTGATGCTGGAGAACGAGAAGGCCTGGCGCACCGAGGAGGAGATACGCACGGGCCTGCTGGAGATCTGGCACGTCATGGAGGCCTGTATCGCCCGCGGCCTCGGCCGTGAGGGCATCCTCCCCGGCGGCCTGAAGGTCCGTCGCCGGGCAGCCGCGGCCGCGCGCGCCCTGCGCAGCGAGGGCGACCCGCTGGCCCGTGCCATGGAGTGGATCACGCTCTACGCGATGGCCGTGAACGAGGAGAACGCCGCCGGGGGCCGCGTCGTCACCGCGCCGACCAACGGCGCGGCCGGCATCATCCCCGCCGTCCTCCACTACTTCCTGGAGTTCGTGCCGGGCGCCGACGACGACGGCATCGTGCGCTTCCTGCTCGCGGCCGGCGCGATCGGACTGCTCTTCAAGGAGAACGCCTCCATCTCCGGCGCCGAGGTCGGCTGCCAGGGCGAGGTCGGCTCCGCCTGCTCCATGGCCGCCGGCGGACTCGCCGAAGTCCTCGGCGGCAGCCCCGAACAGGTCGAGAACGCCGCCGAGATCGGCATGGAACACAACCTCGGCCTCACCTGCGACCCCGTCGGCGGCCTCGTCCAGATCCCCTGCATCGAACGCAACGGCATGGCCGCGGTGAAGGCGGTCACCGCCGCCCGCATGGCGCTGCGCGGCGACGGCCGGCACCACGTCTCCCTCGACAAGGTCATCAAGACCATGAAGGAGACGGGCGCCGACATGAAGGTCAAGTACAAGGAGACCGCCCGCGGCGGCCTCGCCGTCAACGTCATCGAGTGCTGAGCCCCGTAGGGCACCGGCTGCGGCCTCGACGGCAGAACTGGGAGTGAGGCCATGGGACGGGTCACCGAACGACGGCGCGTGCTGCGGATCCGCGACGGGGAGGCGAGCACCCGCCCCGACACGCTGGTGGCGGAGGAGCCGATGGAGATCCGCCTGGGCGGCAGACCTCTCGCCGTCACCATGCGCACGCCCGGTGACGACTTCGCCCTCGCCGCGGGGTTCCTGGTGAGCGAGGGCGTCGTCAGCCGGGCCTCGGACGTGGCGAACATCGTGTACTGCGCGGGCGCCACCCAGGACGGCCGCAACACCTACAACGTCGTCGACGTCCGACTCGCCCCCGGCGTGCCGCTGCCCGACATCACGCTGGAGCGCAACGTCTACACGACGTCGTCCTGCGGCCTGTGCGGGAAGGCCAGCCTCGACGCCGTACGGACCACCGCGGCCTGGCCGATCGCCGACACGCCCCCGGTCCGGCTCACCCCCGGCCTGCTGGCCCTCCTGCCCGACCGGCTGCGGGCCGCGCAACGGGTGTTCGACCGGACCGGCGGACTGCACGCCGCCGGGCTGTTCTCGCCCGAGGGTGAACTGCTGGACCTGCGGGAGGACGTCGGCCGGCACAACGCCGTCGACAAACTCGTCGGCCGCGCCCTCCGGTCCGGCGGGCTGCCGCTGTCCCGGACCGTCCTGCTGGTCTCCGGACGCGCGTCCTTCGAACTCGCGCAGAAGGCCGTCATGGCGGGCATCCCCGTACTGGCGTCCGTCTCCGCGCCGTCCTCCCTCGCGGTGGACCTGGCCACGGAGACCGGACTCACCCTCGTCGGCTTCCTGCGCGGCGGCTCCATGAACGTGTACGCGGGCGAACACCGCCTCGACCTGGGGGCCGGCGGCGACACCGGGTCCGGGGCAGAAGTGGGGGCCGGTGCCGAGGCCGAGGCGGGCGCCGGGGGCGAAGCCGGTGCGCGGGTCGCGGCCGGAGCCGACGCATGACCGGGCGCGACGGGCCGCGCCGCATCGCCATGGTCAGCGTCCACACATCACCGCTGCACCAGCCGGGCACCGGCGACGCGGGCGGGATGAACGTCTACGTCGTCGAGCTCGCCAGACGCCTCGCCGCCCTCGGCATCGAGGTGGAGATCTTCACCCGGGCCACCTCCGCCGCGCTCCCGCCCGCCGTCGCACTCGCCCCCGGCGTCCTGGTCCGGCACGTGACCGCCGGCCCCTACGAGGGACTGGCCAAGGAGAACCTGCCCGCCCACCTGTGTGCCTTCGCGCACGGCCTCACACGCGCCTGGGCCGGACATCCCGCCGGCCACTACGACCTGGTGCACTCCCACTACTGGCTCTCCGGCCACGTGGGTCGGCTCGCCGCCGAAGCGTGGGGCGTCCCCCTCGTCCACACCATGCACACCATGGCCCGGGTCAAGAACGCCTCCCTCGCCGAGGGCGACACCCCCGAACCCGCCGCCCGGGTGCTGGGCGAGACCGAGATCGTACGGGCCGCCGACCGGCTGGTGGCCAACACCCGCGAGGAGGCCGACGAACTGCTGCGCCACTACGACGCCGACAGCGGCCGGGTGGCCGTCGTCCATCCCGGGGTCGACCTGGACCGCTTCCGGCCCGACGCCCGTGGCATCGCGGCCGGGCGCGGGGCGGCCCGCGCCCGTCTCGGGCTGCCCGAACACGCGCTGATCCCGCTGTTCGTGGGCCGCATCCAGCCACTGAAGGCGCCCGACGTCCTGCTGCGGGCGGTGGCCCGGCTGCTGACGCAACGGCCCCGGCTGCGCGAGCGGTTGGTGGTGCCCGTGGTGGGCGGGCCGAGCGGCAGCGGACTGACCGAACCGGAAGCGCTGCAGAAGCTCGCGGCCCGGCTCGGGATCGCGGACGTGGTGCTGTTCCGGCCGCCGGTCGACCAGGACCGGCTCGCCGACTGGTACCGGGCCGCGTCCGTCCTCGTCATGCCCTCCCACAGCGAGTCCTTCGGCCTGGTGGCCGTCGAGGCCCAGGCCTGCGGCACCCCGGTGATCGCCGCCCGGGTCGGCGGCCTGCCGGTGGCCGTACGCGACGGGGCGAGCGGAGTGCTCGTACCCGGTCACGACCCCGCCGACTACGCGCGGGCGCTCTCCGGCTTCGCCGACGACCCCGCCCGCGCGGCCCGCATGAACGAGGCGGCCGTCCGCCACGCCCGCTCCTTCGGCTGGGCCTCGTCCGCCGCGGCGACGGCCGAGGTGTACACCTCCGCCCTCCGCGAACGCCGTGGCACACGCCCCGCGGCTCACCACCACGCCCGGGCCACCGCGGCACGTCCCGGCCGCTGACGGGGACCCGAGAGCACCCGCTCGGCACAGGGCTCGGAAGAGGCATCGGGGCGGCACACTCACCGGCACCTCGGCGTGCGCCGGAAGCTACCCGCCGACGTTCACCCACCCCGCAGCCATGGGTTGGTAAGGCTTGCCTTATATTGTGATCGTTCCGCCCTCCGCAAGACAGGACCACCATGCGCACCACCCCCCGCCGCCTCCTGGCAGCCCTCACCCTCACCCCGCTGCTGGCCGGTTGCTTCGCCGCAGGCGAGGAGGGGGCCGGCGCGAGCGACGGGCCCGGAGGCGCGGGCCGTCTGCGGGTGGCCCTCGCCGTGCCGCCGGTCCAGGCCCTGTCGCCGTACAGCAACGACGCCACCGTGCTCAGCAAGCTCTCCGTCGCCGAAGGTCTCACCGCCCTGGACGAGGACGGCGCCGCAGCACCCGCCCTGGCGAAGTCCTGGACCCGGAAGAACGCCACGACCTGGGTCTTCGAGCTGCGCGAGGCCACGTTCCAGGACGGCACCGACGTCACCGCCGAGTCGGTGGTGAACGCCCTCGACCACGCGAACGGGGCCGAGACCAAGCCGCGCGTACTGAGCGACATGTCGCTCACCGCCGAGGCCGACGACGCCGACACCGTCACCGTCACCACCAAGTCCGCCGACCCCGTCCTCCCGCTGCGGCTCGCCAGCCCCGCCCTCGGCATCCTCGCCGAGAAGGCGTACGCCGACGACGGCACCGTCAGCCCCGTGGGCACCGGCACCGGCCCCTTCGAGATCACCCGGCTCACCGGAAAGACGAAGGCCGCGCTCAGCCGCTACGACGGGTACTGGGGCGGCAAGGCCAAGGCGTCCGGCATCGATGTCACCTGGATCGCCGACGGCACCGCCCGCGCCAACGCCCTGCGCGGCGGCGACGTCGACATAGCCGAGTGGATCCCCACCGCCCAGGCCAAGCTCCTCGACGAGAGCACCCGTCACGAAGTGCCCTCCGTGCGCACCGACAGCCTCGTCCTCAACACCGGCAGCGGCCTCTTCACCGACGCCGGCCTGCGCGCCGCCGCCCGTGAGGCGGTGGACGGCCAAGTCCTCGTCGACTCCGTCTTCGGCGGCTACGCCGACCCCGCGCAGGGCCTGTTCGGACCGGCCGTCCCCTGGGCCGCCGACCGGCGGGTCGAGGTGACCGGCCGGGCGAAGGCCGCGACCACCGCACAGGTGAAGGCCGAGACGAAGGGCAGGACCCTGCGCCTGGCCACGTACACCAACCGCGCCGAACTCCCCGAGGCCGCCACCGTCCTCCAACAGCAGCTGGAGAAGGCCGGGTTCACGGTGAAGCAGGACGTGCGCGAGTACACCCAGATGGAGGCAGACCTCCTCGCGGGCGAGTACGACGCCCTCGTCTTCTCCCGGGTCACGCTCCTCGACACCGGCGACGCGGTCGCCTACCTCGCCAGCGACTACACCGGTTCCGGCGTCTACAACATCGCCGGCCTGAAGGACGCCGCGGTCGACCGGGCCGTCGAGTCCGCCGCCGGGGAGGGCGACACGGCCGAGCGGCAGAAGAAGGTCATGCGGGCCGAGGCGGAGATCCTGCGCACCGACGCCGTCGTGCCCCTGGTCCACGAGAAGGTCGTCCAGGGCATCTCCGACGACGTCGAGGGCGTCCTCCTCGACCCCCGCGAGCGCTCGCTGGTCGACGTCGACACCCGGCTGAAGTAAGCCGCCGATGAGCAGCACGTCGACGGCCGGCGCCCACGGCCCGCCCACCCGATGGCGGGCGGGCGCCGGCCGCCTCGCCGCCGGAACGGCCCTCCTGACGGCCGTGGCCTTCCTGCCGTGGCTGTCCGGCGTCGACCCCGCCCTGACCGTGCTGCGCGCCCGCGCCGCCGACCAGGACCCGACCCCGTCCCAGCTGTCCGCCGTACGCGAGCGACTGGGTCTGGACGAGGGGCCGTCGGCCCATCTCGGGCACTGGCTGAACGGACTGGCGCACGGCGACGCGGGCACCTCCTGGGTGTCGGGCGAACCGGTACTGCCCCAGGTGACGACGGCCCTCGCGGTCTCCGTCACGCTCATGCTCGGCGCGCTGGCGGTCACGATCGCGGTGGCCGCGACGGTCTGCGCCCGCACCCTCTACCTCGGATCCCGTCGAAGGCTGCGACAGAAGCCGGCGGGCACCGCGGCCGCCGTGCCGGCCGCACTGCCCAAGTTCCTGCTGGCCTCGCTGCTCGCGACGGTCTTCGGGGTGTGGCTCGGCTGGTTCCCCTCCCAGGGCTGGGAGGGGCCGCGGTCGATGGTGCTGCCCGCTCTCGCCCTCGGCATCCCCTCCGGCGCCATGATCGGAGGGCTGCTCGACCAGGCCCTGCCCGCCGCCTTCAACGAACCCTGGGCACGCACCTGGCGCGCCCACGGCCTCGCGAACGGCCGCATCGCGCGCACGGCACTGCGCAGCGCCCTCGCCGGGGTCCTCCCGCAACTCCTGCCGACCGTCGTCGCCCTGGTCGGCGGCGCGGTCGCGGTCGAGAAGATCTTCAACATCCCCGGGCTCGGCCGTCTCTCACTGGACGCGGCCACGGCCCAGGACATGCCGCCGCTCCAGACGGCGACCCTGACCCTGGTGCTGCTCGGCGTCTGCGCCGGCCTCCTGATCCAGGTCCTGCGGCACGCCCTGCTCGGTCCCGCCCTGCGGGACGGTGCCCTGCCCGCCCTGCACCCGCCCCGGCTCCCCCGATCACGATCGCTGCCCTGGGTCGTCGGACTCTGTGCCACGACCCTCCTCGCCGTGGTCGTGGCCGGCCTCCTGCGGGACCCGTCGCACGTCGAGACGACGGCGAGGCTGCTGCCCCCGTCCCTCGCGCACCCTCTCGGCACCGACTCGCTCGGCCGCGACCTGCTGGCCCGGCTCGGTCACGGAGCCCTGCGTACGGTCGGTGTGGCGCTCGCGGTCACGGTGGTCAGCGCCGTCGTCGGACTGGTGATCGGCTCGACCGCCCAACTGGGGGCGGGCCTGACCGAAGTGGTCTCGACGATGCCGGCCGTCCTCGCCGGACTGCTCACCACCGCCGTGACCGGCCCGTCGGTCCTGGGCGCCGCGTGCGCGGTGTGCGTGGTGGCCTGGACGCCGTACGCCGCCCAGACCGCCGCCCTGCTGGAACAGGAACGGGCCAGCGGCCACCTCCTCGCGTCGATCTCCTTCGGCGCGGGTCCCTCCTACCTGCTCCGTCACCACCTGCTGCCCGCGGTCGTGCCCGCCCTGGTGCGCAACGCCCTGCTCCGCCTGCCCACCACGGTCCTCGTCCTCGCCTCCCTCGGCTTCCTCGGTCTGGGCGAACAGCCGCCCACGCCCGAGTGGGGCCGCCTCCTCTCGGAGAACCAGCCCTACGCGGAACTGGCCCCCTGGACCGTCCTGGGCCCGTCCGCCGCCCTCGTCCTCCTCTCGGTCCTCGCCATCTCCACCACGACCTGGAGCCGCGGCAGGCCCCGGGGCGCGGCCGGGGTCACGGCTTCCGCGCCACCGCCCCCAACTGCGGTACGGCGGTGGGCTCGTCACCGGGGTCGGGACGCCACAGCGAACAGCTGACGAGGCCCGGGTCCAGGAGGGTGAGCCCGTCGAAGTAGCGGGCGATCTCCGCGGCGCCGCGCGCGGTGACCGGCGGCTCGGCGTGCGTGTTCCAGAACTCCATCGCCTCCAGCTGGAGTTCGCCGCCGAGTGCGGGCTCGGTGGTGGGGTGCGTCAGCACGAGGAAGCTGCCGGGGGCGAGCGGTTCGAGGAGCCGTCTGGCGATGGCGCGGGCCTCGCTGTCGTCGAGGACGAAGTTGAGGATGCCGAGCAGCATCAGCGCGACGGGCTCGCCGAGGTCGAGGGTCTCTCGGGCGCTGCGCAGGATCGTGTCCGGGTCATGGGCGTCGGCGTCGATGTAGGCCGCGACGCCCTCGTCGGTGCTGGTCAGCCGGGTGCGGGCGTACGAGAGCACGACCGGGTCGTTGTCGACGTACACGATCCTCGACGAGGGCGCGACGCGCTGGGCGATCTCGTGGGTGTTCTCCAGCGCGGGCAGCCCGGTGCCGATGTCGAGGAACTGGCGCATCCCCCGCTCCTCGGCCAGATGGCGCACCGCGCGGACGAGGAACCGCCGGTCGGCGGAGGCGATGTCCCGGATGACGGGGATCAGACCGGCGACGTGATCCCCGACCTGACGGTCGACCTCGTAGTTGTCCGTGCCGCCCTGCCAGTGGTTCCAGACGCGGGCGTTGTGCGCCGTGGTGGTGTCGGGGATTCCGGATGCGGGGCCGGCGGCCTCGTTCTCGCTCACATGGTCCTCTCCTGGCACGCCCAAGGATGCGATGTCGGTGGGCAGTTGGGGCCCGTGTGGCGTGACATGGCGTCATTGTGCCGCCGATCTTCCCCCGGTGTTCGCGCACACCCCTAGACATCCGATGTATTTTCCGGCAACGATGATCGGGCCCCCGACCGAGGTCGAGGTTGCCCCCGCAATTGCCGTGAAAGAGCCGATGAATGGGCCGGGAGATCTCACAGTGCTCGACGCATCCCCACCGCAGAGACGAAGCCTCCTCAAGTTCGGCGGAGCCCTCGCCTTCGCGCCTCTGGCCGCCGGGCTGACGGGCACCCCCGCCTCGGCGCGGCCCGCCGCCGGGACCGGTGCCCCGGAGGCCTTCCGCCGTCCGACCCTGTCGCGCCACGCCCTGCACTACACCGTCCCCGCCATGAACTGGGAGGCACAGGCCCTGCCGATCGGCAACGGCCGACTCGGCGCCATGCTCTTCGCCGACCCCCACGAGGAGCGCGTCCAGTTCAACGAACAGAGCCTGTGGGGAGGGGTGAACGACTACGACAACGCCCTCGCCGGCAAGCCGGACAGCGACTTCGACACCGGTATGAACGGCTTCGGCTCGTACCGGGACTTCGGTGACCTAGTGGTCACCTTCGCCGCCGCGCCCCGGGCCAAGGTCACGGCGCCGGGCGGACCGTACGACAGCTCCCCGTCGGAGGGAGTCGACAAGTCCCACGACGGCGAGACGGGCACCAAGTGGTGCATCGACGGGCCCGGCACGAGGGTGCGCTGGCAGGTCGAGCTCCCCGCGCCCGTGGAGGTCGCCTCGTACCGGCTCACGAGCGCCGACGACGTGCCGCAGCGCGACCCGCAGGAGTGGACGCTCTCCGGTTCCGCCGACGGCGAGACCTGGACCGTGCTGGACAGCCGCACCCTCGCGGCGCCCTTCGAGAGCCGCTTCCAGACCAAGCGGTTCGACTGCGCGGCCCCGGCCGCCCACCGCTTCTACCGCTTCGACTTCGTCCCCAAGGCCGGCGTCAGCCACTTCCAGGTCGCCGAGATCGGCCTGACCGGCGTCGACCTAGGCGCGTCCGAGGCCGTGTACCTGTCGTCGCCGAGCGGGCACCCCGACGAGGCCTCCCACGCGACCGGCACCGACTCCGCCGGCCGGGCCACGGACATCTCACGGTCCGTGGACCGCGACCCGGCCACGGTGTGGCGGGTCGCCGGCACCTCGCCCGCACTGGTCTGGCAGGCGGACCTGCCTCGCGCGGTCGCCATCACCTCGTACACCCTGACCGCGGCCCCGGACCGTCCTCGGGAGGACCCCAGGCAGTGGACGCTGGAGGCGTCCAAGGACGGGAGCACCTGGGTGACCCTCGACACGCGGCGGTACGGCACACCGTTCGCCGAGCGGGGCGAGACCCGCACCTTCCGGTTCACCAACACCACCGCCTACCGCGTCTACCGGCTCACCCTGACCCCCGACGCCTCCGCCGGCGGCTGCCGGATCGCCGAAGTCGCCCTGGCGGGCGAGGACTTCGACACCCGCACCCGGCGCACGGTCGTCGACTACCGGCGCAGCCTCGACTTCGTCGACGGCGTCCACGTCACCCGTTTCGGCTCCCCGGGCCGGCGCGTCGTCCGGGAGGCCTTCGCCGGCCGCGCCGCCGACGTCATGGTCCTCCGGTACACGACGGAGGCGGCCGAGGGACTCTCCGGGGCGATCTCGCTGACCTCCGGCCAGGAGCAGGCCCCGACGACCGTGGACGCCGATGCCCGCGAGATCGGCTTCAGCGGGGTCATGGGCAACGGCCTCAAGCACGCGTGCACCGTCCGGGCCGTGCACACCGACGGAGACTTCAGCGCCGACGGTCCGGTGCTCCGGTTCAGCGGATGCACCACGCTGACCCTGCTCCTGGACGCACGCACCGACTACCGGCTCGACGCCGCCGCCGGGTGGCGCGGAGCCGCCCCGCGGGCGGCGATCGACCGCGCGCTCGACAAGGCCGCCGCCCGCTCCTACACCGCACTGCGCAAACGGCACACCACCGACACGCGCACCCTCATGAACCGCGTCTCGGTCGACTGGGGCACCTCCCCGGACGCCGTCGTCGCCCTCCCGACCGACGCCCGGCTGGCCCGCTACGCGGCGGGCGGGGAGGACCCCACACTCGAACAGACGATGTTCGACTACGGCCGCTATCTGCTGATCAGCTCCTCCCGCCCCAAGGGCCTGCCCGCCAACCTCCAGGGCCTGTGGAACGACAGCAACCAGCCGGCGTGGGCCGCCGACTACCACACCAACATCAACATCCAGATGAACTACTGGGGAGCGGAGACGACGAACCTGCCCGAGTGCCACGAGGCACTCGTCGGCTTCATCGAGCAGGTCGCGGTGCCCAGCCGGGTCGCCACCCGCAACGCCTTCGGCGCGGACACCCGCGGCTGGACCGCCCGCACCAGCCAGAGCATCTTCGGAGGCAACGCCTGGGAGTGGAACACGGTCGCCAGCGCCTGGTACGCCCAACACCTCTACGAACACTGGGCGTTCACCCAGGACCTGACCTATCTGCGCGACATCGCCCACCCGATGATCAAGGAGATCTGCCAGTTCTGGGAGGACCACCTCAAGGAACGCGCGGACGGACTCCTCGTCGCGCCGAACGGCTGGTCCCCGGAGCACGGGCCCCGCGAGGACGGCGTCATGTACGACCAGCAGATCATCTGGGACCTGTTCCAGAACTACCTCGACTGCGAGGCGGTCCTCGACACGGACCCCGACCACCGGGCCAAGATCGCGGACATGCAGGCCCGGCTGGCGCCGAACAAGATCGGCAAGTGGGGGCAGTTGCAGGAGTGGCAGGAGGACATCGACAGCCCCACCGACATCCACCGCCACACCTCACACCTCTTCGCGGTCTACCCGGGCCGCCAGATCACCCCGCGGACACCCGACTTCGCGGCAGCCGCCCTCGTCTCGCTCAAGGCACGCTGCGGCGAGAAGGAAGGGGTCCCGTTCACGGCGGCGACGGTGTCGGGCGACAGCCGCCGCTCCTGGACCTGGCCGTGGCGCGCCGCCCTCTTCGCCCGCCTCGGCGACGGGCACCGCGCCCGGATCATGCTGCGCGGCCTGCTGACCTACAACACGCTCCCCAACCTGTTCTGCAACCATCCGCCCTTCCAGATGGACGGCAACTTCGGTATCTCGGGGGCCGTCGCGGAGATGCTCCTGCAGAGCCACGACGGAAACATCCACCTGCTGCCCGCCCTGCCGGACGCCTGGAAGGCCAAGGGCTCCTTCACGGGCCTGCGCGCCCGCGGCGGCTACGAGGTCACCTGCGCATGGCGCGACGGAAAGGTCACGTCGTACGAGATCGTGGCCGACCGGGCGCGCGACCGGGGCAAGGTCACCGTCCGGGTGAACGGCACCGACGTCAGGGTGCGACCGCGCAGGCCCTGACGGCCACGCGGCTCATGACTTGGCGGCGGCCTCGGCGGGAGCGTCGGGGGCCGCCGCCTCGCTCCGTGCCATGTGCAGGAAACGCCGGATCGCCTCGACGGACATGTCGAGCGCGTCGGACGCGGACTGCTCGTCCCCGAACACCTGCACGGCCTCGGTGACGGCCACGGCGAGTTCGGCCTCCGCCTTGCGGACCTTGCCCTCCGCCTTGTCGACGGTGTCCACGACCGACAGCTGCCGGCGCTGCTTCTCCTGGAGCCGCTGTTTACGGGAGAGGGTTCTGTCAACGTTCTGCACAGTCATGCCCAAGATCATAAGGGCCCGCGCACCCCCTCGTGGACGGCCAACTCACGCCGCTCGCAGTGGTGTTCGAGCCGGGCGTTCCGGGGAGCCCGCCGACCTCCACTCGGCCCCTGACGCGGAGCTGAGGGCCGCCGCCGGAGAGACGGCCCCCAGCGCCATCCATGGAGGTCAGGACCGCGCGGAGAGCTCGGCGTGGGCAGCGCGCAGCGAGACCTTGTCGATCTTGCCGACCGCGTTCTTCGCGAGGGCTTCCACCACGAAGAACGCGGTCGGACGCTTGAAGCCGGTGAGGCTGTGCGCGCAGAGCTCCCGCAGTGCCGTCGGATCGACGGTCCGGCCCGGTCGGGGCTGGACGTAGGCGACGACCACTTCTCCCCATGTCTCGTCGGGTACGCCGATCACGGCGGCCTCGAGCACCGCCGGGTCACCCACGAGGACGTCCTCGATCTCCTTGGGGTAGATGTTCTCCCCACCCCGGATGATCATGTCCTTCGCACGCCCGACCAGGGTCAGGTAGCCGTCGGCGTCGAGCCTGCCCACGTCGCCGGTGTGCAGCCAGCCGTCGACGAGGACTTGGGCTGTCTCCTCCGGGCGGCCGAGATAGCCCCGCATGACGTTGGGCCCCCGCACGAACGACCTCTCCGTCCGCACCCGTCGGCACCTCGCTGCCGGCGGCGTCGACGATCCGGATCTCCTGGCCGGGGAAGGGCAACCCCACGGTTCCGGCGCGCCGAGGGCCCGCGACAGGATTGATGGTGGAGCCGCAGGTCCCCTCGGACAGCCCGTACCCCTCGACGAGCGGAAACCCGTAACGGGCCTCGAAGCGGGCCAGCAGCTCGGCGGAGGCGGGTGCCGCGCCGCAGACTCCGAAACGCAGGGACGAGGTGTCGGGGCGGACCTGGTCCGGCAGCGCCGCGAGCATGCTGTAGATCGTCGGCACGGCGCTGAAGAAGGTGGGGCGCTCGCGTTCGACGACGTCGAAGAAGGTCTCGGGACGGAAGCGGTCGGCGATGGTGATGCTCGCGCCCGCAAGCAACGGTACGAGCGTGCTGACCACGATGCCGTTGACGTGGAAGAGCGGCAGGATCAGCAGGCACCGGTCGGCCGGCCCGACCTCCAGCGCCCGACGCCCCATGTCCGCCATGGCGTCGATGTTGGCGTGGTCGAGCATCACCCCTTTGGGCACCCCGGTCGTGCCGCTGGTGTAGATGAGCAGGGCCAGCGCGGACGGGTCCGGAAGGGGTGCCTCATCCGTTTCCGCCGACGCGTCGTCATGCAGTTCGCCGACGGCGAGGACAGCGGTCCCGTCCACCGCAGCTGTTCATCGACGACGAGGTACTGTCCGACGAAGGCATCACCGACCTGGCCGCCTACGGCCCCGCCGGCTTCGAGGGCGATCTCGCGCTCGACATATTCGTCGATCCGGCCTGATCCCGCTCGGTTTCGAGGCGTGGGCGGGCCTCGTCCCGCTCGCGCAGGGGCGATCCGACCCGTGGCGCGGGTGCACAAGGGTGCGCGACTTCGGGTCCTGGATCGCACCGTTCACTCGACGGGCCTCAGGCGAAACGCGGGGCCGGGGATGCTCTCGATGTCCTCCGGCTGTACGGCGTGGCCCCGGTCGCAGCGGATCCGGGCGTCGACGTGCGCGCCGCACCCACGGTGCCGGGACAGCATGGCCGGGCCCTCCGGGTCGGCGCGATAGCGGTCGCCCCACTGCAGGAGCCCCATCACGGCCGGGACCAGATCCATTCCCTTGGGCGTGATCACGTACTTCGGCCGGCTCCGCGAGCCCGGCTCCTTGTAGGTCTCGGTGGCCAGGATCCCCTCCTCCACGAGCATCCGAAGTCGCGCGGAGAGGAGGTTGCGAGGACAGCCGAGGACGCGTTCGAACTCGCTGAAACGGGACGAGCCGTACCAGACCTCGCGCAGGATCAGGATCGTCCACTTCTCGCCCACGACCTCAAGGGTCCGGGCGATCGAGCAGTTCGACGTGTCCCGGTCGAGTCGGGGGTCCGCGCCGGCGTCCCGCAGATCTTCGGTCCTCGCATCCATGGGGGCGATTCTAACCTCACCTGAGTTTACTTTTCTATACTCAGCCGGTAGCGTCATGGTCGGCGCATCAACCCGGCCGCACGCGCGAGACGGGCGTGTAGGGGGCCCCGCCGAAGAACCGCATCGACCACCGAGACACCCACGCAGAAAGCGGCCGGCATGAAGGCATTCGTCGTCGAGAAGTACGGCAAGGACGGCGTCCGCGCCGCAGAGGTACCGGAGCCCACCGTCGGGGAGCGTGACGTCCTGGTCAGAGTGGGCGCCGCCAGTGTCAATCCGCTGGACAAGATGGTCCGTAACGGGGAGTTCAAGCAGCTCCTGAAGTACAAGCGCCCGTTCGTGCTCGGCCATGACGTGGCCGGCGTCGTGACGCGGGTCGGCTCCGCCGTACACGGCTTCGAGGTCGGCGACGAGGTCTACGCCCGCCCGCGCGACCTGCGGGTAGGGGGCTTCGCGGAGTTCATCGCGATCGACGTGGACGATGTCGCCCCCAAGCCCGCCTCCCTCACCCTCCAAGAGGCAGCCGCGGTGCCGCTGGTGGCCCTGACCGCCTGGCAGATCCTTGTCGAGCGCGCGCACGTGAAGCCGGGGCAGAAAGTGCTCGTCCACGCCGGAGCCGGTGGCCTCGGGTCGACGGTCATCCAGCTCGCCAAGCACCTCGGCGCCACGGTGGCGACAACCGCGAACACCAGGTCCGAGGAGTTGGTCAGGAGCCTTGGCGCCGACATCGTCGTCGACTACACCAAGGAAGACTTCTCCAAGGTGCTCTCGGACTACGACCTGGTGCTGGACTCCCTGGGCGGAGCGAACCTCGAGAAGTCACTGACCGTACTGAAGCCCGGCGGCCTGGCCGTCAGTGTCGTCGGCCCGCCCGACGTCGGGTTCGCCAAGCAGCTCGGCGCCCCCTCCGTCCTGAACCTGATCATGAACACGCTCAGCCGCAAGATCCGCAAGCGGGCCAAGGCGCTGGGCGTGCGCTACGAGTTCCTCTTCATGCGGGCCAACGGCTCCCAGCTGCGCGAACTCGGCGCCCTCTACGACAGCGGGAAACTCCGCCCGGTCATCGACAGTGTCTTCCCCTTCGACCGGACGCTGGAGGCGATGGCGTACGTCGAGCAGGGCCGCACCAAGGCCGGCAAGGTCGTGGTCTCGATGGCGCCCGACACCGGCTGAGGCCGGGCCGGCCGGCCCGCTTCACCGGCGCGTAGCGTTCACCTTCGCCAGTTGCAACGATTTGCCCTCCGGTCGTTGCGTTGATTCTGGGAACGTTGCAACGAATTCACTCACTTGAGCGGCGATAATAGCCTTTCCATGCAATAAATCTGTTGTCAATACCGTGAATGCAACGTAGCGTTTCCGCATCAGGAAATACGATGGCGATCGCGGGGGCGGGTCATGGGAACAGCGCACAGTCGACGGCAGGCGGCACCCGGTCCCGGTTCCGGCGCCGCCTTCGCCCGCTTCGTGCTCTGCGGCGGGGGAGTGGGGCTCGCCTCCAGCTTCGCCGTGGTGGCCCTCGCCTCCTGGATCCCCTGGGTCCTGGCCAACGCCCTGATCACGGCCGCCTCCACCCTGCTCGCCACCGAACTGCACGCCCGCTTCACCTTCGGTGCGGGCGGGCCCGCCACCTGGCGTCAGCACACGCAGTCGGCAGGCTCCGCAGCGGTCGCGTACGCGGTGACCGGCGGGGCGATGTTCGTCCTGCATCAGCTGGTGGCGGCACCCGGAGCGGTGCTCGAACAGGCCGTCTACCTGTCCGCCTCCGCCCTCACCGGCGTCGCCCGGTTCGCGGTGCTGCGCCTGGTCGTCTTCGCCCGCGCTCACCCGGCCGGATGGAATCGACACAGCCGGGCGGGTGCAATGCCGCAGCGGCCGTCCGTCCGCGTGTGCGAAGGGCGGAAGGCTGTCGCACATGCTCACACCTCATGTGCGACCGGCCTGGCGGCGACGTGGTGAACGCCCCCGCCGGCCCTTCCCGGTCCGGGCCGGCACCGTCGCCGCCGCCGTCCTGGCACTCCTGCTGTCCTTCCCCGGCACCGCCGCCGCGGCCCCGGGCGACCTCGATCCCACCTTCAGCGGCGACGGCAGGGTGCTCACCGGCTTCGCCGACGACGATCACGCAGGCGACGTGGCCGTACAGCCCGACGGGAAGATCGTGTCGGTCGGTGCCTCCGCCGACTACTCCGTGCTGGAGAGCCACTTCGCCCTGACCCGGCACAACCCCGACGGCACCCCCGACGCCGGGTTCGACGGCGACGGCAGGGTCACGACCCCGATCAACAACATGGGCCCGGGCCTCCAGTGGAGCGAGGCCAACGCCGTGACGCTGCAGCCCGACGGCAAGATCGTCGTGGTGGGCATGAGCTGGCGGGAGTACGAGAACTGCTGCTGGTTCGTGGTGGCCCGCTACAACGTCGACGGCACCCTGGACGACACCTTCAGCGGCGACGGCAGGGTCTTCGCCGACATCGGAGGCCCCACCGAGGCCCTCGACGTGGCGATCGACGCCAACGGCAGGATCGTGGCGGCCGGCTACAGCGGGGGATTCGTCGCAGTGGCCCGCTTCGACGCCCAGGGCACCCCCGACGCCTCGTTCGGCGGCGACGGTGTGGTGACCGTCGACCCGACACCGAACACCCAGGAGGCGGGCGGCGACGCCCGCAGCCTGGCGCTGCAACCCGACGGGAAGATCGTCGTCGGCGGTGAGGTGGGATCGACCAGCTTCGACTTCCTGCTGATGCGCCTCGACGCCGACGGCACCGTGGACAACGGCTTCGGCACCGCAGGCATCGTCCGCACCGACTTCGGCGCCTACGACGGCGTGCGGTCACTGGCGATCCAGACCGACGGCAGGATCGTCGCCGGCGGCTCCAGCGACGACCGGGTCGCCCTGGCCCGCTACACCACCAACGGCACGCTGGACCCGAGCTTCGACGGGGACGGCCGGGTCCTCACACCCGGCGCGTTCGCCTACGACATGGCGCTCCAGCCGGACGGACGGATCGTCACCGCCGGTGGCACCAACGGCGACTTCGCGGTGCTGCGCCACAACCCCGACGGCAGCCGGGACAGCGGGTTCGGCACCGGGGGCGTCGCGACCGCCGACTTCGGCGGCAGCGACACAGCCCGCGCCCTGGCCCTCCAGTCCGGCGGCGCGATCGTCGCCGCGGGCGGGGGCGGACCGGGCGCCGACTTCGCCCTGGCCCGCTTCGAGGGCGGCGGCACCGTCCCGCCGCCACCGACCGGCGTCGACCTGGCGGTGACGAAGTCCGGTCCCGCCACGGCCGCCATCGGTGACCGTCCCACCTACACCGTGCGGGTGACCAACAACAGCACCACGACCTCCGCCACCGGTGTCACCCTGTCCGACACGTTCAGCGGGGTCGCCGCCTCGGTCGTCTCGGCGACCACCACCTCGGGCACCTGCACCACGACCGCGACCGGCGCGAACTGCTCCCTGGGCACCCTCGCCCCCGGAGCCGCCGCCACGGTCACGGTCGCCGCCGAGCCCCGGGCCACCGGCACCCTCACCGACCGGGCCACGGTCGGCGCCACGCAGACCGACCCGAACACCGGCGACAACACCGCCACGGCGACCACCACGGTCAACAACTCCCGGGGCTGCACCCGCATCGGCACCAGCGGCAACGACAGCATCACCGGCACCTTCGGCAACGACGTGATCTGCGCCCTCGGCGGCGACGACACCGTCAACGCGGGCTCCGGCAACGACACCGTCCACGGCGGTCACGGCAACGACCGTGTCGACGGCGGCAACGGCAACGACACCCTCGTCGCGGGGCCCGGTACCGACAACCTGATCGGCAACTTCGGCACCGACAACCTCAACACGGTCGACAACGTCTCCGGCAACGACACCGCCAACGGCGGGCCCAACACCGACACCTGCACCACGGACGCGGGCGACATCCGCGTCAGCTGCCCCTGACCCGACCCTCGGACGCCGGGCCCCGCGCGTCGCCGTGCGGGGCCCGGCCCAGTGCTTCCAGCGGATACGGGGTCGCCCGGCTCTCGTGGCGGAAACGGTCGTAGAAGTCCCCCATCACCGCGGCGACCGGCGCGTGCCGGGCGAGGAGCGCCGCGATCGTCCCGGGCAGGTCCGCCGGGAGCGCGCCCCGGGCGCAGGCGCGCACGAACTCCCGCCGTTCCTCCGGGGCGTGCCCGTACAGGGCGACGGCCAGCCAGTTCACCAGGTGGGTGACGGTGTAGTGCCGGTCGTAGGTGCGGTGCTCGTCGTAGAAGTCCGTCTCGTCCGAGGCCAGTTCGAAGCTGGACGCGAGCGACAGGCCGTAGTCGGTGAAGTAGAGCCGCCGGCCGTCGGTCAGGATGTTCTGGAAGTGCGCGTCGAAGTGCAGCAGCCCGCGGTCGTTCATGAAGGACACGCCGGCTGCCAACTCCTCCTCCACCATGGCGCAGGCCCGCTCGGCCGCCTCGCCGCCGGCCTCGATCCGGCCACCCAGCCAGTCGTGGAGGTTCTGCGGGATGTACTCCAGGAACAGGGTGAGACTCGCCGAGGATTGCCGCAGCTCCTCGATCCGGCGGCGTATCCCCGGCCCGCCTCCCCAGTAGGCCACGACTCGTTCCACGTCGGCCAGTTCCTCGGGGAGGGGCCGGCCGGCGTCGGGGAGGACGCGCCAGTGGTGCAGCAGGGGGAAGCCCTCGTGGTCTCCCGCGAGCACCCAGTCGGTCGTCATGGTGTGCACGGCCAGCTCCCGCCAGGCCCCGAACCCCGGTCCGCCGACGCTGCCGATCCCGTACTGGCAGTGGACCGGCAGCCCGAACAGATTCGCCGTGGAACGGGCGTGCTCCGGCCGTCGCTCCAGATCGGTCAGCCGCACCTGCTTGACGAAGACCGGTGTGCCGTCGACGTCGAGCAGTACCGACGTTCCACCGATGCCGGAGCCGAGCGGGGTGGCGGCGTCGACCAGCTCCCGCAGTTCGCCCTCACCCAACCGTGCCAGTGCCGCGGACGCGGCGCGGTGCGCGGTGAGGCGGGTGTCGCGGGCCATGCCCTAGGTCCGGTCCAGGCCGGCGAGGCGCAGTGCTCTGGTCATGGCGGGCCGGTCCAGCTCGCGCCAGTCGGGTTCGTCGACGAGCGACATCAGCAGGTCCGGCGTCAGCCGGTAGGCCTCGGCGTGTGCCAGCAGGGTCTCGGCGTCCTGGGTGGGCATGGCCCCGTGGTCCTCGTCGGCGATCGTCCTGAGCACGTCCTTCCGGTCGACGAAGCGGCTCATACCGCAGTCGAGTCCGTCGTCGTGGAGGGTCTCCGGGTAGGGAGCGCGCGTCCAGGCGCCGTTCTCGAACCAGTAGACACAGCCCAGTTGATTACCCGACAGCAGATCCCGGAGCTCCTCGTGGGGGAGCCAGTCAGGAGCGCCGGCGAACATGTCGATCGGCGGCTCGTGCCACTTGACCCCGCTCGACTCGTCCTCGCCGAAGAGCACGTACCGCCCCGCACCACGCGGCGCGAAGGTCCACCAGGTGCAGCCGCAGTCGTCCAGATGGAGTCCCTCGTCGTCCACCCAGGTCCCCACGCGGTGGTGACGCTCCTCCTCGTCCGCGGTGGTCGCCTCCAGCACGGCGATCAAGGCCCACCGCGCCCACAGCACTTCCGGCGCCGGCAGATCCCCGCCCAGCCCGGGCCGGTTGATGTCCATGTCCTGTCCTCCGGCCTCGACACACCCATGACATCCATGACGCTCATGACATCCATGACGCCCATGGACCGTTCCATGATCGGAGCAAGGCTCTCACGGGCCCAGCGATCTCGGTGCACCGCCCGCCGGCCCGCCGGACGCGAGCAGCCCGGCAACTCCCCGCACGGGCCGGCAGATTGACGGATTCGTCTCCATCCCGGCCGGGCAGCCAACCGCTAGTGTCATGAGCACGACTAACCTTCTCCCCCCACAAGGAGGTCGATCATGCGCATCCGTACGCTGACCGGCGGCATGGCAGCGGCCCTGACGGTGACCCTGTCCCTGTCCTTCACCGGCGGCCAGGCCGCGGCCGCCGCTCCCGACGCGGCCGCCGCACCCCTGGCCGCCCGTGTCCTCACCTACGACGCGGGCGGGTCCGCGGAGTTCAGGAGCGCCGTCGACCGGGGCGCGGCGATCTGGAACGAGAGCGTCGACGCCGTCGAACTGCGGCCGGCGGCGGCGGGCCAACGCGCGAACATCCGGGTCCTCGCGGACAACGGCTGGCCGCGCGCCCAGACCACCACCCTCGGCAACGGCACCGTCTACATCGGGCGCCAGGCCGTCGACCAGGGCTACAACACGATCAGGATCTCCGCCCACGAACTCGGTCACATCCTGGGCCTGCCCGACCGCAAGCCCGGACCGTGCTCCAGCCTGATGTCCGGCTCCACCGCCGGCACCGCGTGCACGAACCCGTACCCGAACGCGGCGGAGAAGGCCGAGGTCGAGGGCAACTTCGGCGGCCTGCTCGCCGGGCGGACCCCCGCGGCGCTCCCCGACCTGATCGTGGACTGACCCCCGCGCGAACGCCGCCCGGCCGACTCCGCGCGGCCGGGCGGCGAGGTCGCTCCGGTACGGCCGTTCCCGTACGGCGGGCCCCATGTGATCCGGCCGTCGGCGAGATCGCGTCGACTTTCGACCCGGACGTGTGCGGATCTCGCGGAAGCCGGCTCAACAGCCCCTGCCAAGGCCTAAGTTCACGGCGACGAGCACGTCTCCACCCCCCGCCTTGCAGGAGGCCGCCATGCGCCGCACGTTCCGTACCGCAGTCGCCGGGGCGGTGACGGCCGCCGCCCTCGTCCTGGGCGGCACCGCGCACGCCACGCCGGCCGGACCCGGGGTCACCGGCCGCGTGCTCAGCCGGACCACCGCCGACGGCACCGACTACATCCTGCGTGAGGTCACCGTCCCGCCCGGCCAGGCCACCGGCTGGCACTACCACGACGGACCGCTGTACGGCTTCGTCAAGCAGGGCACCCTCAGCCACTACGACTCCACCTGCGAGACCGACGGCGTCTACCGCACCGGCGACCGCATCCAGGAACCGGCCGGCTCCGACTACGTCCACATCGGCCGCAACCTGGGCGACACACCGCTCGTGCTGGTCGTCCTGTACGTCCTGCCCCACGGCTCCCCGTTCTCCGAGGACGCCCCGAACCCGGGCTGCTCCTTCCAGTGACCCCCGTCAGGCGCGGCGGCCGACGGCGACATAGGTGTTGCCGAAGAACCGCAGGCCCGTCAGGTCCTGTCCGACGTCCGTGAACGCGTCGTCCCAGCGGGCGATGTCGTCCGCCGTGACGAGACCCTCGGCGAGCAGGGCGTCCCTGGACGCCCAGGCGGGACCCCGCATCCCGGGCGGGGGTGTCATCACGTTGATGTGGCCCTCGTAGGCGATGACGTCGAGCCCGGCCGAGGCGAGGAGTTCGTCGAGCCGGGTCCCGACGGCGAGGTCGTTGCCCCGGCGGCGGTGCAGCTCGCGGTAGCGCTCGTCCATCTCCTCGTACGCGGCGGGCGCGCCGCGCAGCCGGAAACCGGTCGCGTCGACGTCGACCAGGTACACCGCACCACCGCCGGGCCGGGCCAGCGCGGCGAGATGGTCGACGATCGCCTGCTCCCGTCCGCCGTTGTGGGCCAGCACATGACGGAGCATCACCACGTCGAAGGTGCCCTCGGCCAGCCCGGTGGCGTCGGCGGATCCGGTGCCGGTGCGCACGGGGACGCCCGAGCGCTCGGCGAGCGCGGAGGCGACGGCCAGCGCGTCGGCGTCGCGGTCCACCGCCCACACCTCACCGCCGGGCCCGACGAGGTCCGCCAGCCGCACGGACAGCGCGCCCGGCCCGCATCCCACGTCCGCGATCCGCGCCCCGGGCGCCACCCCGGCCGCCTCCCACAACGCGCGTTCACGCCGCTCGGCGAGGTCGGCCATCAACCGGTAGCGCTCGATCTCCGAGTCGTCGAGGGTCAGTGAGTAGTCGGCCACGGCGGTTTCCTCCCTGGTTCGTCGGTGGCTCATTGTGCGCGTCGGGGCACCCCCGCGGTCCACGAAGGACGCACACGGCGTTTCGCCCCACCCGGTCCGTCGGGCCGTTCGCCGAGGCCGGACACACCGTTGATCACTGGTCGTCCGCCCCGTAGGTTCGCCCATATGACGAACGCACGGATCGGTGTGATGTACGACCGCGACTGGGCGCCGGAAGGGCTGCCCGAGTTCGCCCGGCGGGCCGAGGCGCTCGGGGTGGACGACCTGTGGGTGGTGGAGGACCTCGGCTGGAACGGCGGCGTCTCGGCGGCGGCCGCCGCCCTGGGCGCCACGGACCGCCTGCGGGTGGGTATCGGCATCACTCCGGCCCCGCTGCGCAGCCCCGCACTGCTGGCGATGGAACTGGCCACGCTGGCCCGGGTGTTCCCCGGCCGACTGGTGGCCGGCATCGGGCACGGCGTACGGGAGTGGATGGTCCAGGTCGGTGTGGCGCCGCGCTCCCCGCTGGCGCTGCTGGAGGAGACGATCACCTCCGTCCGCGCGCTGCTGCGCGGCGAGCGCGTCGAACTGGCCGGGCGTGAAGTGCGGTTGGACGGAGTCCGGTTGGTGCACGCGCCGACCGAGGTCCCGCCGGTCGTCGCGGGCGTGGTCCGCCCACGCTCCCTCGAACTGTCCGGCCGGGTCGCCGACGGCACACTGATCGCCGAGGGCCACGGGCCGCGCGACCTGGAACAGATCCGCGAGCTGACCGCCAAGGGCGGGGCGAGCGCCGACCACACCCTCACCGTCTTCGCCTTCGCGTGCGTCGGCGACGACCCGGCCGAGGTCGCCCGCACCCTCCACCCCCACACCGAGGGCCACGGCGACTGGCTGGGCCGGCCCCAGGAGGAGGTCTTCACCGTCTCCGGAGACGCGGGCGGCGCCGCGGACGCCGTCCGCGCACTCGCGGCGGCCGGCGCCGGGACGGTCGTCCTGCGCTTCGTGGGCGAGGACCCGCTGCGGCAGCTGGAGGCCGTACTCGGCGCCTGGCGAGCGCCCGGGGCCTGACACCCCGCTCCCCGAGCCGCCTCCGTGCGTCCCCTCCGCGACAGGGTCCCCGTCGGCTGTTTCCGATCCGCCGAGCCGGGGACCCGCCCCTCATGGTGCACATCGGATACACGATGATGACCGAGCAGGCCGGCCCCCGTGACCTCGTCGACCATGTGGTGCGGGCGGAGGGCGCGGGGTTCGACTTCTCGGTGACCTCCGACCACTACTTCCCGTGGCTGCGCTCGCAGGGTCACTCACCGTACGCGTGGAGTGTGCTGGGCGCGGCCGCCCAGGCGACCTCGCACATTCCGCTGATGACGTACGTGACCTGCCCGTCGTTCCGCTACCACCCGGCGGTGGTGGCACAGAAGGCCGCGACGATGCAGCTGTTGTCCGAGGGGCGGTTCCGGCTGGGGCTCGGCTCCGGGGAGAACCTCAACGAACACGTGGTGGGCGGCGGTTGGCCGTCCGTGGACGTACGGCACGAGATGCTCGAAGAGGCGGTGGAGATCATCCGCGCGCTCTTCGACGGCGGCCATGTCAACCACCACGGCACGCACTACGACGTGGAGTCCGCCCGACTGTGGGACCTGCCGGACGATCCGCCGCCGCTCGGCGTCGCCGTCTCCGGCGAGCAGTCCTGCGCCCTCGCGGGCAGGCTGGGCGACCTGGTCATCGCCACGGAGCCCGAGGCCGAACTGCTCCAGGCCTTCGACCGGCACGGCGGCACGGGCAAGCCGCGCGTCGGCCAGCTACCGGTCTGTCACGACCCGGACCGCGACACGGCCGTCCGGCGCGCGCACGACCAGTTCCGCTGGTTCGGCGGCGGCTGGAAGGTCAACGCGGAACTGCCGCACCCGGATTCCTTCGCGGCGGCCACGCGGTACGTCACACCCGACGACGTCGCCGCGTCCATCCCGTGCGGCGACGACCCCGAGGCGTTCGTCGAGGCCGTACGCCCGTACGCCGAGGCCGGGTTCACCGAGATCGCCCTGGTCCAGATCGGTGGAGAGTCCCAGCCCGCGTATCTCGACTGGTCGGAGAAGACCCTGCTGCCCGCCCTGCGCGAGGCCTTCGCCTGACACCACCGCCCGACACCACCGCCTCGTCGGCCTACGCCCCGTCGCCACGGCCTTCCGAGCCGCCCGACCGGTCGCCGCCCAAGGGCTCCTCGCCCCCCTGGTCGGTGCCGGCGGGACGCGGGGCGGCCTTGCCGCCGGCCTTGAAGCGCTCCAGGGTGCGCGCCAGCTGCTGGAACGGGGAGGTTGTCGGCTTCCCCGACGGCTGCTGCGCGGTGGCGGGGGCCCCGGCGGACTCACGGTAGGCGGCGAGCGCCTCATGGGCGCGCTCGGTCGCCTCCCGGTACAGGTCCCGGGACGCGGTCATGGCCTCCAGTGCCTCGCGGTACCTGGCGACCCGCTGCCGCTCCCGGACGAGTTCCTCCTCCAGGGTGAGCAGGTGCCAGTCGTCCCGGAGCGCGGTGAGGGCCTCGTCGGCCCCGTCCGGCAGCGGACGCGACAGCGCGGCGAACCGCGTCACGGCCGCGACGAGGTCGACCGGCTCGGAACCGTCCAGGAACACCGTGCGTACGGTGAAGTCGTCGGCGTCGTAGCCGGACGGGGCCGGGGAGCCGGGCAGCACGACGGCACCGCCGCGCGGGACCTCCGCGTCGAACTCACGCAGGGCCCAGTTCATGACCCGCACCTGGTGCGGGGCGGCGCGGTGCTCGACCACACGGTGGCGCAGACCCGGCGACAGCCACCGCGAGAGAGGCAGCTGTCCGCGCTCGTCGGTGGTCATCGCCTCGTGCACGACGACGTGGACGCACCATCCCCCGCGCCCGGCGTCCCGGAGCACGCGGCGTACGTCCTTGTCGTCCTCGGGGAGGGCGTTGATCCTGCTCAGCGACAGGCCCGTGGCGGGGTCGTGGTCCCAGTCGCCGTACTCCGGCCAGAACCGGGTGACGGGGGACGGCCACGCCGGGTCCCACGGCTGCTCGGCCTCCGCGATCAGGGTCCACTCCCGCCCACCGCCCAGGTCGGGCGCGAGGGCGAGCCGGGCGCGGACGGTCACCTCGTCGGCGACCCGCCAACGGGCCTCGAAGACCCGCTCCGGGGACTCGCCCCCGGAGTCGGGCACTTCGAGGAAGTCGTCGATGACCTGACTGTCCTTGAGCTGCCGCAGAGTGCGACGGAGTACGTCCTCCGCGTCGGGTCCGATGTGGCGGCCGCGAGCCGGCCACACCGTCGGGGGAGTCGTGGGACGAGCTGTGGGGGAAGTCGGCATGAGTCCATCGGGAAGCAGGGGCACGTGCGACCACCAGTATCCCCGCCGCCCCCCTCCCCGGATCAAGCGGGGTCCTCTCGGCCCGGCTCAGCGCCGGGCCAGGGCCAGCACGCTCAGGCCGAACATCAGGACGCCCAGGGGCAGATGGACCGCCGGGACGTGTGCGATGCCGAGCACGACCTGGGCCGAGGCGAGGGCGAGGAAGCCCGTGGCGTGCAGGACGGGACGGGGTGAGCCGCCGCCCGGCTTCCACGCCAGCACCGCCGCGAGCACGTAGAGCATCGTCGCCCCGTACATCACCCGCGCACCGACACCGTGCAGTGTCTCCCCGTACGACGAGGTCAGCAGCAGTCCGGCGGAGATCGCCTGGAGGAAGATCGTCAGGGTCTGCAGGGCGATCGTGATTCTCAGGAACGAGAAGGTGCGTCGCGTGTTCGCCGTCGTCGTCACCTGGGTGGCCATGTCGCGGTCTCCTTCATGCCCTCGGGCAGTGGATCGATAAGGTCTCACCAGTCCGACGACGTGGGCCGGTGAAAGGTAAGGCGAGTGGGGCGAGGGGGCGGCGGTGGACGGGACGACGTGGGCGGTCGCGGTGGACGGCGAGCGGCGTCGACTGGTCAATGTCGCCTACCGGTTGCTCGGTTCGGCGACGGAGGCCGAGGACGCCGTACAGGATGCGTACGCGCGCTGGTACGGGCTGCCGAGCGGCCGGCGGGAGGAGATCGAGTCTCCCGGCGCCTGGCTGACGACCGTGACCGGCCGAATCTGTCTGGATCTGCTCGGCTCGGCGCGGGCGCGCCGTGAGCGCTACGTCGGTGTGTGGCTGCCCGAGCCGCTGCCCGACCGCACCGAGTGGGACCACGGGGGACAGGGCGTCCTGCCGACCGGCTCCATGGACCCTGCCGGCTCGGTCGGCTCGGTCGGCCCCGCGCGTCCCACCGATCCGGCCGACCAGATCGTGCTGGACGAGTCGGTGGCCATGGCCTTCCTGGTCGTCCTGGAGTCGATGACACCGGCGGAGCGGGTGGCGTTCGTGCTGCACGACGTCTTCCGGTATCCGTTCGCCCAGATCGCCGACGTGCTCGGCCGGAGTCCCGGAGCCTGCAAGCAACTGGCCGCCTCCGCCCGGCGACGGGTGGGCGGCGCGCCCGAGCCGGTGGCCGCGGCGGACCGTGCGGAGGTCGTCAGGCACGTGAAACGGGCGTGGGAGAAGAAGGACATCGCCGCCCTCGTCGGTCTGCTCGACCCCGGCGCCGTGATGACCGCCGACGGTGGCGGCATGGCCGGCGCCGTGCTGCGCCCGGTCGAGGGCGGTGCGCCCATCGCCCGGTACATGGTCGCGATCGCCGACAAGGCGCCGGGGCTCGAACTCCTGGAGCGGTCGGTCAACGGCGTGCCGGGCCTGGTCGCCCGGCGCGACGGCGTCGTCCTGACCGTGGCCGCGTTCGACGTCGCCGACGGACGCGTCACCCGGATCTGGGCCGTCCGCAACCCGGAGAAACTGCGGCCCTGGGCGGGGGAGGACTAGAAGGCCTGGAACTCTGCCGAGCCCAGCCCAGCCCAGCCGAGCCCAGCCGAGCCCAGCCCAGCCGAGCCCAGCCGAGCCGAGCCCGGCCCGGCCCGGTTCAGCTTTGTCCCGGTCTCAGTCGAGGCAGAACTCGTTGCCCTCGACGTCCTGCATGACCAGGCACGACTCGTCGTACTCGTCGGCGAGCAGCAGCTGTACACGCTCCGCGCCGAGCGCGACGAGTCGTGCGCACTCGGCCTCGAGCGCGGCGACCCGCTCGTCGCCCACGAGCCCGGTGCCCACCCGCACATCGAGATGCACCCGGTTCTTGACGACCTTGCCCTCGGGAACGCGCTGGAAGTACATCCGGGGTCCGACCCCGGTGGGATCCATACACACGAACCCCGCGCCCTGACGCTCGGGCGGCAGCGAACGGTGGTGGTCGTCCCAGGACGCGAACCCCTCCGGCGGCGGCGGTACGACATACCCCAGCACCTCGCACCAGAAGCGGGCGACGCGCTCGGGATCCGCGCAGTCGAAGGTGACCTGGAACTTCTTGATCGATGACATCGGCGCACCATAGCAAGGGCGTTGAACCGGCGGCGGCGCTCGCGTCGCTCACAGGCTCTTCCCATAACCTCGTACGGGAGACGTAGGACGACGGGTGGAACCACGCAGGAGGCGATGGTGTTCGGAAAGGGAACGCGGTTGCTCGCGGGCGCCGTCACCGTGGCCTGTGTGGTGATGCTCGGGCCCAGCGCGCCCGACGGCCTCTTCGGCGGGGCGCAGCCCGTCGACGCCGTCAAGGACATCGTGCCCAACCGGGTGATGACCTGGAACATGTGCAATCCCTGCAAGGAGAGCAACGTCGAGCGGGCGGCGGAGATCGCCGCGTACGCGCCGCAGGTCATCGGCTTGCAGGAGGCGTGCGCGCGTGACGTGGAGCGGATCCGGGAGTACCTGGAGAGCCTGCACGGGCTGGTCTACCACGTCGAGTACGGGACCGTGCTGCGGAACTGGAACCGCTGCGGGGGAGTGCCGTGGAGCCCGGGAGGCTACGGCCAGGCCATCCTCTCGGCGGCACCGATGAAGGACCGCGTCAACGTGGAGTACCCCGACGGCGGATCCGAGGACCGCGGGTACCTGGCGGTCACCACGACGGTGGGCGGCGAATCCGTCCGGGTCTTCAACACGCATCTCGCCCAGCGGCAGCAGGCGGAGGTCCGGGCGGAGCAGATCCGCGTGCTCGCCCCGGTCGTGGCCCGGTACGACCGTGCCGTCCTCGTCGGCGACTTCAACGCGGTGCCGGACGCTCCCGAACTCGCCCCGCTGTGGAAGCTGGCCACGGACGCCGACCCCGAGTGCCGTCCCGCCCTCGCCGGCGACTGCGAGGTGACCACCGACTGGCAGAGCAAGTTCGACTACGTCTTCCTGCGGGGCATCACCGCGCTCAGGCACGAGGTGCGGCTCACGGAGGTCTCGGACCACAACCTCCTGCACACCGACCTCGACCTCGGCTGACGAGCCCGCCGGCTCCCGCGCGCTCGTGCGCCGTCGGTACCGCCGGCGTCAGGTCGTGCGGGCGCGCAGGCGGCGCAGCATGCGCGCGTCCTCGAAGCCGACCGACCGGGCGGCGGCGTCGACCGTGGCGCCGTGGCTGATGAGGTGCTCGGCGCGCTCCAGACGGAGGGTCTGCTGGTAGCGCAGCGGCGTGAGCCCGGTGGCGCGGCCGAAGAGCCGGGTGAGGGTGCGTTCGCTGACGCCGACGGCCGTGGCCAGGGAGGTCAGCGGAAGCGGCTGGTCGAAGCGGGTGTCGATGAGGTCCTGGACGCGGTGCACGGTGTCGTCGAGATGCGAGCGGTGCCGGAACATCGCGCTGGACTGCGGCTCGTGGCCGTTGCGGCGGGCGTAGACGACCATGTCCCGGGCGACCTGCGCGGCGACGGCGGGCCCGTGCCGGCCCGCGACGAGGTGCAGGGCCAGGTCGATGCCGCTGGCGATGCCCGCCGAGGTGATCACCCGGTCGTCGGCGGTGAACAGGACGTCCCGGACCACGACCGCCCCGGGGTGGCGCAGTGCCAGCTCGTCCTGCACGTCGTGGTGGGTGGTGCAGCGGCGGCCCCTGAGCAGACCGGCCCGTCCGAGCGCCTCCGCGCCGGCGCAGACGCTCGCCACCGTCCCGCCCCGGGCGTGGTGGTCGCTCAGCGCCTTCAGGGAGGCGTCGGCGACGGCGGGCGAGTCGGCCAGGGTGACGGTCCGCCAGCCGGGCACCACGACCAGGTCCTCGGGCCGGAGTTCGGGCCAGTCGGTCCGGGCCAGCAGCGGCAGACCCTGCGCCGAGGGGACCTCCGGCCGTTCGGCGACGTAGGTCAGGGTGTAGGGGTGCCCGAAGTCGGCCGCGGTGGAGAAGACCTGCGCGGGACCGGCCAGGTCCAGCAGGTGGACCCCGGGCACCAGGAAGAAGACGATCCGGCTCACGATCCGGTCATCATGCCCGAAGGTCCGCCGAGGCCGCCAGCTCGTCGACCACCGTGACCCCCAGCCCGTCGGCCGCCGTGACCTCCGGTTCATCGACCGCCGCCGCCTCCAGCTCGGCGACCGTCGCGATGGTGGCGAAGCGGCCGGCGAGGGCGTACTCGGTACGGCGGACGACCTCGTCGGCGGGCAGGGTCCGGGGGTCGGCGAGCAGCTCGGCGACGGTCTGTCCGGCGGGGGCGTCGCGGTGCGGGATCGGCTGGGTGGCGGTCGCGTCGACGACGAACGTGACCTGGTAGCCGAGGTCGCTCGCGACGCGGGCGGTGGTCTCCACGCACTGCTCGGTGCGGATGCCGCAGACGGCGACCTCCCGCACGCCGCGCTCGGTGAGGATCTGCTGGAGGTTGGTGGTGGTGAACGCGTTGTGCGAGGTCTTGTGGAGCAACGGCTCCTCGTCCTCCCGGCGCTCCAGCCCCGCCTGGAGCCGGACGTGGCCGAGGGCCGGATCGAAGACGTCGCCGCTGCCGGGCTCCGCGTGGAGCACCCACACCACCAGGTCGCCGGCCCGGCGGGCCAGCCGGACCAGCCGGTCCGCCTTGTCGGCGATCTCCGGGTCGGAGATCGCCGCCCACAGCGGATCGGCGCGGAAGGACTCCTGGACATCGATGACGATCAGTGCTCGGGTCATGCCCCAAGCCTCGGCCGTACGGCCTCCGCCGCGACAGGCCGCATCGGGTCCCCGAGCGGACCGATCCGGTCATCGACTCCGTTCGGTCACCGGCCGAGCACGGGCGATCGCAAGTGATCCATGAACGCGGTAATGCGCGACTCCCTCGGTCAGTAGCGGAACAACAGGGATGTCGCGGACGGACGCCTCGTACGGTCCTCGCACCGGCGGACAGGGCGATGCCCGAGCCGCGCAGCGACCGACAGGAGATGCCGATATGGCCAATGTGGAGATTTCCCTGAAGGAGATCATGACCTCGATCGAGGGTTCCCTGGGGACCGCGCTCGTCGACTACACCAGCGGAATGGCGCTGGGCACCCTGGGCGGCGGAAAGGACCTGGACCTGACGATCGCGGCGGCCGGCAACACGGACGTGATCCGCGCCAAGACCCGCACCATGGAACACCTCGGTCTGACGGGGGAGATCGAGGACATGCTCATCACCTTGGGCAGTCAGTACCACATCATCCAGCCGCTCAAGGGCCGCAGCGGCAACGGGCTGTTCCTCTACCTCGTGCTCGACCGGACGAAATCGAACCTGGCCATGGCCCGCCACCAGCTCAGGCGTATCGGGGCCGAACTCGACGTGTAGCGAACCGCGTTCTCCATGGCCTCGCACGCCCATGAGTTGAAGATTTCTTCAAGTGGACATATCCAGATCGGGCCAATCCCCTGGGTGTGCGGGGCCGGATCCACGAGGATGGGGACGCAAGTCCGCCTGCGGTGGCAGACACAGGCCGCCGTGCCCAGAGAGCCCGTCGAACGCGGCAGGGAGCGAGCGATTCTCATGCAGGTGCCCCTCTACCAGGCGAAGGCCGAGTTCTTCCGGATGCTCGGGCACCCGGTGCGCATCCGGGTCCTGGAGCTGCTCCAGGGCGGCCCGCGGCCCGTGCGCGACCTGCTGAGCGAGATCGAGATCGAACCGTCCAGTCTCAGCCAGCAGCTCGGCGTCCTGCGCCGCTCCGGCATCGTCGTCTCCATCCGGGAGGGCTCCACCGTCAGCTACGCCCTCGCCGGCGGCGACGTGGCCGAACTGCTCCGCGCGGCCCGCCGGATCCTGACCGAGCTGCTCGCCGGCCAGAGCGTGCTGCTCGCCGAGCTCCAGCAGGCGGACCTGGGCGGGCCCGTCCCCGAGCGTGGGGACGGGCCCGCTCCCCGGACGGTGGCGCAGGCAGGTGCCAAGTAGGTACCATGCCGGGCATGCCATCACTGAACGTGTCCTTCACGGACGAGGAAATGGAAGGTGTGCGGGCGGCCGCGGCGGCCGAGGGCAAGAGCCTGAAGCAGTACATGCACGACCTCGGGGTCCGCGAGATGCACCGCAAGCGGTTCGTCGCCGGCGCCACCGCGTGGGCGGACCGGCTGCGGGGCGAGTTCGACGAGGCCTTCCCCGACGAGGTGCCCCCGTCCCAGCGTGATCAGGGAGTCACCGCCGCCTGATGAGCGAAGCGCTGTACGTCGACGTCTCCTGGCTGCTGGACGTCCAGGAAGCCGCTCTCGGCACCGAGGACGTGTCCGTCACGGACTACTCCGCCCTGGTGGCGGCCGTCGCCCGGCACAGGACCCGGATGCCGACCCTGGAGACGTCGAACCCCGACGCGGCCTGGCGCGCGGCCGCGCTCCTGCACACCATCGCGCGCCTGGAGCCGTTGCCGCACCGCAACAGCCTCGTCGCCGCGTTCGTCGCCGCCCAGTACATGGACCAGTCGGCGCAGGGCATCGATCCGCCCTATGGCGCCCTGTCGGACCTGATCAGGAAGGTCCGGGAGAGCAGGCTGACCATCTACGAGGTTGCCGACACCCTGCGTTCCTGGCGGATCTGACGTGCGACAGGCCCCCGTGCGCCGTGCGCGCCGGGGGCCTGCGGTGACTCAAGGGCGTATCAGCAGGTCGAGTTGGTCTGGGTGAGGAGGCCGAGCCGCCACGGCAGCAGGTTGTAGTCACCGCTCGCGCCGGGGTTCAGGCCCTGGTAGAGGTACTGCAGCCGGCAGGCGGGGATGGTCAGTGTCTGGTCGTACCCGGCCCGGATCATCTCGCCGTGGCTGACGTCCCTGGTCCACGCGCCCGAGGGGAAGGCGACGTTGTTGGCCCGGGCGAACGGGTTGCTCTCGGACGCGGCCAGCTGGGTCCAGGAACCGGCGAGGCTGCCGGCGGTCCAGGAGCGGAAGTAGCGCCGGCCGTCCGAACCGATCGCCTCCACCAGGAGCAGATACTGATCGGAGCCCTGCACCTTGTACACGTTGCTCGCTTCGAACAGGGCGTACTTGGAGTCCTGCGCCGCGATGACGGTGTCGGTGAAACCGTTCGGGAACTGACCGACGCCGGTCCGGGACCGGTAGAGGTGCCCGTTGTCGTCGGAGGAGAACAGATAGCAGTTGGCGCTGTCGCAGATCACCCACATGTCGACCCAGTAGCCGTTGCCGATGTTCTGCCGGATGATCTCCGGCATCGACGCGTAGAAGTTGCGCGGTGCGCTCCACCCGTTCGGATTGCTGATGTCGGGGTTGGTGGAGTAGGAGGCGTTGCCGGTCTGGTAGACGAGATACCACAGGCGCTGCGGGGCGTAGTAGAAGACCTGCGGGGCGGCCCGGTAGCCGGCTCCGATGGCGCTGCGGTCCAGGTAGTGGTGCGTGGCGGAGCCGGCCTGCGACCAGTCGCTGAAGTTCAGGTAGACCAGGTTGTACCCGGAGGAGCTCGCGACGCTGGCGAACACGTGGTACTTGCCGTTGTACTGCACGACCGTCGGATCCTTGATCCCGGCGATGTTGTGGGTGGCGTCCGACTTCGGTGAGATCAGCGTCCCGCTGGAACTCCAGGAGAAGCGGGAGGGCAGCGCGGCGGCGGACCGGGGCGAGGGGGTGTCGGCCCGGGCGGTCGTGGGCGTGCCGCCCATGGCCGTGAGCGTCGACGCGTACGCCGGTTTCTTGTTGCCGTTGCGGTCGAACAGCAGCGGGTTCTCCCCGGCGCGCCAGGAGTCGCTGTCGCGGATGCCCCAGACGGTGATGCCGGTACAGCGCGCCACGTTCAGACAGGCCCTGACCGTGTTGGCGTACGCGGTCGTCGGGGCCTGTGCGATGTCCAGCTCCGTGATCTGCACGTCCACGCCGAGCGCGGCGAAGCTCGACAGGGTGGTCTGGAAGCTCGCGGGGGGACCGCCGGCGCCGAAGTGGGCCTGGAGGCCCACGCAGTCGATGGGCACCCCGCGCGCCTTGAAGTCGCGGACCATGCGGTAGACGCCCTGGGTCTTGGCGGCGTTCCAGTCCTCGATGTTGTAGTCGTTGTAGCAGAGCTTCGCCGCCGGATCGGCGGTGCGGGCCGTACGGAACGCCTGCTCGATGAAGCCGTTGCCCAGCAGGTTCTGGAACACAGAGGGGCGGTGCTGGCCGCTGCCACCGTCGGCGAAGGCCTCGTTGACCACGTCCCAGGAGTGGATCCGGCCCTTGTAGCGGTTCATGACGGTCGTGATGTGGTTGTTCATCACCCCGCGCAGGGTGTTGGCGTCCGTGATGGAGCTGACCCAGCCGGGCAGTTGGGAGTGCCAGACGAGTGTGTGGCCGCGCAGGCGCTGGCCCCGGGCCGTCGCGCGGTTCACGATCTGGTCGGCGGGACCGAAGGTGAACTGTCCGCGCGACCGCTCGGTCGCGTCCCACTTCATCTCGTTCTCGGGGGTGACCGAGTTGAACTCGCGGTCCAGGATGCCGGTGTACGTGCCGTCACCAAGCCTGCCGGCGGCCACGGCGGCTCCGAAATACCGCCCGGACTGCGCCGCCTGCGCGCCCAGGGTGGACGCCTTGACCTCGTCCGGCGCACCGGACGCGGCGCCGGGCGTCACCAGGGCCAGGAGAGCTGCCAGGCCCACCACCGAGGCCCGGCGTCGGCCGATCCGTTTCAACGGGTTCATCGTTCTCCTCGTACGGTCGGGTGCCAGTGAGGGTGCTGCTGCGGGTGCGGAAGCCTCGGGGGCGGACAACAGCGGAGGATGACGAGGGCATGACATGACCAGAGGCATGGAGCGCCCATGCCGTCCGCCTCCGTCCGCCCGGCCGGTTCGTGATGCCGGACATCGATCGGCTCATCGAGCACTTCGGATGATAGGAGGCCGGTGAACCGCGCCAATGCCTCTCGCAAAATTCGCTTCTGGCAGCGAAAGCTTTCGGTGGTCCATGGGGGCGGGGGAGGCTCGCGCCGGGCAGGTGTGCGGACGATTCTGCCTGTTCCTGGCACGAGTGGCCGCCGGTGTCTCGATCGCGCGGTCGGCCGGGCGTCAGGTGTTGACATGTGCTCCCGCCTCTCTATAGTCCCGGACTACTCGGCGTCCGAACGGCTTCGATCGCGAAGCCGAGCGAATCTTGCGTCCCCTCGTCCGCGCTGGTTTGTCAGGTGCGTGACAATTGAAGGAGAATCGCGTGATCACTGCGACGAAATCCCTCTTACGGCCCGCCGCGCTCGCGGTGCTGCTCGTCCTGACCCTCGGAGCCGTGCCGTCCACGGCCTCCGGTGCGACCGCCGCTCCCGCGCGCACCGCCGCCGCGACCCCTGGCTGCGGCAAGGCGCCCACCCTCACCAGTGGTACGCACACGATCCAGAGCGGCGGCAGGAACAGGAGCTTCATCCTGCGGATCCCCGACGGGTACGACCGCAACCGCCCCTACCGCCTGGTCCTCGGCTTCCACTGGCTCGGCGGCACCGCCACCGACGTCTCCACGGGCCGGACCGTGGAGACCGGCACCTGGTCCTACTACGGGCTCCAGCGACTGGCGAACAACAGCGCCGTCTTCGTCGCGCCCCAGGGGCTCAACAACGGCTGGGCCAACAACGGAGGCGAGGACGTCACCTTCGTCGACGACATGATCCGGCGTATCGAGGCCGATCTCTGCGTCGACACCGCACAGCGCTTCGCCCTGGGATTCAGCTACGGCGCCGCCATGACCTACGCGCTCGCGTGTTCCCGGGCCACCGTCTTCCGCGCGGTCGCCGTCCAGAACGGTGGTCAGCTCAGCGGTTGCGCCGGCGGCACCCAGCCCGTCGCCTACCTCGGGGTGCACGGCATCAGGGACACCGTCCTCGGCATCTCCGGCGGACGGACGATGCGCGACAGGTTCGTCAGGAACAACGGCTGCACCGCCCAGAATCCGCCCGAGCCCGCCCGTGGCAGCCTGACGCACCGGGTCACCACGTACTCGGGGTGCGCCGCCGGACGCCCGGTCGCCTGGGCCGCGTTCGACGAGGGACACATCGCCGCCCCGCAGGACGGCGCCACCGGTGACAGCGGCTCCCGGACCTGGCTGCCCGGCGAGGTGTGGAAGTTCTTCACACAGTCCTAGAACTCCCCTTCGGCGCAGGGGACTTCGGCCTCGACGAAGTGAGCGGGGCAGCCACCGGGCGCGTCAGCCACCGCCCCGAACCCACACCGCCCCGAACCCACACCGCCCCGAACCCACACGGCCCCGAACCCATACGGCCCCGAACCCGCTCGGCCGCGGGACCGGCGCCGGACGCCCGCGCGGCGTCCGGCGCCGGTCGGGTCAGGTCCGGGTGCAGGCGGTCCCGTTCAGGCTGAAGCCGCCCGGTGCGGCGAAAGTGCCGCCATAGGTGCCCTGGAAGCCGAAGCTCTGGCTGCCGCCGGGGGAGATGCTCGCGTTGTGCGTCAGCGCACTCGCCGTGATCGCGCCCGAGGACGCGGAGAGGGAGGCGTTCCAGGCGCCGGTGACGCTCTGCCCGGAGGGCAGCGTGAAGGCCAGCCGCCAGGTGTCGACGGGCGCCGAACCGGTGTTGCCGACGGTGACGTTCGCGGTGAAGCCGCCCTGCCACACGGTGGTGGCGTACGACACCGTGCAGGCCGCGCCGCCGCCCGGGGTGCCGGGGCCGCCGGGTCCGCTCCCGCCGGTCTCCACGGTCGACGAGAAGGAGTTCACGGTCAGGCCGGTGCCGTTCTGCCAGGGCTCGAAGCCGGCCTGGACGCTGGTCAGGTACCAGTTGTTCTGCGCCAGTCCCCGGGAGACGGCCTGCCGGACGAAGTCCATCACGTCGAAGCTCCAGCTCGCGATCGCCGACGGGGCGACGAACGACAGCACGTCGTTGGTGCCGTTGTTGCCCGACCAGACCTGCCAGGACCGCCCGCCGACGGTGGCCGTGCCCACCGGGGAGCCGATGGGCTGGACCGGGCCCACCTTGTTGAACCAGATCATGATCTCGGTCCGGTTCACACCGTCGGTGCGGGGCGTCGGGTCCAGCCAGATGTCGTACGAGGCGTTGTAGACGGCGTCGCCGACGTAGCCGTACGAGATGCTGCTGGGGGCACTGGAGATGCCGGAGAGCTGGGCGGGCAGGCCGGTCCCCGGCGAGCAGTTGGTGTAGTGGCAGCCGTTGAAGACGGAGGGGTAGGACTTCGGGGCGCCGTCGGTGGGCACCGAGCCGTCGGCCCTGGTGACCCGGAAGCCGGTGTCGGTGGTGGTGACGCACTGGGGCTGGCTGGTTCCCCAGCGGTTGTTCTGGACGACGTAGCGCCCCTGGATCACGCTCGATCCGTACTGCTCGCAGACGGTCGTGTCGGCCTGGGCCGGCGGTGTGGCGGTGAAGAGTGCCGCGAGGGTCGCGAGCGCGGTGAGCAGTGCGGCCAACGCGCCGCGCGCGGTGCGCGGGAGAGGGGGTGACGGTCGCATGGGGGACCTCTTTCGGAGGTACGGCCGGGACGTGGGGGTGGCACGGGCGCTCCCCGGTTCCCCCGTATGGGAGCGCTCCCATTCCGTTCTGTCACGGACTGTAGGAGTGCGGCCATGCTCCTGACAACCCTGTTGCGGCGACTCGCCGTACGAGCGGACGTCGCCTGCGCGGTCCCTCGGTGCCGACAGGGACACTGTCGGCACCGGGACGCACGGCGCGGCGGAGCGACCGCCGCGAGGTCAGGCCAGGCCGAACCGTTCGGCGTGCACCTGCCGCCGGGGGACCGCCAGTTCACGCATCGCGCCGAGCACGGCCGAGGTCATCGCGGGCGGCCCGCAGACATACACGTCGCGTTCGGCGATGTCGGGGACCAGGGCCCGCAGACCGTTCGGCTCGAACGGCTCGAACGGCGGTGTTCCCTCCCCCGTGCGACCGGTGAGCAGGTGCAGTCGCCCGCCCCGGGCCCCGACCAGGGCACGCACCTCGTCCAGCAGCACGGCGTCGCTCTCGCCGCGCACCCGGTAGAGCACGACCACGTCGCCCGTCGGCTGCTCCTCCAGCAGGGACCGGACCGGCGTGATCCCCACCCCGCCCGCGATCAGCAGGGCGCCCGGGCGCGTCCGGTGCAACGAGGTGAACGCCCCGTACGGTCCCTCGACGAACGCGCGGCTGCCGACGGGAAGATCGCGCAGTCCGGCGCTGGTGCTGCCCACGGCCTTGGCGGTCAGCCGCAGCGTCCGGCCGTCGGGCGCCGCCGACAGCGAGAACGGGTTGGCGAGCCACCAGTGGTTGTGCCCGGGGAACCGCCAGACGCAGAACTGCCCGGCCCGGGCCGGCAGCCGGTCGAGGTGCCGGCCCGTGACGTGCACCGACACCACGTCGTCCGACTCCCGCACGACCGCCGCGACCCGGAACCGGTGACGGGCGTTGCGCCACACCGGCAGCACGATCCGGCCCACGACCAGGGCACCGAACGCGAACAGCCACAGCGCCCACCAGTACGTCCACGCGAACGCGGAGGAGCTGAACGTCGTGGTCTCCAGCAGCTGGTGCACGAACGCCAGCCCCAGCGCCAGGTACAGCAGCAGATGCAGCCCGTGCCACGTCTCGTAGCGCAGCCGTCGGCGCACCGCGCGGACGGAGACCGCCGCGACCACCACCACGACCGCCGCGGCCAGCATCCCGAGCAGCGAGGCCGGCACCCCGGCCAGCGCGAAGAAGGTCTTCGTCATCGATCCGTCGTCGAGCCTCGTGTAACCCAGCACCACCAGCACGGCATGGGTGAGCAGCGTCCACAGCAGGGTGAAGCCGACCCACCGGTGCCACACCGTCAGCCGGTCCATGCCGATACGGCGGTCCAGCCACGGCAGCCGGGCCACCAGCAGCAGCTGGAACAGCATCAGCACGGCGGCGTGCAGACCGAAGAACTTGGCGACGGTGAGCACCCCGTTCTTGCCCGTGCCCGAGGTGAGGAACAAGATCTCGACGATCGCCAGATTGACGATGACGAACGTCCACAGCGCCCACCGCGCCATGGTCACGGGAGGTATGGTCCCGTGCCGCACCCGTGTACTCGTCTCCTCCACCGCTGCCCCCTCCGGTTTCCTGTGATCCACTGCCGCCCGCTCCCGAAGAGGTCGGGAGGACCGGGCGTCCCGATCCGATCCGGCCCCTGGGCGGGGCAAGAATATGGAACGTGGCAAGAAGTAGACCCCGCTGGGGCTCGACCGGTTCCTGACGGTGTGGCGAGAGTCGCTCCGCGGGCGCGCCGGGTGATGTCACGAGAAGTCGGGGAAGAAGGTGCGGCAACCGATCGGAGGTTGTCGTGGAAGGTGCAGACCTGGAACTGGGCGCATTGCTGGCCGCCGCGGAGGCGGCCCCGCCCGGTGATTCCGTCGAAGTGGTGGCGCTCGATCTGCAGAAGAGGCTGGGCGCGCAGCGGGTGTCGTTCCTGTTCGTCGACCTCATGGGGCAACGGCTGATCCGGCTCGTCGCGGCCGGCGGCGACGTCGTGGACGAGGCCGGGCCGATCGATCTGCACGGCAGCGTCTACGACGACGTGCTGCGCGGCCAGCGCCAGCACGTGGAACCCGACGGACAGGGCGGACAGCGGGTCGTCACGCCGGTCACCAACCGCGGTGACTGCATCGGCCTCCTGGAGGTGACCCTGCCGCACGTCGTGGACGCCGTGCTCCGGCAGGTCCGCGACGCGGCACACGCGCTGGCCTACATCATCGTCACCGACCGCCGCTTCACCGATCTCTACCACCTCGGCAGACGCACGACCCGCACCAGTCTGGCCGCGGAGATCCAGCACCAGTTGCTTCCCTCGTCCCCCTGTTGCGAGGCGGCCCAGTTCACCCTCGCCGCCGGGCTCGTCCCTGCCGACGACATCGGGGGCGACACCTACGACTACACGCTCGACCGTGACACCCTGCACCTGTCCATCACCGACGCCATGGGCCACGACACCCAATCCGCCCTGCTCGCCACGTTGTTGGTGGGCGCGCTGCGACAGGCGCGCCGCGGCGGCTGCGACGCCCTCAGCCAGGCCGGCCACGCCCATCAGGCCCTGCTGCGTCACAGCCGGGGCCTGGCCACCGGGCAGTTGCTGTGCGTCGACCTCGCGACCGGCCGGTGCGAACTGGTCAACGCCGGGCACCCCTGGCCCCTGCGGCTGCGCGACGGCACCGTCGAAGAGGTCGAACTCGCCGTCAACCTGCCCTTCGGAGTGTCGGCGCCCATCCCCTACCGCGTGCAGGAACTGTGCCTGCGACCCGGCGACCGCCTGATCCTGCTCACCGACGGGATGCAGGACCGCGGGGCGGCGGCCGCCGATCTGGAGGCGGTCCTGCTGGAGACCCGCGCGCTGCACCCGAGAGAGGTCGTCCGCAGCCTGACCGCCGCGGTGCTCGACGCCTGCCACGGCCACCTCAGGGACGACGCCACGGTCCTGGTGCTGGACTGGCACGGCAACCCCGAATGAGAGCCGCCGACGCCCCGCGGGGCGACACGAGGAAGAAGCCGACCGCCATGACCATCACGCACCCCGTGGACGACCGTCTCCTGCGCCTGCGCCGACGGCTGGAACGCCTGATAGGAGTCGCGGCGACCGAGGGCAACGCGCTCACCGTGCTCCGCAACGGAGACGAGATCTTCCCCGCGATGCTGGGCGCGATCCACCGTGCCCGGCACACCGTGGACATGATGACGTTCGTCTACTGGAGGGGGGACATCGCCCGCGAGTTCGCCCACGCCCTCGCCGAGCGGGCCCGCGCCGGGGTACGGGTACGACTGCTGCTGGACGGCTTCGGCAGCCGGCTGATCGAGACCGAGCAGCTGGAGACGATGGAGCGGGCCGGCGTGCAGGTGGCCTGGTTCCGCAAACCGCTGTACCTCTCCCCGCTCAAACAGAACCACCGCTGCCACCGCAAGGTGCTCGTCGTCGACGAGGAGACCGCGTTCACCGGCGGGGTGGGCATCGCCCAGGAATGGTGCGGCGACGCGCGCGACGAGACCGAGTGGCGCGACACGCACGTCGAGGTCCGCGGGCCCGCGGTGGACGGCATGGCCGCGGCGTTCGCGCAGAACTGGGCCGAGTGCCACGACGAACTCTTCGACGCACGGGACCGGTTCATCGAGCACCGCCCGCAGGGCGGGGCCGTCGTCCAGGTGGTGCGCGGCTCGGCCAGCCTCGGCTGGCAGGACATGCAGACGCTGATGCGCGTCATGATGGAGTCCGCCGAGGAACGCTTCCGCCTGGCCACCGCCTACTTCTCGCCGGACGTGTACTTCGTCGACCTGCTGTGCGCCACCGCCCGGCGCGGGGTGCGGGTCGAGATCCTCCTCCCCGGCACCCACACCGACAAGCGCGTCTGCCGGCTGGCCGGCCAGCACCACTACGACGAGCTGACCGCCTGCGGGGTGAAGATCCACCAGTACCGGCCGACGATGATGCACGCCAAGGTGGTCACCGTCGACGGGGTCGCCGCGCTGATCGGTTCGACCAACTTCAACCGGCGCTCCCTCGACCACGACGAGGAGATCATGCTGGCCGTGCTCGACGAGGAGTTCACCCGCACCCTCGACGCGCACTTCGAGGCGGACCTCGCGTCGAGCGATCCGATCCGGCCGGGCCGCTGGAAGCGGCGCTCCCTGCTGCAGAGAGCGCAGGAAGCCGCCGTACAGCCCATCCGCCGCTTCCTGTGACCGGCGGCTGGGGCCGGCCGTCGCTACGCCACCGCGCTCAGCGTGTCCGCGAGGCGCCGACGGGAGGCGCGGGCCGCGGGAACGGCGGCGAGAGCCAGCGCCCCCAGGAGCGCCGCCGCGCCGAAGGCGGACAGCGCCACGAGGGAGGGGCCCTGCGCGATACCGGCCCCGATGCCGCTCGACCGGCCCTGGGCGTCGATCAGCCAGCGTGCGAGGGGGAGCCCCAGCGCCAGGGCGACCGCGACCGCGGCCAGGGCCGTGCAGCCCGTGGCGGTCACCGTGATCGCGGTGATCTGCCGCGGTGACAGCCCCGCCGCCTTCAGCGCCAGCAGGTCCCGTTCGCCCTCGCGCACGGTGCCACCGATGACGGTCAGCAGTTCGACGAGCCCGATGAGCGCGAGTACGCCCAGCAGCCCGACGACGACACCTCGCAGCGGCGAGAGTCCGTCCGCGGGGTTCGTCACCGCGTGCACGTCCAGCTGCCCCCGGCCCGCCGCGCCGGTCAGCTCGGCGGCGACCGCGTGCGGATCGGCGCCGGGACGCAGCCGCAACTGGTAGAGCGTGGGGCGCAGTTCGGGGTCGTTCTCCCGGAGGGTGTCGAGGGAGGTGGAGATGACGCGGCCCGCGTTGTCCGGTTCGATGCTGCGGCCCACGATGTGCAGGACCTGCGGACGGCCGCCCACCGTCATGCGCACCCAGTCGCCGACGCGTACGTCCAGCAGATCCAGCAGCCCCTGCCCGGCCACGGCCTCGTCGGGCCCCCGCGCGGTACGGCCCTCGGCGAGCGCGAAGGGGTAGGGGTCCGCGTCCGTGCCGAGACCGCGCAGCGCGATCGTGGCCGTCTGACCCGGCACCAGCGCGGCCACCTCCACACCGGGATGGGCGGCGGTCACCTCGGGATGGCGGGACAACAGCGCCCGCGTCGCCGGCGCGTCCGTACGGTCGTCGGCGTGCACGGTCAGCGCGGCGGGCAGACCCAGCTGCTCGGGACGGGTGTGGAAGCGGTCGATGGTCGTCCACGCGCTCATCGCCACCACGATCAGCGTCAACGGCAGCGCGAGCCGGGCGATCGTGGCCAGGGTGCGCGGCCGGCGGGTGAACGCCTTGTGCCAGCCGAGGACCAGCGCGGGCGGCAGCCCCAGGGCCAGCGCCCGGCGCGCCGTCGCCGACAGGCGGCCGCCGGCCGGGGCGGCGGCCCGGGGCACCGGCACCGGCGGAACCCGCCCCGCCCGCCAGGCCGCGAGGCCGGTGGTCGCGCCGATGAACAGCACCACCGCCACCGGCACCGCGACGAGCGCCGCCGTGTGTCCCGGCAATCCCTGCCACACGCCGACCGCGTCCCCGAGCCGCCCCGGCATCCGGGGCCCCAGCGCCTCGGTGAGCGCGGCCGCGGCCACGGCGCCCAGCAGGGCGTAGGCCAGGTGCTGGAGCAGGAAGACACGCACCAGCTGGCCGGGGGTGAAACCGATCGCCTTCAGGATCGAGATGTCCCGCAGATGCCCCCGGACCCGGGTGCCGATCGCGCCGTGCACGGCGAGTCCCGCGGCGACCAGAGCGCCCAGTCCGAACAGCCCCAGCACCTGGCCGAGCAGCCGGTCGTCGCCCTGGGCCTCGGACCGTGCCTGCTGCCAGGAGGAGACCTCGCTGACGGCGTCGGCGCCGAGCAGGGTGACGGCACGCTGGACGGCGTAGTCGGTGGCGTCGGGGTCGGTCAGCCGCAGCCCGATCACCTGGCCGCCCGCGGAGCCGGTACGGGGCAGGGCGGCCGGCGGCGCCCAGACCAGGCCGGGCCGCTCGCCCTTGCGGTAGCCGGGCTCGGCGCTGTCGGCGACGCCGAGGACGGTCAGGGTCCTGGGGTCGCCCGGCAGGGTCAGGACGTCCCCGGGACCGGCCAGCAGCGCCTGGGCGAGGCCGCTCTCCAGCACCACCCCGTCGGGCCTGCCGGGATCCAGCCAGCGGCCGGAGGTGAGCAGCGGGCGGCCGGTGTCGGGCCGCTCGCCGGTGCCGCGCAGCTCGACCGAGGCACGCGTGCCCCGGGAGGCGACCGTCGTGGCGCTGGTGGGGTAGGGGCCCGCCACCTCCTCGACCCCGTCCAGGCCGTCCAGCGCGCCGAGGTCGGCGGCGTCGGCGGAGGCGGCGGTGTGGATCCACACATGGGCGCCCCGGGACTGGGTGAACACCCGCTGCCAGGGGTTCGTCGCGTAGCCGAAGAGCGCCGCCGCCAGCAGCAGGGAGGCGACGATGCCGACGGTGGCGAGGACCAGGAACAGCGCCTCGCCACGATGGGTCCGCAGGTCCGAGTGCGCCCAGCGCAACATGGCTCGCATGGGTCAGTCCTTCAGCTCCAGCACGGCGGGGACACCCGCGCCGGGCGTCGGCGTGCCGTCCAGTTCGACGTCGTCGGCTATGCGGCCGTCGAAGAAGCTGATGACCCGGTCCGCCGCGCTCGCCAGTCGTGCGTCGTGCGTGACCAGGAGGATCGTCTGCCCCCGCCGGTGGAAACGGGACAGCACCCGCGTCACCTCGCGGGTGCCCTTGCTGTCCAGACTGCCCGCCGGCTCGTCCGCCAGCAGCAGCGGCGGACGGTTCACCAGGGCGCGGGCGAGCGCGACCCGCTGCTGCTCGCCGCCGGACAGCTCGCCCGGCATGCTGCGCTCCTTGCCGGTGAGCCCCAGCTCGGCCAGCAGCTCCTCGCGCTCGGCGCGCGCCCGCCTGGCGGAGACCCCGGCCAGCAGCGCCGGCAGTTCCACGTTGTCCGCGACGGACAGGTCCGAGACCAGGTTGAAGAACTGGAACACGATGCCGATACGGCGTCGGCGCTCCACGGCCCAGCGCGCCTCGCTGTAGTCGTCGGTGCGCTCGCCGCCCAGCCAGACGCTGCCGCTGTCCGGCCGCTGGAGCCCGCCCAGCAGATGCAGCAACGTCGACTTGCCCGCCCCGGACGGACCGGTGACGGCCACGAACTCGCCCTCCCGTACGCACAGGTCCACGCCGCGCACGGCATGGGCGGGCGCGCCCTGCCCGTGATGGGTCTTGACGAGGCCCTCGGCCCGCAGCACAGGGATGGGGGCGTCGCTCACCGAGGCTCCTCCAGTTCCTCCTGGCAGCGCTCCAGCCAGTCGAGGTCGGCCTGGAGGTGCAGCATGGCGCCCTCGATCAGCAGCCGGGAGACACGGTTGTCCCGGCCGTTCTCGGCTGTGGAGAGCTTCGACAGATTGCGCATGGTGTTCAGGTAGTGGCGCCGTTGTCTGTTGATCAGGGCGATCTGGTCGGCGAGACCGGTCTGCGGGGCGAGCGCGAGCTTCATGAAGAACTCGTCCCTGACCCGCGGCTCGTCCCCCGTCTCCTCGTACCAGGCGCGCAGCGCCTCCCGCCCGGCGTCGGTGAGGTGGTAGATCTTCTTGTTGGGTCGGCTCGACTGCTCGACCTCCTCGCCCTCGATCAGGCCCGACTTCTCGAGGCGGCCGAGGGTCACATAGATCTGGCCGACGTTCGGCTGAGGGTACGCGGCGCCCAGCAGTTGCTCAAGGTCCTGCTTGAGCTCGTAGCCATGGGCCGGGCCGCGCGCCAGCAGGGCCAGGAGGGGCAGGCGCACTCGAGCTGTCCTCCTCGCAGCCTCGTATTGTGTTCCAGGCCCTAGTATCGCCCATACCTAACAGGTATACATGGCCTCTGACTCCGGGCGACGGTGCCCGGCGCCGGTGTACTGGGAGGAACCTATGCGGTGGATACGCGCCGCCGGTAGGGGCCTTCTCGTCCTCGCGGTCGTTCTGGCCGGTTACGGTGCCTCCGGCGCGCAGGCCGACGGCGGACTCAGGGGCCGGGGTCCGCTGACCCTCGCCACCGCGGGCGATCTCACCGGCTATCTCGGCCCGCTCCTCGCGGGCTGGAACCGTGCCCACCCCGGGGAGAAGGTCACCCTCGTCGAACTGCCGGACTCCGCCGACGAGACCCGCGCCCAGATGATCACCGATCTGCGCGCCGGCGCGGGCGGCCGGTTCGACGTGCTCAACATCGACGTCACCTGGACCTCGGAGTTCGCCGCCGCCGACTGGATCCGCCCGCTGCCGAGGAACCGCTTCCCGCTCGGCAGCTTCCTCCCGCCGGTCGTGGACACGGCGACCTACGACGGACAGCTCTACGCCGTCCCGTACGTCACCAACGCCGGCCTCCTCCTCTACCGCTCGGACGTCCTCGCGGCGGAGGGCGTCCCGCCGCCCCGCACCTGGGCCGAACTGGAACGCTCGGCGAAGACCATCGCGCCCCGGCACGGACTCGGCGGTTACGCGGGCCAGTTCCTGCCCTACGAGGGCCTCACCGTCAACGCGGCCGAGGCCGTGTACTCGGCGGGCGGCACCATCCTCGGCGACGAGGGCGAACGCGTCACCGTCGGCTCGGCGGCACGCGAGGGGATCGGCTTCCTCGCCCGTGGTGTGCGCGAGGGCTGGATCCCCCGGGAGGCGCTGGAGTACAAGGAGGAGGAGTCCAAGCAGGCGTTCCAGGACGGCCGGCTGCTCTTCCTGCGCAACTGGCCCTACGCCTACGTCAGCGCCTCCGCCGAGGGCTCCGCGGTCGCCGGCAAGATCGGCGCCGTGCCGCTGCCCGGCCCGAACGGCCCCGGCACCAGCGTGCTCGGCGGCTCCAACCTGGCCGTCAGCACCCACGCCGAGCACCCCGACACCGCCGCGCGCCTGATCGCCTACCTCACCGGCGAGCGCGTCCAGCGACAGGTCCTCACCCGGGGCGCGCTGCCTCCCGTACGCGCGGAGCTGTACGAGGACCCGGAGCTGGTGCGCGCGTTCCCGTACCTGCCGACACTGCGCGCGAGCGTCCTCGCGGCGGCGCCCCGGCCGAAGAGCCCGCGCTACGACCAGGTCAGCATGGTCGTGCAGGCGGTCGTGCGCGACGCGATGGCCGGACACCGGACCCCCGAGGAGTCCGTGCGCCGACTGACCCGCGAACTCGCGGCGATCTCCCGCGGCTAGGTTCTGCTTCACCCCTCCCTAGTTACATGTTAGGTAACGCGCACGTCTCACATGACGCCGTTCCAACCTGATAAATACCTATTTGTCTCCCCAACTTGTCGGTAGCTTCCGTCGACTCGTTGACACCCCCGTGACTCGCCTACCTAACATGCATGCATAACCGCTAGGCCGGGAAACACGCACAGACAGGTCAACGGGTGAGCTCCAAGCACATCGACACACGTCGCTGGTGGCGCGACGCAGTGATCTACCAGGTGTACGTCCGCAGCTTCCTGGACAGCACGGGCGACGGCGTCGGCGATCTCGCCGGGGTCAGGGCCGGACTGCCGTACCTGAGGAAACTGGGCGTCGACGGGATCTGGCTGAGCCCCTTCTACCCCTCGCCGCAGCACGACCACGGCTACGACGTCGCCGACTACCGCGACGTCGACCCGCTCTTCGGCGACCTCGCCGAGTTCGACCTGCTCGTGGCTGACGCCCGGCGGCTGGGCATCAAGGTCCTGCTCGACATCGTCCCCAACCACTGCTCCAGCGAGCACCCCTGGTTCCGCGAGGCGCTCGCCGCACCGCCCGGCGGCGCGGCCCGCTCCCGCTTCCACTTCGCCGACGGCCGGGGACCGGACGGCGCCGAACCGCCCAACAACTGGCATGCCATGTTCGGCGGCCCCGCCTGGTCCCGTGTCACCGAGGCCGACGGCCGCCCCGGCCAGTGGTACCTGCACATGTTCACGCCCGAGCAGCCCGACTGGAACTGGCGCGACGCCGAGGTCGGCGCGTACTTCGACGGCGTCCTGCGCTTCTGGCTCGACCGGGGCGTCGACGGCTTCCGCATCGACGTCGCCGCCGGGCTCTTCAAACACCCCGAACTGCCCGACTCACCGGACCCCGGGGCCGACGCCCGCACCCGCGACTCGGTCAACCCGCTCGCCTGGAACCAGCCCGAGGTCCACGACGTGTGGCGGCACTGGCGCGCGGTGTGCGAGGAGTACACAGCGCGCGACGGCCGCGAGCGGCTCCTGGTCGGCGAGGTCTCCGTCCCGACGGCCCGCGAACACGCCCGGTACGTCCGCCCCGACGAACTGCACCAGGCCTTCTTCTTCGACCTGCTGAGCGCCTCCTGGGACGCCGACGCCTTCCGCAAGGTCATCACCGAGGCCATGCAGGACATCGCCGGCACCGGGTCGACCGTCACCTGGGTCCTGAACAACCACGACCAGGTCCGCACCGTCACCCGCTACGGCGAACCGGCCACCGAGGGCAGCGGCCTCGGCGCCGCCCGCGCCCGCGCCGCCGCCCTGCTGATGCTGGCGCTGCCCGGCGCGGCGTACATCTACCAGGGCGAGGAGCTGGGTCTGCCCGAGGTGGTCGACCTGCCCGACGACGTGCTCACCGACCCCATCTTCCGCCGCACCGGAAGCCGCGCCCGCATCCGCGACGGCTGCCGGGTCCCGCTGCCGTGGTCCGGACAGGCCTCACCCTTCGGCTTCACCTCCGGAGTCGAGGGCGCCAAGCCCTGGCTGCCGCAGCCCGACTACTTCGCCGAGTACGCCACCGACCGCGCCCTCGCCGACACCCGCTCCTTCTGGCACCTGTACCGCGACGGGCTCCAACTGCGCGCGGCTCTGCCCCAGTTGGGCGAGGGCACGCTGCGCTGGCTGGACACCCAGCCCGACGTCCTCGGCTTCGTCCGCGGCGACGGCCTCGTCTGCGCGGTCAACTTCGGTACGGCACCCGCGCCGGCGCCCGTCCCCGGCACCCCTCTGCTGTCCAGCGGCCCCTGCCCGTCCGGGGTCCTCCCCGGCGCCACGGCCGCCTGGTGGATCGGTGACGACACCGCTTCCTGAGCCCCACACCCCCGCCCCCCAGCACCCTCCGCACCGGCCGTGATCCGTCCCGGCCGTTCCGCTCCATCACCTTGCGACACTTTCCGAAGGGACATCGACGATGATGCGACCACGTACCACCCTGCCCGCGAGCTGTACCGCCCTCGTCCTCACGCTGGCGCTCGGTGCGACCGCGTGCGGGGGAGGGGAGCCCGTCGCCGCGGGCGGCGGCGACAGGACGCTCGACGGCCAGACCGTCTCCGTCGCCGGCGTCTGGTCCGGCACCGAGCAGAAGAACTTCCAGAAGGTCCTGGACGCCTTCACCGAGAAGACCGGCGCCAGGACCCAGTTCGTCTCCACCGGCGACAACGTCTCCACCGTCGTCGGCAGCAAGATCGAGGGCGGCAACGCCCCCGACGTGGTGATGGTCCCGCAGGTCGGCGTGCTCCAGCAGTTCGCCGAGGCGGGCTGGCTCAAGCCGCTGTCCGCAGCCGCCACCAAGTCCGTCGACGCCCACTACGCCGACGTCTGGAAGGACTACGGCAGCGTCGACGACACCCTCTACGGCCTGTACTTCAAGGCGGCCCACAAGTCGACCGTCTGGTACAGCCCCGACGCCCTCGACCAGGCCGGCGTCCAGCCGCCGAAGACGTACGAGGAGATGCTGAAGGCCGGGCGGACCGTCTCCGACTCGGGCCTCGCCGCGTTCTCCGTCGCCGGACAGGACGGCTGGACGCTCACCGACTGGTTCGAGAACGTCTACCTCTCCCAGGCCGGGCCCGAGAAGTACGACGCCCTCGCCACCCACGAGTTGAAGTGGACCGACCGGAGCGTGGTCGACGCCCTCACCACCCTCGGCGACCTCTTCGAGGACAAGCAGCTCCTGGCCGGCGGACAGAAGGGCGCCCTGAACACCGACTTCCCCGGCTCCGTCGAGAAGGTCTTCGGGCCCGAGCCCGAGGCCGGCCTGGTCTACGAGGGCGACTTCGTCGCCGGTGTCGCCAAGGACCAGTTCGGCCGGACGATCGGCGAGGACGCGGACTTCTTCCCCTTCCCGCAGGTCGGCGGCGGGAAGGCGCCCGTGGTCAGCGGCGGTGACGCGGCCGTCGTGCTGAAGGACGGCAAGAACACCGAGGCCGGCATGGCCCTCCTGGAGTATCTGGCGACCCCCGAGGCCGCTGCCGTGTGGGCGGAGGCGGGCGGCTTCCTGTCCCCGAACAAGGGCCTCGACCTCTCCGCCTACGGCGACGACGTCACCCGCACGACCGCCAAGTCCCTGATCGCGGCCGGGGACACGGTCCGCTTCGACATGTCCGACCAGGCACCGGCCGCGTTCGGCGGGACCAAGGGCGCGGGGGAGTGGAAGATACTCCAGGACTTCCTGCGTGACCCCTCCGATCCGGAGGCGACCGCGAAGCGGCTGGAGACCGCCGCGGCCAAGGCCTACAAGGACTGACCGCGATGACCGCCACACTCACGAAGGTGGCCGGTCCGCCCGCCGCCGGAAGCGCCGCCCCCGAGCGGCGCTCCCGGCGGCGGGGCCGGATCGTCGCCCTCCTCTTCGTCCTCCCCGCGCTGCTCCTGCTCGGCGCACTCGTCCTCTACCCGGTGCTGTTCTCGGTCGGCCGCAGCTTCTTCGACGCCTCCGGCACCCGGTTCGTGGGCGGCGACAACTACACCGAGATGTTCCGCGACCCGGCCACCCTCAAGGCCGTGCGCAACACCACCGTCTGGGTCGTGGTGGCGCCCGCCCTGCTCACCGGGCTGGGACTGATCCTCGCCGTCCTGGTCGAGAAGATCCGCTGGGCGACGGCGTTCAAGCTGCTGCTGTTCATGCCGATGGCCGTCTCCTTCCTCGCCGCCGGCATCATCTTCCGGCTCGCCTACGACGAGGACCCCGACAAGGGCGTCCTCAACGCGGCGGTGGTCGGCATCCACGACGCCTTCCGGGGCACCTCCTCCTACCCCACGGCCCGCGCCCGCGAGGACGAGGGCCTCACCGCCGGCGGCGACGGCTCGTACCGTACGACCGCGACCGTGTCGCCCGGTGAGACCGTCGCCCTCGGCCTGGTCGGCGTCGCGCCGAAGGACCTCGACGGCGCGGAACCCGCCCGCGCGGCGGCGTCCCGGGCCGCGGGCACCGACGAGCTGCGCGGCGTCGTCTACCTGGACTTCACCCCCGGCGGGGGAGGGAAGCAGGGCGAGGTGGACCGCCGCGAGAGCGGACTGCCGGCGATGAAGGTCGAGGCGGTGCGGGACGGGAGCACGGTCGCGAGCACGACGACGGCGGCCGACGGCTCCTTCCGCTTCCCGGACCTGGAGGCGGGCTCGTACACGGTCACGCTCCCCGGCTCGAACTTCGCCCCGCCCTACGAGGGCATCTCCTGGCTCGGTCCGACGCTCGTGACCCCCGCCGTCATCGGCGCCTACCTGTGGATCTGGACCGGCTTCGCGATGGTGCTCATCGGCGCCGGGCTGTCGACGCTGCCACGGGACACGCTGGAGGCGGCGCGGATGGACGGCGCCAACGAGTGGCAGGTGTTCCGCCGGATCACCGTGCCGCTGCTGGCCCCCGTCCTGACCGTGGTCTTCGTGACCCTCGTCATCAACGTGATGAAGGTCTTCGACCTCGTCTACATCATCGCGCCCGGACCGGTGCAGGAGGACGCCACCGTGCTCGCCACCCAGATGTGGCTGGTCTCCTTCGGCGGCGGCAACGACCAGGGGCTCGGCAGCGCGCTCGGCGTCCTGCTCCTGCTGCTGGTGGTCCCCGCGATGGTCTTCAACGTCCGCCGTTTCAAAGGGAGTCAGCGATGAACGTCACCGCGCTCAGGCGGGCGCTCGGCAACAGCCTCGTCCAGGCCTTCCTCGTGGTCGTCGGCCTGATCTGGCTCACTCCGCTCGCCGGACTGCTCCTGTCGTCCCTGCGTTCCACCGAGGACACGGCCCGGGGCGGCTGGTGGACGGCGCTCACCAGTCCCGGCCAGCTGTCGTTCGACAACTACTCCACGCTGCTGGGCAACTCCGGTATCACGCGGGCGTTCTGGAACACGGTCCTGATCTCGGTGCCCACGACCGTCCTCGTCGTCGTCATCGCGGCCCTCGCCGGATACGCCTTCGCCTGGCTGGACTTCCCCGGCCGTGACCCGCTGTTCCTGCTGGTGGTCGCCCTGTTGGTGGTGCCGGTCCAGATCGGCCTGCTGCCGGTGGCCAAACTCTTCGGCCAGCTGGGGCTGTTCGGCACCATCCCGGGGGTCGTCCTCTTCCATGTCTCCTACGGGCTGCCGTTCGCGATCTTCCTGCTGCGGAACTACTTCGCCGAGATGCCGAAGGAGATGCTGGAGGCGGCCCGGATGGACGGGGGCGGCGAGTGGCGCATCTTCACCCGTCTCGTCCTGCCCGTGGGACGGCCGGCCATCGCCAGCCTCGCCATCTTCCAGTTCCTGTGGGTGTGGAACGACATGCTGGTGGCGCTCCTGTTCGCCGACAGCTCGGCACAGCCGCTGACCGTGGAACTCCAGTCACAGATCAGGCAGTTCGGCAGCAACATCGACGTCCTGGCCCCGGGCGCCTTCCTCTCCCTGATCGTGCCGGTCGCCGTGTTCTTCGCCTTCCAGCGGCACTTCGTCCAGGGGGTGATGGCGGGTTCCGTGAAGTAGCCCCGGTGACACGCCGCCGTACGTGACGCGTTCCCGACTTGCCCATCGGGAAAGTCGGGAGCTAACTTTCCTTCCGGGAAAGTCGAGTTGGCGCGGGAGGGCGAGGGACGTGGGCATGCCGGTGGACGCCGAACAGGCGTGGAGGGATCTGCAACGCATCCGGGTGCCGCAGGAGCGGGTGTACGACGAGTTCGAGCACACCGTGTCCGGCGGGCGCGGCACCACCTACGGCACGGCCGCGCTCATGTGGGTGTTCCTGGCCGGCGTGGGCATGGACCTGCCCCAGTGGGGCGTCGGACTGTTCGTGGCCACCTACGTCGGGCTGTTGGGCCTGCTGGTCGCGATGAGCGGCCGCAGGAGCCGGATGCGGCTGCACCACACGCGCTGCCCCGGGCGTATGTGGGCCGCGTTCGGAGCGGCGGCGGTGCTGGTCGGCGGGACGATCGTGCTGTCGGACCACCTGACCGAGTCACTGGCGCCGATCTACGCCGCCCCCGTCCAGGCCACGGCCGCGGTGGCCGTGTACCTGCTCTCCCTCGGTCCCGCCAACCGCTGGGCGGCCGACTCGGTTCGGCGCGGCGGCGAACCGGCGGCGGACGAGGAGGCAAGTCGATGAGCACCCCCAGCGGCTTCGACGAGCTGATTCACCCCGCCACCCGGCTCTCGGTGGTCGCGCTGCTCGCCGCCACCGAATGGGCGGACTTCCCGTTCGTCCGCGACAGCCTCTCGCTCAGCGACTCCGCCCTCTCCAAGCAACTGCACACCCTGGAGGAGGCCGGATACCTGGAGCTCCGCAAGGAGGGCGGCGGCCGCAGGCGGCGCACCCGGGTACGGCTGACGGACCGCGGCCGCGCCGCCTTCGAGGGGCACGTCGCGGCGCTCCGGGCGATCGTCGACGGCGCCGGCCCCCCGGCCGCGACAGGCTCCCCGGCCGCGCCCGGCGCTTCGGCAGCACGGGAACGGCACGCGGAGGCCGGACGATGACGGGGCACACCGACGCACCGGCCGTCGTCCACGCGCGCGATGTGACGATGTCGTACGGCGCCCTCGACGTCCTGCGTGGTGTCGACCTGGACATCCGTCGCGGCGAGGTCTTCGCGCTGCTCGGCCCCAACGGGGCCGGGAAGACCACCACCGTCGAGATCCTGGAGGGCTTCCGACGGCGTTCGGGCGGTGAGGCGAGCGTCCTCGGGACGGACCCCGAGCGGGGCGACGACGCGTGGCGGGCCCGGATCGGACTGGTCCTGCAGTCCTGGCGCGACCACCGCGGCTGGCGGGTCGCCGAACTGCTGACACACTTCGCGACGTACTACCCCGCCCCGCGCGACCCGGCCGAACTCCTCGACCTGGTCGGCCTCACCGAGCAGGCCGGCCGGCAGGTGGGCCGGCTGTCCGGCGGCCAGCGCCGCCGGCTGGACGTCGCGCTCGGCATAGTCGGCCGCCCCGAACTCCTCTTCCTGGACGAGCCGACCGCCGGCTTCGACCCGGAGGCGCGGCACGAGTTCCACGGCCTGGTGGAACGGCTGGCCCGCGACGAGGGCGTCACCGTCCTGCTCACCACCCACGACCTGGCGGAGGCCGAGCGGCTCGCGGACCGGATCGCCATGCTGGTCGGCGGCCGGATCCGGGCCTGCGGAACCCCCGCGGAACTGGCCCGCCGCGCCGCCGCCCGGGCCGAGGTCCGCTGGACGGCCGACGACGGTACGTCCCGCCGCGAACGCACCGAGGACCCCTCCCGGCTGGTCTGGGAGCTCCACCGGCACGCGGACGGCCCGATCGCCGACCTGGAGGTCCGCCGCCCGACGCTGGAGGACACCTATCTGCACATGGTGCACCGGGAGGCCGACGGCGCGGACGGCGCCGTGGACGAGGAGGCGGGGGTCGCGTGAAAGGGTCACCCATGACGAACACATGGCGTGCCGGGCTCCAGCGCGGCGGCATCGAGCTGCGGCACTTCGTGCGCAGCGGCAAGGAGATGTCCAGCCATCTGACCAACGTGGTCGTGGCGCTGCTCGTCGCCGCCTGGATCGGTGACGACGTGCCCGGCACCCGGACCCCCATGTCCCATCTGGTGCTGGCGGGCTTCGCCGCCTACCTGCTGTTCCAGATCGGGCTGATCAACCTCCCGCAGATACTCGTGACCGAGAGGGAGGAGGGCGCCCTGCTGCGGCTGCGTGCCACGCCCGGCGGGATACCGGCCTATCTCGTCGCCAAGTCCGTGCTGGTGGTCGTGGTGTCGGTGGGCACGCTGGCGCTCCTCCTCGGGGCCGCGGCGCTGCTGGTGGACGGGCCCCTGCCCCGGGGGCCGGGCGGCTGGCTGACGCTGCTGTGGGTCACCACGCTCGGGCTGCTCGCCGTCGTACCGCTCGGCGCGGCCATAGGCGCCGTACTGCCCAACCCCCGTGAGGCGCTGGCGTTGATCATGCTGCCGACGATGGGGCTGCTGCTCACCTCGGGGGTGGTCTTCCCCATCACCGTGCTGCCCGTGCCGGTCCAGCAGGTGGCCGCGGTCTTCCCGCTCAAGTGGATGGCGCAGGGCCTGCGTTCGGCGCTGCTCCCGGACTCGGCACGGGCCGCCGAGATGGCCGGCTCCTGGGAACTGCCCCTGGTCGCCCTGGTGCTGACCGCCTGGGCGGTGCTGGGCTTCCTCCTCGCGGTCCCCCTGCTGCGCCGCGCGGCCCGCCGCGAGTCCGGCTCCCGTCTGGCCGCGCGCCACCGCCGTGCGGAACGGAGCGGCGCGCCGTCCGACTAGCCCGGTGGGCGCGTCCCGCCTGTTGACATGTGCACGGTTGATTTCTATGGTCCGGACCAAGCTTCTGTATTCGGAACGGCGTTCTCATTCCTGAACGAATTTTCCTGAACGGAAGAGGTCATCGGATGTCCCGCACCAGAACCGCCCTGCTCGGTGTACTCGCCCTGCTGGCCGGGCTGTTGAGCGTCCAGTTCACCGGCCCGGCCCCACGCGCGGAGGCCGCCCCGGCCGCCTTCACCCACCCCGGTGTGCTGGTGAGTCGGGGGCAGCTCGACCACGCCCGGTCGAACGTGCGGGCCGGCCGGCAGCCGTGGAAGGCCGCCTACGACGCCATGATGGCCAGCTCCTACGCCTCCCTGTCGCGTCCCGCCAAACCGCGGCCCGTCGTCGAGTGCGGCTCCTCGTCCAACCCCAACAACGGCTGCACCGACGAGCGCCAGGACGCCGTCGCCGCCTACACGCAGGCGCTCGCCTGGTACTTCACCCGCGACAGCCGGTACGCCAAAAAGTCGATCGAGATCATGGACGCCTGGTCCGCGACCATCACCGACCACACCAACAGCAACGCCCCGCTGCAGACCGGCTGGGCCGGTTCCACCTGGCCGCGCGCCGCCGAGATCATCAAGTACACCTACGACGGCGGCTGGCCTGGCGCGGTCCGCTTCGCGACCATGCTGCGCGACGTGTACCTCCCCGAGGTCATCAACGGCGCCCCGACCAAGAACGGCAACTGGGAACTGGTCATGACCGAGGCGGCGCTCGGCATCGCCGTCTTCATCGAGGACCGCGCCGCCTACGACAAGGCCGTCGCCACCTACCTCGCCCGCGTCCCGGCGTACGTCTACCTGAACGGCGACGGCGACCTGCCCGAACCGCCCGCCGGCAGCAGCATCGACACCCGTGCCGAGATCATCAAGTACTGGCAGGGACAGGACACCTTCACCGACGGCCTCGCCCAGGAGACCTGCCGCGACTTCGGGCACACCGGCTGGGGCATCGCCTCCCTCGCCAACATCGCGGAGACCAGCCGGATCCAGGGCCAGGACCTCTACCCCAGGATCCAGGACCGGCTGCGCCACGCGCTGGGCTTCCACACGTCCTACGAGAACGGCACCGCCGTGCCCTCCTGGCTGTGCGGCGGCTCGGTCGCCAAGGGACTCGGCCGGGTCACCGAGGTCGGCTTCAACGCCCTCCACCACCGCCTCGGCATCGCGATGACCAACACCCAGAAGTACACCGAGGCCCGCCGGCCCTCGGGCACGGACAACTACTTCAACGCCTGGACGACGCTCACGCACGCGGAGAACCCCAACTGAGCGCCGCCCAGCGATGGTTGGCGGCCGGCCGGAGCCGTGCCGCCCGGTGAGGTGATCTGCGCCTCACGAGCAACCCGCACGGCGCGCACGGCATCTTGATCGGTAACGGACGCCGCCCCGGCTCCTGGGGCGGCGTTGATTTTCGCTCTCTATACACATCATGTATACACAGCGTGTATACATGGCGCGTGTAGGGCGCATCCACCGAAAGGGTTCCATGTACGGCAAGGCGTTCGCGCCCGAATACCAAGGCGCTCTGACCACCCTGTCCGTGAATTCCTCCCTGACCGAGGTACTGGCGGCCGGCACACGGCAGTTGAGAGAGGCCGAGCGCGCCGGGGAGCACGGCGAGGCGGCACGCTCCGGGCTCGCCGTGGCCGAGGCGCACCGCCGGCTGGGGCAGATCGGTGAGGCGGACCGGGCGTGGAAGGCGAGTTATCGCGCGGCCAGAGCGGCGGGGGACACGGGAGCGATGGCCTGGGCCCTGTGGAGCGGTGGCACGCTGGCCCGGCAACGAGGCTCGTTCACCCTGGCCCGGCGGCTCCTCGGGCTGGCGGCCGAGCTGGGCGAACGGGGCGGCGACATCGTCGTGCGCGGCTACTCCCTCGCGGGACTGGCCGAGACGGGCCGGATCCAGGGCGACTACGAGGCCGTCGCCCAGCTGCACGAACAGCTGCTGGCCGAGGCCCGGCGACGCGGGGAGGCGCGCCACACGGTGTGGGCGCTGGAGGGCATCGCGCAGATCCACCGCCAACGGGGCTCGTTCGACAGCGCCTACGCGATGTTCGAGGAGGCGGCCCTGATAGCCGCGGGCGCCGACGACCGGCGCGGCCACGCCTGGGCACTGCGCGGGCTCGCCGACATCGTCTCGGCGCGGGACGGGGACGTCGAGCGGGCGCTCGTGCTGCTGTCGGAGGCCGAGGTGATGTGCCGGGAGATGCGGCTGTCCAGCGCGCTGGCCTACAACCACAAGATGCGCGGCAACGTCCTCTACCGGGCGGGGCGTCATGTCGAGGCACGGGACACCTACGAAGGGGCCCTCGCGGAGTTCCGTGGGATGAGCGAGCCACGAGGGGAGGCGCTGTCCAGGCTGGGGCTGGTCAAGTCCCGCGCCCGACTGGGCCGGGACCGTACCGAGACCGCGTCGGAACTGGACGGTCTGGCACGGGAGTTGGAGCGGATCGGACTCCGGCACGCACGGCAGATGGTGGAGCGGGCACGGGACGAGCTCGGCCTGCGCGACGAGGACGAACATGCTCCGCGGGACCAGGACGAGCGCGTCCTTCGGGACCGGGGCGAACTCCCCGCACACGACCAGGCGGGCCCTGACGACCAGGCGCACCGCGACGCGCGGACCGCCGGGCGCGGTGTCCGGGCGGAGGCCGTACGGTGACCCCGCTCTCCTCCGCCTTGCGGGTACCGGCCGACGTCCCCCTCGTACTGGCGCGCTGCCGCGAGCTGGTGCGGCCTGCCCTGCGGGACGCGGTCGGGCGGATGCACCCCTGGGTGGGCGAGATGGCCGCGTACTCCTTCGGCTGGTGCGAGGTGAGTGGCGCCCCGGCCCCCGCCGCCGCGTCCGGGGGCAAGGGCGTGCGACAGGCACTGGCCGTGCTCGGCGCCGAGGCGGTGGGCGCCGCCGGGCGCACCGGGGTGCCCGCGGCGGTCGCGGTGGAGCTGGTGCACACCTTCTCGCTGCTGCACGACGACATCATGGACGGTGACACGGCCCGCCGCCGTCGCCCCGCCGTCTGGGCGGCATACGGCACGGGACCCGCGGTCCTCGCGGGCGACGCCCTGTTCGCGCTGGCCGTCGAGACGCTCGCGGCCACCGGGGCGGGTCCCACCGCGCTGCGTGTGCTGTCGGCGGCGCTGGGCGACCTGGTGCACGGTCAGGCCGAGGACCTGCTGTTCACCACGCGCCCCTGGACGGGGCCCGAGCGGGTGCGGCCCGCGGAGTACCGGGCGATGGCCGAGGGCAAGACCGGGGCCCTGCTCGGCAGCTCGGCCGCACTCGGCGCGCTGCTGGGCGGCGGTCCGCCGCACGTGGTCTCGGCGCTCGACCGCGCCGGCCGCCGTCTCGGCCTGGCGTTCCAGATCGTCGACGATGTGCTGGGCATCTGGGGCGACCCCGAGGTCACCGGCAAACCCGTGCACGGCGATCTCCGGGAGCGCAAGAAGACCTTCCCCGTCCTGGCCGCGCTCGACTGCCCGACCACCGAGGCGCGGCGTCTGGCCGTCCTCCTGGAGTCGGGGGCGGACCCCGAGGAGGCGGCCGGCCTCGTCGAGGCGGCCGGCGGCAGGGCGGCGGCTCTGGACGAGGCACGGGCGCACATCGCCGCCGCGGACGCCGAGCTGGCCGACGTCCTGCCGGAGGGCGGAGCCGGGGACGAGTTGCGGGCGCTGTCGCGGTACCTGGTGCTGCGCGACCTCTGAGCGGGCCTCCGCCTTCGGCGGCGCGTGGCACCTCTGAGCGGGCCTCCGTCTCCGGCGGCGCGTGCCAACGGCGCGTTCTCCCCAAGTGACCGGTGAACCGGGGACGGATGCGGGTACACGGGGCGCCATGACGCCGAGGAAAGACCATCCGATGCCGCCGCCCGTCGTGCGGCAACTGCGACGCATCCGAGCCTTCTACGCGACCGCCGCCGTCCTGTGGGCGGCGTCGGCGGCCGAGGAAGGGTGGACGCGTCCCGGAAGTCGGCCCATGTGGGTGTCCGTGGTGCTTCTGGTGGTCTTCACCGGGCTGTTGTCCATGACATCCCTGTGGTTACGGCGCCATCGGACGGCTGAAGCGGGCGCCCGGACACCCGGCGCGGCGACACGCGTGCCGCCGCAGGCCCGCCTCGTCCGGCAGCTCAGGACCATGGGTGCGGGGCCCGCGGCGGAACGGTGACGATCGCACCCGTCGTCACGGCCGAACCGACCCCCGCTCCTGCGCCGGTTCCGCCCTCCGGGCGAGCCGGCGCAGCAGGGGGCCCCGGCCGCCGTCGGGGACGGTCCACAGCGTCTGGCCCCTGACCCCCCACCGCTCCAGCAGCGCGTTGGCGGCGAGGAATCCGCTGGTGGCAGCCCGCTCCATGAGGGCGACCGGGAGGCCGGTGCGGACCAGATCCCCGGCCACCACCAGGGCGGGGTCGCTGGTGCGGACCGTGGGCCGGTCGTCGTACCCGCCGACCGGGAACAGCGGGCAGTCGGCCCGCCACTCGTGCCGTTCGTCCAGCACCCGCGCCGCCCGCGTCTCGGGGTACACCCGGTGCAACTGCTCCAGCAGACGCTTCTGTTCGACGTCTCGGGGCGAGCCGTCGGACAGGGCGTAGGCGTGCAGTTCCACGACGGATCCGCCGGTGCGGGCGGCCCAGCGCGCGGCCTCGCCCTCCCAGCGGTCGAGCACGCTGACGTTGTCGAGCGTGCCGTACCCGGCGGTGCCCAGGAAGCCGGGACGGCGGGCGGCGACAGGGCGGTCCAGCCACAGACGGGAGACCAGGAACGGCGGCGCGCAGCGCAGGGCCGCCACCCGCTCGCGCCACGCGGCGTCCGCCAGGCGCGGGGAGTCTCCGACGAGGGAACGCAGGCCGCCCGTGTCCAGGGCCAGGACGACCGCGTCGTACCGTCGCTCCTCCTCACCCGCGGCGACGAGGAAGCCGCCGTCGGGCGTGGGCTCGACCGTCTCGACCGGGGTCCCGGTGCGCAGGTCGGCCCCGTGGCCGCGGAGATAGGCGGCGAGGGGGTCCCACAGGGCGGTCGGGAAGGGCTCGTCGGGGACGTCGAACAGGAGTCCTTCCGCCGAGCCGAGGAAGTAGATGTGGAACATGAGGACCATCTCGGCCGCGGACAGTTCGCGCGGATCGGCGAAGAAGCTGCGGGAGAACACCTCGAACGCGAGGTGCTGCGCGGCCTCGGGGAACCGGATCGCGTCGAGGAAGTCGCGGGCGCTGACGTGGTCGAGGCGGGTGTGGACGTCGGGGACCCGCACGTCCAGCAGCGGCAGCGCGGCGACCGGGTTCATCCGGATCAGGTCCCGGAGCCCGAAGGAGGGGCTCAGGGCGACGAAGCCCAGCGCGCTCCACGGCGGGGTGCGCGGGATGTGCCGGAAGCTGTCGTGGAGACCGTCGGCGTGTCGCAGGGGGTAGTCGGGCAGCGCGCGCAGGCGGGTCAGGCCGGGGTCGGTCCGCCGCAGCAGTCCGCGCAGGTTGTAGTACTGGCGGAAGAACGCGTGGAAGCCGCGGCTCATGGTGACGGTGGTCCCGTCGGACAGCACGGTCGGCCGGCCCGCCAGTCGTCCGCCGAGGGTCTGCTCCCGTTCGTGGAGGGTGACCCGCACCCCGCGCTCCGCGAGGGCGGTCGCGGCGGCCAGCCCGGCGATACCGCCGCCGACCACAGCGGTCGTCGGCGGCCGGTCGCCCATGAAGCGCGGGGCGCCCGGTACCGCGTTCACCCTGCGGACCCGCCGGTCCCTGCCCGGCCGCAGCGGGTCGCCGCCCCGGCGGGCCTTCATCGGCCGTCCTCGGCGGTGGCCGGCCGGCGGGCGACGATCGTGTGCGTGATGCCGGTCTGCCATCCGGGCAGGGGCAGGACCCGTACCGCTTCGAAGCCATGGGAGTGGACCCGTGCGGCGAAGTCGCCGGCGGTGTCGAACTCCACCACGCTGCGCCACAGATGGCGGTAGAGGTCGCCGTCGCCGAGGGCGGTGGCGACGGGCAGGACCAGGCCACGGCACACCCCGGTCCACATGGCCCGGTCGAGGGGCCGGCCGCTGAGGGTGTACTCGTGCACCGCCAGCCGACCTCGGGGGGCCAGGACGTCCCGCACGGTCGACAGGACGCCGTCGGGATCGGTGACGTTACGGAAGAGATAGGCGGCGAACACGGCGTCGAACGGGCCTTCCACACCCGCCTCGGCCAGTCGCTCGGCGGGCGCGCACACGAAGTTCACCCCCTCGTGCCAGGGTTTGCGGGCCGCGCGCTCCAACATGCCCGCCGAGGCGTCCACCGCGGTGATCTCGGCCTCGGGGAGAACGGCGGCGAGCGCGGCGGTCGACGCACCGGTCCCGCAGCCGAGGTCGAGGACACGCAGACCGGCCCCCCGCCGGGGCAGCCCGAGGCGGCGCGCCGAGCGGCGCAACTGGCTGTGATAGCCGGGGTTGGCGGACACCAGCGTGTCGTAGCTGCGCGAGGCGTGGTCGAAGGCGGCGGCCAGGTCCTCGTCGCGGAGCAGCGTCATGGGATCTCCTCGGTCGGGTGCACGGAAGGTCGCCGTGCCGGTCATGGGCGGGCGGGGCCGTGGTCCGGGAACGGTCGGGCGGGGCCGCGGTTCGGGAACGGTCCGCTGGGGAAGGGCTGTTCGGCGGATCCGCGGGGCAGCCAGGACAGTTCCACCGCGGAGCGGAGCATCGGCAGCACGGGCGTGCGCAGGCCGAGGGCGAGGTCCTCGTGCAGGCGGGTGCTCCCGTCCAGGAACCGCAGCAGCCGTTCCGCCGGCACCCGTGAGAACAGCCGGGTGAAGAAGGCGGCGCCGTCGACCCGGCCGCTGTCCAGGGCCCTCAGCAGCACCGCGTCCATCGCGCGCGAGCGGGCCGAGTGGGCGGGGGGAGGCGAGGGGTTCCGGCCCGCGCGCAGCGCCGCGGCGATCGCCCGGCTCTGCCGCTGGATCGCGGAGAACGTGTAGCCGGTGGACGGCCGCGTGGCGCCTCCGGCCGTGCCGATACGGAACACCGAGGGCCCCGACCGGCGCTCGAAGCGGGCGTCGGTCATGGGGATCACCCCGCTCTCCGTCGCGACGACGTCGAAGTCGCCGAGGCCGAGCACCTCTTCGCCGTAGCGGCGCAGCGCGGTGTCGTAGGAGTCGCGGGGCAGGACGGCACCGGAGAACTCGGTGTACTCCACCAGTGCCCGGTCGGGGCCGGTGGGCAGGACATAGCCGAAGGCGAGTCCGCCGGGCGGCTGCGGCACCCGGAAGTCCATGAACTCCACCGTGCCGCTGTCGAAGACGGGGCGGCCGGTGCGGACGAACCAGCCGTGGAAGTGCTGCAACAGGGTGGTGCGGGCGGCGGGCAGGCTCCCGAGGGGCCGGGAGTCGAAGACCCAGCGGGCGCGGACGGTCACGGGGGAGCCCTCGCCGGACCGGGCGCGGATCTCGGCCCCTCCGGCGACGCCGTCCACCGTCTCCACGGCCGCCTCCAGACGGCGCACTTCCTCGGCGCGGGACAGGTGGCGCGTGACGAGATCCTCGAAGTCGTCGGAGCGGAGCATCTTGTAGGTCAGGGGCGCGATGTCCTCCTGGAGGATCCGGCCCTCGGGGGTACGCATCCGCAGCCGCCGCCAGACGGCGCTGAGGGCGTCGTCGTAGGGGCCGGGTCCCTTCTCCCAGAAGCACCAGGTGCGGCTCGGGGGACGCAGCGGGCCGGGGGGCGCGTCCAGCAGGATCACCGACAGGCGCCGGGCACCGGGGGCGCGCCGGCACAGCCGGTGGGCCAGGGACAGGCCGGCCGCGCCGGCGCCCACGATGGCCACGTCAGCTTCCAGCACCTGCGGCCCCCTCCTCGTCGTTCCCTGCCGCGCGCGGTCGGCCCCGCGCAAGCTTTCCGTCTCGGGAGCGGCCCCGGTGGCAGGCACGACCGACGGGGAGCGGGTTCCCCGCCGGGCGCGGACCTCGCACGGCGCTCCGGTTCCAGCCGGTGCGCTGATCACGCATCGATCACGCATCGATTCGCCGGTCAGGCCGAACGGTCCAGGACCCCTTCCTCCCGGAGCCGGTGGCCCAGGCTCCGCAGTCCGCGCCGCGCGTGGCTCTTGACGGTGCCCAGCGGCCAGCCGGTGACCTCGGCGATCTGGGTCTGCGTCAGGTCGTCGTAGAAGGCCAGGGTCAGCACCAGGCGCTGCGGGGCCGGGATCCTGGTGAACTCGCGGCCGATCAGAACCCGGTCGAGCACCGCGTCGGGCAACGTGTCCGCCCGTGCGGGCGCCTCCGCCATGCGCGCCCCGGCCGCCGCCACGAGCTCGGCCCGCCGCGTCCGCGCCGCCAGCGCGTCGGCGATCTTGCGGCGGGTGATGCCGACCAGCCAGGCACCCAGCGGGCCGCGCTCCGGGGCGTACCCGGCGCGACCGCGCCACGCGGCGAGGAAGACGGACTGCCTGACGTCCTCCGCCTCCCGGGCGTCGCCGAGGGAGCGCCTGGCCAGGGTGAACACCAGGGGGCCCCACCGGTGGTAGACGGCGGTCAGGCTGCCCTCGTCCCCGGCCACGAAACCGGCCGCCAGGTCCTCGCACGCGGCGGAGTCGTCCGCCGGGGCGCCGGTCGGCACGCCGTCGTGGGTGGGCCTGGTGGCCTGCTGTGCAGTCATGGCGTCTGCTCCTTGTGCGGGCTGGGTCCGTCGCCCCCAGGGGGTGACGGGCGTGCTTGCCGGGGCACCCGTTCCGTCCGAGCCGGGCTCCGGTCGCCGGCTGCTGCAACTCCTCCACCCTGCGAGGGCCGAACCGAGGGAGACAACTTGCATCGCCTGTGCAGCGCTTTGCGTCGGACCGCCGCGCGCCCGTCGTACGCACGGCGCTCGGAGCGCGAACCGGCCGCACGTTTTCACCCCTTCGGCGCATCCGTGCGCGCCTCCGCCACGGAAGGCGTTGAAGCAGACACCGCTGTTGCCGGCGACGGAAGGAACCCCGATGGGCCCCAGCGACGCGAAGGACCACCCCGCGGCAGCGCCACCGCCCGGGGCCTCTGAGGAGGTCCCGTCACAGGTACCGGCGGACGCGTGCGAGCCGCACGCCGTCGACCGCGACGTGCCCGGCGCCGTGCGACGCGTGCTGGCGGGCCTGCTCGCGGAGCGCACCGAACGGGCCGCCGCGCTCGACCCGGTCTTCGCGGCGGACCTGGCCGAGCGCGTCGCACGCTTCGCCCTGGACGGAGGCAAGCTCATGCGCCCGCGCTTCGTCTGGTGGGCCCTGCGCGCCTGCGGGGGAGGGGCCGCCGAGACGGAGGCCGCCCTGCGCGTCGGCGCCGCCCTCGAACTGATCCAGACCTGCGCGCTCGTCCACGACGACGTCATGGACGGCTCCCGGCTGCGCCGCGGACGGCTCGCCCTGCACGCCGACGTCGCCGCGCAGTACGCCGACGTCACGGAGCCGGCCCACGGAGCGCGGTTCGGCGAGGCCGCGGCGATCCTCGCCGGAGACCTGGCCCTCGCCTGGGCCGACGACATCGTGGCCGACACCAGGGCGGCACCGGCCGCGGAGCGCACCGTCCGCGAGCTGTGGAGCACCATGCGCACCGAGATGGTGGCCGGGCAGTACCTGGACATCCAGGGCCAGGCCACCTCCTCCAGGTCCCTGGCCCGCGCGATCCGCGCCGCCTGCCTGAAGAGCGCCCTGTACTCGGTGGAGCGCCCCCTGGCCCTCGGCGCCGCGCTGGCCGGCGCGGACGCCGCACGCACCCGGGCCCTGTGCTCGGCCGGCCGGTGCGTCGGCATCGCCTTCCAGCTCCGGGACGACCTCGGCGACGTCTTCGGCGGCCCCCGGCACGCGGGCAAACCCACCGGCGGCGACATCCGGGCCGGCAAGCCCACCTACCTCGTCGCCGTGGCACAGGCGCGGGCCGAGGCGACCGACGACCGGCGCGCCCTCGCGCTGCTGCGCCGGTCGCTCGGCCGAGCCGATCTGTCCGAGCCCCGTCTCGCCGAGGTCCGCGACGTCCTGGTCCGCACCGGCGCCCGTGACATCGTCGAGGCGAAGATCGAACGTCTGGTCGCCCAGGGCCTGCGGCATCTGGAGTCCGCCCCGCTGGAGGCGGAGGGCCGGCTGCGGCTGCGGGAACTGCTGCACACCACGGCCGGCGACCCGCCACCACCGTCCCCGTCCTCCGCCCCGCACGGACCCCCGGACGGCGTGCCGGTCTCGCTGCTGCTGGGCGCCGCCGAGGGAGCCGCCCGGTGACCAGGACCGTTCCCGGGCGCACCGACCACGTCGTGGTCGTCGGCGCCGGACTCTCCGGCCTGGCGGCCACCCTGCACCTCCTCGGCGCCGGCCGCCGGGTCACCCTCGTCGAGCGCGACACGCTGCCCGGCGGGCGCGCCGGACGCCTGGAGCGCGGCGGCTACCGCATCGACACCGGCCCCACCGTGCTGACCATGCCCGACCTCGCCGACGAGGCCTTCGCCGCCGTGGGCACGACCCTGCGCGAACGGGTCGACCTCATCCCCCTGCACCCCGCCTACCGGGCCCTGTTCGCCGACGGCAGCGGCATCGACGTCCACACCGACCCCGACGCCATGGAGGCCGAGGTCGAACGCTTCGCGGGCGCCGGGGAGGCCGCGGGCTACCGGCGGCTGCGCGGCTGGCTGGAGCGGCTGTACCGGGCGCAGATGAGGCGCTTCATCGACACCAACTTCGACTCCCCCCTCCAACTGCTCACCCCTGACCTCGCGCGGCTCGCCGCGCTCGGCGGCTTCGGACGGCTGGACGCGCGGATCGGCCGCCACCTGCGCGACGAACGCCTGCGCAGGGTCTTCTCCTTCCAGGCGCTGTACGCGGGCGTCCCGCCGGCACGGGCACTCGCCGCGTACGCCGTGATCGCCTACATGGACACCGTGGCCGGCGTGTACTTCCCCCGCGGCGGGATGCACGCCCTGCCGCGGGCGATGGCCGACGCCGCCGCCGAGGCAGGCGCCGACCTGCGGTTCGGGCAGGACGTCGTCCGGCTGGAACGCTCCGGCGACCGCGTCACCGCCGTGGTCACCGCGCACGAGCGCATCGCCTGCGACGCCGTCGTCCTCACGCCCGACCTGCCCGTCGCCTACGCCCTCCTCGGCCGGCCGCCCCGCCGTCCGCTGCGGATCAGACACGCGCCGTCGGCCGTCGTGCTGCACGCCGGCACCGACCGGACCTGGCCCCAACTCGCCCACCACACCCTGTCCTTCGGCACCGAGTGGCGCCGCACCTTCGACGAACTCACCCGCACCGGCGAGCTGATGAGCGACCCGTCGCTGCTGATCACCCGCCCCACCGCCACCGACCCGACGCTCGCCCCGCCGGGCCACCACCTGCACTACATCCTCGCGCCCTGCCCCAACACCGACATCGGCCCCGACGCCGCCGCGTGGGGCGACCTCGCTCCCCGCTACCGCGACAGCGTCCTGCGGGAGCTGGAACGACGAGGCTTCGACGGCCTCGCCGACGCCGTCCAGGAACAGGCCCTCGTCACCCCGGCCGACTGGCACGCCCAGGGGCACGCCGCGGGCACCCCCTTCTCCGCCGCCCACACCTTCGCGCAGACCGGCCCGTTCCGGCCGCGCAACCTCGTACGCGGCACCGCCAACGCCGTACTCGCCGGCTGCGGCACCACCCCCGGCGTCGGCGTGCCGACCGTCCTGCTGTCCGGCAAGCTCGCCGCCGCCCGGATCACCGGCCGGCACACGGCCCCCGCCCCCAGGCGCCGACGCACCGCGTCGGCCGCACCGGAAGGAACCCCCTCATGACCGCCCGCGAACTCGACGCGGCGGGCATCACCGAGCCGGTGCTGCGCGACGCCTACGCGCGCTGCCGCCGCCTCAACGCCCGGCACGGCAGGACCTACTTCCTCGCCACCCGGCTGCTGCCCGTGGAACGCCGCCCCGCCGTGCACGCGCTCTACGGGTTCGCCCGCTGGGCCGACGACATCGTCGACTCCCTGGACACCGCCGCGCCGCCGCACCGCCGCGCGGCGGACCTCGCACTCCTCCACGAACGCCTGGAGCGCGGCCTGCGCGACGGCGACCCCCGAAGCGGAGACGGGGGTGACTCCGTCGAGCCGGTCGTCCTCGCGCTCGCCGACACGGCCCGGCGCTACGCCATCGACCACCGGCACTTCGGCGACTTCATGGCCTCCATGCGCAGCGACCTGGAGGTCACCGACTACCCGACCTACGCCGACCTGCGCGCCTACATGCACGGCTCCGCCGCCGTGATCGGGCTCCAGATGCTGCCGATCCTCGGGACGGTCGCCCCGCGCGAGGAGGCCGCCCCGCACGCAGCCGCCCTCGGCGTGGCCTTCCAGCTGACCAACTTCCTGCGCGACGTCGGCGAGGACCTCGACCGGGGCCGCCTCTACCTGCCCGCCGATCTGCTCGGCGCGCACGGAGTGGACCGGGAGCTGCTGTCGTGGAGCCGCAGCACCGGCCGGCGCGACCCGCGGATCACCGAGGCGCTACGGGCCTTCGAGGACCTCACCCGGGGCGTCTACCGCGAGGCCGCCCCCGGCCTCGCCCTGCTCGACCCCGTCTCCCGCCCCTGCATCCGCACCGCGTTCGTGCTGTACGGCGGCATCCTGGACGCCGTCGCCCGCGACGGGTACGCCGTGCTGCACCGCCGGTCCGTGGTCCCCCGCCGCCGCCGCGCCGCGGTGGCCGTCGACGGGCTCGTACGTCTGGCGGCGGCACGGGCGGCCGCCCGTGCGGCGGCGCACGCCGGGACACGGCGGACGCCGGCGCGCGCCGGCGCATGGCGGACGGAACAGCCGGCGCCGGACGTGACGCCCGCCGCCGGGCACCAGCCGACGGCCGCCGGAGACGAGCCGACGGCCGCCGGGCACGAGCCGACCGCCGTCACCGTCTCGCCGGAACCGCTCCACGAGGAGGTCGCGTGAGCCCCCGACGTCCCGACCGCCGCCGACGGTATCCCCTGTCCCTGCGCCGCGACCCGGTGCCCTGGGAACGGCAGCGGCCCACCTGGCGCGAGGCCCGCCCGGCCGTGATCGCCGAAGCCCTCAAGCGCGCGCAGGCCCGCCCCTCGGGCAACTGGTACGTCGTCGGCGCGACCCGCGACATCCGGGACGACCGCCCGCTGGCCCGGACGATCGCCGGCCACGAGGTCGTCGTATGGCGGGCCGCGGACGGCCGCCTTGTCGCCGGGCCCGGCAGCTGCCCCCATCTGGGCGCGCCCCTGAAGGACAGCCCGGTGCGCTGCGGCACCCTGCTGTGCCACTGGCACGGACTCGCCCTGGACGGCGGCCCGTTCGCCGGCTGGGAGCCGCTGCCCGCCCACGACGACGGCGTGCTGGTGTGGGTGCGACTGGACGACGTGGGCGGCGAGCCACCGCTCGAAGCGCCGGTGGTGCCGACGCGGCCGGCCCGTGCGGCCTCGCTGACGGCGGTCTACGTCGGGGTCGGCGTCTGCGAGCCAGAGGACGTGGTCGCCAACCGGCTCGACCCGTGGCACGGCGCCTGGTTCCACCCGTACTCCTTCGTCGATCTGACGGTCGTCGACGCGCCCGCCGGGGAGGAGGACGGGTTCACGGTCGACGTGTCCTTCAAGCTCGGCGGGCGACTCGTCGTGCCGGTGCGGGCGGTGTTCACCGCGCCCGAGCCGCGCACGGTCGTCATGCGCATCACCGAGGGCGAGGGTGTGGGCTCGGTGGTGGAGACCCATGCGACACCGCTCGCCCCCGACGACCGGGGCAGGCCCCGGACGGCCGTGGTGGAGGCCGTCGTGGCCGCCTCGGACCGGCCCGGGTTCGCCCTGGCCCGCAAGGCGGCACCGCTGCTGCGGCCCCTCGTACGGGCCGCTGCGGGCCGCCTGTGGCGCGACGACCTCGCCTACGCGGAGCGGCGCCGGCACCTGCGCTCCACTGGGCGCTTCCCCGGCTGAACCGGCCGAACGAGGTCGAACGGGCCGAACGGCCGCCTGCGGCGCGGAAACCTCCGTACGCGCATCCGTTCGGCCGTGTCCGCCGGAAGACAAGCCGGGTGGGCGTCCCCGGCTCGCCGACTTCACCCGGCCCGCTGGCCCACCCAGGGGGCGGAAGGAGGCGGGAACATGTCGGAGCGGCTGACGCCCGGTCCGGTGGCGCCCGTCCCGAGCCGCCCGAACGCCGCGCTCGCGCCGGAACCGGACGCGGAACCGCCCCGGCACGGGGTGACGACGGGCTTCCTCGCGCGCAGGCTGGGCGTGTCACCGACGACGCTGCGCTCCTGGGACCGCCGCTACGGCCTGGGGCCCGCCGTACGGGCCGAGGGCCGCCAGCGTCGCTGGTCGCCCGACGACGTGGCGATGCTGCAGGAGATGTGCCGGCTGACGGCAGCGGGAGTGCCCCCGGCGGAGGCTGCCCGCGCCGCCATCGAGCGGGCCCGGGGGCGAGCCGCCGCCGAGATGACCGTCGTCCCACCGGCCGCGCGCGCAGGCGACGTCGACCATGCCGAACCGGCCGGGCCCCCGGCCCTCGTCCCGCCGCCCGAACCGGCCGGCTCGCCCGTACCCGACGCGCCGCCCGTACCCGACGCGCCACCCGAACGCGCCGCCCCGAGTGTGTGGGCGCGGCGCGGTCGTTCCCCGGCCTCCGCCCTGCCCCTGGGCGACGTGCGCCAGGAGTGCCGCGGTCTGGCCCGTGCCGCCGTCCGGCTGGACGCGGCGGCCGTGCAGGAACAACTCCGGGCCGTGGTGCGCGCCCACGGGCTCGTCGTCGCGTGGGAGGAGGTGATGGCGCCCACCCTGCGCGCGGTCGGCCGCAAGTGGGAGTCCTCCGGCGACCGGTACGTGGAGGTCGAGCACCTGTTGTCCTGGCACATCTCCACCACGCTGCGGCACGTGTACCTCTCGGCGCCGCCGCCCGGGCAGGCCGCGCCCGTCCTGCTGGCCTGCCTGCCCGACGAACACCACACGCTGCCGCTGGAGGCGCTCGCCGCCGCGCTGGCGGAGCGGCACGTCCCGGTGCTGATGCTCGGTGGGGCGGTCCCGGCCGAGGCACTGGAGGGAGCCGTACGACGGGTCGCCCCGGCCGCGGTCGCGCTGTGGGCGCAGTCGCGGCCCACCGCCGCCCTGTCGCTGGCCCAGCGCGTCGCGGCGACCCGCTGGGGGATCAGGGGAGCGCGCAGACACAGTCCCGTCCTGCTGTGCGGCCCGGGGTGGGGGCGCCGTACCCCGGAGGAACTGCTGCGGCCGTCCGGACTGCACGACGCGGTGACCACGCTCGTCCCGCTCTCCGCGACGACGCGACCGTGAGCGTCGGCGCGGCGGTGCGAGTCGGCGCGACTGTGAGCGTCGACACGGAGGTGGGAGTTTGCGCGGTGGGTCCGCGCCTCAGTCGCCGCCGGTCCTCAGTCGCCGGTCCCGTCGCGTCGGCAGTACAGGAAGAGATGGGGTTCGGGACCGGCGTCCGGATGGTCCGGGGTGAAGACGGCGTCGTGGCGGGACAGGACCGTCAGCCCCGCCGCCTCCACCATGGCGACGACGCCCTCCGCGGCGAAGCTGGTCGCGCGGACCGGCCGGCCCATGAAGACCACCTCGACGCCCTCCACGTCCGCGGGCACGGTGGCCAGCACCAGATGCCCACCCGGCCGGAGGGCGCGGGCGAGGCGCCGCGTCAGCGCCGACTGCTCGGCACGGGTCATCTGCAGCAGCGAGAAGAACACGCACACGCCGTCGAACACGTCGGCGTCCAGGGGCAGATCGCGGATGTCGCCGCGGCGGAACTCGGCCCCGGGAACCTGCCGGGCGGCGATGTCGACCATGACGGGCGAGACGTCCACGCCCACCACGGAGTGGCCCGCCTCGACCAGCGAGGCCGCCGTCGGCCGCCCGGTGCCGCTGCCCACGTCCAGCGTCCGCGCGGCCGGCGGCAGTCGCTCGATCAGCCACCGGAGGGCGGACAGATGGGCGGGAGCATGGGCGAACGCCTTCTCGTAGGCGGGTCCCAGCGCGTCGAACAGCACGGCGGCGGGCGGCCGTTGGTCCTCGTGCCTCACGTCGACGTCCCTTCGCTGTCCCGTCGCTCACCGACCCGTATCGTCGCACCCGCCGCGCACGGTCACAACGGGCGCCCGGTGCGCGTGCGTCCCGACGGGCCCGGCAGGGGAGAATGAGCTCCGTACTCAACGGTCGACCTTTGCGGAGGAGCGGGGAAATGCAGAACGCGCGAGCGGGACAGGTCGCCGGGCCCGAGGACCTCATCGACGTGGCCCGTCTGGTCACGGCGTACTACGCGCTCCATCCCGACCCGGCCGATCCCGGGCAGCGGGTGGCGTTCGGCACCTCGGGACACCGCGGCTCCTCCCTCGCGGCGGCGTTCAACGAGGACCACATCGCCGCCACCAGCCAGGCCATCTGTGAATACCGCGCCGCCCAGGGCACCGACGGCCCCCTCTTCCTCGGCGCCGACACCCACGCCCTCTCCGAGCCCGCGCGGATCACGGCACTGGAGGTCTTCGCCGCCAACGACGTGACCGTCCTCATCGACCAGGCCGACGGCTACACACCCACTCCGGCGGTCTCGCTCGCCATCCTCACCCACAACCGCGGCCGTACGTCCGGCCTCGCGGACGGCGTGGTGGTCACCCCGTCGCACAACCCGCCCGCCGACGGCGGTTTCAAGTACAACCCGCCGAGCGGCGGACCGGCCGGTTCCGACGCGACCTCCTGGATCCAGGACCGGGCCAACGACATCATCGCGGGCGGCCTGAAGGACGTACGGCGCATCCCGTACGCCCGTGCCCTGGCCGCCCCCGGCACCGGCCGCCACGACTTCCTCGGGGCCTACGTGGCGGACCTGCCGAGCGTCCTGGACCTGGACGCGATCCGTGCCGCCGGCGTACGCATCGGCGCCGACCCGCTCGGCGGCGCCTCGGTCGCCTACTGGGGCCGCATCGCCGATCAGCACCGGCTCGACCTCACGGTGGTGAACCCGCTCACCGACCCCACCTGGCGCTTCATGACGCTGGACTGGGACGGCAAGATCCGCATGGACTGCTCCTCCCCGTACGCCATGGCCTCCCTCATCGAGCGGCGCGACCGGTTCGACATCGCGACCGGCAACGACGCCGACGCCGACCGGCACGGGATCGTCACGCCGGACGGGGGCCTGATGAACCCCAACCACTATCTGGCCGTGGCGATCTCGTACCTCTTCTCGCACCGCGAGCAGTGGCCGGCGGGCGCCGGGATCGGCAAGACCCTGGTGTCGTCCAGCATGATCGACCGGGTCGCCGCGGACGTCGGCCGCGAGCTGGTCGAAGTCCCGGTCGGCTTCAAGTGGTTCGTGGACGGCCTGTCCGACGGCAGCCTCGGCTTCGGCGGCGAGGAGTCGGCCGGCGCGTCCTTCCTGCGCCGCGACGGGTCGGTGTGGACCACCGACAAGGACGGCGTCATCCTGGCGCTGCTCGCCTCGGAGATCACGGCCGTCACCGGCAAGACCCCCTCGCAGCACTACGCCGAGCTCACCGAACGGTTCGGCGCCCCCGCCTACGCGCGCGTCGACGCCCCGGCGTCCCGCGAGGAGAAGGCGCTGCTCGCCAAGTTGTCCCCGAGCCAGGTCACCGCCGACACCCTCGCCGGTGAGCCGGTGACCTCGGTCCTCACCGAAGCCCCCGGCAACGGCGCCGCCCTCGGCGGCATCAAGGTCGCCACGGCCAACGCCTGGTTCGCCGCCCGTCCTTCGGGCACGGAGGACGTCTACAAGATCTACGGCGAGTCCTTCCTCGGCCCGGACCACCTGCGCCGCGTCCAGGACGAGGCCAGGTCGGTGGTGCTCACGGCCCTGGGCGGCTGACGCGCGGGCACCCGGGGGCGTGCGGGCGGGGTGGAACGCCGCCCCCGGCACCCCCGGGTGCCGGGTCAGCCCGCCGCGGGGTACACGCGGGTCACCTTGCCGTTCGGGTCGGCCTCCAGATATCCGGACTGGTTGTACTCGTCGCTCAGGTAGACGGCCATCCCGGCCGGAGTGTCGAAGATGTCGTTGGGCTGTCGCACCAGCAGGTAACGGTTCACCGGATCGGGGACGTTGAGCTTCTTCTCCGCCTGCTTCAGGAGTGCGGGGACCTTGTCCCAGTCGAAGTCGTCGAGGCTGACGGGCTGTTCGCCGCCGGCGAGGGTGCCCTTGATGATGCCCTTCTCCACGCCCCGCCCCGGGCGGTAGGTGTAGGTGTCGTACTTGGTGTCACTGCCGTCGACCATGAGCTGGGCCGACACATAGTCCGGGTAGACCGAGAAGTCCCCGTACCGGTCGCGGCCGGTCTCCTTCTCGAACGCCTTGATCGCCGTGCGGATGCCGTCCGGGGTCAGCATGCCGCCGGTCACGACGTCGTCCGGCTGCTCCGTCTCCGGGGCCTCGGTCGGTGAGGCGTCGTCGGTCGGCGTGGCGGCGGCCTGCGACTGCGACTGCGACTGGGACTGCGACGTCGAGGTCGACCTGGTCGGCTGGACGGTGGCGTTCGCGTCACCGGTGTCGTCGAGGGGCAGCAGCCACCACAGCAGGACCAGGACACCGGCCAGCGACACGCCCGAGATGCTCAGCAGGGCGCCGAGACGCGGCCCGCGCCGCTGTGCCCCGTTCACGGGCGCGGTCACCGGCTGGTACGACACCTTCCCCGGCAGCGACTGGACCAGCGGCGGCTGACCCGGCGGTGTGTGCATGGGTGGGGTCCGGTCGAACGGCGGGTGGACCGAGGGTGTCAGCGCCGGCGGCGGACCGAAGCCCGCCGCGGTGACATGCGTCGTACCCGGGGCGCCCGTCCCGACCCCGGTGGCGGGGGTCGGCGGGGTCAGCGGGTACGACGTGGGCTCGTCCCACACGGCCGGTCCCGTCGGACCCGCCGGCCCCGACTCGACCTCGGCGAGTCGCCGGTCCAGTTCGGCCGCCGACGGCCGTGCCGCCGGGTCCCGCACGAGCACGCTCATCAGGACGTCGCCCAGGGCACCGGCGTGCCGGGGAGGCGCCACGTCGTCGTTGAGGACCGCGGCGAGCGTGGCCAGGGTGGAGCCCCGGCGCAGCGGGTGGTGGCCCTCCACGGCGGCGTACAGCATCATCGCCAGCGACCACAGGTCGGAGGCGGACCCGCCCTCCTGCCCCGATATGCGTTCCGGTGCCATGAAGTCCGGCGTTCCGATGACGGAGCCGGTGGCGGTGAGGCCGCTCGTCTCGCGGATCGCCGCGATACCGAAGTCGGTGAGGACGGGACGTCCGTCGGGACGCAGCAGGACGTTGGCCGGCTTGACGTCCCGGTGCTGGATGCCGGCGTCGTGCGCGGCGGTCAGCGCGCCCAGCACCTGCCGGCCGAGCCGTGCGGCCTCGGCCGGCGGCATCGGGCCCTCGGCCAGCCGGTCGGCCAGCGAGCCGCCGCTGACCAGTTCCATCACGATCCACGGGTAGGTGCCCTCACCGCCGTCGACGATGTGGTGGATGGTGACGACGTTCGGATGGTCGATGCGGGCCAGCGCCCTGGCCTCGCGCAGCACCCGCTCCCGCAGGGTCCGCGCGCCCTCGGGGTCGTACTCGGCGAGGTCCCGGTCGGGCGGGCGGACCTCCTTGACGGCCACGAGCCTGTGCAGCACCAGGTCCCTGGCCCGCCAGACGGTCCCCATCCCACCCCCGCCGAGACGGGTCTCCAACTCGAAGCGCCCGTCGACGACTCGTCTTCCGGGGCCTCTGTCGTCCTCGTTCATGGGCGGGAGCATAGTGGCAGCAACCGACAGCATTCGCCGCCAGGTGGTCAGCCGCCCGCCGGCCGGGTCGACGGGGACGCGGAGGTGCCGCGTCCGCGGTAGACCAGGTAGGGGCGGACGAGGTAGCCGACCGGTGCGCTCCACACGTGCACGAGCCGGGTGAACGGCCAGGCGGCGAAGAGGAGGCAGGCGCTGAGGGCGTGCAGTTGGAACAGCGGCGGTGCCCCGGCGATCGCCTCCGGCTGGGGCTGGAGGGTGAACAGGCCCCGGAACCACACGGAGACGGTGGAGCGGTAGTCGTAGCCGCCGCCGAACACGTTGTGGGCGGTGGTGGCGGTGATGCCGAGCAGGACGGTGGCGGACAGCAGCGGGAACAGCAGCTTGTCGCCGCGGTCGGTGGTGAGGCGGATCCTGCGGGTCAGCAGACGCCGGGCGCACAGCATGCCGAGCCCGACGACCATCGCCGCGCCCGCCACCGACCCCGCCCAGACGGCGGTCGTGTGATAGGCGTGCTCGGAGATCCCGGCCCCCTCCGTCCAGGACGCGGGCACCGCGAGGCCCACCACGTGGCCCGCGACGACCATGAAGGTCCCCAGGTGGAACAGCGGGCTGCCCCAGCGCAGCCAGCGGTGTTCGAGGAGCTGACTGGTGTGGGTGGTCCAGCCGAACTGGTCGTGGCGGTAGCGCCACACATGGCCGACGGTGAACACGGCGAGACAGACGTACGGGAAGGCCACCCACAGCAGCAGATCGGCGCCGCTCGTCGCGGCCAGGGTGGTGTCCGGGGCGTTCATCGGGGGCCTTCCGGGGACGAGAGGGGCGGCATACGGGTGGGTGGTGCCTGCTCGGGCGGTACGAAGGCGGCCGGCGGCGCGAACTCGCCCGCGCCGTACGTCCCGTAGGGGTCGAGGCCGACGTCCTCCTCGGGCGGCCCCTGCGCGGCCAGCTCGGCGACCGCCTTCAGATCGGCCTCGGTGGGCGGCGGCAGGAGGGTGAGCAGGGCGGCGAGGACGTGCCGGTACGGCGAGTCGGCGTCGGTCAGGGCGTGGTGGATGAGTTCCAGGCCCCGCCGGTGCTGACGTAGCGGCGCCTGTCCCGTCCGGGGCCCGGCGAGGGCGGCGAACTCCAGCACCACGGGGAGGTGGTCGGGGAGTTCGCCGGTGTCGGCGTCCCAGCCCGCCGCCCGGTACCGCTGGTGCAGCGTGAGCAGGGCCATGCCCCGTCGGCGGGTGTCGCCGTGCAGGTAGTAGGTCAGGTACAGGCTGCTCCTACGGCGCAGGTCGAACATCTCCACGTAGTGGCGCTGCGGCCCGTCCGGTCCCTGGGCGGCGAACCAGGTCGTGAACGCGGCCAGGCGCGTCGCGGCGGGGGAGGGCGGCAACGCCGCGACCGTCGCAGCCAACTCGGGCCCGGCTTCCGTGAGTTCGCGGTCCGGGTACTGGAGCAGCAGGGAGCACAGCCGCAGCAGCAGCGGGAGGGCCTCGGCCTCCTCGCGGGTGGCGCGGGACGGGCGGCGCACGGCGGCCCGGACGCGAGTGCGGACGAGGGCGGGGATCGTCGCCGGCAGTGGGCTCACGAGTGGCCTCCGGTGGTGGTGTCGCGGCGCAGGGTGGGCAGGCCGAGCAGCACGCGGCGGCCGGACCGCTGGTCGCCGGGGGCCTCGACGGGACAGCGGTTCTCCACCGCGCTCAGCGCGGCACCGTCCTCCTTGTGGGCGGCGGGGACGACGTACCGGTCGGCGTACTTCGCGACCGCGAGGAGCCGGTGCAGGTCCTCGGCGTCACGCCCGGTCATGCCGACGGCGTCGAGCACGGCCCGGTCGCCCTCCTCGCCCAGGGTGCGTGCACGCATGTACGAGCGCAGCGCGGTGAGTTTCATCAGCACCCCGGCGACGGCGTCGGTGTCCCCGGCGGTGAACAGCTCCGCCAGGTACTCCAGCGGGATGCGCAACCGGGTGACGGCGGCGAAGACATGGTCGGGGTCGTCCTGGTCGCCGCCGGCCGCGTCGACCGCGTCGAGGACCGGGGAGAGCGGGGGGACGTACCAGACCATCGGCAGGGTGCGGTACTCCGGGTGCAGCGGCAGGGCCACCCTGTGGCGCGCCACCAACTCGTAGACGGGGGAGCGGCGCGCGGCCTCCAGCCAGTCCTCGGGGATGCCCGACTCCCTTGCGGCGGTGACGACCTCGGGGTCCCGCGGGTCGAGGAACACACCCCGCTGCGCGTCCAGGAGGTCCCGCTCGTCCGGGGTGGCGGCGGCCTCGCCGACCCGGTCGGCGTCGTAGAGGAGCAGGCCGAGGTAGCGCAGGCGGCCGACGCAGGTCTCGGAGCAGACGGTGGGCTGCCCGGCCTCGACGCGCGGGAAGCAGAAGGTGCACTTCTCGGCCTTGCCGGTGGCGTGGTTGACGTACACCTTCTTGTACGGGCACGCCGTCACGCACATCCGCCAGCCCCGGCAGCGGTCCTGGTCGACGAGGACGATGCCGTCCTCGACCCGCTTGTACAGGGCGCCGGACGGACAGGCCGACACACAGGCCGGGTTGAGGCAGTGCTCGCACAGCCGGGGCAGGTGGAAGAGGAAGGTCTGCTCGAACTCGAACCGCACCTTCTCGGCCCACGCGCCGGTCAGGTTCGGGTCGCCGCCCGCGTGCTCGGGAGCGCCACCGAGGCCGTCCTCCCAGTTCGCGCCCCAGGTGACGGCGGTCGGCTTGCCGGTGAGCACCGAGCGGGGGCGGGCCACCGGCAGGTCCGGGCCGGCGGGGGCGCCGACCAGGTTGTCGTAGTCGTAGGTGACGGGCTCGTAGTAGTCCTCGATGGAGGGCAGATCGGGGTTGGAGAACAGGGACAGCAGCCGCTTCACGCGTCCGCCGGAGCGCAGGACGAGCCGTCCGCGGCGGTCGAGCATCCAGCCGCCCTTCCACTGCTCCTGGTCCTCGTAGCGGCGCGGGTAGCCGACGCCGGGTTTGGTCTCGACGTTGTTGAACCAGGCGTACTCGACCCCGGTGCGGTTGCTCCAGGTCTGCTTGCAGGTGACCGAGCAGGTGTGGCAGCCGATGCACTTGTCGAGGTTCATCACCATCGCCACCTGTGCCATGACCCTCATGTCAGTACTCCACGTCCTGCGAGCGGCGGCGGATGACCGTGACCTCGTCGCGCTGGTTGCCGGTGGGGCCGTAGTAGTTGAAGGCGTAGGTGAACTGGGCGTAGCCGCCCGCGAGATGGGTGGGCTTGACCAGGAGCCGGGTCAGGGAGTTGTGGATGCCGCCGCGGCGGCCGCTGACCTCGGTCTTCGGGACGTTCACCGTGCGGTCCTTGGCGTGGTACATGTACACCGTGCCCTCGGGCATGCGGTGGGTGACCACGGCCCGCGCGGCGACGACGCCGTTGCGGTTGTACGCCTCGATCCACTCGTTGTCCCTCACGCCGATCTTCTCGGCGTCGGCGGTGGACATCCAGATCACCGGCCCGCCCCGGGACAGGGCGAGCATGTACGCGTTGTCCTGGTACTCCGAGTGGATGGACCACTTGGAGTGCGGCGTGAGGTAACGGACCGTCACCTCGGCCCGGTCGCCGCCCAGTTCTTCGTTGCCGTAGTGTCGGCTGGTGTTCAACGGTGGCCGGTAGACGGGCAGTTGCTCGCCCATCTCGGCGATCCAGTCGTGCTGGACGAAGAAGTGCTGACGGCCGGTGAGGGTGTGCCAGGGCTTCTTGTGCTCGACGTTGATGACGAACGGGGAGTAGCGGCGCCCGCCCGTCTCGCTGCCCGACCACTCGTACGACGTCAGCACCGCGCGGGGCTGGGTGCGGGTGTCGGCGAAGGTGACGCGCTCGGCCTCGCGTTCGGCGGACAGCTCCACCAGGCCGTCGCTGCCGGTACGGTCCCTCAGCTGCCGGAAGCCCTCGGTGGCCAGACGGCCGTTGGTGGTGCCGGACAGGGCGAGGATCGCGTCGCACATGTGGGTGGCGGTGGCCAGCGAGGGCCGTCCGGCGCCCACCCCGTCCGCCACGGTGCCGTTGAGGCGTCCCAGCTCGGCCACCTCCCGGCCCGGGTGGACGGTGACGCCCTTCGTCGTGGTGCCCAGTGTGTCGAGGAGCGGGCCGACGGCACGCATCTTCTGCGCCACGGCGGTGTAGTCCCGCTCGATCGTGACCAGCTTCGGCATGGTCCGCCCCGGGACCGGCTCGCACTCACCCGCCTTCCAGTCCCGGACCACCCCGCCGGGCTGGGCGAGTTCGTCGGGGGTGTCGTGCAGCAGTGGGACGGCGAGGACGTCGGTGCGGGTGCCGAGGTGCTCGGCGGCCAGCTCGCTGAAGCGGTCGGCGATCGTCAGGAAGGCGTCGTAGTCGGTGCGGGCCTGCCAGGGCGGTGCGATGGCAGGGGTGAAGGCGTGCACGAAGGGGTGCATGTCCGTGCTGGACAGGTCGTCCTTCTCGTACCAGGTGGCCGCCGGCAGGACCACGTCGGCGAGCAGCCCGGTGGAGGTCATCCGGAAGTCCATCGTCACCAGCAGGTCGAGCTTGCCCTCGGGGGCCTCCTCCCGCCACACCACGTCCTTCGGGCGCCCCTCGGGCGGGGTCTCCTCGGAGCGGACCGCAGCGTCCGTGCCCAGGAGGTGGCGCAGGAAGTACTCGTTGCCCTTCCCGGAGGAACCGAGCAGGTTGGCCCGCCACACCGTCAGCACGCGCGGGAAGTTCGCCGGGTCGTCCGGGTCCTCGGCGGCGAACCGCAGCCGCCCGGACCTCAGCTCGTCCACGATGTGCTCGGCGACCGGGCGGCCCGCGGCGGCGGCCTCGTCGGCGAGGTCGAGCGGATTGCGGCCGAACCCCGGGTGGCCCGGCGTCCACCCCATCCTGATCGCCTGGGCCAGACAGTCGGCGGTCGCCCGGCCGGTGAAGCGGCCCTCGCCCAGCGGGGACGCCAACTCGTCCGGCCCGAAGGCCTCGTAGCGCCACTGGTCGGTGTTGAGGTACCAGTACGAAGTGCCGGCCATGTGCCGGGTGGGCCGCTGCCAGTCGAACGCGAAGGCCAGATGCTGAAGGCCGGTGATCGGGCGGATCTTCTCCTGGCCCACGTAGTGCGCCCAGCCGCCGCCGTTGACGCCCTGGCAGCCGGTCATCGTGACCAGGGCGAGGAAGGCCCGGTAGATGGTGTCGGAGTGGAACCAGTGGTTGGTGCCGGCGCCGAGGGCGATCATCGAACGGCCCTCGGTCCGCTCCGCGTTGCGGGCGAACTCCCGGGCGATCCGGGCGGCCTGCCCGGCCGGCACGGAGGTGATGGTCTCCTGCCACGCGGGGGTGTACGGCTGTGAGGCGTCCTCGTACGACGCCGGCCAGCTGCCCGGCAGCCCCGGCCGCTCCACCCCGTACTGCGCCAGCATCAGGTCGAAGACCGTGGTCACCAGGCGCCCGCCGATCCGGCGCACCGGGACCCCGCGCACCATCGTCGAGCCGCCCTCCGTCGGGCCCTCGTCGAAGCGCGGCAGGGTGATCTCGGCCGTTTCCTCGGCCCGTTCGAGCAGGCTCAGCTCGGGAACCACCTCGCCCAGGTCGAGGTTCCAGCGGCCTCGCCCGGCCTCCCCCCACCGGAAGCCGAGCGAGCCGCCGGGGACCACCGGTTCGCCGGTGGCCCGGTCCAGGAGGACGGTCTTGAACTCCGCGTTCTCCTCGGTCTCCTCGTCGTGGCCGAGGTCGGCGGCGGTCAGGAACCCGTCCGGGACCAGACCGTGCCGGTCGTGCTCGCGCAAGGTCACCAGGAACGGGGCGTCCGTGTACGTCCTCAAGTAGTCCCGGAAGTAGGGCACTTCGCGGTCCACCAGGAACTCGCGCAGGATCACGTGCCCCATGGCCATCGCCAGCGCGCCGTCCGTGCCCGGGTGCGGGGCCAGCCACTCGTCGGCGTGCTTGACGTTGTCGGCGTAGTCCGGGCTGACCGCCACGACCTTGGTGCCGTTGTAGCGGGTCTCGGTGAGGAAGTGAGCGTCGGGGGTGCGGGTGACGGGGATGTTCGAGCCCCACATGATCAGATAGCCCGCGTTCCACCAGTCGGCCGCCTCAGGCACGTCGGTCTGGTCGCCGAAGACCTGCGGGGAGGCGATCGGCAGGTCCGCGTACCAGTCGTAGAAGGACAGCAGCGTGCCGCCGATGAGCGACATGAAACGGGCGCCGGCGGCGAAGGACGCCATGGACATCGCGGGGATGGGGGAGAAGCCGGCGACCCGGTCGGGCCCGTACGTCCTGACGGTGTGGACGTGGGCGGCGGCGACCAGTTCGCTCACCTCGTCCCAGTCGGCGCGCACCAGGCCGCCCTTGCCGCGCGCCCGCTTGTACGCGCGGGCCTTGGCGGGGTCGCCGGTGATCTCGGCCCAGGCCGCGACCGGGTCGCCGAGCCGCCGCCGGGACTCGCGCCACAGCTTCAGCAACTCCCCTCGTACGTAGGGGTACCGGACCCGGCTGGGCGAGTACGTGTACCAGGAGAACGAGGCGCCCCGGGGGCAGCCGCGGGGCTCGTACTCGGGGCAGTCCGCGCCGATCGACGGGTAGTCGGTCGCCTGGTGCTCCCAGGTGATGATGCCGTCCTTGACGTACACCATCCACGAGCAGGAGCCGGTGCAGTTCACCCCGTGCGTCGAGCGCACGACCTTGTCGTGGGCCCAGCGGTCCCGGTAGAAGCTCTCCCAGCGGGGGTCGGCCTCGCCGAACACGGCACGGCCGTCGGCCGACACCTCGCGGCGGGTGAGCAACCTCCGTGCCGCGAGCGGCCATCCCTCGCCGCCGCGCGTCTCCCGGCGTCGCCCTGCGTTCTGCTCGTCGTCCATGGCCAGGACGCTAGGCGGGGCTGCCCCCGGCGCACCCGGGGTCGGCGGTCCCTACGGGATGCCCGACCGGCCCCATCGGGACCGCCCCGATCAGGGCCGAACGGCCCTGTCCCCGGCTTCGGGGCCGTCCGGCCGCCGGGAGGGACTGATGGCCCATGCCCAACGGATCGGCCGCTGCCGACAGTTGACGCGGGTTCTCGCCGACCGGCCAGGGAGCCGGACGAAGCCGGACCGCGGCCCGGCCACGGAGCCCGGGCACCAGGTCCGCGCACGGTGAAGTCGCATGACGTCCGTGCCCTCGGCCGGAGCGCGAGCCCGCCATCCGCACACAGGGGACAGGGAAGGGACGGACACCATGGAGCAGTCGTCGACAACGGAGGACGCCGGAGTGGCGGCGGGTGGTGCCGTGCCCGGCCGGGCCTGGCTGATGCTGGCCCTGGCCACCGTCGGCTTCGCCGTGAACTTCTGGGCCTGGGCCCTGCTGAGCCCTCTCGGCCCCCGCTTCAAGGACAGTCTGGATCTCACCTCCTTCCAGCAGTCGCTGCTGGTGGCGGTCCCCGTCGTGGTCGGCTCCCTCGGGCGGGTCCCCGTCGGCGCGCTGACGGACCGGCTCGGCGGACGCGTGATGTTCCCCCTCGTCTCGGCGGTCACCGTCCTGCCCGTGCTCTACCTGGGCCTGGCCGGTCACTCCTCGCTCGCGGCGCTTCTGGTCGGCGGGTTCTTCCTCGGCGTCGGCGGCACCGCGTTCGCCGTGGGGGTGCCCTTCGTCGGAGCCTGGTTCCCGCCCGAGCGGCGGGGACTCGCCATCGGTGTCTTCGGCATGGGCATGGGCGGCACGGCGATCAGCGCCCTCACCACGGTGAAGCTGGTCGACGCCCACGGCATGGCGAACCCCTTCCTGCTCACCGCGGCCGTGCTGGTGGCGTACGCCGTCGCCGCCGCGCTGCTGCTGCGGGACGCGCCCGGCCGCGCCGTGCCCACCGAGCCGCTCTCGCGACGGCTGGCCGACACCCTGCGTCTCGGCGTCACCTGGCAGGCCTCCGCCCTGTACGCCGTCGCCTTCGGCGGGTACGTCGCCTTCTCCGTCTACCTGCCCACCTACCTCAGGACCGGCTACGGCCTCGCCCAGGCCGACGCGGCGAACCGAATGGCCGGTTTCGTGCTCCTGGCGGTGGCGATGCGGCCGATCGGCGGTTGGCTGTCGGACCGCCTCGGACCGGTCCGGGTCCTGGCCGTCGCCCTCGGCGCGGTACTGGCGGGCGCCAGCGTCCAGGCACTCACCCCGGCCCTGGCACCCGTCGGCACGATCGCCTTCCTGACGATGGCGGCCGCGCTGGGCGCGGGCAGCGGAGCGGTGTTCGCCCTGGTGGCGCTGCTGGCTCCCGCGAACAAGGTCGGCTCGGTCACCGGGGTCGTCGGAGCGGCCGGTGGGCTCGGCGGCTTCGTACCCCCACTGGTGATGGGCTCGCTGTACGGCGCCTACGGGTCGTACGCCCTCGGACTCGTCCTGCTGGGCCTCGTCGCGGCGGTGGCCCTGACCTTCACCGAGACGGGCGTCAGGACGGCCCTGACCCACCGCACGGCCCCGGCCCGCTCTCGTTGACCGCCGGCAGGCGTCCGCACGCTCGCCACCAGGACAGGGGGCGAGGGTGCGGCTCCGCGTCACGTCCGGGCGACACTCCTCCCGCCTCATGCTCCACGCAGTGGTCACCGGTGTCCGCTGGAACGGCACAGGGTCCAGGTGAGAGGCGAGCGCAGCGCCGGGACACGGTCTCGCTCGTACTCGCGGCTCGGCCACGGCGCCCCTCGCCTGGCGCAGGGCGAGGGCGCGCGGCTGGCGGCGACGGTGTCGTCGGTGCCGGCGGCTGCGAAGATGCGTGACCATGTGGCCGACGGCGACGGCGTGTTGGGGCGCCGCCCGGTGACGCCGGCTGCCCGTGTCCGCCGTCCGGAACCGTACGGGCGTCGGCCGAGCAGCGGCGTGCGACGGGCGAGATGGATCACCTCGTGGTGGGCCGCCTCGACGATCGCCATGTGCTCGCCGGACGCAGCAGGGCGGGCCGACGCCACTCGTCGTCGGCCCGCCGGCGCCCTTCGGCGAACTCATCGGGTCGCGGACGCCTCCTGCGGCCGCGCCGACGTCCCGGGAGGCGTCAGGTCGAAATCGACGGACACCACACCCTCCACGGCACGCACCAGCCGGGCCGCCACCGGTACCAGCGAGGTGTCCCGGACCCGGCCGCCCAGTCGTACGACACCGTCCCGCACGTCCAGCCGGACCGCGGAGGCCGGGGAGGGGAAGAGGTAGGCGACGACCTCACGGCGGACCTCCTCGGCGATCTCCTCGTCGGTGCGGAGGAACACCTTCAGCAGATCCGCGCGGCTGACGACGCCGACCAGCACTCCGCCCGCGTCGACCACCGGAAGCCGCTTGACCCTGGCCCGGGCCATCGTGCGGGCCGCCTGGGCGAGCGTCTCCCCCGACCCGACCGTGAGGGCGGGGGTGGTCATCAGCTCCTCGGCGGTCACCGCACCGGCCTTCGCGAGATCCGCCAGGCGCCGCAGCTGGGTGTACCGGTCGGGGTCGCTGTCGCGGAACTCCTCCTTGGGCAACAGGTCCGCCTCGGAGACGACACCGACCACCCGGCCCCTGTCTCGACCACGGGCACGGCACTGATCCGCCTGTCCCGCATCAGCCGGACGATCTCCTTGAAGACCGTCCCACGACCGACGGTCACGACCGTGCGGGTCATGACGTCGCCGACGACGTGCGGTGTGCCGTGCATGATCTCTCCTTCGAGGTCCGTGCGGGGGAGGAGGCGGCGGGTGGCCTCAGCCGACGTGGCCGGCGCCGTAGGGGGCGTACAGGTCCAGCAGCCGGCTCCGTGCCGCCTGCAGCCGGTGGGCGAGCACCTCTCCGACCCACAGGCCGACGGCCCGGCCCATGGCCGGGTCCTCCTGGCACATGAGACGCACGGCCGTGGCGTCGAACTCGTACGCCCGCACCGGTGTCGTCGCCTCGGCGCCCAGGTGCCAGACGTGCGGGGGGAACAGCCAGGACCAGCCGACGAGTTCGTTGTGCCGCAGCGACTCGATGACGGCCGGCCGGCGGCCCGGCACCCGCATGTCGAGTTCCACGCTGCCCGTGCGGATGATCCAGAACCGGTCGGCACGGCTCCCCTCCTCGAACAGCCGTGTCCCCTGGGGGAACGCCACCTCCCGGGCGACGCGCATCAGCCGCTGCCGATGCTCGGCGGGCAGCGCCCGCAGCATGCTGGGCGTGGGTGTGGTGATCATGGCGTGCCTCCAGGCGGTCTACCGGAACTGCCATGCCCAGCCTGTGCCGCGCCGTCCCCGCCCGCCATGGGCCGTCCGGTCCTCCACCCGGGCCGGTCGGCACGGCGGACGAGCCTTCCGGCACCCTGTGGCGCCCCGGGCCCCGCTGTTCCATGGAGACATGGGAAGACCTGTCCGAGCGAGGGGGACGAGAACCGTGGGTACCTCACTGACTCCCGACTTCTGGAGGCTGTTCGCCGTCCTCCTGGCCGTGTCCGCGACGCTCACGTTCGTGGTGAGCGCCGTGCTCGACGCCCTGTACGCACGGCGGCTGCGGCGCCGGCGGGACCGGCAGCCCACCGCCCGGACGGACGGGCCCCCCGACGGGCCGTCCCGAACCCCGGCCCGCCCGCCCGCGGCCCCCGCGCACCCCACCCCCGATCACCCGCCCGTGACCCCGGCGGACCGAACCCCGCCCCCGTCCCGGCGGACGCCGGCGCACCACTGAGAGGCGAGCCCCGCCGTCCGGGGACACGCCGACCGGGCGGCGACCGTGGGCGGCTCAGGCGGCTCCGGGCGGCCCGGAGGACCCCCCTCCGGGCCGTCGCGCTGCGGCACCCGGGCAGGCGCCGTGCCCGAGAACCGGCCGCACACCGTCAGGACCGTACTCGTCGCCCTTTGGAGGACCGAGTCATGCGTATGGTCGTCGCCCTCGGCGGCAATGCCCTGTTGCACCGGGGCGATCGCCCCGACGCGGCCGTCCAGCAGGCGAACGTGGACCGGGTCGCCACCGCCCTCGCCGCTCTGGCCCGCGAACACGACATCGTGGTCACCCACGGCAACGGCCCCCAGATCGGGCTGCTCGCGGGGGAGAGCGAGTCCGACGCCGCGCTGAGCGCGCCCTACCCGATGCACCTCCTCGGGGCCCAGACACAGGGCATGATCGGCTCCCTGCTGGCCCGCGCCCTGCACAACGCCCTGCCGCGCCACCGGATCGCCACCCTGGTGACCCACACCCTCGTCCGGCGTGACGACCCGGCCTTCGACCGGCCCGCCAAGCCGGTGGGCCAGGTGTATCCGCGGGACGTCGCCCGCCGCCTCGCCCACGAGCACGGCTGGCACATGGCGCCGGCCGGCGAGGGCCGACGGCGCGTCGTGCCCTCCCCGAGCCCCGAACGTGTCCTGGAGACCGAGACGGTGCGTGAACTCCTCGCCACCGGCACGCTGGTCATCTGCGGAGGCGGGGGTGGCGTACCGGTCACCGCCGACCGGGTCACCGGTGCGCTCACCGGCGTCGAGGCGGTCGTGGACAAGGACCTCACCGCCGCCCTGCTCGCCGAGGAACTGAAGGCCGACTTCCTGCTGATCCTCACGGACGTGCCCTACGTGTACGACGGCTACGGCACACCGGAGCAGCGCCCCCTCCTCGACGCCACCCCCGACCAGCTGCGTGGGCGCCGCTTCCCCGGCGGCTCCATGGGCCCGAAGGCCGAGGCCGCCGCCCGGTTCGTCAGCCGCACCGGAGGTCTGGCCGCCATCGGCGCCCTGGACGCGGCCTACGAGATCGTCCACGGACTCTCGGGCACACTCATCCGCCCCGGGCTGCCCACGGAGTGAGCGCACGACAGGCCGCCGGGGCCCGGGCCGCCCGGCACCGGAGAAAGGGCCGGACGGCCCGGTCACGTGCGCCCCTCGGCACTCCCCGCGCCCGGCGTCGAGCGACCAGCATCCGAGGGACAGACAGGTGCGACCGACCGAGGAGAGGACCGGCGATGACCGCGACCACGACCGTGGGCAGCCGAACGAGCGACGCCTGGCGGGACTTCGCCGGGACGCACTGGCGCGAACAGGTCGACGTACGTGACTTCATCCAGGCCAACTACACACCGTACGAGGGCGACGCCGGCTTCCTGACCGGCCCGACGGACCGTACTCGCGCCGTCTGGGAGAAGATCGTCGCGCTCTTCCCCGAGGAGCGGAGCCGGGGCGTCCTCGACGTCGACACCGCGACCCCCTCGACGATCACCTCGCACGCGCCCGGGTACATCGACCGCGACCGCGAACTGATCGTCGGCCTGCAGACGGACGCGCCGCTCAAGCGCGCCATCATGCCGAACGGCGGGCTGCGGATGGTGGAGAACGGCCTGCGCGCCTACGGCTACGAGCCCGACCCGTTCGTCACCCGGGTCTTCGGCACGTACCGCAAGACCCACAACGACGGCGTCTTCGACGCCTACACCCCCGAGATGCGGGCCGCCCGCAGAGCGGGCATCATCACCGGGCTCCCGGACTCCTACGGACGGGGCCGGATCATCGGCGACTACCGTCGCGTGGCGCTCTACGGCACGGACCGGCTGACCGAGGCCAAGAAGGCCGAGCGGGCCCTGCTGGACGCCCGGCCCTCCACCGCCGACGTCATCCGGGACCGGGAGGAACTCGCCGAACAGATCAGGGCGTTGGGCGCCCTGGCGCGGATGGCCGCCGGCTACGGCTGCGACGTCTCCCGCCCCGCGGCCACCGCCCACGAGGCCGTGCAGTGGCTCTACCTCGGCTACCTCGCCGCCGTGAAGGAACAGAACGGCGCCGCCATGTCGCTGGGCCGCACCTCGACCTTCCTCGACGTCTACCTCCAGCGGGACCTGACGGACGGAGTGCTCGACGAGACCCGCGCCCAGGAGCTGATCGACGACTTCGTCATCAAGCTGCGGATCGTACGGTTCCTGCGCACGCCCGAGTACGACGCCCTCTTCTCCGGCGACCCCACGTGGGTGACGGAGTCCATCGGCGGCATCGGCGCCGACGGACGCCCGCTGGTCACCCGCACCTCCTTCCGTTTCCTGTAGACGCTGTACAACCTGGGCCCCGCCCCCGAGCCGAACCTCACGGTGCTGTGGTCGCCGCGGCTGCCCGAGGGCTTCAAGCGGTTCTGCGCCCAGGTCTCCATCGACACCAGCGCCGTCCAGTACGAGTCCGACGAGCTGACGCGCCCGCGCACCGGCGACGACACGGCGATCGCCTGCTGTGTCTCCGCCATGGCCGTGGGCCGTCAGATGCAGTTCTTCGGGGCACGGGTGAACCTCGCCAAGGCACTGCTGTACGCGGTCAACGGCGGCCGGGACGAGATGACCTCCGAGCAGGTCGCTCCGGCCGCGCCCCCACTCACCGGGGAGTACCTGGACCACGAGGAGCTCTCCGCGGCGTACGACCGCGTCCTGGACTGGCTGGCCGCGACGTACGTCGACGCGCTCAACGTCATCCACTACATGCACGACAAGTACGCCTACGAAAGCATCGAGATGGCGCTGCACGACCACCCGGTGCACCGCTTCATGGCCTGCGGCATCGCGGGACTGTCGGTCGCCGTGGACAGCCTGTCGGCCGTCAGGTACGCACGGGTGAAGGTGTTCCGGGACGCCACCGGCCTCGCCGTCGACTTCCGCACCGAGGGGGACTTCCCGACCTTCGGCAACAACGACGACCGCGCCGACGACATCGCCGTCCACCTGGTCGAGTCGTTCATGGCGAAGGTGCGCGCACACCCCACCTACCGGGACGCCGAACACACCCAGTCGGTCCTCACCATCACCTCCAACGTGGTCTACGGCAAGCACACCGGCAACACCCCCGACGGCCGCCGCGCCGGACAGCCCTTCGCGCCCGGCGCCAACCCCATGAACGGCCGCGACCGGCACGGGGTCGCCGCCTCTGCCCTGTCGGTGGCCAAACTGCCGTACGAGCAGGCCTGCGACGGCATCTCGCTGACGACGACCGTCACTCCGGAGGGACTCGGCCACCGTCCCGACGAACGCGCGGGCCATCTCGTCGGCATCCTCGACGCCTACACGGCGGCGGGCGGCTTCCACATGAACGTCAACGTCCTGGACCGCGCCACGCTCCAGGACGCGATGGAGCACCCGGAGAAGTACCCCGACCTGACCGTCCGCGTCTCCGGATACGCCGTCAACTTCGTCCGGCTCACCCGCGAGCAGCAGCTCGACGTGATCAGCCGTACCTTCCACGGGTCGATGTGAGCCGGATGCCCTCGCCCAGGGGTCGGATCCACTCCTGGGACCTGTCCACCGGCGTGGACGGTCCCGGGACCCGCTTCGTCCTCTTCGTCGCCGGCTGTCCGCTGCGCTGTCTGTACTGCGCCAACCCCGACACCTGGCACATGCGCGACGGGAAGGAGACGACGGTCGACGAGGTGATGGAGGAGATCGAGAAGTACCACGCGTTCCTCACCACGGCCGGCGGCGGAGTCACCCTCACGGGCGGCGAACCGCTCCTCCAACCGGGTTTCACCGGGGAGGTGCTGCGTCGCTGCAAGGAGCTGGGGCTCCACACCGCCCTCGACACCTCGGGTCTCCTCGGCGCCCGCGCCACCGACGAACTCCTGTCCGTCACGGACCTGGTCCTGCTGGACATCAAGTCCTTCGACGTCACCACCTACCGGCGGCTCACGGGCGGTGAACTGGGCCCCACCCTGAACTTCGCCACCCGCCTCGACCGGCTCGGCGTCCCGATGTGGATCAGATACGTCCTGGTGCCCGGCTGGACGGACGAACCGGAGTCCGTCGAGGGCCTCGCCCGCTTCGTGGCCGGCCTCGGCGCGGTCGACCGCGTGGACGTCCTGCCCTTCCACAGGCTCGGCGCCGCCAAGTACGAGGCTCTCGGGCTGCCGTTCCCGCTCCGCGACACCCCCTGCCCGGACGCCGACCTGACCGAACAGGTCCGCGAACGGTTCAGGACGCACGGCGTGCGCGCCTACTGAGCCCGGCCGCGGTCCCGGCGCCCAACAGGCCTTGCGTGCAGGGACGTTCAGCCCACCTGCCGCAGACCTTCGGCATCCGGCGCGGCCCGCCGGACGCGACGAGAGTGAAGGCATCACACCACGTCCCACCCGTTCCCGAAGGGAAGCCCATCATGGCCGTGCACGAGCACCCTCACCGGAGGCCGGGACTGCGTCTGCCGTCCTTCCGCGCGACCCGGACCGCCTCTGAGACCGAGCCCGCCCTCGCGGTGGCGACCGGCACGCACACGGTGGCGGCCTACGCCCTCGCCTCCCTGCGCCTGCTCACCGGATTCGTCTTCCTGTGGGCGTTCCTCGACAAGACCTTCGGCCTCGGCTACGCCACCCAGTCCGGCAAGGGCTGGATCGACGGCGGCTCGCCGACCAAGGGCTTCCTCGGCTCCGTGGCCGTCGGCCCGATGGAGTCCACCTTCCACTCCTGGGCGGGGGACCCGTGGGCCGACTGGCTGTTCATGCTCGGTCTGCTCGGCATCGGCCTCGCCCTCACCGCCGGTGTGGCGCTGCGGCTCACGGCCGCCGCCGGCACGGTGATGATGGCGCTGATGTGGATCGCCGAATGGCCGCCCGCGCAGCACCTGTCGGACGGTTCGCCGAGCATGTCGACGAACCCCTTCGCGGAGTACCACCTCGTCTACGCCGTCGTCATGGTGGTGCTCGCCGCCACGGCCGCCGGCAACACGCTGGGCCTGGGCAGGTTCTGGGCCGGTCTCCCGCCGGTGCGCCGCAGCCCCTGGCTGCGTTGACCGCGGGAGGGGCCGCGGGCCCGACGGTGGGCCCGCAGCTCCACCACGGCCCCGGGCAGGGCCGGTCGGCCCTCCCGAGGGACCTGCGGCCCCTGCCGGGAAGCGCTCCGGCGGACGAAGCTCGAATCGGGAGCCCGAAGCCCTCGCGCGAACCCTCCGATCAGAACCCCGACCCCAAAAGGTGGAGATCATGAACCGCACCGTCACCGTCGGCCTCGACGGCTCCCGTGAGAGCCGCTCGGCGGCCGAGTGGGCGGCCCGTGAGGCCCTTCTGCTCGGCGTCCCGCTGAAGCTGGTCCACGTCTGGGAGCCCGTCCCGGCCCCCATGGCGCAGGCACCGCTGCTCGGCACGGAGACCCAGCAGCACTGGACCGAGCGCGTCCCTCGCGAGGCGGCCGAGGGCATCCGCCTGCGTCACCCCGGGCTGGAGGTCGTCACCGAGCACGCCTCCGGTCGTCCCGCCGAGGTGCTGGTCGACGAGGCGAAGGACGCCGAACTGCTGGTCCTGGGCTCCCGCGGACTGAGCGGCGTCGGCGGCTTCATGGTCGGCTCGGTCGGGCTGGGAGTCGTGGCGCACGCCGAACGGCCGACCGTCCTGGTCCGTGCCGCCGAACTGGCCTCCGACGAGCACGAGATGGACCCGGCCGGCATCCCGTCCGCGGCGACACCGTTCCGGCCCGTCGTCCTCGGCCTCGACATCGAGAGCCCCGACGAGGAACTGATCGAGTTCGCGTTCGCGGCGGCCGCCCGCAGGGACACCTCCCTGCGCGTCGTGCACGGCTGGAACCCGCCCCCCTACTACGCCTACGGCCTCTCCGTCGACCTCGAACTGCACGGGGCCCTCGCCCGCAGCGAGAGCACCGCCCTGACCGAGGCCCTGCGCCCGTGGCGCGAGAAGCACCCGAACGTCGAGGTCACCGAGGAGTCGCACTACGGCACCCCCGGTCACCACCTCGTCGACGCGTCCCGCGAAGCCTCCCTGGTCGTCGTGGGCCGCCGGATCCGCCGCAACCCCTTCGGCGCCCACATCGGCCCCGTCACCCACGCGGTCCTGCACCACAGCACCGCCCCCGTCGCCGTCGTCCCGCACAACTGACGCCACCACCCGAGGAGTTGAACCCATGAAGGCAGCGGTCGTCCGAGCCTTCGGCGAGCCCCTGGTCATCGAGGACCGCCCCGACCCCGAGCCCGGCCCCGGTCAGGTCCGCATCCGTGTCGAGGCCTCCGGACTGTGCCACACCGACATCCACGCCGCCCGCGGCGACTGGCCCGTCAAGCCGAACCCGCCGTTCGTCCCCGGTCACGAGGGCGTCGGCCTGGTCGAGAAGCTCGGTGACGGCGTCACCCACCTCCGCCTCGGCCAGCGTGTCGCCGTGCCCTGGCTGGGCAGGGCCTGCGGGCGGTGCGAACACTGCCTGTCCGGCTGGGAGACGCTGTGCGAGCAGCAGATCAACACCGGCTACGGCTGCGACGGGGGGTACGCCGAGAAGATGCTGGCCTGGGCCGACTTCGCCCAGCCGGTACCGGACGGTGTCACCGCCGTCGACGCGGCACCGCTCACCTGCGCCGGGGTGACCACGTACAAGGCGCTCAAGGTCGCCGACGTGCGGCCCTCGCAACTGGTCGCGATCTCCGGGATCGGCGGGCTCGGCCACCTCGCCGTGCAGTACGCCAGGATCGCCGGAGCGACCGTCGCGGCGATCGATGTCACCGACGAGAAGCTCGAACTGGCCACCGAGCTCGGTGCCGACCTCGTCGTCGACGCCCGCAAGGAGGACGTCGGCGAGGTGCTCAAGCGGCACGGCGGCGCCCACGCGGCCATCGCCCTCGCCGTGAACGACGCGGCCTTCGCGGCCGTCAACACGGGCCTCAGGCGCGGCGGCAAGCTCGTCATGGTCGCCCTGCCCGCCCACGGCACCGTCCAGGTCCCGATCTTCGACACCGTCCTGAACGGCACGAGTGTGATCGGCTCGATCGTGGGCACCCGGCAGGACCTCGCCGAGGTCTTCCAGCTGCACGCGGCCGGCCGCACCCGGGTCATCTGCGAGACCCGCCCGCTGGCCTCCGTCAACGACTCCATCGACGAGGTGCTGCGCGGCCAGGTCAAGGCCCGGATCGTGTTCGACATGGGTACGGGACGGTGAGCGCGATGTCGAGGGACCTGCCGGTCGTCGTCGGCGTGGACGGCTCCGAGCCGAGCCTCAGGGCCGTGGACTGGGCGGCCGACGAGGCCGCGCTGCGCGGGGCGCCGCTGCGGCTGGTGTACGCCTCGCTGTGGGAGCGCTACGAGGGCGCTCATGTCGCCGAGGACGTGGGCGAGCCGCTCGAGGGGGTGCGGGCCGAGGTGATCGTGGAGAGCGCCGCCCAGCGGGCCGGCCTCCGTCACCCGGAGGTGAAGATCACCACCGAGGTGCTGCCCGAGGAGCCCGAGTACACGCTCCTGCGGGAGAGCCGCACCGCGTCCCTGCTGGTGACGGGCACGCGCGGCCGCAGCAGCCTCACCGAGGCGCTCCTGGGCTCGGTGAGCCTCACGGTGGCCGCGCACGCGCACTGCCCGATGGTCGTCGTACGCGGCAGCCACGACAACCGGGCCCTGCCCGCAACGTACGGCCGGATCGTCGTCGGCGTCGGAGAGCGGCCGACGTCCTCGGCGGCGGTCCGGTTCGCCTTCGAGGAGGCCCGGCGGCGCGGCGCCGAGGTCGAGGCCGTACGGGCCTGGCGGTGCCCCGCCCACGAGAGCACCGACCACCCGCTGCTCACGGGGGAGCCGGCGCGGCTGCACGAGGAGCGGGCCGTGGAGGGGCTGGAGGCCGCCCTCGAGAAGGCCCCCGAGGATGTCCGGCTGCGCCGCCGTACCGCCGAGGGCCATGCCCGGACCGTGCTGTCGGACGCCTCCCGCGACGCCGACCTGCTCGTCATCGGGTCCAGGCGCCGGCAGCGGCACTTCGGGCTCCAGCTGGGCCGGGTGACGCACGGCGTGCTGCACCACTCCGCCTGCCCGGTCGTGATCGTGCCCGAGCCGGAGTGAGCGCCCGGTGACCGGCCGTCGCTCAGAGATCCGCCGCGTGATCGGGGACGTAGGTCCGCAGATCGCGCGGCGAGCGCTCGTAGCCGGTCGACGGCGGGCGCGCCGGCAGTTCGAGCACCGGGGGCAGCACCTCGTGGTACGGCACGGACGCCAGCAGATGGGCGATCATGTTCAGCCGGGCCCGGCGCTTGTCGTCGCTCTCCACGACGTACCACGGCGCCTCGGTGATGTCGGTGTGCACCATCATCTCGTCCTTGGCGCGCGAGTACGCCTCCCAGCGGGTGAGCGACTCCAGGTCCATCGGCGACAGCTTCCAGCGCCGCAGCGGGTCCTCCAGCCGGCGCCGGAAGCGCTCCTGCTGCTCGGTGTCGCTCACCGAGAACCAGTATTTGCGCAGCAGGACCCCGTCCTCGATCAACATGCGCTCGAAAATGGGGCATTGGCGGAGAAAAAGCTGATACTCCTCCTGTGTGCAGAAGCCCATGACGTGCTCCACACCGGCCCGGTTGTACCAGGACCGGTCGAACAGCACGATCTCCCCGGCGGCCGGCAACTGCTCGACGTACCGCTGGAAGTACCACTGCGTGCGCTCGCGTTCCGTCGGCTTGGGGAGCGCGGCGATCCGGGCGACACGGGGGTTGAGGTGCTCGGCGACCCGCTTGATCGTGCCGCCCTTGCCCGCCGCGTCCCGCCCCTCGAAGACCACGACCAGCCGGGCGCCCTCGGCCCGCACCCACTCCTGGAGTTTCACCAACTCCGTCTGCAGACGCAGCAGTTCCTGCTCGTACGCCGCACGCGACACCTTCGTCGCCTTCTTGCCGGCCATGCCGTCCTCCACCGCCCGACGACCCGTCGATGAGTTCCGGAGTCACCCATGACCCAGGTCGAACACCAGAACGTCACCGTACTTTCCGACGACGAGCTGCGCACCCTGGACGCCCACTGGCGGGCCGCCAACTACCTCGCGGCCGGACAGATCTACCTGATGGCCAACCCCCTGCTGACCGAACCGCTGCTCCCGGAGCACATCAAGCCGCGGCTGCTCGGGCACTGGGGCACCTCGCCGGGCCTGAACCTCGTCTACACCCACCTCAACCGGGTGATCAAAGCCCGCGACCTGGACGCCCTGTGCGTCTGGGGACCCGGGCACGGCGGGCCGTCCGTACTGGCCGGCTCCTGGCTGGACGGCAGCTACAGCGAGACCTACCCGGACGTCACCCGCGACGCGCCCGGCATGGAACGGCTCTTCCGGCAGTTCTCCTTCCCGGGCGGGGTGCCGAGCCATGTCGCGCCCGAGGTCCCGGGCTCGATCCACGAGGGCGGTGAACTCGGCTACTCCCTCGCCCACGCCTACGGCGCCGCCTTCGACAATCCCGACCTGCTGGTGGCCTGTGTCATCGGCGACGGCGAGGCGGAGACCGGGCCGCTGGCCGCCTCCTGGCACTCCAACAAGTTCCTCGACCCGGTCCACGACGGCGCCGTCCTGCCGATCCTCCACCTCAACGGCTACAAGATCGCCAACCCGACGGTGCTCTCCCGCCTCCCGCAGGCCGAACTCGACGCCCTCCTGCGCGGCTACGGCCACGCCCCTTTGCACGTCACCGGGGACGACCCGGCCACCGTCCACCGCGCCCTGGCGCACGCCTTCGACGAGGCGCTGGACAGCATCGCCCTGATGCAGCGCACGGCACGCGAGGACGGCGTCGCCGAACGCGTGCGCTGGCCGATGATCGTGCTGCGCACCCCCAAGGGCTGGACCGGCCCCGCCGAGGTCGACGGACACCCCGTCGAGGGCACCTGGCGTGCCCACCAGGTGCCGCTCGCCGGCGTACGGGAGAACCACGAGCACCTGCGTCAACTGGAGGCCTGGCTGCGCTCGTACCGGCCGCAGGAGCTGTTCGGCCCGGACGGACGTCCCGTCGCCGACGTCCTCGCCTGCGTCCCCTCCGGCACCAGGCGCCTGGGCGCCACCCCGCACGCCAACGGCGGACTCCTCGTCCGCGACCTGCCCATCCGTTCCCTCGACGACTTCGCCGTCCCGGTCGAGAAGCCGGGCACGACGCTCCACGAGCCCACCCGGGTCCTCGGCGACCTCCTGGCACAGGTCATGAAGGACACCCGGCTCCGCCGGGACTTCCGGCTCGTCGGACCGGACGAGACCGCCTCCAACCGCCTGCAGGCGGTCTTCGACGCCAGCGGCAAGGCCTGGCAGGCCGAGCACCTGCCGGTCGACGAACACCTCGACCGGCACGGCCGGGTCCTGGAGATCCTCTCCGAACACCTCTGCCAGGGCTGGCTGGAGGGCTACCTTCTCACCGGCCGGCACGGACTGTTCTCCTGCTACGAGGCGTTCGTGCACATCGTCGACTCCATGGTCAACCAGCACATCAAGTGGCTCAGGACATCACGCGAGTTGCCCTGGCGCGCCCCCATCGCCTCCCTCAACTACCTGCTCACCTCGCACGTCTGGCGCCAGGACCACAACGGCTTCTCCCACCAGGACCCCGGCTTCGTCGACCACGTCCTCAACAAGAGCCCCGAGGTCGTCCGCGTCTATCTGCCGCCGGACGCCAACACGCTGCTGTCGGTCGCGGACCACGCCCTGCGCAGCCGCGACTACGTCAACGTGATCGTGGCCGGCAAACAGCCCTGCTTCGACTGGCTGTCGATGGACGAGGCCCGCACCCACTGCGCGCGCGGCGCCGGCATCTGGGACTGGGCGGGCAGCGAGAACGGCGGCGAACCGGACGTGGTGCTCGCCTGCGCCGGAGACGTGCCCACCCAGGAGGTGCTGGCCGCCGCGCAGCTGCTGCGCCGCCATCTGCCCCAGCTCGCCGTACGGGTGGTCAACGTCGTGGACATGACCCGGCTGCTGCCCCGCGAGGAGCACCCGCACGGCATGACCGACTTCGAGTACGACGGCCTGTTCACCACGGACAAGCCGGTGATCTTCGCCTACCACGGCTACCCGTGGCTCATCCACCGCCTCGCCTACCGCCGCGCGGGCCACGGCAACACGCACGTCCGCGGCTACAAGGAGTCCGGGACGACGACCACTCCGTTCGACATGGTCGTCCGCAACGACCTGGACCGCTACCGCCTCGTCATGGACGTCATCGACCGCGTTCCCGGGCTCGCCGTCCGCGCCGCCGCCGTACGCCGGCAGATGGCGGACGCGCGGACCCGTCACCACGCCTGGATCCGCGAGCACGGGACCGATCTGCCGGAGATCGTCGACTGGCACTGGGACTGACGCCGCCGGGCCACGGTCTCACCCGCGTGCGGCCGTGGCCCGTTCCGTCGGTACCCCGTCGGCGAGCGCCTCGGGCAGGTCCGGGCGCACCTCGAAGGCGTCGCTCAGCCCCGTGCACCGCAGCAGCCGCCGGAAGGCGCTCGCGCGCGTGACCAGCCGCAGCCGGCCGTGCCGGCCCCGGATCCGGCTCTTCGCCCGGCACAGGACGCCGAGACCGGAGCAGTCGACGAAGGTCACGGAACGCAAGTCCAGCACCAGGTCGGGGCGGGGCACGGCTGTCAGGTCGTCCAGGGCCGCCGAGAGGGCCGGTACCGCCGGCAGGTCGAGTTCGCCGTGCAGCGTCACGACCGTGCTGCCGTCGGCCGCCCGCGTCGTGCGGTACGGGGAGGACCTCGTGTGGTTGCCGTCCATGGAGAAAGACAAACCAACCCGTGCGATCGGCGGTAGGGCCGTTCGGTCCCTACCGCCGATCCCTCATGGCCCGGTCGGCCCGCATCGCGCCACCCCACACGTCACGGCTCCCGCGCCACGGCCCGAACGTCCCTGCGGGCAGGGGCCGTTCGGCACGCCGCCGGGTTCTCCCGGCTCCTGCCCCCGCAGGCGGCCCACGGCGAACATCGTGGGTGAGGGCCACCGTCCGGTGCTCCCCGGTCACAGCCTGTCGAGAGAGAAGCCGAGCCATGACCCACCACCATGTCGTCGTCGGAGTGGACGGCACCCTGTCCTCCACCAGGGCCCTGGACTGGGCGGCCGGGGAGGCGATCCGCCGTGACGCCGAGCTGCGGCCGGTGTGCGCCGCCGCGGACCGCGCCGAGACGGTGCCGATCCTGGCCGCCGCCGTCTCACGCGTCCGCGCGCGGCACCCCGGCCTCCCGGTGCGGACCGTCGCGGCCGAGGGCGGCGCCGTACGGGCGCTGGCACGGGAGGGTGCCGACGCGGCGCTCACCGTCGTGGGATCCCGGGGCATGGGGCGCGTCGCCGGCCTGCTCCTCGGGTCGGTCGGCCTGCGGCTGGCCCGCCGTGCGCGCGGTCCCCTGCTCGTCGTGCGCGGGGACCACCCGTGCGACAGCGGGCGCGTGGTGGTCCTCGGCCTGGAGGACGACAGGGACGAACGAGCCGCCGTCTACGCCTTCGAGGAGGCCCGGCGACGCGGCGCCCGGCTGCGTGTCCTGCACTCCTGGCCCCACCACCAGGTCACGCCCGCACTGCCACCGCTCGTGGGCACACAGGGCCCGCGACGGGACCCGGCCACCTCGCACGAGCGAGTGCAGGAAGCGGTCCCGCGCTTCGCCCTGGCCGCGCTGCGGGAGCGGTACGCCGATGTCGCGGTGGAAGCCATGACGGTGCGGACGAGTGCGCCGGAGGCGTTGCTGGCGTCGACCCGCGAGGCCGGCCTGGTGGTCGTCGGCTCGCACCACCGGACCTCCGCCGTCGCCCCGCCCCACACGCACGTCGCCCCCGTCCTGCTGCGCCACGCGCACTGCCCGGTGGTCGTCGTACCCGCCGCATGACCGTGGAGCACCAGGAGGCCGGCCCATGTCACCGTCCCGTTTCGTCGCCGTCGGACTGGACGGATCGTCGGAGAGCCGTGCGGCCGCCGACTGGGGCGCACGTGAGGCCCTGATGTACTCCCTGCCCCTGCGGGTCGTGCACGCCGACGACCTTCCCCCGCACAGTTACGTGCCCTTCGCCGGCGAACGCGTCGCGCCGCCCGGCGCCGACCGCGCCGCCGCACTGCTGCGCGAGTCGGTCACCCGACTGGCCCACCGCCACCCCGGCCTGCCGGTCGAGGCCGACCGGCTCCCCGGGCACCCCGCGTCGGCCCTGGTCGCGGTGGCCGGGGACAGCGAGGTGCTGGTGCTCGGGTCACGGGGGCTGGGCAGGGCCGCCGGGTTCCTCCTCGGGTCGGTCGCGGCGGCCGTGGTGGCGCGGGCCGGACGACCGGTCGTCCTCGTCCGCGCCGAGGCAGTGGGTGAGTACCGGCCCGACGCCCCCGGTATCGGGCCGACCGCCTACCGGGACGTCGTGCTGGGGCTGGACCTCGACGATCCCGACGACACGGTCCTCGCGTTCGCCTTCGAAGCGGCGGCACGGCGTGCGACGGGCCTGCGCGTCGTCCACGGACACGGCACGCCGCCGTACGGCGACAGCGGGACGGCAGGGGACGAGCAGGGGCCGTCCAAGGCCGAGGCCGAGCAGGGGCCGTCGGCCGTACTCGTTCCCTGGCGGGAGAAGTTCCCGGGCGTGCGGGTGACCGAGGAGGCCGTGGTCGGCCGGGCCGGCGCACATCTGGTGGACGCCTCCGCCGACGCCTGCCTGGTGGTCGTGGGCCGCCGCATCCGCCGCACCCCGTTGGCCCCGCACATCGGTCCCGTGACCTACGCGGTCGTACGGCGCTCCAGGGCCCCGGTGGCAGTCGTCCCGCACTTCTGACGCGGCGCCCGCCCGACCGCCCCGCCCCCGGACAGGAGGGGCAGGGCGGCGCTTTCGCGGGTGCGGACGTCTTCACGGGTACGGGGCGGAGCGACACCGCGGGGGATCGGTGCCGCTCCTGTCTTTCACTGTCCCGCGGACCGTGCTGCCGCACATGTGCCGTTGGTCCCGGGTCGGGGGACGGATGTCAGCGGCTGTCGCCGGCATCCGTCCCGGACAGGGCGGCCCGGCCGGCCTCCAGGCGGGCCACGGGGACGCGGAACGGGGAGCAGGAGACGTAGTCGAGCCCCGCCGCGTGGAAGAAGTGCACGGACTCCGGGTCCCCGCCGTGCTCGCCGCACACCCCGATCGTCAGGTCGGGACGGGCCGCGCGGCCCTCGTCGACCGCGATCCGCACCAGGCGGCCCACACCGTCACGGTCGATCGTCTCGAACGGCGAGGCCGTGAAGACGCCCTTGTCGAGGTAGGCGGAGAAGAAGGCCGCCTCGACGTCGTCGCGGGAGAAGCCCCACGCGGTCTGGGTCAGGTCGTTGGTGCCGAAGGAGAAGAACTCCGCCTCCTCGGCGATCCGGCCCGCGGTGAGCGCGGCCCTGGGCAGTTCGATCATCGTGCCGACGGGGCAGCGCACGACCACACCGGTCTCCTCCTCGACCTCGGCCAGCACCCGCTCCACCTCCTCGCGGGCGAGCCGGAGCTCCTCCACCGCGCCGACCAGCGGGACCATGATCTCCGCGTGCGGCGCGCCGCCGGCCCGGACGCGTTCCACGACTGCCTCGGCGATCGCCCGGACCTGCATGGCGACCAGACCGGGCACCACCAGCCCGAGGCGCACGCCCCGCAGCCCGAGCATCGGGTTCTCCTCGTGCATACGGTTCACCGCCTCCAGCAGCTCGGTGTCGTGCGCGGCGGGCAGCTCACCACGGGCCTCGGCGGCGGCGACACGGACGGCGAGCTCGGTGCGGTCCGGCAGGAACTCGTGCAGGGGCGGGTCCAGCAGACGGATGGTGACCGGCAGGCCGTCCATCGCCGCCAGGATGCCGACGAAGTCCCGTCGTTGCAGGGGCAGCAGCGCCCCGAGCGCCCGTGTGCGCTCGGCGTCGGAGCGGGCCAGGATCATCGCCTCGACCAGGGTGCGCCGCTCGCCGAGGAACATGTGCTCGGTGCGGCACAACCCGATGCCCCGCGCGCCGAACCGCCTGGCGCGGGCCGCGTCCTCGGGCGTGTCGGCGTTGGCCCGCACCTCCAGCCGTCGCACGGAGTCGGCGTGCCGCAGTGCCCGGGCGCCGGCCGCGACGATCGCGTCCGCCTGCTCACCGGTCTCCAGGTGGCGCATGAACGCCGAGGCCACCAACGGAACGCCACCCAGGTACACGGCACCGGTCGAGCCGTCCACCGAGACGACCGTGCCCTCCTCGACGACCGTGCCGTCGGACGTGGTGAAGCGCCGGGCGCCGCTGTTCACCGTGAGGTCCTCGGCGCCGCACACACAGACCTTGCCCATGCCGCGGGCCACGACGGCGGCATGGCTGGTCCTGCCGCCGCGGCTGGTCAGCACGGCCTCGGCGGCCAGCATGCCGGGCAGGTCGTCGGGGGTGGTCTCCTGGCGCACGAGGACGACCTTCTCGCCGGCGGCGGCCCGGCGTACGGCCTCGGCCGAGTCGAAGACCGCCGCGCCGACCGCGGCACCCGGCGAGGCGGGCAGCCCCTGGGCGAGGGCCTCACCGGTCGCGGCGGTGTCGAAGCGCGGGAACATCAGCCGCGCCAGCCCGTCCCCGCTCACCCGGGCGAGCGCCTCGTCCGGCGTGATGAGCCCCTCCTCGACCAGTTCGGCGGCGATGGCGAACGCGGCCTCGGCGGTGCGTTTGCCGACCCGGGTCTGGAGCATCCACAGCCGACCGCGCTCGATGGTGAACTCGATGTCGCACAGGTCGCGGTAGTGCCGCTCCAGGGTGCCCATGTGGTCGCGCAGCCGCCGGTACGCGTCCGGGTCCAGCCGTTCCAGCTCCGTCAGCGGGACGGTGTTGCGGATACCGGCGACGACGTCCTCGCCCTGGGCGTTGGACAGGTAGTCCCCGTAGAGCCCGGGGCGCCCGGTGGCCGGGTCCCGGGTGAAGGCCACACCGCTGCCGGAATCGGTGCCGAGGTTGCCGAAGACCATGCGCTGCACGGTGACCGCGGTGCCCAGGTCCTCGGGGATGTGCTCGCGTCGGCGGTACAGGCGGGCGCGCTCGCCGTTCCAGGAGCGGAATACCGCGAGGACGGCGAGACGCAGCTGCTCCGCCGGGGACTGGGGGAAGTCCTCCCCGGTCTCGTCGCGGATCAGGGACTTGTAGGTCTCCACGAGCCAGGCGAGGTCGCCCGCGTCGAGCCGCACGTCGTCCCGGACCTCCCGGGCCTCCTTGAGCAGGGTGATGGCGCCTTCGAAGAGGGCGGAGTCGACCCCCATCACCGTGCTGCCGAACATCTGGACGAGCCGACGGTAGGAGTCCCAGGCGAACCGCTCGTTCCCCGACGTCTTGGCGAGTCCCTGGACGGATTCGTCGTTCAGACCGATGTCCAGGACCGTCTCCATCATGCCGGGCATGGAGAACCGCGCCCCCGAACGGACCGACAGCAGCAACGGGTCGTCCCGCTGCCCCAGGGACCGTCCGGCCGCCCGCTCCACGGCCGTCAGGTGCCGGGAGATCTCCTCCGTCATCCCCTCCGGTTCGTCACCGGTGGCCAGGAAGGCCCGACAGGCCTCGGTGGTGACGATGAAACCGGGCGGGACCGGAAGGCCCAGCCGGGTCATCTCGGCCAGGTTCGCTCCCTTGCCGCCGAGCAGGTCGGCCATGTCCCGGCCGCCCTCCGTGAAGTCGTACACGTAACGCACCATGACGCCGGTCTCCTCCGGTCGGCCTGCCCACTCGCTTCGGCTCCAGCGTCGAACGGGCGGGGCTTCGTTCGGCAGGTGCTGTCCGTCCCCGGTGGCGGGCCGATGGGCCCAGGTCCGCTGTCGGTCCGCGGCCACGCGGATTACCGTGGCTCATGACCGGATCGGTCGGTGCCCCCTTGCTGGGACCGAGGACGGAGGAGCGCAGTGGCACGCTCCGACGAAGCCCGTGTATTGCTGCCGCAGCTGAGGCTGGATGAGCTGTTGGAGGAGTTGCAGGCGCGTCTGGACGCGGCGCGGGGGACGCGGGATCGGGTGCACAGTCTGTTGGAGGCGGTGCTGTCGGTCGGGCGTGAGCTGGAGTTGGAGCAGGCGTTGCGGGGGATCGTGGAGGCGGCGGCGGTGCTGGTGGATGCCGAGTACGCGGCCCTCGGGGTGATCGGCCCGGACGGCAAGCGGCTGTCGGCGTTCCACACGGTCGGGGTGAGCGAGGAGCAGATCGCCGGGATCGGTCCCTTCCCGGAGGGTCACGGCATCCTGGGGGAGTTGATCAGTCATCCGGAGCCGTTGCGCCTGGTGAAGCTGTCGGAGCATCCTTCGTCGTACGGTTTTCCGCCGAACCATCCGCCGATGCACACGTTTCTGGGTGTGCCGATCCGGGTGCGTGAGCAGGTGTTCGGGAATCTGTATCTGACGGAGAAGCGGGGTGGGGCGCAGTTCGACGAGGAGGACGAGTCGGTGCTGTCGACGTTGGCGGTGGCGGCGGGTGTGGCGATCGACAACGCGCGGTTGTACGAGGAGTCCCGGTTGCGGGAGCGGTGGCTGCGCGCCAACGCCGAGATCACCCAGGATCTGATGTCGGGCGCGGAGCAGGCCCTGGTGCTCAGGCTGATCGCCGAACGCGCCCGGGACATCACCGGCGCGGCCCTCGCGGTCGTCGCGGTGCCGATGGAGGGCACCGACTCGCTCACGGTGGATCTGGCCATCGGAGAAGTGGCGCAGACGCTGAGCGGGCTGGTCCTGCCCGTCGAGGGCACTCTGATCGGCGAGGCGTTCGCCGGCGCGACCGTGGTCACCAGCGAGGACGTCACGCACGACGAGCGGGTGTGGGCCGGACCGCCGCGCTTCGAGGGTCTCGGCCCTGCCGTGGCCGTCCCCGTCGGCACCCGTGACGAAGGCATCCGTGGCGTCGTCCTCCTGGTCCGGGAGGCGGGACAGTCGCCCTTCACCAGGAAGGAGACCGAGCCGCTGCGCGTCTTCGCCGCCCAGGCGGCCATCGCCATGGAACTGGCCGAACGCCGACGGGACGCCGAGGAGGTCGCGGTCCTCAAGGACCGCGACCGGATCGCCCGGGACCTGCACGACCTCGCCATCCAGCGTCTCTTCGCCACCGGCATGACCCTGCAGAGCGCGGGCCGCCTCATCGAGCACCCGGAGGCCTCCGAGCGGGTGCTGCGGGCCGTCGACGACCTCGACGAGACCATCAAGATCATCAGGTCGACCATCTTCGGGCTGCGCACGCGGGACGGCGCGGCCGACGCCGGCCTGCGGACCCGTGTGGTGCGCATCGCCGCGGAGTCGGCGCCGATCCTGGGATTCGCCCCGAGCATCCGGATGGAGGGCCTCATCGACACCGACGTACCGAAGGAGACCGCCGACCATCTGGTCGCCGTGCTGTCCGAGGCGCTGACCAACATCGCCCGGCACGCCCACGCCGACCGCGCCGAGATCGTGGTGACGACCGACGGGCGGGAGCTGGTGCTGACGGTCCGGGACGACGGGGTCGGCATACCGCCGGCCGGCCGCCGCGGCGGTCTGCGCAACATGGCCGAACGGGCCGGGCAGCTCGGCGGCCGGATGGAGTGGAGCTGCCCCGAGGACGGCGGCACCACGCTGGTGTGGCGAGTGCCGGTGGCGCGGCCGTAGGGGACGTCCGGCGCGGCGGAGGAGCCGCTCGGCCCCGTGCCCGGACAGGCCCGGAGTCTCCGACCTCGTCGTCGGCGACCTCGGTGAACTCCCGGACGGCGGACGTCAGCGGTGAGGAGCGGCCGGTCAGCCCGTCTTCTGGCTCCACAGCGGGCCGATCCGGGCCCACTCCGTCCCCCACAGCGCGACCCGCCGCCGGTCGAGCCACCAGCGTGCGGCGCCGCCGACACCGAACACCAGACCACTCAGGGCGAGCCCGGCGGCGACGCCCAGGACGCCCGCCTCCACGGCCGCCTCGGTCGGCGTGGGCGGCTCCGTGCTCAGTGCGCCCCGGCCGTCCGTCCAGACCTCCACCCCGGTCCCGGCCCGCTGTCCGGTCTCCACCGAGGTCGAACCCGTACGGATGAGGCCCTCGGGGGTGGTCCAGCGCACCTTCGCCGAGGTCCTGTCGTACGCGCCGCCCACACCCGAGGCCGTCCGCGGGACGTCGGAGACGAGCACGGCCGAAACGGGACGACGGTCGGCACGCTGTTCGGCGAAGACCCCCTCGGCGGCGCGGACCGTCATGACTCCGGTGATCGTGCCGCCGACCACGACGGCGATCCACACGGCCAGCACGATCCACGCCTCCGTCGCGTCGTCGCGTCGGCGCAGCGGGTTCCGCCGCCACCGCCACAGTGCCCTGCTCGTCCTCCTCGGGTGCCTGCCGCCGTTCATCGGCCCAGCCTCCTCGTCGCCGTCTCTTCAGGAAGGTGACAGCCGGGGAACGGTCGTCACATGGGCCGAGCAGGCGCCGACCCCGGGCCGACCGGGGCCAAGTCCGTTGCCGGGGAGGGACCTTCAGCCCTGGCCCGGTCGGGGCCCGGCCGCCGGGAGGGCCGACCGGCCCATGCGAGGTCCGGCCGGGAGGGTCAAGCTGGATCTGCGGGGCAATCCCGGCACCGCACCTGTGTCCGGGCGTAGCGGTCCAGGGGTGAACGCCCGGTCCGCGGACCCGGGGGAGACAGAGAGAGGCAGGGATCGTCATGAAGGGCTTGGTCTTCCACGGCCCCGGACAGTCGTCGTGGCAGGAGGTGCCCGACCCGGGGATCAAGGACCCCACCGACGCGATCGTCCGGATCGACACCGTCACGATCTGCGGGACGGACCTGCACATCCTCAAGGGCGACGTGCCCGAGGTGCGACCCGGCACGGTCCTGGGGCACGAGGCCGTCGGGGAGATCGTCGAGGTCGGCAGCGACGTACGGACCGTGCGGCCCGGCGACCGGGTGCTCGTCTCCTGCATCACCGCCTGCGGCCGGTGCCGCTACTGCCGGGAGGGAGCGTACGGCCAGTGCCTGGGCGGGGGAGGCTGGATCCTCGGCCACCTGGTCGACGGAACCCAGGCCGAGTACGTCCGCGTCCCGTACGCCGACCTGTCCGTCCACGCGCTGCCCAGCACCCTGGCCGCCGAGGACGCCGTGCTGCTGGCGGACATCTTCCCCACCTCCTACGAGGTGGGAGTGGTCAACGGGCGCGTCCGCCCCGGCGACACCGTCGCCGTCGTCGGCGCCGGGCCCATCGGTCTCGCGGCGGTCGCCACCGCGCGCCTGTTCTCGCCCGAGCGGATCGTCGCCGTGGACCTGGCGCCCGCGCGCCTGGAGGCCGCGAGGCGGCTCGGGGCGGACGCCGTGGCCGACCCCGGGGAGGCTCCGGACCAACTGGTCGCCGACCTCACCGACGGGCTCGGCGCGGACGTCGTGATCGAGGCCGTCGGGGTACCGGAGAGCTTCGAGCTCTGCACCCGTATGGTGCGTCCCGGCGGGCACGTGGCCAACGTCGGCGTGCACGGCAAGCCGGCCACGCTGCACCTCGAAGACCTGTGGATCAAGAACGTGACGATCACCACGGGCCTGGTGGACACCCACTCCACGCCCACCCTGCTGCGGATGGCCGCCGCCGGCCGGCTGCCCACCTCGTCCCTGGTCACGCACACCTTCCCGCTGGACGGCATGGAGGAGGCGTACGACGTCTTCTCCCGCGCGGCCGACACCGGGGCGCTCAAGGTCGTGCTCGGCGGGCCCCGGCACGACGTCGTCGCGGTTCCGGCCTGATCGGCCTTCGGAACGTGTCCCGCGCGACCGGGCCGGGTGGACCTCCGCGGAAGGGGGCCGCTCTCCGGCCCGGCAGGGACCGATGGGCCCTCGTCCCGGGCACGCTCCGAACGGACGATGGAGTGCACACCCGATGTCCGGGTGGGTGGGGCGCGAAGCAGGAGACGGATGGGCCGATGTACGCCAACGACGGATTCCGCGAACTCGACAGGCAGGAGTGCCTGCGGTTGCTGGCGCAGGCGCCCCTCGGCCGTATCGTCCACACCCGCCAGGCGCTGCCGGCCGTGCTGCCGGTCAACTTCTGTCTGGACGGGGAGGGTTCGGTGCTGTTGCGTACGTCGGCCGCGTCGGAACTCGCCCGCGCCGTGGACGGAGTCGTCGTCGCCTTCGAGGCCGACGAGGTCGACACGGCCGCCCACTCGGGCTGGAGCGTCGTCGTCACCGGGAGGGCATCGATCGTGACCGATCCGGCCGAGCGCGCGAGACTGGCCCACACCGGACCGCGCTCATGGGTCGCCGCGCCGCGGGACGTCCTCGTCCGCATCCAGGCGGAACTGGTCACCGGCCGCGAACTCGTCGGCGGCCGGACGATGTACGGGGTGGATCTGACGGACCGACCCCCAGCCCCGCGCCGACGCTGAGTCGCGTGCCGCCTGCGGAGACCCGGTGGGCGGTGCGGGGCGTTCTCAGGGCGACCGGAGGAGGCGGGATCGCGACGTCCTCCTCGTTGTCGGCCCCGCATGTCGTCCTCGCAGTGGGTGCGACCGAGATCCCGGAGGTGCCGATGGTCCCCCGTCGGGACTGAACGGCCCGACCGGCTCCGGCCATCCGGTGATCCGCTCCCGAAACAGGGCCGACAGGCCCTGGCCGTCCGGCCCCGACACGACGAGGATCATCGGGTCGAGGCCCATACTGTTCGTGGCGGACAGGGCGGCGTGAGTGCGGAACCGGGGAGTGAAGCGATGTCGGTCAGCGAGCAGCCGGGTTCGGAGAGCCCGATCCGGGTCTTCCTGCTGGACGACCACGAGGTCGTACGCCGGGGAGTGCGCGACATGCTGAACGACGAGCCGGACATCTCGGTGATCGGCGAGGCCGGAACCGTGGAGCAGGCCCTGGTGCGCGTCCCCGCCCTGCGACCGCAGGTGGCGGTGCTCGACGTCCGCCTGCCCGACGGCGACGGGATCACCGTGTGCCGGGAGCTGCGGTCCCGCATGCCGGAACTGGTCTGTCTGATGCTGACCTCCTTCGACGACGAGGAGGCCCTCCTCGACTCGATCATGGCGGGCGCCTCCGGCTACGTCCTGAAGCAGATCCGGGGCTCGGACCTGGTGGCGGCGGTGCGTACGGTGGCCGCGGGCCAGTCCCTTCTCGACCCCAGTGCCACCGCGCGGCTGATGGCGCGCCTGCGCCAGGGCCCGAAGGAGGAGCAGGAGCCCGAGGCCCTGCCCGGTCTGACCGAGCGGGAGCGGGAGATCCTGGCCCTGATCGGCGAAGGGCTGACGAACCGTCAGATCGGTCAACGGCTCTTCCTCGCCGAGAAGACGGTGAAGAACCACATCTCCCGTCTGCTCGCCAAGCTCGGTGTGGAGCGGCGCGTGCAGGCCGCCGTCATCGCCACCCAGGCCCAGGACCGGCTGCGGCAGGAAGGGCAGTAGACCGCGGACGCCTGGGTGAAGCCGCAGGCCGGACGCCGTACGACCGCCCGGTCGGGCCAGGAGCGGGTGGACCGCCTCCATGCCGAACCCGTGCGCGACCGGATCCGCTACCGTCCCCTCTGACGGGCCGTTACCGTGGCCCACGACAGCGGCGGAGCGGGCGGCTGCCGGCAGGCTGCGGGGAATGTGGAGGAGCACCGGTGGCAGGCGTGGAGAGGGCCGGGGAGGCTCGTGTATTGCTGCCGCAGCTGAGGCTGGATGAGCTGCTGGAGGAGTTGCAGGCGCGTCTGGACGCGGCGCGGGGGACGCGGGATCGGGTGCACAGTCTGTTGGAGGCGGTGCTGTCGGTCGGGCGTGAGCTGGAGTTGGAGCAGGCGTTGCGGGGCATCGTGGAGGCGGCGGCGGTGCTGGTGGATGCCGAGTACGCGGCCCTCGGGGTGATCGGCCCGGACGGCAAGCGGCTGTCGGCGTTCCACACGGTCGGGGTGAGCGAGGAGCAGATCGCCGGGATCGGTCCCTTCCCGGAGGGCCACGGAATCCTGGGGGAGCTGATCAGCCACCCGGAGCCGCTGCGCCTGGTGAAACTCTCCGAGCACCCTTCGTCGTACGGCTTTCCGCCCAACCATCCGCCGATGCACACCTTCCTCGGTGTGCCGATCCGGGTGCGTGAGCAGGTGTTCGGGAATCTGTATCTGACGGAGAAGCGGGGTGGGGCGCAGTTCGACGAGGAGGACGAGTCGGTGCTGTCGACGTTGGCGGTGGCGGCGGGTGTGGCGATCGACAACGCGCGGTTGTACGAGGAGTCCCGGTTGCGGGAGCGCTGGCTGCGCGCCAACGCCGAGATCACCCACAGCCTGATGTCCGGCGGCGAGCCCGGCGAGGTCCTCCGGGTGATCGCCGAACGCGCCCGGGAGATCATGGCCGCGGCCCTCGCGGTCGTCGCGGTGCCGATGGAGGGCACCGAGTCCCTCACGGTCGACCTCGCCATCGGCGAGGAGGCGGCGGCCCACCGCGGGCTGGTACTGCCCCTGGAGGGCAATCTGATCGGCCGGGCCTTCTCCGACGCCGCCCCCGTCACCAGCGTGGACGTCTCCCGCGACGAATCCGGCGTGACGGGCGTGACGGGCGTGCCGAGCCTCACCGGTCTCGGCCCGGCCGTGGCCGTTCCCATCGGCTCGGGGGAGGGAACGCGCGGCATCCTGCTGCTGGCGCGCGCGGGCGGCCGGACGGTGTTCACCGAGCCGGAGATCGAACGCCTCCAGGGCTTCGCCGGGCAGGCCGCGGTCGCCATGGAGCTGTCCGAACGCCGGCGGGACGCCGAACAGATCGCGGTGCTGGAGGACCGCGACCGCATCGCCCGGGATCTGCACGACCTCGCCATCCAGCGGCTGTTCGCCACCGGGATGACCCTGCAGAGCGCGGGCCGCTTCATCGAGCACGCGGAGGCCTCCGAGCGGGTGCTGCGGGCCGTCGACGACCTCGACGAGACCATCAAGATCATCAGGTCGACCATCTTCGGCCTCCGGTCGCGCGAGAGTGCCACCGGTGTCGGCCTGCGGGCCCGCGTGGTGCGGGTGGTCGGCGAGGCGGCACCCGTCCTGGGCTTCGCCCCCAGCCTGCGGCTGGAGGGACTGCTCGACACCGACGTGCCCAAGGAGGTCGCCGATCATGTGGTGGCCGTGCTCTCCGAGGCCCTGACGAACGTCGCCCGGCACGCCCGCGCGTCCCGGGCCGACGTGGTGGTGGAGGCCGCCGCGCGGGAGGTGCGGCTCACGGTCTCCGACGACGGGGTGGGCATTCCCGCCGAGGGCCGCCGCAGCGGACTGCGCAACATGGCCGAACGCGCCCGGCAGTCGGGCGGCGAGCTGGAGACCACCAGCCCGCCCGGCGGCGGTACGACCCTCGTGTGGCGGGTGCCGTCGACGCCCGGCCGGTAGCGGACGAACCCTCGGGGACGAGCCCTAAGAGGTGGGCGCCGGCTGCTCCCCCGAACCCCGGACGATCAGCCGGGTGGGGACGGTGAGCGTGCGCGCGCGGGAGCGGTCGCCGTCGAGCCGCGCCAGGGCGGTGGTCGCGGCGGTCCGGCCGATCTCCTCCGGGTTCTGCGCGACGACGGTCAGGGCGGGTTCCAGCGCCTCGGCGAGCGACACGTCGTCGAAGGCGACGACCGCCACCTCCTTGCGCTTGCCGCGGGCGAGTTCGGCCACTATGCCGAGCGCCATGATGTTGTTCCCGGCGAACAGGGCGGTCGGCGGGTCGGGCAGTGCGAGGAGCTGCGCGGTCGCGGCCTCGGCACCCCGCTGGTCGTGCGCGTCGGCGACCAGCGCGGGGTCGTGGGGGATGCCTGCTTCCCCCAGGGCCGCGCGGTAGCCGGCGAGTCGCTCGCGGCGGGTGTACAGCCTGGCGGGCAGGTCGCCGACGAACCCGACGCGTCGATGCCCGTGGGAGAGCAGGTGGGCCACGCCGTCCTGGGCCCCCGCCCGGTTGGAGCTGACGATGCTGTCCGTGGTGAGGCCGACTCCCGGGCGGTCGAGGAAGACCACGGGCAGCCCCGCCGTCCGCTGCGCCCGCAGGTGGGAGTGGTCGGCGCCGACCGACGGCACGACGATCAGGATGCTGACGCGCCGGGCCAGGAACTTGGCCGTCAGGGCGCGTTCACGGTCGGGGTCGTCCGCGGACGACCCCATGAGCAGCGTCAGCCCGCGTTCGCGGACGCTGTCCTCGATGCCCCGGGCGACCGCTCCGAAGAACGGGTTGCCGAGGTCGGGGACGACCAGCCCGACGGTGGTGTCCGGGCCGCCGACGCGCATGTTGCGTGCCATGAGGTTCGGCTGGAAGCCCAACTGGGCCACCGCGGCGAGGACTTGTTCCCTGGTCTGCGCCGAGACGGGTCCGTCCTCGTTGAGGACGCGGGAGACCGTCTTGGCGCTGACGCCGACTTCTCGGGCGACGTCGGCCAGGGTGGGGCGGCGGTTCGCTGCCATGGAGGAAACCGTCTCCTGTGGGCTCTCGGTCCCGGCCGCGGCCTTCGGCCGGAACTGCGAGAGCGGTGTCGTACTGTCAGGTGGCCTGTACTCCGGCGGCCTTCGCGGCCTCCGAATCCGCTACGACAGTAGCGCCGGCCGCGTCCACGGTGAGCGCGCCGGTCATGATGGCGACGACCTCCGCCATCGAGTAGTCGGACGGCTTGATCACCGCTGCGCGCCGCCCGAGGCGGTGGACGTGGATCCGGTCGGCGATCTCGAAGACATGGGGCATGTTGTGGCTGATCAGGACGACCGGCATGCCCTTGTCGCGGACCCTGCGGATGAGGTCGAGGACCTGACCGGACTCCTTGACGCCGAGGGCGGCGGTCGGTTCGTCCATCACGACGACACTGCGCGCCCACGCGACGGCACGGGCCACCGCGACGGCCTGCCGCTGGCCGCCGGAGAGGGTCTCGACGGACTGGGTGAGCGAGCGCAGACCGATCTTCAGGTCGGCCATGTGCTCGGCGGCCTCCTGACGCATGCGCTTCTTGTCCAGCATGCGGAAGGCACTGCCCAGCACACCGGGCCGGCGCAGCTCGCGGCCGAGGAACATGTTCGAGGCGATGTCCATGGACGCGGCCACGGCGAGGTCCTGGTACACCGTCTCGATGCCGTGGGCGCGGGCGCTCTGCGGGCCGGAGAAGACGATGGGCTCGCCGTTCAGCCGGATCTCGCCCGCGTCCGGGGTCACCGCGCCGGTGAGGGCCTTGATCAGGCTGGTCTTGCCGGCGCCGTTGTCACCGATGACGGCCAGCACCTCGCCCGGCATGAGGTCGAAGTCGGCGCCGTCGATGGCGGTGACATGGCCGTACCGCTTGACCAGACCGCGGGCCTGCAGAACGGGGGTCGACGTGGCGGTCATCGGGCCTTCTTCCGGGAGATCTGGTCGACGGTCACCGCGAGGATCACCAGTACACCGGTGATCAGGGTCTGGTAGATCGAGGCGACACCCATCAGCTGCAGGCCGTTGCGGAAGACACCGACGATCAGGACACCGATGAAGGTGCCCAGGACCGAACCGCGTCCGCCGAAGAGGCTGGTGCCGCCGAGGACCACGGCGGTGATGCTGTCGAGGTTGTCGGTCTGTCCGGCCTGCGGATCGCCCACACCGGTACGGGAGATGAGCAGCAGGGCGGCGATGCCGTACAGCAGCCCCGCCACGGTGTAGACGCCGATGGTCAGCCGGGAGGTACGGATACCGTTCAGCCGGGCCGCCTCCGGGCTGTTGCCGAGCGCGTAGACGTGCCGGCCCCAGCCGGTGCTGCTCAGCGCGTAGGCGAGGAGGAGGAACAGGGCGATCGTGACGAGCGAGCCGTAGGTCACGTCGGTGTACCCGAGGGGGAAGGTCTCGCCGAGCGCCGTCAGCGGGCCCGGCAGGTTGGTGACCGTCTGCTCCTCGGAGTAGATGTGGGTCAGCGCGAACGCCACGTTCAGCATGCCGAGGGTGACGATGAACGGCGGCAGCGGGATCTTCTGCACCAACACCCCGTTGAGCAGGCCGAATCCGCCGCAGACGACCAGGCCCAGGGCGATGGCGGCCAGCGGCGGCAGGCTGCCCTCGGCCGCCATCCGGGCGATCACGATGCTGCCGAACGCCATCACGGCACCGCACGACAGGTCGATGCCGGCCGTGAGGATGATCAGGGTCTGCCCGATGGCGAGCGTGCCGACGACCATGACCTGCTGGATGATCAGGGAGAAGTTGCCGCCGGTGAGGAACTGGTCGGTCGAGAGGGAGAAGAAGGCGCAGGCCAGGAGGAGCGCGGCCAGCGGGCCGGTGGTCGGCGCCGTGAGCAGCCTGCGGGCCGTCGTCGGCGCTTTCAGCTCCGCGTACGGCGAGGATGTGCTCGGGGGCGTGGACGTGGCTGTCATGCGAAGTCCTTGTCGGAAGACAGAGTTCCTTGTCGCCAGGACAAGGGGGGCGGCCGCTCCCGCCGGTCGGGGGACGGGCCGACCGCCCCGCTCAGGGAGGTGGCAGTCTCGTTAGGTCCTCGGCGCGGCTCAGCCCCAGCAGTTCTCCAGGCCGTAGGCGGTGTCCTTCGACGCGACGCCGTCCTGAGCCTTGTCGGAGATCAGCGTGACCCCGGTGTCGGTGTAACCGGACGCCTTCTTGCCGTCCTTGGCGTAGGTCACCACGGCCTTGACGCCCTCGGCGGCCATCTTCAGCGGGTACTGCTGCGAGGTCGCCGCGATCTTTCCGTCCTTGACGGCCTGGGTGCCGGTGCAGCCGCCGTCGACGGAGACGATCAGGACGTCCTTCTCCCGGCCCTTGGCCTTCAGCGCGGTGTACGCGCCGAGGGCGGCCGGCTCGTTGATGGTGTAGACGACGTTGATGTCCGGCTCCTTCTGGAGGCAGTTCTCCATCGCCGTCTGCCCCTTGGCCTGGTCGCCGCCGGTGTCCTGGGCGCACGCGACGTCCTTCTCGGTGGCGCCGAAGCCCTTCAGGAAGCCCTCGTGCCGCTGCACGCCGACGGAGACACCGGGCGCGAGGTCGAGGGCGGCTATCTTCGCCTCCTTGCCCTTCATCGCGGCCTTGGCGTACTCGCCGATCAGCTCGCCGGCCTTGACGTTGTCCGTGGCGAAGAGGGCGTCGACGGCGCTCTCCGGCTCGGTCGGGGTGTCCAGGGCGATGACCAGGACCCCCTTGGCCTTCGCCTTCTCGATCGCCGGCACGATCGCCTTGGAGTCGCTGGGGGTGATCAGGATGCCCTTCACCCCGGCGGCCACCATGTTCTCGATGGCGGTGACCTGACCGGCGTTGTCCCCGTCGAACTTGCCGGCCGCGGTCATCAGCTCGACGCCCTCGGCCTTCGCGGACTTCTCCGCGCCCTCCTTCATCTTCACGAAGAACGGGTTGGTGTCGGTCTTGGTGATCAGACCGACCTTGACGTCGCCCGAACCGGCGCTGGACGAACCCGAACCGGAGCCCGAGTCGGCGCCGGAACCGGGACCGCAGGCCGTGAGGGCGAGGGCGGCGACGCCGGTCGCGGCGGCCGCTCTGAGGACTGCGGAGGACAGGCGAGTGGTGCGAGACATGAACACTCCTGTGGGAAGACGAGCGGCACGGGGCCGGGAGTTCGGAGCATGCCGCCCCGATGTGTCATCGCTGACTTATGTCATCGTTGACACTGCATGGCGAGGATGATGGACTCCCTCTCGCCGCAACGTCAATGCCTTGCACCCGTCACAAATCGGCAACGTCCACGATCGCCGCCCCGCCGCCCGGCCGGTGGCCGTGTCACGAAGCGCCCGCTGTCCCGGTCCGCGCCGGAGAGAAGAGCAGCCCATGAGCCCGCGCCAGATCACCGTCCTCGGAGAGTGCGTAGCGGACGCGTTCGCCGAACCCCCGGCCGCCGCGAACGAGCTCGCGCTGCGCGTCCTGCCAGGTGGCGGCCCGGCGAACACCGCGGTGGCGCTGGCCCGCCTCGGCACCCCGGCCCGCTTCCTCGCCCGCCTCTCCGGCGACCTGTTCGGACGTCTTTTCCGCGCTCATCTGGAGGCGTCCGGCGTGGACCTGTCGTACGCCGTCGCCGCCGCCGAACCCAGCACGCTGGCCGTGGCGGAGCTGGACGCACGGGGGCAGGCCGCGTTCTCCTTCCACGCCCAGAACACGGCCGACTGGCAGTGGACCCCCGAGGAACTGGGGCGGGTGGACCTGGCGGAGGCGGCCTGTGTGCACACCGGCTCACTGGCACTGGTCCGCGCACCGGGCGCCACCGCGGTGGAGGACTTCCTGGCCCGGGCCTCGCCCCGGGCCACCGTCAGCATCGACCCCAACGTCCGGCCGCTGCTGGTCCACCCCGACGTCTACCGGGAACGGCTCGCCCGCTGGTGCCGTCTCGCCGACATCCTGCGGCTGAGCGAGGACGACCTGGAACTGCTGCTGCCGGGCACCACGCCGGAGCAGGCGTGCGACCGCTGGCACGCCGCGGGGGTACGGCTGGTCGTGATCACGCTCGGTGCCGACGGCGCCCTCGCCTCCCTCGACGGCGAACGGGTGCGGGTGCCCGGCGTGCCGACCCAGGTGGTCGACACGGTGGGCGCCGGCGACTCCTTCACCGCCGGACTGCTGCACCACCTCGCCGAACGTGACCTCCTCGGCGGCCGGCTGGACGGTCTCGCCCTCGACGACGTGGCCGAGGCCTGCCGCTTCGCCGCCCGGGTCGCCGCCCTGACCTGCTCGGTCGCCGGCCCCAACCCGCCCTGGCAGGAGCAGCTGGCGGCGCACGCGACCACCGCCGACGCCTGACGGCAGTACGCCCCCGGCTTCCGCGCCCCGCCCACCCCCGCCCCCGACCCGGCGGCCCGCTCCCGAACCCGGCGGCCCGTACGGCCACCCCGGCCCCACCACGGACAAGGACACGCAAACCATGACGAAGACCCTGCTCGCCGAGTTCACCGCCCGAGAGGGCACGGAGGACGAGGTCGCCCGCCTGATCCAGGACTACGCCCTGAAGGTGCGCGCCGAAGAAGGCAACCTCACCTTCGACGTCTACACCAAGGCGGCCGCCCCGCGCGCCTACTGGATCTTCGAGGTCTACCGGGACGAGAACGCCTTCCAGGCCCACCTGAAGGCCCCCTACGGCGCCCCCTTCAACGCCGCCCTCACCCCGCTGATCGAGGAGGACGCCTCCGTACTGACGTTCCTCGATCCGCTGACCACCCACCCGTGACCCGCCCGCCCGACGGGGCGGCACGGCCCGGCGTCACAGCTTGAGCGTGAACCAGGTGGTCTTGCCGTCGTCCGTGGGGCGCACTCCCCAGCTGTCGGAGAGCGCGCGGACCAGGTGCAGACCGCGCCCCGACTCCTCGTCCTCGGCCGCCAGGCGCGGCTGGGGCAGTTGGGGACTGCTGTCGCTGACCTCGACCGTCAGGTCCGTGTCGGTCCGGCAGACCTGGAGACCGATGGGGCCCTCCGCGTGCTGCACGGCGTTCGTCAGCGTCTCGGAGAGCAGCAGCAGCGCGTGGTCCGCCGATCCGGCGCAGCCCCAGGAGGCGAGGGCCTTGGTGAGGAACTCGCGGCCCTCGGGCACCGACGAGGGTACGGCGGGCAGCTCGGTGGTGACGGACGCGAGCGGGGCGGCCGGCAGCTGCGCGAGGAGCAGCGTGACGTCGTCGTTGTGGCTCTCGGCGTCGGGCAGCAGCCGGGCGAGCACATGGTCGGCGGCGGCCTCCAGGCACGAGTCGTGGACGAAGAACCCGTCGAGGGAGGAGACGAGTTCGCCGATGTGGTCGTCGATGTCGCTGCCCGGTGTCTCGACCAGGCCGTCGGTGTAGAGGACGAGTGTGGCGCCCGGCGGGATCTGCTCGCAGGACTGCTGGTAGAGGATGCCGCCGACACCGAGGGGCGCGTTGACCGGTGTGGTGAGCCGGCGGACGCGATCGCCGGGGGAGGCGATGAGCGTCGGCAGATGACCGGCCGAACAGACGGTCACGGTGCCCGTGTCGGGGGCGATGACCAGATAGCAGCAGGTGACGAGCTGGTCGGGGACGTCGAGGTCGGCGACGCAGGTGTCGAGGGCCTGCATCAGCTGACGTGGCTGCATCCCGGTCTTGGCGAGCGCGTGCGCGGCGGACCGCAACTGGCCCATCACGGCGGCGGCCTCCAGACCGCGCCCCATGACGTCACCGATCAGCACACCGACCCGGCCGGCCCCCAGCGGGACCAGGTCGAACCAGTCGCCGCCCACGCCCGCGCCCTGGGTGGCGGGACGGTAGCGGCTCGCGGTGGCCAGCCCGGCGATCGCGGGCGGGGTGCCCATGAGGCTGCGCTGGAGGGTGAGCGCGATGTGCCGCTGCTGCTCGTACAGGGCGGTGAGCTCGGCCTCCGCGCGTTTGCGGTCGCTGATGTCCCGGACGATGGCGCAGGCCCCGACGACCGTGCCGTCGGTGTCCCTGGTCGGCCACAGCGTGACGTCGACGTCCAGCAGGGCCCCTGTCCTGGTGAGCCGCAACGTCTCGAAGTGCTCCACCTTCTCGCCTCGCCGCAGCCGTTCCATGAGCGCGCTGATCTCGTGCCTGCGGTCCATCGGGGCGAGGAAGGACATGTGGCGTCCGATGGCCTGCTCGGCGGTGTAGCCGTACAGCCGTTGGGCGGCGGCGTTCCAGTAGGTGATGTGGCCGTCGAGGGTCTTGGCGAGGATCGCGTCCTGGGACGACTCGACGAGCGCGGCCAGTTCGTTGATGCGCCGCTCGGCGGCCTTGCGGTCGCTGACGTCCCGTACGGCGGCGGACACCAGCAGTCCGTCCGCGGTCTCCAGGGGACTGAGGCTGATCTCGACCGGGAACTCGGTGCCGTCCCGGCGCAGGCCGTGCAGCTCCAGGCCGGCGCCCATCGGACGCACCTGCCGGTTGGCGGCGTAGCCGCCCCGGTGCCGGGTGTGGTGGTCACGGAAGCGGTGCGGGATGAGCAACTCGACCGGGTGGCCGAGCAGTTCCTCGCGCCGGTAGCCGAAGAGGGCCTCCGTCTGGGCGTTGACCAGCCGGATGGTTCCGGTGTCGTCGACGATGACCATGGCGTCCGGGGCGGCCTCCAGCAGCCCTCGGAACCGCTCCTCGACGACGCTCGGTCCGCCGTCGGCCTCCCGTCGCGCACCGCATCGGCAGCACTCCCGATCGATGGCCTCGGCATGCCGTGCCCGCGCCACCGGGACGAAGTTGTCCATGCCCGTCCCACCCCGCCTTCCCTGACGATCGGGTCATCCCACTGCATCGATGCCGGTCGGACCACTGTTTGTCATCAACTGTGCTTCTATCGAATGGATTTGCATGATTCGCGCCTCAAATGCCCGTCCCGTCACGTCCGGTGCCCGAGAGAGCCAGGACACGTCGGAAATCCAGGACCGACAGGCACCCTTCGGGCCCGATCGGCTCGAGTACAAGGACGGTGTCCTGACCGTCGCGGTCCCGGTGCCGGAGACGGCGACCCGGACGATCCCGGTGCGGGCTGCCTGACCGGGGCGGCCCCGGACCACACCATGGGCGCAGCCGACCGGGCACCTTCGGCCGGGCCCATGTCCGCGCTCGCGCGGGCCGACCGGGCTCAGCAGGGAAGGGGCCGCCCGGTCGCCGCCTCCCCTGCCTTCCGCGGCCCGACGCCCTCCACGGTTCGGCGCGCCCCCACATCCGGCGAAGGGCGGCGTGCCGGAGGAGTCCGGCGGTGACGCGTGCCCTTCGGGGACGGCCACCGTGCCGACAGCGGTGTGCCCGTGCTCGTGGTGGTCGCCGCGCCCCAGGGCTTCAGCAGGCCGGCCGGTGACACTCTCCCCGTCAGGCGGCGGCCGGCGTCGTCCCTCCCCGCCGGTCGGCGCCGGTCGGCTCGGCGGCCGGCGCGTCCAGCCGTGCTCAGGCCGGGCGGCGGTGTCCGGTGTCCGGCCTGGCGACGTGGGTGGTGAACCAGTCGCGGGCCAGTTCGGCAGCCATGGCCAGGGTCCCCGGCTCCTCGAAGAGATGCGTGGCGCCGGGCACGACAGCGAGCCGGTGTTCACAGCGGAGCCGGTCGGCGGCGAGACGGTTGAGGCTGAGCACCCCGGTGTCCAGACTCCCCACGACGAAGAGGGTCGGTGCCCGCACCCGGCCCAGCGCCGCCGGAGTCGCCAGGTCGGGGCGCCCACCCCGGGAGACGATCGCGCGGATGTCCGCCCCGGGCGCGGCCGCGGCTTCCAGGGCGGCCGCGGCTCCGGTGCTGGCACCGAAACAGGCCACCGGCAGCCCGGTACTCTCACGCAGCCAGGTGGCGGCGGAGTGCAGCCGGCCGGCCAGCAGCGCGACGTCGAAGACATTGCGGCGGTCGCCCTCCTCCTCCGCCGTGAGCAGGTCGAGCAGCAAAGTGCCCAGGCCCGCCCGGTCGAGGACGTCGGCGACGTACCGGTTGCGCGGACTGTGCCGTCCGCTGCCACTGCCGTGCGCGAAGACGACCGTCACCGGAGCCGCGTCGGGCAGCACCAGCCGCGCGGGCAGCCGTACGGGTCCGGCGGGCACCCGCACCTCGCGGCTCACGGTCCCTTCCGCGAGCCGGGCAGAGGACGCGCTCCGGGCCGGGGAGGTGCGCCGGGCCCGGTCCGTGGATCTCTCCCCGGCCCGGCCCGCCGGGACATCCACCCGTCGGCCCAGGAGAGGCGGCTCGAGCGGGACGGCGGTGGGGGCGGGCGGCTGCGACTGGGCCGGGGCGGCACGGGTGAGGAGACCGATCACCTCGGAGTCGCGCGTCTGCGCGAAATCGCGATACCACGCGCCGACCGAGCCCAGGTCTTCCCGCGTCTCCAGGCAGACGACGTCATCGGCCACCGCGCGCAGCCGGGTGACGGCCTCCACCGATCCCACCGGCACGGCGAGGACGACCCTCGCCGCGCCCTGACCCCGCACCACCCGGCAGGCCGTCTCGGCCGTGGCACCGGTGGCCAGCCCGTCGTCCACGACCAGCGCGGTGCAACCCGCGAGGGACACACGGGTACGCCCGGCGCGGTAACGGGCGACACGCCGCTCCAGCTCCGCCCGCTCGGCGCGCTCGACGTCGGCCAGCTCCTCGTCCCGCAGCCCGCCGCTGTCGATCACGTCCTGGTTGAGGACACGGACACCGTGCTCGCCGATGGCGCCGAAGGCCAGCTCCGGCTGCCACGGCACCCCCAGCTTGCGCACCACCAGCACGTCCAGCGGTGCCTCCAGTGCTGCGGCCACCTCGTACGCGACCGGCACGCCGCCCCGAGGCAGTCCCAGGACCACGACATCCTCGCCGCGCAGGTGCCCGAGACGCCGGGCCAGCCGGCGTCCGGCGTCCGTACGGTCGTCGAAGGGCATACGCCACCTCCTCGTGCGCCCACCGCGACGAAGCGGGGGAGTCGGTGTCGGAAGAAAAGGCGCCTCCTGCCGTTCCCTCCATTGCACCGCGTCGTGGTGCGAGCGCGCGAGGGGCCTTCGGCCCAGGTGAGGGCCGGACGGTCCCTCGCGCTATCGGCGGCACCGCCGCAGACTTTTCATGGGCCGCGGATTTTCGAGGGGCCGCGGACTTCTCATGGAGCGGATACCGGATGCCTCGCCGGGAGGTTGCGATGACCACGCGAGAGCTGGACACGAAGACGGTGACCGATCTCGTGGCCGACGCCACGGCGGCCCCGTCCATGCACAACGCGCAGCCCTGGCGCTTCCGGTTCCTGACCGACGAGCGTGTCCTGCTGCTGCGCGCCGACCTCGGCCGGGCCATGCGCCGCACCGACCCCACCCACCGGGCGCTGCACATCGGCTGCGGGGCGGCGCTGTTCAACCTCCGCGTCGCCGCGGCGCACGCGGGCCTGTCCCCGCTGGTCCGGCTGCTGCCCGACCCGGGCGACCCGCGCCTGCTGGCCGCCGTCCAGCTGGCCGCCGCGCACCCGGCGGACCACAGGGGGCCGACAGCGGACGAGCAGGATCTGGCCCGGCTGTACCCCGCCATCCACCGACGGCACACCAGCCGTTACCCCTTCGACGACCGGGACGTCCCCGAGGACGTGCGGTCGCGACTGCGGGTGGCCGCCGCCCGGGAGGACGCCGAGCTCACGTTCCCCGGTGCCTGGCACCTCGACACCGTCCTGGAGCTGGTCCGCGACGCCGAGAGCCGCGACATCCTGGATCCCGGAGGCCGCGAGGACCTGGAGCGCTGGACCCGGCTCGGCCCGGAGGCCGACATCGCCACCGACGGCGTACCCGAGTACGCGTTCGGCCCGCGCCGTCGGGACGGCCGGGCACCGCAGCGGGACTTCGCCGGGCGACGGCCGGTGGCCGACCGTGGCACCACCGCCTTCGAGTCCAGCCCCCACCTGGCCCTGCTGTACACCCGAGGTGACGCGCTCCTCGACTGGCTGCGTGCCGGGCAGGCACTGGAACACGTCCTGCTGGAGGCCACGACAGCCGGACTGGCCGGCGCGCCGACCTCCCACCCGCTGGAGAGCGACGACCTGCGCACCCTCACCCGCGACCCCGTCTCCGGGCGGGGGTACGTCCAGATGGTGCTGCGTCTCGGCTACGGTCCGCACGGCCCGGACACCCCCCGCCGCCCTGTCCGGGACGTCCTCGACATCACCTGACGGTGCCGCCCCCTCCCTCCCTCGCCCGACCGGGGAGGGCTTTCGCGGCGACCCGACGGAGGCCGCGCCGGTCGGGCTCGCGGCCAGGGCCGGTGTCCAGGCCGACCAGGAACATCGCGACCGGCCGCGCGTCGCCGACGTGCCCTTCGACGCGGCCACCACGCCGGTCGGCCCGGGTCCGCAGCGTCCACACGGCGGTTGGGGCCGAAGGGCCCGGCGAAAGGACTGTGCGGCCCCCTGCGCGCGCGGTGGTCCTCCCCGAGTCTTCGCACAGGAGCAGCCAGGCCCGAGCGCAGGAGGCGCGCACCATGCAGCGACACGTGACCGTCGGAGTCGACGAATCGACCGAGAGCCTCGCCGCGGCCCACTGGGCGGCCAGGGAAGCCGGGCGTGGCACCCGCGTCCGCCCGCCTCCGTACCGGCCGACATCGGTGAGCGCCGCTGGGCCGAACTGACGCTGGACCGGGCGGTCGTCAGCGTGCGGTCCGCGCACCCCGGACTGCGGCTCGTCGACCGGCTCGTCGCGGACTCCCCGGTGGACGCGTTGCTGGAGGAGGCCGACAAGGCGGAACTGCTGGTGCTCGGCTCCCGTGGACCGGGCGCGGTCACGGGGTTCTTCGTCGGCTCGGTCGCGCAGCGTCTGGTCGCCAGGTCCGCCTCGTCCCGTGGTGCTCGTCCGGGCCCGGCAGACCCTCGCCGACGAACACCTCCCGGCCCCGGACGGCATCTCTCCCGAGGAGATACCGGAGACCCCCTACCGGGACGTGGTCCTCGGGCTGGACACCTCGCGTCCCTGCGACGAACTCGTCGAGTTCGCCTTCGCCGCCGCCGCGCGGCGTGACGCCCGGCTCCGCGTGCTCCACGCGTACCGGGTCCCCGCGACTCACACGGTGGACGACACCTCCGTACCGACACCGGCACGCGAGCTGCTCGCGGCGCGGGAGCGTGCCGTCGTGGCGACGCTGCGCCCCTGGTGCGACAAGTTCCCCGGGGTTCCCGTCGTGGAGAGCGTCGTACGGGAACGGGCTGCCACCGCGCTCGTGCAGGCCGCGAGCGGGGCCGGTCTGGTCGTCGTGGGACGCCGGATCCGGGACACCCGTCCCGGTGTAGGTCCGCACGTCGGTCCGCACGTCGGTCCGCGCATCGGGTCGGTCACCCACGCGGTGCTCCACCACGCCCGCTGCCCCGTCGCCGTCGTCCCGCATCCCTGAGCCGATTCGACTTGAGCCGACCTGACACCTGAGGCCGACCGTGTCCCGGTTCCAACCGGTTTCCCGGTCGGCCTCAGGCGTCCGCCTCGACGGCCGTGAGACGGATGCCGGTGACCAGATCCGGGCGGATACGGACCGCGTGGTCCATGGTTCCGCTCACCCAGGGCCGCAGCATCGCCTGATAACGGGCCAGCTCCTCGGGATCGGTGACCGGGCGCGCGTAGCCGGTGACGACCACGCTCCAGCCGAGGTGCGTCTCCGGATCGATGGCGTCGGCCTCGTACGCCACCACGACGCCCAGGTCGTCCGCCTCCTGGGCCCGCGCGGTCAGTGCCGTGCCCTCGTGGGTGCGGATGACGATGTCGCCGTCGTCCAGCACATGGTTGACGGGACGGACGGTCGGCAGCGCGTGCCGGGTGAAGACGATCCGTCCGAAGGACACACTGCCGAGCAGCCGCAGTGCCTCGTCGCTGTCGAGGTCGATTGACCGCCTGGGCCTGGCGGCTCCGATGGGTTCGCTGATCGGCATAGTGGTCTTCCGCGCGGGTGGGTGTGCGTGCTGACGGCTTTCGGCACGGGCGGCCTCCATGGAACGGTGACCGTCCGTGCCGCGGTAGGGCCGTTCGGCCCCGGCCCCCGGGCGAACCGGCCCCGGACTCCGGCGAGGACGCCGACGGGATCGCTCAGCTCGCCAGCTGGGACCGGCGCGACGTGCCCGGGTCCGAGCCCGCCGACGTGTCCGAGTCGTCGACGCGATGCTCCAGCTCGGCGGAGACGTCGACCACTCCGTCCACGCCGTCGCACAGCCGCACCACGACCGGGACGAGGGAGCTGCGCTCGACGGTGCCGCGGAGCGTGACCCGTCCGTCGACCACCCGTACGAGGATCGCGTCGGGCGAGATCCCCAGGGTGCGCAGGAGGACGTCTCCGTTGATCTCCTCTCGGATGGCGCGGTCGCCCCGCAGGAACACGCGGAGCAGATCGGCCCTGCTGATCATCCCGACCAGCCGACCGGTCTCGTCGACGACCGGCAGCCGCTTGACCCGGTGCCGCTCCATGACCTGGGCGGCCTCCACCACCGTCCACTGCGGTCGGGCGGTCACGGCCGGAGTGCTCATCAGCCCCGCGGCCGTCGCCGCCTCCGCCTTCGCGCGGGCCGCGGGCTTCGGATGCAGCACCGGCAGCAGACCTGCCGGATCCAGTTGTGCGGCCTCCTTGCGCAACAGGTCCGCCTCGGAGACGACGCCCACGGGACGGTCGTCGTCGTCCACCACCGGTACGGCCGTGATGTCGTACTCGGCGAGCAGTTTGGCGATCTCCTTGAATCCGGTGTCGGGGTGCACCCGGACGACCGACGTGGTCATGAGGTCGCTCACCAACCGGTGCCGCATGGCCCTCGCCTCCTGAAAACACTCGTGTCTCTCCAGCTGCCTCCCACCCACTCTCCGCCTGTGCCGGGCGGTGCTCCATGGGCCGGACGGCCCCGGCGGGGGACCTGCGGCCCCTGCTCCCCGGGACCCGTCACCACGACGCTGCCATCGGGGAGTCCGGCCACGAGGCGGGGGAGAGGGTCTCCCCGGCGAGGAGGCCGGGGAGATCGTCGCCCTCGCCCGTCCTCGGCCGTTCCGCCCGCGGTTCCCGACCCCGTGAGGAGCACACCGCCATGACCGTTCGCGTCGGTATCAACGGCTTCGGCCGTATCGGTCGCACCTACCTGCGCGCCGCCCTCGCCCGCGCCGAGGCCGGCACCCAGGACGTCGAGGTGGTCGCGATCAACGACATCACCTCGCCGGCCACGCTCGCGCACCTGCTGGAGTACGACTCGACGTTCGGACGCATCGGACGCGAGGTGAGCCACGACGACAGCTCGATCACCGTCGACGGCCGGCGCATCACGGTCACCGCCGAACGCGACCCGGCCGCCCTGCGCTGGGCCGACCACGGCGCCGACATCGTCGTGGAGTCCACCGGCCGCTTCCGCGACCGTGAGTCCGCCGCCCTGCATCTGAAGGCGGGCGCCCACACCGTGCTGCTGTCCGCTCCCGGCAAGGGCGTGGACGCCACCATCGTCATGGGCGTCAACGACGGCACCTACGACCGCCACCGCGACCGGATCGTCTCGGCCGCCTCCTGCACGACCAACTGCGTGGCCCCGATGGTGAAGGTCCTCGACGACGCCTTCGGCATCGAACGCGGTGTCATGACCACCATCCACGGCTACACCAACGACCAGGCCCTCCTGGACGGCCCGCACAAGGACCTGCGCCGCGCCCGCTCGGCGGCACTGAGCATCATCCCGACCAGCACGGGCGCCGCCCGCGCCGTCGGACTGGTGGTACCGGAGCTGGTCGGCGCCCTGGACGGGATCGCGGTCCGCGTGCCCGTGGAGGACGGCTCCCTGACCGACCTGGCCGTCGTGCTGGAGCGCGAGGCCACGGCCGAGGAGGTCAACGCCGCGTTCGCGACGGCCGCCGACGGGCCGCTCCACGGCGTCCTGCGCGTGTCGAAGGCCCCCATCGTGTCGCGCGACGTGATCGGGGACCCGTCGTCCTGCGTCTTCGACCCGGCTCTCACCCAGGTCAACGGCACCCTCGCCAAGGTCTTCGGCTGGTACGACAACGAGTGGGGCTACACCAACCGCCTCCTCGACCTGACCGCCCTGGTCGCCGACGACTGACGACCGAGGACACACGGGAAGCACGAGCAGGCACGAGCAGGCACGATCGCCCGTCTGCCGCCGTACCCGCGTCGGACCGGGGCCGGCGGCCTAGGCTGACACGACGATGGGACGCCCACGGGCTCCGCGCGGCCCCCGACGTGCCGGAGGACCGGATGCGCGACTGGATCTGGGAGTACCAGGGCTACGACCCGGGGCAGGAGGGCCTGCGCGAGGCGCTGTGCACCCTCGGCAACGGCTACTTCGCCACCCGCGGCGCACTGCCCGAGTGCGGCGCCGACGCCGTGCACTACCCGGGCACCTACGCGGCCGGCTGCTACGACCGGCTGACCTCCGAGGTGGCGGGTCACCACGTCGAGAACGAGGACATGGTCAACCTGCCCAACTGGCTGCCACTGCGCTTCCGCCTCACCGGCGAGGACTGGCTGACCCCGGACCGCCACCGGCTGCTCGACCACAGCCTGGGCCTGGACCCCGGCACCGGCCTCCTGGAGCGCCGCTCCACGTACGAGGACCGCGCCGGCCGTCGGCTACGGGTACGCCAGCTGCGGCTGGTGCACATGGGGGACCCCCATCTCGCCGCGCTGCGCACGGAGTTCACGGCCGAGGACTTCTCGGGGGAACTGGAGGTGGAGGCCGCCCTGGACGGCCGGGTGCGCAACGCCGGAGTGGCGCGCTACCGGGACCTGGAGACCAGGCACCTCGTGCACGTCCACTCCGACTCGGCGGACGCCGACACGGTGTGGCTGCGCTGCCGCACCAGCGCCTCCGGCATCCGTATCGGCATGGCGGCACGGACCGTCAGCGCGAGCGGGGAGCCGTCCGAGGCCCGGCACGCGGGGCGGCGGGCCGTCCAGCGGTTCCGCCTCGCACTGGCGCCCGGCCGCACCGTCACCGTCGACAAGACCGTCTCCCTGTTCACCTCCCGCGACCCGGCGATCGACGACCCGCTCCAGGCGGCCGTCGACCGGGTCGGCCACGCCCCCGGCTTCGACGAACTGCGGGAGTCCCACCTCACCGCGTGGGACCTGCTGTGGCGGCGTGCCGATCTGGAGGTGCCCGGGAAGGCGGGCCGCATCCTCCGGCTGCATCTGTTCCACGTCCTGCAGACGCTCTCCCCGCACACCGCCGACCTCGACGTCGGCGTCCCCGCGCGAGGACTGCACGGCGAGGCCTACCGCGGACACGTCTTCTGGGACGAACTGTTCGTCCTGCCCTATCTGAACCTGCACTTCCCCGAGGTCTCCCGGGCACTGCTGACCTACCGTCACCGCCGCCTGGCACGGGCCCTGACCGAGGCCGGGGACATCGGGCGGACCGGGGCCATGTACCCCTGGCAGAGCGCGAGCGACGGCCGTGAGGAGACCCAGCGCCTTCACCTCAACCCGCGTTCGGGGCGCTGGCTGCCCGACCACTCACACCTCCAGCACCATGTGGGATCGGCCATCGCCTACAACGTGTGGCGGTACTGCGAAGCCAGCGGCGACACCGAGTTCCTGCACACCAAGGGCGCCGAGATGCTGCTCCAGATCGCCCGCTTCTGGGCGAACGCGGCCACCTGGGACGAGGGCCTCGGCCGCTACCGCGTCCGCGGGGTCGTCGGGCCCGACGAGTACCACGAGGCCTACCCCGGGGCCGACCGGCCGGGACTCGACGACAACACGTACACCAATGTCACCGCCGCCTGGGTCCTCGCCCGCGCCTGCGAGCTGCTGGAGACGCTCCCGCGGCCGCGCCGTCGCGAACTCGCCGACCGGACCGGCTTCGACGGCGGCGAACTCGAACTGTGGGAGGACGTCTCCCGTTCCCTCCACGTACCGTTCCACGCCGGTGTGATCAGCCAGTTCGCGGGGTACGGCGAGCTGGCCGAACTCGACTGGGCGGCGTACACGGCGAAGTACGGCGACATCCGCCGGCTGGACCGGATCCTGGAGGCCGAGGGCGACACCGTCAACCGGTACAAGGCGTCCAAGCAGGCCGACGCGCTGATGCTCGGCCACCTCTTCTCACCCGCCGAACTGCGCGCACTCTTCGACCGGCTCGGGTACCGGCTGGACGACGAGACCTGGCGGCGCACGGTGGACTACTACCTGGCCCGTACGTCCCACGGCTCCACGCTCAGCGCGCTCGTGCACGGCTGGGTACTCGCCAGGGCCCGCCGCTCGGAGGCCTGGACCTTCGTCCAGGAAGCCCTTGCCGGCGACATTGCCGACCTGCAGGGCGGCACCACCGGCGAGGGCATCCATCTCGGCGCCATGGCCGGCACCCTCGACCTCGTGCAGCGCGGTCTGACCGGACTGGAGACGCGCGGCGACATGCTGAGGCTCGCCCCCGTGCCGATCCCGGAGCTGTCCGAGTACGGGTTCTCCATCCGCTACCGGGGCCACTGGGGTGTGCACCTGCGGCTGCGGTCCGGACAGCTGCACATCACCGTGCCCGACTCCGACCGCGACCCCATCGACGTGGCCCTCGGCGACCGCACCGTCTCGGTCGCGCCGGGGGAGTCCCGCACGCTCGCCCTGCCGGACTGACGGAGGGCTGCCGGGCCCTCCCACCGAGGGCCGACCGGCCCCCCTGCCCGCCCCCGGACAGCCCATGGGATCACCTTCCGATCCGCTGGATGCTCGAAGTGTCACCGGCCCGGAGGAGACCCGCCATGACGGACGACGTGCTCAGCCGCCCCCCTGTCCACGCCCTGCTCGCGGATGGAACGACCGTTCGCATCCGGGCCGTGGAGCGAGGCGATCACGATCAGCTCCAAGGACTCTACGAGGAGATGTCGTCGGAGAATCTGCGGCTGCGGTTCTTCGCGGCGAGCCGGCGATCGGCCGAGCAGGCGGCGGACCGGGCCTGTGCTCCGCCGCGTCAGGGATACCGGGCGCTCCTGGCGGAGCGCGCCGGCCAGGTGATCGGCCTCGCCGAGTACGAGACCGGCGAGGACGCCGGCACGGCCGAGATCTCCATCGCGGTGGCCGACGGACTGCACCACCGGGGCGTCGGCACCCTGCTGATCGAACACCTCGTCTCGGCCGCCCGCGCGGAGGGGATCACCACCTTCACCGCCGACGCGCTCAGCGAGAACAGCGAGGTGCTCCGGCTCTTCTCCGACCTCGGACTGAGCATGTCCCGCAGTTACGACGGCCCCGAGGTGCGCTGCGCCATCACCCTGACCGAGGACGACATTTACCTCACGGCCGTCGAGGCCCGCGGCCGGGCCGCCGACGTCGCCAGCCTGGAACCGCTGCTGCGACCCCGCGCCGTCGCCGTGATCGGCGCGGGCCGCAAGCCGGGATCCGTCGGGCGCGCCGTGCTGCACCATCTGCGCACCGGCGGATTCACCGGACGGCTGTTCGCGGTGAACCCCGCCGCCGCGTCCCTCCTCGGCGTGCCCTGCCACCCGTCCGTCGCCGCACTGCCCCGGACCCCCGACCTCGCGGTCGTCGCCGTACCCGCCGCCGCGGTCCCCGCCACGGCCGAGGAATGCGGCAAGGCCGGCGTACGGGCCCTGCTGGTGGTCACGGCGGGGCTGGACCGTGACCAGGCGCGCGCTCTGCGGGATGCCTGCCGCACACACGGTATGCGCCTCGTCGGCCCCAACTGCCTGGGCATCTCCCACACCGACCCGGCCGTCCGCCTCGACGCGACCTTCGCCGCCGGCCATCCGAGCCCCGGCACCGCCGGTGTCGCCGTGCAGTCCGGCGGGGTGGGCATCGCCCTGCTCGACGGGCTCTCCCGGCTCGGCATCGGAGTGTCGTCCTTCGCCTCGCTCGGCGACAAGTACGACGTCAGCGGCAACGACATGCTCCAGTGGTGGGAGAGCGACGGCCGCACCGACCTCGCCCTGCTCCACCTGGAGTCCTTCGGCAACCCCAGGGCGTTCTCGCGCACCGCGCGCCGGGTGACCCGCCGTATGCCGGTGCTCACCGTCGACGCGGGCCGCACCGAGGCCGGGCGTCGGGCCGCCGCCTCGCACACGGCCGCCGCCGCCACCCCGACCATGACCCGCCGGGCCCTGTTCACCCAGGCAGGTGTCACCGCCACCGGCTCGGTCGGCGAACTCCTCGAGACCGCCGCGCTCCTGCACTCCCAGCCCCTGCCGAAGGGATTCCGCGTCGCCGTCCTCACCAACGCGGGAGGCGCGGGCGTCCTGGCCGCCGACGCCTGTGTGGAGGCCGGACTGCTCCTCCCGGCGTTCACCCCCGAACTCGCCGGGGACCTGCTCGCCGTGCTGCCCGGCGGCGCCTCCGTCGGCAACCCCGTGGACGCCACGGCCGCCGTCACCGAGGAACGGCTCAAGGACGCCGTGGAACGGGTGCTGCGGCACGGCGGGATCGACGCCGTGCTGCTGGCCCTCGTCCCCACGGCCGTCGCCACGGCGACCGGCGACGACCTCATCAGGGCCCTCACCGACGCCCCGGGCCCCAGGCCGAAACCGGTCGTCGCGGTACGACTCGAACAGGACCTGCCGGTCAGGCTGCTGCCCGCCACCGGCGGCGGCACCGTCCCGTCCTACGCCGAACCCCAGGCCGCGGCACGGGCCCTGACCCACGCCGCCCGCCGCGCCGCCTGGCTGGCCCGCCCCGCCGGAACCGTGCCGCACCTGGACGGCATCGACCCGGGCCGCGCCCACGACCTCGTCGACACGTTCCTGTCCGTCCACCCGGACGGCGGCTGGCTCGACCCGCGGGCCTGCGCCGACCTGCTGTCCTGCTACGGCATCCCGCAGATCCCCTGGGCCTGGGCCGAGACCGAGGACGCCGCCGTCCTCGCCGCCGACCGACTGCGCGGTCCCGACGGCCGCGTGGTCATGAAGGCACACTGGCCGGGTCTCGTGCACAAGAGCGAACAGCGCGCGGTCCACCTCGACCTCCAGGGGGACTCCCAGGTCCGCGCCGCCTTCCGCGACTTCGAGACCCGCTTCGGGGACCTGCTGGCCGGTGTGATCGTCCAACCGCTCGCCCCGCGCGGCACCGAACTCTTCGCGGGCGTCGTCCAGGACGAGGTCTTCGGCCCGCTCGTGCTGTTCGGACTCGGCGGTACCGCCACCGAGGTGCTCGGCGACCACGCCGCCCGGCTCGCCCCGCTCACCGACCACGACGTCCACGACCTGATCACCGCACCGCGCTGCGCCCCGCTGCTGTTCGGCGCGCGCGGCAGCGGACCGGTCGACCTCGAACGCCTGGAGCGGCTGCTGCTGGGGCTGTCCCGGATGGCGGCCGACCTGCCGCAGCTCGCCGAGGCCGACTTCAACCCCGTTCTCGCGACATCGGCCGGAGTCTCCGTGCTCGACGCGCGCGTGCGTCTGCTGCCCCGCAGGCCCCAGGACCCCTATCTGCGGCGCCTTCGCTGAGGAGGGAAGAGCCATGAAGCACGACAAGGTCGGCTCCGTGATGACGACCGACGTCGTCCGTGCCGAGTACGACACCCCGTTCAAGGAGGTCGCCCGCCTGCTCGCCGACCACGGGATCAGCGGACTTCCGGTGATCGACGACGACGAGAAGGTCATCGGGGTCGTCTCCGACACCGATCTGATGGCCAGGCAGGCCGAGGCTCCCGACCCCTACGAGTCGCGCGGGCGCCACCTCTTCGGCGCGCTGACCCGCGGGGCGCGACGGCAGGCCGCCAAGGCCGAGGCCCGCAGCGCGGGCCGGCTGATGACCGAGCCTCCGATCACCGTGCACGCGGACGACACCGTCGTCGAGGCGGCCCGGACCATGGCCCAGCACCGCGTGGAGCGGCTGCCCGTCGTGGACGAGGAGGAACGCCTCGTCGGCATCGTCACCCGGCGCGACCTGCTCCAGGTCTTCCTGCGGCCCGACGAGGAGATCCGCTCCACCGTGACCCGCGAGGTGGTGGTGCGCACCCTGTGGCTGGCCCCGCACAGCGTCGACGTGACCGTGGACCAGGGCGTCGTCACCCTCTCCGGCCAGTTGGAACGCAAGAGCGAGACGGAGATCGCCGTCTCGATGACCCGCCAGGTCGACGGGGTGGTCGGCGTCGTCGACAAACTCACCTGGCGGCTGGACGACGCCCACATCGAACCCGCCGAACAGGCACTGCACGGCGTCACGGACCACTGGCTGCGCAGGCTGTGAACCGCGGGCCGTGACGCGCGACCCGCGAGAGCGCGGGCCGGTCGCGCAGGGCCGCGAGAAGCAGGGCCGCGAGAAGCAGGGCCGCGAGAAGGAGGCTCAACGTCATGAACGCCAAAGTCCTGGTCGCCTACGGGACGACCAACGGATCCACCGCCCGGATCGCCGAGACCATCGCCGAGACCCTGAACAAGGAGGGGGTGACGGCCGAGGCCAGGCCCGCCGAATCCGTCGTCACCCTGCTGCCGTACGACGCCGTCGTGGTCGGCGGCGGGGTCTACGCCGGCCGCTGGCAGAAGAACGCCCGCCGCTTCCTGCGCCGGCACCGCCGCGAACTGCCCGCACGCCCGCTGTGGCTGTTCAGCAGCGGGCCCCTCGACGCCTCCGCCTCCGAGCGGGACATCCCGCCCGTGCCCGGCGTCCGCAGGGCCGTGATCCGGTTCGACGCCAGGGAGCACATCACCTTCGGCGGCTGCCTGGAGAAGGGCGCGAAGGGCTTCATCGCCCACCGGATCGTGGAGTCCGGCAAGGGCGGCGACTTCCGGGACTTTCCCGCGATCGAGGCGTGGGCGGGCCGGATCGCGAAGGACCTGCTGGGGGCGGACCAGGGGGAGCAGCGGCGCTGACCCGGAAGGGGCGGCGGGCGGTACGGCGGGCGGCGGGTCGCCCGCCGTACCGTGTGTTGCGCCTCTGCCGCGGCCGCTCCGGGCAGGTCCCCCACGACCGCTCCGCCACGGCCAGGTCCCTCACGGCGCCGGCGAGGAGTAGTCGAGGTTCTCCGGGCGGAGCCCGCCGTCGCCGTCGCCGTCGCCGTCGCCGTCGCCGTCGCCGTCGCCGTCGGCGTCGGTGAGGGTGAGGTGCGTGGCGATGCGGTCGGCGAGACGGTCGATCTCGGCGTGGGCCCTGCTCATCGTGGCCGTCGTCTCCGGGCCTCCCGGCGAGTCGACGAGCGCGGGGTGGAGCCGGCGCTCCTCGGCGTGCTCGTGCGGCAGCAGCCGCTCGGTCAGCAGCACGACCGCGTCACAGCTCGGCAGTGGCGCGGTCGCGAACCTGCCCGCGCGACGGTGCCGCGTCGGTCGGCGACGAGAACCTCACCGTCCGTGAACGGGCAGCGGTGGCGGGGTCACGCAGCTCACGCAGGCAGGCGTCGCAGATGCCGGTGTCGGGCGCGCCGGGCGTCAGCCGGACGTGACGCACCCGGGCGAGTGTCGGCGTGTCGATCCGCAGCCGCGCCGCGAACTCGTCGACGGCGCCGCGCTCTCCGGCGACCTCGCCCTCCACGCGCCCGTCGACATTGGCCACCCAGCCGCTCAGCCACCCAGCCGCTCAGCCCGAGCGTCGAGGCGGTGCGGTACACGAAGGGCCGGAAGCCGACTCCCTGGACGATCCCGTCCTCCTAGGGTCATGGCAGCCTCCCCACCGGCGCGGCGTGAAACCGCGCGATCTCGTCCCGGACCGTGTCGACGAGGGGAGCCACCGCGGCCGTGACGGCGGGGGAGAGGCCGGTGGCGAGGGAACAGTCGCCCCAGGGCGCGGGCCAGTTCGACGGCCTCACCGAGGCCCAGTCCGTGCGAACTGGTCGCTGTGGACCGTGCCAGGCGCTCGCCGTCGAGTTCCAGGCGGTGGACGCGCCCGGGACTCCCCGGATGCGCGTGACGGCGATCCGACTGCCCCGAGTCATGGTCCTCACCGTCTGTCGGGACGCTGATGCTCGGCAGGGGCCGAGCCGCCCGTCACCCTGGGCCGGTCCTCCTCGTCCCGGCCCCCCGGACCGACGCGCCCATGACGGCCGGGACGACGGACCTGCCCGGTCGTCATGGGCGCGTCCCCGGCTCACTGCCGCCCTGGTCGAGACGGAACGGCGGGTAGACGTCCGTGAGCAGCGACGTGTAGGCGGCGACCCGCAGCACCCACCGGTCCAGGCCGATCACCAGATCGAAGATGCCGCGCGGATAGACACCGGTGAACAGCAGGGCGACCCCGGCGAAGAACGTCAGGAGCGCGATGAGTCCTCCCGAGGTCCAGGTGACGTGGATGCCGCCCCCGATGATGCCCAGCACCAGGTAGTGGGGGATGGCCAGGAGCCACCACTTCACCAGCACCAGCCCGCGGGACAACTGCTCGGGATACGCCACGTCCAGGTGTGCCGGGTAGTCCGGCACCTCGGCGAGCGTGAAGGGCGGATAGCGGTCGGTGCCGAGGGCGCCGTACGTGTAGAAGGCCACCCGCCAGCTCCAGCGCAGCACTCCGGTGCTGAAGTCGAACAGGGGGCGCGGATAGCGGCCGGTGAAGAGGATCGCGAAGAACGCCACGATGCCCACCACGACGAACGCCACCCACAGGAAGGCCAGGACGACGTAGTGGGGCAGCGCGAGCAGCCACTTCACGAGCCACAGCCAGCGGGACAGCTGTGGATCACAGGTCGCGGTCAGCCGGACCGGCTGGAGGGGAGGCACACTCGGCGGGACTTTTTCCGATGCCATGGTTCTCGGTCCTTTCCCAGCTGTTCACGGTCCCCCCGGCACTGCGCTGATCACTGCCGGTAGTGGCGATGGCCGTCGTGTTCGCCGATGTAGTGGCGCTCCTCCAGGACGACCTCGCGTTCGCCTGGCCACCGGACCACACCGGGTGTGCCCAGGAAGGCGATGAGCCCGAGGAAGCCGAACGCCATCAGGTCTCCTCCTGCTTCCGACCCGGGCCGTCCCCGGGGCAGAGAGGAACCCTGGGGCGGACGGGCCCCGCGGTCGTCCGGCGGCCCGTCCCGGGTCGGCTCCTCGCTTCCAGCCTCGGGCGGTCGGGCCCCCTTTCCCAGGGGCTGAACGGGTACCCGGGCGGGGCAGCTCGTCCCTCGACACCGGCGCTCGGCCGACTGTCGTCGGGGATCGGTCGGAGACGCCGACGGCGGGCCCGGTGTACAGCCCTGCCCGGGAGCCGGCGCGCTCGGGCCGGCCGGCCCCGTAGGCGGACCCGCGGGCCCATGCCCGCGAAACCCGACGCTGAGGGCGACGAGTCGACCGCGTGCCGACCGGGACGAGTGGATCGAAAAGGGGAGGGACACATCTGCTTCCGCCTGTGTTCGCCGGTATGGACGGATCGGCGCAGAGCCTGGCCGCCGCGGAGTGGGCTGCCCGTGAGGCCGCCCTCCGGGAGCGCGCCCTTCATCCAGTACACGCCTGGAACCGGCAACCCCGCTCCTCGGAGGGCGAGGGCGAGCACGCCGTTCAGCGGTACCCGTGCCGACGGGTCCTGCGCCAGGCGGAGGATCGGATCCGTGCCGGGTACCCCACGGTGCGACTGACCTGCGAGCAGGCCGAGGGCCCGGCCACCCCGGTTTCACGGGGTTTCTGGTCGGGTCCGTCGCCCTGGGCGTGGTCGCGAGGGCCACCCGCCCCCTTCGTCCTCGTACGGGGCCGGGGAACAGGCCCCGTACGAGCATCCGCGCCGGGGGGCGGACGGCGGCTCGTTCGGCCCTCACCGGCCACCGGGACGTGGTGCGGGGTCTCGACCCCGACGATCCGTGCGACGAGGTGATCGAGTTCGCGTTCGAGGCGGCTCGACTGCCTGGTGGACGAGGTGCTTCCGCGCACGCGGACCTTCGTGGACGGACATCCGTGGCGCCCGCGGCACACGTCGTCGGCCGCACCGGACCGCCCCCGACACCCGCCCGGGACCCGCGCCGTCCCGGACGTGGTCGGCGGTGGCCGTGCCCCGGTGCCGGCTCACGGCCCCCGGAACCCGCCCCGGCGCCCCTCAGACCTGCTGCGGGACCACGGCGACCGGACACGCGCAGTGGTGCGTCTGCCGGTGATCGACGACGAGGGACGGCTGCTCGGCGTCGTCAGCCGTGGTGACCTGTTGAAGGTCTTCCTGCGGTCGGACGAGGACATCGAGGAGGAAGTGCGCCGCACGGTGGTGGCCTACCTCTTCCCCGCACTCAGCCACACGATCCATGTGTCCGTGCACGACGGGGTCGTCACCCTCAGCGGCAGGGTCCGGGATCCCGCGCTGGGCTGGGTCGCCGAGCGGCTGGTCCGCGCCGTGGAGGGCGTGGTGGACGTGCACTCCCGGCTCGGCGAGGCGGACGCCGCCCCCGGCCCGACCGACGACGGCTGACCGGCGCCCACAGGCCGGGGCGCCGCCTCACTCCTCCGCCGGCGCGATCCGCCGACCGGTCAGGCTCTCGGCCCGGACGGAAACCCACATGTCGCGCGGCCCGCCCGGCCAGGGCGTCGTGTGCGCCCGCTCGGTGAGGCGGCGTACGGCGCCGGCTTCCGTGACGACGCTCGCGGGGCCGACGGCGAGCACGCTCCAGCCCTGGCTCAACGGCTCATCCACGTGATCGACCTCGAAGGCGACCTCCGTGCCGACGGCTGCCGCGAGCAGCGACTCGGGGGCGGTCCGGAAGGCGATGGTGTCGCCGACGACCTCGTAGTTGACCGGGACGACCGCCGGGCGGCCGTCGGGGGCCGTCACCGCGACGCGTCCCACGCCGTGCGTGGACAGCAGCCCGCGGCATTCGTCCACGTCCAGGTCCCTCAGCCGCGGGTGCGGCAGTGCCTGCCCCTGGCCGGGCGGCAGATCGACGCCCCCTCCGCGCAGAGCGATGGCGGTGGTGCCCAGCGCGTCGGCCAGGTTGATGAGGGCCGCCTTGGTCGGGTCGGCGGGATACTCCTCCAGATAAGCCAGGTAGCCGGGTGACATCCGGGCGCGTCGGGCGGTCTCCTCGCGGCTGAGTCCCCGCCGCTGTCGTTCCGCGAGCACGCGTCGGCCGATGTCACCGGGACCGACGGCGTCCGACGCAGCTGCTCGATCGGCGGCGGGTGCATCGTGCGGCGCGCGGGAAGCCGTCGCGGGCGACGCGGACTCGAGATGGTTGACGTGGGCGTCGGGGCCGGGGAACACGAGCGTCACCTCGTTCGTGTCCGACCAGCGCACGTCGTAGGGCGGTGTGCCGTCCTCGTGGTGCAGCCCGACGATCTCCCCGTCCCGCCGGGTGGCGCCGGACGTCGTGCTTTCGATGACGAGCTGGTCGCCGAGATGAGCTTGCATGTCGCCCCACCTCTCAGAGTCGTCCTGTGTCGTGCCACGAACCGGGGCCAGTGACGGCGAGGCCGGGCCGACGAAGGCGGCGTGCATCAACTGGTCCCCCCGCGCCGCAGGTCGTCCGACTCGCGCAGAGCGGCCTCCTCGGTTTCCTCGCTCGTCCGGGCTTCGTGCCCCGTCGTGGCATCACAGGGACCGATCCGGTCTTCACAGGGACCACCCGGTGGCCTGCGCGCTGCTCGGCCGTGCGGCTCCCACGCCCTCGATGTCACGCTCGGCTGCCCTGATCAGCTGCCGGGCGAGGTTGTTCATCGCGCGGCCCGCCGCCAGTTCGTCACCGATCTCCGGCACATCGGCGTCCGCGGGATGCCGGTGCGCCGAGCCGCTGCCGACGATCTGCGTGGCACCGGTGTCCAGCACCAGACGGGCCTTGGTGGTTCCGTCGTCGTCCTCGAAGAGATGGAGGCGAACCTTCCATTCCGATGTGTGTGCCATGGCCTTCCTCCTCATCCCGGCGCGGTCCGACGAGCCGCGACCAGATTCTCGACGCGGTGCCGGACCTGTGCGGTGAGTGCGGTCAGCCGCTCCGAGGGAGCGGCACGGGGCGCCACCGGTGCGCTGATCCGGCGGGCCGACGACGGCAGCTCCGCCACGTCGGCCGCGCATCTCGCCCGGCACTCGTCGAGCGTGGGCGGGCGTCCCGTGCGCCGTCCCTCGTGCATCACCGCCTCCAGCAGCGCCACGGCGTCGTCCGGTGGCTCCTCGTCGGCGAGGCCGATCACATCGGCGCAACCGCGGCGGCGGAACACCTGTTTGGCCCCCGGGGCCGTCTCCTTGGCCGACGACAGCTTCATCACCGGACGGCCGTCGTACTCCACCATCTTGTACGCCGAGTCCAGATACGGCGCGTCCGCCGCCACCCCCACGCGGGTGCCGACGGCGTAGGTGTCGATCGGTGCCCCGGAGCGCACCAGGTCGTCGACGGCGTACTCGTCGAGACCGCCACTGACGACGATCCGCACTCCCGGCAGGCCCGCGTGGTCGAGGACGGACCGGGCCCGCACCGCGAGGTCCCCGAGGTCGCCGCTGTCCAGCCGTACGGCGGAGCCGCGTCCGCGGGCAGCGAGGTCCAGGTCGCGCAGGACGCGCGCCGCCGCTCGGACGCCCTCCTCGGTGTCGTAGGTGTCCACCAGCAGGGTCACCGGCCCCGGGTGGGCGCGGGCGAACGCGCGGAACGCGTCCTCCTCCGAGGCGAACGCCTCCACGTAGGAGTGGGCCATCGTCCCGACCGCGGGGATGCCGAGCGCCGTGGCCGCCGCGACGTTGCTGGTCCCGGCGAATCCCGCCAGCGCTCCGAGCCGGGCGGCCTGGAACCCCGCCTGAGGGCCGTGCGTGCGGCGCAGGGAGAAGTCCACCAGCGGCCGGCCGGCCGCCGCGAGCGCGCACCGTGCGGCCTTCGAGGCGACGGCCGTCTGATGGGTGAGCTGGTTCAGCAGGTACGTCTCCACCAGCTGTGCCTCGGGCAGGGGAGCCGTCACCTCCAGCAGGGGCTCACCGGCGAGCACGACCCGCCCCTCCGGCACCGCCCGTACCCGGCCGGTGAACTCGAGGCCGAGCAGGGGTTCCAGATCCCGGCGTGGCCGGCGCAGCGCGGCCGCGAAGGCGTCGACGTCCTCGGGGCCGACGTGGAACCCGCTCAGGTGGTCCAGCGCCGATCCCAGGCCGGCCGTGACCAGGAAGCCGCGTTCCGGGGGCAGGTCACGGACGAAGAGACTGAACGTCGCCGGGGCGGTCATCCCCTCCCGCAGGTAGGACATGGCCATCGTCACTTCGTACAGGTCGGTGGTCGTCGCGTCCGACATTCCGGCTGCCTCCTCCCGCTCGCGCGGCCCGTGTCCGATCCGAGTGCGTCATCCGCGGAAGCGGGCCGACCACAGCGGCTCCACCCGGTCCCAGTCGGCGGCCCACCGCGCGTACCTCGCGCGGTCCAGCAGCAGCCGCGTCCCCGACCGGACCGCGTAGCAGCCGAACGCCACTGCGAACGCCGCCATGCCGCCGGCCAGCCAGCCGGAGCTCTTCGCGTTGAGCGTGTTCATGGGCGGCGAGGTGAGGTTCCCGTCGCGGTCCAGCCACACGCGCACGGACGCGCCCTTGTCGGTCCCCGCCTTCACCAGGGCGTTCCCGGTCCGTACGTCGCCGTCCTCGTCGGTCCAGCGGACCCGCGCCAGTTGCTTCGACGCGTCGTTGGCACCGTCCAGATCCTCCGTCAGCCGCGCGGTGATCTCGTGCCGTTCCGCGGTCTGGGCCCGGACGGTCTCCATGGACGACTCGTACACCGCCGTCCCCGCGCCGTAGGCGGCCAGCGGCAGCCCGACGAGGAGTACGACCAGCAGAAGGCGCCGGAGCCAGGACTCGAACCGGTCGGACGGACGCCTCAGCGGGTTCGCGCCCCCGGACCTGTGCTCACCGCGCGGGGAGGACGGGTCCGGCGTGTACGGCGTTCCTGGTGCGCTCATGGGTCGGCCTCCAGCGGCTCGCTGGTTCGCTCCCCCCGGTGCTGGTCCCACCTTCGGACGCCGGCGGACTCCGGCCATAGGGCCGAATGTCCCTGACGTCGAGCATGTGGGCCCTGAGGAGCCCGACAGTGCGGCCCCCCGAGAGGGATCCGAACCTTGCCCACCCGCGGCCTCGGTCCACATGCGAGGCCGGGGGATCGGGGTGATTCTCGAAGGAGGGAAACGCAGCACCCCCGGCCGGCCGACGCGGTCCGGGCCGAAGGAGCCGGCCGACTCCTTCGCCGGCGGACTCCTTCGCCGACGGCCGCCGACGTATCCAGCTTCGCAAGAGACGGAGGCCGCCGCCATGGAACCAGTCGTCACCGTGGGCCTGGACGGTTCGCCCGCGAGCCTGGCCGCCGCCCGTTGGGCCGCCGACGAGGCCGAGAAACGCAGGCTCACCCTGAGGCTGCTGCACGCGTGGCCGTTGCTGGCACCGGAACCGACCCACATCCCGTCCGAGGTCGACCAGAACTACTGGGCGAAGCGCCTGGTCCACACCGCGCAGGCGGAGCTGAGCGGACGCCGTCCGGGTCTGTCCGTCGTCGGCAGTCTGGTCGCCGACGACGCCCAGGAGGCTCTGATCCGGGCCGCCGCGGAGTCCGAGATGCTGGTGCTGGGGTCACGGGGACTGGCGTCCGCCGAGAGCTACTTCATGGGCGATGTCAGCATGCCGGTCGTGGCGCGGGCGGCGCGGCCCGTGGTCCTGGTCCGCGCGGAGCCGACCGAGCAGCGGCCACGCCCCACCTCGGCCGACAAGGTCGTCGTGGCGATGGAACGCCACGGACCCTGCGACGAACTGCTCGACTTCGCGTTCCACAGCGCGGCGGCCCGGGACATTCCCCTGCTCGCCGTCCGCGGGCGCAGCGTGCCGTTCCACGCGCGGATGCCCTGGGGAGTGGACCACGGCGTCAGCGAGGAGCTGACGCGGGAGGCACAGGAGGAGCTGAGCAAGGCTCTCCGGCCCTGGCGCGAGAAGTACCCGCAGGTGGACGTGGAGGACACCATCCGTCTCACGAGCCCCGCCAAGGCCGTCGTGCACGCCGCGGAGGGCGCCGCGCTGCTGGTCGTCGGACGGCGTGTGCACCACCACGGTGCCACGCACCATCTGGATCACGTGGCTCACGCGGCCATCCATCACGCACGCTGCCCCGTCGCCGTCGTCCCCCATGAATGAAACCGGCACCCCGGGGGAGCGCCCGCCCCGCGCGGAGGTGGCCGAGACCCACACCGCGATCGTGTTCTTCGCCGGTGATCGCGCGTACAAGGTCAAGAAGGCGGTCGATCTGGGATTTCTCGACTACACGGAACAGTCCGCCCGTAGGACGGCCTGCACACGCGAAACAGTGCTCAACCGCCGCTTCGCGCCGGATGTCTACCTGGGCGTCGGCGAAGTCGTCAGCCCCGGCGCCGAGGCGTCCGAACCCCTCGTGGTGATGCGCCGTATGCCGGCGGACCGCCGTCTGTCCGCACTCGTGCGAGCCGGTGCGGACGTCGACGAGGTCCTGCGTGCCGTCGCCCGGCGCCTGTCCGCCTGGCACGCGGCGGCGCCCCACGGCCGCGACGTGGACGAGCAGGGCACCAGGGACGCGCTGGCGTCACGCTGGGAGGCGAGCTTCGAGCAGGTCCGCGCGACGACCGAGGACGGAGCCGACCTCGAAGGACTGCACGAGGCCGAACGGCTGGTGCGCCGCTATCTCGCCGGCCGCCGGCCGCTGTTCGACTCCCGGATCGAGCAGCGGCGGGTCGTGGACGGTCACGGCGATCTGCTGGCCGAGGACATCTTCTGCCTCGACGACGGCCCCCGGGTCCTGGACTGCCTGGAGTTCGACGACCACCTGCGCTACGTCGACGGGCTCGACGACGCCGCCTTCCTCGCCATGGACCTGGAACAGCTCGGCGCGCCGGAGGCGGCGGCCCGCTTTCTCGCACGGTACAGCGAGTACTCCGGTGACCCCGCGCCGCCGTCCCTGCGGCACCACTACGTCGCCTATCGCGCGTTCGTCAGGGCCAAGGTGTCCCTCATCCAGGCGGCCCAGGGAGCCCCGGGGGCCCGGTCGGCGTCACGACGACTGCTCTCGGCCACACTGCGTCACCTGCGTACCTCCGCTGTCGGCCTGACCCTCGTCGGAGGGCTGCCGGGCAGCGGGAAGTCCACCCTCTCCGGCGCGCTGGCCGACCGGCTGGGCGTCACCCTGCTCAGCAGCGACCGCCTCCGCAAGGAGCTGGCGGGCATCTCCCCGGACACGCCCGCGCCGGCCGCGTACGGGGAAGGGCTGTACACCCCGGAGTGGACGACCAGGACCTACGCGGCCCTCCTCGACCGCGCCGCGGCCCTGTTGTCGCGCGGTGAACCCGTCGTCCTGGACGCGACCTGGTCCACCAGGGAGCTGCGCGCGCGGGCGCGGCGGGTGGCCGAGGGCACCCGCGCCGACCTCGTGGCCCTGCACTGTCAGGTACCGGGCGAGGTCTCCGCGGCTCGCCTGAACACGCGTTCCCCCGGACCGTCCGACGCCGACCTCGGCGTCGCAACGGCGCTCGCGGCCCGGGAACCACCCTGGCCGGACGCCGTCACGGTCGACACCAGCGGCCCGCTGGAATCCGCCGTCTCCCATGCGCTCGCCGCCGTACGCCCCTGGGGGGCGGACCAGGCCCCGGTCTTCCGCCGTGCCTACGGGGAGCCGGACCAGGACTGACGTGTCCGGGTGGGCGGCCCCCGCTGGTCCGCCCGGCTCCACGCTGCGCGGGCCGGACCCGAACGGCACGTCGACCGCAGGCCGGTCGGCCTCGGCGTGGAGGGCCTTCCGGCCCTTCGACCCCGGTGGGCGCGGCGGTGCAATGGATGTGAGCCGAGGGCCACGACGGGACACGGGGAAGCGGAGCAGGAGCCGCGCACCGTGCGATTCGGCCCGCGAGAAGTGGGCGGCCCCCGGCTCCCGCCACGCCCGTGTCCGGCCGAGACCGGGCCCGCCCGCTCCGCCTTCACCCGGCCACAGGCGCCTCCCTGGTGGCGGTCCGAACATCGCCCACGAGGCCGTGGACCGGCACGCGGCCTCGGACCGCGCGGACGAGGCATTGCGGTGCTCGGCCCCTGGGACGGTTCCGTCTCCACCGTCACCTACCGGCAGCCGGCCCGCCGTACGGCCCGCTTCGCAGGCGTCCCGCGCTCCCTCGGCGTCGGGCACGGCGAGCGCGTGTTCACCTCCTCTTCACAACGTCGTGCCGTCCGGCACGGCCCCACAGGTCCCTCGCCGGAGGCCGAACGGCCCTGCCGCGGAACTCGCCGGACCGGCGGACTCCTTGTCGCCCACCAGGACCCGCAGGTGCTTGTCTGGAACAGTGGAAGAGCGGCGGACACGGTGCGGGACGGACCCGCGCGCCGCCGCCGCGCGGGAAGGAGGAAGCGATGAGTCGCCCTGTCCTGGCGGGTGTCGATGGATCCGAGCGCGGTATGGCCGCGGTCGACTGGGCCGCGGCCGAAGCCGTCCTGCGGGGCCTGCCCCTCCGTCTCGTCCAGGCGTCTCCGTCGCTTCCGGACGAGGTCGTCCCGGACGCGGCCGCGGAGATGCTGCACCGTGTGGGTGAACGGGTGCTCCAGCGGGCGGTCGCCGACCTCGGTGCCCGCTGTCCGGACCTCCAGGTGCGGGCTGAGCAGACCGCCGAGGCACCGGCCGCGGCGCTTCTCGCGGCGGCGCGAGACGCCGCGCTCCTCGTGGTCGGAACGAGGGGGGCGGGCGGCTTCGACGGTCTCGCGGTGGGATCGGTGGCGCTTCGCGCGGCGGCGGCGGCCGTCTGTCCCGTCGTGCTGGTGCCTTCCCGACCGGTCGGGGGCTTCGAGGCCGGGGAGGGCGCGAGGAGCGCCGCCGAGGTCGTGGTGGGTTTCGACTCCCATCGTCCGGTCGGCGAGCTGGCGGACTTCGCGTTCACGTCCGCCGAGGGCCGGGAGGCTGCGCTGCACGTGGTGAAGGCGTGGGCTCTCCCGGCCGAGGCCGTCTCTCCGCAGAGGCTGTTCGTGACCGAGGAGGACCGTGCCACCTGGGAGGACCAGGAGGTCTTTCGGGCAGCCGACGGCCTGCGGCCGTGGCGGGACAAGTACCCGGGCGTGACCGTCCGCACCGATGTCGTCCTGCTCCATCCGGCGCAGGCGTTGCTGAACGCCTGCCGCCGGTCGGACCTGCTGGTCGTGGGGCGCCGTACCGATCCGGGGGCGGTCGAGGGTCGGCTGGGGCCGGTGACCCACGCGGTACTGCACCACACCCGCTGCCCGGTCGTGGTCGTACCGCACGCGGGGTGACGGCGGAGCGGATCGGGCGCGGGCGGCCGGTGGAGCACCTGCCGGTGGCGGGGCGCCCGATCACCCGAAGAACACCTCGAACTCGTCGTACAACGAGGGATCGACCTGCTTCGTCCCCTTCCTGGTGTCGTCGAGGCGGACGCGCACGATCTCCGTGCCGCGCAGGGCCGTCATCGTGCCGAAGTCGCCGTCCTTGACCGCGTCGACGGCGTGCAGCCCGAAACGCGTGGCGAGCCAGCGGTCGAAGGCGCTCGGGGTGCCTCCGCGCTGGACGTGGCCGAGGACGGTGGTACGCGCCTCGGTCGCCGTGCGTGCCTCGATCTCCTGGGCGAGCCACTCGCCGATGCCGGACAGCCGTACATGACCGTACTCGTCCAGTGAACGGTCCTTGAGGACCATCTGTCCTTCCTTGGGCATGGCTCCTTCGGCGGCGACGACGATCGGCGCGTAGTTGATCTTGAAGCGGTTCTTCACCCACTCGCACACCTGGTCGATGTCGAACGGCCGCTCCGGCACGAGGATCGCGTTGGCGCCGCCCGCCACTCCGGCGTGCAGGGCGATCCAGCCGGAATGCCTCCCCATCACCTCCACCACCAGCGTGCGCATGTGCGATTCGGCGGTGGTGTGCAGCCGGTCGATGGCCTCCGTGGCGATGCCGACCGCCGTGTCGAACCCGAAGGTGTAGTCGGTGCCGGACACGTCGTTGTCGATGGTCTTCGGCACACCGACGAGACGGACGCCGTGACGGCTCAGCTCCGTGGCCGCGCCGAGGGTGTCCTCGCCGCCGATGACGACGAGCGCGTCGATCCGGTGCTCCACGAGGGTGTCCTGGATGCGCTGGGCCCCGTCCTCGTGCTTGAAGGGGTTGGTGCGGGACGAACCCAGGATGGTGCCCCCGCGGGGGAGGATCCCCCGCACGTCGGAGACCTCCAGTGGTACGACGTCGCCCTGGAGGGCGCCGCGCCAGCCGTCCCGCAGGCCGACGAAGTCGAAGGAGTACTCCTGGACACCTTTGCGCACGACGCTGCGGATCACGGCGTTGAGGCCGGGACAGTCGCCGCCACCGGTCAGCACTCCGACCTTCATGGCGTCCTCCCTACTTCTCGCACGCGCCGACGCCGTCCGCCGGACGGCTGCCGGCCCTGGATGCGGCCCGGCCGTACCCGACTCGGGCACGGTGCCGATGTGGATGCCGTCGCGAGCAGGGTGTGCCCCCTCTGCCTCCCCGGCTCGGCGCCGAGGAGTGCTGCCCACTTCCGCGGACGCGACCTTCGGCAGTCGTGTGACTCTCTTCCAGCATGGGTGACGACCGCCACGTCGGCGACCTGCCCAGGGGCCTCGCCGGGGACGTTCGGCCTCCGGCGGCTCCCGCCGGGTCCTCCACCGACAGGCCGGGAGAGCCGGGGCTCGGTCGGACAGCTACGCCGGATCGTGTGCCGTGTCCGGGCCCGTACCGGCCCACGGAAGTCGCACAGGTCCGTGTCGGGGCCGACGCCTCACGACGGTGCCTCCGTGTGCGGCGAGGCGGCCCGCAGATCGGCGAGCAGTTCGGCCTGTCCGGCCAGTACGCCGGACAGGATGGTGCGGGCGACCCGGAGCAGCTCGGCGATGTGTGGGCTGGTCAGCGAGTAGTACACGGTCGAGCCCTCCTTGCGTGTCACCACCAGGTTCGCTCGACGCAGCACGGCGAGTTGCTGCGACAGGTGCGCCGGCTCGATACCCACCTCGGGCAGCATCTCCGCCACGGCGTGCTCGCGCTCGCTCAGCAGCTCCAGTACCCGGATGCGCGCCGGGTGGCCGAGGGTCTTGAAGAACTCGGCTTTCAGCTGGTACAGCGGGGTCGTCACGGTGCCGTCCCCTCCCCGGGAGCGCGGTACGACCGTATCGGCCGCTCCGTGGCGTTGCGCTTCCACCCACTCGTCACACACATGTGATCCATCCTCGCCTGTGAGGGCGCCGACACCGAATCCGCGCAGGGGAAGGGAACCTCCGGCGATCGCACAGCCGGCACGCGCGGGTGTCGTCCGGCGGACGGGGCGCCGAGGTCCTGCTCGACAGTGGTGGGCCACGCGATCGTCATCGTCCTCGACCGTGCGCACGCCCGGGCCTCATCGGTCGGAGAGGGGCAGGCCGACGCGGCTCTCCCCCGGGCGGGTCGGCGACCGGAAGCCGAGCCGGGACACCGCGCGGCGTGCCGGATGCCGTGGGTGACCCGCGACGCAGGCAGCGTCTCCGCACGCCGATGGGGCGCCAGGCCGGGCCGGGGACTCATCGCACCTCCGTGCGGATCAGACGGAAGCCGGTCACCGTCCTGGGGAGCAGGCGCAACAGGGTGTCGTGCGGGCCGTGGGCCCAGCCGGAGAGCGTGCGCCGATGATGGGCGGCCTCGTCGGGGTCTGTGATCACCTCGACCGGGCCGGCGACGGTGACCAGCCAGCCGGTGCCCCCCCACGGCACGGATCTCGTCCACGTGGTAGGTCGCCGTGACATCGGCGGCCGGCGCGGGTGTGCGCACCACCAGCCGACCGTGCTCCCAGGTGTGCCGAGCGGGCCGGACGACGAGCCGGTCCCGATGTGGGTACACGAGGCGTCCCAGGGAGCTGCCCTCGAGCAGCCACAGGGCCTCGGCGCCGGACACCTCGACCATGCGCGGAGCCGCAGGGGGATTGCTCATACGACGGTTTCCCCCGTCTCCTCGGCGAGGGGCCGGGCGGCCCGGGTGCCATGCGGCAGCGCACCTGAGGCCCCCCGGGCCCCACGTGGCGGCATCACACCCGCGTGTTCCAGGTGGGCTCGGGCGCCGTGGATCGCCTCGGGTGTGGTGACGTACTCGCCACCCTGTCGGCACAGCAGTTCCAACGCGCCGACGGAATCCAGGACCTGCCGCTGACCGGAGCGGATCCCGGAGGCCATGACCACGATGCCCCGGCGATTGAGCCTTTCCACCACGTCCTTGAGGACGAGGGCGCCGGTGGCGTCGACGGTCGTCACGCGGGACATGCGCAGGATGACCACGCGCACGTCGGCCACCTCGGCCAGTTCGAGGAGGAAGCGGTGCGCTGCCGCGAAGAACAGAGGTCCGTCGATGCGGTAGGCCACGATGTGCTCGGCCAGGAGGGCGTGCTCCTGGGCGCTGTGGTCTCCGCGGTCGAGCGGGACCTGGGCCAGGCGAGCCTGGCGTGCCACCGCACGCAGGGCCAGTGCGCCGGCGACGAGCAGGCCGATGATGACGGCCTGGACGAGGTCGAGTGCGAGGGTCGCGACGGCGGTCAGGACGAGGATCAGGGCGTCGGAGCGGGTGGCCCTGGCCATCGCCCGCAGCGAGCCGACCTCGACCATGCGGACCGCGGTGGCCAGCAGCACGCCGGCGAGGGCGGCGAGCGGGATCTTCGAGACCAGGGGCGCGGCCGCGAAGACGATGGCGGCCAGGACGGCGGCGTGGACCAGGGAGGCGAGCCGGGAACTCGCGCCGGTCCGTACGTTGACCGCGGTCCTCGCGATCGCGCCGGTCGCGGGCACACCCCCGAAGAGGGGGACGGCGATGTTCGCCACGCCCTGGCCGAAGAGTTCGCGGTCCGGATCGTGCTTCTGGCCCACCGTCATGCCGTCGGCGACCGACGCCGACAACAGGGACTCCAGCGCCGCCAGCGCCGCCACCGCCACCGCCGGCGCGAACAGCGAGGTCAGCGAGCCCAGGTCGAGGAAGGTCAGTGAGGGGGCGGGCAGCCCGGCCGGCAGATCGCCGATCGGCTTCGCCGAGTCCAGACCGGCCGCCTGCGCGACGACGGTGGCCGCGATCACCGCGAGGATGGGGAAAGGGACGGTGGGCCGTAGCCGTGCGCCGACCAGCACCAGGGCGGCGACCGACAGGGCGAACGCGACGGCGGTCCAGTTCGGGGTCCTGGCGAACTCCTCCAGAGCGCGCCAGGTCACCAGCAGGACGCGGTCGCCCTCGGGCTTGGGCACTCCGAGCGCACCGGGGACCTGCTGCAGTCCGATCACGGCGGCGATGCCGAGAGTGAAGCCCTCCACCACGGGCGCGGGTACGTACTGCATGTACTTGCCGGTCCTGAGCAGCGCGAGGCCGACGAGCAGCACGCCCGCCATCAGACCGACCGTGAGCACCCCGGAGGGCCCATGCTCCGCGACGATCGGCACCAGCACCACGGTCATCGCGCCGGTCGGCCCGGACACCTGCAGGTTCGAGCCGCCGAAGATCGCGGCGAGCGCCCCTGCCACCACCGCGGTCGCCAACCCCGCCGCGGCACCGAGCCCGGAGGAGACGCCGAATCCGAGAGCGAGCGGCAGCGCCACGACCGCCACCGTGAGTCCGGCCAGCAGATCCCTTCGCGGATTCCGGCGTATCTCCGCCAGATCTCCGCGGCGGGGCAACAGCGCGGCACATCGGGCCACGACCCGCCCGAGCGACTTCCTCACGACGTGCCGCCCCCGGCCCTCTGGTACAGCGGAACGGACACTGCTAGGCCCTCATCTCTTCTGCGGACACGGTCGGTAGACCTTATCAATTGCTAAATTTGGCAATTGATAAGGTCATGACCACTCTTCAAAGGTCCTGGTCCGCCTGGGGCCCGCGGGCGGTGCCGGCGAAGGCCGCCCTCGGCGGCTCGGGTTCCAGGCCGCCGCCGCTGCCGTCCGGGCGACGATTGGACGCGTGGCCCCGTATCCACCCCGCACCCACGGGGCATGGGTCAACAAGTGGGTCAGTGAGACCCGGCACCACGACGTCCACGGGAAGAGAGACAGAGGATGGTCCAAGCGGAACCCGAACCCCAGAGCATCGGCGTCCCGGCCGAGTCCACCCCGGGCGAGACCAGGGTGGCGGCGACGCCGGCCACCGTGGGCAGACTCGTCGCGCTCGGGTACGACGTGGTGGTCGAACCGGGAGCGGGCGCGTCGTCCCGGTTCTCCGACGCGGCCTACGAGGAGGCGGGCGCCCGGCTCGGCGACCCATGGGCGGCGGAGATCGTACTCAAGGTGAACGGCCCCTCCGGCGAGGAGATCGGCAGGCTGCGCGACGGAGCGACGCTGATCGCGCTGATCGGCCCGGCTCTCCACCCCGAACTGGTCGAGGAACTGGCCCGGCGGCCCATCACCGTGCTCGCCATGGACGCCGTGCCGCGCATCTCCCGGGCCCAGTCGCTGGACGTCCTCAGCTCGATGGCGAACATCGCCGGATACCGGGCCGTCGTCGAGGCCGCGCACGCCTTCGGACGCTTCTTCACCGGCCAGGTGACCGCCGCCGGCAAGGTGCCGCCCGCCAAGGTCCTGGTGGCCGGCGCCGGCGTCGCCGGACTCGCGGCGATCGGCGCGGCCCGCAGCCTCGGCGCCGTGGTCCGCGCCACCGACCCCCGGCCCGAGGTCGCCGAACAGGTCCGCTCCCTGGGCGGCGAGTTCCTCACCGTCTCCGCCACGCAGGAGGTCGGCACCGACGGCTACGCCAAGGCCACCTCGGACGACTACAACCGGCTCGCCGAGCGGCTGTACGCCGAGCAGGCGGCCGACGTCGACATCATCATCACCACCGCGCTCGTCCCGGGCAGGCCGGCACCGAGGCTCATCACCGCCGCCGACGTCGCGCGCATGAAGCCCGGCAGCGTCATCGTCGACATGGCGGCCGCGCAGGGCGGCAACGTCGAGGGCACGGTCGCCGGCAAGGCCGTCGTCACCGACAACGACGTCACGATCATCGGCTACACCGACCTGCCCGGCCGGCTCCCCGCCCAGGCCTCACAGCTCTACGGCACCAACCTCGTCAACCTGATGAAGCTGCTCACCCCCGGCAAGGACGGCCGTCTCGTCCTGGACCTCGACGACGTGGTGCAGCGCGCGATGACCGTGGTCCGCGAGGGCGAGAGGACCTGGCCCCCGCCACCGGTCCAGGTGTCCGCCGCGACCGCCCCGGCAGGGGCCCCGGAACCCGTGGCCGTGCTGTCGGAGACACCGGCGAAGCCCGCACGCCCCGCCTGGTCGGCGTACGCCCTCGTCGGCGCCGGAGCGCTCGCCCTGTTCCTGGTGACCGCCTTCTCACCCAGCGAACTCATCGGCCACTTCACGGTGTTCGTGCTCGCCATCGTCATCGGCTTCTACGTCATCGGCCAGGTGCACCACGCGCTGCACACCCCGTTGATGTCGGTCACCAACGCCATCTCCGGGATCGTGGTCGTCGGCGCGCTGCTGCAGATCGGGCAGGGGAACACAGCCGTCACCGTGCTGTCGTTCGCCGCGATCCTGCTGGCCGGCATCAACATCTTCGGCGGATTCGCCGTCACCCGCCGCATGCTCGGCATGTTCTCGAAGGGCTGATCAGGGATGACCACCGTCACGGCCGCAGAAGCCGCCTACGTCGTCGCCGCGCTGCTGTTCATCCTCAGCCTCGCGGGACTCTCCCGGCACCGGACGTCCCGTTCCGGGGTCGTCTGGGGCATCACGGGCATGGTCATCGCCCTGGCCGCCACCGTCGGACTCGCCTCCCGCACCATCACCGCCTCCGGTCTCGTGCTGATCGCCGTCGCCATGGCCGTCGGCGGGGGCATCGGACTGTGGCGCGCCCGGGTCGTCGAGATGACCGGGATGCCCGAGCTGATCGCCATCATGCACAGCCTCGTCGGCCTCGCCGCCGCGTTCGTCGGCTGGAACGGCTACCTCGACGTCGACGCCGAACTCACCGGTTCCCTGCTCGGCATCCACCACGCCGAGGTGTTCATCGGCGTGTTCATCGGCGGCGTCACCTTCACCGGCTCCGTCGTCGCGTATATGAAGCTCTCGGCCCGCATCGACTCCCGCCCCCTCACCCTGCCCGGCAAGCACGTCCTCAACGTGAGCGCGCTGGTCGCCTTCGTCGTGCTCACCGTCGCCTTCGTGGCCCGCCCCGGCATGGGCCTGCTCATCGCGGTCACCGTGATCGCGCTGGCTCTGGGCGCGCACCTGGTCGCCTCCATCGGCGGCGGTGACATGCCCGTCGTGGTCTCCATGCTCAACAGCTACTCCGGCTGGGCCGCGGCGGCCTCCGGTTTCCTCCTCGCCAACAACCTGCTCATCGTCACCGGCGCGCTCGTCGGCTCCTCCGGTGCCTACCTCTCGTACATCATGTGCAAGGCCATGAACCGCTCCTTCCTCTCGGTGATCGCCGGCGGCTTCGGCACTCCGGCGGCGGCCGACGACGGTGAGCAGGGCGAGCACCGGGAGATCAACGCCGAGGAGACCGCGGAACTGCTGCGCGACGCCTCCTCGGTGATCATCGCGCCGGGCTACGGCATGGCGGTCGCCCAGGCCCAGTACCCGGTGGCCGAGTTGGCCCGCGAACTGCGCGAGCGGGGCGTCGAGGTGCGCTTCGGCATCCACCCCGTGGCCGGCCGACTGCCCGGGCACATGAACGTACTGCTCGCCGAGGCCAATGTGCCGTACGACATCGTGCTGGAGATGGACGAGATCAACGACGACTTCCCCGCCACCTCGGTCGTCCTCGTCATCGGCGCCAACGACACCGTCAACCCGGCCGCCATCGACAACCCCACCAGCCCCATCGCCGGCATGCCCGTGCTGCACGTGTGGGAGGCCGCCCATGTGGTGGTCTTCAAGCGGTCCATGGCCGTCGGCTACGCGGGCGTGCAGAACCCGCTGTTCTTCCGCGAGAACACCCAGATGCTCTTCGGCGACGCCAAGCAGCGGGTGGAGGACATCCTGCGCGGCCTCGACGCCCTCGACACACCGGTCCCGGAGATGGCCGGCACCGTCGCACCGCTCAGTCGTCCCCGCCCGTGGTTCTGCTGGGCAGGCAGATCTGCCGGGCCCACAGGCCGAGCAGTGCGAGGCCGCCGACCAGCAGCGGTACCGGGTCGTCGGCCAGCGGCGCCAGCGCGTACCCCAGCGCCGACACGGTGCACACGGTCAGGGGGATGAACGCCGCGGCGCCCTCCATCCCCGAGCGCAGGATCGGTCGGCCGGCGCCCAGCACACTGGCCCCGCCGGGCACCCAGGGACCGACGGCGACGATCAGCAGTCCGGCGGTGCCGCAGAGGTCGGACACCTGGAAGGACATCGCCTCTCCGCCCGGTGGTCCGACCCGCAGCAGGCGCAGGGTGTCGCCGATCAACATCAGGAACACCCCGACGATCGAGGCCCACAGGGTGGCCTGCTGGTCGCCCCGTACGAGACGTCGCAGGGCGAGCAGGAAACCGAGGAACACGACCTCCGAGGTCCACAGGACGCCGAGCATGCCCGTCTCCGGCCGCCAGCCGTCACCGGACCTGCCCAGCAGCACCCAGCCCGCCATGAACACGGCGCCGGCCATGACGGCCCCGTCGAGTACGCGCCGCAGCCACGCCTGCCATCCCGTACCGGCATCGGCCGCGACGACCAGACCGGCCAGCCCCAGCCCGACCGTGATCGTCACCCCGGCGACCACCGCCCATCCCGTCAACCCCGCCCACCCCGGTGGATCCGCCGCCGGTTGCGGCCGGCCCGACAGGGCGACGAGGGAGGCCCGGTAGACGCCTCCGGCGCCCGCGGAACCCGCCACCAGGAGCAGACGGGTCCGCACACGCCCGCGGGTGCCCCGGGCACGGAGCAGCAGGGAGACGGTCAGCACCAAGCAGCCGACGGACGGTCCGAGGGACACGATCATCCACCCTCCCCACGGCCGGCCGGATCCCGACACAGACCGTACGAAACTCACCACGGCACCGAGTGGTGAAGTCGGCTGATTCACTCGTGTTGCGTAAGGAGGGACCGGTGGCCTTGCGCGCGCCGGTTCGCGGGGGACCCGGTCGCCGTCGCGTCGTGCGGGTGAAGGGCGCGCGACCATCCGGACGTCGACCGCGTGGCGCGCCGTCGGCCGTGGCGGGCGTGGTGTGCCCTGACGTTCTCGGGACGGCACACGCGTGAAGGAGACATCCGGCATGTTCGGAGAGACACAGGCGTTCAGTGGTTTCGCGGTCGACGACCTCGGCGAGGCCCGCCGGTTCTACGGCGAGACCCTGGGGCTGCGGGTGGAGGAGTCGGGGCAGGGCGACATGCGGATGCTGATCCTCACGCTCGGCAGCGGCGCGCGTGTCTTCGTCTACCCGAAGGAGACGCACACCCCCGCGACGTTCACGCTGCTCAACTTCCCCGTCGACGACATCGGGTCCGCCGTCGACGAACTGCGCCGACGCGGCGTGGAGCTGGAGCGCTACCCCGAGTTCGAGCACGACGAGAAGGGCGTCGTGCGGGTCGGTGAGGGCGGCCCCGCGGCGATCGCGTGGTTCACCGACCCCGCCGGGAACGTCCTCTCCGTGCTCCAGGAGAACTGACCGACGGGACCGTGGGGGTGGGGGCGCCGCGCTGGTCCGGCCCCGCCGCCCCCCGGTCCCGGTGCCGCCGGCTCAGGCCAGGTCGAACCGGTCGAGGTTCATCACCTTGTCCCACGCGGCCACGAAGTCACGCACGAACTTGGGACCCGCGTCCTTCGCCGCGTAGACCTCCGACAGCGCTCGGAGCTGGGAGTGCGAGCCGAAGACCAGGTCGACCGCGGTGGCGGTCCACCTGGGTTCGCCGGTGGCGCTGTCCCGGCCCTCGAACACGTTCTCGTCGGACGTGGACGCCTTCCACTCCGTGCCCATGTCCAGCAGGTTGACGAAGAAGTCGGTGGTCAGCGTCTCCGGCCGGTGGGTGAGGACGCCGTGCGGGGAGCGCCCGAAGCCCGTGTTCAGCGCGCGCATGCCACCGACCAGCACCGTCATCTCGGGAGCCGTCAGCGTCAGCAGGTTGGCGCGGTCCAGCAGCAGGGTCTCCGGCGACAGCTTCTCGCCCGCCCGGAGGTAGTTCCGGAACCCGTCGGCCCTGGGCTCCAGCACGGCGAACGACTCCACGTCGGTCTGTTCCTGCGTGGCGTCCGTGCGTCCGGGTGCGAACGGGACGGTGATGTCGTGACCGGCGTTCCGCGCGGCCTGCTCGACGGCCGCGCACCCGCCGAGGACGATCAGGTCGGCCAGCGAGATCCGGGTGCCGTCGGCCCGAGAGCGGGCGAAGTCGTCCCGGATCCGTTCCAGGCCCCGCAACACCTCCGCCACCTCGGGCAGTTGGTTGACCTCCCAGTCCCGCTGCGGCGCGAGCCGGATCCGGGCGCCGTTGGCCCCGCCCCGCTTGTCGGTGCCGCGGAAGCTCGCCGCGGCCGCCCAGGCGGTGGTGACCAGCTGGGAGACCGACAGCCCCGAGTCCAGGATCGTGCGCTTCAGCGCGGCGACGTCCGCGTCCCCGACGAGCCGGTGGTCGACCTGGGGGACGGGGTCCTGCCACAGCTGCGGCTCGGGGACCCACGGGCCGAGGTAGCGGGCGACGGGCCCCATGTCACGGTGCAACAGCTTGTACCAGGCCCTGGCGAAGGCGTCCGCGAGCCTGTCCGGGTTCTCGTGGAAGCTCTTCGAGATCGGGCCGTAGACCGGATCCACCTTCAGCGCGAGGTCCGTCGTCAGCATCATGGGAGCGTGGCTCCTCGACGGATCGTGGGCGTCGGGCACCGTGTCCCTGGCCGAGGGATCCGTGGGGGTCCACTGCTTGGCACCGGCGGGGCTCGTCGTCAGCTCCCATTCGTAGCCGAACAGGTTGTCCAGGTAGCCGTTGTCCCACCGGGTCGGCGCGGACGTCCAGGCGCCCTCGAGCCCACTGGTGAGCGTGTCGGAGCCCTTGCCGCTGCCGTAGCGGTTCCGCCAGCCGAGACCTTGCTGCTCGACGGGCGCCGCCTCGGGTTCGGGGCCGATGTGCTCGGGGTCGACGGCGCCGTGGCACTTGCCGAACGTGTGGCCGCCGACGATGAGCGCGACGGTCTCCTCGTCGTTCATCGCCATGCGCCCGAACGTCTCGCGAATGTCCCGCGCGGCGGCCAGCGGATCCGGATTGCCGTTCGGGCCCTCCGGGTTGACGTAGATCAGTCCCATCTGCACGGCACCGAAAGGAGCGGAGAGTTCCCTGTCGCCGCTGTAACGCTCGTCCCCGAGCCAGATGTCCTCGGGCCCCCAGATGATTTCCTCGGGTTCCCAGATGTCCTCGCGCCCGAATCCGAATCCGAACGTCTTGAATCCCATGGACTCCATGGCACAGTTACCGGCGAAAACCAGAAGATCGGCCCAGGAGATCTTCTGCCCGTACTTCTGCTTCACCGGCCACAACAGACGGCGCGCCTTGTCGAGGCTCGCGTTGTCCGGCCAGCTGTTGAGAGGGGCGAAACGCTGCGCGCCGCTGCCGCCCCCGCCCCGGCCGTCGGCGATCCGGTACGTGCCCGCCGCGTGCCAGCTCATCCGGATGAACAGGGGCCCGTAGTGGCCGTAGTCGGCGGGCCACCACTCCTGCGAGGCCGTCATCACCTCGAAGACGTCCTGCTTCAGCGCGTCCACGTCGAGGGTCGCGAACTCGCGCGCGTAGTCGAAGTCCTCGTCCATGGGATTCGAGCGGGACGAGTGCTGGTGGAGAATTTGAAGGTCCAGCTGATTCGGCCACCAGTCCCGGTTCGTCCTGGGCCGGGTCGGCGTGGGGGTGGGGGAGGCGATTGCCGGGTTTTCGCTTTCGCTGCCGGACACGTCGTCCTACTTTCTGTCTCGGTGTTTTCCGCGCACCATGCCGATGAAGGTGAACTCGGCGTCCGTATGGTCGCGCACCGCAGACGGCACCGCCACGAAACACGCAGGGCATTCCCGCATGACAAACGTGCGAGGAAATTCCTCCTTTCCCCTCGCGGTCGCGGGCGGTTCCGCCGTGATCCGGGTCAGCCTTGTACGGGAGCACCCGTCTTCCCGCGTACCTCGTCGAGGGTGACACCGGGCGCCGGTTCCACGAGTCGGCACCCCTCGTCGGTGAGGTCCAGCACCGCGAGGTCGGTGATGATCCGCTGGACCACGCCCTGCCCGGTGAGCGGCAGGGTGCACTTCTCGACGATCTTGTGGGAGCCGTCCTTGGCGACGTGCTCCATGAGGACGATCACCCGCTTGGCACCGTGGACCAGGTCCATCGCGCCGCCCATCCCCTTGACCGTCTTCCCGGGCACCATCCAGTTGGCCAGGTCGCCCGCGGCGGAGACCTGCATGCCCCCGAGCACGGCGGTGTCGATGTGGCCGCCGCGGATCATGCCGAAGCTGCGGGCGGAGTCGAAGAACGACGCCCCGGGGCCGACGGTGACGGTCTCCTTGCCGGCGTTGATCAGGTTGGCGTCGACCTCGGCGTCGACCGGGTAGGGGCCCGTCCCGAGGATGCCGTTCTCGCTGTGCAGCGTGACCCGGACGCCGTCCGGGAGGAAGTTCGGGATGAGCGTCGGCAGGCCGATGCCGAGGTTGACGTACTCGCCGTCACGCAGTTCCCGCGCGGCCCGGGCCGCCATCTGTGACCGGGACCAGCCGGTCCGCCGCTCGCTCATGCCGCGTCCTCCCGAACCGTGCGCTTCTCGATGTGCTTGGTCTGCGGGCCGGTGTGGACGATCCGCTGGACGAAGACGCCGGGCAGGTGCACCTCGGCGGGGTCGATCTCCCCGGGTTCCACCAGTTCCTCGACCTGGGCGACGCAGATCCGCCCCGCCATCGCGGCGAGCGGGTTGAAGTTCATCGCCGCCTTGTTGAAGACGAGGTTCCCGTCGGTGTCGCCGAGCCGGGCGTGGACGAGCGCGAAGTCGGCGACGATGCCCTCCTCCAGCACGTACCGGCGGCCGCGGAACTCGCGGACCTCCTTGGGAGGGGAGGCGACCAGGACCTCCCCGCTCCGGCCGTACCTCCAGGGCAGTCCGCCGTGCGCGACCGGGGTGCCCACGCCCGCGGGGGTGTAGAACGCGGGGATGCCGGAGCCGCCCGCGCGCAGCCGCTCGGCCAGGGTGCCCTGCGGGGTGAGTTCCACCTCCAGTTCACCGGAGAGGTACTGGCGGGCGAACTCCTTGTTCTCCCCGACGTAGGACGCCGTGACCCGGCGGATCCGCCCGAGTCCGAGGAGGAGACCGAGGCCGATGCCGTCCACACCGCAGTTGTTGGAGAAGACCTCCAGGCCGTCGGCCCCCTGCTCGGCCAGCGCCGTGATCAGGCGGTCCGGGATCCCGGAGAGCCCGAACCCGCCGACGGCGAGCGAACTGCCCGCGGTGATGTCGGCGACCGCCTCGGCGACCGAGGCCACTGCCTTGCTCATCGCGCCTCCCGCTTGCCGCCGGTGATCCGGCCGCGGGCCTCGCCGAAACCGATCCGGGTCCCGTCGGCGCCCGGGGCCGTGGCGGTGAGGACGACCTCGTCCCCGTCCTCCAGGAACGTGCGGGGCCGGCCGTCGACCATGACGGGCTCCTTGCCGCCCCAGGTCAGTTCGATGAAGGCACCCCGCTGCTCCTTCTCCGGACCGGAGACGGTGCCGGACGCGAACAGGTCACCGGTGCGCGAGGGGGCGCCGTTGACGGTCTGGTGCGCCAGCATCTGGGCGGGGGACCAGTACATCGCGGAGTACGGCGGCCGGGAGACCACCTGCCCGTTCCAGGCGACCGTGAGGTCGATGTCGAGCCCCCACGGCCGTGCCATCCGCAGATACGGCAGCACGGCCGGCTCCTGCGGCGGGACCGGGACCCGGGCGGCGTCCAGGGCGAGCAGCGGCACCACCCACGGCGAGATCGTCGAGGCGAAGGACTTGCCCAGGTTGGGGCCGAGCGGGACGTACTCCCAGGCCTGGATGTCGCGCGCGGACCAGTCGTTGAAGAGCACCACCCCGAAGATGTGCCGCTCCGCGTCCTCGGCGCCGATGGAGTCGCCCATGGCGTTGCCGGTGCCGACGACGAAGCCGAGTTCGGCCTCGATGTCGAGGCGGGTCGAGGGCCCGAAGACCGGTACGGGGTCCTGGGGGCCCTTGCGCTGTCCGGAGGGCCTGACGATGTCGGTGCCCGAGACGACGACGGAGGCCGCCCGCCCGTGGTAACCGACCGGCAGATGCTTCCAGTTGGGCATCAGCGGGTCGGGGTTGTCGGGCCGGAAGAGCCGGCCCAGGTTGGAGGCGTGGTGCTCGGAGGCGTAGAAGTCGACGTAGTCGGCGACCTCGAACGGCAGGTGCAGGGTGACCGCGCCCAGGTCGTGGACGGCCTCGGCGGGCACCTCGCCCCGTAGACGCTCGGTGATCCCGGCCCGGACCTCGACCCAGCGGGTACGGCCCTGTGCCATGAAGGCGTTCAGGCTCGGCCGGGCGAAGACGTCGTCGTCCAGCAGCACGGCCAGGTCGACGACGTGGTCCCCGTAGCGGGTCGCCACGCGTGGCTCACGGCCGGGCACCGAGTAGACGCCGTAGGGCAGATTGGTCAGGCCGAACAGGGACTCGGCCGGGACGGCCGGCCGGATGGTGCGGGTCATGGGGACACCTCGGTCAGGTCGGTGGTCGTCGCGGCGGGCAGCAGTCCCCACCCGGCCGCTTCGCGTACGGGTTCGGCGACGGAGCAGGTGCCGAAGGAGCGGAACAGCTCACGGACCCGGGGCGAGAGGGCGCGTACCCGCTCGGCGATCCGGTCACCGTCGCGGCCGGCCAGCGCCTCGGCCACCGTCGCCTCATCGGCGCCCCGGAGGGCGGCGTCGGTGGCCACGAGCAGGTTGAGGAACCCGTGCTGTTCGAATCCGGTCTCCGGATCGGTGTTGCGGAGCGCGTGGTGCAGGCCCGCGGTCGCCTTGAACGCCACCCCGGACCGTGCCGCGGTCAGCACGGCCGCCGCGAGTTCACGCTCGTCGGGGTAGAGGTCGGCGCGTACGCCTCCGGTGCGGAACTTGGCCAGGTAGGGGGTCCCGGCGAGGGCGGCGAGCAGCGTCTCGCGCCGGGCGTCGCGCGGCACTTCGACATAGACGGTGAGGGCGGTCGGGTCGTCGACCGCGGCGTCCAGGGCGGGTACGACCGCGTCCGCGGCGACCGTGTCGGGCACGGAGACCTCCAGCCCGGTCGGCCGCACGGCCGGGATCCGGCGTGCGGCGGCGAGAGCCTCCCGGGCACCCGGCAGCGGCACGGTCACCGAGAGGTCGAAGGACCCTTCGGCGAGGTCCGCGGTCGCGTCGGCGAGCCGGTCGAGGTCCTGGGCGGCGAGGACGAAGGCCCCGACCAGCGCGGCATGGGCGCCACGGGTGTGCGCCACATGGGCCGGGACGGCCTCCTCGACGGGCAGGCTGCCGGGCGGGAAGACCGCCGCGTCGTCGAACAGGCCGACGAGCACCGGGGGGATCTCCGGTGGGCGGCCGCTCATCGGTTCTGCTCCCAGGAGTAGACGTACGTCCCGTCGTCCGTCGCGCGGGCGGCCTCGCCGAGTTGCAGCGGGCGGAAGGTGTCGACCATGACAGCGAGTTCGTCGAAGAACTCGGCCCCGATCGACCGCTCCATGGCGCCCGGCTGGGGGCCGTGGGGGTGGCCGCCGGGGTGCAGGGAGATCGAGCCCTGCCCGATGCCGGAGCCCTTGCGGGCCTCGTAGTTGCCGCCGCAGTAGAACATCACCTCGTCGGAGTCGACGTTGGAGTGGTAGTACGGCACCGGGACCGACAGCGGGTGGTAGTCCACCTTGCGCGGCACGAAGTTGCAGACCACGAAGTTGTGGCCCTCGAAGACCTGGTGGACCGGCGGCGGCTGGTGGACCCGGCCGGTGAGGGGCTCGAAGTCCCGGATGTTGAGGACGTACGGGTAGAGACAGCCGTCCCAGCCGACGACGTCGAAGGGGTGGTTCGGCAGTGTGTGGACGGTCCCCACGACACCGCCCGACCCCCGGTGCTTGATGAACACCTCGACGTCCTCGCCCTCGACGAGCTTCGGCCCGTCCGGGAGGCGGAGGTCGCGCTCGCAGTAGGGCGCGTGCTCCAACAGCTGGCCGTGCCGGGACAGATAGCGCCGCGGCGGCCCCAGGTGCGAGTTGGCCTCGATCGCGTAGATCCGTACGGCGCCGTCCGGGACGATCCGGTACGTGGTCGCCCGCGGGACGATCACATAGTCCCCGTCGCCGGCTTCCAGGTCTCCGAAGACCGTCTCCACCCGGGCCCGGCCGTCCTCGACGTAGAGGCACTCGTCGCCGATGGCGTTGCGGTAGTAGGGACTGGCCGTGTCCGCCACGACGTACGCCAGCCGTACGTCCTCGTTGCCCAGCAGCAGCCTGCGGCCGGTCACCGCGTCGACGCCGGACCCGCCGTCCGGGAAGAGCTTGTGCGTGGAGAGGTGGCGAGGCACCAAGGGGTGATTGGGGGCCAGGGACTGGTCGCCGAGGTCCCACACCCGGAACTCCCGCACCGCCGACGGGATGTGCCGGTGGTAGAGCAGCGAGGAGTCCGAGGAGAAGCCCTCCTCGCCCATCAGCTCCTCGTAGTAGAGGTTGCCGTCCGGGTCCCGGTGCTGGGTGTGACGTTTCGGCGGAACCTCGCCCGCCCGGTGGTAGTACGGCAAGTCTCTCTCCTCATGACTCGGAGGCGTGGTGCCGTGCGCGAATTGAGTGTGCGCTCAGCGCACACTTTTGTGCGATAGTGGCAACAAGGGCGAAGTTAGGTCCCCGGTGACAGCTCAGTCAAGGACGGCCGACGCCACTCGTCGGTGTGACGTGCCCTAACGTGGCGCCGCAACAAGATCTGTCGGTTTCCGTGCGGGCCGGGTGCGGCCGCGGGATCAGGAGGCGTCGATGGCCACCCTGCAAGGCCTGGACCGTGGGCTCCGGGCGCTGGACCTGATCTCGCTGACGGCCGACGGTCTGACGGTGGCGGACCTGGCGGCGCGGCTGGAGATCGACCGGGCCATCGCGTACCGGATCGTGCGCACGCTGGAGGAGCACGCGCTGGTCTCCCGGCAGGGCAAGCGGGTGCTGCTCGGAGCCGGGGCCGCCACGCTGGCGGGGCGGTTCCGGCACCAGCTGGTCCTGGCTGCCCAGCCCGTACTGCAGGAACTCGCCGACGGCACCGGCACCTCCGCCTTCCTGACGGTGGCGCACGGCGCACGGGAGTGCGTCCCCGTGGCCGGCGCCCAGCCGACCGTCCAGCACGGCCCCGTACAGGTGGGCTACCGCATCGGCGTCCGGCATCCGCTGGAGCGCGGGGCGAACGGCATCGCCATCCTCGCGTTGCAGCCGTCCTGGCCGGACGAGCCCGAGGAGGTCGTGCGCGCCAGGGAGGCGGGTTACAGCATCACCTCGGGGCAGCTGCAACAGGGCGCCACCGGGATCGCGGTGGGCTTCGAGGTGCCCGGCGCGGTGGGCGCCTCGGTCGGCGTCGTGGCCATGCACGACTTCGACATCGACGCGGTCGCCGCCCGGGTGCGGGACGCGGCCGCGCGACTGGCGTCCCTCGGCAGGGCCTGACCGCACCCGGTGGCGAGAACCCGTTCTCGGCTGGGCAGTTTGTATAGGTGAAGCCTGGAACAGGAGTGCAAACTGAGCAGCTTGAACAGCCCGGAAGACAACTCTTGTGCAGGTGCGGGCGCCCGGTGTCTCCTGACCGCCACACGTTGGAGACAGGCACGCCGAAAGGGACGACGCATGAGTGTGGAAGAGACCCTCACGAGCCAGGAACGTCTGGCGGAGCTCGACCTGCAGCAGCTCAGGCAGCTGGTCGGCCTCGTGGAGTACGACGCTCAGGGCGACCCCTTCCCGGTGACCGGGTGGGACGCCGTGGTCTGGTCGGTGGGCAACGCGACGCAGGCCTCGTCGTTCTTCCAGGTGGTCTTCGGGATGGAGCTGGTCGCCTACTCCGGTCCGGAGACCGGCAACCGCGACCACCACGCCTACGTGCTCCGCTCCGGCGCCATCCGCTTCGTGCTCAAGGGCGGCGTCGACCCGGACAGCCCCCTGCTGGACCACCACCGCCGCCACGGTGACGGCGTGATCGACATCGCCCTGGAGGTGCCCGACGTCGACAGGTGCGTCGAGCACGCCCGCGCGCAGGGCGCGACCGTGCTGGAGGAGCCGCACGACAGCACCGACGAGCACGGCACCGTCCGTACGGCGGCCATCGCCACGTACGGCGAGACCCGCCACACCCTGGTGGACCGCTCCCGCTACACCGGCCCCTACCTGCCCGGATACGTGGCCCGCACCTCGGGCTACGTGAAGCCCGACAACGAGCCCAAGCGCATCTTCCAGGCACTCGACCACGTCGTGGGCAACGTCGAACTCGGCCACATGGACGAGTGGGTCGACTTCTACAACCGCGTCATGGGCTTCACCAACATGGCCGAGTTCATCGGCGACGACATCGCCACCGAGTACTCGGCGCTCATGAGCAAGGTCGTCGCCAGCGGCAACCACCGGGTGAAGTTCCCCCTCAACGAGCCGGCGATCGCCAAGAAGCGCTCCCAGATCGACGAGTACCTCGACTTCTACCGCGGCCCCGGCGCCCAGCACCTCGCCCTCGCCACCAACGACATCATCAGGACCGTCGACGTGCTGCGGGCCAAGGGCGTCGAGTTCCTCGCCACGCCGGAGAGCTACTACACCGACCCGGCACTGCGCGCCCGCATCGGCCACGTCCGTGTGCCCATCGAGGAACTGGCCAAGCGCGGCATCCTCGTCGACCGCGACGAGGACGGCTACCTGCTGCAGATCTTCACCAAGCCGATCGGCGACCGGCCCACCGTCTTCTTCGAGTTCATCGAACGCCACGGCTCCCTCGGCTTCGGGAAGGGCAACTTCCAGGCCCTCTTCGAGGCGATCGAGCGCGAGCAGGAGAAGCGCGGCAACTTCTAGCGGCCCAGGCCCCTTCGACGCGTCGCGGACCACCGCCGAACCCGGCGGTGGTCCGCGACGCGTCATGGCCGGTGCACAACCCCGTGGCAGGGAGCATGCGCCGCCGCCCGGAGCACGGCGATGTCCGCACCTACACTCGCCGGCACCCGCTCATGTAGCTTCCGACGTCCGTGACCACGTCCCGGACGGAAGGAAACCGCGTGACCGCCATGCTCCTCGGACAGCTCGTCGAGGCTCTGCAGGACGACGTCGTCAGCGTGCTGTCGCAGGGGGCCGAGACCGAACCACGGATCGCCGGGGTCGAGTTGCTCGACTCGCACGACGTCGTCCGGGCGACGGCCTCCGGGCATCTCCTGCTCGGTGTCGGGGTGGACGTCACGGACCCCGACGCCCTGGCCGTCGCCCTGCGGACGGCGGCGGACACGTCGTGCGCGCTCGCCGTCAAGTGCGCCGACCCCGTGGACGAGGAACTGCCGGCCCGGATCCGCCCCAGCGGGGTCCCGGTGCTGGCCGTCAACCCGCGGATGCCGTGGACGCGTGTCCAGCGCCTGGTCACCACCGTCCTTGCCGCACGCGCCGCGGACTCCGACCCCGGCAGCGGCTCGCCGACGGGAGGCGATCTGTTCTCCCTGGCCAACGCCGTCGCGATCATGGACACGCAGCAGGTCGTCGTCGCCTACTCCAGCCTGCCCGACCAGCCCATCGACGAGACCCGGCGGCGCGGGATCCTCGGCAGGCGGGTGCCCGAGGACGCGATGGCCGACCATCTGGACCGCAAGGTGTGGACCAGCGACACGGTCGCCCGCCACCAGCGCCCAGGGAACCTGCCGCGCCTGGCCGTGGTCGTCCGCGCCGGCGAGGACGTCCTCGGCTCCCTGTGGGTGGCCTTCCCCGACGACGCCCCGGTCCCCGACTGCGGGCCCACCCTCCAGGAGGCGGCCCGGGTCGCGGCCCTGCACATGCTGGCACTGCGCCGCCAGGTCGACGCCGAGCAGGAGAGCCGGGACCGCGCCCTGCGCTCCGCGCTGGAGGGCCGCGCCGGACAGCACGACCTGGCCGACGGCGCCCGCCTGCCCGGCGTGCTGGTCGGGATGAGCGAGGCCACGCAGGGAGGCGAGGAGTCCTCCGACGCCGGGGCCGCGGCCCGGCGACGTGCGGCCCTGCTGCGTCTGGTCGACCTCGCCGTCCTCGACGGCCGCTCCCTCGGCTACGAACCGGCGGCCGCCCTGCTCGGCGACCGCGTCTACCTCCTGCTGCCCACCGCCGGTTCCGGACCCGTGTCCACCGGTGTCCTCCTGGAGCACCTGCTCGACCGGGCCCGGCACAGCCTCCACCGCTCCTTCGTCGCGGTCGGCTCACCGGCCGTGGGCGCCCTGTCGCCCCTGCTCAGAGCCCGCCGCGACATCGACTCGGCGCTGGACCACCTGCGCGAACGACGGGCGGACCCGGGCGTGTACCGCACCGAGGACCTCCGGCCGGAGCTGGTGCTGCGGCGGCTCGTGGGCGCCGTCCGCGCCGACGCCGACCTGCGCACCGGCATCGTGGAACGCCTGCGGGCGCACGACGCCGAACACGCCACCGCGTACGCGGCCACCCTGCTCGCCTACCTGCGCCACTTCGGCGACGTCGTCGCGGCCAGCGGCGAGCTGCACATCCACCAGAACACGCTGCGGCTGCGGCTGCGCCGGGCCGAACAGCTCTTCGGCGTATCGCTGGCCGACCCGACGCGACGCCTGCTCCTGACGCTGGAACTGGCCGCGCTGACCCAGCCGTGATGTCGGATCCCACAGTGCGCCACCGTCATCCATGGCGGCCCCGACATTGGCTGCCGGGTGCCCGCACCCCCATGCTCCTGGACACCGAGGCACGCGCCCCACAGCGGCGAGGCCCGTGAAGCAGGCAGGGAGCACAGCAGTGACCGTTCTCGACACCCGGACGCGTACGACGAAGCCCGTGGGCATGAGTGACGCGGAGTGGCAGGCACGGCTCGAACTGGCCGCGTGCTACCGGATCTTCGACCACCTGGGCTGGGTCGAGATGGTCTTCAACCACATCACCGTGCGGGTGCCCGGCGAGGACGGACACCTGCTGATCAACCCGTTCGGCCTGTTGTACGACGAGATCACGGCCTCGAACCTGGTGAAGATCGACCTCGACGGGAACATCCTGTCCGACTCGGACTGGCCCATCAACGAGGCGGGTCTGCTGATCCACTCGGTGATCCACGCCCATCGGCCCGACGCGCACGCCATCATGCACACCCACACCACCGCCGGCACCGGCGTCGCCTGTCTGCGCGGCGGCCTGGACCCGGACAACTTCTACGCCGCCCAACTGCACGACCTGGTCACGTACCACGACTTCGAGGGCGTCACCGTCGACCCGGAGGAGAAGCCACGCCTCGTGGCCGACCTCGGTGAGCGCGACCTGATGATCCTGCGCAACCACGGCCTGCTGGCGCTCGGCCCCACGCTGCCCGCCGCCTTCTCCGCCCTGTGGACCCTGCAACGGGCCTGCGAGATCCAGCTCGCCGCCCAGTCGTCCGGCCAGCCGCTGATGCCGGTGACACGGGAGGCGGCCATGCGCTCGACCAGGGAGTCCTTCCAGCTGGGCGACCGCACACAGGCGGGCCGCACCCTGTTCACCGCGCTGCGCCGCCGTATCGACCGCATCGCCCCCGACTACGCCGTCTGACCCCACGGCGCCGCACCCCGGGCGCCCGTACGGCCACCCCCACCCCGATCGCCACCCCCTCCGCTCACCCTTCCGCTCCGGGCCGACGACGACCCGACGACGAATCGGACCAGCCATGTCCCAACCCTCGACGGCACCCGGCCCCCAGCACCGCACGGTGGCGCTCGCCGCCATGGCGGGCACCACCATCGAGTGGTACGACTTCTTCATCTACGCCCTGTGCACCGGTCTGGTCTTCAACCAGCTCTTCTTCCAGGGGTTCGGCGAGGACTCCCTGATCATCTCCTTCGCCACCATCGGCATCAGCTTCTTCTTCCGGCCGGTCGGCGCGGCCCTCGCCGGTCACCTCGGCGACCGGCTCGGCCGCCGGGCCATGCTGATCGCCACCCTGGTACTGATGGGCGCCGCCACCACCCTCATCGGCCTGGTGCCCACCCGGGACTCCATCGGCCTGGCCGCCCCGGTCATCCTGGTGTTCCTGCGCATCCTCCAGGGCCTGTCGGCCGGCGGTGAGTGGGGTGGCGCCGCCCTGATCGCGGTGGAGCACGCCCCCACCGGGAAACGCGGACGGTTCGGCGCCTTCCCCCAACTCGGCGCCCCACTGGGCTTGTTGCTGGCCAACGGCATGCTCGCCCTGATCACCGCCCTGACCACGGACGAGCAGCTCCTGGCCTGGGGCTGGCGCATCCCCTTCCTGCTCAGCGGCGGCCTCGTCGCCGCCGGCTTCATCATCCGCCGCAAGGTCGACGAGAGCCCCGTCTACCGGGAGTTGAAGGAGTCCGGCAACCACTCCCGCACCCCGCTCGCCGCCCTCTTCAGGCACCACTGGCCGCTCGTCATCGGCGGTGCCCTGCTCTTCGCCGCCAACAACGCCGTCGGCTACATGACCACCGGCGGCTATGTGCAGGCGTACTCCGTCAACCATCTGGAGATCGACCCGACGACCATCCTGATCTGCGTCATGATCGCAGCCGTCACCTGGCTGAGCAGCACCATGGCCGGCGGCATCCTGTCCGACAGGATCGGCCGGATCCGTGTCTACCAGATCGGCTTCGCCGTCCAACTCGCCTGGATGTTCCCCTTCTTCGCTCTGCTGAACACGGCCGATGCCGGCCTCGTCGTCCTCGGCCTGATCGTCTACAGCATCGGCCTGGGACTGACCTACGGCCCGCAGGCCGCCCTGTTCTCGGAGATGTACCCCACCGCCGTCCGCTACAGCGGCGCCGCCCTGTCGTACGCCATCGGGGCCGTCCTCGGGGGCGCCTTCGCCCCGATGATCGCCGAGGCCCTCCAGACCGGCACCGGCACCGTGTACTCCGTGGGTGTGTACCTCACCGGGGTCACCGTCGTCGGCCTCGTCGTCACCTTCTTCGTCAAGGAGCGCAAGGACGTCCCCCTGGGCGACACCGAGCCCGACCAGCACGACGTACAGGCCACCGTCAGCGCCTGAGCACGCCCGAGCATGCCCTGGCCGGCCGGGGGCCCACGACAGCAGCCATCCCCGGCCCAGTCCCCGATCTCGCGAGGAGTCACCCCCCATGACCGACCCGACGACCGACCTGACGACCGACTCGACCCGCCCGGCACCCACCGGGGGTCCCCGCCACAGGTCACTCACCCGCCGACGCTTCTGGCAGGCCGGCACCGCGGCGGCGGTCACGGTCGGCGCGGCGTCGCTGACGCGGGGGCAGTTCGCCGGTGCCGCGACCGCCCCGACCGCGCAGGACTACTTCGACCGGGCTGCCGAACGGGCTGGTGACAACCCGATCCTCACGGATCTGGTCGCAGCGCTCACCTCCGGCTTCAGCGTTCCGCGCCCCACCCCGCCCGCCCCGCAGAAGATCTTCGACGACGTCGCGGTGGTGAGCATCGGCTGGGTGTCCGCCACGGCGATCCTCACCTCTGACGGGATCATCCTGATCGACGCCCTGACATCACCCACCGACGCCGAGCAGACCCTCGTCCCCGGCCTGCGCGCGCTGGGCGCCGATCCGTCGACGATCAAGTACGTCGTCGTCACCCACGGCCACGGTGACCACTTCGGCGGCGCCCGGTACCTGGCCGACACCTATGGCACCCGGGTCATGATGGCCCCCGCCGACTGGGACACCCTCGCCGCGAGCAAGCCGGCCGACGCGCCCACCCGTGACCTCGACATCACCGACGGCCAGAAACTGACCCTGGGCGGCACCACCGTGACGCTCCATCACACACCGGGCCACACGCCCGGCAGCGTCTCACCGATCTTCCCGGTCCACTGGCGGGGCGGCGCGCACACCGCGATGCTCTGGGGCGGCACCAACCCGCCCACCGCCACCGCGGACAAGCGGACCTACCTCGACTCCGCCCGGACCTTCGGCTCCCGGATGAAGCGGGCCGCGGTGGACGTCGAACTGAGCAACCACGGGTTCTGCGACCACGGCCTGGAGCGCATGGAGGAGGTGCGCGGCGCGCCGGACAGCGCCGAGAACCCGTTCGTCGTGGGCACCTCCGGCACACAGCTGTTCATGCAGGTCATCAAGGACATGCTGAAGGGCCGCATCCTCCAGGACCAGGAGTCCACCGGCACCGCCACCACCTCGGCGGCGACGGCCGCCGCGGCCCCGCACACGGCGGCCTGCGGCTGCTGACGACGGCGGACACGCGCGTCGGGCGTCACCCCGAAGGGCGGGTGAGGTGGGCGGACACGGCGTCGAGGACCCAGCCCAGGCCGGTCGTGAACGACGTCTCGGCGTCCACGTCCGTGCCGTCGTGAACGGCCTTGGCCAGCGCCGGGAAGCGGCCCGTGGCCAGCATGCTCGTCACATGCGGGCCTGAGGCGCGCTGCCACTCGTGCTCGGACAGGCCCGTGGCGCGCTCGGCCCGCAGATGCGCGATCTCGCGCCTGACGGCGCCGGTGACGTAGGAGCTGACCGTCTCCACCGCCCGCATGACGGTGTCGATGTCGGCGAGACGGACCAGGGGGGCCAGCGTGGCCTCGGTGACGGCGAGGGCGTTCGGCCCCAGGATCGGGCGGCCGCCGAGCAGGTCGGCCAGCCACTCGTGACGAAGAGCGGTGCCCCTGGTGCGGTGGGCGAGGACGCTCAGCGCCTCCCGCCAGTCACCGGGTCGCTCCTCGGGGAGGATCTCGGAGTGGACCTCGTCCACCATGAGGTCGAACAGCTCCTCCTTGGTGGAGATGTATCCGTACAGCCGCATCGGACCGGCGCTCAGCCGGGCGGCGACCTTGCGCAACGACACCGCCTCCAGCCCGCCCTCGTCGGCCAGCGCCACGGCGGCGGCGACGATCCGCTCCCGGTCGAGCGGCACGGGGCGGGTCGGCGGCTCCGGTCGGTCCCACACAGTCATGGCCACATCGTACTGTTGCCATGCACCGTATCGAGAAAATACAGTGTATCGACATGAGGCATCGCATCGCCGTCATCGGAAGCGGCCCGGCCGGACTGACCTTCGCCCGCGTCCTGCACCGCCACCACCACTCCGTCGCCCTCTTCGAACGGGACCCCACCCCCGACGCCCGCCCGCCGGGCGGCACCCTGGACCTGCACGAAGGCCTGGGCCAACTCGCCCTGGACAAGGCCGGGTTGCTGCCGGACTTCCAGGCACTGGCCCGTCCCGAGGGGCAGGCCCTGCGCATCCTGGACCCGGCCGGGAACGTGCTGCGCGACTGGCGACCCCGCGCCGACGACCGCGCCAACCCCGAGATCGACCGCGGGCAACTCCGGGACCTGCTGCTCGGCCCGCTCGAAGTCCGGTGGGGACGAGCCGTGACACGGGTGGTGCCGGGGGCCGGGACCGGCGCGGTGGTCCACTTCGAGGACGGGCGCCAGGAGACGTTCGATCTGGTGGTCGGCGCGGACGGCGCCTGGTCCCGGGTCCGCCCCGCAGTGTCGTCGGTGGTGCCGCACTACACCGGCGTCACCTCGGTGGAGACCTCCCTGGACGACGTCGACACCCGCCACCCCGACCTCGCCCGGCTGATCGGCGACGGTTCCGTGGGCGTCTACGGCGTGAACCGGGCCCTCGTCGCCCAGCGCAACAGCGGCGGCCACGTCAAGGTGTACGCCCAGTTCCGCGCACCGCTGGACCGGCACACGGACCCGGATCCGGCCGACGCCGACGCCGACGCCGTACGAGCGAGCCTGCTCGCTCTGTTCGACGGCTGGGCCGCTCCTGTCCGCGACCTCCTGCGCCACGGCACCGCTTTCGTCCGCCGCCCCCTCCACGCCCTGCCCGTCGCCCACACCTGGACCCATGTCCCCGGGGTGACCCTCCTGGGTGACGCCGCCCATCTGATGCCTCCACTGGGGGCGGGCGCGAACCTCGCGATGCTGGAAGGCGCCGAACTCGCCGAGACCGTCGCCGCCGCTTCCGGTCCCGGAGAGCTGGACCAGGCCGTCCGCGCCTTCGAGGAACGGATGTGGACCCGGGCCGAGACATGGGCGAAGATCACGACAGCGGGCCTGGAGCGTCTCGTGAGCCCGGACCCCGCCCAGGCCCTGGCCCTCTTCGACGAGGTCCAGTCGTCCTGACCGCGGGGCGCGACGGCGGAACCGCCGTCCCACCGGAGGCGCACCGGACGCGCGCCCACCGGAGCCGCGCCGCTCACACCCCTCAGTCCGCCACCGACACGAGCCGGTCCGGCCCTTCGCGCGGGCCCTCCCACTGCCGGAGCAGGCTGTTGACGGCCTGACGCCCCGCGCGGTTGGAGCCCACGGTGGACTGGGACGGACCGAAGCCGACCAGATGCACCCGCGGTTCGCCGGCCACCTGGGTGCCCCGCATGGTGATCCCGCCGAGTGCGTTGCGCAGCCGCAGCGGGTCCAGGTGCGCCAGCGCGGCCTTGAAGCCCGTCGCCCAAAGGATCACGTCGACGGTCGTGAAGGAGCCGTCCGCCTCGCGCACACCGCCCGGTTCGACGGAGGTGAACATGGGACGACGCACCAGGACCCCGCGCTCCTTCGCCGCCACCGCGTACGGGGTCCAGCCCAGGCCGGTGTACGAGACGACGCTTCCGGTGGGCCTGCCCGCCGCCACGTCGTCCGCGACCCTGGCGATGATCCTGCGGCCCTCGACCTCGGGATGGAACCCGCCCTCCAGGAAGACGGGTTCGCGCCGCGTGTACCAGTAGGCGGTGGCCACGCGGGAGATCTCCTCCAACTGTTGCAGCGCCGAGATGCCCCCGCCGACGACGGCGACCCTGCGTCCGGCGAACCGGTCGGCCGACACGTAGTCGTGGGTGTGGAGCTGGAGTCCGGCGAAGGTCTCCTGCCCCGGATAGCGGGGGCGGACGGGGTTGGTCCATGTGCCGGTGGCGTTGATGACCGCCCGCGTGATCCAGGTCCCCGCGCTCGATTCCACGGCCAGGTCGCCGTCGGGGCGGTCGTCCAGCGGCCGTACGGCCGCGACGGTCACCGGCCGCAGGATCGGCAGGTCGATCGCCTGCTCGAAGGCGGCGAAGTAGCGGGGCACGGCCGTACGGCTGGGTTCTTCGGGGTCCACCGGCGGCTGCGGGAAGTCGGGCAGGTCGAAGATGCCGTTGACGGTGTTCATCCGCAGCGACTCCCAGCGGTGCCGCCACGCCCCGCCGGCCGCCGGTTCGGCGTCGAGCACCACGAAGGTCCGGGCGCCGTCAGGGTCGGTCAGGGCGCTGGTGAAGCCGCGCCGCTCGAGGTGGTAGCCGGCCGAGAGACCGGACTGCCCCCCACCGATGACCACGACCGTCGCCCGCCCACCGGCAGCGGGCGTCGGCCGGCTCGTCACCCGCCCGTCGTCAGTGTCTGCAGGCCGGCTCACCACCCGGTCACCGACGCTGAAACCGCCGAACTGCATCGCGAGCTCCTCGGGTCGACAGGACTGCACACCAGGGGGAACAGGATGATACGTCATCTATTCCCGAGGGGACGACTCCCGGCCATTCCTCGCCATGTGGTTGACGCATCAACCGAACTCTGATGTGGTTGATGCGTCAACCTAATCTCTCCTTGACAGGGGTAGCTGGTATGAGTGACAAGAAGGTCATCGCGGTCGCCGGAGCCACGGGAGCGCAGGGCGGCGGTGTCGCACGCGCGATCCTGGCCGATCCCGACTCTGGCTTCACCGTGCGCGCGCTGACCCGGAACCCGGACTCGCCCGCCGCCAAGGAGCTGGTCGAACTCGGCGCGGAGGTCGTACGGGCGGACTTCTACGACGAGCCGTCCGTGCATCAGGCGTTCGAAGGTGCGTACGGCGCCTTCCTGGTCACCAACTTCTGGGCCCACGGCTCGGCCGCCAAGGAGACCGAGGAGGTCGAGGTGCTGGTCCGGGCGGCCAAGGCCGCGGGGCTGCGGCACGTGGTGTGGTCGACACTGGAGGACACCCGCGAGCTGCTGCCGCTGGAGGACGAGCGGATGCCCGTTCTCCAGGAGAAGTACAACGTGCCGCACTTCGACGCCAAGGGCGAGGCCAACGAGCTCTTCCGCCGGGCCGGGGTGCCGACCACGTTCCTGAACACCACGTTCTTCTTCCAGGGCTTCCTGTCGATGCTGGGCCCCAAGCGGGACGAGGACGGCGTGCTGACGCTGACCCTGCCCTTCGAGGACGGCAAGCTGCTGGCCGGCCTCGACGTGAACGACATCGGCCACACCGCGCTCGGCCTCTTCAAAGGCGGCGAGCGTTTCGTCGGGCACACCGTCGGGCTGGCGGGCGACCACCTGACCGGCGCCCAGTACGCGGAGAAGATCGGCGCCGCGATCGGTGAGCCGGTGCGCTTCCAGGCCGTGCCCTACGACGTCTTCCGCTCCCTCGGTGTTCCGGGGGGTGACGAGATCGGCAACATGTTCCAGTACTACGGCGATTTCGACCAGGAGTTCACCGGCGCCCGTGACCTGGACGGGATCCGGGAGATCCACCCCGGCCTGAAGAGCTTCGACGACTGGCTGGCCGGGAACGCCGCCGACATCCCGCTGAGCTGACCGGGCGCCCCTCGTCCGCCCGATGGCTCCACTCGCCCCACCCGTCGTCCCGGTAGGCCGCCCGGCCGCCGGGGTGACGGCGTTTCGGCGCTGCGAGCAGGCGCGGGCGTCCAGGTATTCGGTGAACTGTCAACTACGTCTACACTTTCTTCATGGGAGAGACAGTGCGATGGCTGACGCCTGAGGAGCAGCGCGCGTGGCGCGGTTTCGTGCGGTTGCACGAGCGGCTCGGCGGGCGCCTGGGGCGCAGGCTCCAGTCGGAGTCCAACGTGTCGGCCGCCGACTTCGCGGTGCTCGTCCACCTGACGGACTCGCCGGAGGGGCGGCAGCGGTATCAGGACCTGGCGCGGGCGCTGGAGTGGGAGAAGAGCCGGATGTCCCACCACATCGCCCGGATGGCCGGCCGGGGCATGGTGGTGCGCGAGGAATGCGCCGAGGACGGGCGCGGGGCGTATGTGGTGATCACGGACGTCGGGCGGGCGGCCATCGAGGCGGCCGCCCCGCGTCATGTCGAGGCGGTGCGAGAGCTGTTCATGGACCATGTCACGCCGGCCGAGCTGCGGGTCCTGGCGGAGATCTCCGAGCGCGTGATCGGCAAGCTGGACGAAGACCCGACCTGAACCGGGGCCCCACGCCGAGGCCGGCGACTACGCCGACCCCGCCACCCGCGACGACGCCCTGAGCCCCTTCGTCTTCCTGCTCGCCGCCCCGGCGGCCGGACCCGGGAGGGCCTCGGCGGCCTGAGGAGCGTCCGGATGACTCGTCGATCAGATCTCCGCTGAGGTTCGCCGCGGCGCCTCGACGGGGTGCCTGCTCATGACGGAGACGCGATTGAACGCGCCGATGGTGATCGCCACCCAGATCACCGCCGAGATCTGGTCCTCGGTGAGAACGCGGCGGGCGGCTTCGTACGCCGCGTCCTGGGCGGCGGAGGCGGTCGGATCGGTGGTCGCCTCCGCCAGGGCCAGCGCCGCGCGCTCCTCGGGCGTGAACAGGGCTGTCTCCCGCCAGGCCGGCAGAACCCCCAGCCGCTGTGCCGACTCGCCCGCGCGCAGCGCCCTTCGGGTGTGCAGGTCGAGGCAGTAGGCGCAGCCGTTCAGCTGCGACACACGGAGGTTGATCAGCTCCACGGTCGCGCGGTCGAGCCCCGCCTCCGTGGCCGTTGCGCTCACCGCCTCCGCGGCCTTCACCATGGCCCGGTAGGCCTGGGGGCTCTGCTTGTCGACGAAGATCCTGCGCGGTGCGGATCCATCGATGTGCTCACTCACTGCGTGCCTCCCCTGGGTGGACCGGGGCCGCGCGCCGTCTGCGCGCGGTGGTCACCGGACCGCTCTCGTGGCATGATAGTTGATGTAACAACTACAACATGGGAGAGGGGTCCCCGGTGAGCAACGTGGAAGCGGCACCCGCGGCAGTGGCATGCGGGGCGGCCGTCGACGAGGACCGCTCGACAGGTGAGCCCCGGGTCGAGGTGCTGTCGGCGCGAGACGTGCCCCTGGGCGGGCCCCGCGCCCTGCGCGTGCGCCGAACCCTGCCGCAGCGCGCCCGCACCCTGATCGGAGCCTGGTGCTTCGCCGATCACTACGGTCCCGTCGACGCCGGCGTGACGGGCATGGACGTACCCCCGCATCCGCACACCGGGCTGCAGACGGTGAGCTGGCTGTTCAGCGGAGAGATCGAACACCGCGACACCCTCGGGACGCACGCCCTGGTCCGGCCCGGCGAGCTGAACCTCATGACCGGCGGACACGGCATCGCTCACTCGGAGGTCTCCACCCCGGACACCACGGTCATCCACGGCGTCCAGCTGTGGGTGGCGTTGCCCGAGGAGCACCGGAACGCCGCTCGCGACTTCCAGCACCACGTGCCCGCCCCCGTGCGGGTCGACGGGGCCGAGGTCAAGGTCTTCCTCGGCTCGCTCGCCGGTCACACATCGCCGGTGCGGACCTTCACGCCGCTGCTCGGCGCCGAGATCATCCTCGAACCGCACGCGACGGTCGCCCTCGTGGTGGACCCCGCCTTCGAGCACGGGCTCCTTGTGGACAGCGGCGACGTGCGGCTGATCGAGACCGTCCTGCGACCTGCGGAACTCGGTTACGTCCCCTGCGGCGTGGACACCCTGACCGTGGTGAACGAGTCGGACGCCCCCGCGCGCACGATCCTGCTCGGCGGCCCTCCCTTCGAGGAGGAGATCGTCATGTGGTGGAACTTCATCGGCCGCAGCCACGAGGACATCGTCCGGGCCCGGGAGGAGTGGCAGGCGGGCTCCGACCGCTTCGGCGAGGTCGAGGGGCATGCCGGACACCGTCTTCCGGCCCCCGCCCTGCCGAACGCCGTCATCGCGCCGCGCGGCAATCCCCCGCGCGGCCACCGGCCGGGGCCTGGGCGGTGAGCTGGTCGGAGCGGAATAACCAGGGGCGGGAGCGTGCTGCACGGGAGCTCCCGGCGCTCTCGCCGGTGAACACGCGGCGTCCGTCGCGCCGTTCGAGCATCACCGCGTCGCGTTCCGGGACCTCGGGAGACGGGTCCGGGAGAAGGAGGAAGGGAACCATGACCGAGGACTTCCAGCTGTACCCGGCCACCGACGGGGTGGCGCCCGACCGTTGGGCCAGCGCGCTGCACCTGTTCGACAACGGCGCCGGAGTGCCGCACGAGGAGACCACCGCCGAGCGCTGGGAGCGCGCCCAACTGCTGTTCGGCGCGCGGGACTACATCGGTGCCGCGAAGCTGCTCGTCGACGTCGTCGAGGAGGCCCCGGAGCAGACCGGCCCCCGGCTGCTGCTGGCCCGCGCCTACTACCACTCCGCGCAACTTCGGCGCGCGGAAGAGCAGTTGCGGTTGATCGTCGAGCGCGACCCGGTCGAGCACTACGCCCATCTGATGCTCGGACGCACCCTGCAGCGCCAGGGCCGCCGGGACGAGGCGGAGCCCTGGCTGCGGATGGCCGGCGCGTTCGCGGGGGAGTTCCCCGACACCGAGTGAGCGCCTCACACCTGTGCAGGCAGGCCGGGCATGAAGGGTGAGACTCCGGGTAGGCGGGTGACCGCTGGGGAAGGGCCGCCACACCTGGGGAGGTCGAAGCGGTCCTTCCCCCTCTTTCCTTCCGCGGGGAAAACGGCCGCCGTGACGCAAGGCCTCCGGGGACGTCGTACGCCCGAGCCGGACGCGGAAGGCCCGTTCTCGGCGGCGCGGTGGGGTGGGGGCTGATCCTCTGGGCGGCGATCTTCCACCGGCGCAGCAGGACCGATGCCGAGGTCCCCCCACAGTCCCGGTACGACATGCCCATCGAGGTGCGGTACACCGTCGTGCCGCTGATCATCGTCTCGGTGCTCTTCGACAAGTTCGCGCACACCGTGGGGGTGGTCGGCTTCCAGTGGAACTGGCGCTTCAACCACGTCGAGGACGTCGACGGCGACACCGGAACGGGCGACGCGAAGGCCGACCCGGACATGGGCATCGTCCCCAACAGATACCGAGATGCCTTCCCCTCGGGCGCCGAGGGCGTCTTCGACGTCGGTGTTCCCGGCACGCGCAACCCGCAGACCGGCGACCCCGGGGCCCACCCTGTGGCTGCCGAAGGGCGAGAAGGTCCGCTTCGTGCTCTCCTCGCGTGTGGGCTGTGCTCAGTTCCCCGGCGGCCAGGCGGTATGGCGGGGGTGCAGGGACGACGCCAGCGGTTCCAGTGACACGCACAGCGAGGACGGGAAGTCGGGCTCCTCGCGCTGCACGTCCCGGCAGCCTCCCGCCGACGTCCTGCTGATCGGCTCCCAGCCCGTTTTCCGCGCCCGGAAGAACCAGCGGTCGCCCAGCCGGGCCGAGCAGGCGGCGTCCTTCGTGTCGTCGCCGCACACCGGTCCCGTGCGCCAGGAGATGTCCAGGACCAGCCACTCGCCGTCGCACTTCTCCGTGTCCCGGAACGTGTGCGCGGGCGCGTTGACCGCCATCAACGCCTGCTCGTAGGAGGCGACCGTGCAACCCGTGGCCGGTGGTGTGCAGCCCAGCTTCCCGCACAGCCGCAGCGCGGGCGGCTCGGCGCCGTCGGCGGTGAAGCGCGTGTAGTTGTCGACGATCACGTCCCGGTCGCCCAGTGGCTCGGGCAGCTTCACCGTCGCCGTGGATGTCTTCTCCTCGGTGCACCCGGAAGCCCTGTCCCCGGACGGCGAGGTGAACGTGACCTGTATCCGCGCCAAATCCGTCATCGGGTCGGTGAGCACCGCCTTGAGCTTGCGCACACACGCGTCGGGCCCGCTGGGCACCTGCGCGGCGAGGGACAGCGTGCGGCCGTCCGCGCTGATACGCACGCCGGTGACCGCGGAAGGCTGCATGGTGGTCCACGGGATCGGCTCGGCGGCCGACGACGGTGAACTCCCGCCTCCCTGACCGGCCACCAGAGTTCCGCACCCGCCGACGAACAGCACGGTGACGGCACAGAGCAGGGCGGCCACGGCCGCTCGACATGTTCCACCTGATCGTCGCAACAGCCCTTGATCCCCCCTGCGCGTGCCGACGTTCCCCGGGCCAATATAGGTCGGTGGCCCGGACAGCCCTTCGGCGCCGCCGGGGGAGGGCCCTGCCGACGGTCGGCGTGCTGCCGCCGCGTAACCGTGCCGGTGTCACTCCTGGGCGCCAGGTAGCGGCCGACCGTCGGCTCGGCTCCCCCACCTCGATCATTGCACAGTGCAAAGATGGTCGCCAGTCGCCGGGCCCGTCCGAACCGCCTTTTCCGGGTGCCTCGTTGGGGGAGGGGCCCCATCGGGGACGGCGAGGAGGCGGTGCGGTGGGCGCGGCGCGCGTCGGCGGGGCTGAGCCGGGTGCTGAGGCGAGTGGGGCTGAACCGGGTGGGGCGGCTGCCCTGGCACCCGTACGGTCGGCCGTGGCGTCCCCTACTTGGGGGCCACGTCCTCCTCGACCTCCTGGAAGGTGGAGGCGTCGACGAGACCCGTGTCCTCCAGGACCTCCATGTGGTCCAGGACGGTCTGGTTGGCCTGGCGGGCGTGGCGGCGGATGAGGTCGTTCTGGGTGGCTGCCCGGACCTCACCGATGGTGGCGAAGATCTTGCCGTGCGAGGCGCGGAGCACGTTGGCGAAGAGCTTGTCGAACTCCTCGCCCTGCGCGTTCTCCAGATTCCGGACCCACTGCTGCTGTTCCTCGGTGGCCTCGTCGGGGATCTCCACACCGAGGATCTCGGCGTCCTCGCGCACGAGTTGGTCCAGCTTGCTGTGTCCGTCGATCAGATGGTCCCCGGCCCGCTTGACGGCCTCGTTGGAGGCGTGGGTCTGGGCGAGCCGGCCGGCCGGGATCTCCCAGAGGCCGGCCTGACGTACCTTCGCGAGGAACTCGCGGTCCACGTCGGTCACGGTGAGGTTGGCGTTCTGGCCCGTCGCCGTCTGTCCGGCGCCGCCGCCGGCGACATGGCCGCCGGTGTGCTCGATCTGGCCCGCCGTCGTGGGGTTGGCCGAGGCTTCCTCGCTGCCCGCCCTGATCGCGATGACGGCCGCGGCTATCACGGCGCAGACGGCGGCGATGATCGTGACGGTCCGCCGCGACGTCCGCGTGGGTACCGCGTGTCGGTTCGCATGCATGTGTTCTCCCGGTCGGGTAGAGAGTGGATCCTCCAGGTCGGTAGGAGTGGACACCTGTTGCGGCTGGCACGGCACGCAGCGAGAGGTACGCGGGGGAACCCGGAGATGTTCAAGGGACGGTCAACGAACCGTGGTCCGGGCCGTTCCGGGGTTGATTTTGCGCCCATCGTGGCGTGTACCTGTCGCGCGTCTGTCGTGCACCTGTCCAAGTTGCGGGTGGGGTGGCACTCTGCGTTGCGCGAGTCCGTCCTCGTCCCCCACCGCACAAGGAGTACGTGTGAGAGACATACGCCGCTCGTTCCGCCCGTCCGGCTCGTCCCGTACGTCCCGCTCCCCGCGCAGGTCCCGCCCCGTACTCGCCGCCCTGCTCGGCGCCGCCGCGTTGCTCGGCACCGGTGTGTTCGCCTCGCCCGCCGGGGCGGCCCCGGCCACGGCCGACCCCGCCGCGTTCTGGACCGCCGAACGGATGCGTGGGGCCACCCCGCTGGACCTGCCGACCGTGGACCGGACCCAGGTGAAGGCCCCCGCCCTCGCCAAGGGCAAGGAGAAGACCGTCGCCCCGACCCTGCCGGGCGCGCCGAAGGACGTCGGGGTGCTGGCCTTCCCCAACGGCGGCGGAGCCTGGACCGGCGGCGGAGCCGTGCTCTCCACGGCCGGACGGGTGTTCTTCACCTACCAGGGGCGTACGGCCTCGTGCTCCGGCAACGCCGTCACCAGCGCCAACAAGAGCACCGTCATCACCGCCGGGCACTGCGTGAAGCTGGAGGGCGCCTGGCACACCAACTGGGTCTTCGTGCCCGGATACCACGACGGGCAGGCCCCGTACGGCAGGTGGAGTGCCACGAAGACCCTCTCCACTCCGCAGTGGACCGCGAGCGAGGACATCAACTACGACATCGGCGCGGCCGTCGTCGCCCCGCTGGACGGGAAGTTGCTGACGGACGTCGTCGGCGGGCAGGGCCTGGCCTTCAACACCGGCTACAACAAGGCCATGTACGCCTTCGGCTTCCCCGCCGCCGCCCCGTACGACGGGGAGAAGTTCATCTACTGCAGCGGCACCACCAACCGTGACTTCCTGCTCTCCAACGACCACGGCATGAACTGCGACATGACCGGCGGCTCCAGCGGAGGCCCCTGGTTCACCCAGTTCAACGAGTCCACGGGCACCGGCCTGCTGTCGTCGGTGAACAGCTTCAAGTACAACTTCCTGCCCAACCGGATGTACGGGCCGTACTTCGGCGCCGACGCGCAGAACCTCTACCAGACCGCGCAGTCCTCCTGACCGTCCCCTCTCACGCGCCGGTCACGCCGTCGATGCGCTCGCGGAGCAGATCGGCGTGACCGTTGTGGCGCGCGTACTCCTCGATCATGTGCACCATGATCCAGCGCAACGAGACACCCTGGTCGCCGACGTGACCCGCTTCCTCCTCGGACAGACGTCCGGAGTCGTCCAGCGACGCGTCGGCGATCAGCTCACGGCCCCGGGCGATCTCCGCACGCCAGACGGCGACCACCTCGTCCCCTGTCCGCTCCGGACGGAGGGCGAAGCCGTCACCTTTGCCGGGCCCGAAGACCGGCGGCAGCTCCTGCCCCGCGAAGATGCGCCGGAACCAGTTGCGCTCCACCTCGGCGAGGTGCTGCACGAGCCCCAGCAGCGTCATCGACGACGGCGCGGCCGCGGTCAGCCGTAACTGATCGTCCGTCAGGCCCGAGCACTTCAGGGCGAGGGTCTCACGGTGGAAGTCCAGCCAGGATTCCAGCATGACGCGCTCATCGGCATGCGCGGGCGGAACAGGGCGTCCATCAGCAGTCGTCGTCATGGCCCCAACCTTCGCAGGACCGCGGCGCCATGACGACCGCATTCGCCACAGGCGCCGCACCCGGACCCGCACGGAACGCCGGGCCGAATCCGGCGAGGGCACTCCGGGCACATCAGAGCCGTGGACGAGAGAGACGGGGCGGGCCCATGGGCATCTACGTGTCGGTCAGAGGGTGGCTGGAGTGCGACGAGGCCCAACTCGCCGCCGTGCAGGAAATCATCGCCGGACACGACGACAACCACTACACCCATGGCTGGAGTTCACCGCGTCGGCATGTGAAGTGGACCCAGAGTGAGCCCCATGCATGGGCGTCGGCGTGCGGTGCGTCGTACGCCCGGCTCAGCGGAGGCGGCGTACGCGGAGCACGAGGTCGTCGGTGTGGTGCGCGCCGGCGCCGCCCTCCGGTGCCACGCGGGGCCGCTGCTCGTCGACCTCCACCTCCCAGTCGTCGTCGAGGAGTTCGGTGACCATCGAGGGCCAGACGTAGTCGGCCGGGTCGAAGCCGCTCTCGTTCGCCTGCTGGTCCTGCATGCCGGCGTGGTGGACGAGCAGCAGCACGCCGCCGGGCGCGACGGCGGCGAGCAGGGCGCGTTCGGCGGCGGCGTCGGGGGTGCGCAGCAGGGCCGGGTACTGCGCGGAGACCAGGTCGAAGGAGGCCGGCGGGAGCGAGGCCCGGGTGAGTTCGGCGTGCACCCAGTGGACGGTGAGGCCGGCGTCGTGCGCGTGTCCGGCCGCGCGTCGCAGGGCCACGCCCGAGACCTCGAGCGCGGTGACGTCCCAGCCGCGGCGTGCGAGCCAGAGCGCGTCCGCGCCCTCGCCGCAGCCCACGTCGAGGACGCGTCCGGGGGTGAGCGAGGCGGTCTCGGCCACGAGTGCGCCGTTGGGGAGGCCGCTCCAGAGCTGCTGCCGGTCGGCGTAACGGCCGTCCCACTCCGCCCGCACCGCGGGGTCGCCGGCGTACGCGCCGGCAGGCGAGGGGAAGTCGAACACGGTGGGTCCTCCTGCGGTGTCGTCGGTCATGACCCCACGGTCACCCACTGCCTCCCGCAACGGCCACTGTTGTTGCCGGTCCGGCAAATCGAGATTCGCCGGGGGCACGGGCGGAGCCCGCAGGGAAAGTCCGTGGTGGTGCGGCGACGGGTCCGGCATCATCCCCGTGTGATGGTGATGCAGCCCGTTCTGGAGATCGTCGCCCGCGACGACGACTTCGCGCTCTGGCCGGTGAGCGAGCACGAGTCCTACGACCACCTCGTACTGGACGGGAGGCTGACTCCGGCGCAGGTCGGCACGGCGGTGATGCGGATCGCGGACTGCAACGACTTCGAGCCGGAGGAGGAGCACGGCCCGTGCCCCACCGACCCGCTCGGCGCTTTCCTGCACGGCCTGTTGACCATGCCCGACCTTCACGCGGCAGGCGGCTTCCGGGTCACCGACCGGGCCACCGGCACCGTCCACGTCGAGCCGGGCTGCTGCAGCGGCCTGGAGACCTGGCGGGACTGGCTGGAGGTGCTCGACGGCAGCGGGTTCTCCGGCTTCGGCCACGATCCGTCCTCGGCGGCCGAACGAGTCGGAGACACCGTCCGGTTGACTTTCGACGCCGATGCGAAGGACGGCAGTCCGGTGATCGAACTGCCGGTGGACGACGTCCGCGCGCTCGTCACAGGTGCTCAGCAGGACCTGCGGGACTTTCTCGGCCTCGCCGGAGACTGGGCCGAGGAACACCTGCCGGCCCACGCCGCCGCCGTCACCGCGGCCCTGGCCCGGTCCTTGGGCCTGCACGCGGACCTGGACTCGGGCCCGCACTCGGACCTCGACCTGGACATCGACCTGGATCTGGGGTGCGGAGCGTGACCAGCTTTCTGACGCAGCGGGCGCGGGTGCATGACGGGCGGCTCCCGCTCCAGCGGCGGCACAGCGCGCTGCGTACCTGCCTCACCGTCTTCGCGCCCTACGGTCTGCGGGCGACGTACCACCACCTCACGCTCAGCGCCGCTGTTCCCCGGCGGCTGGAGGCCGATCCGGAGGCGCTGGTGCGGGCGGTGGAGGAGCTGCACGAGGCGCGGGTGCTGTGGCTCGCGCGGGCGGAGCGTTACGCGGCGCGCCGCCGGGCGGAGAAGCGGGGCGGGCGGCGGGCCGTGCCGGACCCGCGCCCGTGGTGGCTGCGGAGCTGGTGGGACGGGTCGGAGCGTGCCTGGTACGACGCCCCCTTCCGCCACCCGTCGCTGCGACTGCCCGAGTACGTCCGGCGGCAGAACGCGCTGCTGGACGGCGTCGAGTTGCCCGGCTGTCCGGCGTGCGGTGACGAGGGACCGCCGGAGCCGCACTCGACGGGGCACGGGTGGGTCGAGCTGTGCGGCCGGTGCGCGTGGGCTCCGGCGCCGTGTCCGTGCGGACAGCCGCACCGGCTCGTGCCCGACACCCCGTACAGCTGGAAGGAGATCTGGCGGCGGGCACACATGAACGACGACGGCATGCCGAACCCGTACTGGCCTGGCGGACCGACCGGAAGCAGGCCGTAGGGCGAACGCTCGGCGAGCCGGAGCACGTCGGCCACGGCGAGCGGTCCCACTTCCTAGGGTGCGATCTCGAACCGCGGCGGCTGGAGTCCTGCCAGGCAACCGGTGTCCGGCGCGGTCGGGCGGGCGAAGAACGACGTCGTGATCGTCTGCGCGCAGGCCGAGTCGGCGAAGACGACGTGGGCGACGTAGGGGACCGTGACGACGGTGGAGCGGCTCAGCGTACGGGCGACGTACGCCCCGTTGCTCGGCGCCGTCTGGGCGTCGAACCCGCCGGACAGGGCGAGGGTGGGGATGTCGCTGCGGGTCACGTCCCGGACCGACGAGGGCGCGGGCGGCACGTCCCAGGCACGGCAGTCGTCGTGGAGCCAGGCGAGTTGCGGCGCGTTGGCCAGCATCGACCGGGGGAACGACGGGAACGCGCGGCGCCCGCCCCGGATGATGTCGGCCCGGCTCTCGTACGGCGTCCACTGGCTGCAGAAGATGCCGTAGACCAGTCCGTGGGCGATCCGTCCGATGGCCTGCGGGCTGTACTTGCCGCCCGCGAGCTGCTCGGCGATCCGCTGCGGGTTGCCGTGGGCCAGCTCGTCGACGGATCGTGGCACCCCGGCCGCCACATGGGTGGCCGAGGTCAGCCAGGTGACCAGGTTGGCGCCGTCCAGCACGACCTTCACCGGCTCCGGGTGGACCGGGACCGTGACCGTGGTGGTGATCGGGTCCGCCTCCAGCTCACTGACGAGGCGGAGGAACGTGGCCTTCAGGTCCGGGTAGCGGGTGGCGCAGTCGGGCTGCTCCTCGCAGGCCTCGAACAGGCCGTCGAAACCTTCCCGAGCGGCCTTCCAGGTGACCGCGCCGCCGGCGATGGACGGCGGGAGGATGCCGTCGATGCCGACCGAGCGGATGCCCTTCGGGTGCAGGCGCATGTAGTTGAGCGCCAGGTGGGTGCCGTAGGAGATCCCGAAGACGTTCCACTTCCTGACGCCCAGCGTCCTGCGCAGGGCGTCGTAGTCGGCCGCGCTCTCGATGTCGTTGTAGGCGCTGCGGTCGGCGCCCTCGGCGTCCACGCTGTCGCGGCAGGCGCGGGTCGCCTCGACGTGCAGGCGTCCGGTGGACGGCGCGTTGGAGACCAGGCCGAGGGCGCGTGCGTTGAACCGGTCGATGTTCGGGCAGGTGAGTTCCGGGTCGGCCGAGTACGTGCCGCGCTGGGACATGAAGATCACGTCGCGGTCGCGGTTCAGGTTGCCGGCGAGCGCCATCGGGATCTCGGAGACCGCGTCGTCGCCGGGGCCGCCGGCGAGCCACACGATGGGGTCGGGCGCGGGGCGGCTGCTCCGCGCGGGCATGATCGCGACAGCGAGGGTGATCGTGCGCGTACGTGTGCGCATGCGCGTGAGTTCGTCATGGCCCCTGGGCCCCATGGGCCGCTGGGGCTCGTCCGGCCGTTTGGGCTCCCTGGGCCCCTTCGGCCCCTTCACATCGTCTGGCCCCTTGGGCTGTTCGGGGTTCTCGGCCGCCGGGCGCTTCTCGGGCACGGTGAGGGTGCCGCAGCGAGCGCGCGCGAGATCGGGGATCGGGTCCGCCGTCCTCGGGCAGGGGCCCGGTTCGAAGCGGGCGTCGCCCACCGTACGGGCGACCGTGCCGATCGGGCGGTCGGTGCCGGACTCGGCGGGGGCGGGCTCGGCGTGTACGGGCAGCGCGGCGAGGCCGACGAGGAGGGTGCCGGCCGTGGCTGCGGCCAGCGTTGCCGGGAGCCGTCGCGCGGGGCGTCGGCCGGGGGTCGTACCACGGGTCGTACCAGGGGACATTGCGTACTCCGGTCAGGGGATGATGGTGAACGGCTTGGGTTCGACCCCCGGCACACATCCGGTGTCGGGCGCGGTCGGCCGGGCGAGGAACGAGAGCAGGACCGACGCGGCGCAGGGGTTCTGCGGCACCACCCAGTGGGTGATTCCGGGGATCACGACGGCGGTCGAGCGCGGCAGCGTACGGCCGGCGTACGGCCCCCAACTCGCCCCGGTCTTCGCGTCGAAGGTGCCGGTGATGATGAGTGCGGGCACCTTGCTGTGGGTGGCCACGCGCTGGACCGCGGTGCGGTCCGGGACGTTCCAGACGCGGCACAGGTCGTGCTCGAAGGGAAGCTGCGGGGCGTGGGCCAGCACCGAGTCCGGCCACCCGGGGAAGGCCCGGCGTCCGGCTGCCAGCACGTCGCGCTCGGAGAAGCCCGGGACCCACTCGGCGCAGGCCACGGAGTGCGTCAGCCCGTGGGCGAACTCCCCGACGGCGGGCGTCGCGCCTGCGGCCTGGGCCCGGGCGAGGCGCTCCGGATCGCCGGCTGCGAGTTCGTAGAGCGCCGCCGGGACGTCGACGGACGGCACCAGCTGGCCGTTGGCGACCAGCAGGTTCACCAGCGTGCCCCCGTCGAGGACGACCCGTACCGGGGTTCCGCCACCGGGCGGCGGCACGGTCAGCCTCAGGGGGTTCGCCTCCAGCCGCCGCACCTGCTCCGTGAGCGTGCGGGAGAGGTCCGGGTAGCGGGACTTGCAGGCGGGCTGCGCCTCGCACGCGGCGAAGATCGCGTCGATCCCCTCCTGGGCGCTGTCCCAGGCCCACGGCAGGCTCACGATCTGTGGCGGCACGACCGAGTCGATCGCCAGCGAGCGGATGCCCTGGGGGTGCCGGCGCAGATAGGTGAGGCCCAGGTCGGTGCCGTACGAGTAGCCGTAGACGTTCCACTTCCTGATGCCGAGCGCCTGGCGGAGCGCGGCGAAGTCGGCGGCGTTCTCCGTGGTGTTGTACGCCGAGAGGTCGTTCCCCTCGGCCGTCAGGCGGTCCCGGCACTGTTTCGCCGCGCGGACCAGGCCTCGTCCGGTGGACGGCGCGTCGTAGGGCAGGCCGACGGCGGTCGCGTTGAACCGGTCCATCTCCGGGCAGGCGAGGTTCGGCTGGGAGTGGAGGGCGCCGCGCTGGGCCATGACGATGAGATCGCGGTCGCGGTTCACCTCGGAGGCGATCAGGAAGGGGATCGCTCCGAACGCGTCTCCGCCGGGGCCGCCCTCCATGAACACCACGGGGTCCGCGGCCCTCGTCCGCGTCGCCGCCGGGATGATGGCGACGGCCAGTCGGATGGTCCGTCCCGTGGGGTGCTCACGGTTCTCGGGGACCTCAAGCAAGCCGCAGCGGCCGGGTACCGGATCGGGCGTCGTGGGGCAGGGGCCCGGCACGAACCGCGCCGGATGCCTCGGCGGCGTTCCGTCGGCGGGCTGCGACTGGGCGCTGCTCGGTACGGCCCCGATCGCGCCGAGGACACCCAGACAGGCGGCGAGAAGCGCCGCCTTCGTACGCGCCGTCCTGCTGGGGCGGGGGCGGCGTGCATCGCGTGGATGAGGTGGGTGGAGGTGGCGAGCCCGGCCCCGTGTGAGCGTCTTGGCTGCAGCTGCGGCTGCGGTCTTGACTCCGGGTCCGTGCTGGGAGGGCAGGGGCTCGGGACCGATGTCCTGTTCGGCCATGTGATCTCGTCTCTCTGGCATCCCTGGCCCTTCGGGCGGGGGACGGTGGGCGTGGCTGCGCCCCACCACACGGCCGGGCAGGCGCGTACGCCAGCCTGCTTTTGGGCAGGAGCGCCCACCACTTGCCGCCGCCACTTGGAGTAGCTCCACCTCGGACCCGGCGACCGGGGGTCGTCCCCGCTCACCGGGTCTGCTCACCTGGTCTACTCACCGGGCCGACCGGGGCGCGGTCGCCCCTTCGCTCCGGCCGTGGAGAACGGCGGCCGTGGTCAGCCGTCGAACGCGGTGGCGTTGTCGTGGGCCCAGTCGGCGAAGGTGCGGGCGGGGCGGCCCAGCAGGTCTGCCACGGTGCTCGTGGTGGGCCCCGGACGGTGGGCGTAGTCGGCCAGTGAGCCGAGCAGGCGGTCGGGCACCTCCTCAGGCAGCCCCTGCGCGAGCATGCCCTTGCGGACGTGCTCCGGCGGTAGCTCCTGGAAGGTCAGCGTCCTGCCGAGGGCGGCGCCGATGAGGCGCACCTTCGCCACCTGGTCCAGTGGCTGCGGGCCGGTCAGCGTGTGGGTCGACCCCGGGGGAAGGCTGCCGCGGAGGGCGCGTGCGGCGACCGCCGCGATGTCGGCTTCGTGGATGGGGGAGGTGGTGGCTCGGCCGTAGGCGCCGCGCACCACGCCACCGGACCTGATCTGCGGCGCCCAGGCCAGCGCGTTGGCCGCGAAGTCGGCCAGGCGCAGGACCGTCCAGTCCAGGCCGGAGCCGCGGACGAGGTCCTCGGCGTGCTGGAACTGCGCGGCGAACCGGGCTTCCCCCGCCGGGTGTTCCACGGTCGTGGCCGACAGCAGCACGACACGCCGTACGCCTTGCCCGGCGGCGAGTCGCAGGAGTTCGCCGAGTCCCGGGCCGGTGGCGCGCGGGCTGATCTGCAGAGCCTCCACTCCCTCCAGCGCCGCCTCGATCCACTGCGGGTGGAACAGGTCGCCCCTGACGGCCCGTACGCCTTCCGGCATCGCGGCAGATCCGGAGCCGCGCGTGACCCCGGTGACGGGCGCGCTCTCCCGCAGCAACTGCTTCATCACCGCGCGCCCTACGACACCATTGGCTCCAGTAATCATGAACATGACACTTACTCCTTCGCTTGATGCTGGGTCGGGTCGATCTGGAGGGCGGAGGCACGCGGCGCGGGCGCAGGCACGTGGCGAGGGCGGTGAGCCGGTGAGCCGGTGAGCGGGGCGGAGTCGGCGTACCTGACCTCGTAGACGCGTTCGCTGAACCTCCAGCCGTCGGCGGTTCGCTCGTAACTGTCGTGATACAGCGCGTAGTTCAGGTGCGAGCTGCCGTTGCGCAGCCGGCCGAACTCCTGGACGTGGACCCGTCCGGTCGCGAGGTCGCCGTCGAGCCGGACGACGCCGGGGTGGACGTTCTGTACGAAGAACTCCCACAGCCCCTGCCCCCATTCGATCCCCGCGCGGATCGCCTCGCGGCCGACGAACTCCCTGTCGATGTGCGGCCATCGCATGACACCATCGGGCGTGAACAGCGAGGCCACGCGGTCGAAGTCGCGCATCATCACGGCGTCGGTGACCTCGGCGCACAGCTGTCCGATCTCGAAACGATCGACGACGGCCCGTATATCGCTCATCGCACGTCCCTGCCTCATCGATGTGTCGGTCAGGCGTCCGCTGCCTGCCCGCTGGGTGATGTGTCCAGCATCGGCGCAGGTCAGCGGCGGAACAATGTAGAGTCCGTTGGGCTATCCATAACGCGGGAGTTATGTATGGAGCTGCGCGACATAGAGATCTTCCTGACGCTGGCCGAGGAACTGCACTTCGGCCGCACCGCCGAGCGGCTCCATGTGTCCCAGGCCCGCGTCAGCCAGTCCATCGGCAGCCAGGAACGCCGCCTCGGCGTCAGGCTGTTCGACCGCACCAGCCGTCGTGTGGCCCTGACTCCTGTCGGCCGGCGTCTCCGCGAGGATCTCCAGCAGGCCCTCGACCTCCTCCACGCAGGACTCGCCCGCGCCCAGGAGGCCGGCCAAGGCGCGGGCCGTAGCCTGCGGTTGGGCGTCTTCGGCCACGCCGGACATGAACTACGGCCCCTCGTCGACGAGTTCCGCGCTCGTCACCCCGGCTGCGACATACAGTTCGGCGAGATCAACGGCTCCGACGCCTTCACCGCGCTGCGCAGCGGAGAGCACGACGCGCACGTGCTGTGGCTGCCCGTCGCCGAACCCGACCTCACCGTCGGGCCCACCGTACTCACCGGAGGCCGCGTCCTGGCCGTGGCCGCCGACCATCCGCTCGTCGAACGCGGCAGCGCGTACCTGGAGGACCTCGCCGACAACCACGTCGTCGACCTCGGTCCCGAAGCCCCCGAGTACTGGGTCGCCTCCATGGTCCCCACCCGTACCCCGCTCGGCCGCCGCATCCCCCGCGGGCCCGCCGCGCGGACGTTCCACGAGATCCTCTCCCTGGTCGCCGCCGGACGCTGCGTCCACCCGCTCGGCGACATCGCCGCCCGCTACAACAAGCCCCCCGGCATCGTCTTCCTGCCCCTCCACGACGCCCCCACCCTCGAATGGGCACTCACCTGGCGCACCTCCGCCGACAGCCCCACCATCCGCGCACTGGCCCGGACCGCGGCCGACCTCGGACCCCTCGCGATGTGACGGCGACACGATCGCCCGACGCGTCGCTCCACCTACATCGAGGCCTTCTCTGGTCTGGCCTGTTCGCCACGGCCGCCCTTAGGGTGACGAGGACGAGAAAAGATGTCCCATGGACCCCCGCGTACCGCGCCTGCGGCGCAAGCTGGCCGCGCTCCCGTTCCAACCGCTGCGCAGCCACTCCTTCGGAGAAGAGCGACACGCGTTCCGCCTCGGCCCGAGGGCCGCGGAAGCACGCGTCGCCGCGTTCGAGCTGGAGCACGACATCGTCCTGCCCGACGCCTTTCGGTACTTCCTCACGCACATCGGCGGCTCAGGCGCGGCGCCGTTCTACGGCCTCATGCCACTGGAGCGATGCTCCCCGCTGGTCATGAATCCGCGCGGAGAACCGCGGGCGCCCCGCGGCTTCGCCGCCGCGGAGCCCGGGGCACACGACCGCGACCTCTTCCTCCACATCATCGAGATGGGCTGCACGGACGTATGCCTCATCGCGCTGACCGGCCCCCTCACCGGCCGGGTCCTCACGGGGAACAGTGACGGGTACTGGGGGCCCAACGTCTCCTCCGCCACCGACTTCCTCGACTGGTACGAGCGCTGGCTCGACCACATGACTGCCGGACGCGACAACCGTGCCCTGGAACTCACCTCGCCGCGGCTTCGGGCCCACCCGAACCGCTTTCGCATGGCTCGGGTCCTCTGACTCCTCACCACGGCTGCGGCGGGGGCGTTCTGCGGAGGGGCGTCGGGAGTCTGTCGGCGGTCGCCGTGATCTGTCAGCGCCATGTCGGCGGAGGTCGCGATCTTGGGGCGGGTCGGTGCTCCCCATGAGCACGTCGCCGCTGAGCGCAAGGAGCCAGTCATCGTGTCTTCCGCACCGGAGCAACTCGCAGCCACCGGCGCCGTGGTGATCCTGGGCAGCCGCGACACCACGAAGGCCCGCGCGGCCATGGCATCGATCCGGTCGCGCGTCTCCGGCGCACACGTGCGGCACGTGCGCCTGGACCTCGCCGACCTGTCGTCCCTGAACGCCTCCGTGGGCGGGCTGGACCTCGATCATCTCGACGCGGTGGTCCACAACGCAGGGGTCGCACTCGACGACCCGCCGCGCCAGGAGACCGCGGACGGCCATGAGTTGATGTTCGGCACCAACCACCTCGGCCACTTCGCGCTCACCCGGTGGCTGGCCCCCCTCCTGTCCCCGCCGCGCCGTCGGCCCGCATCGTGACGGTGGGAAGCTTCGCGGCACGATCCGAGCGACTGGACCTCGACGACCCGCAGTCGACCCGGGACTACCGGCCCAAGCGCGCCTACCGCCGATCGAAGCCGGCGCAGATGTGCTTCGGCTTCGCACTCGATCACCGCCTGTGCGCCCTCGGCAGCACGGTGCTCAGCGTGGTGGCCCACCCCGGAGGCGCGCTGGACGCCCTCACCCCGCCCCGCCCGCCGATACACGTGACACCCCCCCGGCCGGCGGCTGCGCGCTCTGCCCGCCGGGCTCCTGGTGCAGGGCAAGGACGCCGGGGCATGGCCGGTCGTACGAGCCGTCCTCGACGCGGAGGTGGAGGGAGGGCAGCAGCGAGCTGACCGGCACGGATCCGCATCTCGGCTTCCAGGGGCCGGGAGGCCGAAGACCGAGGGGCCGAAGACCGAGGGGCCGAAGACCGGGAGGCGCGGACGTAGAGTCGGTGATGACGCGAACCGTGTGAACTTCCGGGCTCAACCGGCGAATTACGGGCCGAGCCAGGGCCGGACCCGAGGCCAGGGCCAGACCGGCGCGAGGGCCGGCCAGGGCTCATATCGTGTTGACCATCCCCAACAGGCAGTGCTGGAGTCGGCACGTGGACAGCATCCCCGCCAACCGGCGGCTCTGGAACAAGATCAGCAGCGCCTACCAGCGCGAGCATGATCCGCGCATCGGCTCCGCACCCCGGCTGTGGGGCATGTACTCCATCCCCGACGCGCGCCTGCGCGCCCTGGGCGACGTCACCGGCAAGCGCGTCCTCGAACTCGGCTGCGGCGCCGGCCAGTGGTCCAGGGCGCTCGCCGCAGAGGGCGCCACCGTGGTCGGGATCGACCTGTCCGAGGCCCAACTCGCCTCAGCGGCACGCGAGATGGGAGCGTCCCCCTACCCGCTGGTGCAGGGTGCCGCCGAACAACTCCCTTTCGCCGCCGACAGTTTCGACCTGGTGTTCTGCGACTTCGGTGGGCTCAGCTGGGCACCCCCGCACCTGGCCGTCCCGCAGGCCGCACGCGTCCTGCGCGGAGGCGGGCGCCTGGTGTTCAACGTCGCCAGCCCATGGTTCGAAGCCTGCTACGACGAAGCCGCCAGCCGCGTGACCACGACGCTGCGGCAGGACTACTTCGGGCTGGACACCATCGCCGAAGGCGACGGCGCGACCAGCTACCAGCTCACCTACGGAGACTGGGTCAGGGTCCTGCGGGGCGCTGGTCTCGTCATCGACGACCTCATCGAGCCGCGACCCGAACCCGGCACACCCAACGGCTACAACGAGACCGACCCACCCGACTGGGCACACCGCTGGCCGGCGGAACTGCTCTGGGTCACCCACAAACCGTGAGTTCCGCCGCGCCGGGACATGAAGCCCTCGCCGGACAGGCCGTAGGCCGGTGCGGACGGGGGAAGTCTGCTCGCGCAGGCGCGTAACTTTCGCGTGGTGCCGGACACAGACATGGTGAAGCCATGGTGTGGGGAGGGTGCGCGTGAGCAGACCGATGGACGACCCGCAGGGGTTCGAGGAGGTCTACCGGCGCACCTATCTGCCCGTGCTGCGGTTCCTGCGCAGACGTCTGCCGGCGAACACGGCTGAAGACGCGGCGGCAGAAGTGTTCTTGGCGGCTTGGCGGAACCGACACGAGCTGCGCGGCAACGAACTGCCATGGCTGTACGGCATCGCTCGTCGGGTCGCGGCCAACACCGTGCGGGCGCGAGGCCGCGCCGATCGTCTGGACGACCGTATACGCGCCCATCACGACGATGGGTTCGAACCCGCGGCTGAGGAAGCGGTCCTGGACATGCTGGGGGCACGAGGCGCCTTGGGCCGACTTCCGGAGCACGAACAGGAGGTGCTGTTGTTGGTGGCCTGGGACGGGTTGTCCGTGCGGGACGCGGCCAGAGTGATGGGCTGTAGCTCGGGGGCGTTCAGAGTCCGTATGCACCGCGCTCGTCGATTGCTGGAGGCGGCGGTGGCGGCGGACGAAGCCCAAGTGCCCGGGACACGGCTGCCGGTGGACGGGAGGACACGGTGAAGGGCGATCTCAGGAAGGTGCGGGACTTGGTGCCCCCCGATCCTCAGGCCCGGTTCGGCCGGGACGGCGTGCTGCCGGACCGCGCCGAGCGGGAACTGGCTGTGTTGCTGGCCGCCGCGGAACCCACCGCTCCGCGCCCGCGAACGGGTCCGTCCCGCCGACGGGTCCTGCTCGCAGGCGGGGTGGTGGCAACGGGCACCGCCGTGGCCGCGTCGGGTGAACTGGGCCGACTGACGGGTGCGGAGGGGCCGTCGGCGCGAGCGATGACGACACCGCCGGTTCTCGTCCTGCGCAGGATTGCCGGAAGGTCGCCGCGCGACGTGCTGAGCCGACTGGCCCGGAAGGTCGGCGGGCTCGCGCCGGACACGGTGCACGGCCCGTATCTGTACATCAAGAGCTGGGGCTGGGTGCTGAACTCGGCCGGCGACGTCCCGGGCGGCGTCGCCAACGCAGCGGTCCCGACGGTCACGGAGCAATGGATCAACACCTCCGACGGGGCGGGCCGCGAACGCCGTGAGTACGGCAAGCCGTACTTCCCCAACCCGGACCAGGAACGGGATGCCAGGGAGGCGGGGCTGATCGAGGGGAAGGGCCTCAAGGACACGACGTATCGCCCGGGTCACTTCGCGCAGGACTCCGCGTGGGCGAAGCTCCTGCCCTTCTCGACCGACCCGGATCGGCTGTTCGCGCAGATGAAGGAGGTCAACTGGGAAGGCGGGCGGTTGATCTGGGGCGTCTCCGCCATGCTCGACGCTGCACAACGAGCCTCGGGCGGCACCGTCGAACCGCTGCTGCGCGCGGCCGCGCTGCGCGTCCTCGCGAACCGGTCCGACGTGACGGTCGCGACGACAACCACCTGGCACGGTCGGGAGGTTCTCGCCGTCACGCAGGAAGGCAGGTACAAGGCAGCGACATTCCGGGACTCCCTGCTCCTCGACCCGGCGACGGGCTATCCGCTGGGCGGCGAGGAAGCAATGCTCGGAGATCCACTGAAACTCGATATCGCGGTCCCGGGCACCCTGTCGGTGCAGGAGATCCTTTCGCGTGGCACGGTGAGGGACAGCAGACGCGGGGGGTGACGTGTGCTGTCAGCTGAAGACGTCCAGGAGGTCCGGCCAGGAGCCTGAGTCGTCGGCTGGGCGGGGCCGTACTGGGACCGGATCCGGGTACGTCTCCGTCGCGGCCCTCGCGCGGACGATGTCGGGCCCGCCGCACGCCTCGACCGCGAAGGCGCCGAACACCTTGGCGAAGGCGGCGGCGTCGCGGAACTCCACGCCGAACGCTCGACCGTCCCGCAGCGGCACCCACACCACCCGGTCGAACCGTGGCCATTCCAGCACCGGTTGGTCGTCCGCGGTCGACCGCCCCTCCAGCCACAGGCGCGCCACGTGCAGCAGGTTCACGTTCTCCAACGGCAGCCGCTTGCGCCGTACCCGCAGTTCACGGGTCGTCAGCGCGACGCGTTGGTCCTTCCTCGGGTACCAGACGAGGCCGATCCCGAACGGCACCCACAGCAGGATCCCGATCACCGGCCAGACCAGAGCATCGCCCCACGACCGGAACAGCCCTCCGTCCAGCAGACACAGGGCCCCGAAGACCAGAACCCACTTCGACGTCATCCGCCAGAATCCGCTGCCCTGCCGGTACAGGACCCGCCGCTTCCCCGTCGTCACCATGCCCGTACGCTATCCGCCGCCCGGCGGCGCACGGAAACGCCCGATTGACGCCGCGCTGTCGTTCGTGAACCATTCCGGCCCGTGACGACGAACACCGATCATGACCAGTCCGCACACGGCGCAGGGGCAGCGGCCTATCGACCCCTGGCCCTGATCACCGGGGTGGGGCGCACCGTCGGCATCGGCGCGGGCATCGCGCGCCGGCTGGCCACGTCGGGGTGGGACATCGCCTTCACCTACTGGACCGCCTACGACGACCGTATGAGCTGGGGCAGCGAGCCCGACGCGAGCGAAGTGATCAGCCGGACCCTCGCCGAACACGGCGCGTCGACCACGGCGATCGAGGCGGATCTCGCGGACCCGGACACCCCGGCACGCGTCTTCGACAGCGTCGAACAGCAGAGGGGCAAGGTAACCGCGCTGATCATGAGTCACTGCGAGTCTGTCGACTCGGGTCTGCTGGACACCACGGTCGAGAGTTTCGACCGGCACTTCGCCGTCAACGCACGTGCCACCTGGCTGCTCATACGCGAGTTCGGACGCCGCTTCGCCGCGGAGCGGGGGACCGGCCGGATCGTCGGCCTCACCAGTGACCACACCGTCGGCAACCTGCCCTACGGCGCCAGCAAGGGAGCCATGGACCGCATCACCCTGGCCGCCGCCCACGAACTCGCCCACCTCGGTGTCACCGCCAACGTGATCAATCCGGGCCCGGTGGACACCGGCTGGATGAGCGAGGAGGTCCGGGAACACTGCCGCCGCAGCACCCCACTCGGCCGGCTGGGCACTCCACAGGACACCGCGCACCTCGTGGACTTCCTGTGCTCCCGGGAGGGCGGATGGATCAACGGTCAGCTGCTCATGAGCAACGGTGGCCTCGCGTAGGCGGAGATGAGGAACGACCTGGACAACGCCATCAGCGTCGCCCACCTCATCCCCGTCGGCGGTGAGGACATCGACCACGTCCAGGGCGGCATGCGCCTGGTCCGTGCCACCGGCGACGAGGACTTCCTGACCGTCGCCGGCGTCGAGGCGGCCGCGACCGAACTCGCCCAGCTGCTCGCCGAGTTCAGCCCCGGTGCCCATATCACCGTGCACCCGCCCCGCCCCGAACGATGACCTAGCGGCCCAGGACCTCGCCGTACTTGACGGCCCCGTTGGGCAGCGCGAAACCGAACGGGGTCAGTGACTTGCCCTGCGGATACGTCTCCTCGGTGCTGGTCGGCACGAACCAGACGCCGCCCGACCGGGGCTCACCCGCGTTCTCCCCGGGCGCGCTCACGGCCGTGTCCCGCAGGCCGTCGCGGTTGTAGTCGCCGACGGCCACCTGGGCGCCGAAGCGGTCGCCCGCCTCGGCCGCGCCGGGCATGTTCGGGGTGCTCTGGCTGCGGGCCAGCCCTCCGCGGAGGCCCTGGTCCGTGCCGTTCAGGACGACGTATCCGCCCGCGTCCGCGACCGTGCCCACGTCCTCCCCGGGCACGCCGACCACCAGTTCCGGACGGCCGTCGCCGTTCAGATCGCCGGCGGCCAGCGCCGCGCCGAAGCCGTCGCCGTCCTCCGCCGTACCGCCGACCTCCGGGCTCGACTGGGTGACGCACTCGCTCTCGGAGCCGAACTGCGCGGTCTTGGAACCCTTGAGCAGCAGCACCGCACCGCCGAGCCGCTCCTGGCAATGCGTCGTCTCCAACTCGGGATTGGGCTGTACGAGGCCGACCGCGAGGTCGTCGGTGCCGTCCCGGTCGACGTCGGCGGCGGCGAGCGCGCTGCCGTAGTCGGCGTCGAACCACCACTGGACGGGCTTGTCCTGGTCGTCCCAGCGCGTGATGAAGGTGCCGGAGTCCTCCAGGCCCCTCCAGGTGGTGGCGAGGTCGTCCCGGCCGTCGCCGTCGAAGTCGCCGGTGGCCAGGTCGCGGGTGCTGCCGCCCATGCTGTACCTGCTCACCCGCGTGGTCGTCACCGGGTCGGCGGTGAGCGGGCCCGGGCGGAACCGGACCGAGCCGTGCTCCTCGCCGTTCTCGCCGTACACGAGGTCGATGTCGCCGTCGCCGTCGTAGTCACCGGTGGTGACGGTGCGACCGATGCTGCTGTACTCGGACGTGCCCCTGGCCACGGTGGTGCCCTTGATGTTCCACGCCGAGCCGTCGAGGACGGTGATGGTGCCCTCGTCCTTGAACTGGTCGGAGGTGAGCGACTCGCCGCTCGCGCCGACGAGCAGCTCGAAGACGCCGTCGCCGTTCACGTCGACGGGGGACACGGAGGAACCGAAGCGGTCGCCCGCCTCGGGTGTGCCGGGTATGCCGGCCTCCGCCTGGCTGATGACGCCGCTGGACTGGTACGGGCTCTCCGAACCGCCGTAGATCACGCTGACGTAGCCGGCCTTCGCCTTGCCGTTGACCGTGGCGTCGGGCATGCCGACCGCGATGTCCGTGTATCCGTCGCCGTTGAAGTCGAAGCGTGCGGTCGACGCGGCCGCGGCGTTTCCGGCGAGCGGCAGGGTCAGGCCGGCTGCGGTGAGTGCCGCAACGACGGCGGTGGCGGCCAGGGTGCGTGCGCGCACGGTGAACTCCCTTAGTCGAAGGAGGAAATGAGGGCCAAGGCGTACGGGGGTGTGACTGATGAGGTGGACGAAGGGTTGCGTGACGGTGGCCGCCCGGTCGACACGGCCTTTCGCGCCTGCTTCGGCGCCTTCGAGCGGCAATCTCGGAAATGACTGATTCCGCCACCTCTGCCCGCACGGCCGAAGGGTTCAGCCGACCGCCGCTCCGGCGGCAGCCGTCGAGCCGCCGCCGACCGAATCCCCCTGGTGAGTCGCTGCTCGAAGCGATCCGGGGGTGCCACATCGTCTCGCGTCGTAGCCCGCCCCGGCGCGTACACGAGGGACCCCGAACGGGTGGGGGAGGGCCGCGAGCATGTCCTGAACTAGCCCTGAAAAATGGGGTGTTGGGCCGTCCCGAGGAATCGGCTGTCAGTGCTGGGCGCCAACATGACGGCGACAGGGAAATTCCCGGATGAGTTGGAGGACCACATGCCCTTTGTCCGCCCGTACGTGCGCTCCGACGGAACGCCGGTTCGCGGACACTCCCGATGGGCGCCGGGCGCGCGCCGGGAGGTGACCCTCTTCGCCGCCTTCGGCCTTGCTGTCCTCGTCATCGGAAACGCCTCCACGGCAACCGAATCGGACGGCAAGTCGCCCGATTCGTCGGTGACTTATCCGATCCGCTTCGAGCACTCCACCAGCAGCGCCCCGAGGACGGCAGCGCCGCGCCCGACGGTGTCGTACCCGGTCAAGTTGGACATCCCCGCGCTGCGGCGGTCGGCTCCGACGCCGAGCGTGTCGTACCCGATCGACCTCGCCGCCCTGGCCGGTGAGCGGTGACCCGGCGCCCGTCGGCCCGGCGTCCCTCGACCCGGCGCCGGCCCGTTCGGCGGCGTGCGCGGCGGACCAGCCGTCGGCGTGGGCAGGAGCAGGAGGCGCGGTTCGTCGTGCTGTGCGTGGCCGTGGCGGCGGCGGTCGGGCTGGTGGTGACGGTGGTCAACTGGCTGCTCGCGCACTGGTGGGTGCTGCTGGTCGTGGCCGTCGTCGCTGCCCTGGGCGGCTTCGCCCGGTGGCAGCAGCGGGCGCAGCGTGAGCAGTGGCGGCAGGCTCAGGCGCGCGCTCTGCGTTACGGGCCGGCCCAGCTGGACGGCCTGTCCCCCCGGCAGTTCGAGTTCGCCGTCCGGGACCTGATGCGCCGGGACGGCTGCGCCGACGCCGTTCAGGTCGGCGGTCAGGGCGATCTGGGGGCGGACGTGAAGGCGACCGACCCCTCGGGGCGGCGTTGGGTGATCCAGTGCAAGCACCGCCGTCATGGAGAGCGGGGCGCCGCCGTGGGTACCCCGGAACTACAGACTCTCAACGGAACGGGGCGCCCGGTCCACAAGGCGGACGTCGTGGTGATGGTGACCAACGGCAGGATCACCCAGCCCGGCCGTACGTTCGCTCGTCAGCAACGGCTCCACCTCGTCGACCGCCAGTTGCTCAGTTCCTGGGCTGCGGGTTCGCGGCCCCTGTGGGACCTGCTGTCCGCGCTCCCTCCGCCCCGGCGGCCGTCCGCCTCGTACGGGGAACTCCCTGGCCGATAGGGGTGGTGTCGGTGTCCTGCCGGGCTCAGCCGACGAGGTCGGCGACGGCCTTGGGGGAGGGGCCGTACCGGTTGGCCGCGGGGTCGCTGTCCACGGCCATGGTCGCCAGGTAGATGACCGGGCCGGCCACGGGGATGAGGGCGACGAGCATCCTCCAGCCCGGCTTCCCTGTGTCGTGCAACCGGCGGACGGAGACACTCAGCATGGGCACCATGAAGGGCAGGAGAAGGACACCCAGGAGCGGGGTCTCGGTCCCGAAGGCGGCTCCGGCGACCGCGCCGGTGGCGATCACATAGAGCAGTGAGAACCACCAGTACTCCGCGCGCCGGGCGCGACCGGAGAACGTGGCGTACTTGGTGGTCAGACAGACGCGGGCCGCGTCGGTGAACGACATGCTGGTCATGGCGACTCTTTTCGCAGAGGCATCGTGCGGAAACTGGTCAGCCGGTCGGGCCTCAGAGGTCGGAGGCCGGTCTCGCCTGAGAGATCGCGCCGCCGCGGTGGCTGGCCACGGCGGCGCGAACCGGCTTCGACGAGGCGGGCGGGGGTGACGCGGGGGAGGGTGGGCGCTCAGCGGCTGAAGACGAGTTCGGCCTGGTCGCGCCTGGTGGTGTGCAGGTCCCAGTAGACGGGAGCGATCTCCTCGGGCTGGGCCGTCGGGAATCCGGGGACGGCCGGGGTGCCGATCGAGACGTCGATGCCGACGTGGGCGGCCTGGACGCCGGTGCCGTCGAGTTCCTTGTGCAGGTTCATGACCCAGTTGCGCAGCGCCGCGGCGGCGGCGTTGACGTTGCCGACCTGCGGGACGGGGGTCGATGGAGCCGGCGCCGGTGGTGTAGAGCAGGGTGCCGCGGCCGGCCTCGCGCATCGCCGGCAGCACCGCCTTGGTGGCGGCGATCGCCCCGTAGAGCTGGAACTCGATCTCGTGCTGCACGTGGGCCGGTTCGGCCTCGGTGGGGGTGACCAGCGTCGTGGTCAGGGCCGCGACCGGGGAGTACTCCAGGACGTCGATGCCACCGAACCGCGTGACGGCGTCGTCGAGGGCCCGGGTGAGGGCGTCGCGGTCCAGTACGTCCGCGGGGAACGCGGCGGCGGTGACGCCCTCCGCGGTGAGCTTGCCCACGAGAGTGTCGAGGTTCTCGCGGCTGCGGGAGATCAGGGCGACATCGAAGCCCTGAGCGCCGAAGACGCGGGCTACGGCCAGGCCGAGCTGAGGGCCGGCCCCGACGATGGCGATGCTGGTCATGGGGATCCTTTCGGGAGGGTGAACGAAGAGCACGGGGGAAGATATCGCTATCCGGGAAGCCCTATCCGTTTCGCCGGAGCGAGACCGGATAGGGCTTTCCGGTTAGTCGGGCCACCGTACCACCGAAAGTGGATAGGGCAATCCGGTTGCTAGACTTCCGTGTATGACCCCTGGTGACCAGCACTCCGGCACTCCTGCCGGGCACTCCCTGCGCAGTGACGCCGAGCGCAACAGGGAGCGGATCATCGCCGCCGCGCGCACGGTCTTCGCGCGGGACGGCCTGAACGCGTCCATGGCGTCGGTGGCGCGCGAGGCGGGGGTGGGGATCGCCACCATGTTCCGGCGCTTCCCGACGAAGGCGGAACTGGTCGATGAGGTCTTCATCGACCGCATGGGCGCCTACGCCGACGCGGTCACCACCGCCCTGGCGGACCCCGACCCCTGGCACGGCTTCGTCGGCTACATCGAGAGCGTCTGCGCGATGCAGGCCGCCGACTACGGCTTCGCCGACGTGCTGACCACGACGTTTCCTTCCGCCAAGGCCCTGGAACGCCGCCGGAACGAGGCGTACGAGGGCATGGTCGAGCTCATCGGCCGCGCCAAGGCCACCGGCCGCCTCCGTGACGACTTCGACCCCTCGGACCTGGTGCTGCTCCACATGGCAAACGCCGGCGTCGTCAACGCCACCGGCGACGCCGCCCCCGACGCCTGGCGGCGCGTCGTGGCCCTGCTGATCCAGTCCTTCGAGGCCCCCGCCCGCGGCACGCTGCCCCCCTCGCCCGACCACGAGGCCCTCTACCGGGCCATGCTGCGTCCCGCTTCCACGGGTGCGACCGCGCCCGCGTCAGGTACGTCGCCCGCCCCCCGGCGGACCGACACGGACGCTCCGGGTGGCCCCGCACCCGAGTGACGCGGACGTCGCCGCCCTGCGCCCCCATCGATAGGCCCGGCCTATACGGGGCATCGATTTTTGGTCGTGGACCCCCTGCCCGGCCGCCCGGTTCACTGTGGCGCAAGCTGGCGCGCGCCGATCGGGCTCGGTGTCGCGCGATCAGGGAGGCTGCAATGACGCATACCCCGGGCAACGGACGAGCCGAACAGGCCGTACGTATCGCGGCGAAGCCGTGGTACCGGCAGTTGTACGTACAGGTGCTGGTGGCGATCGTGATCGGCATCGTGCTGGGCTGGCGGTGGCCGGATCTGGCCACCGACATGGAGCCCATCGGCACCACGTTCATCACCGCGATGAAAATGCTCATCGGACCGATCGTCTTCCTGACGATCATCGGCGGCATCGCCGGCGTCGCGGACCTGAAGAAGGTCGGACGCACAGGCATCAAGGCGCTGACGTACTTCCAGGTCGGCACCATCGTCGCCCTGCTCACCGGTCTCGTGGCGATCAACCTCTTCCGGCTCGGCGACGGCGTGCACGCCGACCCGTCGACGCTCCAGACCTCGGGCGACGCGAGCCAGTACGTCGAGCAGGGTGAACACCAGCACTGGTGGGAGTTCCTCACCAACATCGTGCCGGACAGCTTCTTCGGCCCGTTCGTCGAGGGGAAGATCCTCCAGGTCATCTTCCTGGCCGTCGTCTTCGGCATCGCCATCAAACTCGTCGGGAGGACGGGCGAACCGATCATCGCGGCCGTGGGGCGACTGACCGAGGTCGTCTTCAAGGTCCTGTCCTTCGTCATGAAGGCGGCGCCGCTGGGTGCCTTCGGCGCGATGTCGTACGCCATCGGGAAGTTCGGCCTGTCCACGCTGACCAGCCTCGGCTCGCTGATCCTCCTCTTCTACGTCACCTCGGCGCTGTTCGTCGTGGTGGTGCTCGGCGGTGTGCTCGCCCTGTACGTGCGGCTGAACATCTTCCAGCTCTTCCGCTACTTCAAGGAGGAGTTCTGGCTGATCCTCGGCACCTCGACCGCCGAGCCCGCGCTGCCCGGGCTGATGCGCAAGATGCAGTTCATGGGGGCGGAGCGGTCGACGGTCGGACTGGTGGTGCCGACCGGCTACAGCTTCAACCTCGACGGCGCGGCGATCTACCTGTCGCTGGCCACCCTCTACATCGCCCAGGCCACCGACACCTCCCTGTCCATCGGCCAGCAACTCGGGCTCCTGGCCGTCATGTTGCTGACCTCCAAGGGTGCGGCAGGCGTCGCGGGCGGTGGTTTCATCGCGCTCACCGCGACGTTGTCCACGGTCGGCACCGTCCCCGCCGCGGGCATCATGCTCATCTTCGGCATCGACAAGTTCATGTCGGAGTGCCGGGCGCTGGTGAACTTCTTCGGCAATGCCGTGGCCACCCTGTTCATCGCCAGATGGGAGAACGGCCTGGACCTGGAGCGAGCCCGGCTGGTCCTCGCCGGCAAGGCGGGCGAGCCGCCCCTGACCACCGAGGCCGAAGACGCCGACAGCAAGACCGAAGACGCCGGCAGCAAGGCCGAAGACGTCGGCACCGGAGCCGGAGCCGAGGCTCAGGGCGAGGACGTACGACCGGTCGCCGCGTCCTCTGCTTCCAAGACCGCCCAGGTGACGCCCTGATGGTGTCCGTGCTGGTCGCCCCGGACAAGTTCAAGGGCTCCCTCAGCGCAGACGAGGTGGCCCGCGCCCTGGAGCGCGGGCTGCTGGAAGGCGCCCCCCGGGCCCGGGTCACCCGCCTCCCGCTGGCGGACGGCGGGGAGGGAAGCGTGGCCGCCGCCTGCGCGGGCCGGTTCAGCCCGGAGAAGGTCACGGTGACCGGGCCGACCGGCCGACCCGTCACGGCCGAACTCGCCGTGCACGGCCGTACCGTCCTCATCGAGGCGGCGGCCGTCTGCGGACTCGGCGTGCTGCCGGACGGCCACAAGGCGCCGCTCACGGCGACCAGTTGGGGCGTCGGCCAGGCCGTCCAGCACGCACTGGCCGGCGGCGCGGACACGATCGTCCTCGCGCTCGGCGGGGTCGCCACCACCGACGGCGGCGCGGGCCTCCTGCAATCCCTCGGCGCGAGACTGGCACGGGAGGACGGCACGCCGATCGGTCCGGGCGGCGCTGGACTCGCCGACCTCCGCACGGCCGACATCACCGAGGCCCGCGCGGCCCTGGCGGGAGCCGACCTCGTCCTCGCCACCGATGTGGACAATCCGCTGCTCGGGACGACGGGCACGGCCGCCGTGTACGGCCCTCAGAAAGGGGCGACCGCCGCCCAGGTGCGGGAACTGGACGACGCGCTCACCGGCTTCGTACGGCGACTGGAAGCGGGCGGAGTCGCGGACGCGGCACGACACGCCGATGCCCCGGGAGCCGGCGCGGCCGGCGGACTGGGGTACGCCGGGATGCTGCTCGGAGGGCGGACGTGCTCGGGCGCCGACTACTTCCTCACCCTTCTCGGCGCCGACGACCTGCTGGCCGCGAGCGACTTCGTCGTGACCGGCGAGGGCAGCCTCGACGAGCAGTCCCTGTCGGGCAAACTGCCGGTCGCGCTCGCCCGGCGGGCCCGTCGGCTCGGGGTCGCGGTGCACGCGGTGGCCGGCCGCTGCACCCTGCCCGAGGACCGGACCGCCGCCCACTTCCGTTCCGTGCAGGCCCTGACGGACCTGACCGATCAGGACTGCGCGCGGGACAGCGAACTGTCCGCGCGTCTGCTCGCCCGATGCGGGCGCGGCCTCGCCGACCGCTGGATCGGACGCGGAGAGACGGAAGCCGACGGGTAGGCTCGCTCCGCCTTTCGTACCAGCACAGAGCGGAGAGGTGCCGTGGACGCCCGGCAACTGGAGTACTTCCTGGCCATCGTCGAGCACGGCGGCTTCAGCAAGGCCGCCGCCGCCCTCCATGTCGCCCAGCCGTCGCTGTCCCAGGCGATGGCGAACCTGGAGGCCGATCTCGGGGTCGCCCTCTTCCACCGGGTCGGCCGGGGCGTCGTCCTGAGCGAGGCAGGCCGGGAACTGCTGGAGCCGAGCCGGCGCGTGCTGCGCGACCTGGCCGCCGTACGCGACACCGCCACCGCACTCGCCGGTCTGCACGGCGGCACGGTCGAAGTCGCCACCATGCCCTCGCCCGGCATCGAACCGCTCACCACGCTCATCCACCGCTTCGCCGACCTGCACCCGGCGGTGACCGTGAGCACGCACGCCGCCTTCACCCCCGACGAGGTGGTCGCGCTGGTCCGCGGCGGCGCCTGCGAGCTGGGGCTGCTCGGCAGCGCGACCCCGGTGCACCCGACCGGCCTGGACGTGCTGCACGTCGAGGACCAGCCGTTCGTGGTCGTCGCCGCGCCCGGCGGGGTGATCGAGGACGACGTCACCCTTCGTCCCCAGGACCTGGCCGGACAGAAACTCATCGCCTCGCGCACCGGCAGCCTGATGCGCCACATCGTCGACGACATCACCGCGGGCGGCACCGGCACGGAGATCGTGACGGTCGTCGACCACCGCACATCGATCCTGCCGCTGGTCCTGACCGGCGTCGGGATCGCGGTGCTTCCGTCGTCCTGGACCCGGCTGGCCCGCCGCTGCGGCGCGGTGGTGGCACCTCTGGCGCCGACCGCCCACCTCCATGTGGCCATGGTCAGCCTGCCGGCGCACCTCACACCGGCCGCGCGGGCGTTCCTCGCCCTCACCAGGTCGTTGGCCGTCCGGCGCACCCCCGCGGCCTGACGCGGAACCGATCGGCTCCGCCTATACGTGCCATCGAAAGCAGGTCTTGGACGCACCACCGTGCCGCTGTGTTGACTCGAGACAGACCGCACGACAGCGAGCCGGAGGCACCCATGACAGCCGCACCCCGCACGTTCCGCATCGCCGCCATCCCCGCCGACGGAGTGGGCAAGGAAGTCGTCGCCGCCGGGCGGGCCGTCCTCGACGCGCTGGCCGACAGCTCCCGGACCTCGGCCGCCCCCTTCGCCTTCGTCTGGGAGGAGTTCCCCTGGGGCTGCGAGTTCTACGAGCGCACCGGCAAGATGATCGACGACGACGGTCTGGAGCGGCTGAAGGACTTCGACGCCATCTACTTCGGCGCCGTCGGCTGGCCCACCGTCCCCGACCACATCAGCCTGTGGGGCCTGCGCCTGAAGATCTGCCAGAACTTCGACCAGTGGGCCAACGTCCGCCCCGTGCACTTCCTGCCGGGAGTGCAGAGCCCGCTGCGCAAGGCCGACGACACGGACCTCGACTGGGTCGTCGTCCGCGAGAACAGCGAGGGCGAGTACGCGGGCCTCGGCGGGCGCAACCTGGGCGGACGCGGGCCCGGGGGCGAAGTGGCCGTCCAGTCCGCCCTGTTCACCGAGGTGGGCTGTGAGCGCATCATGCGCTTCGCCTTCGACCTGGCCCGTACGCGCAGCCGCCGCAAGGTCTCCTCGGTGACCAAGAGCAACGCCCAGCAGTACGGCATGGTCCTCTGGGACGACGTCTTCAAGCGGGTCTCGCTCGACTACCCGGACGTGGAGACGGAGAGCGTCCTGGTGGACGCGATGTCGGCGAAGTTCGTCCTGCGGCCCGAGGACCTGTCGGTCGTCGTCGCCTCCAACCTGAACGCGGACATCCTCTCCGACCTCGGCAGCGCGCTGGCGGGCAGCCTCGGTCTGGCGGCGAGCGCCAACCTCAACCCCGAGCGCCGTTTCCCCAGCATGTTCGAGCCGGTCCACGGCTCCGCCCCGGACATCGCGGGGCAGGGTCTGGCCAATCCCATCGGCGCGGTCGGCAGCGCCGCGCTGATGCTGGAGCACTTCGGCCTGCCGGAGCAGGCGGCCCGTCTTCAGAAGGCGATCGAGACGACGACCGCTGCGGGCGTCCTCACCCGCGACGTCGGCGGCACGGCCACGACGGAGGACGTCACCAAGGCCCTGATCGACGCCCTCGACGTCTGACGGCCCTCGACCGCGACCGGGCGGTCGGCCCCCCCGGTCGCGCGCCCTGGCGGGAGCCGCACCGCGATGCGTGGTGCCGGGGCCGGCCTGCCTACTCCACTCGCCTACTCCCGGGCTTGCGGCGACGCGCTCGTCGTGGCCGCCTCGGCGCGGGAGAGGGCGACGTCGAGGACGACCAGGAGCGCGTCGCGGACCGAGCCCGTGCGGCGCGCGTCGAAGACGACGAGCGGGACGTGTCCGGCGATGTCCAGGGCCCACCGCACCTCGTCCAGGTCGTGTTCGACCGCCCCGTCGAAGGCGTTGACGGCGACGGCGAAGGGGATGTGCTTGTGCTCGAAGTAGTCGACGGCGGCGTAGCAGTCGTCCAGGCGGCGGGTGTCCACGATGACCAGGGCCCCGAGGGCCCCTTCGACCACGTCGTCCCACATGAAGCCGAACCGGTCCTGGCCCGGTGTCCCGAACAGGTACAGCTTCAGCGTCGGGTCGAGCGTGATGCAGCCGAAGTCCATGGCGACGGTGGTGGTCGTCTTGTCGGGGGTGTGGGTGAGGTCGTCGACGCCCGCCGCGACCTCGGTGATGGCGGCCTCCGTGGTCAGGGGCCGTATCTCGGAGATGGAGCCCACGGTGGTGGTCTTGCCGACCCCGAAGCCGCCGGCGATGACCAGCTTGACCGGCAGCGGCGGCCGCTCAGCCGCTGTCACGGAGCGTGTCCCGTGAGTCGGGGACGGCACGGAGACCATGGATGACCCTTCGCAGTACGGTGATGTCCTGTGCGGTCCGGGTGTCCGGCACGTGGACGGCCAGGTGCCCGGCGGTACACAGGTCCTCGGTGAGCACCCGGACGACGTTGAGGTGCAGTCGCAGACGGGCGGCCAGTTCCGCCACGGACTGCGGCTGCCGGCAGGCGGCCACGATGTCGTGGTGTTCGAAGGCGAGCGTGCCGAGGGCGGCGAGCCCGGCGGCGGTCGCCACGATCTGCGTCTCGATCGGGATCGGTGCCGCCCTGCCCGCCCCCGACACCCGTCCGGCGGTCAGCAGGAACGGGCGGACGGCGGGGGCGCGTCCGACCGGGTCCGGTGAGCCGCCGCCGCTGTCTCGTGGTGTTTCCAGTGGTTCTCGTCCGGCGTCGGCCATGACGCCCTCCTGCCTCGCGGGGGACGGGTCAGCCGGCCGGTGTGGAGCCGACGCTGTTCTTGAGTTCGATCACCAGTTGGGGGGTGAGCGCGGCCCCGGCGCGGTTGGCGAAGAGGGTCATCTCGTAGGCGATGTTGCCCAGCTTCGCCTCCTTGGAGGCGACCACGCCGAGGACGGCGCCGTTGCCGATGGCCGAGACCAGTACATGGCCTCCCTCCAGGTCGATGATGACCTTGTTGAGGCCGCCCAGACCGTAGTTGCCGGAGACGCCCGCGGCGAGGCTGGTGACGCCGGACACGATCGCGGCGAGCCGCTCGGAGTCGGCCCTGTCGCGGAGTTGGGAGACGGCGATCAGCAGTCCGTCGGACGACACCGCGATGGCGTCCACGACACCGGCGGTGTCGGTGGCGAACCGGTCGAGCAGCCAGGTGAAGTCGGCCGCCGCGGTTCGCAGATCGGCGGGGTTCGCCTGTTCGGAGGTGCTGTCACCTGTCGACGTCGTCACTGCCCGTCTCCTTCTGGCCTTCTGGGGTTTCCGGTCCTGCGGTGGTGCCGGTCTCGTCGGCGGTCGTGGTCGTGGTCGTGGTCTCGGTCTCAGTCGCGGCCGCGTCCTGTTCCGCCCTGCGGACTGCGGCCTCGAACTCGTCGAGTTCCGAACGCACGGCGTCGGCGTCCAGCGGCTGTCGCGGCGCCGAGCCGTTGCGGTCGGCCGCCGGGGTGGTCACGGTGAGCGTCGCGCCGCGGACCCGTCGCCGCAGGGGGCGGGTGGCCGCGGGCGCGGTGCCCTCGGAGGTGGCGGCGTCGCCGGGGCCGGGGCGGGACGGGACGCGCCGGGGCAGGTCGCTGTGGGGTGACACGATCGTCGGCCGTCGTTCGGGAAGGGTCGCGGTGGCGGCGGGTACCGGTGCGGCGGCCGTCCTCTCCGGCCTCGGCGTGGGTGCCGCCGTGGTCCCGGCAGGTGTGTCGTCCACCGGACTCATCGTCAGCAGGAGCGACGCGGGGATCCATACGGTGCCCGTGACACCACCGCCCGGTGTACGGCTCAGGGCCACGCGCAGTCCGAGGTGGCGGGCGAGGCTGCCGACGACGAAGAGGCCGAGCACCTTGGTCGGCACCAGGTCGAGCCGTTCCCGGCGGACGAGCCGCACGTTCTCCTCGGCGAGGCGTTCCGCGCTCATCCCGAGGCCGTGGTCGATCACCTCGATCAGGGCGCCGCCGTCCTTGGTGACATCGGTGCCGGGCCGCACGACCACTTCGACCGGGGTGTGGGAAGGCGAGAAGGAGACGGCGTTCTCCAGCAGTTCGGCGAGCAGCAGGGTCAGGTCGCCGATGATGTCGGGGCCGACGGTGATGTCCGTCTCGGAGCGCAGGGACACCCGCTGGTACCCCTCGATGCGGCCGAGGCCGGAGCGTATGACGTCGGCCAGCGTGGTGGGCCGGGCCTCGACGTCCGTCTCCCGGATTCCGGCGAGCAGCATCAGGCTGTCGGCGTTGCGCTGGAGCCGTACGGCGATGTGGTCGATGCGGTAGAGCTGGTCGAGCAGGTCGGGGTCGGTCTCCTCGCGTTCCACCGCGTCGATCAGCGACAGCTGACGTGTAGTCAGATTGCTGACCCTGCGGCCCACGTTGCCGAACATCTCGGCGACGTTGCGTCGGCTCAGCATCTGCCGCTCCAGCAGCGCGGCGGCGGTGACCTGCACATGGTTGAACGCCTCGGCCAGCTCGCCGATGTCGTCGCGGACCGGGACCGGGATGGCCTGGGGCCGGAACGGGGCGGTGTCGGTGGACTCGTCGTCGGCGACACGGGCGAGTTCCTCGCCCGCGGCCGCGACCACCCGCTGGGCGGAGCGGGTCAGTGCGGTCAGGGGGCGGACGACCGAGCGGCGGACCAGCACGCAGAACGCCAGCCAGGCGGCGAAGCCGAGCAGCGCCAGACCGAGCATCAGCCATGCCTTGTAGAGGGCGTTCGCGGACAGGGCGTCGGCCTGGGCGGCGGTCTGCCGGATGAGGGTCCTGGTGATGCCGAGGCGGGTGTCGGCCTGCCGCTCTCCGGCGGCGATCCTCTCGCGCAGTTCGCGTGGGGTCTGCGACTGCAGGGACCCCGGATCGACCTGCAGCTCCGCGAACTGCGAGGTGATGGCGTTCTGTTCGGCCGCGCGCTCGATCCCGCCCATGCGCAGTACCTGGTCCGGTCTGGCGATACGGCCGAAGCGCTCGGACTGGTGGGTGAAGAGTTCGTGGGCACCGACCGCGCGGGTGTACTCGGTGAGCGCGTTCGCGTCCCGGGTCTGGGCGGAGAACACGGCGCTCTCGAAGGCGGCGTGGGCCGCGTCCGCCCGCAGTACGGCGTCCAGCAGGTTGGTGACCGAGGACTGCGAGGTCGCGGCGAAGCGGTCGAGACCGATGCCGTCGATGAGATAGCCGACGGCGGCGGCGTAGGCGGGGTCGATGTTGGCGGCCGGCACGTAGTCCCGGCCGAGCTTGTCGCGCAGGGAGTCGAGGCCGGCGATGTACTCGAGGGCCTGCTTCTCCTCGGCCGGCAGACTCGACCCGAACGCGGACCGCACGGCCGCCACGCGTTCGTCGGTGGCCCGCTGCGCCTCGCGGTACGCCGTCGTCGACGGCTGGGCGGCCCCCGGCCGGGCCGCGTCGTACTGCACGGACAGCAGGAGTGCCAGCCGGTGTTCGGCCTGGATGTCGTTGGCGAGCGCCGCGACCTGCTCACTGTCACGGACCAGTTCGGCGACCCGGTCGGCGTCGCGGACCTGCTCGATCTGGCCGGTGACGCCGACGCCGAGGAGCGCGCCGACGACCGCCACGGGCGCGACGACGAGGACGTTGAGTTTGCGCCGGAACGGCCACCGGGCGAGAACGGAGACCGCCCTGCGGCGGAACACAGGAGTCCGGTCCGTGCGGCCGGGCGGCGGCTCCACTGTGTGCGTGGGCACGCTGACCTCCTTGGCTGTTCGGGTGGGTGGTGACCGCGGTGTCGTCGCGGCGGGACCGTCGACGACCTGGTGGCCGGGATGGGCCGGACGCTCGTACGGGTTCGGCGGGTTCGCCGGGTTCGAGCGATCGGACACGTCGTTCGAACGACGGGATCACGTCATGTGTCCGGATCGGGTCGGTCGGAGACTATCGTCTGTGTGATCGTTGTGAGCCTGTGCGTAATCAAGAATTGATTACGAATTGTTCACGCGCGCCTACTGAGCGGTAGCGCCTCCCGTGGAGGGACCGGTCGGGGCCCTGCTACATTCCCACCGCGACAACCCGCCGGGCAGCGGCCCGAGGTGCTGCCGCCGTTGCGATTCCGGCTGTCTGCCGGCCTGTTCTCTCCTCCCCCCACGCAATCCGTACCCCCTCGTGCCCAGTTGAGGAGACCCCGTGCACTCCACCCGCAGAGCGACCGCGGCAGCCGTCGCGTTCCTGGTCGCGGCCACCACCGTGGCCGGCTGTGACAGCGGTTCGACCGCCGACGCGTCCACCGTCGGTGCACGGAAGCCGGGTTGTCCCGCCGTCCTCGCCGAGGCGAAACAGGCGGTCAAGGAGGCCGAGGACGTCAACGCCCCCTGGGGCGGCCCCACCACCGGACCGAAGGCCGTCCCTGGCAGGACCATCGCCTACATCGCCCAGACCATGACCAACCCGGGTGTCTCCGGGGTCGCCCGGGGTGTCCAGGAAGCGGCCAAGGTCATCGGCTGGGACGTCCGCACCATCGACGGACAGGGCACTCCCGCCGGAATCCGGGAGGCCTTCGCCGAAGCCCTCGCCCTCAAGCCCTCCGGCATCGTCATCGGCGGCTTCGACCCCAAGTCCGTGACCAAGCAGGTCGAACAGGCCGACGCCGCCGGCATACCGCTGATCGGCTGGCACGCCACGGCCACCCCGGGACCCAGCGCGCGTCCGAAGCTCTTCAGCAACGTCACCACCAGGGTCGAGGACGTCGCGAGGATCAGCGCCGACTGGATCATCGCCCGTTCGGGCGGCCGCGCCGGAGTGGTGCTCTTCACCGACGCCTCCATCCCCTTCGCCGCACGGAAGTCCGACCTGATCAGGAAACACCTCGCCACCTGCCCCGATGTCGACCTGCTCAGCTATGAGGACATCCCCATCCCGGAGGCCGGCAGCAGAACCCTCGACAAGGTCGCCTCCCTCCAGTCCCGGTTCGGCGACAGATGGACCTACTCCGCCGCCATCAACGACCTCTACTTCGACCACGCGGCACCCGCGCTGCGCGCAGCCGGACACCAGGGCGACGGCGCCCCGTACAACATCGGCGCCGGCGACGGAGATCCGTCGGCCTTCGAGCGCATCAACGGCAAGCGGTACCAGTCCGCCACGGTGCCCGAGCCCCTGTCCGAACAGGGATGGCAGATCATCGACGAGTTCAACCGCGCCTTCACGGGCGAGCCCGCCAGCGACTACGTCGCCCCCGTCCACATCACCACCGCCGACAACAGCGGCGGCGCGCTCTCCTGGGACTCGGAGGGCTACCGACAGGCGTACCGCAAGATCTGGGGCAAGTAGGTACGGGCGGCCGGCCGCGCGCCACGTCTGCGGTCAACCGTCCGTCCGGAGGCGGCCGTCGGCGGCGGAGCCGTCCGGGGAGGCGGTCCAGGAGGCGAGGAGGCGGAGTGCCTCCTCGGAGGGTGAGCCCGGTTCGGCGGTGTAGATGAGCAGGGTGAGGCCCGGTTCGGCGTCCATGGCCGAGCCGTGCCAGGAGAGGGTGAGATCGCCGACGAGCGGGTGGTGGAAGCGCTTGGAACCGGTGCCGTGGCGGCGGACGTTGTGCGAGCCCCAGCGGACGCGGAACGCGTCGCAGCGCGTGGACAGTTCGCCCACCAGGTCGTGGAGGTCCTTGTCGTGGGGGTCGCGGCCGGCCGCGGTGCGCAGGACGTCGACGGTCATGTCGGCGATGAGGTCCCAGTCCGGGTAGAAGCGGCGGGCCACGGGGTCGAGGAACTGGAAGCGGGCCATGTTCGGCGTCTCCGTGTCACCGGCATACAGGTCGGTGAAGAAGGCGCGGGCGAGCGAGTTGCCGGCGACCAGGTCCAGACGGCCGTCGGTGACGAACGCGGGCCCGGCCGTGACGGCGTCCAGGGTCCACTGCAGGTTCTTCGGGAGCGCGCGCCGCCGGCCGGACCTGGGGCGGGCGAGCGTGTCGGAGCCCTCCTGCGCCTGGGCCAGATGCAGCAGATGCGCCCGCTCGACGTCGCTCAGCCGCAGCGCGCGGGCGACCGCCTCCAGCACGGCGGGGGAGGCGCCGGCGAGGTTGCCGCGCTCCAGCTTGCCGTAGTAGTCGACGCTGATGTCGGCCAGCGTGGCGACCCGCGATAGGTTGCCCGCCATGAAGGAACTCGGGTCCGTCAGTTGGCCGCCCGCCCCGATCGAGACCGAACGGCTCGTGCTCCGTGCGTCCGAGGCCCGGGACCGTACGGTGTTCATCGAGGTGCTGGCGTCACCGGAGGTGCACACCTACCTCGGTGGCCCCCGCCCGCGTGACGAGCTCGAGCGCGAGTTGCCCGCGGTGCCCGAGCGGTGGCCGGGGAGCTTCGTCGTCGAACTCGACCGGGCCATGATCGGCCACATCCTGCTGAGGCGAACACCCGAGGATCATCGCCCGGTTGCCGCGGGGAAGGTCGATCTCGGCTATCTGTTCCTGCCACGAGCGTGGGGCTTCGGGTACGCCGCCGAGGCGTGCGCGGCGGCGCTCGACTGGCTGGACGGCGTCCTTCCCGGCGAGCCGGTCATGCTCACCACCCAGAGCGCCAACGTCGGTTCGATGCGTCTGGCGGCCAAGCTGGGGTTCACCGAGGTGGAGCGGTTCCGGGCCTGGGATGCCGAGCAGTGGCTCGGCCGGCGGTCCCCGGTGACGCCGTCCGCCTGAGCCGGAGCCGGAGCCGGAGCCGGAGCCGGGCGAACCGCGAACCCTGACCCACCCCGCCCGGGTGTCCGGTCCCGCCTGGGTGTCCGGTCCCGGGCGGGCGTCACGGGGTGGGCCGGGTCACATGAGCTTCCGGTTGCCCCTCTCCTTCTTGAGGCTGCCCACGTTGATCGGCTGGAGGATCACGGTGATCGCGCCCACCGTGAAGTGCTGCACCGGACCGCCGGTGTTGCGCCCGTGGAAACTGTGCGGCAGCGCCTGCCCGTTGGTCGGATCCGTGCCCGACGTATACATGTCGACGATGCCCTCGTACCCCTGGCGGGCCTTCGCGTCGTTGCCGTCCGCGGCCTGCTCCACGGTGATGCGGTCGTCGCCGTCCACGGCGACCACGGCCGCCACGTGGTACGGCCATCCGCTGGTGTTGGCGGGCCTCTCGTAGTCCCCCTGCCACGCGGTCTCCACGATGGCGAACGCCTGGCCGGCGTCCGGCCGTTCCTCGCCGTTCGCGTGGGGGCCACCGGGCCTGTTGTGCGCGTAGGCCACCGCGCCCTCCGCGTTCTCCCTGTCGCCCAGGCCGAACTGGTTGCCGCCCAGGGCGAATTCGCTGGCGTCCTGTCCCAGGGCCAGCCGCTGCTGGTGCATGATCTCCTCGGCCGTGTGGGCGCAGTCCGCGAGGAAGGTCGTCTCCGGTTCGTACTGCGTGTACGTGCGCCCGCCGATCTCCCCTCTCGCCCCGGTCGGCTTGCAGTACTGGGGCGTCGGGGCACCTTCCGCGACCCAGAAGACGGTGGTGTCGGCCCCCGGAGTGACGTCCATGATGTACAGGCCGTTCTGCGAGACCCGGGCCGGCCCCAGCTCCGGGGTCGTGACCTCGGAGTAGCGCTGAACGGCCGTCGCGCCGGTACCGTGCGCCGCGCCCCGGACCGCCGCGTCGGCAGCCCGCTGTACGGGGGCACCGTCCGAACCCTGGTTGCTCTGCTCAGGCGTTCGCCTCATCACCCGGACCGCGTTGGCCTCGGCCTCGCGCTCGAACCGGTCGCCGGGGTCGGAGACACTCAGCCCCGCCCCGTTGTCCGTACCGGCCACCGGACCCTGGCGCTGTTGGATGACGTGCGTCAGCTCATGGGCGAGGGTGTGCTTGTCGCCACCGCCGTCGCCGATGACGACATGGCTGCCGGAGGTGTAGGCGCGGGCACCCACCTCGGCCGCGGAGGCGCGGGCCGCGGAGCCGGTGTGCAGGCGGACGTCGGAGAAGTCGGCGTCCAGGCGGGATTCCATCTCCTGGCGCAGCGGTTCGTCCAGCGGAGCGCCCGGCGTCCGCAACACGTCGTGCACGGCGGAGCGCTGCACCGGCTCCGCCGTGGGCTGCCGGTGGCCGCAGTCCGCGCTGTGCTGGTGCCGACCCTGCTGGAGCATACGGGCGACGGCGGCGTTGCCTGCGGTGCGCTGCAGGTCGAGAAGCGCGTCGGGCACCCGCCCTCCCGGCCGCGCGGCCGCGCTCTTCGCAGGGCGCTGCGGCTGCTTGTCGTTCTTCATCGGCTCTCGCGCGTGCATGGACTTCCGCTCGTAGGCTGGCAGTGGGACTGTGCTTTCCTGCCTACCCGGTGCGGCGGATGCGGGTGAGGAGCGCACGGGCACGATGCGGTGCCCCAATGGGCAGCGCGGCCGCCCTGTCGGGTATCGGCGGCGGCCGCCCGGGCGCGGGGCCGGACAGGAGGGCCCGACGTCAGGACGCTGCTACGCCCCGCGGGTCAGGCTCTTTCTGGAGTTCCGCACGACGCGGTGGGCCGAGGTGACGCCTTCCGGCGAGCCCCCGGCGTCGACGCGCTTCATCCGGTGTCCTCGCGCAGCACGCTGTTGATCTCGCCCAGAGCATGGGTCAGCCGTGCGTAGTGCTCGGCGTCCAACGGGTCGACGAAGTACCGCTGGACCACGCGCGCGTGCACCTCGGCGGCCCGGAGGAAGACCGCACGCCCCTGCTCGGTCGGCTCGACCAGAACGCTCCTGCGGTCTCCGGGGGACGGCAGACGACGGACCAGACCGGCTTCCTCCATCCGGTCGATCAAGCGGGTCGTGCCGCTGCTGGTGAGGGTGAGGTCCTCGGCCAGTTGGCGTTGGGAGACCTCTTCGCCGGGTCGACGGCAGAGCCGTAGCAGCACTTCCAGCATCGTGTGGCTGATTCCGCACTCCCGCCGCACAGCGGTGTCGATCAGCTGTTCCAGGCGGGTCGCGGCCTTGATCAGCAGTCCGAAATCACGCACGAGCTGACTGCCTGCGGCATGAGCGGCGGCTTCGTCGTCCTGCCGGGTCGTGTCATTCACCTGCCTGAGCCCTCCGTTCCTCGCCGACCCGGTTCGGGTCGGCCTCCGAAGAAGTTTACTGCCCGGTCACCTACTGCTGCATCAATTACTGATCAATCAATTTCTGAGCAATCAATTGCTGACTGCTCAACTAAATCCTATAGTGGGCGATCCCCGCAGAGCACCGGAGGAAGAGGAGAGTCCCGTGCACCTTCAGCGCTGGCTCGGTCGAGCCGCTCACGCGATACAGGAGTGGGGCGACACGTTCGGCCCCTACCAGCCCCATCCGTCCGTCCTGATCGACGAGGACCGCTTCGCCGCGGCCTTCCAGGACTTCACCGGGAGGCTGAAGGACAACTATCCGTTCTTCCACCCGCACTACGCGGGCCAGATGCTCAAGCCCCCGCACCCCGCCGCCGTGATCGGCTACCTCACCGCGATGCTGATCAACCCGAACAACCACGCCCTGGACGGCGGCCCCGCGACCGCCGCGATGGAACGCGAGGCCGTCGCGCGGCTCGCCGCGATGTTCGGCTACGACACCCACCTCGGCCATCTGACGACCAGCGGCACGATCGCCAATCTCGAAGCCCTCTTCGTCGCCCGCGAACTCCACCCCGACCGGGGTGTCGCCTACAGCGCGGACGCCCACTACACCCACGGCCGCATGTGCCACGTCCTCGGTATGAAGGGACGCCCCGTCCGCACCGACGGCCGGGGCCGCATGGACCTCGACGCGCTGGAGGACGTCCTGACCGCCGGGGAGGTGGGCACCGTCGTGGTCACCACCGGCACCACCGGGCTGGGCGCGGTCGACGCCGTCCACGAGGTTCTTCCCCTCGCCCGGCGCCACGGCGCGCGCGTCCACGTCGACGCGGCGTACGGAGGGTTCTTCACCCTTCTCGCGGGCGCCGACGGCCTCGAAGGCCTCCCGCCGGAGCCCTGGCGGGCGATCTCGCGGTGCGACTCGATCGTGGTCGACCCGCACAAGCACGGTCTCCAGCCCTACGGCTGCGGAGCTGTCCTCTTCCGCGACCCCGAAGTGGGCCGCTTCTACCTCCACGACTCGCCCTACACGTACTTCACGTCCGCCGAACTCCACCTCGGCGAGATCAGCCTGGAGTGCTCACGGGCCGGCGCCTCCGCCGCCGCGCTGTGGCTCACCTTCCAGCTCCTGCCGCCCACGCCCGACGGCCTCGGCCAGGTGCTCGCGGCCGGCCGACGGGCGGCGTTGACGTGGGCGGACCTGATCACCTCCTCAGGCCTCCTGGAGCTCTACCAGCCGCCGGAGCTGGACATCGTCAGCTACTTCCCCGTCGTCGAGCCGGCCACCCTCACCGGCATCGACGCGGCCTCCGCCCGCATCCTCGCCGATGGCATGAACGGGAGCGACCCGGTGTTCCTGAGCACGCTCAAGGCGAGCCGTGACGCCTTCGCCGCCCGCCACCCCGACATCGCCGCGGACGCCGACGGCGCCCGTGTCCTGCGCAGCGTCCTCATGAAGCCGGAGTCCGAGCACCACATCGAGTACCTGCACACCCGGGTCGAACAACTTACCCAGCTCCGATGAAGCTGCGACGCGAGCGGCGAGCCCGCACCCTGGAAGAGCCGAGGGGCGAGTTGCGCGCAGCGCGCGGGAAGGAGAACGGCGTGGCCAAACAGCCGAGCAAGGGCAAGAAGCTGAAGAAGGGCGACAAGGTCGCCTGGAGCAGTCACGGCAGTCAGGCCGAGGGTGAGGTGGAGGAGAGGATCACGGAGCGGAAGAAGGCCGCGGGACGAACGGTGGACGCCTCGCCCGAGGAGCCGCAGTACCAGGTCCGCAGCGAGAAATCCGGCAGGTCCGCGGTGCACAAGCCGTCCGCGCTGAAGAAGAAGTGATGCCGCGTGGCGGGCGACGAGCACAAAGAGACGTGGGACGAGTTCCGCGAGCTGGTGAACATGAAGCCCGGCGACCTGGAGAAGTGGCTGGATTCGGAGGAGTCGCAGAGCGCCGGGCAGCGCGAGGACGGCGGTGAGTCCACGGGCCACGCCTCCGGCCGCCGGATCGTCGGCATCCTGCACGCCCGGAAGGGCGACCTCACGGACGACGACTACCAGCACATGCGGAAGGTCATCGGCTACATCCGGCGCCACCTCGCGCAACGGCCCACGGGCGACGTACGGGACACCCGGTGGAGGTACTCCCTCATGAACTGGGGCCACGACCCGTCGGCCTGACGGACCACCGCCACACCCATGGCGCGACCGGCCCGGCGCCCTCGGCGCGAGCACCGGCAGCAGCGCGTGCCGAGGACGGCGACACCCCGGCCGTCCGGGGGTCGGGACCGGGACCGCACTACATGTTGATCATGTGGCCGGCGAGACCGTGGACGGCCTCCTTGACCGCTTCGCCGAGGGTCGGGTGGGCGTGGACGTTGCGGGCGACCTCATGGACCGTGAGGTCCCACTGCTGGGCCAGGGTCAGCTCGGGAAGGAGTTCGGTGACGTCCGGGCCGATGAGATGCCCGCCGAGGAGCTCGCCGTACTTGGCGTCGCTGATCAGCTTCACGAAGCCGCTCGCGTCGCCCAGGCCGTGCGCCTTGGCGTTCGCGGTGAAGGGGAACTTGACGACCTGGACGTCGAACCCCTTCTCCCGCGCCTGCGCCTCGGTGTAGCCGAAGCTGGCGATCTGCGGCTGGCAGAAGGTGGACCGCGGGATCATCACGTAGTCCAGTTCCATGGTCTCCGCGTCCGCGATCGTCTCGGCGGCGACCATGCCCATCGCCTCGGCGGCGTGCGCGAGCATCAGCTTCGCGGTGACGTCGCCGATGGCGAAGATGTGCGGGACGGAGGTGCGGCAGCGGCCGTCGACGTCGATCGCGCCGCGCTCGGTGACCCGCACGCCGGTGTTCTCCAGGCCGTAGCCGGTGACGTTCGGCGCGAAGCCGATCGCCTGCAGGACCTTGTCGGCCTCCAGGACCTGCTGGGCGCCGTCCTTGCCGGTGACCGTGACCCGGACCTGCGGACCGGACTCGTCGATGGACTCGACGCGGGTCGAGGTGAGGACGTCGATGCCCAACTTCCGGTACTGCTTGGCGAGTTCGGCGGAGACCTCGACGTCCTCCAGTGGGGCGATCCGGTCCAGGAACTCCACGACGGTGACCTTCACGCCGTAGTTGTGCAGGATGTAGGCGAACTCGACGCCGATGGCCCCGGCACCGGCGATGACGATCGACTGCGGCAGGTCCTCGGCGAGGATCTGCTCCTCGTACGTCACCACGCGCGAGGTACGGCGGGTGCCGGGCAGCAGCCTGGGGGTCGCCCCGGCGGCGATGATGCAGTGCTCGAAGCCGATGGCGCGGGTGTTGCCGTCGTAGTCGGCCACCTGGAGCGTGTGCGGGTCGAGGAAGGTGCCGCGACCGCTGATCTCCGTGATCTTGTTCTTCTTCATCAGGTAGTGGACGCCCTTGACCCGCCCGTCCGCGACCTTCCGGCTGCGGCGGAAGGCCTCCCCGTAGTCGAAGGAGACCTCACCCTCGGCCTTGATCCCGAAGGTCTTCGCCTCGCGCGTGAAGATGTGCGCGAGCTCGGCGTTGCGCAGCAGCGCCTTGGTGGGGATACAGCCCACGTTCAGGCAGACCCCACCCCAGTACTTCTCCTCGACGACCGCGACACGCTTGCCCAGCTGGGCGGCCCTGATGGCGGCGACATATCCGCCGGGGCCCGCGCCGAGTACGACGACGTCGAAGCGCTCACCCTGCTCGTCCATGGACGGCTCCCTTTCCGCTGGGGCGGGCCCCCGCGAGGGACGGACCCACTCCCGATCGAACGACTCTGTTCATCAACCCACCGGCTATGGCATCCACCACTGCCCGCCGCGGGGAACCAGCGGAGGCGACCGTGCGGTCCACCCTCTCGCCGGCTTCCCGGACGTCAGCTTCAGCGCCGCGGAGCGGTGATCTATGCCCGTTGGTCATCATCGTCGGTGGGCCCGCGTCCCGTCGACTTCGTGTACTCCGGCGCCTGGATGCGGCGGACGATGAACGAGTGCTCGCGATCGGCCGCGCGTCGACAGACGGGCCTCGAGCGAGTGTCAGGTCCATCATGCCTGCTCGGAGGCGGTTTTCGGTAGGACGCAGCGCACCCCTGTTTCTTCTTGTGGCCGTCGGTGCCGCGCGTCAGACTCGTCGTCATCCAAACCCCCGGCCTACGTGTCGGCAACCGCTCGCGGCTGTCGGCGCGGTCGCCGTGCTGTCTCACCGCATGACGTGCACGGTCCGGGGGCTGACGAAGGGGATCGATGGATCAGGACATGGTCGTGCTGGCGAGGGTCAGGCTGCTGAGCGCCAACCGGCGGGTGGTGCGCGGTGTGGAAGGGCTGTGGATCTACCGGCTTCTGACACAGGTCGAGCCGGAGGCGTACGGGTCGAAGCTGGCGTACGTCCTGATAGAGGCAAGCGCGTCACCCCTGGTGCGGGAGTTGCCCGAACGACGGTTGGCCCTGCTGGACGAAGCCGTGGAGGTGGCGAAGGCCCTCGATACGTCCAACCCCTACCGGGCGAAGATGCTGGGGAGGGCCCTGGCCGCCAGGGAGCGGGAACTGAAGGGCCGTCCGCCGGAGCCGCTCGTGTCCGAAGGGCGGGAGCAGCGGACGGCCTTTCAGGAAGAGCCGCGAGAACGCGCGTGACCCTGCGGGTAACGGGTGCCGACTTCTGAACGGTGAGGAAGTGAAGGGGCCGATCCCGCTGTCCGAACAGAGCGGCGCCTGACACCCCAGATGTACAGCTCGCGACGTGGGGTTCCTGCTGGGCCCAGGAACCCCACCCACGCTCGCGATGCCTAGGGCGGCATGAGGAGCCTCGGGTCAAGTACCGGCCGATGGGCCTGGCCCGTAATAGGAGTTGATGGGTGCGCGCGCCTCGTCGAACAGGGCCGGACCGTCCTGCGTCACTGACGGCCAGAGGCCCGACTCCGGGTTGAGTTCGACGAGTTGCTCGGTGGAGAGCGCGAACACGACCCGGCCGATGCCGGAGCGAACGATGCCGCCGCCGCACATGCCGCACGGCTGGCAGCTCGTGTACATGGTGGTGCGGGCGGCCGTGTCCGTATCCAGCTCACGCGCCGCCCACCGGGCGAGCTTCAACTCCGGATGGGCCGTGATGTCGTCGTCCCGCCGGACCGTGTTGTGCGCCTCGGCGAGGATCGCCCCATCCGGCCCCGCCAGCAGCGAGCCGTACGGCGCGTCGCCCAGTTCCACCGCGCGCGCCGCGATACCGATGGCTCGCCGCAGCAGCACCTCGTCAGCAGGGGTGATCACGACGCCGTCCTCCACCGCTCGGCGACCGCGGTGAGCGCGCGCCACGCAGCCTCGGGCCGACGGGTCTGAGCCGGGTCCCCGTGGTAGGGGTCGAGCACCACCGTCTGGGCACCGAGCCCGCGAAGCTCCGCCAGATCACTCACGATCTGCTGCATGTCGCCGACGCCGGCCGGCCGCTCGGCGTCGTCGACCGGAGCGTCGGTCAGACGCAGCGCGATCCGCGGCGCGAACCCCGGCAACGCGTTGTCCGCGAGAACCGACCGCATCCGCGTCAGCGGAAGCCTCAGCGGATGCCAGGCATCGCCGAACCTGATTGCCCGCCGGATCGCCGCCGCACTGTGCCCGCCGACCCACACCGCGGGCGCGACTTGGCCCTCCGCCTCCCACACCTGCCGCATCACCCCCAGGTACTCGTCGGTCAGCCGGCCCCGCGCGCCGAACGGTACCCCGAGCGCGTCGAACTCCTGCCGCGCCCATCCGACCCCCACTCCGAGCACGAACCGCCCACCGCTGAGCCGTTGCAGACTGCTCGCCATCCGTGCCGCCAGCAGCGGATGACGGTACGGCAGCACCAACACGGTCGTGCCCAGCGACAGCTCGCCGCCGCTGATACCGGCCAGCCAGGACAGCGTGGTGAACGGGTCGTAGAACGGCTCCGGATACCGCTCCGCCACATCCGGGGTGACGGCCACGTGGTCCGACACCATCAGCAGATCGAACCCGCTCCCCGCCACGACCCGCGCCCACTCACGCAGCACGCCCGGGTCGGTCCCGGGCCCGAAGTTCGGTACGTTGACACCAAGTTGCATGCCTCGAGGTTATTGCGGTGATCACGCTGCGGGGAACCGAACCTTCCCCGTAGTTCCCGCTTCCCGCAGTGAATCTCCCGGTAATATCGCGCCATGGCCGTGAATCTCGACGACATCGACTGGGCGATCATCGAGCAGTTGCAGCAGGACGCCCGCCTCTCCCTCAGCGAGCTGGGGCGCCGCGTCAGCCTCAGCCCGTCGGCCACCACCGAGCGGGTACGGAATCTGGAGTCGCTGGGCGTCATCACCGGCTACCACGCCACCGTGGACCTGGCCAAGGTCGGCTACCCGGTGCTCGCCGTCGTCCGCCTGAAGTACCCCGGCAACCGCCATCAGCCACTGCACCGCCTGCTCGCCGAACGCCGAGAGATCCTGGAGTGCCTGCGGACCACCGGCGACGACTGCTACACCCTGAAGGTGGCCGCGACCTCCATGGAACACCTGGAGACGCTCATGGACGAACTGGCCGGCTTCGGCACCACGACCACCAGCGTCGTCTACAGCCGGACACTGCCCCTTCGCGGACCCAAGCGGCCCTGACCGACAGCCGACCGCCGCCACATGACCGCTGATCGGCCATCGGGACGGCACGCCGCACCGCCGGCATCCCACGGGCCCCCGCACCGGCGAGGTCCGCCCGCCCCTGTCGGCCGTTGGAGGCACTTTCCTGTCCGATCAGGTGCAGATGCCGTGTATCTCCCCCTGCGGCACTCCGCCGAGCCCGACGGTGAGAAACCCCTGACCTCCACATTTGAGGGACACCATGGCGGATTCATCTGACGACAGAACAGCCACCTTCATTCAGCGGGCCGCTGAACCGGTCCGCGCCCACCTGGCCACCTCCACCCCCCTGAGCAGCTTCCTCGAAGGTGCCGGCACGCTCACGTTGGAGGAGCGTCGCCGCATCGTCGATCAGGCGCTCGTCCTGCTGGAGCAGAACTACGTCCACCTGCCGCTCAAAGCCGCGATGCACGCCGTGAACCCGGTACAGCGCCTGCGGGTGCTACGGCGGCGTCTGGAGCGGCAGACACAGCAGACCATGACTCGGGAGTGGCTCTTCCACGCCGAGGTGTCGGAGATCTTCCACTCCGTCAGAGACCTGCACACGAACTACCTGCTTCCCGACCCTTTCTCGGGCCGGATCGCCTTCCTGCCGTTCCTCGTCGAGCAGTACACGGACGAACAGGGCACCCACTTCATGGTCACTCACGTGGCCGAGGGCTTCTCCGCACCCGGCTTCGAGCCCGGCGCCGAGATCACCCACTGGAGCGGCATCCCCATCTCGTCCGCCGTCGACCTGAACGCCGCCCGGTTCGCCGGCAGCAACGCTCCTGCTCGGCGCAGCCGAGGCGTTCAGTCGCTGACCGTGCGGCCGTTGAAGATCCACCTGCCGCCGTTCGAGGAATGGGTGACCGTCAGCTACATCGACGACAGCGGCACACCCCGTGAGCTGCGCGAGAACTGGCGGATCGTGGAAAATCTTCCGCCCATGGTGAACGCGGACGTGATCAGCGCCACCGCCCTGGCCCAGGGCCTGGACCTGGACGCGGACGAGGCAGGCCGGGCCAAGGTGTTGTTGTTCGCCCCCCGGGTCGTCGCTCAGGAGCAGGCCGTCCGGGCCGACGAGGCCGCGCCCGAACTGCGCCAGGGCGAGGTCGCCACGACGATGCCCAAGGTGTTCAAGGCCCAGCGTGTGGAGACGTCGTCCGGGACGTTCGGCCACATCCGGATCTTCACGTTCAGCGTGAACGACCCGATGGCCTTCGTCCGGGAGTTCGTCCGCCTCATCGGGGAACTGCCGCAGAACGGCCTCATCGTGGATGTCCGCGACAACGGCGGCGGCCACATCCACGCTTCCGAGTTCGCCCTCCAGGTCCTCACGCCCCGCCGGATCGCCCCCGAACCGGTGCAGTTCATCAACACCCCGCTCAACCTGCGTATCTGCCGCAAGCACCAGGACGGCTCCTCGGGCATCGACCTGGGTGCCTGGGTCCCCTCCATGGATCAGGCCCTCGAGATCGGCGCCACCTTCTCCAGCGCCTTCCCCCTCACCCCCGAGGACGGCGCCAACGCCATCGGGCAGCAGTACTTCGGGCCGGTGGTTCTCATCACCAACGCCCGCTGCTACTCCGCCACCGACATCTTCGCCGCCGGTTTCCAGGACCACGGCATCGGCCCTGTGCTCGGCACCGACGACAACACCGGCGCCGGCGGAGCCAACGTCTGGACCCACCAGTTGCTCTCCGACCTCCTCCAGGACGACCCGGACAGCCCGTACGTGCCGCTGCCGAAGGGAAGCGGTATGCGCGTGTCCATCCGCCGCACCCTCCGGGTCGGCAAGCTGTCCGGCACCCCGGTGGAGGACCTGGGCGTCGTCCCCGACCACCAGCACCGGATGACCCGTCGGGACCTCCTGGAGGACAACGTCGATCTCTTCGAGCGGGCGGGCATGCTCCTGAAGGACCGGGAGCCGCACGCCGTGTCCATCACGGACGCCGTGTCCGTCAACGGCTCCTTGAAGCTCAAGGTGAAGGCGACGAACGTCGATCGCGTGGACGTCTACGTCGACCAGCGACCGCGCGCATCAGTGGACCTCACCGATGGGCAGGCCGACGTGACGGTGCCCGTCGCGACAGTCGCGCACTCTGCCCGCATCGACGGCTTCGAGGCCGGCCACCTCGTCGCCAGCAAGACGGCGCATCTCAACTAGCCACCCACGGTTGACCGGGGGAGCCCTCGCACTCGATGAGTGCCGGGGCTCCCCTGGTACGTCGGTTGCGCCTGCCAGTCGAGGAAACGGGTTGCGGGGGTCTGCGCACGCCTGCCACGGTGCGGGTTTCCGTACCACCCGTGAGGTTCGTGTGACGATCTACTTCTATGGCGCGGACGACGTCCCCTACGGGTGCTTCTCGAACTTCTCCGCTCACGGCTTCGACCTCGACGGTCTCTGGTGGCCGACCTCGGAGCACTACTTCCAGGCACAGAAGTTCAAGGGCACCCGCCACGCGGATCTCGTCCGGCGGGCGCGCACGCCGCTGCGCGCAGCGGAGCTGGGCCGTGAATCGTCCAGACCTCTGCGGAGGGACTGGGAGCGCGTCAAGGACGACGTGATGCGCCGTGCGGTGGCGGCGAAGTTCCGCGCGCGTGCCGATATCCGTGGCGTCCTGCTGTCCACCGGTGACGAAGAGATCGTCGAGGACACCACCACCGATCACTACTGGGGTCGGGGCAGGACCGGGAACGGCAAGAACATGCTCGGGCGGATTCTGGTGCGCACCCGTAACCAGTTGCGCGCCGAGCCGGCCATGGCCACTGACTTCGAGGTCGGGTGACCTCTCTTCGGGCGCAACAGCCAGGCCCGCTCGCGTGGTGGCGTGTTCCCTGACGTCATACACGTGAGCATGTGCGGAACCAGCCCTCCTCCCGCAACGAGGCGATGCGATGTCCGACCGCGCCGACCATGGCAGCCCCGAGGGTGTCGCAGCCGGCGGGATCCTGCGGCGACAGCCGTCGGAGCAGTGGCTGTTCAGCGGCATCTACGGACTGGTGCTGGCCAGTGCCATGGCGGCCGCGCTGGACGCGGCGGGGGAGGAGGCCGACCCCGGTGCGGACGCGCTGTGGGTACTGATCACCGCGCTGGCGTCCGGTGCCGCCCATGGGTACGCGCACGTCATCGCCCAGCGCGCGTCCGTCCACGGGGCGGCCACCACCAGCAGACTGCGGTCGGTGCTCGCGGAGTGGCCCTTGGTCGCCACCGTGCTGCCGACGGTGGCGGTGCTGCTCGCCGCGTCGGCCGGGTGGTGGGCGGAGGCCACCGCGGTGGACGCGGCCCTGCTGTTCAACACCGTCGCCCTGTTCGGCCTGGGCGCCTGGGCCGCCCGCAGAGCTGGGCAGGGTTGGCCGTCCTCGTGCCGGGCAGGGGGCCTCGACATGCTGATCGGCCTGGTGATCATCATGCTGAATACCTTGATCCACTAGCTCCCGGGGGGGTGCCCCACGTCGGCGCTCCGGCACGCGCGGTCGCGCTCCCTGACGGAGTGCCGCCGTATGCCGTGGAGCGATGAATCGATCGACAACATATGTCGGTCGCTGATATATATAGGTGACATGAATGAGCGACCGCTTCAGGAGCCGACGCTGCTCCTGCTCACTGCCTTGGCCGACGAGCCCAGGCACGGCTATGGACTGATTCAGGAGATCGACGCGATCTCCCAGGGCCGTGTGCGGATGCGCACCGGCACTCTCTACGGCGCGCTGGACCGGCTGGTCCAACAGGGCCTGATCCGGGTCGAGCGCGAGGAGGTCGTGGACGGCCGGGCGCGCAAGGTCTACGCCCTCGCCGAGGCCGGCCGCGACGTGCTGGCCGCCGAGACGGAGCGGCTGCGTGCTGTCGTCGCCGAGGCGGAGCGTCGACTGGCCGCGCCTCGGGCACTCGCCATCCGCCCGAAGGGGGCCCTGGCATGACACAGCAGCACAGTTCACTCGCGTTCCGCTGGGCGCTGCGCCTTCATCCGGCCGCCTACCGCGCTGAGCACGGAGCCGAGTTGACCGCGATCTATGCCGAGGCGACGCAGCATGCCGGCCCGCTCGGCCGGCTGCGCGAGGCGCTCGATGTCGCCGGCCATGGCCTGCGGCGGCGTGCCGGCCTGGGCTCCGACCGGATGGCGGGTCAGGTCCTGGCCCAGGCGGCCCCGCCGGCTGTCGCCGTGGCGACGGGCAGCTTCGTGGCGGGCCTGTTGTGGCTCTTGGCCCCCGGGGCCCGGACCGTGCCGACGTCCTCGCTCCCGAATGTGCTGAGCCTCGCCAACACGGGCCTCACGCCGCTGCTCTGGCTGGTGGCGCTCGCGGCCGTCTGGACCGGGCGCTGGACTGCGGCCCGTGCACTGGTCGTGGCCGCGATGGTGCTGTGCCTGGCCGACGTCCTGGCGGCCGCGTTCGCCTCCTCCGGCTTCTACGGCACCCCCTCGATCGCTGTGATCCGACTGGCCGTGGCGCTGCTCACCGGCGCCGTCGTGCTCGCCGCACCCAGGGATCTGCTCGGCCCCTCCCTGCCACAGCGCCGCACGATCATGGGAACCGCCGTCCTGGCGGCCGTCCTGATGTCGGGCGTGCAGCTCGTCGAGATGTACTCCCCCTATACGCTGGGCGTTCTCAGCGTCATCGGCCCGCTGGGGGCCGGGGTCCTGTGGGCCGGGGTCCTCGCGATCGCCCTGCTCTTCGGTGCGCGTGACCGGTTGACCGTCGCGGGCGTGGCGGTGGCCGTGCTGCCCACCATGCTGCAGGTGACGGTCCAGCTCACCCCCGCGGGCGTGGTCGTCCTGCTCCTGGTCCTGCTCAGCAGCACGGTGCCCTTCCTCCTCGCGCGCCGGCGTCACTCGTCAGCCCCGTCGAGCGCGGTGTAGCCGGCTCCGGGCCCCGCGCGGCGCCGGGTCTCGGCCCGGCCCGCGCACAGCGGGGGTTTCGCCGCCGGCCACACCCGCGCCGCCGCGCGAGGCGCCGTAAGCTCGACAAGGGAGGCCATGCAGCCGCGCCAGTGCGGAGAGCCCTTCATGAGCGACCAGTACACCGTCGCATTCGATTCCGGTGCCGATCCGTCCCGCGCCGGGGTCGGGGGCAAATGCGCCGGCCTGATGACGATGACCGGCCTCGGGGTGCCGACGCCGCCCGGGTTCGCGGTGACCACTGCTGCCTTCGACGCCGGGCTCGACGGCGGCGGCCTGCGCGCGGACATCGGTTCCGTCCTCGCCGGGCTCGATCCCACCGACACGGCCGACACCGAGCGGCGTGCCGCCGACGTACGGCGGCTGATCACCGACCGGCCCGTGCCGCCCATGGTCGCGGCGGCCGTCACGGAGGCCTACCGGGTCCTCGGGCCGGCCGGGGACCTCTCGGTGGCCGTACGGTCGAGCGCCGAGTCGGAGGACCTGCCGACCGTCAGCTTCGCCGGGCAGTACGACACATATCTGGGGGTCCGCGGGGCCGACGCCGTCGTCGACGCCGTACGCCGCTGCTGGGCGAGTCTGTGGACGGCTCGGGCGATCACCTACCGCGCCGCCGGCGGGACGGCCGAGCGGGGGCTGCGGATGGCGGTGGGTGTGCAGGCGATGGTCGACGCACGCACGGCCGGCGTGGCCCTGACCGTGAACCCGGCCGACGGCGACCCGTCGAAGATCGTCATCGACGCCGCCTGGGGACTCGGCGAACCGGTGATGTCCGGCGAGATGACCCCGGACGACTACGTCGTGGACAAGGTGCTGCTCGTCCCCGTGCGGACGGCCCTGTCGCCGCAGCACCACGAGGTGGTCCTCGCTCCGGACGGCCGCGGTCTCCTGCGGCGTGCGGTCGAGGACGCCCGCCGCAGCAGGGCCTGCCTCGGGCCCGCAGAGGTCGCCGCGGTCGCCGAGCTGGCCAAGACCGTCGAGCGCCACTGCGGCCGCCCGCAGGACATCGAGTGGGCCATACCCCGAGACGCGGCCCCGCTCCCGGGCGGCGGCCCTCCCGTGCTGCTGCTCCAGACGCGGCCCGAGACGTTCTGGAGTCGCCGACCACGCGCGAGAGCCGAGGTGGTGCCCGGGGCGGGCGTCTCCAGCATCGCCGACACCATGCTCGGACTCGGGAGTCTCCCGACCTGAGCGACCCGACCCCAGGTCCGGACACCACGGGCCCGACGAAGGGACCTCGCATGGCGACCCAGCAGCGCACGTCGTCCCGGCAGCGCGCGAGTTTCCCCAGTCCCTACGAACAGCCGGCACCCGAAGGGGCCGAGGACTGGCGCGGTCTGTACCCGTACAACGTGCTCTTCCAGCCCGAGCGGCGGGCCCTGGAGGAGGCGAAGTTCTGGTTCTGCGACAGCCAGCACTGGCCCACGGTGCTCAAACCGTTCGAGACGATCGGTCCCGAGCTGTCCACCAAGTGCCTGGGCCAGTTCAACACCCGGTACTTCCTCGTGCCGCCCGCCAACGGCCTGGAGTGCCGCATCCACCAGGGGTACGTCTACCACAACCCGGTCACGGTGGAGCAGGACGAGGCGGCGACGAGGGTGCCGGAGTTCCTCCGGCGCGCCGGCTACTACTTCGAGCACTGGGACGCGCTGCTGGAGAACTGGAAGGGCAAGGTCCTCGCCACGATCCGGGAGCTGGAGACGCTCCGGTTCACCGAACTGCCCGACGCCCAGCCGTACGAGGAGATCGAGCGCGGCACCGGGCTGGACGCGGCCGACACCCTGCTCGGCGGGTACGACCGTCTCCTGGCGTTGTGCCACCGGGCCTGGCAGCACCACTTCGAGTTCCTGAACCTCGGCTACGCGGCCTACCTGGACCTCTTCCAGGCATGCAGACAGTGGTTTCCCGGTATCCCCGACCAGGCTGTCGCGACCATGGTCCAGGGCGTGGACATGGAACTGTTCCGCCCCGACGACGAGTTGAAGCGACTGGCGAAGCTCGCCGTCGAGCTGGACCTGGACCACCTGCTGACCGTTCCCGGCCCCGGACGGGAAACCCTCGACACCGTCGCGTCGGCGCCGAGGGGCCGGGACTGGCTGGACGCCTGGGAGACAGCACGCGACCCCTGGTTCAACTTCACCTCCGGCAACGGCTTCTACGCCGACGACCGGTACTGGCGGGACGAACCCGCGCTGCCCCTGGGCTACATCCGCGACTACGTCCTGCGGCTGCGCCGGGGCGAGCACATCGACCGGCGGGTGCGCGAACTCGTCGCCGAACGAGACCGGATCAGCGGCGAGTACGCCGCCCTGCTCGACCCCGCACAGCGCGCGGACTTCGAGGCCAAACTGCGGCTCGCCCGGCAGGTCTACCCGTACGTCGAGAACCACAACTTCTACATAGAGCACTGGTCCATGGGGGTCTTCTGGCGCAAGACCCGCGAACTGTCCGCACTCCTGCACCGGGCGGGCTTCTGGCCGCACGAGAACGACATGCTGTACCTCACGCGTGACGAGGCCCGCGGCGCGCTGTTCGACTTCGCGTCCGCCTGGGCGCGGGGCAGCGCGCCCATCGGCCCCGACCACTGGCCGCCCGAGGTGGAACGACGGCGGCGGATCGTGCGGGCCCTCGCGTCCCGGCGCCCGGAACCGGCGCTGAACCGGCCGCCCGCCGCCGTCACGGAACCGTTCAGCATCATGCTGTGGGGCATCACCAGCGAACGCGTCCGGTCCTGGCTGGCCGACCTCGACACCACCGGCGACCTCATCGGCCTGGCCGCCTCTCCCGGACACGCGGAGGGCCCGGCCCGGATCGTCCACAGCCCCGCCGAGCTGGACCTCGTACGGGACGGGGAGATCCTCGTCGCGCCGGTCACCGCGCCCAGCTGGGCCCCGGTGTTCGGCCGGATACGGGCCACGGTGACCGACATCGGCGGGGTGATGTCGCACGCCGCCATCGTCTGCCGTGAGTACTCCCTGCCCGCCGTGACGGGCACCGGATCGGCGTCCACCCGTATCAGGGCGGGGCAGCGGATCCGGGTCGACGGCACGGCCGGCACCGTCACCCTCCTCGACTGAGCGCGCCCGCACCGAAAGGAGACCGGAATGCCCCCCACACCGCTTCCCGTCCTCCCGCTCACCCCGTCGCTGATCCCGCCGGCGGACGAGGTGCCCGCACTGCCCCGCCTGACCGGGGTCGACCAGGAGATCTGGCACCGAGCCCTGCCGTATCTCGACGTACGGGACAACGACGTGCACTCGCTCCACTCCTACGGCCTCGCGGGCGCGCTGCTGACCGCGGAGCCGCAGGCCCGCGCCGACGTGGTGCTCCCCGCGATCCTGCTGCACGACACCGGCTGGAAGACCGTCGACCCGGCGCGCATCCTGCCCGCGATCGCCCCCGGCTCCCACGACCCCGAGACGGTCCGCAGACACGAGACCGAGGGCGCCGCCATCGCCCACCGCATCCTCACCGACGTCGGGTACCCGCAGGACGTCACCGCGCGGATCATGGAGATCGTCGACGGCCACGACACCCGGCGGTACGCCCTCGACGCCGACGACGCGGTCGTCAAGGACGCCGACAAGCTGTGGCGGCTCACCCCGCACGGACTGCGGACCGTCGGCTCCTGGTTCTGCCTCGACACCGAGCGGACGCTCCGACTGGTCCTGTCCGTCACCTACGACCGGCTGCTCACCGGAACGGGCCGCGCGATCGGCCGGGCGCTCGCCACCTGCGCCGGGCTCGACCACGGCCCGCGGCGCTCGGCGCTCACGGACCGAGCCCCGTCGGAGGGCGGTGACCGTACGGGTTGATAATGGGCATCTCGGGCACCACGCTGGACGCTATGGGCACGTTGCGCGTCCCCGGACTGGTCGCGACCGACCGACGCGGGCTGATCGCCGGGTGGAGCCCCGGGGCGGAACGCCTGCTGGGCCACACGGCCGCGGAGGCCGTGGGGCAGCCGGTCGCGGAGCTGCTGGGGCTGAAGGACGCCGAGGGCGCCGAGGAACGCCACCTGGTACTCCCGGTGCGGCACAGGGACGGCAGCCTGCTGACGCTGCCGGTCTCCAGCTACCCACTGGCCGCCGACGCGGCCGGGCGCGCGTCGGGGCCCGCTTCGATCCTGGTGGTCGGCCCGCCACCGACCGGGCTCGGGCTACGGGAGCGCGAGGCGCTGTCCACATGGACCCTCGAGGCCTCGCCGATGGCGCTCACGGTCTACGACACCGACCTGCGCTGTGTGTGGCAGAGCGAGCGGATGCGCCGCCTGACCGGACTCTCCGACGAGGAACGACGCGGGCGCCGTCTCACCGACATCCTGGCCGGCCCGGACGTGGCGGCGTGGGAGGAGCGGGTACGGCGGGTCCTGCTGACGGGCGAGGAACAGGCCGACGAGATCAAGGGCAGCATCGTCCCCGAGGCCGCCCCCTCCCGGGTCTTCGGCGTCTCCGCGACCCCGCTGCGCGACGACCGAGGACAGACGCTCGGCGTCTGCACCACCGTCACGGACGTCACCCGCGCCAGTCGCGACCGGGAGCGCCTGGCCCTGCTGAACGACGCGAGCGTCCGCATCGGCAGCACCCTGGACGTGACCCGGACCGGCCGGGAGCTGACCGAGGTGGTGGTGCCCCGGTTCGCCGACTTCGCCCGCGTGGACCTGCTGGAGGCCCTCCTGAGGGGAGACGAGCCCGCTCCCGGGCCGATCGCCGGGGCCGTCCGGCTGCGCCGGATCGCGGAGCTGAACCTGTTCGAGGGCGTTCTGGAGGCACAGACCACCGCCGGCGACTCCGACGTCTATCTCGCCAACTCACCCGCGGCGCTGTGCCTGGCCAGCGGGCGCTCGATGATGTACCGCACCGAGGACCCGGTGATCCGCGCCTGGGCGGCCCTGAGCCCGGCCCGGCAGGCGAAGATCGCCCGGTTCGGAACGCACTCCTGGATGCTGGTGCCGGTCAGGGCCCGGGGAACGACGCTCGGCGTGGTCATGCTCACCCGAACCCGTGAGAGCCCCGAGCCCTTCGAGCCCGACGACCTCTCCCTGGCCGAGGACCTGGTGGCCCGGGCGGCGGTGTGCCTGGACAACGCGCGGCGGTTCACCCGTGAGCGGGCGGCGGCACTCGCGCTTCAGCGGAGCCTGCTTCCGCAGCGGCTGCCGTACCAGTCGGCGGTGCAGGTCGCCTCGCGCTATCTGCCCGCGTCACCGAGCATCGGCGTCGGGGGCGACTGGTACGACGTGATCCGTCTCTCGGGCGAGCGGGTGGCGCTGGTCGTCGGGGACGTCGTCGGGCACGGAATCCACGCGGCCGCGGCGATGGGCCGGCTCAGGACGGCCGTGCGTACGCTCGCGGATGTCGATCCGACCCCGGACGAGTTGCTGACCCGTCTGGACGACCTGGTGATCCAGTTGTCCGCGGAGTCGGGGAGCGGCCGGGAGGACGATCCGGCCGCGGACACCGGCGCCACATGTCTGTACGCGGTCTACGACCCGGTGTCAGGGCGGTGTTCGCTCGCCCGGGCCGGTCATCCGACACCTGTCCTCGTGGCACCCGGCGGGACGGCCGACTTCCTGGAGCTCCCGGCCGGACCCCCGCTCGGCCTGGGAGGCGTGCCGTTCGAGTCGGTGGAGGTGACGCTCTCGCCGGGGAGTCTGCTGGCGCTGTACACCGACGGCCTGATCGAGTCCCGGCAGCACGACGTGGAAGCGGGGCTGACGGTGCTGCGCACGGCGCTGACCGCGCCCGTCGACTCGCTGGAGGACCTGTGCGAACACGTGGTGAGGACGGCACTGCCGGACGGACCCGCGGACGACGCGGCGCTGTTGCTGGTGCGGACACAGGCGCTGGACGGGCGGCGGGTCGCGGCGTGGGACGTGTCGGCGGACGCGGCGTCCGTGTCACGGGTGCGTTCGGAGAGCGTGAACAGGATCGTGTCCTGGGGTCTGCAGGAGGCCGCGTTCGTGACCGAACTGGTGGTCAGCGAGCTGGTCACCAACGCCATCCGGTACGGCGTCCCCCCGATCCAGTTGCGACTGATCCATGACCACGTGCTGACCTGCGAGGTCTCGGACGCGAACAGCACGGCGCCGCATATGCGGCGGGCGCGGGTGTTCGACGAGGGAGGCCGGGGTCTGCTGCTCGTGGCCCAGTTGACGCAGCGGTGGGGGACACGGCAGACCTCGACGGGCAAGACGATCTGGTGCGAGCAGGCTCTGCCGACCGAGGTGGATTCGGCCGGCCCGGAACCGGTCGAACTGACATCCCCCGGGCTGTGACCGACCCCTTGCCGCGGCTCAGGGGATGTCCGGCCGCACGCGCTGTCAGTGCCTCGCCGTAGGGTGTCGTGCGTGGCCTGCTATCGGCCTCGACGAAGTTGCAACCACCGCACGGGCTCCGTACCGCCGCCCGGCAAGCCAGACAGAGAGCAGATTCCGCCGTGTTCCAGGAGACCCCCATTTTCAGCCGCCTTGTCGACGAGCGCGGTGACATCCCCGCCCAGGTACGGGGCGAGGCCGAACGCATACGCCGTGACCTGGACCAGGTGATGCGCAGGTCGACCGGGTTCTACCCGAGCGCACCGCTGGACCTCCCCGGTCCGAAGGCTCCTTCCTCCGGTCTGTGAGAACCCTCGGTCGAAACCCCCGAGTCAGGGAGGGAGGAGTATCGACGACCCGCGATGTCCGCGCGGACGCGGTGTCAACTGTCCAGTGAGAGCGCGTTCTTGGCGTGTGCGACGGATTCCTCCGAGGCGGGACCGCCGGGATTCTCGGTGGCCAGGTCCTGGTTGAGGGTGACGAAGGGGCGCATGCGCCGCTCGTAGCGGGCATAGGCGATGCGATGGTCGCCGTCGGCCTGGGCAAGGCAGTCGGCCAGCACGTGGGCGCCCACGAGGGCCAGGCTGGTGCCCTGCCCCGAGAGGGGGGAGGGGCAGTAGCCGGCGTCTCCGAGCAGGGTCACCCGGCCCCGCGACCACGCGGTCATGCGGATCTGGGCCATGGCGTCGCAGTAGAAGTCGGGCGCCTTCCGGGCGGCCTCGGCCAGGCGGGCCCCTTCCCACCGTAGCGACGCGAGTTTGTCCACGACGAGCTGCCGAAGGCCGCCGCCGTCGCGGAGGTCGTGTGCGCGGAGGTCGTGTGCGCGGAGGTCGTGTGCGAGGGGGGCGGACTCGAAGCCGAAGGCGATCCTGAGTTCGGTGTTGCGAAGGCCGGCAAGCGGGCGCGTAGACACGGGAGTCAGCCCATCGGGGCCGGATCCACGCGGTCGATCACCCCGGCCGTCGACTGCGGCGATCAGGTCCCGTCGGCCGATTCGCGGTGGCCGAGCCGCCACACCGCTGTCGCTCCGAGGCTGGTGTCGATGTGCTTGCGCATGATCTCCGCCGCCCCGGTGCCGTCTCCCAGCGCGACGCATTCGACGAGTGCCTCATGCTCCTTGGCCTTCTGGTCCCGGGCGTCCTGCCCCGGGTCCGTACGGAGCGCCAGGAGGCGATAGCGGTCGGACTTGTCCCACAGTCCCTCCAGTGCCGCGATCAGCAGGTCGTTGTGGGAGGCCGTGTAGACGGCGGCGTGGAAGCGGCGGTGTGCCACCAGTTGCGCGACGCTCGGCTGCGGATGCAGCGGGGCCAGGCCTTCCGCCGCCGCGCGGATGGCCCGGATGTCGGCGTTGGTGCGCCGTTCGGCGGCCAGCGAGGCGGCCAAGGGGTCGAGGGACCGCCGGAGCTCCAGCAGATCGCGCGCCTCCTCGGCCCGCAACGGTGAGACGCGGGCGTCCCGGTGGGCGTCCAGCTCGACCAGCCCCTCGCTCTTGAGGCGGCGCAGTGCCTCGCGCAGCGGCGTGGTGCTGATGCCGATGAAGCTCGCGAGTTCCCGTTGCTGGATCACCGAGCCGGGCTCCAGCTCCCCGGAGAGGATCCGGTCGCGGACCTGACGGTAGGCGAAGTCGCTCTTCGTCTCGAAAGCCTCAACCGGCTGCGACATACGGTCCCCTCTGGAAGTCGATGGTTATAACCTACAGAGTCGATGCTGGGGATGCCAGTGAGCATTCTACGTCGCGGGGTCTGGTCGAATGCCCTCTCGGGCGCTCCGAAGGCGCCGCTTGCGGGAATCAGTCCCGGTCTGCGGAGTGCGATGCTGCACACCAGGGTTGACGTCATAGGTTATAACCGTCAGTGTTTTCACGGCAGGGGCCGGCGCTCCGCAGGGAGACCCGCGGCCCGGCCGTCCGTGGACCGAACGTGTCGTCGGCGCCGGCCACGCGGCGTTCGTCCCTTTCTTCCTCGGGGACCTCCCCGACTCGTCCGCCGCGCGGAGGCAATCTGATGGGCCGTAACCACCTGGCGGGATCCGGGCTCGACGCGCTGGGCACCCGGGCGCGCCTCGACGTCGCCGGCCAGTCGCTCTCGTACCACCGCATAGCCGGGCTGGCCCCCGCCGACCTTCCCGTCAGTCTGCGGATCCTGCTGGAGAACGTGGCGCGCTTCCACGACGGCACGAGCCGGGGCGACGACCAGGCGCGGGCGATCCTGGCGCGCGGGGCCTCGCGGACACCGGTCGACCTGTACGCCTCGCGTGTCTTCCTGCACGACACCAACGGGGTACCCACGGTCGTCGACCTCGCCGCCATGCGCGACGCCATGACCGCCCTCGGCGGCGATCCCTCCCTGGTCGATCCCGTCATCGCGTCCGAACTCGTCGTCGACCACTCGGTCATCGCCGACGTCTTCGGCCGCTCCGACGCGCTGGCCCGCAACGTGGAGCTGGAGTACGCCCGTAACGGCGAGCGGTACCGCTTCCTCAGATGGGGACAGTCGTCGCTGAAGAAGTTCGCGGTCGTCCCCCCGGGCACGGGGATCATGCACCAGGTGAATGTGGAGCACCTCGCCCGGGTGGTGATGGTCGAGGACGGCCTCGCGTTCCCGGACGTGTGCCTCGGCACGGACTCGCACACCACCATGGTCAACGGACTCGGCGTACTCGGCTGGGGCATCGGCGGTATCGAGGCCGAGGCCGCGATGCTCGGTCAGTCCATGTCCGCTCTCGTCCCGGACGTCGTCGGCGTACGCCTGACCGGGGAACTGCCCGCCGGGACCACGGCCACCGACCTGGTGCTCACCCTCACCGAACTGCTGCGCGCGCACGGAGTCATCGGGAAGTTCGTCGAGTTCCACGGCACAGGCGTCACCACGCTGCCGGTCGCCGACCGCGTCACCGTCGCCAACATGAGCCCCGAGTTCGGCTCGACCTGTGCGCTGTTCCCCGTCGACGACGAGACCCTGCGCTATCTGCGGTTCACCGGGCGATCCGAGGCCCAGGTCGCGCTGGTCGAGGCGTACGCCAAGGAGCAGGGTCTGTGGCACCGACCCGGCAGCCCGCCCCGGTTCACCGACACGGTCGACCTTGATCTGTCCACGATCGTTCCCTCGCTCGCCGGGCCCTCCCGCCCAGAGGACCGCGTCCCGCTGGACCAGGCCAAGTCCCGCTTCCGCAGGGCCGTCGCGTCCCTGCGGAAGCAGAACACCGACGGCGATACGGCCACCACCGCCCCGATCGCCACGACGGCTGCCACCGCCAGGCCCGCCACCACGGCCACCACGGCCACCGTCGTCATCGACGGCACCGCGCACGAGCTGCGCGACGGAGCGGTGGCGATCGCCGCCATCACCTCCTGCACCAACACCTCCAATCCGGCGGTCATGGTGGGCGCCGGGCTGCTGGCCCGCAACGCCGTCCGGGCGGGACTGCGCAGCAGGCCCTGGGTCAAGACCACCCTCAGCCCCGGCTCACGGGTCGTCATGGACTACTACCGGCGGGCCGGTCTCCTCCCCGCCCTGGAGGCCCTCGGCTTCCACCTGGCCGGGTTCGGCTGTATGACCTGCATCGGTGCCTCCGGCCCGCTCATCTCCCCGGTGTCCGAGGCGATAGCCGACACCGGGCTGACGGTGGTGTCCGTGCTCTCCGGCAACCGCAACTTCGAGGGGCGCATCCAGCCGGAGGTGGCCATGAACTACCTGGCGTCCCCGCCCCTGGTCATCGCCTACGCCCTCACCGGCACCATGGACATCGACCTCGCGACCGAACCCCTCGGCCACGACGCGCAGGGCGATCCAGTCTTCCTGCACGACATCCGGCCCGACCCCGCCGAGATCGAGGCCGTGATGGCCGGGAGCATCGACGCGGCGATGTTCACCGACGCCTACGGACACGTCTTCGACGGTGACCGGCGTTGGCAGGACATCAGCGTGCCCGCGACCGACCGCTTCGCCTGGGACGAGGACTCCACGTACATCCGCCGCCCGCCCTACCTCGACGGTATGACCAGAGAGCCGGAGGCCGTCAAGGACATCACCGGGGCGCGGGTGCTGGTCAAACTCGGCGACCAGGTCACCACCGACCACATCTCCCCGGCCGGCGCCATCACCGCTTCCAGCGCGGCGGCCCGCCATCTCGCCGGACTCGGCGTATCCGGAGGGGACTTGAACACCTACGCCTCCAGGCGCGGCAACCACCAGGTGATGATGCGGGGCGCGTTCGCCAACGTCCGGCTCCGCAACCAGGTCGCTCCCGGCACCCGTGGCGGCCGGACCCTCAACTTCCTCCAGGGCGGCCGCGAGAGCACGATCCACGACACGGCGGCCGCCTACCGTGAGGCCGGCGTCCCCATGGTCGTCGTGGCGGGCCGGGACTACGGTGGCGGGTCCTCGCGTGACTGGGCTGCCAAGGGGCCCGCGCTGCTGGGGGTCCGGGCGGTGATCGCGCAGTCCTTCGAACGCATCCACCGGTCGAACCTCATCGCCATGGGCGTCCTGCCGCTCGAACTCCTCGACGGCGGGCCTCAGGACCTGGCTCCCACCGGCGCCGAGACGATCACCGTCCACGGGCTGGAGCCCCTCGACGCCGGCCAGATCCCGTCCACCGTCCACGTCCTCTCCGACGACCGGGCGTTCACCGCCCGGGTCCGCCTCGACACCCCCCGAGAGGCCGACTACTTCCGCCACGGAGGAGTCATGCCCTACGTCCTTCGCGGCCTGCTCGCCGACACAGCCGAAACCGACCAGTGAGGGGTGCCGACGAACCCCCTGCCGCCCGCCCGCAGGACCGTGCTGCGGGCGCTCGCCGCTACCGTACGGACGCTCAGGGGAGGAACGTCACGGCCGGGAAGGCCGGGGACGGTCCGTCGAGCAGGTGTTGCCGGCGGTGGCGCAGGTGTTCGTCGAAGAACGCGAGCGGGTACGCCTGCTGGATCCTCACCGCCTGGTCGGGGTCGAGGGTGCCGATCACGTCCTGGAGCTGCTGGTCGCTCCAGCCGGACAGCTTCGCCACCTGGGGGAACAGTGCCTCGTTGTCGCCGTACGAGATGTGGGCGGCGCCCTGGGCCTGGATGTCCAGCCGCCGGCCCCGCAGATGCGACCAGAACGCGGCGGCCTCGGGATGGGTGGCCCGGGCGAACTCGGCGGACATCATCATGAACGGTCGGTCCAGGTCACCGGCGAGCGGCGGGTTCATCTGCATCGGGGCGTCGAGGCTCAGCCCGGCGCGGATGCGGTCGTCCGCGAGCGTGGCGCAGGCGGTGGCTGTGCCGCCCTTCGACCAGCCGAACGCGCCCATGTGCCGTGGGTCGAGGGAGCCGAGGAGCCCGGCCGGCAGCTCCCGCCTGTCGGCGTCCGGATTGCGCCCGGCGGCGAGCTGCTCGACGCAGTCGAGGACGAAGCGCAGGTCGGCGGCGAAGTCCCCGGGCAGCGTCGGTGCTTTCGGGTCGCGGAGCGGGACGGCGACCCGGCCGTCGGGGGACTCGGTGTAGGTGTCGTACTGGTGAGCCACCGTCACCACCGCGTACCCGTGGCTGGCGAGCTCCTGGACCACGACGGTGTGGTCGCCCTGATGGCTGCGGGCGCCGTGCGAGAACACGACCACAGGCAGCCGCCGGCCCGACCGCCGCACCGGCGCGCCCACGTGGCCGACGGTGAGCGGCGCGACGGGGACCAGGTCGCTGAACCCGGCGTCGGCGAGGAACGGCTGAAGGGCGCCGACCGGCATCCAGGGGGCCACCGGGTAGTGCTCGACGTTGCGGGCGGGGTACCAGACGGTGGCCATCAGCTCGCGGAAGTGCCCCGGGCCCGCGATGTCGTCCGGGCGTGACCGGTCGACGAGGTGCAGGGAGACCCTGCCCACCGGGTACGGCCCGGTCGGCTCGGGCAGCATGAGCCGCGTTGCGGCGGGACCGGCCGCGGCTGGGTGGCCCCACGCCGGGCCGGCGACGGCGGTGAGCGGCACGGCGGCCCCGGCAGCCAGCGCGGTTCTCAGTAAGCGGCGGCGCTCGATGCCGTTCCGGCTGATGAACGGTGTGGTGGTCATGGGCTCTCCCGTGGTGATGGATCGGCGACCGTGCCCCGATGGGGGGTCCGTGGGCACAGCAGAACGCTGTCACGGGCTCCTCCCGCGCAGCATCGGCCCACGGATGTACACATGGGGTCCCCAGGGTTTACACCCGTGGGCCGATGCGGGCCACGGTGTCCTCCGGGTGCCTTCGACCCAAGCCCGAGCCCAAGCAACGACGAGCGTCGTCCCGCCCGCAGAGGCAGCGGATCGTGCAGCCTGGCCACATACCGCCGGTACGCGTCCCGTCCGGCTCAGGGCTCCCGGCGGAGTACTCGGAAGCTCTCCAGGCGCTCCAGCAGGGCGCGGGCCTCTTCGCGTGGAGTGCCGGACGGTACGAGGGACAGGACGTCGGCCACCCGCAGCGGGCCCGGTCCGGTCAGCGCCTGGGTCACCGCCGTCATGGCGCCGGGCCCGAGGGAGGTGCGGATGTGGTGGCCGTTCGCCGCGCAGAGCGTCCCGCCGTCACCGTCCGGTGCCCACAGGACGCGCACGTCGGGCACGGTCCGCACTCGGTCGGCGTCGGCGAGGGCCCGCGACGCGGCGGCCGCCGGAGCCGGCGCGAAGCCCCCGGCCGTCCGGTGGCGCAGGGAGACGGTGGTGACGCGGGGGCCTGTCCGCTCGGGCCGGGCGAAGTCGGCGAGCGCCCGCACCGCACCGCCGAACGCCTCGGGGAGTACGGGGGACAGCAGGCCGTCCGGGCCGGGGCCCGGTGCGCTGACCTCGGCCTCGGGGACGTGGAGCAGGGTGTCCAGGCTGCCGCGGCCGGTGAGCCGGGTCGGGTCGAGGTCGGCGATCAGGGCCTCCACCTCGTAACCGGCGTGGTGCTCGTCCCTGGGCACACCGACGTTGACGCTGGTCGCGGGGGACGGCGTGGCGCTCTCACCGACGTGGTAGTAGTCGGCGGGCCAGTACAGCAGCTCGCCCGGCCCCACGTCGACGGAGAAGGACTCGGGCAGGTGGCCGGTGTAGTCGACCTTGGTGGAGACGGCCTCGTCCCACGGCCTGCGCGGCCAGAACCGCATGCGCTTGCGGCCGCGGAGCCCGAACATGAAGGTGGCGAAGCGGTCCTTGTGGACGCCGACGGGGCTGTGCTCGTAGGTGCCGTGGAACAGGGTCGTGATGGCGCCGGTCAGGGGCAGGCCGACCGCTTCCCACAGGCCGGCGTAGAAGGCGCGCTCACGCGACCACAGGGCGGCGTCGAACGCGTGGAAGTCGTTGACGACAAGGGCATAGCGCAGGCCGCCGAGACGGGTGGCCAGCCGGGTGTCGTATCCGTCGAAGCCGCCGTCCTCGGCGGTCGGCAGCAGGCCGTCGGCGGTGTGGCGCTGGACGCGCTCGACGGTCAACTGCGCGTGCGGCGGCATCCGTTCCTCCGGCCCTGCGCACGGGCTGCCGTGCACAGCCGCCCGAAACACCTCCGACACCTCGAAGGGCGCGGGCGACAGGGCACGGAACAGCACGGGCGACCGGTCCCAGTACCGCTCCGCGAAGGTGGCCCAGTCGAACTCCGTCTCCACCGCCACCGAGGTGCTCACGCGTCGCTCTCCCGTCCGTCCACGTCCACGCCCCGCAGCGTGTACAGCTTCTCCAGCAGGGCCACGACGGCCTCGTCGTGACCGGGGCCCGCCACGGCGCACAGATCGCGGACCGTGGGGGTCTCGCCCTGCCGCAGGCGGCCCAGGACGCGTTCGCCGAGGGTGCCGCGGAGCGAGAAGGCGTGGCCGTCGACCGCCCAGAGCCATGTCTGCCCGTCGCCGAGGGGCATCCGGACGACAGCCGACGCCGGCCGCAGGCGGTCGTCGGGGGAGAGGCGTACGGGTGGCCGCGCGTCCGGGGCGGGTTCGAGACCGGCGGCGCTGACCCTGCGCGCCCACAGGGCACTCAGCAGCCGGCCGAGCCGTGGCGCCGCCGTCACCTCGCGCACCAGCTCCGCCGTACTCGCCAGTTCGGGCACGTCGGGCACGTCGGGCATGTAGGGCTCGTCGGGCGCGTGCGGGCCGACGGGCGGGTACGGCAGGTAGGGGACACGGTCCTGGTCGCGCCGCGCGTGCACCAGGCCGGCCACGACAGCCGTGACCGCCGCGGTCGCCAGTCGGGGGTCGCGGGGCACCAGGAGCCGCAGGGCCATGGTGCGGGGACCGAAGGCCAGGGTGTGCGGCCGGTCGGCCGGCCAGTGGAGCAGGTCCCCCGCTCCGGCGTCGAGGGCGGGCCCGGAGCCCCGGGGCGTGGCTGTCAGGCTGCCGCGCAGCACCCAGATCAGGGGGGAGTGCGGGGAGCCGTCGCGCTCCGCGATGCCCTCGCCGAGGACGAGTTCGGCGACGACGGGCAGGACGGGACAGCCGACCCGCTCCCACAAGGGCGTGACCAGGGAGCGCACCCGCGCCCACAGCGGCGGGTCGAGCATGAGTCCCTGCTCCACCACGAACAGCCGGCCTCGTCCCGCCAGGCGTTGGTCGAGGCGCTCGGCGTACCGCTCGGCGGTCGTGTCCCGCGGCCCGGGCAGCAGGTCACCCGGTGCCCGGATCCGGCCGTCCGCGACGTGGAAGCGGACATCGGGCAGGGCCTGGAAACGGGTGCCGGCGCGGAACGGTCGCGCGGCCTCGACCATCGTCGTGTAGGCGCGGTCGGCGTCGACGGTGCGCGGGCCGCCCGGCGCGGGCACCACGACGGGTGTCCGCTGCCAGTGGCGGGCGGCGAAGAGGTCCCACGCGGTCCCGCTCACCCCGTCTGCGGCTGGTACCGGCGGTGCAGCCGGCCGGCGTACCGGGCGAGCGGCTCCATCCTCAGACGGCGCCGACGTTCGTCCACCTGCTCGGGCTGTTCGATGGGGCACGGCTCCAGCTTCCCTTCCCGCATGCGGAACTTGGTCCCGTACAGCTGCGGCCGGCCTTCCCGGACACGCAGCGCGTCGGTCACGTAGGCCACCTGACGCCAGGGCAGATCCCCGTCGCGGGCGGCCCGCTCGATGAGTCGGAGGCACTCGTGCTGAAAGTCCGCCGGCCCCTCCGCGTGCTGGAGGAGCCGGCAGGCCGCGGCCGCCGCGGCCGGGCCGACCAGGGCTCGGCCCGGCCAGCCGTGCCGGCGCACGACGTCCTCCAGCCAGCGGACGGCCGCGTCGGTCAGGGCGCGCAGTCTCTCCTCGGTCTCCTGGTCGCCGAAGCGGGACTCGCTCCAGCGGGCACGCAGAGCCGCGTCCACCCGGTCGATCGCCAGCAGGCGCCGCCGCACATCGCGTGCGAGGGCGGGCCGCGCCGGCGTTTCCGTGCGGATCCTCGACGTGTCGCGATCCCAGGTGTGGACGATCCGGCGACCCGCCGTCGGCCAGTCGAAGGCGACCTCCCCGGTGTTCCGGTCGGTGAGCCGGACGTGGACGCCGTCCCCGTGGAGATCACCGGGCCCGACGGTGTCGTACACGTACTCCACCGCGTCCCGCAGGGCCACGCCGAGACCGGCCAGGTCGCGGCCGCGTTCGTCGCGGACGGTGGCCGACGGCGGCCAGTCCGGGTGCGGGGGCCCCGGCAGGGGAGTGGGGGGCGGTCCGGCGCGCAGCAGCGGCCCGCCCTCCGCGGAGCGGAAGAAGTAGGGGGCGTCCAGCACGTCGAGCTGAGCCGCCTCCTCCGGGCCGAAGCCCGCGTCGGTGGTTCCCGGTGCCGTCGAGGTGAGGCGGTCGGCGAGCACCTCGGTGTAGGCGGCCGTCGGCTTGAGCAGGACACGGACGTGCCGCTCCCGTCCGGCGCGGATCAGGAAGGACCGGATGACGTCGTGGTGACGGCACATCAGGGTCCAGGCGTCGAACATCCCGCGCAGGAAGGCCGGAAGGTAGGGGCCGTATCCGGTACGCCCCAGGGTGTCCGCGACGACGGTGCGGGTCCGGCTGCGCGCGCAGGGCCGGCTTCTGCGCGTCAACCGCAGGCCGCCGTCCGGGTGTTCGGTGAAGTGGGCGACCGGTCCGTCCAGGGTGCACCACCGCGGCCGGCCCTCCAGCCCCGGGTGATGGTGGTCCCCGGCTTCGGTGTCGGCGACGAGTCCGGTGTCGTACAGGCGTGGCAGCGGCGCGAGGAAGATCTCCATGTCGACCGGGTAGAGGAGGGGTTCAGGCTGGTCGGCACGCGTTCCGCAGAGGATGTTGCCCTCGCCCAGGTCGGCGATGCCGAAGCGGAACGCCGCGGCGGCGAGGGATCCCGCCCGGTGCCACAGGTGTTCCGCCCGGCGTCGGCCGAGTCGGGTGCCGTCGAGCCGTCTTCCGGGTGCCGAGCGGATCGGGCCCCACTGCGAGGGCGGCTCGATCCACTCCTGCCAGGTGTAGTCCCGTCGGTCGGGGCCGGTGCCCGCCGTACAGCGCAGGACGGGCAGAACGACCGGTCCCGTCACGGGAGGCAGGGAGTTGAGGAGGGCGAACACGGAGTCCTCGGGGGCGAGGAAGAGCAGTTCGCCGTCGGCCGGGCGGGGCTTGTAGGCGACGACGCCACCGCCGCTCAGGCTCACGCGCAGGATCCTGCCGCGGCCGTTGTGCGTCTCTCCGCCCTGGGCCTCGATGCCCGTCAGGGGCGGACGCAGCGCGGGCCGGTCGAACCAGGGCCCGGCGACGTCGCGGCTCACCCGCTCCAGGAACCGGTCCAGGAACGTCGTCCACAGGCTGTGCTGCTCGTCGGCCGCGTAGGGGACGCCGGCGGCACAGGCGGTGAACGCCTCGGCCACGAGCGGTCCGAAGAGGGCGCCGTCGGTCACGTCGAGCAGACCGGGGGCGAGCAGGGTGCCGTACCGGGAAGCGGCGTGCCGGCACCAGGTGTCCAGGGCGTCCAACACTGCGACGACGGGGGCGAATCGGGGGGAGTCGAGGGCCGCAGCCAGGACGTCCGCGTCGCTGTCGCCGGCCAGGAAGCGGTCGTGTACGAGCAGACCGTCGTCGGCGACCCGCAGCACCGGCGGGAACAGCCGGCCCGCCGTGCCCACCCGTACCGCCTTCACCACCTTCCGGGCGGCGGCCGAGCCGTGCGGACCCGCGGGCCGCGAACCGGCGGCCGGTACCGCGTCCCACAGCACGTCGATCACGGTGTTGTGCCTCCCCCTGAACGGTGCCGCCCCGCTCGTCGCCGAGCGGCACCTGCGCGATGTCCGGTGATGCGGTCGGACCGAGGCTTCCCTCAGATGCAGTACCAGCGGACACAGGTGCTGGCGGCCGCGTTCGTGCGCTGGGGGATGTCCTGCTCCAGTTCGCCGATCACGAGGTCGAGCTCCTCCTCGGCGGACGCCCCGGCCTTGATGCCGGTCTGGGTGTCGGCGGTCGAGATGTGGGTCATGGTGATCCTCCTGGGTCGACAGGTGGTGATCGGAAGAGGGTGGAGCGCCACGGCCGGGCTCGGGCCGGCAGGGCCGACGCCGGCGTCGCCAGGCCATGGCGCCCTTCACACAAAGTGAGGGAGAAGCCCCGTCGCGACGGCGATGATCGCCCCGTATCGTCCGGTTGCCCGGCCATGACAGCCGGTTCCCCCTCCGAACGCCGCAGCGGCCGGTCGAGCCGCTGCTTCAGCACATCGTGCGGGGGGAGCCATCTTCACCGCCATGTTTTCGATGCTCGTCGAAAACATGGGTTTCCTTCCGGCCAAGTGGCCGGGTAGCCGCGGGGACGGGCCCCAGGTCGGATTTAGGCGGGGTGCGCCTGTCCAAGGATGTGGTGGGCCGCCTCGCGCAGGGCGGTCACGGTCGGTCCGTCGCGATGGTCGGGGAGCCAGGCGAGTTCGGCCGTCGACACGCCCAGCTCGGGGCAGTGGACGTAGGTGACTCCGGTTCGCGGGTAGAGGTGGCGGGCCGCGGAGGGCAGGAAGGCGATCGCCTGTTTCTGGGTGACGGCGAAGACCATGGCCTCGGTGTCCCTGATGACGGGGCCGTAGCGCACTGGCGTGCCGTCGGGGCGCGGGTTGACGGTGAGGTGGTCCCACCACGCGCGAGGCACTTCCGGGGGCATGTCGACCACCGCGCGGTCGGCGAGGTCGGCCAGGGTGACGGTCTCCCGGCCTGCGAGAGGGTCGTCGGCGGGCAGGCAGACCACCCGGGTCTCGCTGGCCAGACGCAGGGACTGGATCCCGCCGGGCAGCGGGCCGCGCAGGAACGCGGCGTCGACCTCCCCGGCGAGCAGGGCGCCGAACATGTCGACGAAGGTCAGGTTGCGGACCTCGATCTCCAGGTCGGGGTGGAGCTCGCGGAGGTGGGCGAGGACGGCATGGGCGTGGGGCATGGCCGCTTCGGCGCCGAGGCTGCCGATCAGCAGCCGCCCCCGCGCGGTTCCGGCGTGGCGGTCGGCGGTCTGCCGTAATCGGGACATGGCGTCGACCACCGCTCTCGCCTCCTCGGCGAGGGCTTGGCCGGCCGGGGTGAGCCGCGTTCCACGCCCGCCGCGCGAGACGAGCGTGACCCCGAGCCGCTGTTCCAGCGACCTGATCTGCTGGCTGAACGAGGGCTGGGTGACGTAGACGCGTGCTGCGGCCCGTCCGAAGTGGAGTTCCTCGGCGAGAACGAGGAAGAGCCGGAGCTGGTGCAGGCTCGGCTCACGCACTCCACCAGTGCCGCGACCAGGGCTCATGGAGAAAAGGCTATCGACACGAATCCGATCCTCTTCTCGATCTCGACTTCTCCGTACCGATCATCTGCGTCACGATCAAAGGAGTTGTAACCGGGACATGAGCGGCGAGGAGTTACGTGCTTCGCATCCACTTCGGCTGGCGCGACCTGGAGAACGTACGCCTGGCTCAACAGCCTGACCCCCTCTGGGAGTTGATGTGTGCCGTCTGTCGGTTACAGACGGATCAGGGGCCGTTGGAGTTCGGTCACTGGCGCCGGCGGTCCACCCACCTCCTGTCACGGGACAGCCGCGCCGACGCCGCCCTGCGCACACTGCGCACCTTCATCCCGGCCACCGGGTACATCCCCGACTTCCTGACGCCTCCGGTCACGGGTGACCACCTGGACGCGGCGCTCGAAAGGGTCCGCACCACACCCCGGGAACGGCTGGTGGCGGAACTCACCCTGCTCGCCACGTCGCGGCCGCTGCCGGGATGGGTTCGGGGCCCGCACGAACGGCCCACCGCCACACTGCTGCTGATCGCGGACGCCCTGCGGGACTCCTTCCGGGTGCTGCTGGAACCGTACTGGCGGCAGATGCGCTCGGCGGTGGGCGACGACGTCGCCGTCCGCGCACGGGCCGCGCTCGGTGGAGGCACGGGGGCTCTCCTCGCGGGGCTGCACCCGTTCGCCCGTTGGAACCCGCCGTATCTGGACGTCGACTATCCCGTCGAGCGGGAACTGCGCCTGGAAGGACGCGGACTGACGCTCGTGCCGTCGTACTTCTGCTGGCGCAGACCCACGGCGCTCGCCGACCCCGGCCTCGATCCGGTCCTCGTCTACCCGGTCGCGAAGCAGCCGTTCGACAACGCGCTCACCGGCGAGGACGGGCTGGAACGGCTGCTGGGCCGGACGAGAAGCGCGGTCCTCGTCGAGGTGGCCGGTCACCGCACGCGCACGACGACCGAGGTGGCCCAGGCCCTGCGCCTGGCACCGGCCAGTGCGAGCTATCAGATCGGGGTCCTGCGCGGGGCGGGACTGATCGTCAGCCGCCGTGCCGGCAAACGGGTCGAGCACTCGGCGACACCGCTGGCCCATGGACTGCTGTCCGGCAGCGGGGCGCCCCTGCCGAGGGAACCGATCTTCCGCTCCGGGTAGGCGTCCGTCTCGGCGAACGCCATGAGAGCCGGCCGACGTCACCGGCCGGTGTGCGCCGGACCGAGGTCGATCTCCTTCGCCATGACGACCCGGGCGCCCATGTTGCGCTCCATCATTTCCAGTGCGCCGACGCCCAGCCGTGACAGGAGATAGGCGAGCGGCGTCTCGCAGAAGACGGAGTGGCGGGCCTTCACCACGAACAACGACTCCTCGTCCGGCCTGATCGGTTCGATCAGGCCGGGGGCGTACGGGCGGGCCAGCGCGATGTCCGGCAGTTCCCCGTGGTGGGAGCGCCAGGATCCGAAGTTGTCGTTCGCGTAGATCACCGGCACCTCCGCCGCGCGGGCCCGGCCGAGCAGTTCAGCGACGACGGGCACCATGGGCCGCACCGAGGACATGAGCGGATGATCGGAGTCGAGTGGAACGCGTCGGCGAGTACCCGGCGGGTCCGGGGGTGTAACAGCGGGAGGCGGGTGTTCCGCGTGTGGATCGGGCACTCGCGAGATCGGTCTTGAAGGTCCGGTCGAAGTCGTCGGAGGTCAGCTGCTCCGGCTCCAGCTTGCTGTTGGAGGTACACGGCATTGCTCACCAGGACGTTCAGCCCGCCCAGTTCGGCCACGGTCCGCTCGACGGCCTCGCGGCAGAACGCCCCGGATCCTCGAGGTTTTGTCGGAGTCGTACGGCGGCGCGGGCTCGGGGACGACGTGTGCTGCGGTCTCTCGGTTCTCGGCCTGCAAGACATTCCCCTTTCACTGGTGCCGTCAGGGCGGCACGTGTGCGGGTGTCCCGCGTCGGCCGGCGCACTCGGAGTGGGTCAGCGCAGGGCGGTGATCGCGTAGAGGGCACCGAGGGCGGCAGCGAGGGAGCCGAGGAGGAGGCGAAGAAGCGTCTCGGGCAGGCGGGGCTGGAGGCGCGCGCCGAGGTAGCCGCCGATGAGACCGCCCGCACCGCAGCTGAGCCCGAGAAACCAGTCGGGGGCGATGTCGCCGCTGTGCGCCAGCGCGAGCAGGGCATACGTGGCAGCTCCGACGACGGATGTGGCGAAGGTGGAGGCCAGGGCGGCCGGAGCGACCTCGGTCACCGGCATGCCGCGACCGACGAGGACGGGGCCGAGGATCGAGCCGCCGCCGATGCCGTAGATGCCGCCCACGATCCCGACGGTGAACGCGAGGCCGGTCACCGCTCGGGGCGACGGCTCGGGGCGTGGGTTTTCCGAGCGGCCGGGTCGAAGGGTCCGGACGATCAGCCAGGTGCCGAGCGGCAGCAGCAGCGCCGCTACCAGGAGGCGGAAGACGGCCGGGCCGGGGAGCAGGAAGACGCGGATGACGGCACCCACGACGACGCCGGGCAGCGTACCGAGCACGAGTCCGCGTACGAGCGGGCCCCTCAAGGCACCGTCACGTCGGTAACGCAGCAGGGCGCCGGGGCCGGCCACGACGTTGTAGAGCAGGTTCGTCGGGGTGACCGCCGGACTCGGTACGGCGAAGACGCTCAGCTGCACCGGCAGCAGGAACACGGCACCGGACACACCCACCGGCGCGGTGACCAGGGCGATCAGCAGCCCCGTCGCCAGACCGGCCGCCCCCTGCTCCCACACCACAACGCCCCCCGCGTCACCCCAGGTCCGCCTCGACCCCACGTCGCCGCAGCGTAGACCGACGCTGTGTGTACCTCCTACCTGAGGGCCGTTCGATCGCTGCCCTCGCGCGCGATCACGGCGTCAGCCGCTGCGCCACCAGATCACCGTCGCTGACCTCCTGCCCGGGCACACCGCCGTCGGCGGCGCGCTCGCGTGGCGGGTTCGGTGGTGTAGACGGTGAGGGTCTGTTCGGGGTCGTCTTCGACGGCCGGGACCAGGTAGTCGAGCGTCAGGTCGCCCACGATCGGGTGGTGGAGGTGTTGACACCACCGCCACGCACCGGGCAGGTCACCAGCCTGCCCGGTGCGTCGTCGTGGACGGCGAAGCGTGGCACCGTGCGTACCCGCGCCCTGCTCCGCCGGCAGGCCCCCGCCCGCTCGTCCGCTGCGTGGCGGGCCGCTGTGGCGGCAGGGTCAGGCCGCTGTGACGCGTGCGTTGACCCGGCGCATCCAGTCGCGGTCGGTGTGCCACATGGGGTGGTGCGGGGCCGCGTTCGACGTCAGGACGACGCCCCGGAAGCCCGCGGCGAGGCAGCGGTCGACGACGAACTCCGCGATGTCCTTGCCGACGGCGTCCTCCTCGAAGCGGGTGAGGAGAGGTGTGTAGCCCACGACACCTTCGCCCAGCACGGCGGGGATGCCGCGCAGGCGGGCGAACTCGGCGACGGAGTCGACCCACCCGGCCAGCGTGTCCCGCATGGCCTGCCGGTGCGCCGGATAGTTCTCGTACAGCCACAGGTCCCAGCGGTCGGGGTCGACCCAGTCGTGCGCGTAGAACAGTTCGCGCGGGATGCCGGTGGCGGCCAGTCGCCAGGGCTCGTCCGGCTGGTAGTCGGCGAAGGCGGGCGCGTCCGGGCGCAGCATGGCGGCCAGTTCGGGGGTGGGCCAGGCCGCCGTCTCGGGTGCCGCCTCGGTGCCGTGCCCGAGTCCGACCGCCTCGTACAGCGCGCCGAGCACGCCGTAGACGTAGAAGTGGAAGTGAGCGATCTGCGCCCCTTCCGGCAGGTCGTCGATCTCGCTCGGCCAGGGCTCGCCCAGTGAGTAGGTGACGGGGATGGCGGGGTGCCGGGCCCGCAGCAGCTTCACGGCACGGTCGAGCGGGTCGCGCAGGTAGGCGTAGTGGGTGACGCCGTCGCGCGGTACGAGGGAGCAGTTGTCGACCTCGTTGTGCACCTCGACGTAGGCGACCTGGCCGGCCAGTCCGCGCTCGGTGAGGAAGTCGAGGAGTCCGGCGAGCGCTTCGGCCACGGCCTCGGCGCGGTCCGGGCCGGGGACCTCGGCCAGGGCGCGGTGCCAGGCGTCGGTGTCGGCGAAGCTGGGGGACTGCTGGTACTCCCAGGAGGACACGATCACCTGGCAGTCGTGGCGGGCGGCCGCCTCGAACAGCTCGACGAGCCGGCGGCGGCCGTCCAGCGGATAGCCGCCGCGCACGTCGTACCAGCGGGTGCGCTGTCCGAACTCCTCGCCGAGGCCGCGGACCTCGATCGAGTCCGGATCGGGGACGCGTCCGGAGAACAGCAGGAAGGGCATCGCGCAGACGCGCACGGTGTTGAAGCCCCGGTCCACCGCCTCGGCGAAGGCGCGGTCGAGGTCGGCGAACGGCTCGCCGGGGCCTGCCTGTGTGTACCAGCTGAAGTCCCACAGGGTGATGGCCATTGCTCGCTGTGTCGTCATGAGGGCACGGTAGCTCAATTCATTAATTATGAATAATGCTTGACAGGGGTGCGGGGACTGCCCAGGCTCATGTGCCATGACCGAACCCATCCACCCGTCCCGGCGCACCGTCGTCACGGCACTCGGCGCGGCCGCCGTCGTCGCCCTGCCGGCCTGGCCGGAGACGGCACGAGCGGCAGACGGCACGGCCGCGGAAGCCGCCGGCGGCCCCGTCCTCGACACCCACCCGGCCACCGAGCCCTCCGGCACCCATGTGCGCGAGGTCGGCGGCACCGGCGTCGTCTTCCAGTACGGCACGGTGCTCCCGGCCTTCGACGGCTGGCGCACCCACGAACCCACGCGCGACTACCTGTCCCTGGACCGGCGCTGGCGTTTCCGGTTCGACCCCACCGGCCAGGGACTCGACGAAGGCTGGCACTCCCCACGTCACGACGACCGGGCCTGGGGCCGCATCGGCGTCCCCGCGGCCTGGGATCTGCTGGACACCCCCGGATTCGGCTCGCAGACCGCTCCCTTCGGCAAGGGCACGGCGTTCGCCGACGGCTACGCCTGGTACCGCACCACCATCGACGTGCCCGCGTCCTGGCGTGCCCGGCACGTACGTATCGCCTTCCTGGCCGCCGGATACAGCGCCGAGGTCTGGCTCGACGGCAAGCACCTGGGCAAGCACGAAGGCGCCAACTCGCCCTTCGCGCTTCCGGTCGCCGGGGCGCTTCGGCCGGGCACCCGGCAGACGATCGCCGTGCGGGTCTTCCGCCGCGCCAGCTACACCGACTACACGGCCACGCCGCCCCAGCCGGTCACCGACGACCACGAGCTGCCGTACAAGCCCGTCGACTACTGGCCCTACGCGGGACTGACCCGGTCCGTCTGGATCGAGGCGGTCCCGAAGGTCACCATCGCCAAACTGCTCGTGTCCACCGCGCGCGGGCGCCTGGAGGCACACGCGGTCGTCGAGAACCACGGCACCACCGGTTTCGTCGGCCGGCTCACCCTGGACCCCGGCCGGGGGAGCGGTGGCCGCCCCGTCGTGGTCGCGGCCCGGATCGCGGCCCGGTCGGCCGGCGTCGTGCGCGTGTCGGTCCCGATACCCCACGCACCGCGCTGGAGCCCGGCCGCGCCGCACACGCTCACCGCCCGCGCCACCCTGCACACCGGCAGGGCCTCGGGGCCACGCGTGGACACCCTCTCCACCGTGTACGGCGTACGCGAACTGGGCACCGCGGACGCCCAGTTGCGCCTGAACGGTGAGCCGCTGTTCCTCAAGGGCCTCAACTGGCACGAGGAGACGGCCGCCCACGGCAGGGCGATGACGCCCGCCGAGTACGACCGGGAACTGGGCCACATCACGGCGGTGGGCGCCAACTTCATCCGCAACTGCGTCTACAACCGCCACCCCTACGTCTACGACTGGGCTGACGAGCACGGCGTCCTGGTGATGGACGACATCGACACCATGTGGCTCAACACCCCCCAGGAGAAGCTCCAGACCGAGCGCTACGGCCTCGCCCGCGCCCTGGCCCTGACCATGGCCTGGAACCAGCACAACCACCCTTCGGTGATCCTCTGGTGCCTGCAGAACGAGTCGGAGATCGACGGAGGCGGCGCTCCCGTCTACCGGGCCTGGCTCGCCGACCTGAAGGCGGCCGTGAAGTCGGTCGACCTCACCGCCCGCCCGGTGACCTGGGCCTCCAACACCAGCAACGACCCCGCGTTCGACCTCGCCGACGTGATCGGTTTCAACGAGTACTTCGGCTACTTCTACGGCAAGGACGCCGACCTCGGGCCCACGCTGGACGCGGTGCACGCGAAGTATCCCGGCAAGCCCATCCTGATCACCGAGAACGGCACCTGGTCCGTGGCCGGCACCCACGGCCCCGCGACCACGCAGGGCACGGAGGAGTGGCAGGCGGCGAGCTTCACCGCGCACTGGGAGCAGGTGACGGCGCGCAGCGACTTCGTCGCCGGCTTCACCTACTGGGTGCTCAAGGACTACAAGCAGCGGGCCGGATACAACCAGGACTACAACGGCATCTCCGTGATGGGTCTGGTCACCTTCGACGAGGAACGGCCCAAGCTCGTCTACGACGTGTTCCGCGAGGCGGTGAATCCGCGAGGCAGGTGAAGAACCATCGGTGCCCCGGCCGGAAGGTGGGAGTAACCCTTCCGGCCGGGGCCTTTCGGTGTCCTGACGGCCGGTCAGGCCTTGACGCTGCCCTCGGTCAGACCGCTGCGCCAGAAGCGCTGGAGGGCGACCATGGCGATCATCAGCGGTACGACGGAGACGAAGGCGCCTCCCACGGTCAACTGGTAGAGCTGCGGCTGGCGGTCGGCGAAGGACTGCCATGACGTCAGACCGAGGGTGATGGGGTAGAGCTTGGAGTCGGACAGCATGACCAGCGGCAGGAAGTAGTTGTTCCAGATGCCCACGAACTGGAAGAGGAAGATCGTCACCAGGGCGGGGGTCATGATGCGCAGGGCGACGACCGTGAAGATGCGGAACTCTCCCGCGCCGTCGATGCGGGCCGCCTCCAACAGCTCGTCCGGTATGGATGCCGCCGCGTAGATCCGGCACAGGTACACGCCGAAGGGACTGACGAAGCTCGGCAGCAGGACGGCCCAGTAGGTGTTGGCGAGGCCGGCCTCGCTGAACAGCAGGTACATGGGCAGCGCCAGCGCCGTGGCGGGGATCAGGACGCCGCCCAGCACGATGTTGAAGAGCGTGTCGCGGCCGGCGAAGGAGAACTTCGCCAGCGCGTAGCCGGACATCGCGGCCAGCAGCGTCGCCACACCCGCGCCGATCCCCGCGTACAGCAGGCTGTTGGCGGCCCAGCGCAGGTAGATCGCGTCGTCGTAGGTGAGCACCTGATGCAGGTTGCTCAGGAACTGCGGTTGGGAGAACCACAGCCCGAAGGTGCCGAACAGATCGCCGGTGGACTTGGTGGACGCCACGACCAGCCAGTACACCGGGAGCAGGAAGTACCCGGCGGCTGCCACGAGCAGACCGGTGACGAGGATACGACTGCGCGTGGTGACCCCGGTGATGTCGCCGCGCGGTGTCGTGCCGTCGTCGGAGGCCGGCTTCTCACCGCTCGGCGGGACGGTGCGGGCCGCTGTCTGGAGACTCACGCGTCCCCACCCTTCTTGTTGACCAGCCGCAGGAACCCGAAGGAGAGCAAGAACGCTGCGAGGGCGAGCAGGACCGCCTCGGCGGCGGCGAGGTGGTAGTTGTCGTTGGTGAACGCCTCGTTGTAGGCGCTGAGGTTCGGGGTGTAGGCGCTGTCGATGCTCGACGAGACGGGCTTGAGCACCAGTGGCTCCGCGAACAGTTGCAGCGTGCCGATGATGGTGAAGACCGTGGTGAGAATCAGCGCCGGGCGCAGCAGCGGCAGCTTGACGTGCCGGACCGTCATCCACGCACTGGCGCCGTCGATGCGGGCGGCCTCGTACAACTCCGTGGGAATGGTGCGCAACTGGGCGACGAGAACCAGGACGTTGTAGCCGGCGAACTCCCAGGTGACGATGTTCGCGATGGACCACAGGACCGTGTCTCCGCCCAGCAGGTCCACCGATATTCCCAGGTGGCGCATGCCGTCCACGAGAGGGCTGACTCCCGGGACGTACAGGAAGCCCCACAGGATGGACGCGATGACCCCCGGAACGCCGTAGGGCAGGAAGTAGGCGGCGCGGAAGAACCGCACGCCTCTGGCCGAGGCGGTGTCCAGCAACAGCGCGAGTCCGGCGGCCAGTACGACCATCACCGGCACCTGGACGACGGCGAACAGCAGGACGCGACCGATGCTGCGCACGAAGGCGTCGTCGGACAACGCGTCGGAGTAGTTGCTCAGCCCGACGAAGACGGTACGGCTGACGCCGAGCCCCAGCGGCCCGGTGCGTTCGACATCCATGACGCTCTGGAAGACGGCGTAGCCGATGGGGGCGGCGAAGGTCAGCAGGAACAGCAGGAGGAAGGGCGCGACGAAGGCGACGGGCGCCAGATTTCTGCGGCGGCGGGGTGCTCGGGTGCGCGTGGGCATCAGGGTGCTTTCTGGAGTCCGGAGGGGAGATCGGCGGCGGCCGTGTCGCACCCTCCGGAGACGGTCACTGGCCGGTGGAAACCTTCAGACCCTTCCTCTTCAGGTCCTCGACGGTCTGCTTCTGGGCCTGCCGGACCGCGGAGACGAACGAGCCCTTGCCCGCCACGGCGGCCTGGAAGCCGTCGTTGAGGTGCTGGTAGGTGGCGTCGATCGTCGGTATCCACTTCCACGAGGTGTCGATGTTCTTGTCCGCCTCAGCGAAGACCTCGTTGTACTTCTGGCCTCCGAAAAACTCCGACGGCTTGTCCAGCGAGGAGCCCTTGTACGCGTCGGCCCCCGCGGGCCAGCCGTATCCGCCCTGCAGCAGCAGGTCGACGCTCTCGGGGTCGGTGTTGAGCCATTCGGCGAACTTCAGGGCCTCGGGGATGTGCTTGGCGCCCTTGAGGACAGCCGTGGAGGAACCGCCCCAGTTCGCGGACACGTTCGCGCCCTCGGTCCACTGAGGCATGGGCGCCACGGCCCATTTGCCGCTGGTCTTGGGGGCGTTTCCGCTGATGATGGCGTCGCCCCACTGGGCGCTGACCCATGAGGTGATGGCGCCGGACTGGAGGTCCTTGTACCAGCCGTTGGCGAAGTCGGGCTCGGTCTTGATCAGTTTCTTGGTGCGCAGTTCGTCCCAGTAGGCGGCGACCTTGAGGGTCTCCGGGGAGGCGATGTTCACCGACCAGGTGTCGCCGTCGACGCCGAACCACTGGGCGCCGGCCTGCCAGGCGAGTGCGGTGAACCAGGCCGAGTTGCCGGGCGGGAAGGTGCCGATGTAGGCCTTCGGGTCGGACTTGCGGATCTTCTCCGCGGCCTGGGCGTACTCGTCCCACGTCTTGGGTGGAGCGATGCCCCACTTCTTGAACAGGTCGGAGCGGTAGAACAGGCCCATCGGACCGGACGCCTGGGGGATCGCGTAGACGGCCGAGCCGAAGACCCCCTGCTGCCACTGCCAGTCCACGAACTTCGACTTGTCCTTGTCCGCGCCGTACTCGGACAGGTTCACCAGGCCGTTCTCCAGCAGGAACGAGGGGATCTCCTGGTACTCCACCTGGGCCAGGTCGGGCGCGTTGCCGCTCTTGAGGGCGGCGCGCATCTTCGCGTAGCCGCCGCTGCTGCCCGACGGGATCTTCTCCAGTTTGACGTGGATGTCCGGATGGGTGGCGTTCCACTTGTCGACGGCCTTGTCGACGCCGGGTACCCACGACCAGAAGCGCAGGTCGACCTTCTCGCCGGGCTTGGCGGGGGCCTGCGCCTTGTCCTGCGTGTCACTCGAACCACTGCAGGCGGAGATGAGCAGGGAGAGGGCCACAAGGGTCGTGGCGAGAGCGCCCCGGCTTCTGCGGCGGGGTGTGGTGCGGCTCATGGGAGGAGGTCCTTCCTGGCTTCGTCCCGAAGGTGCCTGTTGCGTGCCGGTCAGTCTCGGAGTGGCATCGCCACGCCGTCAAGATATATTCATAATTAATTGAAACAGCTATGGTGGGCGCACAGGCAGGAGCGAGGGGAGACGCACGTGATGACGGAATGCCGCAGGATGACGGGGCGCGTGGCGGTGATCACCGGGGCGGCGCACGGCATCGGCGCGGCCACGGCCCGCCGGCTCGCGGCCGAAGGAGCGGTGGTCGTGGTCACTGACGTGGACGACGCGGCCGGCAAGGCCGTCGCCGCGGACATCGCGGACAGCGGCGGACGCGCGGAGTTCGTGCGCTGCGACGTGACCTCGGCCGCCGACTGGGAGCACCTGGCCCGCCACGTCGACGAGCACCACGGCCGGCTGGACGTGCTGCACAGCAACGCCTTCGCCCAGCTCAACAAGCCCGCCCACGAACTGACCGAGGCCGAGTGGGACGGTCAGATGGCGGTGCTGCTCAAACCCGCCTGGCGCGCGATGAAGACGTTCGCGGCCATGCTGCGCGAGGCGAAGGGCTCCGTCGTCCTGACCTCCTCGGTGCACGCGGTCATCGGCCTGCCGAACCATGCCGCCTACGCCGCCGCGAAGGGCGCGCTGTGCTCGCTGGGGCGGCAGTTGGCCGTCGAGTACGGACCCGCCATCCGGGTCAACACCGTGCTGCCCGGTCCCATCCTGACCGCCGCCTGGGACGGGATCCCGGAGCCCGACCGGGCGCGCAGCGTCGCGGCCACGGCGGCCGGGCGGTTCGGGCAGCCGGAGGAGGTGGCAGCGGCCGTCGCCTTCCTGGCATCGTCGGACGCCTCCTATGTGACCGGCGCGAGCCTGCTGGTCGATGGAGGATGGAGCGTCATGAAGGAGTCCTCGTGAGCGTCGCGCACCGTGCGGTGGGCCGGGCGCAAGGACCGATACGGAAACGGAGAACGTGGTGACCCATCCCCCCAAGGGGCTGCACGCGCAGGCGGTGGAGGAACTGGGCCGGCGCATCATCCGGGGCGACTACCCCCCGGGCTCCGTCGTCGACCCGGTCAAGTTCGAGACCGAACTCGGCGTCAGCAAGACCGTCGTGCGCGAGGCGCTGCGCGTCCTTGCGGCCAAGGGCCTGCTGGAGTCGAAGCAGAAACGCGGTACGACCATCCGGCCCCGCGCCGACTGGAACCTGCTCGACAGCGACCTGTTGCGCTGGCAGGGCAGCAGCGCGCCCACCGACGGGTTCCTGGACGACCTCGCCGAGGTCCGCGCGATCGTCGAACCCGCCGGAGCCAGGCTCGCCGCGGCCCGCCGCACCCCCGCCGACCTGGACGCCCTGCGGCAGGCACTCGACGCGATGGCGGCCGCCGGAACGGACGCGGAGGCGATGGTCGAGGCCGACCTGGCCTTCCACCGCGCCCTGCTGGACGCCGCGCACAACGAACTGCTCAGCCGGATGGAGGTCGTCATCGAGGCCGGTCTGCGCGTGCGCGACCGCATCGTGCACGGCGCCCGGCACTTCTCCGACTCCCTCCCCGTGCACCAGGACCTGCTCGACGCGGTCGAGGCGGGCGACCCGGAGGCCGCGGTGAAGGCCGTCGAGTCCCTGCTCGCCCAGGCGTCCCACGACCTGGCCGCCGTACAGGCCCGGGAAGACCACGACGACACCCCGACCGACCCCGCGACCGACCCGCTCCGCGAGGAAACTCCTTGAAGATAACCGGACTTGAGACGTTCCTGGTGGCTCCGCGCTGGCTGTTCCTGCGCATCGCCACCGACGAGGGTGTCACCGGATGGGGCGAGCCCGTGATCGAGGGCCGCGCCGAGACCGTACGCGCCGCGGTGCACGAACTGGCCGACTACCTCGTCGGCCGCGACCCGTTGCGCATCGAGGACCACTGGCAGGTGCTCACCAAGGGCGGCTTCTACCGGGGCGGCCCCATCCTCTCCAGCGCCGTCGCCGGCATCGACCAGGCCCTGTGGGACATCGCCGGCAAGACCTACGGCGTCCCCGTGCACCGCCTCCTCGGCGGCCCCGTCCGCGACCGCGTCCGGATGTACGCCTGGATCGGCGGCGACCGTCCCGGCGAGGTCGCGGAGCTGGCCGAGGAACAGATGAAGGCGGGCTTCACCGCCGTGAAGATGAACGGTTCGGCCGAACTCGCCCCGATCGACACCCCCGCCCGCACCGCCGAGGTCGTCGCCCGCGTCGCGGCCGTCCGCGACGTGCTCGGCGACGAGCGGGACATCGCCGTCGACTTCCACGGCCGGGCCTCCACCGCCATGGCACGCCGACTGCTGCCCCAACTGGAGCCGCTGCACCCGCTGTTCGTCGAGGAACCCGTCCGGCCGGAGCACTCCGACCAGCTGCGGAGCCTGGCGCAGTCCACGAGCATTCCGCTCGCCACCGGCGAACGCCTCTACTCACGCTGGGACTTCCGCGAGGTCATGGCCGGCGGCATCGCCGTCGCCCAGCCCGACCTCTCGCACGCCGGCGGCATCTCCGAGGTCCGCCGGATCGCCGCCATGGCCGAGACGTACGACGTCACCCTGGCCCCGCACTGCCCCCTCGGCCCGATCGCCCTGGCCGCGAGCCTCCAGATCGCCTTCTCCGTGCCGAACTTCCTCATCCAGGAACAGAGCATGGGCATCCACTACAACCAGCAGTGCGACCTGCTGGAGTACGTGATGGACCCCGAACCCTTCCGCTTCCAGGACGGGCACGCCGTCGCGAGCACCCGCCCCGGACTCGGCGTCGACATCGACGAGAAGGCCGTGCGCAGGGCCGCCGAGACCGGACACCGCTGGCGCAACCCCGTGTGGCGCGGCACCGACGGCGCGTTCACCGAATGGTGAGCGCGGCGCGGCCGTCCCTCTCGAACCGAACCCGCAAGGAGAGCCCGCTTTCATGCACCTGGTGGAATCCCTCCGACGCCAACGGCTGTTGGCGATCGTACGGGGCAAGGACCCCGTCGCCGCGCTGCGCACCGTGCACGCCCTGGTGGAAGAGGGCATCACGGCCGTCGAGATATCGCTGACCACCGCGGACGCCCTCGCCGTGATCGGGCAGGCCCGGGCCGAGCTCGGCCCCGACGCCCTCCTCGGCGCCGGCACGGTGCGCTCCGCGGCGGACGCCGCCCTCGCGGTCGACGCCGGAGCGTCGTACCTCGTCACCCCGGCACTGGTCGACGGGCTGGCGCCGTACGGCGTGCCCGTGCTGATGGGCGCCCTGACACCGAGCGAGATCGAAGCCGCCCTCGCACGCGGCGCCGACGCGATCAAGCTCTTCCCCGGCTCGCTCGGCGGCCCCGGCTATCTGCGGGCCCTGCGCGACCCGTTCCCCGAGGTGCCCTTCGTGCCCGTCGGGGGAGTGGACGCACAGGCCGCCCGTGACTACCTGGCCCGGGGCGCCCTCGCCGTCGGAGTCGGCTCACCGCTCGTCGGCGACGCGGCCGACGGCGGCGACCTGGACCGACTCCGGGCCCGGGCCGCCGAGTTCCGCAGCGTGGCCGCAGGGGAGATGCCGTGACGACAGTGGCCCCACCCGAAGTGGTGACCTTCGGCGAGACCATGGCCGCGCTGCGCGCCCACGGCGCCCTGCGGATGGGCGGCAGCCTCGGCCTCTCCGTGGCCGGAGCCGAGTCCAACGTCGCCATCGGCCTCGCCCGGCTCGGGCACCGGGTGCGCTGGGCGGGCCGGGTCGGCGCGGACGAACTCGGCGCCCTGGTCCTGCGCACCCTGCGCGCCGAAGGGATCGACCTCAGCCACGCGGCCACCGACGACACCGGACGGCCCACCGGGGTACTGCTGACGGAACCCCGCCTGGGCACGCTGACCCGCGTCAGCTACTACCGCACCGGTTCGGCGGGTTCGGCCGTCACACCGGCCGGCGTACTGCCCGCGCTGGCCTCCGGAACCCGCGTCCTGCACCTGACCGGCATCACCCCGGCGCTCGGTCCCTCGGCTGCCGAGACCGTCGCGGCCGCCGCCACCGCCGCCCGCGACGCGGGCATCACCGTGTGCCTCGACGTCAACTACCGCTCCAGGTTGTGGACAGCCGACCGCGCCCGCGCCACCCTCAGGCCGCTGCTGGCCCACACCGACCTGCTCGTCGCCTCCGAGGACGAGTTGCCGCTGGTGCTGCAAGACCCCGCGGTGGATGAGTCGGAGGCCGTGAAGAGCCTGCTGGACGCGGGCGTCCAAGAGGTGATCGTCAAACGCGGCGCACACGGTGCGACGGTCGTCTCCGCCGAGGGAACCGTCGACCGCGCCGCACGGCAGGTCGACGCCGTCGACCTGGTCGGCGCCGGCGACGCCTTCGTGGCCGGATACCTGTCCGGACTCCTCGACGGCGCGAACGTCGAGGATCGCCTGCACCGGGCCGTCACCACCGCCGCCTTCGCGGTCGCCACCCGGGGCGACTGGGAAGGGCTCCCCACCCGCGACGAACTGGGCCTGTTCGACGAACCCGACGGCACGACCGTCCGCTGACCGACACGAGGTGACTCATGGGATCTCCGACAGCGCCCGTCACGGTCGTCGTGGACGGAGGGTACGAACTCGCCGAGGGCGGGCGCTGGGTCGACGGCCGGTACGTGTACGTCGACATCCTCAGCGGCCGGCTCTTCGAACTGCGCGACGACGCGGAGCCGGCCCCTCGCCGACTGGCCGCACTCGACGTGCCGTTGGGTGCCGTCGCGCCGGTGCACGACAGGCCGCGGACGTGGATCGCCGCCGTGGGCACGGGCATCGCCCTGCTCACCGCCGACGGCGCACTGGAATGGCTGGACCGGCCCGAGGACCGGACGCCCGTCCACAGCAGGATGAACGACGGTGTCGCCGACCCCGCCGGCCGCTTCTGGGCCGGGAGCATGGCCTACGACGCCGCCCCCGGCGCGGGCTCGCTCTACCGCACGGACGCCGACGGCACGGTCGTACGCGCCCTCGACGGCCTGACCATCCCCAACGGCCCGGCGTTCACCGCCGACGGCACCACCATGTACCTGGCCGACTCGGCCGCCGGCACCATCCTCCGCTGCCGCGTCGACCCCGTCTCGGGCGCGCTGTCCGCCCCGGGGACCTTCGCCCGGCTGCGCGACGGAGAAGGCAGCCCCGACGGCATGAGCGTCGACGAGGAGGACTGTTTGTGGGTCGCGATGTGGGGCGCCGGCGCGATCCGCCGGTACCACCCCGACGGCCGTCTGCTCCGCACCGTCACCGTGCCCGCCCCGCACCCCACGTCGGTGTGCCTGCCGCCCGGGGGCGACCGCCTCCTGGTCACCACGGCCCGGCACGGCGTCAAGAATCCGACCGCGGCCTCCGGTGCGGTGCTCAGCATCTCCGTGCCGGTCAGGGGAGCAGACGCTTGTTCCTGGCGGGGCAGCCGCTGACGACGACCCATGATCCGACCCGGGCGGGAAGCCCGAGCCCGTCCGCCCTCGGCGGGCCGCGTGCTCAGTAACCCTGGGTGATCGTCTTTTCTCGCATCATGGTCTCCAGTTCCTCGTCGGACAGCGGGTGCAGTGTGTTCAGCAGGTGGCGCAGTCCGGGTTCGTCGAGGGACTGGCTGGAGACCTCGACCTCCGCGCCGCGGTGCACACGGATCAGTCTGATGTGGTGGCCGTCGCCGGGGAGAGCACTGGCCACCCGGATCTCGCCGCGTTCGTCCACGGTGCAGGTCACGTCCTTCTGCGCCAGCAGATCGCATGTCGCCTTCGGCGTGTGCGGCGAACGAACCGTCAGGTTCACGTATCCGCTCCGGCCCGGCTCGACCGGGAGGTAGTCGACGCTGAACTGGCCGCCCCCCACCACGGCACGGGAGACCCGCATCCCCGGCGGGGCGTCCCCCACGTACAGCAGCTCCGGACGCTCCCGGTACCGCGCGACCTCGGCGGCGTGCCGACGCTGCTCCGCCTGCTGCGGACCGACGAGGCCCCCGTAGACCGCACCTGCCGCCAGCACGGCGACCGCCCCCAGCCGCACCCACCGGCTCGGCACGAAGAACGCCGCGGCGACCGCGTACGGCAGCCCGGTCAGCGCGATCCGCATGCCGGCGCTCCCCAGATCGACCTCCCCGCCGTAGGCGGCCAGGCCGGCCAGGACGCCGAGCGTGCCGAGGACGAACACCAGGACCGCCCAGCCGAATCGACGCGGCGTGGAATCGCACAGCGGCACGACCGTGCGCGCGGGCAGGCCCGCCGTGGCCAGCAGGATCACCGTCAGCGGCACACCCAGGGCGAAGGTCGACACGGCCGCCCCCGCACCGCCGCCCCAGCCCGCCATCACCAGCCCGAATCCCAGTACCGGCATCGCCGCCGCCATCGTCGCCCAGACCAGAAGGAGATGAAGTGTCGTCAGCGCGCCTCTGCCACTCGTCATGTCGAAAGGCTGTCAGCCCGATCGCCGACGGACATGAGTACTCCTACTCAGTGCAGCCCGTTCCCACGTCGTTCGGGAGTTACGGAACAGGGACAACTCGGTGCAACCGTGCCCCACCGGTCCGCGTCTCCGCTCCTGCCCAGCGGGAATGCCGGGCCATGGTGCGACGGAGAGTGACGAGTGAACCGATCCAGAGGATGGGCGAGACGGGTGTCCCAGACGGCCGCCGCGGGGCTGGTCGCGGGGCTGGTCGTGGCCTGCGGGCCGAAGGACTCGGCCGCGGGGGAAGCGGCCGTGAGCGGGAAGCCGGACAAGACGTCGAAGCCGGCGACCGCCACACCGGCCAAGACACCCGACAGCCCGGCGAAGACACCCGGCAGTCCCGCGAAGACACCCGGCAGCCCCACCACGCCCCCGTCCCCGAAGCCGAGCGGTACGGCAGCCGGCGGCGCCAAGGCCCTGACCTGCGAACAACTGCGGAACGTGTCTCTGGACGGCGGAGGGCTGGAGGGGTACGGCATCTCGGGAGCCGCCCTCAGCGCAGGACGCTGGGAAGGCGCGGACGGTGTCGTGATCGAGCTGCAACCGCAGTGCGCGATCGGTGACATCACCGGGGACAGCGCGCCCGACGCCGTGGGAGCCCTCAAGATCTCGACCGGCGGGACCGGAAAGTTCTACACCCTGGTGACCTGGCGCAACGACGGCGGCACCCCCGTCCCCGCGGCCGCCGCCGAACTCGGCGACCGTACGCCTGTGGTCTCCATCGACTTCCCGTCCGGCGGGACACCACGACAGGTGACCGTCGTCTACCGGACCCGCGGCGATGACGATCCGGCGGCCGTCGTCACCCTCACCCGCACCGCCGTGTACCAGGTCAGCGAACCCACCATGGTGGAACTGCACCACAGCGACGCCCCGTACACCCCGTAACCGGCGACACCCGTCGAGGCGGTCTGCCTGCTCACCGGTACGGGGGCGGAGCGACAGCGGACGCCTCGACGACCGCATCGGCCTTCGAGACGGTCAGCCCCAGCCGTCCCCGGGTCGTCGGCAGGATCACCGCCGCCGCCAGCGTCGACGCGATCAGGAACGCGTAGGTCGTGGTCTCGATCTCCGCCGACGGGAACATGTCCGACCACGCGACGGAGAAGAAGTTGTTCACGCTGGTGTGCAGCAGCATGACCAGCGGCATGCTCTCGCGGGAGCGGTTGAACACCCAGGTCATCACGAAGCTGAACGCGAGCGTCGTACCCAGGAAGGCGAGCAGGCGGGAGGGACCGACGTCCGGGCCGCCGCCCCACTCCGTGAGGAACAGCGGCAGGTGCCAGGAGCCCCACAACACACCCACGACCAGGGTGGCGACCAGCGGACCGAAGCGGCGCTGCATGTGCGGCATCGCGAACTCGCGCCACCCCGGCTCCTCGGCCAGACCCGTGGTGACCATCTGCAGGATCAGGCCGGGGACGTACGCGGCGAGCGCGGCGGCCGACGGCAGCACCGGGTTCTGGCCGGTCAGCGCGGCGCTGGTGATCGTCAGCGCGGCCGGCACCGAGAGCGCCACGACCAGGAACCAGCCCCACCTCACCCTCGGCTTCGTCATCCGGCCCCGCCACGCCCGCAGTCCCGCGCGGCCCTCCGTGACGGCGGTGACCAGCAGCGCCGAACCGATCGGGCCGAGGTAGGCACCGGGCAGTACGCCGAGCAGCTGACTGCCGAGCGCGCCGCCCGGGAAGGTCCAGTGCCACAGGCCGACACCGTTCCCGGACGCCGCCCTTGCCATGCCCCAAGCACACCAGCGCCGAGCTGCCCGATCACTGCCGCGCACACCCCGACCCCGGGTACAGCAGGCTGTACCCACCCCGTGCCGCCCCCGTCCCCCGTACTACCCCCGTCGCCTCGCGTCCTCCAGGTAGTGCAGGACCGCCGCCACCCGGCGGTCCACCTGGTCGGCGGGGGACAGGTCGAGCTTGGCGAAGATGCTGCGGATGTGCTTGTGGACCGCGCCGTCCGTGACCACGAGGCGCTCGGCGATCGCGCTGTTGCCGAGGCCCTCGGCCATCAGGGCGAGGACGTCCCGTTCGCGTGGGCTGAGCCGTTCCAGCCGGCTGTCCTGGCGGGAGCGGGTGAACAGTTGGGCGACGACCTCGGGGTCGATGGCGGTGCCGCCGGACGCCACCCGGTGCAGCGCGTCGAGGAACTCCTCGACCCGGCCGACCCGTTCCTTGAGCAGATAGCCGAGTCCGGCCACCCCGCCGGTGAGCAGTTCGGTGGCGAAGCTCTGCTCGACGTAGGCGGAGAGGACGAGCACGGCGAGGTCGGGGCGGCGGCGCCGGGCCTCCACCGCCGCGCGGATGCCCTCGTCGGTGTGCGTGGGCGGCATCCGTACGTCGAGGATCGCGACGTCGGGCTTGTGCTCCTCGATGGCGTCCAGCGCCTCCTCGGCCGTCCCGGACTTCGCCACCACGTCGAGACCCTCGGCACCCAGCAGCAGGGCGAGCCCCTCACGCAGCAGGGGGTCGTCCTCGGCCATCACTATGCGCATGTCGGCAACCAACTCATCTGTCGTACAGGGCAGTTCGGTGGACCGGCCCGCGGCTTCCGGAACGTCATGTGCCGCAGGGCAGGTCCACGTCGAGCACCGTCGGCCCGCCCGCCGGGCTGGTCACGCGGAGCGTACCGTCATGGGCCGCCACCCTGCGGCGGATGCCGGTCAGCCCGGAGCCGCCCGCCTCGTCGGCCCCGCCCCGCCCGTCGTCCTCGATCCGCAGACGCAGCCGTCCGCCCCGCGCCCGCACGGTGACCGCCGCCGCGCTCGCCCCGCTGTGCTTGGCGACGTTCGTCAGCGCCTCCGCGACCACGAAGTACGCCGTGGCCTCCACGGACGCCGCACACCGTTCCGGCGCCTCCACATCCGTCCGGCACGGCACCGCGCACTCGGCCGCGAGGCCCGACAGTGCCCCCGCCAGCCCCCGGTCGGACAGCACCGGCGGGAGGATCGAGCGGGACACCGCGCGCAGTTCGGCCAGCGCCTGCTCGGCCGCGCTCTGGGCCCGTTCGAGGAGTTCGTCGGCGCGTTCCGGATCCCGGGCGACCATCCGCCGGGCGGCGCCGAGCAGGACGGTCGCCGTGACGATCCGGTTCTGCGTCCCGTCGTGCAACGACCTCTCGATGCGCCGCAGTTCGGTCGCGTGGGCATCGAGCGCGGCGGCCCGGGTCGCGGTCAGCTCGGCCACCCGCAGGGAAAGGTCGGTGTCCGGGCCGGCCCTCAGCAGCGTCCGTCCGGGGCGGGCCTGGAGACGGGCCATACCAGGTGTCAGACCCAGGATGACGGCGATCCAGCCGACGCCGACCAGGCTCACCGCCAGCGCCTCCGTCCAGGTGTGCGCCACGCCGATGCCGAAGGACGTGCTGCTGGTGTCCGGCGGCATGAACGGCCACACCAGCGGATAGAGCGTGTCCCGGAACGCGGCCGACGGCAGCCACACCCCGAGCAGCCCCAGCAGGAATCCGAGGCTGCCGTGGCGCAGCGCCCAGCGCAGCTCGCGCCGGGTGGTGGGGTCGGCGAGGGCGGCCCGCGGCGCGGTCGGCGGCGGGTCCGGGGCGACGATCCCGGGTCCCCAGCGGGCCAGCCGCTCCCGTTCCCGGTCGGCCAGCGCGTGCAGGGCCCGGACGACGGCCGGCACCAGCAGCAGGCCCACCCCGGCCGGCGCGGTCACCGTGGCGACGGCCGCCAGCACCAGCACGCCCAGCGCCATCGCCGCCGTCCCCAGCCCGCCGACGAGCTGCCCGAGCGCGGCACCGGAGGCCCGCAGAACCTGGACGACGACCTCCCGCGGACGCTCGGCGGTGGGGCCGGCGTCAGCGATGCCGGTGGGGTCGGCGTCAGCGGTGCCCGTGGGGGCCGCCGGGGCCGCGGTGCCGGTGGGGTCGGTCGTCGTCATGTTCGCTCCACTCCTGATGCGCGCCAACGACCCTACGGGCAGGCCCACTTCGCCTTGTAGTACAGCAGGCTGTACCGCCGATCCGGCGGTAGGTGGGATCGGCCGAGCGGGGTCGCCGTCCGTAGCGTCGCGGACATCAGCCGGGACGCCGGCCGAGACATCAGCCGAGTCCCCGCCGAAGGAGCCCGCGATGGCGACCACCGACCCCTACCGACTGAGCGTCCACGACGCCCACCACGTCGCGCACCGCGATGCCCACCACGAAGACCCCGCCCCGGCCGTGCCCCGCGCAGAGGTCACCCGCATCCTGCTCTGGCTGATCCTGGTGATCAGCGCGGTCGCCAACATGGTCGTCTCCTACGCCGCCGTCGGTGTCGCCGTGAACCTCGCCTGCGGCGCGGTCACCGGACTCGCGGCCACCGCCCTCGTCGTACGCCGTCTGAAGGCCGGCCGCCGGTGAACCACGCGACGACCGCCGTACGGGCCGCCGGGCCCGCCCCCGCCATCGCCCTGGAGCGCCTCACCAAGACCTATCCGGGCGACGTGAAGGCCCTCAACGAGGTGTCACTGACGGTCCTGCCCGGCACCTTCCTCGCCGTGATGGGCCCCTCGGGCTCCGGCAAGAGCACCCTGATGCACTGCGCGGCCGGGCTGGACTCGCCGACCTCGGGCAGCGTCCGCATCGACGGCCACGAGATCGCCGGCCTGAACGAGACCCGCCGTACCGAACTGCGGCGCGAGCGCGTCGGGTTCGTGTTCCAGGCCTACAACCTGATCCCGTCCCTCACCGTCGAGGACAACATCACGCTGCCGCTGCGGCTCGCCGGCCGGGCCCCGGACCGAGAGTGGATCGCGGCGCTGGTGGAGCGCGTCGGCCTGGCCGGCCGGCTCGGCCGGCGCCCCGCCGAACTCTCCGGCGGACAGCAGCAACGCGCCGCTGTCGTACGGGCGTTGGCGGCCCGCCCGGCCGTCGTGTTCGCCGACGAGCCGACCGGAGCGCTGGATCTGCGCAGCGCGCACGAGGTGCTGGAGCTGCTGCGCGCCCTGGTCGACGAACTGGGCCAGACGGTGGTGATGGTGACCCACGACCCGGCCGCCGCCGCCCGCGCCCACAAGGCGCTGGTGATGGCCGACGGCCGGGTCGTCGAGGCCCTCGACCACCCCACCGCGCCCCAACTGGCCAAGCAGCTCGTCGCGTTGGGAGACCGCTGATCCATGTCCGAGCACTTCCGCACCCCTTCCCACCTCCCCCTCCTCCCGATCGCCCTGCGTATGGCCGCGCACCGGATCACCGCGCTGCTCGCCGTGGTGTGCGCGGTACTCGGCGGGGCCGCCCTGATCACCGGCACCGGTGTGCTGGCCGAGTCCGGTCTGCGCTCACAGCTGCCACCGGGCCGGCTCGGCGGCGCGGACATCGTCGTCGCGGCCGACCAGGAGTACCACCCGGACGGCGACCTGCCGCTCGCCCTCCCGGAGCGCGCCCGGGTCCCCTCGTCGCTGACCGGCCGGCTCTCGGACCTGCCCGGAGTGACGGCAGTGGTCGGCGACCTCGGCTTCCCGGCCGCGCTGGTCGACGCCCGGGGAGGGGTCGTACCGACCGCCGACGACCCCGCGGCGGCCGGACACGGCTGGTCCTCCACGCGACTGCTCGCCCGTCCGCGCGTCACCGGCCGCGCCCCGGCCGGGGCGGACGAGATCGCCGTCCCCGCCGCGATCGGTCTGCGCACCGGTGACCGGGTCCAGGTCGTGGCGGGCGGCCGCCCCGCCGTGCGCTGTCGCGTAGCCGCGCTGGTCGACGCACCGGGCGCGGGCGTGTACTTCGCCGACGCCACCGCCGTACGCCTCGCGGGCCGCGACGGCGCGCACCGCTACGACCTGATCGGCCTGCGCACCGCTCCCGGCGCCGGCGAGCGGGTCGCCGACGCCGTGCGCGACCGGGTGGCCGGTACCGGGCTGACCGTCCGCACCGGCGCGGACATCGGCGAGACCGTCGCGCCGGGCGTCGGCACGGCCCGCTCGCTGCTGATTCTGCTCGCCGGTTCGCTCGGCGGGATCGTGATGCTGATCACCGGGTTCGTCACGGCCGGCGCGCTGGGTGTGTCGATCGCCGGGCAGCGCCGCGAGCTGGCGCTGATGCGGGCGGTCGGGGCGACCCCGCGGCAGATCCGCCGGCTGGCCGCCGCGCAGTCCTCCGCGGTGGCCGCCGTGGCCCTGGCCCCCGGAGTGGCCCTCGGCTACCTCCTCGCGGGCCGCTTCCACGACATGCTCGCCGACCGAGGCGTCCTGCCCCCCGAACTCCCGCTGACGGTGAGCCCGTTGCCCGCCCTCGCCGCGCTGGTCCTGCTCGCACCGACCGTGCAGATCGCCGCCCGGGGCGCGGCCTGGCGCACCTCCCGGATGCCCGCGACGGAGGCCGTCGCCGAGTCCCGCAGTGAGCCGCGCAAGTCCTCGAAGGGCCGTACCCTCACCGGGGTTCTGCTGATCGTCGCCGCGTGCGCGCTGTCCGTCACACCGCTGCTGACCCGCACGGTGATCGGCGCGTCGGCCACCTCCATCGCCGGGATCGTCGCCGCGATCGGTCTGGCCCTGTGCGGTCCGGCCCTGGTCCGCACGGCCGGGACGGTTGCCGCACGCCGGCTGCGGCCCACGGCATCCGCGCCGACCTGGCTCGCCCTCGCCAACGTACGGGCGTACGCGCTGCGGGTCGCCGCGGTGGTCAGCCCGCTGGCGATGGCGGTCGTGTTCGTCCTGACCTACACCCTCGCGCAGACCACCGTCCTCGCGGCGACCGCGCAGGACACCCGCGCCGGCACGCTCGCCCAGTACCGGCTCAGCGCACCGTCCCTCGGCGGCCTGCCGGCCGGTACGCGGGACGCCGTACGGAAGTTGCCCGGAGTGCGGTCCGCCGCACCCGTCGGCTCGACGACCGTCGTCTGGCCGTACGAGATGTTCGGTGAACCCGATGTGGAGTCGGTACCGGCGCTGATCGCCACGCCGGACGCGGCCGGTGTCCTCGACCCCGGGGTGCGGGAGGGCGCTCTGTCCGGCCTGACCGGCGCCACGGTCGCCGTGAGCCGCGAGGTCGCCGGTGCGCGGGACGCCGGACTCGGCGAGCGGATCCACCTGGTCCTCGGCGACGGCACGCGGACCCGGGCGCGGGTGGCGGCCGTGTACGACCGGGGCCTAGGCTTCGGCTCACTGATCGTCTCCGGGGACCTCATGGCCGGCCACACCACCTCCGGCCTCACCCAGAGCCTCCTCGTCCGCACGGACGGCACGGCGACGGCGGCACGCGCACTGGCCGAACTGACGGCGTCACGCCCGGGCCTGACCCTGGAGAACACGTCCGGAACGGCCTCCGGCGGCAAGCGGGACACCACCCCACCCGAGGTGTGGATCAACCTCGCGACGATCGTCGTCCTCCTCGGCTACCTCCTCCTCAGCATCGCCAACAAGCTGGTCGCGGCCACGGCCCAGCGCCGTACGGAGATCGCCGCGCTGCGCCTGGTCGGCACGACGCCGCGGCAGATCCGGTCGATGATGCGCCGCGAGGCGGCCGTGATCGCGGCGGCGGCGCTCGCCAGCGGCCTGCTCCTCTCCGCCCTCCCCCTCGCCCTCCTCGGCCAGGGCTTCCTCGACCGCCCCTGGCCGACGGGCCCGGCCTGGCTGCTCCCCGCCGTCGCGGCGACGATCGTGACGACGGCCTTCCTCACGATCGAAGTCCCCACCCGCCAGGCCCTGCGCACGGCCCCGGCGGACGCGATCAGAGCGACGTGAGCACCCCCCGGCACCGCCCGGCCGACCCATGCGGCGGACATCTCCGGCGTCTACGGCGCCGTGAAGAGCATCGGGAAGCGCAGGCCCAGCCACGGTTTGCGGCCCCAGACGACGACCTTGGCGCGGGCCATGGCGGTGGGGGTGGTCCAACGGCCCAGGGCGAGGAGGAGGAAGGCGACGGGGTCGATGGCTATCGTGCAGTCGGGGCGCCGGGGTGGTGTGTCGGTGACCGTGGGCACGCCGTCGACGAAGGTGACGGCGAAGCGGTCGCGGCCGATCCGCATCAGATAGCACGCATCATGGCCGGCCGCGCCGGCGTTCACCACACGCGGCATGGCCAGTCGCATGAAGGGCAGCGTGAACGTGACCACTTCCCGGTCGACCATGTGCGGCCCGCGCAGGGCGACCGCGATGTCGTATCCGTGCCCGAGCAGGTGCGTGAGCAGGTAGGAGCCCAGGGTGGCGATGTCCATCGGTCCCATCGGTGTCAGCACCGCCTCCCGCGGACCGCAGCGGGCCGCGACCGCGACGAAGGCCCGGGCCCCGTCCGCGATCTCCGCGCCGAGGACCGCCGGATCCCGCTGCGGGAAGACGGCCAGAGCCGCGCGGTTGGCCGCCGCGAGACCGCCCGGCGTCCCGTCGCCGTAGGGACGGTCCTCGCCCGCCCCGACGTCCGCCATCAGCCTCCCCGCCAGCGCGAGGTGGGCCGCCGCCTCCCCCACGGTCCACTCCGCGCCGGGCAGCGGGGTCCGTGGATCGGCCCCCGCCTGCAGCAGCACCGCGATCCGGTCGGCAGTGGCGACGATGGCATCCTCGGGTGTCATGGGCACGATCGTTTCTGACGTTCGGGCTACTGTCCAGTAGTGCCGCGCCGGTCCGGCTCCCCGCCTGTACGTCGCACTGTCCTGCGCGCGCTGAGCCCAGGCAGTCGGCCCCGCCGGTGGGGATGAGCTGTTCCTGCCGGGGATGAGCTGTTCCCGCTGCTCCGCCGGGACTCGTGGCGGGAGGGGGAGAGGGTCTGTTTTCAGCCATGCATTCATGACGTCCCTGCACGGAAAGGTACTTCCGTGCAGGAGCATGCACCTGACATCTTGCATCCACCATTCGTTTCGTACGGCCCGGCCGGTGCCCTCAGCTCGGCCGGGCCGTCTCCGGAGGACGCATTGATACCCCACATATCCAGCCGCTCCAGACGCACGCTGGTGCTGGCGACCACGCTCGGCGCCGCCCTCGTGTTCGGCGCGCCGGGCGCACTCGCGGGCACGCTCCCCGTCGCCCCCTCGACCGCGCCGGCCGCCAAGGCCCACGCGTCGGCCACGGTGACCGCTTCCCAGAGTGCGGACTGGGTGGCCGGCACGCGTGCCTACCTCGTGATCACCGCCCCCGGTGACAACGCGGCGGTCCGCTCCGCGATCGAGGCCAACGGCGGCACCGTCTTCTCGAACTTCGACGCCATCGGCGTGATCGTCGCCCACTCGGCGTCCAGCGGATTCGCCGCCACCATGCGTGGCGTCTCCGGAGTGCAGCAGGTCGGTGCCACGCGCACCTCGGACGTCCCGGCCGACGCGTACAACCCGGCGCTCCCGCCCAGTCCGTCCCAGGCCTCGACCCCGGCCGGAGAGCCGGTCCGGGCCGACATGAGCCAGATCAAGGCCGACCAGGCCTGGGCCGTGAACCCGGGCTCCGCCTCGGTCAAGGTCGGCATCCTGGACACCGGTGTGGACGACCAGCACCAGGACCTGGCGCCCAACTTCAACGCGGCCGACTCGGTCTCCTGCGCCTACGGCAAGCCCGACACCCGGGCCGGTGCCTGGCGGGACGTGGACACGCACGGCACCCACGTGGCGGGCACCGTCGCCGCGGCCAAGAACGGCAAGGGCGTCGTCGGTGTGGCCCCCGGGGTGACGATCTCCGCGGTCCGGGTCGCCGAGCCGGGCAACGCCTTCTTCTTCGCCGAGAACACCATCTGCGGCTTCGTCTGGGCCGGTGACCACGGCTTCAAGGTCACCAACAACAGCTATTACACGGACCCGTGGCAGTTCAACTGCCCCGACAACATCGACCAGGCCGCCATCATCGAGGGCGTCGAGCGCGCCCAGGAGTACGCCGAGAGCAAGGGCTCCCTCCAGGTCGCCGCCGCGGGCAACGAGAACTACGACCTCGCCCACAAGACGACCGACTCCGCGAGCCCGAACGACTCGACGCCGGTCACCCGCACCATCACCAACGCCTGCCTCGACATCCCGACCGAGCTGCCGGGCGTGGTCACGGTCGCGGCCAACGGCACCGGCGTCACCAAGGCCTCGTTCTCCAACTACGGGCAGGGCGTCATCGACGTCGCGGCACCGGGCAGCAACGTGTACTCCACCGTCCCCGGCGGCGGCTACGGCAGCAAGAGCGGCACCTCGATGGCCTCCCCGCACGTGGCCGGCGTGGCGGCGCTCATCGCCAGCGCCGACCCGGGCATCACCCCGGCGCAGATCCGTGCCAAGCTGGCCACCCAGGCCAATGACATCGCCTGCCCGTCGGACAGCCGCTGCACGGGCACGACGGCCAACAACGCGTTCTTCGGCGAGGGGCAGGTCGACGCCCTCAAGGCCGTCGGGGCCACCCCGCCGCCCGGCAAGTACTTCGAGAACCTCGCGGACTTCACCATCGCCGACAACGCGACCGTGGAGAGCCCGATCGCCGTCACCGGCGTGACGGGCAACGCCCCGGCCACCCTCAAGGTGGGTGTGGACATCAAGCACACCTACATCGGTGACCTGAAGGTCGACCTGGTGGCGCCGGACGGCACCGTCTACACGCTGCACAACCGCACCGGCGGCAGCGCCGACAACGTCGCCCAGACCTACACCGTGAACGCCTCCTCGGAGGTCGCGAACGGCACCTGGAAGCTGCGCGTCAACGACAACGCCGCCTCCGACACGGGCAAGATCGACGCCTGGAACCTGACGTTCTAGCGCAGGATCCGGCAACGCCCGCGTAAGCACATGGGCCCCGACGACGGTGTACGCCGCGGTCGGGGCCCACATCAGAAGCCGGCACCGCCTGATCGCGGCGATCGTGTCGCCGGCCGGAGTGGTCATCCCTACGCTGGCGGGGTGACGGTGGTCTGGGTGACGGGCAATTCAGGGACTGGTAAGTCCACGGTCTGCGGGGTGTTGCGAGAGCGTGGCTACGTCGCGCTCGACGCCGACGAGGACGGCTTCAGCCGCTGGATCGACCGAGTCAAGGGCGAGATCGTGAGGGAGCCTCCGTATCCGGTTCCCGAGGGCTGGCTCGATCGATACGGGTGGGTGATCGTCCGCGAGCGCGTCGAGGCCCTCGTCGAGGAGTCTCGTTCCGGTGTCGCGTTCCTGTGCGGGTCGGCCGAGAACGAGGACGACCTCCTGGATCTCTTCGACGTCGTCGTGGGCCTGGTGATCAACGAGGACACCCTCCGCCACCGGCTCGCGACCCGCACGACGAACCCGTTCGGTCAGCATCCCGAAGAGCTCGCGGCGGCCCTGAAGTGGAATCCTCGGATGCGAGCGATCCACGAAAGCCGTGGCGCGACGATCATCGACGCGTCCAAGCCGCTGCCCGAGGTGGTGGACCGCGTGATCGACGCGGTTCCGGAGCTGAGAGGCGGTGCGTAGGGCAGTCGTCGCGGCCTGCGCACCTCGGTCTCTGCCGGGCCCCGCAGCAAAGGGCCTGACGTGCAGGCGGTGCTCACCTCCGCCTGCCCCTCGCCCAGTCGAGCCCGGTGGTGAGGCCGAGGAGGGCGGCGGCGGGGAGGCCGACGAGCCAGTGGCCGACGAGGGGGACGCGGAAACCGCCCTTGGTGTCGTCGAGGCCGCAGCAGGCCGACCCCGATGTCCTGGGCGGTGCCGGCTCCCGGCTGACGCCGATGGACGCGGCGTGGGACACGCCGGCCGCGACCAAGGCCCTGCCGCGCATGCCGGCCGGGACGGTGTGACGGGCCTCGATCGGAAACGGCGGCACCACCTGTACGCCGACGCCGAGGCCGCGGGTAACGGCTCGGCTGAGCCGTGGCCGGGGCCGTCGTCGATGGCCGTCGCGGTGGCGCCGTACAGGTGGTGCCGCCGGATCGGGTTCAGGCGTCGTACGTGTGGAAGCCGCGGCCGCTCTTGCGGCCGAGGTGGCCCGCGGCGACCATGCGGCGCAGCAGGGCGGGCGGTGCGTACAGCGGTTCCTTGAACTCCTCGTACATCGACTCGGCCACCGCCTGCACGGTGTCGAGGCCGATGAGGTCGAGCAGGCGCAGCGGGCCCATGGGGTGGGCGCAGCCGAGTTCCATGCCCTGGTCGATGTCGTCCGGGCGCGCGGCCCCCGACTCCACCATCCGTACCGCGCTGAGCAGATACGGCACGAGCAGGGCGTTGACGACGAACCCGGAGCGGTCGGGTGCCTGGATGGGCTGTCTGCCCAGTTGCCGGGCGAGGCCGAGGGTGCGGCGCACCGTCTCCTGGTCGGTGGTCAGCGCCGGGATCAGCTCGACCAGGCGCTGGACCGGCACGGGGTTGAAGAAGTGCATGCCGATGACCTGCGCGGGCCGCTCGGTGGCGACCGCCAGATCGACGACGGGGATCGAGGAGGTGTTGGTGGCCAGGATCGCGGCGGGGTCTTCGAGCGCCTTGTCCAGGGTCCGCAGGACGTCGGTCTTGACGGCGCGGCTCTCGGCGACGGCCTCGATGACGAACTGACGGTCGGCCAGGTCGCCGAGGTCGTGGGTGTACGACAGACGGGCGAGGGCCTCGTCCCGTTGCTGCTCGGTGAGCTTGCCGCGCCGTACGCCCCGGTCGAGGGAGGCGGTGATACGGCGGCGGCCGGCCTCGACCGCGTCGTGGCCGGCTTCGGCCACACGGACGTCGATGCCGTTGCGGGCGGCGACTTCGGCGATGCCGGAGCCCATGAGGCCGCAGCCGACGACGCCGAGACGGGTGACGGGATCCATTCGAGGTCCTCTTCGTGGAGTGACTGCACGGGGCTCGCGGGGCGGGTTCAGACGTTGCGGCGGTACTGGCCGCCGACCTCGAAGAAGGCCTCGGTGATCTGCTGGAGGGAGCAGACCCGGGCGGCGTCCATGAGGACCGCGAAGACGTTGCGGCCGCTGACCGCCGCGTCCTTCAGGGCGGTCAGGGCCGCGTGGGCCTGGTCGCGGTGGCGGGCCTGGTGGTCCCTGACACGGGCCAGCTGGGACTGCTTCTCCTGCTCGGTGGCGCGGGCCAGTTCGATGGTGCCGGGCTCGGTGGTGTCGGCGTGGGGGTTGCGGAAGGTGTTGACGCCGATGAGGGGCAGGGTGCCGTCGTGCTTGCGCTGCTCGTAGAGCATCGACTCGTCCTGGATGCGGCCGCGCTGGTAGCCGGTCTCCATGGCGCCGAGGACACCGCCGCGCTCGCTGATCCGCTCGAACTCCTGGAGCACGGCCTCCTCGACCAGGTCGGTGAGTTCGTCGATGACGAACGAGCCCTGGAGGGGGTTCTCGTTCATGGCCAGGCCCCACTCCCGGTTGATGATCAGCTGGATGGCCAGGGCCCGGCGCACGGATTCCTCGGTGGGGGTGGTGACCGCCTCGTCGTAGGCGTTGGTGTGCAGGCTGTTGCAGTTGTCGTAGATGGCGATGAGCGCCTGCAAGGTGGTGCGGATGTCGTTGAAGTCCATCTCCTGGGCGTGCAGGGAGCGGCCCGAGGTCTGGACGTGGTACTTCAGCTTCTGGCTGCGCTCGTTCGCGCCGTACTTCTCCTTCATCGCCACCGCCCAGATACGGCGGGCCACCCGGCCCAGCACCGTGTACTCCGGATCCATGCCGTTGGAGAAGAAGAACGACAGGTTCGGGGCGAAGTCGTCGATGTGCATGCCCCGAGCCAGATACGCCTCGACGTAGGTGAAGCCGTTGGCCAGGGTGAAGGCCAGCTGGCTGACGGGGTTCGCGCCGGCTTCGGCGATGTGGTAGCCGGAGATGGACACCGAGTAGAAGTTGCGGACCTTCTGCTCGATGAACCACTCCTGGATGTCGGCCATCATCCGCAGGGAGAACTCGGTGGAGAACAGGCAGGTGTTCTGGCCCTGGTCCTCCTTCAGGATGTCGGCCTGCACCGTGCCCCGTACGTTCGCCAGCGCGTGCGCACGAAGCTCGGCCGTCTCCTCGGGCGAGGGGTCGCGGCCCTCGGCGGCACGGAAGCGGTCGATCCGCTGGTCGACGACGGTGTTGAGGAAGAACGCCAGGACGGTCGGCGCGGGTCCGTTGATCGTCATGGAGACCGAGGTGGTCGGCGCGACCAGGTCGAAGCCGTCGTAGAGCGCCTTCATGTCCTCCAGCGTGGCCACGGAGACACCGGAGGTGCCGACCTTGCCGTAGACGTCGGGGCGTTCGTCCGGGTCGCGGCCGTAGAGAGTCACCGAGTCGAACGCGGTGGACAGGCGGGTGGCCGGCTGGCCTTCGGAGAGCAGCTTGAAGCGACGGTTGGTGCGGAACGGATCGCCCTCGCCGGCGAACATCCGGGCCGGGTCCTCGCCGTCGCGTTTGAAGGGGAACACCCCGGCGGTGAAGGGGAAGTGGCCGGGCAGGTTCTCGCGGCGCCAGAAGTTCACCAGCTCCCCGTGGTCGGTGAACCGGGGCAGCGCGACGCGCCGGACCTTGTTCCCCGACAGGGACTCGCGGGTCAGCCGGGTACGGATCTCCTTGTCCCGGACCTTCACGACCTGTTCGTCACCGGAGTACGAGGCCACGACGGCGGGCCAGTTCGTGATCCGCTCCACGACCTCGTGCGGGAGCTGCCTGCGGGCGTCGTCGAGCAGTGACCGTACGTTCCCGGCGTCGGAGCCCGCCTCGACCAGTTCGGCGCCGACCAGGTCCAGGCGCTGTGCCCGCCGGGCCGCCTCGGCGAGCCGCTCGGTCTCGGCGTGGTAAGCGCGGACCGTGTCCGTGACCTCGGCGAGGTAGCGCACCCGGCCGGCGGGGACCACCTGGCGGATGCCGGAGGAGTGGCGTACGTCGACCGGCGCCGTCGCGCCCTCGGACAGCGGCAGCCCCTTTTCGGTCAGCGCGGCCTTCAGATGCTGGTGGAGCGCGGTGACACCGTCGTCGTTGAAGGTGGCCGCGGAGGTGCCGTACACCGGCATGTCCTCGGGTCGCATGCCGAACGCCTCGCGGTTGCGGACCAGTTGACGGCCCACGTCACGCAGCGCGTCCTTGGCGCCGCGCCGTTCGAACTTGTTGATCGCGACGACGTCGGCGAAGTCGAGCATGTCGATCTTCTCCAGTTGCGATGCCGCGCCGAACTCCGGTGTCATCACATACAGGGAGGTGTCGACGAACGGGACGATCGCCGCGTCGCCCTGTCCGATGCCCGGGGTCTCCACGATCACCAGGTCGAACCCGGCAGCCTTGACCACGTCGATCACGTCGGTGAGGTGCTCGGGCAGCTCACGGCTGCCGCGGGTGGCCAGACTCCGGAAGAAGACCCGGTTGCCGTCCAGGGAGTTCATGCGGATCCGGTCACCGAGCAGGGCGCCGCCGCCCCGACGGCGGGTCGGGTCGACCGCGATCACGGCGATGCGCAGCTTGTCCTGCTGGTCGAGGCGGAAGCGGCGCACCAGTTCGTCGGTGAGCGAGGACTTCCCCGAACCACCGGTACCGGTGATGCCGAGCACCGGCACGGTGCGTGCCGCCGCGGCATCGCGCAGCTGCCCCATGAGATCCGGGGGCAGCTTGCCGAGTTCGGCGCCGGTGAGGGCGCGGGCGATCGCGAACCGGTCGCCCGCGAGGACGTCGGCCGCGTCGGCCGCCCCGCTGTCCCAGAGGTCGAAGTCGCAGTCCCTGATCACCGAGTTGACCATCCCGGCCAGGCCCATGCGCTGGCCGTCCTCGGGGGAGAAGATGGTGACCCCGCTGTCGCGCAGCCGGGCGATCTCCTCGGGCACGATCACCCCGCCCCCGCCGCCCACCACCCGCACATGCTCCGCTCCGTGCCGGCGCAGCGACTCGACCAGGTACTCGAAGTACTCCACGTGCCCGCCCTGGTAGGACGAGACCGCCACACCGTGCGCGTCCTCCTCCAGTGCCGCGTCCACGACCTCCCGCACCGACCGGTTGTGTCCGAGGTGGATCACTTCCGCGCCCTGGGACTGGAGGATGCGCCGCATGATGTTGATCGACGCGTCGTGTCCGTCGAACAGGGCCGAAGCGGTGACCAGGCGGACGGGGTGCACGGGTCGGTGCAGGTCGCTCATGAGGGCCTTCCCGGACGGGATGGAGGAACGCTGGCGAGAGAGATACTAGGACGTCCTAGTAAATTGCCGGAAGGGGGGATGACGTGAGCAGCGGCACAGGGGCGGTGTGCGCGGTCAACTGCCCCCGCCCGCTCACAGGTCCAGGACGAGGCGCGGCCCGCACGAGCGCGAGACGCAGATGAGCATGGTGTCGCCGGCGGCCCGCTCGTCCTCGGTGAGCAGCGAGTCGCGGTGGTCGGGATCGCCGTCGAGGACATCGGTCTCACAGGTGCCGCAGGTGCCCTCCCGGCAGGAGGAGGCCACCTCGACGCCCGCCTTCTCCACCGCTTCGAGCACCGAGCGGTCCGGCGGCACGGTGAGGGTGAGCCCGGAGCGGGCGAGCTCCACCTCGAAGGCCTCGGCGGGGCCGGCCCCCGCCGTCTCGACCGGGGCGAACCGCTCGACGCCCAGCGTGCCAGGGGGCCAGCCCTCGCACTGCTCCCGCAGGGCCCGCAGCAGGGGTTCGGGACCGCAGGCGTGCACCAGGGTGTCGGGCTCGGGCGGGCCGAGGAAGGCGGCGAGGTCCAGCAGGCCGTACTCGTCCTGGGGACGGATCAGAACACGCTTCCCGTACGGGGCGAGACGGTCCAGGAACGCCATGGAGGTGCGGGTGCGGCCGCCGTACAGCAGTCGCCAGTCGGCTCCCGCGGCGTCGGCGGTCTCGACCATGGAGAGGACGGGCGTGATGCCGACACCGCCGGCGACGAACAGCTGACGTGCGGCGGGCCGCAGCGGGAAGTTGTTCCGGGGGCCACGCACGCGGACGGTGGAGCCTTCGCGCAGATGGTCGTGGACATGGGCGGAGCCGCCACGGCTGCGCGGCTCGCGCAGCACGGCGATCTGCCACACCTCGCGTTCCTCCGGGCGCCCGCACAGGGAGTACTGACGGATCAGGTCGCCGTCGGCACCGTCCAGGAGCACGTCGATGTGAGCGCCCGGCGCCCAGGACGGAAGTGTCCCGCCGTCGGGGCGGCGCAGAGTGAGGGAGACGACGCCGTCGGCGGCGGGGGTACGGCTCGCCACGGTGAGGACCGTCTCGGTCGGCGGTGGTTGGTCGTTCATGGTGCGTCCGCTTTCGGGGTTCAGGCCTGTGCCGGCACGTGCAGCAGCAGCGCGTCGCCCTGGCCGCCGCCCCCGCACAGGGCCGCCGCCCCGGTGCCGCCGCCGCGTCGCCGCAGCTCCGCCGCGAGGGTCAGCACCAGTCGGGCGCCCGTCATGCCGACCGGGTGGCCGAGCGCGATGGCACCGCCGTTGACGTTCACCTTCTCCGAAGGGATCTCCAGCTCTCGGACGGAGGCGAGGGCCACTCCGGCGAACGCTTCGTTGATCTCGAACAGATCCAGGTCTGCGGTCTTGAGCCGTCCGTCCCGGGACAGCGCGTCGAGGACCGCGCCGGCCGGCTGGACCAGCAGGGAGGGGTCGGGACCGGCGACCGTGCCGTAGGCGCCGATCTCGGCGAGCGGAGTCAGGCCCTCCCGCCGGGCGCGTTCCGCGCTCATCACGACGACCGCCGCGGCGCCGTCGGAGAGCTGGGAGGAGTTCCCCGCGGTGATGGTGCCCCCGCCGGAGAACGCCGGCTTCAGACGGCCGAGGCTCCCGGCCGTGCTGTCCGGCCGTACGCCCTCGTCGGTGTCCACCACCGTCTCGCCACGCCGTTCCGTCACCGTGAACGGGGCGATCTCCTCGCTCAGCGCGCCGGACTCCCGTGCGCGGGCGGCCCGTTGGTGGGAGAGCGCGCTGTACTCGTCCTGCTCCGCGCGGGTCAGGGCGTACGGCTGCTGGTACCGCTCGGTCGCCGCGCCCATGGAGACACCGTCGAAGGCGCAGACGAGGGCGTCTCGGTCGAGGGCGTCCTCGACGGCGGTCGCGCCGTACTTCCAGCCGGTACGTGCTCCGCGCAGCAGGTGCGGGGCGCCCGACATGGACTCCATGCCGCCCGCGACGACCACCTCGTGACGGCCGGAGGCGATCATGAGGTCGGCCAGGGCGATGGCGTGCAGACCCGACAGACAGAGCTTGTTGACGGTGCTCGCGGGCACGGAGAACGGGACCCCGGCGCGGATCGCGGCCTGTCGTGCCGGATTGGGGCCGGCCCCGGCCTGGACGACATGGCCGAGGACGACGGCTTCCACCGCGGCCGGGTCCAGACGCGCGGCGGCCAGTGCCGCGCTGATGGCGTGGGCGCCGAGGTCGACGGCGGACACGGTGCTCAGGGCACCCATCAGTCGGCCGATGGGTGTTCTGGCGCCGGAGACGATGACGGATCCGGGCATGCCGGGGCCTCCTGGAAGAGTGGGGCGGTCGGGCCTGGGGAACGCGGGCGGGCGGGTCAGGCGACCGCGTCGACGGCGCGGTCGGCGATCATGTGGGCCGTCTCGTTCACCGAGTGCGGGACGATCCGGCCGCCCGGCAGCCGCCGCACCCGGCAGATCGACGTGTAGCCGGGGTGGAACCAGAACATCCTGGGCAGGCCGAGCAGTGTCGCCAGATAGGTGTTGGTGATGCCGCCGTGGCACACGGCCGCGACCCGCCCGCCGGGATGGGCGTCGAGGATGGTGTCCATGGCCCGTGCGGCACGCGCGCGGAAGGCGTCCCAGTCCAGCTCCGGTACGAAGTCCTCGTACCGTCCCTCGGCGAGGGCCGCCGCCCGGGGGTCGTCCGCGCCGATCTGCTCCGGCGGGGTGTAGGGGTGTGAGACGTCCGTGTCCCACTCGCGCAGGTCGTCCAGCACGGTCGCGGTCATACCGGTGAGCCGCTCCAGGGGCGCCACCGTCTCGCGGGCGCGCCGGAACGGGCTGGTGTACAAGCCGTCGATGTCCTCGGCCCTGAGCCAGGCGGCGAGGCGCTCCGCCTGCGCGATGCCCTCCGGCGACAGCCCCGGGTCGTACACGCCCGCCAGGGGGAGGCCGTGCCGGATGAGGAGAAGTTCGGTCATGGATGGTCCTTCGGGTGACAGGTCGGCGGGGGCGGTGGGACGGTGGGGCGGTGGGACGGAGGCATGGGACGGATCGGCGGGACGGAGATCGTGACGGTCGAACGGTCGTCGTCGGGCCCCCCGCTCAGCCCGCGATGGTCCGCTCGGAGTGCCAATAGGGGCGGCGCATCGCCCGCTTGTCGAGCTTGCCCATCGCGTTGCGCGGCAGCTCCGGAACGAACTCGTACGCTTTCGGGCACTTGTAGGCGGCCAGTCGTGCGCGGCAGAACCGGTCCAGGTCCTCGGCCGGCGGCTCGTCGGCGCCCGCCACGACCAGCGCCCGCAACGACTCTCCGAAGTCCGGGTCGGGCACCCCGATGACCGCCACCTCGGCGACCGCCGGGTGCTGCCGCAGCACCTCCTCGCTCTCCGCCGGGTACAGGTTGACGCCGCCGGAGACCACGACGTCGGCGGCCCGGTCGGTGATGAAGATGTAGCCGTTCGTGTCGACGTAGCCGATGTCGCCGAGGGTGAAGACGCCGGGGGAGAGGTAGGCGGACTTCGTCTTCTCCGGGTCCGCGTGGTAGCGCACGCCCCGGTCCTCGGGTGCGCGGAACGCGAGGAGCCCACGCTCGCCGGGTGGCAGCGGCCGGCCGTCGTCACCGGTGACCAGCACCTCGAACGGGGGCTGTGCGCGCCCCACCGAACCGGGGTGCTCCAGCCACTCGGTGCTGCTGATGCGGGCCACGGTGCCAGCCTCGCTGGCGCCGTACGACTCCGTCAGCACCGGCCCGAACCACTCGATCATGGCCCGCTTGACGTCCGGCGGACACGCGGAGCCGGTGTGGGAGACCTGCGTGAGGCTGGAGACGTCGTACCGGGCGCGTACCTCGTCCGGCAGGGCGAGCAGCCGTTGGAAGTGGGTGGGAACCATGACGGTGGAGGTGACCCGCCACTTCGCGACACGGCTCAGGAAGATCGCCGGGTCGTATCTGCCGAGGACGACCACCTGCCCGCCGGCCGCGAGGTGCCGCAGCGACGTCAGCGCCGCGTTGTGCTGGAGCGGGCCGCACACCAGGTGCGGCCCGGGCGGGAATCCGGGCCGGACGGCGATCGCGGCCAGATACGCGGCGCTGTCGGAGATGGGGCCGCTCACCCAGCGCACCTCGGTGCCGCGCGCCCGGCCGGTGGTGCCCGAGGTGTAGACGAGGGGCGGTCGGGCGGGCCGGCCCTTCGGAAGGGCCCGTCCGGCGGGCGTGGCCGCCAGCCACAGGTCCCAGTCGAAGGCGTGCCCGATCGCCGTGGTTCCGTGCAGCACCAGAGGCAGGCCCAGCTCCCTCGCCGCGTCCAGGGCGGCACCCGCCCCGGCGGGGCCGGCGATGATGCCGGTCGCCCCCGCGTCGATGATCTGGTCCACCAGCTCACCCGGCGTCAGTTGCCGGGACGTGGCCACGGTCCCCACCCCGGCGCGCAGTCCTGCGAGATGGGCCACGACCGTCGGGACGGCGTTGTCGCCCAGGACGACGACCCGGTCATGAGGGCCGGGGGCGATCTCCAGCAGCCGCGCCGCGGCCCGCTCCACCTGGTCGGCGAGACCGGACCAGGACAGCACTTCCCAGTCGTCCACCAAGGCGGGTTCGTCCGGTGTCTCCCGGGCGCGACGGTCGAATGGCAGCAGCGACATGGCTCCTCCGGCGACTCCTCGGTCCTCTCCCACGTTCAGGGGAGAGGCGATGTCGAGACTGTAGCGTTTATCAAGAAAGTGCGGAACACTCTGATGCAAGCCGACGCGTTCATACATGCTCAAGCAGATGGTTCGGATTTCTTCCGATCACCATTACTGCAACTTCCGTCTGGTAAGTGCCGTCTCAAGGAGGAGCCATGTCCCAGCCCGATCCGGACACATGGCGCACCGCGGTCCGACAGTGGCTGACCACCATCCTCGAACCGGCGCGACCGACTCGGACCACCGGCGAGGCCGCCGGCCTCGCGGTGTTCCACAACCTTCCCGAGGACGAGGAGCGCCTGCTGCTGGAGCGTTGCCGCGCCTACCAGCGCGCCCGCTTCGACTCCGGGTACCAGGCCCTGACCCTTCCCCGTGACAGGGGCGGCGCCGGCCTGACCGCCGCCCACGCGGCGGCTTTCGCCGAGGAGGAGTCGGCCTTCGACGTCCCGCCGTCCACCGAACTGATCAGCGTCACGGTGCGCCTGGTCGCGATGGCGGTGTCCCTGTTCGGCACACCCGAGCAACGCCAGGAGCACGCACGCGCGTTCCTGCGTACGGACCTGCTCGCCTGCCAGCTCTTCAGCGAGCCCGGCGCCGGCTCCGACCTGGCCGGGCTGCGCACCCGGGCCCGGCGGGAAGGCGAGGAGTGGGTGATCGACGGACAGAAGGTGTGGACCTCGGGAGCGCAGTTCGCCGAGTACGGTCTGCTCCTCGCCCGCACCGATCCCGAGGTCGTCAAACAGGCGGGCATCACCGCCTTCCTGGTCCCGATGGACGCCCCCGGCGTGGAGGTGCGCCCCATCCGGCAGATGAGCGGCGGCGCCTCCTTCAACGAGGTCTTCCTCAGCGGGGTCCGCGTCCCCGACCGGCTCCGCATCGGGCGCCCGGGCCAGGGCTGGGAGGTCGCCACCGCCACCCTCGGCTTCGAACGGACCGCCTCCGGCAGCGGCAACCGGCGCAAGGGCGGCACCTTCACCGACGTTCTCGCCCTCGCCCGCTCGCTCGGCCGCACCGACGACCCGCTGGTCCGTCAGCACCTCGCCGACCTGTACGTCCGTACCGAACTGCGCGCCGCCACGGTGGACCGTGTCGCCCGCGCGAGCGCCTCCGGCGGCCGGCCCGGCCCCGAGGCGTCGCTGACCAAGCTGATGGCCTCCGACCTGCTCACCCGCACCGGGCAGGTCGCCGCGGAACTGATGGGCGCCCGGATCAGCGCCGACACCGAGGAGCCGGGCACGTTCGCCTGGACCGAGCACCTGCTCGGCGCCCCGGGCTACCGGCTCGCCGGAGGCACCGACCAGATCCAGCGCAACCTCATCGGCGAACGCGTACTGAGGCTTCCGCCGGAACCACGCGTGGACCGGGTGCCGTTCTCGCAACTCCCCGGCAGCTGAGCCCCCTTGGGCCTTCGGCCCGTCCGGCAAGCATTCGGCCCGTCCGGCAAGCACACGTTCGGCAAGCACAAAGGAGTGACATCGATGGATCTGGGACTGACAGGCGCGAAGGCGCTGGTGACCGGCGCGAGCCGGGGCATCGGCCGGGCGATCGCCGGCACCCTGGCGGCCGAGGGCTGCGCGCTGGCGCTGTGCGCCCGGGGCGAGGAAGCGCTCGCCAAGGCCGCGGCCGAACTGCGCGGCGAGGGAGCGACGGTGTTCGCCGAGCCGGTCGACGTCACCGACCCGACCGCGCTCGCGGGCTTCGTCGAGCGGGCGGCCGGTGAACTCGGCGGCCTGGACCTGTTGGTGTCCAACGTGTCGGCGGGCAACGTCAAGGGCCCCGACTCGTGGGAGGCGAGCCTGCGCGGTGACCTGATCCCGTTCGCGGGGCTGGTCGAGGCGGCCCTGCCCCACCTGGAGGCCTCGGAGCGGGCCGCGGTGGTCGTCATCGGCACCACCAACGCCTCCGACACCGCCCGGCCCGCCGGCGCCAACTCCTACTCCGCGCTGAAGGCCGCCGTCGTCCAGCACGCCTCGGCCCTCGCGCACGCCCTCGCGCCGAAGGGCATCCGCGTCAACACCGTCTCACCCGGCCCGATCGACTTCCCCGGCGGCGCCTGGGAGACCATCCGCACCAGCCGGCCGGAGGTGTACGAGGAGGTCCTCGCCAAGCTGCCCATCGGCCGCTACGGCACGGCGGAGGACGTGGCCGCGGCCGTGGCGTTCCTGCTCGGGCGGACCGGCTCCTTCTGCGTCGGCGTCAACCTCGTGGTGGACGGCGGGTTGCTGACCCGCGTCCAGTACTGAGCCGTGGCGGGCCCGGCCGGCCGGCTGGACGCCGTACTGGTGTGCGGCGGGAGATGGCACGACGTCGACTACGCGCGGCTGCGGCTGCTGGAACTGCTCGGTGAGCATCCGCGGGTCCGTACGACGGTCTTCCAGGACTACGACTGTGCCGCCGCGTTGGAGGCGGCCGATCTGCTGGTGACCTACACCTGTGACGTCCGGCCCCGCCCGGCCGAGCGGGAGGCGCTGGGGCGGTTCGTCGAACGGGGCGGGCGCTGGCTCGCCCTGCACGGCACCAACGCGGTGATCGACCCGCCCGCTCCCGGCGGCCCCCGGGTCTTCACCACCCCCCGGCTCCTCGGCGCCCTGGCGGCCGTGCTCGGCAGCCAGTTCCTCGCCCATCCGCCGATCGAGCCCTACGAGGTGCGGGTGACACGGTCCGGCCATCCGCTGGTCGCCGGCATCGAACCGTTCACGGTCAGCGACGAGTTGTACGTGTGCGAGCTGCACGGGGAGCTGGAGGTGCTGCTGCACGCCGAGTTCACGGGGCCGTGCCGGGGTTTCGCCGAGGGCGACACGGCGGCCCAGGACGACGCGCCTCGCCCGGTGCTGTATCTCAAGCGGCACGGTCTCGGCGAGGTCTGCTACTTCACCCTCGGCCACTGCCGGGGCCGCCACGACATGCAGGACCTCGGCGTGGCGGACACCGGGCGGGTGGACCGGGGGCCGTGGGAGACCGCGGAGTTCGTGACCGTGCTGCGGCGCTGCGTGGAGCGGGTGGTGGGGGAGGAAGGCCCCGTGGGCGGCTGAGCGGCGCGACGACGAGGGAGCAGTCGGGGGAGACGCCCCGTCCCCCGACCGGCACGACAGTCCCCAGCCCGCCGCGGGCGCCTGGGCCGTCGCTGGGGGCGACCCGGGCCGCCGGGGGGGGCACGCGAAGCGTCAACGAAGCGCGCACCTGCCAGGACGTCGGCCACCGGCCCCGCAGACCGGGCGCGGCACCCATGGCTGTCTTGTGGCGCGGGTCTTGGCTGCCGAGGGGCGGCCACCCGGCGCACTCACCGTGGCCCCAGAACCTCAGCACAATACGCTCGGGTGGTTTACCCGGCGCACCCGTCCGGCGTGCACGTGCTCTCGCATATCTTCGCTCCGTAGTCACGTGACTACGTTGAGTGAATGGAGACTGTGGATGCGTTCGACGCCTGTGGGCCGATGGGCGGGCCTCGCCTCAGCGATGCGGCCTGCCCGTGCCGGGGGTGCCACGCGGCCCCCTGCCTCCCGCCTGCGAACGAGAGCACTGGCCTTGGGGTTCACGCTGGCGGTGTCCGCGCTTGTGCCCTCGGGCTCCGCCGGTGCGGCTGATCAGTACCAGTGGGCCGCGATGGGTGACTCGTACACCGCCGGCGGGTTCGTCGGAGCCCCGCAGCCCCCGCTCGGCGATGCGTCGCGGGACGGCTGTGACCGCACCGCCGACGCCTACCCCGGCGTCGTCGAGCGGGAGCTCGACGAGTTCCCGCCAGGCAAGTACGTCCACCTGACCGACGTCAGCTGCGGCAACGCCACCATCGCCGACATCGCCAACACCAAGCAGACGCCGATCAGCCCGGTCCAGCCCCCCGCCGGAGGATGGCCCGCAGTGGACCCGCAGATCCAGCGAGCGAAGCTCAACGACTCGACCGACGTCGTCACCATCGGCGTCGGCGGCAACAGCCTGCCCTTCGGCGGCATGCTCCTCAAGTGCCTCGAACTGGGCGCGACGCCCGGCGAGTCCTGTCGCGAGTACTACGCCAGTCCTCCCGAGGGAGAGGAGAGCATCAAGGACAAGCTCGCCAGGGTCCAGGACGAGTACATCGAAATGCTGGCCAAGGTGCACGAGGCCGCACCCAACGCCAAGGTGATCACCGTCGGCTATCCGGCCGTCCTGCCCGAGGAGGGCACGGCCTGCAACCGCCTCGCCCTCACCGAACTGGGCTCGATCAAGCACGCCGACATCGACTGGCTCCGTGACGACGTCCTCAAGCCGCTGAACAGCACGATCCAGCGGGTCACGTCATTCTTCGGCGACCGCTACGTCGACGTCTACTCCTCCAGCGTGGGCCACGACGCCTGTGAGCCCGCCGGCACCAAGTGGGTCGAGGGAATCTGCGGCGACGCCGAGGACTACTGGCCCGCCAAGCTTCCCGGCACCCTGCTGAACTGCGGCCTCATCCACAAGCGCGTCACCTTGGTCCACCCCAACGCCGAAGGCCACGCCAACACCGCCGCCCACGTCGAACGAGCCGTCCGAATCGCCCTCCTCGAACGCTGACCAGCAGGCCGAACCCGACGCCAGAGCCACGGCATCCGCACGAAAACGCGTCCCCGGACATCCGGCCGACCGCCGCGCCCCGCGGCGGTCGGCACCTGCCGGCTGCTTGCCCCAGGACCGGGCCACCCCCGCTCAGCCGTGCGGCAGTACCACCGCGCGGCCGTTGATCTCGCCCGCGTGCAGGCGCTCGTACGCCACCGGTGTCTCCTCCAGGGAGAAGGTCTCCACGTGGGAGGAGACGAGCCCCTGCCGTGCCAGCTCGACGACCTCCATCAGCTCCACGAGGCTGCCCCAGTAGGGGAACGTCGCGGACACCTCGAACGGCAGACCTCCGCCGAAGCCGACCGCCAGCGTGCCCCCGCCGAGGCCGACGGTGGTCACATCGCCCTCCACCGCCACCGACGCGGCGGCGACGGCCAGCGTGGCTTCCGCTCCCACGAAGTCCAGCACCACCTCCGCTCCCACCCCGCCGGTGAGCTCCCGGATCCGGCCGGCCGCCGCGTCGTCGGAGAGCAGCGCCTCGTGCGCGCCGACGGTCGTGGCCAGTTCCAGCTTCTCCTTGCTCACGTCGAGGGCGACCACCCTGGCGGGCGTCAGCGCGCGCAGCAGCTGCACGGCCAGATGGCCGAGCCCACCGACGCCGATCACGACCGACGTACTGCCCGGTACCAGCTTGGGCAGCGACCTTGCGATCGCGTGATACGGCGTCAGCCCGGCGTCGGTGAGCGGTGCCGCCTGCACCGGGTCGAGCCCGTTCAGCGGCACCAGATGGCGGGGCGAGTCAACGAGCATGTACTCGGCCAGGGCGCCGGGCCGGCCGAGCCCGGGCGGCATGATGCCGAGTCCGGCGGCGTGCGGACAGCAGTTCTCCTTGCCCTGCCCGCACTTGCGGCAGCGACCGCAGCCCCACGGCCCGTACACCGCCACCGGGTCACCCTCCGTCAGCCCCTCGACCCCGCTGCCCAGCGCCGCGACGGTGCCGGCCCCCTCGTGGCCGAGCGTCATCGGCAGCGCGTACGGGAACTGCTTCTCGGGCCAGCCCATGACCGCGAGGTCGGAGTGGCACAGCCCCGCCGCCGCCACCTTCAACAGCACCTGACCGGGACCGGGTTCGGGCACGGGGACCTCGACGACCTCGGGCGCCTGTCCTACCTTCCGGTACTGCACAGCCTTCATCATTCCTCGATCTCCTTGCTGGGGGCAGGCGCGGCGGCGCCCTCCGTGGGAGGGGCAGGGGTGACACCCGAGGGGTTTCCCGTTCGGCGCCGCAGGACGGCCGGCAGGGTGATCCGGCCACCCGTCAGGACCAGCGCGACGATGAGGACCGAGCCGGTGAACAGGCTCGCGGCCCACGGGGCGCTGGTGGCGAGTCCGAGTCCGGTGACGCCGGTGCCGAGCAACAGGACGGCGAGCACCGTGCCCCAGGCGTTGAAGCGTCCGGCGCGCAGCTGCGTCGCCCCGACGAAGGCCGCCGCGTAGGCCGACAGCAGATACGGGGTGCCCGCGGTCGGCGATCCCGATCCGACCGCCGACGCGAAGACGACCCCGGCAGCGCCGGAGAGCAGTGCGGAGGTCACCAGGGTCAGGAACCGCAGCCGGTCGGTGCGCACCCCCTGCAGCCGTGCCGCGTCGGCGTTGAAGCCGGTCGCGTACAACCGTCGCCCGGTGGCGGTGTGTTCCAGCAGGAACCAGATGGCCACGGCGGCGAGCAGCAGGTACAGCACCGGCAGCGTGATGCCGCCCGCGTCCAGCTGGGCGATGCTCGCGAACGGCTCGGCCAGCAGTTGTACGCCGGTGATGGAGCTGTCGTTGGTGACCATGGTGATCAGCGACTGGATCAGCGCGCCGGTCGCCAGGGTGGCGATGAACGAGTCGACGCGCAGCACCACGACCACGACGCCGTTGACGACCCCGATCAGCAGCGCGGCGGTCATCGCCAGGGCGATCGCGGCGGAGGGGCCGAGTCCGGCGGTGACCAGGAAGTAGGCGGTCAGCACGCTGGTGAGCGACATGGTGTAGGCGACCGAGAGGTCGAAGACCCGGGCGGCCAGCGGCGGAACGACGCTGAGGGCCACCAGCCCCGCCACGGCGTTGCCGTTGAGTACCTGCTTGACCGTGGTGACGGTCGGGAACGTCTCCGGTGCCCAGACGGAGAAGAGCACGGCGATGACCAGCCACACGTACACGGCGCCGATGTTCCGGAACGACAGGGCGGCCACCGCCCGCCGGACCGGTGCGGCCGGGACGAGCCCCGGGTGCCGGTGCGGCGCGGGCGGCCTGAGCGCCGCCGGCCGGGTCGGGGTGGATGTCATGTCACTCGGTTCCTTCCAGGACTCATGTCATCGGTTCCTTCCGAGGGTCATGTCACTCGGTCCCTTCCATGGCGTGCACCAGCGCGGGCTCGGTGATGTCGGGGCCGCTGAGCTCCCGTACGATCCGGCCCTCCCGCACCACCAGGACTCGGGTGCACAGCGCGAGCAGGTCCTGGGTGTCGGAGGAGGAGACGATGACGCCCATGCCCTCGCCCGCCTGACGCTCTATCAGGTCGTACAGCTGCAGACGGGTGGCGATGTCGACGCCCGCCGTGGGTTCGCACAGCGCCAGCACCGGCGGGCGCTGGGCGAGGCAGCGGGCCATGACGACCTTCTGCTGGTTGCCGCCGCTCAGCGTGGTGATGCGGGCCCCGCGGCCCGCCGTGCGCACCCCGACCCGCTCGATCCACTCCTCGGCGAGGACCGACTCGCGGCGCCGGTGCAGCCGCCCGCCCCGGGCACGGAGCCGCCGTAGGAGGGGGAGCGTGAGGTTCTCGCCGACCGAGAAGTCGCCGATCACCCCCTCGGCCGTCCGGTCGGCGGGGACCAGGGGCAGGCCCAGCCCACCGGCGCGGCGCGCGTCGGTCCAGCGTTCGGAGCGCTCCGGCAGCCGCAGCCTGCCGCTCACCCGCCCGGCATGGGCCCCGCACACCGCGTACGGCACGATCTCGTGGCCGGAGCCGACCAGCCCCGTGATGCCCAGGCGTTCGCCACCGGCGAGGTCGAAGCCGATGCCGCGCAGGGGGCCGGCCCACAGGTCGCGGACCTCCAGCACGGCCGCGTCGGTGCCGGGCCGGGGAGCCGGGCGGTGGTCGGTCTCCGACCCCTCGCCCGCCATCAGCTCCGCCAGTGAGCGCGGGGTGAGTTCGTCGACCCGGCGCGTGGCGATCCGGCGCCCGCCGCGGATCACGGTGACCCGGTCGGCGAGCGCGAAGATCTCGTCCATCCGGTGCGAGACGTACAGCACGCCGGCGCCGGCGTCACGGACCTCCCGCACGATGTCGAACAGGCGGGCCACCTCACCGGGCGGCAGTACGGCGGTGGGTTCGTCGAGCACCAGGACACCGCGGCGGCCCTCCCAGCCCTGGAGCGCGGCGGCGATGGCCACCACCGCGCGCTGGACGGGGGTGGCCGTCGTCAGGGGCCGGCGGACGTCGATGCCGAGGCCGAACCGTTCGACCAGCGCGGTCGTGCGCCGCTCCATCTCCGGCCAGCGGATGTTGCCGAGGGCCGTACGGGCGAAGCCACGGCTGAGCGCGAGGTTGTCGATGGCGCTCAACTCGCCCACCAGCCCCAGTTCTTGGTGGACGAAGCGGAGCCGGTCGTGCCGGGAGGCGGTGACCTGCCCGAGGTCGAACGGTTCGCCGTCGAGTTCGGCGACCGCTCCCGGCTCCGCGTGGTGGTATCCGGCGAGAATCTTGATGAGGGTGGACTTGCCGGAGCCGTTGGGGCCGATCAGGGCGTGGATCTCGCCCTGCGCGACCTCCAGATCGACGTCCTTGAGGGCCTGGGTGCCGCCGAATCTCTTCGACAGGGCGGACACCCGGAGCACCGGCCCGGTCAACTCAGGCCCCACAGCGCCTTGAACTGCGCCTGGTAGTCCTCGACGATCGGGAAGTCGCCGTCGGCGGAGGGCAGGTTGTCCTTGGTGACGAGCATGTTGGGCAGCTTCGCGTGCTGGTCCACGTCCATGGGCTGGCCGGTGAAGTGCCGGGCCAGCGCGTCGGCCTGGAGCCATGCCGTCTCGTGGGAGTTCAATGCCATCGCGCCGTCGGTGAGACCGCTCTGGATGTACTGGTAGTTCTGCGCGTCACCGACGTTGACGACGATGTGCTTGCCGGTGAGGCCGGCGGTCTTCAGCGCGGCCGGAACGCCCACGTTGAGCAGGCCGAGGGAGAAGACGACGTGGGTCACCTTCGGGTGCGACCGGAGGTAGGACACCACGCGGTCCGGCATGTCCTTGCCCACCGCGGTGATCGGCACGTCGACCTGGTCCAGAGGACAACCGGCGCACCACTTCTCGTACTTGGTGGCGAAGGAGTCCTTCACGGGCTTGAGGATCGTGTAGGCCGGGAGATCGAAGTAGACGGTGTTCGCATTGGCGCCGCTGTCCGACACCACCCACGAGGCGAGCATGTCGCCCTGCACGGCGACGTCGTCCGGCCCGTTGCTGAGCAGGGAGATGCCGTCGCCGAGCAGGTCGTCGGCGTTCGACTGCAGGACGGGGATCTCGGCGGCCTTCAGTTGGGCCAGCTGCTTGGCGTAGACGGCGCGCGGGAAACCGGAGGCGACGACGGCGTCCGGCTTGTCGCGCAGGGCCTGCTCGTAGGCGGCCTGGACGGACTCCGGCGTGCCCTGGGTGGCGATCTGCTTCACCTTCCAGCCCAGCTCCTCGGCGGCCTCGGTGAAGAAGTCCGCGAGGTCCTTGCAGGACTGGACGCCGCACAGGATGAAGTCGATCTCCTTGCCCTTGGGGATCTTCTTGCCGACGGGCTCGGTGACGGGGATCGTGGCCGGGCGCTCGGAGAACTTCTTCAGCGCCGCGCGGGCCGCCGTCAGGCCGGGCGAGTCGGGTGCCGCCGCCTGTGAGCTGCCGGCGGCCGGAGTGGAGTCGTCACCGCAGGCCGCAAGGCCCAGCAGGGCGGTGACGGACACGAGCGCGGTGACGGCGCGGCGGACCGCGCGACCGGGTGTGGAACTCATCGTCGAGTACTCCCGTGGTGTGGCGCCTGCGCTGCCGCGGTCCGCGTCGCTCCGCGAACGCGGCAGTCGGCTTCGGCCAGGCGGATCCCTGTGCCGCCCGGGACGGGACGGCGCGTATGGGGGCTTGAGGGGAAGCGGGCTGCGTCGGTAGCCGGCGTGGGGCACGGCGCGGGCCGTCAGGATGGTCCCGCGGCACTGTGTCCGGGACGAGCCAGAGCCGACCCGGACGAGAAACTTATGAGGCACTACAGCCTCAAGTGCGTCGGAGTGTGACATGCCCCGACTGGATTGGGGAGGGGGTCGCCGTAAGAAATTCCAGGCCCGGCGGCGGTTTCTGCGGTGACCTCGCTGTATGCGCCCCGGTCCATCGTCACGACTGTTGCTCCCGGCCAGGGCAGCTAACTACACTCACTCTAAAGTTTCTGCCGGAGGAGAGATGATGGACGAAACGTCGGAGTCGGGTACCGCACGGTGCCCAGGGCCCAGCGTCCAGGACTACCTCGACCAGGACAGCCGGCCTGTTCCCGCCGCCCTGAGATTCGAGCGGAACGATCACCTCGGCAGCGAGGACATCGACACCACCCGCTTCACCTCCCGTGAGTGGGCCGAACGCGAGATGCGACAGGTGTGGCGGCGCGTCTGGCAGTTCGCCTGCCTGGAGAGCGAGATCCCCGAGGTCGGCGACCACGAGATCTACGAGATCGGCGACGACTCGCTGATCGTCGTGCGCACCGCCCCAGGCGAGATCCGCGCCTTCGTCAACGTGTGCCTGCACCGCGGCCGCAAACTGCGTACCGCCGGCGGCAACGTCGGCGAGCTCCGCTGCCCCTTCCACGGCTTCGCCTGGAACCTCGACGGCACCATGCAGAGCCCGCCGTGCGCCTGGGACTTCCCGCATGTCGACCCGGAGAAGTTCGCGCTCCCCGAGGCCCGCGTGGCCACCTGGCGCGGCTTCGTCTTCATCAACATGGACCCCTGCGCGGAGTCCTTCGACAGCTACCGCGGCACCTTCGACGACTACTACATCTGGCCGCTGGAGAACCGCTACAAGTCCCTGCACATCGCCAAGGTGCTGCCCTGCAACTGGAAGATCGCGCAGGACGCGTTCATCGAGTCCTTCCATGTGATCGCGACCCACCCGCAGATGCTGCCGTGGCTCGCCGACGCCAACTCCCAGTACGACGTGATGGCGGACCAGCCGAACTGGAACCGGATGATCAACATCCAGGGCGCGCCCAGCCCGCACGTGGCCGACTCCGTCACGGAGGAGGACGTGCTGGAGACCTTCTACGACTCGCGCGCGTTCTACTCGGCGGCCCAGGGCCGCGACCTGGTACGGGGGGAGGGCGACGAACTGCCCGCGATCCCGCCCGGCGGCACCGCCCGCCAGGTCCTCGCTCAGCGGATGCGCGCGCAACTGGAGACCACCTCCAGCCAGGACTTCTCCCAGACCCCCGACACCGAACTGCTGGACGCCATCAACTACCTGCTGTTCCCCAACTTCAACCCGTGGGGCGGCGCCAAGTCCAACATCATCTACCGGTTCCGGCCCCACGGCCTCGATCCGGACTCCTGCACCGCCGAGATCATCTTCATGTCGGCCCCGAAGGAGCCCGGCGAGACGCCGCCTCCGGCGGAGATCCGCTGGGTGCCGGAGGACATGCTCTTCGCGGACATCCCCGAACTCGGCGTGCTCGGGCCCGTCTTCGACCAGGACTGCGAGAACCTGCCGTACGTGCAGCAGGGCCTGAAGGCGATGCGCAAGCCGGGCATCACTCTCGCCAACTACCAGGAGAGCCGAATCCGCCACTTCAACCGGACGCTCGACCACTGGATGGACAAGTGACCCACCGCGTCGCGGTCCGGCCCTCCGGAGAGGAACTCGAACTCCTCGACGGCGAGGACCTGTTCACCGCCGCCGGGCGGCTCGGCTACCGATGGCCGACCCTCTGCGGCGGCAAGGGCACCTGCCGCACCTGCTTCGTCCGGATCGAGGAGGGCGCCGAGAACTGTTCCCCCGTGGACCCGCTGGAGCGCGAGGGCATCGAGGCCCTGCGCAAGCCGGTGGACGGCCTGACCCGGCTCGCCTGCCGGCTCCGGGTCGAGGGCCCGGTGACCGTGACCAAGCGCGGCGTACGCCGCCGAGTGCAGGAGTGAGGCCCCATGTCCAAGCAAGTGATCCACCCACTGACCGGGCATGTGTACCGGCTCACCGAGGACGGTCTGGTCGAGGTGACCGACCCGAAGACCGGCGCGCGGGGCGTCTTCGACTTCCAGGCCCGTTGGCAGTCGGGCGAACTGCGCCACGCCGACCTGCAGATGGCCGGCTGGGTGGGCCGGCTCGCCCGGCGTCGCGGTGCCGCGCAGCCGGGTGAGTGACCCGGTGACACCCCGCACCACCCGGGTGGTCTGCCTGGTGCGCCGGCCCGATGGGGAGCCGGTGCCCGGTGACTTCGCCGTCGAGAAACGCCCGCTGCCGCCCCTCGGCGCGGGCCAACTGCTCGTCCGCAACCTCTACATGAGCGTCGACCCGTCCATGCGTGGGCGGCTGGAGAGCACCGAGAAGCACTACACGCACAACTTCACCCCCGGCTCGCCGCTAGACGGCCGGGCTCTCGGGGTCGTCGAGGAGAGCCGCTGCCCGTCGGTACCGGCGGGCGCCTTCGTCCGGCACCAACTGGGCTGGCGGGAGCGGGCCGTGCTGGACGCCGGGGACACCGACGGCGCGGATCGCATCGACCCGCGCCTCGCCCCGCTGCCGACCTGGCTCGGGCTGCTCGGCCAGACCGGATTCACCGCGTACGTCGGCCTGACCCGGATCGCGGAACTCCGCCCAGGCGACACCGTCTTCGTGTCCGCGGCTGCCGGGGCCGTGGGCACCGCCGCCGGCCAGTTCGCGCGCCTGCTGGGCGCGGGCCGGGTCGTCGGGACGGCCGGTGGGCCCGACAAGTGCGCCCTGCTGGTGAAGGAGTTCGGCTACGACGCCGCCGCGGACTACCGGACCGAGCCGGTGCGCGAGGCGCTGGCCCGGCTGGCACCCGACGGTCTCGACGTCTACTTCGACAACGTCGGCGGCGAGCAGCTCGCCGCCGCCCTGCACGCGCTGCGCACCGGTGGGCGCGTCGCCCTGTGCGGCATGATGTCGCAGTTCGGCGGCGAGCGACGGCCGGTGGACATCAACCAGTTGATCCAGGCCGTCCTCAAGAGGCTGACGCTGCGCGGGTTCATCGTCCGTGACCACGACGACCTGCGGCCGGAGTTCGAGCAGCGGGTCGCGCACTGGCTGGCCGACGGCCGCATCACGGCGCGCGAGACGGTCGTGGACGGCCTGGAGAGCGCCGCCGGCGCGCTGCTGTCCCTGCTGGACGGCGCCAACGTCGGCAAGATGCTGGTACGGCTGGGCTGACCCCGGTGAACCGAACGGCGCCCCCGACGGGGGCGCCGTTCTCAGCGCATGGGGTGGGAGGCGGCGACGGTGTGCGCCGTCAGGGAGACCCCCACGCGGGTCAGCCCCGCCACGGCCGCCCGGAAGTCCTTGATGTGCGCGGTGGAGAAGTGCTCGTCGAGGGCGCGCTGCGAGGTCCAGTGCTCATACACCCGGATGCGCCGCGCGTCGGTGGGGTCGGCGGTCATGGCGTAGTCCAGACAGCCCGGTTCCCGCTCGCGGGTGTGCCGGCCCAGCTCGACGAGGGCCGCCAGCATGGTGTCGCGGTCACCGGGTGCGTAGTCCATCCAGCCGGCGACGATGATCTCCTCGGCCACGGGGCTCCTTTCGCGGTCAAGTCGTCGGGCCCGCCGCCCCGGGCAGGGGAGCGGCGGGCCCTCGGTGTGTGCTCACGCGCCGAGCGGCGCCGGGACGTCATCCACGGAGTTCACGTCGTCCACGGAGTCCACGGAATCCACGGAGTCCACCGTGACCGTGCCCCGGTGGCCGTCGACCGTGATCAGCATCCCGTCCCGCAGCCGCCTCGTCCCGCCTTCGACGGAGATGACGGCCGGGATGCCCAGTTCGCGGCAGACCACGACGGCGTGGCTGTTGAGCGCGCCCACGTCCACCACGGCCGCCCCGGCGACCAGGAACAGCGGGGTCCAGGCCGCGTCCGTGATCGGCGCGACCAGCACCTCTCCCGGCTCCAGCGCCTCGCACGAGGCCGGGTCGGTGACCACCCGCACCCTGCCGGTGTACGTGCCGTGGCTGCCGCCCACACCGCTGAGCACGTCACCCTCGACCGCGGCCTCGGTACGCTCCTCGGCGCGCCGCGGCCAGCTGTCGATCTCGGTCCGGGAGTCGTCGGCGATGAAGAACGGCGGCTCCAGCTCGTGCAGCCCGGCGTACTCCTCCAACCGCCGCGCGATGACCGGGCCGAACGGCTCCGGGTCGGCGACGTAGTCGTCGAGCTCGGTGTCCAGCAGCATCATCACGTCCCCCGGCTCGGCGAAGCGCCCCGCCTCGACGCCCCGGCGGCCGAGCTCGCGCACCGCCATACGGATCTCGTTGACGACGGTCACACAGTTCGCCTTGGTGCGCTCGCGGGCCGGGATCCATACCTGGGAGGCGTGCATGCCGGCGTCGAACATCGGCTGCGCGTCCTCGGGCAGCGCGGCCCGGATCTCCGCCGCGGTCCGCTCGCGCCGCTCGGTCAGCCGAACCCGCCGGGCGGCCGGCGAGTCGTCGGCGGAGCTGTGCCGGATCCGGTCGACCAGCGCCAGTGCCTGGACCGGCGCCGCCTCCCACGACAGCGCGTGGATGTCCCACTCGTTGGGGCCGCGGTCGCCGGACGTGGCCAGGAACTCCTCGAAGGCGTCACGGAACGCCTTCACGTCCCCGATCGCCCCGTCGAGCGCCCGTTCCACGGCGGCCGGACCCTCGTCGAACAGCGCGGTCAGCTCCACCGAGGTCGCCACCTGGCGGGACAGGGTCCACAGCCCGTCCGAGGGGGAGGCCGAGTCGACGTCGCCGAGACCGCCGATGAGGTCCAGCATCGCGTCGGAGCGGTCCACGCTCGCGCACAGCGGTCCGAGGATCGCGGGTCCCACGGACGCGGGCAGCGACGACTCGACGTGCCGCTGGAACGTCGTCTCCACGTCGTCCAGCAGCGAGCGTGCGTGCGCCACCAGTTCGGCGTCCGACAAGCGGGTCAGGTCCGGCCGGTCGCGGCGCAGGCGGCGCAGTCGCTCCCGGTCGGCGTCGGCTTCCGGGAAGCCGGACTGCCCCAGCATCCGCTGGAGCGTGCCGCCGGCCTTGGCGGTCAGCTCTCCGTCCTGGTCGTCGGGGTGCGCCACGTACACCGGGGTGTCGGAGCGCTGGCCGACGAACGCGGCGTCGATCTGGTCCGCCGTCTGCCCCATACGGATGCCGAACAGCCGCATGTGGGACAGGTTGAGGTAGAAGTAGCCGCCGAACATCCCGACGAACGGCGGTCGGGGGCCGGCCACCTCCTCCTCGCGGTAGATGCCGAAGCCGACGAAGCCCTTGCGCCAGCCGTGCAGGCCCCGCCCCCAGACCAGGGTCCAGCCCAGCGGGCTGGCCGGCTCGGGGAGGGTCTCGCCCGCGTTGGCCCGGGTGTAGTGCGGCAGCCGCTCACTGCGCTGCCAGTCCGTGATCCAGCTCTTCATGACCGAGGGTCTCCCGCCGTCCGTCCCCGTCCCTACCACTGCGCCGTACCGCCGTCGACGCTGATCAGCGTGCCCGTGATACCGGCGCCCGCGTCGCTGGCGAGCAGCGAGGCGACCGCGGCGATCTGTTCCACGGTGGTGATCTCCTTGGTGGCGGCGTGCTCGGCGAACCGGCCCAGCCACTCCTCGTAGGAGATGCCCTCGGCCTCGGCCGCGGCCGGTCCGGCGGCCCGCATCAGGTCGGTGTCGACGGCGCCGGGGCAGATGGCGTTGCAGGTGATGCCCTGGGTGCCGTACTCGAAGGCGGTCGCCTTGGTCAGTCCGTGGATCGCGTGCTTGTTGGTGATGTAGTGGCTGATCGCGGGCTTGTTGGCCTGCTTGCCCTCGACGGAGGAGATGTTGATGATCCGTCCCCAGCCGCCCGCCAGCATCTTCGGCAGCGCGCGCCGGGTGCCGTAGAAGTAGGCGTTGAGGTTCAGCTTGAGGGCGTCGTGCCAGGCCTCGTCGCTGAGCTGGTGGACCGGGGCGAAGCCGGAGGTGCCGCCGGCGTTGTTGACCCAGACGTCGAGCCGGCCGAAGCGCTCGGCGGCGAAGTCGGCGAGGTTCTCGATGTCCTCCTGGCTGTTGGCGTCACAGGGGTGGAAGACGGCCCGGTCGCCGGCGCCGATCTCCTCCAGGGCCTGCTTGCCCTTGAGTTCGCTGCGGCCGCTGATGACGACCGTGGCGCCGTCGGCCAGGAACCGTTCGGCGATGGCGCGGCCGATGCTGCGCGTGCTGCCCGTGATCACCGCGACACGTCCGTCGAGGCTGCCCGAAGCCACCATGGTGTTCTCCCGCGAGTGTTGTTGGTTCGTCACCTGGTGGCTCTGTCGGCTTGCGTGCCTTCGGCTTGTCTGTCCAGGTGCTGGTGGATGGTGCGGTGGAAGTGCTGGAGTCCGGGCTCGTTGCGTCCGAAGACGAAGTCGGTCCCGTCGAGGGCGGCCAGGCCCTGCTGGACTCCGTAGGTGGTCGCGTAGTCCTCGTCGCGGACCACCTCGTGGAACCATGCGCCGAACCGGTCGGCGGCCTCGCGCTCCTCCTCGGTGACCGCCGGTTCCCGCAGCAGGATGATCTGCTGGGTCACCGATTCGATGGCCGTCCGGGGGAGCACCAGGGAGACGGCGATCTTCTGCCGCCAGCCGCCGGCGATCGCCAGGCCGGGGAAGAGCCAGTAGATGGGGCCGACGCATTCCCCCGGGTCGCGCCGGTCCGGGGGCAGTTCGACCGCCTGCGCGATGGGGCGCAGGGCCGGGGCGATGCGCTGGTGGGGGCCCCAGGTGTCGTGGGCCATCATGTTGGAGAGGTTCGTCTCGAACACCGTCTTGGGGTGCAGCGAGGCGAAGTGGTACGTCTCCAGGTACCCGTCGAGGGTGACCTTCCAGTTGGGGCTGCTCAGTTCGCCGGTGGAGTAGTGGTGGCACTCCGCCAGTCGCAGCCCCTCCAGCAGGGGCAGCAGATCGCCCAGCCAGTCGTCCAGGTCGGGTTCGGCGGCGGGGTCCAGCGAGACGAAGACGATCCCCGCCCGTTCCCCGGCCGGCAGCCTGATCAGGCCGCGGCCCTCGCGCGGAACCTCGCCGAAGGTCTTCTCGGCGTACACGCCCCGCAGCTCACCGGCCAGGTCGTAGGACCAGGAGTGGTAGGGGCAGGTGAGCCGCCTCGACACCCCGCAGCCGGGTTCCACGAGCTTGGCCCCCCGGTGCCGGCAGGCGTTGATCATCGCGTGCACGGCGCCCTGCCGGTCACGGGTGATCAGCACCGGGAGGCCGAGCACGTCGATCGCCTTGTAGGTGTTCGGCCCGGGAAGCTCGCAGGACATCGCGAGCGGCAGCGGGACGCTCCGGTGGACGGCGTCCGTCTCCCGTCGCCAGCGGTCGGCGTCGAGGTAGTGGGCGACCGGCTCCGTCCACTGGCCGTCCGCCTCGTGCGTCGTGCTGTCGCGGTAGTGCGTCAGCACACGTTCGACGAGTTCGGCGGCCTCCCGCCGCATCGTCACGGACGCGGCGTCGGTGGACCGGTCCCGGCTGATCCACGAGGAGTACTCGGGGGTGGAGGGGGCCGAGGGCGGCTCGCTCCCGGCGTCCGTCTCCCGAAGCTCCGGTGAACTGGTCTGGACCACGATGTCCTCACAATCCCTCCCAGCCGCGAGCCGGTGACCGGCTTCGGAATGCGACAGCTGGGTTGTGTCCGAAACGACAACAGGACTTAGTGTGGTCTGTCAATAGAAAGTGGAGAAGTCGAGGCTCGGTGTCCCGTGGGGGTGCGTGTGGTGGTGATGACGCGGCCGTTCGAGGTGGGCGTGGTGGTACGGGACTTGGTGGTGATGGAGCGTTTCTACGGTGACGTGCTCGGTTGTCGCGCGGTACGCCGCACGCGCGTGCCGGAGTCCGTCGGTGGTCCGGCCGGGCTGGGTGGCGAGCTGGTCGTGGTCTGGCTCCAGGCGCCCTGCGGAGGGTGTGTCAAGTTGCTTCTTCCCTCGTCGCCCGTGGCGCCGGCGTACGAGGTGCTCGGGCCGGCCGGGCGCATGGGGCTGTCGTATCTGACCTTCCACTTCGACGACATGGACCCCGTGGTGACGGCGCTGACGGCCGTGGGCGCCCGGCCGCTGTCGGACCCGGCCGTAGTCCAGGCGCGGGGGCGGCGCGTCAGCTTCTGGTCGGATCCGGAGGGCAACGTCGTCGAGCTCGTGGACGCCCGCCCGCAAGACCCCGGTGCGGGGCGTAGTAATTAGAGACGCTGTTCAGTAAGGTGCCCCGTGTTGGTTACTGTAGACCGACACAAGTAAGTCCGATTGCTTGGCAACCTCCCTCGGGCGAAGGGGCGGACGATGGCTCAACGAGCGTCGACGGCGTCAGAAGAATCCGCGCAGGTCAGCAAGGTTCTGTCCGCACAGGTCATCAAGGATCTGCATGAGCGCATGGTGCGCATCCGGCTGTTCGAGACCGAGGCGGGCAAACTCATGGAGGCGGGCAAACTCCCCGGCTTCCTGCATCTCTACGTCGGCCAGGAAGCCGTGGCCGCCGGCGTGATGGCCGCCCTGCGCGACGACGACCAGATCACCTCCACCCACCGCGGCCACGGGCACGCCGTGGCCAAGGGCGTCGGCCTGCGGGAGATGTACGCCGAGCTGTACGGCCGCGTCACCGGCGCCTGTCTCGGCCGCGGCGGAAGCATGCACATCAACGACCTCACCCGAGGCATGCTCGGCGCCAACGGCATCGTCGGAGCGGGCGTCCCGATCGCGGTGGGCGCCGCCTTCGCCGCCCGGTACAAGGGCGAGGACAGCGTGGCCGTCACCTTCTTCGGCGACGGCGCCACCAACATCGGCGCCTTCCACGAGGGCGCCAACATGGCCGCCATCCTCGACCTGCCCGTCGTCTTCGTCTGCGAGAACAACGGCTACGCCGAATTCACGCCACAGTCCAAGCACATGCTCCTCACCGACGTGGCCGACCGGGCCGCCGCCTACGGCATGCCCAGCGTGATCGTCGACGGCATGGACGCGGTCGCCGTCCACCGCGCCGCCGTCGAAGCCGTCGAACGGGCCCGGTCCGGCGGGGGCCCGATGATGATCGAGGCCAAGACCTACCGCTTCTTCGACCATCAGGGCGTCAAGGGACTGCGCCACCCCTACCGCTCGGACGACGAGGTCGCCGAGTGGAAGGCCCGCGACCCCATCGACCTGATCGAGACCCGGGCCGTCGCCGACGGCACCGCCACCCGCGCGGAGCTGGACGACACCTGGCAGCGCACCCGCGACGAGATCGCCGAGGCCATCGCGTACGCCGAGGCGAGCCCGCTGCCCGACACCGCCGACCTGCTGCTCAACGTCTACTCGGGATGACCGCCATGACCACCCGCACCGAAGCACAGGCCGTCGCCCCGAACAGCACGGCCCGCAAACTGTCCTACGTCAAGGCCTTCAACGAAGGACTCGCCCAGGCCATGCGCGAGGACGAGAACGTCTTCGTCGCCGGCGAGGACGTGGCCGGATACGGCGGCGTCTTCCGTATGTTCGACAACCTGCTCGACGAGTTCGGCCCCCGCCGCATGATCGACACCCCCATCTCCGAGGCCGCCCTCGTCGGCCTCGGGGTAGGGGCCGCCGCTCGCGGACTGCGTCCCGTCGTCGACCTGATGTTCATGGACTTCATCGGCGTCTGCCTCGACCAGATCGTCAACCAGGCCGCCAAGATGAAGTACATGTTCGGCGGCTCCGTCTCCGTGCCGCTCACCATCACCACCGCCTCCGGGGCGGGCCTGGGCGCCGCCGCCCAGCACAGCCAGAGCCTGGAGGCCTGGCTCGCCCATGTGCCCGGCCTGAAGGTGGTGATGCCGAGCGACGCGTACACCGCCAAGGGCCTGACCGTCTCGGCCATCCGGGACGACAACCCGGTCGTCGTCATGCTCAACAAGGTCCTCCTCGGCAGCGCCTGCGAGGTGCCCGAGGAGATCTACGGCATCCCGCTCGGCCAGGCGCACACCGCCCGGCACGGCTCCGACGTCACCGTGATCGCCCTGGGCCGGATGGTGGGGGAGGCCCTCGCGGCGGCCGACGAACTCGCCGCCGAGGGCGTGGAGATCGAGGTGATCGACCCTCGCACCGTGCAGCCCCTGGACACCGAGACCATGTTCGCCTCCGTCCGCCGCACCAACCGCGTGCTCGTGGTGCACGAGGCCGTCACCTTCGGCGGACTCGGAGCGGAGATCGCCGCACAGATCCAGGACGCCGCCTTCGACCACCTCGACGCCCCCGTCCTGCGCATCGGCGCCCCCTTCTCTCCGGTGCCCTTCTCCCCGGTCCTGGAGAAGGCCTACGTTCCCGATCGCGACCGGATCGCCCAGGGCTGCCGGCGCCTCCTCGAAAGGTCGTGACCGACGTGGCGGTCGAGGTTCTGCTGCCGAAGATCGGCCTGACCATGCAGGAAGGCACGATCGACGAATGGCTCGTGCCCACCGGCACCGCCGTCGCCGAGGGCGACGCGCTGCTGCGACTGGCCACCGACAAGGTCGACGTGGATGTGGAGGCGGAGGCCGGGGGACTGTTCCACCCGGTGGTCCCGGCCGGGTCCACCGTCCCCGCCGGGGCCCTCATCGGCTGGCTGCTGGCCGAGGGCGAGCAGCCGCCGGACCCGGGCGGTACGCCGATGCCGGGCGGGGCCGGGGCCGGTGACACGGCTGAGGCGACGGCGGCTGCCGTGTCCGGGAGCAGCGGTACGGCCGCACCCTCCCGCAACGGGCAGCCGGCCACCCTCGGGCCCGGAGACCGGCTCCTGGCCTCACCGAACGCCCGACGGGTGGCGTCCGGGGCCGGCGTCGACCTCACCGCCGTACGCGGCACCGGACCCGGCGGCCGGATCGTCTCCGAGGACGTGGAGGAGTTCCTCGCCGCTGCCGCTGCCCCCGCCCCGGCGGTGGCCCAGAAGTCGCCCGCGGTCCTGTCCGCCGACCCCTTCCTTCCCTCTGTCCTTCCCGTCTCGCCGCTGGTCCGCCGGCTGGCGAAGGAGCGGGGGATCGAGCTGTCGGAGGTGAACGGCACCGGGCCCGGCGGCCGGATCCGCAGGTCCGACCTCGATGTGCTCGGCCCGGCGCTCGAACCGGCACCCGCCCGCCGGAGCGTCGCACCCCGGCACACCGCCCCCCGCCCCGGAGACGTCCTCCCGCTGACCGGGATGCGCGGCACCATTGCCCGCCGGATGCACGCCAGCCTCCAGGAGATGGCGCAACTGACGCACGGGTACGAGGTGCGGATGGACGCCGTGGTGACCCTGCGGGACCGCCTCAAGGAGGAGTGGGCCGACAGCGGCCTGCCCGTGCCCGGCCTCAACGACTTCCTGCTGAAGGCCGCCGCCCTGGCCCTGCGCGAGCACCCGCTGCTCAACGCGACGGTGCGCGAGGACGGCGTCCATCTGCTCGACGACATCCACCTGGGGTTCGCCGTGGCCGTTCCGGGCGGCCTGATGGTCCCGGTCATCGAGGACGCGGGGGCGCTGCCGCTGCCCGAGATCGCCCGCCGGTCGAGGGCCCTGGCCGAGGCGGCGCGCGAGGGGCGGATCTCCCCGGCCCAGTTGGAGGGCGCCACCTTCACCGTCACGTCGCTGGGCGGCTACGGCGTCGACTTCTTCACGCCGGTGATCAACCCGGGCAACGTGGCGATCCTCGGGGTGGGCAGACTCAGGGACGGCGTCGAGTGGAGCGACGACCGGCCGCTGCGGACACGGGTGCTCACCCTGAGCCTCACGTTCGACCACCGCGCCGTCGACGGGGCACCCGCTGCCGAGTACCTGCGTACGGTCGCGGAGCTGCTGAGCAAGCCCCTGCGTCTGCTGGTGTGACCCGGTGGCCGGGTTGCTGCCCGGCCACCGCCGGACTATCCGGCCACCGCCGCGTCGGCGATCCGCTCCGCGAGCCGGTCGACCTCGCGGACGAACGAGCGGTGCCCGAGCGACCGGTACACGTCGTCGCCCCGGACCTGGGAGATGGCAGCGGTCTCCAGCAGCGCCAGCAGGCCCAGGCCGATCACGGCCGCCTCCGCCTCGGTGACCGACTCGCGGGCCTTGTGGATCAGCCGCACCAGTTCGGCCAACAGGTTCGTACGGCTTTCCAGGCGGAGCGCCTCCGCCTCCTGGCTCATGCCGGCCGACGACACGAAGAACACGGTGGCGGCGGACCGGTGCTCGCCCAGCCAGGCCAGCAGTGTGGTGACCGCCGGCCCGATGTCGGAGCCGGGCTCGTGCGCGTCGGCGAGCGTCCGCAACTGCTCGCGCAGCGCGTCGGCGAACACCCGCATGCCCTCCGCCAGGACCTGGTCCTTGGAGGAGAAGTGGTAGTACACCGCCGCCGAGGTCATCTCCGCGCGGGCGGCGATGTCGGCCACCGTCACCTCGTCCGGCGGCTGCGTGGCGAACAGCTCCGTGGCGGCCTCGATCACCCACTGCTTGCGCGACGGACGGTGAGCGGCGCGGGCCTTGGATGTCGTCATGATGTCAAGTATGCCGGGACATCCGTGCCCTGGCTGCACTGGCGTAGCAGGAATGACGCCGTCGGCCGGTCGGAGTTACTGGATAGCATGGTCAGTACACAGGGGCTCGCGGACGCGGGTCCGCGGCAGTCGCCAGGGGAGCATGATGGCCACCACGAAGAACGGCAAGCAGCCCGCCCACCGCCCCTCGCGACGGCAGCACATCATCACCGCCGCCGTCCGGGTCTTCGGCCGCAACGGCTTCGCGGAGACCAGCATCCAGGACATCGCGGCCGAGGCCCAGGTGGTGCCGACGGCCGTCTACTACCACTTCGACGGCAAGGAGGAACTGCTCGAACTCGCCATGCGGCGGGTCTTCGACCAGCTGAACGCGGTCGTGGAGGCCGCCCGGCCGGAGTCCGAGCCGGGTGACGCGGAGGGGCTGCTGCGCGTCATCGACGCCGTGTGGGACTGGGTGGAGCAGAACCCGGACGAGGCCCGCCTCTACCAGGTGCAGACGGCCTCCGCCAGCGGCAATGTCAAGGCGCTCCGCGACGAGTTCGAACAGCGGCACATCCAGCGCGGGTACGACTACCTGCCCGAGGGCACCACCCGCAGCCCCCGGGCGGCCAAGGCCCGGCACGCGGCGCAGGCGCTCGCCGTCCGCACGCTGATCAGTACGACCATGCTCGTCACGGCACTGCGGGCGGAAGGCGGGCCGCTGTCCCGGATGCCGTCCCGGTCCGTGCTGGAGGCGGTCAGGGAACTCGCCCTGCGCATCGTCGCCACCGAGCAGGAACCGGCCCCGGCCTCGTCCCCCTCCAAGTCCACGGCACGGGCCTGAGACGGTCCTGGCCCTTCACGCGCCGCCGCCTCTCACACCGTGAGGACCGAGCAGGCGCTGATCCCGGGAGCCCCGTACACATGGGTGAAGCCCACCCGGGGAGCGCCCGGCACCTGCGCGCCCGGCGCCCGGCCCTGCAACTGCCGTACGACCTCGTGGAACTGGCGCAGCCCCGAGGCACCGACGGGCTCACCGCCGGCCAGGCAGCCGCCGTCGGTGTTGACCGGGATACGCCCCGTGGGATCGGTGTCCCCGCGGGCCAGCAGCTCTTCCTGTTCGCCGTGCCCACACAGGCCGGTCTCCGCCAGGTGGATCAGCTCCGAGCCGCTGTCGGTGTCCTGCAACTGCGCGACCCGTACGTCTTCGGGCCGTACGCCGGCCGTGTGGAAGGCCGCCTCGGCGGCGTCGACGCTGGGGCTGCGGTGCGGACCCGGCGGCAGCCAGGGCGAGAACACCTCGAACGAGCCGAACCGCCGGGTACGGAAGGCCAACGACGCCAGCCGCACCGGGCGCTCGCACAGGTCGAAGGCGCGGTCGCCGCGCGCCAGGACCAGCGCCGCCGCGCCCTGGCCCGGTGAGCAGAACATGTACTGGGTGAGCGGGGGACTGACCTCGGCGGAGTCCAGGATCTCCCGCTCCGTCAGCGGCTTGCGCCGCCACGCCAGGGGGTGTCGGGAGCCGTTGCGGAAGGCGCGCGCGGCGACCGCCGCCAGCGCCCGCTCCGAGATCCCGTGCTCGTGCAGATACCGCTGGGTCTTCAGGGCGAAGAACTGGGTGGTCAGCATCATGCCGGTCTCGGCGTACCAGTCGCCCAGGCCGTAGCGGGCCGCGGAGACGTGGAAGGCGCCCCGTTCGTGCTTGTCGAAGCCCACCGCCAGCCCCAGGGACGCCTCGCCCGCGCGGAGGGCGTTGGCCACGGTGAGGACGGTGGAGGCACCGGTGGCGCAGCCGTTCTGCACATTGACGAACGGCACCCCGGTCAGTCCCAGTCGGCCCACCAGCGTGTCGGGCTTGCCGGAGACGTCGGAGCCGCCGACCGCGTAGTCGATGTCCGCCCAGGAGACCCCGGCGTCGGCCAGCGCCTCGCGTACCGCACGCTCGGCCATGTCCATGCCGGTGACATCCTCGTCGCGGCCGAAGGGATGCATCCCGCATCCGACCACGTAGACGTCCTCGCTGCGGCTCATCGCTCCCCTTCGGGATCCGGGCGGAACGCGAAGGTCAGGACCTCGGTCCCGTCCTCGTCGTGGTACGCGGGCACCGTGGTGAGCCGCACCGGCAGCCCGATCCGTATCTGCGCGCGGGGAACCGCGAGCCGCGCCTCGACCAGCACCTCACCGAGGTCCACATAGCCGACGTGGTAGGGCCGGTGACCGCCGGCCGGCGGCCGGTACGGCGGTTTGGGCCGGAACGCCTGGAGCGTCCACGACCACACCCGCCCGTTCACCGGCAGCACATGGCCGGCCATGTGCCCGTCCGAGCACCTGGGGCAGGAGTCCTGCCGGGGGAAGACGACGGTGCCGCACGCGGAGCAGCGGGCGCCCACGAGTCGCGGTGGCGCCCCCTCTGCCCCCTCTGCCCCCTCGGCCCCGTCGGCCCTGTCGGCCCCGTCGTCGAACAGCGAGTCGTCGATGAGTCGGGTGGTCATAGCGGTTCCGCCTTCCACGTCACCAGCCCAGCAGCCCGGCCAGCCGTTCCCGGTGATGTGCGGCGCCGCCCAGCAGGACGGCGTCGGACTGGGCGCGCCGGAAGTACAGATGTGCGTCGTGTTCCCAGGTGAAGCCCATGCCGCCGTGCAACTGCACGCACTCGGCGGTGACGGACACGAAGGCCTCGCAGGCCCAGGCCTGTGCGACCGCCGCCGCCTCCGCCAGCGCTTCGCGCGAGTCGGCAGCCCGGACGGCGCGCACCACCGCCGACCGCGCGCCCTCGACCTGGAGCAGCATGTCGGCGCAGGTGTGCTTGACCGCCTGGAAGCCGCCGATCGCCCTGCCGAACTGGGTACGGTCCCGCACATGGGCCACCGTCATGTCCAACGCGGCCTGCGCGCCGCCGAGTTGCTCGGCGGCCAGGGCGACCAGGGCCACGTCCAGGGCGCGGGAGACGACCTCCGCCCCCTCGCCTCCGGCGGTCAGGGGCCGGGCCCGGGCACCGGAGAAGGTGACCACAGCCTGGCCCCGGCTGAGGTCCAGGGTGGGCACCCGGCGAACCGTGACCCCCGGCCCGCCCGGGTCGAGAAGGAAGAGGTCGACCCCGTCGGTTCCCGTGGCGGCCACCACGAGGGCCCGGGCGTCGGCGCCGTCCAGGACGAACGGAGCCGTGCCGTCGAGGATCGGGACGCCGCCCTGCCAGGAGACGGCCACCGGCACCGAGCCGGGCCGCCATGTGCCGTCCGCCGCGACGACCGCCAGGGCGTGCACCGTGCCCCCGGCCAGTTCGGCGAGCGCCTTGTCGGCCGTACCGCAACCGGCCAGCACCTGCCCGGCCAGCACGGTGGACGACAGCAGCGGTACCGGTGCCAGCGTCCTGCCCAACTCCTCGCAGACCACGGCGATCTCGGCGAGACCGCCGATGCCTCCGGCCGGCTCGGGCAGCCCGAGGGCCGCGAGGCCGACCTGCCGGCCGAGGGTGTCCCACAGCTCGGCGTCGATGCCGGGGGAGTGCTCGGGCTGCCTGCGGACCGCCGCGGTGCCTCCGGCGTCCGCGCACACCGACCGTACGGTCTCGCGCAGGTCGTCCAGTTCGGCATCCGACACGGCCGGGCCGTCCGTCAGGGCGCTCGTCATCGTGTGCTCCCGCTTCTGTTCCCGCTCTCGTCCTCGTCACGCCGCGCGCGCAGGGCACTGTGCGCGGCCGCCATCCGGGCCACCGGCACGCGATGCGCGGAACAGGACACGTAGTCGAGGCCGAGGCCGTCGCAGAACGCGATCGACTCCGGATCGCCGCCGTGCTCCCCGCACACACCCAGCTTGATCTCGGGCCGCACGCTCCGGGCCCGCTCGACCGCCAGAGCGATCAGGGCGCCCACACCGTGCGGGTCGAGCCGCGCGAAGGGGCTGGCCGTCAGCAGGCCGCGCTCCTGGTAGGTGGCGAGCACCTGGCGCTCGACGTCGTCCCGGGAGAACCCGTAGGTCAGCTGGGTGAGGTCGTTGGTGCCGAAGGAGAAGAACTCGGCGTGTGCGGCGAGTTCCCCGGCCAGCAGCGCGGCCCGCGGGGTCTCGATCATCGTGCCCAACCGGTAGGGAACCTCCACCCCGGTACGGGCGGCGACCGCCTCGGCGGCCCCGCGTACGTACGCGGCGGCGACGGCCAGTTCCTCCGGCAGGCTGACGAGCGGGATCATCACCTCCAGCGCGGGCCGGACCCCGGTGGCGGCGACGTCCGCCCAGGCGGCGAAGAGCGCCTCGGCCTGCGTGGGGTAGAGCCGCTCGTGCAGCAGTGCCAGCCTTACGCCCCGCAGCCCGAGCATCGGGTTCGCCTCCCGCAGCGCGGCGGCCCGCTGCTCCTCGTCCGCGTCCAGGGCCTGGCCGGGAGAGGGCAGGAACTCGTGCAGCGGGGCGTCCAGCAGGCGCACGGTCACCGGACGGTCGCCGACCGCGGCCAGCAGAGCCCTGAAGTCCTCGTGCTGAGCCTGTCCCAGCGCCACCAGCGCCTCGTCGCGGGCGGCCGGGTCGGCCGCCAGGATCACCCGGCGGACCAGCGGCAGCCGCTCCCCGAGGAACTGGTGCTCCGTACGGCACAGCCCGACCCCCTCCGCGCCGAGCGTGACGGCGGTGTCGACCTCGGCGGCGGTGTCGGCGTTGACCCGCACACCCAGCCGGCGCATGCCGTCCGCGCGGTCGAGCAGGGTGGACAGCTCGGGCGGCGGTCCGGCGACACTGACGCTGAGCGTCCCCGCGTAGACGGCGCCGGTACGGCCGTCCAGCGAGACGGGGTCGCCCTCGTGCAGCAGCCGCTCCCCGATCCGCACCGTCTCCGCGTCCCGGTCCACGCGCAGCCCCTCGGCGCCGCACACCGCGGGCGTGCCCGCGCCCCGCGCCACCACGGCGGCATGCGAGGCGATACCGCCGCTGCCGGTGAGGACGGCGACGGAGGCCAGCATGCCCGGGACGTCCGCCGGGGTCGTCTCATGGCAGACGAGCACGACATGGGCGCCGTCCGCGCTCAGTTCGAGAGCACGTTCACTGGACAGCACGATCACACCGGTCGCCGCGCCCGGGGAAGCGGGCAGCCCCTTCACCAGCAGCTCCTCGCCCCCGGTCAGCCGGAGTTGGGGGTGCAGCAGCTCCTGCACCTGCGGGGGACTGATCCGGAGCACGGCCTCCTCGGGGGTGAGCGCGCCGTCCCGTGCCAGGTCGGCGGCCAGGCACACCGAGGCCCGTAGCGGCGGCCGTTGCTGCGCGGAGGCGGCGAGCAGGGAGATCTCGTCGTCGCGCACCTCGAAGTCGACGGAGACGGGCGCGCGCAGATGACGTTCGAGGGTGAGCAGGGAGTGCTCCAGCAGAGCCGTTCCGCCCGCGAGCCGGTCCAGCGGCTCACTGGTGTGCGGTGGGGGTGCGCTGCGGCGCACGCCCCGGAAGAACGAGCCCTGCGGGGAGAGCCGGCCGGTCTCGGGGTGGCGGCTGACCGCCGTGCCGTAGCCCGAGTGGTCCGCCGGGCCGATGCGCAGCGCCTGGACGTGCAGGGCGATACCGAGATCGGCGGGCAGCCGCTGCGCCTTGCGGGACCTCCGCGCGCGCGGTGAGTCCCACCGCGCGAGGAGGGCGCGGGCGGCCAGCGCGAGCTGCTGGGCCGGGTCGTCGGGGAAGGGCCGGGAGCCGTGCCGCGCGACCAGGGACAGCAGGGCCTCGACCCGGGCTCGCGGCTCGGGCGTGTCGAGGAGCAGGTCGTCGAGCGTCGCGCCGGGTACGTCGAGGGCGTACTCGGCGATCATCCGCACGCCGGCGGCCCACACCTCGTGCAAGGCGTCCGCGCGCCCGATGACGGCGCACAGGTCGTCGGCGGCCGAGGGCGTGACGCCGAGACAGGCGAGGTCGGGCGGCAGTCCGGCGATCTCGGTCGGCGCGCTCGCCGACAGACGCAGCAGCAAGGGGCGGCCCGCGTCGCCGATCCGCCGGCCGGAGAGCTGTTCGATGAGGTCGACGGCGGCCCGGGCGGTGCCGGGTTCGCAGAGGGACGTGGAGGCACCGGCCGGGACGGTGAGCCCCGGGACGACCGGCAGCCCGAGGGCCACCAACCCGTCCATGGCCGCGCCGTGCACGCCCAGTTCGACGGCGTCGAGACCTCTGATCCGACCCTGCCCGTAGGGCACCAGGACCCGGCCGGGGGCCTCGGAGGTGGCGGGCGGGGCGTCGGGTTGCGCGAGCGGCGCGTCGGGCTGTGCGCGCGGAGCCTCCGGCCGTGCGAGCGGGGGCTCCGGCCGTGCCACGGGGCCCGGCTCGCGGTCGGTGACGCTCAACCCCGGCTCCTCGTGACCAGTTCCTCTTCCCGGGCCTCGTCGTCGGCCCGGGAGATCCCCAGAACGAGCAGCAACTCCTGGTGCAGCCGCATCCACACGGTGTGGTACGAGTCGCACAGCGGCGAGGCCAGCCACTGCGGCTCGCCGTCGTCGAAGCGGTCGAGGGCCTCCTCCAGCGCGGTGACGTACTGTCCGCTGCCCTCGAGTACCGGCTCCAGTCTGCGCAGCACGGGCTGGATGGCCTCGTGCACGTCCTCCAGAGACTCGCGCACCCCGGCGTCGTAGACGCTGTCGGAGTGGTCGTTGGGGCTGCCGTCGGGGCGGCACTGCCATGCCGTGCACACCTCGCGGATCTTCCTGTTGACCGGCAGGAAGGCCTCGTACGCCGCGATGATGCGCTCCTCCTGCGCCGACCCGGGCGAGATCCGCAGGATCCGCGCGGCGACGGCCTTGGCACGCTCGGTCGGCAGCACCATCGGACCCTTCACCATCGCCAGCCCCGCGTCCACCAACGGGCGGTGCTCGGCCTCGGGCCTGCCGCGCCACATGCCACGCAGAACGAGATCGACGACGGCTTCGGTCAGCGTCTCGTCGAAGGCGTCCGGAAGGTCCACGGCAGCAGATTGCATCGCCACACCTTTTCCCCGGTTCTGTGGCAACCGGTTCCTCGGTCCTGTGTTGCCCGGAGGTTACGCTCCGACGGGCCCGTTAGTGAAGAGGGAATCAAGAAACACTTTCCGGCTCCCTGGGCCGGTCCCGGTCTTCCACGGCCCGGGCGCGGCCCCGCGCCGCGAGGAACGACGCCATGCGCTCCTGCGCCTCCGGCCGGCCCGCCAGGGCCGCGATCTGACGCGCCTCCTCGGCCAGGTGGGAGGCCAGAGCGGTCCCGTCGCGGCCGCGCAGCAGCCCCTTCGCCGCGCGCAGTGCCCCACCCGCCCCGGCGGCCAGCCCGGCGGCCGTGCGGTGCGCCGCCGCGTCCAACTCCCCGTCCTCCACGGAACGGGAGACCAGACCGCGCTGTTCGGCATCGTCGCCGGTCAGGACCCGGTTGGTCAGGATCAGGTCCGCCGCGAGCCGGGGGCCGGCCAGGCGGGGCAGGAACCAGGAGGCCCCGCAGTCCGGGGTGAGCCCGACGTCCGTGTACGCCAGCCGGAACCGCGCCGACCGCGCCGCCAGGACGATGTCGCCCACCAGGGCGAGGCCGACACCGCCGCCCGCGGCGGCGCCGCGCACGGCGGTCACCACCGGTACCGGCAGTTCGTGCAGCGTCAGTATCGCGGCGTGCGCGGCGGTCGCCACGGCATGCACGTAGGCACCCGTCCCCTCGCCGAGGCCGGCGAAGGCGCGCAGGTCACCGCCCACGCAGAAGGTGCCGCCCGCCGACCGCAGCAGGACCGTGCCGCCCGGGTCCGCGGCCACCTCGGCGGTCGCGTCCCGCAGTGCCTCGGCCGTCTCCAGGTCCAGGGCGTTGCCCCGCCCCGGATCATCCAGCAGCACCTCGACGACGCCGTCGGCGTGACGGACCACTCGGACCGGCCCGGGGCTCACGGAGTTGGTCGCGGAGTTGCTCAGGGAGGTGCTCATGGAGGTGTCTCCTGTCGTCTTCCCGTCGCCGGGTCTCTCGGCAAGATACTGAAGACGCTATACAGTTTCTAGACGCGACGGGACCCGGTGCCCGTACGCCCTTCGGCGGGAGGTCCCGTGCCCATCCAGTTCGACGTCGATCCGACGACCGCCCAACTTGCCGCGGCCACCTCCGCGTTCGTGCGCGAGGTGGTGATACCGGCCGAGCGCGCCTGCGGCGGGTCGGTCCACGACGCCCCCGAGGACGTACGGCAGACCCTGCAGAAAGGCGCCCGAGAGGCGGGCGTGTTCGCTCCGCACGTGCCCACCCGGTGGGGCGGACACGGCCTCGACCTGCGCGGCCAGGCGATGGTGTTCGAAGCCGCGGGCTACTCCCTGCTCGGGCCGCTCGCGCTGAACTGCGCCGCCCCCGACGAGGGAAACATGCACCTCCTGGAGAAGGTGGCCACCGAGGAGCAGCAGGAGCGCTATCTGCGTCCGCTCGCCGCCGGCGATGTACGGTCCTGCTTCGCCATGACCGAGCCGGCACCGGGAGCCGGCGCCGATCCCCGCGCCCTGCGGACCACCGCGACCCGAGTGCCCGGCGGCTGGCGCATCGACGGACGCAAGTGGTTCATCAGCGGGGCCAACGGCGCCGGCTTCGCCATCGTGATGGCCCGCACCTCCGGCGAGCCGGGCGACCCGGGCGGCGCCACCATGTTCCTGGTCGACGCCGGTACGCCCGGCATGAGCATCGTCCGCGACATCGAGACCCTCGACGAGGCGCTCTTCGCCGGCCACAGCGAGATCGTCTTCGACGCGTGTGTGGTGGGGGACGACCAGGTGCTCGGCGAGGTCGGCCACGGCTTCGCGGGCGCCCAGGTGAGGCTTGGCCCCGCCCGTATGACCCACTGCATGCGCTGGCTGGGCGCCGCCCGGCGCGCCCAGGACGTCGCACTGGAACGGGCGGGCAGCCGCATGGCGTTCGGCTCCGTCCTCGGGGACCTCGGCATGGTGCAGCAGATGCTGGCCGACTCCGAGATCGACATCGAGGCGAGCCGCGCGCTGATCCTGCGCACCGCGTGGGAGCTGGACACCGGGTCCGCCGCCGCGGCGCAGCTCACTTCGGTGTCCAAGACGTTCGTGGCGGAGGCCGTGAACCGGGTGGTCGACCGCGCGGTGCAGATCTGCGGCGCCCTCGGCATCTCGGCCGCCGACGCCCCACTGGCCCGCCTGCTCAGAGAGGTACGGCCGTTCCGGATCTACGACGGCCCGTCGGAGACACACCGCTTCGCCATCGCACGCCGTGCCGTGCGCCCGTACCGCCGACCGACCACGGAGCCCACCGACTGACGGCGCCGACGGCCCGTGAGCAGGAAGGACCCGATGACGGCCGCCGAGCTCGACCACCACGGCACCTGCGCAGGGCCACGGCGGACCGCGGCAGCACGCCGCCCGCCCGCCAGTCCTGCCGGCCGGGTCTACCGGCCAGGTCTCCCGGCTCGATGTGTCGGCCCGTCGAGACCTACGTCTGGCTGGGCAGGTTCGGGGATCGGAGCACGAGGAGGGTGATCTCGCTGGGGGCGAAGACGCGGAACGGCGGGCCCCAGAAGCCGGTGCCGCGGCTGGTGTAGAGGAGGGTGCGGGCGCCGTGGTGGGTGAGGCCGGCGAGGGCCGGCTGGTCGATGCGGACCAGGTGGTGGAAGGGCCAGATCTGCCCGCCGTGGGTATGGCCGGAGAGCTGCAGGTCGATGCCGGCGGCCGCGGCCCGATCGATGAACTTCGGCTGGTGGGCCAGGAGCAGAACGGGCAGGTCGGGGTCGGCGCCCTTGAGGGCGCCGGCGAGATGGGCGCGGTGGCCTGCCAGGCCGGAGGACTCGGCGGTGACGTCGTCCACGCCGGCGACCACGAGCGTGTCACCTCCGCGTTCGAGCAGCACATGGCGGTTGCGCAGCGGCTCCCAGCCCAGCTCGTCCATCAGATCGACCCAGCCCTGGGCCTCGCTGTAGTACTCGTGGTTGCCGGTGACATAGACACGGGCCCGCGAGGCCCGCACGGTCGCGAGTGGGGCGGCCTGGGCACGGCGGCGTTCGGCCGTGCCGTCCGCGATGTCGCCGGTGTGGCAGACCAGATCGGCTTCCAGCGTGTTCACCGTCTCGCACACCTGTGCCGACCAGCGACTGCGATCGAGGGGACCGTAGTGGGTGTCGGTGATGAGAACGACGCGGAGGCCGTCCAAACCGGCGCCCAGCCGGGGGAGTTGCACGTCGAGTCGGCGTACGCGTGGCACGCGGCGGGCTTCGACGTACCCCCAGGTGAGTAGTACGGCGGTCAGGCCGAGGACGGCGAACGTGACGATGCGAGCCCGGTCCTGACCCTCACCGACGCCGGCCACGGTCAGGACGAGCCGCAGGGCGACGCCGAGCAGAACGGACCAGGTGAACAGCACCCAACTGCTCCCCAGCAGGGTGTCACCGACGATGGCCGCCCCGTCCTGCTGTCGTCGGCCGTGGCCGCGTGCCATCGCGAACGGCATGCCGACGAGGCCGAGGGCGAACAGAGCGGTGCCGCCGAGCGTGACGGGCAGCGGCCAGTGCTGGCCGCTGTGCAGAAGCACCCAGCAGGGCACGGCCCACAGCAGGACGGGTGCGATCAGGGGGAGGTAGCGCATCAGGCGGTGCAGTCGGCTCTGCCGCGCGGCTCGCGCTTCGCTGCTGACGGGTCGGGTGTCGTTGGTGTCAGTCACGCTTTCCCTCTTCAACCAGGCTGCGTCTGGGGCGCACTGTATCCGGTGGCCCTCGGGCCGACCGACCCGCGTTCACAGGAGCGGCCCCTGAACTGACGAAGGGTTCTCTGGGGTTGTCGTAGCCGGTCGAAGACACTGAGCGGTGGGCCGCTCAGCGCGTTGCCGGGCGGGCGCCGCGGGATCGCGGGGTGGGGATGAGTGGGTGCGCCGGCGCGCACCGCCTCCCAGGCGGCTCCGATGTGCCGCAGTCGACGGTCGCCGAGCGCGTCACGCATACGGGGCAGCAGCTCGTCCTCCTCGTCACGGATGTACTGGGAGATCAAGGCGAACGCTCGGCGTATCCATTCGGAGCGGCGGGGATCGTCTGGTGACCACCAGGATGCTGTCCTCTCCTCCGAGCCGGGCAGCATCCTGCTCGCTGATCGAGATGGTCATGATGAACCTTCCCCAGGCCCACCCGCGGTGTTCTGCGGGCTGGTCATGGCGGCTCCTCACTGTCTTGACCCACCGGGTCCCCCGCGTACGCCGACTCGATCACCTCGAACCCCAGCAGATGGGGGCGGGCAGCCACGTCCAAATTGACCGGAGGGCGCCTCCGTTTTACTGTAGACGTAATGCGGAGATAGCCTCCGCTTTGATTGGGTCACCGTACCGAGAGTCCAGGAGGGCGCATGGACGCCGCGGAGCAACGGGGGCGCAAGCCCCGCGCCGACGTGCAGCGCAATCGCGCGGCCCTTCTGGAGGCCGCCCAGCGCCATTTCCTGCGGGACGGGGTCGGTACGTCGCTGGAAGCGGTCGCCAAGGAGGCGGGCGTCGGGCCCGGAACGCTGTACCGGCATTTCCCCACCCGTGAGGCCCTGCTGGCGGCCGTACTCCACGCCCGCACCCAGGAACTGGTGGCCCGCCGCGAGGACATCGCCGGCATCGACGACGCCGGTGCGGCGCTGACGCAGTGGCTGCTGGCGATGGAGGACTACCTCAGCGCCTACAGCGGACTGCCGGAGCCCCTCATGGCGGCGACCCGGGCGCAGGACCCGGGCAATCCGCTCACCGTCCCCTGCGACGACCTCATCGCCACGACCGACGCATATGTGCGAGCCGCGCAGCGCACCGGGTACGTACGCCCGTCGGTGACGGGCCACGACCTGTTCCTCGCGGCCTGCTCGGTCGCCTGGATCAAGGGCACCGGCGCCACGGGGGAGTCGGTCGACCGGCTACGGGCGCTCGTCGCCCACGGATACCGCGAGCCGGACGACCGCGCCTAGCGGTCGGCACCTAGTGCCGCGTCAGGCAACGTTCGCCCCGTCGCGACGCCCGGCACGCCCTCTCGCCGCACCGGCCGAAAACCCAAGTACATCCAGTACGAGGGCTTTCGGCCGGCACACCGAGAGCACGCACCGGACGCCGCTCCTTGACGGGCAAACGTTGCCTGACGCGGCACTAGCTCAGGGCCGGATCGCGGGTATACCCGGGCGCCCGACAGGACCGGGCGATGGCCCGGCGGTCCGGCCACGCCGTCATCACATCAGGCCGCCCGCAGGGGCGGCACAACCTTCGAAGGGACAAGCCATGAAAATAACTGTCATAGGCGCTGGGGCGATCGGTGGAAACCTTGCCCGCAAGCTGAGCCTGGCCGGTCACGACATCCAGGTCGCGGACGCCCGGGGGCCCGAGGCCGTCGCGGCCGAGGTGCTGGAGGCGGGCGCCCGCGCGGTGGCCCTGGACGCGTCGGTCCAGGGTCGGGACGCGATCATCCTGGCGATCCCGTTCGGGGTGCAGGAGAAGCTGGCGGAGCTGATCGCCATGGCCCCCGCCGAGACCGTGGTGATCGACACTTCGAACTACTACCCGCACCTCAACGGGCGGATCGAGGCGGTGGAGGACGGCGGCCAGGTGGAGAGCGTGTACGCATCCGAGCTCCTCGGCCGGCCCGTGGTCAAGGCATGGAACGCCGCCCTGGCCGAGACCCAGCGCACCCGAGGTCTTCCGGCGGGCACTCCGGGCCGAATCGCCATCCCGGTCGCCGGCGACTCCGCGGAGGCGAAGAAGGTGGCCATGAGCCTGGTCGACGACACGGGCTTCGACCCCTACGACGCCGGCGCTCTGGTCGACTCGTGGCGCCAGCAGCCGATGGGTCCCGCCTACTGCACCGAGCTGACCCTCGATGAACTCCCCGCCGCCCTGGCCGCGGCCGACCGCGTGAAGGACGCCGCCGTCCGCGACAGCATGCTCGAGCGGATCGCCGCCCTCCCCGACAACCCCACCCTGGACGACGTCGTCGAGATGAACCGCGCCGCGCACCGCTGACGCCCGGCCCCCGGCGAGCGGCCCCGCGCGGTTACGCCGCGCGGCGGCCCGCCGGACACGCAGTCGCGGAGGCCCGGACGTATCGGCCACACCTGGCCCTCCCTGCCGCCGAGCGGCCCTCTTTGCGATACGGAGGCTGCCTCCGTATTATCGGGAAGGTAATCGGAGGTGCCCTCCGCTTTTTCTTCCGTCCGTTCGGAGGCGTCCCATGACAAGCCCGCAGATGCTCCTGGCCATGCAGTTCACCAGTGGCTACGGATCCGAGCCCGGGGCGTGGCGGCTGCCCGGGGCGAACCTGTCCAGTTACACGGACATGGATCAGTTCGTGCGCTACGCACAGGCCGCCGAGCGCGGCAAGATCCAGCTGCTGTTCATCGCGGACACCCCGGTCCTGGACGTGGACCTGGAGTCCCAGCACCCGCACACCCCCATCGACCCGCTCCTCGTCCTCACCGTGATAGCCCGCGAGACCGAGCGGATCGGCCTGGTCGCCACCGCCTCCACCACCTTCAACGAGCCCTACACCATCGCCCGCCAGTTCAAGGCCCTGGACGTGATCAGCCACGGCCGGGCCGGCTGGAACGCGGTCACCACCTCCCACCCGGCAGCCGCGGCGAACTTCGGCCGCCGCATCCCGCCCCGCGCGGAGAAGTACGAGCGCGCGCACGAGACCGTCCAGGTCGTGCAGGCGCTGTGGGGCAGCTGGGAGAAGGACGCCTGGGTCCGCGACGTCGAGGCGAAGCGGTTCGCCGACATGAGCAAGATCCAGCCGGTCAACGTCCAGGGCCGCCATGTCGCCGCCCGTGGCCCGCTGCCCATCCCGCCGTCCGAGCAGGGCCAGCCGGTCATCTTCCAGGCGGGCGGCGGCGGTTACGGCCTGGAACTCGCGGGCCGCTTCGCCGACGGCGTCTACGCCAACCCGATGACGCTCGACGACGCCATCGCCCAGCGGGGCGCCCTGCGGGACGCCGCCAAGCGGGCCGGACGCGACCCGGACGAGGTGAAGATGTTCGCCGGTTTCATGCCGGCCGTCGCCGCCTCCCGCGAGGCCGCCCTGGAGCGCAGGCGCTTCCTGGACGAGTCCGTCGACCTGCGCCAGCGCGTGCAGTACCTCGGCGCGATGATCGGGCTGCCGCTCTCCCACGACCAGATCGACGAGCCGCTGACCGCACGCCAGCTGGCCGACGCCGAGCCCAGCCCGCACGACCGGCGCTCCTTCCGCGCCCTGGAAGTGGCCCGCGAGGGCTGGAGCCTGCGCGACGTCCTCGCCCACGGCGTCATCGACTACCACCCGGTCGTGGGCGGCCCCGCCGCCGACATCGCCGACCACATGCAGAGGTGGTTCGAGGCCGGAGCCTGCGACGGCTTCTCCCTCGCGATCGACGGGTACCACGACGGCGTCGACGCCTTCGTCGACCAGGTCGTCCCCCTCCTCCAGGCGCGCGGACTGTTCCACCTCGACTACGAAGGCCCCACCCTGCGCGACCACATGGGCGCCCGCGAGCAGTACGGGCTGGACCCGCGCGTCACGGAACCGGCCCGGTCATGACCTGCCCATCCCAGCCCTCCACCGCCGCGTCCGCGCGCCGGTTCCGTGACGCCATGGCGGCCGTCGCCTCCCCAGTCGCCGTGGTCACGGCGATGGACGGCCACCGCCCGCACGGCACCACGGTCAGCGCCTTCGCCTCCCTGTCCCTGACCCCGCCCATGGTCCTGGTGTCCCTGGACAACCGCTCCCGACTCCTCGCGATCGTCCGCCGCACCGGACGCTTCGGCCTCAACATCCTCGGTACCCACCAGGCAGCACTCGCCGCCGCCTTCACCCGGCCGGGTGGGGACAAGTTCTACGACGTCATCTGGTCGCCCAGCGCGGACCTGCCCCGCCTGCCCGGCTCGGCGGCGTGGATCACCGCCGAGGTCGACGAATACGTCACCGCCGGCGACCACACCGTCCTGCTCGCCCACGTCCACGCCGCGGAACCCGGCACGGAAGGCCCCGAGCCCCTCACCTACCACCAGCGTTCCTTCGGTACGCACACGCCGCTGACCACGCACCGCTGACCACCTGAGCGGCGCGGTCTTCCCCACAGCCCTCGCCGCGACTGCCGGGTATCCCCTCATACGCCGTGCGTGCAGGAGAACTCCCTTTCCCTTCCCGGCGCCCCCAACTTGACTGCCAGCAAGGACAGAAACACCGTGACCGTCGCCCCCGGCGGTGACAGATCCCAAGCCCTCAAGGACTCGGTCGACGCCGCCAGGCAGGCGGAGGACCTCGGCTACCACCGCATCTGGTACGCCGAGCACCACGACGCCGCCAGCACCGCCTCCTCGGCACCCGAGATCCTCATCGCCCTGGCCGCGAGCGCCACCACTCGTATCCGGGTCGGCTCCGGCGCGGTACTGCTCAACCACTACAGCCCCTACAAGGTCGCCGAGACCTTCCTCCAGCTCGAAGCCCTCGCACCGGGCCGCATCGACCTCGGCCTCGGCCGCGCCACCGCGGGCCCCGTGGTGGACCTCGCCCTGCGCCGCGACCGTGACGTACCGCCCGCCGACGATTTCGCCGAGCAGGTCCAGGAAGTACTCGCCCACTTCAACGGCCACTTCCCCGTGAACCACCCCTTCGCACGGCTGAACCCCGCCGCAGGTGTCGCATCACGACCCGACGTGTGGATTCTCGGCTCCTCGGGCACCAGCGCCCGGATGGCCGGCGAACTCGGCCTCGGCTACGCCTTCGCGGGCTTCATCAACCCCGACGGCGTCCCTCGCGCTCTGCTCCGCCACGGCGCGTTCTCCGCGGCCGACAGGCCGGCCGGAGGCCGCGGCATCCTCTCCGTCAGCGCGGTGGTCGCGGACACCGACGCCGAGGCAAGGCGGCTGAACTGGTCCAGGACCGCCCTGATGGCACGCCTGGCCCCGAGAAGGGACCGCGGCCCGGGTTCCCATGGTCGAGGAAGCCGAGCGGGAACTCAGCCAGGACCAGAAGGACATCCCCACCGTCATCACCGACGGCCGCTGGCCCCGCCAACTCGCCGGCAGCCCGCAGACCGTACGGGATCAGCTGGAGCAGATGACCAAGGCCACCGGCGTCGACGAAGTCATGGTCCAGGACATCATCGCAGCCCCCGCGGCCCGAGCGCACTCCCGTGCCCTGCTGGCCCAAGCCCTCGACGTCGCCGCTTGCTGACAGCCCCGTCCCAGCGTCATGGGATGTGGGCCGGGCCCACGGCGGGCGTGCAACTGTGGGGCGTCACCACTGCCCAGGCAAGTTTCGCTGCGGGCGGCGTGCCGGTCCCAGGCGCGGGCCCGCAGATCCGCATCTCGCAGGACGTCCAAGGCCGTGCCGGCCAGTGCCTCGACTACGGCTGTGAGGACCTTGCGGGCCGGTTCGGAGGCCGCGGCCGTGGCGAACTCGGGGGCCGCCCGGGCTGGCTGAACGGTGAGCCACCACCGTGATGGCAGCGCTGCCGGCAACCCACCAGCGGTGTAACCCGGCCCCGGGGCGCGCAACCGGGGGAGCAGAGCAGGTGTCCGCCGCAGGGGGATGCGCCGTCGTACGCCGCGGCCCGACGCTGCGGGACATGAGTACACGCTCCCCGCCACCCGCCACCCGCCACCCGCCAGGGTTCCAGCCGTCCTGGTCGGCCTCCTCGCCGGCGGCGCCGCCGGTTTCCTGCTGACCGGAACCGTGGGTGCCTTCTCCGCCTCGTACTCGGCCGCGCCCTCGACGTGGCCGACACCGGCGGCGTGCTGTTGGCCGCGTTCGTCACCGTGCCATTGATCTGCGCCGCGCTCAGCGCGGTCATCGACTTCCACCGCGCCGGGCACAACCGTCGTTGGCGCCACCCGGGCCGGTGACCACCGCACAGGGCCCCGAGGGGACCCGCCTGCCAGAATCTCCTGATCTCTCCTGATCTCTCCTGATCCAGGACGTGCTTGTGGGCTCCGGGTGGATCCGGAGCCCACAAGCATGCTGCTGCTTCGCCTACCAGCGATACCAACGTCCCCTACGGCCGCCTGTGTCCGCGGAGCGCATGACGAAGCCGAGCAGCCAGACGACCAGCACGATGACGGCGATCCACCACAGTGCCTTCAGCGCGAAGCCCGCGCCGAAGAGGATCAGAGCCAGCAGAAGAACGAGAAGCAGGGGAACCATAGTTATCAACCTCCGTCGCTCCTCGTGCCCGGCAAATGCGAGAACACACGGTCGATTTCCTTGGTTTCTTCACTGCTCTTACGGGCACTCAACCCAGTTCCTCCACCGCGTCCACCTCGCCACCGGGTCGGACGCCGTGATCACACCAGCCGCATCGAGATCATCTCAGCCGCCCTATGATCCGATTCGAAGAGACGAGAACCGTTGAGGGGGCGTGGCGATGGCCGCAGCACGCATGGCAGTAGCAGTGCTGGTCACATGGGCCGCGCTGATCGCGCTCCTGCTCGCGCCGTCGCCCCTGCCGGAGCATTGGCGGTACTACATCTACTCGCCGGCGAGCGTGGGCTTGTGGCTGCTGGCCATGTTCGTCGCACCCGTCGTGGTCTGCATCGTCCAATGGCCATGGATCAAGTCGGGCGACGGGTGAGCCTCGCCATCCACACCTGCATCAACGACGCCCTCGCCGCGGGTGGGCTGACCGGGCCCGGCCGAGCAGCTGCGATACGCGCCCCACGACGTTCGAAGCATCCGTGACAGGGCTGTCGCCCGCCTCTCGCCGTTCGTCCGCCACGCCACGTCAGCAGGCTCGGCCGGAGCTCCTTCCAGCTCCCGGCCTGCCTGGCCCGCGTACGGCCGCGTGCTCATCCAGCAGAGTCCGGGCCTGATCGTACGAGAGCCGGGCGAAGCCGATGGCGTCCGGGCAGACGTCGCGCGGGCTGACGAACACGGTCGCCTCGACTCGACCGGCAATCCAGCTGAGTTGAGGCAGTGGCTCGACGACGACGCGTCAACCGGCGATCAAGGCGGCGACTTCCTCACGGATGCCCGGCATGGCGGTGAACAGCGTGCCCGGGCAGGTGGTGTCCGCCCAGTGGCGGTGCCCGCCGATGGCCGGCGCGGGCCGGCTGACCCCGCTGACGGGATTGCGGTAGACCACCTTGCCCAAGGGGGCGATCGAGTGCCGCGCGGCGAGGTCGGCCAGGAGCTGGACCAGCGCGTTGCGCGCGGCGGGCGACGCGGGCGTGTCGATCAGTGTGCCCAGCAGCACGATGCCGATGTTTCCGGTGTTGTACTCCCGGATGTGCGCCCCGGTGACGAGCCGTCCCGCGGCATCATGCGCGACCGTACCGTCGGTTCCGGACCAACGCCCCTCGTACACCCGGCCGTTCTCGTCGATCAGGTAGTTGTAGCCGATGTCGCCGTAGCCGTCGACCTGCACATCGGTGCGGTAGAGCGAGCGGATCCAGGCGGCCGGATCCGGGTTGTAGATGTTGTCGCCGGTGTGGTGAACACTGATCGTCTGGACGGGGTAGTACTGCGGCGGCCAGATCTCGGTGCCGTCGGCGGCGAAACGCAGTCTCTCGTCCGCGCCCCACTGCGCACGGGTCAGCAACGGGTAGGCAGCGGACGTGGCAGCCGCCGCGGCGGGCGGACGCGGCACGGCGCTGAGCGCGGCGGCGGTTCCGAGGGCGCCGAGGAACACACGTCGGGAGACGGGTGGGGCCGTCCGTACCGTGTTTCGGGAGCCGTGGAAGTCCGAGGTAGTCATGGTGTGGTCTTCCTGTCGGGTGGATCCGCGGGATGCGGCTGTCACGAGAGGGCGCAGGCGGGCTTGGGGGTGTAGAGGGCGGACCACGTGCTGGGGCCGACGACGCCGTCCGCACCGCCGGTGGTGGCGTTGCAGGTCTGCACCCAGTGCACGCCCTCCAGTGTCTTCGGGCCGTAACCTCCGTCTTCCTCAAGCCAGTTGGAGTATTTGCTGTAGAAGTTGATGAGGCACTGCACCTGGCGGACAGCGTCCCCCGTGTCCCCGGGGCGGACCGTGGGGCGAGCGGAATCGTCGATGTGGTCGCAGTAGGTCTCGGCCGCCGCGGCACTCGCCGTGGGGGCGCCGGTCAGCAGCCCCCCGGCGGCCAGTACGACGGTGCCGAAGGCGAGGGCCAAGCGGTGGGTGCGGGTGCGCACGATGTCTTCTCCAAGGTGAGTGGCGGCCATGGTGCCGGGCAGGGCGACAGGTCCGGGCGGCCACGATCCGGTGGCGGGCGGGGCCCGTCGGTCGGAGGTCAGGGGCAACCGTTGGTGCTGGTGCAGCTGAAGCAGACCGTGCTGCCGCCACCGTCGGCGTACCACCGGCCGGAAGTCGTCCGGTGCATGTTGTAGAGGTTCAGATCGCTTCCGGCGTACCGGATTTCGGACCCGACCCAGTTGAGGTTGTTGTCCGCCCTGCCGAACGTCAGCGGGCCGACGATCCCGTCAGCACCGAGGTTGCGGTCGTCCCGCCATCTGATCGTCGCCGCTTTGGTGTTGGGCCCGGAATAGCAGTCGGCACTGCCTCCCGGCAGGTAATCGTCGGCTATCAGGATGGACTGCCAGAGGCCCACCACGACGTTGTGCGAGTTGCTCGTGGTGGAGAGGCGGCCCCAGCGTCCCCCAGTCGTCCGTCACCACTCCGGAGCCGTATATGCCGCCCCGGGACACCCTCGCCCGCGCCGACGGCGCCAGCCCCACTCCCGTCGGCATGACCGCCGCGGCGGTGACCGCGCCCCGTCATGCCCACGTACCGAACACGGATAAACCGTTCACTGGTTCCTCCCCTGTCGAAGTTGCCGAGGAGAACCTTGTCATGTCCTGTGCGGCGTCGACATGCCTTTGCGTCCGAGCGCAAATACCCAGCTCAGCGAGGAGAGTTGCATGCTCCGTATCCATCGTCCGGACGGTCCGGACCTACTGCGACGTCGCGATCCTTCCGCACAGCGATCACATACGGGACACGTCGACGCCGACCGATCCGTCCGCGCCCTGCTCGACGGCGGCACCGATGGTCTCCCGGCCGGGCTGGGGCCGTGCATGCGCTGGCGGTGTCCCGTGCTGGAGGTCGACTACAGCGAGGACCGCGAACTGCATCTGCGGGGACGCGGCCCCACGCTCGTACCCGACGGCTCCTCAGCGGATTCATGTCTCTCCCGTTGGTGTGCGGCCGGAGCCATTGCTCCAGCGCGCCCATCGTCCGCGGCACCAACAGATCCAATAGAGCACGCCGAACCACCGACCTACTTGACCCACCGGGTTGAGGAGACGTGCCGAAGGTGATCGTGGTGTGGACAGTCGCGATCTGCCGGCCGACCCGACCAGCATCAATTCGTCCAGCACCGGCTGGAGTTGGGAGGCGGTGGCCGGATCGCCCAGCAGAGTGCGTCGCAGGCGCGTACTCCACTCCGCCTCGACGTCCGAGGCCGTCAGCTCGTCGCCCTCCGACAGGACGACGAGCTGCGGGCGCCAGGCTCGTCCGACCCCCGGCTGATCACCCGGTGTTGTCGGAGAGGCGTCGTCATCCCCGGGATGCCGTGCTCGACGACCGTTGGGATACTGGGATTGACTCGTGGTGCGGGCTCCAGGGAATTCGGTGCCGGGGACCTTCGTGTACGCGCGCCGTCGGCACAGCTGAATCGTCCAGACCACCACAACGGACGTGAGTCGTGCGATGAGTGACACATCCAACGCCCAGGCCCTGCACGTCGTCGGCATCATCCCGGTGGGGGCGAAGCCCGTCGGGCTCGCCGCCGACGGCAACAACCAGGTATTCGTCACCAACAGCGGTGACAACACCGTGTCGGTGATCAATTCCTCGACCGACACCGTCAAGAAGACCATCCAGGTCGGAATCGCCCCGCAAAGTGTGGCGATCGACCCGCAGTTCGGCACCTACGTCGCCAACGGCGGCGGCGCCGTCTCGGTCATCGACAGGTTGAACACCGCCACCAACACGATCGCCACAGGCGTGCCGCCCGCTTCAGCACCCGACACGACGAGGGTGGTTGTCGACCACTTCGCGAGCCGCGCCTACGCCACCTTCCGCGCCGTCGGCCGTATCGCGGTGATCCACACCAGCAGCACCCCGCCCCAGCTGGGCGGTTTCATCGACGTACCCGGTGCCCTCGGGGTCGCCCTCCATCCCTTCCACCACCACTTGTACGTCACCCGACCCGACTTCGACACCGTCTCCATGCTCACCCCCGAGGCCGGCGAGTTCCCCGTGACCATCCCCGTGGGGCAGCGCCCCACCGGCATCGCCATCGACATCGAGCGGGACCGCGTGTACGTCGCGAACTCCGGCTCCCACACGGTGTCCGTGATCGATACGACCACCGGCGGCGTCCACGACGTCGATGTCGTCGCACCCCCGATCGACGTGGCGCTGAACCCTCGGGGCGATGTCCACGTCAGCCATACGGACGGCACGCTGACGATCATCGATGCCGCATCCCACAGCGTCGCCGCCACCGTCCACGCCGGGTCCGCTGCGGCGGGCGTGGCCTACGAGCCGCACAGCATGCATGTGTATGTGGCCAACGAGGCCGACGGTACCGTCTCGGTCCTCGCCCCCGCAGATGGTTGACGGACGGCGCCGGCCCCGCCCCGCCGGAGGGTCCTGCCTCAGGCCCACCAAGCGCGTAAGCCACACCACACAGATCAGCCCGGCCACACACATCAGCCCGACCACACACATCAGCCCCACCATGCCCCCTCAGGAACCGGAGGACGATCATGGGTGACTTCGTCGTGAACACGTCTCTCGTAGGAGGCCAGTCGCAACCGTGCGCCGACGCGCTGAACACCAGTGGCCAGTTCACCGCGCTCTGGGCGGACGACGCCGCCGCGGACATCAAGGGACAGCGGCTCGACTTCGCCGGCACGAAGGTCGGTACGGAGTTCCTCGCCAGCGTGGCGAGCCCGCCCGGCGGTAACACGAACCGCCGGTGGCCCTTCGTGGACTCCGTGGGGAGCGCCACCTTCGCGGCATGGATCGAGCAACCCTTCAACCTGCCCCCGCCGATGCCCGCGGTGGTGCTGCGCCGGTTCGCCGGAGGGCAGCCCGCCGGGCCGCCCGTCCAGGTCAGCACCGCCGACATCGACCCACGGTTCCCGCCCACGGTCACGCGGATGATCGACGGCGGCTGCCTGGTCACCTGGACGGGCGCCTCGATGGAGCAGCGCGTACGCGCGCAGCGCTTCACCCCCGAAGGACAGAAGGCGGGCCCGGAGATCGCCGTGAACACCACTGCGGCCTTCCACACCGATGCGTCCGTGACGCTCCTGAGCGACGGGGACTACGTCGTGGCCTGGACGGACGGCCGACCTGTGGGCGGCGGCGGACTCATCTACCGAGTCTTCGGATTCGACGGAACCCCCCGGACCGGCGAGAAGCACCCCAACATCGCGGGCTTCACGGGGCGCGGCGCGCTGACCGGCCTCGACAACAGGCGCTTTGTCGCCGCGCACATCAGACCGACGGTCAACAGCGACCTCGGAGTCCTCCAGAGCACGGTCTCGGCCGCTGTCATCGACCCGGCGGCGGAGGGCGTCGTCATCAGCGCTTCAGCGGGCTCACCGAAGCACTTCAACCGCACCTCTCCGGCGCTGACGGCCCTTCCGGGCGGGAGGTTCGTGCTGGCCTGGGTGGAGAAGAGCGCGGACACCGTCGTGACCGTTCCCACCGTGATGGCCCAGCTCTGCTCGGACACCCAGCTGGAGATCGGACCGAAGGCCACGGTCAGCTCCGGTACCGACGGCAACCGCTTCCACCTCAGTGCCGCTGCCTTGTTCGGCAACGGCTCGCCCGACACCGTGTTCCTGTCGTGGGCGGACATGGCGGCCGGCGGCGACACCACGATCCGGGGCCGCGTCCTCACCGCCGACCCCGGCGGAGTCTCCTAGGGCCTGTATCGAAAGTATTTCCTAGAAGATCGTCAAGCTGCCCGGCTACGGTGCGGGCATGGTGAATTTCGTGCTGGTTGCCGGTGCACGGCTCGGGGCGTGGGCGTGGGGCGAGGTGGTGCCGTATCTGCGTGCGGCTGGCCACGGCGTCTATCCGTTGACGCTGTCCGGTCTCGCTGACAAGCGGGGTGTACCGGCAGGGCAAGCGACTCACGTCCAGGACATCGTTGCCGAGGTGGAACGCCAGGGTCTGCGTGACGTGGTTCTTGTGGGTCACAGTTACTCGGGCATCCCGGTCGGTCAGGCCGCGGAGCGGATCGGTGACCGACTGACCCGCGTGGTGTTCGTCGACTCAAGTGTTCCCACTGACGGCAGGTCGTTTGTCTCCGCCTGGCCGGACGGCGGGGCGGCAGTGAAAGCATCGATCGCCGAGAACGGGGGGTTCTGGCCGCCCGCGCCAGCTGCTCACTACGACGGCGAAGGTCTCACCGATGAGCAGATCGCACGCCTCGTGCGTGGCGCGACGCCTCACCCAGGTGCCACGCTGACCGAGCCCGCTGTGCTGGCGGGGCCGCTCGGTGAACTTCCGGCGACGTACATCCTGTGCGTGATGCCGGGGGCCGAGCCCGACGACGCCGAGCCCGACGAAGATGTGGCCGAGCTGCTGACCAGCAAGCACTGGCGGCTGGCCAAGATGGACACCGGCCATTGGCCGATGTTCTCCCAGCCGCGCGAGCTGGCGCAGATCCTCCTCAATGCTGCTGTGGAGTGAGAGCACCTTTATGCCTGCGGGCTGGTTTGGACGCGCTTGATGTGCGCTGGTTATAGCCATTCGCCGATGGCCGCTATGAGGACGGTCGCCTCGTAGCGGACCGCCAGCTTGTCGTATCGGGTGGCGACAGCACGGTTCCTCTTGAGACGGTTGATCCGCACTCGACCGCGTGGCGCTCGCGGTAGTCGGCCGGGTCGAAGTGCGGGGGCCGGCCGCCGCGGGATCCGAGCTTCAGCACGGGTTCGAACTGCGGCGAGTCCCCGCGCTGTCCTGCCGTGAGCACGATCGACATGGGTTTCTGACTCTGTTCGACGGCCAGGTGCAGCTTGGTGGTGAAGCCGCCGCGTGATCTTCCCAGCCCGTGATCATGGGGCTCGTTGAAGATGCCGCCCGGCGATTCCTTCTGCAGGTCGCCCCGCTTGCGGGCCTCGGCCGCGTGCTGATGGGCGCGGCACACCGTGGAGTCGACGCTCAGGTCCCACACGATCGCGCCCTTCGCGTCGGCCAGGGACTGGAGGCGGGTGAGGATCCGGTGCCAAGCGCCGTTCCGCTGCCACCGGCGGAACAGGTCGTAGACCCGGCCCCACGGCCCGTACTCGACGGGGACGTCCCGCCACGGAACTCCAGTCCGGACTCTGAACCGTATGCCGTCGATCAACTGCCGCCGGGACCAGACGGGCGGCCGCCCCTGCTTCCTCCCCTTCGGCAACAACGGCGCCAGCACTGCCCACTGCTCGTCCGTGAGATCCCCCCGCGCCATGAACCATGATCATTCACAGCTCAAGATCTACTTTCGATACACGGCCTAGCTCCGCTGGGCCGCGGGCGGGGCATGGCCGGTCACTGCCACGATCGCCTGGCGGGACTGCGAACACGCCCGCACGGGCCGCCGTGTCAGCGCGATCGTCCGTGCACTCGGCCGGAACCGGCGCACCGTGCACAAGTACACCCGTGCTGCCAGGGGCCGGCCTGCCGCACAGACCCTGCGGTGATGCGTGGGCGGAGGACGGTCGGGCGGGCGGCCTCCTCAGCTCTCGTCGCCGACGGCACCGTGTCGTGAGGGGGCGGCGGCCGCCGAAGCCCGCCCTTCGATCCGACGCACCGCGGTCTGAAGGTCGTCCAGGTGGCGCCGTGCCACTTCCTGCGCCGACATGACCGTCTTGCGCCAGGTGACGTTGACGCATCCCAGGAACCTGCCCGTGGAGGCGGATCGGCACGGCGATCGAGTTGCGGCCGTCGAAGTCGTACTCCGGTGCGCGTGCGCTGTAGCCGCGGGACCGGGTGGTCGCCAGCAGGCGCCGCAGCCAGCCCGGGTCGTGGGCGTACGCGTTGCCGGGAGCGTCGTGTTCGCGAAGGCGGCGCAGGACCGTCTCGCGCTCCCGCTCGGTGCAGAAGGAGATGTAGGCCCGGCCCGAGGCGCCGAGCAGCATGTGGGAACGGAAGCCGATGGGCGCGACGGGGACGACCTCGTCGAAGTACGCCTTGGGGCTGTTGGTTCACCAACCTCGACTGAGCGCGGGAGACACCACACCATGAGTACGACACCCTTCGCCCGCCCGTTCGCGGAACTCCGGCTGACGGACCGGCCCACGGTCGGCGGCAAGGGCGCCGGCCTCGGCGAACTCACCTTCGCCGGCGCCCCCGTGCCGCCCGGCTATGTCGTGACCACCGCTGCCTTCGAGGCCTTCCTCACCGCTCTCGATCCGGGCGGTGAGATCCGCACCGCCGTCGAGGCGCTGGACGCGCAGGACACCGAGGCGATCACCCGCGCGGTCGCGCCGATCAGGGAACGCATCGAGTCGGCCGACCTGCCCCAGGACGTGGCCGCGGCGATCCGCGCGCCCTACCGGGAGCTGGACAGCGAATCCGACACCCCCGGCGAGCCCGCCCCCGTCGCCGTACGGTCCAGCGCCACCAGCGAGGACGCCGAGGACGCCAGCTTCGCCGGACTGCAGGACACCTATCTGTGGGTGCGCGGGGAGGCCTCCCTCGTCGAACACGTCCGCCGCTGCTGGGCCAGCCTCTACAGCGTGGAGTCGGTCAGCTATCGACGCCGCCTCGGCCTGCCGGAGCACGACCTCGCCATGGCCGTCGTCGTCCAGCGCATGATCGACCCGCGCTGCGCCGGCGTCATGTTCACCCGCAGCCCACTCACCGGCGACCGCTCGGTCGTCGCCCTGGAAGGCTCCTGGGGCCTGGGATCGGCTCTCGTCAGCGGTGACGTGACACCCGACAAGTACGTCATCGGCAAGGTCACCGGCGACATCTGCTCCCGCACCGTCTCCGCGAAGCTGCGACAGCACCGGATGGACCCCGGCGGGTCGGGGGTGCTGGAGGAGGACGTGCCGGAATACCTTCGCGACGAGCCCTGTCTGTCCGACGAGGAGATCCACGAACTCGTACGGCTCGGCCGGCAGGTCGAAGCCCACTACGGCACCCCGCAGGACATCGAGTGGGCGATCTCCCGCAACCTCGTCCCAGGCCACCACATCTTCCTGCTCCGGAGCCGTCCCGAAACCGTCTGGGCGAGCCGGGAGAAGGCTCCGGCGGCCGTACCGAAGGCCAGGGCGTTCGACCATGTGCTGTCGCTGCTCGGCGGCGCCGGCTCGGGCGTCGGTGGCTCCGGTGTCGGTGGGGGCACGAAGTGAACCTGACCGGCGAGGACGTCCAGGACATCCTGCGGATCATCGACGGAATGGACGTCGACCGCCTCCATCTGCGCACCGGCAGGTTCGAGCTGTCGCTGCGCCGCGACGACGACGGCGAGTGGACGCAGTCCACGCGGACGACGGCCGAGCCGGTGCTGGTCGACGGCCGCGCGGTTGCCGCCGCCCACGACACGGCTGCTCCGAAGAAGCAGGCGGAAGCCGCCCGCGCGGGCCTGACCGAGGTGCGAACACCTCTGCCCGGCGCCTTCTACCGGTCGCCGAAACCCGGGGCGGCCCCCTTCGTCGAGATCGGGGACGAGGTCACCGAGACCACGGTCGTCGCGATCGTGGAGACGATGAAACTGATGAACTCCGTGTACGCGGGAGCGTCCGGCATCGTGACTGAGATCCCCGTGGGCGACGGCGAGTTCGCCGAACAGGGCGCTGTGCTCATGTACATCGACCCGCAGGCGACAGGAGCGGCACCGTGATCCTGCGACGTGTCCTGATCGCCAACCGGGGCGAGATCGCCCTGCGCATCCTGCGCACCTGCCAGAGACTCGGCATCGAGGCGGTGCTTGCGGCCTCGGACGCCGATCTCGACTCCGTACCGGCCCGGCTGGCGGACCGGGTGGTGCGCCTCGGCCCCGCCCCGCCCTCGGCCGGCTACCTGGACGTGGACGCCGTACTCGCGGCGGCGAGAACCGCCGGTGCCGACGCCGTCCATCCCGGCTACGGCTTCCTCTCCGAGAACCAGCGCCTGGCCCGGGCCTGCGCCGACGCGGGCATCGTGTTCATCGGCCCCACCGTGGAACAACTGGCCGCCGTGGGAGACAAGTTGGAGGCCCGTCGACATGCCGTCGCGGCCGGGCTGCCCGTGGTGCCCGGCGGGCCGCTGGAGGACACGTCCGACGCGCCCCGGCTGGCGGCCGAGATCGGCTTCCCGCTGCTGATCAAGGCGGTCGGCGGGGGCGGCGGCCGGGGCATGAAGCAGGTGCACGATCCGGCGGACCTGGCCGCCACCGTCGACCTGGCCGTGGCGGAGGCGGGCGCCGCCTTCGGCGATCCCCGCGTCTACCTCGAACGGTTCGTCTCCACCGGGCGCCATGTGGAGGTGCAGCTCATCGCCGACGGCGAGAACGTCGTCCATCTCGGCACCCGGGACTGCTCCGTGCAGCGCCGCTACCAGAAGCTGATCGAGGAGGCGCCCACGCCCGCCCTCGATCCGGTCCTGCGCGAGGAGATGCACCGCGCCGCCGTGGCCCTCGGCAAGCACCTGGAGTACCGGGGGCTCGGCACGGTCGAGTTCCTCGTCGACGTCGACCGGGGCACGTTCTACTTCCTGGAGATGAACGCGCGCATCCAGGTCGAGCACCCGGTAACCGAGGCCATCACCGGACGGGACCTCGTCGCCGATCAACTCGCCGTCGCCGAAGGGCGACCGCTCGACTTCGGCCAGGCCGACGTGTCCTTCACCGGTCACGCCATCGAGTGCCGGATCAACGCCGAGGACTGGGCCCACGGCTTCCGACCGAGCCCGGGCACCGTGACCGAGGCGGTCTGGCCGCTCGGTGACGGCATACGCGTCGACACACACCTCCAGGCGGGCGCGAGTGTGCCGCCGTACTACGACTCCCTCCTCGCGAAACTGATCGTCCACGGCCGGGACCGCGCCGACGCGCTGGTGCGGCTGCGGGGCGCCCTCGCCCGGTGCACGGTCGACGGGGTCAGCACCAATGTCCCTCTGCACCAAGAGGTGCTGGCGGAGGCCGACTTCGCCGAAGGCGGCGTGGACACCGCCTGGTTCACCCGCTTCCTGCGGGACCATCCCGTGGGGAGCGACCGTGGCTGACATCCAACTCGTCGACGTGTCGCTGCGCGACGGCAACCAGAGCATGTGGAGCGCCACCGGCCTTGACACCGGCAAGATCCTCCAGATCGCGCCGGTGCTGGACCGGGTCGGCTTCCGCGCCCTCGACTACACCTCCAGCACGCACATGGGCATGGCGGTGCGCACCCACCGCGAGGACCCGTGGGAGCGGATACGCCTGACGCACCGCGCCATGCCCAACACGCCCCTGCAGTTCATCGGCACGGGACTGCGCTTCATCTCGTGGGAGGTCGCGCACCCCGACTTCATGCAACTGGCCTACGACCGGCTGGTGGACAACGGCGTCACCCGGTACGTCGTCCTGGACCCCATGCACGACATGGACGCCGTACGCGCGTCCGCGCGGATGATCCGGGCGGCCGGCGCCACCGAGATCGTCGGGGCACTGACCTACACCGTCAGCGACGTGCACGACGACGCCCACTACGGCTCCCTCGCCACGCAGATGGCCGCCTGCCCGGACATCGACCGTGTCTACATCAAGGACCCCGGCGGACTGCTGACCGCGGAACGCGCCGCCACACTGGTCCCGGCCGTCCTGAGCAACCTCGCGGACACACCGCTGGAGCTGCATTCCCACTGCACGATCGGCCTGCCGGGCCTGACCTATCTCAAGGCCGCCGACCTGGGTGTGCAGGCCCTCCAGGTCGCCTGCGGGGCCCTCGCGGGCGGCACGTCCCTGCCCGACGCCCAGCAGGTGGTGGCCAATCTGCGCGAGCTCGGGCACACCGTGGACATCGACGACAGGCTGCTGGGCGTGGTCGCGGGCTACTTCCACCGCATGGCGGCGGCCGAGGGGCTGCCCCTCGGCGGTCCCCGGGACTACGACGCGGCGTTCATGCGCCACCAGGTGGCCGGCGGCGTCGTGACCACCCTGCACCGACAGCTCGACGAACTGGGGTTCGGCGACCGCTTCGACGCGGTCATCGAGGAGGTGACCCGGGTACGCGCCGAACTCGGCCACCCCATCATGGTGACCCCCTTCCCTCAGATGGTGTGCACCCAGGCCCTGTACAACGTCATCGGCACCGAACGCTACGAGAACGTGTCCGACCAGGTGATCCGGTACGTGCTGGGCAGCTTCGGCAGACCCACCGCCCCCGTGGACCCGGATGTCGCCGACCGTATCCTCGGCCGGCCGAGGGCCAGGGAACTGGCCGAGGAACCGCCCCCGCCCACCGTCGCCGAACTGCGGCGGCGGTTCCCGCGCGGCATCAGCGACGAGGAACTGCTCCTGCGGGCCACCATGCCCGCCGAGCAGGTGGACGCCATGGCGGCGGCCGGCCCGGCCCGGCGGCACGACAACCCCGATGTCAAACCGGTGCTCGATCTGCTCGACGGCCTGCGTACCCGAACGGCGACACCCGAACTGATCCTTGACCGGCCCGACTTCCGACTGGAGCTGCACCGTGACCGCCGAAACGGCTGACGTGACCGCCGACCTGACCGACCGTCTGGGGGCCGTCCGGGGCGTCGTCTTCGACATGGACGGCACTCTCGTCCTGGGCGACCGGCGCAACCACGGGCTCACCCCCCTCCCCGGAGCCCTGGGACTCACGCCGCCCTCACGGCCCGAGGCCTGCCCTGGGTCGTCCTCACCAACGGCACCACCCGCACGCCCGAGGACTACGCCGAGGCGCTGCGTCGTATCGGCTTCGATCTGTCCGACGACGCCATGCTCACTCCCACGACCAGCGCCGTCGACCACTTCGTGGCCATGGGGCACCGCCGCGTGCTGGTGCTCGGCGGCGACGGTCTCAAGGCGCCCCTGCGCCAGGCCGGCATCACGGTCGTCGAACCCAGGGGCAAGCCGGAGGCCGACGCCGTACTGGTCGGCTGGTACCGCGAGTTCACCATGGACGACCTGGAAGCCGCCTGCCACGCGGTCTTCGGCGGCGCCACCCTGTACAGCAGCTCACAGTCGGTGTTCTTCGCCAGCTCCGACGGCCGGGCGCTGGGGACCTCCCGGGCCGTCTGCGCCATGATCACCAGTGTCACGGGCGTCACCGAACAGATCGTCGGCAAGCCCTCGCTCACCGGCCTGCACTGCGCCGCGCGCCGGCTGAACACCGCCCCGCGGGACCTCGCCGTCGTCGGGGACGACCCGGAACTGGAGATGGCGATGGCCCGCCGCGCCGACGCGGTCGCCATCGCGGTGACCACCGGCATTCACCCAGCAGACCGCTACACCACCCTGCCGACCGAGCAGAGACCGCATCTCACCCTTGCCGGCGTCGGCGAACTCCTCGACCTGCTGCCTGCGACCGCTTGACCACACCAGCATCGTCGGCAGAGCGCGTCGGGGGAGGCCGGCCAAGCACCTGGTCACCGTGAATGCGTGCCCGGTGTGTGACCGAACGCGCGGCGGAAAACGTCGATGAAGGCGCTGGGGGACGACCATCCGCACTGGTGCGCGACCTCGGTCACCGGGGTCTGTTCGGCCAGCAGGATCAGGGCGCGATGCAAGCGCAGCTGGGTGCGCCACTGGGGGAAGGTCATCCCCAGATCCTTGCTGAACAGGCGTGAGAGGGTCCGGTCGCTGGCTCCGACCTCCCGGCCGAGGGCGGCGAGCGTGCGGTTGTCCGAGGGGTCGGTCCGAAGGAGGTCACAGACCGTTCGCAGGAGCGGACCGCTCGGGGTGGGCAGGTGCAGGGGCTGCTGCACCGAGATCCGCAGCTGGTCGAGAAGCACCGCGCGCAGCCGCGTCCGTTGCGGGCTGTTGTCGTCCTCGGTGGCGGTATAGGTGATGATCAGCTCGCGCAACAGCGGGCTCACCCCGAGCACGGTCGGCGTGTCCAGGTGCAGCGGGTCCTCCGGCGGGGGGAGTCCCACCAGGTGCAATTCGAGTTCACCGTGCGCCTGATGGGCGTGAACGGTGCCGGCCGGGACCCAGATGGCGCGATTCGCCGGGGCGACCCAGGAACCGGCGCCGGTGGTGACCGTCAGTACTCCACGGCCCGCGTAGACGATCTGATGATCGTCGTGCCGGTGCGCTTCGACCTCCCCACCGGAGGCCAGTCGCTGCGTGCGGGTGGGGGCCACGGGTGTATGGCGGACTTCCGACATTGTCTGGCAGTTTATCGGAAGCGCGACGCGTCGAGCGCCGCGCAGGATGACGAGGTGAGAAGAAACCTCTCGATCACTCTGCTCTCCGTCGGGCACGGCTGTGTCGACGTCTATCAGGGGGCCGTCGCCGCCCTCGTGCCCTACTTCGTCGCCGAGCGCGCGTACAGCTACGCGGCCGCCTCGGGCATCGTGCTCGCGGCCTCGGTACTGTCCTCGGTGGCACAGCCGGTCTTCGGCGTACTCACCGACCGCCGGACCGTGTCCTGGCTGCTCCCGGTCAGCACCCTGCTCGCGGGCCTGGGCATCGCACTGAGCGGGGTGAGCGACTCCTACGCCGTCACGCTCGCGGTGGTGGCGGTCTCCGGGATCGGAGTGGCGGCGTACCACCCGGAGTCCGCGCGGGTGGCCAGGGTCGCCGGCGCCGGCAGCCACAGCGCGATGGGCTGGTTCTCGCTCGGCGGCAACCTCGGCTTCGCGCTGGCCCCGCTCATGGTCGCCGCTGTCGTCGCTTTCGGCGGGCTGCGGCTGACACCGTTGCTCCTGCTGCCGGCAGTGGTCGGTGCCGCGCTGTGTCTGCCCGTGCTGCGGGTACTGGAGACCCGGCTGTCCGACACGGCCAGGTCCCCGGTGACGGGCCGGGACGACACCGCGTCGTTCGTCCGGCTCTCCCTGGCCGTGGTGTGCCGCTCCATCGCGTTCATCGGCCTGGGCACGTTCATCTCGCTGTACGCCACGGAGCGGATGGACGGCAGCAGGGCCGCGGGTACGGCCGCACTGCTCCTGCTGTATCTGGGCGGTGCGGTGGGCAGTGTTCTCGGCGGTGCGCTGGCCAACCGCTGGGACCGGGTCCGGGTTTCGCGCTGGTCGTACCTGCTGACAGCCGGGTCGATCGCCGGACTGCTCTTCGTCCCGGGCCCGGCCCTCTACCTGTTCGTCGCCCTGACATCGGCCGGCTTGTACGTCCCCTTCTCGCTCCAGGTCACCCTCGGCCAGGACTACCTGCCCTCGCGGGTCGGCACCGCCGGCGGCATCACGCTCGGCCTCACCGTGAGCATCGGCGGCCTGATCAGCCCGCTCATCGGCACGTTGGCCGACCGGACGTCACTCCAGACGGCCCTGACCCCGCTCATCCTGATGCCCGTACTGGCCTGGCTGCTGTTCCGAACCCTGCCCGAGCCCCGCCTCCCGTCCCTGTCCACCACCAGCGCATCGCAGGGAGAAGACACCGATGCCCGGAGTCGCGGAGACCAGCCTGTCGGATCGGAGGGCTGACCGAGGCGGCGGCCACGCACTGCCGAGTTCCGGCCGTCCGCTGTGGCAGGACGGGGCCGATCGGCTTTTACTGGAAGGTGAGGATCACCGGAATAGGCGAGCGAGTCGTTTCGCCCGACGCCGGATGCTTCGCCAAGGCAGGAGGTCGTGCCATGGACCCGCCTCTGCGAGAGCGTGACCTACCGCACCTCGTGATCGACCGCCCGGACCGGCTGCGCGGCCGGGTCTTCGTCCTCGACGACCAGCCGATGCTGGTCGGGCGGGACTCCGACTGCCGGATCCAGGTGGGCGATCCGGGTGTCAGCCGACGGCACGCGGTGGTGTGGCGGGCCTCGGGCCGGACCACCGTCGAGGATCTCGCCTCCACCAACGGCACCATGCTGAACGGTCACCCGGTGCTCGGGCAGCAGGTGCTGCACTCGGGCGACGTGCTGGATTTCGGGCCACTGGAGGTGCATTACGAAGAGCGGCGCTCCGCCGACCGGACCGTCCAGACCCCGAAGCCCGGAGCCGACGGCACCCCGGGCGGTACCGCGGACACCATGCCGGGCTGGGGCCCCGCCCATGCGCCCGGGCCCACGCCTCACGGCGCTCCCGGCGCGGGGCCGCCACCCGCCGGCCCGCCCGGCGGTCAGGCACCGCCCGAGGCCGGCCGTACGCCGCCGCCCGGCGGCGAGCGGCGGTTCGACATCGGAGGACAGCAGGCCGACCGGCTGAGCAACATCGCCGGGGACCAGTACAACTACGTGCAGCAGGCGCAGCGCGAGAGCTTTTTCAAGGAGATCGCCGCGACCCGTACCAGGGCGCGACACCTGATCCTGTTCGGCTTCCTGCTGTTTTTGGCCGGGGGCGGGATCTACGGCTGGGTGGTCATTCGATTCATTTCCGGCGCCGACGACGATTTTTCGTCGGGGAGTTCGAACTTCGACTCATCCCCGGAGCTGCTCGGACCGAAGGTGGCCGGGGTGCCGGTAGGGGCGGTCGGGTTCGCGATGGCGGCTGTCGGGACGGTCCTGATGGTCATCGGGATCGTTCTGCACGTCGTGGCGACGTCCCGACGCCGCCGCTTCGAGGATGCCGAGCGGCAGGCGTTCCGGCGGCAGCGCTGAGGAGATGGGGAGCCATGGCCTTCAACATCGGCAACCAGCAGGGCGGCGTGGTCAACAACGTCGCCGGGAACCAGACCGTTCACGACGGCCAGTCGGCCGTCTTCACGGCGGGCGGACAGGAGGTACGCGGCCTGGTCCGGGACTTGAGGGCGTCGATCGAGCGGACGTCGTTGCCTCCGACGATCGAGCCCGAGGTGCGGGCCGAGCTGGACTCGCTGGACGAGGAGGTCGCCCGGCCGGAGCCGGACCGGGAGGCAGTGGCGAGCCGGCTCGGCCGGATCACCCAACTGCTGTCCTCGGCGGGTGCGCTGGTCACGGCCGGCACCGGACTGATCGGGCCGCTCGGAGCGCTCGCGGGCTGGCTCGGCACACTAGGCGAGCCGATCTTGCGGGCGATCGCAGGCTGATGGGGGAGGCCGACGCAGAGGGCCTTCCCTCAGGAGGAGTTGGAGGCGACCGCCGAACTCCACCTCCTCCTGAGGGGGCAGCCCACCAGTCCCCTCACCCCCGACCAGGCCGCCCTACTCGCGCCCCCGGCGACGGCCATGTCCTCGTCGTCGACGGCGGCGGATCCCTGCCCTCATCGTCGCCTCCGCCCAGGACAACGGCTGGGCCGGCCTGATCCTGCACGGCGCCGTCCGCGACAGCGCCGCGCTGGCCGGACTCCGGCTCTGGATCAAGGCGTTGGGCGCCATCCCGCGCAAGAGCTCCAAGGACCGCACGCACGGTGAGGCAGAGCGGTTGTCATCGCCACGTGGCGCAGACTCAGCCCGGAGCGTGTCCGGGGCCGATACGGCCTATGTGTGGAGTGTGGCCTCGCCGGTCACGTGAATGCCGGTCTCCTGACCGGGGCCGACCTCCAGTGGTCCTGCGACGCGGACGTCCACAGTGCCGTCGAGGCCCTGGACGGCGACGGTCACTTTGGTGTCGTGGCCGTAGAAGCACACGTCGGTCACGGTGCCCCGCACGGTCCCCGCGGCGCCCGGGTCTGTCAGTCGCAGTTGTTCGGGGCGCAGTACGACCGTGCCGGCGTGCTGTCCGTTCGGCGGTGCGGCCAGCGGCACGGTGCCCAGGGGTGTGGTGGCCGTGGCGCCGCCATCGCCGACGGTCGCGTGGAGGAGTACGGCGTCGCCCACGAAACCGGCGACCCATGCGTCCGCGGGGTTCCGGTAGAGGTTCTGCGGGGTGTCGCACTGGGCGATGCGGCCCTGCCGTACGACGGCGACGAGGTCGGCGGTGGACAGGGCCTCCTGCTGGTCGTGGGTGACCAGCAGTGCCGTGGCCCCGGTCGCCCGCAGGGCCTCCCGTACGTCGGCCCGGACCCCGGTGCGCAGCGCGCTGTCGAGGGCGTTGAACGGTTCGTCGAGCAGGACGAGGGCGGGGCGGGGAGCGAGCGCCCTGGCCAGGGCGATGCGCTGCTGCTGTCCCCCTGACAGCTCGTGCGGCATCCGGTCGCCGTACCCGGCGAGCCCGACCAGGTCGAGCATCTCCTCCGTACGACGGCGCCGCTCGGCGCGGTCGAGTCCGGTCAGGCCGAAGGCCACGTTGCGGGCCACACTCAAGTGGGGGAAGAGCGCGCCCTCCTGCGGCACGATGCCGACGCGGCGCCGCTCCGGTGGCAAGTGGACGCCGCGACCGGTCAGGGTGCGCCCGCCCACGGTGACCGTGCCCGCGTGGGCGTGCAGGAACCCCGCGACGATGCGCAGCAGGGTGGTCTTGCCACAGCCGGACGGTCCGAGCACGGCGGCCAGCGAGCCGCCCGGCACCGAGAGGTCCAGCCCCTGGAGGACGGGTGCCTGGGGACCGTAGGACTTGGTGAGCTGTGCGATGTGGAGGTCGTTCATGTGCGGTGCCTGCCCAGGAGGTAGGAGGGGACGGCGGCGAGCAGGATGAGGGCGGCGGCGTAGGGCGCGGCGGCCGCGAAGGAACCGGCTCCGGTCTCGGTCCACAGCCGGGTGGCGAGGGTGTCCATGCCGGTGGGGCGCAGCAGGAGGGTGGCGGGCAGTTCCTTCATGCAGACCACGAAGGTGAGCGCGGCGCCGGCCGCCACTCCGGGGGCGGCCAACGGCAGGGTCACTTCGCGCAGGACCCGCAGGGGCGATCGGCCGAGGGAGCGGGCCACATCCTCCAGCACGGGTGGCGCCTGGAGGACGGCGGCGCGGGTGGCGGCCACCGCGACGGGCAGGAACAGGACGGCGTACGCGCAGACCAGCAGCGGGAGTTGCTGGTAGAGCGGGTAGGCGTAGCGGACGGCGAAGAAGACCAGGGAGAGCGCGACCGTGATGCCGGGCAGCGCGTGCCCCGCGTACGCCGCCTGCTCCAACAGCCGGGCGCCGCGGCCGCGATGTCGTGCGGCGATCACTCCGACGGGCAGGGCGAGCAACGTGGTGAGGGCGGCTCCGGCGGCGGCGACGCCGAGGGTGGCCGACGCGGCCCGGGCGAGGGCGTCGAGGTCCCAGGTCGCGGAGGTGCCGACGGCCAGCCAGTAGCCGAGGGTGGCGAGCGGGAAGGCGACGGCGGCGGCCGCCACGGCCGCGCACCAGACGAGGGCGGGGATCCGCCAGCGTCGCAGCGGCACCGGGCCGGCCGGCCGTGCGGTGCCGCCTCCCGTGCGGGCGTGTCCGGCGCGGCCACGGGTACGGGCCTCGGCGGCGACCAGCGCGACCGTCATCAGCACGAGCACGACGCTGAGCGCGGCGGCCGGGGTGCGGTCGAAGGAGGCGCGGTAGGAGGTGTGGATGGCCCGGGTGAAGGTGTCGTACCGCATGAGCGACACGGCGCCGAAGTCGGAGAGCACATACAGCGCGACGAGCAGCGCTCCGCCCGCGGCGGCCGGGCGGAGTTGGGGGAGGGTGACCCGCAGGAAGGTGCGCAGGGGCCCGTGGCCGAGGGAGCGGGCGGCCTCCTCCTGTGCCGGGTCGATGCCGCGCAGCGCCGCGGCGACGGGCAGGTGGACGTACGGAAAGCTCACCAGGGTCAGCGCGAGCGCGGCTCCGGTGAACCCCGAGGTTTCGGGCACGGCGGCCAGCCAGGCGAAGGCGGCGACATAGCTGGGCACGGCGAGGGGCAGGGTCGCCAGCACCGACCAGACACGGGCCCCCGGAAGGGTGGTGCGCGCGGTCAGCCAGGCCAGGGAGACGCCCAGGACCAGGCAGGCCGCTACGACGACCGCCGCCAGACCGAGGCTGCGGCCCAGGAGTTGAAGGGTGCGTTCGTCGGCGACGACGTCCCACGCGTAGCCCGGCCCGCGTTCGAGGGCGCGGACGGCGAGGTAGCCGAGCGGCAGCAGGGCGAACAGGGCGGCGACGCAGGCCGGGACGAGCAGGACCAGCGGGAGCCTGCGCCCCGGACCGGCGCCGGCCCGGCTGATGAGACGGACACGACGGCGCCCGGACGGAGCGGGTGCTCCGCCCGGGCGTGCCGCGGACTGGACTGTGGTCACGTCACGCTCACGGATTCCGTCCGGCTCACAGTCCTCAGACCAGCCCCACGTCCTGGAGCATGGCCAGCGTCTCCTGGAGCGACTCCAGCTTGCCCAGGTCGATCTCGGGGGATTCGAGGGAGTCGAACGGCGGCAGGTCCTCGACCGTGCTGGTGACACCCGCGGCCAGCGGGTACTCCTTCGTCGTGTCGGCGAAGTAGGTCTGCGCCTCCTTGGACAGCAGGTAGTCGACGGCCTTCTGGGCGGTCTCGGTCTGGCCGCTGTCCTTCAGGATGCCGACGCCGGCGACGTTGATCAGAGCACCGGGGTCGTTGCCGGGCAGGAAGTGCAGCTTGGCGTCGACGTTGTCCTCGCCCTTCTCGGCGACCCGCTCGTACCAGTAGTAGTGGTTGACCAGGCCGATCTCGACCTCGCCGGCCTCGATGCCGTCGAGGGTGGCGAGGTTGTGGGCGTAGGTCTTGCCGTTGGCCTTGAGGCCCTTGAGCCACTCGCGGGTGGCGTCGTCGCCCTCCAGGACCCGCATGCCGGTGACGAACGCCTGGAAGGAGGCGTTGGTGGGGGCGAAACCGACCTTGCCCTTCCACTCCGGCTTCACCACGTCGTGGACGCTGTCGGGGACCTTCTCCTCGGCGATCTCGTCCGGGTTGTACGCGATGACGCGCACGCGCCCCGACAGGCCCACCCAGTCGCCGGCGCCGCCGCGGTAGGACGCGTCCACCTCGTCGAGGCTGGACTGCGGCAGCTTCGCCAGCATGCCCTCCCTGGACAGGGCGCCGAGGGCGCCCGCGTCCTGCGAGAAGAACAGCCCGGCCTTGGTGCGGTCGCCTTCCTCCAGGATCTGCGCGGCCAGTTCGGCGCTGTCGCCGTAGCGCACCTCCACCTCGCTGCCGACGGCCTTCTCCAGCTTGTCCAGGAGCGGCTCGACCAGCTTCTCGTTGCGCCCGGAGTAGATGACGAGGGCGGAGTCGGAACCCGTCGCGGACCCGCCCTTGTCGTCGGAGCCGCATGCGGCGAGGGCGGGGAGAAGCAGACCGGCCGCGAGGAGCGCGGTGATCCGGCCGGCCGAGGGGCGTCGCATGTGGGTGTGCCTTCCTGCGTGGCCCGCCGGTCCGCCGCTCGTCGCGGGGTCGGTCAGCGAGCGTGCTGAGCGAAGCTTTCAAGCCAACTGTGAACATGCTATGAATAAGGTAAAGCTTGCCTAACCGTCAAGGGATCTGTGCTCATCGCGGACGCTGCCGCAGAAAGGTCACGCGCCCGTGATAGACCCTTTCGGGCCCCTCTCGACCCCGTTCACCCTCCCGCCGCGCACCACTTCGGCCCCCCTCGCGCGCCCGCCCGCGCAGCGGCGCGGCGTGCCGTTCGCCCGGGAACTCGCCGCCCACGGTGACCGGACCGCACTGATCACGCCATCCGGCGCGGTCAGCTATCGGGCGCTCGCCGAACGCGTCGCGGCCACCGCCCAACGCCTCGGCCCCGCACGCCGCCTGGTCCTGCTGGCCGGGGCGAACCGCGCCGAAGCCCTGGTCGTCCACCTCGCCGCACTCTCCGCCGGCCACCCCGTCCTGCTCGTGCCCGGCGACAGCACCGGAACCATCAACTCCCTGACCGCCGCGTACGACCCGGACGTGGTCGCGCGGCCCGACGGCCGGGGCGGCTGGGCGCTGGACGAACGGCGGCCCGGGAGCGCCCACACCCTCCACCCGGATCTGGCGCTGCTGCTCAGCACCTCCGGATCGACCGGCTCACCCAAGCTGGTCCGGCTCTCCGCCGAGAACCTCCAGGCCAACGCCGAGTCCATCGCCACGTACCTGGACATCCGCGACACCGACCGCGCGGCCACGACCCTGCCCATGCACTACTGCTACGGCCTGTCCGTCATCCACAGCCACCTGCTGCGGGGCGCCGGCGTGCTCCTCACCGAACGGTCCGTGTCCGACGCCGACTTCTGGGAGGAGTTCCGCGCCGCCCGCGGCACCTCGCTCGCCGGAGTGCCGTACACCTTCGACCTGCTCGACCGGATCGGCTTCGAGCGGATGCGACTGCCCCACCTGCGGTACATCACCCAGGCCGGCGGGCGACTGGCACCCGAACGGGTCGCCCACTACGCCGAGTCGGGCCGCCGCGCGGGCTGGGATCTGTTCGTGATGTACGGGCAGACGGAGGCGACGGCACGCATGGCCTACCTGCCCCCGGACCTCGCCGCCGAGCGCCCGCAGGCCGTCGGAGTCCCCGTCCCCGGCGGCTCCTTCCGGCTCCGACCGGTGGAGGGCATCGACGAACCGGACACCGGCGAGCTGATGTACTCGGGCCCCAACGTCATGCTCGGCTACGCCACCGACCCGGACGACCTCGCCCTGGGCCGGACCGTCGAGGAACTGCCCACCGGAGACATCGCCCGGCGCGCCCCCGACGGGCTGTACGAGATCGTGGGCCGCCGCAGCCGGTTCGCCAAGATCCTGGGGCTGCGCATAGACGCGCAGCGCGTCGAGGCCATCCTGGAGGAGCACGGCATACGCGCCTTCTGCGCGGGGGCGGCGGACGCCGACGCGCTGGCCCTGGTCGCGGCCCCCGCCCGGGGTGTCGACGCGGCACATGTGAGACGCCTGGTGGCGGACACCTGCGGCCTGCCGCCCCGCGCCGTCCACGCGCGGATGGTCACCGAACTCCCGCGGCTGGCCTCGGGCAAGCCCGACTACGAAGCCGTGCGACGGTTGGCCCGTGAGCCGGAGGCACCGACGCCCCCGCGCGGCTTCGACGCCGACGACCTGTGTGCGCTCTACGCCGAGATCCTGGACCGCACCGACGTCACCGAGCACAGCAGCTTCGTGAGCCTGGGCGGCGACTCGCTCTCCTATGTCGAGATGTCCCTGCGCCTGGAACAGACACTGGGCACGCTGCCCGCCGACTGGCACACCACACCGATCCGGGAGCTGAGCGACCTCGGCACCGCGCGGCGCACGGCCGTGGGTACGCGCCCGAGCGGACGCGGGCCGCGACGCACCCTGGACACCGGCATCGCCCTGCGCGCCGTCGGCATCGTCGTGATCGTGGGCTCGCACATCCCCGTGTTCACCGTCCAGGGCGGCGCCCATGTCCTGCTCGCCGTCGCCGGGTTCAACTTCGCCCGCTTCCATCTCACCGCGCACGAGCGACAGGAACGCCTGCGGAAACTGTGGCGCAGCATCCTGCGCATCGCCGTACCGAGCGTCGCGTGGATCACCTTCGCGCTGCTGCTGACCCGCGAATACGACCTGGCCAACATCGTGCTGGCCAACAGCCTCTTCGCCCAGGACAACTCCGATCCGGAGTGGCGCTACTGGTTCGTCGAGGCGTTGGTCTACTTCCTGGTCGGGACGGCGGCGCTGCTGGCGATCCCCTGGCTCGACCGCGTGGAACGGCGCAGCCCGTTCGGCTTCGCCCTGGCACTGGTGGGCCTGGGCCTCGTCCTGCGGTACGACCCCTGGGGCCTGGCACATGTTCGCTACCACCTGAGCCCCACGGTGGTCTTCTTCCTGTTCGCACTGGGCTGGGCGGCGGCCCGGGCCCGTACGACGGCGCAACGGCTGCTGCTGACCGCCCTCGCGCTGATCGCCGTGCAGGGGCTGTTCCCCGACGGACAGACCCTGCGGACCGTCATCGTCATGGGCGGCCTGACCCTGCTGCTGTGGATCCCGACCGTGCCCAGCCTCGACCCGCTCAACCGGCTGGCGGCCGTCCTGGCGGGAAGCTCGCTCTACATCTACCTGACACACTTCCAGGTCTATCCGTACCTGACGGACCACCCGCCGGTCCTGGTCCTGGCGCTCTCGCTGGTGCTCGGCGTGGCGTACGGGGCAGTGGCGACCCGCCTGACACGCAGCCTTCTGTGACAGGCACGCCCTTGCACGTGACCGCACCACTTGGCGGTACGACCCTGGCGCCGTGAGCGGCCCGCCGGCACGCGGCGCACGCGTTGCGGGTGATCCGAAGGGACACTCCGGGTGAGCACCACCCAGGGCGAGGTCCAGCGCCGAGAGCCGTACATCGGCCACTGGATTGTCCGACCTGGCAGAAGGGAGGTGCCAAACAACTCTCCGGTTGGTTGTGTCGGTGCAGCGATGCCGGATCCCGGCACACGGAGCCACTCCAGGGAAAGCGCATGTCCTCCGTGAAGCGATGAAGATCCTCGGATCGGAAGCGCCCCATCAGTCGGCGTCGACGCCGCGACACCGCACCGGCAAGAACCCCGACGGCAAGGGTGTGGGCGGGCGGGTGTGGCCAGGAACTCACCCGAGAGCACGGGTGCGGTCGCCTCGCCGACGGTGAGCACAGCGTCACCGACCAGCCGATCACAGGGAAACCGGGGGACGCCGCACGTGCGCATCGCCTTTCTGCTGCACAGCGCCTACGCGATGGGCGGCACCGTAAGAACGACCATGACACTCGCCGACACGCTCGCCGGGCGGCACCAGGTGGAACTCGTGTCGGTTGCACCCGCGGCTGACCCGCCGGGCCGCATGGCTCGACCACGACGGACCGTTGCCGCTCATCGAGGGGGCCGTCATTCGTCTGGTCGTTCTGAGGCTGCCCAGCGGCGGGTCAACAAGCCGGTCCGGCTGTGGTGGTCGGGCACCGGCCCCACCACAGTGGACGTCGACCGCTGCTGGCAGTCCTTCCTTCGCCGCTTCGATATCGAGCACACATTCCGCCTGTTCAAGCAGACCCTCTGCTGGACCAAGCCCCGACTCCACAGCTCGGAAGCGGCCGACCGGTGGACCTGGCTCGTGATCGCTGCCTTTGCCCAGCTCCGGCTCGCCCGACCGCCGGCCACCGACCTCCGCAGGCCCTGGGAGAAGCCGACCGAGCCGAACAAGCTCACGCCCGCCCGCGTCCGCAGAGTGTTCAGGAACCTGCACGCGAAGACCGGCTCGCCGGCTGGTGCACCGAAACCATCCCACCCCGGCCCAGGCAGGCCGCCGGGTTCGAAGAACCAGCGACCGGCCACCCGTCACGACGTCGGGCGGGTCCTCGCCACCGGCGAGGCGTTCAGCCGTCCCGCCCACCACGAAGTCGGCACCAAGCCCCGCTGCGGCACCTGAAGCTCCGCCCGCCTGAACGTCAGGAGCCGACGAGGTTGGATGCCTCCATGGTGAGACGAAAGCGGGAGAAGAAGAGGCGACCCCCCTTCGGCATGCCGAAGGGCATCGTCCTGCTCGCGACGCCGGAAGGCCGGCGCCACAGTGTTTTCACTGGGGACGGCGGGATGCACTGCGGGCCCCTCACCGACGTTCCGGTGAACGCCGACCCGGCCGAGGCACGGGCCGCCGCAGCGGCCATGGTGGTGGGACTCGCACACGACTTCCACGAAGTACGCGTCAACGTGACCTGGGATCCGCCCCAGGAGCTCGGGTCCTGGACCGCCCAAGTCACCGTTGCCGCGTCCCCGCCGGACGCCTCTGGTTGAACGGCAAGCTCAGCAGATATTCGGTTGCTCGCCTGTGAGGGCGGTGGATGCAATGTCCGGCATGGTGACTGAGGTCCGTCCGCCGCGGCGGGATGAGATGGCTGGGTACTACCGGGCATTGCCGTTCGCGAACGGGTTACCGAGCTGGGAGCCTGCGGACGCCGCGTGGCACGGTGGTCCCGAGCCGTGGCCTCCACAGCGCACGCCTGCGAGCGCGGAGCAGCTCGACAAGTTGGCGGCAGCCGACATCAACGACGAGTCCTTCCACCCGATCGCGACGTTCGTCGACGGCAGGTGTGTCGGCGCGTCCGCGACCATCTCCTTCGAGGTGACGGTCCCCGGCGGGGGAACGGTGAGGATGGCCGGCGTCACTGCGACCGGGGTGATCGCGACTCATCGCCGGCGCGGTTACCTGCGGCAGATGATGCAGGCCATGTTCGAGGAGGCCCTGGAGCGAGGCGAGCCGTTGGCGATGCTCAGCGCGAGCGAGGGCAGCATCTACGGACGCTTCGGATTCTCGCCCGCCACCTATCGCACCCGGTGGGAGCTGGCCCGTCACGAAGCGGCCCTCCTTCCGGCGGAGCCGGATCCCGGGTCGCTGGAGCTGGTCGACGCCGCGCAGGCGACGAAGGCCTGGCCCCGGTTGCATGCGGATGTGCGGGCACACCGCGTCGGGGAGCTCAGCCCTCTCCCCGGCCGCTGGGACGGGCTGTCCGACGAAGCAGACGGCACAAACGGACCGCTGCGCTTTCTCGCCCACCGTAACCAGCACGGCGACCTGGACGGCATCGCCAACTTCCGACTGCCGTGGTCTCCGACCGCGGACCGTGCGGGAACACTCGTGGTGGAAGCCCTGGAGGCGACGAACCCTGCGGCCTACCGCGCGTTGTGGGGACTGCTGATCGACTTCGACCTCACCAAGACCGTCGTGGCACCGGGGCGACCACGCGACGAACCCCTGCGGTGGATGCTCACCAACCCGCGGGCGATGCGCATCACCCGCCAGACGGACAACCTCTGGGCGCGCCTTCTCGACGTCCCCCGAGCCCTGACGCAACGCTCGTACCTCACGCCCGGAGAGCTGACGTTCACCATCGACGACGACCAGATGTGCCGGGCGAACAACAGGACATGGCAGCTCAGAGCAGACGGCCCCGTGGTGACGTGTGTTCCGACCGACGAGACGGCGGACCTGACGATCAGGCTCGCAGCGCTCAGCTCGCTCTACTTCGGTGGCATGTCGGCGCACCACCTGGCGTACGCCGGCCACATCACCCCGCACACCGGCGGCGCGATCGGACAGCTTGCCCGAATGTTCTGGACCGACCCTGAACCGCACAACTCGTTCGGCTTCTGACAAGACGGTGCGTGACAGCGGGGGAGACCGTCGGCCTCAGGTGGTTCTTTGATCTTCCAACCGCCGAAGGGCGATGAGGGTCCTCTCACGTGGGAGGGTTCTGCCCAAGTCATAGCGGGGCGCCCGGTGTCCGGGCGGAGGCCGGGGGCCGGGCGGCCGCGGAAGCCGCGGCTCGCCGACCGCCGACCACGGAGTACCTCCTGGATCTAGGCCGTTCGGCCACAGCAGGTTGGGCACCACCGGGTTGGTGCCCAGCTGGTACAGGAGACTGGTGTCGACACCCCCATTGCAACTAGGCGTACGGCTTGACGCGTCGTAGGGAGTGCCGTCGTTTGCGGCTGGTAACACCGTTCTTGCAGGCCCTCCCTCATCCCGGCGGGGCGATTTTCGGCGAACTCAACCGCCGTCACGAGAAGATCGGTCCGCTGCGCTGTTCACCCTCGGGACCGAGCTTCCCGCCGCGATCCTCGCCTGGATACTCGGCATCCACATCAAGGTCGCCGTCCAGTGGCAGAAAGCATCGGCCGGCGACTGGCCCGCCTACGCCGTCGACGTCAGCCGCCGCAATGCACCGCACCAACCGATCCACGAACCAGGAGCGACACCATGAGCTGGGACAACCACCGCGTCGTCATCACGGCCGCCGGCCGCGACTTCGGGCGAACCTTGGCCATCCGCCTCGCAGAACTCGGTGCCGAGGTCTTCCTCTCGGCACGCGAACTCACCGCCGCTCAACGAGTCCGCGACGAGATTCGCAGCCGCGGCCATCAGCGGGTGCACGCCTTCGCCTGCAACCTGACGAACCCCGCCTCGATCCGCGACTTCGCCTCCAACGTCGCGGACAACACGGACCGCATCGACGTACTCATCAACAACGGCTCTCGCTACCTCGCAGGGCCGGACCTGCTGTCCGCAACCGACGCCGACGTTGTCGACACCATCGCCTCTGGTGCCACCGGCACGGTCCTGACCACGAAGAGCTTCCTCCCTCTCCTGCTCAACTCGAAGACACCGGATGTTGTGATGATGGTCTCCGCCTGCGGAACACCGGGCCACCACCGGTCGGACGCGCACGACGCCTTCTACGCGGCCAAGAGCGCCCAGGCAGGGTTCGCCGAGATCCTCTCCAAGCGCCTGCGTCCTCAAGGGGTCCGGGTGATCTCGCTCTACCCGCCGGACTTCGACAACGCCGACCCGCTCTCCGAGGAGTGGAAGACCACCCCGCGCGAGGCCAAGGACGCCCTCACCGCGCACTCGCTCGTGGAGTGCATCCTCTTCGCCGTCGCCCAGCCCCGCGACTGCTTCATCAAAGCGTTCCACTTCGAACAGGTCTGACCAATGCCCTCGCACGTCGACGCACGACAGCTGATGCCAGGTCCGGCAAGCCACCGCTGCTCAGGACCGCAGGCATTGAGGCAGTTCCGATACTCGACTCCACCATTGGGCACCAGCGACTCCGGGTTCCGCGACGAGGTCGAAGCCGAGGAAGCCCTTGCCCCGCGGCCAGTTCCTCGCCGAGATGGGCGCCGACAGTGACCGTCCGGCACTGGCCGGACCGGCCGACGCGGAAGCCGAGGCCGACTCGCCGAGTTCGCCCGCCACACGGTCTTCGACGGCCAGGTCGTCAACGACGAAGCCCGCCCGCGCCGCATCGCGCCCCGCCACGACCCGCACGTGTACCCAGGGACCTTCGTCACCTGCGTCCACAATCCCGACCGCGCCCTGTGCCGCGCGCCCGCCGAAGCCTGCGTCCAACCGGTCCTTGCCCACTGCCAGCCCCTGGCCTGCCGCAACACCGCCCTCACGCCCGCCAACCATGAAGCCCTCTCCACCGACCTCACTCAGCTGGAGGATGCCCTGGACGACGGCGCTCGGCCGGGGTGCGCTTCCTTGCTCGCCACGATCCGGAGGTTCAGTGACCAGATCGGCCGCCGCCTGCGGGGCCGCCGAGGAGGCCGCCAACCCGCCTTCGACGCCCAGGCTTACAAACAGCGCAGAACCGTCGAACGGTAAATCGACCGCCTCAAGCAGTGGCGGCGGGGCCTGGCCACGCGAACGGACATGCTAACGATCGCGTACCAGGCCGCACTCCACCTCGCCGCCTCTTCTGGGCACGCCGATGACCACGGAACAAGAACTCAGACCCGTTCCAGCGGGCGGTGGGGAAGGGGCGGGGTCTCGACCCGGACGGAATCGTCAGGCCGGACGGTCCCTCCACGGCGGACCACAGCCATGACGCCACACTTGAAGGTGCACTCGCCGGACAAGGGGTCCATGGTGAAGACCTCACCGAGCAGCCCCTTGCGGAAGTCGTTGATCTTCGAGCACGGGTTGCGCAGTCCTGTCACCTCGAGCACCGCCTGCTCCCCGAGATGGAGCAGAGTGCCGGTGGGCAGGCCCAACAGGTCAACCCCGCGCGTGGTGATGTTCTCGCCGAGCTGGCCCGCAGAGACCTTGAAGCCCTCGAGCTCGAGTTCGTCAGAAGGAGCGTCCCGGGGGGCGACGTTGAGCCCGCCGACCATGGTGCCGGGCGCTCGCGCGGTGGGCTGACCACCAAACTGCACCCGGCGGTCGAGCAGGGACAGAGACCGCTGTCCCTGCTCGTCACCGCTGGCCAGCGCCATGACAGTCCCCGGTTCCAGCCTGTCCTGGACAGCATCCGGGTGCCTCGAACCGGCGCCGGCCGACCACGAACGCCGCCCGATAGGGTCCGCGCGGCAGGGCGTACGACTCCCGCGCGAACCGCGCCTGCCTGCGCCGACGCGACATCCGCTGCACGATCCCGGAGAAGACTGACCAGGTACGCGATCCCAAGAAGCTCGGTTCCCGCGGTGGTCGCCCGCCGGAGTTCGAGAAGGACGACTACAGGGAGCGGCACGCGGTCGGGTGTGGGATCAACCGGCTGAAGCGCCACCGCGCGGCTGCGGCGAGGTTTACGACAAACTCGCCGTCCGCTACCACGCGACCGTGCTGGTCGCAGCCATCAACGAGTGGCGATGACCAGCACGGTCGCACCTAGCCGTTGATATCCAAGGCCGTCCCGTACAGCCGCTCCACCCTCAACCGAATGACGACCCTGCGCTCGGCGACCAGTTGCTGGAGGAATGCGTCTTCGTCCTCCGGTTTCGCGGCCGCCGGGATCATCGCGAGCAGTTCCCGCCCGACCGCGTCGCCGGGAACCGTCGTGATCTCGGAAGCCTCCGCCGCACCCTCGGCCACGGCGAACGACCACACGTCACCACCCTGCACATGCAGCGCCGCGCGCGGGTTGCGCTGCAGGTGCTTGACCTTGATGCGGTCGGCCGTGGTGGACAGCCGCACGGTGCGGGCCTCGGGGTCCCAGCTGTAGAGCATGGTGGTCAGATGCGGATGGCCACTCTGCTTGACCGTGGCGAGGGTCCCGAACTGTTGCCTGGCCAGTAGGTCGGAGAGGGCTTCCTCGGACAGGGAACGAGGAGCTGGTCCTTGAGTCATGCTGTGATCAACTGCCGTAACCTCCCCGGCATTCCACGCCCTCTTGCGCCCTACCACTCACTTTCGCAACCTGCCCTGAAGCGTGTTGCAGCAGGCCGTGATTTTGCAGTTCAAAGCCAGGCCGTGGCTGTTCTGATCACGTGGCGAGGGCGAGATTGTGCATCCGAGCGACGGCCTGGACCGCTTGGTGGAGGCCGTCGCCGGGTTGTCGGCAGTCTCGAAGGATCTTTTAGTTCTTCAGCCGGCCGATCGCATGCTCGACCCGCGCACGGTCCCGCCGATGTTCCGCGCCGTCGGCCTCCTCACCGGCCAGCAGGGCCCGGCCGGGTCGTTTGCGGTGCGGGACGACCAGGCCGGTGCTGATGTAGGCGCCGTCGCCGAGCACGGTGATGCCCTGGCACTGGTCCGGCAGACCAGACCCAACAAATCAGCCCACAACGCCCCACGCATGCAGGGGAAAAGACCTGACCGCAGCCTTCTGCAACACGCTTTAGTAGGACTCCGTTACCGACGAGACGAATCAAGTGCCTTCCAACACCGGCAGATCACCGTCGTAGTCCAGCCACGAGGCCACGCCGTGGATACACGACCGGGCGCCCGTTGGCACCTGCCCGAGTGCCTCTGACCGGGACGTACGGCGTGGTGATCCCCCACTCGGTATCCGAGGTGTCCGACGGATAGCGGCGCGGACGATTCACCGCGACGCACCCACCCACCCACAGGACATCGATGATCAACATCACCTTCTACTTCTACTACGGACGCCGGTGACCTCAAGGCTCTAACGGTCGTCTCAGCTTCGCTCGTTAGGAAGTAGGCCATCGGACAAGCGATGTAACCCATATGTAGGAGGCTATTGATGGCAGTCAAGGCAGCGCCGTCCGGGGAAGCGCCGGCCGGTCGGTTGGCAGGCCGGTGGGTGCCGTGGTTGGTGATCGGCCTATGGCTGGTGCTGGCAGCGGGCATGGTGCCACTGAGCGGAAAGTTGAGTTCGGTCACCACCGACAGCGCCGTAGACACCCTGCCGGCCAGCGCCGAGTCCACCAAGGTGGCGGTGCTGGAGGACAGTCTCCCCGGCGGTGACGACAACACGTTCGTCTTCGTGTACCACCGCGCCGACGGCATGACCGACGCCGACCGCGCGACGGTCGAGCGCCACTACGACACCCTTGCCAAGCGGTACCCGCCGATGGCGACGGCGGCGGCCGGCGAGGACGACGAGGGCTCACCGACGAGCCCCTCGACCGACCGCAAGGCGATGATGTTCACCCTTGAGGTGAGCACGACCTACGGCGCACCGGAGGACATCGTCGGCCCGTTGCGTGACGCCGCGAAGGACCGCCCCGCCGGCCTGGAACTCGATGTGACCGGCCCGGGCGCGATCGACGGCGACATGGATGCCGTCTTCGACGGCATCGACGTGCAGGTCCTCCTCACCACCATCGTCGTCGTCACGCTCCTGCTCATCCTCACCTACCGCAGCCCGGTGTTGTGGATCATCCCGCTGGTGGCCGTCGGCGCGGCCGCACTGACCTCGATGGGGACCGTCTACCTGCTCGTCAAGGGCTTCGGCATCGTGGTCAACGACCAGAACTCGGCGCTGCTGACGATCCTGGTGTTCGGCGTCGGCACGGACTACGCGCTGTTGCTCATCGCTCGATATCGGGAGGCACTGCACCACCATGAGAACGTCCGGGTCGCGATGGTTCACGCGCTGCGCGGCGCGGCGCCGGCCATCGTCGCGTCCGCGGCCACCGTGGTCGCCGGCCTGCTCTGCCTGCTCGTCGCCGACTTGAACAGCACCAGCGGGTTGGGCCCGATCGGTGCGGCCGGCATCCTGTGCGCGCTGGTGGCCATGCTGACGCTGTTCCCGGCGGTGCTCGTGGTGCTCGGCAGGCGGATCTTCTGGCCGGCCATCCCGCGGTTCAGCACGGCCGTGGAGGAGAAGCCGGGGCTGTGGGGACGGCTTGGCGCCGCCATCAGCCGCCGCCGGTGGGTGGCGACGCTCGGCTCGCTCGGAGTGCTCGGCGTGCTCGCCCTCGGGCTGGCGGGCAACACCGGCGCCCTGCGGGAGCAGGACCAGTTCGTGTCGGCGCCGGAGTCGGTCACCGGCTTCACCGTTCTCCGCCAGCACTTCCCGGAACTCGGCGGCCAGCCGATGACGATCTTCACGCGGCCGGCGCACCAGGAGCGGGTGCTCGACATCGTCAAGGACACTCGCGGTGTGGCCCTGGCCGTCCCGGAGCAGACCAGCGGTGGCTGGGCCAACATCTCCGTGTTCCCGAAGGACGCGCCGGACACCGTCGCTGAGTACGACACGATCAAGCGGGTGCGCACCGCCGTGCACGCGGTGAGCGGGGCGGAGGCGATAGTCGGCGGGCCGAGTGCGGAGAACCTCGACACCGAAGTGACCACCAAGCGCGACGAGAAGCTGGTGATCCCGCTGGTGCTCGCCGTCGTCCTGATCGTCCTCGGGCTGCTGCTGCGCGCGATCCTGGCCCCGCTGGTCCTGATGGCCACTGTGATCGTCTCATTCGCCGCGGCCTTCGGCGGCAGCGTGTTCGTCTTCGACACGATCCTCGGGTTCAAGGGCATCGACTATTCGGTGCCGTTGCTGGCATTCCTGTTCCTGGTGGCGCTCGGCGTCGACTACAACATCTTCCTGGCCAGCCGTGCCCGGGAAGAGACCGTGCGCCTCGGCACCAGAGGGGGCATGCTCAAAGCTCTCTCCGCCACCGGTGGCGTCATCACCTCGGCAGGCCTGGTCCTGGCGGCGACGTTCGCGGTCCTCGCCACACTTCCGCTGGTGATGCTGATCGAGGTCGGGTTCCTGGTCGCCTTCGGCGTGCTGCTCGACGCCCTGCTGGTGCGGTCGGTCCTGGTGCCCGCCCTCACCCTGCTGCTCGGCCGGCGGATCTGGTGGCCGAGCCGGCTGTCCCGGCCGGCGGCGGAGCTGCCGGACTGGCAACAGCCGCTCGCCGACGAGGAGGAGGAGCCCGCGCTGCAACGGTGAGCGGGGCGGCACGGACGGGATCCGGGACGGGCATCCAGGCCCGTCCCGGATCTCGTCTTGGGCCCGACGGTCACCGCCCCTTGGTCCTACGCCACGCGCCGGGGCCGGGCCCGGCGCATCGCGGTGTCCTGCCCCGACGGCAAGCCGCGCGGGGCCATGCCCGAGGACCGCCGTCCCTTGCCCTGCGCCGCGCCGCCCGGGGCGGGTCAGCGCACGTCGGTGTCCTCCCCGGCGGTGAGCCGCGCGGGGCCATGCCCGAGGGCCGCCGTTCCTTAAGCTGCGCCGCGCTGCCGGGGCGGGTCAGCGCACGTCGGTGTCCTCCCCGGCGGTGAGCCGCGCGATCGGAGCGGGCGCGGCCGCGGCCGGAAGGTCGACCCGAAGCAGCGCGCCACCGCGTGCGGAGCGGGCGACGGTGGCCCGGCCGCCGTGGGCGTCGACGACCCGCTGCACGATCGACAGCCCCAGACCGGATCCCGGCAACGCCCGGGCGCTGTCGGCACGGTAGAACCGGTCGAACACCCGCGGTACGTCGGCGGCGTCGATGCCCGGCCCGGCGTCGTCGACATCGAGCACCGCCGAGGCGCCCTCGGCACGGAGCCGGACCTGCACCGGCTGGTCCGCGGGGGACCACTTGCCGGCGTTGTCGATGAGGTTGAGCACCGCCCGCTGGAGCGCGGCGGGACGCCCGCTCACCCACACGGAGGTCACGTCGAGCACGACCTCGATGTCGGGCACGCGGGAACGCGCCCGGGTCGCGGCGGCCCCCACCACGTCGGCGAGGTCGAGCAGCTCGGTGTTCTCGTCGCTGACGTCACCGCGCGCCAGGTCGGTCAGCTCGGCGGCAAGGGTGCTCAACTCGGCCACCTGGGCGCCGAGATCGTTGAGCAGCCGGGTCCGGCTCTCCGCCGGCAGTGCGCTGTCCAGGGTGCCGCGCCGGTCGAGCCGGATCAGCAGCTCGACGTTGAGGCGCAGGCTGGTGAGCGGGGTCTTGAGCTCGTGGGCGGCGTCCTCGGCGAGCAGCCGCTGGGCCCGCCGGGAGTCCCGGAGCGCGGCGAGCATGTCGTTGATCGACCGGATCAGCCGCCGGATCTCCCCACCGCCCTCGTCCGGGATGTCGGCGTCGAGATCCCGGGTGTGCGCGACACGTACCGCGGCGGCGGTCAGCCGGTCGATCGGTGCCAGCCCGGTCCGCGCCACGGTCCGCCCGACAAGGGCGCCGCCGGCCATGCAGAAGAGCCCGATCAGCAGCATGCCGAACCCGAACTGGTTGATCGGGCTGTCGTCGGCGAGGCGGGCCACCTGAACCGCGCCGTCGCCCGCCCGCAGCGTGTAGATGAGGTAACCCTCCTCGCTGTCGTTCGACTCCATCAGGTCGGCCGTCGCGCCCTGCGCCACGCGCTCGGCGTGCTCGCTTACGGAGGGCAGCGCGGGTTGGCCGGCTGGCGTACGGGTCGAGCCGTCGGGCAGGATGACCCGAACCAGCCGACCGGATCCGGGATACGGCGGTAGCTGGACCTGCGCCAGACCGGCGCGCTGCGCGTCCGTCGCCAGGACGCGGGAGTCGGCGCGCAGCTGACTCTCTGCGGTGTCCCGCAGCTCCCAGTCCATTAGCTCGCTGGCCACCTGGAAGGCCACGAACACGCTGACCGCGATGGCCGTCGCCGCGATCACCGTCAGCCTGGCCCGCAGGGACCGCCGGTGCCACCAACGGGTCAGCCGGCGTGGTCCCCGGCCGGCGGGCCCGCTCACGGAGGAGTCTCCCGCAATGTGTATCCCAGGCCGCGCAGCGTGTAGATCAATCGCGGCTCACCCTCGGCCTCCATCTTGCGGCGCAGGTAACTCACGTATACCTGGAGGTTGTTGGCGGTGGCGCTCATGTCGAAGCCCCAGATCGCCTCGAACAGCGCGTCGCGGGTCAAGACCCGGGTCGCGTTGCGCATGAGGACCTGCAGGAGGGAGAACTCGGTCCGGGTCAGGCGCAGCGGCCGCCCGCCCCGCCACGCCTCGAACCTGTCGGGATCGAGCCGGACATCGGCGAACGACAGGATCTGCGACCCCTCGTCGGTCGGCGTGCGCCGGCGTAGCAGGGCCCGCACCCGGGCCAGTAACTCCTCGGTGGCGAACGGCTTGGGCAGGTAGTCGTCGGCGCCCGCGTCCAGCCCCGTGACCCGGTCGGAGACCTGGTCACGGGCGGTCAGCATCAGCACCGGCAGATCCCGACCCGCGGCCCGCAACCGCCGGCAGGTCTCCAACCCGCCGAGGCGGGGCATCATCACGTCGAGGATCAGCAGATCCAGCGTGCCCCCGTCGGTCCCACCGACCCCGTCGAGCACGGCGAGACCGTTGGCGACGGTGCTGGTGTCGTAACCCTCGACCTGGAGCACCCGCTCCAGCGACTCACGGATGGCCGCTTCATCATCCGCGATCATGATCCGCACGCCGGCCGCCCCCTTCCAGTCGATGCTTTTTCCGCTCATTGTCCCCGATCAACCTGAAGCCAGGATTAGAGCGTCGCTGGGGACGGACCTCTTATGGGCTTGTCGGGAATCAGTACACGGTTGGCTTCGAGGAGCGGGCGGACCTCTTTCACCGAACGGTCGATGGTCATGGCAGTGGTGTTGAACAGCTGGCCGAGAAGCTCCTGAAGCGAGTGTTTCCGCAGGTAGAGGATCTCCCGGGCAGGGCCGAGAAGGCGATTCCGTACGGGATCTACGACATGGCGGCGGACACCAGTTGGGTCCCCATCGGTACCGGTCACGACACCGCGGCGTTCGCCGTTGCCTCGATCCACCGCTGGTGGCAGGCCGTTGGCACCCCAGCCAGCTGCTGATGACCGCCCACGGCGGGGGTTTCAACGGCTACCGCACCCGCGGTTGGAAGACCCACCTGACCGACCTCGCCGCCGAGACCGGCCTGGAGATCACCGTGTGTCACCTGCCGCCCGACACCTCGAAGTGGAACAAGATCGAGCGCCGGCTGTTCTCCCACATCACCATGAACTGGCATGGCAGGCCCCTGACCAGCCATGAAGTCATGCTCCAGGCCATCGCCGCGACGACCGCCGCACCGGCCTGACGGTGCACGCCGAACTCGACAGCGGTGAGTACCCCACCGGCATCCGCTTCAGCGACGAGGCCATCGCTGCCTTGCCGATCACACACCACCGCTTCCACGGAGACCCCCCTGGTTCACGGATGAGTTGATCAGCGGTGGACCCTGGCCCGGGTGAAGACGCTGATCGGCCGACTGTTCCACGTGCTACACGGTCGAGGGGACGTGGCGGCTGCTGAAGCGGCACGGCTGGTCGTGGCAGCAACCGGCCCGCCGCACGATCGAGCGTGACGACGATGCGGTGGACCTGTGGACAAGGAGGTCTGGCCGCGGGTAAGAGCATCGCGGCGGCTCGCGACGGGTGGATCGTTTTCGAGGACGAGGCCGGTCAGTCGCTGACGCCGCCGTGAGCCAGGTCCTGGGGCCGTCGGGGCTGCACCCCGTGGTCCGCGTGCGCGGCAGGGGCTCGGGCCGGGTATCGATGGCAGGCATGACCTGCTGCAGGCCCGGCGCTCCACCTGACCGCTGGGGTGCGGGAGTTCATCGCCGCGGGTGCCGTGTGGCTCACCGTGTTCCAGCTGCCCACCTACGCGCCGGACCTGAACCCGCAGGACGGCATCTGGTCGCTGGTCAAGCGCGAATCGGCAACCTTGCCGCAGCCGACCTGGGCCAGATCACCAGGGCCGCGAAGGGCAGGCTCAAGCAGATCCAATACCGCCCGGACTTCGTCGACAGCTGCCTTGCGGGCACCGGCCTCATCACGGACGACTGAGCGGCGCTGCGCTGCAGATCGTCAGTCGCCGTAGTACCGGGCGTAGGAGGCGGAGTGCTCCTCCACTGAAAAGCTCTCGAATTCACCGTCCACCTCGAGCTCGCGCAGTCGATTCAGGGCTGCCGCCGCAGCAGGTGCACGGTTGGCCGAGAGGTGGGCCTTCGTCTCGTCGAGCCCGTGCCCAAGCAGGAATTCGATGTCGATCGAGCACGCTGCGTCGAAGCTGGCTTGCTTCGCACTCCAGACCAGGAGCACGTCGTCGACGTCGCCGCTGTTGAACAGCTGGAAGCAGCAGAGCCTCATCAGCTCGGTGTCGCCCTCGCCCTGGGTGCGTTGCTCACGCGCCGTGTGCTCTCTGAGGAGTGCGCGGACCTCGTCGAGATCCGCGCCGACGGGGCGAAGCCCGTAGCGGCGCAAGCATTCCTTGACATCCATCGCTGGTCTCCTTGATCGCCCGGCCCGGCCCGTGGCCCATCGGCCCCGCCCATCGCCGTTCAGTCGGACGACAGCCTCTCTGCCCATCACAGCATGCACACCGAGGGCCGGCTCATATGGGTCGGCGGCCGTCGGCGCAGGTGACCGGGCCCACGCTACCCGACATCACCTACTGACCTTCAAAGCGTGTTGTCGGTAGGGCTGACGGTCCATGATCCCTGCGGTATGCCGAGTGCGTGAGGTATGCGCAAGGTGGTGGTCTGACCCACGAACGGCGGGCCTTCCGCGAGAAGCTGCGGTTGGAGGCGGCCGAGCGCTTCCAGCGGGGAGACGAGACGCGGACATTGCGCACGACCTGCGAGTCAGCGTCCGGTCAGTACAGCGTTGGCGCAAGGGGCCTGGTCAGCGGACGGGCCGGTAGCCCTGGCCTCGAAGGGGCCGACGTCGCTGCCGCTCTCAGCGACGAACTCCTCGCCGTACTCGAGCGGGAGCTGTGCAAGGGACCGGTCGCGCATGGCTGGCCGGACCAGACCTGGACGCTGTCGCGGATCAAGCCCCTGGTCGGGCGCCGGTTCCACAAGAGCTACACCGTCCAGGGCGTCGCCGCGCTGCTCAGACGGCATGGCTGTACCTGCCAGGTTCCCGCCCGCCGTGCCATCGAGCGAGACGAGGCGGCGGTGGCGGCTGGATGAAGGAGAGCCGGCCCCAGGTGGAAGGACCGTGGCGGCGCTCGACGCCTGGCTCGTCTTCGAGGACGAAGCCGGATTCTCGATGACGCCGCCGACACCCGCACCTGGTCCCGCCGCGGCCACACCCCTGTGGTCCGCGTGCGGGGCCGCTCACGCCGTCGCTTATCGGTGGCCGCCCTGGCCTGCCACAAGGACGGCGAATCCTCAAACCTGATCTGACGGACCTGCCCCGACGCCCGGTCCGACGGGCGCAAAAGCTTCTCCTGGAAGGACTACAGCGACCTGATCCAGACCGCCCACCAGCAACTCGGCGGCACGATCGTGCTGGTCTGGGACAACCTCAACACCCACCTCACCGCCGGCATGCGCCGCTACAGCGCCGACCGCGACTGGCTCACCGTCTTCCAACTGCCGCCCTACGCACCCGACCTCAACCCCGTCGAAGGCATCTGGTCCGTCCTACGACGCACCACCGTGGCCAACCGCGCCTTCGCCGACCCCGAAGACCTGATCACGGCCGTCCGACGGGGCCTGCGCCAGCTCCAGTACCGCCCCGACGTCCTCGACGGCTGCCTCACCGGCACCGGCCTCCGACGCCAACCACCATGGCGACACCACGTGTTCAAGGTCAGTAGCACCTAAAAAAGGGGGGGCAGCACACAGGCCCTTCGCCGGTCGACCGGGGGCGGGCCGGCTCCAAGCACCACTTGATCACCGACGGGCACGGCACCCTCTCGCGGTCCTGCTGACCGGCGGAAACCGCAACGATGTCACCCAGCTGCTGCCCCCGCTCGATGCGATCCCGCCGATCCGCGGCCGGGTGGGCCGTCCCCGCCGCAAGCCCGACTCACTGTTCGCCGACCCGGCTACGACCACGACATCTACCGCGACCAGGTCCGCGACCGAGGCATCGTGCCCGCCATGGCCCGCCGCGGCACACGACACGGCACCGGACTGGGCGCCTATCGCTGGGTGATCGAGCGCAGCTTTGCCTGGCTGCACGGCTTCCGACGGCTGCGGATCCGCTGGGAACGACGAGCCGACATGCACGCAGCGTTCCTCAAACTCGCCTGCTGCCTCATCACCCACCGACAACTCGGCTCATTGTGTTAGCCGTTGTTAGCCGTTTCAGAAGAGCCTGTACGAGACCGCGTTATGGGGCAGTCGCGCATCTCGTACTTCGGCCGTACTCTCGCCTTACAGTGCATTCTTTCACTCCGGCCGCCGCTGGTGTATCACTTCACGGACACTTTCATTCTGAAAAGTTTCTCCGCATTGCGGAACGCAATCTTTTCCTTGTCTTCGCGTGGCAAATCGACTCCGCGGAACCAGTCGGTCTGCTCCTTTATGTCCGCGAACGGGTAGTCGGTTGCGAACATTACTCGATCCACGCTTATGTACTTCAGCAGGAGATCGAGTAGTTCGGTCTGGGGGAATGCGCTGGTTGTGACCCAGAAGTTGTCCTGGAAGTATTGCCCGATGGGCTTCTCGAGCGAGTCTTTGGTCGGCTCGCCCATGTCATTGACGATCCGCTCGTAGTAGAAGGGAAGACCTTCGCCCATGTGGCCGATGATGATTTTCAGTTTGGGGAATCTGTCGAAAACCCCGTACGTGATCATCCGAATGCATTGGGTCAGCACCTCCTGGTGCCAGCCATATCCAGACCCACTGAAAATGTAGTCTTGGTACTCTTCCGTGTATTTAGACCGTGTGGTGCTGTAGTAGATCTTGAAGACCTCGTCAGCTGGATAGCCGGGATGTAGGTAGATCGGCACATCGAGAGCAACGGCGCGTGCCAGCACAGGCTCGAAATCGGGATGATCGAGATACTTCTTCGCGATGTGTCCGTTGGTCAGTGCACCCAGGAAGCCATCTTCCCGAACCGAGCGTTCCAGTTCGTCCGCCGCCGCCTCCGGGCTCTGCAAGGGCAAGGTGGCGAAAGCCTTGAAGCGGCCCGGATATTTGGCGATCGGCCCGTCCACAAGTTGCCGGTTAAGACGGTGGGCAAGGTCGATTCCCCTTTGCCCGGGGACATTTTGTACGGAGGGTGTATGAGCAGAGAGGATTTGAACGTTGAGTCCCCCCGCATTCATATCGCCGATGCGGCGTCGGCCTAGATCCGAAAGACCAATTTCCTCAAGGAACGCTATGTGATCCTGATTGATGGAGTTCAGCTTCAACAACGTGGGAGTCGAAAAGGTCTCCTCCGTGCCGATGAAGGGCAGGTCCTGGTCCCGCCGTGAAATGTCCGAAGTCTTGTCCGAAGTCTCGCTCTCGCTCACTTCCGAGACAATGGCGTGCGTGGACAAGCCGGCACCAATTCCAAGTGCCGCGCTGGCGGTGAGAAATCCGCGGCGTCCCATGGGTTTCATGTCAGTCCCTCTCTTCAGGCGTTTGTGTGGTGAGGTATCCGTACGGCATCCGTCTGCGAGATGCTTCAGGGGTCTTCGCGTCCTGCTCGCGCACCACGGCAGCGCTCAGGGCGAGGAACCGCTCGCCGGTGCGCAGCGGCTGTGGTGGAGCTGACGACCGCCCGCGTGCGCGCTGTGCGGGCCGACCGCGTCGGCCCCGCACTGTTGTCGGCGTGTGACCCCGCATGCGGCGACAGGGAGCGCCGTCGCCAGCGCCCTGGTGGCCGCCTCGAACCGCAACCGGCCGGGCTGCGCCTTCCCCGGATGGTGCTGCGTCGACTGCCATCACTAGCCTCCTGCATGCGGATTGCATCGCTTATCCGCATGCCTACTTCCTACTGAGCGAACCTGAGACGAACGTTAAAGAGCTGCTCACGCGCTCTGCTAAATGATCAGTCGTGGGAGCTTCTCGAGCCGTTGCTTCCGCCGTGGCCCGATGAAGACGCCCGGCCCGCGGCCGGTGCCGGATCGGCAGTGCCTGCAGGGCACCTTGTAAGTGCTGCATACCGGGAGCGGCTGGGAAGACCTTCCGCAGGAACTCGGCTTCAGGTCAGGCATGACGTGCTGGCGGCGGATCAAGCAGCGGATCAAGCGGTGGATCAACGCCGGGGTGTTCGACGATCTGCGTCAAATCCTGCTTGCCCAGCTGAACGCGGCAAACGAGGTCGACTGGTCCCGGGCGGTGATCGACGGCAGCCACATCGACACGAAAAGGGGGTCCCGGACCTTGAGTTCGCCCCCATTTCTAGCCCCACGTGAGCGGAGTCGAGGACCACGCGCGAGACATCGATGAGGCCGGGGTCATCGAGTCGGTGCAGCACCGCCTCGGGCGGCCGGCACCACACCCCGGCCCGCGACCAGATCAGGAACCGGCGGTGCGCGGTCGACTTCGATATATCGAGCGAGCGGCTCGGCCGGCACCGCTGGGAGATCGAGCGGTCGATCGCCTGGCTGTTCGGCTTCCGCCGGCTCACCGTCCGGTACGAGCGAAAGGGATCTCACTGCTTCGACTTCCTCGGCCTCGCAGCCGCCATCACCTGCTACAAGAGGCTCGCGAAACTCGCCACGTGAGACATCCTCTTAATGATCAAATAGCTCGAAAATGTGGATGAGAAATGACGACGGTGGAAGGGCCGGGGGTCGCCCTCCGATGCCGTGATGGTGGCCGGTTTCTTCGGACCGCGTAAAAGGTCGTTCGTCCTCGGTTGTGCCTGCGGGCGCTCCACCTTGACGTGGTCCTGCGGCCGGTGAACGCGGCATCTATCGGAGAGGGGCCAGGTAATGGAGTCGTGGACGCGCAGGTAGGGCTGGTAGGAAGTGGAGATGACTACCAGTGATCTCGATCCGATGGAGCGTCTCCTCGCGGAACGCGCCTGTGAACGTTTGATCTTGGAACTCGTCCGTCGGCTCGACCTCGGTGAGCCGAGCACGGTTTCCGACCTCTTCACTCCTGACGGAGTATGGGAATGGCCGTATGACCAGCGGCGGATCGAAGGCCGGGAGGCTCTGCGCGAGTACTTCGGCTCTCGACCGGTGGACCGGTTGTCCCGGCGCATGTGTACGAACATCCTGGTCACCGTCGACTCGTCGGACACTGCCGCAGCGACTACTTACTTCGCGACCTACCGAGTCGACGGTTATACCGAGGGCGCAATGGTGGCGCCCCGGTTGCCGGCGAACATCGGCCATTACCAGGACACTTTCCGCAAGATCGACGGCTCTTGGCTCTTGGCGACACGGAACCTCGTCCTGCCTTTCGGCGGGCCGACGGAACGCCTGGACAGCCCCAGCCAGTCCTGATCGATATGCAGACCTCAGCCTGTGGAGGTTTCCTGTGTTCGGGCCGCCCTGGTGCCGCCGAGCCGGTGGGACTCGGTGCCGCCCTCGATGGTGTTCCCGCCGAAGGTGAGGCGGTCGACGATGGCCGCGCAGAGCCGTGGATGGACTGCCAGGCTTTCGGAGCTTGCGAGGAACGGTCTGTGGAGCACGTCCGCCCGCACGAGGACGACGAGCTGATGGACTCAAGCTGGCGCCCTGTCGATCCCGAGCGTGACCACTTCGAGCCCAAGGCATTTCCACTGGCCGCGTGCCCCGACGATCGCACTGTCCCGTACTGGTGGCGATATCGGGACACGGGGTTCTGGCGTCCCGCCACTGGATGATGCCGTCACCCGGCCTGTTCGTCGAGTCGGGCCAGGAGACCGTCGAGGATCTGCTCGCGTGCCTGCATGACGCCCGGCGGGTCTCGAGAGCTGCCCGGCCGCTTCTTGCCAGTACGCCACCCGGAGTTGTCAGGCCTCGCCCGAGCTTCGCATCGCTGGAGTCTCGCGCCACCAGCCTGGATGCCACCTGTCTGGTGCGACCGCCTCTTTCAGGTCCCGCCTGCACCTGGTTGGTTTGGGGGGCGCCATGCTGGGGGCCAGGGGGTGTCGTGGGTGATCCGTGTTCCTTGGACTCCGAGGTCGCGTCGTGCGGCCAGCAGGAAGTTCTCGCGCGCCTTCCGGAACTCCAGGTAAGCCTCAGGCCATGTGGCAACGCCGGTGGTTGGTATACCGCGGGCCAGCCATTGAAGGTGCCAGAGCGCGTGGTTCAGAGACAGATTGCTGACGCCGCCACCGTGTGCGCTCGTTCAAGGCAGAGACAACGAGAGACACCGCCGCGCCGATGGCGACCCCAACGAGCGGCAGCGCCTGATCGGCAAGGCTCATCTCTTCTCTCCCTTGGCGGATGGAACGAACTGCCGCCGGATTCATATCCGTTGTCTGGGTGATGACACGTGGAGCGGAGACCAAAGACGTCCGGCAGACCTCGGACCGTGGCCAACTGAAGTACTCAGTCGCAACTGTCTTCCCTGACTCACATCTCGTAGGAGAGCATCAGCGTCAGTACGGGCTCGTCCGTGTCGCAGGGTCCGGTGATGGCGATGAGCTGGTCTTCGCGGTGGGCGTCTGGCCGGAGGGCAGGTCCTCGGCTGGTGCCACGTAGCAGACCTCGTTAGCGGGGGACTGCTTGATGGCTTGTGTGACCGCGGACAGTGCCGTGTCCAGTCGGGAGTCCGCCACCGAGCTGAAGCGCCGCACCGACCTCGACGGTGTGCCGCGCCTGATGGTCGTCTTCGACCGGGCCGACGACACCCTGCGGCACATCGCCCGTACTGCGAGCGCTGTTCCTGACCGACGCCGAAGCCGCCGACTGGCGCATCGGCGCCGAACTGCGCGTGCTGCCCCGGCCCCTCGGCGGCGGCCATCGGCTTCGGTCTGCTGGATGCCCTCGGCCTGTACGACGTGGTCCGCGACCGACTCCAGGCCGGAGAACACCTCCACCTCACCCAGCACCAGGACGTCACCGACGCCTTCCTCGCGGGAAACCGCGAACCGCTGTGGGAGCCCGGCAGCAAGCGGGAACGCAAGGCCCAGGTCTTCCCCGACCAGTTCACCAACTGGTTCGGCATGACGCTGGCCACCAACGGCCGCGCCGCCGCGCTGCTGTTCCCCCGCATCGACCCCATCGCTACCCCGGTGCTGGTCGACGGCGAACGAACCCTCCATGAGGCCGACTTCATGAGCGGCGCCGACACGAGGACCGCTACCCCGACCACTTCGGCCTCGCCCACGGCATCGACGGCGGCGGCAGCGACCCGGCCCGCGCAGACGTCGCCGGCCACCTCGCCACGCTCCCGCACCACCATGTCGTCCTCGGCCACGACACGGACGTCAACGCCGACTTCCTCACCAAACTCCCCACAGCCTCTGACACACCACTCCGAGCTCCGGTCGGGCTGCGCCACCCGTTGCCCGACCGGACCCCTGCGTTACCGGACCGCCTCAGAATCAGCCTGCCCGATAACCCCGATCGGGCGTCGTCGGGCAGGGCGTAAGTCGGTGGCGAAGTAGCGCGGATGTGGGGAAGTGAGCCGCCGCGCACTTCCTGAAGCCGGGTGATCATCGTCGTGGCGAGCAGTCTCCAGGGTTCGTCATGCGGTCGACTCGGCTGCATGATCCGAACTCTGTACGCGCTGCTGTTCACGCTGGTCGTGACGGCGGCAACCCTCACGCCGGGCCAGGGTGCCGCGCCCTCCGTACAACTGCCCGGTGGCAGAGACGACTTCGTGGTCGCGATGGGCCGTCTCGCGCCCGGCACCGGCAACTGGACGCGCCTGGGCACGTACCACTTCGACCCGAGCGGGACCGTCACGGCACAGATGTACCGCTGGGAGCAGACGCGCCGTCCGAAGCCCGCGCGGGTGCCCGTCGGAGCAACTCCCGATACGCGCTGCGCGCCCGGCACCCGGGACAAGCCCGGTTCGCGCCCCTGCTCGGTCATGACGGCGGCCGGGTTCACCGGCGCGGCTCCCGAGGTGCGCAGGGGCACCTTCGAACTGCGGGCCGGCGCCGGCTCCATCGTGCACATCGCGTGGACATCTCGGTGGAAGGAGGAGTGGTCCGTCGAGCCCCGGCGCGGCCTGGCAAGCCTGACGTTCCGCAACTCCGGCGCCGCCACGCACGGGTACGCGTACGGCAGCAACGCGGAACTGAGCACGCGGCGTGCCATGTCCAGCGTGCATGCGTACCCGCAGGACCTGCCGCTCGACGGCTGGTCCTGGGCCGGCGGGGACGTCACGCGCATGAAGAAGGGCAATTTCGGCCAGTCCGGCTACCGGGCCTGCCGGAACCCCTCGTGGTGCATGACGAGGTACCAGCCCAGCTCCACGGCGTGCGGCTGCCGGGAGACCTCGATCCAGTACTACCTCGCACGCGTCTCCGCCCACGACCGGCGCGACACCTGGTGGCACTGGTGCACCTGTCTCGCGTCGGCGCACGGGGCCCTGTGCCACGGCGGCAACTCCCATGTGAAGCCGCTCCTGCAGATCCTGGACGACGACGGGGAGTTCCGGGGCTGGGTGGGGGTGGAGGTGTCGTTCTATCCCTATGACTCGGAGGCCGCGGCCCGACCGCAGCACATGCTGGGGGTACTGCGGCTGATCGAACGAGCGTGAACAGAGTCGGAGCCCGGCAGCTTGCTGACCGGCCGCCGCCGGGCACGGGAAAGCACGCATGTAGACGTCCGGCCGTCGCCCTCACGGAGTACGGAGGGCGGCGGCCCGCGGGGACGTCGACCGCGTGCGCGACCTTGCCGGCTCAAGTCATCCGAACAGGGTCAGCCGGGCGGCGTCCCCATCCAACGGTCAGGTGTCGCAGTCACCGGTGTAGATGTGTGACCAGTCGCTCCATCCACCCGACCCGCCGTAGGACACCCGCGCCTGAACCGCCCAGAACTGGCCGGTGTCTCGGCAGCCGAGCGCAGGCGCCGAGTCCGTGTGTACGTGGATGGGGCCCACGGTCCGCCCGGCCGGCACCGTCGTCCTGCCGTCGGCCACCGTCTTCCAAGGCTGCCAGCCTTCCCCCATGGGCTTGCGGTGGTACTGAACCTGGTAGTGGAACGAGCGGGCGTTACTCGCGCTGCTGTCGAGCTTCACGTACGCCCTGGCGATCACGCGCCACAGCGCCGGGTGCCCGGCATTTTGCAGCTCAGTGTTGATGCAGGCGGCGGCTGACGCCTTGCCTCGCCCCTTGAACGCGGCGCACTTGGTCGCGTCCGCATGGGCAGGGGCGGCCGTGGCCAGCACAGTCGACGCGAGTGTCGCTGCTGTCAACGCCCCGACGCAGGCGGACTTGATCTTTCCGGGCATGGTGAAGCTCCGTTTCCGGTGGGTGGGTTGAGGTTCCGGGAGATGACTGCCGTCACTCGTTGTGGTGGCGTCGACCCGGCGAGACCAAAGTGCCCGCCCGGCACCCGGCACGCTAGGAGCGCCGAGTATCCCGTCCGGAGCGATAGCGGAATACGCCTTGTGAGCTGGGGGAACAGCATGGAGGAGGAAACGGTCCCGAAGACCTCGGAGCCGGTTCCGCCGGACTTCGGGGCGGTCATGCGTCGCCTGCGAGGCGAACGCGGAGTGTCCCTGTCGGGGTTGGCGGAGGCGACGAACTACAGCAAGAGCCATCTGTCCAACATCGAGAACGGCCGGAAGCGGCCGAACCGGGAGCTGGCCGAGTCTGTGGACGCCGCGCTCCGCGCGGGTGGTGAGCTGTCTGGGCTCCGTGTCGATCCGGTGGCACAGCCGGGACAGCGGGCGGTGCCCTGCCCCTACCGAGGGCTGGCCGCTTTCGGTGAGCGGGACGCGCGCTGGTTCTTCGGGCGGCGGACCGCGACGGGCACTCTCGTGGCGCGCGTCGTACAGGCCGTGCGGGAGGGCGGCCCTGTGCTGCTGGTCGGGGCGTCCGGGGCCGGCAAGTCATCCCTGCTGAGGGCGGGCCTGCTGCGGGCGGTGGCCGGGGGCGCGCTGGAACGCGGGCCCTGGCACACCGTGGTGGTCACCCCCGGGGGCCGCCCGGTGGACGCGCTGGCCCAGGTGCTCGCCGACCCGCTGGGACTGCCCGTGCAGGACCTCGCTGCCCGCATCCGCGGCGGCGATCTCCCGCCCGTCGATGACCGGCTGCTCCTCGTCGTCGACCAACTGGAAGAGGTCTTCACCCTCTGCGAGGACGAAGCCGAGCGCACCGCCTGTCTCGACGCGCTGTGCGCGCTCCCGCTCGCCGTGCTCGCGGTGCGCGCCGATTTCGTGGACCGCTGTCTGACCCACCCCGGCCTGGTCTCCGCGATCGAGCAGCGGACGGTCGCTCTGGGGGCGATGAACCGCAGCGAGCTCACCGAAACCGTCGAGGAGCCGGCCGCGCTGGCCGGGCTCGACCTGGAACCGGGCCTGGTGGACGCCCTCCTCCACGATCTCGACCCCGGCGGTCACGGCTGCGATCCCGGTTCGCTGCCCTTGCTGTCCCATGCCCTGCTGGCCACCTGGCAGCAACGCACCGGCAGGCGCCTGACAATTGCCGGCTACCGACGCACCGGCGGCATCCGGGGCGCCGTCGCCGAGACCGCCGAGCGCACCTACCTCGACCTGCCGAGTGGAGACCGGGCCGCAGCACGCCGGCTGATGCTCCAACTCGTCCAGGTCGGCGAGGAGGGCACCGACACACGGCGGCGCGTGTCACGCGCACACCTCGACGCCGACACCGGACCCGCGCTGGAAGCGTTCGCCCGGGCCCGGCTGCTCACCCTGGGCAGCGCATCGGTGGAGATCACCCACGAGGCGCTTCTGCGGGCCTGGCCCCGGCTCGCCGGCTGGATCGAATCCGACCGTGAGGGCATCCGCACCCACCAGCGGATCGCCGAGGCGGCGCGGGCCTGGGCGGAGTCCGGACGCCGGCCCGACCTGCTGTTCCAGGGCGCCACGCTGGCCGTCGCCGCGCAATGGGAGGCGGATCACCCCGGGCAGGCACGGGCCGTCGAATCGGAGTTCCTCACCGCCGGCACGCATGAGGCACGGCGCGGGCTGCGCAGGCTGCGCCGTGCGTTCGCAGCCATCGTCGGCCTGATGGTGCTGGTCCTGATCGCAGCCGTAACGATCGTCGTACTGCAAGACCAGGCGGACGGGCAGAACCGGCGGGCCATGGCCCGGGCGATGGCCGGGCACTCCATGACCCTGCGCTCCACCGATCCGGCCGCGGCCGCGGCCCTCGCCCTGGGCGCGTATCGCACGGACCCGGGCGAGGTACAAGCCCGCCAAGCGGCGATCAGCAGCTCCGGCCTGCCGCATCCGGTCCTGTTCGGGCCCACGGGCCAAGCGGTGCAGGCCCTGGCAGCCCGCGCAGGTCTGCTGGCCACCGGGTCACGGGAGGGAGTGGTACGGCTCTGGCGTCTGCCCGAACCGAACGGCCCGCCTGCCGAGGCCCGGCCGTCCCCACTGGCCCGGCTGCTCCTGCCCGGTGAGCGCGTGGTGTACGGACTGGCCTTCACCCGCGGCGGCGAGGGCCTGGTCGTCGCGGACAGTACGGAGATCAGGATCTGGCGGCTGCACGGCACCCGGCGCCCCACCCCCGGCCCTCGGCTGCATGCCTCGGGTGATGCCCGCGACGCCCGTATCACCCAGGACGGCCGCACTCTCGCCGCGGCCTGCGAGGACGGCGTCGTACGACTGTGGGATCTCACCGACCCGCAACACCCCGGCGCCGTCCGCGAACTCCGCGCCGGGCACCGGAAACTCGTCTCGGTCTCTGTCGGCAAGGACGGCTCCCGCATCGCCGCCGGCAGTTCCGAACGCGCCGCCGTCATCTGGACCCGTCGCTCCGACGGCAGCTACCGCCGAACCGACACCGAGCGTTTCCCGGCGCCGGTCAGCGAAACGGCGCTCGCCCCGGACGGCAGGCGGATCGCGGTCGGTCTGAGCACCGGGGCGATGCGGCTGTGCGGGCTGGATCAACGCGGCCTGTGCACCCGCTGGCAAGCGGCCGATCACGTGGGCGGTTTCGCGGCCGGGCTGGGTTACAGCGCGGACGGCGCCTACCTGGCGGAGGCCGACAGCCGCGGCCCGTTGCGGCTGCGCGACCCGGGCACCGGAGACGTCTTGTTGTCCCTCCCCAACCCACGGCCTCTGCAGTCCCTGACCTGGGCCCCGGATCGGCCCACCTTGTACACCGGCTCCACCGACGGTGGCACCGCCTACCGGTGGCCCCTGCCCCTGCCCATACTGCTCGGCCACACCGACACGATCAGCGACATCGCGGTCGACGACCGACGCTCCGTTGCCGCGAGCTCCGCTCACGACAGCTCGGTCCGTCTGTGGTCGATCCGCGACCCTTACCACCCCGCCCTCCTCAGTCTCCTTCCTCACCCCGCTGCCGTGACCACAGTCGCCCTCCACCCCAGCGGCACCCGGCTCGCCGCAGGCACGGCCGACGGCACCGTCCACCTGTGGGACATCACCGACAGGCCCCGCCGCCTCGACACCGATGAGCGCTTCGGCGAACCCGTCACCTCCCTGGCCTTCGCTCCCGACGGCAGCCGTCTCGCGGCCGGCTCCGTCGACAACCGCTCCGCCCTGTGGCGACTGCCGGCCGCCGCTCAACGCCTGTCCCCGCAGGCCCTGTTCGCCGCGCCCTCCTCCAACGGAGTCAACGGCGTCACCTTCGCGCTGGACGGCAGACTGCTGGCCACGGCCGAGAGCGACCGCACCGTCCGCCTCTGGGACACCCGCTCCCGCGGAACCGTCAGCAGCCCCGTCCATGAACTCACCGGCCACACCGCGAGCGTGAACGCGGTCGCCGCCGAGGGCACGCTCCTGGCCTCCGGCGGCCAGGACGACACCGTACGGCTGTGGCGCCTCCACCCCGCCCATCCGCACAGTCGCCCCACCCTCCTCCCGCGCCCGCTGCGCGGCCACAGCGGACACCTCGTCGCTCTCCACCTCGCCGCCGGGGGCCGCACCCTGCTCAGCGCGGGGGAGGACGGCACGGCCGCGCTCTGGAACCTCACCCGCTCGGACCGGCCACTCCTACGAGCCTCCCTCCGCAGCCCCGGCGAGGCGTTCTCCAACGCCGCGCTCAGCGCTGACGGAACCCAGGTGTGGACCGCCGGGGGCCGCACCGCACGCCACTGGACCACCGACGCTCAGCACGCGGCGTCCCGGATCTGCGCCACGACTGGTGCGCCGCTGACCGAGCGCCAGTGGCACACCCTGTTGCCGGACTTCGGACACGTTCCGCCCTGCACATGACCGGCGCCCGAGGGATCCCTGTGTGTCTCCTGCGTCTCTCGCCGGATCGCTTGTCCGTCACCGCAAATGACGGCCGGCCGCACGGCAGACGATGCCGAAGAAGCAGCCCCGCACCGCGCAGCTCGCCCGCCGGATCCAGGCCGTGACGAGCCTGCCGTACACCCGATGCCTCAAGATCTACGAGCCGTCCCACGACAGCTGGGTCCGCCGCGCCCGTGAACTGCGGGCGGCGGGTCTGATCGAGGCCGCCGACCAGCTCCTTACCGCCGCCGGCCTCACCGGCCCCGGGACACCGACCGCCGTAGCCTCCAGGAAGGTGGGCTGTCCGAGCGGCAACGGAGTTCCTCATGGGCAGCAGATCGACCAAGATCCTTCTGTTGCACGAGGAACTCCGTTGGGTGCTCAGTGTTGCGCCCTGCCCGCGACAACCACCCTTTCCTGGCCGGAGACCAGTCGTCCTCTCCGCGTCCCGACCCCGCTGAGCTGCGCTTCGGTCGCCGTCCCGGTGTTGGTGCTGTCCCGAGCTGTCCTCCCGGTCGTGGTGGGAGGGACGGCCGCGTCAGCGCCGCTGGAAGGCGCGGCTCAGGACGTCGAGGGTGACCGCCAGCCCGAGCCGGTGCCCGTGCTCGGAGGCGAAGCGGTAGTGCACGCCGGCCCAGATTCGCGCCTCCATGAGTTCGGCTGTCGCCGCCTGAAGGCTGTCGTAGTGGCGGGTCGTGCCGGAGGCGGGGCTGTACGCGGCGAACGTGAGGTCGTCACGGCCGAAGAACGACCCCAGGGCCGTCATGACCGCCGTGGTGAAGCAGGCGTGGCCCGACGGGTACTCCGGCGACGGGGCGGTGACCCGCAGCGGCGTCCAGTCCGGGTCGGGATCGGTGGCCGGGTTGCCGTCGGTGCCGGCGAGCGGAATGGCCGTCACCGGGCGCCAGAAGTTCCAGTGCGCCTTGGCCTTGTAGCAGGCGATCAGGGTGTCGGCGGAGGCCACGTACACCATGGCGAGCAGCCGCGCCGTCTGGAGGCTGTTGAGGTGGTGCGCGCGGGCGAGTTGCCGGGTGATCGACCATTCGACCATCCGGGGGTCGTCCCACCAGATCGCCGCCTCGGTCTGGTCCTCGGTGCGGACGGTGCTGGTGGCCGCGCCGAGGCTCTTGACCTCGTTCAGGTCGCGGGCCCAGGCGGTGCCGGTCAGGGCCGGCGGGGGCTTGACCCGGTAGGCGCCGGCGTCGGGGACGACGAACGGCTTCAGGTTCGGCACCCAGGCGCCGACGTTGACGTAGCCGGGCGGGGTGAGCCGGTATTGGCCCGGCTCGGTGCCGACGGTCCACGGCGCGGCGGGGTCGAAGCCGTCGTCACGGCGGTTCTCGGTCATCGCCGCGGCGGCGGCCCTGCCGACGGCCACCCCGCCGTCCTCGGCGCGGCCGTCGGGGATCGCGGCCAGCGCCTCGTCGTACCGGGCGTTCAGCGACTCGGCCTGCGCGGGGAAGAGCCACAGCAACGTGTCGTGGGCGGCCGCGGCGACCGCCGCGGCGGTGGAGTTCCCGGGGCGGCTGCGGGGCGCGCTGACCAGGGGCTCGTACGGACGGCCGGCGACGGCGTTGACCGCGTCGTACACGGCGCCCTGCACGATGGCGAAGCTGCGGGTGCTGGTGGTGGGCGACTGCTTGGCGGTGTCGTGGATGGCGCTCTGAGCGTGGATGTTCCAGGCGATGACGGGATTGCCCGAGGCAGCCTCCACGCCGCCGTGCGCCTCGGCGGTGGTGGCCGTCAGCGGGACGGTCAGGACGAGTACGGTGAGGACCGCGATACGGCGTAACCCTCTGAATGTTCCGGTGAGCGGACGTTGTGTCACGAGACCCCCAGGGGCTTGTCGGTGACAGATTGTCCGAGCCTATCGGCGGGGGTCATTTTTGTCGTCACATCGACAATCCGACGGGATTCACACCCGGATGTCCGTCACCTCGGCGACGAACGCGCGGGCTCCCACCGCAAACCCCCGGGCGTTGCTGGAACTCATCGACACCGTTCTCCGTGAACTCCCGGTGTCGTCCGCGCTGAACGACAACCGTTGCTAGCAGAACTCCCCTACATGCTCAGTGAGGAGCTACGGACGGCTGCTGGGCACCCTTCGTTGGGGTTCTCTGAGAGGCACAGGTGGTCGATTCGGCCAGTGTCCACAGAAGCTGGCCTGATCAAGAGCCCCATGGGGCCGGAGCGCCCGAGGCGCGTTGTGAGGGTCGGTGTTGACCGGATCATGGCAAGGGTGAGCGGGGGATCATGCGATCGCGTACGGCAGCGGCCGGGGCACCGAGGAGTGGACGAAGTTCGAAGAACACTTCCTGCTCCGTCGCGTCGCGCTCGGGGACTGCCACCGCGCGTTCGGGCGCCGTGCGTGCACGAGCACGCCTGCGTCCGATGCCGCTTCTTACGCGTCGACCCAGCCCAACTCGGCCGGCTGGTCGCCGCCCTCGAGGAGAGCCTCCAGCATCTACGCCGGCGAAGGGAGGAGGCCGGGCACCTGCGAGCTGATCACGTTGAGCTCCTTGGCCGCGCCGCAACCACTCGAACCTCGACCGACTGATTGCCCTGCCCGCCTCGGACGACGATTCACCGACACCTGCCCGTGCCGTCCGGTCCCAGTGCGCTGTCTGTGCCGGCTGGCATGATCAGCGCAGGTTCGAGACTTCTCCAGCGTCACTGCGCCTGGCCATGGGGAGTCCGTGGGTATGGGGGTGGCCGGTGGATTCATGGGACAGCGATCGGACATACCAGGCGGTGGTACAGGCCTTCGTGGACGGCGATCATCTCGATTGCGTGGATGGGCCGCTTGACGTCCGAGCTGTGGTAGCGGGCATCAGCACTCAGGCCAAGGACGGGTTTCAGCTTGAGGAGGTGCCATGGGAACGATTCCCGGAGGGTGCCGGCGTGCGGCAGGAGATGGAGAGTTTGCGTTCAGGCGATACTGTCCGTGGTGGCCTGAGCGTACTCATCGGCCTGTGCGCGAATGACATGAGGGCCGCAGTGGCACTGGCGGTGCCCTTCTTGATTCGGGTCGGTACGGACCCGGAAGCGGGCCGGCGAGCCCAAGCCCTGGCAGTGACAGCAGAAGCGGCGCGTATGCAGCACCACGGCGTGTGCACCCGTGCCGACATGCTGCGGTTCCGTGGTGAAGACGAATGGTTCTTCGAAGTCACGGGCTACCTGCAGAACTGGTCGGTGCAAGCCGCCCGCGACGCAATCGCCGCGGACACCGACCTCCTCATGCCCCTGGTCGACGACCCTGACCCTACGGTGCGCATCGCCGCCGCCTACGCGCTGGCGGCCGCCTCCGCCCGCGCGCAGACCATCATGTCCGCCTTTCAGACCCGCCTGCTCTGCGAACACGACCCGGCCGTACGAGCGGGACTGGTCCTGGCAATTGCACAACTGGCCCGAGCACACCAGGACCCCGACACAGTGGTCTGGATGCAGGCCTGCTGGTCCAATCATGCACAGCCGCCCGAGGTGCGCGTGAGCGCCGCACTGGGCTGGATGTGTCTCACCGACCTGCCGGTCCCCGACGAACTGGCCGCCTTACTGGACCACCTCGCCACCCCCGAGACAGCCCAGCTCGTGGCACCGCTCCCGTGGCTGCGTGCGGCCGAGCACGCCGCCGGCGATGGCCTGCAACGCTGCCTGCGGACCATGCTGCATCCCGACACTCCTGACGCTGAAGACCGACGGAACGACCCGTGGTCCTGACAGAACCAAGTCATGATTCGCAAGACTGGAAAGCAGCAACGCCTCCGCCCACGCCCGGCGACTCGGCATCACCGTCCGTCGACCCAGTCACGGCACGTCGTGCTGATGCCAGGCCCTCGACACCGAGGCGGGCCACTTGAGAAGTGCAGTGAAGGAACCCATCCCACTTCGGCTCCGCGGCGAACCCGGCGAGCAGGGCGGGGCTGGTAACGGCCACGGTGAGCATCGCTCGGGCAGGGACCACGTCATGCCCGGATGCATTCCACGCTGCGTGGCCGACGGGCACGCGGTCACTCAGCAGACAGGCCGAGGTGCGGTGCCGCGGCTAGTCGAGGATGCCGTGCGCGGTGTCCGGGCGGCAGCGGATGCAGGGCGGCACCTGCGGCGCAGGGCCGTCGATGGCCTGCTGGCGGGTGGCCGGGTGGCACCGGCCGCTCTTGGCCGCTGCCCAGCAGTCGCCGGTATGCATGGCGTCCACGTCGGTGCGGTTGAGCCCGTACTGGACAAGCCAGTCGGGCGGTGCCGGCCGCGCCTGCTCGCTCAGGCGCCGCTCGGCCTGGCGCCGTCCCTCGTCGGCGATCCAGTGACCGGCCTGCATAAACGCCCTCTCAGAACCCGTTCGTCGACCACCCCGAGTGGGTCGAGGCGATCTTGTGGGCCGACGGTGACACGTGCGCCGAACTCCCCGTGACAACAAGGGAGTTCAGCGCCACACCTGTCTCCACGGTTACGGATCCATGACATTGGGACGTACAACTGGGATCGCCCGGCTCGAGTCGTACCCACTGAACGCGGCCTTCCGCGTACAGAACCGACCGACTCGAAAGGCTCACGTATGTCCCGAGCACACCGCCGAACCCGTACCGCGCTCACCGCACCCCTGGCAGCCGCGGTCCTGCTCGCCGCAGGGTTCGGCGCCATGGCTCTCACCGGGGGCCCGGCGCTGGCGGCCACCGGGTCCGTGGACACGCAGGACGACTTCAACGGCGACGGATACGCCGACCTGGTCGTGTCGGCTCCGGACGCCACGATCTCCGGCAAGGCCAAGGCGGGCTACGTGGCCGTCATGTACGGCTCCGCCCATGGGGTCTCCGCCGCGAACAAGAAGCTCATCAGCCGCTCCACCAGCGGCGTTCCCGGCTCCGCCACCGCGAACCAGGGCTTCGGGACCAACTTCACCAAGGGCGACCTGGACGGCGACGGCTTCAGCGACCTGGTGATCTCGGGCGGCAGTCCCGGCTCCGTCATCCTCTGGGGCTCCGCCTCCGGACTCACCGGCGGCACGGCCGTACCCGGGTACGGGCAGTCCCCCACGACCGGCGACTTCGACGGCGACGGCAAGACGGACCTCGCCCTGTTCTCCTACCTGTCCGGCGCGGGCGACGACCCGGCGAGCGGCGACGCCACCGTGTGGAAGGGCCCGGTCACCCGCGCCGGACAGCCCACCGCCACCCTGCCGCTGCTGGACAAGGCCGACTGGTGGGGCTACGACGCGGGCGACGCGTCCTGCGCCACCAACGGCGGCTGCCAGGAGGACGGCGACTCGATCAGCGGGCCCATCCGCTCCACCCGGACCGGCGACGTCAACGGCGACGGCAAGGACGACATCGTCGCCTGGAAGTACGCGGGCGACGGCCAGTGGGGCAACCGTCTGTTCCTCGGCGGCGGCAGCACGGGCTTCACCAGCGGCTGGGTCCCCGCGGACGGCACGGCGACCGGTACGGGCACCGGCATCGGGGACGTGAACAACGACGGGTTCGACGACGTCGTGGTGGGCAACTACTGGAACGGCGGCAAGGTCCAGATCGCGTTCGGGTCGGCCTCCGGCCTGTCCGGGGAGCGCGTACAGACCTTCGATCAGGACCTGCCCGGCTTCCCCGGCGTGGAGGAGGAGGGCGACGGGATCGGCTCCACGGTCTCGGTGGCGGACGTCAACGGCGACGGCTTCGGCGACATCGCGCTCGGCATCCCGGGCGAGGACATCGGCGACATCACCGACGCCGGGTCCGTCGCCCTGGTCCCCGGCAGCGCCTCCGGTGTCACGGGCGCCGGTGCGCAGACCTTCCACCAGGACACCGCCGGGGTACCCGGAGTCGCCGAGAACGACGACCAGTTCGGCGCGAGCAGCGCGCTGTTGGACGTCGACGGTGACGGCCACGCCGACCTCGCGGCCGGTTCCCTGGCCGAGAACAGCTGGAACGGCGCGGTCTGGGTGCTGCGCGGCACGGCGACCGGTCTCACGGCCACGTCGTCCCTCGCGTTCGGCGCTGGCGACCTCTCGGCGCCCGCCACGGGCGCCCGCTTCGGCGCGCTCCTGCGCTGAGCGAGCCGATCGGGCAACGGGGGTTCGGTGGGGCGGCCTGTGCCGCCCCACCGTCATGTCCGGCCGGCCGGCGACACGACCCGATCCCATCCCCGAAGCGTCGGACCTAGGGGTGGTGGGGGAGTTGTGTGTGGGCTGCTGATCGCAGGAGAGGGCCCTGGCGGCGGCTTGGGGGAGTGAGGCTGGGTGGGGCTGGCGGGTGGGGCTGCGGACAAGGCGGGTAACCGGTACGCGGACTGGTGGACCGCGTTGCGAGTGGTGGAGTTGCTGCGGGGGCTGGCGTCGCGGATCCGTCTGGAGCCGCCGGGACGGCAGGGACAGGGATCGAGCGTGAATGGGGCGCGCCAGGACGCCATGGAGCTGTACTTCGAATGGAACACCAGCAGCGGCTGTGCCCTCGTCACTGAAATCGCCAAGGTCAAGGACGTCACCCGCTCGATGGGAGCCGGTCTCACTCCCGCCCCCGAGAGGGTGGCGGGCTTCTTCCTCGCCGGCCTGGCCGAACGCCTCGCGCCCTTCGACAGGAAGGGACCCTTCAGGGACCGCTTCCACCACGCGCGGAACGCTGCTGCCGAGCGCCTGGCCGTCGATGCCGTGCTCTCCGAGGACACCGTCGTGTCCATTCCGGTGCGTGCCGGGGAACTCGCGGCCCACCAGCGGCTTGTCCAGTTCGTCGACATGAGCGAGGCGTTGAGCGGTGTCGCCGTACAACTCGAACTGGTCGCCGCAGGAGGACCCCGATGAATACCACCTACGTCACCGTCGACCCCCACTTCCGCCCCAAGCGCCGGAACTGGCCCCTCATCTGGGCTTACATCATCGAAGGCGGCGGGTCCACCAAGTCCACCAGCGCCACGTCCACGGCCGTCATCGCCGCGCTGCGCGGCTACCCCGGCGTCGTCTTCGACCTCGACGGCAACATGTCGTCGACCATCGTCCTCGGCTACGACGAGACCGCCCTCAAGGGCAAGAAGACCGCGATCGACCTGCTCTACGGCAAGGCCACCCTGGACGAGGTCGCGCTGCCCGCCCGCTACCGCATCGGCGACGGCGACGAGCCCGAAGGGGACTTCGCGCCCATCCCGAACCTGCGCGTCGTGCCCAGCAGCCCAGCCATGGCCGGCGCGGACCTGGCCATCGCAGAGGACGCGGACCGCAACGACTGGTTCGCCGAGATCCTGCGCTCCTACGAGGGTGACGACACGGTCTTCTACCTGGACTTCCCGGCGAGCTACGGCAAGATGCCCTATTCCGTGCCGCGCATGCTGGACGAAGACGACTCCGTCATTCCGTCGATCAAGGCCGACCCCCAGGCCGTCAAGCTGGTCAAGCGGCTCACGGACGAGCTGGAGCGAGTCCGCGACAAGAACCGCGGCCGCCGGTCCGTCCCGGGTCGGCCGACGCTCAACCACCTGATCCTCACCGGAACGCCGACGCTGACCTGGAACGAGGCGGCGGCAGCCCGCCGCGCCACAGCCGCAGCGGAGGCGATGTACAGCTCCGTGCTGCTGCCCTACATCCGCTACTCGGCAGACGCCGAGAAGCTCTACGAGGACGAGGTTCCCCTGCCGATCCTCCTGCCCAACTCGGTGCCGTCCGTGGACTACCGGAAGGTGATGACGCACCTCGGCTTCGTCGACCTGATGGCCTGAGCGTTCCCGGTTTGCACGGGCGACATCTCGACGGTGCCTTCCGCCGCGTCCACTGCGACGTCCTCGTCCACCTCGGGCTGCTGGTCATCAACAAGCAGCACGGCTCGGTCAAACCCCGCGCCTACGACCTCCTGCGCTTCGGGCGCTGCCGCCATGACCTGTGGTGCGACCGGGGCCGCATCGCCGAACGCGTCCTCCTTGACGACGGAACGAGCACCTTGCTCCCGGTACCCGTAAGCCGCCTCGAACACCGGCAGGGCCGTGCGAAGTCACGCTGGTACCACCTGCTCCTCATCCCCTGCCGCCACGGCGCCCACCCGTACCGGGTTCAGGTCGGGATCACGACGACACCTGATGACCGCAGCAGCACGGACCCCACTACCGGCCGCAGACTCAAATGCGACCAGAGCTTGTGGAACAACCGCATGATCTCCTACGGGCTTGAACGCCAGAAGGTCTTCGCCCTGAGCTTCGCCCTCGCTCAGGATGTCACGAGCAGGCGCGCCTTCCTGGAGCGATCAAGGGTCACGCGGGCGGTGGGTACGGGGGCGGAAGCCGGCGTAGTACTGCCGAGCAGATCAGCCGACGGCTCGCTGCCTGCCCCGTCGCCTTCTTTCCTGAACAGGTGTACGCCGAGGCGGGGCCCTGCCGCGTTACGCGTCGGCCAGGTGCTCGGCGAAGAATTCCTCGATCCGGTGCCAGGCGTCGGCGGCGGACTCCGGTTCGGGCCCGATCCCGGAGATCCGGGTGAGCGGGCGCAGCCAGCGCGGGGCGTTCTCGGCGTCGTTGAGGAAGGAGTGTCCGGCGGCGGGGTATTCCTTCACGTCGTGTGGTGCGCCGACCTGGGTCAGGGCGGCTTCCAGCCTGGCCGCGGCTCCCTTGAGCATCCGGTCACGGCCGCCGTAACTGGCCACTACGGGGCAGGACTTCGCGAGGGCGCGCTCGCTGTCCTCGGGGAGCTGACCATAGTTCACGGAGGCCGCGTCGAAGCCGCCCCGCCCTGCGGCGAGCAGGGCGAAGCTGCCGCCCATGCAGAAGCCGATGATGCCGATGCGTTCAGTGCAGTCGGGGTGAGCGGCCAACGACTGGCGTGCGGCTTCCAGATCGGCCCAGGCGCGACCGCGGCCCGATGTCGCGGCGCGCATCGTCGGCACCAGGCAGCGGCGGACGCCCCCGTCGGAGAAGAGATCCGGCATGAGCGTCAGGTAGCCGGCCCGGGCGAGCCGTTCGGTCTGCCGCAGCATGACCTCGTCCACCCCCAGTGCCTCGTGTACGACGATGACGCCGGGCCACGGGCCGGTGCCCCCGGGGCGGGCGAGATGACCGGACAGCCGACGGGAACCGCCGAGGGAGGCACTGAGATGTACGAGGTCGACCCGGGTGGGAGTGGGCATCGAGTTCTCCAGGTGAGGGAGGTCGGGCAGAGGGAGGGCATGTGCGCGGACGGCGAGGCCCCGATTCCTCGGACGGCATCCAGGGGGTGGCCTGACATCACGGTCAGTCGGACGGGCAACGGCGTCGTGAACTCCCTCCCGCCTCGGTCCGAGCTGCCCGGGAAGCTTTTCGCTCGTGGTGTTCCAGACCGCCTACGGCTCTCTCGCCACGGGCCTCGGTCTGCGGGCGGGGCAGACGCTGCTGATCCGCGGCGGCACCTCCACGGTCGGGCTGAGCGCGGCCACGATCGCGAAGGGCCTCGGAGCCACCGTCCTGTCCACCACCCGCAGCCCGGAGAGGGCGGGCGAACTGCGGGCCGTGGGCGTCGACCATCCACTCGTCGACAACGGCACCATCGCCGGCCAGGTGCGCGAGCTGATGCCGGACGGAGTCGACGCCGTACTGGAACTTGTTGGCTGCTCGGTCCTCGCCGACACCTTCCGCACCGTCCGCCGCCACGGCACCGTCTGCTTCACCGGAGCCCTGGCGGGCCAGTGGACGATCCCCGACTTCACCCCGTTCATGATCCCTGGGGGGGGGTGCGGCTGACCGCCTACGCGGGCGAGGCCACCGACCTGCCCGCCGAGGTGTTCCAGCAGCAGCTGCAGGCCATCGCGGACGGACGGCTCAAGGTGCCGGTCGCGAAGGTCCACCACGGCCTGGAACAGGTGCGCGATGCCCAGGCCGACGTCGAGGCCGGCACGACGCCGGGCAAGCACGTGGTGCTGCTCGACGACTGAGAAGCACAGAAACACACCATTCCGCGCCGGTCAGGTCAGAGCCGGCCCGCCGCGGCATGCATGAAAGGAAGCGCCATGGGCGTCAACAAGGAAGAAATCAGCACGACCATCCTCGAGCTGGAGAAGTCGTTCAACGAGCGGTGGAGCGTCGGCGACAACCGTGGCTACCTCGACGCGTTCGCCGATGAGGTCAGCTATTTCGACCCGATCCTCGAGAACATCCTGGTCGGCCGGGACAAGGTCATCGCATGGATCGACTCCATCTACTCCAACCCGAACATCGTCCGCAACGAATACCTCAACCCGCAGGTCCACGTCAGCGACGACGGCGACCTCGCCGTCCTGGGCTACAACCTGAACACCTTCGTTCTTGACGAGAACGGCGAGGAGAAGCAGCTGCGCTCCTGGAACGCCTCCCACGGCTACAAGCTCATCGACGGCCAGTGGCGGATCGTGCACTCCAACTGGGCGTTCTCCCAGACCGTGACGGAGAAGATCGCTTCCTGACCGGAAGGTCCCGAAGCAACACCCCCTCATCTGGACCAGCCAGAGGGCAAGCCCTGCGAAACAGGGGACGAAAGACTCCGCGGCGGCCGCCGCGCCGGACGCGATCACCGTGCACGCGGCCCGCGTGCACAATCTCAAGGAGCAGGGTCTCTTCGCGGCCGACGAAAGCCCGCACTGTCACCCAGGCCATCGAGCACACGGGCGACCTGAACAAGGTCCGCTCCCGCCTGCGGACTCTCGTCGACCTGGGCCTGGGCTACCTCATCATCCTGGATGAACCCAGCTCAGGCCTGCACCGCTCAGACGTCCGCGTCCTCTTCGCGTGCTGCGACATGACCGCCAACGCCGACTTCGTGATCGACCTCGGCCCCGGCGGCGGCGAGGCAGGCGGACGCGTCACCGCCACCCCCGGCCAGATCACCGAAAGCCCCGACAGCTTCACCGGCCACTACCTGCGCGAGGTGCTCGCCCCCTCTGGCCGGCCATGAAGGCCCGCTGCGGCCCGAAGGGCCGTGGCGGCCGCGGCCATGTGGGTTTGTGGCTCGTGCTGCCCACGCCTCACATGTCGGTGTCGGCTTCGCGGGCCGTGAAGTCGGTCGGGGTGAGACCGGTGTGGTTACGGAAGAAGCGGCCGAAGTTCGCTGGATCGGTGAAGCCGAGATGGACGGCCACAGCCCGGGCGTCCCACCCGGCGCCTCCCAGCAGGCGCCGGGCTTCGAGCAGCCGCCGCTCGTCGATGACCTCACGCACCCCTTTGCCGGTGGCGTCCCGGGCCGCGCGGCTGAGAGTGCGGACCGAACAGCCGAGCAGCCCGGCATAGTCCGCGGCCCGGCCCTTGATGGTGCCGGAGCGGTGGGCGTTGAGGGGCTGTTCCATCTTCATGGCTTCCAGGACGACGACGAGGTCGCCTTCCTTGACCTCCTGGCCCTCCTCGACGGCGACCTTGACGATGGTGCCCTGCATGGGGGAGGCGAGGGTGTCGCCGGAGGCGGCGGGGCCGGACTTCTTGGCCGCGCGGCGTTTGGGCTTGGCGCCGGCGGCCAGGCCGGTGCGGGCCAGGGTCATGCCCAGGGCGGCGGGCAGGGAGACCTCCAGGCGCTTGCCGCCGACCTCGACCACGATCGTCTCGCGGTCGCCGTCGTCGTCGGTGTCGGTGTCGGCGGGGGCCGCGAAGGGCTTGATGTCGTTGGTGAACTCGGTCTCGATCCAGCGGGTGTGGACCGTGAACGGGTCGCTGGAGCCGGTCAGTTCGGGGGCGAACGCAGGGTCGGTGACCACCACGCGGTGGAAGGGGATGGCGGTGGCCATGCCCTCGACGGTGAACTCCGCAAGCGCGCGGGCGGCCCGCTGCAGGGCCTGCTGGCGGGTGGCGCCGGTGATGACCAGCTTGGCCAGCAGGGAGTCCCAGGCGGGGCCGATCACGCTGCCGGATTCCACGCCGGCGTCGAGGCGGACGCCGGGGCCGGTGGGTGCGGTGAAGGTGGTGACGGTGCCGGGGGCGGGGAGGAAGCCGCGGCCGGGGTCCTCGCCGTTGATGCGGAACTCGAAGGAGTGCCCGCGCAGTGGCGGGTCGTCGTAGCCGAGGTGTTCGCCGTCGGCGATGCGGAACATCTCGCGGACCAGGTCGATGCCGGTGACCTCCTCGGTGACC
>NZ_JABXWI010000048.1 GCF_014930365.1 Streptomyces caniscabiei | reverse complement strand
GAGGCCGAGGCTTCTTCTTCCCCATGCTCTCCATGATGGACATCCTCCCGGGGCAGAACCCCTGATCTCGAATGTCCGTCAAAGCGGATCAAGCCCAGAACAGCCCCTGTTACACGGGCATCAGGCCGCGGTCACGTGGTCGTGGCCCGGACCGTCAAGAACCAGCGACTGGCTTCAGCGGGGCACATGTGGGCCTTCGCAGCCCTCCGTACGCAGACTCCCCCGCACCCACCATGACCGACGGCGAGCCGGCGGAGAACGCCATACCGCAGCTCTCAGGCACCTGTTCGACAAACTGCTCGGCTGCCTCTACCACTGCCTACAGCACCGCACGCTGTTCGACTCCGATCGCGCCTTCACACCACCTGTAGACCTTGCCGCCCGAGCATCAACTTGACCTACCAGCGACATGAGATGTCTCCGACTGCTCGGCGACCTGGTGGTCTCGGGCGGGGACCAGAGTGCCGTCCACGATCAGCACGGCGTCGCGGCGGAACCGTTTGCGCGGCTGCAGTGCCGACGACGGGCCGAGGTGATCGACGATCCGGTCGGCAGCGGACTTGGACACCCCGAACAATGGCGTCAGTCGGCGCAGTGTCAGGTTCGTCCGTCAGCAGGCGGTAACCAGCAGCACGCGGTCCTCCAGCGGCAGGCTCCACGGTCCGCCCTTGCGCACCGGATCCGCACCCTCGCGCCGCAACGCGGGCCCGGCGCCACACCGTGGTCCCCGTCGACGCGGGGGTGGTTCGTCCCCGTGGAACTCCACCACTGGGGCATCTCGTGCTCCCCGCCAACGCAATCGTGGGTGCGGCTGCTGACAGCATCCTCACCAACCCTCGGCAGCAACCGTCTGTGATCATTGGCCTCACCGGAGCAACTTTGCCGGCACGCCCTGCCAACCCCATCTGGAGCCAATCCCTGGGGAGAATCTGGGGAGTTGGACGGTGCTGGGGAGCGCGTGGGGAGAATCGACTGCGTAACCGGGCACGAGCGCGAAAGGCCCCGAAAGACGGATCGGCCCAGGCCAGAGAGGTTCGCAGCGGCATCACCGCAGGTCAGCGCCACCAGGGAGATGACTTCAAGAGAATCTCTTCATCTCTGGCCTCACGTTCACGGCCCGTTTTCCAGGAGCCCTGCCTGGCCAACCTGCGCATGCCCCAACTCGCCGGGTCGGCGGCGGCCCGCTGCGGAGGGTGCCAGCCGCCTTTTGAGGAGCAGATGCCTCAGGCATTCGGCCCGCACGGTTCACGGCTCCGACGCACAGCGGCTACTCCACCACCATCTTCAGGGGGGCTCGGAACGACAACAGGCCGAGCATCGGCGGTTCCCCGGCCCCGGCTGCCGGTCGTATATCCGGAAGTCTGCGGGCTGCAGCCCGCAGGGCCACTGCTGCTTCCGTGCGTGCCAGCGAAGCGCCCGGGCAGCGGTGCCGGCCGGCGCCGAAGGCCAGGTGGTGGCGGATGTTCTCCCGGTGCGGGCACATGCGTTCCGGGGACGGGAAGACCTCTGGATCGGATCCGCTGCCGAGGAGCATCACCAGCACCTGTGCGCCCGCCGGCAGTCGTACCCCGCTCAGTTCGGTGGACTGCGCCGTCACCCGGCGCCAGGTGGTCACGGGTGGCTCGCGCCGCAGGACCTCTTCCACCCAGGCCTCCGCCAGGCCCGCCTCGCCGGCCACGCGCAGCCACATGCCTGACTCGGCCATCGCCCGGCGCAGGACGGTGGTGATCAGCTGCCCGGTGGTGGACTGGCCGGCGATGAAGACGAAGAAGCACACACCGACCGCGGTCTCGACGTCCAACGGCCCGCCGTCAGGCAGCCGGTGGCGGGCGAGCGCCCCGATGAACGAGTCGGAAGCAGCCATGCCACCGCGCACGGTCGCGGTGAGCCACTGGTGGAAGTCCACGACGAGCTTCGCCAGCTCCAGTTGCCGCTCCGGTGTGGGCCTGCCCCAGAACAGCTCCAGCGAGGCGTCGCTCCAGCGGATCAGGGTGGCCGGTTCGACGCCGCGTATGCCGAGGAGCTCCATCAGCACCCTGCACGGGAGGAGCTGGGCGAATGAGGTGAACAGGTCGCAGTCGCCAGTCGAGTCGATCCGTGACCGTACTTCGTCGACGAGCAGTTCGTCGGCGATGCGCTCGATCACCGGCACGGCGTCCGCCACACGGTTCGCGTGGAAGAACCGGGTGACCACTCGACGCAGTCCGGCATGGGTCGGGCTGCCGTTGTTGGCGAGCGCGGGCGGAAGGGAGAAACCGCCACGGGCGAGGACCCGCAGCACGGCAACGGGCAGTGGGGTGACGCTGTGTTGGGCGTTGTCGGGAAGGAAGACGTCCGGGTCCAGCAGTACCTGGCGCACGTCATGGTGGCGGCTGATCAGCCAGAGCCCTGTGATCGGGTCGTGGTGTACGGGAGCCTCGGACCGCAGGAGATCCAGCCAGGGGTAGGGGTCGCGTACGAAGGTGTCGCCGAACAGGTCGAGCGGACCGAGCGGACCGAGCGGACCGAGCGGATCACCGGTGTGGGGAAACCCGTGATCCAGTCCGTGCCCTGCCGCTCCGCCATCGGGTGCCCATGTGTCCTGAGCTGGGGAAGTCACGGCCGGAAGCTAGCACGCACCGGATCCAGTACCGAGCGTATGTGCGCGGCATCACTCGGTCACCTCCGGATCTGCTGACGCGGCCGGACGACCGGCCGGGCCCCACCGGCCCATCCCGGCGACCGACCGGATCCCGCTCGCCCATACTCACGGTCCACGGTGCCACGCTCAGCGCCCGCGCCCGCCCTCGACGAGGCGCCGCAGCTCGGGGAGCAGGGCGTCGATGTCCTGGCCGGTCCGGAACGCGACGACGGTGGTACCGCGCCCATCTTCCGGCGAGGAACCGGGTGCCGGGAACAGTGCGAGCACCTCGCGCATGGCCTCGTCGACCTCCGTGACCGGATCGGAGGACTCGCCGCGCAGCCATCGGCGGAGCACGTGGTTGTGGGCCGCGACGACGGACGCCGCCATGAGTTCGGCTCTCAGTGACGCCGACTCCGTCGGGTCCCCCATCCAGTCCGCGATGAACTCACGGAACAGGCGCTGGTATCGCGCCACACTGGCGATCTCCCGGTCGCGCAGCGCCGCCACCTTGCTGGTCAGCACATACCGCCGCCGAGCGAGATCGCCTTCGTCGATGTAGTGCAGCAGCACCAGGCGGACCGCGTCGGACACGGCGACCAGTGCGGTGCTGTGGCTGGAGGTCGCCAGCCGGTCCCTGATCAGCTCCATCAACCGGTCATGGTCGGGGAAGATCACCGCTTCCTTGGACCGGTAGTGCCGGAAGAACGTGGTACGTCCCACACCGGCCCGTTCGGCGATGTCGTCGACGGTGGTCTGCTCGTATCCGCGCTCGTCGAACAGGGCGAACGCGGCGTCCGCGAGTCGCATCCGCGCAGATGGCTTGCTCATGGTCATTCATCCTCCCCCATCCCGGTGTCCGGATGTCTCTTGCCCTCACCGATGGTACTGAGTACCGTTCTGAAGGCATTGAGTACCAAGGAGGCTCCAGCATGGATTCCGTCGCCGAGAGCGAGTCCGGCCTGCCGATCCAGCCGGTGTACGACGGCCGGGCGCTGACGGATTTCGACGCGGACGCCAAGCTGGGCGCTCCGGGCCGGTTCCCGTTCACCCGGGGCGTGTACCCGTCGATGTACACGGGCCGGCCCTGGACGATGCGGCAGTACGCCGGCTTCGGCACGGCGAAGGAGTCCAACGAGCGCTACCACGAGCTGGTCGACGCCGGCACCGGCGGCCTGAGCGTGGCCTTCGACCTGCCGACACAGATGGGTTACGACTCCGACGAGGCCATCGCCCGGGGCGAGGTCGGCAAGGTCGGCGTGGCGATCGACTCCATCGAGGACATGCGGACGCTGTTCCACGGACTGCCGCTGGACAAGGTGTCGACGTCGATGACGATCAACGCCCCGGCGTCGACCCTGCTTCTGCTGTACCAACTGGTCGCGGCCGAACAGGGCGTCTCCGGCGATCAGTTGACCGGCACGATCCAGAACGACGTGCTCAAGGAGTACATCGCCCGCGGCACCTACATCTTCCCGCCCCAGCAGTCCCTGCGGTTGATCAGCGACATCTTCGCCTACTGCCACCGGGAACTGCCGCGCTGGAACACCATCTCCATCTCCGGTTACCACATGGCCGAGGCCGGAGCCACGCCCGCGCAGGAGATCGCGTTCACCCTGGCCAACGCCAAGGAATACGTGCGCACCGCGATCGCCGCCGGCCTGGACGTCGACGACTTCGCACCCCGCCTGTCCTTCTTCTTCGTCGCCCGGACCACGCTGCTGGAGGAGATCGCGAAGTTCCGCGCCGCCCGCCGTATCTGGGCCCGCATCATGCGTGAGGAGTTCGGCGCCAGGAACCCCAAGTCCCAGATGCTGCGCTTCCACACCCAGACCGCCGGCGTCCAGCTGACCGCGCAGCAGCCCGAGGTCAACCTCGTCCGCGTCGCCCTCCAGGGCCTGGGCGCGGTCCTCGGCGGCACGCAGTCCCTGCACACCAACTCCTACGACGAGGCCATCGCCCTGCCGACCCAGAAGGCGGCGCGACTCGCCCTGCGCACCCAGCAGGTCATCGCCTACGAGACCGACGTCACCAGCACCGTGGACCCGTTCGCCGGGTCGTACGTCATGGAGTCGATGACCGACGATCTCGAGGCGGCGGCGCTGGAGCTGATCCAGGCCGTCGAGGATCGCGGCGGCGCGGTCGCCGCGATCGAGCAGGGTTTCCAGAAGTCCGAGATCGAGAAGTCCGCGTACCGGGTCGCCCTGGAGATCGACAAGCGGGAACGGACCGTGGTCGGGGTCAACAAGTACGTCCTCGACGAGGAAGAACCCTACGAACCCCTGCGCGTCGACCCCCAGATCGAGGCCGACCAGTGCGAACGCCTCACCGCGCTGCGCCGCGACCGCGACAACGACGCCGTCTCACGCGCACTCGACGCCCTGCGGTCCGCCGCGCGGGGCACGGACAACGTACTGCCCCTGATGCGCGAGGCCCTGGCGCTGCGGGCCACGGCCGGCGAGGTCTCCCACGCCTTGCGCGACGTCTGGGGCGTGTACGTACCTCGCGACACCTTCTGACGCATCAGACCCACTTTCCGCAGCCTGAACCTCAGCAAGAAGGGATCCATGCGGTGAGCGCCGACCTCCCAGAACCGCCCGAGACCGACATCCACACGACCGCGGGGAAGCTCGCGGATCTGCAGCGCCGGATCCACGAGGCGACGCACGCCGGCTCCGAGCGCGCGGTGGAGAAGCAGCACGCCAAGGGC
>NZ_JABXWI010000047.1 GCF_014930365.1 Streptomyces caniscabiei | reverse complement strand
TCGGCGTGGACGAGGCGTTCAAGAACGCGTTCGACCCGGCGAAGGCCGAGGAGTTCAACAAGGCTCTGGCCAAGCTGTCCCCGAACGCGCAGAGCTTTGTGCTCGCGGTGCGGGGGATGAAGCCCGAGTTCGACCGGCTGCGCATCGACGTCCAGGACCGGCTGTTCCAGGGCCTGGGTACGACGCTGCAGAGCACCGCGAAGACTGCTCTGCCACAGCTGTCGTCGGCGCTGCGGTCGTCGGCCGGCACGTTCAATCTGATGGCCGTCGACGTGCTGCGGACCGCGACCGGCCTCAGCGGGTCCGGGGCTCTCGGGAAGGCGCTGGGGGGTGCGACGCGGGGCTTCCGGTCCCTTTCCGCGCTGCCCGCGGTCCTGGTCCAAGGGCTGGTGCAGGTCGGTGCGGCGGCGGCTCCGTCGTTCGCGCGGCTGGCGGCGGCCGGTGGCGGTGCGATTGAGCGGCTCTCGGAGCGGATGGCGACCGCGTTCGAGTCGGGTGCGATGCAGCGGTCGATCGAGACTGCGATCAGCCTGATCGGCCGGCTCGTCGACGTGGCCGGGAACGTCGGCGACATCATCGGCAGCGTCTTCAAGGCGGCGGAGACGTCGGGCGGCGGGTTCATCGGAACCCTGCAGACGATTACCGGGCAGATCGCTCAGACGTTCCAGTCCCCGGCCGTACAGAGCGCGTTGCAGTCGCTGTTCCAGACCATGAGCACGCTGGCGACGACGGCGGCGCCGCTGCTCGGGTCCGCGCTCGGTGCGATAGCCCCGGTGCTGACGGCGCTCGGCCCACCAGTGCAACGCCTGATCGAGAACCTCGGCACTGCCCTCGCGCCGATCATCGAGAACCTCGGCCCGGTCCTGGAGTCCGCGGCCGGAGCGGTCGGCGCGCTCGCCGACGCCGTCGGCCCGCTGCTCCCTGTGATCGGCAGCCTGGTCGCGTCGCTGCTTCCGCCGCTGGTGCCGGTCATCGACGCGATCGCGAAGGCCTTCACCGGCCTGGCGCCGATCGTGACTCAACTCGGCCAGGTTCTGACGTCGGTCCTGTCGCCGATCATCGCCGCGCTGCCTGCGGTCATCGACCCTTTGGTGGCGACGTTCACCCAGCTGACCGCGCAGATCCTGCCGGTCGTCTCGCAGCTGATCACGCAGTTGGCGCCGACGTTCACCCAGCTCGGCGTTGCGGTGGGGCAGTTGTTCGTCGCGCTCGGCCCGCTGCTGACGATCCTGGGCCAGCTCATCAGTCAGGGCCTCGCCGCGCTGCTGCCGGTGCTGACGCCAATCATTTCGCTGGTCGGGCAGTTGGCGGGGATGTTCGCCGGCGAACTCGCCATGAAGATCACCACGTTGGTGATTCCCGCGTTGAACACGCTCACGGCGCTGCTGCAAGGCGACTTCGGGCAGGCGTGGGAGCACGCGAAAACCCTTGTGTCCGGGGCGGTCAGCACCGTCATCCGCACGGTCACCGCCCTCCCGTCCCAGATCTTCACGGCGCTGGGCACGCTGGCTGGCAACCTGCGTACGCGGGCTACGGAAGCGGGCGGGGCGCTGCTGACCACCATGCGGGAGAAGATCTCCTCGACGGTGACGACGGTGAGCGGGCTGCCCGGCCGCGCGTACTCCGGGCTGGCGTCTCTGGCGGGGAACCTGCGCGACCGTGCCTCGTCCGCGGGCTCGTCCCTGCTGAAGACCCTGCGGGAGAAGATCGGCGACGCCGTCGAGGCCGTGAAGGGTCTGCCGGGACGCGCGCGGGACGGCCTCGGCAACCTCGGCGGCTACCTGGCGAGCGCGGGCCGGGACCTGATCTCGGGCATGATCGGCGGCGTTCGGGAGATGGCCGGTGATCTGGCGTCGGCGGCGACGGACGTCGTCAGCGGCGCTGTCGGTGCAGCCAAGAGTGCGCTGGGTATCTCGTCACCGTCGAAGGTGTTCGCGACGATCGGCCGGCAGACCGGACAGGGCTTCATCAAGGGGCTGACGGGGACTCGGGCGAAGATCTCGTCGACGGCGAAGACCATCGTCAGCTCGATCACGAAGGCGTTCCGGGGTACGGGGAGTCGTACGGACGACCGGCTCGTCGGCCTCGTGGAGCGGGGTAACAAGCGGCTGCAGTCGTTGGCGAAGCAGCGGGATTCGATCGCGAAGCGGATCGCGGACGCGCAGAAGTTCTCGTCGGAGTTGGCGTCGTCGGCTCGTACGTCGGGTGGCCTGGCGTCGATCGTGCAACAGGACTTCTTCGCCCCGTCCTATGTCGAGAAGCGGTTGAAGCAGTCGTTGGCGCAGATCAAAGCGTTCACGACGAACGTCACCAAGCTGCAGAAGAAGGGCCTGAACAAGGATCTGCTGCGGCAGATTCTTCAGATGGGTCCGGAGGCGGGCTCGCAGTTCGCGGCGTCGCTGGTGGGCGCGGACAAGGCGACCATCAAGCGGTTCAACAGCCTCAACTCTCAGATCAACAAAGCGTCATCGAAGCTCGGCAGTACCGGCGCGGACCTGTTGTACGACTCCGGGAAGAAGGCCGGGCAAGGCTTCCTCACCGGGCTGAAAGCGCAGCAGAAGAACATCGAGAAGCTCATGCTGTCCATCGCGAAGGGCATGCAGAAAGCGATCCGCAAAGCGCTCGGCATCAAGTCTCCGTCGCAGGTGATGGCTGAGCTGGGCCGTATGACGGTGCTTGGGCTGCAGGGCGGGATCGCTCGGGCGGTGCCGCGGATCGATGCGGCGATGGCTGGCGTTTCCGGGGCGATGACGTCAGGGGTGCCGTCGCTGGGCATGGGCGGTATGCCGGCGCTGGGGGTCGGCACGATGCGTACCGGTACGGGGACGGGCGGGTCGGTGACCGTGGTGAACCACATTCATCTGACCAACCGGGGCGCCATCGGCTCGCCTCACGAGTTGCGGACCTGGCTTACGCGGGCGCTGGAGGATGCGGGCCGCATGGGGAAGCTGCCCGGCAAGTTGAACAAGGCGTATGCGGTGGGCTGAGTCAGCAGGCGCGCCACGCGTAGCAGCCGCCGGAGGCGATTTGTCGTACGGCGGCGCCGTCGTCCTCCAGGCGGCGGAGGGCGCGCGCGGCTTGGGGTGGGGTGGTGCTGGCCAACTCGGCGATACGGCGGGTGGTCAGCGGCCCGCGCGCGTCGGCGAGGGTGCGGTGGATGCGTCCGCGGATGGTCTGGGAGGCGGGCATGCAGCCCATGATGCCGCCGGGAGATGGCCGTCAACAGCACGTCGGCCCCCACTGTCTGCGGGGGCCGATCGGCGTACCGTTCTGAGTGTCGAGGTCAGAACGGAGTTCAGGATGCCATACCCAACTCACCGAGACACCGGCGGAATCGGGGCGCGTATCGAAGAGGTGAGCGCCTTGCGAGGCTTCTCCCTCCGCGAGCTCGGCCGCCGCGCCAACGTCTCTCCGTCGATGCTCTCCCGCATCATCACCGGCCAACGCCAGGCCAGCCCCGCCATCGTCTCCGCCGTCGCCCGCGCCCTGTCCGTCAGCATCTCGGTGTTGCACGGCCAGCCCTACATCCACCAGCTCCAGGCCGACCAGCTCGACCGGCTGATAACCCCCATTAGCGTCGCCCTCGACGACTGGGACATTCCCCTCGGCGACGACGACCCGCCGCCCCGCACGCTCGCCGACCTCGAGAACGTGGTGGCCGGCCTGGAGCAGCAGCGGGCCCGCGCCGAGTACATCGAGATCGCCCACGAACTTCCCTCGCTGCTCGCCGAGGTGGGCGCGCACGTCCTCACCGAACGCCCCGGGTACGCGCTGGAGCGGGCGGCGTGGTTGCAGGCGGAGCTGTGCCGCACCGTGTACGTGGTCGGCCGTCAGATCGGCTTCGGTGACCTCGCCCGGCTGGCCCTGTCCCGTATGGCGGTCGCGGCCCCGCAGTCGGGCGACCCGCGGCAGGTGGCCATCGAGCGGTGGGACCGCGCGCAGCTGCTCGCGGACGCCGCGCGCCACGATCGCGGCGTCCTCCTCGTACGGCAGGCGCTGAAGGATCTGGACGACGACGGCGAGCAGGCCACGAAGGCGGTGCGCGGGGCCCTGCACCTGAAGGGCGCGATCCTCTCCAGCCGCCAGGGCGACACCCGTGGTGCGGACGACTGGCTCGGGGCGGCCGGGGAGATCGCCGAGGAGACCGGCGAGACCCGCGACTACGGCCTCGTGTTCGGGCCGGTCAACGTGGTGATTCACGGCATGTCGGCGTCGAGCGACCGCGACAAGCACGCCCGCGCCCTGGAGAAGGCCCGCAAGGTCCGCCTGCCGGACGACTACCCGGAGGCCCGTGCCGGGCACTACTGGGTCGACCGGGCGCGCGCGGAGACGTGGACGGCGAAGCACGAGGACGCGTTCGTGTCGCTGGCGAATGCGCGTCAGGTGGCGCCGCAGCAGACGCGGTATCACCCGGGCGTGCACGAGACGGTGGCGACGCTGCTGCGCGCGCGGTCGAAGGCGCCGGGGGATCTGCTGGAGTTCGCGTCCTGGTGCGGCGTGTAGACGATCCGTCAGCTGTGGTCAAGGCTCCGGGTGTTGCCAGTCCGTCAACGCTGGGGCCTTGCCTGGTCGACACGATGTGACGGTACCCATACGCCGTCTGTCCATGGGAGCCGACCATGACCAGCCACACCACGATGGACTCGCCCGTCACGCTTGGCCTGCCGCCGACCGATCCGGAGCCGCCGGCCGATTGCGGTGTGTGTGCGGCGCTGGTCGTGCAGCGGTCCGAGGCCCGGGCGCGGGACGATCTGTCGAAGGTGTCGGACCTCAACGTCGAGATCCGCAACCACCACCAGCCGCGCCAGAAGTTGAGGCGGTAGCTCGTGGACACCGGGCAGGACATCGAGGTTCCGCGCACGATCGCCTACTGCAGTTGGCACAGCGGTCTCTCCGACACCGCGCGGCTGATACAGGTCGGTGAGGCCGGGAAGCTGTTCGCGTGTGAGCGCTGCCGCATCGCGTACGACCTGGTGCCGCTCGCCGACCAGCCGCTGTGACCGCCGCGGGGAAGACTCCGGAGTGCGAGCACGGCATGCACCGGTACTGCTCCGGCCCGAAGGTCGTACGGCGCGCCGGAGCCCCCTCGTGGGAGGCGCCGTTGATGACGCTGCGGTGCGGCTGCGCGTGCCACCGTAAGAGCCCCCGGTCCGGTCGGGCACCCCAGGCATAAGCGGCCGGACCGGGTTCAGCCCGCGCGTCACGCGTCTCCGCGCGGGCATGACGAAGGCCCCCGTCCTCGGGTGAGGCGGGGGCCGTAGTCGTACGTCAGCGGGCGCCGGCCTGGTGGGTGCGGCGCCACGCGTTATGGGCGCGGCGGCCGACGCGGAGCCGGAGCTTCTTGCCGAGGCAGCGCGGGCACATCTTCGTCTTCCCGAACCGCTCGACCTCGCCGAGCCCGCCGCACCTGCGGCACGGGGCGAACGGCCGGACGGCACAGAGCACGGCGTACCCGCCGAGCCACAGAACGGCCGCGGCCATAGCGATCAGCATCAGGTCTCTCCCTCTCGATTCCGGGCGTTCCCGGGGATCCTGCGGCGCCCCTGCTAGACGCTAGGCGCCTGCTCAGAGGCCATATGGGGCGCTAGTGGGGGTGCTAGACCTAGCGGGGCCGGGTGCTAGGTCTAGCGGCCGTTTCGGGGCCTACGCGGCGAGCCGGTCGGCCTCTCGGCGGGTGACGGCGGCGACCACGTCGGCCCGCTTGATGCCGCGCCGGTTCTTGCCGTCGCCGCCGTCGGTGGTGCCCCACACCTGGTCGGTCTTGATGCCCCACGCCTTGACCGTGGTAGTGACGTTCTCGCCCTTCCACTCCCCGTACACGTCGGGGCGCAGCTGGGCGAGACGGTCGGCGAGACGCTCGCACCACACGGCCTTCTCGTCCGGGCCCATGACGGCCAGGACGTCGCCGAGG
>NZ_JABXWI010000046.1 GCF_014930365.1 Streptomyces caniscabiei | reverse complement strand
CGGAACTGTTCTGCCTGATCACCACCCTCTTCCACCCGGACACCGCCCCGGCCACCGAACTCGCCGAGCTCTACGCACGTCGCTGGACCAGCGAAACGATCTACCGCTCGATCAAGGTCGAGCAACGCGGCGGCCGCACCGCGACCCTGCGCTCCGACAGCCCCGAAATGGTCGCCCAGGAACTGTGGGCCATGTGGCGGCCGGGTGCTCGTGCGGGTCGAGCAGCGTGGTGACCAGGCGGACCGTGCTGGTGCGGAAGGTGCCGTCTGCGGCGGTTCGGGTGACCCGGTAGCTGATCACACGCAGCGTGAGGGCGGTCAGGTGGGCGGGCATCGGACCGCGGCGGCCGTTATTGATCCGAAACTCAATCGGTTCTATTCGAGGGTGTAGCGGACGTGTGGGCCGCCGAAGTAGCCGCGGACGATGTGTGGCTGCCGTTGGCGGCGGTGGAAGAACCGGCGGGTCTCGGCCGCGAGTTGGGCCTGGTCGCGGGCCCGGCTGTGCATGGGCAGGCTCCGTTTGAGGTCGGCGTTGACCAGCTCGTCTGGGTTCAGCTCCGGCGAGTACGACGGCAGGAAGTGCAGCTCGATGCGGTCCGGGGGATCGGCGAGCCATGCGCGGACCTTGCGGGAGCGGTGCGCGGAGTGGCGGTCCAGGACGAGGTGCACCTTGCGGTCGAAGTGGCCTATGAGCCGGTCCAGGAAGCGGCACATGACGTCGGCGTCGAAGGTCTCGGTGAAGACCATGAAGTGCATGCGGCCCTTGGTGCTGATCGCGGACATCGCGTTGACCGAGAACCGGTTGCCCGTGCGGCGGACGACCGGGGTACTTCCTTTGGCGCCCCAGGTGCGTCCCGTGACCTGGTCGGAACGGACGCCGACCTGGTCGGCGAAGAGCACCTCCCCGCCCTCGGCCTTCGCCCTGGCCCGGATCGTCGGCCAGGTCTCCTCCCGCCAGACGCGGACCGCTTCCGCGTCCTGCTCGACGGCCCGCTTGTCCGGGCGCTGGAACGACAGCCCCCACCGGCGCAGATACTTGCCCACCCCCTGCTCGGTCAGCCGCACCCGGTACAACTTCGCGATCAGATCCCCGACCCCGGCCCGCGTCCACAGCTGCCCCACCAGCCCCAGGTCACAGGGACGGTGATCCAGAACCGCCTGCCGGACCGCCTGCTGCTCGACCGCACCGAGAACCTGATGCTCGCCGACCCGGCGCCCACGCGGCTGGGCCACCAGCGCTTCGCGCCCGCCGGCCAGCCACTTCGCCCACCAGTTGTCCACCGCCTCGAGCGAGACCTGGAAGACCGCCGCGACATCCTCACGAGTCCGGCCTGCAACCAGTGCGGCCACCGTCCGCAGCCGAAGGGCCTCCTGCGCCGACGGCGACAACTGCCGTGCATCCCCCACGAGTTCGCTCACGCAGGGGCCAACGACCCAGAGCACCTACCGTTTCGGGTCAATAAGGCCAGTGCTATGGCAGCCTACGACCCAGTTATACGCAGGTGCCGCCTAAAGGCGGGATGTATGCAGACCCACTCCTTATCCAGGAGGTCGGAGGCGGATAGCTCTGGATCTTCTATGGCGTAGACACCCCTTTCAGGTGTCTGATATCCCACGACGCCCACCTCGTACGCGATACCGGCAAGATCCTCTTTCGTTCCGTCCATGTACCACTGCGCATCCAAGAATTCTCCATGAATTCCAGAGGCAATTTGCGATTCGATTTGACGAACGAGGTCCTGACTGGTCATGGTTGCGGGAAATTCCCGGAATACCTTCTCAACGAATTTATTGATACCGCGATAGGTCTCTCCGAAGTCACCATTCAGCCCGTTGACCTTGTCTTGTGAGTAAGTGCCCAGGCAAGCATTGATATGCTGCAGACTAATTCGCTCGTCACTTGGAGTTTTGGCTGCCGCGTAGTTGCACAGAGCGATCATGTCGCGAGGGCCGCTTGCGCAGTACTGTGTGCAGTAGCGTGTGAACTTGTCAAAGCCTCCGTCCCAAGTAAACTCCTTGGCCCAGAGCTGCTCAGAGGTCATGGTGCCCCAAGGGAGGCCATGCAGACGAGCAATTCTCTTTGCAATTAGCTCCACCAGTGCTGGGTGATCCCATGTGATGAAGCCGAGTCGATCCGAGACTCTGTCATATTCTCTCTGATCTTCGTACCAAGACTTCCACAAGCCCTGTTTAATGAACAAGATGACATGAATCTTTTCCTCTGCGCGTGCGTTGATCTCAACAACAGCCCTAACAACCCCCTCAAGGAAGAGCGGATTCTCGGAAATTCCATCGAATACCACCTCAACCTCATCGATTAGTATCGCACCCTTCTCTTCATCACTCAGTGCACTGGAAATGCCTGTGATCAAATCGTCTAGGGTGGACTGCAGGACGTCGGAAGGGGACTCACGCTTAAGAAGGTCACCCAGCCGAATGTTGGCAACCCCTGCGACGTTTATGTCTACCGCGCCGGGAATTCCTTGCAGGATCGATTTTGTTCTTTCAAAGGCACTCCTTAGCGCCTGGCGTGTCGGTGAGGATCCTGACTCACTTATCCTCCGTGCGAACTCTGCAAGCAGCACGGTAGCAATAGCATTCTTCGTCCGGCCGGAATTTCCCCTCACCGTGGAGACGTTTGAGTCAAGGTATGCATGAGTGTCATCCAAATTGAATACGTATACGCTAGCGCCGGTGCAAGCTTGCAGGTACCTGCGCAACTCCGTCTTGCCGCTGCCCTTCATGCCGACGACTACTTCGATCCCATGGGCTCGGTCGTTCCATTTGATACTGTCCTGAATGCCACGGAAAACGTGGTGGGCAACCAGGTCGCTGCTGCCTGTAAGGGAGGCGTCCCTGTCTCCGAAGTAGGTCTGGCCACGACTCATGGGCGGTTTCCCGGTCGATAGTAGTAGGTGCGAATGAAACGATCTATTCCCCCCGTGCAGGCGTAGAGATAGATCAGTCGACGAAACTTATCAAGGCTCATTGGCGGCCCTGAGTCCCGCTTTGAGGTCAGCTTGGCATGAATGGTCCTAGCATCTGGAACCATCGGTAGACGGATCGTGCCAATGGCACGATGTATCTGGTCCATCCTTATTCCTGAGCGCTCGAAGCATGTTTTTGCTCGTAGCTGCACAAGCTTGTCGAAACTTTTCGGATCTGGTTGACCGAGGAAAGTTACGGCCTGGGCGTCAACCGATATCTCTCCATTGCTGTTCGCTGTGATGAGGTCGAGATCGGACATCAAGTTGAGCAATCCGCCTACGGCACGCGGCGACATATAACGATCAGGCATTAATCCATCACCTCGGCGAATGCGCAATTCTTGCGGATTCACTCGGAGAATTTTTTTGATTGCGGCGTCACGGCTTTTCCAAACCGGCACAGGGGCCATAATTCGCAATATGCATCGCACTCTTTGAAGAGTATTAGCCATGAGTGCCCCCGGATAGGCAAACGGGAAACGGCGAGACGGGCAGTTTAAAAACTCGCCCGCCACCTATGCGCCGACTGGTCACTACGCCCAGCGTACGTCCGCCGGATCTCCGCCGCATGCGGAGATCCGTGAGCGTTTTCAGAGTGGCCACCGGTCGGGTGACGGGGCGGCCTCCCGCAACGCACGAGGCTCCTGTGCCGTTGAGAGAGGTGTTCGACGTCTCAACTCATCAGCGCAGGAGCCTCGTTGGTTCCCTCATCCGTAGATAAGGGCGTCCCAATGGAGCGGAAGTTTGTGGGGATGCTCGAGTGGAGGGCTGCGATGCCTGCGGCGAACCGGGTCTGCTGAGACCTCCGCATAGAGCGGCGCGCGGTCCTCGTACTCATGGTGGCAGCTGCATGGGCGTCGGACGGACGCCTATTGGTTCCCCGGCCTCGATGCCCAAGGATAGATCGGCGGTGCCGGCGCCCATGCACCCGTCACCGTCCAGCCGGTGTTGGCGCCCGCTGGTGCTGGACGGACGTTTGACGTCCCTCCCGGCACGCGAGGCCTACCGAAAGATCGACGCCGTCCAACGCCGCCGGGCGTCAACACCCTCCGCTTGATCACTCGTTGGTGTTGGCGGTGCGAGCCCGCTCCACGGTGACCTCTTGTGAAGCCCGAGCCGTTTGAGCTCCCGCAGAGACCGAGGCCCGTGGGACGAGCTGGTGCCACGAACGGCTACTGAGGTGGCGGACCGGCCAGAAGGGCTGAGTCCTGGGATTAGGTCGCTGCGTGGCCCTCATGAGCTCGTGACCAGCAAGAACAGTACGACGGAGGGGAATGACTTGATCTACTGCGGCATCGACTGGGCGGAACGCACGCACGACGTCGCCCTGGTCGACGACAGCGGCCAGTTACTGGCCAAACGGCACATCACCGACGACGCCGCCGGCTACAAGATCCTCCTGGACCTGCTCGCCGAATACGGCGACACCGAGGAGAACCCGGTCCCGGTCGCGATCGAGACCTCCCGCGGCCTGCTCGTCGCAGTGCTACGGACGGGCAAGCGGCAGGTCTTCGCGATCAACCCGATGGCCGCCGCCCGCTACCGTGACCGGCACAGCGTCTCCCGCAAGAAGTCCGACCCCGGAGACGCCCTGGTCCTGGCCAACATCCTGCGCACCGACATGCACGCCCACCGGCCACTGCCGCAGGACAGCGACCTGGCCCGCGCCCTCGCCGTGCTCGCCAGAGCTCAGCAGGACGCCACGTGGAACCGGCAGCAGATCTCCAACCAGCTCCGCTCCCTGTTGCGCGAGTATTATCCGTCCGCCCTGGCCGCCTTCGAGTCGTGGAAGAACGGTCTGTGCCGCCGGGAGACGCACGAACTTCTCAAGGCGGCACCGACGCCGACGCGGGCTGCAAGGCTGACACGCACGCAGCTGCAGGCCGCACTCAAGCGCGCCGGTCGCAAACGCGGCGTCGAAGCCGAGGCCGAACGGCTCCGTGAAGTCTTCCGCGCCGACTGGGCCCACCAGCCGCCGCTGGTCGAGGGCGCGCTCGGCCAGCAGATGCTCGCGCTCCTGGTCCAGCTCCAGGCCGCCTGCACGGCGGCCGACAATCTGGCCGAGGCGGTGGAGGAAGCTTTCCCTCAGCATCCGGACGCTGAGATCATCCTCAGCTTCCCCGGCCTCGGCATCCAGCTCGGTGCCCGGGTGCTCGCCGAGATCGGGGACGACCGAAAACGCTTCGCCGATGCCCGGGGCCTGAAGGCATACGCCGGGGCTTCCCCCATCACCAGGGCCTCGGGCAAGAAGTCGAGCATCACCCGCCGGTGGGTGAAGAACGACCGCCTCAGCCACGCCGGCTACCTCTGGGCTTTCTCCGCGATCACCGCCTCACCAGGCGCCAAGACCCACTATCGCAGGCGCCGCGACGGCCACGGAGACTGGCACGCAGCCGCCCAGAGGAACCTCTTCAACCGCATGCTCGGCCAGCTCTACCACTGCCTTCAGCACCGCAAGCTCTTCGACGAGCACACCGCCTTCCCCGTCGAACTCGCCGCCGCAGCTTGACGTGTTGAGCGCCTGAGGTGTCTATCGTGCCGCACTCGACCTCCCGCACGCCCTGGTCGAGTGGGTAACCATGCTCATCGTCACCCGTGAGGGTGACCGCCGCTGCAAGCTCCCGCCGCACCAGCGTGCTCTCGTCGGCCTGGTGTACCTTCGCCGGCACGACACGCTCGCGCAGATCGCCGCCGGTTTCGGCATATCCGTCGGCACTGCCCACGCCTACGTCGCCGCCGTTGTCAGCTATCTGTCCCGCCGGGCGCCCGGGCTGCTGCGGGTCCTGCGGGAAACGGATCCCGATCACGTGCTGCTCGACGGAACGCTCGCCGAATGCGACCGGGTCGGTGACAGCCGGGCCGACTTCTCCCAGAAGCACCGCCGCTACGGCGTGAACGTGCAGGTCGTTGCCGACCCTGCGGGCAAGCTGCTGTGGATTCGCCCGCGCTGCCCGGCCGCACCCACGACCTGACCGCGGCACGCACCCACCGCATCATCCGGATCTGCGAACGCCAGGGCGTACCCGTCCTCGCCGACCGCGCCTACATCGGGCCGGCTCATGGATGACCACGCCGATCAGACGTCTTCCGCACCAGGACCTCACCGCGACCCAGCGGACGATCAACCGGGCCCTGTCAGCGGCACGAGCACCGGTCGAACGAGGCGTCGCCCGCCTGAAGTCCTGGCGCATCTTCCGCAGAT
>NZ_JABXWI010000045.1 GCF_014930365.1 Streptomyces caniscabiei | reverse complement strand
CTCGCGTTCGACCAGCAGGGGCAACGGCTCGGAGGAGGTGACCAGTTCCCGCAGGGGATGGCGGGTCAGGACCTCCTCCACCTCCGGCGCCGACGCCGCCGCCAGCCGGTCGGCGGCCGGCAGGGTGTCGTCGCGGAGCCTGCCGACCACCGCCACCAGGACCGCGTGCAGATCCGCCTCCGGCACCCCGGCGGCCGCCCGTACGTAGAGTTCGGCGCCCTCCTCCAGCACCAGCTCGGTGTCGATGCCGGCCGGGATCTTGATCCGGGCGTGGTGGCGCCAGGTGGCGACGGGATCGCTCCATGCCTCGACGCGGTACGTCCAGCGGCCCTCGGAGGTGGGGGTGACCCAGGCGGCCCAGCGGTCGGTGCCGGGGGCCAGTTCGCGCATCGGGGTCCACGGCGCCGGACGGCCCTCCGGGTCCTTGAGCACGACATTGGCGGCCACCACGCCGTGCCCCTCGCGGAACAGCGTCGCGGTGACCTCGAAGGTCTCGCCGACTACCGCCTTCGCGGGACGCCTGCCGCACTCGACGAGCGGGCGGACATCCCTGACGGGAACGCGGCCGACGGCCGGGGCCGGAGTCGGGCTCATGGGTCTCACCTCCGCCGTGCTCGGGAATCGGCGCTGGGCCGAACGGGTGCTCTGCGGGTCCTACAGCCCTGCCGTGGAACGCCGGCCGGGCGGCGGACCACCTCTGGCGGAACGGCTCTCGCCGGTCCGGGCCTTGCCGGACCCCTTACGGGCCCGGTCCTTACGGGTCTTGCCGGTGGGTTCCTGCGGGGGACGCTCGCCCTGCTCCTGGAGATAGGCGGGCAGGCTCGTCCGCAGATAGCGCTCGGCGGCCGCCACGGCCTCGCGGGCACAGCGTTTGCCCATCAGGACGCACAGCGTGTAGCCCGAGTCCTCGAAACTGTCCCGGGCCGCGCGGTCGGTCGGGGACGCGAGCATCACGCGTTCCCAGGTGCGGTAACGCCGCAGATGTCTGGCCACCTCGTTCTTGGCGGGCAGCAGCATGTGCTGGTCCCTCCCGGCACTCTCGGCGGAGCACGCTTCCCGGGGGAGGTCGTGCGCGGAGGGGCACCGACGCCTCGCGGAGCCGATGCCTTCACTCATGGTGCACGCGCGACCACCCCACGTCTTGTTGGTTCTTCAACGACCTCGGGAGTCGCTCGTGTTGCACGAATGGCGTAGCCCTCCCACTCTGGAGCTGACTCAGAAGTGATCGGTGCTCACGCTTCGTGCACACGGGGCGGAGAGCTTCGCCGGTGAGGAGCCCACGACGATGAAGACCGCAGTGCCTCGCTACTACCACCTCGACGTGGAAGTCAGTCCGGAGCGGGTCGGGCAGGTCAGCCGCATCCTGGCCGCTCACCTCCGGTTCTGGGACCTGGAGACCCTCGTCCAGCCCGTCTGTCACAGCGCCGAACTCCTCCTGCGCGCCATCGAGGAGCACGCGACCGACAAGAACACGTCGATCGAGATGTGGTGGAACGGTCAGCACCTCATCTCGGCGGTGGCCGAGAACGACCGGGAGCTGCGCCCGGACCGGGAGTTGCGGCCCTGCCTCACCCGGATCGCCGCGCTCAGCGACGGCTGGGGCTGCTGCACCACCGACACCGGCAGCACGGTCATCTGGTTCACCCAGCGGGCACCCGTCGACCAGAGCGTGCCCCTGGTGCCGATGGCACCCGAGCCGGCCCTGCGCGAAGTGCTCCAGGTGCCCCGCGAGATGCCCGTCGCGGCGCTCGCCGGTGCGCCCGGCGGCGATGCCTCGGACAGCTCCGAAGCCGCGCGGTGACCGTGCGGCCGAACCGCCGAGGGGTGCCCGTGTGGAGCGGGCACCCCTACCCGCTGGGTGCCTCCTACGACGGCACCGGCACCAACTTCGCCCTCTTCAGCGAGGTCGCCGACCGTGTCGACCTCGTCCTCGTCGACGACGCGGGCCGCCATCGCGCCGTCCCCCTCACCGAGGTCGACGGTTTCGTCTGGCACGGCCGCCTCCCCGGCGTCAGCCCCGGGCAGCGCTACGGCTACCGGGTGCACGGCCCCTGGGACCCCGCCGCCGGCCACCGCTGCGATCCGGCGAAACTGCTGCTCGACCCGTACACCACGGCCGTCGACGGGCAGACGGACAACCACCCCTCCCTCCGTGAACCCGGCGCCGACAGCGCCGGCCACACCATGCTCGGCGTCGTCACCGACCCGTTCTTCGACTGGGGGGACGACCGCCCGCCCCGGCGGCCCTACGCCGACACCGTCGTCTACGAGGCGCACGTCCGCGGACTCACGCGCACCCACCCCGACGTGCCCCCCGAACTGCGCGGCACCTACGCCGGGTTGGCTCACCCCGCCGTCGTCGAGCACCTCACCTCGCTGGGCGTGACCGCGATCGAGCTGATGCCGGTCCACCAGTTCGTGCAGGACGGCGTCCTCCAGGACCGGGGCCTCGTCAACTACTGGGGCTACAACACCATCGGCTACTTCGCGCCCCACAACGCCTACGCCGCCCACGGCACCCGGGGCCAGCAGGTCACCGAGTTCAAGTCGATGGTCAAGGCGCTGCACGCCGCCGGCCTCGAAGTGATCCTCGACGTTGTCTACAACCACACCGCCGAGGGCAACGAGAAGGGACCCACCCTGTCCTTCCGCGGCATCGACAACAGCTCGTACTACCGCCTGGTGGACGGCGACTGGGCGCACTACTACGACACCACCGGCACCGGGAACAGCCTCCTGATGCGGCACCCGTACGTGCTCCAGCTCATCATGGACTCGCTGCGGTACTGGGTCACCGAGATGCACGTCGACGGCTTCCGCTTCGACCTGGCCGCCACGCTGGCGCGGCAGTTCCACGAGGTGGACCGCCTCTCGGCGTTCTTCGACCTGATCCAGCAGGACCCCGTGATCAGCCGGGTCAAGCTCATCGCCGAACCCTGGGACGTCGGCGAGGGCGGCTACCAGGTCGGCAACTTCCCGCCCCTGTGGTCCGAGTGGAACGGCAAGTACCGTGACGCCGTACGGGACTTCTGGCGGGGCCGTCCCCATATGCTCGGCGAGTTCGCCTCCCGGCTGACCGGCTCCGCCGACCTCTACGAGCACAGCCGGCGCCGCCCGCGCGCGAGCGTCAACTTCGTCACCGCGCACGACGGTTTCACCCTGCGCGACCTCGTCTCCTACGACGACAAGCACAACGAGGCCAACGGCGAGGGCGACCGGGACGGCGAGAGCGTCAACCGCTCCTGGAACTGCGGAGCGGAAGGACCCACGCGGGACCCGCGCGTCCTCGCCCTGCGTGCCCGACAGCAGCGCAATCTGTTGGCCACACTGCTGCTGTCCCAGGGCATCCCGATGATCTGCCACGGCGACGAGTCGGGCCGCACCCAGGGCGGCAACAACAACGCCTACTGCCAGGACAACGAGGTCTCGTGGCTCGACTGGCGGCTCGACGACGAACGGCGCGCGCTGCTCTCCTTCACCCGCGACCTGATCGCCCTGCGCGCCGCCCATCCGGTGCTGCGTCGCCGCCGCTTCTTCCGGGGCGAGACACCGGCCCGCGCGGACCGGCCGCTGCCCGACCTGGTGTGGCTGCGACCGGACGCCCGCGCGATGACCGACGCCGACTGGGAACGCTCCGACGCCCACGCCGTGGCCGTGTTCCTCAACGGCGACGCCATCGCCGAACGGGACCACCGAGGCGGCCCCGTCGTCGACGACTCCTTCCTGCTCCTGCTGAACAGCCACTGGGAGCCGCGGGTCTTCCGGCTGCCCGGCACCGCGTACGGCGAGCGCTGGACGACCCGCGTCGACACGACCGCCGAGCCCGACGGCGTCCCGGACGAGTGCGAGTACAAGGCGGGTGCCGAGATCACCGTCGAGGCGCGGGGACTGCTGCTGCTGTCACGGCCTTCCCGGGCCGGCTGAGCGGCGGACGGGGAGGGGCGGTCAGCGCTCGGTGCGCGACGTGATCGTGAACTGGGCGCCGTCGGGGTCGCGCAGCACCGCCTCGTGCGCGGTCTCGGTGAGGATCGTGCCGCCGTGGTGCTGGGCGGCCTCGACACGGGCCGCCACGTCGGAGACGGAGAAGTGCACCTGCCAGTGCGGGCGGATCGTGGGATCGGGCGCGGCCTCCAGCGCGCCGGAGGTGATCCGGGCGACCACCTCGCCCTCGCTGCGCAGGACGACCTCGTTCGCCTCGTAGCGCACCTCGCAGCAGCCGGGCCTCTCGGTGGCCCACTCCAGGACCTCGCCGTAGAAGATCGCCGCGTCGAAGGCGTCGCGGGTGTGCAGCCGGATGAAGGCCGGGGCGGCCTTGCGCCAGGTCTCCCAGTCCGTGAAGAGCGTGCCCTCCCAGATCCCGAAGGAGGCGCCGTGCCGGTCCGCCAGCAGGGCGGCGCGGCCGGGCGGGAAGGAGAGGGGGCCGACCGCGACCGTGCCGCCGCGCTCCCTGGCCCGGGAGGCGGCCGCGTCGGCGTCCGACACGGCGAAGTACGGGGTCCAGGCGACCGCCATCTGCCACAGCGAGGCCACCCCGGCGATCCCGGCGACGGGCACACCGTCGGCCAACGCGATCCGGAAGTGGTCGCCGAGCTTGGCGGTACGCCATCGCCAGCCCAGTACGGCGGCGTAGAAGTCCTCCGTGGCCGGCAGGTCCCGGCTGGTCAGGCTCACCCAGCAGGGCGCGCCGAAGACGGAGTGGCTGGAGAGGACGTTCTCGTCGTCCCGGTGATCGCTGTCGCTGTTCATGGCAGTGGTTCCTGGTCTCGTCCGTCGGCACACCCCCCGGCGCACTCCAGTGTCCAACCGGATCCGGGGCCGGTGCCCGTCGAGTACCCCGAGACGCCGCCCTGACCCCGGTGACCACGCGATCTTCGGACGGCCGTTCGGGTGATGACGACGGCCCCGGCTGCTTGCCGAGCATCCGTTCGCGCATGCGCGACGGAGCGGGTGAGCGAGGTCCCCGCCCGCGCTGAAGCACGGCCCGGCCCTCGGCACGGTGGTGCGCGACTCGATGGACGCCATCCGCATGGCCATCGCGCTCGGCATCGGGTTCCCGTGCGCGCTGCGGCACCCGGGCACCCGGGTCACCGAAGAGAGACGAACACCCGACCGGGAGCCCGTGCACCACTGACGCAGACACGGGCCCAGGACGTGTGCCGCCTCACGTCGACTCCCGCCGCACCAGCTCCGTCGGCAGGATCACGGCGGCCGGGGCCTCGCCGCCGATCTGCGCCAGCAGGACCCGCACCATCTCGTTGCTGATCCGGTCGTAGGGCTGGCGGATGGTGGTGAGCGCGGGGACGGACTCCGTCGCCGCCGCCGAGTCGTCGAAGCCGCCCAGGGACACGTCCTCGGGGACCCTGCGGCCCGCCCGGCGCAGTGCCGCGAGGGCGCCCTGTGCCATCAGGTCGGAAGCCACGAACACGGCGTCCAGGTCGGGGGCCCGCTTCAGCAGCAGGTCGGTGCCCGCCTCGCCGCTGGCCCGGCTGTAGTCGCCGGAGGCGATGAGCCGCTCGTCGATCTCGACGCCCGCCTCGGTGAGCACCTCCTTGTAGCCGGCGAGGCGGTCGACACCGCCGGGCGAGTCCAGCGGGCCGGTCACGACACCGATCCGGCGACGGCCCAGCGACAGCAGATGGCGCACCATGTCACGGGCGCCGTCGCGGTCGTCGGCGGCCACATAGCTCACCTTGGAGCCGGGGGTCATGGGCTTGCCGCACTGGACGAGGGGGATTCCCGCCTCGCGCAGCTCCTGGGCGACCGGGTCCGCGGAGTGGCTGGAGACCACCAGCACACCGTCGACGTGGCCCGCCGTGATGTACCGCGTTATCCGGCGCCGCTCGTCCTCCGTGCCCGCCACCATCAGCAGCAGCGGGATGTCGTGCGCGGCCAGCGCCTGGGTGCAACACCGCAGGAGGACGTTGAAGTTGGGATCCTCGAAGAGCTTCTCCTGCGGTTCCGTCAGCAGGAAGCCGATCGAGTCGGAACGGCCCGTGATCAGTGAGCGGGCATGCCGGTTCACGACGTAACCCGTCCTGCGGATCGCGGCGTTGACCGCCTCGGCTGCCGTCGGGCTGACGTAGTGACCGCCGTTGAGCACGCGTGAGACGGTTCCCCTGGAGACTCCCGCCTCGCGCGCCACGTCGTGAATGGTCGGCGGTTTGCGCCTGCCCCCCGTGTTGCTCATGGTCATGACTTTACGGCTCCGGACAGCAGATCGAGGCTCCAGAACCGCTGGATGACCAGGAAGAGCGCGATCAGCGGGATCACCGCGAGCAGCGCACCCGTGATCACCAGGGTGTAGAGAGCCGGCGTGTTCGCACCCTGTTCGAGGAGGGTGAACAGGCCCAGGGTGATCGGGAACTTCTCGTCGTCGCTGAGCATGATGTACGGCAGCAGGAAGTTGTTCCAGACCGCCACGAACTGGAACAGGAAGACCGTCACCAGCCCCGGCACCATCATCGGCAGCGCGATCCGGGTGAAGATCCGCCACTCGCTCGCCCCGTCCATCCGCCCGGCCTCCACCACGTCGGCGGGGACTGCGGCAGCGGCGTAGATCCGGGACAGGTACACGCCGTACGGGGAGAGGACCAGCGGCAGCAGCACCGACCAGTAGCTGTCCGCCAGGTCCGCCTTCGCCATCAGCAGGTACTGCGGGATCGCCAGGATCACCGGCGGCATCAGCACGCCCGCCATCAGCACGTTGAAGACGGTCTCGCGACCCTTGAAGCGGTAGATCGCGAGCGCGTAGCCGCTGATCGCGGAGACGGCCGTCGACAGGAGGGCGCCGAGGCCCGCGTACAGGGCGGAGTTGCCCATCCACTGCCAGTAGATGCCGTCGCGGTAGGCGTTCAGGTCGGACAGGTTGTCCGCGAAGCCGCTGCCCGGCAGGAAGGTGAAGGTGGAGAACAGCTCGCTGCCCGACTTGGTGGCCGCGATCAGCACCCAGGCGACGGGGAGCAGACAGTAGATCGCGCCGAGCAGCAGGGTGAGCGTCGGGACGAGCGCGATCCGGCGGCGCAGCGGCGGCCCCTGGGCGGTGCCCGGTGTCGTCCCCGCCGCCGGGGCGGCCTTGCGTACGGCAAGAGAACTCATCCTGCTGCCTCCTGCTTCTGACGGGAGTTCGCGGCCCTCAGGAACCCGAAGGAGAGGACCAGGGTCGCCACGGCGATGATCACCGCGCCGGCGGCCGCCGAGTAGATGTCGCCCTCGCCGAAGGCGTCCCGGTAGACCTTCATCAGCGGACTCCACGTGGTGGAGACCGAGTTGGTGAGGGGCTTGAGGGTGGTGGGTTCGCTGAACACCTGGAGAGTCGCGATGATCGAGAAGAAGAAGGTCAGCACCAGCGACGGCGCCACCATCGGGATCTTGATCTTCAGCGCGATCTGCAGCGGTGTCGCGCCGTCGAGCTTGGCCGCCTCGTACACCTCGGCGGGGATCGCCTGGAGCGAGGTGTAGATGACGATCATGTTGAAGCCCGTGCCGCCCCAGATCGCGATGTTCGACAGCGCCGCGTACAGACCGCCGCCGTCCAGCAGGTCCGGCTGCGGCAGGCCCAGCTTCTCCAGCACGAAGTAGAAGGGGCTGACGTCGGGGAGGTAGAGGAAGCCCCAGAGCAGGGCCGCCACGACGCCCGGGACGGCGTACGGCAGGAAGATCGCCAGCCGGGTGAAGGGGGCGAGGCGCACCTTGTCGCTGTCCAGCATCAGGGCGAAGACCAGGGCCAGGCCGAGCATGACCGGGACCACGATCGCTCCGTAGCCGAGGACGCGCAGGGTGCCGTCGAGCAGCTCGGAGTCGGTCAGCGCGTCGGTGTAGTTCTCCAGGCCCGCCCACACCTCGCTGCGCGCGCCCGAGCCGAGGCCGAGGCCCTTGACCTGCACCTTGTGCAGGCTGAGCCAGACCGCGTAGCCGATCGGCAGTGCGAAGAAGAGAGCGAACAGGATCGTCGCGGGGAGGAGGAAGGCGTACGGGGCCCCCTTGACCCCGTACGACCTCCGGCGTGCGCTGGTCACTCCGCGACCTCGAAGCCCTGCTTCTTCATGTCGGCGACCGTGTCGTCCTGCATCTTCTTCAGGGCGGCGCCGAAGTCGGACTTGTTCTTGGCGGCGGCGCCGAACGCGTCCTTGAAGGTCGTGTAGGCGACGTTCACGTTCGGGCCCCACGCGGAGGGCGCGGTCGTCTTCGCGATCTCGGAGGCCACGGTGTAGAAGTCGGCCTGGTTGGCGAAGAAGGCCGGCGGCTCGGCGAACGCGTCACTGGTCTGCGCGGTGGTGGCGGCCGGGTAGATACCGCCCTCCTTCGCCAGCGCGGTCAGCGCCTCGGGGTCCGTGTTCAGCCAGGTGGCGAACTTCGCGGCGGCACCCTTGTTCTTCGAGTCCGTGGTGACGGCCGTCGAGGAGCCGCCCCAGCTGCCGGTGGTGTTCTCGGAGGCGGACCACTGCGGCAGCGGCGCCACCTTCCACTTGCCCTCGGTGTCGGGCGCGGCCGTGGTCAGCGTGCCCGGCGCCCACACGGCGCTGACCCAGGCGATCTGCTTGCCGGTGTTCAGCGCCTTGTTCCAGGCCGGGGTGTACATCGGCTGGTTGTCGATGGCGCCCTCCTTCACCAGGCCGCCCCAGAAGTCGGCGACGCGCCGCGTGGCGGTGTCGTCGATGCCGACCTTCCACTTCTGGCCCTCGGTGGTCCACCACTGGGCGCCCGCCTGCTGGGCGAGACCGGCGAAGAGACCGGAGTCGTTCGCGGAGAACGTCGTCAGGTCGACGTCCGCGTCCGCCTTCTTCAGCTTGCGCGCGGTCTCGGCGAACTCGTCCCAGGTCTTCGGGACCGTGAGGTCGTACTTCTTGAAGAGGTCCTCGCGGTAGTAGAACATCATCGGCCCGATGTCCTGCGGTATCGCGTAGACGGCGTCGGAGCCCAGCGTGGTCTGCTGCCAGACACCGGTGGCGAACTTGCTCTTCGCGTCGCCCGCCTCGCCCGCGATGTCGGCGACCGCGTCGTTGCTGACCAGGGTCGGCAGTGCCTGGTACTCGGCCTGCACCAGGTCCGGGCCCTTGCCCGCCTTGTGCGCGGTGAGGATCTTGGTGACCAGGGTGTCGCCGGAGGCCTGCTTCTTCACCGTGACGGTGATCTGCTGCTCCTTGCCGGGGCCCTTGTTCCACAGGTCCACGACCTTGTCCATGCCCGGCGTCCAGGTCCAGTACGTGAGCTTCGCCGGCCCCGACTGGGCCTCGCCCTCGTCGTCGGACCCGCCGCAGGCGGCGAGTGTGGTGGCGCCGAGCGTGACGGCGACGGCGGTGGCCACAAAGCGCCGGTGCTTCGTGATGTTGGGCATGGATCGTTCTCCCCTGACCTGGGTCCTCGCCTGCTGCGAAGACCATGCCATGCTGCTGTGAGCGTTCACAGCCAGTGCATCTGT
>NZ_JABXWI010000044.1 GCF_014930365.1 Streptomyces caniscabiei | reverse complement strand
CCCACACGCACCGCAACGACGCGCACAGAAAAGCCGATCACGGCCACCGTCAACCATCAGCTGGGATCGAACTGTCAAGCATCAACCGGGATCGGACAGGGTTGGGGATCAGCTCAGGGCTTTACCCACCTCGTAGATCGTCGGCCGGTCCTCGGGCGCGTGGCTGAGCATGGCTTCGATCAGTTCGCCCAGCTCACCGGGCGCCTTCACGGCACGGCGTCGACCGTTCGCCACGGCTTCTCTCTGCACGGGGCGAGGAGCGTCGTCCGGGTACTCGACCGCTCGCCAGCCGGTGGCGGAGATGAGCAGGGACGCGCCGAGTGCGTAGATGTCGGCTTCCGGCGTGGGTTCGGCTTCCCCGGTGGCGAGCACGCTGCGGGAGATCTCTGGTGCTTCGTAGTGGACGAGGCAGCCGCGGAACGGGAAGTCGTACCCCTGGGGAACGCTTCCGCCACGGGCGAGGGCCAGGTCGATCAGGTGAGTCCGTTCGGGCCCGATGATGAAGTGCGCGGGTTGCACGTCTCCGTGTGCCCAGCCCTTCGCGTGCAGTTCCGCCAGTGCTTCGACGCACCCCAGGGCGACGCTGGTGTGCGGCGCGATGGACGAGTCCGGCTTACGGCAGGGTTCCCACAGCCGGTACAGGTCCGGCCCTTCGCGCCACGGCTGGAAGTTCCACGTCCCGCGTTCCCACTCGCCGTAGGCGATCGCGTCGAGGTCGAGGCCGAGCCGGTGCAGTACGGCGCCCTCTCGCGCCGGCGCGAGTGCGGTCCAGGGCTGGGCGGCCCAGTCGGCGGTGGCTTCGATCGGGTGGCCGAGCTTCACGGCGTAGTGGCCCCGATTGCCTTCCACCTCCCAGACCGTGGAGCCCCGGCGGTTGATGACGAGGCGCTGAGCCGTGGGCATGAGCGCGTCGAGCACCACGATCGGCAGTTCAGCGGTTGAGCCGGGCAACGTCTCTTCTCCTTCCAGGCGCACGCGACCGACCCCGAGTCGAGGCCGGTCGCGCCGCTGTTGCGTGGGTCAGTCCTGACCGTAGGGCCGGCCGCAGTCCGAGTCGCACTGCGCGAGGTTCGTGCCGTCCACGATCCACAGGCTGTCGAAGACCATGAACCCGGCCGCCTTCATGGCGTGAGCCGAGGCGGCGACCTTCTCGGGGTCGCGTGCCCCTCCGCCCGGCTTCGGGTTGTGGTGGAGGAAGCGGCCCGCGTACTGCTCGCACAGCCCGGCGTACTCCTTCGTGTGCAGGATGAGCGCGTGGAGGCCGAGGTCCACGTCGTCGGACGGGACCATGGGAACGGTGGCGGTGGCAGCCGTGACGACGAACGCGACCGCCTGGTCCGCGATCCGCTCGGCACGTTCGGGCGACTGCCCGTTGTGGGTGATCACGAAGTGGGTGAGGCTCTGGAACAGTTCCTCACCCGCCACCGCGCGACCGGTCTTCTGATCGTTCGCTGTTGCCGTCATGTGCAGTCTCCTGGTGTGAGAGGTGCAGGGCACGTACCTGCCGTCGCGATCACCGAGCGCGGCTCGAAGACCATCGCGAGCGGTCTTGGAGGCCGGCCCCGAACGGGGACGGGGGAGCCGTAACGGCACCCGTTCGGGGCGGCCGGTCTACTGGCCGATGCCGAGGGCCACACCGATCACCAATCCGCACGAACCACTGATGCAGATGATGAACAGGACCCCGGCGTAACGGCCGACGGCGCGCATCACAGCCCGACCCGACTGTTGCCGTTCCTCGCGGCCAGCCGCACGCTCAGCTCCTCCCGAGCGCTGAGCGCCTCCACGTCGCCCCGCATGGCATCCCACTCCCTGCCACCACGGACCGGCCGCATCTGCACACGGCCGCCGACCTCACCCATGACGACCCCGATGCGTCCGGTGGCACGGTCCTTCGCCAACTCGCTGATGCCTGGTCTGGTCTGCTGATTGCTCGCCATGAGAGGAGCATTGCGATCAGGGCACCCCTGCCAAAAGGCCAGGCTGATTACCCAACTTGGGTAATATCGCGGCTAGTAGAGAATCCGCGACGTTGCGTAGCCCTCGCAGTGTGGGAGCTGGCCCGATGCCCGACGCCGACCGGCCGCAGGAATTACCTGCCAGGTTGCTCACCGACCCCGAGATGATCAACGCCTGCCGGGTGCGGGACTTCGCCCGAGTCTTCCGACTGGTGAAGACCCGAGCGGGCATCTACCCGTCGATGATCGCGAGGCGCTGCGACCTGACTCCGAGCCGGGTCGGCGAAGTGATCGCCGGGCGCCGCCAGTTGCTCCACATGGACGTGATCGAGCGCATCTCGGACGGCTTGCGCATCCCAGGAGGCATGCTCGGACTCGCCCGCCGCCCCTGGGAGACACCGCAGGCTCTCGCGGTCACCGAGCGCGAGGCACCTCAAGTGCCAGAGCCTGAGGAACGGTCAGCCGCGTCTCTTCCGGGCCCGGACGTCGACAGCATCTTGGCGCTGGCCACGCGCACCACCCTCAGCCCAGCCACGCTCGAAGCGTTCCGTTCCTCCATCGAGGACTACTGGCGTCGGGACGACCAGCACGGCGGCGAGGCACTGCGGCCGGCCGTCGTCGGCCAGCTCCGCTACGTGGTCGGTCTGCTGAAGGAGAGCCGTCCGCCGTCCATCCAGAACGGCCTGTACGGGATCGCGGCCGAGCTGGCACGCCTCACCGGCTGGACCTACTTCGACGCCCGCCAGTACAACCAGGCCCGCGCCTATTTCACCGAGGCCCTGCAACTGGCCAAGGAGATCGACGACCGCCAGTTCATGGCCAACGTTCTTGCGTGCATGAGCTTGCAGGCGACCTACCAGGACAAGCCCGCGGACTCCCTGGCACTCGTGACCGCCGCCCAGGACCAGGCCCGCTCAGCCTTCGGCACGACGCCGCGAGTCCTGTCGATGCTGTCCATGCGCGAGGCATTCGCCCACGCCACGCTCGGCAGCCACACGGCGACGCACCGAGCCATCGGGGAAGCCCACCGCCAGTTCGAGCAGATCCAGGAGAGCGACCCGGACCCGTCGTGGGTGACCTACTTCGACGAACTGAAGCTCATAGTGGACACAGGCATTGCCCACGGCCGATTGGGCGAGGCGGCGACGGCTGAACCCTTGATCGCGGATGCGCTGCGTCGGGAGGCCCGTACCAACCAGCGGGGCCGGGCGTTTCACGCCTTCTGGCTGGCCCGTACGCAGCTGGACCAAGGGAAGCTCGACCAGGCGTGCGGCACCGCCACGCAGGCTCTGGAGTCGGCGTCGGCGGTGGCGTCAGAGCGGGTGTCCGGCCATCTGAGGGAGTTCTACGAGCAGTTGGCTCCGCACCGGCAGGAGCCCGTAGCCCTGGCCTTCGAGGCACGGCTACGGGCGATGCTCCCACCAGTCAGCGGATCGCTTCATCCATGAGCAGGTAGAGAAGACCGACGAGGGTTCCGCTGCTGACGATTTCGCGGCGGTCGATCATTGCGCGCACCTCGCTGAGCGGGATCCACTCGATGCGGTCCGACTCGTTCTTCTCGGTGGGCGGTCCGACGTGGGTCGCGCCGTCCGCGCGGAAGACGTGGTGCTGTGAGTCGGTGATGCCGTTGGCCGGCTCGGCGTAGATGAGCGGCTTGATGGGGCCAGGCCGCCAGCCCGTCTCCTCCAGCACTTCGCGTGCTGCCGCTTCCTCGGGCGACTCGCCCTCCTCGACTAGGCCCATGGGCAACTCCCAAGCCCACGAGTCCGTGATGAAGCGGTGCCGCCACATCATCAGCACCTCTTGCCGGTTGTTGACGACGGCGGCCACGGCCAGGTGCCGGAGGCGAACGACGTGGTACTCCCACCTGCGCCCGTCAGGCTGTTGGACGTCGACCAGACACAGGTTCACCCACTTGTTCGTGTAGATCTGCCGCTCACCGTGGGTCTTCCACTCCATGCCTTCGGCCCCTCTCGATCGGTCTCCAGGATTGCAGACCGATCCGGGGTGAGGGCGTCAGTTCGACGCTTTTCGCGTCACATTGACGAGATGCGCCACGTCCAGGTTGAAGCGGCCGAAGGTCAGGGGGAGGACTCCTCGAAACCTCGGTGCGGGAAGCTCAGGTGACGAAGCACAGTACCTCTCGCTGACCTGCGGCGTTGGCGGCGTGGGTGCACGGCAGGCACGCCGATTTGGCTACCGGTGTTCCCTGCTGTTCCCCATCTCATCTCACCTGGCACGCATCTGGCGCAGTCCGTCACGCGGACCGACAGGCGCAGGATCATGTCCATTTGGCGAGACGAATCCACCATGCGCCCCCTCATGCATCGCACCGTACGTCGCTTCACGGCCACTTGAAGGCACGTGTGGGTATGGACCCACCTGTCAATCCCCTCGAATCGCGGAGACCTTCCTATGCAGCCAGCCCTTCACTGAGGCTGGCCCAGTAGTCGTGTTCGTAGTCGATCGGGCTCTTGAAGCCGCACACGCTGTGTAGCCGACGGCTGTTGTAGAAGTCGGTGATCCAGGTCGCGATCCGGATCCGGGCCTCGGTGCGTGTGGCGAAGGCGTGCCGGTGGACGTACTCGACCTTCAGCACGCTGTTGAACGCCTCGCTGACGGCATTGTCGAAGCACGAGCCGACCCGGCCCATGGACTGGAAGACGCCCAGTTTGCGGCAGGCCCGGCGGAACCGCCGAGAGCCGTACTCGCTGCCGCGGTCCGTGTGGAAAATGACACCGCGCACATCCCCGCCACGGGTCGCCGCGGTCATGTGCAGAGCGGCGACGACCAGTTCGGCATCGTGACGGGCACCCATCGCATAGCCGAGCAGGCGGCGGGAGAACAGATCGATGACCGTGGCCAGGTACAGCTTGCCCTCACCGGTTTCGATCTCCGTCATGTCTCCGCACCACACCAGGTCGGGTGCCTCGGCGGTGAAGTCGCGGCGCACGAAGTCCGGGGCGGCCGGCCGTCTGCCCGGCCGGGTCAGCCCTCGCCGTCTGCGCACCTTCCGCGCGACCAGGCCGAGCTCGGCCATGATCTTCGCGATGGTGTTCACCGAGACCTGCCAGCCCTGCCTCACCAGCCTGATCCAGATCTTCGGCGAGCCGTAGGTGCCGTCGGAGTCGTCGAACTCTGCCTTCACCGCTTCGATCAGGTGCTGTCTGCGCAGCTCACGCCTGGTGGGCTGACGGGTGCGGTGTTTGTAGAACCAGGACTCGCTCACGCCCAGGGCGCGGCAGGAGACGCGGTGCGAAATGCCGTGCTCGGTCCTGAAGTCGCTGATCACCCCGACGACGGACGCCGGGTCCGCCACGGCTACTTCACCCACAGGACCATGCAGCGTTTGAGGACATCACGCTCCATGACCAGTTCCTTGTTGTCCCGCTTGAGCTGGGCGTTCTCCCGCCGCAGACGCTCCAGCTCGTCACTCCCGCCGGCCGGTGCGGTCCCTGCCCGACGGGCACGGGAGACCCAGCTCGCCAGGGTGGTCTCGTTGATCCCCAGGTCCTCGGCGACCTCGGCGATCGTCTTGCCGGTCTCCGTGACGATCCGCACAGCCCCCTCACGGAACTCCGGATCGAACTTCCGTCGCTTCTCCGCCATGACTCCCAACTTCCCCTGCAGTCAGGGTCTTCACGCTACGAGGGGAGGGACACACCAGGAACGCAGCCCCCGACGCAGGTATCCGGCTTGCCAACCAGCCTGCGTCGAGGGCGGACCCACTAGGCGAACCCAGAAGGAGAAGTACGTGACCGTACCTCAGTGTGTGGATTCCCCCGATGGAGGCAGGGCACACGGCGCGGAGCAGTGGCACGTAGTCGTGATCACCGTGACGATCACGGTGCTTGTGCTTGCGTGCGCTGGGCTGAGCCCGGACTGGATCACTGCCACTGCAGCGGTAATAGCCGTCATCGGGGCCGAGCAGCGGTAATGGCGATCGATCCGCCGGCGTCGGTACGTGGTGTCCGGCGGGCAAGCGGGAGTCGGTGTAGCTGACTCCCGCTTCTTCATGGCCGCATCTGTCTTGACCAGGGGCAGCTTGCGTCGACTGCCTTGCTAGACCCTCACACGATTTCTGGTGCAAACGGCTCCAGAGGCCGCGTGAAACCTGGCTAAAGCAGCAGGTCACGGTCCTGTACGTGGTAGATCAGTCAGTACGAGGCCATGGATAGGCCACGATCCGCTGAGCACCACGGCGGTTCGGTCCAGGGCCGTGCGAGGTACTTGGACTCGTGCTTGCCTGGTGAATCAGCTGCGGTTCAGGCACCGATCTGGAGCGAGGTGCGGCGAGTTGGGCGCTGACCTGGGTAACGCTGGCTTCGGCGCCTGCGGCGTTGGCGCACCGCCGTCTGCCGTCGTTCCCCGTGAGCCCCCGCTTTATCTGGCACGTCTGTGGCACGGACTGACCGCCAGGTCGCTTCGTCCCGAACTACGGGCACGAAGGTCGCTGAGGTTTCCCGGCCTAGTCAGGGAAGTGGTAGGGCTTGGGGTGGTCACCTGCCTCCTACACGACTGGGCGCCTTTAACGCATGGGAGTGAATTGGGCAGTTAGTGCACTACCCAGAATTCAAAACGGCAACCCCGGCATTGTATGCGATCCCCGAGATCAAGCAGTCGAATCGAGCTCCATGCGTGGCAGTCTTTCCGTGGGCAGCGCGCTTGCCTGTGTCCACAGTGGGGGCAAAGGTAGACTCCTTGAGAGCCGTTGTCTTTAGATTCATCGGTGAGAGCCTCGAAGATTTTCCACGGCTTCACGAGATTATGGGTGATGGCTACGGTTGAAGCGACTACGTTCTTGATTCCACCGACTCCGTCGCAGTATCTTTCGACAGTCGAACAATAGATGCATTCCACTGGGTCGGTCGGCTCGGGCTGGATCCACGTCTCCGGTCCGCTCTTCGCCATAAGCCCCCCTCGTTGCTCATTGCCAGAGTCGAGGCCATGTCGACTCAAGTCAATACGTGCCCGGCAACGATGTAGACGAGGCTTCTGCTGCCTCGGCGGGGCGTGGATACACAGGGCGGCGGAGTCTCAATGGCCCAGACAAGCACGCGTCACCGGAGTGCTGGAGCACTAGTTTGGAAGATCGCGTAACCGGGTGGGGGCTGACCTGGCGAGACGTTCACCTGCGCCTTCCTGGCTCGATCACTGTGACTTCCCGCTGTTCCCCGCTTGGTGCCCTCGGATCGGGCACGCAGGGGGCACGTGTGCCTCTCTACCGCTCTCGCAGGTGTCGAATGTCCCACGAGGGCAGCCTCGAACTTCTCGGCCGTCACGGGCGCTTGTAGAGCATCATGCTGCATGTCAGCTCGCCGTTGCAGGGATGGCTCGGCGCGACTGACGCTCATTCGCGGAGGCGGGGAGGGGCAAGATGTCGAGCACTACTGATTGGCTCAGTGCGACGGGCGGAATCATCGGAGCCATTGGTGGGCCTGCTGGTATGTGGGCTGCCTGGAACCAGCACCGGATGAATCGGCGCCGCAGATTTGGGCCTCCAGAAGAGCTTCTTGGGTTGCTGGGCAAGATCCTCGATGTTGCGCACGATGTCACTCTCAGCTATCGAGATGACGCCTGGCTGGAGGCGTCGGGCCTCAGGACTGCGTCCGAACGCGTCGACGAGCTGTCGCATCTTGTAACCGATGAAGCGCTTCGTCATGGGCTTGGGCTCGTTACAGGGAATGTGGGACTCGTACTTGGGGCCACCACGGACGAGCATCAGTCCCCAGAGCGCAGAGTGACCACCGTAACGAACCAGGTCCGGTATGCGGCCGAACTGGATAAGTGGGCCAGAGAGAGCCTGGGCGAACTCCGACGTCAGCTGTGAATGCCGAGGTCGGCGGAGTCTCAATGAGCGAGTCAAGGGCCGTCGAGTGCAACCAGTAGCCGAAGAAGTGGTGGGCCGGGTTTCTGACCTGCGGGCCAGTTGACGATCAACACTGCGACCTGCGACTTAGCTGTCGGTGGTTGTCGGCGTTGGTCGTCGTCGGGCTTCCTCGGACGGCCCCGGGACGGCCCGATCCGTTGGGGAGGCGTCTCTGATCACTGCCGCAATACATGCCCGCCCTCAATGAGCGCGCCGATTGCACGTACGAACATGTCATGGGCGTCTGCCATGGCTCGCATTTGTGTATATACCTGCTGAAATGCCGAAGCGGCATCTGGATCGCTGGACTCCCTTGCCTCTGCGGCCCAGTCGAGGTCGAGGTAGTAGTCGCGTACGGCATCTTCTAGTGTTGTAGCGCGAGCATGGATGAGCTCGGGCCCTACGAGCTTCACGCGCTGCCGGACTTGGCGAAGCCTGAGGGCGGCCGCCTCCAGTTCGTTGAGGTCGTCCTCGGGCTTGGGGTCGCCCGGCTCCATGTCTCTGATTTTTGTACTTGTGCGGCTGGCTGCCAACGCTGAATCGTCGTAAGCCGTGAGGAACGCGCTGTACGCCTCAATGCGCTGCTGCCTCAACCAGTGCTCATGGTCGATCGAAGCCTGATCCTGAACCTGCTGACGGGCGGTCTCGGCGGCCTTTTCTGCTCCGATGCGGGCGCCTCGTACGGCTGCTATGCCACCCACTACTGCGCCGGCTACCGCGCCGACAGTCCCCGCAAGTCCGGCAATCAATGCCGCAGTTCCCTCATCCATGCCAAGATCGTGTCGCACTAGGCAGCCAGAGGGAATCGTCGAGATCGTTTACGGTCATATGTTCGATAGGCGCCGGGGTCCGTCAAGGTTGGCGCAGTCTCAATGGCCGAGTCAAGCCAACGGCCGCGCCGTCCCGGTTGAGAACGGCGCCCAGTCAGGCCTTGCGTCAGGCTGCCCTTCGATGTGAACTACGGGCGGGACGGTCGTTGAGGTCTGCCGAGCTGGTCAGCGAGCTTCTGGGAGCCGGTGACGACCGGTTGTAGTCGTGGTGGTTGCTGTACTTCGCTGCTGTACCGCGACTTGATGCCGCTTCGCAGCGATGCGCTTACAAGGCTGCATATTTCGATCTTGAGGGCGGGCATTCGAAGATTGCCCGCCCTCAAGGAGGTTCGAAGCCTATGACCGTCCCTATTGCATACAAGGGGCTTGAGTTGATGCCCACGTGGTTTGTCATCACGGCTGCGGTCTTGGCTGTAGTCGGGATCATCCTGGCCTACCGGCGGAGACAATGATGATCAGCTCAGAGCTGGTGAGCCGTCGCCCATCGGTTGATGGAGGCGGCTCACCTCGGGCCATGAGAGACGGATTGACCTCATCCTCGTCAGGTCGATCACGGCGGTTCGGAGTGCTGGGCCGATCGACCTTCTACCCGGATTGCTGGTCCGCTGGGGTTCGGGGTTAGCTGCTGCTGTTCGCCCCTGTTGGTGTCAGCCGCTGATGTCAGACCTCAGTAGCGGGCTTGGCAATCCGGTTCCGGAGCAGTGATCGGGCTCTTCAGCCGGGCTCTGACAGCCACGGCCGTCGGGCGGACAGCACTCGGTCCTAGCGCTGCAAAGGGTGGTGGGTGGTGGTTCATACCTATTTGACGTGACAGGGAGCGAGGCGAAGCGTGGGAGGTGAGCTCAACCCCACATAAGTCTGGTGATGGACCATGGAAGCCACCATCCGCAAGCGCACCGCCCTAACCGTGTGCGGCTTCGCACTCTGCGGAGCCCTCGCCGCACCAGCGGCCATCGAAGTGGCCTCGATCGCAACCGGCAGCGGACAGACCCAGGTGGACCACGCTGAAAGGCAGAAGCCGAAGAAGGAAAAGAAGGACCCGAAGCCGCCCCACAAGCCGCCGAAAACCAAGTAGTCGCAGGACTACCATCTCGGTGCTCTGGTCCTTCGCTCTACCCGGGCGCAGAGCGAGGGGCCGTCTGAGGTCTGAGCGGCTCGGGTGGGTGCGGGAACCGCCCGGGAGGATCCACACGCACCCTAAAACGCGCCGCCAGGACCGCGTGTCCCCAGGGGTCCTCATCTTGTGGCACTGGAGACAAGTAACAAGTCCCTGGTCAAAGGCATGGCTCGGCCAGTATGACCAGTACCGACTTGTCCCGAGCCCTCAAGTTCCGAGGGCGAGTGAGCTTGCTCCGCTTTGACGGACACCATTGGTGTGGTGGTCAGGCTGCGAGTGCGGTCTCGTATTCGGCGGGACTGCGGTAGCCGAGGCTGCTGTGCA
>NZ_JABXWI010000043.1 GCF_014930365.1 Streptomyces caniscabiei | reverse complement strand
CGACGACGGCTGCTTCCTCCCCCCGAAGGTCGACGACCGACATCGGTTCGCCGCCCCGCACGCGATGGAGATCGTCCCCGGCGTCGGTCACTTCCTGCACATCGAGGCCCCCGAGGCGATCGCGGAACGGATCGCGGCATGGGCCGAGTAGTGGATCACTCGCCCCTCGCGGCGAGACCACCGGGATGGGCGGAGCGGGGCCAACCGGTAGGCCGAGGTCGACCGGCTGCCGGCCCTCGGGGCGCGGCACGCGGACATCGGCCAGGGAGAGCAGCCCTGGACCACACTGGTGGCCCCGGAGGGCAACGAGTTCAGCGTGCTCGGCTCGCGGCGGAGGTAACCGGAGCGGGGCGATCGAACATACGATGGCTGAAAGGCGACGCCGGCACCGGGCCGGCGCCGGCCGGTGATCCGATCACTCGGGGTGGGAGTTCGTATGGCACAGGCCGCGGACGCTGCGCGGACCGTCATCATGACCGTGGACGACGATCCCGGGGTGTCCCGGGCCGTCGCCCGTGACCTGCGGCGGCGCTACGGCGCGTCGTACCGGATCGTGCGCGCGGAATCCGGTGAGTCCGCGCTGGAGGCGCTGCGGGAGCTGAAGCTGCGCGGTGATCTGGTCGCGGTGATCCTGGCCGACTACCGGATGCCGCAGATGAACGGCATCGAGTTCCTCGAACAGGCCCTGGACATCTACCCGGGCGCCCGCCGCGTGCTGCTGACCGCGTACGCGGACACGAACGCGGCGATCGACGCGATCAACGTCGTCGACCTCGACCACTACCTCCTCAAGCCCTGGGACCCGCCGGAGGAGAAGCTCTACCCGGTCCTGGACGACCTCCTGGAGGCGTGGCGGTGCAGCGACTACCGCCCCGTGCCCGCCACCAAGGTGATCGGGCACCGATGGTCGGCGCGCTCCTCGGACGTTCGGGAGTTCCTGGCCCGCAACCAGGTGCCGTACCGCTGGTACTCCACCGAGGAGCCCGAGGGGCAGCGGCTGCTGGCCGCCGCCGGGCAGGACGGGCAGCGGCTGCCGGTGGTGATCACGGCGGACGGTACGGCGCTCGTCGAGCCGGAGGTGCCCGAACTGGCCGCGCACGTGGGGCTGTCGACGACACCCACGGCCGACTTCTACGACCTGGTCGTCATCGGCGGCGGCCCGGCCGGTCTTGGCGCGGCCGTGTACGGGGCCTCGGAGGGCCTGCGGACGGTGCTGGTGGAGCGGTCGGCGACCGGCGGGCAGGCCGGGCAGAGTTCACGGATCGAGAACTATCTGGGCTTCCCGGACGGGGTGTCCGGTGGCCAGCTGACCGACCGGGCGCGCCGGCAGGCCACGAAGTTCGGCGCCGAGATCCTGTCCGCGCGGGAGGTGACCGGTCTGGAGAGCAGCGGGGCGGCGCGGCTTGTACGGTTCGCGGACGGGTCGCAGATCGCGGCGCACAGCGTGATTCTGGCGACCGGTGTGTCGTACCGGAAGCTTCAGGCGCCGGGTGCCGACGAGTTGTCGGGTCGTGGGGTGTTCTACGGGTCGGCGCTCACCGAGGCCGCCGCCTGCCAGGGGCACGACGTGTACATCGTCGGCGGCGCCAACTCGGCCGGGCAGGCGGCGATGTACCTGGCCAGGGGCGCCAAGTCGGTCACCCTGCTGGTGCGCGGGCCGGACCTGACCGCGTCGATGTCGCACTATCTGATCCAGCAGATCGCCGAGTCGCCGAACATCTTCGTGCGGGCCCACACGGTCGTCGAGGCCGCGCACGGCGACAACGACCTGGAACAGCTGACGCTGCGCGACGCGACGAGCGGGGATACCGAACTGGTCGACGCGCAGTGGCTGTTCGTGTTCATCGGCGCGGCCCCGCTGACCGACTGGCTGGAGGGTACGGTGTCGCGGGACGGGCGCGGGTTCATCCTCGCCGGGCCCGATCTGACCGCCGACGGGCGGCCACCGGCCAACTGGGAGCTGGACCGGCCGCCGTACCACCTGGAGACCAACATCCCCGGCGTGTTCGTCGCCGGGGACGCGCGCGCGGAGTCCGCGAAGCGGGTCGCGTCCGCCGTCGGAGAGGGAGCCATGGCCGTGATGCTCGTACACCGGTATCTGGAGCAGTCGTGAGCGGGCGGCTGATGCCGTGCAGCGCGGCGGAGATCAGCTCGCTGTTCCTCTTCGAGAAGCTGAACTCCGAACAGCTCGGCAGGCTGTGCGGCGAGGGACGGGTCGAACTGTTCGACCCCGGGCCGGTGTTCGCCGAAGGTGACCCGGCGGCCTGCTTGTACGTGATGATCGAGGGCACGGTGGTCATGTCGCGCCGGGTGGGCAGCGACGACATCGAGGTGAGCCGCACGTCCCAGCCAGGGGTGTACGCGGGGGCCGTGATGGCGTTCGTCGGGGACGGTAAACCGCAGCGGTACCCCAACTCGTTGCGGGTGCCGGAACCGACGCGGTTCTTCGTCCTGCCCGCCGAATCGTTCGCGAGCTTCATGCACGAGTGGTTTCCGATGGCGGTCCATCTCCTGGAGGGGCTCGTCCTTGGTTCGCAGACCTTTCAGCGGGCCGTCGGGCAGCGCGAACGGCTGCTGGCGCTGGGCTCGTTGTCCGCGGGTCTCACCCATGAGCTCAACAACCCGGCCGCGGCGGCCGTACGGGCCACTTCCTCGCTCAGGGACCGGGTCGCGCACATGCGCAACGAGCTCGGCGTCATCGCCTCGGGCGACTATCACCACGACGTCCTGAAGGCCTTGGTCGCCCTCCAGGAGCGTACGGCCGAGCGGGTCTCCAAGGCGCCGGCACTGAGCCCGCTCGAAGCGTCCGACCGGGAGGACGAGCTCGCCGACTGGCTCGACGACCACGGTGTCCCGAACGGCTGGCAGATCGCGCCGACCTTCGTGCAGGGCGGTCTCGACGTCGACTGGCTGGAGCAGATCGCGGCGGCATGCGATCAGGAGGAGATCCTGCAGAGCGCCATCGGGTGGCTCAACTACACGGTCGAGACCGAGCTGTTGATGTCCGAGATCGAGGACTCCACCACCCGGATCTCGCACCTCGTCGACGCCGCCAAGCAGTACTCGCAGCTGGACCGCGCGCCCTACCAGGTCGCCGATGTGCACGAACTCCTCGACAGCACGCTGCTGATGCTGTCGGGCAAGATCGGTCCACAGGTCAAGGTCGTGAAGGAGTACGACCGTTCGGTACCGAGGATTCCGGCCTACCCGGCCGAGCTGAACCAGGTGTGGACCAACCTGATCGACAACGCGGTCTCCGCCATCAACAGCGCGGGCGGCGCAGGGACGTTGACCGTACGCACCGCTCTGGTGCACGACCGGCTGCTGGTGGAGTTCCGCGACACGGGCCCGGGAGTGCCGGCGGAGATCCGCGGCCGGATCTTCGACCCGTTCTTCACCACCAAGCCGGTGGGCGAGGGCACCGGGCTGGGGCTCGACATCTCCTGGCGGATCGTCGTCAACAAGCACCACGGTGACCTGAAAGTCGAGTCCGTACCCGGCGACACCCGCTTCCAGGTACTGCTCCCCCTCACCGCCACGGACTCCGACCCCGACCCCGACCCCGATACCGTCCCCGACCCGGCCCAGGAGTCCTCGTGACCAAGGGCACCGGAATCGATCCCGGCGTCCCGCCCAGCGGTGCCGGGACGACGAGCTGACCCGTCTCGCCGGTGTGCTGGGCCGGCCCCGTGTCCGCGAGGCCCGTGCCATGCTCATCGCCGGGGACGCCGGGGTGTGCGCGGCGGGCCTGGACATCCCCGACGACGTCGGCATGCAACCCACGCACTACGCCGTCCACGTCGGCCCAGGTACACGGTCACCGCGAAGGACACTGTGTTCCACGTCAGCGATCACGCCTCCGGCAGGGACCCGCACGAGGACGACGCTTGCGAGCTCCTGGCGACCCTCCTCGAAGACGTGAGCGCCCCGTGGTGAGGACAGCCCTGTACGAGATCGAGACCAACGAAGCCGACTGCCGCCATTCGGGGTGCTGGTCGAGGGGCGGGCATGGCCGGGGCCCGACGCTGGGGTCGGGTGCTCCGGGGTTCCTCGGGTCGCGGAAGGGCAGGGACAGTGCTGCGGTCAGGTGGCTGGCCGGGGCAGGGCTGCGAGGCGGGTGAATGCGCTGGTCAGCTCGTGTCGCCAACGCCAGGTAGCGGAGGTCCGCCAACGCCAGGTAGCGGAGGTCCGGAAGCAGAGTCGGCGGCCTCCGCGGGTGATGCGGGCGGCGGCGCGCAGCAGCCGGTAGCGGAGCTTCTTCGGCTCGGCGGTGGCCAACTCGCCGTCCAACAGCAGCGCCTGGGTCCAGACGAGCAGGCGGATGCGCTCCTGCACGCGGGCATGCGTGCGGTGGCGTGCCTCCAGGCGTTGCGCGGTTCCCCCACCCGTGACCGGGGTGTCGGTGAGAAAGACCTGGTGGCGCATGCCTTCGTCGAAGTCGAACAGGTACAGCCGGGCACCGGGATGCGGACGCTCACGCCGCACGATGACGCGGGTGCCGTCGGGGTAGCCGGGTGAGGTCGATCATGCCGGTCAGCTCGGCGGCCTCTGCTCCGTCGCGCAGGGATCCGTCCTGTTCCAGGGCCGGGTGCCAGACCCGGTCGGGCAGGGCCCGGATGTGGTGCAGGAAGCACAGCAGCGGGTGGTAGCCGAAGCCGCGCTTGTAGGTGGCGGCTGCCTGCTCCTTCTCGGAGTGGCAGGGGACCAGGGTGGCGTCGAGGTCCAGGACCAGGCAGGGCAGGTCGCGCCCGGCCGTGCGGGACGCTGGTATGCCGTCGCGGGTGTCGGCGGCTTGCAGTCAGGCGATTTCGCGTGCGGTGGCCCGGGCTTCTTGCAGGGCGGCCAGTGGGGGAGGGCCGATGTCGGCGCGAAGTGCCAGGCGGTGGGTGTGGAGGCGACCGGGCCGAACACATCGCGCTGGTCACACAGGACAGCGAGGTCAGTGCGGGTCTCGTCGCCGTCGGCGTCACGGCCAGGTCGACCGCCACCCGGCCGGGGGCGTGCCCCGTGCCGCGCGGCCGCAGCCGACGCAACGCGCTGGTGAAGGCGCTGGTCAGCCCGGTGATTTCGGCCAGATCGGCCGGCAGACGGGATCCGGCATGGCCGACCACCCCGCGACCGTCGGCCGAGACGACAATGCGCGGACGTGACCCGGTGGTGTGCACGCGGAAAGTGCCTTCCCCCGCGAGACGACAGAAGCCTTGGACAAGCCCTGTCGTCCCAGGTCAGAAGGCACTTTCGCTGTGCCGCTCATGATCCGGACACGACCCCGAGTGAAACGCGCAGGCTAGCTGGGGCGTGTTTCCGTGCCCGTTGCCTTGCCGCCGGGCTCAGAACCCGGGGAAGACCCTGCGCAGGTCGTCGAGGGTGACGGTGTCGCCGGTGAGGGTCACGGAGGGCGGGGTGTGGGCGGGGGCGTGCCGGCCGGTGACGAGTCGCAGCCACCACTCGGCGGGGGCCGTCAGCACGGCGTCGGCGTTCTCGGGTTCGCCGGTGAGCGCGACCGTCTCGCCGACCGAGAGACCGAAGGCGCGCTCGGGTGCGGTGGTGTGCACCGCGACGGCGACGGGGCGGTTCTCCAGGGCGCCCGCCTTGCCGATGAAGCCCAGCATCATGCCGGCCTGGTCGAGGAGCGGCCCCCTCGCGGCGGACGCCAGGGGCGTCGACGGGTCGAAGGCCACCTCGACGTCCCACGAGTGGTGGGCGAGCTCACTGAGCAGGAGCCCCGCCGCGGTCGCGACGTCCACCGGCGCGGGCAGGAAGCCGAGGTCGATCCGGAGGTCACTGCGGGCCCCCGCGTCGAGACCCTCATAGCGTTCGACCAGCGCCTGGTTGGCGGTGACGAAGCCTTCGGCGCGCTCGGCCGGGGTCATCGCGTCCCAGCGGGCCCACACCGACTTGTTGAAGTCGCCGTCGGGGGCACCCGTACCGCCTGTCGCGCCCTCCAGTGCGGCCAGGCCTATTTCGGCGCCGCTGCCCAGATGGCTGAGCACCTGGGAGACGTCCCACTCCGACGCGCCGGACGGGCGGGTGAGATCGGCGGCGGTGAGTCCGTGCACCACGGCGGCGAGGTGGTCGTGCCCGCTGCGCAGGGCGTCGATGATCCGGTCTGTGGCTTCGGTCATGTTCGTTTCCTCAATGAAGGTGATCTGATTCGGTGTTGTCGTCATACGGCTGTCGGTGTCACACGGCGGTCTGGAACGAGCGCTTGGAGAAGCCGATCGTGTACCCCTCGACGGTGGTCCGCACCGGCCGGTCGGGGTGCGCGGCGGCGCGCAGGGTGATGAACAGCGGGATGTAGTGGTCGACGGTCGGATGGGCGTACGGCATACCGGGCGCCCTCGTCCGGAACGTGGCGAGTTCGTCCGCCACGCCGCGCGCGAGGGCGTCGGCGGCCCAGGCGTCGAAGTCGGCGGACCAGCCCGGGACTTGGCCATCGAGCATCGCACGGGTGATGAACGGCAGCCCGTGCGTCATAAGGCCGGAGCCGATCACCAGCACACCCTCCTCGGCCAGCGGGTACATGGTCATTCAGCGGCACCCAGGCCCCGTGGTCGAGCCCTCGGCCGGCGTGCTGGTGGACCGGTTCGCCGTCCGGACAGGGACAGCGACCAGGCAGTCACGTGACGTGGGCCGGAGAGGTCACACGAGCCTGACCGGTCCGGCGTCGATCGGCAGGCGGACCAGGAGATAGGGCTTGCGGCGCAGGTCCTCGCCCTCGTGGAAGAGCGACACCCGGTTGAGCTGGTTGGCGGTGGCGTACAGGTGCCGGTCCGAGGCGACGGACAGGGTGTCGACCCAGATCAGGTCGGTGCCCTGGGCGAGGGTGCGGTAGGTGCCGTCCGGGTTCCTGCGCCAGATGGAGTTGTGTTCCAGGTCGCCGCCGTAGAGCCGTCCCTTGTCGTCGCTCTCCAGGCCGTCGGCCATCGGCTTGAACCCGTGGTCCTCGACCGTCGCCGCCACCTCGGCGTCGGTGGCGTCGGGGTCGGCGAGGGCGTCGGTGGACACGCTGTGCAGTCGGCGGCTGGACAGGGGGGAGTAGTAGAGGCGCTTGCCGTCGGCGCTGAGGGCGATGCCGTCGGAGCCGGTCTCGTAGTGCATGGGTTCGCTGCCCGCGGGGCGGATCATGAGGGGTTCGCCCTCGATGACGGGAAGGAACTGCTCGTCGGGGAGCACTGAGGGCTGCCCGGCCAGTCGCCGCCAGGAGCGGCCTGTGGCGAGGTCGACCACGATGATGCCGTTCGAGCCGCCCGAGTCGGTGATGAACGCCATGCCCTCGGCGCCGCGCCGCAGGTCGAAGCGCACGTCGTTGGGGTAGCTGTTCGACGGCACCACCTCGGGCGGGAAGAGGATCTTCCGTACGATCCGGTCGGTGCGCAGGTCGACCGCCACGAGCTTCGGGCCGCCGTAGGAGGACCCGGCGAACAGCGGGTTTCCGGTGTCGAGGATCCACAGCCGGTCGGCCGGGTCGACGACGACGCTCTGCACCGACTGGAAGTGCCCGGCCAGGTCGGAGGCGTCCTCGCGGTTCACCTCGGCGTTGGGGTAGGCCACGGGCTTCCCGCCGCGCAGTTCGGCGACGGTGAACGGGACGTCGTCGCCCCAGCGGGGGAAGTTGACGAAGATACGGCCGTGGCGTGAGACGGTGACACCCGTCGGCATCGAGCCCCACAAGCGGGCGACGACCGTGTACTGACCGGCGGTTGGGCCGGCGGTTGAACTGGTGGCGTGGGCGGGCCCGGCGAGTTGGGTGGCGGCCAGCGATGCGGTGGTCGCGCCGAGGAATGTACGTCGTTTCATGGGAGTGTCTCCTGTCGGGTCTGGTTGCACCATGGACTTCGCCGTGGACAGTAGTTCTCTGGTGCGCGGGTGGCGGGTGGTGAGGTCCATCGCGGAGAGGGCCCTGTCGTGGGTTCGCGGGGCGAGACGGTCGCGGTGGAAGCCTGGAGGTGCCCTGCTTTCCTGTGCTGGTTCGTGTCCTGAGAGCAACAGTCATCGCGGGTGGCAGGGCTTCTCTTGGGTGGATCCGGGTTCAGTGGGCCATCACGGGCTCGCCCTCGGACGGCTCCAGGGCCCGGTTCGGGATCAGGAACGCGGCGATCACCGCACCGACCACGAAGAACCCGGAGCCCCACGCGAAGGTGGCCGTGTAGCTCTCGACGCCGGCCTGCGCCGCGGCCAGCGCGCTGGGCTTGTGCGAAGTCAGGTAGTCGGTCGCGGCTGACGAGGCAATGGTGGTCAGTAGCGCCGTGCTGATGGAGCCGCCGATTTGCTGACCGGTGTTGATCAGCGCCGAGGCGACGCCCGTGTCCTCGTGGTGCAGGCCTGAGGTCGCCCCCTGGATCGCGGTGGACATCACCGCGCCGATGCCGAGACCCAGCAGGATCAGGCCGGGCATGATGTGGGTGGCGTAGGTGCTGTCCAGCTCGAGCCGGGTCAGCAGGGCCATACCGGCTGCGGCGACCAGGAAGCCGGCGCTGACGACGATCCTCGGGCCGACCTTGGGCAGCACCAGCGAAGGCATCGTGGTCGACGAGGCGACGACGCCCGCGACCATCGGCAGGAACGCCAGACCGGTCTTGATCGGCGAGTAGCCGAGGCTGGCCGCGAAGTAGTAGGTCAGGAACAGGAAGATCGAGAACATCCCCATGCCCAGGACGAACACCGCCGCGAACGAACCACCGCGGGTCCGGTCCAGCACGAGGCGCAGCGGCAGCAGCGGATGCGCGACCCTGGCCTCCAGCCAGACGAACACCGCGAGCAGCACCGCGCCGACGATCATGGAGCCGAGGGCGACCGGGTCGGTCCAGCTGGTGGACTCGACGTGCGCGAACCCGTAGACGACGGCGAACAGCGCGGCGCTCACCACGACGATGCCCGGAATGTCGAGTTGGGGCTTCTTGTTGATCACGGGCTTGGCCAGCAGCAGCAGTGCACCGATCAGGGCGGGGACCGCGAAGACGACGTTCACGTACATCACCCAGCGCCACGACGCCCATTCGGTGAGCATGCCGCCGAGCAGCAGCCCGATCGCGCCGCCCGCACCACCCAGCGCGCTGAAGATACCGAAGGCCTTCGCCCTTTCCGACGGTTCGGTGAAGGTCACACTGAGCAGTGAGAGTGCCGCGGGCGCGAGCAGCGCGGCGAAGAGGCCTTGGGCCACACGTGCCGCGACGAAGATCTCGAAGCTGCCGGCCGAGCCGCCGACGACGGACGCGGCCCCGAAACCTGCCAAGCCGATCACGAAGAGGGTGCGTCGGCCCAACAGGTCACCGAGTCGGCCGCCGAGCAGCAGCAGGCTGCCGAACGCCAGGGCGTACCCCGTGATGACCCACTGCCGGCTGCCGTCGCTGAAGCCGAGGTCTTGCTGCGCCTCGGGCAGCGCGATGTTCACGACGGTCGCATCGAGCATGACCATGAGCTGTGCCATGCCTATGACGACCAGCACCCACCAGCGCACGGCATGTGAGCCGCGAAGGCCCGAGTTTGTCTTTCCGGAGGCGGGCGCCCCGCGGTCGATGCTGGTACTCATTTTTTTCCCTTGCTTGCTCGGCATGACTGAAAGCCGTCTGGAATCTGATTGGTTTCCTCACCGATGAAGGTGAGGCGACCGGATGGCGGGCTGAGATCTCAGGGCTTCGAGATCATCGTGTGGCCGCTGTGGGGCTTACCTCGGCGATCCTCTGGAGGGCCGTGTCGGTGACCGCGGTGGCCAGCATCCTGTTGATGTAGGCGCCGGCCAGTCATCGCGCCGGGCGTGCACGCATCCTGTCCGGGGAGCTCAGGACCGTTGTGGACTGAACGGTAAGAAACCTAGATGGTTCTGTACTGGGTTGTCAAGAAGGGTGGGTCGGTCGTACCTTCGATGCATGGCCAGACCACGAAGTTTCGACCGCGACCACGTCCTGCATGCCGCCGAGCGGCAGTTCCGCACCTCGGGCTACAACGGCACCAGCGTCGACGACATCAGCGCCGCGACCGGCCTGGGCCGCGGCAGCCTCTACGGCGCGTTCGACGACAAGCACGGCGTGCTGATGCAGGCGATGACCAGCTACTTCGCCCGGCTGGGGCAGGGTCCGCCCAAGATGCTCGCCGGACCGGACGAGGGCGCCCTGGAACGCCTGCACGCCTACCTGCTCCGCGCCGTCCACGGAGTGCCACTCGCCCCCGACGTACCCCCCGCCCCCGACCGGACGGCGGCGGCCTGCTTCGCCGCCAAGATGGCCCTGGAGATCGGCGCCTCCGACCCCGAGGTACAACGCCTGGCCCACGACTGCTTCTCCGTAGTCCGGGCGGCCGTGGCCGAGTGCGTGCGAGCGGCGCAGCGCAACGGCGACATCGACCCCGACGCGGACCCCGACGACCTCGCCTACCTCCTGCTGACCGTCATCCGCGGCAGCGACGTCGTCGGCGCATACGGCCACAGCCCTGACCGCCTGACCTCGATCGCGGAGAGCGCGTTCGCACTCCTGCCCCGCCCGCGCCAAAGCTGAGAAGGGCACGGCCGGCCCCGTTGCACCGGCATCCGATGTGGCCGGCCCACCTCGACGCCGCGCAGGCGCGGCCCGCAGGTTTACGCGCCGCCGGGCGGTCGCCCGGGCGGTTGGCGAAGAACTGCGCCCGCCCCCAGTCGAGTTGCTCCACCGCAGGCGCGGTGTCGCCGGGCTTGAACCGCACGGTCAGCCGGCCGAACGCCACGCCGCCGGCCAGACGGTGGCACTTCGGCCGCCGCTGCGCCAACTCGGACCGCGTATGCACGAATTCGTGCCAGCGCTCCGCCTTGATGCCCCGTAGAGCTGGTTGCCGTCCCCGCGGATGCGGGGAGCGGTACGGATTTCCGCTGGGCGTCGACGATCGGCGACCGGTCCGATGGTCGCCACCCCGCGCGAGCGTCAGCCCGACGTCCCGCTCACCCACGTGGCGGACGCCCCCCCGTGCAACCGGGACCACAACCGGCACAGGCGACCACCCTGCTGACGCGCAAGATCGCCCAGGCCCACGGCCACCATCGCGCACCCGGCCGCTCGTCGCCGCCCAGGGGTTCCGGTTCGAGCCGCGCCGGCCACAGGTCTGCGAGGTTCACCCCCGGCCTGCTGCTGGACATCACACCCGTGTCCGACGTCGAGACCAAGACGACGGGCCGCATGACCGCGCAGGACCACATGGCCCGTCCGAGCTGACGGCAATGGGCTTCCCTGCCTGTTCGCGAGGGGTCTCGGCGCAGGACATGGGACAGACCGGCCCCGGCCCGGTGACCGCGCCCGCCGTGGTCGCCGGCGCCACCGTCCGACGAGGTGACGCGATCGCGGCCGGCGACGACGGAGTGCTGTGCGTTCCCCTGCAGGACTGCTCGCACACACTCGGCCACCGTCGTCGCGACCAAGGGGAAAGGTGGAGCCGCCCGCCGTACTTGACAACTCAGTACAGAACCGCCTAGGTTTCTGACTGTTCAGTCCACAACGATCCCGAGCTTGGCCGGACCGGCTTGGTCCGGGCTTGCAGGACCGGTGGGGGCCGTGTCGACCTGAGTCCAGGCGACCCCGCGCAGGGAACGACGAAGTCGTTCCCGCAACCGAAGGAACCACCATGCAGACAGCTTCCCCAGTGGCCCTCGTGACGGGCGCGTCCTCCGGGATCGGGCGGGCGGCGG
>NZ_JABXWI010000042.1 GCF_014930365.1 Streptomyces caniscabiei | reverse complement strand
TGAAAGCGAACAAGCCCCACGGGGCTTCCCACGTTTCCTAGGCCTACCGTCAAGCCTCAGGTGGGACCAGAACGTCGTGCATCAGCTGGGACCCGACAGCAGGGCAGTGGCCCAGCAACCTGAGAGAGGCACGGATGCCGTGGGCAGGGTCCGGCGGCTCGGACAGCGCGGCACGGAACAACGGCGCGGCAGCAAGCGGGGAGCGGTGACCGAGCACATACCGGACAACGAAATGGGGTCGACCAGCATTCACGTCGGGAACAGGGATCAGGTAGTCGCACTGATCGAGGAGATGCGGGCCATGGTCGTCCGCCTCAGCAGAGAGACCAAGGAACTGCGAGAGGAAGTGGCCCAGCTCAGGACTACGACTTCGACTGCTGCGCTGCCTTCAACTCCTCTACCTCACGGCGTAGTTCCTGGTGATCAGCACTAAGGGCACGGATCTCGTCGCGTAGCGATGTGAGGATGTCGGCGAGGTTGGCCCCGGCGGCTTCAGCGTCGTCGGGCCTTCCCTCTCCTGGCTCTGCCTGGCCCTTCTTCGACAAGTACCAAGCTGGCGCGGTGTAGTTCGCAGAGAACTCGCCCCCACCGTCATGGTCAGCGACGAAGCTCCCTCGGCCATGGATCGTGTAGATCAGGCCCTCGTCGCGCAGCACGTTGAGCGCGGACCTCATCGTCATGTTGGCCACGCCGAAGCGTTCCTGTAGCTCGCGAATGGCCGGCATCTGCTCGCCGGGCTTGATCCGCCCCTGCAAGATGTCGCGCCGAAGCTCGTCGGCAGCGTGCTGATACGGCGGCCGACGGTCCTGCTTGCTCTCTGGCGCGGGGCTCATGGCCCAAGAGTAGCGATTTCTAGCACCCCTAGCACACCCCACTGACATAGGTGGCCTACGTCAGTTGATGTCTAGCTCACCCGATTCACTTGATACTGCTAGGTCAGCTATGTTCAATGGTGATCACGCCCCACCGCCCTGGGTGGAGCGCAGCGAAAGGAACTAACTCCCATGGCACGCATCCGTGTTGGCCTGCTCCCCACCTCGTCGTTCATGGTCGGCACCCTGCCGGTGCCGAAGTACGCGGACCAGGAGAAGACACAGTTCGCGACCGACCGTGAGACCGGCGCGAAGCTCTACACGATCACCCTCTTCTTCATGGAGGAGGACCGCGCCGAGGCTCTGAAGATCACCGTTCCGGAAACGGGCCTGCCCAACGGCCTCCGTCCGGGTGTCCCGGTCATGCCGGTGGAGCTGTTCGCCACTCCGTGGGCGCGGATCTTCAACGGCTCTCTCTCCGACGGCATCGCCTACCGCGCGGGTCGGCTGGACCTGGTGGCCCCGGCGGCCGAAGCGGCGTGAACGACACCGTTCTCCGGTCCGGCGCTGAACGCAGCTACCCGCTGTCTCACGCCGGTCCGGATGCCCGGTTCACCGAAGCACTCGTGCCTTCGGTGACGGCCGTGCTCGTCGGCTATGGCTATGCCCGCCTCGCCACCTCGGCGGATCGGGCGGCCCTCGAATCGGCCCTCGCGGCCTTCCTCTACAACCCGATGGAGAGCCACGCATGAAGGATCCGAACGCCCCGGTGGAAGGGATATTCGGTCACGTCCCGATCATCTTCGCCCTGGTGCTCGCCTCGCTCGTCGGATGGGCAGCCTGGTGGGTAGTCCGCTACGTGCGCGCCGACGCCATGACCCGGCAGTCCATTCAGCAAGCCATACGCGTGCGGTGGGGCTGGAAGCGACTGGCACCGATGCTCAAGCTGTCGGCCACGGACAAGACCCCGAACGCGCTCGCGTCGCTGGCGAACACACAGGGCAAGCCCAACAAGCCGCGCGTCCTCATCCCGGCCCTGAAGGTGAAGCACGACGCGTACGGAGTGATCGCGCGGGCACAGTGCCTGCCTGGAGTTGGACTCCAACAGTTCCAGAAAGCGGGTCCGCACCTGGCGGACGCCTGGCGGTGCACACGAGTAGCGGTCACCCAGGACAAGCCTGGGCAGGTCCTCATCCGGGGTGTGCGACTGGACCCACTGAAGTTCCCCACCGAGCACCACCCCTCGGGCGACGCACCGGAAGAGACGGCCCGGTGGGACCTGGGCCTCGACGAGTACGCGCAACCCGTATCCGTGAACCTCACGCAGGTGCCCGGCGTGACCGTGGCCGGCCTTCCCGGCTTCGGCAAAACCAGCCTGATCAACCGGCTTCTCTCCGACTGGGCACCCTCGCCCGCAGTGCAGTTCGCCTGCGCGGACGGCAAGGTGTCGGCTGCGTACGAAGGCGACTACGCCGAGTGGGTCCAGCGGATGTTCGCCTTCGTGGGCGACGACTTGGAAGAGGCCAACAAGCTGTTCCGGCACCTGGTGGAGCTCCGCCGCGCACGGTCGGCCTCGGTGCGCCAAGTGCTCGGGGTGAAGTCCATGTGGGACGTCGGGCCCTCCGAAAGCTGGCCCTTGGTCGTGCTGATCGTCGACGAAGCCCACACCTACTTCCGCGACCACAAGGGCAGCGACCAGCAGACGAAGAAGCTGGCCGCGCTCGCCGCCGAGAACGCCCGGCTCGTGGAAGACCTGGTGAAGAAGGGCCGGTCCGTGGGTCTGCTCGTCATCCTCACCACGCAGAAGTCCACGGGCGACGCGATCCCCACTTTCATCCGCGACGTCTGCCCCGTCGGCCTGAGCTTCGCGCAGAAGACCGCCGAAGCCGCCGTGGCAGCCCTCGGTGACGAGATCCGGGAGTGGCCGGACGCCAACCCGATCAACCTCCAGGACCCCACCTACGTCGGCGTCGCGTCCATGAACCACCAGTCGCAGCCCGGCTTCACCCGCATCCGCACGCCCTACGTGCCCGACGCGGAAGCGGCTCGCGTCGCCGAGCAGACGGCCAGCCTCACCGCCGACCCGTACGCCCTCCTGGAAGCCCTCCTCGGCCCTCGCATGGCGGACGCGGATCTCACCAAGCTCGACGCCTGAGCAACCGGACCGACCGCGCTCGCACGTTCCTCACGCTCCATGAGAGGAGGTGAAATCCCATGACAGAGGACCGGATCACTCAGCGCACCATCACCGCCGTCATGATCGTCATCGCTGCGCTGGCGTTCGTCTTCTCCTTCGGCAACGTCTGGTCCCTCGCCCTGCGCCTCGGCGTCCCCGGCCCGATCGCACCGCTCATCGCCCCGATGGTGGACCTGTCCGTGGTCGGCCTCCTGGTCGCCCTCCGCTACCTCTCCCTGCGCGGCGTGCCCGCAGACCAGATGACGGCCGCCACCCGCCTCATGCACTTCTCCGGACTGCTGACCCTCGCCCTCAACGTCGCCGAACCGATCGTCGCCGGACACTACGGCCGCGCCGCCGTCGACGCGGTGGCCCCGCTGCTCCTCCTCGGCTGGGGCTCCGTCGGCCCACAGCTCCTACGCGCCTTCCACACCGTTGCGCGCCCTGCCGTACCGGCCTCCCAGCAAGACAAGATCGAGTCCGTACCAGAGACTGCGTCTGACGCGCCCCGCCCTGCGGTGCCGCTCACTACGGCCCCGGCCCCGGTCGCTCCTCCCATCGCCCCGGCGCCCGCTTCGACTGCGGTCAAGGTTCCTGAGCCGCTGCTGACCGAAGCCCGATCCATCGCGATGTCCCACCACACCGAGCACGGCGAACCGATCACGGCGGCCCAGCTCAAGACACGACTCGGGATCGGCCTGCCCATGGCCACCGCGCTTCACGCCGCGCTGTAGAACTCCGCCCTTCCGCCGGCTTCTCCGGCACCTCCCACCGCCGCCCGCCCCTGGGCCCGACTCGCCATGCCTGCGGGCAGCAGCCCGAGCGCACTGAATCGCTGCTGCCCGCAGGTCCTCACCCTCGCGCCAGAGAGGACACCCCGCCACCCATGCGCCGCCCCCTCGACCTGCGCCACGTCATCAGCCCCGGCCTGCGGGACCTGGTCGAACTGGCCAACACCGACGACTTCGACCGCGTGACGGAACAGGTCCGCGACCTTCGCGGCTGCACCAGTCCCGTCAACCTGCACGGCTGGACGATCACCACCGACCAGACCACCAAGCAAGTGATCCGCTCCTACCGCTCCGAGGACGAACCCTCCGGACGCCTCCTCACCACCTGCGGCAACCGCCGGGCCTCCCGCTGCCCAGCCTGCTCCCGCCTCTACGCCGCAGACACCTATCACCTGATCAAGGCCGGACTGTCCGGCGGGAAGAACGTCGCCGAAACCGTCCGCGACCACCCCCGCGCCTTCGTCACCCTCACCGCCCCGTCCTTCGGCCCCGTCCACAACCGCCCCACGACCGACAGGCGCAAGCCCCGCCCCTGCACATGCGGCGAGAGCCACCCCCAAGACGCTCCCGAACTCGGCACCCCACTCCGCCCGGCAAGCTACGACTACACCGGCGCAGTGTTGTGGAACGCGCACGCCGGGGCCCTGTGGGCACGCTTCACGATCTACCTACGCCGTGCCCTCGCCGAGCACCTCGGCATGACGCAGAAGGCACTCAACTCGGCTCTCCGCGTCTCTTTCGCCAAGGTCGCCGAGTACCAGCAACGCGGCCTGGTCCACTTCCACGCGGTCGTCCGCTTCGACGGTCCCGACGGCCACACCACCTCGCCCCCGGCCTGGGCCACCTTCGACGCCCTACGCGTCGCCGTCGGCCTGGCCGTCGAGCGTGCCCGGCTCACGGTCGAGTCGGACGCGGTCGGCGATCGCGTCATCCGGTGGGGCGACCGGTTCAAGGTGGACCAGATCTCGGCCCTGGGTGACGGCGAACTCACTGACGCCAAGGTCGCCGGATACGTCGCCAAGTACGCCACGAAGAACGCCGAGGGCGCGGGCACCGTGGACCGCACCCTCGTATGCCGCCCCTGCGCCGGACGCGGCTACGTACGCGGCCCCGACGGCTTTCGCGACCTGTGCGACGACTGCGACGGCACCGGCCAAGCCGAACCGCTCACCGATCTCCCCGTCCAGCAGCACGCACGCCAGATGATCCGCACTGCATGGGCGCTCGGCCACCTCCCCGAGTTCGCCGATCTCAAGCTTTGGAAGTGGGCCCACATGCTCGGCTTCCGCGGCCACTTCTCCAGCAAGTCACGCGCCTACTCGACCACCCTCGGCGCACTCCGCGACGTACGCCGTGCCTGGCGCACCGCTCAAGCCGAAGCCGCCCGCATCCGCGCCGGCCTCCCCGTCGACGACGAGAACACCACCCTCGTCACCGCCTCGTCGTGGACCTACCTCAGCAGCGGCTACCGCCCCGGCGAAGAGCTCCTCGCCGCCCAGGTCCGCCATGACCTCGCCTGGAGCCAACAGCTCAAGCACGAAAGGGCTCTGCCTGCATGACAACCGCTGTGCTCACCGTGGACCAGGTCGCCGAGCGTCTCGGCATCAGCCGCTGGAAGGTGCACGACCTGATCCGCTCCCGCGAACTCGCCTCCTTCAAGATCGGCCGCTGCCGACGCATCAGCGCTACCGCCGTGGACGCCTACATATCCCTCCGCACCGAACAGGAAGCTGCCTGATGGCCCAGCCGAAGAAGAACGCCAACAACGAGGGCACCATCTACCTTCGCAAGGACGGCCGTTGGGAGGGCAGCGCGTACGTCCTCACGACAGACGGCACGTACAAGCGGCGCAGTGTCTACGGCAAGACCTGGGACGACGCCCACGAGAAGCTCACCAAGCTCAAGGCCAACTCCCTCAGCGGCCTCCCGGTGGCCACCAACAAGATGACCATCGCCGAGTACCTGAAGTACTGGCTGACGCACGTCGCACAGGGCAAGGTCCGCAGGACGACCTACGTCAACTACGAGTCCCTCGTCCGCAACTACGTCACCCCGGACTTCGGTCGGAAGAAATTGGTCCGGCTCACCGCCCGCGACATCCGAGCCTTCCTCGCGAAGACCGCCGTCACCTGCCAGTGCTGCGCGCAGAACAAGGACAAGAAGCGGCCGGAGCACAAGCGGCGCTGCTGCGCCCTCGGCCAGTGCTGCAAGAAGCTCCCCTCTGACAGGACCGTGCGCTTCCTCCTGGTGATCTTCCGGGCCGCCCTCCAGCACGCCGTGCGTGAGGACGAGCTACCCCGAAACGTGGCCCGGAACGTGGAACTGAGCATGGGCACGAAGCGCGAGATCGAACCGCTCACGGCCAGAGAGGGGCGTCAGCTTCTGACAGCGGCCCGCGACAACCGGCTGTGGGCCGCGTACGAGCTGGCGGTCCGCGTCGGGCTGCGGCGGGGTGAGCTGCTGGGGCTGCGCTGGTCGGACGTAGATCTCCACGAAGGTGTCCTCACTGTCCGGCAGGCCCTTCAGCGGGTCGGCGGCGAACTGCTGATCGTCGCGCCGAAGACGCAGCGCTCGGCCCGCCGCGTGGCCCTGCCATCCGAGTGCGTGACCGCGCTCCGTGCTCAGCGCGCGCAGCAGATCGCCGACCAGAAGGCGGCGGGCAACAACTGGACGGGGACGGGGCAGGGCTTGGTCTTCACCACCAGGAACGGCACCCCCATCGAGCCACGCAATCTGAACCGCTCCTTCGAGGCGCTCTCCATCCGGGCCGGCGTCCGCAAGGTCCGCTTCCACGACCTCCGCCACACGTGCGCGTCTCTCCTCCACGAACAGGGAGCCGATGCTCGCATGATCATGGAAGTCTTGGGCCATAGCTCAATCCGCGTGACCATGGACATCTACACCTTTGTACGGCTCGACTCTCAGCGCTTCGCGTTTGACCGCGTGGGCAAGGCCCTGCGGGGACCCGGAGAACTGCAACAACGCTGATGACATTCAGAAGCCCAGCACACTAGATGCCCTGTTGATCATTTCAACAGGGCATCTAGATCCTTTACGACCCAACTGCCCTCCCTAAGGAGTTGGCACACCACCCGTCACTCACGATTACAGCCTGATCGATAATAAGGCCGGTACGAAAATTTGTCGGCCGATCACACTCGTAGTCGTAGAAAAACTACGCCTACCCCACCGGAACTTGATCGGGTGGTTGGATCGTCACCCTTGACTGAGGGATCACACACCCTCACCAAGGAGAATAGGTGGACAGGGTAACCACGATAGTCATCCTCGTCGCAGCATCGTTGCTCGTGCTTGTTATCGTTTACCTCATACTGCTAGCGAAGGGGGCTGACACAACCACCCAAGTTGGCGTGATGGCGATTGCCGTCGGAGTCGTCGCTCTTCTCGCTACATACTTTGTTGCCGCACTCCCAGAGCGCAAAGAGCCTCCCAGCTCGGCTCGCCCTGGGCGCACAGCAGAGCCGTCCCCCTCCAGCACGTCGAGAACCGCCGATCCAAAATCTTCACCCGCTGAAACGTCACAGACCCCTAAGCCGGAGAATAAAAGCAGCAACACAAACGATGCTTCATCCGAGCACTCCAAAGCACCAGATGAGTGGCAGAACATCCGGGCAACCAAAGGCTCCTACAAGGGCCTGTGCATGGAAGCAACAGAAAGCGCCATCGTCACAGCACCTTGCTCTGACAAAAAGGAGCAGCAGTGGAAACTGAGCCGCCGCGGCGAGATCGTTAACCACGGCGGTCGCTGCATGGCCCCGGAAAAAAATGGCGGCGGTGCAACCATGCTGGCACAGGCATGCGAGCAAAGCGATCCGCAAGTATGGGAGTTCCAAGAAGGTCGAGTTTGGTCCGGAGTGCTCTGCCTAACCATTCGCGGACCCAGCACAGCGCCTTCGGCGGACATACAGACGTGGGATACGGTGGAAAAACCCGAACCCGCCGACGAGATGTACTGGACGCTCTCAGAGTGAGCAGCCGAGACTGCACACAGCCACGACACGGCCGGCGCACACAACCGGGCATCCCTACGACGTCACGACCGGGCTCGGCTGCTGGGGGCGCCTGCTCAGCAGTCTGCCTTCAAGCGACTCGGGGACGCATGCGCCATGACGGCAATCAGTCGGATGCGACGGCTACGCAGCCAGCATCCCGGAGCAGCCAGCTCGGCCCCACGTCTGCCTGCCAGGCGGTTGCCGTCAACCACTGCCGTCAACACCAAGACCAGAGGCCCTGTGGATCACTCCACAGGGCCTCTGGTCTGCTGTGCACTCGGCAGGATTCGAACCTGCAACCTTCTGATCCGTAGTCAGATGCTCTATCCGTTAAGCTACGAGTGCTTGTTCTGCTTTCCGTCGGTCCCGGCCCTTTCGGCCCGTTCGCGGCGACAGGAAGAACATTACATGACTGCCGTCGCCATGTGAAATCCGTTTACCGCACCCCTTGTGAGCTGGGAAAACAGCTCGTTCAGGTGGTCTGGAGCGAAGGCGGGAACGACGAAGCCCCGGTCCTGTGGACCGGGGCTTCGGTGATCAAGCGCGGAGGCGGAGGGATTTGAACCCTCGATGGGATTGAAGTCCCAAACCGCATTAGCAGTGTGTTGCCTGTCGTATGACGGTGACGGACGACGCAGGCTCTAGGCGCTCCGCCGCAGGTCACTGCCGCATTGCCGTCTGGCGTGGTTGACCCCTGTCGGAACACCTACGGGCCACTTGGTGCCAGCGCCGTGCCATCAACTGCACGGCGCTGCGCACTACTTCGAGGGGTTCGGACCTGCGCTTTCGTCGCCTTCTTCTGCACCGGCGAGGACGATGCGTCGAACCTGCTGACGGGTGTAGCCAGTCACCTCGCAGATGTCCTTTTGGGGGATCTCGTCCGCGTCGGCCTGCCGGATAGCCGCGGCGAGCTCTTTGCGGAGGATGTCGGCCCGCGTCTCAGCCTCCCTGAACCGGCGCGCGATGTGCTCCAGTGATCGCTTATCCATGACACACAGTGTTCCATTCGCAGTCATGGAACATGACGTTACTCAAGATCAGTGAAGATTACTAGGCCAGAAACCTTTGACAGGGAACACGATGTTCCCTAGAGTGGAGGTGTCGGAAGGGAAACCGGACGACAACGCAAGCGGCCCCCGTCGGTGTTGGAGCACCGAACGAGGGCCTGACGGAATCACCTGCGCTAACAGGAGACCCGCTGATGAAGAAGTCTGCCATCCGCCGCGAGCACCGCACGACCCGCCGTGCCCTTCGAGCCACCCTCCGCCGCCGCTGCGCCGAGACCCGCCTCGCCGCCTCGTGCCGCCGCCGCCCCCGCTCGCTGGCCACCGTCGCGATCGCCGCCGGTGTCGACCGCGACACGGCCGCCGGCACCGCGAACGGCCTCCGCTCCGTCGCGAAGCGCCTCGGCCTCGTCCCCGCCGAGCAGGCCCGCACCCGCCGCACCGTCGCCGGTGGCCGCGCCCGCCAGACCCGCACGGTCTCGCGTTACAGCCTCGGCCAGGTCGGCACCCTCCTCGGCGCGTACAAGCCCCGCAAGCCGGAGATCAAGGCCGCCGTCGCCCTGATCGCCGCCTTCGCCGCCGCCGCGTAGCAGCCGCTCCGTAACAGCGCCGGTCCGGGCGCGGGCGAGGAACCCCGCCCCGGCCGGCGCACCGCCCCAAGAACTTCAGCCACAGATCAGCCAGCGGAGAAAGGCACCACCGTGCTCAACACCGACCAGATCCAGGCCCCCACCAGCAACGTCTTCGGCGTGATGGCCACGCCCGCCGCCCTCGCGCCCTGCCTCAACGCCGACCAGCACCGCAAGCCGCTCATCAAGGTCGACCTGACCCACCCCCGCATCGACGCGCTCCTCGCCGACGAGCCCGCCCTCTGCCACGTCTACCCGGGTCTCTGCACCACCCGGGACGGCGAGCAGTTCGACGACGTCGACGAGAACGGCCGCCACATCGACCACGGCAGCGACGCCATCGGCGTCCCCGGCCTCGAAGTGGAGGGCGACCCGGAGATCTGGGCCAACTTCATCCACCTCTCCGCCAGCACCCCGAAGATCGGGTTCATGGGGCACGACCTCACCCCGGAGCAGGCCCGTACGAAGGCGCGCGAGCTGCGCCAGTTCGCCGACGAGCTGGACGACCTCGCCGATCAGACGGCCACCGCCTGCGCCCTGCACGACGTGCGCACGGTCCGGGAGACCGCCGGGCCCGCGTTCGCCTGCATCCTCACGATCGTCGAGAACGCCATCGTGCGGGACGGCGCCCACCCCGCCGAGGTCTTCGAGCGGGTCCTGGAGCTGATGAACCAGGCCCGCGACGCGGCGTAACCCGCCACACAGGACGGCCCCGGGCTCAGCGACGCAACCGCTGGCCCGGGGCCTGGATCCGAACCCCTGAGCAGACCAGGAGTCAGACCTTGACCAGCACCGTACCCAGCTACGGGCCCCCGTCCACCCCGGCCCTTCCCGAGCCGTCCGACCTGGCCGTCGCCGCCCGTGTCGCGCAGCTGCTCCTCGCCGAGCACCAGCACGTTGACCACGCCGACCTGTTCGCCGTGAACCGCGCGCACGGCGCCCTCGCCGAGGCCCTCCGGATCCTGCTGCGCGCGGTCGGTGCCGAGTCGTCGCGTACGCCCGTCGCCGAGCTGCACCGGCTGTGCCGTGACGACTACGCCAGCAGCGCCGACCGCCGCGCCCAGCACCACCGCGACGACGCGCAGCTGACCGAACACGGCGCCGAAGCCGTCGCCGCGAGGGTGGAGTCGCCCGTCCGCTGCCCGGCAGCGCACGGCGACGACCCCACCCCCTGCAGCGGGCCGCCCACCGTCACCATCCTCGACGCCACGAACGCCGGCGCCCGCGGCTGCGAGCACCACGGCGCCCGGCTCCTCGCCAGCCTCGACGGCGGCCGCGTCTACGGCCTCCCCGACGCCGCGCCCGGCACCGCGATCCGTGTCTTCAAGGCCGCGCAGGGTGTGCGCCCGTTCCCGTGGATTGACGGGCCGCGCACCCGCCCGGAGCAGCTGTCCCGCGACGAGGTCCGCGCGAGGGGTGAGCAGCAGTGACCGAGCCCCGCCCGATCACCCTCCCCACAGTCGACCACGGCGAGATCACCCTCACCTGCCCGGCCTGGTGCACCGGTCACACCGACCACCACCCGGGCACCTACCGCGCCGACCTCACCCACTACGGGCTCGAGCATCGGCTGACGTTCAACGGCTCGGAGTTGTTCCGGCTGATGCTGGCGCAGACCCCGTACGCCGACCGCGCCAGCCGCGACACGTGCGCGTACGTCGAACAGTCCGGCTACACCGGCTCCCTCACCCCGGCCAGCCTCTACGACCTGGCCGCCGGCCTCGACCACGCCGCCGACCGGATGCGCGAGTTCGCCGACCGGCTCGCCGTACTCCTCGACGGGAGCAGCCAGTGAGCGGCCGTTCCCGTATCGCCCGCCCGACCGAGGTGGCCGCCATCCGCGCGGCCGCCCGGTCCGGCCGGCGACTCCCGCCCGTCCCCGCCCTGATGGCCGCGCTGCTCGTCGCGAACGAGCGCCGTGACCGTGAAGGCGTCCAGCTCTGCGCGCACCGCGTCGTACGCGCCGCCGCCCCCATGGAGGTGGGCGAAGCATGAACCGTCTGAAGAAGGCCGGCACGTGGGCGCTCCCCGCCCTGCTGACCGTCATCGCCGTCGTCTGGGCCGTCGTCGCCATCGGCGGCATCCTCACCACCCTCGCCCACCCCGGCTTCGCGTACTCCGTCGCCGTCTTGTTCGACGCGGTGTGGCTGTACGCCCTCGGCATGGAGACGGCGCACCGCCGGCAGGGCACCAGCGCCCGACTCCCGAAGGTGCTCGGCTGGATCTTCCTGCCGCTGACCGTCGCCGTCCTCGCCGTCCACGGCGTCCTCGCCGCCGACCTTCTCACCGCAGTCGTCGGCGCCCTGGTCCCGGTCCTCGCGAAGACCACGCTCGTGATGGCGATCGACCGCGACACGACCCGTATCAGCCCGCGAGCGCAGTCGGCGATCGACCGGACCCGCGCCACCACCCGAGACAAGATCGCCGTCTCCCGCGCCCTGGCCACCGCACGGGCCGACGAGACGAAGGCCGCCGCCGGCATCGTCAAGCACACCCGCCGAGCGGAAGCGGAAGCCACCACTACCGTTCACCAGGCCCTCGAAGCGCACGCCGAGATTATCGACCAGCACCCCGTGCCGGACTGGCACACCGACCTTCCCGCCCTCGTCTCCGACCGCGAGCTTGAGGCCCTCCTCGCGGGGGGTGTGCCGGACGACGAAACCGCAGGCGGCACGGGGGGATTCGCCCTCACTGAAGCCCCCGTGCCGGTCACGCCGTGCCAATCCGGCACGCCCTCCCTGGAAGGGCCGCAGAACGCGAACCTGCGGGCCGTGGCGATGCTCGCCGCCGAGTTGTACGCCACGACCCCGCCGCCGTCGAAGCGGAAGTTCCGGGAGGCCATGCGGGAGGCCATGAAGGCCCGTGGCCTGACCGGCGGGTGGGACGTGGTCGACGCCCTGTACAACCGTGAGAAGACGCTCGCCGAGGACGGTGAGACGTCATGAAGGCTCTCGCCCTGGGTGCCGTTCTCGCCCTCGTCTGGCTGCTGTTCGGGTCGCCGCTGGTGACCATCACGGCGGTGCTGCCCGTCCTCGTCGAGCCGGTCGTCCTCGGCTTCGCCGCCGGCGTCCTCGCCCGTCCCCACCTCACCCGAGGGAGGACGACGTGAGCGAGATCGAGAAGGCCGCCCGCGACGCCGTCGAGGCCGCCGACAACACCGAGACGGTCCGCCTGATCGCCGCCGTCCTCCAGGCGCAGCAGCTGCAGCAGCCGCCCGCCCCGGCGCCCGCCCCGGTACAGCGCCCGTACGGCGCGTACGTCGCGGCCGGTATCGGCGGCGCGGTCGCACTCACCGCCCTCGCCATGGCCGCCGCACTCCTCGCCGTCGCCGTCGCCGTCGGCGCGGTCTGCGCCACGGTCTGCCTGCTCGTCCTGAAGAACCTGCTCGACGACTACCAGAAGAGGAACTGACCCATGGCCGACAACCCCGACATCCGCTTCGCCGACTTCACCACGACGGAGAAGCTGCGAGTCGTCGCCCTGCACGCCCGCATGGGCAAGCGCGGCCTCGCCGGTGACGGCGTCGACATCAGCGACCTGAAGCGCAAGGTCGAGCGCATCGAGCGCCAGGCGCTCCGCCGCAAGAACAAGAAGTAGCCACGCCCCGGGGACGGCCCCAACTGTCCAGGCCACGGCCGCCCCCGGGCCCCGGACCGCCCAAACTGAACGACCGGAGAGACCAGCATGACGGACACCGTCGTACCCGCCGACGTCGACACCACCGAGCCGCCCACCGCGCCCGTACCCGTCGACAACCCGAACCTGCCCAAGCCCGGCGTCACCGACGAGAAGCGCCGGCCGATCCTCCCCGTCTGGCTGAAGGACCGCACCGAGTTCGCCACGGCCGCCCGCCACACCAGCGCTCGCCTCGGCTACGCCGCCGCCTATCACGGGCTGCGCTCCCCCTGGTACGCCGTGCAGCTGGCTGCCATGGCGCCCCGTGGCGCCTGCCGTTTCGTCGTCGAGACGAACCGGTGGCTGTGGGACCGCGAGGCCGCACCGCTCCGCGGGCACGCCGTCCGTACCGAGGACGTCGAGGAGTACCTCCACCTTGCCCGGCTGCGCGGCAACCGCGTCCGCCTCCGTGGCCTGGTCACCGTCGTCGCCACCGTGTTCGGCCTCGGCTTCGCGCTCTGGCTGTACGTCATGGCGCCCGCGTACCTATGGGCGTTCGCCGCTGGCGGGGTGCTCACCCTCGGGTACTTCGGGCAGCAGCCCGACGCCCCGGTCATCGGCCCGGCCGTCATGCGCACCGAGTTGCAGAAGCTCACCGGCACGATCGTGCTGCGCGGCCTCGACTCCATCGGCAACCCGAAGATCTCCGCCGCCATCAAGAAGGGCGGCGACATGGACGGCATGCGCTTCACCAGCGAAATCGTCCGCGACGGGCCCGGCTACCGAGCCGACCTCGACCTTCCCTACGGCGTCACCCCCGACGACATCATGGAGAAGCGCGAGCAGCTCGCCTCCGGCCTGCGCCGCAAGGTCGGCTGCGTCTGGCCCTCCGGCGACGAGAACGAGCACGAGGGCCGCCTGGTCCTGTGGGTCGGCGACAAGCCGATGAACGAGACTTCGAAGCCTGCGTGGCCGCTCCTCAAGGACGGGCAGGTCGACCTGTTCAAGCCCATCGTGTTCGGCAACGACCAGCGGATGCGGTGGGTCGAGGTCACCCTCATGTTCGCCTCGATCGTCATCGGGTCCATCCCCCGCATGGGCAAGACGTTCCTGCTCCGCCTGCTGCTGCTGATCGCCGCCCTCGACCCGCGGGCCTGGCTGCTGCCGTTCGACCTGAAGGGCACCGGCGACCTCCGCGCCCTCGAGCCCGTCGCCCACCGCTACCGGGCCGGCGAGGAGGACGACGACATCGAGTACATCCTCCACGCGCTCCGCGAGGTGAAGGAGGAGCTGCGGCGCCGCGCGAAGGTCATCAAGGGCCTGCCGCACGCCCGCTGCCCCGAATCGAAGGTCACCCCGGCCCTCGCGAACGACAAGAGCCTCGGCCTGCACCCC
>NZ_JABXWI010000041.1 GCF_014930365.1 Streptomyces caniscabiei | reverse complement strand
GAAACCCCAAAGCGGCCACAGGATGATCTCGAAGCCCTGAGATCCCAGCCCGTCACCCACTCGCCTCACCTCCATCGGTGAGGAAAGCGACCTGCTTTCCCGCCAGGAAACCGATCAGTTTCCAGGCTCCGCTACCGGACGCACCATCGGCGATCGAGTTCAAAGCAGAGCAGGTCGGCAAGAAGACACCCCGTACATGCACTTCCGAGTGCATCCGTGCCGAGATGTCCGCCACAGATCGGCACCGGACCGCCACTTGACGCCTGGAATGCCAAATATGTCGCATAACCGGTGAACAAGGACGGCAATACCTGCAGTCCGAATTCGCCCCGGATTCGACCCAGACAGTTTATTTATCGAGAGAACATAGCCTCTGACCTGCGGAAATAAAGAGCGGCAGACGAGTCGGGCTATACGCCGGGTTTCAGTCCGAGACAGGCCCCTTTGCCGCGTGCCGGGAAGGCCGCGATTCAGGCTCGACCCGGCGGACGAGACGGCCACCAGCCGTCACCGTCAGCGTTGGCACACCTTCGCCCTCTCTGCGCCAAGATCCGGACCAGACACGGGCCAGCCTCCCGCCAACGCTCTACAAACCACGCATTCGCGCAGGTCAGCGCCATACGTACGATGTACCACCAGCAGACGAGGAATCTGCTGGTGTCGTACTCGCCGAAGAAACTGGGCTTCTTCTAGGCACAGAGAAAGGGCGCCTGACCTGGTCAATAACCAGCCAGGTGCCCTTGGGGACCTACTACCCGTACCTCCCGCAGCTGGCTGCTTTCCGATGCCTCCCATCGCTTCAGCTACTCCTCGATCATCCGGTTGGCGTGGTCCGCTTTCGCGAGCCGCTAAGCGAGCGCGACTTGCGCCGCACGGCTCATGTCGCCGACAAGCCGTCACATCGTCCGCTGCTCATCCTCGGCCCGTCGCGGAGGACGACGGCCCTGCGGAGACCAGAACGTCCTCTGGACCGGAGGAGGAAAGCATGCCAACGCTCTTCAGTGAGCGCGTCTCCGCTCCTGCCGGGCGTCGGTCGCGTCGCGGAACGCCGCCAGCGCTGCCCGGCGGCGGCGTAGATCCGCGATGTCCGCGTCCATCCGTTCCAGGTGCGTGGCCATCGTTCGCAGAACCTCTGGGCACGGATCGATCCCCGGCCCGGCGTCGGTGGCGCACGGCAGCATCTCGCGGATGGCGTCGGTGGTCAGCCCGGCCGCCAGCATGCCCCTGATGCGTGCCACGACGAACGGGGCATCAGGTGTGTAGACGCGGTATCCGCTGCGGTCGCGGTCGGGGCACAACAGGCCCTGCTCGTCGTAGTACCGCAGCAGCCGGGCCGCGACTCCGGTCCGCCGCGACAGCTCTCCTATCAGCACCGACACTCCTCACCACGTCACCGACTTGACCTTCACACCGGTGTGATGGGTCAACGTACGAGGCATGCACGATTCATTCCCGCCCCTTGCCACCACCGTCACCGGAACCGGCCCGGCGTTGCTGCTCGCCCATGGCGCCACCGGCAGCATCGAAGGCAACTTCGCGCCGGTCCTGCCCGCCCTCGCCGCTACCCACACCGTCATCGCCCCGGACTACCCCGGCTCGGGCCGGACCCCGGTCGCCGACACGCCACTGGACCTCGACGCGCTCGCGGACTCGGTCGTCGACTCCGCCGTACGGCGCGGTGCGGGACGGTTCACGGTGCTCGGTTTCTCGCTCGGCACGCTGGTGGCGGTGCGCGCTGCCGTACGCCATCCCGAGCGGGTGACCGCCCTCGTACTGACTGCCGGGTTCGCCCGGCCCGACGACCACATACTCGGGCTCCTCCCCGGCTGGCGGGCCGAGGCGCCTCCCGCACTCCGCCCTCACCTCGACCTGATCCCCTCCCTCGACACCACCGGTGACCTGTCCGAGGTCACCGTCCCCACGCTGGTCGTCGCGACAACCGCTGACAGCGTGGTCCTGCCCGAGGGGTCCCGTGTCCTGGCAGCCGGGATACCGGGCGCGAGCTACACGGAGATCGACAGCGACCATGTGGTCATGGTCGAACGGCCCGGAGAGTGGCTGACGCCTGTCCTCGATTTTCTTCACTCCCTTCCGCTTTCGGACGAGACGGACGGTGAACAGGAGTGAAGCTGCAGGTCGTCCTCCCGAACGAGGTCGCCGGCTCCGACCCGCGACGACTCGCCGACCTGGCACTGCAGGCCGAGGCCCTCGGCTACGACACGGCATGGCTCCCCGACCACATCCTGCCGCCCGACGAGTACGGCCCGGTCTACGGAGGAGTTCTGGAACCGCTGGTGACCATGGGCTGGCTGGCGGCCACGACCAGCCGGATCCGGTTCGGCACCTCCGTGCTCGTCCTGCCTCTGCGAAGTCCGTTCGTGGTGGCCAAACAAGTCGCGACCCTCCACGAACTGTCCGGCGGACGGATCACCCTGGGCGTGGGGATCGGCTGGGAACAACGCGAATTCGCCGCCGTCGGCGCCGAATTCAAGAACCGAGCAGGCCGCACGGATGAGGCGATCGCGCTGCTCCGGCACCTGTTCCGAGTCGGCCGGGGCCCCTTCGAGGGCCACTGGTACGGCTTCGAAACGGGCGTCTTCGAGCCGCGCCCCGACAGAGAGGTGCCACTGATGACCGGTGGTGTCACCGATGCCGCCCTGCGCCGGGCAGCCCGGTACGCCGACGTCTGGCAGGGCGTGGGGCTGGACCCGACGGCGTTCGGCGAACGGCTGGCGTTCCTGCGGACCCGTACCGACGGCCGTACCGTGTCCCCCGGCACCCGAATGGACTGGCACGGCCCGGACCGCACCGCCGGAGAGGCCGCCCGCACCGCCGTGGCCTTCCAGGCCGCTGGAGCCGAGCACCTCGCGGTGCACTTCGGCCCCCCGGACGGATACGAGCGGCGGATGGCCGCCTTCGCGCGAGGGGTGCTGCAACGGAACGGCGTCCGTGCCGGTGGACCCGCGTGACGTGAAGGAGCTGCCCCCGCGGGGCCGGTCGATGTCGCGGAACCATCCGTGTGCGCCGCACCACCGGGCCGCTCTCTCGATTCGGTTTCAGCCCGCGTCGCTGTCGTCGGCGATGAGCCGGTCCAGTTTCTCGGCGAACCAGAGTGACACGGCGCTGGTGACCACCGCTCCCAGCCCGGGCACCGGCTCCGTGGCGAGGTTGCCGAGCGTCTCGGCGACGGTTCCCGCCGCCGAACCGCCCATGACGGCGGCGCCCATGACGACCGCGCTCCGCAAACTGACGACTTTACCCATGACGTCCTCCAGGACCAGTAGGCGATCTCAGCTTCGCGACGCCGGTCACGACGGATTGGGCGGCCGGATTCCGAAGCACTCCGAAGCGGCCCGAGGACGCCCAGGTCACGGGGCTGTAAGGGCCGGTTCGCCGAAGCGCGCCGAACACACCAAGTCGCTCGGAGCCGCGGATTCGTCCATGGTCTGGGCGTTCCTCGGGCCACGGAGCCCCACTGTCGGGACACTCTTGGCAGGGAGATGGCATGTTCTGCCGGACATGCCAGCCGGATGACGGTGATGGGGGCTGGAATGGCAGCTGACGCCGAGGCTATTGCTGGTGAGATCCGTTCGTTACGCAAGGGACGAGGCGTCAACGCCGCCGACCTCGCGCACCGACTGGGGCCGCACCTGCGGGAACTGGCGGTGACCTCACCCGCGACGGACACAGTCGACCGCAATGTCCTGGTGGCGCAGCTCGGCAGTTGCGCCACCGCCCTGGCGGCGGACCTCCGCATCGCGGTCGCGGCGAGTCTGGGGCTGTCCGCCGAGACCAAGCAGATGCCCTACTTCGGCGACCGGATCACCTGGCTGGCGACGTGGTTGAACAGGGAGTACCGGACCGCGTTGCGCCGCGTGGACACCGCCGAACGCCTGCTGGCCGAGGAGATCGCCCGCGAGCTCGCACGGCGGCGCGGTCGGTCGACCGCGGAGGCCGGCGACTGGTACCTGGAAGAACTGCGCACCGTAGTCCGGGTCGACGTCCCGGGCATGGAGGCTCTCGAGCACCGGCGCATCGTCGCGGTCCGGGACGGTCTCAGAGAAGTCATGGCCTGGCTCGACGTCCCCAGTGCGGTGCCAGGGGGCCGGGCGGCCCTGTCGGGTGAAGTCCTCTACGGCGGTCGTCTGGTCCGGCGCGAGCAACCGTCACCCGGGCGGTTCCAGTTCATGGTCCGGCTGCCCGCCGCCCTCGCCGCGGGAGAGGCTCACGAGTACGCAATGGTGTTACGAGTGCCGGCGGACCAGCCGTTCCGGCCGCACTACATCTTCACCCCGGAGTGCCGGTGCGACGCCTTCGACCTGAGGGTGCGTTTCGACACCGACCGCCCACCCCGGTGGGTGCGTTCCGTGCGCGACGAGACGGTGCGCACATTCGACGCCGTGCAGTCCCCGGTCGACACCCTCGACCTCGACGAGGCCGGCGAGGTACATCTACGGTTTCCCCGGCCGGCGCGCTATCTGGGGCACGGCGTCCAGTGGCAGCCGTGACGGCGGTACCGGACGACAGCCCGGCGATGAGCGGCCCTCGACACTTCGTGCCGAGGACGTGGCGGTAGCCGGAACGCATCACCCACCGAGTCTGTCAGGACTCGCTAAGCTGGTTCCGGCACCGCTTCACTGGTGCGGTACTGGTGCGACGGGAGCTCACCGGCCGAGCGACTGGACATGCTCCCGTTGTCACCAGGAAGTCGTTCACCAGCATGACTCACAGAGCGAATGCGATGCGCCGCGGGATCAGCGAACCGAGCGAACACCCATGAGGCTCCATACTGGGCGTACCACCTCCTCTCCCTGCCCACGGCGTCTGCGCACTGGTGTCACGTTGGGGCGCCGTTCGGGCAGTAGGCCGTCTTCTCGTCGGCCACGAGATCTATCCAAATGCCGGATTCCGCGGTCGCTCACGCTCAGCGAAGCGCAGCGAACGGATTTTTCCGCAGTGCCCCTGAACTGCTCGAACGCCCTGTGCAGGGGCTGTTCCGGGCGAATTACGGCGAAGGACGAAACGCTCTTCGAGTGGCCGGCGAGGTGCGCCGCAGGCGGGTGGAGGCACCGTGGGTAGTCAGCGCGGCGAGCCGGACCTGCCGCCCGGCCCGGCGCGTGATCTCGTCGACCTGTACCGCGCTCTGCCCGCGCGCTCCCGGATGAGCAATGCGGCCGTCGCGGAGGCGGCCGGCCTGTCCGCCGGTTATGTCAGCGAGGTGTTACGCGGTCTCAAGGCTCCGAGCCCGGCCGCGGCGGAGCGCATCGCCGCGGCTCTGCGCGCGTCGGCCGTCACACGCGGCACGGCTCGTGTGTATGCGGAGAAGCTGGCTGAACTCCACAGGTATCAGCGCCGGACGGCGCGTGCGGCTCCCCCACCCCGGGTCCCGTCGGACGGTTCGGCGGCGAACTCCGCCGTGACATCCCGCCCTCCGGCGCCGGCGGTCGAAAAGGGCATCGACCTGGTCACGGAGACACCACGCTTCCTGACCGAGGCCTTTCCGCTGCGGACCCCCGATGTGAGAACGCTGCTGGGACAGGGGCCCAGCGAACTCCTGGCGGCGGGGAGCCGGGTGGTTCCGTTCGTCGGACGCGTCACGGAACTCTCGGACCTCTCGCAGTGGCGGGATCGGCCAGGCCGATTGGCCGTGATGCTGGTGCACGCCGCCGGTGGAGCGGGCAAGACACGGCTGGCAGCGCGGTTCGCCGAAGAGAGCGCCTCGGCGGGCTGGGCCGTCGCCCAGGCCCGGCATTTCACGGACCCCCGCCCGTCCTCTTCCCCCACTCCCTCGCGGGTGGCCGTCGGCCGACCGCGCGGACTGCTCGTCGTGGTCGACTACGCCGAACGCTGGCCGCGCCTCGATCTGGAGCGGCTCCTCCAGGACCGTCTGATGCAACAGGACGTCCCCACACGCCTGTTGCTTCTGGCCAGACCAGCGGGCTACTGGTGGAAGACGCTGGCCAACCCGCTGCGGAAACTCGGCGCCGTCGCCGAGAGGATGCCGTTGGGCGCCCTGGCCGAGACTCCGGCGCAGCGCAAGGTGGTCTTCGACGGAGCCCGGGACCGTTTCGCCGAACTGCTCGACGCCACAGCCTTCTCAGGGCTGCGCCCGCCGGGTTCTCTGGCCGACGACGCCTACGATCTGGTCCTCACCCTGCATATGGCCGCCTTGGTCGCCGTCGACGCGCATGTGCGCGGAACAGCGCCGCCCAGCGATCCGGGAGGACTCTCCGGCTATCTGCTCGAACGCGAATACGACCACTGGCAGACGTTGAAGGACATCGGCCGGATCTCCGTGTCGACGGCCACGATGGGGCGGCTCACCGCGGTCGCCACGCTGACGCGGGCGCTGCCCACCGCCTCGGCCGTCCGGACGCTGATCTCGGTAGGGCTCGCCGCCAATCCGGTCGAGGCTCAGCACCTGCTGGACGATCACGCGATCTGCTATCCGCCCACCGCGGCGGGCACAGTACTCGAGCCACTCCTCCCCGACCGGCTGGGTGAGGACTTCCTGGCCGATCTGCTGCCGGACCTGCACGAGGTCACCGAACGTCACGGGGACGCGTGGGCCGCCGATCTCCCCGGGAAGCTGCTCGCACCCGACGGCGACGAACCGGAACCGGCGGTGCATGCCTCCGCGGTGCTGACCGTCCTGGTGGAGACGGGACGGCGATCGAAGCACGTACGGCGTGACCACGTGTTTCCGCTGCTGCGGCGCAGTCCCCGGCTCGCTCTCGAGACGGACGGAGCCACCCTGGTCACGTTGGCCGGATACGCGGACGTCGAGGTCCTGCAGGCCCTTTCGGCAGCTCTTCCGGACGGCAGGAACGTCGACCTCGACGGCGGGATCGCGGCCTTCACCCGCCGCCTCACCGACTTCGCCCTGGCCTCGGAGCCGGACGCCGCCGCACGCGCGGACCTCCAGGACACCCTGGCGGAGAGGATGAGCAACGCCGGTCTGTTCGAGGAGGCGCTGGCCGCCAGCCTCGACGCCATCGAGGCCCGCCGCCTGCTGGCGGCCGACAGTCCCGGAACGCATCAACCCTCGCTCGGCTACTCGCTGGGCAACGCCGGCATCGATCTGTGGAACCTGGGCAGGCACGAGGAAGCCTGCGTGGCGGTGCGTGAGTCCGTGGAGATCTTCCAGAGTCTGGCCGCCGCGGATCCCGCCGCGTGGGAGGACGACCACGCCGCCCAACTGAGCAATCTGGCCGGGACCTTGCTCGGGCTGAGACGCTACGAGGAGGCGTTGCCGCCGGCTCGGCAGGCTACCGAGGTCTATCAGCGGCTGAGCGCAGCCAGGCCTGGCAAGTACGAGGTGGAACTCGGCACGTGCTGGCGGAACGCCGCGGTCATCCTGAGTGGGCTCCGACGCCACACGGGCGCTCTTGAGGCCGCGACGGAGGCCGTGGCGGTCTACCGTCGCCTCGCCTCGACCAAGCCTGCCGCTCATGATCCCGACCTGGCAGAGGCCCTCAGAAGCCTGGGCAACAGGCTCTCCAACGGGAGTCGCCTTGAGGAAGCCCTCACGGTCACCGAGGAGGCCGTGCAGATCTTCGAACGGTTGAGCGCGGCCAACCCGAAGGCCTTCGCCGTGTCCCTCGTCCGAGCCTTGATCAACCTGGGCAACCGGCACAGCAATCTCGGGGACCACGCACAGGCGTTGGCGGCCCGTGAGCGCGCCGCCCAGATTCTGGAAGAGCTGAGCGAGGTCGATCCCGAGGCTCACGAGCCGATGCTCGCCTCCGTCCTCAACGGCGTCGCCGCGGAGCTTCAGCGTCTGGGCCGCCCCGGGGAGGCGCGCCAAGCCCTCGGGGAATCCCTCACCCTTTATCTACGCCTGAACGCCGCTGATCCGGCCCGCTACGCCGAGACGCTCGGAGTCGTTCAAGCGCGGCTCGCCGACCTCGATCGTCACGATCCCGCGCCCTGATCCTGAGTCACCGCCGCGCCCTCCAGCTTTCGGACCACTCGCACCGTAAGCCTCCCAGGACGTGCCGATGCCCTCGCGGAAGCACAACTCCCGGGCGGAGGCAACGCCGTCTGGGCCGCCTGATGAAACGACCTCAATGTGCACTGTCGCCATGCCCGTTGTGCGTGGGCGGCGCACTCTCGGATGGGACACTTGACCCTATGAAAGAGGTGCGCTGCGAGCGATGCGACAACATCATCGGCATGGGTTGCGCCTGCCCTCCTGATGGCAGCGTGCCCAAAGCGCACCTGGAGGAAAGGCCTGTCCGACAGGAGTGGCGGCGGTTCCCCGGCAACGCCATCTTGATCAAACAGAACGGCAAGGCCCACGTTCCAGGCGCCTGCGATCACATGACGGAGGACGAGGTCCGGCCTCCGAAGTGGGGGTGGATTCTTGATCCGCCGCCCGGGAAATGGGACCGCATCAGCGAGGGCAGCCCAGCCGTCGCCACTGGGGGGAACGCGCAACTGCGGGCAACGAGCCGGTGCATGACGTGCATGGGCACCCTGGGCAGCTGGTGAACTGCACCGTCCCCGCTCCGCGCTGTCGGCACGAAGGCCATCAGCCGTGGATCCTCGCGTACAACAGGGCGGTCGCCGGTCCGCAGTGACCCATCACGCGGACAGTGCGCAGCACGCCCACGGCTGATACGACGATGGAGGTAGTCCGTCCTGGCCGGTCGGCCGCATCCCGGCTGCCGGCATGACGTGCTGGGACGCGATGTTGTCGTGGTCGGCGTCACCTCTCACGCAGATGGCGCCGCGGGGCCGCGCCAACCTCTGCAGTCCGCGGAGGGCTTCGGAGGCATACCCCTTGCCTCGCGCTGACGGGATGAGGCCGTAGCCGATCGTGATCGCCCGACCGTCCTCGCGGAGCGCCTGGCGGCAAACACGTCACCTTCGGTGGGGTACCCCGGCGCCCACCGGGCACCGCTGTCAGGCGCGCCCGCCACCACATGCTCTCAGCCTCGCTGACCGTCATCGGATGGAGCACGAGCCGCGCTAAGGCTAGGGAGGCGGATGAGGATGGTCGCCGACAGGGTGCTGTCGAACTTCTCCGAGGGATCAGGCGGGAGCGCAAGGTGCGCAAGGTGCGCAAGGCGACCGTCGTGCCGCCTCCGGGCATACCGGTACGACGCGGCCGGGCAACGTCTCGACGGCGATTCGGGCGCCGAGCGTGAAACGCTCCGGGCACGTTCGCCGATTCAGCAGCCCGCGGTCGGCGGGACGTCGCAGTTGCCGTCGTGGGTGGTGCGGACACGGGCCAGGAGTGAGCGCAGGGTGTCGCGCTCCTGCGGGGTGAGCTCGGCGAAGAGCTCGTCCTCGACCCGGCCGATGGCGGCGTCGAGCTTGGCGGCGGCGGCCGTGCCCGCTTCGGTGATCTCGACGATGTGACGGCGGCGGTCCGCGGGATCACGGCGCCGCCGTACCAGATCGCTGTCCTCCAAGGAGTTGAGGAGAGTGACCAGGACGCTGGGGTCGACGCGCAGCCGGGCACCTAGGTCGCGCTGGCCGAGCTGACCGCCGTCGAGGTGCATCAGCACGATCGCGTGGCGGGGAGTCACCCCGGAGGAGGTGAGCGCCTCGCGGATCCAGGCGTCGGTGACGCCTCCGTGCCGCGCCAGAAGCAGGGCGAGGCGGGCATCGGGACCGACGGATTCGCGGGCGTCGTCGCAGGTGGGGGAGCTTTCGTGAGCGGTGGTGGCGGGGGCGGTGCCGCCGGATCGTTCGCTGGCCATGGTCCGACCGTAGCAAGCAGCAAAATAGTCGGTTGCTATTAATCATTGAAGTACTTACATTATTTGCTGCTTCCCACCATTTGCCGCCCTGTACTCCTGGACCGATCGACGGTCCCCTTCTCCCTCCGGAGTTCTCCGTGTTCATCGCCTATGTCGTCCTCGCCGTCGTCCTGTCCCTGCTGCTGCTCGCCTCCGCCCGCGGCGACATCGTCCGCGACCCGAAGATCACTGACGGGCTCAAGGCACTCGGGGTCCCCGACAACTGGTTCGTGCCGCTCGGCCTGGTCAAGATCGCGGGCGCTCTGGGCCTGCTCGTCGGCATCGCCTACCGCCCCCTCGGCATCGCGGCGGCGATCGGGGTCGTCCTGTACTTCCTGGGCGCCGTGATCACGCACATCCGCGCCGGCGACAAGAAGGGACTCGGCACCCCGGCCGTCATCATGCTCGTTTCCGTGGCGCCGGTGGTGCTGGGCTTGGCGACGGTCTGATCGCGCTCCACGATCGCGATCGGACCAGTTCACGATCACGCACCACCGCCACCAGCTGTTTGGAACAATCTCGCCGCGCGGCTGCCCCGCGAGGACACCGGTCCGCTGCCCGCCGTCTTCCGCCTGGCCGACGGCCGTCCCGTGGTCCAACTCCCGCCTGGACACAGGTCCTCGGGCGAGGGCCAGGGGGCCGGCGGCGGCTTCGGCACCGGCACGGCCTGGGACGGCCACGGCGAGCGCCCCGACCGTCCCGTGCTCGTCGTCCGCTCCCTCGACCCCGCCTTGGCCCCGCTGCTCCCGGGCCTTGCCGGTCTCGTCGCGGAGACCGGCAGCGCGCTGTCCCACCTCGCGGTGCTGGCCCGCGAATACCGCGTCCCCACCGCGGTCGGCGTACCGGCAGCTGCCGACCGCTTCCTCTCCGGAACGCCGCTCACCGTGGACGGCGGGACAGGAGAAGTGGCCGTGCGGGCAGGAGAAGTGGTTGTGCGCGACACCGTCGGCGCGGCATCGGGACCTGCTTCGACACGTGAGGAGTCGGCGGCATGAGGACCATCAGACTGGTCGGCTACACCTTCGGCGGGCTGTCCGCCGCCTACGCCGGCTACTACACCGTGCTCTACCTGACCCGTTGGGAATGGCAGCGGGCCCTGATCTCCGCCGCCCTGCTGATCGTCGTAGAGGTCTTCCTCGCCACCGTCCTGCTGCTCACCCGCCTGAGCCGCCTGGAGGACCGGCTGGAGCGGTCCGACGCCCGTGTCGAGGAGGTTCGCAAGCGGCTCGAACAGAGTCGTGATCCGGTGCCGAACCGCTTCAACTGGCTTGCCGCCGTGGACCGGACGGAGCTCAACGGCACCCACCGGACGTTCGTCTTCGTCCCCGTCCTCATGGTGGCAGGAGCGGCCCTGTCCGGGATCGCCCTGGTCATCCAGAAAGTAGCGGGAGCCACCGCTCGGCCCGGCGCCGAGCGCCGCCTGGCCGGACGCCTGGCGGCGCTGACCGCCCCACCCCTCACCGCGACCGCTCCCTTGGAGAGCCGCCCGGCGGTACCGCCGGCCCGCACCGGTCGAAAGGCACTCGCCGTCGCGGCGGGCGTCGCCGGTCTGCTCCTGGTGCCGGTGCTGTGGTCCGCCCTGGCGGACGCGACCCAGACCCGGGCCGAGCAGACGCCGGACGCGGCGAGCACGACCATGGTCTTCCGCGTCGAGACGCACGGCGACCGGAGCGTCCGGGCCGTCCAGCTCGCCGCGCAGGATCTGTGGGAGACCTGCCGCCGCTCCACCGCGGCCACGAACGACAACGCCACGCTGAATCGCATGAACGACGGCGTCTACACCGGCGTCATCCGCCCCGCCCTGACACCGCACGACGTGACGCGCCTGCGCGGCTGCCTCCAGGACGCCGGCACCAACCGCACCAGCGCCGTCGTCCTGGGCGAAGGACAGGCCGAACACCCGAGCTGAGCATCTGCCAGGAGTGCATCGGTGGGCAGGGAAGGTCAGGGCAGGACAGGGAAGCTCTGCGCCTTGGCGCGGACCGCCGACAACACACCGTCCTTCCTCGGACATCGCCCAAGGGTCGTGGCGAGTCCCAGCAGCACGAGGAGGCGTCGCGGAACGACTCCGAACCCGCGCGACCGATACCCACCGGGTACCGCTGTGATACCGAGAGCGTCATTGTTCCCGCTGGTCAGCAGTGTTGGACTCGGAGTCATGAAGAGGCTCAGCAACAGTGCCCGGCGAGAAGTCGGCCGGGGTGGAGTGGGGCGGGCCGGCCGGTCAGGCGTTGAAGACGGCCTCGGAGCGGTCCCGGTTTTCGTGCAGGTCCCAGTACAGAGGGGCGATCTCCTCGGCCGTGGCCGTCGGGAAGCCTTCCGGGCCGCCGTCGCCGATCCACACGTTGATGGCCACGTGGGCGGCGTGCACCCCGCTGCCGGCCAGTTCCTTGCTCAGGTTGATGACCCAGTTGCGCAGGGCGGCGCCGGCCGCGTTGACGTTGCCGAGCATGGGGACGGGGTCGATCGAACCGCCGCCGCTGGTGAACAGCAGGGTGCCGGCGCCCGCCGCGCGCATCGCGGGCAGCACCGAGTGCGCGGCGGCGACGGCACCGTAGAAGACGTACTCGATCTGCGGCTGCAGATTGTCGACCGTGGCCTCGGAGGGGGCGACCAGGGTGAGGCCGGGGACCGGGACGTGCGCGGCCGGTGAGTACTCCAGTACGTCGATGCCGCCGAAGCGGGTCTCCACGGCGTCCAGGGCGGCGTCCAGGGAGGGCCGGTCCGTGACATCGGCGGTGAACGCCTCCGCGGTGATGCCTTCCTGGCCGAGCCGGCCGACCAGCGTCTGAAGCTTCTCCTTGGTGCGGGAGATGAGGGCGACGTCGAAGCCGCGGCTGCCGAAGGTGCGGGCGATGGCCAGTCCCATACCGGGGCCGGCGCCGATGACGGCGATGGTGGGCACGGTGGTTTCGCTTTCGTCGGAGGTGTGTCAGGAGCAGGAGACGGCGATCTTGCCCGGGGTGCCGGCGCCGAAGGCGGCGAATGCCTCCGCGGCCTGCTCCAGCGGGTAGGTGGCCGTGACCGGCACGCGCAGGGCACCCGAGGCGACCTGCTCGGCCAGCGAGGTCAGGGTCTTCGGACCAGGGGCGGCCATGATCGTGTGGACGGTGACGTCGTGAGCCTTGACGTCGTCCTGGCTCAGGCCGGTGGCGGAGGCGAGCTGTCCGCCCGGACGCAGCAGAGCGGCCAGCGCCGGGCCGTCGCCCGCCAGGTGCAGCACCACGTCCACACCCTCCGGGGCGATCGCGCGGACCTGCGCCTCCAGGTCGGCGGTGAAGTCGACCACGTGGATCTCCCTGCTGGTCAGGCCGGTGACGAAGTCGGTCTGCGCGCCGGGGCGGGCGGTCGCGATCACCTTCGCACCGCGTGCGGCGGCGAGCTGCACCGCCAGCGCACCCACCCCGCCGCCCGCTCCGGAGATCAGCACCGTCTCGCCCTCGGCCAGGGCCACCGCGTCCAGGCACACCATGGCAGTCAACCCGGCCACGCCCAGCGCGCCCGCGTCCTCCACTGTCACGCCCTCGGGGATACGGGCGACGCCGTGTCCGGCGGGCACGGTGACGTACTGGGCCAGCGAACCGGCGCCCAGGTACGGCTTCAGCACGACACCGAAGACCTCGTCGCCGACCGCGAAGCCGTCCACACCCTCTCCGAGCGCCTCGACGGTGCCCGCGAAGTCTCCTCCGAGGACCAATGGGAACCGATGGTCCATGAACCCCTGCAAGTACCCGGCAGCCGTGGCGATGTCGATGCCGTTCAACGAGGCGGCGGCCACCTTGACCAGCAGTTCGCCGACCCCCGGGCGAGGAGTGTCCACCTCGGTCACGGCAGGGGCCGAGGGGACGGATTCGAGCGCGACGGCACGCATGACAACACCCTTTCCAAGGTAAGTGGGCCAGGCGTCCCACTTTCACTCCGGCCACCGTACAACAGAAAACGGCCCACCCGTTCCACTTGGCTAGGATGGGGGGATGACCTCGCCACCTTCGGACCAGACGCCGATGCCGCAGCCCTGCACAGGACTGCGGGCCGACGCCGAACTCAACCGCTGCCGCATCCTGGCCGCCGCCCGCCGCCTCTTCGCCACCGAGGGACTCAACGTCTCCATGGCCTCCGTCGCCCGCGAGGCAGGCGTCGGCAAAGCCACGCTCGGCCGACGCTTCGCCAGCCGGGAGGAACTCGTCAACGCGGTGTTCGCCGACCGCATGGACGCCTACGCCGAGGCCGCCGCCCAGGCACTCGCCGACCCCGACCCCTGGCACGGCTTCACCGGCTACCTCCACGCCATCTGCGCCATGCAGGCCGCCGACCGCGGCTTCGCCGACGTCCTGACCATGACCTTCCCCGCCGCCAAGGCGCTGGAGGCCCGCCGCGCCGAGGCGTACGACCGGCTGCTCGAACTCATCACGCGTGCCAAGAACACCGGGCACCTGCGCGAGGACTTCACCCACCAGGACATCGTCATCCTGCTCATCGCCAACGCCGGCGTCGTCACCGCCACCGGCGACGCCGCCCCCGACACCTGGCGCCGCCTCCTCGGCCACATGATCCGCTCCTACGCCACGCCCGGCGCACCGATCCCCCCACTGCCCGAAGCACCGGCCCCCACCGCCCTCCACCGCGCCATGGTCCGCCTCGCACGAACCGGCGCGGACACCGACGTCGACCCGTGACAGCCGTGCGCGCTGTGGCGGACGCCTGCCGACAACGGGGGGGTGCCTCTATGTCCTTCGTCAAGGCACCCCTGTCGGGTTTGGGGTGATTCAGGCTTGCTGGGGTCATGCGGCGAGTTCGACGTCCGCGGGCGTG
>NZ_JABXWI010000040.1 GCF_014930365.1 Streptomyces caniscabiei | reverse complement strand
GTCTGCCGTCGATCTCCACGTTGTCCGGACCAGGGGCTGCGGCCGACTGCCGGGGAATGGGGTGTCGCACGCCCCCCACCCCATCAGTCCCACCGCCTCCGGGTCATCCACGAAAGGAAGCATCTTGGTCTCCCACACAGGTTGCGTAGGGAGGACCCGCCTCTCCTCCCTACGGATGAGATTCGGCCCGCACGCCCCAGGGGCGCGCACCTCTGTCCCCCACGCCCCATGCGCAACCGCACGGCACCGGCGCTCGTCCCCCACCCCATGGAGAGCGGGTGCTGGCTGGTGACGCTGCCGGCGATCGACGGCAGGCAGTACGTGTACCGGGTGTACGCCCCCGAGAGCGCCCTGCCCGCCGACCTGTTCTGGGAGGCCTGGCACTGCCACGACGAAAGCCGTCTGCCCCGCGCGTGCGACCTGTTCGACGCGGCACTGATCCGCCAGGTGACCCGGCGCCCGGACCGCCCCGGGCCCTCCGCCGGTTTCTGACGGTTCATCAGTATTGAATGTTCCGGGGCCCGGGACTACGTTCCGCGACACCAGCGTCCGAGACGAAGGGGTTGTCGCATGGCCGATGTCAGCGCGGAGGCACGCATCGAGGCACCCGCCGAGCAGGTCTGGGCCCGGCTCGTCGACTGGCCCGCGTACGGCGAGTGGAACACGACCCACACCGGCTTCCCCAAGGGTGGCCCGGAGGTCCTCGAAGTGGGCGGCACCTTCCAGGAGAACCTGAGGCTTATGGGCTTCCCGGCGGAGGTCGAGTGGACCATCGCGGAGCTGGAGCCCGCCCGCACCCTGGCCATCCGGGGCAAGGGCCCGATGGCCGTGGACCTCACCACCCGCTACACCCTCACCCCCGACGGCGACGCCACGACCGTCCGCGTCGACGGCCGATTCACCGGCGCCGCCGTCTCCCTGATGGCGGGCAAGCTCAGGGACTCCGCCACGGCCGCGCTCGCCGAGTCGCTGCGCAAGCTGGGCGCACTCGTGGCCTGACGAGCGCCCACCCTCGCCCCCCTCACCACCTCGCCACTCACCACCCGCCACTCACCTCTCACCACCCGCCACTCGCCACTCGCCACTCGCCCGGACAAGCGAAAGCGCCCCTCGGAATCCTCCGGGGGGCGCTCCGCACCTCACTCCGCTGCCGTCCCTCAGTCCTCGTCGGCGAGGATCAGGTACAGCTTCTTGCGGGCTTCGTTGATCACCGTCAGCGCCTTGTCGCGCTGGTCCTTGTCGCCGGTCTTCCAGACCTGGCCGAACGCCTCCATCAGACCGAAGCCGGCCTGCCGGATCTCGCTCAGCGCCTCCCAGTCGACCCCGCGCGAGGCCTCTTCCCATGGGGCCTCGGGCCCCTCGTCGGCCGCGCTGCGACCGGCCTCGGTGAGCGAGAACAGCTTCTTGCCGCCCTCGGTCGCGCTGGCGATCAGCCCCTCGTCCTCCAGCAGCTGGAGGGTGGGGTACACCGAGCCGGGGCTGGGCTTCCACGCCCCGCCGCTGCGCTCGGCGATCTCCTGGATCATCTCGTAGCCGTGCATGGGCCTGTCCTTGAGGAGGGCCAGGATCGAGGCACGCACATCGCCGCGCCGCGCCCTCCCCCTGGGCCCGCCTCGGCCTCGCCCGCCCCAGGGGCCTCCCCCGAAGGGTCCGAACGGTCCGGGCCCACCATGGCCCGGCCCGAACGGCCCGAAGGCAGCGCGAGACGCGTCGGCGTCACCTCGGCCGCGGGGGTGCTCCCCACCGCGGCATCCATGCCCACGCTCGAATCCGAAGTCCTGTCCACGGGAACGCATCATCATCACTCCATTCCATCGTTGATCTGTCGCGATGCTTCAACGATATATCGGAACCTGTCGTCCGACAACCCCTGAACCACAAGTCCTCCCGCCGTCCCACCCCGCCACCCCGCGCACCGACACCTGGCGGTGCCCCCTAGGGTGCGGGAATGATCTCCGACAGCTACCTCGCCGAACTGTTCTCGCTCGACGGCCGCGTCGCCGTGGTGACGGGCGGCAGCTCCGGCATCGGCAAGGCCATCGCCACGGCTCTCGCACGGGCCGGGGCGAGCGTGGTGATCATCGCGCGCAAGGAGGCGGAACTGGCGGCCACGGTCGACGGACTGACGGCGGACGGCTGTCGGGCGGCCTGGGTGAGCGGCGACCTGGCCACCCGAGCTGGTGTGCGCGCGGCGGCGGAGTGGGCGGTCGAGGCGTTCGGCGAACCCGACATCCTCGTCAACAGCGCCGGCGTCAACCTGCGTCCCCCGCTGAGCGAGCTCGGCGAGGACGTCTGGGACACCACCATGGCCGTGAACCTGGACGCGCCCTTCCTGCTGGGCCAGCGCTTCGGGCCCGGCATGGCCGAGCGGGGTCACGGACGCATCATCCACATCACCTCGCAGCAGGCGCACCGGGCCTTCGTCCGCAGCGGCGCGTACGGCGTCTCCAAAGGCGCCCTGGAGTCGCTGGCCCGCTCGCAGGCCGAGGAGTGGTCCCCCCACGGCGTCACCTGCAACACCCTGGTCCCCGGTTTCGTCCCGACCCCGCTCAACACCCGGCTGTCGTCCGACCCGGCCCAGGTGGCCGCCCTCGCCGCCCGCACCCTGACCGGCCGCAACGGTCTGCCCGACGACTTCGCCGGAGCCGCGGTGTTCCTCGCCGGACGCTCGGCCGGCTACATCACCGGCCAGACCCTCTTCGTCGACGGCGGTTTCTCCGTCCACTAGGGCCCTTCTGATGGATCTCCGTGGGAGAAGGAGCGACGTTCGGTGCGTGCGCTCGGCGTGCGGCGTGGAGGGTCTTGTGGCGGAGCCACCTGGCCCTTCGCGGCGTGCGGCGAGCGTGCGTGCCGGGCGCCGCGACGCCGCGGAGATCCATCAGAAGGGCCCTAGGGCGCCCCTCCGGGGCGAAGTGGCCCACGAAAACCGGTCCACCGTCCCGGAATTGGCCTTGGCTCGTGGCTCCACGGACCGCCTAGCGTCGTCCCATGCGTATTCGTATCGTCGACGCCTTCACCGACCGCCCGTTCTCCGGCAACCCCGCCGGGGTCCTCCTCCTCGACGCCTTCCCGGACGACGACTGGCTCCGGAACGTGGCCAAGGAGGTCAACCACGCCGAGACCGCGTTCGCCCACCCCCTCCCGCCGGGCGGCGAGGCCGACTGGGCGTTGCGCTGGTTCACGCCGGTCGCCGAGGTGGCGCTGTGCGGCCACGCCACCCTGGCCACGGCACACGTCCTGAACAGCACCGGCACCCACGAGGGCCCGGTTCGGTTCGCCACCCGCAGCGGGGTCCTCGTGGCCACACCGCGGCCGGACGGTTCCCTCACGCTCGACTTCCCGACCGCGCCCCTGACCCCCGTCCCCGTCCCGGAAGGCGTCGCCGAGGCCCTGGGCGCCGAGCCGGTCGGCGCCTTCGACACCGGCCCCCAGGTAGGAGACCTGCTGCTCGAACTGGCCGACGAGAAGACGGTCCTCGGTCTGGCCCCCGACCTCCGGTCCCTGGGCCGCTTCTCCGAGCGCGGCATCATCGCCACCGCCCGCGCCGAGGACCCCGCCGCCGGCCACGACTACGTCTCGCGCTGCTTCTTCCCGAACATCGGCATCGACGAGGACCCGGTCACGGGCAGTGCCCACACCGCCCTCGCCCCCTTCTGGTCGGAGCGTCTGGGCCGCCCGGATCTCACCGGCCTCCAGGCCTCCGCCCGCTCCGGCCACGTCCGCACGGGGCTCCGCGGCGAGCGCACCCTGCTCTCCGGCCGCGCGGTCACGGTCATCGACGGCGAACTCCTCGCCTGACCCACGCCCGCCCGCTCCCCCACCCGCACGGCCACCGGTCGGCGGCCGGCCGTCACGGCGTGGGCAGCCAGTCCACCTTCCCCGCCAGCAGCGCGTACCCCACGAACGCCCCGATGTCGAGCAGCGAGTGGGCCACCACCAGCGGGCCCACTCGCCCCCACCGCCGGTACAGGTACACGAACACCACACCCATCACCATGTTGCCGACGAAGCCGCCGATGCCCTGGTAGAGGTGGTACGAGCCACGCAGCACCGAACTGGCGGCCAGCGCGCTCCCCGGCGACCAGCCCAGTTGCTGGAGCCGGCGCAGCAGGTACCCGACCACGATGACCTCTTCGAGGGCCGCGTTCTGGATCGCGGAGAGGATCAGTACGGGGTACTTCCACCACACCTCGGGCAGCGCCTCCGGCACCACGGTGAGGTTGAAACCGAGGCCGCGCGCGGCGAGGTAGAAGGCGATCCCGGTGCTGCCGATCACGGCGGCGACGGCCGCGCCCCGGCCGAGGTCGGGCCACGGCTTCGTCCGGTCGAAGCCGAGGGTCCGCAGCCCGGCGCCCTCACGCAGCAGGAAGTGCGCGACCAGCGCGACGGGCACCAGGGCGGTCGTGATCCCGAAGAGCTGCCACGCGAGGTCGAGCCAGGGGCGGCCGGGCGCCGCCGAGGCGTTCATGGTGGCCGCCTGGTCCTTGAGCCCACCGGGCTCGGTGACCGAGCCGATGAAGCTGATCAGCGCGGACACCCCGCTCGCGCCGAGCGAGACCGCGAGCACGAGGAGCGTCTCGTCCCTCAGAATCCGTCGGCTCGGCCGCTCCCCCGGCACCGCGCCCTCCACCGACTCCGCCTGCCCCTGCACCCACGCCTCCAGTTGTCCGGCCCCGCCGAGGGTCCATCATCACCCGCGGCGGTCCGTGACATTCCGGCGGCGTCCCCCACAGCGCCCCGCCCGGCCGGGAGAAAGGCGCCGCGGAGGCGGCGCTCAGCCCAGCGGCACCGGCTCCGGCAGTCCGACCGGCCAGCTGTGGACCGGCTCCCCGGAGTGCATCAGCTCGCCGTAGCGCCGTGTCGTGGCGGCCAGCGCCGCGTCCCGGCCGAGCCCCTTGGCAAGAGCCCGATGGAACGTTTCGACCTGCCAGGACGCCCCGTTGGCCCGGCGCCGACAGCGCTCCTCGATCACACCGAGGTAGAAGTCCCGGTCGACCGGCTCGACCCCCCACGCGTCCAGCCCCGCCTCGGCGAGCGGCAACAGTTCGTCCCGTACGAGGTTGACCGCGTCGACCGGCCCCACCCCGCCGTAACGGCCGCGCGGCCACTGGAGCCGCGCGTCGATGCCGTGCCGGCAGGCCTCGTCGAAGTTGGCGGCGGCCGCCTCGAAGGGCAGCCGCGTCCACACGGGCCGCGACTCCTCGGCGAGGGCGCGTACGACGCCGTAGTAGAAGGCGGCGTTGGCGATCACGTCGGTGATGGTCGGGCCGGCGGGCAGCACCCGGTTCTCGACGCGCAGGTGCGGAACCCCGTCGGCGATGCCGTAGACGGGCCGGTTCCAGCGGTAGATCGTGCCGTTGTGCAGGGTGAGTTCGGCGAGCGAGGGCACGCCGCCCGCGTCGAGGACCGCCATCGGGTCCTCGTCGTCGCAGATGGGCAGCAGGGCCGGGAAGAAGCGCAGGTTCTCCTCGAAGAGGTCGAACGCCGAGGAGATCCACCGCTCCCCGAACCAGGTGCGCGGGCGCACTCCCTGTGCCTGCAGCTCGGGCGGCCGGGTGTCGGTGGACTGCTGGAACAGCGGCGGTCGCGACTCGCGCCACAGCTCGTGCCCGAACAGGAACGGCGAGTTGGCGCCGATGGCGACCTGCGCGGCGGCGACCGCCTGGGCGGCGTTCCACACGTCGGCGAACCGGCCCGGGGTGACCTGGAGGTGCAGCTGCACGGAGGTGCAGGCGGCTTCGGGCGCGATCGACTTCGAGGTGCAGACGAGCCGCTCCACCCCGTCGATGTCGAGGGTGAAGTCCTCGCCCCGGGCGGCGACGATCTGATCGTTCAGCAGGGTGTAGCGGTCGCCCGCGGAGAGGTTGGAGGAGACCAGGTCGTCACGGTCCAGCGTGGGCAGAATGCCGATCATCACGATCCCCGCGCCGACTTCGATGGCCTTGCGGTCGGCGTACGCGAGGGAGGTGCGCAGTTCCTCGGAAAGCTGGTCGAATACCCGGCCACCCAGCCGATGTGGAGCAATGTTGACTTCCAGATTGAACATGGCGAGTTCTGTTTGGAAATCTCGGCTCGCAATCCGCTCCAGCACTTGCGCATTCATCATCCGGGGCAGCCCGTCGCCGTCGACGAGGTTCAGCTCGATCTCCACACCCATCAGGTTCTTGGGGCGATCGAACCGCTTCTCCTCCAGCAGTCGCGCCAGCCCCGCCAGGCACTGCCTCAACTTGTCGCGGTACTGCTGGCGATCGGAGAGGCCGAACGGCCCCGCTACGACCTTCTCTCCCATCTAGGGGTCCCTCCTTGGATGGGCAGGCCGACGAACGGCCACTGCTGTCTCGGGTCCACGCATGATGATGCCCCGGTGGAGCCGCGGATAACGTCCCCGGCGCGACCTGCGCACGCTAGGCTGAACACGGTCACCTCCGACACTATTCACTTGGCGTGCTTCTGGCACATTCAGCGGGCAAGAAAGAGCATGCGCTTTCTACCGGTTCCGCTTTCGTGAAAAGCGCCGACGAGAACCGGCCGTCCACTACGTGCCGGTAATCCGAGGTCACCGATGCACCCCCATGGAAAAGCGGGGTGCTGAGCAGGCCCCGGAGACCGGATACCGCCTTGCTCTTCATATTCGGAACGGCTAGACGAAACCTCGTGTGAACACGTGTCGTATAAACTCCGCAAACGAGGCTGAGAGTCGGCACTCGCGGTCCTCGGTCCTGCCGTCAGACCACACGCGGCGGACCCACCCACGCACCCGGACCCCGGGCACCCGTCTCTCCGACCCCCGAGAGCTGACAGCGCCGTCCGCCCCCGCCCTCGCGCCATCGTGCCTGTCGAACTGAGAGGCGACCCACCATGCCGTTGCATGTCCCCCCGGCTCCCGCGCCCGCCCTGCGCACCGTCCTCATGGCACTCGGTTCTCCCACCGCCGTCCACGAGGCGCGAACACCTTCACTGAAGAACGCCTCGGGCCCCGCCACACCCGAACTGCCGCTGCCCGTCCACGTGCTCGACCGGATCACCCCGGAGGGCACGGGCACCGCCCGGCTCGCCGGATGGCGGTTCCTGATCCGCTGCGGCGACCGTGCCGTGGCCGCCGCCGAGACCCGCCTGACCCCGGACGGCTGGGTCTTCTCCCACTTCTTCGAGGGCCCGTACATCGCCTCCACCGAGCTCGCCCTGCGCCAGGCCGAGGTCATGCAGCAGCCCTACCAGCCACGCCTGCTGTCGGTGCCCGAGCTGTACATGCTCACGCTCTGGCTGCACGCCGACCCCACGGCCGACGGCGCCACCGGCCACCCGGCGCCGAACGACCTGCTGGTCCCACTGGCACCCGCACCACCCGGTATCGCCGCCCACCGCCCGCACCGGGTCGCCGATCTCCTCCCGGTGCTGACCACCCGGCTCACGCCCGCACCCCTGCTGGGATCACCGGCCTGAATCAGGGCCGCCCCCGCAGCGAGTACCGCTCGCGCCCCGTCGCCGATTTCCCGGTGGCGGGGCGCTTGTTCTGCCCTCTTCCCACTCTCGGAAATGCGCGCTCTTTCGGGCGGCAATACGCTCGTACGAGCTATTCACTCGCCTTCCCTACCATCGGACTAGCCCCATCCGACCATGCCGAACCACCCGAAGGGACAGTGCGGTGCGGATGAACCGTCCGCGCGAGGGATGCGTCATCAACCTGTGAAGAAGCCGTGCTGCGAAATGCCTGCGGATTGACGCCCGTGGGGCAACACTGGGACCGGACCGATTTATCACAACGGGGGGCGGCCATGAACGAGGCTTCAAGCCGCGGGTCGGACAAACCAACCAACTCAGACCACACGACAAACCGAAAGATCCCCACAACCATGTGCCAGCACCAGCCACTGTGCCCGACTGCCGAATCCGCCGACCGGGAAGGCGCCCGACTCGTGGCGCACCACCCGGAGCAGGGATGGAGCCTGCTCTGCAACGGCGTTCTGCTCTTCGAGGACACCGGTGAGCTCCTGCCGGACGGCCAGATCATCGCGCCGCACCGCCCGAACGGCAGCGTGGTGACAGCCGCCTGAGCCGCACGGACGTGCGCACAGAGTGAGCGTCCCCACACAGGACGTCCGCCCAGACAGAAGAACCAGACAGAAGAAGGGGCCGGCCGGAGAGCGCACTCTCCGAACCGGCCCCGACGCGTATCCGCGCCCGACTACTCTGCGTAGGCATCCAGCGGCGGGCAGGAGCAGACCAGGTTCCGGTCGCCGAAGGCCTGGTCGATCCGGCGCACCGGCGGCCAGTACTTGTCGGCGGGCGAGACCCCGGCCGGGAAGACCGCCTCCGCCCGGGTGTAGGCGTGCTCCCACGCCCCGCCGAGCGCGGCCGCGGTGTGCGGCGCGTTGCGCAGCGGGTTGTCGTCCGCCGGCCACTCGCCCGAGGCGACCTTCTCGATCTCCGCGCGGATCGCGATCATCGCGTCGCAGAACCGGTCCAGCTCACCGAGGTCCTCCGACTCGGTCGGCTCGATCATCAGCGTCCCGGCCACCGGGAACGACATCGTCGGCGCGTGGAAGCCGTAGTCGATCAGCCGCTTCGCGATGTCGTCGACGCTCACCCCGGTCGCCTTGGCCAGCGGCCGCAGATCCACGATGCACTCGTGCGCCACGAGCCCGCCCGGGCCGGTGTAGAGCACCGGGAAGTGCGGCTCCAGCCGCTTGGCGATGTAGTTGGCGCTGAGCACCGCGACCTGGGTGGCCCGCTTCAGCCCCTCCCCGCCCATGAGCCGGACGTACGCCCACGAGATCGGCAGGATGCCCGCCGAGCCCCAGGGCGCCGCCGAGATCGGGCCCACGCCCGTCTCCGGCCCGGCCGCCGGCTGCAGCGGGTGGTTCGGCAGATACGGCGCCAGGTGCTCGCGCACGGCCACCGGTCCGACGCCCGGTCCACCGCCGCCGTGCGGGATGCAGAACGTCTTGTGCAGGTTCAGGTGCGAGACGTCGCCGCCGAAGTGCCCCGGCTTGGCGAGCCCCACCAGCGCGTTGAGGTTGGCCCCGTCGACGTAGACCTGGCCACCGGCGTCGTGCACCTGCGCGCAGATGTCGGCCACGTGCTCCTCGAAGACACCGTGCGTCGACGGGTAGGTGATCATCAGCACGGACAGCTCGTCGCGGTACTGCTCGATCTTCGCCCGCAGGTCCTCGACGTCGATCTCGCCGTCGTCGGCGGTCTTCACGACGACGACCTTCATGCCGGCCATGACGGCGCTCGCCGCGTTGGTGCCGTGCGCGGAGGACGGGATGAGGCACACGGTCCGCTGCGCGTCACCGCCTGCCCGGTGGTACGCGCGGACGGCCAGCAGCCCGGCCAGCTCGCCCTGCGAGCCCGCGTTCGGCTGCAACGACACCTTGTCGTACCCGGTGGCCTCCGCCAGCCGCTCCTCCAGCTCACGGATGAGCGTGAGGTACCCCTGCGCCTGCCCGGCGGGCGCGAACGGGTGCAGCTGCCCGAACTCCGGCCAGGTCACCGGCTCCATCTCGGTGGTCGCGTTGAGCTTCATCGTGCAGGAGCCCAGCGGGATCATGCCCCGGTCCAGCGCGTAGTCCCGGTCGGCGAGCCGGCGCAGGTAGCGCAGCATCGCGGTCTCGGAGCGGTACTCGTGGAACACCGGATGCGTCAGGTAGTCGTCCGACCGCAGCAGCGCCTCGGGCAGCGTGTCCCCGGCCTCGGCGTCGAGGGCCTCGACGTCCCCCTCCACGCCGAACGCGGTCCACACGGCACCGAGCTGCGCCCGGGTCGTGGTCTCGTCGCAGGAGATCGACACCAGGTCCGCGTCCACGAGGTGCAGGTTCACGCCATGTTCCCGCGCGGCCGCCACGACCTCACCGGCACGCCCCGGTACCCGCACGGTGAGCGTGTCGAAGTACGCCCCGTGCACGACCTCGATCCCACCGGCCGCGAGCCCCGCGGCGAGCACGGTGGCGTACCTGTGCGTACGCCGGGCGATGGTCCGCAGCCCCTCCGGCCCGTGGTACACGGCGTACATGCCGGCCATCACGGCGAGCAGCACCTGAGCCGTACAGATGTTGCTGGTCGCCTTCTCGCGGCGGATGTGCTGCTCCCGCGTCTGCAGGGCGAGCCGGTACGCCTTGTGTCGGTCGGCGTCCACGGAGACGCCCACGAGCCGCCCGGGCAGGCTGCGCGCGAACTTCTCCTGTACGGCCATGTAGCCCGCGTGCGGTCCGCCGAAGCCCATCGGCACACCGAACCGCTGGGTGGTCCCCACCGCGATGTCGGCGCCCAGCTCGCCGGGCGGGACGAGCAGCGTGAGAGCGAGCAGGTCGGCGGCGACGGTGACGAGCGCGCCGAGCTGATGCGCCTGCTCGATGACCGGCTTCAGATCGCGTACGACACCGGAGGCACCCGGGTACTGCAGCAGCACCCCGTTGATCTCCCGCTCGGCGATGTCGGCCGGGATGCCCTCGCTCAGGTCCGCCACGACCACCTCGACCCCGGTCGGTTCGGCCCGGGTCTCGATCACGGCGACGGTCTGCGGCAGCGTGTCCGCGTCGACGAGGAAGAGGCCCTTCTTGTTCTTCCCCATCCGCCGGGACAGCGCCATCGCCTCGGCGGCGGCGGTTCCCTCGTCGAGCAGCGAGGCCCCGGAGGTGGGCAGCCCGGTGAGGTCGGCGACGACCGTCTGGAAATTGAGCAGCGCCTCCAGCCGCCCCTGGGAGATCTCGGGCTGGTAGGGCGTGTAGGCGGTGTACCAGGCCGGGTTCTCCATGACGTTCCGCAGGATGACGGGCGGCGTGAAGGTCCCGTAGTACCCGAGCCCGATCATGGACCCCAGCACCTGGTTGCGGTCGGCCAGCGTCCGCAGCTCGGCGAGCACCTCGGCCTCGGTGCGTGCTCCCGGCAGCTCCAGCGCCTCGGCGTTCTTGATCACGTCCGGTACAGCGGCAGCCGTCAGCTCGTCGAGCGAGCCGTATCCGACGTGCGCGAGCATCTTGGCCCTGGCCTCGGCGTCCGGGCCGATGTGGCGCCGCTCGAAGGGGATTCCCTGTTCGAGCTCGGAGAGCGGAATGCGATGGGCGGTCATTACGGAGGCCTCCTGGTCTGACACGACCTTCGAGGGGCACCACGGCACGGGTGCCCGGACGGCCTCCCCCTCTGTCATCTCAACCTGAGAGCTTCACCGGTCCTGGTTCGGACCGGTTTTCACCGTCGGTGAGAGCGGGAGTCGTGACACCCGCTCTGCTTTCCAGAGTGACCTCGTCCGTGCGGTACGTGAGCCTGAGAGATTCCGGGGAGGATTTGCTCCTTCGGCGCCTCCGGATGGTGTCCGGAGGACTCTCCCGCACGGGGTCAACAGCCGCTGCCAGCGTATCAGCGCGGTCAACGCACGGTTCTTCGAGTGGCCGCCTCCCCCGATGTGCCTTTTCGTAGTGGTGAGACACGATTCGCCACCGTTGTGCGACCACATGGAGGGCCCGTGCAGAGCGACATCGATCCGCGCCACCTGATCGGCCGCAAGGCGTTCGACCGCAGGGGCAGCAAGATCGGCACCGTGGACGAGATCTACCTCGACGACGCCACCGGCATACCCGAGTGGGCCGCGATACGCATGGGCTTCTTCGGCCGCGACGCCTTCGTCCCCCTGGAACCCAGCGAACTCGTCGAAGGCACCCTCCGCGTCCCGTTCGAACGCGCCCTCATCAAGGACGCCCCCGACTTCGGCGTGGGCCGCCACCTCTCCCCCGAACAGGAACTCCAGCTCTACCACCACTACGGCCTGGACACGGCCCCGCCCCCACCCCTGGACCACGACTTCGGCAACGTGACAGGCAAAGAAGAGCCCTGACGCCCCCAGACCCAGACCCCAACCGCAGCCTCTCTCGAACGCCCTGAGCCCACCTCTGCCCTCCCCCGCACCACCGCTCCCGCCGCTGAAGGCCAAGCCCGAGCCCACCTGCCTCACCGCCGGCCCGCCCATCCACGGCCCTCAGTTCACGGCCCCCTTGTTCGCGGCCCTCTTCTTCACCACCCCCTTGTTCGCGGCCCTCTTGTTCACGGCCCTGTTGTCGGCCGCCCCGCTGTTCGCGGCAACCTTTGCCCCCGGCCCCGTCCCCACCCGGCCTTTCCCGATCCCGCCACTCACCCTCGCCGCGACGCCGCCAGCCGCGCCCCACAGCCCCGCAGCCCGCAAGCACCGGCAACACCCGCGCGGCGCCGACCCGCGTCAGCCCTGCGTCACCCCACCCCGCACCAACGGCAGCGGCTCCGCCGGCTCCAGCTCCGGATCGTCGGTCCGGAACGTCCGCACTCGCCCGGGCCCCACGTCGTCCGGCGTCTCGAACCGCACCGTCACCCGCCCGAGCCCACTCCCCTGCACCCACCCGTGCCCGAACTCTGCGTGCCGCACGTCGTGCCCGGCCCGCCACTGCCGCTCCCCACCCGCATGCTCCTCGACCACCGGCGCCTCCACAGCGCCCCCGGCCTCGTCCTCGACCAGATCCACCGCACCGGCCGCCTGGGCGAACAGGTCCTCCTGCGTGTAGTCGGCGAGCCCGCTGACGCCCACCCCCAGCAACCGCACCCCGCCCGTCGTGTCCACCGCCTCCAGCAACCGCCCCGCGGCCTCCCGCACCACCGCCGGGTCGTCCGTGGGCCCCCGCAACGTCTCGGACCGGGTCAGCGTCGAGAAGTCGTACCGCCGTACCTTCAGCACGATCGTCCGCCCCGACAGCCCGGCCCCCCGCAACCTCCGCACACACCGGTCCGCGAGCCGCTGAACCTCCAGCCGAACCCGCACCCGGTCGTGGATGTCGACGTCGTACGTGTCCTCCACCGACACCGACTTCGTGTCCCGCTCGGCCACGACCGCGCGGTCGTCCCGCGCCAGCGCCATCGCGTACAGCCCGTGCCCGTGCGCCTTGCCCAGCAGTCGTACGATCTCGTCCTCCCCGGCCTCCGCGATCTCCTCGACCGTGGTGATCCCGGCCCGCCGCAGATGGTCCCCGGTCGCGGGCCCCACCCCCGGCAGGATCCGCACGGACATCGGCCCCAGCAGCGCCCGCTCGGTGCCCGGCTCGATCAGCACCAGCCCGTCCGGCTTGGCCTGCTCGGAGGCGATCTTCGCGAGCATCTTGGAGGCCGCGAGCCCGACCGAGCCGGTCAGCCCGGTCACCGCCCGGATGTCCGCCCGCAACCGCGCACCCACCAGCCGCGCGGACTCCTCGTCCCAGGCGGCGTCCCGGGCCTCCAGGTCCACGAACGCCTCGTCCAGGCTCAACGGCTCCACCATCGGGGACAGGTCCCGCAACAGCCCCATGACCTGGTCGCTGATCGCCCGGTAGAACGTGAAGCGCGGGGTGAGATACGCGGCGTTCGGCGCGAGCCGGCGCGCCTGCGCCATCGGCATCGCCGAGTGCACTCCGAACACCCGGGCCTCGTACGAGGCGGTCGCGACCACCCCACGGGGCCCCAGCCCACCCACGACAACGGCTTTCCCACGCAGACTCGGCTTGGACGCCTGCTCCGCCGAGGCGTAGAAGGCATCCATGTCGAGATGCAGGATCGTGGGCGCGGTTCTCACATCTCCGATGCTGCCCTACGCCACTGACAATGCCAGGGCCCGTCGTCGACCGCGGCGGGCACGGAGCGGCACGGTCCCTTCAGACCGCCCGGTTCCGCCGCCGGGCGAGCTCGTCCGACGGGTTGGGGCCGACCAGTGTCTCCCCGGTGTCCACCCGCTCCCCGTGCAGCTGGGAGAGAGCGCTTTCCACGTCACGCCAAACGACCCCGACGGCGATCCCGAAGACCCCCTGGCCGCCCTGGAGCAGGGCATGGACCTCGTCGGGCGAGGTGCACTCGTAGACCGTCGCCCCGTCGCTCATCAGCGTCATCCGCTCCAGATCGCTGAAGCCCCGCTCCCTGAGGTGCTGGACTGCGGTGCGGATGTTCTGCAGCGAGACCCCCGTGTCGAGGAACCGTTTCACGATCTTGAGGACGACGACGTCCCGGAAGCTGTAGAGGCGCTGCGTCCCCGAGCCCTGCGCGGAGCGCACACTCGGCTCCACGAGGCCGGTACGGGCCCAGTAGTCCAGCTGCCGATAGGTGATCCCGGCGGCGGCGCACGCGGTGGGACCGCGGTAGCCGACGTTCTCATGCGGTTCGGACGCCGCCTCCGCGCTGTCCTGCACCACTGCGGGACGCTGCGGGACATGACCGGCCGCGCTGCTGTGAAGCGGGTACGGGCCGTTGTCCCCCAGCCTGCGTCCGGGGGCACCCCCAGCCGTACCGTCGCCGCTGCTTCTCACGCCGACCTCCGTCCTTGACCTGCCTTATCGACGGTAGGCAGCCACCCGGGGTGCGTCAACGACCACCGCACTCGCCACGCCGAGTGATAATCACCCTGAGAGTGGTTTCCCGTGCCCTTCCGCGGGGAAAGGCTAGCCGAATGCCCTCCGGCGGAGCCGCCCGACGGCGCACCGGCTGCCGGCCCGTGCGGAGCCCGGCTCGGACATCCCCAGCGCGCCACGAGCCGTCCCCCACCAGGCATCGGCGACCAGCGGGTGTCAGGACCCCACGGCCCCGCACCACCGCCCACCGGCTCACTCGCTCACTGGCTGTTCGTACCGAAGTCCTCGGGCGAGATCTGGTCGAGGAACTCGCGGAACTTCTCCACCTCGTCCTCCTGCTCGTCCGGGATCGCGATGCCCGCGTCGTCGAGCACCCCGTCACTGCCGAAGATCGGCGTACCCGTACGCAGCGCCAGCGCTATGGCGTCGGAAGGCCGCGCACTCACCTCGACCCCACTGGCGAACACCAGTTCCGCGTAGAAGACGCCTTCACGCAGGTCGGTGATGCGCACTTCCGTGAGCTCCTGGCCGACGGCCTCCAGCACGTCCTTGAACAGGTCGTGGGTCAGCGGCCGCGCGGGCGCCATGCCCTGCTGGGCGAAAGCGATCGCCGTCGCCTCCCCCGGCCCGATCCAGATGGGGAGGTAACGGTCGCCTCCCACTTCGCGCAGGAGCACGATCGGTTGGTTGGAGGGCATTTCGACCCGGACACCTACGACATCGAGCTCGTTCACACAGCAACCCTAGGCCGTGCTCGGGATGTTTGGGTAGTCGGGCACAGATCGGCCGACCGATCCGCCACAGGCGAACACCGCGCGTCAGCGCAGTCGTACGCCCAGAGCGCTCTGCACCAGCGCGGCGTGCAGCTTCACCGTGAGCCCCGCCAGCTCCCGCGTCCGGTCCGCCGCATGCGCCCTGGTCTGCGGATTACGGTGCAGCCGCAGGGGCGCCACGACCTGCTCCACGAGCCCCGCCTCACGGTCCGCGGCGGCCCTCATCACCCTCAGATGCCGGGGCTCGATACCGAACCGCCCCAGTTCGACCACAAGCGTGGCGACGGTGAGTACCTCCGCGTCGTACGAGCCGTCCGGCAGCGCGGCCACCAGCCCGTACGACTCCCACTCCGCCAGCTGGTCCTCGTCGATCCCCGCACCGGCCATGAGCTCACCGCGCCCGATCCGGGCCGCCGTCGGCTCCTCGGGCTCCCCGAAGAGCCCGCCCAGACGCTCTCCGTCGCCGACGTCGCGCTGCCGCCCCACGGACGGCAGCCGTACGTCCTCGCCCCGCTCCAGGGCCTCCAGATGCTCACGGATCACCTTGAGCGGCAGATAGTGGTCCCGCTGCATCCTGAGCACGTGTCCCAGGCGCTCGACGTCCTCGGCACTGAACTTGCGATACCCCGAGGGGGTCCGCTGCGGCTCGATGAGCCCCTCCGACTCCAGGAAACGGATCTTGGAGATGGTTACCTCGGGGAACTCCTCGCGCAGCGCGGTCAGCACCGTACCGATGCTCATCAGGCCACTGTCCGCGGCGGCGGTGCCGTGGTCGGCACCACCGCTCGTTGTTCGAAGCATGGACCTTCCCTGGGGTCCCCCCGGACGCGGTCCGGGGGAGGGTCAGTAGCCCCGCTGGCTCGCGTAGAAGACCAGCCGGTACTTGCCGATCTGCACCTCGTCGCCGTTGTGCAGGGCGACCTGGTCGATCCGCTCACGGTTGACGTACGTGCCGTTCAGGCTGCCGACGTCGGCGACCGTGAACGAGCCGTCCTGGCCCCGTCGGAACTCCACGTGACGACGCGACACGGTCACGTCGTCGAGGAAGATGTCGCTCTGCGGGTGACGGCCCGCCGTGGTCAGGTCACCGTCCAGCAGGAAGCGGCTGCCCGCGTTCGGACCGCGACGCACCACGAGGAGGGCCGAGCCGAGCGGCAGCGCGTCGACGGCGGCCTGGGCCTCCGGAGAGAGCGCCGGCAGCTGGGTCTGGCCGGTGACCTCGGAGTCGTACGCCTCGAGGCCGGAGATGGAGATCGTGGAGGTCGTCTCGGACGGACGCTCCGGGGTCGCGCCGGCCCGCAGCGGTGCGCCGCAGTTCGAGCAGAAGCGGCTGTTCTCCGCGTTGCGGTTACCGCACCTCGTACACACCAGGGCCGACATCGACGGATCCTCCTGCCGCGGCTGCCCCGCCGGGGCATTGGACGCATACGGGTCTGAAGCGAACCCTCCACCCGCACCTGAGGTTGACGGATCCCCGAAACCTATGCGGCCCGACTGGGCAGGGTCAACAGACGGCGCGCCCTGACCTCCGGAAATGTCACCTCCCGGACCAGCCACCTGGTCCCGGAACATGGGGCGCTCACCGCCCTGGCCCTCCGCCTCCGAAGGCTGCGCGCGATGGCGGGAGGTCGCGTTGTCGCTGCCCTCTCGCGCGCTCTTGCCGAACAACTTCGCAAACAACTTCACGGGCGATTCCCCTTGACCGAAACAGACCCGCCCGTGGGGCAGGACGAACCCTGACTGAACACACCGGCCGAGCCGGACAACCTCACAACGTCCGTACCCACCGGACAGTTTCCACCACGCACCACCCATTCGGTGCGCCGACCCCCCGCAACCTCATGCCCTCGCCGGACGGGCCCCATGCACCTGCGGTTCACTGGGAGGACGACCGAGCGTAGTCAGGCCGCTTCGCCGCTCGCAAGGCGTCCACAACGATCTTGTCCGCTCGCTCCACGGTCACGGTGGCCTGCTCCTTCTCCAGTGTCTGCACCACGCCTCCGGGGATGTTCAGTGCGGGCTCCAGGTCCTGCGGATTGCCGATGACCTTGAAACGAAAAGGCTGGGTGATCTTGTTCCCGTCGACCCTGATCCCGTCGTCGGAATCGGTCAGATACGTGCTGGCCACGACCCGTACGCCGTTCACCTGGATCGCCTCGGCGCCGGCCGCGCGCAGCTCCTGGATCGCGTCGAGCAACATGTCCGCCTCGACCGTCCCCTTCGTGTCGTCGATCGTCAGTGTGATGCCTGGCCCCTGCGCCGCCACCGTGCCCGCCAGAATGCCGAGTTGCCGCTCCTTCTCCACCGTCTGCTTGCGTGCCTCCTCGGCCTGGTCCGAGCTGTTCTCCAACTCGGTGCGCTGATCCTCGAGACCCTGCTTCTCCTCCTCCAGACGCTGCGTACGGTCATCCAGTTCATCGAGGATGCGAACGAGGTCCTCCTGACGTGCTCCGCGCAGCGCGCTGTCGTCGTTGTTGGAGGCCACCTGGATGGCCAGCCCGAAGCCGAGGCCGAACAGCAGCAGGGCCACGATGAGTTGGGCACGGGTGAAGCGCGGCGGCCACAACCCCTGAGCCAGCCGCTGCCGCCCGGTCAGCCTGCTCTTCTCCTCCTGAGGCGCCTGCCCGGGCTCCTCGGCGGCCGTGGGGGCCACTTCCTGCGGCAGTTCCCGGCGCAGTCGGGTCGTCGGTGTGTCGTCCCCTCCGGCCCCCGGAGTCGCCTTCGGGTCCGGCTTCGGGTCCGGCGTGCGGTCCTGGTCGCTCATCGGCCTCACGCCCGGAACACGTGCCGGCGGATCGCCGCGGCGTTGGAGAAGATGCGGATCCCGAGGACGACCACGACGCCCGTGGACAGCTGGGCACCGACGCCCAACTTGTCCCCGAGGAAGACGATCAGGGCGGCCACGACAACGTTCGACAGAAACGACACGACGAAGACCTTGTCGTCGAAGATGCCGTCCAGCATCGCGCGCAGACCACCGAAGACGGCGTCCAGCGCCGCCACCACGGCGATGGGGAGATACGGCTCTACCACCGCCGGCACCTCGGGCCGGACCAACAGTCCGGCCACGACTCCGAGGACGAGGCCCAGTACGGCGATCACGATGTGCCCTTCTCTGCGCTGGGTTCTGCTGTTCGTACGATCACGCTCGGCGCGGCCGGCACCTTGAGGTCGTCCTCCACGGAGATGCTCGTCCGGATGCCGAAGTTCTCCTGGAGGGCGTGCAGATACAGCCCGTCGGGGCTGTTCTGGAACGTGGTGCTCAGCCGCTGCCCGTCCCCCACCGCGAGGACCGTGTAGGGCGGTGCCAGCGGCTTGTTGTCGACCAGTATCGCGTCGCCCGCGGCCCTGATCGCCGACAGCGCGGTGAGCCGCTGACCGTTGATCGAGACGGCTTCGGCGCCGGACTCCCACAGCCCGTTGACGACCCGCTGCATGTCCCGGTCACGCACCCGACCGGTGTCCGAGAACCCGGACGTCTCCCGTGGGTCGCCGTCACCACCCTGACCGGCGCCCTTGGCGTCGTTGACGACGAGACGGACTCCGGGGCCGTGCACCTCGACGGCGCCCGACAGGATGCCCACCAGGTCGTTCCCGTCGCTGCCGCCGCCGTCCTTGAGCGCCTTGCGCTGCCGGGCGCTCACGTCGTCCCGGAGCTCGTCCACGGAGTCCTCCAGCTCGTCCGCGGCGGCGGTCTCCCGCTGGATGCGGTCGATGAGCTCCTCGCGCTCCTTTGCGACCACGGGCGCGCTGATCCGCGCCTGCGCGGCACCGACCGTCACCACCAGGGCGGCGAGGACCAGGCCGACCGCGAGTCCCAGCTTGGCGCGCACCGTCTTCGGCATGCCCTCGGCGCCCGCGGCCTTTCTGCGGGCGGCGGCCTCGGCGTATCCGTCGTCGAGGCTGTGGTCCATGACGTTGTTGAGCAGCGACATGGAGGCGTCCGGACGCGACGGGCGCGTGGGTGTGCTCCGAACGGGGGGCTGCTGCGGCATGCCGCACATCGTCGCACGTCGCGACCACTACCTCCGAATGGCCCCACCGGCGTGCCGGACAGGCCCCGTTGGGGGCACTGTCCGGCACGCGCGCGTGCGAGGCGATTCAGCGGCCGGCGCTGTCCACGACCGCCGCCCACTCGTCGAGCAGGGCCTGCGCGGAGGCGTCGTCGGGCCCCTCGGCCCACAGATGCGTGACGGCTTCGGCCGGATCCGGCAGGACCATCACCCAGCGTCCGTCGGTCTCCACGACCCGCACCCCGTCGGTGGTGTCCACGAAACGGTCCCCCGCCGCCTCCACGACCCGGCGCATCACCAGGCCCTTCACGGCCCACGGAGTGGCGAGATCCCGCTTCAGGACGTGCGCCCGCGGAATCCGCGCGTCGATCTGGCTGAGCGTGAGCTGCGTCCGCGCCACCAGCCCGATGAGCCGCACGAAGGCCGCCGTCCCGTCGAAGACGCTGCTGAACTCCGGCACGATGAAGCCACCGCGCCCGTCGCCGCCGAAGATCGTCGTCTCGTCGCCGCCGACCCTGGTGAGGTCGTCGGGCGACGTGGTCGTCCACTCGACCTGTGTGCCGTGGTAGGCGGCGACCTGCTCACCGATCCTGGTGGTGGTCACCGGCAGTGCCACCCGCCCGCTCCGCCGCTCGGCGGCCACCAGGTCGAGCATGACCAGCAGGGCCCGGTCGTCCTCGACGATCCGGCCCTTCTCGTCGACGAGCGACAGCCGTTCACCGACCGGGTCGAACCGCACGCCGAACGCGGCCCGCGAGGACGCGACGATCTCGCCCAGCCGCACCAGCCCCGACCGCCGCATGTCGCCCGTCTCCGTCGGACGCGACTCGTCGAGACCCGGGTTGATCGTCAACGAGTCCACACCGAGCTTGCCGAGCAGGCTCGGCAGCACCAGACCGGCACTGCCGTTGGACGCGTCCACGACGACCTTGAGCCCCGACTCGGCGATCCCGGTCGTGTCGACGTTCCTCAGCAGCGACCCGGTGTACGAGTCGAACACACTGGCCGGGAAGTGCAGGTCCCCGATCTCGCCCGGGAACGCGCGCCGGTACTCCTGCCGCGCGAACACCCGGTCCAGCTTCCGCTGGCTGGCCTGCGACAGGTCGGCGCCCTGTCCGTCGAAGAACATGATGTCGACCGAGTCCGGGACCCCCGGCGTCGTCCGGATCATGATCCCGCCGGCACTGCCCCGCGCGGTCTGCTGCCGCGCCACCGGCAGCGGCACGTTCTCCAGGTCCCGTACGTCGATGGCGCTGGCCTGCAGCGCCGAGATCACGGCCCTCTTGAGCGCGCGGGCGCCTCGGGAGTGGTCACGGGCGGTGGTGACCGTGGAGCCCTTCTTGAGGGTCGTCGCGTAGGCCCCCGCGAGCCGCACGGCCAGCTCCGGCGTGATCTCCACGTTGAGGATGCCGGAGACGCCCCGGGCACCGAACAGATGGGCCTGCCCGCGGGACTCCCAGATCACCGAGGTGTTGACGAACGCGCCGGCCTCGATCGTCTTGAAGGGGTAGACGCGCACGTTCCCCTGGATGATCGATTCCTCGCCGACGAGACACTCGTCGCCGATCACCGCACCGTCCTCGATCCGCGCGGCCCGCATGATGTCGGTGTTCTTGCCGACCACACAGCCACGCAGATTGCTGTGCTGTCCGATGTAGACGTTGTCGTGGACCACGGCCTTGTGCAAAAAGGCCCCGCTCTTCACAACGACGTTGGAGCCCACGACGGTGTGCTCACGGATCTCGGCGCCGGCTTCGACCTTGGCGTAGTCCCCGATGTACAGGGGCCCGCGGAGCACGGCGTCGGGGTGCACCTCGGCACCTTCGGCGATCCACACGCCGGGCGAGAGCTCGAACCCGTCGATCTCGACGTCGACCTTGCCCTCCAGCACATCGGCCTGAGCCTTCACATAGCTCTCGTGCGTGCCGACGTCCTCCCAGTAGCCCTCGGCGACATAGCCGTAGACCGGCTTGCCCTCCTTCATCAGCTGCGGGAAGACATCGCCGGACCAGTCGACGGGGACGTCGGCCTCGACATAGTCGAAGACCTCGGGCTCCATCACGTAGATGCCCGTGTTGACGGTGTCGGAGAAGACCTGACCCCAGGTCGGCTTCTCCAGGAAACGCTCGACCTTGCCTTCCTCGTCCACGATCGTGATACCGAATTCCAGAGGATTCGGCACCCGTGTCAGACAGACGGTGACCAGCGCACCCTTTTCCTTGTGGAAATTGATGAGCTCGGTGAGGTCGAAGTCGGTGAGGGCATCGCCGGAGATGACGAGGAAGGCATCGTCCTTCAGCGCCTCCTCGGCGTTCTTGACGCTCCCGGCGGTACCGAGTGGCTTCTCCTCGTTGGCATAGGTGAGCTCCATACCGAGCTCCTCGCCGTCCCCGAAGTAGTTCTTGACGAGTGACGCCAGGAACTGGACAGTAACGACGGTCTCATTGAGCCCATGCCTTTTGAGCAGCCGCAGTACATGCTCCATGATCGGGCGGTTCGCCACGGGCAGGAGCGGTTTGGGCATGCTCGAGGTCATGGGGCGAAGGCGTGTGCCTTCGCCTCCGGCCATCACGACGGCCTTCATGTCGGAAGCGTCCTCCTTGAAGAGACGGTCTAGCCGACTTCACCCGTCCAGATTGTCCCGCACATTTCCGACGCGGGCCATCGAGCCACTAACGGCCGCCCCCTGGGCGGGCTCAATCGGCCATGGCGTCCGCACTGACGAGTCGGCGGACCTGAACCACGTAGAGGATCCCTGCCCACCAGTACAGCGTTGTACCCCATCCGGCGAACGCCCATCCGAAAATCGCAGCGAGTGACGAGATCCATCCGTTTCCGTCACTGAGCAGGAGCAACGGGAAGGCATACATCAAGTTGAACGTGGCCGCCTTGCCGAGGAAGTTCACCTGCGGCGGCGGATAGCCGTGCCGTCTGAGGATGCCCACCATCACCAGCAGGACCAGCTCTCGCAGGAGAAGTACACCGGTCAACCACAATGGCAGAATCTCGCGCCAGGTGAGCCCTACCAGAGTGGACAGGATGTACAACCTGTCAGCCGCGGGATCGAGAAGCCGGCCCAAGCTGCTGATCTGGTTCCAGCGCCGCGCCAGCATGCCGTCCAGATAGTCGCTGACGCCGCTCAGAGCGATCACCAGGAACGCCCAGCCGTCGACCTTGGGGCCGCCGAACTCGGGCCAGAGAATCAACCACAGGAAGACGGGCACGCCAACGAGCCGCGCCATGCTGAGAATGTTCGGGATGGTGAGGACCCGGTCCGTCTGGACCCGGGTCTCCTGTACCTCCACCCGGGGGCCTCCTGTGGGAAATGAGCCAACGTTGCCCCCCTGACCCTACCTCAACGCAAAAAAGCTCTGGCTCTTGGGCATGATGCCCAAGAGCCAGAGCTCTAAAAGGAGTTCGGCGGCGTCCTACTCTCCCACAGGGTCCCCCCTGCAGTACCATCGGCGCTGTAAGGCTTAGCTTCCGGGTTCGGAATGTAACCGGGCGTTTCCCT
>NZ_JABXWI010000003.1 GCF_014930365.1 Streptomyces caniscabiei | reverse complement strand
GTAACGGAGGCGCCCAAAGGTTCCCTCAGCCTGGTTGGCAATCAGGTGGTGAGTGTAAGTGCACAAGGGAGCTTGACTGTGAGACCGACGGGTCGAGCAGGGACGAAAGTCGGGACTAGTGATCCGGCGGTGGCTTGTGGAAGCGCCGTCGCTCAACGGATAAAAGGTACCCCGGGGATAACAGGCTGATCTTCCCCAAGAGTCCATATCGACGGGATGGTTTGGCACCTCGATGTCGGCTCGTCGCATCCTGGGGCTGGAGTCGGTCCCAAGGGTTGGGCTGTTCGCCCATTAAAGCGGTACGCGAGCTGGGTTTAGAACGTCGTGAGACAGTTCGGTCCCTATCCGCTGCGCGCGCAGGAATATTGAGAAGGGCTGTCCCTAGTACGAGAGGACCGGGACGGACGAACCTCTGGTGTGCCAGTTGTTCTGCCAAGGGCATGGCTGGTTGGCTACGTTCGGGAGGGATAACCGCTGAAAGCATCTAAGCGGGAAGCCTGCTTCGAGATGAGTATTCCCACCCACTTGATGGGGTAAGGCTCCCAGTAGACGACTGGGTTGATAGGCCAGATATGGAAGCCTGGTAACGGGTGGAGTTGACTGGTACTAATAGGCCGAGGGCTTGTCCTCAGTTGCTCGCGTCCACTGTGTTGGTTCTGAAACCACGAACAACCCCATGCCATGGTCACGGTGTGGTGCGGTTGAGTGATTTCATAGTGTTTCGGTGGTCATAGCGTGAGGGAAACGCCCGGTTACATTCCGAACCCGGAAGCTAAGCCTTACAGCGCCGATGGTACTGCAGGGGGGACCCTGTGGGAGAGTAGGACGCCGCCGAACAAATATTGATAGAGCTGGTCCCCGAATTTCGGTTCGGGGACCAGCTCTTTTTTGTTGCGCTTTACTTGGAGTTCACGTTGCGCGACCAGGATCCGCGCCATGGGTACCGTTGGAATGCTCAGGGCCGCAGGTGTCGGCGCAGGTGACGAGGTCGTTGTGCCGGCGTTCGGGAACCCGGAGGTCGCTCAGGCGGTGAGCCTGGCGGGGGCCGTGCCGGTGTTCGCCGACATAGATCCGGTGACGTACTGCCTGGATGCCTCGGCCGTCGAGGCCGCGGTGACGTCGCGGACGGTGGCCGCCGTCGCCGTGCACCGCTTCGGAAGGTCCGCCGACATCGCGGCGCTTCATCAAGTCGGCCAGCGGCATGGGCTGTTGGTGCTGGAGCAGGGAGAGTCGGAGACGCCGTACAGCGAACTCGGGGAGCGTCGGCGGCGGGCCGCGTATCTCAGCGCCAAGCTGAAGGGCGTACGGACGCCCGAGGGCTGCGACGGGCACACCTTCCAGCAGTACGTCGTGCGGGTGCCCGGGAACGGGCGGCCGGACCGGGACGCCTTCGCGCGGGCCGTGCGGGCCAAGGGAGTCGAGTGCAGTGTGCCGGTGAAGACGCCGGTGCACCGGATGCCGGGGTTCCGGCGTGACGTCAGTCTGCCGGAGACCGAGCGGGCCGCCGACGAGACGCTGGCACTGCACATCGGCGGCGAGATGTCCCAGCGGCAGCTGCAGCGGTTGGTGTCGGCCTGCAATGCGCTCGGCGGGCTGCTGCAACCGGCCTTCTAGTTCCGGCGCTTGGAACACTCGGGAACGCCTGTGCCCGGCCGGTGCGCTGCTGGTTCGAAGCATCCGCCGAATCGGGGTATGATCTATCTCGTTGCCGCGAGGGAAACCTCGAACAGGTGACAGGCCCCTATAGCTCAGTCGGTAGAGCGTCTCCATGGTAAGGAGAAGGTCAACGGTTCGATTCCGTTTGGGGGCTCGGAAAGAAAGGCCCCGCCCAATGGGCGGGGCCTTTCTCGTGCTCGCTCAGTCCTGCTGGAGACCCGGGACGCGCATCGCCAGAATCGCCATGTCGTCGGAGGGCGCGTCGGAGGCGAAGCGTTCGACCGCGCGCATCACGCGGGCCGCGACCGCGCCGGCCGTGAGGCCCGTGCAGGCGGTGAGGACCTCGGTGAGGCCGTCGTCGCCCAACATGCGGGTGCCCTCTCGGCGTTCGGTCACGCCGTCCGTGACACAGAGCAGGACGTCCCCGGGGTCGAGGGTGACCGTCTGCTCGTAGAGCTCCAGGTCCTCCATGACGCCGAGCAGGGCCTGCGGTTCGGCGGCCGGTTCCACGGTGCCGTCCTGGCGCAGGCGCAGCGGGAGCGGGTGGCCGGCGCAGACGACCTTCAGGACCGCGCTGCCGTCCTCCTGGGGCCACAACTCGCCGTACAGGAGCGTGAGGAAGCGGCTGCGGGCGCCCTCGTCGATGATCGCGGAGTTGAGGCGCTCCAGGACCGCGGGGCCGGCGTAGCCCTCGCGGGCGAGCAGGCGCAGGGCGTGGCGGGCGAGGCCGGTGACCGCGGCGGCCTCCGGGCCCGTACCGCAGACGTCGCCGATGGCGAAGCCGTAGGCGCCGTCACGGATGGGGAAGAGGTCGTAGAAGTCACCGCCGACCTCGTTGCCCTCGCCGGCCGCGCGGTAGATGACCTCGACCTCGACGCCGTCGATCTGCGGGAGCTCGGGCGGCAGGAGGCTGCGCTGGAGGGACTGGCTGATGGCCACGCGCTCCGAGTACAGACGGGCGTTGTCCAGGGCGAGGGCGGCCCGGCGGGAGAGGTCCTCCGCGAGTTCCAGGATCTCCTGGCGGAAGTGCTCGTCTGTGGGCTTGCCGAGGGTCAGCATGCCGATCACGCGGTTGCGGGCCACGAGCGGGAGGACGACGGTCTCGCCGCCCACCGCCGAGGCCGTCGCCAGGGTGGTGCCGATGCCGGAGCTGACCGTGGCGGGTTCGCCCAGGCCGAGGCTGCGCATGGAGGTGCGCAGGGCCGCCTGGTGGGCCGCCTCGGCGGGAGCCGTCCAGACGCGGGCGCCCGGGGTGGGGATCGGCTCCGGCGGGCGGATCTTGGCGAGGAGGGCCTTGAGGCCGTCGATGAGGTCCTCGTCCTCGTGCAGGACGTAGCTGAGGTAGGGCTCCGAGGCCTGGTCGGCGATCGTGTAGACGGCGCACCACGTCGCGAGGGTCGGGATGGTCATCTGGGCCATGAGGGCCAGGGTCTGGTCGCGGTCCAGGGTGCCCGCGAGGAGGTCGGAGGCCTCCACCAGGAAGCTCAACGAGCCGCGGCGCAGGCGTTCCAGCTCGCCCAGGCGGGCCGACTCGACGGCCAGCGCGATGCGGTCGGCGGCGAACTGAAGGCGCAGGGCCTCCTCGTTGGAGTACCGGCCCTGGGCCTCGGCGGCGACGCCCAGCGAGCCCGTGAGGCGGCCCTCGACCTTGAGGGGGACCGTGACGACCGAGCGCATGCCCGTGCCGTTGAGGAGGGGGACGGCGCCGGGGACGGCCGTGAGGTCGTCGTGGACGGCCGGCATGCGGGCCGAGCCGTAGCGGCCGGGGCCGGCCTCCACGGGGACGCGGGCGAAGCGCTGGCGGGCCGAGGGCAGGCCCGTGGAGGCCCGTACCTCCAGCTCCGTCTCGTCGTCGGTGGCCAGCAGCAGGAAGGCGGAGTCGCCGTCGAGCATGTCGCGGGCGCGTTCGACCGTGCGCTGGAGGAGGCCGTCGAGGTCGTCCGGGGCGGGGGAGCCGATGAAGACCTCGAAGGGGTCCGTCGCCTGGCCCTCGCCCGAACCGGAGCTGTCGCCGGACGGCATGCGGATCGGGGTCTGGAGGACGGCGCGCTCGTGGTCGCGCACGAGGAGGCAGACGGTGGATGGGTCGCCGGCCGTGTCGCGGACCCGGAGGTGGGAGGCGTAGACCGGAAGCACGCGGCCGTTGGCGTCGCGGATGCCGTAGCTGCCCTCCCAGCGGGAGAGTCGGAGGGCCTCGGCGACGCCCGTGCTGGTGCCGGGGGTGTGCGGCCAGGCGGCGAGGTCGGTGAGGGGCTTGCCGACGACCTGGTCGGTGGCGTAGCCGAAGAGTTCCTCGGCGTCCTCGTTCCAGGCGCTGATGGCGCCCGTGCGGTCGATCTGGACGACCGCGACGCGGACCCGGCCGTCGGCGAGCGGGAGGAGGTCGGCGGGCAGGGACGGGCCGGCCGAGCGGGTGCCCACGGGGCGGTCGGGGAGGTCGAGTTGGAACCAGACCTGCTTGTGCGTGGACGTGTACTCGACGCCCCAGCGGGTGGCCATCGCCGCGCACAGCTGGAGGCCGCGGCCGCCCTCGCGGTCCGGGCTGCCCATGTTGATGTGGCTGCCCTGGAGGGGGATCTCACGTTCGGGGTATCTGTCGGCGACCTCGATGCGCACGCCGTCGTCGGCGCGCAGACAGAGGACGTCGGCGGAGGTGCCGGCGTGGATGACCGCGTTGGTGACGAGTTCGCTGGTGAGGACCACCGCGTCGTCGACGATGTCGGCGAAGCCCCAGCCCTGGAGGGTGTCGCGGACGAACGAGCGGGCGGTCGCGACGGATCGTGAGACGGCAGCGAAGCTGGCGGCCGCGCGCGCGGTGATCACAGAACTCCTTGTCCGGTTCTCTACGTGCGGGGGTGCGTGGACGGCCTCCTGCCGGGGCAGAGGCTGGTTCTCCGTCGGCCTGGGTTCCTGGGGGGTCTCCCCGGGATGCAGTCCGGTGGTCATGGTGAGGCCGCCCCTCCGATGCCTGCCCGCTCGTGCTCGTGCGCCACCGCCCAGGCCGGGTCGGAACCGGCGTGGCTGGACAGCCGCATGCAAGGTTACTTACCTTCGCCGTCCATGCGGATGCCGGTCGTCTGTGTTTCCGTCCGGAGGTGTGCGGACCGTGTGCGAAGCTGCCGAACTGTTATGGCCTGGTTCAGCCATGGTGAAACACTGGGCAGGCTTCCAGGAGAAGGTCGGGCGACTCCGAGTACGAAGCGGCACGAGTGGTACGAGCAGTGTGAGTAGTACAAAGCGTCTGAATGCGGCGAAGTACGCCCAGCAGGAACGGTCGACCCTTGCGGGAGGGACACAGTGGAGTCTGGCGCAGCGACGCGGGGCACTAAAGCGCGCGCGAAAGGCGGACAGTCCCTGAGTGACCAGCGCAAGTCGCGCAAACCACGCAGTGGAACCACGACCGTGGACACGGCCGCCCTGACCCGGCTGCTCACGGCTCTGGAGGCGATGCGGGACGGCAACTTCCGCAAGCGGCTGACCGTCTCGGGTGACGGCGTCATGGCCGAGATCGCCGCGGTCTTCAACGAGGTGGCGGACCGGAATCTGCATCTGACCGGCGAGCTGTCGCGGGTGCGGCGGGTCGTCGGGCGTGAGGGCAAGCTGACCGAGCGGCTGGAGACGGGGGCCACCGAGGGGTCCTGGGCGGCGGCGATCGACGCGTCGAACGCGCTGGTCGACGACCTCGTGCGGCCCGTCTCCGAGGTCAGCCGGGTGCTGTCGGCCGTCGCGGACGGTGATCTGTCGCCGCGCATGGAGCTGCGGACGCAGGCGCCGGACGGGACCGGGCATCCGTTGCGCGGGGAGTTCCTGAAGGTCGGGCGTACGGTCAACAACCTGGTGGACCAGTTGTCCACGTTCACCGACGAGGTCACCCGGGTGGCCAGCGAGGTGGGCACCGAGGGCAAGCTGGGCGGTCAGGCCAAGGTGCGCGGCATGTCCGGTTCGTGGAAGGACCTGACGGAGTCCGTCAACACCATGGCGTATCGGCTCACCGCCCAGGTGAGGGACATCGCGCTGGTGACGACCGCGGTCGCGAAGGGTGATCTGTCCCGGAAGGTCACGGTTCACGTGGCCGGCGAGATGCTGGAGCTGAAGGAGACCGTCAACACGATGGTCGACCAGCTCTCCGCGTTCTCCTCCGAGGTGACGCGGGTCGCCCGTGAGGTGGGTACCGACGGGCAGCTCGGCGGTCAGGCCGAGGTGCCGGGTGTGGCGGGCGTGTGGAAGGAGCTCACCGATTCGGTGAACACCATGGCCGGCAATCTCACCGCGCAGGTGCGGGGGATCGCCCAGGTCACCACGGCGGTCGCCAACGGCGATCTGTCGCAGAAGGTGACCGTGCCCACACGGGGTGAGGTGGCCAAGCTCGCCGAGACCATCAACCAGATGACCGAGACGCTGCGGATCTTCGCCGACGAGGTCACGCGGGTGGCCAACGAGGTGGGGGCCGAGGGTCGGCTGGGTGGTCAGGCGCAGGTGCCGGGCGCGGCGGGAACGTGGAAGGACCTCACCGATTCGGTGAACACGGTGTTCCGGAACCTCACCATCCAGGTGCGGGACATCGCGGCGGTGACCACGGCGGTGGCCGACGGTGACCTCTCGCAGAAGGTCACGGTGGACGTGGCCGGCGAGATGCTGGAGTTGAAGAACACCGTCAACGGCATGGTCGACCAGCTCTCGTACTTCGGTGACGAGGTCACGCGGGTGGCCAACGAGGTGGGGGCCGAGGGTCGGCTGGGTGGTCAGGCGCAGGTGCCGGGCGCGGCCGGTACGTGGAAGGACCTGACGGACTCCGTCAACACGGCGTTCCGGAATCTCACCGGACAGGTGAGGAACATCGCGGCCGTGACGACGGCCGTGGCGAACGGTGATCTCTCGCAGAAGGTCACCGTCGACGTCGCGGGCGAGATGCTCGAACTGAAGAACACCGTCAACACGATGGTGGACCAGCTGTCGTCGTTCGCCGATCAGGTGACGCGGATGGCGCGGGACGTGGGCACCGAGGGCCGTCTCGGCGGTCAGGCCCGCGTCGACGGTGTGTCCGGCACCTGGAAGGAACTCACCGACTCCGTCAACTCGATGGCCGGCAACCTCACCTCGCAGGTGCGCAACATCGCGCAGGTGACGACGGCCGTGGCGCGCGGCGACCTGTCGCAGAAGATCGACGTGGACGCGCGCGGCGAGATTTTGGAGCTGAAGAACACCATCAACACGATGGTGGACCAGCTGTCGTCCTTCGCCGACCAGGTGACCCGGGTCGCCCGGGATGTGGGTACGGAGGGCCGTCTCGGTGGTCAGGCGCAGGTGCCCGGTGTGGCGGGTGTGTGGCGCGACCTCACCGAGTCCGTGAACGGTATGGCGGGCAACCTCACCGGCCAGGTGCGCAACATCGCCCAGGTCGCCACGGCGGTGGCCCGGGGCGACCTGTCGCAGAAGATCACCGTGGACGCGCGCGGGGAGATCCTGGAGCTGAAGAACACGCTGAACACGATGGTGGACCAGCTGTCGTCGTTCGCGGAGGAGGTCACCAGGGTCGCCCGTGAGGTGGGCACGGAGGGCCAGCTCGGCGGTCAGGCCGAGGTGCAGGGCGTCTCCGGCACCTGGAAGGACCTCACGCAGTCGGTGAACTTCATGGCGAACAACCTGACCATCCAGGTGCGCCAGATCGCCGAGGTCACGACCGCGGTCGCCAAGGGCGACCTGTCGAAGAAGATCACCGTGGACGCGAAGGGCGAGATCCTCGAACTCGTCACCACCGTCAACACGATGGTCGACCAGCTGTCGTCGTTCGCCGAGCAGGTGACCCGGGTGGCCCGCGAGGTGGGCACCGAGGGCATCCTCGGCGGCCAGGCGCACGTGCCGGGCGTCACCGGCATCTGGAAGGACCTCAGCGGCAATGTGAACCTGATGGCCAAGAACCTGACCATGCAGGTGCGGAACATCTCCCAGGTCGCGGCGGCCGTCGCCAACGGCGATCTGACACGGACGGTGACGATCGAGGCGGCCGGCGAGGTCGCGCAGCTCGCCGACACCTTCAACAGCATGGTGAAGACGCTGAGTTCGTTCGCCGACCAGGTCACCAAGGTGGCCCGTGAGGTGGGCACGGACGGCATCCTGGGTGGCCAGGCGCATGTGCCGGGTGTGGCGGGTACGTGGAAGGACCTCACCGAGTCGGTGAACTCGATGGCGTCCAACCTCACCGGACAGGTGCGCAACATCGCGATGGTGACGACCGCCATCGCCAAGGGCGATCTGACCAAGAAGATCGACATCGACGCGCGCGGCGAGATCCTGGAGCTGAAGACCACCATCAACACGATGGTCGACCAGCTGTCGTCGTTCGCGGAGGAGGTCACCCGGGTGGCCCGCGAGGTGGGCACCGAGGGGCAGCTGGGCGGCCTCGCGCGCGTGCGTGACGTCGACGGCACCTGGCGGGACCTCACCGAGTCGGTGAACGAGATGGCCGGGAACCTGACCCGGCAGGTCCGCGCCATCGCGCGCGTGGCCACCGCGGTGACCCGGGGCGACCTGAACCTCAAGATCGACGTCGACGCGTCCGGCGAGATCAAGGAGCTGCAGGACTACATCAACAAGATGATCGCCAACCTGCGGGACACCACGATCGCGAACCAGGAACAGGACTGGCTCAAGGGCAACCTGGCCCGGATCTCCGCCCTGATGCAGGGCCGGCGGGACCTCGACGACGTGGCCTCGCTGATCATGAGCGAGCTGACGCCGGTGGTGTCCGCGCAGCACGGAGCGTTCTTCCTGGCGCTGCCGTTCCTCGACGGCAAGGACCTGGCCCCGGACAACGACGACCAGTACGAGCTGCGCATGCTCGGTTCGTACGGCTACTCGATGGGCTCCATGCCGGCGTCGTTCCGGCCCGGTGAGGCGCTGGTGGGGACGGCGGCCAAGGAGAAGCGCACGATCCTGGTGGAGAACGCGCCGAGTGGTTATCTGAAGATCTCCTCCGGTCTCGGTGAGGCGCCGCCGGCACAGGTCATCGTGTTGCCGGTGCTCTTCGAGGGGACCGTGCTCGGGGTGATCGAGCTGGCGTCGTTCACGCCGTTCACCCAGATCCAGAAGGACTTCCTGAGCCAGATCGCGGAGATGATCGCGACGAGCGTGAACACCATCTCCGTCAACACCAAGACCGAGGTGCTGCTGAAGCAGTCGCAGGAGCTGACCGAGCAACTGCGTGAGCGGTCCGACGAGTTGGAGAACCGGCAGAAGGCCCTCCAGGCGTCCAACGCCGAACTGGAGGAGAAGGCCGAGCTGCTGGCCCGGCAGAACCGCGACATCGAGGTGAAGAACACCGAGATCGAGGAGGCGCGGCAGGTCCTGGAGGAGCGTGCCGAGCAGCTCGCGGTGTCCATGCGCTACAAGAGCGAGTTCCTCGCGAACATGTCGCACGAGCTGCGCACGCCGCTGAACTCGCTGCTGATCCTCGCCAAGCTGCTCGCCGACAACGCCGAGTCGAACCTGACGCCCAAGCAGGTCGAGTTCGCCGAGACGATCCACGGGGCGGGCTCGGACCTGCTCCAGCTCATCAACGACATCCTGGACCTGTCCAAGGTCGAGGCGGGCAAGATGGACGTCTCACCGACCCGGATCGCCCTCGTCCAGCTCGTCGACTACGTGGAGGCCACCTTCCGGCCGCTGACCGCGGAGAAGGGCCTCGACTTCTCCGTACGGGTCTCGCCGGAGCTGCCCGCCACGCTGCACACGGACGAGCAGCGGCTGTTGCAGGTGCTGCGGAACCTGTTGTCCAACGCGGTGAAGTTCACCGACTCGGGGGCCGTGGAGCTGGTCATCCGGCCGGCGGGCGCGGATGTGCCGGTGGCCATCCGGGAGCAGCTGCTGGAGGCGGGCTCGCTGCGGGACGCGGACGCGGACATGATCGCGTTCTCGGTGACCGACACGGGCATCGGTATCGCGGCCAGCAAGATGCGGGTCATCTTCGAGGCGTTCAAGCAGGCGGACGGCACCACGAGCCGCAAGTACGGCGGTACGGGTCTGGGGCTGTCCATCTCGCGGGAGATCGCCCGGCTGCTGGGCGGCGAGATCCATGCGCAGAGCGAGCCCGGACGCGGTTCCACCTTCACCCTGTATCTGCCGCTGCACCCGAGCGAACTGCCGCCGCAGGGCTACGCCCACAACACGCCGGCCGCACTGGAGGCGGGCGAGCTGCTGGCGTCCGAGGAGGAGCTGGCGCGGCGCGCCGAGACGCCGGCCGAGGTGAAGTCGTACCGCGAGACCCAGAACGGGGCCGCCGCGCTCTTCAGGCGGCGTCGCCGGTCCGTGCCGACGGGCTCCCCGTCCGCCTCGCACGCGCAGGGCAACGGGCAGGCGCAGGAGCACTGGGCGCAGCAGGCGGCTCAGGAGGCGGCCTCGCAGGCGCGCCGGACGGCGGCCCGGTTCGACGGTGAGAAGGTGCTCATCGTCGACGACGACATCCGTAACGTCTTCGCGCTCACCAGCGTGCTGGAGCAGCACGGTCTGTCGGTGCTGTACGCGGAGAACGGCCGTGAGGGCATCGAGGTCCTGGAGCAGCACGACGATGTGACGGTCGTACTGATGGACATCATGATGCCCGAGATGGACGGGTACGCCACGACGACGGCGATCCGCCGGATGCCCCAGTTCGCGGGGCTGCCGATCATCGCGCTGACGGCCAAGGCGATGAAGGGCGACCGGGAGAAGGCGATCGACTCGGGTGCTTCCGACTATGTGACGAAGCCGGTCGATCCGGATCATCTGTTGGCGGTCATGGAGCAGTGGATGCGGCGTGAGTGACAGGAGGTGCGGCCCGTGGTCACAACGCGTTGGGGGGCGCACGGAGTTGCTGACTGAGTGTGGCCGAGGCCGTGTAGAAACGCGGGATTCGGGGAACCTTCTGGTCCCCGCTTGCGTTTCTGCTACGAGCACAGTGACATCACGGTGACAGGGTGTGGCGACGGGCGGGGTGCGGCTACGATGACCGGCACAAGGACGGGTGGCGCGAGGGAGTCGTCCCCTGGGGTGACGCCGACTGGTGTCACGTCGAGTCCTGCGGACAGGGGAGGCCCCAAGCCGGGGCGAGGAGGGCGGGCCATGGTGCAGAAGGCCAAGATCCTCCTGGTCGATGACCGGCCGGAGAATCTGTTGGCGCTGGAGGCCATCCTCTCCGCGCTCGATCAGACACTGGTGCGGGCATCGTCCGGGGAGGAAGCGCTCAAGGCGCTGCTGACGGACGACTTCGCGGTCATTCTGCTGGACGTCCAGATGCCGGGCATGGACGGTTTCGAGACGGCCGCGCACATCAAGCGGCGCGAACGGACCCGGGACATCCCGATCATTTTTCTCACCGCCATCAACCACGGACCGCACCACACGTTCCGTGGGTACGCGGCGGGTGCGGTCGACTACATCTCGAAGCCGTTCGACCCCTGGGTGCTGCGCGCCAAGGTCTCGGTCTTCGTCGAGCTGTATATGAAGAACTGCCAGCTCAGGGAGCAGGCGGCGCTACTGCGGCTCCAGTTGGAGGGCGGCGGCAAGGGCACGGCGGGCGGTTCCAAGGAGCCCTCCGGCGGCATCCTCGCCGAGCTCTCCGCGCGGCTCGCGGCCGTGGAGGAGCAGGCGGAGGCGCTCTCCAAACAGCTCGACGACGAGTCCGCGGACGCCGCGGCGGTGGCCACCGCGGCCCATCTCGAACGCAAACTCACGGGCCTGCGCAGGGCGCTGGACGCGTTGGAGCCGGGCACGGGCGGACCCTCGCCGATGCCGTCGCAGAACTGAGCGCATGTCGGGAAGCGGGCCCGGTCACACAAGTGGCCCGGGCCCGCGTCTCGGTGCGGGCGGTTCCGGATCGGTTGACGGCCTGTCAGCCGTGTCAGCTTCGCGGCGGCCCGCACGCGACACGAACGGGTGAAGCAGTAGGCACACGTGTCGGCTGTGGCCTCCACCGGTAACCTCACACTCATGGCCTCACGTCAGTCCGCAGCGAAGAAGCCGCCCGCGAAGAAGGCGGCCGCTCCGACGAAGGCTCCGGCGAAGAAGGCCCCCGCGAAGAAAGCCGCCGCCAAGAAGGCACCTGCCAAGAAGGCGACGGCGAAGAAGACGGCCCCTCCGAAGCCGGCGCCCAATCCGACCGGAGGCGTGTACCGACTCGTACGCGCCGTCTGGCTCGGTGTCGCGCACGCCGTCGGCGCGGTGTTCCGCGGCATAGGGCAGGGCGCGAGGAATCTCGACCCGGCACACCGCAAGGACGGGGTCGCGCTGCTGCTGCTGGCGCTCGCCCTGATCGTCGCCGCCGGCACCTGGTCGAACCTGCGCGGCCCGGTCGGCGATCTCGTCGAGATGCTGGTCACCGGTGCCTTCGGCCGGCTGGACCTGCTGGTGCCGATACTGCTCGGGGTCATCGCCGTGCGGTTCATCCGGCACCCCGAGAAGCCCGAGGCCAACGGCCGGATCGTCATCGGCCTGTCCGCGCTCGTCATCGGCATCCTCGGCCAGGTCCACATCGCCTGCGGCTCGCCCGCCCGCAGCGTCGGCATGCAGGCGATAAGGGACGCCGGAGGACTCATCGGCTGGGGCACGGCCACCCCGCTGACGTACACCATGGGCGAGGCCCTCGCCGTGGCGATGCTCGTGCTGCTCACGGTCTTCGGGCTGCTCGTCGTCACCGCGACGCCGGTCAACGCGATCCCGCAACGCCTGCGGCTGCTCGGCCAGAAGCTCGGCATCATCGCGGACGACGAGGACGACGAGTTCGCCGAGGACGAAGCCGGCTACGAGGAGCAGTGGCGCGACGCCCTGCCCGCGCGCTCCCGCCGGCGCGGCTCCGCGCCAGAGCCGTACGACCCGGACGGCGCAGAGCAGGAGGCCCTCACCCGGCGCCGCCCGAGGCGCTCCGCCGTGCGGCAGCCCGACCCGGACCGGCCGATGGACGCCGTGGACGTCGCGGCGGCGGCCGCCGCCGCGCTCGACGGGGCCGTGCTGCACGGCATGCCGCCCTCGCCGGTGGTCGCCGACCTCACCCAGGGCGTCACCGCGGGGGACCGGGAGGAGACCACTCCCGTACCGGCCGCGCGCAGCAAGGCGACCCCGCAGGAGCCGCCGGCCGCCAAGCCGCCCAAGGGGGCCAGGCAGGACGCCCTGGTGCCGGACCTGACCAAGAAGGCACCGGACGCGCCACGCGAGCTGCCGGCGCGTGCCGAACAGCTCCAGCTCTCCGGCGACATCACCTACGCGCTGCCCTCGCTCGACCTGCTGGAGCGGGGCGGGCCGGGCAAGACGCGCAGTGCCGCCAACGACGCCATAGTGGCCTCCCTGTCGAACGTGTTCTCGGAGTTCAAGGTCGACGCCTCGGTCACCGGCTTCACCCGCGGGCCGACGGTCACCCGCTACGAGGTCGAGCTGGGCCCCGCGGTCAAGGTCGAGCGGATCACCGCCCTCACCAAGAACATCGCCTACGCCGTCGCCAGCCCGGACGTACGGATCATCAGCCCGATCCCCGGCAAGTCGGCCGTCGGCATCGAGATCCCCAACACCGACCGCGAGATGGTCAACCTCGGCGACGTCCTGCGCCTCGCGGACGCGGCGGAGGACGACCATCCGATGCTGGTGGCGCTCGGCAAGGACGTCGAGGGCGGCTATGTGATGGCCAATCTGGCGAAGATGCCGCATGTGCTCGTCGCGGGTGCGACGGGCTCGGGCAAGTCGTCGTGCATCAACTGCCTGATCACGTCGATCATGGTCCGCGCGACCCCCGAGGACGTCCGCATGGTCCTCGTCGACCCCAAGCGCGTGGAGCTGACGGCCTATGAGGGCATTCCGCACCTCATCACGCCGATCATCACCAACCCCAAGCGGGCCGCCGAGGCGCTCCAGTGGGTCGTGCGCGAGATGGACCTGCGCTACGACGACCTCGCGGCCTTCGGCTACCGGCACATCGACGACTTCAACGAGGCCATCAGGAACGGCAAGGTGAAGCTGCCGGAGGGCAGTGAGCGCGAGCTCCAGCCGTACCCCTACCTGCTGGTCATCGTGGACGAGCTGGCCGACCTGATGATGGTGGCGCCGAGGGACGTCGAGGACGCCATCGTGCGGATCACCCAGCTCGCGCGGGCGGCCGGCATCCATCTGGTGCTCGCCACCCAGCGGCCGTCCGTGGACGTGGTCACCGGTCTGATCAAGGCGAACGTGCCCTCGCGGCTCGCCTTCGCGACCTCCTCGCTCGCCGACTCGCGCGTCATCCTCGACCAGCCCGGCGCCGAGAAGCTGATCGGCAAGGGCGATGGACTGTTCCTGCCGATGGGGGCGAACAAACCGACCCGTATGCAGGGCGCGTTCGTGACCGAGGACGAGGTCGCGGCGATCGTCCAGCACTGCAAGGACCAGATGGCGCCCGTCTTCAGGGACGACGTCACCGTGGGCACCAAGCAGAAGAAGGAGATCGACGAGGAGATCGGCGACGACCTCGACCTGCTGTGCCAGGCGGCCGAACTCGTCGTCTCCACGCAGTTCGGCTCGACCTCCATGCTCCAGCGCAAGCTGCGCGTCGGCTTCGCCAAGGCCGGGCGGCTGATGGACCTCATGGAGTCCCGGGGTGTCGTCGGGCCGAGCGAGGGCTCGAAGGCTCGTGACGTTCTTGTGAAACCCGATGAGCTGGACGGCGTGCTCGCGGTGATCCGGGGGGAGACTGAGGCGTAAGGGCCGCAGCGGTATCGCGGAGGGGCGCGACAGGGGCGCACGGCAGGAGAAAAGCGGTTGTCCGGCGGGCGGAACACGGATGGGATTACGTCATCCGGGTATTCGAACGTGACTCACCCGTAAGGAAATGGTGAGCAACCGTTTCCCTTCGTCGTACGTCAAGTTGGACGAGGGGACAGCCCCGTGCCTCACCCTCACCACCAGCAGGATGACCGGCCATTCTGATGGCGTACAAAGTCGTACCGCCCGGTTGCCCCACCCTTTCGTACCCCCCCTAGACTGAACCTCCAGCACAGGTGGCTACACGCTCGAAAGGCGCCCCCGTGTCCATCGGCAACTCCCCTGACGGCAACTTCCCCGAAGACGAGCGTCCGTTCGAAGACGACCGTGACGAACGCTCGGCGGAACGCCCCTCGATCGGTCGTGCCCTCCAGCAGGCGCGCATCGCGGCCGGGCTGACCGTCGACGACGTCAGCAACGCCACCCGGGTCCGCATCGCCATCGTGCACGCGATCGAGCAGGACGACTTCGCCCCCTGCGGTGGCGACGTCTACGCGCGCGGTCACATTCGCTCCCTCGCGCGCGCGGTGCGCATCGACCCCGCCCCGCTCCTCGAACAGTTCGCGGAGGCGCACGGCGGGCGGCCCGCGCCGACCCCGGCGGCCCCGCTGTTCGAGGCGGAGCGGATCCGTCCCGAACGACGCGGCCCGAACTGGACCGCCGCCATGGTCGCCGCGATCGTCGCGGTGATCGGCTTCGTCGGCTTCACCGCGTTCAACGGCGGGGACGACGACGGCGACACCACACAGGTCGCCGAGGGCTCCACACCGACCACCGGAAAGTCTCCCTCGCCGACGCCCAAGGCAGACAAGCCCGACGCCGACCCGAAGCCCGACCCGACCGACAGCGCCATCGCCGCCGCGCCCCGCGACAAGGTGACCGTGCAGGTCAGCGCCTCCGACGGCCGGAGCTGGATCTCCGCCAAGGACCACAACGGCCGTTTCCTGTGGGACGGCCTCCTCAAGCAGGGCCAGTCCAAGACCTTCCAGGACAGCTCCAGGATCGACCTCGTCCTCGGGGACGCCGGAGCCGTCCAGCTCTACGTCAACGGCAAGAAGATCAAGGACGACTTCCAGCCCGGCCAGGTCGAACGTCTGACGTACACCAAGGGCGACCCCGAGGTCGGCTGAGCCGTCCGCGCGTCCGGGGCGGACGCAGGGGCGGGTCGAAGGGAAACGCCAGTACGGGGTTGGCCGTGATCGGCCAACCCCGTCGACGTGGGCTGTCACTGGGACGAAGTAGTCTTGAGCCCATGCCTGAACGCCGTACCGTCGCACTCGTCACTCTTGGCTGCGCCCGTAACGAGGTGGACTCGGAGGAGCTCGCAGGCCGCTTGGAGGCGGACGGCTGGGAGCTCGTCGAGGACGCCGAGGAAGCGGACGTCGCGGTCGTCAACACCTGTGGCTTCGTCGAGGCCGCCAAGAAGGACTCCGTCGACGCCCTCCTGGAGGCCAACGATCTCAAGGGGCACGGCAGAACCCAGGCCGTCGTCGCCGTCGGCTGCATGGCCGAGCGGTACGGCAAGGAACTGGCCGAGGCGCTGCCCGAGGCCGACGGCGTGCTCGGCTTCGACGACTACGCCGACATCTCCGACCGCCTCCAGACCATCCTGAACGGCGGCATCCACGCCTCGCACACCCCGCGCGACCGGCGCAAGCTGCTGCCCATCAGCCCGGCCCAGCGCCAGGAGTCCGCGGCCGAGGTCGCGCTTCCCGGACACGCCCCCGTCGATCTTCCGGAAGGTCTCGCTCCGGCTTCGGGGCCGCGATCCCCGCTGCGCCGCCGGCTGGACGGCTCACCCGTCGCCTCCGTGAAGCTCGCCTCCGGCTGCGACCGCCGCTGCTCCTTCTGCGCCATCCCCTCCTTCCGCGGCTCCTTCATCTCGCGCCGCCCGTCGGACGTGCTGAACGAGACGCGGTGGCTGGCCGAGCAGGGCGTGAAGGAGGTCATGCTGGTCTCCGAGAACAACACCTCGTACGGCAAGGACCTGGGCGACATCCGGCTGCTGGAGTCCCTGCTGCCCGAGCTGGCCGAGGTCGACGGCATCGAGCGGGTGCGCGTCAGCTACCTCCAGCCCGCCGAGATGCGGCCCGGCCTCATCGACGTGCTCACCTCCACACCGAAGGTCGCGCCCTACTTCGACCTCTCCTTCCAGCACTCCGCCCCGGCGGTGCTGCGGTCGATGCGCCGCTTCGGCGACACCGACCGGTTCCTGGAGCTGCTGGACACCATCCGAGGCAAGGCCCCCGAGGCCGGCGTCCGGTCCAACTTCATCGTGGGCTTCCCCGGTGAGACCGAGGACGACCTCGCGGAGCTGGAGCGGTTCCTGAACGGCGCGAGACTGGACGCCATCGGTGTCTTCGGTTACTCCGACGAGGAGGGCACCGAAGCGGCGACGTACGAGAACAAGCTGGCCGAGGACGTCGTCGCCGAGCGGCTCGCGCGGGTCTCGCGGCTGGCCGAGGAGCTGGTCTCGCAGCGCGCCGAGGAGCGCGTCGGACAGACCGTGCGCGTCCTGGTCGAGTCGGTCGACGGCGACGAGGGCGCGTACGGCCGGGCCGCGCACCAGGCGCCCGAGACCGACGGCCAGGTGCTGTTCACGAACGGCGAGGAACTGAGCGTCGGCCTTATGGTCGAGGCGAAGGTGGTCGGCACGGAAGGCGTCGACCTGGTGGCCGAGGTGCTTCCGGGCGCGCTCGCCTCCCCCGCGTGTACTGAGGAGGCGGCCAGATGACGGGAGTTCCGGCATCCGCGGCGGGCGGCACCTCCGGCGCCAAGAGCGCGGCGAGCGCCTCCGGCGTTCCCGGCGCCCCGAGCGCCGCCGCCCCCATCGATGCCGGGGAGGCACGGCCCGTCCGCGGCGGGAAGCTGGGAGCCGCCGCCGTCAACCAGGCCAGCCTCTGGAACATCGCCAACATCCTGACCATGGTCCGCCTCGTCCTCGTGCCGGGCTTCGTCGTGCTGATGCTCATGGACGGCGGATACGACCCGGTCTGGCGGGCCTGGGCCTGGGCCGCCTTCGCCGTCGCCATGATCACCGATGTCTTCGACGGCCATCTGGCCCGGACGTACGACCTCGTCACCGACTTCGGCAAGATCGCCGACCCCATCGCCGACAAGGCGATCATGGGCGCGGCCCTGATCTGTCTGTCCTACCTCGGCGATCTGCCGTGGTGGGTGACCGGCGTCATCCTCGGCCGTGAGCTCGGCATCACCCTCCTGCGCTTCGTCGTCATCCGGTACGGAGTCATCCCGGCGAGCCGCGGCGGCAAGCTGAAGACCCTGACGCAGGGCATCGCCGTCGGGATGTACGTGCTGGCACTGGAGGGTCCCCTGGCCACCCTGAGGTGGTGGGTGATGGCCGCGGCGGTCATCCTGACCGTGGTGACCGGACTCGACTATGTGAGACAGGCCATTGTGCTGCGCAGACACGGAACCGCCGAGCGCGAAGCCGCGGCGGAGGGAGCGGAACGGTGACTTCCACGGCCGCCGAAGTGCTGCGACTACTGACCGTGAGGGGTGAGACGCTCGCCGTCGCGGAGTCGCTGACCGGTGGTCTGGTCGCTGCCGCGCTCACCGCGGCCCCCGGGTCCTCCCAGGCCTTCCGGGGCTCGGTCACCGCGTACGCCACCGAGTTGAAGCACCGGTTGCTCGATGTCGACGCCACCCTGCTGGACCAGCGGGGAGCGGTGGATCCGCAGGTCGCGGTGGAGATGGCGCAGGGTGTGCGCTCGGCGCTCGGCGCCGACTGGGGGATTTCGACCACCGGAGTCGCGGGCCCGGAACCACAGGACGGCCGACCCGTCGGCACGGTCTATGTGGCCGTCGCCGGACCGTCCGCAGCCGGATCCGGCGTATCAGGTGGCGGGAAAGTGTCGTCGTTGCGGTTGAACGGCGGCCGGGCGGAAATCCGTATGGAGAGTGTACGGAGCGTACTCGCACTGCTCCTTCAGGAGCTTGCGGGCGAACAGACCGGGAATGAGCGGGCACAGGATACGGAACAGAACGGGGGGACTTGATGTTTGCAGCCCTGAGTGAACACAACAGCGCTCCCCGCACGGCCGCAGCGCAAGGCGGTACGGTGGGGCGTGAAGGATGCGGCTACGCGGTCCGAGGAGGGAGCCACCGATGATTCTGCTCCGTCGCCTGCTGGGTGACGTGCTGCGTCGGCAGCGCCAGCGCCAGGGCCGTACTCTGCGCGAAGTCTCCTCGTCCGCCCGAGTCTCACTCGGCTATCTCTCCGAGGTGGAGCGGGGGCAGAAGGAGGCTTCCTCCGAGCTGCTCTCCGCCATTTGCGACGCGCTGGACGTACGGATGTCCGAGCTCATGCGGGAAGTGAGCGACGAGCTCGCCCTAGCCGAGCTGGCCCAGTCCGCAGCGGCCACCGAGCCGGTGCCAGCACCAGTGCGTCGACCGATGCTCAACTCCGTCTCGGTGGCCGGTGTGCCGCCGGAGCGGGTCACGATCAAGGCGCCCGCCGAAGCGGTGGACGTCGTCGCGGCGTGACCTGTCGCGACCGGGTGCATGAGCACCGGCGCGCGCCGGTGAAGCGGTAGAACGAAGCGGAAGCCCCGGTCGGGGGCCGCCAGGGAAAACCTGGGGGTGGCCGACCGGGGCTTTTGTGTTGCCTGGGGCTCCCGTTTGCCGGGGTGGCGGTGTGCGGTCATGGTGGTCGTACGGTCGTCTCAAGAATCCGGAGCGTGCTGATGTACGTGGTGAAAAGCCCGCTGTCCGAGGCCGATCTCAAGACCGTCTCCGAGGCACTGCAAGGCGCCCTCGTCGATCTTGTCGACCTCTCCCTGGTGGCCAAGCAGATCCACTGGAACGTCGTCGGACCGCGATTCCGCTCGGTCCATCTCCAGCTCGACGAGGTCGTGGACACCGCCCGGCTGCACTCCGACACCGTCGCCGAACGCGCCTCCACCCTCGGGGTCTCGCCGGACGGGCGGGCCGGGACGGTGGCCGGGAGCAGCGGTATCGGCCGGGTGCCGAACGGCTGGGTCAAGGACGCGGACGCGGTCGGGACCTTGGTGGACGCGCTCGGCGCGGTGATCACCCGGATGCGGGCGCGGGTCGAGAGCACCGCGGAGGCGGATCCGGTGAGCCAGGACATCTTCATCACGATCACGGCCGATCTCGAGAAGCACCACTGGATGTTCCAGGCGGAGAACGGGTAGCGCGGCGCGGGAGGCCGGTGGGGGCGTGAGGACGGCGGTGAGGTGCTGCGGGGCGCATCGGGTCGTGGGGGCGCGGTCCCCATGAGGGGGCCGTGCGTCCCTGTGCCGGTGGTGCGCCCTCTCCGGCCGTGACGAGGGCCGTCTAGCGTCGTTCTGGGGGCCCGAAGGCCTTGGAGGTGGCGGCCATGCGAATAGCTCGCTGGGGGGCGTCTCTGGGGCTCGGTGCGCTGTGGTGGTGGGGTGTGCTGCGACTCGCGCTGGTGCCGGACGCCGGCGCGGTGGAGGGGGCGGTCGCGGCCGGGGGGTGGGGGCTGAGTCTCCTCCCTGTCCACTGTGTGCCGAAGGGTCGGGCAAGGGAACGGTCGGGGGGCGCGTCAGGGGGCGCGAGGGGTGGTCCTGTTCCGGGGGGCGCGGTGGGGGCCGCGGTCACCAGGGCATGGCCACCCCGCCGTTCGGGCGGAGGATCTGACCCGTCGTGAACGCCGAGGCGTCGGAGGCGAGGTGCAGCACGGCGTGGGCGATGTCGTCGGGCTCGCCGACCCGGTTCAGCGGTGACAGCCGGGCCATGAGCGACTCGGTCCGCGCCTGGGCCTCGCGGTCGTGGCGGTCGGTCATGGGGGTGCGGATCCACCCCGGCGCCACGGCGTTGACGCGGATGCCGTGCGGGCCGACCTCGGTCGCCAGGGTCTTCGTCAGCTGGACCACCGCCGCCTTGGTCACGCCGTAGCAGAGGAGTCCCGGACCGCCGGTGTCGACGGCGCCGGAGGCCATGGTGACGATGCTGCCCCACGTCTCGTCGGCGATCATCCGGCGGGCCGCTTCCTGGCAGGCGTACAGCACCCCCTTGAAGTTGACGCTCCACACCCGCTCCAGATCCTCGTCACGGGTCTCCAGCACGGGGCTGCGGTGCATGATCCCGGCGATCGCCGCCATCACATCGAGCCGCTCGCAGGCGGCCACCGCCCGCGCGAGCCCGCCGCGGTCGGTGACGTCGAGCCGGTGGACATGGGCGGTGCCGTTCCCGGCCTTGATCAGGGTCGCCGTCTCGTGCAGGCCCTGCGCGTCCAGGTCCGCGCAGTGCACGGCGGCGCCCGCCTCGGCGAGCAGGACCGCCGACGCGCGGCCGATACCGCTGCCGGCGCCGGTGACGAACGCGGTGCGGCCGGTGAGGTCGTACGCCGGGATGGGCATGAAGCGACGGTACGAGCGTTTCTGACGGTCCGTCAATTAGTCGTACGGCCTCGGGTTCCGCCGGAGGTGCGGGGGCTCGGGCGGCGTGCTCCGGTGGCGCGGGCGGGCGGCACGGGGCCGGTCTGGCAGGTGGGGCACCAGTAGGTGGGGCGCTCCCGGGAGCCGTCGCCCTGGTCGGCCACGCGGACGGGGGTCTGGCAGCGCAGGCATGGGCGGGGGGCCCGGCCGTACACGAACAGGTCGTGCCGGCGGAGGCCCGTCGTACTGCGGATCGGACGCTCGCGGTTGGCTTCGAGGAGCTTCTTGGCGAGGCCCGGCAGCCGGGCGGCGAGGTCCTCCGGGAAGGCGCCCACGGGGAGCCAGGGGGTGACCCGGAGCAGGAAGCACAGCTCGCTCTTGTAGACGTTGCCGATGCCGGCGAGATTGCGCTGGTCGAGCAGGGCCTCGCCGAGGGGGCGCGCGGGGTCGCTCAGGAGGTTGGTGAGGGCCAGGTCTGGGTCCCAGTCCGGGCCGAGCAGGTCGGGGCCGAGGTGGCCGACGGCGCGGGACTCGTCGACGGTGAGGATCAGCTCCAGCACGGGGAGGCGGTAGCCGACGGCCGTGCGGTCAAGGGTGCCCAGGATGGCGCGGATCTGGTGCGCCGGGCCGCCGCGCCAGCGCTCGTCGTGGGCGTACACCTTCCAGGAGCCGTCCATCCGCAGATGGGAGTGGAGGGTGAGGCCGCCTTCGATACGGGTGAGGAGGTGCTTGCCCCGGGGGGTGACGTCCAGGACGGTACGGCCGGTGAGATCGGCCGTGGCGAACCTCGGTACCCGCAGGTCGGAGCGGGACAGGACCTTGCCGGCGAGGGCGGTGTGCAGCCGTCTCGCCGTCTGCCAGACGGTGTCACCTTCGGGCATGGGTCAAGAGTGGCATGTCGGGGGGAGCGGGTGCTCGGTGGCTGGACGGCCCCCTTCGTGACAGCCAGGCGCATGGCGCACGGGTTCGTCCCTTTGACGTGGGTGCTCTGCTGACGTGGGTGCTTCACGGTGGTGCTCTTCGCTCACGCTCGGATGCGCAGGCCGCGGGGGGTCGCGATGAAGCCGGCTCCTTCCAGGAGGGGGCCGTGGGGGGAGGTGAGGGCGGAGGTGCCGTTCACGCGTTCCACCGTGACCGTGCCCAGGGAGCCCGCGCGTGCTGCCGCGGAGAGGGCTTCGGCGGCCGGGCGCAGACGGGGGTCGTCCAGGGGTCTGGCATCGGGGTCGGCGGGCCAGGCCAGGAGGGTCTTGCCGCCGCGCTCCATGTAGAGGGTCAGCTCGCCGTCGACCAGGACGACCAGGGAGCCCGCCTTGCGGCCCGGCTTGTGTCCGGCCTCGGTGGGTGGCTCGGGCCAGGGGAGGGCGGCGCCGTAGGCGTTCGCGGGGTCGGCGGCGGCCAGGACGACGGCGCGCGGGGAGGGCGTGGTGCGGGGGTGGTGAGGGGGGCGGCCGGAGCGGTTGTACGGGCTGGTCCGGGCGGGCGCGTGGTGTCCGTCCTGGTCCGGGGTGCCGTCCGGAGCGTACGGGGGGTCGACGCCGGGATGGAGGTCGGGAGAGCTGGGGTCGACAGGGGGGAACGGGGTGCCGGATGCGTCGGAGAAGGTGTCCCACGGGGACGGGGACTCTGCCGTGGGTGCCGTGAGGTGGGCGGCGGTGCCGGCGGCCGTGTACGGGGCGGGGCTCGGGACGGGCTCGTTCCGTTCGCGGGCGTTGGAGACGGCGCGGAGGCGGTCCACGGCGCCGTCCATCGCGAACTGAGCGGCGCCCAGGCCCTCGACGACATAACCGCGGCGGGCCTGGCCGCTCTCCTCGAAGACGGAGAGGACGCGGTAGACCGCGGAGAAGCCGCCCTCGACCCCCTCGGCGCCGACCGCGCCCCGGGTCACGACGCCGTGGCGGTCGAGGAGGGTGCGGGCCAGAGCGTGGGCGCGGACGGTGGTGTCGGGCTCATGGGCGGGGATGAGGGACCAGCGGCCGGCGACCGTGGGCGGCCCTGTACGCGACTGGGGGCGCGCTGCGGCCGTCAGGGAGCCGTACCGGCCGCGCGGGACCGTGCGCTTGGCGCGGTGGGCGGTGGAGCCCGCGGTGCGGCCCGAGCCCAGGAGAGAGCGCATGGGGGTGAGCGTGTCGTTGGTGAGGCGGCCGGACCAGGCCAGGTCCCAGACGGCGTCCGCCAGTTGGGGATCGGTGGCGTCGGGGTGGGTGGTCGCGCGGACCTGGTCGGCGATCTGGCGGAAGAAGAGGCCGTAGCCGCCGGAGAGGGCGCTCAGGATCGAGTCGTGGAGGGCGGTCGGCTCCAGCGGGTGGGGCGGTGGGAGGAGGAGCGGGGCCGCGTCCGCCAGGTACAGCGAGACCCAGCCGTCCTTGCCGGGGAGGGCTCCGGCACCGGCCCAGACGACCTCTCCGGCCGCGGTGAGTTCGTCGAGCATCGCCGGGTTGTAGTTGGCCACCCGGGAGGGCAGGACCAGCTTCTCCAGCGCCGAGGCGGGCACGGAGGCGCCCTGGAGCTGTTCGATCGCGCGGACCAGGCCGTCGACGCCGCGCAGTCCGTGGCCGCCGCCCACATGCTGCCACTGGGGCAGGAACTGGGCGAGCGCGGCGGGCGGCACGGGCTCCACCTCATGGCGCAGGGCCGCCAGCGAGCGGCGGCGCAGGCGGCGCAGCACGGCCGCGTCGCACCACTCCTGGCCGATGCCCGCCGGGTGGAACTCGCCCTGTACGACACGGCCGTTCGCCGCCAGGCGGTGCAGCGCGCCGTCCGTGACGGCCACACCCAGGCCGAAGCGGGCCGCTGCCATGGCCGAGGTGAACGGGCCGTGTGTGCGCGCGTACCGGGCGAGGAGGTCGCCGAGGGGGTCCTTGACCGGCTCGGTGAAGGCCTCCGGGACACCGACCGGCAGGGCTGTGCCGAGTGCGTCCCGCAGGCGGCCCGCGTCCTCGATCGCCGCCCAGTGGTCGGTGCCTGCGACACGGACCCGGATGGCGCGCCGGGACCGGGCCAGCTCCTGCGCCCACTGCGGCTCGGCGCCGCGCTCGGCCAGCTCGGCGTCAGTGAGGGGGCCGAGGAGGCGCAGCAGGTCCGCGACGCCCTCGGCGTCCTTGACCCGTCGGTCCTCGGTGAGCCACCGCAGCTCCCGCTCCAGCTCGGTCAGCACCTCGGCGTCGAGCAGCTCCCGCAGCTCCGCCTGGCCCAACAGCTCGGCGAGCAGCCGGGAGTCCAGCGACAGGGCGGCCGCGCGGCGCTCGGCGAGCGGGGAGTCGCCCTCGTACAGGAACTGGGCGACGTAGCCGAAGAGGAGGGAGCGGGCGAAGGGGGAGGGCTCCGGGGTGGTGACCTCGACGAGGCGGACCTTGCGGGACTCGATGTCGCCCATCAGCTCGGTGAGGCCGGGGACGTCGAAGACGTCCTGGAGGCATTCGCGGACCGCCTCCAGGACGATCGGGAACGAACCGAACTCGCTTGCCACCTGGAGCAGTTGGGCCGCGCGCTGGCGCTGCTGCCACAGGGGTGTGCGCCGGCCGGGACTGCGGCGGGGCAGCAGGAGCGCGCGGGCGGCGCACTCCCGGAAGCGGGACGCGAACAGGGCCGAACCGCCGACCTGGTCGGTGACGATCTGGTCGACCTCGCCCTTGTCGAAGGCGACATCCGCCGCGCCGAGCGGGGCCTGCTCCGAGTCGTACTCCGTGCCCGCCCTCGCCGGCTCCATGTCGAGCAGGTCCAGGCCCATGAGGTCGGCGTCGGGCAGGCGCAGCACGATGCCGTCGTCGGCGTGCATCACCTGGGCGTCCATGCCGTACCGCTCGGAGAGCTTGGCGCCCAGGGCGAGGGCCCAGGGGGCGTGGACCTGGGCGCCGAAGGGGGAGTGGACGACGACCCGCCAGTCGCCCAGCTCGTCGCGGAAGCGTTCGACGACGATGGTGCGGTCGTCCGGTACGTGGCCGCAGGCCTCGCGCTGCTCTGCCAGGTAGGAGAGCACGTTGTCCGCGGCCCAGGCGTCGAGACCGGCGGTCAACAGGCGCAGCCGGGCGTCCTCCTCGGACAGGGACCCCACCTCGCGCAGGAACGCGCCGACCGCGCGGCCCAGTTCGAGCGGGCGGCCGAGCTGGTCGCCCTTCCAGAACGGCAGACGGCCCGGGACACCCGGCGCGGGGGAGACCAGCACCCGGTCGCGCGTGATGTCCTCGATCCGCCAGGAACTGGTGCCGAGGGTGAAGACGTCCCCGACCCGGGACTCGTACACCATCTCCTCGTCCAGCTCACCGACCCGGCCGCCGCCCTTCTTGGGGTCGGAGCCCGCGAGGAAGACCCCGAAGAGGCCCCGGTCCGGGATCGTGCCCCCGGAGGTGACGGCGAGCCGCTGGGCGCCCGGGCGGCCCGTGATCGTGCCGGCGACCCGGTCCCACACCACACGCGGGCGCAACTCCGCGAAGGCGTCGGACGGATAGCGGCCCGCGAGCATGTCGAGGACGGCCGTGAACGCGGATTCCGGGAGCGCGGCGAAGGGGGCCGCCCGGCGGACGGTGGCGAGGAGGTCGTCGAACTGCCAGGTGTCCATCGAGGTCATGGCGACGATCTGCTGCGCCAGGACGTCCAGGGGGTTGCCCGGGATCCTCATGGACTCGATCGAGCCGCTGCGCATCCGCTCGGTGACCACGGCCGACTGGACCAGGTCGCCCCGGTACTTGGGGAAGACCACGCCCGTGGAGACCGCGCCGACCTGGTGCCCGGCGCGGCCCACCCGCTGGAGGCCCGAGGCGACCGACGGGGGTGACTCCACCTGGACGACGAGGTCCACCGCGCCCATGTCGATGCCCAGTTCGAGGCTGGAGGTCGCGACCACCGCCGGCAGCCGGCCCGCCTTCAGATCCTCCTCGACCAGGGCCCGCTGCTCCTTGGAGACCGAGCCGTGGTGGGCGCGGGCGAGGACCGGGGGCGCTCCCTGGGCCGCGCCCGAGCCGCCCATCAGCTCCGCCGGGGCATGGTGTTCGTCCAGCGGTTCGCCGGTGGCCCGCTCGTACGCGATCTCGTTGAGCCGGTTGCACAGGCGCTCCGCGAGGCGACGGGAGTTGGCGAAGACGATCGTGGAGCGGTGCGCCTGGACGAGGTCGGCGATCCGCTCCTCCACGTGCGGCCAGATCGACGGCCGCTCCGCGCCGTCGTTGGCGTCGGTGGCCGGGGAGCCGCCCAGCTCGCCCAGATCCTCCACCGGCACGACCACCGACAGGTCGAACTCCTTGCCGGACGGTGGCTGGACGATCTCCACCCTGCGGCGGGGGGACAGATAGCGCGCGACCTCGTCGACGGGACGCACGGTGGCGGACAGGCCGATGCGGCGGGCCGGCCGGGGCAGCAGCTCGTCGAGGCGCTCCAGGGTGAGGGCCAGGTGGGCGCCGCGTTTGGTGCCCGCGACCGCGTGCACCTCGTCCAGGATCACCGTCTCCACGCCCGTCAGCGCGTCGCGTGTGGCCGATGTCAGCATCAGGAACAGCGACTCGGGGGTGGTGATCAGGATGTCCGGCGGGCGGGTCGCCAGGGCCCGGCGCTCGGCGGCCGGGGTGTCCCCGGAGCGGATGCCCACCTTGACCTCCGGCTCGGGCAGTCCGAGGCGCACCGATTCCTGGCGGATGCCGGTCAGCGGACTGCGCAGGTTCCGCTCCACGTCCACCGCGAGTGCCTTCAGCGGTGACACGTACAGCACCCGGCAGCGCTTCTTCGGGTCGGCCGGGGGCGGGCTCGACGTCAGCTGGTCCAGCGCGGCGAGGAACGCGGCCAGCGTCTTGCCGGAGCCGGTCGGGGCGACCACCAGCACGTCCGAGCCCTCGCCGATCGCCCGCCACGCCCCGGCCTGGGCCGCGGTGGGCGCGGAGAAGGCCCCCGTGAACCAGCCACGGGTGGCGGGGGAGAAGCCGTCGAGGGCTCGATCTGCGGAGCTGACCATGCCCCCATCCTGCACCCGACCACTGACAACGGCCCGGACCTGGGCAAACGGCTCGGAGTGGGGCGGGATGAGGGTGGATGCGGCCGGGCGGGGCTCGGGTGCCGCGGGGCTGGGCTGGGCGGAGATTGCGTGGGGCGGGCGGGGGCCGTGGGGTTCGCCGATCGGGGCGGCCGCAGAATGGAGGTATGGCGGGTTCGGTGGAGCGGGCGAGGCACTGGCGGTACGCGGAGCTGCCCGGGGTCGACCTCCTGCGGGCGAGCTACGTCGAGAAGAAGTTCGTGCGGCACACCCACGAGAACTTCGTGATCGCGGCCATCGCCGACGGCCTCGAGGTGTTCCACCACGGTGGCGCCGATCAGTACGCGGGCCCGGGCACCCTGGCCCTCGTCAACCCGGACACCCCGCACACCGGTCGCGCCGGCGTGCCCGAGGGCTGGCGGTACGGCGCCGTCTACCCGCCGCCCGACGTGGTGGCCGAGATCGCCGCCGAGACCACCACGATCCGCGGTACCCCCGCCTTCGTACAGCCGGTGCTCGACGATCCGTACGCCGCCGGGCTCGTCCATCAGGTGCTGCGGGCCGTCGACGAGGGCAACGCGCTGGCCGCGGACACCCTGCTGCGGGTCGCCGTGACGAGGCTGCTGCGCCTGAACGGCGGGCCACTGCCCCAACGCCCCGTCCGTACCGCGGGCACCTCCGTCGCGGCACGCGCGCGTGCCGTGCTGTCGGAGCGGATGGCCGACCCGCCGACCCTGGAGCGACTCGCCTCCGACCTGGGCACCAGCCCCTTCGCGCTGCTGCGGGCCTTCCGCGCGGCCTACGGCATGCCGCCGCACGCCTGGCTGACCGACGCACGCGTGCGGCGGGCGCGGAACCTGCTCGACGCGGGCACGGCTCCGGTCGACGCCGCCGTCGCCGTCGGCTTCACGGACCAGCCGCACCTCAACCGTCACTTCAGCCGGATCGTGGGCGTTCCTCCGGGGGCCTACCAACGCGAACGCATCGGTGTTCCCGGTGGCGGGCCGGAGCGGGCGGAGCGCACGCCCGGACACACGGACGGAGCGCGGGGGCGCAAGAACGTACAAGACCGATAGCGCCGGCGGCTCGTACCGTCCGGTGCGTGGTGACGGAACAGACAGGTCTCGCGGAGACACAGGACGACGGTGGCGGCACGAAAACCGACAGGGCGGTCGTCCGGGACGCCCTGGGAGTGGGAGTGGCCGTCGGGCTGTCCGGGTTCGCCTTCGGGGTGACCTCGGCGGGCAGCGGACTCAGCCTGCTGCAGACCTGCGCGCTGAGCCTCCTGGTGTTCACCGGGGCCTCCCAGTTCGCGCTGGTGGGCGCGCTCGCGGCCGGCGGCAACCCCTTCACGGCAGCCGCCGGGGCGTTCTTCCTGGGCGTGCGCAACGCGTTCTACGGGCTGCGTCTGTCCCAGGTGCTCGCCCTCCCGCGCGCGGTGCGGCCGTTCGCCGCCCAGTGGGTCATCGACGAGACCACGGCCGTGGCCCTCGCCCAGCCCACGCGCCGCGCCGCCCGCATCGGCTTCACCGTCACCGGGCTCAGCCTCTATGTGCTGTGGAACCTCACCACGCTGCTCGGCGCGCTCGGCGCCGAGGCCCTCGGCGACACGGATGCCTGGGGGCTCGACGCGGCCGGCCCGGCCGTCTTCCTGGCCCTCCTCGCGCCGATGCTGAAGGCCACCGGGGAGCGCGCCGTCGCGGGTATCGCCGTCGTCCTCGGGCTGGGGCTGCTGCCGGTACTGCCCGCCGGAGTCCCGGTCCTGGTCGCCGCCACGGCCGCCCCGATCGTCCTCTGGGCGGAGGGGCGCCGCCGCAGGACCGATGTCCCCAAGTCCGATGTCCCCAAGTCCGACGTCCCCAGGGGCGAGGCACGGGGCGAGGGCGGCGATGAGCAGCGCGCACGGGCCGAGGACGGCCGGCGCGACGACAGGCAGGGGGACGCCCGGTGAACATCTGGATCGCGGTCGTCGCCACCGCCGTCGGCTGCTACGCGGTCAAGCTGATCGGCCTGCTGGTGCCGGAGGGCGTCCTGGAACGCCCACTCGTGCAGCGCCTCGCCGCGCTGCTGCCCGTGGCCCTTCTCGCCGCGCTCACGGCCCAGCAGACCTTCGCCGACGGCCACGACCTGGTGGTGGACGCGAGAGCCGCGGGGCTCGCCGCGGCCGCCGTGGCACTCCTCCTGAGGGCGCCCTTCCTGGTCGTCGTGGCCGCGGCGGTGCTCGTCACGGCGGGGGCGCGGGCGATCACGGGCTGACGGGCCCGGGGGCTGTCGTACGGCACGCGTGCGTGCCGGTCGCCGTTCCGACCGCCCCCAGCCGTACGCGCCTCAGCCGAGCGGACGCCCGTACGCGCGCAGCGTGCGCAGGGCCTCGATCGTCACGATCGGGCGGCTCTCCATGGCCGTGCTCGGGGCCCACTGACGCCAGCGGATCGGCCAGCCGCCGTCCTCCTCCTGCTCGCCCGCCAGGAAGTCGAGGGACCGGGACATCTCCTCGTCGGTGAACCACGCGCGCGCGAGGGACTCCGGGGTGCGCGCGAAGTCGTGCGGGTAGTGGTGCTCGCCCGGTGCGTAACCGGCCGGCACCGGGAAGTCGTGCGGCCGCTCCGGATCCAGCGCGGCGAGCCGGTGCTCGCGCACCAAGCGGCCGAGCCGGTCGGCTGCCGCGCGGGCGCGCGAGCGGTCCGGCACGGACTCCAGGAACGCCACGGCGGCATGGATCTCGTAGGGGTGCGACTTCTCCAGGGACTCGACCGCCTGCCAGCAGAAGTCGGTGGCCCGGAACAACCACGCGTGCCACACCTGGTTGCGGTGCAGCAGGCCCACCACGGGCCCGGTGGCCAGCAGATCACTGGGCGGGTCGTCGACGATCGGCACGAACGGGGCCGCCGGATAGCCGCGCTGGCTGGGGTGCACCGCGGGGAGCGCGCCGTCCGGGGTCGACACCGAGGTCAGATAGCGGCACACGCGCTCCACCCGCTGTCCGCCGCAGCGCCCGATCGAGTCCAGGACACGCAGCGCGTGCCCGGTGTGCAGCGGCTGGCTCACGGGTCCGCGCAGATCGGGTTCGAGCGCGTGCCCGTACCCCTCGTCGGCATTGCGATAGGCGGCCAGCGCGGTCTCGACCGCGTCGGCGCTCCCCTCCAGGAAGTGGTAGGCGAAGCGGCGCTGCTCCAGCACGCGCGCGGTCAGCCAGACGAACTGCTCGGCTCGGGCCAGCGGGGTGCGCGCCGGGGACGACGAGGGGAGTGGGGATGCTCCGGTTTCGGCCATGGATCCGACCGTAGGGCGGAAAGCGGTATCGGAAGGCCGTCCCGCGAAGGCCCACCCCCTGGGGCGGGATACTGGACTCATGCGGTTGACGGTCTTCTGGCAGCGGATGGCGGAGCACTTCGGTGCGGGGTACGCCGAAACCTTCGCGCGCGATCATGTGATGTCAGACCTCGGCGGACGCACGGTCCACGAGGCGCTGGACGCGGGCTGGGAGGCCAAGGACGTGTGGCGCGTGGTGTGCGCGACCATGGGCGTTCCGGCCGAAAACCGCTGAAAAGCCCAGGACTTCACCCCACGGACGTCACTCGTTGCCCCGGAGGATCCGGGGGCGGCGACCGATTGTCGGTGGTGTGGGCGAGACTTGGTGCGTGGCCCCCACAGACGAGACCGCGAGGTCGCAGCAGCAGGTACCTCCGTCCGGCACGACACCCCCCACCGGCCCTCCGGCCGGCCCGGGACCCGGTGCCGCGCCGAGCGGCCGTATGCCGCGCTGGCTGCCGCGGGCGATGGTGCTCGCGCTCTCCCTCGTCGCCGTCTTCCAGCTGGGCAGCTGGGCGTTCCACCAGCTGATCGGGCTGCTGGTCAACATCCTCATCGCGTTCTTCCTGGCGCTCGCGATCGAGCCCGCGGTGAGCTGGATGGCCTCGAAGGGGCTGCGCAGGGGTTTCGCCACCTTCCTGGTCTTCCTGATCACACTGATCGGGGTCGCGGGGTTCGTCACCCTGCTCGGCTCGATGCTCGCCGGACAGATCATCAAGATGGTCGAGGACTTCCCGGCGTACCTCGACTCCGTCATCAGCTGGATCAACACCACCTTCCACACGGAGCTCAAGCGCGTCGACATCCAGGAGGGGCTGCTCCGCTCCGACTGGCTGCAGAAGTACGTGCAGAACAGCGCCACGGGCGTCCTCGACGTCTCCGCGCAGGTCCTGGGCGGCCTCTTCCAGCTGCTGACGATCGCGCTGTTCTCGTTCTACTTCGCCGCCGACGGGCCGCGGCTGCGGAGGGCGCTGTGCTCCGTGCTGCCGCCCGCGAAGCAGGCCGAGGTGCTCCGCGCGTGGGAGATCGCCGTGGACAAGACCGGCGGTTATCTCTACTCGCGCGGGCTGATGGCGCTGATCTCCGGCGCGGCGCACTACGTCCTGCTGGAGTACCTCGACGTGCCCTACGCGCCCGCGCTCGCGGTCTGGGTCGGCCTGGTCTCGCAGTTCATCCCCACCATCGGCACCTATCTCGCGGGTGCCCTGCCGATGCTGATCGCCTTCACGGTCAACCCGTGGTACGCGCTGTGGGTCCTCGTCTTCGTGGTCATCTACCAGCAGTTCGAGAACTACGTGCTGCAGCCCAAGCTGACCGCCAAGACCGTGGACATCCACCCGGCCGTCGCCTTCGGGTCGGTCATCGCGGGCACCGCCCTCCTCGGTGCGGTCGGCGCGCTCATCGCCATTCCCGCCATCGCCACCCTGCAGGCCTTCCTCGGGGCGTACGTGAAGCGGTACGACGTCACGGACGACCCCCGGGTGCACGGCCACCGCAGACGTGGCTCCCGCAACCTCCTCGACCGTCTGCGCAGGCGGCTGATGGAGAACGCGGACCGCCGGCGGTCGACGGGCCGACGGGCGGACGGCGCCGGGGGCGGCGCCGGGCCGGAAGGCCGCACTCCGTAGGGGCGCGGCCTTCCGGCCCTCTCGCGCTGTTCCCGCTCGTCACCAGGTGTCGCCGGGCCGTCGCGCCCGCGCGCGGTGGCACGTCGCGAACGTCATGGGGAAGTCCTCCGGATGGCTCGGGGTGTCGCTTGACACTAAAATCGAACATCCATTCTTATGGAGGCTCCGGCGCGGCTGTCGACGGGAGTTCGGCAGGGTTTTCGTGGAGAAGTGCCCGAGTTATCCACAGGCCGGGCGGGCGTCGGGGCCCATTGTCAGTGGCAGGCGTTAGCGTCTTTCACGTGAAGCGATCGACTCAAGCAAACCGGGTGGAACCCATGGCAGGAACCGACCGCGAGAAGGCGCTCGACGCCGCGCTCGCACAAATTGAACGGCAGTTCGGCAAGGGTGCGGTGATGCGCCTCGGCGAGCGGCCGAACGAGCCCATCGAGGTCATCCCCACCGGGTCGACCGCACTGGACGTCGCCCTCGGCGTCGGTGGCCTGCCGCGCGGCCGCGTGGTGGAGGTGTACGGCCCGGAGTCCTCCGGAAAGACGACCCTGACCCTGCACGCGGTGGCGAACGCGCAGAAGGCCGGCGGCCAGGTGGCCTTCGTGGACGCCGAGCACGCCCTCGACCCCGAGTACGCGAAGAAGCTCGGTGTCGACATCGACAACCTGATCCTGTCGCAGCCGGACAACGGCGAGCAGGCCCTGGAGATCGTGGACATGCTGGTCCGCTCCGGCGCCCTCGACCTCATCGTCATCGACTCCGTCGCCGCGCTCGTCCCGCGTGCGGAGATCGAGGGCGAGATGGGCGACAGCCACGTGGGTCTGCAGGCCCGTCTGATGAGCCAGGCCCTGCGGAAGATCACCAGCGCGCTCAACCAGTCCAAGACCACCGCCATCTTCATCAACCAGCTCCGCGAGAAGATCGGCGTGATGTTCGGCTCCCCGGAGACCACGACCGGTGGCCGGGCGCTGAAGTTCTACGCCTCGGTGCGTATCGACATCCGTCGCATCGAGACCCTGAAGGACGGCACGGAGGCGGTCGGAAACCGTACCCGCTGCAAGGTCGTCAAGAACAAGGTCGCGCCGCCCTTCAAGCAGGCCGAGTTCGACATCCTCTACGGCCAGGGCATCAGCCGTGAGGGCGGTCTGATCGACATGGGCGTGGAGCACGGCTTCGTCCGCAAGGCCGGCGCCTGGTACACGTACGAGGGCGACCAGCTCGGTCAGGGCAAGGAGAACGCCCGTAACTTCCTGAAGGACAACCCCGACCTCGCCAACGAGATCGAGAAGAAGATCAAGGAGAAGCTGGGCGTCGGCGTCCGGCCCGAGGAGCCCACCGCCGAACCGGGTACGGACGCGGCGGTCTCGGACCCGGCCACCGGGGACGACGCCGCGAAGTCGGTGCCCGCTCCGGCTGCCAAGGCCACCAAGACCAAGGCCGCGGCGGCGAAGAGCTAGTCCGTGACGCGCAGAACGGACTGGGGCGAGTACGGGTATCCCAGTGCTTCCGAGGAGCGGGGGCGCGGGGGTACCGGCTGGGAGACCGGGGGATTCGGCGCGGACGGGCAGGGGGACGAGGGGTTCCGACCGTACGACGACGGCGGTGACGGCGACGTCGCACAGCGGGAGGACGGCTCGCGCTCCGGCGTGGGCCCGGCCGTGGGCGGCCGTCGGCGTGGTGGCGGCTCCTCGCCCGGCACCGGCGGCGAAGCGCGGGGGAGGCGCGGCGGTCGAAGCGGTCGGCGGCGCGGCTTCGGGGAAACGGGCGACGGCCCGGACGACGGGGGAGCACAGGACGGGGGTTCGTCTTTCTCGTCGAGGGCCGAGAAAGGCGAGTCCTCAGGGGACCCGGCTGAGCGGGCGCGCGCGATCTGTCTGCGCCTGCTCACCGGGACCCCGCGCACCCGTAAGCAACTCGCGGACGCCCTGCACAAACGCGAGATCCCCGAGGACGTGGCGGAGGAGGTGCTGTCGAGGTTCGAGGAGGTCGGACTGATCAACGACAGCGCGTTCGCCGACGCCTGGGTGGAGTCCCGGCACCACGGCCGGGGCCTGGCACGACGGGCCCTCGCCAGGGAGCTGCGCACCAAGGGGGTCGACTCGGCGCTGATCGATGAGGCCGTCTCCCAGCTCGATTCGGAGCAGGAGGAGAGCACCGCGCGCGAACTCGTCGCCCGCAAGCTGCGCTCCACCCGTGGCCTCGAGCGCGACAAGCGCCTTCGCCGCTTGGCCGGAATGCTCGCCCGCAAGGGTTACCCCGAGGGCCTGGCCCTGCGTGTGGTCCGGCAGGCCTTGGAGGAGGAAGGGGAGGAGACGGACGGGTTGGAGGACGAGGGGTACTGACGGGGTACTGAGCGGAGGGGGCGGAGCGAGGGGGAGTAGCCGAGGCTGCTCGGCCACCCCCCAGGGGGCTTACTGCCAGTCGGACGGGCGTTCGACGTGCTCCAGGCGCAGTACCTGTCCCGTGCGGCTGAAGCGACGGATGCGGGGGAGCGGCGGGTAGTAGGCGTGGACGGAGATCGCGTGCTCCTCGGGGGACTCGTTGAGCACCTCGTGGACATGGTGGCGTCCGAAGGAGCGGCCCTTGCCGGCGGGCAACCGCCGTTCGCGGTCGACGCCGTCGGTGAGTTCGAGGGTCTTCCAGCCGTCGGTGGGCAGCCGGGCGGCGAGCGAGTACTCCTTGAGTTCGCCGGCCGCGGTGACGAAGGCGCCCACCGAGTCGGCGTGGTCGTGCCAGCCGGTCCCGGTGCCGGGCGGCCAGCCGATCAGCCAGGCCTCGCTGCCGCCGGGACCTTCGAGGCGCACCCAGGTGCGGCCCTCGGGGTCGAGCGGGAGGGATGCGATCAGCTCGGCGTCGGCGGCGGTCCGGCGGGCGAAGTCGAGCAGTTCCGCCTGTGTGGGGGCGGAGACGGCCGGAGCGGAGGTAGGGGGAACAACGGGGGACACAGACACGGGTACCGTCCTGAATGCGTTCGCGGGAGCGCGCGGCCGCACCAGGGGTGGCGCGCGCGAAAGAAGAGGGATGCGAAGTCAGCAGGACGGACGACACACGCAGCCCGCGTAGCGGACGAGGTCCATATGGACCCTCCGCCACAGGCGCGTCGAGGTGTCGGTCACGGACCGGAGTAGACCATGACCGGGCAGGACGGTCAACTCACCGTCACTATGTGGACACACAGTGACGGCCGTCGGCGAACAGGGGCGCTACCGAGAGCCTTTCAAGGCGCGCTCGGGGCCGCGTCGCTGGTGGCGGGCTGCTGCCTCGCCCCGCCCAGCGTGGCTTCCGCGGCCGCGTACAGGTCGGCGGGGCGTACGCCGCTCAGCGCGGTGACGAGATAGCCGTCGGGGCGGACGAGGAGGACGGTGTGGGCGGCCGCGCCCGGGTAGGCCTCGGCCACCAGCAACTCGGCGGGCCGCGGCAGGGCGGAGACGGCCGCGGCCAGACGGGGCATGATGCCGGCGCTCATCCAGTGCTTGCGCTCCCACACCCCGGTGCCCGGCGCGATCAGCACGACCAGCAGCGCCCCGCGCCCGAGCCGGTCCCGCAGGGGTACGAACGAGCCGTCCTCCGCCGTCACCTCCACATCCACGACCTGGGTGCCCGGAAGGGTGTCGACGGGGGTCTCCGCGGCGGCGTGCGGGGGCATGAGCGGCGAGTCGGTGTACGCCCCCGGCGCGCCCAGTGCTCCGCGCCCCAGGTGGCCGTCGGCCAGCAGCGCGTCATGGCCCCGGGCCGAGCCGGGGACGTACGACCGCAGCCCCTTGCCGCCGCGCAGCAGGGGCAGCACCTGGTCGGCGGCGCGCAGCCGGGCGGCGACGACCGCGCGCCGCTCCGTCTGGTAGCTGTCGAGCAGGGTCTCGTGCGGGTCGTGGTGCCAGGCCAGGGCCAGTTTCCAGGCGAGGTTGTCCGCGTCGCGCAGTCCCTCGTCCAGGCCCTGGGTGCCGAGCGCCCCGAGCAGGTGGGCGGCGTCCCCGGCGAGGAAGACCCGGCCGACCCGCCACCGCCGGGCGAGGCGGTGGTGCACGGTGTGGACGCCGGTGTCCAGCAGGTCGTACGGCGGTGTGGAGCCGCCCGTCCAGCCGGCGAGGGTCTCGCGGACGTGAGCCACGAGGAGGTCGGGCGTCACGAGGTCCTTGCCCGGTGGCAGGAGCCAGTCGAGGCGCCACAGGCCGTCGTCGAGGGGCCGCGCGGTGATCTCGCCGCCGGACGGGCCCGCCGTCCGCCAGGGTGGCATGCGGTGCAGCAACGCTTCGCCCGGCCAGGGGAGTTCGGCGCGCAGAGCCGCCACCGCGTGCCGTTCCACCGCCGTACGGCCGGGGAACCGGATGTCCTGGAGCTTGCGGACCGTCGAGCGGGGGCCGTCGCACCCCACCAGGTAACTGCCGCGCCACCAGGTGCTCTTGGGGCCACGTGTGTGGGCCGTGACGCCGGACTTCTCCTGTTCGAGCGCGTCGAGCCGGCTCTCCACGGCGATCTTGACGAGCCGCTCACCGGCGATGGCGTCGCGCAGGGCGGCGGTCAGGACGTGCTGGGCGATGTGCAGCGGAGGGAGGTCGGCGGATCCCTCCACGACGGCGTCGTGGTCACCGCGTGCGCCCTTCGCGCCCTCCCGGGGAGGGAGACCCGTGTCCTCGAGGTCGGCTTCGCCGAAACGGACCTGACGCATCACCTGCTTGCGCCGCATCGACCGCCATCCGGCCCAGCGGAAGCCGAGCCGGGAGAGGGGGGTGCCGGACAACCGTTCCAGCAGTGCGGTCGTGTCCTCGTTCAGGACGACCGTGCGCGCGAGCCGCTGTTCGTCCTTGCCCGGTCCCTCGTCGAGGACCACGGACGGCACGTCCTGGCGCGCCAGCGCGAGGGCGAGCGTGAGCCCCACGGGCCCCGCACCCACGATGATCACCGGATCCACGGCGCGGCGCCCCCTGCCCGACGTGACGTCCCGGCGGACGTGGGTGAACAGGACGTTGGAGCAGGGTGCACGATCACAGAACGTATGCAACCCATTGCCGGTGCTTGCGTCAAGTGACGGAGGGCAGTGGCGATCATGCCACTGCCCTCCGGGGACCGAATCGGGGGACATCCTGGGCGGATGTCACCTGATCGATCGTCAGGTGTCTTTCTTGTCGACGTAGGTGCCGAGGCCGGGCAGACCGCCGCCCTCCCCGCCGGTGGCCGTCGTGCCCCCGACCGCCGCAGCCGGGATGACCGCTCCGGTCGACTTCTTGCCACGCCGCAGCCGCTGCTCCAGCCAGCTCGCGAAGCTGGTGATGATGAAGTTCAGGACGATGTAGATGATCGCGACGACGACGAAGCTGGGCACGACGTTGGCGTACACCGCCGCCAGCGTCGCGCGTCCGCTGAGCAGTTCGGTGAACCCGATCATCACGCCGCCGAGCGCGGTGTCCTTCACGATGACCACGAGCTGGCTGACGATGGCCGGCAGCATCACGGTGACGGCCTGCGGCAGCAGGATGGAGGACATCGTCTGGCCCTTGCGCAGACCGATCGCCTGGGCGGCCTCCGTCTGGCCCTTGGGGAGGGCGAGGATACCGGCGCGCACGACCTCGGCGAGGACCGAGGCGTTGTACAGCACCAGACCGGTGACGACCGCCCAGAGCTGCCGTTGCTCGGTGGTGACGTTCATCGAGCGGGCGATGACCTCGTTGGCGAACAGCATCAGCAGCAGGACCGGGATGGCCCGGAAGAACTCGACCACCGCACCGGCCGGGATGCGCACCCACAGGTGGTCGGAGAGGCGCGCGATGCCGAAGAGCGCACCGAGTGGCAGGGCGATCACGATGGAGAGCGCCATGGCCTTGAGCGTGTTGACGAGACCGGGCAGCAGATACGTCGTCCAGGCCTCGGAGGTGAAGAACGGCTTCCAGAGCTTCCACTCCAGCTGGTTCCTGCTGTCCAGCGCTCCCCAGAGCCACCACGCGAGGAGGGCCAGCAGGACGACGAAGACCACCGTGAGGATCACGTTGCGCCGTTTGGCCCGGGGGCCGGGGGCGTCGTAGAGAACGGAACTCATCGCTTCACCGCCAGTCGCTTGCTCAGCCAGCCCAGGATCAGGCCGGTGGGAAGGGTCAGAACAACGAATCCGAAGGCGAAGATCGCGCCGATGAGCAGGGTCTGCGCCTCCTTCTCGATCATGCCCTTCATGAGGTAGGCGGCCTCCCACACACCGATCGCCGCGGCCACGGTCGTGTTCTTGGTCAGCGCGATCAGCACGTTGGCCAGCGGTCCGATGACGGCGCGGAACGCCTGCGGCAGCACGATGAGGCCGAGGACCTGGGTGAAGCTCAGTCCGATGGCGCGCGCCGCCTCCGCCTGGCCGACGGGCACGGTGTTGATGCCGGAGCGCAGCGCCTCGCAGACGAATGCCGCGGTGTAGGCCACGAAACCGAGAACGGCGAGTCGGAACGCCGTGGTTTTGACGTCGTTGCCCGCGCCCATCGTCACCCGGAAGATGTCGGCGAGGCCGAGCGAGGTGAAGACGATGATGACGGTCAGCGGGATGTTCCGCACGACGTTCACATAGACGGTGCCGAAGCCGCGCATGAGGGGCACGGGGCTGACGCGCATGGCGGCCAGCAGGGTTCCCCAGATCAGGGAGCCGATGGCTGAGAAGACGGTGAGCTTGACCGTCATCCAGAACGCACCCAAGAAGGTTGGGTCGTTGTAAGTTGAAAGGAAGTCGAACACTGTCTCCCGCGCTTCCGGGTGTGTGGCATACGTGGCAGGCGCAGAGCGCCGCCGCCCTTACCGCGCCTTGCGGCGGGCGGCGGCGCGACAACGAGAACCGCGCTGGTGGCGGATATCCGCTGACTAGGCGATGACGCCGATCTTCGGGGCGGGCTCGTTCTTGTAGTCGGCCGGGCCGAAGTTCTCCTTGACCGCGGTCTCCCAAGCGCCGTCACTGACCATCTTCTCGAGGGCGGCGTTGATCTTGTCCACGGTCGCGGTGTCGCCCTTCTTGACGCCGATGCCGTAGTTCTCGTTGCTGAGCTTCAGGCCCGCGAGCTTGAACTGACCCTTGTAGTTCTCCTGCGCGGCGAAGCCCGCGAGGATCGAGTCGTCGGTCGTGACGGCGTCCACGGCACCGCTCTGCAGGCCGGCGATGCACTCCGAGTAGCCGCCGTACTCCTTCAGCTGGGCCTTCGGGGCGATGTCCTTCTTGACGTTCTCCGCCGAGGTGGAGCCGGTCACCGAGCAGAGGGTCTTGCCGTTGAGGTCCGTGCCCTTGGCGATGTCCGAGTCGGCCTTGACCAGCAGGTCCTGGTGGGCCAGCAGGTAGGGGCCGGCGAAGTCGACGAGCTTCTTGCGCTCGTCGTTGATCGAGTACGTGGCCGCGATGAACTTGACGTCGCCGCGGGCCAGCGCGTTCTCACGGTCGGCGCTCTTGGTCTCGACGAACTCGATCTGCTTGGCGTCGTAGCCGAGCTCCTTGGCCACATACGTCGCCACGTCGACGTCGAAGCCGGAGAAGGAACCGTCGGGGTTCTTCAGGCCGAGACCGGGCTGGTCGTACTTGATGCCGATCTTGATCTTGCCGCCGCCGCTGGAACCGGAGTCGGAGCCGCCGTCGTTGCCGTTGCTGTCGTCGCCGCCGCACGCGGTGGCGGTCAGGGCGAGGACGAGGGCGGCGGCGGCTGCGGCGGAGGCCTTGCGGAGCTTCATGGTGAACATCCTTTGAGTGGTGAAGAGATGCGGACCGTCATGGTGCGGGTGCCAGGGGCCGGAAGAGGCCTCGGCAGGGCCGTCAGTGGTGCAGGATCTTCGACAGGAAGTCCTTGGCCCGGTCGCTGCGGGGGTTGCTGAAGAACTGGTCCGGCACAGCCTCTTCGACGATGCGGCCGTCCGCCATGAACACCACCCGATTGGCGGCCGAACGGGCGAAGCCCATCTCATGGGTGACCACGACCATCGTCATGCCGTCCCGGGCCAGCTGCTGCATGACTTCCAGGACCTCGTTGATCATCTCGGGGTCCAGCGCCGAGGTCGGCTCGTCGAAGAGCATGACCTTGGGGTCCATGGCCAGCGCCCGCGCGATCGCGACACGCTGCTGCTGACCGCCGGAGAGCTGCGCGGGGTACTTGTCCGCCTGGGTGCCCACGCCGACCCGGTCGAGCAGGTTCCGTGCCTTCTCCTCGGCCTGCTTCTTGTCGGTCTTGCGGACCTTGAGCTGCCCCAGCATCACGTTCTCGAGCACGGTCTTGTGCGCGAAGAGATTGAACGACTGGAACACCATGCCGACGTCCGCCCGCAGTCGTGCGAGCGCCTTGCCCTCCGCGGGCAGCGGCTTGCCGTCGATCGAGATGTCGCCGGAGTCGATCGACTCCAGCCGGTTGATGGTGCGGCACAGGGTGGACTTACCGGACCCGGAGGGTCCGATCACCACGACGACCTCGCCCCTGGTGATCGTCAGATCGATGTCCTGGAGTACGTGCAACGCGCCGAAGTGCTTGTTGACGCTCTTCAGGACGACCAGGTCGTCGGCCGCGGGCACCGCGTCCTTGACCACCGAAACTTCGGTCATCGCTTTGGGCTCCGTCTTCCTCGGTTTCGGAGGACAGTAGTGACCGGCGACGACCAGCGTCATTACATCTGAGCGAGAATTGAGCATAACGATCTGGTAGCCGGACGGACACTGCACGTGACGGGCCCGGGCGGGGTGTTTCGGCTGGATAACGGAACTCGTTCGGAACCCGTCCGGCCTTGACGGCGTCCTCACTCATCAGTGTGACTGCGAAGGGGCCGATACGCGCGTGCCCGGGATGCGAATCCGCGTAATGTGTGCCAGCCGAGACGCACAAATGACCGAAACGCATGACCCACCGAGCAGGAAGGGGCCGGAATGAGGCTGCTCCTCGTCGAGGACGACAACCACGTCGCCGCCGCCCTGTCCGCGGTCCTGGCCCGGCACGGCTTCGACGTCACCCACGCCCGCAGCGGCGAGGAGGCGCTCCAGGCGCTCGTCCCCGAGGGCAACGGCTTCGGAGTCGTCCTGCTCGACCTCGGCCTGCCCGACCAGGACGGCTACGAGGTCTGCGGCAAGATCCGCAAGCGCACCAGCACCCCGGTGATCATGGTGACGGCCCGCTCGGACGTACGGTCCCGGATCCACGGCCTCAACCTCGGCGCCGACGACTACGTGGTCAAGCCCTACGACACCGGCGAGCTGCTCGCCCGTATCCATGCCGTCGCCCGCCGCCGGGCCCCCGACGATGCCGCGGCCTCCGCCGACAGCGGGCTGCGGCTCGGGTCCGTGCTCATCGAGCTGCCCACCCGGCAGGTCAGCGTGGACGGCTCGGTCGTCCAGCTGACCCGTAAGGAGTTCGATCTGCTCGCGCTGCTGGCCCAGCGGCCCGGGGTCGTCTTCCGCCGGGAACAGATCATCAGCGAGGTGTGGCGGACCAGTTGGGAGGGGACCGGACGCACCCTGGAAGTGCATGTCGCCTCCCTGCGGTCGAAGCTGCGGATGCCTGCCCTGATCGAGACGGTGCGCGGGGTCGGCTACCGGCTGGTCGCCCCGACGCCGTAGCGTGCCCGCGTGCGCACTCGTCTTCTTCCGCTGCTCATCGTCCTGATGGCCGCCGTGCTGTTGGCCCTCGGCGTCCCGCTGGCGGTGAGCCTCGCGGCGGCGCGGCAGCAGGAGGTGGTCGTCGACCGCATCGACGACACGGCACGCTTCGCGGCCCTCGCCCAGTTCGTCACCGAACGCCCGAGCGGATCCCGCGTGGACACCACGGACGGCCGCGGCGAGACCCTCCAGCGGGAGCTGGAGCAGTACTACCGGGTGTACGGCATCAAGGCCGGCGTCTTCTACCGCGAGAAGAGCCAGCCCTCCATGGCCAACGCCCCCGTGGAGTGGGGCCGGCCCACCGAGGGGGAGGGGCTCGCCGCCTTCGAGGAGGCGCTGCTGGGGCGGCGCCCGCACGATCCGAAGCAGGTGTGGCCCTGGCAGGAGGGCCGGCTCGTCGTCGCGTCCCCCGTCATCCACGACGGTGACGTCGTCGCGGCCGTCGTCACCGACTCGCCCACCGACCAGATGCGCTCCAAGATCCTGCGCGGCTGGCTGATCATCGGCGCGGGCGAGATCGCCGCGATGCTCCTCGCCGTCGGCGCCGCGCTGCGGCTGACGGGCTGGGTCCTCAAGCCCGTACGCGTCCTCGACGTCACCACCCACGCCATCGCCTCCGGGCGACTGAAGTCACGGGTCGCGGTGGCCAGCGGTCCGCCCGAACTCCGGCGGCTGGCACGGTCGTTCAACGAGATGGCCGACAACGTCGAGGACGTGCTGGAGCAGCAGCGCGCCTTCGTCGCCGACGCCTCGCACCAACTCCGCAACCCGCTGGCCGCGTTGCTGCTCCGCATCGACCTGCTCGCCCTCGAACTGCCCGAGGGCAACGAGGAGATCGCCTCCGTGCGCACGGAGGGCAAACGGCTCGCCTCGGTCCTCGACGATCTGCTCGACCTGGCGCTCGCCGAGCACGCGGAGTCCGATCTGCGGCTCATCGACGTGGGGGAGCTGACGGCCGAGCGCGTCGCGTCCTGGTCGCCGCTGGCCGACGACAAGGGCGTGTCGCTGGTCGGCACCTGTCCGGCCACCACCGCCTGGGCCGACCCCATCGCCCTGTCCAGCGCCCTGGACGCGGTGATCGACAACGCGCTGAAGTTCACGCCCGCCGGGGAGCGCGTGGAGGTCCGGGTCACCTCGAACGGCGAGACCTCGCGGGTCGTCGTCATCGACGGGGGGCCCGGCCTCAGCGACGAGGAGCTGGAACGGGTCGGCGACCGCTTCTGGCGCAGCACCGCCCACCAGAACATCAAGGGCTCGGGCCTCGGGCTCTCCATCTCCAGGGCGCTCATCGCGGCGGGCGGCGGCTCCATCGCGTACGCGCACCACGAGCCGCACGGGCTGCGGGTCACGGTGACGGTGCCGCGGTCGAGGCCGCCGGTCTGAGATGGCCCCGCGGGGGCGTTCGGTGGGTGGCTGGGAGCCGCGGCAGGCGGCTGCCCGGGGCGGCGCGAAGGCCCGCCGCGGGCTAGGGCTTCACCGAGCGGTAGTACGCCCTCGCGCCCTGGTGCAGTCGTAGCGGGTCCGTGTAGATCGCGGTGCGCAGATCCACCACCTGGGCCGCGTGGACGTGCTGGCCGATGTTGTCCCGGCTCTTGAGGACGACGCGGGTGAGCCACTCGGTGAGCCGGGGGTCCATGTCCGCGCGGGTGATGAGCAGGTTCGCCACGGTGAGGGTGGGCACCGGGGCCGTGAGGATGGTCGGGTAGGCGTCGGCGGGCATCACGGACGCCCGGTAGTGGCTGAAGACGCCGCCCTGGTCGTGCAGCGCAGCCACCAGGTCGCTGCGGATCGGGACGAACCGGAAGGCGTACTTCTCCTTCTCCGCGAGGTCCGTCAGCCCCTTCGTGGGCAGGCCGCCCGACCAGAAGAAGGCGTCGATCCTGCCGGTGCGCAGGGCCTCGGGGCTGGTGCCGATGGTGTCGCGCCGCGCGTCTATGTCCTTGTCGATGTCGAGCCCGTCCGCCGCCAGCAGGCGTTCGGCGATCAGCCGTACACCGGAGCCCTCGGGGCCGACGGCGACCCGCTTGCCCTTCAGCTCCGCCACGTTCTGGATGGTGGAGTCGGCCGGGACCACCAGCTGCACGTAGTCGTCGTAGAGCCGGGCCACGCCCCGCAGCTTGTCGGCGCCGGGCTGGTCCTCGTCGATATAGGTCTGGACGGCGTCGGCGGCGGCGATGGCGAAGTCGGCCTGCCCGGTGGCCACCCGGCGGACGTTCGTCTGGGAGCCGTTGCTCGGCATGAGCTGGACCCGCAGCTTCGGCATGTCCCCGGCGATCGCGTTCCGCAGCCGGCTGCCGTACTCCTGGTAGACGCCCCGCTCGGCTCCCGTGGTCACCGTGATCGTCCCGCTCGGGGGCTCCTCGCTCGGCCACAGCCACCACGCGAGCAGCCCGAGGACCACCAACGAAGCCACCGAGCCCAGCAGCGCGTGCCGCCTGCCGATGCGGGGGAGTACCTGGACCATGCGACGAGATCCTGCCAGGTCACCGGGCGGGCGGCCAGGGTCGGCCCCATCCGGTGCGAGCTCGTGACCTCGGCGGCGCCGGACCCCTGCGGGGGCGGGGTCCGGCGGCCGAGGGCGGAGAGCGTGGTCAGCGGCCGGTGGCCACCGCCGTGCGCAGGCGCTCCAGCTCCCCGTACATGGCCTCGCCCGGGCACTCCGTCGCCATCCAGTCCCGGTGGCCGCTGATCTCCGCGACCTCCTTCTGGGTGCCGTTGACCGGGTTGGTGTAGGTCACGCGGGCCTGCGGGTCGACGCCGTGCTGGCGGACCAGGACCTTCACGAGCCGGGTCAGGGAGGCGCGGGCGGCCTCCTTGGGGCCCTGCTCGGTGAAGGTGCCCAGCAGGGCGATGCCGAGGTTGCCGGAGTTGAACCCGCCGACGTGGAAGGCGGTGACCACCTTGCCGTCGGCGTCGTGCGCGGGCAGGCCGTCGTCGCCGGAGTAGCGGCCCTCGTAGATGCGGCCCTCCTCGTCGATGAGGAAGTGGTAGCCGATGTCGCCCCAGTCGTTGGTGACGGCGTGCAGCTGGTAGATCGCGCGGACCGTGGCGGCCGGGTCCGGGTCGTCGTTGGCCATGGCCGTGTGGTGCACGGTGATCGTCTGGAACGGGTAGAACGCGGTCGGGGTGTTCTCGGTGCCGTCCGCCTTGAACCGCAGCGACTCGTCGGCGCCCCAGGCGGCCCGGGTCAGGTACTGGACACCTCTGACGCGCGTGGGGTCGCTCGGAACCTTCACCTTCCGGTCCGGCCCGTGCTTGCAGTCGAGCGCCAGCGAACGCAGCCCGGTGGCGCCGTCGGGCGCCTTCAGCTCGTAGGCGGCGGCCTGGTCGGCGGCGATCAGTACACCGCCGCCGTTGGCCACCGAACAGCCGCCGTCGCCGAGGGAGCGCCATTCGCCCTGCGCTCCGTCGGCGTCCCGCAGCCGGATGCCGCCGCCGGTGGTCTCGTCGGTGCCGCCCCAGCGCACGCCCACGTAGCCGATGGGGAAGGCCGCCTCGACGGGTGCCTCGCCGGTGGCGGCCTCGCTGCGGGTCTTCGGGAAGGTCTCGGTCGTCGTGCCGGCCGTCGAACCCCCGGCGCCGGGGTCCGAGGAGGTCGTGGTGCCGGAGTCGCCGGTCGTGGCCATCACGGTGGGCGTGATCACGGCGCCGGCGGCGACCGCGCCGGCCGCGCCGATCACCGTACGGCGGGTCACCCGGGACGTGGCCCGATGGCTGGGGGAGGTGGGGGGAACGCTCACGTTGGGTCCTCAATGCTCGGGGTGGTACGTGAAGACACAACGGAGCGTACGGAGTGGAGGCAGCGGTTCCGGCATCGCCCCCCTTGTGCTGACATGGCGTCAAGGGGCAGTGACATCACGGGACTTGGTCGTCATGACCGTACTAGGAGGACAGAACTGTCGGCGCGGGGCGCGGCAAGGCGGCTGGGCGGAGCAGGGCGGCCGGGGCGGCGCGGCCGGTCGGTAGGGTCGGCGGATGAGTTCTTCTCCCGCTCGCCTGGTCCGCGAGTTCCACCGGGCCTTCGGCCTCGACGCCCGAACCATCCCCACCGAGGTCTCGCCCGAGCTGGCCGCCCACCGGGGGGAGCTGCTGGCCGAGGAGGCCGCCGAGGTCGCCGAGGTGGCGGTCGACGGGCCGCTCGACCGGCTGGCCCACGAACTGGCCGACGTGGTGTACGTGGCGTACGGCACCGCTCTCGTCCACGGCATCGACCTGGACGCGGTGATCGCCGAGATCCACCGCTCGAACATGACCAAGCTGGGCCCCGGCGGGCGGGTCGCCCGCCGGGCCGACGGCAAGGTGCTCAAGGGGGACCACTACGAGGCGCCCGACGTGTCCTCGGTGCTGCGGAAGCAGGGCTGGGCGGGCTGAGCGCTCAGAAGCGGCCGGACAGGGACTCGTCGTCCGAACCGTTCGCGACGGCGGTGACCGTGTAGAGGTCGCGGCCCGCGTCGCGCCGGCCCTGGGCGTGGTCGTACTGGACCTTGAAGACATAGGTGCCGGGGGCGAGGGTGACACCCGACTTCAGGGTGATGACGTACCCGATCTGGTCGCTGCTGGCGTTCTGACCGACGGCTGCCTTGTCACCGAGGGAGGTCCAGGTCCCGGTGCTCTTCACGCCGCCGGTCTGGATGATCCGGACGACGACCTTGAGCGAGGTGATCGGCTCGGTGGACTTGACGGTGACCGTGCTCTCGTCCCAGAAGTCGTTCGTGTCGGCCTCCACGCTCCCGTCGGCCCACAGGTAGCCGGACGTCGACCCGGAATCGGTGCTCTGGGTGGTCGTGGACTTCTTCTCCTCGGTGCCGGTCGAGCCGGTCGAACCGGAGGTGCCGCCCGTGGTGCCGCCCGAGTCGGACCGGTCGTCGGTGTCCGACGCCGACTTCTCCGTGCCGCCGGTGCCCGCTCCGGCTCCGCCGCTGACCGGCACGTAGACGACATCGGGGTCGTCCTTGCCCTTGTCCTTGGCCCCGTGCCCCGCCCGGTCCGTCGGCGACGGGTCGACCGCCGCCTTCTTGGTGTCGCCGGGGACGGACTGCTCGTCGGCCGGTTTGTCGGCCGCCGTGGTCACCTTCCCGGACGCGCCGCCGCCCCAGTCGACGGCGGCCACGGCCGTGACGGTGCCGGCGATCACCAGGACCGCGGCGGCGGAGCCGCCGATCGCCTTCCATACCCGGCGGCCGGGCAGGAAGCCGCGGAGCGGGATGCGGGTCCTGCGGGCGAAGAGATCGGCGAACTCGCCGTCCCTGCGGTCGCTTCGGTCGGGTGTGTGCGGCATGGGGGTGGTCCTTAGGTGGGTGGGTCCGCGCGGTGGGCGCGGGGACGGCGGGGTGGGAGGGGGGCGGACGGTGGGCGCTCAGGGCACCGGAACGGTCGGGGCGCCGGAACGTTCCGGGGGCCGGTGACGGTCGGTGGGCCGGCCTCGGGCGTGTGCCGGGCGGCCCGGCTCACAGGGTCTGGGGGATGTCCTCCGGTCTGAGGGTCATCACGTCCGCCTCCGAGGCCTCCGGCAGCTCGGCGACCCGGTAGGCCTGGCGTTCCGTCATGGCCTGGAACAACTGGCGGGCCGTGCGGCCGTTGCCGAAGCCCCGGTCGCGGGGCATGGCGTCGAAGCGCGTGGTGAGCGCCGCGAGGGCGTCCTGGGTCAGTTCGTACTGGTGCTGGGCGGCCTGGTGCTCGACGATGCTCACCAGTTCGGCACCGCTGTAGTCGTCGAAGAGCAGGGTGCGGTTGAAGCGGGAGGCGAGGCCGGGGTTGGAGCGGACGAAGGCCTCCATCTCCTTGAGGTATCCGGCGACGATGACCACCACGTCGTCGCGGTGGTCCTCCATCAGCTTCAGCAGCGTGGCGATGGCCTCCTGGCCGAAGTCGTTGGACCCGGCGTACTGCGTGAGGGAGTACGCCTCGTCGATGAACAGCACGCCGCCCCGGGCCTGTTGGAAGACCCGCGCGGTCTTCGGCCCGGTGTGGCCGACGTACTCGCCGACCAGGGCGGAGCGGTCGGCCTCGACCAGGTGGCCGCGCTCCAGCAGTCCGACGGCGGCGAGGATACGGCCGTAGAGGCGGGCGATGGTGGTCTTGCCGGTGCCCGGGTTGCCGGTGAAGACGAGGTGGCGGCTGAGCGGGGGCGGGACCAGGCCCATCTCCTCGCGGCGGCGGACCATCTGCATCAGCTTGACCAGGGACGAGACGTCGTTCTTGACGCGCTCCAGACCAGCGAGGCCCTGGAGCTCGGCGAGCAGGTCGTCCAGGGTGTCCTCGGCGGGGGCCTCGGTCTCCCGCGCGGTGGTCCCGGCACCCGCCGCCTCCGGACCGCCGGCCGCCGACAGGGCCTGTTCGGCGCCGGTCGGCAGGGACGGGTTCTTCACGTCCCGCGAGACGCAGTCGTCGAACACCGGGCGAGCGCCCTTCTCCAGCGCCACGTCCTCCTCGCAGTCCCGGACCAGACAGCCGCGCAGGACGGGCGCCGCGCCCGTCGCGACGTGCAGGGCGGGGAAGGCCGAGCCCTCGGTGCCCGCGCCGCCGAAGACGCAGTCCTCGACGGTGCCGCGGGCCTTCTCGCCCACGAACAGGCTGTTCTTGCCGGTCCTGGCCACCGTCACGGCCCGGAGCCGGGGCTCGGCGCGCGGCCCCACCACGACGCCGGAGCCGGCCGCGTCCCGGACCGTGCAGCCCTCGACGCTCGGCGTGGCGCCCTCGCCGATGACCAGGCCGGCCGTGCCGGTCCCGCTGATCCGGCAGTCCCGCAGCACCGGCGCGGTCCGAGTGCCGCAGGAGATCCCGGACCGTTCGGCGCCGACGACATCGCACTCCTCCAGGACCACGGTCCCGGACGACTCGGTGGTGATCCCGGCCCGGCCGCGCACCACGGACAGCCCGCGCATCCGCGCCTCGGCGGCCCCGTCGATCCGCACCCCGGACAGCCCGCAGTCCGAGATCCGGCCGCCCTCCACGGTGAGTCCGGCCCGGTCGGTGGCCCGGACGCCGTGCTCGGCGGAGGAGCCGATCCGGCAGGCGGTGAGCGTCACCCGGGAGTCGTCGCAGGCGTGCACCGCGCTGAACGAGCACGCCGTCAGGTCGCCGTTGTCCATCCGTACCTCGGAGCGGCCGCCCGCCAGCAGCCCGTTGGCCCGGCTGCCCGTCACCGAGGTGCCCTCGGCCGACAGCCGGGCGGTGCCCCGGGCCACCAGGCCCGAGCCCTGCGCCCCGTCCACCTGGCAGTCGACCAGTTCGGCGCGGCCCTCGTCCTCCACGCTCACCCCGGGCCCCGCACCGTCCCGCAGCCGGCAGTTGAGCATCAGCACGTCGCCGTCGCCGGAGACGGCGACCCCGTCCCCGTCGGCGCGCAGCACCTCGCAGCGGGTGAGGACCACCCCGCCCTCGCCGGGCTCCCCGTCCCCGGCGGGCGGGGCGGACCGTGCCGCGCTGCCCAGCACGCGGACGCCCTCGGCGGCCGTCTCCTCCACCCGGCAGTCCCGGGCGGTGAGGGAGGCGCCGTCCTCCACCAGCAGCCCGCTGCGGCCGGGGCCGGAGATCCGGCACTCCCGCAGGGTCACACGGGCGCCGCCCCGGACCCGGACACCGGACCCGGTGACTCGTCGTACCGTCAGCTCCTCGGCCTCGGCGGTGGCCCGGGAGCCGACGACGACACCGGTCCCCTCGACGTCCTCGACGACGACCCGGGTCAGCCGCGCCGATCCGGTGGTGTTCAGGTGCACGGCCGCCAGCTCGGCCCCCGCGACACGGCAGTCCGTCAGGACGAGCGACGCCTCCCCGCCCGCCTCCACCCGGCCGCCGGACACGTCGCAGCAGTCCAGCTCCAGTTCCCCGGCGGCCACCAGCACGGCCGGCAGCCCCGGGTCCTGGCCGACCAGGACGAGGTCCTCGACGCGTACGTCCCGCGCGGCGACCTCCAGCACCGGGCGGCCGGGGGAGGCCGCCAGCAGACGTACGGCGTGCCGCGCGCCCTCCTCCGGCACCAGGAGCACCGCACGGTCGATCAGCAGGTGTTCGACGTACTCGCCGGGGGAGACATGGATCTCGTCGCCGTCGCGGGCGGCGCGCAGGGCGGAGGCGATACTGCGATGGGCGCCGCGTCCCTTCGGGGCGACCCGGTGCACGGTGGCGGTGGGGGTCACAGGAGCTCCGTTCCGTCGGGCAGGGCGGCCGGGTCGATGGTGAGCGGCGGCTGCGGGGGTGTGGGTGGCCGTATCGGCGCGGTGAGGGCGGCCGGGGTGGTTGCCGAGGTTGTGGTGCTCGCCGGGGGCGGGAAGGCGCGCGACGGCTGGATGTCGGCGTTCTTGTTGTTGAGCCCGTAGTTGAGGGTGCCCGCGCCCAGTGCCTCGGCGATCTGCCAGATCAGCTCGCCGGGGCCGCCGCGGTGGAAGAGCCGGGAGCCCGCTACGGCGTGCACGCCGTAGCGCAGCAGACCGCTGGTGACCCCCGCGAAGGCGCTCGCCGCCGCGCCCCACGCGCCCGCTTCGAGCGCGTCGACGCCGGTGCGCTTGTGGCCGTCGACCCCGAACACGGCCGCGTTGACGGCGCCGTTGACGAAACCGGTGAGGACACCGACGCCCAGGTTGTTGAAGAAGTCGTAGGTGCCGGAGCGCCAGCGGACGGGGTTCTCGAACACGGTCCACTCGCCGTCCCAGTCGTCGTTGGAGGCGAGCGGGTGGCGGTGCCAGTCCTGTCCCTGGTCGAGGTTGGTCAGGCCGTACTTGAGGTAGCCGAGGCGGGTGGTGTCGTAGGCGACGTTGACGCCGACGCGGATGCCGCCGCCGATCGCGCCGTTGAGCGCCGCCCGCTGCAGGGCCGTGGTCAGGTCGAACTTCTTGTTGTCGAGGTCGGCGACGATCGCGGACACGGCGAAGCTGGTGCCGAACTCGATGAGATAGCCCATGGTGAAGTCGGTGACGGCCTTGCGGAGCTGGTGCCGCCACATCGGCATGGCGGCCGAGGAACCGTCCTCGGCCCCGGTCCAGATCTCGTGGAACACATCGCGGAACTCCCGGTTGTAGCCGCGCAGTTCGGTGGTGTAGCCGCGGAAGTCGACCTCGCGTCCGACCAGCCGCCAGCTGCGGTGTCCGTCGAGGCCCACCTCGCCGCCGACCCTGGGCAGGCTGCTGATCTCGGGCAGCTTGGCGATGTCGAAGTTCGACCAGCGGCCGAAGGCGTCGGTGACCCAGACCCGTCCGGTGATGGTGCGCTGGGCCACCAGCCGCCCGTCCTGGTACTCGCGCCACTGGTTCCACAGCGACTCCGACTCCCGGAAGCGGCCCTCGAACCCCTCCACCGGATCCCGGCGGCGGATCACCTTGCCCATGTCGAACTCCTGCCAGACCTCCCGGTTCACGGTGGCCGACACATCCGTCTCGAAGTGCCGCGCGGAGCGCGAGAGGAGGTCCGACAGGGAGATCCGCCCGGACGCCACGGGCGGCGGAGCGAGCCGCTCGTTCACCGTGTACGCGTACTCGCGGACCCGGCCGCCGTTGCGGAACCGTACGGCGTCGGTGCCGATGTGGTCGGTCCAGCGGCCCCCCGCGAGGTCCTGGTAGGTGCGGATGCCCCGGGACTCGACCGTCCCGTCCGCGTTGATCTTCCGCCAGGACCAGGTGCCGTCGGGATCACGGGTGGCGTCGACCCAGAGGGAGCCGTCGCCGGTGGCGTCGCGCTCGCGGACGGCGTCGCCCCGTCGGCCGCCGGGCAACCGCTCGAAGTCGACGAAGGAGTCGTCCCAGGTACGGGTGTGCACCAGGGAGCCGCGGTTCTGGATGCGGACGCCTTCCGTGACCTCCCCGTCAGGCCCGGTGGCCGTCCAGGTCCAGTGGTCCTTGCGGGGGTCGCCATGGGCCTCGACGAACAGATCGCCCCAGTGGTCGCGGCGCCCCGTGATCTGCAGCTGGGTGTTCTTGTCCACCCACACCCCGGACACGTCGTCGGCGCCGATGCCGCGCGCCGGGTTCTCGGCGAGGTACTCGCGGACCCCGGTGCCCTGGGAACGCAGGGACAGCAGTTCGTCGCCGGCCGCGTTCTTGAAGACGTCCACGAAGCCGCCGTCGGCGGAGACGTACCGGGTGCCGGTCCTGCCGCTCTTCGTGTCCAGCCAGGGCAGCTCGTAGGCGTCCGCCGAGCCGTTCCACTTCGGGGCCGGGGCCCACTGCTTGGGGTCGGTGGCGCTGCGGCCCACCTCGACGACACTGCCGTTCTCCAGGGTGCGGGTCTCGCGGACGACCCGGCCGAACTGGTCGATGTCCTGCCAGCCGCGGCCGGCGTGCGCGGTCAGCCGGACCCCCCGCAGCTTGGCGCCGTCGGCGGCGGTCTCCGTCCAGGTGGACACCTGGAACATGGAGTCGCCGGTGACGAAGTTGCGGAAGAACCCGTCGAACCGGCCGTGGCCGGCGCGCGGGTACCAGACGGCGGCCGGCAGGCGCTGGTCGGAGATCCGGGCGACGTGCAGGGTGCCGCCGTCCGCCAACTGGGCCATTTCCTCGGTGAGTTCGTCGATGAAGTCGATCGGCTTGTTGTTGGGGCCGACGGCGGTGTGCAGCACCGGGTTGGTCCGCATGCCGCCGGGCGCGGGGCCGGACAGCAGCGGATGCTCCAGGTACTGGCGGGAGCCGTGGTAGCCGTTCAACGGCCAGAAGTCGCCCCGCCGCTGGGCCACGGCCCGTTCCCCGGTGGCCGGGTCGAGATAGGTGTCCTTGTAGCCGATCCGCGTCCAGGACCAGTCGCGGGTGCCGTGCAGCACCTCGGCGCCCTCCTTGTCGAACCGCGTCCAGGCCCAGCTGCCCTCGGTGTTCTTCTCCGCCCGGATCAGACCCCCGTCCAGGGCCTTGGTGTAGGTGCGCACGTCGAGGACGTCCACCGGGGCCCAGCGGTAGGGAAGCGTGTCGTGGTACGTGCGGCGGTCGCCGTCGAAGATCCGCTCCCCGGCCCGCAAGCGGTTGCCGGCCTCGTCGAACTCGGTCCAGCGGGCCCGCCCGAACCGGTCCAGATCGAGGTGGAGGACATGTCCGTTGCCGAGCACCTCGCGCTCGAACAGTGTCACCTTGCCCTCGCCGATCAGCTTGTACTGACCGGTGGCGGACTTCTCCAGCTTCGCGGTGTCGAAGCGTCCGGTGAGCGGGGTCCCCGTGTCGTCGAGCCGTACGGCCGTGCCGCCCGCGTGGTCGATCTTCCACAGCTGACCGTTGACCCTGCCGCCCTTGACCCGTACGGCGACGGTCTCCTCCAGCAGCGTGCCGGCCGGGTCGAACACCGCCCGCTCCAGCGGCTGGGTGCCCTTGGCGGTGGGGACGAGGGCGACCTTGCCGTGGTCGAGCGCCTCCGCACGGAAACCGGGCCGGGGATGTCCCGACACGTCCAGCACCTGGGGTGCGCCGCCGGCCTCGAAGCGCAGGACACCCCGGTCGCCGGGCAGGTCGACGTCACGGAAGGCGTGCACACCCTCGGGGCCGTAGTGCCAGCGGGTGGTGCCGGCCGCGTCGGTGAGGACGAGGCCGCCGCGCGGCTCGGTGCCGGGGGAGAGGGTGAAGAGGTCGTCGGCGGGGCGGGCGCCGGCGAAGTCGGCCGCCGTCGGGGTCCAGGGCCCGCCGTCGACCGAGCGGCCGGTGATCCCCACCTTCAGCCCGTCGAGTTCGGCCGGGCCGCCCCGCAGGAAGACCTCCTGGTGGACCAGCGAGCGGTTCGCGTCGAAGCCCAGGGTCAGGTCGGACGGGTGGTGGCGCACGGTGTAGCGGGTGCCGCCGGGGCCGCCGTGCGGGGTCGGCGTGACCGTGAAGTCGCCGAGGGCGCGGCCCGTCGGGGTGGTGGCCCGCAGGTCTTCGAGGCGGGTCGCGAGCGGCAGGTCGAGGTACTCGTCCAGGGCGCCCACGGCACCGCGCCGCAGGCCCAGCCGGGCCCGTTCGGTCAGCTCCCGCAGGTGCTCGCCGAGCAGGTCGGGGCGCAGCCCGAGCCGGTCGAGCGAGGCCGCCGCATCGTCCGCCAGCCGCTGTACGCCGGGCAGGTCCAGCGCCTGGAACGCGTGTCCGTCGGGGGCGGTGTGCAGGAAGTCCAGGGCGCCGGCGACGCCGGACAGGTCGACCGGATCGCCCTCCGGGACCGTGCGCAGGCCGGAGGCCTCGTCGAGCGTGCGCTCGAAGACGCGGGCGAGTTCGGCGTTGCCCAGCGCGTCGTCCAGGGTCTCGTGCTCCGGGAGGGAGCCGAGCGGGAAGCGTTCGCCCAGGGTGTCGCCGAGGGCGCCGACGTCGTCGAGCGCGCCGAGTTCGTCCAGCTGTACGGGTGGGGTGTCCGGGCCGGCCCCCTCGGTGAAGCGGAGGAAGCCGGGGCCCTCCGGGTCGGGCAGGTCGCGGAAGGCGAGTCCGCCGGTGTTGTCGAAGTGGAAGCGCGAGCCGGTGACGGTGTCGGTGAGGGTGAAGCCGCCGGGCAGCCGTGCGGACAGCGTGGCGTCGAGCTCGGTGAACCGGATCGAACCGGTGGCGCCGGTCACATCGACCCAGAGCCTCTTGGTGCCGTCGCCCAAGGGGGTGTGTGTCACATGGAGTCGCAGGCCCTGCGGCAACCCGTCGTGGGGGAGCGCGGCCTGCCGCCCGAGGAAGGTGCCGTCCGGCGCGAACTCGAAGCGGGTGCCGCCGGTCGGATCGACGACCGCGAACCGGCCGCTGTCGTCCAGCCGTTCGACCGTGAAGTCCGACGCGCGCACCGGTCCGGTCCCGCCGGGGGTGCGGTCGGTGAGTTCGAGACGGTACGTGCCCTGGGGCGCCTCGTCGGTCGCCGGGAGGCGCGACACCCGTAGGTCGAAGTCCGCCAGGTCGTCCACGCCGGTCAGCGGGATGTGGAACGGCTCGTCGGTGCCGGACGGGCCGTCGTCCATCCGTAGAACGCCGTCCAGGCGTGCCTGGAGGTTCGCCCACTCGGTGTCCGAGAGGTCGCTGACGTCGGACAACGCGTCGATGCGCGGTGAGTCGGGGCCCAGGACGCGGTTGAGTTCGTCGAGGGAGAGGGGCCGTACGTCCTGGGACAGGTCGTTCCAGAGGTCGTCCGTGAGCGCTCGTTCCCGCGGGCTCAGGTCGTCCCCGAGGCCGTGGAGGTCTCCGAGGTCGTCGAGGCGTACGGGTGGGGTGTCCGGCCCGGCCCCCTCCGTGATGCGGAGGAAGGCGGAGCCGTCCTGGGCGGGCCCGTCGCGCAGCGCCAGGCGGCCGTCGGCGTCGAAGTGGAAGCGGGCACCCGTACTCGTGTCGGTGACCGTGAAGCCGTGCGGCAGCCGTCCGGCGAGCGTTCCGCCCACCGGGTCGAGCCGGAAGGAAGCGGTGAGGGCCGGCGGACCGGTCAGCTCCAGCACCCTCGTCGTGGTGCCGCCCGCGCCGGGTGCGGTCGTCGTCCGGAGCCCCAGACCGGAGGGGCCGTTCGGGCCGGGCAACGTGAGCGGCAGCTCCCGCGAGTGCGTCAGGCCGCCGGGTTCGAAGCGCCAGACCGCGGCGGGGCCGTCGGGGCCCGGCATCGGCACGCGCACGGTGAGCTCGCTCGGCGTGCCGGACGCGTCCCGCACCGGCCTGACCGTGGCGCCGGGGACGGGGACTCCGTCCGGGCCGGTCACCTGGATCGGGCGGAGCGCGTCGTCGGTGAAGCGCAGCGAGAAGTCGGTGCCGGTCAGCGGCAGTTCCCGGTGCTCCAGGCGCCCCGCGGCGTCGAACTGCCAGCGCACGCCGCCCTGCGGGCCGGTGGCCGTGAATCCACCGCCCTCCCGCACGGTGACCGAGGCGTCCGGCAGCCGCGCCGGCCCGCCCTGGGCGGTGAGGTCCAGCACCTCGACGCGGACGGACGCCGGGGCGGCGTCGGTCGCGGGCACCTCCGTGACGCGCAGCCGCAGCCCGGCCACGTCGTCCAGCCCGGACAGCGGAACCTCGCGCACCGAGGGCACGGGCGGGAGCGTGGAGTCGAGCGACTGCCCCACCAGGGGGGAGCCGCTCAGCTCGGGGGCGGCCGTGGGGCGGAGGGTGACGTCCGGCCCGTCGGTGATGCGCGGCAGGTCCGGCTCCGGGGCCTGGGCGATCCGTTGCAGGTCGACGTGCGGGGTGCGCGTGGTCAGGGGCAGGTCGACGTGCGGCGTCCGGGTGATCCGGGGCAGGTCGACCCCCGTCGGCTGTGCGGGCCGGGGCACGTCGGCTGCGGGGATGTGCGGCTCGTCGAGGTTGGTCGGCGGACGGTTCGTCCCGCCCGGCAGCGGCACCCCGTCGGCACGTGGGGGCACCGGCGGGACGGAGGGGACGGCCGAGACCGGCGGCCTGACGGGTGCCACCGGCCTGGTGGTGATGTCCTGCCAGGCCTGCGGGTGCCGCAGGTTGATCCACTCGGCCTTGTGACGGGCCGCCGCCATCCTCAGGATCGCGTCGGTGCTCTTGTTCTGATGGATCCGCCCGGCGTCCGGATCCCTCGGGAACTCCGTGCGGTACCAGTCCGCGAAGGCGTCCCTGTTCTCCGGCCCCGAGACGAAGTCGTTGATCCTCTGGACGCCGACGGCCCGGTTCCCGCCCAGCTCCGCCAACGGGTCGGTCACCACGGCGACAGGTGCCTTCTCGTGCGGTACGGCGCCCTTCAGCTCGTCGGGGAGGGAGCGGAACTCGAACAACAGGGCTCGTTCCCCGCCGACCGTGGCGTTGTTGATGCCACGTCCGGCCACCTCGTTGCCGTTCAGGATGTACTGCCGCGCGGCCTTCCACACCGGCTCGTGCCCGAGGGCGGGGGCCTCGCGCAGGAGTCTCAGCGTCACGGCGCGGTCACCGGGCGACAGGGAGTCCAGGACCAGGCTCGGTCTGGTCCTGGGCAGTACGGACCACTCGTTCTTCACCGCCGGGTGGGTCAGACCGAGGTACGGCGGTGCGCCGGCCCAGTCCTCCATGGGGATGCCGTGCCTGCGGACCAGGTCGGCGGTGAAGTCGATGACGGACTTCACATAGGTGTACGCGTTCTCGACCTGCTCGGGCGCGTCGAGCGTCTCCCGGGTCAGCGCCGTCCGCAGGGCGTCGTCGTCGCGGAAGGCGGGCTTGTACCAGTGGGCGTGGTCCGCCAGCAGTCTCAGCTCGGGCGTGGCGCGGGAGCCGAAGTCCACGGCCCTGATGCCGATCGTGGCCTGCTGCTGGGTGGTCGGCATGGAGACGGAGGGGATGCCCTCGAGTTCCAGGCCCGTGCCCGCCGCGATGACATGGCGGTCGCTCGTCACCTGCAACCGGTAGAGCCCGTCGGGGCTGACCATCGACTCCAGCGGCCGGTGGTTGTGGATGCCGAGCCGCTCCTTGAAGACGTCGAGCAGCCACTGGGTCGCGCCGTCGCGGGCGCCGATCGCCCCCTGGTCACCCAGGCGGGAGGGGTAGGTGATCAGCTCCACGGTGTGCGTCTGCCAGTTGCCGCGCTGTGCCATCGAGAGGTCCGCGGGGTTGGCGTACCCGCCCTTGCTCATGTCCTTGGTGACCATGAGCAGCGGCTCGTCGGTGTCGGCCTTCGACACGAAGGCGAAGGTCCGGTCCGCGCTGTCCGGGAGGGCGACGACGAACCCGCTGAGTTCGCTCTCGGTGCCGATGGAGGGGGCGGGGAAGGACGTGTCGAATCCCGGCGCCACGGCTCGCGGGGCCCTGGTCGCCCCCGGCGCCCCGGGCAGGTGCGCCGGGGGAGCGGCGGCGGGAACCGGTGGCGGAGCGACACGGGGCGGGGCGGGCGGGGGCGGAGCGGCGTGGGGTGGAGCCACGTGGGGCGGCGCCGGAACAGCCAGGTCCTCCAGGGACAGGCGTTCGCCGGTAGGGAGCGGTCCCGTGACCTCGCTCGCCGCGTCGTCCAGGACTCCGGTTCCGGAGACGGACAGCCGAGGAAGCTGCCCGGGCGGGTTGCCGCCGAGACCGCCGAGGTCGTCGAGCCCGTCGAGCCCGCCGAGATCGTCGAGGGCCGTCACCGGACGCGCCGCCGTGTCCGGCACCGTCGTGCCGAACGTGTCCAGCCCGGTCGTCGGCACCCCGTCCGCGGGAAGATCCACGAACCGGCCGCCCCGGTCGAACACGAACCGCGTCCCGTTCGCCGTGTCGGTCACCGCGAAGCCGCCCGGCAGCCGCCGCGCCGGATCGCCGTCGAGCCGTACGACGGTGAAGGCGCCGTCGCCCGCGCCCGGCACCGCCAGCCGGTACGTCGCCGACGGTGTGCCGTCCGGCAGCCGGGAGAACGTCGTGGTCAGCCGGGACCCGGGCAGCGGGCCGCCGGTGGGGCCGGACAGGGTCAGCTGTTCCGACAGCCGCGTGCCGTCGAGGTCGAAGCGGCCGATCCAGGCGCCGTCGACCGACTGCACCCGCACCCCGGTGACCACGCCCAGCGCGCCCCTGACCGGTTCCACGGTCGCACCGCCGGGCAGCGCCACCCCGTCCTCGCCGACGATCCGGGGCAGCGATCCCGGCCCGGGGTCGGCGTCGAAGCGTACGAAGCCGTCGGCGCCCGGCAGCCGGATGTCGGTGAACCGCTGTACCTCGCTCGCGTCGAACACCAGCCGGAGGTCACCGGTCGGGTCGGTGAAGCGGAAGCCGCCGTCCTCCAGCGGGGTCCGCTGCCACTCCGCCCGGAAGCCGGTCACGCCCGTGACGTCGGCCGGGTCCACCAGCACGGTGTCCGTCCGGGGCGCGGGCGCGTCGAAGCGGTCGAACCGGAAGTCGTCGGAGAGGTGTCCGAGGTCATCCAGTTGGCTGCCCAGGTCGTTCAGCGAGTCGCCCCTGCTCAGCGAGTCGAGCCCGGTCGGGGAGTCCAGGCCGTTCGGCGAGCCGAGCCCGTTCGGTGAGCCGAGGTCGTCGAGGGCGCCGGTCCCGCCCAGGTCCAGCTGGTCCAGCAGCCGGAGCTGGTCGTCGAGGGACAGCCCCTGGAAGTCGAGCGCGCTGGGGCCCGACGTCGCTCCGCCGGTGATGCCCGGGGTGCCCTCGCCGGGCACGCGCAGATCCGCCGCCAGCGTCGGCAGGGGATCGCTGCCTCGGAAGTTGGGGTTGGGGATCCACTCCAGCAGGTTCTGCTGGGCGTCCATCCGGTACGCGCCCCGGATGAACTCCGAGGCGATACCTCCGGGGAAGGCGATCTCGTTCTCCGACGCCCAGCCCGAGGCGCGCCAGGCATCGGGGCCCAGGGAGCGCTCGAAGGTCCGCCCGACGTCGATACCGCCGGACGCCTCGATCTCGAACTTGTAGATCCCGTCCCAGACGAGGTTCCGGTCGGTCGTCGTGCTGACGAACGCGGACGGCTGGCCGGTCCTGACCATGACGTCGAGGTTGGTCTCCAGCGGATCGCGGACGGTGAACCCCTCGCGGAAGATCTGGTCGAGGGGCCGTCTGCCGCCGATGCGCCACAGTGTCTCGTCGGTCGCACGCCAGACCGGGGCCGGGGTGATGGCCCGGATGTCGACGGACCGGTCGGCGGCGAAGGCCAGCCGGTCCGGGAGCCCGTCGGCGCCGAACCGGGTGACGGCACCCTCGGGCCCGGTGACGGTGAAGCCCCCGTCGACCATGCGCACCTCGACGTCGGGGACGATCCCGGCGTCCGTCCTGAGCACCCAGGTGACGTTCTGGCCCGGTTCCATGGTGATCCAGCTGCCGGTGGGCGTCCCGAGGTCGTCCAGGAGCCGCAGTTCACCGGTGGGCAGGGCGGCGACCAGGCCGTCGGTCCGGGCCGTCATCACCACGACGTCCCGGCGGACCGTGTCCAGGTTCATCCCGAGCCGGTCGAACGCGATCCGGGCCCGGTCGAGGCCGAGTCGCGCGGCGCTCAGGTCCAGCTCGGCCCGCGCGCGGCTGAGCGGCGGGACGTCGGTCAGCCCGTCGAGGTCGCCGAGCCTGCGCCCGGCGGTGTCCAGCTGCAGTTGGGCGTCCTGGGCGCGCAGCCAGGTCTGGAAGCGTTCCGTGGCGAGTCTGCCGGTGGCGCCGCCGGTGACGATGTCCCGCAGGGTCAGCGCGGTGAAGGGCCTGGTGGCCGGGGGAGCGGTGACGTCGTTGCGGACCGGGCCCAGGCCGAGCAGGTCGCGGGCGGTGCGGGAGCCGTCGCCGGTGTCGGGCAGCAGCCGGGTGAGGTCGTCGAGCTTGATGCCGAGGTCGTCGAGGCCTTCGGCACCCTTCGTGGCGTTCCAGGTGGGGACGCGGGGGTCGGCCGGTCCGAGGGCCTCGATCGTCACCCCGTCCTTCAGCCCCACGCGGACGTCGATCGGATCGGTCTTCCCGATGCGCAGGACCACCCCGTCGGGGGTGACTCGCACCAGATCGATCTCGCCGTCCAGGATCTGGCGCACCTGCGTCTCGGTCAGTCCGCCCAGCCGGCTGTCGAGGCTCAGTCCGGCCAGGTCGTCGAGGGGGCGCAGCAGACCGGCCGGGGTGCGCTCCATGCCGGTGAGGGCGTCGAGGTCCCGCAGTTCGTCGAGCACGGTCGGCGGCGGCAGCAGGCCGTCGCCGACGCGGCCGGTCACCGGGTCGAGGAGCCGGAGGCGCTCGTTCACGGGGCTGAGCAGGCCGAGGCGCTGCCCACCGGGGACCGTGCCGACCGGCAGGCCCACCGTGTCGAGGTTGTCGAGGACGCCGAGCCGTACGCCCATGTCGTCGAGGCGGCCCGGCATCCGGACGGGGCCCGGGCCCGGCAGCGAGCTGAAGCCCGGGGTGCGGGGCGCGGTCACCGGGGTCACCGAGATGTCGGCCAGCTCGTCGAGGGTGTCGTTGAACTCGGGTGTGCCGGGGACGGCGAGTCTGTCGGAGCCGGTGCGGTCGAACGGGCGCAGGGCGCCGCCCCGGTCGAGGTTGCGGCCCGGCAGGTCCAGCAGGTCGCCGGTCAGGGAACCCGCCCTGGTGAGGAGGCCGGGGCCGCGGGCGGAGAAGTGCAGACCCCGGTCGACGAATCCCATCCGGGCCGCGCCCCGGTAGCCGAACCGGGCGATCTCGGAGTACCGCATCGGCAGCAGCGCCGAGGTCGTGAGCCGGCCGAGGCCCATGACCGTGAAGACGCCCAGCTTGCTTCCCAGGCCGCCGGTGACGAACGCGGTCGACTGGTAGAAGTCGCGGCTCAGCGCGGACCAGCCCTGCCGGACGGCGCCGCGCGCGAAGCCGCCCATGAATCGCAGGGCCGACCCCAGCATCGCGGGCGTCTTCGACAGCAGCCGGGGCAGCGCCATCAGCCCGCTGCCCGCGCGACCCGCCAGCGCTCCGCCGAACCGGACCAGCCCCTGCCCCGCCAGTGACAGCATGCGGCCGGGGGAGGACATCAGCGCCCTGCCGCCGCGGAACAGCAGCCGTCCGCTCGCCGAAAGGGCGCCGCCGAGGGCCTTTCCGCCCGAGGAACCCAGCCGGAGCAGTCCGCCGAGCGTCGTCAGGCCCTTCGTCGAGGGGAACAGGATGCCCAGGAACGCGAGGCCGAGGCTCAGGGCGTTGCCGTTGCCCGTGGCGTAGTCGACGAGGGCCTTGGCGAAGAGCACCGCGCCCAGTCCGAAGGCCACCAGCCCCAGCGGGCCGCCGATGACGGCCGCGACGAGGGTGATGACCAGCGCGACGATCTCCAGCACCTTGAAGAACGTCGACACGAACCGCTTCCAGAAGCTCTTCTTCGGCTTCTTCACGGGCTTCGACACCAGCCGGGACGCCTCGTGCAGGGCGTCCTCCAGGATCTTCGCCTCGGCCTGGACGGCGTCCTGCTCCGCGTCGACCTCGCCGCGGGCGCGGGACATCTCCGGATCGTTGTCGGCCAGCGGCGAGCCGCCGACCCGCTCCAGGGCGGCCACGGTGTCCGCCGCGTTCTCGGCCCGGTCCTGCGCGTCCCCGAGGGCACGGGCGTAGCGGGCGGTGGCGTCGGCGGCCATCTCGAACGAGCGGTTGATGTTCGCCATGTACGTCTTCAGCTCGTCCTTGACGTACGTCCGCAGCGCGTCCGCGGTCCGCCCCTCGAAGCCGCCGTCCTCGGCCTTGGTCAACAGGGTGTCGAGGCCGCCGCTGACCCGTCCGGCCAGATCGCCGAGGTCGCGCAGCTCCTTGGTGATGTTTTCGAGGACGCCCGGGTTCCCGGTCACCGGATTGCCGGTGAAACCGACTCTGCTCCACTCGTCGGAGGTGGCCAACGAATCCTCCACGCGGTCCGGGACTGGCGTACCGAAAGCAGACGTACCTGGGTGGCTTGAGAGTTCAATGAAGTGGCGCACGCCACATTTCCCCCGGTCAGAGCGGTGCGGCCGAAAATTCTTTGAACCATCCGGGCCCGGCGCCTCGTCTACAGGGCGGCTCGGCACCGAACCCCGGCACGGGCCGCGGAATCGTTCCCGGCGCCCGGTCGCCCTGCCACACGACCGCTTCGAGGAAAGGACGGCGGACATGGTGCGCGTCTCCTACGACTACGACCTGATGACCCTCCTCGCGCGGCATCTGTGGCACCTCCGTGACGAGCTGGACGTCACCTCGCAGACGGACAAGACGTTCGCCCCCGGGGACATCGGCCCCCGCCGGGAGACGGCCGAGGCGCTGGAGGACTTCTACGGGGCCTGGAAGAAGTCGTTCCAGGAGGGCTGGCAGGCCATGACCGACCTCGGCAACCTCCTCGACCGGGCGGGCAAGGCCTTCTACGACCAGGACGCCGCCCACGCCGCCGGCGCCGCCCAGCAGGTCACCTCCCAGGTCCGTGACGAGGCGACCCGGCAGAACGAGGTGCGCAAGCAGACGCTGGACAGCAAGCGGCGCGCGTCGCTGGCCCGCCGACTGGAGGCCGGCTACCAGAGGGAGCGGGCCCGTCTGAAGAAGGAGCAGGAGGCCCTCGTCGAGAAGCGGAACAAGCTCGACGAGCGGATCGCGGCCCAGGACAAGCGGCAGCAGGAGCTCAACCGGGAGCAGGAGGAACTCGCCGCGAAGCGGGAGCCCCTGCTCAAGCGGCAGGACGAACTCGAGGCCAGGCAGCGGCAGCTGTGGCAGGAGGAGAAGGAACTCCTCAGGCAGCGCGAGGAGAAGCTCCAGGCGAAGCGCGATGAACTGCAGAAAGAGTCCGACGCCCTTCGTGCGGAACAGGAACCCCTGGTCAAGCGGCAGGAGGAGCTCCAGCGCAAGCAGCAGCAGCTCTGGGAGGACGAGAAGGCCCTCCGCGCCGAGCAGGAGGCGGCGATGGAGAAGAAGGTCACCGCCCTCGAACAGGAGCAGAAGGCCTACGACGCCAAGCAGGACGCCCTCCAGGAGCGGCAGGAGGCCCTCTGGCGCAAGCGGGAGGCGCTGCTGTCCGAGGACGGCGTCACCCGGGCCGACCTCGACGCCTGGCAGCGCGAGCAGGACGCCCTCGACAAGGAGCGCGAGGCCCTGTGGGAGTCGCAGGGCAAGGGCCTGGAGGCGCGCTGGGACGCGCTGGAGCAGGAGCAGCGCGACCAGCAGAAGGCGTTCGACCCGCTGAACGAGCGGCAGAAGGAGATCGACGCCGAGCGCGACGCGCTGGCCGCCGACCAGAAGCCCCTCGCCGAGCGCCAGGACGAGTTGCAGCGCAAGCAGAAGGACCTCTGGGCCCTGGAGCGGTCCACCCAGCAGGAGGTCGAGGACGCCATGAAGGGCAAGCAGGACGCCCTCGACGCCGACCGCGCCGACCTCCAGTCGCGACTGGCTCCCCTGGACCAGGAGGCCGCCGACCTCCAGACCCGCCAGAAGGAGCTGTGGGACGACCAGGCCGACACCGAGGACGAGCAGACCCGGCTGACCGAGGAGGAGAAGCCCCTCCAGCAGCGGCAGCAGGACCTCGAGGAGGGCTTCGGCAAGGCGTACGACGAGATCCGCGACCGGGACTTCGACAAGGACGAGGACCTCGGCCAGCTCCGGGGCATGCGCGGCGAGCTGGACGATCTGCCGCCCGAGGCCTTCGTGCCCAAGGGCTACACGATGGAGGACGAGAACAGCACCACCACGGTGTCGTTCCAGCTCGACGAGAACGGCGAGATCAAGGTCGACGCGAACGGTGACCCCGTGGAGACGACCACCACCGTCACCAACAAGAACACGGGCCTGTCGTACTCGGAGACCTACCACCCGCTCTCCGGCGAGGGCGACTCCGTGACGACGATCCGCAGCTCCGACGGCACCGTCACCAAGGTCTACACGGACGTCGACGCCGACGGGTCCGCGACGCGTTACGTCACCGACGCGACCGGCCGGGACACCCAGCAGATCTGGAGCAAGACGGCCGACGGCGACTGGGTGCTGCGGATGGACAAGGAGACATACCTCGACTCCGAGGCCGGCAAGGAGGACGACCAGCAGTTCCTGGACCGCCCTCCCGCCTACCTGACGGTGGAGAACCCGGTGGTCGACGCCGACGGCCGCCCGTCCCAGAACTCGTCCGCCCCGGGGACGACGACCCAGGTGCAGGACGGGGTCACGCGGACGAACTACACGGAACCGGACGGCTCCGTCCTGAAGGTCGTCACCAACGAGAACACGGGACAGCGCTTCGTGGCCGGCGCGAACGACGAGATCCAGGAGATCTGGCAGCGGCGCGAGGACGGGACCTGGTACCTGAAGGAATCCGTCACCCAGCACGAGCGCTACGGCGACGAACCTCCCCTGGGGACGCTCGGCGAGAACTGGCGCTGACCCCCGCGGGCGCCGCGGCGCCCGCCCCGAAGCTCCCCGCGCGCTCTTCCCGCGCTGCCGGGTCCATCAACAGAGAACGAGGTGCACCATGCCGAAGAACGTCATCGACGACGAGGAAGTCGAGCGGACCGCCAAGAAGCTCGACTCCGCCGTCAGCGACACCCTGGTCCCCCAGCTGTCCTCGCTGCAGGCCGACGTCGAGAGCCTGCTCCAGGGCGGCCTGCTGCTGACGGCCACCAGCCCGAAGATGCAGGCCTCCTACGCCAACTTCAACAAGTCGTTGACGGAGGCAGTGAACAACATCACGCAGTTCTCCAAGCAGTTCCGTGACATCTGCAACGCGGTGAACAATCTCGACTCGCAGATCGCGGGCGGCATCCCCGCCTGATCCACCCCCGAGACAGGGTGCCGGCCCCTCAACTCCCCCTCCGTCGGCACCCGTTGGGCAGGGGCGCCGGTCCTTCCCCCGGACCGGCGCCCTTGTCGCTTTTCACCCCGTTGTTCGACGAATCGAACCCCTCGGCCGCCGCCGGTTCTCCGGACCATCCGCCAGGAACGTTTCCTTCCCGTCAGTAACCTCAGGTTCTTCTCAGGAACCCTTGAAACATCCGGAAGCGCTCATAGACTCCCAGCGGAACCTCACCTTCCACCCATGAACCGTGAGGTCACCCGGGTACCCGTGCTCAGCTCCTTAGCCAGCCAACGCCGCCGCCGCGGCGCCCGACCGGACCGGCCCAGAGATCCACGCCGGCCCTGGGGGAATCCATGAGAACGCCCAGACCCAGTACCGCCATGTCCGCGAGCACGCCGGATACCGGCGAGGCCACGCCCTCCTCCCACGACGGTTCCGTCCGCAAACTCTACGAAGAGCACCACGGCCCCCTGCTGCGCTATGTGTCGGGTCTCATCCGGGGTGACCGCCAGCGGGCCGAGGACTTCGTCCAGGAGACCCTGGTCCGCGCCTGGTTGAGCACCGCGACCCAACCCCCCGGCTGGTCACCGTCCCGGGCCTGGCTGATGAGGGTGGCGCACAACCTGGTCATCGACTGGTCCCGCCGCGAGCGCGTGCACACCGACATCCCGCACGAACACACCCTGGACAAGCACCTCGAACCGGTGGACCCGATGAGCCAGGCCGTCCAGCGCCGCTTCATGGTCCACGCCCTCTCCCGGCTCTCGCACCCCCACCGCGAGGTCCTCTTCTACGTCTACGTCCTCGGCTGCACCGGGACCGACGCCGCCCACGCCCTCGGCATCCCCCCGGGCACCGTCAAGTCCCGCACCCACCACGCGATACGGGAACTGCGCCGCCGGCACCCCGAACACGCCCTGGCGGCGGCGTGAGAGGGCCCGTCGCGACCGGCGCCGACGTGACGGCACACGGCGGCCGGCTGGTCGCGATCGGCAAGCCCGACGACTCGGTCCTCACCGTCGTCATCGTCGCCGTTGTCGTCCTGATCCTGCTCGTGCTGCTGCTGCGGCACCTGATCCGCAAGCGGGGCGGCTGGCGCCGGTTCCGGCGGAGCGTCGGCCGGGAGCTGACCCTCACCCGGCGGGCCTTCGGCGAGCCGCTGCGCGCCTACCGCCGCCACCGCCGAGGCGTCCGGGCCCTCGCCCGCCAGCTCTCCGACCCCCGGGGCGGACTGCTCGTACGACGGCTGTTCGACGCGGCGGCGGCCGCCCTCGCGGACGTCCCCGGCGCCGTGGCGCACACCGTGCGGCTCGAACCCGGCTGGGCCTCCGTACAGATCGCCGCCCGCCGGCTGCCGGAACCGCCCGCGCCGTGGGAGACCGCCGTCGAACCCGGCCCGCAGCGCTGGGAGCTGCCGTTGGACGAGGCGGACGCGTTGCCGCCGGGCCGCACCCGCGCCGGTGCGGTGCGGCCGCTGCCGGTCGCCGTCGGCATGGCGGACGACTCCTGTGTCCACGTCGATCTGGCCGCCGGACCGCGGCTGATCACCGTCGAGGGCGACACCGCCGCCCGCGGCCTGCTGTTCCAGGCACTCGCGGCCCAGCTGGACCGGCCCGGCAGCGGAGCCTCGGCGGTCGTCGCCGACGGGGTCCATCCGCAGCACCGGGGCCGACGGCTCGACGCGCTGCTGACGGAGCTGGAGACGGCCGCCGCCCCCGGCGGTCGGAGCGCCGCCGAGGAAGCCGGAGCCCGGGAGCCCGACGGCATCGGGGAGCCGGGACGCACCGCCACCACCGTGGTCGTCTGCGCCGCCCCCACCCCGGACCAGGCCCGCAGGCTCGGCGCCCTGGCCGCCTCCGGTGCCGTCGTCTGCCTGGTCGACGGCCGGGTCGCGGGGCACACCTGGGCCCTCCGCGTGGACGGCCGGGGCCGGGTGACCGCGCCGGAGCTGGACCTGGACGCCGACTCGGGCCCCCTGGGCCGCGCCGTCGTGGCCGCCGTGCGCGCCGACCGGCGCCGCCTGCGCCGGGAGCCGCCGTCGGCCCGCCCACGCCCGAGCCGCCCCGAGGAGCCCCGTCCGCACCTCCTTGACGAGACCACGCCCCTCCGCGAACAGCCGACGGAACCCGTCGTCCCCACCGCCACCGGCACCGACCTGCTCGCGGAACCGGCCACCGCCCGCGAACGCCCCACGGCGGCCTCCTCCACCACCAGGGACGACTGACCGACCGGCCCGCTCCCGCACCGTCCCCCCGCCCCCCGAACCACCCGCAAGGGGAGAAGTGAAACTCCTCATCACCACAGTCGACGGCGGCGATTCCCGCGGCAGCCAGGACGTTCTGCTCACCGCGTCCGGCAGCACCCCCGTCGAGGACGTCGCCGCCCACCTGGCAAGGCTGCGCGCCGGGGACACGGACGCGACCGACGGCCCGTCCCCCGCGCCCGGCCCCGCCCCCGCCTGCTTCCTGGGCGACGAGCCCCTCGCACCGGGCACCCGGCTCGCCGACACCCGGCTCATGGACGGCAGCGTCGTCGCCCTGGGGCACCCGCGGGCCCCGGCCGTCACCGCGTACGGCCCCGAGCGCGACGCGATGCCGCAGCCGCACCGGCCGGACCACGCGGCCGTGGTCGAACTCCAGGTGGTGGGCGGCCCCGACGCCGGGCGCGTGTACGCCCTCGGCCTCGGCACCCACGGCATCGGCCCCCTGGAGGACGCCGCCGTGCCCCTCGAAGGCCGCGGCCTGCCCGCCGAGGGCATCCGGGTGACCGTACGCCCGGACGGTTCGGCCGTCGTGGAACTCCGCGAGGGCGGGCCCGCCCGGCTGTCCCTGCCGGAACCGCCGGAGCACCGGGGGCGGCCCGACACCCCGCTGCTGCCCCTGGCGGAACAGGACGAGGAGGACGAGGGCGAGGACGCCCGGCCCGAGGAGGACACCGAGAACCCGGCGCTCCCCGACGGCTGGCAGCCGTGGGCCGTCGGGGCCGAGCTGGCGGTCGGTGAGTATCTGCTGCGGCTGACCGAGCCGACCCCCAGGGACGCCGCCGTGGTGCCCTCCGAGGGCGGCGGCGGCCTCGACTACAACCGGCCGCCGCGCATCCTGCCCCACCTGGCACCCGAGCGGTTCCGGCTGCCCGGCCCGCCGGACCCGCCGGCCCGCAGGCCGATCCCGCTGATGGTCTCGCTCGCCCCGATGGTCTTCGGCGTGGCCATGATGCTGTTCTGGAACTCGTACTTCTATCTGATCTTCATGTTCCTCTCGCCGATGCTGATGGCGGCGAACTACCTCAGCGGACGGCGCCAGGCCCGCAGGGACTACGAGGAGCGGTCCCGCGTCTACCGGCAGCGCCGGGCCTCCCTGGAGGAGGACATCCGCGAGAAGGTCGCCACCGAACGGCGGCTGCGCACCGAGAGCGCGCCCGACCCGGCGGTCGCCGGACTGTGGGCGGTCGGCCCCGGCCGACGGCTCTGGGAGCGCCGGCGCGGCGACCCGGACCACCTCGCCCTGCGCATCGGCACCGCGCCCCAGCCGTCGCTGCTCGGCATCGACGACACGGCCCGCGAGGACAACCACACCGCCGTCCACTGGACGATCCCGGACGCCCCCGTCAGCGTCGGCCTGGTCGACAGCGGCGTGGTCGGACTGGCCGGAGCGCCCGGACCCGTGCAGGCGCTGGCCCGCTGGATGACGGCTCAGGCCGCCGTCCTGCACACCCCGCGCGACCTGCGGATCGTCGTCCTCACCGACAAGGGCTCCGAGGACTCCTGGAACTGGGCCCGCTGGCTGCCGCACTCCCGCGACGGCCTGCCCGGCACCCGCGGCGGCGCCGTCACCCTCATCGGCAACGACCCCGAGACGGTCGCCAACCGTGTCGCCGAGCTGGTCTCCACCCTGCGCACCCGCCAGCGGGCCGCCGAGTCCACCATGAGCAAGGCGCTGCTGAGCGAGCCGGACGTCCTCGTGGTCATGGACGGCGCCCGGCGACTGCGCGATGTGCCGGGCGTGGTGTCGATCCTCAAGGAGGGCCCCGGCGTGCGGATCTTCCCGCTCTGCCTGGACCAGGAGGAACGGCTCCTGCCGGAGGAGTGCACCGCCGTCGTCCGCCACGAGGACCACCGGCTGACCCTGCGCCGCACCGGGCTGCCCGACATCCCCGACATCCGCCCCGACCTGGTCGAGCCCGACTGGTGCGAGCGCGCCGCCCGCGGCATCGCCCCGATCCGTGACGTCACCCCGGACGCCTCCGAGGGCCTGCCCGGCGAGGTGGGGCTGCTGGACCTGCTCGGACTGCCGCAGCCGGACGCCGCGCTGATCACCGCCCGCTGGGCGCACCGCCCGGCCTCCACCGGCGTCCTGCTGGGCGCCGGCTACGACGGACCGGTCGCCTTCGACCTGGTCAAGGACGGACCGCACGGACTCGTCGCCGGCACCACCGGCTCCGGCAAGTCCGAACTGCTGCAGACCTTCGTGGCCTCCCTCGCCGCGATGAACCGCCCCGACGAGCTCACCTTCGTGCTCGTCGACTACAAGGGCGGCAGCGCCTTCAAGGACTGCGTCGACCTGCCCCACACCCTCGGCATGGTCACCGACCTCGACAGCCACCTCGTGCAGCGCGCGCTCACCTCGCTGTCCGCCGAACTCACCCGCCGCGAGCACCTCCTGGCCGAGGCCGGCGCCAAGGACCTGCCCGAGTACCAGGGCATGCGCCGCCGGACCCCCGAACTGGCGCCCGTGCCCCGACTGGTGATCGTCATCGACGAGTTCGCCACGCTCTACCGGGAGATCCCCGACTTCATCCCCGGCCTGGTCGGCATCGCGCAGCGCGGCCGCTCCCTCGGCATCCATCTGATCCTGGCCACCCAGCGCCCCGCCGGAGTCGTCAACTCCGACATCCGAGCCAACACCAACCTGCGCATCGCGCTCCGGGTCACCGACGCCTCGGAGAGCATGGACGTCATCGACACCAAGGACGCCGTCAGCATCTCCCCGGCGACCCCCGGCCGCGCCCTGGCCCGGCTCGGTCACGGCACCGTCGTCCCCTTCCAGACCGCGTACGCCGGCACCCCCAGGCCCGTCGCCGAACCGTCCGCCGAGACCCGGGCCCGCCAGGAACGGCAGGCGGCCGAGGAGGCCCGGATCTGGGGCACGGCGCTCCACTGGCAGCGCCTCGGCCGAGCCGTCTCCCGGCCCGGAGGCCCCGAGGGGGAGCACGGCCCGGACCCGGTGGACCTGACGGCCGAGGAGGCGCCCACCGACCTCAACGCCCTGGTGGAGGCCCTGTCCGAGGCCGCACGGCTCGCCGACTGCGTCCCGCAGCCCAGCCCCTGGCTGCCCGCGCTCGGCCAGCAGGTCCTGATCGACGACCTGCCCCAGCCGGACACGTCCGGCGGCGCCCGGCCCGCCCCCGTCTCCTGGGCGCTCTCGGACATCCCCGAGGCCCAGGCACAGCTGCCGGTCCGGCTCGACCTCGCCGAGTTCGGACACCTGTACGTCGTCGGGGTCCCGCGCTCGGGCCGCTCCCAGGTGCTGCGCACCATGGCCGGAGCACTGGCCCGCGCCCACTCCGGCGCCGACGTCCACCTCTACGGCGTCGACTACGCCGGCGGCGCGCTCACCGCGCTGGGCGTGCTCCCGAACACCGGGGCCGTGGTCCCCCGCGGTGACATCGAGCGCCTGGAGCGGCTGTTCGCCAGGCTCGACACGGATCTGGAGCGCCGTCAGGAACTGCTCACCCGCCACCACGCCGGCAACCTCACCGAACTGCGCGAACTGGTCGCCGCCGGGGACCGCCCGGCCCACGTCATGCTGTTCATCGACGGCTGGGACGCCCTGATCGAGGCCGTCGCCGACCACAACGGCGGACGCCTGGTCGAACAGCTCAACCGCCTCCTGAGGGAAGGCGCCGCGGCGGGCATCCACCTCGTCGCCACCTCCGAGCGCGCCCTGCTGTCCGGCCGGGCCACCGCCCTCAACGACAACAAACTGCTGCTGCGCCTGAACGACCGCACCGACTACCACGCCGTCGGCAAGCGGGCCCGCGACATCCCCGACCTCGTCCTGCCCGGCCGCGGCTTCACCTCCGACGGCGGCACCGAGATCCAGGTCGCCCTGCTCGCCCCCGGCGCCTCCGGACAGGAGCAGGCGGAGGCACTGCGCCGGATCGGCGCCGAGGCCACCCGGCGCGACGCCGGACTCCCGGCCGACCGCCGCCCCGCCCGCATCGGCACCCTGCCGGTCAAGGTCACGTTCACCGACGCCTACGAGAAGGTGGGGGAGGAGCTCCGCCGGCCGATGTGGGGCCTGCTGGGCCTCGGCGGCGACGACGTCTCCCCGGTCGGCGTCGACTTCGCGGACACCTCGCCCACCTTCTCGGTGGTCGGCCCGCCCGGCTCCGGCCGCAGCACGACCCTGGCCGCCCTCGCCGTCTCCCTGCTGGCCGCCGGCACCCGCCTGGTGATCCTCGCCCCGCGCGAGTCGCCGCTGCGCACCCTGGGGAGCCACCCCGGCGTACGGCTGATCACCGCGACGGAACCCACGGTCGAGGAGTTCACCGAGGCCCTGGAGGCCGGCGGCGGGCCCCGGGTGGTCATGGTGGATGACGCCGACCTGTTCGTCCTGCCGGACATCGACCAGAACCTGCGCTCCCTGGCCCAGTCCGGCCGGGACCAAGGCATCGGCATCGTCATCGCGGCCACCGCCGAGACCATGACGGGCGCGATGGGCTGGCTCAGCGCCCTGAAACGGCACCGCAAGGGCGTCCTCCTCGGCCCGCAGAGCATCCTGGAGGGCGATTTCGTCGGCGCCCGCCTCGCCCACGCCCACCTGCGCGGCCGCAAGCCCGGCCGGGGTCTCACCGTCGACCAGCGCACCGGCGAGCTGATCAACGTGCAGATCCCGGAGACCGTGCTCGACACGGACCACTGAGACCGCGGCGCCCGGGGGACGAGGGCCCCCCGGGCGCTGCCTTAGGCTTACGGAGTGACCAACAGCAGCGACCGGAGTCAGGCAGTGGACGTCAAGACATACGAAGTGCGTACGTATGGATGTCAGATGAACGTCCATGACTCCGAACGTCTGTCCGGTCTCCTGGAGGACGCCGGATACGTCCGCGCCCCCGAGGACGCGGGCGAGGGCAACGCGGACGTCGTGGTCTTCAACACCTGCGCCGTACGGGAGAACGCCGACAACCGCCTCTACGGCAACCTCGGCCGCCTCGCCCCGATGAAGACCGCCCGCCCCGGCATGCAGATCGCCGTCGGCGGCTGCCTGGCCCAGAAGGACCGGGACACCATCGTCAAGAAGGCGCCCTGGGTCGACGTCGTCTTCGGCACGCACAACATCGGCAAGCTGCCCGTCCTGCTGGAGCGCGCCCGCGTCCAGGACGAGGCCCAGGTCGAGATCGCCGAGTCCCTGGAGGCCTTCCCCTCCACACTGCCGACCCGCCGCGAGAGCGCCTACGCCGCCTGGGTCTCCATCTCCGTCGGCTGCAACAACACCTGCACGTTCTGCATCGTCCCGGCCCTGCGCGGCAAGGAGAAGGACCGCCGCACCGGCGACATCCTCGCCGAGATCGAGGCCCTGGTCGGCGAGGGCGTCTCCGAGATCACCCTGCTCGGCCAGAACGTGAACGCGTACGGCTCCGACATCGGCGACCGCGAGGCGTTCAGCAAACTGCTGCGGGCCTGCGGGCAGATCGAGGGCCTGGAGCGCGTCCGCTTCACCTCGCCCCACCCGCGCGACTTCACCGACGACGTGATCGCCGCCATGGCCGAGACGCCGAACGTGATGCCGCAGCTGCACATGCCGCTCCAGTCCGGCTCGGACACGGTCCTCAAGGCGATGCGCCGCTCGTACCGCCAGGAGCGCTACCTCGGGATCATCGAGAAGGTCCGCGCGTCCATCCCGCACGCGGCCATCACCACCGACATCATCGTGGGCTTCCCCGGCGAGACCGAGGAGGACTTCGAGCAGACCATGCACGTGGTCCGCGAGGCCCGCTTCACGCAGGCGTTCACCTTCCAGTACTCCAAGCGCCCCGGCACCCCCGCCGCCACCATGGAGGACCAGATCCCCAAGGCGGTCGTGCAGGCCCGCTACGAGCGCCTCGTAGCCCTCCAGGAGGAGATCTCCTGGGAGGAGAACAAGAAGCAGGTCGGCCGCACCCTGGAGCTGATGGTCGCCGAGGGCGAGGGCCGCAAGGACGGCGCCACCCACCGCCTCTCCGGCCGTGCCCCCGACAACCGCCTCGTCCACTTCACCAAGCCGGACCAGGAGGTCCGCCCCGGCGACGTGGTGACCGTCGAGATCACCTACGCCGCGCCGCACCACCTGCTGGCGGAGGGCGCGGTCCTGGACGTACGGCGGACGCGGGCGGGCGACGCCTGGGAGAAGCGTCAGGCCCTTCCGGCGGAGAGGGCGGGCGGGGTGATGCTGGGGTTGCCGAAGATCGGGGCTCCGGAGCCGCTGCCGGCGACCACCGGTGGGTGTGGGGTTTCTCAGTAGCGAGTAGCGGGTTGAGCTCGGTCCGTCCGGTTGTTCGCGGGCTGCCGGTGTGTGGGGGTTGTTCGCACAGTTCCCCGCGCCCCTGACGGGGCACCCCCGGGCTGCGGAAGTTACCCTGCGCTCCATGCTTGTCGCCGCCGCCGTCTGCCCCTGTCCGCCGCTGCTCGTGCCCGAGGTCGCCGCCGGGGCCGCGCCCGAGCTGGATGCCGCGCGGGACGCGTGCGCGGACGCCCTCGGGGTGCTCGCCGCCGCCCGGCCGGACCGGCTGGTGGTGGTCGGCCCCGCAGCGGAGGACGCGTCGTGTCCGGAAGGTTCGGGGGGCTCGTTCCGGGGCTTCGGTGTGGACCTCGACGTCCGCCTGGGACACGGGGGCGGGACGGGGGTCCGGCTGCCGGCCTCCCTCGCCGTCGCCGCCTGGCTGCTGGACCGCACGGGCTGGGCCGACGCCCCCATGGAGGGGCTCGGGGTGGCGGAACCGATCAGTGCCGAGCGGTGTGTCCAAGTCGGAGGGGACATCGCCGCGTCGGCCGGGCGGGTGGCTCTGCTGGTGATGGGCGACGCGAGCGCGTGCCGCACGCTGAAGGCACCGGGGTACCTGGACGACCGCGCGGCCGGTTTCGACGCGGAGGTGGCTCGCGCGCTCGCCGACGCCGACATCGAGGCTCTGCGGGCGCTGGACACCGGGCTCGCCCGCGAACTGCAGGCCTCCGGTCGCGCCCCCTGGCAGATCCTCGCGGGCGCCGCGGCGGGCGCGGACCTGGCCGGCAGCCTGCTCTACGACGACGCGCCGTACGGCGTGGGCTATCTGGTGGCCGCCTGGTCGTAGCCGGGGAACGGCGGACCGGTCGGTGCGGGCCGCGCAGGGCGGACGGCCGGGAGCGAGAGGCTCCGCGGCCGTCCGACGATACGTGTGTTCAAGAAGCGGGCGGCGGCGGGGGTGCGGTGCCGCCGCCCGGGGCCGGGGGTGTGGTGCTGCCACCCGGGGACGGCGGGGTGTGATCGCCGTCGTGGTGCGCGAGTCGGTCCATGGCGTGCTTCGCCCTGCCCGTGCCCGACTGGATCCTGTCGCTGTACTTGCCCTTGGTCTTCCGGTCGACCGTGTGCGCGGCCTTGTCGAGACCGTGCTGGATCTTGCCCTCGTGTTTCTGTGCGAGGTGCGCGACCCTGTCCCTGGCCGGGGAGAGTTTGGTCTTCAGGTTATCCAGCAGGTGCATGATTCACCTTCCCGCGCGGGCAGTCACTTGCGGGCGTTCTCACTGGACTCGTTGTCCGCCGCCTGCTCGGCCGTCTGCTGCTTCGGGATCTCCACGTCGTCCGCCGCGTCGACGGTCTCCGCCGCCGGCTCGGCCGCGTCGTCCTTCGGCTCGGCCTCGGACGTGCTCCCGGCCTCCGGGCGGGCGGCCTCGGTGGCTCCCTTCGCCTCCTCCGGCTCCTTCGCCTCCGTCCCGGCGTCCGGCTCGGGCGCCGTCACGGCGGCCTCGTCCGTGTCCTTCGCCTTACGACGGAACAGTGAGAAAACGCCCATATCAACCTCAATGCTAATCATGCGGGCTAATTCCCGCCCTCTCCCGGAGCGTCCGATTGCGTCATCCGGGTCGCCGGTACTCGAAACCGGCGCTGCGAACACGCAACACGCAACGACTCCGGCCCTCCCGCGTCACGTAGCTCGTTCGAGAACCGGCCCCGGGATTTGCGAGACTGGGGCGGTGAGCAACGCAGTTCCCCCTTCGCGGGTCATCGCCGTCGTCGGACCCACCGCGGCCGGAAAGTCCGATCTGGGCGTCTTTCTGGCGCAGCGCCTCGGCGGCGAGGTCGTCAACGCCGACTCCATGCAGCTCTACCGGGGGATGGACATCGGCACCGCCAAGCTGACCCCCGAGGAGCGTCGCGGAGTCCCGCACCATCTGCTGGACATCTGGGACGTCACGGCCGCCGCCAGCGTCGCCGAGTACCAGCGGCTCGCCCGCGCCCGCATCGACGCCCTGCTCGCCGACGGCCGCTGGCCGATCCTGGTGGGCGGCTCCGGGCTGTACGTCCGGGGCGCCGTCGACAACCTGGAGTTCCCCGGGACCGATCCCGAGATCCGCGCCCGGCTGGAGGAGGAGCTGACCCTGCGCGGCTCCGGCGCGCTGCACGCCCGGCTCGCCGCCGCCGACCCCGAGGCCGCCCACGCCATCCTGCCCAGCAACGGCCGCCGCATCGTCCGCGCTCTCGAAGTGATCGAGATCACCGGAAAGCCGTTCACGGCGAACCTGCCGGGCCATGACGCGGTCTACGACACCGTCCAGATCGGCGTCGACGTGGCACGGCCCGAACTCGACGAGCGGATCGCCCGCCGCGTCGACCGCATGTGGGACGCCGGACTGGTCGAAGAAGTGCGCGCGCTGGAGGCGCAGGGGTTGCGTGAGGGGCGTACGGCGTCGCGCGCGCTCGGCTACCAGCAGGTCCTCGCGGCACTCGCCGGACAGTGCACCATGGACGAGGCGCGTGCCGAGACCGTGCGTGCCACCAAGCGCTTCGCGCGCCGCCAGGATTCATGGTTCAGGCGTGACCCGCGGGTGCATTGGCTCAAGGGGGGGCTCGCCGACCTGACGGAACTCCCGCAGCTCGCACTGGCGTTGGTCGAACGACCGGTCACAGCCTGATCACGTCATGGCATCGGGTCGCCCCGGCGGTCATCCGGGCTCGCGGGAGCGTGCCATCATCGAGCTTCGATCGACCAAGTGGAGTCCGAGTTGGGAGGGCGCGTGGCGATGGAGGCCGGCCCTCGCGACACCGCACAAAGCACGGAGCAGGGCGCCGCGCAGGACGCGGACCAGCTGGTTACCGAGGGGTACGCACTGGATTCCGAAGGTGATCCGCTGAGCCCTGACGGGCCGGAGGACGAGAGTCCCGACGGCGTAAGCGACGACGGACCGGAACCGGACGAGATGACCGGGCCGGAGGTCGAGGTCGAGCTGCGCCCCCAGCGCAGGCTGCGGCTCTGGCAGCTCGCCCCGATCGTGGGCCTCGGCGCGGTCGGCTCCCTGATGTTCGCCTTCCCGCTCGCCTTCGAGTTCGGGGACGGCGGCGCCGTGGTCGCCATGCTCGGCCTGCTGATCTGCGCCACCGCGGCCGGCTGGGGCATGATGGCCGCCCGTCGCGTCGGTTACACGTGGCCCGGGCTGCCCGCCCGCGGCTCCGGCCGCCGCCCCGACTGGCGCCTCGTCCTCGCCTACGCCCTGGTCGTCGCCGCGGTCGCCTTCCTGGCCGTCTGGCGAGTGGCGCGACTCCGCTAGAGCGCCGCGTACGGAGCGCCCCGCAAGGGGCGCGGGGCTGTGTCGACATGCGGCTCCGCCGCGTGGGCGCGACCAGCCACGACCCACCCGCGCGGACCCCCCAACCGCAAGCTGGCCCGCAGCCTTCCGAGCGGAGCGCTCCCGTACGATCGGGGCATGAGCACGCGGATCGCCTTCCTCAAGGGGCACGGGACCGAGAACGACTTCGTGATCGTCCCGGACCCCGAGAACGCCATCGACCTCTCCCCGGCCGCCGTCGCCGCCCTGTGCGACCGCCGCGCGGGCATCGGTGCCGACGGCGTGCTGCACGTCGTCCGGTCCGCCGCCCACCCCGAGGCGCGGACGCTGGCCGCCGAGGCGGAGTGGTTCATGGACTACCGCAACGGCGACGGCTCGATCGCGGAGATGTGCGGCAACGGCGTCCGGGTCTTCGCGCGCTACCTCCTGCACGCCGGGCACATCAGCGAGGGCGACCTCACCGTCGCCACGCGCGGGGGCCTGAAGAAGGTCCACATCGACAAGGACGGCGACGTCACCGTCGGCATGGGCAGCGCCCGCCTCCCCGAGGGCGACGTGACGGTGAGCGTCGGCGAGCAGAGCTGGCCCGCGCGTAACGTCAACATGGGCAACCCGCACGCGGTGGCGTTCGTCGACGACCTCGCGGACGCCGGCGATCTCCTCGCCGCGCCCCCCTTCAGCCCCGCCTCCGCCTACCCGAACGGCGTCAACGTCGAGTTCGTGGTCGACCGGGGCCCCCGTCACGTGGCGATGCGCGTCCATGAGCGCGGCTCCGGCGAGACCCGCTCCTGCGGCACCGGCGCGTGCGCCGTCGCCGTGGCCACCGCCCGGCGCGACGGCGCCGACCCGGCGGTCACGGGAACCCCGGCCACCTACACCGTCGACGTGCCCGGCGGCACGCTGGTGATCACCGAACGGCCCGACGGCGAGATCGAGATGACCGGCCCCGCGGTGATCGTCGCCGAGGGCGAGATCGACGCCAAGTGGCTGGAAAACGCGGTGCGTTGAGATGTGATAGGGCTTCAGATCGAGGTGTCTGGGGCGCTGGCGCCGTAGGGATCCAAGCCCACCATGTGTGCAGAGATGCGAATCCATGGCGCACCCAAGTGGGGTGGCTCGAAACCGTAAACCTCAGGACCTTCGCTCGAATGGGTGATCCGTTTCACGCTCGGCGAGAGGCGGTCGGACGGGCGTGATGGGCTCGGTAGCATCAAGCACCGGCACGGACGGGGGAACGACACGATCCCTGAGCCGCCGCACGCCCTGGGGCACCCGTCCGCCGGTCCACGCAGCCGGAGGTGCCCATGAGCGCGGAGGCCACGAACCCCGCCGTATCGCCCGCCCCTGCGCCGCCACCAGCGCACCGCAGGAAGGGCCGACCTCGAATCGACCTGCGCCGTCTGGGCCGCGCCGCACTCCTGGGCCCGACGACCCGCGACCGGTTGCCCGACGCGATCAGCCATGTCGCCGAGGCGCACCGCGCCCACCATCCCGACGCCGACCTGGAGCCGTTGCGCCGGGCGTACGTCCTCGCCGAGTCCTCGCACCGCGGCCAGATGCGCAAGAGCGGTGAGCCGTACATCACCCACCCGCTCGCCGTGACGCTGATCCTCGCCGAACTGGGCGCGGAGACCACGACCCTGACGGCCTCTCTGCTCCACGACACCGTCGAGGACACCGATGTGACCCTCGATCAGGTGCGCGAGGAGTTCGGCGAGGAGGTGTGCTTCATCGTCGACGGCGTCACCAAGCTGGAGAAGGTCGACTACGGCGCCGCCGCCGAGCCCGAGACCTTCCGCAAGATGCTCGTCGCCACGGGCAACGACGTCCGCGTGATGTCGATCAAACTCGCCGACCGGCTGCACAACATGCGCACCCTCGGCGTGATGCGCCCCGAGAAGCAGGAACGCATCGCCAAGGTCACCCGGGACGTCCTGATCCCGCTCGCCGAACGACTCGGCGTGCAGGCGCTCAAGACGGAGCTGGAGGACCTCGTCTTCGCGATCCTGCACCCCGAGGAGTACGCCCACACCCGCGAACTCATCGCGGACAACGCCGCACAGGACACCGACCCGCTCGCCGAGATCGCCGACGAGGTCCGCGGCGTCCTGCGCGAGGCGGGCATCCAGGCCGAAGTCCTCATCAGGCCGCGCCACTTCGTCTCCCTGCACCGCGTCTCCCGGAAACGCGGACGGCTGCGCGGCACCGACTTCGGCCGGATCCTGGTCCTCGTCGGCGAGGACGCCGACTGCTACGCCGTCCTCGGCGAACTGCACACCTGCCTCACGCCCGTGGTCTCGGAGTTCAAGGACTTCATCGCCGTACCGAAGTTCAACCTGTACCAGTCGCTGCACACCGCCGTCGCACGCGGCGACGGCCAGGTCGCCGAGGTCCTCATCCGCACCCATCGGATGCACCAGGCCGCCGAGGCCGGTGTGGTCGCGCTCGGCAATCCGTACGCCGCTCCCGCGGAGGAACAGCCCGAGGGACGGCGGACCGACGGCGAGGGGGAGCGCATCGACCCCACCCGCCCCGGCTGGCTCTCCCGGCTCCTCGACTGGCAGGAGGCGGCCCCGGACGCCGACATGTTCTGGTCGACCCTGCGCGAGGACCTCGCCCAGGACCGGGAGATCACCGTGTTCCGGCCCGACGGGGGCACGTTGGGGCTCCCCGAGGGCGCCAGTTGCGTGGACGCGGCGTACGCGCAGTACGGCGAGGACGCCCACGCCTGTATCGGCGCCCGCGTCAACGGCCGTCTGGCGACGCTCAGCACGGTCCTGAAGGACGGCGACACCGTCCAGCTCCTGATGGGCCAGGACCCGGCCTCCGAGCCCTCCAGAGAGTGGCTGGAGCACGCCCACACGCCCGCCGCGCGCATCGCCATCCAGCGCTGGCTCGCCACTCACCCGTCATCCGCCGCCGACGAGCACGAGGAGCGCGAGAGCGCCCGCAAGGAAGAGACGCCCGCCCTGCGCCCCGCCCTCGACGAGCCCGCCACCTCCGACTCCGACTCCGTCGGCGCCGTGGTCGTCGTCGACCGGCCCGAGGCGACCGTCCGGCTCGCCGGCTGCTGCACCCCCGTACCGCCCGACGAGGTCACCGGGTTCGCCGTGCGCGGGGGAGTGGTGACCGTGCACCGCGTCGAATGCGCCGCCGTGACACGGATGAAGGGGCTCGGGCGCCCCGAGATCGCCGTGCGCTGGGGCGACACCACCGAGTTCCGGGTCACCCTCGTCGCCGAGTCCTTCCAGCGCCCCCATCTGCTCGCCGACCTCACCGAGGCCATCGCCCTCGAAGGCGTCGACATCGTCACCGCCACCGTCGAACCCCCGACCCAGCAGCGCGTCCGCCACACCTACACGCTGCAACTCCCGGACGCCGCCCACCTCCCCGCGCTGATGCGCGCCATGCGGAACGTGGCCGGCGTGTACGACGTGGGCCGGGCCCAGCACCAGACGGTGGCCGCCCACTGAGCCGAGCTGGACGGGCGGGGACGGCTCGGCGCACGGGGGGCGGCTCAACGGACGGGGGCCGCTCAACGGGGCGGGGGCGGCTGGGCGGACGGGCGGCTCGACGGGCGGCTCGGAGGACCGTGAGCCGCTCGTTCGGGTGGGCCCGCTGCGCGTCGGCCGCGCGGAGCGGGAGCGCGCTGGTAGCGGTGGTCCATGCCGCTCACCTCACGCCCCCGGAGCCGCCGCGTCCAGGCCGCGCTGCTCGCCTCCGCCGTCTCCGTCTGCCTGATCGCCGCGAGCGCCCCGTCCCCCGCCGTCCCCCTGGGCGTCGGCGACCGGCTCTTCCCGCACCTCGGCAACCCGGGGTACGACGTGCGGTCGTACGACCTCGACCTCACCTACCCCGGCAGCAACAGCCGGCCGCTCACCGCCGTCACCACCATCGACGCCCTGACGACCTCCCCGCTGGAGCGGATCAACCTCGACTTCGCCCACGGCAAGGTCGACTCCGTCGAGGTCGACGGGGCGCCCGCCGCCTTCACCGGCGCGGGCGAGGACCTGGTGATCACGCCCCGGGAGCCGCTGCCCGAGGGGAGCCGGACACGCATCACCGTGCGGCACACCAGCGACCCGGTCTACACCGGCGACACGGAGGGCGGCTGGGTACGGACCGCCGACGGACTGGCGATGGCCAACCAGGCGGACGCGGCGCACGTCGTCTTCCCCTGCAACGACCACCCCTCCGACAAGGCCATGTTCACCGTCCGCGTCACCGTCCCCGACGGCTACACGGCCGTCGCCAACGGCCTCGCCACCGGCACCGACCGCGCCGCCGGCACCACCACCTGGACATACCGCACCCAGCACCCCATGGCCACCGAGCTGGCCCAGGTCTCCATCGGCCGCTCCGCCGTCCTGCGCCGGACCGGACCCCACCGCCTGCCGGTGCGCGACGTGGTCCCCGCCAAGGACCGCGAGAAGCTCGAACCGTGGCTCGCGAAGACCCCCGCCCAGATCGAGTGGATGGAGGGCAAGGTCGGCCGCTACCCGTTCGAGACGTACGGGGTGCTGATCGCCGAGGCGCAGACCGGGTTCGAGTTGGAGACACAGACACTGTCGCTCTTCGAGCGGGCGCTGTTCGTCCGGCCCGAGTACCCCCGGTGGTACGTCGAGTCGATCATGGTCCATGAGCTGGCCCACCAGTGGTTCGGCAACAGCGTCAGCCCCCGCACCTGGTCCGACCTGTGGCTGAACGAGGGACACGCCACCTGGTACGAGGCCCTGTACGCCGAGGAGACCGCCGGCCGTCCCATGGCGGCGCGCATGAAGGCCGCGTACGCGGCCTCCGACCGCTGGCGCGCCGCCGGAGGCCCCCCGGCCGCGCCCAAGAAGCCCAAGAACGGTCAGAAGATCGGCATCTTCCGCGCGAACGTCTACGACGGCGCCGCCCTCTTCCTCTACGCCCTGCGCCAGGAGATCGGCGCCCCCGCCTTCGCCCTGCTGCAGCGGGCCTGGGTGACCGTCCACCGGGACGGCGTCGCGTCCACCGCCGACTTCCAGGACCTCGCCTCCCGGATCGCCGGACGCGACCTGGGCGATTTCTTCCACGCCTGGCTCTACGAGGTGCGGACACCGCCCATGCCGGGGCACCCCGACTGGACGTCGGCCCCGGTGGAGGTCCAGGCCCGGCGATGACCGGAATCCGCACGGGTGTGCCCCCCCGTGCGGAATGGAAATAACCCGGGTGACGAGACGGGGCGTACCGTGCGACCATCATCGGGTCGACGACGGCGGGCCCCGGGAATCCCCGGGCGGCCCCGGGCGTTGTCACCGGTGACGGATCGGGATCTGTGACGAACAGCTCGAGATCCGTGACGATCCGTCGCCCTCGGTATCCCCCATCGACGTAAGGACCCAATGACCTCCTCTTCTTCCCCTTCCCAGGCCGCGCAGCGCGCCTTCGCGCAGAACAACCCCGAAGGTCTTCGGGCCGATGCCCTGATGGAAGAGGACGTCGCCTGGAGCTTCGAGATCGACGGAGAGCGGGACGGCGACCAGTTCGACCGCTCCGACCGCGCGGCCCTGCGCCGCGTAGCGGGCCTCTCCACCGAGCTCGAGGACGTCACCGAGGTCGAGTACCGACAGCTCCGCCTGGAGCGCGTCGTGCTCGTCGGTGTCTGGACCACGGGAACCTCGCGGGACGCGGAGAACTCGCTGGCCGAGCTGGCCGCCCTCGCGGAGACCGCGGGCGCGCTCGTGCTCGACGGCGTGATCCAGCGCCGCGACAAGCCGGACGCGGCCACCTACATCGGCTCCGGCAAGGCCAACGAGCTGCGGGACATCGTCATCGAGTCGGGTGCGGACACCGTCATCTGCGACGGTGAGCTGAGCCCGGGCCAGCTCATCCATCTCGAAGACGTCGTCAAGGTCAAGGTCATCGACCGTACAGCCCTGATCCTCGACATCTTCGCCCAGCACGCCAAGTCCCGGGAGGGCAAGGCGCAGGTGGCGCTCGCGCAGATGCAGTACATGTTGCCGAGGCTGCGAGGCTGGGGTCAGTCGCTGTCCCGTCAGATGGGCGGCGGCAAGGGCGGCGGCCTCGCCACCCGTGGTCCCGGTGAGACCAAGATCGAGACGGACCGGCGCCGGATCCGCGAGAAGATGGCGAAGATGCGCCGGGAGATCGCGGAGATGAAGACCGGCCGCGAGATCAAGCGCCAGGAGCGCCGCCGGAACAAGGTGCCCTCGGTCGCCATCGCGGGATACACCAACGCCGGCAAGTCCTCCCTGCTCAACCGGCTCACGGGCGCGGGCGTCCTGGTCGAGAACGCCCTGTTCGCGACCCTCGACCCGACCGTGCGCCGGGCCGAGACCCCGAGCGGGCGGCTGTACACGCTGGCGGACACCGTCGGCTTCGTACGCCACCTGCCGCACCACCTGGTCGAGGCGTTCCGCTCCACGATGGAGGAGGTCGGCGACTCCGACCTGATCCTGCACGTGGTCGACGGTTCGCACCCCGACCCGGAGGAGCAGCTGGCCGCCGTGCGCGAGGTCATCCGTGACGTGGGCGCCACGAAGGTGCCCGAGATCGTGGTGATCAACAAGGCGGACGCGGCCGACCCGCTGACGCTCCAGCGGCTGCTGCGGATCGAGAAGCGCTCCATCGCGGTCTCGGCCCGCTCCGGCCAGGGCATCGAGGAACTGCTCGCCCTCATCGACGACGAACTGCCGCGCCCCTCGGTCGAGATCGAGGCGCTCGTGCCGTACACCCACGGCAAGCTCGTCGCCCGTGCCCACACCGAGGGCGAGGTGATCTCCGAGGAGCACACCCCGGAGGGCACCCTGCTCAAGGCCCGGGTGCACGAGGAACTGGCGGCCGACCTGGCACCGTACGTGCCGTCGACGACTACGGCCTGACGGTCGGGCCGGGACGAACGGTCGGGACGCTGTTTGGTCGGACGGTCGAGAGGCCGGCGATCGGTCGGGCCTGGTCGGGCGGTCCGGTGGTCGAGCTGACTGTCCGGCCACCGCCGGTTCGCGTAGATGTACCCGAAGGCCCGCCCCTTCCGCCGAGGGGCGGGCCTTCGGTATGTGCGGGGGCACCGGCCGCTTGGTGCCCCCGCACACCCCCGTCCGTCCCCCGCGCTACGCGGTCTTCTCCTTGACCTCGTAGCCGGGGGAGGTCTCCAGCTCGCTCTCGGCCATCGAGCGGGCGCGTCCGCCGTAGTAGGCGGCGATCAGTTCACCGGGGCCGTAGGCGGGATGGTCGGCCCGTGCCCGGTTGAGCCGGACGAAGATGTTCCACTCGTCGTGGCAGCCGAGGCTGTACGAGCCGCCCGCCCGCACGGTGTAGAAGCGGACGAACTCCTTGCGCCGTGCCTCCCACACCTTCGCGTCGTCCGGATCGGTGAGATCCAGCGGGCGTCGGTCCCCGTCGAGGCCGGACACGGTCCCGAAGTCGGTCCAGAAGTCCGGGTCGGTGGCGTACTCGCGGGCGAACTACGCGTTCCCGTCGAGGCCTGCTGTCGCCCCCTCGACTCCTCGCCCGTGTATCTGCCGCACAGCAAACCCCGGCACCGCCTCTCCCAGGAGTACTGGGAGGCCATCGACACCCGCCGGGCCCGGTTACCGCACAGCACCCGGCTGCACGAGGCCTCCGTGATCATCCCGCACACGGCCATGCTCCGCCCCGGAGCCGAGGAACACCTGCCCCGGGCACTCGACCGACTGGTCGGCCATGCGGACCGACTGCGGGATCCGACCGCCGGCCGGAACACCGCGGCAGCGTGACCGCCACCCCGGACGCGCCCCGACCGACCGGCGTACGGGCTCACCCACCGCCGTATGGGCTCATCCACCGCCGTATGGGCTCATCCACAGCCGTACGGGCTCATCCACAGCCGTACGGGCTCATCCACAGCCGTACGGGCTCACCGACCGCCGGACGCGCTGCTCATCTCGTCGTACAACGCCCTGGCCGCCTCGCCCAGCTGCGGTCCCGCGAGCCAGGTGTTGTCGGCCGGGCCGATCGACGTGTTCGACACGAGCCGGGGCTCGCCTCCGACCATGCGGAACCAACCACCGCCGGACGAACCGCCCGTCATGGTGCAGCCGATGCGGTACATCGTCGGCAGCGACGCGTCGAGGGACAACCGCCCCGGCCTGTCGATGCACCGGAACATGGTGAGCCCGTTGTACGGCGGCGCCGCCGGGTAGCCCCAGGCACCCATCGTCGCGGCCTCGGACACGGACGGCGCGGAGAAGTCCACGTCCAGGGCCGCTCCGACCGTCTCCTCCAAGGACATCGCGCCCGACTCGGGCCGTACATGCAGCACCGCGTAGTCGTACGGGGCGCCCGCACCGCCCTCCTCCGACCCGCCCGCGATCCACTGGTCCGAGGTCGCGGCCCAGTCCGCCCACCACTGGCCGAACGGGGCGATCTCCTCGGCGGCGGTAGCGCCCCCGGCCAGCTCTTCCTCGGACCTGCCGAGGTCGTTGTAGGCCGGGACGAAGACGATGTTCCGGTACCAGCCGCCCCCGCTTCCGGCGTGCACACAGTGACCTGCGGTCCACACGAGGTTGGACTCGCCCGGATGGTTCACATCCGAGACGACCGTCCCCGAACAGACCATCGCGCCCTCGGGGGAGTCGAAGAAGATCTTCCCGACCGGGCCGGCGTGCTCGTGGTACGGCGTCTTCTCCGCCGTGGCCTCGACCGGCGCCGGGGCCGGGTCGCTGACACCCCGTTCGGCGGAGGCGTCCTGTGTCGCGACGGTCTTGCCCGGATCCCCGGCCCCGCGCATCCGCTCCGCGTCCCAGAGGCCCTCGATCACCGGGTTGACGAAGTCCTGCGCCTCGCTGAGCCACCGGTCCTGGTCCCAGTCCTGCCAGCCGCCGTCCTTCCAGTCCCCGACGTCCACACCGTGCTCCGCGAGCCTGTCGGCGAGGACGTCAGGGATGCCGTCACCGTCTCTGTCGGCGGTGCGTGACTCGGCGGCACCGGGTTTGTCTCCCGCCCCGCCCTCGCCCGACCCGCAGGCGGTCGATGCCAGAGCGAGAGCCGCGACGAGTCCGATGGCGGCGAGCAGTTGGTGACGCCGCTGTGAGAAACGCATGGTCCTCGACCCCCGTCGGAACAATCCGTGTGTCACGCCCACTATGCGGGGGCGCTGGGGGACGGGCGGAGGGCGCGCGACTGGAATTTCCGCGCGCCGCCCCGGCACCGCCCCTCCCGGGGCGGCACCATCTGATCAGCCGGACGTCACTGCGACGCGAACTTGTCACTCACCGCCCGGTACACGCCCTGGGCCTCCTTGCCCAGCCGCGGCCCCGCCAGCCAACCGGCGCTCACCGGGCCGATGGAGGTGTTGGACACCAATGCGGGCTCGCCGTTCGAACCGGTCGCCACCCAGCCACCACCGGACGAGCCACCCGTCATCGAGCAGCCGATGCGGTACATCGTCGGGTCGGACGCGACGAGCGAGAGCCGCCCCGGCTTGTCCGTGCACTGGTACATCGTCTCGCCGTCGTACGGAGCTCCAGCGGGGTACCCGGTCGCAGTGATGCTCTCCACCTGCGCCACGGGGGGCGCGTCGAAGTCCACCGGCAGCGCCGAACCGACCATCTCCTCCAGCGACTTGCCCCCGCTGCCCTCCTCCGGCGTCACATGGATCACCGCGAAGTCGTACGGCGCCCCGTCCCCGCCCGTCTGGCCGCCCTGCTCGATCCACTGGTCCGAGGTCTGCGCCCAGTCACCCCACCAGACGCCGTACGGAGCGACCTCTTCCTTCGTGGCCGTCCGCAACTCCGACGCCGCCATGGCACTGTCGTTGTACGAGGGCACGAACGCGATGTTCCGGTACCAGCCGCCCGACTTGCCGGCGTGCACACAGTGACCGGCCGTCCACACGAGGTTGGACTTGCCCGGGTTGGCAGGGTCCTGCACCACCGTCGCCGAGCAGACCATCGTGCCCTCGGGCGCGTCGAAGAACACCTTGCCCGCCTCCGGCACGTTGGCGTGGTACTGCGCCGCCACCGCCTTCGCGTCGACGGACTCCGGCGTCGGGTCGGTCACGCCCTGGTCGCCGGTGAGGTCGCCCTCGTCGACCTCCTTCTCCGGCTCCTCGGCGTCCCGCATCCGGTCCGGGTCCCACAGATCCTTGATGATCGGGTTGACGTAGTCCTCGGCCTCGCGCAGCCAGTCGTCCTTGTCCCAGTTCTTCCAGGCCCCGCCCCGCCACTTGTCGAGGTCGATCCCGTGTTCCTTGAGCCTGTCCTTGATGTCGTCCGGGATCCTGATCTTGCCGTCGCCCCCGCTGCCGCTGTCCTGCGCGGACGCCGACGCCGACGCATCCGCGTTCGCCGTCGTGTCACCCGAGCCGCACGCGGTGGCGGTCAACGACAGAACCGTGGCCAGGCCGACCGCGGCCAGAACGGGGGGAGTCGTGCGGCGCGTGCTCCTCCCACGACGAGCGGCGAAGAGCGGTCGTATGGGTCGCATGGTCTGAACTCCCCCTGGGGCGTAAGAGTCTGTGGTGCCGAAACGGACAGTGCGCGACTCCTCCGCGCGCCGGCCGCCTCCTTGATACGTAGCCGACACGGCATTCGCGCGGCTCCGCACCTCTGTTTCTTCGTACGTACTGCGTAAGCAGTGCCGTCCCCGGCCTGGTGTCAGCCACCGAGCCGCGTCCTTCGGAACGGCACCACACACTATGCGGTCGTTGTGGGGGACATCCGATGGAACGGCAACGGTTTCGCTACGAGCCGACGCGTACGCGGAACCAAGCACGGCCACGTGTCCTGGGTGTATGCCTTGGCGGCCGTCCGCCTCCTCTCCGCAGTCACGTGGGGCGGCGACCGATCTGGTCAAATGGCCTTTCTCCTGCGGTAGTTGAACGACTGTGCCTAGGTTGGGGACGGAACTCGTCGCTCATGTTTCGAAGGAGACCGCACCGCATGTCCGACCCCTCCCGCCGGGACGAAAGTGGCGCACGCACCAACCCGATCCGCACGAACGTCAGCCATTCCGCGCGGATCTGGAACTACTGGTTGGGAGGCAAGGACCACTACGAGGTCGACGAGGAGGTCGGCGACCAGATCCTCGGCTTCGTGCCCGAGCTTCCCCGCTCCGCCATAGCCGACCGCCGCTTCCTGGCCCGCTCGGTCCGCTGTCTGGCCGAGGAGGCGGGCATCCGGCAGTTCCTGGACATCGGCACCGGTCTGCCCACCGCGGACAACACCCACGAGGTCGCCCAGCGCGTCGACTCGGCGTGCAAGATCGTCTATGTCGACAACGACCCGATCGTCCTCGCGCATGCCCACGCTCTGCTCAACAGCACGCCGGAGGGCGCCACCGACTACATAGACGCCGACGTCCACGACCCCGACACGATCCTCAGGGGCGCCGCGACCACCCTCGACTTCGATCAACCGATCGCGATCACCATGCTCGGCGTCCTGAACTTCGTCATGGACACCGACGAAGCGGTCGCCGTGGTACAGCGGCTCGTGGACGCCGTACCGTCCGGCAGCCACCTCGTCATCTCGCATCCCACCACCGAGGTCGACGGTGAAGCGATGATCCAGGCCGTCGACTACTGGAACGGACAGGGCTCGGCGCCGATGACCCTGCGCAGCCATGCCGACCTGGTGCGCCTCTTCGGCGACGTCGAGGTCCTGCACCCGGGCATCGTCTCCTGCTCCCGCTGGCGCCCCGAAGCCGGCGACGAGGACGTTGACGTCACGCACTTCGGCGGCGTCGGACGGAAGCGGTAACCCACGGCGGGAGCCCGGCCCCAGTCCACGACCGCGGTGGCCCGGCCGCAGTGGCACCGCCCGTGGCTCAGCCGGAGGGACGGCGACGGGACAGAGGCGGAACGGGACGGGACAGAGACGGATCGGACCGAACCGGCAGCCTCTGTGTCGAGGCACAGATTTTCGTCCTACCCGCTTCCCCGTACCGGTCGCGTCGTTGGTACGTGCGGGGGACCCGCCGGTGTTCGGTGACCCCTGCCGACTTGCCTCTGATGAGCCGTGGGAGGAAGTGCAGCAGTGGCGGTGACCGAGTCTGCTGTGGCGCCGGTGGGGCGTGAGCCCGAGCGTGCGCGTTCGGGACCCGAGAGCGAACGGGCGCGCCCACGACGGGAGCACGACAGGGCGCGTGCGGTGGGGTCGGGGCACAGGGGGATCCCACGACCACAGGCCGCCCGCGACTCGGCCGCACGCACCTATGCGCGGTCCCTTCCCGTCGTGCCCGTACGCGCACGCGGGCTGACCATCGAGGACGCCGACGGCCGCCGCTACCTCGACTGTCTCTCCGGCGCGGGCACCCTTGCCCTCGGCCACAACCATCCCGTCGTCCTCGCGGCGATCCGCAAAGCGCTCGACTCGGGCGCTCCCCTCCACGTCCTCGACGTCGCCACCCCGGCCAAAGACGCCTTCACCAGCGAACTCCTCCGCACGCTGCCGCCAGAACTCGCCGCCCGCGCCCGCGTCCGCTTCTGCGGCCCCTCGGGCGCAGAAGCCGTCGACGTCGCCTGCAACCTGGTCCGGGCCGCGACCGGACGCTCCGGCCTGCTCGCCTTCACCGGCGCCCACGCCGGCCCGACCACCGGGCCTCTGGAAACGTCCGCAGCCGCCCGCGACCTCCGGTCGGCCCGCCTGCCCTACCCGCAGGACTACCGCTGCCCGTTCGGTATCGGCGGCGAACGGGGTGCCGAACTCGCCGCCCGCTGGACCGAGTCCCTCCTCGACGACGCCGATTCCGGAGCACCACTGCCCGCCGGCATGATCCTCGAACCCGTCCAGGGCGAGGGCGGTGTCCTCCCCGCGCCGGACGGCTGGCTGCGCCGTATGCGCGCGATCACCGCCGCACGCGCGATCCCGCTGATCGCCGACGAGGTCCGGACAGGAGTGGGACGCACCGGACGCTTCTGGGCCGTCGAGCACAGCGGCGTCGTCCCCGACGTCATGATCCTGTCCCAGGCCATCGGCGGCAGCCTGCCACTCGCCGTCGTGGTCCACCGCGACGACCTCGACGTATGGCGGCCCGGCACCCACGCGGGCACCTTCCGCGGCAACCAGCTCGCCATGGCCGCGGGCGCCGCCACCCTCGCCCACGTCCGCGAGAACGGCCTCGCCCAACGCGCCGAGACCCTGGGCGCCCGCATCCTCGCCCAACTCCGCCCCCTCACCCAGCGCTTCGCCTGTGTCGGTGACGTCCGGGGACGAGGGCTGATGATCGGCATCGAGATGGTCACCCCGGACGCACCCCCCGGCTCCGACGACCACGGCCCGCCTCCTCCCGCGCCCTCCCTCGCCACCGCGGTCCAGCGCGAATGCCTTCGCCGAGGCCTGATCGTGGATCTCGGCGGCCGCCACGCCGGTGTCGTACGCCTCCTCCCGCCCCTCACGATCACCGACGAACAGACGAACGCCGTGCTCGACCGTCTGACGGACGCGATCGCCTCGGTGGCGGCCACGGCATCGGCGCGAGTCGCAGCACCCCCGCCCCTCGCCCGCGCCGGAGGCCCCACACGCAGCTCGGGTGGATGACCACCACCCCCACCCGAGCAGCCGCCCACCCCGCCACGCCCGCACCAACCCCGCACCCAGGGCACCGCCCCACCACCGCCCGGCAAGCCCGTCCGACACCGCACTCCACCCCTTCCGCACCAGCCCCGCCCCCGCTCGCCCGCACAGACCCGCGACTGCCCTCCCGCACGAGCAACCCCAGGAACCGCCGTGAACCCGCCGCCCGCCCCCGGGGCCCCCTCCCACAACCAGGCCCCGGAAGCCGAAACCCTCCGGTCCCCCGGCCAGTTCAGTGCCGAACCACCCCCTGGCCGCCCTGAACCATCGCCCGGCCGGAGCGAGCCGGAACAGCCGTCGCCCACGGACGCCCTGGCCGACGTGCCCGCCGTGCGGCGGCTCGTGGGCCGCTCGCCGCAACCGCCTGGACCCAGCGAAGGTCAACTTGGGCCCGACCAGGACCGGCTCGGGCCCAGCCAGGATCAGCTCGGGCTCAGCGAGGACGGGCCGGTGCCCAGCGAGCATGAGCCGGTGCCCAGTCAGGGGCATGGACCCAGCCAGGACGAGCCAGGGCTCAGCCTGGGGCATCTCGGGCCCAGCGAAGACGAGCCTGGGCCGCCCAGCCACGAGCAGCTTGCCCCCAGCGAGGACCAGCCTGGACCCAGCCAGAGCGAGGCGTTGCCCCGCCAGGTCGAGCGGAGTTCCGATCTTCTGGGGTCGGGGTCCAGCCCGGTCGAGCTGTCGCAGCGCCCAGCCGGCCCCCGCTCTGGCGGGCCCGTGCGGCTCCCGCACCCCACCCAGCGACCTCCTCGCCGATCCGCGCTTCCCCACATTCCGACTGAGCCAAGCCATGAGCGCGGTCGGCCCACCCCTCGCCCCGTCACCCACGACATCCGGGCCACCGAAGCCTGGCCCGCCCCCGGCCTCGACGCCGACCCCCTGAACCACCCCGACCCACACACCGCCGCCCAGGCGGCAGCGGTCGAGAACCTCCTGCGCTGCTGGGTACGCGAACACGACCTCACCCCTCCCCAAGACCACGGCGGCATCCTCGCCATCCCCCTCCCCGCCACCGGCACGACCCTCCTCGCCCCGGTGCACTACTGGTCCCCGACCGGCCTGCACCGCTTCGGCCTCCCCCTTCTCGCCGACACCCCTGACACCGCACCCCCTGTCGACGCAGTCACACTGGCCGCCCTCCTGGCCCGCGAAGTGACCACACGAGCCCCACAAGGCACAGCACCCCACCCCCACCCCACAGCCGAGCCCACCCAGCGCACCGGGACCGTCCAGCGCGTCGGGCCCGCCCAGCCCACCGGGCACCTCCAGCGTGACCAAGCGGACCTGATCGGCAGGGTCGCCGACTCCGCCCGCCGCGTCGCCGTGTTCATCGCAGAGCGCCGAGCTCGACCCGCCGACGACCCCGACTGTTTCCTGGCCGCCGAACAGTCCCTCCTCCTCGGCCACCCCCTGCACCCCACCCCCAAGAGCAGAGATGGACTCTCCGAGGCCGAAGAGCGGCTGTACTCACCCGAGTTGCGTGGCTCCTTCCCCTTGCACTGGATGGCGATCGCACCCTCTGTCCTGTCGACCGACTCGGCGTGGACCGAGCGCGGCCGTGTCATCCCCGCCGGGCAGCTGACCGCCAGGCTCGCCGGCCCGGCATTGCCGTTGCCCGACGGTTTCACCGCGCTGCCCATGCACCCCTGGCAACTTCGCGAGGTCCGCCACCGTCCTGCCGTTGCCGCTCTGCTCGACGCCGGGCTGCTGCGCGACCTGGGTCCGCACGGAGCCCCCTGGCACCCCACCTCCTCCGTACGCACCGTTCACCGCACCGGTGCCCCCGCGATGCTGAAACTCTCGCTCGGCCTGCGCATCACCAACTCCCTTCGCGAGAACCTCCGCAAGGAACTCCATCGCGGCGTCGAGGTGCACCGCCTGCTGCGCACCGGCCTGGCCGAGCAGTGGCAGGCGGTCCACCCCGGGTTCGATGTCATCCGCGACCCGGCCTGGTTGGCGGTCACCGCACCCGACGGCGACCCCGTGGGGGGCTTGGACGTGGTCATCCGCCACAACCCGTTCGGCCCGGCGGACGACGCGTCCTGTGTCGCCGGCCTCGTGTCACCCAGGCCGTACCCTCACGACGAACGCCATCCCGGCGACGAAGAGCCTCTCGCCGTGCGGTCGCGGCTCCAGGAGGTCGTCACCCGCCTTGCCGGGCGCACAGGACGTCCCCGCGGCGCCGTGGCCATCGAGTGGTTCCTGCGTTACCTGGAGCAGGTCGTGCGGCCCGTGCTGTGGCTCGACAGCGAGGCCGGGATCGCTCTCGAAGCACACCAACAGAACACGCTCGTCCTCCTGGACCCCGACGGCTGGCCGATCGGCGGGCGGTACCGCGACAACCAGGGCTACTACTTCCGCGAATCCCGCCGGGCGGATCTCCGGTCCCGGCTGCCCGGCATCGGCGAGCGCAGCGACACGTTCGTCGCCGACGAGGTCACCGACGAACGGTTCGCCTACTACCTCGGCATCAACAACGTGCTGGGTCTCATCGGCGCGTTCGGCTCCCAGCGTCTCGCCGACGAGCGCGTTCTTCTCGCCGCCTTCCGTCGCTTTCTCACCGACGTGGCCACCGGCTCCGCCCGGCTGAACACCACCCTGCCGGCCCGACTGCTCGACTCGCCCGTCCTGCGCTGCAAGGCCAACCTCCTGACCCGTCTCCACGGCCTCGACGAACTCGTCGGCCCGGTCGACACCCAGTCCGTCTACGTCACCGTCACCAACCCCCTCCACCCATGACCGGCCACTCCGCCCTGCCTCGGCGCAGCCTTCCGGTCCCCTCGTCCGCGTCATGCGACCCACTCGTCCGCGTACTTCGACTCCCTTCAGCCCCGAGGAACATGACCCACCCGATCTCCTGAGAGGAGCGTCGCCGTGCCTCCCACCGACGCGAGCACCGACACCGGCACTGCCTCGGCCCCCAGCAACGAGGACACACTCGAACTGCGCCTGACCGACGACTTCCTCGCGCTCTTGTCCGAGGACACCGCCCCCTGCGGCGGCAGCACCGAGGCAGGTCAGACGGAACCCCCGGCCAATGGCGAGTTGCTCGACCACCTCGCGACCTGGGGGCCGGTCGTCACTCCGGCAGGCACCCTGCACCTGGTCCCGGTGCGCCTCGAACGGGACCTACCGCTGATCTCCCGGTGGATGAACGACTCGGCCGTGGACTCCTACTGGAAGCTCGGCGGCACCGAGGACGTGACCGCGCACCACCTACGGACCCAGCTCGGCGGAGACGGCCGCAGCATGCCCTGCCTCGGACTGCTGAACGGCACCCCGCTGAGCTATTGGGAGATCTACCGGGCGGATCTCGACCCCCTCGCCCGCCACTACCCCGCCCGCCCCCACGACACCGGGATCCATCTGCTCATCGGACCCGTGGCCGAACGGGGGCGCGGTCTCGGCTCCACCCTGCTCCGCGCCGTCGCCGATCTCGTCCTCGACAGAAGACCCTCCTGTGCCCGCGTCGTCGCGGAACCCGACCTTCGCAACTTTCCCTCCGTCTCCGCGTTCCTCAGCGCCGGCTTCCGGTACTCCGCGGAGGTCGACCTGCCCGACAAGCGGGCCGCCCTCATGTGCAGAGATCGGCTGCTGCGCGATCTGATGTAGACCCACCTGGATCGGACCTGGATGGGACGTGCGACCCCACCTGGGTCCAAGCTGGATCTGCTGTGGATCTGCAGTGGTCCTACTGTCGATCTGATGTGATGCCGTCATATCTGGTACACCGCCCGAGCCGATCCGGTTCCCGGTCGAAACGGCTCAATCTCCGGCGAACCGATTCAATGTCCAGCGAACCAACTCGTTGTCCGGGCTCCCCGAGACCCCTCCCACCCCGTCGAAGAGAACACGTCGTGATCCCGCCTCCCAGACCCCACGCGTCCGCCGCGATCACCCGTTTGTCAGTGGTGCCCCGTAGGGTGGTCGCGCTATGACGAAGCCCTCACTCCACGAACTCCTGCATGCCGCCGTCACCGCTGTCGGCGGCACGGAGCGCCCCGGCCAGGTGACCATGGCCGAAGCCGTCGCGGAGGCGATCGACGACGGCTCCCACCTGCTGGTCCAGGCAGGCACGGGCACCGGTAAGTCCCTCGGTTACCTGGTGCCCGCGCTCGCCCAGGGCGAGCGTGTCGTCGTCGCCACGGCGACCCTCGCCCTCCAGCGGCAGCTCGTGGAGCGGGACCTGCCGAGAACGGTGGACGCGCTGCACCCCCTCCTGCGCCGCCGCCCGGAGTTCGCGATGCTCAAGGGCCGGTCGAACTACATGTGCCTGCACCGGCTGAACGAAGGCGTGCCGCAGGACGAGGAGGAGGGCCTCTTCGACCAGTTCGAGGCGGCCGCGCCCAGCAGCAAGCTGGGCCAGGACCTGCTGCGGCTGCGGGACTGGTCGCAGGAGACCGAGACCGGCGACCGGGACGACCTCACCCCTGGTGTGTCCGACCGGGCCTGGGCGCAGATCTCGGTGTCGTCCAGGGAATGCCTGGGCGCCACGAAGTGCGCGTACGGCGCCGAGTGCTTCGCCGAGATGGCCAGGGAGCGGGCCAAGCTCGCCGAGGTCGTCGTCACCAACCACGCGCTGCTCGCGATCGACGCCATCGAGGGCGCTCCGGTGCTCCCGCAGCACGAGGTCCTGATCGTGGACGAGGCGCACGAACTCGTCTCCCGGGTGACCGGCGTGGCGACCGGCGAGCTCACGCCGGGCCAGGTCAACCGCGCCGTGAAGCGGGCGGCGAAGCTCGTGAACGAGAAGGTCGCGGACCAGCTCCAGACGGCCGCCGAGGGGTTCGAGCGGGTCATGGAGCTGGCTCTGCCGGGGCGGCTGGAGGAGATCCCCGAGGATCTGGCGTACGTCCTGATGGCGCTGCGCGATGCCGCTCGCGCGGTGATCTCGGCGATCGGCAGCACCCGCGACAAGTCCGTGCAGGACGAGGACGCCGTCCGTAAACAGGCACTGGCGGCCGTGGAGAGCGTGCACGACGTGGCGGAGCGGATCAGCAACGGCTCCGAGTGGGACGTCGTCTGGTACGAACGCCATGACCGTTTCGGCGCGTCCCTGCGCGTCGCCCCGATGTCCGTCTCGGGTCTCCTGCGGGAGAAGCTCTTCGCGGACCGCTCGGTCACCCTGACCTCCGCCACGCTGAAGCTGGGCGGCGACTTCAACGGCGTAGGGGCGTCACTGGGACTGGCCCCCGAGGGCACCCAGGGGGACGACCTGCCGCAGTGGAAGGGCGTGGACGTCGGGTCGCCGTTCGACTACCCGAGGCAGGGCATCCTCTATGTCGCCAAGCATCTGTCACGTCCCGCGCGGGACGGCGACCGTGCGGACATGCTGGACGAGCTCACGGAGCTGATCCAGGCGGCCGGCGGCCGGACGCTCGGGCTGTTCTCGTCGATGCGGGCCGCCCAGCTGGCGGCGGAGGAGCTGCGCCTCCGTATCCCCGAGTACCCGATCCTGTTGCAGGGCGAGGAGACGCTCGGCGAGTTGATCAAGGGCTTCGCGGCCGACCCGAAGACCTGTCTCTTCGGCACCCTCTCGCTCTGGCAGGGCGTGGACGTGCCGGGTCCCAGCTGTCAGCTGGTCGTGATGGACAAGATCCCGTTCCCACGGCCCGACGACCCGCTGATGAGCGCTCGCCAGAAGGCCGTCGAGGAGGCGGGCGGCAACGGCTTCATGGCTGTCGCCGCCACCCACGCGGCCCTCCTGATGGCCCAGGGCGCCGGCCGCCTCGTACGTGCGCAGGGGGATCGTGGCGTGGTCGCCGTACTGGACCAGCGGCTGGCGACCGCTCGGTACGGCAGCTATCTGAAGGCGTCACTGCCCGACTTCTGGTACACGACGGACCGCAACCAGGTCCGCAAGTCGCTCTCCGCGATCGACAGCGCGGCGAAGGACAAGGAAGCGGAGAAGGCCAGAGACGAAGAAGCGGAGAAGACGGAGGCGTGACAGACGGCCGGTGGCCCCTCCCGATCGTTCGGGGAGGGGCCACCGGCCGTTTCGCGCGGCGGTCTCGGAACCTGACCCGGCATGGCCGGGTCGGCCCTGGACAGCCCAGGGCCCCGGAACCGGCGCAGTGGATTCCGGGGCCCGGATCAGGGGCGGGGACGGCACGGGCGACCGTCCGCCGCGGGGCGTCAGACGCGGCGCAGCACGGCCACCACCTTGCCGAGGATGGTCGCGTCGTCACCCGGGATGGGCTCATAGGCGGCGTTGTGCGGGAGCAGCCAGACATGGCCGTCCTCGCGCTTGAAGCGCTTGACGGTGGCCTCGCCGTCCAGCATGGCGGCCACGATGTCCCCGTTCTCCGCGACGGGCTGGCGGCGGACCGTCACCCAGTCACCGTCACAGATCGCCGCCTCGATCATGGAATCACCGACGACCTTGAGGACGAAGAGCTCGCCGTCACCCACCAGCTGGCGGGGGAGTGGGAACACATCCTCCACGGACTCCTCGGCGAGGATCGGGCCACCGGCGGCGATCCGGCCGACGAGCGGCACGTAGGAAGCGGCCGGCTTGCCCGCCGTGTCCGTCGGCTGGGCCGAGGCCTGGTCGGAGCCGCGGACCTCGTACGCACGCGGACGGTGCGGGTCGCGGCGCAGGAAGCCCTTGCGCTCCAGTGCCATCAGCTGGTGCGCCACGGAGGATGTGCTGGACAGGCCGACCGCCTGGCCGATCTCCCGCATCGACGGCGGGTATCCGCGCCGCTGCACCGAGTCCCTGATCACCTCGATGACCCGGCGCTGCCGGTCGGTGAGCCCGGAGCTGTCCGCCCTGATGCCTGGAGGTCGGCCGGGCAGGGCGCGCTTGGGCCCTTCATGGTTCGTGGCTTCGTTCATCGCATGCACCGGCTCGAGTCGGCTCTGGGAGCGGTCCTGGGCAGTGATGGTGGCACTGTCAGCGGTGGTGGTCACGTCGGCCCCTCTCGATGGTCTCCCGTGCAGCACAACGGTAGTTGCTTTCGAAAGGTTGCGCCAAACACACGTTCGAGTGAAAAACCGTGGATTTCCTGACGTGACCATGTGCCGGGGTGTAGGGCGACGGCTCCGGCGGACAAAAGTGATGATTGCTGTACTCTTCACCGCCGGGGCGAGGGCCTTGTGGGTCGCTGTCGCCGCGTGGCCCAGTGTGCCATCCGGTACTCCGCCGCCCGGGTACCGACCCCTTTCTCGTGGCGCCCCCCGCCGCGCCCGCGTCCGCTCCGCAACGGTTCGGACGCGCTCCGCGACGGACTCTCCATCTGGCACATGCCGATACGTGCGCGACACGCGCGCCGTGGGGGGATTTACGCGTCTAGCCCTACATCTAGTGCTTGGATTGCCACAACGGCCCAGAAGTTGTGGTCCCCCGGGTCCTCGGGCTCATGGTCATCCCCTATGCTTGGGGCTGCTTCCGCGGGGCCCAAGTGGCCCGTGGGGCTTATCGAGTCGTGCTGTGAGGAGGGTTGGAGTTATGCACTGTCCCTTCTGCAGGCACCCCGACAGCCGCGTCGTCGACAGTCGTACGACGGACGACGGCACGTCGATCCGCAGGCGCCGCCAGTGTCCCGACTGCTCCCGTCGTTTCACGACGGTGGAGACGTGCTCGCTGATGGTGGTCAAGCGGTCCGGCGTGACCGAGCCCTTCAGTCGTACCAAGGTCATCAATGGCGTCCGCAAGGCCTGCCAGGGCAGGCCTGTCACCGAGGACGCGCTCGCCCAACTCGGCCAACGGGTCGAGGAGGCGGTGCGCGCGACCGGAAGCGCCGAGCTGACCACCCACGACGTGGGGCTGGCCATACTCGGCCCGTTGCAGGAACTCGACCTCGTCGCCTACCTGCGGTTCGCGAGCGTCTACCGGGCGTTCGACTCGCTGGAGGACTTCGAGGCCGCGATCGCGGAACTCAGGGAAGAGCAGGGGAAGCGCCCCGACGCGAACGACGAGGGCGTCGTGAGCGTGGTCGAGGGGCGCGTGGAGGGCGACCGCGGGTCCGGAGGGGCCGCGCAGGTCCCGGTGCCCGCCGACGCCGCCGACTGACGGCGGGCCGCACCGCCGGACCAGTGGGTCCGGACGACCGGCGGCGATCCAGACCTGTCGCGAACGGCTGTGTCAGCCGGGTCGCGGCACAAGACAGAACACCGTGTCACGGGAACATCGTGGCACTTCAGGGCGTTTTCGCCCGTACAGGGAGGCGGCATGACAGAGACGGCGAGCGGTCCGGCACGGAGTTCCCGCGCCAAGGGCACCAAGGCGAGCAAGGGCCTGCGTATCGAGCGCATCCACACCACCCCCGGCGTGCACCCGTACGACGAGGTGGTCTGGGAGCGGCGTGACGTCGTCATGACCAACTGGCGCGACGGCTCGGTCAACTTCGAGCAGCGCGGCGTCGAGTTCCCCGACTTCTGGTCGGTGAACGCGGTCAACATCGTCACCAGCAAGTACTTCCGCGGTGCCGTCGGCACCCCGCAGCGCGAGACCGGCCTCAAGCAGCTGATCGACCGCATCGTGAAGACGTACACGAAGGCAGGCGAGGACAACAAGTACTTCGCCTCGCCCGCCGACGCCGAGATCTTCGAGCACGAACTGGCGTACGCCCTCCTGCACCAGATCTTCAGCTTCAACAGCCCCGTGTGGTTCAACGTGGGCACCCCGCAGCCCCAGCAGGTCTCCGCCTGTTTCATCCTGGCCGTCGACGACTCCATGGAGTCGATCCTCGACTGGTACAAGGAAGAGGGCATGATCTTCAAGGGCGGCTCCGGCGCCGGCCTGAACCTGTCCCGCATCCGTTCCTCCAAGGAACTGCTCTCCTCCGGCGGCAACGCCTCCGGCCCCGTCTCCTTCATGCGGGGCGCCGACGCCTCCGCAGGAACGATCAAGTCGGGCGGCGCCACCCGCCGTGCCGCCAAGATGGTCGTGCTGGACGTGGACCACCCGGACGTCGAGGACTTCATCGCCACCAAGGTGAAGGAGGAGGAGAAGATCCGCGCCCTGCGTGACGCGGGCTTCGACATGGACCTGGGCGGCGACGACATCACGTCCGTCCAGTACCAGAACGCCAACAACTCGGTCCGGGTGAACGACGAGTTCATGACGGCCGTGGAGAACGGCACCGAGTTCGGCCTCCGCGCCCGTATGACCGGCGAGATCATCGAGAAGGTCGACGCCAAGGCGCTGTTCCGCAAGCTCGCCGAGGCCGCGTGGGCCTGTGCCGACCCGGGCATCCAGTACGACGGTGTGATCAACAACTGGCACACCTGCCCCGAGTCCGGCCGCATCACCGCGTCCAACCCGTGCAGCGAGTACATGCACCTGGACAACACGTCCTGCAACCTCGCCTCGCTGAACCTGATGAAGTTCCTCAAGGACGACGGCCTCGGCCACCAGTCCTTCGAGGTCGAGCGCTTCGCCAAGGTCGTCGAGCTGGTCATCACCGCGATGGACATCTCCATCTGCTTCGCCGACTTCCCGACCCAGAAGATCGGTGAGAACACCCGCGCCTTCCGCCAGCTCGGCATCGGCTACGCCAACCTCGGCGCCCTGCTGATGGCGACCGGCCACGCGTACGACTCCGACGGCGGCCGTGCCCTGGCCGGTGCCATCACCTCGCTGATGACCGGCACGGCGTACAAGCGCTCCGCCGAACTGGCCGCGGTCGTCGGCCCGTACGACGGCTACGCCCGCAACGCGGACGCCCACAACCGCGTGATGAAGCAGCACTCCGACGCCAACGGCACGGCCGTCCGCATGGACGACCTGGACAGCCCGGTCTGGGCCGCCGCAACCGAGGCCTGGCAGGACGTGCTGCGCCTCGGCGAGAAGAACGGCTTCCGTAACTCGCAGGCGTCCGTGCTCGCCCCGACCGGCACGATCGGCCTCGCCATGTCCTGCGACACCACCGGTGTCGAGCCCGACCTGGCGCTGGTCAAGTTCAAGAAGCTGGTCGGCGGCGGCTCGATGCAGATCGTCAACGGCACGGTCCCGCAGGCCCTGCGCCGCCTGGGCTACCAGGAGGAGCAGATCGAGGCGATCGTCGCCCACATCGCCGACCACGGCAATGTGATCGACGCCCCGGGCCTCAAGCAGGAGCACTACGAGGTCTTCGACTGCGCCATGGGCGAGCGCGCCATCTCCCCGATGGGCCACGTCCGCATGATGGCCGCGATCCAGCCCTGGATCTCCGGCGCCATCTCCAAGACGGTCAACATGCCGGAGACGGCGACCGTCGAGGAGGTCGAGGAGATCTACTTCGAGGCCTGGAAGCTGGGCGTCAAGGCGCTCGCGATCTACCGCGACAACTGCAAGGTCGGCCAGCCGCTCTCCGCGAAGACCAAGGAGACGGAGAAGGCTGAGATCACGGAGAAGGCCGAGGAGACGATCCGGGCCACCGTCGAGAAGGTCGTCGAGTACCGCCCGGTCCGCAAGCGCCTCCCGAAGGGCCGTCCCGGCATCACCACCTCCTTCACCGTCGGCGGCGCCGAGGGTTACATGATCGCCAACTCCTACCCGGACGACGGTCTCGGTGAGGTCTTCCTGAAGATGTCCAAGCAGGGCTCGACCCTCGCGGGCATGATGGACGCCTTCTCGATCGCCGTCTCGGTGGGTCTGCAGTACGGCGTGCCCCTGGAGACGTACGTCTCGAAGTTCACGAACATGCGCTTCGAGCCGGCCGGTATGACGGACGACCCGGACGTGCGGATGGCGGCGTCGATCGTCGACTACATCTTCCGCCGCCTGGCGCTGGACTTCCTGCCCTTCGAGACCCGCTCCGCGCTCGGTATCCACTCCGCCGAGGAGCGTCAGCGTCACCTGGAGACCGGGTCGTACGAGCCGATCGAGGAAGAGGTCGACGTCGAGGGCCTTGCCCAGTCCGCTCCGCGCCAGTCCCTGAAGGCGGTCGCCGCCCCGAAGGCCGACGAGGAGGGCGCCAAGCCCGCTCCGAAGCAGGCCCACACCAGCGCGGAGCTGGTGGAGATGCAGCTGGGCATCCAGGCCGACGCCCCGCTCTGCTTCTCCTGCGGGACGAAGATGCAGCGGGCCGGTTCCTGCTACATCTGCGAGGGCTGCGGCTCGACGAGCGGCTGCAGCTGACCTGAGCGCCCTCCGGGCGTGAAGTGACGGACAGAGGCGGGGAGCCGGCGACATGCCGGCTCCCCGTTCTGCTGCCCGGGCGGAACTGCTGCTGCCCGGGCGATCGACGTCTACGAACGCCGGGTGCCCCGTCAGGGCGGGGGAGTCAGGGCTTGCGGGTGCCGCCCATGACGCGGGCGAAGGTCGCCGGGTCCTCGTCGAAGCCGGTGATGCCCGGGTGGAAGGTCCATTCTCCGGTGGAGTCACGGACGAACTCGGCGACGGTCGCGGCCGTCGATCCGAGGACACCGCCGAAGTCGTCCTCCGTCAGGACGGTGTAGTCCTCGCGGATGCGCAGGGCGGGCTTGGTGACGTCGCCGAAGGTCCTCAGGCCCGATCCCTGCTGTATGGCCACACCGATCACGACCCGGCCGTACCGGCTGTCCAGGCGGTTCAGCTCGACCGTCATGACCTCGTCCCAGCCGAATCCCTGGCCGGTCTTGCTGTCGCGGTTGAGGTTGATGGTGCCGTCGGGCGAGCGGCTGTCGAAGTGCACCACATAGGCGGGGCTGCCGCTCGGATCGGTCGCCAAGTAGGGGGCCGCGACGAGGTCGAGATCCGTCGCCGGCTGTCCGGCCGGACTCGGGTCCCACTTCAGCGACACCTCGACCTTGCGGATGCCCTTGTTGAGGCCGTTCAACAGAACTCCCTCCCCGTTCTTCTCTGCGTGCGGGCCGAACTGGCTGGCACTCCAGGCCAGTTGTCCATCCTCGCATGCGCGCCGGGGCGCTCGCCCGGGTGCAACCGGCCGGAGAGTGACCGCCGCCACGTTCCGTGGCCTTACCATGGCGCGGTGCTGGTCAAGTGGATTCGCTGCACCGTGGTGGACCGCCGCGGTTTCGAACGGGGGCAGCGAAAGTGGGCGGGGCTACTGGGGGAGCCGGGATTCCGTGGACAGGGCGGGGGTTGGAGCCGGGGGCGGGCCGGTGTGGCGCACATCTTCTCCTTCTGGGAGAGCCGTGCCTTCTACGACTCCTTCATGGCGCGCTCCCACGACCGGCTCGCCGCGTCGCAGTCGGGCACCTTCAAGGACATGCAGGCCAAGCTCTTCGACCACCGGTTCGACGTGAAGACCGGTTTCGAGCCGCGGTTCACGGAGGCCGATCTGGTGCGGGTGGCGCACTGCCGTGTCCACGAGGAGCGGGCCGAGCACTTCGCGCTGATGCAGGAGAAGGTCTGGAACCCCGCGATGGCGGGCTCTCCGGGCATGGTGCGCGGACTCTTCGGTGAGGCACCCGCACACGAGTTCCTGATCCTCTCCATGTGGCAGTCGGCCGCCGAGCACGGCAAGTACCGCGTCGAACGCATCGAACGCCTTGCCCTGAGGGCCCAGATCGAGGCCGACATCGCCGCCATGACCGGCGACATCGTGGAACTGGAGCCGAGCTGGATCGTTTGAGCTTCCATCCGGGCTGAGTTTGAATCTCAAACCTATGTGATGCGTGTGCGGGACTTGTGTGACCTACGCCGTATGCCGCCCGGACGAGTGCTCGATCCGCCCTCGTCCCCTTTAGGGTCTTGGCATGGCACGACCACGGCGCATCATCCTTGTCCGACACGGCGAGTCAACGGGCAATGTTGATGACACCGTGTACGAGCGCGAGCCCGACCACGCCCTCGCCCTCACCGATCTCGGCTGGCAGCAGGCCGAGGAGACCGGCAAACGCATCCGCGAGGCGCTCGGCAGCGAGCGCGTCAGCGTCTACGTCTCCCCTTATCGCCGGACGCACGAGACCTTCCAGGCCTTTCACCTGAATCCCGAACAGGTGCGTGTGCGCGAGGAGCCACGACTGCGCGAACAGGACTGGGGCAACTGGCAGGACCCGGACGACGTACGCCTCCAGAAGGCCTACCGGGACGCGTACGGCCACTTCTTCTACCGCTTCGCGCAGGGGGAGTCCGGCGCCGACGTCTACGACCGGGTCGGCAACTTCCTGGAGAGCCTCTTCCGCAGTTTCGAGGACCCCGACCACCCGCCGAACGTTCTGCTGGTCACCCACGGGCTCGCCATGCGCCTGTTCTGCATGCGCTGGTTCCACTGGACGGTCGCCGAGTTCGAGTCGCTGTCGAACCCCGGGAACGCCGAGATGCGGATGCTCGTTCTCGGGGAGGACGGCAAGTACACACTCGACCGGCCGTTCGATCGCTGGCGGGACCCGGAATCGTACGGAGCCACCAGCTAGAGTGGCAGGGCGATGACCGCTGACTCCTCTTCCACCGGCCGCCTGGAGCGCGCCCTGTCCAGCCTGCGCGGCCTCGCGGTGGGGGACGCGCTGGGCTCGCAGTACTTCGTGCCCGTGAACTACCCGCTGCTCAAGCGCCGCGCGACCCCGCCCGGCCCCTGGCAGTGGACCGACGACACCGAGATGGCCTGCTCCGTCGTGGCCGTCCTCGCGGCCCACCACCGGATCGACCAGGACGAGCTCGCTCGCTCCTTCGCCGTGCACCACGACTTCGACCGGGGCTACGGCCCCGCGGTCAACCGCCTGCTGCGGCTGGTCCGCGAAGGCGGCGACTGGCGCGAGCTGGCCTCCGCGCTCTTCAACGGCCAGGGCTCCTGGGGCAACGGCGCTGCCATGCGGATCGCCCCGCTGGGCGCCTGGTACGCGGACGACCCCGAGCAGGCCACCCATCAGGCCGAGATCTCGGCGTACCCCACGCATCAGCACCGTGAGGCCGTCGTCGGCGCCATGGCCGTCGCCGCGGCCGCCGCCCTAGCGGCCGACCCCGCCGGGCCGCCGAGCCCCGGTGCACTGCTCGACGGGGTCGTCGCCCTCGTCCCCAAGAGCGCCGTCGGCGCCGGTCTGCGGCGCGCCCGCGACATGCTCGACTACGCCGACGCGGACACCGTCGCCGCCGTACTGGGCTGTGGGCGGCGCACGACGGCGCACGACACCGTGCCGTTCGCGCTCTGGTCGGCGGCACGCGCCCTCGGTGATTACGAGCGGGGCTTCTGGACGACGGCCCAGGTGGGCGGTGACGTCGACACGACCTGCGCCATCGTCGGCGGAGTGGTCGCCGCCGGGAAGGCCGGGGCGCCTCCCGAGGCGTGGACGCGGCAGACCGAGGCATTCCCGGACTGGCTCCGGGTGGGGTAGCTCCCGGGTACGCCTCGTGGCGTGCGGACCGGCATGAGTCGGGACGAACGGCTGAAGGGGTGCGCTTCCCTGGGCCCGTCCGCCCCATGCGCCTCAACTGTCACAGGAATGCCACAGTGCGCTCCGCGGTCGGCGGTGCGGCCGTTCCTGCGGCATACCCTTTCCGCCACGCCGTCTGTTGATCATGACGAGAGGCGGCGAAGAGGTACCGGCAACGAGCCTTCTGCCGCAGCCGCGCGCTGCGTACGGTGGGTGACGAGGGCCGGTCGGGGGAGGGGGTCCCATGTCCGAAACACCGTCAGCTCCAGCCACGCCGGAACCCGAAGGCCCGCCGCCGAGGGCTCGTGCGGGGACGGACAAGGACCGGCCCCGGCCGACGTCACCTGTCGACGCCACAGCGGAGGGCAGGGCGGGCATACCCGCACCCCTACCGGGCGGACCGCCGCCCATGCCGCCCGCACTGATCGATTTCGCGCCCGGCGACCCGGCACCGATCCGTACCGCGACCCTGTGGGCGGCCCTGGCCACCGGTCTGCTCAGCATGTTTCTGCTGGGCGAAGGAGTGGCTGTCAACCTGGTCTTCGTCGCCGTGCCCGCCACCCTCGCCGTGTACGCCGCCGGCCGCCGGGCGGGCCGACGCCCCCGCCCGTGGGCCCTCGTCTGGGGCGCCGGCGGTCTGGCGCTGCTGACCGTGCCCGCACTGCGGGCCGCCGAGTGGCCCTCGTTCCTCGCCGTCGTCACCGCGTTCGCGGCGGGCTCGCTCGCCCTCCACGGCGGCCGCACCTGGCCGGCCGTCCTGCTCGGACCCGTCGGTGTCTTCACCTCGCTGGTCACCGGACCGGCCTGGGCCTGGCAGGGCCTGCGCGAGCGGATGGGAGGCAACCGCAACCGCCTGGCGCCCGTACTGAGGGCACTTCTCGTGGCCGCCGTCCTCCTCTTCGTGTTCGGGGCGCTGTTCGCCGGCGCCGACGCGGCCTTCGCCGATCTGCTCGGCGCTCTGGTGCCCGACGTCTCCGTGTCCGACGGCCCCTGGAGGTTCCTGCTCCTCGGCCTGGGCCTGTTCGGAACCCTCGCGGCGGCCCGCACGGCGGCCGCACCCGCCCGTTGGGACCGCATCCAGGTGCCTGCGGGGCGCGCCCGCGGCCGGGTCGAGTGGGCACTGCCCCTGGTCGGGCTCGTCGGGCTCTTCGCCGTCTTCAACGCCGTTCAGCTCGCCGTGCTCTTCGGTGGCTACGACGCGGTCCTGAAGGAGACCGGCCAGACCTACGCCCAGTACGCGCGCCAGGGCTTCTGGCAGCTGCTCATGGCCACGCTGCTCACCCTGGTGGTCATCGTGGTCGCCCTCCGCTGGGCCCCACGCACTCGATCGAGTGACCGGACGCTCGTGCGTGGGGTGCTGGGAACGCTGTGCGCGCTGGCGCTCGTCGTCGTGGCATCCGCGGTGCGACGTATGGACATGTACGTGGAGGCCTATGGACTGACGCGACTGAGGATCTCGGTGCTGACCATGGAGCTCTGGCTCGGCCTGGTCATCGTGCTCATCATGGCCGCCGGTGTGTGGGGTGCCCGATGGCTGCCGCGCGCCGTCGCGGCCGCCGCGGTCGCCGTGGTGCTCGGGTTCGGGCTGGTGTCGCCGGACGGGATGATCGCCGAACGCAACGTCGAACGGTACGAGACGACGGGCCGCTTCGACCTGCCCTACGCACGAGGGTTGTCCGCCGACGCGGTGCCGGCCCTGGACCGGCTGGAGGAGCCCATGCGGTCGTGCGCGCTGTGGGACATCAAGGAGGAGCTGGACGAGCGGCAGCACGTTCCCTGGTACGCCACGAGCTGGGGCGAGGCCGAGGCCAGGCGCATCCTGGTCGAGCGTCCGCCGGTGGGTGACGCGAGCGGACCGGCGTGCGGCGAGCTGGGTCCGGAGTTCTACCGCTGAGAGCCGTCGCGGCGGCGGGCCGCCGTACCTTCGCTCGCCGCTCGCCGCTCGCCGCTCGCCGCTCGCCGCTCGCCGCTCTGGCCGGACCACGTCCTGATTCTCGTGCACAGGGGTGTGGTCCGGCCGGTGCGCGGCTGCTTCCGTGACCGTGCCGTCAGCCTCCGGCGGCGGGTCCGGCAGTGCCCGAGAGGGCTTCCAGGTCGCTCTTGCGGACCCTGATCACCAGGAGGGCGGTGGCCAGGGCGAGCAGGGCCATCGCGACAGCCGGTATGAAGGCCGTGGAGATGCCCTGGGAGAGCACCTCGTGGCTCCAGGGGGCCGGCAACTGCTGCGTCTTGGCGAACTCGGCCTTCTGCGCGTCCGTGGCCTGGGCCATGAAGAGCTGGACCTGCTTCTCACCCTCGTCACGGCTGGCCGTGCCGAAGACCGTCGTGAGGATGGACAGGCCGAGCGAGCCGCCCACCTGCTGAGTGACGTTGAGCAGACCGGACGCCGCGCCCGCCTCGTGCGGGGCGACCCCCGAGACCGCCGTCAGAGTGAGGGTCACGAAGTTCAGGCCCATGCCGAAGCCGAACATCACCATCGGACCGAGCACGCCACCGACGTAGGAGCTGTCGGGGCTGATGAAGGTCTGCCAGGTCAGACCGAGCACCACGAGCGTGGAGCCCACGACCATGAACGGCTTCGGACCGAGCACCGGCAGGAACCGCTGGGACAGGCCGGCACCGGTGACGATCGCGACGGTCACCGGGAGGAAGGCCAGACCGGCCTCGATCGGGGTGTAGCGCAGCACGTTCTGCACGAACAGCACGATGAAGAAGAACATCCCGAACATCGCCGCGGCGAGACTCAGCATGATCACGTACGTGCCCGAGCGATTGCGGTCGGTGAACATCCGCAGCGGGGTGATGGGCTCCTTGGCGCGCCTCTCGATGAGGCCGAACACCAGCAGCAGGACCACCGCGGCCGTGAAGGAACCGATGGCCAGGCCGTCGCGCCAGCCGTCCTCCGCCGCGCGGATGAACCCGTAGACCAGCGAGGCCATACCGGCGGTCGAGGTGAGCGCGCCCGCGATGTCGAACCGTCCCGGGTGCCGCTCGGACTCGCTGATGTACATCGGGGTGAGGACGGCGATCAGCACACCGATGGGCACGTTGACGAACAGCACCCACCTCCAGTCGAGCCACTCGGTGAGCATGCCGCCCGCGAGCAGACCGATGGCGCCCCCGCCGGCGGAGACCGCGGCGAAGACACCGAACGCGCGGTTTCGCTCGGGCCCCTCGGCGAACGTCGTCGTGATGAGCGCCAGCGAGGTCGGCGACGCGATCGCTCCGCCGACGCCCTGCAGAGCGCGGGCCGCGAGCAGCTGCCAGGGTTCCTGGGCGAGCCCGCCGAGCAGCGAGGCGAGCGTGAAGACGAGGATGCCGGTCATGAACACCCGGCGGCGGCCGAGGATGTCACCGGCCCGGCCCCCGAGGAGCAGCAGACCGCCGAAGGTCAGGGTGTAGGCGCTGACCACCCATGTCAGGTCGGTGGTGCTGAACTTGAGCGCGTCTTGAATGTGCGGGAGGGCGATGTTCACAATCGTCGCGTCGAGTACCACCATGAGTTGGCAGGCCGCGATGACGGTGAGTGCGATGCCGGGGCGCCCCTCCCGGCGGGCGGCTCCCGGCTTCTGACGCTTGATCAACGGAGAGGTTGTCACTATGGGTCCCCCACAAGTGCCTTAGTGAACGCTCGCGTTCACTGACGCGTCCACGGTAGTGAGTCCCCCTTAGTGAACGCAAGCGTTCATTGAGCCGCCGCCGTGTTCCGCGCGTCGTCCGTCCGCTTCCGCTTTCGGCGCCCCCGCCCCCTGGCTCAACGGAGAAACACAGATGGTCACTTCGCGCTGGACGACCGCTCCCGCCCCGACGGTCTCCCCGCGCCGGCGCGGCGCCGTGCTCGAGCGTGCGATCCTCGACGCCGCGCTGGAGCAGCTCAGCACGGTCGGCTGGAGCGGCCTCACCATGGAGGGGGTCGCCGCGGGCGCCCAGACGGGCAAGGCGGCGGTCTACCGTCGCTGGCCCTCCAAGGAGGACCTCGTCGCCGACGCCCTGCAGGCCGGACTGCCGCGCTTCGAGGAGGCGCCCGACCTCGGGAGCGTGCGCGACGACCTGCTGGCGCTGTGCCGTCAGGCGCGCGAGGCGATGTTCTCCCGCCCCGGGTTCGCGCTGCGATCGGTGATTCACGAATGCGACACCATGCAGGCCGAGCGCTTCCACGGTGTGATCATCGAGGGTGTCGTGGAGCCGACGGTCAAGCTGCTGCGCGAGGTCGTAGAGCGTGGAATCCGGCGCGGCGAGGTGCGGCCGGACGCGGCCAACGGCTATGTCTTCGACGCGATTCCGGCCATGATGATGTACCGCTCGAAGATGTGCGGGAGCGAATGGAATGAGCGGGACATCGAGGAGATGATCGACCAGCTGATGGTTCCGCTGCTCCGTCGATGACGTGCCCGGGCGGCGTCTGCGGCAGGGGTGAGGTTGCCCCGGGAAACCTGGGTGTCGCGCGGGGACACGGGCGGCGTAGGCTAAGGGCGCCATGCCGTACGAACCACCTACTCACACCGTCGAGCGCTCCCTGCGCGCCACGACCGGAGCGAAGGTCATTGCCGGTGTCGACGAGGTGGGGCGCGGAGCGTGGGCCGGTCCCGTCACCGTCTGCGCGGCGGTCACCGGACTGCGCCGACCGCCCGAGGGCCTCACCGACTCCAAGCTCCTGACGATCAGGCGACGCGAGTCGCTCGCGCAGGTACTGCTGACGTGGGTCACCTCGCACGCCCTCGGTCATGCCTCTCCGGAGGAGATCGACGACCTGGGCATGACGGCCGCGCTGCGGCTGGCCGCCGTACGGGCCCTGGAGGCTCTTCCGGTACGGCCCGACGCGGTCATCCTCGACGGCAAGCACGACTACCTGGGGTCACCCTGGCGGGTCCGTACGGTGATCAAGGGCGATCAGTCCTGTGTCGCCGTCGCGGCCGCCTCGGTGATCGCCAAGGTTCAGCGCGACAAAATGATGGCCGAACTGGGTGTCGACCATGCAGACTTCGGTTTCGCGGCCAACGCCGGGTATCCGTCGCCTGTTCACAAGGCCGCGCTGGCGGAGCGGGGCCCCACCCCGTACCACCGGTTGTCGTGGGCGTATCTTGATGCGCTGCCCCAGTGGCGGCACCTCAAGAAGGCCCGCAACTGGGCGGACGGACGCGTTCCGGAGATCGAGGGTCAGCTCGGCTTCGATTTCTGACGGATTCGTCCGCACTCATGTGCCACCCGCCGACGCGATTCGCACCGGCGTTTGATAAACATCAGCTCATGCCTCTCATTCCCGAGGAGCCTCAGATTCACGAGAGTGCCCAGGGCCCGCGTGCCACTCCGGCCAGCGGCCGGGTCGCGCCGACCCCCCGTCCCGTACCCGGTCCCCGTCCCGCGGCTCCGCCGCGTCCCGGTCGTCCGGGTCCTGCCCGGCCGGTGCCGGCCCAGCGCGCGGCTCACACCGCGGTCAAGCCCGGGCCGTCCGCTCCTGCCGCAACCCCGCAGATCCAGCTGATCCCGGCCTCGGCCGAGGGTGCGCTGGACGCCGCCGAGGAAGCCGTCGATCTGCTGTTGGAGTCGGGCCGTGCCCCCGGCGACGTGCTGGTGATCACCACCGGCCAGTCGCACCCGTGGGCCGACCACGAGCTCTCCTTCGGTGAGGCGGCCTACTGGGCGCAGCACGACGCGGGCGACGACGTCTTCTACGCCGATGCCTCGGCCACCGACCGGGCCGCGCCGCGTCCCGTCGTCGTGGTCGCCGTCAACGGTGGCACCGAAGCCGTCACCGCCCATGCGCTGCCGAAGGCCCTCGGCCGGGCCCGGGCCCTGTTGATCGTGTGCGGTGACCCGCAGACGATCAACTCGGTGCTGGGCGCCGGAGTCTGAGCGACTGCGGACCCGGCCCCGGTCGGCCCGCGAGGGCCCGCCGGGGAGCCGTGCATGCCCCGGAACGACCTGGGCAGCACTGCGGCCACACCCCGTGCAGGGGCGCTTCGGCGTGCCCGCGGGGTGTTTCGGCGTTCCCGGGGAGCGCTACGAGGGCGTCTTGGGGGTTTCCTACGACGTTGCCGCCCAGCTGGGGGAGGCGTGGAGCCGCGCTGTGCCGGAGTGGGGCGTGAGGAGCGGTGTCGTGCCATGCCTCACTCGCGTGGTGGGCCGTGCTGTGCACGGGGCCACGGCGGCAGCGTTTGCCGCACCCCAGCGGGCCGCGCGGGGGTGGGTGCGGGCGTTCGTCGTGGTCCGCGCGGATGCCGAAGCGGCTCGGAACGGCTGCGGACCTGAACGTCTGCGGACCTGAGTGGTTGCGGTTCAGCGCGCGGCGGCTCGGCGCAGTACCTCCGACGCGACGCCACCGGTGCGCGGCATGGGCGGCGGCGCGACGGCTGTGGCGAAGGGCTCGGCCGGTGAGTCCGCGTGCGGGCGTCGGCCACCTCTGCCCTCGCCGAGGACCTGCCAGCCGTCACGTGTCAGCGTGATGTACGCCCCGCAGCGCAGCCCATGCAGGGTGCAGGCGTCCCGCAGCCCCCACATCCACGCCCCGTCCTCCTCCGTCCAACGCGCGTCGCCCTCACGGCAGTAGAGCAGCACGGCCGTCCGCACCGGGGTACGCCGGCGCAGATCATGCGGAATGACCCGGCGCAGCTGGGCGAGGAGGGCGTTGCGGAACATCCACCCGTCGGCCGGCGCGGGACGCCGGACGAACGAGGCGCTCGCCAGCAACCGCTCGTCCGGATCCAGGACGGCGATGACCGCGGTCGCGGGCCGGGGCTGATGCCGCGCGTGCAGCCCGTTGACGACCTCCCGGGGATTGCGCAGCAGCGGAATCCCGGCGGCGGCCCATTCCGCGGGCTCGAGCAACCGGTTGGCGGAAGTGGCGGACAGGTCGGCAGAGGTCGACACGGAAGCCGCCGAGGACGGAGCGAATCCGAAGGTCACGATCCTCCCTTCGGCTACGCGCCCACACAGCGGGCGGGGGTCGGACTTGGGGGAGCGCACGCCGCAGCAGAAGGCCTACCGATTCACGAGTAGGCCGTGCGGGGAGCGGACTCCAATTCTTCCTGGCGAACTTGGTTGCGGCAACGAGCAATTGGGGCCACTGACAGTTTTGTGGTGATCCACCGCTTATATCCCTGCGCAGGGGGCGGCGTCGACAACGCCCAAGCGGCACGGTGTTCACGCGTGGTTGACGGCCGGTCACCCCCGGACCGCGAGCACGAGGGGCAACACCCCCTGTGCGCCCGCGCGCCGGAGCACGCGCGCCGCGACCGCGAGGGTCCAGCCGGTCTCCGTGGCGTCGTCCACCAGGAGCACGGGCCCGTCCGCCTCCTCGAGGGCGGCGGCCAGCTCGGGGGGCACGGTCAGTGCCCCGTCGAGCGCCTTGAGACGTTGTGCGCTGTTGCTGCGCGTGACCTGGGAAACCGCGCCGGTGTACACCACCGACCCCAGCAGCGGCAGGCGGCCGATCTCGGCGATCCGGGCACCGAGGGAACCGATCAACTGCGGCCGGCTGCGGGATGCCATGACGACGACACCCACCGGACGCGGCTGTGCGTCGGGCTGCCCTGTGGCCCAGCCGCCGGGGCCCTTCGCCCAGTCGGCCAGTACACCCACCACGGCCTTCGCGACATCGTCCGGGACCGGGCCGTCCGGGGCCTGGGGCGCGAGCATCGGCCGCAGTCGGTTGCCCCAGCCGATGTCCGACAGCCGCCCCAACGCTCGTCCCGGTGCCGCCTGTTCACCGGCCGGAATACGTCCTTTCAGATTGACTCCGACCGCCGGCAGCCCGGTCGGCCACATCTTGCGGGGCTCCACCTCGACCCCCGCCCGCCCCAACTCGCCGCGCGCGGCGTCCAGCGCCGCCGAGGAGACGGAGTCCGCGAACCTGGGCTTCGTGCAGGTGTCGCAACGCCCGCAGGGCGCGGCCTCCTCGTCGTCCAACTGCCGTCGCAGGAACTCCATCCGGCAGCCCGACGTCGTCACGTAGTCACGCATGGCCTGCTGCTCGGCCGCGCGCTGCTTGGCGACCCAGGCGTAGCGCTCGGTGTCGTACGTCCACGGGACGCCGGTGGAGACCCAGCCGCCCTGGACGCGTCGGACGGCGCCGTCCACGTCGAGGACCTTCAGCATCGTCTCCAGACGGGACCGACGCAGTTCCACCAGTGGTTCGAGGGCGGGCAGGGACAGCGGTCGCTCCGCGTGCGCCAGCACGTCCAGGGTCCGGCGCACCTGCTCCTCCGGAGGGAAGGCGACCGAGGCGAAGTACTCCCAGATCGCCTGGTCCTCCTTGCCGGGCAGCAGCAGCACCTCGGCGTGCTCGACACCACGACCGGCGCGGCCGACCTGCTGGTAGTAGGCGATGGGGGAGGACGGCGAGCCCAGATGCACGACGAACCCCAGGTCGGGCTTGTCGAAGCCCATCCCCAGCGCGGAGGTGGCTACCAAGGCTTTGACCCGGTTGGCGAGGAGGTCCTCCTCGGCCTGCTGCCGGTCCGCGTTCTCCGTCTTGCCGGTGTACGACGTCACGGTGTGCCCGCACTGGCGCAGGAAGGCGGTCACCTCCTCGGCGGCGGCCACGGTCAGCGTGTAGACGATCCCGGAACCCGGCAACTCGTCCAGGTGGTCGGCGAGCCAGGCCATCCGATGGGCGGCGTCCGGCAGTTCGAGCACCCCGAGGCTCAGGCTCTCGCGGTCCAGCGGCCCCCGCAGGACCAGGGCGTCCGTCCCACCACCGGTGCCCAGTTGCTCCGCCACATCGGCCGTCACGCGCGCGTTGGCCGTCGCGGTCGTGGCGAGCACCGGGACCCTCGGCGGCAGATCGGCCAGCATGGTGCGCAGCCGACGGTAGTCGGGGCGGAAGTCGTGACCCCAGTCCGAGATGCAGTGCGCCTCGTCGACCACGAGCAGCCCGGTGGCGGCCGCCAGCTCGGGCAGGACCTGGTCGCGGAAGTCGGGGTTGTTGAGCCGCTCAGGACTGACCAGGAGCACGTCGACCGTGCCCGCGGTGACCTCCTGGCGGATCGTGTCCCACTCCTCGGTGTTCGACGAGTTGATCGTCCGCGCGTGGATGCCCGCGCGGGCGGCCGCCTCCACCTGGTTGCGCATAAGGGCGAGAAGAGGGGAGACGATGACGGTGGGGCCCGCGCCCCGCTCGCGCAGCAGCGCGGTCGCGACGAAGTACACCGCGGACTTGCCCCAGCCCGTGCGCTGGACCACCAGGGCTCTGCGCTGCTCCGCGACCAGCGCCTCGATGGCGTGCCACTGGTCCTCGCGCAGTCGCGCGGCGCCCGCCGGCGCGCCGACGAGGCGGGCGAGCACGGCGTCGGCGGCCGTACGCAGGTCTTCGCGGTCGGTGGGGGGCAGGTCTTCGTCGCTCATGGCCCCATGCAACCCGATGCCTGTGACATCGCGCGAACGAGAGGAGCGAACTGTGGACAGGTTCTGACGTGGTCATGGTCGGACTTATCCACAGGGCAAAGCGGAATCTCAAGATCCGCGAGATGGTCGCCGCATGACGAATCACAGCGAAGCGGCCGGGACCTCCGGCAACAGTGACATCAGCGGTCAGAACGGATGCGGCCGCGAGGGCGAGCCCACCGCCTACCTGGACCACGGCGCGACCACCGGACCTCACGACGGACAGCAGGTCACCCTCCGGACCCCGGCCGAGCTCGCCGACGCCCTGCCGTACCTCCTCGGGTACCGCCCCGAGGACAGCATCGTCCTCGTCGCACTGCACGACCGGGACGCACGGGGTCGGTTCGGCGGGCGCGCACGACTGGGCATCCCAGCCCAGACGGATGACTGGCCGGCGGTGGCCCAACAGCTGGCCCGGGGGCTGGTGACCGGAAGCGAGCGTCTAGGAGCCAGGCCGGAGAGCATGGTCGCCTTCCTCTGCCAGGACCCGGCGAGCGACGAGTCGCCACGCGACGTCATGGAACGCCTGCGACCCCTCGCCCAACTGCTGCGCAGGGCCTGCGGCACCCTCGACGTCCCGGTGGTCGAGGCCCTGTGCATCTCCGACGGACGCTTCTGGTCCTACTGCTGTCCCGGCAACGGCTGCTGTTCCCCCGACGGAGAGTCGATGGGGCTGCCGGGCACCTCCGTGCTGGCCGCCGCCGCGACCTACGCGGGCCTCCAGGTGCGCGGCACCCTGAAAGAGCTGAGGGCGAGGCTGCTGCCCTGGGAGACCGCCGCCGCATTGCAGCAGGAGGCCGCCCTCGACGCGGCGCAGTCCGCGCTCGTCCCACGCATTCTGCACGCGGAGAGCCGCGCGGAGGTGGCCGAGGAGACCCTCGCCGTGGCCCAGCGCGCCATCGCGCGACTGGCCGCCGCTCCGGCCGTGTCCGGCACGCTGGACGCGGACCTCCACGACGACGAACTCCTGGGACACGAGGACGCGGCCGCCCTGATCCTCGGACTCCAGGACCGGGCCACTCGCGACCGCGCGGCGGAGTGGATGGAAGGCGACGACGCCGGCCCGGCCCTCCGTCTCTGGCGCGCCCTCGCCCGCCGCTGTGTCGGTCCGTACGGTGAGCATGCCGCTGCCCCGCTGACCCTCGTGGGCTGGGTCGCCTGGTCCTCGGGGGACGAACTGGAGGCACGCGAGGCCTTGGCCATGGCCCTCGCCGCAGATCCTGACTACCTCTTCGCTCGTCTTCTGCACCAGGCCTGCAACGAAGGCCTCGACCCCGAATCCATTCGCCGCTGCCTGCGCGCCGAGCGCAGGGGACGCGGCATGGCAGCGGCTTCTGTCCACGTCCCTGCCCCCGCGGGTGCGGGTGCGGGTGCCGAGGACGAGGTCAGGGCCGGAGTCGGTGCTGATGCCGAGGTTGATGCCGAGGGCGTGGGAGTGGGCGTAGACGTGGGCGAAGAGACCCCTTCCGACCAGCGTCCGGCCGTGCAGCCGACCTCGGCCGAGCCCTGCATCGCGGCCGGCCCCCGGCGCCGCCGCAGGTCACACCCGGACGGGAGCGCCGAGACCCGTACCATCCGGCGATCATCCGGTGCCGCTCATGCCCGGCGATCACGCTCGGGAGCCGGGAAGGCACCCGCCGGCCGACGGCCGGGGAGCCCAGCCGAGGGCGCGAGCGCTCGCGCGCGGGCCCGCCGTGGTGGCGGTGGGCAGCCCACCGAGGGGGAGAGCTGAGCGCGCCGGACCCCCACGGGGCAGGCAGGGCGGTCCTGTCCCGGATCGGGGCGTACCTGAGCACGCTCGTCTGGATCGGCGCATACCTGAGCGTGCTGTTCCCTGTCGGGGCCGTCGCGGCCTGCCTGCCGGGCCGTGGGGCGCTCGGCTTCCCGGGCGCGGGGCGTGACCCGGAGCGGAGCCGCTCCGTTCACCTGAGTGGCGGTACCCGTGGCCTGGCCTCGCCGCCGTCGCACCCCGTCCCGCTCCGGTGCCCCACCTGGTGCCGAGCGCACCCCGAGCGCGCCGAAGACAGAAGAAGCCACCCCATGTCCCTGCCGTCCATGTCCGATGCCGACGACGTCCCGTCCTTCCTCAGGCCGCCCCAGCCCCCTGCCCAGGTCCGGGCAGGGGCCCGTGGGGAGGCAACCGGCGCTTCACGCACCGACATCCGCAGCCCGATGCCCCGCGTCTCGGGCTCACGCCCGGTGGTCCGGAGCGGCCGGGCACCGGCCGCACCCGCCGGGCACCCCGCACCCGTCGCGCCGGCCGTGCCCACCGCGAGCAGCTCCGCCGGGCTGCCCCGCACCGCCGCCGGGAGCGCTTCGCCCCCGCAGGTGTCGGTGCCTGCTCCCCGCCGCCCCCTGGAGCTGCCACCGGCCCACACGACGCTGATCTGTGTCGCCCTGCCGGGCCTCGCGATCTCGACGGAGCAGGGCCAACTGAACGGCAGAGGACTGGAGGGGTTCTACCGTGCCGGCCGGCGCATACTCTCCCGCTGCCAGGTAAGGGTGGCCGGACGGGAACCGCTCGCCGTGCAGGCGCGGATGATCTCGGCCGACAGAGCCCGGTTCATGGCGACGTTGCGCATGTCCGCCGAGGCCGGGCCGGACCCGGACGTCATGGTGGAGCGGACACGGTATGCCGACGGTACCGAGCGGATCACCCTGCACAGCACGGCCCGTCGCCCCCTACGCCTGCCCGTCGAGGTGTCCCTGGGGACGGACCTCGCGGAACTGGGCGCCGTGGCCTCCGGCAGCGCCGGCCCGGAACTGCCGGCGAGTGTGCACGACTCCGGCCTTCGCTGGTCCAGTGCGCACGGGCACGCCACGGTGACGGCACATCCACCGCCTGCCGACGCCCTGGCCTCCGCGGGGCTGCTGCGCTGGGAGTTGGAGCTGCCGCCGGGCGGCACCCGGAGCGTGGAGCTGCGGGTACGGCCGGACGGCGCGGGCCCCGTCAGGCCGGTGGGACGAGGGGCCACGAGCCCTCTGTCCCAGGTCGGGGCCGCGGGTGACGACCCGACGGCACAGCCTTTGCTGCGCACCTGCCTGGAGGACCTCGAAGCCCTGCTGCTGCGGGACCCGAAGAACCCGTCCGACATCCACCTAGCGGCGGGCGCGCCGTGGCGTTGCGGCATGGCCCCCGCCGACGCCCTGGTCGCGGCCCGGATGACCCTGCCGCTCGGCACCCGCCTCGCCGCGGGCACCCTGCGCACCCTCGCCCGCACCCAAGTCGTGGGCCGAAAGGCCGAGTCCGGCATGATCCCGGGCCCGCGGCGGGACGCGGGCCCGCATCTGCCGCCGGGCTGCACCGGTACCGAGGCGACCCTCCTGTTCCCCGTGCTCCTGGCGGAGGCCAGGAGGTGGGGACTCCCCGAACAGGAGACCGAGGAGCTGCTGCCCGCGGCCGAGCGCTGCCTGCGGTGGCTGCGGGGCGCTGTGGGCAGCGGTGTCCATCTGCCCGACCCGCGCCCCGGGGGCCCGCTGCGTTGCGAGACCCAGGCGCACGCCCACCGGGCCGCGCTGCTGGGCGCGGATCTCCTCGACGCGTACGGCCGACCGGGCGGGGCGGAGCTACGGGACTGGGCGCGAGAACTGAGAGTCCGGTTCGCGGCGGATTTCTGGGTCGAGGACCGGGGCGGTGGCAGACCCGCGGCCGCCCGTACCCCGGACGGGCGCCTCGTGCCGCATCTGGGAGCCGGTGCCGCCCACCTCCTCGACACCGGGCTGCTCGGCGGTGGAGAGCAGGCCCCGGGACTCCTCGACAAGGTGCGGACCGAACAGCTGGCGCGGCTGCTCGGAGGGCCGGCCATGGACTCCGGGTGGGGGCTGCGGAGCCTGGGGGCGAAAGAAGCGGGATACAACCCCTTCGGCCATCGCAGCGGCGCGGTGCGTGTGCAGGAGACGGCGACCGCGGTCGCGGGGCTGGCGGCCGCCGGGTACGAGAAGGAGGCGAGCGCGCTGCTGCGCGGGGTGCTCGCCGCAGCCGAGAGCTTCGACCGCAGGCTGCCCGAGATGTACGCGGGGGAGCAGCGGACGGCGGGGAGCGCCCCGCTGCCCCACCCCGCCTCCTGCAGACCGGCCGCGACGGCGGCGGCCGCAGGGGTGCTGCTGCTCACCACTCTCGTCGGAATCCGTCCCGACGCCCCCGCCGGGACGGTGACGCTACGGCCGGTGCGCAGCGCGCCGCTGGGAGAGATCGGTATGACGGGCCTGCGCGTCGCGGGCGCTCCGTTCGCCGTACGGGTCAGCCGGCTGGGGCTCGCGATGGTCGAGGAGGCGGCTGACGGGCTGCAGTTGGGGGTGTGACCTCCCGTGACGTGACGAGAGAACGGCAGGCGGCGCACGGTGCGCGAGGGGAGAGGTCGGTCCGGGGCACCGGTCACGTGCAGAAGTGGATCAAGTGGGGAAGCGACCGCGAAGGGAGTGTTTATCGTCAGGCAGACGACTATGATCGCGACATGCCCTACGACCCGTCGGACTATCCGCCCTTCGCTGTCACCGTGGACCTGGTCGTGCTGACCGTCCGTCGCCATGCGCTCTGCGCGCTGACGGTACGACGGGGCGAACAGCCGTTCCAGGGACGGTGGGCGTTGCCCGGTGGCTTCGTCCGGCCGGACGAGGATCTCTCGCAGGCGGCCGCGAGGGAGCTGGCGGAGGAGACCGGGCTCACCGCCCATGAACCGTCCGAGCCCGCGCAGGACAACGGCGCGCACCTGGAGCAGTTGGCGACCTACGGCGACCCGAAACGCGACCCGAGGATGCGGGTCGTCAGCGTCGCCCACCTCGCCCTCGCCCCGGATCTGCCCGCACCCAGGCCGGGCGGGGACGCCAACAGCGCACGCTGGGCGCCTGTCGAGGAGCTGTTGGAGCAGGGTGGCTACGGGCGCGACGGCGAACCGGTGGCGCCGTTGGCCTTCGATCACGCGCAGATCCTCGCGGACGGGGTGGAGCGAGCCCGTTCCAAGATCGAGTACTCCTCGTTGGCCACGGCCTTCTGCCCGCCGGAGTTCACGGTCGGCGAGCTGCGCCGCGTCTACGAGGCTGTGTGGGGGGTGGCCCTCGACCCACGCAACTTTCATCGCAAGGTGACGGGTACGCCGGGCTTCCTGGTGCCCACCGGCGGCACCACCACGCGGCAGGGCGGCCGTCCCGCCCAGCTCTTCCGCGCCGGCGGCGCCACCCTCCTCAACCCGCCGATGCTGCGCCCGGAGGGTTGACGCACGCGAGGTCGTAGGTCTGGCGCATCCGCGTCTGGAGGCCCGACGCATACGCGCCTGAAGCCCCGACGCATGCGTGCCCAGAGGCCCGACCCACCTGCGGTCGGAGCCTTCTCCGTCGCGTTCGGCTGTCATGGCCGTGTGGTGAGCCTCAGGGTGCCCGAAAAAACGGACATACCGCGCTATCTTGCCTAGGGTGATCCAGGCCATCGGATTGACCAGCAATCCTCGCAAGGACTTTCCGCCCGCCGTCGACGATGTGTCCTTCGAGGCGCACTCCGGCCACGTCACCGCACTCCTCGGGGCCCCCGGAGCGGGTAAGTCGACAGTGCTGAAACTCCTGCTCGAACTCCAACAGGGCCGTGGCGTCGCCTACTTCAGAGGGCGCCCCCTGCACCGCATCGCCCACCCCTCACGCGAAGTGGGAGTGCTGCTCGGCGAGGTGCCCGGCCACCCGGCCCGCACGGTCCGAGGCCATCTGCGCATGCTGTGCGCCGCCGCGGGACTGCCCACGCGGCGGGCCGACGAAGTCCTGGAGGTCGTGGGCCTGGTCGGTCTGCGCGAGGCGCGGCTGGGCACACTCTCGCGGGGCATGGACCGCCGCCTCGGTCTGGCCTGCGCGCTGCTGTCCGACCCGCACACCCTCGTGCTGGACGAGCCGGCCCACGCGCTGGCCGTCCGCGAGGGGCGGTGGCTGCACGGGATCATGCGGGCGCACGCCGAGCAGGGCGGAACGGTCCTGTTCACCACCGCCGACCCCAAGGAGGCCGCGCGGACCGCCGACCGGGTCCTCACCCTCGAACAGGGCAGGCTCGTCGCCGACCAGGACGTCGCCGACTTCTCCCGGACCCGGCTCCGGCCCAGGGTCGCCGTTCGTACGCCCTACGCCGCCCGCCTCGAGGCACTGCTGACCAAGGAGGCCCGGACCGCGCGGCGTTCCGTGGAGATCGTGCCGGAGAGAGGCAACCGGCTCTCGGTGTACGGGAGTACATGCGCGGAGATCGGCGAGGTCGCGTTCCGGCACGGCATCCTCGTACACCAACTCGCCGACGAGATCGGCGACATGGGCCCGGCACCGCAGATGCCCGCAGTGGCGGTCGAAGACGATCCGGAGGAGTGGGCCGACGTGTCGCACGAAGCGGCCCAGGAGGCACGAGTGCTTCTCGCGGCGCACGACGCGTCCGCCGGGATGCCTCGGGCGAGCGGGTTCGCGACGGTGGCCGAGCCGCGCACCCGGGCGTCGGCCCACAGCGCGGCGGAGGGCGATGCCGAGCCCGGAACCGCCCGCGCCGCCACTGCCGCCGCTGCGGCCGATGTCGACCTCACGGCAGCGCCCCTGGCCGACCCGTCCGAGACGGGCCCGCTGTCGCACTCCCCGGCAACGGCGCCCGAACCAGTACCGACGCCGCCCCTGCCGGTGCTCCCGCCGCCCATCACCGTGCGGTCGGCGCCGAACCCGCTGCGTCCGCTGCGGTACGAGTTGCGGCGGACCTGTGGTGTCGGCACCGCCTACGTGACCGCCGCGACCGTACTCGTCACGTCCGCCCTCATGGCGGTGGTCCTGGCCAGGATCGGACACACCCCGCAGCCGCGGCTGCTGGCCGCGTGGCCGCGGGAGCTGCCGCTGCCGCCCGCCGCCATCGGCGCGGGGCTGCTCGGGGCCGTCGCCTTCGGCGACGAGTTCCGCCACCCCGCCCTGGCCGCGGACCGTGGCACCGTGCCGCGTCGCCTGGGGCTGCTCGTCGCGAAGCTCCTCGTCGCGGCGGCCACCGCGCTGCTCCTGGCGGTCCTCGCCGTCGGTTGCGACCTCGAAGTGCTCTACCTCGTCTACGGTCCGGAACTCATCTCCGTCCCCGCCGACTGGCTGCCGCTCGGGGCGAGTTGGGTCGGACTCGTCGTGGGGTGCGCCTGGGCGGGGGTGCTCGCCGCGGGGGTCTTCCGGTCCACCTCGGCGGGGCTCGCCGCCGTGGTCGCCGTACCCCTCCTCGTCGTACCCCTGGTGCAGAAGGCGCTGGAGGGGGCCTCCGTGCGCAGTGCGATCGGGTTTCCGGTGCGGCTGCGCGAGCTGGTGCTGGTGCAGTGGCCCTTCGGGGGAGAGCGCTATCTGGAAGTGCTGGTGCGGGCGATCGTCCAACCCGTGGGCGGGGCGCTGCTGTTGTCGCTGACCGCGCTGCTGGGGGCCTACGTGCTCACGAACCTGCGCGGCCGGGCCCGCGGATGATCGTCGTCATCCTTTCGTGCTCACCGTCCGTGCTCTTCCGTCGACGCAATGCGCACAACTCCTCGTAGAACGCCCATTTCTTTCCGATAAGGCGTCAATTGCGACGGGGTGAGCGATCACCCTTTCGTGTGCTTTTCACCAAAGACCTCAAGGGAGTTGAGAACACAGCCGACAAAGGATGCGTGAGTACCCTTGCGCACACCATGATGACCGCCGCCCGCTCCGCCGACTCCGGCCTCGCAGGACCGGGCGACCTCGACCGCTACCCCTACGCCGAGCACCCCGCCGTGGACCGCGTAGGCCTCCCCGCCTGGGACGGCGCGGACCCCGAGCTGGGGCGCGTGGGCCGACGCGCCGCCGGGAGCCGCGGACGCGGACTGCACGGCCAACTCGTCCAGCAGCTCGGCCAGATGATCGTCTCCGGGGACCTGGGCGCGGATCGCCCCCTCGTGCCCGAGGAGATCGGCCAGCGGTTCGAGGTCTCCCGCACCGTCGTCCGTGAATCCCTGCGCGTCCTGGAGGCCAAGGGCCTGGTCAGCGCCCGGCCGAACGTCGGCACGCGCGTACGTCCCGTCAGCGACTGGAACCTGCTCGACCCGGACATCATCGAGTGGCGGGCCTTCGGTCCGCAGCGCGACGACCAGCGGCGCGAGCTCAACGAACTGCGCTGGATGATCGAGCCGCTCGCCGCCCGCCTCGCCGCCGGACACGGCCGTGACGACGTCCAGCAGCGTCTCGGTGACATGGTCGAGCTGATGGGCCACGCCATGGCCCAGGGCGACCCGCTGACGTTCTCGCGCGCGGACGCCGAGTTCCACTCGCTGCTGATCCAGGTCGCGAGCAACCGCATGCTGGAGCACCTCTCCGGGATCGTCTCGGCGGCCCTCCAGGTCTCCGGCGGACCGGTCACCGGATGCGACCGGCCCACCGAATCGACGCTGACGCACCACGCCCGGATCGTCGACGCCCTCGCCGCGGGCGACGGAGGGGCGGCCGAGGCGGCCATGCGGCAACTGCTCACCGTCCACCCCGAGGTGGAACGTGTGGTGCCCGCGCCGCGCGAGCACTGAGGGCGCGCGGAGCGGGACAGGTGCGACGCGGCCGGGGTGCGGGCCCCTCCCGTGGCGTCGCTCGCCCGGCGGACCCGTGCCGCCGGGCCCCATCGGATCCTCCTGGGATTCGGCGGGGTCCGGCGGCACGACGCCAGGGCCGGCGTCCTCGTCGACGCGCCCCGTCGGGACGGTGATCCATATCGAGGAGTTCATTCGGGAATCGTCCGGGTACACGTCCGAACAGAACCGGTTGTGGCCTTGATCGATTACGTCTGGCAGTATCTGACCGCTTTTGGCCGCTTACGGGGTGTGACTCGGGCCACGCAGATTGGGCGTAACGCTCGTGGGAACAGCGCGATGACCTAAGAGGTGACAGCCGCGGAGGGAATACGGACGCCGTTCACGGCGCTGTGCCTCTTCCCGGCCCCCGCCCGTACCGTCGGCCCACTCCCAAGCCGGTGGTCGGCTCCTGTCCGCAGTGGACGGGGCCGGAAGCCGTTTTCCAACGTTCCGAGAGGTTGTTCGTGTCGGCCAGCACATCCCGTACGCTCCCGCCGGAGATCGCCGAGTCCGTCTCTGTCATGGCGCTCATTGAGCGGGGAAAGGCTGAGGGGCAGATCGCCGGCGACGATGTGCGTCGGGCCTTCGAAGCTGACCAGATTCCGGCCACTCAGTGGAAGAACGTACTGCGCAGCCTCAACCAGATCCTCGAGGAAGAGGGTGTGACGCTGATGGTCAGTGCCGCGGAGCCCAAGCGCACCCGAAAGAGCGTCGCAGCGAAGAGTCCGGCCAAGCGCACCGCCACCAAGACGGTCGCGGCGAAGACGGTGACCACCAAGAAGGCCACCGCTCCAACCGCTCCCGCGGTGCCCGCCGCCGACGACTCCGCCGAGGACGCCACCCCCGCCAAGAAGGCCGCAGCCAAGAAGGCAGTGGCCAAGAAGGCGGCGCCCGCCAAGAAGACCGTCGCCGCCAAGAAGACGGCGGCCAAGAAGACCACCGCCAAGAAGGGCGACGCGGAGCTCGTCGACGAAGAGGTTCTCGAGGAGACTCCCGGCGGCAAGCCCGGTGAGGAGCCCGAGGGCACCGAGAACGCCGGTTTCGTCCTGTCCGACGAGGACGAGGACGACGCGCCCGCCCAGCAGGTCGCCGCCGCCGGTGCCACCGCCGACCCGGTCAAGGACTACCTCAAGCAGATCGGCAAGGTCCCGCTGCTCAACGCCGAGCAGGAGGTCGAGCTCGCCAAGCGCATCGAGGCCGGTCTGTTCGCCGAGGACAAGCTGGCCAATGCAGACAAGCTCGCCCCCAAGCTCAAGCGCGAGCTGGAGATTATCGCCGAGGACGGCCGCCGCGCCAAGAACCACCTGCTGGAGGCCAACCTCCGACTGGTGGTCTCCCTGGCCAAGCGCTACACCGGCCGCGGCATGCTCTTCCTGGACCTGATCCAGGAGGGCAACCTCGGTCTGATCCGCGCGGTCGAGAAGTTCGACTACACCAAGGGCTACAAGTTCTCCACGTACGCCACCTGGTGGATCCGTCAGGCGATCACCCGCGCCATGGCCGACCAGGCCCGCACCATCCGTATTCCGGTGCACATGGTCGAGGTCATCAACAAGCTGGCGCGTGTGCAGCGTCAGATGCTCCAGGACCTGGGCCGCGAGCCCACCCCGGAGGAGCTGGCCAAGGAACTCGACATGACCCCCGAGAAGGTCATCGAGGTCCAGAAGTACGGCCGCGAGCCCATCTCCCTGCACACCCCGCTGGGCGAGGACGGCGACAGCGAGTTCGGTGACCTCATCGAGGACTCCGAGGCTGTCGTCCCGGCCGACGCGGTCAGCTTCACGCTGCTGCAGGAGCAGCTGCACTCCGTCCTCGACACGCTCTCCGAGCGCGAGGCGGGCGTCGTCTCCATGCGGTTCGGTCTCACCGACGGTCAGCCGAAGACCCTCGACGAGATCGGCAAGGTGTACGGCGTCACGCGTGAGCGCATCCGCCAGATCGAGTCCAAGACGATGTCGAAGCTGCGTCACCCGTCGCGCTCGCAGGTGCTGCGCGACTATCTCGACTAGGCAGTCCCCGCCGGCCCGTCCGGTCGGTCCGAAGGCCCGGTTCCCTCGAAGGAGCCGGGCCTTCGGCGTGTGTGCGGCATGCGAAAGCCGATCCCGTGGATCACTCTGGGTGTGCCATCCAAGACCCGGAGTGAGGAGCCCGCATGCGTCGTTCGTTCGCCCGACTGCTGGCCGTCGCGGCCACCACGGCCGTCATACCGCTGGTGTCGCCGCCACCGGCGACGGCCGAGGTCGTCATCGGCGGTCATCCGGTCGAGATCTCCCAGGCGCCCTGGACGGTGGCGCTGTCCAGTCGTGACCGGTTCGGGGGTACGCGGGCCGGGCAGTTCTGCGGCGGGGTCGTGGTCGGCCCCACGACCGTGCTGACGGCCGCCCACTGCCTCAGCGAGGGTGTGCTGGGCGGTCCGCCGGAGCGCGTTCCCGATCTGCGGGTCATCGCCGATCGTGCCGAGCTGCAGTCGACCGAGGGGCAGGAGATCCCGGTGAGCGGCGCCTGGGTCAACCCCGAGTACGACCCCTACACGAACGCGGGCGACTTCGCGGTGGTCACGCTCGCCGCACCGCTGCCCGAGACCTCCGTCATCGGGCTGGCGGGTGCCGGGGACGCGGCGTACGAGCCAGGCACGTCGGCGGCGGTCTACGGCTGGGGGGACACCACGGGCGCCGGGGACTACGGACAGGGCCTGCGGGCCGCCTCGGTGGAGGTGCTGGCCGACGCCGTCTGCGAGCGGGCCTATCCGGGCAGCGCGGAAGGCCGGTACCAGTCCGGTTCCATGGTGTGCGCGGGGGCGCAGAACGGGGGCCGGGACGCCTGCCAGGGGGACAGCGGAGGACCGCTGGTCGCCCGGGGGAAGCTGATCGGCCTCGTCTCGTGGGGCAGCGGCTGTGGGATCGCCGGGAATCCCGGCGTCTACACCAGGGGCTCGTACATCGCCCGGGTGCTGGCGGAAAGCCGCTGAGCGGGCGCTGAGGCGCCCTGTGCGGCCGAACCCCTTGTGGGTGCGGGACGAGAGCGGGCGGCCACCCCGTGGGTACGGGAGTGGCCGCCCGGTCACCGGCCTCGAGCCGGTGGCGGCTCGTCGTCAGGTGCGAAGCGTCAGCGCTCGTCCTCTTCTGCGGTCGCGGGAGCGGCCGTGAGCCGCTCCGTCTCGTCCTGTATCTCCGCGGCGATCTTCTTGAGCTCCGGCTCGAACTTGCGGCCGTGGTGGGCGCAGAACAGCAGCTCTCCACCGCTCAGCAGGACGACGCGCAGATAGGCCTGGGCGCCGCAGCGGTCGCATCGGTCAGCGGCCGTCAGCGGGGTCGCGGGGGTCAGAACAGTAGTCACGTCGCCTCTTCTCTAGCTCGACGAGCTGTCGTACCAGGGTCAACATCCAACCAGGCCGAAAACGTTCCCGCTCGCGGCTTTAACTCGAAAAAATCTTTCCGGGCCGGCTGTCTGCTGCCGGTTGGCGGCGAATGAGCCGTAGTGCGTGTCTTCGTGTCGTACGGGTTCGCGCTGTCTGTCAGGGGTTCTTCGGTGGTTCTGGTGGTTGTTCTTTCGGTTGTACGGTCCTCCCGGCTGGGTTGCCGGTTGTTCATGAGGACGTGCCCGGAGCCTAAATGGTTCATGCCTGGAAGGGAACGTGATATGTACTTCACCCCATCGAGGGATCGAACGTGTATGCGACGCTGGACTACTCTGAGTTTCGGACGAGGGTGGCGTTACAACGGCTCTACCAGGCCTCGGTACCCTCGGACCGGCAACAGAGCCCGGCCCCTTACCCCAATGGGCCGCACCTGAAATTCAGCGAGGAGCGAACCGCGTGACCGCCGATACGTCCGTGCCGTCCACAGCGCTGCTGACCGGAGCAGACCGGGACGGTTCCAACTACACCGCGCGGCACCTGCTCGTCCTCGAGGGGCTCGAGGCCGTGCGGAAGCGCCCCGGCATGTACATCGGCTCGACCGACAGTCGAGGCCTGATGCACTGCCTCTGGGAGATCATCGACAACTCCGTGGACGAGGCCCTCGGGGGCTACTGCGACCACATCGAGGTGATCCTCCACGACGACGCCTCCGTGGAGGTGCGGGACAACGGCCGCGGCATCCCGGTCGACGTCGAGCCCAAAACCGGCCTGTCCGGCGTCGAGGTCGTCATGACCAAGCTGCACGCCGGCGGCAAGTTCGGCGGCGGCTCGTACGCGGCCTCCGGCGGTCTGCACGGCGTGGGCGCCTCCGTGGTGAACGCGCTCTCCGCCCGCCTGGACGTCGAGGTGGACCGCAGCGGCAGCACCCACGCCATCAGCTTCCGACGCGGAGTGCCCGGCGCCTTCGCGGGCAACGGCCCGGACGCCAAGTTCGAGACCGGCGGTCTGCGCAAGGGCAAGCGGATCCCCAAGACGCGCACCGGCACGCGCGTGCGCTACTGGGCCGACCGCCAGATCTTCCTCAAGGACGCCAAGCTCTCCCTGGAGCACCTGCACCAGCGCGCCCGCCAGACCGCCTTCCTCGTGCCCGGGCTGACGATCGTCGTCCGGGACGAGTTCGGTCTCGGTGAGGGCGGCAGCAAGGGCGAGGAGTCGTTCCGCTTCGACGGCGGCATCAGCGAGTTCTGCGAGTACCTGGCCTCCGACAAGCCGGTCTGCGACGTCCTGCGCTTCTCCGGGCAGGGCACCTTCAGGGAGACCGTGCCCGTCCTGGACGAGCACGGCCAGATGACGCCCACGCAGGTCACCCGTGAACTCGGCGTCGACGTCGCCATGCGCTGGGGCACCGGCTACGACACGACGCTCAAGTCCTTCGTGAACATCATCGCCACCCCCAAGGGCGGCACCCATGTCGCGGGCTTCGAACAGGCCGTGGCCACCACGATGAACGAGGTGCTGCGCGCCAAGAAGATGCTGCGCGTGGCCGAGGACGACATCGTCAAGGACGACGCCCTCGAAGGCCTCACCGCCGTCGTCACCGTCCGCCTCGCCGAGCCGCAGTTCGAGGGCCAGACCAAGGAGGTCCTCGGCACCTCGGCGGCCCGCCGCATCGTGACGCAGGTGGTCGCCAAGGAGCTCAAGGCCTTCCTGACCTCCACCAAGCGGGACGCCGCCGCCCAGGCGCGGGTCGTCATGGAGAAGGCCGTCGCCGCCGCGCGTACGCGTATCGCCGCACGTCAGCACAAGGACGCGCAGCGTCGCAAGACGGCGCTGGAGTCCTCGTCGCTGCCGGCCAAGCTCGCCGACTGCCGCAGTGACGACGTGGAGCGCAGCGAGCTGTTCATCGTCGAGGGGGACTCGGCGCTCGGTACGGCGAAGCTCGCCCGGAACTCCGAGTTCCAGGCGCTGCTGCCGATCCGGGGCAAGATCCTCAACGTCCAGAAGTCGTCCGTGACCGACATGCTCAAGAACGCCGAGTGCGGCGCGATCATCCAGGTCATAGGGGCGGGCTCGGGGCGTACCTTCGACATCGACGCGGCCCGTTACGGCAAGATCATCATGATGACCGACGCCGATGTGGACGGGTCGCACATCCGCTGTCTGCTGTTGACGCTCTTCCAGCGGTACATGCGGCCGATGGTCGAGGCGGGCCGCGTCTTCGCGGCGGTCCCCCCGCTGCACCGGATCGAGCTGGTCCAGCCCAAGAAGGGGCAGGACAAGTACGTCTACACGTACTCGGACCGTGAGCTGCGCGACAAGCTGCTGGAGTTCCAGAGCAAGAACATCCGCTACAAGGACTCCATCCAGCGCTACAAGGGCCTCGGCGAGATGGACGCCGACCAGCTGGCGGAGACGACGATGGACCCGCGGCACCGCACGCTGCGGCGGATCAACCTGTCGGACCTGGAAGCGGCGGAGCAGGTCTTCGACCTGCTGATGGGGAACGACGTCGCACCGCGCAAGGAGTTCATCTCCAGCTCCGCGGCCACGCTGGACCGGTCGCGCATCGACGCGTAGCCCATGTCACCGGGCCGGAGGCGGGTGCCTTCGGCCCGGCGGGGTGGGCCCGGAGGCGGGTGCCTTCGGCCCGCCGGGGGCGGGGCCCGGATCGCGCCTCTTCGACCCGCACACGGGCGCCGGTGGGTCTCTTGTGCCGCAAGTGCGGGAGGCTGGCCGGGGTTTCACCTGATGGGGTGAACAATCGTGAAGAGGTGCGCCAGGGGTCTTTCCGTTCTGTCCATGCTTGGGCATGCAGTCAAGCACCGGCCGTCCCCGTCGACGCGGGGGTGGTTCTGAGAGCCCGGTTGAGCAGCACGAGGGGCACGGCCTCGCCAGCGCGGACGTGCGGTTCGACGATCCCTGGTACGACGCGCTGGCCTCCGGCTGGGGGGAGTTGGACGGCACCGGCGGACCGGCCCCGGTCGTGGCCGACCCGCGGGAGAGCCGGAGCGAGGGCGCGGCGGACGTCTATCTGGAGGTCCAGCGGAGCGCGGCCTTCCAGGAGGTGCGCAGCCGCTACCGCAGGTTCGTGATCCCGGGCGTCGCCGTCTTCTTCACCTGGTACGTGGCCTACGTCGTGGCGGCGACGACCGCCCCGGACCTGATGGCACGGCCGGTGGCGGGCGCGGTGAACGTGGCGATGCTGGCCGGGCTCGGGCAGTTCCTCACGACGTTCCTGTTCACCTGGGCGTACGCGCGCCACGCGAGGCTGCGCCGGGACCGGGCGGCGCTCGATCTGCGGTGGGACACCCAGGAGTTGACGCGCGGCATCACGGGGGGTGCGCGGTGACAGCCGACCATCAGACGCTGGCGCTGGTGCTGTTCAGCGCGTTCGTGGCGGTCACGTTGGGCATCACGACGTGGGTGAGCCGTAACCGGCACGGCTCCGCCGAGGAGTTCTACGCCGGCGGACGGCTGTTCTCGCCGATGGAGAATGGTTTTGCCATCGCGGGCGACTACATGTCCGCCGCTTCCTTCCTGGGCATCTCCGGCCTCATCGCGCTCTTCGGGTACGACGGGCTGCTCTATTCCGTGGGGTTCCTGGTCGCCTGGCTCGTGGTGCTCTTCCTGGTGGCCGAACTGGTGCGCAACTGCGGGCGGTTCACCCTCGCCGACGTCGTCGCGGCGCGGATGAACGAGCGGCCGGTGCGGATCGCCGCGGGAACTTCCTCGGTGACCGTGTCCGTTCTGTACCTGGTGGCGCAGATGGTGGGAGCGGGCACGCTCGTCGCGCTGCTGCTGGGAGGAGAGAGCGAGGCGGCGCAGGCCTGGACGGTCATCGGGGTCGGCGCGCTCATGGTCGTCTATGTGTCGCTGGGAGGGATGCGGGCCACCACCTGGATCCAGATCGTGAAAGCGGTCCTGTTGATGGGCGGGGCGATCGCCCTGACCGTGCTCGTCCTGGTGCGGTTCCACGGCGACTTCGACCAGTTGCTGCGGACGGCCGCCGAGCGCAGCGGACACGGAGACGCGTTCCTCGCACCCGGACTGAGGTACGGCGGGGACTGGATCGCGCGGTTCGACTTCATCAGCCTCGGGCTCGCCCTGGTGCTGGGCACGGCCGGGCTGCCGCACATCCTGTCGCGCTTCTACACCGTGCCCACCGCGCGGGCCGCACGGCGCTCGGTCGTCTGGTCGATCGGCCTCATCGGCGGCTTCTACCTGATGACGATCGTGCTGGGCTTCGGCGCGGCCGCCATCGTCGGCCCGGAGGCCGTGCGCGGCTCCAACGCGGCCGGGAACACGGCGGTGCCACTGCTGGCCCTGGACCTGGGCGGCGGAGCCGACTCCACCGGTGGAACGGTTCTGTTCGCGATCGTCGCGGCCATCGCCTTCGCCACGATCCTCGCGGTCGTCGCCGGGATCACCCTCGCGTCGTCGGCGTCCGTCGCCCACGACCTGTACGCGTCGCTGCGCCGCAGACGTTCGAAGCCGTACAGCGAAGTCGCGGTGGCGCGCACGGCCGCCGTCGGTATCGGCGTGGTCGCGATCGCCCTCGGGCTGCTGGCCAAGGACCTCAACGTGGCCTTCCTGGTCGGCCTCGCCTTCGCGGTCGCCGCCTCCGCCAACCTGCCCGTCCTGCTGTACTCGCTGTTCTGGCGGGGGTTCACCACCCGGGGGGCGGTGTGGTCCGTGTACGGCGGACTGGTTCCCTCCGTGATCCTCGTCCTGCTGTCGCCCGTCGTCTCGGGGAGCGCCGACTCGCTGTTCCCCGGCGTCGACTTCCAGTACTTCCCGTTGCAGAACCCCGGCCTCGTCTCCATCCCGCTGGGCTTCCTCGCCGGCTGGCTCGGCACGGTCACCTCGGCCGAACCGCCGGACGAGGCGAAGCACGCGGAGACCGAGGTGCGGTCGCTGACGGGAGCGGGGGCGGTGTGAGCGCCCGGGGCGCGGCCGCAGGCACGGCCCCCCCTGCGGCCGCCGAGGAGAAGCGCGTGCGCGCGCCGGAGGCCCCTCAGGAGCGCGTCGCCCACTCGTAGCGGTGTTCCGGGCGGCCGGCGTCGCCGTACTTGAGGGTCAGCCGGGCCCGTCCCGTGCGCTCCAGGAGCTTCAGATAGCGCTGCGCGGTCTGACGGCTCAGGCCCGTCCGCTCGGCGATCTCCTGGGCGGACAGCGCGCCCTCGGCGGTCATCAGGGCGCGGCGCACCAGCTCGGTGGTGGTGGGGGAGTGCCCCTTGGGCAGGTCCGGTTCGCCGCCCGCCGACAGCGCCCCGAAGATCCGGTCGACCTCGGCCTGTTCGGCCTCGCCGCCGCCGTCCAGGGTGCGCCGCAGCTCCGCGTAGGCCTCCAGCTTCGCCCGCAGCCCGGCGAACGCGAACGGTTTCACCAGGTACTGGAGCGCGCCCTGGCGCATCGCGGCCTGGACGGTCGAGACGTCACGGGCCGCCGTCACCATGATGACGTCGGTCTCGTGACCTCGCCGACGCATCTCCTGGACGACCACGAGTCCCGTGTCGTCCGGCAGATAGTGGTCCAGGAGAACCAGGTCCACGTGGGGCAGCGTCTCCAGCAGCCGCAACGCCTCCGCCGCGCTGTGGGCCACACCGGCGACGTGGAAACCGGCGACCTTCTCCACATAGGCGGCGTTGACGCGGGCGACCCTGATGTCGTCGTCCACGATCAGGACCTCGATCATCGCGACTCCTTGTCGGCGGCGGTGACGGCGGCGGCTTCGGCTTCCTGCGGCGGACCCGGCTCGGCGAGCGCGTCGGGCAGGACGACGGTGAACTCCGCGCCCCCGCCCTCCGCCTCGCCGACCGTGGCGCTGCCCCCCTGCCGCTCGGCGAGCCGGCGCACCAGGGAGAGCCCGATGCCGCGTTCGCGATGGGCCGGGCGCGTCTTGGTGGACCAGCCGTCCGTGAAGATCAACTCCCGCTTGTCGGACGGGACTCCGGGGCCCGTGTCCCGTACCCGGAGGACAGCCGTACGACCCTCGGCGCGCAGATCGACCTCCACGCGCGCGTGCGGTGTGCCCGCGACGGCGTCCAGGGCGTTGTCGACGAGGTTGCCGACCACGGTCACCAGCCCCCGGGGGTCGATCAGCCGGTCAGGCAGCAGGGTGCCGCCCGCGAGCGACAGGGCCACTCCGCGCTCGGCCGCGACGGTCGCCTTGCCGACCAGCACCGCGGCCAGCAACGGATCGTGGATCTTCTCGGTGACCTGCTCGGCGGTCGCACGATGATCGCCGACGACCTCGCCGACGAACTCCACGGCCTCGTCGTACATCTCCAGTTCCAGCAGGCCGAGGAGCGTGTGCATCCGGTTGGCGTGCTCGTGGTCCTGGGCGCGCAGGGCGTCCGTCAGACCGCGCGTGGAGTCGAGCTCACGGCCCAGCTGCTCCAGCTCGGTGCGGTCGCGGAGGGTGGCGACGGCGCCCCCGTCGTCCGTGGGCATGCGGTTGGCGACCAGCACGCGGTTGCCGCGCACGGTCAGCAAGTCGGTGCCCGTGACGCGGCCGGCCAGCACATCGGTCGTACGGCCGGGGCCGAGCGCGTCGTCGAGCGACCTGCCGAGCGCCTCGTCGCCGATGCCGAGCAGCCGCCGGGCCTCGTCGTTGAGGAGGCGCACACGCCCGGCGCGATCCAGCGCGACCACGCCCTCCCGGATGCCGTGCAGCATCGCCTCGCGCTCCGCCAGCAGCCCCGCGATGTCGGAGAAGGCCAGGTCACGGGTCTGCCGATGGACTCGCCGGGAGATCAGATACGCGGCCAGCGCCCCGACGGCCATGGCCCCGCCGGCGTAGGCCAGGAGCCCGGGGATGGCGTGGATCAGCCGGGCGCGCACACTGTCGTACTCGATCCCCACCGAGACGGCGCCGACGATCCTCCCGCTCGCGTCGCGCAGCGGCACCTTGCCCCGGGCCGAGCGGCCGAGGGTCCCCGAGTCGATCTCCATGACCTCGTTGCCGGCCAGGGCGCGGCGCGGGTCGGTGGAGACGAGCCCGCCGATCTCCATCGGGTCGGGGTGCGACCAGCGCACGCCGTCGCGGTCCATCACCACCACGTACTCGGCCCCGCTGGCCTTCCGGATCCGCTCCGCCTCCACCTGCACGGGGCCGTTCACGGAGGGCTTCGTCGAGACGAGGTCCTCCGCGATCTGCGGCTGGGCAGCCGTGGTCTGCGCTATGGCGAGGGCCCGGCGCATCGCCTGGTCGTCCAGCTGGTCGCTGAGCGGTGCGAGGAACAGCCCGGTCGCGAGGACGGCGACACCGGCGGCGATCGCCACCTGCATCAGCAGGACCTGCGAGAACACCCGCCGCGGCATACCGAGACGCAGGCGGCGTGCGGGGGGAGTGGGGCTCATACCCATGACGGTACGTGGACGGGGTAGGCCGGTCGTAGTGGGGTGTGGCGCGGATCTCACTCGCCCGGTGTTTGCGCGAAGGGCCGAGGCCTCGGCCGTTCCGGGCGGGAGGCCCCTGATGCCAGCTCGCGTGGTGTCAGCTTGCGTGGTGTGGTGTCAGCTCGCGCATGGCCAGTACATCCATGCGCGTCGGGGAGCCCAGCGCGGAACCGCAGCTCTCCTGGCGGGGTGGCTCGGTGGTGTCCTGGGCGACGGCGACGGTCCAGTGGCGGCCGTCGGTGTGGGCGACGACGACGTCCCAGCGGGGAGCGGCGCCCTCCGTACGGACGACCGTCAGGGCGCCGGCGGTGTCCTCGCCGTACTCCGTGCGCACCGCCAGCTCGGCGGCCTGCCCGGGGCGTTCCCAGGCGGAGTTTCCCCGGCACCCCTCGGTGACGACACGGCCTTCCCGTACGCCTTGGAGGACCTCCTTGACGTGGTGGGCCTCGGCGCGGCCGTAGACGTAGCCGAAGGGCAGTACGAGCAGCGTCGGGGAGAAGCGGTGACCACCCAGATGGGTGACTTCCCAGGTGCCCTCGACCCCGGAGGCGGCCAGTTCGGCGGCGAGCGGTCGGCCGAGGAGCGCGCAGCAGCGGTCGCGCTTGCCGTTGGTGCAGACGAGCGCGAGAGGGTCACCGGTGTGGGGCCGCCCACCCAGAACCGTCCCGAAGGTGTGGTGTTCGCCCCGGCCGAGCGCGGCGAGATCCAGGTCGAGCAGTCGGCGGGGGTCGGACGTCGTGGCGCTGTGCAGCCAGACGTTGCCGGGAGCGGTGTGAGCCACGAACACCTGGCGCTCGCGGACCTCGCGGCAGTCCGCGTGGCGGCCGGGGCGCCGGATGAGCGCCACGCGTACGCCGGTGCCCTCCGTCGCGGCTTCCAGGGCGCGGCCGAGCGCGGGGTCGAGGTGGCTGGAGGTGAGCGCCTTGACGCCCCAGGGGCCCGGCTGTTCCAGCAGCAGCCATGTCCTCGCCGTGGCGGCGGTCCCCGCGAGAGGCTCGCCGAGGTGTCGGGACGCGGATGTGCACGTACTCACAGAGGTGAGCCTAACCTGACTTCCTCGCGACCGAACTCCGGCTGGGCCGAAGGAGGGGTGGAAGCCTCTGGCTCGCTGTCGCGGGGCGGCGGCCGGGTTGGGCGGCGGTGCACGGCGGCGACGCGAGGGGCCCGCGCTGTAGTGCAGGCGAGCCCCCGTTCAGGATCAGGCGTCGGGGATGTCCGACTTTGCCCGGATGAGAGTCTCGCGGCTGATGACCACGATCCTCTCGTAGTCAGCGCGCGAGGCGTCGGCGGGAAGCTCGGGGTCGAGTTTCTCCGTCCGATCTGTTCCGATCACTGCGAAGTTGCCGTCCTGCAGTTCGAAGATGTCTGGGCACGTCTGCCCCGCGGCGCTGCCCCTCTCGCGGGGCGAGGCACCGATGCGGCGCACGATTTTCAACGGGTTCGATCCTTGGGTCATGAGTAGTGATACGAGCGGGCCAATTTTGCCCCATGAGCCTGGTTGATGCGCATGCATCGAAGGTGCGATGGAGTGAAGCGTGGGGCAGGGGTCGCACCACGTGAGACGAGCGCCGTGGGGAGTGAGGAAGAGCGCGGGCGCGCCCTCACTCAGCGGGTGGTTCGCCCACGACCCACCACTCGTCGGTGCTCGCTTCCTCCAGGTCGTTGATCAGGGTGTCGACCATCCTGCCGATCTCCGACTCCTCCGAGCCCTCCTTCAGGCTCGACCGGTGGTGGCGCGTGGCGGCCCAGTAGTCGCGCATCAGCGTGCTCTGGAAGATGCCGCGCAGGTGCCCGTACAGCTCGGCCCGGCTGAAGACGCCCACCCGGTACCCCTGGAGGACGTGGGTGTACAGCAGGTTGGCGAAGAGGTACTGCCGTTGGCGGTCGGTGGACAGTTCCTCCTCGTAGGCGTTCAGGACGGGCAGCAAGGTCGGGTCCGCGGCCGCCTTCATGACCAGGTCGAAGTTGTGCCGCTGGTAGGCGATCAGTGCCGCGCGCTGTTCCGTCTCGCGCTCCAGCCGTTCCAGGCGGCGAAGCAGGATGCCGACGCGCCGCTCCACGACGAACGCGCCCAGCGCTCCCACCGCGAAGGCGAGACCCGCTGCCGCGGCGGGGCCGAGTCCCCGCGCCCCATGATTCTGTGTGGCCATGTCAATCCCCGATTCAGGCGGCCGTCCGCCGGTCGTCGGTGTGGGTCGACAGGTTGGGGACCGGCGAGCGGTGGGCGGCGCTTGCCGTCTCCCAGTGTCGCCGAGAGGTGCTGGTCCACCGGGAGGCGGAGAGGAGGCGCACGGAGGGATGCGTGGGTCGCGCGACCCGGCGCCATGCCCATCGTGTGCCCCACGGGCGCCGCTGACAATCTCTCCCCCGGCGGGGTGGGGCGCCCCTCGTATCCTGGTGCCGCATGCGATCGACGCAGGAGAACGACGGGGTGGGAGAGGGCGCGTGGTGAGTCAGTCGTCGAGCCGGGGTCAGGGGCCGAGTCCGGAGCACGCGCCGCAGATCCCTGTCGTCGTCCTCGCCGGATTCCTCGGATCCGGTAAGACGACCCTGCTGAATCACCTGCTGCACCGCAGCGGCGGCAGCCGGATCGGCGCCGTGGTCAACGACTTCGGCGCGATCGAGATCGACGCGATGGCCGTGGCCGGGGCGCTCGGGGACTCCACCGTGTCCCTGGGCAACGGCTGTCTGTGCTGTGCCGTCGACGTGGAGGAGCTGGATCGGTTCCTGGCGCGGCTCGCCGACCCCGCCACCGGGATCGACGTCATCGTCATCGAGGCGAGCGGGCTCGCCGAGCCGCAGGAACTCGTCCGGATGGTGCTCGCCAGCGAGAACCCGCGTGTGGTGTACGGCGGGCTCGTCGAGGTCGTGGACGCGGCCGAGTTCACGCGGACCCGCCAGCTGCATCCCGAGCTGGACCGCCATCTCGCCCTCGCCGACCTCGTGGTCGTCAACAAGCTCGACCGGGCCGAGGACGGAGCGGGAGTCCTGACGCTGGTCCGCTCGCTCAGTGACCGTGCCGCGGTCGTGCCCGCCACCTACGGGCGTATCGACCCCGAGTTCCTGTTCGACTGCAGGCCCTCCGAGGAGCGCATCGGCCAGCTCTCCTTCGACGACCTCCACCGGCACGACGAGGCGGGGGAGGAGCACGGGGACCATGCCGGGCATCTGCACACCGGCTACGACAGCGTCTCCTTCGTCTCCGACGTGCCGCTCGATCCCCGGCGGCTGATGGAGTTCCTGGACGGGAGGTCCGAGGGGCTCTACCGCATCAAGGGGTACGTCGACTTCGGGCCGTACGACCCCCGCAACCGCTATGCCGTGCACGCGGTCGGGCGCTTCCTGCGGTTCTGTCCCGAGCCCTGGACGCCCGGCGAAACCTCCCGCCTCACCCAACTCGTCCTCATCGGGGCGGGGATCGACGTCCCGGCCCTGACCAAGGAACTGGACGCGTGCAGGAGCGAGAAGGACGCCCCGCACACCGACGAGTACGGCATGTGGGGCGTCCTGCGCTACGTCCGGCGGACCGGGACCGGGACCAGAGCCGAGACCGAGGCCGGCCCAGAGACGGACATCGAGACCGAGACCGACATCGAGACCGGCGAACCCTACGTCAGCTACGACACCGACGACGACGTCTGACGGGTCGCGCTCACACCGGCCCCGCCACCGCGGACACCGGCTTACCCAGGGACACCCCCGAACCGTCGCGGCGGGGGTCCATCTCCGGGAGGTCGGCCGGGGTGCCGTTCTTCTGCGCGGCGCGGGCCGGGGCCGGTCCCGCCCAGGCAACGGACAGGCAGTCCTCGCCCTTGAGGAACCGCTGGCAGCGCACACCGCCCGTGGCGCGGCCCTTGCGCGGGTACTGGTCGAACGGGGTCAGCTTGGCCGTGGTCTGGACGGAGTCGTCCAGGGTGCCCCTCGAACCGGCGACGGTGAACACCACCGCGTCCACGGCCGGGTCGACGGCCGTGAAGGAGATGACCTTCGCGCCGTCGGTGAGCTTGATGCCCGTCATACCGCCGGCCGGGCGGCCCTGCGGGCGGACCTGGGCGGCCTGGTAGCGCAGCAGCTGGGCGTCGTCGGTGATGAAGACCAGGTCCTCCTCGCCCGTGCGCAGCTCGACGGCGCCGACGATCCGGTCACCCTCCTTGAGCGTGATGACCTCCAGCTCCTCCTTGTTGGACGGGTAGTCGGGGACCACCCGCTTGACGACACCCTGCTCGGTGCCGATGGCCAGCCCGGGCGACGACTCGTCGAGCGTCATCAGGCAGATGACCGTCTCGCCGTCCTGGAGGGAGAGGAACTCCGCGATCGGGGCGCCGCCCGAGAGGTTGGGGGCCGCCGCCGTGTCCGGCAGCTGCGGCAGGTCCACCACGTTCAGGCGGAGCAGGCGGCCGGTCGAGGTCACCGCGCCCACCTCGCCCCGGGCCGTCGCGGGGACCGCGGAGACGATGACGTCGTGCTTGACGCGCTTGCCGTCCTCGTCCGCCGCGAAGGGCTCGCCATTGGCCGTACGGGCAAGCAGCCCCGTCGACGACAGCAGCACCCGGCACGGGTCGTCCGCGACCTGGAGCGGAACCGCGGCCACCGGGGCGCCCGAGGACTCCAGCAGGACCGTACGGCGCTCGGTGCCGAACTTCTTCGCCACCGAGGCCAGTTCGCCGGAGACCAACTTGCGCAGCTCCGCGTCCGACTCCAGGATCCGGGTCAGTTCGGCGATCTCGGCGTTCAGCCGGTCCTTCTCGGACTCCAGCTCGATGCGGTCGAACCGGGTGAGACGCCGCAGCGGGGTGTCGAGGATGTACTGCGTCTGGATCTCCGACAGGGCGAAGCGCTCGATCAGGCGCTCCTTTGCCTGCGCGGAGTTGTCGCTGGAGCGGATCAGACGGATGACCTCGTCGATGTCCACCAGCGCGGTGAGCAGACCCTCGACCAGGTGGAGCCGGTCGCGCTTCTTGCCGCGGCGGAACTCCGAGCGGCGCCGGACGACCTCGAAGCGGTGGTCGAGGTAGACCTCCAGCAGCTCCTTCAGGCCCAGGGTGAGGGGCTGGCCGTCGACGAGCGCCACGTTGTTGATGCCGAAGGACTCCTCCATCGGCGTCAGCTTGTAGAGCTGCTCCAGGACGGCCTCCGGGACGAAGCCGTTCTTGATCTCGATGACCAGACGCAGGCCGTGCGCGCGGTCGGTGAGGTCCTTGACGTCGGCGATGCCCTGGAGCTTCTTCGCCCCGACCAGGTCCTTGATCTTGGCGATCACCTTCTCCGGGCCGACGGTGAAGGGGAGTTCGGTGACGATCAGGCCCTTGCGGCGGGCCGTCACGTTGTCCACCGCCACCGTGGCACGGATCTTGAAGGTGCCGCGGCCCGTCGCGTACGCGTCCTTGATGCCGGAGAGCCCGACGATCCGCCCGCCGGTCGGCAGGTCGGGGCCCGGGACGTGCTTCATCAGCGTGTCCAGGTCGGCGTTCGGGTACCGGATGAGATGGCGGGCGGCGGCGATGACCTCGCCCAGGTTGTGCGGCGGCATGTTGGTCGCCATACCGACGGCGATCCCGGACGCGCCGTTGACCAGCAGGTTCGGGAAGGCGGCGGGCAGCGCCACCGGCTCCTGCTCCTGGCCGTCGTAGTTCGGCGCGAAGTCGACCGTGTTCTCCTCGATCGACTCCGTCATCAGGCTCGTCGCGTCGGCCATCCGGCACTCGGTGTACCGCATGGCGGCCGGAGGGTCGTCGTTGCCCAGGGAGCCGAAGTTGCCGTGGCCGTCGACCAGGGGGAGCCGCATGGAGAAGGGCTGGGCGAGGCGCACCAGGGCGTCGTAGATCGAGGAGTCGCCGTGCGGGTGCAACTTACCCATGACCTCGCCGACGACGCGGGCGCACTTCACATAGCCGCGCTCGGGACGCAGGCCCATCTCGTTCATCTGGTAGACGATCCGGCGGTGCACCGGCTTCAGGCCGTCGCGGGCGTCGGGCAGGGCTCGGGAGTAGATGACCGAGTACGCGTACTCCAGGAAGGAGCCCTGCATCTCGTCGACGACGTCGATGTCGAGGATCCGCTCCTCGAACGCGTCGTCGGGCGGCGGGGTCTTCGTGCTGCGGCGGGCCATCGCTGCCGGCTCCTCTTTTTCTGGTCGCTCACCTACGGGGCGCTCACGTCTCCAGCTCACTCTCACCGGGAGGTGAACGGGATCTGACGCGCACCATTGTGGACTGCCGCACTGACAAGCCCGACACGACCCGGCGCCGACCGCCGGGCACGCCTCCCGAGCCGCCGCGTCAACAGCGTGCGCCGACTTTAACCAGTGACCGGCGGGCGCAACCCCCGTCTCGCTCTCGGCGTACGAGCCCCGGGAACTTCTCCAGGCGTCCGCGCGCTTGCATACAGTGGCAGGACCGGCAGGAAAACAGCGGTTTCCGCGACGATTCCACGACGGACAGACCACGGATTCCGCGACCACAGCACAGCGATCGAAGGGACGTACCGCCCATGGGTCACACGGCCACAGCCGAGGCCGGCTCCGAAGGCCTGACAGTGAGGGAGCACCGCCTGGACAACGGCCTGCGCGTGGTGCTCTCCGAGGACCACCTGACCCCGGTCGCCGCCGTGTGCCTCTGGTACGACGTCGGTTCGCGGCACGAGGTCGAGGGCCGCACGGGCCTCGCCCACCTCTTCGAGCACCTGATGTTCCAGGGCTCGGGCCAGGTCAAGGACAACGGCCACTTCGAGCTGGTCCAGGGCGCGGGCGGTTCGCTGAACGGCACCACCAGCTGGGAGCGCACCAACTACTTCGAGACCATGCCCACCCACCAGCTGGAGCTCGCGCTGTGGCTGGAGGCCGACCGCATGGGCAGCCTGCTGCTCGCGCTCGACCAGAAGAACCTGGACAACCAGCGGGCCGTCGTCAAGAACGAGCGCCGCCAGCGGTACGACAACGTGCCCTACGGCACCGCCTTCGAGAAGATCTTCCGCCTGGCCTACCCCGAGGGCCACCCCTACCGGCACACACCGATCGGCTCGATGGACGACCTGGAGGCGGCCAGCCTGGAGGACGCGCAGCAGTTCTTCAGGACGTACTACGCGCCCAACAACGCCGTCCTGTCGATCGTCGGCGACATCGACCCGGAGCAGACGCTCGCCTGGGTCGAGAAGTACTTCGGCTCCATCCCCTCCTACGACGGCAAGCCGGCGCCCCGCGACGGCGCGCTGCCCGACGTCATGGGCGAGCAGTTGCGCGAGGTCGTCGAGGAGAACGTGCCCGCGCGCGCGTTGATGGCCGCCTACCGCCTGCCGGAGGACGGCACGCGCGCGTGCGACGCGGCCGACCTGGCCCTGACCATCCTCGGCGGCGGTGAGTCCTCCCGCCTCTACAACCGGCTCGTCCGCCGCGACCGTACGGCCGTGACGGCCGGCTTCGGCCTGCTGCGGCTGGCCGGCGCCCCCTCCATGGCGTGGATGGACGTGAAGACCTCGGGCGACGTCGAGGTGCCCGTCATCGAGGCCGCCGTCGACGAGGAGCTCGCCCGGTTCGCGGCCGAGGGCCCCACGGCGGAGGAGATGGAGCGCGCCCAGGCCCAGTTGGAGCGCGAGTGGCTGGACCGGCTCGGCACGGTCGCGGGCCGCGCCGACGAACTGTGCCGATACGCGGTCCTGTTCGGCGACCCCAAGCTCGCCCTGACGGCCGTCGACCGGGTCCTGGAGGTGACGGCCGACGAGGTCCAGGAGATCGCCAAGGCGCGCCTGCGGCCCGACAACCGCGCGGTGCTCGTCTACGAGCCCGTCGCCGGCGAGGAGGACGCCGAAGAGGGCGCCCAAGAGGAGACCGCCGCGGCCGAGGCCGCCGGAACCACCGACGAGACCGAGGAGTCGGCGAAGTGACCGAGCTCGCGACCATGGACTTCCACCCGCAGCCCCAGGCCGGCGAGGCCAGGCCCTGGGCGTTCCCGGCGCCCGAGCGCGGCACCCTGGACAACGGCATGACCGTGCTGCGCTGCCACCGCCCCGGCCAGCAGGTCGTCGCCGTCGAGGTGCTCCTCGACGCGCCCCTGGACGCCGAGCCCGCCGGTATCGAGGGCGTCGCCACCATCATGACCAGGGCCTTCTCCGAGGGCACCGACAAGCACACGGCCGAGGAGTTCGCCGCCGAGCTGGAGCGGTGCGGCGCCACGCTCGACTCGCACGCCGACCACCCGGGCGTACGCCTGTCCCTCGAAGTGCCCGTCTCGCGGCTGGAGAAGGCCCTCGGCCTGCTCGCCGACGCCCTGCGGGCCCCCGCGTTCGAGGACGGCGAGATCGAGCGGCTGGTGGCCAACCGGCTCGACGAGATCCCGCACGAGACCGCCAACCCCGGCCGCCGGGCCGCCAAGGAGCTCTCCAAGCAGCTGTTCCCGGCCACCTCCCGGATGTCACGGCCCCGCCAGGGCTCCGAGGAGACCGTCGAGGGCATCGACTCCGCAGCCGTACGCGCCTTCTACGAGCGGCACGTACGCCCCGCGACGGCCACCGCCGTGGTCGTCGGCGACCTCACGGGCGTCGACCTCGACGCACTGCTCGCCGACACCCTGGGCGCCTGGACCGGCTCCCCGGCCGCGCCGCGACCCGTGCCGTCGGTGACCGCCGACGACACCGGGCGCGTGATCATCGTGGACCGTCCCGGTTCCGTGCAGACCCAGTTGCTCATCGGCCGGGTCGGCGCCGACCGGCACGACCGGGTGTGGCCGGCCCAGGTGCTCGGCACCTACTGCCTCGGCGGCACCCTCACCTCCCGCCTGGACCGCGTCCTGCGCGAGGAGAAGGGCTACACCTACGGCGTGCGGGCGTTCGGCCAGGTGCTGCGGGCCGCGCCCGACGGTTCGGGCATCGCGATGCTCGCCATCAGCGGCTCCGTCGACACCCCCAACACCGGGCCCGCGCTGGACGATCTGTGGACGGTGCTGCGCACCCTCGCCGCCGAGGGCCTGACGGACGCCGAGCGCGATGTCGCCGTGCAGAACCTGGTCGGGGTCGCCCCCCTCAAGTTCGAGACGGCCGCGGCCGTGGCGAGCACGCTGGCCGATCAGGTCGAGCAGTACCTGCCGGACGACTACCAGTCGACGCTGTACCGCCAACTCGCCGCCACGGGCACCGTGGAGGCCACCGCGGCGGCCGTGAGCGCCTTCCCGGTGGACCGTCTGGTGACCGTCCTCGTCGGGGACGCCGCGCAGATCGAGGAGCCGGTCAGGGCCCTCGGGATCGGCCAAGTCACCGTCGTTCCGGCCGAGTAGGGGCGGGCCGTACGGACGCGTGTCAGTGGGGCCCTGGTGACGGAAGAGTCACCAGGGCCCCTGTTTGTCCGTATTGATGGCGGAGGTTGTGTGTCTGACCTGTGGCGTAGTTAACAAATCCTGTGATCCGTTTGTTATTTCGAAGACCGCCCACTTAGCGTCGGTCCGGCTGTTCGTCAGAAGTTCGCCGCAGCCGCGGCACCGGACAGTCATCGCCGAGTCCCCATGGCGCGAGCCAGGGGAGCCGGGGACCCACCGAAGTCCCTGGGGTGAATCGGGTGCCCTTCGCGAGCGACGCGAAACGAGGGGTGGCCGTAGGAGACCTTCCTGCTCCGAACCCGTCAGCTAACCCGGTAGGCGAGAAGGAAGGAAAGGACCAGCCACTTCATGGCGTTCACCCGCGCCCCCGGCAAGCACCGCCGTCCCGGCCGTGTGCAGCGCACGACCACGAGGAACGTGGGCGTAGCCGCTCTCACCACCACCGGTGTCTTCGGCACCCTCGCCGGCCCCGCGCTCGCCGCGGAGGAGCCCGCCGTCGAGCAGACCGGCCTGAACCAGATCATCACCCTCGGCGACACGGTCGCCGACCAGGTCGACGCCCAGGCCGTGGCCCAGCAGCAGGCCGCCGAGGTGGCCGCCGTCAAGAAGAAGGCGCAGGAGGAGGCCAGGAAGGCCGCCGCCGAGAAGGCCGAGCAGGAACGTGCCGCCGCCAAGGAGCGCGAGGAGATCAAGGCCCGTGCCGCCCGCGCGGCCGAGCGCGAGCGCCTCAACGCCTACGTCGCCCCCATCAGCGGCTCCTACATCTCCACCGGCTACAAGGCCGGCGGCGCCGTCTGGTCCTCCGGCAGCCACACCGGCGTCGACTTCCACGCCGCGTCCGGCACGGCCGTCCACGCGGTCGGCTCCGGCACGGTCGTCGAGGCGGGCTGGGGCGGTGCCTACGGCAACAACATCGTCATCAAGATGAACGACGGCACGTACACCCAGTACGGCCACCTGTCGTCCATCGGCGTCTCCGTCGGCCAGACGGTCACCCCCGGCCAGCAGATAGGCCTCTCCGGGGCCACCGGCAACGTCACCGGCCCCCATCTGCACTTCGAGGCCCGGACGACGGCCGAGTACGGCTCGGACATCGACCCCGCCGCGTACCTGCGCTCGCACGGCGTGAACGTCTGACGCGCACCCCCCGCTTCCCAGGAGGCCCCGGCTCACCGAGCCGGGGCTTTCTTGTCGTGGTGCCCCACCACTTGTGACGCACCTCCTGTCCAAAAAATATCCCTGGATTCCGGTCCGCCGTCGGAAATTCCGTCCTCCTGCAATAGAGTCGCTGGAACACACGTCAATCATCGACGTTTCACGGGGATTAAGGCGGAGGTCGGTCATGCGTATTCCGGCGCACTCGGTATGCACGGCGATCCGTGATGACATCGTCGCGGGTGTCTACGAGCGCGGCAGCCGGCTCACCGAGGAACTGCTCGCCCGTCGGTACGGCGTCAGCCGGGTGCCCGTGCGTGAGGCGTTGCGCACGCTGGAGGCCGAGGGGTTCGTGGTGACCCGCCGGCACGCGGGCGCGTGCGTCGCCGAGCCGACCGAGCAGGAGGCCGCCGACCTGCTGGAGATGCGCATGCTGCTGGAGCCCCTGGGGGCCGCCCGCGCCGCGCAGCGCCGCACGGAGGCCCACCTCAAGGTGTTGCGGGGACTGGTCAGGCTGGGCCAGGAGCGGGCCAGGAGGGGCAACAGCGAGGATCTGCGCTCACTGGGCGGCTGGTTCCACGAGACGCTCGCGCAGGCCTCCGGCAGCCCCGCCCTGACCTCGACACTCGCCCAGCTCCGGCACAAGATCGCCTGGATGTACGTGGTCGAGGCGCCGGCCGACCCCGGGGAGTCCTGGGCGGAGCACGGCGGCATCGTGGACGCGGTCGCGCGCGGCGACAGCGACCGGGCCCGCGCGATCACGTCCCTGCATACCGAGCGGGCCACCGCCGCGCACCGGCTCCGATTTCCGGCCGGGTCCGGCGGGGCGGAGCGCCCGGAGCGTGTGAGGACTTCGCAACACCCCGTAAACATGCCGAGCCTGCGGCATTAACACGGGCGCCGTATACAAAGAGGGAAGAATTCCGAGGGGCATTTTTCCTGCTGCCCGCAGAGCGGAAAAACGAGGGAATGCGAAGGGCCCGCCCGATAAATCGGACGAGCCCTTCGATGTGTGTGCGGGGCGGCTTTTCAGGCCTTTCCGCTTCGGTGGTCCGGTCGCTCTCAGACCGTCTCGGGGAGTTCTTCGAGCCCCTCGGCGACGAGCTTCGCCAGACGGTCGAGCGCGGCGTCCGCGCCCTCGGCGTCGGAGGTGAGCACGATCTCCTCGCCGCCCTGGGCACCGAGGCCCAGGACCGCGAGCATGGAGGCCGCGTTGACGGGGTTCCCGTCGGCCTTGGCGATCGTCACGGGGATACCGGAGGCCGTGGTGGCCCGGACGAAGATGGATGCGGGTCGGGCGTGGAGGCCCTCGGCCCAGCCGACGTTGACGCGGCGCTCAGCCATGTGATGGTGCCCTTCGGAGTCTCGGGTACTGCGGACTGGTCTAGACCGGATTGTCTAGACCAGTTTTCCATATGGCGCGACGCACCGGAACGGGCCCACGGCCTGACCGCGAACCGGCTGTCGAGTTGTGGTCCTGCTTCTGTTGTGCCTCCCCAGACTGCCCCGCGCCGTTGTCGGACGCGAGCCGTACTCTGGGGCCCATGCAGACCTCGTCGGACCGGCACGAGTACCCCGCCCACTGGGAGGCCGACGTGGTGCTGCGCGACGGCGGCACCGCACGCATCAGGCCCATCACCGTCGATGACGCCGAGCGTCTGGTCAGCTTCTACGAGCAGGTCTCGGACGAGTCGAAGTACTACCGCTTCTTCGCGCCGTACCCTCGCCTGTCCGCCAAGGACGTCCACCGCTTCACACACCACGACTTCGTGGACCGGGTGGGGCTCGCCGCCACGGTCGGCGGCGAGTTCATCGCCACCGTACGCTACGACCGCATCGGCGCCGACGGCATGCCCGCGTCCGCCCCCGCCGACGAGGCCGAGGTCGCCTTCCTCGTACAGGACGCCCACCAGGGCCGCGGGGTCGCCTCCGCCCTGCTCGAACACATCGCCGCCGTGGCCCGGGAGCGCGGCATCCGACGCTTCGCCGCCGAGGTGCTCCCCGCCAACAGCAAGATGATCAAGGTGTTCACCGACGCCGGGTACCAGCAGCAGCGCAGCTTCGAGGACGGCGTCGTCCGGCTGGAGTTCGACCTGGAACCCACCGACCGCTCCCTCGCCGTCCAGCGCGCCCGGGAGCAGCGCGCCGAGGCCAGATCCGTCCAGCGGCTGCTCGCGCCCGGCTCGGTCGCGGTCGTCGGCGTCGGGCGCGCACCGGGCGGAGTGGGCCGCAGCGTGCTCGCCAACCTCCGGGGCGCGGGCTTCACCGGGCGGCTGTACGCGGTGAACAGGGCGCTCGGGGAGGACGAGAAGGAACTCGCCGGGGTGCCCGCGCACCGGTACGTCACCGACATCGAGGGACCCGTCGACCTCGCGGTCGTCGCCGTCCCCGCCGCCCACGTCCCCGAGGTCGTCGCGGAGTGCGGGGAACACGGCGTGCAGGGTCTCGTGGTCGTGTCCGCCGGATACGCCGAGAGCGGGCCCGGCGGGCGCGAGCGCCAGCGCGAACTGGTACGCCAGGCCCGCACGTACGGCATGCGCATCATCGGGCCGAACGCCTTCGGCATCATCAACACCGCCCCCGACGTACGGCTCAACGCCTCGCTCGCCCCCGAGACCCCGCGTTCCGGGCGCATCGGCCTCTTCGCCCAGTCCGGCGCCATCGGGATCGCCCTGCTCTCCCGGCTGCACCGGCGCGGGGGAGGGGTCACCGGGGTCACGGGCGTCTCCACGTTCGTCTCCTCCGGCAACCGCGCGGACGTGTCCGGGAACGACGTCCTCCAGTACTGGTACGAGGACCCGGACACCGATGTGGTGCTGATGTACCTGGAATCCATCGGCAACCCGCGCAAGTTCACCCGCCTCGCCCGGCGCACGGCGGCGGTCAAGCCACTCGTGGTGGTGCAGGGCGCGCGCCATGGCTCCGCGCCCCTGGGCCACGCCGTGCGCGCCACCCAGCTGCCGCACACCACCGTGTCCGCGCTGCTGCGGCAGGCCGGGGTGATCCGGGTCGACACGATCACGGAACTGGTCGACGCGGGGCTGCTGCTGGCCCGGCAACCGCTGCCGGCGGGGCCGAGGGTGGCGATCCTGGGCAACTCCGAGTCGCTGGGGATGCTCACGTACGACGCCTGTCTCTCCGAGGGGCTGCGGCCGCTGCCGCCGCTGGACCTGACGACCGGGGCCTCGGCGGGGGACTTCCACGGGGCGCTGTCGCGGGCGCTGGCGGACGACGCGTGCGACGCGGTGGTGGTCACGGCGATACCCGCGCTGGGGGAGACGTCGCCGGGGGACGCGGCCCTGGCGGAGGCGCTGAGGTCGGCCGCCGCGGCGAACCCGTCGAAGCCGGTGCTGGTCGTCCACGTCGAGCTGGGCGGGCTCGCGGAGGCCCTGTCCGCCGCGGCGAGCACCGCGCCGCGGGTCGCGGAGACGGTCCCGGACACCGGCCCCCACCACCCGGCGGAACGCTCGGCCACGGCGGGGGAGGCCACGGGCCCGGGCGCGCCGACCTCAGGCGCGCCGACCGCAGGTGCGCGGGACCCGGGTGTGCGGGGCCCTGGTGAGCCCGGCCCCGGCGCGGCCGGACCAGCTCTCGGCGGCCCGGGCACGCCAGGATCAGGCGCGACAGGAGGACTGAGCGCGGGACGCCCCGGCACGACAGGCCCCGCCACAGCAGGCCCCGGCGGGCCGGCGGCCCAGGCCGTCGCGGGGGCGCGGGCCGCCGTGGAGGGGGCGCAGCGCATGCCCACAGCCCCCGCGGAGCCGGCCGGCGCCCGGCTCATCCCCGCCTACCCCGCCGCCGAGCGAGCCGTCCGGGCGCTGTCCGAGGCCGTGAACTACGCCCAGTGGCGGCGGGACGCGGCGGAGCCGGGGCGCGTCCCCGCGTACGAGGACATCGACGAGAAGGGCGCGGCCGAGCAGATCGACGCGCTGCTGGCCAGGGGCGAGGGGCTCACCCTCGGGGCCGAGGAGACGGGCGCGCTGCTCGCGCGGTACGGCATCCACCTGCGGCAGGCGCGCCCCGCGCCGACGCCCGACGAGGCGGCGAGAGCGGCGCAGCTCATCGGTTATCCCGTCGCGCTCAAGACCACCGCCCCGCACCTGCGGCACCGGGCCGACCTGGGCGGCGTACGGCTCGACCTGGCGGACGAGGAGCAACTGCGGCGGGCGTACGCGGAGTTGACGGAACTCTTCGGAGGGCCCGAGGAACTGCGCCCGGTCGTGCAGGGCATGGCTCCGCGCGGGGTCGACACGATCGTGCGGACGGTGGTGGACCCCGCGGCCGGAGCGGTGCTCTCGTTCGGGCTCGCCGGGCCCGCGTCGCAGCTGCTCGGGGACATGGCGCACCGCCTGATCCCGGCCACCGAGCGGGACGCGGCCACACTGGTCCGATCGATCCGGACGGCCCCCCTCCTCTTCGGCTGGAGGGGCTCGGCGCCCGTCGACACGGAGGCGCTGGAGGAGCTGCTGCTCAGGGTGTCCCGGCTGGTCGACGACCACCCCGAGGTCGTGGCGGTCTCCCTGGAGCCCGTGGTCGTCGCCCCGCAGGGTCTCAGCGTGCTCGGCGCCGCCGTCCGGCTCGCGCGCCCGCCCGCCCGCGACGACCTCGGCCCCCGGACCCTCCCGGTGTACTGAGCGCGCCGCTCCCGGCCCGCCGAAGGCGGCGCGCGGCCACCGTACGGACGGCGCACGAGCCCGTGCATTGAGCCGTCCACGACAGAACGGAGACCGTAGAGCGGTCCCTCGCAGTCAGTGCGCCACCGTAGGATGGACGTCATGGCCAAGACCAGTACGACGACCCAGGGGCTGCGTGCGGCGATCGAGCGCAGCGGCTACTACCCGGCCCTCGTGGCCGAGGCGGTGGAGGCCGCTGTCGGCGGCGAGGCCATCAAGTCGTACCTGGTCCACCAGGAGACGACGTTCGACGCGAACGAGGTCCGGCGGCACGTCACCGTCCTCGTCCTCACGGGCAACCGCTTCATCGTGAGCCACACCGACGAGCAGGCCGCGGACGGCACCTCGCCCACGCCGTACGCCACGACGTCGACCGAGTCGGTGAAGATCGGCCGGATCTCGTCGGTCGTGCTCAGCCGGGTCGTCGCCAACCCCGAGTCGTACGCCCCGGGCACCCTGCCCCGCGAGGTCGTCCTGACCATCGGCTGGGGCGCCGTCTCCCGCATCGACCTGGAGCCCGCCGCCTGCGGCGACCCCAACTGCGAGGCGGACCACGGGTACACGGGCAGTTCGACGGCGGACGACCTCAGCCTGCGCGTCAGCGAGGCCGGGGACGGCCCGGAGACCGTGCGCCAGGCCCTCGCCTTCGCGCAGTCCCTCTCCGAGGCGACCGCGGACACCGCCCGCTGATGGCGCTGCCCACCTGGGACCACCCGGAACCCCTGGCCCTCGGCTCCGCCCCCGTCCCCGAGTACGGCGTCGGCTCGCTCGCCGACCTCCTGCCCACCCTCGCGGCGGGCATGGGGGTTCCCGGTACGACCGCCTCGATACCGGAACTGACGGCGACCGACCGTGCCTGTGTGTTCCTGGTCGACGGCCTGGGCTGGGAGCAGCTGAAGGCGCACCCCGACGAGGCGCCCTACCTGACGGCCCTGCTGGCGTCCTCGCGCGGTGGCACCGGCCGCCCCATCACCGCGGGGTACCCCGCCACCACCGCGACCTCCCTCGCCTCCGTCGGCACCGGCCTGCCCCCCGGCGCCCACGGCCTGCCCGGCTACACGGTCCGCAACCCGCAGACCGAGGAGCTGATGAACCAGCTCCGCTGGCAGCCCTGGACGTCGCCGCAGGCGTGGCAGCCGTACCCCACGATCTTCCAGCTCGCCGACCGGGCGGGTGTGCACACCGCCCAGGTCACCTCTCCGGCCTTCCAGAACACGCCGCTCACCCAGATCGCGCTGAGCGGCGGAACCTTCCACGGCCGCCTCTCCGGCGAGGACCGCATGGATGTGGCCGCCGATCAACTGGCCGCCGGGGACCGCGCGTTGATCTACACCTACTACTCCGAGCTGGACGGCGCGGGACACCGCTTCGGGATCGACTCCGACGCCTGGCGCGGCCAGCTCATGCATGTCGACCGGCTGGTCCAGCGGCTGGCCGAGCAACTTCCGCCGCGCACCGCCCTGTACGTCACCGCCGACCACGGCATGATCGACATCCCGTTCGACGAGCGGCACCGCATCGACTTCGACGAGGACTGGGAGCTGCGCGCCGGGGTCGCCCTGCTGGGCGGCGAGGGCCGGGCCCGCCATGTCTACGCGGTGCCGGGTGCCGCCTCGGACGTCCTGACGTGCTGGCGCGAGGTGCTCGGCGAGCAGTTCTGGATCGCCTCGCGCGACGAGGCCATCGAGGCGGGCTGGTTCGGCCCGCACATCGACGAACGCGTGTACGCCCGCATAGGCGATGTGGTCGCGGCTGCCCACGACGACGTCCTGATCGTCGCCTCGGAGCGGGAGCCCAAGGAGTCGGCGATGGTCGGCAACCACGGTTCGATGACCCCCGTCGAACAGCTGGTCCCGCTCCTCGAAGTACGCTCCTGAGAGGTCCTGCCGCCGCTCGCCCCGCCCGCCCGCCGGACCCGCCGTCCTCGTCGTCCTCGCCGAAAGGTGCTCAACTCCACATGCCCGAGCTCGTGTTCTTCTCCGGAACCATGGACTGCGGGAAGTCCACGCTGGCGCTCCAGATAGAGCACAATCGCTCGGCGCGCGGCCTCCAGGGCATGATCTTCACGCGTGACGACCGTGCCGGTGAGGGCAAGCTGTCGTCGCGGCTGGGCCTGGTCACGGACGCCGTCGAGGTCGAGGACGGCCAGGACCTCTACGCCTATCTCGTCGACCACCTCTCCCAGGGCCGCCGGGCGGACTATGTGATCGCCGACGAGGCGCAGTTCCTCGCCCCGGGGCAGATCGACCAGCTCGCCCGCGTCGTGGACGACCTGGGCCTGGACGTCTACGCCTTCGGCATCACGACCGACTTCCGCTCCAAGCTCTTCCCCGGCTCCCAGCGTCTGGTCGAGCTGGCCGACCGGGTCGAGGTGCTCCAGGTCGAGGCCCTGTGCTGGTGCGGCGCCCGTGCCACCCACAACGCCCGCACCATAGGCGGCCAGATGGTCGTCGAGGGTGCCCAGGTCGTCGTCGGCGACGTCAACCAGCCCGACGACATCGGCTACGAGGTCCTCTGCCGCCGTCACCACCGCCGCCGGATGACGGCCGCCACGGCCCACGCGGGCGCCCTCTCCCCGGACGTCCTCCCGGTCGAGACGGTCTGACCCCTACGTCGGCGCCCCCGCTGGGCCGGCGCCCCGGTTCACCCGACCGAGTGACCGTCCCCGCCCGCGCTCCGGTGTTCCGTCCGCACCACGGCGAACTTCGCGCCCTCCGGGTCGGCCAGGGTGGCCACCGGGCCGTGCGGGGTGTCGTGGGCCGGTTCGAGGACATGGCCGCCGAGTTCGATGACGCGGTTGGCGGCCTCGTCGGGGTCGCTCACCTCGAAGTAGGTCAGCCAGTGGGGGCCCCGGTCCCGGGGGAGCGCGCTGCCGACGCCGTGGATGCCGGCCACCGGGCGGCCCCCGACGCGCAGGGTGACGTAGTCGAGGTCGGCGGAGACCACCGGCTCCTCCTCGTAACCGAAGGCCGTCTCGTAGAACTTGGCGACCAGGGAGCTGTCGACGGTGAGGAGTTCGTCCCAGGCGGGTGTGCCGGGGACGCCGGTGATGTCCGCGCCGAGGTGCTCCGCCGCCTGCCAGATGCCGAAGACGGCTCCCGCGGGGTCGGAGGCGATCACCAGCCGGCCCGCCTCACCGGCGTCCAGCGGACCCACGCCGACGGTGCCCCCGCAGTGCCGCACGGTCTCCGCCGTCCGGTCCGCGTCGGGCGAGGTGAAGTACGGCGTCCAGGCGATGGGCAGATGACGGTCGGGCGGCAGCTGGCCGATCCCCGCCACCTGGCGCCCGTCGAGCAGTGCCCGCACATACGGGCCGAGCTGCTGGGGGCCGGGCTGGAACTCCCAGCCGAACAGCGCCCCGTAGAACTCCTGGGTCGTGGCCATCCCGTGCACCATCAGGCTCACCCAGCAAGGTGTGCCCGGTGGATACACCGCGCCGTTCAGGCCGGTCGACCCCCGCGCCTCGGTCATCGTCACTCTCTCCTCGGCCCCTCGCGGTGGCCGTGTCCGTCGCCCTCGCTACGCGTGTACCGCGTCCACGCGCGATCACGCCCCGTGCCGATGCTCGCACCACCGGTAGCGCGACGAGCCCGCGCCGCACCGCCGCGCGACGCGTACGTGTGCGAGGGGGCCCGGCTCGCCGGTCCCGGTCCCGTCCGCGCCGCTGCCGTGTGGTGTCCGTCCGTTGTACGGCTCGTGCACGATCCCGTACGCCCGGTGATCGGCACCGCCCGGCGGGCAGAGTAGCCCGAGCCGGGCGAGGCGGCCACCCCGTGCGCGAGGATGGGGCCATGAACGCCATCATCTCGGCCCCCGACCTCGTCAGCGAGCTGGCGGGAGCCCGCCCGCCGGTGATCCTGGACGTCCGCTGGCAGTTGGGCGGCCCGAACCTGCGCACCGAGTACGAGAAGGCGCACATCCCGGGTGCCGTCTTCGTCGACCTGGACGCCGAACTCGCCGGTCCCGCGGGTTCCGGCGGCCGACATCCGCTGCCCGACCTCGACGCCTTCGGTGCGGCGATGCGTGCGGCCGGCGTCTCGGCCGACCGTGCCGTCGTCGTGTACGACGGCGGCCTCAACTGGGCCGCGGCGCGCGCCTGGTGGCTGCTGCGCTGGTCCGGCCACCCCTCGGTACGGGTCCTGGACGGCGGCCTGGCGGCCTGGGAGGGCGCGCTGACGGCCGAGATCCCGGAGCCCGGCCCCGGCACCTTCGAGCCGGTCCCCGGCGCGCTGCCGCTGCTCGACGCGGACGGCGCCGCCGCGCTGGCCCGCACCGGGCTGCTCCTGGACGCACGGGCCGCCGAACGCTACCGGGGCGACGTGGAACCCATCGACCCCGTCGGCGGGCACATCCCGGGCGCGGTGTCGGCCCCGACCACGGAGAACGTGGCCGAATCCGGTCTCTTCCGGACCGCCGCCGAACTGGCCGACCGTTTCAAGGGACTCGGCGCGACCGCCGACTCCGAGGTCGGCGTGTACTGCGGCTCCGGCGTCTCCGGCGCCCACCAGGTGCTGGCGCTGGCCGTGGCGGGCATCCCGGCGGCCCTGTACGTGGGCTCGTGGTCGGAGTGGTCCCGGGACGCCGACCGCCCGGTGGCCACCGGGCCCGACCCCCAGTGACCCGGCGCTGACGGCACGCGTGGGGCCCGCGTCTGAACGACGCGGGCCCCACACACGTATGAATGACCGATCCTGCACCCGAGAGAAACGGATCCGCTGGACGGAGTGGAACGAGTGACCGCTCCGATTCCCCACCACCGTGGGGCCGTTACTCCTGCTTCTTGCGTCTCGTCCCGAACACGATCTCGTCCCAGCTCGGCACCGCCGCGCGCCGCCCCGGCCGGACGCCGTCCGCCTCGGCCTGGCGGTCGGTGGCGCCGATCAGCCGGTCGCGGTGGCCGTTGACCGACCTCGGCATGAGGACGTCCGCGTAGGCGGAGCCTGCCGAGGCCGCGGGGGCCGCAGACTCCTCCTCCGCCACCTCCTCGACGGAAGAGGACTCCTCCTGCGGTTCGGCGGAGGGCAGTTCGGGCACCACCAGGTCGCCCCGGTAGCTGGGGACGGCCTCCAGGATGCTGGTGAGCGAGTCGCGCTCGCTCACGATCTCCTCGTCGGCCTCGGGCAGCGCGGGCAGGACGGGACGTTCCGCCTGGCGGTCCAGGGGGCGGTCACGGGGCAGCCGCGCGATCCTCGGCACGAACGGGAAGCTCGGCTCGGGAGTCCCGAGGTCGTCGGACTCGCCGATCAGCGAGCGCGCCTCGTCGTCCACGGCCTGGACGAGCCGCCGGGGCGGGTCGTAGGTCCAGCTCGCCGAGTGCGGCTCACCCGCGACGCAGTACACCAACAGCACTTCCCAGGTGCCGTCGTCGCGGCGCCACGAGTCCCACTGGACGGTGTCCTTCTCGGCGCCGCGCAGCAGCAGGCGCTCCTGGACGGCCTCGCCGAGCTGGGGCCCGGCGTTCTCGCCGGGGCGGCGGACCGGGGTCTTGCGTGCCCGCTCGGCCATGAAGGCGCGCTCGGCGAGGACGGGGCCCTCGAACCGGCGGACCCGGTCGACGGGGATGCCGGCGAGCTGCGCGACCTCCTCGGCCGTGGCACCCGCGCGTATCCGCGCCTGGATGTCACGGGGGCGGAGATGACTCTCCACCTCGATCTCGATCTGACCGAGGCGGGGTCGGTCGCCGCGCACGGCGGCACGCAGCCGTTCGTCGATCGGCAGCGTGTATTCCGTGGAATCGGCAGCCTTCAGCACCAGCCGTGTGCCGTCATTGGAGACGGCCACGACACGCAGTTCGGGCATGGGGACCTCCCGGGTGGTGCCTGCCGACGTCACGTGCGTCGCTGCTTCCGCTAGTCGAGTGTGGCCTGCCCGGGTGCAGCCTGCCACAACCTTGCCGAGTTGCCCGGCGTGTCGGGCGTGAGCCCGAGGCCGCCGTTATGGCACGGTTATCAATTCGCAACGCTAAGTGACGAACCTCATCACCCTGTGCAACGATCCCCCTCCCGGCGGTCCTCTAAGGCCCCGGACACCCTGGCGGGAGTCCGGACCCAGGGCTCGCAACAGTACTCCATTCGGGCCACTTGCGTGGATCGGCACGCCGCCCAACTTCTCATGGGAGACGTCGATCCGCTGCCGGAACAGACCTTTTCGCGACCCCGGGAGGGGGTGCTTCACATGATCACCAGAACCGCCCGCCGGGCTACGCCCCGAGCACCCGGCGCAAGTAGTCGTTCTGGAAACGCCGTTCGGGGTCGAGCCGGTCACGCAGCGCGGTGAACTCGCCGAAGCGCGGGTAGACCTTGGCGAAGTAGTCGGTGTCGCGCGTGTGCACCTTGCCCCAGTGCGGCCGTCCCTCGTGCGCGGTGAAGATCCGCTCGGCGGCGGTGAAGTACGCCTGATAGGGCGTGCCCTTGAACATGTGGACGGCGACGTAGGCGCTCTCCCGGCCGGAGGCGGTGGAGAGCGTGATGTCGTCGGCCGGGGCCGTGCGCACCTCGACGGGGAAGCTGACGCGCAGCTTCGAACGGTCGACCATCGCCTTGAGTTCACGCAGCGTGTCCACAAGGGCCTCGCGCGGCACGGCGAACTCCATCTCCACGAACCGCACTCGGCGCGGAGAGGTGAAGACCTTGTAGGGGATGTCGGTGTAGGTCCGCGCGGACAGGGCGCGGCTGGAGATCTGCGCGATCGTCGGGATGGTGGCGGGGACCGCCTGGCCGACCCAGTTGGCCACCTGGAAGACGCCGTTGGACAGGAACTCGTCCTCGAACCAGCTGTTGAGCTGCGGCACCGGCTTCTCGGGTCCCGCGCTGCGGTTGTTGCGCTTGGTGTTGGTGTTGCCGGTGTGCGGGAACCAGTAGAACTCGAAGTGCTCGTTCTCGGCATGCAGTTCGTCGAACTCGGCCAGCACCTTCTCGAACGGCATCGGTTCCTCGCGCGCCGTGAGCAGGAAGATCGGCTCCACGGCGAAGGTGATCGCGGTGACGATGCCGAGGGAACCGATGCCGACGCGGGCGGCCGCGAAGACGTCGGGGTTCTCCGTGGCGGAGCAGGTGAGGATCGAGCCGTCGGCGGTGACCAGTTCGAGCCCTCGGATCTGGGCGGCGATCGACGCCGAGTCGCGGCCGGTCCCGTGGGTGCCGGTGCTGGTGGCGCCGGAGACCGTCTGCTCCATGATGTCGCCCATGTTCGTGAGCGAGAGCCCCTCGCGCGCGAGGGCCATGTTGAGCCTCTTGAGCGGAGTGCCCGCGGCGACCGTGACGGTCATGGCCTCACGGTCGATCTTGCGTATGCCCGTCAGCAGTTGAGGGCGGATCAGCACACCGTCGGTCGCGGCGGCCGCGGTGAACGAGTGGCCCGTCCCGACGGCCTTCACCCGGAGGTCGTCCTCGGCAGCCTGCCGTACGGCCGCGGCGAGTTCCTCGACGGTGGCCGGGGTGACCTCCCGTACGGGGCGGGCGGTGACGTTCCCCGCCCAGTTACGCCACGTGCCGCTCTTCCCGATCACTGTGGTGCTCATGGGGCCCTCCCCGCCTTGGAGCCGGCCTGCGCAGCCGGCGGTACCCGAGAAAACCGACCGCGACCGCGACGGCTCCGGAGGCCGCCGGAACCACGTACCCCGCCTTCGCCCCGGCCGCGTCGATCACCCAGCCGGAGACCGAGGACCCGAGCGCGACCCCGACCGCGAGCCCGGTGCCCACCCAGGTCATGCCCTCGGTCAGTTGCGTGCGTGGTACGTGCTCTTCGATGAGGGACATCGTCGTGATCATCGTGGGTGCGATGGAGAGTCCCGCCACGAAGAGCGCCACGGCCAGAAACGGCAAGTTTCCGACCAGTAGGAGGGGGATCATACTCACGGCCATGCCGCACACGCCCAGCAGCCACCGGCGTTCCGCCGCACCGGAGAAGCGCAGCAGCCCGAAGACGATGCCCGCGGCGCAGGAACCGGCCGCGTAGAGGGCCAGGACCACGCTCGCGGCGGCCTTGTGGCCCCGCTCCTCGGCGAAGGCCACGGTGACCACGTCGACGGCTCCGAAGATCGCTCCGGTCGCCACGAACGTCGCCACCAGGACCCGGAGTCCGGGCGAGCGCAGCGCCGAACGCCCCTTGACGTCCCGCTCGCGCGGGTGCGGCGCCGGTTCGGTGGCGCGCTGGGCCGTCAGCCAGAAGACCCCGGCCGCCAGGAAGCAGGCGGCGAGCAGCGGACCGGCCTCCGGGAACCACGCCGTGGACAGCCCGATGGAGATGATCGGCCCGAAGATGAAGCACACCTCGTCGACGACGGACTCGAAGGAGTACGCGGTGTGCAGTCGCGGGGTGTCCCGGTAGAGCGCCGCCCAGCGCGCCCGGGTCATCGCCCCGAGGCTCGGCACACAGCCGATGCCGGCCGAGCAGAGGTACAGCACCCAGTCCGGCCAGCCGTAGTGAGCGGCGAGCAGGAGTCCCGCGGCGGCGGCCAGCGCCACGAGGGTCGCCGGACGCAGCACCCGCCGCTGCCCGTACTGGTCCACCAGACGCGAGATCTGCGGGCCGAGCACGGCGGCGGACAGCGCGATGGTCGCCGAGAGCGCGCCGGCCAGGCCGTACCGCCCGGTGAGCTGGGAGATCATCGTGACCACGCCGATGCCCATCATGGACAGCGGCATCCGGCCGAGGAGACCCGCGGCGGTGAAGCCCTTGGTGCCGGGGACGGCGAACAGGGCGGTGTAGGGGCTGGGCACGGGGGCTCCGGTCGTTCCGGGAAGCGGAGGGACGAGTTCCTCGTAAGGCGCGAACTCCGTCGATACAGCTTACGAGTGAGGTCACCCTAAGTCATCCTCGGGGATGGGCCGGGATCCCGCCCGTCGGTGCCGGGGTGGCAGGATCGACGACATGCCACACGCGCACGACGCCACCCCCTACGACGCCCTGCTCCTGCTCTCCTTCGGCGGCCCGGAAGGCCCGGACGACGTGGTCCCGTTCCTGGAGAACGTGACACGCGGTCGCGGCATCCCCAAGGAGCGCCTCAAGGAGGTCGGCCGGCACTACTTCCTGTTCGGCGGGGTCAGCCCCATCAACGACCAGAACCGCGCCCTGCTGGACGCCCTCCGCAAGGACTTCGCCGAGCACGGCCTGGACCTGCCGATCTACTGGGGCAACCGCAACTGGGCGCCCTACCTGACCGACACCCTGCGGGAGATGGTCGGCGACGGCCGCCGCCGCATCCTGGTCCTCGCCACCAGCGCGTACGCCTCGTACTCGGGCTGCCGCCAGTACCGCGAGAACCTGGCCGCCTCGCTCGCCGCCCTGGAGGCCGAGGGCCTGGAGCCGCCGCGGATCGACAAGATCCGGCACTACTTCAACCACCCCGGCTTCCTGGAGCCCATGATCGACGGCGTCCTGGAATCGCTCGCCGACCTCCCCGAGGACATCCGCGACGGCGCCCACCTCGCCTTCTGCACACACTCCATCCCCAACGCCTCGGCGGACACCTCCGGCCCGGCCGAGGACCACGGGGGCGGCGGGGCGTACGTCGCCGAGCACCTGGACGTCTCACGGCTCATCGTCGACGCCGTGCGCGAGCGGACCGGCGTCGAGCACCCCTGGCAGCTCGTCTACCAGTCCCGTTCCGGCGCCCCGCACATCCCCTGGCTGGAGCCGGACATCTGCGACCACCTGGAGGAGCGGCACGCGGCCGGCGTCCCGGCCGTCGTGATGGCACCCATCGGGTTCGTCTCGGACCACATGGAGGTCCTGTACGACCTCGACACCGAGGCCATGGCCAAGGGCGAGGAACTGGGCCTGCCCGTCCGCCGCTCGGCCACGGTGGGCGCCGACCCCCGGTTCGCCGCCGCCATCCGCGACCTGGTCCTGGAGCGGGCGGCGGTCGAGCGCGGCGAGGACGCGGTCACCCCCTGCGCCCGCGGCGCCCTCGGCGCGAGCCACAACCTGTGCCCGGTCGGCTGCTGCCCGGCCAGGACCCCGCAGCCCGCCGCCGCGGGCGCCGACAGCCCGTACGCGTGAGGAGCACCGTGACCGACCAGCCCGAGCGACCGGACGGCCTGAAGGCCGAACTGCTGGAGATCGCCCTGGACGCCGCCCGCCGCGCGGGGGACTTCCTGCGCGACGGCCGGCCCGCCGACCTGGGCGTCGCCGCCACCAAGTCCAGCGCGGTCGACGTCGTCACCGAGATGGACATCGCCTCCGAGAAGCTGATCACCGGCCTGCTGGCCGAGCGCAGGCCGCACGACGGCGTGCTCGGCGAGGAGGGCGCCAGCGTCGCGGGCACCAGCGGCGTCCAGTGGGTGATCGACCCCCTCGACGGCACCGTCAACTACCTCTACGGACTGCCCAGTTGGGCCGTGTCCATCGCCGCCCGGGTGGACGGCGAAACGGTCGTGGGCGTGGTCCACGCCCCGGTGCGCGGCGAGACCTTCCGGGCCGTCCTCGGTGAGGGCGCGTTCCTGAACGACCGCCCCGCGCGGGTGGGCCCCGCCCCGGCGCCGGAGCTGGCGCTCGTCGGCACCGGCTTCGGCTACCGCGCCGAGCGCCGGGCCAAGCAGGCCGACGTGCTGCGCGAGCTGATCCCCCACGTCCGAGACATCCGGCGTGGCGGCTCGGCGGCGATCGACCTCTGCGACGTGGCCGTGGGGCGCATGGACGCGTACTACGAGCGCGGCCTGAACGAGTGGGACTACGCGGCGGGCGACGTCATCGCCCGGGAAGCGGGCGCCCTGACCGGTGGCCGCCCCGGAGAGCCCCTGTCGACCGACCTGACCATCGCGGCCCCACCCGGTCTCTTCGAGGCCCTCCAGACCCGCCTGGACGCCTTGGGCGCCTGGCACGACTAGGACCACCACAGAGCGTCACCCGGAGCCACCAGCAGAGGGCGCCCTACGGCGAGTGAGCCGAAGGGGCGCGCCTGTGTCGAGAGCCCGAGCGCGCGGAGGCCCGCAGGGTCGAGCACGGTCGGGCTCTCGACACAGGCTTCTGCGCCCCGGAGGCGAACCGAGCCCCAAAAAAGAGAGCAGCCCCCGGACTGGATCTGCCGGGGGACTGCTGTCATGCGTATGAGCCGGATCAGAAGCTGTACGCGCCGACCTCCACACCGTGGTCGGCGGCGAGGCGGCGCAGGTCGTCGAGTTCGCCCTGCTCCACCTCGACGAGGAAGTCGTCGCCCTCGTCGCGAGCCCTGGTCAGGTCGGACTCGGTCGCCCTTATGCGCTGCAGAAGTCCTGCGGTGAATGCGTCCATGCTGCGCCCCCTCGTCCTGGGTCGTGGGTCGTTGGCACGGGGGTGTGCCGATCGGAAGGGGCGATCACGTCTCCTGGGATGCCCAGCGCCACCCCGGCCGGGCGGCGACGGTGCCGGACACCCACGCCCACTCTGCGGAAAAGCGGTTGGCCCGTACCGCATGGTGGTGCGGCACAAGCAGAGCGTGATCGCGGGGTGTAAAGCCGTCCTCCCCCCGCTCTCTCTGACGGAAACCTCAACCGGACGAAAAAGTCCCGCATTCCCGGTTCCCCGCCCTCGCTCTTCCTGCCCGAGGTCGTCTTACAGCCGACTTACGGCCGAAAAAGGCAGGATGGAGGTCACACACCCACGAACACCCTGCCCCTGCGCGCCTGTGACGCGCTACGCGGGTGGACAGAGGAAGGACAAGCGACGTGCGCGTACTCGTCGTCGAGGACGAGCAACTGCTCGCCGATGCGGTGGCCACCGGACTGCGCCGGGAGGCCATGGCCGTCGACGTCGTGTACGACGGTGCGGCCGCCCTGGAACGCATCGGCGTCAACGACTACGACGTGGTCGTCCTCGACCGCGACCTCCCCCTGGTCCACGGCGACGACGTCTGCCGCAAGCTGGTCGAGCTGGGCCTGCCCACGCGCGTGCTGATGCTCACCGCGTCCGGCGACGTCAGCGACCGCGTCGAGGGTCTGGAGATCGGCGCCGACGACTATCTGCCCAAGCCCTTCGCGTTCAGTGAGCTGATCGCACGCGTGCGTGCCCTCGGCCGGCGTACGAGCATGCCGCTGCCGCCCGTCCTGGAGCGCGCCGGCATCAAGCTCGACCCCAACCGCCGCGAGGTCTTCCGCGACGGCAAGGAGGTCCAGCTCGCGCCGAAGGAGTTCGCGGTCCTGGAGGTGCTGATGCGCAGCGAGGGCGCGGTCGTCTCGGCGGAACAGCTGCTGGAGAAGGCCTGGGACGAGAACACCGACCCGTTCACCAACGTCGTACGCGTGACGGTCATGACGCTGCGCCGCAAGCTCGGCGAACCGCCGGTCATCGTCACCGTGCCCGGTTCCGGCTACCGGATCTGATCCGCGATGGCCACGACCCCCGCGCCCCCGCTGGCGCCCCCGAAGCCCACCTGGGACCCCAGGCGGCCCCAGAACCCGCTCCCGTGGTTGCGCCCGACCATCCGGATACGGCTCACGTTGCTGTACGGCGGCATGTTCCTGATCGCCGGGATCCTGCTGCTGTCGATCATCTATCTGCTGGCCGCCCAGGCCGTGAACACGGGAAACGCGCCGCTGTTCAAGATCGTCGGCGGCACGGACATCAGTGTCACCAGCGAGAAGTGCCCGGCGGTCGACGCCGGCTCGACCAATGTGCGGCTCTCGGACTTCAACGCCGCGATCTCCGCCTGCATCGACGCCCAGCGCCAGGTCGCCCTGGACACCCTGCTGAGCCGGTCGCTGCTGGCCCTGCTCGGGCTCGCCGTGATCGCCTTCGCCTTCGGGTACGCGATGGCGGGCCGGGTGCTCGCGCCGCTGGGCCGGATCACCCGCACCGCGCGCGCGGTGGCCGGCTCGGACCTGTCGCGCCGGATCGAGCTGGACGGTCCGGACGACGAGCTGAAGGAGCTCGCGGACACCTTCGACGAGATGCTGGAGCGGCTCCAGCGGGCCTTCACGGCCCAGCAGCGCTTCGTGGGCAACGCCTCGCACGAGCTGCGGACCCCGCTCGCGATCAACCGCACGCTCCTCGAGGTGCACCTCTCCGACCCGAACGCGCCGACCGAACTGCAACAGCTGGGGAAGACGCTGCTGGCCACCAACGAGCGCAGCGAGCAGCTCGTCGAGGGTCTGCTGCTGCTGGCCCGCAGCGACAACCAGATCGTCGAGCGCAAGCCGGTGGACCTCGCCGAGGTCGCGTCGCGGGCCATCGACCAGGTGCGCTCCGAGGCGGACGCCAAGAAGGTGGAGCTCCGCGGCGAGCGGGCCCCCGCGGTCGTCCAGGGCAACGGCGTCCTGCTGGAGCGGATCGCGCTGAACCTCGTCCAGAACGCCGTCCGGTACAACGTGCAGGGCGCGGGCGGCTGGGTGGAGGTCACCACGGAGCTCCAGCACGGTCAGGCCCTGCTGGTGGTCACGAACACCGGGCCCGTGGTCCCGGCGTATGAGATCGACAATCTTTTCGAGCCGTTCCGGCGGTTGCGTACGGAACGCACGGGCAGCGACAAGGGGGTGGGCCTCGGTCTGTCGATCGTCCGGTCCGTGGCCCGCGCGCACGGCGGTCACATCGCCGCCCGGCCACGCGAGGGAGGTGGGCTGGTGATGCGTGTGACCCTGCCGGTCTGAGAAAATGACCCCCGGTTCCGGGACGTGTTCGCTTTGCGCGGAATTTCCTGGGTACCTGATCGAAACGGTCGTGCACGACCGATGTGTGATCGATCACAGAGGCGATTTTCCAGCCATCTACCGAGCGTGATCATGTGGCCGTCGTAAAGCCGGGAAAATCCGGGTTTTCGGGGGTTGAGATCACGGGAAGTACATGCTGAGGCGCCTTTGAAATGCAGCCTCAGGACCGTGTACGGTCCCGTTCGCCATCCAAGCCGATCACTCTTGAGGAGTCCGGTTGGGTGTCGATTGAGTAACAGACCTTGATGTGAGGCAAAATCTCCGCCTCAGGTCGGGCACAAGTCCGGCCTCTCACGCGTTACGTGCGCTGGAGACACCGCAGACACCCAGAGGGGGAGAGCGACATGGCAACGGATTACGACACCCCACGCAAGACCGACGACGACGTCGACTCGGACAGTCTTGAAGAGCTCAAGGCACGCCGGAACGACAAGTCGACCTCCGCCGTGGACGTCGACGAGTTCGAGGCCGCCGAAGGCCTGGAACTGCCCGGGGCCGACCTCTCGAACGAGGAGCTGGCCGTCCGGGTGCTGCCCAAGCAGCAGGACGAGTTCACCTGCATGAGCTGCTTCCTGGTGCACCACCGCAGCCAGCTGGCCCGCGAGAAGAACGGTCAGCCGATCTGCCGCGACTGCGACTGAGGCAGGGTCGGCCGTGACTGGCTCGACCCCTCCTTGGAAGCGCCGCTCCCGCAAGGGGGCGGACCAGGGGCCGCAGGGCCCCGACGGCGTGCGTGACGACGAGCGGGGCTCCTCCGAACAGGGAGCGGCCTCGCTCGAACGTGCGTCCGGCACGGCGTCGGACAGTGCCACGGACGAGCAGGGACGCCTGCCCGTTCCGGTGGAGAATCCGGCGCCGGTCGCCAGCCGGCGCGCGGCCACCGTCGCCGCCGTCCGGGACGGAGTGAGACAGGGCCTCAAGGTCGGGGCCCGCAAGAGCGGTGACCGGGCCCGAGCGGGGCTCGCGTACATCACCGACCGTGTCATCGAGATCGCCCCGCGGATCCCCGTACGCGATCTCGCGACCCTGCGCGCCCAGTTCCCGGGGCTGGGGCCCGAGCAGATCGCCGACAAGCTGGTGGCGGGGGCCGCCAACGCGTCCTCCACGGTCGGCGCGGGTGTCGGGGCCGCCGCGATGCTGCCGGCGCCGCCCGCCATGCCCGCGGAGCTGGCCGCCGAGATCACCGGCGTCGCCGCGATCGAGCTGAAGCTCATCGCCGAACTGCACGAGGTGTACGGGGCGCGGCCGCCGGGGAATCTGCGGCAGCGCAGCACCGCGTATCTGGACTCCTGGTCCGGTGAGCGCGGGATCGACGTGATGAAGCCGTCGACGATCAACTCGGCGCTCGGCGGGCAGATGAAGCGGCAGCTGCGGCAGCAGATCATGAAGCGGATGGTGCGGAATCTGCCGAACCTGATGCCGTTCCTGGTCGGCGCCGCGGTCGGGGCGGTCATGAACCGCCGGGACACCAAGCACCTCGCCGAGCGGATCCGTAAGGACCTGCGGCGGATGCAGGTGCCGTGGGAGGCACTGCCGGAACTGCCACCGCTGGAGAAGCCGGTGGATCCCCTGACGGTGGGGGAACTGCCCAAGGAGCTCGGTGGGGGCGGCCGCGACGAGCCGTAGCGCCGCACGGTCGCCGGGCGGGCGGGCGGGCGGGAACGGTGGGCGGCGAGGAGCTGGGGCGCAGGCTCGGCGGCAAGGGGCCGGCGAGCGGTAGGAGTTCAGCTGGAGAACCGGGCCGACGGCGGGCGGGTGCGCCGTCCGCACCCGTCGCGCCGCGGCGGGGCTGTCTCGCGGTGCGGCCGGCCGCGGGTCGCCTCGGCGGTCGCAGGTGCGCGTCGTGTCGGTGTGCGTGGCCGTCGGGTCGCGCTACGCCGCCGTCTCCTTCGCTGCCTGCAGGGCCGCGGCCACCTGTTCCGGGTTCCGGGTCGACAGGTAGACGTACGGCGTCGGGTCCGTCGGGTCGGTGACCGGGATGCGGAGGGCCGTGGGGATGTAGGCGCGCAGGAGCATGAAGGCGTGCGGGTTGGCCTTGTGGGTGCGCCAGGCCTGGGCCTCCTCCCGGTCCAGGATCTCCGGCTCGCCGAGAGCGGTCACCGGGATCTTCGCCTCGCCCGCGATCAGGGAGTCACCGACGACGCGGATCCGGACCGAGCCGTACGAGCTGGTGACGACCGCCGCGACCGCGGTCCCGCCGGCGAGACCGCCCAGCAGGGGGAGCGTGCCGAACGGCAGCAGGATGAGGGCCATCGAGACGCCGACCAGGAAGCACACCAGCCACCACGTGCGGGGAGCGGTGAGGCGTTCTTCGTACGGCGGGACGGAGAGCTGCATGGCGTCAAGCTTGGCATGCGGACCCTCCGGCCCCCGAAGTAGGGGCGTCCGAGGGGAAACCCTGTCCGTAGGGGCGATGGCCGGACGCTGACGGACGGGTAAGGTCTGCGGCTGTGAGAGGTACTTCCGCGGCCCTGCGGCCCCCGGCGGACGCCACGGCGCCCGTACGCCATCCCGAGGCACCAGCCCCCGGTGAGCTGCTCGGCGCGCACTACGGGCAGTGTTTCGGCTGTGGTGACGAGCAGCCCCACGGGCTGCACCTGGAGGCGAGGGCCGGTGAAGGCGTCACTCTCACCGCCGAGTTCACCGTGCGGCCCGCGCACCAGGGGGCTCCGGGGCTCGCCCACGGCGGGATCCTGGCCAGCGCCCTCGACGAGACCCTCGGCTCCCTCAACTGGCTGCTGCGCACCATCGCGGTGACCGGACGGCTGGAGACCGACTTCATGCGGCCCGTCCCCGTGGGCACCGTGCTGCATCTGCGGGCCGAGGTCACGGCGGTGGCCGGGCGGAAGATCTTCGCGGCCGCCGAGGGACGCATCGGCGGCCCCGACGGACCGCTCGCCGTCCGCGCCGACGCGCTCTTCGTCGAGGTCAAGGTCGACCACTTCATCGACCACGGCCGCGAGGAGGAGATCCAGGCGGCCATGAACGACCCCGACCAGGTCCGGCGGGCCCGCGCCTTCGAGGTGAACCCGTGAGCGGCGGCCGCCCCCCTCTCGACGTCCTGATCCGGCGCGTCGACCCCGACGTGCCGCTGCCGGACTACGCGCGGCCCGGCGACGCGGGCGCCGATCTGCGCACCACGGAGAGCCGGGAGTTGAAGCCCGGTGAGCGGGCCGTGCTGCCCACGGGAGTGTCCATCGCGCTCCCCGAGGGGTACGCGGCGTTCGTGCACCCACGGTCGGGGCTCGCCGCCCGCTGCGGCGTCGCCCTGGTGAATGCCCCGGGGACGGTTGATGCCGGGTACCGTGGGGAGATCAAGGTGATCGTGGTGAATCTCGACCCGTATGAAGCCGTACGGTTCGAGCGCTTCGACCGGATTGCCCAACTGGTCGTCCAGCAGGTCGAGAAGGTGCGCTTCCAGGAGGTGGCGGAGCTTCCCGACTCGGCGCGGGCCGAGGGGGGCTTCGGGTCCACCGGCGGTCATGCCGCCGTGGACGGCGAGAGCGGCACAAGCAGCACAAGCGGCACAACGGGTGGGAATCGATACGCTTCGGTCGTATCCGACCGGGAAGGACAGTGACGTGTTCGGACGTCGCAAGAAGAAGGGTTCCGCCGAGGACGCGGCGGACGCGGCGAGCGAGGCCGAGCAGGTCGACGGCGTTGCCGGGGAAGCCGACGCCGAGGCGGGCGTGGAGCGGGAGCGCGTGCGGCTCGAGCCCGAGCCCCGGCCCGACGGGCCGTGGGACAGCACCGAGGTGCGCGAGCCCGGCGAGGGCCGGGTGGATCTCGGCGGCATCTTCGTGCCCGGAGTCGACGGCATGGAGCTGCGGGTCGAGGTCGCGGGTGACGCGATCGTCGCCGCCACCGTCGTGCTGCGCGACAGCGCGGTCCAGCTGCAGGCCTTCGCCGCGCCCAAGCGCGAGGGCATCTGGGGCGAGGTCCGTGAGGAGATCGCCTCCGGCATCACCCAGCAGGGCGGGGTCATCGACGAGGTCGAGGGCCCGCTGGGCTGGGAGCTGCGCGCGCAGGTGCCGGTGCAGCTGCCGGACGGCACGGGCGGTTTCCAGGTGGTCCGCTTCGTCGGTGTGGACGGGCCTCGCTGGTTCCTGCGCGGAGTGATCTCCGGGCGGGGCGCGGTGGAGCCGCAGACCGCCGGGCTGCTGGAGCAGATCTTCCGGGACACGGTCGTCGTCCGCGGCGAGGGCCCCATGGCTCCGCGTGACCCGATCGTCCTGAAGCTGCCGAACGACGCGCAGATGGTTCCCGAGGGTGTCCAGCAGGAGGAGCAGGCCGGTTCCCGCTTCTCCGGCGGCATGGGACAGCTGCAGCGCGGACCGGAGATCACCGAGGTCCGCTAGCCGTTCCGGCCGAGGTCGTACGAGAACCGCGTCGGTCCGCGTGGCGGGCCGCCCCGGTTCCCGGTGCCCTCGCTGGGCGTCGGCGTCAGGGTTCTGTCAAAGAGGCGGCCTCCGGTCGCCTCTGCCCGTTTTGCCGTGATTATTGGCCGTAAGGTCGACGCTGCGTAGGCAGTGGTCACGGGAAGACAATGGGGACATGGGACGTGGGAAGCTTCGGATCTACCTCGGCGCGGCGCCGGGCGTCGGCAAGACGTACGCGATGCTGTCCGAAGCGCACCGCCGGATCGAACGCGGCACCGACTGCGTGGTGGCCGTGGTCGAGCACCACGGCCGGCCGCGCACCGAGGTGATGCTGCACGGGCTGGAGCAGATCCCGCGCCGGACGCTGGAGTACCGGGACGCGGTCTTCACCGAGATGGACGTGGACGCCGTCCTCGCCCGGCGGCCCCGGGTCGCCCTCGTGGACGAGCTGGCCCACACCAATGTGCCCGGCTCCCGTCACGACAAGCGCTGGCAGGACGTCGAGGACCTGCTCGCCGCCGGCGTCGACGTGATCTCCACCGTCAACATCCAGCACCTGGAGTCGCTCGGTGACGTCGTCGAGTCGATAACCGGCGTACGGCAGCGCGAGACCGTCCCCGACGAGGTGGTGCGGCGGGCGGACCAGATAGAGCTGGTCGACATGTCGCCGCAGGCCCTGCGGCGGCGGATGGCGCACGGCAACGTCTACCAGCCGGACAAGGTCGACGCCGCGCTGTCGAACTACTTCCGCCCCGGAAACCTGACCGCGCTGCGGGAGCTGGCCCTGCTCTGGGTCGCGGACCGGGTCGACGAGTACCTCAACGCCTACCGCAGCGAGCACCAGGTGTCGCGGATCTGGGGCTCCCGCGAGCGGATCGTGGTCGGCCTGACCGGCGGCCCCGAGGGGCGGACCCTCCTCAGGAGAGCCGCCCGGCTCGCCGAGAAGGGCGCCGGCGGCGAGGTCATGGCCGTCTACATCGCCCGCAGCGACGGGCTGACCTCCGCCTCGCCCAGGGAACTCGCCGTCCAGCGCACCCTCGTCGAGGACCTCGGCGGCACCTTCCACCACGTCGTCGGCGACGACATCCCCGCCGCGCTGCTGGCCTTCGCGCGCGGGGTGAACGCCACCCAGATCGTGCTGGGCGTCTCGCGCCGCAAGAGCTGGCAGTACGTCTTCGGGCCGGGCGTCGGCGCCACCGTCGCCCGGGACTCGGGACCCGACCTGGACGTCCACCTGATCACGCACGACGAGGCGGGCAAGGGACGCGGACTGCCCGTCGCCCGGGGCGCGCGGCTCGGCCGGGCCCGCACGATCTGGGGCTGGTCGGTCGGGACGGTGGGGCCCGTGCTCCTCGCGCTGCTGCTGGCCCGGTCCGAGGCCGACCTCGGCCTCGCCAACGACCTGCTGCTCTTCCTGACGCTGACGGTGGCCGCGGCCCTGCTCGGCGGTCTGCTGCCCGCCCTGGCGGCGGCCGTGCTCGGCTCGCTGCTGCTCAACTGGTTCTTCACCCCGCCCGTGCACACCCTGTCGGTCGACGACCCGGCGAACATCGTCGCCATCGCGGTCTTCATAGGGGTCGCGGTCGCGGTGGCCTCCGTGGTGGACCTCGCGGCCCGGCGCACCCACCAGGCGGCCCGGCTGCGCGCCGAGTCGGAGATCCTGTCCTTCCTCGCGGGCAGCGTGCTGCGCGGGGAGACCAGCCTGGAGGCCCTCCTCGAACGCGTGCGCGAGACCTTCGGGATGGAGTCCGTGGCCCTGCTGGAGCGCGAGAGCGATGTCGCCCCGTGGACCTGCGCGGGCAGCGTGGGGCCACGGCAGATGGACCGCCCCGAGGCCGCGGACGTGGACATGCCGGTCGGGGACCACATGACCCTCGCGCTCTCCGGCCGCGTCCTGCCCGCCGAGGACCGTCGGGTGCTGGCCGCGTTCGCCGCCCAGGCCGTCGTCGTCGTGGACCGGCGGCGTCTCCAGCAGGAGGCCGACCAGGCCAAGGCGCTGGCCGAGGGCAACCGCATCCGCACCGCGCTGCTCGCCGCCGTCAGCCACGACCTGCGCACCCCGCTGGCCGGGATCAAGGCCGCCGTGTCGTCCCTGCGCTCCGACGACGTGGCCTGGTCGCCGGAGGACGAGGCGGAACTCCTCGAAGGCATCGAGAACGGCGCCGACCGGCTCGACCACCTGGTGGGCAATCTCCTCGACATGTCCCGGCTCCAGACCGGCACGGTCACCCCGCTGATCCGCGAGATCGACCTCGACGAGGTCGTGCCGATGGCGCTCGGCGGTGTCCCCGAGGGCAGCGTCGGCCTGGAGATCCCCGAGAGCCTGCCCATGGTCGCCGTCGACCCCGGGCTGCTGGAGCGCTCGGTCGCCAACATCGTCGAGAACGCCGTCAAGTACAGCCCGCCCGGCACGCCCGTCCAGGTCTCCGCGAGCGCCCTCGGCGGCCGCGTCGAGGTCCGGGTCACCGACCGCGGCCCCGGCGTCCCCGACGAGGCCAAGGAGCGCATCTTCGCCCCCTTCCAGCGCCACGGCGACGCCCCGCGCGGAACCGGCGTCGGCCTGGGCCTCGCCGTCGCCCGCGGCTTCGCCGAGGCCATGGGCGGCACGCTCGCCGCCGAGGACACCCCCGGCGGAGGACTCACCCTGGTGCTCACCGTGCGGGCCGCACGCAACGGCTCCGGGCCCGATACGGCCCCGTCCGCGGGCACCGGCCCGGCCGCGGACACGTCTACGTCGGCAGAGGCCGCCCCGTCGGCGGGGACGGCCACCGTCGCACCGGCCGGCACGGCCACCACGGCAGAGAGGCGAACCACATGAGGCGGACCCCATGACCAGGGTGCTCGTGGTCGACGACGAGCCGCAGATCGTGCGCGCGCTCGTGATCAATCTGAAGGCACGCAAGTACGAGGCCGACGCGGCCCACGACGGGGCGAGCGCGCTCGCCCTCGCCGCCGCCCGGCACCCCGACGTCGTCGTCCTCGACCTCGGGCTGCCCGACATGGACGGCGTCGAGGTGATCAGGGGACTGCGCGGCTGGACCCGGGTGCCGATCATCGTGCTCTCCGCCCGGCACACCTCCGACGAGAAGGTCGAGGCCCTGGACGCGGGCGCCGACGACTACGTCACCAAGCCCTTCGGCATGGACGAGCTGCTCGCCCGGCTGCGGGCCGCCGTCCGTCGCGCGGAACCCGTGGGCGGCGAGGAGGGCGACGTCATCGTGGAGACGGACGACTTCACCGTCGACCTGGCCGCGAAGAAGGTGAACCGGGACGGCAGGGACGTCCGGCTGACCCCCACCGAGTGGCACCTCCTGGAGGTGCTGGTCCGCAACACCGGGCGCCTGGTCAGCCAGAAGCAGCTGCTCCAGGAGGTGTGGGGGCCGTCGTACGGGACGGAGACCAACTACCTGCGGGTCTACATGGCCCAGCTGCGGCGCAAGCTGGAGGGCGACCCGTCACGGCCCAGGCACTTCATCACCGAGGCGGGGATGGGGTACCGCTTCGAGAAGTGAGACGCCCGGAGGTGCGCGCGGGCGTGGCGGTGCGGCCCGTGCGCGCGGGCTCGGGTACGGGGGTGCCCGGGTACGGGGGTGCCTGACTGTCGGCGGGCCCCGGTACGCTTTTTGTCATGAGTGCTGTTCCTCGTTCCGAGAAGCCGGCGGGCCGGTTCCGGCGCATGCTCGACCGGCTCTCCTCCTCCCAGACGGACCTGGAGTCGGAGGAGCTGCGCGAGGACGCCGTGACCGCGGGCTGCACGCGTATATGTGACTGCCACGACCGACAGATAGTGACCGTTACTGGTACCTTGCGCACGGTCACGCTGCGCCCCCGGGCCGGAGTCCCGGCCCTGGAGGCAGAGCTGTTCGACGGTTCGGCCGCCCTGGACGTGGTGTGGCTGGGCAGACGCTCCATCGTCGGCATAGAGCCGGGGCGCAAGCTGATCGCGTCCGGCCGGATCTCGATGAGCCGGGGCCGTAGGGTGCTGTTCAATCCGAAGTACGAACTCAGACCGCTCGGACGGGAGTAGCCGGTGACGTCGCTCGACAAGCCGACGGAAGACGCCCAGCGTGGCGTCCAGGACGCCCAGGGCGAAGAGGACGGCTCGCACGACTCCAGGGCGGTGACCGAGGCCGCGCTGTTCGAGGCGTTCGGCGGCGTACGCGGCATGGTCGAGACCGTGCTCCCGGGCCTGCTCTTCGTCTCCATCTTCACGATCAACAAGGACCTGCACTCCGCGGCCCTCGCGGCCCTCGGCGTCTCCGTCCTGCTGGTCGTGGTGCGGCTGGTCATGAAGGACACCGTCAAGCACGCCTTCAGCGGTGTCTTCGGGGTCGCCTTCGGTGTGGTCTTCGCGATGATGACGGGCAACGCCAAGGACTTCTATCTGCCGGGCATGCTGTACACGCTGGGCCTCGGGCTCGCGTACATCATCACCACGCTGGCCGGTGTGCCGCTGATCGGTCTGATGCTCGGCCCGGTCTTCAAGGAGAACCTGTCCTGGCGGACCCGCAACCCCGGACGCAAGAAGGCGTACGCGAAGGCGAGTTACGCCTGGGGCGCGATCCTGCTCGGCAAGTGCGCGATCCTCTTCCCGCTCTACTGGTGGGCCGACACCACACAGCTGGGCTGGGTCCTCATCGCCCTGAAGATCCCGCCGTTCCTGCTCGCCGTCTGGCTGACCTGGATCTTCCTGGCCAAGGCGCCGGCCCCGATCGACGTGTTCGCGGAGATGGAGGCGGAGGAGCGCGCGGAGGAGGAGCGGAAGGCCGCCGCCCGGGCGGGCGAGTAGGCACACGCACCCCAGTACGTGACACGAAGGGGCGCCCCGCATCGGCGGGGCGCCCCTTCGTCGTCGTACCGTCCCCGCGTCAGCTCGTCGCGTCCTCGCGGCGGACCGACAGCAGGTCCTCCAGCTGCTCCTCGCGGGCCTGGGCGGCCACGAAGAGGAGCTCGTCGCCCGCCTCCAGGGAGTCGTCCGCGGTCGGGGTGAGGACCCGGGTGCCGCGGATGATGGTGACCAGGGAGGTGTCCTCCGGCCACTCGACCTCACCGACCTGGGTGCCGGCCAGCGCCGACTCGGGCGGCAGGGTCAGCTCGACCAGGTTGGCGTCTCCGTGGCTGAAGCGCAGCAGCCGGACCAGGTCGCCGACGCTGACGGCCTCCTCGACCAGCGCCGACATCAGCCGGGGGGTCGACACGGCCACGTCCACGCCCCAGGACTCGTTGAACAGCCACTCGTTCTTGGGGTTGTTGACGCGGGCGACGACCCGCGGAACGCCGTACTCCGTCTTCGCCAGCAGCGAGACGACCAGGTTGACCTTGTCGTCGCCGGTCGCGGCGATGACGACGTTGCAGCGCTGGAGCGCCGCCTCGTCCAGCGACGTGATCTCGCAGGCGTCGGCCAGCAGCCACTCCGCCAGGGGAACGCGCTCCACCGAGATGGCGGTCGGCGCCTTGTCGATGAGGAGGATCTCGTGACCGTTCTCCAGCAGTTCACCCGCGATGGAGCGGCCGACCGCTCCGGCTCCGGCAATGGCGACCCTCATCAGTGACCGCCCTCCTCGTCGGGGCCCTCGGCGAAGGACGCCTCGACCTTCTCCACGTCGTCCGTCCGCATCATCACGTGCACGAGGTCGCCCTCCTGCAGCACCGTCTGCGAGCTCGGCAGGATCGCCTCGCCCAGGCGGGTCAGGAAGGCGACACGGACACCGGTCTCCTCCTGCATCTTGCTGATCTTGTGGCCCACCCAGGCCGACGAGGCGTGCACCTCGGCGAGCTGCACCCCGCCGGTGGGGTCGCGCCACAGCGGTTCGGCACCGGACGGCAGCAGCCGGCGGAGCATCTGGTCGGCTGTCCAGCGGACCGTGGCGACCGTCGGAATGCCCAGGCGCTGGTACACCTCGGCGCGGCGCGGGTCGTAGATCCGTGCCGCCACGTTCTCGATGCCGAACATCTCGCGGGCGACCCGGGCGGCGATGATGTTGGAGTTGTCGCCGCTGGAGACGGCCGCGAACGCGCCCGCCTCCTCGATGCCCGCTTCCCGCAGGGTGTCGCGGTCGAAGCCGATCCCGGTGACGCGCCGGCCGCCGAAACCCGAGCCCAGACGACGGAAGGCCGTGGGGTCCCGGTCGATCACGGCGACCGTGTGCCCCTGTTGCTCCAGGGTCTGGGCGAGGGTGGAACCCACTCGCCCGCAGCCCATGATGACGATGTGCACGACCGTCCTTCCGGTGTCAATAGCTACTGTTCAGCCGAAACGTCGAAAACAGGGTCTCAGACCGTCGCCCAAGCTACACACGCGCGGTCCGCCGGGGGCACCCCCGTGCACCCATGGGTCACATCGTGGGACGTCGACGACTGATCCGGCGGACGCTGACCCCCGTCAGCAAGCCGAGTCCGACGAGGGAGGCGAGAGCGCCGATCAGCTCAGCGGTCGCGGCCTGCATGGGGCCTCCAGGGGAGTGAGTGGGGTGAGAGGGGTGAGAGGGCAAGAACGTCACGGGTTCCGTCGGGGGCCCGGCGTACACGCGGCACGAGCACGGGATCGACGGGACTCGTCATCGGGATGCGTCATCGGGATTCGTCATATAGACGTGAGGACGCAGCCCATCACACCGGAGGATGCGTGACGTGACGCACTTCGCAGTCGTCGGCTGACCGATTTCACCCCGGGGCCCGCCGGGATTTCACCCGGATGTGCCCAGAACCAGTCGGGGCGCTTACGATCCTCTGCGTGTCCAAACTGACCGACGTGCCCAAACGGATTCTGATCGGGCGCGCTCTGCGCAGCGACCGGCTGGGCGAAACGCTCCTGCCGAAGCGCATCGCACTCCCCGTCTTCGCCTCCGACCCGCTCTCCTCCGTGGCGTACGCCCCCGGCGAGGTGCTGCTGGTCCTCTCCATCGCGGGCGTGTCGGCCTACCACTTCAGCCCCTGGATCGCCGTCGCGGTCGTCGTGCTGATGTTCACCGTGGTGGCGTCCTACCGGCAGAACGTGCACGCATACCCGAGCGGCGGCGGCGACTACGAGGTGGCGAACACCAACCTCGGCCCCAAGGCCGGCCTCACCGTCGCCAGCGCGCTCCTCGTCGACTACGTCCTCACCGTCGCCGTGTCGATCTCCTCGGGCGTGGAGAACCTCGGTTCGGCCATCCCCTTCTTCGTCGAGCACAAGGTGCTGTGCGCGATCGGCATCATCGTGCTGCTCACGCTGATGAACCTGCGCGGGGTGAAGGAGTCCGGGAAGCTCTTCGCGATCCCGACGTACGTCTTCGTCGTCGGCGTCTTCCTGATGATCGCGTGGGGCGCGTTCCGGGGCCTGGTCCTCGACGACACCATGCGGGCGCCGACCGCCGACCTGGAGATCAAGCCCGAGCACCAGGGGCTGGCCGGGTTCGCGCTGGTCTTCCTGCTGCTGCGGGCCTTCTCCTCCGGCTGCGCCGCCCTCACCGGCGTCGAGGCGATCTCCAACGGCGTCCCCGCCTTCCGCAAGCCCAAGTCGAAGAACGCGGCCAGCACGCTCGCCGCGATGGGTCTGCTCGCCGTCACGATGTTCTGCGGCATCATCGGCCTCGCCATGGCCACCGATGTGCACATGGCCGAGAACCCTGCGGTCGACCTGGTGCGCGACGGCACCCCGGTCGGCGACTCCTACGTCCAGAACCCGGTGATCTCCCAGGTCGCGGCGGCCGTCTTCGGTGACGGCACCTTCCTCTTCGTCGTCCTGGCCGCCGCCACCGCGCTGGTCCTGTTCCTGGCCGCCAACACCGCCTACAACGGCTTCCCGCTGCTCGGCTCGATCCTCGCCCAGGACCGCTACCTCCCGCGCCAGCTGCACACCCGAGGCGACCGCCTCGCCTTCTCCAACGGCATCGTGCTCCTCGCGGGTGCCGCCGTCCTCCTGGTGTGGATCTACGGCGCCGACTCCACGCGCCTCATCCAGCTCTACATCGTGGGTGTGTTCGTCTCCTTCACGCTCAGCCAGACCGGCATGGTCCGGCACTGGAACCGGCACCTGCGGACGGAGAAGGACCAGGCCAAGCGGCGCCACATGGTTCGCTCCCGCGCGATCAACGCCTTCGGCGCCTTCTTCACGGGCCTGGTGCTGATCGTCGTCCTGGGCACCAAGTTCACGCACGGCGCCTGGGTCGCCCTGCTCGGCATGGTGATCTTCTACGCGACGATGACGGCCATCCGTAAGCACTACGACCGGGTCGCGGCGGAGATCGCCGCGCCGGAGGGGCCGAGCGACGACGTCGTACGGCCGTCGCGGGTCCACTCCGTGGTTCTGATCTCCCGGATCCACCGGCCCACCCTGCGCGCCCTCGCCTACGCCAAGCTGATGCGCTCCCACACGCTGGAGGCCCTCAGCGTCAACGTCGACCCGGTGGAGACCAAGGCGCTCCAGGAGGAGTGGACGCGGCGCGGCATCGACGTCCCGCTGAAGGTCCTGGACTCGCCGTACCGCGAGGTCACCCGGCCGGTCATCGAGTACGTCAAGGGGCTGCGCAAGGAGTCCCCGCGCGACGCGGTGTCGGTGATCATCCCCGAGTACGTGGTGGGCCACTGGTACGAGCACCTGCTGCACAACCAGAGCGCGCTCCGGCTCAAGGGCCGGCTGCTCTTCACGCCGGGGGTCATGGTGACCTCCGTGCCCTACCAGCTGGAGTCCTCCGAGGTCGCCAAGCGCCGGGCGCGCAAGCGGCAGGAGTGGAGCGCGCCGGGCTCGGTGCGGCGTGGTCCGGCGCACGAGCGGCCCAAGGAGTCGGCGGCGAAGTCGGCCAAGCCGTCGGCCGGTTCGTCGGCGGGTTCGTCGGCCGACGAGAGCTGACGCTCGCACGAGACCGACGTTCGTGGTCAACGGCCGGACCGCACCCACGTAGACTGGTGGGCTGTTGTCCGGCCGTTGTCGCGTTCCTCATCTCCTGGAGTCACCCCACCATGCAGGCAGAACCGAAGAAATCGCTGGTGGGGGAGGAGTACGAGGTCGAGGTGGGCCCCGTCGCCCACGGCGGCCACTGCATCGCCCGTACGTCCGAGGGACAGGTCCTCTTCGTCCGGCACGCGCTGCCCGGCGAGCGGGTCGTGGCCCGGGTGACCGAGGGCGAGGAGGGCGCGCGCTTCCTGCGGGCGGACGCGGTCTCGGTCCTGTCGGCCTCCAAGGACCGCGTCGAGGCCCCCTGCCCCTACGCCGGCCCCGGCCGCTGCGGCGGCTGCGACTGGCAGCACGCCAAGCCGGGCGCCCAGCGCCGTTTCAAGGGCGAGGTCATCGCCGAACAGCTCCAGCGCCTCGCGGGTCTCACCCCCGAGGAGGCGGGCTGGGACGGCACCGTGATGCCGGCCGAGGGCGACAAGCTGCCGGCGGGCGAGGTCCCGGGGTGGCGGACGCGGGTGCAGTACGCGGTGGACGAGTCGGGGAGGGCGGGGCTGCGCAAGCACCGCTCGCACGAGGTCGAGCCGATCGACCACTGCATGATCGCGGCGCCGGGGGTGTCCGAGCTGGGCATCGAGAAGCGCGACTGGACGGGCATGGCGTCCGTCGACGCGATCGCGGCGACGGGTTCGCAGGACCGTCAGGTCATCCTGGAGCCCCGGCCGGGCGCGCGGCTGCCGCTCGTGGAACTGGACAAGCCGGTGTCGGTGATGCGGGTCGAGGAGAAGGACGGGGGCGTGCACCGCGTCCACGGGCGCCCCTTCGTCCGGGAGCGCGCGGACGACCGTACGTACCGGGTGGGCAGCGGCGGGTTCTGGCAGGTGCACCCGAAGGCCGCCGACACGCTGGTCAAGGCCGTGATGCAGGGTCTGCTGCCGCGCAAGGGCGACATGGCGCTGGACCTCTACTGCGGCGTCGGGCTGTTCGCGGGCGCCCTCGCCGACCGCGTCGGCGACAAGGGCGCGGTGCTCGGCATCGAGTCCGGCAAGCGCGCGGTCGAGGACGCGCGGCACAACCTCGCCGACTTCGACCGGGTACGGATCGAACAGGGCAAGGTCGAGGCGGTGCTGCCGCGCACGGGCATCGAAGAGGTCGACCTCATCGTCCTGGACCCGCCGCGCGCCGGCGCGGGCCGGAAGACGGTCCAGCACCTGTCGTCCCTGCGCGCCCGCCGCATCGCCTATGTGGCCTGCGACCCGGCGGCGCTGGCCCGGGACCTGGGGTACTTCCGTGAGGGCGGGTACCGGGTGCGGATGCTGCGGGCGTTCGACCTGTTTCCGATGACTCATCACGTGGAGTGTGTCGCCATCCTTGAACCGGCCGCAAAGGGCTCCTGACCTGGGATTTTGCGCGTGCGCATTATGTGCGGTGTGGGCGTTACGGGCGATATCTTGACGCTGAAATGACGCTCGTGACGCTCATTTGACGCTCGTCCTGATGAGGTGTCAGGTGACCTGTTGGGCAGGTCAGGCCCTGTAAGGGTGGCGTATTTCGATGAGGCGCCGAGGACGGACGACGCTCTACGCGGAGCTGCTGATTGCTGATGGCCACTTGTCCCGGAAGGGACCAGTCAGGGCCGTGACCTGCCGCGACGGGCGGTCGCGGGTCGCTGACCTGTGTGAATGGCCTTTCGGCTGTTTCACGCTCGTACCCGTCGCTGCAGCCGGAAGTCCCAGAAGTGTCCCGGCGAACTCCCACGGCCCCTAGCCACCCTTTCGGCTCTATGTGGGAAGTCGAAACGTGCACAGGGCTCCGGTAGTTGGTGGCCCAAGGATCGCCTCACAAGGTCTCGGTACAGGAAGGTCGGGGTCGGCCGTTGCCGTCCGGCTGGCCTCACCGACGAGGGCCCTGTCGTCGTTGACCGGGTGGGACTCTCTGGTAAGGAGCTCTAGTCGGCCGCCCGTGGTTGGAGGCAGATCGGCTGCTCATGGCACGGCGAAACTCGTGCGCTCGTCCACGTCGTGAATGACTTCGACGCCGTCGGCCTACCCCACGACGAACACACCGACGACCACCTCGCAGCCCATGGCCCTGCGGACGCGGCGTCCCGCCGACTTCGACACCCGCTCACGACACTGTGCGACGCACACTTGGGACTGCCTCCGGTTACCCCTGGCGGACTGCCCGCACGGCGCAGGGGCGGCAACAGCGACGCAGCCCTGCGCCGTGCGGGTCGGTTCGCCTGGTACTTCGCGGCGTTTTTCGGCGGGGGTGCTCACCGGCGGGCAGACCGCCGGCTTCGAGCCAGGTGGCGGAGGCTCAGCGGCTCGTGAGCTGGAGCAGGATGAGCTGTTCGGGGTGGAGGGTGGGGATCTGGATGCCGACGTGTTCCAGGACGCTGCCGGGCAGGGTGATGCCGTCCTTGTTGCACCAGGCGGGGGTTCCGCGTTCCATGCCGGGGGCTTGGTCGCCTGGGGGCAGCGGGCGCAGGTGGTACGTGGTGTTCGGGTCGAGGCCGGGCAGCCGCAGAGTGCCGGGGTGGGCGGTGACCGGGGTAGCTACCGAGGTGAGGGCGAAGACGGCTTCGGTGCGGTCGTGGGAGATGACGCCGTGGGCCCACAGGGCCGGGTCGGGGTGGTCGACGCGGACCACGCGGCCGGTGTGCAGCAGGCCACGGAGTTGCTTGTGGAGCGCGACCCAGCGGGCGAGTTCGGCTCGTTCGCTCTCGCTTGCGCGGGTGAGGTCCCATTCGATGCCGAGGTGACCGAAGAGAGCGGTGCCGGCCCGGAAGGCCAGGTCGTGGGTGCGGCCGGTGGTGTGGGAGCGGGCGGCGCCGATGTGGGAGCCGACGAGTTCGGGCGGCAGGAGCAGCTGGGTCCAGCGGTTGATCGACTGGCGTTCCAGGGCGTCGTTGCAGTCGCTGGCCCAGACGCGGTCGGTGCGTTCCAGGATGGCGAGGTCGACGCGCCCGCCTCCGCTGGCGCAGGATTCGATCTCCATGCCCGGGTGGCGCGCGCGAAGTTCGTCGAGCAGGGCGTAGACGGCGAGGGTCTGGGCGTGGACGGCGGGCTCACCGTCCGGTGAGTGGCCCGCGTCGACGAGCTCGCGGTTGTGATCCCACTTGAGATAGGCGATCTCGTACTCGGTGAGCAGGTCGTCGAGTCGCTCACGGATGTACGCGTACGCCTCGGGGTGAGTGAGGTCCAGCACCTGCTGGGAGCGACGGTCGGCAGGGGTGCGGCCGCCGGTGGCCAGGATCCACTCGGGGTGGGCGCGGGCCAGGTCGGAGTCAGGGTTGACCATCTCGGGTTCGACCCACAGGCCGAACTCCATCCCGAGCGCGCGGACATGGTCGATCAGTGGGCGCAGGCCCCCGGGCCAGACGGCCTCGTCGACGTACCAGTCGCCGAGGCCCGCCCGGTCGTCGCGGCGGTGCCGGAACCAGCCGTCGTCCAGGACGAAGCGCTCCACGCCGACCTGCGCGCCGAGGTCGGCGAGGTGGGTGAGCTTGTCGAGGTCGTGGTCGAAGTAGACGGCTTCCCAGGTGTTGAGCACCACCGGGCGGGGCCGGTGAGGGTGGCCGGGGCGGGAGCGGAGGTGGTCGTGGAAGCGGGCGGACAGGCCGTCCAGGCCCCGGTCGCTGTGGGAGCCGTAGAGCCACGGGCCGGTGTACTCCTCGCCGGGGCCGAGGACGACCTCGCCCGGCAGGAGCAGTTCGCCGGCTGCGAGGGCCGGGCGGCCGGCGGGCAGCCGTTCGGCCAGGATCCGGTGGTTGCCGCTCCAGGCGAGGTGCAGGCCCCACACCTCGCCGCTGCCGAATCCGAAGCCCGGTGTGCCGGCCGTCAGGACCAGGGCGGCGTCGGGGCCGGTGCGCCCGCTGCGGGTCTCGCGCAGCCAGGTGCCGGCGTTGAACGGGTGGCGCTGCGGGGAGCGTTCGCGGCACCAGCGGCCGGTGAGGTCGAGCAGTTCGGTGGCGGAGTCGGGTACCGGCAGCGCGAGCATCAACCCGTCGAGCGTGTACAGCCGTACCGTGTCGTCGTTGCGTACGGTGGCACGCATCCGCACCAGCCCGGACGGGGTGAGTCCGGCTTCCAGGACGAGGCTGAGGCGGGCGGCCTCGTCGGTGGCCCGGATCCGTACCGAGAGGCCGTCGGCCTCCACCGCGTCGAGGGTGAACAGGGGTGACCAGTCCGCGCCCTGACGGTGCCCGGTCAGACCGGGCTGCCCGGGCCATCCGGTGCCGTGCTCGGGCAGCAGCGAGACCCGTGGTACGACGTCGTCGAATCCCGGCATGTTCGGCATGGTGACGGCTGCGGCCAGCTGCGACAGCTCGTCCTGGGTGAGGTCGCCGAGATCGGCGCCCCAGTGGAGCACCGTGGGCAGGCCGGTGCCTCTCAGGTCGAGTACCAGGCTCACGTCTGCTGCCCGGAGATGGATAAGTCTTTCGGCTGCGACAGGGGTCGTCATGGACGGACTCTCTTTCGGCAATCTCATTTCGGGGCTTCATTTCGTGCGGATTCGCCGCCCCTCCCGGTCTCGTCACCGAGCGACAAATGGTCGTAGTCGTCGAGTTGGGTGGCAGGCACCAGCGCGAGCACAGTGGTACGAGGGGGTGCGGCCGTCGCCGTGCCGACAGCGTTGGTCCGGCCCGTCGGCGATGCCTGACGGCCGAAACCTGCGGCGATCCCCGCGGTTCGGTGATCAGGCGAGGTTCTTGGTGAAGAACTCCTCCAGCTCGTCGAACGGAATCAGATCGGTGCGGTCGTAGAGGTCGATGTGTCGCGCCCCGGGAACCACCACCAGCTCCCTGGGGCCGGTCGCCTGCTCGTGGACGGTGTCGCTGAAGTAGCGGGAATGAGCGTGCTCACCGGTGATGAGGAGGATCGGTCGCGGAGTGATGTCCGGAAGGTGGCGCAGCGCCCCGTAGTTGATGTGGGACATTCCACTGGTGACGGTGAACCCGCCGATCGAGCGAGGATGCCGACCACGATCGGTGACATAGAACTCGAAGAATTCGCTGGTCACCGGGTCCAGGCCGTCCGGGATCTCGTCGGGGAAGATCGGCGTGAGCGCGGGCTCACCCGTGTCGACGTCACTCCAGCGCTGCTCCGCGAGCTTGCTGAGCCCTGCCTGGCGCTCCTCGTCGCTCATGGTGTCCTGCCACCCGCCGCGTGTGACGCCGCTGATGTCGTACATGGCTGCCGTCGCCACGGCCTTGATCCGCTGGTCGACCTGCGCGGCGTTCAGCGCGAACCCTCCACTGCCGCAGATGCCGATCGCACCGATCCTTTCGCGGCCCACGTAGGGCAGCGTGCCCAGGAAGTCCACGCCGGCGCTGAAGTCCTCGGCGAAGATTTCCGGAGAGGCGATGTGCCGGGGCTCACCGCTGCTCTCGCCGTTGTAGGACGGGTCGAACCCCAGAGCGACAAATCCGCGCTTGGCCAGTTCCTGGGCGTACACCCCAGGCCCCTGCTCCTTGACGCCGCCGTACGGCGGGCCGATGACGATCGCCGGGTGCTTCTGCGACTCGTCGAAGTCCTTCGGCCGATAGAGGTCGGCCGCGATGGTGATCCCGTACCTGTTCTTGTACGTCACCGATGTGCGCGTGACGTTGTTGTCGAGTTCGAAGATGTAGCCGTCCGACGGTGACATTTCCTGTCCTTCTTTCTGCGTGTTTGCCTGTCTGGGCGCTGTCCCGGTCGTTGAACGACGGGGTTGAGCGGGCTGCGTGCTGTGCGCGCGATGTACGTCTCCGGGACGGTCAGCCGCTGCTTGAGCCGTTCGTGGTTCGTCCTTATCGGGCGACGTAGCCGCCGTCGACGGGCAGGGCGACGCCGACGACGAAGCCGGCTCCGGGGCTGCACAGCCACAGGACGGCCTGGGCGATCTCCTCGGCGGTGCCGAGCCGGTTGGTGGGCTGGTTGGCCTCGGCGTCGGCGCGGTCGAGTTCCCCCTTGGCGATCATGTCGCTGACCATGGGAGTGTCGATAGTTCCCGGGCAGACGGCGTTGATGCGGATGCCGCGCGGGGCGTATTCGAGGGCGGCGCTGGTGGTCAGGCCGATCACGCCGTGTTTGGAGGCGTGGTAGGAGGCGCGGCCGGGGAGACCGACCAGGCCGCCGAGGGAGGAGCAGTTGACGATGGCTCCGCTGCCCTGGGCCCGCATGTGCCGCAGCTCGTGTTTCATGGAGGCCCACACGCCGCGGAGGTTGATGGCGTTGACGCGGTCGAAGCGTTCGGCGGGTTCCTCGGCGGCGTCGCTGGGCGGGATCTGGATGCCGGCGTTGTTGTAGGCCAGGTCGAGGCGGCCGAAGGTCTCGACGGTGCGGTCGACCGCGGCGGCAACCTGGTTCTCGTCGCTGACGTCGCAGGTGAGGGCCAGGACTTGGCGGCCGGCGTCGGTGAGATCTTTCGCGGCGGAGTTGAGGGCGGCTTCGTCGATGTCGGTGAGGGCGACGGCGGCGCCGGATTCGGCGAAGGCGCGGGCGGTCGCCAGGCCCATGCCAGAGCTGGCTCCGGTGACGAGGGCGACCTGGCCGGTGAAGTCGTAGGTGGGGTTCATCTCGTGCTCTCCCATCGTGGGCTGTTCGGTGGCCCGGTCTTCGCCCATGGGGTTGTGGCGAGGTTCGGGCGTTTGCTCTGTGCGCCGGGCCGCGTCGGTGGCCGTGCAGCGGCGGAGCCGCGGTCAGTGAGAGGACTGCGCTTGTGCCGGCCCGTCGGGTGTCTGGGGAGGTGTGACGGGCCGCGATCCGTCTCTTCCTGTGGAGCGGGAGGCCGGGTGGCGCAGCCGTCTTCAGACGGTTTGGCCGCCGTCGACGACCAGGGCGTGGCCGATGGCGAAGGAGGCGGCGTCCGAGCAGAGCCAGAGGACGGCGGCGGCGATCTCCTCCGGTGTGCCCAGTCGCCCGATCGGCTCGTCCGCGATGAGGGCTTCGCGGCCTCCGGGGGTGCTCTCGGCGAAGCGTTCGATCATCGTGGTGTCGATGATGCCGGGGCAGACGGCGTTGATGCGGATGCCCGAGGCCGCGTAGTCCAGGGCGGCCGAACGGGTCAGGCCGATGACGCCGTGCTTGGCCGCGGTATAGGCCGCCTGTCCCTTGAAGCCCTTGAAGCCCTTGACGCCTGCGCCCGACGAGGCATTGACGATGGCGCCGGCCTGCTGCTGTTGCATCAGCAGGATCTGGTGCTTCATGCAGAGGAACGTTCCGGTGAGACTGACGCCGAGGACGCGGTCCCATTCGTCCTTGGTGACGTCGACGGTGGGTTTCACCGGCTGCTCGATCCCGGCGTTGTTGAAGGCGGCATCGAGGCGGCCGAAGGCTCGGACGGTGTCGTCCAGGGCGGACGTCACCTGGTCTTCGTTGGTGACGTCACAGGTCAAAGCCAGGGCCTGTCCGCCCTCTTCCTTGATGAGCCGTGCGGTCTCTTCGAGTCCCTGCGTGGACAGGTCGGCGAGCGCGACGCGGGTCTCCCGCGCGGGAGAAGCCGAGGGCGGTGGCGCGGCCGATGCCGGACGCGGCTCCGGTCACGAAGGCCACCTTGCCGGTGAAGGTCTTGTCGTGGGAGCTCATCGCGGATCCTCTCGTCGGTGCGGTGGAAAGTTCGCGTCGGCTCGTGGCAGTTGCCTGCCGACCGGACTCAGTGATGCGACGGTGTCTGCACGGGTTCGTCATTGCGCGCGTGGGCGGGGGCAGTGCGCTGGGCCACGATGCGGGTCCTGCCGGAGGTGCCGCGGACGGCGAGGGCGATGAGTGGGAGCAGGGTGAGTACGGCGATGACCGTGCCGACCAGGGGCGGACCGGTCAGACCGAGGGAGGAGTCCAGGGCCGCACCCGCGATGAAGGAGCCGCCGGCCACGCCGATGTTGAAGGCGGAGGTGGTCAGCGCGGACGTGAGGGTGGGGGCGTCGCCGGCGAAGCACATGGCCAGCGAGGTGACGACGGGGTTCACCGTGAATCCGGTCAGGCCCATGAGGAACACCAGGATGGTGGCCGTGACCGCGTTGGTGGACAGCGGGATCATCAGAAACAGGACCAGGGCGGTGGCTGCGGCGGCGGTGATGGTGGTGGCCATCGGACGGTGCTCACCCAGACGGCCACCCGTGGTGGTGCCGCCCAGGGCGCCGACGCCGAAAGCGATGAGGACGAACGGGACGGCGCCCGCCGGGATCCCGGCCTGGTCGGTCAGCAGCGGGGTGACATAGCTGTAGGTCGCCAGGACACCGCCCATGATGAACACGGCTGCGCTCAGCGCCAGCCACAGCCGGCCCTGGCGCAGGGCGCCGAACTCGGCGCGCATCGAGACGGTCGCGCGCTGTTCGTGGGTGGGGATGAAGTGGCCGATGAAGACGGCGGCAAGCGCCGAGAGGCCGGCCAGGGCCCAGAACGGGCCGCGCCAGCCGACGAACTGGCCGGCGAAGGAGCCGATCGGGACGCCGACGACGTTGGCCAGGGTCAGCCCGCCGATCATGACACCGGTCGCGCGGGTGGCCCTCTGCGGGCCTGCGGCGGTGGTGGCGACGACAAAGCCGACGGACCAGAACGCTCCGGTGGCCAGCGCGGTGACGACGCGGGCGGCGAGGACGACGGTGAAGGATGTGCTCAGGGCCGCCACCACGTGGCCGAGGCTGAAGACGGACAGGGCCAGGATCAGCGTCTGGCGCTGGGGAAGGCGCAGGGTGGCCAGGGCCATGGTCGGCGCCCCGATGATCATGCCGACGGCGAAGGCAGTGATCAGCAGCCCGGCCTGTGAGGTGCTCACACCGAGGCCGGTGGACAGTTCGGGCAGCAGTCCGGCGATGACGAACTCAGTGGTGCCCATCAGGAACGTACCGGCTGCGAGCACCCAGACGACGAAGGGGAGCTTGCCGGGGGTGGTCCCGGATGTGGAAGGCATACGGGTGGACTCTCCTTGAGCGGAATGGCAGAAGGGGGTGCGGTCAGGCCACGGGGACGGGGAGGCCGTCGGGGTTGATTGAGGCGGCCACCTGGCTGCCAAAGGTCAGGAAGCGGATTCGATGGTGATTCGGTCGGCTGTGCCGAGCCCGTCGGCGTCGATGTGGCCAAGGATGAGCAGGTCTGGGGAGGCGGAGGCGCCGTCGCGGTAGTAGAGAGCCAGGTTGCCCCAGGGTGCGTAGTAGGCCAGGTCACCGGCCCGGGGCACGGCTGGGTCCGGGGCGCCGGACGTAGTCAGCCTGCGCGGCAGGTCCGCGATCCGCTCCGTCTGGTGGAAGTCCTCCAGATCCAGGGTGAGCGGGAGCAGGTCGGCGAAGTCGCGGGCGGCAGGGCTGTCGTTCAGGGTGGCGTCGACGGGCCGGCCGTCGATGGTGACCCGGATGGCCATGGCGGTATTCCTCTCGGCTGATGCGCTGGGTGCGGCGGATGTCGATGCCTGCTGCCGCCCCGAAGACGCCGACGAGCTGGACGCGGAAGCCGGAGTGACCCCTGATGAGTCACTGGTGCAGGCGGTCACGGCCAGCAGGAGAGCGGTTGCCGGGACGGCGCGGACCAGGGCGCGGCGGGCGGCGGAGTTCATGGGCATGCTCTGGGGTCTCACTTGGGAAGGGGCTCGGAGTAATGGCGGAAGCCGTCACGCCCGGTGTGCATGTCGTACAGGCGCCGGGCCAGGGCGTCGGGGCTGCTGTGTTCGGCGTCGGGCCGGATGGCGCCCGGCACGATCAGCTGGGCGACATGGACGTTCTGCGGGGCGAGCGTGTCGTGGAGCATGCGGGCGTACGCGCTCTCGGCAGCGAAAGCGACCGAGGTGCCGGCGACGTTCGGATTGGGGCGAACGGCACTGGAGCCGTTGACGAACAGCACGGTGCCGCGGCCGAGTTCGCGCATGCCAGGCAGGACGGCATTCACCGCGGTGACCGGGCCCTTGACGGAGAAGGCGAGGGGCGCGTCGAGGTCGTCGGCGCCGGTGTCCAGGACCGGCTTCATGAAGTCGGCGCGGGGCACGGGGCTGTACTGGAGGATCTCGACGGGCCCCAGCGAGGCACCGGCCGCGTACAGGGCCGCGGTCAGGGCCTCGATGTCGAGGACATCGGCGGCGAAGCCGCGGGCCTCGATGCCGTCACGCGTCAGCTCGGCTGTCAGGTCGTCCAGGCGCTGGGGGTTACGGGCGATGAGGGCGACGCGGTGGCCGGCGGCGCCGAAGCGGCGGGCTGTGGCGAGCCCGAGGCCGGGTCCGGCACCGATGAGGGCGAAGGTGGTCACAAGAGTTCTCCTCAACGACGTGACTAGGGGGCGGGCCGCGCATCAAGGCCCGGGAAAGAGGTGTGTGCGCCCGGGTTCAGCCGGTGGGCGGGGCGGCGGTGTATTCCTCGTCAGTGACGGGGTTCAGCCAGTGCACGACGTCGTGGGTGTCGTCGCCCTCGTTGATGGCCAGGTGGACCATCAGCCGGTTCGAGGCGGCGCCGTGCCAGTGCTCCTCGTCGGCTTCGAACAGGACGCGGTCGCCGGGCCGGATGACTTCCACCGGTCCGCCGCGGCGCTGGCACAGGCCGACGCCCTCGGTGACGAAGACGGTCTGCCCCAGGGGGTGGCGGTGCCAGTGAGTGCGGGCGCCGGGCATGAAGTGCACCAGGGACGCGGTGACCCGGGACGGGGCCGGCGCGGCGGCGACGGGGTCGATGTAAACGTCGCCGGTGAACCAATCGGCCGGACCCTTGACGGTGTCGATCGAGCTGCGGGTGATCTGCATGGTTGCTCCTTGCCGAGGAGGGGTCAGGGCTTGAGGAGGGTCTTGATCGCGCGGCGTTCGTCCATGGCCCGGTAGCCCTCGGCGACCTGGTCCAGGGGCAGGGTGAGGTCGAAGACCTTGCCCGGGTTGATCCGGCCGGTCAGGACACGGTCGATCAGGTCGGGCAGGTAGCGGCGCACGGGGGCGGGGCCGCCGCGCAGGCCGACCTGGGAGAAGAACAGCTCCTGGCCGTCCACGGCGACCTCGTGCGGGACGCCGACGAAGCCGACGTTGCCGCCGGGCCGGGTCGAGTGCAGGGCCTGCCGCATGGACTCGGCGGTGCCGACGCACTCCAGCACGGAGTCAGCGCCGATGCCGCCGGTGAGGTCCTTGACGCGGGCGATGCCTTCGTCGCCGCGTTCGCTGATGATGTCGGTGGCGCCGAATTCGAGGGCCAGCTTCTGCCGGGAGGCGTGGCGGCTCATCGCGATGATCCGCTCGGCTCCCAGTTCCCTGGCGGCGATGACTCCACACAGGCCGACCGCGCCGTCTCCGACGACAACGGCGGTGACGCCGGGCTTGACCTCGGCGGCGAGGGCGGCGTACCAGCCGGTGCCCATCACGTCGGAGACGGCGAGCAGGCCAGGCACCGCCTCGCCGTCCGGGTGCTCGCCGGTAGCGACCAGAGTGCCGTGCGCGTTGGGGATGCGGACGTACTCGGCCTGGCAGGTACTCATGAACTCCCGGTTCAGGCAGGAGGACTGCCAGCCGTTACGGCAGTTCGCGCAGGTGTTGTCCGAGGTGGCGAAGGAGCCGACCACGAACTGACCCGGCCTGACGTTGGTGACCTCGCTGCCCACCTCCTCGACGATGCCGACGTACTCGTGCCCCATCGGATGGGGCTCGTCCAGCGGCTCCGCGCCACGGTAGGGCCACAGGTCCGAGCCGCACACGCACGTGGCGACCGTGCGGATCACCGCGTCGGTCGGCCGGTTGATCTTCGGGTCTTCGAGGTTCTCGAGGCGCACATCGCCGGGGGCGTGAATGACTGCTCCGCGCATGGGGGTGCTTCCTTCGATACGAGGGTCTGTATGCCGCAGCCGGCGTCAGAAATGGCTGCTCACGATCGAGCCTCACACGCGAGGGCGGACGCGAGAAGCGGAGGAATCTATCCGGGGAGAGGAACATCCAGGGAGGAAATTCTCCCCCCTTCCTCAGGTGCGATCGATGTAATGCTGGGAAGCATGACCAGCGATGTCGCCCTGAATGAACTGGGAGAATTCCTTAAGAAGCGCCGCTCAAAGCTGAGCCCGCCCACCGTCGGGCTTCCGTCGACCAGCAGGCCCCGCCGGGTCGAAGGACTGCGCCGTGAGGAGGTCGCCCAGCTCGCCTCCATCAGCACCGACTACTACACCCGGATAGAGCAGGGCCGCATGCAGGCGTCCGCGCCCGTGCTGGACACCATCGCCCGTGTCCTCCACCTGGACGACGACGAACGCGGCTACCTCTTCCAGCTCGCGGGCAGGACCACCCTTCGCACCCGACGCCACGGCAGGCAGAAGGTCCAGCCGCAACTGCAGCGGGTGCTGGAGGACCTCACCTCCGTCCCCGCCATGGTCCAGGGGCGGCGGGGGGACATTTTGGCGTGGAACGCGTTGGCGGCCGCGCTGGTCACGGATTTCTCCCGGATTCCGGAAAAGCACCGCAACTATCCCCGGATCCTGTTCACCGAGCCGGCGATGCGCACCCTGTACGCCGACTGGAAGACAGCTGCACAGGTCACCGTTGCGCAGCTGCGGATGGAGGCGGCGAAGTACCCCGAGGACCCCCGTCTGATCGCCCTGGTTGGTGAACTGTCCCTGCGCGACCAGGAGTTCGCTCGGTGGTGGGGCAATTACCGCGTCGCCGCCCGCACCGTGGGCACGAAGACTCTGATCCATCCGGTCGTGGGAGAGGTCACCCTCGACCGCGACACCCTCACCGCCAACACCGACCCCGACCAGTACATGACGGTCTGGACTGCCGCCCCAGGATCCCCCGCGCACGACCGGCTGCGCATTCTCGCCTCCTGGGCCGCCGACCAGAACCTACCGGCCTCGTCAGGATGGGAAGCATGACCAGCAACGTTCCTCTCAATGAGCTCGGCGAGTTCCTCAAGAAGCGCCGTTCGGAACTGAGCCTCCGCGCGGTCGGGCTGCCGGAGACGGGCGGGCCCCGCCGGGTGGCTGGGCTGCGCCGGGAGGAGGTCGCCCAGCTCGCCTCCATCAGCACCGACTACTACACCCGGCTCGAGCAGGGGCGTATGCAGGCGTCCGCGCCCGTGCTGGACACGATCGCCCGTGTCCTCCACCTGGACGACGACGAGCGCGGCTATCTGTTCCAGCTCGCGGGCAAGACCACCGCCCGCGCCCGACGCCACGGCAGGCAGAAGGTCCAGCCCCAGCTGCAGCGCGTACTGGACGACCTCACCGCCACCCCGGCCATCGTGCAGGGGCGACGCGGGGACATCCTGGCGTGGAACGCGCTGGCCGCCGCGCTGGTCACCGACTTCTCCCGCATTCCGGAAAAGCACCGCAACTACCCCCGGCTCATCTTCATCGATCCGGCGATGCGCACCCTGTACGCCGACTGGGAGAGCTCGGCGCGGATCGCCGTTTCACAGGTGCGGATGGAGGCGGCGCAGTATCCCGAGGACCCCCGTCTCATCGAGCTGGTCGGTGAACTGTCCACCCGTGACAAGCAGTTCGCCCAGTGGTGGGGCGACCACAAGGTCGCCGCCCGCACCGTGGGCACCAAGACCCTCAACCATCCCGTCGTCGGCGAACTCGTCCTGGACTGGGACACCCTCACCGCCAACACCGACCCCGACCAGCACCTGACCGTCTGGACCGCCACCCCCGGATCCCCCACCCACGAGCGGCTGCGCATCCTCGCCTCCTGGGCCGCCGACCAGCACCTGGCGCCCTCTTCGACTCCCCGCTGATCGGTGCCGAGCCCACACGGACGGTGACCCCGCCTGGCTGGACCTCACGCTCTGTCGGTCCGCGAGCGGGAGAACCTTCCGCTCGCGTGTGGCGCGAGCCAAGCGCCGCTCAGCCAAGGTCCTGACGTCCGCACCCGATCGGCTGCTCCGCGGCTGCTCGGGGCGAAGGAGGGGGCTTCTCGGAGCGGGTGGCGCGCATCAGTGCGAGGGTGGTCAGCGGTACGAGGGTGAGGGCGGCCGCCACCGTGCCGACCAGCGGGGGCCCGGCCTGCTGCAGCGGTGAGGTCAGGGCGATGCCAGCCGTCCAGGAACCGATGGCGATGCCCACGTTGGGCGCCGCGCCGCTGAGGCCGGAGGCGAGGGTGGGCGCGGAACCGGCGAAGCGCAGAGCCAGCGCGCCGAGCGCCGGGTTGGCGGCGAAGCCCGTCACCCCCATCAGTGTCACCAGGACGACGGCCGCCACGGGGCTGGTGGAAAAAACAGTCAACAACAGCAGGACCAGCGTGGTCGTGGCGGCGGCCGTGATGAGAGTGACCAGGGGGCGACGGTCGCCCAGGCGCCCGCCGACCGTGGTGCCCAGCAGCGCGCCCAGGCCGTAGCCGGTCAGGACCATGGGCACGGCCTCAGCGGAGATACCGGCCCGCTCGGTGAGCAGGGGCGAGATGTAGGTGTACGTCGCCAGGACACCGCCCATCAGCAGCGTCATCGAACTCAGCGTCAGCCAGATCCGAACATCTCGCAGCGCGGCGAACTCGGCCCGCACGGAAGGCGCTTCACGTCGCTCGTCGCCAGGGATGAACCGGCCGATGACCGCCGCCGCGCCGGCCGACAGCGCGGCCAGCACCCAGAACGGCCCGCGCCACCCCGACAACTGCCCCAGCCACGCGCCCAGCGGTACGCCGGCCACGGTCGCCACGGTCAGACCTCCCAGGAGCATGCCCAGGGCCCGTGACGTCGCTGCCGGCCCTGCAGCGGTCGTGGCCACGACCGCGGCGACGCACCAGAAGGTCCCGGTGGCCAGTGCGGTCACCACGCGAGCCGCGAGCACGAGAGCGAAGGACGAGCTGAGCGCGGCGGCCAGATGCCCGAGCGCGAACACGACGAGCGCGAGGATCAGCGTGGAGCGCCGGGGCAGGCGCAGGGTCGCGATCGCCATCGCCGGCGCCCCGACGATCATGCCTGCCGCGAACACCGTGATCAGCAGACCCGCGTGAGGCAGGGAGACATTGAGATCATCGGCGATCTCGGGCAGCAGGCCCGCGATGACGAATTCGGTGGTGCCCATGAGGAAGGTTCCGGCGGACAGCACCCAGACGACAAAGGGCAGTTTGCGGGGTCGCTCGTCGGTCGTGGGTGACATTCGGTGGCATTCTCTTTTCAGGGCAACGCGCGATCGCTGCGGGCTGGGGACGCCGTCGAGCATCGCACCGCACGGGCGTTCTGTGAGGGGGAGGAATTTCTCCCTGCTCGCCGCGCAGTTGCGAGCGATCTTCCTTTCGGCAGCTGCCGCTTTACGGCAAGGAGCTCACAACTCTTTAGGCGTGGCCACTGATCGAGGAAACGGGATTGACGCCCGCTACGCACGAGGCCCCCGTGCCGTCGTGGGGAGGTGTTCGAAGTGCCAACCCACAGGCAATGGAGCCGCGTTGATCGGATTGGAGTGCCACCTGAGTGGGGAACGGCCTGCCGAAACGGCTACTGCGGCTCTCACCTGCACTACCCGGACGCACACCCGCCCAGCGGCGTTATCGCATGACTGCGGTCATAGGACCTTCCGGCTTCAGACTGCCCTGATGTCGAAGGACCGGACACGCACCAGTCGTCAGGACACCGAGCGGGGGAAGTCCTTACTTCCGGTCGAAGCCGGAGACGGGCCGCGGAGTCTGCGCCGGGCGACCAGGGCCGAGGCTGCGACCAGCCCGAGGGAGACAAGGGTGAGTTGGCCTGCGATGGACGGGCAGTCCGACGGCGTGTCGTAGCCGCCGTCATCGAGTCCGGCCTGCCGTTCGAAGTGGTTGAACGCACAGGGGAAGAATGCCTCGTCGACGGCATACAGCGCGGGGAACGCGGCGGGCCCTCCGACGAGTGAGAAGGCCGCCCACTGGTCCGCGTGCCGGGCCTCGTGTTCCGCCAGACCCTGCGTGCGAGGCGAGTCCGCCTCCATACGCTGGTCCGTCAGGAAGACCGTGCCGAACATGGTGCCGGCGCGGACGACCCCGCCGTCCAGAACCACAGCGGTCGTCCCGTTGCCGCCCTGATGCACTTCGCCGCCCTTGCCGACGCCGTAGAGCAGAGCCGCTCCGGAAACCGGCGCGTTGACCACCACGCGGGTGGTCTCCCATAGACCACCGTCGCCCTCGGATCCGGCGACCGCGAAACAAGCGCCAGACGCCAGCTGCACCGCCGTCCCGGCCGCGACCACTCCGCGCCGCAGCCTGGACGGCGCCCGCCCGCGCAGTGTGCCGACGATGGCGAGGACAAGGCCCACGAGGCCGCCGCAGGTCAGGCACGCCGCCCACCACAACGCGCTGCGGAGTCTCCGGCTACCCGGCCGCACGGCCGGCGCCTGTCGCTCTGGGGCGGCCGGTCGGTGCTCCGGGACGACCGTGGGAGCGGGCCGCTCCAGCGTCGGAGTCGTCATGAGCGCCTCTCGGAGTGCCGGTCGGCGACGGTGATGGGGATGACCTGGTTCATCGTTTCCTTGCGTTCCGTCAACGGTTCCATGGCTACACACAGAAATCGCCAAGGCGTGATCCCTCGGCGAGAAAAAACTCGATTCCGACCCTCACACGCCGACACGGGCACGAAAAGAGGACAAATTAATCCGGGAAGAAGAACATCCGGGGATGAAACCCTCCCCCTTTGCCGGGCACGATGCGGCAGCTACACGACACAGCCCGCATCCGGACCGGTGCGTCGGCCCGGGCGCCATAGTTGAGGAGAGCGGACACCTGCCCGTGGCCGTCCGCAGCTCCAGGCCGCCGCCGTTCTCCGGATATCCAACGACCGCAGCAGGGTCACCCCGCGTCGCGTCATCCTCGGTGAAGGACCTGCCCGGTGACCTTCACCCTGCTCTGCTGCGCGACGCGTGTCGCCGTGACGGTCGCAGTGCCGATTAATCAGCTTGGAACAGGAAAACGTCCGGCAGTATTCTCGCCGGTCCCGAATGCGGGCCATATCACTTCGACGGAGTCTAAGGAATGCAGCGGCGAGTAGTGGGATTTCCCTCCCGAGCAGGTTTCTATCTTAGGAGAGAGTTTCCTAGCCGCCGATCGCGGACATCGGGCGATCTGGTTGGACGAAGGTCGGGTCGTCCAGGCCCGCGCCCGCCTTCTTTCCCCACATCGCCTCGCACCAGATCCGCGTGATGTCCTCGTCCGGGGCGTCCGCGCGCAAGGCCGCGCGCAGGTCGGTCTCCTCGGCCGCGAACAAGCAGGTTCGTATCTGGCCGTCAGCGGTGAGCCGGGTGCGGTCGCAGGCGGCGCAGAACGGGCGGGTGACCGAGGCGATGACGCCCACTCGGTGCGGGCCGCCGTCCACGAGCCAGCGCTCGGCGGGCGCCGAACCTCGGGCCTGGCAGCCTTCTTCGGTCAGGTCGAAGCGGGTGCGCAGGGAGGCGATGATGTCGCTCGCGGTGATCATGCCGTCGCGCCGCCAGCCGTGCTGGGCGTCCAGGGGCATCTGCTCGATGAAGCGGAGTTCGTACTCGTGCTCGACCGCCCAGGCCAGCAGGTCCGGGGCCTCGTCGTCGTTCAGGCCCGGCATCAGGACCGAGTTGACCTTCACCGGGGTCAGGCCCGCCTCACGGGCTGCGTACAGGCCCTCGATGACGTCCTTGTGGCGGTCCCGGCGGGTGAGGGTCTTGAAGGCGTCCGGGCGCAGAGTGTCCAGGGAGACGTTGACCCGGTCCAGGCCCGCCGCCTTCAGGGCCGCAGCCGTTCGCTTGAGGCCGATGCCGTTCGTCGTCAACGACATCTGCGGGCGGGGTCGCAGCGCTGCGACCCGCTCCACGATGCCCACCAGGCCCGGGCGCAGGAGCGGTTCGCCGCCCGTGAAGCGGACCTCCTCGATGCCCAGCGAGGTGACCGCGATGTCGATCAGACGGACGATCTCGACGTCCGTGAGGAGATCGGGTTTGGCCAGCCACTGCAGGCCCTCCTCGGGCATGCAGTACGTACAACGCAGATTGCACCGGTCGGTCAGCGAGACCCTCAAGTCGGTGGCCACTCGGCCGTAGGCGTCGATCAGCATGTTCCTGAGACCATTCCTGCCCCGTGCCGCGCTGTCTCCGGCACCGCCCCGGAAACGCGGTGGATCGGGCCGCTGACCCGGACCAGAGGCAAGCCACTCGCTCGGCTGGCGTGGGCGATGATCTCCGCGGTGATGGAGATGGCCGTCTCCTCGGGGGTGCGGGCGCCGAGATCGAGGCCGATCGGGGACCGCAGCCGGGCCAACTGCCTGTCGGTGACTCCGACTTCACGCAGGCGGCGCAGCCGTTCGTCGTGGGTGCGGCGGGAGCCCATCGCGCCGACGTAACCGACGGGCAGGTCAAGTGCCAGCTGGAGCAAGGGGATGTCGAACTTGGCATCGTGGGTGAGTACACAGACGGCGGTACGGGCGTCCACTGCCGTCCGGGCCAGGTAGCGGTGGGGCCAGTCGACGACCACCTCGTCGGCGTGCGGGAATCGGGCTTCGGTGGCGAAGACGGGTCGGGCGTCGCACACAATGACGTGATAGCCCAGGAAGCGGCCAGCCTGGGCGAGGGCGGCGGCGAAGTCGATGGCGCCGAATATCAGCATGCGGGGACGGGTGGCGGCCACGTGGACGAGGGCGGTGAGCTGCTCGGGGCAGGTGTCGGCGTCGCCGCCGAGCGAGACAAGTCCGGTGCGTCCGCTGCGCAGTTGGGCGGTGGCCCGGTCGCCCACGGCTCGGCCGGTCGGCCCGTCGCCGAGCGCGCGGTCGGCGATCCAGCTGTCGCCGAGCACGCTCAACGTCGTGCCGAGCATCCTCTCGGGCCCGTCCACGACCTGGGCGACGGCGGCGGGCCGGCCCTCGACCGCCTCGGCGAACGCCGCGCCGAGATGCGGCTGGGCGCCGGGGTCGATGCGCTGGACGAGGACGTCGAGTTCGCCGCCGCAGGTCAGGCCGACGGCGAAGGCGTCGTCGTCGGAGTAGCCGAACCGGGCACGCTGTGGAGCGCCTTGCTCCTGGAGCACCTGTTGGCACAGCTCGTACACCGCACCCTCGACACAGCCGCCGGAGATGCTGCCGAGGGCGTTGCCGTCCACGTCCACCGCCACCGACGTACCGATGGGCAGGGGTGCGCTGCCGGTGACGCCGACGACAGTGGCCAGGGCGAAGGGGCGTTCCTCGCGGCACCAACGGTGCAGTGTGTCCGCGATGTTCAGCATGGAGGGCTCCAGAGCAGACGGTCGCTGTCGCAGAAGGTGGATCAGGTCGCCGCCGCGTCGACGGGGGCGCATGCGCGGCGGCGACCCGGGGGTCCAGCAGCCGTACGGGGGGTTCGGCTGCCGGACCCGTCCAAGGAGGCGGTGATGTCAGAGCAACGCCTCGGCGGTGATGGGCAGTTGGCGGATGCGGCGGCCGGTGGCGTTGAATACCGCGTTGCCGATCGCGGCCGCCACGCCCACCTGGACGACCTCGCCGAGGCCCTTGACGCCCAGCAGGTTGCCGGCGTTGTCCTCGCCGTCCAGGTAGATCGCCTTGATCTCGGGGACGTCGGCGTTGACCGGGACGAGGTAGTCGGCGAGGCTGGCGTTCACGATCCGCCCGTCGCGGTGGTCGGTGACCGTGTCCTCCAGCAGCGCCTGGCCGATGCCACCCACGATGCCGCCGATCGCCTGGCTGTCGGCGAGCTTGGGGCTGATGATGCGGCCCGCGTCGTACACCCCGAGCATCCGCCGTACCCGCACCAGCCCCAGGTCCGCGTCCACCGAGACCTCGGCGAAGGTCGCGCTGTAGGCGAAGTAGGCGGACCGGTCGCTGCCCGGCCCGTCGTAGGAACCGTTCGCTTCCAGGTGGGAACGGTCGTTACGGGCCAGCAGACTCTTGTACGTCTCCCCGCGCGCCGTGTTGTTGTGCACGTGCAGTCGGCCGTTGCGCACGACCACGTCGTCCGCGTTCACGCCGTACAGCGGCGAATCGCGGTCCTCCACGGCCAGCTTGATCGCCTGCTGGCGCACCTTGTTGCAGGCGTCGACGACGGCCGAGCCGACACTGGCCATGGTCGACGAACCGCCGTGCGGCGAGGTGAACGGATACTCCGAGTCCCCCAGCCGGAAAGTCACCGTGCGCATGGTCAACCCGAGGGCGTCCGCGGCGACCTGAGTCTGGGAGGTGTACGTGCCCGGCCCCATGTCAGTGGTGGCCGCCTCCACGACCGCCGTGCCGTCGGCATCCAGCCGAGCCCTGGCCTGCCCCGGATACCGCCCGCAGTCGTAGGCCCCGGCGGCCATGCCCAGGCCGATCAGCAGGTTCCCCTCCCGTGTGGAGCGCGGCTTGGGGTTGCGGCGGTCCCAGCCGAACTCGCGGGCGCCGACCGTGTAGCACTCACTCAGCCGGCGGGAGGAGAACGGCTCGTTGGTCGACTCGTCCTCGGCCGGTTCGTTGCGCCGCCGCAGCTCGATCGGATCGATGCCGAGCTTGTCAGCAAGCTCGTCCATGGCCGACTCGATCACGAACGACGCGGGGGCGAAGCCGGGCCCGCGCATCCAGATCGGGGTGTTCACGTCCAACGGCACCTGCCGGTAAGCCTGGCGGACGTTGGGCATGCTGTACATCATCTGGCCCGTGCCCAGGACGGCCTCGAAGAACGTCTCGTACGACGAGGTCTCGTGCTCGATGTCGTGGATCGCGGCGTTCAGCTTGCCGCGCCGGTCGCTGCCGAGGCGCAGCCGGTACTCGTAGGCCGGCCGGAAGCCGGTGCCAAAGTACATCTGCTTGCGCGACAGCACCAGCTTCACCGGGCGCCGCGTCACCCGTGCGGCCAGCGCGGCGACGATCGTGTGCGGCCAGCAGCGCAGCCCGCTGCCGAACCCGCCCCCGACGAACGGGTTGATGACCCGCACCGCGTCCGCCGGGAGGTCGAAGACCGCGGCGATCTCGTCGTGCGTGCCCATCACCCACTGGGTCTTGTCCCAGACCGTGAGCTTGTTGCCGTCCCAGCGGGCGACGGTGGCGTGCGGCTCCATCGGGTTGTGATGGTTGCGCGCCAGCTCATAGGTCAGGTCCAGCCGTACGGCGGAGGAGCGCAGCCCGGCTTCGGCTTCGCCGCGCGTGTAGTTCGTGGGCTCGCCAGGCTTGCCCTTGGTGATGTCGGTCGAGGGCTTCTCGGCGTCGTAGCGGACCCTGACCAGGCTGGCGCCGTGCTGGGCCGCCTCCAGCGTGGTGGCCACGACGACGGCGACCGGCTGGCCGTGGAAGAGCACCCGGTCGTCCTGGAAGACGCGCAGCCTGCGCCCGGCCGGGTTGTTGGACCCGGTGTTGTCCCGGTAGGGGAGCTTCGGAGCGTTGCCGTGGTGGATCACCCGCAGCACACCGGCGTGTTTCTCGGCGGCGCGTGTGTCGATGGACCTGACACGGCCGCGGCCGATGCTCGCGTCGACGATGACGGCGTGCACGGTGCCCTTGAGGTCGTGCTCGGCGGCGTACTCCGCCTTGCCCGTGACCTTCAGCCGGCCGTCCACCCGGGACAGCGGCGCACCTACGGCTGCCTGCGGCTGGGGGCTCATTCCATCTCTCCTACGGTGCGCAGCTGGCGTTCGACGGTCCGCTTCAGGAGCTCGACCTTGAACCGGTTGTGCCGAAGGGGGCGGGCGCCCTCGGCCGCGTGCCCGGCGGCCTCGGCCCACAGACCGTCCGAGGGACGCTCACCGATCAGGGCCCGCTCGACGGCAGACAGCTTCCACGGCACGGTGGCCACACCGCCGGCGGCCACCTTGGCCTCGCGGATCACACCGCCCCGGATGTGCAGTGCGACGGCCGCCGAGGCGAGCCCGAACGAGTAGGACTGCCGGTCGCGAAGCTTCAGATAGGCCGACTTCAGCGGACGCGGATACGCCGGAATCTCGACCCCCGTGATCAACTCCCCCCGCCGGATGTTCTGTTCGCGCTGCGGGGTACTGCCGGGGCGGAGCAGAAAGTCGGCGAAGGGGAGGCTACGCTCCTTGCCGCCCGGGGCCTGCAGATGGACGGTCGCCTCCAGCGCGGTCAGGGCGACGGCGAAGTCGGAGGCGTGAACGGCCACGCAGTGATCGGAGCCGCCGAGGATCGCATGGCCGCGGTTGTAACCGCCCAGTGCGGCACAACCCGAGCCGGGCTCGCGCTTGTTGCAGTCGGCGGTCACATCACGGAAGTAGGTGCAGCGAGTGCGCTGCATGATGTTGCCGCCGACCGTGGCCATGTTCCGCAGCTGGGCCGAGGCGCCCCGCAGGGCCTGCGCGGCCACCGGGTACAGGGAGTTCAGCTTGGCGTCCGCAGTGGCCACGGCCATCGGGACCAGGGCCCCGATGCGGATGCCCCCGCCCTTGGTGGCGGTGATGTCACGCAGGGGCAGCGCGCTGATGTCGACCACCGTGTCGGGGCTTTCGACGGTCTCGCGCATCAGGTCGACCAGCGTGGTGCCGCCGGCGATGTAGCGTCCGCCGCGTCTGCCGGCGTCCAGGGCTTCCCGGACGCTGCTGACGCGGATGTAGGTGAAGGGATGCATGGGGGCCGCTCCTTACTTCCGCGCGGCGGTCTCGACCGCGCGCACGATCTTGACGTAGCAGCCACAGCGGCAGACGTTGCCGCTCATGTACTCCCGGATCTCCTCCGGCGAGCCGGTGTGGCCCTCCTGGATGCAACCGACACCAGACATGATCTGGCCGGGTGTGCAGTAACCGCACTGGAAGGCGTCCTCGTCGACGAACGCCTGCTGCAACGGATGCAGTTCATCGCCCTTGGCCAGGCCCTCGATCGTGGTGACCTCAGCGCCCTCCAGCCGCACCGCCAACGTCAGACAGGAGTTCACCCGCTGCCCGTCGACCAGCACCGTGCACGCCCCGCACGCCCCCGCGTTGCAGCCCTTCTTGGAGCCGGTCAGGTCAAGGTGCTCGCGCAGCAGGTCAAGCAGCGAGGTGCGGTTGTCCACCGTCACGGTCCGGCGGGTGCCGTTGACCGTCAGGGAGACCCGACTGGAGGGCGCAGCCCCCGCGGCAGCGGCCTCCTCCGAGCCGGCGAGGAACGTCCCTCCGGCCACCACGGCACTGCCCACCACGACACCGGTGGCGATGACGGTACGTCGGCTGGGCCCCGAGGAGGAGGCATCCGGTTCGGTCAAGGGTGGAACAGCGGATTCAGAGAGGTCATCAGACATACAAACGCCTTCGCATCACGGACGGATCAGTCGTGTACACCAGCGGGAGACCAGGCATGAGATCGACGCCACCGCGGGAAACTGGGTGATCGCTCGCCTCGACAGGGCGGCTGATCACGCAGAAAGTCTTGCACCACAGGCGTCACTCATGGCAGGGAGAGTTTTATCCCCCCATGCTTTTCCTTGACTGTCGCTTGGTTTTGACAGCGAGTAAGCGCTAGGCGAAGGACGAAGGGCCGCCGAAGGCGCGGAACACCTCACGCCCCCGAATTCGCCGCACAGCAACACCCGCAGGTCTGTTGGTCTGTGAGAGAGCCTGTTTCGGCGAGGAGGCCGCACAGACCTCGCAGCGCGCGGATGCTTCGATCGACTGCCATGACGTCCTTGAGGTGTTCGCCCTGCGTGTCCACCGCCGGCGAAGCCGGCACTGCGACGGAGCGCACAGCGGACCTCGTCCAACACGTTGCGGAAGCGCCGGGAGACCGAGACCTGGTGCCGGAACGATGCCAGCGGCCAGGGCTGCAGGGCGCACCTCCACCAGACCTCGATGATCACCCCGCAGCCCGAAAAAGCAGGCGCGCTTGATTTTTATCCCCTCGGCTGCCACTCTCGCACCACACTGGCCAGGGAGCGATGACCAGTTGTTCCGGATCGGCTTCCGTCCTGCGTATGCCGGTGTTCCGGGAACGGACGCGGAGAGGACAGCTCATGGAACTGGCCACCACCCTCGAGTACGCCGAGAACGACCCCCGCAAGGCCGTCGAGGAGACCGTGCGGCTGGAGAAGGCCGGGCTCGACGCCGTCTGGGTGGCCGAGGCATACGGTTTCGACTCACCGACCACCATGGGCTACCTCGCAGCCCGCACCGAGCGCGTGAAAATCGGCTCGTACATCATCAACGTCTACTCCCGCACGCCCGCGCTGATCGCCCAGACCGCCGCCGGACTGGACGCGGTGTCCGAAGGCCGTGCCCTGCTCGGGCTCGGCGCCTCCGGTCCGCAGGTCGTCGAGGGCTGGCACGGCCGGCCGTACGACAAGCCGCTCGGCCGCACCCGCGAGACCGTCGAGCTGTGCCGCCGGATCTGGCGACGTGAGGTGATCGATCACCATGGCATCGTCGACATGCCACTGCCGCCGGAGAAGGGCGGCAAGCTCGGCAAGCCCCTGAAGTTCCTCAACCACCCGATCCGCAGCGAAATACCGATCCACGTCGCGGCGCTCGGCCCGGCCAACGTCCGCTTGACTGCGGAGATCGCCGACGGCTGGCTGCCGCACCTCTTCATCCCCGAGAAGGCCGGACAGGTCTGGGGAAGCGCACTTGCCGAGGGACTCACACGTCGCCCCGCCGAACGCGGGAATTTCCAGATCGTGGCGGGCAGCCTCCTCGCTGTCGGCGAGGACGCGGCAGCCGCCCGCGACCTGCTGAGACCGATGATCGCCCTCTACCTCGGCGGCATGGGCGCCAAGGGCAAGAACTTCTACAACGACCTGGCCCGCGCATACGGTTACGAGGAAGCCGCCGAGAAGATCCAGGACCTCTACCTGTCAGGGAAGAAGACCGAGGCGGAGGCGGCCGTACCCGACGAGCTGACCGAACTTGTGTCGTTGTGCGGCCCCGAGGGCTACGTGCGTGAGCGCATCGAGGCGTTTCGCGCCGCCGGTGTCACCCAGTTGAACGTCCGGGTGGTCGACCCTGACCCCGCCCGTCTCGTGGAGAAGGTCAAGGGCTGGCTCTGACGGCTGCTCAGTTCGTGCCTGTCCCGGGACCGTGCCAGGCTGCGAGGACGGGACCGGCGCGGTTGACCGGACCCGGTACCGGTCGTGTTGAGGGGCCGGCCGATATCGGGCTCTCCGGGTGGCTCACGCGTGGAGTCGAGGTAGTAGGGCCGAGTATCCGTTGATCGTGCCCACGTGTTGGTGGTAGGCGGTCTCCCGGACAGGCTGCCTGAACCAGCAGCGGTGGTCTTGTTGCCGACGGCGTCCAGGTACCGGTGCATCGTCGCCGGGAGGTCGATGCCGTGGCAGGTGTCGTGGTCGATGAGTCGGCCCAGCTGCCGTTCCGCGCGGTCGAAACTGCTGGGGCTTTCTGCGTAGCGGTCGTAGGAAGTCGACGCAGTCACGGGACAGCGCCTCCCCTGTGAGGCTCGTCGCGGTTGACGTCCCGATGACGGGGTGCGCCTCTGTTCTTCATTCCGGAACTCACGTCTCACCGCTCGATCACTGTGGACCGGGGCGGAGGGTGCACGGGTGGTGACGATATGCTCACCGACTGGCCCGGACCACGTCGTGCTGTCGGCGAGGAGTGTCGGGGATGGGACAAGGAGCGGTTTGGTCGCGCGCGGGGGCCAAAGGGAGGCGGGGGAATGCGGCAGGCGGGTGTGCTCGACGTAGGGTGCCACAGCGCTCTGTTGACTGTGGTGCGGCGGCGTCCTGGTCCGGTGCTGGAGCCGGTGTTCTCCCGCAAGGTGCGGCTGCGACTGCACGAGACTCTCGACCGCAAGGGGCGGCTGGAGAAGGCCGGCGTGGAGAGTGTCGAGCGGGCAGTGGCCGAGGCCGTCGCTGCGGACCTGCGGCCGGGTGGACCGGAGGTGTTCGCGTTCGCGACCTCCGTCATCCGGGACGCGCCCAACCGCGACGAGGTCATCGCCCGAGTGGCACGCACCACGGGTACCCGTCTGCGCGTGCTGACCGGCGAGGAGGAGGCGCGGCTGGCCTACGTGGCGGCCCGCCAGTGGATCGGGCCGACGGACGGGCAGTTGCTGGTCCTGGACATCGGCGGCGGCACCGTGGAGATCGCCTCCGGCACCGGAGACCAGCCCCACGTCGTCCACTCGCTGCCGCTGGGCGCCCGGAGAATCACCCGGGACTGGCTTCCCGGCGGTACCGTGCCGTCCCGACGCCGCCTTACCGAGGTCCTGCAGCACCTCTGCGAGTCTCTGGAAGCGGTCTCCGGCCTGCCGCAGGCCGAACGGGGAGGGCGGGTGCTGGCCTGCTCCAAGACCTTCGAACAGCTCGCCCGGCTGGCCGCCGCCCAGAGCAGGACCCCGCGCACAAGGGGGCGGCTGACGCTGCCCCGACTGCGCACGGCGGTCTCCGTGCTGGCCGACGCGGCACCGTCCCACCGTGCCAAGCTGCCGGGCATCTCCCGGCACCGCGCCGAGCAGTCCCTGGCCGGAGCCTTGATCGCACAGGCCCTCATGGAAGCCTGCGGGGCCAAGAGCGTCGAGATCTGCCCCTGGTCCACCAGGGAAGGGCTACTGCTCGAACACCTCGGCGTGGCTCCCACCCCAGTCGTCCGCCCCCGCCTCGTCGCCTGAGCACAGAGGGACCTGGCCCCCGAAGGCTTTCCCGAGTTCGGCATCCACCTCCTGGACCCGCCGCCTCGCACCCTTCCACCGCTCACCGCTGCAGCGGCCGTAAACGGGCAGCGATCTTGTACTGCGTCAGACCGGGGCCGTGCACGGCGTGGGCGATCCCGACAGACGAGGACAGCCAATCCCTCGACAAGGATGGCGTTGGCGAGCTCGCGGACGGGAGACCGCGGTCCACGCGTCATGTGCGGACCGCTTCGTCCTTCCTGCTCACCTGGCCCGTAGGACGTCGAGCGCTGTGAGTGCCACGTGCAGTTCGGTGCGGTGTTCGCCGGACTCGAGATCGCAGTCGAGTATCCGCTCGATACTGCGCAGACGTTGGTAGACGGTCTCGCGGGACAGACAGCCGGAGCGGGCTGCCAGGGTCTTGTTGCCTGCCGCGTCAAGATAGTGGCGCAAGGTCGTCAGCAAGTCCGTCCCGTGGCGGGCATCATGGTCGAGGAGCAAGCTCAGCCGGCGCTCGGTGAAGTCCTGGATCCGGGTGTCCTCCCGAAGCGCGAAGAGAAGACGACGCAGGCCGATGTCGGACGGCTGGTGGTAGGAGCGTCCCGGCGGGAGAGGCCGGCCGGGCTCGGTGGCTTCGGCGACACGGGTCGCCTCGCGGAAGGATCGGGCGACATCGAAGAGGTCCGTCGCCTCGCTGCCTGCGCTGACGGTGGCCCCCGGCGCCAACTCGATTACGGTGCGGCTCAGATGTTCGACCACGGGTGCGCAGGGCCGGCCGGGGCGCAGGGACAGGAGGATGCCGAGGCGCGTGGGGCTGAGAACGCCGACGAGGGCCTGTGTCCCCTGCTTCCTCAGCTCTTCGCAGAGGAGGGCCTCGCTTTTCGTCGCGTCGGACTCTTGAGGGAAGTCCGCGAGCACGGCCATGAAGCTGCGGTTCTTGGTGGACAGACCCAGTGCGGCGACCCGGGCCTCGGCGTCCGTGGGGGAGTGGTGGCGTTGTCCGACGAGGTCGCGCAGGAGATTGCGGTGTGCGGTGCGTTCCCAGGGCACGGGGTGGATGACGCGGGCGATGGTGAGGGCCATCGCAGCTCTCTCCAGGACCGTCACAGCGGTGGGGCCGAATATCGAGGGAGTGGGCCGGCGTGACGGGTCGGGCAACATGACCACCCGGCCCCAGCTTTCGCCCTGGTACTCCACGGATGTCACGAGCCAGCCGCCGGGTCCGGACACGGATGTGCGGCCGACGGGAGATGTCGCTCGTGAGCGCTGTTCCCAGTCGCTGAGCGCTGCCTCGACCGTGCCTGCGGAGGGCGCGCAGATCAGTGCCTGGTGGGCCAGGTTCTCCAGTACGACGGTGTGGCCGCTCATCTCAGCGGCGGCACGTACGACCTCCTCGGGCACAGCGCCGCGCAGGGTGAGGGCGGTGAACGCCTCGTGAATGCGCTGGGTCCGGCGCATCTCCTCGGCCTGGTTGCCGAGGATGAGAGCGTGGACGACCTGTGTGACCTCAAGGAAGTTGACGTCCTTGGCCAGGGTCACGAGGGGGAGCCCGCGGGCCTCGCAGGCATGGACCAGAACGTCGGGCGGGCGGTGGTAACGGCGGACCAGTTCGATGACCAAGGCCGCCGCGCCGACGTCGGCGAGTTCGTTCACGTAGCGGCGTACGCCGGCCGGCTCCTCCGGCAGGGGCATACCGGTGGTCAGTACGAGCTCGCCGCCCTTGAGGAAGGAGGCAGGGTCGGTCAGCTCGGTCATGTGAACCCAGCGGACGGGGCGGTCGAGCAGGTCTGCTCCGGTGACAACTTGTGGCTGCCCGGCGGACAGGACGGGAAGGGCCAGAACGTCGGCCACGGTGAGCGGATGGCCGGCGGTGGCCATGTCCGGGCCTGCCAAGGAGGCGTCAGGACCGTCGGTGACGGGCCTCGCAGCCGTGTGGTGCTTCTCGCGCATGGGACCTCCCTGGGTGCTCCGTCACCCTGACAATCCTCGCTGACCTGCGCAAGAGCTCTGAAAGGGCGGCTGTGAGCAGGACGAGCGGCGTGTGACGCCCGGTGCGGCTGACACAACGTCCAGATGCCGCGGCGCGGGCGGACAGATCGAGCATTGGCGTCATCGAGATACGCGGAGATGCTCGACCGGACCGGAGCCAGACCGACGACCCGCCGGGAGACGAACATGACTGCACTGTCGCCGCACCTTCGCCAGGCCACGCCCGTGGTGGCGGTCCGGGGAGAGGGCGTCCACCTCTACGGTGATGACGGCCGCCGCTACCTCGACTTCACCGCCGGCATCGGCGTGACCAGCACCGGGCACTGCCACCCCAAGGTCGTGGCGGCCGCCCAGGAACAGGTGGGCACCCTCGTCCACGGCCAGTACACGACAGTCATGCACCAGCCGCTGCGGCGGCTTGTCGACAAGCTGGGCGAGGTCTTGCCCGAGGGGCTCGACAGCCTGTTCTTCACCAACTCCGGCAGCGAGGCGGTGGAGGCGGCGCTGCGGCTGGCCCGGCAGGCCACCGGTCGGCCGAACATCGTGGTCTGCCACGGTGGCTTCCACGGTCGTACGGTGGCCGCCGCCTCGATGACGACCTCCGGCACCCGCTTCCGGTCCGGCTTCTCCCCGTTGATGAGTGGTGTCGTCGTCACTCCGTTCCCGTCTGCGTACCGGTACGGCTGGGACGAGGAGACCGCGACCCGCTTCGCCCTGAAGGAGCTGGACTACACGCTCCAGACGATCTCTTCGCCCGCCGACACGGCCGCGATCATCGTCGAGCCGGTGCTCGGCGAGGGCGGATACGTCCCCGCCAACCGTGCCTTCATGGAGGGCCTGCGGGAGCGGGCGGACCGCCACGGCTTCCTGCTGATCCTCGACGAGGTACAGACGGGCGTCGGCCGCACCGGTCGCTTCTGGGGGCACGACCACTTCGGCGTCACGCCCGACATCCTCGTCACCGCCAAGGGCCTGGCCAGCGGCTTCCCACTGTCAGGAATCGCCGCCCCCGAGGAGCTGATGACCAAGGCGTGGCCCGGCTCGCAGGGCGGTACGTACGGCGCCAACGCCGTCGCCTGCGCCGCGGCCTGCGCCACCCTCGACGTCGTCCGCGACGAGAGGCTCGTCGAGAACGCCGAGGTGATGGGCAAGCGCCTTCGCCAGGGCCTGGAGGCGGTGGCCGACCGGACCGTGGGCATCGGCGACGTACGTGGCCTCGGGCTCATGCTCGCCACCGAGTTCGTCACCGAGGACGGCAGTCCGGACCCCGAGACCGCCGCCCGCGTGCAGCGTGCCGCTGTCGACCAGGGCCTGCTCCTGCTTCTGTGCGGTGCCTGGAACCAGGTCGTGCGGATGATCCCGGCCCTGGTGATCGACGAGACGGCGGTGGACCAGGGACTCCAGGCATGGGCGGCCGCGGTGGAGGCCGGCACATCGGGAGCGACGCGGCGATGACGTGACCGGGCCGGGGTGCCGTCCTTACCGGCCGCACCCGGCCTGCGCGTACCGAGGGCTCCTGTGCGGTCGTCACCGCGGCGACGGTCCGCCTGGTGGCGACCGCACAGGCTTCAACACCGCTCCCTCGCGTCTTGAGTCAGGAGATTGCGGAAGTCGCGCAGGTGAGCAGCCAGGTTCTCCGGCGCTGCTGTACGTCCAGCAGCGCCGGAGGCGCGGGCCTCACGAACGCCTCGATCAGCTGTGACCGCGCTTCGGTGACAGAAACGGTCACCGCATCGGGGGTCCGTGCTTCGTCGAGGCTGTCCTTCACGCAACCATGGTCGGGACCATCGAGTCGTCGGCTGCTTTGCTGAGGGGCAGAGGGTGCGTCATGGATATTCGGCAGCTGGAGTACTTCCTTGCGATCGTCGATCGTGGGGGGTTCAACCGTGCGGCCTCGGCTCTGTACGTGTCGCAGCCGTCGCTGTCGCAGGCCGTGCGGGCACTGGAGCGTGATCTCGGTTCCGAGTTGTTCCATCGCATCGGGCGTAGGGCAGTGCTGACGGAGGCCGGAAGGGCTCTGATCGAGCCTGCCCGGGAGGCCGTGCGGAGTCTGGAGACGGCGCGGGCGAGTGTCGCGGCGGTGCATGAGCTGCGTGAGGGGCGCCTGGACGTGGCATCCGTGCCGTCACAGGCGGTGGAGCCGCTGACGAGTCTGGTGAGTGCCTTCAGCCACCGGTATCCCGGCGTCTCCGTGGCCATCAAAGCGGCGTTCACCTCGCGTGATGTGATCGACATGGTGCGCACGGGTGCCGTGGAACTGGGGCTCTTGGCGTCCTCCGGGCCGTTCTCCGACAAGGAGGTCGTCTGCCATGAGCTGGGGCGGCAGCGCTTCGTGCTGATGGTGCCGGCCGACGGCCCGTTCGCTGATCGGACGGCGGTGGGGTGCCAGGAGCTTGCGGGGCAGCGGCTGATCGTCGGGCAGCCGGGTACCGGGATGCGCGCCTACGTCGACGCGCTGCGGGAACAGGGCATCGAGTTCACCGTCGCCGCCGAGACCGAGCACCGGGTGTCGCTCATGCCCCTGGTACTGGCCGGTGTCGGGCTCGCCGTGGTCATGGATTCCTGGCGGGACCTGGCCCGGCAGCTGGGCGCCCGCGTCCTGGACATCGAGCCGGAGAGCACCTTGGACATCGCTCTCGTCAGCCGCCGCGGCAGCCTGTCGCCGGCGGCTGCCGCGTTCGTCACGGCCGCCATCTCGGCCTCCGGCAGCTGATAGGCGCCGCTTATAAGGGATATCCGCTTTGCGTCTTGGACGCCCCGCGGACCGCCTTGCTGCAATCGACGGCATGACGACCAACCACCGCATTGCCCTGATCCCCGGCGACGGCATCGGCGCCGAGGTACTGCCCCCAGCACAGCAGGTGCTCGATGTTCTCGGCCGCCGCCACGGCTTCAGCCTGTCCTACACGTCGTACGACTGGTCGTGCGAGCGGTACCTGCGGGAGGGCGCGATGATGCCCGCCGACGGGATCGACCAGCTGCGCGACAAGGACGCGATCCTGCTGGGCGCCGTCGGCTATCCCGGAGTGCCGGACCATGTCTCGCTGTGGGGGTTGCTGATCCCGATCCGGCGCAGCTTCCGCCAGTACGTCAACCTCCGGCCCGTCCGTGTCTTCGCGGGCATCGACAGTCCGGTGCGCGGCGCACAGCCGGGCGAGGTCGATCTCGTCGTCGTGCGGGAGAACGCCGAGGGCGAGTACAGCGAGATCGGCGGACGGCTGAACCAGGGCACGCCCGAGGAGCTGGCCGTCCAGGAAGCGGTGTTCACCCGGGCCGGGGTCACCCGTGTCGCCGACTACGCGTTCTCGCTCGCCGCCCGCCGCCGAGGGAAGCTCACCTCCGCCACCAAGTCCAACGGCATCATTCACACCATGCCGTTCTGGGACGAGCTGATCGCCGAGCGGGCCGCCGAGCACCCCGGCGTCACCTGGGACCAGGAGCACATCGACGCGCTGGCGGCCAAGTTCGTCCTCGACCCCGCCCGCTTCGACGTCGTCGTCGCCTCCAACCTCTTCGGCGACATTCTCAGCGACCTCGCGGCCGCGGTCGCCGGATCCATCGGCATCGCCCCGGCGGCCAACCTCAACCCCGAGGGCGACTTCCCCTCGATGTTCGAGCCCGTACACGGCTCAGCGCCCGACATCGCGGGCCAGGGCATCGCCAACCCGTTGGGCGCGATCTGGTCCGCGGCCATGATGCTCGACCACCTCGGCCATCCAGCGGCGGCCAGGGACATCACCGACGCGATCGCGTCGGTCCTGGCCAGGACCGATATCCGCACCCGTGACCTGGGCGGAACCGCGACCACCGCCGAGTTCACCGACAGGCTGATCGAGCTCCTCTGAGCCATGCTCTTCCGTGGTGGGCGGCAGGGACGACGCCGCCCACCAGTCATTCCCGCGCGCCCTCTGCCGCTGCTTCTCCCGCGTCCAGAACCAGCACCGCGACGTGCAGGGACGTTCGCTCCAGACCTGACTCCAGGTCGCAGCCGAGGAGCCGCTCGATGGTGTGCAGGCGCTGGTAGTACGCCTGCCGGGACATGCCGGCGCGTTTCGCCGCGACCGACTTGTTCCCGGCCGCCGCCAGATAGGCACGCAGTGCCGGGAGCAGATCGCCGCCGTTGCGGTCGTCGTGCTCGATGAGGCGGGTCAGTTGCCGTTCGGCGTACCGCTGAAGACGGGTGTCCTCGCGAAGGACGCCCAGCAACTCCGGCAGCCGGACGTCGGCGGGGACGTAGAACCACCGCTCGGGTGAGGCCGGTGTGATGGCCTCGGCCGTCTGCTCCGCCTCCTGCCACGACCGGGCGATTCCGCCGAGGTCGGTCACCCCGGGGCCGACGGCGACGACTGCCCGCGGTCCGAGCTCTTCCCGGGCCAGGCGGCCGATCCGCTCGGACACCGGCTGCCAGGCGCTCGCCTGTGCCAGAGCCATGAGTACACCGATGCGGCCGGGGGCCGTCTCGCCGACCAGGGCGCGGACACCGGTGTGCGTCAGTGCCTTCGCGATGCGTTCGTCGAGGTGCTCCCGCTCGGTGCCGGTGTGCGGGTGGCGGATGACCACGGCGAAGAGGCGGTGTCCGAGAGTGGGCAGTCCCAGTGCCTCGGCGCGGGCGCGGGCGTCCGCGGGGGAGCGGAAACGCCGCTCGTACAGGTCCCGCAGTACGGAGCGGTGGGCTCGGCGCTCCCACCAGGCCTGCCCCGCCAGACGCGCCATGGTCAGTGCGATCGCCGCACGCTCCAGCACCAGGACGTGCTCCGGGTCGGGCTCGGCGCTCAGCCGGTCCTCCAGCAGGACCAGCCGCCCCCACGGGCCGTGGTGGTCCTGCACCGGCGCGATCAGCCACCCCTCCGGGCCGCTCGGCGTGATCCTCTCCGGCGTCGGGGCGGCCCGCGAACGCCGCGACCAGGCCGACACCACCGGCTCGTACGGCCGGCCGAGCAGCTCGCACATCAGGACCCGGTGGGTGAGATCCTCCAGCACCACGGGGGCTCCGGTGAGCTCCGCGGTGGTGTGCACCAGTTCCTCGGCGTCCGCGCCCCGCAGTGTCAGGGCCGTGAAGATGTCCTGGATGTCCCGCCCGCGGCGCAGCAGGGCCCCCTGGGCGTCGAGGATGAGCGCGTGCACCGTGTGCGTGACGTCGATGAACCGGACGCCGCGGGCCAGCTCGACGAGCGGCACATCACGGGCACGGCACGCCGCCACCAGCTCGTGGGGCACTTTCTGGTACCGATAACCGAGCTCCACGATCAGGCCGGCCGCGCCGACGTCCGAGAGCTGGTCGACGTAGCCGCACAGCTCTGAGGCGTTCTCGGGATGCGGCCTGCCGGTCGTCAGTACCAGCTCGCCGCCCTCCAGGAAATCGGCGGGGTTGAGCAGTTCGGTGACATGCACCCAGCGCACTGGGCTGTCCAGCCGTGACTCGCCTGCCAGTACGCGAGGCATCCCCTCGGCGAGCACGGGCAGGCGCAGTACCTCCCGGAGTGTGGGGAAGTGGCCGGTTATGTGACGTCTGGGTGGCATAGATGGTGCTTTCATGCGGGGGAATGGGGCTCACCTTCGCATCGGCCACTCATCGTGACAAGAGGGGGGCCGGCTTTGACGCCGCCCAGCCGTCCGCAGTGACAGACCGTCTCAAGAAGGCCGCGAGGCGGAACACAGTGTGGGTTGCCCTGCAGGTTCCCCCGGGCGGAGAGTGAACGCCATCCCCAGCAGGACGCGAACCGGAAAGGTCCGCACGGTGTCCGCACAGTGCTGGGGCCCGACTGCCACCCACCACACCATCGAGAGGAGCGACCTCATGGGCGTCCCGAAGCGCGTCGCCGTGATCGGTGCCGGCAGCATGGGCAGCCAGGCCATGTGGCGACTGGCCGCCCGCGGAGCCGAGGTCATCGGCTACGACCGCTACGCACCGGGTCACGACCGCGGCGCGGCCGGGGGCGAGAGCCGCATCTACCGTGCCGCCCACCTCGGCGAGCCCGGGTACATTCCGCTGCTGCAGCTCGCGGACCGGATGTGGGAGCAGCTCCAGGCGGAGACGGGCCGGCCGCTGCGACGCCGCAGCGGCAGCCTCGTGATGGGAGAGACCGTCTCACCGTCCATGCGCCTCCTCCTCTCCATCAGCGCAGCCCACGGGCTGGATCACGAGGTACTGGACCGGGAGGAACTCGCCCGCCGCTACCCGCAGCACCGGCTCCCGGACGGACACACCGCAGTCCTCGACCGGTTGGGCGCCGTCATCAGGCCGGAGGCGTCGATCCAGGCCGCCGCCGCACGCGCCGAGCAACTGGGCGCCCGGCTGCACCGCTACACCACGGTGCGCGAGGTCGTCCCCGCGGCGGGCGGCGGGGTGCAGATCGTCACCGACCTGGGCACGGACCACGTGGACGCCGCCGTGGTGACCGTGGGCCCCTGGATCAACACCCTGATCCCGGACCTCCCCCGGACCGTCGACGTCCGCCGGGTGATCTGCTCCTGGCACCTGCCCACCCGCCACGACTGGTTCGCGGGCGGTGCCCCTTCCTTCGTGCGCGCCGCACCCCACGACTGCTTCGGAATCCCGTCGCCCGACGGCATCTCCGTCAAGCTCGGTCTCTCCTTCAACTACCACGCCCCGGTGCCCGAGCCCGATCGGCTCGACCGTACCGTCCGCCCCGAAGAACTCGGTGTCTTCCGCGGGCTCATCGGTGAACTCATGCCCGACCTGAACCCCGACCCCATCAGGATGTCGGCGTACATGGAGGGCTACACGGAGTCCGGAAACCCGCTCGTCGGTCATCTCCCCGGCGAGGACGACATCATCGTCCTGGCCGGCTTCTCCGGCAGCGGCTTCAAGTTCTCGCCCGCGATGGGAGAGATCGCCGCCGACCTGGCGCTCGACGGCGCCACGGAGCACCCTGTCGACTTCCTCGCTCCGGCAGGAACCGGCGCCACCTGACCCCGGCGAACGTCGACGGCACCACCCTCCACTCCGACACCTCTGTCACCCGAAAGCGGTGTCGCCCGTAACCAGTCCCCCGAACCAAGAAAGTGGAGCACTTCCATGCCCATTCCCTCGTTCCAGTTCCGCCCGAAGTACGTCTCGTTCGACTGCTACGGCACGTTGATCGAGTGGCCGATGACCCCCATCACACGTGAACTCGTCGGCGACCAGATCCCGGCCGAGCACTGGGACCAGTTCGTCAAGGAGTTCCGCGGCTACCGCTACGACTCGGTCCTCGACAAGTACTACCCCTATGAGCAGACACTGCAGGCCGCCTTCGAAGGAGTCTGCCGCAAGTGGGGCATCAAGGCGGCCCCGGACGCCGGCAAGCGGCTCGCCGACGGCGTGCGCAGCTGGGGCCCGCACGCGGATGTGCCGGAACCGCTGAAGAAGATGGGCGAGAACTACAAGCTGGTGATCCTCTCCAACGCCGACGATTCCTTCCTCAAGGAGAGCGTGCCCCGGCTCGGGGCCGACTTCCACGCGGTCTTCACCGCGGAGCAGGCCGGCTATTACAAGCCCCGCTACGCCGCGTTCGAGTACATGCTCGACCAGCTCGACGCGTCCCCCGAGGACTTCGTGCACGTCTCCTCGCACACCCGCTACGACCTGATGCCGATGCACGACATGGGCTTCCGCAACCTCGTCCTCCTGGACCGCGGCTGCGACCCGGTCACCCACGGATACGACTATGTGACGGTGAAGTCCCTGGACGAGCTCAACACCATGCTCGGCATCTGACTCGCGCCGCACACCGTGCGCCCCGACACCTCGCAGGAGTCGCAGTCCATGCCGGCGACGCCCGCGTAGAACTCGAAGTACCGGGTTCAGGGCGACATCCCGCGCCGCATCATCGCCACGGCCGGCAGCGGGGAGCACACGGTCCCCGCCCTGGCCGGCGGATCCCCTACCGCATGCGCGGCCTCACCCTCCCGACGCGGGACCGGCCGACCTGGCCCTCCCGTGGGACCCCGCCACGGCCACGCGCCCAACCCTGCGGCGCACAGACCAGGGCGTCGATTCCGACGAGGCGGATCACCACCCCTAGACCCAGCTCCGGCTGCCGCTTTCCACGTCCCCAGCCGCTCCCCTTCTCGCGGCCGGCACCACCAGGAGGCACACGATGAAAGACACCCGAATAGACCGCAGACTGTTCCTGAGAGGGATAGGCGGGGTCACGGCGGGTGCAGCCGCCGCGACCGCCCTCAGCGCCTGCGGTACCGGTACCAGCCGGTCCGCCACGGGCAGCGGCAAGGGCGGCGGCAAGACGGTGGTCGTCCGTGACAGCGGCGGCTCCTACGGTGCGGCGCTGCAGAAGGCGATCTACACGCCGTTCACCCAGGAGACCGGCATCCAGGTCAAGGTGCTCAACCTGGACAACGCCCCGCTGCTCGCCCAGATCAAGCAGGGCCGCCCGCAGTGTGACCTCATCAACGACGCGATGGTGTCGCACACCAAGTACGTCAAGCAGGACGCGCTGGAGGCGCTGGACCTCGACCGGCTCAAGAGCGTGAAGAGCGCGAAGATCCCCGAGAACCAGATCACCCAGCATGCCATCGGCTACGGCTTCTACGGCCAGTGCATCGCCTACCGCACGGACGCCTTCGGCGGCGAGAAGCCCGAGTCGTGGGCGGACTTCTTCGACACCACGGCGTTCAAGGGCGGCCGTGCGATGTGCAGCCCGGACGGTGACCTGCCGGAGCTGGAGTTCGCGCTGCTGGCCGACGGCGTCCCGATGGACAAGCTGTACCCGCTCGACGTCGACCGTGCGTTCAAGGTGCTGACCCGGCTGCGCGGCGACATCAAGAAGTTCTGGGACAGCGGCCCACTGCCCGGTGTGCTGCTCAGCCGCCAGGAAGTGACGATGTCCACCGTCTGGGACGGCCGGATCGCCGACCTGCAGAAGCAGGGCGTCCCGGTGGAGCGGCAGCTCAACGGCATGCGCCGCCAGTTCTCCGGTTATGCCATCGCCAAGGGCGCGGCCAACGTGGACGCCGCCTACCAGCTGATGGACTTCTCGCTCCGGGCCGAGAGCCAGGCCGCCCTGGCCAAGGCCTTCCCGCTGAACCCGGCTTCCCCGCTGGCTTACGCCAAGCTCAGCGAGGACGAGCGCAACGCGCTCGCGGGTGCGCCGAAGTACTACGACAAGGGCTTCGACGCGGACATCGACTGGTGGCTGAAGAACGAATCGGCTGTCACCAAGCGCTGGTTGGAGTGGGCTCGTGGCTGATTTCCGTGTCGCCACACCGTCCGTCGCGGTGGCCGGCAACAAGTCGGCCACCGCGACCGGCAAATCGCTGTCGGTGGTGGCTCTGCGCAAGACCTACGGCGACGTCGTCGCCGTCGACGAGGCGTCCATGGAGATCGCGGCGGGTGAGTTCGTCACCTTCCTCGGCTCCTCGGGGTCGGGCAAGACCACGACGCTGATGATGATCGCCGGGTTCTGCGAACCCGATTCCGGCACCGTCACCGTCGGGGACCGTGACGTCACCCGCCTCGCCCCGCAGAAGCGTGGCCTGGGCTTCGTCTTCCAGCAGTACCTGCTCTTCCCGCACATGACGGTCGCCGAGAACGTCGCCTTCCCGCTCACCCTGCGCGGTGTGCCGAAGGACGAGATCCGCCGCCGGGTGGGGGAGACGCTGGAGATCGCCGGTCTGTCCGGGTTCGGCGGGCGCAAGCCGCGTGAGCTGTCCGGTGGTCAGCAGCAGCGTGTCGCCCTGTGCCGGGCGCTGGTCTACCGCCCGCCGGTCATCCTCATGGACGAGCCACTGGGTGCGCTGGACAAGAAGCTGCGTGACCAGCTGCAGGTCGAGATCAAGAGCATTCAGCGGGAACTGGGCCTGACGGTCATCTATGTGACGCACGATCAGGAAGAAGCGCTGGTCATGTCGGACCGCATCGCGGTGATGCGCAACGGCCTGATCGAGCAGTTCGACACCCCGAGGGAGTTGTTCGAACGGCCGAAGACGCCGTTCGTGGCGGACTTCCTCGGCGCGGCGAACTTCCTGCCCGGCCGCGTCGACAAGCACGACGGCGATCACACCCTGGTCCGTCTGGACGGCAGTGGCGGCCTGCTCGAGGCGCGCCGCCACCAGCTCGCTCCCGGTACTCAGGTGAAGGTGGCTGTGCAGCCGGGCCGGCTGCGGGCTTCCGCCGCCGACGACGGGTTCTGTACCGGCACGGTCGAGACCGCCACCTACGTGGGCACCCTGGTCCGCGCGGGCGTGCGCATCGACGGCGGTGACGGGCCGCTGCTGCGCCTGGAAGTACCCGCGGGCCGGGGTCCGGTCGCGGGCGAGCGGGTCGGGATCACCGCCGACCCCGAGGACGTCAACCTCTTCGCCGACGAACAGGGCGGGTGAGCCATGGCCGCCACCCTCACAGCCACTGCCCCGGCTCGTCCGCGCAAGCTGCTGGCCTCACGTAGGACCCGCGTCGGGATCCTGTACGCGCTGCCGGTCGTCGTCTATCTGCTGGTGCTGTTCGTCTACCCGATCTTCTCCACGCTGCTGCTGAGCCTGAAGGACGCGGACGGATCGTTCACCCTGCACTGGTACGCCGACGCCCTGACCGGCGTCAACTTGTCGGTGCTGTTCACCACGCTCAGGATCTCCGCCGAAACAGCCGTGCTGAGCCTGGTCTTCGGGTTCGTCCTGGCCCAGGCGATCTCCCGGCTCAAGCCCATCCTCGCCGGCATTGCCATGCTGGTCGTGGTCGTGCCGCACTTCGTCAGCGCCCTGGTACGCACCTACGGCTGGATCATCATGCTCGGCGACAAGGGCCTGGTGAACGAGAGCCTGGCCTGGGCACCGGGCGCCCCCTACCAGCTGCTCTACAACGAGCTCGGCGTGGTCATCGGCACCACCTCCATGATGCTCCCCTACACCGTGCTGCTCCTGTACGGAGTGATGCGCGGGGTGGACCGGCGCCTGCTCGCGGCCGCGTCCAGCATGGGCGCCGGCCGGGTGACCATCTTCCGCCGGGTGTACCTGCCGCTGGTCGCCCCGGGCCTGGCCAGTGCCGGACTGCTCAGCTTCATCCTCTCCCTGGGCTACTACATCACCCCGGCCCTGATGGGCGGACCCAACCAGACGATGATCGCCACCCTCATCAACCAGCAGGTCACCAAGGAGAACCAGTGGAACGGGGCCGCCGCCCAGGGCGTCATCCTGCTGCTGCTCACCTTCGCCGGACTGCTGCTGGTCAAGGCCGTCAGCTCCCTGGGCGCCAGCCGTAAGAAGAGGAGCTCGTCATGATGGAACTGCGCAGCAGCCTGACCGGGCGGATCGTCCTGACCGCCATCGCCACCGTGATCCTGCTGTTCCTGGCGCTGCCGATCGTCGTCATCCTCGTCACCTCCTTCAGCAGCAACGCCTTCGCCGCGTTCCCGCCCGAGACGTGGACGCTGAACTGGTACAAGGCCCTGTTCGCCGACGGCAGCAAATGGCCCGCCGCCATGTCGCTCAGCGCCCTGGTCGCCGCCCTGAGCACCGTGTTCTCCCTCATCATCGCGGTGACCGCGGCGACCGCCCTGGTCCGCAGCGAACTCCCGCTGCGCTCCGTGGTCTTCGCCCTGGTCCTCGGACCGCTGGTGATCCCGCAGATCGTCACCGCACTCGGGCTCTTCCTGCTCTTCGAGCCGGCCGCGATGCTGGGCAGCCCCATCGCCATCGCGCTCGGCCATACCGTGCTCGCCTCACCGATCGCGGTGCTGATCCTGATCGCGACCCTGCGCGGCATCGACGAACGCCTGGAGGACGCCGCGGCCAGCATGGGCGCCGGCCGGCTCACCATCGCCCGGCGCATCACCTTCCCCCTGGCCGCACCCGGCATGATCGCGGCGGCGATCTTCTCCTTCATCACCAGCTTCGACGAGTTCTACATCTCCCAGTTCCTCTCCTCCGTCGACACCGTCACCCTGCCGGTGCAGGTCTACAACTCCCTCACCTTCGAGATCGACCCCAGCGTCACCGCCGTCAGCGCGCTCCTCACCGCCTTCGCGATCCTCGCCCTCGGCCTGGTGGCCCTGGTCCGCTGGATCGGCTCCGGACGACAGGGCTCCCTGCTCTCGGTCGAGAACACGGCAGGGGTCGCCAACCCCGGAGGCGCGACGGTATGACCGCAGCCACCGCCCGGCGGCACCCGCTGAACATGACCGCCGACGGATCGTTCGCGATGCCGGGCCAGGAAGTGTTCGTCGTCCGCCGCAGCGAGGACCCGTACGTCGAAGACATCGACCGCAGCCCCGTCGGCCGGGTCCAGGTGGGTCCGGCAGCCTCCCCCTTCGAAACTCCCCGCTAAGGACCCGACATGAAGACGATTCCCTACTGGACAGATACCGCTGGGGAGTTTCCCGACCGGTCCGGCAAGCCGCTGCCCGAGGACACCGACGTGGTGGTCGTCGGCGCCGGCCTGACGGGTCTGTCCACCGCCCTGCACTCCGCCCGCAAGGGCGCCCGTGTCACCCTCGTGGAGAAGGGCCAGATCGGCTCCGGTGCCTCCGCCCGCAACGGCGGCATGGCCAACCTGGGCTTCACCATCGGCGTGGGCCAGGCCATCCGCCGGTACGGACTCGAACGGGCCCGCGAGATCTACAACTCCTACGGCGAGGCCGTGGACACCGTCGAGCGGCTCGTGAACGAGGAGTCCATCGACTGCCAGTTCCGCCGCGTCGGACGCCTGGGCGTCGCGTCCCGCCCCGCGCACTTCGAGAGCAAGAAGACCCAACAGCGTGACCTGGCCAAGTACTTCGGACACAAGACCACGCTGATCGGCAAATCCGAGCTGCGTTCCGAGATCGGCTCCGACGCCTACCACGGCGGCCTGCTCGACCCGTTCAGCGCGGCCCTGCACGTCGGCCGCTTCGTGCACGGGATGGCCGAGGCGTGCGAGCGCACCGGTGTCGAGATCCACGAGCGCAACGCGGCCATCGGCGTGCGGCGTACCGCCGCCGGCGGGTTCGAGGTCAGCACCGAGCGCGGTGTCATCCGTGCCGGGCAGGTCATGATGGCCACCGACGCCTACACCGACAAGAACTTCCCCTGGCTGCGCCGCCAGCAGGTCTGCGTGGGCAGCTTCATCATCGTCACCGAGCCGCTCGGCGAGGAACTCGCCCGGGACATCATCCCCAAGGCCCGCCTCATCGTCGATTCCAACAAGGTCTGCCACTACTTCCGGCTCACCCCGGACAACCGGCTGCTGTTCGGCGGCCGCGCCCGCTTCGCACCGTCCGACCCCACCTCGGACAAGAAGAGCGGGGCCGTTCTGTTCCACGAGATGTGCGAGATCTTCCCCCAGCTCTCCCGCACCAGGATCGAGTACGTGTGGGGCGGCTCCGTCGGCTTCGCCATGGACCGCATCGTGCACGCCGGGCAGACCGAGGACGGCGTCTACTACTCCATGGGATACGCCGGTCACGGCGTGCAGATGGCCACCCACATGGGGCAGGTCATGGCCGAGGTGATGGACGGCCACCCCGAGGTCAGCCCCGTCCGCGACATCGCCCCACCTCGCATCCCTCTCTACAACGGCACTGCCTGGTTCTTGCCCTTCGCGGGCGCCTTCTACAAGACGCTCGACCGCATCCGCTGACCGGTCGGCAGTCCCACTACACCTACAAGGAGATACCCACGATGACTGTCGTCCGTGATGTTCCCAAGCAGCTGTTCATCGGCGGCGATTGGCAGGACGCGGAGTCCGGCCGGACCCTGTCCGTCGACAACCCGGCCACCGGCGAGGAACTGTGCCAGGTCGCCGACGCCTCACCCGCCGACGGCCGGCGTGCCGTCGAGGCGGCGGTCGCCGCGCAGGCCGCCTGGGCCGCCACCCCGCCGCGCGTGCGCAGCGAGATCCTGCGCCGCGCCTACGACATCATCATCGCGCGCACCGAGGACCTCGCGCTGCTGATGACCCTGGAGATGGGCAAGCCCCTGGCCGAGGCACGTGCCGAAGTGGCCTACGGCGCGGAGTTCTTCCGTTGGTTCTCCGAGGAAGCCGTGCGTATCGACGGCGGCTTGATGACCGCCCCCGACGGGAAGAACCGTCTGCTGGTCGCCCGTCAGCCCGTCGGCCCCTGCCTGCTCATCACTCCCTGGAACTTCCCCCTGGCGATGGGCACTCGCAAGATCGGCCCCGCCGTCGCCGCCGGCTGCACCATCGTCCTCAAACCCGCCCCTCAAACCCCCCTGACCAGCCTCGCCCTGGCGGAGATCCTCACCGAAGCGGGCCTGCCGGCCGGCGTGCTGAACATCGTCACCACCACCGACGCCGCCGGCGTCGTCGAACCGCTCCTTCGCGGCGGGAAGATCCGCAAGCTCTCCTTCACCGGCTCCACCCAGGTGGGGCGGATCCTGCTGGCGCAGTGCGCCGACACCGTCATCCGCACGTCCATGGAACTGGGCGGCAACGCCCCCCTCATCGTCTTCGACGACGCCGACCTCGACGTGGCCGTCGAGGGCACCATGGTCGCCAAGATGCGCAACATGGGCGAGTCCTGCTGTGCGGCCAACCGCATCTTCGTCCACACCTCCGTCGCCGACGAGTTCGCCCAGCGCCTCACCGCCCGTATGGCCGCTCTCACCGTCGGTCCCGGCACCGAACCCGGCACCGACGTCGGCCCCCTCATCGACCTCGCCGGCCGCAGCAAGGCGCACGACCTGGTGCGGGACGCCGTCAAGCGCGGTGCCACCGCCCTGACCGGCGGTGAACTCCCTGAGGGGCCGGGCTGCTTCTACCCGCCCACCGTCCTCACCGGTATCGCCCCCGACTCCGCGATCATCGACACCGAGATCTTCGGGCCCGTCGCCGCGATCCGCGCCTTCGAGACCGAGGACGAGGCCGTCGCCGCCGCCAACGACACCGAATTCGGTCTGGTCGCCTACCTGTTCACCCAGAACCTCGACCGTGCCATGCGTGTCGCGGAGCGCCTCGAAAGCGGCATGATCGGCATCAACACCGGACTGGTCTCCAACCCCGCCGCGCCTTTCGGCGGCGTCAAGCAGTCCGGCCTTGGCCGCGAAGGCGGACTCGTCGGCATCGACGAGTTCCTGGAGTACAAGTACATGGCCGTCCCCGTCGGAGCCTGACATGGGCGAGCGACTCGTCGTCCTCTACCGCGGCAACCGGCCCCCCGCCACCGCACGCATCGAAAGCCTCGCCGACACCGTCTACGCCACGGAGGAGGAACTGCCCTACCTCCTCCCCGGCGCCGACGTCCTCCTGGCCTGGGTGACCATCACCCCGGCCATCCGGGAGGCGTGGCCCGATGATCCGCAGAAGGCGCCCCGCTGGGTCCACGCGTCCTCCGCAGGCGTGGACTCCTTGCTGTTCCCCGCCCTGGTGGACCATCCGCAGGTTGTCCTGACCAACGCCCGCGGGGTCTACGAGCAGCCGACCGCCGAGTACGTCCTGGGCCTGATCCTCGCCCTTGCCAAGGACTTCCCCGGCACGTGGGAGCACCAGCGGCGCCGCGAGTGGCGTCCGCGCCCCAGTGACGGCATCACCGGACGCACGGTGCTGGTCTGGGGGACGGGGCCGATCGGCCGGGCCATCGCCCGGCTGCTGCGCGCCGTCGGGATGCGGGTGAGCGGTGCGGGCCGCAAGTCCCGCTCGGACGATCCCGACTTCGGCACTGTTCACAGTGCGACGACCCTGCGCTCCGCTCTGACAGAAGCGGACTACGTCGTCCTGGCTGCCCCCCTCACCCAGGGCACCCGGGGCATGGTCGACGCCCCCGTGCTCGCTGCCATGAAGCCGGGGGCGCGGCTGATCAACGTAGGCCGGGGCGGACTCGTCGACGAGGAGGCGCTGGTCGACCACCTCGCCGCCGGGCGGCTCGCCGGCGCGGCCCTGGACGTGTTCGCCCAGGAACCGCTGCCTGCCGAATCACCTCTGTGGGACATGCCCGGCGTGATGATCTCCCCGCACACGGCGGGCGAGACCACCAGCGAGCGGGAGGCGCTCGTCGAGGTGTTCCTCGACAACTTCGCCCGGCACATCGAGGGCCGGCCGCTGCGCAACGTCGTGGACAAGCGGCGCGGATACGTGGTCCACGACACGCGCCCAGCCTGAAGGCGAGTAGCACGCGCCCCGGCCGGTGACTCCTACCGGCCGGGGCGCGTGCTACTCGCCTTTCTCTCTCCGATGTGCGGCACCTGGCCGGACCCGGACGCCGAGCAGTATGGATGGGACCGGGCGGCAGCCGCCCGGTCCCATCGCCCCGTACCGCTTCGCTGAGCTGGGTTTATGAAACGGTCACGTAGATCTTGCGCACGGTTTCGATGGTCTTCCAGACACCGACGTAGCCCGGCTTCATGACAAAGCTGTCGCCTGCCTTGTAGACCACCGGCTCGCCGCCTTCCGGCGTGAGTTCGATGACGCCGGAAAGGATGTGGCAGAACTCGAAGAGCTCGCCCTTGATCGAGCGCGTCTGGCCGGGCGTTGCTTCCCAGACACCCGTTTTGATCGTTTCCCCGCGGGCGGCGTCCTGGGCCCAGGTCTTGTAGGTCGGGTCGCCGGAAATCAGGCGTTCCGGCAGCGGGCCGGACTCCTGAGGTGCGAAAGAGGGGTTGGGATCGATGGTCTTCAGTAGCGACATGCTCTTCTCCACTGGTTCTGGGAACGGTGCAATCGGGTGCGGACGTACCAGGTGTCACCGGGTCGAGTCAGATCAGGCCCATCACCCATCCAGGGCCAGGGCCTGACGGCTGCCCGCCACGGTCTCGACGTGCAGCAGACCGGAGAGCCTCTCGGCGGGCAACAGGCACGTCTCCTGAGCGAGTCAGGCCACGCACCGGCGGGCGGGCGAGGGCCTCGCGGTGCTGTCCGGCCTCCGCCGCCATGGTGGTGACGTCGTGCCGATCACCGATCGCGACCTGACGGGCGATCTCGGCAAGCACCGGTTCGACCTTGCCTGGGCATGATTCGGACGGGCCCGCACGGCGGCGTGGACCGTGCGCCTGTTGCCGCCCATCGAGTGTCTCCGACGCCCCGCACCGAACCCAGACGGGATCTGTCCGCTGCGGGCACGATCTTCGGACGTTGTGTCAAGCGTGGGACTGGGAGGCGACACTCACGGCCCGTTGAACGAGGGGATGCCGAAACCTCCGCCGTATGCTCCCGCAGCGGTGCCTTCCGGCCAGTCCCCGCTGCCAAGGCTCGGACGCCGGGTCTCATCCCCCGCTCCACGATGAGACCCCAGGCCGGCGGCTTGGGGTGCTTGTTCTGTCAACGGCGGCCTGTGCGTTGCCGAAGACGCCCGGCGCCCGACTCGGCCTCCGCGACGAGCGGATTCCCTCGACCGTTCGCCGAGGGGAGGCCAGGGACACCTGCAGGTCCGGCTCGACGTCTTCCCCGCGAACAGGCCGAGGCCTCCCACAGCCGCCACGACAACATCCGCTTCCCGCACGGTCGCGGCCACATCAGTCGTACGGGAGTGGCACAACGGCATGCTGACCTGCAAGATCGACGTCGTACTCGTCCAGGAGCCGCATGATCCCGTCCGGGGTGCACGAAGCGAAGCCAGGCAGTCCGAAGCTCATCGCCCCGAAGGGGCTCATCGTGACTGCGACGACGTCCCTCTTCCAGCGCGATGGCTTCGAACGCCGCCCGCTCATCGAGGTGAGGGCCTACGGGGTGCTGCAGCGAGATGCCGTGCACCGGCAGGCTGACAAGCCGAGACTCGATGCCCGCCTTCGCACAACGCGCCCGCTTCATCCGTACGTCACCGAAGCCGGATCTTCACCCACCAGCACCGTTGCCAGGCAAGGCGTCACACCGACACGCCGCGCAAGCTCTGCCGCCTTGCCTGATGCCTCCTCGACGATGCGTCGGGCATCCGCGCTGCATCCGGCGCCGACAGCCGGTCGCTGATCCTGCGGTCAGGACCGGGCTGCTGGTGCCGCGGCGCGGGCCCGGTGTTCGCGGATCTCGTCGTGGTGGTCGGCGGCCCAGCCGATCAGGGATGTCACGATCTCGTGGAGGCCGCGGCCCAGCGGGGTGAGGGCGTACTCGACGCGCGGTGGAACCTCCGCGTATGCGGTGCGGGTGATCAGCCCGTCCTCGTGGAGCTGGCGGAGCGTGAGGGTGAGCATCCGCTGGGAGATTCCGGGGACCTGGCGCTGCAGGTCGGTGTAGCGCAGCGGGCCGGACTCCACGACCGCGATGAGCAGCAGGCTCCACTTGTCGCCGACGCGGTCGAGGACCTGCCGGATGAAGGCCATGTGCTCGGCGGGGATGCGGGCGCAGGGCCCCACCGCCGCCGCGCCGCCCGAACTGCCGGTGACCTCCATGACGCACATTCCTCTCCGGCACGAACACCGATGTGCCTTTTGTGTCGACTTCCATACTGGCTCATCATGGCGCTACGAACAAAAAGTAGGAATCACAGAGCAGGCACGGGAGGCGCGCGTCATGAAGATCGAGATCTGGGCCGAGGTCACCTGCCCCTGGTGCGGACTGGGCAGCCACCGTCTGGACCGGGCCGTGGAGCGGTTCGAGCACGGCGACGAGGTGGAGGTCGTCCACCACTCGTTCCCGCTGAGCAGCTCCTTCCCCGTGGGTGAGACGTTCAGCGTCCGTGACGCGCTGCTGCGCCGGCACGGCATGGGCGGCTCCCGGGCCGAGGCGTCCACGCGTCGGATCGAGGCGCTGGCCGAGGCCGAGGGGCTCACCCCCTACAAGGTGCTGGACAACCTGGTCGGCAACACCGACCTGGCGCACGAGTTCCTCGCCCACGCCTCCGCCGAGGGCAAGAACCGCGAAGCCTGGGACGCGATCTTCCGCGCCTACTTCGGCCGGGCCCGCCCCGTCTTCAGCATGGACGACCTGCTCGACCTGGGCCAGGAGATCGCTCTGGACCGCGAGGGCACCCACCAGGCGCTCACCGAGCACCGCTACCAGCGGCAGGTCCGCGACGATGCCGCCCGTGCCCAGCGCCTGGGCGCCACCGGCGCGCCCTTCATCGTCGTCGACGGCAGGTACGGCATCCCCGGGGCCCAGGACAGCGACGGCCTTCTCGACGTGCTGCGCACGGCCTGGGACGAGTCCCACCCGCTGACCCTCGGCACCGACGGCGACGCCCCGGTCTGCGGCCCCGACGGCTGCGCCGTACCGGCCCGCAACTGACCCCACCGGTCACTCCCCGACCCACCCTTGATCGTTTTGAAAGGCTGACTTCTCCATGTCCTACCTGCTGCACATCGACGCCTCCTCGCTCGGTGAGGCATCCGTCTCCCGTCAGGTCGCCCGGTCCTTCCGTGACGAGTGGAAGGGCGCGGTCGTCCACCGCGACCTGGCCGTCTCCCCCGCCTCGCACCTCAGCGCGGCGGGCATCACCGCCCGCACCACCGACCCCGCCGAGCACACCCCCGAGCAGGCGAAGGCGGCGGCGGTCCAGGACGAGCTGATCGACGAGTTCCTCGGCGCCGACGCCCACCTGTTCACCGTGCCGATGTACAACCTCACGATGCCGTCCGTGTTCAAGGCATGGCTGGACCAGATCATGGTCGCCGGGCGCACCCTGAGCTTCGACGGACCGCCTCCCACCCTCGGCCGCCCCGCCACGGTGATCTCCGCACGCGGCGGCTACGGCCCCGGCGCCCCCAAGCACGACATGGACCACCTGGTGTCGCCGCTGGAAACCGTCCTGGGCCACCCGACCAACCTCGGCCTCGACCTGACGACGGTCCTGCCCGAACTGACCATGGCCCGTACGTGCCGATGATGGCCCCGCTGCTGCCGATGCACGAGGCGTCCATGACCAAGGCGCACGACGAGGCCCGCCGCCCGGGCTCTGCCCTGACCGGCCGGCCAGCCGCCTGATCCACCCCTGAACTGCCCGAAAGGCGTTTGATCACCATGAGTAACCTCCTGATCCTCGGCGGCAGCGGCCGCACCGGCGCCCACGTCCTGGAGCACGCGGCCCGGCGCGGCCACCACGTCCGCGCCCTCGTCCGCAACCCCGACAAAGTGCAGGCACCGGCCGGTGTCGAGCTGATCCAGGGCACCCCAGCGAACATCGACGACATCCGCCGGGCCGCCGAAGGCACCGAGGCGGTGATCAGCGCGCTGGCCAACGCCCGCGCCTCCGACAACCCATGGGCCAAGCCGGTCAGCCCGCCGATGCTCATGACCGACGCCGCCCGCAACACGCTCACCGTCATGGGCGAACAGGAAATACCCCGCATCGTGCTGACGTCCACGCAGGGCGCCGGCGACGACTGGGCCCGGCTCAACCCGCTGGTCAAGGCGTTCATCAAGCTGTCGAACATCAAGGCAGGCTTCGAGGACCACACCGGCCTCGACCAGGTCGTCCGCGCCTCGTCCGGCATCGACTGGACCCTGGCCCGTGCCGTCGCCCTCACCGACAAGCCCCTGAGTGGTCCCGTACGGGCAGCCGAGGCCGGCACCGAAAAGCCCGGCGCACGGATCAACCGCGCCGACCTCGCCCAGTTCCTCGTCCAGACGATCGAGGACGACACCTGGATCCGCAAAGCCCCCCTCGTCTGGAACACACGAGGATGACCCGCCCCATGACCCACACCCACGTCGTGTTCGAAGATCTTCCTGCTGGCGCCTCCACCTGGATGGCGACCGGACCCGCCTACGTGCCCGGGGCGCCGGAGATCGACAACCCCGGCGTGCTGCCGATGGCGCCCGACGAGCCCGGCGACACCCTGTTCGTCTCCGGCGTCGTACGCTCCACCGCGGGCAAGCCGCTGCCCGGCGCGGTGATCGATCTCTGGCAGACCACCGCCGACGGCCGGTACGCGGGTCTGACGCCCGAGCAGGCGGGACCCCTGGAGGGCCTCGACGTCGTCGACTTCGACCTGCCGAAACACCACCTGCGCGGCAAGATCGTCGCGGATGCCGAGGGCCGCTACGAGTACCGGACCGTCGTGCCGGGGGTGGAGCCCGCGGCGGTGCCGGGCAGCCTGCTCGACGACCTCCTGCACATGCTGGGACGGGCCAACTCGCGCGCGAGGCACATCCACGCCTACGTCACACATGAAGACCATCACATGCTGACGCACCAGATCCACTTCGACGGCGATCCGCTCGTCGACACGGTCAGCGAGGATGCGATCGCGCGGGAGTTGATCCACAAGACCGAGCTCCACGAGGACGTCGCCGCGTGGGAAGCACGCGGTCTGACCGGCCCGTACCGGACCGGTGAACAACGCGGTGTGGGCGGCGCCTGACGGCGCCTCAAGCTCAGGCTTGATCCCGTGGCGAGGGACGCATCCACGTGTCTGACACGGCTGCTCACGAGCTGGCCATCCGTGAGTCGAGCCAGGAGCCTTGCGAGGTCACCGCTGCCGGAGTCGACATCCAGAGCACGTGATCAACAACGCCGGGGGATCAAAGATACCTACTGAGCCAACGGAGACCTTCACTCGTGCCGGCGCGGGGGCGGTACTCGCAGCCGATCCAGCCGTCGAAGCCCAGCTCGTCGACCATGTCGAGCAGGTGGCGGATGTTGATCTCACCACGGTCGGGCTCGCCCCGGTCGGGCACGCCCGCGATCTGCAGATGACCGACCCGGCCGGTCGGCAGGTCGCGGCGCAGGGTCGCGGTGAGGTCGCCCTCGACGATCTGGCAGTGGTAGAGGTCGAGCTGCACCTTGAGATGCGAGGCTCCCACCTCCTGCACCACGGCGTGGGCCTCGGCCTGGGTACTCAGGAAGTAGCCGGGCATGTCGCGGCCGTTGATCGGCTCGATCAGGATGTCGACGCCCGCCGCGACGGCCCGTTCCGCGGCCCAGGCCAGGTTGGTCAGGTAGGTGTCGCGGTGCTTGGCCCGCTCGGCCGGTGTCGCGTCAGGCCGGACCAGTCCGGCCATGAGGTGCACCCGCGGGCAGCCCAACGCCGCTGCGTACTCCAGCGCCCGGTCGACCCCGGAACGCACCTCCGCCTCGCGTCCGGGCAGTGCCGCCATCCCGCGCTCTCCGGACTCCCACGCCCCGGGAGGTGCGTTGAAGAGCACCTGCCCCAGGCCGTGGTCGTCGAGCCGACGACGCAGCTCGGCGGCGTCGTACGCATAAGGAAAGAGGTACTCGACGGCCTGGAAGCCGTCGGCCGAGGCCGCGGCGAAGCGGTCGAGGAAATCGTGCTCGGTGTACATCATGGACAGGTTCGCTGCGAACCTCGGCATGCTGGCTCCTGTGTTCCGGCCGGGACGGCCAAGGGCAGTGGTCGACGACCTGGTTCTTCGGGCTGTCGCAGGGGGCAAGGCGTACTCCCGGTCCGAGCCGACCGTACTCACCTGTGTAAAGGGAAAATCTGGGCGGTGGTCCCGGAGCAGGCCGACCAGGCGGCCAACCGCAAGGAAAGAGGTCTGGCGGAGGTCGCCCGGTCGGCCACGACGCCACGGACCGCAAAGAGCGCAGCACCGTGGACCGCGCCGTCACAGCCGGACCGCAGTGACGCGGTGCCATTATCTGGCTCCGCAGCCTCCCTGCCCTTCCACGGTCTCGAAGGCCCTGACCGCGGCACGGACAGGTTCAGCCGTCTGCTCGTTCAGCACATGCACCGCGTTCTCCGCTCCGCTGCGCGGGCTGGAGAGCACGGGCTTGCCGACGGCTTCGGCGATCGCGGGAGCCAGCCGTGCCATGGATGCCTGGGCCAGCACGATCACGTCCACCTCGGTGGCCAGCGCCCGTGCCCCGTGCAGCACCATCGCGTCGTGGCGGTCGCGGTCACCGGACATCAGCACCGAGAAGGCGCCCTCGCAGAGCTGCTCCTGGACGGTGATGTCGCGACCGGCCGCCCGGGCCTTCTCCTCGACGAGGGAACGGGTCGGCGGCAGCGTCGTGGGGACCGTGGCCAGGACGCCGACGGCGTCCGCGGTCTCGACCGCTGACGCGGTCATCGCGTCGTCGATCTTGACGATCGGGACGGAGACCAGGCGGCGGGCCACGTCGATGGCCGGACCGACCGAGGAGCAGGCGGAGAAGATGACGTCGGCGCCCGCGGCCTCCGCCGCCTGGGCCAGGTGCACCATGCGCTGGGTGCTGGCAGGTGAGACCTCACCGTCGCGCACCACGGCTGCGAGCACGTCGCTGTCGACGAAGTGCAGGACCCTGGCGTCCGGCGCGAGTTCGTCGAGGTACTCGTTGATGACCGAATCGGGGTTGACGAACAGCAGGCTGGTATGCAGAACGGCGATCGCGGCGGTGGGTGACATGCGTGGCTCCAACAGGGTGAGGTATCGGCTCGCGTGCCGAGGAGGGCACGCGAGCACGAGACGCAGCGGTGCGAAACGCGCGCAGCGCGCGCGGCCGGGGGCGTACGGCGATCGTGTGTCCGTCGCTGTGGTGCGGCTCGGGCAGCGGGACTGAGTTCAGGTCACGCGTTTCCCCCCTCGCTGTGAGGGCTGAGGCGGCCGATGACCTCCAGGGCCGCGTCCCGGACCGCGTCGCGGCCCGCCGCCCACAGGGAGACGACGTCGGAGCCGGGCAGCGCGGACGGGAGGGTCACGCGGACGGCCTCCAGGTAGGCGCGGCGCAGTTCGGCGTTGACGTTGACCTTGGCGACGCCTCGGGCGAGGGCGCCGTGCAACTCCTCGACGGGCAGACCGCTGGCGCCGTGCAGGACGAGCGGGACCGGTACGGCCTCGTGGATCGCGGCCAGCCGCTCCAGGTCCAGGCGGACCGGGTGCTTGGTGAAGCCGTGGACGTTGCCGACGGCGACGGCGAGCGCGTCCACGCCCGTCGCGGCCACGAATTCGGCCGCCTGCTGCGGATCGGTCATCGCAGCGGCCTGCGCGACGGCGTCGGTGGAGACGTCCTCGTCACCCGGCAGGGCACCGAGCTCGGCCTCCACCCAGGCACCGTGGTCACGAGCCCGCCGGACCGCCACCTGCGTCAATGCGATGTTCTCGGCGAACGGCAGATGGGAGCCGTCGACCATGACGGAGGTGTAGCCCGCCTCCAGACAGCCGGTGATCTCCTCCAGGTCCCGGCTGTGATCGAGGTGCACACCGAGGCGGGCGGCGGAGTGTCCGGCCGCGTGCAGCGCCAGCCGCATCAGGGCCTCGCGCCCGGCGTGCTTGAAGGGACTGGAGCCCGCCTGGATGACGACCGGCCGTCCGGCGGCCTCAGCGGCGGCCGTGATGCCCTGGACCGTCTCCAGGTTGTAGGTGACGAAGCCGGGCAGGGCGTGACCGGCGGCCGCGGCCTCCTGCAGAGCATCGGTTCCATGCAGCAGCATCAGGCACTCCTGAGCAGGTCGAGGGCGTCGGCGAGGGCGTCGGCGCCCCCGACGTTCCCGGCGAAGACGATGTAGGGGATCCCGGCGGCGGGACCGTCCACGGGCTCCCAGAGCGAGACGATGCCCGGCAGCAGGGTGCCCCGGGCCCAGGCACGGCGGATCTCAAGACCATGGGTGGCGGTGTCGCTGGAGGTGATACCGCCCTTGGCGACGACGAAGGCGGGCCGCCGGCTGGCGTTGACCTGGCGCACGGCCTCGACGAGCGCGGCGGAGACCCGGCGGGAGATCGCGAGACTGTCGTCCGCGTCGGCACCCGTCACCAGCACGCGAGAGGTACGGATCACCGCGTCGGCCGAGTCCAGAGCGCCGGCGGCCGCGGCCGCGACCTCGGCGATGTGGGCGTCACGCCGCTCCTCGTCGAGCAGCAGGGCCACGTCCAGCTCGTACTCGGCGATCCCGCCTCGCTCCCGCAGCCGGTCCAACTGCCGTGTCGTCAGCGCCACATGAGACCCCACGACGATGAGACCGTGCGGTGCGTCCCCGCGCGGCGGGCGCAGTTCGGCCGGGGTGAGCGGTGCCCGCGCAGCCTGTCCGGCGCGGGCCCTGACGAAGGACGGCCCGACCCGGTACACCAGCCGCGTGCCGTTCTCCTCCGCCTCCGCGAGTGCCAGGGCCAACACCCGCAGATCGTCGTCGCACACCGCGTCGACCACGGCCGTACGTCCGCCGCGCAGAGAGGACAGCAGCCGCGCAGTGTGCGCCGGGCCGCCGCCGCGCAGGTCGTCGAGAGTGACGCGCAGAACCTCGTCCGCGGGGATGCGTCCGCCCGTCTTCTCCTCGACCCACTCGGGCAGCGACGAGCTGCGGTAGCCGAAGGTGGCGTCGTGGGCGAACTCGCTCTCGCCGACCGGGAGCAGGCCGTCGGCCGTGCGCATCCAGTGGTGGGAGTTCACGGTCAGGCGGCCTGCCTCGATGTAGGCGGGCACCAGTACGACCCCGTCGAGTGTGCCGAGTTCATCGGTCAGGACGTCGGTCTCCAGCGGGAAGTGGCCGCGAAGGGTGGAGTCCCCGCGGCTGGCCAGCACGTAGTCGGTGCCCTCGGCCGCCGACGCCGTGCGCAGGGCGCGCACCACCTCGCGGTTGCGGGCGGCGGCGTCCTCGCGGGACAGGCTGCGGGTGTTGGTGAGGACGAAGAAGGCAGCGCTCTCCTGGCGCAGGGCCCAGCGCAGGTCGTCCACCGTCCAGGACGTCAGGACGGGCACGTCGGCGACCGTCTGGGTGCCGGTCGGATCGTCGTCCAGAACGACGAGACGGGGGCCGCCGGATACGCGGGCGGCCACTTCCGCGGCGCTCACGGTGTGGACTGGAGGCAGCCCTTCCAGTACTGCTGTCTCGGGGACGGGACCGGTCTGGGCATGAGGGGGTAGAGACATGGCGAATTCCTGGTCTGTTACGAGTGGTTGAGGGGGAACGTCGGTCGAGGCCGCGCCTGATCACGTCACACCAGGGCTTGACCGGATCCCGCGACGGTCTCGGGACGGAGCAGCTGGGCGAGGGTGCCGGCGGGCAGGAGGCCCTTGTCCAGTACGAGTTCGGCGACGCCGCGTCCAGTGGCGAGGGCCTCCTTGGCGATGCCGGTGGCCGCCTCGTAGCCGATGTACGGGTTGAGGGCGGTGACCAGACCGATGGAGTTCTCCACCGCCGCCCGCAGCACCTCGGTGTTGGCCGTGAACCCTGCGACGCACCGCTCGGTCAGGGCCAGGCACGCGCGCTCCAGGTGCGTGATGCTCTTGGAGAGGGAGTGCAGGATGACCGGCTCGAAGGCGTTCAGCTGGAGCTGCCCGGCCTCGGCGGCCATGGTGATGGTGACGTCGTTGCCGATGACCTCGAAGGCGACCTGGTTGACGACCTCGGGGATCACCGGGTTGACCTTGCCGGGCATGATGCTGGAACCGGCCTGCACCGGCGGCAGGTTGATCTCGTTCAGACCCGCGCGCGGCCCGGACGACAACAGACGCGGCTCGTTGCAGCTCTTGGAGAGCTTGACCGCGATCCGCTTGAGCACGCCGGACATCTGCACGAACGCCCGGCAGTCCTGCGTCGCCTCCACCAGGTTGACCGCGGTCACCAGCGAAAGCCCGGTGATCTGCGACAAGTGGCGCCGCACCGACTCGGCGTACCCGGCAGGAGCATCGAGGCCGGTGCCGATCGCCGTGGCGCCCAGGTTGATCTCATGGACCAGCTCCACCGCCTCCGCCAGCCGGCTGCGGTCCTCCTCCAGCCGGCTGCGGTCCTCCTCCAGCATGACCGCGTACGCCGAGAACTCCTGCCCCAGCGTCATCGGCACGGCGTCCTGCAACTGGGTGCGACCCACCTTCAGCACGTCACGGAACTCCACCGCCTTGGCCGCGAACGCGTCCTGAAGCACCGCCATCGCCTTCAGCAGCCCGCGCACCGCATATACCGTCGCGACCTTGACGGCGGTCGGACAGACGTCGTTGGTCGACTGCCCCAGGTTGACGTCCTCGTTGGGGTGCAGGAACGCGTACTGCCCCTTCGCGTGCCCCAGCAGCTCCAGGGCCCGGTTCGCGATGACCTCGTTGGCGTTCATGTCGGTGGAGGTACCGGCGCCGCCCTGGATCACGTCGACCACGAACTGGTCGTGCAGCTTCCCGTCCCGGATCTCACGGCACGCCTCCACGATGGCGGCGGCCTCCTTGACGGCGGCGAGGGCATCGATCAGGTGGGGGTAGGCGGAGATCGGGGTGCCGGTGATGGGAAAGTTCTCGGTGGCACGCAGGGTGTGCACACCCCAGTAGGCGTCGGCGGGTACGTCCCGATTGCCCAGCAGGTCGTGCTCGCTTCGGTGAGCTACGGCGGTCATGGCAGGCCGGGCCTTCTCTCGGAGCATGTTCAGGCGGGCGTGTTCGTGGGGTGCGGCAAGGGGGCGAGCGAGCCGACCCGCCAGGGCGGCGGGGACTTCCCACGATCACGTGGCGGACGTCCGCGCAGTGTCACCGCCGTGGGTATCGGCCCGGCACGACTTTCTCCTTCGCTTCGCAGTAGGCGCGGCCGGTCGGCAGGAACCGGGCGGGCGGCAGGACCTCGCCTCGCGCGGCCCCGATGCGGTCACCGGGGATGAGGGTGATGCGGGGGTTCTGGGTTCGTCATAGGGCCGATTCCAGCAGCGGGCTGTCCAGCGCGTCCAAGACGCAATGCCGATGTTCCTTATAAGGTCGCCCTATAAGGCGGCTTTACTGCGGTTCCGTCAGCTGCGTCCAGGAAGTACATCGCCGCCGGGGACAGTGGGCCGCGGCGGCTGATCAGCGCGATCCGCGGCTCGCCGTTCGCTTCCAGATCGAGCACCAGGCGCCACCGCTCCCACCGTCCTCCCGCAGGGAACGGCGGCGTCAGCAACACCAACTCCGTTACGGGACACCAGCGCTCGCTCGTGCAGTGGGTCGGCGGCGCGCACCCGCACTCCCTGATGGCGGCAGCCGAGTGCGAGCCGGTGTCCGGTGCGAGCGAGGGCGGATCCCCGGTGAGCTGGTTGCCGGAGTCTGCTCAGCCCCAGTAGGACGGACTCTCGGCATTGACGCTCGTTCGACGCTCCGGGTGTCTCCACGGAGGACGATGAGCCGAGAAACTGTCTCTGACCTGGGCTTTTCTGGTACCCGTTCAGGCCGATATCTTTCCGGTGACGCATCATGTGGAGTGCGTGGCGATTCTGGAGCCGGTGGCGAGGGGGCTCTGAACTACGAGTTCTCGGATTCCTGAGGTTCCGAGCGGGTCGGCCCGGTCTGTTTCACAGGCGCACGACGTGGAGCAGGCCGCATGCCGGACAGGTGTGGGCTGACTTGCTGTCTCGATCGGTGACGGGTGGGCGGACGCGTGGTGCCCCTCGGTCTTCACTGGCTCCGTGCTGTGCTGTTCTGACGCTCCTGTGACGCCGGCCCTGATGGTGCGTCTGGTTGCGTATGCCCCAGGTCGGGGGAGGTGGTCCATTCCCGGATCGCCGGTCACCCCCTCGACGCGGGCGCCCATTTGGTCACCTCTCTCAGCGATGCCACCGGCAGTCGCGTCCTCAAGGCGTGGGGCATCGCGCTGTCGATCGGTTTGGCGCGCCCGGACGACGGAGACCGGAGCCCGGACGCCGAGGCGCCGAAGTGTGCGCAGTTCTCCGGCACTTCGTTCAGGCAGCCTCCACATGCTCCTTCGGCGCTCGCAGACTTACAACTGTAAGGTGACATGCGTAAGGTGTCAGGTGTCAGGTGGAAGGCTGGCGGTCGCATCGACTCGCCGGCTTGGCTGTCGGAAGGTCAAGTGGCATGAAAATCACCGTTGATGAACCCAAGTGCTGCGGAGCCGGCCAGTGCGTGTTGGTGGCCCCGGACGTGTTCGACCAGCGTGACGAGGACGGCATCGTGGTCCTGCTGGACGCGGAGCCCCCGGCGGATCAGCACTTCGCCGTGCGGGAAGCGGCTCAGGTGTGCCCGGCCGCGGCGATCCTCATCGAGGAGAGCTGAACGTGTCGGCCACGACGGGACTTCACCGGCTCGTCGTGGTCGGTGGTTCGGCCGCGGGGCTGGGAGTCGCCGAGGAGGTTCGCCGTCGCGGCTTCACAGGCGACGTGATCATGGTCGACGGGGAGCCCGGCCTGCCGTACGACCGGCCGCCGCTGTCGAAGCAGTTACTGGCCGGGGAGTGGGAGGTCGAGCGGCTCCTGCTGCGCCCTCAGGAGCAGTGGGACGCCCTGGGCATCACCCACCTGCCCGGAACCCCTGCCGTGTGGGTGGACGCCGATGCCGCGACGGTGGGTCTCGCCGGCGGTGGAGAACTCGCGTACGACGCCTTGGTGATCGCCACCGGCGCTGTGGCGGTGCATCCTCCGTCCCTCGGTGCCGGCCTGCACGGTGTCCAGGTGTTGCGGAACCTGCCGGACGCCCTCCGCCTGCGCGGGGCCCTCGGGCGCGGCGGACGGCTGGTCGTCGTGGGTGCCGGATTCGTCGGTGCGGAAGCCGCGGCGGTGGCCCGGGGGATGAACGTTCCTGTGACGATGGTCGACCCGCTGCCCCTCCCCATGGTCGCTGTGCTGGGAGAGGAAGTGGCGGGCATGCTCGAGTCCCGTCACCACGCCGCCGGGGTCGACCTGCGGTGCGGCCGGGGAGTCGTCGAGGTGCTCGCCGAGAACGACCGGGCCACGGGCGTCGTGCTCGACGACGGCTCCGTGGTCGCGGCGTCCACCGTCCTCGTCGCGGTCGGCGCCCGTCCGGCGGTGGGCTGGCTCGCCGGATCCGGCGTGCCGCTCGGGAACAGGGAGCGGGACGGCGTCGAGGGTGTGCTGTGCGATGCGCGGGGCCGGGCCGCGGAGCGGATCTGGGCTGTCGGCGACGTGGCCGCCTGGCTGGATCCCGCCACGGACCGCCACGTACGCGGCGAGCACCGGCTGGCCGCCGCGGAACAGGGACGTGCGGTCGGCGCGGCCCTCCTGGGAGGCGAACCGGCCGCCCCCGCGTTGCCCTACTTCTGGTCCGACCAGTACGACCTGAAACTCCAGTCCTCCGGCTCCACGGGGCGACAGATGCGGCGGTGGCGGATCCGTCGTCAACATCTCCTCCATCGCGGCGCTGCGTGGTTTCGGCAGTGGTGCGTACGGGCCCAGCAAGGGCGCACTGCAGTCGCTGACCACCGACCTCGCCTACAGCTGGGGCCCGGACCACATCCGGGTCAACTGCCTCGTCCCGGGCCACCTGCACACCCCTGTCGGGGACCACGGCGGCGCGGAGGGACGGCGGATGCGCAGCGCGGCCAACCTTCTCGGTCTGGAGGGCACGGCCTGGGATCTGGCCTGGGCCGTTCTCTTCCTCGCGTGCGTGGAATCGCGCTGGATCACGGGCGCGGTGCTCCCCGTCGACGCGGGCACCACCACGGCCACGGTGCTGGGCATGCTGCCCCGCATGCGCGAGACCCAGGGGAAGGACACCGATGACCAGCAGTGAACCCGGTGAGCGTCGTGCCGCCGGCGAGCAGATCGTACGGGAGATGTTCGACGAGACCTTCCTGCGGAGGAACATGGTCGCTCCCGCCGAGGGCACGGGCCCTGGAGCGGACATGGCCCGGCTCGCACTGGAGCAGTGCTTCGGCGGGATCTGGTCCCGTCCGGGCCTGGACCGGCGCAGTCGTAGTCTGGTCACGCTGGGCGTGCTGATGGCCCTGGGCCATCAGTGGGAGGTGCGCAATCACGTGCTCGGCGCTCTCGCCAACGGTCTGACCTCCGAGGAGATCCTTGAGGCTGTGCTCCAGACCGCTCCGTACATCGGGCTTCCCGCAGCCGGCCAGGCCATGACCACCGCGGCCCGCGCCCTCGAGGAGGCGTAACCGCGGCGCCTTGCGGGGCCAGGGACACGAACGTGCACCCCCGCAAGGCATCGGCTCCCGCAGAATGAGAGGTATGAACCAGGACGCCGCAACCAGCACCGACACCGCCCGCAGACGTAACCCCCGCGGGCAGGGCGATCGGCTCCGCGCGGAGATCCTGGCCGCGGTCGCACGTCTTCTCGACGAGAAACTGACGGACAACGCCCTCCCGGTGTCCCTTCGGGAGGTCGCGCGGGAAGTCGGCATCGCGGCCCCGAGCATGTATCTGCACTTCGCGGACAAGGATCAACTCGCCCACGCGGTCGCGGAGGACGGATACCAACGGGTGGTCGCAGCGATGCGAGAGGCCGATATCCGGGCGGCGGATCACGGAGCCGATGCCGGCGGACGCCTCCGTGCCCAGGCGAACGCCTTCTGTGCCTTTGCCGCCGCCGAGCGCGGAGTCATCCGCGTCATGTTCGGCCACGATGCCTCGAGCTTCGGTGAGCCCGGTCAGGAGCACCCCGCTCGTGTTCTCTGGCAACAGTGGGCGGACGCCGTGCACGCCTGCGAGCGCGAGGGACTGCGCTGGCCGGACGGCGCGGAATCAGCCGCCCTCCTGCTCTGGTCCGCGATCTTCGGCCGGTTCGCGCTATGGACTTCGACCTTCGGACGGCACGACCAGAGCGAGCTCACCGTCTTCGTCGATCGCGTCGTCGACGCTGTCCTGCGTGACGGAAACCGGTGACCGGCCAACGGGGCGACGGCGTCGGGCGGGTGCCTGCGATTTCACGCAGGTCTCGGAGGAGCCACACGTAATTGTCTTGCCGGCCTCATCGGTCTTGCGGCAGCGGGAGTCGCCTCCCGTTCCAACTGCTCGCCGAGTACGGCGAGGTGGAGCACGCCGCGCCCGGCCGGGATCTGTACACGTCCGGCAACGACATCTACGGCTTCTTCCTGCTCCGGTGTGCCCCCGGGGCAGGCGTCGGCCCCGGAGCCCGGCCGGCCGTCGAGAACCGCCCGACCTCTTCCCGGTCGACGGAAGCGACGAACTCGTGGACGCCTACGGTGCTCGTCGACTGGCTCAAGAGGGAGGCCGACTTCAGGGGAGCGGACGCCCGAGGAGCCCTGGGCACACCTGGGGGAAGCGCGCCTCGAACGGGGCCTGGCCCGCTGGTCGTCGCAGCGTGGGGGAGTGGTGACCGGGCCGACGCGACGGGGGATTCGCCCGGCCCGGTCACATTGATCATGGCGTGGGGGCGGGGTGGAGGCAAAGGGCCGGGGCGTGGGTATGTCATGCTGCCGACGCCCTTTTGACCGGGCTTTGAGTGGTTCACGGGTGCGGGGTGGGCCTTGTCGGTGGTGCGGCGGGCTCGGTGCAGCCCTCGGGGCCGTCAGGGTGAGGCGTAACCAGAAGCCGATGACGCCCGTGGCCAGGCGTGTCGAAGAGGATGCCGCCCCCCCCCGCGTCGAGGATGACGCCCGCCTTGTCGAAGAGGGGTACTCCGCGATGCCTCGGCGCCCAGGTTCGAGGGCGAGCTGCTTGACGGGGACAGAGGGGGGCCTCGGCGAGGCACGTCCGCCGCTGAACCGCCGGGCCGGTTGTACCGTCGGCGTGCCCACACCGCCGGCCGCGGAATGGACGACCACGCTCTTGCCGGGTGCGAGCGGCGGGGCGGTGGTGCGCAGCAGGTGCCAGGCGGTCAGGCCCTGAGGGGGCCCATGGCCAGGGTGATCCGGACTTGTCCGGATTGGGGTTCAGGAGCGGGAAGCTCCACTGGGCAAGGACTTCGGGGCCGCCGAAGCGGTCGAACAGGACCGCGATCATGCGGCTCAGCGTCGCGCTCCCCGGGGGGCGACCGGCCGACTGCCCCGCGCTCCCCCGTTGGACTTGTGCGCGGTTTGTGCGGTATTTGAACGGCGTGCGGCACGCTGGGCGCGGACGTACGCCGCACGGGGCGGACGGGAGCGCGGGGACCGAAGGAGCGGGAATGGCGGGCGAGTGGCTGCGTAGGTTCCATCCGCAGGATCCGGCTCCGCGGTTGGGCAGCGAGGCGCTGCGGCTGATCTGCTTCCCGCACGCCGGTGGCGCGGCGAGCGCCTTCCTGCCGCTGGCGCGGGCGCTCGCTCCGGCGGTGGAGGTGGTGGCCGCGCAGTACCCCGGCCGTCAGGACCGCCGCGGTGAACGGCCCATCGACGACATGGACCGCCTCGCCGACGCGCTGACCGAACAGGTCCGGAGCCGGGTGACGGGTCCGTACGCCCTGTTCGGGCACAGCATGGGTGCCGTCGCGGCCTACGAGGTGGCCCGCCGCCTCGCCGAACGATCCCTGCCCGGGCCCGAGGCGCTGATCCTCTCCGGCCGGGGCGCCCCCACGGCCCGGCCCGCCCGTTACGACTCGCTGCGCACGGACGAGGACATCCTGCGAGTCGTCCGGCTGCTGGGCGGCACCACTCCGCGGGTGCTTGAGGACCCGGAGCTGCGGGAGATGGTCATGCCGGCGCTGCGGGCCGACTACCGGGCGATCGGCGGATACGAGTGGCGACCCGGCCCACGCCTCGACGTGCCGTTCACCGTGCTGGTCGCGGACGACGATCCCGTGGTGAGCGTGGACGAGGCGAAGGCCTGGGGCGAACTGACCACCGCCACCACCACGACCAGGGTCTTCGGCGGCGGACACTTCTTCCTCGACACCCAACTTCCGGGGCTGGTCGAGGCGGTCACCGCCGCCCTGACCGGTGCCGAAGCGGGGCGTCTCGCGGCGGCCGAGGGTCGATAGCCGGTGCCCGGCCGAGCCGCTGCGCTCCGGCCCGGGCGCTGTCCGTGAGGTGAAGGTGGTGAGCGTGTGACGCGCTGGGACGGTCTGTTCATCGGCGCGGCCGCGATGTCGCTCGGGCACAGCCAGGACGTCCATCGAGCTGTCGCCGCCGGGTGGTACGACGCCCGCCAGTGCCGGCGGGACGCCTACCGCGCGGTGCGCGTGGCGGAGGACGGGGCGCTGCCGGGCCTCGTGGCGCGGGCCGCCGACCTGGCACGGCGCCGCTCGGGTGTGCCGGCCGGTGACGTGGACCTGGTCCTGCATGCCTCCTCCTGGTCGGCCGAGGAGGCCGGCTGCCGTGCCGAGGGGGTACGGCAGGCGCTCCGGTGCCCACGCGCGACCCCGCTGGAGGTCCGCGGCGCCGCCGGCAGCGGCGTCGTGGGTCTACATCTGGCGGCCCGGTATCTCTCCGCGTCCCCGGACATGACAGCCGCGGTGATCACCACCGGCGACTGCGCGGACGCGCGCACCGGCGACCGGTTTCGTGCGGGGCCGGGCCGAGTGCTCGCCGACGGTGCGACGGGCGTGGTGCTGAGAACCGGCGGCGGAGTGGCGCGTGTTCTGGCCACCACGGTGGTGGAGGAGCAGCCGCAGTGTCTGCTGCGCTCCGACCTGCCGTGGCGGATTCCGGCCGCCGTACGGGAACGGGCACATGACACGGTGGCAGCGACGGCGGTCCGTCCCGACGACCTCGCGGCGCCGCCGGCCGACCGGGAGCGTGAGGTCGTGGAGCGGGCTCTGACGGATTCGGGGCTCGGGGTCGACGACATCGCGCGGTTCGTCTTCCCGCACCTGGGCTCCGGACTGCAACGCTGGGACAGGCGCGCGGCGTGGGGTGTCGACGAGAAGCGCACCACGTGGGACTGGGGCGCCGGGGTGGGGCATCTGCCGTCCGGTGACCAGGTGGCAGGTCTCATTCATCTGCTGGAGTCCGCCGAACTCGCTGCGGGGGACAAGGCGGTGCTGGTCGGGAGCGGTTCCGTCGACGGTCTCGGGTGCGCGGTACTGGAGATGCTCTGACAGCCGGGTGACGGCGTTGGTTGGAGCTTGTATCAGATTTGTGTGGGCTTGGATCACTTCCTTGCAGGATGATGACCGGATTTTGACCGCTCGGTTGTTGATCTGGGGGAACGATGCAATTCCGGTTGTTGGGTCCGATGGAAGTCGTCGTCGATGAGCGGACCGTCGCTCTCGGCGGAACGAAACAACGCGCCACTCTCGGGTATCTGCTGCTTCAGGCCAACCGGGTGGTCGCCACCAGCCGACTGCTGAACGCCCTGTGGGGTGTCGAGGAGGCGCCGACGACCGCCCGGAAGATACTGCAGAACGCGGTCTACGGGCTGCGCGGCGTGCTCGCCTCGTCCCGCGGTGTCGACGGCGACGACGCTCCCTCGCTGCTGACGCAGGCCCCCGGATATGTGCTGCGCGTGGATCCGGAGCAGGTCGACCTCCATCTGTTCCACACCTGGGTGGGCCTCGGCCGGCGGAAACAGGCCGAGGGCGACGCGCGGGCGGCGGCCGGGCTGCTGCGCGAGGCGCTGGCTCTGTGGCGGGGACCCGCCCTGGCCGATCTGGTGGAGGCCGGTCTGGACTGGCCCGAACTGGCGGCCGTGCAGAGCACCCGGCTCGATGTCACGGAGGACTACTTCGACGCCCAGCTGCTGTGCGGTCGCCACTACGAGATCCTGCCCGAACTGGAGACCATGGTGCAGGCCGAGCCGCTGCGGGAACGATCAGCTGCACAGCTGATGCTCGCGTTGTACCGGTGCGGCCGGCAGGCCGAAGCACTCCATGCCTACAGCCAGGTGCGCGCGGCGCTGGTGGAGAACCTGGGTCTGGAACCCGGCCGTGGTCTTCAGCAGCTCCAGCAGGCGATCCTCACTCAGGACCCGTCCCTGTCGATGGACCGCCCCGTCCAACGGGGGGCCCTGGCCGGACCGGACGCGCGGGCCGCACGGCCCGGTGTCCGACTGCGTCCCGCGCTGGTGCCCTCCAGCGGCCGGAAACCCGCGTCCGTTCCGAGCGACGGCACCGGGCTGAACAGCTCCGGGCTGAACAGCTCCGGGACGGACATCCCGGACAGCCCGTTCACGGCTGCCGCATCCGTCTCCGACGCTCCCGCCGCGTCCGGGCCGCAGACCGGGAGCGACCGCCGCACGGTCAGCGTGGTCTCCGTGCGCACCCGGATCGCCCAGGAGCCGGGGGCCGAGGCCCGTGACGACCTGGACGAGCTGCTGGACGGCGCGGCCGAAGTCGTCAGGGAACAGATCGAACGATTCGGGGGGACCGTGACGGCCTGTCTGGGGTCGGTGTCGCTGGCCGTGTTCGGCCTGGACGAGACGGGCACGGACGACGTCCGGCAGGCCACCCTGGCGGCACTCGCTGTGCGTGACGTCCTGAATGTCGCCACGCCCCGCGACGCCGGGCAGTTGCGGCTGACCGTGCACGTCTGCGTCACCATGGGGGAGGTGCGGATGCGCCGCCGCGGCCAGGACGGCGTGCCCACGGTGGTCGGGGCGACGCTCGACGATTCCCAGTTCCTGCTGGCCGAGGTGCCTGCCGGACAGGTATGGGCCAGCGACGCGGTCCGGACGGCCACCGAGAACGCCGTCTCCTACCTGCCCACCGCGACCTCGCCCGCTTCGTGGCAGGCGTTCGAAGTGCGGGAGCGGCCCGCCGCCGACGCCAGGAACTCCGGCCGGGCCCTTGAACTGGAGGTGCTTCAGGGCTTGTTGAAGCGGACCCGGCACCGTCTGGTTCCCCATCTGGTCACGCTCCTGGGTGAGGGCGGCTCGGGAAAGAGCGAGTTGCTCAGGGAGTTCGGCCGGTGGCTCGGCAGCCGGCCGGACGCGCCGCTGTTCCTGACCGGCAATTCACCTGCGACGCCCACCGACCATCCCCTGCGGGCCCAGGCCGAGATCCTGTCGGCTTTCTGCGGCATCGGGCCCGGCACCACACCGGAAGCCGCACGCGACGCCCTGGCGGACAGGGCGCGCGCGGTCGTCGGCTCTCCCGCGGCGGCGCAGCGCATGTCGTCCCGGCTCGCCCCGCTCCTCGCGGTGCACGATGCCACGCACAGGGCGCCTGCCGGAGCGGACGCGATGAGCGACGTGCTCGACGCCTGGCGGGAGTTGTTCCTCACGGCGACCCGGCACACACTGCTGGTGCTGTGTGTCGACGACCTGCACCGCGCCGACGACCGGGTGCTGGACGCCATCGAGGATCTCGTCGGCTCCGCGGAATCAGGGCGCCTGTTCCTGGTCGCGGCCGCGACGCCCGAACTGCTGCTGCGCCGGCCGACCTGGGCCGGCGGCAGGAGACACACCACGTCGGTGACTCTGGTGCGGCCCGCGCGGGCCACCGGCGAGCAACTGACGACACTGCTCCTGTCGGCCGCTCGTCGGCAACGGCCCCAGCACATATCCGGTAATCCGGCGACCACTCCGCCACCGGCCGTGCGGAATGACCTCGCTGTGACCGCGCGCTGGGACGACCTGGAACAGGATGTCAGGAAGCGTCTCCGGGGCATCCGAAAAGGAGTGGCATGAATTCCGAACCCGTGGTCCGCGAGCTCGCGGAACCCAATTTGCGTAGGCTGCTTTCCACGGCCGGTCTCGATGTCGAGTACGTGCGCGCGAGCGGCAACACGCTCTACCGCAAAGGCGCGAACGGAGAGGAGATACCCGTCCTCGACTACGCGGCCGGGTACGGGGCACTGATTTTCGGGCACAACCATCCCGACATCGTGGCCCACGCACGGGAACTCCTCGATGAACAGACCCCGGTGCTCGCGCAGTTCTCCTCGCACCCGTACGCGAACCGGCTCGCCGCCGAACTCAACCGGATCATCCACCGGGAGACCGGCTCCGACGAGCCGTACTACGCCACCTTCGCGAACAGCGGCGCCGAAGGCATCGAAGTGGCGCTCAAACATGCCGAACTGGACCGGGTGATGCGCCTGTCGAAGGTCTTCGAGGAGATCGAGGCGAGCGCACGGCGCGTACGGGAGACCGTGCGGGCGGGAGCGGCCACGGTGCCGGACACCCTGTGGACCCGCCTGGGCCTGCCCCGCCCCACGGCGGAACAGGACGTGGCCGACCTGCTGATCGAGGAGATCGCACGTCGCAACCAGCTGCGGCGTGGGAAGCCCCCCGTGTTCGTGGCCCTGAAGGCGGGCTTCCACGGAAAGCTGATGGGCAGCGTCCAGCTGACGCACAACGAGTCCTACCGCACCCCGTTCGCGGCGCTCGGCGCGCAGGCCCGGTTCGTGCCCTGCGACCGCCCCGAGGCGCTCAAGGAGGTGCTCCAGGAAGAGCGTGGCACGCTCCTGGAGCCGGCCGTGCAGGACGGCACTGTCCGGCTGGTCGAACGCGACCACCACACCATCTGCGCTTTTCTGCTGGAACCGATCCAGGGCGAGGGCGGCATCCGGCCGCTGTCGGCCGAATTCGCCCAAGAGGTCGAGGCGTTCGCCGAAGAGGCCGACTGCCCCGTCGTCATCGACGAGATCCAGAGCGGCCTGGGCCGCACCGGCACCTTCCTGGGTGCCACCCGCCTCGGCCTGCGCGGCGACTACTACGTCTTCGCCAAGTCCCTGGGCGGTGGCATCGCCAAAGCGTCCGTGACGCTGGTGCGTGAAGGACGCTACCGCCCCGAGTTCGAGCTGCTGCACAGCTCCACCTTCGCCAAGGACAGCTTCTCCTGCCACATCGCCCTCAAGGTCCTCGACATGCTGGAGGCCGACGGCGGCCGCGGCTACCGCCTCGCGCAAGAGCGCGGTACCGCGCTGGCCGGGATGCTGCACGGGATCCGCAGCGACTTCCCGGACGTGGTCAAGGAGGTGCGCGGACATGGCCTGATGCTGGGCTTCGAGTTCCACGACCAGTCCGACGCCGCCGACGACAGGCTGCGGGAGGCCGCCCGCTCCTCGCTGTTCGGCTACGTCGTCGCCGGGCACCTCCTGCACGCGCACGACATCCGGACCTTCCCGACCGCCAGCGCCGTGCACACGCTGCGCTTCGAGCCGTCCGTCCTGCTCACCGACGAGGAGATCGACCGTCTGGAACACGCCCTGCGGGACGTGTGCGCCCTGGTGCGCGACCAGGCCGGCGACCGTCTGGTTCTCGTCTCCTGATCGTCCTTCACCACAGCGTGTGGTGAATTCCGAATATCTGACCATCGCGTGGTGTGCGGGCGCTGGAATCCGACCGCCCCGCGAAAACGCCAGGTCGGCCCGCATGGGAAATCCAGTAGTGAAAGGGCAGCGGAAGTTCATGATGAGCGAGCATGGTCCGGCGGTCGTTGACGGCTATCCCGGGCACGACGAGCCGATCGCCGTCGTGGGACTCTCCTGCCGATTCCCCGGGGCCCCGTCCGCCGCGGAGTTCTGGGAGCTGCTGCGCAGCGGCAGCAGTGCCATCACCGACGTACCCGAGGGTCGCTTCGACCCGGCCGTGCCCCTCGCGATCACGCGCGGCGGATTCCTGCCGGACGTGGGCGGCTTCGATGCCGCCTTCTTCGCCGTCTCGCCCCGCGAGGCGGCCGCCATGGACCCGCAGCAGCGGCTCGTCCTGGAACTCGCCTGGGAGGCTCTGGAGGACGCGGGCATCGTGCCGGTGTCCCTGCGGGACAGCAGGACCGCCGTGTTCGTGGGGACCCTGCGCGACGACTACACCACCCTGCTCCACCAGCAGGGCGTCGAGGTCCTCACCCAGCACACCATGACCGGCGTCAACCGCGGCCTGATCGCCAACCGAGTCTCCCACCACCTGGGGCTGCGCGGGCCGAGCTTGACCGTGGACTCCGCCCAGTCCTCCTCGCTGGTCGCCGTGCACCTGGCCTGCGAGAGCCTGCGCGGCGGCGAGTCCACCGCCGCGCTCGCCGCCGGGGTGAACCTCAACCTGCTCGCCGAGCACACAGTCACCGAGCAGCTGTTCGGCGCGCTGTCCCCGGACGGGACCACGTACACCTTCGACGCGCGCGCCAACGGCTTCGTGCCCGGCGAGGGCGGCGGCGTCGTCGTACTGAAGACGCTCCGGGCGGCCCTGACCGACGGCAACCGGATCTACGGCGTCATCCGCGGCAGCGCGGTCAACCACGACGGTGCCGCCACTCATCTGACAGTGCCGGGCCGGATCGCCCAGGAACAGGTCCTGAGCACCGCCCGCGAAAGGGCCCGCGTCGACGTGGAGGACGTGCAGTACGTGGAGCTGCACGGCACCGGCACCCCCGTCGGCGACCCCATCGAGGCCACGGCGGTGGGTTCGGCCCTCGGCGCCTGTGCAGGACGACCGGTTGGTGAACCTCTGCGCGTCGGCTCGGTGAAGACCAACATCGGGCATCTGGAGGGCGCGGCGGGTATCGCCGGGCTCATCAAGACCCTCCTGAGCATCCACCATCGCGCCCTGCCGCCCAGCCTGAACTTCGAGACCCCCAACCCCGCCATCAACCTGGGCGAGCTGGGCCTGCGCGTGCAGGGGGAACTGACCGCCTGGCCCGACCCCGGGCGCCCCCTGGTGGCCGGCGTCAGCTCCTTCGGCATGGGCGGCACCAACTGCCATGTCGTGGTCGCCGAGAACCCCGTGGCGAGCGTCACGGAACTGCGCCGGGCCGGCACAGTGCCACCCGTGCTGCCCTGGGTGATCTCGGGCGCCGACCAGGCGGCCCTGCGCGCCCAGGCGGACCGGCTGCGCAGCTCCCCGGCCGTCACCAAGGCCTCACCCGTCGACGTGGGCTGGTCCCTGGCCCGTACCCGAGCCGTCCTGCGGCATCGCGCCGTGGTCCTCTCACCCGACGCACCGGGCCTGCTCGCGGGCACCGCCGCACTCGCCGGGAACTCCCCGTCACCCGCCGTGGTCACCGGCAGCGTCCGTGCGGGACGTACGGCCTTCCTGTTCACCGGGCAGGGCGCCCAGCACCTCGGCATGGGACAGGAGCTGTACGAGGCGTTCCCCGTCTACGCGGCGGCGTTCGACGAGGTGGCCGCCGCCCTCGACCCGTATCTGGACCGACCGGTGGCGGACACCGTGCGCACCGGCGACGGCCTGGACGAGACGGCACAGACGCAGCCCGCCCTGTTCGCCGTGGAGGTGGCGCTCTTCCGGCTCCTGGAGTCCTTCGGCGTCCGCCCTGACCGCGTCGCGGGCCACTCCGTGGGCGAGGTCACGGCCGCCCACGTGGCCGGCGTCCTGGACCTGGCCGACGCGGCCGTCCTGATCACCGCGCGCGCCCGGCTGATGCAGTCCGCCGCGGCCGGCGGCGCGATGATCGCCGTACAGGCGACGGAGGACGAGGTCTCCGCCCTGCTCGCGGACCATCAGGGGACGGTGGCTGTCGCCGCCGTCAACTCCCCGCGCTCCACCGTGATCTCCGGCGACGCCGAGGCGGCCGAGGCCGTCGCCGAGCGGCTGCGCGCGCAGGGCCGCAAGACCACGCGGCTCACCGTCAGCCACGCCTTCCACTCGCCGCACATGGACGACGTGCTCGACGAGTTCCACGAGGCGATCTCCGGCCTCACCTTCCGCGCCCCGGCCATCCCCGTGGTCTCCAACCTCACCGGCGCGCTCGCCGACGAGCGGGACCTGACCACCCCGGGGTACTGGGTCCGCCACATCCGGCAGACCGTCCGCTTCGCCGACGGCATCCGCGGACTGGAGGCGGAAGGCGTCACCACCTTCGTCGAGGTCGGGCCCGACAGCGTCCTGTCCGCGCTCACCCACGACAGCCTCCAGGACCCCGACGCCGCCACGGCCGTCTCCGTGCTGCGCCGCGGCCGGCCCGAGCCGCAGAGCCTGCTGACCGCGCTGGCCACGGCGTTCGTCCACGGTGCGGAGGTGGACTGGGGCGCCCTGTACGAGGCGCACGGCCCCCGACGTGTCGACCTGCCGACCTACGCCTTCCAGCGCAGGCACCACTGGTTCGACACCACCGCGCGCGCCGGCACGGCGCACACCCCGCAAGCCGGGCCGCCCGAGCCCGCCGAGGCGCCGACGGCCCCCGCCGGTGTGGAGGGCACGGACGCCGACACCGTGCCGAGCCCGCGCGGGGAGCTGGGCGCACACCTGGCGGAACTGCCCGCCGCCGACCGCGCACGTGCCGTGCGCGACCTCGTCGACGCCCACATCAGGGCCGTACTGGCCTACGCTCCCGACGAGCACGTCTCCCCCCGCACCGCCTTCGGGGAGCTGGGCTTCAGCTCCCTGATGCTCACCGAACTGCGTGCCTCCCTGGCCGCCGCGACCGGCCTCCGGCTGCCCACCGGAGCGCTCTTCGACCACCCCACGCCCGCCGATCTCGCCGAGTTCGTCACGGCCGAACTCCTCGGCGCCGGGCACGAGGGTTCCGAAGGCCCCGGCACCGCGGACGACGAGCCCATCGCGATCATCGGCATGGCCTGCCGCTACCCCGGCGACGTCGCGTCACCGGAAGACCTGTGGCGGCTCCTCGTCGACGAGATCGACGCCGTCTCCGCCTTCCCCGACAACCGGGGCTGGGACGCCGACCTGTACGACCCCGACCCCGGCAGGCAGGGCAAGAGCGCCGTGAGCCACGGCGGATTCCTGCACGACGCCGGGGAGTTCGACGCCGCCTTCTTCGGCATCTCGCCGCGTGAGGCCCTGGCCATGGACCCGCAGCAGCGGCTGTTGCTGGAGACCTCGTGGGAGGCCGTCGAACGCGCCGGCGTACTGCCCGCCTCCCTGCACGGCACCCGCACCGGCGTCTTCGTCGGCGCGACCGCGCTGGAGTACGGGCCCAGGCTGCAGGACGCGCCGCACAGCGTCCACGGCCACGTCCTCACCGGGAGCACATCCAGTGTGATGTCGGGGCGCATCGCCTACCAGCTCGGTCTGCTCGGCCCGGCGGTGACGGTCGACACGGCCTGCTCGTCCTCCCTGGTCGCCCTGCATCTCGCGATCCGGTCCCTGCGCGCCGGGGAAACCAACCTGGCCCTGGCCGGCGGCGCCACCGTCATGTCCTCGCCCGGCATGTTCGTGGAGTTCTCCCGACAGCGAGGCCTGGCCCCCGACGGACGCTGCAAGTCCTTCGCGGCCGCCGCCGACGGCACCGGCTGGAGCGAGGGCGTGGGCATGCTGCTGATCGAGCGGCTCTCCGACGCCCGCCGCCACGGCCACAAGGTCCTCGCCGTCGTCCGGGGCTCCGCGGTCAACCAGGACGGCGCGAGCAACGGCCTGACCGCGCCCAGCGGGCTGGCCCAGCAGCGCGTCATCCGCCAGGCCCTGGCCGACGCCCGCCTCACCCCCACCGACGTGGACGCCGTGGAGGCGCACGGCACCGGCACCCGGCTCGGCGACCCGATCGAGGCCGAGGCGATCATCGCCACCTACGGCAGTGGCCGGGACGCCTCCGCGCCGCTCCGCCTGGGCTCGCTGAAGTCCAACATCGGGCACGCCCAGGCCGCCGCCGGCGTCGGCGGGGTCATCAAGATGGTGCAGGCCATGCGGCACGGCGTCCTGCCCAGGACACTGCACGTGGACGAGCCCACCCCGCACGTCGACTGGTCCGCCGGCCCTGTCTCCCTTCTCACGGACACCACGCCCTGGCCCGACACGGGCGAGGGGCCCCGCCGGGCGGCCGTCTCCTCCTTCGGGATCAGCGGTACCAACGCGCACGTCGTCCTGGAACACGACCCCGCTGACGAGCCGGTGACCGAATCCGAGCCGAGCCCCCGCATCGGCGTCCCGGGCCCTTGGCTGCTGTCCGCCCGCGACCTGTCGGCGCTGCGCGCCCAGGCCGCGCGGCTGCGCCCGCGGCTCGGCGCGGACACCGATGCCACCGCCGTCGGCCGGTCGCTGGCCGCCACCCGCACCACCTTCGCGGAACGGGCCGCCGTCCTGGGCGACACGGTCGAGGAGCGCCTGACGGCCCTGGAGGCGCTGGCCGCCGGGGACACGACGGCGAACCTGATCACCGGCCGCGCCGCCGACGCCACTCGCACCGCCTTCCTGTTCACCGGCCAGGGCGCCCAGCGCAACGGCATGGGCCGTGAGCTGTACGCCGCCGACCCCGTCTTCGCCGAGGCGCTGGACGAGGTGTGCGCCGCGTTCGCCGACCGTCTGGAACGGCCCCTGCGCGCGGTGATGTTCGCCGCCGAGGACGACCCGGACGCCGCCCTGCTGCATCGGACCGCCTACACCCAGCCCGCCCTGTTCGCCCTCGAAGTCGCCCTGTTCCGGCTCCTCGCCCACCACGGCATGACGCCGGACTTCGTGGCCGGACACTCCATCGGTGAACTCGCCGCCGCCCACGCGGCAGGGGTGCTCACCCTCGACGACGCCGCCGCCCTCGTGACCGCCCGCGCCCGTCTGATGGCCTCCGCCGACCCCGGCGGCGCCATGATCGCCGTGCAGGCCGCCGAGGAGGAAGTGCTGCCCACGCTGGCCGGCCACGAGGACGCGGTGTCCGTCGCCGCCGTCAACGGCCCCCGCTCCGTGGTGATCTCCGGCGACGCCGACACCGCACGTGCCGTCGCCGGACTCTGGCGTGCACGAGGTCGCCAGACCACCGAGCTGCGGGTGAGCCATGCGTTCCACTCGCCGCACATGGACGGCATCCTCGACGAGTTCGGCGAGATCGCCGCGGGCCTCGACTTCAGGCCGGCCGCCATCCCCCTGGTGTCCACCGTGACCGGCAGGCTCGCGGACCCGGCCGAACTGACGTCGCCGGACTACTGGAGCGGACAGGTCCGCGCCGGAGTGCGCTTCCTGGACGCCACCCGGGAACTGGCCCGCCACGGCACCGACGTCTTCGTCGAACTCGGCCCCGCCGCCGTGCTCACCGCGCTCGTCCACGGCGCGCTCGACGACACCGGCGACCACACGACCGCCGTCGCTCTCCTGCGCCAGGGCCACCCCGAGACGCTCACCCTGGCCGAAGGCGTCGCCCGCGCCCACACCGCCGGTGCTCCCCTCGACGGGACCGGCTTCTTCCCCGGCGAGAGTCTCCTCGACCTGCCCACCTACCCGTTCCAGCGGGAACACTTCTGGCTGGCCCCCCAGCCCCCCGTACACCCGCGAGGCCTCGGCCTGGACACCGCCGACCACCCCCTGCTCGCGACCGTCGTCGAACTGGCCGACAGCGACGACACCGTCCTCACCAGCCGTCTCTCCCTGAGCAGCCACCCCTGGCTCGCCGACCACGCCATCGAAGGCACCGGGCTGCTGCCGGCCACGGCCTTCCTGGAACTCGCCGTCGCCGCAGGCGACATCACGGACGCACCGCACGTCGAGGACCTCACGCTGCAGGCCCCCCTGCCGCTGGCCCCCGGACAGAGCGTCCGCCTCCAGGTGACGGTCGGCGGGCCCGACGCCTCGGGCCGACGGGCCTTCACCATCCACGCCGGCCCCGACACCGACGACGAAGCCCGCCGCCGGTGGACCCGGCATGCCACGGGCACGCTCGCCCGGCATGGCGTTCCGGCACCGGAGGCCGGCGATCCGGCGCCCTGGCCGCCCGCCACGGCCGAACCCGAACCGCTCACAGACGTCTACGCCCGCCTGGCAGGACTGGGCTACGGCTACGGTCCCGCCTTCCAGGGCCTGGTGGCCGCCTGGCGCGACGGCCAGGACCTGTACGCCGAGATACGGCTGCCCGAGCCAGGCCAGGACGGCGCCGACCGCTTCGCCCTGCACCCCGCGCTGTTCGACGCCGCCCTGCACCCTCTTGTCCTGCACGCCGCATCCGCCGGGTCCGGCGATTCGATCCGGCTGCCGTTCGCCTGGTCCGGCGTCACGATCCATGCCACGGGCGCCACCGAACTGCGGGTCCGCGTCAGCCCCCGGGGCACCGACAGCTTCGCCCTCTCCCTGACCGACCCCACCGGCGCCCCGGTGGCCGACGTGGCGGCCCTGACGCTGCGCCCCGTCGCCAGGAACCTCCCGGCGACCCCCGCCCCCGCGACCCACTCCGCGCTGTACGAGGTGCGATGGTCGGCCCTCGCCCCGACACCGGGGCAGGCGTCCGCCAACCGGGTCGAGGCGGCCGAAGACCTCGGTGCCGTCGCACCGGCCGACACCGTCGTCGTACGCCTCCACGACCTGTCGTCTCCCGAGGACGGCGGCCACGCCGCCGTGCACCGCGCCCTGCGTATGGTCCAGGAGTTCCTGGCCGACGAGAGGTTCACCGACGCCCGCCTGGCCCTGGTGACGCGTTCGGCGATCGGTGTCCTGCCGGGCGAGGACGTCACCGACCTCGCCGCGGCCTCGGTGTGGGGCCTCGTGCGCGCCGCACAGTCCGAGCACCCCGACCGACTGGTTCTCGTCGACCTCGACCCCGACTCCACCGACGACCAGCTCACCGCCGCCCTCGCCACCGGCGAGCCCCAGATCGCCGTGCGCGCGGGGCAGTTGAGGGTGCCCCGACTCGGCCCGACCGCCCCCGGCACGGATGCGGACCGGACCCGCCTCGACCCGGACGGCACGGTCCTGATCACCGGCGGCACCGGCGCCCTCGGCGCACTGCTCGCCCGCCACCTGGTCACCGAGCACGGCGTACGCCACCTGCTGCTGGCCGCCCGGCGCGGCCCCCACGCGCCCGGCGCGAGCGAACTCGCCGCCGAACTGACCGACTTGGGTGCACAGGTACGCATCGCCGCAGCCGACGTCACCGATCGCGCGGCCCTCGCGGCGCTCCTGGACTCCGTCCCGCAGGACCGGCCCCTGACCGCCGTGGTGCACACCGCCGGCGTCCTGGACGACTCGACCGTCCTGTCGCTGACCCCCGAGCGCCTGGACGCCGTCCTGGCACCCAAAGCGGACGCCGCCCGGCATCTGCACGAACTCACCGAGGGCCTCGACCTACGGGCCTTCGTGCTGTTCTCCTCGGTCACCGGCCTCCTCGGCACCGCCGGGCAGGCCAACTACGCGGCCGCCAACACCTCGCTGGACGCCCTGGCGCAGCACCGGCGTGCCCACGGCCTGCCCGCGACCTCCCTGGCCTGGGGCCTGTGGGACACCGCGCACGGCATGGGCGCCGCCCTCGGCGACACCGAGACGGCCCGCTGGGAGCGGGCAGGCATCACGCCGCTCACCCCCGAGCGCGGCCTGGCCCTGTTCGACGCCGCCCTGGCCGCGGACACCCCCCTGCTGGCCCTCGTGCCCCTGCGGCCGGCGAGGACGGCGGCCGACGCGACGCATCCGCTTCTGCGCCACCTCGCACCGCGGACGCGGCCGGCCGCCGCGCGGTCCCGGCCGACCGCCGCGGCGGCGTCCGACTGGACGCGCCGTATCGCCCAGCTCCCCGCCGAGGCGCGCGAGGAAGCCGTCCTCGAATTCGTCCGAGGCAAGGTCGCCGCCGTCCTGGGACACACGGGTGCCGGTGCCATCGCCCCGGAGCGGGCCTTCAGCGACATCGGCCTCGACTCCATGGCCGCCGTCGAACTGCGCAACCAGCTCGCCCGGGCCACGGGCCTGCGGCTGCCCGCCACCCTCGTCTTCGACCACCCCGCGCCGGACGCCGTGGCCACCTACCTTCTGGCGCGCGTCGTCGAGCAGGGGAAGCCGGCCGGGACCGGACGCGTCCGGTCCCTGGGCGGCGCGGACGAGCCGATCGCGATCGTGGGGATGGCGTGTCGTTATCCGGGTGGTGTGTCGTCGCCGGAGGGGTTGTGGCGGTTGGTGGCCGGTGGGGTGGACGCGGTCAGTGGGTTTCCGTCGAATCGGGGGTGGGATCTGGAGGGGTTGTACGACCCTGATCCGGAGCGTGCGGGGTCGAGTTATACGCGGCATGGCGGGTTCTTGCATGATGCGGATCTGTTCGATCCGGAGTTTTTCGGGATGTCGCCGCGTGAGGCGACGGCGGTGGATCCGCAGCAGCGGTTGTTGCTGGAGACGGCGTGGGAGGCGTTCGAGAGCGCGGGGGTGGATCCGGGTTCGTTGCGGGGGTCGCGCACCGGCGTCTTCACCGGCGCGATGTACGACGACTACGCCGCCCGGATCGCCTCCTCCGCGGGCGAGCTGGAGGGCTTCCTGCTCGCCGGCAACCTCTCCAGTGTCCTGTCCGGACGCATCGCCTACACCTACGGCCTCGAAGGGCCCGCGATGACGGTCGACACGGCGTGCTCGTCGTCGCTGGTGGCGTTGCACCTGGCGGCGGGCGCCCTGCGTGGCGGTGAGTGCGACCTCGCGCTGGCCGGCGGTGTGACCGTCATGGCGCAGCCGACGACGTTCGTCGAGTTCTCTCGCCAGCGTGGTCTGGCCGCCGACGGGCGGTGCAAGGCGTTCTCGGCTTCGGCGGACGGCACCGGGTGGTCGGAGGGTGTGGGGCTGTTGTTGGTGGAGCGGTTGTCGGATGCGCGGCGCAACGGGCATTCGGTGCTGGCGGTGGTGCGGGGTTCGGCTGTGAATCAGGACGGTGCGAGCAATGGGTTGACGGCGCCGAACGGTCCGTCGCAGGAGCGGGTGATTCGTGCGGCGTTGGCGAGTGCGCGGTTGGGTGCGGCGGATGTGGATGTGGTGGAGGCGCACGGGACGGGGACGACGCTGGGTGATCCGATCGAGGCGCAGGCGTTGTTGAACACCTATGGTCAGGAGCGGCCGGGTGCGGACCGGCCGTTGTGGTTGGGGTCGTTGAAGTCCAACATCGGGCATGCTCAGGCTGCCGCGGGTGTGGGCGGTGTCATCAAGATGGTCCAGGCCATGCACCACGGCGTGCTGCCCAGAACGCTGCACGTGGACGAGCCCTCGCGGCATGTCGACTGGGAATCGGGCGCGCTGACGCTGCTGACCGAGGACCGCCAGTGGCCGGCCGTCCAGGGCCGGCCGCGCCGGGCCGGCGTCTCGTCCTTCGGGATCAGTGGCACCAACGCCCACGTCATCATCGAGGAGGCGCCGCAGCCGTCCGTGCCGGCCGCCGCCACTCCCGTCGACGGAGCCACAGTGCCGTGGATCCTCACAGCACGCACCCCGCAGGCTCTGGCCGCACAGGCCCGACGCCTGCACGCCCACGTCGTCGAGCACGCCGAACTCGCCCCCACCGACATCGCGTACTCCCTGGCCACCGGCCGCGCGGTCCTGGACCACGGCGCCGCCGTACTCGGCAGCGACCGGACCTCGCTCCTGGACGCGCTGGACGCCCTGGCCGACGGAACGTCCTCGCCCCGGTCGGTGCGGGGCCGGGCCAAGCAGCCGGGCAAGACAGCCTTCCTGTTCACCGGCCAGGGGGCGCAGCGACTGGGCATGGGACGGGAGTTGTACGCGGCCCAGCCGGTCTTCGCCCGCGCCCTGGACGAGGTCTGCGCCGAGCTGGACGCCCGCCTGGAACACCCTCTCAAGGACGTCATGTTCGCCGAGGAAGGGTCGGCGCGGGCCGCGTTGCTGGACGAGACCGCGTACACGCAGGCCGCCCTGTTCGCCCTGGAGGTGGCGCTGTTCCGCCTCTTCGAGCACCACGGTGTGACGCCGCATTTCCTGTTGGGGCATTCGGTGGGTGAGGTGGTGGCGGCGCATGTGTCGGGGGTGTTGGGTCTGGCGGATGCGTGTGTGTTGGTGGCTGAGCGGGGTCGGTTGATGGGGTCGGCTCGTTCGGGTGGTGCGATGGCGGCGGTGGAGGCGGGGGAGTTGGAGGTTGCCGCGTCGTTGGAGGGGGTGGATCCGGGTCTTGGTGTGGTGGTGGTCGCGGCGGTGAACGGTCCGGTGGCGACGGTGGTGTCGGGTGATGTGGGTGCGGTGGAGGAGGTTGTGCGGGTGTGGCGGGAGAAGGGGGTGCGGACGCGGCGGTTGGCGGTGTCGCACGCGTTTCATTCGCCGCACATGGAGGGGGTGTTGGGGGAGTTCCGGGAGGTGGTTGCCGGGTTGGTGTTCGGTGTGCCGCGTATTCCGGTGGTGTCGAATGTGTCGGGTGTGGTGGCGGGTGCCGAGGAGTTGGCTTCGGCGGATTACTGGGTGCGTCATGTGCGTGAGGCGGTGCGTTTCGCTGACGGTGTGCGGTGTCTGCGGGAGCGGGGTGTGTCCCGTTTCGTCGAGTTGGGTCCGGACGGCACCCTGACCGCACTGACCCGACAAGCCCTCGACGACGAGGAACCCGGGGTCCTCGCCCCGGCCCTGCGCAAGGGCCGGCCGGAGACCGAGACCGTCACCGGCGCCCTCGCGCTGCTGTGGATGGGTGGCGCTGACGTCGACTGGTCTGCCGCCCTGCCCGCGGCCCGCCGGATACCGCTGCCCACCTACGCCTTCCAGCACTCCCGGTACTGGCTCGACGCGCCGGCCACGACCGGCGATCTCACCGGCCTTGGCCTCACCGCGGCGGACCACCCGCTGCTCGGGGCCGCCGTGGGCGTCGCGGGCCGGGACGAGACACTGTTCACCGGACGCCTCTCCCTGCACACGCAGCCGTGGCTCGCGGACCACGTCGTCGCCGGGTCGGCACTGCTGCCCGGCACGGCGCTGCTCGAACTGGCCGCGCGGGCCGCGGAGCAGGTCGGCGCCGAGCGGGTCGCCGAACTGAACCTGGCCGCCCCGCTCGTGCTGTCGGCCCACGAGGGTGTGCGGCTGCAGGTCGCCGTCGGCGCCCCCGACGAGCGGTCGGCACGCACCCTGGACATCCACTCGCGCACCGCGGACGGCGACTGGGTCCTCAACGCCAGCGGCACGCTCGACTCCGAGCAGCCCACCGGCGGTGACACCGCGCTGGTGGCATGGCCACCGGCCGGAGCCGAGGAGATCGACCTGAGCACCGCCTACGAGCGGCTCGGCGAGCACGGCTACGCCTACGGCCCCGCCTTCCGCGGCCTGCGACGACTGTGGCGCACCCCGGGCGAGCTGCACGCCGAGATCGCGCTGCCCGACGCCCTGCGCGACAGCGCGAGCGCGTACCTGCTGCACCCGGCGGCCCTGGACGCGGCGCTGCACGCGTTGCTGCCCGGAGTGGCGGACGACGAGACGGTGCCGGCCAGGATCCCCTACGCCTGGTCCGACGTGCGGGTGCACGCGGCGGGCGCCGCGGTGCTCAGGGTCCGTCTCGCGGTGACGCGGCCGCAGCCCGAGACGCTGGAAGCCGGCGTGACCGTGGCCGACGGCGCCGGCATGCCGGTGCTGTCGGCGGGGTCGCTGGTGCTGCGCCCCCTGGCGCGCGACGCGCTGCGCCTCGCCGGTGCCGGGCCGGACGGCCTGTTCGCGGTGCGATGGGCGGCCGACGTGCCGGACACCGGCTCGGAGCCGGACACCTCCGGCTGGGCCGCCGTGGGCCGGTGGGCGCACGCGCCGATGCCGTCGTACCCGGACCTGGCGGCAGGGGCCGAGGCCGGTGCGCACACGGTCGTGTGGGCACCGGAAACCCTTGAGGAGGCCACCGCCTCCGGTCCGGGCCTGCCCGCTGCCGCCCACCGCGTCCTGCACCGGGCGCTGGAACTGGTGCGGGACTTCCTGACCGACCGGCGGCTGGCCGCGGCCAGGCTGGTCGTGGTGACCCGGGGCGCGGTGTCGACGGGCGCCGGCGAGGACGTGCCGGATCTGGCCCACGCGGGACTGTGGGGCCTGCTGCGCGTCGCGCAGAGCGAGAACCCGGACCGTATCGTCCTGGTCGACGCCGACCCGACGTCCCGGACCGAGGAGGAGTTCCGGCACGTGGCCGACGCCGTGCACAGCGGCGCGGCCCAGATCGCGATCCGGGACGGACGGCTGCTGACGCCGCGCCTGGCCCGCCCCACGGCCGAAGCCGGGGAGCGCTCGGAACCTGGCTGGGACCGGGGCACCGTGCTGGTGACGGGCGCGACCGGCACGCTGGGCGCCCTGGTCGCCCGGCATCTGGTGGCCGAACACGGAGCACGGCGCCTGTTGCTGCTCAGCCGACGAGGTGCCCACGCTCCGGGCGCCGACGAACTGCGCGCGCGACTGGAGGAGCTGGGCGCCGTGGTCGACTTCGCCGCCTGCGACGTCGCCGACCGTGCCGAGCTGGCCGCCGTCCTGGATCGTGTGCCGCGGGCCGCCCCGCTGTGCGCGGTGGTGCACACCGCGGGAGTGCTGGACGACACCGTCATCGGGGACCTGACCACCGACCGGCTGGACGCGGTGGTACGGCCGAAGATCGACGCGGCCTGGAACCTGCACGAGCTGACGCGTGAGCTCCCCCTGTCGGCGTTCGTGCTGTACTCCTCCGTAGCAGGGCTCATCGGCAACGCCGGCCAGGCCAACTACGCGGCGGGCAACACCTTCCTGGACGCCTTGGCGGCCCACCGCCGCGCGTCCGGACTGCCCGGCACATCGGTGGCGTGGGGGCTGTGGCAGGAGTCGAGCACGATCAGTGGCGGCCTGTCGCAGGCGGACCTGCGACGGCTGGCCCGGCTGGGGCTGCGGCCGCTGCCCTCGGACACGGCGATGGACCTGTTCGACGCCGCCGTCGTCGGGCCGGAAGCGGTGACGGCGGCGGTGCACCTCGACACCCAGGTGCTGCGCCGCCAGGGTGAGCGGGCGCATCCACTGCTGCGCCACCTGGCACCCGCCGCGTCCCGCCGCACGACCGGCGCGAACGACCGGTCGTCCGACAGCACGTCCAGCCTGGTACGGCAGCTCGCCGCACTCGGACCGGACGAGCGCGTGGCCGCACTGGCCGATGTGGTACGTGCGCAGGCCGCCGACGTGCTCGGCCACGCCGGGCAGGACGCGGTGGACTCCGAGCGCTCGTTCCAGGAGCTGGGTTTCGATTCACTGACCGCGGTGGAACTGCGCAACAAGCTCAACGCCGCGACCGGCCTGCGGCTGCCCTCGACGCTCGTCTTCGACTACCCCACGCCCGCAGCCCTGGCCGGACATCTGGCCGGTGAGATCACCGCGGGCGAGGAGCCCGCCACACCTGCCGGCCCCGTTCTCTCCGTCCTGGCACGCGCCAGGACGGCCATCGAGGCACTCGCCGCCGGTGACGAGGCCGGCCGGACCCAGGTGGCGTCCAGCCTGCGTGAACTGCTGCGCCTGGCCGAAGGAGCGCCCCCGGCCGCGGGCGACGGCGCCGGTGACCCGGCCGGCGAGCCTGACCTGGACTCGGCGACCGACGAGGAACTCTTCGCCCTTCTCGACGAACTCGACTGACCCGGGCCCCACGGCGGCCCGGACGCCTTCCTCTTTCCAACCGCACACATTCTTCCTGGAGTTGAGACCCGTGACGGATGAGGCAAAGCTCCGCGACTACCTCAAGCGGGCCATTGCCGACGCCCGCGACGCGCGCAGGCAGCTGACCCAAGTCGAGGACAGGCAGCACGAGCCGATCGCGATCGTGGGGATGGCGTGTCGTTATCCGGGTGGTGTGTCGTCGCCGGAGGGGTTGTGGCGGTTGGTGGCCGGTGGGGTGGACGCGGTCAGTGGGTTTCCGTCGAATCGGGGGTGGGATCTGGAGGGGTTGTACGACCCTGATCCGGAGCGTGCGGGGTCGAGTTATACGCGGCATGGCGGGTTCTTGCATGATGCGGATCTGTTCGATCCGGAGTTTTTCGGGATGTCGCCGCGTGAGGCGACGGCGGTGGATCCGCAGCAGCGGTTGTTGCTGGAGACGGCGTGGGAGGCGTTCGAGAGCGCGGGGGTGGATCCGGGTTCGTTGCGGGGGTCGCGCACCGGCGTCTTCACCGGCGTCATGTACGGCGACTACGGCACACGCGTCGCGGACGTACCCAAGGGCATGGAGGGCTACCTCGCCAGCGGCAGCGCCGGCAGCGTCGCCTCCGGCCGCCTGTCCTACACCTTCGGCCTCGAAGGCCCGGCCGTCTCGGTCGACACGGCGTGCTCGTCGTCGCTGGTGGCGTTGCACCTGGCGGCGGGCGCCCTGCGTGGCGGTGAGTGCGACCTCGCGCTGGCCGGCGGTGTGACCGTCATGTCCCGGCCCATGCCCTTCATCGAGTTCTCCCGTCTGCGTGGTCTGGCCGCCGACGGCCGGTGCAAGGCGTTCTCGGCTTCGGCGGACGGCACCGGGTGGTCGGAGGGTGTGGGGCTGTTGTTGGTGGAGCGGTTGTCGGATGCGCGGCGCAACGGGCATTCGGTGCTGGCGGTGGTGCGGGGTTCGGCTGTGAATCAGGACGGTGCGAGTAATGGGTTGACGGCGCCGAACGGTCCGTCGCAGGAGCGGGTGATTCGTGCGGCGTTGGCGAGTGCGCGGTTGGGTGCGGCGGATGTGGATGTGGTGGAGGCGCACGGGACGGGGACGACGCTGGGTGATCCGATCGAGGCGCAGGCGTTGCTGAACACCTATGGTCAGGAGCGGCCGGGTGCGGACCGGCCGTTGTGGCTGGGGTCGTTGAAGTCCAACATCGGGCATGCTCAGGCTGCCGCGGGTGTGGGCGGTGTCATCAAGATGGTCCAGGCGATTCGGCACGGGGTGCTGCCCAGGTCGCTGTACTCCGAGGAGCCGACCCCGGTCGTGGACTGGGACGCGGGCGCGGTTCAGCTGCTGACCGAGGCCCGGCCCTGGCCGGAGACCGGACGCCCCCGCCGCGCCGCCGTGTCCTCCTTCGGCTTCGGCGGTACCAACGCGCATGTCATCATCGAGCAGGCGCCGACGGACGAGGAACCGGCCGAAACCGGCGGCCCGTCCCCGACGGCGGCCCCCCGGCACACCGCCCCGCAGGCCATACCGCTGGTTCTCTCCGCCAAGAGCCCCAAGGCCCTGCGGGCGCAAGCACACGAACTGCTCACTCATCTGGAGAGCGCACCGGGGACCGGGCTTCTGGACACCGCCTACACCCTGGCGACCCGCCGCGCGGTCCTGGAACACGGCGCCGCCCTCGTCGCCCACGACCGTGCGGAGCTGCTGACCGGGCTTCGCGCCCTGTCGTCCGGAACACCGTCGCCCCACGTCGCCGACGGTGCACGCGTCGCGGGCAGGACCGCGTTCCTGTTCACCGGGCAGGGGTCCCAGCGCATCGGCATGGGCATGGAGTTGTACGCGGCGCACCCCGTCTTCGCCCGGGCGTTCGACGCGGTCGCGGCAGAGCTGGATGGCCGCCTGCCCCAGCCGTTGGCGCGGATCGTGCGCACGGGTGAAGGGCTGGACGACACCGCCTCCACGCAGGCCGCGCTGTTCGCCGTCGAGGTCGCCCTGTACCGCCTGCTGGAGTCCTGGGGCATTCGCCCCGACTTCCTGTTGGGGCATTCGGTGGGTGAGGTGGTGGCGGCGCATGTGTCGGGGGTGTTGGGTCTGGCGGATGCGTGTGTGTTGGTGGCTGAGCGGGGTCGGTTGATGGGGTCGGCTCGTTCGGGTGGTGCGATGGCGGCGGTGGAGGCGGGGGAGTTGGAGGTTGCCGCGTCGTTGGAGGGGGTGGATCCGGGTCTTGGTGTGGTGGTGGTCGCGGCGGTGAACGGTCCGGTGGCGACGGTGGTGTCGGGTGATGTGGGTGCGGTGGAGGAGGTTGTGCGGGTGTGGCGGGAGAAGGGGGTGCGGACGCGGCGGTTGGCGGTGTCGCACGCGTTTCATTCGCCGCACATGGAGGGGGTGTTGGGGGAGTTCCGGGAGGTGGTTGCCGGGTTGGTGTTCGGTGTGCCGCGTATTCCGGTGGTGTCGAATGTGTCGGGTGTGGTGGCGGGTGCCGAGGAGTTGGCTTCGGCGGATTACTGGGTGCGTCATGTGCGTGAGGCGGTGCGTTTCGCTGACGGTGTGCGGTGTCTGCGGGAGCGGGGTGTGTCCCGTTTCGTCGAGCTGGGTCCGGACGGCACCCTGACCGCACTGACCCGACAAGCCCTCGACGACGATGACGTCGCGATCCTGCCCACCCTGCGCCGCGACCGGCCGGAGACCGGGACCCTGGCCAGGGCCGTCGGCGCGCTGCACGCCTCGGGAGCGCCGGTCGACTGGCAGGCCTACTTCGCCGGAACGGACGCCCGCCCCGTCACACTGCCGACGTACGCCTTCCAACGCGCGCGGTACTGGATGCGCGCCGACCACGGTGCCTCCGCATCGACGGGACCGGGTGACACGGGCCACCCGTTGCTCGGCCACCGGACGGCCGTGGCCCACACCGGCGACCTGCTCTTCACCGCCCGCATCCTGCCCGACACACACGACTGGACCGTCGACCACGCGGTCCTCGACACCCCGGTGCTGCCTCCCGCCGCCCTGGTCGAGGCGCTGACCCGGGTGGCCGACCACGGCGACGCGGGCACCCTGCACCGTCTCACCGTGCGCAAGCCCCTGGTCCTCGCCGACGACGGAACGGCGGACCTGCAGATCGTCCTCCACACCGACGACGGTTCGGGCCGGCGCCCCTTCTCGGTCCATCTCCGCTCTGCCGGCGCGCTGTCCCCGTGGACCCCGCACGCCGACGGAGAGCTGACATCCGGTGACCCGCTCCCCGAGCCCGCCCGGCACGGCTCCGACCACGGAGAGGTCCGGCTGCCGGACGACCTGCTGCCCGACGCCGCCCGCTACGGACTCCACCCGGCACTCGTCGAGGAGGCCGTACGCGCCGTCCTCGGTCCGGCCCCCGCGGGCAGCACCCGGATCGCCGGGGACTGGCAGGGCGTGCGCGTGCGTGCCACGGGTGCCACCACCCTGCGCGTCCTGGCCGAACCCGGCGAGGGAGACACGGTCTCCCTGCGACTGCTCGACACCGCCGGGCAACCGGTGCTCACAGTCGACCGGCTCACCTTCCGCGACGTGCCCGACGACGAGTTCGCGCCGACCGGTGGCCGGACCGTGCCGCTGTACGCGCCGGCCTGGCAGCCGCTGGACCCTCCGGCAGCAGCAGACCCCCTCTCCGACGGATGGGCGGTGATCGGCCCGCAGGATCCGCAGGACCCGCAGGACCCGCCCGGCACGGCAGACCTCGACGCGGTCAGGTTCCCGGACGTGCCCGCGCTGGCCGCCGCCGTACGGGACGGGGCACCGATCCGCCGGCTCCTCGTCGAGTTCGTCGGCGGGGCCGCCACGCCGCGCCCCGCCGGGCAGGCGCTGACCTTCCTCCAGCAGTGGCTCGCCGAACCGCCGCTGGACGACACCCGCCTGGTCGTCCGCACCCGAGGTGCCGTCGCCGTCGAGGCCGAAGGGGTCGCCGACCCTGACGCGGCCGCCGTCTGGGGACTGCTGAGATCCGCTCAGGCGGAGGCTCCCGAGCGGATCGTGCTGCTCGACACCGCGACCGATGCCGCTCCGCTGCCGGCCGGGGTGCTGTCCCACCTGCTGGCCTCCGGCGAACCCCAGGCCGCGCTGCGCGCCGGCACCCTGTACGCGCCCCGGCTGCGGCCCGTCAAACAGGACGCCGCCCTGGACGCCGAGAGGGCCGGCGCGCCCGACGAGGAGCCGCACGGCACCGTGCTCGTGACCGGCGGTGCGGGACGCCTCGCCGACGTGTACGCCCGCCGGCTGGTCGCCGAGCACGGCGTTCGGCACCTCCTGATGCTGGACGACCGGGCCGACGGCACATGGCCCGCGCCCGAACTGCTGCGGGATCTGGGCGCGTCGGGGGCCGAGGTCACCGCCGTATCCTGCGACCTCGCCGACCGTGCTGCCCTGCGGGCGGCACTGACCGCGATACCGGAGCACCGTCCGCTGACCATGGTCGTGCACATCGCCGACCCGTCCGACGAGACCGCGCTGACCGACCTGACCGCCCAGCGCCTGGACTTGGTGCTGCGATCCACGGCGGACACGGCCAGGCATCTGCACGAGCTCACCCGCGAACTGGATCTCTCCGCCTTCGTGCTGTGCTCCTCCAGCGCGGGCACGATCGGCGCGCCCGCCCAGGCCGTCGACGCCGCGGCCGCCGCGTACCTCGACGGCCTCGCACGCCACCGCACGGCGCTCGGCCTCCCCGCCACGTCCCTGGCCCTCGGGCCGTGGGCGCGGAAGGGTGCCGCCGGTGACACCGCGCCCGCCGAGAAGGACACCGCCCGCCCTCTCCTGCGCGAGCTGACCGTCCCGGACATGACGAGCGCCTGCGACGCGGCGCTGCGCACCGGCCTGCCGGCACTGGTCGCCGTGCGGCCGGACGGCACGGCACTGCGCGCTCACGCCCACCTGCCCGCCGTACTGAGAGACCTGGCCGGGACCCGGGTCCGAACCGCCTCGGCGGGCACCGACTCCGACGCGCCGGTGCTGCGCCTGGAGGGCCTCACCGAGCAGGAGCGGTACCAGGCCGTGCTCGACCTGGTCCGGGCCGAATCGGCCGTGGTGCTCGGCCACGAGGACGCCGGTGCCGTCGCCTCTGACCGGGCCTTCCAGGAACTCGGTTTCGACTCCATGACCGCCGTCGAGCTGCGCAACCGCCTCACCGCGCGGACCGGCATCGCCCTGTCGGCCACGCTCGCCTTCGACCACCCCTCACCCGCGGCGCTCACCGAGCACGTACTGGCGCAGCTCCTCCCGGAGCACCAGGCCGCACCCCACTCACCCGTGGACGCCGAACTGCGGCGACTGGAAGCCCTGTTGGTGCGGGCACCCGAGGAGGCGGCGGAGCGCCGCGACATCGTCGTACGGCTCCAGACGCTCCTGTCCCGGCTGACCGAGGCCCACGACGAGGAGCCGTCCGCGGACCTGACGGGCCGTATCGAGGCGGCCTCGGCCGAGGAGATCTTCGCCCTCATCGACGACCAACTGGGCGGATCCACCGACTGAGCCGGCAGACCCCGCCCCTTTCGTACACAGAGGAACAAGAGGTTCCCCATGTCCACCATGCCCAACGAAGAGAAACTGCTCGACTACCTGAAGAAGGTCACCGCCGACCTGCAGAAGACCCGCCGGCGGGTCGCCGAGCTGGAGTCGGGCAGGAACGAGCCCATCGCCATCGTCGGTATGGCCTGCCGCTTCCCCGGAGCCCAGTCGCCGGACGATCTGTGGCAGCTGGTCATGGACGAGACCGACGCCATCTCGGAATTCCCCACGGACCGCGGCTGGGACCTGGACAATCTCTACGACCCGGATCCCGCCAAGCCCGGCAGGACCCATGTCCGGCACGGCGGATTCCTCAAGGACGCCACCCGGTTCGACGCCGCCTTCTTCGGGATCTCCCCCCGCGAGGCTCTGGCCATGGACCCGCAGCAGCGGCTGCTGCTGGAGACGGCGTGGGAGGCGTTCGAGAACGCCGGCATCGACCCGGCGGGCCTCAAGGGCACGCGCACCGGTGTGTTCACCGGGCTCGTCGAGCAGAGCTATCTCGGCCTGCCGACCCCCGCCGAGTTCGACGGCTATCTCATGACCAGCATGCTCAGCAGCATGGCGTCGGGCCGCATCGCCTACGTCCTCGGCCTCGAAGGCCCGGCGGTCTCGGTCGACACGGCGTGCTCGTCGTCGCTGACCGCCCTGCATCTCGCGGTGCAGTCACTGCGCTCCGGGGAATCCACGCTCGCGCTGGCCGGAGCGTCGTACGTGGCCGCGAACCCCGTCGGCCACATCGACTTCTCGCAGCAGCAGGGCCTCGCCGCCGACGGCCGGTGCAAGCCGTTCTCGGCTTCGGCGGACGGCATCGGCTGGTCGGAGGGTGTGGGGCTGTTGTTGGTGGAGCGGTTGTCGGATGCGCGGCGTCATGGGCACACGGTGCTGGCGGTGGTGCGGGGTTCGGCTGTGAATCAGGACGGTGCGAGTAATGGGTTGACGGCGCCGAACGGTCCGTCGCAGGAGCGGGTGATTCGTGCGGCGTTGGCGAGTGCGCGGTTGGGTGCGGCGGATGTGGATGTGGTGGAGGCGCATGGGACGGGGACGACGCTGGGTGATCCGATCGAGGCGCAGGCGTTGCTGAACACCTATGGTCAGGAGCGGCCGGGTGCGGACCGGCCGTTGTGGTTGGGGTCGTTGAAGTCCAACATCGGGCATGCTCAGGCTGCCGCGGGTGTGGGCGGTGTCATCAAGATGGTCCAGGCGATTCGGCACGGGGTGCTGCCCAGGTCGCTGTACTCCGAGGAGCCGACCCCGGTCGTGGACTGGGACGCGGGCGCGGTTCAGCTGCTGACCGAGGCCCGGCCCTGGCCGGAGACCGGACGCCCCCGCCGCGCCGCCGTGTCGGCGTTCGGGGCCAGCGGTACCAACGCGCACGTCATCATCGAGCAGGCGCCGGCGGCGGATGAGACCGACGAGCCCAAGTCGCCCGCGCCTAACGGCACGCTCACCCCGCCATGGGTCCTGTCCGCGAAATCCACCGAAGGGCTGCGCGCTCAAGCCCGCACGCTTCTGTCCCACCTGGAGGGCGCGGCCGACGCGCGGCCGTGGGACGTGGCCTGTTCCCTGGCCACCAGCCGCTCCCACCTGGGCCACCGGGCCGCCGTCACCGGCACCGGGCTGGACGAGGTGCTCGCCGGCCTGCGTGCGCTGAGCACCGGCGAGAACTCGCCGCACGTGGTCACCGGACGGGTCGCCGAACCCGGCAAGACCGTTTTCGTCTTCCCCGGCCAGGGCGGCCAGTGGCCCGGCATGGCCGTGGAGCTCCTGGACGGCTCCGAGGTGTTCGCCGCGCAGATCCACGCCTGCGCCGAAGCTCTCGCGCCCTACGTCGACTGGTCCCTGGAGGACGTGCTGCGCCAGGCCGAGGGCGCCCCGTCGCTCGACCGGGTCGACGTCATCCAGCCCGTGTCCTTCGCGGTGTCCGTATCCCTGGCCGCGCTGTGGCGTGCGCACGGAGTCGAGCCCGCGGCCGTCGTCGGCTCCTCCCAGGGCGAGGTCGCCGCCGCCTACGTCAGCGGCGGACTGACCCTGGAGGACGCGGCGCGCGTGGCGGCCATCCGCAGCCAGGTCACCAGCGTCCTCGAAGGCCGTGGCGGCATCGCCTCCGTGGCCCTGTCCCGTGACGAACTCGCTGCCCGCATCGAGGGATGGGGTGACCGGCTGTCCATCGCGGTCGTCAACGGTCCCGGGTCCACGGTCGTGTCCGGCGACCACGAGGCGCTGGAGAAGTTCGTCGAGGAGTGCAAGGCCGAAGGCATCCGCACCCGACGCTTCCACGCCGACTACGCCTCCCACTCCGCCCAGGTCGAGGAGATCCGCGACCGGCTGCTGCACGACCTCGCACCCATCCGACCCCGGCAGGGCACCGTGCCCTTCTACTCCACGGTCACCGCCGGGCCGCTGGACACCACCGGACTCGGCGCCGAGTACTGGTACCAGAACCTGCGTCGCCCCGTGGAGTTCGAGGAGACGACCCGCACCCTGGTCGGCCACGGACACCACACCTTCGTCGAGGTCGGCCCTCATCCGGTGCTCGCCCCCGTTCTGGAGGACAGCCTCGACAACCCCGTCGTCGTCGGCACCCTGCGACGCGAGTCGGGTGGCCTGACGCAGTTCCTGACCTCGCTGGCCAAGCTGCACGTGGGCGGCGGAACGGTCGACTGGCACACCCTCTTCGCCGGGCACGACGTACGTCGCGTGCCCCTGCCCACCTACGCCTTCCAGCGCGAGCGCCACTGGTACGAGGCGTCCGTGGCCGCCGGCGACACGGGCCGCCTGGGCGTGGCGGCGGTCGGTCACCCGCTGCTCGGCGCAGCCGTCGCCGTGGCCGCGTCCGGCGAGACCCTCCTCACCGGCAGGCTCTCGGCGCGCACCCACCCCTGGCTGGCCGAACACACCCTCCACGGCGCGGCGGTGGCGGCACCGGCCCTGTTCGCGGAACTGGCGGTGCGGGCCGGCGACGAACTGGCCCTCGACGCCGTCGACGAACTCACCGTCCACGAGCCCCTGGTGCTTCCCGAACGGCAGGGAATACAGATCCAGCTCGCTGTGGCCGAGGAGGACTCGTCCGACGCGCGCGCCTTCACCGTGCACGCCCGGCCCGACGACGGCGACGTGACCTGGCAGCGCATCGCCTCCGGTCGGCTCGGTCGGCACGGCTCCGGCGGCGCCGACGAGCTGACCCAGTGGCCGCCGGCCGGTGCCCGGGCGCTCTCGCCGGACGACATCCGCGAGCAGCTCGGCGACGGCCCCCCGACCTCCGTCTGGCGGCGCGGTGACGAGGTGTACGCGGAGGTCCGGCTGCCCGACGAACTACAACGCCGAGCCGCGGACTTCGCCCTCCACCCCGCACTGCTGCAGGCCGCGCTGCGGCCGCTGCCGCTCGTCGTGGACCCGGCCGGAGCAGCCGAGGCATGGCTCGCCACCCGCTGGCGGGGCTTCCGTCTGCACGCCACGGGCGCGGCCGCCCTGCGCGTACGCATCCGACCGCTGGGGCCCGACACCGTGACCGTGACCGTCGCCGACCAGCAAGGACGGCTGCTGGCCACGATCGAATCGCTCACCGCGCGCGCCGTCACCCCCGATGAACTGGGCCGCAGCGCGGCCCGTGTGCAGGACGACCTGCTGCGCGTCGGCTGGCGGCACCTGCGCCTCACCGACGACGAGCCCCTCCCCCTGGTGCAGCTGGACACCGACCGCTTCGACGCCGCACCGGCGGCAGACCTGGACGCCGTCGGCGCGGCCGTCGCCGGGCCCCGTCCCCCCGCGGCCGTGCTCTCCTGGCACGCCGCACCCGGGGGCGGTGACCCCGTGCGCGCCGTGTACGACGCCACGCACCGGGCCCTGGAACTGGTCCGGCGCTGGCTCGCCGACGACCGGCTGGAGAACGTGCCGCTGGTCCTGGTCACCCAGGGCGCCGTCGCGGTCGGCGACGAGAACGTCACCGACCTCGCGGCCGGGGCCGTGTGGGGCCTGCTCCGCTCCGCGCAGGCGGAGTCGCCCGGCCGGTTCGTCCTCGTGGACATCGACGATGCCGAGGCCTCCCGCGCGGCGCTGCCCGCCCTCCTGCGCTCCGGCCAGGCTCAAGCCGCCCTACGCGCCGGCCGGGCCCTCGTCCCCCGCGTGGCGCGCGTCGACGAACCGGCCGCCGACACCGTGCCCGGCGGCACCTGGAACCCGGACGGAACCGTTCTGATCACCGGCGGCACCGGCACCCTGGGCGCCCTGTTCGCCCGGCACCTGGTCGTCGAACACGGCGTACGGCATCTGCTGCTGACCAGCCGCAGCGGCCCCGCCGCGCCCGGCGCCGACGACCTGCGCGACGCGCTCACGGCGCTGGGAGCCCAGGTCACCGTCGCCGCCTGCGACACCGCCGACCGGGAAGCCCTCGCCGGACTGCTCGCGGCCATCCCCGCCGACCGGCCCCTGACCGGTGTCGTGCACGCCGCGGGTGTCCTCAGCGACGGCCTCATCACCTCGCTGAGCCCCGAACGGCTCGACGCCGTGCTGCGCCCCAAGGTCGACGCCGCCTGGCATCTGCACGACCTCACGCGGGACCTCGACCTCTCGGTGTTCGTGCTGTTCTCCTCCCTCGCCGGGGTGATCGGCAGCGCGGGCCAGTCCAATTACGCCGCCGCGAACTCCTTCCTCGACTCGCTGGCCCTGCACCGCAGGGCCCACGGGCTCCCTGCGACCTCCGTGGCCTGGGGCCTGTGGGAGCAGCTGAGCACGATGGCCGCCGGCCTCGACGAGGCGGACGTGGACCGCATCGTCCGCTCCGGCTTCGGCCTCGTGGCCTCCGACCGGGGGCCCGCCGCTCTGGACCTCGCGCTGCGCCTCGGCGACGCCACCCTGGTCGGCGTCCCCGTCGACGTGGCCACCCTGCGCGAACACCCCACCCGAGCCCCCCTGCTCTTCGCGGACCTGGCCCGGACACCGCTGCGCCGCAGCGCACACGACGGCGCCCTCGGCGCGGCCTCGCTGGCAGCCCTCCTGCAGGGGCGCTCCGAGGGGGAGCGGTACCACATCGTCCTCGACCTGGTCCGCGCCGAGGTGGCCGCGGTACTCGGCCACCCCGACCCCGGCGCCATCGGCGCGGACCATCGCTTCACCGAACTGGGCTTCGACTCGCTCACCTCCGTCGAACTCCGCAACCGCCTGAGCGAAGCGGTGGGCAGCCGGATGCCGGCCAGCCTCGTCTTCGACCGGCCCACCCCCGGTCAGCTCGCCGCCCACCTGTGCGCCGAGGTGCTGTCCGGCGGAGACCCGGCGTCGGCACCGGCGCCGGAGACCGACTTCGCGGCGGAGATCACCCTCGCGGAGGACATCCGACCCGCCGATGAGGTCATCCGCGTCACGGCGAACCCCCGGGAGGTGTTGCTGACCGGCGCCACCGGCTTCCTCGGTGCCTTCCTGCTGCGCGACCTCATGGCGACGACCGAGGCGACTGTGCACTGCCTGGTCCGGGCCGCCGACGAGCACGAGGGGCTGCGGCGCCTGAAGGCCAACCTCCAGTGGTACCGCATCTGGGACGAGGTCGACCCGGACCGGCTCCGCGTCGTCGTGGGCGACCTGGCCGCACCCCGGCTCGGGCTCGACGAGGACCACTTCGACCGGCTCGCCCGGACGGTCGACGCCGTCTACCACGCCGGGGCGGCGGTCAACTGGATCCAGCCGTACGCCACGCTGCGCGCGGCGAACGTCGCCGGCACGCAGGAACTGCTGCGGCTCGCCGCCCTGCACCGCACCGTGCCGCTGCACCATGTCTCGACCACCGGTGTCTTCCCCGGGCCGGTGACAAAGGGCGTGCCCCTGGCGGTGACCGACCCGACCGGACCCGGCCGGGCACTGCCCAACGGCTACACGCAGAGCAAGTGGGTGGCCGAGCAGGTCATCGACCTCGCACGCGACCGGGGACTGCCGGTGAACGTCTACCGCGTCGACCAGGTCGCCGGAGACCGGATCAACGGCGCCTGCCAGACCCGGGACTTCGTGTGGCTGACCGTCAAGGGCATCCTCCAGGCGGGCTGTGCCCCCCGGGACCTGCCCGGCGTGTTCCGGCTGATGCCGGTCGACTACGCCAGTGCCGCACTGGTGGCCCTGTCGCGGGCGGAGTCCGCCGCGGGCGACACCTTCCACCTCTACAACGACAGCCACGTGACGCTGGAGAGGATCGTGAGCCGGCTGCGCATCGCCGGTCACCAGGTGACCGAGATCGCCCAGGCCGACTGGTTCGAGCTGATCAGGGCCGGCGCGGACAACGCCATCGCCCCCCTGCTGGACGCCGTCGAACTGCTCATCGAGGACAGCGAGTCCTTCTACCCGGCGATCTCCACCACCCGCACGACCACCGCCCTGGCCGGCACCGGCATCGAATGCCCGCCTGTCTCCGACGAACTCCTCGACATCTACATCGAGTTCTTCGCCCGGAGCGGCTACTTTCCGGCCCCCGCACAAGGCTGACGCCGTGCCTGGCGGCAATCACGGAACGGATCGGGTTCACCGGATTACCGCCCCGTGAATGCCGCCCGGAAAACTCACGGGTGCCATCGAAACGAGGAGACAGCATGACCCGTACGGATATCGAGGCCGCGTCCGTCCTGGAGGCGGTGCGGGCAGTGGTGCCGACACTCCGGGAAAACGGAAAGGATGGTGAGGACCGCCGCTGGATCGCCGACGAGAACGTCGAAGTCCTGGCCAAGGCGGGTGTTTTCAGGACCGGAGTGCCCAAGCGGTTCGGGGGCCTGGAATTCTCGGTACCCCAGCAGATCGACCTGCTCCTCGAGATTTCCCGTGGCTGCGGATCCACCGGCTGGGTGTGCGAGGGCTGGATCACCGGAGCCTGGATGATCAGGCTCTTCTCCGAACAGGCACAGCAGGAGGTGTACGCCGGCGGCAGCGCCCGTGTCTCCGGTGGCTTCACGCCGTCCGGCACGCTGGTGCCGACCGAGGGAGGTTACGTCCTCAACGGCCGCTGGAGGTTCACCACCGGCTGTCGCGGCGCCGACTGGAACCTGGCCGCCACCAACCTCCGGCTGCCCGACGGTTCGGAGCGCCAGGCCCTGACGGTGCTGCCGATCGAGGCCCTCACCCTCGAGGACGACTGGCACACCATGGCGGCCGCCGGTACCGGCAGTTCGACGACCGTCGCCACCGACGTCTTCGTTCCCGAACACCGCGTCGTCGACATGGAGGAAGCCTTCACCGCGGGCGGCGGCACCCCCACCGGCCCCGGGGAGGGCCGGGACTACGGGCTGATCAGTGTCGTGATGGCGGAGTCCACCGCCACCCTGATCGGCATGGCCCAAGGGGCCTACGAGCTGTTCCTCGAGCGGGTTCACCGGCCGATCTCCTACACGCCGTGGCAGGACCAGGCCGAACACCCCCTCACCCAGGTCCAGGTAGCGACCGCCGCCGCCCGGATCGCCGCGGCACGGGCACTGCTCGCCGGCCAGGCGGACATCGTCCAACGGCGCGCCGACGCCGGGGAGATACTCACCCCTGAGGAGAGGGCCACCCTGCGGGGCATCTGCGGCTACGCGGTGCAGTTGGCCAAGGAGGCCACCCACGCGCTGTTCACCGCCAGCGGCGCCTCGGCGATCCAGCGCGGCCTGCCCATCCAGCGGTTCTTCCGCGACGTCCAGGGCATCTCGATGCACGCCATGATGACGCCCGACGCCAACCTGGAGGTGTACGGGCGGGTACTGCTCGGCCTGGAGCCGAACACACCGTTCCTCTGACGGCCGGGGCGCCACCGATGAGTCGGCCTCCACGACATCCGGTCGGGGAGGCCGACTCATGCGCCGTACACCCGCCGCGAGGCACCCCGGACCCGCCCGCACCGCCGCGCGGCATGACGAAACGCCCGTACCACGCGCTGGTACGGGCGTCCGGTGTCGTCACTCAGGCCGAATCCAGCACGGCGACGGCCGCGCCCGGGCAGCAGGCGGCCACGTCCTCGGCGAACTCGATGCTGTCGGCCTCGGTGAGGTCACTCCGCACCGGCTCGCCCAGGCCCTCCTCGGTGAGCCGGAACAGATCCGGATGCATGGCGGCGCACAGCCCGGAGGCCACACACGCCTTCTGGTCGACTCGCAGTGTCGCCACGGTGTCCCCTTCCGCGCGGTGGCCGCTCACCGCTTCCCGTCGCCGTGCAGATGGACCGGCAACGAGGTGATGCTGCGCACCAGCCACATCTCGTCGTAGCGCAGTTCCTCGGCGGGCACCGCGAGGCTCATCTCGGGGAACCGTCGCATGATCGCGGGGATGGCGGCCGCCGCCTCGAGCCGGGCGAGCGCGGCCCCCAGACAGTTGTGCAAGCCGTGCCCCAGCCCGACGTGTCGCGGGCCGGTACGAGTGATGTCGAGCCGGTCGGCGTCCGGCCAGCGGCGCGGATCCCTGTTGGCCGACCCGACCGCGGGTATCACTGGAGCGCCCGCGGGCAGTGACACCCCCGCGAACTCCAGGTCCTCCTTGGCGAACCGGAAGAAGCCCACCGCGACACCGCCGTTGAAGCGCAGGAACTCCTCCACCGCCGTGTCCTTCAGCTCGGGACGCTCCAGGAGCAGTCTGCGCTGGTCGGGCCGTTCCAGCAGGGAGAGGATGGACGTCCCGATCAGGTTCCGGGTGGTGTCCAGGCCGGCCATGATCAACACGGCGATCATGGCGACGAGTTCGGTCTCGTCGAGCCGGTCCTCGCCGTCGCGGGCCTCGATCAGCGCGGACGCCAGATCGTCGGCGGGGGCGCGGCGCTTGTGAGCGATGAGTCCGCGGCCGTACTCAGCGATCTCCTCGAACGCCCGCCGATTGGCGTCCTCGTCCTCCGGATCGGTGTGGAACGCGCGCTCGATGGCGTGGATCATCTCGTTGAAGCGGTCGAGCGGGAAGCCGAGGATGTTGCCCATCAGCGCCGCCGGGATCGCGCCCGCGTAGTCCATGATGTCGGGCTGGTCCTGCTTCTCCAGACGATCCAGCTCCGCCTCGACCACCGCGTGGGTCGGCTCCTCCCACTGCGCGATGCGCCGCGGCGTGAAGGTGCTCATCGCCAGTCGGCGCACCCGCGTGTGGTCCGGCGGATCGAGCATCGTGATGATCCGCTCGATCGCCGTGCCCTTGCCCACCGCCATTCCGCCGTCGACGAACTCCTTGCTCGCCCATGCCGGGTTGGTGCTGAACCGAGGATCCCCCAGGAGCTGCTGTACATCGTCGAAGCGTGTGGCTATCCACAGCGGAATGTCGCCGACGGGAAATCGGAACCGGTGCATCGGAGAATTCTCGCGGAGCCAATCCAGCGTGGGATACGGGTTTTGGTAGTACTCGTATCCGAACAGTTCGGTGGGCGGTGCTGGTGCCGTCATCGAATAGCCTCTCGCCTGGGTTGGGGACACATGTGCCGGGCCGACCGGAAACCAGAGAACACGCTAGGGCGGGCGGCTCAGAGCACAGTCACGCGTCGGTAATCAGAGGCCCACGCGCCCGTCGGGGCGGCGTCGGCCCCGGATCACCCGCCGAGGATCTCGGTCACCTGGGCCGCCGCGGTGAATCCGGTCTCGATGGCACCGTCCATGAACCCGTGCCAGCCGTCGGCTATGTCGCCGGTGGCGAACGCCACCCGGCCCCGGGGCTGTTGGACCGACCTGAGCGGACCGGTCAGCACCCCGGCCCGACGTACCGCCCAGCCGCCGCGGGAGTACGGGTCATTGCCCCAGTGCTGCGCCTTCACCGCCACGACCTCGATGCCGGGAACGGCCTTGCGCAACTCGGCCTGCAGAGCCGCGGTGTTGGTCGGGTCGAACGTGGGGTTGGCCGAGAAACCGACCATGATGTTGCCGTCCGCGCGTTCCTTGAAGGGCACCACGTTCAGCAGGGGCGCGCCGGCCTGGCCCTCCACGTAGAAGCGGTCGAGGTCGGCGCCCCGCACGTGCATGAGGAACTTCTGGGAGGTCCGTACGCCCAGGCCGTCCGTGGACAGTCTGGTGTACTCGGCGGGCAGCCCGGGAGCGAAGGCGATGGTGTTCCAGGTGTTCACGGGCACGGCGACGACCACGGCTCGCGCGGTGTACGTCTTGCCGGCCCGCGTGGTCACCTTCACCTTGCGGCCGTCGTCCGTGACGGACGCCACCGGCGCGCGCAGCACCGGTGTGACCCCGGAGTCGTCAAGGATCGCCTTGACCAGGGCGGTCGACCCCGCTTCCGGGCGGTCGGTATTGACGCTCATGTAACCGTCGAAGCTCCAGCCGGACAGGGACCACCAGTGGGCGAAGCACGCGAGACCGATCGTCGACGCCGAACCGGTCAGTCCACCGACGGTGTTGCTGATCAGCAGTTCGTCGTCCGGGCTGTAGCGCAACTGGTCCAGCCGGTCGCGCATCGACATGGCGTCGACCGGACGCACCAGGTTCTCGCGGTGGAACGGCTCGAAGGGACGGGGGAAGTAGTCACGTGAGCCGTCGAAGAACGGGGTGATCAGTTCCGACTGGCGGACGTACACCTCCATGGGGGACATCTCGCGAAAGCCGGTCGCCGCGGGCACGAAGGCACGAGTCGGCGCGGCGTCCGAGACGATGCTCATGCCGTAGCGCTCGATCTCCGCCCAGACGTGCTTCTGCTTGCGGTCGACCCAGGTTCCCCCCATCTCGACCTGCTCGCCGGCGAACGAGGAGGTCCACACGCGACCGCCGATGCGGTCACGGGCCTCCAGCACCCGCACGCTCAGTCCCTTCGCCGTGAGCTCCCGGGCGGCGGTGGCACCCGCGAAACCCGCGCCGATGACGACGACATCGGTGGGCGCGTCCTCGGGACCGTCGGCACGGGCGGTGTTCAGCGTGCCGGCGCCGACTCCGGCCGCCAGCGCGGTGACCCCGGTGGTCTTCAGAATCGTTCGGCGCGAGGGCGCATGCCTCGGTCCGGAACCGGGAAGCTTGTCTGCAGCGTTCATGGTGCCTTCCTTGAGTACCCCGTTCGAAGACGACGGGGAGAGATGGCGAGCTCTGTGGACCACGTGAGGTCCCGTCGCGAGCCGCGGCAGGATGCGTCTGCGTCTTGCACCGTGTGTGGGGGACGAGATCCGCGTCAGCACGTTGCTCGACACCGGGGCGGGGACCGGGAGACGGACGCGACGGGCGGCCGTTCGGGACGAGTCGGAACAACGGTCACCCGCGCAGGGGTGGGGTTCCGGACATGTGGACGGCGCGTCAGACACGGACCTGTCGGGTCGGGCGGCGACGAGCCGCCGCGCATGCTGTCAGAGGCGCTGGATCGCAGCCTGTGGCGCGCGGGTCGAGACCATGGCTGTCCTGTCTCCCTTCGATTCCCCCGTTGACGCCCGTGCGCGGTCCCGCACCGGTGGGCACGGGGAACACGGGCCGACCTGTCGGCTCGTATCGCGCCGCAGGATCCGAACACACCTTAGGGGTGAGGAATTCGGCCATTGCCATCGTGCGGTAATGGTCCGGTAATCGAGGGGCACCCTGGCTCAGGAAGGACTGGTGCTCGCCAGCGCCGCGCGTGTGGACCGGCCCAGTTCACGTGCCAGGGAGTGAAGGCGCTCGGGGGCGTCCGCGGCGTGCGGACCCTCGGCGAGGACGAGGACGAGACATTCCAGGACCAGTGGCGACACCAGCGCCCGGTGCCGAGCCGACAGCTTCGTACGGTCGCTGCGGACGGCGGGGCGCCCCGCCGCGCCTCGCCCGGTGTCGAGCGCGTCGAGCAGCACCCTGCGGGCCTCGTGGGAGAGGGCCGAGCGCAGGGTGCTGTCACGGTGTTCCGCCGCGGTGAGCGCGCGGGCGAGAGATGCCTCGAAAGCGGTCAGCACGGCGGTCGCGAAGGGGGCGGCAGGTTCCGCGCCAGACCCCTGCCGGCCGGTGGGCGGGGTGTCGATGGCGGTGCCTTCGGAGGGCGGCCCGACGACGGGACGGTGGCCGGGGGCGGTTCGCCCGGCGGGCGAGTGGTCGGCCGCGGTGCGGTCGCGCCGCGCCGTCGCCCGCGCCAAGCCCTCGGTGAGGGCCTCGGTGAACCAGCGCCCCGCGGCGGCCGCGTCCACCATGCCGAGGGTGTCCACGGCTTCCGTCCCGTTACGCATGGCTGCTCATTCCCCCTGCGGCGGTCGCTCAGTGACGGGACACGGTGCGCTGGAACCGGCCACCGAAGAAGAGCAGCCCGGCACCGGTCGGTCCGACGCGTGCGCCGGCCACGTCCCCGATGAATATCGAGTGGTCCCCGGAGTCGTGGAACTCGGACAGTTCGCACTCCAGCCAGGCCAGCGCACCCCGCAACAGCGGCGCCCGCGTCAGTGGGCCGGGCTCCCAGTCGACACCGTCGAACTGCTCGGCGCCCAACGGCCGGTTCTTGTCCGCGAAGTGACGTGCCAGGCCCTCGTGGTCGGCGCCGAGGACCGACACACCGAAACGCCGCTCGGCCGTGATCGCCTTGTGCATCACCGCGCTGTGGGACACACAGCACAGCACGGTGGGCGGGGTGAGGGAGACGGAGCTGAAGGCGTTGGCCGTCATCGCGTGGATGTGGTCGCCGCCGACGCTCAGCACGACGACACCGGTCGCGAACTGCGACATGGCCTCGCGCAGTTCGGCCGGTGTCGCCCGGAGCGCCTCGGCGCCCTCCGAGGCGGTCGTGGAACTCATCCTGAAACCTCCGGGAGACTGTGACGAGGAACGTGAGGACCGGTGCCGCCGGGCCGGTCAGTCGGCATACAAGTAGAAGCCGTGCGCCGTCTTGCGCCCGAGCATGCCGCCCTCGACCATGCGCACGAGCAGCGACGGCGGTGCGTACAGCGGTTCCTTGAACTCCTCGTACAGCGAGTCCGCGATCGAGGCGACGACATCCAGTCCGATCAGGTCCGCGAGCCGCAGCGGGCCCATGGGATGGGAGCAGCCCAGCCGCATGGCCCGGTCGATGACCTCGGCGGTGGCGAATCCCGACTCCACCATGCGCACGGCGGCCAGCAGATACGGGATCAGGAGGGCGTTGACGACGAAGCCGGCCCGGTCCTCGGTACGGATCACCTGCTTGCCGAGCAGGCCCGTCACGAAGCGCTCGGTACGATCGCGGACCTCGTCGTCGGTCAGCAGCGACCCCGTCAGCTCCACCAGCGGCAGCACCGGCACCGGGCTGAAGAAGTGGACTCCGACCACTCGCTGGGGGCGGCCGGTGGAACGGCCCAGCCGCATGATGGGCAGGGACGAGGTGTTGGAGGCCAGGATCGCCTCCGGATCCTTGACGATCGTGTCCAGGCGGGCGAACAGCTCGACCTTGGCGCTCTCGTCCTCGCGGATGGACTCGATGACGAACTGCCGGTCGGCCAGCGCGTCCAGGTCCGCCGTCAGGTGGATGCCCGCCAGGGCGGCATCCCGTTGCTCCACGGTCAGCTTCCCCTTGGCCACCGCCCGGTCGAGCGATGCCTCGATGCGTCGGCGTCCCGGGACGACGGACTCCGGACGCGAGACCACCACGGTCACGTCCAGGCCCGCCTTCGCGCAGATCTCGGCTATCCCGGCGCCCATCTGGCCGCAGCCGACGACGCCCACCCGGTGGATGTCCGGCGTGCTCCGCACAGTCGTGGTCATGCTGTCACTCCCCAGCGGATGAGGCCGGCGCCCATCGACATGCCACCGCCGAAACCCGCGAGCAGCACGATGTCGCCGTCGTTGAGATGGCCTTGCCGGTTCGCCGCGTCGAGCGTCACGGCGACGGCGGCGTTGCCGGGATTGCCGTACCGGTCGAGGGTCCGGTGGGTCATGGCTGCCTCCAGGCCGGACCGTTCGACGATCTGCGCGAGCATGACTCCGTTGGGCTGGTGGGGCACGAAGTGGTCGATCCGGTCCTGCGACACACCCGCACGCCGGCACAACGTCTCGACGAGGGCGGGAAAGTTCTCCAGGACGAATTCCCGCACGGCGCGGCCCTCCATACGGAAGAAGTGCGAGCCCTCACGCAGGGTCCGCTCGGACACCGGCAGCCGGCTGCCGCCCGCCTCGACCCGGATCAGCCGGTGGCCGTCGCCCCGGCTGGCCAGTTCCACGTCGATGAATCCGCGGGACGGCTCGACCTCCCCGATCACGGCGGCGCCCGCCCCGTCCGCCATCAGCACGGCCGTACGCCGGTCCGTGAAGTCCAGGATCCGCGAGTACACGTCGGCGCCGACGACCAGCGCCCGGCCTCCCGGGCGTCCGGCGAGCAGCCGGCGCGCGACCTCGAGTGCGTAGACGAAGCCGCTGCACACGACATTGATGTCGAAGCAGACCGCGGCACGGGCGCCCAATCCCCGCTGGACGTGGTACGCCGTCGGGGGCTGGGGGGAGTCCGGCGTGGACGTGGACACGATGAGGTAGTCGATGTCGTCGGCCACCAGTCCCGCCGACTCCAGCGCGCGTTCGGCCGCTCGCACCGCCAGGTCCGAGGTCGCCTCGTGCGGCGCGGCGAAACGCCGGGCGGTGATGTGGGTGCGCTCCTCGATCCACTGCGGGCTGACTCCCACCCGGGCGGCGATCTCGTCGTTGCCGACCTCGTCCTTGGGAAGATAGGAGCCCGTGCCCAGGATCCCGATGTGCCGCCCGCCCATCACAGGCTCCGCAGCGGATTGAGCGCGTCCGCGCCGATCCTCTCCCGCAACCGCGGGTCGGTGACCCCGAGGCCCTCCTGGGGCGCCTGGCACAGCACGGCCACCTTGCCGAGGTGCTGGTTGGTCTGCACGAGTCGGGCCGCGTCACCCACCTCGTCGAGGGTGTACACCGATGAGAGGACGGGGGCGATCCTGCCGAGCGCGACCAGCCGGTTCAGCTCGGCCTGTTCCTGGAGGTTCGCGGCGTGACTGCCGACGATCCGCTTGGAGTTCATCCACAGATAACGGTTGTCGTAGGTGTGCTGATAACCGGTGCTGGAGCCGCACGTGACCACGGTCCCGCCGCGTCGTACGACGAACACCGAGACGCCGAACGTGGCGCGGCCGATGTAGTCGAAGGCGACGCTGGGGTCCTCGCCGACCTCGCGGCGGATGAACCGCCCAAGTCGCTTGCCCTGCTCGATGGTCTCCTCGGGCGTCGTCGCGTCGCCCAGGCCGATATCGGCCCGATTGACGATCACATCGCAGCCCAGGGCGCGCAGGGCCTTCGCCTTCTGCTCGGAACCGACCACACCGACCGGGATCCCGCCCGCCTGCTTGACCAGTTGCACCGCGAACGCCCCGAGGCCACCGGTCGCGCCCCAGATCAGCACCACGTCACCGAGCTTGATGCGGGCACCCTTGTCGCTGATCAGCATGCGGTAGGAGGTCGCCGCGGTGAGCAGCACACCGGCTGACTCCTCCCAGGTCAGATGGCCCGGCTTCGGCAGCAGCTGACTGGCCTTGACCACGGCGTACCGGGCGAGGCCGCCGAAGTTCGTCTCGTATCCCCAGATGCGCTGCTCGGCACCCAGCATGGCGTCCGCGTGCGTGGCCGGCTCGTGGTCGTCCACCTGGACGCAGGAGACGACGACATGGGCGCCCGGGCGCCAGCGCCGCACGGCGGAGCCGGCCCGCACCACGACACCGGAGGCGTCCGAGCCGATCACCTGGTACGGCAGGTCGTGCCGCGCGGCATGGCCGCCCTGGCTGCCGAAGCGCTCCAGGAACCGGAAGGTCGGCACCGGTTCGAAGGTGGCGGACCACACCGTGTTGTAGTTGATCGCGCTGGCCATGACCGCCACCAGCACCTCGTCCGGCGCCAGTTCCGGCATGGCCACCGGGCCCACCCGGATGGACCGGCGTACGTCCTTGTCCTGCGCTCCCTCGAACATGCCGACGTCCTCGGCGCGCAGATGGGCGGCGTCGAAATGGTCCGGCAGCTTCTCGCGCGCAAGAACCTCCTCCGGAGCACCCGAAAGGAGAGCCTCGGTCAGAGAATCCATCGTGATCCGTTCTCGTGAGATGGGGTCTGCGGGCGGGGGGCCTAGGTGTTCGGGGTGTGCATCACCGGGCGGTCGATCGCCATGATCCATCTACCGTTCTCGTCCCGCACGAGCACATCCGTGCACCGGCCGTCGAGCTTCTCGGGGGAGCCGTCCGCGCCCACGGCCTCCACGGAGAAGTCCACGATCAACAGCATCGTGTCGCCCGTGCGGTAGGTCCGCCGCACCGTGGCGGTCAGCTTCGGCTTGGTGGCGAGGAACTCGGTGATGGCCCGGGTGCGCTCGGGGCCGGTCAGCGTCCTGCCGGTGAGGTTGGAGATCGCGTCCGACCGGTACAACTGGTCGAAGACGGCGCCCTCACCGGAGTTGAAGGCGTCGGTGAACACGTCGTTCTGCTGGTGCGGGTCGTCGGTGAGGGTGAGGTCCAGGGCCTGGCTCATGGTCGGGCTTCCTCGCTTCGTGATCGGGGTGCGGGCAGCCGGCGCGGCCGCCGGGACGGGGCGGGGAGGGGTCGGGAGGGACGGGTCAGATGTCCGTGCCGTAGGGGTTGTCGATGGCGAAGCGCCACTGGCCGTCGGCACCGCGCCGCAGTACGTCCACGCCGACACCCTGTTGGCGCTCGATGCCCTGCGGCGTGGGGATGTCGATCGTCCAGTCCACGGCGAGCAGCGCGGTGTCGGAGATGACGTACGACTCGAGAACCCCGATCTTCATCACCGGCTTCTGCGCCAGATATTCGGCGAGACCGGCCCTGCGCTCCGCGCCGCTCACCGGCTTTCCCTTTTCCCAGACGGAGACCGCGTCCTCGGTGTAGAACCGATCGACGGCGGTCGCGTCGCCCGAGTTGAAGGCGCGCACGTAGTTCTCGGCGTGCGCGAGGACTTCGTTGGTCAGCTCGTCGCTGGCTACCGTCATGGTGATACCGCTCCCATTCTTGGTGAATTCGACGCCGCTGTCTCTTCGGCGTGGTTGAGCCACGGAAATGCGAAAGCGCCGTCACACGGTATGGTCGGCCGTTCCATCGGCCGGTCATCGACGGGCGAAGAGCTGGTGGTTACCGCGCCGTTACTGCCCTCTTGAGGGGCCCGTGTAGCTTCCTCAGGCGTTAGGCGGCGGCGGTTCGAATTCCGCTGCCCGATTCGGTGCCGGAAACGCCGCCTGTTGGGCGTAGGAGCGGTCCCCTATCCGCTGCTGCCGGTGCGGCAGTGAAATTCACCGCGACCCCCCGATCGGAGCATTACGATGATCAACGTGTTCCAGCCCAGCCTGGGTGCCGAGGAACTCGAGGCCGTTTCGGAAGTGTTCGCCACCAACTGGCTGGGACACGGCCCCCGCACCAGGGAGTTCGAGGCCAGTTTCGCCGAGCACCTGGGCGTCCCGCCGGAACACACGATCTTCATCAACGCGGCCACGGCCGGACTCTTCCTCGCCACCGAACTCCTCGGCCTCGGCCCCGGTGACGAGGTCGTGCTGCCCTCGGCGAGCTTCGTGGCCGCCGCCAACGCCGTAGCGGCCACCGGCGCGCGCCCGGTGTTCTGCGACGTCGACCCGCGCACCCTCAACCCGACGCCGGCGCACGTGGAGAGCGCCCTGTCTCCACGCACCAAGGCGGTGCTCCTGCTGCACTACGGCGGTTTCCCCGGTGAGGTGGCGGCCATCGCCGCGCTGTGCCGCTCCCGGGGCGTGACGCTGGTCGAGGACGCCGCCTGCGCCGTCGCCTCGGGCGACGGCGAGACCCGCTGCGGCACCTTCGGTGACCTCGGGGTGTGGAGCTTCGACGCCATGAAGGTCCTGGTCACCGGGGACGGCGGCATGCTGTACGTCCGCGACGCCGAACTCGCCCGCAAGGCCCGCAGGCTCGCCTACCACGGCCTGGACAACAAGGCCACCGGCTTCTCCAAGGCCAAGGTGTCCGACCGTTGGTGGGACCTGGAGGTCCGGGAGTACGGCCGTCGGCTGATCGGCAACGACCTGACCGCGGCGATCGGCACCGTACAACTGCGCCGACTGCCCGGGTTCGTCGCACGGCGCCAGGAGATCTCGCGGCTCTACGACAGGCTGCTGGCCGACACCGGGGGTGTCGTGCTGCCGCCCGCCCTGCCGGACGGCCAGCACGGCACGTACTACTTCTACTGGGTGCAGCTGGACGCGGCGATCCGGGACCAGGTCGCCACCGATCTCCTGGCCCGCGACATCTACACCACCTTCCGCTACCCGCCGCTGCACAGGGTGCCTGCCTACGGTGCCGGACCCCAGGACCTGCCCGGTGTCGAAGAGGCGTCAGCGACGACTCTGCTGCTGCCCCTGCACCAGGGCCTCGACGACTCCGAGGTGCGCACCGTCGCGGACGAACTCCGCAAGGCGGTCGAGCACCGCCTGGCCGCGGCAGGTCACTGACGGCGGCCCCGAGAAAGGGAAGGCGGACCCCGCCCATGCGCATCTCCGAGACAGCGGTCCCCGGGGCGTACGTCATCACGCCCCGTCAGCTCGACGACGAGCGCGGCACGTTCTTCGAACACTTCCGGTCCGATCTGCTCGCCGACACCCTGGGGCACCCCTTCGTCCCGCGGCAGATCAATTACTCCGTGTCCCGCCGCAATACCCTGCGCGGTGTCCACAGCGTGGCCATTCCGCCGGGACAGGCCAAATACGTCACCTGCGTCCGCGGCGCACTCCGTGACATCGTCGTGGACCTCCGAGTGGGCTCACCGGCCTTCGGGACGTACCAGACGACCCTCCTGGACGCGGAATCGGGACGCGCCCTGTACATACCCGAAGGCGTCGGGCACGGATTCCTCGCGCTCAGCGACGACACCTGCATCTGTTACGTCCTGTCCAGCGAGCATGTGCCCGGCACCCAGATCGACATCAACCCGCTCGACCCCGATCTCGCCCTGCCCTGGGGCTTCGACGACCCACCGCTGATGTCCCGGAAGGACGCCCAGGCCCCGGGCGTCGCGGAAGCCGAAGCGGCCGGAGTTCTCGCCAGGTGGCCGGCGGCGACACAAGGCACACAACCCAACGCCGTAAGGAATTCACTGACATGAAGGCTCTGGTGCTGTCGGGCGGGTCGGGCACACGCCTGCGCCCCTTCAGTTATTCGATGCCCAAACAGCTCATCCCGGTCGCCAACAAACCGGTTCTGGAACATGTGCTGGAGAGAATCCGCGACCTGGGTGTGACCGACATCGGGATCATCGTCGGTGACCGGGCCTCCGAGATCGCCGAGGCCGTCGGCGACGGCGCGCGTTTCGGCGCCCGCATCACCTATGTACGGCAGGACCGGCCGCTGGGTCTCGCGCACTGCGTGCGTCTGGCGCGCTCGTTCCTGGGCGATGACGACTTCGTGATGTACCTCGGCGACAACATGCTGCCCCAGGGCATCGACGCCATCGCCGTCGATTTCCACCGGCATCGACCGGCCGCGCAGGTCGTGGTGCGGGAGGTCGCCGACCCGCGGGCGTTCGGCGTCGCCGAACTGGGGCCGGACGGCACCGTGGTGCGTCTCGTCGAGAAGCCCGAGCGGCCCGCGAGCGACCTGGCCCTGGTCGGCGTGTACTTCTTCACAGCCGCCATCCACGAGGCCGTCGACGCCATCCGGCCCAGCGCGCGCGGCGAGCTGGAGATCACTGACGCCATCCAGTGGCTGGTGACCCAGGGCGCCGACGTGCGGGCCGGAGAGTACGCCGGCTACTGGAAGGACACCGGACGCGCCGAGGACGTACTCGAGTGCAACCGGTGGCTGCTGGCCCGGCTCGCCCCGCGCATCGACGGACATGTCGACGCCACCAGCGAGATCGCGGGCAGAGTCGTCGTCGAGGCCGGGGCCCGCGTCGTGCGCTCCCGCATCGTGGGACCGGCGATCATCGGCGCGCACACCGTCATCGAGGACAGCCACATCGGGCCGGACAGCGCCATCGGCGAACACTGCCTGCTGCGCGCCACCCGCCTCGCCGACTCCATCGTCATGGCGGGCGCCTCGATCACCCAGGTCCCCGGCCTGGCCGGCTCCCTGATCGGGCGTGCGGCCAGCGTCGGACCCAGCGCCCACGTCGACGCCCACCACCGGCTGGTCGTCGGCGACCACACGCGCGTGGAGGTGGCCGCATGAGAGTCCTGGTGACCGGCGGTGCCGGGTTCATCGGCTCGCACTACGTGCGCACCATGCTCGCGGGCGGTTACGCGGGCTACGAGGACGCCCACGTCACCGTGCTGGACAAACTCACCTACGCCGGCAACCGCGACAACATCCCCCTCGGCCACCTGCGGCTCGACCTGGTCGTGGGCGACATCTGCGACCGTGACGTGCTGCACGACCTGCTGCCCGGACACGACGCGGTGGTCCACTTCGCGGCCGAGTCCCACGTGGACCGCTCCCTGGCCTCCGCCGACGCCTTCACCCGCACCAACGTCCTCGGAACCCAGGTGCTCCTGGAGGCCTGTGTGAGTGCCGGCGTGCCACGGGTGGTGCACGTGTCCACCGACGAGGTCTACGGCACCATCGAGCACGGCTCGTGGACCGAGGAGTGGCCGCTGCTGCCCAACTCGCCCTACGCCGCGTCCAAGGCGGCCTCCGACCTGATCGCCCGCGCCTTCTGGCGCTCCCACGGCCTGGACCTGTCCATCACCCGCTGCTCCAACAACTACGGCCCGCACCAGCACCCCGAAAAACTGATCCCGCTGTTCATCACCAACCTCCTCGAAGGCGAACCGGTCCCGGTGTACGGCGACGGCCTGAACATCCGTGAGTGGCTGCACGTCGACGACCACTCGCGCGCCATCCAACTGGTCCTCACCCGAGGCCGGGCCGGCGAGATCTACAACGTGGGCGGCGGGAACGAACGGACGAATCTGGCCGTGACCGAGAGTTTGATCGAGCTGGCCGGTCTCGACCGGTCCTGGATCCGCTACGTCCCCGACCGCAAGGGACACGACCAGCGCTACTCACTGGACGAGACCAAGATCCGCGAGGAACTGGGTTACGTACCCACCGTCGACTTCGACCGGGGCCTGGCCGACACGGTCGCCTGGTACCGCGACAACGCGCACTGGTGGAAGGCGTCCAAGCACCGCGGCACGCGGGCGTCGGCGGGCGACCGCACGGAGCGCCCCGCCCCCCGACGGGCGAGAGGAGCGCGATGAGCACCGCGACCGTCCTGCGACCCCGCGTCGACGACCGCCTGACCGCGCGGTTCGCCCGGTCGGCGGCCGCCACCCGCGCCGGCGCCTTCCTGCCCACGGACGCCTTCACCGAATGGCTCGCGCAGCGCGCCCGGGCCCATCGGTTCCGTGTGGACCGCATCCCGTTCGCGGAGCTGGACGGCTGGTCGTTCCGCGACGACTTCGGGGTGCTCGGCCACCACAGCGGCAGGTTCTTCACCGTCGAGGGGGTGACGGTGACCATCGGCCCGGCCCCGCTCGTGCGCTGGCAGCAGCCGATCATCAACCAGCCCGAGGTCGGCATTCTGGGCATCCTCGCCAAGGAGTTCGACGGAGTCCTCCACTTCCTGATGCAGGCCAAGATGGAGCCGGGCAACGCGAACCTGCTACAGCTGTCACCCACCGTCCAGGCCACCCGCAGCAACTACACCAAGGTTCACCGGGGCGCGGACGTCAAGTACATCGACCACTTCGTCGAGCCGGGGCGCGGCCGGGTGCTGGCCGACGCGCTGCAGTCGGAACACGGCGCCTGGTTCCTGCGCAAGTCCAACCGGAACATGATCGTGGAGACCGACGAGGACGTGCCGGTCGACGAGGACTTCTGCTGGCTGACCCTCGGGCAGATCGGCGAACTCCTGCACCGCGACAACGTGGTGAACATGGACGCGCGCACCGTGCTGGCCTGCGCTCCCACGGCGCCCGTCGAACACGAAGCGCTGCATGCGGACACCGAGATCAGGTCCTGGTTCACGGCGGAACGCTCCCGGTACGACGTGCGCGTGGACCGTGTGCCCCTGGCCCAGGTCACCGACTGGGTGCGCACGCCCACCAGCATCGAGCACGTCGGACAGCGGTACTTCCGCGTGGTGGCCGTCTCGGTGCAGGCGGACAGCCGGGAGGTGACCGCCTGGTCCCAGCCCCTGATCGAGCCCTGCGCACGGGGGGTGATCGCCTTCGTGACACGCCGCTTCGACGGCGTCCCGCACGTGCTGGTCCACGCCCGCGTCGAGGGCGGCTTCCTCGACACCGTCGAACTGGCTCCCACGGTCCAGTACACCCCGGAGAACTACGCCCACCGCGGCGTCGGCCGGCGACCCTCCTTCCTCGATCTCGTGCTGGAGGCCGACTCGGCCGACATCCGCTACGAGGCGGTCCACTCGGAGGAGGGTGGGCGGTTCCTCAACGCGGAGAGCCGCTATCTCTTCGTGACGGCGGACGCGGACCAGGCCCCGGACGACCCCCCGCCCGGCTACCGATGGGTCACCCCCGGCCAGCTCAACTCCCTGGTCCGGCACGGGCATTACCTCAACGTCCAGGCGCGGACCCTGCTCGCGGTACTCAATTGCGGTGCCGTGCGGCTCTGACGCCGCCGCCCAGTCGGCAGCGGGAACCATCCACGACGACCAGAAGGAAGACATCATGGCAGCCGACCCGAGCAGCGCCTCAGCCGTCATCGAGGCGATCACCGCCGTCGTGCCCACCCTGAGGGAGAACGGCCGGGAGGCCGAGGACCGGCGCTGGATACCCGAGGAGAACATCGACCTGCTGGACAAGGCGGGGGTGTTCCGCATGGCGGTGCCCGGCCCCTACGGCGGGCTCGACCTGCCGCTGGCGGACCAGGTGGCGGTCCTGGAGGAGATCTCCCGCGGCTGCGGTTCCACCGGGTGGACCGCCGCCGCCTGGGTGTCGACCGCCTGGATGGCCCGTCTGTACCCGCAGAAGGCACAGAAGGAGGTCTTCGGGGAAGGTGCCGTCCGTGTGTCGGGCGGCTTCACCCCGAGCGGCAGCCTGACGCCTACCGAGGGCGGCTACCTCCTCAACGGCTCCTGGCGCTTCAACACCGGTTGCAGGGCCGCCGACTGGGACATGCTCGCCGCGCTCCGCGAACACCCCGACGGCTCGGTGGACCTGGTCTACGCCCTCGTCCCGATGAGCGAACTGCAGATCGCCGACGACTGGCACGTGTCGGCCGCCATCGGCACCGGAAGCTCCACCACGACGGCCAAGGACGTGTTCGTGCCCGCCCATCGGGTCGCGGACGGCGAGGCGGCCGTCGAGGGCGCCCTGCTGGACCACGTCGACAACGCCGGCCGTCGCTACGGACTCATGGGGTTCGTTCTCGCCGAAGGCGTGGCCGTGTACATCGGCATGGCACAGGCCGCCTACGAACTGTTCGTCGAGCGGCTGCCGGGCAAGGCCATCGCGTACACCAACTGGGAGGAACAGAACCGGCACCCGGTCACCCAGATCGGCGTCGCCACGGCCGAGAACAAGATCGTGGCGGCCAGGGCCCTCAACGCCCAGGTGATCGACCTCCTGCACCGTCTGGCCGACGGCGGCACCCACCCCACGGTGCAGGAACGGGCCATCGTCCACGGCCGCTGCGGGTACGCCATCCAACTGGTCAAGGAGGCCGTGGAGACCCTGCACGCCATGAGCGGGGCGTCCGCCCTGTCCCGCGGCGCCCACTTCCAGCGTTTCTACCGTGACCTGGAAGGTCTGTCGCTGCACGGCATGATGACGCCCGTGTCCAACCTGGAGGTGCACGGCCGCGTCCTCCTGGGCCTCGACCCGGACAGCCCCGTCCTGTAGGAGCGACGGCGCAGGGGTGCCGCGTCGCTCCGGCGCGACATCCCCGTACCGCGGGAACAGCTCAGCCCGGTACGGCGAACCGATACTCGGTCTGCCGTACCGGGCTGAGTACGTGCGTCAGGCCTTGGGCTGCTTCAGGACCTCGGTCAGCGCCGAGATGCTGTGGTCGCCGTGACCCGCCTCGACGGCCCGATGCAGCAGGTCGTGGAACGGCTTGTGCCACGACATGTCGAGTCCGGCCTCCTTGCCCAGCTCCGCGTCGTGCGCCGCGCCCGCGACGAACAGGTTCACCGACGACGCCGGCTTGCTGTAGTCGCCGGCATCGATCTCCTCGGCGAACAACGGCAGCACCGAGTTGATCATCTCGAACCACTTGATGCTGAAGCGGACCATGGAGGAGGCTTCCAGGCCGCGCGCCTGAAGGGCGGCGGCTCCCTGGAAGAACCCGACGAGGGCGGGCAGCAGCGTGCCGCCCACCGCCATCTCGTACAGCGCGGCCAGGTCCGCGTCCTCACCGAGGAACACGGTGTCGCCGCCCATCACCCGCAGCGTCGACTCGAACTCGTCGAAGACACCCTTGTCGCCGCCGTAGTACAGCAGAGTGTCCTCGTCTCCCACGGCGGAGGGCACGTTCTTGATCGCACCGCCCAGGAAACGGGCACCGTGCTCCAGCGCCCAGGTGGCCGTCTCACGGGCCCCGGCAGGGGACCCGCTGTTCAGGGTGACCAGGGCGCGTCCCTTCAGCGCCTCACGGGCTGGATCGAGGGCCGCGCGCGTGTCGTCGTACGTCGTCAGACAGGCGATGACCAGAGGGCCGGCCGCGACCGCGTCCTCGACCGACTCGGCCTGGACGGCGCCCTTTTCCACCAACGGAGTGGCCTTCGAGGCCGTCCGGTTCCATACAGTGGTCGGGTGACCCGCCTCGATGAAGGCTTCGGCCAGGGCCGTGCCCATCGAGCCCAGCCCAATGACGGTCACAGGGGTGCGGTTGTCCACAATTGCTCCCAGGTATCGGATGGTTGGCGATGAAGTAGGGGGGCGCCGCCGACATCAGGGCCTGACGCGTGCGTCCCGCGACACCGGCTCCATCGTGGGTCGCGGCCCCACAACCCTCAAGCGCGTGCCCCGGTGTTTGTCACTTACCTCTCGGAAAGCGCGTGGCCACACGAGCCGACGCCACACTCGAGTGAGGTGCCGTCGCGATTCCCGTTCGGATTACCCCGCAATGAACGGCGATTGGGTGCGTCTCCGTAGCGTCACTCGGGCCCCATGCGCCATTTTGCCGACGCGACCCATGGGGAGCCGGCACTGGAATCGAGGAGAGTCCTGCATGCGCGTTCTCATGACGGTGTGGCCGGCGGCTGCGCATCTGTATCCCGTGGTGCCTCTGGCATGGGCCCTGCACAGCGCGGGACACGAGGTCGTCGTCGCCTCGCACCCCGACATGGCGGCGACCACCGCCTCGGTGGGACTCACCTCGGTACCCCTCGGCGAGGCGCGGGGCATGCCGTCCCCGCGGGCAGCCACCCGCCCGGTGCCACCGGCCATGACCGAGGAACTGGACGCCATCGAGCGGGCCTTGGACCTGCCCCCCGCCGGCGCCGACCCATGGAACGACGCCGACCCATGGAAGATGTTCCGCACGTTCGTGCTTCCGGCGATCTGGGACTTCCACCCGGCCGACGCCACGCCTTCCACTCCGCCGCCCGGCATCGACGACCTGGTCTCCTTCTGCCGGTTCTGGAAGCCCGATCTGGTGATCTGGGACCCGTGCTGGCCGTCGGCCGCCGTGGCGGCACGGGCATCGGGTGCCGCCCACGCCCGGCTGCTGTGGGGCCTGGACTACTGGAGCTGGGTGACCGAACGCATCGGTGGTCTCGCAGCCGAATCCAGGGCCGGTGTGGACCATCCGCTCGCGCGTGCGGTGCGGCCCGTCGCCGAGCACTACGGGGTGGAGGTCGACGACGAGCTACTGCTCGGTCAATGGACCATCGACCCCATTCCGTCCGCGATGCGACTTCCCACCGACAACCGTGTCGTACCGGTCCGCTGGGTGCCCTTCAGCGGCACCGGAGCTGTCCCGCCCTGGCTGCGCCGCGAGCCCGACCGGCCGAGGGTGGCGCTGTCCCTGGGCGTGTCGGTCCGCCAGTTCTTCAAGGACGGCGAGGAGTTCATCGCCGCCATGCTGCGCAGTGTCGCCGACCTCGACGTCGAGGTGGTCGCCACGTTGGACAGCGCGCAGATCCAGGGCATCGACGTGCCGCGCAATGTCCGCACGGTCGACTACGTTCCCCTCACCCAGCTGCTGCCGAGCTGCTCGGCCATCGTCCACCACGGCGGGATCGGCACGTTCGGCGCGGCGTCGGCGATGCGGGTGCCACAGCTCGTCACCGTCGGGGACATCGAGGTCGGTGTCCAGCACGACGACGGCACGCGCACCTCGTTCACCGCCAAGCACATGGACGCCCCACCCACGTCGCGGTACGTGCTCTCCCGCGGCGCGGGCCTGATGCTGGATCGTGCCGAGCACTCCGTCGAGGAGATGAGCAAGAGGCTCGCCCGCGTCCTGACCGAGCCCTCCTTCCAGGCCGGCGCCGACCGCGTCCACGAGGAGCTGTTGGCCACTCCGAGCCCGCACGACATCGTCCCGCTGCTCGAGCGGCTGACCGACAACCGACGGAACGGGGGCTGACACACCACCATGCGCTACACCCACCTGGGCCGGACCGCCCTCAAGGTCAGTGAGATATGCCTGGGAACCCTGAATCTCGGGGTCAGGGCGAGCGACGAGGAGAGCCACGCCATCCTCGACACCGCGCTCGACCACGGCGTGAACTTCATCGACACGGCCAACCAGTACGGCTGGCAGAAGCACAAGGGCTTCACCGAGGAGTTCCTGGGTTCCTGGTTCGCCGGCGGTGGCGGCCGACGCGAGAAGGTGATCCTCGGGACCAAGGTCGCCAGTCCCATGAGCGACTGGCCCAACGACTCCGGGCTCTCGGCACGTCACATCATCGCCTCCTGCGAGGCGTCGCTGCGGCGGCTGCGCACCGACTGGATCGACCTGTTCCAGATGCACCGGATCGACCGGCACGCCCCCTGGGAGGAGGTGTGGCAGGCGATGGAGACCCTCACCCGGCAGGGCAAGGTGCGCTACGTCGGCTCGTCCAACTTCGCCGGATGGCACATAGGAGAGGCCCAGGAGGCCGCCGCGCGCCGCCACTTCCTCGGCATCGTCTCCGAGCAGAGCGTGTACAACCTCGTCACCCGCCACGTCGAACTCGAGGTGATCCCGGCCTGCCGGCGCTATGGAGTCGCCGTACTGGCGTGGTCGCCGCTGCACGGCGGGCTGCTCGGCGGCGCACTGCGCAAGCTGTCCGAGGGCAGCGCGATGAAGAGTGCCCAGGGCCGGGCGGCGGAGGCGCTGGAGGAGCACCGCGAGGCCGTCACGGCGTACGAGAAGCTGTGCGCGGACCTCGGTGCGGACCCCGCCGAGGTCGGTCTCGCCTGGGTCATGTCCCGCCCGGGCGTCACGGCACCGGTGATCGGCCCGCGCAGCGTCGAGCAGTTGCACGGAGCCCTGCGGGCCACGCGACTGAGTCTGAGCGACGAGGTGCTGCGCATCCTCGACGAGCTCTTCCCCCCGGTGGGAAGGGGCGGCCCCGGCCCGGAGGCCTGGGCGCGGTGAGCGAGCGGTGCCGTGTCGCTTCGGCGTGCTCGGGCCGGAGAGCCTGTTTCCCGGCGGCACCGCACACGCCGAAGCGCCGCCCCGGACCGGAAGATCCGTGGCGGCGCCTCGATGTCCGTCACCGAACGAGTGCGACCGCTTGGCGCGCGGCACGCAGCCCGGACTCGATCGCGCCCTCGACGTAGGCGCCGTGCCAACCCTGCGCGATGTCCGCGCCGGCGAACAGGATCCGGCCGTGCGGTTCCTCGATCTGCGGAAACAGGGCGAGCAACTGGCCGGGCCTGCGAAGGCCCCAGCCACCGCGTGCGTACCGGTCCCTTCCCCAGTCCATCGTCCGGTATCGGATGAGCGAACTGCCCGGCAGGAGCTCCCGGACGGCCTCCTGTACAGCTGCGGGATCACCGGCGTCGAGGGACGGCCCGGCGAAGGCCACCATCAGGCGTCCGTCGGCCAGTTGCTGCTGCGGCAGCATCATGCTGATGGGGGAGCCCTCCGGGGTCTGGGCGAACAGCGCCTCGGTCCTGCCCTGGACATGGATCCACAACTTGTTCGAGTGAGGGACGCCGATTCCCTGTCTCGTCGCCGTCGCGTGGGCGGGGGGAAGGCCCGGCTGGAAGGTGATGTCCTTCCACACGTTCGTGGGAGTCGCGACGACCACCATCGGGGCCGTGTACCGCTTCCCGCTCGATACCTCCACGGTCACCACGCCCCTGGACTCGGTGATCCTGGTGACCGCCGACTGCAGGCGCACCTGGGCCCCGGACTCCCTGAGCATGGCCTTGAGCAGCGAGATCATGCCCCCTGCGGGCTTCTGGTTCATCGACAGGGAGCTCTCGTAGTCCCCGCCGCTGAGCTGGAACCACTGCGCCATCCCGGTCAGCGCGCCGATCGAACTCGGTCCGCCCGAGTACAGGGACGTCTCACTGTTGAGCCGGTGGAATTCCTTGGGGGACAGCGAGAGTTGGCGGAGCCGGTCGGCGAGGGACATGCCGTCCACGTTCGCGAGCAGGTCCTTGCGGTGAAGCGGCTCGTACGGGCGCTCGAAGTAGGTCTCGGAACCCCGGTAGAACTCCGTCCACAGAGGGCTCAGTGCCCCGACAGCCTCGGCCGGCGTCATGCTCTCAAGACCGCTGTCTCCCGGCAACAGCATGCGGTCCGGACCTATGTCAGGGGTGGTGGTGATGCCATAGCGGGTGAGTTCCCGCTGCACGAGTACCTGCTGTTCGCCCACCCAGCCGCCGCCGATCTCCACCTGCTCGCCGGAGAAGGTGTCGGTCCATATGCGGCCGCCGGTGCGATTCCTCGCTTCCAGGATGAGCGGCTTCAGCCCGCGAGCGGACAGTTCACGAGCCACGGTCACACCGGCATAGCCCGCACCGATGATGAGGGCGTCCGCGGATTCGTCCGCTGCCGCACCGCGCCGGTCGGCCGCTTGGGCCGCCCCGACGCCGCCTGCCGAGGCGACGACCACGGCGGCTCCGACTGCCTTGAGGAAGGGACGCCGGGCGATACGGCGATGACGTACTGGTTCGGTTGTGCGAGATGTCACGGATCTTCCTTGGTGGTTGTTCATATGTCATTGCTCGGGCCCGGGACACGTGCCCGAGCAGCCGACCGGTTCGTCGGACGGCCGCGCGACGGTGCGATCAGAGGTATTCCGTGCCGGGTTCCAGCCCGAGCAGCACTCGCCCCTGTGCCTCCAGCGAGCCGATCGGGGCGAGCAGACCGTGCAGGGAGAGCGCCGTGACGTCCCGGTGGATGCGCTGCAGCGCCGCGCCGCGCGCGATGGAGGAGGCCGGGCTCAGCGTGAGCAGCATGGCGACGGCCTCTTTCGCGGTCTGCGCCACGAAAGCGAGTTGGCCGCGCACCGTCGCCTTTTCCTCCAGCGTCATCTTCTCCCCGTTGTCCGCGCGGCGCTGCACGGTTTCGAGCAGGGCCCGCTGAAGTCCTTCGCAGGAGGCGATCTTGTTGGCGGCCATGGCCACCTGGAACTGGATGTGCGGATGTTCCTTCTGCTCGGACCAGTTCGTGTAGGTGATGCCCTTTCCCGGCAAGCGGGCGACGAACTCGTCGAGGGCCGCCTGGGCCAGGCCGATGAACGTGGACGCGGTCGTGGCCAGGATGTAGCTGAGCAGGCTGTAGTTGCGGCCGGTGAGATGTGCGTTCCAACGGCCCTTCGTGGCTGCTTCGTACACCGACGCGTCGACCACTCGGTGTGCGGGGACGAAGACGTCCTGCGCGGTCGAGGTGACGCTTCCGGTGCCGGCGGCGCCGAAGACGTCCCAGTCGTCGGCCAGTGTCAGCTCAGCGGTGGGCACCAGCGGGAACAGTTCCTCGACCTGCCCGTGCCCGTTCTCGGCCAGGGCGGTACACACATTCCAACGGGCGCCCCGGACACCGGTGTTGAACCGCCAGGACCCGTTCAGGACGTACCCGCCCTCGGTCGGGACGAGAGTGCCGGAGGGTGTGAAGCCGCCGGAGACGCGCACCTGGCCGTCCGAGAACACCTCCTCCTGCGCGGCGTCGGGGTAGAGGGTCGCCATCCAGGCGGTCGTCACCCAGACCATGGAGACCCAGCCCGTCGAACCGCAGGACCGCGCCGTCTCGGTGAGGAGGGCGGCCTGCTGCGCGGCGGGCAGATCGAGTCCCCCGAAGCGCTCGGGTACCGCGACGCCGAACAGACCGGTGTTCTCCAGCAGTTCGATGTTCGCTTGCGGAATCCAGTTCTCCTTCTCGGCGCGTCTGCCGTTGCTTCGGAGCGTCGGAGCGATTTCACGAATCGCATCGAGCACCTTCAGGAAATCCTTCTCTGTGGCGACCGTTCGGCCCTCTTTCTGATCAACGATCAGTTCGGCAGGGGAGTTTGCTTTCTGCGCGGTTCGCAAGGACCGTATCCGTCCACCGTCAATGAGCCGGTAATTCCGGCTCGCGGGCATGACGAACGACACCACTGAAAAGAACGCTCTACCTGGTAACCTCGCACTGTGAAGACGAAGTCCATGAGTGACGAGAAGCGGCCAGGGGACGCCTCCGAGCCCGTCGTCGCCACCCGTGAACGCATCGCCCGGGCGGCCTCGCGACTGATGCAACGCCAGGGCTACGACGGCACGGGGATCAAGCAGATCTCCGCCGAGGCCGGCGCGACGCTCGGCTCGGTCTATCACTTCTTCCCGGGCGGCAAACTGGCGCTGGCCGTCGAGGCGCTGCACCGCGGCGACCGGGAGTTCGTCGATGAACTGCGTGCCGTGTTCGACGAAGAGGAGGACCCGGCCTCGGCGCTCGTGCTTTTCACCCGCAGACTCGCGGAGGGGCTGCGCGCGTCGGACTGGAGGGACGGCTGCCCCGTCACCACGACGGGGCTGGGCGCGTCCGGCCGCTATCCCCAGATCCAGGCAGCGGCCTCGGAGGCGTTCGCGCGCTGGCATGCCCTGGTTCTCGACAAGCTGACGGAGTCGGGGGTGGCCGAGGACGACGCCCGCGCACTCGCCCACACCGTGATCAGCATCCTGGAGGGCGCCGAGCTGACGGCTCAGATGACCAGGAGCGAGGTGCCGCTGGAGGCCGCGGGCAGGCACCTCGCACTGCTGATCGACAGTGCCCGCGGGACGGCTGCCGGGCCTGTGTGAGCAATGTCGAGGGCGCGCGTACACGCAGTCGGTGTGCACGCGCGCCCTTGAGGCGGTTCAGACCGTGGGCTTCTTGAAAGTCTCGATCAGGCTGGTGAAGCTGTCCGCCGCGTATCCCGCGTCGACGCCCCGTCGGAAGATCTCCAGGACCGCGGCGGGCAGGGCGGCGTCGACGCCTGCGTCCTTTGCGGTCTGCACCACATGGTCGACGCTGGCGACGCCCATGGCCAGCCTGTCGACATCGCCCGGGTGTTCGCCCGCGTCGATGCGGGGCGTGTAGAAGCCGAAGAAGTCCGGCATCGAGGCCACTGTGCCGGAGAGATACGGCAGCAGGTCCTGTGCGCTGATCCCATGGGCGTCGGCCACCGCGAGCGCGTGCAGGTACGCGAGCGCCGTCGTCCAGAAGACGTCCAACTGGAGCTGGTAGTACAGCGCGGCCAGGCCGGGGTCCTCACCCCGGTAGTCGGTCTTGGTGAGTACCTCCAGCGTCTCCTTGACCGCCTCGAACACGTGCTGGGGACCGCTGTAGAAGGTGAAGGACTCCGGCTCACCGATACCCGTGGGGGAAGCCTGCACGCCACCCGTGAGGTACTCGGCGCCGTGGCGGGCCGCCCACTTGGCCGCCTCCCGTGCCTTCTCCGGGGTGTCCGAACTGAGGTTGACGACGACCTTCCCCGACAACGCGTGCGCGGCGGGGTCCAGGATGGCGTACATCGCGTCGTAGTCCGTCAGGCTGAGGACCACCACCTCGCCGGCCGACAACGCCTCCGCCGGGCTGGGCGCCGACACGGCTCCCTTGGCCACGAGGTCGTCGGCCTTGCCCGCGGTCCGGTTCCACACGGTCACCCGGTGACCTTTGTCGATGAACGTGCTGGCCATCGCGTGTCCCATCGGGCCCAGCCCGATGATGGTGACCGCCTGCTTCTGCATGAAGACCCCTTACTCGCTTCACATTGGATCGATCGTTCTAACTAGTTTTCAGGCTAGCACGAGCGATAGAAAGAACGCTCTAACTGGGCCCGGCGGTAGGAGAGTTCAGATGGCTGTGCGGTACTCCGCCACCAGTCTTTCGAGGACAGGCACCACGTCGGCCGGGCTCGGGGAGGCGAGAAGGTCCCGGCGCATCGCTTCCGAGGCCTCTTGGAACGAGGGTTCCTCCAGGACCCTGGTGACCATCTTGCGGATGTCGTCCACCGAGCACTCCGCGTGTTCCAGCCGGAGACCCGCGCCCTGTTCGGTCAGGTAGTGCGCGCTGATCGGTCCCTCCATGACCGCTTCGCCGTCCATCGCGACGATCTGCGGCACGGCGGCTGCCGCGGCAGCGCACATGGTGCCGTAACCGCCGTGATGGATGACCGCCGAGCAGGTCGGCAGCAGTTGGGAGAGCGGCATGTAGTCGATCGTCCGCACGTTGTCGGGCACGTGGTCGATCCCCTCGAGTTGCGAGGCGTTCAGAGTGGCCACGACGTCGATGTCCAACGCGCCGACGGCTTCGAGGAGATGGGCGATCAGCGGCTCGCTGTCCTTGCTGAAGGCGCGCATCGACGCGCCGAGCGTGAGAGCCACGCGTGGTCGGCCGGTGCGCTCGTGGAGCCACTCGGGCAGAACGCCCGATCCGGTGTACGGGACCCAGCTCATCGGCACGGTTCGACGCCCCGTGGGCAACCGCATCCCGGCCGGCATCGGATCCAGCGACCATTGACCGTGCAGCAGTTCGTCATCGAACGCCACCTCGTACCGCTCGGCCATCGCGCGCACCGCCGCCACCACCGGGTCCCTGTCGATGAGTGCCTCACCCAGTTCGTCCTTGCGCCGGGTGTAACGGTCGACCGACCAGCCCACATGGTCCAGTCCCCACAACAGCCGAGCGTGTGCGGCTCCCAGAGTCCTCGCCGCCACGGCGGAGGCCGGCATCGTGGGGTCCCAGAGCACCAGATCCGGCTTCCAGCTCCGGCAGAACCGGACCAGGGCGTCCAGCACCGGCTGAGGGCGGTCGGGCAAGGCGTCGGCGGGCTGAAGGTCGTTCAGCGCCGGGGCGACATAGTCGCGGTAGAGGCGCCACAGGTGCGGTGCCACCGGGTCGGCGGGGTCGATCGCCATCGCCTCGGTGATGCGCGACCACGCCTGTCGCGACTCCGTCGAAGCCGGGCTCGCGGCACCGACCGAACGCGGGAGATCGCTCTCGTCGACGAGCGTGGCGGCGGCGAGTCCGGCGGCCGTGGTCGGGCCGGCGAGGGCGGGCCGGGAGGCCACGCATACTTCGTGTCCCGCTGCCTGGAGGGCCCAGGCGAGCGGCACACTCGGAAAGAGGTGTGCCGCAGCGGGCCAGACGGTGAACAAGACGCGCACAGGAGTCTCCGATTCTCTTCTCACGTTGACGGCATGGCGCGCCTCCGCTTCACCCCGGCGGTACGCAGGGAAGCCGGAGGAGCGCCGTGGCTTCAGGCGCCGCTCTGTGCGGGGCGCTGCCGGTCGGCCGTCCGTTCACCGGCCAGGACGGACCGGACCTCCACGTCCAGACGTCGGCCACGATGAGGAAGGCAGCCGCGCAGGACGCACTCGAAGGACATGCCGGGTCGCTTGGCGCGGCGCTGCTGGAATGGTTGTCCGGTGCCATCCGCCACCGCACCCGGGGCATGCCGTTGCCATGGATCCGGGGCCCTCCTCGACCCGACTGTCCGCCCTACGCTGAAGCCAGAACAGAGCGGACTCGGTGTCCGTGATCTCGGGCACCCACGGCAGCCAGGGGTCTCGGCCCGCACCCGGTCCTGGAGCGCGACGTATTCTGCGGCCTGCCACGGTTCCCTGGACCGCAGTTCGACACCGTGCCAAGGGATGCGCCGAGCAAGGAAAATCTCCTGTCATTCAGTGGCTTGCCGAGGGGCTGGACGACAGGCTGAAGGACTCTGTCCTCATGTGCCGGTCCGAGCCGTCGCAGCGTATGACGCGTGGTCAATGGCGCGGTCATCGGCCGGTAACCCTGAACCGCCCCGCGCCCCGCCTGTCACACTCCCCCTATGACCAGTGATCTTCTGAAGGGGAAAGTCGTACTCGTCACCGGCGCGAGCAGCGGTATAGGCGAAGCGGCGGCACGGGTGTTCGCGGAGGAGGGGGCGGTGGTCGTGGTCACCGCTCGGCGGGAGGAGCGGCTGGCCGCTCTCGTGGGGGAGCTCCGCGACACGGGGGCGGAGGCGGCGTACGCGGTCGGCGACGTCCGGGTCGCCGAGGATGTCGCGAGGGCGGTGGATTTCGTCGTCGCGCGGTACGGCCGGCTCGACTCCGCGTTCAACAACGCCGGGATCGGTGGCGACCGCACCCCGTTGCACCAGATGTCGGACGACGTCTACGACGGTGTCATGGACACCAACGTCCGCGGCGTCTTCAACTGCCTGCGCCACGAGATCGCCGCCATGCTGCCGAACGGCGGCGGTTCCATCGTCAACAACAGCAGCGTCGCCGGTGTGGTGGCCATCCCCGCGGCCGCCCCGTACATCGCGTCCAAGCACGCGGTCGTGGGGCTGACCCGGGCCGCCGCCGACGAATACGCCAAGCAGGGGGTTCGGGTGAACGCCATCGCCCCGGGAACCACGCGCAGCGAGATCACCCTCGACTGGTTCGGCCGTAACCCAGGGCTTCAGGATCTGGTCAACTCCCTGACGCCCCAGGGGCGTACGGCCGAGCCGGAGGAGATCGCACAGGCGGCCGCATGGCTGCTCAGCGACCGTTGTCCGTTCCTGACCGGCACCGTGATGCCGGTGGACGGCGGTTTCGTGAACCAGTGACAGCAGAGTGACACCAGAGCGAGGAGGGCGTCCGACGGCAGCGCACGCCGGACGCCCTCCCCGTCCGCGAGTCAGCGCATCGGCCCCGTCACCGTACGGATATCGGCGGTGAAGGCCAGTGCGTCGGCCTGGGAGCCCGTGACCCGGACGGCGAACTCACCCGGGCCGGCCGGGCCGACCGGGCGTGCCTCGATCAGACACGGCTCCCCGAACTCGACATAGCGCAGATAGGTGATGGTGATCGAGACGGGTCGGGAGGCAATCGGCGCGAGCAGCGCCTGGGCCGCCTGGTCAGCCGCCTCCCACAGGACCAGCCCGGGGACGTGGTCGACCGGGTGGTCGAACAGCAGGACGTTGCCGACGTCGTTGCGCAACAGCCAGCGGTTCGGCACGGCTGTGGGCGCGAGCACCACGTCCGCGGCGCGGCTTCGGCCGACGAGTGCGGCGTCGACGGGGGCGGGGAGCGGCCAGTCACCCCAGCCGGCGGTGAGGTGGTCGCCGCGCACGCGTCGGTACGCGGCCGGGGAGATCCACGCGAACTCGGTGTCGGCCCGTGCGACGGGCTCGCCGCCCGGGGACGTCCGGATCTCCATATGCATCGTATGAGCGGCCCGACGGCCGCTCTTGCCCGGGGAGACGGTGATGTCGACGACCAGGGCCGAAGGTTCGGTGTCCGACACCCGGAAGTCCGGTGAGACGGTGAGGCCGAGAAAGTTCAGCAGGGTGTGGTGCTCCAGCGGAACCTCGTACTCGGCGTGGGCGACGGTCAGACCGCTCTGTCTGATCGTCTGGGCGAGTATGCGTGGATCGTACGATTCTCCGTGCGGGGCGGCGGGCCAACGGAGGTCCAGCGTGAACGAGTTCTCGCCCAGGCGCCGCCAACTGTGGATGAGGACGGCTTTAGTGTGTTTGAGGTGGGTGTAGGCGCCCACGAGCAATCGTGAGGGCGATTCCCCACGGGGGCGAGGTAAGTAACGGGGCACTACAGGAACTTCGGGCAAGATCTCCCCCTTGGACCCGGCCTGCAAGGCAGCTGCATAAGTTGCGTTGCTAAAGTACCGGCCTTCCGTTCGGTTTTGGAGGTTGAGTAAGTGTGAGTTCAAGCACTAGTAAAGGAAGGGTCATGGTGACGTGAGTGGCTAGACAGGAACGGGCGATCCGTACACGCAGGGCCATCCTCGATGCGGCTGCTCAGATGTTCAACGAGCTCGGTTATGAGGCCAGCACCATCGGCATGCTCATCGAGCGGGTGCCACTCACCCGGGGCGGCGTGTACTTCCACTTCACGTCGAAGGAAGAGCTGGCACGCGCGGTGCTCGACGAGGCCGTGACCAGTGAAGGGCTCGTGCCCCAGGCGCTGAAGCTGCAGGAATGGGTGGATCTGGCGCTCCTGCTGGCGTACCGCGTCCCCAGGGAGCCTGTGCTCAGCGCCTCGATACAACTGTCCGTCGACCCCAAGGCGCGATCCCTGTTCGGCACCCGCTGGCCGGACTGGATCGCCGTGTCGACAGACCTGCTCACCGAGGCCAAGAAGCGCGGCGAACTGCGCTTGCACGTCGATCCGGCGCAGATCGCCCGACTCGTGGTCGGGGCCTGGACCGGTGTCCAGCTGGTCACCGAGACGCTGCCCGACCGCGATCTGTCCCAGGAAGTGTCGGCCCTGTTCGCCCTCGTGCTGCCCGGCCTGGTGCCAACCGAGGTGCTGGCCAAGCTGGACATCTCTCACTACCGGGCCGAACACCTGCTGGCGGCTGCTCGGTCGTCGGGCGGGGAACCCGCCCCGGTTCCGACGTCCTGACGTGGCGCCGACGTCAATGGCGGCATCCACAGCCGCGGACCCCGGAGATGGGCGGGCTTCGCGCAAATAAACCGGACTGATTGACGGTTTATGTAAGAGTGGATGGACGGGTGCACGCGTTACGTGCCACCTCGTCGACCGCGTGACCGACGTCAACAGGGGGATCCGTGCGTCTGAGCCTGTTCGAACCCGTCTGCACACACTTGGACTCGTACTGCGAGTCGCTGCTGGAAGAGCTCGGTGCTCACCTCTTCAGATCCCTGCAGCGCAGTGGCCAGCGGCTCAAGGCCGAGCGGTATGTGCGCGGACTGCTGACCGTGCCCGGGCGCAAGACGCTGCGCAACATCGCCGCCCAGTTCGAGGGCGGCGCGGCGCAGCAGAGTGTCCATCACTTCATCAGCGAATCGCCCTGGGAGTGGATACCGGTGCGCCATGCCGTGGCGCAGTACGTGCAGAGGAACCTGGCGCCGGACGCCTGGGTCGTCAGGTCCACGATGATCCCCAAGGTCGGCGCGCACTCGATCGGTGTCGACCGTCACTTCCTCCCGCACATGAATCAGACCGTGACCGGCCAGCAGGCGGTAGGGGCGTGGCTGGTCTCCGGCAGGTCCGCAGTGCCCGTCGACTGGCGTCTGCGACTGTCCGGCCGCTGGCTCAGCAGTCCCCGGCGGCAGCGGGCCGGTATACCCACCGGTGTCGTGGCCGACTCCCTCGACGATTGCGTGCGCGAGGCGGTGGCCGCCATCACGGGCATCCCCGAAGTCCAGCACGGCCCCGTGGTGGTGGACGTCGACGGCATCGACGTGCTGGCCCTGGCCCGGCACTTCACCTCGGCCGGAATCCCCTTCGTCGTGCGGGTCGATCCCCAGGAACAACTGCGCATCGACCGGTCGGAGTTGCCGAGGTACGGCGACAGAGTGCGTACGGCGGCGGAGTTGGCCTCCTCCCTCATCAGCTTGCGGCAGCAGGTCAACATCGGTGAACGCCCCATGACGGCCGTGGCGATACCCGTCACCGCCCCCGGGCCGGCCGCCGTGGGGGGCGGCGGCATGACACTGGTCGGCGAGTGGCGGAAAACGGCCGCCAGACCCGGGAAGCTGTGGCTGGCCGGTGGTGGTCTCCCGTCGCTGCGGCTGGTCCTGTGGCTCACCACGCTGCCGAACGTCGTCGCGCGCGACTTCAACGCGATCTCCGACAAGGTCGGGATACGGGACTTCGCCGGCCGGTCCTTTCCCGGCTGGCACCGCCACGTCACCCTGGCCTCCGCCGCCCACCTGGCCGTCGCCATGGAGAGTAGCTCCGTGCTGCCGCCGTACGCCCCGCAGCGCGATCGCGATGTGCCGCACAGCAACAAACCTACCGTCCGGTAACGTGACACTCTCGGCTCCGCACAGGAGACTCACGGCCCTCCGCGCTCTACCGTCTCAGCTGTCCGGATCGACCGACTGGACAGCGACACGAGCGCCGGACGGCGGCGGAAGGAGCGTGCGGCCAGTGCAGTTCCACCTCATCGGCCCATTCCGGATCACCACCGATGAAGGCGAGACGTTCGCTCCCAAGGCCCCGAAGATCTGTCAGATGCTCGCCGTGCTGGCACTCCAGCCGCGCGAACCCATCGCGGCGGAGACGCTGGTCCGTGAACTCTGGGGGGAGAACCCGCCGAGCGGCGCACCCCGCACCCTCCAGACACACGTCTACCACGCCCGTCGCATGCTCCACGACGCCCAAGTGGTCAGTGGTGAGAGGAAGTTGCTGCTCACCCAGGCTCCCGGTTACTTCCTCGACATCGCCCGCGACGAAGTCGACGCATGCGTCTTCGAGGAACTCGTGCGACTCGCCCAGCAGGAACTTCACCAGGGGGCACCGGAGAAGGCGGTGGCGCACGTGAACCGGGCGCGCGGTCTGTGGCGCGGCCCCATGCTGAGCAACGTGCCCGTCGCCGGGGTGCTCCACGGCCGAATAGCCCACATGGAAGAACTCAAAATCCGCGCCCTCGAGCTCCGCGTGGAAAGCGAATTCCAGCTGGGCCGCTTTCGGGAGATCCTTCCGGAGCTGCGAGTTCTGGTCAACGACCACCCTTTGCATGAGTGGTTCCACGGCCGGCTCATCACGGCACTGCACCAAGCCGGCCGCCGGGCCGAGGCTCTGCAGGCCTACCAGCACCTCTACTCGATCCTCAGACGCGAACTGGGTCTGGAGCCTTCGGAGGAACTCCAGCGGCTGCAGGCCGACATCCTCAACGCGAGCACCGACGGACCTTTCCCGCACAGGGGCCGTCCCAGGGCCCTCTCCTCACCAGTCGAGTTCACGCGCCTGTGGGACTCTGCCATCGCCGGCTGACGCAACGGCATTGCCGTGCGGTCGACGGGGGAGGCGAGTGCTCGGTTCCGCTCAGGGCGCTGTGTCGTGACGGTCGCGAATGCGGTACCGAGCATCCCGGGCGCGAGCCGAGCAGAGCAGAGCAGAGCAGAGCAGAGCGGTGAGGGGGTCCTGTCGGCGTGCGTCGGCAGGACCCCCTCACCGCGTTCCGTGCTGCTTTCGTCGCGGCGGTAGGTCAGTGGGTGAGTCAGTGGTCGGAGTAGCTGAAGTCGCCCACGGTCCAGGCGCTGACGTCCTCGATCGCGACGCGGTACATCCCGCCGGTCTCCGGGATGCCCACGGTGCCCTGAAGGATCCGGGCGACATGGAAGTGCAGATGTGTGGGCGGCCCGTCCCTCTTCACGGGAGTGTCGAAGACAGAGGAGAACTCGCCCAGTCGGTCGGAGTCCTTCAGTACCTCCGACACCCTCTGCCGCCACATGGCTTCGGGAGCCAGGCGACCGGTGATGACGGTGCCACCGGTGACCACGGTCAGGGACATCTGATTGCTCTGCCCCGATTCCACCAGGGTGGCGATGTCGAGGATCAGCTCGTCAGGCTTCGGCATGAGAGCGAATTCTATGCACCGGCACGTGTGGATGGCGTGGGTGGTGGCACCACCAGGCAACACGAGCGCGCCCGGCTTCCCCGGTGCTGCGGTGGATGGCAGGGGGCGCGCACATGCGTGGCGCGTGCGCGGCGGGGCGGGGACGGCCGGGGTGAGAAGCGCCGTCGACGCGAAACGCCCCGGTCGGTGGCGTCACGGGAAGTTCGGCGGGGGGATCCAGGGTCCATCCGTGCGACGGCCGAGGGGGGTGCCTCCTTGTCGAGCGCACAAAATCTATGCTCGCCGGAGTAGACATTCGTTGCCCGCACGCTTATGGTTTCTCTTGTAGTCGAGATCCAGCAAGGCCCGGCAGACACGAACTGCCGGGCAGCAGTACACGCATGACGGCCCGGTGGTGGAGTTTCGAAGCCAGATTCGTTGCACGACGGCGACGGGACTGACGACCGGACCGGGTGGCCCGCAGTGATGAGGGGCTGCCGAGATGAAAGCCGCGGTTGACGCGGTCGCAGCAGTTCGCGGTACCAGCAGTACAAGCAGTACCAGCAGTACGCAGTCCCCCGTTTGGCAAGTGATCGATTCAGAGGGAAGAACGGAGGAGTCGAGCGCCATCAGGATCGCCCGGGTGAGAGAAGCGAGCCCGGGTACCGCAGGACATCGATAGGTAGGTGGTCTCCGGTCACGCATCCGCGATCCCCGCACCCCCGTCGCGTATCGGGCGGCCGTGCGGAAACAGAAGGCCGGCGCAGTACTACGGTCGGCAGATGGTGTTGATGTTCCTTCGGGGCCCTGGTGCCGTACGGCACCAGGGCCCCTCGACGCGTTCCACAGAGAGGTGAGATGACAGCGGACGAGTCGCTGGACCGTCTCGACGACGAGGACTACCCCGCCTACACGATGGGCCGGGCCGCCGAGCTGCTCGGTACCACCCCCGGCTTCCTCCGCGCCATCGGCGAAGCACGACTGATCACACCGTTGCGGTCCGAGGGCGGTCACCGCCGCTACTCCCGCTACCAACTGCGCATCGCGGCCCGCGCGCGCGAGCTCGTCGATCAGGGAACCCCGATCGAGGCCGCATGCCGGATCATCATCCTCGAAGACCAGCTCGAAGAAGCCGAGCGCATCAACGCCGAGTACCGCCGTGCCGGCGGATCGGCCGATCCGACGGCCACCGGGGCCTGAGAGCCGGCTCGCCGGTATCGGCGGGCCCTGCATCCCCTGTGTCGGCGCAGTCGCTGATCGGGCCACGAGTGCCGAATGCGACCCGAACCAGCGGGGCGACGGGGCGGTACGACGGGGTGAGGCGCTGGACGGGGTGGGTCACCGCCCCCGCGCTGGAACCGTGCGCTCGATGCGGCGGGACGTGCCGTGGGATGGCCCGCCGGGATGCCGCACGTCGCAAAATACGCGGCGCTGGGCCACCGGCGAGGCCTCGCGCGGACGGCGGCACGCACCCGGGATTCCAGTGACCCCACCGTCGTCGCCGCGCGCATGATCACCCACGGAGGTGCCGAGTCAGGGTCGGAAGCCACCAGCTCTGGTCGGGGGCCCGTCCCGTGTTCGGTCAGGCAGGGGTCGGTTGGGGCGGGAGTACGTGGTCGGCGAGTTTGTCCGTGCTCAGGCAGAGGGAGCAGACCGTCGCGTCGTGGGTGGTGCAGGCGGTCAGGTCGGGGCGTTCGTAGGGCTGGTGGCAGACGTGGCAGTCGTACGTCGTGGCGCTGGGGTTGCCGTCGGAGTCGAGCAGGGGCTCGTCGATGCCGTCGTCGGTGCGGCGCAGGTAGTACTTGCCCTTGGTGGCGACGGCCGTCAGCGGGGTGAGGACGAAGGCGATGACGGCGGCGGCCACGGGGGAGTAGGGCTGGAGGGTGTCGCCGAGGCCGTGGAAGTACATGGCGATCGACAGGCCGGACGCGGCGAGGAAGGCGACGACGCCGACCGGGTTGACGGCGTACAGCATGCCGCGGCGGAACTCGGGCTGGAGCGGGGAGAGTTTCAGCAGGTACTTGTTAACGCCGATGTCGGTGGCGACGGTGACGACCCAGGCGATGGCGCAGTTCGAGTAGAAGCCCAGGATGCTGTTGAGGAAGCTGAACATGTCGGCCTCCATCAGGACCAGCGCGAAGGCCAGGTTGACCAGCACGAAGACCATGCGGCCGGGATAGCGCTTGGTGACGCGGGTGAAGGAGTTCGTCCACGCGAGCGAGCCCGAGTACGCGTTCGTCACGTTGATCTTGATCTGGCTGATGACGACGAGTGCCACGGCGAGCGGGACGACCGTCCAGGACGGCAGCATCGCGTCGAACGCGCCGCGGAACTGCTGGATCGGCTCGGGCGCCGCCGCCGGGCCGACCTCGGCCAGGATGTAGACGGCCAGGAAGACGCCGATGGCCTGCTTCAGGGCGCCGAGGACGACCCAGCCGGGCCCGGCCATGATCACGGCCGTCCACCAACCGCGCTTGTTCGCCTCGGTCTTGGGCGGCATGAAGCGCAGGTAGTCGATCTGCTCGCCGATCTGCGCGATGAGGGAGAGGCAGACGCCCGCGCCCAGCAGTACGGAGGCCGTGTTGACGCCGCCCTCGCCGTCGGTGCCGGCGTAGGAGAGGAAACGGTCGACGGTGCCGGGGTCGGTGGCGACCAGGTAGACCAGCGGGGCGACCATCAGCACCAGCCAGATCGGGGTCGTCCAGACCTGGAGCTTGCTCAGCGCCTTCATGCCGTAGATGACGAGCGGGATGACCATCAGGGTGGACACCAGATAGCCCAGCCACAGGGGCATGCCGAGGCCCAGCTTCAGCCCCTGGGCCATGATCGAGCCTTCGAGGGCGAAGAAGATGAACGTGAAGCTGGCGAAGATGACGCTGGTGATGACCGAGCCGTAGTAGCCGAAGCCGGAGCCGCGGGTGATCAGGTCCAGGTCGATGTTGTAGCGGGCGCCGTAGTAGGCGAGCGGGAAACCGGTGACGAAGATGACGACGGCCGCCACCGCGATGGCGATCAGCGCGTTGCCGGTGCCGTGGGCCAGGCCGATGCCGGCGCCGATGGAGAAGTCGGCCATGTAGGCGATGCCGCCGAGGGCCGTGGTCGCCACGACCATCGGGGTCCAGCGGCGGTAACTGCGGGGCGCGAAGCGGAGGGTGTAGTCCTCCAGCGTCTCCTTGGTCGCCTGGCTCTTCGCGGAGTCGGGGGACGTGGCTGGGGTCAGCCGTGGCTCGGTCGTGCTCATGGTCAACCCTTCGGTTCTGCGGGGAGCGGGGGGTCTCGCGTACGGGACGGGGGTCGGGGATTCAGAGGCGGTCGGTGTGCAGTGCCATCTGGGTCATGGCTCTCCGGGCGCGTTCGAGCACCACGGCCATCGAGTCGCCGACGTGGGCGCGCAGTGCGCGGTGGCCGTCGTCGAGCCGTCCGTCGCGCACGAACTCCATGATCTCGATGTGTTCGGAGATGGTCGTCTCCACCCGGTCCCGGGTGAGGAAGTCGTACATACGGACCCGGCGGATGCGTTCGCCGACCGCCACCAGGGCATCGGTGAGCGCGGGGTTGCCGGAGGCGCGGGAGAGTTCGGCGTGGAAGCGTTCGTCCTGGACGACGAAGCGCGGGTCGGGTGGGGGTGGTTGTGCGCGCATCGCGTACCAGCGCTCCAACTCGGCGCCGACGACCGCCGGATCGTGCCGGACGGAGGGGTCCTCGATCGCCCGGGCGACACCTCGCAGCTCCAGGGTGACCCGGAGTTCGTAGAGGTCCTTGAGCTGCGCGAGGTTGGGGATCGTGACGAATAATCCGCCGTCGCCGCGCTCGATCAGTCCGTCCGTCAGCAGCCGTGCCAGCGCCTCGCGCACGGGGGTGCGTGACACCCCGAACCGTGTCGCGAGCCGCATCTCGGCCAGCCGCTCACGGGGGCCGAAGTCGCCGTCGAGCACGGCGGTACGCAGCCGCGCGTAGACCGCCTCACGCAGCGAGGCCACGCTGGACGCGGTCCGGTGCGGGGCGGCGACCGGTGCCTGAACCGGAGCGGTGCCCGGGGTCAGTGCCGGGGCGGCGGTGCCCTGAGCCGGTGTCGGGGCGGTGCCCGGGTGTGGATCCGGGATCGCATCCGGCCGCGTATACAGCGTCGAATCCATGAGCGGACACGCTAGAAAACGCTTGTTTCACCGGCCGCCCTCGTTCGGTGAACGGCGGGTTTCCGGCACCGTCCCCCCCCCCCGCTCCTGACGGGCAGCCGGGTCGGTGGTCGGCTCTTCTGGCCGAGGCGCGGGGGTCGTTGCGCGGTATGTGCGGCGGTACGGTGGAGCGGTGACTCCGTTACCGGAAGGTCCGTCGGCCTCGATCAACGAAGACGACCGTGACGCGGCCGTGCGGCGCCTGCGGGAGGCGTACGCCGAAGGGCTCGTCCCGCACGAGGAGTTGGACGGACGCCTTCACCAGGCGCTCACCGCCGAATCGCGCGGCGACCTCGTGTCGGCTCTGGCCTCACTCCCGGAGGAGGACCCGGCCACCACGTCGACGATCGCCGTCGCCGGCGGGCTGATCAAGCGACGCGGCGCGTGGCGGGTACCTCGGATCCTCCAGGTCGGGTCCGCCTTCGGCAGGGTGCGCCTGGACCTGTCCCGGGCGATCATCGAGCACCCGGTCGTCGACATCGAGCTGCGACTCGGAACCGGCGGAGCCGCCATCACCGTGCCTCGCGACGCGGTCGTCGACGTCGAGGGCCTGGAGACGGGGTGGAAGGACCTGCGGTACCGGCCCCCGCGCCGCTCCCGGCCCGGCGGACCGACGATCCGCGTCTCCGGAGCCATGGGCTTCGGCCGGCTGAAGATCCGCCACGGCCGGCGTTGACCCGGCACGGTCGGCGTTGATCCGCCACGGCCGGCGTTGACCCGGCGCCCCGTGGAGGGTGCGTGGGTCAGTGGTACGCGTGGACGACCGCGTGGCCCTTGCCGCGGCCGATCATCCACTTGTTGACCGGTGTGGTGATCAGGAAGGCGACCGCGAAGCCGCCGAGGAGGGCCGACCAGAAGAGGGCGTCGTCGAGGTGGGCGTCCATCGCGCCGGGGGTGAGGGCGATGATGGCGTTGTCGACCAGTTCCATGACGGCGATCGAGACGGTGTCGGCGGCCAGGGCCACCTTGATCGCGCTTCTGAGGTCCAGGCCGGCCCGCCGCACCGCGAACAGGGTGAACGAGTAGCCGAAGAGGAACGCGAGCGCGATGGCCAGGATCATGGTCGGCACGTTGCTCCATCCCAGCGCCGTGCCGATGACCATGCCCAGGATCTCGCCGATCGCGCACCCCGTGAGGCAGTGCAGCGTCGCCTTCGCCGCCATGGCCCAGGACGCTCCGCCGTGTTCTCCATGGGGCCCGTGGTTCGTGTGGTGCGTGTGCTGCGTGTGGTCCATGGCCTCTCGATCCCTTCTCGTCCATGGTGGCCCGTCTCTCCGTGCACGGCCAGGCTATACCCCTGGGGGGTATATGGCGAGGGGTGGGCAGGGGCGTGTCCGGATGCCTCGGGTGCCCCCTCGGGGCGGTCGTCGCGCGCCGCGCTGAGTCGGAGCGGCGGTCGCTACGTACTAAGCAGGTACGTAGTGGTCGACGATCGGTGAGCCGGATCCCCGGGTCCCGTGAGGGGTGGCGACGTGGCTGGACACCTTCTTGGCTGGACCCTGGTGGTGCTGGGCGCCGGGACGGCCGTCGGGAACCTCGTGCGGCTGGCGCTGGTCAGAGGCTGGGGCCGGTTCGAGGCGGGGGCCGAGGCGGTCATGGGCGTGGGGATGGCCGTCATGGCGGCGCCTCCGACCGCGACCCTGTACGGCACCTACGGCATCTGGTGGGCGGCCGTGTTCGGAGCGCTCTGCCTCGGGGGCGTGGCCCTGTCCGTACGGCATGCCGCGCGCGGCGGTGTGCGGCAGGTGCGGCACGGCGCCCATCTCGTGATCGGCAGTGCCGCCATGGTGGTGATGACCCTGGCCATGCCCGGCGCCGCCTCGGGACCCACGCTCGCCCTGGCCGGCGCCTCCGGGCACGGGCACGGGCACGGCGGAGCGGGTGGGGCGGAGGGCATGGGTGCCGCCCACGGCGTCACCGAGGCGGCCGCCACCTCCGGCTCGGCGCTCCTGTGGCGCGTCGCCTTCTGGGCCCTCGCCGCCTACTTCCTGGCAGCCGTGGCTCTCGCCGTCCGTGCGTGGATGCGGGAGACCGGCGGCTCATCCGCCGGGCCGGTCGCCCAGGCCCGCCACCGTCGAGCGACCCGGACCCCGGCGGTGCTGTCCGTGCCGAACGCGCGCCTGGTCGGTCACGTCGGCATGGGTGGTTCGATGGCGACGATGCTGCTGATGATGACCGTCTGAACCGAACGGGCCCTGCGCAGCCGGTCGTTGAAGTCCGAGAGCGGTCCGAGAGCGGTCCGAGAGCGGTCCGAGAGCGGCCCCAGGGGGACCCGCGCGGGGGCGCCAGGGCGGTCTGATCGGCGGCCGCAGGGCGCTGGGTGCCGTCGAGGTTTCGAGATCGCCCTCGGCCTCACCCGGCGCCGAGCGGGCAGGCGACGAGGAGCGGCAGCAGCGGAACCGTCGCGGTCGCCGCGGCGACGCAACCCCAGAAGGCGCGGTGCGGGGGACGGCGCGGCCCGAGGACCCGCCGGATCCGGATCAGCACCGCCGGGCCGCCCGCCGCGAACGCGCCCTTCGGGGTCCGGGCCGCAGCCATCTCGTACATCGCGCTCGCCAGCGCCCCGTCGGAGTGGGCGCGCAGGGCGCGGTCGTCGGCGATCATCTCCAGCAGGAGCGCCGTCTGTGTACGGGCGTGGCGGGCCAGGGGGAGCAGCGGGAAGACCGACCCGAACGCCGCCGCGGCGGCGATCACCAGATGGTGGCGGCCCGCGATGTGCGCCCGTTCGTGCTCCAGAACCGCCGCGAGCTGTTCGGGAGCCAGCTCCCGTACGGCCGCGTCGCTGATCACGATCCTCGGCCGGTGGCCCGGCAGGCAGTAGGCGGCCGGCACGTCGTACGGCAGGACGGTGGCCCCCAGCCGTACGGAACGGCGGCCGACCAGATCCACCGCCTCCCGGTGCCGGGCCCGGGTGCGGCGGGCGCGTACGACATGGAAGGCGAAGCTTCCCGCGAGCGCGGCCCCGAGCACCGCCGGAACGGCGACGGCGAGGCGGCCCGCGGTGTCGTGGCCGGGCCCGCTCGCGCCCAGGTCGAGCCCGCAGGAGTGCAGCAGGCCAAGGAGTCCCTCGTGCGTGTGGGCGGTGGGCATCAGCAGGTGATACGCCGTCAGCGCGGCCCCGAGGGCGAAGGAGACCGTCAGGGAGTGCCAGACCGCCAGGGCCAGGGCGGGTGCCCGGTGCGGCCATGCGGCACGCAGCACCAGGGGCGGGGCGACGAAGCCCACCGTCGCCGTGTAGGCGAGCAGGAGGGGCGCCGCGTTCACGGCTTCGCCTGCCGTCCCACCGCGCGCAGGGCCTTGCGCAGGGCGGCCTGCTCCTCCTCCGTCATGTTCTCGACGAAGTGGACGAGTGCGGCCGGCCGGTCCTTGCTCGCGTCCAGACCGTCCTCCATCAGCGCGGCGGCGTACGCCTCGCGGCTGCGTACGGGCGTGTAGAGCCAGGCGCGGCCCTGCTTGCCCCTCAGCAACCAGCCTTTGTTGTAGAGGATGTTGGTCACGGTCATCACCGTGGTGTAGGCGAGCGGACGGGTCTTGTTGAGGTCGTCCACGACCTCGCGCACCGTCGCCGGACGGTTCCATGTCCAGAGGCGGTCCATGATCTCCGCTTCCAGTTCCCCCAGCCGTCGCATGGCCCTGACCCCTTCCGGCTGTCGACGCGTACGCGTATACGCAGAGGCATAGTAGATGGCTCGCTTGTCGCGGCTCGTCGGCGGCGGTGGGGTCGGTTCGTGAGGTGGCCGGCGCGGGCCGGGTGTCGGCCCGCGCCGGGGGTTGCTCAGAGTCGGTCGAGGATGGCGTCGAGCTGCTCGACCTCGGCGGACTGGCTCTTCACGATGTCGCCCGCCATCTTCACGGCGGCGTCGTTCCTGCCGTTCTTCCGCTCGTCCTCGGCCATGGCGATGGCGCCGTTGTGGTGCTCGATCATCAGCTGGGCGAACAGCTTGTCGAACTCGGTGCCCTTCATGTCTTCGAGCCGCCGCATGTCCGCGTCGGACATCATGCCGTCGGCGCCGCCGCCCTCGCTGCCGTGACCCATGCCGGGCATGGACTCGACGGCGGTCGGCCGGTCCCAGGAGCGCAGCCATTCCTTCATGGTCGCGATCTCCGGGTCCTGGGCCTTCTCGATCTGCTCGGCGATGTCCTTCAGCTCGGCGTCGGACGCCCGGCCGTCGGCGAGTTCGGCCATTTCCAGGGCCTGCTCGTGGTGCGGGATCATCATCTGCGCGAAGGTGACGTCGGCGTCGCCGAAGTCGGCGGATCCGGCGTCGCCGGACGCGGATGCGGACGGCGAGGCCTTGCCGCTGCCGTGATCCATACCGTCCATGTCGTCGCCGCAGGCGGTCAGGAACAGGGCGCCGACGGCGACGACGCTCACGGTGGCGGCGGCGCGGCGGAGGCGGGTGCGGCGCGAGGGGCATGTGGGGTGCGTGGGGGCTGTCATGGTCTCGATTCACCTCGTGGTGTGCGTTCTGGGGCTGTTCGTGGGCAGGCGAAGCCGCGGGGCCGCGCGGGACGCGCGCCCGCGTGAGCGGTTCGGCCTACAGCCGCAGAACTGACAGACGGGTGAGATCGGGCCCGCGCGGCGGCGGGCGGGGTCGCGTGAACGCGGCGACCTGGGCGAGGAGTTCCGCCCACTCCTCATGGCGGCGGGTGAACGCCGGTGCGAGCAGGGCGGTGAGCACCCACGCGCCGAGCAGGATCGCCACACAGAGGGACTGCATGTCCATGGTCGGGGCCGGTTCGTGCGAGGACCGAGGTCCCGAACCGGCGGTATGCGCATCCGCCGGATCGGCCGGATCCGCTGCATCTGTCGAACGCGTCGCATCCGTCGCGTCCGCCGAACGCGCCGCATCCGCCGTATCAGTCGCCGCCGTCGAGTGGGCGACGGTGCTCATGGCGTGCGAGGGCTCGCCGGGGTGTCCCGTGCTGTGCATCGCGAGGACGCCGAGGGCGAGTACGGCGACGAGCAGCAGACGGCCGAGCGTGCCACCTGCGCGTACGCGCCGACTCACCTGCATGCGGGGCTCCGTCACCGACCGTTCTGGATCTGCTTCCCCGACCGTAGCCGGGAAACGAGCACCGCGCCGGGTGAAGGGGCGATTTCTACTGTTCTACTAAGTGATTTCGTGGTGAAGGTCACGCGGTCAGGGCGTGCCGGGGGTGCTGTCCGGGACGGCCGAGGCCTCGGAGACCTGGGTCGGGGTCACCGACGGGGCGGTGGTGTCGGTGGCGCTCTTGGTGGGCGGGGCCGAGGGGACCGGGGTCGCGGGGCTGTCGGAGGGCGACCGGGTGTCGGGGGTGGGGGAGGGCGGCGGCGTCGGCGAGGTGCTGCTCGCGGGGGGCGGCGCCAGGGGGACCGAGGGGGTCGCGGGGCCGTCGTTCCGGCCGAGGTGCAGGGGGAGGGCGACGAGGGCGACGGCGGCGCAGGCCGCGGCGGCACCGGCGGCGGCACGGACCAGCCGACGGCGGGCGGCACCGCGGCGGATCGCCTCGTAGCGGCCCGGCGGTGGGCCGAGACGGTCGGTGGGGGGACGCAGCAGGACGGTGAGCGGGTCGTCGGGCTCGAAGTCCGGGTCGTCGTCAGGGCGTGTGATCAAGGCTTCTCCTCAGATGGGCGCGGAGCAGTTCGCGGGCCGCGTGGAGGTCGGCCTTGACGGTTCCTTCCTTGCGTCCGGTCAGCTCGGACACCTCACGGATCGGCATGTCAGCGTAGTAGTGCAGCAGGATCGGTACGCGCAGCCGTTCCGGCAGCGACTGCACGAGCAGCCGGACCGAGGGGTCGGACCGTTCGGCGTCGTCGTACCGCGGGCGCACCGCGGCCTCGGCGGTGGCCCGGTGCATCGCCTTGCGTTCGCGTTCGAGCTTGCGCCAGTGGTCCCGTACGAGGTTGGCCGCGGTGACGTAGAGGAAGCCGTGCGGCTCCGCCACGGACGTCCACCGGGCCCAGAGCCGGGTGAACGCCTCCGACGCGATCTCGTGGGCCGTCTCGTCGTCGTCGACCAGCCGACGGCACCAGCCGGCGAGGCGCGGGTAGAGGGCGGCGAACAGTTCGGACGCGGCCTTCTCACGGGACCGTTTCAACGCTCTCCATGGTCGTGACGGTGCGACAAGGGGCAAGGGGGACGGGGCGGTCGGGGTGCGGCTCACCGGGCCGTGGAGCTCAGTGTCGCGAAGACGATCACGTTGTCCCGGTACTCCTCGCCCGTGCGCGGGCCGCCGCAGGTGATGAGACGCAGCGCGGGACGGCTCACGTTGCCGTAGACCTCGTCCGCGGGGAAGTCGGCCTTGGCGACCGTGCGTACCGAGGCGACGGTGAACTCCGCCGTCGTGCCGTTCTCCAGGCGCGCCTCGATCCGCTCGCCCCGCCGCAGCCGGGCGAGTTCGCGGAAGACGCCGTCGCCGTGGCGCCCGACCGTGACATGGCCCAGGATCACCGACGGGCCGGTCTGGCCCGGCGTCGGCGAGTGCCGGTACCAGCCCGCCCGGTCGTGCTCCGTGACCGGCGGCACCTCCACCGTGCCGTCCGGGGCCAGCCCCAGCCGGATGACCGGGGTGTCGACCCCGATGGCAGGGATCAGCAGCCGCACCGGGACCGAACGGCCCAGGGGGCGCACGGCGCCACCGGCCGACGAAGAGGACGACGGGTGCGGTGCGGACGGGGGCGTGTCGGCCTCGGGAGGCGCGGCCGTGGCGCGGTCGGTGCCGCCGTCGTCGCAGCTCACCAGCAGTGAGGCCGCCGCGGCGACGGCGAAGGCGCGCCTGGAGAGCGGGGTCACGCCTCGTTCGCCCGCTTGCGACGTACGAGCACCACGGCCGCACCGCCGCCGAGGAGCAGCGCGGTGGCGCCCGTGCCCGCCAGCACGGCGGCGCCGCCGGACCCCTCCGACTTCGGGGCCGTACCGGTGTCGGGGGCGCCGCTGGGAACGACGGAGACCTGGCTCGGTACCGGGCTCGCGTCGCCGGGGGTGGGGGCCTTGGTGGGTTCGGTCTCCGCCGGGTGGTCCGAGGCGGGGGCGGAGGGGACCGCGCTCGGCGCCTCGGAGGCCTGCTGCGGTACGGCGGTCGGGCTGGTGTCGTCGGCGAACGCGGGCAGCGCGGTCGCCAGCACGGCGGTGAGCGCGAGTGCCGCGGCACTGAGGACGGTTCGTCGCATGGGTAGCTCTCTCTCGTCGGGTTCGGCGCGCCGCCGTCCCGGCCGGGTTCGGCGGAGGGACGGCGGCGTGGAACGGGTCCGTGGCCGCCGCCCGGTCGGTTGCCCGGCATGCGGCGGCGTCACGTACCGAGCGAAGAGACGAGACAGCGGAGGAACGCGTTGTAAAGAGATGGCAAAGCCGTCAGAGGGAGGGGAGTTGGGGGGCAGCTGCCGGGAGTCCGTGGCGCGCTGACGTCGGGTGTCGGCGCATAGTGGCGGGCGAGGTCGGTGGCGAGGGTGGGCGTGGCACATCGCCGGACGACTGGACCGGGCACGGCGGCTGGAGGCCGAGTCGGCGGTCAAGGACGAACGGCTCCGCTTCGCCGCCGACCTGCACGACATCCAGGGCCACCACCTCCAGGTCATCGCGCTGAAGAGCGAGTTGGCCGCGCGGCTGGTGGAGCGGGACCCGGTGCGCGCGGCCGCCGAGATGCGCGAGGTACGGCAGTTGTCGGCGGACGCCCCGCGGGACACCCGGGCCGTGGTGCGGGGCTACCGCCGTACGGCACTCGACGACGAGATCGCCAACGCCGGCAAGGTGCCGGCCGCCGCCGGCATCGACGCCCGTAGGGCCCTCGAACCGGCCTCGCTCCCCGCCGACCTGACCGACACCGCACGGCATCTCCTCGGGCTGGTGATGCGGGAGACCACCACCAACGTGCTGCGCCACAGCCGGGCCCGGTACGCCGAGGTCGACTGCCGTGTCGTCGACGGGCGGGCCCGGCTGCGCATGACCAACGACGGCGCCGACGCGCATCCCGTCGGCACGGACGGTACGGGGCTCGTCGCGCTCGACGAACGACTGCGGGCGGCCCAGGGCGAGTTGACATGGCACCGCGACGGCGAACCGCTTCGAGGTGACGGCCTCACTGCCGCTCGGACCCACGAAGGGGGCGGCACGATGATCCGGCTGCTCATCGCCGACGACGAGGACCTCCTCAGAAGCGCCCTCGCCGCGCTGCTCGCGCTGGAGGACGACCTGACGGTCGTCGCCGAGGCGTCCACGTCCACCGAGGCGGTGCGGCCGGCCCGCGAGTTCCGCCCGGACATCGCGGTGCTCGACCTGGAGATGCCGCCGACGGACGGGCTGCGCGCCGCCGAGGAGATCGGGGCCGAACTGCCCACCCGCGTCGTGCTGGTGACCCGGCACGCCCGTCCGGCGGTGCTGCGCCGGGCGCTCTCGGCCGGGGTGCGCGGCTTCGTGCCCAAGACCACCCCGGCCGCCCGGCTGGCGGAGATCCTCCGCGATGTCGCCGCCGGACGCCGCTACGTCGACCCCGACATCGCCGCGTCCGCCCTCACCGAGGACGACTGCCCGCTCAGCGACCGCGAACTGCAGGTGCTGCGCGCGGCCCGCACCGGAGCCTCGGTCGCCGAGATCGCCGCCGAGGTCCACCTGGCCCAGGGCACCGTCCGCAACTACCTCTCGGCCCTGGATCTGAGTGGACGACGCGTGGTTCCGCCGAGCGACGCGCCGAACCGGCAACCGCTCAGTACACGTCCCGCACGTACCGCTTCTCCGTGGCCAGTTGCTTCACGTACGCGGCCGCCTCGTCCTCGGTCATCCCGCCGTGGGTGATCGCGACGTCCCGCAGGGCCCGGTCGACGTCCTTCGCCATCCGGGAGGCGTCGCCGCACACATAGAAGCGGGCGCCGTCCTGGAGCCAGTGCCACAGCTCGGGTCCGTGCTCGCGCATCCGGTCCTGGACGTAGACCTTGGCACGCTGGTCACGGGAGAAGGCGGTGTCCAACCTGCTGAGCACACCCGACTCCTGAAGGTCGGTCAGCTCCTCCTGGTAGTAGAAGTCCGTCGCCCGGTGCTGCTCCCCGAAGAACAGCCAGTTGGGCGCCCGGTGGCCGAGGGCCCGCCGTTCCTGGAGGAAGCCGAGGAAGGGCGCGACACCGGTGCCGGGACCGACCATGATCATGGGGGTCACCGGGTCGGCAGGCGGCCGGAAGTGCGGCGAGCGCTGGACGAAGACCGGCACCTCCAGGTCCGCCTCGCCGTCCGCGAGGAAGGGGGAGCAGACCCCGCCGCGCGGGTGCCCGCGCAGGTTCTCGTACCGCACCACCGACACCGTCAGCGAGATGTGGTGCGGGTCGACGAGCGGGCTCGACGAGATCGAGTACAGACGCGGCTGGAGCTTCCTGAAGACACCGGCCCACTCCTGGGCGGAGGCCCGTACGGTGAACTCGGCGACCACGTCGACGGCCTGCCGGCCCCACGACCACTGGGCCAGCCCGTCCTTGTTGTCCGGACGCATGAGCTTCTTCAACTCCCGGTTGTCCCGGGTGCGTTCGGCGACGAAGCGCAGGAGGTCCGCGGTGATCCGGGTGATGTCGAGATGCCGGTGCAGCGCCTCGGCGAACGGCACCTCGCCGAGCCCGTCCAGCGTCACGGGAGCCGAACCGTCCAGGCCGGTCACCGCCAGCCACTCCGCGACCAGGCCGAGGGAGTTGACCGGCCGCACACCGAGCGCGTCGCCCGCCTCGTACGACAGTCCCGTCCCGCTGGTGTCGAAGGTGAACCGGCGCACCTCCTTGCCCGCGCCGGGCAGGCTCAGCAGCCGGTTGCCGACCAGCCGGGCGGCGGCGGGCGCGGGCCTCGCGGAGCGCGGGGCGGCGGGCGTGGCGGGCGTGGACACGGGCGCGGCGGTGATCGGGGGAGCGGTGAGGGTGGCGGAGCCCGGCGGCCTCGTAGCCGAGGTCGTGGGCCCGCCTCCGCCGTCGCCCCCGTCCGTGCCCGTGCCGAGCGCGGTGATGACCTGGCCCAGCCAGGCGTCCGCCGACGGTTCGAAGTCGGGCTCGCAGTCCGTGCGGGGCGCCAGACGCACCCCGCCCAACTCGCCGAGCCGGGCGTCCAGCCGGCGGCCGTGCCCGCAGAAGTCGTCGTACGAGGAGTCCCCGAAGGCCAGCACGGCGTAGCGCACGCCGTCCAGGCGGGGGGCCTCCTGCCGGGACAGCGCGTCCCAGAACCCGGAGCCGTTGTCGGGCGCGTCGCCGTCCCCGAAGGTGCTGGTGATCAGCAACAGGTCGGCGCCGTGCGGCAGTCGGTCCGGCGCGGCCTCGTCCATGCCGACGAGCGTCGCCCGGTGCCCCGCCGCCCCCAGGTGCTCGGCCGCCGCCATCGCGTACTCCTCGGCCGTCCCGGTCTGCGAGGCCCACAGCACGACGACCTCGCGTCCGGCCGGTTCGGCGGCGGTCGGCGCGGTCGGAGCCGCCGACCGCGAGTACATCCCGGCGAGCACGCCGTTCACCCACACCGCGTGCTCCGGCGCGAACGGCGCGTCCGCCGGCAGCACGGGCACCCCCTGCACGCCTGACCCGAGCCCGGCGAGGAATCCGGTGAGGTACTGCCGCTCCTGGGCGGAGAGGACGGGCGGCGGCGAGGGCTCGAGACCGAACGGGTTGGCACCCGGGACGACGGCGGACGGCACGGTCACCCCCGTCGGCACCGGGGCCGAGGTGGGTGCGGGGACCGCCACCGGGGCGGGCACCGGCGCGGACGTCCCCGTGGGCTCGCCGCCGAAGGGTGCCGGAACCCTTGCCGGTGCGGCCACCTTGGCCAGGGACACCGCGCACACCTTCAACTCCGGCTGGAACGACAGCGGATCCACCGCGTCGCTCGTCACCGCGTTGATGCTCAGGTACTCGCCGAACAGGTCGTTCCAGTGGAACGGCGCGAACACGCACCCGGGCATCACCCGGTCGGAGACCACCGCCGGAAGGACGGCGCGCCCCCGCCGTGACGCGACCTCCACCGAGTCCCCGTCCCCGACGCCCAGTTCACGCGCGTCCCGCGGATGCACCTCCACGAACGGGCCGGGGTTCAGCTTGTTGAGCTTGGCGACCCTGCCGGTCTTCGTCAGCGTGTGCCACTGGTGCTGGAGCCGCCCGGTGTTGAGCACGAACGGGTAGTCGTCGTCAGGCATCTCGGCGGCCGGCAGGTGCGGCCGCGCGTGGAACACGGCCCGCCCGCCGGCCGTGGGGAAGAGCAGCCTCCGGCCCGCCGCACCGTCGACGCCCGCCACCACGGCGTCGCTCGCGTCACCGTCGCCCACCACGTAGCGGATCGGATTGCGTGCCGGGCCGTCCTTCGAAGCCGCGGGCCACTGCACGGACCCCGACCGCAGCCGGTCGTACGTCACGCCCCGCAGGTCCCACCCGGTCTTCGGGTTCCACGCCCGCTTGATCTCCTCGAAGACCTGTTCGGCGCTGTCGTACGCGAAGCCCTTCTCGAACCCCATCTCCCTGGCGACGGCCGCGATGATCCGCCAGTCGGCCATCGCCTCGCCCGGCGGGTCGGCGGCGGGGGCGGCCAGCGTGAGGTTGCGCTCGCTGTTGACGAGGACGCCCTCGGACTCGGTCCACAGCGCACCGGGCAGCACGACATCGGCGTACGCGTTGGTCTCGGTGTCGGCGAAGACGTCCTGGGTGACGACGAACTCCGCTGCCTCCAGGCCCTCGATGACGGTCCTGCGGTTGGCGACCGAGGCGACCGGGTTGGTGCAGATGATCCAGCAGGCCTTGATCTCCCCGTCGGCCATCTTCCGGAACATCTCGACCGTGCCCTTGCCGACGCCGTCCGCGCGCAGGGAGTCCGGCTCCAGCCCCCACAACTCCTCGACGAACGCCCGCTCCTCGGCCACGAGCACGGACCGCTGGCCGGGCAGCCCCGGCCCCATGTAGCCCATCTCGCGCCCGCCCATCGCGTTGGGCTGGCCGGTGAGCGAGAACGGGCCGCTGCCGGGACGGCAGATCGCGCCGGTCGCCAGATGCAGATTGACGAGCGCGTTGGTGTTCCAGGTGCCGTGCGTGGACTGGTTGAGCCCCATCGTCCAGCAGCTCGTCCACTCGGCGGCCTCGCCGATCAGCCGCGCGGCCGCGCGGATGTCGTCCGCCGGGATGCCGGTGATCTCGGCGACGGCGTCCGGCGCGTAGTCGGCGAGGAAGTCGGGCATCGCCTCCCAGCCCTCGGTGTGGGCGGCGATGAAGTCCGGGTCGGTGTGCCCGTTCGCGTGCAGCAGGTGCAGCAGGCCGTTGAGGAGGGCGAGGTCCGTTCCCGGGCGTATCCGCAGGAACAGGTCGGCCTTCTCGGCCGTGGCCGTGCGGCGCGGATCGACGACGATCAGTTTCGCGCCCGCCTTGACCCGGTCCATCATCCGCAGGAAGAGGATCGGATGGCAGTCCGCCATGTTCGAGCCGATGACGAGGAAGACGTCCGCGCTGTCGAGATCGTCGTAGGAACCGGGCGGCCCGTCGGCGCCCAGCGACAGCTTGTAGCCGGTGCCGGCGCTCGCCATGCACAGCCGGGAGTTGGACTCGATCTGGTTGGTGCGGATGAAGCCCTTGGCCAGCTTGTTCGCGAGGTACTGGGCCTCCAGGCTCATCTGGCCGGAGACGTAGAAGGCGAACGCGTCGGGTCCGTGCTCGTCGATGATCGCGCGCAGCCGCCGGGCGGTCTCGGCGATCGCGTCGGAGACGGGCGCGGGGGCCGGTTCGTCGCCCCGGTCGTCCCGGACGAGGGCGGTGGAGAGGCGGCCGGGCGCGGCGAGCATGTCGGCGGTGGTCGCGCCCTTGGTGCACAGGCGGCCGAAGTTCGCGGGGTGGGACTTGTCGCCGGACGCCTTCAGGACCGTGCGGCGGCCGTCGGGACCCATCCCGACGTCCAGGAGCATGCCGCAGCCGACACCGCAGTACGAGCACACGGTCCGCACCTGGGTGGTGGTGCTCTGCGGGCCCTGTGCGGCCACGGGCGGCCCCTCTCTGTCGGCGTCCGGGGTCTCCGGTCGGTCGTCCGTGCGGCGTCCGGTCGGTCCACCGGTCGCTGTTGTTGAGCTGTCGCTGTCGCCTGTCGGTGCGGCGGCCGGTGCTGTCCGGCGTGACAGCCGTGCGCCGCTCGACGCGGTGGCCGGTCGCCGTCCGACACGCGGTCGGTCGCCGTCCGATACGGCAGCCGGTCGCCGTCCGATACGGCAGCCGGTCGGCTTCCGCTCAGCTTCCGGATCGCCGTCCGGCAGGCTCGATCGTACGAATTGCCCGTTACGCCTGTGTCACATGATCTGATCATGAGGCGTTACGCCCGCCACACACGCCCGCGCAAGGGGCTGTGAGGGCGGGTTCCGGCCGACCTGTCGGACGCGGGCGTCGCGGTCCGTGTCGCTGTTGGGCCGAACGGGTGAGCTGCGTAAGAATTGGCTGATGCAGTCATTCAGTGCGAGCCAGGGGGAAGGCCGGTGAACAGGGTGAACAGCCACGATGTCACCGACGAACAGTGGGAGGGGCTCGCCCAGGTCGTGCCGCTGCGGGGCCGGGACGCCTGGCCGTCCGCGGTCGGCCATCGGACCATACCGGAAGCCGAGACGGAGGCCCGGCGCCGCTTCGTGGTGCTGCGGGTCAACGTCTTCGCGGATGCCCGCGAGGTGGCGGAGACGCTGATGGCGGGCGTTCCGGTGCTCTTGGACCTGTCGGGCGCGGAGGGCGACACCGCCAAGCGGGTGCTCGATTTCAGCACGGGAGTCGTCTTCGGTCTGTCTTCCGGAATGCACCGGGTCGACCGGAACGTGTTCCTTCTCACGCCGCCGGGCACCGAGGTGCGGGGGCTGATGGAGGGCGCCGGGGTTCCCGGCGTGTGAGGCGCGGCGCCCCGGGGTGGGGGCGCTCCCAGGCGGGCGGGCGCCCTCGTGTCGATAGGGCGCCCGTGCGTCGACGGGGCGCCCTTGTGTCGACGGGGCGCTCTGCTCCCGGGTCGGGCGCCCTCCTCCCGGGCGGGGCGCTCCCTCGATCGTAGGAAGATCCACTCGGCGGAACGGTTTGCCTGTCGGGCGGGCCCCTAGTGTCCGCATATGACCGTGTCATCCCTTTCTCCGGTGGTGCCCGGCGTGGACACCGGGGCGCGTCCGGAGCGGCCGAGCGTCACCGAACTCCGGCTCTCCGCCTTCGCCGGGCACCGCAACACCTACCTTCCGCTCGGCCCGCTGACCCTCCTCGCGGGGCGCAGCGGCAGCGGCAAGACGACCGCGCTCAGGGCGTACGAGGCGCTGGCCGGGCTCGGTGGCGGCGCCCGCCTCGCCGAGGCCTTCCCCGACCCGCGGGGCTGTGTCCCCGAGCGGGCCCGCCCCGACGCCCAGCGGCGCCGGGGCTTTCGCATCGGCTGCACGGCCGACGGCCCCGAAGGGCCCGTCCACCTCGACGTCGCCGTCCAGGCCGAGCCCGAACTCCGCGTGGTGGGCGAGCGGTTGACGTGCGGCGGACTCACCCTGCTGGAGACGGCGCTCGTCGACCCGAGCCGCCCCGTGGTCCAGGCCGCCTGGCACACGGCCGGCACCTCACCGGTCACCCGCGGCCCCCTGCCCGACGACCGCCTCGGCACCGCGCTGCTCCCGCTCCGCGTCGCCGGCAAGACGGACGGGCAGCGCCGGGTCCTCGCCGCCGCCGAGCAGATGGTGGTGGCCCTCCGCTCGGTCTACGCCTGTGATCCGAGCCCCGGCCGGATGCGCGCCGCCGTGCCGCTCGGCTCCGGCCGGCTCCTGCGGGGCTGCGACAACCTCGCCGACGTGCTGTGGCGCACGCGGACGGAGTGCGGGCGGCGGCACGCGCTGCTCGTCGGTGCCGTGCGCGACGGCTGCGTGGGACCGGTCCTCGATCTGCTCGCCGAGCCGCTGCGGGGCGGCGCGGTGCGGGCGGTGCTGGACCGGGGGGACGGTGTGCGGACGGCCCTGGGTCTGCTGGGGGACGGCGAGTTGCGGTACCTCGCGCTGGCGCTCGTGCTGTTCACCGGCCCCGGCGTGCTGGAGGTCGACCAGGCCGCGGAGGTGCCGGCGGCCCTCCAGACGCTGACGGTCCTCGCCGACGGCTTCGACCGGGCCCTGGACCCCCGGCAGACAGGGGAGTTGGTGCGGCTGGCGGCCCGGATGTGCGAGCGCGGGCACATCCGGCTCGTCGGCGCGGTGAGCGACGCCTCCTGGGCCACCGGAGTGGCCGGGGTGACGGTGGTAGACCTGAACCGTGAAAGATCCTGAAACCGAGCCGGGGCAAAGTCCTGAGACCGAGACGGGGCAAGGTCCTGAGACCGAGCCGGGGCAAGGTCCTGAGACCGAGCCGGGGCAAGGTCCTGAGACCGAGCCGGGCCACGGCCCCGAATCCGAGCCGGGGCGCGCCCCCGGAGCCGGGCGGAAGCCGGACGTCGCGGCGTTGCAGCGGCGGCTCGCCGAGTTCGCCGCCGCCCGTGACTGGCAGCCGTACCACACCCCCAAGAACCTGGTCTCGGCGCTGAGCGTCGAGGCGTCCGAACTGGTCGAGATCTTCCAGTGGTTGACGCCGGAGGAGTCGGCGCGTGTGATGTCGGACCCGGAGACCGCCCACCGGGTCACGGACGAGGTGGCCGACGTCCTCGCCTATCTGCTCCAGCTCTGCGAGGTGCTGGGGATCGATCCGTTGTCAGCGCTGGATGCGAAGATCGACCGCAACGAACGGAGATTTCCGGCGCCGGGGCGTCCCTGAGGCGGCTCGACGCTGAGCCCCTCCGTCCGGTTGTCACTCTCCGGAGTTGAAAACTTGTCCACAGCCGACTTGTTATCCACAGATTTCAGGCTTCCTCTGGCTTTCTGTCTCAGCGGCCCTCACTGTGGGTAATGAACAGGCAGGAGTTCGGGCGGACGTGTGAGAGCGCGTCGGGGAAAGTCGGGGGCAGCGCATGGATGCGGTGCGGCTCATCTTCGCGAGCGGGCGTGCTCTGGCGGGCAGCGTCGAGGGACCTCAGATCATGGCGGAGGCATGGCAGTCCTATGCCCTCGCCCAGGCGATCGGGAGCCGCCTCGCGGTCTCGGGACCTCCCGAACTGCGCGGTGAGGCCCTGGGGTTGACCGAGCTGGCCGGCAGCGGCTGCGGCATACTCGGCGCCCCGCCGCTCGGCGTGGGCGATTTACGCGCCGCCCAGCTCACCGAGTTGGGCGACGCCCACGAGTCGCTGCAGCGGCTCGGCGGCCTGCTGGGCGAGGTCGGCATCGCGCTCGTGGGCCTGGCGAGCGGGGCGGACGACGAGGCGACGTACTGGCAGTGCATGGAGGCGATCGACGCCGCGGACGAGGCGCGGGACCGGGTGCTGGAGATGCTGCGGCGCCTGGCGGTGAGAGACAAGGTCCTCTCGGAGAGAGACGCGGCGGCGGGGTAGGGCTTTCGGCCGCCGGTGACGCGTGATCGCTCACGCACTCCTTCTGCTCTCTCTGGAAGTAGGGGGCGCCCCCGGGTTTTCGAGGGTGCGGGGAGCTGCGCGACCAGCCCCCACCCACCCGCAGCCGAACAACTCACCTCAGCGGGCCGAGGTGGCGCAGCCCGAACATGACGAGCGCCCGGCCGAAAGGCATGGCCGGGCGTCGGGGCTCGGAGAAGGTCAGGCGGGTTCGCTCTCCTCCGCGGCGGCGGCACGCGGCGCGGAGAACTCCGCGTCGAGCTGGGACAGGTCCGCGTTCAGGGCAGCCATCAGCTCCTCCATCTGCTGGAGCAGACCCTTCGGCTGCGCAGGCACGGCAGCCTGCTCCGGCACGGCTTCCTGGGACATGTGACGGCCTCCTCGGCCCTCGCCCCCGAGGGGGCACGTGGTGCGCTCGCGCCGGCAGCGGACGCCGGCGACGGGTGCCGGGCGGTCCGGCTCCTCCCGAGCAACGATCACCGTTCCGGCCGGTCACTGACCCCGTCCGTCCCGGGCGCCGGGTTGACGGATTTTCACCCGACCGTGGCCCCAAGGCACCGGTGGGACCAATGCCGTTGACCGGGGGTCGAGCGTGCAGGATGGAGGCATGGATCTTCGCATCTTCACCGAGCCCCAGCAGGGGGCGACCTACGACACCCTCCTCGCCGTCGCCAAGGCGACCGAGGACCTCGGCTTCGACGCGTTCTTCCGCTCCGACCACTATCTGCGCATGGGTTCGTCGGACGGCCTGCCGGGCCCCACCGACGCCTGGATCACCCTGGCCGGACTCGCCCGTGAGACCAAGCGCATCCGCCTCGGCACCCTGATGACTGCAGGAACCTTCCGCCTGCCGGGTGTGCTCGCCATCCAGGTCGCGCAGATCGACCAGATGTCCGGCGGCCGCGTAGAACTCGGCCTGGGCGCGGGCTGGTTCGAGGAGGAGCACAAGGCGTACGGCATCCCGTTCCCCAAGGAGAAGTTCGGCCGCCTGGAGGAGCAGCTGGCCATCGTCACCGGCCTGTGGGCCACCGAGGTCGGCAAGACGTTCTCCTTCGAGGGCACCCACTACCAGCTGACCGACTCGCCCGCGCTGCCCAAGCCCGCGCAGGCCAAGGTGCCGGTCCTCGTCGGCGGCCACGGCGCGGTCCGCACCCCGCGGCTCGCCGCGCGGTACGCCGACGAGTTCAACATGCCGTTCGCGTCGATCGAGGACAGCGAGCGCCAGTTCGGCCGGGTCCGTGCGGCCGCCGAGGAGGCCGGCCGCAAGGGCGACGACCTCGTGTACTCGAACGCCCTGGTCGTCTGCGTGGGCAAGGACGACGCCGAGGTCGCCCGGCGCGCCGCCGCGATCGGCCGTGAGGTCGACGAGCTCAAGGCCAACGGCCTCGCCGGCTCCCCGGCCGAGGTCGTCGACAAGCTCGGCCGCTACCGGGCCATCGGCTCCCAGCGCGTCTACCTCCAGGTCCTCGACCTCGACGACCTGGACCACCTGGAGCTGATCTCCGCCCAGGTGCAGTCCCAGCTGTCCTGACGTGTGCCGCCTCCCGCGCCCGGGGCGCGGGAGGCGGCCGTCCACGGCGATCACCGTCCCGGCCGGCGCTCCGGGGACACCGCGACATCCGAAGAGTCTCGTCGTTGTGCAAAACGTTTTGGATATCTAGCTTGTGCCGCATGAGCGACGACACGTCCCCTTCCGTCACCCGCCACCGTCTCCTGGTGCGCGGCTGTGACGTGCTGCGCGTCCCGGTGGAGGGCGAGTGCGAGGTCCTGCCCGGACGGGACATCGTGGTGGCCGACGGCGTCATCGTGGACGTACGGCCGACGGGCCCGGAGCGGCCCGAGGAGCCGGGCACGGAGGTCGTCGACGGGCGGGGGCTGCTGGCCCTGCCCGGACTGGTGAACGCGCACACGCACAGCCCGATGGTGCTGATGCGGGGCGCGGCCGAGGACGTCACGGTCGAGGGGTGGTTCAACGACCGCGTCTGGCCCATGGAGTCCAATCTGACCGCCGAGGACGTACGGGCCGGCGCGTTGCTGGCCTGCGCGGAGATGATCCGTTCGGGCGTCACCACCTTCGCCGACCACTACTTCTTCCCCGACCGGATCGCCGAGGCGGTGGCCGGGACCGGGCTGCGCGCCGACATCGCGCCCACCTACTTCAGCAGCGGCGGCGCGGCGGCGCTGGAGGCCGGCGTCGCCTTCGCCGAGACCTGGCACGGCGGGGCCGACGGCCGCGTGACCGTCTCGCTCGGGCCGCACGCCCCGTACACCGTCGAGGACCGTGATCTGCGGACCCTGGCCGACCACGCCCGGCGGCTCGGGGTGCGGATGCACATCCACGCCGCCGAGCACCTGGAGCAGACGCGGTCCAGCCTGGAGCGGCGGGGGATCACCCCGATCCGGGTGCTGCACGACACCGGTGTCCTGGACGCGGGCGCCCTCATCGCCCACGGCTGCGGGATCGTCGAGCGGGACCTGCCGCTGCTCGCCGAGTACGCGGACCGGACCGCCGTGGCCTGCTGCCCCAAGGTGTATCTCAAGCACGCCCTGTCCCCGCTGACGCCGGTCCGCGATCTGCTCGGCGCCGGGATCACGGTCGCCGTCGGCACGGACGGGGCCGCCGGGCACAACACCCTGGACGTGTGGGAGGCGCTGCGGCTGGTCGCGCTCACGCAGAAGCAGGCGGTGCGGGACGCGACCTGGATGACGGTGTCCGACACCCTGCGCACGGCCCTGCGGGGCGGGGCCCGGGCCCTGGGGCTCCAGGACCGGATCGGCGCGCTGGAACCGGGCATGCGCGCCGACATCGTCCTCACCGATCTGTCCGGCCCGCACTGCCGTCCGCTGCACGACCCGCGGGCCGCCCTCGTCTACAGCGCCCGCGCCGCCGACGTGCGCACGGTGGTCGTGGTCGCCGGCCTCTTCTACTCCTACCTGCGTGCCGGGGGAGACATCATGGAACAGCAGACGGACGTCGGAACGGAGATCGTCGTCGTGATCCAGGCGGTCATCGTCCTCCTGGTCACCGCCCAGGCCCTCCCGGACCTCCTCAAACGCCGTCTCGCAGCCCGACCGGCGACCGCCTCGCACGGCGAGGGGGCCACCCGATGAGTTCCGTCGTCGACGTCGTCCTCAGCAGCGCCTTCCTCGCCGCCGTGCTGCGCGTGGCCACCCCGTACCTCCTCGCCGCCATGGGCGGACTCGTCGCCGAACGCGCCGGCATCAGCAACATCGCCCTGGAGGGCCAGATGCTGAGCGCCGCCTGCACGGGCGCGCTGGTCGCCGGCTACAGCGGATCGGTCGCGGCCGGCGCCCTCGCCGGGGTGGCGGTGGCCGTCCTGCTCGGCCTCCTCCTCGCCGCGCTCCGTCTGGAACTGGGCGCCGACGCGATCATCGCCGGCATCGGCCTCAACCTGCTCGCGTCCGGCGGCACCGCCTACGCCGTCTTCACCCTCCTCGGCGACAAGGGCGGCACGTCGGGCCTGAAGAGCGGAACCCTGCCCACGGTCACCCTGCCCGGCATCGAGGACATCCCGGTGCTGGGGGACGTACTGAGCGGCCAGAACATGCTCACCTGGCTGGCCTTCCTCTCGGCGCCCTTCGTCGCCTGGCTCTTCTACCGCACCCGCTTCGGCTTCCACCTCCGCGCGGTCGGCGAGATGCCGGACGCCGCCGCCTCGGTCGGCATCGCGGTACGGCGCGTCCAGTACGCCGGTCTCGCCCTCAGCGGCGCGCTGGCCGGCCTCGCCGGAGTGTTCCTCAGCATGGGGTACGTCTCCTTCTTCGTCCGGGACATGACCGCCGGCCGAGGCTTCATCGCCCTCGCCGCGGTCTTCCTCGGCGGCCTGCGCCCCTGGGGGGTCTTCCTAGCGGCCCTCGGCTTCGGCGCGGCCGAGGCCCTGGCGGTCCAGCTCGGCACCCTCGACGTCCCCCCGCAACTGGTGTCGACCATCCCGTACGCGATGACGCTGGTCGCGCTGGCCGTGTACGCCTGGCGCAGGAAGCGCCGAGGCGCGGGGCAGATGGCCCCGGCATCCCTCTGACCGGCCCGCTCCCGGCCGGGCCGGCCTGAAAAAGCAGGGGCGCAGCCCCGCTTTTTCAGGGGCGCGGGGAACTGCGCGACCAGCCCCCACGGACCCGCACCCCGCGACGCACCAACTCGGCCCCTCACCCTCCCCGGAAGGGAACACCCATGCCCAGACACAGACGCCTCGTCGGCATGCGCGGACGCAGACGCGCCGCCCTCACCACCTCCGCCCTCCTCGGCGGCCTGGCCCTCACCAACGGTCTCGCCGCCGAAGCCACACCCGAAGCGGACGGCACCCCCGAGAAGACCCAGAACGGCATCACCCTCCTCGACACCCTCACCGTCCCCGCCGGAACCACCGAACTCGGCATGCCCTTCGGGGGGTTGTCCGGCATCGACTACGACCCGAAGTCCCGCACGTACGCCGCCCTCAGCGACGACCGCTCGGAGAACGGCAAGGCACGCTTCTACACGCTCCGACTCCCGCTCGACGGAAGGAAGTTCGCCGAGGACAAGCCCGCCCTCGACGCCCTGACCGTCCTCGACGACACCACCGGCGCACCCTTCGCCACCAAGGCCGTCGACCCGGAGGCGATCCGCTGGAACCCCGGCGGCAAGGGCCTGCTGTGGACCAGCGAGGGCGCCTCCGCCTCCGGGCAGCCGGCGTTCGTCCGCGAGACGTCCACGGCCGGCGCGTACGTCCGCGAACTGCCGCTGCCGAAGGCGTACGCCCCCGTCCGCTCGGCGTCGGGCACCCTCACCGCCGGTGTCCGCAACAACCAGGCCCTGGAGGGGCTGACCCTCTCCCCGGACGGCCGCGAGGCCGTCACGATCACCGAGAACGCGCTCGTCCAGGACGGCCCCGCGGCCGGACTGACCGCGAAGAGCCCCTCCCGCCTGCTGGTCATGGACCGCCGCACCGGCAGGCCCGAGGCCGAGCACGTCTACGAGGTCGACCCGATCTCCGCCGCGCCCACCGCCCCGCTGCCGGCCCCCGTCGGCACGTACTCGGCCGACCGGGGTGTCTCCGAGATCCTCGCGATCAACAGCACCGACTACCTCACCGTCGAACGCTCCTTCGCCTCCGGCGTGGGCTTCGCGATCCGGCTGTACTGGACGACCACCCGCGGCGCGACGGACGTACGCGGCGAGCCGAAGCTGTCCGGCACGGAGCGGCCCATGCCGAAGAAGCTGCTCTACGACTTCACCCTCTCCGGCACGGACGCCGACAACGTCGAGGGCATCACCTGGGGCCCGACCCTCCCCGACGGCTCCCGCACCCTCGTCCTCGTCGCCGACGACAACTTCGGCTTCAACGGCAGCGTCACCAAGTTCCATCTGCTGTCGGTCCGCCCCGGCGCCCTGACCGGCGTCCCCGCCCTCCCGAAGCGACCGGACACCGCCGACGTCCAACTCCTCTCCTTCAACGACTTCCACGGCAACCTGGAGCCGCCCACGGGCCGCGACGCCACCCTCGGCTCCAAGCTCGACGCGAAGGCCACCCCGGTCGGCGGCTCCGAGTACCTGGCGACCCGGCTCGCACAGCTCCGCGAGGGCACCGACGCCTCCCTGACCGTCGCCGCCGGCGACATCATCGGCGCCAGCCCCTTCCTCTCCGGCCTCTTCCACGACGAACCGACCGTCGAGGCCATGGAGAAACTGCGCCTGGACGTCACCGGCGTCGGCAACCACGAGTTCGACGAGGGCACCGGGGAACTGCTGCGCATCCAGCACGGCGGCTGCCACCCCGACGACGGCTGCTACCTGGACGGCGAGCCCTACGACGGCTCCGCCTTCCCCTGGCTGGCCGCCAACGTCCTCGACCGCGGCACCGGAAAGCCCCTCCTCGCGCCCACCTGGGTCAAGAAGGTCGACGGCGTCAAGGTCGGCTTCATCGGCATGACCCTGGAAGGCACCCCCGCCGTCACCGGACAGTCCGGCATCACCTCCGTGCGCTTCGCCGACGAGGTCGAGACCGCCGACGCCGCCGCCCGCGCGCTGCGCCGCCAGGGCGTCGAGGCGATCGTGGTCCTGCTCCACGAGGGCGGCGTCCAGGCCGGCTCGTACGGACAGTGCGACGGCATCTCCGGTCCGATCGTCGACATCGCCGAGCGCCTGGACCCGGCCATCGACGCCGTCGTCACCGGCCACACCCACCAGCCGTACGTCTGCACCCTGCCCGACCCGGCCGGTCACCCCCGCACGGTCACCTCGGCCTCCTCCTTCGGCCGGGTCGTCACCGAGACACGGCTCCCCGTGGACCGCCGCACCGGCGACGTCGTACGGGAGAGGGTCGCCGCGATGAACCACCTCGTCACCCGCACCGTCCCCAAGGACGCCGACCAGACCGCCGTCATCGACAAGTGGAAGGCCCTCTCGGCGCCCCTGGCCAACAAGGTCGTCGGCAGCGTCACCGCCGACATCACCCGCTCCGAGACCCGCGACGCCGAGTCGGACCTCGCGAACCTCGTCGCCGACGCACAGCTCGCGGCCACCTCGGCGCCCGGACGGGGCGGCGCCCGGATCGCGTTGATGAATCCCGGCGGCGTACGGGCCGACCTCGTCCACGCCTTCTCCACGGGCGGCGAGGCACCCGGTGAGATCACCTACGCCGAGGCCTTCGCCGTGCAGCCCTTCGCCGGGTCCCTGGTGTCGGTGGACCTCACCGGAGCACAGATCGAGCGGATCCTGGAGGAACAGTTCGACGACTCCGGGACCCGCGCGCCCACCCTGATGCTGGGTGTCTCCAAGGGCCTGACCTACTCCTTCTCCCGCAGCGCCCCCGTCGGCGACCGCATCGACCCGTCGTCGATCGAACTCGACGGCGAGACCCTGGACCCCGACGCCACCTACCGGGTGACCGCCAACACCTTCCTCGCGGCGGGCGGCGACGGCTTCACCACCTTCGCCGAGGGCACGCACACCGTCGGCGGCGGCGACGACATCACCGCCCTCACCGACTACCTCACCGCGCGAAGCCCCGTCGCCCCGCCGGGCACCGACCGGGTCACCGAGCTGCCCTGATGCCGGGCTCGCGTCGTGGCCGCGGGGTCGGCCGCGGCCACGACGCGGTGGCAGCCCTCCGGCGAAAATGCCTCAGTGCGCCCCGATCCTTCGCTGTACGTTGGGCGTCCATCACAGACATCCACGACGAGGCAACCCCACCGTGTTCCTGACGATCAGTACCACCGGTACCCCAGAGCGCCCCGCGACCGATCTCGGTTTCCTGCTCCACAAGCATCCCGACAGATCGCAGGCGTTCTCCACCTCCTACGGCAAGGCGCACGTCCTCTACCCCGAGGCGGACGTCGAGCGGTGCACGGCCGCGCTGCTGCTGGAGGTGGACGCGGTGGCTCTGGTCCGCCGGGGCAAGGGCAAGGGCCGCGGAGGCGCCCCGGACGCGGCGCTCGCCCAGTACGTCAACGACCGCCCGTACGCGGCCTCCTCGCTGCTCGCCGTCGCGCTGAACGACGTCTTCTCCAGCGCCGTACGCGGCCAGTGCAAGGCCCGCCCGGACCTCCCGGCGCAGGTCCGCCCGCTGCGCGTCGAGATACCGGCGCTGCCCGCCCGCGGCGGCCCCGACCTCGTCGTCAAGCTCTTCGCGCCGCTCGGCTGGACCGTCACCGCCGAGGCGGTGCCGCTGGACACCCAGTTCCCCGAGTGGGGCGCCTCGCGCTACGTACGGCTCAGCCTGGAGTCGGAGTCGCTGACCCTGGCCGAGGCGCTGCGCCACCTCTACGTCCTGCTGCCGGTCCTCGACGACGCCAAGCACTACTGGGTGTCGTCCGACGAGGTCGACAAGCTGCTGCGGGCGGGCGAGGGCTGGCTCCCGGCCCACCCGGAGCACCAGCTGATCACCAGCCGCTATCTGTCCCGCCGCTGGTCGCTGACCCGGCAGGCCATGGAGCGCCTGGAACTCGTACGGCTGGCCGAGGCCGACGACAGCGAGGTCGAGGAGATCGACAACGCGGTCGAGGAATCCGCGGACGGGGAGGACGAGTCCGCGGAGAAGTCGACTCCGCTGGCGGTGCAGCGGCGGGACGCGATCATCGCCGCGCTCAAGGACTCCGGGGCCGCCCGCGTCCTCGACCTGGGCTGCGGCCAGGGGCAGTTGGTGCAGGCGCTGCTCAAGGACGTCCGCTTCACCGAGATCGTCGGTACGGACGTGTCGATGCGCGCGCTCACCATCGCCTCCCGCCGCCTCAAGCTCGACCGCATGGGCGAGCGCCAGGCCTCCCGCGTCCAGCTCTTCCAGAGCTCGCTGGCCTACACCGACAAGCGCCTCAAGGGCTACGACGCCGCCGTGCTCTCGGAGGTCGTCGAACACCTCGACCTGCCCCGGCTGCCGGCCCTGGAGTACGCGGTGTTCGGCTCGGCCCGCCCCCGCACCGTCCTCGTGACCACGCCGAACGTCGAGTACAACGTCCGCTGGGAGTCCCTCCCGGCCGGGCACGCCCGGCACGGCGACCACCGCTTCGAGTGGACGCGTGAGGAATTCCGGACCTGGGCGACCACGGTCGCCGAACGGCACGGCTACGACGTCGAGTTCGTGCCCATCGGCCCCGACGACCCGGAGGTCGGCCCGCCCACCCAGATGGGCGTGTTCACGATCAGGACCACGGACGACGAGAACAAGAGCAGCGACAAGGCCGAGAAGGAGGCGAAGGCAGCATGAGCGAGACCACCCAGCAGACCGGCGAGGGGCGCACCCTGCCCGTCACCGACCTCTCCCTGGTCGTGCTGATCGGCGCCTCCGGCTCCGGCAAGTCCACCTTCGCCCGGCGCCACTTCAAGCCCACCGAGATCATCTCGTCCGACTTCTGCCGGGGCCTCGTCTCGGACGACGAGAACGACCAGAGCGCGACGAAGGACGCCTTCGACGTGCTCCACTACATCGCCGGCAAGCGCCTCGCGGCCGGCCGCCGCACCGTCGTCGACGCGACCAGCGTGCAGCAGGAGTCCCGCAGGCAGCTGATCGAACTGGCCCGTAAGCACGACGTGTTGCCGATCGCCATCGTGCTCGATGTGCCCGAGGACGTGTGCGCCGCGCGCAACGCGGCCCGCACCGACCGCGCCGACATGCCGCGCCGTGTCATCCAGCGCCACACCCGCGAACTCCGCCGCTCCCTGCGGCACCTGGAGCGCGAGGGCTTCCGCAAGGTGCACGTCCTGCGGGGCGTCGAGGAGGTCGACCGGGCCACGATCGTCACCGAGAAGCGCTTCAACGACCTCACCCACCTCACCGGCCCGTTCGACATCGTCGGCGACATCCACGGCTGCGCGAGCGAACTGGAGTCGCTGCTCGGCAAGCTGGGCTACGTCGACGGCGTCCACCCGGAGGGCCGTACGGCCGTCTTCGTCGGCGACCTCGTCGACCGGGGCCCGGACAGCCCGGGCGTGCTGCGCCGCGTGATGTCGATGGTCGGCTCCGGCAACGCGCTCTGCGTGCCCGGCAACCACGAGAACAAGTACGGCCGCCACCTCAAGGGCCGCAACGTCCAGCACACCCACGGGCTCGCCGAGACCATCGCGCAGATGGAGGGCGAGAGCGAGGAGTTCAAGCAGGAGGTCCGGCGGTTCATCGACGGGCTCGTCAGCCACTACGTCCTCGACGGCGGGAAACTGGTGGTCTGTCACGCCGGTCTGCCGGAGAAGTACCACGGCCGCACCTCCGGCAGGGTCCGCAGCCACGCGCTGTACGGCGACACCACCGGCGAGACCGACGAGTTCGGACTGCCGGTGCGCTACCCGTGGGCGGAGGACTACCGGGGCCGCGCGGCCGTGGTCTACGGCCACACCCCGGTGCCCACCGCCACCTGGCTGAACAACACCATCTGCCTCGACACGGGCGCCGTCTTCGGCGGCAAGCTCACCGCGCTGCGCTGGCCGGAGCGTGAACTCGTCGACGTACCGGCCGAGAAGGTCTGGTACGAGCCGGCCAGGCCGCTGGCCACCGAGGCGCCCGGCGGGCACGAGGGCCGGCCGCTGGACCTGGCGGACGTGCACGGCCGCAGGGTCGTGGAGACCCGGCACGCGGGCCGGGTGTCGGTGCGCGAGGAGAACGCGGCCGCCGCGCTGGAGGTCATGAGCCGCTTCGCGGTCGACCCGCGGCTGCTGCCGTACCTGCCGCCGACCATGGCCCCGACCGCGACCTCGCACGTCGAGGGCTACCTGGAGCACCCGGCGGAGGCGTTCGCCCAGTACCAGGAGGACGGTGTCGCGCGGGTCGTGTGCGAGGAGAAGCACATGGGTTCGCGGGCGGTCGTCCTGGTCTGCCGTGACGCGGACGCGGCCCGCGCCCGCTTCGGCGTGCAAGGGCCCACCGGCTCCCTCTACACCCGCACCGGGCGCCCGTTCTTCGACGACGCGGCGCGCACCGAGCTGGTCCTCGCCCGGATCCGCGAGGCCGTCACGGCGGCCGGGCTCTGGGACGAACTCGACACCGACTGGCTGCTGCTGGACGCCGAGCTGATGCCCTGGTCGCTGAAGGCGTCCGGGCTGCTGCGCACCCAGTACGCGGCCGTGGGCGCCGCCTCCGGCGCGGTGTTCCCGGGCGCGCTGACCGCCCTGGAGGGCGCGGCGGCCCGCGGCGTCGACGTGGGCGAGCTGCTGGGCAGGCAGCGCGGGCGGGCCGCCGACGCGGCCGCGTTCACCGAGGCCTACCGGCGCTACTGCTGGCCCACCGAGGGCCTGGACGGCGTCCGCCTCGCCCCCTTCCAGATCCTCGCGGTCCAGGGCCGCAGCCTCGCCGCGCTCCCGCACGACGAGCAGTTGGCCCTCCTCGACCGGCTCGTCGAGTACGACGTCAGCGGCCTGCTGCAGACCACCCGGCGCCTCTTCGTCGACACGGGTGACGAGGCCTCGGTACGGGCGGGCATCGACTGGTGGCTGGAGATGACCGGCCGGGGCGGCGAGGGCATGGTCGTCAAGCCCGTCGGGGCGGTCGTGCGCAGCACCCAGGGGCGGCTGGTCCAGCCGGGCATCAAGTGCCGGGGCCGGGAGTACCTGCGGATCATCTACGGCCCGGAGTACACCCGCCCGGAGAACCTCGCCCGGCTGCGCGGCCGGTTCCTCAACCACAAGCGGTCCCTCGCCCTGCGCGAGTACGCCCTGGGTCTTGAGGCGCTGGACCGGCTGGCCGAGGGGGAGCCGCTGTGGCGGGTGCACGAGGCGGTGTTCGGGGTACTGGCCCTGGAGTCGGAGCCGGTCGACCCCCGGTTGTGAGACCGGTGCCCGCCACGGACGGCACCGGGGCCTGCCCGACAGGCCCTCGTCCGTGGCGGGCGGACCCGTGCCCGTGACGTGACAATGCGGCTGATAATGTCGCGAGCAGGCGTGGCCGTGTTCCGCGTTCGAGAGGTTCCGGCGGTGCTCGGGGGGACAGCGATCGCAGCCGATCGCAGGCGACCGCTGTCACCCGAGTCGGTCCCATCGGTCCCAGTCGAAGGTATGTGGGGTTTCCCATGCGTCGCACCACCACGCGGTTCGGAACGCGGTCCGCAGCCGGATCCGGAACGCGGTCCGGGCGAGAGCGGTCGGCCCTCGACGCCGCGTACGACGAGTGCCGCCGCCTGGTCCGCACGACCCGGCCCACCGAGTACGCCCTGATGCAGTTGATGCCGCCGACGGTGCGCCCCGCGTGCTGGGCCCTCTACGCCGCCCTCGCCTCCGCCGACGACCTGCTCGACTCCACCGAGGGCACCCCGCAGGAGCGCAGCAGACGGCTCCAGGAGTGGCGGACCGCGCTGGAGGCCGACCTGGCCGGCGGTACCAGCGACGACCCGGTGCGGCTGGCGCTGACCGACGCGGTCTGGCACTGGGGGCTCGACCCCGCGGATCTGCTGGGCGCCCTGGACGCCGTCCAGGGGGACGAGGCCCGCGAGGGCGTCGCGACCTGGCAGGAGTGGCGGGAGCGGGCCCACGCCCAGAACGTCAGCTGGCCCGAACAGCTGATGCGGATGCTGGTCCGTTCCGGACTGCCCGTCCCCGTGCGGCTGCGCGACCTGCCGGGCTTCACCCGGTTCGTGGACGGCCTGTTCCTCGCCGACATGCTCCGTGACCTCCCGGAGGACCTCGACGGCGGACATGTGTGGTTTCCCGCCGAGGTCCTCGACCGCTTCGGCGTCACCCCGGCCGACCTGATCTCCCGCGCGTGGACCCCCGCCGTCCGCCGTCTGGTCGCCCATCTGGTCGGCCAGGCCCGGCAGTGGCTGGAGAGTTCCCGCCGGGCGCTGCGGAACACGCTGCCGCTGGGCCCCGCCATCGTGCTCGACACGGCGGTCGAACTCTTCGGCGCGGAGCTGGACGCGCTCGTGCGCTCCGGCTCGGCCGTCCTGCACCGCCCGGTGCGCGTACCCCGGCACATCGAGTGGCGCATCGTCGGCCCGGCCCGGGCGAGGGCCGCCGTGGTGTGGCGGCTGACGCTGCCGCCCGGCAGGGACGAGACCCCGGTGCGGACGGCCGGGGGCGCGGCGGGGCGCGGCGCCACCGACGACGGGTCGGCACCGCTCGCGCCCACCGGCCCCGAACGGCTCGTCACACGCGTCGCCGAACCGCCGCTGCCGCCGCGCCCGCACCGCGACGGCGCCCGCCCACCGGCCATAGCCGAGGCACACCTTCCCCGGCACGTGGCGATCGTCATGGACGGCAACGGCCGCTGGGCCACCGGCCTCGGGCTGCCCCGCGACGAGGGCCACCGGGCCGGCGCGGTCGCCCTGCGCGACGTCGTGCAGGGCGCGCTGGAGATCGGTCTCGCCCATCTGACGGTGTACGCCTTCTCCACCGAGAACTGGAAGCGGTCGCCCGACGAGGTCTCCAAGCTCTTCGCGATCATGCGCTCCGAACTCCTCGACGGCGAACTGCTCGACCACGACGTACGCCTGCGCTGGGTGGGGTCCCCCGACGGGCTCCCGGAGGACGTGGTGGAGGTCCTCCGCGCCCAGGAGCACGCCACCCGCAACCGCACCGGTCTCACCCTCAACGTCTGCGTCAACTACGGCGGCCGCGCCGAACTCGCCGAGGCGGGAGCGGCGTTGGCCCGCGCGGCCCTCGCGGGTGAGGTCGATCCGGCCCGGGTCTCCGAGCAGCTCTTCGCCGCGCATCTGCCGCACCACGCCCTGCCGGACGTCGATCTCCTCTGGCGCACCAGCGGAGAGATCCGCACCTCCAACTTCCTCCCCTGGCACGCCCACTACGCGGAGCTCCACTTCACCGACCAGCCCTGGCCGGACGTGGACCGCCGCGATCTGTGGGAGGCGGTCGTCGCCTACACCCACCGCAAACGCCGCAAGGGCGCGGAGTCGGCTCCGCCGGAGGGGGCTGAGTAGCAGCTCGGGCCCGCGGGTGCGTCGTCGGGTGCGGGTGCGTGGGGCTTCTCGCGCAGTTCCCCGCGCCCCTGAAAGGCCTACGGCCTTTCGGCCCGAAAAGCACGGGGCGCAGCCCCTGCTTTTCAGGGGCGCGGGGAACTGCGCGACCAGCCCCCACCCACCCGCACCCGAAGAACCTGCCGACGCCGGGGCGCCCTCGCGTCAGCCCACCAACCGCAACCGAACCGAAGCCACCCCCACCCGCACCGTCTGCCCCCACATCAACTCCAGCGCATCCCCCTCCATCCCGTCCCCGAACACGATCAACCGATCCGACTCGACCGTCAGCCGAAGCCGGCCCCCCGCCCCCAACTGCCCCGCCACCAGCGACGTCCCGGTGGCCGGAGACGGCCACGCCTCCCGCACGAACCACAGCAGCCGAGCCTCGTCCGCTCCGGGAAGCGGCAACGCACTCGCCCGCTCCTGCCAGACGGACCGGATCCACCCACTCGCCCCGGTCCCCGTCCCGACGAGCACCCCCGACGAGGCCTGGGACTCGACGACACCCCTGTCGCCGTCGAGCCCCAGACGGTACCGGGCGGTCTGGTGCCCCGCCGCGCCGAGATAGATCTCGTTGAGCGCCACCAGCCGCTGGGTGTCGTCCGCGACGGCCTCGACCATCGTCAGCTCGTCCACCGAGCAGTCGTCGCGGAGCGAGGAGTCCAGCAAGGTCCCCGCGTCCGAGGGCCGATGCCGCACCAGCACCCCCGGGTTGCGCCGGGGGTCGGGGTTGATCCCGACCACCGGCTGCCCCGTGAGGTACTTCGCCGCGTTGGCCACCAGCCCGTCCTGCCCGACCACGACCACCACGTCCTCGGGGGCGAACAGGAACCGGTCCAGGTCACCGCGCTCGACCCGGGCCTGACGCCACGTCAGCGGCACGGAGGAGGTGACCTCGGCGAGCGCCCCGCGCTCCCGCCGGTGCCGCTCGGCCACGTCCTCGATGTCCCGCCCCCGGGACCGCAGGAAGAAGGCGGCCTGCCCGTGGGTACCGTGCCGGGCCACCAACTCCTCGTACTCGGTGGTGCGATGGACCAGCACCACCCGCGGCGCGAGACTCACACCGAGCCCTCGCCGCCGCTGCCCGACCCGCCGCCGAGCCTGGCCAGCAGCCCGGTCAGCACGTCCGGAGACACCGTCACGCTCTCGATCCGCGGCAGGTTCTCCGCGAGCCGCGTCCCGGTCAGCGCGTGCAGTGTCGCCGCGTCGACCTCGGCGTGCACCCGCAGCCACGCCGCCTGCGCCTCGGCCCGCGCCGCACCCACCTCCCGCTCGGCCCGCGCCTCCGACTCGGCCAGCTTGACCTGCCGCGCCGCCTCGGCCTCCGCGAGTTTCACGCTCCGCGCCGCCTCGGCCTCGGCCAGCCGCACGCTCCGCGTCGCCTCCGCCTCCGCGAGCTTGACGGTCCGTTCGGCCTCCGCCTCCGTCAGCCGTACCGTCCGCGCCGCCTCCGCACCCGCCTTCACCGCGTCCGCCGCGGCCTTCTCCTCCGCCTCCCGCCGCGCGTTGGTGCCCCGCTGCTCGACCAACTGCTCCTCGCGCCGGGCGAGTTCGATCTGGCTGGCCAGCTCGTTCTCGGCGATGGCCCGCTCCCGCTCGACGGCCACGGCCCGGCGCTCGTACGTCGCCCGGTCGGCCTCCTGCTGGATCTGCTCCCGGGCCGGTGTGCGCAGCGCCCGCTCCACCTCGGGCTCGGGCCGCAGCGCCACCACGCGGACGGCCACGATCTCTATCCCGGTGGCCGGCAGCCGTGGCTCGGCCGCCAGCCCGCTCGCCACCCGCTCCCGGACCGCCGCGACCCCGTCGACGAGGGCCGAGGCCAGCGTCGTCCGGGCCAGCACGTCCAGCGCGTGCTGCTGGGCCGTCTCCGTCAGCAGGGTCGCCAACTGCTCCAGGGGAGCGCCGCGCCAGACCCCCGTGTCGGGGTCGATGGAGAAGTCGAGCCGGGCGGCGGCGGTCGCCGGGTCGCTCACCCGGTACGTCACCGTCGCCTGCACCGCCACGTCCTGGAAGTCGGACGTACGGGCGTGGAAGGTCATCGCCAGCTCCCGGTCGTCCACCGGGATCTCGGAGAGCGCGGCGCTCAGCGACCGGTACCAGAAGCTCAGCCCCGGGCCGTCGTGCGCGAGCTGCCCGGAGCGGTGGTGGCGGATGTGCGCGGTGGGCGCCCCGCGCAGATGCCGCCAGCCGAGCCGTCTGGTGATGTCGGCCATGGATGATCCCCCTCCTGCGGTTAATGTCACTTAGACGATAACGGCGAGGCCTGCTTATCGTCAAGAGGACGAGATGGAAGTGGCGCGACGATTCCGATTCGGCCGACCGGCGGGTGAACACGCGCCCGAATGGTCAGGATGAGGGCATGGGATTCCATGTCGACTCCGAGGCCGGGCGCCTGCGCCGCGTCATCCTGCACCGGCCGGATCTTGAGCTCAAAAGGCTCACCCCCAGCAACAAGACCGCGCTGCTCTTCGACGACGTGCTGTGGGTGCGCCGGGCGCGCGCCGAGCACGACGGGTTCGCCGACGTGCTGCGTGACCGAGGCGTCGCCGTCCACCTCTTCGGCGACCTCCTCACCGATGTCATGCGGATTCCCGAGGCCCGGCGACTCGTCCTCGACCGGGTCTTCGACGAGAAGGAGTACGGCCCGCTCGCCACGGACCACCTCAGGGCCGCCTTCGAGGCGCTGCCCGTGACCGAGCTGGTCGAGGCGCTGATCGGCGGCATGACCAAACGCGAGTTCCTCGACGCGCACATGGAGCCGGCCTCCGTCCGCTTCCACGTCATGGAGCTGGACGAATTCCTCCTCGACCCGCTCCCCAACCACCTCTTCACCCGCGACACCTCCGCCTGGATCTACGACGGGGTCTCCATCAACGCCATGCGCTGGCCGGCCCGGCAGCGCGAGACCGTCCACTTCGAGGCGATCTACCGGCACCATCCGCTGTTCCGCGCCGAGACGTTCCACACCTGGTCGGAGGGGCAGGCCGACTACCCGTCCACCATCGAGGGCGGCGACGTCCTCGTCATCGGCAACGGGGCCGTCCTCATCGGGATGAGCGAGCGCACCACCCCGCAGGCCGTCGAGATGCTCGCGCACAAGCTCTTCGCCGCCGGCTCCGCGCAGACCATCGTGGCCCTCGACATGCCCAAGCGCCGGGCCTTCATGCACCTCGACACCGTCATGACCATGGTCAACGGCGACACCTTCACCCAGTACGCCGGCCTCGGCATGCTCCGCTCCTACACCATCGAACCAGGCGTCGGCGAGAAGGAGCTCAAGGTCACCGACCACCCGCCGGAGCACATGCACCGCGCGATCGCCGCCGCGCTCGGCCTCGACGCGATCCGGGTGCTCACCGCCACGCAGGACGTCCACGCCGCCGAACGCGAGCAGTGGGACGACGGCTGCAACGTCCTCGCCGTCGAGCCCGGCGTCGTCGTCGCCTACGAGCGCAACGCCACCACCAACACGCATCTGCGCAAGCAGGGCATCGAGGTGATCGAGATCCCGGGCAGCGAGCTGGGACGGGGGAGGGGCGGGCCGCGCTGCATGAGCTGCCCGGTCGAGAGATCGGCGGTGTAGGGATCCACTGCGGATCCACCGCGGATCCACCGCGGATCCACCGCGGATCCACCGGGGTCCCCCCGATCCCCGGTGGATCCGGCAGCGAGGGCGGGCGTCCGTATAGAAATGTGGAACATCGTATAGACTTCCAGTCTTCCTATCGCTGACCCTGTCCCGTCGACCCAGGAGCGCCCCATGGCGACCGTTCCCCACGCCCTCGCCGGGCGCCACTTCCTCAAGGAGCTGGACTTCACCGCGGAGGAGTTCCGCGGGCTGATCGAGCTGGCCGTGGAGCTGAAGGCGGCCAAGAAGGCCGGGACGGAGACCCAGCACCTGCGGGGCAGGAACATCGCGCTCATCTTCGAGAAGACCTCGACGCGCACCCGCTGCGCGTTCGAGGTCGCCGCGGCCGACCAGGGTGCCCGGACCGTGTACCTGGACCCGTCCGGCTCGCAGATGGGTCACAAGGAGTCGGTCAAGGACACCGCACGGGTGCTCGGCCGGATGTTCGACGCGATCGAGTACCGGGGCGACAGCCAGGCGAACGTCGAGGAGCTGGCGGCCCACGCCGGGGTACCGGTCTACAACGGGCTCACCGACGACTGGCACCCCACCCAGATGCTGGCCGACGTGATGACCATGACCGAGCACAGCGACAAGCCGCTCGACGGGATGGTCCTCGCCTACCTCGGCGACGCCCGCTTCAACATGGGCAACTCCTACCTGGTCACCGGGGCCCTGCTCGGCATGGACGTCCGGATCGTCGCCCCGCAGGCCTACTGGCCGGCCGAGGACGTCGTCACCCACGCCCGCAAGCTCGCCGAGATCAGCGGCGCGCGGATCACCCTCACCGAGCACATCCACGACGGGGTCGAGGGCGCCGACTTCGTCGCCACCGACGTCTGGGTCTCCATGGGCGAGCCGAAGGAGGTCTGGGACGAGCGCATCGGCGCGCTCTCCCCGTACGCCGTGACCATGGACGTCCTGCGGGCCACCGGCAACGCGGACGTCAAGTTCCTGCACTGCCTGCCGGCCTTCCACGACCTCGGCACCAAGGTCGGGCGCGAGATCCACGAGCTGCACGGACTGGACTCGCTGGAGGTCACGGACGAGGTGTTCGAGTCGGCGCACTCCGTCGTCTTCGACGAGGCGGAGAACCGGCTGCACACCATCAAGGCCGTCCTGGTGGCGACCCTGGCCTGAGGCCGCTGCCGGGCGACGCCGGGCCGACGGCCACCGGCTGACGGCTCACGGCCACGCGCTGACGGCCGACGGCCACGGGCTGACGCCACGCCCTGACGGCTGACGGCTGACGGCTACGGGTGGCGGCGCTGCGGCGGCACCGTCGGCAGCCGGAACCACACCGCCTTGCCCGAATCCGTGGGGCGGTGGCCGCAGGCCGAGCTGAGTGCGCGGATCAGCAGCAGACCGCGGCCGTGCTCCTGCCAGGGGTCGGGGTCGAGGTGTCCCGGGGTGGTGAGGTCGCCCGGGGGAGCGGGGTCGGGGTCGTGGACCTCGACCTTGCAGCCACTCGGCACCAGCTCGACGACCAGCTCTATCGGACCCTCCCCGGCGGCGTGCTCGATCGCGTTCGCGACCAGCTCCGCCGTGAGCAGCTCCGCCGTGTCGCAGTCCGCCCCGTGCTCCAGCTCGGTCAGCGCCGTCCGCACCAACGCGCGGGCCACGGGCACGGCCGCGGCGGTGTGCGGCAGCGCGATGCGCCAGGAGGCGGGAGTGGAGGGTTCGTGCAAGGCGGCGGATCCGTTCATGGAGCAGGTCATGGCTCGTCCTGCTTTCAACGTGATGAATGGTACGGCGCGGACCGGCGAAACCGCTCGGCGGGCGCCGCGGGGGACCGTCGGCCCCGTTGACGGCGGTCTACCCACGCCAACGCCCCGCCGCGCCCGGCCGAGCCCGTCGTTACCGCCTTGTCGAACGTCCGTGACCGAGTCACGGAGCCCCGCCCGCCCTCGGCTCCCTGGCCCGATCGGCCTATCGCGCACTCGTGACGACAGTCAGATAACGGTGATAACTTCGGGAGGTGGGGAAGGAGCCGCGGCACCGCGGCAGCCCCCGAGGAGGCCTCCCGAATGAGTCCCTTCACCGGCTCCGCCGCCCGCACCTCCGACTGGCGGCATCTGCGGTGCGAGATCACCGACGGCGTCGCCACCGTCACCCTCGCCCGCCCCGAGAAGCTGAACGCCCTCACCTTCGGCGCCTACGCCGACCTGCGCGACCTGCTCGCCGAGCTCTCCCGGGAGAGATCCGTACGGGCCCTGGTGCTGGCCGGCGCCGGCCGCGGTTTCTGCTCCGGCGGGGACGTCGACGAGATCATCGGCGCCACGCTCGCCATGGACACCGCTCAGCTGCTCGACTTCAACCGGATGACCGGACAGGTCGTACGCGCCGTCCGCGAATGCCCCTTCCCCGTGATCGCCGCCGTGCACGGTGTGGCGGCGGGCGCCGGCGCGGTCCTCGCTCTGGCCGCCGACTTCCGGGTGGCCGACCCCACCGCTCGCTTCTCCTTCCTCTTCACCCGCGTGGGCCTCTCCGGTGGTGACATGGGCGCCGCCTACCTCCTGCCCCGCGTCGTCGGCCTCGGCCACGCGACCCGCCTCCTCATGCTCGGCGACCCCGTCCGTGCCGCCGAGGCCGAGCGCATCGGTCTCGTCAGCCAGCTCACCGACGAGGGCAGCGCCGACGAGGCCGCGCACACCCTGGCCCGCCGCCTGGCCGAGGGCCCGGCCCTGGCCCACGCCCAGACGAAGGCCCTGCTGACGGCCGAGCTGGACATGCCCCTGTCGGCCGCCGTGGAACTCGACGCGTCGACCCAGGCCCTCCTGATGACCGGCGAGGACTACCGGGAATTCCACGCGGCGTTCACAGAAAAACGCCCCCCGAAGTGGCAGGGCCACTGATGCGACCCCCCTCCGGCATGCAGACCTCGCCTGCGATACCGACCCCAGCCCCCTCAGGGGCGCGGGGCAGTGTCGATATGCGGCTCCGCCGCGGGGCGCGACCAGCCCCCACCCACCCGCAGCCGCCAACGCACCCCACCCACCCCACCCGAATAGCGATCATCGGCGGCGGCCCAGCCGGCCTCTACGCCGCAGCGTTGCTGAAACGCCTGAACCCCACCCGCGAGATCACCGTCTGGGAACGCAACCCCCCGAACGACACCTTCGGCTTCGGCGTAGTCCTCTCCGACGAGACCCTCGGCGGCATAGAACACGCCGACCCGACCGTCCACGAGGCCCTGCAAGCCCACTTCACCCGCTGGGACGCCATCGACATCGTCCACCGAGGCACCCGCCACACCTCCGGAGGACACGGCTTCGCCGCCCTCGGCCGCCGCACCCTCCTCCGCATCCTGCACGACCGCTGCCGCGCCCTCGGCGTGGACCTCCGCTTCGGCACCGAGGCCCCGTACCCCTCCTGGCTCTGCGAGACGTACGACCTGGTCATCGCGGCGGACGGGGTGCACAGCGCGACGCGCGAGGCGTACGCGCAGGTGTTCCGGCCGACCGTCGAGACGCACCGCTGCCGCTACATCTGGCTCGCCGCCGACTTCGCCTTCGAGGCGTTCCGTTTCGAGATCGCCGAGACCGAGCACGGCGTGGCGCAACTGCACGGCTACCCGTATGCGCCGGACGCCTCCACCGTCATCGTGGAGATGCGCGAGGAGGTGTGGCGGGCCGCCGGGCTGGACCGGGCCGACGAGCGCGAGTCGGTCGAACGGTGCGCGAAACTCTTCGCCGACGCGCTCGGCGGCCGGCCGCTGCGCTCCAACAACTCCACCTGGACGACCTTCCGCACGGTCGTCAACGAGCGCTGGTCGCACGGCAACCTGGTCCTGCTCGGTGACGCCGCGCACACCGCGCACTTCTCCATCGGCTCCGGCACCAAGCTGGCCGTGGAGGACGCGCTGGCGCTGGTCGCGTGTCTGGAGGAACAGCCCGACCAGGAAAGGGCGTTGAGGGCGTACGAGGAGGAGCGGCGCCCGGTGGTCGCCTCCACCCAGCGTGCCGCGCGGGCCAGTCTGGAGTGGTTCGAGAACATCGGGCTCCATCTCGACCAGCCCTCGCGGCAGTTCGCCTTCAACCTCCTCACCCGCAGCCGCCGTGTCACCCACGACAACCTCCGCCTGCGCGACGCGCACTTCACCGGCGCGGTGGAGCGGGAGTTCGGCTGCCCGCCCGGCACACCCCCGATGTTCACCCCCTTCCGGCTGCGCGGGCTGACCCTGCGCAACCGGGTCGTGGTCTCCCCGATGGACATGTACTCGGCGACCGACGGTGTCCCCGGCGACTTCCACCTCGTCCATCTGGGCGCCCGGGCCCTCGGCGGCGCCGGGCTGGTGATGACCGAGATGGTGTGCGTCAGCCCCGAGGGGCGGATCACCCCGGGCTGCGCCGGACTCTGGAACGCCCGGCAGGCCGACGCCTGGCGCCGCACGGTGAGCTTCGTGCACCGGCACGCACCGGGCACGGCCGTCGGCGTGCAGCTGGGGCACTCCGGCCGCAAGGGCTCGACCAAGCTGATGTGGGAGGGCATCGACGAGCCGCTGGACACCGGCAACTGGCCCTTGGCAGCGGCCTCCCCGCTGCCGTACAAGCCGGGCAGCCAGACACCGCGCGCGCTCTCCCGCGCCCAACTCACCGACATCCGCGAGCAGTTCGCCTCGGCCGCGCTCAGGGCCGCCCGCAGCGGGTTCGACCTCCTCGAACTCCACTGCGCCCACGGCTACTTGCTCTCCGGCTTCCTCTCACCGCTGACGAACCGCCGCACCGACCGCTACGGCGGCCCGCTCGAACACCGGCTCCGCTTCCCGCTCGAAGTCTTCGACGCCGTACGGGCGGTGTGGCCGGAGGAGCGGCCCATGACCGTCCGTATCTCCGCGACCGACTGGGCGGACGGGGGCACCACCGCCGAGGACGCCGTCGCGATCGCCCGTGCCTTCGCCGCGCACGGCGCCGACGCGATCGACGTCTCGACGGGACAGGTCGTCGCCGACGAGCACCCCGAGTACGGCCGCTCGTACCAGACCCCGTACGCCGACCGCATCCGGCACGAGGTGGGGGTACCGGTGATCGCCGTGGGCGCCATCTCCTCCTGGGACGACGTCAACTCCCTGCTCCTGGCGGGCCGCACCGACCTCTGCGCCCTGGCCCGGCCCCACCTCTACGACCCCCACTGGACCCTCCACGCCGCCGCCGAACAGGGCTACGAGGGACCGGGCGCGCCCTGGCCCGCCCCCTACCGGGCCGGCAGCCGCCGCCCCAACACGGGCCGCACCGACGCCCCCAGACCCCGCCTCACCTTGTCCTAGGTGTACTGGGCGTGACCCGGGGTGCCGGTCCGACGAGGCCCCGCTCCGCCAGCATCGCGTACACGGCCGCGGCCGACTCGTCGGGGGTCTGGTCCTGCGTGGGGAGCTGGAGCGCGGGGGCGACCGGCGGCTCGTAGGGGTCGTCGACGCCGGTCAGGCCCTTGAGGCGGCCCGCGGCCTGCCGGGCGTACAGCCCCTTGACGTCGCGGCGGCTGCACACCTCGACGGGGGTGGCGACATGCACCTCGAAGTACGGCGTGCCGCTCACGTCGTGACGCTTGCGGACGGCCTCCCGGCTGTCGGCGTACGGCGCGATGACCGGCACCAGCGCCAGCACCCCGTTGCGGGCGAGGACCTCGGCGACCAGGCCGATGCGCTGCACGTTGGTGTCGCGGTCCGCGCGGGAGAAGCCGAGGCCGGCGGAGAGGAAGCGGCGGACCTCGTCACCGTCGAGGACCTCCACCCGGTGCCCCTCGGACCGCAGCCGGCCGGCGAGCACGCGGGCGACCGTCGTCTTGCCCGCACTCGGCAGTCCGGTGAGCCAGACCGTGGCTCCCTGGGCCCGGGAGGCCCTGGACGAGGTCGTCATGCGCGGGTTCCTTTCGCGGCACCGGCCGTGACGCCGTGCCGTTGCTCGTGGAGGGAGGTGAAGAGGGACTCCCAGCGGTGGTGGACGGAGTCCGGGCCGTAGGAGGCGGCCGTGAGGACCGCGGCCACCCCCATGTCGGCGCGCAGCACCTCGTCGGCCATCAGCCTGGCCATGGCGTCGGCGAGCGCGTCGGGGTCCTCGGGCGCGACGAGCAGCCCGTCCACGCCGTGCGTCAGTACGTCGGCGGGGCCGGTCGGACAGTCGAAGCTCACCACGGGCAGAGCGTGGCTCATCGCCTCGATCATCACCATCGGCAGTCCCTCGAAGCGCGAACTGAGCACATAGAAGGAGGCCTTGGCGAGTTCGTCGTCCAGGCGGTCGGTGTGTCCCATGAGGAAGACGTGATTGTAGAGATGGTGTTCCTCTATGAGGCGGCGCAGTTCCGACTTCTTCTCGCCGCTGCCGTAGATCCTCAAGCGCCAGTCGGGGTATGTCTCGACGAGCTTGGCCCAGGCCGGGATCAGCAGGTCGAAGCCCTTCTGCGGGAAGAGCCGGCCGGCCGCCACCGCGATCTTCGACCTGGGGTCCGCGGGCACCTGGTCCAGGGAGTGCACGGCATTGGGGATGCGGACGACCCGGGTCCCTGGCAGCAGTTCGGCGTACTCGTCGCGGTCGCGTTCGGTCAGCACGGCGACCGCGGCGAAGCGCGGGTAGGTCTCCTGGATGCGCCGCCGCACGTCCTGCTTGTGGCTGCCGAGGTTCATGTGTTCCTGGGCGACCCGGACCACACCGCCGGTGGCGTGCTCCGCGGCCAGGAAGTTCAGCGCGGGGCGGGTGGTGACGAGGACGCCGTCGGTCAACGACCGCAGATACGCGATGAGTCGGTCCTCCACGTACCGGTTGAAGTAGCGGTAGCCGAACTCGCCCTCGGGGATGTGCCGGGCGGGTCTCTCCAGCTGTCCGCCGCGCCTGCGGTCGCGCAGGCGGGCGAGCAGCCCGGTCGGCGGGGTGTGGGCGCCCTCGCGCAGGTCGACGACGGTGGAGACCCGCACCCGGGGGTCGAGCGGGAACTGGATGTCGTCGCGGCGGCGCAGGGCACTGACGATCTCCACGGTCCAGCCCGCCGCCACCAGGGAGTTGGCCTGGTTCATCACCGTGCGGATGGTCCCGCCCCGGCCGTACGCGTGCAGCAGCAGATAGCGGACGCGGGGACGCTCCGGGAGAGGTCGGCGGTCGGTCATGCGGAGCCTTTCGTACGGCACTCCAGGGACAGGTTGTCCTTGATCGTGTAGTAGGGCCGCACCCGGAGGTCCCCCACGCGCTGTTCCGGGTACACGAAGATCCTCTTCTTGCCCCGCACGTCGTCGAGGTGCCTCCCGGCGCGCAGTTCGACCTCGCCGTCGCTCAGGTGGACGTCCCACTCCTCGACGGACGCGTAGTCGGCGGCGGCGAGGTCGCCGACGGGCAGCCCGGTCTCGAAACGGTCGCCCTCGACGGCGGTGTCGTAGCGCAGCGTCCGGCCGGTGTGCGCGCGGCGGGTGAGGACGAGCCGCCAGGTCCCGCCCGCCGGGACCCCGTGGATGCGTCCGAGGAGTCTGATGTGTCCGTCGCGCGGCCAGACCTCGGCTATCTCGGCGTGCGGCCTCATGCGCCGTAACCCCACGCCCGGCACATCGGCCGGAGCGGGCCGGGGATCTCGTCGTCGCCGGGCAGCGCCCGCCCGGCCTGCACCCGACCGGTCCTGATCTTGTCCCGCCAGTCGCCGAGGCCCTTGACGACCTGGGCGTCGTCCTTCGCGCCGTAGTCGAGCATGGCCGGTTCGAAGTCGACGCCGAGGTACGCGCACAGCCCCCGCAGTTCCTTCTCGGCGTCGGCGGTGAGGTCCTCGTAGCGCACGGTGTACCCGCCGGTGGTGCCCTCGCGCGCCTTCTCGACGGCCCTCATGTAGCGCAGCGCGTCGGCGGCGGCCTCGTCGTAGGTGCGCCTGCCGGGGTCGCCCTCGTGCCAGGACCGGGCGATGGAGACCGGGTGGCGCAGCAGGAAGACGAAGCGGGCGTCCGGCCAGCAGTCCCGGATGCGCTCGTACACGAAGGCGTTGCTCGGGGTCTTCTCTACGATGAAGTCCTTGCCGGACCTGACCAGTTCGCGGTGCATGACCCGGTCCCACAGCAGATGCTCCAGGTCACCGCGCTCCAGGTCGAGCGCGCTCATCGCCTTCCGGGAGAGCTTGCTGCCGTAGCCGACCTCCAGACGACGTATGTGCAGTTCGTGCGGGGAGTGCAGCCGCGAGTGCGCGTTCAGGAGCATCCGCAGCAGGGTGGAGCCCGAGCGCACGGGCGACATGATGAAGACCGGCCGCCTGAGCAGCCGGTCCGTGGCGAGGTCCTCGGGAGCCGGACATCGGTACACCGCCGTGGGCTTCCTCGCGGCCTGCTTCGGCGCCGTGACCCCGGGCGCGGGCACGACCGGGGCGGCTCTGCGTACGTGCAGACCGGTGGTGGCGGTGAGGGCACGGTTCAGGGTGCGCATGAGGCTCATGCGTCAGGATGGTAGGTAAAGATTCTGGGAAGAACGAAGCAGGAAGCTGAGGGTTCCCTGAGCGGGCGGATCCGTCGCGGGGTCTTACGTTCCGGCGTCCACGAACGCGGCTCCCGCGTCCCTCAGCCGCGTGTGCAGTGCCCGGAACACGGCCGCCGAACGCACCCCCGGCCAGTCGGCGGGCAGCAGTTCGGCCGGCAGTCCCGGGTCGACGTACGGCAGTTGGCGCCAGGAGTCCAGGGCCAGCAGATAGTCGCGGTACGCCTCCTCCGGCCGGGTCTCCCCGCGCCGCTCCCAGTCGTGCAGCACGGGCGCGTGCCGGTCGAGGAACGCCTCGTGCTGCTTGGCGATCCCGGCCAGGTCCCACCAGCGCGCCACCGCCTCGGCGGTCGCCGCGAACCCCAGGTGCTCGCCCCGGAACAGGTCCACGTACGGGTCGAGCCGCAGCCGGGTCAGGGTGTGCCGGGTCTCCTCGTACAGCCGGGCCGGCGCGATCCACACGCCCGGCGCCGCCGTGCCGAAGCCCAGGCCGGCCAGCCGGGAGCGCAGCACGTGCCGCTTCTGCCGCTCCGACTCCGGCACCGAGAACACGGCCAGCACCCAGCCCTCGTCCCGCTCGGGCGCCGTCGCGTAGATCCGCCGGTCGCCGTCCTTTAGGAGCTGGCGCGCGTCCTCCGACAGGGCGTACCCGGCCGCCCCCGTCGCGGCGCGGGCCGGCAGGAGCAGGCCGCGCCGCTTCAGCCGGGACACCGAGGAGCGGACGGAGGGCGCGTCGACACCGACCGCGGCGAGCAGCCGGATCAGCTCGGAGACGGGCACGGGGCCCGGCACCGACCGGCCGTAGGCGCCGTAGAAGGTGACGATGAGCGAACGTGGTGCGTGCTGTTCGGACACGTTGATCATTTTAGGTCTTCGGTATCACTGCTGGTCACCTAGGGTGCGCAGCCGGAACCTCTGGAGTTTGCCGGTCGCCGTGCGCGGCAGCGCGTCCAGGAACACGAATGCGCGCGGACATTTGTACGGCGCCAGCCGCGCCTGCAGGAACGCGCGCAGCGCCTCGCCGTCCCGGCGCGCGCCCGCCGCGACCACCACGTAGGCGACGACGACCTGGCCGCGCGCCTCGTCCGGCCGCCCCACCACCGCCGTCTCCACCACGTCCGGATGGCGCATCAGCGCCTCCTCGACCTCGGGGCCCGCGATGTTGTACCCGGCCGAGATGATCATGTCGTCGGCGCGCGCGACATAGCGGAAGTACCCGTCCGGCTCACGGACATAGGTGTCGCCCGTGACGTTCCAGCCGTCGCGCACGTACTCCCGCTGCCGCTCGTCCGCCAGATAGCGGCACCCGACCGGGCCGCGCACCGCGAGCAGCCCCTGCCGCCCGTCGGGCACCGGCCTGCCCTCATCGTCCTGCACCCGCGCCCGCCAGCCCGGCACGGGCACGCCGGTCGTCCCCGGCCGTACGGCGTCGTCGGCCGCCGAGATGAAGATGTGCAGCAGCTCGGTCGCGCCGATGCCGTTGATGATCCGCAGCCCGGTCCGCTCGTGCCAGGCCCGCCAGGTGGCCTCCGGCAGGTTCTCGCCCGCCGACACACACCGCCTGAGCGACGAGATGTCGTACGGGTTCGACCCGCCCGCCGCTTCCGGAGCGGCCGACCCGTTCAGCTCGGCCAGCATCGCCCGGTAGGCGGTCGGCGCGGTGAACAGCACCGACACCCCGTGCTCGGCGATCGCCGGCAGCAACTGCCTCGGGCCCGCCTGTTCGAGCAGCAGGGCGCTGGCGCCGGCCCGCATCGGGAAGAGGACGAGACCGCCGAGGCCGAACGTGAAGCCGAGCGGGGGAGAGCCCGTGAACACGTCGTCCGCCCGGGGCCGCAGCACATGCCGGGAGAAGGTGTCCGCGACCGCCAGCAGATCCCGGTGGAAGTGCACACAGCCCTTGGGGCGCCCGGTCGTCCCGGAGGTGAACGCGATCAGCGCCACGTCGTCGGCAGCCGTGTCCACCGCCTCGAAGGGACCGCGTGCCCCGTCCGCCGACGGCAGACCGAACAGATCGTCGGGCCCGTCCCCGCCGAAGGTGGCGATCATCAGCCCCGGGACGTCCGCCTTCACGAGGTCGTCGACGTACCGCAGGTCGCACAGCGCGAACGAGACCCGCGCCAGTTCGCAGACGGTCGCCAGCTCCCGCGGCCGCTGCTGCGCCAGGACCGTCACCGCGACCGCCCCCGCCTTGAGCACCGCCAGCCAGCACGCGGCCAGCAGGGGCGTGCTGGGCCCGCGCAGCAGGACCCGGTTGCCGGGCACCACCCCGAGGGCGGACGTGAGGGCGTGCGCGATCCGGTCGACACGGGCCCGGAGTTCGCCGTAGGTCCAGGTCTCCCCGCCGGGCGCGCGGAACGCGGGCCGCCCGGACCCACCGCCGTCGAGCAGCTCGGCGGCGGCGTTCAGCCGGTCCGGATAGCACAGCTCGGGGAGGTCGAACGTCAGCTCCGGCCACTGGTCCGGCGGCGGGAGACAGTCCCGGGCGAAGGTGTCGACATGAGCGGTGAACCTGGAGTTCATGACGTTCGCCCCCTGCTGTGGTCCCTGCCGAAGTGGGCTCGCACGGAGTGCCGGACCGGCCCGGCGTGGGTGGGCTCGCATCAGCGAGCGTATCGCCTTGGTGACGGCAGTCAACAGTTCGCGATAACCTCGGCAGTGGCCCCCTGGGGGAGAAGGGACGGGCAATGACCGCATTCTCGCTCGAACCGGAACGACTCGCCTGGTGCGCGGAGCTGCGCGCGCTGGCCGCCGAACGCCTGCGCCCCCTGGCCGACAAGGGCGAGCCCGGCCACGTCAACCGCCCCCTCGTCGCCGAGCTCGGCCGACTGGGGCTGCTCACCCGGCTGTTCACCTCGGGCGCGCTCGACCTCTGTCTGATGCGCGAGTCCCTGGCCTACGTCTGCACCGAGGCCGAGACGGCACTGGCCCTCCAGGGGCTGGGCGCCCACCCGGTGCACACCCACGGCACCGAGGCGCAGCGGGCCCGTTGGCTCCCCCGGGTCGGCGACGGCGACGCGGTCGCGGCCTTCGCGCTCAGCGAGCCGGGCGCCGGCTCGGACGCGGCCGCCCTCTCTCTGCGCGCGGAACCCGACGGCCCCGGCCGCTGGCGGCTCACCGGCGAGAAGTGCTGGATCTCCAACGCCCCCGAGGCCGACTTCTACACCGTCTTCGCCCGCACCACCCCGGACGCCGGCTCCCGCGGGGTGACCGCCTTCCTGCTCCCGGCCGACCGCCCCGGCCTGACCGGCACGGCCCTCGACATGCTCTCGCCGCACCCCATCGGCGCCCTCGCCCTCGACGCCGTGCCCGTCACCGCCGACGACGTCCTCGGCACACCCGACCAGGGCTTCCGGGTCGCCATGGCCACCCTCAACCTCTTCCGGCCGAGCGTCGGCGCCTTCGCCGTCGGCATGGCCGAGGCCGCCCTGGACGCCACCCTCGCGCACACCGCCCGACGGGACGCGTTCGGCGGCAAGCTGCGAGACCTCCAGGCCGTCTCCCACCAGGTCGCCGAGATGGCGCTGCGCACGGAGGCGGCCCGGCTCATGGTCTACGCGGCGGCGACGGCGTACGACGCGGGGGACCCGGACGTGCCACGACGGGCCGCGATGGCGAAGCTGCTGGCCACGGAGACCGCGCAGTACGTCGTCGACGCGGCCGTCCAGCTGCACGGGGCACGGGCGCTGCGCCGCGGCCATCTGCTCGAACACCTCTACCGGGAGGTGCGGGCGCCCCGCATCTACGAGGGGGCGAGCGAGGTGCAACGGACGCTCATCGCCAAGGAGTCGTACCGGCGGACCGTGCCGGAGGGGAGGCCGTCATGAGCGTCGAGCGGGTGAACCCGGCCGGGTTGTCGCCGCCCACGGGCTTCTCCCACGCTGTCGTCGCCACCGGGAGCCGGGTCGTCTTCCTGGCGGGTCAGACCGCGCTCGACGCGGACGGCAAGGTCATGGGGGAGACACTGGACGAGCAGTTCGAGCGGGCCCTGGCCAATCTGCTGGCCGCACTGGAGGCCGCCGGCGGTGCGCCGGCCGACCTCGCCCGGGTCACGGTCTACGCGACGGATGTCGCCGACTACCGGCGCCACGCTCCCCGACTGGGCGGGATCTGGCGGAGGTTGGCGGGCCGCGACTACCCCGCCATGGCGGTCGTCGGCGTCGTACGGCTCTGGGACGAGCGGGCGCTGGTGGAGCTGGACGGATTCGCGGTCCTGCCGTAGCCCCGGTGCGCGGAAGGTGTCAGGCCGCGACCGCGAGCCGGCTCGGTGCGACGATGCTGCCGTCGGGCAGGATCTCACCGGTGTCGTCGAAGACGATCGCCCCGTCGCACAGCAGGTTCCAGCCCTGCTCGGGGTGGAAGGCGACGATGTGCGCGGTGGCGCGGTCGGTGCTGTCGGCCGAGGGGCACAGGGGCTGGTGTGAACACATGGCGCGCCTCCACGTCGTGGTGAGTGCCGGCGGTGCGTCACCGCCTCGCACTACAGACCATGCCCGCGCCCGCGACTCATCGCCACACCCGCGCGCGAGACGTGACAGCACCCGGACGTGCCGTGACAGGACGCGGACATAGCCCCGTCCGCGCGGCTCGCGCGCGGTGGTGAGGACGGCGGAACGGCGCGCCTACAGAAGGGTGATGATCACACGATCGGAAGGGGTCGGCCGGTACCTCTGGAACCCCGCTGGAACCCCGTCAAGGAGGTACCCCCATGCCCTCGTCCCCGGCCCTCGCGCGCGTACCCCGGCTGCTCGGCGCGGCCGTCGGCGCCGCGCTGCTGGCGCTCGCCGCCGCCCCGTCCGCCGGCGCCACGATCGAGCCGTTCGAGACGGTGACCGTCGACCCCACCGGCCTCGTCGCCCCGGACGGCACCCTCACCCTGTCCGGCACCTACCGCTGTCTCGGCGGCAACGGTCCCGTCTTCGTCTCGTCCTCGCTCCAGCAGGGCGAGAGCAAGGTCCGCAAGGGGGTCGGCGGCACCTCGGCGGTGTGCGACGGCGCCGAACACCCCTGGACCAACACCGACAAGGCCGACCCGGGCCGCTACCGGCCCGGCCCCGCCCGGGTGGAGGCCACCGTCACGGAGCTGTCCGGCGGCGGCCTGCCGCTGCCCAGGTTCCACGCCGTGCGCCAGCAGGACATCACCCTCGTCGAGGGCTGAGCACCCGCCCGGACGCGGCCCGTTCGACGGCCCGGCGACGCGAAGGCGGCCCCGGTGGTGGGTGGTCCACCGGAGCCGCCTTCTCCCTGCCAGGATCCGCTACTTGAGCAGATGTACCCGCTGGGTCGTCAGGTCGTAGCGGGCGCCGACGACGGCCACCTCGCCGGCCTTCAGCTTGGCGGCGATGTCGGGGTCCGCCTTGAGCTTGGAGCGGACGAGCCGGACGTTCGCGTCGATGGTCGCCGCGACCCGGGCGTCGCCGGTCACGCTGTGGTCGATGGCCGGAGCGATCTCGTCCGCGATGTACTGGATGCCGCTCGGCAGTTCCTCACCGCTCTCGTCCACCGCGACGGCCGCCTTCACGGCGCCGCAGGACTGGTGACCGAGCACCATGACCAGCGGGATCTTCAGTTCCAGGACACCGTACTTGACGCTGCCGAGCACGGACCGGTCCAGTACCTCGCCCGCGCTGCGGACGGTCATCAGGTCGCCGAGGCCCTGGTCGAAGACCAGCTCCGGGGGGACGCGGGAGTCGATGCAGCCGAGGACGAGCGCGAAGGGCTGCTGACCGGTCGTCAGGGCCTTGCGTACGGCGTAGTCCTCGTCGGGGTGCTGCTCGTGGAAGGTCCGCCAGCGGCGGTTGCCCTTCGACAGTTCCTTCAGCGCCTCGTCCGCCGTGGCCGGGCGGGTCCGGGTGGGGGTGGAGTGCCCGGGGGTGGCGCGGGTGGAGCGGGACACGGGCTCGGCGTCGGCCGGGAAGGCGCCGACCGCGAGGCCGCCGCCGACGACGGCGGTACCGGCCAGCGCGGCGCGCAGGAGTGAGCGTCGGCCGCGCGGCTTGGCGTGGGATATCGGGGCGTCCGCGCCGGTGGCGGTCGCCTCGGCGCCGTCGCCTCTGTGGGGTGTTGCGTCAGAGTTCACGGGCAGGAACGTACGTCCGGTCTAAACGCTCAAACGTTCAAGTTGCGCAATCATGGACGTGCGTTGATCAATCATGGCCGTCCCTTGAATCGCTCTTGGCCACTTCGGGACGGGTTTTTGGACAGCTCGTCTCTTGTTGTTCGCCTACGGCGCGGGAGGGGGCCGGTCGTCCGGTCTCAGGTCCGGTGCGCGAAGACCACCAGGTTCTCCGTGTAGTCCATGACCTTGCGGTCGTAGTCGCCCGCGCAGGTGATCAGCCGTACCTCGGGCCGGTCGGCGTCGGCGTACACGCGCTCGTCGGGGAAGTCGTCCTTCTCGAACGTCTCCAGGGCGTCGACCACGAAGGAGACCCTGGTCCGGTCGGAGCGGACCACGTGGAAGACATCGCCCTTCTCCAGTTCGCCGAGCCCCGCGAAGACAGCCGGCGAGGTCGCCGTGTCGACGTGCCCGGCGATGATCGCGGTGCCCGTCTCCCCGGGGACGGCGCCCTCGGCGTGCCAGCCGACGAGGTTCACGTCGTCGGCGGGCGGGGCGTCGAGCTGCCCGTTGCGGCCGACGGAGAGGGGGACGAAGGGGGCGCTCACCTGGATCTCGGGGATGAGCAGACGGACCGGCCTGGCCCCGGGCGCCCGTTGCCGCCGGTCCGCCGGCCGTTCGACGGGCGCGGCCTCCTCGGCGGGGGAGGCGGGCGCGGCCTGCGGGGCGTGCCGGGCGTTCGGCGGGCGGGAGGTGTCGGACGAGGAGTCCTCGCCGCCGAACAGGCTCACCGCCAGGATCAGCAGGACCACGGCGCTCAGCACCGTCAGATTGACGCGGGCGCCGGGGGGAGCAGGGTGGGCTGCCATCAAGAACCACCTCACAGGTACGGCAGCAGAACGAACAGACGGGAGGCCGGGCGGGCGAGGGCCGCACACCGGCACGCCGACGGGGACACGCTTCGGCACGCCGGCCGGGGACAGGGCACGCTCCGGGACGCCGGCCGGGCCGCCACACGACACACGGTGTGGCGGCCGCGGCTCGCTATCGCGCCAGGTATCGCGCCCGGCATGGGCTCAGGCCACGCTTCCGGCGGTCTTCCTGCGGCGCAGGGCGTACATGCCCGTACCGGCCACCGCGAGGACCGCCATCCCGCCCGCGGTCACCGCCGGCGAGGCGAGCGCGCCGCCACCGGTGTGCATCCCGCCGTGCGGCTTGTCGTGGTCGCCCTTCCAGGCTCCCGCCTCCTCGTTGTCCTTCCAGGAGCCCTTCTCGTGCTCGTCCTTCCAGGACTCCTTGTCGTTGCCGCCCTTCCACGAGTCCTTGGCGTGGTCGCCGTTCCAGGACTCCTTGGTGGACTCCTCCTTGTCGTAGCCCCCGGCGCCGGGCTTGCCCGCCCGCTCGGAGTCCCACTGCCCCGTGTCGGCCGGAGCGGTCAGCGCACCGCCACCCGTGTGAACCCCGCCGTGCGGGCCGTCGTGGCTGCTGTCCTTGCCGTGTTCCTTGCTGTAGCCATTGTCCTTGTGCTCCCACTCGTCACCGTCGGCGTAGGCGCCGGGAGCGGTGACGGCGAGGGCGGCGGCCGCCGCCCCGGTGACGAGCAGCATGCGGGCAGAACGCATCTGATGGTCCTTCCGCCGCAGCCGGGCAGCTGGTGCTTCGTCAGCTGACTTGACCCGACTCCGACGTGATCCACCGTCAGCCGGATCGCACGCCGCCACCACTCAGGGCGCTCAGCCGGGTGAACCGGCGGACCCCTCCCCGAACGCCTCCAGGATCCGCTCGGCGGCCAGTGTCGCCGTCAACTCGCCGTCCCTGACGCGCTGTTCGAGGCCGGGCGCGAGGGAGCGGACACCGGGATGGGTGCGGAGCCGGCCGAGGAGCTCGTCGCGGACCATCGACCAGGTCCAGTCGATCTGCTGCTCCCGTCGCTTGGCGGCGAGGCGGCCGGTGGAGTCCAGGAGCGTGCGGTGCTGCTCCAGGCGCTCCCAGACGGTGTCCAGGCCGGTCGACTCGCGGGCGCTGCAGCTCAGCACCGGCGGCGTCCAGACCGCGTCCTTCCCGTGCATCAGCCGCAGCGCCCCCGACAGCTCCCGTGCCGCCGTACGGGCGTCGCGCTCGTGCGGGCCGTCCGCCTTGTTCACGGCGAGTACGTCCGCCAGCTCCAGGACGCCCTTCTTGATGCCCTGGAGCTGGTCGCCGGTGCGGGCGAGGGTGAGGAGGAGGAAGGAGTCGACCATGTTCGCGACGGCCGTCTCGGACTGGCCGACGCCGACGGTCTCCACCAGCACCACGTCGTAGCCGGCCGCCTCCATCACCACGATCGACTCACGGGTGGCCTTGGCGACCCCGCCGAGCGTGCCGGCCGTGGGGGAGGGGCGGACGAAGGCCGCCGGGTCGACGGCCAGCCGCTCCATCCGGGTCTTGTCGCCGAGGATCGAGCCGCCCGTACGGCTCGACGACGGGTCCACCGCCAGCACCGCCACCCGGTGCCCGAGCGAGGTCAGCATCGTGCCGAACGCGTCGATGAACGTGGACTTGCCCACGCCCGGCACCCCGCTGACCCCGATCCGCCGGGCCCGGCCGCTGTGCGGCAGCAGCGCCGTCAGCAGCTCCTGCGCCAGCACCCGGTGCTGGGGTCGGGTGGACTCGACGAGGGTGATGGCACGGGCGACGATCGCCCGCTTCCCGTCGAGCACGCCCTTGGCGTAGGCGTCGACATCGATCACAGGTCGAGCCCGAGGTCGGCCCCCAGCCGCCGCACCAGGTCGTACGCCGCGTCCGGGATGACCGTGCCGGGCGGGAACACGGCCGCGGCGCCCATCTCCAGGAGGGTGGGCACGTCCTGGGGCGGGATCACCCCGCCGACCACGATCATGATGTCCTCACGCCCCTCCTCGGCGAGGGCCTCCTTCAGCGCCGGTACGAGGGTGAGATGCCCGGCGGCCAGGGAGGACACCCCGACGATGTGGACGTCCGCCTCGACGGCCTGACGGGCCACCTCGGCCGGGGTCTGGAACAGCGGGCCGACGTCGACGTCGAAGCCGAGGTCGGCGAAGGCGGTCGCGATCACCTTCTGGCCCCGGTCGTGGCCGTCCTGGCCCATCTTGGCGACCAGGATGCGCGGCCGGCGGCCCTCGGCCTCGGCGAAGGCGTCCACCAGGCTCCGGGTACGCTCCACGTTCTCGGACTCCCCTGCCTCGTTGCGGTACACGCCGGAGATCGTACGGATCTGGCTCGCGTGCCGGCCGTACACCTTCTCCAGGGCGTCGGAGATCTCGCCGACCGTGGCCTTGGCGCGGGCCGCGCGCACGGCCAGCTCCAGCAGGTTGCCCTCGCCGCCGGCCGCCCGGGTCAGCGCGTCCAGGGCGTCCTGGCAGGCCCGCTCGTCGCGCTCCGCGCGCAGCCGGCGCAGCTTCTCGATCTGCTGGGTCCGCACGGAGGAGTTGTCGACCTTGAGCACGTCGATCTGCTCGTCGTTCTCCACGCGGTACTTGTTGACGCCGATGACCGGCTGCCGCCCGGAGTCGATGCGGGCCTGGGTGCGGGCCGCGGCCTCCTCGATGCGCAGCTTGGGGATGCCCGCGTCGATGGCCCTGGCCATGCCGCCCGCCTGCTCGACCTCCTGGATGTGCTGCCAGGCGCGGCGGGCGAGGTCGTACGTCAGCTTCTCCACGTAGGCGCTGCCGCCCCACGGGTCGATGACGCGGGTGGTGCCGGACTCCTGCTGGATGAGGAGCTGGGTGTTGCGGGCGATGCGGGCGGAGAAGTCGGTCGGCAGCGCCAGCGCCTCGTCGAGGGCGTTGGTGTGCAGCGACTGGGTGTGGCCCTGGGTGGCCGCCATCGCCTCCACACAGGTGCGGGTGACGTTGTTGAAGACGTCCTGCGCGGTCAGCGACCAGCCCGAGGTCTGTGAATGGGTGCGCAGGGAGAGCGACTTGGCGTTCTGCGGGTCGAACTGCTTCACCAGTTTGGCCCAGAGCAGGCGGGCCGCGCGGAGCTTGGCGACCTCCATGAAGAAGTTCATGCCGATCGCCCAGAAGAACGACAGCCGGGGCGCGAACGCGTCCACGTCCAGGCCCGCCTCCCGGCCCGCCCGGATGTACTCGACGCCGTCCGCGAGCGTGTACGCCAGCTCCAGGTCGGCCGTCGCGCCGGCCTCCTGGATGTGGTAGCCGGAGATGGAGATGGAGTTGTAGCGGGGCATCTTCTGCGAGGTGAAGGCGAAGATGTCGGAGATGATCCGCATCGACGGCTTCGGCGGATAGATGTAGGTGTTGCGGACCATGAACTCCTTGAGGATGTCGTTCTGGATGGTCCCCGCCAGCTTCTCGGCCGGCACCCCCTGCTCCTCGGCCGCCACGATGTAGAGCGCGAGCACGGGCAGCACGGCGCCGTTCATCGTCATCGACACGGTCATCTTGTCCAGCGGGATGCCGTCGAAGAGCTGGCGCATGTCGAGGATCGAGTCGATCGCCACGCCCGCCATGCCGACGTCACCGGTCACGCGCGGGTGGTCGCTGTCGTAGCCCCGGTGGGTGGGCAGGTCGAAGGCGACGGACAGGCCCTTCTGACCGGCAGCCAGATTGCGGCGGTAGAAGGCGTTGGACTCCTCCGCGGTGGAGAAGCCCGCGTACTGGCGGATCGTCCAGGGCTGGTTGACGTACATCGTCGGGTACGGGCCGCGCAGATACGGGGCCATGCCCGGGTAGGTGCCCAGGAAGTCCAGGCCCTCCAGGTCCTGGCCGGTGTAGAGCGGCTTGACCCCGATGCCCTCCGGGGTCTCCCACAGCGGCTCGCCGCCGGCCGCCTTCTCGACCGCCGTACGCCACTCGTCGGCGCCGCCGTCGACGGACGGGGTACCCAGCTCGATCCCGGAGAAGTCGGGGACGGAGGGGTTGGAGGGGCCGGAAGGGGTGGTCATCAGGACACTCCCATGCGGTCGAGGGTGGCGGTCAGGACGGCCACGGCGTCACAGCCCGCGAAGACGAAACCGTCGACGTCGGCGTACTGCCCGGGGCGGCCGGCGAGGAACACGTGCGAGGCGCCGGCGGCCTTCAGCCCGGCCGCCTCGGTCGCGGCCCGCTCCTCGTACAGGGCGTCGCTGGAGCACAGGCACGCCTCGGTGGCGCCGCTCTCCTCGAAGGTGCCCCCGGTGACGGGCTCGATGCCGCCCGCCTGGAAGAGGTTGGCGGCGAAGGTGAGCCGGGCGGTGTGGGCGGCGGCCGGGCCGAGGGCGGCCAGGTGGATCCGGGGGCGGGAGCCCGTCGCGGCGAGGTGGGCGTCCGAGCGGGCGCGCAGTGCCTCGTACGTCTCGTCGCGGGTGACGCGGGGGAGACCGCCGGACGGCGGCTCGGGCGCGGGTGCGCGGACGACCGGCTTCTCCGCCAGGTGCGGGAACTCGCTGACCCCGGTGATGGGTTCGCGGCGCTTGGCGAGCCTGCCGGTGCGGGCCTCCCAGGTGTCGGCGAGGTCGCGGCCCAGGTCACCCGAGCGCAACGCGGCCGCCTGGCCGCCGAGTCGCTCGATCCGCTGGAAGAACTCCCAGCCCGCGTGGGCGAGTTCGTCGGTGAGGCGCTCCACGTACCAGGAGCCGCCCGCCGGGTCGATCACCCGGGCGAGGTGGGACTCCTCGATCAGGATCGTGGAGGTGTTGCGGGCGATGCGCCGCGCGAACGCGTCCGGCAGGCCCAGCGCGTGGTCGAACGGCAGGACCGTGACGGAGTCGGCGCCGCCCGCGCCGGCGGCCAGCGTGGCGATGGTCGTGCGCAGCATGTTCACCCACGGGTCGCGGCGCGTCATCATCACCGCCGAGGTCACCGCGTGCTGCGTCTGCGCCCCGGCGGCGGGCGCCCCGCACACCTCGGCGACCCGGGCCCAGAGCCGGCGCGCGGCGCGAAGCTTGGCGATCGTCAGGAACTGGTCGGCGGTGGCCGCGTACCGGAACTCCAGCTGGCCGCAGGCCTGTTCGACGCTCAGCCCGGCCGAGGTCAGCTCCCGCAGGTACGCGACACCGGTCGCCAGGGAGGCGCCCAGCTCCTGCGCCGCCGAGCCGCCGGCCTCGTGGTACGGCAGGGCGTCCACGGTCAGGGCCCGAAGGCCCGGGTACTCCTCGGCGCACTGTCGCGCGAGGTCGACGACGGGGGCGAGGTCGTAGCCCTGTCCGGTGCGGGCCTCGTGGCCGAGGGGGTCCGCGCCCAGGTTGCCGCGCGCCGCCACCTTGGCGACTCCGCGCTCGGCGTACAGCCGCAGCAACTCACCGGCGGCGGACTCCACTTCGGCGCCCGCGTCCAGCACGACGGGCGCGAGGTCGAGGTACACACCGTCGAGGACCGAGCCGAGCGACGCCACCGGGAGGCCGGCCTCGCCGAGCACCAGCCACAGGGAGGTGACGCCGTTCTCCAGGTCCGCGAGCACGGCTGCGCCGTCCGCCACCGTGTGCCGCTGGCGTACGTCCCAGCCGCCGACGGAGGTGCCGGCGGCCCGCCCTCCTCGTACGAAGGGCGCGAAGCCGGGGTGGCCGGAGGGCGGCGCGGTGTCGTGCGCGGTGTAGAGAGGACGGGTGCGCAGCCCGTCCTCCAGCGCGGTGGACAGGGCTTCCTCGGCCTGAGCGCCCTCGACGTCCTTGCCCGACTTGCGCAGCACGCCCGCAACGAGGCGCTGCCACTGCTCGTGGGTTGCGTCAGGGAACTCGGCGGCCAGCTCAAGCCCGTCGTCAGGCAGGACCGTCATGCTCGGATGCTAGGCCAGAGGCGCAAAGGAGCAGCAGGGGGCACGGCTGTGACCTTGCCCTCCCTGGGGTGACCTTGAAATCGGGCGGGTTACCTGCCGGTCACTTACGGGCCGAGGATGAACGTCGGGGGGTGGTCCGCCGTACCTCGTGCCACGCGGCCCGGGCGCCCCCACGGCACAGTCACCGGGCCGACCGAGGACAGGAGCGTCCCATGGCCGAGAAGTACTTCACCGTCTCCGGCATGAGCTGTGGCCACTGTGCCGCGAGCGTCACCGAGGAGGTCGTCGCGGTGCCCGGTGTCACCGAGGTCGACGTCGACGTGCGGGCCGGCCTGGTGACCGTGCGCGGGGAGACGGCCGACGACGCGGCCGTGCGCGCGGCGATCGTCGAGGCGGGCTACGAGGTCGCGGAGGTCGTCCGGCAGGCCGCCGCCTGAGCCGCCGCGCACCTTTCGTGGCAGCAAGGAAAGGCACGGGAACATTGCCGGAACACGGCAATGAACCGGCCCGGCCGCCCATGTGAGGATCTCGTCAAGCCGGAGACCGGCGGCGGGGCGGGAAAGGGGGACGGCGCGTATGGCCTGGTTCTTCGGACTCGGCATCACGGGGGTCGTGCTGCTCGTCCTGTCGCTGGTCCTCGACGGGGTGCTGGAGGGCGCGTTCGACGGCGGCCCGGCCGGTGCCCTGGAGGGATGGCTGTCGTTGCCGGTCGTCGCCGGGTTCCTGGCGGCGACCGGTTTCGGAGGCGTCCTCGCGACCGAACTGCTCGACGCGGGGCCCGTTCTCGCCGGCGGGTGCGGTGCGGTCCTCGGGGCCGGCACGGCCTGGCTGACGTACCGCTTCGGGCGGGCCCTGATGAGCGATCGGACGGCGGTCACGCCCCGGGGGTCCGACCTGGTGGGCACCGCGGGAAGTGTGGTGACCGACATTCCGGCGGACGGCTTCGGCGAGGTGCTGCTGCGGCTCGCCGGGCAGCCGGTGAAACTCGCCGCGCGCAGCGCGGTGCCGGTGGCCCGGGGCGCCGAGGTGTGGGTGGAGGCGGCGCCGAGCGCCACGTCGGTCGTGGTGCGCCCTGTGGACCGCTGAGCGGCTCCTCCGCAGGGCGTTGCGTTCCTTTCATTCTTTCTTGTGTGATTCGGGGGTATTTGTCATGAGTGCTGTGTTCTTGGCGGTGGTGGGAGTCGTCGTGCTCCTGGTGCTGCTGGCTCTCGTCCTGGTCACCCGCTACAAGGTGGCGGGTCCCAGCGAGGCGTTCATCGTCACCGGCCGGCGCGGCAAGGAGGCCACCGATCCGGAGACCGGGCGGGTGTTCACCGACAACAGCGGGCAGAAGGTCGTGGTCGGCGGCGGGGTGTTCGTCGTGCCGTTCGTGCAGCAGCGGTTCACCCTGGACCTGTCGTCGCGGCACATCCCGGTGGCGGTGCGCGGCGCGGTCACGCTGCGCGGGATCAAGGCGCACCTCGAAGGGGTCGCCATCGTCAAGGTCGGCGGCACCGAGGACTCGATCCGGGCCGCCGCCCAGCGGTTCCTGATGCAGCAGGACGGCATCGTCGGCTTCACCCAGGAGGTGCTGTCGGGCGCGCTGCGGGCCATCGTCGGCCGGATGTCGGTGGAGGACGTCATCCGTGACCGGGCCGCGTTCGCCGGCCAGGTCGCCGAGGAGGCGGAGGCCAGCCTTTCCGGGCAGGGCCTGGTGCTGGACGCGTTCCAGATCCAGGACATCACCACCGAGGGCTCCTATCTGGAGGACCTCGGCCGTCCGGAGGCCGCGAGGGCCAAGCAGGAGGCGGACATCGCCGAGGCGGTCGCCCGGCGCGCCGCCGAGCAGGCCCGGCTGAAGGCCGAGGAGGAGATCGCGGTCGCCCAGCGGACGTTCTACCTGAAGCAGGCCGAGATCAAGGCCGAGACTGACTCGGCGGCGGCGCAGGCGAACGCGGCGGGTCCGCTCGCCGAGGCCGCCCGGCAGCAGGACATCCTCACCCAGCAGGAGAAGGTGGCCGAGCGGCAGGCCGCGTTGAAGGACCGTCAGCTCGACACGGAGGTCCGCAAGCCCGCCGACGCCCAGCGGTACGCGGCCGAACAGGAGGCCGAGGCGCGGCGGGTGGCCCGGGTCAAGCAGGCCGAGGCCGAGCGGCTGGCCGAGATCGCGGGGGCGCAGGCGGAGGCCGAGCGGGCCCGGCTGACCGGTGAGGGCGAGAAGCAGCGGCGTACCGCGCTGGCCGAGGCCGAGGCCGTCGAGGGTCTCCGGCAGGGCGAGTCCGAGCGGGCGCGGCGGGCGGCGATCGCGGAGGCGGTCCGGCTGGAGGGCGAGGCGGAGGCGGCGGCGATCGGCGCGAAGGGCGCGGCCGAGGCGGAGGCGATGCGGCAGAAGGCCGACGCGTTCGGGCGGTACGGCGACGCGGCGGTCCTGCAGATGCTCGTCGAGGTGCTGCCGCAGGTCGTCGCCAAGGCGTCCGAACCGCTCGCGGCGGTGGACAAGATGACGGTCATCTCCACCGACGGCGCCGCCCGCATCCCGCGCGCGGTCGCCGACAACGTCGCCCAGGGGCTCGAACTCCTCGGCTCCACCACGGGGGTCGACCTCGCGGAGCTGCTGAAAGGCATCACGCGGGACAAGGCGGCGGTGCGGGCCGGTGACAACGGCAAGGTGGAGATCGGCGAGTGACGGAATGAGCCTGGGGCAAAGGGAAATGGGCAGCGCTTTACCGATTGTGTGATTTTACCTTTTCGGTGTGCGCTAGACTCCTTTACCGAGCCCCAACGCTCTGTTGAGCGTTTATTTGCTCATTCGTTCGAGTGGTGGTCGGTGATACGCCGACGGCGTGTGGGGGAGGCGTGACATGGGTCGAGTCATCCGCGTGCGCGTCGTGAACGCCGCTCGCGACGCCGTTCCCGATACCGGCCGCGCCGCGGGTCCGAGCGAACACCCCGCGTACTGACGCCCCCCTCCGCCCTTCGCGGAGGGGTCTGCCCGGCATGCCCTGCGTGCCCTCGCACCCGTGCGCGCGGCCGAACTCCCTTCAGGCACAGACGCCGTCACCGCACTCGTCAACGGAGGACAGACGCCCGTGCATCACACCACAGCCATGCTCATCGAACTCGGGGCGATCATCCTCGCCCTGGGCATGCTGGGCCGCCTCGCCGGACGGGTGGGCTTCTCACCCATACCCCTCTACCTGCTCGCCGGGCTCGCCTTCGGCCACGGCGGCATCCTCCCCCTTCAGGCCAGCGAGGAGTTCGTCGCCACCGGCGCAGAGATAGGCGTCATCCTGTTGCTGCTCCTGCTCGGTCTGGAGTACAGCGCCTCCGAACTCGTCACCAACCTCAAGTCCCAATACCCCTCCGGCGCGGTCGACTTCGTCCTCAACGCCATCCCTGGCGCCGTGATGGCGCTGCTGCTCGGCTGGGGCCCGGTCGCCGCGGTCGCCCTGGCCGGCGTCACCTGGATCTCCTCCTCCGGCGTCATCGCCAAGGTCCTCGGCGATCTGCGCCGGCTCGGCAACCGGGAGACCCCGGTCGTGCTGAGCATCCTCGTCCTCGAAGACCTCTCGATGGCCGTCTACCTGCCGATCCTCACCGCCCTGCTCGCCGGGGTGAGTCTGGCGGGCGGCACCCTGACCCTGTTGATCGCCCTGGGCACGGTCGGCGCCGTCCTCTATGTCGCCCTCCGCCACGGGCGGTTGATCAGCCGGGCGGTCTCCTCCGACAACGCCGAGATGCTCCTCCTGGTCGTCCTCGGCCTCACCCTCGTCGTCGCCGGGATCGCCCAGCACCTCCAGGTCTCGGCCGCCGTGGGGGCGTTCCTGGTCGGCATCGCGCTGTCCGGTGAGGTCGCCGAGGGGGCCAGCAGCATCCTGACCCCGCTGCGGGACCTCTTCGCCGCCGTGTTCTTCGTCTTCTTCGGCCTGCACACCGACCCCGCCGACATCCCGCCCGTCCTCCTCCCCGCCCTCGCGCTGGCCGCCGTCACGACCCTGACGAAGATCGCCACCGGGTACTGGGCCGCGCGCCGGGCCGGGATCTCGGCGAAGGGCCGGTGGCGGGCGGGCGGAACCCTGGTCGCGCGGGGCGAGTTCTCCATCGTCATCGCGGGGCTCGCCGTCGGGGTCGAGCCCCGCGTCGGCCCTCTCGCGACGGCGTACGTGCTCCTCCTGGTCCTCCTCGGCCCGCTCACCGCCCGCTGGACCGAACCCCTCGCCACCCGCCTCACCCGCCGCCGCACCGCGGTCGCGGCCCGGGAGACGCCGACGGCGGAACCCGAGCCCACCACCGAGGCGGTGCACGCGAACGCCTGAGCGGACGGGCGTGCGCTCGCGCACTGGTCGGGACGGAGAGCGAACGGGGGAGGACATGAACAGCGGGCGCACGGACGACAGATGCGTACGAGGGAGACGGGGCAGATGAGGGAGCCGGGGCAGATGGGGGAGCCGGGGCGGATGGGGGAGCCGGGGGAGATCGTGGACGGCGTGGTCGCACGGGGGAGCATCGTGAGCGGCGGGAGCGGCGCGGACGGGCGGAACGTGACCGCGGAGGACCACCGGACCGACCGGCCTTCGACCGCCCACGCCCCGACCGACGCCCCCTTGACCGACCGCGCTCCAACCGACCGCACCCCCTCCCACCCTGCACCGCGCGACGGTTTTCTCGACGGGTTCGAGAGGATCCTCGCGGAGGCAGCCGTCACCGGGCGGCGGCTGACGCGGGACGAGATCGAGTCGCGTCGGGCGCTCGGGGCGCGGGCGGCCGAGGCCGGGCACGGCTGGCGTTCGCTGGTGCGGGCGCACCTCGTGGCCGGCCGGGAGAACTGGCCCCGGGGCGCCGACCCGGCCCGCGTCCTCGCCGTGGTCGAACAGGCCGTCGACGCCTTCGCCGACGGCTACGAGCGCGCCCAACGACTCGTGGTGCGCAAGGAGGAGGCCGCCCGGCGGGAGTTCATCGACGACCTTCTGCACGGCCGCGGCGACCCGGGCCAACTCGCCGCCCGCTCCGAGCGGTTCGGCCTGCGCCTGTCCCGCGCCCACGCGGTCGCCGTGGCCGAGGGCCCGGAGAAGTACGACGAGACCGACCCGGTGCCCCGGCAGGTGGCGAGCGACCTGTTCGCCCGCTTCGAGAACCGCCGCATCCTGTTCACCACCAAGGACGGCCGCATGGTCTGCGTCGCCCCCGGTGACCAGGACGACGTCCTCGCCCACTTCGCCAAGCGCTCCTACGCCGCCACCGGCCGCGCCCAGGTCGCCATCGGCCGCTCCCGGCCCGGCACCGTCGGTATCGGCCACAGCTACGAGGAGGCCCTCAACGCTTTGGACGTGGCCCAGCGGATGGGCCTCGACGAGCCCCTGCTGCGCGCCTCCGACCTGCTGGTCTTTCCCGTACTGGCCCGGGACCGGCAGGCCCTCGTCGACCTGGTGAGCAGCACACTCGGCCCGCTGGAACAGGCGCGCGGCGGCGCACGCCCCCTGCTCGACACGCTCACGGCGTACTTCGACACCGGCTGCGTGGCCGCCTCGACCGCCCGGCGGCTCTCCCTCAGCGTGCGCGCCCTCACCTACCGGCTGGCCCGCGTCCGCACCCTCACCGGCACCGACCCGACCGATCCCGTCGACCGCTACACCCTCCAGACCGCGGTGATCGGCGCCCGCCTCCTCGACTGGCCTGCCAGACCCCTGAGTTCGACGGAGGCGACACCCTAGGGACGCCCGTTCCGCCGAGGGCGGTGGCCGTCCGTCCTCTTCGCCGGAATCGCCCGGCAGGCACAGGGGCACCACCTGTCGCACGGCTGTCACGTCGCTGTCGCATGGCTGTCGTCGGCCGATTCATCTGATGAAGCAGATACTGTTCCGTCAGATGTTCCGGCCGCTCAGGCAGGCCCCCGTGTCCCTCCGGCCCGCGTTCATCGAGCCCCTACCCCCACAGAGAAAGGGCACCCTCGTGACCAGCCTTCCCAGCCGTCGACGTCTGCTGGTGACCGGAGCGGGCACCGCGCTCGGTCTCGGCACGCTCGGCGCCACCGCGTCGCCGGCCTCGGCCGCCCCCGCCGAGTCGTCGCGCGGTTCCGTGGCCGAGGACACCAGGACCCTCGACGAGCTGTACCGGGACGCGATAGCCGAGGGCGGCAAGCTCGTCGTCTACGCGGGCGGCGACCTCGCCGACTCGGGCAGTGGTGCAGGCGCCCGGGCCGCCTTCCGCCAGCGGTTCCCCGAGATCGACCTGAAGCTGATCGTCGACTACAGCAAGTACCACGACGTCCGTGTGGACAACCAGTTGGCCACCGACACCCTGGTTCCCGACGTCGTACAGCTCCAGACCCTGCACGACTTCACCCGCTGGAAGCGCGAGGGACGGCTGCTGCGCTACAAGCCCGCCGGGTTCGGCAAGCTGTACAAGAAGTTCCGGGACCCCGACGGCGCCTGGGTCGCCGGCGCGGTCATCGCCTTCAGCTACGTGTACGACGTGGCGGCGGCCGGCGCGAACGCGCCGCAATCCCCGCTGGACCTTGTCGACCCGCGCTGGAAGAACGCGGTCGCCTCCTCCTACCCGCACGACGACGACGCGGTGCTCTACCTCTACGCCCTCTACGCGCAGACCTACGGCTGGGACTGGGTGGCCGCACTCGCCGCCCAGCAGCCGCAGTTCGCCCGGGGCTCGTTCTCGCCCAGCACCGCGATCAACGAGAAGCGGGCGGTCGTGGGGGTCGGTACGGGCGCCAGCCCGACCAGCACCGGCCCGATCCGCATGGGGCGGCCCGAAGGGCACCCGTTCATGGCGTGGGGCCAGCGCATCGCGATCCTCAGGCAGGCCGCCCACCCGACGGCGGCCAAGCTGTTCCTGAGCTGGCAGATCTCCACCGAGCGCCAGACCTCCAACGCCTGGTCGGTACGCACGGACGTGGCCCCGCCCGCCGGGCTGAAGCCGATCTGGGAGTACCCCGAGGCCAACGTGGACGGCTTCCCCCGCTTCATGGAGGACCGCGCCGCCGTCGAGCGGTGGAAGCAGACGTTCGCCCTCTACTTCGGCGAGGTCAAGGGCGACCCGACGCCGGGCTGGCCCGGGCTGCACCCCGGCGCCTGACCCGCCCGCCGCCCGCTCGGCCGGGGGAACCACCCGACGGTGAAGGGCTGGACGGCGAAGCATCGGACGGCGAAGCGCCCGGATCCGTTCGCACGGATCCGGGCGCCCGCTCGGCTCAGCGCACCTCCTTCGCGTACGGCGCGACCGTGATCCGGTCGATCAGCGGGGCGAAGCGGGAGCGGAGCAGCACGCCGGGGAAGGTGTCCGAGGCGTAGGTCGTGCCGTCGAAGTTCGGGAGTTCCTCGGAGCGGAAGGTGAGGGTGTTCTGCCCCTTCTTCAGCCGGACGGGGACGGTCAGTTCCCAGAAGTTGTTCTGGTGGAAGGTGTGCGGGAAGGTGACCCGCCGTGTCCCGCCGCCGTTGACGGTCAGGTCGGCGTGGCGGGCGAGCGGGTCCGGGTTGTAGTGCGTGGCCGGCGACTGCTCGGGGTTGGAGTAGCGGATGCGCAGCGCGTGGGTGCCCGCCCGGTCCGCGGTGACGGTGAACGTCGCGGTGTTGCCGTTGCCCGGTGCGCCGCCGATCCCGGTGATCGCGGTGCCGCCCGTGGCCAGGGAGAGGGGGCTGAGCGCGGCCGAGCCCGAGAGTTCGGCGTCCTTCCCCTCGTACGTGCGCGTCGGGAGTACGCCCTCGGTCGGGGTGACCGTGAGGCGGTCGACGAGGGTGGTGGACGAACCCCCGGTCACCGTCACCTTGTTGACGCCCCCGGAGAGGGAGACCGCGACACTGCTCCCGCCCTTGTCCAGCCGCAGGACGTCCTGGCCGTTGACGGAGAGACGGGCGCCCGAGCCCTTCAGGGTGTCGACCTCCAGGGTGGCCTCGCGGTCGGCGGGGGAGTAGACCCAGAACGTGGCGGTCCCCTTCTTCGGGAGCCGGGCCGCGCCCGAGCCGGTGGCCGCCCGCTTCGGCAGGTCGTAGACGGGCCGTGCCCCGCCGCCCAGCCAGGCGAGTTCGCCCTCGTACACCCGGGTGCGGGCGGAGGCGTCCGGCAGGGTGAGGGTGAGGCGGTCGACGATGGCGTCACCCTGGGTGACCCGCTTGCCGTCGGCGCTCCTCGCGGCGAGCGTCAGGGTGTGCCTGCCCTTGGTCAGCTTCACCGTGGTGTCGGTGTGGTCCCAGACCACCCACTTGTAGCCCAGCGGGAGATACAGCTCCCGCTCGCTGTCCGCCTTGCCGTCGACGCGGAGGAAGACGTTGGTGGGACCCTGCTCCTTCACCTTGTCGAAGGTGTTGAGGGAGTTGGCGAAGACGCTCAGGTCGTAGGTGCCGTCCTCGGGCACGTCCACGGTGAAGTCGAGCGTCATGTCCGAACCGGTGCGCAGGCCACCGACGTTGTAGCCGCCGGAGGTGTAGAACTTCGACACGTCACGCGGGGAGCCCTCGGGCCCGTTCTTCGAGTAGCCGGACCCGGTGTGGGCGGCGTCCTCCGCCTCGTACGACTGCTGCCAGCGCGCGGGCGCGTCCTGCGTGGCCCTGGCCTTCCCGGCGGGGCTGAGCACGATCTCGTACGCCGAGGACTCCTTCAGCGTCGGCAGGGTACCGTCGCCGAAGTCGACGGAGACCGTCCCGTCGTCGGAGACCTTCAGGTTCGTCTCCGTGAGCAGTTTCGGGCCGGCGCTGTCGCCGAGTTGTCCGCTCCACTCGATCTCGCGGACCCAGGCGTGGACGGTCTTGCCGAAGATCTTCTTCGGGACGCCGGCGAAGGTGATGTGTCCCTTGCCGGTGGAGCCGCCGAAGACCAGCCGGGCCTGCTTCTTCTTCTCGTCGAGCGTGCCGACGCCCTGCATGGTGTAGTTCTCGCCCGGGAACGGCGGGTCCACCGTCACCGTGTGCCCGCTCATCGAGGCGTACGCGTTGAGCAGCCACCACTGGCCGTTGCCGCGGTTCGACTGCACGGCGGAGTCGGAGAGGTTGCCGTCGATGTTCCAGTACGCGATGTCGGCGTCCACCTTGGACTCCTCGATCGCCGACACCCACTGGATCATCTGGCCGGGGACCGAGGTGTGGTAGTTGAAGGCGTACTCGTTGATGTTGATGGGCAGTTCGGTGCCCTCGCGCGAGGTGCCCGCGAACAGGTCCTTCTCCCAGCCCCGGTACTTGGCGACGCTGTCGCGCACCGCCTCGGGGTGGCTCAGCTCGTGCCAGGTGATCACCTCGGGGAGCGTGCCCGAGGCCAGGGTGTGTGAGAGGAAGCCCTTCACCTGGTCGTACAGGACACTGGTGTTGGGGCCGGCGATCCGGGCGTCCGGCATCTTCTTCTTGATCAGCCGGTACGCCGAGTCCCAGGCGGCGAAGAAGTCGTCGGGGTCGTCGAGCCAGCTGACCTTGTCGTAGCTCCACTCGCCGGTGCCGAACATGTTGCCCTCGGGCTCGTTGTACGGCACGAAGACGATGTTGTCCTGGTACTCCTTCGGCAGCTTCAGGACCTGGTCGACCTGGTCGGCGATCTTCTCCTCGTAGAGCTTGAGCTTCTCCGCAGGGGTGTCACCCGGCCACTGGTACGGGAAGCCGCGGTGGATGTCGGTCATGTAGATGTACACGTCACCGTCGGTGGAGTCCGCCAGCGGCTTCACCACCTCCAGGGCGTCGGCCCCCGGGTGCTGCGGACCGTCCTGCGCCTTGGTGGAGACCGTGCGCAGCCCCATGCCCTCGATGAGGTTGTTGGTGGGCACGTCCGGCCCGTACACGCCGTAGAGGGTGCCGGAGGCGCCGCCGTGGAACGCGCCGGTGTCCGAGGCGAGGTCGACGGTGAGCTGGCCCTCCCGCACCACGGTGACGGTCGCCTTCACGTCCTGTCCGGCCGCGCGCCCGGCCACCGTGAACGTGCCGGGGCCGGCGTACTTCTCCTCCGGCACCGCGTCCCACACGATCGGCGTGTCACGGTCGTAGTCGTCGGACCAGGAGGAGCGGACCGCCGTGGGCAGGGACGGGGCGGTCCCCGTGGTGGTGCGTACCTCGAAGGACGTCCGCGACAGCGCCCGGAGGGTGGGGACGTCGCCGGCCACCCGCGCCACCTGCTCGGCGCTCAGCGCCGAGTGCCACACCGTGAAGTCGTCGATCGCGCCCTTCAGCAGCGGGTCCGGCCAGAAGGACTTGCCGATGTATCCGGCCGCGGAGGCCGAGGCGTCCAGCAGCTCCCTGGCCTTGACCCCGGTCTTCGCGGAGGAGACGGCCACGCCGTCGAGGTAGGTGGTGACCCGTCCGGCGGCGGTGTCGAGGGTGACCGTGACCGTCCGCCAGGCGTCGGCGGGGAGCGCCGCGTACCCGGAGACCTGCGCCTCCGCGCCCCCGCCGCCGGTGGTCACGGCGGTGCGCAGCACCCCGCCGTTGTTGGACGGGGTGGTGAAGAGGTACTTCGACGTGTCGGTGCCCAGGTCGAAGATCCGCTGCCAGGACGACTTGTCGCCGTCCCACTTCAGGCGGGCGGACACCGTCAGGTCGGTCGCGTCGCCGACCACCGCCCGGGGCAGACGCACGTACGCGCCGTCGGAGGTGGGCGCTCCGCCGGGCAGGGCGAGCGCCCTGCCGCCGCCCGTGCCCTCGACGGACCGCGCGGTGGAGCCGTTGACCAGGCTCGCCGTCAGACCGTTGCCGGAGACGTCCGTGATCTCCCCGGACGCGAGGTCGTCCTCGTCGAAGGTGTAGCGGGCCGTGGGCTCGGGCGCGTCGGCCGCCTGCGCGGGAACGGCCGGGGCGACCAGCACGCCCGCGCCGAGGGCCAGCGCCACGGCGGCCGGGGCCCGGCGCCGGGCAGATCTGTCAGCGGATGACATGGAGTGCGTCCTCGATCCTGTGAGTAACGGGTCCCGGTCGACCCACCCGGGGCCCGGCCGTGCGTCCGTGTGCCGAGATCGATGAGGCGGGTCCGAGGGGGCGGCGATGCGGAATCGGTTCGATCGGCCGTGCTCCGAGGGCCGGGGGCGGTTGATCCGTGCGGCCGTGACGGGGCTCCGCGGACCAGGAGTTGCGCGGAATCGGGTCCCGGCCGCCGGAAGGATCACTTCGTCGAACCGGTTCGCAGGAAGCTAGCACCGGAGAAAACAGGCAGCAATACCCCGGACGCGAGCGGGGCCGGTGAAGGCCGTGAAACGTCCAGATTGCCGCGCTGTGACGAGAAGTGCCGTTTGAGGTGTTGACAGCCGTCCGTCTTGTTCCTACCTTCACTTCACGCGAACCGGTTCGACGACCGGGCAGCGAATCCTCCTCGTCCCTCCTCAAAACCCGGCCCACGCGGCTCGGCAGCTCCGCTACCGTGGAGCGTCGAACCGGTTCGAGCAAGGAGTCCTCCGTGAACATCGGTGAGATCGCCCGGCGAGCCGGTGTCTCGCGGAGCACCGTGTCCTACGCGCTGAGCGGCAAACGCCCCGTGTCGGACGACACCCGCCGGAAGATCCAGCAGGTCATCGACGAGCTGGACTACCGGCCCAACGCCAGCGCCCGCGCTCTGGCCAACGGGCGGACCAACACGATCGGCCTGGTCTTCCCGCCGGCCGGCAACCACTACACGGGCATGCAGCTGGATTTCATCGGCAGCGTGGTCGAGGCCGCCGCGGCCCACGACTACGACGTGCTGCTGTCGCCCAGCGGCGTCGACAGCGACCGTTCCTTCCAGCGCCTGCTGGGGGAGCGGCGGGTGGACGGCGCGATCCTGATGGAGATCAGGCTGCAGGACGACCGGGTCGATCACCTGGCCGAACTGGACTTCCCCTCCGTCGCCATCGGCCGTACCGCCCGGCCGGAGGGCGGCTGGTGGGTGGGCCTGGACCACACGGCGCTGGCGGCGGCGTGCGTCCACCACCTCGCGGACCTCGGCCACCGCAGGGTCGCCTTCGTCAACCGGCCCGAGCAGCTCCTGCGGGCCGGGTACGAGTCCGCGCACCGGGGGCTGGAGGGCTTCACCAAGGCCGCGGCCGAGCGGGGCCTGACCGTCCGGTCGTACACCTGCGGGGACGACGCCGGCTCCGGGCAGGCGTGCCTGGAGCGGATCCTCCGGGACGACCCGGCGACCACGGGCCTGGTCACGCTGAACGAGGCGGCACTGGGCGGCCTCTACCGGGGGCTGGCCCGCGCCGGCCGCCATGTGCCACGCGACTTCTCCGTCACCGGGGTGGTGGCCGGCCGGTGGGCGGAGACGGTGACCCCGCAGCTCACCGCGGCGGACGTACCGGCGGAGGAGATGGGCCGTCTCGCCGTCGACCTCCTCGTCGAACGGCTGGACGCACCCGACGCGACGCCCCGGAACCACCTGCTCGTACCGCCGATCTCCCTGCGCGCCAGCACCGGCCCCGCCCTCGGCCTCACCTGAACCCGAAACCCGACCTCCCGCCCGCCACAGGCTCTGTCCTCCCGCCTGCCGCAGGCCCCGACCTCCCGCCACGCCGGCCTCCTGACCTGCCGAAGGCCTGCACCTCCTGACCGGCCCAGGGCGTCAACCTCCTGACGCACCGAAGGCCCCACCGGCCCCACCGCCGCCGTTCGGCGTACCCCGGTTCCCCCCGTCATCCCTCCCTCTCACGGCACACCCATGCCAGAAACTAAGGAACCCGCCATGCACAGCACCTCCAGACAGCGCCGTCTGACCGCCGCGGCTCTGACGGCCCTGGCTGTGGCCGTCAGCGCCACCGCCTGCTCCTCCGGCTCGGGCAGCACCGGCGCCAAGGACGCGGACAGCGGCACGTACACCGTCTGGGACCCGTACCCGCAGTTCGCCAAGGGCTCGGCCTGGACGAAGCTGCTGGACAAGTGCGGCACCGACGCGGGCGTGAAGATCAAGCGGACCGGCTTCGACACCAGCGACCTGCCCAACAAGACCCTGCTGGCGGCCCAGCAGGGCAACTCCCCGGACGTCCTCATCGTCGACAACCCGGTGGTCTCGACCCTGGCCGAGGCCGGCGTGCTCACCACGACCGACGACAACAAGCTCGACACCTCAGCGGTGGACCCCAACCTGCTCGCGGCCGGCCAGTCCGGTGGCAAGACCTACGGCATGCCGATCGGCGCCAACACCCTCGCCCTCTACTACAACAAGGAGGTGCTGAAGAAGGCGGGCGTCGACATCGCCTCGGTCAAGGACTGGAAGTCGCTCACGGCGGCGCTGGCGAAGGTCAAGAAGGCCGGCAAGAAGGGGATCACCTTCTCGGCGATCGGCACGGAGGAGGGCAGCTTCCAGTTCCTGCCCTGGTTCTGGGGCTCGGGCGCACAGCTCACCGCACTCGACTCCGCCGAGGCGGCCTCCGCGCTGTCCCTCTGGAAGGGCTGGCTCGACAAGGGCTACGCCCCCAACTCGGTCATCAACAACACCCAGACCACCAGCTGGCAGGAGTTCGCCACCGGCGACTACGCGTTCAGCGAGAACGGCACCTGGCAGCTCGCCAACGCCGAGAAGGCCGGCTTCGACTACGGCGTGATACCCGTCCCGGCCGCCAAGGGCGGCAACGCGGCGGCCCCGACCGGCGGCGAGTTCGTGACGGTCCCGGTCCAGAAGGACGCCGCCCGCTACGCCACCTCGCAGAAGCTGGTCACCTGCCTCACCAGCACCGACAACCTCTACGACACCGACACCACCCTGTCCTACGTCGCTCCCACCACCGAAGTCCAGGACAAGCAGGTCGCGGCGAACGCCGGCCTGAAGCCGTGGGTCGAGGCGGTCAAGGCGGCCAAGGGCCGTACCAGCGACGACCTGGGCACCAAGTACCCCAAGATCTCCGAGCAGATGTGGAAGGCCGTCCAGTCCGCGCTCAGCGGCGCCGAGTCGCCGAAGGACGCGCTGTCCAAGGCCCAGTCGGCCGTCAAGTAACCAAGGATTCGCGGGCCGACGATGAACGACACGAAACAGCTCTCGGACCGCCGGTCCGCGCACGACCTGAGCGGGGCGGCCACCGCCGCCCCGCCACGGGCCCGCGCGCGAGAGAGGCGCCGTCCGTCCTCCTCGCAGTGGGCCGCCTGGGCCTTCCTCGCCCCGGTCACCCTCTACCTCGCCCTCTTCTACGCCTATCCCCTCTACCGCAACCTCGACCTGAGCCTGCGCGACTACACCGTCCGCTCCTTCGTCGACGGCAACGCGCCCTTCACCGGCCTGGCGAACTACCAGAAGGTCTTCGACGACCCGACCTTCGCGCCCGCCCTGCTGCACACCGTCGTCTTCACCGCCGTGTGCCTGGTCTTCCAGTACGCCATCGGCCTGGCGCTCGCGGTCTTCTTCAACCAGCACTTCCGGCTCTCCACCACCCTGCGGGCCCTGTTCCTGGTGCCCTGGCTGCTGCCGCTGATCGTGTCCGCCTCCACCTGGTCGTGGATGTTCAACAGCGACTCCGGCATCGTCAACACCGCCCTGCACGCCGTCGGCATCGGCCCGGTGAACTGGCTGACCTCACCGGACTGGTCACTGCCCTCGGTGATCATCGCGAACATCTGGATCGGCGTTCCGTTCAACCTGGTGGTGCTCTACAGCGGTCTGCAGTCCGTCCCCGGATCGCTGTACGAGGCCGCGGCCCTCGACGGGGCGAACGCCTGGCAGCGGTTCTGGCGCATCACCTTCCCTCTGCTGCGCCCGGTCTCCGCCATCACCCTGCTGCTGGGCCTCGTCTACACCCTCAAGGTCTTCGACATCATCTGGATCATGACCAAGGGCGGCCCGGCGGACTCGTCCACCACCTTCGCCACCTGGTCCTACCAACTCGGTTTCGGCAACCTCCTGCCCGCCTTCGGCCCCGGCGCGGCCGTCGGCAACCTGCTCGTGGTCGCCGCCCTGGTCTTCGGCCTGGTGTATGTCCGGGTCCAGCGAAAGCAGGCACTGTCATGACGATCGCCCAGGCGGCCCCGAGGCGGCGCCGCGGCAGCGCGGGAAAGACGGCCCTCGGCCTGCTGCTCACCGGGGTCATGCTCTTCCCGGTCTACTGGATGGTCAACGTCTCCTTCACCCGCGACCAGGACATGCGCAAGAGCCCGCCGGACCTGTTCCCGACCCACGGCACCCTGGCCGGCTACCGCACCGTGCTCGACGAGCAACTGCCCTACCTCGGCACCAGCCTCGTCGTCGCCCTCGGCACCGTCGCCCTCACCGTGGCCCTGGCCGCGCCCGCCGGATACGCCCTGGCCAAGCTGCGCCCACGCGGCGGCGGCCTGCTGAGCTTCGTCCTGCTGGCCGCCCAGATGATCCCCGGCATCATCATGGCGATGGGCTTCTACGCCATCTACCTCCAGCTCGGCCTGCTCCAGTCCGTGCCCGGCCTGATCGTCGCCGACTCCACCCTGGCGGTCCCCTTCGCGGTGCTCATCTTCACCGCGTTCATGTCCGGCATCCCCGGCGAACTGCTCCAGGCCGCGCAGATGGACGGGGCACGGGCCCTGCGCACCTTCTGGTCGATCGTCCTGCCGATGAGCCGCAACGCCGTCGTCACGGTCTCGCTGTTCGCGTTCCTGTGGTCCTGGTCCGACTTCGTCTTCGCCAACACACTGGTCAACGGCGGCGTCCACGAACCGATCACCCTCGGCATCTACCACTACATCGGCAACAACAACCAGGAGTGGAACGCCATCATGGCCACCGCCGTCGTGGCGTCACTGCCTGCCGCGGTCATCCTCGTCCTCGCCCAGCGTTATGTGGCGGCCGGTGTCACCACCGGCGCCGTCAAGGACTGAGCCACCGTCAAGGACTGAGCCCCCCGACCCGCCACGACGACCGGCGCCCTCCCGCGCCGGCCGGTCGGCACCCCCTGCTCCAGAAACGAGTCACGCCACATGACCGCCGCCCGATCCGGCCCGGCCTTCTCCGTCCACGACATCCCGTTCAGCGCGTACGGATCCTGGTTCGACATCTCCCCCGTGGTGGCGGAGAAGACCTACGCCGAGGACCTCCACCTCGTCTCGCACCAGAACGGCATGCACGGCGTGCTGCGTCTGGTCCCCCTGGACCCGGCGACGGGCGAGCGGGCCGAGACCCGCGTCGAGGCGACACCGGGCCTGCTCACCTGGACCGACGGGAAGGGCCGCGTCGAGCTCGCCTACGAGGCACCGGACACCGTACGCCTGCGGGGCAGCGGTCCTGACTTCGGCGTTCTCGCCGCCGCGCGCACCCTGACCCCGTTCAGCGGCACGTACTTCTTCCACGACCCGGCGGCGAACGCGCACGTCTTCACCTCGTACGAGACCGGCCGCCGCTACCGCGTCACCCTGCTGTCCGGCGTCCTCGCGGACGCGGTCGGTGACCAGGCCCTGGGCGGCGCCGACCGAGGTGTCACCGTGTCCGCGCGGGGGGACGGCGACTGGGAGATCGCGATCGAGGAGTTCGACACCGCCCGCCCCCCGTACGTGTCCTCGGCGCCCTTCGACGCCGTCGTGGCCGCCGCCCGCGCCGCCTTCGCGGATTTCGTCGACGCCGTGGCTCCCTGGCGTTCGGATGACACCCCGGCCGCGGAACTCGCCGCCTACGTCGTCTGGTCGGCGACCGTCGCCGCGAAGGGGCTGGTCACCCGGCCGGGCGTGCTGATGTCCAAGCACTGGATGGACAAGGTCTGGAGCTGGGACCACTGCTTCAACGCCCTCGCCCTCGCGCCCGGGCGCCCCGAACTGGCCCTGGACCAGTTCCACCTGCCCTTCGACCACCAGGACGAGAGCGGCGCGCTGCCGGACTCGGTCACCCACTCCGAGGTCCTCCACAACTTCGTCAAGCCACCTATCCACGGCTGGGCCTTCGGCCATCTGCGCCGCACCCTGCCGACACCTCCTGACCGGACCGAACTCGCCCTGGCGTACGAGCGTCTGGAGCGCTGGACCGACTTCTGGCTCACCGCCCGGCGTGTCCCCGGTGCCGACCTGCCCCACTATCAGCACGGCAACGACAGCGGCTGGGACAACGCCACCACCTTCGACCCCGAGCGGGTGGTCGTCACCGCCGACCTTGCCGCCTTCCTCGTCCTCCAACTCCACGAACTAGCCTCCCTGGCGAAGGAGTTGAGCAAGGAGGACGAGGCCGAACGGTGGACGCGGACGGCCGAGGAGATCCGGACCGAGCTGCTCGACCAGCTCTGGACCGGGGAAAGGTTCGTCGCCCGCTCGGCCCGCACCGGGGACACCTGGAGCAGCGCCGGCCTCCTCGACCTGATGCCCATCGCGCTGGGCGAGCACCTGCCCGCCAAGGTCGCCGGCACCCTCGCCGACCACATCAAGGCCCATCTGACCCCGTACGGCCTCGCCACCGAACTGCCCACGTCCCCGCACTACCTCGCCGACGGCTACTGGCGCGGCCCGATCTGGGCCCCCGCCACCGTCCTCGTCGAGGACGGCCTGCGCCGCGCCGGCCACGAACGCCTCGCGGACGACATCAGCGCCCGCTTCCGCGCCCTGTGCGAGACCCACGGCTTCGCCGAGAACTTCGACGCCCTCACCGGCACCGGCCTGCGCGACCGCGCCTACACCTGGACCGCGAGCAGCTACCTCCTCCTCGCCCATGGCCACCACCTGCGCGCGGAGGCCGCGACCGGCGACACCGCCGTCCGACCCGCGAGCTAGCGCCGCGGCAGGCACCCACCCACACGTCCGGCACGGGGGCCGGCGCAGCACATACAAGCCCCATCCTGAAGGAACGTGAGCACATGCGAAGACTCGGGCAGAGCCGCTCGGCCTCGAGACGGCTTCTTCACGGCATCACCCGGACACTGCTTCCGCTGACCGTCCTGGCCGGCCTCACCACCGCGGTCGCGGCGCCGGCCGCCGCTGCGGACCCCACCCTCACCGTCGACCTGGGCACCACCACCGGAGCCTTCCGCGGTGGCGCCTCCGGGGTGCTGTACGGCCTGTACGGCCCGGACGTGCCGACCAACAACCTCATCGAGGGGATGGGGGTGCAGACCACCAACACCAAGTACCAGGACGGACAGCAGCACCCCGGCTCTGACGCCCTGGAGATCGCCGATCCGTTCGTGGACAGCGGCGGCGGGGACGTCTTCATCTACATGACGGACGTCTACCGGGCCAACTACGAGCGCACGAGCTACGCGGCCTACCAGGAGACGATGAGAACCCAGGTGGAGCAGGCGAAGGCCAGCCCCCACGCCGACCACATCGTCTTCGTCCCCTACAACGAGCCGGACCTGAACTGGTTCAGCGGCATGCGCACCAACTCCACCGCGCTGAACAACTTCAACGCGGAGTGGCGTCAGACGTACAACTTCATCAAGGGCATCTGGCCCGAGGCGCGGCTGGCGGGGCCCAACACCTCCAGCTACACCTCCTCCTCCCTCAGCGGCTTCCTGAACTACTGCAAGACCAACAACTGCCTGCCCGACGTGGTCACCTGGCACACCCTGGGGAGCCCGGCGGACGTCCGCAGCACCGTCGACTCCTACCGCTCGGTGGAGACCGCCGCCGGCATCACCTCGCCGATCACCGTCAACCTCAACGAGTACGCCCACCGCTACCATCTGACCGACCCCGGTCAGATGGTGCAGTGGATCTCGGCCATCGAGGACAAGAAGATCGACGGCAACCTGCCGTACTGGAACATCAACGGCAACCTCGGTGACTCCGCCGCGGCCCAGAACACCCCCAACGCCCAGTGGTGGCTCTACAACTGGTACAGCTCCATGAGCGGCAACACCGTCAAGGTCACCAGCTCCGGGAACAACGCCGCGTACACCCTGCAGGGCCTGGCGAGCCTGGACACGGGCAAGAAGCAGGCCCGCGTCATCCTCGCCGGAGGAGGCACCAGCGGCGCCTCCGACACGGTCATCAAGAACATCGACCCGGCGGTCTTCGGCAACACCGTGCACGTCAGTGTCTTCCAGGACCGCTACAGCGGCTACCTCGGCGCGGCGGCCACCCCGACCCGGCTCTCCGACGCCGACGTCGCCGTGGGCTCCGACGGTTCGATCACCGTCCCCCTCACCCTCGACGCGATGTCCGCGTACCAGGTGATCGTCTCCCCGGGCGGCACCGGCAGCGCCACCCCCTCCGACAGCACCTGGACGGGCACGTACGAGGCCGAGAACGCCACGCTCAGCGGCAGTGGCTACAACATCAACACCGAGGGCACGACCGGCAACGTCAGCAAGTTCCCCGCCTCGGGTACGAAGGACGTCGGCGGTCTGCGCACCGGCTCCACCACGGTGATCTCCTTCCCCGTCTCCGTCCCCACCACCGGCGACTACGACGTGTCGGTGTTCGGCAGCAGCTACGCCAAGGACGCCGAGGTCAAGGGCCCGACCGACGTGTATCTGCGCGTCGACGGCGGCGCCTCGAAGAGGGTCGACATCCCGGTGGGCTTCCAGTGGGTGGTGTGGGGCCACAGCGACACCACCGTGCACCTCACCGCCGGCAGCCACACCATCACCCTCGCCACCACCGGCGACAACAACGCGAAGACCGACGGTGACGCCATCATCGACAAGATCGACCTCCGGTACCGGGACGCCGACGTCCAGGGCACCACGCTCCACGAGGCCGAGCAGGCCACCCTCTCCGACAACGGCAGCACCACCTACACCTCCCAGGGTCAGTCCGGCGCGGGCGCGGTGAACCTCACCTCCGGCAAGTCGGCGACGTTCTGGGTCTACTCGGCGCGTGACGGATACGCGGACCTCACGGCCCGCTTCCGCAACACCGGCCGGGCCGACCTCACTGTCAACGGCAGGGCGGCCGACGACCAGACCCTCTCCGGCGCGACGCCCGACGCCTGGTCCACCTCCACCAACCGGGTGTACCTGAAGGCCGGCATCAACAAGGTCAAGGTGACCGGCGCCGGCGGCACCTTCGCCCTGGACGACCTGGCCGTCACCCCCTTCAGTGCCACCTCGGCCGTGACCACCGGCAACGTGGTCACCTACCAGGCCGAGGACGGCACCCTCACCGGCACCGCCGACGTCTCCACCAGCTACAGCCAGGCCGACGGAGGCGTCGTCACCGGCATCTCCGACGGCACCGCCAACTCCCTCACCCTCGACGTCGACGCGCCCTCGGCCGGCACCTACGCCATGACGATGCGCTACGCCAACGCCGAGGAACTGCCCTCCAACCACTACAACCCCGACCTGTACGCCGAGCACGCCGACGTCAGCGTCAACGGCGGCGACGCCACCCGCGTCCACTTCGCGAGCACCCTGCACTGGAACCAGTTCCAGGACTACACCGCCCACGTCACCCTCAAGAAGGGTGCCAACACGGTCAAGTTCACCTCCTCACAGCTCTACAACTGGGACGGCACCACCATCGGCAAGGTGTACTCGGGCGGCGGCAGCGACATCGGAGAGCCCATGCGCTCCAGCTCCGCCCCGCACCTCGACCAGGTCTCCTTCGCACCGGCGAGCCTGCACATCGGTGCCCCGGCCGCCTTCTCCTCCACCGCGGTGGCCCAGCACAGCGGGCTCTGCCTCGAGAACCCCGCCAAGTCCACCGCGGACGGCACCCAGTACCGGCAGAACACCTGCGGAAGCGGCCAGGAGCAGGTCTTCGACTTCCACCGTGTCTCCGGCTCGACCGACACCTACACCGTCGTCAACCACTCCAGCGGCAAGTGCCTGGACGTCGCGGGCATCTCGACGGCCAACGGCGCCGCCGTCCAGCAGTGGACCTGCCACGGCGGCAACAACCAGCGGTTCAGACTGGCGGCGGTGACCGCGCTCGGCAACAGCCACGACTACCAGCTCGTGGCCGTCCACAGCGGCAAGTGCGTCGACGTCAGCACCATCTCGACCGCACCCGGCGCCCTCGTCCACCAGTGGCCGTGCGACACGGGGAGCACCCTGACCACCAAGAAGAACCAGATCTGGAGGCTCACCGGCAAGGACTGACCCGACCACGGTTTCAGGAAAGTCGAAGTGCCGCCGCACCCGGTTCGGACGGGGTGCGGCGGCACTCGCATCCCCCGGATGTCCCGGAAGAGACCCGTGTGACGTGACCGGGGCGGCGCGGCCCTCGGCAGGGCTGGAGCAGCGCTCGACGAAGCCGCGCACCTCCGGCCGGGAGGCGTCTCGCTGACGGCCGCGCGGGATCGGCCCAGGGTCTCGGCGAGCCGGCGGGTGATCACCTGGCCCTCTGCGCGCCGGAGTCGTACAGTGCCTCGATGCGCTGGACGGGCCCACGACTTCACGAGCGTGAGGGGACCCGGTGCTCCCGCGCCGGCTGACGGCCGTCAGGCGGCCAGCTGCCGGAACCGGCTGCCGTGGAACACCAGCGGGGCCCTGTCGTGTTCGGCCCGCAGGCCGTGGACCTCGAGCAGGGCGATCGTGTGGTCGCCCCCGGGAAGCTCGGCGTACACCGAGCAGTCCAGCCAGAGGCTGGCCCCGTGGATGTACACGCTGCCGCTCTCGGCGGCCTCCCACTCGACGCTCGCGAACCGGTCCCCGTCCTTGGCGGCCAGCGACCGGCAGACCGTGTCCTGTCCTTCGGTGAGCACGCTCACGCCCAGGCGGCCCCCCTCGCGCAACCTGGGCCACGTCGCCGAGCTGTCCTGTACGCAGACCGAGACCAGGGCGGGTGACAGCGAGACCGGGGTGAAGGTGCTGGCGACCATGCCCACCGGCGAGCCGGAACCCAGTGCGCACAGGGCTGTGACCCCGGAGGGGAAGCAGCCGAAGGCCCGGCGCAGCTCAAGGGGATCCATCGTCGTGTCCAGCGGGCTCATCGGACGCCCTCCTGCCCCGACAGGACCGCGCCCAGCTTCCGCATCGAGCCGTTGTTGCCGGCAACGTGCTGGGAGACGCAGCGGACGTCGCGCCAGCGACGCTGCATCGGGTTGGAGCTGTAGAGCCCGGAGCTGCCCGACAGCGTCATGATCTCGTTGAGGATGCGGATGCCCTCGTCGTGGATGTACTCGACGCCACCGGTGAAGGTGAACCACTCGGTGGGGGTGGGCTGCTCGCCCGCGAGGGTCCGGCCCATCACGACACGGCCGGTGTTCTCCGACAGAGCCGTCAGCGCCGCCGTGCGCACGTGCAGTTCGGCGAAACGCTCCTGGAACACCGGGTCCTCGCCGATGAGCACCCTCGGATCGAACGCCGGCCGCTTGGTGGCGGCGAGCTCGGCGAGATCGTCGAGCGCGCCCTGCAGACAGCCGAGGATGACGGCGTCGTGCGAGGCGCCGGTCGGCGAGTACGGCAGGTCGTAGAAGGGGGCGGGGATGTTGTTGGCGCCCATCAGCGGGCCGGTGAAGCGCTCGGGAACGAAGACGTCGTCCATGGTGAAGTCGGTGCTCTGCGTGGCCCGCAGACCCACCGCGTCCCAGGTGTCGAGGAAGGTGACCTGCTCGGGACGGATCAGCGCGACACGCATGTCCGGGGGGCCGTCCGGCCGCGGGGACGCACCCTCGACCACGAAGCCGGCGAGCATCCAGTCCGGGGCGAAGGAACCACTGGCCAGTGGCCAGCGGCCACTGAGCCGGTAGCCGCCCTCCACGGGCGTCGCCTTCCCCTTCGGGGCGATCGCCCCACGGAGCATCAGGTCGGCGCCGTCGCCGAAGACCTCGTTCGCCAGTGTCTCCTGGGGCAGCGACCGTACGAAGAACCAGGCCATCGATGCCGCCTGGACGGTCCAGCCCGCCGAACCGTCGGCCCGTGAGATCACCCGGATCACACGAGCGGCCTCCACCAGGTCCATCTGCTCGCCGCCCCAGGCCTTGGGCAGGGCCATCCGGAACACCCCGGCCTCGCGCAGCGCGGCGACGATCTCCGCGGGGACCGCCCTGGCGGCCTCGGCCTCGGCGGACCGGGCCGCGATCTCGGGCAGGAGGCCGCGGACGCGGCCGAGCAGGCTGTCGTCGGATTCCCGGTCCAGTGACGGAGCGGTCTCGAGCAATGTCGTCATGATGCGTCTCCTCGTTCGGACGAGCGGGTGTCCTGCTCGCCGGGTACTGGTTGTTGGCGTCGTGCGTCCTGTCCGCGGCCCTCGAATCGCGTCCTTGGCAGCGACCCGCCGACGGGCCGGCCCTGCGCGAAGGAGCCGCCGGAGGACGTGCGCGGGGCCACCCCGGCGCATACGTGGCGCGGGCTGCGGGGTACGGACCGCGCCGGAGCGGGCTCCTCAGTGGCGTTCATGCGTGTCCTCCAGATGTGCGGGCTCGGCAGGCGGCACGGCCGTGTGCGGAAAGCGATCACCGCGGCCTGAAGGGTGGGACCGCGGTGACGCTCCGGTCGGCCGGGGGCGGGTGTGGTCGTGCTCGTCCTGCACGGACCACGCCGATGCCTCCTGCTCACTGCCCTGAATGGTCGGTGCGAGGCAGCCTGTCCCGCTTGCTTTTGTGAGCCCGGGTATTTGGCTGATTGAGAACCGCTCGTGCGGCGACGACGACGGTCGTGCTCTCGGCGGCAACCTCCGGGCGTTCGCACAGATCACGGCGGCTCGGCGGCACGGCGGCAGTGTGATCCCCGACACTCGCGGGCCGGGATCGCTCGCGGGGATTTAAGCTCCGGGTAAGGGAGGGGGCTGGTCGAGCCCGGCTCCTCGGGGGGCAGTATCCGCCGTGAGGGGAGCCGCATGCCCCGGATGACGACGCCGGAGGACGGCGACACCACCCGAAGACTGGAGAGCTGGCGGGAAGCCGTCAGCCGGAACCTCGTGCCCCTGGAGGTTCTGCCGCGCGCGTGTGCCGACTTCCGTGCCTCCCTGCGGTCCGCACAGCTCGGCCCGGTCCAGTTCTCGGCCATCACGGCCGAACCGCACACCGTCGCGCGCACCCGTCGGCACATCGGATCCGACGCGCCCGACTTCGTCCAGGTCACACTGCAGCTCACCGGGCACGGTGTACTCACCCAGAAGGACCGCCAAGCCCAGGTCGGGCCGGGTGAGTTGGTGATCTACGACACGCGCCATCCCTTCACCTACGACCTCGACCAGCCCCACAGCGGCCTCGTGGTGATGTTCCCGCGCCCCATGCTCCAGTTGCCGGAACGCGATCTGGCGCGGGTCGCGGCGACTCCGGTCTCGTGCCACGACGGGCTCGGCCTGGTGGTGCGCCCCTTTCTCTACGAGCTGGCACGGCAGGTGGAACACCTGGAGGAACGCGGCACGTCGCGGCTCGCCGGCAACGTGGTCGGCCTCATCGGCACCATGCTCGCGGAGCGCGCCGGCGGGGACCCGGCAGGACACGACGGTCCGGGCCTGCTCACCCAGCGCATCCTCATCTACATGGAGCAGCGGCTCGCCGACCCCGGACTCAGTCCCGAGAGGATCGCGGCAGCCCACCGCATCTCCCGTCGCTACCTGTACAAGTTGCTCGCCGCACAGGGACACACCATCTCGGGCTGGATCCGGGAACACCGCCTCGTCCGGTGCCGGCGCGACCTCACCGACCCGGCCCTGGACCACCTTCCGGTCGGCGCCATCGGCGCGCGCTGGGGGTTCACGGACCCGGCCCACTTCAGCCACGCCTTCAAGGCGTCCTACGGCATGAGTCCCCGGGAGGCACGCGCGGCCCGTGATTGACGTAGCAGGTGTTCCGGAGCGGCGCGGCGACCTCTGACGGGTACTCGGTCGCCGTACTCCGCGTCAGCCACCGCCGAGACCCGGGACGGTACACGCTACGCGACCGAAGGCATCGTCGCCGGTATGCCGAGCCAACTCCCCAGCCCCATCAGCGCCTCACGGCCGACGTGCCCGGGCGACGACTTCAACCGCACCTCGAGATGGGGTTCACCCTCCACCCACGGGACGCCCGCCTCGCCCGCCGACTGCCGCAAACCGGCTGGTCGCCGGGGGAATTCCGTACGGCACCGACCAGCACGAGGAGATCGTGCTGGTCCTCGGCGAGCTGACCGCCAACGCGGTACAGCACGGCCACGTGCCCAACTGGGACTTCCAACTGCTCCTGGACGGGGGCCAACCCGCCCGCACGGTCGGGATCGAGGTCACCGACACCCGTACCGAACGCGCGCCGCCCGCACCGGAAGTGCTGCCCGGCCCCGGCTCGGAGGACACCAGCGGCCGAGGGTCGCTGCTGGTCGCGGGTCTCGCCACCTGCTGGGGCCGGCACCTCCGGCCGGGAGGTCCGGGCGGGACGGGCTGGGCGGAGTGCGTGTGCGCAACTCCCGTGTGAGCTCGGGACCGCGGTGGAAGAATGTGCCGAGATGACCTCCAGCGCCTACTCGCCGTTCGCCCACCTCACCGCCCCCAACGCCCCCCTCTATCGCCAGGCGATGGAGTCCTTCCTCGCCGCCAAGGAGCGGTTCGCGGTGCATCTGCGGCCCGAGGACGTGTACGCCGCCCTGGACGCGGGGAGCCGGCCCGCCGATCTCGACGCGGTGACGCAGGCGTTGGACAAGCTCGTGGAGTGGGGCAATCTGCGGGCCGACCCGGACCACGCGCGGGTGACGGCGGTCGAGGACTTCTACCGACGTCGGTTCATCTACCAGCTCACCCGGGCCGGTGAGGCGGCCGAGGCGGCGCTGGGGACGTACGACGAGGTTCTGGGGCGGCGCGGCGAGCTCCAGGCGGTCGCGCTGCACGACATCGTCACGCAGCTGCGGGCGCTCCTGGTGATCGCCGCGGAGGACGAGCCCGACCCGGCCAAGACGTACGTCGCTCTGTCCGTGCTGACGGCTCGGTTCACCGACCTCGCCGACAACGCCCGCGCCTTCATGGGCTCGCTCCAGCGCACCATCGACCTGCACGACATCGAGGTCGAGGCGTTCCTCGCCTACAAGGACCGGCTGATCCAGTACCTGGAGCGCTTCATCCAGGACCTCATCACCCTCGGCGGGCGCATCGCCCTGCTGATCGGGGAGCTGGAGGAGCAGGAGCGGGTAGGTCCGCTGCTGCGGCTGGCCGCCGCCCGCGAGGCCGCCGACGCCGCTCCCGAGGACGCAGAGCGGGCGGAGGCGGTGGCGTACGAGCGGTGGGCCGCGCGGTGGTCCGGGCTGGCCGAGTGGTTCGTGTCGGGGGAGGGGCGGGAGTCGCAGGCCAGGCTGCTGCGCGGGCGGGCGCTCGGTTCGATCCCGCAGCTCCTGGCCGTCGTACGGCAGCTCAACGAGCGGCGGGCCGGACGCTCGGACCGCTCGGCCGACTTCCGCACCCTGGCGCGCTGGTTCGCCCAGGCCCCGGACGACGCGGCACGGCACCGGCTGTGGCGCGTGGCGTTCGGGCTGCACTCCTCCCGGCACCTCACCGTAGACGCCGACAGCCTCGCCGAACGGACGGCCTCACCGGAGTCGGCCGCCACCCCGTGGAGCGAGGCGCGACCGCTCAGGATCAGCCCCCAGTTGCGCCGCACCGGAAGCTACGAACGGCGCGGCAGGCCGCGCCGGGTGGCCGACCGGGGCGAGGCGAAGCGTCGACTCGCCGAGATCGCCGCCCGGCAGACGGAGGAGACCAGGCGGGCCCGGGACCGTCTCGTGACGGACGGACCGGTGCGGCTGTCCCGGTTCGGCGGACTCGACCCGCACGCCTTCCAGTTGTTCCTGCGGCTGCTCGGCGACGCGCTCGCCACCTGGCGGCCGGGCACCATCACCACAGTCGCCACCAGCGGGGACGGTTCGATGGAGATCCGGCTGACCGCCCTCGACGACGGATCGACGGCCGAAGTGCACACCCTCGACGGCGTGTTCAGCGGTCCCGACCACCTGATCGACATCGTCGACCTCACACTGGGGCACGGTGACGGCACCGTACCGGCACCAGCGTCCGTTCCCGTCCCCGTCCCGCGACGGGACGCCGCTCCCCAGCTGACGGAGGACCTGTGAACGGCCCCCTCACCGAGGTCCTCGACGGCCAGCGGCAGGCCGACCTCCAGAAGGCCGCACGCGCCCTGCTGAAGGAGCCGCTGCTCACCGCCGACGGGCCGTACGCCGACGAGTTCCGGCTGGTGCGCCGGCACACCGCCGAGCTGCGGGAGTGGTTCGAACGCAACGTCGGTTGGACGCTGCGCACGGACGCCGACACCGCACGGCTGCGCAAGACGCCGGGGACCCTCACCGACGCCACGCACCCGGCGCGTGAGGCCGCCCGCAGCGCCCTGCCCTTCACCCGCCGCCGCTACGTCCTGCTCTGTCTGGCCCTGGCCGCACTGGAACGGGGCGAGTCGCAGGTGGCGCTCGGACGCCTCGCCGAGCAGGTCGTCCTGGCCGCCGCCGATCCCGAACTCGTCGCCGCGGGGATCACGTTCACTCTGGAGCGCCGCGACGAGCGTCTCGACCTCGCGGCCGTCGTCCGCCTGCTGCTGCGACTCGGGGTGCTGCGCCGGGTGGCCGGCGACGAGGACGCCTACGTCAGCGGATCGGGCGACGTGCTGTACGACGTACGGCGGCGGGTGCTGGCCGGGATGCCCGCGACTCTGCGGGGTCCCTCCATGGTCGAGGCCGAGGGCTTCGAGGAGCGCCTGGTGGAGATGACCGCCTGGACCGTGCTCGACAGCGACGAACTCAGGTTCCGGGCGATCCGCTGGAAACTGACCCGCATCCTCCTGGACGACCCGGTGCTGTACTACGACGACCTGACCGACGACGAACTGGCCTACCTCACCCGACAGCGCGGCTTCATCACCGCCCGCATCAACGAACTGACGGCACTCGTCCCGGAGATCAGGGCCGAGGGCATCGCCATGGTCGACCCGCTGGACGACCTCACCGACGTGCGCATGCCGGAACAGGGAACGCACGGCCACATCACCCTGCTGCTGGCGGAGCACCTGGCCCGGGCGGGCGGGCCCGTCGAACCGGCGGAACTGGCGGCCCGGGTACGCGAACTGGCCGTGGAGCACGGCGGGTTCTGGTCCAAGTCGGCGCGGGAGCCGGGCACGGAGCCCGAACTCGTCGAGCGGGCGCTGGCCAAGCTGGAGGCGCTGGGACTCGCCGAGCGCACCGAACGAGGCGTCGTACCGAGGACCGCCCTCGCGCGATACGCGGTCGGCGAGCCCGTGGTCGGTGAACCCGGACGGGCCCGCCAGCCAGCCACGACCGAACAGCCCGGGCAGCCCGAACAGCCCGCGCCGCCCGTGCAGGACGAAAGGTGAACCGCCCCGTGACCGCGCTCCCCGGCCCCGAGCTGCCCGCTCCCGCGCCCGGCCGGTGGCGGCCCCTGCGGATCGGACTGGTCGACCTCTTCCACTACGACGTCGAGGAGTTCTGGTTCCGCGACGGCCGGCTGCTGCTGCGCGGCAACAACGGCACCGGCAAGTCCAAGGTGCTCGCCCTCACCCTCCCGTTCCTCCTGGACGGCGACCTCTCCGCCCGCCGCGTCGAACCCGACGGCGACCCGGGCAAGCGCATGGAGTGGAACCTGCTCCTGGGTGGCGCGCACCCCCATCCCGAACGGCTCGGCTACACCTGGATCGAGTTCGGACGACTCGACGCCGGCTCGGGAGAGACGCACTTCCGCACGCTGCTGTGCGGACTGAAGGCGGTCGCCGGACGCGGCGTCGCCCGCCACTGGTTCGCGGTCACCAGCCAGCGGATCGGCGCCGGCCTCGACCTGCTGGACGCGACCGGGACGGCACTGTCCCGGGACCGGCTCGCCGAGGCGGTCGGCGGTCACGGCATGGTGTACGACACCGCCAAGGCCTACCGCAGGGCGGTCGACGAAGCCCTCTTCGGGCTGGGGGAGCGGCGCTACGGCGCCCTCGTCGACCTCCTGATCCAGCTGCGCCAGCCCCAGCTGTCCAAGCGCCCCAGCGAGGCAGCACTGTCCCGGGCACTGACCGAGGCGCTGCCGCCGATGGACCAGGCGGTCGTCGCCGACGCGGCGGAGGCCTTCCGGTCGTTGGACGAGGAGAAGGAGGAACTGCGGGCCGCCCGCGAGGCCGAACAGGCGTCCTCGGCGTTCCTCGACCACTATCGCCGCTACGCCCGCCTCGCCTCCCGGCGCCGCGCCCGCCTGCCCCGCCGCGAACACGCCCGGTACGAGAACCTGCAACGGGAACTCGCCAGGGCACAGGCGGACCGAGACCAGGCCTCGGCGGAACGCGAGGAGGCCGCGGCGAGGGGCACCGCCCTCGACGAGCGGGCCGCGCGGCTGGCCGCCCAGGACGCCACGCTGCGGTCCCGGCCCGAGATGCGCGACGCCCGCGCGCTCGACCGGGCGGCGGAAGACGCCTCCCGTACGGCCGCAGACCTGAAGCGGGCCGAGGCGGACCGGCGTACGGCGGCCGAGGCACACACCCGGGTCCTGGGCCGACTCGCCACCGCGGACAACCGGCTCACAGCAGCCCGGGAGGCGTTGGACGGCATCAGGGACCGGGTGGCCGAGAGCGCGGCGGCCGCCCGCCTCGACCTTCCCCGGACGGAGGGAGCCCCCGACGCGGTCCTGCGCCGGGAGGCGGACGAGGCGACCGCGAGCAGGCGGCGCGCGGTCGAGCACGTGACGGAGCTCGTCACGCGGGCCGAGCAGGCCGAGGAGCGACACCGTGCTGCTCGGCTGCGTGTCGACGAGGCCGACGAGGAGGTCGTGCACGGGGAGGAGCGGCTGGCCGGGGCGCAGGAGAACGTCGCCCTGGCGGGGCGGGCCCTGGTCAAGGCCGTGCGGGAGCGTCTTTCCCGGTGCGTCGAGCTGCGGGTGCCCGGGCTGCCCGCGGTCCTGGACGCCGTGCAGGACTGGGCGAGCTCTGTGGACGGCCCGCTGCCGGCCCGTACGGCGGCGAGCGAGGCACATCGCGCCGCCGCCTCCCGCCTGGCCGACAGGGCGGCGGGACTGGCACATCGCGAGGCAGCGACGGCGGAGCGGCTGCGGCAGGCGATGGAGGAGATGACCGCCCTCGAAACGGGTGGGGAGCGCGGCCCCGCGGCTCCCCAGACGCGCACACCTGGCGTGCGGGACCAAGGCCCCGGCGCTCCGCTGTGGCGGCTCGTCGACTTCCGACCGCACGTCACCGAGACCGACCGCGCGGGACTGGAAGCCGCGTTGGAGGCGTCGGGGCTCCTCGACGCCTGGGTGCGGCCGGACGGCTCCGTGGTCGCGGCGGACGGCCATGACGTCATGCTGGACCCGGTCGGGCTGCTGGGCGAAGCCGGCCTCGACCGGGCGCTGTGCCCGGCGGTCGACCCTGTGGACGCGGGGGCCACCGCCGTGGGGGAGGAGACGGTCGCGCGTCTGCTCGCCTCGATCGGGCTGGCCGCGGGCGACGCCGACGGGGCCGGGGCATCCTGGGAGGCCGGCGGCCACACCTGGGTCTGCGCGGACGGGCGCTTCCGTGTTGGGGCGCTCACCGGAAGCTGGGCCAAGGACAGCGCCCAGTACGTGGGGGAAGGGGCACGGGAGCAGGCACGCCGCGTCCGCGTCGGGGAACTGCGCGCCGAGATCGACGACCTGACGGCGGAGCGGGAACGCCTGGTCGAGGAGTCGCACGCCGTGGCCGGCCGCCGTTCCGTGCTGGACGCCGAACTCGCCGCACTGCCCGGCGACGACGACCTCCGGCACGCCCACGCACGCGTCACCGCCGCGGCCGAAGCGGTCCGTCGCGCCCACGCCCGGCGGGACGAACGGGCCGCGGAGCTGGCTCCGGCGGCGGAGCGGGCCGATCGTGCGGCGACCGAACTCGCCGACACCGCGGTGGCCCTGAACCTCCCCGCCGACCACACGGCACTGGGCGCCGTGCGCCAAGCGCTCGCCGACCACACCGCCCTCCTGGCGGCCCTGTGGCCGGCACTGCGCGAACGCGCGGAGGCCGAGCGCGCGGTGACCGGTGAGCGGGAGGAGACCAGCCGGGCCGAACTCCTCGTGTCCGAACTCGCGGAGCGCGCCACGGACGCGGCTCGGGTGGCCGCGGCGGCGGACGAACACCTCACGACGCTGCGCTCCACCGTCGGAGCGGCCGTCGCCGGGCTGCAGAGGCAACTGGAGGAGACGGCTGAGGCGGCCCGGGCCTGCGAGCACGAGCAGCGGCAGGCCCGGGCGGAACACGGTGACGCCGACCGGCGGGCCAGCCGCGCCGAGGGACGCATCGAGCGGCTCACCGAGGACGTCACCGAGGCGACCGCCGCGCGTGAGGAAGCCGTCGCGGCGCTCCAGCGGTTCACCGCGACGGGGCTGCTCGCCGTCGCGCTGCCCGACATCGACGTACCGGACGACGGCGGAGGGACCTGGGCGGCGACCCCCGCCGTCGCCCTCGCGCGGGCCGTGGAGTCCCGGCTCTCCTCGATCGATGACACCGACGCGGCCTGGGAGCGCGTGCAGAAGCGGCTGAGCGAGGAGTTCGGCCGGCTTCAGGACGCGCTGTCGCGGCACGGCCACACCGCCACCGCCCGCCCGAGCGAGGACGGCATGCGGGTCGACATCGTCTACCAGGGCCGGGAACGGGCCGTGCCCGAACTCGCCGAGGCACTGGCCGTGGAGGTCGCGGAACTGACCCGCATCCTGTCCGCACGTGAGCGCGAGATCCTCCAGACCCATCTGATCACCGAGGTCGCCGGGACGCTCCAGGAACTGATCGGGGCGGCCGAACGGCAGGTGGCCGCCATGAACAGGGAGCTGGAGGAGCGTCCGACCTCCACGGGCATGAAGCTGCGGCTGGTGTGGAGAGCGTCCCGCCGGGCCCCGCAGGGACTGGCCCAGGCCCGGGAACGGCTGCGTCAGTCCGCTGACGCGTGGTCGCCCGAGGACCGGGTGGCGGTCGGCGCGTTCCTCCAGGAGCAGATCGCCCACCGGCAGGCCGACGACGACGCCGGCAGCTGGCTGGAGGATCTCACCGCCGCCCTCGACTACCGGTCCTGGCACGAGTTCGGCGTCGAGCGCCACCAGCACGGCAAGTGGGTGCCGGCCACCGGACCCGCCTCGGGCGGGGAGCGGGTACTGGCCGCCTCCGTGCCCCTGTTCGCCGCCGCATCCTCGCACTACGCGAGTGCGGGCGGCGCGCACGCCCCGCGCCTGGTCACCTTGGACGAGGCATTCGCCGGCGTCGACGACGACTCGCGCGCCAAGTGCCTCGGTCTGCTTCGCGCCTTCGACCTCGACGTCGTCATGACCAGCGAACGCGAATGGGCCTGCTACCCCCAGGTGCCGGGCATCGCCATCGCCCAGCTCGCCCGTGTCGACGACATCGACGCCGTACTGGTGACGCGTTGGGAATGGGACGGCAGCGAACGGCGGCGCGGCACGGAGCCCGGTGCCCGGCCGGAGGCGCTCGGGGCGGCTGCCCGTGCCGGTGACTCCGGCGAGGGGCCCGACGGGCCGGTGAGTCCTTTCGGCGAGCCGGGGCGGACCGTCGTCGGCGGCGCCGGCGGACAGGGGTCCCTGTGGACGTGAACCATGCGGCGACCCCGCCCGACCGCGACGGCGGCCGGGCGACGGCCGGACGCACGACACCGCCGGTCGCCACCGCGGACGCGGTACCGGCCGGGGCGTCACCGGCAGAAGCCCGGAGCGACGTCGACACCGAGCGCCTCGGGCGTCTGCTCGGCGATCCTGGCCTTGCCTGGTTCGTGGACCGCGTGCGGCAGCGCATGGCACGCGGTCGGCCGCTCACCGGCTCCGTCACCTTGTCCGCCCCCGACGACTCGCAACGGCGCGCCGTCGAGCGCCTGTTGGGACGGGCACCACGATCCAGTGGCTCCCTCGGCATTCGCCTCGCCACCGTGGACGAGATCCTGCGTCGCTCCGGTGTCAGCCCCGACGGACTGGCGGCGGCCGTCGTCGCTCTCACCGGCCCGGTCGTCCTGCTCGCCGAGGCACGGAACAGAGACGAACGGGCCTGGGAGGAGGCGTACGCCCCGCTCGGCATCCTCGACGGCGAGCTGGTCCGCTGGGCCGAACGGATCCGCGGTGACGGTCTTGTACGGCGCCTCGCCCGTACACCGGAGGCCGCGGGCGCCCTGGTAAAGGCCGCCGTGCGCGCGTTGCGTGCGCTGCCCGTGTCACCTCCGACATCGCGGGCGACGTTCGCGGCACAACACCTCTCGGGCGCCCACGCCCTGGACGAGGGGACGCCGCTCGCCACTGTCGTCCTGTCGGGCATCCGTTGCCTCACCGGCTTCCCCGACGGCTCCGGTGCGCAGTGGCGGCGGGAGGCGTGGGCCTCGGCGGGCTTGCTCAAGGACGACCTGTCGTCGACCGTCCTCACCCTGAACCTGCGTGGTACTCCACCCCTCGACTGGATGGCCGACGCAGGGGAGCCGGCGGTGCTGACGCTCCGCTTCCTCACCGGTCGCGCACCGGTTGCCTCCGTTCCCACGACGGGAGCCGTTCACATCTGCGAGAACCCGGCCGTGCTGTCCGCCGGCGCCGACACCTTCGGCCCGGCGTGCCCTCCCATGGTGTGCCTTCAGGGGCAGCCGTCCGCCGCCGCGCTCACATTGCTGCGCGACCTGTCCATGCGGGGTGTCCGCCTTCTCTACCACGGCGACTTCGACTGGGGCGGTGTGCGCATCGCCGCAGCACTCACGCGAAGCGTCCCTTGGCGGCCGTGGCGCTACACGGCGGCTGATTACCGAGCAGCAGTGAGCGCAGTGGCCGAAGCCCCGGATCTGACGGGTCGGCCCGCTGCAACTCCCTGGGACCCGACCCTGGCCGTCGCTCTCGCCGAGTGCGGTGTCCGGGTCGAGGAGGAAACGGTGCTGAACGACTTGCTCACGGACCTCGGAGCGGGCTCTCGTTGAGACGCATCTCGAGAGCGCGGCGGAAGCAGCGTCCGACGAGTACCGACTCACTCCCCCGTCATGCGACACCTTTCCGACGACGCGTCGGGTGGTGCGTGTGTCGCTCGAAAGCCTTCACGCCCGGCCCAAAGTGCCAGAGGCGCCCTCACACCCCCTCCCGTCTTGCATTCGCGCAGGTCGGGAGGGGTGCGGTAACGGTTTCTCTGTAGACCTTCAGATGTCCCGGAAGAGACCAGTGAACGCGGTGACCTGCTGCGATGAATGGCTTATGGTCGTTGAGCTGCGCGAATGACCTTTCGGGTGTTTCACGCTCGTGCCGCTTGATGGGGCTGGCAGTCCCAGAAAAGTCCCAGGGGGACTCCCACTGTTGACGGGTGCCTTTCGGCTCTGTACGGCAGTACGGGCAGTCGAACGGCCTCGTTTCCAGCGAGGGTGGTGGAGCCTGGACGTCGAGTGACTGGCGCTCGGTCGATGCCTTGCGGGATGGTGGGGTCCTGATGATCGATGACGACTCTGCGGTCGCTGGTGCCAGTGAGCCGACAGGGCCCGCTAGCCCTCGGACGCCCTACGGCGAGAGGCCCGTCGCGCGGGCCCGGCGGGCGAAGGCTCAAGAGCTGATCGAGCGGCTCGTCGCCCGAGGGCCGCGTTCGGATCACCGACCCTGATGACGACGAGGTCGCGGAGTGGCGGCGCGTCGTCAACTATGCGAAACGGCACGGCCTGGCCCCAGCGGGCAAGCGTATCGAGAAGGTTCCGTACGGTGGGCCGGGGCTGGAGCTGTTCCTTGCGGATGGCCCGCATCCCAATGCGCGGAGTCAACGGCCGAAGGCGGGCGGGGATCCGGTTCCCGTTCCCTCACGGTTGGGGAACCTCCATCCGATCGTGACCGCGCTCAAAGACGATGAGCGCCGACTCGTCATGCCTTCGGGGCTCCGCCGAAGGTCGCTTCTGCTGCTGCAGGGACTGTCGGCTGAGGCGGTCCGGCGAGGGTGCGAGGTGCGGAAGGCCCACTCGTTCTTCCACCCGCGCGAGGGCGGAGTGGACATTGCTGTCGACGGCCTCCCTTACACCGTCAGTGTCAGGCAGGAGTTCCCGCAGTCCTTGGATCCCGACCGCTCCTCTCGCCTCGTCGTGGAGCTCGCTCATGGCCTGACCGACCGACCGCCCTGGCCGCTGGCGAGATCGGAAGACCCGGACGCTCGAAGAGGCCCTGGACGCGGTCCTTGGAGAGATCGAGGTACGAGCGGCACAAGACGCCCGGCGCAGGCAGGACGAGCAGCAGCCATTGTGGAACGCGAAGTTCGCTGGCGGGCCGCGATGGAGGTGGCGAAGGAACAGGCTGTTCGAGAACAACTTGCCCAGGCCCTACGCGAAGAGGCCGGGCGCTGGCAGGAGTCTGCTGCCCTCAGTGCGTACTGCACGGCATTGGAACGTCGTATTGGCGAGCTTCACGGTGGCGTGGACGAGCCGACTCTGAGTCAGACCCGTCGCTGGTTGGAGTGGGCAAGGGCGCACGTGAGGTCGATCGACCCCTTGAGCGAGCTGCCGAAGATGCCAGACGTACGAGAACCCACGCCGGAGGAGCTCAAGCCATGTCTCAGGGGAGGGAGCCCTGACGAGCCGGAACGGCGGGGTGGTCGGTGACGCGCGCACAAGTAGTTCGCCGACCTGTTGCCGATGACGCATCATGTGGAGTGCGTGGCGATTCTGGAGCCGGTGGCGAAGGGCTCCTGACCTGCGGTTTTGCGCGTGCGCACTATGTGCGGTGTGGGCGTTACGGGCGATATCTTGACGCTGAAATGACGCTCGTGACGCTGATTTGACGCTCGTTCTGATCGGGTGTCAGGTGCACTGTCGGGTAGGTCAGGGCCCGCCCATGCGATGCGCAGCGACGGCGGGGCGAAGTCGCGACTGCATGATGGTGGGGTGGATCACTATCTCGGCGGGCTGAGTACCCGGGAGTTCGAGCATCTGCCTCAGGCACTGGCCCGGGAGATCCTCGGAGCCAATTCCGCCGAGATCCTGCCCGGTGCCTCGAATAGGGGCGTCCACTCGTTGATGCACAGGACAGGTGGCGGAGTTCCGGTCATGTTTTGTGTCTTGCCGTTCGCCGTGAAGGCCGCTGCCGCGAAGGAGCGGTGACTGACAGCGGGTATGAAAGTGGACTCCACGCTCGGCGACCGTGCCAACTCTGCCGTACGGGGCGCCTGGGGCCGTCGGCCCCTGCTCGCTGCCCAAACATTGGGAGACCGTTCAGGCTCTGAGCGGACCCCTGCTCAGACTCTGAGCGGAAATCCCGTTCAGGCTCTGAACAGAAGGTCAAGAGTGTTCACTGAGTGAACAACTGGGCCGCGGTGAGAGAGGAGTGGGCCGCTTGCGAGGGGCGACCCGCCCGGCTCATCCCGAACCCTCTGCGTGTCGACGGGTGCACGTAGGACCCTCGAGCGACGGCACGCGGAAACTCTCGCAGCCGCTTTAAGAACCTCACTCCGGCACGCCTCGACGACGAAGCTGGGTGTCACCCTTCGGGGCTGGATGACGCCAGCGTGAACTGGATCTTTGCGTACGCACCTTCACCGATCTAACGCCTATAGGTGACGCGGATCGTGGAGCATGCGTCTCACTATTCGAGATAATTGACTGACGTGTCATCAGGAAATTTTCCCAACGTCCCATCCGGTGGCGCATTTGCGCGACTTGGGGCACGCGGAGGGCGCGTAACCCCCAAAATGGGCTAGGCGGCAAACAAACCCTAGGTCGCTGACCTGGGGTTTCATAGTAGGTCGGGTGGCGAGAAGCGAACTCGCGCTCTCAGCTTGGGAAGCCATGACGCTTGGGCGGGCACACGGCTTCTGACCTGGTCGTATGCTCTCTTGGCCGGCGCCCGACAGCGCATGGCCGCACCGCTGTTGACCGCGAGTGTCCGCTCTTATGGGCACGCTGTGGGCTCGGCTTCGCAAGGCGGCGGGCAGGGCGCCTGGGTGACAGAGCTCAGTGCTTGGCTCGGCTGGTGCACATGTCCCGACTCGGGGAGGGCTTCGCCAGTGCGCAGCCTTACGGCGCAGAGCCCGCCTGCCCCCGTGGGCCCGCCGTCTGGGCCAGGGCAGGACGGTGTTGCTCGCCGACATCGAGGAGCGGACCCTCAAACGCGCCGAGCAGGTACTGACCGTTGAGGGCCTGACCGTCGTGACGCACGTCGTCGACGTGACCTCGGCCGACTCGGTACGCGAGTTGGCGAGCGCGGCCCGGGAAGCGGGAGAGGCCACCCAGGTCATGCATCCGGCCGGCCTGTCACCGGCCCATGCCTCCGGCGAGGCGATCCTCGCTGTCGACCTGCTAGGCGTCGCGCTCGTGCTTGAGGCGTTCGAGCCCGTGATCGCGCCCGGCGGCGCCGGCGTTGCCCTCGCCAGCACGGCGGCCACATGGCGGCCCCCCTGACTCGGGAGCAGGGGGAGGGTGCTGGCCACTGCGCCCTCCGGACAACTGCTCCAACTGCCTTTCCTCGCACCGGACATGGTCTCCGACGCGGGCACGGCGTACTGCATCTCCACGCGCGCCGACCACCTGCGGGTCATGGCGGCCGGCACGGCGTGGGGGGCAGCGCGGTGCGCGCGTCGACAGCGTCAGCCCCGGTGTCATCTCCACGGCCATGGGCCGGGCCGAACTCGCGGGCCCGGCGGCGAGACGATGCGCGCGCTGATCGGTATGTCCGAGACCAAACGGATCGGTACCCCCGGCGACATCGCCCGCGCCACGGCTTTCCTGCTGGGATCGGAGGCGACTTTCAACACCGGTACCGACCTGACCGTCGACGGCGGTGTCGTCGCCGCGACTCCCACGCTCGCGCAGACGGCCTGACGTGGTCCGCGACGCCGCTCCTGCCGTGGCCCGAGGAGTCCACCGCCACGGTGCCCGAGGTGGCGTCGAGTTTGTACCAGAGAGCCAGGCCGTCGGTGATCTCCGCCGCATGGGCGGGGGCCGCCGGGCCGGCAAGGCTCATGAGGAGTGAGGCGACGGCCACGGCGGCCCCGCCCGGGCCGGAGCGCCCGGCCGGAATCTCCGGAGGCCCTGAGGTCTCATGCTGTGCATGGTTCACATCCCGTGAAGAAGACATGCCTGAGGAGGGGACGCGGCGCCTCGGCCGAGGCGCCGCGTCCCGCCGGAATAGATCTGGTGTCGCGTTGCGCTCGCGGGTGGGATGCCGGCGCCCGCCCGCCCGCTCGCGGGCGGGCGGCAGGGGGGGGCGTCGCCCGAGGGCGCCGGCAGCCCGGTCGGGTCAGCTCGTCAGACGGAAGGTGGCGTCGCTGCGCCCCGTCGCGGTGGTGATCGTTTCGAGCTTGAGCTGGAAGGCGTAGTGGCGGATGTAGCGGTCGGGGTGGTTGTACGACTGGAACGAGGACCAGGTCGAGTCGGCGAGTCCGGCGACCTGCCGGAAGGTGGCGTCCTCGGCGAATGCGCTGGTGCCGTCGTCGTAGACGAGCTGGAAGTCGGATCCGTCGCTGCGCAGGTAGTAGCCGGGGAAGTTGACCGACTCGAAGGAGACGGTGCCGGAACCTGCCAGGCCGGGCCGCGGCCGGAACTTGGCGTCGTCGTTGGTGACGTTCTGGTCGATGCGCACGTCGAAGCTGCTGTGCCGCACGTAGCGGTCCTGGAAGTTGAAGGACTGCAGTCGCTTGCCCGGGACGTTGGCCCAGCGCGCCTGGATCCGGGCGTCCTCGGCGGCCGTGAGGTTCAGGATCGAGCCGTGGCGCTTCTTCGTCCCGCCCAGGGAGTAGGTGCCCGACGTCGGGAGGTTGTAGGTGCCGGGGGAGGAGGGGTTGGTCGTCGAGACCGGCATGTATCCCTTGCCGGCCGCGTACTGGTCGAGGTAGAGGGTCCACTCGTTGCGGTCGCGGAACTTCATCCACATCGGGCCCTCGACCTGGGAGCCGGTCAGGCCGATGCCGGAGAGGTTGCCGAGGGTGGTCCAGGTGCCGAGGATCGAGTTGCTGCCCTCAAGGGTGATCTGGCCGTCACCGGAGGCCCGTACGTAGCGGAAGTTGCCGACCCCGGCGGGTACCTCGACGATCTGGGTGTCGATGATGCTCTGGGTGCCGGGGCGGTCGATGTACAGCTGGGGGGTGGTGATGGTGCGGAAGTCGGTGGTGCGGGCGTAGTAGATGCGGTGCTTCAGCACGCCGTTCAGAGTGGCGTTGGTCGCCCAGTACAGGACGTAGTCGTTGGTGGCCGGGTCCCAGATCGCCTCCGGCGCCCAGGCGTTGCGTCCGTCGGGGATCGCGCCGGCGACGTTCAGCAGCCGAGGTGCGGACCAGGTGACCAGGTCGGACGACTCCCACACCACGAGGTTACGGCTGCCGTTGTTCATGGAGTCCGACCACGACTGACCGCAGCCGATGCACAGGTCGGTCGCGATGATCCAGTACTTGCTGCCGTCGGGTGAGCGGACCAGGGCGGGGTCGCGCACCCCGCGGGTGCCCACGGTGGAGCGCAGGGTCATCCCGCCGCCGTTGAGGTCGGACCAGTTCAGGCCGTCCGCGCTGTACGAGAAGTACATCTGCTGACCGGTCGATCCCTCCCCGATGAAGTGCGTCATCAGGTACCCCGGGTCGGCGGCGGCGGCCCGGTGGGGTGTGGTCACGATTTGGGCAGTGAAGAGCAGGCAGGCGGCGACGAGTATCGCTGCCAGCCGGGAGAGAACCGCAGGCATATGCGTTCCTGTTCTTATTGCAGTGCAGTGCAGTGCAGTGCAGTGCCGTGTGCAGGTGCAGGTGAGGTGGGGGGTGAGGCCCGGCGTCCGTGCCGTTTGGGAGGCACCGGCTCCGTGGGGGTGGAACTTCGCGTGCTGCGTGGTCAGCGGCCGAGGCGTTGCGGGTTTCGCGTGGGCGCGGCAGCGACTGGAACCCCGCGATGGCGGGCCGCGTGAGGAGACAGCGGAGAGGGCCGACAGGGCTGTCACAGAGTGCGACGGCGACGGGCGCGCAACACGGGCTGCCCCTTCTGACAGCCATGGTCCGAAAAATCGAACACCGTTCGCAAGTTCGTGCAGAAGATAAGTGTCGGCCGTGAGTTCGTCAATGGGACTGGCCGGTTCGGTCCCGCCCCCCACCGCACCTGACCGCTCGCCGCGCTGGAAGCCGCCGCGCGCCACCCCCTTGAACTGCACAGACCCCCGACATCACTCGGGCCGCTCCCGCAAGTCCCGGTTGCGCGGCCATTGACACGACGCCTGCGCCGGGGTCAGGATCACGCCTGCAAACACACGATTGAAACGATTCAGAATCCCGGAAGAAACAATTCCGTCCCGTCTTGCCCCCGGGCTGCCGGCGTGTTTGCCGCCCTCTCCGCTCTCCGCACATCCCCTAGGAGCCCGCGATGCACGATGTGACGCGCCGCAACATTCTTCGCTCTGCCACAGCCGTGGCCCTCGCCCCCACCCTGGGTTCCCTGATCCTGCCCGGCCTGGCGCCGACGGCGTCCGCGGCGGTCTCGTGGACCGCGAAGTGGATCTGGGCTCCGTCCAGCTCGGCGAACCAGTGGGTGGCGTTCCGCAGATCGTTCACCCTGGACTCCGCGCCCTCGAAGGCCGTGACCCAGATCGCGGCGGACTCGAAGTACTGGCTGTGGGTCAACGGCACACTCGTGGTCTTCGAGGGCGGGCTCAAGCGCGGCCCGAACCGTACGGACACGTACTACGACGAGATCGACCTCGCTCCGTACCTGACCAGCGGCAGCAACACGGTGGCGCTGCTGGTCTGGTACTTCGGCAAGCAGGGCTTCTCGCACAGCAGCAGCGGCAAGGGCGGTCTGCTGTTCCAGTCCGACATCGAGACCGGTTCGACCACGACCCGGCTGGTCAGCAACACCGGATGGAAGCACAAGGTCCACCCAGGCTATTCGAACAACACCAGCGGCACCCAGGTCAACTTCCGGCTGCCGGAGTCGAACGTCTACTACGACGCCCGCAACGCCACCGCCATGGACGACTGGCAGTCCGCCGGCTTCGACGACAGTTCCTGGAGCGCGCCCACCGACTTCGGCGCCGCCGGTGCCGCTCCCTGGAACGGCCTCGTCGAGCGTCCCGTCCCGCAGTTCCGCTACTCCGGCCTGAAGTCCTACACAAACGCCTCCTCGCTCCCGGCCACCGGCCAGGGCTCGACCGCGATCTGGGCCAACCTGCCGTCCAACATCCAGGTCACGCCGTACCTGAAGGTCGACGCCCCGGCCGGCGCGGTGATCGGCATCCAGACCGACCACTACGACGACGGCAAGGGCCTGGTGGGCATCGACCAGAAAACCATCTTCAACGTCCGTGCCACCTACGTCTGCACCGGCGGGGTCCAGGAGTTCGAGGCGCTGGCCTGGATGAGCGGTACCGCCGTGCGGTACATCATCCCGGCGGGCGTGACGATCGTGGAGCTGAAGTACCGGGAATCCGGGTACGACACGGACTTCGACGGGTCGTTCACCAGCAGCGACGCCCTCTTCGACACGGTGTGGACCAAGGCCGCCCGCACCATGTACGTCAACATGCGGGACAACTACATGGACTGCCCCACCCGTGAGCGTGCCCAGTGGTGGGGCGACGTGGTCAACCAGCTGAAGGAAGGTTTCTACACCTTCGACACCAACTCCCACGCCCTGGGCAAGAAGGCCATCTCGCAGCTGGCCGCCTGGGCGAAGGACACCGGGGCTCTCTACTCCCCGATGCCCTCGACCATCTGGACCGCCGAACTGCCCAACCAGATGCTCGCCTCGGTGTGGTCGTTCTGGACGTTCCACCTCTACACCGGCGACACGAGCACCGTCACCGGCGCCTACCCGGCGGTGAAGAAGTACCTGGACCTGTGGGGTCTGGGCAGCGACGGACTGGTGGCCCACCGCTCCGGGGACTGGGACTGGCAGGACTGGGGCAGCAACATCGACACCCGGGTCCTGAACAACTGCTGGTACTACCTGGCCCTGGACACCGCCGCCAAGCTCGCCGACCTCAGCGGCAACTCCGGCGACGTCGCCGGATGGCAGGCCCAGCGCACCAGCATCAAGGCCAACTTCGACTCCCTGCTGTGGAACTCCACGAAGAACGAGTACCGCTCGCCGTCCTACACCGGCGACACCGACGACCGGGCCAACGCCCTCGCGGTGGTCGCGGGCCTGGCCACGCCCAGCCACTACCCGGCGATCACCAACGTGCTGCGCACCCACCTCAACGCCAGCCCGTACATGGAGTTCTACGTCCTGGAGGCGCTGTATCTGATGGGCGCGGCCACGGTCGCCGAGGAGCGGATGCGCAACCGCTTCGCCGCCCAGGTCGCCGACCCCGCCTGCCACACCCTGTGGGAGGTCTGGGTCAAGTCGCAGGGCACCGACAACCACGCCTGGAACGGCGGCCCGCTGTACGCCCTGTCCGCGTACGCCGCAGGCGTCCGCCCCGCCACGGCAGGCTGGAAGACCTACGAGGTCATCCCGCAGACCGGCACCCTCACGAAGATCAACACGGTGACGCCGACCGTCGAGGGAACCATCCGCTTCGGCATCGAGCGGGACGGCACCCAGGTGACCCTCACCCTCACCTCACCCGGTGGCACGACGGCCCGCGTCGGTGTGCCCACCTACGGCGGCTCCCAGCCGGTCATCAAGGCGAACGGCACCACCGTCTTCACCGGCGGTTCCTCGACGGGCAGCGTCAGCGGTCTGAGCTATGACGGCAAGGACTCCTCGTACGTCTACTTCAAGGTCCAGCCGGGCAGCTGGACGTTCACGGCGACAGGCACCGGCCGCCTCGACGACCTCGCCCTGAACCGGACGGTCACCAGCAACAACAGCCTGGAGAACAGCAGTTGGGGCAGGAACCGGCTCACCGACGGCAAGCTCACCAGCGTCAGCGGCGCCCGGGGCTACACCAGCAACGACTTCGCCTCGGCCGACGTCAGCGCGAACCCCGTCTGGGTGGAGATCGACCTCGGCGCCGACACCGACCTGGACGCCGTACGCCTCTTCCCCCGCACCGACACCGCGGGAGCGGGCGGCGGTACGGCGGGCTTCCCCGTCGACTTCACGATCCAGACCCGCCCCGACGGATCCAGCACCTACACCACCGTCCGCACCGTCACCGGCCAGGCCAACCCCGACGGTAAGGTCCAGACGTACGGCTTCAAGACCACCACGGCCCGCCATGTCCGCCTGCAGGTCACCAAACTCGGCACCCCCGCCTCCGACGAGTCCACCAAGTTCCGTCTGCAGCTCGCCGAACTCACCGTCCCGACCGCCGCGACGACCGTCACGGCCAACTACACGCTGGAGAACAGCGACTGGGGCAAGACCCGGATCCTGGACGGCACCACCACCAGCGTCACCGGTGCCAGGGGCTTCACCAGCATCGACTTCCCCGCCGCCGACGTCAGCGGCACACCCGTGTGGATCGAGGTCGACCTCGGCGCCGACCGGTCCATCGGCTCCGTCACCCTCCACCCGCGCACCGACGCCAGTGGAGCCGGCGGCGGCTCGGCGAACTTCCCCGTCGACTTCACACTCCAGACCCGCCCCGACGGATCCGGCACCTACACCACCGCCCGCACCGTCACCGGCCAGGCCAACCCGAGCGGAGCCGCCCAGACCTACACCCTCACCTCCACCACCGGCCGCCACCTGCGCCTGACCGCGACGAAACTCGGCACCCCGGCCTCCGACGAAACCACCAAGTTCCGCCTGCAGCTGGCCGAGATCGGCATCAAGTAGCACGCCGCGGTCGCAGTGGCCTGCCCCGACACACACCCGTGTGCCGGGGCAGGCAGCCCGGCGAACAGCGACCACTGGATGAACGAGTTCGGCTCCGGCTGGGGTCCTGCCGCTGTGCCGTTCCGGGCTGAGCCGGCCTTCGAGCATGTCGATGACGGTCTCGCGGAAGGCGGGGCAAGGGAGTGGGGCGTAGTCGATCCGCCGGAGGCTTCCGGGCCAGGTCGGAAGTCCTGGAACAACACCTTCCGCAAGCAGCGGTGGAACGTCGACGCGGACGGCACCGTCGCCCCCCGGTGAACGGCGGCGTCTGCCTCACTTCCGCCGACGCGGGAACCGCCAACAGCACCCAGTTGGTCCCGTGGATCTGTGACGGCGGCAACGAACAGGAGCGGACACGGTCGTAAGTCCCCACGACGGTGTGAAGCGAGGGCCCGATCCGAAAGCGGATCAGGGCCTTCGTCCCCACAAGCACCCGGCTTTCTGAAGGCACCCCTTAAGGGCACGCAGAGGGCATGCAACCCCCGAATTGGTCTAGATAACAAACAAGCCCCAGGTCGCTGACCTGGGGTTCCTCTCTGGAGCGGGTGACGAGAATCGAACTCGCGCTCTCAGCTTGGGGAGCGACGGCGCCTGCACTGGCTTCGCGGCTCTGACCAGCACGGATACCTGTTGGGGGGGTCTGTACGGTGATCGGTGTAACTCCTGAGCTGGAAGCGACAGTTGATGACTGACGTGACGAGTGACACCGAGGCCGGGAAGGCCGCTGTGGGTGGTGCGAGCGCCGTGGATGACGGGCTGGTCGCCGAGTTGGTTGCCCGGGCTCAGGCCGGTGGCGTGAAGCTCACCGGGGAGGGCGGCCTCCTGCAGCTGCTGACCAAGCGGGTGTTGGAGTCCGCGCTGGAGGGCGAGCTCACTGACCATCTGGGACATGAGCCCGGCGAGAGGGCCGAGGGTGGCAGGGAGAACTACCGCAACGGGCACCGGTCCAAGACGGTGATCACCGAGTCGGGGCCGGTCGAGATCGCTGTGCCGCGGGACCGGGCCGGGTCGTTCGAGCCCCAGCTGGTCAAGAAGCGCCAGCGGCGTCTGGGCGGGGTGGACGAGATGGTCCTGTCGCTGTCGGTGAAGGGGCTGACGCATGGGGAGATCTCCGCGCATCTCGCCGAGGTGTACGGCACGGAGATCTCCAAGTCCACAATCTCCACGATCACCGACAGCGTGATGGCCGGCATGGCGGAATGGCAGAACCGCCAGCTGGACAGCGTCTACCCGGTCGTCTTCATCGACTGTGTGAACGTGAAGGTCAGGGTTCTGTCGACGATCTTGTGATCCGGTGGGTTGGGGGTTCATCGTGTGAGTAGGACGCGTTTGCGAAGGAGATCGAGGCTGGCCCTGCCGAACATCTGGCGTTTTAGCATCTTCAGCCGGTTGATGTTGCCCTCGACGGCGCCGGAACTGTGCGGCAGGGACAGCCCGTTGTGGACCGCGTCGAAGTCGCGGCGGAGGTTGCGGGCGAAGCCCGCAAGCGGAGCCAGGCTGTCCCGTTCGATGTCGGTGATCCACTCTTCGAGGCGGTCGCCGTGGCGGCCGGTCATCATCGCGGCGAACTTCCTGATGTGAAGAGTGAGCCGGTCGAGGTCGGGGTCGCGCTCACGCAGCCGGTGCAGCTTGTCGGCGTCCTCGTTTCGCAGGTGCTCGGGGTGGGTCATCATCCAGGAGGTGACCTCGCGGACCGATGGAGGCTTCGGTCCCGGGTCGGGTGCGTGTCCGCGCCCGGTCCGGTAGCGCCGCAGATGCCGCTGAACAGCCAACTCTCCACCGGGGTAGCCGAGTTGCTGGATTTCGCGGTAGAGCTGGGCGGCGTTCCTGACGCCCTCGTTCCAGCGCCGGTGCAAGTAGCCGACGTACGGGTCGACGACATGTGCTCGTTGGAGGTTCTTGGCCACGACATCATCGGCGGAGCGGGCGTTGACCAGTTTACGGACCGTGGCCTGGTGCAGCCCGAGCTTCCGACCGATCGCCGCCTTCGACATCCCCTGCTGCCACAGATCATGGGCGGCAGCATGCTGCTCGCGCAGCCGGATCACGATCTTCAGGTCTTTCGGTGGCTGGACCACCTCGGGCTCCACCTCCGCGTGGTCGGGGCCGGAGGCCGAGCCGGGAGGTGGTTCGGCCAGGTGGGAGCGATGGGCGTTGACCGTCTTCTCGACCGCCTGGCCGAGGTTGGCCCACAGGTGATAGCGATCCGCGACCTGTTCGGCCTGCGGCGCCCCGACCCGAGCGCCCTCCGCGTAACCGCTGGAACGGTCCCGGCAAATGACCTTCACCTCGGGGTGATCGCGGAGCCAGACAGCCAGGTCTTCGCCTTCGCGGCCGTCGTAGAGGTGCAGCGGCCGGTGGGTGGCCATGTCGATCAACACCGTGCCGTAGTGGCGGCCCTTGCGGAAGGCGAAGTCGTCGACGCCGAGGATCTCCACCTTGCCGATCTCCGGCTCGGGCAGGGCCCTGACCAGCCGCAACAGTGTGTCCTTACCTATGGTGAGGCCGACCGCGGACGCCAGTCGCGCTCCTGCCCGGCCGGCCAGGGCCAGCCCGATCTGCGTCAACACCTCGCGCAGCAGCGGGGTATGCCGACTGTGCGGGGTGGTCAGTCCGGAGATCTGTTCGGCGAACGTCACCGCCGTGCAGGCAGGGTTCTCGCAGCGGAAGCGGCGCACGCATAACTCGATCACGACACCGAGCCCGCCCACGGCGACATCACGCAGCCTGCGTACGTACTGGCCGTGCACTCGGGCCGAGCTCTGACCGCACCGACAGGAGCCAGCCGTCGCCCGCACCCGCGTTCTCAGCACCACCTGGTCCGGTCGCCTCTCCACCTCCTCGATCAGCAGCGCGGACAGGTACGGAAACAGCTCCAGGAGCACATCACGAGAGCACGCGATGCATGATCGCGAACAGGCGGAGCAACGTACTCAGCCGTCCGGATCACAAGATCGTCGACAGAACCAAGGTCAGGGACGGGCAGGTCGCCAACCGGCCCGTCTACATGGCGGTGGCGGTCACCGCCGAGGGGCACCGGGACATCCTGGGCCTGTGGATCGGCGACGGTGGTGAAGGTGCGAAGTACTGGCTCCAGGTCCTGACCGAGATCAAGAACCGCGGCGCGGCCGATGTCCTGATGCTGGTCTGTGACGGCCTGACCGGTCTCCCGGATGCCGTGAATACCGTCTGGCCTGCGACGATCGTCCAGACCTGTGTCGTTCACCTGCTGAGGAACAGCTTCCGTTACGCGGCCCGGCAGGACTGGGAGAAGATCGCGAAGGCGCTCAGGCCCGTCTACACCGCGCCGACCGAGGAGGCCGCTCTGGAGCGGTTCGTGGAGTTCACCGACGCCTGGGGCGGGAAGTATCCGGCGATCGTCCGGCTCTGGGAGGCGGCCTGGGCGGAGTTCGTGCCCTTCCTCCAGTTCGACGTGGAGATCCGCAAGATCGTCTGCACCACGAACGCGATCGAGAGCATCAACGCACGGATCCGCAAGGCCGTCCGGGCCCGGGGGCACTTCCCCACAGACCAGGCCGCCCTCAAGTGCGTCTACCTGGCCGTCATGAGCCTGGACCCGACCGGCACCGGACGCAAACGTTGGACCATCCGCTGGAAGGCCGCACTCCAAGCCTTCGACATCACCTTCGACGGCCGGCTCACCGCCGGACGCCGCTGAACAAAACCGACCGAGTTCCACCGTTCGCTACACAGACCCCGCCCACCCAGACCGACGCACGCCGAGGCGAGTTCGTCGATCCGCGCGATGGAGCCATCTCCCTCAAGGACTACATCGCCACCCACTGGTGGCCCACCCAGAGCGGTGACCCGTCCACGATCGAGCGGATCGAGCAGAGGGTGCGTCGGCACGTCGTTCCTCACCTGGGTGCTCAGCCGCTCAACGCCATCGGCACCGAAGTCCTGCGTCACTGGAAGAAGCGGTTGGAGAAGGACCTCGGTCCGACCTCGATCCGTCTGGTCTGGGCGACGCTCTCCAGCGTTCTCCAGGCCGCCGTCGAGGACCGTCGTCTCGGACGCAATCCCTGTCGGTCCAGCACGGTCGGTCCTCCGGCCGCCACACCCGGCAGGGTCGAGGCGTGGTCGCCCGAGCGGGTGCTGGCGGTACGGGAGGCACTGCCCGACCGCTACCGGCTCCTCCTTGTGATCGGCGCGGGTCTTGGGCTCCGGCAGGGAGAGGCGCTCGGGCTCGCCCTGGAAGACATCGACTTCGCCAAGGAAGTCGTCCACGTTCGGCGGCAGGTCAAGATGGTGCGGGCGAAGCTCTGTTTCGCGCTTCCCAAGGGCCGCAAGGTCAGGGACGTGCCGCTGCCGTCCAGCGTGGCCCGGGCCATTCGGCAGCACATCGAGCTGTTCGCGCCGGTTCCGGTCACGCTGCCCTGGGACGACCCGACTCCACCGGAGACGCCGGTGGAGGCCAAGCACCGGCGGCCGAGGACCTACAACCTCCTGGTGACGGGACGCGAACGGAAGGCCATCAACCGGAACTACTTCAACTCCTACGTGTGGAAGCCCGCGTTGGCCGGAGCGGGTGTGATCGCATCGCTAGAGGAAGGCGGCACCGATGGTGCTCGCGTGTGGGAGCCGTCCCGGGAGCACGGCTTCCACGCCCTGCGCCACTTCTACGCCTCCGAGGAACTGGAGGCTGGCGAATCAATCGTCTCCCTGGCACGCTGGCTGGGGCACTCCGACCCCGGGTTCACGCTGCGGAAGTACTCGCACTTCCTGCCCCGCGCCGGCGCCGGGGCAGCGCCGCCATCGACGCGATCTTCGCGTAGCCGCGGCCAGTCCGCAGAGGCTGTTGAGCGCGGCCCGTAGCCCGCCGCAGGCCCAAAGTCCCAGAGAAGTCCCAGAGATGCCGCCGCACCCCTCCCTGACCCGCTAAGTAGCAGGTCAGACGGGGTGCGGCGGCATCGTCGTATCAAATGTCGCGGAAGATCTCGATCTGCGCCCCCACCGTGTTCAGTCGCTCCGCGAGGTCCTCGTACCCCCGGTTGATGACATAGACGTTGCGGAGCACCGACGTGCCCTCGGCGGCCATCATCGCGAGGAGAACGACCACGGCGGGGCGCAGTGCGGGCGGGCACATCATCTCGGCGGCGCGCCAGCGGGTGGGGCCCTCGACCAACACCCGGTGGGGGTCGAGGAGTTGGAGGCGACCGCCGAGGCGGTTGAGGTCGGTCAGATAGATCGCGCGGTTGTCGTAGACCCAGTCGTGGATGAGGGTCTGGCCCTGCGCGGCGGCGGCGATGGCCGCGAAGAACGGGACGTTGTCGATGTTCAGGCCGGGGAACGGCATGGGGTGGATCTTGTCGATGGGGGCCTGGAGCTTGGAGGGGCGGACGGTGAGGTCCACCAGGCGGGTGCGGCCGTTGTCGGCGAAGTACTCCGCCGAGCGGTCGTGGTCGAGGCCCATCTCCTCCAGGACCGCCAGTTCGATCTCCAGGAACTCGATCGGCACCCGGCGCACGGTCAGTTCGGACTCGGTGACGACCGCCGCGGCGAGCAGGCTCATCGCCTCGACCGGGTCCTCGGAGGGCGAGTAGTCGACGTCCACGTCGATGTGCGGCACCCCGTGCACGGTGAGCGTGGTGGTGCCGATGCCCTCGACCCGTACGCCGAGGGCCTCCAGGAAGAAGCAGAGGTCCTGGACCATGTAGTTGGACGAGGCGTTGCGGATGACGGTGACGCCGTCGTGCCGGGAGGCGGCGAGCAGCGCGTTCTCGGTCACCGTGTCGCCGCGCTCGGTCAGCACGATCGGGCGGCCGGGGACGACGGAGCGGTCCACCTCGGCGTGGTAGAGCCCCTCGGTGGCCGTGATGTCGAGGCCGAACCGGCGCAGGGCGATCATGTGCGGCTCGATCGTCCGCGTCCCGAGGTCGCAACCGCCCGCGTACGGCAGCTTGAAGTGGTCCATGCGGTGCAGCAGCGGGCCGAGGAACATGATGATCGAGCGGGTGCGGCGCGCCGCCTCCGCGTCGATCGCGTCGAGGTCCACCTCGGCGGGCGGCACGATCTCCAGGTCGACCCCGCCGTTGATCCACCGGGTGCGTACGCCGATGGAGCCGAGCACCTCCAGAAGGCGGTACACCTCCTCGATGCGGGCCACCCTGCGCAGCACTGTGCGCCCCTTGTTCAACAAGGAGGCGCACAGCAGCGCGACACACGCGTTCTTGCTGGTCTTCACGTCGATCGCACCCGACAGCCGACGTCCGCCGACCACCCGCAGATGCATCGGACCCGCGTAGCCCAGTGAGACGATCTCGCTGTCGAGGGCTTCACCGATTCGGGCGATCATCTCAAGGCTGATGTTTTGATTACCGCGCTCGATACGATTCACCGCGCTCTGGCTCGTGCCGAGCGCCTCCGCCAACTGCGACTGTGTCCAGCCGCGGTGCTGCCGGGCGTCACGGATGAGCTTGCCGATGCGTTCGAGGTAGTCGTCTGCCATGAGGGCAAGGTTATCTCAGATATGAGATGACGCCTCTTGGGGGGTCCGTTGGGGCCGTGACGCGGGCCCGTTCGGGTGAAGGGTGTGACGAACCGTCAGCCGTGTTCAGTGGCGCCGCGCGTCACGGGTGCGGCGCCAGCCGAAGGGCCCGGGCAGGTCCATCGAGGTCGTACGGCGACCCGTGCTGCTGTGGGTGTGGCGGGGGCCGTTGCGGCCGCCGGTGGTGATGGACCAGGAGCGCTTGTTGATGTTCAGTCGCACCCCCGGCAGGATCCGGAAGCTCTTGCGGAACGTGAGCGGCATGGCTGTCTCCTTCCCGTTGCCCGACGGGTACCCCGCTCTTCGGTCCGCATCCCTCCCGCCTACGACAACTGGGCTCTGCCGGGGGGTACTTGCCTCAGCGGGGCGGCAGTACGCAGAACTCGTGGCCGTCGGGGTCGACCAGGACCGCCCAGTCGGCCGCGCCCTGGCCGATGTCGACGGGGGTCGCGCCGAGCGAGACCAGGCGGTCGATCTCGCTTCGCTGGTCGCTGTCGGCGGACGGGACGAGGTCGAAGTGGAGGCGGTACTTCCCGACCTTCGGGGCCAGGGGCGGACCGCCCCAGGTGATCTTCGTGCCGCCGTGCGGCGACTGGATCGCGGTCTCCTCGTCCTGGTCCCAGACCAGGGGCCAGCCCAGCGCCCGGCTCCAGAAGTACCCGACCTCCTGCGAGCCGTCGCTCGCGAGCGCGCCGATGAATCCGCAGCCGGCGAGGAAGCCGTTGCCCGGTTCGATGACACAGAACTCGTTGCCCTCGGGGTCCGCGAGGACCACGTGCTTCTCGTCCGGGAGCTGCCCGATGTCGATGTGGCGCCCGCCGAGCTCCAGCGCCCGCGCCACGATCCGCCGCTGGTCGTCGAGGGAGGTGCTGGTGAGGTCGAAGTGCATCTGGTTGGGCACGGTCTTCTTCTCCTGGCTGGGCAGGAAGCGCAGCCGGAGCCCGGTGTCGTCGTCCGGGGCGAGCGCGATGCCCCCGTAGGGGTCCTCGGTCGTCTCCCGGTCCAGGACGCCGGCCCAGAAGTGCGCGAGACCGGCGGGGTCGTTCGCGTCGAAGCTGAGCGCGTGGAGGTGGGACGTCATCGCGTGGGATCTCCGATCCGCCGGCACGGCCGCGGACAGGGCTCGTCCCCCGCCCATGAGGAACAGCCATGCGAGGAACGACCATGCTAGGAAGCCCGGGAAACGCCCCGCAACGCAATAAAAGGCCCGCGCGCCCGGCCCTCCCGCGCGGGAGATTGGCGCACGCCACATCGGGCCGGGCATGACCAGCCCGCCCCCATGTACTACAGTTATCTCGACATCGAGATATCTGCCGAGGCGCACTGCGGCCGCCACCCCGGTAAGGGGTACCTAACTTAGCCTTACCTTAGCGGATCGGCCAAGGAGGCGTGGCGGCAGGATGCGGTGGTACGCGCACATGGAATGAAGGAGACTGTCGTGTCGGCGAACAGCTTCGACGCCCGCAGCACGCTGCAGGTGGGCGACGAGTCGTACGAGATCTTCCGGCTGGACAAGGTGGAGGGCGCCGCGCGCCTCCCTTACAGCCTGAAGGTGCTGCTGGAGAACCTCCTCCGCACCGAGGACGGCGCGAACATCACCGCCGACCACATCCGCGCCCTCGGCGGCTGGGACTCCCAGGCCCAGCCGTCGCAGGAGATCCAGTTCACGCCGGCCCGCGTGATCATGCAGGACTTCACCGGCGTGCCCTGTGTCGTCGACCTCGCCACCATGCGTGAGGCCGTGAAGGCCCTCGGCGGCGACCCGGCCAAGGTCAACCCGCTCTCGCCGGCCGAGATGGTCATCGACCACTCCGTCATCGCCGACAAGTTCGGCACGAACGACGCCTTCAAGCAGAACGTCGACCTGGAGTACGGCCGCAACAAGGAGCGCTACCAGTTCCTGCGCTGGGGCCAGACCGCGTTCGACGACTTCAAGGTCGTCCCGCCGGGCACCGGCATCGTCCACCAGGTGAACATCGAGCACCTCGCCCGTACGGTCATGGTCCGTAACGGCCAGGCGTACCCCGACACCCTGGTCGGCACCGACTCGCACACCACCATGGTCAACGGCCTCGGCGTTCTCGGCTGGGGCGTCGGCGGCATCGAGGCCGAGGCCGCGATGCTCGGCCAGCCGGTCTCCATGCTCATCCCGCGCGTCGTCGGCTTCAAGCTGACCGGTGAGCTGACCCCCGGCACCACCGCCACCGACCTCGTGCTCACGATCACCGAGATGCTCCGCAAGCACGGTGTCGTCGGCAAGTTCGTCGAGTTCTACGGCGAGGGCGTCGCCGCCACCTCCCTCGCCAACCGCGCCACCATCGGCAACATGTCGCCGGAGTTCGGCTCCACCGCCGCGGTCTTCCCGATCGACGGCGAGACCATCAAGTACCTCAAGCTCACCGGCCGCTCCGAGCAGCAGCTCGCGCTCGTCGAGGCGTACGCCAAGGAGCAGGGTCTCTGGCTGGACCCGGCCGCCGAGCCCGACTTCTCCGAGAAGCTGGAGCTCGACCTCTCGACGGTCGTCCCGTCGATCGCCGGCCCGAAGCGCCCGCAGGACCGTATCGTCCTCGCGAACGCCGCCGAGCAGTTCAAGGTCGACGTCCGCAACTACGTCGACTCCGTGGACGAGGCCGGACAGGAGTCCTTCCCGGCCTCCGACTCCCCGGCCGTCGCCCCGAACGGCGCCCCGTCCAACCCGGTCACCGTGACCGCCCCCGACGGTTCGACGTACGAGATCGACCACGGCGCGGTGACGGTCGCGGCCATCACCTCCTGCACCAACACCTCCAACCCGTACGTCATGGTCGCCGCCGCGCTCGTCGCGAAGAAGGCCGTGGAGAAGGGCCTGACCCGCAAGCCCTGGGTCAAGACCACCCTCGCCCCGGGTTCCAAGGTCGTCACCGACTACTTCGACAAGGCGGGCCTGACCCCCTACCTCGACAAGGTCGGCTTCAACCTCGTCGGCTACGGCTGCACCACCTGCATCGGCAACTCCGGCCCGCTGCCGGAGGAGGTCTCCAAGGCCGTCAACGACCACGACCTCGCGGTCACCTCGGTCCTCTCCGGCAACCGCAACTTCGAGGGCCGGATCAACCCCGACGTCAAGATGAACTACCTGGCCTCCCCGCCGCTGGTCGTCGCGTACGCCCTCGCGGGCTCCATGAAGGTGGACATCACCAAGGACGCCCTCGGTGTCGACCAGGACGGCAAGCCGGTCTACCTGACCGACATCTGGCCGACCGAGGCCGAGGTCAACGACGTCGTGGCCAACGCCATCGGCGAGGACATGTTCAACAAGTCCTACCAGGACGTCTTCGCGGGCGACGCCCAGTGGCAGGCCCTGTCGATCCCGACCGGCGACACCTTCGAGTGGGACGCGGAGTCGACCTACGTCCGCAAGCCCCCGTACTTCGACGGTATGACGATGGAGACCACCCCGGTCTCCGACATCTCGGGCGCCCGCGTCCTCGCCAAGCTCGGCGACTCGGTCACCACCGACCACATCTCGCCCGCCGGCGCCATCAAGGCCGACACCCCCGCCGGCAAGTACCTCACCGAGCACGGTGTGGAGCGTCGTGACTTCAACAGCTACGGCTCGCGCCGAGGCAACCACGAGGTCATGATCCGCGGCACCTTCGCCAACATCCGCCTGCGCAACCAGATCGCGCCGGGCACCGAGGGCGGCTACACCCGCGACTTCACGCAGGAGGGCGGCCCGGTCTCCTTCATCTACGACGCGTCGCAGAACTACCAGGCCGCCGGCACCCCGCTGGTCATCCTGGGCGGCAAGGAGTACGGCTCCGGCTCGTCCCGCGACTGGGCCGCCAAGGGCACCGCGCTCCTCGGCGTCAAGGCCGTCATCACCGAGTCGTACGAGCGCATCCACCGCTCGAACCTCATCGGCATGGGCGTCCTGCCGCTCCAGTTCCCGGCCGGCCAGTCGGCCGACTCCCTCGGCCTGACCGGCGAGGAGACCTTCTCCATCACGGGCGTGACCGAGCTGAACGACGGCACCACCCCGGCCACGGTCAAGGTCACCACCGACACGGGCGTCGAGTTCGACGCGGTCGTCCGCATCGACACCCCCGGTGAGGCCGACTACTACCGCAACGGCGGCATCATGCAGTACGTGCTGCGCAGCCTGATCCGCAAGTAAGCGGCCGGCTGAGCAGGGCAGTCGAGGGCCGCATCCCCGGGACCGGGGGTGCGGCCCTCCGCCGTGCCCACGCCGCGTCCGAAACGCTTCTTCCGGGGCGAGCGGCTGCGGCTCAGCCGGAACGCGGGTTCCCCGGCGAGGCCCGTCCGCTTCTTCGGTTCCGTCGGTTCCCTCGGTCTCCGGGCGATCATCGGCCTACTCTGACCCGATGGTGGGGGACATGGTGGGGGAGACGGTGGGGGAACACGACTTCGGTGCGCGGTTACGGCGGCTGCTCGATCACCGGCGGCTGCGACCGGCGGCCCTGGCCCGGCACGTCGACGTCCCCGAGCGCGAGCTGACGGTCGTCCTCCACGGCGGCGAGGCACCGGCGCCGCCCCTCCTCCGGCGGCTCGCACCCGCCCTCGGCCTCCACACGGCGGACGTCTTCGCGATCGCGGGCACCGACACCCCGGACGACCTCACCCCGGTGGACACGACCGCCGGACGCGCCATCCCCCGTGTCCTCCAGGACGCAGCCGCCCTCCCGCCGCAGCAGTACGACACGCTGCGCCGATACGTCGCGTCCCTGCCCCAGGCCGAGCGCACCCGGCCCGTCCCGGAAACCCCGCCGGGCCGTCGTTACCCTCCGGGGCCAGGCGCCCTTCTCATGTCCATGCTGCACAACCGGAATCTCAACTGGCCGGCCATAGCCATTACCTTCGGTACGGTCACCTACCGGTACTGGGCGGCCTCCACCTTCGGCCAGGTGGGCCATGGCCGCAAGCCCCTCACCCCTGACCTGTTGGCGGACTACGCGGTACTGCTCGACGTCCCCGCCGACGACCTCTCCGCACTCACCGCCATCCCCCTGCCCACCCCCGGAACGCCCAAGCCCGACACCCCCGCAGTCGCCGACCTCATCTGGGAGCTGCGCCGCCTCACCGTGAGCCAGCTCCACCAGGTCACCGACACCGCGAAGGCCCTGCGGACGCACCCGCCGGACGACTGAGCCACGTAGCCGCCCACCCATGTCCCGTATGTTCCCGGCCCGGCAACCCTGGCGATCGGCAGGCCGGAGGGCCAAGACTGGCACCCATGGATGCACCGATGCGCCGCCGCACCCCGCTCCCGTACGTCGACGAGCACACGATCCTCGTCGAGGCGGATGCCGACGAGGTCTGGTGGGCCCTGGCCGAGGCGCTCGACTGGGCCTTCTCCCGCCCCGCCGCCGTCCGTTACGCCAAGCTCGTGGGCTGCGCCGACCACACCGCGTCCGGGCCCCGCCCGCCCGTCGAGGGCGAGACGACGTTCCCCGGCTTCCGCACGCTGACCGCGATCCCGGGCAGTCGGCTGACCCTCCTGGGCCGCCACCGCTTCTCCTCCTACACCCTGACCTTCCACCTCGACGCGGCAGGACCGGACCACACCCGGCTGCGCGCCGAGACCCGTGCCGTCTTCCCCGGCCCGGCCGGCGGCCTGTACCGCCTCCTCGCCCTGGGCACCGGTACGCACGCGAAGCTCACCCGCCGGCTCCTGACGACCACCCGGCTCCAGGCCGAGCGCCCCTGGAGGAGGGCCGGCTGAGCCACGCGGGCGCGGGAGCCACGCGCCACGCCGTCCCCGAGCCGCCCGACGGTTCACCCGCAGCGGTGGGCGAGGCCCCCGCGCGTCGATGCGCGACAGCCGTTTACAAGCGTCGCGCCGCGCGCTAGCTTCCGAAGCAGGTGGGGTGGGAGCGCTCCCACCTGGGCGAGGCGGACCGGAACCCGTCCCCCCCCGGATCCGCTCCCACCCGCACCACCTGTCCGCACCGCCACCCGCACATCGCCACACCTCGCACCCGCGCATCGCCACACCTCGCACCCGCGCATCGCCGCACCTCGCACCCGTACTTCGGTACACCCCGCACCCGCACATCGGCACGCGCACGTCCCCCCACCTCCAAGCCGTACACGCAAGGAGTTCTTGTCATGCACGTGACAAAATCACGCTTAGGGCTGCCCCGCCGCCACAGGGCCCTTCTCCTCGTCCTGCTCGCCCTCGTGACCACGATCCCGGCACTGGGTCTCGTCGTCACCGCCGGCAGCGGCAAGGCGGAGGCGCACGGCACCCCGATGAAGCCCGGCAGCCGCACGTTCCTGTGCTGGCAGGACGGGCTGACCGACACCGGGGAGATCAAACCGATCAACCCGGCCTGTCGTTCCGCGCAGCAGGTCAGCGGGACGACGCCGTTCTACAACTGGTTCTCGGTGCTCCGTTCGGACGGCGCCGGCCGCACCCGCGGCTTCGTCCCGGACGGCCAGCTGTGCAGCGGCGGCAACCCCAATTTCACCGGCTTCAACACCCCCAGCGCCGACTGGCCGTTGACCCATCTCACCTCCGGCGCGACCGTCGACTTCTCGTACAACGCGTGGGCGGCGCACCCGGGTTGGTTCTACGTCTACATCACCAAGGACGGCTTCGACCCGACGAAGACGCTCACCTGGAACGACATGGAGGCGCAGCCGTTCCTGAGCGTCGACCACCCGCCGCTGAACGGCAGCCCGGGCACGGTCGAGGCCAACTACTCGTGGCGGGGCCAGCTGCCCGCGAACAAGTCGGGCCGCCACATCGTCTACATGGTCTGGCAGCGTTCCGACAGCCAGGAGACCTTCTATTCCTGCTCCGACGTCGTCTTCGACGGCGGCAACGGCGAGGTGACCGGCATCAAGGAGCCCGGCAACCCCACCGAGCCGGTCCCGGGCGAGTGCTCCGCGACCCGCCGTACGACGGGCAGCTGGACCGGCGGCTACCAGTCCGAGGTCGTCGTCAAGAACACCGGCGACGTGCCGATGCTCGGCTGGATGGTCGACTGGACGCTGCCCGCCGGGCAGAAGGTCGACAGTCTGTGGAGCGGCAGCGCGACCTACACCGGGCAGAACGTGATGGTGCACAACGCGGACTGGAACGGGTCACTGGATCCAGGTGAGACCGCGAACTTCGGATATGTGGTGCAGGGGTCGGGAGGTGATCCCGCGACCACGCTGCCCTGCCGGGTGGGCTGAGCCCGGCGCTGTCGGCCCGATCTGCGGCGCCGGCCCTGTGCGGGGGCGGGCGCCGTGCTCGGGGCGGACCGGGTGGGCGGGCGGTACGTGCCCACCCGGTCCGCGAGCCGCGTCCGGTACGGGGGAGACCGGGCGCGGTGGGAGTGCGGCTGTGGGACCCCTCGGCAGGACAACGTTGTCGAGTGGTCTGGACATGACTCTATCGTTCCCTCGGGCAACCAGGTCAAGCGGGTTCGGGCCGGTGCCCCGGCCCGAACCGGATCAGGCCAGCAGCTCCACCTCCGCGAGCGTCGCCGTGTCGTCGAGGACCAGCCGGTAGTGGTCGTACGCCCTCGGGGCCGGGACGGAGAAGGCCCGGGTCTGCCGGTCCCAGGCGAAGGACTCGCCGACGCGTCTGTCGAGGGTCTTCCAGGTCGTGCCGTCCGCCGAGCCCTGCAAGGTCCAGCCGGACGGGGCCCCGGCGTGGTCGGCCGAGGTCAGCGTGTACTGAACGGCCTTGGTCCGGGCGGGAGTCGGCAGCGGCACGGTTTCCACGGAGGCCTTCGTCGACGACGTGTCGTCGAACAGCTCCCCCTGCCCCTCGACGGCGTCCGCACGGGGGGAGGGCACCTTGCCGTCCTTCGTGATCGACACCGGGGCGGCACGCTCACCGGTGCCCCAGCGGGAGGGCCTCGGACCCATGTCGAACTTCAGCACCCCGCCACGGGAGATCAGCGAGTGCGGCAGTGAAGTCGAGTTCCAGGCCTTGCCGTTGACCTTCAGGCCCTGCACGTACACGTTCCTGGCGCTGTTCCTCGGGGCCTCGACCACCAGGTCCCTGCCGTTCTCCAGATGGACGGTCGCCTTGGTGAACAGGGTGGAGCCGACGGCGTACTCGCCGCTGCCCATCACCAGCGTTTCGGGAGGGACGGTGGTGATGGGCCTTGAGCTGTCCGTGGTGCGGGTGGGGTGAGGATCCGGGGCCGGGGTAGCCCTGGAAGGCGAAAGTGTGCCCGTCACTCTCGCGGGTGATGTTGGTCGAAGGCGCGCGCGGGAGGGGAACGAGATATCTAGGTTCGTGGCATGTCTCGATTCCGGATGTATCCGTCGCCTGTGCAGGCCGAGTAGATGCTCACACACTGCGCGCACGCCCGGTACGTCTGGAACCTTGCCGTCGAGCAGCACTCGCACTGGCGCCGGTGGCGCAGGAGTGCGCCTGGTTTCGCGGAGCAGTGCCGTCAACTCACCGAGGCCCGGCGGGAGAACGAGTGGCTGGGTTCGGGGAACGCGGATGTGCAGCAGCAGGCGTTGAAGGATTTCGCCAAGGCCAAGAACGCCCGATTCACGTCCGGGTTCGGTGAGCCGACCTGGCGGAGGAAGCATGTGCACGAGGGCTTCCGTGTCATCGGCACCGACCGCGTACCGGAGTATCACGCGGACGGGTCGCCGAAGTTCAACGCCAAGACCGGTCGGCAGGTCCTGGGCCGGTCGGTCGTGGTGCAGAAACTCAACCGGCGGTGGGCGCAGGTGAAGGTGCCCGGTTGCGGCTGGGTCCGGTTCCGTCTCAGCGCTAGGGGCAAGGGTGCGAAGCTGCCCGACGCGAAGACGTTTAGGGTCACCTTCCGCAACGGGCAGTGGCACATCGCGTTCGCGGTCATCCCCGAGCCTGCGCCTACGCCCGGCACGGGCGAGGTGATCGGCATCGACCGGGGTGTCACCATCACCGCCGCCCTCTCCGACGGCCGGAAGCTGAACTGCCCCCAGCTCACCGACAAGGAACGTGCGCAGATCCGCAAGCACCAGCGGCGGGCTGCCAGAGCCCCGAAAGGCAGCGCCGCCAAGGCGGCCGAGTACGCGAAGGCCGCCCAGCTCAGGGCGCGGGAGGCGAACCGGCGCAAGGACTGGTGCGAGAAGACCAGCACCATGCTCGCTCGCTCCTATGACCTCATCCGGTTCGAGAAGCTGAACATCAAGACGATGACCCGCTCCGCGAAGGGAACCGTGGAGCGGCCCGGCAGGAACGTGGCGCAGAAGTCCGGGCTGAACCGCTCGATCCTCGCCCAAGGCTGGGGCCTGCTGCGGCAGCGCACCGGGCACAAGGCCCCCGGCCGGGTCGAAGACGTTCCCGCCCCCTACACCAGCCTGCGGTGCAGTGCCTGCGGATGGATCGACAAGAACTCGCGCAAGAGCCAAGCCGGGTTCGTCTGTTCCTCCTGTGGCTTCACCTGCAACGCGGACAGCAACGCAGCGATCAACGTCGCGGCAGGACAGGGCGGGATCCCCCGCCCCCGGCGGACAGCCGGTGCCGGAGGGGCGACAACGGCCACCAGCCGTTCGAGCGCCCGTGAACCTCAACCCAACCGGGGTGGAATCCCCCTCGTCTGAGAGGGGGAGGATGTCAATGGTTGACGTACAGCACACACTCACGAGTCCGCCGTGTGGCGGCCCGCGTACCGCAGGGCCCGCTTGCCGGTGAAGCCCGCGCCGGCCTTCGCGGTCGCGGATCCGCTCGGGCCCCGGTCGACCAGCGACAGCATCTCCTTCGGCGGGGGCGCCTCGCCGCCGCCCGTGGAGAACTGCACATCGGCGAGCTGGGTGATCATCGAGGCGCCGTTGTTCCGGGTGATGTCGAGCCGGAAGTGCCGGTAGCCGGCCACCGCGTCGCGGGGGATGTCGTACGACTTCGTCTGGAACCGTTCGGTGAAGGACTCGCCGGAGCGGGTGTCGAGGGTCTTCCACTCCTTGCCGTCGGCGGAGCCCTTCAGGGTCCAGTCCTTCGGATCGCGGGTCTCGAAGTCGTTCGCCGACGTCAACGCGTAGGTCACCACCTCGGCCGGTCCGGCGAGGTCGAACTCGGCCCAGCCGGCGGGCTGGAAGGTGAGCCACTTGGTGCCGGACTCGCCGTCGACGAGGTTCTCCTTCACCTCCCCGCCGGCGGCGTTCTCGCCGCTGGCCCGGACCTCGGTGACCCGGTCGGTGATGTTGCCCGGGATGCCGGTGGTGTAGCCGCCGTCGACACCGGAGGCTCGCGCCGAGCCGTCCGGAGCGGTGTCGACCGTGCTGATCCAGTCCGGCGCCGGGTCGTCCGGCTCGAACGAGGAGCCGAACTCCCGCGCACCGGCCGCCGCTCGGTCCGATAACGCGACGGCCGCGCCCTGCGAGGCCATCACCAGAGCGAACGCGACGGCGCCGAGCACCGCCCTGGAACTCCGTCTGTGCCGCATCAGCGAGCACCCTCCCAACGTCCCGCAGACTGTTTCCGATCAAGAAGTGATCGAAAGAGGACAACGTTGTCGACTCTGTAACGCGGGCACCAGTAGGGGTGGAAGTGACGAGCGATGTCAAGGGTGTTGGCTGCGCCATCCAGGCCGAATGGCGGGGATTTTCCGGTCAGGTGGCGCAAGGTCGCTCATATTTCCGAGAGGTCTCAACTCGGAAAAGACCGAAGGCGAACCTTGCATTCGATCTTGCCCCCCTGGCGGGAAGTGGACTATACCTGTCGGCGTCCGCATAGTGGTCGCACAACCGTGGACGGCACTACCTGGGGGGAATTACCGGTGGCCGCGGACGTGTCCGCGCGCCGACCACCTCCTCCCCCTGTTGAATCCTCACGCATGACCCCAGCTTGAACCGACCGCGGTGCCGGGAGGATCCGGTTCACCGCCTGAGTCCTGGAGAAGGCGAGGACTTGAGCATGGGATCCACTACCGCTGCGCACGACCACGGCCCCGACGGCGCCGACACCACCCGGCCCGAGGGCGTCGGCCGCCGCGATCTGATCAAGCGCTCCGCCGCGCTGGGCCTGATCACCGTTCCCACGATGAGCTTCCTGTCCGCGTGTGCCAGCGGGGGCGGCGGGGACGACAACGCCGAGGACAGTCAGGGCAAGACCTCCGAGTCGAACCCCTTCGGTGTGAAGAAGGGCAGCAAACTCGACGTCGTCATCTTCAAGGGCGGCTACGGCGACGCCTACGCCAAGGCCTGGGAGGCCGCCTTCCAGAAGAAGTGGGGGGTCACCTCCACCCACACCGGCACCCAGGAGATCACCGGCAAGCTCCAGCCCCGGTTCAACGCCGGCAACCCGCCGGACATCGTCGACGACTCCGGCGCCCAGCAGATCCCGATCGACGTCCTCTACAAGAACGACCAGCTCCTCGACCTCGCCGCGGTGCTGGACGCCCCCTCGATCGACGACCCGGCCAAGAAGGTCCGCGACACCCTCATCCCCGGCACGCTCGACGCGGGCATGCAGGAGGACAAGATCGTCGCCCTCAACTACATCTACACGGTGTGGGGCCTGTGGTACTCCGGCAAGCTCTTCGAGGAGAACGGCTGGGAGGAGCCCAAGACCTGGGCCGACTTCCTGACCATCTGCAAGGAGGCCAAGGCCAAGGACATCGGCGGCCTCGCGCACCAGGGCAAGTACCCGTACTACATCAACGTCGCCATCATGGACCTGATCGCCAAGACGGGCGGCCTGGACGCCATGAAGGCGATCGACAACCTCGACCCGAAGGCGTTCGTCGGCTCCGACGCCGCGAAGGCCGCGGTCGAGGCGATCTACGAGGTCGTCGAGAAGGGCTATCTGATGCCCGGCACCAACGGTCTCACCCACACCGAGTCGCAGACCCGCTGGAACCAGTACAAGGCCGTGTTCATCACCTCCGGCTCCTGGCTGGAGAACGAGCAGCTGAAGCAGACACCGGAGGACTTCGACATGAAGTTCATGCCGATGCCACTGCTGCCGGACAGCGTCATGCCGTTCGAGGCGATCCGGGCCGGCTCCGGCGAGCCGTTCATCATCCCCGCCAAGGCCAAGAACCTCCCGGCCGCCAAGGAATTCATGCGGATGATGCTCTCCAAGGAGTGGTCGACGCTGTTCGCCAAGGAGGCCAATTCGCTGACCATCCTGAAGGACGGCGTCGACACCGGCGTACAGCTGCGCCCGGGCACGCAGTCCACGGTCGAGGCCTCCAAGGCCGCCGGTGACAATACGTTCCGTTACCTGTACACCGAGTGGTACAGCGAGATGGACACGGCGATCCAGAACGCCTCGAACGAACTGATGGCGAAGCGGATCCAGCCCGCCGAGTGGCTCAAGCGGGCGCAGGCCGCGGTGGACAAGCAGGCCAAGGACCCGGAGTCCAAGAACAACCGCCGGGACTAGCGGGGCGTCGGAGCGCCGTGGGAGCTGCGCACTGTGGTGAGCTGCGGGTTCGTCGTGGCTCGTCGCGCAGTTCCCGCGCCCCGGAAAGGACGGGGCACGCCTTTCGTCTCATGGAACCCGAGGCAGGAAAACGCCAATGCGTAAAGGGCAGAACCGGTTCGTCGCGGGGTTTCTCCTGGCCCCCGTGGCGCTTTATCTGATCTTCGTGATCTGGCCGTACATCCAGACGTTCGGCTATTCGCTGACCGACTGGAAGGGGCAGTCCCAGACCTTCTCCTTCATCGGCCTGGACAACTACACCGCGTTGTTCGAGGACGACATCTTCCTCCAGGCGATCTGGCACAACATCCTGTTCCTGGTGTTCATCCCGGTCATCACCATCCTGCTCGCGCTGTTCTTCGCGTTCATGCTGAACGCGGGCGGGCGCGGCCGGGCCGGCGGGGTCTCGGGGGTCGCCGGATCGGGCTTCTACAAGATCGTCTACTTCTTCCCGCAGGTGCTGTCGCTGGCGATCCTCGCGGTGCTGTTCGGCGCCGTGTACCGCAGCGACAGCGGCGGCATGCTCAACGGTCTCCTGATGAAGCTGGGGCTGGTCGACGAGAGCAGCCCCGTCGAGTGGCTGAACGAGCCGAACATGGTGCTCTGGGCCCTCATCCTGGTCGTCGTCTGGCACGGCGTCGGCTTCTACCTGATCCTGTTCTCCGCCGCCATGCAGGCCATCCCGAGGGACATCTACGAGGCCGCCCTGATCGACGGCGCCGGCCGCGCCCACACCTTCTTCCGCATCACCCTGCCCCTGCTGTGGGACTCCGTGCAGACCGCCTGGGTCTACCTCGGCATCGCGGCGATGGACATGTTCATCCTGGTCTCGACCATGACCGCGGGGGAGTACGGAGGCGGCCCCGACCACCACAGCGAGGTCATGGCGACCGTGATGATGCGGAACTTCCTGCTGTACGGCAGGAGCGGCTACGCCTGCGCGATGGGCGTCGTGATGCTGCTCCTCACCCTGATCGTGTCGGTGGTCATGCTGCGGGCCACCCGGCGCGAGCGCGTCGAGTTCTGAGCGGGAGAGACGACAGAAGATGAGTGCACCCCTCAAGACCGCCTCGCGCGGCGACTCGGTCCCCACCGGCCCGACGGTGGACACGGGCCGGACCGGACCCGGCGACGACCGCGGCGAAGGCGTCGTCCTGAACGCCTTCTCGCACGGGTTCCTCGCCCTGTGGGCCCTGCTGATCGTGCTGCCGCTGCTGTGGCTGGTGCTCAGTTCCTTCAAGACCGACGTCCAGATCGGCGGCTCGGCCTTCGGCTGGCCCGAGAACTGGTCCCTGGACGTCTTCTCCCGCGCCTGGGACAAGGGCATCGGCGACTACTTCGTCAACACGGTCATCGTGCTGGTCTTCTCCGTGCCGCTGACCATGCTGTTCGGCTCGATGGCCGCGTACGTCCTGGCCCGCTACCCGTTCCGGGGCAACCGGCTGCTGTACTACTTCTTCGTCGCCGGCGCGATGTTCCCCGTGTTCCTGGCCCTGGTGCCGTTGTTCTTCATGGTCAAACGGCTGGACATGCTGAACACCTACCAGGGGCTGATCCTGGTGTACGTCGCCTACTCGCTGCCGTTCACCGTGTTCTTCATGCACGCGTTCTTCCGCACGCTGCCCACGGCGGTCTTCGAGGCGGCCATCCTCGACGGGGCCTCGCACACCCGGACGTTCTTCCAGGTCATGCTGCCGATGGCGAAGCCCGGACTGATCAGTGTCGGCATCTTCAACACTCTGGGGCAGTGGAACCAGTTCATCCTGCCCACGGTGCTGATGCAGCCGCAGAGCGGCGACGATCCCGAGCGGTACGTCCTCACCCAGGGCCTCATCCAGCTCCAGCAGCAGCAGGGCTACGCGTCCGATCTGCCCGTCCTCTTCGCCGGGGTCACCATCGCCATGGTCCCCATGCTCGTGGTCTATCTCTCCTTCCAGCGGCAGGTCCAGGCGGGCCTCACCTCCGCCACGCTCAAGTAGCCGGTCCCGGGACCCCAAGTAGCCGCAGAGTGACATTTAGTGGTCATTCGGCGACCCCAGTTTCCCTCAAGGACTTGACTGCGGTAACCCGTTCAGCGGAGCTTGGAGTTCACAACTTGTAAGTGGGCCGGGTCTTATGGCTGTGACCCGGGTCACCCGGGCGGCGTGCGGGCCGCCCGGTCCGGGACGGGAGTGGATGAGTCGATGGAGACTCCGGGGTCGCAGTCGTCGCTGCACCGAGCAAATCTCGAGCGCGTCGTACGGGCGGTGCGTCTCGCCGGGTCGCTCACCCAGGCGGAGATCGCCAGGACCACCGGCCTGTCCGCGGCCACGGTCTCCAACATCGTGCGCGAACTCAAGGACGGTGGAACCGTCGAGGTCACGCCCACTTCGGCGGGCGGCCGCCGGGCGCGCGCGGTCTCGCTGAGCGGGGACGCCGGCATCGTGATCGGCGTGGACTTCGGGCACACGCATTTGCGCGTCGCGATCGGGAATCTCGCCCATCAGGTGCTCGCCGAGGAGTCCGAGCCGCTGGATGTGGACGCCTCGTCGACCCAGGGTTTCGACCGGGCGGATCAGCTGGTCACCCGGTTGGTCGAGGCCACCGGGGTGGACCGTACGAAGATCGCGGGGGTGGGCCTCGGCGTGCCCGGCCCGATCGACGTGGAGTCCGGCACGCTCGGCTCCACCGCGATCCTTCCGGGCTGGACCGGCACCAAGCCAGCCGCCGAGATGCAGCACCGCCTGGGCGTCCCGGTGCACGTGGACAACGACGCCAACCTCGGCGCCCTCGGTGAGCTGGTCTGGGGCAGCGGCCGGGGGGTGCGGGACCTGGCGTACATCAAGGTCTCCAGCGGCGTGGGAGCCGGACTGGTGATCGACGGCAAGATCTACCGGGGCCCGGGTGGCACAGCGGGAGAAATCGGGCATATTACTCTTGATGAATCCGGCCCGGTCTGCCGCTGCGGCAACCGCGGCTGCCTGGAGACCTTCGCCGCCGCGCGCTATGTGCTGCCGCTCCTCCAGTCCAGCCACGGCACCGATCTGACCATGGAAGGGGTCGTACGGCTGGCGAGGGACGGGGATCCGGGCTGCCGTCGGGTGATCGCCGACGTCGGCCGACACATCGGCAGTGGAGTCGCCAATCTCTGCAATCTGTTGAACCCGAGCCGCGTGGTCCTCGGTGGCGATCTCGCCGAGGCCGGAGAGCTGGTTCTCGGACCCATAAGGGAGTCGGTCGGCCGGTACGCGATCCCGAGTGCCGCACGTCAACTCTCAGTGCTGCCAGGGGCGCTTGGCGGCCGTGCCGAGGTCCTCGGGGCCCTGGCGCTGGCCCTCGGCGAGATGGGTGATTCCACCCTTTTGGACGGAACCCTCACCGCGGCCACCCCTGTCTTCACTTAGAGAACGAAACACGCCGTTGCCAACCCGTTAAGGATTTACTTCTTGACGTCGCACGTGTGGCCGAGTTGACTTCCAGCCACCTCGGCCGCAGCGCTGCGGCCCGTGTCAGGGAGGCACAACCCAATATGAACGCAACGATGCGTAGAGTCGTGATCGGCGCCACCGCGGCTTCGCTGGCGCTCTCCGTGGCCGCCTGTGGCAAGGCCGGCGACGACAACGACTCGGACAGCGGCAGCACCGGTGGCGGCGACAGCAAGACGATCGGTCTGCTCCTGCCCGACAACGTCACCGCGCGCTACGAGAAGTTCGACCGTCCGTACTTCGAGGACAAGGTCGAGGAACTCTGCTCCGACTGCAAGGTCGAGTACGCGAACGCCGCCGCCGACCCCACCAAGCAGGCTCAGCAGATGAGCACCATGGTGACCAAGGGCGTCAAGGTCATCGTCGTCTCCGCCCAGGACTCCGCCGCCATCAAGTCCTCCATCCAGTCCGCGGTGGACAAGGGCGTCAAGGTCGTCGCCTACGACCGTCTGGCCCAGGGCCCGGTCTCGGCCTACGTCTCCTTCGACAACGTCAAGGTCGGCGAGCTGCAGGGCGAGGCCCTCATCGCCGCCCTCGGCGACAAGGCGACCCCGAAGGCCAAGGTCGTCATGATCAACGGCGACGACGCGGACCCGAACGCCGGTCAGTTCAAGGAGGGCGCGCACAAGGCCCTCGACGGCAAGGTCGACATCGCCTACGAGCAGTCCGGCCTCTGGAAGGACACGGTCGCCGCCCAGAAGATGTCCGCGGCCATCACCCAGCTGGGTGCCAAGAACATCGCGGGCGTCTACGCCGCCAACGACGGCATGGCCGGTGGCATCGCCAACACCCTCAAGGGCGCGAAGATCAGTGGTATCCCGCTGACCGGCCAGGACGCCGAGCTCGCCGCCATCCAGCGGATCGTCGCCGGCACGCAGTCCTCCACGGTCTACAAGGCCTACAAGCCGGAGGCCGACACGGCCGCCGAGCTCGCGGTCAACCTGCTGGAGGACAAGGACATCAAGTCCCTGGCCGACACCGAGGTGACCAGCGGGTCCGGCGACAAGGTCCCGGCGAAGCTGCTGACCCCGGTCTCCGTGACCAAGGACAACATCAAGGACACGGTGGTGAAGGACGGCCTCTACACGGTCGCCGACATCTGCACCCCCGAGTTCGCCAAGGCCTGCAAGGCGGCCGGCCTCGAGTAGTCGCTCGGGCCCGGGCCGCGAGCGGTCACCGCGTCACGACCGCTCGACGGCCCACCTGAACCTGTCCGGCGCCCGCCCCGACCTCAGACCCCGCTTCCGGGGCGGGCGCCGGACGGAACCGCTGCCGAGAGAGCAGCGGCCACACGCATGTTCACCTTGTAAGCCTTGTGCGACGGCCCTCACCCCCAGGGGCCCGCACATCCTCCGCGTCCGGTTTCCGGCGCGGCATCCCCGCCGGTCAGGCGGCGAAGGAGATGGTTCACGTGTCCGCTACGCCCGTGCTGGCGTTGCGCGGAGTCTCCAAGCGGTTCGGTGCGGTGCAGGCACTCACCGACGTCGAGCTGGAGGTCCACGCCGGAGAAGTGGTCGCCCTGGTGGGCGACAACGGCGCAGGAAAGTCCACCCTGGTCAAGACCATCGCGGGTGTCCACCCCATCGATGAGGGCGTCATCGAGTGGCAGGGTGACCCGGTCAAGATCAACAAGCCGCACGACGCCCAGGGCCTCGGTGTCGCGACGGTCTACCAGGACCTCGCGCTCTGCGACAACCTCGACGTCGTCGGCAACCTCTACCTCGGTCGCGAGCTGCTGCACCGGGGCGTCATCGACGAGGTGACGATGGAGAAGAACTCGCGGGAGCTGCTGTCCACGCTCTCCATCCGGATCCCGAGCGTACGGATCCCGATCGCGAGCCTCTCCGGCGGTCAGCGCCAGGTCGTCGCCATCGCCCGCGCGCTCATCGGCGACCCCAAGCTCGTCATCCTGGACGAGCCCACCGCCGCCCTCGGCGTCGAGCAGACCGCGCAGGTTCTCGACCTGGTCGAGCGGCTGCGCGAGCGCGGCCTCGCCGTCATCCTCATCAGCCACAACATGGCCGATGTCAAGGCGGTCGCGGACACCGTCGCGGTCCTGCGCCTGGGCAAGAACAACGGTTCCTTCTCCGTGAAGGACACCAGTCACGAAGAGATCATCGCCGCGATCACGGGTGCCACGGACAACGCCGTGACCCGTCGTGCGGGGCGGCGCACCACGGAGGCGGCAAAGTGAGCGACACGTCCAAGACCGTGAAGAGCGATTCCGCAGCCGACGGCCAGACCACGGTCGCCCCCGCCGACGACCCCACGGCCGCGCCGGTCACCGTCGTCGACCCGCGTCTGCTGGTCCGCGAAGAGGGCCTCAAGGGCTACGTCACCGAGTTCAAGCGCAAGGTGAAGGGCGGCGAGCTGGGCTCGCTGCCGGTGGTCATCGGTCTGATCGTCATCTGGACGATCTTCCAGCTCCAGAACGATCGTTTCCTCAGCGCCGACAACCTCTCGAACATCAGCTACTTCCTCTCAGCCACCGGCATGCTCGCCATCGGCCTGGTGTTCGTGCTGCTGCTCGGCGAGATCGACCTGTCCGTGGGCTCGGTCAGCGGCCTGGCCTCCACCGTGTTCGCCGTGTTCGTGGTCACCAACGGGATGAACGCCTGGTTGGCGCTGGTCCTCGCGGTGCTCACCGGTATCGCCATCGGAGCGTTGCAGGGCTGGTTCTTCGCCAAGATCGGCGTGCCCGCGTTCGTCGTCACCCTGGCCGGTTTCCTCGGCTGGAACGGCGTGATGCTGTGGCTGCTGGGCGAGAGCGGCACGATCAACATCCCGTCCGACGAGGGCCCGATCCGCCTGCTCGGCCAGAGCTCCTTCTTCATGGACCAGGCCATCATCGGCGCCTGGCTCCTGGCCGGTCTCGCCGTCGTCCTCTCCCTGGTCGGCAACCTCAACGAGCAGCGCCGTCGCCGGGCCGCGGGCGTCCCGTTCCGGGCCACCAGCGAGATCCTGCTGCGCGTCGGCGCGCTCGCCGTCGCCGCCTTCGCCGCCGCCGCCGTGCTCAACAACGCGTCCGGTGTCTCCAACGCGCTGGTGATCTTCCTCGCGGCCCTGGTGATCGTGGACTTCGTGCTCCGGCGCACGACGTACGGCCGCAAGGTGTTCGCGGTCGGCGGTGGCATCGAGGCCGCCCGCCGTGCCGGTATCAACGTGCCGATGATCCGGATCACCGTGTTCGCCATCTCCGGTGGCTTCGCGGCGATCGGCGGTATGTTCTTCGCCGGCCAGACCGCGAGTGCGACGCTGTCCGCCGGTGGCGGCAACATTCTGATGCTCGCGATCGCCGCGGCCGTCATCGGCGGCACCAGCCTCTTCGGTGGGCGGGGGTCGGTGTGGTCGGCGCTGCTGGGCATGCTCGTCATCCAGTCGATCCAGACGGGTCTGGACCTGCTGAACATGAACCAGTCGATCCAGTACATGATCACGGGTGCGGTGCTGCTGGGCGCGGTCGTCATCGACTCCGTCAGCCGTCGGAGCCAGAAGGCCGCGGGTCGCGCGTAGCGGTCTGACGGGGGGCGCCGTCGGGGTGCCTGTCCGTCGCCGGCTGCGGGTTGTTCGTGGCTGGTCGCGCAGTTCCCCGCGCCCCTTCAGGGCGCTCATGTGCCCGGTGCCTTCAAGGCGCCGGGCACTTCCGCTTGTTGTCGGACGTTTCGTACGGGTACGTCTGCGCAGGATGGTTTACGGCCGTTTGCGTGACACGGGACCCGACCGCCCGGCGGTCGGCCCGGTGCGCGGAAGATTAGACTTCGTCGAGCCCGGTAACGCTCGAACAGCACTATCGCAAGGAGGCACGGGTGCCGCTGCTGACCCGCATCAGGGGACCGCGCGATCTGGACCGGCTCAGCCTGGAGGAGTTGGACCAGCTGGCGGAGGAGATCCGGACCTTCCTCGTGGAGGCGGTGTCGAAGACCGGCGGTCACCTCGGCCCGAACCTCGGAGTGGTCGAGCTCACCATCGCACTGCACCGGGTCTTCGACTCGCCCAAGGACAAGGTGCTGTGGGACACGGGCCACCAGTCCTACGTCCACAAGCTGCTGACCGGCCGCCAGGACTTCTCCCGGCTGAAGATGAAGGGCGGCCTCTCCGGCTACCCCTCGCAAGGAGAGTCCGAGCACGACGTCATCGAGAACAGCCACGCCTCCACCGTCCTCGGCTGGGCCGACGGCCTCGCGAAGGCCAACCAGGTGCTGAAACGCGACGACCACGTGGTCGCGGTCATCGGCGACGGCGCGCTGACCGGCGGTATGGCCTGGGAGGCGCTCAACAACATCGCCGACGCCAAGGACCGCCCCCTGGTCATCGTCGTCAACGACAACGAGCGCTCGTACGCGCCGACCATCGGCGGCCTCGCCAACCACCTGGCCACCCTGCGGACCACCGACGGCTACGAGCGCTTCCTCGCCCGCGGCAAGGACCTGCTGGAGCGCACCCCGGTCGTCGGCCGGCCGCTCTACGAGACGCTGCACGGCGCCAAGAAGGGGCTGAAGGACTTCATCGCCCCGCAGGGCATGTTCGAGGACCTCGGCCTGAAGTACGTCGGCCCGATCGACGGCCACGACATCGAGGCCCTGGAGTCCGCGCTGGCCCGCGCCAAGCGGTTCGGCGGCCCGGTCATCGTGCACTGCCTCACCGAGAAGGGCCGCGGCTACCAGCCCGCCCTCCAGGACGAGGCCGACCGTTTCCACGCCGTCGGCAAGATCCACCCGGACACGGGGCTGCCCATCGCCTCCTCCGGCGCCGACTGGACCTCCGTCTTCGGCGAGGAGATGGTGAAGCTCGGCAAGGAGCGCGAGGACATCGTCGCCATCACGGCGGCCATGCTCCAGCCGGTCGGCCTCGACAAGTTCGCCAAGGCCTTCCCCGAGCGCGTGTACGACGTCGGCATCGCCGAGCAGCACGGCGCGGTCTCGGCGGCGGGCCTGGCCACCGGGGGTCTGCACCCCGTCTTCGCGGTGTACGCCACCTTCCTCAACCGGGCCTTCGACCAGGTCCTGATGGACGTCGCCCTCCACAAGTGCGGTGTGACGTTCGTCCTGGACCGGGCCGGTGTCACCGGCACCGACGGCGCCTCGCACAACGGCATGTGGGACATGTCGATCCTCCAGGTCGTCCCGGGCCTCCGGCTCGCCGCGCCGCGTGACGCCGACCAGGTGCGCGCCCAGCTCCGCGAGGCCGTCGAGGTCACCGACGCACCGACCGTGGTGCGCTTCTCCAAGGGCGCCGTCGGCCCCGCCGTGCCCGCCCTGCGCCGCGTCGGCGGCATGGACGTGCTGCGCGAGCCCGGCACCGACACCCCCGACGTGCTCCTCGTCTCCGTCGGCGCCCTCGCGCCGATGTGCCTGGAGATCGCCGGCCTGCTCGACAAGCAGGGCATCACCACGACCGTCGTCGACCCGCGCTGGGTCAAGCCGGTCGACGAGCACATGGCGCCCCTCGCGGACAAGCACCGTGTGGTCGTCACCGTCGAGGACAACTCCCGTGTCGGCGGCGTCGGCTCGGCCGTCGCCCAGGCGCTGCGCGACGCCGGCGTGGACCTCCCGCTGCGCGACTTCGGTATCCCGCCGCGCTTCCTCGACCACGCCACCCGCGCCGAGGTCCTGGCCGAGATCGGGCTCACCGCGCCCGACATCGCCCGCCAGGTCACCGGGCTGGTCTCCAAACTCGACGGCCGCCTCGACGGGGCGCCCGCCGAGGCGGAGCCCGCGCGCGACTGACGTACCGCTTTGGGCCGTTCGGGCCGGTGTCGCCATTCTTTACGGTGGCGATACCGGCCCATTCGCGTGAAACCGCTCCCGTCCGGGCAAACGCTCCCCCAGTCTCGGCTTCGCTCGACCGAGGGGACCCCCATCGCCCCCTCCCCATCATGTCGAGGACGCCCAGCGTGGGAGGTACGCCCGTGAGCAGCACACTCTTTCGGACCAAGAAGGTCGAGCAGTCCATCCTCGATACCGAGGAGCCAGAGCACGCCCTCAAGAAATCCCTGTCCGCGCTGGATCTGACGGTCTTCGGCGTCGGTGTCATCATCGGCACCGGCATCTTCGTCCTGACCGGCACGGTGGCCAAGAACAACGCCGGTCCCGCCGTCGCCCTCGCGTTCGTCGTGGCCGGTGTCGTCTGCGCGCTCGCCGCCCTCTGCTACGCGGAGTTCGCCTCCACGGTCCCGGTCGCCGGATCCGCGTACACCTTCAGTTACGCCTCCCTCGGGGAGCTGCCCGCCTGGATCATCGGCTGGGACCTGGTGCTGGAGTTCGCGCTGGGGACGGCGGTGGTGGCCGTCGGCTGGTCCGGCTACATCCACTCGCTGATGGACAACGCGGGCTGGGACCTGCCGGCCGCGCTCGGCACGAGGGACGGGGCCGACGGCTTCGGCTTCGACATCCTCGCCGCCGCGCTCGTCCTGATCCTCACCGTCATCCTCGTGGCCGGTACCAAGCTCTCCGCGCGGGTCACCTCGGTCGTCGTCGCCATCAAGGTGACGGTCGTCCTCACCGTGATCATCGCGGGCGCCTTCTTCGTCACCTCCGACAACTACGACCCGTTCATCCCGAAGGCGCAGGCGGTCCCGGCGGGCGACAGTCTCCAGTCCCCGCTGATCCAGCTGATGTTCGGCTGGGCGCCCGCCAACTTCGGTGTGATGGGCATCTTCACGGCCGCCTCCGTCGTCTTCTTCGCGTTCATCGGCTTCGACGTCGTCGCCACGGCCGCCGAGGAGACGCGGAACCCGCAGCGCGACATGCCCCGGGGCATCCTCGGCTCCCTCCTGATCTGCACCACGCTGTACGTGGCGGTCTCGATCGTCGTCACCGGCATGCAGCACTACACCGATCTGTCGGTGACCGCGCCGCTCGCCGACGCCTTCAAGGCCACCGGACATCCGTGGTTCGCGGGCTTCATCAGCTTCGGCGCCGCCGTCGGTCTGACGACCGTGTGCATGATCCTGCTGCTCGGTCAGACGCGGGTGTTCTTCGCGATGAGCCGCGACGGACTGCTGCCGCGCTTCTTCTCCCACGTCCACCCCCGGTTCAAGACCCCGCACCGGCCGACCATCCTGCTCGGGGTGGTCATCGCGATCGTCGCGGGCTTCACCCCGCTGAGCGAGCTGGCCGAGCTGGTGAACATCGGCACGCTGTTCGCGTTCGTGGTCGTCGCGATCGGTGTCGTCATCCTGCGCCGGACCCGCCCCGACCTGCCCCGGTCGTTCCGCACCCCCTGGGTGCCGGTCGTCCCGATCCTGTCGGTGTGCGCCTCGCTGTGGCTGATGCTCAACCTGCCCACCGAGACCTGGCTCCGCTTCGCCGCCTGGATGGTCCTCGGCATCGTCGTCTACCTCGTCTACGGCCGCACGCACAGCCGGCTCGCGCGCCGCGAGGAGACGCCGACGGCCGAGACCGGCGGACCGGGACGCGGCACCCCCTGACCGACCCTCCGAGGCCCGCTCACCTACCGGCCCCGCGCTCCCGACGGTCGAGGCCGGCCGCCGGACCGTGCGCGGCGGTTCACGAACTGCCGCGCACCGTCCGTGGTCCGGTCACCTCGGCGCCCAACTCGGCCACTCTGCGGCGTAGTTCGCGGTCGGCGGTGACCACGAGACAGGGGCGGGCGGCGCCCTCCTCGGCGACGAGTTCCACGATGCGGTCGTCGCCGCTGCGGGGTGCCGCCTCGACCCGTACGCCCGGCACCGGCTCCACCCCGCGGGCCGCGCCCTCCACGACCATCACCAGCTCGACGGGCTCGTCGCGGCCGGGGACCCCGTCGCGGGCCAGGCGGTCGCGCAGGCGCTCCGCCGCGCCGCGCCGGTCGCGCCACCAGCCGTCGGGGACGGAGCCGATGACGTTGGCGGCGTCGACGATCACGAGCAGCGGGGCGTCCATGGGGGACAGGGTCGCACGCCGGGCGGTCACGCCGGGCGGGCGAGTGATGCCCGCCGGGCGGGTGAAACGTTCATCTTATGATGGGGGCCGCTCGGCCTTCCGTGTCCCGTGCGAGAGGGCGGCCGGGGAGCCGCGCCGAGCGTCATCGGAAAGGGCGGGTCACTCCATGCGGACCAGATCCGGGCGCGCCGCCGCCCAGGGGACGGCGGCCGACACCTCGGCGAACGGCGGGAGCGAGCGGCACCGGGCCGAGACCACGCTCGCCGGTTCCTGGCTCGTCCTCGGCAAGGACGGCAGGCTCACCGCGTACGCCCGCGCGCGTGCGGGACTGCTGCGCTGGACGCAGACGCGGCCCGGCGGCGCCGAGTGGACCGGCCCCGACCTCTTCCCCGTGGCGGGGCTGACGGATCTCCATGTCGTGCAGGGGGTGGACACGTATGTGCACTTCCTAGGCCGCCGTGAGGTCACCAAGGGTGACGGCCTGCCCGCCGTGGACGTCGTGCACGCCATCCAGTACCAGACCGGCCGACCGGTCACCGAGTGGCGGTCGCTGGGCAATCCGCACAAGGACGTGGCCAAGGCGGCGCGCTTCGGGCCGCCCACCGGCGCGGTGAGCGCCGGCGGCAACGTCCATGTCTTCGCGCGCAACGCGGGGGGCGGCGTCATGCTGCGCCGGGAGCTGGCGGGCGGCAAGTGGAGCGCGTGGACCGACCTCAAGGGCCGCCTGGTGCAGGACCCGGTGGCCGTGGTCGCCTTCGCTTCCGGGCACGTCGAGGCGCTGGCCGGCGGTCAGGACCTCGTCATGCGCTGGACGCAGGAGAAGCCGGACGGGACCTTCGCCCAGACGCCGACCGTTGCGCTGTCGGTGGCCCGCGGCAGCGTGGTGGGTCTGGAGACCGCGCCGGACCGGGCGACGTACTACTGGACCGACCCGGAGACCGGTGGCGTCGTCGCCCACCGGCCGGACGGCCCCGTGATCCCGCTCGGCGGGACTCCGGCGGAGGGCCCGATGGCCGTGCTGCGGGTGCCGCTCGACGGGTACGACTGCACGGTGCTGGCCCATCGCGACGTCGGGGGACGGGTCGTGCTGGCGGCCTGCGGCACGGAGAACGAGCAGGCCGGGGTGTGGTGGTCGCCGACCCGTGAGCGCGGTGTGGGGGCGCCGGCGCTGGCCCGGGACGCGTACGGGCGGGTGGTGCTCGCGGTGATCGACGCGGGGGGCGCGTTGCGCATAGCCCGGCAGAACGACGAGGCGGGCTTGGCATTGGCGCCGTCGGTCGCTGTCTGACGGTGTGTGTGCGGCTGCGCGTCGCCGGGGCAGGTGATGCGGGCCGTGCGGGTTGTACGGGGTCGCTCGCGCAGTTCTCCGCGCCTCTGACGGGGCGCGGCCGCCCGCTGCCCCCCGACCACGCCAAGAGGGCCCCCGCCCGCAGGCGGAGGCCCTCAGGTGGTGCAGGCGGTCACGCGGGGACCGAAGCCACCCCGGTCTCCAGGAACTTCTTGCCGTTGACGCGCTCGCTGACGCCCTCGCGGTCCAGGTACGGCGTGATGCCGCCCAGGTGGAAGGGCCAGCCGGCGCCGGTGATCAGGCAGAGGTCGATGTCCTGGGCCTCGGCGACGACACCCTCGTCGAGCATGAGCCCGATCTCCTGGGCGACGGCGTCGAGCACCCGGGCCCGCACCTGCTCCTCGGACAGGACGGAGTCGCCCTGCTTGAGGAGCGCGGCGACCTCGGGGTCCAGCTCCGGCTTGCCGGAGTCGTAGACATAGAAGCCGCGCTTGCCGGCCTTGACGACCGCGGCGAGGTTCTCGGAGACGGTGAAGCGGTCCGGGAAGGCCCGGTTGAGGGTCTCCGAGACGTGCAGACCGATCGCGGGACCGACCAGCTCCAGCAGGACGAGGGGAGACATCGGCAGGCCCAGGGGCTCCACCGCCTTCTCCGCGACCTCGACCGGCGTGCCCTCGTCGATGACGTTCTGGATCTCGCCCATGAAGCGGGTGAGGATGCGGTTCACGACGAACGCCGGGGCGTCCTTCACGAGCACCGCGGTCTTCTTCAGCTTCTTGGCGACGGCGAAGGCCGTGGCGAGGGAGGCGTCGTCGGTGGCCTCGCCCCGGACGATCTCCAGCAGCGGCAGGATCGCGACCGGGTTGAAGAAGTGGAAGCCGACGACCCGCTCGGGGTTCTTCAGCTTCGACGCCATCTCGGTCACCGAGAGGGAGGAGGTGTTCGTCGCCAGGATCGCGTGCGCCGGGGCGACCGCCTCGACCTCCGCGAACACCTGCTGCTTGACACCGATCTCCTCGAACACGGCCTCGATGATGAAGTCCGCGTCCGCGAAGCCCTCGGCCTTGTCCAGGACACCGGTGACCAGCGCCTTGAGGCGGTTGGCCTTGTCCTGGTTGATCCGGCCCTTGAGCAGCAGCTTGTCGATCTCGGCGTGGACGTAGCCCACACCCTTGTCGACGCGTTCCTGGTCGATGTCGGTCAGGACGACCGGCACCTCCAGGCGGCGCAGGAAGAGCAGCGCGAGCTGGGAGGCCATCAGACCGGCGCCGACGACACCGACCTTGGTGACCGGGCGGGCCAGGTTCTTGTCCGGGGCGCCGGCGGGGCGCTTGCCGCGCTTCTGCACCAGGTTGAAGGCGTAGATGCCGGAGCGCAGCTCGCCACCCATGATCAGGTCGGCGAGGGCGACGTCCTCGGCGTCGTAGCCCTGCTGGAGGTCGCCGTTCTTGGCGGCGGCGATGATGTCCAGGGCGCGGTAGGCGGCCGGGGCCGCGCCGTGCACCTTGGAGTCGGCGATGAACCGGCCCTTGGCGACGGCCTGGTCCCAGGCCTCACCGCGGTCGATCACCGGACGCTCGATGACGATCTCGCCCTTGAGGACGGACGCCGTCCACAGCAGGGACTGCTCCAGGAAGTCGGCGCCCTCGAAGAGCGCGTCGGCGATCCCGAGCTCGTAGACCTGCTGGCCCTTGAGCTGCTTGTTCTGGTTGAGGCTGTTCTCGATGATCACCGAGACGGCCTTGTCGGCGCCGATCAGGTTCGGCAGGATCGTGCAGCCGCCCCAGCCGGGGACCAGACCGAGGAAGACCTCGGGGAGCGAGAAGGCGGGCAGGGCCGCGGACACCGTGCGGTAGGTGCAGTGCAGACCGACCTCGACGCCACCGCCCATGGCGGCACCGTTGTAGTACGCGAAGGTCGGCGCCGCGATGCCGGCGAGGCGCTTGAAGACCTCGTGGCCGCCCTTGCCGATCGCGAGCGCGTCCTCGTGCTTCTTCAGCAGCTCGACACCCTTGAGGTCGGCGCCGACCGCGAAGATGAACGGCTTGCCGGTGATGCCGACGCCGACGATCTCGCCGGCCGCGGCCTCCTTCTCGACCTGGTCGATGGCGGTGTTCAGGTTCGCCAGCGACGCCGGGCCGAAGGTGGTCGGCTTGGTGTGGTCGAAGCCGTTGTCCAGCGTGATGAGCGCGAAGCGCCCGGCACCGAACGGCAGGTCGAGGTGGCGTACGTGCGCGGACGTCACGACCTCGTCGGGGAACAGCTCGGCCGCGCCCTTGAGAAGATCGGCGGTGGTGCTCACTTGTCGCCTCCGGCGTCCTTGTGGTGCGGGTTCTCCCAGATGACGGTGGCGCCCATGCCGAAGCCGACGCACATGGTGGTGAGGCCGTAGCGGACCTCCGGCTGCTCCTCGAACTGGCGGGCGAGCTGCGTCATCAGACGCACACCCGAGGAGGCCAGCGGGTGACCGAAGGCGATGGCGCCGCCGTACTGGTTGACGCGCGCGTCGTCGTCGGCGATGCCGTAGTGCTCCAGGAAGGCGAGCACCTGCACGGCGAAGGCCTCGTTGATCTCGAACAGGCCGATGTCGTCGATGGACAGACCCGCCTGGGCGAGCGCCTTCTCGGTGGCCGGGATCGGGCCGTAGCCCATGACCTCCGGCTCGACACCCGCGAAGGAGTACGAGACGAGGCGCATCTTCACCGGGAGGTTGTTCTCGCGGGCGAAGTCCTCGGAGGCGATGAGCGAGGCGGTGGCGCCGTCGTTCAGACCGGCCGCGTTACCGGCGGTGACCCGGCCGTGCACGCGGAACGGGGTCTTCAGACCCGTCAGGTTCTCGATGGTCGTGCCCGGCCGCATCGGCTCGTCGGCGGTGACCAGGCCCCAGCCGGTCTCGCCGGCCTCGGCGTTGGTGCGGCGCACCGAGATCGGTACCAGGTCGGCCTGGATCTTGCCGTTGGCGTACGCCTTGGCGGCCTTCTCCTGGGAGCGCACGGCGTACTCGTCGGCGCGCTGCTTGGTGATCGTCGGGTAGCGGTCGTGCAGGTTCTCGGCGGTCATGCCCATGAACAGGGCGGACTCGTCGACCAGCTTCTCGCTGACGAAGCGCGGGTTCGGGTCGACGCCCTCACCCATCGGGTGGCGGCCCATGTGCTCGACACCACCGGCGATGGCGACGTCGTACGCGCCGAAGGCGACCGAACCGGCGACCGAGGTGACGGCGGTCAGGGCGCCGGCGCACATGCGGTCGATGGAGTAACCGGGCACCGACTGCGGCAGACCGGCGAGGATGCCCGCCGTACGGCCGATGGTGAGGCCCTGGTCACCGATCTGCGTGGTCGCGGCGATGGCGACCTCGTCGATCTTCGCGGGCTCCAGACCGGGGTTGCGGCGCAGCAGCTCCCGGATCGCCTTCACGACGAGGTCGTCGGCGCGGGTCTCGTGGTAGATGCCCTTCGGGCCCGCCTTGCCGAACGGGGTGCGGACGCCGTCGACGAAGACGACTTCCTTGACGGTACGAGGCACGATGGCTCTCCTCCAGAGGTGCGGGACGGCACTGCTGCGACGCGCAACCGCTGAGCGCGCGCTCAGGCCCATGCTACTTGCGAGTAACAGTGCTGCCCACCCCTGAGCGAGGGAGCGGCGAAGGTCACATCGGGTCAGCATGTTACCGCCGGTTACTCGCAGTCGCCGCAGGGGCGCGGGGCTGTGTCTGATATGCGGCTCCGCCGCGTGGGCGCGACCAGCCACGACGTACCCGCAGTCCCGTACGGCGATCAAGGGGCAGCCGCAGTGGACCCTCTCGGAACCAGCACGGGCGTGGCCACCGGATGCGACACCCCGACCTCTCCGTCCCCCGCGATCACCCCGAACAACGTCCGCCCCACCTCCGCCCCGAACCCGTACACGTCATGACTCATCGCGGACAGCGTCGGCCGCGTCAGCCGACACAACTGCGAGTCGTCCCACGCCAGCAACGACACGTCTTCCGGCACCCGCACCCCCATCTCCGCCGCGACCGACAAGCCCGCCACCGCCATGATGTCGTTGTCGTACACGATCGCGGTCGGCCGATCCCCCTCCGACGCGGTCAGCAACGACCGCGTGGCCCGAGCCCCGGCCTCCCCCGAGAAGTCGGTCGCCACCTGCCACGCCCCAGCCAGCCCCAGCCCCCGCGCCACCTGATCGAACGCCGCCGTACGAATCCCCGTGTGTCCCAGCGCGGCAGCGCCCCCCACCCGCGCGATCCGCCGGTGGCCCAACGCCGCCAGATAGCGCACCGCCTCCGTCACGGCGGTCGCGTCGTCCGTCCACACGGAGGTGAGCCCGCCGGTCAGCGACGGATGCCCGACGGCCACCACCGGCACCCCCAGCCGCCCCACCGCGGCCACTCTCGGATCGTCCGCGCGGAAGTCGACGAGGATCGACCCACTGACCTGCCGCCCCCGCCACCACGCGTCCTGGAGTCCCACCTCCTCCTCCAGGTTCCGCACCAGCCGCAGCAGCAGCGAGCAGGACCGCTCGGTCAGCACGCTCTCCACACCGGAGATGAACTCCATGTAGAACGGTTCGAGTCCGAGCTGCCGGGCGGGCCGGCAGACCGCAAGCCCCACCACGTCGACCCGCTGGCTCGACAACGACCGCGCCGCCAGGTTCGGCGCCCACCCGAGCTGCCGGGCCGCCGCGAAGATCCGGTCCCGCGTGGCGTCGGCCAGCCCCGGCTTCCGGTTGAACGCGAGCGACACCGCCCCCTTGGACACCCCGGCGAGCGCGGCGACGTCCTTGATGGTCACGCGCGAGGCCGGGGGCGGACCCGACGACGGACGCGGGCCCGGCGACGGGGGTGGTGGCGGAGTCGGCGAGGTGCTCACCGGGCGGGCTCCACGCAGTACAGGGCCCGGCGCACGTCCGCCGCGTCCGGCACGGCCTCCAGCCCGCGCACCCCGATGGTCACCCGCTCACCCGGCAACAAGGTGACCAGCCCGGTGTCGGCCCGCGCCGCGGGCCCCAGCCGGTCCGCCTGGAGCAGCAGGTCCCGCACCAGCGTCCGCGCCGTCACCGTCACCGTTACCGCGCCCGGCCCGACCTCGACGTCGAACTCCGGCGCCGGATAAGCCACTTCACGGTCCGGCACCGGGAAACGCACCGCCCGCAGCGGCCCCGTGCCGTCATGCCCGTCGGCCACCAGGAACTCCTTCGCCCCCACGGGCTCCACCTCGCGCGGCACCCGTACCTCGGCCACCGTACGCGCGGCCGCGGACACCTCCACCGCCACCTCGGCGACGACACCGCCCTCCACGGACATCCGCCGCAACCGCAGCCCACCCGGGACCCAGGGCTCACCCGCCTGGTTCACCACGGCCAACACCAGCCCCTCGCCCCGGACCTGCAGGGTCAGCAGCCGGTCCGCGTACAGCCGGCGCAGCTCGTGGTACAGCGGCTTCTCCCGGCCGTCCCCGTCGACCGCCGCCCACGAGGTCACCGGCCAGCAGTCGTTGAGCTGCCACACGACCGTGCCCGCACACACGGGCCAGTGGGACCGCCAGTGCTCGATCCCGGCGGCGATCGCCCGCGCCTGGTTGACCTGTGTCAGATAGTGCCAGCGGTCGAAGTCCCCCTCGGGCACCACGAAATGACGCGCGAGACCCCGCTCAAGCTTCCCGTTGCCGTCCTCGGCCTTCTGGTGGTGCAGCATGCCGGGGGAGTCGGGCGCGAGTTCCTCACCGGGCAGCGCCCGCCGCAGCGTCGCGTACGCGGGCGGCGCCTGCCACCCGAACTCGGCCACGAACCGCGGCACGTCCGCCCGGTACTCCGCGTAGTCCTCCCGGTTCCACACCTCCCAGGAGTGGTGCGTGCCGTGCGCCGGGTCGTTCGGATGCCGGTCCCACGACCCCGACCACGGGCTGCCCGCCGTGTACGGCCGGGTCGGGTCCAGCTCCGCCACCACCCGCGGCAGCAGCCCCAGGTAGTACCCCTCGCCCCACGACTCCCCGGCGAGCCGCTCCTCCCAGCCCCAGTCCCGGAACCCCCACAGGTTCTCGTTGTTGCCGTTCCACAGCACCAGCGACGGATGCGGCATCAGCCGTACGACGTTCTCCCGCGCCTCGGCCTCCACCTCGCCCCGCAGCGGCTGCTCCTCCGGGTAGGCCGCGCACGCGAACGGGAAGTCCTGCCAGACCAGCAGCCCCGTCTCGTCACAGACGTCGTAGAAGTCCTCGCTCTCGTAGATCCCGCCGCCCCAGATCCGTACGAGATCGACACCGGCCCCGGCCGCCTGCCGCAGCCGCTCCCGGTACCGCTCGCGCGTGACACGGGAGGGGAACACGTCGTCCGGGATCCAGTTCACCCCGCGCGCGAACAGCCGCTCCCCGTTGACGACGAGCGTGAACCCGGTGCCGTGCTCGTCGGCGCCCCGGTCCAGCTCCACGGTGCGGAACCCGACCCGCCGTCGCCACACATCGAGCGCGTCATCCCCGGCGTACAGCGTCAACTCCACCTCGTACAAAGGCTGTTCACCGTAACCGCGCGGCCACCACAACTCCACGCCCGGCACCTCCAGCCGTACGACACCACTCGTCCCCTCGACCTCCGCGGTCGCGGTGACCCCGCCCACCCGGGCCTCCAGCCGCAGCCCCGCCTCGACGGCCGCCCGCTCCACGTCGACGAGCAGCTCCACCCACCCGGTCGTGCCGTCGACGGTCACCAGCGGCCGTACGCGGGCGATCCGGGCGGTGGACCACCGCTCCAGCCGGACGGGCCGCCAGATCCCGGCGGTCACGAGGGTCGGCCCCCAGTCCCAGCCGAAGGAGCAGGCCATCTTCCTGATGAACTGGAACGGTTCCGGATAGGCGTTCGGCCGGTCGCCGAGCCGTTCGCGCACCGCCTCGGCCTCGGTGTACGCGGAGGCGAAACGCACCGAGAGCAGACCGCTCGTCCCGGTGATGTCGAAGCGGTACGAGCGGTGCATGTTCCGTACCGAGCCGAGGAGCCGGCCGTCGAGCCGGATCTCGGCGGCGGTGTCGAGCCCGTCGAAGACCAGGTCGGTCTGGTCGTGCCCGCCGGCCGCGCCACCCCCGGGCAGCTCGACCTCGTACGTCCACTCACGGCGCCCCACCCACGCCACCTCGTCCTCGTTCCGCCCGAGGAAGGGATCCGGGATCAGCCCGGCCGCCAGCAGATCGGTGTGCACGCACCCGGGCACCACGGCGGCGAGCGGTCCCCGCTCGTGCCGGAGGATCCAGCCCTCGGTGAGCGGTGTGGCGTCCAGCATGCGCACTCCCTAAACCGGTCCAGTCAGTGAGCCGACACGATCGCGAAAGCTTTCGCCAGCCTTGGCGAAATTGGGACTTTACCGGTTCAGTGACGGGCTGCCAGAGTGCCGAACCAGCCATCCACCCATCCGCCCATCCATCCCACCCGTGCTCGTCCGTCCCGAACGGAGCTGGTGCACATGAACCACCGGAAGACGCTCACCGGAACACTGCTGGCGGCCGCGCTTCTCGCGTCGGGCTGCACCGGCGGCGGAGGAAGCTCCAAGGGCGCCGACGCCGAGGCGGCCGACGACCCGGCGCAGGTGTCCGGATCCATCACGGTCCTCACCCACCGGACGGACATCGTGCAGGACGGCACGATGCAGAAGTACGCCGACGCCTTCAACAAGACCTATCCGAAGGTGAAGGTGAAGTTCGACGCGATCACCGACTACGAGGCCGAAGTCAAGATCCGGATGAACACGGACAACTACGGCGACGTGCTCATGATCCCGGCCGTCATCAAGAAGAACGACTACCCCAAGTTCTTCGCCTCGCTCGGCACCCAGAAGGAGCTGAGCGAGAAGTACCGCTTCACCGACTTCACCGCCGTCGACGGCAAGGTCTACGGCCAGAGCCCGATGGGCGCGGCCCCCGGCTTCCTCTACAACAAGCGGATCTGGGCCGATGCCGGCGTCACCGACTGGCCCACCACCCCGGCGGAGTTCCTCACCGCGCTGAAGGCCATCAAGTCCAAGACCGACGCCGTGCCGTACTACACCAACTTCGCCGCCCAGTGGCCGCTGAGCCAGTGGACCGCCGTCAACGGCTCGGTGAGCTGCGACACCGAGGCCACCACCCGGCTCGCCGAGGGCAACCCATGGGGCGAGGACGGCGAACTGCGCGTCGCCGACCAGCTGTTGTACGACATCGTGCACCAGAAGCTGATCGAGAAGGACCCGTCGACCACCAACTGGGAGAACTCCAAGCCGCAGTTGGCGAAGGGCGAGATCGCGACGGCCTGGCTCGGCAGCTGGGCGGTCATCCAGTTCCGGCAGGCCGCCGAGAAGGCCGGCGCCGACCCCGACGACATCGGCTTCATGCCGTTCCCCGCCCGCGTCGACGGCAAGGCCTGCGCGACCGTCAACCCCGACTACAACCAGGCCGTCAGCATCCATTCCAAGCACAAGGAGGCGGCCCGCGCCTGGATCGACTGGTTCACCGACAAGTCGGGCTACGCGCAGGACAACCTCTCGATCTCCACGCTCAAGGACGCCCCCCTGCCCGAGGTCCTGAAGCCGTACGAGGAGCAGGGCGTCGAACTCATCGAACTCGACGACGCCGAGGGCGCGAAGGTCAAGGAGATCGACAACGCCTCGGAGGTCGGCATCAACGCGCCCGCCTACCGTCAGGAACTGGTCGACATCGCCCGGGGCGCCAAGGACGGCGACATCGACGACTTCCTCGACGGCCTCGGCAAGCGCTGGACCGAGGCAGCGAAGACCGTGGGGTCCTGATGCCCCAGGCGCGTACGACAGCCCGCTCGCACGCGACGGAGAAGGCGGCGCGGCCCCGGGGGGCCGCGCCCAGGCCCCCCACGCCACGGCGCGCCCCTCGCGGGGTGCGCCTGTGGCGCGGGCTCACCCCCTGGCTCTTCCTGGCCGCCCCGCTGGCCCTGCTGATCACCTTCACCTACGCGCCGGTCGCCAACATGCTGGCGTACAGCTTCACCGACTGGGACGGCGTCAGTCCCGAGCTGAACTACACCGGCACCGACAACTACGTCGAGATCTTCACCCGCCCCGAGCTGTTCCGGGTCTTCTTCGTCAGCGGCTACTACCTGGCCGCGTCCGCCGTACAGATCGCGGCGGCCCTCTACTTCGCGACGATCCTCAGCTTCAACCTCCGCTTCCGGAACGTCTTCAAGGGCATCCTCTTCTTCCCGTACCTGATCAACGGCGTCGCGATCGGCTTCGTCTTCCTGTACTTCTTCCAGGACGGCGGCACTCTCGACTCGGTGCTCGCCCTGTTCGGCCACGAGTCCGACCGCGCCTGGCTCGGCACGGAGACCTCCGCGAACGTCTCGCTCGCCGGGGTCTCGATCTGGCGCTACATGGGCCTGAACTTCGTGCTCTTCCTCGGCGCGATCCAGTCGATCCCGGGGGAGCTGTACGAGGCGGCCGAGATCGACGGCGCCAACCGCTGGCACCAGTTCCGGTACATCATCGCGCCCGGCATCCGGCCGGTGCTGAGCCTGAGCGTGATCCTCTCGATCTCCGGCTCGCTCTCGGTCTTCGAGATCCCGTACATCATGACCGGCGGCGCCACCGGCACCGAGACCTTCGTGATCCAGACCGTCAAGCTCGCCTTCCAGTTCAACAAGACCGGCCTCGCGTCCGCCGCCGCGGTCGTCCTGCTGCTGATCATCCTGGCGGTGACGTGGCTGCAACGCCGGCTGGTCCCGGACGAGAGGGTGGACCTCGTATGACGACGCTGACGACCCCGGGCCCGGTGACCCGCAGGCGGGTCGCCCGCACGCTCATCTATCTGTCCCTGGTCGGCGCGTCGGTCGTGGTCCTGCTGCCCCTGCTCGTGGTCCTGCTGACCTCGCTCAAGACCGAACGGGAGATGGCCGACGACAGCGGCGCCCTCACCCTGCCGGAGAACGTCCTGAACCTGGAGAACTACGTCACGGCCTTCCGCGACGGAGAGATGCTCGCCGCCTTCGGCAACACGGCCTTCATCCTCTTCTTCGCCATCACCGGCACGGTCCTCATCGGCTCGATGGCGGCCTACGCGATCGACCGCTTCACCTTCCGCTTCCGGAAGCCGGTGGTCGCCCTCTTCCTCGTCGCCACCCTGGTCCCCGGCGTCACCACCCAGGTCGCGACCTTCCAGATCGTCGACAGCTTCGGCATGTTCGACACCCTCTGGGCGCCGATCGCCCTCTACATGGGCACCGACATCGTCTCGATCTACATCTTCCTTCAGTTCGTGCGGTCGATCCCGGTCTCCCTCGACGAGGCCGCCCGCCTGGACGGCGCCAACGCCTTCACGATCTACCGAAAGATCATCTTCCCGCTGCTCAGACCGGCGATCGCCACGGTCGTCATCGTCAAGGGGATCACCGTCTACAACGACTTCTACATCCCCTTCCTGTACCTGCCCTCGGACGACCGCGGCGTCATCTCCACGTCCCTCTTCCGCTTCAAGGGCCCCTTCGGAGCGCACTGGGAGACGATCTCGGCAGGAGCGGTCCTGGTGATCCTGCCGACCCTGATCGCCTTCCTGCTGCTCCAGAGGTTCATCTACAACGGCTTCATGAGGGGAGCGACGAAGTAGGGGCGCCTACGCGCCGTGGGGAACGCCAGGCTTTTCAGGGGCGCGGGGAACTGCGCGACCAGCCACGAAGCACCCGCAGTCGCCCATCCACAGCACCCCTGTGGCGACTACGCGCCCTTGACCTTCGCCACAGCCCGCATCGCCCCCACCAACACCGGCGTCACCAGCTCCACCTGCCAGGCCCGAGCCCCGTACCCGGCCAGCGCCGCGGAGATCGACTCGGCGTCGGCCGTGACCGGCGGCTCCCAGCACAGCCGCCGCACCGTGTCCGGCGTGATCAGGTTCTCCTGAGGCATGGCGAGCTGCTCGGCAAGAGCACTCACCCCAGCCCGCGCCGCGGACAGCCGCGCCGCCGCCGCCGGATCCTTGTCGGCCCACGCCTTCGGCGGCGGCGGACCGGTCACCGGCTGCCCGTGCGCCGGCAGCGCGGTGTCCGGCAGGGCCCTGGCCCGGTCCACCGCGGCCTGCCACTGCTCCAGCTGCCGCCGCCCCATCCGATGCCCGAACCCGGTCAGCGCGGCCAGCGCGTGCGCGTTGACCGGCAGGGCCAGCGCCGCCTCCACGATCGCCGCGTCGCTCAGCACCTTCCCCGGCGAGACGTCCCGACGCTGGGCGATGCGGTCCCGTGCCTCCCACATCTCCCGCACGACCGCCATCTGCCGGCGCCGCCGCACCTTGTGCATCCCGGACGTGCGCCGCCAGGGGTCCTTGCGCGGTTCGGCGGGCGGCGCGGACGCGATCGCGTCGAACTCCTGCCGCGCCCACTCCAGCTTCCCCTGCCGGTCCAGCTCCTTCTCCAGGGCGTCCCGCAGGTCCACCAGCAGCTCCACGTCGAGCGCGGCGTAGCGCAGCCACGGCTCGGGCAGCGGGCGGGTGGACCAGTCGACCGCGGAGTGGCCCTTCTCCAGGACGTAGCCGAGGACGCCCTCGACCATCGCGCCGAGGCCGACCCGGGGGAACCCGGCGAGCCGTCCGGCCAGCTCGGTGTCGAAGATCCGCGTCGGCACCATGTCTATCTCGCGCAGACAGGGCAGATCCTGGGTGGCCGCGTGCAGCACCCACTCCACGCCGGAGAGGGCCTCGCCGAGGCCGGAGAGGTCGGGGCAGGCGACGGGATCGATGAGCGCGGTGCCCGCGCCCTCGCGGCGCAGCTGCACCAGATAGGCCCGCTGACCGTAGCGATAACCGGACGCGCGTTCGGCGTCCACGGCGACGGGGCCGGAGCCGGCGGCGAACGCGGCGATCACGTCGGCGAGCGAGGACTCGTCGGCGATCACGGCCGGAATGCCGTCCCTCGGCTCCAGCAGAGGGATCGGCGCCCCCGCTTCAGAGGATCCGCCGTCGTCCGGAGGGGCGCCTCCGGTGGTTCGCAGGGTCCTGTCTGCTGCGGTCTCTTGGGCGTCGGTCACCTGTCAAGGGTATCCGTGTATGGACATGGCCCGCCGACGGAACGTTCCGCCGACGGGCCTTGCGGGGTCGTAAACCGGTCACGTGTCACACGTGTCAGTGAATGTTCCCGGCGAACCTGGAGGGACCGGACGAGCGGGAGGAATCCCGGCCTCTCGCCGTTCCGGCACCCCCGGCGTCAGTGGATGATCCCGGTGCGCAGGGCCACCGCCACCATTCCGGCACGGTCGCCGGTGCCGAGCTTGCGTGCGATTCGGGCCAAGTGGCTCTTGACCGTGAGCGCGGACAGGCCCATGGAGACGCCGATCGCTTTGTTCGACTGTCCCTCCGCGACCAGGCGCAGTACCTCGACCTCACGTCCCGACAGCTCCCGGTAGCCGCCCGGGTGGCTCGGGGCGCCCGGGGGACGGCGGTGCATACGGGCGGCGGAGCCGATGGGAGCGGCACCCGGGCGGGTGGGCAGTCCGATGTTGGTGCGGGTGCCGGTGACGACGTATCCCTTCACACCGCCCGCCAGGGCGTTGCGTACGGCACCGATGTCGTCGGCGGCGGAGAGGGCGAGGCCGTTGGGCCACCCCGCCGCGCGGGTCTCGGAGAGGAGTGTCAGGCCGGAACCGTCCGGCAGGTGGACGTCTGCTACGCAGATGTCACGGGGGTTCCCGACGCGGGGGCGGGCCTCGGCGATGGACGAGGCCTCGATCACGTCGCGGACCCCGAGAGCCCACAGGTGGCGGGTCACGGTGGACCGGACCCGGGGATCCGCCACCACCACCATCGCGGTCGGCTTGTTCGGACGGTAGGCGACCAGGCTTGCGGGCTGCTCGAGGAGAACGGACACCAGGCCTCCTGGGTGCGGGACGGGGGCCGGCTCGCTGGGCTCGTGGGGTCGAAGCCGGGACGAACCGTGCTTTCAAGGTCACAGAGGTCTTCGGCATCAAACCTCTGCTCCTTTAGAGAATGATCACGATCTGGTGAGTAACAATACGTTCAATTCGGACAAATCTTCGATCATTCGAAGATCGAACGGTGTCGCTTCATGTCGATACGAGGCCGAAAGTGGCCGTATCGACAAAGTGATGAGAGTGAAGAGCCGACGAAAAGGACCGTGCTCCGCAGAGCACGGTCCTTGAGAAGAACACCTGAGGGGGAGAGGGGTCAGCGGGACTGCGGACCCCGCCGCTGCGGCAGCGACACCACCGCCGCGTCCCCGGGGTCGACGGCCGGGGGCAGACCCGCGATCTGGGCGAGCAGATCGCACCACGAGGCGAGATGCGCGGCGGTGTCGGGAACCCCGCCCATGACCTCGCGCGGGGTCCACGACGCCCGGATCTCGATCTGCGACACGGCCGGCCGCGCCGCCAGCCCGCCGAAGTAGTGCGAGCCGGCCCGCGTCACCGTCCCGCTCGGCTCCCCGTACGACAGCCCCCGGGACTGCAGCGCGCCCGTCAGCCAGGACCAGCACACCTCCGGCAGCAGCGGGTCGGCCGCCATCTCGGGCTCCAGCTCCGCCCGGACCAGCGTCACCAGCCGGAACGTGCCCTGCCAGGCGTCGTGCCCCGCCGGGTCGTGCAGCAGCACCAGCCGGCCGTCCGCCAGATCCTCCTCGCCCTCGACGACCGCGGCCTCCAGGGCGTACGCGTACGGGGCGAGCCGCTGGGGCGGCTTCGTCGACTCGATCTCGATCTCCGGCCGCAGCCGTGTGACCCGCAGCGCTTCGACGGCGGAGCGGAACGGCAGCGGTGCCGTCTGACTCGCATCGCGCTCCCCCTCCTTCGCGTCGTCCATCCCGCCAGCGCCGTCCGACAGTCGTCCCTGAGCCGCAGCCATGCCGGAACATTAAGGGGAACGGGGCCCCTGCGGAGGGCAAGACACCCGTGCGCTGGGTCACGGTCGGATCGCGCTGAGCGAACGCGGGCCCCGCCGGCGGCCGTGGGCGCCGACCGCGCGAGCGCGGGTCCCGGCCGTCCCCGGCCCGGGCCCGAGCTGTCAAGCGGGCGTGCGAGACTTTGCGTCGTGAGTGCCAACGCCAGCCCCTCGGGCCACCAGCCGACCGCCACGTACAACTCAGCTTTCCTGAAGGCGTGCAGGCGCGAGCCCGTGCCGCACACACCGGTGTGGTTCATGCGGCAGGCCGGGCGCTCGCTGCCCGAGTACCTGAAGGCGCGCGAGGGCATCCCCATGCTGGAGTCGTGCATGCGGCCCGAGCTGGTCACCGAGATCACCCTGCAGCCGGTCCGCCGGCACCGGGTGGACGCGGCGATCTACTTCAGCGACATCGTCGTCCCGCTCAAGGCCATCGGCATCGACCTCGACATCAAGCCCGGCGTCGGCCCCGTCGTCGAGAAGCCGATCCGCACCCGCGCCGACCTCGCCCAGCTGCGCGATCTGACCCCCGACGACGTCTCCTACGTCACCGAGGCCATCGGCCTGCTCACCGCCGAACTCGGCGCGACCCCCCTCATCGGTTTCGCCGGCGCCCCCTTCACCCTCGCCAGCTACCTCGTCGAGGGCGGCCCGTCCCGCACGTACGAGAACGCCAAGGCGATGATGTACGGCGACCCCGAGCTCTGGGCCGACCTGCTCGACCGCCTCGCCGGGATCACCTCCGCGTTCCTCAAGGTCCAGATCGAGGCGGGCGCCTCCGCCGTCCAGCTCTTCGACTCCTGGGCCGGAGCGCTGGCCCCGGCGGACTACCGCCGCTCGGTGCTGCCCGCCTCCGCGAAGGTCTTCGACGCCGTCGCCGGGTACGGCGTCCCGCGCATCCACTTCGGCGTCGGCACCGGTGAGCTGCTGGGCCTCATGGGCGAGGCCGGCGCGGACGTCGTGGGCGTCGACTGGCGCGTCCCGCTCGACGAGGCCGCCCGCCGCGTCGGCCCCGGCAAGGCGCTCCAGGGCAACCTCGACCCGACCGTCCTGTTCGCCGGCACGCAGGCCGTCGAGACCAAGACCCGCGAGGTCCTCGACTCCGCCGCCGGCCTGGAGGGCCATGTCTTCAACCTCGGCCACGGCGTCATGCCCAGCACCGACCCGGACGCCCTGACCCGGCTCGTGGAGTACGTCCACACGCAGACCGCGCGCTAGACGCGCCCGGTCACCAGCCCGGCCGCGCCCGTCTGCCGAACAGCAGGCCGCGCGGCTCGGGCGGGGGCGGGGTCCCCGGGCGCAGGGGCCAGGCCAGGAGCATGCCGGCGACGAAGCCGACGAGATGGGCCGCGTACGCCACGGTGCCGACGTCGGCGACACCCTCGTCGGAGGAGTACACGGCCTGGAGCACGAACCAGGAGCCCAGCACCAGCCAGGCGGGCAGTCTCAGCGGCAGGAAGAGCAGGAACGGGACGAGGATCCAGACCCGGGCCTTCGGGTAGAGGACGAGATACGCGCCGAGCACCCCGGCGATCGCCCCGGACGCGCCGATCAGGGGGTCCGCGGAGCCGGCGTTGAGGAAGGCGTAGCCGTACGACGCCGCGTACCCGCAGGCCACGTAGAACAGCGCGAAGCGGACGTGGCCCAGCCGGTCCTCGATGTTGTTGCCGAAGATCAGCAGGAACAGCATGTTGCCCAGCAGGTGCAGCCAGCCGCCGTGCAGGAACAGCGCGGTGAGGACGGACAGCGCGGGCGACTTGTCGTAGCCCGGCGGGCCCAGCGCGCAGCCGCCCGACGGGGCGAGTTCGCCGGTCGGCACCAGCCGCGGCAGCTGATGGTGGATCAACTCCTGCGGTATCGCCGCGTACTGCTCCAGGAACGCCTGCGTGTGGCACAGCCGGACCGCCGCGCTGTCGCCCGGCACGGCCCCGGCGAGGCCCGGCATGAAGACGAAGACGAAGACGTTCGCGGCGATGAGCGCGTAGGTCACATAGGGCGTGCGGCGCACGGGGTTCACGTCATGGACGGGGATGACCACACCGGACTTGTGCCCGCGATACGGGGCCGGAATCAGGCGGGTCGGTGGCCGGTGAACGTACGGGGTGGGTGGTGCGTATGAGTTCTCAACCGCGGATCTATGTATCTACGTAAGGAACAGGCGATGAACGACCGAGTTGCCCCGGCGATGCACGCCACCCCTGATGGTGAGGCCGAGATCTCGTTGGTGGTGCGGCTGCCCTGGGAGGACGTGGCCGCGCTCGGCCAGGAGGCGGGGCGGCTGGCCGCGCGGATGCAGCGGCCGGTGACGCTGGACGAGGCCGTGAGCCATCGCCTGCGGTCGGCCCGGCCGGCGGCGCACGCGAAGCCGGCCTCGGCGCCGACGGCGCCGCCCGCCGCGGTGACGTCCGCGATGACGTCCGCCGCGTCGGTGTCCTCGTTGCCGTCGCGGCCGCCGGCGGATCAGGCGCGGCAGGCCATCGATCGGATCACCGGTACGTCAGCCGTGTGACGGGGAGCCGGGGGAGCGCCGTGGGGGTGCTGTGCGTTGCCGGGTGCGGGTGATTCGTGGCTGGTCGCGCAGTTCCCCGCGCCCCTGGAGGCCGTGCCCCTGGGTTCACAGGCGCCCGGCTCAGGAAGCGCCCGACCTCACCGCCGCCGTCGCCTTTCGCGCCGCCACCAGGATCGGGTCCCAGACCGGGGAGAAGGGCGGGGCGTAGCCGAGGTCGAGCGCGGTCATCTGTTCCACCGTCATGCCCGCGGTGAGGGCCACCGCCGCGATGTCGACGCGTTTGCCCGCGCCCTCCCGGCCGACGATCTGGACGCCGAGGAGACGGCCGGTGCGGCGTTCGGCGAGCATCTTCACCGTCATGGGGGCGGCCCCCGGGTAGTAGCCCGCGCGGCTCGTGGACTCGACGGTGACGGTGACGTACTGGAGCCCGGCCCGGTCGGCGTCCTTCTCGCGCAGCCCGGTGCGGGCGATCTCCAGGTCGCAGACCTTGCTGACGGCGGTGCCGACGACACCGGGGAACGTGGCGTAGCCGCCGCCGACGTTGGCGCCGATGATCTGGCCGTGTTTGTTGGCGTGCGTGCCCAGCGGGATGTGCCGCTCGCGGCCCGAGACCAGGTCGAGGACCTCGACGCAGTCGCCGCCGGCCCAGATGTCCGCGTGGCCCCGCACACGCATCGCGAGATCGGTGAGAAGGCCGCCGTGGTCGCCCACGGGCAGCCCCGCCGCCCGCGCCAGCTCCGTCTCCGGGGTCACGCCGATCCCCAGCACCACCACGTCCGCCGGGTACTCGGCGTCCTCGGTGGCGACCGCGCGGACGCGGCCGTCGTCGCCGGTCCGCAGGGCCGTGACCTCGGCGTCGTCGACCATGGTGATGCCCATGCCCTCCATGGCCTTGTGCACCAGGCGGCCCATGTCGGGGTCCAGGGTCGACATCGGCTCCCTGCCGCGGTTGACGACCGTGACCTCGTACCCCCGGTTGATGAGCGCCTCGGCCATCTCCACGCCGATGTATCCCGCGCCGACGACCACCGCGCGACGGCCCTCGGTGGCGGTCAGCGTGTCCAGCAGGGCCTGGCCGTCGTCCAGGGTCTGCACGCCGTGCACCCCCGGCGCGTCGACGCCCGGCAGGTCGGGGCGGACCGGGCGGGCGCCGGTCGCGATGACGAGCTTGTCGTACGCGGTCCAGGACTCGGTGCCCGCTTCGAGGTCCCGCGCCCGCACGCGGGAGCCCTCGACGTCGATCTCCACGACCTCCGTGCGCATCCGCAGATCGATGTCCCGGGCCCGGTGCTCCTCGGGCGAGCGGGCGATGAGGTCGGCCCGCTCGGGGACGTCGCCGCCCACCCAGTAGGGGACGCCGCACGCCGAGAACGAGGTGAAGTGGCCCCGTTCGAACGCCACGATCTCCAGGTCGTCGGGGCCCTTCAGCCGGCGTGCCTGCGACGCGGCGGACATGCCCGCCGCGTCGCCTCCGACGACCACCAGGCGTTCCCTCGAACGTGCTTCAGCGCGGCTCGTGTTCATGGGGAACACGCTACGGGGGACCCACCCGCCGGGCTCATGTCACTCCCGCTCCTGCCGCCCCTGACCCTCCTCCCGCGACGCCGGCTCCTGGCGCTCGGTCTCGTCCGGCGCGGCGGCCGGGAGCGACACGGCGGCTCCCGCCGTCGCCGGCACGGGCCGGCGGGAGCGGGTGAGGCGGTACCACACGAACAGCACCAAGGCGGTCGCCACCGCGAAGGGGAGGATCGCGGCGAGCGCCATGGCCAGCCAGCGGAAGACGGCGACGAACGCGTTCCAGCCGCCCGAGAGCGCGTCCACGAAACCGGGGTCGTCGTCCTCGGGCGCCTTCTTCACCGCGGTCTCGGACAGGGAGAGCGTGATGGTGGCCAGGCTGGTGCGGTCCTTCAGGGACTTCTGCTGGGCCAGCAGGGACTCCAGGTCGGCCTGACGTGTGCTCAGCTCGCCCTCCAGGGTGACCACGTCGCCGAGCTTGGTCGCCCGGTCCATCAGCTCCCGGATGCGGGCCACGCTCGCCCGCTGCGTCTTGATGCGGCTCTCCACGTCGACGACCTGGTCGGTGACGTCCTCGGCCTTCGTCTTCCGCTCGATCAGCTTGCCGGTGCCCTCCAGCTCGGTGAGGACCTCCTCGTACTTCTCGGCGGGCACCCGCAGGACGACCCGGGTGCGCTCGCGGTCCTTGCCGTCCCGGGTGGTGGACTCGCTGCCCACGAACCCGCCCACGCCCTCGACGGTGGTGCGGGCCTCGTCCAGGGCCTTCGGTACGTCCTTGACCCGCACGGTCAGGGTGGCGGTGCGGATGATGTGGCTCGGGCTGACGCTCGGCGGCGCGTCGGAGTTCTTGCCCCCGCCGGAGGAGTCGCTGTTACCGCTCTGGTCGGCGAGGGCGCCCTCCTGGCGGGCCATGCCGCGGTCGCTCGTGCCGCTCTTGGCCGAGTCGGCCCCGGAGTCGCGGGCCGTGCAGCCCGTGACCGCCAGGGCGGCGGCGAGGAACAGGGCCGCCAGGGCCCCTGCGGGCCGCCGGGAACGTCGTACGAGTGTGTCGGCCATTGCTGTGTGCCCCCCGGGCGTCGAGAAAAGCCTGTCTGTCGTGCTGACGGTCCTTTGACGCCGGAGCGGACCGGAACGTTGGGCGGAGGCAGTCGCGAAGCGGTCACGGTCGGGACTCGGCCGGGCCACGGCCGAGCCGCCGGGCGGGCGGGACCGGCGCCATGACTGTCAGTGACGTCTGAGAGGGTGGAACCATGAGCGGATCGGGTACGGAGGCCGGGCGCGACGCCGGCCATGTCGTCGTCATCGGGGCCGGTGTCGCGGGGCTGGCCGCCGCGCACGGACTGCTGGACCGGGGCGCGAGAGTGACCGTCCTGGAGGCCTCGGACCGGGTCGGCGGCAAGCTGCTGCCGGGTGAGATCGCGGGCGCCCGCGTCGACCTCGGCGCCGAGTCGATCCTGGCCCGCAGGCCCGAGGCGGTCGCCCTCGCCCGGGAGGTCGGCCTCGCCGACCGGCTCCAGCCACCCGCCACCGCCACCGCCTCCCTCTGGACCCGGGGCGCCCTGCGCCCCATGCCCAAGGGCCACGTCATGGGCGTTCCCGGCACCGCTTCCGCCCTGGCCGGGGTCCTGTCCGACGAGGGCCTCGCACGTATCGCGCGCGACGCCGACCTGCCGCGCACCGAGATCGGCGACGACGTCGCGGTGGGCGAGTACGTGGCCGCCCGCCTCGGCCGCGAGGTCGTCGACCGCCTGGTGGAGCCGCTGCTCGGCGGGGTCTACGCCGGCGACGCCTACCGCATCTCCCTGCGCTCGGCCGTCCCGCAGCTCTTCGAGGCCGCCCGGACCCACACCTCCCTCACCGAGGCCGTCCGGGGCATCCAGGAGCGAGCGGCCGCCGCTCAGCAGACGGGGCCGGTGTTCATGGGCATCGAGGGCGGGGTGGGGCAACTGCCGCTCGCCGTGGCCGAGTCGGTGCGGGCACGCGGCGCCGAGATCCTCACCGGCGCCCCTGTCACAGAACTGCGCCGGCGGTCCTCGGGCGGCTGGCGCGTCGTCGCCGGTACGGGGGACACCGGGGCCGACGCCCGTGTCCTGCACGCCGACGCCGTCGTCGTGGCCGTCCCCGCGCCGGCCGCCGCCGGCCTGCTGCGGGCCGAGGCGCCCGCGGCCGCCGCCGAGCTGGCGGCCGTCGAGTACGCCTCGATGGCCCTGGTCACCCTCGCCTACCGCCGCGCCGACGTCACCCTTCCCGAGGGCAGCGGGTTCCTGGTGCCGCCGGTCGACGGCCGCACCATCAAGGCGTCCACGTTCGCCTCCCAGAAGTGGGGCTGGATCGCCCAGCGGAACCCGGACCTGCTGGTGCTGCGCACCTCGGTCGGCCGGTACGGCGAGACGGCGATCCTGGAGCGCGACGACGCCGGCCTGGTGGAGGTGTCGAGAACCGACCTGCGGGAGGCCACCGGTCTGTCCGCCGTCCCGGTGGAGACCCGCGTGACCCGCTGGGACGACGGCCTGCCGCAGTACCCGGTCGGCCACCACGCGCGCGTGGCCCGTCTGCGCGAGCACCTCGGCAAGCTGCCCGGCCTAGCGGTCTGCGGCGCGGCGTACGACGGTGTCGGCATCCCGGCGTGCGTCGCGAGCGCCGCCGCCGCGGTCGACCAGATCCACGGTGACCTGCGCGCGGTGCGGCAGCTCACGGCCCACCCGGTGCAGAGCCTCCACGGCGGAGCGGGAGAATGAGACCCATGAGCGACGACGCCCCCACCACCGAGTCCGGCCGGATCCCGAACAAGGGCAAGCTGGCCAAGGACCTCAACGAGGTCATCCGTTACACGCTGTGGTCCGTCTTCCAGCTGAAGGACGTACTGCCGGAGGACCGCGCCGGGTACGCCGACCAGGTCCAGGAGCTGTTCGACCAGCTCGCCGCCAAGGACGTGACCATCCGCGGTACGTACGACGTGTCGGGGCTGCGCGCCGACGCCGACGTCATGATCTGGTGGCACGCCGAGACCGCCGACCAGCTCCAGGAGGCGTACAACCTCTTCCGCCGCACCCGCCTCGGGCGCGCGCTCACCCCGGTGTGGTCGAACATGGCGCTGCACCGCCCCGCCGAGTTCAACCGCTCGCACATCCCGGCGTTCCTCGCCGACGAGACGCCCCGCGACTACGTCAGCGTCTACCCCTTCGTGCGCTCCTACGACTGGTACCTGCTGCCCGACGAGGACCGCCGCCGGATGCTCGCCGACCACGGCAAGATGGCCCGCGGCTACCCGGACGTCCGGGCCAACACGGTGGCCTCCTTCTCGCTCGGCGACTACGAGTGGATCCTCGCCTTCGAGGCCGACGAGCTGTACCGCATCGTCGACCTCATGCGGCACCTGCGCGCCTCGGAGGCCCGGATGCACGTCCGCGAGGAGGTCCCGTTCTACACGGGCCGCCGCAAGTCGGTGGCGGAGCTGGTGGCGGGCCTCGCCTAGGCCCCGTAAGGGGCGCGGGGAACTGCGCGATCAACCACCGGCGGCCCGCAGTTCCCCGACGGCCCGCGGTTTCCCGACGGCCTTGGGGCGGGCGGCGCTCGGCTCCGGCCGACCCGCGCACGCGGCCCTCCGGTCCGGGACCCGTCCCTCCAACAGGTACGCCTCCAGGTAGCCGTTGACGCACCTGTTCGTGCCTCCCGCGACCCCGTGGTTCCCCGCGTCCCGCTCGGTCACCAGGGCCGCCCCCCAGAGGCGCCGGTGCAGTTCGATCGCGCCGTCGTAGGGCGCGGCCGCGTCCCGCTCGGCCGCCAGGATCAGCGTCGGCGGCAGCTCGCCCGGTCCGGTCCGTACGTCGAGCGGCCGCTGCCGGGGGCCGCTCCAGTAGGCGCAGGGCAGGTTCGTCCACACGTTGTCCCAGGTCTCGAAGGGCGCGGTCCGCGCGAGCCGGGTGTTGTCGCGGTCCCAGTCGCTCCACCGCGTGGGCCAGGGCGCGTCGTTGCACTCGACGGCCGTGTAGACGGCCTTCGCGTTCTCCTGCTCGACGGCTGCCTCCGGGTACGGGCCGGCGATCTGGACGAGCGGCTTCGGGTCGCCCTTCAGATACGCGGCCAGCGCCAGGGCGCGCTGCGGCCAGAGATCGTCGTAGTACGCGGCCTGGAGGAACGCGCCCTGCAGCTGGGCCGGGCCCACCGTGCCGGCGGCGGGCCGGTCGGCCAGCCGCGCTGCCGCCCGCTCGTAGCTGCGCAGCACCTTGTACGGGGTGTCGCCCAGCCCGTAGACCCGGTGGTGCCTGGCGACCCAGGCCCGGAAGTCCGCCCAGCGCCCCTCGAACGCGGCCGACTGGTCGAGGTTGTTGCGGTACCAGATCTGCTCGGGGGCCGGGTTCACGACCGAGTCGAAGACCATCCGGCGCACGTGGGAGGGGAACAGGGCCGCGTACAGCGCCCCGAGGTACGTCCCGTACGACGCCCCCAGGAACGTCAGCCGCGGTTCGCCGAGCGCGGCGCGCAGGACGTCCAGGTCACGGGCGTTGTTGAGGGAGTGGTAGTGCCGCAGCGCGCTCCCGCCCCGCCGCGCGCAGTCCCGCGCGTACGCCTTGGCGCGTGCGACGCGTTCCTTCTTGTACGACTCCGAGGGGTGCGTCGGCGCCGGTGCGGGCCCCCGGTGCAGTCGCGCCGGGTCCTGGCAGGACAGCGGCGCCGAGCGGCCGACCCCGCGCGGGGCGTAGCCGACGAGGTCGTAGGCGGCGCCGAGCCGCTTCCACTCCGGGAGATGACCGACGAGCGGGAAGAACATCCCGGAGGCGCCGGGCCCGCCCGGGTTGAACACCAGCGCCCCCTGCCGGGCGACCTTCCGCCCCTGCGCGTCCTTGCGCCGGGCCTCGATCCGGCTGACGGTCAGCGAGATCTGCCGGCCGCCCGGCCGCGCGTAGTCGAGCGGTACCTCGAAGGTTCCGCACCGCACCTCGTCCGGCAGCCCCTCCGCCACCGGGCACGGGCCGAACCGGATGCCCTCGTCGGCGGCCCGCGCGGCCGCGACGGCGACCGACTCCGCCGCCGTCCGGCTCAGATCCCTCTCGGCGGGTGGCGCGGCACCGAGGCAGCTCAGCACCACCGCCCCGACGGTCCCGTGGAGAACGGCAGCCCGCATGGCGAATCCCTCCGAAGCACGACAGCGACAAAGGGATGTTTGGCGGCATACGGGGCGAATGTAAAGGACTGTCGGGGAGTGTCGCCGTCACTGCCGCTGCTCGAACGCCGCCCGCAGTTCCGGGGACCCGACCGCGCCGACGCCCCAGACCGCCACGGAGACGAGGTCCGCCAGGTCGCCTCCGCCCCGGCCGGCGATGGTCCGCAGCACCCGCATCCCCTCCGGTGTCGCCCACCGTGTGCCCGGCAGCCGCTCGACCCGTGCGATGACCAGACAGCTGAGCGTCAGCACCAGCGGCAGCGCGAACCACAGCGCGACCAGCGTCCGGTGCTCCTCGAACCCCTGCGCGGGCAGCATCAACGCCAGCGCCCCCAGCACGCACACGCCCAGCGCGGCGCCCCGTACCTGCGTGACCGCGTCGGCCACGCCCGTGCGCGCGGCGTCGGGCACGGCCAGCCCCGCCGCGACGAGCCGGTCGGAGAGACGGCGTACGGGATCCGCGGCCGCGGCGGTCCGCCGTACGGGCGCTATCCGGGCCTGACCGCCGGGGCCTATCGCACCGATGACGGAGCGCTCCAGGTCGTCCCGTCCCTGCGGGTCCACCACCGTCACCCAGCCGGTGTGCGCGAGCAGGAGCCTGCGCCGGCCGGCCATGGAGACCAGGGTGAGGTCGGCGACGCGGGCCGGGCCGCCGGAGAGGAACGCCGCCTCGTACAGCGTGAGCCGGTGGCAGTGGTGGGCGTGGTCGACGTGGACGTCGGAGTCGGCCGCCGCCGCGCGCATCGAGGTGAGACAGAGTCGGGCACAGGACACGCCGGCGGCGGCCCAGGCCGGCAGGAGGAAGAGGACCCAGAGCATGGCGTGTTTCTATGCGCCGGCCCCGGGCCGCACCGGGCGTTGTCCGTAATCCGCAGGGAAGGTGGCCGCTCTCTTCCGTTTGGTCGCCGTCGCGGCCCGCAATTGCCAGGACCGTCGGGCGGCGGGCGGGCGGAGCCGCGGGCGTCCGCCGGGGCTGCCGCGTCCGGCGTCAGCCGTCGTCCACCGGGCCGTTGGCGGCCGGGGGCAGGGTGTAGGTCGGCGACGGGTCCGGTTGTGACGGGGCGGGCGACGGGGTCACGGGGACGGGGGAGCCCGGGTCGTTCAACGGGGTCGGCGGCGTGGGGGAGTTGGTGAGGGGCGGGGCGCTCGCCGAGGCGGCGTCGCGGGCGATCGCGTCGTAGTCGACGAGCCCGGTGGCCTCCAGCGCCTTGATGTGGTCGAGGACGGTGGTGTTGGCGTCGTCGGCCAGCTCGCGGACCAGCGAGTTGCGGGTGGTCGCCCGGACCTGGGCGACGACGGAGAAGACCCTGCCGTGCGCGAGGCGCGCGATGTTGGCGAACTCGCGGTCGTAGGCCTCGCCCTGCGCCGCCGTCAGCGTGTCCAGCCATGCCTTCTGCTGGTCGCTCGGCTGGTTGGGCAGGGGCAGCGCGAGGCGGGAGGCCACGTCGCGGACCCGCGCGTCGAGGAAGGTGTGCCCCTCGACGAGATGCTCCCCGGCGGTGCGGACGGCCTGGGTGGTGCCCTTGGTCTGCGCCTGCTGTCCGGCCGGCAGCTCCCAGAGCCCCGCCAGTCTGACCTTGGTGACGAAGTCCCGGTCCAGGGCGGACAGCGGGCCGTACTGCGTCGTCACGGTGGAGGCGTTGAGCACGCTCACGCCGGTGCCGGAGCGGTCCGCGTACGACCAGATCGGGAAGAGCAGCGCGATGAGTGTCGCCGTCAGTCCGGCGACGATGAGTCCTGTGCCACTGAACAGTCCCCCTCTGCCGTTGGTGGTTCGCATGGTGCCTCCTGCGCACGGCACCGCACGCTGGTGCGCAACGGGTGCTTGTCGGCCTACACACCGGCATGTTACTGCCCGGTCCGTGCCAACTGCCGTATGAGGAGGAACGGTTGAGGAGGGGACAAACACCGTCGGATGGGGCGCGCGAAGGGGTGGGCGAATCACGCCAAACCATGGCGCACGGGACGGTAAACCCGTGTGGGGGACATGGGTCTGTTAATCGCAGCACATCCCCTCGGCCGAACCCCTCGCCTCACCGGCGCAGCAGCACCCTGCGGGTCGCGCGGGCCAGCCGGGCCGTCGGCCGCTGGGAGAGCGGCACGGGACCCGAGCGCTCCAGCCACCAGCGGCGCACCTCGCGCAGGACGGCCGCGTCGTCCGGGCGGCCCGTGAGCAGCACGTGCTCGGCGAAGGACAGGGCGTCCCGCCGGTAGCCGTCGGTCATCGGGTGGCCCTGCGCGTACGCGACGAAGGCCGGCCGGTACGACGCTCCGAGGATCTCCGGGAGCTCCGGCGCCACCTTGGCCACCACGTCCGCCCGCTTGGCGGCGAGGGCCCGCGCCTGGACGCTCAGCCGCACCCGGTCGAACCCCTCGGGCACCGGGGTCCCCGCGACCAGCGCCGACAGCAGCGCCGCCTGCGCCAGCCCGAGCCGCTGCCGGGCGACGGGCTCGGCCTCCTCGACCGCTGCCCCACCGGCCGCCGGTACGGCCTCGGCCGCCTTCGGCTCGGCCTTCTTCAGCACCCCTCGGATCGCCCCCAGCTCCCGCTCCAGCTCGCCCGGCTCGGGGAAGTTGTCGTCGCGCTCCAGGAGCACGCCCGGCGGGGCGACCCGGGAGGCGAGGTCGGCGAGGACGTCGAGGACCTGCTGCGGGACGGGGTGGGCGTGGCTGTCGTGCCAGACCCCGTCGCGCTCGAAGCCGCCCGCGACATGGACGTACGCGATGGCCTCGACCGGCAGCTCGTCGAGCGCCTTGGCGGGGTCCTCGCCCCGGTTGACGTGGTTGGTGTGCAGGTTCGCCACGTCGATGAGGAGCCGGACGCCGGTGCGGTCGACGAGGTCGTAGAGGAACTGCCCCTCCGTCATCTCCTCGCCCGGCCAGTTGATGAGCGCCGCGATGTTCTCCAGCGCCAGCGGCACCGGCAGCGCGTCCTGGGCGATCCGGACGTTCTCGCACAGCACGTCCAGCGCGTCCCGGGTGCGCGGCACCGGCAGCAGATGGCCGGCCTCCAGCAGCGGTGACGCGGTGAGGGCGCCGCCCGCCCGGACGAAGGCGATGTGCTCGGTGACGAGGGGGGCGCCCAGTGCCTCCACGCGCTCCGCCAGGGAGCGCAGGCGCTGCGCGTCGGGGCGGTCGGCGCCGCCGAGACCGAGGGAGACGCCGTGCGGCACGACCGTGACGCCCCGCTCGCGCAGGCGCAGCAACGATTCCGCGATGTGGCCGGGACAGACGTTCTCGGCGACGACCTCGACCCAGTCGACACCGCCGTCCGCTCCGGCCATGCGCTCCACGGCGTCGGCGATCTCCGGCCGCCAGCCGATCCCCGTCCCCAACTGTGCGATCTGCTCCATCGTCCCCGTCCCCTCCTCGGTCACGTCGGCCACGGCTTCACCAGGACCCTGTGTGTCTCCTTACGGCGGACCTGTGTTCCGGCGTGACGGAGTCATGGCCCCGACAGCCGGGGCCGAACCCCGAGGAGGGGACCTTCAGAGCAACATTTGAGCTTTCTACTGGACCTGCGGCTGCCCCTGGTCCTTGTTGATCTCCTCCGGGTCGGGACGACCGGTGGGGACCGCCCCCGACTCGAAGGGCGACGGCTTGGACTGCACGTCCGGGTTGGTGGACGGCACCGCCGGGGGCGCGGCGGGCGGCAGCTGGCCGGGGACGGGCGGCGGCGGGCCGGTGGGGCTCGCGGTACCGCTGACCGAGTTGTCGGCGATCGTCGCGAAGTCGACCTCGCCGGTCTTCTCCAGGATCGTGATGTGGTCCAGCACGGTCTGGTTGGCGTCGGAGGCCAGCTGACGGATGAGCGTGTTGCGGGTGGAGTTCCGCACGGAGGCGATCGCCGGGAAGATCTTGCCGTGCGCGGCCCGCAGCAGGTTCGCCCACGTCTTGTTGTACTCGGCCTCGGTCTTGCTGGCGGTCATCTGGTCCAGCCAGCCCTGCTGTTCCGCCGTCGGCTGGTTCGGCAGCTCGACGCCCAGCTTCGCCGCGATGACCCGCGACCGCTTGTCGAGGTCGGTGTGGCCCACGATCAGGTGGTCGGCGGCCTCTCGGACGGACGCGCTGCCGCTGCGCTCCAGTGCCTGCTGCCCGGCGGGCAGCTCCCACAGTCCCGCCAGCCGCACACGGATGAGCAGGTCGCGGTCGCCGGGGGTGAGCGGCCCCCACTGCGTGGTCACCGTGTCACCGGTGAGCGCGGCCGCGGCCGTGGCGTTGCGGTTGGGGTACGAGTAGAAGATGGGGTAGGCGACCGCGGTGAGTGTGCCGGCGATCGCCAGGGCGACGAGCACAGAGCCCTTGGAGCGTCGCAAAATGAGCCTCCCGGAGGAAACCAACTGATCGTTGGGGACTGAACTGTTGCTTGGGGCGCGGAGGTGACCGCGGGGGTGTCGCTGTGCCTGTCGGGTCCCGGGCCGCCGCCCGGGGGCGGGGCCACGGGCCGCGTCAGATCGTGCCGTTGGCGATCGCGTCGAAGTCGACCTGGCCGGTCTTCTCCAGCATCGTGATGTGGTCGAGCACGGTCTGGTTGGTGTCCGAGGCCAGCTGGCGCACCAGGGTGTTCTCGGTCTGGTTCCGGATCGCCCCGATGGCCGGGAAGATCTTGCCGTGCGCGGAGCGCAGCAGGTTGGCCCAGACCCGGTCGAACTGGTCGTCGGTCGCGTTGTCCATCTGCGCGAGGAAGCCCTGCTGCTGCTCGTTCGGCACGTTCGGCAGCTCGACGCCCATCTGGGTGGCGACGTTCCGCACTCGCTCGTCGAGGTCCTTGTGGCCCACGATCAGGTGGTCCGCCGCCTCCCTGACCTCGGGGCTCTTCGACCGCGCCATGGCCTTCTCGGCGGCGGGCAGCTCCCACAGTCCCGCCAGCCGGACACGGATGATCAGGTCCCGGTCGGCGGCCGTCAGCGGCCCCCACTGAGTGTTCACCGAGCTGGCAGCCATGTTGGCCTGGGCGGTGCCCGAACGGTCTGCGTAGGACCACATCGGGAACGACAGCGCGCCGACGGTGACGACGAGAGCCAGGCCGGCGTAGACCGAGCCGTTGAGACGAGGCAAAGTGATCCTCCCGGATGATGCCAACTGGTCGTTGGAGCAGTTGCTTGGCCAGTACCGGGAAGTACGCACGGGGCGGTGAAGTTGTTCAACGGCCTTTGAGCCGCCTGAGGACGGGCCGCTCAGGCGGACACGATTCACCGGGGCTCGGGGCTCGGGGCTCGGGGCTCGGGCTCGCGGCTGGGGGCTGGGGGCTCGGGCCGGCCGCCGCTCAGCCGCGCAGCGGCCGGTGGTCCGCGACCACCGTGCTGGAGCCCGGGGCGACCTCCGTGAAACCGGCGTCGCGTACGACGGGGAGGCCGGCCGTGGTGAGGGTCTGCCACTGGGCGGGGGCGGCGGTGCGGACGGCGAGCGGGAATCCCGCGTCCCGCCAGGCGGCGCGGGCCGTGTCGTCCAGGTCCCACCAGGCGAGCTGGGCGCCGTGGCCCGCCTGCGCCATCGCCTTGCCAGCCGACATCTCCACCTCGGGGTTCAGCCACAGGACCGGGGCCACGGGTTCCGGGTCGGCCGGCGGCTCCGGGTCGTCGAGGTCCGTGCCGGAGACCTGGAGGCGGGCCAGGTCCTTGGGCCAGCCGTCGAGCGGGACCGGCGGGAACACGCGTACCTCGGCCGCCTTGCCCGCCACCGTGATCCCCGGCAGCGCCTCGGCCCGCCGCCACTCCGCGCCGCGCGCCCGCCGGACCACCTTGCGGATCCGGGCGTCCTGCCAGCTCCGCATCGCCTCGGCCCACTCCCCGTCGCCCAGCGACCGCGCGTCGCTCAGCATCACCAGCACCGCCCGCGCCGCCGTCTCCAGCGCATCCGTGCGCGCCGGGGGCGAGGCCTTCTCGATGTGCGCGACCAGCGGCAGCACGAACTGCGGTGCCTCGTCGCGGGAGGTCCGCTCGTCGCGGAAGGGGCTGTCCTGAGTGGGGCTGTCCTGAGGGGCGTCACTGGAGGTCACCCGCCCAGTCTGCCAGGCACGGGACGCGTTCCCCCGCCCCCGCTCGCTCGCCTGTACGAGGATGGGGGGATGGAACGTGAGTCACTGCTGAGGCTGGAGGGGGTCGGCCGCCGGTACGGCTTCCGTGGCGACTGGGTGCTGCGCGGCGTCGACCTGGAGATCACCACCGGCGCGCTGATCCGGGTGGAGGGCGCGAACGGCACCGGGAAGTCGACCCTGCTGCGCGTCCTCGCCGGGCTCGACGCGCCCACGGAGGGGCGGGTGACGGGACGCCCGCGGACGGCGTACGTCCCCGAACGCTTCCCCGCCGCGCTGCCGTTCACCGCCGCCGGGTACCTCACCCACCTCGGTGCCGTGCACGGCCTGGACCGCCCGTCCGCCGCCCGCGCCGCCCACGTGTGGCTGGAGCGCTTCGGGGCCGCCGAGTACGCCCGTACGCCGATGGCGGAGCTCTCCAAGGGCAGCAGCCAGAAGGTCGCCGTGGCCCAGGCGCTGCTCGCCGAACCGGAGTTGCTCGTCCTCGACGAGGCGTGGACCGGCCTGGACACCGACGCCCGCGCGGAGTTGGAGCGGGTGGTGGTCGAGCGGACCGCCGCCGGTGCCGCGGCCGTCTTCGTCGACCACGACCCGCGCCGGCTCGCGGGGGCTCCCGACGCGACGTACGCGGTGGTCGACGGCGCGCTCGACCTCCGGTCGGAGGAAGGGGACGCCTCGGTGGGTGCCGCCGTCGTGATCGAGGCGCGGGGAGCGGCAGGCGCCCAAGTGCCGTCCGAGGTGGGCGGGTTGGCGGCCGGGGTGGAGGAATCCCGTTCGGGAGCCCACCACTTTACGGTCCCGGCGGCCCGGTCGGACGCGCTCCTCAGGGCGTTGCTGGGGGCACGCCCGGCCTGGCATGTGGTGCGCGTGGCCCCGGTGCCCGGGACGGCCGAGGTGCCCGAGGCGGCCGACGCGCCCGAGCGGGCCGAGGCGGCCGAGGTGCCTGAGCGGGCCGACGTGCCCGAGGCGGCCGACGTGCCCGCCCCTGCGGCCCCAACCCAGACACCGACCCCGGCCCCGACCTCGGTCTCGGTCTCGGCCCCATCCCCGGCCCCGGCCCCATCCCCGGCCTCGGCCCCGGCCCCGGAACTGGAAAGCTCCTGATGACCGCCCTCCTCCGCTACCAGGCGGCCCTGCTCGTCCGTTCCCAGCGCTGGCTGCCGCCCGTCATCCTGTACGCGGCGTTCCTCGCCATCGGCGTGCAGCGCGGACAGCCGGTGCTCGACTCGCTCGGCTACACGGCCGCCGCTCTGCTGCCCGTGTCCGCCTGGCTGACGCGGATCTGCGTCACCAACGAGCCGCCCGCGGCCCGCAGTTGTACCGGCGCTGCGGCCGGTCCCGGACGCGCGCACCTGGCCTGCGTCCTGGTCGCGTTCGCGGCGGCCGCGCTGCTCGGGACGGCGGCCACGGTCCTCGTCACGTTCATCAGCGCGCCCACCAGCACCGACCACCAGACGCGCGTCGAGGCACTCCCGGCGGGCGGCGCGGGCCTGCTGGCCGCCCTCGTCTGCGCCCTGCTCGGCACGGCCGTCGGCGCGCTCACGAACTGGCCGTTGCTGCGATCGCCGGGCCGGGCGGTCCCCGCGCTCATGCTCGGCGCGCTGCTGGCGCTGGTGGTGGCCGGTTCCCCGGCCAGGGCGGCCGTCACGGCCCTGGTCGACGGCTCACGGCACGCGACGATCCCCGTCCCCGTCCTGCCCCTGCTCGCGGCCGGGCTCCTCACAGCGGCCGCGACCGCCGTGGCCTGCGCCCTGACCAGGCGCCGCTCAGCCTGAGCAGGCAGCCCGCTCGGCCTCCCGCCACTCGCACACCGGACACAGGGTGATCCCCTTGTGGGACTCCGGGTACTCGGTGGGTTGCCGGCACAGGACGCACTCGGCGAAGGGAGGGCCGTCGGCGGCCTCCGTCGCCAGGGCCCGCGCCGGATCCGGTGTCGCGGCCGTCCCCCCGCCACCGCCGCAATAGTCGTCGCTCATACCTCCAGCGTAGAGCGGCCGCGCCCGGACGCGCTCAGGGTGCCGCCACGGCCTTCGCCGCCGCCGTCCCGACCAGCTCCGACACCTTCACGAACCGGAAACCCCGCGCCCGGAGCGCCGGCACGATCTTCCGTACGGCCCGCTCCGTGACCGGCGCGGCACTCCGTGTGCAGTGCATGACCACGACGGACCCCGGCCGCACCCCGTCCAGCACATCCCGCACCACGTCGTCCGCGTCCGTCGCGAACGCGTCGCCGCTCGTCACGTCCCACTGCACCGCCGTCACCCCGGACGCGCTGAGCCTGCGCAGCGCGCGGCTGTCGTAGCAGCCGCCGGGGAACCGGAAGTACGGCATCGGATCGCTGATCCCCGCCTCCCAGAACACGCGGTACGCCCGCTCCAGATCGGCCCGCATCCGCGCGGGCGCCATGGTCGGCAGGCCGTGGCAGTTCTCGGTGAAGGCGTGATGGCTGTACGAGTGGTTCGCGACCTCGAACAGGGGGTCCCGCCCGATGGACCGCGCCTGGATCGGGTACTCCTCGACCCACCGCCCCGTCATGAACAGCGTGGCCGGAACCTTCAGCTGACGCAGCGCCGCGATCAGCTCCGGATTGTCGAACCGTTCTCCCGCAGCGGCCCGCTCGCCCTGATCCGCGGTCATGTCCGCGTCGAAGGTGAGCGCGACGGTCTTGTCGGTACGGCTGCGTGGACCGTGCTCGAACACCGGGGTGAGCCCGGCGGGGCCCGGCGCGAGCGTGGGCGGCCGGGACGCAGACGCCGCCGACGGGCTGGCGGTGGCGTTGACGATGCGCGTCGAGGCGTGCGGGGTGCCGCAGGCGGTCAGGGCGACGCCGAGTGCGCAGAGCGCGGCGATGCTTCGTACGGGACTGATCACCGCACGAAAGTACGGCGATGACGTCAGCCGACTGTCGGTTTAACTGCCCAGCGCAGGGGAGTCCGCTCCGAAGTCACCCGCCTGGGCGATGAAGGGACCCCAGGCGGCGTGGGAGAGGGTGAGCGCGGGACCGGTGGGCCGCTTGGAGTCACGAACGCGGACGATGGAGGGGAGGGGGGCGACTTCCACGCAGTCGTCGCCCTGGGCACTGCTGTAGCTGCTCCTGGTCCAGCGCGGTGCGGTGGTGCTCATAGCTCTCCTCGCATTCTCTTCAACAGGCCCACGGAGTCCTGCGGGGAGAGGGCCTGCGAACGCAGTCTGGCATAGCGCAGGGAGAGCTTGGCCACCTCCTTCCTGTCGGCGATCAGGCGCCCGCTCTCCTGACCCTCGGAGTACGCGTACCGCTGTGCGTCAGGGGTTTCGAGGAGGCGGATGGGGCCGGCCAGGCAGGCGTGGTGCTCGGTGCGCGCTGGCATGATCTGAAGGGTGACGTTGCGCAACGTGCCGGCCGCCAGCAGGTGGTCGAGCAGATCGACGCAGACGTCCGTGCCGCCGAGGCGCCGCATGAGCACGGCCTCCTCGATGACGAAGTCGAACGTGGTCCTGGGCTCGTCGCGGAACAGTGTCTGCCGCTGGAGGCGTGCTCTGACGAGGGCCTCCAACTCGTCGTCGGGCAACGGCGGGACGTCCTCGGCGCACAGGGCCCGCACGTACGACTCCGGCTGCAACAGGCCCGGCACGAGCCGGCACTCGTACGTGCACAGGCTCACCGCGTGCCGTTCCAGCTGGGCCCACCGGCGGAACCACGACGCCAGGCCCGGTTGCCGGGAGACATGCTTCGCCGCCCTGCGCAGCGCGCCCGTGTCCCCGAGCACCCGGTCCGCGCGCTCCACGAACACCTCGTCCGCCATCCGTCGGCCCAGCTCGATCGAGGCGACCGTGTGCACGCTGAAGCGCACCAGCGGAGCGAACTGCTCCCGCGTGTAGCCGTGGTGCTCGCGCAGCGCCTGCACGAACGCCCCGAACGTCTTGAGACTGTCGGACGGGTCCGGCTCCCAGTCGACACCCATGCTCGGCCACCTCCAGATGAGTCGGATCTCCCCACGATCAACTCACCCAGCGTCACGAACGGTTACGCGTACTGTCCATCGAACACGCGTGTACGGCGCGGTGCCGTACATGCTCGCCGCGCGCCGCCGCTACCAGTCGGTGAGGTCCACGAGGAGATCGCAGTGCGGGTCGTCGGGGCTGGGCCGGTGCCGTTCGTCCTCCTCCACGAGGGAGGGGAGTGCGGAGATGAGGGCGGTGACGGCGTCGGCGGGACGGATGTCGGTGCCGATGACACGCGTGCCGTCGGGGTGCCTCACGTACAGCCGCAGCAGGCCGTCGCCCCGCATCAGGAAGCCGATCAGGAAGGGGTCCTCGTCGTCGCCGGGGTCCGACAGCGCGCGCAGCACGCCGAGGGTCCGCTCCTCCTCGGACTCGGGGGCGGGGGTGATCCGCTCCGGGTGGAGCCGGATCAGCGTCATCCCCATGACCTCACCGATGTCGCTGCTGCTGTAGAGCTGGGTTCCGGCCAGGGTGGTGCGCAGGATGCCGGGGATGTACGCGGGGGCGACGACGTCGTGCGGGATCTCGTAGAGGAAGGTGATGCCCTCCTCGTGGTCACCGGCGCGGACGGCGATCCGTACGGCGCCCGGGGCGGGCAGGACGCCGAGCAGGCGGCAGCCTTCGGAGAGGGGCCTGTTCAGGTGGTACAGCAGCAGACGGCTGACGGCCGCCTGCTGCTCCCGGTCCTCGGAGTGCGTCACTTGTTCCCCGGGTCAGTGGGTCATGTCCGGCGCCACGGGCCCGTGACCGCGAAGGTCGTGCCCGGGGTGTAGCAGTTGACGTACATCGTCTCGCCGTCGGGGGAGAAGGTGACGCCCGCGAACTCGCCCCATTCGGGTTCCTCCGCGGTGCCGATGTTCTGGGCGTTGCGGGCCATGGCGTAGACCTCGCCGCGGCGGGTCACGCCGTAGACGTGCTGCGCGCCGTTGCCGTCCTCGCAGACCATGAGGCCGCCGGAGGGGGCGAGGCAGATGTTGTCGGGGGACTCGCCGGGGAGTTGGAGGTCGGTGTCGGGGCCGAAGGCGATGACCAGGGTGAGGGTGCGGTGGTCGGGGTCGTAGCGCCAGATCTGACCGTAGTGGTCGGCGGCCGAACCGTCCGAGCTGCGGGCGAAGGAGGAGACGAAGTAGACGCAGCGGCCGCCCCAGTAGCAGCCCTCCAGCTTCTGTGCGTGGGTGATGCCCTTGGGGCCGAAGTCCTGGTGGCGGATGGCGGTCTGGGCGGCCAGGGGGTCGGGGACGTCGACCCACTCGATGCCGTCGAAGCAGGCTCCCGGCTCCTGGATGGGGGAGAGGTCGGGGACGCCCGGGACGCGCATCGCCTGGAGACGGCCGCCCGCGCGCAGCGAACCGAGGCCACCCTTGGGCCTGTCGGGCAGGAAGCGGTAGAAGAGACCGAAGGGCCGCTCGAAGGCGTCCTCCGTCTCGTAGACGACTCCCCGCTTGGGGTCCACCGCGATCGCCTCGTGCTGGAAGCGGCCCATCGCGGTGAGCGGCACGGCTCCCGAGCGCCGCGGGTCGGCCGCGTCGACCTCGAAGATGAAGCCGTGGTCCTTGGTGTAGCCGTTGGTGCCGGCCTTGTCCTCGTTCTCCTCGCAGGTCAGCCAGGTGCCCCAAGGGGTGGGCCCACCCGCGCAGTTGACCGCCGTGCCGGCGATGGCGACCTGTTCCGAGAGGACCTTGCCCCGGGCGTCGAGCGTGAGGGACGTACAGCCGCCCTTGCCCGCCGGGTCGTAGGTGAGGCCCTCGATCGTGGGGACCGGGATCCGGCCGTTGTGGCGGTTCTCGTGGTTGCGGACGAGGTGGACGCGACCGTGTCTGCCGGGGAAGGCGGACATGCCGTCGTGGTTGCTGGGCACCGTTCCCTCGCCCGAGCGGAGGGGGTCGCCCTCGCGGGAGAGGACCCGATAGCGGAAACCTTTCGGCAGGTCGAGCAGGTGGTTCGGGTCGGGGATCAGGGGGCCGTAGCCGGAGTGGCCGAGGGTGCTCTGCGCGGCGGCCGTGCCCACGAAGAGCTCGGAGAGGGCTCCGGTGAACGCGATGCCTGCGATACCGGCACCCGAGCGGGCGAGGGCCTGACGGCGGGTCACTGACACGGGGAAACCTTCCTGTTGGCGGACAGGATGTGACCCGCCTGTGTGTATCACGCGGTCAACGCCACGTGAACCACGCGCGTAGAGGTCGGGAGCGGAGTCGTCCTCCGTGTCACCCGGTCGGAGGGGGCGGGGAGGGTGGGGCGGGGGGAGACGCCGGGGGTGCCTGGGGAAGCGTCGGCGGGGGGTCCGGCGGGGGGCCGGCCTGGGATCGTTCCAGGAAGCGGAGGAGTTCCACCGGGAAGGGCAGGACGAGGGTGGAGTTCTTCTCGGCGGCCACCGCCACCACCGTCTGGAGCAGGCGGAGTTGGAGCGCGGAGGGGGTGTCGGACATCTCCTTCGCCGCCTCGGCCAGCTTCTTCGACGCCTGGAGCTCCGCGTCCGCGTTGATGATGCGGGCACGGCGTTCCCGGTCGGCCTCCGCCTGGCGGGCCATGGAGCGCTTCATGGTGTCGGGCAGGGAGACGTCCTTGATCTCGACCCGGTCGATCGTGACACCCCACTCCACGGCGGGGCTGTCGATCATCAGCTCCAGGCCCTGGTTGAGCTTCTCGCGGTTGGAGAGGAGGTCGTCGAGGTCGCTCTTGCCGATGATGGACCGCAGGGAGGTCTGGGCCATCTGGGAGACGGCGAACCGATAGTCCTCGACCTGCACGATCGCGTTGGCCGCGTCGACGACCTTGAAGTAGACGACCGCGTCGACACGTACGGTGACGTTGTCGCGGGTGATGCCCTCCTGTGCCGGGACGGGCATCGTCACGATCTGCATGTTGACCTTGCGGATGTGGTCGACGCCGGGGACGACCATGGTGAAGCCGGGCTTTCTGGGGACGCCCCGCAGTCGGCCGAGGCGGAAGACCACGCCCCGCTCGTACTGCTTGACGACGCGGGCCGCGGCGGCGACGTAGACGACCGCGGCGGAGCCGACCGCCGCGGCGGTGATGAGCAGCGTCTCGACCATGACGACCCCCTGAGCCGTCCGCTCTCGGTGCGTGATGGGTGCGTATACCACGATATGCCGGAGGTGGGGGGTGGGGCGAGTGTCGGCCGGGGGGTTCGCTCACCGGCGCCGGCCAGGTGCCGCTGCGCCCACCCGTGCCGCCCCAGCGGCACGATGGCCCGCAGTGAGGGCAGCGTGCGCCGGGACGGCACAGGTGGACGGTTCAGGGCGAGGTCAGAGCGACGCCGACGTCGCCTTCTCCAGTTCCGGGACCGTCATCCGTACCGGTTCCGTGCCTGTCGTGCTGTGGCGGGCCGCCCAGTTCTCCAGGGCGGTGCGGCAGGCGTGGTCCAGGTGGTGGAGGCCGGTGAGGTGGAGTTCCACGGGGCGGTCCTGCGGGAGGGACTCCAGGCTGTCGAGGATCTTCGGCAGGCGCAGGAAGGTCGCGTTGCCGGAGAGGTAGGCCTGGACCGGTCCCGCGCCCTTGTCGATGACCTCCAGCTTGATGTGCGAGGCCTCCCAGGCGGTCTTGGCCACGGACAGCGCCAGACCGATCAGGACACCCTCGAACATGTTGACCGTGACGATCGCCACCGCCGTGGCCACCAGGATCAGCGCCTCGCCCCGGTGCGTGCGCCAGAGGGAGACGACCCCGCGGAACGGGATCAGCTTGAAGCCCGCGTGGACCAGGATGCCCGCCAGGGCCGGCAGCGGGATCAGCGCGAGCGCGCCCGGCAGCACGGCCACGAAGAGCAGCAGCCAGACGCCGTGCAGCACCCGGGAGGCCTTCGTCTTCGCGCCGGCCTGGAGATTGGCCGAGCTGCGCACGATCACCGCCGTCATCGGCAGCGCGCCCAGCAGCCCGCACACCGTGTTGCCGGCGCCCTGGGCCATCAGCTCCTTGTCGTACTCGGTGCGCGGACCGTCGTGCATCCGGTCCACGGCCGCCGCGCTGAACAGGCTCTCCGCGGAGGCGATGAGGGTGAAGGCGAGGACGGTGCCGAGCAGTGCCACGTCGGCGAGTTGGCCGAAGGCGTCCAGGCCGGGCGGCTGGATGACGTCCAGCAGTCCCTTCACCTCGACGTTCGCCACCGGCAGGCTGAAGGCCAGGGTGGCGAGGGTGGCCAGCAGGACCGCGGCGAGCGCGCCGGGGACCAGCTGGACCTTCTTCGGCAGCCGCTTCCACAGCACCATCACCGCGATGGTGCCCGCGCCGACCGCAAGCGAGGCGAGGGCGGTGGTGCTGGTGACGGCGTCGACGAAGGCGCCGGGCAGGCCCGCGATCTTGCCGATGCCGGAGGCGGGGGCCTTCAGGCCGGCCGCCGCGTAGAGCTGTCCGGCGATGATCACCAGGCCGATGCCGGCGAGCATGCCCTCGACGACGGAGACCGATATCGCACGGAACCAACGGCCCAGCTTCAGCGCGCCCATGGCGAGCTGGAGCAGACCGGCGGCGAGCACGATCACGCCGAGGGCGGGCAGCCCGAACTGGCGGACGGCCTCGAAGACCAGCACGGTCAGACCGGCCGCGGGGCCGGAGACCTGGAGGCTGCTGCCGGGCATCAGCCCGGCGACGATACCGCCCACGATGCCGGTGACCAGGCCGAGTTCGGCCGGGACGCCGGAGGCGACGGCGACGCCGACGCACAGCGGGAGGGCGACCAGGAACACGACGAGCGAGGCGCCGAAGTCCTGCCGCAGATGGGGGAATTTGGAGGGGGAGGACGAGGCGGACGGGGGCTGGGGAGAGGTCTTGGAGTTCATCTCGGACACCGGGCCGCCGCTCACAGGGTCTCGAACGTGTCGGAGTCCGCGCGGTGTTCGCGCACGGCGCCCGTGTGGACCTCGTAGTACCAGCCGCGCAACCGCAGCCGTCCGTCCGCGAGGCGCTTCTCCACGCACGGGTAGGAGCGCAGGCGCAGCAGCTGGCTGAGGACGTGGTTCTGCACGCCGTCGGCGACCGTCGGGTCCTCGACCGCCCCTTGCGGGCGGGGGGTGGCGTTGGTCAGCCAGTCGCGTACGGCGGGTACGGCGTCCAGGTCGTCGCCGCGCACCAGGGCGCCCACGGCGCCGCAGTGCGAGTGTCCGCAGACCACGATGTCGGTGACGCCGAGGACCTCCACGGCGTACTCGATGGTGGCCGTCTCACCGGTGGGGCGGTCGGCGGTGTACGGCGGGACGATGTTGCCGGCGGTGCGCAGTTCGAAGAGCTCGCCGGGGCGGGCGCCCGTGATCAGGGCCGGGACGACCCGCGAGTCGGAGCAGGTGATGAACAGGACCTCGGGGGACTGGCCTTCGGCCAGCCTGGCGAACTCCTCAGGGCGCTGTCCGAACGTACGGGCGTTGTCGATGAGGGGCTGCATGATGTGGTGACTCCTCCTGGCGCGCCTCGTGGCGCGTCGGGCTTGCACGACAGAGTGGGGGGAACGGGCGCTCCGCGGCTCAGCAGCGGAAGACCTGGAGAACGGCCGGGGTGTGGGCCGTGAGAGGTCTCGGCGCCCGGTGGTACGGGGCCGAGGGCCGTTCGGGTGCGCTCGCGGCCGCCGGGTTCTCCCCCAGCGGCGGACGCGCGGGCGTCCCGGGAACGGTGTGGGTGACCATGCGATGCCGGTCGCGTGTGCGATGAGGACCGGTCGGGTCCTGCGAGGGCGCGCACGTGCGGTGGGTGACCGCTGTGTCACGCATCGGCTTCGCGGTGAGGGTGTTTCCGGGCTCGGCTTTGGCCTTGACATGACCAAGCGTGTGCGCGGCTGCGAAGGATGTCGCGGGAGTGAAGAACGCCAGGGTGAGCAGGACGGCGGCTAGGGCCGAAAAGACGGTCCGGGTCGTCGTACCTCGCAATATGAGCCTCCCCACTGGCAGTTCCTGGTGTCTCTCACACGTCGACAGTTGCTCGACTTGGTCAACCGATGGTCAACCACTGGTCAAGAAACACGTTAACCCTGCAAAGTTGTTTGCAGGGTTAACTTAACGTTGCGAGCTGAAGAGAGCCTGAAAAGCGAGGGCGAGTTGGCCGGAATCGGCCCTTGACCTGGGAGAGTTCAGCTGAGTCGCGACACGGCCGATGGCTGTGCGCTCAGTGCTCCACGAGTCGCTTCGCGTCGCGCGCGAGAGCGGTGAGGCGGGAGATGGCGCGAAAGTACTTCTTCCGGTAGCCGCCGTTCAGCATCTCCTCGCTGAACAGCCGGTCGAAGGGCAGCCCCGAGGCGAGTACCGGCACCTCGCGGTCGTACAGCCGGTCGGCGAGCACCACCAGCCGCAGCGCCGTGGACTGGTCCGGCACCGGCGCCACATCCGTCAGGCACACCGCCTTCAGGCCGTCCGTCATGGCGCCGTACCGGCTGGGGTGGACGCGCGCGAGGTGGCCCAGCAGATGCGGGAAGTCGTCGAGCGAGGCGCCCTCGGTGGCGTACGCCGCCTTGGTGACCTCCTCGTCGGAGTACGGCGCCGGAGCCTCGGGCAGACCGCGGTGGCGGTAGTCCTCGCCGTCGATGCGCAGGGAGCGGAAGTGGGCCGACAGGCCCTGGATCTCCCGCAGGAAGTCGACCGACGCGAACCGGCCCTCACCGAGCTTGCCCGGCAGGGTGTTCGAGGTGGCGGCCAGGGCGACGCCCGCGTCGACCAGCTTGCCGAGCAGGGTCGACACCAGGACCGTGTCGCCCGGGTCGTCCAGCTCGAACTCGTCGATGCACAGCAGACGGTGACCGGAGAGCGTCTGCACCGTCTTCTGGAAACCGAGGGCGCCGACCAGGTTCGTCAGCTCCACGAAGGTGCCGAAGGCCTTGAGGGAGGGCTCGGCCGGGGTGGCGTGCCAGAGGGAGGCGAGCAGGTGCGTCTTGCCGACGCCGTAACCGCCGTCCAGGTAGACGCCGCGGGGGCCCGCCGGGGCCTTGGGCGCCTTCGCCCGGCCGAAGCCGAGGAAACCGCGCCGGCCGGCGCCGGTCGCGTGCGCCCCGCCGAGGCCCGCCGCGAAGCCGCTCAGGACGCGGACGGCCTCGGTCTGACTGGGCTGGTTCGGGTCCGGGATGTAGGTGTCGAAGCGCACCGAGTCGAAACGGGGCGGCGGCACCATCTCGGCGACGAGCCGGTCCGCGGGGACATGGGGCTCGCGGGTGCACAGGGACGCGGGGGCCGCTTCGGGTATCGGACCGATTCCGGACACGGTGGCAGAGGACGACGACACGGTTACCGAGTCTAAGGGTCGTGCCACACTGCACGACATGCGACGCCTGTTCCCTGTGACCGAAGAGACAGCGGCCCGGACACCGGAAGCGACCGGTGGGGCGGATGCGGCCGAGGCGCCGACGGCGGGCGGGGGCGAGATCCCGGCGGCCGGGACGCCGGACGCGCAGGACGGCCGGCCCCCGGCGGGCGGGCGGTCGGATGTCGTCGAGCGGGAGTGGAGTCTCGACGAACTGGCGGCGGCGTACGCGTACCCCGAGCCCGCGCCCGGCGGGCGGGAGCCGTGGCTGCGGGCCAACATGGTCTCCACCCTCGACGGCGCGGCCCAGCACGGCGGGCGCTCGCAGCCGATCTCCAGCGACGCCGACATGCGGATCTTCGGCACACTGCGCGGGCTCGCGGACGTGGTGATCGTCGGCGCGGAGACCGTCCGGCAGGAGGGGTACCGCCCGGCACGCGCGCGGGAGGCGTTCGCCGAGGCGCGCCGGGCGGCCGGACAGCCGCCCGCGCCCGCCGTCGCCGTGGTGAGCGCGAGCCTGGACCTGGACTTCTCGCTGCCGCTCTTCACCTCGCCGCTGACGCCCACGCTGCTGCTCACCGGGGCCGCCGCGGCCCCGGACCGGGTCGCCGCCGCCGAGAAGGCGGGGGTCCGGGTGGTCGTCGCCGGCGACGGGATGGGCGTCGACCCCGCCCGCGCCGTGCGCGCCCTCGCCGACCTGGGGCTGACCCGGCTGCTCACCGAGGGCGGCCCGCGCGTCCTGGGCCAGCTGATCGCCGCCGACGTCCTCGACGAGCTCTGCCTGACCGTGTCGCCGATGCTCACGGCGGGGGACGCGCAGCGGATCGCCGGCGGGCCCTCGGTGGCGGTGCCCAAGCGCTTCGCCCTGGCCTCGCTGCTGGAGGAGTCCGGGTTCCTGTTCGGTCGTTACCGTCGTACGTGAAAGCGGTCGGAATCTACCGTTCCGTTTAGCTTTCGCCGGGCACACTAGAACTCTGAGGAGCGAGGGCCCGCAGGGCCCTCCGAGGAGAAGGGCGCCGGTGGTGTCGTTCACGAGCGTATTGATGATCGAGAAGGCTCTGACGTCCGCGGACGTCGAGTTCGTCACGACCCTGCACGGCGACGAGCGGGCCTCCTTCCATGTGCTGCTCCAGCCGCGCGGGAATCAGGCCGACCGGTTGCTGCGGGCCATCGACGACCTCGCCCTCGGCGAGCTGGACGAGGCGGCACGGGAGCGGGAGACGCCGGAGGGGGAGCAGGCGATGGATGCCGGGGAACGGGCACTGGAGGTGTCCCTGCAGGCGCTGCGCGGGGCCGGGAGCACGGCGGAGGGGCGCCTGATCGAGGATCATCCGCTGGACGCGCTGAAGTCGCTGGTGGAGGAGGTTTCGGCCGACGAGGTGCTGGTGCTGACCGATCCGCACTATGTCGAGGAGTTCTTCCATCGGGACTGGGCTTCGCGGGCTCGGCACAAGGTGGGGGTGCCGGTGCTGAAGTTGTTCTCGCATAGCCGGGTTTGAGGGAGGGGCGCCGTAGGGGTGCTGTGGTTCGTCGGCTGCGGGTGCGTTGTGGCTTGTCGCGCAGTTCCCCGCGCCCCTGAAAGGCGGCTGCGCCGCCATCTGGGGCACGGGCCCTGGACCGTGACACCAGGCAATAGGGTGGGGAGCGCGCCTGCTGTGGGGCGTGGATCGTCTTCGTACCGTCGCTTGGAGAACAGACATGGCACCCGGACTGCCTTCCGCCATGGATCGGCCGCACTTCATCGGGATCGGTGGGGCCGGGATGTCGGGGATCGCCAAGATCCTGGCGCAGCGCGGGGCGAAGGTCGCCGGGAGTGACGCCAAGGAGTCGGAGACGGCCGAGGCCCTGCGGGCGCTCGGGGCGACCGTGCACATCGGGCACGCCGCCGAGCACCTCGCGGACGACGCGACGGCCGTGGTCGTCTCCTCCGCCATCCGCGCCGACAACCCCGAGCTGGCCCGCGCCGCCGAGCTCGGGATCCCCGTCGTCCACCGGTCGGACGCGCTCGCCCGGCTGATGGACGGACTGCGGCCGATCGCCGTCGCCGGCACGCACGGCAAGACCACGACGACGTCCATGCTGGCGGTCTCGCTGGGCGAGCTGGGGCTGCGGCCGTCGTACGCCATCGGCGGCGACCTCGACGTACCCGGCTCGAACGCCACGCACGGCGACGGCGACATCTTCGTCGCCGAGGCGGACGAAAGCGACCGCAGCTTCCACAAGTACGCGCCCGAGGTGGCGATCGTCCTCAACGTGGAGCTGGACCACCACGCCAACTACGCCTCCATGGACGAGATCTACGAGTCCTTCGAGACGTTCGCGGGGAAGATCGTGCCCGGTGGCACGCTGGTGATCTCCGCCGACCACGAGGGCGCGCGCGAACTGACCTCGCGGCTGTCCGGGGTGCGCACGGTGACGTACGGCGAGCGCGAGGACGCCGACGTCCGCGTGCTGTCGGTCGTGGCGCAGGGACTGAAGAGCGAGGTCACGGTGGTGCTGGACGGGCAGGAGATCACGTTCACCGTGTCCGTGCCCGGACGGCACTACGCGCACAACGCCGTCGCCGCGCTGGCGGCCGGGGTCGCGCTCGGCGTGCCGGCGTCGGAGCTGGCGCCCGCGCTGGCGGCGTACACCGGCGTGAAGCGACGGCTCCAGCTCAAGGGCGAGGCCGCCGGGGTGCAGGTCATCGACTCCTACGCCCACCACCCGACCGAGATGACCGCCGACCTGGAGGCCATGCGGGCCGCCGCCGGGGACGCGCGGATCCTGGTGGTCTTCCAGCCGCACCTGTTCTCCCGCACCCAGGAGCTGGGCACCGAGCTGGGCCAGTCCCTGGCCCTGGCGGACGCGTCGGTCGTCCTCGACATCTATCCGGCCCGCGAGGACCCGATCCCGGGGATCACCAGCGAGCTGATCATCGACGCGGCGCGCGACGCGGGCGCGGACGTCACCGCCCTGCACGACAAGGCCGAGGTGCCGGCCGCGATCGCGGGAATGGCGAAGCCCGGCGATCTCGTTCTCACGATGGGCGCGGGTGACGTGACGGACCTGGGCCCCAAGATCCTGGACCGTCTTTCGAGCTGAGGGGCTGAGGCTCATGTCGTACGACATCGAGAAGCCGGACGAGCAGTGGCGTGCGGAGCTGACGCCGGCCGAGTACGCCGTGCTGCGGCAGGCCGGCACGGAGCCCGCGTTCGTCGGCGAGTACACCGACACCAAGACCAAGGGTGTCTACTCCTGTCGCGCCTGCGGTGCCGAACTGTTCACCTCCGAGACGAAGTTCGAGTCGCACTGCGGCTGGCCGTCCTTCTTCGACCCGAAGGACAGCGACGCGGTGGAGCTGCTCGACGACCGCTCGCACGGGATGGTGCGCACGGAGGTGCGGTGCGCCCGGTGCGGCTCGCACCTCGGGCACGTCTTCGCGGGCGAGGGGTATCCCACGCCGACCGACCAGCGGTACTGCATCAACAGCATCTCGCTGACGCTGACCGCCGACGAGGGGTGAGCGTCGGCGAGGGCTGAGCGCCGGTGGTTTGACTACGTGACTACTGTGTGAAGGGTGTTGACGCGAGAGGTCTCTCGGACCGAGCCGGGGGGCCTGACGTGAATGGACTGGTCTACTTTCTGGCGGCCGCCGCCCTGTGGACCGGTTTCGCCGCCCAACTGCCCGGCCTGTGGCGCGACCGACGTGATCCCGTGAAGCGGGCACTCTGCGCCGTGATCTTCCTGGCCGGCTTCTGTTTCGCCCTCGGCGCCCCGCCCACCGTCGGTTTCGTCAACCGCGCCGTCGGCGTGCCCAACGCCGCCGCGTGCCTCACCTACGGCGCGGTGAACGCCTTCTCCGCCGCGTCGCTCGTGCTGATCGTCCACTGGCGCGGCGCCGACGACCCCGGCCGGCTGCGACGGGTCTCCCGCCGATGGCTGTACGCGTACGCCGTGATCATCGCGGCGCAGACGGCGCTCTTCGCCGTCGGGGACGCGTCCGTCGAGCGCCTCGCCGACTTCGACACCTACTACGCGCACACCCCGTTCATCCGCGAGATGATCGTCCTCTATCTGGTGGCCCACATGGCGGCGGCCCTCACCACCACGGTCCTGTGCTGGCGCTGGACCTTCCAGATCAGCGGCTGGACCCGGCGGGCGCTGGCCGTGCTGGCCGTCGGGTGGCTGTGCACCAGCGCGTACGGCGTGCTGAAGATGGCGGCCGTCGCCGGCCGCTGGACCGGGCACCACTGGGATCCGCTGAGCACCCGGCTCGCGCCGATGCTGGTCACCGTCGGCGCCGTCCTCACCTCGGCCGGTTACGTCCTGCCGCTGCTCGGTTCGCGCATCGACAGCCTGGTCGCCTTCCTGCGGCTCGGGCCGCTCTTCCGGCTCGTCGGCGCCGGGAGCACCGGTCGCGTGCGTCGGCACGCCCTGCTGTCCTGGCGTTCCCTCGGCGATGTCGAGCTGCGCCTGACGCACCGGACGACGGCCATACGGGACGGACTGCGCGACGTGTCCGTCCACTTCGACGACGCGGTGCGTGAGCGTGCCTACCGGCAGGCGCTCTCCCTCGGCTCCAGCGCGGGTGAGGCCGAGGCCATCGGGGACGCGGCGATGGTGGCCGTCGCCGTGATGTCCGGTACGCGGGAGCGGGTCGGGGGACCGCGCCACGGGGACCTGGACAGTGCCGCCCTGGACACGCTCGCGGGACTCGGCGAGGGGTACGCGGGGCCGGCGGCCGGAGGGCAGGGGCTGGACACCGGGCAGCCGTCGTTGATCCGGATGTCGCGGGCGGTGCGGGCGGGGGTGGTGGAGGGGGCCGTGCGCGCGGTGCGCGCGGAGGGCGCGAAAAGCCGGTAGGGGGTGCGTCGTTGTCTGCGGGTTCGGTGCGGCTTGTCGGTGTCGGTGTCGTTGTCCGCGGGCCGGTGGGGGCTTGTCGCGCAGTTCCCCGCGCCCCTTACGGGGCTGGGGTGTTGAGGTTGTTCAGGATCTTCCGTTCCTCCGGGGTGAGTGGCGGTCCCGACAGGGGTGGGAGGAACGGGCCCAGGGCCGTGGACAGGAGGAGGGTGGGGTGGAGCAGGTGGAGGGCGTCCGCCTGGAGGGTGGTCACCCTGCACATCGCGGCGGAGACCCGGTACGAGCCGGTGGCGACGCGGGTCATCCGGCCGACGTAGGCGGACAGCAGACGGTCGGCGAGCGTGGGGGACTTGCCCTGCACCCCCGGGAACCACTGGTCCTGGCCGACCGACATGGCCCACGCCGCGTTCACCACCTTCGCGGCGGCCCGCTGCACCCGCCGGGCCAGACCGGGCGCGCCGATGCCGCTCCGGTCCAGCTCCCGGCTCAGCTCCAGCGCGCCCAGCGCGGCCACCGACATGCCCTGCCCGTAGACCGGGTTGTAGGTGGCGACGGCGTCGCCGAGCGCCACCAGGCCCTCGGGCCACCGCTCGGACTTCTCGAAATAGCGCCGCTCGTTGCGCGTGCTGCGGCTCAGGGTGACGTCCGTCAGGGGTTCGGCGCCCGCGATCAGCCGGCCCACGAGGGGGTGGCGCAGGCCGAGGGCGAAGGGGACGAAGTCCTCGGGTGAGGCGGTCGGTTCGCCGCCGCGGGTGCCGGCGAGGCTGACCAGCCAGCGGTCGCCCTCGATCGGCAGGAGGAGCCCCGCACGGCCGGGCCGGCCGCCCGTCGGGTCCGCCGTCACCTGCGCCGGAGGGAAGTTCTCCGCCCCGGCGGGGGTGCGGTAGACGCGGGTCGCGTAGACGAGCCCGGAGTCGACCACGTCCTTGCGGACGCCGGTGATGCCGAGGTCCGCGAGCCAGTGCTCGACGCGGGTGCCGCGGCCGCTCGCGTCGACGACCAGGTCCGCGCGCAGGCTCTCCTCGGCCGCGCCCGGGTGGCTGTCTTTCGCGCCGGTGGTGAACCGGACACCGGTGACCCGCTCGGCGGTGCCGAGGAGGCCGGTGGCCGAGCCGCGTCGGATCCGGACGCGGGTGGCGCTCGCGAGGACGGCGTCCCGGACGGTCCGGTCGATCAGGTCGCGGCCGGCGATGAGCAGGGGGTGGGTGTCGTGGTGGCGTGAACGGCGGTACCAGCCCTGCGGGCCCAGGGTGACCAGACCGGAGGTGAGGCCGCGTTCCCGGGCGCCCGCCGCCAGCAGGCGCCCCCGCACCCCGCCGCCCGGCACGAGCGCGTCGATGGCGTCGCGGCCGCTCGGCAGGAGGATGTGGGCGTGGCGGCCCTGGGGGAGCCCTCTGCGCGGGCGGGGTTCGTCCGGCAGCTCGTCGCGCTCCAGCACGATCACCTCGTCGACGGACCGGGCCAGTGCCGCGGCGGCGAGCATGCCGCCCATGCTGGCGCCGATGACCACCGCGGTACGTGGCATGGGTCCCCCTGCGCTCGACTGTGATCGCCAGAAGATCAGGACAACGTCACGGCGCGCAAGGGCAGTTGAGCTGCGCCCGGGCGGGGCGGGGGTGGGGCGTCCGGATCCGCGCGGTCGGCGTGGGTCTGCTTGGGTGTACCTGGGACAGAGTGTCGTGTGTGTGTCGAATTGAGTGCAACTACTGTTTGATTTCGGGAATTTGGCGAAACGGGTTGCTGAAGGGCGGGTCTCGCGGGACATTTCCCTGAGCGTCGGCGGCGGGGGCGGAAACCGGTTCGAGGGGTGACCGGGCGGTTCTCGCCGGGGGGTGGCGCGGGGGAGGCCTGAGGCCGTGGGCGACGGTGTGGAGCAGTACGTTCGGTGGGCCGTCGGGATGCTGGAGGCCCTGGAACGGTCCGAGTCGGAGGAGGGTGCGGGCGGCGGGGTCGACGGGGGCGGGCGTGACGCCGAGATCCCTCCCGAACTCCGCCGCAGGCGTGCGGAGTTCAGGATTGCCGTGGCGCGGCTGCTCGGGGAGGCGCGGGGGCCGCTGTCGATCGGCGTGGTGGGGGAGTTCAGCGCGGGGAAGTCGCTGCTGATCGAGACGCTGCTCGGGCTGCCCGGACTGTTGTCCGTGAGCGACGTGGCCACCACCGGGAACGTCACCTCCATCCATGTCACACAGTGCGTCGGCGAGGAGCGCGGGTCGGTGCTCGACGGGCGGACCGTCGTCTACTGCACGGACGCCGAGATGAGCGAGTTGATGGGCCATCTCCATGGCCGGCTCGTGGAGTTGGCGCGACTGGAGGGGATGGCCGAGCAGCGGCTGGCCGAGCTGCGGGCCGCGGCCCCGGGTGCGGGGGCCGAGGGCGGCGCGGGTGCGAGCGGTGCGGGGGGATGGGAGGCGCTCGCCGGTTGGTGCCGGAGGCATGGCGGCACGGTCGGCGGGTCCCGGATGCGGGCGGTCGCGGAGGAAGTCGGGCTGGTGCTGGGGGCGTTCGAGCGCGGTGCCTGGCTGCTCGGCCGTCGCTACGAGCTGTCGGACGCGCAGGCCAAGCGGGCGATGTCGCTGCCCGGGGTGCGGTTGGGTGACGGCGGGGAGAAGGGTGAGGGAGGGGACGGGGACGGGGCCGGGGGCGGATACGGGGGCGGATACGCGGGCGGCTTCGGTTCCGCCGAGGAGGAGTTGGACGGGCTAGGGCGAGGGCAGGGGCAGGGGCAGGGACCTGGGCCGGGGCAGCAGATCACCGATGACGTGCTTGCCGACTGTGTGCCGTTGATCCGGCGGGTCGAGCTGCGGGTGCGGGTGCCGCGGGCCGTGTGGGACCTGCGGGATGTGGGGGCACTCGTCCTGATGGACTTCCCCGGGCTCAACAGCCCCCAGTCGGGGGAGCGCGACCGGTTCCTCAGCCGCCGTGAGCTGCGGGACATCCACACCGTGCTCGTCCTGATGAACGCCCAGCGCGGCCCGGTCGCCGGTGAGCAGGACTTCTTCGACATGCTGCGCGAGCCCACCGGTGACGGGCGGGAGGGCCGTTCGGACGAGACCCTCCGGGAGAGCCTGCTCGTCGCCGGCGGTCGCTTCGACCAGATGCCCGTGGAACCGGAGGTCCTCGGTGACCTGCTCGGCGGCACGGCCGAGCGGCTCACCGAGCGCCGGCTGCGGGGGCTGCCCGACACCGCCGTACTGGACGAGGTCGTCGAGGCCGCGCAGCGGCTGCTGCCCCCGGGACAGCGGAAGCAGCTCGTGCTGGTGTCGGCCATGGCGGGACTCGCCGCGCTGCGGAGGGCCGGGGCCGTGGACGTCGACACGTCGGCCCGCACCCGGCTGCGACCCGGCGCCGAGTCCGAGCGGCTGACGCGGATCACCGAACTGTGGGGCAGGATCGCCGACCGCCTGGAGGAGGACGAGCCGGGCGCGCCGCTCAGCCGGGTGCTGCGGGAGTTCGCCGAGGACGGCGGGCTCGGGCTGCTGCGCGACCAGCTCGTGCGGCACGCGGCGCGGTACGGCGGCCGTATCCGTCACGATGCCGTACGGCGCCGGGCCGGGGCGGTGGACCGGCTGCGGCCGGCCCTCGTCGCGGCGGAGCGGGAGGCCCGCCCGGAGGCCGAGTACCCGCCCGCCTTCCGGGAGATCCAGCAGGCCCTCGACGACACCCGGCGGTTGCTGACCGACCTCCGCGACACACTCGTCCTCGGGCTGACCCCGGGCGGTGTCCGGGCGGAGGAGGCGCTGCGACGGCTCGTCGCCGACGAGGCCGCCACGCTGGTCGCCTCCTGGCCGGAGTGGAAGGAGCTGTTCGCCGCGGTCGACCGCGACAAGCAGCTCGTGACGGTCGGACAGGGGTGGACCGAGGAGGACCGGGCGTTCGGCGACAGCGTGTGGGCGGCCGCGGCGGAGATGGGCCTCGACCTCGGCGGGGAGTTCGGAGGGGACTTCGGAGGGGACTTCGGCGGCGGGTACGAGGGGGCATCCGGGGAGGTGGGCGGTGGGGTCGGTGGCCGGGGCGACGGGGTCCATGCCCCGGCCCCGGGGGTGTCGGGGGAGCCCGAGGAGCTGTTGCCGAGGTTCCGGGCCGGGCATGCCGCCCTGCTGAAGCTGGTCCACGATCGGGTGCGGCTCGGCTACGAGGAGAGGCTGGAGGAGCATGTCGAGACCTTCGACGAGCTGCGGGAGCGCTGGCGGCGGCTGATCTTCGCCGAGCGGGAGCGTGGTGCGGTGACGCCGCCCCGGATGCAGCGGATGCTGGAGGTGTTCGCCACCACCCGCGTGGAGGAGTGGCGCGAGCGGCTGCGCAAGGCCGACTCCCCCGAGACCGAACCCGCGGCCGTGGACGAGGCGTTCCCACTGCGCCGAGACCGCAGCCTGCCCTGGCACGCGCAACAGCCACTGGGACGTGACCCGTTGGAGCGGCATGTCGTGCACGCCGTGCGGTTGCGACGCGAACTGGTCGCCGCGCTGCGGCAGTTGGTACATGAGCAGCTCGCCAGGGAACAGCTCGCGCTGGCGGTGACGGCGGAGGCGGTGATCACCGCGCGGGAGCGGACGGTCACCGCGCACGACACGCTCGACCTCCTCCTCGCCGCCGGAGCGGCGCGACCGGGCGAGCCGGCGGCCGCTCCGCTCGACCTGGCGGCGCGCCTGGAGGCCATGCCCCGGCCCGCGCCGGGTCACTGATCCGCACCACGTCATTCGAAGTCATCCGAACCGGGGGACCCCATGGGACTGCACGCCCACTTCATCTCCTCGGGCCCGTTCTGCGTCGAGGACGCGGACGGTGAGGGGTACACACTGCTCGGACCGCTGTCCGGGCTGGTGCTGCCCGCCCTGCGGCTGCTGCCCGCGCCGGGCGCCGACATCCTCGTACGCCGGATCGAGGTGATCGGTCCGCCGGGGCTGCCCGCGGACCGGCTGGCCGCGCTGCGGGAGGTGTGGCGCGGGGTGGAGGGGCGGGTGATCACCGAGGCCGTGACGGTGGGTGCCGCCCGGCCCGTGCGGCTGGCCCCGTCGGCGGGCGGCACCGACCTGCCCCTGCTGCTGCTCGTCCACCACCACGGCACCGACACGGCCGGCGGGCAGGTCGCGCACACGACGGAGGTCACCACGACGCTCCATCTGCACCGGGCGGCCCCGGCGGTCGAGGAGGAACCGGAGCCCCACACGCGGAGCGGCACCTGGTACGACCCGAGCCAGTGGACGTTGTCGCCCGGCGGGTCGGCGAGCGCCGCGCCGGCCGGTGACGGAGGGGTGAGCGGCGCCCGACCCTCGGCGCCCGGTCCGCGGACCGGCGCCCGGGCGGAGGGTGAGCCCGTGCGGCGGGTCGCCGACGACAGGCAGCGGCACCGGGGCTTCGCGGCCGTCGACTTCGGGACCACCAACTCGACCGTGACCATCCACGACATGCGGCAGCTCGACGTGCGCGCCATGTCCCGCTACCAGGAGGCCCGGCTACGGCGGGAGTTGGTGGACCTGCTGGGCGATCCGTCGGTGCCGGGTGCGCAGCGCGGGCAGTGGCGGGAGCTGCTCGGGGACGTCGTACGGCAGTTGCTGCCGGAGGCGGACGAGGGCGGAGCGCGTCGGGACGAGCCCGGTGCCGTACTGGCCGGGGCGCTGGAGGGCGGACACGGCGGCGGGGGCTGGCTGCACGCGCTGTACACCGCGCTCGAACTGCGGCTGGCCGCACGCGACGAGCGGCTGCGCGGGGCCGTCGCGCCCCTGCTGCACGCCTGCTTCGACCGGGCCTTCGACGAGCTGCCGTTGGACGTGCTGCGGCTGTTCCCCGCCGACCTCGACCAGTCGGGCGGCACCGAGCTGGCCAGCCGGGTCGAAGTGGTGCAGACACGGCCGGAGCTGCGTGTACGCATGGGTGAGGAGCGGGTGGCGGTCGGCGGGGCGGCGGACGGGGCGCCGCGCGCGTACCGGGGGCTGAAGCAGTATCTGGGCCGCGATCTGGAGCTGCCCGACCTGCCCGCGCGCGCCGACGGCACACCGACCACCGCCGACGACCTCATCCGGGAGGGGCTGCGCTATCTCCTCGACCAGGGCGACGAGTTCATCTCCATGAACCCCAGGGAGTTCCACCAGGGCCGGATCGACCACCTGGTCATGACGTACCCGACGATCGCGCCGCCCGTGGTGCGCCGACGGCTGCGTCAACTGGTCGGGCAGGGGGCGCGAGGGGTGGACGGTCTCGGTGTCACGCTCGTGGACACCCAGTTCGACGAGGCGGTCGCGGCGGCGCTGTTCTTCATCATGCGGGACTTCGGCGGGGACTTCGCGGCGGGCGTGGAGGCGTTCCGGGCGCGCTGTCGGCGGCTGCCCGGCAGCGGACGGTCCTGGGAGCAGAACGTGCTGGTCATCGACGTGGGCGGCGGCACCACCGATCTCGCCCTGATCAACCTGAAGTTGAAGGACAACACCCCGGACCCCGGACCGGGCCAGGACCCCCGGTTCACCGGCCGGCTCTACGTCCTCACCCCCACACTCCTCGGTTCCACCGGCCATCTCCAGCTCGGCGGCGACCTCATGACGCTCCGTCTGTTCCACTGGTACAAGGCGGTGTTCGCCGATCATCTCCTCACCCGGTGGCCCGACCGCCACGAGCGGGTCGTCGCCACGCTCAAGACGCCGTACGCCACCGACGGGCAGTACGTCCCCGGCAGCCTGCTCGCCCGGGACAGCGAGGCGGAGGGGTATCCGCACGATCTGGTGGACCTCGTCGTACCCACCCGCTGGGACGAACTGCCGCCCAGCAGGGTCCGGGAGGTCGAGCAGACGTTCTGGCTGCTGTGGCGGCTCGCCGAGGACGCGAAGATCCGGCTGGGGGCGGGCACCGAGGACCACCGGCCGCCGCCCGAGGCGCTGGAGGCGCTGCTGACCGCCCTCGGTGTGCCCGAGGCCGGGGGCGCGGGATGGGCGCCGCAGCTGGACGCCGCCCGGTTCGAACAGCTGATGGCGCCCGTGCTGGACGAGATCACGGACCTCGTCGTCGCCCTCGTCGAGAACGGCCTCCAGGGCGGCGACCGCGAGCTCGACCGGATCTTCCTCAGCGGCAAGAGCAGCCGGATGCCGTTGATCCGTCGCGCGCTGGAACGCAGGCTCCGCCGGGAGCCCGGGGTGCGCTGGAACTCGGCCGGTATCGCCGTCGAGGAGCAGTACGGGAAGCTCGCCACCTCCATCGGGGCCTGCTGGGGCCACCACGTCCGCCGCTTCGCGCATGACGAGGGCAACGCCCAGGGTGTCCTCGGCCGGGGCCGCTACGTCCTGCGCATCGAGGTCGACAACCTCCGCTACTACCTGCCCTGCGACTTCGGCGCCACGTTCCAGCTGGGCTCCGCCGCCACCCCCACCTACGCGCTGCTCAAGGCCGGCGACCCGCTCAGCCCCATCGGGCCGGGCGGCACCTGGGCGATCCGCAGCAAGTGGGAGAAACAGCCGAGGAGCCTCCGCGTCCACCGGGGCACCGGCACCGGATGGGTCGAGTGGGGCGCCTTCGACCCGGACGACTGGATCAGCCGCCGCGAGCCGGGGTTCCTCCTGGACCTGGAGGAGTGGACCAAACAGGCCCGTTTCCAGGTCGAGGTCGACGCCGACCTCTCCCTCCACCTCCATCTCGTGCGCGGCGAACCCCAGTACGAGCTGCGCGACGAGCCGCAGGCCCGCGTCGACCTCGACGCCGGGGTCGGGCCCGACGGGCAGTGGACGCCCCTGGAGATCGTCGTCGACACACGGGTCGCCGGGGACCGGCCGGACAAGGGGACCGTGGTGTTCAGCGTCGCCGAGGACCCGAGGGTGCCGGGGGCGGACGACCCGGTGGGGCCCGGTGGCTGGTTCGACCTGCTGTTCAGGGAGGCGGGGGGCGCGGGCGCGCGTCTGCTCAGGGGGCGGATGAGCGAGCCGCTGCCGCCGCCTCCGCACGACGGCTGGTCGTTCTACGTGCGGTACCCCACCCGACCCGAACGGGCGCTGGAGCTGGTGGACGTCCTCCCCGCGCCCCGGCGCGCCGACGAGGAACGGGACGCGGCCGCCCGGAAGGAGCGCCGGGACGACGGGGCCGAGCACCAGCAGGGGACCGAGTACGTGGCGACCCTGGACGAGCGCGGTGGGCTGCGGGTGCACCGTACGCCGGTGCCGTACCGGGCGGCCGGTTCCGTCGCGGAGATGTGGGACCACGAAGGGGCCGTGTTCCGGGTCGGCATGAACGACGCGGCCGCCGCGCACATCGCCGAACGCGACCCCTTCAACGGCAGGCACTGACCGTGGACGCCGTCAGGAAACTCCTCACCCGCGCCCCGGCTTCGCTGCCCGCCGTGCTGACCCGGGCCCAACTCGTCGGCCTGCGGGCTTCGTTGAGCGAACTGCTTGCCGCCAGTCCGGAGGGCCCGGGTGCGGAGGAATGCCGGGGCGTGCTGCGGGAGCTGGAGTCGCTGCCGGGGGTGGCGGGGGCGGCGGTGCCTGAGGCGGGGATGCCTGACGTGGGGATGCCTGGAGTGGGTGCGGCGGAGTCCGGGGGGCCTCCTGGTGGGGCGTCGTCCATGTCCGCGCCGTCCGTCTCGGCGTCGCCCGGGCCGTCGTCGGGGCCGCCGCCCGTCGCGCGGGTGACCCAGTCGGCCGCCTGGGTGCACGGGAACGCGCCGTCCGCCGACCCCGAACTCTCCTCGCTGGCGGGCGAGTTGGTGAACAGTCCGGAGGCCGTGGACTACCTCGGGCCGGCGCAGTTGCCCGCCGGAGCCGACACCCCCGCCCTCTGGCGCTGGTTCCAGCTCACCCTCCTCCGGCTGCCCGCGGCGCAGGTGACCATGTGGCGGGCGCGGGCCGAGAGGCTGGCGGTGGCGGAGCCGGCCGGTGCACGGTGGACCGAGTGGGCGGCGCTCGACCGTGAGCAGGTGGTGCTGCCACCGCTGCCCCGGTTCGGCGCCGCGGGCGTACGGCTGGGACCGCGGGCCGGTGCCGCGCCCTGGGCCCTGGACGCGGCCGGCATCGAGGACATCGCACCGGCGGACGGGGAGAGCCGCTCGCCCGCGCAGGTGTGGGCCGTTCTCGCGAGCTGGGTCGCGGCGCTCGCCGAGCTCGACGACCAGGCGCATCACTGCGTGGAGAGCCTCACCCACCGTGGCGCCCTGCCGCTCGCCGACCCCGGCCATCGACGCGCCTACCAGCAGGAACTCGCCCTGCGTCTCGGGCGGCTCGCCGTTCGCCGGGAGGCCGACGATCCCTCGGCCGAGCTGCAGACGGCCCTCGCCGTCGACGAGGCCCTGTGCTCGGTGGTCCACCTCCCGCCCGCGGCACCCGGCAGCTGGTGGGCCCAGATCGCCGAGACCTCCCAACGGGCGGTCCTCGACGTACGCCGCCGGGCCCGCGCGCACGGTGCCGACGTCGCCGTCGAGGTCCTCGCCCCCTCCTACCGCGAGGCCCGACGGCGTACCGGCGGCAACGACATCCCCCTCGACGCCGGCGGCCGCAAGGGCCAGGTGCTCGCGGGACTACGGCTCTGGGCACGGATCGACGGCCGGGAGCTGCCGGGGCGGGTGGTCTATCGGGGGTGAGCGGCGGGGCCGGGGCGGGTGTGAGGGACGGGAGCCGGGAGGCGAAAGGGGGAGCCCGGGTGCGGAGCGGGTCTGCGGGCACGGGCGGGCGCGGAGGGAACGACGGCGCGATGCGCGGCGGGAGTGGTGGCGGGGGGCGTGCAGGGGGTCGCGGCGGGGAGCACGGTGAGGACGGCGGCGCCGTCGGGGCGTTGATCGAGCTGCTGCTGTGGGAGCGGCGGGGTGTCGACCCCGGCGCCGGGCGGTGGACCGGGGCGGGCGGAGCGGGTGGTCCGGAGGGCTGCCTCGACGCGGCGGCGGCACTCGCCGCCGGGGAACCCAAGCGGGCCCTCGCGGTGTTGGACGCGACGGCGCCGGAGGAGGCCGAAGCGCACGCCCTCGTCCGGGCACCCGACCGGGCGCGGCTCGTGCGGGCTCTGCGGGCCGCCGCCGTGGCCATGGACGGCCACTGGCAGCCCGGCACCTCGACCGTGCCGCTCCGTGCGGCGGTCGTCGCCGCGCAGGCCGCCACCAGGGGCGACACCGCGGCCGCCGTCGCGTCCGTCACCGACCCGCGGCTGCGGCTCGCCGCCCATCTCGCCGGGCGGCACCGGCCCGTACTCCTCTCCGCCCGTATGACCATCGGCCACGGCCGCAGCGGGAGCGCCGCCCAGGAGGCGTCCCTCCGGTACGGCGGCGACGCGCACTGGACCGAGCGGGACTCCGCGGACGCGGTCCGGGAGCCGTTGACGTGGTTCGACGCGCTGTACGAGGCGTACGAGGGGTACGGCGCTCATGAGGTGCACGGTGCTCACGAGGGCGGGGGGCCGCCCGGGTCCGGCGGGCCGAGGCACGCGGATCTGCTCGCCCATCACCTGCTGCTCGCCGCCGACCTCCGGGTGCGGGGCGGGGACCGGCCCGCGGCCGAGCCGTGGGCGCGGTCGGGGAGGGACCATGCCTCGGGGAGCCCGGCGTCGGCCGGGTTCACCGCGTTGCTCGTCGGGGACTGGCGGCTGGGCACGCCCGGCACGGCGGAACAGTGTGCGCTGGGGGCGCCGCCAGGCGAGCGTGCCCTGTCGCGGGCGTCCGCACAGTACAAGAGGGCCCGCGCCCTCTACCAGGACGCCCGTTCGGCGTCCGGCCAGGCCGCCGCGCTGCTGCGCCTCGCCCACGTCGAACGGCTGCGCGGCGGGGCGGAAGCCTGCCGGGGCATCCTCGACGAGGCCCTGGAGCTGGCGCTCGCCGGCGGGGACGGAGCGTACGCCGTTCTCATCCGCGTCCATCAGGAACTGGACGCCATCGACGCGGGGGCGGATTCCCGGGCGACCACGGAGGGCGCCGAGGGCGAGGGCGGGGTGGGGGGCGCCGTCGTGCGCTGGGCGCGTACGGACGGCAGCACGTCCTGGCTGCGGGGGTTGCGGCAACTCGTCGTGGAGCGGGCCGAGTTCTGGAGCACGCGGGGCGATGCCGTGCGGGCCGGCCGGGCGGTCGCGCTGGCTCGCGGCCTGGACGGGGACGGCGGGGCGGCCGACGGGGCAGGCGAGGCCGGGCGACCGACGTCGGGGCTGGAGGCGGGCATGTTCCGGCGGGCGCGGCATCGGCTGGCCGGGGTCGTCCTGGCCGGCCTGGAGCAGCGGGAGCACCGGGAAGCGATCCAGGCGTGCGCCGACCGGGGGCGGCCGCCGGAGTGGGAGAACTGTCTGGGTGCCGTCATGGCGGCCAAGTCCTTCCACGACCAGGCGTCCGCCCTGCGGGACCCCGAACTTATGGCTGTGGCAAGGGAGTTGCTCGACAGCGCGGTCGAGATCGGGACACGGTACCTGCCCGCCGGAGATCAGCTGGACAGCACGTTGGCCATGGTGCGGTCGGACCTCGTCGCCAGTGGGGCGCAGGAGACGCTCTTCCGCTCGCGGCGGGCCCGCGCGGCCGGGCTCACACAGGACGCGGACCGGCTCGCGCGGCGGGTCCTGCGGGAGGCCGAGGGCATCCCGGACGAGCTGTTCCGGCTGTTCGTGGGGTGCTCGGCCCTGGTCGACCTGGGGGAACGGGATGCCGCCACGAGCGCGGTGGAGGCGATCGAGCCGAGGCTCTCCGCCATCGCCGCGGCGCGCCTGTGGCTGCGGCTGGGGGAGCCGGAGCGGGCGGCCCGCCACCTGCCGGGGATCGGCGTCCACGGACCCGGACCGGACCAGCCCTGGGAACTCCCGGCGATCCGGGCGGACCTCGCACTGGCCCGGCACGCGTACGACGAGGCCGCCCGGCACGCCCGGCAGGGGCTCGGAGCGTTCGAGGAACACCGCCGCCGGCTGGCCCGTGACGCGCTGCGTGCCTCCTCCGCCGACGACCCGGCCGTCGCCGGGCTCCAGCACGCCGCCGTGCTCGCCCTCCTGTCCTCCGGCCGCCCCGACGCGGTCGCCGCGGCCTTCGACCAGGCCGAACGGGGCCGCGCCGGCTTCCTGGACACCGTCCGCGCCCTCGACGCCGCGCCCCCTGGCTCGGCCGCCCACACCGCCGTACGCGCCTGGTTGGCTGCCGAGATCCGCTGGGCAGCCACCTTCGAAGAGCAGGCGACCGCCCTACGGCGCCGGACCGGGGAGGGAACGAGGGCACGGCCCGGGGACGCCAGGACCATGACGGCGGGGTACGCCGGGACCACCGCTGCCGGGGAGGCATCCGCGCAGGCCGCGCGGGGGCGGATCGGCGAGGTCGGGCGGGGGCTCGACGAGGCCGAGGCCGTGGTGCGGCGGCTGGTGCCCGCGGCCCTGACCGCCTCCCACGCCGAGGGGTTGCCCGACGCCGCGGCCGTGGCCGCGGCGTTGCCCGCCCACACCTTGCTGCTGACCTATCACGTCTTCGACGATGTGCTGGTGGGATGGGCCCTGACCCGTGCGACGCTGCGCCACGAGCGATCCGCACGGCAGCCGCACCGCACGGTGGCGGCGGCCCGCCGGTTCCACGCCTGGTGCGCCCGGCGGGACGTACCGGGAGCCGGGGACGCGGGCGGCGAGGCCGCCGGGCGGGAGCTCGTGGAGGCGCTGGTGCGGCCGTTCACCGAGGAACTCAGGGACCATCGGCGGGTGATCGTGGTGCCCCCGGCGGCCCTCGCGCTGCTGCCGTTCCACGCCCTGCCCTGGACGGGCGACGCCCCCCTCGGCGCCACGCACGACGTGTCGTACCTCCCGGCGGTCTCCCTTCTCGCCCGGCGCCACGACCGGCTCCCGGAACGGCCTTGGACCGAGCTGGACGCGCTGTTCGTCGGCGCGCCCGCGACCCATCCGCGGCATGGGCTGCGGGAGCTGCCGGGCACCGCCGCCGAAGTCGTCGCGGCAGCGGGGCTGTTCCCCCAGGGGCGCGCGCTGACCGGTGCCGCGGCGACCCGCGACGCGGTGCTGGCGGCGACGCGTGGGTGCGGGATCCTGCACCTCGCCACCCATGGACTGATCGACGAACTCGCGCCCCACTGCGCCAAGTTGCCCCTCGCCGGCGACGATGAGCTGGGACTCGCCGATCTGCCGGCCGTCGCCCAGGACCTCCAGCTGCTGGTGCTGTCCGGCTGCGACACCGGCCGCGGTACGGCCACCGCCGGGGGTGACGTGCTGGGGCTGACCCGGGCCGCCCTGATCACCGGGGCCCGGCACGCCCTCGTGTCGCTCTGGCCGGTCGACGACGTCACCGGCTGCCTCGTCCTCGCCCGCACCTACGCGCGGATGGCGAAGGAACCCATCGTGCTCCTCGGCACGGCGCTGGCCCAGGCACAGCGCGAGGTACGCGACCTCCCCGGCGCCGCGCGGTACGACGAGTTCCGGGAACTGGCCCGCCGGGCCGGAGTACGGCCCGGCCCCGCCGCCCGCGCTCCCGACCGGCCTCGGTCGCGGGACAGCGCACCACTGGGCCACGGCCGCGACGGGACACCGCACGGGCACCCGTACCACTGGGCGCCCTTCATCCACGTAGGGACATGAGACGGGTGCCGTACGCACGGCACCGGCCGGGAGGCGCGATGACACGGCGAGCGGTGCTGATCGGGGCCGAGACCTACGGTCTGACCGGGGTGCACACCGATGTCGAGCTGATGGGCGAGCTGCTCGCCGGGCACGACTTCACCGACATCCGGATCCGTACCGGGGACCGGGCCGACTACACCGGCATCGGGGAGGCGCTGCGCGGACTGCACACCGACGCGACCCCGGACGACGCCCTGGTCGTCTACTACTCGGGCCACGGGGCCCTGCTGGGAGAGCTGCAGTGCCTGGTGCCGGTGGACATGGCCGACAGCACGGCCACGGACTTCCGCGGCTATCTGGCCGAGGAACTCACCTCGGCCGTCCGCGCCCTCACCGAGAAGACCCCCAACGTCACGGTCGTCATCGACGCCTGCCACTCCAGCGGGGCCGTGCGGGAGGCCGCGTACGCGGCGGGGCGGGCGGCGCTGCGGTCGGTCGAGGTGACGTTGGAACGGAGCGTGTGGGACGCGGGGTTCGCCCGGCTGCGGGCCCTGTCCGGCTCCCGCGACCCGCTGGTCCCCGGCGTCGTCCGGCTGACGGCGTGCCAACGGCACGCGTCGGCGTACGAGGCCGTGCTGCGACCCGGCGCGGGACGGCAGGGCGTGTTCACCGCCGCGCTCGCCGAGGTGCTCGGCTCGCCGTGGGGCCGGGAGCTGCCGTGGTCCGTCCTGATCACGCGGATCCGTGACCTGGTCAAGCAGCGGCACGTACGGCAGTGGCCCGAGGCCGGAGGCCCGGCCGCGCGGCTGCCCTTCTCCCTGACGGAACCGCCGGCACCCGAACGGCTGCCCCTGTCGCGGCGCGACGGGCACTTCGTCGTCCCGGGCGGTTCCGTCTTCGGGCTTGGCCGGGGAGACACGGTGTCCCTGCGCTTCCCGGCCGTCACCCACCGGGCACCGTCGGAGCTGGCCGTGCCGGCGGTGGTGGACGGGCTCCGGGCCGGGGACGCCGTGCTCCGGGCCGTACCGGGCGCTGGCGGCCCGTCCCCGGAGGAGCTGCGCACGGCCGAGCCGCCGCCCGGTTCGTACGCGCTCCCCGTAGAGGTCCACGACCGCCGCAACGTCCTCGTCGACGTCGAGGGCTCCTTCGCCGACGCCCTGCGCGCGGAGATGGACGGCTGCCCGCGGCTCGCCGAGACGACACGCGTCGAGGACGCCTTCGCGACCGTACGCGCCGGCGGCGGCGGGATCGAGGTGCTGGACCGCGACGGGCACCCCTTCCGGACGCCGGCCGGCGAACCCGTCCCGGCCGAACCGGCACGGGTGGCCGCCCTGCTGGAGGAACTGGCGCGGGGCGAACGGGTCCGGCGGCTCGCCGACCCGGGCGGGGCCGGCCGGCTCGTGGCGGCGGTGGAGGTCCGGTTCGACATCGAGGAACCGGCCCGCTCCGGCACCTGGCGGCCGTGGCGGGCGGAGGGGGTGCGGCTGTACGACGGTGACCGCTACCGGGTCGCCGTGGCCAACCGCTCCGCCGTGCCGCTGTACTTCTGGGTGATCGGCGTGGGGCTGAGCGGCCGCGTCACCCTGGTCACCGAAGACCAGCCCAGCGGGGTCCGCGTCGAACCCTGGGGCGCGGAACACGGCAGCACGAGTGTGACACCACCGGTCGAGGTCTACTGGCCGGTCGACGTGCCCCGCCGGGGGCCGCGGCCGGAGACCGTGCACGTCCTCGTGGGTGACCGGGCGATGGACCTGGGCGGACTGGCCTCGCCCACGGCCCGCGAGCGGGTCTCGCGCGACAGCGCCGACCCGGGCCTGGACGCGCTGCTCCGTGAGGTCTGGGACGGTGTGCGCGACCAACGGCCCCTCGGGGCAACGGAGTTCCACCACCGGGTGTGGACCGTGCACGCCGACGCGTTTCCCGACCGGGGCCGACGGACGGGCGGCACCCCTCGACCGGGGGCGGGCACGTGAACGGCACACGGGACCCCGGCCGCTCCCCCTCCGGCCCGGGTCCCGCGTCTCCCCCCGTGCACCCCCATCATGCGCCCGGGGAGGCGACCGCTTCCCCGCAGCAGTGCGCAATCCGGCGGCAGTTCGCCACCGCCACCGCCACCGGCACCGGCCCCCGCCAGGCACCGTCGCCGTCGTCCCGGCGCCGGGAGCGTGAGGACCGCGACAGCTGGGGGACCCATGAGTCACATCGTCAACTACTTGTGCACAAAGGGTATTTGGGCGCCGATCGGTGGATATCATGCTGCGCGGCGCAGGCGTACGGACGAGCCAGGGAGGCGAGGCGCGGACCTCATGGACCGGTGGCCGCACGGCACGTTCCTGGCGGAGCTGTCCGATGCTCCGGAGACCGTCCCGGCACTCCTCTCGCTCGGCACCCCGCGCTCGTACGAGGCGGGCGAGATCCTCATCTCCGAGGGGCGGCACGAGACCTTCGTCCTGTTGCTGCTCGGCGGCGTCACCAAGGTCACCGCGCTCACCGAGCAGGGTGACACCGCGCTGCTCGCCGTGCGGATCGGCGGGGACCTGGTGGGGGAGTTCGCGGCCTTCGACAACCGGCCCAGGTCGGCCACGGTCACCGCCGCCGGCGGGGTCACGGCGCGGCGCGTCGCACAACGGGACTTCCTCGGCCTCCTCGACCGCCATCCGGCCGCGGCCCTCGCGGTGAGCCGCATGCTCGTCCGCAAGAACCGCTGGTCCGTACGGCGCCGGGGCGACTTCAGCGGCTGCCCCGTGGCCACGCGGGTCGCCCGCGTCCTCGTCGACCTCGTGGAGGACTACGGCCGGCCGAGCCGCGACGGGCTCCTGATCGGCCCCCGGCTCACCCAGGCCGAACTCGCCGGGCTGGTCGGCGCCAAGTCCCGCCGCGTCCACCACGTCCTCGGTGAACTGTCCGAGCTGGGGGTCATCCGGGTCGGCTACAGCCGGGTGACCGTCCTCTCCGAGGCGGGCCTGCGCGACGCGGCACGGCTGGCGCGGGCGGACGGACGGTAGGGCGGGCCGACGACGACCGGGGCCGCACGGCACGGACTGACGAGGGGAACACGGATATGGCGCAGGACGACGGCCACGTGGGGGACGAGGCCGCGGGAGGCGGTGACGGGTTCGACGACGTGCTGGCGACTCCCGGACTCCTCGCCGACGACGACGCGACGTCCAAGGGGCCCGGCGGCGGACGCCACCCGTCCGACCGCCTCGGCGGGGTCCGCCTGGGCCGCCCGCTGGGGTACGCCCTGCCCGCGCCGACGCCCCGCCCGCACCGCGACCTCCTGCTGTGCTTCCCGTTCGACCTGGAGGAGCCGCCGTACGGCCGTGCCTACGAACAGGTCACCCTGACCGTCGAGTTGGACGACGGGGCGCACGCCCTCGCGCTGCATCCGGCGCCCGGCACCACCGCCGGGGACGGCGCGGAGGTCGCCGCGTTCGGGCTGGGGCGGGACCGGCTGCGGTGGACGTTCCGGGCGCGCGGCCGGGGCGGTGCGCTGCGGCCCGACGGGCGCTGGGCCCAGGCCGTCGTGCGGCTGCCCGCCGGTGCGGGCGAGGTGTCGGGCCGGCTGGGGCTGGAGGCGGTGACCGTGCAGTCCCTGCTCGGCGGGACCTTCCGGCGCAGGCGGGCGGCCACCCCCCACGACATCCCGTTCCGGCTGCGTGCCGACGAGACATGGTCCGCCGCCGCGCCGCCCGCCCGTGACGCCGCCCTCCCCGGCGCCTGGGCCCTGACCGGGTCCGGCGCCGCCGCGGAGCCGGACCCGCCGGACGGCCACGAGGAGCCCGAACTGCCCCCTGGTGTGCGGAGGTTGTGCCTCGCTGTCGACATCGAGAAGTACAGCGCGCGGGACAACGCGAACATGGTGCTGCTGCAACGGGTGCTGTTGCGGACGCTGCGCGCGGCGTGCGCGCGGGCCGGGATCGGGTGGGAGCGCTGCGGGCGTCAGGCGCAGGGGGACGGCTATCTGCTCGTACTGGAACCGGGGATCGACGAGTCCCGGGTGGTGCCCGCCCTCCTCGACGGGCTGGCGGCCGGTCTCGCGGCGGGCAACGCCCTCGCTCCCGTGCGGATGCGGGCGAGTCTGCACCAGGGCATCGTCCACGAGGCCCCCGGCGGCTACGCGGGCTCCGCCGTCGTCGCGCTCTTCCGGGTGCTCGACTCGGCGCCGGTCCGCCGCACCCTCGCCGACACGCCCGAGGTCCACCTCGTGGCCGCCTTCTCCGACCCGCTCTACCAGGATCTGGTGGCGAGCAGCGGCTACGCGGGGCTGTCCGCCGACGGCTTCCGGCGGGCGGAGGTGCGGATCGAGGCGAAGGACTTCTCCTCCGTCGCGTGGATCCGGGCGGTGGCGGTGCCGCCGTTCACAGCCGGCACTCCCGGTGGCACCAGGTGAACAGGGCCCGGGACTCCACGAGCCACTGATCGGCCATGGCGCGGAACGCGGACCTGGTCACCCGGCAGGCCAGCGGCAGGGTGCGGAAACCCATCAGGTACGGCGGCTGGTCACCGGCGAGGTTGCAGATGGACAGGGTCGGGGCGAGCTGTTCGATGTTCCAGGCGTTCGCGGCGGCGGCCGCCAGCGCCAGTTGGTCGTCGTTCAGATAGCGGTCGTCCGTGACCATCACCAGCAGCATCTCGGTGCTCGTGGTGGTGAAGCCGAGCTGGATCCGCCGCTCGGCCTCCGGGTGCTCGAACTCCAGGCCCACCGAGGAGGCGTCCGCCTCGAACGGGCGGCGCTGGCGCGTCACCCAGTCGTTGACCAACCGCCGCCAGTGAAGGGCCAGTTCGAACACCTGCTCCGCTGACGGATCCGTACCGGCGGGGTCAGCCGCCGACATGGCCCATGGCCTCCCTCACCATGCGGTCGGTCAGACCGGCGTTCAACAGGGCGTGGACCTTCGGCGGCAGCGACGACGGCGGTGACAGCGACGATGGCGGTGACGGTGGCGGTGGTGGCGGTGTGGAGAGCGGCGCCGTCGGCGGGGGCCCGTCGGCGGCGGCGTCCTCCAGGGCCAGCCAGGCCGCGCCGGTGGCCACCGCGAGCTCTGGTTCGGAGACGGTGAGGACCGTGCGGCCCGACCGTTCGGCCAGCAGCTCGCCTACCATGGGAAGCCGGGAGCTGCCGCCCACCGGGACGATCAGGTCGAGGTCGCCCCAGGTCAACCCGTAGGCCCGAAGCACCCGTTCACACTCCTCGACCGTCTCCGACAGCAGGGGACGAATGGCCTCCCGCAGGTCGGACCGGGTGAGTGTCACCTCGGCCGGCGGCTCCAGCATGGTCAGCAGATCGGAGTGCTCGGGCGAGACGGACAGCTGCTGCTTGAAGGTGACGCAGGCCTCCGCGAGGAGGATCGCGCGGCGCAGCGCCGTCGCGTCGTCGGGGTCGGCGACGGTCCGCCGCAGTCGGTCCACCCCGTCGGGGCAGCGTTCCCGTACGAGGCCCAGGACGGCCTGGTCGATGGCGAGCCCGCCGACGTCGGAGAGACCGCCGGGGGCGCCGACGACCGTGTAGCTCTCCTTCGTCCCCCGCGCCACCGCGAGGTCGAAGGTGCCGCCGCCCAGGTCGTAGACGAGGACCGTGCGGTCGCGGTCCATGCCGTGATCGTGCAGGGCGTAGACCATGGCGGCCACGGGTTCGGTCTCCAGTCTGACGATCTCCGGGGGCAGGCCCGCGGCCTCCGCGGCGCCGAGCATCAGCTCGCGCCGGTGGTGCTCCCAGGTCGCCGGGACGGTGATCACCACGCGCGAGGGCGCCGCGTGGACGGCCGTCCGGGCGCCGTCGACCAGGAAGCCCAGCACCTGTGCGGTCAACTGCTCGGCGGTGAGCGAGCGTTCGCCCAGCCGGAGGCCTTCGGGCTCGCCGAACTCGCGCTTGAACTCCGCCCGGAATCGGTCCGGACGCCGGAGCCGCGAGTTCTGTGCCGCCTGGCCCACGACCATCGAGCCGTCGGGCAGCAGACACACCGCGCTGCGCACCGACGCGGCCCCGAACGGGCTCACCGGGTCGCGCACCGGCAGCGGTGGACGGTCCGGCCGCAGGACGACCAGCGAGGAGGTCCAGGTGCCGAAGTCGATCCCGTAGACCGGGCCCGTACGCCCGTCGCCGCCGCTCATGGGCTGTCGAACTGGGCGGGGTCGAAGGAGGAGCCGAGATCGCCGGCAGCGGTGTTGAGGGGTGGCCCGTCGAGGGGCGGGCCGCTGTCGACGTACGGGCCGTCGAAGGGCGTGCCGTCCGCGGGCGCGGCGTCGGGCGCCGTGACGTCCGCCGCCGTGACCGGCGTGTTGGCGTCCGGTGGGGTCGGGGGCGGGGTGAAGGCCGGGCCCACCTGGGCGAAGGCCGCCCCCACGGCGACCTCGGCGGCGACGCCGAGCGCGATGTCCCGCGCGGCTGAACCGGCTGTGCTCGCTGCCCCTGTCGGCCCTGTCGGCCCTGTCGGCCCTGTCGGCCCGTGGGGCCCGTTCGATCCCCCGGGGCCCGGTCGCGGCTGCGGTGGTGGGGGCGTGGTCACGCGGTCCACCCGGCCACGCAGCCGGTCCAGTTCGTTCTGGAGCTGTCGGTAGGCCTGCTGCCGGGCCAGCAACTCGCCGCGACGCCGGGCCAGTTCCGTCCTGGTCCGGCCTCCGGCGTCCTGGAGCCTGCGGCTGGACTCGGCGAGGGACTCCTGCTGTGCGGCGAGCTGGGCGTTGAGTTCGCTGATGAGGGCCTGGGCGACGTCGCCGTGGGCCTGATGGAAGGACTCGGTGGCGAGCCGGCGGCTCTCGGTGATCTCCTGGGTGATCATCTGCTGCATCCGGGCGTCGCGTTCCCGCTCGGCCCGTTCCCGCAGATCCTTGCGGTGGTTGCGCATGCCGTGGATGAAGCCCATCGCACCCATGCCCACCACGGCGGCGGGGCCGGCGACGAACGGGTCCACCATCAGGACGACGCCGCCCGCCCCCGCTCCCGCCATCCCGGTGGACCAGCTGGCGCGCAGCTGGTCGAAGAACCGGGCGGGGCGCACGTTCAGCGGCACGGCCGGCACCGAGATGGCCGGGGTGAAGGGCGGCTTCGGCACGTCGGGCGAGGTGAGATCGAGGCTGGTGCGTTGCGCGAAGTCCGCCATGAGGGCCACGGCGGTGGCGGCGAGCCGCTCGTGGGCGTCGGTCAGCGCCTTGAGCATGTCGGCGGCGACCTGGCCGACCAACTCGTCGCCTCCGGGGTCGGCTCCCGCGTTCACCTTCTCCTGGTAGCCGCGCAGCGCGGCGGTGAAGGCGTTCTGCAGTTCCGTGCGGGCCGCGCGGGTGTCGTGCTCGAAGCGCTGTCGCAGTTCCGTCCGCCATTCGGCGCCGCCCGTGGAGAGCCGCTTCAGCCGGGCGGAGGTCTCGGCCACCTCGCGCCGGATGCGCTCCAGGGACTCGTCCGACTCCAGACCCGCGAGTTCGTTGACCACGGGGGATCCGGCGGTGGCGACGGCGTCGCCGAGTGCGTCCAGGGCGCGGCGCAACTGCACGGCGCCGCTGGTCGTGGCGAGCCCCTCCCACAGCGCGTGGTCCAGCCGGGGGAAGCCGGAGTCGGCGAGCAGCTGGTCGTCCGAGCGGCCCCTGAGCCATTTGTGCTTGCGGAAGGAGGAGACCGGGACGACGACGAGCCCTTCGGCGGGGCGGCCGGTGCGGGCGGCGATCTTCTCGCGGGCCCCCATGACCACGGGCGAGGGGTCGGCGACCTTGTCGGTCTTGGTGACGACGGTGATCACCACCTCGCACTTCCCCAACGCCTCGTCGAGGAAGTCGAGTTCGTAGGTGGCCAGCGGTTCGATGGCGTCGCAGACGAAGACCAGGCCGTCGGCATGCTCCAGGAAAGCCCGGGTGGCGGTGGTGTGCTCGGGGTTGACGCTGCCGACGCCGGGGGTGTCGATGAGGACGAGCCCGCTCTCCAGCTGGGGCACCGGCGCCTGGATCTCCACGAGCCGGACCCGTTTGTGGTTGCGCGGGTTGCCCTGCTCGGTGACGTACTCGGGTAACTGATCGAGGGCGATCGTCACCTGGTGCGTGGCGTCGCGGCCTCCGGTCCGCGGGTCGCCGAGGTGCACCACGGCCTGCTCGCGCGGGCCCCAGCAGAGGGTGCACACCACGCAGGTGGCCACGTCGACGTCCACGGGGAACAGGCGGGGCCGCTCCACCAAGGCGTTCAGCAGCATGGACTTGCCCCGCTTGAACTCGCCGGCGACCACGACCCGGCAGGTGCCCCGCTCCAGCCGTGTCCGGGACTGGTCGAGCAACTCCCGCTGGCGAGGGCCGAGTTCCTCGGCCAGCTGCTCGGTGAGCTTGGGGAAGGCGGCCAGCACGTCCGAACGCAGACGGCTGAAGACGTTCTCCGGCATGGTGGTTCACCTCTCGTAGGGCGGGTGCGGGTCGCCGGGCAGATGTCGGCCGAGGAACCTGGGGGCGAGCCGTCGGTAGTAGGGGGCGAGCCCGGGTTCCAGGAGCTGGGCCAGGAGGACGTCGAACTCCGCGGTCCAGCCGCCGCCCGGCTGACGGCCGGCGGAGAGCCCGTCGAACAACTCGTCGTGGAGACCGAGGAACCGGGTGCGCAGGTCCCGGTACGCGCGGGTCGTCAGCCGCTCCACGGCGGGGTGGGGGAAGCGGCCGACCGGCTCGGACCACTCCGTGCGGGAGCGGTGCGGCTCCTTGAACCGCAGGTCGGTGTACTCGACCAGCCGCCGCGTCGACCAGTCCAGCGTCGCCGTGGCGAAGGGCGGGAACAGGTCGGCGCCCCCGGCCGGGTCGGGCCGCATGACGAACAGCGGCAGCCGTACGTAGACCCGCGGGGAGCCGTCCTGTACCACCGGCACGGGCAGCGGCCAGCCGATCCCCGACTCCATCGGGACGAGCTGCCGGAAGACCGCCGAACGCCGCAGCTCCCGGCACAGCACCTCCGAGCGCGGCAGCGCGGCCGGGTCAGCGGGGGTCTTCACGGGACGTGCCATGGCAGGGTCCGCCTTCCTCGCCGGAGTGGGGTGCGTCGCGGGTCTCGTGCGGGTCACCGCTCCCGTCCGGGGCGGAGCCCGCCGCGGTGCCGGCGCGGCCCGGTTTGCCCGGCGCGACGTAGACGACGACCTCCTGGTGACGCAGGACGGCCTCGCCCCAGAGGTAGCCGGGGCGTACCGTCTCCGCGATGGTGCCGCCGCGCAGGCCCGACGGGTCGGCCCGGGTGGCGACCACGTTGTGCCGGGTGGGGTCCACCGGGCCCCTGTCCTCGACCGGGTCCACGCCCGACGCGGCCAGCGCGGCGAGCACGCTGCGGCGCACCCAGCCCAGCACCGGGTCGGCTGAACCGCCCCCGTCGCCCCCGGATACGCCGGGGGCGGTGCCGGCGGCCGAGGTCGGCGAGGACAGTTCGGCCAGCCGGTCCAGCAGCAGGATGAGCGGGGCCGCGGCCGCCGGGGCGGTGGCGGGCACCGCCGCGTCCGGCGGCGCTTCTTCGCGCGGCTTCCGCGGTGACCTCGTCCGCCCCGGCGGTTTCTGGGACGCGGCGTCCGTCGTGAGCGTGCCGGTGGACGAGTGCGTGCCGGCGGGCGAGTGCGTGCCGGCCGTCGTTCGTTCGTAGGTGGCCCGCACCTCGCGTTCGATGCGGTCCCGCTCCGCCAGGAGCCAGGCGGCACACCGCGCGGCGAGGGCGCCCGGCTCCTCGCCGGTCCCGCCGGTCCGTTCGACGTTCTCGGCGGCCGTCATCACGTCCCCCGAGGTGCGCCCGTGGCGACGAGCAGGTTGCCGGAGTCCTCCCAGGCACCCAGGAACTCGTCCAGCGGCACCTCCAGACCTTTCCCGTCGGGGTGCCCGGAGTCGTTGAGGACGACCATCGGATGGTCCGGGTCGGTGGTGTCGATGCCCGTGACCCACACGGCGTGGTTCGCGCCCTGCCCCGCCATGCCCGGCGCGTCGCCGACCAGGTCGTCGTTCGGGTCGTGCCCCGGCGCCCAGACCTCGTCCGCGTCGATGCCGACGATCGCCGCCCCACCATCCGCGAGGACCCCTTCCAACTGCTCCAGGGACGCGCCCTCCACCTGCTCGACCGGCACGCCGTGGAGCGCGAGCAGATTCCCCACGTCGGCGAAGGGGGTGCCGGACTCGTCGTACCACCCGTTCGCCGAGGCCTCCTCGATGAGCTGCTCCTCGCTGACGCGCTCACCGGTCAGGTACTCCAGGACCATGCCCTGCGCCCCGATCGCACAGGCGTTCTCTCCGGTGTGCTGCTGCCACACCTCCATGGCCTCGCCGGGCTGGCCGAGGACCGCCCCCGAGTCGCTCGTCGCGGGGTCGAAGTTCGGCAGATCGGGGACACCGTCGACGGTGGTCGTGCCACCGGGGTCGGAGGCCGGGGCGCCGTACGGGTCCGCGTCGGTGTACGGGTCCGGGCCGGTGTACGGGTCCGGGCCGGTGTAGAAGTCCGTCGGGTCCCCGACGGCAGAGGGGTCCAGTCCCGGATCGAGGTCCGGTACGGCGCCCGGGTCGTACGGGTCCCAGCTCATCGCGCACTCCTCTCACCGTGGTGACCGGCCTGTTCCTCGTCGTCGCCGTAGAGCAGGGCGCCCGCACGGTCGACGAGATCGGCCACGCGTTCGTACGACCGCAGCACCACCCGCGCGACCATGAGGGTGGGGCGGTCGAGCAGCGGATCGCCGGCGCGCGCGGCCCAGTGCGCGGCGCGTTCGCGGGCCGTGGTCAGCAGAACGTCCACCGGGGTGCCCGGCGGCAGGGCGAGCCGCGCGGCGCACCCGGTGCCGCGCTCCCCGGTCACCGCGAGGAGCTGGGCCTCCTCCTCGGCGGTCAGGCTCAGCCGGCCCCGGTAGTGGGCCCCGAGCGCGGCGAGTTCGGAGGGGCCGGGGTCGCTGACCCGCGCGCTCTCCAGCAGCCCGGCCACCCGGTCGGCCACCGGCGGCGGCTGTCGGCCGGCCCGCTGGGCGGTGGCGCGCAGCCGGGCCACCTCGTCGGCGATCTCGCGCTGGCCGTGGTCCAGTTTGATCAGCGCGGCCCGGTTGCCGAAGTGCCGCAGCACCAGGCTCCGCAGCTCGGTCACCCCGCTGTGCTCCAGCAGCCGGCGGCGCACCTCCGCCTCGGTGAGGCCCGCCCGGAGATAGCCGCAGGCAAGGAACGTGCCCCACGCTCCGAGCCGGCTCACCAGCGCGGCGCGCACCTCCGGCGGTACGGGCAGATCCGGGTGGTCGCGCGCACAGAAGAGGTGGACGTCCTCCATCCGCTCGGCCAGCAGCGGGGGTTCCACCGTCGCGAGGTCGGCGAGCGGACCGAAGCCGTCGCCCGGCAGGCACTGCGCGCCCACCCCGAGCAGGCCGGCGACCGGCACGACCGTACGGAACACGCGTCGCACCAGGGGCCGTTCCAGGTAGGTGTCGGCGATACGGCGGGCCGTCGCCATGGGGTCGTAGGCGTGGTAGTCCGCCGGTTCCAGCGGCATGCCGTCCCGGCCGGTCTCGCCGACGGGCGGCCAGTACTGGTCGCTGCGCGAGAGCACCCCGAACGCCTTCAGCGGGCTGACCACCTCGCCGTAGGACCCGGCGAAGGACTCCACCGCCTGCTGGTCGGCGCGGCCCAGGCCACGGCTGAAGACGAAGACGACCGCGTCGGCGCGGTCCATCTCGGCGGCGCTCTCCGCGTGCACGGAACGGGCGTCGTGTCCCAGCTCGGCGAGGACCCGGGCCGTCTCCGCCCGCTCGGCGGGGTCGTCGATGCCCAGGAAGGCGAGGGTGTTCTCGGCGTCGGTGCCGTGCACACTGCCCAGGCCCGGGGTGTCCACCAGCCGGAAGCGGCGCAGCAGGGGGCTGGGCCGGCCCACCTCGACCTTGCGTACCGCGCGCAGCAGGCTCAGCCCGTCCGCCGAGCGCACGGTCAGCCGGGACAGCGTCTCGGGGTGCCACTCCTCGGGGGCGCGGCCGTCCTTGAAATGGACGAGCAGTCGCGGGTGCGGGGAGTGGTGGAACTCGCAGACGTTGAACGTCAGCTCCAACTGCCCGGTGTCCGACACCTCTTCGCCGAGCAGCGCGTTCACCAGCGTGGACTTGCCCCGCTTGATCTGACCGGCGACGGCCACGCGCATCGGCTGTCCCATGCGGGCGCGCGCGGCGGTCACCACGGCGCGCAGATTCGCCGTGATCAGGTCGAGCGGGTCCGCCGGGCCGGCCGGGTTCGGCGGGTCGATCGCGCGGGCGATCCTGGTGAAGACGTGGTCGTGCGACGGGGCGGCCATGGGACGAGGCGGGCCCGGCATCACGCCCACCCCGCCGCGTGCCGGTTCGCCGGCGGACTCGATGCGCCAAGTGGCCGCGAAATGAGCGTAGTTGACCCCGTGCGTGGTGAAGACATGCGTTCCCCCGATGCCGGTGCCAGGACCGGTCCCCCCGCTCCCCGTGCCGACGGCAACAGAGTGGCAGCGTGTCGGCCGTCAGGCGAGGGGTTTGGCGGGAACTACCCGTTTCCTGGGGCGCACGGCGTATTCATGGGGGCGTGCGGGGGTATGGGTTTCACTCCGGCGACGCCACGGCGAGCGTGCGGCTGTGCCCCTCATCGGCCGAGGGCCCGCCTCCCGTGCGGGGCGGGCCCTCGTTCGTCCGACGGCCGGGCGGTGGCCCGTATGCCGGACAGGCGGTGATGTGTGGGGTGATCAGGCGGTGGCGCGTACCGCCTCCTGGATCACCGTCGCGATCTCCTTGGGGCGGGAGACCGCCACGGCGTGGGAGGCGCCCTCGAGTTCGGTGACGGTGGCGCCGGCGCGCTTCGCGCCGAAGCGCTGGACGTCGGGGTTGATGGCCTGGTCCGCGTCGGCGACGACCGCCCAGGAGGGCTTGGTCTGCCAGGCGGCGGTGGCCGCCGTCTCCGTGAACACGGATACGGCGAGCGGGCGTTGGGAGACGGCGAGGATCTCGGTGACCTCGGCCGGGACGTCCGCGGCGAAGATGCCGGGGAAGGCCTCCGGCTTGATGGTGACCTCAACGGCGGGGTCCGCGCCCTCGACGGGGTACGTCCGCTCGTCGAGGTTGGCGATCAGCGGGGCCAGCGGGTAGCGGCCCTGCAACTCGCCCAGGCTCTCGCCCTGTTCGGGGACGTACGCGGCGACGTAGACCAGGCCGACGACGTTCTCGGCGGCACCCGCCACGGTGATGATCGCGCCGCCGTAGGAGTGGCCCACGAGGACGACCGGGCCGTCGGTCTGGGCCGCCGCGGACGCGACGTACGAGGCGTCGGAGGCCAGACCGCGCAGCGGGTTCGGCAGCGCGCGGACGGGGATGCCCTGGCCGCGCAGCTCCTCGACGACGCCGGCCCAGCTGGACGCGTCGGCGAAGGCGCCGTGCACGAGGAGGACGGTGGGGGTGGGGGACATGGTGCGGTTCTCTCCGTTCTGTGGGCCGACCGGCGCCGGGCCGGACGACCGTGGCTGTGCGGTGACGGTCGCGGTGCCTGTGGCAGCGTCTGTCACTGCGTCTGTCGCTGTGCGGTGTGCGTGTTCCGTGCGGCGTCAGTTGCCGTGCAGGGCCGTGCGCAAGGTGGTCGTGGCCAGGGTGATCGCGGCCTCGGCGGCGTGGGTCTCGCGCAGGGCGTTCAGCATGACGAAGTCGTGGATGATGCCCTGGAAGCGCACGGCGGTCACCGCCACACCGGCCTCGCGCAGCTTGTTCGCGTACGCCTCGCCCTCGTCGCGCAGCACGTCGGCCTCGCCGGTGACGACCAGGGCCGGGGGCAGGTCCTTGAGCTGCTCGACGCTCGCCCGCAGCGGGGAGGCGGTGATCCGGGCGCGCTCGGCCTCGTCGGTCGTGTACTGGTCCCAGAACCACTGCATGCCGTCGCGGCGCAGGAAGTAGCCCGTCGCGAACTGGTGGTACGAGCCGGTGTCGAAGCTCGCGTCCGTCACCGGGTAGAACAGCACCTGCTGGACCAGCGGGACGTCACCGCGCTCCTTGGCCATCAGCGTCAGCGCGGCGGTCATGTTGCCGCCGACCGAGTCACCGGCGACCGCCAGCCGGGTCCCGTCCAGGTCCTTGGACGCGCCCTGCTCGACGACCCACTTCGCCACCGCGTAGTTCTGCTCGATGGCGACCGGGTAGCGAGCCTCGGGGGAGAGGTCGTACTCGGGGAAGACCACGGCGGCCCGCGCGCCGACGGCGAGTTCGCGCACCAGCCGGTCGTGGGTGTGCGCGTTGCCGAAGACCCAGCCCGCGCCGTGGATGTAGAGGATCACGGGCAGCACGCCCTCGGCGCCTGCGGGCCGGACGAGGCGCGCCCGGACGCTGCCTGTCGGACCGCCGGAGACGGTGATCCACTCCTCGTCGGTCTCCGGCATCGCGATCTCGCCGGACTGCACCTCGTCGACCGCCTTGCGGCCCTCGGCGGGCGGCAGTTCGAAGAGGAAGGGCGGGTTGGCGGTGGCCTCGGCGAAGGCGGCGGCCGCCGGTTCCAGGACCGGGCGGGTCGGCTCGGAGGTGTCGGACATGTGGTTCTCCCGAGGGGTCGTGATGTGGTGCGGGCGGCTCTCGCTTCGAGATGCCGTGCGAGCGGCGCCCGGATCGGCGGGTCACGCCGGCGGCGCTCGGTGCGGTGCGCCGCGCGGGGCGACGCCACGGCCAGACGCTAGGCCCGGAGCCGGACGTGCGATGGCCCACCAGCGCACCGAGGTCGGTCCCGGAGCGCACGACAGGCCCTAGCGGACGTGGACCGGTGTGCGTCGGACGCCCGTCGGGGCCTGGCTCGCCGCAGCGTCCCGCCACTCGCTCGGGGACATGCCGTACGCCGCCCGGAACACCCGGCTGAAGTGCGTCGCGCTGAGGAAGCCCCAGCGGCCGGCGACCGAGGCGATGGTGCGCCGGTTGCGGACGCCGAGGACCAGGTCGCGGCGGCACTCCTCCAGTCGGCGGCGTTGGACCCAGCGGCCCACGGACATTCCCTCGTCCTGGAACAGCCGGTGCAGATACCGCACCGAGATGTGGTGGGCACCCGCGATCACCTCCGGCGACAGGTCCGCGTCGGCCAGATGCTCGTCGATGAACCCCAGGACACGTGCCATCAGCGGCGTACGGCCGACCGGCCCGTCCGCGGGGCCGGCGCCCGGGGCACCGTCGGCCCTGGCCCGCCCCAGCTGCTCCGCCGCGAGCGTGGCCAACAGGTTCACGGCGTTACGGGCGAGCATCTCGCCGACCGGCGGCTCGGCGGAGATCGCCGAGACCGCCGTGTCGGCCAGTTCGGCCAGGAACGGCGACAGCAGGGTCCCCAGCCGGGAGGACCGGGCGACCGGGTGCGCGACCACGCGCCGCAGGTCGTCGCCGCCGTCCTCCAGCCCCAGTTCGTCGGCCGGGACCAGGAAGACCTTGAGGCGGCAGTGCTCGGGGAAGTCCAGTGACGGCGGACGGCCGGCGTCGTAGAAGCAGATGTCCCCCGGCTGGAGCGAGAGGTCCGGGATCCGCTCGGCGGACGGACGGCGGGCCCCGCGCACCCCCACGAACAGGTACGTGCCCCCGGCCCGCGCGGTCAGTCGGTGCGCCCCGACGCCCGGCCGCCCCTCGCCGGGTAACTCGGAGGGTCTCCCGCCGAGGACGGCGATGCGGAGACCCGCCGGCGCGAGGGTGCCGATGTCGGACGTGGTCATCTGTCGTTACCTCCAAGGCCGTTCGAGCGCACCGATCAAGCGCGTCGTGCGAGCACTGCACTCGGAGCCTAGGAAGGGAGATGTGAAAAAAGAGTGACCGTGAAGTGATGGCGGGCGGCACACGGCCAGGTGCGGGCGTGCCTCGCTGGGGGCTCCGCTAGACGAGGCGGATGACGCGCTTGCCGCGGGCGTGGCCGGTTTCGGTGGCTCGGTGGGCGTCCTGGATCTCGTCCAGGGGATACACGCGCTCGACCACCGGACGCAGCTCCTTCCTGTCGACGTGATCGGCGAGGGTCTTCAGGTCCGCGCGTCGGGGGCCGGCCATGAGCAGGCGTACGCGCGGACCGGGCAGGACGGTGGAGAGCAGGGCGAAGGGTATGGCGCCGGCGGAGGGCGAGGCGATGCGACCGCCGGGGCGGAGAGCGCGTCGGTAGTCGCGGACAGCGGAGCCGTGGCAGTCGAGGATGGCGTCGAACTGCCTCTTGAGGGCGTTCGGTGGGGTGGTGGCGTAGTCGAGGGCCACGTCGGCGCCGAGTTCGCGGCAGAACGAGGTGTTGGCGGCGCCGGCGACGGTGGTGACGTGGGCGCCCCAGGCGTGGGCCAGCTGGACCGCCGCACTGCCGACGCCGCCGCTCGCGCCGACCACGAGCAGCCGTTGGCCGGAGCGCAGGCGCAGGGTGTCCCGCAGGGCTTGCAGCGCGGTGATGCCGACCGCGGGCAGGGCGGCGGCTGACACCAGGTCCGTGCCGCTGGGGGCGGTGCTGATGGCCTGGGGCTTGGCCAGGACGTATTCGCCGGCCGCGCCCGTCCGTCCGGAGACGTCGCTGAGGATGCCCCACACGTGTTCGCCCACCGTGACGTCGGTGACCTTGCCGCCGAGTGCGACCACCTCCCCGGCGAAGTCGCCTCCGGTGCGTTTGGGAAAGCGTCGCCCGGTGACCAGACGCATCCCGCCGGAGCGGATCTTCACGTCGATCGGGTTGACGCTGGACGCGTGGACCCGGACGAGCACCTGGCCCGGCCCGGGGGACGGACGCGGAACCGCGCCGACGGAGAGCACTTCTGGGCCTCCGTAACGGTCGTACCGGACGGCGCGCATCATCGGTTGGTCAGGCGACATGGACGGGCTCCCTGGCGGGCATGGTCGTATCTCCGGGCGTCGAGGACACTGGTGATCAGTACGTCCGGGGGACGGGGGGCGGGTTGCCGTGGATCACGAAGCCGTACTCCTCCATGAGGCTGTGCGGGGCGTCGCTGCGTGAGTCGGTGGCTCCGGCCTCGTGGAAGTAGCCTTCGATGGCTCCGGGGTTGCACATGACGAGGAGTTCCGCGGTCGACGTGATGGCCTGGTAGCTGTGGGGGACTGACCGGGGCCCCCAGACGAAGGCGCCGGGCTCGGCCTCGTACACCTCGCACTCGTCGAACGAGGTCGATCCGACCCAGAACCGGACGCGGCCGGACAGGACGATCCAGCTCTCGTCCTCCAGGCTGTGGGTATGCAGGGGCGGCGCATGGTCGGGGCGCGCGAGCTGACGCGTGACGCTGATCAATCCGCTCGACTCGGCGTTGCTCACCACCTGTTCGACCACGTTCCCGTGGTAGCTGAAGGTGGTGCCGTCGCCCGGATTGCGTACAAGGGCACTGCTCATGAGAGGTCCTCCTCCCGACGTGGGGCCCGAGGTCGTCGGTCCCTCGTCGAAGTCGTATGTGGTGGGTGCGTCGCTCGTCGCTCGGTCAGGCGTCCTGGGTCCGCGCTCCGGCGAACTGCATGTCCAGGCGAATCTTGATGACCTCACCCAGGAGCCCGGGGAAGAAGGTCAACCCGAAGTCGCCGCGCCGGATCTCGCCCGTCGCCTCGAACCCGGCGTGCTCCCGGTGATCCAGCGGGGAGTCCACCACTCCGCCGAACTCGACAGCGAGCACGACCGGGCGGGTCACGTCCCCGATGGTCAGGTCTCCCGCCAACGTCCAGTCCTCACCGTCCCCGGAGATCCGCGTCGATCGGAACGTCATCGTCGGACGCTTCTCCACATCGAGCAGCTCGGCCGAGCGGGTGTGCGCGTCGCGGTCGGCGTTCCCGGTGTCGATGGAGGCCAGGGCGATCTCGGAGGTCACCCGCACGTCGTCGAGGGTCTCACCGACGTACAGCCCGGCCGTGAACTCGGTGAAGCGGCCGCGGACCTTGCTGATCCCGAGGTGGCGGACGGTGAAGTCGACCGATGAGTGGTGGGGGTCGAGTTCCCACGCGCCGGGAGCGAGGGGCAGTGCGGCGACGGACGTGACAGTGGTGTTCGCAGAGGTGTCGTTGCTCATGCCCTCATCGTGCGGGCCCTGCGGCGGGGCAGGGGAGACCGGCCGAAGGGTGGTAGTGGCAGGGCCACCCTTCGCGCCGGGGCACGTTGTACGTTCGAGAGGTGAACGACAACGAGTTGGGCACCTTCCTGCGGACCCGCCGTGAAGCCCTCACCCCGGCCGAGGCGGGCCTGCCCGCAGGTTTTCGCCGTCGCACGCCGGGGCTGCGCCGCGCCGAGCTCGCCACCCTCGCCGGCATCAGCGTCGAGTACCTCACCCGGCTCGAACAAGGGCGGGACCGCAACCCCTCGCCCAAGGTCCTCGCCGCCCTCGGCGAGATCCTCCAGCTGTCGACGGCGGACCGTGTGCTGTTGCACCGGTTGCTCAGGGAACACGGCGAGGACAAGGACTTGTGCAAATCGGTCACCGCACCGCCGGAGCGCACGGTGCGCCCCACCCTGCGGGCACTTCTGGAGAGTCTGGAGCCCGCGCCGGCCGTCCTGCTCAACCGGATGGGAGACATCGTGGCCTGGACACAGGGCTACGAGCGGTATGCCCGTCCCCTCGGCCTGCTCGACGGGGACCCTCCCAACATGATGCGGTACCTGTTCGCCGACGACCGGTCCCGTGCCGTGTTTCCCGGCTGGGACCGGGTGGCCGACGAGCAGGTCGCCCATCTGCGCAACGAGTCCTCGCTGTACGACCCTCATGTCGCCGTCCTGGCGGACGAGTTGACGGCGGCGGGGGCGTCGTTCAGTGACCGTCTCGCCGCTGTTCCGGCCCCGCCCTCCCGTTTCGGGCTCGAGGTGGTCGAGCATCCCGAGGCAGGTCGCCTGCGTCTGTCGTTCGAGACGCTCGTGCTTGCCGACGAGGGCCGTCGCCTGGTGGTGCACCTACCGGCCGACCAGGCCACGGCCACCGCGCTGGACCGTCTCAACGGCCGCAGGCCGGGGGCCCTGCGGGCAGTGAGCGGCTGACCTTCGCCGGGGGACATCGGCTCTACGCCCCGCCGCCCGGCCCGTACCCGTACGGATCTGCGCGGTCTCGGCCGTCGCCGCCCGGGCCGAGCCGCACAGTCAACTCGGCGGCGAGGGCGCGCAGTAGCTGGTGCTGGGCGTAGCGGCCGGGCGTGTGCTCCGTGACGAGATGTGCGTCGGCGAGGGCGTCGAGCGCCTGCCGGGCCCGTCGGAGGGGGAGTCCGGCCAGGGCCGCGGCCGTCTCGGCGTCCAGGTCGGGGCCGGGGTGCAGGGACAGCAGACGGAACAGCCGGGCGTGCTCCGGCGCGAGGCGACGGTAGGAGCGGGTGAGGACGGCGCGGAGGTCGGGTACGCCTCCGGGTGTGGCGAACGCGTCGAGCGCGCGCGGGGAGTGCCGTAGCTCGGCGGCGAGGGCCGCGAGGGCCGCGAGGGCCGCGAGGGGGCGGGAGGGCTGCTGCGCGGCACGGGCCGCGATGATGGCCAGCGCCGACGGCAGCCGCCCACACCGGCTGACGATCTCGTCGAGCGTGTCGCGTGTGCCGAGCGCCTCGGCTGTGTGGGCCGCGTCGACCGCGTCGGTGGCGACCATCGTGTGGGCCAGGTGGTCGAGGTGGGCCGTCAGCGTGGCCCGGGCGTCCGTCGTCGGCGGTAGGTCCAGGCGCAGCGGGTGGGCGCCCGACGCGATGAGGGCCGACAGGCTGTTGCGGCTGGTGACCAGGGTCAGGGAGCCGGGCGACGCGGGCAGCAGCGGACGTACCTGCTCGGTGTCGGCCGCGTCGTCCAGCACCACCAGCAGCCGTCGGCCCACCAGCAGACTCCGGTACAGGCCGGCGAGCGAGTCCGTGCGGCCCGGCTGGCGTGCGGGTGGCACCCCCAGCGCGGTGAGGAGCGTGCGCAGTGCCGCGTCCGGCTCCAGGGGGTCTTCCGTCGGGTCGAACCCCCTCAGCCCGACGTGGAGTCGCCCGTCGGGGAACCGTCCGGCGACCGCGTGCGCCCAGCGCACCGCCAGGGACGTCTTGCCGATCCCGGGCATCCCGCTGATCAGCACGGTGGTCGGCGGTGCGCCGGTGCCCGCGCCGACCGCGTCCGTGACCTCCGCCAGACGCCGGAGTTCACTGCGTCTTCCCACGAAAACCGTTGGGGATGGCGGCAGTTGGGGGAAGGGCCGGGGCGAGGGCGTGACGGCCACCCTCGATCCAGGCGGTGACGCCGCCGAGGTCGTGGAGGTCGTTGGGGTCGTGGAGGTCACCGAAGTCGCTGAGGTCGTGGAGGTCACCGAAGTCGTCGAGGGCGCCGAGGGCGGTGCGAGAGGTGCGGGCGGTCGTGGCGGAGTCCACTCCTGGCGGAGCACCTTGGTGTGGGCCGTGGTCAGGTCCGTGCCCGGAGCCACGCCCAACTCCTCGGCCAGCAGCCGTCGTACGCGCTCGTACGCGGCCAGCGCCTCCGCCTGGAGGCCCGCCGCGGCCAGGGCCATCACCAGCGCCGCGTGCAACGACTCGTCCAGGGGGTCGAGTTCGAGGGCCTGGCGCAGGCGGGGCAGCACCTGCTCGCTCCTTCCGCACAGGAGCGCCGCGTCTGCGGCCATCCTGGTCGTCCGGAGCAACTCGCGCTCCACCTCCTCGAACACCGCGTGCTCCCGGACGGCGGCGGGGATCCCCCTCGCCACCGGCCCCCGCCACTCGCCCAGCGCCTCCACGAAGTACCGTGTCGCCGCCTCGGACCGCCCCGTGGCGGCGGCCCGCTTCCCCCGCTTGGTGAGCGCGCGGAAACGCAGCAGGTCGACGTCGTCCTCGTCGGCGTCCAGCCGATAGCCCCCGGCGCTCCGCAGCAGCCGCCGTCCGGGGGCCCGGGGCGGCAGCCCGGGTTCGAGCAGTCGCCGCAGCGAACCTGCGTACCGGCGCACCACGTTCATCGCGCTCGCCGGCGCCCGACGCGGCCAGAGCACGTCGACGATCTCGCCCGACGGCACCACGCGGCCCACCCGTACGACCAACAGGCCGAGCAGGGCCCGCTGTTGGGGGAACCCGAGGTCGAGTTCCTCCCCGCCCCGGAGCACCCGAAGCGGCCCCAGTACGTCGAGCCTCAGCAACTCCCCTGATCCGCCAGGGAGTTCGTGTCCAGCGCCGTCGGTCACGCGTACCGCTCGCTCGTGCTGAGCAGGGCACGGACCTGTTCGGCGTCCGGGTGGCCGAGGGTGATGAGGAGGGTGAGGGCCTGCTGCCGTACCTCGACGGCGCTGTCGTGGTCGCTCATCGCCGTATGGGTGTCGCCGATGTGGACGAGGGTGCAGGCTTCCAGGTAGGGAACGCCCAACTCCCGGTACAGGGCGAGGGCGTTGCCGTAGCCGAGCAGGGCGTGCGGATGGCGTCCGAGGTGGTGGTGGGCGTATGCGATCGTGTGCCAGGTCGCGGCCTCGCCGTAACGGTCGCCGAGCTCCTGGAGCAGGGCCAGGGCCCGATGGCAGTGGCGCAGCGCCTCCTCGTGCTCGCCGAGCAGCGCGTGGTACCAGCCGACGGAGTTGAGCACACTGGCGTATGCGGCGCGGTGACCGCTGTCCCGGAAGAGCTCCATGGCCAGCCGGTTGTGGTGGAGGGCGCCGGGCAGATCCCCCTCCTGGTCGTGGGTCCAGCCGAGACTGCGATGGGTGTCGGCCCGCCCGACGGTGTCGCCCGCCTCGGTGAAGAGCGACAGCGCGCGGTCCAGGCGGAGCCGGGCCGACCCGTGCAGACCGAGCCGGCTCTCGGCCCGGGCCAGCGCGCGCAGGCCCCTGGCCTCCCCCACGGGGTCGGCCACCCGCAACGCCGCGTCGAGCGCGATCCGTTGGACGGTCGCCCAGTCGTGCCAGTGGCCCCGCCGGTCGAAGAACGGCTCCAGCGACCAGGCGAGCAGACACGCCACCCGGTCGCGGCCGGACCGGGCCGCCGCCCCGACGACGGCCAGCAGAACGGGATACTCGGCCGACAGCCAGGCCAGCGCCTGCGCGTGATCGGCCGGCGGCTCGGCGTGGACACCGGACGGAAGCGGGCCCGGCGGCACCGGATCGGCGTGCGGGGCGAGGAGCGGCTCGGCGGCGTGCGCGGTGTGCAGGTAGTGCGCGTACAGCCGCTCCGTGGCCGCCTCCCGCGTGGCCTCCGGGTGCTGGTCCTCCAGGAGTTCGGCCGCGTGGGCGCGGAGCAGGTCGTGCAGGGCGTACCGGCCCGGCGCGGGCTCGGCCACGAGGTGGACGCCGGCCAGTTCGACGAGGAGCGACCGCGTGCGGCGTACGGACAGCCGGGCGAGCGACGCCGTCGCCGGCACGGAGAAGTCCGGGCCGGGATGCAGCGCGAGCAGCGGGAAGAGGAGCGCCGCCTCGGGCGACACGGCGCCCAGCGACCAGGAGAAGACCGCCCCCACGTTCGCGGCCGCGTCCGTGCGGCTGAACGCGTCCAGGCTGCCGTGCGCCGCGCGCAGCTCCGCCGCGATCGCCGACAGCGGGAAGTCCGGGTGCGTGGCGGCTCGCGCCGCGACGCAGGCCAGCGCCAGCGGCAGGCCGCCGCAGAGCGACGAGATCTCCGCCACCGCCCGCTCCTCGCCCGCGAGCCGTCGCTCCCCCAGCCTGCGCGCGAGGAAGGACCGTGCCTGCGCGGCGTCCAGCGGACGCAGCGCCAGCGTGTGCGCGCCGTCCGCGGCGACCAGGCCCGACAACTGGTCGCGACTCGTCACGATGGTCAGACAGCCGGGCGTCCCGGGCAGCAACGGCCGCACCTGCTCGGTGTCCCGCGCGTTGTCCAGCAGCACCAGGAACCGCCGGCCCGCCAACAGGCTGCGGTACAGCGCCGCTTGGGCGTCGACGCCGTGCGGTACTCGTTCCGGCGGTACGCCCAGCGCGTCGAGGAAGACGCGCACGGCTTCCCCGGCCTCCATCACCCTGCCCGAGGGCGCGAAGCCCCTGAGGTTGACGTAGAGCTGCCCGTCCGGGAAACGGTCCGCGACCCGATGGGCCCAGTGCACGGCGAGCGTGGTCTTCCCGATGCCGGCCATGCCCCCGATCGCGCTGATCACGACGGTGCCGGGACCGCTGCCGTCGTGGCCGGGCAGAAGCGCCAGGACCTGGTCCAGCTCGGCCCGGCGACCGGTGAACGTCGGGAGGTCGTGGGGGAGTTGGGCGGGGATGGTGGTCGGTGGCGTCTGTGGGGCCGGGGTCGGGGCTGGGGTGGGGGCCGCTGTCGGGGTCGGGGCGGGTGGGGGGAGGGGCGCTGAGGGCTGGGGTGAGGCTGAGATCGACGTCGGGGTCGGGGCCGAGGTCGACAGCGCGGTGTCGTGCCGTACGGCTCGGTGGGCGGCGCGGAGTTCCGGGCCCGGGTCGATGCCCAGTTCCTTGGCGAGCCTCGCGCGGGCGGCGCGGTAGGTGCTCAGCGCCCGTGCCTCGTGCCCGGTGGCGGCCAGGGTCCGCACGAGCCGGGCCAGCAGGGGTTCGTCCAGCGGTGCGTCGTCCGAGGCCTCCTGGAGCAGGGGCAGTACGGCGGCCGGGGTGCCGGCCAGGAGCGCCGCGTCGGCCGCTTCCCGTACGGCGGCGGTCCGTTCACGGTCGACCGCCGGGAACCCGGCGCGCTCCCGCACCTCGGCGGGGAGACCGGCCCCGGCTGGCCCCCGCCACAACGCCAGGGCCTCGGTGAGGAGTTCCACGACGCGTACGGCCGCCCCGTCGGTGTCACCGGCGACCCGGCCCGCCTCGTCCCGCAGCCGGCGGAACCGCAGCAGGTCGAGGGAGTCGGCGTCGACCAGGAGCCGGTACCCGCCGGCGTCCCGTATCAGCCACCGTCCGGCGGCACGGTTGGGCAGCCCCGGCTCCAACAGCCGCCGCAGCGAGCCCACATGGCGCCGGACCACGTTCACCGCGCTGGCCGGCGGCCGCCTGCCCCACAGCACGTCCACGATCTCGCCGACCGTCACCGGCTGCCCCGCCCGCACCAGCAACAGCCCCAGCAGCGCCCTCTCCTGGGGACGCCCCGGCGCGGGTTCCACCCCTGCCCGCTCCACGCGGACCGACCCCAGAACCGCGAACCGCACCGGCTCCAGCGCCAATTGCGCCTCCTGATATCTCGTATCTCGTATCTTCTTCGCGCCTCATGACCATACGTGAGCCGGCGAGCCGCCCAGGGCCTGTCATTCGAATCACGCCCGGGCCGCGGGGCTGGGCACGCACACCTGCGCGTCTCCGCCCGGACGAACCCGGCCCCTCCCGGCTCTTGACGCCCGTGGAAAGCGCTTGCCACACTCGCGGCCCGCCATGACAATCGCCTGCCACCACACCGCCGTACCGCCAGGTGCCGTACCCCGCCGCGCCACCCCAGGTCATCGGCCCGCCGAGCCCCTCGACCGGGCACGACTCGGTCGAAACGCGTTCGACGAGGAGGGCACGGCGGACGGTGGGCGCGGGGCAGGCGGGCCGAACCCCCCACAGGAGAAGCCGAGATGGGACGCAGAGCCGCACCCCGCCCCACCAGCACCGCCGAGGCCGGAGCCCCCACCCCGACCGAGGCACCCCCCACACCCCCTACACCCGTCAGTGCGGCCACCACGCCGTGCACCGCCAGCCCCTCCCGTCGCACCCCCACACGCATCCGCACCCGCGCCCTCCTCACCGCCGCCTGTGCCACCGCCCTGCTCACCGGGGCCGCCGCGGTGACCGCCCCCGCGAGCCCCGCCCCGGAACTGGGCGCGGCACCCGTCGCCGCCGAGGCGCCGGCCGCGGCGTGCGGCGAGGGCTCGTACCAGGCGGAGGCCGTGCTCAACGGCAGTACCTGGACCGCCCGGCGCGGCGGCACGGTCACGTACACCGGAACCGACATGCGCGCGGCGATGCAGGCCGCCGTCAACAGCCTCACCGCCGGGCGGACCTCGAAGGAACGCGTCGTGGTGCGCGGCTCCGGATCCATCGGCGCGGGCTCCCGGGTCTCGCTGCCCAGCTACACCGTGCTCGACGTGTGCGGCACGATCAACGTCACCGGCACCGGCTCGGGCGACCAGGCGCCGGTCTACTCGCGGGGCACCCGTGACATCGAGGTCCAGCACCTCAACCTCACCGGCACCCCGCTGTACGGGATCTTCCTGCGCAATGTTCAGAACGTCGTCCTCGGCCGGCTCGACATGCGTCTGACGCGCGGGCTCGGCGTCCGGATCGACAACCGGGGCGACACCAGCCAGTGGACGCGCAACGTCCGGATCGACAACGTGTACGTGTCCGGGGCGAGCAGTCACGCGGTCGAGACGTACGGCGTCGACGGGCTCACCGTGGGCACGGTGACCGCCCGCAATGTGGGCGAGTCCGGGCTGCTCCTCAACCAGACGATCAACGCCACGGTCACCAAGGTCGACGCGGACGGCGCGGGCGCCGGCACGGGCTACGCGGCCTTCCGCATGGCCAACCGCAACGGCCGGGTGGGCAGCGCGTACCCGACCAACATCCGGGTCGGCGAGGTGATCGCGCGCGGCGGCGGACGCGGCGTCTTCTGTGTCTCCGAGAGCGGCGGCGCGGTCATCGACCGGATCAACCTCACCAACACCGGCAACAACGCGATCCTGATCGAGAACTGCTACAACGTGAACCTGGCCGCCCAGAGCGGCACGGTCTCCGGCGGTGGCGAGATCCGGCTCGCGGCACGGTCGGAGTTCGCCAACAACCGGGACATCACCGTCCAGAACCTGACGGTCACCAACTCGTCCATCAGGGAGAGCCCCTGCGGCGAGAACACCACCTTCCGCAACAACCGCCTGGTCAACAGCGCCCAGACCATCTGCTGACCGGCCCCACCGCAGGGCGCGCCCGGCACCCGCTCCCGGGCGCGCCCGCCCCTTCGCTCCAGGTCGACCGCACCGCGCGGGACGCGGGGTGCCGTGGGCCGCCGAGCGCGATCAGGGCGCCGCCGCGTAGCAGCGGACGGCCACCTTCTGGTCGGGGCCCCACTGCTGCTCGACCGTGGCCAGCAACCGCCAGCCGAGCCGTTCGTACAGGGCCGCCGCGGCGGTGTCGGACGCCGCGACGTCGAGCACCGGGTGCAGTCCGCGTTCCCGCGCCTCGGAGACCGCCCGGGCCAGGAGCGTCGCCCCGAGTCCCAGACCACGGGCCGACGGAGCGACGAAGAGGCGGCTGATCACGGCGGTCTCGTCGACGCCCACCCCCGCCCGGGCGCTCCACAGTCCGGGCGCCGCGTCGGACGCGTCGCTCCGGGACAGTCCGATGTGTCCGGCGATCCGGCCGTCCTGCTCCACCACCCAGGCGGCGACCAGCGAGGACGGCGACAGCCACTCCTCGGGGCGGTCGGGCCAGTTCACCGGATAGCCGTCGCGCTCATGGACCGCCGCGAGTACGCGGACACAGTCCCCGAGGTCGCTACCGGCCCGAGGCCGGACACTCCGAGCCGTGTTCTCACCGGGCGCGTTCCGACCGGATGTGCTCTCGCCGGACGCGTTCTCGCCGGGCGGGCTCTCGTTCTTCACCGCGGCATGGAAGCACAGAGCCGAGACCGGCGACCACCTGCTTCTCCGTCGGGGCCAGGCGGCACGCAATCTTGACGCCGCCGATGTTACCGGTAACACTGCGAGTGGCCCAGTCACGGAGAGGCGGAGTTCCGCGTGCCCGACACACCTACCGCGCAAGAGGTGAAGCACATCCGACCGGCCCCGGAGACAAGGGTGTTCAGCCCCGCCGCCGTGGTCGCGTCCTGTGTCGGATTCGTCCTCATCGGCGTGCTGCAGGCGCTGTACGGCCCCGCCATCCCCGCCCTCCGCGACACCTACGACCTCTCGCCGTCGGCCGCCGGGCTGGGGCTGAGCGCCCACTTCACCGGCGGTGTCGCCGGTGTGCTGCTCTTCGACCGGCTCTACGGGCGGATGGGCAACCGGCGGATCCTCGGCACCTCCTACCTGCTGATGGCCCTCGGCGCGGCGGGCTTCGCGCTGGCCCCGAGCTGGCCCGTCGGGCTGGCCGCCGCCCTGCTCGCCGGACTGGGGTTCGGCGGCATCGACTACGGCCTCAACCAGCTCTTCGCCGTCGGCTTCGGCCACCGCTCGACCGCCATGCTGAACGTCCTCAACGCCCACTTCGGCATCGGCGCGATCCTCGGCCCCGCCCTGATCGCCGCCGTCGGCGCCGAGCACTACCCGGCGCTCTTCCTCGCCTTTGCCGCCGTCACCCTGCCCCTCCTGTGCTGCCTGCGGGGCGTACGCGACCAGGTGCCCCAGCCGGCCTCCGCCGTGACCGCCACGACCGGCGTTGCGGGCTCGGCGGCGGCGAACGGCTCGGCGCTCGGCCGCAGCCTGGGCTCGGTGCTCTCGGTCTTCGTCACCCTCTACGTGCTGCACGTCGGCATCGAGGCCGGCGTCGGCGGCTGGGAGCCCACCCACCTGGAGACCGTCGGATACGGCGCCGGGGCCGCCGCGACCGCCACCTCCGTGTACTGGCTGATGATGACGGTCGGCCGTTTCCTGATCGTCCCCCTCGCGCTGCGCCACTCCGCCCAGACGATCATCACCGTCTCCTGCGCCGGTATGACCGTCTGCCTGCTGCTGGCCTCGGTGCCCTCGCTCGCCCCGTACGCCTACGCCGGTGTGGGCCTGTTCATCGCGCCGATCTTCCCCACCGGTCTGCCCTGGCTGAACGCGGCCGCGCCCCGGGCCCGCCGGGCCGGAGCGGTCGTGATCGCCGCCTCCATGATCGGCGGGGTGGCGGCGGGCCCGGCGCTCGGCAAGGCCATCGAGTGGTCCGGCGTCCGCTCGGTCCCCCTGCTGCTCGGCGCGGTCTCGGCCGTGTGCCTCGCGGCCACCCTGTGGCTGATCCGGGCCACACGCTCCGACTCCGGTTCACCGTAAACCAGTCAATGCCGCCGCGCGCCGCCCGCAGCCCCTTGCCCACTGTCCCTGACGGACCCCCGTCGCCGCCCACCCTCCCCGCACGTCCCAGCCGAAGGGAAACAGCCTTGCGCTCGCCCGCCCTGACCACGTCGTCCGACGGTTTCCTGCTGCACGGTGAACCGTTCCGGATCATCTCCGGCGCGATGCACTACTTCCGCATCCACCCCGACCTGTGGGCCGACCGACTGCGCAAGGCCCGGCTGATGGGCCTGAACACCGTGGAGACGTACGTCCCCTGGAACCTCCACCAGCCCGACCCCGACAGCGACCTCGTCCTCGACGGACTGCTGGACCTGCCCCGCTATCTGAGCCTCGCCCGCGCCGAGGGCCTGCACGTCCTGCTGCGTCCCGGCCCGTACATCTGCGCCGAGTGGGACGGCGGCGGTCTGCCCTCCTGGCTCACCTCGGACCCCGACATCCGGCTGCGCTCCAGCGACCCCCGCTTCACCGACGCCCTCGACCGCTACTTCGACATCCTGCTGCCCCCGCTGCTGCCGTACATGGCCGCGAGCGGCGGACCGGTCATCGCCGTCCAGGTCGAGAACGAGTACGGGGCGTACGGCGACGACTCCGCATACCTCAAGCACGTGCACCAGGCGTTCCGGTCGCGCGGTGTCGAGGAACTGCTGTTCACCTGTGACCAGGCCGGCTCCGCCCACCACCTGGCCGCCGGGAGCCTGCCCGGTGTCCTGTCCACCGCCACCTTCGGCGGCAGGATCGACGAGAACCTGAAGGCGCTGCGGGCCCACATGCCCGAAGGGCCGCTGATGTGCTCGGAGTTCTGGATCGGCTGGTTCGACCACTGGGGCGAGGAGCACCACGTGCGGGACGCGGAGAGCGCCGCCGCCGACCTCGACAAGCTGCTGGCGGCCGGGGCCTCCGTCAACATCTACATGTTCCACGGCGGCACCAACTTCGGCTTCACCAACGGCGCCAACCACGACCAGTGCTACGCCCCGATCGTCACCTCCTACGACTACGACGCCGCCCTCACCGAGTCCGGCGACCCGGGCCAGAAGTACCACGCCTTCCGCGAGGTGATCGCCCGCCACGCCCCGGTCCCGGACGAGCCGGTCCCGGCGCCCGCGCCCAGACTCTCCGGCATCACCGTGGAACTGGACCGCCGAGCCCCGCTGCTGCCGTACGCGACCGCCCTCGACACCTCGCTGGCTCGCAGCGAACACCCGCTCAGCATGGAGGAGTTCGGCCAGCGCTCCGGCTACGCCCTGTACCGCACCACCCTCCCCGAGGCGGGTGACGGTCTGCTGCACTTCGACGGCGGGGTCGGCGACCGCGCCCAGGTCTTCGTGGACGGCGCCCCCGTCGGCGTACTGGAACGCGAACGCCACGACGAGACGCTGCCGTTGCGCGTGCCGCGCCCCGGCGCCACGCTCGACGTGCTGGTCGAGCACATGGGCGGCGTGAACTACGGCCCGCGCATCGGCGCCGCCAAGGGCCTCCTCGGCCCGGTCACCTTCAACGGCACCGCCCTGCTCGGCTGGGACACCCACCGCCTCCCGCTGGCCGACCTGTCCACGGTCCCCTTCGCGCCGGCCGAGGCGACCCCGGTCACCGTCCCCGCCTTCCACCACGGCACCTTCGAGGTCGGCACCCCCGCCGACACCTTCCTGTCGCTGCCCGGCTGGACCAAGGGGCAGGCCTGGATCAACGGCTTCCACCTCGGCCGCTACTGGAACCGTGGCCCCCAGCGCACCCTGTACGTCCCCGGCCCCGTCCTGCGCGCCGGCGTCAACGACCTGGTCCTGCTGGAGCTCAACGCCACCACCAGCGCGCGCGTCGAGTTCACGGACACGCCCGACCTGGGCCCGGTGAAGCCCTGATGGCGCGGCCGCACCGCGTGCGCCTGCGGGGGCCCGGCGAGCCGCAGCGGCGAGGCCGGCTGCCCTTCGCCGACGCCCCCGGCGTGCCCGACCCCATCGAGGTCGGCAGCCGTCTGCTCACGCGGGGCGGCCGCCCCTGGTTCCCCGTCTCCGGGGAGTTCCACTACTCCCGCTACCCGGCGGGGGAGTGGGAGGAGGAACTGCTGAAGATGAAGGCGGGCGGGGTGACGGTCGTCGCCGCGTACGTCATCTGGATCCACCACGAGGAGACCGAGGGCCGCGTCCGCTTCGACGGCGACCGCGACCTGCGCCGCTTCGCCGAACTCTGCGCCCGGCACGGCCTGGACTTCGTCCCCCGCATCGGACCCTGGGTGCACGCCGAGGTCCGGGGCGGGGGCCTGCCCGACTGGGTCCTGGCCCGCACGGACGCCCCGCGCACCGACGACCCGGCCTACCTCGCCCCGGTACGGCGCTGGTACGCCGCGATCGCCGAGCAGCTCCGGGGGCTGGGCCGCGCCGAGGGCGGCCCGATCGTCGCGATCCAGATCGAGAACGAGCTGTACGACCAGCCGGACCATCTGCTCACCCTGAAGCGCATGGCCCAGGAGGCGGGCCTGTCGGCACCGCTGTGGACGTCGACCGCCTGGGGCGGGGTGCGGCTGCCGCCGGACGAACTGCTGCCGCTCTACGGCGGCTACACCGACGCCTTCTGGACCGAGGCGGACGGCGGCTGGCCGGACACCTGCCGCAAGCACTTCTTCTTCACCCACCAGCGGGACGACGAGGGCATCGGCGCGGACCTCCGTCCGACCGCCGCGTACGGCGGCGATGCGGAGGAACTCTCGGGCCGATTCCCCTGGGCCACCTGCGAGTTGGGCGGCGGCATGGCGGTGGCGTACCACCGGAGGCCGCGCGTCGACGCCGCCGACGTCGGCGCCCTCGGCCTCACCAAGATCGGCTGCGGTTCGGTCTGGCAGGGCTACTACATGTACCACGGCGGCACCAACCCGCCGGGCGACCTCACCCCCCTCCAGGAGTCCCACGCCACCGGCTACCCCAACGACCTCCCCCGCCTCACCTACGACTTCCAGGCCCCCCTCGGCGAGTACGGCCAGTACCGCCCGTCCTACGACGAACTCCGCCTCCAGCACCTGCTGTTGGCTGACTTCGGCGGGCTGATCGCCCCGATGGAGTCCGTCCTGCCCGAGCTGCTGCCGACGGGCCAGGACGACCGGGAGACCCTGCGCTGGGCGGTCCGCGCCGACGACCGCTCGGGCTTCCTCTTCGTCAACAACCACCAGCCGCACGAGCCGCTGCCGGACCGACCGGGCACCTCGTTCGAGGTGGAGTTCCCCGGGGACGGGCCGGTGCTGTCGTTGCCGAGCGCGCCCGTCACGATTCCCCAAGGGGCCTATTTCTGCTGGCCGTTGCGGCTGGAGGTGGCCGGGCTGCGGCTCGACTGGGCCACCGCGCAGCCCCTCTGCACGGTCGACGACGGCCGTGGCCGGACCATCCTGGTCCTGACCGCGACCGACGGCATCGCCCCCGAACTCGCCCTCGACCTGCGCACCGTGACGACCGTGTCCGCGCCGTCGGACGCGGAGGTCACGACGACCGGTGACCGCGCCCTGGTCACGGCGCTGCGCCCCGGCACGGACGCCCTGGTGGAGGTCGACACCGCCGACGGTCACCGGGTCGGCCTGCTGGTCCTGGACGCGGCGACGGCCCGCGGCGCCTACCGGGGGCCCGCCTGGGGCGCCGAGCGGCTGATCCTGTCGGCGGACGGCGGGGTCGTCTTCGACGCCCACGCCGACGAGGTACGCATCCACAGCGCGGCCGACGCACCGTCGCTCGCCGTCCTGCCCGCCCCGGGCCGCGCTCCGGTCGTGACCGGGGCGACGGTGAAGGAGACGGAGGACGGGGTGTTCGTCCGCTACACGCTGGTCGCCGAGGACGACGACGTACGGCCGGGGGACGGCGGCGGCTCCGGGGGCGTGCTGCCGGTCACCCTGGCCCGGCCCGCGGGCGAGGCGCCTCCGGTCACCACGGGCGCCATGGGCCGCGCGAGCGTTCCGGCCGACGGGTACTTCGACGCGGCGGCCGCGGAGTACGGCGTCGCCCTGCCGGCCGACCCGCCTCCCGGCACCCTGCTGCGGCTGCACTGGACCGGTGACGTGGCCCGTGCGTATGTGGGGGAGCGTCTGGTCGCCGATCAGTTCTTCTCGGGGCGGGTGTGGGAGATCGGGCTCGACCGGTTGCCGGCGGGCGAGCTGAGGGTGCGGGTGCTGCCGCTCGCGGCCGGGGCGCCGGTGTATGTGCCCGGCCGGGTGGATGACGCGGCGATCCCGGCGGAGCTGCGTCGCGCGGAGTGCGCCACGGTCCGATCCTGGCCCCTCCGCCCAGGCTGACCCCACGCCTCCTCGCCCCCGCCGCCCCTACCCTTCCCGTCCCCCAGGGGCTGCGCCCCTTCGCCCCCCAGGCGTCCGTCCGGTGGGGGCTGGTCGCGCAGTTCCCCGCGCCCCTGAAAAAGCGGGCTGCGCCCTGCTTTTTCGGCCCGAAAGGGCCGTAGGCCCTTCAGGGGCGCGGGGAACTGCGCGAGAAGCCCCACTCACCCGCAGCCGACAGACGACCGAGCGGGGTCGAAGGGGCGCAGCCCCTGGGGGAGGGACGGGCAGGGGCGGCGGGGGCGAGGAAAGGCCGGACCTATCCTGTGGCCCCGGGCCGACGCACCACACCCCCCGCACCACCTACCCCGAACCCCGTCGAAAAGGATGCCGCATGTCACGAGGCACCACGGCCGGCGGCGCGGCCGGTCGTGAGCCCGGCGGAGCCGCCCGCACCCGCAGCCGACGCAACTTCGCCGGCTCCCGCCCGGTGATGGCGGACGTCGCCCACCTCGCCGGTGTCTCCAAGCAGACCGTCTCCCGCGTCCTCAACGACCACCCGGCGGTCCGGGCGGAGACCCGTGAGGCCGTCCTGGAGGCCATGCGCACGCTCGGCTACCGCCCCAGCCGCAGCGCCCGCTCCCTGGCCAGCGGCCGCACCCGGATGCTCGGCGTGATCTCCTTCGACGCGGCCCGCTACGGCCCCGCCTCCACCCTGACCGCGATCAACACGGCCGCCCAGACGGCGGGTTACCTCGTCAGCTCCATCGCTCTCGACACGGCCGACCGGGACACCGTCGTCCAGGCGGTGGACCGGCTCTCGGCCGAGGGCGCGGACGGGATCATCGCCATCGCCCCCCAGCGCCCCGTCGCCACCGCGCTCGCGGGCGCCCGCCCGGACACCCCGCTGGTGATGCTGGACAACGGCCTCGGCGACGGCACCCCCGTGGTCTCCTCGGACTTCACGGCGGGCGCCCGGCTGGCGACCGGTCATCTGCTGGACCTCGGCCACCCCACCGTCTGGCACATCGCGGGCCCCACCGGCTGGACCTCCGCCGACATGCGCGCCGCGAGCTGGCGCGAGACCCTGCGGGAGGCCGGCGCCCGCGTCCACGAACCGCTGGTGGGGGACTGGAGCGCCGACTCCGGCTACGCGCTGGGCCGGCGGCTGGCGGCCCGCCCGGAGGTCACCGCCGTGTTCGTCTCCAACGACCAGATGGCGCTAGGCCTGCTGCGCGCCCTGCACGAGGCGGGCCGCCGGGTGCCGGACGACGTGAGCGTGGTCGGCTACGACGACATCCCGGAGGCCGCGCATCTGCTGCCGCCGCTGACGACGATCCGTACGGACTTCCCCGAGATCGGCAGACGGGCGCTGCGGCTGCTGCTGACGCAGCTGGACGACCCGGAGGACGCCGGCGAGGCGCTGGAGAGGGACCCCGTCATCCCGGTCGAGCTGATCGTCCGGAACAGCACGGGCGCGGCACGGTAACCGCCGAACGCTGCGACGCCGGGCGCCGGTCCGCGACCCCGAGGGCGTACGGCCGTGCGGTCGGCGTGCGCGCGGAAGAGGGCGCGCCCCCGGCCCGGGGGCCGAAGAACGCGCCCTCCGGCCTCACGGCTTGCGGGCGATCGCCCCGTACATCGCGATGTCCTCGTCCCGGATGTCCTGCTCGCCCGTGCCGTCCGGGTGCCACTTGTGGACCTGGACGATGCCCGGCTCGACGAGTTCCAGGCCCTCGAAGAACTCGTGGGCCTCGTCGATGGTGCGCAGCCGCATCGGCATGTCGCGGGCCGCGTACTCGCGGGCGACCCGGCCCACCTCCTCGGGGGCGAACTCGGCGGTGCCGATGGTCATCGCCAGATAGCTGCCCGAGGGGAGGGGTTCGAGGAGCCGGCGGACGATGCCGACCGCGTCGTCCTCGTCCAGCACGAAGTGGACGATCGCGATCACGGTGAGCGCGACCGGCTCGCTCAGGTCGAGGGTGTCCCGGAACTCGGGGGAGCCGAGGACGGTCTCCGGGTCCTGGAAGTCCGCCTCGATGTACGCGGTCCTGCCCTCGGGGGTGCTGGCCAGTAGTCCCTGCGACAGGGTGAGGACGATCGGGTCGTTGTCCACGTAGACGACCCGGGACTCGGGGGCCACCGACTGGGCTATCTCGTGGAGGTTGGGGGAGGTGGGGATGCCGGTTCCGATGTCGAGGAACTGGCGCATGCCCGCCTTCTCGGCGAGCCAGCGCACCGCGCGGTTCATCCAGTCGCGGTTGGCGCGCATGTGGACCGGCAGCGCCGGCCACTCGTGCGCCATCGCGTCACCGGCCTCCTTGTCGGCCGGGTAGTAGTCCTTGCCGCCGAGGATGTAGTCGTAGATACGCGCGGAGTGCGCGTGCTCGGTGTCGATCCGGTCGGCCGGCCATCCGTTGTCGGGCAACGCCGTCCCTCCCATCAAGTCGTTCTGTCAGGTGCACGATCGGGCAGGGGCCGGGGGTTCGGCAAGCGACGAGAACCCCCGGATCCGCAAACAGGTGGTGCGTCAACGAGGCGTGGCAGCAAGCAGGTTGAAAGTTTCAGAGCAGAAAGTCGGCCTCGCCCGCCTTCACGCCGGCCAGGAAGGTGGTCATCTCGCGGGGGGTGAAGAGCAGCGCGGGGCCGTCCGGGTCGGTCGACTGGCGTACGGCGACCCGGCCGTCGGCGAGCTTCTTCACCTCGACGCAGGCGCCGCCCGCGTCGTCGCTCCACGGCCGGTGCCAGTCCTGGGCGCCGAGATCGCGGGCGGGCATGCCGTTGCGGACGTCGTTGTGTACTCCGTGGGTCGTTGCCTTGGATATGCGGTGGTGCACGTCAGAGCTCCTTGCGTAGCGCGCCGAGGAGGGCCTCGGTCTTGCGGGCGGGCGCCGACTGGGCGCCCAGCCGGTCCAGGGCCTCGCGGTAGACGACGACGTCGTCCTGCTTGTCGAGGTACACCGCGCCCACCAGACCGCTGAGGTAGACGATGTCGGGCAGCTCGGGGGCCCTGAACCGGAAGAGGTGGAACGCGCCGGCCCGCATCGCCGGATGCGGGCCGTTCTGGAACGGCATGATCTGGACCGTGACATGCGGCAGCCGGTTCAGCTCGATCAGATGGTCGACCTGGGCGCGCATCACGTCCGGTCCGCCGACCGGCCATCTGAGCACCGTCTCGTCCATCACCACCCACAGCCGGGGCGGCGCGGGGCGGGTGAGGAGTTCCTGGCGGCGCATCCGCAGCGCCACCCGCCGCTCGGTGTCCTCCGCCGCCGCGTGCGGGTTGCCGGCACCGAGCAGGGCACGGGCGTACTCCTCGGTCTGGAGCAGGCCGTGCACGAACTGCGCCTCGTACGCGCGGATCTGGAGCGCCGCCTGTTCCAGGCTGAGGTAGGCGGCGAACCAGTCGGGCAGGACGTCGCGGTAGGTGTGCCACCAGCCACGCTTGTTGGCCTCGCGGACCGACTTCAGGAAGGTCTCGATCTCCTGCTGGTCCCGTACGCCGTAGACCTGGAGCAGTTTCTCGACATCCGGCAGCCGCAACCGGGCGACCTTGGCGGCCTCCAGGCGGCGGATCGTGGAATGGCTGACACCGATCGCCTCGCCCGCCTGCTCGAACGTCAGCCCGGCGCGGGTGCGCAACTCCTCCAGCTGTCTGCCGAGGATCATGCGCAGTACGGAGGGGGCGCCGCCCCAGTCCGTTTCCGCGGTCACGCCCACCACCCCTCACGCCGAGCCACAGAGGTCATGTCGAACTGGATTACGGGTCCTGAGCGCTTTCGTTCACAGAATGCGCGTTGTTGTGCGAGTCGCTTCGAGAGCGCAGTCTGACACGATCTTGGCTCGAACGGGGGCAGCATGCGACCCACAAATTGCAAATTTCAACTTGCTGGTTGCGAGGTGTTGTTCGCGGATGCCACAGTGGTCGTACCGTCACGGTTCCGGCGAACACCGGAGCCGCGCGGCCAGGTTGGGGGAGATGTGGCCGCAACTGAGCGCTGTCCGGCGCGAGTTGCCAGAGCTCGCGGCGAGCGGCGAGGCGGCCGTGGCACCGGCACCCCACCGGTGCGAAGGGCCAACGAAAGGCATACGGCGATGGCTCCGCCCACCCTCCCCCAGTCCCCGGACCGGTTAGCCCCGACCATGTACCCACCCCTTGGCGCAGAGGTGTACGAACCCCACAGAGCGGGAGTCTTCGGACTGCCCGCGGTGCCCGCCTCGGCGGGCGAGGCACGCAGAACCGTGCGCGAACTGCTCGGCGAGTGGGAGGTGCGTCCGGAGACCCTCGAGGACGCGCTCCTGATCACGTCCGAGCTGTTCACCAACGCGCTGACCCACACGGACAGCAGTTGGATCGTGTGCCGGCTGCACTTCACCGGCAGCCGGCTGCGCATCGAGGTGGAGGACCAGAACAGCGGTCACGCACAGCCAGCCCGGCGTCGTCCGGGCCCCGACGACCAGAACGGGCGTGGGCTCATGCTGGTCGGCATGCTCAGCAGCGACTGGGGGGTGCGCGACACCCCACAACGGTCCGGTCGCGTCGTCTGGGCAGAACTGCCGTCGGAGGGCCGGGAAACCGCCGAGCCCGCCCCTCCGACGGCTTCGCACGAGAGCGGAGGGTTTCCCTTGACCGATCCGTCCTGGACGTAGACGCTCCGCTGGGAGAGCCGGATACGGCGCCCGGAGCCCCGCGGGGCCGTCCGTCGGTGCCGCGCCGCCCCGTCCGCCGATCCGTACTGTGTCGTCATTCGTCCGCAGCGCCGTCGTGGCTCGTCGCGCAGTTCCCCGCGCCCCTTCCGGGCGCGGGTGTCCGTCGGCGTACGCTGCCTTCGCAGTGAAGCCGTCGCCGCTGGAGGCACCGTGCGCAGCGAGTCCGAGATCGATGTCCTCGTGCTGGGCGGGGCGGGCGTGGACACCATCGTCTACGTCCCCGAACTGCCGCTCCCGTTCGCCGACAGTCATCTGGTGCCGGCCATCGAGACCCGGGCCGGACAGACCGGCGACTTCATGGCGGTGGCCACGCACGCACTCGGGCTGCGGACGCACCACCTCGACCTGCTCGGCGACGATCACGAAGGAGATCTGGTCCGCGCGCTCCACCGCGACCGGGGCATCCCGCTCACCGAGGCGCCGCTGCCCGGCGGCACCCGGCGCGCGGTGAACCTGGTCGGCCCCGACGGGCGCCGCTGCTCGCTCTACGACGGCAGCCGGAGCCAGGAGGTGGACGAACTGCCCCCGGACACGGTCCGCGCGCTGGCCGGGGTCAGCCGGCACGTCCATGTCTCCATCAGCCAGCCGTGCGCGGCCTCGCTGCCGCTGCTGCGCGAGCTGGGGGTCACCGTCTCGACCGATCTGCACGACTGGGACGGCGTCGACCCGTACCACGAGCCGTTCGCCCTCGCCGCGGACCTGGTCTTCCTGTCGGCCGCCTCGCTCCTCGACCCGGAGAAGACCATGCGCCGGATCACCGAGCGGGGCCGGGCCCGGACGGTCGTGGCCACGGACGGGGAGCGGGGCGCGTACCACCTCGTCGACGGCGAGCTGAGTCATGTGCCGCCGGTGGCCCCGCCGACCCCGGTCGTGGACTCCAACGGGGCGGGCGACGCCTTCGCGGCGGGCTATCTCTTCGGCCGGCTCACCGGCGAACCACCGCACCGGTGCGCCCTCTTCGGCGCCATCGCCGGCGCGTACGCCTGCACCGTCCCCTCGACCCGCACCGACGCGATCGGACGCACCGAACTGCTGGCCAGGGCCGAGGAGTTGACTCGCTGAGTCCTCAGCCGGGGCGGAGCCCCGCCGCCACCAGGCGGGCCTCCATCCTGCGCCGGGCCGCGCCGAGCACCGCCAGCAGCAGCTCCTTGCTGGAGTGGCGCTGCCGTACGTCGCAGAGCAGGACCGGGACCGCGGGCGAGAGGTCGAGGGCCTGGCGGACCTGCTCGGCGTCCACCTCACGCTTGCCGTCGAAGCAGTTGACGCCGACCGCGAAGGGGATGTCGCGGGACTCGAAGAAGTCGACCGCGGGGAAGCAGGCGTCGAGCCTGCGGGTGTCTGCGAGGACCACGGCGCCGAGGGCACCGTTGCACAGGTCGTCCCACATGAACCAGAACCGGTCCTGCCCCGGTGTGCCGAAGAGGTACAGCACCAGCTCGGGGGAGAACGTGATCCGGCCGAAGTCCAGGGCGACGGTGGTGGAGACCTTCTTCTCGACGCCCCTGAGGTCGTCCACGCGTCGGCCCGCCGAGGAGATGTGCTCCTCGGTCGCCAGCGGGGTCACCTCGCTCACCGAGCCGACCATCGTGGTCTTGCCGACGCCGAAACCGCCCGCGATCAGGATCTTCAGGGCGGTGGGCACGAGCGGCCCGGAGCTGACGGACACCATCCATCACCCTTTCGACGAGTTCCAGGCCCGGCGGCCGTCGCGGCTCACGCGTCCTGCACGTAGCCGGACGGCGTTTCCGAACGGGGCGCCGCGCTCAGGTACTTGCCGACCTGCTTGACCAAGGTGCCCATCTCGAAGGCCATCATGCCGACGTCCACCTCCTCCGAGGCGATCGCCGCCAGCCGAGCGCCCCGCCCCGCGGCGGTGACGAAGAGGAACGCCCGCTCCATCTGGATGACGGTCTGCTGGACCTCACCGCCCTGGAAGTGCCGGGCCACGCCCCGGGCCAGACTGTGCATGCCCGAGCCGACGGCCGACAGATGCTCCGCGTCGTCGAACCGGATGTCCTTCGACTTGCCGATGAGAAGGCCGTCGCCGGAGAGCACGATGGCGCAGTGGATCTCGGGTATGCGCTCCACGAGTCCGTCCAGCAGCCAGTCCAGTTGGGGACCGGGTCGTTCCTGCTCAGTCATGTCGTGCGTGTTCCTCACGGTCGGTCGGCGCCGGGGGAGGCGCCGGGTCGTCGGGGCGCCGGGGGCAGCGCCCGTCAGGAGGCCTCGGGCCCTGGTCGGGGTGCCGGTCGGCCGTCGGTGGCAAGGGTCTCGCCGGTGCCGGGGATCCCGGACGTGGAAGGGGTGCCGTCGGGGGCGTCGTCGGGTCCGGCGAGCCGGGCGCGTGCCGTGCCCCGCTGGATCGCCACCATGACGCGGGCCAGCTCGTCGGGGCGGAGGGTGTCCTCGGTGTCGCCGCCGGCCGCCGAGGGGGCGTCGGCCGTGTCCTCGCGGAGCCGTGGCGGGGCCGGGGTGTTCCGGGCCCGCCGGGGCAGGCCCTGGGGGAGGGACGCGGAGCCGGTCCCGGTGCGGGGCGTGTCACCGCTCATCCGGGCCACCGTTGCGCACCGCGTGGGGTGCCGGTGGGGGTCCCGCCGCGCGACTCGCCTCGCGCGCGGGGGAGGGTGCCTGGCATCTGATTCCTCGTACGACAGTGAACATCCGACGGCGGTGGGGTGCGCCCGCGAGCCGCCCGGCATCCCCTGTGCCCGGCTTGACACACCGTCGGCGGAAGTCGGCGGGCGGACGGAACGGTATCAGGACCCGAGCCCCGTCGTCAGCACCCGCCCGGCTGGGGCTCCCTCGCGGGGCGTAGGCAACTCGCCACCGGGAGGCACCACTTGGCGCGGTGATCACGAGGCCGGGGCGGGTGCCGGGGCGGATCCCCTGAGCGGAGGATTCCGGGGCACACGGAAAGCTGACTTGTCGACACGGCGACCTCGCAGGATCGGCACTCCTCGGTCACAACCGAGTTCGGGAGGTGTGGCTTGAAATCTATGGTTACCTGCTCAAACCTGCACGCGGGGCGCCGCGGTTTGGTATTCGGCGGAGCGCGGCCCGGAAGAACCGTGTGCCGTACGGTGTTTGGCTGGTGGTCAGGTTCGTCGGCGCCGGGTCCCGAGTCAGGACAGTCGGTCAAGTTCGGCGAAGAAAGTATCAAAATGTGGACATCAGCGTATTCGTATCTCACATTTGGGCTCACATTTCAACTGTCAATGTTTCGGCCAAACCCCCTAAACGATCTTGGCGTAAGAGGTTGATTTGTAGACCATGTTCCACGTCGGTCAGACTCCCAACCGGAACCACGATCCGACGCACAGCCACCGCGTCTCCCCCGGGCGCGGGGAAACGCCTAGAAGGGCTTGGCGTGGAACACGTCTTCACAACCCAGGATCACGAAGATCTACGGCAGCGCGTACGCGAGTTCGCCGAGCGGGTGGTACGGCCCCTGATACCCGAGATGGAGGCCTCCCGTACCGCACTGGTGGGGCTCTCCCGTCTGATCGCCCAACAGGGCTGGATCGGAGCCACGATCGACCCGGCCCACGGCGGCATGGGCGCCGGTCACCTCGCCAAGACCATCATCATCGAGGAACTGTCGCGGGTGAGCGGCGCGATGGGCGCCATGGTCCAGGCCTCCCAGCTGGGCGTCGCCAAGATCATCCACTTCGGCGACGACAGCCAGAAGCGGTACTGGCTGCCGAAGATCGCCGCGGGCGAGGTGCTGCCCACCATCGCCGTCACCGAGCCGGGGTCGGGGGGCCATGTGGCCGGCATGGAGAGCAGCGCGGTACGGGACGGCGACGACTACATCCTCAACGGCCGCAAGGTCTTCGTCGGCAACAGCCATGTGGGCGACGTGCACGGTGTCGTGGTCCGCACCGGGCCCGGCTCCAAGGGCATGACGGCCTTCCTCGTCGAGTCCGACCGGCCCGGCTTCTCCCTCGCGCCCCAGGTGCCCTCCATGGGCCTGCACGGGTTCAGCTTCGGGGAACTCGTCTTCGACAACTGCCGGGTGCCGGCGGCCAACCGGCTCGGCGCGGAGGGCGAGGGGCTGGCCGTCGCCTACTCCTCGTCGGTCCTCTACGGCCGCCTCAACCTGACCGCGGTGTCCCTCGGCATCCACCAGGCGGTGTTCGAGGAGACCGCCCGGTACTGCGGGGAGACCCAGCGCTACGGCAAGCCGCTCGGGCACCTGCCCAACATCAAGATCGAGCTGGGGCGGATGCTGCAGCGCCTCACCCTCGCCCGGCAGAGCGCCTATCTCGCCGCGCACCTGCTGGACAACGGGCGGCCCTGCGACGTCGAGTTGATGTCCGCCAAGCTCTACAACGTCGAGGCCTCCATCGAGTCGGCCCAGGAGTCCGTCAAGATCCACGCCGCCTGCGGCCTGTTCACCGACCGTTCGGTGGAGCGCTATCTGCGCGACGCCTTCCACATCTACGCGCCCGCCGGCACCTCCGAGATCCAGGGCCTCAGGCTGGGTGAGTTCGCGCTCGGCGAGAACAAGGGCGAGTGGTCCGAACGACTCGCCGATCTGGTCCGCACGCCGCAGGTCGAGCAGCGGCGACCGGAGCGGGAACCGGTCCCGGTCGGAGAACTGGTCTGAGGCCCGGCACCCGTGCCCCGCAAGGGGCGCGGGGCTGTCTCGACCTGCGGCTCCGCCGCGTGGGCGCGACCAGCCCCCACCGGCCCGCAGGTTCGTCACGGCGCAACCGGACGGGAAACGCAGAGAACCGCGGACACGACGACGTGTCCGCGGCTTTCGTGTTCCGGGTGCCCGGCGGCCCGCTTCCCCTCGACCGTGACGGGCCGACGGCGCCCGGCCGGTCTCAGTGGCCGGTGGCGATGGCCTGGATCCGGTCCGACATCTCCTGGGCCATGTGCTTGATGATCTCCAGCCGCTGCCGGCCCCACGTACGGGAGTCGGTGTCGACGACGCAGATCGTGCCGAGGTTCATGCCGCCCAGCGCGTCGACGAGCGGCGCGCCCATGTAGGAGCGGATGCCGATCTCGTCGACGACCGGGTTCCCCGCGAACCGCGGGTAGTCGCAGACGTCGTCGAGCACCAGCGCCGCCGTCCGCTTGACGGTGTGCGGGCAGAAGCCGTGGTCCAGACGCATCTCCCGGCTCATCGAGGTCTCGGCGGCCTGCCCCTGCGCGATGTTCACGGGACCGGCGTCCGGCGTGTAGAGCCCGGCGAAGAACTGCCGCCTGTCGTCGACGAAGTTGACCATCGCGTACGGCGCGTCCAGCTCCAGGGCCAGCCGGCGCGCGAACGCGTCGAACTCGGCCCGGGGGGTGTCGGCGAGCCCCAACTGGGCGAGCCTCGCGGCACGCTGCGGCGCACCCGGATCCTCGGGGGTGAGGAGCAGGCGGTCGAGCGGTGGCTCATAGGAGGAATAGGGGCTGTTCATCGGAACTCCGTTCGAGGTCGGCTGAGTTGAGTAGGGATCAACGGAGCGCGGGCGGCTGGTGCGACGCCACGCCGGGTGTCATGCCGAGCAGATGCTGCACGAGTTCGACGAGCACACCCGTGCCGGAGCTGCAGTGCCGGGCGTCGCAGAACACGATCGGTGCGTTGGACTTCAGCCCGATGGCGTCCCGGACCTCCTCCAGGGAGTACTGGTACGCGCCGTCGAACTCGTTCACCCCCACGACGAACGGGATGCCGCGCACCTCGAAGAAGTCCACCGCGGGGAAGCACGCGTCGAGCCGCCGGGTGTCGGCGAGCACCACCGCGCCCAGCGCCCCGTCGGACAGCTCGTCCCACATGAACCAGAACCGCTCCTGCCCGGGGGTGCCGAACAGGTACAGGACGTGGTCCGAGCCGAGGGTGATCCGGCCGAAGTCCAGCGCCACGGTGGTGGTGGACTTCTCCTCGATCCCGGCGAGGCTGTCCGTGCCGGCGCTGGCCGTGGTGATGACCTCCTCGGTGCTGAGCGGCGCGATCTCGCTGACCGCCCCGACGAAGGTCGTCTTGCCGACCCCGAATCCGCCCGCCACGAGGATCTTCAGGGCGGTCGGGAAGGGGTCAGAGTCGTGCGCGTAGGCCATCGAGCACCGCCTCCAGAACTTCTCGGTTGGCGGCGGAGGCCGCCTCTACGGCACGGGGCGCCCGTGCCGTGAGCGCCTCGTGCTGCACCAGGTCGGACAACAGGACTTTGGTGACCGCGATCGGCAGGTTCATGCGCGCGGCCACCTCGACCACCGGCACCGGCCTGACGCACAGCCCGAGCACCATGTCGTGATCGGGGCCGAGGTCGGCGAGCGGCCGGATGCCGGTGGCCATCACCAGGGTGAGCAGGTCGAAGGACGTCGAGGGTCGAGTGCGCCCGTTGCTGACGGTGAACGGCCGGACTAAGCGGCCGGCCTCCTCGTCCAGGAACAGCTCGTCCGTCATCGCGTCACATCCCCGCGCTGGTGGGCGCGATGGTCGGGCGGCGGGCCGGCGTGGCGAGGAACGGCTGCACGGCCCGGATGAGCATGCCCATCTCGTAGCCGAGCGTCTCGGTGTGCGTGGACGCGTCCGCGGTGACCGCCAGCACGGCGCCGTGACCCGCCGAGGCCACGATGAGGATGCCGTTGTGCAGCTCCACGATGACCTGGCGGACGGTGCCGCCGTTGCCCAGCACCCTGTCGTGACCGAACGAACGGCCCAGGGAGTTGAGCCCGGAGGCTATCGCGGCCAGCCGGTCGGCGTCGTCGGTGCTCAGATCCACGTGCGCCTTGCTCAAGCCGTCGGACGACAGCAACAGGACCTGCCGGGTACCGGGGACGGTCTTCTTGAGGTTGTCCAGCAGCCAGTCGATGTTCTGCCCGGTGGGGTGGCTATCGCTCACCATGGTGGGGTTCTTCTCCTTGCGGTTGGGGCGGGGCCCAGCGCGCGTCGTCGACGGGGATCGCGTCGGAGGTCGCGCCGGCGAGACCGAAGCCTCGATTGATTCCGGCCAGGAGGCCGGGGCTGAAGTTCAGTTCCTGCTCGGTGGTGTCGGGACGCGGAGCGGGCCCCTGGCGGAGTTCGGGGGCCAGGTGCTCCATGGCGCGCCGCTTGGGCAGGTTCGGCCTGCCGGACCCGCCGGAGCCGTGCGGGGCGGGCGCCGGACGCTCGTACCCGGAGGTGCGGTACTCGGACCGTACGTCGGCGAGGGGCTGGGGCCGCTCGTGCCGGGCGGCCGCCGGGGGCGGTACGGGCGCGACCGGCCGCTGCGGGGCGCCCGGCGGGGGACCGGCCGGGGAGGCGGTGCGGACCGGGGGAGCCGCGTGCGCGGGGGGTGGCGCGGCGGCCGGGGGAGCCGCGTGCGGAGAGGGCTGCCAGGAGGGCGCGGGCGTCTGCGCCGGCCGGGGGGCGGCGGGCGGCCGTGCCTGGACGGGCGCCTGTCCCTCCTCGTCGCCGAGCAGGCCCTGCGGGAGGACGAGGATGGCCTGCACGCCGCCGTAGATGTTGCCCTGGAGCTGGACCGCGATGCCGTGCCGGCGGGCCAGCGAGGAGACCACGAACAGACCGATGCGGCCGTCGGCGAGCAGCTTGGCGACGTCGATGCGGGCCGGGTCGGCGAGCAGGGTGTTGATCCGGTCCTGGTCCTCCTGGGGGATGCCCAGGCCGCGGTCCTCCACCTCGATGGCGATGCCGGCGGTCACCCGGCGGGAGCGCAGGAGGATCTGGGTGTCCGGGTGGGAGAACATCGTGGCGTTCTCGACCAGCTCGGCCAGCAGGTGGATGACGTCGGCGACCGCGTGGCCGCGCAGCGTGCCCTCGATGGGCGGCACCAGTTTGACGCGGGAGTACTGCTCGACCTCGGCGATGGAGGACCGCAGCACCTCGGTCAGCGTCACCGGGTTCGTCCACTGGCGGCGGGAGACCGCGCCGCCGAGCACCGCGAGGTTCTCGGCGTGCCGGCGTATTCGGGTGGCCAGGTGGTCGATGCCGAAGATCCGGCGGAGCAGGTCCGGGTCCTCGACCTGGTTCTCCAGATCGTCCAGTTCACGGATGGTGCGGTGGACGAGCGACTGGAGGCGGCGGGCGAGGTTGACGAAGACCTCGACCTTGTCGCTGTTGTCGTCGGAGGCCGCCTGGAAGTAGCTCGCCGCCCAGACGAGCGCCTCCCGGGCCCGGTGCTGGGCCTCCGTGACGTCGTACTCCAGCTTCTGGTACGGGTCCTCGCCGCGCGAGGCCTGGTAGGTGAAGCCGCGCGAGAGCAGCTGCTCGCCGCGCTTGAGACGGGTCAGGTCCTCGTCCAGCGCCCAGTTGCCGCTGGTGATGGCCTGCCGCAACGATTCGGCGCGCTTCGCCTCGGACCTGGCCCGCTTCCTGGCCGCCAGCACGGCTCCGGCCAGACAGCCGCAGCCGAGGACCGCACCGCCCGCCAGCACCCCCCACGTGGCGGCGTCGGCCGTGCCCTCCTGAAGCCGCAGCAGGGTGCCCGTGACGGCGGTGGATATTCCGGCCATGAACGCGGCCGGGAGAACGGCGAGCCGGGTCAGCCGGGGCTGTGCGGCGAAGGAGTTGGCGGAATCCGACACCCCGGGCTTTCCGTGCCGGTGACGGGGCGGGGGAGTCGTGGTGTCCCGCCGACCGTGATCCGGGGTCGTTGCGAAGGGTGGGGGTTCAGGCATCGGAGTCCTCTCGATCAGCCAGTACGCGACAGAGTAGCGAAGAACGTCAACTATCTGACCAGCGGTCCTAGACGCTCAGGGGAGGTCTGTCACCTGAGGTGCCGTCAGCGCGGCAAGGGTCTGCGACGCCTTTCTACCTCCTTCCCGCGAGGCGGCGGGACAGCAGTTCTTCACACCTCGGCCACGGCGCCGCGCCGTCTGTGAAAGAGGGGTCGCCGGGAGGCGGGTCACCTGCGGATTCGACCGTTCCGGCCGTCGATACCGGCCGCGTGGAGCGCATGATTCACGCCAGCGTGCGCCGTGGTGCCTCGTGTCAACGCCCCTCGCGGCGAGCCGGGTCGGGTGCGAAAGGGGCGAGGTCGCACACGGTGGGCGCGACGCGCTCCAGGAACATTCACACCACGAGGGGCGGAAAGCGGCCAGGGTCGACCGCCGGTCATGCTTTGGCTAAGCTTTAGACTTCAATGGAACGATACGCCAGGCCGGTGTGAGAACCTACTCGGCGGGTCGTGCCTGTTGTGCTGCCCTGGCTCGAACTCCCCTGTGTTCATGCGGAGTTGACTCAGCGTATGCTCTGCCGCATCTCCCGTGGACTGACGCCGTAGCGTCGGCGGAAGGCCGTGCTCAGAGCGCTCGCGGAGGAGAAACCGGCGGAGTAGGCGAGATCCGTGATCGTCAGATGCTCGCACTCCGCGCAGAGTAAGCGGTCCCGGACCAGCCGCAGCCGCTCCTCCCGGATCAGCTCCCGGGGCGTGGTGCCCGCCTTCTGCAGGGCCAGCTGGATCTGACGCAGCGACCAGCCGAGCGCGCGCGCCACCGCCGTACCCGTCAGGTTCGGATCGGCCGCGTGGTCGCGCACATAGCGGCGGACCATCGCCTCCACCTCGCCCAGCTGCCCGGGGGCGTCGGGGCGGTCGTCGCCGGCGGCCAGCATGCACACCAGCTCCACCACCCGGTCGGAGACGGCGTTGAACTCCGGGTCGGTGAGGTGCGCGCGCTCCTCGTGCAGCCCGGTCAGCATCGAGCCGACGATACGGCCGAGACCGGTCGCCAGATCCAGCCCGCTGGCCACCGGCGACCTGCTGTTGAGCCGGCCGTCCACCTCGCGGGCCGGAATGGTGAAGATGAACGCGTCGATGGCGTCGCTCTGCAGGCACTGGAACGGTGACGCGAAGGTGACCAGCGCCGCCGTGCCCGGGGTCAGCCGGGCCTCCTCGCCGTCCTGCCGCAGCACGATCTCACCGCTCGTCGGCACCAGCAGCCGGTAGTCCTCGTCCGGGTCCTGACGCACCTGGCGCATCGTGCGGGTGTACTCGATCTCGTCCGACCGGTACTTCACCAACTGGTAGGTGTCGGTGCGCTGACGGACGGTCTCGCCGCGGAAGTTCTCCGACCGCGCGTATCTGAAACCCATCCGCGACTGGTACGAGCCGATCCGCTCGGTCCAGAAATCGGCACGCTCACGAGGGGTCAGCTCCTCGGTGGTCAGCGCCTCGACGCTGTAACTTCCCGCGGGCAACGTTCTCCTCCCCGGTGCCGGGCCCCCGACGACGTCCTCGTTGTCTCTATACGGTCCCCCATACGGAAATCTTCAACTACTGCATGATCAAAGATGGTTACCGTCCGGTCGGACCAGGAAGGCACCCTAGCGTGGCAAGCGGTTGCCATGCCGCCCGGACCGAGTCGTCGAATATGCCAGGGCAAACCTCACCGCACACATCGCGCCCCGTGTGCCACTCATGCGCCCCGTGACAACTTCCCTGCGCGTCACGGAAAGTGTCCGCGCGGTCGCGCCGCTAGCGTCGTGCGCTCCGTCAACTCCCGCCGGCGTCCCGGGACCCCCGACGCCCGGGGACTTGAGGACGTTAGGACGCGTACTTCATGACCGAACCGATATCGCAGGCGGTGACCTGGGCCCTCGCGGCGGGCCTGTTCGCCACCGCCGTACTCCTGCTGCGCCAGCACCGGATCACCAGGCGGCAACGCGGAAGGAACGCGGTCCTGGCCGACGACGTACGGGCCCGGGAGGAGGAGCTGCGCCGGCTGGTCACGGTCCGTCTGCCGGCCCTCGCCGATCACCCCGGCCAGGCCGCCCCCGGCGTCGGACCGCTCGACGGCCGCCTCGCCGGGACGGAGTTCGGCAAGGGCCTCGACGAGGTGCTCGCCCGTTTCTCCGGCGCCGTCGAGCACGCGCAGCATCGCGCCGACCAGTCCGCCAAGGCCGCCCTCAAGGCGTCCATGCGCTCGATCCAGGCCCTCGCCAACGAACAGCAGATGTCCATCTCCGAGATGCAGGAGCGGCACGACGACCCCGACGTGCTGCGCGACCTCCTCGAGATCGACCACACCAACGCCCAGTTCGGCCGACGCGCCCAGGCCATCGCCGTGCTCTGCGGCTCCTGGCCGGGCCGGCAGCGGGCCACCTCCCCGCTGGTCGAGGTCGTCCGGGGCGCCACCTCGCGCATCCGCGACTACCGGCGCGTCCGGGTCCACGGCCGGGTCGACCTCGCGGTGGTGAGCCGAGCCGTGGAGCCGGTCGTCCTCGCGGTCGCCGAGCTCCTCGACAACGCGGCCCGGCACTCCCAGCCCAACACCACCGTCGAGGTCGACGTCCAGCCCGTGCACAACGGCGCATGCGTGATCGTCGACGACGCCGGCGTCGGCATGGACGCCCACGCCGTGCAGCGCGCCACCCGGCTGCTCACCGGCGACGGAGAGGTGGACGTCACCCGCCTCGACGACCCGCCCCAGTTCGGCTTCGCCGTCATCGGGATGCTCGCCCGGCGCTACGGCTTCACCGTCTCCGTGGACACCCGCTCGCCGTACGGCGGTGTCCGCGCCGTCGCGTTCCTGCCCACCGTGCTGCTCACCCAGCTGGAGCCCGCCGCCCCGGAGCCACGGGCCGAACCGGCGCGCGTCACCGGGGCCGCCCCCGGCCCCCGCCCGGCGACCGTCGAGGCCGCCCCCGTCGACACCACCGAGGGCGGACTGCCCAAACGCCGTCGGCGCACCCCCCGGCGGACCGCGGCCCCCGAACCGGAGCCCGTGGCACGGGCCGAGGAGCCCCCCGGCCGGTCGCCCGAGGAGAACGCCCGCCTCATGGGCGCCTTCGCCCGCGGCACCCGCTTCGGCCGGGCGGCCGGACGCATCCTCGACGAGGAGGAGTACGTCCGGGATCCCGGCCCCGAAGCCGGACGGGAACCCGGCCCTGGAGCCGGACTCGAAGCCGGACGTGAACCCGGCCCCGAAGCGGGACTTGAACCCGGCCCCGAAGCCGGACTCGAAGCCGGACGTGAAACCGACCCCGGAGCCGGACGTGAAGCAGACCGGGGGGCCGGCTCCGACCGTGAGCGTGGCTCCGCCGATGCCGTCGCCGACCCCGCGTCGCCCACCCCCCACGAGAACGAAGGGACCCCCCACGCATGATCGAGCCCACGAACAACGAGCTGGGCTGGATGCTCGACGACGTGCTGAAGGTCCCCGAAGCACGGCACGCCATCCTGCTCTCCGCCGACGGCATGCTCCGCGCCCACTCCGCCGACATCGGCCGCGACGACGCCGAGCGCCTCGCCGCCGGGCTCTCGGGACTCCAGTCCATCAGCCGCAGCACCTCGGAGTTCTGCGGCCCCGCCGACCGCCCGTGGCGCCAGACCCTGATCGAGTTCGGACACGGCTTCGTCTTCCTCGTCGCGGCCGGCGAGGGCGCCTATCTCGCGGTCTCCACCGGCGACGAGGTCGACATGGAGGCGGTGACGTACCGCATGCACAAGCTCGTCGACCGGCTCGGCAAGGAACTGTCCAGCCCGGCACGGCTGGACACGGGCAGCAGGGCATGACGCCCCGCCGGCCCCGGGGACGACTGGTGCGGTCCTACGTCGTCACCGACGGCCGCGCCCGGCCGACCCGCAACACCCTGGACCTGGTCACGCTGCTGGTCGCCGCGACCGATCTGCCGCTGACCGGTCTCAACCCGGAGAAGCGCCGGGTGATGGACATGTGCCGGCCCGGCTCGCTCTCCCTGGCCGAGGTGGCGAGCCACCTGGAACTGCCGGTCAGCGTGACCAAGGTGCTGGTCGCCGACCTCATGGACAGCGGCCACATCGTCACCCGCGCACCGATACCGCCCGCCCGGCCGTCCGACGCCCGCATCCTCCAGGAGGTCCTCGATGGGCTCCGCGCCCGCCTCTGACGACGTCTATCTGCGTCCCACCGTGCGGACGGCGGCCAAGCTGCTGGTCGTCGGTCACTTCGCGGTCGGCAAGACCACGTTCGTCGGCACACTCTCCGAGATCCGGCCGCTGCGCACCGAGGAGGTCATGACGGAGGCCGGCGCGCTCGTCGACGATCTCGCCGGCACCCGGGACAAGACCACCACCACGGTCGCCATGGACTTCGGCCGGCTCACCCTCGACGACTCCCTGGTGCTGTACCTGTTCGGCACCCCCGGGCAACAGCGCTTCACCAGGCTCTGGCAGGACATGACCCGCGGTGCCCTCGGCGCGCTGGTCCTCGCCGACACCCGCCGGCTGTCCCACTCCTTCGACGTGATGGGCGTCCTGGAGGAGCTGGACCTGCCGTACGCCGTCGCCGTCAACGACTTCGAGGGCGCCCCCGTGCACGATCTGGCCGAGGTGCGCGAGGCCCTCGACCTGCTGGACGAGACCCCGCTGGTGCGCTGCGACGCCCGCGACCCGGACTCCTCCACCCGGGCGCTGATCGCCCTCGTCGAGTACCTCCTGGGCCGCACGACCGAACTGGAGCCCGCGTGACCCCCGCCCCGCCGTCCCGCCCGACCGGACCCTCCGACACCCCCGGTCCTTCCGGTACCTCCGGTCCGCCCCCGGGCTGCCCGGCCCACCAGCCCATGTACGGACCGGAGTTCGCCGCCGACCCGGCCGCGTTCTACCGGCGGGCGCGCGCGACCGGGCCGACCGCGCCCGTCGAGCTGGCCCCCGGCGTACGCGCCACCCTCGTCACCTCCTACGACGCCGCCCTGCACGTCCTGCGCGGCACGGAGACCTTCTCCAAGGACCCGCGCCGCTGGAACGACCTGGCGGACGGCACCGTCCCCCCGGACAGCCCCGTCGTGCCGATGATGATGTACCGGCCCAACGCCCTGTTCTCCGACGGCGAGGAGCACCGGCGGCTGCGCGGCGCCATCACCGACAGCCTCGCCCGGGTCGAGCCCCACACCCTGCGCGGCTACGTCGAACGCAGCGCGGACACCCTCATCGACCGGTTCGCGCCCACCGGCGAGGCGGACCTCCTCGGCGAGTACGCCCAGGTGCTGCCCCTGCTCGTCTTCAACCACCTCTTCGGCTGTCCGGCCGAGCTGGGGCTGAAGCTGGTCGAGGGCATGTCCGGCATCTTCGACGGGGTGGACGCCGAACGCGCCGACGCACTGCTCGGCGCCACGCTCCTCGAACTGGTCACGCTCAAGCGGAAGCGCCCCCGGGCGGACGTGACGTCATGGCTGACCCTGCACCCGGCGGGGCTCACCGACGAGGAGATGGTCCACACCCTCGTCGTGCTCATGGGCGCGGGCACCGAGCCGCAGCAGAACCTCATCGCGGGCGGGCTGCGGCTGTTGCTCTCCGACGACCGCTTCGCCGGTGACCTGGCCGGCGGCAGCCTGCCCGTCGAGGACGCCCTGGACGAGGTGCTGTGGACCGATCCGCCGATGGCCAACTACGCCGTGCACTACCCGAGGCGGGACGTGGTGTACGAGGGCGCGCTGCTGAAGGCCGGTGCTCCGCTCGTCGTCTCGCTGGCCGCGGCCAACACCGATCCAACCCTGACGACCGATCAGCGGACGGGCAACCGGGCCCACCTGGCGTGGAGCGCGGGCCCGCACAACTGTCCCGCGCGGAGCGAGGCCCGGCTGATCGCCTCGGTGGCGGTGGAGAAGCTCCTCGACCGCCTGCCCGACGTCGACCTCGCGGTACCCGTGGACGCCCTGGAATGGCGCCCGGGCCCCTTCCACCGAGCCCTCGCGGCCCTGCCGGTGACCTTCCCCCCGGCCCCCGTGACAGAACGCCCCCCGTCCCGCGGACCGACCACCACCCCCGAGGCCAGGACCCGCCCCGCCCCCACCACCCAGGCCCCCGCTCCGACTTCCCCGACCTCCCCCTGGACCCGCCTGCTGTCCTGGTGGCGAGGGGAGTGACGGCCCGCCTCACCACCCCGGAGGCCTCGCCCGGAGGCCTCCGGGCCGCCGCCGAAGCCGGGGCGGGGAGCGTCAGGTGGTGCGGACCGGGAGGTGGCGGTGGCCGTTGGAGATGAAGGACTCCACGTGGCCCAGGTCGGCTCCCGTGGACGCCAGTCGCAGGTTCGGGAAGCGGGTGAAGAGGGCCGGGAGGGCGATCCTGGCCTCCAGCCGGCCGAGGGGGGCGCCCAGGCAGTGGTGAACCCCGTGGCCGAATGCGAGGTGTTCCTTGTCGGCCCGGCTGACGTCGAAGACGTCGGCGTCCTTCCCGTGCCGTTCGGGGCTGCGCCCGGCGGCCGCGTACGCCGCCAGGATCGGCTCACCCCGCGCGATCACCACACCCTCGGGGCCGCCGAACTCGGCGAGGTCGAGGTCCTCCACGGCGTACCGCAGCGGCAGGCTCGCCACCGGCGCCTGGACCCGGAGGGTCTCCTCGATCACGTCGTCCCAGGTCGCCCGCCCTTCCTGGACGTGCGCGAGCTGCTCGGGGTGGGTCAGCAGGGCATGGACGGCCTGGTCGAGGAGGTTGACGGTCGTCTCGTGCCCGGCGCTGATCATCAGCACCAGCGTGTCGATCAACTCCTGCTCGCTGAGCCGGGCGTCGTCCTCGTCGCGGGCGGAGATCAGCCCGGAGGCGAGGTCGTCGCCGGGCGTCTCCCGCTTCGTGGCGACGAGTTCCCCCAGCACCCCCTGCAACCGCCCGAACGCGGCGGACATCTCCCCGGGATCGGCGGACGTGTCGAAGATCTTGTCCACCAACTCCCGGAGTTCCGCGCCCCGTTCCTCGGGCAGCCCGAAGAGGTCGGTGATCACCTGGATCGGCAGCGGATAGCAGAACTCCTCCCGCAGATCGACGGTCGCCCCGCCCCGCAGGCCCTCCTCGATCCGGTCCAGCAGCCCCTCGGTGATCTGCTCGATCCGCGGCTGGAGCGCGTTGGTGCGGCGCGCGGTGAACGCCTTGGCGATCAGCGTGCGCAGCCGCTTGTGGTCCCCGCCGTACGCGGTGAACATGTTCTGCACGGCGACCCAGGTGAACAGCGGCCACTCCGGCGTGATCTCGCCGGCGGCGAACCGGGGCCAGTGCTGCCGCGCGTCCTTCGACACCCGCGGATCGGTGAGCAGCCGCTTGAGCAGCTCGGGGCTGCTGACGGCCCAGGCCTCCACGACCGGCGGCCCCGGCAGCACGACCCGGGTCGCCGGACCCGTCTCGCGGATACGGGCGGCCTCACCGTGGATGTCACGGCCGGTCGGGTCGATCACCAAGGGGCTCGGGTGGCCCATGTGGGTCCTCCTGGTTCGAAGACGGTCCAACAGCGCAACGTGCAAGCCCGGTCACGCTACGGCTCGGCGGCGCCGCGGGGCGAGATCGCGCGCCACGCGCTGCGTACGACGGCAACTTCCCTGCGCGTACTCGCAAGTCGGCCGCCGGGGCCGCTCCTAGGATCGGGCGGACCCCCCCCATGAAGAGCCGGTGAGTGCCATGACTGTCAGCAGGGCCCCGCGCTGGATGTGTTCCTACAGCCCCGAAGTACGCACCGTGCCCGCCGGGCGCTGGTGGAACGCCGTACGGGTGCCGGCGGACCTCGGCGCCCTCGCCCTCAAGTCCCTCGGGGACGAGAGCGGCGCCGTCATCAAGGACGGCTACGGCGGCATCATGTACTGGCTGGTCCCGCCGGGCGACGCGGCCGCCTGGCGCCTGCCCGACGTCCAGGTCCTCGGCCGGGGCAGCCATGTGGCCGTCCCGCCGCTGCGCCGTACCGCGGGCCCCGGCCTCTACTGGCGCGTCCCGCTCACCCACGACACGTACTGGACGAACACGGCCCGGCTGCACTCGGTGCTGAGTTCGGCCGCGACGGCGTCGGCCCCGCGGTGAACGCCGAACCCCGCACCCCCCCAGGGGCGCGGGGAACTGCGCGAACAGCCACGACGGACCGGTACTCGCCGAACGTCCGCGACTACCCGAGCTCAGCGGCGTGCTTCTCCGGATTCTCCGAAGCCCGCGCCGCCTCCTCGGCCCGCTTCGCCGAACGCTTCTGGCGGGGTTCCTGATCCGGCAGCCAGCCGAAGGCCAACGTGCTGCCCACCGCCCCCATCAGCAGCCCCACGACGAAACCGCCGATGTTGGACGTGAGCCACGTCCCCAGGGAGAGCATGATCCCGAGGATGGAGTAGAACAGGCGCTGAGCGGGATTGAAGATGATCAGCAGCCCGCACACGATCATCAGCGCGGGCAGGAGGTAGCCCGCCAGCCCCTGCATTCCGATCTTCAGGATGACCGGGAGCGGCGCCTTCATGGTCACGAGGATCTCGGCGCCGCCCAACGCCAGCAGCAGACCACCGGCGAACGGCCGGTGACCTCTCCATTCCCGGAAGTCGCTCACTAGTCGCAGCCCTCGCTCTGGAACCTCATGTGCAGGTCGGGCAGCTTGAAGACGGCCGCGGTGGCGGCGTAGTTGTGCTGGTACAGATCGGTGATGACGACCGAGTCGGCCTGCTGGCCGTAGACGCCGGGCTGGCCCTTCTGGTCCACCTTGTCGAACGTGCTGGAGTCACGGCCGATCTCGATGTTGTTGAACGAGGCGTCGCCCGTGATGTCGTCGGAGTCGATCGCCAGGTTCTTCACGCTCACCGGCGTGCCCTTGTTGCCGGCGGTGAGGACCAGCTGGATGCCGCCGAGGTCGACGCTCTGACAGAGGTTCGTCAGCTTGCCGTTCTTCACGACCGAGGTCACGACCAGCACCTGACCGCCGGTGTCACCCTCGTTCGGGCTGTTCTCGATCATGTGGTCCAGCGCGCCGAACTGGGCGAAGCCCTCACCGTCGAGCTTGTCGGCGGTGACCACGAACGGCATGCCGGAGATGGCGAACTGGACACCCAGCGCGCCCTGGGCGGTCATGATCATCAGACCGGCGGCGACCGCCGTGGCCGGCACCGCCATCACCGCGGCGCGCTTCAGACGGACCCGCCCGCGTCTTCCGGACGCTGCGGGACCCTCGGGTCTTTCGTTGGTGGACGCCGTGGCGTCCGAGGACGAGGCCATGTGTGCTCCCTGGACTTCCAAGTCATTGCAGTTGGGGCAACGGCACGTTGTCCTGGCGCGGACAGCGGTTGCGACGCACGCCTGAGAGCACCTCCCGTGGTGCAAGGGCTTACTTGCTACGCCGCAGTAGCCATTCCGGAAGTTACCGGTGGTTACATTCAAGGGTCAAGGTGCTTGTGGCAAAAGGATGTTGGTTGTGCCGTCCCTGTGAAAGGTGAACATCTCTCACCTTTGGTTTTGTCTCCGGAAGCCCCCGGATCCGGCCAGCCGGCAAGCGGTATCCGGTCATCAACTTGCCTACGACGCCTTGACGTTGACTGTTCCTCAGGTCTACAACTCTCCCGGGTTTCCCCCACGGATCCGTGGCGCCGGATCCGACGCGCAGCGTCTGTCACCGTCCCGAACTCCCCGTCGCCGACGGGGCGTGGGTGACCACTTCCGAACGCGTTGCGCGGCCCACGCAGCACCACCCCTCGCCGCGGTGCCGGGCACGGTCGCCTTCCCCTCCACTGGGCCGTGCTCCGGTCCCCGGCTGTCGCTGTCGATCCGTCACGTACGGAGAAGGCGTGCCACGGATCGGCAGCGGCCGTACAGCGCCGTGCGGCATCGCCGCGTCACCCCGCGCGAACGGTGACCCCTCGCGCGCGATCACCACAGCCCACGCGCCGTCGAGGGCTGTCACCCGCACCTTCCGAGGGCCTCGCCGGCCCTCACTTCCCGAGAAGAGGCACCCCCATGCGTACGCGATCCCTCCTTGCCCTCGCCGCCGGCACCGCCGCTCTGATGGTGTCGGCCATCAGCCCCGCCTCCGCCGCCGACACCGTGCTCACCACCGGCGGCCCCGCCGGTGACGCGGTCGCGGTCGGCGACGTCCTCAGCGCCTCGCTGGCCTCCGGCACCGCCGCCACCTTCTACTCCAGCGCGACCGGCACGAGCGGCGTCTCCTGTTCCGCGTCGACCTTCACCGCCACGGTCACCGACAACCCGGCGGCGCCCGGCACCGCCACCGAGACCGTGGACGCGCACACCTTCGGCGGCTGCACCAGCAACGTCTTCGGCGTGACCGGCGTCAACAGCGTCACGGTCAACAACCTGCCGTACACCACCACCGTGACCTCGGACGGTGTCGTCACGGTCAGCCCGGCCTCGGGCTCGGTCCTCCAGACCACCGTGGTGCTGCGCACGCTGCTGGGCACCATCAACTGCGTCTACCAGGCGCCCAGCATCACCGGAACCTCCGACAACACCGACAACAGCATCAACTTCGCCGCCCAGGCCTTCACCAAGACCTCCGGCTCCTCGCTCTGCTTCGCCAACGGCTACTTCACGGCGAAGTACGCGCCCGTCACGGACACCAACCAGGGCGGCGCGGCGGTCTTCACCAACTGACCGCGCAAGCAGGTCGGTCACCGGTCCGGCGGTCGGTGACCGGCCCCGGGCACTGATCGGTCCGTCCGATCCGTGCCCCGTTCGGCGGCCCGGTCGCTTGCCCGATCAGCCGTCGACGCGAGAGCGGCGTCCACGTCCGCGGAAGTGGAGGGCGGCGCCCACGGCGAGCACCAGTGCCGTGGCGCCGCCCGCCACCAACAGCGGCACGGAGGCGCCGCTCTCGTCGGTCGTGGAGGCGACGGGGCTGCCGGGATCGGCCGCCCGCGCGTCGCCCTCCGCGTCGCCGTCCCCGGCGGGCGGCGCCTCGGCGGACCGCGCCGGCGCCGTCGTGGCGGGCCCGGAACCCTGCTCGCCCGTCCTGTCCCCGTCCGGCTTGTCCCCGTCCTCCTTGCCGGCGGTCGCGTCCCCGGCCGCGGTCCCCTCGCTCCCGGCCGGTGTCTCCTCCGAACTCCCGCCGCCCGTACCGGAGTCGGCCTGCTTCGCCTTCGGGAACACCACGTCCGAGCAGGAGTAGTAGGTGTCGACCGTGCTCGTGTTCTGCCAGATCGTGTAGAGCACATGGTGTCCCGCGCGATCGGACGGCAGCTTCGCCGAGAACCGGTACGAGCCGTCCCGCAGCGGTGGGTCGGTGATCGAGGCGAACGGCTTCTCGGGCAGATCGGACCATGTCAGCGGCTTCGTGGGGTCGTACCCCGGCTTCGTCAGGAACAGCTTGAAGGTCCCGGTGTGCGGGATCGTCGACCGGTACGTCAGATCCAGTGTGGTGCCGGGGGAGAGGCGGGTCGAGGGCCAGTCGGCGCGGGCCAGGTCGAGCCCCTTGTAGGCCGCGAGCCCTCCGCTGCACAACCGCCCGTCGGGCACGACCTGCCGGTCCCGCCCGTTCACCCCGGCGATGCGCATGTTGTCCCACGCGGTGAACGGCGCCCCGTTCGCGGCGACGGCGGCCCGGCACGCCGCCGAGTCCTGACTGCCGCCCTCCGGCGAGCACGCCGAGACCCGGCTCACCGGATCCGTCGGCGCACCGTGCGCCGAGGCCGGCCCGGCGGCACCCACGGTGAGGAGCAGGGGCGCCGCCACGGTGGCGGCCGCGGTCGTGACGACGGCGCGACGGGCGGTCGCGCGGCGGGCGGACAAGCGGTGCATCCGGTACGTCCGATCCATGGGGGTCGAGGGCTGACGGTCCACCGTGTCGTACGGGACCCATGGGTGCCCCGTTCAACGGCCCGCCCTTGTTCGACCGGTCGGATCCGGCCATGTGCCGTGCGACGGCAAAGCGTCGGCAAACCCGGCGAAGCGGCACATCGGACCCCGACTGCAGGGCGCCGTAGGGGAGTTCCCCAGGGGTCGAGGGTTTTCCCCGTATCCGCATGACCTGGGCTTTGCCTAATGTCATCGCACAGCCGAACCACAGGTAACCCCTGGTGGGCGGCACGCGCCTGGCCGGCCTCTGCGCCAACCCTTTCTGGACCCCCCGCCGCTTCGATGAAGAAGCGTTTCACCGCCGCTCCTCCCCTGACATGAGCAGGCCACGAAAGGCGAAGCCCTTGCGTACTTACCCCACCCGTACCGCAGGACGGAAGCTCATAGCCGTCGCCGCGGTCTCCGTCGCCCTGGTGGCGGGCATGACCTCCTCGGTCGCCGTCGCCCAGGCCCCGTCCGCGAAGGCCGACGCCGCCCCCGTGGCCGGTGCCACCGAGGCCGCGCCCGGCACCGTCGCCGAGCGCCTGATCGTCGGCTACAAGTCCGGCGCCGCCGAGGCCACTTCGAACAAGGCCGCCGACGCGGACGCCGCCGCCAAGGGCAAGGAGGCGGGCGAGGACCTCGACTTCCAGCGCCGGCTCGGCAGCGGCGCCGCCCTCGTCGACCTGGGCGAGGACATCTCCAAGACGGACGTCGCCGACGTCATCTCCGAGTACCGGGCCGACCCGCAGGTCGCCTATGTCGTCCCGGACCGCCTGAACAAGCCGCAGGCCACCCCGAACGACACCGAGTACACCAAGCAGTGGGACCTCTACGAGTCCACGGCCGGCATGAACCTGCCGGGTGCCTGGGACAAGACCACCGGCACCGGTGTGACGGTCGCCGTCATCGACACCGGTTACGTCGCCCACTCGGACCTCGCCGCGAACATCGTCGGCGGCTACGACTTCATCGCCGACACCGCCGTCGCCAACGACGGCAACGGCCGTGACAGCAACCCGGCCGACCCGGGCGACTGGACCGCCGCCAACGAGTGCGTCGCGGGCGAACCCGCCACCACCTCCTCCTGGCACGGCACCCACGTCGCCGGCACCATCGCCGCCGTCACCAACAACAGCAAGGGTGTCGCCGGTATCGCCTACGGCGCCAAGGTCTCCCCGCTGCGGGTCCTCGGCAAGTGCGGCGGCTACGACTCCGACATCATCGACGCCATCACCTGGGCGTCCGGCGGCACCGTCTCCGGTGTCCCCGCCAACGCCAACGTCGCCAAGGTCATCAACATGAGCCTCGGCGGCAGCGGCGCCTGCACCACCGCGACCCAGACCGCGATCAACGCCGCCGTGAACCGCGGCACCACGGTCGTCGTCGCGGCCGGCAACAGCAACGCCAACGCGGCCAACTACTCGCCCGCCAGCTGCTCCAACGTGATCTCGGTGGCGGCCACCAACCGCGCCGGCGCCCGCTCGTACTACTCCAACTTCGGCTCGATCGTCGACATCGCGGCCCCCGGCGGCGAGACCCGCACGGTCGAGACCGGCGGCATCCTGTCCACGCTGAACGCCGGCACCGCCGGCCCGGGCAGCGAGTCCTACGACTACTACCAGGGCACCAGCATGGCCGCCCCGCACATCGCGGGCCTCGCCGCGCTGCTGAAGTCGGCGAGCTCCGCGCTGACCCCGGCCCAGATCGAGTCCGCGATCAAGACCAACTCGCGTGCTCTGCCGGGTGCCTGCTCGGGCGGCTGCGGCGCGGGCCTGGCCGACGCGGCCAAGACGGTGCAGGCGGTGACCGGTGGTGGCACCACGGGGGGCACCACCTTCACCAACACCACGGCCGTCTCCATCCCGGACAACGGCGCGGCGATCGAGTCCTCGATCTCCGTCACCGGCCGCACGGGCAACGCGCCCTCGACCCTCCAGGTCGGCGTGGACATCACCCACACCTACCGCGGTGACCTGGTCCTGACCCTGGTGGCCCCGGACGGCTCGACCTACCCGCTCAAGGCCTCCAGCTCGGACTCCGCGGACAACCTGGTCACCACCTACACGGTGAACGCCTCCAGCGAGGTCGCCAACGGCACCTGGAAGCTGCGCGTCCAGGACGTCGCCGCCGCGGACACCGGCCGCCTCAACAACTGGAAGCTGACCTTCTGAGAGCCGGGCCGCCAGGCCCGGGGCCCCGGCTGACCGGCCGGGCCCACTGACCGCCACCCCCCACCGCCGGCGGCCGACCGATGCGAGCGGGCATCGGTCGGCCGTCGGCCCATGCACGCCGGGCGTTAGCGTATGCGCATGGCGACAGAGAAGTTCGAACCACGTGTGACGCCGACGGGGGGACCGTACGAGACGTCGGCCGTGGGATCCCCCGCGACGCCGGCCGGGGGGCCGTACGAGGCGTCCGCCGGGGAGTTCGGTGCGGCTCCGCTCATGGCGGTGTGCCCCCGCTGCGGGGCCTCGGGGCCGGCGGTGCGTACGGTGCCCGATGCATGCTCCGCGCCCGACTCCCCGGGGTCGGGCCTCTCCGACCGGCTGGCGAAGGCCCCGGGCGTGGAGTCGCGGTTCGACAGCTTCCTGCACTTCCTGGAAGGCATGGTCATGGCCTTCGTCTGCGCGGGCCTCGCCCAGCACGGCCTCCAGAACGACAAACCCCTCTTCACGGTCGGCGGCGGGGTCCTCGCCGTCCTCCTCTTCGTCGGCACTCTCTGGGTGATCCGCGGCGAGGCCCGCGAGCGCGCCACCGTCACGGCGGGCCGCCCCCGCGCCGAGGCCCTCTGGAACCCCGCCCACTTCTGCGCGTCCTGCGAGTCCGTGTTCTACCCCACCGGCAGCCCGTGGCCGGGCCCGCTGACGACGGACCAGTTCAAGAAGTTCGTCTGGACCGAGGCCGGCTTCGGCAAGCAACTCGACGAACGGCTGCGGAAGACGGACCTCCCGGCCCCGCCGCCGACCGGTCCCGCCGCCCCGGGAGGAGCCTCCGGCCATGCCTGACAACGCCCCCGTGATCCGCGGTGACGACCCGGCCTCCTTCCCGCACAGCGTCCTCGCCGAACGGCACCCCGCCCTCGTCCGCAAGGTCCAGGACGCCACCCCGTACGGTCCCGAACAGCGCCGTGCGCTCGACGAGTTGCTGTACGAGACCCTTCACGGCACGGTCGCGCCACCGGCCGACGACGACTGGTGGGACACCTGGGACGCCCGCCGCTACGCCGGCCGCTCCTGGTTCTCCCTCCCGTTCCTGGCCGCCGAGAGCTGCTTCTACCGCCAACTCCTGCGTGCCGTCGGCTACTTCGACGCGGGCCCCTGGCAGGCAGTCGACCCGTTCCGCCCCTTCAAGCTCGCCGAACTGGACACCCCCGAGGCCGCCGCCGAACTCACCGCGCTCGGCCCGCTGTCGGAGCGCCCGCTGCCCGAGCAGCTCAGCGCCCTCCTCCACGGCTCCCTCTGGGGCAACCGGGCGGACCTCGGTTTCCGCCTCCAGAGCACCGAGGAGACATCGGCCGACTCCCCGCTGGTCGCCGACGACAGCGAGGCGCTGCTCACCCTGCTGACTGGCCCGGCACCCGGCCGGGCGGACGGCGCCACCGGCCGCACGCTCTGCCTGGTGGCCGACAACGCGGGCCGCGAACTCATCCCCGACCTGCTCCTCGTCGACCACCTCCTCGCCCACGGCCACTTCGACCGCGCGATCCTGCACCTCAAGCCGTACCCGTACTTCGTCTCCGACGCCACGACGGCCGACACCCTCGACGCGGTACGCCATCTGGTCGCGGCGAAGACCGACGCGGGCCCCCGCCTCCACACCGCGCTCTCCGAAGGCCGCCTGATCCTGCGCGCCCACCCCTTCTCCTGCGCCCCGCTGCCCTACGCGGACATGCCCGTCGACCTCCACGCGGACTTCGCCTCCGCCGACCTGACCCTGATGAAGGGCGACCTCAACTACCGCCGCCTGGTGGGCGACCGCCACTGGCCCCCCACCACCCCCTTCGCAGAGGCCACCTCCTACTTCCCGGCCCCCGTGGCAGCCCTACGCACCCTCAAGTCGGACGTCGTCACAGGCCTGACGGCAGAGACGGAAACCACCCTCACGACAGCGGAGGGCCAGCGCTGGCGCACCAGCGGAACGAGGGCCCTGATCCAGCTCCGTGACTGACGGTGTGGGGCGATCCCTAGAGTATGATCATGTGATCGACCGTAGAACGTACCCCCGTCGTGTCCGGGATCCTTGCGCTGCCGGCCGGTTGCACCGGTGCCACTGACTCGGCCGACAAGGGGAAGGCAGAACCGGGTTCGATCACCTCCGGGGGCGGGTACGGCGACCTCCTGGCAGGCGGCGTCCCCGTCACGGGATCGAAGCCGAGTGGCAACAAGAAGAACGGAAGGCCGCCTTCGACGCGCTCGGTGACCGTCGCGGGGCGGCGGTCGCGCTCGATGCGGAGACCGGAGAGCTCCTGGCTGTCGTGAGCACACCGTCGTACGACCCGTCGGCGTTCAGCGGCTGCACGACCGCGGACGGGAAGGCCTGGCGCGACGCGAACGCGGACACGGACGAGCCGATGCTCAACCGTGCGCTGCGCGAGACGACCGCGCCGGGCGAGACCTTCGACATCGTGGTCGCCGCGGCGGCGCTGGACCACGGTCTCCACGAGACGGCGGAGAGAGGAGAGGGGGGTCGAGCAGAGCGTCTCGGCCGTCACGGCCGGTCTCCTGCTCCCCGCAGTGCGCGCGAAGGAGGAATGGGCCCCGACCGACGACGGCCACGGCACCGCCTCCTCATGGTCCCTGGCATACGCCCCCGGCGAGGCGGGCTCCACCGTGGCGCTGGCCGTGCGCGTGGCGACCTCGGATCCCGACGCCGCCGTGCGCGTCACCGAGGCGATGACCACGGCACTGTCCTGACACGGCCGACGCCGTAAGGCCGAGCCGCCCGCCGCCCACCCCCGGAACCACCCACATTCACGCGATGGTGTGATCATGTGCGCCCATCCGGATGCGGGCCGGAGGCCACGGGTAGGGCCACGCCCATGACGCAGCCGTTCGAACTCCCGCACTTCTACCTGCCGTATCCCGCGCGGCTGAACCCCCACCTCGAAGAGGCCCGCGCCCATTCCTCCACGTGGGCCCGGGAGATGGGCATGCTGGAGGGGTCCGGGGTGTGGGAGCAGGCGGATCTGGACGCGCACGACTACGGTCTGCTGTGCGCGTACACCCACCCCGACTGCGACGGTCCGGCGCTCTCGCTCATCACCGACTGGTACGTGTGGGTCTTCTTCTTCGACGACCACTTCCTGGAGCTCTACAAGCGCACCCAGGACCGCCCCGGCGGCAAGGCCCACCTCGACCGGCTCCCGCTCTTCATGCCGCTGGACCTCGCGGCCCCCGTACCGGAGCCGCGCAACCCCGTGGAGGCGGGCCTCGCCGACCTCTGGGCGCGGACGGTGCCGTCGATGTCGATGGACTGGCGCCGCCGCTTCGCCGTCGCCACCGAGCACCTGCTCAACGAGTCGATGTGGGAGCTGTCCAACATCAACGAGGGCCGGATCGCCAACCCGGTCGAGTACATCGAGATGCGCCGCAAGGTCGGCGGCGCGCCCTGGTCGGCCGGTCTCGTCGAGTACGCGACCGCCGAGGTCCCGGCCGCCGTCGCGGGGTCGAGGCCGCTCAGGGTCCTGATGGAGACGTTCTCCGACGCCGTCCATCTGCGCAACGACCTGTTCTCGTACCAGCGGGAGGTCGAGGACGAGGGCGAGAACAGCAACGGCGTCCTCGTCCTGGAGACCTTCTTCGGCTGCGGCACCCAGCAGGCCGCCGACATCGTCAACGACATCCTGACCTCCCGGCTCCACCAGTTCGAGAACACCGCCCTCACCGAAGTCCCCGCGCTGGCCCTGGAGAAGGGCCTCACCCCGCCCGAGGTCGCCGCCGTCGCCGCGTACACGAAAGGTCTCCAGGACTGGCAGTCCGGCGGCCACGAGTGGCACATGCGGTCCAGCCGGTACATGAACGAGGGCGCCGCCTCCGCACGCGGCCCGCTCGACCTCGGCGGCGCGGTCCTCTCCGGCCCCGCCCTGGTCGGCCGCGCCGGCTTCGGCACCTCCGCCGCCGATGTGGGGGCGCTGCTCGCGACCGCCGCCGCGGAGCGCCTGCGGGCCCACGCGCATGTGCCGTACGAGAAGGTCGGACCGTCCCTCCTGCCCGACTTCCACATGCCGTTCGCGGTGGAACTGTGCCCCCATCTGGACGGCGCCCGCGCCCGCCTCGTCCCCTGGATGCACGCCATGGGCATGCTGGGCGAGGGCGTCTGGGACGAGGAGCGGCTCGCCGCCGCCGACCTGCCGCTCTGCTCGGCCGGCCTCGACCCGGACGCGACCCCCGAGCAACTCGACCTCAGCTCCCAGTGGTTGGCCTGGGGCACCTACGGCGACGACTACTACCCCCTCGTCTTCGGCCACCGCCGCGACCTCGCCGCCGCCCGCCTGACCACGGCCAGGCTCTCCGACTGCATGCCCGTCGAGGGCGAGCCGGTCCCCGTCCCGGTCAACGGCATGGAACGGGGCCTCATCGACCTCTGGGTACGGACGACGGCCGGGATGACCCCCGACGAGCGGCGCGGTCTGAAGGCGTCCGTCGACAAGATGACGGAGAGCTGGGTGTGGGAGGTGTTCAACCAGATCCAGCACCGGGTCCCCGACCCCGTCGACTACCTGGAGATGCGCCGCGCCACGTTCGGCTCCGACCTCACCCTGAGCATGTGCCGGCGGGGCCACGGCGCGCGGATCCCGCCCGAGGTCTACGCGAGCGGCCCCGTCCGCTCCCTGGAGAACGCGGCCATCGACTACGGGTGCCTCATCAACGACGTCTTCTCCTACCAGAAGGAGATCGAGTACGAGGGCGAGGTGCACAACGCGATCCTCGTCGTGCAGAACTTCTTCGGCTGCGACTACCCGACCGCGCTCGGGGTGATCCATGACCTGATGACCCAGCGGATGCAGCAGTTCGAGCATGTCGTCGCCCACGAACTCCCCGTCGTCTACGACGACTTCGCGCTGTCGCGGGAGGCGCGCACCGTCATGGACGGCTATGTGGCCGACCTGAAGAACTGGCTGTCCGGCATCCTCAACTGGCACCGTCAGGTCGACCGCTACAAGCCCGAGTTCCTCGCCCGCCGGGCCCACGGCTTCGTCCCGGACCGCCCACCGGCGCTGTCCTTCGCGTCGGCGCACACGGGCTGAGCCGAGGACGGCCGGTTCGTACCGGCTGACCCTGCGACGGCCGGTTCACGTCTGAGGCGACAGCCGGTTCACGCCGGCTGACGCGTCGTCGCCCGGGTCGCCTGCTCCACCGCGGCCCGGGCGAACGCGCGGACGATCGGGTGCGGGCGGCTGCCGTCACCGGCCAGCTCCGGCTGGAAGAGCGTCGCCAGGAAGAACGGATGGCCCGGGAGTTCGGCGATCCGGACGTGCCCGTCCTCGTCGTGCCCGGAGAACCGCAGACCGTGTGCGCGCAGGGTGTCGAGGTGACGGGTCGGACCGTACGCGCAGAAGTACCGCTCGACCGACCGCTCGGCGTTCATCACGGACTGCGCCAGCGAGCCGGGTTCGATGACGACCGTCCCCTCGTGCCCGACCAGGGAGCACGCGAGCGGCTCGATCAGGAAGTCCCCGGCGCCCGGCTCGTTCTCGGCGTGCGCGACCCGGGTGAGCCCGCACACGTGCCGGGCGTACTCCAGCAGCGCGTGCTGGAAGCCCCCGCACGTGCCCAGGAACGGGATGCCCTCCTCCCGCGCGGTCCGGATCGCGGAGAGCACCCCCGCCTCGCTGCGGTACGGGCTGCCCGGCACCACCCACACCGCGTCGAACCCCCGTACGGCCGCCGCGTCTGCCGCGGCCTCCTCGGAGGGGATCCAGTACGCGTCCAGGACCAGCCGGTCTTGTCCCGCGAGCGCTTCGAGGAGGAGCGGGATCCGGCTGTGCGAGACGACGTCGGGTGACCGGTCGCCGACGACGGCCAGCCGCGCGGGCCGGGCGGACGCGGTGGACGGGTCGTACGGGGTCGTACGGGAAGAGGCGGACTGCGCCGCGTTGTTCGTCATGTCCCTCATCCTGGGCGCGGCCCCGACTTCACGTCCAACGATGATTCCTGCACCCCCGATAAGCGTTGCTGATGGACCGGTGGGCGATCCTGTCCGCCATGGATCCGCATCTGTTGCGTACGTACGTCACCGTGGCCAGGCTCGCCTCCTTCTCCGAGGCCGCGCGCGAGCTGGGGTACACCCAGTCCGCGGTGTCCCAGCACATCGCGGCGCTGGAACAGGACCTCGGCGCCCCGTTGCTGACCCGGCGTCCTGTCCTGCCCACGGCGGCCGGCGAGCGGCTCCTCGAACACGCCGGGCCGCTGCTGCTGCGTCTGGAGGCGGCCCGCGCCGACGTCGTAAGGATCGCGTCCGCGCCCGAGCACGGCCTGACGCTGGCGGTGACCCCGACCGCACTCGTCCCCCGGGTCGTCGCCGCGCTGCCCGCGGCCGGGGTGACCCTGCGGACCCTCGCCCGCGACGAGATCCCGGCGGCCGTCGCCACCGGCGCCGCCGACCTCGGCCTGGTCGACGGGCTCGCCGCCCCCAGCGACCCCCTCCGGCTCCCCGACGTGGCGCCCCTGACCACCCGGGGCCTCGGCGAGGAACCCGTCTGCGTCCTGCTCCCCGCCGACCACCCCTTCGCCCGCCGCCCCGGCCTCCGCCTCACCGACCTCGTCGACGCCCGCTGGCTCGACGCCCCCGGCGCGGGCCTCCCGCTGGACCGGCTCCGCACCGCGAGCGGCACCGGCGGTGTCCGTACCGCCCTGCGCTACGAGGGCACCGATCTGCGTACCCTCACCACCCTCGCCGCCGCCGGACACGGACTGACCGTGCTGCCGCGCGGCTTCGCCGCGGACGTCCCCGGCGCGGTCGCCGTCCCCCTCGTCGCGCCCCGCCTCGTGCACCGTACGGAGATCGTCCACGGCGGGACGCCGGGTGGGGCCGCGGCGGCGCTGCTGCGGGAGCTGACCGACCCGCAGCCGCTCTGAACCGGCGATGTGACGGGGCGTCAGTCTCACTCTTTCGTGGCTCGTCGGGCCGTGGTGCCCCGGGTAGGTCTCCGGCCGGAGGTGGCGACACCATGGAACAGACCGCGTTGCGGCCCAAACCCATGCCGGGCGGGGAGTCCGGCGGCGACCGACCGCCCGGCATCACCCGGCGCCCGCACGCCGCGCCGCGCCGTGCCCGGCAGCGACTGATCACCCTGCTGCTCGCCCTGGCCACCTGCGTGGCCCTCGTCCTGTCGGGCGTCGGGTTGGCCACGATGGGCGCCACGGTGATCGGCATGAGCAGGCTCGCGGAGCTGCGGGAGCGGGCGTCGCATGCGCCCGGCGCGCAGGGTGAGCAGGGTGCGCCGGACGGGCCGGGTTCCTCCGCCCAGCCGGGTTCCTTCGCACGCCCCGACGCCGACGGCCGGGCGGCGCGGGACGGCGTCCCCAAGTCGAGCCAGGGGGAAGGTGGTTCGGCGGCCTCGGTCATCGGCGCGCCCACCCGCCCCACCCTCGGCGTCGAGGCCGTCGACGCCCCCGCGCTTCCGGGCTCGGGAGCCGGCGGCGGGGGTGACGGCGGCGGCGCGCTCGTCGTCGGTGTCCATGTCCCCGGCCCCGGTCACGCGGCGGGTCTGGTCCGGGGCGACACGGTCCTCGCTCTGGGCGGTACCCGCACCGGCTCGGCCTCCGACCTCGCGCGGGCCGTCACCGCCGCCCGCCCCGGGGTGGCCCTGAAACTCCTCGTGCGGCACGCGAACGGCGCCCGGCAGTACCTGGTCGCCGTACCGGGCGTCGTCACCTGACGCCACCTGACGAACTCTCGCCGCCCTTCGTCGCCCCTTCACCGAACCCCTATACGGCCACCCTGAAATGGCTGGTCAGCCGCCCCTCGTCGTCCAGGACGTGGAACGCGAGCCCGGGCGGGGCCTCGCGGTCCGCGACCGCGTCGCCCTCCCAGGGCAGCCGCAGCGTCCAGGTGACCCCGGGGCCGACGACCAGCGGACGCCCGGCGAAGGTGGTCGCGGCCGGGGTGTGGGCGTGTCCGGTGATGATGCCCGCGATCTCCGGCCGGCGCTCCAGCAGCCGGCCGAGCTTCGCGGGGTGGCCCAGCCGGTACGCGTCCGGCAGCGGATGGTGCAGCGTCACCGGCGGGTGGTGGAAGGCGAGCAGGACGGGCCGGTCGCCGTCGATCCCGTCCAGGGTCTCCTCGATCCAGGCGTACGTCTGCGCGTCCAGGTCGCCCTCGTCCTGCTCCGGGATGCTGGAGTCGCACATCAGCACGGCCGCGTCCGCGAAGACGTGCACGCTGTTGACCGGTCCGTCGGCGGGCGGCTCCCCGAGGAGCGCCTTGCGGTAGGACGCCCGGCTGTCGTGGTTGCCCGGGCAGGTCAGCACCGGGAAGGGGGCCCCGCCCCCGCGCAGCCCCAGCAGCCGGGCCGCCTCCTCGTACTCGGCCTCCGTGCCGTGGTCCGCGATGTCCCCGGTCACCAGCAGCGCGTCCACCGGTCCCGGCAGGCCCCACAGCAGGTCCCGTACGCGCTCGGCCCGCCGGGTGGCCCGGTCGCTGCCGTCCAGATGCAGATCACTGATGTGCGCGAGTACGAGCATCGTCGTACGCCTCCTTGGGGGGCGGTGCCTTAATGGAACACTCGAATCCAAGCATTAGCTCTAATGGATAAGCAACCCACAAGCATTAGTTCGGGCGAGTGTGGGCGGTGCGGGTGGGTGCGGGCCGTACGACAGTCGACGCCACGTGCCAATCGGCTCGCGTGCGCTGCGGCGGAGGGGCAGGATGCTGCCCGTAGCCCCAGGGAGTCCCGAGCGCACGGAGGCATGGATGACCGGCACGCCCGCCGCCTTCACCACCGACGACTACCGGGCCCGGATGCGGCGCGCGGCGCGGGCCGCGGCGGACGCCGGGCTCGACGGGCTGCTGGTCGCGCCCGGCCCGGACCTGGTGTGGCTGACGGGGCACCGGCCGCCCGAGACCGAGCGGCTGACGATGCTGGTGCTGCGCGACGACGCGGACCCGGTGCTGGTGGTGCCCGCCCTGGAGGCCCCCGACGCCGCCGAGGCGCCCGGCGGGCCCGCGCTGACCCTGCGCGACTGGACCGACGGCAAGGACCCCTACGAGGCGGCCGTCTCCGTCCTCGGCCCCCGCGGCCGCTTCGGCGTCAGCGACAACACCTGGGCGCTGCACCTGCTGGGCCTGCGGCGTCGGCTGCCGGACAGCACGTACGTGGCGCTCTCCGAGGCGCTCCCCATGCTCCGGGCCGTGAAGGACGCGGCCGAGCTGGAGCGGATGGCGGCGGCGGGCGCGGCGGCCGACCGGGCGTACGAGGAGATCCGGCAGATGCCCTTCGCCGGGCGCCGCGAGACCGACGTCGCCGCCGATCTCGCCGATCTGCTGCGGCGGTTCGGGCACTCCCAGGTGGACTTCACGATCGTCGCCTCGGGCCCGAACGGCGCCAACCCGCACCACGAGGCGGGCGACCGGGTCATCGGGCACGGCGACATGGTCGTCCTCGACTTCGGCGGACTCAAGGACGGCTACGGCTCCGACACCTCGCGTACGGTCCACGTCGGCGAACCGGCCGCCGAGGAGCGGGAGGTGCACGACCTCGTACGGGCCGCGCAGGAGGCGGGGTTCCGCGCCGTACGGCCCGGCGCGGCCTGCCAGGACGTCGACCGGGCCGCCCGCGCGGTCATCACCGAGGCCGGGTACGGCGACCGGTTCATCCACCGCACCGGGCACGGTATCGGCGTCACCACCCACGAGCCGCCGTACATGGTCGAGGGGGAGGAGCGGCCCCTGGTGCCCGGCATGTGCTTCTCGGTCGAGCCCGGCGTCTATCTGCCGGGCCGTTTCGGGGTCCGCATCGAGGACATCGTGACGGTGACGGAGGACGGTGGCCGGCGGCTCAACAACACCCCACGGGAGATGGCCATGGTCGACTGACTGACTGACTGACTGAACGAAAGACCGAAAGACCGACCGCGATCTCTCGCTCTCCCGCTCCCCAGATCTCCCGAACCGGACGACGGCGCGACCATGACCCAGGCACCGACACCCACCGCGGACAGCGTCCGCCGGCTGGTCCGTTCCCTGCTGAAGAACGGGGAGGGCAAGCCCGGCGGCAAGGGCGGCGGCGGCCCCGATGTGCGGCCCGTCGCCGGGGACGACACGCACGGCACCTGGTGGGTCGGCACCCGCCATGTGCTGCGCCTCGCGACCGACCGGCACGGCGTCGGACGGCAACGACGCGAACTGCGGCTGCGGGACCTGGTCCGCCCGCACATCGGCGTCGCCGTCCCGGTGAGCGTCGCGCACGGGGAGTGGTCCGGCGGGCTCACGTACACGCTCGACACACGGCTGGTCGGGGGTACGGCCGAGGAGCACGAGGTGTCCGCCGTGGGCGAGGCCGACCTGGCGGCGCTCCTCACGGGGCTGCGTGAGGTGCCGCCGCGGCAGGCCGAACCGCTCGGGGTGCCGCGGCTGGCGCCGCGCCCGCTGGAGGCGCTGCGCGGGGCGGCGGCGCGGGCCGCGCGGGACCTCGCGGCGGCCGACGAGTTCGACGCGGCGCGGCTCGGGCAGTTGACGTCGGCGACGGCGGCGCAGTTGATGGCGCCGGCGGCCGTGCTGGTTCACGGTGGGCTGACCGGGGACCACCTCGTCGTCAGCGCCGACGGTCGGGTCCGGGGGGTGCTCGGGTGGGGCGACGCGGCCGTCGGTGATCCGGCCGAGGACATCGCCGGGCTCGCCGCGGCCGTCGGGTCACCGGCCGCGGTCCGCGCCGCGACGCTGGCCGGGTACGGGGCCCGTCCCTGTCTGCGGGGTCTGTGGTTGGCCCGGTGCGACACGGTCGTCCGCCTCGCCGAGGGTTTGCGGGGGCGCGCGGCCGTGCCGCTGCCGGTTCTGCGTGACCGTCTGCGGCGGACCTGGGAGCCGATTCTGCTGGAGCGGGTGACGGATCTGCGGGGTGAGGATTGAGGATTCGAGGAGGGGCGCGGACCGGTGTGGGGCGCCCGACGGGTCGGGGGTGACCGTCGTGCGGCGACCGCGGGCCGCACGGGGCTGATCGCGCGGTTCCCCGCGCCCCTTTTGGGCCTGCGGCCCGTCCCCTGGCGCGCGGGCTGTCACGCGTCTGTCAGGACCGTGCACGACTCCGCGGGGAGGGTGAGGACTCCGTCGGCTTCCGGTGGCTGTACCGGATCCCAGGACGCCAGTACGCGGGCGTGCGGCACGCCCAGGGGGACGGTCGCTGTCTTCGTGCCCAGGTTCAGGGCCACGAGGACGTCGCCCCGGCGGAAGCCGAACCAGCGGGTCTCCTCGTCGAAGGCGACCTTGACGTCGGAGAGGTCGGGGTCGGAGAGGTCGGGGAGGGAGTGGCGCAGGGCGATGAGGGCGCGGTACCACGACAGGACGCGGGCGTGGGGCTCGCGTTCGGGTTCGGACCAGTCGAGGCAGGAGCGGTCGCGGGTCGCCGGGTCCTGCGGGTCGGGGACGTCCTCCTCGGCCCAGCCGTGCTCCGCGAACTCCCGGCGCCGGCCCCGCCGTACGGCCTCCGCGAGTTCCGGATCGGTGTGGTCGGTGAAGAACTGCCAGGGTGTGGACGCGGCCCATTCCTCGCCCATGAAGAGCATGGGCGTGAACGGCCCGGTGAGCGCGAGCGCCGCCGCGCAGGCCAGCAGACCGGGGGAGAGGGTCGCCGCGAGACGGTCACCCTGGGCGCGGTTGCCGATCTGGTCGTGGGTCTGGGTGTAGCCCAGCAGCCGGTGCGCGGAGACGCTCGTACGGTCCAGGGGGCGGCCGTGGCGGCGCTCCCGGAAGGACGAGTACGTGCCGTCGTGGAAGAAGCCGCCGGTCAGGGTCTTCGCCAGGCCCGCCGGACCGGCCTGCGCGAAGTCCGCGTAGTAGCCCTGGGACTCACCGGTCAGCGTGGTGTGCAGGGCGTGGTGGAAGTCGTCGTTCCACTGGGCGTGCAGGCCCAGTCCGCCCTGCGCGCGGGGGGTGACGAGGCGCGGGTCGTTGAGGTCCGACTCGGCGATCAGGAACAGCGGCCGGCGCACCTCCTCGGCGAACGCGTCCACCGCCGCCGACAGCTCCTCCAGGAAGTGCAGGGCGCGGGTGTCCCTGAGCGCGTGGACCGCGTCCAGCCGCAGCCCGTCCAGCCGGTAGTCGCGCAGCCAGGCGAGCGCGCTCTGCAGGAAGTACGCCCGCACGTCGTCCGAGCCGGGCGCGTCCAGATTGACCGCCGCGCCCCACGGCGTGTGGTGCCGCTCGGTGAAGTACGGCCCGAAGACGGGCAGATAGTTGCCGGAGGGGCCCAGATGGTTGTGCACGACGTCGAGGACCACCCCGAGGCCCAGCCCGTGTGCCGCGTCCACGAAGCGCTTCAGGGCCTCGGGACCGCCGTACGGTTCGTGGACGGCCCACAGCGAGACGCCCTCGTAACCCCAGCCGTGCGTCCCGGGGAAGGGGCACAGCGGCATCAACTCGACGTGGGTGACGCCCAGTTCGACGAGGTGACCGAGGCGGGCGGCCGCCGCGTCCAGGGTGCCCTCGGGGGTGTACGTGCCGATGTGCAGCTCGTAGAGGACCGCGCCCGGCAGTCCGCGTCCGGCCCACTCCGCACGCCAGGTGTACCGCCCGTGGTCGACGACCGCGCTCAGTCCGTCGGGGCCGTCCGGCTGGCGGCGCGAGCGCGGGTCGGGGCGCACCGGGCCGTCGTCGACGGCGAAGCCGTACCGGGTGCCGTCCTCGGCCTCCGCCTCGGTGGTCCACCAGCCCGGCCGCTCCGGGTCGCGTTCCATGGCGTGCGTGGCGCCCGCTCGGTGGAGGGTCAGTCGGTCGGCCTGCGGTGCCCACACCTCGAACTGCACGGAACGGTTCTCCCTCGGCTGCCGGTCGTGGTCCTGGGTAGTCAGGGGGTTACTCGTCCATCGTGCGGCAAACGAGATCGGCGCGCGCTCGGATCGGTGCTTTTCACCGCGCGAGTCGTGGCGCCCTCCCGCATGTCTCCCGCAGGTCCGCCCGCATGTCCGCGGATGGTCACCGTTCACGGGTTGTCTGGACACCTCCCACCTCGCTGACCGACAATCACCAGCGTGACGTCGTCCTTCGAGTTCCACACGTACCCCGCGCGGCTGTCGGACGCGGAGCGCGACCGCGCGCTGAGGGTGCTCCGTGACGGCGTCGCGCTGGGCCGCCTGTCGCACGACACGTTCATCCGGCGGATGGAGCTGGCGCTCACCGCCCGCCGCTCCGACGAACTCGCCGCGCTCACCGCCGACCTGCCCGTCGAGAACCGCTGGTCCCGGCTGGTGCTCGGCACCGTCGGGGCGGTCTCCGGTTTCGGTGTGAAGCTGCGCCGGGCCTGGCAGGCCGAGCGGCTCCCCAAGCTCCAGCTGCCGCACCCGGCGGGCGGCCACGCCCTGCGCATAGGCCGCGACCCGGCGAACGGGCTCCGGCTCAGCCACGAGACGGTCTCCCGGGTGCACGCCGAGCTGAGCCGGCAGGGCGGCCTGTGGATCCTGCGTGACCTCGGCTCCACCAACGGCACCACCGTCAACGGCCGTCGGGTGATCGGCGCGGCAGTCGTCCGCGACGGCGATCAGGTGAGTTTCGGCCGCATGGTGTTCCGTCTCTCCTCGCAGTGACCTTGTGACCGACCCCGCGGCAAAGCTCTGGCCTGGGATTTACCCTGCGAGTTTGTCAACTTTCCTTCCGTTCCGGGGTGTTGACGTAGGTTCTCGGCCATGACTGACTGTGCTTACACCATGCACACCAGGTGAACCGACGGCACCACATTCGTGGAGGTGTGCCCTGCCGCCACTCCTCCGCTACCCGACCGTGGACGAGTTGTCCGCCCGCGCGGCCGCCCTCGTCGCCCGCCATCCGCACCGCGCCCGACTGCGCCGCGTGGGCACCTCACGGGCGGGCACACCGATGTGGTTGCTCTCCGTCGGACACGGCAGCCGCCACACCCTGATCGTCGCCGGCCCGCACGCCAACGAGCCCGTGGGCGGCGCCACCGTCCTCAGGCTCGCCGAACGGGCCCTGGCCGACCCCCGGTTGAGCGAGGCCGCCGACACCACCTGGAACCTGCTGCTGAGCCTCGACCCCGACGGCTCCCGCCGCAACGAGGGCTGGCTGCGCGGCCCGTACACCCTCGGCCACCACTTCCGGCACTTCTTCCGCCCCGGGTTCCTGGAACAGCCCGAGTGGCTGCCCGACGGCGCGGCCGGCGCCGTGCTGCCGGAGACCCGCGCCCTGCTCGACCTCCAGGACGAACTGCGGCCCTTCTTCCAGTGCTCGCTGCACGGCGTCGACGTCGGCGGCGGCTTCGTCGAACTGACCCGGGACCTGCCGGGCCTCGCCGAGCGCGTCGCCCGTATCGCCGCCCGCCTCGGCATCCCGCGCGAGCTGAAGCCGTACGACACGCTGTACTGGCCCTGCCTCGGCCCCGCCGTCTACCGCATCCCGCCGCCGCGCCGGGGCGACCTGGCCGCCGCCATCACCGAGGCGGCCGTCGAGTCCACCTGGTTCCACCCGCACCGCCACGGCACGGTCACCGCCGTCGTCGAGGCGCCCATGTGGGGCGTGACCGCCGTCGAGGACGCCTCCCCGGCACCCGACGCCGACGCCGTGCTGCGCACCGTCAGCCGTGCCCTGCGCCATGACACCCGGCTCCTGGAGGACCTTCTCGCCCGCGTCCGGCCCTCGGTCGGCGGCGCCCCGGACGCGGCCCGGCTCCTCGCCCCGGTCGACGACTACGTCCTGGTCGGGCCGGGCCTCGCCGACTCCTGGGACCCCGACGTCCACGACGGGGCCGCTCGGCCGCTGCCCCCGCTCGACACCGCCCGGCTCACCACCCTCGCCATCTCCGGCCGCCGGGTCGCCCTGCGCACCGCCGGACTGCTGCGCCAGCTGGTGACCCGTGCCGGGCACGACCCGGCGGGCGCTTTGCCCGAGCTGGACCGGCTGATCGACGAGTGGTGCGCCGACTACCGCGACGGCTACGGGGCCCGCTGGATCCCCGTCGCCCGCCAGGCCGAGTACCAGGCCCGCGTCGTCCTCGCCGCGTTCGAACTGGCGGCCGGGCGCGGGCAGCGGCCGGGCCCCGCCCCGCAGGCGCCCTGTCCGGACAGCCGTGCGGACACCCGTCCGGACAGCCGTGCGGACTCCCATTCGGGTGAGCAGGGATGGAGTTCCGAGCCCGCCGTGCCGATGCACCGGGAATGACGAACCCCACCCATGCCGTACGCGGCTGCCTGCTCGCCGCCCTCGCCCTCCTCACCCTCGGCGCCTCGGCCCCCGACCGGACGACCGCCGTCCAGAGCGACTGGCTCTACGTCACCCTCACCCGGGGCGACGCCCGCTCCTCCGACACCCGCGGCACCCTCCTCCTGTGCGATCCGCCCCAGGGCCACGGCCGTGCCACCCAGGCCTGCGCGGAGCTCCGCCGGAGCGACGGCGACATCGCCCGCATCCCCCACCGGAACGCCATCTGCACCGAGATCTACGCCCCCGTACGGGCCACGGCGGAGGGCCAGTGGGGTGGCCGCCAGGTCGCCTACGAACAGACCTTCGCCAACGCGTGCGTGATGGCGGCCCGCACGGGGGCGGTGTTCGCCATGACGGACTGACGGTCACACCCGGCGCCCTCAGGTCCCCGCGTTCCCCCGCGCGTACGCCGCCGTCGCCAACACCGTACGAGCCTGGTGCTCGACCTGGTCGCCCACCGGCACCCACCGTGCGCGGAACCGGTCGGCGAAGGACTCGCACCACTCCGTGACCCACTCCTCCAGGAGGGGCGCCCCCGGGTCGTCGGCCTCCCTCAGCACCCGCAGCAGCATCGCCGCCGCCCGCAGCGGCAGCCGCCGCCCGAAGGCGTCCACACTCCCCACGTACGCCGTCGACAGATCCGGTGGCGGCCCGTCCCGCCAGTCCCGGGCCAGCCCCGGCACCAGCGCCAGCGCCCACCGGGCCGCCCGCAGCAGCGGTCCCTCGGGGCCCGGCAGCCGGGGCAGCGCCTCGGCGAGGACCCGCTCCACCCGGCCCGCGTCCGTCACGAGCCGCCGGGCCAGGTGCCGCAGCGCCGCCGCCGGGGCCGGGTGCGGGGCGGTGTCGTCCACCAGGTCGCTCGCCCACATCGGCACCTCGACGACCGCCGTCAGACCGCCGTACCGGTGGGCGTGGTACCAGGTGCTGTGCCGGGCGTCGTCCGGCAGGCTCGGGTACGCCGGGACACCGCCCGGGCGCGGCATCACGAACACCCCGGGCCCGGAGACGGGCCAGCCCGCGGCGTCGGACGCGCCTCGCTCCACCGGTATGCCCAGCTCGGCCGCGGACTTGGCGAACGGCTCGGCGAGCCCCGGCACGTCCTTCGTCAACTGCACCCAGCTGCCGCCCAGATCGGTGCCGTGCAGGGTCACCTGGAGATAGGGCCGCAGCTCGTCCAGCACCCCCAGCAGGGCGCGCGTCTCGGGCGGCAGCCGGTCCGGCGGCAGCACGGACGGCGACCACTCCGGCTGCTCGGGGCCGGCCGGCCGGAAGAACCCGAGGTGGTAGTCGAGGAGCGTGCGCGGCAGGGGAGTGGTGTGCAGACTCGCCCCGTCCGGGTCCGCGCAGAGCACGAAGTGCCAGGACACGTCGGACCGCAACCGCCGCTCCCGTGCGACCCGTTCGGCCAGGGCGAGCACCGTGGAGCCGCCGGTGGGCTCATTGGCGTGGGCGCCCGCGACGACCAGGACGGCGTGTCTCGCGTGCCCCACCGACAGCAGCCGCAGCGGGCGGCCGGCGCGGGAGAAGCCGATGTTCCGCAGCGCGCAGAGCCCCGGCCGGCGGGCCGTCAGGGTTCTCGCGGCCGACTCCAGTTCGGCCACCGTGGGATATCCGAGCTCCGACAGCAGACCCACCCCCGTCCCGTCCGCCTGGCACCGTCGGTCCGCACGCCCGGCCGGGGCCGAGCGGGGGACGTACCCAGTGTCCTCGCGCCGAAGGGGCGGCTCCCAGGGGCGCCCGGTCGCACTCACCGTCATTCGCCACGACACCGGTCGCTCCCCACCGCGCTCCCGGTCCGGGGGCGCGCCGTCACGCGCCGACCCGCTCCAGGAGCGCGACCGGCAGGGTCCCGAAGAGGTCGGCCAGCCGCACCTCGCCCGTGAACTCCCGCTCCCCGCCCAGCACTTCGGCCCAACGCCCCTCGGGCAGCGGCAGCCGGGTGTCGCCCCAGCCCCCCGCCCGCGCCAGCCGCAGCGACAGCCGGGTCACCGCGGTGACCACCTCGCCGGAGCGGGTGAAGGCCACACAGTGCGCGGCGCCCACCCCCTCGGCCGCCAGCGGCGCGTACGTCGCCGCGCTCCCGAAGACCTCCGGCCGCCGCCCGCGCAGCCGCAGCGCCGCCTCGGTGAGCCGGAACTTCTCCGCACCCTCCTCGTGCGGGGCGAACGCCCGGCGGTTGTCCGGGTCCACCAGGGCCCGGTACTCCGCCTCCGTCCCCTGGTACACGTCCGGCACCCCCGGCATCGTCAGCTGCACCAGGGCCGCGCCGAGAGCGTTCGCCCGCACATGGGGCGCCAGCTCCTCGCGCAGCGCGGCGACCCGCGCGTCCACGGCCGGCCCCCGCGCGACGAAGTCCGCCACCTCCCGCTCGTACGCCGGGTCCTGCTCGGTCCAGGAGGTGTGCAGTCCGGCCTCCCGCACATGCTTCAGCAGGGCACCCTGAAGGCGCTCCTCGGCCGCCGGGCCGAGTCCGAACGCCGTCTGCCAGGCCGCCCACGCCAGGTGCGGATCCGGTGAGCCCGCGCCGTCCCGCGTCACCTCCGCCAGCAGGTCGGCCCAGCGCTCAGGGCACTGCGCGAGCACCGCGATCGCCGCCCGTACGTCCGCGCTGCGCTTGGTGTCATGGGTCGACAGCACCGTCCCCGTGGCCGGCCAGTCGCGCTGGACGCGCGCACAGTAGGCGTGGAAGTCCTCCGGCGACACGGCCGGACTTCCCGGATCGCCGCCCACCTCGTTCGCCGACAGCAGCGGCACATAGCGGTAGAACGCCGTGTCCTCCACCGACTTCGCCCGCAGCGCCGAGGAGGTCTGCGCGAACCGCGCCCGGAACTCCACCTGGTCCGGCTCGTCGCTCCGGCCCAGCACCAGATCCCGTACGGCGTCCACCGACCGGGCCTCCTCGGGCACCACGAACAGCGCGCGCGCCTCGGCCGCGGCCTCCTCGGTGACGACGAGGGAGGCGTCCTCGGAGGCGTACGGCCGGTAGACCTCCATCCGGGCGAGCAGCTCGCACAGCGCGGTGCGCAGCGCCCACGGCGCCTGGTCGCGCAGAGAGAGATCGGGGGAGCGCTCGCACAAGCGGTGCGCCACCCGGGTGAGCCGTTCCACCTCCGCGACCAGCTCGTGCGTGAGGACCCGGTACGCGGCCCGCCGCACGGTCGCGTCCCACTCCCCGCCCCGGTCCGGCTGCGCGGCCGTGAACCCCCGGTACCTCTCCAGCAGTTCACCTGCTCCCGCCGGATCGGTGAACAGCCCGTCGACGTGCCGCAGCGCGTCGTAGCCGGTGGTCCCCGCGACCGGCCACGCCCCGGGCAGCTTCTCGCCGTCGGCCAGGATCTTCTCGACGACGGTCCACCGCCCCCCGGTCGCTTCGTGCAGCCGCCGCAGATAGGCGTCGGGGTCGGCGAGCCCGTCGGGGTGGTCGATCCGCAGCCCGTCGACGACCCCCTCGTCCAGCAGTTGGAGGACCTTCGCATGGGTCGCCTCGAACACCTCGGGCTCCTCGACCCGCACCCCGATCAGCTCCGAGATGCTGAAGAACCGCCGGTAGTTCAACTCCGTACGGGCCAGCCGCCACCACACGGGCCGGTACCACTGCGCGTCCAGCAGCTGCGGCAACGGCAGCTTCTCGGTGCCCTCCCGCAGCGGGAACGCGTGGTCGTAGTACCGCAGCTCCCGCCCGTCCACGACGAACTGCTCGATCTCCGCGCCCAGCGGCCCGCCGAGCACCGGCAGCAGCACCCGGCCGCCCTGCGCCTCCCAGTCGATGTCGAACCAGCGCGCGTACGCCGATCCCGGCCCCTCCCGCAGCACCTCCCACAGCGCCCGGTTGTGCCGGGGCGCCATGGCCATGTGGTTGGGGACGATGTCCAGGACGAGGCCGAGCCCATGGGCGCGCGCGGTCCGGGCCAGCTCCCGCAGCCCCTCCTCACCGCCGAGTTCCCCCCGCACCCGGCCGTGATCGACCACGTCGTACCCGTGCGACGACCCCGGCACGGCCTCGAGGACGGGGGACAGATGCAGGTGGGAGACACCGAGCGAGGCGATGTAGGGCACGGCGGCCGAGGCGGCGGAGAAAGGAAAGTCGGGCTGAAGCTGGACGCGGTAGGTGGCGGCAGGCACGACAGAGGTCATGAAGTCCTACGTACCCGCCACACAAGACTTGGAGCGCCCTGACACGCAAGGGCGCGGAGTTTTTAGGGGCGCGGGGAACTGCGCGACAAGCCACCCACGACCCGCACCCCGCAACACACAGCGACCCCGTACGGCGAATCCCGCGACCTACGTCGGCCTCCGGAACACCACCAGACTCCGGTCCACCAACTCCACCCGCTCCCCGGCCGCCACCTTCGGCCCGTCCACCGGCACCGCGTCCTCCCGCCCCGTGTCCACCACCATCTGCCACTGCGGACCGTGGTTCACCGGCACCACGAACTCCAGCGGCAGCGCCGACGCGTTCACCATCAGCAGGAACGAGTCGTCGCTGATCCGCTCGCCTCGGGAACCCGGCTCGGAGATCGCGTTGCCGTTCAGGAAGACGCTCAGCGCCCCCGCCTGCGAGGAGTCCCAGTCCGGCTGTCCCATCTCCTGCCCCTGGGGGGTGAACCACGCGATGTCCGACAGCTCGTCGTGCGTCCCCTCCACCGGCCGGCCGTGGAAGAAGCGGCGCCGGCGGAAGACGGGGTGATCCTTGCGGAGCCACACCATGGCCCGGGTGAACTCCAGCAGATCTCCGAACGGCGCGCCCTCGTCCCCGTCCTCACCGGAGGGCCACGGCACCCAGGACACCTCGTTGTCCTGGCAGTACGCGTTGTTGTTGCCGCCCTGGGTCCGCGCGAACTCGTCGCCGTGGCTGAGCATCGGCACGCCCTGCGACAGCATCAGCGTCGCGATGAGGTTGCGCATCTGCCGGACCCGCAGCGCGGTCACCCCGGGGTCGTCGGTCTCGCCCTCGGCCCCGCAGTTCCAGGACCGGTTGTGGCTCTCGCCGTCCCGGTTGTCCTCGCCGTTGGCCGCGTTGTGCTTCTCGTTGTAGGAGACGAGGTCCCGCATCGTGAAGCCGTCGTGGCAGGTCACGAAGTTGATGGAGGCCAGCGGGCGCCGCCCGTCGTCCTGGTAGAGGTCGGAGGAGCCGGTCAGCCGGGAGGCGAACTCCGCGAGCGTGCGCGGCTCGCCCCGCCACAGGTCCCGCACGGTGTCCCGGTACTTGCCGTTCCACTCGGTCCACAGCGGCGGGAAGTTCCCCACCTGGTAGCCCCCTTCGCCGACGTCCCAGGGCTCGGCGATCAGCTTCACCTGGGAGACCACCGGGTCCTGCTGGACCAGGTCGAAGAACGACGACAGCCGGTCCACCTCGTGGAACTGCCGGGCCAGGGTCGCGGCGAGGTCGAAGCGGAACCCGTCGACATGCATCTCGGTGACCCAGTACCGCAGCGAGTCCATGATCAGCTGAAGCACGTGCGGGGACCGCATGAGCAGGGAGTTGCCCGTGCCCGTGGTGTCCATGTAGTAGCGCGGGTCGTCGGTGAGCCGGTAGTACGACGGGTTGTCGAGCCCCTTGAAGGAGAGCGTGGGGCCCAGGTGGTTGCCCTCGGCGGTGTGGTTGTAGACGACGTCGAGGATGACCTCGATCCCGGCCTCGTGCAGCGCCCGGACCGCCGACTTGAACTCCAGCACCTGCTGACCGCGGTCGCCCCAGGAGGCGTAGGCGTTGTGCGGGGCGAAGAACCCGATGGTGTTGTAGCCCCAGTAGTTGCTGAGGCCCATGTCGGCCAGCCGGTGGTCGTTCACGAACTGGTGTACGGGCATCAGCTCCAGTGCCGTGACACCCAGTCCGGTCAGGTGTTCGATGATCGCCGGATGGGCGAGCGCCGCGTAGGTGCCGCGCAGCTCCTCGGGCAGCCCCGGGTGCCGCATGGTGAGGCCCTTGACGTGGGCCTCGTAGATCACCGTGTGGTGGTACTCGGTGCGGGGCCGCCGGTCGTCGCCCCAGTCGAAGTACGGGTTGACCACGACGGAGGTCATCATGTGCGGGGCCGAGTCGAGGTCGTTGCGCTCCTCCGGCGACTCGAAGTGGTAGCCGTACACCTCCTCCCCCCAGGTGACCGAGCCGCTGATGGCACGTGCGTACGGGTCGAGCAGCAGCTTCGCGGAGTTGCAGCGCAGCCCCCGCTCCGGCGCGTACGGGCCGTGCACACGGAAGCCGTACCGTTGCCCCGGCATCACGCCGGGCAGGTACGCGTGCCGCACGAACGCGTCCGTCTCGCGCAGTTCCACCGCCGTCTCGGAGCCGTCGTCGTCGAGCAGACACAGCTCTACTCGGTGCGCGGCCTCCGAGAAGACCGCGAAGTTGGTACCGGCGCCGTCGTACGTGGCGCCGAGCGGATACGCCTGTCCAGGCCAGACCTGCATGGATACGACTCTTCCAGTTGTCGCGCGCCGCTGGGGGCGACTCCGGGGGGAGTCTCCCTCAATCTGATGGAACCTCCTAGGACATACGTCCCTCCTGCCCAGTGATGGACACTTCGTGACGCCCCGAGGGCCACCGTTGTGGCCCGGCGGCGGCCCGATCGTTATGAATCGGCTCACTCCCCGCACGGTGGCGCCCCGGAACGGGCAAGTCACGTGCGGTAGTTGAGAAACGACCTGTCCATCCGGCTGTATCGTCACCCGCGACCGGAGTACCCTTCCTTGATCGTTGCGTAGGGGTCGGCTCGGGGGAGCGGAAGGCGGTGCGTGGGTGGGCTCGGGAGGGCTGGAGTTGCCTCCTGGTGACGCGGGCGACGCGGGTCACGAGGGGGACCCCACGGATGTCCCACCCGGCGCGGTGTCCCTGGCGCGGCCCATGGAGCGGGGCTCCATAGGTCCGGAGCTGGACTGGAACGCCGACGCCTGGCTCGAAGTGCGTACGCGCGCCCAGCGGGCCGGCCGCGCCTACATCTGGCTGAACCTCGTCGAACAGCGGCTGCGCGCCGTGGTGGCCGCCGTGCTGCGGCCCATCTACGAGCCCGTCCACGGCGACGACTGGGTGGTCGCCGCCGCCGGGCCCGCCGGACAGGAGTGGGTGCAGCGGGCCGTCGCGGTCCGCGAGGTCAGTCGCCGCAAGGGCTATCTGCTCGACCCCGCCGACGACAACACCCTGAGCTTTCTCACCCTGCCCCAGCTCCGCGAGCTGATGGTGCAGCACTGGCCCTGCTTCGAGCCGTACCTCGACGAGCGGCGCGACGTGGAACTGGCGCTGGACGAGCTGGAGGTCACCCGCAACGTCGTCTCCCGCAACCGGGCCCTGTCCGAGGCCGTCCTCGCCCAGGCCGAGCGCGCCGCCGCGAAGCTGCTGGAGATCCTGGGCGCCGGCAGCGACGTGCCCTCCGCGCGCCGGCTGCCCGTCGACGCGGTCGAGGACCTGGTGGGGGACCGGTACGCGGACGTCGTCGGTGTCCATCCCGACCGGGTGCGGCTGCTGCGGCAGTTCCCCGCCGAGGACCTCTTCGGCGGAGCCCGGCGCCTCGACGCCATCGGGATAGGCCTGAACCTCCTCGTGCAGAACTTCTCCGGGCGACGGCTGGTGCGGCTCGCCGAGTCCGGCTGCCGGGTGCGGCTGCTCTTCCTCAACCCCGCCTCCAGCGCGGTGAAGCGGCGGGAGCGTGAACTGGGCATAAAGCGGGGTGAGTTGAGCCGTGCGGTGGAGATGAACATCCTCCATATGCGCCGGGTCCGCTCCCGGCTGCGCGACCCGGGCGCCTTCGAGATCCAGGTCTTCGACGAGACCCCGCGCTTCACGGCGTACCTCGTCGACGGCGACGGCTCGGACGGGGTCGCGGTCGTCCAGACCTATCTGCGGCGCACCCGGGGCATGGAGGCGCCGGTGCTCGTCCTGCGCGGCGGCAACCGGGTCCTCAAGGCGGACGAGAACGGCGAAGTCGGCCTTTTCGATACATACCGCGAGGAGTTCGAAGTGGCGTGGGCGGACTCCCGACCGGTGTCGTGAAGCGGGCCCCGGCGCCGTGCCGGCGGGCCCGTCGCGCGCCCAAGCGGAACGCGGCCCTCGGATTGTCAGTGGCCCGTGCGATGGTGGTGGTCACTGGGGGAAAGCACCACCAAGAAGGGGGGCCAGCATGGGTTGGCACCGGCAGCTGCTGATCGGCTTCGACCTGGAGACCACCGGGACGGACCCGGGCGAGGCGCGCATCGTCACGGGCGCGGTGATCGAGGTCAGGGACGGGGAGCCGGTCGGACACCGGGAATGGCTCGCCGACCCGGGCATGGAGATCCCGGAGGAGGCGGTGGCGGTGCACGGCATCACCAACGCCCGTGCGACGGCCGAGGGCAGACCCGCCGACCAGGTCGCCGACGCCATCGCCGACGTCCTCGTCTCCTACTGGAAGACGGGCGTCCCGGTCGTGGCGTACAACGCGGCCTTCGATCTGTCCCTGCTCTCCGCAGAGCTGCGCCGGCACGCCCTGCCGTCCCTGCGGGACCGGCTCGGCGGCCTCGACCCGGCGCCCGTCATCGACCCGTACACGATCGACCGCTCCGTCGACCGCTACCGCCGGGGCAAACGCAACCTCGAAGCGGTCTGCGGGGAGTACGGAGTTCCGCTGGACGCCGCGCACGACGCCTCCGCCGACGCCCTGGCCGCCGCCCGGCTCGCCCGTGCGATAGCCCAGCGCCACCCGAAGGTCGCCGCCCTCGGCCCGGCGGAGCTGCACCGCCGCCAGATCGAGTGGTACGCGGAGTGGGCCACCGACTTCCAGGAGTTCCTCCGCCGCAAGGGCAACCCGGAAGCGGTCGTGGACGCGACCTGGCCGCTGCGCGAGCCGGCGGGTGAGACGGTATGACGGCCGCCGTGGTCTCCCTCCGCGAAGTCCGTGACGGCGACCCGCCGTTCCTCTGGCGGCACGCGTCCGACCCCGAGGCACAGCGGATCGCCGCGTTCACCGGGGCGTACCACCGCGACCGCGCCCTCTTCGACGCCCACTGGGCGAAGATCCGTGCCGATCCCGGGGTGCTGAACCGCACGGTGGTCGCCGACGGCGAGGTCGTCGGCACCGTCGCGGTCTACGGGCCACCGGACGAACGCGAGGTCACCTACTGGATCGACCGCGCCCATTGGGGCCGGGGCGTCGCCACCGCCGCCCTCACCGCCCTGCTCGGCCTCGTCCCCACCCGGCCCCTGTACGCCCACGCGGCCGCCGACAACACCGGCTCGATCCGCGTCCTGGAGAAGTGCGGCTTCGTCGTCACCGGCCACGACCGGGGCTTCGCCCTGGCCCGTGACGCCGAGATCGACGAGGTGGCGCTCATACTCCGGGCCGTCTGACTCCGGGCACGCGAACTCCGGGCCGTCCGGCTCCCGCCACTCGCTCGGGCACTCCGGGCCGTCCGGCTCCGGCCCGTCCGCGCCCGGCGCCGCTCAGAACGGGTACCACCGGACCGTCTCGTCCCCCTCGCGCAGCGAGGCCACGCGGCGGGTGAACTCGGCCGCGGCCGCCGGATTGCTCGGCGCGTGCTGCGCCACCCACGCGCAGCTCGCCGTCTCCCGGGCGCCCCGCAGCACCGAGCAGCCGTCCCACTCCCGCACGTCCCAGCCGTAGGCCGCCGTGAAGGCGTCGTAGTCCCCCGTCGGCAGGCCGTAGCGGTCGTGGGAGAGGGCCATGACGACGAGGTCGTGCTCACGGAGGTCGCCGGAGAAGGTCTCCAGGTCCACGAGGACCGGGCCGTCGGGGCCGATGTGGACGTTGCGGGGGAGCGCGTCGCCGTGGATCGGCCCCCGGGGCAGGCGCGGGACGAGGGCGGCCGCGGCCGCCGCGAACCCGTCGCGGCGCTCACGGAGGTACGCCGCGTCGGCCGGGTCGATCGCGTCACCGGCCAGGCGCAGCCAGCGCTCCACACCGCCGAGCAGTTCACGGCGGGGCAGGGCGAAGGGCGGGGTGGGCAGGGCGTGGACCAGCCGTAGGAGTTCGGCCAAATCGCGCGGCTCGGCGGGGCGTACGGGATCGGGCAGGCGGTGCCACACGGTCACCGGGTGTCCCTCGACGAGCAGTGCCTCCGCACCGGCGGGCCGCACCGCGGGGACGCCCGCCTCGGCGAGCCAGGCGGCGACATCGAGTTCGCGGCGGGCCCGGTCGAGGAGTTCGGCGTCACGGCCCACCTTGACCACCAGGTCACCTGCGGCGAACACCGCGTTCTCGCCCAGCGCGAGCAGCCGTGCGTCCCCGGCCGTACCGGGCAGCACACCGGCCGCGTCCAGTACGTCCCGCGCCCGAGCCTCGTCCATTCTTCGCCTCCGTGTCCGTACGGCCGACGCTCCCCTCAGGGACGTCAGGTTCACGCCATTCGGGGTCAGTCTCGCATTCGCACAGGTCGGAGCCTGTGCGCGCTGCCTTGACGCCCTGTCATGCCCTCAGCACCATGACGGACATGACCTTGGCGACCGCGAAGCCGAAACGCACGCGACCGGCCAAGCGGCGCACCCCGGCGGACGACCGGGACCGGCGACCGATCGACCACGGCGCCTGGTTCCTGGTGCTGCCCGCGCTGATCCCCATCCTGGTGCTGAGCGTCGGCCCGCTGCTGTACGGGATCGCGCTGGCGTTCACCGACGCCCAGTCCGGCCGGACCGAACCCACCCGGTGGATCGGCACCCTCAACTTCCAGGACCTGCTGCACGACACCCTCTTCTGGGAGTCGTTCCGTATCGGTCTGCTGTGGGCCGTCGGGGTCACCGTCCCGCAGTTCGTGCTCGCCCTCGGCCTCGCCCTCCTGCTCAACGAGCCGTTGCGGCTGCGCTGGCTGGCGAGGGCGCTCGCGATCGTCCCCTGGGCGATGCCCGAGGTCGTCGTCGGCATCATGTGGCGGCTCGTCTACAACCCCGACGCGGGCATCCTCAACGAGACCGTTCGCGACCTGGGCCTGGGCGACGGCCGCGACTGGCTGAGCGGACTGGCCACCGCGCTGCCCGCCGTCATACTGGTCGGCGTCTGGGCGGGCATGCCCCAGACCACCGTCGCCCTGCTCGCAGGGCTGCAGAACACCCCGCGCGAACTGCACGAGGCCGCCGCGATGGACGGCGCGGGCGCCTGGCGCCGCTTCCGGACGGTCACCTGGCCCGCGATCAGACCCATCGCCCTCGCCGTCTCGGCGCTCAACCTCATCTGGAACTTCAACTCCTTCGCCCTGGTGTACGTGCTGACGGGCGGCGGACCGGGCGGCCGTACCCGCCTGCCGATGCTCTTCGCCTACGAGGAGGCCTTCCGCTACGGCCAGTTCGGGTACGCGGCGGCGATGGGCTGTGTGATGGTCGCGGTGATCTCGACCGTCCTGGCGTTCGTGCTGGTCGGCCGGCTGAGGCGGGGTGGTGAGGCGTGAGGACCAGCAGGACCGCGCGCACCGGTCAGTACCTGGCCCTGCTCGCGTATCTCGTCTTCCTCGCGTTCCCGTTCCTCTGGCTGGTCTCCACCGCCTTCAAACCGGCCCGCGAGCTGGGCAGTCTCCACCCGACCTGGATCCCGAGGGACCCGACCCTCGCCAACTTCCGGCAGGCCTTCGAGGAGCAGCCGCTGCTCCAGGCCGCGCTCAACTCGCTGGTCGCGGCGGTCTGCGCGGCCGTCGTCGCCGTACTCGTCGCGACGCCGATGGCGTACGTCATGGCCCGGCACCGTACGACGCTGTCGCGGATGGCGACCGGGTGGGTGGTGGTCAGTCAGGCGTTCCCGTTCGTGCTGGTGATCATCCCGCTCTTCCTGGTGCTGAAGAACCTCCGGCTGATCGACTCCGTGCCCGGACTGGTCCTGGTGTACGTGGTGTGGGCCCTGCCGTTCGCGCTGTGGATGCTCGTCGGCTATGTCCGGGCGGTGCCCGCCGAGCTGGAGGAGGCGGCGGCGGTCGACGGGGCCGGGCGGCTGCGCACCCTGGTGTCGGTGACGGCGCCGCTGCTGGCGCCGGGCATCGTGGCGACGGCGCTGTTCGCGTTCGTCACCGCGTGGAACGAGTTCTTCTTCGCGCTGGTCCTGCTCAAGACGCCGGAGAAGCAGACCCTGCCGGTCGTCCTCACCCACTTCATCGGGGCGGAGGGTGTGGCCGACCTCGGGCCGCTGGCCGCCGCCGCGTTCCTCGCGACGCTGCCCTCGCTGGTCGTCTTCGCGGTCATCCAGAAACGGATCACGGGCGGCATGCTCGCCGGGGCGGTGAAGAACTGATGCGCGCACGACGGCTTGTCACCGCCCTGCTGCTGTGCCTCCTCGTGGCCGGCTGCACCAGCGGCGAGGGAACCTCCGACGACGGCCGGATCATCCTCCGCTTCCAGTCCCTGGCCTGGCAGGAGGAGTCCGTCGCCGTCAACAAGGAGCTGGTGGAGGAGTGGAACGCCACGCATCCCGGCGTCCGGGTGGAGTACGTGCAGGGCAGTTGGGACAGCGTCCACGACCAACTGCTGACCTCCTTCGAGGGCGGTGAGGCGCCGGACATCATCCACGACGCCTCCGACGACCTCGCGGACTTCGCGTACGGCGGCTACCTCGCCGATCTGCGCGACCTGCTGCCCGAGCGGCTGAGGGCGGACATCCCGCGGCACAGCTGGGAGACGACGACCTTCGGCGAGGGCGTCTACGGGGTGCCGTTCCTCCAGGAACCGAGGGTGTTGATCGCCAACGCCACCTGGCTGCGTGAGTCCGGGGTGCGGGTGCCGACGCCGGAGGATCCGTGGACCTGGACGGAGTTCCGCGAGGTGGCGAAGGAGCTGAGCGGCGGCGGGAAGTACGGGGTGGCCTGGCCGTTGAAGGAACCGGTGTCGGCCACGCTGAACCTCTCCCTCTCGGCGGGCGGACAGCTGTTCCACCGGGGCACGGACGGCAAGGCCGAGGTCCGTTTCGAGGGGGCCGACGCCGTCGTCCCGAGGACCGTGCGCGACGAGGTGAACGCCGACGGCAGCGCGCCCGCCACCACCCTCGGCATGAGCGGCTCCGACACCCTGCCCGGCTTCTTCGGCGGCAGATACGCGATGGTCCCGCTCGGCTTCTCGTACCGTCAGCAGATCGTCCAGCAGGCCCCGGAGGGCTTCGACTGGCAGGTGCTGCCGGCCCCGGCCGGTGCGGGCGGGCTCACCCAGGGCGTCAGCCCGCAGACCCTCTCCGTCGCCGAGGACAGCCCGCACAAGGAGCAGGCCGCCGCGTTCATCGACTTCCTGCTGCGTCCCGGGAACATGGTCCGTCTCGCCCTCGGCGACTGGATGCTCCCGACCGGCACCGAGGCGCTGCGGGACCCCGCCCTGCGCACCACCGAGCACGACTGGGCCACCGGCACCGCCCTCGCAGCCCACCTCCGGCCGGCCCCCGCGCAGTCCGTGCGCGGTTACCCGGAGTGGAAGGACAAGGTCGCCACCCCGGCCTACCAGGAGTACTACAGCGGCGCCATCGACCTCGGCGAACTCCGTGAACGGCTGGAGGACGACGGCAACCTGGTGCTGGCGCGCTATCAGCGCTGAGGGCCCGGACAGCCGTACGGCAGGGGCATCACCGTGACGCCCCCGCCGCCGGAACCCGTCGGTCCGGTCAGTCCACCCACCACTTGCCGCACTTGGTGATGCCGTCGAACTCGCCGCAGGCGCGTGCGGCGTAGTTGGCGTTGTAGACGGACTGCGTGCGGCTGCCGGTGTAGGGGCCGCACATCTTCCAGCCGTCGCGCTTGGCCTGCTGGTCGGTGACGGTGCCCTTGAAGTCGGGGAACGAGCGGTGGCTGCGGTCGACCCACAGCCGGTCGCCGGCCTTGCGGCCGGACTTGATCTCCGCGCGGCTGTAGCGGTCGAGCGCCGACTCGTTCTGCAGCTCGACGCGGCGGCCCCGGAAGTCGAACGAGGCGCCGGACTCGACGGCCCGGAAGACGCCGATGACGCCGATGCCGTCGCAGTCGTCCTCGGTGGCCGAGGCCGCCGACGCGGGGACGAGGAGCAGGGCGCTGGTGCTGATCAGTACGGCCGAGGCCGCGACGGCGCGGCTCGTACGGAGTTTCTTCACAGGTGATTCCTTCTGGGGGGTGGCGTTGATGTTCGTGCCTCCACAGATTCCAGGGCGTGGCTCCCCGGGACAACGGCTGCCGGCCCGCCCGGGACAGTGGGACTCTCCACCCCTGTTGACCTGGGCGGACAGGGAGCCCGTGGGATGCCACTGGGATGCGGGACGGCGTGCGGGACGGCGTGCGGGGTGTCGGTGCCGGAGCGGAATGGAGTTGGACGAGACGTATCGTCTCGTGTACGGTCGGCTCATGACCTCCCACATCGCCATGTTCTCCATCGCCGCCCACGGCCATGTGAACCCGAGCCTCGAAGTGATCCGCGAGCTGGTGACACGCGGTCACCGGGTCACGTACGCGATTCCGCCGGCCTTCGCGGAGAAGGTGGCCGAGACCGGGGCCGAGCCCAAGCTCTGGCACTCGACGCTGCCCGGCCCCGACGCCGACCCCGAGGCATGGGGGAGCACGCTCCTCGACAACGTCGAACCCTTCCTGGAGGACGCGATCCAGGCACTACCGCAGCTCGCCGAGGCCTACGCGGGCGACGAGCCCGACCTCGTGCTGCACGACATCACCTCCTACCCGGCGGCCGTCCTCGCCCGCCGCTGGGGCGTCAAGGCGATCTCCCTCTCCCCGAACCTGGTCGCCTGGACCGGCTACGAGGAGGAGGTCGCCGAGCCCATGTGGGCCGAACCGAAGAAGACGGAGCGCGGCAAGGCGTACTACGCGCGCTTCCGGGCCTGGCTGGAGGAGAACGGGATCGCCGAGCACCCCGACCCCTTCGTCGGCGGGCCCGCCCGCTCCCTCGTCCTCATCCCCAAGGCCCTCCAGCCGCACGCCGACCGCGTCGACGAGAGCCGCTACACCTTCGTCGGCGCCTGCCAGGGCGACCGTGCGGCGCAGGGCGACTGGCAGCGGCCGGCCGGCGCGGAGAAGGTGCTCCTCGTCTCGCTCGGGTCGGCCTTCACCAAGCAGCCCGACTTCTACCGCGCCTGCGTCGAGGCCTTCGGCGAGCTGCCCGGCTGGCACCTGGTGCTCCAGGTCGGCCGGCACGTCGACCCGGCGGAACTGGGGGAGATCCCGGAGGGGGTGGAGGTGCGGGACTGGGTGCCGCAGTTGGCGGTCCTGCGCCAGGCCGACGCGTTCATCACCCACGCAGGCGCGGGCGGCAGCCAGGAGGGACTCGCCACCGCCACCCCGATGGTCGCCGTCCCGCAGGCCGTCGACCAGTTCGGCAACGCCGAGATGCTCCGGTCGCTGGGGGTCGCCCGCCATCTGCCCAAGGAGGAGGTGACCGCCGAGACCCTGCGCGAGGCGGTCCTCGCCCTCGTCGACGACCCCGAAGTGGCGCACCGGCTCAAGGAGATCCAGCAGGGGATGGCGGCCGAGGGCGGCACCCGGCGGGCCGCCGACCTCATCGAGGCGGAACTCGCAACCCCCTGATAGCCGGGCAAGCCGGTTGGTTCCGCGCGGGTCGTGAAATCACGGCACTTTTCCGGTAACGATCGGGTCACTCAATAACGCTCAGGTAACGCCCGCTCCGCGCGGAACGCGCACTGACTCAGTTACCGGGTTCGACCGTTACCCCCTCCGAAAGGTTGTGTCCGGCGGTTCTTGTACCTCACGTGAACGACTTCCAAGCTGAGGATGAATTCATTTCGAACGCCAGGAAGTTGACCCATGCGCCGAGACATACCCGACCTCGCGGAAGTGCGCCGCGTCACCCAGAAGAAGCGGGACGCCTGGTGGACCGTGCTCCTCGTCGACCCGGTCGCCACCCCCCTGGTACGGCTGACCGCGAAGTACACGAGGATCACCCCCAACCAGCTGACCTGGGGCGCCTTCCTGCTGGGTCTGGTCTCGGCCGCGTTCTTCGCGCTGGGTGACTGGCGCTGGCTGATCGCCGGCGCCGTCGTCTACCACCTCAGCTTCATCCTCGACTGCATGGACGGCAAGGTCGCCCGACTCACCGGCCAGGGCTCGGTGTTCGGGGCCTGGCTCGACTTCGTCTTCGACCGCGTCCGGGTCGCGGCGTGCTCGGTCGCCCTGATGGCCGGGCAGTACCAGCGCACGGGCGAGACCTTCTACATCTGGCTCGCCGCCGCCGTCATCGGCTGCGACGCGCTCCGCTACATCAACTCCCTGGAGACCTTCAAGGTCCGCCACACCATGCGCAAGCAGATCAAGGCCCGGCTGCGCGAGGCCCGCCGCGCCGAGAACGAGCGGGAACTCGCCTTCATGGAGGACCTGCTGCGCGAGAACCCCGAGGCCGACATCGAACAGGACCTGCGCACGGCCACCGCCGAGGTCACCCAGGCCGCGCCGCAGGCCCAGGTCGTCGACCTGCACCAGGAGTTCCGCCGCCGCTTCCCCCTCTACCTGCGCGTCCGGTCCTTCCTGCTGCGCCACCGGGTCCGCCCCCACCTGATCAGCGGCATCGAGTTCCAGATGGGCGTCTTCATGATCGGCCCGATCGTCGACTCGGTGATGACGGCGACCATCGTCTCCGGCGCCCTGCTGCTCGTCTTCGAACTGGCCATCGTCTACAAGCTGCTGCTCTCCACCCGCGACTTCACCCGCACCCTCGACTCCTTCGACCGGGGGGACGTCGCCGCGGCGGCCTGAACCGGCGGGTACGGACATCGAGGTGGGCCGGGGCGACGTCGCCCCGGCCCACCTCCGCGCTCGCGTCCCGATCAGACCCGTACCCGCTCGTCCCGCGCGTCCCGGCCGGCCGGCGACACCGGCTCCGGCTCCGGCGACTCGTCGTGGGTGAGGTCCGGCAGTCGGTGCAGCCACTTCGGCAGATACCAGTTGCGCTCGCCGAGCAGCGCCATCACCGCCGGGAGCAGCACACCCCGGATGATCGTCGCGTCGATGAGGACGGCGGCCGCGAGGCCCACACCCATCTGCTTCATCGACTGCATGGACAGCGTCCCGAAGATCGCGAAGACGGCGACCATGATGACGGCGGCGCTGGTCACGACCCCTGCCGTGGTGACCACCCCGTGCCGGATCGCCTCCTTCGTCGTACGGCCCCGCAGCCGCGCCTCACGGATCCGCGAGACCACGAACACGTGGTAGTCCATCGACAGCCCGAACAGGATCACGAACAGGAACAGCGGCAGCCAGGTGATGATGGCGCCCACACCCTCCGCGCCCACCAGCGAGGCACCCCAGCCGTGTTGGAAGACCGCGACGAGGATGCCGTACGCGGCGCCCACCGACAGCAGGTTCAGCACGATCGACGTCGCCGCGATCGTCAGCGAGCGGAACGACAGCAGCATCAGCAGGAAGGCGAAGAGCACGACGAAGGCGAAGACCGGGACGACGGCTCCGGTCAGCTGGTCGTTGAAGTCCTTGTTGCCCGCGACCTGCCCGGTGATCGGCGCCTCGACGCCCTCGACCTTCCCGAGCGTGGCGGGCCGTACCTCGTCGCGCAGCTTGTCCAGGCTGGCCCCCGCCTTGTCCTGGTCGGAGCCGCCCACCAGCGGCACGTACACGAAGGCCACGTTGCGCTCGTCGTGCACCTTGATCTCCACCGGGCCCCGTGAGGCACCGGAGGCGACGGCCTCCTTCTTGAAGTCGGCCAGCGCCGCCCGCACCTCGGGGGCGTCGATGTCCTTCGCCTTCACGACCACCTCGGCCGGTTCGGAACCGCCGGGGAAGGCCTCGTTGACCCGGTTGTAGGTCTGCACGATCGGCAGCGAGTCGCCGAACTCCTGGTCCAGCGTCAGGTTCTGCGTCTTCATTTCGATCGCGGGCGCCGCCACGGCGAGCAGCGCGCCGGTCGCCACGACCAGCGACAGCGCCGGCTTGGCGAGCACGACCCTGAGGACGGCGTTCCAGAAACGGCTCTCCGAACCGCCGCCTCCCGAACGGCCGTTCCTCCGCCGCTTGTCCGGGTGCAGGAACGGGATGCGCCCCTTCTCCACCCGCTCGCCCAGCAGCGACAGCAGCGCGGGCAGCACCGTGACCGAACCGACCATCGCGACGGCGACGACCATCAGGGACGCCAGGCCCATCGCCTCGAACTCGGCGAGCCCGGTGAACAGCATGCCCGCCATCGCCACGCACACCGTGACACCGGAGACGACGATGGCGCGGCCACTGGTCGCTGCGGCCACCCGCAGCGCGGCCTGCGCGTCCCGGCCCGCCGCCCGCTCCTCGCGCTCACGGCGCAGATAGAACAGGCAGTAGTCCACGCCGACGGCCAGACCCACCAGCAGCATCACGGAACTGGCGGTGTCGCTCATCGGGATCGCGTGGCTGACGATGGCCATCAGACCCATCGTCGCGATGATCGCGGTCATCGCCAGCGCCACCGGCAGCAGCGCCGCGACGACCGCGCCGAACGCGATCAGCAGGATGCCGAGCGCCACCGGCACGGCCGAGTACTCGGCCTGCCGGAAGTCGTCCCCGAAGGCGTCGTCGAACGTCTTCATCATGGAGGCGCCGCCGATCTCCTCGATCCGCAGCGTCCCGTGCTCCTTCTGGACGTCCGCGACGGCGTCCAGCACCGGCTCGATCCGCTCGCCCGCGGTGTCCGAGGCGCCCCGCACGTCGAACTGCACCAGGGCGCTGCGGCCGTCCTTCGAGATCGTCCCCGTGTCGTACGGCGAGGTCACGTCCGCGACCTTCCCGGTCCGCTCGACGGCCTTCATCACCTCCGCCACGGCGGCCCGGAACGCGGGATCCGTGGCCCGGGTGGCGTCGTCCTTCGCCTGGACCAGGACCGTCTCACCGGCCGGCTCCTCGATCCCGGCCTCCTCCACGATGTGCGCGGCCGCGCTCGTCTCCCCCTTGAGCTGGTCGCTGTCCTTGACCGCGACCGAGCCCATCGCCGAGCCGATGCCCATCGCCAGCACGACGAACAGCAACCAGACCCCGACGGCCGCCCAGCGGTGCCGGGCGCTCCAGCCGCCCGCCCGGGCGGCGATCCCCCGCACCCGTATCTCTCCGTTCCCCATGACGGGCCAGCCCCCTCGTATGTGATGGCGACCCCCTGCCGCCACCTTTCGTTTCGAAGGTATGAGCCGGATAAGGGCATCTCGTCGTGCTGTCCGGTGAACCCCACCGCCCCCGGGTCCTCCGCGCGGACCCCGCTCCCTCCCCACCAGGGAGGACAGCGGCCCCTTACACCCATCTCGGGTTCTCGGGGCCCCACCTCAGGGTGGACCGGCCGTGCGGTGCCTATCGTGAGCCCATGACGACGTACGCGGCGCTCCTGCGCGGGATCAACGTGGGTGGCAGCAAGAAGGTCCCGATGGCCGACCTCCGCGCCCTCCTGACCGGCCTCGGCCACGACGGTGTGGCCACCTACCTCCAGAGCGGCAACGCGGTCTTCACCAGCGACCACGGCGACGAGAACTCGCACGCCGCCGAGATCACGGCCGCCATCGAGAAACACTTCGGCTTCACCGTGGACGTCCTGGTGCGCGACCACACGTACCTGGAGGCCGTCCGGGAGGCGTGCCCGTTCCCGGCGGCGGAGCTGGAGGGCAAGCAGCTGCACGTGACGTATCTGTCGGAGACGGTGGACGCCACCCGCTTCGAGGGGATCGACCAACCGGCTTTCCTGCCCGAGGAGTTCAGGATCGGCGACCGGGTGCTGTATCTGTACGCCCCCGAGGGCCTCGGCCGCTCCAAGCTCGCGGAGACCCTGTCGAGGCCCCGCCTCCTGAAGGGCCTGGTCGCCACCACCCGCAACTGGAACACGGTGGTGAAGCTGGCGGAGCTGACACGGACCGGCTGACCGGACGCCCGTGCGTCGCGTTTGTTCAAGAGGTCCGGGCGTGCCGTCCCTAGCGTGGTCCGTATGAGCCACGACGACAGCACGCACCCGCACCACCCGTACATGGCCGAATGCGCCGCCGAGGCGGCCCGGATCGCCCGGGGCGTCACGGCGGACCAGCTCGACCGTCCCAGCCACTGCGGTGACTGGGACGTCCGGGCGCTGGTCAACCACTGGGTGCTCTACACCGCCTACGGCCTGGAACACCGGGCCCTGCGCACGCCCCTGCCCGAGGAGACGACCGGGCGGGACTTCACCGCCGACCCCGACTGGGCCGAGGCCTACGCCGCCCAGCTGGACCGCGCGGTCGCGGCCTGGGCCGACCCGTCCGTGTGGGAGGGGGACATCGACCTCGGCATGGGCCCGTTCCCCGCCGCCGGTATCGCCGGCATGGTCATCAAGGAGATGGCCGTCCACGGCTGGGACATTGCGGCGGCCACCGGGCAGCGCCTGCGGATCTCGGACGACGCCGCCCGGTTCGTCCTCACGGTCGTGGAGACCCACGGCGACCTCTACCGCCAGTACGACGGCTTCGCGGACCCGGTCCCGGTCCCGCCCGACGCACCGGCCTTCGACCGTGCGCTGGCGTCGAGCGGACGGGACCCGCGGCTGACCACGTCCCGCTGACGGCTGCCGAGGGACGGCTAGTTGATGCAGGCCATCCACGCCGGGTAATGGGACGACGGGCCGAGGTAGAGGGCCGCGCAGGCGTGGCCGTTCTTCTTCGTCTTCTTGGTGACCTCGACGTAGTCGTCCCGCTTGACCTTCGGGTACTTGTCGTTGTGCCAGGTCTTCTGGTTGGTGACCGTCAGCCGGGGGGCGACGGCCGTGGCCGCGGTGGTCTTGAGTCGCACGTGAGTTCCTCCCGTTTGATGGCGCTCACCCAGGCTGTCGCCCGACGGGTGTGCGCTACAAGGGAGTTGAGGTGCAGCTGAGGCGAAAGTGGCCCAAGGGGCAGTGTCCGGAAGGGCGGTGTCCGAGAGGGCGGGACAGCAGGGTGCCGACCGCGACTCAGGCCGCGGTGAGCTGACCCTGCCGGAGCGCGCCGGCGTACCGGCGCAGCAGCAGCGCGGCCAGTTCGGGGGCGGGGCCGAGTACCTCGGCCAGGACGTCCGCGCCCGCCGCCTCGGCCCCGGCGACGATCCGGTCCGGCAGCCGGCCGGGCGCGATGACGTACGGCGCCACGGCCACCCGCGCGCAGCCGAGCGCCCGCAGCTCCCGTACGGCGTCCTCCGTGCGCGGGAAGGACGCGGAGGCGAACGCGGGTCGCACGGCGCACCAACCGGTGTGCCGCCACTCCCGCGCGATTTCTGCGATCACCGCGATCGCCTCCGGGTCGGTGGACCCCGCCGCGGCCAGCACGACCCCGGTCGAGGACTTGTCGGCGGGGCTCAGCCCCGCCTCCTGCAGCCGGCGTTCGAGGGCCGACAGCAGCAGGGGCGACGGGCCGAGCACCTCCGCCTGACGGACGCGCAGACCCGGCGGTGCCGCGCGCAGGACCGCCGGGATGTCGGCCTTGGCGTGGAAGGCGCGGGTCAGCACCAGCGGCAGGGCCACCACGTCCCGTACGCCCTCCGCCGCCAGCGACTCCAGCACCCCCTGGACCGAGGGGAGGTTGAACTCCAGGAAGCCGGTCTCCACGCGCAGCCCGGGGCGCATCGCCCGTACCCGCCCCACCAGGGCGTGCACGGTCGCGGCGTGCCGCGGGTCGCGGCTGCCGTGGGCGACGACGAGGAGGACCGGCTTCCTGACCATGTGGATCAGCTCTTCACCAGCAGGCCGCGGCCGCGCAGGACGCGCCGCTCCAGCGGGCTGAAGATCAGCAGGTCGATGGCGATACCGACCAGCAGGATCAGGAAGATGGCGAGGAACACCGTGGCCATGTCGATGTTGGTGCGGCCGTTCTCCAGCAACTGGCCGAGACCGACACCGAGATCGGGGTGGCTGGCGATGATCTCCGCCGCCATCAGCGAACGCCACGAGAACGCCCAGCCCTGCTTCAGACCGGCCAGATAACCGGGCAGCGCGGCCGGCATCACGATGTGCCAGGCGCCCTGGAGCCCGGTGGCGCCCATGGTGCGGCCCGCCCGCAGATACAGCGGGGGCACCTGGTCGATGCCGGAGACCAGACCGTTGGCGATCGACGGGACCGCGCCGAGCAGGATCACCGTGTACATCATCTGGTCGGTCAGGCCCAGCCAGACGACGGCCGGCGGCACCCACGCCACCGACGGCAGCGACTGCAGACCCGAGAGGATCGGGCCGATCGCCGCCCGCACGAACCGCACCCGGGCGACCAGGATGCCGAGCGGGGTGCCGATCGCCAGCGCGATCAGGAAGCCGAACAGACCCCGCGAGACACTCGTCCAGACGAAGCCGAGCAGCTTGCCTTCCAGCCAGGCCTGCTCCGTCCGGTCCCACACTTCGGACGGCGGGGGCAGCTTGCCCGGGTCGGTGACGATGCCGAACGACACCAGTCCCTGCCACACCGCGAGCACCAGCACGATCGCGGTGATCGGCGGGACGATCTTCTGCCGGAACGTCTGGCTGAAGGGGGTCCGGCCGGCGCCGGGCGTCTCCAGGGCGTCGAGGCCCGCCTCCACCGCCCCGAGCCGGTCCTTGTCGGCGACCGGGGCGTCGATCGTGTCCGTCGCCTTCGTCTCACTGCTGGCCATGACGGCGGATCTCCTCACGAAGGACATCGGTGATCTGCAGGGACAGCTCCGCCACCGGAGCGTCCTCGATACGGCGGGGCTGCGGGATGTCGACCCGCCACTCCCGGGCGATCCGGCCCGGGCGCGAGGACAGCAGCACCACGCGCTGCGCCAGCCGCACCGCCTCGCGCACGTTGTGCGTGACGAACAGGACGGAGAGCTGCGTCTCCTCCCAGATCCGGGCCAGCTCGTCGTGCAGCAGGTCCCGGGTGATCGCGTCGAGCGCCGCGAACGGCTCGTCCATCAGCAGGAGCTTGCTCTCCTGGCCGAGGGCCCGCGCCAGCGCCACCCGCTGACGCATACCGCCGGACAGCTCGTGCACCCGCTTGCCGTACGCGCCCTGCAGCCGGACCAGGGAGAGCAGGTCCTCGGCGCGCTCGCGCCGTTCGTTCTTCGGAACTCCCCTGAGCTTCAGGGCGAGTTCGATGTTCTTGCCCGCGGTCAGCCACGGGAACAGGGCGTGCTCCTGGAACATCAGAGCGGGGCGCCCGTCGGTCGTGATGCTGCCCTGGGACGGGGCGTCGAGCCCCGCCACCAGGTTCAGCAGGGTGGACTTGCCACAGCCCGAGGCCCCCAGGAGGGTGACGAACTCGCCCGGAGCGACATCGAGGGTGATGTCGTCGAGCACGAGCTGCTGCCCGGCCGGACCGGCGAAGGACTTCGATACGTGCTCGATACGGGCTGCGTGCTCGGCGGCGCCGATGCCGTCGGCGGCCTTGGCGAGAGTGGTGGCCATGGTCGTCACCTCCTGGGAACGTGGCGGACTACGCGGTTACTTGACGCCGAGACCGGCGTCGTCGACCTCGGGCTCGCCCTCGGACTTCAGGACCTTGTTGAGGATCGACAGGTCGTAGATGCCGTCGAGCAGCGGGTCCTTCAGCAGGCCGGCCTTGACCGCGTGGTCCGCCTCGGTCTGCAGGGTGGACGCCAGCGGGTCGTTGGTGAACTGGATGGACGTCCACGCCGGGTCGAGGACCTTGGCGTCCAGCGCCTTGCCGGAGTCCTCCTTCAGCCGGGCGTTGGCCGCTTCCTTCGCCTTCTGGGGGTCGGAGCCGATGAAGGCGTTCGTCTTCACCGCGCCCCGCAGCACGGCCTCGACGACCTTGGGGTGCTCCTTGAGGAAGTCCTGCCGCACGATGATGTTCGTGATCACGAACTTCTTGTCCGGCCACAGGTCGGCCTCGTCCAGCAGCACCTTGGCGCCCTCGGCGACCAGCTTGGACGCGGTCGGCTCGGGTACCCAGGCGCCGTCGATGGACCCCGACTTGTAGGCGTCCGGGACGATCTTGTTGTCCGTACGGACGACGGAGACGTCGCCCTTGCCGCTCTCGGCGTCGACCTTCCAGCCCTGCTCGGCGATCCAGTTGAGGAACGCCACGTCCTGCGTGTTGCCGAGCTGCGGCGTCGCGATGTTCTTGCCCTTGACGTCCTTCAAGGACTTGATCTTGTCCGGGTTGACGACGAGCTTCACACCGCCGGAGGCCGAACCGCTGATGATGCGCAGGCCCTTGCCCGCGGACTTGGTGTAGCCGTTGATCGCCGGGGAGGGGCCGATCCAGCCGATGTCGATCGACTTCGAGTTCAGCGCCTCGATCTCGGAGGGGCCGGCGTTGAAGATCGCGTACTCGGCCTTGGTGGCGCCGAGCTCCTTCTGGAGGATGCCCTCCTGGCGGCCGACCAGCGCGGTGGCGTGCGTCAGGTTGCCGAAGTAGCCGATCTTGACGGTGTCGAGGCCCTCGATCTTCTTCGCCCCGGCGGCCACCTTGGCGGTGTCGTCGTCCTTCGCCTGGGAGCCGTAACCGCAGGCGGCGAGAGCGAGAAGGGGAAGGGTCGTGAGGGCCGCGAAAGTGCGCCGGAAGGCGGCAGAGCGGTGTGCAGGCACGGGAGGTGTTCCTCTCGGAGGCCCGGCGGTCACGGTCTCTCAGGTCGTGGCCGGGAGGTCGGGTTTTCGTCTACGGCGGTGGGGGGTGAGGGCGCGCAAGCGGTGCGCGTACGTCATCGCACACATCGCGCCACTCCGCCCTGCCCGCTGCCGAGGGCGCCGCTGCCCACACGGCCGCCCTCCTTCGCGAACGTCGCGTAGAAGTCCTGGGAGTTCATGTCAGAAGTCCCACCCGTCGTCCTCGGACTCGTCCTTGACGGGCTCCGGGGAGGCGAACGACTCGCCGACCATGCCGGCCGTCAGCGTCGTGCCGTCGGACGGGTCGATCAGGATGAAGGAACCGGTGCGGCGGGAGTCGGCGTAGGAGTCGACCGGCAGCGCCTCGGCCGTGCGGACCTTCACCCGGCCGATGTCGTTGGCGACGAGCTGTCCCGGGTGCGGGTGCAGGGACAGGTCGTCGAGCGTCAGCCGGGACGGGATGTCCTTGACGATCGCCTTGACCGTGCGGGTGCCGTGCTTGAGCAGCACCCGGTGGCCCACCGTGAGCGGCTGGTCCGCCACATGGCAGACGGTCGCCTCGATGTCCTGCGTGGTCGCCGGGGCGTCCTTGGTGGGCACGATGAGGTCGCCGCGCGAGATGTCGATGTCGTCCTCCAGCAGGACGGTCACCGACTGGGTGGTCCAGGCGACGTCGACGGGCTCGCCCAGCAGGTCGATGCCGGAGATCTTCGACGTCCGGCCCGACGGCAGCACGGTCACCGACTCACCGACGCGGAACGAACCGGCGGCGATCTGCCCCGCGTAACCACGGTAGTCGGGGTGCTCGGAGGTCTGCGGCCGGATCACGTACTGCACGGGCAGCCGGGCGTGGCAGTGGCTCAGGTCGTGTGCGACCGGCACCGTCTCCAGGTGCTCCAGGACGGTCGGGCCGCCGTACCAGTCCATGTTCGCGGACGGCTCCACCACGTTGTCACCGGCCAGCGCCGAGATCGGGATCGCGGTGATCTCCGGGACGCCCAGCTCGGAGGCGTACGCCGTGAACTCCTCGGCGATGCCCGCGAAGACCTGCTCCTGGTAGGCGACGAGGTCCATCTTGTTCACCGCGAGGACCACGTGCGGCACCCGCAGCAGCGCGGCGATCGCGGCGTGCCGACGGGTCTGCTCGACGACGCCGTTGCGCGCGTCGACCAGGATCACCGTCAGCTCGGCGGTGGAGGCGCCGGTGACCATGTTGCGGGTGTACTGCACATGGCCGGGGGTGTCGGCGAGGATGAAGCGGCGGCGGGGCGTGGCGAAGTAGCGGTAGGCCACGTCGATGGTGATGCCCTGTTCGCGCTCGGCGCGCAGGCCGTCGGTGAGCAGGGCGAGGTCGGGGCCTTCCTGGCCACGGCTGGCGGACACCCGTTCCACGGCCTCCAGTTGGTCGGTGAGGACCGACTTGGAGTCGTGCAGCAGCCGTCCGACCAGGGTGGACTTGCCGTCGTCGACGGAACCCGCGGTGGCGAACCGCAGCAGCGTGGTGGCCGAGAGCTCCTCGGCGGTGATGGTGCTCATGCCTAGAAGTACCCCTCGCGCTTACGGTCTTCCATCGCGGCCTCGGACATCTTGTCGTCGGCGCGGGTCGCGCCCCGTTCGGTGAGCCGGGAGGCGGCGATCTCGGTGATCACGGCGTCCAGCGTGGTCGCGTCGGAGTCGACGGCGCCCGTGCAGGACATGTCACCCACGGTCCGGTAGCGGACGAGGCGCTTCTCGACGCTCTCGCCGTCCTTGGGGCCGCCCCACTCGCCGGCGGTCAGCCACATCCCGGCCCGCCGGAACACCTCGCGCTCGTGCGCGAAGTAGATCTCCGGCAGCTCGATGCCCTCGCGGGCGATGTACTGCCAGACGTCCAGCTCGGTCCAGTTGGAGAGCGGGAAGACCCGGACGTGCTCGCCGGGCGCGTGGCGGCCGTTGTAGAGGTTCCACAGTTCGGGGCGCTGGCGGCGCGGGTCCCACTGGGAGAACTCGTCCCGCAGCGAGAACACCCGCTCCTTGGCGCGCGCCTTCTCCTCGTCGCGTCGGCCACCGCCGAAGACGGCGTCGAACTTCTCCGCCTGGATCTTCTCGGTGAGCGGCACGGTCTGAAGGGGGTTGCGGGTGCCGTCCGGGCGCTCCTTGAGGACCCCGCGGTCGATGTAGTCCTGGACGGAGGCCACGTGCAGCCGCAGTCCGTGCTCGGCGACCGTGCGGTCGCGGTATTCGAGGACCTCGGGGAAGTTGTGTCCGGTGTCCACGTGCAGCAGGGAGAAGGGGACCGCGGCGGGCGCGAAGGCCTTCAGCGCCAGGTGCAGCATGACGATGGAGTCCTTGCCGCCGGAGAAGAGGATCACCGGCCGCTCGAACTCGCCCGCGACCTCGCGGAAGATGTGGACGGCCTCGGACTCCAGCGCGTCCAGGTGCGACAGCGTGTACGGGGTGCCGGTCTCCCCGGAGACGGCGGCGACGGTCGTCGTCATGCCAGACCCCTCTCGGTGAGCAGCTGGTGGACCAGCGCCGCGGACTCCTGGACCGTCTGGTCCTGCGACTCGATGCGCAGGTCCGGGGTCTCGGGGGCCTCGTACGGGTCGTCGACCCCGGTCAGCCCGGAGATCTCACCTGCGGCCTGCTTGGCGTACAGACCCTTCACATCGCGTACGGAGCAGACCTCGACCGGCGTCGCCACATGCACCTCGACATACGCGGCACCGCTCGCCGCGTGGCGCTTGCGGACCGCCTCGCGGCTGTCGGCGTACGGCGCGATGACCGGCACGAGCGCCTTGACGCCGTTGCGGGCGAGCAGGTCGGCGAGGAAGCCGATGCGCTGCACGTTGGTGTGCCGGTCGGCGCGGCTGAAGCCGAGGTCCGCGGTGAGGAACTCACGGATCTCGTCGCCGTCGAGGACCTCCACGAGGTGGCCCTCCGCGCGCAGGCGGCCCGCGAGTTCGTGGGCGATGGTGGTCTTGCCGGCGCTCGGCAGACCCGTGAGCCAGACGGTGGCTCCGGTGGCTCCGGTCGTCACTGGGTTCTCCTGGTTCGTCGCGGGAGCACGGCCCGTCCCGGGGCCGGTGTTCCCGACGGTCTCGGCTGTCTCGGTCACAGGTGCAGCCCGCACTCGGTCTTGGTGTTGCCCGCCCAGCGGCCCGCCCGCGCGTCCTCGCCGGGGGCCACCCGCCGGGTGCAGGGGGCGCAGCCCACGGAGGTGTAGCCGTCCATGAGCAGGGGGTTGGTGAGCACGCCGTGCTCGGCCACGTACGCGTCCACGTCGTCCTGCGTCCAGCGGGCGATCGGGGAGATCTTGACCTTGCCGCGCTTCTCGTCCCAGCCGACGACCGGGGTGTTCGCCCGGGACGCGGACTCGTCGCGGCGCAGTCCGGTGGCCCACGCGTCGAAGCGGGTCAGGCCCTCCTCCAGCGGCTTGACCTTCCGCAGGAAGCAGCACAGGTCGGGGTCGCGGTCGTGCAGCTCGGGCCCGTACTCGGCGTCCTGCTCGGCGACCGTCTGCCGCGGGGTGATCGTGATGACGTTGACGTCCATCACGGCCTCGACGGCGTCCCGGGTGCCGATGGTCTCCGGGAAGTGGTAGCCGGTGTCCAGGAACACGACGTCGACGCCGGGCCTGGCCCGGGAGGCGAGGTGCGCGACGACCGCGTCCTCCATGGAGGAGGTCACGCAGAAACGCTTGCCGAAGGTGTCCACGGCCCACTGGAGGATCTCCAGGGCCGAGGCGTCCTCCAGGTCACGGCCGGCCTGCTCGGCGAGCGCCTTGAGTTCGGCGCGCTTCGCCGCGTCCGGGTCGGTCGCCTCCTGATCGGCCGCGTCCGTCTGGGACGCGGATGTATCGGAATCCGCCTGAACGGCAGTCATATCTGATCCCCTCCGCTGTCGGCTCGTTGCAGCCCCCGGGACAACAACCCCAGGAACTTCAACTGGAAGGCTCGATTGCACGCCCCGCATTCCCACGCCCCGTGACCTTCTTCGCTGGGGCGCAGGTCCTCGTCACCGCAGTAGGGGCAGTAGAACGGCGCGGCTCGCTCGCTCATCGGTCCCGCCCCCCGTCCGTGCGCACGCGGGTGACGACGGCGCCGATCACCGCGCCGGCGCCGGCGCACATGAGGACGCTCATGACCGCGGTCATGAAGAAGCTCACGACAGCGCCTCCTCGGAAGCGCGGGTGACCCAGGCGGCGAAGCGCTCGCCGTCCTCGCGCTCCTCCTGGAAGCGCTTGAGCACGCGCTCGACGTAGTCGGGGAGGTCGTCGGCGGTGACCTTCAGACCGCGCACCTTGCGGCCGAAGCCGGCCTCCAGGCCGAGCGCGCCGCCCAGGTGCACCTGGTAGCCCTCCACCTGCTCGCCCTGGTCGTCGAGCATGAGCTGGCCCTTGAGGCCGATGTCCGCCACCTGGATACGCGCGCAGGCGTTCGGGCAGCCGTTGATGTTGATGGTGATCGGCTCGTCGAAGTCCGGGATCCGGCGCTCCAGTTCGTCGATCAGCTGGGAGCCGCGCGCCTTGGTCTCGACGATGGCGAGCTTGCAGTACTCGATGCCGGTGCAGGCCATCGTGCCGCGCCGGAACGGCGACGGGTTGACGGTGAGGTCCAGTGCCTCCAGGCCGGCGACGAGCGAGTCGACCTGCTCCTCGGTGACGTCGAGCACGATCATCTTCTGCTCGACGGTGGTGCGGACCCGCCCGGAGCCGTGCGCCTCGGCGAGGTCGGCGATCTTCGTCAGCGTGGTGCCGTCCACCCGGCCGACGCGCGGGGCGAACCCGACGTAGTAGCGGCCGTCGTTCTGCTGGTGGACGCCCACGTGGTCACGCCAGCGGGCCACCGGCTGGTCGGGGGCGGGGCCGTCGACCAGCTTCCGCTTCAGGTACTCGTCCTCCAGGACCTGGCGGAACTTCTCCGTGCCCCAGTCGGCGAGCAGGAACTTCAGCCGGGCGCGGGTGCGCAGCCGCCGGTAGCCGTAGTCACGGAAGATCGAGATGACGCCCTCGTAGACGTCGGCGACCTCGTCCAGCGGGACCCAGGCGCCGAGCCGCTGCCCGATCTTGGGGTTGGTGGAGAGACCGCCGCCGACCCAGAGGTCGAAGCCGGGGCCGTGCTCGGGGTGGCGGACCCCGACGAAGGCGATGTCGTTGATCTCGTGCGCCACGTCGAGCAGCGGCGAACCGGAGATCGCGGACTTGAACTTGCGGGGCAGGTTCGAGAAGGCGGGGTTGCCGATGATCCGCCGGCTGATCTCCTCCATCGCGGGTGTGCCGTCGATGATCTCGTCGGCGGCGATCCCGGCGACGGGTGAGCCGATGATCACACGGGGGGTGTCACCGCAGGCCTCGGTGGTGGACAGACCGACGGCCTCCAGCCGCTCCCAGATCTCCGGCACGTCCTCGACGCGGATCCAGTGGTACTGCACGTTCTGCCGGTCGGTGATGTCGGCCGTGCCGCGCGCGAACTCCTGCGAGATCTCGCCGATCACCCGCAGCTGCCGGGTGGTCAGCCGACCGCCGTCGATGCGCACCCGCAGCATGAAGTACTTGTCGTCCAGCTCCTCCGGCTCCAGGATCGCGGTCTTGCCGCCGTCGATGCCGGGCTTGCGCTGGGTGTACAGGCCCCACCAGCGCATACGGCCGCGCAGGTCGTTGGGGTCGATGGAGTCGAAACCGCGCTTGGAGTAGATCGTCTCAATGCGTGTCCGCACATTGAGACCGTCGTCGTCCTTCTTGAACTGCTCGTTGCCGTTCAGCGGGGTGAAGTGACCCGCGGCCCACTGGCCCTCGCCACGGTGACGGCTCACCTTGCGGCGGGGCGTGGCGGGGTTCTGCGGGGTGGCGGCCATGGTGTGTATGTCCTTCGGGAAAGGCGTTGGAATCGGCTCTGACCCGCGCTTGCGCGCGCATGCGGGCACACGCGGGCAGCGTGTGCGACGCCTGCGCGTCCTTGCGCGGGCTGAAACAGAGGAGGGTGCGGCGCTGTCGCCCGGGGTCGTCCAACCCCTCGCGGTCGGGCTCAGCTCACCGGACAGATGGCGCTGGACATGCGGCCGAGGTCGACGTGCCGCCGACTCACCAAGGCAATTCCAGTTCCAGACATGACGGAAGCGTGGCACGCCTCTTTAGACCGAGTCCACCGTCATCCACATTCCGGACAAGGATGTCTCGCATCGTGAGACGATGTGATGTGGGTCATGGTGTGGACGGGGCCGCGCCGGGCCAGGGCCCCGGCGCCGTCGCGTCGGGCTCCTCCGTCACCTTCGTGTCGAACAGGGCGAAACCCCGCCGCAAGTAGTTCGCCATCGCGTGCTCCCCGTCCCGGGAGCAGGTGTGCAGCCAGACCCGCTTGGTCGGCGGCAGCCCCGGCCACCGTTCGGCGAGGTCCCAGGCGCGGGCGGTCCCGTACGACAGCAGATGTCCGCCGATGCGCCGCCCCCGGAACCCCGGGATCAGCCCGAAGTAGACGATCTCCACGACCCCGCCGTCCTGCGGCTCCATCTCCACATAACCGGCGGGCGTGCCCCGGTCGTAGGCGACCCAGGTCTCCACGCCCGGCCGCTCCAGGTGCTCCCGCCACCGCTCGTACGACCACGACAGCCGGTCGATCCACAGGACGTCCCCGCCGACCGAGGCGTACAGGAAGCGGCTGAACTCGGGGGAGGGGACCTCGGCGCGCACGACACGGACGTCGTCGCCCTCGGGCGCCGCGGCGGGAAGCAGATCGCTCGGCGAGGTCTGCTCCAGGGACCAGGTGGTGACGGTACTGCTGCTCATGGGCCCAGGGAATCACGCACCCCGCCCCGCCTCCAAGGCCGGGCCGGGGTGCCCGGGTCCTAGTCGAGCGTGTCGTCGATGTCCGACAGTTTCGCCGCGTACAGCACGCGTTCCGGGATGGGGGTGGTGAGGGTCCAGAGCTCGTCCGTCTCCGGTGAGTAGGAGAGGGAGGTGGTGTGGCGTCCCCAGCAGGCGTCCGACCGTAGGTCCGACCGCACGTCCGCGCGGTCCGCCGTGCATGTCGCGGCCTCGGCGCCGTCCTCGTCCTGCCGCCAGAGCGTGCCGTGGCTCTCGCTCTCCTCGGCGGCCTGGTCGACGTACCAGTTCCCCTGGTGGGCGAGGACACCCCGGACCCCGGAGGCCTCCGTCTCGTACGCCTCGGTGGCGACCGCCTCGCTCCGGCGGCCCGTGGTGGTGAGCAGGCCGGTGCGGTCGCCGGTGAGGTCGAGGGCGTAGCGCCAGACGCGGGCGGGCCGCTCGCCGCCCGGCCGGGAGCGCTCGCTCGCGACGACGCTCGGCGGGGTCGACGTCCGGTCCAGGGAGAGCGAGCCCAGACAGGGCACCCCGTCGCCGTTCCGTGTGTCGCAGCCGCCGCCCGCCGCCGGGGTGTAGGAGGCGACCGCCGGCAGCGCGTACCGGTAGTGGTGGGCCGACCAGCCCTCGCCCGACCTGCCGATCGCCTCGCTGTCGGTCACGTCGGCGCGGAGGAAGCGGGCCAGGTCGAACACGTACAGGGAGTCGTCCTGCTCGCCCCGGCTCCCCGGGCCCCGGGCGGTGACGATCAGCTTGTCCTCGTACCAGGCCATACCGCCGAGCCGGGCGCGCAGCCGCTCGAAGCCCCGCTGGTCGGCCGTCGGCACGACCAGCAGGACCCAGCGGTACCTCAGGTCCGACGGATCGCGGGCGTCGACGAACGCGACCCTGGCGAGCCCCGCGTCGTCGGCGCCTGAGGCCACCGAGCCGTCGGCGCGGACGCGGCCCTCGGCGCCGCTGTGCGTCCAGCCGGACGCGATGACCCGGTTGTCCCGCGAGGTGGTGACCGAGCGGGGGACCCACCGGTCGTCGACCGCGTCACCCGGCTCCCAGCAGTACGCCCGCACCGCCGCCGGCTCCACGGGCAGATTGTCCTTCTCGGTGCTGAAGCAGTCGGCCTCGGTGCGCATCGCGTGGTTCGCGCTGCCCAGCACCTCGTCGAGCCCGGCCCCGCCGCCCGTCTCGTCGGCGAGGGCGCGCAGCCCGGCGCCGTCGGTCAGGGTCTCCCGCAGCTGGAGCGCGCGCAGCTCACCGGAGGAGGTGATCGAGGAGAGGGCGCCCGGCGTCTCGCCGCCCGCCGCCTGCGACGTGCTGATCAGGGTGGCGGCCGCCGTGAGCGCCAGCGCGGTCCCCGCCAGGGACGCGCGCAGCGCACGCCCCCTTCTGCGTCGTCGGTGCCTGCCGCGGTGCTTCATCAAACCTCCCGGGGACGGCCAACTGCTCACCGAGAACAAGATCTTGACGGAGAGGCAGGTGGGGCGGCCTGGCAGCGATGCTACGTCAGTGGGACACGTGTCACGCCGAGGTCCCGGGAAATACAGGGAGATCCCTCACCCCGGGGCCATGATCCGTTCACCGGTACGAGGACGGCATGTTCGGCGGGGGCTCACAGGTTCGGCCCGGCCCGCTCGTGCCCCGAAGGCCCGTCCGCCCGCGGGAGGCCACCCGGCGCACCGCCCCGCGACCGCACCACCCCCGGCGCCACCGAGTGCGGCAGCAGGTCCAACGGCGTCTCGGGGAACAGGACTTCGACCTCGGCACGCTCGGTGAAACGGTACGGCCGGTGATCGAGGAAGGCACCGAGATAACGGCGCACCCGGGACATCTCCGCCCGGACCGTGACCGTGCGCGCGGGGTCGCCGAACATGTCGTCGGCGAGGGCGGAGGCGCTGCGCCCGCCCCGGTGCAGGGCGAGCAGGTACAGCAGTTCGGCGTGGCGGGGGGTCAGCTCATGGGTCCAGGAGCCCGCGCAGCCGGCCACGGTGACGGTCCAACTGCGCGGGTGGGAGACGTCGAGGGTGATGTGCGTCGCGGTCGAGGCGGACGCGGGCTCCGCCGCGGGCCGTATCAACCAGCCCGCGGGCAGCGGCTCGACGGTGCACGGACCGAGCGCCGGCAGCCGGCAGCGGCCGGGGGAGAGGGACTTGGGCAGGGCCACCCGGCTGGTGTACGGCATGCCGGTGACCGCGGCCGTCCAGCCGTCCCGGTCGACGGCGATCGCGCGGCCCCCGATGCGGGCCAGCACCGGGGCCGCCACCGCCCGCAGATGTTCGAGCGAGGCGAGGTGCAGCTCCCGCAGATGCGCCTGGGCGAGTTTGGCGACCGAGTCGACGAGCGCGAGCGTGGACGGGTGCAGCGTCTCCAGGGGGCCGCTGACGTCGACCGCGCCGAGGAGACGGCCGTCGCGGGGATCGACGATGGGGGCGCCCGTGCAGGTCCACGGGTGCAGGGCGCGCACGAAGTGCTCGGCGGAGAACACCTGGACGGCGCGGCGGGAGACCAGGGGCGTGCCGACGCCGTTGGTGCCGACGGTCTCCTCGCGCCAGTCCGAGCCGATCCCGAGCCCGTGCCCGTCGGCCTTGCGCAGCACGGCCGTACTGCCCTCGCGCCACAGCACCCGGGCGTCGGCGTCCGCGACCATCATGATGTGCTGCGTGGTGTCCGCCAGCGACAACAGCCCCTCGCGGAGCACCGGCAGGACATGACGCAGCGGTGAGGTCCGGCGGCGGCGCTCGACCTCGTCGCGGCCGAGGAGGTCGGACCGGAAGTCGTGGTCGGGGTCGACGCCGCCGCTCACCATGCGTCCCCAGGACTCCCGGATCGCGGGGCGCGGGGCGGGTTTCGACGGCCGTCCGTCGAGAGTGGACGCGCGCATCTCGCCGAGGACCCGGGCCGCCCGGGCGGCGTCCGTGGCGGTCAGCCGCGTGACTTCCATCGGCGAGTGCGGCACACGTTCCTCCCCGGCGGGCCGGTCCGCGTCCCGGCCCCTGGTGGCCGTGGACATCGGGATCCGCGCGACGGTGTTGACTGCGGGTTCGACTGCGGGTCTCCCAGTGTGCCGCTCTTCGGCCACGGAAGGGCGGCCTCCGGCCACAGAGCGCGGATCGGTTGCAACCCCCTGCAACCCTGGCGGACCGGCCCGTGCTCCTTGAAACTTGTTCAACGTCGCCCGGTGCGGCGTCCGCGCTCCGCTCCGAGGGGCCACAGAACCGGGGGTGGTGCCGTGTCGGCGCAGCACCATCCCCGCCTCGGACGGCCCGGTCGCACCACTCGAAAGAGGGGGCGCCCGCCGCGCGCAGGGGGGTCCCCCGTACGGCTGCGGCTCAGCTCACCGGACGCGCCCGGGTCACCACCGAGGCCAGATCCAGGGTGTGCGGCAGCGTGCCGAACGCCGCGCCCCAGTCGCCGCCGAGCCGGGAGGCGCAGAAGGCGTCGGCGACCGCCGGCGGCGCGAACCGCGTGAGGAGCGCGCCCTGGAGGACGAGCGCCAGCCGTTCCACGAGCCGGCGCGCGCGGGCCTCGATGCCGTCCAGATCCGCGAGTTCGGTCAGCACGCCCTTGATCGCGCCGTCGAGCCGGTGGTCGGCGCCCCGCGCCCGGCCCACCTCCCGCAAGTAGGCGTCCAGGGCCTGCGGTTCGCGCTGGAGGGCGCGCAGCACATCGAGCGCCTGCACGTTCCCGGCGCCCTCCCAGACGGAGTTGAGCGGGGACTCGCGCACCAGGCGCGGCATGCCGGACTCCTCGACATAGCCGTTCCCGCCCAGGCACTCGGAGGCCTCCACCACCAGCGGGGCACAGCGCTTGGTGACCCAGTACTTGGCGACCGGCACCGCGAGCCGCAAGAACGAACGTTCGTATCCGTCGCCCGCCTCGGCCGCGTCGTACGCCGCCGCCAGCCGCATCGCCAGCGTCGTCGCCGCCTCCGACTCCAGCGCCAGATCGGCCAGCACATTGCGCATCAGCGGCTTGTCGACCAGCCGCCCGCCGAACGCCTCCCGGTGGGAGCAGTGATGCACCGCCTGCGCCACCGCCTGCCGCATCAACGAGGCCGCGCCCAGGGCGCAGTCCAGCCGGGTGGCCGCCACCATCCCGATGATGGTGCGCACCCCGCTCCCCTCGTCCCCGACCCGGCGCGCCCACGTCCCGTCGAACTCCACCTCGGCGGAGGCGTTGGACCGGTTGCCCAGCTTCTCCTTCAGCCGCTGGATGCGGAACACGTTCCGCGAGCCGTCCGCAAGCACCCGGGGCACCAGGAAACACGTCAGCCCGCCCGGGGCCTGCGCCAGCACCAGGAACCCGTCCGACATCGGCGCCGAGCAGAACCACTTGTGGCCCGTCAGCTCGTACGTCCCGTCCTCGGCCAGCGGCCGCGCCACGCTGGTGTTGGCCCGTACGTCGCTGCCGCCCTGCTTCTCGGTCATGCCCATCCCGAACAGGGCGCCGGCCTTCTGGCCGGCGGGCCGCATGTCCCAGTCGTAGAGCCGCGACGTCAGCCGGGGCTCCCACTCGGCGGCCAGCGCGGGGTCGGTGCGCAGGGCCGGCACCGCCGCGTGGGTCATGGACAGCGGGCAGCCGTTGCCGGCCTCGACCTGGGTCCAGACGACGAACGCCGCCGCCCGCCGCACATGACCGCCGGGCCGGTTCCAGGCCGCCGTCAGCCCCGCCGACACCCCCTTGCCGAGCAGCCGGTGCCAGGACGGATGGAACTCCACCTCGTCCACCCGGTTTCCGTACCGGTCGTACGCCCGCAGTTTCGGCGGGTTCTCGTCGGCGAGCCGCCCCCACTCCTGCACCTGCCGGGAGCCCGCCGTACGGCCGAACCCGGTGAGTTCGTCCCGTGCCTCCGCCAGGACCTCCGGCGCCAGATGCCGCTCGACCGCCTCCGCGAGCACCTTGTCGGCGGTGAAGACGTCATAGTCCACCAGGGGCGGAGCCTGATTGGTCACTTCGTGGGTGCTGGATGCCATATCCGGAACGTACCCCTCGATATCGCGTCGTCACGATGACGCTCGCGGGTGTCCGGCGCCGGAGCGGAGCGTCCGGCGCCGGATCGGGCGGAGCGGTTCAGACGGGCGCCGCCAGCTCGCCCGTCCCCAGGTCGCCCGTGCCGAACTCCTCCTCCGGGTCGAGTTCCGGGGCGAGTTCCGGGTCGAGCACGCCCTCCCCGTACTGTTCCAGCGGCCAGCCCGGCCGGTAGATCGTGTCGAGGTAGCGTTCGCCGAGGTCGGGGGAGATCGCCACCGCCGTGGTGTCGGGCGAGCCGTTGCGGGCCAGCCACTCGGCGGCACCGCTGACCACCGTGCCCGTGGAGCCCCCGAAGAGGAAACCCCGGCGGGCCATGCGGTGACAGGCGCGCACGGTGTCGATCTCCTCCACGCGGACGACGTCGTCGACGTAGGACGCGTCGAGGAGCGGCGGCGTCACGCTGGTGCCGAGCCCCGGGATCATCCGGCGGCCCGGCGCCCCGCCGAACGCGACCGAGCCGACGCTGTCCACGGCCACGATCCGCACCCGGCGCCGCCGCTCCCAGAACCACTGGGCGCAGCCCATCAGCGTCCCCGAGGTGCCGACCCCCACGAACAGCACGTCCAGCCGCGGGAACTGCCGGGCGACGGCGGGCGCGGTGGTGCGGTAGTGCGCCTGCCAGTTCGCCTCGTTGGTGTACTGGTCCAGCCACACGTACCGCGGGTCGGTGGCGCACAGCGCGCGGACGTACGAGATCCGCGCCCCCAGGAAACCGCCGTGCGGGTCCGGCTCGGAGATGACGTGCACCCGGCTGCCCAGCGCCTCGATCACGCGCCGGGTCTGCGGATTGCACCGGGAGTCGGTCACGCACAGGAACCGGTAGCCCCGGCTCGCCGCGATCATGCTCAGCGCGACGCCCAGATTGCCGGACGAGGACTCCACGAGCGTCGAGCCGGGCCCGAGCCGTCCCTCCCGTTCGGCGGCCCGCACCATCTCGGACGCGGCCTTGAGCTTGATCGAGCCGGCGAAGTTGAACCCCTCGCACTTCAGGAAGAGCCCGTGTCCGACGACCTGGCGCAGATCGACGTACAGCTCCTCCTCGTTGAAGTCCGTGGGAACGGATATGACTGGCACCGCTGCCCCCCTGGTTGTGCGATGTCGTACGCGCTGCGTCCGGCGGTCAGCCGTGGCGGCGCAGCTCGTGGAAGAAGTCGTCCACGACCCGCAGTCCGCCGGAGCGGGCCACTTCCTCGTGGACATGGGCGCCGACCGCGAGGTCCAGGACCCCGAGGCCGAAGGGCGAGAAGACCACCGGACGGTCCGCCGGCACGGTCGCCCGGCCGGTGAGGACGTCATGGAGCGTTCCGTCGAGGAAGTCCCGTGCTCCGGTGAGCTGTTCGGTCAGGTGCGGTGACGTGTTCGCCTTGAGGCAGTGCTCGACGTCGTCGACGAAGTTCGCCGACGCGAGCAGCACCTCGGGCGCGAGATCGCGCAGCGACACATGCAGCACCAGGGGGTTGTGGGCGAACCACTTCGGCTCGTGGAGGTGCGGTTCGCCCGCGATCGTCGCGAGGACCACCAGGTCGCTCGCCCGGATCACGTCCTCGGCGTCGTCGTACACGGTCACCCGCCCGTCCGCCCCGGACCGCTCCAGGTAGCCCCGGAAGCCGGTCGCGCTCTCCGCGGCCAGGTCGTGCACCCCCACCTCCTCGAACGCGAAGCCGGTCGCCGCGAGGAACGTGTGGATGTACCGGGCGATCAGACCCGTGCCGAGGAAACCGACCCGGACCGGGCGCGGCGCCCCCCGGCGCGCGTCGCTCAGCCGGTCGGCCGCCAGCGCCGCCGACGCCGCCGTCCGGGTCGCGCTGATGACCGAGGCCTCCAGACACGCGAACGGATAGCCGGTGGCGTGGTCGTTGAGGATCAGCACGGCGGACGCGCGCGGCAGCCCGGACGCCGTGTTCTCCGGGAAGCTGGAGATCCACTTCAGGCCGTCCACCTGGAACCTCCCGCCCAGCGAGGCGGGCAGCGCGATGATCCGCGAGGAGGGGCGGTCGGGGAAGCGGAGGAAGTACGACGGCGGGTTGACCGTGTCGCCCGACTCCCCGTCGCCGTGCAGCAGATAGACGGACTCGACCAGTTCGACGATCTCCCGTTCGCGGCCCCGCAGGGCCTGCTGCACCTGGGCGCCGGAGATCACGGCGAAACCCGGAACCTCGGTCATCGGAAGCTCACCTCGTCCTTCGTTTCGGAGTGCCGCAGGGAGTGGCCGGCCGGCCGGACCGGGTCCGCCAGCCCCACCAGCACCTCGCGCGGGCCCTCGAACGGCTCACGGCTGTGGGCGCAGCGGATGTTGTCCACGAGCAGCAGGTCGCCCGGCCGCCACGGCGTGCGCACGGTGTGCGTCTCGTAGACCTCGTTGAGCGTCGCCACGACCTCGGCGCCGATCGGATCGCCGTCGCCGTAACGGGTGTTGAAGGGCAGGCCGTCGGCCCCGTACATGTCCACCAGGTACTCGCGGACCTCGGGGTCCATGGTCCATTCGTTGAGGAACGCGATCTGGTTGAACCAGCAGCGGCGGCCGGTCACCGGATGCCGGAGCACGGCGGGGCGCCGCTGCCGGGTGTGCAGCGAGCCGTCGGGCCGCCAGGCGAACTCGATCGCGTGCGCCCGGCAGTACGCCTCGACGACCGTCCGGTCGGCGGTGCCGAACGCCTCGGCGACCGACGCGCCGATCTCGTCGTTGTACGAGCGGGTGAGCAGCCAGCCCTCTTGCTCGAAGCGCCCGGTCAACTCCGGCGGCAGTGCGGCGAGTACGGCCTCGGCATCGGCGACCCCGGTCGCGCCGCCCCGCTCGGCGGCCTCCAGGCAGGCGAAGAGCAGCAGGCCGGGGACGTCCAGCGCGTAGCTCGACTCGTGGTGCATGCACATCGGCTGGTTCGGCGGCCAGGCCGTCGAGGAGTGCACGCCGTCCGCGTACGTCCGGCGCGGCGCGAAGGCCTCCCTCTCGGTGGTCAGTGTGTCGGCCACCTGGTGGAAGACGGTGCCCGCCTCGGCCGCGTCGCGCAGTCCGAGGCCGCGCACGAGCAGCGAGCCGTGCTCGGCGACGGCGGCCCGCAGGGCGCCCCGGTGACCGGCCACCCACCGGGCGGCGGGCTCGGCGGGCGACACGGCGAGGAACGGCGGCCTGTCGGTGGAGAGTTCGATGGGGAGGTCGGTGAACAGGCCGAGGTCCGGCTGCGCGGGGGCGGCCGGGGCCGATGCCGGCGTCGTCTCCGTGTCCCCGCGGCCGCGGCGCGCTCCGCCGCGTCGACGGCTCAGAAAGCTCACGACTGCCTCCCCACGGTGTCGGCGGCGGAGCGCGGCGTCCCGTCGCCGGTCGCCGCCCCCGCCCTCGTGTCGATCAGCCCGGCCAGCCCGGCCAGGGTCGGATGCGCGGTCACGTCCTTGGGCGACACCACCCGGTCCAGGGCGATCGCCAGTTTCACCGCCGACAGCGAGGTGCCGCCCCGGTCGAAGAAGTGGTCGTGCCGCCCGATCCGGACCCTCGGCACCCCGAGCACCTCGGCCCACACGGCGGCCAGCCGTTCCTCCGTCGGGGTGGCCGCGCGCTGCCCCGACCCGCCCCGCACCGCGTCGAGTTCCTCGGTCAGCGCGGTCAGCGCCCGCCGGTCGACCTTGCCGTTGGCGGTCAGCGGCAGGCTCTCCCGCCAGTGGAACACCGACGGCACCATGTACGCCGGCAGCGACGCCGCCAGCCGGTCCCGCAGCGCCTCCGCCGCGAGCGGCCGGCCCGAGTGGAAGGCCACCAGGTGCGCGTCCCGGGCGACCACCACCGCGCCGTCCCGTACGCCCGCGACCTTGAGCAGGGCGTTCTCCACCTCGCCGATCTCGATGCGGAACCCGCGCACCTTGACCTGGGTGTCCCGGCGGCCCAGGAATTCCAGCTTGCCGTCCGGCCGCCAGCGCCCGTGGTCCCCGCTGCGGTAGAGCCGCTCACCGGGCCGGTACGGATCGGTGGTGAACGCCCGCGCCGTGCGCTCCGGATCGTTGACGTACCCGCGCCCCACGCACACCCCGGAGAAGACGATCTCCCCCGGCGCGCCCAGCGGCACGAGCGAGAGGTGCTCGTCGACGACGTACACCCGGACGTTCCGGACGGGACGGCCGAGCGGCACCCGGTCCCCCTCCGGCGCGCGGTCCATCACCTCGTGGTTGGTGTCGTCCGAGGTCTCCGTCAGCCCGTAGGCGTTGACCAGCGGAACCCCCGGCTCGGTGGCGAACCAGCGCTCCGCCAGCTCCTTCTTCAGCGCCTCCCCGGTGACCGACACCCGGCGCAGGTCGGGCAGTTCGCGGGGGTGGGCCTCCAGATGGGAGAGGACCGCTTCGAGGTACGACGGCACCACCTGGACCACGTTCGCCCGGCCGTCCGCGATCCGGTCGACGAACCGCTCGACGTCCAGGATCACCTCCTGTTCCACGAGCAGGGTCCGCCCGCCGGCCAGGGGCCCGGCCAGCAGCTGCCACAGGGAGATGTCGAAGCACTGGGGCGCGGTCTGCGCGACCACGTCCCCCTCGCCGATGCCGAGGTCGTCGAGCTTGGCGTGCAGGTGGTTGACCATCCCCGCGTGCTCGCACATCGCGCCCTTGGGCTCGCCCGTGGAACCGGACGTGAAGTAGATGTACGCCAGCCGGTCCGGGCCGATCTCCAGGCCGAGGTCGGCGTCCGGGTGGGCCTCGTCGTACGCGTCCTCGACCAGCAGCCGCCGCACCCCGGGCAGGCCGGCCAGGGCCCGGTCCAGCGTGGCGGTGCTGCCCTGCTCGGTGAGCACCAGCTCGCAGCCGGCGCGGGCGAGGGTGGTGGCGACCCGCTCGGCGGGGAAGTGCGGCTCGACGGGCAGATAGACGCCGCCGGCCTTGAACACCGCGAGGACGGCCGCCATCCAGTCCAGGGTGCGCTCGGTCACCACGGCGACGACGCCCTCGTGGCCGAGGCCCCGGACCAGCAGGGCCCGACCGAGCTGATTGGCGCGGGAGTTGAGCTCGCGGTACGTCCAGTGCCGGTCGCCGTGGACGGCGGCGACCGCGTCCGGGTGCGCCACCACCCGCTGCTCGAACAGCTCGTGCACCCGGCGGTCGGGCAGTTCGCGGCATGGTCCGGCCAACCCGTCGAGCTGGAGGCGGAGTTCGCTGTCCGACACCAGGCTCCGCCGGCCCTGCTCGGCGTCCGGTTCGGTGGCGAGCCGGGTGAGCGCGGCGATGTGGTACCCGGCGATCCGGGCGGCGGCGTCCTCGTCGAGCACGTCCGTGCGGTACCGCAGCCGCAGCGCCGGACCGTCGTCCCGGTGCACCGGTCCGACCCGCAGGACCACGCCCTCGTCGAGGTCGCCTTCGCCCCCGTCCATGTCGAGCACGGTCTCGAACGGCGGTTCCTCCAGGCCCAGTTCGTGCCGCAGCGCGGCCACCGGGAACCCGGCGTGCGTCAGCAGCCCGGCGGTGGCCCGGCGGGTGTGCTCCCGCAGGGCGCGCCAGGTGTCCTGGGGCGCGGCGGTGAGCCGGCAGGGCAACAGCCGGCCGTCCGCCGGCAGGCCGGTGGTGACCTCGGACTCGCCCGACAGGGCGGCGAGCACCCTGGCGTGCGCGGCGAGCAACGCGATCGCGCCGTCCGCCGCCGCGCTGCCCGCCGCAGTGCCGTCCGCCGCCGTGCTGTGCTCAGCCGTGCCGCCCGCTGTCGTCAACAGGCCTTTCGGCAGCGGTATTTCGTGGGTGGCGACCCCTTTCGCCGGGGCGGCGCTCCACCGCGGTATCGCGGTCCGCCCCCCGGCGGTGAGCACCTCGTGCCAGTACGTCCGGGCAGCGTCGCCCGGCTTCGACCGTTCCATGTTCTTCCCCCGATTCACCGTGTTCCGGTGGTCTCCGTCGCCGGGTTCCCGCCCCAGCGCGCGTGCGGCGGCACCTGCTCGCCCTTCATCAGGAAGGAGTCGGGCGCCAGCACGGCCCCCTCGCCCAGCGTCACGCCGTAGTGGACGAACGCCTGGACCTCCAGCGTGCTGCCGGCGCCGATCGTGACGTGGTCGGACTTGAAGGTGCCGTCCTCCTGCGAGTGCGCCTGGATCTTGCTGCCGGCGGCGAGCGTGCAGTCGTCCCCGACCGCCGTCAGCGTCCGCTCGGTGATGTAGACCCCGTCGTCGAAGACCCGGCGCCCGATCCGGACCCCCAGCAGCCGCCAGACGAGGTTCTTGTACGGGGTGCCGTTGAGCACCTCCAAGTGCTGGTCCGGCAGCTTCCACAGCCGCTCCTGCCGCCAGAAGACGGGGTCGTAGATGGAGCACAGCCGGGGTCGCAGCGGACGGAAGCCGGTCAGGGACCGCTCCACCAGCGCGTAGTAGAGGACGGTGAGGACCAGGGCCGCCAGGGGCAGCGCGGCGAGCGCGAGCGGTGCGGCCGGGCCGTCCCCGTGGCCGTACAGGTCGTAGGCCGCGAAGCCGAGGACGGTGAGGGCGAAGGCGTGCAGCCAGCGCAGGAACAGGAACAGGGCCATAGAGCGCAGGTTGAAGCGGTTCTTCGCGGCGAGCCTGCGGCGCAGCTCCGCGCCCTCGCGCAGATGGTCGAAGCGGCTGTCGCGCTCGACGGAGCGGGGGATCTCGAAGGGCGGTGAGCCGAGCAGCCCGACGCCTTCGCGGATCTCGCCGTCGAGGGGCACCAGCACCTTGGTGGCCAGCAGACAGTTCTCGCCGGTCCGGCCGCCGACCGGGTAGGCGATGGCGTTGCCCAGGAAGTTGTGGCCGCCGATCGCGGTCCGGGAGACCCGGAAGGACGTGCCGGAGTAGTCCGCGTTCATGACCGAGAGGCCGTCGGCGACCATCGTGCCGCTGCCGACCGTCACCAGGTACGGCGTCTCGTGCCGCACCTCGGTGCCGAAGTTGGAGCCGGTCTGCTCGACGCGCGAGAGGTCGTATCCGAGGGCCGTGAGGCAGGGGACGATGTACGAGCTGTCGCCGCACAGCCAGGTGAAGAGCTTGAGGTTGGTCAGACGGCTGATCGTGCGGTGCACCGAGTAGTGGAAGCCGTACAGCGGATAGACGCGGTCGGGTTTCACCAGCGGGCGCAGCAGCCGCGGTACGACGAACACCATGACCGCCGTGACGAGGATCGAGCCCACGAACAGCGCGAGCGACAGGGCCATCGCCTCGACGTAGAAGCGCGCGGAGGTGGTGTGCCGCGACGTCGGGTCGAGCAGGGTGTCCAGCTCGGGCGCGACGGTGAGCAGCAGATAGGCGCCGCCGACGGTCAGCGGCACGTACAGCAGCAGGGTCTGGAGCAGGGCCGCGAGGCCGTATCCGGCCCGGCGCAGGGTGCCGCCGGGGAGCGGGGGGACCCGGACGTGGTCCACGTCGGTGGGGCGGGCGGGTGAGCCGTGCCAGCTCTCGCCCGCCGGGACGGACTCGCCGTCGCGCAGCGCGGAGGAGTGGCCTAGCTGGGAGCCGTCGCCCAGGGCGGTGCCGATGTCGAGGACGGTGTGCTCGCCGACGAAGGCGTCCCGGCCGAGGGTGACGGGTCCGGTGCGGATGCGCCCGGCGCGCGCCCGGTAGCAGAGGAAGTAGGAGTCCCTGCGGACGATCGTGCCCGCGCCGATGGTCAGCAGGTCGGTGCAGACCGGGACGGTGCGGCTGAGGATCGTGACGCCCGGTCCGATGCGGGCGCCGAGGGCCCGCAGGTACAGCACGTACAGCGGGTTGCCGACGAACAGGACCATCGGGCTGGTGCGCAGCAGTGCCTTGACGAGCCAGAACCGCAGATACGCGAGGCCCCACACGGGGAACTCCACCGGCTTCCACCGCCCGACCAGCAGCCACTTGGCGGCGACCGGGAGGGCGCACAGGGCCAGGAAGGCGAGCGAGCCGAAGACGGCCGAGCGCAGATAGACCTCGGCCATGCCGGAGGCGTCCGCCACCCACTCGTACCCCTGTACGTATCCGGAGGTGGCGAGCAGGCAGTACCCGGCGAAGAGGAGCAATTGCAGCACCCCGCACAGGACATAGCGGAACGTGCTGACCGGCCGGACGCTCTCGGCGGGATCCGGCGGGGCGGCCGGGGGGCGGGGTGCCTCGGTCAGTGCGGCGGCGAGGCCGCGGATCGTCGGGTGGGCGTAGACGTCCCGGATGGATACGGACGGCAGTTCGGGGTGCTTCCTGACGCGGGCACAGAAATGCGCCATCGTCAGCGAGTTGGCACCGAGGTCGTCGAAGAAATGGCTTTCTGCGGGCACGTGTTCGACGTGTGTGACGCCCGCCAGGACTTCGGCGAGGAGTCGCTCGACGGCGGTGTACGATTCCGCCGCGTCCGGCTCGGCCCCCTGGACCTCGCCCGGTTTTTCCACCACGGGTCGTGGCGCTGGCAATGTCATTGAATTTCTCCGCGACAGGTATTGCGATGGAAGGCGCCCGGGGGTGAACGGGACGGCGCGCGGAATGACAGAAGGAGGGGGGAGGGTTACGGGAGCGGAAAGCGGTGACGTATGTGACGGAATCGATCGGGCCTGGTCGAGGCCTGGGCTGATGCCCTGGTGTGCGCTGGGCCGGCATCCGGTCCGGAGAGGCGCAGCGGAATGCAATCCGGATTCTTTCGGTACATTCGGGAACAGGTCAAGGGAGGCCGGGTGATTGACGCTTTCCCGCCCTTTTCCCGATCCCGTCGGATCTGTCGGACATGCACCCGTGCACCGCTCCAGCGGGGAACTTCCCGCAAAGACGGTGCAAACGCGCCCGCACGTTCCGCTTCAGGCCCCCCAAGGATTCAGCCAGCACGTTCATGACAGAAAAGGCGATTCGGAATCACCTTTGATTTCTCCTGGGTTTCCCTTTGTTTGCTGCCTCGTGACGCGACCGGAGGGGGCCGTGCGCCGCGCGCGGAGCGTGGCGCGGCAGGCGGCACCGGGAGGTGAGGGCGGCACGCGCAGGCGGATACCGTTAGGGCGTGCAGCCAGCAAGTCAGTCACTCCCACCGTCGGAGAGCCCCCATGGGCGTCTCCACCGCGCCCGCGCCCTCTACCGGGACGTCTCCAAGCGCAGGACCGCCTGGCTGCTCCTGAAGGACACCGTCAACTCCTGCATCGAGTACCGCATCCTGGGCCTCGCGGCCGAGGCGGCGTTCTTCACGCTGCTCTCCGTGCCGCCGCTGCTGCTCAGCATGATCGGCCTGCTCGGCTACGTCGACGACTGGACCGGCGCCGACACCATCGCCAGCCTGGAGCTCAACCTCCTGGAGGCGTCGCGCACCGTGCTGTCCGAGAAGGGCGTCGCGCAGATCGCGCAGCCCATCCTGGACGACGTGATGAAGGGCGGTCGCCCCGACGTCATCTCCATAGGCTTCCTGTTCGCCCTGTGGTCCGGCTCCCGTGCGGTGAACGTCTTCATCGACACCATCACCGTCATGTACGGCCTCGACGGCGTGCGCGGCATCGTCAAGACCCGCCTCATGGCGTTCCTGCTCTTCATCGTGGCCCTGCTGATCGGCTCGATCGCCCTGCCGCTGATGGTGGCCGGCCCCGACGCCGTCGTCCGGATCGTCCCCTGGTCCGCGACCGTCGTCCAGGTCCTCTACTGGCCCGTGGTCATCGTCCTGTCCATCGTCTTCCTCACGACGCTCTACCACGTGTCGGTGCCGGTCCGTTCCCCCTGGGTCGAGGACGTGCCCGGCGCGCTGGTCGCGCTCGGTATGTGGGTGCTCGGCAGCTTCCTGCTCCGCATCTACCTGACGAACACGGTCGAGGGCGCGACGATCTACGGCTCCCTGGCGGCAGCCGTCGCCGTCCTCCTGTGGATCGGTGTGGGCGCCTTCGCGGTCCTCGTCGGCGCCGCGGTCAACGCCGCGATCGACCGCGTCTGGCCCGCCGCCGCCACGGCCGCGGCCCGCGCCGCGAACGAGCGCCTCCGCGAGGAGCAGGCCGCCGAGTACGTCGCCCGCGCCGCCGCCGCCCGCTCCCACGACCCGGAGGACCCCGACATGCCCTCCGAGTTCCCGGAACGCTGGTCCCGCTTCCTCCCCCCGGAGGACGTGACCTCGCGGCTGCGGTCTCCGGCGAAGAAGGGCGAGGAGTAGGAAGGCCGGCTTTCCTCGCCTCACGTGCTCCGGTTCTCATTGGAGCGAGACGGGCCGGTTGGCTACTCCTGGAGACCGGCCAGGTGCGGGTGGGGGACGCCGTGCGCCTGCTGCGGGGTGAGGTGGCCGACGAGGACGTGTGTGTGGTGAGGCCGTCCGCGAGGGCGGGGGGACCTCCTCCAGGGCCGCGTGGTTCGCCCGCAGCGTCGTCGCGAGCGCCTCGCTGACGGCCGCCGGCGCCCCGCAGACGAGCCGGACCCGGGCCTCGGCGCGGTGCTCCTCCCGCAGTAGCGAGATCTCGGTGGCCGCGTGTCCCAGGGCGCTCCCGGCGGACCGGGCCGGGAGCGGGTCGCGTCGGGAATGCGGCTGTGCGCCGTGACCAGCTTCGTGGGCGTACCCGGTGTGGCCGCACCGGCCGGCCGGTCGACGGGCTCCCCTGCGGAGTGCAGGTCGTCGGGCGCGCGCCCCGGGAGGGCCTGTGTCTGGGCGCGGCCCGGGCGGTCGAGGACCGGCTCGGGATCTCACACCGGTCGGCCAGCCCGGGGAGACGGGGTCGGGCTGAGGCCCGCGCCGTCGAGGCCTTCTTCCTCGGTGCCTCTGCCCTGGCCGAAACGTAGTCGTCGGCCACGAAACCCTGTCGAGAACCGGCCGGGATCGCGGTACTTGTGGAGGCGCCCCGAGGCGCCGACGACGATCGGTGACCGGAACGACGACCGGAACGGACACATGAACACGGCACCCACCGAGGCCTATGCACCCTCCTGCCGCGACCTGGTCGGCATCCTCGCGCAGACCGACCGGCGGGCCGCGTACGCGGCTCTCGCCCTCGGCGCGACCTCCGTGGCCGAGGTCGCCGAGGCGACCGGGCTCCGCCCGCCGGCCGCCGCCTCGGCGCTGCGGAAGCTGACGGACGGCCGGATCGCCGCCTTCGACCGCGAGAAACGCACGTACACACTGCTCGACGACACGTTCCGGCTCGCGGTCCAGGCCGAGGTCAGCGTCTTCGGCCGGGGCGGCGGAGACGGCGCGGGCTCCTACTTCCGCCGTGGTCGGCTCACCTCCATCCCGGGCAGGGCAGAGGTACGAAGCCGTGTCCTGGCCGTCGTGGGCGACTCGTTCGAGCCCGGTACGGCCTACTCGGAGGCCAAGGTCAACGCGATCTGCGGCGAGTGGTTCGACGACTGGGTGACCCTGCGCCGTGCCCTCGTGGACGAGGGTCTGCTGCGCAGGAACGACTCCGGCACCACGTACGAGCGCGGCTGACATCGGGGACGGGGGCGGGGGCGGGGTCGTCCCCGGTCCGCGGGTGGGGCGTGGTGGGGCGCGCAGTTCCCCGCGGCCCTCAAGGGCGCGGCGGCCATCGGCGTAGCCTTCCTGGTGTGTATGTCGAAAGGGCCTCCCGGCTGGGTGGGGCCGTGGTGTGGACCCACGGCCCGAGTCGGGCGGGTGCGGGGCGGGTGCTGCCCGACGGGTGCATGGACCTGCTGTGGAACGACGGGCGGCTGATGGTCGCCGGACCCGACACCCGCGCGTACGTCACCGAAGGGGCATCCGGCGCCTGGGCGGGGCTCCGGTTCTTCCCCGGCCAGGCGCCCGACTTCCTGGGGGTGCCCGCGCACGAGTTGCGGGACCGGCGGGTGGAGCTGGCGGAGTTGTGGTCGCCGGCGGTCGTGCGGCGGCTCACCGCCCGGGTGAACGCGGCGGACGACCCGGCGAACGGACTCGAAGAGGTGGTCCTGGAGCGGGCGGCCGAGGTGGGGCGGCCCGACCCCGTGCTGCGGCAGGTCGTCGACGCCCTCGGCGCGGGCCGCCCCGTCGCGGCGACCGCCGACGAACTCGGGCTCGGCGCACGGCAGTTGCACCGACGTTCACTCGCCGCGTTCGGGTACGGTCCGAAGACCCTGGCCCGGGTGCTGCGACTGCGACGGGCGCTCGCCCTGGCCCGCGACGGCGTGCCCTTCGCCGAGACGGCGGCCCGGACCGGTTACGCCGACCAGGCTCATCTCGCCCGTGAGGTACGGGAGTTGGCGGGACTGCCGCTCGGTGAACTGCTCGGTGGGCGGTAGTGGTCAGCCCTCGGCGGGCGTCGGCAGGGGTGCGAAGAGGTCGACGCCGTTGCCGTCGGGGTCGAGGATCACGGCGTAGCGCTGGCCCCACGCCGCGTCCCACGGCTTGAGTTCACCGCGGTACCCGGCGGCGGTCAACTCCTCGTACACCGCGTCGACTTCGGCCGGACTGTCGCACAGCAGGGCCAGCCCGGCGCCGCCGCCCGTCCCTCGGCGGTACTCCGGGTGGAAGGACCGGACGGTCTCCTCGGTGTCGAGCAACAGCCGCAGCCCGCCCGGCAGTCGGGCCTCGGCGTGCGGCAGGTTCTCGGAGCCCTCGGGGAATGCGAAGCCGAGCCGGCGGTAGAAGGTGACGGAGGCGGCCATGTCCGAGGCCACCATCCCGATCGCGTCGAGTCGTGGAGTCATGCGGCCACCGTAGGGCGGCGGACGGCGGCCGGTCTTGAAGGAATCGGACAACGGACAGCGGACAGCGGGCATGGGCACGGGCAGCGGAGAAAGCGCTCTCACGGAACGGACTCTTTGGCTCACCTGTGGAACATCTGTGCGGCAGGATGGTGGGCATGTCCATGCTCCGTGCCGCGCGTGTTCTGCTGCCCCTGGCGCTGCTGCCGTCGCTGCTCACCGCCTGCGGCGCCGAGAAGGTCGTGGTCGCGGACCGGGAGCCTCTGGGGCCGCCCCCCGACCGGGCCGAGCTGGACGCCCGCGCCGAGGCGCTGGGCCTCGCCCCGGCGCTCGTGTACGTCACCGAGTCCCCGGGTTTCACGCTGGCCCGGCAGTCCGTCGGCGTGTACGGCGCCGACGGCTTCTCCGCCGCCTACTGGTCCCGCCGGAACAGCGCGCAGCTCCTGCTCCTCGTCGACCGCGGCACCATCACCGCCGACAACTGCCCCGAGCAGCCGGTCGGCCAGGGCACGGGCGGGGCGGTCGGCTGCGCGCGCGACGGGGACCTCTGGTACCGCACCGCGGCGGGACAGCACGAGTACGCCGTACCGGAGGACGGCCACCTCGTCCGGGTCAGCGCCGCCGAGACCGCCGTCGACCGCGACACGCTGCGGGCCGCGGCCCTCGCCGCCCACCGCCCCACCGACACCGAACTCGCCTTCCTCCTCCCGCACCGCCACCGCGACAAGCCCCCGCCCCACGGCACGCCGGTCGAACGCGGCGACCTGCCCCCGCAGGGCGACGGGGCCCCGCGCGGCGAGGTGGGTGCCTCGGGCTGAGCCCCACGCCGGGACGCTCGCGGCGCGTGAGGCTCCGCCGGCGTGGGGCGTGAGGCTCCGTCGGCGTGGCGGGTCGGTCCTCAGGGCGTGGCGCCGCCCGGCTGCTGCGGTCCGAAGGCCGTCATGAAGCGGTCGCGGAACTTGTCCATCCGCCATGTCGGCGTGGAGTCGGCGGGCTTGAGCCCGTCCGTCCAGCCCCAGTCGGCGATCTTCTCCAGCACATCGGGGTCCTTCGCGACGATCGACACCGGCACGTCGTGGCTCGGGTTGTCGCCGGTGACCGTCTTGTTGGGCTGGTGGTCGCCGAGGAAGACCAGCACGGTGTCCTCGGAGCCGTACTTCGCGACGAAGTCGACGATGCTGGTCACCGAGTACTGGATGGACTTGAGGTACTCGTCCCGGACGGCCAGCGGATCCTTCCAGACCTCCGTCGGGTTCTTGCCCTCGGCCTTCTGGAGGGAGTGGTAGACCGAGCCGTCGCCGATCTCCTCCTCGGGGATCGTGCTCGGGATCGGCGCCCACGGGTTGTGGCTGGAGGTCAGGATGATCTCCGCCATCATCGGCTCCCGGCCCTCCCGGCCGTGCTCCAGCTCCCGGAAGGCCTTCAGCGTGTACTGGTCGGGCATGGTGGACCAGCTGAACTTCGGCCCCTGATAGCCCAGTTGGTCGGAGTCGTAGATGTGGTCCAGGCCGAAGTACTTGCCCTCGGGCCAGGCCATCTGGGTGCCGGGCACGATACCGACGGTGCGCCAGGCGCCCGTGCGACGGAACGCCTCGGTGAGGGTGAGCCGGTCGCTCGCGACGAGGTTGTTGTACCGCGACTGGTTCTTGATCCACAGACCGGACAGGAACGTGGAGTGCCCCAGCCAGCTGCCGGCGCCCGTGATGGGGGAGCGCAGCCAGCCGCTCCGCGAGGCGAAGCCGGCGTCCTTCAGTTCCTGCGTCTTCTGCGCGAGGGTGTCACCGAGCGGTTCGCCCATCCGCGGGTCGTCGATCGCGGAACGGCCGTAGCTCTCGATGAACGTGATCAGTACGTCCTTGCCGCGCAGGCCCGTCAGCAGCTGGTCCGGCGGCACGTCGGCGAAGGCGTCCACCGCGGCCTGCTTGCGGAACGCCTCGCCGTCCTTCAGGCCTTCGCTGACCGCCTCGATCCGGTTCTCCACGAGGGTGGCCGCGCTGTGCGAGGCGACGGGGACGTCGGATATCTCCAGCGTCAGCGTCGAGCAGGTGATCCACGCGGTGCCGAGGACGAGGAGCGTACGGCTCGTCGTGTGCCGGTTGCGCACCATCAGCCGGCTCAGCCGTACGACCGCGAGCGTCATCAGCACGGGCAGCGCCAGCGCGAGCACGATCACCCCGACGGTGGCGGCCTGGGCGACCGCCCCACCGAGCGAGTCCTTCATGAACGACTGCGCGTCGTCCAGCAGGATCCAGTCCAGCACCAGGTCGAACGGGCGGTCCAGGGTCCAGTACGACCCCATGTCCAGCACCTTGACGATCGTCAGCAGACCGAGCACCACGCCGACCACCACGACCGCGATCCGCCGCGCCTTCGCGGGCAGCACGAGCAGCAGTCCCGCCACGAGGATGCCCTCCGCCGGGATCCGCAGGAACCGGCCGGGGTCCAGCTCCGTGATGTCGTTCGGCACGACGAGCGCCAACAGCACGAGCAGGAGAGCCAGCCCGGTCCCGGCCCAGGCGACACCACGAGCGGCCCGCGGGTGCCGCGAACGCCAGCCGGGGGAGGGGGAGGAGGCGGATGCGGTGAGCTGGGGGTCGGGGTCGCGCTCGGGCTCAGGACGCGGCTCGGGCTCCGCTTCGGCATCGGGCTCGTCCTTGGCCTCAGCACGTGGCTCGGGCTCGGCCTCGGCTTCGGAATGCGGCTCGGGCTCGGCGTCGGTTTCGGAGTGCGGCTCGGGCTCCGACTTGGCCTCGGGACCGGGCTCGGCATCGGGCTCCGGGCCCGACGAGGGTTCGGGAGCGGCCACTTCGGGATCCGGGGTGGACCCGTCGGACTTTCCCGGCTCCGACTCCGGCTTCGGCTTCGACTCCGGCTTCGACTCCGGCTCCGGCTCGGTCTCCGCCGTTTCCGCCTCCGGCTTCGTCACCTCGGCCTCGGCTCCGGCGTCGGACCTGCGCTGTTCGGGTCTCTTCGTCGCGGCCTCGGGCGTTGCCGCGCCCGGTTCCTCCTGCTCGGTCTCCACGACCGCGTCCCGTTTCGGAGGGGCGGCGTCCTTCGGGGCCTTGTCGTCGTCCGGTGTCGGAGTCGGTCCGGGAAGCTGTGGAGAGCGTATGTGCGACAACCCGAAGGTCCTTCCCTGTGGAGCATGTGGGGCTCAGTGCTGGTGGTGCGGAGTGGGCCGGGGGCCGCGGGACCGCCGGGACACCCGAAGGGACATCCCTATGCGTACGGTCCCACGCCGCCGACCGTTCACCCGAACTCAGGTCCTCCGCAACCACTTCACCGAACCCCGGCGCACCCGGCCCCACCGGCTCACGCCGAGCGCAGCGCCCCCGTGCTGGCCCGCTCCACCAGCCGCGTCGACAACTCGGTGCGTGTGCCCTCCGGCCGGTCGCCCTCCATCATCCGCACCAGCAGCCGTAGCGCGGTCTGGGCCATCTCCGAGAGCGGCTGGCGGACCGTGGTCAGGCCGGGCGTCGCCCAGCGGGCCTCGGGAAGGTCGTCGAAACCGACCACGCTGATGTCGTCCGGCACCCGCAGCCCCCGCTCGGCCAGCGCCTCGTAGACCCCGAGGGCCATCTTGTCCGAGCAGACGAACACGGCGGTCGGCGGTTCGGGGAGGTCGAGCAGCTGGAGCATGCGGTGCCGGGCGGCGGCCTCCATGAAGTTGCCGTAGCGGACGTACTCCGGCCGGTACGGGATGCCCGCGGCCGTCAGCGCCGAGCGGTAGCCCGCGACCCGGGCGCTGCTGCACATCTTGCGCCGGTACCCGGCGATCACGGCGATCCGTTCGTGCCCCAGGGACAGCAGGTGGTCGGTGGCGGTCGTCCCGCCCTGCCAGTTGGCCGCGCCGACGGACACCACGCCGGGCGGGGGCTCCAGCACCGGGTCGATCAGCACGAACGGGATGCGGTGCTGGGTGAGCCAGGAGTACTGGGCGGGGGAGAGTTCGGCCAGGTTGAACAGGACGCCGGCCGAGCCGCGGGCGGTCAGCTTGTCGAACCAGCCGCGTTCGGGGCGGGCGCCCCGGGTACGGGTGAGGCCGGCCGAGACGACGACCTCCAGGCCGGCGTCGTGGGCGGCCTGTTCGACACCGTGCAGGACGGCGCCCGACCAGGAGCTCTCCAGGGAGTGCACCACCAGGTCGACCATGCGCGGCGGCTTCGACGCCTCGAACCGGGGTCTGCGGACATAGCCGAGCCGGTCCAACGCCTCGGTGACCCGGCGCCTGGTCTCGGGGGCCACGTCCTCCCGGCCGTTGACGACCTTCGAGGCCGTGGGCACGGACACCCCGGCCTCGCGTGCCACCACCGCCAGCGTCGGCCCGGCCGTCGCGCTCCCGCCACGCACCATCGCGACTCCACCTCTCAGGGCCCGTCCCGAGGGCCGGTGAAATTTTCGAACAGCGCTCCGCACGCGACCGGATCCCGAGCCGCGTAGCAAGCGCTTCCTACGTTAAGCCCAACTCAACACGGCGGGAAGAAGCAGGAATTCAGAGGATCACTTCAGCCAAAACTTTCGAAACCTCGAACAAGCCGGGGCCCGTCGGGGCGTTCATGCCGCACGCTGACCGTCGGGAGCGAACGGGACATAGCGCGCTCCGTCGGCCAGTAGCGTGTCTGTCCGACCGGTCCGGCACCAGGGGGAGTCCCACATGCTGTACACGCAGATCTTCGCCGACACCGAGGTGAGAGACGAATTCCTCGACCGCTTCGAGGAGGTCAGGGACGCGTACGCGGCCTCGGGGGGCCTGGAGAGCGTGGGAGGGCTGGAGGGCCTCCTGAGCGTGGACCGGGCCGCCGTCGGCGTCCAGCGGATGATCGAGGGCACGTGGCAGCGTGACGACAGCGGCTTGGAGGCGATCGTCAGACGGTTCGGCCGTCCCGTCTATCTGGTCCGGCGCGACACCGTGGCGGCGACCGCGGACGCACCCGACGGCCGTGCGGAGAGCCAGGTGGTCGCCGCCCGGGTGAACGCCGCCCGGGACCGGCTGGACGGCGTCCTGCCCAGCGTCGGGAGGGTCGATCTGCGCAATCACCGCCTGGACTGGGTGGGAACCGCGTGGATGGTGGCGGAAGGGCTCCTCGTCACCAATCGCCACGTGGCGCGGGAGTTCGCGGAGCCGAGCCGGGGCGGCTTCGCGTTCCGGGCAAGCCCCATGGCGCGGGTGCACGCCTATGTCGACTGGTACCACGAGCACGGCCGGCAGCAGGAGTCCCGGTTCAAGGTGACCGAAGTGGTCTGGATCGAACCGGACTCGTCGCCGTGCGACGCCGCCCTGCTGCGCGTCGCCCCCACGGGCGAGGAGGGCGAGTCCCTGCCCGCACCGATCCCCCTGACGAGCGGTGACGACGGCCTGACCCTGGGGCGTTGGGTGGGAGTCGTCGGCTACCCCGACACCGGCCGGCACGACGACCCCGAGGACCGGCTGCGCATCTTCGACGGCATCTTCGAGTGCAAGCGGATGGCACCCGGGCAGCTCATCTCGTTCCAGGGCGAGCGGTGGATCCACCACGACGCGACGACACTCGGCGGCAACTCCGGATCCGTCGTCGTCGACCTGGACACGGGCCGGGCCCTCGGCCTGCACTTCGCGGGTCTGCCGAAGAAGCGCAACTACGCGGTGCGCGCCCGGGACGTGGCCCGGCTCGTGCGCGAGCGCGCTTCGTGAACGGGGCGCGGCCCGCTCCGGACGCCGGGCTCCAGGCCATCACCGAGCCCACCGCCGGAATGCAGTCGGTCCAGCAGTCCAAGGCGATGCTCACCGAGGCCGAGCAGCAGGTCGCCCGGCTGGAGCACCGCGGGGTCCCGGTGGCCACCGGATTCCTGGTCGGGCCCGGCCTGCTGCTCACCGCGGGGCACGCCGTACGGCTCGGCCTCGGGGCGTGCGGCGCCGAACCGGTGAGCGGAATGGTGGCCGTCTTCGACCACGGCGCCGACACGGGGCACCCCCTCGCGCGGCACGGTGTGCGGATCCCGCTGGCCGCGCTGCTCGACTCCAGCCCACCCGCCACGGACGACCCGGTGCCGGACGGCGTGCCCACCGAGGAGGACGGCCTCGACTTCGCCCTCGTCCGGCTGGAGCGGCACCCGCCCGACGTGCTGGACCCGGTCGGTGTCCGGCGGCCGAGGGGCTACTACGGGCTGTCCCCGGACGAGTACACCTTCGGCAGCGGCACCCTGAACGTGTTCCACCACTCCCTGCGGTCGGACCCCGATCACGGGCGCAGCAGGCGGGAACGTCTCAGCCCGGACGGCCGACGCCTCCGGTACCAGGGCGCCAACACGCTCGAAGGCTCCTCGGGCAGCCCCGTAGTCACCGGTGACGGCCGCCTCGTGGCCCTGCACCACGGCTACCGGGGCAACGAGAACGAGGCCGTCCCGACCCGTCTCATCGCCGAGCGCGTCCTGGCCGGACCGCATGCCGCGCTGCTGCGCCGCGCCCTCGACGCGCTGCGGCACCACGCACGGCCGCAGTACCCGGCCGCGGCCGGTGCCACGGCTGTCGGCGGGGCCATGGGTGCCCTGCTCGGCCCCTGGCCCGCGCGCTCGGCAGCGGTCGGCCTCGACGGAGAGCCCGTGCGCGCGGCCGACGCCCGGGAGACGGCCGCGCACTTCCGGACGGCCGACCCGCGACGCGCCCTCGGCGTCGACCCGGTCGTCGAGGCCGCCCGGGCGATGGACACGACGGCCGGGGACGGGGCGGCCACCGCGGCCGTGCTGGCCGCGGCCCTGATCCGGGAGGCCGCCGACCGCTGTACGGCGGGCGCCGACCCACGAGAGGTCGCGCGCGGTGCCGTCGAGGCGCTGGCACGGGCCCGTGACGCGTTGTCCGGCCTCGTCGAACCCTGCACCCGGCCAGGCGCCGTCACCCGCGCGGCGACCGCGGACCGGCACCTGGCCGACGCCGTCTCGGCCGCCGCTTCGCTGGCGGGTCCGCACGGCATCCTCGTCTGTGAGCCCGGTGTGACCCGCACGGTCGAGACGCCCGTCGTCCGCCAGGGCCTGCGGTTGCCGGCCGGACCCGCGTTCCCGTACACCACCGTCGCGGGAGCCGATCCCTGGACACGCCGGATCCAGCTCGTACGGCCGTACGTCCTGCTGCTCGACTGTGTGACGGGCGACGGGGAGGCGTTCGCCAGGCTGCGCGGCCGGATCGCCGCCGAAGGCAGTCCGCTGCTGATCCTGACCACCGCCGACGCCTCTGATCCCCGAGCCGGTCTGCTGCGTGCGCTGGGCGATGCGGCGGACGGTCCCGTGCCGACGGTCGTCCGCGTCGCCTCCGTCGCGAACCGCCACCACCGGCTGCGCGCGCTGGCTCTGCTGACCGGAGCCACCGCCCTCACCGAGGACTCCCAAGTGCTCCCGGGAACCGCCTGGTTCGACGTCCTTGGCCGCATCGACCTGGCGCTGGTCTCCGCGCGGGAGACGGTACTCGTGGGCGGCCACCGGGACCCGGCGGTCCTGGACCGATGGATCGCCGCTGCTCCCGCGCGGCGCGCCCTGGCCGACTCCGACGACGAACGGGAGGCGCTGGACGAACAGCTCGCCTGGCTGACCTCGCGCGCCGTGACCCTGGCCGTCGGCGCGGAGACGGCGGAGGAACTGGCTCCGCGTGCGGCCGCCGCGCAGCGGGCCGCCCGGGCGGCCCAGGCCGCGCTGCGCTCGGGCACCGTGCCCGGCGGCGGACACGCGCTGCTCTGTGTCCGCGCCGCGCTCCCGTCCGATTCCGGGTCGGTCGGCACGGACGTCGTACGGGCCGCGCTCGCCGCTCCGTTCCGGCTGCTGGCGTCACGAGCCGGGATCGACCCGGTTGAGATCGAACGGCTGTGCGCCGAGCCCGATCCCGGTCGACTCGCCCGCGAGCGGCCGTTCGCCGACCTCGACGGAGACCGTCCGTACGGGGACGACCTCGACGGAGTCCGTCCGCACGGGGACGGCCCCGACGGGGACGGCCCCGATGGGGAGGGCCCGGACGGGGACGGCCCACGGGACGCCGTCGAGATCCTGGATCTCGCCCTGGCGACGGCGGCGAAGGCCCTGGTGGTCTTCCTCGACACCGTCTGACGCCCCGTCGGCTACGGCCGGGCCCTCGCGTCGGCGTAGACCCGGCTGAGGTGTTCCTGCACGTCCTTGTGCCGGAACTGGTAGACACCGCCCACCTGCCGCAGCGCCGACACCCGGTGGGCGTGTTCCAGGAACCCCATGAGATCGCGGGGCAGGTCGCCGCGCAGCCACAGCCATGCCCGTGCGACGAGGTAACGGGGCCAGGTACGGACGGCGATGGGCACCCACAGCGTCAGGACCACGAAGAGCACGGTGCCCTCGACGACCTGTCCGGGCGCGTACGGGAAGGTCGCCATGACCCAGGCCATGCCCAGGCCGAACAGTCCCGCGATCACCAGCCCCCACCCCGCCACCAGCCTCCGGTCCCCCCGCAACAGGATTCTCGGTGACGTGGCGTCGTCGGCGGGAGCCGGTGCCTGGAGCCACTTCAGGAAGCCCGACAGGGCCCCCAGGACCAGCCCCGGCAGCGCGAAGGTGAGCATCGCGGCCAGCACATAGGTGGGCCGGTTGAGCCGCTCCCAGTTCGACGAGGCCGGCGAACTGGTGGCCCTGATCGACGCCCAGTACAGCAGCCCGAGGACGGCCCCGGCACCGAGACCGATCGCCGTTCCGCCTCCGATCCGGCGCAGGAACCCGGTACCCCGGCGGAACCAGCGCGGCCCGCGCACCGGCCCGCCCGCACCGAGCAGCCCGGCGGGAACGCCGACGATCAGCCCGAAGATGATGGCGACGAGGAACCCGACAGCGGGCCCTTCCGTGAGGGCGGCGAGAAATCCGATGGCTCCGCCCATCGGTACCCCGACGGCGAGAGCCGTGGAGGTCCGCCCGAAGCGCGGTTCCGCCGGGCCGCTTCCCGGCTCGTCCGGAGCGGACCTCGCCGACGCGGCGAGTGCGTGGAGAGAGCGGTCCAGCCACGCGGCCACCCGGTCCGGACCCCACCAGGACAGGAGCATCCCGCCGACCAGACCCGCCACGCCCAGCTGGAGCGCCGCCAGCGCGCCGGTGCTCGCGTTCACGGCGGACGCGGTGGCGACCCCGCCGGCCACCGCCGCCAGCAGCCCGAGAAGCAGGCCGTAGACGGCGTGGTGGAGCGCCCCGCTCAGCTCCCACCACGCCAGGTCGGTCCGGTCGCGGCTCTCCAGATGGTGGGCCAGGAAGGACAGATGCCGCCGGGCCTCCGGCCATACGTCGGGCGCCAGACGGTGGTCGAAGAGGACCCGCACCGCGTTGTCCAGGATCGTGGTGCGCACCTCGGCCGGGTCGGACCGCAGCAGCCGGACGAACGGTGTCTCCTCGTCCGTGTCCGCGTGGCTGTACAAGTCGGTGAAGAGAGTCGCCGTCAGGGGCGAGGCCAACGCCTCGCCGAGTGCCGCCAGCAACTGGGGGCTCGCCTCCCGGGCCCAGCCGGTGAGAGCCGCCGCCTCCACCTGCACGGCCCAGCGCCTGCCCACCTGGACGGCGGCGGCCCGCTCGGCTGCGGCCCCGGGCGTGAGCAGGGACCAGGTCGGCCCGTTCAGCGGGGCGCCCCGTGCTCGCGCCGCGCGCACCTCGTCCTCCAGCACGCCCCAGCCGTGCTCCAGCCGGTCGAAGAGGTCGGCCCATTGCTCGCGGCCCGGCCCACCGCGTCCCAGACTGTCCCGCAGATACGCCATGACATGGGGGAAGGCCAGTTCGCGCGCCTCGGTGACCGATGCCCCGTACAGGACCGGGCCGCCGCTCAGCGCACGCTCGTAGGCCTCGGTGCGGCAGGCGAGGATCACCGGCAGGTCGCCGGAGAACGCTCGGCGGATCCGGCCCAGCACGCGCACGAGCCGCTGCCGCGGAATCTCGTCCAGCCCGTCGAGGCAGGGCAGCACATGACCCGTGCGCAGCAGATCGCGGGCGGACCCCGCGGAACCCACCTCCGGGTACTCCGCCGCCAGCCGCCCGGCCAGCCAGTCCAACAGCTCGTACCGGCCTGGATCGTAGGAACTCAGCGAGAACAGGACGGGGACGGGATCGACGGCTCCCGCCGCGCTCGGGTTCTGCTCGCGCACGCGGCACAGCTCCAGCAGGAACAGCAGGAGCAACGTCGACTTGCCCGAACCGGCGGGCCCGACGACCACCAGCCGCTGCGGCGCGAGCGCGGTGAAGGACTCGACGAGTCCGGCCATGTCCGCCGTGCTGCCGGTGAGTCCGCGAGTCCGGCCGTCCGACAGCCGGGGCGGGGCGGGCGCCCACTGGGTGTGCAGCAGCCTGGGCCGCCCCGGGTCGGGAGTGAGGCCTCGTTTGTCGGCCTCCGCCGCCCAGTCGCGCCGCACGGAGGCCTGGAGCCGCTCCAGCAGCTCCGCGCGCCGCTGGTCGGTGAGGTGACCGTCCCGGCCCCAGCCCAGCAGGCGCCCCAGCAGAAGCAGGCCCCCGACAGCGAGGACCAGGACGAGCAACAGTTCCATGTCTGCCGGTGCCTCCCGCTCCGTCCCGCCGATGGGCTGCGGAGACGCCCCAAGGACACTACTGGCGATATCCAGGCGTTGTCCGCCTCTCGGGCATCTGTGACGAACACACCTACGGCAGTTGTATGACAAGCGGCTGAGCATCACGGCCGAGGTGGGGAGGCGGGGTCGGTCGCGTCCACCTGCGCTTCGTGGGCGCGAGCGGAAGCGCCCACGAGGAACCCAGGAGGAACCCCCGTACCCGCGCCCCCGCCCGTCACTCCGCCCGGCACACCAAGCGGAACCCGCTGAAGTCCGCCGTGAACTCCGCCGCGACCAGGTCCTGGGCGTGGATGCCGGCCAGGGTCCCGGTGAAGCGGAGCCTGGAGCCGTAGTCGTCGGAGAGGTGGGTGAAGTCGAGGGGCGGGCCTACGGGGGTGCGCAGGCCGTCGCGGAGGTACCAGAAGCGGGCCTCCGCGCCGTCGATGCTCGCCCCCAGGGTGATCGGCCGGCCCGGTTCGACCTCGACGACGGCCACCTGCCGGGCGCCGTCCTCGTCGCGCTCCAGGAGACTGAGCACCGTACGGCCCTCGCCCCGCCACTGCTGGCCGCGCTGCCGTTCGCCCTCGGGCTCGGCCCAGGTCAGGTCGAGACTGAGGTAGGACGCGGTGTTGTACCGCAGGGTCAGGCCCGCCGCCTCGCCGAAGGTGCGCGGCCGGGCCTCCACGGTGACCTCCACCTCCGCCCGGTGCTCGGTGAGCCGCTGCGCCAACACGCTCTGGTCCCACAGCGACTCGGGCCCCTGCCGCCCCCGCAGCCGTATCCAGCCGGGACGGGCACCCGTGTCGACCCACGAGGCGTCCGGCGCGGCCCGCAGAGTGCTCCAGGGCCAGACGATGCCGGCGGAGTCCGACACCGAAGCGGCAGCCACAGCCGTGGTTGGAGTTGGAGCGGCACCTGAAGCCGGGGCGGCAGCCGGAGTTGTAGCCGAAGCGGCACCCGAGGCCGAAGCAGCCGCACCCGAAGCCGAAGCCGAAGCCGGAGCCGCCGCGGGCGCACCCACACCCACACCCGGTACCTCCACCTCCACCTCCGGATGCCAACCCCCCTGCCGCAGTCGGGGCCAGCCCTCCGGGTCCCACGTCACCGCCTGGATCGCGGTCTCGCGGCCCAGTGTGCAGCGGATGCCCCGGTCGGTGTGGAGGGGGCGGGCGGTGAGATGGCTCAGGAACCACTCGCCCGTCGGTGTCCGGACCAGTTCGGCGTGTCCGGCCTTCTGCAACGGCACCTTCGGGTCGTCCCGCGTCGTCAGCAGGGGCACGTCGTCGAGTTCGTACGGCCCGGTGAGCGCGCGGCCGCGCGCCACCCGGACCCCGTGCTCGACCCCGGTGCCGCCCTCGGCGAGGACCAGACAGAACCAGCCGTCGCGGATCAGGAGCTTCGGGCCCTCGATCAACCGGTCGTGCTGGAGCAGCAGATGCGTGTCGCCGACAGGCCGAAGCGTGGTGCGGTCCAGCTCCGTCAGGACGATCCCGGCGAACCGCTCGCCGCCGGGACGGTGGTCGCTCTGCATGTTGAGCAGCCAGAGCCGGCCCTCGTGGTGGAACAGGGCGGGGTCGAAGCCATGGCTGGCGACCCGCCGCGGAGCGGTCCACTCACCGTCCACCGTCGCCGCCGTGCTGACGTACGTGTCCAGGTCGAAGTGGCGCGTGCCGACCGACCGCACGATCGTGTAGACCACCCAGAAGCGCTCGCCGTCCCAGCTCAGCGAGGGCGCCCAGATGCCCGCCGAGTCGGGGACCCCGCGCAGCGAGCCGCCGGGGGCCGCGCCGCGCACATGACCGGCGTACTCCCAGTGCGCCAGGTCCCTGGAGCGGTGCAGGGGGATCGTCGGGAACCACTCGAACGAACTGGTCGCCACGTAGTACCACTCGCCGACCCTGATCAGGGAGGGGTCGGGCGCGAAGCCACGGATGACCGGATTGCGGGCCACGGTCACGGCCCGCTCGGCGTCGGCGGTCACTTGAGCGCTCCCAGGGTGACGCCCGTGCGCCAGTAGCGGCGCATCGCCGTCATCATGATCGCCAGCGGGACGATGGACAGCAGCGCGCCCGTCAGGACGAGGCTGGTCACGTCGATGCCGGACTCGGCACGCTTGCCCGACCAGTTGTAGAGGCCGAGGTTGAGGGTCCAGTTCTCCTCGCCGCGCAGGACGGTGAGGGGCAGGAAGAAGGCGTTCCAGGTGTTGACGAAGGCCAGCAGGAAGACCGTCGCACCGCCCGTGGTCATCATGCGCAAGACGATGCTGAAGAAGATCCGCAGCTCACCGGCGCCGTCGATCCGGGCCGCCTCCAGCAGTTCGAAGGGGATCGTCGCCTCGGTGTAGACCTTCGCCAGATACACGCTGAAGGGGTTGATGAGGCAGGGGATCAGCATCGCCCAGGGAGTGTCGACCAGGCCGATCTTCGAGAACATCAGATACAGCGGGAGCGTGAGCAGGGCGATGGGGATGAGGAAGGACCCCACCACGGCCCCGAAGACCACGCCCCGGCCGGGGAAGTCGAAGCGGGCCAGGCCGTAACCGGTCGCCAGGGCGATGAGCGTGCCGCCGAGGGAGCCGACACCGGCGTACAGGAACGAGTTGGCGGTCCAGCGCAGGAAGATGCCGTCCTCGTAGGTGAACAGCTGGTGCAGGTTGTCCCAGAGGTGCATGCCGGAGAACCACAGGCCGTTGCTCTGGTACAGCCCGACCTGGTCCTTCGTGGCGGCGACGATCAGCCACCACACGGGGAACAGGCTGTAGACGCTGGCGAGGATCAGGCCGAGCAGGATGAAACGCTGGCCGCCGCGCCCGCGTGCGGCGGGGTCGGGGCCGGCGATCCGCCGTACGGGAGGCACGCCGGACTTCCCTGACGCGGCCGACTTCGTCGGCGTGCTGCTGGGGGAGTCGGTGGTGGTCGTGGCCATCAGTCGACCTCCTTCGAGGTCAGCCGGTAGAAGACGAGGGAGGCGGCGCCGAGGATCAGGGCGAGGAGCACCGACAGGGCGGCGGCGTACTGGTAGTTGCCCGCGTTGAACGCCTGGTTGTAGATGATCATGATGGGGGTGAAGCTGCCGTCGACGGTCTCGGGGGTGATGTTCCGGAACAGCGCCGGCTCGTTGAAGAGCTGGAGCATCTGGATGATCGACAGCAGACCGGTCAGGACCAACGCGGCCCGTACGAACGGGATCTTGACGCTCAGCGCGATCCGGATCTCGGAGGCACCGTCGAGCCGGGCCGCCTCGAACAGCTCGCGGGGCACTCCCTGGAGCGCCGAGTAGATGATCACCATGTTGTAGCCGATGCCGTGCCAGGTGAGCAGATTGCCGATGGACGGCCACACCATGGAGGGCGCGAAGAAGTTCCAGTCGAACCCGAGGAAGTCGCCCATCGGGGTCAGCGGGCCCACGGCGGGGCTGTACAGATTGATCCACACGATCGCCGCGACCACGCCGGGGATCATGTACGGCACCAGCAGCACGATCCGGAACCGGTTCGCGGCCTTCGCGGTGAGCGCGTCCAGGAACAGCGCCAGGACCAGGCTGACCAGCAGCATGAACGGGATCTGCACACAGGCGAAGAGCACCACGCGCAGGATCGAGCCCATGAACGCCGAGTCCGACAGCCCCAGTTGGTAGTTGTCGAGCCCGGTGAACTCCCGGGTCGCGCCACCGAGGCCCAGCCCGGACCGCTTCTCCTGGAACAGCGACTCGTAGACCGCGTACGCGATGGGCAGCAGATAGAGGAAGACGAATCCGAGCTGGAAGGGCACCGTGAACGCGGCACCCTTCCAGCGCTGGGAGCGAATCATCGAAGGATGCCTCAGCCCTTGACGTTGATGCCGCGTGACTTCAGGTCCTTGACCGTCCACTCCTGCATGTGGGCGAGCAGGTCGGTGACCTTCTGCTCCTTGCTGACGACCTTGCCCCACTCGCTCTGCAACTCGGTGAACATGGCGGTCCAGTTGGGGCCGTAGACCCAGTCGGTGGTCACGGTGCCCAGGCTGTCCGTGACGATCTTCTCGGCCGGTTCGTAGTTGTCGCCGAGCAGCTTCTCGGAGATCGCCTCCGCCACGAACGAGTCGCTGTCGGCCAGACCCGGCATCACACCGCTACCGGTCTCCGGGCTCGCCATCGACTTCACCGCGCCGGGGTCCGTGGACAGCCACAGTGCCGCCTCGGCCGCCTGCTTCTTGTGCTCGCACTGCTCGGTGACCAGGTTCATGCCACCGCTCTGGTTGGTGCCGGCCGGAGTCTTGGCGGCCTCCCCCTTATACGTCGGCCACGGCGAGAGCGCCCACTCGCCGAAGGAGTCGGTGAAGTTCTGCACCATGCCGGCCATCTGCCAGGTGGAGATCTGCCGGGTGACCGTGCCGCCCTTGTCGTAGTTGCGCTGCACGGCCGCGTAGTCGGCGAACGAGAGCTTGGAGTTGAGGCCGCCGTCGATGATCTGCTGGATCACGTCGGCCGCCTTCAGGCTGCCCTCGTCCTGGAAGTTGACCTTCCAGGAGTCGCCGTCGATCGCGTACCAGTGGGCGCCGGCCTGCATGGCCAGCACCTCCAGGGTGCTCGGGTCCTCACCGGCGTAGTTGGTGATGTGGATGCCGTGCTTCTTCAGGACCTTGCCGGCCGCTATGAAGTCGTCCCAGGTGGCAGGCGCCTTCAGCCCGTACTTCTTGAACACGTCGGTGCGGTAGATCGTGAAGGCCGGCGCCGAACTGGTGGGCACGCCGTAGACCTTGCCCTGCACCTGGACACCGGCCCACGCGCCGGCGTTGAACTTGTCCGCGCTCGACCCGACGTACTCGGTGATGTCGGCGAGCGCGCCCTGCGACACCCAGGTCGTCACGTACTCGGCGGTGTTCTGCACCAGACAGGGGGCGTTGCCCGCCTTGACCGCGTTGCTGAGCTGCTTCTGCATGGTCAACTGGTCGGTGACCTTGGTGTACTTGAGCTGGACGTCCTTGTGGGCGGCGTTGAACGACTTGACGAGGGCCTCCTGGCCGTTGGCCCAGCCCCAGAAGGGGAGCGTGACCGGGCCGGTGGCGCCGGAGGAACCGTCGTCGCCCGAGTCCGAACCGCCGCACGCGGCGAGCAGGCCTGTCAGCGCCACACTCGCGACGGCGATGCGGGCGAACCTTCTCCGGGGGCTGCTGGAGTTCATCGAACGGTCATCCTTCGAGACGTAGACGATCGCGGAAGTGGGGGAGCGAGGGGCGGCTCGGTGGGGCGACTACGAGCGAGGCGGACCGTCAGCTCGGGTCTCGGGACCCCTGCGGAACGTGTAGTAAACGGTTGCTGTGAAACGTAGGTCGCCTGCTCGGCTCACGCAAGACCGCGACGGCAAATTATTACGCCGAATGGTCGGCGGGGTTGCCGGAAGCTGTCGTCCGGTGGCCGTCGGGTGACGGTGAGTGTGCAGGTCAGGGACGCACCGACCTGGCGTTCGGCCGCGGTGGGGGAGGGCATCACCTGGGACGGATACGCGAAAACGTTTACGCATCGGGAGGGGGCGTGGGGCGGTCGCTCCCCGTCCCCGGCGGCCCCACGGGCTGCCGTACGACCCCGTGCTCGGGGGCCCGGTCAGGCGACGCGGGCCAGGTCCGTGTGGTGTACCTCGTGGGCCGGCGGCAGTCCCGAGGCGAGGCGCTCCAGCTCCTCGACGACCGTCCGGCCGAGCCGCTCCAGCTCGTTGCCGAGGGAGCCGGCGATGTGCGGGGTGAGGAAGACGTTGGGGAGGTGGTAGAGCGGGGAGCCGACCGGCAGCGGCTCGGGTTCGGTCACGTCCAGGATCGCGCTGAGCCGGCCGGAGAGCAGCTCGTCGGTGAGCGCCTCGGGGTCGACGAGGGCGCCCCGGGAGGTGTTGATGAGGACACCGCCGTCCCGGATGAGCGCCAGTCTGCCGCGGTCGAGCATGCGGTAGGTCTCGGGGATGTCGGGGGCGTGCAGGCTGACGATGTCGCTGGTCCGCAGCAGATCGTCGAGGGCCATGGGCTGGGCACCCAGCGCGGCGGCCCCGGCCGTGTCGACGTACGGGTCGTACAGCGAGACGGCGAAGTCGAACGGCCTCAGCAGTTCCAGGAGGCGGCGGCCGACGCGCGAGGCCCCGATGACCCCGACCCGGCGGCCGACGTTGCCGATGGCGGCGGTCTCGGCGGGGGAGGGGTAGGTGTGGGTCTGCCGGAAGCGTTCACGCTGGTCGAAGGCGTCCTTTCCGGCCAGCAGGATCATCGCCAGGGTGTACTCGGCGACCGGCAGCGCGTTGCCGGCCACCGCGCTGGAGACGGTGACCCCGTGCTGCCAGAGGGCTTCGCCGACCAGCGCGCGGACCGAGCCGGCGGCGTGCAGGACGCCGCGCAGCCGGGGCGCCGCCGCCAGCACCTCCGCGTCGAGGTGCGGACAGCCCCAGCCGGTGATCAGCACCTCGGCGCCGGCCAGTGCGGAGGCGGCCGCCGGATCGGTGAAGTCCCGCACCACGACCTCGGGATCGATCTCGACCACCTCCCGCAGCCGTGCCATGAGCGGCGGCGGGAAGAGCAGGGGCAGATGCACCGGATCCATGGCGAACACGGCTCGCGTCGAGTGGGCGCTGGGCATGACTCTCCTGGAGAGCAGGGGGTGGACGCAGGGACTGCTGCGGGAAACAGTTTCAGAAAACGTCTTCTACCGTAGATCCGGGTCCGACGGCCGGTCAATCGTCCTGATCGGGTGTCGTGCTCCGGAGGTCACCTGAGACCGGCTGCGTCTGTGCTGGTCGTGGGGGTGCGGCGTGGGGTGCGGGGTGGGTCGCTGGATGATCTCGGCGGTTTCTCGACGGGCGTGAGGTGCCTGTGGTGCCGGAAGTGGCCGTCGAGGTGCCCTTCCGGCGTAATCGATTACTCCTTCGGGTCGGATGCTGAACCGGCCGCGAGGAGCGTGCTCCGGAAGTGGATCAGAGCTCCGGGCGGCAGGGCAACCGGTTCCCGGAAGGCGACGGTCTGCCGACAGGAGGCCGATCCCGCATGGCGACAGGAAACCACCGTCGGTCCGGCGGATCCGCCCTGGTCGCACGGGGGTCGCTGTCGATCGGGGCGGCATTCGGCCATGTCCCGGGGGTTACGCGGAGTTTTCGAAAACTGGTCGAGCCTCTTGACGCGGTTTGCGGTCAGGAACAAGCTCTGCCCCGTCGACCGATAGAAACCGGTTGTCCTCAAGAGATGGTTCCCGCTCGTGAAGGTGAGGTGTCCATGCGTACCCGTGCCGGTGGCCCCCTGAGCCGCCGTCGGTTCCTCGCCCTCTCGGCGGCCGGTGCCACGGCCGGCGGGGCGGCCCTGAACGGCTGTGCGCTCCCCGTGGCCGGCGGTTCCGGCGGCTCGGGCGAGACCGTCACGCTGATGGTGAAGGCCGAGGACATCTCCCCGGAGCTGATCCGGCAGGCGCGGCGTGACCTCGGCATCCGCATCGTCACGGTGAAGTACGACATCACCAAGCTGATCGCGATGCTGACCAGCGGAAACCCGCCGGATCTGGTGCGTGGCGTGGGCGCCGTGGACACGCCGTACTACGCGGCGCGTGACGTGGCCGAGGAGCTGGACCCGTACTTCGCCGGCAGCTCCGTGCTGAGGGCCGACGACCTCGACCCGGTCAACGACCTGTGGCGCTACGACGGCCGCACCCAGGGGAAGGGCCCGCGCTACGGCATGGTGAAGGACTTCTCCCAGGACTCCATGTACTGGTACAACACCGGGCACTTCGACGAGGCGGGCATCGCGTATCCGCACGCGACCGAGCCGGTCACGTACGAGGAGTGGCTGGAGCGCGCCGAGCGGCTCACCCGGCGGCGGAACGGCCGGACCCTGGTCTTCGGCGGCAGCTACAACGGCCTGTACGAGGCCACCAACCTCGCGACCCTGACGGCGGCCGCCGGCGGCCGTCTCTTCCACGACGACCTCGCCCGGATCGACTTCACCACCCCGGAGGCCCGCAAGGCGCTGGGCTGGTACATCGACTACTGCCGGACCAGGGTGGGCCCGAGCGCGATCCAGCCCGACCCCAACGCCTGGGACGGGCCCACCTATCAGGCGGGCCGCATGGCCATGACCAACAGCGGCTACTGGCTCGGCGGAATGATCAACACCGACGAGAAGCTGGCGAAGGCGTCCCGGCTGGCCCCCGCCCCGGTCTTCGCGGGCGGCGCCCGGGTCAGCCCCTGCCAGGGCGGCACCGGGTTCTGGATGCCGAGGAAGGCGCGGAACAAGGACGCCGCATGGCGGGTCTTCGAGTGGTTCTTCGGCGAGGCCCCGGCCGAGGCCCGTGCGGGCGGCGGCTGGGGCATCCCGAGCCTGAAGTCCCTGCGGCCGCTGATGCCGGCCCAACACGCGTACCAGCAACGGGTGCTGGCGGCCCAGGAGGCAGAGCTGGAGCACTTCTCGGTGATCTCCTTCACCCCCTACATCACGGCGGAGGGCTTCAAGGCCCTCTTCAACCAGGTGGCCCCGGCGGCGATGAAGGGCGAGATCTCCGTCGACACCCTCGCCGGGCGCCTCAACTCCACCATCAACGAACAGCTCGACCGCGGGAAGGAGCAGGTCGGATGACGGCCGAGCGCACGACCGCCGCGGTGCGGCGCGGGACGACCGGGGTCCGGACGGCACCGCCCGCCGCCACCCGGCCGGCCGGCCGGGCCGGGATCCGCCCGCCCACCTCCATGTCCACCCGCAGGCACTGGGCGTTCTACCTGTTCGCCTCGCCCTGGATCATCGGCTTCCTGCTGCTCACGATCGTGCCGATGGTGTACGCGCTGTGGCTGAGCCTCACCACCTACGACGGGATCTCGCCGCACTGGCGGTTCGTCGGGCTCGCCAACTACCGTGAGCTGCTGGCCGATCCGGTGACCTGGGACTCCCTCGGCCGCGCCGGGCTGTTCGCGCTGACCTCGGTGCCGCTGTCGATCGGCGCCGGACTCGGGCTCGCCGTGCTGATCAACCGGCCGCTCCGGGCCCGGGGCCTGTTCCGCACCCTGCTCTATCTGCCGGCCGTCGTACCGCCGGTGGGCGCAGGGCTCGCCTTCAAGACGCTGTTCGACCAGAACTCCGGCGCCGCCAACGGGGTGCTGAACGTCTTCGGCATCGACGCCCTCGGCTGGCTCGCGGATCCGTACGCCCGCTATGTGCTGCTGATGACGGTGCTGTGGACCGCCGGCAACGTCATGATCATCTCGCTGGCCGGACTCCAGGACGTGCCCCGCGAACTGCACGAGGCGGCCCGGATCGACGGGGCGAGCGCCTGGCGGACGTTCCGCAGCGTCACGGTGCCGCTGCTGTCGCCGGTGCTGCTGTTCCAGACGGTGACCGGGGTGATCGCCTCGGTCCAGACCGTGATGCCGCTGCTGCTGGCGGCCGAGCCCACCACGGGCGGCGTCACCGCGATCCCGCAGTCCAACTACATGTACATGATGCATGTGTTCGCCGAGTACTTCGCGCTCGGCCGCTACGGCTACGCCTCCGCGCTGCTGTGGGTGCTCTTCGTCCTGATCCTCGTCGTCACCGGTCTCCTCTTCCGGTTCACGTCGGGCGTGGTGTTCTACAACGTCGACCCGGAGGCGAAGAAGTGACCGTCACGAGCGACACCGCCGTCGCCGCCCCCGCGAACCGCGTACGGCTGCGTACCGGCCGGCTCGTTGTCTACACCGTGCTCGTCGTCGTCACCGGCCTGTTCCTCGGGCCCTTCGGCTGGCTGGTGCTCACCGGGCTGAAGACCTCCGCCGAGACGGCCGCGGCGCCGGTGCACTGGCTGCCCGGGGACTTCCAGTGGCACAACTTCGCCGACGCGTTCCAGCTGATCGACTTCCTCGGCTACGCCCGCAACTCCCTGATCATCGCCTTCCTCTACGCCACCCTGGTCACCCTGAGTTCGGCCTGGGTCGGCTACGGCTTCGCCCGGCTGGACGCACCCGGGAAGAAGACGCTGTTCGGCGTGCTGCTCGGCTCGATGATGCTGCCCCAGATGATCACCCTGCTGCCGACCTATCTGATCTTCGCCAGGCTCGGCATGGTCGACACCTACTGGCCCTGGGTGCTGTGGGGCCTCGCGGCGGCGCCGTATCTCGTCTTCCTCTTCCGGCAGTTCTTCGCCGGGCTGCCCCGAGAGCTGGAGGAGGCCGCGATCGTCGACGGCTGCGGCTACGCCACCATCTTCTGGCGGATCTTCCTGCCGCAGTCCTGGCCGGTGCTCTCCGCGAGCTTCGTGATCGCCTTCACCTGGACCTGGGGCGACTACATCGCACCCCAGCTCCTGCTGTCCACGGACCGTTCCACCCTCGCGGTCGCCGTGATGTCCACCTACGTCACCTCCGCCGGGACCCCCGTCACCCACCTCCAGGCCGCCGCCTCGGTGATGTACGTCGTCCCGATCCTGCTGATCTTCCTCGTCGCCCAACGCGGCTTCGTCGCCGGGATGTCCACCTCCGGACTCAAGTGAGTCCCGCCCCCGCCACGCCGGTCGCCCACCGATTCCCCTGACTCCCCTCGTACACAAGGACGTTGCTCATGACCGACACCCAGGGCCCGGGTCTCTCCCGGCGCACCCTCCTCCAGACCGCCGGCGCCGCGGCCGCCGCGTACACCCTGCTCGCGGCCACGCCGGGCACCGCGAACGCGGCCGAGGAGGAGAGAGCCGACAAGCTGGTGGTGCACCCCGTCCCGACCGGTCTGCCTCTGAACACCAGCTTCTCCGTCAAGGCCCGTACACCGGGCGGTGATTGGCAGCCGGTGCCCGTGGTCCGGGCGCGCACCAAGACCATCAACGAGAAGACCGGCGCGGGCGTCGTCCGCAGTTCCTCGGTGGCCGGCCTCGACTTCCGCGGCACCGTGGAGGTCCAGGTGACCTCCTCGAAGGGCGCCATCCCCTCCGCACGGATCCGCCCCCTGTCGTACGACATCGCCCACGAGGTGAGCGGGGACACGGTCACCTTCAGCCTCACCGAGCCGCGCAACCTCTCCGTCGAACTCGGCGACGCCGACGGAGCCGTCTTCGACCTCTACGACAACCTCCAGCTGCACGCCAACCCGGTCGAGAAGTGGCGGCCCGAGGAGGACGACCCGGACGTCATCTACTTCGGCCCCGGCATCCACACCGTCCCCGACAACGTCGTCAAGGTGCCCAGCGGCAAGACCGTGTACCTGGCGGGCGGCGCGGTCCTCAAGGCCCGCGTGGAGTTCAGCCACGTGGAGAACGCGCGGCTGCTCGGCCGGGGCATCATCTACGACTCCGACGCCGCCACACTGGTCGCCTTCTCCAGGAACATCGAGATCGACGGCATCCTCGCCCTCAACCCGAAGACCGGCTACTCCTGCACCATCGGCCAGTCGCAGCAGGTCACCGTCCGCAACCTGCACTCCTACAGCTTCGGCCAGTGGGGCGACGGCATCGACGTGTTCAGCAGTGAGGACGTGCTGATCGAGGGCGTCTTCATGCGCAACAGCGACGACTGCATAGCCATCTACGCCCACCGCTGGGACTACTACGGCGACTGCCGCAACATCACCGTCCGGAACTCCACCCTGTGGGCCGATGTCGCCCACCCGGTCAACATCGGCACCCACGGCAACCCCGAGAAGCCCGAGACCATCGAGAACATCGTCTTCAGCGACATCGACGTGCTCCAGCACCGCGAGCCGCAGGTCCTCTACCAGGGCTGCTTCGCCCTCAACCCCGGCGACAGCAACCTCATCCGGAACGTCCGCATCCAGGACGTCCGTGTGGAGGACTTCACCTGGGGCCAGTTGCTCAACATGCGGGTGATGGCCAACCGGTACAACGCCTCCCCGGGACGCGGCATCGAGGACGTGTACGTGCGCGACCTGACCTACGACGGCACCCACGCCTCCATGGCGATCCTGACCGGGTACGACGCGGACCGCCCGATCAAGAACCTGACCTTCCAGAACCTGACGGTCAACGGCACGGTCGTCCACGACAAGATGAAGAAGCCCGGCTGGTACCTGACCACCGACATGGTGCCGATGTTCGCCAACGAGCACGTCCAGAACCTCCGCTTCCTGGACGCCGGCACCCCGGCCGCCACCACCGCGCCGGAGATCACCAGCGCGGGCGAGGTCACCGCCACCGCCAAGCGGGTCCTGAACCACCTCGTCACGGCGAGCGGGCTGCCCACGTCCTTCGCCGCCGAGGGCCTGCCGAGGGGCCTGTCGTTCGACACCCGGACGGGCCTGATCTCCGGTGTGCCGTCCCGCCCCGGCTCCTGCACGGTCACCGTCTCGGCCACCAACAGCGCCGGTACGGCAACCCAGTCCCTCCAGCTCACCGTGCGGCACCCGTAGGACCAGGAGAGACATCCGTGCATCCCCTCAGCAGACGGTCGTTCCTCGGCGCGGCCGGCCTCACGGCCGCGGCCGGCACCGGAATCCTGACGGCCGCCGCCTCCGCCTCCGCCGCCCCGGCCTCCGCCGGGTGGGCGCGCTCCACCGGGGCGACCCGTACCTTCAGCCACCCCGGCCTCCTGCACAGCGCGGCCGATCTGGACCGGCTGCGGAGCGCGGTCGCCGCGAAGGAGACGCCGATCCACGACGGCTTCACCGTCCTCGCGGCCCACGCCCGGTCCAAGGCCACGTATACCGCGCAGAACACGGGCCAGATCACCTCCTGGGGGCGCGGCCCCACCAACTTCATGAGCCAGGCCGTCGCCGACTCCGCAGCCGCCTACCAGAACGCGCTGATGTGGTGCGTGACGGGCGAGCGGGCCCACGCCGACAAGGCGCGGGACATCCTCGACGCCTGGTCCGCCTCCCTCACCATGATCACGGGCGCCGACGGCCCGCTCGGCGCCGGTCTTCAGGCCTTCAAGTTCGTCAACGCCGCCGAACTGCTGCGGCACACCGGGTACGACGGCTGGGCGGAGGCGGACATCGCCCGCTGCGAGCGGTCGTTCCTCGACGTCTGGTACCCGGCGGTCTCCGGCTACATGCTCTACGCCAATGGCAACTGGGACCTGACGGCCATTCAGACCGTCCTGGCCATCGGCGTGTTCTGCGAGGAGCCCGCCCTCTTCGAGGACGCCCTGCGGTTCGCCGCGGCGGGCGCCGGCAACGGCAGCGTCCCCGGCCGCATCGTCACGGCCACCGGCCAGGGCCAGGAGTCCGGCCGCGACCAGGGGCACGAGCAGCTCGCGGTCGGCCTGATGGGCGACGCGGCGCAGGTGGCCTGGAACCAGGGCGTGGACCTGTGGGGCTTCGACGGCGACCGGCTCCTCGCGAACGCCGAGTACGCCGCCCGCTACAACCTCGGCGGCGACGTCCCCTTCACCCCGGACCTGGACCGCACCGGCAAGTACATCAAGAAGACCGTCTCCGCCGTCGGCCGCGGCACCCTCCCGCCGGTCTACGAGATGTACCTCGCCCACTACGCCGGGGTGCGCGGCCTCGACGCCCCCGCGACGAAGGCGGCGGTCTTCCGGGGCACCGGGGGCGCCCGCGTCGTCGAGGGCACCAACGACGACCTCCCGAGCTTCGGCACCTTCGCCTACGCCGGGGCCACCGCTCCCGCGTCGACACCCGTACCGGAGCCCCCGGCCGGGGTCACGGCGGTGGGCGAAACCGGGTCCGTGACCGTGGCGTGGCTGCCGTCGGCCTGGGCCACCGGGTACACCGTCCGGCGGTCCACCCGCCCCGAGGGCCCGTACGAGGAGGTCGCCACCGGCCTCGACGAGCCGGCGTACACCGACCGGGAGGTGCGCCGGGGGCGGACGTACCACTACACCGTCGCCGCCACCAACTCCCAGGGCAGCAGCGGAAGTTCGAGCCAAGTGATCGCTTCTGCGGGCCTGCCCGGGCCGTGGGACGCCCGGGACCTGGGGACGGTGCGGATCGCGGGTGCGGCCCTGTTCGACGGCGAGCGGTTCGTGCTCCGGGCGAGCGGCACGGCGGACACGTACCACCTGGCCCATCTGCCGCTGCGGGGCGACGGCACGGTCACCGCCCGGATCGTGTGGCCGCTCAGCTCCCAGTACTCCAAGATCGGCGTCACCCTCCGCGACGCCCTCGACCCGGACGCCGCGCACGCCTCGATGCTGGTCCAGGGGCTGCCGCTGCACACCTGGAGCGGGGTGTGGAGCGTCCGGAAGGCGGCCGGGGCCGCCGTCTCGGCGACCGGCAGCACCCCCGTGCCGCCCACCCAGCAGCAGGCGATCACCACCGCCGCCGCGTTCCCGATCTCCGGCCTGGGCGCGCTCCCGGAGTCGGCGACCCCCCCTGGAGGCCCCGTACGTCGAGGGCGCGGGCGACGGCTACCGGCTACGGGCGCCGTACTGGGTGCGGGTGACCCGTAAGGGCCGCCGCTGCACCGGGGCGATCTCGCCGGACGGCGTCCGGTGGACCGAGGTCGGCAGCTCCGAGGTCGACCTGGGGCGGACCGTGCACGCCGGACTGGTCCTCACGTCCTGTCTGGGCGTCGACGAGGAGTACGCCGACACCGGCACCGGCGCCTTCGACAACGTCACCGTGGTGTCCGCCACCGGGGGAGAGGTCTGGTCGGTGCCCCGCCCCGCCCGACGGGCCACCGACCTCAGGGCCGGCGCCGGGGCCGACGCGGTCGAGCTGACCTGGACCGATCCCGACCTCTCCGCCCGCTACCGGGTGCGGCGCGCCACTCGCGCCGACGGCACCTACCGGACGATCGCGACCGGCGTCGCCCCGGTCGGCTTCGGCGCCCGCCTCCGGTACACGGACGCCACCGGCACCCCCGGCACGACGTACCACTACGTCGTCACGAAGAGCAACGAGGGCGGACACGGCCCCCGCTCGGAGCCGGTCGCCGCACGCATGCCGTCCCCCACCACGCCGCGACTCACCTCCGCCGCGCAGGCGTTCGCCAACCAGGGTGCCCCCTTCCAGTACCTGATCCGTGCCTCGCACGCTCCCGTGCGCTTCGGCGCGAGCGGACTCCCCGCGGGCCTGCGCGTCGACGGACGCACGGGTCTGATCTCCGGAACCCCCACCCGGACCGGCGAGTTCACCGTCACCACCACCGCGGGCAACGCGGCGGGCGAGGCGTCCGGCACCCTCATCCTGACCGTCGGCACACCGCCCCCGGCACCCTGGTCGTACGGCGATCTCGGCGACGTCGTCCTCGACGAGCGCGCCGTCGGGACCCTGGGCGTGGTCGCGGTCCGTACCCCCGGCAGTACGGCGTACGAGGAGGACGGGACCTTCGTCGTACGGGGCGCGGGTGTCGACCTGTCCGTCAACAACCAGGGCATGACGGGGCAGTTCACGCGGCGGCCGGTCACCGGCGACTGCGAGATCACCGCCCGGCTGGTCTCCCGCACCGGCGCGGCGGCCGACCGGGTCGGGCTGTTGATGGCCAAGTCGCTGTCGCCGTTCGACCAGGCGGCCGGGGCGATCGTCAGCGGCGGGACGAGTGCCCAGCTGATGCTCCGGACGACCGTGGCCGGACGGTCGGCGTTCACGGGCGGTGCCCCGGTCACCGCCCCCTGCCTGCTGCGGCTGAGACGCGTCGGGACCGCGTTCTCCGCGGCGGTGTCCACAGACGGAGGTGTCACCTTCACCCCCCTCGCCGACGGAGAGATCCCCGGCTTCGGTGACGCCCCCTACCACGTGGGCCTGGTGGTCTGCTCCCGCGACCCGCTGGCCCACGTCACCGCGCGATTCAGCGAGGTGAGCATCACCCCCCTCTAGAGCCCTGCGGGCCCTCGGGGTCCGCGGGGCTCCTCCATGGAATGGAGACAAGCAATGAGCCGCACTTCCCCCCACACGAGCCCCGAAGGGCTCGCTCCCGAGGGCGAGTTGAGCCGCAGAGGTCTGCTGCGGACCGCCGGCGGACTCACCGCCGCCCTCGCGCTGGGTGCCGCCTCCTCCGTCACCACGACGGCGGAGGCGGCCCCGGCCACCTTCACCCACCCCGGCATGCTGCACGTCTACGGCGAACTCAATCGCGCCAAGGTGCGCGTGGCCGCCGGCGACGACCCGTGGCTGTCCGGCTGGAACCGGCTGACCGCCAACTCCCACTCCGCGAGCACCTGGACGCCCAACCCGCAGGCCACGATCATCCGTGGTGGAACGGGCGAGAACTACGGCATCCTCTACAACGACATCCACGCCGCCTACCAGAACGCGCTGCGCTGGAAGATCGCCGGCACCACCGCCCACGGCGACACGGCCGTCCGCATCCTCAACGCCTGGTCGTCGAAGCTCACCACCGTCACCGGCAACGCGGACCGGTTCCTGGCCGCCGGGATCTACGGCTACCAGTTCGCGAACGCCGCCGAACTGATGCGCGGCTACGCCGGGTTCGACCTGAACCGGTTCAAGACGATGATGCTCAACGTCTTCTATCCGCTCAACAACCAGTTCCTGAACAACCACAACGACGCCTGCATCACCAACTACTGGTCCAACTGGGACCTGTGCACCATGAACTCGATCCTCGCGATCGGGATCCTGTGCGACGACGGCGCCAAGTACGACCAGGCCGTGAACTACTTCAAGAACGGCGCGGGCAACGGCGCGATCCGCAAGGCCGTGCCGTTCCTGTACGACAGCCAGGGCCTCGCCCAGTGGCAGGAGTCCGGCCGCGACCAGGGGCACACCATGATGGGCATGGGCCAGATGGGTGCCTTCTGCGAGATGGCCTGGTCCCAGGGCGAGGACCTCTACGGCTACGACAACAACCGGTTCATGAAGGCCGCCCAGTACGTCGCCAAGTACAACCTGGGCGAGGACGTGCCCTTCACCGCCTACACCTGGGGCACCGGGCAGAACTGCGCCCAGCAGACCCACACCGTGATCTCCTCCAGCGGCCGGGGCCAGGTCCGCCCCGTGTGGGACCTCCTGCACTACCACTACGCACGGCGCCGGGGCCTGTCCGTCCCGTACATCACGCGGATGGCGGAGAGCGTCCGCCCTGAAGGAGGCGGCGGCGACTACGGCCCCAACAGCGGCGGCTACGACCAGCTGGGCTTCGGCACCCTGATGTACGCCAAGTAGCCACCGCCCCCGAGCGGCCGTCGTCGCCCGAACGGCCGCTCGGGACCCGGCACGACCGGAATACCGCGCGGGGATGTGGTGCTCTGAGGTGGACGACGGTTCACGAGCGGGCGGCGTGAGGAGCTGGTGCGCGATGACGGCAGACCGGCGAGGTCCCGTGGTCAGGACGCCGTACGGCGACGTACGCGGCGGCTACGAGGCCGTGGACGGCGACGGGACGCGGATCGCGGTGTTCCGGGGCGTCCCGTACGCGGCCCCGCCCTTCGGTCCCCGCCGGTTCCGCCCGCCCGCCCCGCCCGAGCCCTGGCCGGGGGTGCGGGACGCCGTCGCCTTCGGTCCGACGTCTCCGAAGCCGCCGTACTCGGAGGCGTTCGCCCGCTACCTGTCGGACCCCGTCGTCCCGGGCGACGACTGCCTCAACCTGAACGTGTGGACGCCGGAGCCGGGTCACGGGGCCCGGCTGCCGGTCCTGGTCTGGATCCACGGCGGCGCCCTCACCCGGGGCTCGTCGGCGGTCCCCGTCTACGACGGTGCCGCCTTCGCCCGGGACGGGGTGGTGCTGGTCTCCCTCAACTACCGCCTGGGCGTGGAGGGTTACGGCCTCTTCCCGGACGCCCCGGCCAACCTGGGGCTGCGTGACCAGCTGGCCGCGCTGGAGTGGGTGCGGGAGTCGATCGAGGCGTTCGGCGGTGATCCGGACCGGGTGACCCTGGCCGGTCAGTCGGCCGGCGCCATCAGCGTCGGCGCGCTGCTGGCGATGCCCCGCGCCCGGGGGCTGTTCCGCCGTGCCGTGCTGCAGAGCGGGCCGCCGGAGGCCCTGGACCGGGACAAGGTGCGCCGGATGGTCCGCCGGATGGCGAACCGGCTCAAGGTACCGGCGACCGCCGCGGCCTTCGCCGCCGTGGACCGCTCCGCGCTCGCCGAGGCGCAGGCCGAGGTCGGCCGTCTCAGCAGCCCGGTGCTCGGCGGTCCCGCCTTCGGCATCGTCGTCGACGGCGACCTGCTGCCCACCGACCCGCTCCAGGCGCTCACCGAGCACGGCGCGGCCCCGGGGACCGACCTGCTGATGGGCTGGACCCGCGACGAGCACCGGCTCTGGCTCGTCCCCGGCGGCCTCCAGGAACGCGTCGACCGCCTCGGCACGGTCGCGCTGGCCGGTGCCCGGGCCCGCTGCCACTGCGGCCCCGAGGTCCCGCGCGCCTACCGCGACCTGCACCCGGACAAGGGCACCGCCGACCTGGTCGGTCGACTCGTCACCGACCACCTCCTGCGGGTCCCGCTGCACCGGGTGGCGGACGCCCGCCTCGACCAGGCCAGGTCCTACGTCTACGAGTTCGCCTGGTCCTCCGGCGTCCCCGCCCTCGGCGCCTGCCACGCCCTGGAACTCGGCTTCGTCTTCGACACCGGCCACACCCCCGCCTCCGCCAAGCTCGCCGGCGAGCACGCCCCGCGCGACCTGGCCACCGCCCTGCACACCGCCTGGGTCGGCTTCGTGACGGAGGGCACGCCCGGCTGGCCGGCCTGGGACCGCACCCATCCGGTCCGCGTCTTCGACTCCCCGGACGCCGAGCGCGTCGTCCTCGGCCCCTACGACCCCGAACTCGCCCTGTGGGAGGCGGACGCGCGGCGACCGCGCCGGGTCCAGGGCGCCGGCACCTTCGTCACCTCGGGCGGAGGCCCGCTCCCGGCCCTGCGCCGCTTCCGCCGGAGTCCGTGAGGCCGGGCCGCCGGTGCCTGCCTACTCCTGGTCCGCGTCGGGTCCGGCGGTGCCGTCCGCGGGCGTCGGCGGCTTGGTGTGCAGGACCGCGCGGGCCTGCTCGGCGGCGCGGGCGGTGTTCTCGCCGACGAAGTCCAGGAAGCGGGCGACGTTCTCCAGGCGGGCGGCGGCGGGGGTGCCGGTGCCGAGGACGCCGACGCCCTGGCGGGCGATCTCGACGACCTGGGCGATGGCCCGGGCGCTGGCGATCATCGACCGGTACCAGACGTCGTCGTCGACGACGTAGCGCTCCCGGCGGCGTTCGCCCTGCTCCCGGCGGACCATGCCCTGGCCGTCGAGGTAGGTGATCGCCTTCGAGACGGACGCCGGGCTCACCTGGAGCCGCTGGGCCAGTTCGGAGGCGGTGAGACTGCCGCTGTCGGTGAGGGTGAGGCAGGCCATCACCCGGGCCATCATCGCGGGCATGCCCGAGGCGATCATGACGTTGGTGAACGTCTCCTCGTACTCGCGTACGGCCTCGGCGTCCCGGCCGTGGGCCTGCTCGGGGGCCTGGGCCGCCCGGGGCGTGGTCCCGCGGCTCCGGTGGGCGCGGCGTTCGGTGGCGCGGTGGGCCAGGTCGGCGCGGTAGGAGGTGGGGCCGCCGTTGCGCATCACCTCGCGCGTGATCGTCGAGGTCGGGCGTTCCAGGCGTCGGGCGATCTCCGCGTAGGCGAGGCCGTCGGCCAGCCCCAGCGCGATCTGGTGGCGTTCCTGCTGAGTGAGCCTGCCTCCCGGCATCGCTGTTCTCCTTCGTGCTCGGTGGAGCGCCCACCATAGCGTTCGCACCCAATCCATTGCAACGCAACGCACTGAAGCTGTTGCGTTACTTCTCTACCTGTTGCAATGATTTCCTTGCTCTCACCTGCGTTTTCTGCATTTCTTCGCAACGACTATGTTGCTCGATCCTCGAACGCAACGTAGCTTTTCCGTTGTCGGAAACGAAACGCCGAACGAAGAGCCGAAGGAGACACACCATGCAGAAGTTCGACACCCCCGCCCCGATCTCCACCGTCCTGGACATCCCCGCCGGGCGCGTGCGGCTCATCGCCGCCGACCGGGCCGACACCACCGTCGAGGTCCGGCCCGCCGACGCCGCCAAGGGCCGGGACGTCCGGGCCGCCGAGCGGACCACGGTCGACTACAGCGACGGCGTCCTGCGGATCCAGGCCCCGGTGGCGAAGAGCGAGATCCTCGGCCCCTCCGGCAGCCTGGAGGTGACCGTCCAGCTGCCCGCCGGCTCCCATGTCGAGGCCAAGGCGGCCGCCGCCGAGTTCCGCGGCGTCGGACGGCTGGGCGACGTGGCCATCGACGGCGCGCACGGCCTGGTCAAGCTCGACGAGGTGGCCGGCGCCCGGCTGAACCTCCTGGCCGGCGACGCGCTGGTCGGACGCCTGGGCGGCCCCGCCGAGATCACCAGCGGCAAGGGCGACCTGCGCATCACCGAGGCCGTCCGCGGCACCGTCACCCTGCACACCGGGTACGGCGAGATCTCCGTCGGCGCCGCCGCCGACGCCTCGGCCTCCCTGGACGCCGGCACCTCCCACGGCCGGATCCACAACTCGCTCAGGAACACCGGGGACGCCGACGCCCGGCTCGACATCCACGCCACCACCGGCTACGGCGACATCACCGCCCGCAGCCTCTGACCCACGACCTCCGCCCAGCAGCCCGAAGGAGCACTCCCACCATGACCAGCCCGGCCATCGCGGCGAACGGACTGCGCAAGTCCTACGGAGACAAGGTCGTGCTCGACGGCATCGACCTGACCGTCCCCGAGGGGACGATCTTCTCCCTGCTCGGCCCGAACGGGGCCGGCAAGACCACCGCCGTCAAGATCCTCTCCACTCTCGTGCCGCCCGGCCCCGGGTCCGGCGGGATCCGGGTCGGCGGCCACGACCTCGCCGCCGACCCGCAGGCGGTCCGCGCCGCGATCGGTGTCACCGGGCAGTTCTCGGCCGTCGACGGGCTGATCACGGGCGAGGAGAACATGCTCCTCATGGCGGACCTGCACCACCTGCCCAGGAGGGAGGGGCGGCGGGTCGCCGCCGAACTGCTGGAGCGCTTCGACCTCACCGAGGCCGCCGGGAAGCCCGCCTCCACCTACTCGGGCGGCATGAAGCGCCGGCTCGACATCGCCATGACCCTGGTCGGCGACCCGCGCATCATCTTCCTCGACGAGCCGACCACCGGCCTCGACCCGCGCAGCCGCCACAACATGTGGCAGATCATCCGTGAACTGGTCTCCGACGGCGTCACCGTCTTCCTCACCACCCAGTACCTGGAGGAGGCCGACGAACTCGCCGACCGCATCGCGGTCCTGAACAACGGAAAGATCGCCGCCGAGGGCACCGCCGACGAACTGAAGCGGCAGATACCCGGCGGGCACGTCCGCCTCCGCTTCACCGACCCGGGCGCCTACCGCTCCGCCGCCTCCGCGCTGCGCGAGGTCACCCGGGACGACGAGGCCCTCGCCCTGCAGATTCCCAGCGGCGGCACCCAGCGCGAACTGCGCGCCGTCCTCGACCGGTTGGACACCGCCGGCATCGAGGCCGACGAACTCACCGTGCACACCCCCGACCTCGACGACGTGTTCTTCGCCCTGACCGGCACCGACGTCCCCGCCCAGCCGAACCAGTCCGAGGAGACCGTCCGATGAGCGCCCCCCAGGCCACCGCCCGCCCGAGCTCCCTCGCCCTCGCCGTCCGCGACTCCTCCACGATGCTGCGCCGCAACCTCCTGCACGCGCGCCGCTATCCCTCCCTCACCCTCAACCTGCTGCTGACCCCGATCATGCTGCTGCTGCTCTTCGTCTACATCTTCGGCGACGTGATGAGCGCGGGCATCGGCGGCAGCGACCGCTCCGACTACATCGCCTACATCGTCCCGGGCATCCTGATGATGACCATCGGCGGCACCGTCGTCGGGACCGCGGTCTCGGTCGCCACCGACATGAACGAGGGCATCATCGCCCGCTTCCGCACGATGGCGATCCACCGCAGCTCCGTCCTCGTCGGGCATGTCGCCGGCAGCGTGCTGAGCTGCGTCGCCAGCGTGGTGCTCGTCGGCGCCGTGGGCGTCGCCATCGGGTTCCGCTCCGTCGACGCCACCGCCCTGGAGTGGCTGGCTGCGCTCGGCCTGCTCGCCCTGTTCTCCCTGGCGCTCACCTGGATCGCGGTCGGCATGGGCCTGGTCAGCCCGAACGCCGAGGCCGCCGCCAACAGCGCCCAGCCGCTGATCCTCCTGCCCCTCATCTCCAGCGCCTTCATCCCGGCCGACACCATGCCGGGCTGGTTCCGGCCCATCGCCGAGTACCAGCCCTTCACCCCCGCGATCGAGACCCTGCGCGGCCTCCTCCTCGGCACCGAGATCGGCCACAACGGCTGGCTCGCCGTCGCCTGGTGCGTGGGCCTCACGGCCCTCGGCTACTTCTGGGCCACCGCGAAGTACGACAACGACGCGAAGTAGACACCAAGTCCCCGCACCCCGCGCCCCTCCAGGGGCGCGGGGAACTGCGCGATCAGCCCCCACGCACCCGCACCCGGCAAACCACCTCACCCGGGAGACACGACCCCGCCCACCACCCCCACCGATGCACGCACCACCACATGCGTCCCCAGCAACAGGTGCTCGTCCCCAGCGGAGCGCCCCCGCTCCAACGCCGTCCGCACCGCCAGCCGCCCCAGCTCCTCGTACGGCACCCGCACCGTCGTGAGCGGCGGACACAGATCACGCGCGAACGGGATGTCGTCGTAGCCGACGAGGGACACGTCCCCGGGCACCGACACCCCCGCCTCGCGCAGTGCGGTCAGCGCGCCCGCCGCGACCATGTCGGTCGACGCCATCACCGCCGTGAAGTCGAGCCCCTCCTCCAGCGCCCGCCGCATCGACCGGTACCCGGAGTCCCGGGTGAAGTCCCCGGTCAGCCGCAGCGCGGGATCCGTCTCCACACCCCGCGCCCGATGGGCCGCCAGATAGCCACGCTCACGCCCCTGCGCGGTCGTGTGCTCCGGCTTCCCTCCGAGGAACAGGATCCGCCGGTGCCCCTGGGACAGGACGTGCGCGCACAGGGCGTACGCGCCACCCTCGTTGTCGTACTCGATGACAGTGACCGGCGCTCCCGGGTCCAGCGGCGGCCGTCCGCAGAGCACGAGCCGGGACCCGGCGGCCGCCAGCCCGTCGGCGATCCGCGCGGTGCGCGACCGGTACTCGGCGGTGTCCGCGCCGCCGCCGACCAGGATGACGGCGGCGGCCCGCTGCGCCCGCATCGTCTCGATGAAGTCCGCCTCGTGGCCCGCGTCCCCGTCGGTGCTGCACACCAGACAGAGATGGCCGAGCCGGGTCGCCTCGCGCTCCACACCGTGCGCCATCAGCGCGAACGAGGGGCCGGTGATGTCGTCCAGGACGAAGCCGAGGGTGGGGGTGCCGGCCCCGGCGATCGCCTTGGCGCGGGCGTCGGCGACGTAGTCCAGTTCGCGGACGGCACGCAGCACCTGGGTGCGGGTCGCCGCGCTCACGGGGTAGACCCCGCCGAGCACCCGCGACACCGTGGCCGCCGAGACACCGGCCCGCGCGGCGACGTCCCGGATCGTGCTGCGGCCGTCGTCCGCGTTCTTCCTCGTCATGCTGCACCCCACCCAGCCACACGGCACCCCCTCGGTAACCGGTTTCCCCGGAGGGAGGCTAGCAGCGGGCGGCCGGCCGGCGCCCCGGGTCCGTCAGGCCAGGGACTTGGCGATGGCCGCGATCGCCTCCGGGCCCACCCGGCAGCACCCGCCGATCAGCCGGGCCCCGGCCGCCCGCCACCCCTCGACCTGCTCGGTGGTGAACGTCGACCGCCCGGTCCAGGCCCGCGCCGACGCGTCCCAGGTCTCCCCGCTGTTCGGGTACACCACGACGGGCTTGCCGGTGACCCGGACGGCCGTCTCGATCGCGCCGTCCACGTCGTCGGGGGAGCAGCAGTTCACGCCCACCGCGACGACCTCCTCGGCGTCGGCGGCGAGCGCGAAGGCCTCCTCCAGCGGCTGCCCGGCGCGGGTGCGGTCACAGGCGATCGTGTACGACAGCCAGGCGGGCACCTCCAGGCCCCGGACCGCCCGCAGCAGCGCCTCGGCCTCGTCGGTGTCGGGGATCGTCTCCAGCGCGAGGACATCGGGGCGGGCGGCGGCCAGTGCCTCCAGGCGCGGCCGGTGGAACCGCTCCAGCTCGGCCCCGCTCAGCCCGTACCGGCCCCGGTACTCGGAGCCGTCCGCCAGCATCGCCCCGTACGGGCCTACCGAGGCGGCGCTCAGCAGCGGGCGCGTGACGCCCCGCGCCGTGGCCTCGACCGCCGCGTCCACGGCCAACCCGACGCTCAGCGACATGAGTTCGGCCGCCCGCTCGCGCCCGATGCCACGCTTCGCGAAGCCCTCGAAGGTGGCCTGGTAGCTGGAGGTGATCGCCACGCTCGCGCCCGCCTCGTAGTAGGCGAGATGGGCCTCGGTGATCGCCTCCGGCTGCTCCGCGAGCAGCCGCGCCGACCACAGCTCGTCGCTCAGGTCGTGCCCGGCCGACTCCAACTGGTTGGACATGCCGCCGTCGAGGACGAGGACATCGGCGGCGAGGGCCGCCGCGAAGGGGCCGACGCGGGGGCCGGGGACGTGGGGAAGGCTGCCGGGTGCGTTGCTGGTCATGCCGACGACGGTAGTCGAGCGAGGGGCGTGCCCACCCGAGTGTGTCCAGTACATGAACAGATTGACCACCATGTGGACCTCGGCGGTACGATCACGCCCTCCCCGTCCCCACCCCGCCCCATCCCCCGGGAACCGCCATGACCACGATCAGCACCCCCGAGGCCACCGAGCCCGAACCGACCTCGCCCGCCGGCAGGGCCGCCCCGGGTCGCAAGTTCGGGCTCGCCGCGGCCACCGCCCTCGTCATGGGCAACATCATCGGCGGTGGCATCTTCACCCTCCCCGCTGCCGTCGCCCCCTACGGCACGGTCAGCCTGCTCGCCTTCGTCATCCTCTCCGTGGCCGCCGTCCTGCTCGCCCTGCTCTTCGGCAAGCTGGCCCGGCGCAGCCCGGTCACCGGTGGCCTCTACGTCTACCCGCGCGACGCCTTCGGGCCCTTCGCGGGCTTTCTGTCGGCCTGGTCGTACTGGACGATGTGCTGGGTCAGCATCGCCGCGCTCGCCGTCGGTGTCGTCGGCTATGTCGACGTGCTGATACCCCTGGGCGACAGCAAGGTCGCCCTGGCGCTGGTGGCCCTGGCCGCGCTGTGGCTGCCCGCCGCAGCGAACTTCGCGGGCACCCGCTACGTGGGCGCCGTCCAGATCGTCTCCACCGTGCTGAAGTTCGTGCCCCTGCTGCTGGTCGCGACCGTCGGCCTGTTCTTCATCGACACGGACAACTTCGGCCCGTTCAACGCCTCCGGCGAGAGCGCCCCGGGCGCGGTCGCCGCCGCGGCTGCGCTCCTGCTCTACAGCTTCCTGGGCGTCGAGTCGGCCGCCGTCAGCGCGGGCGAGGTCAAGGACCCCGAGCGGAACGTGGGCCGCGCCAGCGTCCTCGGCACCCTCGCCTCCGCAGTGGTCTACATCCTCGGCACGGTCGCCGTGTTCGGCCTCGTCCCGCACAAGCAACTCGTCGAGTCCGGGGCCCCCTTCGCCGACGCGGTGAACTCGATGGCCGGCGGCAGCTGGGGCGGCACGGTGATCGCGCTGGTCGCGGTGGCCTCGATCGTCGGCTGCCTCAACGGCTGGGTCCTGCTCAGCGCCCAGATGCCGTACGCCGCCGCCCGCGACGGCCTCTTCCCGAAGCCGTTCGCCCGGATCGGCAAGGGCGGCGTCCCCTCCTTCGGTGTCCTCGCCACCGCCGTCCTCGGCACGCTCCTCATCGCCGTCAACTACGCGGACGACCCGGACACCGCGTTCCGTGTCCTCGTCCTCATCACCACGTTCACCGGCTGCGTCCCCTACCTGCTGTCCGCCGCCGCCCAGCTGTACTGGCTGGCCCGCGGCACCCGGGAGCGGGTCCGCCCCGCCGGCCTGGTCCGCGACCTGATCGTCGCCGCCCTCTCCTTCGCCTTCTCCTTCTGGCTGATCGCCGGCGCCGGCTACGCGGCCGTCTACCAGGGCGCACTGTTCCTCTTCGCGGGCATCCCGGTGTACGTGTGGCTGCGGGGACGGCAGGAGGAGCCCGAGGTCGAGGCGGACGGCGCCACGGCCTAGGCTCGCCGCCCGGCGGGCGGACGGCCGCTGACCCCCGTACAGCGACCGCCCGCCCGCCGGTGTTCCACCCCGCGCGACGCCCGGCTCAGCCCGTGGCCGCGTGCCGGCCGCCGCCGCGGCGGCGGTTCCTGCGGCGTCTGGTGACCGGCACCAGCAGCCCGGTGAGGCCGCCGAGGGCGAGTGCGTACGGCCACCAGCCGAGGCCGCTGTCGGCGGAGGCGCTCGCGTTCTGGGTACGGGGGTCCTGCGCGCCGGGACCGGAGGCGGGGCCCGCGGCGGCCTTCACGGACGGCGACGGGCCGCCCTTCGCCCGGGTGAGGACGACGTCGTTGCCGTCGCCGCCCTTGTACCCGATCCGGTACGTGGTGTCGGCCAGCTTCACCCTGGCGCCCTCCCGGAGCCCGGTGAACCTCCCGGTGGTCGCGCCCTTGCCGCGATGGTCGATCACGGTGATCGTCTCGCCGGGTCCGCCGACGTCGGCCAGGGCCGCGAAGTCCAGCCCACCGGCCAGCCGCACCGCCCCGCTGACCTTCAACGGCCGCTCCCGCAGCACCAGTTGACCCCGGGCTGTCTGGGTGTAGCCGCCGGTCACGGTGAGGCCGGCGACGACCACACCCGCGTTGGTCACCGCGCCCCGGACCGTGCCCCTGCCGGACAGCGACCTGGTCACCTTCAGCCCGGCGGCGCCCACGTCGAGCTTCGCGCCGGGGGTGGTGAGCCGGACGGTCCTGCTGTGGGCGAGGGTCGCCCCCGAGCGCAGTGCCAGCGTGCCCTTGGTGACGTTGGTCGCCCCGGTGTAGGTCACCGCCGTGCCCGTCAGGGTCGTGGTGGCCCTGCCCGACTGCGTGAGCGAGCCGCTGCCGCCGATCCGCGCCAGCGTCACCGGCTTCGAGACGTTGCGCACGATGAGCGAACCGTCGTTGACCACCTTGGACAGGTCGCCCTTGGTGTAGAGCCCGCCGTCGCCCCCGGCCCTGCCGCTGCCCAGCCGCAGCACCGCGCCCTTCTCGACCGTCGTCGAGCCGTCGTAGTACTGCACGGCGGCGAAGGTGACGTCGTTGCCCTTGGTCCCCGCGATGACGACGTCCCCGGCGCCGGGCGCGGAGAGCGTGTCGTGGAAGCGGCCGCCGCCGATGGGGGCGCCCAGGGTGACGGGCCCGTTGTAGTCGAAGGTGAGCAGGGAACGGGAGCGGGCCGCCAGCAGGTTGATATAGACCGTCTCGGCCGTGCCCGGCATGAAGATCTTGTTCGTCGTCCCGTCGCCCCACTGGACGTTCGCGCCCTTGATGTTGGTGCCGCGCTTGTTGACGTTCTTGTGCGCGGGCGTCCAGTTCAGGGCGGGGTCGCTCAGCGAGGGGTTGGTGTCGCCGCCCCGGTCGGACCAGCTGTACTGGCCGGTGAGGATCACCTTGCTGCCCGGCCGCGACTGGACGTTGATGTCGCTGCCGTACTCGCGCTGGTAGAAGTCCATGCCCTGGGTGACGGTCTGGCCCAGCGGGGTGTCCACGGTCCAGGTGCCCTGGTTGAGGACCTTGCGCGCGTTCGGCAGCGAGGTCGCGAACTCCGGGCGCCCGGCGTTGACCTGGGTGCCGTTGTCGATGACGCCGCTGAAGGGGTGGGTGCCCGACAGGTCCCAGGTGGCCCACAGGAACCTCGGCTGGGTGACCAGGCCGGAGCCGCTGATGGTGCCCAGGTTGTACTGGACGTTCTTCAGCGCGAGCCGCAGGGTGCCGTCGACCCGGATGTTGTTCTGGTTGAGCCGGAACGCCGGGGTGCCGTACGGGTAGTGGCCGATCACCCCGGTCGAGCCGCTGTCGCCGTACTGGAGGGTGGCGCCCTCGGCGACGGTCACGGCGGGCGGGTCCGGGCGGGTGACGGTGACGTAGGGGTGGTTCCCGCCGAGGATCCGCACGCTCTGCCGCTGCCGGGACTTGGGCAGGGTGAAGTCGCTGTCCTTGGTGAGGACCAGCGTGCCGGTGCCGCGCACGGTGAGGGTGCCGGTGCCGCTGAACACACCGTCGTACGTGGTCTTTCCGGACGGCACGGTCACCACCGTGTCCCCGGTGAGGATGACGTTCCGTCCGGCGAGGACGTCGGCGGTGACATCGCGGGGGCCGGCGGCGGTCGCGGTCGGGGCGCCGAGCATCAGGGCGGTGACCGCCAGGGCTCCGGCGGCCGACGCTGTCTTGTGGAGGGGGGTGCGCACGTCATGGGAGACGGTCCGGGTGCGCGCCGATAACAGAAATCTCGTGCCGACCTCCGATCCGGACCCCGGTTCCGTTCCTGTGAGCCCGTGTTCGTCTCGCCCAACCCGTTGACCTCCCCGTAACACGCCTTTACCTTTTCGGCGTTCGGAATGAAAGATCTTGTGCGATATGTCGAACATTTCTGTTTCCTTTTGTTCCCCCCTCCGAGAGGAAGCCACAGCCACATGGGCCGCGACCACACCGTTCCCGAACCCCCGAACCGCCGACTGCTCCTGAAGGGCGCCCTGGCCGCCGGCGCCCTCACGGCGATGCCCGCGACCGCCGCCCACGCGGCCGGTTCCCGGCCGCCCTTCGTCAACCCGCTGGTCCGCAACCGCGCCGACCCGCACATCAACCGGCACACCGACGGCTTCTACTACTTCACGGCGACCGCGCCCGAGTACGACCGGATCATCCTGCGCAGGTCCCGCACGCTGCGCGGGCTGTCGACGGCCGCCGAGTCCGTGATCTGGCGCAAGCACGCCACGGGCGCGATGGGCGCGCACATCTGGGCGCCCGAGATCCACCGCATCGACGGCAAGTGGTACATCTACTTCGCCTCCGCGCCCGCCGAGGACATCTGGGCGATCCGCATCTGGGTCCTGGAGAACTCCCACCGGGACCCGTTCAAGGGCACCTGGGTCGAGCGCGGGCAGCTGAAGACGGCCTGGGAGACCTTCTCCCTGGACGCCACCACCTTCACCCACCGGGGCTCCCGCTATCTCGCGTGGGCGCAGCACGAGCCCGGGATGAACAACAACACCGCGGTCTGGCTCTCGAGGATGGCCGACCCGCTGACCCTGACGGGACCTCAGGTGCGGCTCACCACACCGGAGTTGGACTGGGAGGTCATCGGCTTCAAGGTCAACGAGGGCCCGTCGGTCATCAAACGCAATGGCCGCCTCTTCATGACGTACTCGGCGAGCGCCACCGACTTCAACTACTGCATGGGTCTGCTGACGATCGACGCGGACGCGGACCTCATGGACCCGGCCAACTGGTCGAAGTCCCCGACACCGGTCTTCACCAGCAACGACACCACCAAGCAGTACGGGCCGGGCCACAACAGCTTCACCGTCGCCGAGGACGGTTGCACCGACGTCCTCGTCTACCACGCCCGGCAGTACAAGGACATCGTCGGCGACCCGCTCAACGACCCCAACCGTCACACCCGGATCCAGCGCCTGGGCTGGAAGCCAGACGGCACCCCCGACTTCGGCGTCCCCGTCGCCGACTCGCCCACCCCGAACGCCCGGTAAGGAGAGCTGAGATGAGACGTGCGTACGCGACACTCCTCGCGCTCTGTCTGGCGCTGGCAGGCGCCCTCGTCACGGCCGGCCCCGCGCAGGCGGCGCCGCAGACCATCACCAACGGCACCCAGTTCACCGACAGCGGCGGCAACCCCCTGCACGCCCACGGCGGCGGCGTCATCAAGGTCGGCACCTACTACTACTGGTTCGGCGAGAACCGCAACGCCGACAACACCTTCCGGTACGTCTCGGCCTACCGCTCCACGGACCTGAAGAACTGGGAGTTCCGCAACCACGTCCTGACCGAGGCCACCGACCCGGAGCTGGCGACCGCCAACATCGAGCGCCCGAAGGTCATGTACAACGCGGCCACCGGCAAGTTCGTGATGTGGATGCACAAGGAGAACGGCGTCGACTACAGCGAGGCCCGCGCGGCCGTCGCCGTCTCCGACACCGTCGACGGGAACTACACCTGGCGGGGCAGCTTCCGCCCGCTGGGCCAGCACATGTCCCGTGACATCACCACGTTCGTGGACAGCGACGGAACCGGCTACATGATCTCGGCGGCCCGCGAGAACTACGACCTCCAGATCTACCGCCTCACCGCCGACTACACGGGCGTCGCCGCCCTCGTCGCCGACCCCTGGCACGGCGGCCACCGCGAGGCCCCGGCCCTGTTCAAGCGGGGCAACGTCTACTTCATGCTGACCTCGGGCGCCACGGGCTGGAACCCCAACCAGCAGCAGTACGCCACCGCCACCAACATCGCGGGCCCCTGGACCGCCATGGCCAACGTCGGCGACTCCACGACCTTCGGTTCGCAGACCGCCTACGTCCTGCCGGTGCAGGGCACGTCGACGACCTCCTACCTGTACATGGGCGACCGCTGGGGCAACTCCATCGGCGGCACGGTCAACGACTCCCGCTACGTCTGGCTGCCGCTGACCTTCCCGACCTCCACCACGATGTCCATGTCCTGGACCCCGGAGGTCACGATCGACACGGCCACCGGCACGATCAGCGGCGCCGGCGCCACGTACAACACGCTGATCGCCCGCCACTCGTCCAAGTGCGCCGACGTCACCAGCCAGTCGCAGTGGGCGGGAGCCCAGATCAAGCAGTACGCCTGCAACGGCGGCAACAACCAGAAGTACTGGTTCAAGTCCGTCGGCAGCGGCTACTACCAGCTGATGACCCGGCACAGCTCCCTGTGCGTCCAGGAGAACGCCAACACGGTCACCCAGGAGAACTGCAACTCCTCCAACACCGCCCAGCAGTTCTCGCTCACCACCACCGGCTCCTACGTGAACGTCAAGTCCCGCGCGTCCGGCGAATGCCTGGACGTCAACGGCGCGTCCACCGCCGACGGTGCCGCGATCATCACGTACACGTGCAACAGCGGCACCAACCAGCAGTGGACGCGCGGAACATGACGGTCAATCAGCTCAGCAGGTCGATCGCGTCGATCGCCGTCCCCGCACTGAGGTAGGAGGTCGTCCCCGAACCGCTCACCACGTTGATCTTCAGCACGTTGTACTGACTCGTGTCCGCCAGCCAGGCGGACGCCGGGACGCTGTAGGTGAACGTGTGGTTGTTGCCCCGGTAGGACCCGTTGGTCAGGGACCGCGTGTTCGGCTGGGTGGGCGGGGAGGGGATGGCCGAGGTCCAGGTGTCGTTCACGACGACCTGCGGCCGGCCGTTGGCGTAGGCCGTCGTCACCCCGATGCGCAGGGTGTGGGCGGCTGCGGCCTGCGCGGCGGTCAGCCGGAAGTAGACGAGGAGACCGCTGTTCACGTCCTTCCAGAGGTAGCAGGGGAAGGCCGAGGTCTCGGTCCCGCTGCCGATCACCACGTTGCCGGTCCAGGCGGCCGCCCGGGTGTCCGACGGATGCGCGTACGTCATCAGGTCGGCGTTCTTGAACCCGCTCGGCGTGCCGTTCCAGTCGTTGATCCGCCAGATCGTGGACGCGTTCGACGGGTCGTTGGTGGACGGGATCGCGATCGAGTTCAGCGTCGTCGCCCCGCCCGCCGAGACCGTCACCGAGGTCGTGTACACCGCCAGCTCGCCCTTGAAGACCGTGAGGGTGTACGTCCCCGGGAGCACCCCGGAGACGGAGAAGAAGCCGTCCGACGCCCGTGCCGAACCCCAGTACTGCGCTGCCGAGTTGGCGAGCCCCACCGTGTACGCGTACGCCGTGTTCCGCCCGGTGATGCCGACACCCGCCACCCGGCCCCGGCCGCTCGCGGAGACGTACCCGGACAGGCCCAGCGAGTCCGCCCACGGGGTGGTCAGGGTGCCCGGGAACAGCGAGGAGGAGGGCGCCCCGCCGTCCGTGAAGGCGATGACGTACGGGCCCTGGAGGCCGAACCGCTGCTCCTCGGTCTGGTTCTGGCCGTAGTACAGGATCTCGTAGAGGCCGCCGCCGTCCGCGCTCTGGTGGCGCAGCAGGGAGCGGTAGAAGGGGCCGCCGGAGGCCTTCTCGTGGTTGCTGCGGACCACCCACAGACCGACGCCGTTCGCCGACCAGCCCACGTAGTCGTAGTCCATGACGCGGAGTCTGGAGAAGTGCTTCGAGCGGGTCTGGCCGTCGGACTTGCTGAACACGTCCGAGGCTTCGATGGTCGTGGGCGCGTAGGTGTAGGAGTCGGGCTGGTCGTTGAGGAACAGGCCCGCCTTCACCCGCACGATGAAGCGGGTCGCGGAGACCGAGGTGTCGGCCTTGTTGGTCCACAGGTAGACGTTGTTCTCGCCGCTGCGGGCCGCGTAGTAGTGCCTGATCGTGCCGTAGGCGACGGAGACGAGGATCGTCGAGCCGGACTGCCTGATGGTGACGGTGGAGGTGCCGAGGCCGGACTCGATGTGCGAGTTCATGCCGCCGTAACCCTGGTACTCCACGCCCCGGTAGACCAGCGACGACAGGTCGCCGTTGCTCTTCCTGACCTTGAACACCAGGTTCGCGCCGGTGTCGATCACGTAGTTGGTGCCGTCGTCGGTGTAGCCGAAGGTCGCGGCGCGGGCGGTGCCGGCCAGCGGCCCGGCGAGCGCGGCGGCGGTGGCGGTGGCGGCGGTGCCGACGACGAAGCCGCGTCGGCCGAGCGTCGGGCGGTCGGGGGATCCGGACATGGGGGTGCCTCCTCGGAGGTGCGTGGGGGGAGTGCGGGTGATTCGGAAGAGTGACAGTTGAATCGTTTTCGCGAAAGGGCTTTCGCGAGGAGGAAGTTGACAATCTTGTGAAAGTGGGCCGACATCTAGAAAGCGCTTGCCAAACGATGTACCGTCCAGCCGCCGGGTCATGTCACCCCTGTGAGGAGCCGCAATGAGACGTTTCACCGTCGCCGCACTGACGGCGGCCGCGACCCTGGGCACCGTCCTGGCGGCCGCGCCGGCCGAGGCGCACCGGGGCCGCCCCGCGCTGGGCCTGGAGAACTGCGCCGCGAACGCCTGCCACTTCGACGTCCCGGACGGCACGTACGACGTCACGGTCCGCCTCGGCGGGCAGGACGCGGCGAGCACGAAGATCACCGGCGAGACGCGCCGCACGCTGCTCGCCGAGACGGCCACGGAGGCCGGGGACACCGTCCTCCGCAGCTTCACCGTGAACGTCCGCACCCCCGAGGGCGAGCCGACCGGCCCGGCCGGCACCCCCGGCCTCGACCTGGCCGTCGGCGGTTCCGCGCCCGCGCTGGCCGACATCCGGGTGACCCCCGCGAAGCGGGCCCGCCAGATCTTCCTCGTCGGTGACTCCACGGTCTGCGACCAGCCCGGCGACCCCTACTCCGGCTGGGGCCAGCAGCTCCCGCAGTACCTCCGCAAGGGCGTCTCGGTCGCCAACTACGCCGACTCCGGCGAGAGCACGGTGTCCTACCTGGCCGACTCCCGGCTGTGGGCCACCGTCCAGCCGCAGATCCGCCGGGGCGACCTGGTGCTGATCCAGCTGGCCCACAACGACAAGCAGACCGACGAGGCCACGTACCGGGCCAACCTGGAGACGCTGGTCGCGGGTGTCCGCGAGAAGGGCGGCCGGCCCGTCCTGGTCACCCCGATCGTCCGCCGCTGGTTCAACTCCGACGGCACGCTCAACAACGGCACGGCCCTGCTGGTGAACGGGCTGGGCGTGGACCACCCGGCGGTCACGCGTGAGGTCGCGGCGGCGGGGGACGTGCCGCTGATCGACCTCACCGCCGGGACGAAGGCGCTGGTGGAGTCGCTGGGGACGGAGGGGTCCAAGGCGCTGTACCTGTACAACGAGAAGCGCGACAACACCCATACGTCCGTGCACGGGGCGACGGTCTACGCCGGGCTCGTCCGTGACGGACTCGTCGCCCTGGGGCTGGTGCCGGAGGGGAAGACCAGGGTGGGATAGACGCCTGGGGCGCCCCGACCGGAACCGGGGCGCCTCAGGTTTTGCCGGAACGGGAGGTGTGTTGTCGGGTGCGGGTCGGTGGGGCTTCTCGCGCAGTTCCCCGCGCCCCTGAAAAGCAGGGGCTGCGCCCCGTGCTTTTCACCCCGCAGCCCCGTCGCCTTTCAGGCCCGCAGCCCCGTCGCCCTTCAGGCCCGCAGGGCCGTGGGCTTTCAGGCCCGCAGGGGCCTGGTCTTTTAGGGGCGCGGGGAACTGCGCGAGAAGCCCCACCGGACCCGCACCCGACAACTCACCCCAGCCGCCCTCTCCCTCTCTCCTCCCCCCGGTCAGAAAGCGCAGCGCCATGCACACCCAGCCCCAGGACGACCGCACCCTCAGCCCATACACCGGCTACACCCGCGCCCACTGGGAGTCCGCGGCCGACTCCCTGCTGACCGCCGTGGAGCCGTACGCCACGGCCGACGGGGCCCTCTACCACCTGCCCGGCGACCGCTCCAGCTGGTCCGGCCGGCTCTCCGACGGTCTGGAGGGATACGCCCGCACCCTCCTGCTCGCCGCGTTCCGCCGGGACGAGACCGCGCTGGCCCGCTACGCCGACGGCCTGGCCGCCGGCGTGTCCGGCGTCTGGCCGCGCATCGAGGACCGTAGCCAGCCCCTCGTCGAGGCCGCCTCCATCGCCTTCGCACTGCGCGTGACCCGCAAGGAACTCTGGGACCGCCTCGACGACGGCGTCCGACAGCGCGCGGCGGCCTGGCTCGGCGACGCGCTCACCGCCGAACCGTGGCCCTGCAACTGGGAGCTGTTCCCGGTGACCGTCGGCGGCTTCCTCGAAGAGATCGGGTACGAACCGGAGCTGTCCCGCCGTGTCGTCGAGCAGCGCCTCGACCGGATCGAGCAGTGGTACCTCGGCGACGGCTGGTACACCGACGGCGACGGCCGCAAGTTCGACTACTACAACGGCTGGGCCATGCACCTCTACCCGGTGCTGCACGCCTGGCTCGCGAAGGACGACCACCTCCTCGCCCGTTACGGCGACCGCCTCGCCACCCATCTCGACGACTACGCCCGCCTGTTCGGCGGCGACGGCGCCCCCCTCCACCAGGGCCGCTCCCTCACCTACCGCTTCGCGACGACCGTCCCGCTCTGGCTCGGCGCCCTCACCGGCCGTACGCCGCTGTCGCCGGGGCAGACGCGGCGGCTGGCCTCGGGCGCGCTGAAGTACTTCCTCGACCGGGGCGCGGTCGACGACCGGGGCCTGCTGTCGCTGGGCTGGCACGGCCCGGACCCCGACGTCCTGCAAGGCTATTCGGGCCCCGCCTCCCCGTACTGGGCCAGCAAGGGCTTCCTCGGCCTGCTCCTGCCGCCCGACCACGAGGTGTGGACGGCGACGGAGGAGCCGGGACCGGTGGAACAGGAGGACGAGCTGCGTCCCCTCGGCCCGCCCAACTGGCTTCTGCAGTCGACCCGTACGGACGGCCTGGTCCGCCTCCACAACCACGGCAGCGAGGACGTCCGCTACGACCCCTTCTACACCCGGCTCGCCTACTCGACGGTGACGCGACCCGTGCCCCTGGCGGCGCTGGCGGCGACGTACGACAACAGCGTGATCGTCGGCGGCGACGCGAGCCGTGTCGACATCGAGCCGCTGGGCGTGGGGGAGGGGTGGGCCGCGTCCCGGCACGCGGTCGGCGACAGCGGTGTCCGGGTCACCGGCCTCGTCGTGGCCCGGGGCGCGGTCGAGGTCCGTGCCCAGTTGGTGAGCGGCGCGGCGCCCGGCACCCCGGTGCGGATCACGGGGTGGGCGGCGGCGGAGGGCGTACGGGCCGAACTCGCGCCCGCGCACGGCCTGTCGGAGACCGGCGGCCCCGGATGCGAGGGCACGACGGCCGGGGACGCCACCCTCTTCGTCGCGCTCGCCCGCCTCACCGCCGACCCCGACCCCCTGCCGCTCACGGAGCTGGTCTCCGTGACGGTGGAGGGCGGTCACGACGTGGTCGTGACCTGGGCCGACGGCGAGCGGGCGGCATTCCGGTTCGACCGCGGCGCTACGGCTTCAGACGAGCGATCCGCAGCGTCTTCGTGGTCGGTGACGCCCCGGTGAGGGCGGTCGTGTAGGACGGGGTGACGGGCGCGTACGCCCAGGCCAGCGTCCCGTCCTTCAGGACGGCGATGTCACCGGAGATACGCGCCTTCACCACCTTGTCCGCGCCCTGGAGCTTGCCGTTCCAGTCCACGAGCCGGAAGTGGGTGCCCGTGAAGGTGCCGGTGCAGGTACCGCTCGCGCACTTGGCGTTCTTCAGGGTCTCGTAGGAGACGAGGAGCCGGTCCTTGCCGTACGGGGCGACGCGCACGTTGACGTGCTCGGTGCCCTTGGCGGAGGTCAGGTAGACCGGCTTGCCCGAGGGGGTGTTCCGGTTCTTGAGGAACGCCAGGGCGACCTGGTGGGTGCTGGTCCTCGGCTTGACCGTCCAGCCCCGCCCGCTGGAGTCGTCCGGGTTCTTCTTGGCGGATGCCGCGCCCCGTGAGGCGAACGCGGTGGCGTAGCGGCCGGTGGAGGACTTCACCAGGTCGCCGGTGCGGCCCGCGAAGGTGCCGCCGCAGTAACCGGCCCAGCACTGCTCACGCTGGACGACGGGCGCGTTGTCGGGGGCGCCTATGCCGGTGGAGACGAACAGGCCGGACCGCCAGTCGTCGAAGCAGAGGGAGGTGAAGTTCCCGCTGGTCTCGGCGCGCAGGGCTATGCCCTCGTTGTGGGAGCAGCCCCAGCCCCAGCCGCCGCTCAGCTTCTTGCCGGTGGAGCCGACGTAGGCGAGCTTGTCGCCGAAGTGGCCGTCGGCGAAGCCGCCCGCGCCGTGCACCACGAAGTAGGCGCCGTACTTCTTGCCGTTCCAGGCGAGCTGGCCGTCGAGCAGCGGGGCCGTGTCGTCGGAGGAGGCGCCGGTGAGCTTGGTCCGCCAGGCCTGCTTGCCGTTCTTGTAGCGGACGAGCGCGGCGGCGGTCTCCTTCCACTTGTTGGTGTCGGCGACCCGGGTCAGCAGAGCGAACCCGTCGTTGTGCGCGACGAGGCCCCCGACCTCCTTCGTCCCCTTGACGACCGTGTCCGCGCCGGAGCGCTTGCCGACCGCCGTCAGCGGCGTGACATGGATGCCGTCCGAGGCCGGCCAGGCGACCCGCAGGGTCCCGTTCGGCGCGACGGCCGTCGCCGTCCGCGTCCACTCCCGGCTGTTGTTGTAGCCCGCCGAGAGATAGGGGAACTTCGCCGGCAGGCTCACGGTCGTGTTCGTGACGGTGAGATCACCGGCCGCCGAGGGGGCCGAGGGCGCCGCCCCGGCGGTCGCGTACCAGGCCCCCGCCAGCACGGACGCGGCCACGAGCGACCCGATGACGGGCTTGCGCGCGAGATGGCGACGACGGTGTCTGGGCGGGGCGGAGGGTGAGGGTGTTGCAGGTGTCATGCCTTGAGGTCGCCGCCGAAGGGCACGAGGTTGCCGTCCGAGGGCAAATATTTGAGATCTCAAGAGCCGGTGGGCCAGTGCGTCAGCGCCATGTGCAGGGCCTCGACGGCCTTCGACCACGACAGACCCACGTCCCGCGGCGCGCCGAAGCTCCCGCCGGCCTCCAGGGCGCAGTAGCCGTGGAACGTGCTGCGCAGCAGGCGTACGGCGTCCGTGAGGTCGGGTTCGTCGAGGCCGTAGGCGCGGAGCATGCCGTAGGTGATCTCGGCGGTGCGGCGCAGCGCGGGGGAGTCGGTGACGAGGACCTGGTCCATGGGGAGCTGCGTGGCCGCGTACCGGCCGGGGTGCTGGAGGGCGTACTCCCGGTAGGCCCCGGCGAAGGCGGCCAGCGCGTCCCGGCCCGCGCGCCCGGCGACCGCGTCGGCGATCCGGTCGATCATCTCGCCGCCCGCCAGCAGGGCGACCCGGGTCCGCAGGTCCTGGAGGTTCTTGACGTGCGAGTACAGACTCGCGTCCTTCACCCCGAAGTGCCGCGCCAGCGCGGACAGGGTGACCTTCTCGAACCCGATCTCGTCCGCGAGATCGGCCGCGGCCTCCACGACCCGGTCGACGGTGAGCCCGGCACGGGCCATGGAGACCACCTCTTCATCTGGAACCTCTGGACCCGAGAACGCCAAGGGTCCCGCATTTCCTTGGATATCCGTAGTGATTCTTCATCCGTCGGGCGTCATGCCGTGTGCTCGGTGTCGGTGTCGTATGTGGGTACGTGGATCGAATGCGTGACCATCCGTGGGGAGCGTCGTTGATCGGATGACAGCATCGCGGACGGGAAGGGGGGCACAGATGAGCCGGAAACTGCCGCTTGCCGGGGGCGAGATCGCTCGCACCGCCTGCGTACGTGGCCTGCTGCGTACGGGTGTGGATGAGGAGACGGGGGAATTCCTGTCCACCTCGGCTCTGGCGGGAAGGGTGGGCTGGGCTGCTGATCTGGTCTCGGGCATGGCCGCCGCGCTGCTGGCCGAGCACTGGAACGCCGCCGATGTGGACGTGCTGGCCGCCGGTGAGGACGCCGGGGGCCGCACGCTGGGCCGTCGACCTGGCCATCGCCGCCTCGGCGACCGTGATCTACGTCGAAGACCTCCGCTCGATGGAGGCCAGGGGCATGGGCCGCACTATGAACACCCGGCTCTCCCAAGCCGTGCGCGGGCAGATCGTGGACCGGATACGGCACCTGGCCGCCGAGGCGGGCATCGCCGTGGTCACCGTCCCGGCGCGGGGCACCTCCAGGCACTGCCCGCAGTGCCTGGAGGTGTTGCGGCACCGCAGGGCCCCCGACCGGCCCGCCACACCCGGCTGGAAGTGGGCCGTCTGCGACTCCTGCGGCTGGCAGGGCGACCGCGACGAGGGCGCGTGGCGGCGTATCGCCGCACGCGGCCTGACCCACCAGAGCAAGACCGTCACCGACCACACCCGCGGGGCCATGGCCATCCGCACCGTGATCGACAAGCTCGAAGCGGGCGCTGTCATCACCCCCGCGCCGAAGACCCGCCGGACGAACCGGTCCAAGACCGGACCCACCCGGCGACACCCAGCACGTCCGACGCCCAGGCGACGCCGGACACCCTCCCCCGCCAACTCCTCGGGCCCGGCGGGCCAGCGTCCGGAGGGACACGCCCACACGGACCGCGGACGGCTGCCCCGCGCAGCCCACCGGCACCAGAGCGTGACGACGACCATCACACCCATCAGCCGACACCGGCCACGAGGAACAGCACTGGGCGCGGGTTTCCACCTGCACGTCCACGCGACTCCTCCACGATGGGCAGAACCCGAGCTAGACACTACGTCTGACCTGGGATCGCCAAGCTGGTCAGAGACGCTACCGCCCGGTGATCAAGGGCCCCGAGGCCGGGTGACAGCCGAAGCGCGGGTCGGCCTCAGGCCGTCCGCGGTCAGCCGATCGGCGCGTACAGGACGCCCAGCTTGTCGATCTCGTCGCCCGAGCGGCCGGTGAAGCCCACGATCTGCCAGCCGGCGGGCGCCGTGAAGGTCTTCGTGTCCGAGGTGGCCGTACCGGAGGCGAGGGAGCGGCCCTTGTCCGTGCCGAAGGCGGCGGAGAAGATCCGGGTGCGCCCGTCCTTCTGGCCCTGCGACAGCTTCACCGAGGTCAGGTGCTCGCCGGCGGCCAGGGTGAGCGAGGTCGCCGTGCCGCCGGTGCCGCCGTGGGTCAGCGTCGTACCGCCGTCGTGCGTGAGCGAGACCGCGTCGAGGCGGGAGGCGCCGCGCAGGGTCAGGGTGCGGGGCGAGACGGTCGAGGGCAGGTCGTCGGCGTCGGTGAACGCCGTGCCGTGCGGGCCGCCGGCGAAGTCGCTGGCCCGGAGCCGGGAGTTGAGGGTCCAGGAGAAGTCGACCGTGTGCGGGAAGTGGTCGGAGAGGTTGGCGCCCGCGGAGTCGAGGAACTTCGCCCAGTCGTTGTTGTAGCGGGTGGCGGTCAGGTCCACCACGTTGCTGTCGCGGAAGAAGACCTTGTCGACGACCTCGCAGTCGTTGGTGGGGGCGGTCGTCGGGCAGACCAGCGCGTCGCTGCCGAGGGCGGGGGCGACACCGCCCTTGACCAGCTGCACCCACGGGTCAGTGAGCCCGTTCTCGGACGCGAGCGAGCGGATGTTGTCGCCGGTGCGGGTGTAACGGGTGTTGGTGTCACCCATGACGATCACCGCGTTGCCCGCAGAGTTCGCCTGGATGAACTGCGAGAGCTGGGTGACGTTGGCGCGGCGGGCGGCGAGGGCCGCGTCGTCGGAGTCGGCGTTGGTGTGCACGTTGTAGAGGTCGACGTAGACGCCCTCGTCGAGCCGCACCCGGGCCAGCGAGAAGCCCTTCGGGGTCAGGCAGTTGGTGCCGGTGCAGTTGTTCCACTTCACCCGCTGGAAGTCGTCGAACGCGTAGTCCGACAGTGTGTTGAGGCCGTCTCCGAACGGCACACCGCCACTGGTGGCGGTGCGGTACGGGTGGTTGTCACCCGCGTACAGGGCCGCGTGGTAGTTGAAGTCCTCCTGCACGTTCACGATGTCGTACGCCCCGAGGCGCGGCGATATCAGCGGGGTGTTCTTCTCCGGGCTCCCGGAGCTCAGCCCCTCCGGGAGCCCGGCGACGTTGTACGTCAGCACGTTGAACGTGCCACTGGTGGCGGCCGCGGCCGGTGTGGCGCCGGTGGTGGCGAGGCCGGCGACGGCGATCGCACCGGCGGTGAGGGTGCCGAGAAGTCTTCTCATGGTGGGGGTGTCTCTCCGGTCGGGGGAGCGGGTGTAACCGCGAGTAAGTCGAACTGTGCTCAGGTTCGAGGTTCACGGGTGTGACGCGCAAGGCCCGGTGGGGAAACAGTGAAAGACGTGCCGCCCCGTCAGTCCGAGGCGCACCCGCACGCCTTGTTCAGCGCCTCCAGGGCCGACCACGCCGCCGCGTCCCCCCGCGCGTCGAGGACCAGCGGGGCGAAGGCGCGGTCGTGGGCGAGGACGACGTAGGCCTCGGCGAGATACGACAGCCCGCCCCACTCCTCGCGCCGGTGCGACCGGGCCAAAGTCCGGCCGCAGGGCGGACAGGCGATCCAGGGGACGAGCTCCGAGGTCGGGGAGGGAGGCTCCGACAGCACCTCGGCGGCGGGGATCGTGTCCTCCGCGCCGTCCTCGAAGACCCTTAGCCGCGGGGGCCGTTCGGGGCTCTGCGCCAGGTGCGCGATCTCCGACCCGTGCCGGTCCCACACCGTCCACTCCTCCGCCAGCACCGCGATCCGGGTCCGCGCGGTGTCGTCGACGGGCAGGCGCAGTTCGGTGAGCCGTTCCACCAGTGTGCTCAGTCCCGCCTCCTGCTCCCCGATGTCCCAGCAGTCCTGGACGAGTTCGACGTCCTCCGGGTCGGGAAGCAGGGTGGCGAGACGGGACCAGATGGCGGCCGAGGCGGCGTACGCGGCGGCACGATCGTCGTTCATCGGGCGAGGGTATCCGGCCTCCGCAGGCGGCCCGCGACGGACAGCGGCTCGCGACGGACAGCGGCCCGCGACGGACAGCGGCCGGCCGGCGTACGAGCCGGCCGGCCGCTGTCCACCGGTCGCCTATGCCTCCGTCGTCGAGAACACGAAGGAGAACTCCGCAGCTCCCGCCGTCAGGTGGTACTGGGGCAGGGGGCCCGGGCCGCAGGACTGCGAGCCGACGCCCATCTCGGCGTGGTCCAGGTTGACCCACACCGTGTCACCGGCCTGAAGGTCCGTCAGATGCGCGGCGGCGTCCAGCTGTTCGGTGGTCCAGCGGCGGGCCGTGAACCAGAACTCCGGGTCCCCGTCGATCCGCAGACCGCCCAGCTCCGCCCAGCGCACGTCGGGCCGGGCGCCGTTCTCCTGCGGGCGCACGTAGGGGGTCTGGAGGCCGTCCACCGTGGAGTGGTGACGGCTCACCATGGAGGCCGACCTGGTGTCGGGGTAGCCCTCGCCGGGGCCGCCGCCGTACCAGGTGACCGCGTTCGCCGACCGCAGCCCGAAGCGGATGCCGAGCCTCGGCAGCGGGACCGTCCAGTCACCGTCCGGCTCCACCGACACGGTCAGCCTCAGCCGGGTGTCGTCGGCGGTCCACCGGTACGTCGTGCGCAGCCCGACCTCCCGGGCGGCCGGTGCCACCCGCGTCCGTACGGTCAGCGCGTCCTCACCCAACTCCACCCCGTCCAGGCGGTGTTGCACGCGGTGCAGGCCGAGGTCCCGCCACAGCCTGCTGTAGCAGGTGTTGCCGTTCCAGGCGCCCTCGTCGTTGTCGGTGGTCGCCCGCCAGACGTCCAGCCGCAGCCCGGTCACGTCGACGCCGCCGATGGTCTTCAGCGCACCCGTGCGGACGTCGAAGGAGGCCGGGCCGAGGTAGATCAGCTTCTCGCTCGCCGTGGGGCCGTCGCCTGGTGTCACCATCGGCGACGGGCGCTCCACGGCGGGCAGTTGGGCCCACGCCACCTGGTGGTCCTTCCTGCCCCACGTCGTGTCCTCGGCCAGCAGTGCCCGTACGGTCCACAGCGCTTCGCCCGCCGGGCCGCCGGTCGGCGGCTGCGGCAGCTTCACCTCGGCCGACTCACCGGGCTTCAGGGCGGGCACGGAGAGGGTCCCGGCCTCGATCGTCTTCCCGTCCACCTCGTACGCCCACTCGAAGGCCAGTGAGGACAGGTCCTGGAAGTCGAACGCGTTGCGCACCCGGACCGTCCCGGCCGAGCCGTCGCCGTCGATGCGGACCGGCTCGATGACCTTCTTGAACTCGATCAGACCCGGCGACGGCGTCCGGTCCGGGAAGACGAGGCCGTCGCAGACGAAGTTGCCGTCGTGCAGTTCCTCCCCGAAGTCGCCGCCGTAGGCGTAGCCCAGTGTGGGGTGCTGGACGCCGTGGTCGATCCACTCCCAGATGAAGCCGCCCTGGATGCGCTCGTGCGCCTCGAAGATGCGCTGGTAGTCGGCGATGCCGCCGGGGCCGTTGCCCATGGCGTGCCCGTACTCGCACTGGATGAAGGGCAGTTGCCGGCGCTTGTGGGTGCCGCCGTCCAGGCGCTGTCCGATGCGCTCGGTCTCGGCGTGGTCGGCGTACATCCGGGAGTAGATGTCGGTGTCCCGGCAGTCCCAGTCGCCCTCGTAGTGCACCAGGCGCGAGTCGTCGCGGCCGTGGATCCACTCGGCCATGGCGGTCAGGCCGCGGCCGGTGCCGGCCTCGTTGCCGAGGGACCAGATGACGACCGAGGGGTGGTTCTTGTCGCGTTCGACCATGCGGGCCGCGCGGTCCAGCAGGGCCGGGGTCCAGCGGTCGTCGTCGACGGGGTTGTCCCGCCAGTTCTGCTCGGTGAAGCCGTGGGTCTCCAGGTCGCACTCGTCGATCACCCAGAGGCCGTACTCGTCGCAGAGGTCGAGGAAGGCCGGGTGCGGCGGGTAGTGCGAGGTGCGCACGGCGTTCAGGTTGTGCCGCTTCATCAGCAGCACGTCCTCGCGCATGGTCTCCAGGTCGAGGGAGCGGCCCTTGACGGGGTGCCACTCGTGCCGGTTGACGCCCTTGAAGAGGATCGCCTTCCCGTTGACCTTGAGCAGACCGTCCTCCAGGACGACCGTACGGAAACCGATCCGCAGCGGGACGCGCTCGCCCGCCGTGACCAGCTCGCCGTCGTACAGCCGGGGTGTCTCGGCGGTCCACGGCTCGACCGGGACCGTGACCGGCTCGCCGGTCGCGACATCGATGTCGAGGGCGGGGACGAGCACCCGGCCGTCCACGTCGGAGTCGACGCGGAGGGTCCCGATGCCGCCCACGTGGTCGTAGGAGGCGTGCACGAAGAAGTCGAGGGCGCTGCCCGCCGGGCGGTGCAGCAGGGTGACGTCCCGGAAGATGCCGGGCAGCCACCACTGGTCCTGGTCCTCCAGGTAGGAGCCGGCGGACCACTGGTGGACCCGGACGGCGAGGACGTTCCCCGCCGGCTTCAACAGGTGCCCGACCGCGAACTCGTGCGGCAGCCGGGAGCCCTTGAACTCACCGATGTCCGTGCCGTTCAGCCACACCCGGGCGCACGACTCCACACCGTCGAAGCGCAGCACCGCCCCGCCCTCGTCGAGAGCGGGCCACCCCTCCGGCAGGTCGAAGGACCGCAGGTGGTCACCGGTCGGGTTCTCCGACGGCACCCTCGGCGGGTCCACCGGGAACGGGTACAGGTGGTTGGTGTAGATCGGCGCCCCGTAGGCCCCGTGGCCCTGCATCACCCAGTGACCCGGGACGGCCACCCGGCCCCAGCCCCCGGCGTCGTACCCCTCGGCGGCGAACGAGTCGTCCTCCGCGTCGGCGGTCGGCGACAGCCGGAAGCGCCAGACGCCGTTCAGCGACAGGGCCCGGGCGTCGGAGGACGCGTACCAGGCGCGGGGCGGAAGGGCCCCGCGGCCCGGGGACACGTCCTCGACGTAGTCGAAGGACGAAGCGGCGGTGGTGCCGGTGGTGCGGAAAGACATCGGTCTCCTTGCTGATTTCCTAGCCCTTGATGCCAGTCTGCGCGATGCCCTGCACCAGCCAGCGCTGGAGGAAGAGGAAGACGAACACGAGAGGCAGGATGGAAATGGCGGTGGCCATGAAGATCAGATGGAAATTCACGGTCTGGCCGGTCGTGTAGTTCGAGAGCGCGATCTGGACGGTCCACGCGCTCGGGTCCTGGCCGATGACCAGGGGCCACAGGAAGGAGTTCCACCCGCTGATGAACGTGATCGTCGCCATCGCGGCGAAGAAGTTCAGCGAGTTGGGTACGACGACCCGCCAGTACGCGCCCATGTAACCGAGCCCGTCCACCCGCGCCGCCTCCTCCAGCTCCTTGGGGAACCCCAGGAAGTACTGCCGGAACAGGAAGCAGGTGAAACCACTGAAGAGGCCCGGAATGATCAGACCCCGGTAGGTGTCGATCCAGCCGAGGGACGACACGAGCACGAAGCTGGGCACGAAGGTCACGGCGGTCGGGACCATCAGGGTGCCGAGGACGGCGTAGAAGACCTTGTTGGCGTGCTTGTACGGGATCCGGGCCAGGCCGTAGCCGGCCAGCGAGCACACCAGCAGGGTGCCGACGGTGTGCAGGACGCCGACGACGGCCGAGTTCCACAGGGAGCGCGCGAAGTCGACCGACGGGTCGTCGAACGGCTCGGTGATGTTGCCCCACTGGATGTCGGTGGGGAACCACTTCCATTCCTCGCCCGTGATCTCCGGGTCCGTCATCAGCGCGTTGCGGACGATCAGATAGAAGGGGATGAGGAAGAGGATCGCGGCGATGCCGGTGGCGATGTAGAGACCGGCCGAGCCGATCACACTGCCGGTCCGGACACGGCGCGCCTTGGCCGGTACCTCGACCCGGTCGACCCGGTCCGCCGGAGGTGTCGTGGTGGTGGTCACTTGGACTCCTCACCCCTTCCGAATCCCATGATCTTGCCCTGGAGCAGGGTCACGAGGCAGATCAGTACGGTGAGGATCAGCGCGCCCGCACTGCCCGCGCCGTAGTCCTGGCTCTCACCGAGCGCCTTGTAGTACAGCTCCACCAGCGGCGGTCTGCCCCAGGTGGTCTTGTTCAGCAGGTTGAAGAACTCGTCGAAGCCCTGATAGGCCGCCACGAGCAGCAGCAGGATCACGGCGGTGGAGGTCGCCCGCAGCTGCGGCAGGGTGATGTGCCAGAAGGTCTGCCAGCCGGGCTTGGCGCCGTCGATCGAGGCCGCCTCGTACATCTCCTGCGGGATGTTCTGCAGGGCCGCGATGAAGAGGATCATGTAGAAGCCGGCCTGGAGCCAGAGGCGTACGGTCACGATGAGCAGCCAGTACCACGGCGGGTCGGGGCTGGCCAGCCACGCGGTGTTGTCGATGCCGAAGATGCCCAGGAAGGTGTTCGCGAGACCGAAGCGGACACCGTTGAAGATGGACATCTTCCAGATCAGGGAGGCGGCGACATAGCTGACCGCCGTCGGCAGGAAGAACACCGAGCGGAAGAACGCCCGCATGAACCGCAGCCGGTTCACCATCAGCGCGAGGCCGAGCGAGGTCGCCCAGGTCAGTGGCACGATCAACGCGGCGAAGACGGTGAAGGTGCCGAGCGATCCGATGAAGTCCTCGTCGGTCAGCATCGTCACGTAGTTGTCGAGCCCGATGAACTCGCTCGGCGTGACCGTGAAGCGGGCCTCGAAGAACGACAGGTAGAGGCTCCACAGGATCGGCAGATAGACGAAGATCGCCAGGCCGATCAGGAACGGCCCGGTGAAGAGCCAGAAGTTGAAGGTGGGAGAGCCCCGCAGCCCCCGCCGCGGCTTGGCCGGGGAGGCCTTCGCCGGGGCGGGGCTGGAGACGCCGTCCTTGGTGATGGTCGACATGTCGTGAGTACCTGTCCGTCGGCCTAGCCGAAGAGCTTCTTCAGTTCCTTGTTGACCTTCGCGTCGGCCTTGGTCAGTTCCTTGTCCGGGTCGCCGCCCTTGCGCACGGAGTTGGCGAGGACGTCCTCCAGGGCGGTGATGCTCGCCTGGGTCCAGCCGATGTTGTCGAAGTGGCCGAACTCGTTGAAGAGCTTCACGCCCTCAGCGGGCAGGCCCGACTTCAGCTTGTCGGCGGACTCGGCGATCGACGTGCGCGGCGGGATGTGGAAGCCGTAGGAGAGCGCCCAGTCCTCCTGGTAGTCCTTCTGGTCGATCCACAGCCACTTCACGTATTCCTTGGTCTCTTCGACGTTCTTGCCCTTGGCGTTGACGAACATCGACCAGCCGCCGTTGTAGACGGACTGCTTGCCGGCGCTGCCGACCTTCGGGAACGGGAAGATGCCGAGGTCGTCGCCGAGCGCCTCCTGCATCTGCGGCATCGCCCACATGCCGCACCACTGCATGGCGGTCAGGCCCTGGTTGAGCGCGGAGGGGTCCCAGAAGTCGGTCGGGGCGTCGAGCAGCAGGTCACCGCTGGTGAACAGCTTGCGCAGCTGCTTGAAGCCGTCGACGACCGCGTCCGTGTGGTAGGCGATCTGGTTCTTCTCGTCCAGGTGCTGCGCGCCGGCCGACCAGATCAGCGGGTTGACCATCGAGTGCAGGGTGTTGCCGAGGTAGGCACCCTTGACCTTGCTGGTGGTCAGCTTGGCGGCGGCCTCCGCCAGCTCCTCCAGCGTCTGCGGGACCTCGACACCGGCCTTCTCGAACAGCGACTTGCGGTAGAAGAAGAACTGCGGGTCGTCGATCATCCGGATGCCGTAGATCTTGCCGTCGACCGTGTGCGACTGGATGTCGGCCTGGTTGAAGTCGTCCTTGACCGGGTCTATCAGGTCGGTCAGGTCGGCGACCTGGCCGCTCTCGATCATCTGCAGCTGCGGGTGGAACTCGAAGCAGTCGGGGGCCTTGTCCGTGAGCAGCGAGGCGAACAGCTTGCTCTCGAAGTTGGAGCCGGTGATCCACTGCGTGGTGACGTTGGACTTCTTGTAGGCCTTCGCGTAGCGCTTGATGGCCTGCTCGGTGCCCGCCTCGCCGTACGCGTGGAAGTACTGCGTGAGGCCGGCGCCGCCACCGCTGCTGCTCCTGCCGGTGTTGCCGCCGCACGCGGCCAGTCCGCCGGCGGCGGCCAGACCCAGCGCGGCCCGCAGGGCGGTACGGCGGTCGAAGTTGCTGTTCCTGAATGCCGACATGCTGACGTCCTTGTCTCGAGTACGGCTGCGGCTCTGCGCCCATGGCTCAGTGGCTCAGGGCCGGATGACTCAGTGGCTCAAAGAGGCTTGCGGTGCGGGACGTTAACCTTCGGCTAAGGCTTCGGCAAGGGGTTGGACGAAGTCTGTTCGAAGCGTTGTATTCGGTTCGGTGTTCCGAACGTCCGTGCGGTGCAAAGGGTTTGACGTGGGGGAGAGGGCCGCCGGGTCAGGGTCCGGCGGCCCTCGGCTCAGGGGTGTTCGCGCAGGCTGTCGCGCTCTTCGGACCGCCCTCGGCGGCGCACGGCGGGCCTGCTCCGCGACATGGCCGACGCGGCCCGGGTGCCCGGTTTCTGCCCGACCGACTGGAGCGCGCCCTCCAGCGCGAACGTCGCCGCGCCCAGGCATGCCGGATCGCTCGGGATCTGGGAGAGCACGATCTCGGTGGCGGCCATCGGTCGCGGCAGCGCGTGCCGGGCGACCGCCTCGCGCACCTCCGTGACCAGGGGCTCGCCCAGGGCGGCCGCGACCCAGCTACTGAGCACGACCACCTCGGGGTTGAACAGATTGACCAGGTCGGCGATCCCCGCCCCGAGATATCGGGCGGTGTCCCGCACCACCTTGACCGCCACCGGGTCGTGCCGGGCCGCGCCCCGCGCGAGGGCCGCGATGGTGGCCGTCTGGTCCTCGGGGTGCAGCAGGGTGCTGCGCGGGCTCAGCTCCCGGAGGTTCAGCATGATCCCCGGGGCGCCCACATACGTCTCCACACAGCCGTGGTTGCCGCAGTGGCACAGCCGGCCGTCCAGCACGATCGTCGTGTGGCCCCACTCGCCGGCGCTGTTGCTCACTCCCCGGTGCAGCCCGCCGTCCAGGACGAGCCCGGCGCCCACGCCGGTCCCGAGGGTGATCACCGCGGCGTCCCCGCGTCCCCGGGCCGCGCCGAACCACAGCTCGGCCACGGCGACGGCGCGCAGCGGATTGTCCAGGTACAGGGGGTAGGCGATGTGCTCGGTCAGCAGATCGAGCAGCGGTACGTCGTGCCAGTCCCAGTTGGGCGCGTACTCCGAGATGCCGGTGGCGCGGTCGACCTGCCCCGGCACACTCACCCCGACGCCGAGCACCCGGGCGCCCTCGGTGCCGGCCTGCGCGACCACGGAGCCGACGGCGGCGGCGACGTGCCCCACCATCTGCTCGGGCAGGCTCTCACCCGGGCGGACGTTCTCCTCGGCGCGGGCCAGGACGTTCAGCGCCAGGTCGAACAGCTCGACGTGGACGTACGTCTCCGCGATGTCGACGCCGATCAGCGCGCCCCCCGACGCGTTGACGGCCACCAGCCCGCGGGGGCGGCCGCCCGCCGAGTCCTCGAACCCGACCTCGGTGATCATGCGGAGGTCGAGCAGCTCGCCCACGAGCGTGGCGACCGTGGCCAGGCTCAGCCCGGTGGCCGCCGCCAGCTCCTGTCGGGAGGTGGGAGACTTGGCGATGATCTGGCGCAGCACCTCGTAGCGGTTCGCGGTGCGGATGTCGCGTGAGGTGCGCTTCACCGACGACATGATCCCCTCGATCCCTCCAGGCCATGACGAGGCCTGTTGCCCCGGCGCGGCGCTCAGGCTATGGCGAGGAGGGACTTTCTACAAGGGGTTAGGAAAGGGGGTTTACGAAGTACGCCGAAGACTCACGTGCCGAGCACCTCCCGGACGAAGGCGTTGCGGAACTTGCCCGTCGGGTCCAGGACTTCGGCCAGCGCCCGGAAATCACCCAGCCGGGGGTACAGCGCCCGCAGGTCCGCCGCCGGAACCGTGAAGACCTTGCCCCAGTGCGGCCGGGCCTCGTACGGCGCGAGCACCTCCTCGACCCGCCGGACCACCGGCAGCACCGGCGCCGGGTCCGCGATCCAGGTGAAGTGGAGCGCGACCGTGCCCCGGCCGTGGGCGGGGCTCAGCCACTGCTCGTCGGCGGCGACCGTACGGACCTCGCAGACCTGGAGCACCGGCGCGACGACATGCCGGACGCCGTCGAGCGCGCGCAGCGCCTCCCCGGCGAACGAGCGCGGCAACAGGTACTCCGACTGCAACTCCTCCCCGCTGCTCGGCGTGAACTCGGCCCGGAAGTGCGGCAGCCGCTCGTGCCAGGGCCCCGGCACCCCGAACTGCTCGGTGCAGTTCACCGCAGGCATCCCCGGCACCGGATGCATCGCCTCGGTCGCGGGCGCCGCCCACGGGAAGTCCGCCGCCGCCCGGTCCGCGCGCTCCTTGACCCACACCTGGTCGAAGCCGGAGTGCCGCCAGCGGGTGAAGAGGCTCACGCTGTACGCCGCCGCCGACACGGCGTCGAAGTCCAGCCCCGCCAGCGGGAGTTCACCGTGGACGCGCTGGGCGACCTCGAAGGCCGGCTCCAGGTCGAGGGTGAGCGCGGTGACCACACCGAGCGCGCCGAGCGAGGTCACCGCCCCGCCGAAACGGCCGTCGCCGCGCGCGAGCGTCAGCGTCGCCCCGTCCGCCGTGACCAGCTCGACCTCGCGCACCGCCGCCGCGAGCGGACCGTTGCCGTTGCCTGAGCCGTGCGTACCGGTGGCCACCGAGCCCGCGACCGAGATGTGCGGCAGGGAGGCCATGTTGTGCAGGGCGAGACCGTGGGCGTGCACCGCGCGGGCCAGTTCCGCGTAACGGACACCGCCCCCGACCCGTACCGTGCGGGCCGTCGTGTCCACCTCGATCTCCGGGGCCAGCCCGGTCAGGGACAGGAGCACCCCCTCGGGGCCGGGTTCCGCGATCTCGTTGAACGAGTGGCCGCTGCCCAGCACCCGCACCCGCTCGCTGCCCGCGACCAGGGCCCGCAGCGCGTCGACGGATTCCGGCCGGTGCACCTCCCCGGCGGTGTACGTGATGTTCCCGGCCCAGTTGGTGATGGTCTCGGTCGTCATGCCTGGTGCCCTCCGCTGGCCGTAGCTGTCGAGGGCCATCTTCTCCGCCCGGTGAGCCGTCCTGTTCATTGACCTCCTGCTGGGCGCCTGCCTACCGTAGAGACCGCTTACTGTCCCCTCGGCCTGGCCCTTGCGCCCGCCCAGCCGGAAGGTTCCTCCTTGCCCGAGCGTCCCCGCGCACTGTTCGCCATGACGGCCGAGAACGTTCCGCAGGTCTTCCCGCCGGACGTGCTGGCCCGCCTGCGGGAGACCGTGGACATCGACCCCGCCCTGATCGCCGAGGACTTCACCGACCCCCGGATCCGGGCGGCGCTGGCCGGAACCGAGGTGCTGATCACCGGCTGGGGCTGCCCCCGTATCGACGAGCCGGTCCTCGACGCCGCCCCCGGGCTGCGGGCGCTGCTGCACTCGGCGGGTTCGGTGAAGGGCTTCGTCACCCCGGCCGTCTGGGAACGCGGCATCGCCGTCTCCACGGCCGCCGCCGCCAACGCCCTGCCCGTCGCCGAGTACACGCTCGCCATGATCCTGCTCGCCGGCAAGGACATCCTCGGCCGCCGCGAACGCCTGCGCGCCGAGCGCGTCTCGCCGGGCTGGGGATTCGTCCCCGGCATCGGCAACCACGGCCGCCGCGTCGGCGTCGTCGGCGCCTCCCGCATCGGCCGCCGCGTCATCGAACTGCTGCGCCCCTTCGACCTGCGGGTGAGCCTCACCGACCCCTACGTCGACGAGGCCGGGGCCGCCGCCCTCGGCGTCCCGCTGCTCCCGCTCGACGAGCTGCTGCGCACCTCGGACATCGTCACCGTGCACGCCCCCGACACCCCCGAGACCCACCGTCTGATCGACCGCCGCGCGCTGTCCCTCATGCCCGACGGGGCGGCCCTGATCAACACCGCGCGCGGTGCCCTCGTCGACCACGACGCCCTCGTCGACGAGCTGCGCGCCGGGCGCCTCTCGGCGGTCCTCGACGTCACCGACCCCGAGCCGCTGCCCGCCGACTCCCCTCTCCTGGACCTCCCGAACGCCTTCGTCACCCCCCACCTCGCCGGCTCCCAGGGCAACGAGGTCGCCCGCCTCGGCCTCGCCGTCACGGAGGAGGCCGAACGGCTGGCCGCCGGGGAGGAGCCGGCGTACGCGCTCGACCGGGGGGCGCTGGAGCGGATGGCGTGAGCGCGGACGCTTCCACCAGCGGTTTTCGACCCTGATCGAAAGGGGGCGCGACCGCGCCTCGCCAGTCGGCAGGCTTCGGTGCGGGACACGCACGTGCTGACAGGAGAGGAACACGCACATGAGGTTTCGATGGCTGGTCGCCACCGCCGGCCTGGCCGCCGCACTCGGCACCACCCTCGCGGCGCCGTCCGCGTCCGCCGCGTCCGCCTGCTGGCGGCACGAGGACGGCATCAGGTGGTGGTGCAACAACGTCGCCGGCGCCCCGGTGTACGGCTCGGTGGGCAACAACCCGCTGTACCCGAACCCCAACCAGGTCGTCGGGACCATGAACACCAATCCGAGCTGGTTCTTCTGCAAGATGGACAACCAGGCCTGGGTGGGCGGGCCGCACCCGAACCGCTGGATCAAGACCGTCGCCGACAACGGCCGGCTCGGCTGGATGAAGGACACCGCCATCTACAGCGAGACGGACCCGCTGCGCGACTGCTGACCGTGCGGACACGCACCTGAGTCGCGGAAAAGACAGACAACGGTTGTCGGCGTGATCACGCCGACAACCGTTGTCTGTTTTACAGGGCGATCGAAAGTCTTTCTGCCGTACGACATCTTGTCGACCTCGACCGGAGCCCCCTACCTTCCGCAGAGAACGTTTACTGCTGTGCTGTGCGCCCGGCCGGGAGGACTCCGCATGCCCATCTCCAGAAGATCCGTCCTGACCACGGCCGCGGCGGGCACCGGCACACTGGCCCTCGCCGGTGCCTGGTCCCCGGCGGCGGCTGCCGGGGACGCGCCCGAGCGGGGGACCGGCGCCGCGGCGGGCGGCGCGGGACGGCTGGACCTCGTCGACTTCGGCGACGCGGACTCCGAGGCGGCCCACGACTTCCACGGCCCGGACACCGAGGTCGTCGACGGCCACGCGGGGGACCGGGCGCGGGTCGCGAGGCCCCTCTCCACCCCCGGCGTCAAGGGCGGCGACCTCCGCTTCACCGTCGCCGTCGACCCGGTCCACCAGAACCACCTCACGGTGAAGTTCTGGGGCGGTGACACCTCCCCGTACAAGACGATCGCGTACATCAACGGCGAGCAGATCGGCTACCGCCGCTCCGGCGACTACGAGGCCCTGAACACCGGCACCAGCCGGCCCCTCCCCGGACGCTTCTTCTACGCCACGATCATGCTGCCGCTGGAGCACACCCGCGGCCGGACCCGGGCCGAGATCACCCTGCGCACCTACGACAGCGCCTTCTCCGGCAAGGTGACCGCGAACTCCCGCGGCTACCACCGCGCCTACACCCACACCGGCAGCCACCTCGACCTCGGCGACGATCCCCGGACCGAGTTCACCCCGCCCACCGCCACGGTCGCCGACGTCGACGACACCGCGAGGCAGGCGCTCGTCGACGGCTATGTCGCCGATCAGGTGAAGCTCTTCGACTCCCTCTCGGCGAAGGTGGACGCGACCGCCGACGGCAGGCTGTCCATCGTCCGCTACGTCGAGGAGCTGTTCTTCTACGCGGGCGCGCTGGCCCGTGCCTCCTGGTGCCCGGCGAAGACCCCGGCCGCCCGGAAGGCCGCGCTGCTGCGGGTCCTCAAGTGCGTCGACAACCACACCAAGGACTACTACCGGAACACCAGGCTGCTGGCCTGGGGCGGGCACCAGGGCGACTGGGGCGGCTACTACGGGGCGCTCGGCCAGGCGCTGTACCTGGTCGAGAACGTCATCGCCGACAACGATGTCCACGGCCGCGAGGCCTTCGAGGAGTTCCTCGACGAACCGTTCGTCACCGGCACCGAGGAAGGGCCCACCTCCCTCGCGGGCGTCGGCCGGGACGGCGGCCCCCTCACCCGCCGCGCCGCCTGGGAACGCGTCCTGAAGGCCAACTTCGACTACGCCCGCTCCCGCCTCTCCTACATCTACAACCAGGTGATGTACACGTACGAGGGCGCCTGGGAGGCCCACGAGGGCCTGCGGGTGATCGGGTCCCCGCACTACGAGGGGCGGGAGCGCAGCCACCGCATCGTCGGCGAGGCCCTCGGCTGGGAGCCCTTCCTCGGCGAGGAGGTGCTGGTCGGCCCCGACGGTCAGGACCTCGACCTCTTCCACTCCCTCTTCCAGCACGACACCACGGCCCGCTGGACCGACGACTACGTCAAGTACGTCATCAAAGGGCTGGCCCGCTCCAAACTCGACAAGAACGGCGACATCGTCCGCCGCCTCCCCCTCGGCACCCACTTCACGACCATGACCGAGGCCGGCCACACCCGCGAGAACGGCTACGTCGCCAACTACGGCGAGGCCACCAACTACCTCCCCGAGTGGTTCCACCGCACCTGGGGCCACGAGGGCGACGAACAACTCAACGACAAAATACTGGAGTTGGCGCTGCGCAACCTGCATGCCCGCTCGCACGCCCGGATGACCGACCTCGACGACGACCTCAAGCGGACCATGCGCATGGAGATGGTCGTCGACGAGCGCAACACCAACTTCCCCGGCTTCCCCGGCTACGTCCTGCGCATCTCCGAGGGCAAGCTCCTCCACTACGTCTCCCTCGCCCACCACATCGCCGAGCACCCCGAGCGGTACGCCGGCGAGCAGTGGAGCCGCACCCGGCGCTACGCCCGGGAGGCGGTGGGCTTCGCCCAGCAGCAGATCGCCGACCACCAGTACTTCGCCAACTTCTCCGCCGTGAAGTCGAAGAACAAGTACGACCTCGAACTCGGCGAGACCTGGGACTGGTTGAAGAACCAGGAACCGACCGGCATCGTCCACCCGCACACCGACTTCGCCTACTACACCCCCGCCGAACTCACCGCGCTCGGGGTGCGCACCGCCGACTACGAGCGCTTCGCCTGGGTCGACGTGGACTGCATGTTCGTCTCCCTGCGCGACGGCGACACCCATCTGTGGGGCCATCTCAACGAACGCCAGCGCGGCTTCGCCCGCAACGGCCGGCTCCACGTCCGCCACCCCGACCGCGACCACATCGTCCAGCTGCACACCGAGGGGCTCTTCCGGTACGAGGACTACTGGGCCCGCATGGACAACATCGACGTCGACTTCATGGAGGACCAGCAGACGGGCGACTCCACCGCCCTCCAGGCCCTCGCCGGCGAGATCGCCCCCATCACCTTCCAGCCCGGCGTGGGGACGGTCCACCGCGAGAACTTCGAGGCCGACCACGCCTACTCGGGCTACCCCGATCTCCTCACGGCCCGCTACGGCCGCTACCTCTTCGCCGTCAACACGACCCGGAAGGCGTACGGGAACGAGCGCACCCACCGGGTGGCGGTACCGGGCGGCGGCACGGGCGTCCTCGACCTGGTGAGCGGCCGGAGGCTGCCGGTGCGCGGCGGCAAGGTGAGCGTGCCGCCGATGACCGGGCTGGTGCTGCGCCTGGAGTCGGAGACCGTCACCGAACTCCCGCCCTCCCCCGTCGACTTCGTCCACACCCTGCCCGGCGACGCCTCGGTCCTGGTCACCTGGCAGACGTCAGCGGGCGCCACGCACTACGAGGTACGGCGGGCGACCCGACGCAAGGGCCCGTACGAGCTGATCGCCTCCGGGGTGAAGGGCCGGCACTTCGCGGACACGTCCGCGCGGTCCGGCGAGACCCGCTTCTACACGGTCACGGCGGTGAACGCGGCGGGCCGGGCCCCGGCGTCGTACGCGATCGAGACCGAGCTGAAGCGGCCCGCCTCGCCCGGGGTGCGCCGGACCGGCTGGCGCGACGACGCCCTCCACCACGCCCGCGAGGGCGGTGCGATCGTGCGCGGCTCGACCGTCCGCGTCCTCGGCGCCCACGGCGACGGCCTCGGCGAGGGCGACGACTACCGGGTCTCCTCCCGCGACATCGACGACGCACTGCACTTCGTGAACCGCCCGGCGGTGGGCGGCTTCACGCTCACGGCCCGTGTGGACGGCGCCCGGGGCCCCGCGACCGGCCTGATGCTCCGCGACCGGCTCACCGCCGACACCCGGCACGTGTACTTCGGCGCCGACGCCGACGGCGGACTCGTCCTGCACCACCGCACCCGCGACAGCCGCCACGACTGGCAGGACGACCTCCGCTCCCCGATCACCCGGCCTCTCCCCGGCCGCACCCTGGCCGCCACCCCGTACCTCCGGCTCGTCCGCGACCTCACCACCCACCGGGTGCACGGCCAGGTGTCGCGCGACGGCCGTACCTGGGTGACGGTCGGCAGCCTCTTCTGCCCCTTCCCGTACGCGGTGCACGCGGGCGTCGTGGCCACGGGCGACGCGGCCTTCGCCGAGGTGGAGGTCGACGGCCTCGGGAACGCTCCGCTGCTCGTCGCCCTGGAGCGGGACGGCGACACCGTCACCGCCCGCTGGGGCAAGCCGGAGGACGCGCTCACGTTCACCCTGGAGCGGTCCACGGACGGCGACACCTGGCACGTGCTCGCCAAGGACACCCGGTCCCTCGCCCACGACGACGAGGGGCTGCGGCACGGCAGGCGCCACTACCGGGTCACGGCGGCCCTGGTGGGCGGCGGCACCCGGGTCTCCGCACCCGCCGTGGCCGTCGCCGAGACCTTCGCCGACGTCCTCGCCCGGGCGCGCGCCACCGACCCGGCCGGATGGACGAAGAAGAGCCACGCGGCCTTCACCGCCGAGCTCGACCGGGTGGAGGCGGAGACCGGGAAGGACGAGGACACCCGGATCGACGAGGTGTACGCGGCGTACGAGCTGCTCGTCTCCCGGGAGACATTGCTGCGCCGCACCGAGGTGACCGCGTCGATGGTGAAGGCGTCGACCATCGCCTGGCCCGGCACGGGGACGCAGGCCGGCAACGGCTGGCGGGCCTTCGACGGCGACCCCGCCACCTACACGGACACCCTCGCGGCCGACAGCTGGATCGACATCGACGCGGGCGCGGGCGGCACCCTGCGGGTCGACAGGCTCCGCGTCCTGCCGCGCGCCGGGTTCGCGGCACGGGCGACGGGCACGGTGCTGCGCGGCTCCACGGACGGCGGCGCGACCTGGACCGACCTGCACACCATCGGCACGACGACGGACGGCACGTGGTACGAGGCGGCCCTGCCGACGACGGCGACGTATCCGCTGCTCCGCCTCCACGACACGCACAACGGGCGGTGCAACCTGACGGAGGTGGAGTTCTGGTCGTACGCGGCGGAGGACTGAGGGGGCCTTCGTCGCGCCGTCGAGCTCGGGGGGTTCGGTGCGTCGGCGGGTGCGGATGGGTGGGGCTTCTCGCGCAGTTCCCCGCGCCCCTCAAGGGCCTACGGCCCTCTCGGGCCGAAAAAGCACGGGGCGCAGCCCCTGCTTTTTCAGGGGCGCGGGGAACTGCGCGAGACGCCCCACGCACCCGCACCCGCCGACGAGACACGCACCCTCCACCCCAGTAGGCGCCACCCCCGAACAACCCCCCGCTCCCTCCCCCTGACCGCCGGAGGCATACCGTGGGGGACGCGCACGGGCAACCCCCACGCGACGTCGGGAGCGAGGAGACAACGGGATGGATGGCAGCCGCACCGCACTGGTGGAGGACCTGATGGAGAGGTTCCCGCACGTGCCACGGGAAGCCGTCTTCAAGGAGGACCTGCTCAGGGGCGGCGTGGCCTTCGACGCCTCCGCGCTGAGCGACAACGAGAAGGGCGAGGTCAAGCCGAAGTCGTACTTCATCTTCTCCTTCGACCACGGCACCCTCCCCGAGCTGGGCGAGGCCGCCCTGCGCCGCCCGCCGGAGGAGATCATCCTCACCGGCGGCCCCTACGACCTGCGGCGCACGGTCGTCTCCGTACGGGTCAACCCGTCCTCGCCCTACCGGGTGGCGTCCGACGAGGACGGCCTCCTCGGCCTCTACCTGGACGGCAAGCGCATCGCGGACGTCGGCGTCCCGCCCATGCCGGAGTACTACAAGCACACCCTCTCCAACGGGAAGTCCGTGATGGAGGTGGCCCCCACCATCCAGTGGGGCTACCTCATCTATCTGACCGTCTTCCGCGTCTGCCAGTACTTCGGCGCGAAGGAGGAGTGCCAGTACTGCGACATCAACCACAACTGGCGCCAGCACAAGGCGGCGGGCCGGCCGTACACGGGCGTGAAGGACGTCGACGAGGTCCTCGAAGCCCTGGAGATCATCGACCGCTACGACACGGCGAAGACGTCCACCGCGTACACGCTCACCGGCGGCGCCATCACCAAGACGGTCTCCGGCCGGGACGAGGCCGACTTCTACGGCCACTACGCCAAGGCCATCGAGGAGCGCTTCCCGGACCGCTGGATCGGCAAGGTCGTCGCCCAGGCGCTGCCGCTGGACGACGTCAAGCGCTTCCACGACTACGGCGTGAAGATCTACCACCCCAACTACGAGGTCTGGGACGAGTACCTCTTCAAGATGTACTGCCCCGGCAAGGAGCGGTACGTCGGCCGCGACGAGTGGCACAAGCGGATCCTGGACTCCGCCGGTGTCTTCGGCGCGCGCAACGTGATCCCCAACTTCGTGGCGGGCGTGGAGATGGCCGAACCCTTCGGGTTCAAGACCGTCGACGAGGCGATCGCGTCGACCACCGAGGGCCTGCGCTTCTTCATGTCGCAGGGCATCACGCCCCGCTTCACCACCTGGTGCCCGGAGCCCACCACCCCGCTCGGCAAGGCCAACCCGCAGGGCGCGCCGCTGGAGTACCACATCCGGCTGCTGCAGGCCTACCGCGCCACGATGGAGGAGTTCGGGCTGTCGTCGCCGCCCGGCTACGGCCCGCCCGGCCCCGGCAACGCCGTCTTCTCCGTCAGCTCCTTCATGGACAGCCTTCCGGCCGTCGAGGAGGTTCCCGCCGAGTAACTCCTGTGGCGGTTGAGTCGATCGGGGTCGGCGTACGTACAACTCAACAGTGTGACCGCTGGTAACCGCATTTGAAGACGCAGCTTGTCAGTTGTGTGGGAAGCGTGAAAAGCTCTGGGGCACCGCAAGGTGGTCCCCCCAACTCCCTTGGATTTAAAGGGCAGTTGACTACTTTTGCATACTTCCCCCCTCGCTCTGTTGGATGCAGGAGACCCATGCCCGACCTGCCGAAGCCCCAGGACGCCGCCGAGGCCGCGCTGTTCTCGGAGTGCTGGGACGCGGTCCTGTCGTACGCCGACCTGTGCACGTCCGGTTCGGCCGCGGCGACCCAACTGGCCACCGAGGCCTTCACGAACGGCATGCACGAGGCACACGCCCTGGAGTCCGAGGCGGGGGCCGACCGCGGTGCCGGACGGCGCGCCCTGCGCCTGCCTCGAATACCGTTCCTCCTGACCTGGGTCAGGACCAGCGCCACCGCCTGGGAGACGGGCGGCCAGGGCCACCGGCTCGACCCCGAGCTGCGCCTCTGGCTCAACTCGGACAAGGCCGCCCGCTACACCGGCCCGCCGCTGTACCGCCCGCTCGCCCTGCGCGCCCTGCGGGACATGCAGGAACCCGACGCGGCCCTGCTGTGGCTCGCCGAGGTCGAGTCACTGCCGCTCGGCTCGGTGGCCCGCCGGCTCGGTCTCGACCCGGCGGTCGCCAGGACCGAACTCGACCAGGTCCGGGCGCTGTTCCGGGACCGCTGCCACCGCGGCCAGCTCGACGCGCCCCTGCACGCCGACTGCCGCACCTACGCCCGGCTGCTGGACGCGGTGACCCGCTCGCCCGGCACCGACACCCCCGACGACCTCTCCCGCCACCTCGCCACCTGCGTGCAGTGCGCCGAGGCCGCGGGCTGCCTCGGCCTGCACGGCGGCGGCCTGCCCGCCGCACTCGCCGGCGGCGTGATCGGCTGGGGCGGACTCGCCTACCTGGAGCGCCGCCGCCGCGCGGCCGACGCCGGGCTGCTCCCCGGGCGCGCCGACGCCACCGGCACCGACCGGGGACTCTCGCCGGGCCGGGAACCGCGGCCCCGGTTCAGCCGGAACGGGCTGCTCGCCGGAGCCGGTCTCCTCTCCGTGCTGGCGCTCGCCGTCTCCCTCATGCCGTTCGGCGACGACGAGCCCGTCGTCGAGGGCTCCTCCGGGCGGGAGTCGCCGGTGGTGCAGCAGGACCCGAGGTTCCCGGTGACCGGGGCGCCGTCCGGCGGCGACTCGTCCGAGCTGCAGAGCACGTCGCGGCCCGAGGAGACCGGTTCCGGCGACGAGGACGACAAGGGCGACAAGAACCAGGGCGGCAACAGCCACGAGGAACCCCAGGGCGACTCCTCGACGCCCGCCCGCGTCACCCACCAGCCGGTGGACCCCGGCAAGTCGTCCGACGCCACCTGCCACGTCCGCTACCAGGTCGTCAACGAATGGCCCGGCGGCTTCCAGGGTGCCGTCACCGTCACCTCCACCAAGGCCCTCGACGGCTGGCACATCGCCTGGACCTACGCGGCCGAGCAGCGCGTCACCCAGATGTGGGACGGCACCTTCGACCAGGAGGGCTCCAAGGTCACCGCCACCTCCGCCGACTACAACAAGACCGTCGCCGCGGGCGGCACCTTCGGCGTCGGCTTCCTCGGCATCTGGCAGGGCTACGACAACCCCGTCCCCGTGAACTTCACGCTCAACGGGAAGAAGTGCGACTGCGCGGACTGAGCGCGGGGCGCGGCGCCGGGGGCGCCGCCATTAATCGGTTGACGGGGGTCCTCGGGCCCCCGCTAGGGTGAGACCACCGAGCACGGCGGCCGTTCCGGCCGCCGTCGCCGACGACGACGAGTGAGACAGGAGGTGTCGACCGATGGCTGTCATTGCGATGGGCGCTGCCCGCATCCAGGAATCCATCCAGTCCACCTCCGTGGCCACCGGCTGACACCCACGTCCTGCACGACCGCCGGGGCCACCCTGTGAAGGGTCTCCCTTGACTTCCTCCGGCTCCATCTCCGGTTCCCTCTCCACCTCCGGATCCGTCTCCTCCCGCGTCTCCGCGTCCGTGTCCGACCTCGCCCCCTACGGCTGGGACGACGCCTGGGCGGACGCCTTCGCCCCCTACGCCGCCGAGGGCCTGCTGGCCGGGCGGGTCGTCCGGGTCGACCGCGGGCAGTGCGACGTCGTCACCGCCGACGGTCCGCTGCGGGCCGACACCGCGTTCGTCACCCCCCACGACCCCATGCGGGTCGTCTGCACGGGCGACTGGGTCGCCGTGGAACCCGCGGGCGACCCCCGCTACATCCGCGCGTACCTGCCCCGCCGCAGCGCCTTCGTCCGCTCCACCTCCTCCAAGCGCGCCGAGGGGCAGATCCTCGCCGCCAACGTCGACCACGCGGTCGTCGCCGTGTCGCTCGCCGTGGAACTCGACCTCGGCCGGGTCGAACGGTTCCTCGCGCTGGCCTGGGAGTCCGGGGCCCAGCCGGTGGTCGTCCTCACCAAGGCCGACCTCGTGCCGGACGCCGTCACCCTGGGGCATCTCGTGCAGGACGTGGAGACCGTCGCGCCCGGCGTCCCCGTGCTGACGGTCAGCTCCACCCACGGCGAGGGTCTCGACGTCCTCGCCGCGGTGCTCGCCGGGGGCACCTCCGTCCTGCTCGGGCAGTCCGGCGCGGGCAAGTCGACCCTCGCCAACGCGCTGCTCGGCGACGACGTCATGGACGTCCGGGCCACCCGCGACGTGGACGGCAAGGGACGGCACACCACGACCACCCGCAACCTGCTCGTCCTGCCCGGCGGCGGTGTCCTCATCGACACACCCGGGCTGCGCGGCGTCGGCCTGTGGGACGCCGAGACCGGCGTGGGACAGGTCTTCGCCGAGATCGAGGAACTGGCCGCGGACTGCCGCTTCCACGACTGCGCGCACGTCGCCGAGCCCGGCTGCGCCGTCCTCGGCGCGGTCGAGTCCGGTGAACTGCCCGAGCGGCGGCTCGAGAGCTACCGCAAGCTGCTCCGCGAGAACCAGCGGATCGTCGCCAAGAGCGACGCGCGACTGCGGGCGGAGATCCGCAAGGAGTGGAAGCGGCGGGGCGCGCAGGGGCGGGCGGCGATGGAGGCGAAGCGGGGTGGCTTGCGGTGAGTTCCCGGCGCGGGTGAGTGGGGGCTTGTCGCGCAGTTCCCCGCGCCCCCTGAGAGGCAGGGGCTGCGCCCCTTGCCTCTCAGGGGCGCAGTGTCCGAATACCGCCAGCCCGCCGCCTCCGCGTCGTCGACACTTGAGGACATGAAGGACGGCATGAAGGACGGCACGGGGGACGAGGACACCAGGTACGAGGCCGTGCGGAGCAGGGACGGCCGGTTCGACGGGGAGTTCTTCTTCGCCGTCCGGACGACCGGGATCTACTGCCGGCCGAGCTGCCCGGCGGTGACGCCGAAACGGGAGAACGTCCGCTTCTACGCGTCCGCGGCCGCCGCCCAGGGCGCCGGGTTCCGGGCCTGCCGACGGTGCCGTCCGGACGCCGTGCCCGGCTCGGCCGAGTGGAACGTGCGCGCGGACTCCGTGGGCCGGGCCATGCGGCTCATCGGGGACGGCGTCGTCGACCGCGAGGGCGTCGCCGGGCTGGCGGTGCGGCTCGGTTACAGCGCGCGCCAGGTCCGGCGGCAGCTCACCGCCGAGGTCGGCGCCGGGCCCGTCGCCCTGGCCCGCGCCCAGCGGGCGCACACCGCCCGCGTCCTGCTGCGGACCACCGCCCTCCCGGTCACCGAGATCGCCTTCGCGTCCGGCTTCGCCAGCGTGCGCCAGTTCAACGACACGATCCGCGCGGTGTACGCCATGACACCCAGCGCCCTGCGCGCCGGCGCACCCCGGCGGCCCGCCGGCTCACCCACGACCGGCATCCCGCTCCGGCTCGCGTACCGGGGCCCGTACCGGTCCACCGCCCTCTTCGACGTCCTGGCCGCCGAGTCCGTCACCGGCGTCGAGGAGACGACCGGCGTACGCGGCCACCGCACCCACCAGCGCACCCTCCGCCTCCCGTACGGCACCGCGATCGCCGAGGTCGACGAGCGACCGGGGGCCGCCCCGCCGGGACGGTCCGGCGGCTGGCTCGACGCCCGGCTCCACCTCACCGACCCCCGGGACCTCACCACCGCCGTGCAGCGGCTGCGACGGCTGTTCGACCTGGACGCCGATCCGTACGCCGTGGACGAGCGCCTCGGCGAGGACGCCCGGCTCGCCCCGCTCGTCGCCGCCAGGCCGGGGCTGCGCTCACCGGGCACTGCCGACCCGGAGGAGTTCGCCGTACGGGCGCTCGTCGGGCGCGCGGAGGCGGAACGGCTCGTGCGGGCGTACGGCAAGATGCTGGACGCCCCGCGGGGGACGCTGACGCACCTGTTCCCCGAACCCGGAGCGCTGGCCGGCGCGGGCGGCCCGCTCGGCGCCCTCGCACGCGCCCTCGCCGACGGCACCTGCCGCCTCGACGTCGGCGCCGACCGGGACGCCACCGAGGCGGCCCTCCTCGCACTGCCCGGCCTGGACGCCCGTACCGTCGCCGAGATCCGCACCCGCGCCCTCGGCGACCCGGACGTGGCACCCCCGGGCGAGGCCGTGCCGGACGCCTGGCGGCCCTGGCGGTCGTACGCCGTCCAACACCTTCGGACACAGGAACAGGGAGTTCAGCCGTGAGCACCGAGCAGCGGACGTACTACACCGTCGTCGACAGTCCCGTCGGGCGACTCCTCCTCACCGCCGACGAGCACGGCGCCCTCACCTCCCTCTCCGTACCGGAGCAGAAGGGCGGCCGGGTCCCGCTGCCGGGCTGGCTGCGCGACCCCGCCCCCTTCCGGGCCGCCGAGGAACAGCTCGCCGCCTACTTCGCCGGTGAGCTCAAGGAGTTCCGGCTGGAGCTGCGCGGCGAGGGCACCGAGTTCCGGCGGCGGGTCTGGGCCGCGCTCGACGACGTCCCCTTCGGCGCGACCGTCACCTACGGCGCCGTCGCCGCCCGGATCGGCGCACCCCGCGCCGCCGTCCGGGCCGTGGGCGGCGCGATCGGCGCGAACCCCCTCCTCATCGTCCGCCCCTGCCACCGGGTGATCGGCGCGGACGGCACCCTCACGGGATACGCCGGCGGCCTCGACCGCAAACGCCTCCTCCTCGGTCTGGAGGGCGTACTCCGGCCGTGACGGCCCCGGCCCGTCGGTGGTGTCGGCGGCAGTCCCGGCCGGCTCAGCCGCCGAACACCACGCCCACCCACGCCCCCGTCACCAGCAGACAGGCGAAGAGCTCCGCCAGGACGCTCGAACCGCCCGAGCGCATCGCCGTGCGCGTCGCGGCCCTCGCCGCGCCGGGGTGGCCGAGGCGGAGCCGTTCGGAGAGGTAGATACCGCCGACGAAGCCGGGGATCGCGCCGAGCACGGGCACGAGGACGAAGCCGAGGAAGGCCCCGGCCCCCGCGTACACCCCCATGCGCGGGGTGGCACCGCTCTCCGTCAGGCGCCGGGGCGGCAGGACCCAGCGGACCGCCCGGGCCGCGAGCAGCACCGTGGTCGCGCCCACCAGCACCCACCAGGCGATGGGCCGCGGATCCTCCAGCGCCCACCACATGACCCCGGCCCACACGAGCCAGGACCCCGGAACACCGGGCACCAGCACTCCGCACAGGCCGAGCAGCAGTACGACCCCGACCAGCAGGAGTTCCCACGCTCCCATCTGCCCAGGGTGCCGGACCCAGCGGGAACGCGCAGGTCAGGGGTGTCAGTCCCGGGTCACCCAGGCCCGCTCGTAGGCGTGCCAGCCCAGCTGGAGCCGGGTCGTGACCCCGGCGAGTTCCATCAGGCCCTTCACCCGGCGCTGCACGGTCCGCAGGCCCAGGTCCAGCTGTTTGGCGACGCTCGCGTCGGTCATGCCGGCCAGCAGCAGGGAGAGGATCTCCAGATCGGTGGCGTCGGGGGCGTCCGGGACGTCCTCGATGACCCGGCCGGATCCCAGGCGCAGCGGGAGGGCCTGCCGCCAGACCGACTCGAACAGGCCCGACAGCAGCTCCAGCAGGCCGCTCGCGTGGACGACGAGCGCGGCGGGCTCGGCGGTGTGCGTGGTGAGCGGCAGCATGGCGAGCGTCCGGTCGGCGATGACGAGTTTCGTGGGCACCTCGTCCATGACCCGCACCCGCTCCTCCCGGCCCAGCGCGGCGGACAGCTCGGTCAGCCCGGCGTCCTCGTCCAGGACGGCCCGTTCGACCACCACGCGGTAACCGACGCCGCGACCGGTCGCCTGCTCCTCCGCGGGGTTGTTCTCCGGCCCGGAGACCGCGATGGGAGCCCCGGTGACCATGGCGCAGACCTCCTCCGTGGCGCCGAGCTGGAGCTGCAGGAAGCGCTGCGCTATCGCGGCCGAGCCGATCACCACCTCGACCAGGTCGTGCGCCGCGGGCTCGGCCGCGTTCGTCCGGTACTCCTCGGCGAGCAGCGCCGCCGTCAGCTCGGCCTTCTCCAGCTCGTGCCGTTGCTGGGTGAGCAGGGCGCCGAGGGCCACGCCGGGGGGTGCGGCGACCCAGCGGCCGGGGCGCGCGGAGGACTGGGCGGCGAGACCGTGCCGCTCCAGTCGGCGCAGCGCGCGTTCGGTGTCGTGCTCCCCGAGCGCGAGCCGGCGCGCCAGGTCCGGTACGTCGGCGGCGCCCACGGACACCAGGGCCCGGTAGGCCGACTCGTGCGTCTCGTCGAGACCGATCGCTCCCAGCATCCGGCGACGCCGCCCCTCACTCGCCGCGCCTCCTCGGCGCACTTCCGCGTCGGCCCATCATCACCGCACCGGGCGCCCCACCGGCAGGCGGGGTCGCACAGCGAAATCCCAGGAACCTCCCGCACACTCGGGCCGACCGGCCCCCGCGCCCGCACCGCGCGCCGGTCACCCCGGCACCGCCGGGCGGTTTCTCCTGTGGGGGGGTGGCACCGCCCGGCGGTCCCCGAACGACGTGCTCCGCAGCGCGCTCCGGGGCGCCCCGACCCGAGCGCCCCCACTCCCCCCATACTTCCCGATCCGCCGCATTTCCCTCATCTCCCACCATCCTCCCGCCGTCTCCCGCCCTCCTCTCGACTCCCTTGTCTCGCACCGGAGTTCGGCATGTAGTCCGACACGCCGACGGGGTGCCGGCCGCGTGGGACGATTTTCCGGATGCCCCGTTTTCATACGGCTCCCGAGGTGGACAATTAGGGGCATGAGTCAGCAGGGGGAGAGGCCGACCGGTCACGAGGACGACTGGTGGCGGCAGTTGTACGACGACGCGAACGGGGACACGGGCGCCTCGGTGGCGGCCGATTCCCTCGACGACCGCTTCGCCTCGGCGGCGAAGACGGTCAGGGACGGAACCCCGAACCCGCCACCACCGGAGCCCTCGACGACGCCGGGCGGGTCGACCGGGCCGGGTTCACCGGCTGGGCGGGATGAGGTGAGCCCATGGGACGCGTCGGACACGGCGACGCCGGTGCGTCCTGCGGGTGCGCCGGGTGCGCCGGGTGCGCCGGGTGCGCCGGGTGCGCCGGGTGCGCCAGGCGCTCCGGCTGCGCCGGACGGCTCCGGTCGCTCAGGTCGCTCAGGTGGTGGCTCGGATGGTTCGGGCGGGCGAGGGGCCTGGGGCGCCGTGCCGGGTACGTCGGGCGCCTGGGCGTCTGTGCCGGGTACGTCGGCTGCCAGAGGTGAGTCGGGCGGGACGCCGGGCCGGGCGGCCGGACCCGGAGGCGGGTCGGGCCGGGCGGATGGTTCCGGAGCTGGGTCGGGCCGGGCGGATGGTTCCGGAGGCGGGTGGGGCGGGGCGGGCGATTCCGGTGACGGGGCGAGCTCGCCGAGCGGCCCGCGCACGGCTCCGCAGGACGCCCGTCCGGGTCGATCGGGTGCCCTCTCCGACCGGGTGCCACCGCAGGGCTCGCCGGGCGCCCACCCGGACCGGGTGCCGCCCCAGAGCCCACCGAACGACCCCGCCGGCCGCGACGACCAAGACCGCCGGGGCGACCGGGCCGCACACCGGGCCACCGCTCCCGACACCACGCCCACACCCCCCGCTGCCCCTCCACGTCCGCCGTCCAGCCCAGATTCCGCGCAGCCTGTCGATGCCGACCCGGCTGCGGCGTCGGGCCCGGGGCCGGCGTCCCCCGCTGTTCCTCCGCGTCCGTCGGCCGGTCCTGATCCTGTGTCCTCCGTCGATGCCGGCCCGGGGATGGGCCCCGGCCCCGGTTCCGTGCCGCCCGCTGTTCCTCCGCGTCCGTCGGCCGGCCCTGACCCTGCGGCGTCCGTCGATGCCGGCCCGGGACCGGTGCCGCCTGTCGATGTCGGCCCGCACGGCTCGCACGGCCCGGCCGGTGTCGGCAGTGGCGCCGTACCGCCCGCTGTTCCTCCGCGTCCGTCCGTGAGTCCCGGTCCCGTCGGTCCCGTCGGGCCCGGCGACGTCGACCCGCGTCGGCCGTCCCGCGCCGACACCGCCTCGCCCGGTGAGCGCGGTGTCGCCCCGTCCGGCGAGGCCGGTCCGCGGGCGCCCTTCGCGGCCGTCCCGCGTCAACCGCTCGGCTCGTCGGGCTTCCCGCCCGCCAGGGACCCCCGGCTCAGCGGGCTCACTCCGCAGCCCGCGCCGTGGGAGCCACCGTCGGTCCAACCGTCGGGGCCCGTGACCTTTCCGCCCGGGCCCACCCCGCCGGGCTTCCGCGCGGCCGCGCCCTGGCGCCGCCCGCCCGACCGGAGCCCCCACCGGACGCCGGCCCCGATCCCCGCCCAGCCGACCTCCCCACCCGGCGCCCCCTCACCGGCCCCTTCGGAGCCCTCCGACGCCCGGCCCGCCACCCAGCCCGACATCCCCACCCTCCAGGCGGACGAGGTGTCGCTCGTCGGCGAGAGCGGGCGGGTGCGGGTCGAGTACGTGGGGTCCGGCCCGCCCACCTACGACGCGGAGCCGACCGCGTTGCCGCCGGCGGACCCGGAGGACCTCGGCGACCTGGTGGCGGACACGGTGCTGGACGGCGCGCGCTACGGGGCGTGCACGCTGCGCGCCGCGTCGCTGCGCGGGGACTCCGCGCGCTACCGCGGCGAGCCGCGCCGCGACGCGCTCCTCACCGCCCGCTTCGGCCTCGGCGAGCAGGCACTCGTCCTGGTGGCCATGGCGACCGGCGCCCGGGCCACCCCCGGAGCGCACCGTGCGGCGGCGGAGGCGTGCCGGTGGATCGGCCGGGCCGTCGGGCTGAGCCATGTGCGGCTGGTGGAGGACATCCGGGCCGCCCGGCGCGGCGATCTGAAGTCGGGGCTGCACCGCCTCACCGACCGCAGTCTCGGCAAGCTCCGCGCCGGCGCCGTGGAGCAGGGGCTCGACCCGGAGGAGTACACGGCGAGCCTGCGCTGTCTGCTGCTCCCGGCCGACCCCGGGTGCCGTACGCGCGTGTTCTTCGGGGTCGGCGCGGGCGGACTGTTCCGGCTGCGGGGCGGCGAGTGGCAGGACATAGAGCCCCGGGTCGCCGACACGGCCGGTGCCCCGGTGGTCGGCTTCGGCTCGCTGCCGCACGAGACCCCCGACGGCGACCGCCTCACCATGGACCTGGGCATCACGACGCCCCCGAGCCCGTACGAGCCCGCTCCGGCCCCGCCCCGCGAGCCCTTCCGCTTCCGTGCCTCCGTGGCCCGGGAGGAGGACGTCCTGCTGCTGTGCACCGGCGGTCTGGCCGAACCGTTGCGTGGGGAGCCGCCGCTCGCCGAGCATCTGGCGGCCCGCTGGGGAGGCGCCGAACCGCCCGGGCTCGCCGCCTTCCTCGCCGACGCCCAGGTCAGGGTCAAGGGGTACACGGACGACCGTACGGCCGCCGCCGTGTGGGAGACCTGACGGCGGCCCCCGGCGGGCGCGGACGGGCGTCGATCGGCAGCTTTCGGCCGTGAGTTGGCCTGTACCAGCGCGCGATTCCGGCCAATCAACATCATCGGGTGCGTGGGCCGCCCCGGCCGGGGTAGACACCGCGCGCTCGGCCGTCGCGTCCCAGTGGCACACGGCTGGATCCGCAGCCCCGCGCGGGCAGTCGGGGGCGAGGACCGGGGGCGCCGAGGGCTGTGGGGAGCGGGGCGGGGGCCGGGTTCGTAGGGCTGTGCGGTGGTTTCACGGGGCGGCAAGCGCTCTCGCGAGGTACTGGCAGCTGGCTTGACTCTGTGCGTTTGAAAGCGTACGGGCGGTCGTTCACGATTCGACATGAGTGCCGCGATCCGGACGGGGCATGGATCCCCGTGTACGTGTTCGAGCAGGAGGGAATCGTCATCGGCGCGTGGGCGGGGGTCATGAAGAGGCAGGCACGAGGAGGCGGTCCCACGGCGATCGGGGCCTCCTCGGCAGAGGTGGAGGAGGCGGTCGGCGAGGCGGCGAAGAAGGCCGACGCCGAACAGCTCAGGCACAGACTCGGGCGGGCCGACCTGAGGGCGGTGCCCGAGGCCCGCAGGGCGCTGCGGGAGCTGCTGCGGCAATGGGGGCGACCGGGCAGATCGGAGATAGCGGAGCTGCTGACGAGTGAGCTGGTCACCAACGCGATCATCCACACCGACCACGACGCGGTGCTGACCGCCACCGTCTCGCCCCGCGGACTGCACGTGGAGGTACGGGACTTCGTGGGCCGCAGGCCCAAGCCGAGGGTGCCGCCCGCCGACGACAGCACGAACGGACGCGGTCTGCTCCTCGTCCAGTCCCTCGCCGACGCCTGGGGGGTACGGTCGCACGGCGTGGGCAAGTCGGTGTGGTTCGACCTCGACGGCGGCCTGACCTAAGGCCCTTCCGAGAAGCCTCCGCCGGACCGGCGTCCGCGGGATCGGCGTCGCGGTGGCAGTGGGCGAACGGACAGGGGCGCGGCTCTCGCCGCGCCCCTGTCCGATGTGTGGCTCGTCCTGCTCAGCCGAACTGCTGCTCCAGATCCTTGAGCTTGCGCTCCAGGGAGTCGAGCCGCGGCAGGGCCATGGTGTCGTCCTCCGCGGTGAGGTCGACCGTGATCGACTTGTCAGCGCCGTTGCGGACGGGCTGCAGGGAGGGACGCGTACGCACGGGCAGCTGTTCCGGCGTGGATATGGCGGAGTCCGAGGCCACCTGGGCCGCCGGCACACGCTCCACGGTGGTGTCGACCTGGCGTCCGCCACCGCCGCCACCGCCGCCACGACCGGGCAGACCCCGGTGGCCCCGGCTGATGGCCTTGAGGTGGGCGCGCTCCAGACGCTCCTGCTCGCGCTTGCGCGACCGGGTCTCCTCCTTCAGCCGCTTGTCCTCGCGGACCTCGTCCACGGCCTCGTCCAGGCTGCGCACGCCCTCCAGGAGCATCAGCGACCAGGCCCTGTAGGTCTCACGCGGGGCCCGCATCCAGCGGACCACCCGGATCTGCGGCAGCGGACGCGGCACGAGGCCCTGCTCGCGCAGTGCGGCCCGGCGGGTCTGCTTCAGCGCGCGGTCGAAGAGCACCGCGGCGGACAGGGACATGCCGGCGAAGAACTGCGGGGCGCCGTCGTGGCCGAGACCCCGGGGCGCGTGCACCCAGTTGAACCAGGCCGCCGCACCGGCGAACGTCCACACGAGTATGCGGGAACCGAGAGCCGCGTCACCGTGGCTGGCCTCGCGCACCGCGAGGACCGAGCAGAACATGGCGGCACCGTCCAGCCCGAACGGAACCAGGTACTGCCATCCGTCGGTGAGGCCCAGGTTCTGCTCACCGAAGCCCACCAGGCCGCGGAAGGAGAGCGCGGCGGCGACCGCGGCACAGCAGAAGAGGAGAATGTAGGAGAAGAGGCCGTAGAGGCTCTCCTTGCGCCTGCGGCGCTCCTCGCTACGTTCCCAGGAATCCTCGGTCTTCGCGTGCTCCCCGGAGCGCTTGCCGCGCGCGAGCACCGCAACCGCCGCCAGCATGCCCAGGAGCAGTACGGCGCCCGGAAGCAGCCAGTTCAGCGATATGTCGGTCAATCTCATCAGGGGTCCCTTGCATTGGGATAGGGCGTAACGCCCGCCATAGTGGCCCAATCCTCGCGGCCCTCAGGGGGTTTCGGGGCAAGAGACCGCCAAAGAAGTGCAATGAGTGACGCCAGGCGGCATTCTGCTCGAACTACCGCGCGAGGGACGGGAGTAGAGTGCGAGTGAGATTACCCGTTCGAGTGGTTCCACGGAAAGTTCCTGCGACAAGTGAGGAATTTGTGAACCACCTGTAACCCGACGAGGGTCCCACCCGGAGTGGATCTTACGACACATGCCGCGGGCGATCGCCGGGGGGCCGCCCGCGCACCGTCCACCGGCCCGCGGTGAGGCGCTGTCAACCGGTGGCGGCGGCCGTGAGTTTGGAGATCCGCTCCGTCTCGCACGTGCGCGGGCAGGTGACGCAGGTGTCCTCCGGGACCAGCGTGTAGAACATGCAGCAGCTCGCCCGTTCCCGGGTGGGCAGCGACTCGCCGCCGGGGCCGGTCAGTTCACGGAAGCCCGCCGCGCCCACGTACGGCCGCGTCGAGCCCGGGAGCAGCAGTTCCAGCTCGCGCCGGCAGCGCTCCCGCTCGTCGGGGCCCAGGAGTTCGGCGATGTACCAGATGCCCTCGACGACCTCGTCGGTCGCCATGCCCCACAACGCCCGTCCGCGCCGCCGCATGCGCGGGCCGAAGCCGGCCAGCACCGGTTCTATGTGCTCGGCGAACGCGGCCCGCACCTCGGCCCGCAGCGCCTCCTCGTCCGCCACGACCCGGGCGCCGGGTTCACCGGCCGCCGGGTCGTCCGGCAGGCAGCTGAACGTTTCTCCGCGCACCACCAGCCGGCTCTGCTCGCGCTGGAACGCCACGTGCCCGACGGGGAAGCGCGGCACCCGGCGCTGGAGGAACCAGGGGACCGTGAAGAGCAGGCAGGCGTACCAGGAGTAGCGGTGCAGTCCGAAGGTCGCCACCACGTCCGGGCGGCCCTCGCGGCCGTGGTCCCGCAGTATCTGGGCCTCGTCCCACGCCAGGAACGAGTCGAGCTCGGCTCCCGCCGCCGCCAGTCCGGCGGCGGAGACCCACCCCTCACCATCGGGCAATGGATCCATGGGGGAGAGTTCTGTCACGCTCATCATCGGCAGCACCTCGGTGAGGCGCGCGTACGCCGCCGCCAGGGGCGACCTGCGTGAAGTGGGTGCCGGTGCCGGTGCTGTCTGGGGCATACGGAGACCGCCGTTTCACCATCGCTGCCAAGTAAGGCTTACCTTACCCGAGGTGGTCGAGGTTTGAACTGAGGTCATGTGCGCCTATGGTGCTTTACGACCGGTAACAACCCGAGTAGTGACCTAACCGCCCCCATGTACCCCGTCGGCCGCGCTACTCGACCCGTTCGACACTCGACTCGGCTCGGAGGAGGACCCGTGGAGCAGGCCGGACCGCGCCCGCGCGAGGCCACGGCCATGAGCGCGCCGGACCCCGCCGCCGCTCGTCCGGCGTCGGCGTACCGCGTGCCCGCGCAGCCCGGTGTCGCGGACGTCGACCGGGAGCGGGGCATCGCGGCGGACGGCACCGCGGCCGGGGGCCGGGGCGACACCGGGCCCGGCGCCGACGCGGCCCGGGGTGAGCACACGCACAGCGAGGTCCCGATCCCGCTGCCGCGCGCCCAGGGACGTCCCGTCGTCCAGCGGGCCTCCGTGCGGGGCCAGATCCTCGACGCGCTGCGGGCCGCGCTCGCCGGTGGGGACCTGTCGCCGGGCGAGGTCTACTCCGCGCCCGCGCTGGGGGAGCGGTTCGGGGTCTCCGCGACGCCCGTGCGCGAGGCGATGCAGCAACTGGCCATCGAGGGCGCGGTCGAGGTCGTGCCCAACCGGGGCTTCCGTGTCGTACGGCGGGGCGCCCGGGAGCTGGCCGAACTGGCGGAGGTGCGGGCGCTGCTCCAGGTGCCGGTGGTCATGAGGCTCGCGCGGACGCTGCCGGCGGACCGCTGGGGCGAGCTGCGGCCCCTCGCCGACGAGACGGCGCGGGCGGCGTCCTCCGGGTGCCGGGCGACGTACGGGGAGGCGGACCGGGCCTTTCACCGCGGGGTGCTGGGGCTGTCAGGCAACGAGCAGTTGCTGCAGCTCACGGACGACCTCCACCGGCGGACGCAACTGCCGTTGGGGGGCGGCCAGGTGGGGGTGTCCGGCAGCGGGGGCCGCGTGGAACTGATGGCTGACGCCGCCGAGCACATCGCGTTGCTGGACGCGTTGGTGGCGGGGGATTTGGAGGCGGCGTGCTGTCTGGTGGAGCGGCATTTCGGGGTGGGGGGCTGAGGGCTCGTCGGCGGGTGCGGGTGCGTGGGGCTTCTCGCGCAGTTCCCCGCGCCCCTGAAAGCCCAGGCCCTGCGGGCCTGAAAGACCACGGCCCCGCGGCCCTGAAAGGCGACGGGGCTGCGGGATGAAAAGCGCGGGGCGCAGCCCCGGCTTTTCAGGGGCGCGGGGAACTGCGCGACCAGCCCCCACGCACCCGCACCCGCCGACGCACCCGCACCCCCGAGCCATGACGCCGCGCCGTCACCCCGTCACGCCGTAGCCGCCGGTGGCGGCGCCAGCTGCCGCGCCAGCCAGATCGGCACCCCGCCCAGCAGCCGGAACAACCGCCCCGCCTCCTCCCGCAGTCGCGACGCCTCCGGCTCGGACTCCGTCTCGGCGAGCGAGACGAGCGCTGGGGCGGTGCCCACGAGGTACCCCAACTCCTCCCTGATGCGCAGGGATTCGGCGAAGCCGTGCCGCGCCTCGGCCAACTCGCCCTCGCGCAGGGCGAGCCCGGCGAGATGGCGCCAGGTGAAGGACTGAAGGAGCAGGTCGTCATGGGCGGTGGCACCGGCGTGGGCCCGGCGGTAGGCGGCGCGCGCGGCCTGCGGGGAGTGGGCGAGGTTCTCGGCGAGCAGGCCCCGCCGGAAGTCGAGCAGGGCCCGGCCGGGCGCGCCGGGGGCGATCAGGGCCGCCGCCCGGCCGAGCGCGGCCCGCGCCTCGTCGGAGCGGTCCCGGACCCCGAGCAGCGTGGCCGCGTACGCCAGTTGACCGCGCTCGCAGGCGGCCGCGCCGCGCTCGTCGTCGGTGCGGGCCTGTGCCTCGGCCGTGCGCAGCGCGTCCTCGGCGTCCTCCCAGCCCTGCTCGGTGTAGAGGCAGCGCTCGACGAGCAGTGCGGTCCGCTGGAGCGAGGCCCGTGGACCGTCGGGCTCGATCAGGGCGGCCGCGTCGACCCAGCAGGCGCGTGAGCGCAGCCGCCATACCGCGGTCTGGAGTGGATCGTCACCGGCTGTCGTTCCGTCACCAGACATGGCGGTATGCGCCACGTTGCCCTCCCCGAGCACGTCCTTGAGCTTTGAGTGGTGGCGGCATCTCAGCACGAATCCCGGCGCCCGGCCAAGGGGGTGGGTGAAGGAATTCACAAAGTCATGGGGTGCGGACGGCGCACTTCGATCTTCGCCCACCACCCCCGGGGCTCAGCTCATGCGCAGGGCCAGGAAGAAGTCCAGCTTGTCCTCCAGCCGGGAGAGGTCCCGGCCCGTCAACTGCTCGATGCGGCCCACCCGGTACCGCAGCGTGTTGACGTGCAGGTGGAGGCGCGCGGCGCAGCGCGTCCAGGAGCCGTCGCACTCCAGGAACGCCTCCAGGGTGGGGATCAGCTCGGCGCGGTGCCGCCGGTCGTAGTCGCGCAGCGGGTCCAGGAGCCGGGCCGTGAAGGCGCGGCGCACGTCGTCGGGGACGAAGGGGAGCAGCAGGACGTGCGAGGCCAGTTCCTGGTGCCCGGCCGCGCACACCCGGCCGGAGCGGGCCGCCGCCACCCGGCGGGCGTGCCGGGCCTCCTCCAGGGCGCCGCGCAGCCCCTCGGCGGAGTGCACGGCCGCGCTGACGCCCAGGGTGAGCCGGCCGTCGTCGTCGAGGCCGGCGCTCAGCGGGTTCCGTACGGCCGCGAGGAGGGCGTCGGCGTGGATGCCGGACTCGGAGCCGTCGTGCTCGGAGGAGACCGCCGGGAGGGGGACGAGGGCGATGGCCTCCTCACCCGTGTGGGCGACGGCGACGCGGTCGGAGGGCTCGGGCCCCGTGGACAGCGGGTCGACGAGGATCTCCTCCAGGAGCGCCTGGGTGACCGGGCCGCTGTCGACCTCGCCGCCCGCCCACTCGACCCGGGCCACGACGACCTGCCAGTGCGGTGCCGCCCCCAGGCCGGGCACCAGCACCGGCGCGGCCACCCGCAGCCGGGCCGCGATCTCGGCCGGGGCCGCCCCCACCTGCACCAGCTCCAGGACCTCCTGGGCGAGCCGGCGCCGTACCGTACGGGCCGCGTCGCGGCGGTCGCGCTCGACCGCGATCAGCTGGGTGACGCCGTGCAGCAGGTCGAGCCGCTCGGCGGGCCAGTCCCCGGCGTCGGCCTCGACCGCGAGGAGCCAGTCCGACAGCAGGGTCTCGCGCGCGTCGCGCGGGGCGCCGCCGGAGCCCGTGCCCCGGCCCGCGCCGCCGATCGGGAAGAGGGAGTACGTGGTGGTGCCGACGGCCACCCGGTGCGGACCGGGCCGGCCGCTGCGCGTCGCCGCCAGATGCTCGGCGGCCAGCCGCGCGCACAGCTCGGCGGGGAGGGCGGGTCCGGCGTCCTCGGGGCCCGCGACGAGCCGGCCGGCGGGGGAGAGCACCCAGGCGCGCAGGTCCAGGTCGGAGCCGAGCAGGTCCAGGACGACGTCCGGGCCGCCGCCCGCCGGGCCGGAGGTCATCATCCGGCGGTGCCGGTCCACCACGGCCGCCAGGTCGCCCGCGCGCTCGCCGGAGACCTGCCGTACGACGTGCTCGGTGATGGTCGCGAAGGCCACCGACTCGTTGACCGCGAAGAGCGGCAGCCGGTGCCGGGCGCAGGCCACGACGAGGTCCTCGGGGACGTCACCCAGCTCCGCCTCCCCGGCGGCCAGCGCGGTGACGCCGGCGCCGGCCAGGAGCCGTACGAAGGGTTCGGAGTCGGCGGCGTCACGGCGCCAGGCGAGGCCCGTGAGCACCAGCTCGCCGCCGGAGAGATAGCGGCTGGGGTCTTTGAGGTCGGTGGTCATCACACCGCGCACGGTGCGGTCCAGTTCGTCCTCGCCGCCGAGCAGCCGCAGACCCAGCGCATCGGTTTCCAGCAGTGCGCGCAGGCGCATTCTCGTCGCCGCCGTTCCTGTGTCGAGAACAAGGATGTTTCCAGGGGAATACCCAGAGGTTGCAGAGGGCCTCCGTTCATACGAATCTACAAGATGTGCGCCCTGGCCAGCCAACTCCTTCATGCTTTCCGTGACTGACCGGGGTGGCGGAGGGCGCTGTGTACTGAGGTCCGGAACACATGGACAGCGCATGGACGAGCCGGGCCCGCCGCACACGATCTGGCTTGAACAGAACGATCCGAGACGAAGAAGAGAGCCGGTCAGATGGACTTCCTTCGCCCCGCCAGCTGGGAGGAGGCGCTCGCCGCGAAGGCCGAGCACCCCACCGCTGTGCCGATCGCCGGCGGCACCGACGTGATGGTCGAGATCAACTTCGACCACCGTCGGCCCGAGTACCTGCTCGACCTGAACCGCGTCGGCGAACTCTCCGAGTGGGAGGTCGGCGAGGACACGGTGCGCCTCGGCGCGTCCGTCCCGTACACCCGGATCATGGAGCACCTCCGTAGCGAGCTGCCCGGCCTCGCCCTGGCCTCGCACACGGTGGCCTCCCCGCAGATCCGCAACCGCGGCGGCGTCGGCGGCAACCTCGGGACCGCCTCCCCGGCCGGTGACGCCCACCCCGCCCTGCTCGCGGCGGGCGCCCAGGTCGAGGCCGAGTCCGTACGGGGATCCCGGCTCATCCCCATCGACGACTTCTACACCGGCGTCAAGCGCAACGCCCTCGCGCCGGACGAGCTGATCCGCGCGGTGCACATCGACAAGGCCGACGGGCCGCAGCAGTACTCCAAGGTCGGCACCCGCAACGCCATGGTCATCGCCGTCTGCGCCTTCGGACTGGCCCTGCACCCGGCCACGCGCACCGTCCGCACCGGCATCGGCTCGGCCGCGCCCACACCCGTCCGGGCCAGGGCCGCCGAGGAGTTCCTGAACGCGGCGCTAGACGAGGGCGGCTTCTGGGACAACGGCCGGATCATCACCCCGTCGGTCGCCAAGCAGTTCGCGGACCTGTGCGCCGGCGCGTGCAACCCGATCGACGACGTCCGCGGCACCGCGAGCTACCGCCGTCACGCCGTCGGCGTCATGGCCCGCCGCACGCTCATGTGGACCTGGGAGTCCTACCGCGGCACCGCCGCCCGCACGGAGGGAGTCGCGTAATGCGCGTCAGTTTCACGGTCAACGGCCGTCCGCAGGAAGCCGACGACGTGTGGGAGGGCGAGTCCCTGCTGTACGTGCTGCGGGAGCGGATGGGCCTGCCCGGCTCCAAGAACGCCTGCGAACAGGGCGAGTGCGGCTCCTGCACGGTCCGCCTCGACGGTGTCCCGGTGTGTTCGTGCCTGGTGGCCGCCGGACAGGTGGAGGGCCGCGAGGTCGTCACGGTGGAGGGGCTGGCCGACTTCGCCAAGCAGCGGGCCGAGCACGGCGGTTGCGCGTCCGGTGCCTGCGGTTCGCCCACACAGGGCGGGACTTCGCTCGACGAGGCCAAGCGGTGGGCGGCCGGGGGCACCGACTCGCAGACCGGCAAGGGCACCGAACTCTCCCCGATCCAGCAGGCGTTCATCGACGCCGGCGCCGTGCAGTGCGGCTTCTGCACCCCGGGCCTGCTGGTCGCGGCCGACGAGATGCTGGAACGCACCCCGAACCCGAGCGACGCGGACATCCGTGAGGCGCTGTCGGGCAACCTGTGCCGCTGCACCGGCTACGAGACGATCATGGACGCGGTCCGCCTCGCGGCCGCCCGGCAGTCCGAAGGGGTCTGACCATGGGAACCACCGGCCTGCCCACCACCCTCACCCAGGGCTCCCGCACCAAGGGCGGCATCGGCGAGTCCACGCTCCGCCCGGACGGCACCCTCAAGGTCACCGGCGAGTTCGCGTACTCCTCCGACGTGTGGCACGAGGACATGCTCTGGGGCCAGATCCTGCGCTCCCCGGTCGCCCACGCCGAGATCGTCTCCATCGACACCGGCGAGGCCCTCGCCACCCCCGGCGTGTACGCCGTCATGACGTACGACGACCTGCCGACCGAGGTGAAGCACTACGGCCTGGAGATCCAGGACACCCCCGTCCTCGCCCACGGCAAGGTCCGCCACCACGGCGAGCCCGTCGCCATCGTCGCGGCCGACCACCCCGAGACCGCACGGCGCGCCGCCGCCAAGATCAAGGTCGAGTACCGCGAACTGCCCGTCATCTCCGACGAGGCCTCCGCGACCGCGCCGGACGCGATCCTCCTCCACGAGAACCGAACCGACCACCACGTCGGGCACGTCCCGCACCCCAACATCGTCCACCGCCAGCCCGTCATCCGCGGCGACGTGGCGAAGGCACGCGAGCGCGCCGACGTCATCGTCGAGGGCGAGTACGTCTTCGGCATGCAGGACCAGGCCTTCCTCGGCCCCGAGTCCGGCCTCGCCGTCCCCGCCGAGGACGGCGGCGTCGACCTCTACATCGCCACCCAGTGGCTGCACGCCGACCTGCGCCAGATCGCCCCCGTGCTCGGCCTGCCCGAGGACAAGGTCCGGATGACGCTGGCCGGTGTCGGCGGGGCCTTCGGCGGTCGCGAGGACCTGTCGATGCAGATCCACGCCTGCCTGCTCGCCCTGCGCACGGGCAAGCCCGTCAAGATCGTCTTCAACCGCTTCGAGTCCTTCTTCGGCCATGTCCACCGTCACCCCGCGAAGCTCCACTACGAGCACGGCGCGACGAAGGACGGCAAGCTCACCCACCTCAAGGCCCGTATCGTCCTGGACGGCGGCGCCTACGCCTCCTCCTCCCCGGCCGTCGTCGGCAACGCCGCCTCGCTCGGCGCGGGCCCGTACGTCGTCGAGGACGTCGACATCGAGGCCCTCGCCCTCTACACCAACAACCCGCCCTGCGGCGCGATGCGCGGCTTCGGAGCGGTCCAGGCGTGCTTCGCGTACGAGGCGCAGATGGACAAGCTGGCGGCGAAGCTCGGCATGGACCCGGTTGAGTTCCGGCGGATCAACGCCATGGAGCAGGGCACCCTCCTGCCCACCGGCCAGGCCGTCGACTCCCCGGCCCCGGTCGCCGAACTCCTGCGCCGCGTCAAGGCGATGCCCCTGCCGCCGGAGCAGCAGTGGCTCGCGGCGGGCGAGGCGGCGGACGTACGACAGCTGCCGGGCGGCCTCTCCAACACCACCCACGGCGAGGGCGTCGTCCGGGGCGTCGGCTACGCGGTCGGCATCAAGAACGTCGGCTTCTCCGAGGGGTTCGACGACTACTCGACGGCGCGGGTGAGGATGGAGGTCGTCGGCGGCGAACCCGTGGCGACGGTCCACACCGCCATGGCGGAGGTCGGCCAGGGCGGCATCACCGTCCACGCGCAGATCGCCCGCACCGAGCTGGGTGTCACCCGGGTGACCATCAACCCGGCCGACACCCAGGTGGGTTCGGCCGGCTCGACCTCCGCGTCCCGCCAGACGTACGTCACGGGCGGCGCGGTCAGGAACAGCTGCGAGCTGGTCCGCGAGAAGGTCCTGGAGCGGGGGCGCCGCAAGTTCGGTACGTACCACCCCGCCTGGGCCACGGCCGAGCTGCTGCTGGAGGGCGGCAAGGTCGTCACCGACGCGGGTGAGGTGCTGGCCGACCTGGTGGACGTCCTCGGGGACGAGGCCGTCGAGGTCGAGGCGGAGTGGCGGCACCGGCCGACCGAGCCGTTCGACCTGCGCACCGGGCAGGGCTTCGGCCATGTCCAGTACTCCTTCGCCGCGCACCGCGCGGTCGTCGAGGTCGACACCGAGCTGGGCATGGTCAAGGTCGTCGAACTCGCCTGCGCGCAGGACGTCGGCAAGGCGCTCAACCCGCTCTCCGTGGTGGGCCAGATCCAGGGCGGTACGACCCAGGGGCTGGGCATCGCGGTGATGGAGGAGATCGTCGTCGACCCGAAGACCGCGAAGGTGCGCAATCCGTCCTTCACGGACTACCTCATCCCCACGATCCTCGACACGCCGACCATCCCCGTCGACGTGCTCGAACTCGCCGACGACCACGCGCCGTACGGGTTGCGTGGCGTCGGGGAGGCGCCGACCCTGTCGTCGACCCCGGCCGTCCTCGCGGCGATCCGCTCCGCGACGGGGCTGGAGTTGAACCGGACGCCGGTACGGCCGGAGCATCTGACCGGTACGGCGTAGGTGGCCGCCGGGCGCCTATGAACTCGGGTGGGTCGGTTCGTGGGCGGGTGCGGGTGCGTGGGGCTTCTCGCGCAGTTCCCCGCGCCCCTGAAAAGCAGGGGCTGCGCCCCGTGCTTTTCAGGGGCGCAGGGCCGTGGTCTTTTCAGGCCCGCAGGGGCCTGATGCTTTCAGGGGCGCGGGGAACTGCGCGAGAAGCCCCCACGCACCCGCACCCGACAACGCACCCACCCGCTCACCCCACCACCCACGTTCGTCTCGGGCCGTCCCCCGGGTCGGGCACCTTCCCAAATCCCGCCGAAGCCCAGTGCAACGGCCGGGTGTCCCTGTGAACCTTGGGAGAAGGCCCCATGACCCAACAGTCGCTCAAGCCGAGGACGATCGCCGAAGGCGCCGTCGACCCGGCCGGCCGGTCCCGTCTCGACCGGTACTTCCACATCACCCGGCGAGGATCCACCCCCGCCCGGGAGGTCCGCGGCGGCGTCACCACCTTCATGGCGATGGCGTACATCCTCCTGCTCAACCCGCTCATCCTCTCCGGCCCGGACGCCTCCGGCGCGACCCTCGGCCAGCAGGCCCTGATCACGGCGACCGCGCTCGCGGCGGCCGTCAGCACGCTCCTCATGGGTGTCGTCGGCCGTGTCCCGCTCGCCCTCGCCGCCGGCCTCTCCGTCTCCGGCGTGATCGCCTCGCAGGTCGCCCCGCAGATGACCTGGCCGCAGGCGATGGGCATGTGCGTGATGTACGGCGTGATCATCATGCTCCTGGTCGTCACCGGCCTCCGCGAGATGATCATGAACGCCATCCCGCTCGCCCTGAAGCACGCGATCACCATGGGGATCGGTCTGTTCGTCGCCCTGATCGGCTTCTACAAGGCCGGTTTCGTGCACCAGGGCAAGGCGACCCCGGTCAGCCTCGGCCCCACCGGCGAACTCGCCGGCTGGCCCGTCCTCCTCTTCGCGGTCACTCTCCTCGCGATCTTCATGCTCCAGGCCCGGGGCGTCCCCGGCGCGATCCTGCTCGGCATCGTCGGCGGCACCGTCGTCGCCGTCCTCCTCAACGCCCTCGACGTCATCGACCCGAAGCAATGGGCGGGCGGCGCACCGGAGTTGCACGGCAGCGCGGTCTCGATGCCGGACTTCTCGCTCTTCGGCCAGGTCGAGTTCGGCGGCTGGGGCGACGTCGGCGCGATGACGGTCGGCATGATCGTCTTCACCCTTGTGCTCGCCGGGTTCTTCGACGCGATGGCCACCATCATCGGCGTGGGCACGGAGGCCGGGCTCGCCGACGACAAGGGCCGGATGCCGGGCCTGTCCAAGGCGCTGTTCATCGACGGCGCGGGCGGCGCGATCGGCGGGGTGGCCGGCGGCTCGGGCCAGACCGTGTTCGTGGAGTCGGCCACGGGAGTCGGCGAGGGCGCCCGCACCGGACTCTCCTCCGTCGTCACCGGTCTCTTCTTCACGGCCTGTCTGTTCTTCACCCCGCTCACGGCGATCGTGCCCGGCGAGGTCGCGGCCGCCGCGCTCGTCGTCATCGGCGCCATGATGATGATGAACGCCCGGCACGTCGACTGGTCCGACCGCGCCACCGCGATCCCCGTCTTCCTGACCGTCGTGATCATGCCGTTCACGTACTCCATCACCGCGGGCGTCGCCGCCGGAGTCGTCTCCTACGTCGCCATCAAGCTCGCCCAGGGCCGGGCGCGGGAGATCGGCGCGTTCATGTGGGGCCTGACGGCGGTCTTCGTCGTCTTCTTCGCCCTCGACCCCATCGAGAACTGGATGGGCGTGCACTAGCGGTCGTCCCCGCCCGCGTACCGTCCGCACCACCGCTGTTGACGTCGAAGGAGACCGAGAGATGCTGGACATCGCCGAAGAACTGCACCGGTGGGTCGAGCAGGGGCGTGACTTCGCCGTGGCCACCGTGGTGGCCGTCGGCGGCAGCGCGCCCCGCCGGCCGGGCGCCGCCCTCGCGGTGGACGCCGACGGCACGGCGATCGGCTCGGTCTCCGGCGGCTGTGTGGAGGGCGCCGTCTACGAACTGTGCCAACAGGCGCTGGCCGACGGCGAGTCGATCCTCGAACGCTTCGGCTACAGCGACGACGACGCCTTCGCCGTCGGGCTGACCTGCGGCGGAGTCATCGACATCCTCGTCACGCCGGTGCGGGCCGGCGATCCCGTCCGCCCGGTGGCCGCCGCCGCGCTCGCCACCGCCGCGAGCGGGCGGGCGGCGGCCCTGGCCCGGATCGTCTCCGGCCCGGCGGACCTGCGGGGCCGCGCCCTGCTGGTCCGCCCGGACGGCTCCTACGACGGCGGTTACGGCGCCCACCCCGAGCTCGACCGCACGGTCGCCGCCGAGGCCCGCGCCCTCCTCGACGCCGGCCGCACACAGACCGTGGAGATCGGGGAGCAGGGGTCGCGGTGCGGAGCGCCCCTCACGGTCCTCGTCGAGTCGTCCGTCCCGCCGCCCCGGATGATCGTCTTCGGCGCGATCGACTTCGCGGCGGCGCTGGTCCGCGTCGGCAAGTTCCTCGGCCACCACGTCACCGTCTGCGACGCCCGCCCCGTCTTCGCGACCCGTGACCGCTTCCCGGAGGCGGACGAGATCGTCGTCGACTGGCCCCACCGCTACCTGGAGCGCACGTCCGTCGACGCCCGTACGGTCCTGTGCGTCCTCACCCACGACGCCAAGTTCGACATCCCGCTCCTCCAGCTCGCCCTACGGCTCCCCGTCGCCTACGTCGGCGCGATGGGGTCCCGCCGCACCCACCTCGACCGCAACGAACGCCTCCGCCAGGTCGGCGTCACCGAACTGGAGCTGGCCCGGCTGCGCTCCCCGATCGGTCTCGACCTCGGCGCGCGCACCCCGGAGGAGACCGCGCTGTCCATCGCCGCCGAGATCGTCGCCGACCGGCGGGGCGGCAGCGGGGTGTCCCTGACCGGCGCGCACACCCCGATCCACCACGACGGCCCGGCCACCCTCACGGAACTGCCGAGCCTGCGCGTCTCCTGAGGGTTCGCCGGGACGGCGTTCTTCACCTGCTCGCCGGGCGGCCGTTCCCCGTCAGGTGCGGCGCGGGCAGGGCGGGTCGTAGTCGAGGCGGGGGAAGTGGTCGGCCCACTCGGCGCGGCTGATGGTGCCTCGGACGCGGTCGCAGGCCTCGGCGAGCGCCCGGTCGAGGTCGGTGTACCAGATCTGCACACTCTGGTGGGCGGTCACGGTGAGGAACGTCCCGTCCGCCTCCAGGTAGCGGACCTCCTTGACCGTCCCGCCCGGGTTGGTGAGGCGGGCCAGGGGAGCAGGGCGCGCGCGGTCGTTCAGGTCCCAGGCGCTCACCACGCCGTCGATGCCGACGGTCACCGCCGTGCGGCCGTGGGAGGCGAAGGCCACGCTGGTGACGATGTCGGTGTGCCGGGCCAGCACACCCAGCCCACGGCGCCGGGGGAGATCGCCGACGTCCCACAGCCTCGCCGTGCGGTCGTCGCTCCCGCTCAGCAGCGTACGGCCGTCCGGACTGTAGGCGAGGGCGTCGACGAAGTGTTCGTGCCCCTCCAGGACGGCGACGGGGGCGGCGTGGTGCGGGTCGGTCACGTCCCAGATGCGGATGTCGTGGTCGTTGGAGCCCGAGGCCAAGGTCTTTCCGTCGGGGCTGAACACCACGGGTTTGACATCGCCGGTGTGCCCGGTGAGCGTGTCGAGCAGACGGGGGCGGGCCGGGTCGGTGATGTCCCAGAGGCGGATGGTGTCGTCGTAGCTGCCGGTGGCGGCCACGTGGCCGTCCCCGCGTACGGCGACGGAGTAGACGCTGTCGGTGTGTTCCGTGGGCCGCTTCGACAGCACCCTGGGGTGGTGCGGGTCGCTCACGTCCCACAGCCGGAGCGTGCCGTCGCTGCCCACACCGAGCAGTGTGTCGCCGTCCCGGGTGAACTGGATCGGGCCCAGGCCGGCCCCCTCGGTGGTGCCGAGTCGGGAGGGCCGCCGTGGATCGGTGATGTCCCACAGGGCGACCTGGGAGCCGTCGGCCATGGCCAGGGTGCGGCCGTCGGCGGGCACGGCCGGTGTGTGCCCGACCGGTGCCCGCCCGATGGGTGCGGAGCCGGTCGTTCCGGGGTCGGTCGACGCGACGGACAGCGAGCTGAGCAGGGCGTCCTCGGTACGGTCCTGCTGAGTCCGCCGGTAGGCGGCCAGCGCGATCTGGACGGCGAGGGACGGATCGTGCCGGCTGAGGAGCACGGCTTCGTCGGCGGCCCGGAGGGCCACGGCCTCGTTGCGCTGCTGGGTGACGGTGTGCTGTGCCCGGACGGCGAAACCGGTGGCGGCCACGGCGCACACGAGCAGGACGACCAGGGCTCCGGCCAGCCTGCGCAGGCGGCGCAGGCTGCGGCGGCCGCGCTGTCGCGTCAGCTGTGCGGCCTCCTCGCCGGCGTCGAGGAAGGCGCGTTCCCGGGCGGTCAGCGCCTGCGGCGGGATGTCCTTCGCCGCGGCGAGGCGTACCCCGCGGTACAGGGTGTCGGGGTCGCGGTCCAGGGACTCCCAGAGTGTGGTGGCCTCGGTGAGGGCCCGGTGCAGACGTACCTGGCCGCGGTCCTCCTCCAGCCAGGCGCCGAACCGGGGCCAGCAGCGGATCAGGGCCTCGTGGGCGATCTCCACGTGGTCGGCGTCGGCCGTCAGCAGCCTGGCCCTGGTCGCCTGTTCGAGGACGAAGCCGGTGTCCGGACCGCTGTCGAGTTCCCGGCGTGGCACACGGCGTTTGGTGTCCTCGGTGCCCTCACCCAGGGCGACGAGGCGCAGGAACAGCCGCCGCGCGGCCTTCTGGCGGCTGTCGTCGAGGGCGTCGTGGAACTTCTCGGCGGTCTGGGCGAGCGCGTCCTCGATGCCGCCCGCCGCGCGGTATCCGGCCAGCGTGAGAGCGTTGCCCCGACGTCGTTGCCAGGTCTCCAGCAGAGCGTGCGAGAGCAGGGGCAGCGCGCCCGGCCGGCCGTGGGCCTCGGCCGTGAGGGTCGTCAGCAGGGCACTTTCGACGGTGAGCCGGGAGCGGGCAGCGGGCTGGACGATCGCCGCCCTCAGTTCCTCGGCGTTCATCGGGCCGACGGGATGGTGGGCATGGGGCAGAGCCTCGACGAGACCGGCCAGCCGGATGCAGTGCGTGTAGAAGTCGGACCGCACGGCGATGGCGACCCGTGTGCGGCTGTCGGGGGCCTGCGCCGCGTGCACGAGCGCGGCGACGAACCGCTCCCGCTCCCGCGCGTCGGCACAGAGGGTGAACACCTCCTCGAACTGGTCCACGACGACGAGGAGTTCGTCCGTCGCGGAGCCGGCCTCCTGCTGCCCGGCGAGGATCTGGCGCACCATCCGGTGGAAGGTGTCCGGTTCGGCCGCGAGGTCGGCACGGACCGGGCCGGGAGCCACCCCGGCCCGGGCAGCCAGCCGTAGGGCGCATTCCTCCAGGGGATTCGGTCCGGGGGTGAGGACCAGTGAGGAAACATCGGGAAATGCGGGGAGCACACCCGCGCGCAGCACGGACGATTTTCCGGATCCCGATGCCCCGAACAACACGAGGAGCCGTTTTTCCTTCAGATGTTCGACGAGTGCGGCGGTGAGTTTCTCGCGTCCGAAGAAAGACGCGGCATCGGCCTCCTCGAACGCGCGCAGACCGGCATAGGGCGGCTTGGCGCCGCCCCCTTTCCGGTTCTCCGCGCCGGTCGCGGCCGAGGTGTCCGTGCCGCTGCACGCGTCGGCCGTCCTTTGCCAGATCCGTTTCCATTCCCGCTCGTCACCGCCGCAGGCGCGGACGTAGGCGAGAGTGACGGCCAGGCTGGGAAGCTGACGCCCTGCCGCAGCCGAGGACAGTGCCGCGATCCCATAATGCGATTTTTGTGAAAGGTCGCGGTAGGTCGGGCGGCCGGCCTGTTCCCGCAGTTTCCGTAAGCGGGCCGCGAATTCGAACAGAGGACCGCCTTCCGGGTCCAGAGGCTTTTCCCCCCGCGGCATGCGCCCACCCTTTCCCCGTCTCGCACGGATTGTTCGGCATCCGTTTGTTCACCATCGGCCCACCGGCCTTGAACAACAGATTAGCGGCTACAAACGGTGCATCAGGTCCCGCACCGAGGACCGGACGACGAACGGAAAAGAGGAATTCCATGAAGACCCGCGTACGAACCGTCCTGCCCGCGCTCCTGGCCACCGCCGTGACCGCGCTCGGCGTCGGCGAGGCCCTGCCCGCCGTCGCGGCTCCCGCCGCCGTCGTGCGGACCGCGCCCTCCCTGCGGACGGTCGCCGCGGCAGCGCCCGCGGAGGATGTCCGGCAGGTCGCGGACCGCATCATGAACCTTCGGTACTACGACTTCACCAAGCACCCGAAGGTCGCACCGTTCAACTGGGCCAACGACGGGTGCAGCGGCCCGCAGGAGATCAAGAACCTGTTCACCGAAGCCTGCAACCAGCACGACTTCGGCTACCGCAACTACGGGGCGCAAGCCGGAGGCCTCCGGCTCAGCCCCATCCGGCAGACGAAGGACTGGATCGACACGCGCTTCTGGCACGAGATGCGCCAGACGTGCTTCGACCACCACGGCGGCGGCAACTGGTGCCTGATCCATGCACGCGCCGCCTACCTGGCCGTGCACAACTTCGGAGACAAGTACTTCTGGGCCGCCTGACAGCAGAAGGCCGCGACGGCGCCCGCCTGTTCGGGGGGCGCCGTCGCGGTGGGCGAGGTACAGAGACGGCCGCGCGGGGGCGATACCCCGCCCCCCGGGTCCCCCACATTCACGAAGGAGCATTCATGCCCGACAGCACACCGGACAGCGCCCCACGTCCACCCCGGGCCCACGTCCGCCCGGTCCACCTCAGCCGGGCCGGCTTCCTCCGGGCCACCGCCACGGCGGTCCTCGCGGGCGGCCCCCTGCTCCGCACCCCGGCCCACGCGGCGACGGACCCCCTCCGCGTCTCCAAGATCGCCGACCTCACCGGTCCCGGTCTCACCACCCGGTTCCGCATGGAGGCCACCGACCTGGGCGTGCCGGTACGGACGCCCGACGGCCGACTCCTGTTCGTCTTCGGCGACACCTTCGAGGAAGCCAGGGTCGGCGGCGGGTGGTGGCGCTCGCCCGTGGCGCTGTACGGGCGCTTCGACGGGCACCGTCGGCCGGTCGTCTGGACCGGTGCGGTGGGGGGACGGCACGCCCGGCAGCTGTGGCCGTACGACCACGACAACCCCGCATACTCCACCGTGCTGCCCTCCGACGTGATCACCCTCGGCGACACCATGTATCTGCACGTCATGGTGAACAAAGGGCTCGGCAACGTGGTGCGCACCGAGATCTGGCGGTCGGACGACTCGGGCGCGACCTGGAGTGCCACCGGTGCCGTGTTCGCCGCGAACCTGCACGGCGGCATGTTCCAGCTGCTCACCTGGGCGCTCGGAGGTGACGGGTACGTCTACGTCCTGTCTACCGGGTTCCAGCGGGACAAGCCGGTCATCCTGCACCGCGTACGCCCGGGCCGGCTGACTGATCCCGGTGCCTACGAGCCGTGGGGACAGGGCCCCGACGGCTGCTGGGCCTGGGGCAACCCGCCCACGCCCGTCCTGGAGGGCAGGTTCGGCGAGCTCTGTCTGCGCCTGCTCGACGGCCGGTGGATCCTGACCTGGTTCAACCAGGGCGACTACCGGATCGAGGGCCTGGTCGCCGACCACCCCACGGCGGACCTGCGCACCGCCCATCGCCGCACCCTCCTGTGGGGCACGTCCTGGGGCGACGAGGACGACACCCACGTGGCGCAGTTGTACGGCGGTTACGTCATTCCAGGGTCGACGCTCGACGACCTGCACCTGTCGGTGAGCCAATGGAACACCGAGGCGGGCTGGCCGTACCGCGTCATGCAGTACCGCGTTCGCGGTCTCGCCCCCTGACCGCTTGACCCCCGGGTCGGCAGGGCCGACCGTTGCTCTAGGGCAACAGCACTACGGGGGCGGGCAGTTGAGCAGCATGACCGGTGGGGAGCGACCGCGCGGGGACGGGACCGAGAGCCCGGCCGGCGCGACGGGGGCGGACACGGACGAGCGGGGGCGGGGAGCCACCGCCGACGACGGCACGAGCGACGGCACGGCCACGGGCGACGGCACGGACGTCAGGACCGCGGAGGGCGCCGAAGGCGGGGACGCCGCCGGCGGGGCCAATGCCCCGGGTGCGGGCGGCGACGAGGCTCCGGCCGCCGATGCCGATGCCGATGCCGATGCCGGTGCCGACACCGGAGCCGGAGCCGGAGCCGACGCCGGTCACGGTGGCGGGGGCTCGGGCAGTGACACCGGCCCAGGGGAACCCGGAAGCGGCGGTGCCGCCGACGACCGGCGGTTGTCGACCGTGTCGACCGCGCTCCTGGGGCTCTTCCTCCTCGCCGATGTCGTCTTCGTCTGCGGAGCCCTCGTGACGCTCTGGCCGGCGGTGCTGGCGACGGTCGAGCCCGGGGCGGAGCCCACGGCCACCGCGCGCTGGTCGCCGTTCGGCCTGGGGGACTGGTCGCTGACCGCCGACACCGCGATGCTGCTGGCCGTGGTGGTGTGCAGCGCGCTCGGCAGCTTCGTCCACGCGGCCACGTCCTTCGCGACATACGTCGGCAACCGGCGGCTCTACGCGAGCTGGCTGTGGTGGTACCTCCTGCGTGCCGGGATCGGGGTGGCCCTCGCGCTCCTCGTCTATCTCCTGCTGCGCGGCGGCCTGTTCGCCGGCAGCTCCGGCACCGGGGCGACCAACCCGTACGGCTTCTCCGGCATCGCCGGGCTCTGCGGACTCTTCTCCAAACAGGCCACCGACAAGCTCCGCGAGATCTGCGACACCCTCCTCAGCACCACGGGCGACGGCGACCGCGACCGCCGCGACGGCCTGGCCGCCGGCCGCAACGGGGACCCGGGCCCGTCCTGACCACCGGCCGGCACCCGCTCTCCGGGTCCCGGCCCTCAGCCGCAGGTCCAGGTCTCCGGTCGGCTCACCCCGGCTTGCGCGCCAGCACGTACGCCTGCGGGGTGTTCGCCGTGGTGCCGGGCCCGTCGGCCTCCCGCACCAACCGCGCCGACTCCACCAAGCCGGCGTCGCGCAGCAGCTCGGCGATCCGGTCCGGCGGGAAGCGGTGGACGTCGAGGTCGAGGGGGTGACCGTAGGCGTGCGTCAGATGGACGGACTCGTCGCCCACCTTGTACGCCATGGCGAGGAGTCCGCCGGGGGCGAGGATCCGGTGGAACTCCCGTAACAATGGCGGGAGTTCGGCGAGCGGGGTGTGAACAGTGGAGTACCAGGCGAGGGCGCCCGCCAAGCAGCCGTCCTCGAAGTCGAGGGCGGTCATCGTGCCCACGTCGAACCGGAGCCCCGGGTGCGCCCAGCGGGCCACGGCGATCATCTGGGGCGAGAGGTCGACGCCACAGACGTCGAGCCCCAGCGAGGCCAGATGTCCGGTGATCCGCCCCGGCCCGCACCCCAGGTCCGCGACGCGTCCGCCCCCGGCGTCCAGCACCCGCTCGGCGAACACCCCCAGCATGGCCCGCTCGAACGGGCTCTTCGCCAACTCGTCTCTCAGCAGCTTCTCGTAGTCGGTGGCGACCGTGTCGTAGGACTCCCGGGTGGTGTGGTCGTGTGCGCTCATGCTTCGGACGGTAGCCGGAGGGTCTGACAACGACGTCGGACAGCGGCCGGAGAGAGCGGCCTGTGCGGCGGTGACGATCGGGCCGGGCCGGACACCGTGCGGATCAGCCCCGACGCCGTTCGTCGTCCGTTCAGCCCCGACGTCGTTCGTCGTCCGTGAGCAGCCTGTCCATCGCCCGTCCGAACATGCGCCGCGCCAGCCCTCCGAGCGGGCGGTCGAACAGGCCCGGCAGCGGGCGCACCCGCAGGTCCTCGCGCCAGACCGTACGGGACGCGCCGTCACCGTGCGGATGGACCTCGATCTCGGCCCACCCGGTGACGAACGAACCATGCTTGACGAGACGGCACTTGCCGGCTGCCCCCGCCTCGGGCGGCTGCCAGACCGTGACCTCCATCGGGTCGTCGAAGGCGAGCGGCCCCACACCGCTGCGGGCCACGAACACCGTGCCCTCACCGGTCGGCGGAGGCGTGCGCACGGTGACGCGGGTCAGCGGCACGACGTCCCCGTGCCGGGGCCAGTCGGTCAGCAGCCACCAGGCACGGTCCACGGGGAGCGGGGAGAGGCGTTCCAGGAGGAAGAGAACCACGGGGCGAGCGTAGGCGAACCCGCGCGGAGGAGGCGGGTGGCGAGGGCGTACGGAGGGTCGCGTCATGTGCCCGCATGCATCCGGACCGCCCCCCAGCACGGCCCCCAGCACCGCCCCGCCCCACCCGGATCACCCCACGCGGACCGCCCCGCCCGTCCGTCGTCCGTCGCACTCGGCGCAGAGCCCCTACCGCCCCGCCACGCCGTACGGCACGATGAGCGCGACCGCACGCCCGCCCCTGGCCGGAAGGTGCTCTCGTGGACCCTGAACTGCACGCCAGACTCGACGAGTTGCAGCGGGATCCGTATCCGCTCTACGCGCGGGCCAGGGCGGCCGAGGGGCTGACGTACGTCCCCGAGCTGGACTCCTGGCTGGTGGCGCGGGACGCCGACGTACGGGAGGTGCTGCGGCGCCCGGAGGACTTCTCCTCGGCCAACGCCCTGCGCCCCGACGTCATGCCCGCGCCCGCCGCGCTGGCCGTCCTCGGCGGCGGCTTCGGCGGCCGCCCCGTCGTCGTCACCGCCGACGGCGCCCTCCACCAGGAGCTGCGCGCCCCCATCGTGCGGGGCCTGTCGCCCGCCAGGGTCGCCGCCGTCCTGCCGTACGCCGCCGAACGGGCCGCCGCCCTCGTCGACGACTTCGTCAAGAACGGCGAGGGCGGCCGCGTCGAGCTGATGTCGGCGTACGCGGGGCGGCTGCCCGGCGAGGTCGTCGGGCGGCTCGTCGGGTTCGACCCGGACGACGTGCGGGCGCTGGTGCACGGCGGTCACCGGGCCGAGCAGCTGCTGTTCCGGCCCATGACGGAGGCCGAGCAGATCGCGGCGGCCGAGGACGTGGTCGCCACCGCCCACCGGCTCGACGCCTTCGTACGCGCCCGGCGCGCGGACCCGCGCGCGGACCTGGGCACCGAACTCATCACCTCCGTCGCAGGACCGGGCACCGGCGAGCTGACGCTCGACGAGCGGCACCAGGTCGTCGCCCACCTCCAGAACCTGCTCATCGCGGGGCACCTGACCACGACGGCCCTCATCGGGACCACCGTCCTGCATCTGCTGCGCGACCGCCGGCAGTGGGAGCTGCTCTGCGCCGAACCGGAGCGCATCCCGGCCGCCGTCGAGGAAGCCGCCCGCTATGACACCGCGTTGCAGGGCTTCCGTCGCGTCACCACCCGCCCGGTCACCCTCGCGGGCACCGAACTCCCCGCCGGGACACCGGTGTTCCTCGCGTTCGCCGGCGCCAACCGGGACGCTTCCCGCCACCCGCGTCCCGACGACTTCGACATCACCCGCCACGCCGGCAGCCGTCACCTCTCCTTCGGTCTCGGCACCCACACCTGCCCCGGCTCACAGCTCGCCCGGGAACAACTCCGCCTGACGCTGGAGCAGTTGACCAGCCGCCTCCCGGAGCTGCGGCTGGCGGAGGGCCGACGGATCACCATGCGGCCGACGTTGATCCACCGCTCCCCGGAACGCCTCGACCTCGTCTGGTGATCCGCGCGGCGTGAGCGCCGGGCGGCGCGCGGAGACCGAGGACGGCTCACACGTCCAGCAACTCCCGCGCCGCCACCAGCATCCCCGTCTCCAGCGACCGGTTCGCCGCCAGCCCCGTCACCAGTGACCGTGCCCCGTCCACCGCGTGGGCCGCCCGCCCGAGCGCGTCCGGCACCCGCTCCCCGAACAGGTCGGCCAGCATGCGGACATCGCCGCCGCCGTGCCCGCCCTCGCCCGTCTTCACCTTCACCTCGCGCGGCGGCTCCCAGAAACGGCGGACCAGCAGCTGGGTCCTGCCGGTCGCCCCGCCCGCCTCGGCGCCGTGCAGGACCGGGCTCGCGCCGGTGACCCGTACCTGGGCCCGCGTCCACGTCGACTCCTCCACCAGCAGCTCGACGCGCCCCTCGCTGCCGTTGAAGGCGATGCGGTAGCCCTCCCAGGGGGAGTAGGCGGTGAGGTGGTAGGTCAGGGTGGCGCCGGAGGCGTAGCGGACGAGGACCGCCATGTCGTCCTCGATGCTGACGCCGGGCCCGAAGACGTTCTGGTCGCGGTGGTAGCCGTCCTCCCGCTCGGCGTCCAGGTAGAGCGCGGTGAGGACGGGGGAGTCCCGCAGGCGCAGAGCGAAGGGGTCGGACTCGGCCGCCGGGGAGCCGTGGGCGCGGGTGTAGTCCCGGGCGAGGCCCCGGCGGCGGCCCGCCTCGTCGCCGTAGAAGAAGAGGCCGCCCTGGGCGTAGACGGTCTCGGGGCGGGTGCCGAGCCACCAGTTGACCAGGTCGAAGTGGTGGGTCGACTTGTGGACGAGGAGACCGCCCGAGTTCGCCTTGTCGCGGTGCCAGCGGCGGAAGTAGTCGGCGCCGTGCCGCAGATCGAGCAGCCACTCGAAGTGCACCGAGCCGACCTCCCCGATCTCACCGCTCGCGAGCAGTTCCCGTACGGCCGAATGCACGGGGTTGTAGCGGTAGTTGAAGGAGACGCGGACCTCGCGCCCGGTCCGCCGCCGGGCCTCCAGGATGCGGTGGGCGCGCTCGGCGTCGGTCGTCATCGGCTTCTCGGTGACGACGTCGCAGCCCGCCTCCAGGGCGCGGACGATGTAGTGGTCGTGGGTCCGGTCCACCGTGCACACCACGACCAGGTCGACCCGCTCGCGGCGCAGCATCTCCTCGAACTCGTCGGCCCCGTACGCCGGTACGGGCGCGCGGCCGGGGTGGTCGGCGGCGATCCAGGCGTTGTGGGCGGCCATGCGGTGCGTGTTCAGGTCGCAGAGCCCGACCAGCTCCACCCGTTCCGCGAAGGGTCCCGTCAGGGCCTCGGTGAACATCCGCGCCCGGGCACCGAGCCCCACCACGGCGGCGCGGCGGGGTTGTGGGGAGGTGGTGCAGGGGTCTTGTTGTGACATCCGGACCTTCCCTAGGGTCGCTACGGGGGGTGGAAGCGCTTTCTAGTGAAAGAGGTGACCCACTCATGCCCCGAATCAGGACGAGGGAGTCCTGGAAACCCCGTGCGGCGGCCGCCGCGCTGGCGCTCTGCGCGCTGCTCGCCGGCTGCTCCGGCGCGGACGGGTCGGGCGGCGACGGCGGGAAGGTCGTCCTGCGCTACACGTGGTGGGGCAACCCCGACCGGGCCGCCAGAACCCAGGCGGCCGTCGAACTCTTCGAGCAGAAGAACCCGGGGATCGACATACAGACCTCCTTCGCCGGCTACGAGGCCTACAAGCAGAAGCTCGCCACCCAGGCCGCCGGCGGCGACGCCCCGGACGTGATGCAGCTCGACTACCGGATGATCGACCAGTACGCCTCCGGGGGCGTGCTCCTGGACCTCGCCGAACAGCGATCGGCCCTGGACACCGCCGAGTTCGAGCCGGGACTGCTCGCCACCGGCAAGGTCGACGGCAAGCAGTACGCCGTGCCGCAGGGCCGTGGCACCGAGACCATGGTCTACGACACCGAGAAGTGGAAGGCGGCCGGTCTCGCACCGCCCCGGGTCGGCTGGACCTGGAGCGAATGGGCCGACGCCATGCGGAAGGTGGCCGAGGAGAGCGGAGAACCCGGCGGTACCGACCCCGGGCAGAGCGAGGACGCCTTCGAGATCTGGCTGCGCGGCCAGGGCAAGGCCCTCTACACCGAGGACCGCCGGCTCGGCTTCGACGCCGACGATCTGACCCGCTGGTGGACCTTCACCGACCGGCTCCGCCGCGAGGGCGCCGTCTCGCCCGCCGAACAGACCACCCAGCTCGACGGCACGGTCGAGAACACCCCGCTGGGCCGGGGCACGGCCGCCTCCGACGTCAACTGGGACGCGCCCGCGAGCGGTTACCTCGCCCTCGTCCCCACCGGGATCTCCCTCGCCCCCATGCCGGGCGGCGAGGACGGCACGCCAGGGCAGTACTTCAAGCCCTCCATGTTCATGGGCGTGGCCGCCGACTCCGGCCACCCGGAGGAGTCCGCCCGGCTCGTCGACTTCCTGCTCAACGACGACGAGGCCGCGAAGATCCTCGGCGCCACCCGGGGCATCCCCGTCAACGAGTCGATCCGTGCCGACATCGCGGCCGAGCTCAAGGACTTCGACAGGACGATCTACGAGTACCAGGCCACCGTCGAAGGGAAGCTCGACCCGCCGCCCCAGGCGCCCCCGTCGGGCGACAGCGCCCTGCAGACCACGTTCCAGCGCGACTACGACCAGGTGTCCTACGAGCGGATGTCCCCCCGCGAGGCCGCCGAGAACTACCTCACCGAGGCGAAGGCGGAGCTGAGGTCATGACCACCACGCAACTGCCGACCACCGTACGCGGCAAGGGAGTTCCCCAGCCGGACCGGCCCGCCCGGCGCCGCCGACGGGAGGGCGCGGCCTGGGTGTTCCTCTCCCCCTGGGTGCTCGGGGCCTGCGTCCTGACCCTGCTCCCGATGGCCGTCTCGCTCTACCTCTCCTTCACCGACTACGACCTCTTCAACGCCCCCAGCTGGGTGGGCCTGCGCAACTACACCCAGATGTTCACCGAGGACCCCCGCTACTGGCGCTCGGTGGCGACGACCCTGCTGTACGTCGTCCTCGCCGTCCCGCTGCAACTGGCCCTCGCCCTCCTGGTCGCCCTGGCCCTGAAGAACATGAAGCGCGGCCGCGCCTTCTACCGCTCCGCCTTCTACGCCCCCTCGCTCCTCGGCGCCTCCATGTCCATCGCCCTGGTCTGGCGGGCGATCTTCAACGACGGCGGCACCGTCGACCACCTCCTCGGCACCGGCGGCTGGGTCAACCGTCCCGGCTGGGCCCTGCTCGCGGTCGCCCTGCTCACGGTGTGGCAGTTCGGCGCCCCGATGGTCATCTTCCTCGCCGGACTCCAGCAGATCCCGGGGGAGTTGTACGAGGCCGCCGAGGTGGACGGCGCGAGTGCCTGGCGCCGCTTCGTGTCGATCACGGTGCCGATGCTGTCGCCCGTGATCTTCTTCAACCTGGTCCTCCAGACCATCCAGGCCTTCCAGGTCTTCACCCCGGCCTTCGCGGTCAGCGCGGGCAAGGGCGGCCCCGCCGACTCCACCCTCTTCTACACGCTCTACCTCTACGACCGGGGCTTCGTCGCCTCCCACATGGGCTACGCCTCCGCCATGGCGTGGGTGCTGCTGCTCGCCATCGGCGCGGTCACCGCGATCCTGTTCCGCACGTCCCGCTCCTGGGTCTTCTACGCCTCCGAGGGGGACCGATGACCACCAGCACACCCTCAACGCCCGTAGTACGCAAGCCTGTCGCCTGGCGGCGGGTGGCCCTGCACGCCGGCTGCCTGGCCGCGCTCCTCGTCATGCTGTACCCGCTGGCCTGGCTCCTCGCGACCTCCGTGAAGCCCGCGAACGAGGTCATCGCCAGCCTCGACCTGCTGCCGAGCCGGCTGGAGTGGTCCAACTACGAGACCGCGCTCGACGGCGTCAACGACGTGTCGGTGGGCCGGCTGCTCGGCAACTCCCTGCTGATCGCCGGCGGCGCGGTCGTCGGGAACGTCCTCTCCTGCTCCCTGGCCGCGTACGCCTTCGCGCGGCTGCGCTTCCGTTTCCGGGGACCGCTCTTCGCCTTCATGATCGCGACGATCATGCTGCCGCACCACGCCGTGCTGATCCCGCAGTACATCATCTTCAACCAGCTCGGCATGGTGAACACCTACTGGCCGCTGATCCTGCCGAAGTTCCTCGCCACCGAGGCCTTCTTCGTCTTCCTCATCGTGCAGTTCATGCGCGGACTGCCGAGGGAACTGGAGGAGGCGGCGCGCATCGACGGCTGCGGACCGTTCCGGAGCTTCTTCTCGGTGATCCTGCCCCTCACCCGGCCCGCCCTGATCACCACCGCGATCTTCACCTTCATCTGGACCTGGAACGACTTCTTCACCCAGCTGATCTATCTCTTCTCGCCGGAGAAGTTCACGTTGACCCTGGCGCTCAGGTCGTTCGTGGACGCGTCGAGCACCTCGGCGTTCGGCCCGATGTTCGCCATGTCCGTCATCGCCCTCCTGCCGATCGTGCTGTTCTTCCTCGCCTTCCAGCGGTTCCTGGTGGAGGGCATGGCCAACTCCGGGATCAAGGGGTGAGCGCGCCGCGGACCGACCGGGAGCCGGGCGAGATCTTCGGCCCGCGCATGACGCTGTTCGCCGATGTGCTGAGTGTCGGTGTCGCCGTGGCGGTGGTGAGCCTTCCGCTGGTCACCGTGCCCGCCGCGCTCTCCACGGCCTGCGCGGTCCTGCGCGGCGTACGCGAGGGCCGCCCGGTCACGGCCGCCCGGTTCCTCGGGGCGCTGCGCAGGCGACTGCGCCCCGGCGACCTGGCCGCCGGGCTGCTCGCCCTCGGCGGCCTGTTCCTCGCCCTGGTCGATCTGGCCCTCGCCGGTGCCGGACTCCCCGGCGGCAGGGCCTTCGCCCTCCTCGTCGCCGCCCTCGGCGGCTGCGCCGCCGTGATCGGCTTGCGTGCCTGCGCCCGCCCCGAGTCGGTCGGGGACTGGCCGGCGGCGGTGCGGGGAGCGGCCCGGGACGCGGTGCGCGATCCGGGCGGCAGCGCGCTGGTCGTCCTCGCGGTGGCGACGGCCGCGGCGAGCGCCTGGATGCTGCTGCCGCTGGTGTTCCTCGTACCGGGGCTGCTGGCGCTGGCGCTCACGGCCGTCGACGTACGCGGAAAAGGGGTCGCCGTACGGGAGGGCGTGTGATGGGCTGACCCCCGCACGACGGGCTGACGCGCATGACGGGCCCGTGCCTCGGACGTCCTGCCTAGGGGGAGCGCGACGGTGAACAGACGGCGGCGGAAGAAACTGTCGCACCGGCTGGTGTGGGCCGCGGCGGTCGGCGACACCACCGCCGTCGCCGCGTTGCTGCGGGCCGGAGCCCCCGCCGAGACGACGGACGCCGAAGGGACGACGCCCCTGTACGCGGCCGCCGTCCACGGGGCCGCCGACGCCGTGCGCCTGCTGCTCGCGGCCGGGGCCGCGCCCGACACCGAGAGCGGACACGGCACGGAGGGCACCCCGCTGTGCGGCGCCGCGTGCTGGGGACACATCGAGGCGGTGCGCGAACTTCTCGCCCACGGCGCCGATCCCGACCTCCGCGAGGACCACGGCACGGGCCGCTCCCCGCTCGACTGGGCGGCCGCCGGCTTCCACACCGAGACGGCGGCCGTGCTGCTCACGGCGGGGGCCGTTCCTGACGCCGAGTAGGACTCAGAACGCGTACGGTCCGAACCGGCCCCAGGCCACCACGGCCGCCAGGATCAGCAGGACCAGGCTCGGTGCCGTCTCCTTGGTCTCGCCGCGGCGGAGGTGGAAGACGACCGCGCCGAGCATCGTGACGGCGAGGCCGGTCGCCGCGAGCGGGACGAACACCGTGGCTATGTCGAGGACCGCCGGGAGGATCAGTCCGACGGCGCCCAGGCCCTCCAGCGCGCCGATGGTCTTCACCATGCCCGGGGAGAACGCCTCCACCCATGTCATGCCGGAGGCCGCCAGCTTCTCCTTGGACTGCGCGGTCTTCATCAGGCCCGCGGCGAGGAACGCGGCCGCGAGCAGGCTCGCGATGATCCAGAGGGTGACGTTCATGGCGGACTTCTTCCCATGCAGAAGGGGCGGGTTTGAGTTGAACATTCAAGAGAGGTGGGGGTTCAACGTAGAGTCGATCGAGTTGAAGCGTCAAGTCATCGCGAGCTTGATCGGTGGAGGCTGCACGTAGAGTGGGCGCCATGGAGACACCGCAGCAGTCGCGTCCGCTGACCGACGAGGAGATGGAGACCTGGCACGCGCTGGCCGGCGTGATGGTCAGACTGCCGAGCGCGCTGGACGCGGAACTGCAGCGGGACGCGGGCGTCAGCCACGTCGAGTACGTGGTGATGGCCATGCTGTCGCAGACCGAGGGGCGCACCCTGCGGATGAGCGACCTGGCCGGGCACGTCGGTTCGTCGCTGTCCCGCCTCTCCCACCTGGTGAAACGGCTGGAGCGCAGCGACTGGGTGCGCCGCGAGCCCGACCCCTCCGACGGGCGCTACACCCTGGCCGTCCTCACGGACGCCGGTCACGCCAAGGTCGTCGAGAGCGCGCCGGGCCACGCCGACGCCGTACGCCGTTATGTGTTCGACGCGCTCACCAAGGCCCAGCAGCGGCAGTTGCGGGACATCGGGAGACGGATCTGGCGGAGCGTCGCGCCCGACGACCACTGCCTGCCGCCGAGCTGACGGCCCGTCACCCCTCAGAGGCCGGCCGGCGGGCCGGTGGTGCCCCGGACCTCCAGCGTCGGCGTGGTCAGCACGACCTCGGCGGGGCGCGCCGGATCGGCGATGCGGTCCAGCAGGCGCTGCGCGGCGGTGCGGCCCACGTCGTGGCTGGCGTTGTCCACGGTGGTGAGCCAGAGGTGGCGCAGCCGGGAGACATAGGTGTTGTCGTAGCCGACGAGGGACAGGTCGCGCGGCACCCGCAGGCCCAGCTCCTCGGCCGCGGACAGGGCGCCCACGCAGGCCATGTCGTTGAACGCGACGACGGCGGTGGGCCGTTCGGTCAGGCTCAGCAGCCGGACCGTGGCGCGGTAGCCGCCCTCCTCGGTCAGGTCGCCCCGTTCGACGGCCGCCAGGCCGCTCAGCCCGTGCTCGCGCATCACCGTCTCGAAGCTGCGGCGGCGCAGGGCCCCGACCACACCGTCCCCCGCGATGTGCGCGATGCGCCGGTGACCGAGGCCGATGAGGTGCTCGGTGGCCAGGCGGGCGCCGTGCTGGTCGTCGCCCGCGACGACGTCCACCTGGGGGAGCGTGGGCTCGCGGGCGCCCGCCACCACCGTCGGGACGAGCCCGGCGGCCGTGCGCAGCGCCTCGGAGGGCGGCAGGGTGCCGACCGCGACCAGCCCGTCGACCCGCAGCTCGGTGAAGGTGCGGGTGAGGTCCTCGCCGAGCCGCCGGTTGAGATGGCCGTCGGCCAGCAACATGCGCAGACCGTTGTCGTGCAGGCGGGAGTTGAGACCGTCGAGCAGCTCGACGAACCAGGGGTTGCGCATGTCGTTGAGGAGGACGCCGACCGTACGGGTCCGGCGCTCGCTCAGGCTGCGCGCGGCGGCGTTCGGCCGGTAGCCCAGCTCGTCCACGGCGGCCAGTACCGCCTGCCGCTTCTCCTCGCGTACCTGCGCCGAGCCGCGCAGTACCAGTGAGACCAGTGACTTGGACACACCGGCCCGCTCGGCGACGTCACGGATCGTCGGGGTCGGGGGTCCGGGTCTCATGGCCTGGACCGTTCCACAGCGGCACGACCGTGTCAAAGGGCTTGACAGGGCTGGGGCATGCCCGCAGGGTGAGCGACAGACGATTTTGGAACGGTCCAATGAAGGGCAGTCATGGTGAGTGGGCTCGGTGTCGCCGTCGTGGGGTTCGGGTGGATGGGCCGGGTGCACACCCAGGCGTACGCGCGGGTGACCCACCACTTCCCGGAGCTGGCCCTGCGGCCCGAGCTGGTCACCGTCGTCGAGGACGTGCCCGGCCGCGCCGAGGAGGCGGCCCGGCAGTTCGGCTTCGCCACCACCGCCCGGGACTGGCGCGACGTGGCCGCCGATCCGCGGGTCCGGGCGGTCAGCATCACCGCGCCGAACTTCCTGCACCGGGAGATCGGCGTCGCCATGGCCGACGCCGGCAAGCACATCTGGATCGAGAAGCCGGTCGGGCTCACCGCCGCCGACGCCCGCGCCGTCGCCGACGCGGTCGAGAAGGCCGGCGTCCAGGGCACCGTCGGCTTCAACTACCGCAACGCGCCCGCCGTGGAAGCCGCCCGCGAGCTGATCGCCGCCGGCGAGATCGGCACCGTCACCCATGTCCGCATCCGCCTCTTCAGCGACTACGCCGCCCACCCCGAGGGCGCCCTGACCTGGCGGTACGAGCGGCAGCGCGGTGGCAGCGGGGTCCTCGGTGACCTCGCCTCCCACGGGGTCGACCTGGCCCGCTACCTGCTCGGCGACATCGCCTCCCTCATCGCCGACACCGCGATCTTCGTCCCCGAGCGGGCCCGCCCCGCCGGCGCCACCGCCGGCCACACCCGCGCCTCGGGCGGCGAACTCGGCCCCGTCGAGAACGAGGACTACGTCAACTGTCTGCTCCGCTTCGCCTCCGGCGCCCGGGGCGTCCTGGAGGCCTGCCGGGTCTCCGTCGGCGAGCAGAACAACTACGGCTTCGAGATCCACGGCACCGAGGGCGCGCTCTTCTGGGACTTCCGCCGCATGGGCGAACTGGGCGTCAGCAAGGGGGACGCCTACCAGGACCAGTCCGTCCACACCCTCTACGTCGGCCCCGGCCACGGCACCTACTCCGCCTTCCAGCCGGGCTCAGCCAACGCCATGGGCTACGACGACCTCAAGGTGATCGAGGCGTACAACTTCCTCAGCTCCATCGCCGACGGCACCCCGCACGGCACCACCCTCGCCGACGCCGTGCGCAGCGCCACCGCGCTGGACGCGATGAGCCGCTCCGCCGAGGCGGGGGCATGGGTGCACCTCTGAAGGCCGGAGGACCACCTGCCGGCCTCGAACTCCCCTCGCCCGGAAGTCAGTTGCGGACGAGCAGCTGGAAGTCGAAGGAGTAGCGCGAGGCCCGGTAGATATGGGTGCCGTACTCGACGGCGCGCCCGGTGTCGTCGTACGCCGTGCGCTGCATCGTGAGCACCGCGGCGCCCTCCGGCTCGCCGAGCCGGTCGGCCTCCTCGGGTGTCGCGATACGGGCGCCGACGCTCTGGTGGGCGCTGTGCAGGGTGATGCCGGCGTTGCGCATCATCCGGTACAGGCCCGTCGACTCCAGGCGCTCGGTGTCCAGGTCCAGCAGCCCGGCCGGGACGAAGTTGGACAGGAGCGCGACCGGCTGCCCGTGGGTGAGGCGCAGCCGTTCGAAGAGGTGCACGTCGGCGCCCTCGGCGATGCCCAGGGCGGCCGCTGTCTCGGCGGAGGCCTGGCGGAGTTCGCTCAGGACCACCACGGTCGTGGGCCGCTGACCGGCCGCCTCCAGGTCGTCGTACAGGCTGCTCAGCTCCAGCGGCCGTTTGACCTGGCTGTGCACCACCTGCGTGCCGACGCCCCGGCGGCGTACGAGCAGGCCCTTGTCGACGAGCGACTGGATGGCCTGCCGTACGGTCGGCCGGGACAGGCCGAGACGGCCGGCGAGCTCGATCTCGTTGCCCAGGAGGCTGCCCGGCCCGAGCGCGCCGTGCTCGATCGCCGACTCCAGCTGCCGGGCCAGCTGGTAGTACAGCGGCACCGGGCTGCTCCGGTCGACACTGAGGTCGAGACTGCCTGTACTCCCCGTAGTCGCGCTGGTCACGCCCATGAGGGTATCCGTCCGTCCGGATGACAGGAACCCCTGTCATCGCATTGTCCTGACAAGCCCGGCGCACAGCGCGCCGGGCTCGGGCCCTTCAGGTGACCGGCCGTCAGAGGTGGCGGCGCCGGTCGGCCACCTCGCGGTCGTACGCCGTGCGCGCCTCGACGGCGGCCGGCCGGGAGGCGGTCTCCGCGACCGGCACGTCCCACCAGGCCTGTGCCGGGGGAGCGGTGGGCGTCGGGTCGGTCTCGACGTACACACAGGTGGGCCGGTCCGAGGCGCGGGCCGCGGCCAGCGCGTCGCGCAGCTCCTTCACGGTCTTCGCGCGGATGACGTCCATGCCGAGGCTGGCCGCGTTGGCGGCGAGGTCCACCGGGAGCGGGGCGCCGGAGAAGGTGCCGTCGGCGGCGCGGTAGCGGTAGGCGGTGCCGAAGCGCTCGCCGCCGACCGACTCGGAGAGGCCGCCGATGGAGGCGTAGCCGTGGTTCTGGATGAGGACCAGGTTGACCGGCAGGCCCTCCTGGACGGCCGTCACGATCTCCGTCGGCATCATCAGGTACGTGCCGTCGCCGACCAGCGACCAGACGACCGTGCCGGGCGCCGCCTGCTGGACACCGATCCCGGCGGGGATCTCGTAGCCCATGCAGGAGTAGCCGTACTCCAGGTGGTACTGGCGGGGGCCGCGGGCCCGCCACAGCTTGTGCAGGTCGCCGGGGAGCGAACCGGCCGCGTTGATGACGACGTCCTCGTCGCCGACGACCGAGTCCAGGGCGCCGAGCACCTGGGTCTGGGTGGGCACGGCGTGCTCGTCGGCCACGCCGTAGGCGGCCTCGACGACCTGCTCCCAGCGCTCCTTGCCGGCCCGGTACTCGGCCTCGTACGCCTCGTCCACCCGGTGCCCGTCCAGCGCCTCGGCGAGCGCCGTGAGCCCGGCCCGCGCGTCGCAGACCACCGTCCGGGCGGCCAGCTTGTGGGCGTCGAACGCGGCGATGTTGAGGTTGACGAAACGGACGTCCGGTGCCTGGAAGAGGGTGTTCGAGGCGGTGGTGAAGTCGGTGTAGCGGGTGCCGACGCCGACGATCAGGTCGGCCCCACGGGCGATGTCGTCGCAGACGGCCGTGCCGGTGTGCCCGATGCCGCCGAGGTCGGCGGGGTGGTCGTGGCGCAGGGAGCCCTTGCCCGCCTGGGTGGACGCGACCGGGATGCCCGTGGCGTCGACCAGGGCCTTCAACGCCGCCTCGGCCTCGCTGTGGTGGACGCCGCCGCCCGCGACGATCAGCGGCCGCCGCGCGGCGCGGATCGCCCGCACCGCCTCCGCCAGCTCCACCGGGTCGGCCTCGGGACGCCGTACGCGCCACACGCGCTCGGCGAAGAACTCCTCGGGCCAGTCGTACGCCTCCGCCTGCACGTCCTGCGGCAGGGCGAGGGTGACTGCGCCGGTGTCGACCGGGTCGGCGAGGACCCGCATGGCGTTCAGGGCGGCCGGGATCAGCGCCTCGGGGCGGGTGATCCGGTCGAAGTGGCGGGAGACCGGGCGCAGGGTGTCGTTGACCGAGACGTCGGCCTCGGTGGGGTGCTCCAGCTGCTGGAGCAGCGGGTCGGCGGTGCGGGTGGCGAAGTAGTCGCCGGGGAGGAGGAGTACGGGCAGGCGGTTGATGGTGGCGAGGGCGGCGCCGGTGACCAGGTTGGTGGCGCCGGGGCCGATGGAGGTGGTGACCGCCTGCGCGGAGAGCCGGTTCAGCTGGCGGGCGTACCCGACGGCCGCGTGCACCATGGACTGCTCGTTGCGGCCCTGGTGGAACGGCATCGTCTCCTCACCGGCCTCAAGGAGCGCCTGGCCGATGCCCGCCACATTGCCGTGGCCGAAGATGCCCCAGGTGCCGGCGATCAGCCGGTGGCGCGCACCGTCGCGCTCGGTGTACTGCGCGGACAGGAACCGCACCAGCGCCTGGGCGACGGTCAGACGGCGGGTGGGGGACTGGGACATCGGGACCTCACGGGTTGGGGTGGTGGTGGTTGGTGTGCGGGGCGGGCTCAGAGCAGTCCGACCGCCGTGTCGACCGCGGTCTCCACGTCGCCCTCGGCGGGGTAGAGCAGGGAGCGGCCGACGACCAGGCCCTGGACCGTGGGCAGCCGCAGGGCCTTGCGCCACTTCTCGTACGCGCCCTCCTGATCCTTGCCCACTTCGCCGCCCAGCAGCACGGTCGGCAGGGTGGACGTCTCCAGCACCTCGCCCATCGCGTCGGGGTCGTCGGTGACCGGCAGCTTCAGCCAGGTGTACGCGGAGGTGCCGCCGAGACCGGCCGCGATGGCGATGGAACGGGTCACGGCATCGGCACTCAGGTCGTTGCGGACCCTGCCGTCCACCCGGCGGGAGAGGAACGGCTCGACGAACAGCGGCAGTCGGCGCGCCGCCATGTCGTCGACCGCCCGGGCCGTGGAGTACAGGGTGCGCAGGGAACCGGGGTCGTCGTGGTCGATGCGCAGCAGGAGTTTGCCGGCGTCGAAACGGAGCCGCTCGATGTCCTCGGGGCGGTGGCCGGTGAAGCGGTCGTCCATCTCGAACGAGGCGCCGGCGAGCCCGCCGCGGTTGAGGGAGCCCATGACGACCTTGCCTTCCAGGGCGCCCAGGAGCAGCAGGTCCTCCAGGATGTCGGCGGTGGCGAGCACGCCGTCCACGCCGGGGCGGGACAGGGCCGTGCAGAGCCGTTCCAGGAGGTCGGCGCGGTCGGCCATGGCGAGGGGGCGGTCGCCGACGCGGAGCGCTCCGCGGGCGGGGTGGTCGGCGGCGACGATCATCAGACGGCCGGTGTCGCCGACGAGGGGGCGGCGGGAGCGGCGCGCGGCGGCTTCGGCGACGGATTCGGGGTGCCGGGCGCGGAGGGTGGGGAGGTCGGGGATGCGGATGGTCAAGTGGGGCTCCGGGGGCGTCGGGGGCGGGGTCGGGGTCGGGGAAAGGGGTGGCTGGTTGGGGTGCGTCGCCGGGTGCGGGTGGGTGGGGCTTCTCGCGCAGTTCCCCGCGCCCCTGAAAGACCAGGCCCCTGCGGGCCTGAAAGACCACGGCCCTGCGGGCCTGAAAAGCACGGGGCGCAGCCCCTGCTTTTCAGGGGCGCGGGGAACTGCGCGACCAGCCCCCACTCACCCGCACCCGACGACGCACCCGACGACGCACCCCACCACCCCCTCACCCCCCACCGCTCAACAACGCCCCCACCTCCCCCTCCGTCGGCATCGCCGAAGAACAGGCGAGACGCGACGCCACGATCGCCCCCGCCGCGTTCGCGTGGCGCATCATCCGTTCCAGGTCCCAGCCCCGCAGCAGCCCGTGGCAGAGCGACCCCCCGAACGCGTCCCCCGCGCCCAGCCCGTTCACCACCTCCACCGGCACCGGCGGCACCTCCGCCACCGTGCCGTCGCGGTGGACGGCGAGGACCCCCTTGGGGCCCTGCTTCACCACGGCCAGCTCCACCCCCGCCTCCAGCAACGCCTCCGCGCACGCCCGCGGCTCCCGTACGCCCGTCGCCACCTCGCACTCGTCGAGGTTGCCGACGGCCACCGTCGCGTGGCGCAGCGCCTCGGCGTAGTACGGCCGGGCCGTCTCGGGGTCGTCCCAGAACATGGGCCGCCAGTCGAGGTCGAAGACGGTGATGCCGGACCGGCCACGGGCCTTGAGCGCGGCGAGCGTCGCCGAGCGGCTCGGTTCCTCGCTCAGGCCGGTGCCGGTGATCCAGAAGACCCGGGCCGCGCGGATGGCGAAGCAGTCCAGCTCTTCGGTGCGGATCTCCAGGTCGGGGGCCTTCGGGCGGCGGTAGAAGTAGAGCGGGAAGTCGTCCGGCGGGAAGATCTCGCAGAACGTGACAGGGGTCGGGTACTCCGCGACGGGCGTGACGAACCGGTCGTCGACGCCGAACTCCTCGAGCGCCTCGTGCAGGAACGTGCCGAAGGGGTCGTCGCCGGTCCGGGTGATCACCGCGGTCGCGTTGCCGAGCCGTGCGGCGGCCACCGCGACATTGGCGGCCGATCCGCCGAGGAACTTTCCGAAGGACTCGACACGCGCGAGTGGGACGCCGGTCTGCAACGGATAGAGATCGATTCCGATACGACCCATCGTGATCAGATCGAAGGATTCGGCGGGCTCGGGCATGCGCGTCGCTCCTCGGGTGGGGGGATGCGGGCCACCGGAGACCCGCGGCGCGCGGGGATGCGTGTGCTCGGGTCCGGATGTATCCCAGATTTAGGGCCCGAACCGACCCGGTGTCAAGAGTTTGTACTGACATCCTGACCTGCTTCTGAAATGATGTCTTAACAAAGTCTTGACAGGGGGGTCCGTCAGGGGTTTGTATCCCGTCCCAACGAAACAGCGCAGCCGGCCTACCGGCACAATGATCCGGACTTCGAACGTCCGGGCCCGCGCGGGCAGTCCGCCCGACGCTGTCCCGTTCCCTTTCCCCCTGTCGCACAGTGAGGTGCAGGAAAGATGGACCGCACGTACTCCCGCTCACGCAGAGTGGCCCCCTTCATCGCCATGGCCGCGGCTTCCGCGCTGCTGATAGCCGGCTGCTCCAGCGACTCCGGCGGGAAGAAGGCCGAGGAGGGCGGGTCGAACGCCTCCGCGGGCAAGGCCGACACGCCCCGGATGAAGGTCGCTCTGGTCACCCACCAGGCCCCCGGGGACACCTTCTGGGACATCGTCCGCAAGGGCGCCCAGGCGGCGGCCGACAAGGACAACATCGAGCTGATCTACTCGGCGGACCCGAACGCCGGCAACCAGGCCAACCTGGTGCAGAACGCGATCGACCAGAAGGTCGACGGCATCGCGATCACCCTCGCCAAGCCCGACGCGATGAAGGACGTCGTGGCAAAGGCGACGAAGGCGGGCATCCCGGTCGTCGGCCTCAACTCCGGTCTGAGCGACTGGCAGAACCTCGGTCTGATGTCCTTCTTCGGGCAGGACGAGAGCGTGGCGGGCGAGGCGTTCGGCAAGCGGTTGAACGACGTCGGCGCGAAGAAGGCCGTCTGTGTCGTGCAGGAGCAGGGCAACGTGGGCCTGGAGCAGCGCTGCGCGGGCGTGAAGAAGACCTTCGAGGGCGACACCGAGGTCCTCAACGTCACGGGCACCGACATGCCGTCCGTGAAGTCGACCATCACCGCCAAGCTCAAGCAGGACACCGCCATCGACTACGTGGTCGCCCTCGGTGCCCCCTACGCCCTGACCGCGGTCCAGTCGGTCGCGGACGCCGGGAGCAAGGCGAAGGTCGCCACCTTCGACCTGAACAAGGAGCTGACGGACTCGATCAAGAGCGGCGACATCCAGTTCGCGGTGGACCAGCAGCCGTATCTGCAGGGCTACCTGGCCGTGGACTCGATGTGGCTCTACAAGAACAACGGCAACTACAGCGGCGGTGGCGAGGAAGCGGTGCTGACCGGCCCCGCGTTCGTCGACAAGAAGAACGTCGACAAGATCGCCGAGTTCGCCGCGAAGGGCACCCGGTGATCTGAATGACCCAAGCAACGGCTCCGGCGGCGAGTTCCTCGCCGCCGGCTCCGCCGGCCGGCACACAGAAGGACGGGCGCACCGTGCAGCGCTCGCTCGGACGGCGGCTGCTGGCCCGCCCGGAGGTCGGCGCGCTGATCGCCGCGATCGGGGTGTACATCTTCTTCTTCTCGGTGGCCCCGTCCTTCCGGGAGGCCAGTTCGCTGGCGACCGTGCTCTACCAGGCCTCCGTCATGGGCATCATGGCGATCCCGGTGGCCCTGCTGATGATCGGCGGCGAGTTCGACCTGTCCGCCGGTGTCGCGGTCACCACCTCCGCCCTGACCGCAGCGATCCTCAGCTTCCAGCTGTCGGTGAACGTGTGGACCGGCGTGATCGTCGCGCTGATCGCGTCGCTGGCGGTGGGCGCGTTCAACGGCTGGCTGCTGATCAAGACCGGGCTGCCCAGCTTCCTCGTCACGCTCGGGTCGTTCCTGATCCTCCAGGGCTCGAACCTGGCGGTGACGAAGATCTTCACCGGCAACGTGGCGTCCGACTCCATCAGCGACATGGACGGCTTCGACCAGGCCAAGAGCGTCTTCGCCTCCGAGGTCGGCATCGGCGGCGTCGAGGTCAAGATCACGGTCTTCTACTGGCTGGCGTTCGCGGCGATCGCGACCTGGCTGCTGCTGCGCACCAAGTTCGGCAACTGGATCTTCGCGGTCGGCGGCAACAAGGACAGTGCGCGGGCCGTCGGCGTGCCCGTGAACTTCACCAAGGTCGCCCTGTTCATGGGGGTCGGCGCGGGTGCCTGGTTCGTCGGCATGCACCTGCTGTTCTCGTTCAACACGGTGCAGTCCGGTGAGGGCGTGGGCAACGAGTTCCTGTACATCATCGCCGCGGTGATCGGCGGGTGCCTGCTGACCGGCGGCTACGGCTCGGCGGTCGGCCCGGTGATCGGTGCCTTCATCTTCGGCATGGTCTCCCAGGGCATCGTCTACGCCAACTGGAACCCCGACTGGTTCAAGGCCTTCCTCGGCGTGATGCTCCTGATCGCCGCCCTCGTCAATCTGTGGGTCCGCAGCCAGGCCACCCGGAGGTGAACCACCCCGTGACCACCAGCAACGAAACCACCACCCCCGCGACCTCGGGCGCGGGCGAGGCCCCCGTGGTCGAGCTGCGGAACACCGGCAAGGCCTACGGCAACGTCCGCGCCCTGCACGGTGTGAACCTGGCCGTCCACCCCGGCCGTGTCACCTGCGTCCTGGGCGACAACGGCGCCGGCAAGTCCACCCTGATCAAGATCATCTCGGGTCTGCACCAGCACACCGAGGGCGAGGTCCTCGTCGACGGCGAGCCGGTGCGCTTCACCACCCCGCGCGAGGCCCTGGACGCCGGTATCGCCACCGTCTACCAGGACCTGGCGACGGTCCCGCTGATGCCGGTCTGGCGCAACTTCTTCCTCGGCTCCGAGTTCACCAAGGGCCCCTGGCCCGTCCGGCGCCTGGACATCGCCCGGATGAAGGAGACCGCGGACACCGAACTGCGCAACATGGGCATCGTCCTGGACGACCTCGACCAGCCCATCGGCACCCTCTCCGGCGGCCAGCGCCAGTGCGTCGCCATCGCCCGCGCCGTCTACTTCGGCGCCCGGGTGCTGATCCTGGACGAGCCCACCGCGGCGCTCGGTGTGAAGCAGTCCGGCGTGGTGCTGAAGTACATCGCCGCCGCCCGCGACCGCGGCCTGGGCGTCATCTTCATCACCCACAACCCCCACCACGCCTACATGGTCGGCGACCACTTCAGCGTCCTGCGCCTCGGCACCCTCGAACTCAGTGCCGCCCGCGACCGGGTCAGCCTCGAAGAACTCACCAACCACATGGCCGGCGGTACGGAACTCGCGGCGCTCAAGCACGAGTTGGCCCAGGTTCGCGGCGTCGACGTCGAGGAACTCCCCGAGGAGGACGACCTCACCGCACCCGCGGCCTCCGCGAAGGACGGGGCCGCCTGACCCCGGCCGCTCCTCGTGGGCGGCCACGCGGCCGACGACACGGCGAGGGCGCTTCACACGGAGCCCCTCGCCGGTCGGCGAACGACTTCTCGCCGGTCAGCGTACTTGGCTGGCGATCGCCTTGCTGTTCGGTTACCCGGCCGTCACTATGAGGTGTGCCGCCCGGAGCCGTACGCCCGAGGAGACGCCTATGGACAGGTACGAGCAGCCCTTCGCCACGAGCGTCGTCAGGGATCTGCACGACACTTCGCTCGACGAGGTGCCCGAGTCCGCTCAGGAATCGGCAATGGCAAGGATGCTCGCAGGTGGCGGAGAGCCGGTGGCCGCCTTCCAGTCGTCGCTCTGACCGGCCTGGCCGGAACGACGAGGGATCGTCCCGGTGACGGTGGCGGCGCGGCCCTTCCGCCAGTTTGTGATCAAGGTGCACAGCCGGTGCGATCTGGCCTGTGACCACTGCTACGTCTACCAGCACGCCGACCAGAGCTGGCGCGGGCGGCCGGTGACGATGTCCCAGGAGACGTTCCGTCGTGCGGCCGCGCGGATCGCCGAACACGCGACCGCGCACCGCCTCACCCGCGTACACGTCGTGCTGCACGGCGGTGAGCCCCTGCTCGCCGGGCGGGAACGCCTGCGCGGCTTCGCCCGCGCACTCCGCTCCGCGCTGCACGGCGTGGCCGAACTCGACCTGCGCATGCAGACCAACGGGCTGCGCCTGGACGACGAGTTCTGCGCGATGCTCGTCGACGAGTCCATCGTCACCAGCGTCTCGCTCGACGGCGACGAGGCGTCCAACGACCGCCACCGGATCAGACGGGACGGCTCCGGCTCCTACCACGACGTGGTCCGCGCGGTGCGCCTGCTCGGCTCACCGCCCCACCGCGCCGCCTTCGGCGGGCTGCTCTGCACGATCGACGTCGAGAACGACCCGGTGGAGGTGTACCGGGCGCTGGCCGCGCTCCGCCCGCCCGCCGTCGACTTCCTGCTGCCGCACGCCACCTGGGAATTCCCGCCACCCCGCCCCGGCGGCGAGACCGACTACGCGGACTGGCTGATCGCCGTGCACAAGCAGTGGACCGCCGACGGCATGCCGATGCGCATCCGGATGTTCGAGTCCATCAGCCGGCTGACCCGCGGCCGTGGCAGCCTCACCGAGGCGCTGGGGCTGGGCAGTTCGGACCTGCTCGTGATCGAGACCGACGGTGCCCTCGAACAGGCGGACTGGCTGAAGACGGCGTACCCGGGAGCCCCGGCGACCGGCATGCACCTCGCCACCCACCGGCTGGAGGAGGCCGCCGAGCACCGGGGCATCCAGGCCCGCCGCGCCGGGCTCGACGGACTGAGCGCGCAGTGCCGCGCCTGCCCCGTCGTCTCCGTCTGCGGCGGCGGCCTCTACGGGCATCGCCACCGCGCCTCCAACGGGTTCGACAACCCCTCCGTCTACTGCGCCGACCTGCTGAAGATCATCGAGTACGTCCAGACCACGGAGCGCAACGACGCCGACGTCCGCCACGGCTGGCACGGTCTGTCCTGGACCCACTTCGACGAACTGGCCGCCGGCTACGGCAGCGCGGCCGCCGTCCGCTCCCTGGCCGCGGCACAGAACAGCCAGCGCAGAGCGCTGCTGGCGGCGGCCCGCCGAGCGGACACCCAGGGGACGGGGACGGGGGCGGGGTCCGGGCGGGGTCCCGGCCAGGACGCGGGGGCCGGCCCGGGAGGGGGTTCCGGTCGGGGAGGGGGTTCCGGTTCCGCCCCGGGCTCGGGGTCCGCCGGGCCGGGCTTCGGACCGGGCACGGGCTTGAGTTCGGGCTCGGGTTCGGGTTCGGGTGCGCGATCGGGCTCGGGCTCGGCCTTCGGCTCGGGCCCCGGTGCCGGTCCGGGACTGACGGCCGGGCCGGCGCCGATTCCGGCGAGTGCCGGTCCCGGCGCGGGCGAGAGCACGAGCGCAGGGACGGGTGCGCGTGCGGGCGCGGCTGCGGCCACGGGTGCGCGCACGGGCGCCGACGCGGCTCCCGGCCCGATGCCGGAACGCGCCGGCCCGATGCCGGAACGCGCCGGCCCGATGCCGGAACGCGCCGGCCCGGCGGACTCGGGGCCCGGCTGGGAGGCGATCCTGGCGCTGCCGGCCGCCGCGCTGGACGTCCTGCTGGCCGATCCGTACCTCCGTGTGTGGGCCCTCGCGTGCGGGCAGCCGGTGCGACGGCGGGCCGAGGGCCGCCCGGCCGAGGCCGCGCTGTCGGCCGTCGCGCGCGCCGGTGGCCGCCTGACCCTGTCCGTCCCGCTGCGGCACGAGCCCGAGGGGCCGGCGATCCATCTCCCCGGCCTGGGGCGGCTGTCGCTGCCCGCCGACGGCCGGGACGGGCGCCGCCCCGGCACGGTCACCGTGACGGCCGCCGACACCGCGCTCACCGTCGAAGGGCGGACCCTGGGCCAGGAACAGCCCCCCGACGGCATGCGCTGGCAGCCGCTGCGCCAGCTGTCCGCCGACGGACTGGAAGTGGCCCTGGACGACCTGGACCCCGCCCGCGACTGCTACGGCTACGAGCCCCTGCCCCGCCTGTCCGAGGCCGAATTCCGACGGTGGGAGGCGATGTTCGGGGAGGCCTGGCAACTGATCAGGACCCAGTACGCCGAGTACGCGCAGGGCATCGCCGCCGGACTGACCACGGTGACCCCGCTCGCGCCCGCGGCGTCCGGCGACGACGTCAGCGCCACCTCCCGGCACGCGTTCGGGGCGGTCGGCATCGCGCTGCCCCGCACGGCCGAGGATCTGGCCATGCTGATCGTGCACGAGTACCAGCACGTCAAACTGGGCGCGATGCTCGACATGTTCGACCTGCTCGACGGCCTCGACGACCGCCGCTACCAGGTGCTGTGGCGCCCCGACGCCAGGCCGCTCGACGCTCTCGTGCAGGGCGCGTACGCCCATCTCGCGGTCGCCGACATCTGGCGGCTCAGGGTCCGCCGCGGTGCGGGCGGTGTCGGCCCGGCCCTGTACGAACGCTCCCGCGTCGAGGCGGACAAGTGGCGCACGGCCGTGCTGGACGCCCTCGACACGGTGGCCGGAACCGGCTCCCTGACCGCCCTGGGACACCGGTTCGTGCGCGGCCTGCGGGGCGAGGCGGAGACCCTGGGGGGAGTGGCCGAAACCGGCCCGATCGCGGTCTGATGCTCGATCAATTCCCGTTCACCGTAACGGTGTCCGATACAACTTGAGCCGGCAGACCCCTGGCACCCACGGCGGTCTTCGCGTTCCAATGGACCCTGGAGAAGAATCAGCGGTGATGCTCGGGGCGGGGAGACCCGAGGTGGGCGACGGGGGAGGGAAAGGCGAGTCCATGGTTCATCCGGCTTCTCAGGCGACACCGGCGTCGGTTTCCTCCGATCCGTACGTATTCTTCATGAGTTACGCACGGTTGCCGGCGGGTGCGAGGGCGAAGAAGGATCCGTCTACTGTGGCGTTGGAGCAGTTCCACACCCATTTATGCAGCGACATCATGCAGTTGACTGATCACGACGGCGTGGAATCGCCCGGATTCCTCGACCAGAGCATCGATCTGGGTGAGAACTGGCAGAGCAGACTCGAACACGCTCTGGCCACCTGCCGGGTTTTCGTGCCCGTCTACACCAGCCGGTACTTCACGAGGGAATGGTGCGGAAAGGAATGGGACGCCTTCGCACGACGTCAGGAGGAACAGCTTCGGACCCGGCCGTACACGGGCAACGCGATCATTCCCGTCCTCTGGGTGGGACAGCAGCATCTGACTCTGCCGCCCGTGGCGAAGAAAGTGCAGTTCGCTCGGCACGACCTGGGTGAGGACTACCTTGGATCGGGCTTCTACGGATTGAAGAAGGCGGGCCGGCACGCCAGGTACCGCAGCTCTGTGTGGGCGCTCGCTCAGAGGATCGTCAACGTGGCTCAGCAGACCAGCCTTGAACCGTGCGACGTGGAGCTGTTCAAAGACCTCCGGAACGTCTTCGAGGGGGAGTAGCGGGATGCCGATGTTCTTCATGAGCTATGCGCGGGTTCCTGTTCCCCGGCACCGGGACGCCTCACAGGATCCCAATCGTCTGGTCTTCCGGTTCTTCGACGAACTGTGCGCCAAAGTGGCGCGGCGCGCGAGGGTGACGAAGGAGGAGGCGGGCTTCGTCGAACGGCCGGGAACGCCGGGGGAGTTGTCGGTCAGGGCGCTTCTCGACTGCCAGGTCTTCGTTCCGCTGTACTCCAAGCGGTACTTCAGCAATCCCCAGTGCGGCCGGCAGTGGACCGCGGTCACCCAGGGTGCGCACGAGACCCGGCCGAGCATCGTCCCGGTGCTGTGGACGCCGTACTCGCCCACGTCGCTCCCGAAGAAGGTCAAGGAGCAGTACCCGGAGGTGCCGGACGGCATCGGTGAGGCCGCCGAGAACTACGCGTCCATGGGACTGCACCGGCTGCTCGACCAGGTGCTGGACCTGTCCGAACGCCCGGACCCGGAGGACGAGGGCGCGGCGGACCGGGTCGCCGCCCAGGTCGCCCAGGTGACCGACTGGCTGGCCCAGCGCATCGTCGACCTGGCGGCCGCGGGTCCCGGGCGGGCGCGGACCATGGGCGGCGAGGGAAGGGCGCCGCGGCCGGAGACGCTCGCGGGGCTGGACGACGCCTTCGCCGACGCGCCCTACGCCTCCCCGCTGCACATCACCGTGCTCGCCCCGACCGAGGAGGGGTTACCCGTCGGCCGCGACAGCGCCCGCTACGGACCGCAGGTGGACGACTGGCGCCCGTACGGCAGGGCGGTGGGCCCGCTGGTCGAGCTGATGGAGGCGCTGGCCCGCAATCTGGGCTTCGAGCCCACCGTGAAGCCCTTCGACAAGTTCCAGACGGAGCTGAGGGACACCGAACTCCCCACCGCCCCCTGGATCCTGGTGGTGGACCCCTGGGCGCTGGAGAACTCCCAAATGGCGCGCCAGGCAAAGGAGTTCGACCGGGCCCGGCGGCCGTGGACGGCGGTGCTGAGTACTCTGGCGGGGGACGATCTGCAGACGAAGGAACAGTCCGACCGACTGCGCGGACTGCTGGCGGCGAACTTTCCCCGGTTCATCAGCGAGGGCCGGGTGGGCGAGCAGGAAGCGGTACGCGGGCTGGCCGGAGCGGATGTCTTCACCCGGTGGTTCAGCGAACTGGCTGAGGCGACCAAGATCCGCTACTTGCGGTACATTCACTCGCAATTGCCCCGGAGCGGCACAGGTGTCCGGGGCGTCCCGGATGCCGGTGCGGACCTGCCCCGACGGCCCGACACCGGCCGGGGCAACGGGGCATCGAGCGACGGCAGTCGCGTGGAGGGCAGGCCATGACCGGCGAGGACGCGCGCAGGATCATCACGTTCTACTCGTACAAGGGTGGTACGGGACGGACGATGGCGCTCGCCAACACGGCCTGGATCCTCGCCTCCGCGGGCAACCGTGTCCTGGTGGTCGACTGGGATCTCGACGCCCCCGGTCTGGACCGCTTTCTGCATCCCTTCCTGAGTGAGAGCCAGCTGCGGACCACCCCGGGTGTGCTCGAACTGGTCAGCCGGTCCACGCAGTTCGCGCGCTCGATGCAGAGCAGGGGTGACACCCTTCCCCAGTTCGAACTGGGTTCCGACCACGCGGGCGGGTCCGACGTGGAGGCGGCCGACGGGATCACCCTCAACAGCTGTCTCATCCAGGTCGACTGGAACTTCCCCTCGGGCGGTCAGCTCTACTACATGCCGGCGGGCACCAAGAACAAGGGCTATCTCTCGGCGTTCTCCCAGTTCGACTGGAAGGACTTCATGGACGGGCCCCTCGCCACCAGGTTCCTGGAAGGGCTCAAGCGCGAGTTCGTCGAGAACTTCGACTACGTCCTCATCGACAGCCGCACCGGGCTCAACGACATCTCCGACATCTGCACGGTCAATCTGCCGCACACCGTGGTCACCTGCTTCACCCCGAGCAGCCAGAGCATCGAGGGCGCCGCCGGGGTCGCAGAGCGCATCGACGGGATGCTGTACGGCAACCGGGACATCCGGATCCTGCCCGTCCCCATGCGGGTGGAGAACGCCGAGGCCGACCGGCTCGACGCCGCCCGGGGACAGATCCAGTACCGTTTCGACCGCATCGTGCGCAAACACATCCCCGACCGGGACCCGGAGAGCTACTGGGGCAGTGTGGAGATCCCCTACCGGCCCATCTACTCCTACGAGGAGACGCTCGCCCCGTTCCGGGAGAAGCCGGGGGACCCCAAGAGCCTGCTCGCGGCCTACGAGAGACTCACCGAGGTCATCACCGACGGCCAGGTCGAGTCGATGCCCCGCATCGACGAGTCGCTGCGTCACAAGACCCTCGACCGGTACACCCGCCATCGCCCGCCGCGGATCTCCGACGTGTACATCAGCTTCGTCCCGCAGGACCGCAGTTGGGCCAACTGGGCGGGGGCGGTGCTGGAGCAGGCGGGCTTCAAGGTCCACCTGGCGCAGGAAGGCACCACGGAGAGCTCACAGGTGCGGGACGAGATCGAACGGGGCGTCGAGTCGGCCTCCCACACCCTGGTCATCTTCTCCGAGGCCTACCTCAGGTCGTCCCGCTTCCGCACCACCTGGGAGGCGGTCTACGCGGAGAGCGACCGCCGGACGCACCAGCTGGTCTCGATGCAGGTCGACGACCAGGTGTCCCTGGAGGCCCCCTTCACGGAGCAACTCGCCGACATGACGGGCTGCCACGACGGTGAGGCCGGCCGTGACGCCCTGCTGACCTGGTTCGGCCGCAGCGCCGACTCCCTCTCGCGCAACCACTTCACCGGCGACGAGCCGAAACTGCCCCGCTTCCCGAAAACCGAGCCGTCGGTCTTCGACGTCCCGCTGCGCAAATTGTCCTTCACCGGCCGTACGGAAATTTTGGAGAGCATCCGGGAGAAGCTCTGGAAGGGCGACACCCGGGCCCTGGTGCTCAAGGGCATGGGCGGAGTGGGAAAGACCCTGCTGGCCCAGGAGTTCGCCTACCGCTACAAGAGCGACTACGACGTGGTCTGGCACATCCAGGCCGAGCAGAAGATCCTGGCCGTCGAGCAGTACGCCGGCATGGCCGAGGAACTGGGCCTGCCCGCGCGCACCAACCCCACCGACACCGCCAAGATGGTCTACGAGGCGCTCAACCACGGTGACCAGTACGACAACTGGCTGCTGATCCTGGACAACGTCCCGGAGGCGGACCACCTGCCCGAGTGGATGATGGACGGCCGCAGCGGCCACATCCTGGTCACCAGCCAGCGCGCCGAGGGCTGGGGACGGTTCGTGGACACCGTGGACATCCCGGTGTTCGAGCGGAACGAGAGCATCGCCCATCTGCACAGCCGGCTGCCCGACTGCGGCTGGACGGAGGCCGACCAGATCGCGGAGTCCCTGGGCGACCTGCCGATCGCGATCGAACGGGCCGCGGCCTTTATCGAGCAGACCCGGGCCGACGTACGCGACTACATCAAGAAGCTCCAGCCGCAGGCCACCGGAGCCCCCGATGAGAACTCGGTGGGCGCGGTCGTCAAGTCCGGTACGAACACGTGGGAGTTCGGCCTGAGGCAGCTGCGGGAGAGCTTCCCGCCGGCGGTGAAGCTGCTGCAGATCTGCTCGTACTACAGCCCCGAGGAGATCTCCATGGATCTCCTGGAGGGCTACGAGGTCTCCCGCGCCCTGGGCGGGGTGCGCACGGTCTCCCGCGCCTACAAGGAACTCAGCAAGTTCTCCCTGGTCACGCTGGACCGCAAGGCCCGGAGCGTGACGGTGCACCGCATGATGCAGAGCGCGATGCGGGAGGGGATGACCGCCGAGGAGCGTGACGCGGCCCAAGCGGCCGTCTACCGCTCGCTGATCGCCGCCCGGCCGAGCGGGGACGACCCGGAGAACCCCAACACCTGGGAGAAGTACCGCATCATCTGGCCGCACCTCGGTACGCCCTGGGCGGAGAGGGCCCCTGACGAGGGCATCAAGGAGCTCTACGTCGACCGGGTCCGTCAGCTGCGCCGCCGGGGCGAGCTGAGCCAGGCGATGGACTACAGCCTGCGCCGGGTGGCCGCCTGGTCCGCGGAGGAGTCGCCCGACGAACGCTGGACGCTGCACATGCGCTTCCAGATCGCGAACATCCTGCGCGCCCAGGGCAAGTACGAGGAGTCCCTCGCCCTGGACCAGGAGGTTTTGGAGCGGCAGCTGGAGGTGCTGGACGACATCGACGACCAGCACATCCTGATGACCACCAGTAGCATCGCCGCCGACCTGCGGGGCCTGGGACGGCTGACCGAGGCCCTGCAGTACGACGAGGAGACGTACCGCAGATACGAGCTGAACTACGGCGAGGACAACGCGCGCACGCTCAGCGCGGCCAACAACCTCGCCGTCGCCCTGAGACTTTCCGGCGACTACTACCGCGCCCGCGATCTCGACCGCAGGACACTGGAACTCCGTGAGGCCATTCAGCTCCACGACCACCCTCTGACCATCGAGTCGGCGGTGAACCTGGGCCGTGACCTGCGTGACTGCGGGGACTACGACGAATCCGTCGCGCTGTTGAGGAAGGCCTACGAGCGCTGTCTGCGCAATCCCCGCCTCACCCAGGGCTCACCGACCGTGCTGAACACGGCCAAGGGGCTGGCCGGTTCGCTGCGCAGGGCGGGCCGGGCGGCGGAGGCCGAGGAGCTCGTACGGCATGTGCTCAGAAGCACTCCGGACGGCGAGAAGTCGACGTCGGAGGAGCTGCTGCTGGAGATGAGCCTGGCCGGGGACATGGCCGCCCAGGGACGGGTCGACGAAGGACTCGATTCGATCCGCCGGGTCCAGGAGAACCTGAGGGACAAGCTGGGGGAAGGGCACTCCCACACGGTGGCCTGCTCGGTCAACCACGCGGTCCTGCTCCTGCACGACATCGGGTCAATCCACCCGGAAGCCGCGGGCGAGGCACGGGAGTTGCTCCGCGAGGCCCAGGCCCGGTTCTCCGAACTCAACGGCGCGGCCCACCCGTTCGCGCTCATCTGCCACGCGAACCTGGCCGTCGCGGAGGCGGCGCTCGGCAGCTGGGACGAGGCCCGCAGGATCAGCGTCGGGTCGTTCGAGATGCTCAGGGAGGTGCTCGACCCGCTGCACCCGTCGACCTTGACCTGCGCCGGCAACCTCGCCGTCGTCCTCAGTCATCTGGGCCGGGCGGAGGAGGCCCGCACCACCCACCACGACGCGCTGGCCGCGCTCAGCAAGCGCATCGGCAGGGACCATCCCCGCGTGGTGGCCCTGAAGGACTGGAGACTCAGCTGTCTCGACCTGGAGCCGCACCCGATCTGACCGCGGGACGGCGCGACAGGCGCTAGGAGGGCCCGGCCTCGTCCCGGGCCCAGGCCAGCACCTGGGGCAGGGCGGGCAGCGCCGCGAAGTGCGCCGCGGAGGGCTGCAGCTTGGGTGTGGCCGAGGGGATCTTCTTGGTCAGCCAGCGGAAATGGGCGACCGGGGCGAAGATGTCGTGTTCGCCGTGCCACAGCATCACGGGCACGGAACCGTCGATGTCCTTGAGATCGAATCCCCAGGGCCGCCGGAACGCGACCAGGTCGTCCACCCACCCCATCGGCGCGCGGGGGTCGACGGCCTCCCCCTCGCCCACCGCCGACAGGTAGTTCCTGAGGAGGGCCTGGCGGATCCCGGCGTCCTCGACGATCACCCGGTCCACGCTCGGCATCTCGCCCCGGAGGGACGCGAGGAACACGGTGGGGTCGCGCCGGATGGTCTCGGCGTTGCGGGCCAGCAGCGCGCCCAGCTCGGTCACGTCGGGTGCGTGGCGCCGCAGCAGCTCGTAGGTCGACACATTGGACTCGGACATCTCCTTGTGCCACTCGGGCCAGTCGAGTCCGTCGGTGGCACTGTCGCCCGGGCTGTCGTCGTCGCTGTCGGGCTTCGGCGGAGCGAGGGAGACCAACGCCGCGACACTCGCCACCTGGCTGCCCATGTTCCGTGCAGCGCAGGCCAACGCGTGCGGTGCGCCGCCCGATCTGCCCACCACGGAGTACTTCTTGAGGTCCAGGTCCTCGGCGATGGCGGCGACGTCCTCGGCGGCGTCGACCACGCGGCGACGCTCGTGACGGTCGGAACCGCCGTACCCCGGCCGGTCGTAGGCGATGAGGCGCACTCCGAGCTTGTGCAGGTCGAAGGTGCGCAGCCGGGGCCCGAGTCGGCTTCCGGGAGTTCCGTGCAGCAGAAACACCGGGTGTGCGTCCGGATCGCCCCAGGTCTCGTAGGCGATCGTCCGTCCGCCGGACGGCGTCTTCACTGTCTTGACCACCCGATGCCCTCCCGTGCCAGCGGCTGTGGAGTGAAGCGCGGGACCTCCCAGCATTACGCATGGGAAGCCCCGCTCCTAGTAGCTGCTCAGCCGTTCTGGCTTCATATGGCAAGAATTGGGTAAACGTGGGCCGCTCGGCTGTTCACGGCCCAAGGTAGTGCACCGGGGCACGGGTCGCCGGACGAGGGGGGAATTCGTCATGACCGAGTGCGTCATGGGTCATGCCGCCTCACCGTGCTCCCTAAGCCCTTTCCGCCCCCGCTTGATGCCCGGCACCTGGGTGAAGGAGCGACCACCCGTTAGGAGCAGTACGGACGCTGACGTTCCGGGAAGTGGTGTGTCTCACGTCCCGGCGGCGGGCTCGGGGCGGTGCACCCCGCGGGGCCGATAGCCCAGGGCGTCGGAGCGGCCCAGCAGATCGGCCAGCAGCCAGACGATGGCCAACCACATCTCGGTTCCCTGCAGCCCCGGTTCCGGTCCGGGTCCCGCCGTACCCGGTCCGAACCCGAGCCCCCTGCCGTCCTGCCAGCGGGCCAGGACGGCGGTGAGCCGCTGTTCGGCCCAGCCGCGGATCTCGGCCGACCGGTAGCCGCCGTCGCCCGTTCCCGGGCCGCCCGACTGCCGTGCGCACAGCCACAGCGGATGGGCGACGTCGAGGACGTTGCAGGCGTTCTCCCGGCCCGCACCGAAGTAGCGGGTGTCACGGGCGTGGTCCAGTACCGCGTCCACGACCCGTTCCGGATGGGGGACGGGTACCCCGAACTGCGCGAAGGAACCCCGGGTGAGCCGGTAGTAGCCGTTCACCACCTGCAGACGGCCCGCGCCGCGGGAAGGGGTGCCCCACATACCGGTCCAGGGGTCGGCGCGGGTGAGGAGCCAGCCGAAGAGGGCTTCGAGGGTGCCCGGGGCGAGGCCCGCGCCGTCCGGGTGCCGGAGGTTCCAGTGGGCGGCCGTGGCCCAGGAGTCGATCCACGCGCCCGCTTCCCACGCGCCGTCCCGCCACGGCAGCCGTTCCAGCCGGTCGACCAGTTGAGAGGCCGTCATGTGCCTTACGCCGCACACCGGTTGGGGAAAGGCGGAGCCCAGGAGGTCCAGCGCGTAGCCCACCGACAGGACGTGGTAGAGCGCCGCGCCCTCGCCGGTGAAGCCGTCGGCGTCCATCCGAGGCAGCCGCTCGCCGAGTTCGGGCACCAGGCCGGTCTCCCGGTCCTGGAGGGACGTCAGGCGCTCGATGTGTTCCGCCCGCTCCAGTTGCGCGGGGGCGGCCGACAGCAGCAGGTCGGCGATCTCCACGGCGTCGCAGTGGGCCCGCACGGTGGGGGCGACGCCGGGGCGGTCCGTGTACCGGTCGCCGTCCCAGCAGCGGGCGAGGAGGCCGGCGGCCTGGTCGCGGGCGGTGTCGGCGAACCGCGCCAGGGCCTCGGGGCCGGCCGTTCCCGCTCCCGTCCCCCCGGTCTCCCGCCTCGGGCCCGTCGGCTCCCGTCTGTCCCGTATGCGGCGGGCCGGGTTCCCCGCGGCGACGGTCCACGCCGGCAGGTCCTTCGTCACCACGGCGCCCGCGCCGATCACACAGTGGTCGCCGATGGTCACACCGTCCACGACCACCACATGGGAGCCGATCCACACGTCGTCGCCGACCGTGATGCCCCGGCTGGTCTGGGGCTGCCGGTGGACCGGCCGGTCGGGGTCCATGGAGTGGTTGAAGGCGAGGAGGGAGGTGTGCGCTCCGATGCGTACCCCGGTGCCGAGGGAGACGGTGCCCCGGACCACGGTGAAGGGGTTCAGCGTGCAGTCCGTGCCGGTGGTCAGGGTGCCGGTGACATAGGCGTGGGCGGCGATGTACGAGTCGTCGCCCAGACGGAGGAGGTCGGGCAGGACCGCCGCCGACTCGGCCACGTAGCAGCGCTCGCCCACCGCGCTGTCCCCGTCGAGCGAGCGCTGACGCTCCCGCTGCGCCGCCCGTTGCTCCTCCGTCGCCTCCTTCTCGAACAGCCAGGGGCAGTGGTCGAAGCGGACCGGGTCGCCGGGGCCACCTGGGCGTTCGGTGTCGGGGAAGGGCTGCGCGGGCGGCGGCTTTCGTTGATGCATGCGCGCACGCTAAGCCGCGCGGTGTCGTGTGAGGAAGGGGGTGGCCTTTGCAGGGGCCGCCGCGCACGGCGGCGGGCGGCTGATCCTTTTGTCCCTTTAAATGCATGTGTCGGGTAAGAGGCTTGTCGGTGTCGCCCCGGGATGGGTCCATGCGCATGAGTTCGCACGCTGCTCCGGTCGTCGCGCCCGTCGCCGTCCCGACGGCCGTGGCCCCGCGCCCCGGCCCCGTCGCCCTGGTCGCCGCGGCGTTCACACTGGCCCAACTCCTGCTCGTACCACCGGGGATGGGGCTCGGGTGGGACGAGACGGTGTACGTCAGCCAGGTCAGCCCGCACGCGCCGGCGGCGTTCTTCAGCGCGCCCCGGACCCGGGGCGTGCCGCTGCTGGTGGCACCGGTGGTCGTCTGGACGTCCTCCACCGTGGTGCTGCGCGTGTATCTCGCGCTGCTGTCGGGAGTGGCGCTCCACCTCGCCCTGCACGCCTGGCGAGGGCTCTTCCCGGCACATGTGCGCGCGGTCGCCGGGGCGCTGTTCGCGTCCCTGTGGGTGACCCTCTTCTACGGGCCGCAGGCCATGCCCAACTACTGGGTCGCGGTCGGCGCGCTCGGCTGTGTGGCCTGCTTCCTGCGGGCCCGCGACGATCCGGGGGACCGCACGGCGCTGTGGGGCGCGGGCGCGGCCGCGGCGCTGATGGCGTGGATGCGGCCCACCGACGCCGTGTGGGTGACACTCCCGCTGTTCACGCTGCTGGTGGCCGTACGGCGATGGCGGCGCCCACGGCTCCTGGCGGTCACGGCGGCCGGCCTCGCCACCGGGATGGTCGCCTGGGTCGTGGAGGCGTACGCCCGGTTCGGCGGGCCGGCCCGGCGGCTGTCCGACGGGTCGCGGATCCAGGGCGGGCTGGGCTGGAACATCGCCGTCGACGACCAGGTGCGCAGCCTGGTGGGGCGCACGCTGTGCCGCCCGTGCACCGGCGACCTGCCGCATCCGGCGGTCAGCGCCTGGTGGTTCGTCCTGCCGGTGCTGGCCGCGCTCGGCCTGGCCGTCGCGGTCCGGGCCGGGCGGCCGGCGGCCACGGCGGTGCCCCTGGTCTGCGCCGCCACGGCGGCCGTCCCGTACCTGTTCCTGATCGGGTACGCCGCTCCGCGCTTCCTGCTGCCCGCGTACGCCCTGCTGGCGATCCCCGTCGCCGACGCGCTGCTGGACCTCGTCAGGGGGCCCGGCGGGGCCTGGCGGCCGGTCGCGGGGGCCGTGGTGGCGCTCGGGCTCGTCGCGCACCTCGCGGTGCAGTACGCGGTGCTGGAGCGAACCGTCACGCGCACCACCGCGTCCCACCGCGACTGGGACCGTGTCGCCGCGGAACTGCGGCGCCTCGGCGTCCGGCCGCCCTGTCTGCTGACCGGCGACTACGCCATCCCCATCGCCTACTACGCGGGCTGCTCCTCCGCCCACACCCGCGGCAACAACGCCAACATCACCCGCGAAGGCATGGTGCGCGCCGCCGACCGCATCCCCGTGGCGGCCCTCGTCGCGCCGGGCGGCGGGCCGCCCGAGTTCGCCCGGGCGTGGCCGGCACACCGGGTCGCCGGGTTCCGGCTGCATGTGGCGCCGACCGGGGGACGGGCGCTCACGGGGCCTTGACGGAGGCGTCGGTGGTGAAGCCGTTCTTGACCTTGTCGAAGACGGGGCGGTAGACGTCCCAGTCGAGGGCCGGGGCCGAGAGGTAGATGTCGTACTCCCGTTCGCCCTCGCGGCCGTATCCGAGGTCGATGGCGCGGAAGGCCCGGGCCCGGCCCTGGAAGGTGAACTCCCAGACGGCCGCCGGTTCGCCGCGGAAGGTGGTCCGCTGCATCCGCAGCCGCCGGTACGAGTCCGGGTAGTTGATCTTGGTGTTGGCCTCGATGTCCTCGAAGTGGGCCTCGGGGTGCGAGCCGGCGGGGTCCACGACGCCGATGGTGAGTCCGACCAGTTTCGTCTCGTCGGTGTAGGTGACCGACTCCGACGTCCGCTTGCCGGCCAGCCAGCCGTCCGGGACCGGGAAGGAGATCCCCAGGGTCTTGTCCCTGACCAGGTGATAGCCGGCGGGTACGGGCGAGGGGGAGTGGGAAGGCGTGGCGGACGTGCCGCCCCTCGGGGAGCTGGGTTGCCCGGCGGGGTTCGAGACCAGGTAGAGCCCGGCACCCGCGACCGTGGCGGCCACGGCCACCGCGACGGCGACCGGGACGAGGATCCGACGCTTCCTGCGGCCGCCGCGATCCGGGCGTCCGCCGTCCGGGGGGCTCCCGGGTTCGGCCGGGGGCGTCTGCCGGCCCGTGTGCCGACCGCCGCTCGTGCCTCCCACGGTCCCGCCGCCGGTCGCGCCACCGCCCGTCCGGCTGCCGGTCGTGTCGGCGTCGTACGAGCGCGTGCCTCCCCCGGCGGGGCCGCCGGCTCCCGGCGAAGGCATCGGCGTCGAAGCCGGCGTCGCAGTCGGCGTCGGCATCGGCATCGGCATCGGCAGGGCCATGGTCGCCTGGCCGGAGACGACGGCGCGGAGGGCCCGTTCCGTCTGTTCCGTGGTGGGCCGGTCGGCGGGGTCCTTGGCCAGGAGGGCCTCGATGAGCGGTTCCAGGGCGCCGCCCCGCTTCAAGGGCTCCAGGGGGTCCACCGCGATGGCGTACGCGGCCTCCATCGCGGTGAGGCGGCGGAACGGCGGCCGTCCCTCGACCGCCTGGTAGAGCGTGGCCCCGAGGGCCCACAGGTCCGAGGCCGGACCGGGCTTCTGGCCGCGGATCCGCTCCGGGGCCATGTAGTGGATGGAGCCGACCATCTCGCCGGTCTTGGTGAGGGTCGAGGCGTCCGCCGTCATCGCGATGCCGAAGTCGGTGAGGACGACCCGCCCCTCGGCGCCGAGCAGGACGTTGCCGGGTTTGACGTCGCGGTGCAGCACCCCGGCGGCGTGCGCGGCACGCAGCGCGGCGACCATGCCCAGACCGATCCGGGCCGCCTCCTCGGGCGGGAGGGTCCGGCCGTCGGCGAGGAGGTCGGCGAGGGTGGGCGCCGGGACGTACTCCATGACGATGCAGGGCCGGCCGTCGCCGGAGCCGCCCGTGCCGCCGCCCCGGACCCCGCCCGCGTGGCCGCCCGTGCCGTCGTCCGTGTGGTCGTTCGTGTGGTCGTCCAGACGGTCGTCCACGACGTCGTGGACGACGATCACGTTCGGGTGCGCGATGCGGGCCGCGCTGCGGGCCTCGCGGCGCGTGCGCTCGTACAGGGTGACGAGGTCGTCGGGCGACAGATGCGGCTGCACATGCAGTCGCTTCACGGCGACCTGGCGGTCGAGGACCTCGTCCCCCGCCCGCCACACCGTGCCCATGCCGCCGCGGCCTATCTGCTCCGTGAGCCGGTAGCGCCCGGCGACGAGCCGCCCTACGTCCGACACCACGTGCCCTCCGCCAGCCCTGCGTCTGTTCGATTCGCCTCGTCACAATAGCCGGACCCGGGTAAGGAGCAGGGATGAGGACCGTCCCCCGGGACGGCGGGGCGGTCGGGCTCGCGGTGGGGCGTGAGCCGTTGTTCGGCGTACCGTCGTGACTGTGGACTCCACGGCTGACGGTCTCGTGGCCCGTGTCGCGCGTGAGCTCGTCCCCAGAGCGGACGAGCTGACCGCCGAGGTGGAGCGATGCCTGCGCCGCGAGATGCCCGAGCTGTGGGCGCACCCCGACGCCATGGCCTCGGACAACGTCGCCGAGCACGTCGTCGCGGTGCTGTCCGCCCTGCGGTACGGCGTCGAACCGGGCGGCATCGAGGTGCCGTCCACCGAACTGGAGCGCGTCCGCCGGGTGGCCCGGCACGGAATCCCGGTGAGCGCGGTGCTGCGGGCCTTCCGGCTGGGCCAGGGCATCATCCTCGACCACCTGCTGGCGGAGATGCCCCGGTGCACCGACGACGCGGCCCTGATCAGCGAGGCCGCGCGGAGCCTCATCGTGACGGCGACCGGGTACGTGGACCGCACCTCCGAGCAGGGCGTCCTCGCCTACCAGGAGGAGCGCGACCGGCGGCTGCGCTGGCGGCTGTCCATGGTGAACGAGTCGAGCGTCCGCATCGGCACCACGCTGGACATCGCCCGGACCACGCAGGAGCTGGCCGACTTCGCCACCGAGCACTTCGCCGACCTCGTCACCGTCGACCTGCTCGACTCCGCGCTCGGCGCCCACGGCACCCCGCCGGACGAACCGCGCACGTCCCCCGTGCTCCACCGGGTCGCCCAGCGGTCGGTAGCCCATCCGGGCCCGGTGGCCCCGCCCGCCTCTCGGCTGCCCCACACCTACCCGCCCGGCTCGCCGGCGTCCCGCGCGCTGGCCACGGGCCAGCCGAGCAGGCACCGCCTCGACGGCGACCACCGGGGGCCGTACACGGCCGCCGAGCCACCGGGCGGCGGGTGCGGTGCCGGTGCGGTGGGGGCCGAGGCCGGTGCTGGTGCTGGTGCTGGTGCTGGTGCTGGCGGGGGCGGGGGCGGGGACGGTGGCCCCGGCGGTCGGCGTCGGCCGGTGCACTCCACGCTGGTGGTGCCGTTGCGGGCGCGGGGGGCCACGCTCGGTGTCGCCCAGTTCTGCCGGGACCGCAATCCCGACGCGTTCGACGACGAGGACCTGCTGCTCGCGCAGGAGATCGCGGCGAGGGCGGCGATCGCGGTGGACAACGCGCGCCGCTACACACACGCCCGAGCCACCGCCCTCACCCTGCAACGCAGCCTGCTCCCGCGCCGCACCCCGAGGCAGTCCGCCGTCGACGTCGCCTTCCGCTACCTCCCCGCCGACGCCCAGGGCGGCGTGGGCGGCGACTGGTACGACGTCATCCCGCTCTCCGGCGCCAGGGTCGCCCTCGTCGTGGGCGACGTCGTGGGGCACGGCATCCACGCCGCCGCCACCATGGGGCGCCTGCGGACCGCCGTACGCACCCTGGCGGACATCGATCTGCCGCCCGACGAACTCCTCACCCATCTGGACGACGTCGTGCTCCGCCTCGCCGCCGAGGTGGAGGAGAACGACGCGGACGACAGGAACGAGGAGGACTACGAGGACCGCGTTCACGACGCGGACGACGAGGCTCGGACCGTTCCGACCGCCGGAGCCGCCGTGACCGCCGTAGCCGATGCGGTCGTGCGGGCGGAGGCGGCTGCCGGGAGCGACGCGGCCGAGGCCGTCGGCGGTGGCGGGGACATCGGGGCCACCTGCCTCTACGCCGTGTACGACCCCGTGTCGCGCCGCTGCACCCTCGCCCGCGCGGGGCACGTGCTGCCCGCCGCGGTCGGCCGGGACGGCACCGTCGACTTCCTGGAGCTGCCGCCGGGACCGCCGCTCGGCCTGGGCGGGCTGCCGTTCGAGGCGGCGGAGTTCGAACTGCCGGAGGGCAGTGTGCTCGCGCTCTACACCGACGGTCTGATCGAGGCGCGGGACCACGACATCGGCGCGGGTCTGGCCCGGCTCCGCGACGCCCTCGCCCGGCCCGGCCCCTCCCTGGAGACCACCTGCGACGCCGTGCTCGAAGCCCTGCTCCCGGCCAGACCACCCGACGACGTCGCCCTGCTCCTGGCCCGGACCCACGCCCTCGGCGCGAGCCAGGTCGCCACGTGGGACCTGGCGGCCGAACCCGCCGCCGTCGCGCGGGCCAGGGCCCACGTCACCCGGCAGCTGCGGGACTGGGGCCTGGCGGAGCTGGAGTTCACCGCCGAGCTGGTGGTCAGCGAACTCGTCACCAACGCCATCCGCTACGGCCGGCCCCCCGTCCGGCTACGGCTCATCCGCGACCGCACCCTCATCTGCGAGGTCTCCGACTCCGGCGGCACCACGCCGCATCTGCGCCGCGCCCGGGGCTACGACGAGGGCGGCCGAGGCCTGCTCCTGGTCGCCCAGCTCGCCGAGCACTGGGGCACCCGCCGCGCCCGCCGGGGCAAGACGGTCTGGGCCGAACTGCACGAAGCCGCCGACCTGACCTTCCCGGAACCGGCCGCGCTCTAGAGAGGGGGACGGGCGGGAAGGGGCCCTGCCGAGTCCGGGGCCGGGATCCGCAGCGTCACCTCCCAGCCGCCGTCGGACGTCGGGCCCGACTCCAGGGTGCCGCCCAGGAGTTCGGCGCGTTCCCGCAGCCCGACGAGGCCCTGGCGGGAGCCGGGGAGCGGCAGGGAGGGGCGGAGGACGGGGCCGTTCGTGACCGTGACGCCGTAGGACGAGCCGTCGGCGGCGCACCGGAGCCGTACGGCGGCGGTGGCGCCCGGGGCGTGCTTGCGGACGTTGGTGAGGGCCTCCTGCACGGTGCGGTAGACCGCGCGCTGGGCGGGCGTGCCGATGTCCGGCGGGAGTTCGCCCGTGAGGTCGGCCTCGATACCGCTGGTGGTGACCAGACGGTGGAGGTCGGCCAGGGTGGGCTGCGGGGTGAGTTCCGTGGCCCGGCCACCGGAGGCGCGCAGCAGGGTCACCATGTGCCGCAGTTCGTCGAGGGTGTCGACACTGAGCGAACGGATGGTGCGGGCGCCCTCCTTGGCCGCCGGGTCCCGGGCGGCGACCTGCAGCGCGCCCGCCTGCACGGCGATCAGACTGACCTGGTGGGAGACGACGTCATGCATCTCACGGGCCAGCTGGGCGCGTTCGCGGGCGAGCACGGCCTGCGAGTGGAGCAGCCGCTCGTGTTCCCGCGCGTCCTCGATCTCGACCAGGCGGCCCGCCAGGTCCCGCCGCGCCTGCACGAGTTGGCCCAGCAGGACGGGGGCGGCGGCGGTGGCGAGCGTGTAGAAGAAGTACACGACCGTCCAGTTGCGGTCGTGCGGGCTGATGTCGTTCAGCGGCCAGGGGGTGGCGGAGGCGAGCCCGAAGAGCAGGGCGCACATGCCGAGCAGACGGCGGTCGCGGGACCGTTCCGCCAGGGTGAACAGGGCCGCGAGCGGGGCGAACACGACGTCCAGCATCAGCGCGACCGGCAACGTGCACGCGAAGACGGCGAGCGGGAACCGCCGGCGCAGCGCGAGGGCGGCGCAGCCCCCGGCCGCGATCCCGGTGGTGAGGGGCGAGGCGCCCCACAGATTGAGCACGACGTCGACGACCGCGATCAGGACGACCAGGGCGTCCACCACCGGATCCGGCATCCGCGCCCACCACGCGCCGGCTCTCGGCGCGGTCATCGACCTGCCTCCGGCGAGCGCCGCGCCCCGTCGTCGAGCAGCCCGGCCCGCTGAGCGAGCAGTGCGGCCTGCACGCGGCTGCTCACCCGCAACTTGCCGAGGATCGCGCTGACATGGTCCTTCACCGTGCCCGCGCTGAGGTGGACACGGGCGCCGATGTCGGCGTTCGACAGTCCCTCCGCGACCAGCACGAGCACCTCCCGCTCGCGCCCGGTGAGCCGCCCCACCCGGGCGGCCTCGACGTCGTCGACGGATGCGGCCACGGGATGGCTCTGCCAGACGGCGCGGGACGCCTTCGGCGACATCACCACACCACCGGCCACCAACGTCCGCACCAGCTGGGCCAGTTGCTCGGGTTCGGTGTCCTTGAGCAGGAAGCCGGCCGCGCCGGAACGCAGCGCGGTGAGGATGTACTCGTCGGCGTCGAACGTCGTCAGCATCGCCACCACCGGTGGCTGCGGCAGCGCGCGCACTTCCCGCAGCACGGTCAGGCCGTCGACGTCCGGCATCCGGATGTCGAGCAGCACGACGTCCGGCGCCACGCGCCGTACGGTCTCGACCGCCTCGGCGCCCGTCGCCGTCGCGACGACCTCGATGTCCTCCGCCGCGTTCAGGATCAGCTTGAAGCCGGACCGCACCAGGGCCTCGTCGTCCACCACCGTCACCCGGATCACACGCGTCCCGCCTCGCCGTCCCGTGGGCGGGTCGCCGCCCGCACCTCACCGTCCACTGTCACCGCTCCGACCGTAGAACGGGACCCGCTCCGCGTGGCGACCGGGTCGGGCGGTCCCGCCACTCGGGGGGAGCGTTCCAGCCGTGTGGGGGGCCGCCGGGTGCGTTGTCGGGTGCGGGCCCGGTGGGGCTTCTCGCGCAGTTCCCCGCGCCCCTGAAAAGCAGGGGTTGCGCCCCGTGCTTCTCGGCCCGAAAGGCCAAGGGCCCGCCAGGGCCTGCGGCCTTTCAGGGGCGCGGGGAACTGGGCGAGCAACCCCCACCCACCCGCACCCGACAACGCACCCGGCGGCCCCCACCCACCTCGGTCAGGCCCGGCGGGCCGGCACCGTGTCGAGCAAGGCGTGGGCCGCGTGCCGGGCCGGGGACGCGGTCAGTTCGGCGAGACGGCGGAAGGTCTCCTCGGCCGGGCGGGCGGGCCATTCGGAGGGAAGGTGGCGGGCGGGGAGCCGGGGGTCGGTGCGGATGGTCCACAGCCAGTCGCTGACCAGCCGCAGCCGCGTGCCGATCGGATCGTCGACCGGGTCGGCGCCCGAGCCCAGGAGGGCCGTCCAGCGTTTGTCGAAGGCGACGTAGCGGGCGGCGATGCTCTCCAGGTCCCAGGTGTCGCGGATCATCAGCTCGACGTCGGTGGCCTCGTTCGCCCGGGCGTGGAAGATCTTGACGTGGTCGGTGAGCCCGAGGTCGGCGACGGCCGCGGCGATGTCGACGTTCCCGGGCGCGACCCAGAGCCCGCTGTAGAGGGCGCCGAACCCGGACCAGGTCAGCCGTGAACGCAGGTCGTGGCGCCGGCGTTTCCACGCCTCGGGGAGGGAGAAGCCGAGGAGGGTCCAGGTGCCGTCCCAGTCGTCGTTGACCGCGCCCTGCCGCCAGACGCGGGTGCGGCCGTCCATGAGGACGCGGGTCGCCTGCGGGGTGAGGCCGAAGTACATCCTGCGGCCCTCCCGGCGGCGCCGCAGCAGACCGCGGTTGACCATGCGGGTCAGGGTGGAGCGTACGGCCTGTTCACCGACGCCGACCCGGCCGAGCACGTCGATGATGCTGCCCGAGTACACGCACAGGTCACCGTCGTCCTCCTCCAGCACGTGGTTGCCGAAGAAGGCGAGCATGAGCGACTGCGGACGCGACTGCGGGCCGTCCGAGATGTCGTCGTCCCGGGTGTCTCTGTCCGGGGTGTCTCTGTCCGGGGTGTCCAGGATGTCGTAGTCCTCCACGGGGGAAAGCGTACGGCCGCCCGCTCCGCGTGATTCCCGCACCCCTGGCGGCGCGCGATCGTGACGGCTCCGGGACAGTGGGGACCGTCGAGCACGTCCGTCAGGAGGCACACGAGCCATGACCACCATCGCCGTCATCGGAGCCGGGCCGGGTCTCGGCGCGGCCGTCGCCCGTCGCTTCGGCCGTGAGGGGTTCGCCGTGGCGCTCGTCGCCCGCGACCCGGAGCGCACGAGGGCGCTCGCCGCCGACCTCGCCGACCAGGGCGTCACCGCGCGGGGGTTCACCGCCGACGTACGCGACCCCGAGGCCCTGACCGCCGCGCTCGACGCGGCGCGCACGGCGCTCGGCCCGATCGAGGTCCTCCAGTACAGCCCCCTGCCGCATCCGGACTTCATGCTGCCGGTGCTGGAGACGAGCCCCGCCGACCTGGTCGGCCCGATCGAGTTCTCCGTCTACGGCGCGGTCGCCGCCGTGCGCCAGGTGCTGCCCGGGATGCGCGCCCTCGGCCGCGGCACGATCCTGCTCGTCAACGGCGGTACGGCCGTGGTCCCGCACCCCGACCGGGCCGGGACGTCCGTGGCGTTCGCGGCGGAGAGCGCGTACGGCCACCTGCTGCACGACACCCTCGCGGCCGAGGGCGTCCATGTCGCGCAGCTGGTGGTGCCCGGCGCGATCGTCCCCGGGCACCCCCGCAAGGACCCGGCCGTCCTCGCCGACACCCTGTGGGGCATCCACCGCGACCGCCACGGCTTCCGGCACTTCGCCGACGACCTGGACGCCTGACGGTCGGCGCGCGGGCGTCCGCGGCCGGTGTCAGGCTGAAGGCACAGGCACCGAGAACGTGAAGGGGAATCCTGTGATCACCACTGACCTGAAGCCCGGCTCCCCCTGCTGGCTGGACCTCGGCGTCCGCGACCTCCCGGCCGCGGCGGCCTTCTACCGGGCGGTGCTGGGCTGGGAGTACGAGCCCATGGGCGGCGGGGGAGAGGGGGAGGGGACGGAGGGCTCGGGCGGAGTCTTCCGCAAGGACGGCAAGGTCGTCGGCGGGCTCGGCGAGCTCACCGAGGAGGGCGCGCGGTCGGCCTGGATGCTCTACTACACCGTCACCGACGCGGACGCCACGACGCGGGCCGTGGAGGGCGCCGGCGGCACCGTGCGGGTGCCGTCGCGGGACCTCGGTGACTGGGGGCGGATGGCCCAGTACAGCGACCCGCTCGGCGGTCAGTTCGCCGTCTGGCAGCCGGGCACGAACGCGGGATTCGAACTCGCGGACGAGCCGGGCTCGCTGTCCTGGACCGAGCTGTACACGACCGACGCCTCCGCCGCCAAGGAGTTCTACGGCGGCGTCCTCGGCTGGCAGTTCGGCGACATGCCGATGCAGGGCGACGGGGGCGTGTACACCCTCATCACGCCCGCCGGGCTCCCCGAGGAGCGCATGCAGGGCGGCCTGATGCAGCTCCGCGCGGAGGACCTCACCCTGACCGGCGGACGGCCGTACTGGCATCCCGTCTTCGCCGTCGCCGACTGCGACACGGCTGTCGCGGCGGTCACCGGGAACGGCGGCAGTGTGCAGATGGGCCCCGTGGACATGCCGGACGTCGGCCGGCTGGCCGTCTGCCTCGACCCGTCGGGCGCGGACTTCGTCCTCCTCGCCGCCGCCGAGAGCTGACCCCGGCGCCCCTGACGCCCCCCCCGCACGCCACCGTTCCCGCGCCGGTGGCGTGCTCACCATTGCGGAAAACCGGATCAGCGTCCATCATCCCACCAACAGGAATCCTGTTAATTCAATGTTGGAGCGATGGGTGGGTGCGATCATGTCGTTCGGTGCCAGAATCCAGGCCAGAGGGGTCCAGCTGCTGCTCAGCGGCGTCATGACCCGCGTCCACCAGGACCTGCGCTTCACCGACGTGCCGAAACGGACGGAAACCCTTCGGGTGGAGACCGGGGCCGGCCCGGTCGACTGCACCGTCTACCGCCCGCCGACCGCCACCCCCACCCCCGCTCCCGTCTACGTCAACTTCCACGGCGGCGGCTTCATCGTGGCCCGCCCCGAGCAGGACGACCACATCTGCCGCTACATCGCCGCCACCGCCGGCTGCGTCGTCGTCAACGTCGACTACTCCGTCGCCCCGCAGCACGTCTTCCCCACCGCCGTCACCCAGGCCTACGACGTCGTCGAGTGGGTCGCGCGGAACGGCGAGGCCCACGGCTGGGACGGCTCACGGCTCGCCGTCGGCGGCCACAGCGCGGGCGCCAACCTGACCGCCGTGGTCTGCCAGACGGCCCGCGACCGGGGCACCGTCACCCCGCGTCTGCAGATCATCGACTCCGCGCTGCTCGACCAGGTCGCCGACCCGGCCACCAAGCGGTCCCGCATCGCCAAGCCGCTTCTCAGCCCGGGGCTCATGCGCATCTTCACCGCCGCCTACGTCCCGAATCCGGCCGACCTCGCCGACCCCTTGGCCTCCCCCGGCCTCGTCGACGACCTCTCCGGCCTGGCGCCCGCCCTGGTCATCACCGCCGAGAACGACCGACTGCGCGACGAGGGCGACGCCTACGCCAAGGCCCTGGCGAAGGCCGGGGTCCCGGTCACCCACCGCGTCTTCGAGGGCGTCGACCACTACTTCACCCACACCGGCCCGGTGGAGGCAGGCAAGGAGGCGATCGACCTGATGGCCACGACCCTGCGCACCGCCCTCGACGCCACCGTCCCCGACGCGGCTTGACGGCGCGCGCCCCGTCGGCGGGACACTGCTCACCCGGGCTGCGACCGGATACACCGGCCGCGGCCTGACCGACGCCGACCCGACGAAGGGCACCACGTGCTGCTGCACACCCGTGAGTGGGGCGCCGGTGACCGGACCGCCCTGCTCGTCCACGGCATCATGTCCGACTCCCGCACCTGGCGCCGGGTCGGCCCGGCGCTCGCGGACCGCGGCTACCGGGTGATCGCCGTGGACCTGCGCGGCCACGGGCTCTCACCGCGCGGCGCGTACAGCCCGCAGCTCTTCGCGGACGACCTCGTCGACACCCTGCCCCGGCAGGCCGACCTGGCACTCGGGCACTCCCTGGGCGGGCTCGCCCTCTCCCTCGCCGTCGAGCGGCTGCGGCCCCGGCGTGCGGTCTACGCGGACCCGGCCTGGTCGTCCGCCGACCCCGAGCGGCACGTCGGCCCCGAGGTGTTCGCCGCCTTCAAACGCGCCACCCGCTCCCGGACGGCCGCGCTCAACCCCCGCTGGGACCCCGAGGACATCGACATCGAGATGGCCACCCTGGCCGCCTGGGACGCCGGCTCCGCCCACTTCCTCGGCGGCCGCCCGCTCACCGGGTTCGTCCCCGGCCACCCCGTCGTCCCCTCCCTCGTCCAACTCGCCGACCCCAGCTCCCTGGTCGGCCCCGAGGACACCGACCGGCTCAGGGCCGGCGGCTTCACGGTCCGTTCCGTCCCCGGAGCCGGCCACACCATCCACCGGGACGACTTCGACGGCTTCATGAAGTCGCTCGACGGCTGGATCTGACGCCCGCCCTCTCGGCGGTCGACTCCGGGGCGGCCGGTGCGGTGCGGTGCCGTGGCTACGGCGCGGTCCGCATCCGCTCCAGCAGCACGGGGTCGTGCGCGTTGACGACGGTCAGATCGGCCTCGGCCCGGCGGTGCAGTGCGGCGAGGCGGACGTGGTTGGCGCGCACCTGCTTCAGGTCGTGCGCCAGCAGGTTCTCCACGGCACGCAGGGCCCGGGGGGCGGGGGAGCGCCCGTCGAGCGTGCCGCGGTGGTAGAAGGCGTCGCCGGCGTGCAGGATCCAGCCGTTTCCGGTGTCGACCGCGACGCAGGCGTGGCCGCGGGTGTGCCCCGGCAGGGAGACCAGGACGATCCCCGGGGCGACGGCGTCGAGTTCCTTGGCGGCGGCGAATCCGCGCCAGGCCTCGCCGTCCGGGGTGTGCTCGACGAGCTTCGGCCCGTGGTCCCACTGCGCGGAGCGGTACCGGGACCGTTCCCGCCGGGACGGGGAGACGACGGCGCCCAGGGCCTCGGCGGCCGTCGTGTGGACCTGGGCGTCGGGGAAGTCGGCCAGGCCGCCGATGTGGTCGAAGTCGAAGTGGGTGACGACGATGTGCCGTACGTCGTCCCGCCGGAACCCCAGGGCCTCGACCTGACGCGCGGCCGTCTCCTCGGCCCGGAGCACGGGCCGGACCAGGTGCCGGGAGGAGCCCAGCCGGCGTCCCGGCTCGGCGATGTCGCGCAGCCCGAACCCGGAGTCCACCAGCACCAGCCCGCCGGGCGCCTCGACGAGCAGGACATGGCAGACCAGCGCGCCGGTGAGCGGGAGCATCGTCCCGCAGTTGAGGTGGTGCACCTTCACGGCAGTACCGCCTTCGGGGTGTCGAGGAGAGGACGGGAAGAGACGGCCCCGGGGACATGGGCGGCTCACCCGCCCCCTGGGCGTTTCGGCGGACAGCGTACGGGGCCGCGCCGGGCCTCATCCCTCCTCCTCGCTCGGTAGCGGGTCCCGATCCGCTGCGGCGCGCAGACGGTACGCGGCGACGGCGGACTCCAGTGTGGGGAAGAAGTGGTGGGGATCGATGGTGCGGGTGAGGCCGTAGCGTTCGATCTTCCGGCGTACGGGGTCCTTGAGTTCGGCGAACACGAGGTGCACGTGACGGGCGTTGAGGTCCTCGTCCAGTTCCTCCAGCACGTCGGCGGCGGTGGTGTCGACGTCGGTCATGGGCTCCGCCGCGATCACGATCCAGCTCGGCCGCGGCTCGGCCGAGGCCAGGCGCCTGACCTCGTCGCGGAAGGCCTTGGCGTTGGCGAAGAAGAGCGGGGCGTCGAACCGGTAGATCACCAGGCCCGGCAGCTGCCGGGCCTGCGGGTAGGAGCGGATGTCGTGGTAGCCCTCCAGGTCCCGCACCCGCCCCAGCACGGTGTTGTACGGCCACCACGCGCGCCGGAAGACATTGAGGACGGACAGCGCCACGGCGACGGCGATCCCGGGCAGTACGCCGAGCAGGGCCACACCCAGGAAGGCCGCGAGGCAGAGCAGGAACTCCGCCCGCCGCTGCCGCCACAGCCGTACCGCCCCCGGGACGTCGGCCAGGGAGAGCGACGCGGTGATGACCACGGCGGCCAGGGCCGGCTGGGGCAGATCACGGAACAGCCCCGGAACCAGCACCAGCATGAGGACGATCAGGGCCGCTCCGACGACGCCGGTGAGCTGGCTCCGCGCCCCCGCGCGTTCCGCCACGGCCGTCCGGGACCCGCTCGTGCTGACCGGGAAGCCCTGGAAGAGACCGGCGGCCAGGTTCGCCACCCCGACCCCGGTCATCTCCTGGTTGCCGCGGACCTCCTGCCCCGTACGGGCCGCGAAGGCCGACGCGTTGGAGATCGTGTCGGCCAGGGACACCAGGGCGATGCCCAGCGCCCCGCCGAACAGCGGGGCGAGGTCGGAGAGCCGGATGTCGGGGACCGTGAACGGCGGGAAACCCTCGGGCAGTTCGCCGACCAGGCTGACGCCGTGCGCGCCGAGGTCGAAGGCCGTGGCGGCGGCGATCGCCAGGACCACCATCACGAGCACCGCGGGGACCTTCGGCAGGAAGCGCTGCAGGACCAGGATCACCACGATCCCGCCGGCACCGACCGCGGCGGCCGCCGGCACCGCCGCCCCGTCGGCGAGTTCCCGGACGAAGCCGACGCACTCGCCGATCAGATCGTCCGCCTCGACCTTGAAGCCGAGCAGCTTGGGCAGCTGACCGATCAGGATGGTCAGCGCCAGGCCGTTCATGTAGCCGATCATCGTCGGTTTCGAGATCAGGTCGGCGATGAAGCCGAGCTTCGCCACCGACGCCAGCAGCATGATGCCCGCCACCATGAGCGCGAGCATCGACGCCAGCGCGACGGCCCGGTCGGGGTCCCCGTCCGCCGCCACCAGCGGCAGCACGGTGGCCGCGATCATCGGCCCGAGCGAGGAGTCCGGGCCCAGCACCAGGATCCGGGACGGTCCGCACACCGCGTACCCGAGCAGGCAGAGCACCGTCGTGTAGAGACCGGTGATGGGCGGCAGGCCCGCCAGCTCGGCGTACGCCATGCCCTGCGGCACCAGCAGCGTGGTCAGGACCACCCCCGCGACCAGGTCCTTGACCAGCCACTCGCGCCGGTAGGACGACACCGCACGGACCCCGGGAACCGCCCGCACCCTGGAGAGGAGCCCTCGGCTCTTGCGCTCGGTTGTCACAGACCGTCCTTCCGTCCCGGCAAGCGTGGCACGTGAACGGCGGGACCCCGGCGCGGACGGTGAAGTGTCGCTTCTTACGCCGGACGGCGCTGTCAGCCCAGGTCGAACAGGTTCGGCAGCCGCAGGAGGTACCGGGTGCGGTCGTGGCGCTTGAGCGCCTCGAACTCGGGCGCCCGGTACAGCGGGGTGACGGCGCACCGTTCGGCGGACGAACCGATCCGGTCGAGCAGCGCGTTGACGGCCTGCCGGGCCGAGGTGTTGGCGCCCTCCATGGTCGCCAGGTCGATGGGCACGGCCACGTAGTCGCCCGACAGGAAGAGGTTGGGGATCCGGGTGGCCGAGCGGGGACGGTGGTGGAAGGTGCCCGTCGGATGGATCAGCAACTGCTCGTCGTTGACCGGGTTCGGGGTGCCGAGGCCGTCCACCGCCGGGTCGAGGAACCAGGAGTGCAGCACGGAGTCCTTCAGGACCGTACGGCCGCTGTCGTTGAGCGCCGCCTTCAGCTGCGCCCACACCTCGCGGGCGACCTCCGCGCGGGTGCACTGCTTGGCGGTCTTCCCGTACAGGATGCCCGGGCGGTCCCACTCGGAGACGTCCACGGAGAGGCAGTCCGCGACCGTGCCGTCGCCGAAGTCGGCGGGGAAGTCGTGGCCCGGCCAGTGCTGGGCCTGCGCGATCGCGGTCAGCGACCAGGGGGAGTCGATGAGGTCGAGATGGCCGTGCAGGATCGGTGTGCGTTCGGTCAGATAGAACTGGATGCCGGTCATCCAGTCGGTCTCCAGCCGGTCGCACGCGGCCAGTTGGGGATCGGCGGCGCGCACGGCGGCGTTCCAGGTGCGCCGGGCGTGCTCGACCGGCATGGCCGAGATGTAGTGGTCGGCGGTGACGGTCCGCCGGGCGCCGCCCGGGTCCTCCACGACGGCCCCGCCGATCCGGCCCCCCGCGAGCGTCAGGTCCCGTACGGTCCAGCCGATCCTGAACTCGACGCCCAGCGACCGCAGATGGGTCACCCACGGGTCGATCCAGGCCTCGTTCGTGGGCGCGTTCAGGATCCGGTCCAGCGGGCCGTCCGCGCCCCGCCCCAGCAGGTTGAAGGCGAAGGCCTCCAGCAGGGTGGCGACCGTACGGGTGCTGGCCTCCTCCGCCTTGGTGGCCACGATGTTGCGGGTGATGCCGACGGCGAGGATCCGCTGGTAGTCGAACGACATCCGCCCGGCCCGCACGAACTCCCACCACGGCGTCCGTTCCCAGGTCTCGTCGCGCCGCTCGTCGCAGCTGGTGAGGAAGACCAGGAAGCGGTCGGCGAAGTAGAGGGCCTCGTGGAGCGGGAGGTTGAAGGCGGTGTCCAGCACCGCGGTGACGGCGCGGCGGATCTCGTCGGGGGTGAGTTCGGCGGGGCCGCTGTCCGGCCAGGGCAGGGGGATCCTGATGTCCTCCCGGCCGCCGGACCGGGCGAACAGCATCTCCTTGGGGGCCACGAGGTTGTCGTGCACGCCATGGGCGTTGCCCGGGAAGGGGATGCGGCGCATGGTGTCGGGCAGGTTGTGATAGATCCCCGGGATGAAGCGGAAGCCGTGTTCCCCGGGCAACGGGGCACGCCCGCCGGTGGCGCTGCCCGGTACGTCCATGCTGCGGGCCTTGCCGCCGAGCGCCTTGCGTTCGTACACCGTCACCCGGAAGCCGCGCTCGGCGAGTTCGTGTGCCGCCGTGAGCCCGGCGACGCCGCCGCCGAGGACGGCCACGGTGCGCGCGGCGGCGCCGTCGTCGGCGGTGGCCCGCCCGGCGGTGCCCAGCGCGACGGCGCCGCCGGCAGCCGTCGCCGTACCCAGGAACCCTCTGCGTGTGGTGCCGCCCCGCGTGCCCATCGCCCACCCCTTACCGTCGGTAACCACCATCGGCGTACGAAGATAGGAGCGACGCACCGATCCCGGAAGTCGACCGGCGCCGCGCGGGCCACTTTGGCTTGATGCCGCATCAGGCCGCCGCGCGCGGCACCGCTTCGCGCCGCCCGCCTCGACCGTGGACCAGCCGCTGGGTGCGCGCCTCCTTCCGGAGCCGGTGTGGTGTGTGTCACAACGGCTGGATTGAGTGGGAGGCCAGGGGCGTTCACGTACCTTCTCGTGACGCATGGGACCAGGACTGCGAGGATGGGCTCGATGACCGCTGGGGGGTGTTCCCGCACGCTCAGGGCCGCCGTGTTCGCGGCTGTCTGCGTGCTGCTCACCTCCCTCGGGCACGTCATGATGTCCGGGACGGCGGTGCCCTGGTGGGCCATGGCCGCGGGCGCGGTGGTGACCGGCGGCGCGGCCTGGTGGTCCGGCGCCCGGGAACGCGGGCCGCTCCTTGTCGGCTCCGCCACGGTCGCGGCCCAGGCCGTCCTCCACACGATGTTCTCGCTCGCCCATACGGCCGTCCGGCACTCCGGGAGCGCCACGGGCCGGGCCGCGCGGACGGCCGGCACCGTGACGGGCGCCGTGCCCGGCGCGGCACCGATGGAGCACGCGACGGGGGCCGCGACCTCCTCGGCGGCGATGGACCACATGGGCGCGGGGCCCGCGCACGCGCTGGACCACGCCCTGGGCGGCCTGCCCTCGACGGGCATGCTCGCCGCCCATCTGCTGGCCGCGGTGCTCTGCGGCCTCTGGCTCGCCCACGGTGAGCGCGCCGCCTTCCGCATCCTGCGGGCGTTCGCCGGCTGGCTGACCGCGCCGCTGCGCCTGCTCCGCAGCCCGTCCATGCCGCCGTACCGTCCGCGGATCCGCGCCCGCCGCGCCCGTACGGACCGCGTGGCGCACCGCTGTCTCCTCACCCACGCGATCACCTCCCGCGGGCCACCGGCCGGGACCGCTGTCGCCTCCTGACGACAGCCGGTTTCCCGGGGACATCACGCGGAGACGACGCCCCGCTGTCGGCTCCCCGCCCCGGGCAAGCACCGCACCCCCGTACCCGACGGTCGGCCCTTTGCCGATCCGGGTGCGCCGGGGCTGCCCCGTGTCCCGTCACAGCCTTCAGCCCACCCCCTCAAGGGAGTTCCCCGTGCATCGCTCCACCCTGCTGCGCACCATGCGTCGAACCGGCGCCCTCACCGCGGTCGCCCTCGCGTCCGTCGTCGCCGTCGCGGGGCCCGCCGCGGCCCACGCGGAGGTCGAGGCGGACGGCGCCCGCGCCCTCGACCAGAACGTCGAACTGACCTTCTCCGCCGCGTCGGAGTCCGCCACGGCCGGCATCACCAAGCTGGAGGTGATCCTCCCCGAGGGTCTCGTCCCCGCCGACATCACCTACGACAAGGGCCCGGACGGCTGGAAGTTCGCCCCCACCGGCCGGGGCTACACCGTCTCGGGCGACAAGCTCGCGGTGGGGGAGGACGTCGAGTACGTCGTCTCCGTACGGCAGTTGCCCGACGCGAAGTCGCTGGTCTTCAAGACGCTCCAGTCCTACAGCGACGGCAAGGTGGACCGCTGGATCGAACTGGAGGAGTCCGAGGACGACGGCCACCACGGTCACCCGGCGCCCCGCCTGGACCTGAAGGCCGCAGCTCCTGGCGCGAAGGCCGTCAGCCCCACGCCCTCCGCGGAGCCCACGACCGCCGCTCCCGAGACCGAGGCCGCGAAGGACACGACCCAGTCCGACGACCGGACGCCGTCGGCCGAGCCGGCCGCGGAGAGCACGGACGGCGACGACGGTCTCTCCCCGGCCGTCCCGCTGGGCATCGGCGCGGCCGTCCTCGTCGCGGTCGGCGGCGGAGTGTGGTGGTTCCGGAGCCGTCGCGGCACCACCGCCTGACCCCGGGAGCCGACGCGGGCCCGGTTCGGGTGAGCCCGGGCCCGCCGGACGGTTAATCGGCCGCGAGGGGGTATGCGGATGTCGGTCAGCAGCCGTGGGGAAAGGATCGAGGATGACCGACGACGCCTATCTGTTCCTGCTCGACGACGAGTCCGTGCCGCTCGGCGTGGCCCCCGCCGCCGTCGAGGATCTCGCCTGCATGGAGACTCCCGCCGTTCGCGCGTGGCTGGACGCCCAGGGGACCACGCCGACCTCCGCGCGACTGCGCCTGCTGCCGCCGGAGGAGACGGGGTCCATTCCCGAGGGGGCGGAACGGCTGCCCGTCCCGCTGAACGACGAGGAACTGAGCCGGGTCCGCCACCGGCTGGCACCGGAGCCGCTCGCCCGGATCGAGGAGGAACTGCTCGCCTACCGCGACAGCGCGGAGGGCCGGGACGGACTGATCGGCCGCGCCCTGGCGGCGGGCGTGCCACCGCACCGCATCGTCGAACTGACGGGCATGGACCCCGACACGGTGACCGCCGCGGCGAGCGGCTGAGACGCCCGCGATGGGGACCGTCGTCCATGTCCCGCAGACACGGGACATGATCGGGGAGGAACTGTCCGGCGACGAGGCGCTGACCGCGCTCAGGCACTACGGGGGCCGCCGGCTGCTGCTCGACGCGTTCGCCCGGTTCCGCTACGCGGACGGTTTCTCCCACTCCCGTTCACTCGCCTTCCAGGTGGTCCTCGGCCTGGTGCCGTTCACCATCGCCCTGGTCGGCGTGGCCACCACCGTGCACACGGAGAGCGTGGGGCGGATCATCGAACGCACCGTGGGCCGGATCGTGCCGGGCGCCAGCGCGAGCCTGGTCGAGGACGCGCTGGACGCCACCGCGCGCAGCGCCGGCTCCGGCGTGTGGAACGCCGTCGCCATGTGGCTGGGACTGGCCTTCGCCCTGCTGAACCTCGCTTCGGCGATGGGGCAGGTGGAGCGGGGCGCCAACCGCATCTACGGCGTCGAACGCGACCGGCCCTTCCTCGCCAAGTACGGGCGGGCCCTGCTGCTCGCCCTCGCGGCGGGCATGCCGATGGTCCTGGGGTTCCTCGTGCTCGTCGCCGGGGACGCCGTGGGGACCGCGGTGGTGGAGACCCTCGACTGGTCCCGGGACTGGCTCGACCTGTGGGGCCCCCTCGAAGTGCCGCTGGGTGTCCTGCTCGCCTGGGTCGCGTCGGCGGTGATCTTCCGCTGGGCCCCGCGCAGGGACCAGCCCGGCTACACCTGGCTGGCGTTCGGCTCGGCGGTCCACCTGGTCCTGTGGGTCACGGCCACGTGGCTCCTGGCGCTCTACGTCGCGAGGAGCGGCTCGTTCGGCGCCGTGTACGGGCCGCTGACGGCGTTCGTCGCCCTGCTGCTGTGGGCCAACCTGACGGGTGTCGCGCTGTTCCTGGGGATCGCGTTCGCCGCCCAGCTCGAAGCCGCCCGGGCGGGAATCACGGAGGCCGTCCGACCGGACCCGGGACCGGGGCCGTGACCTCGGGGTGGGACCTCGGTTCCCGGCCGGAGCCGGCGCCCCGAGCCGGGGCCGTGACGCCGGGCGGGGCGGGTGGGTCACCGGTCCGCGGCGGCGGCACGCGTCTCGGTGCGGTGGTCGTAGTACGCCCATGCCGCGACGCCCACCACGGCGGTGAGGCCCACGGCCACGACACGGACGACGCCGGCGGTCGCGTAGCCCACCAACCCGGTGGCCGCCCCGCCGCACAGCATGATCATGCGGCTGACGAAGCGCTGCCGCGGCTGCGGTTCCTCCCCCTCCCCCAGATCGCGCAGGGCCTCACGCGCGGGCCGCCCCGAGCCGCGCCGGACGCGGGCCCGGTACCGCAACCCGTAACCGATCAACACGTACAGCGCCAGAGCGCCCATGGCCCACAGCAACCCGGTGCCGTCCGCGCTCCCTCCCCGTGCCAGATGCATGACCTCTCCTCCCCTGAGGCTCCATGAGCGCAAGCACGTCTCCGCCGTCCGAATGCCCCGGGCAGCCGCGTCCGAACTCGGTGCGAGCGTCGCAATCGGGCCATTTCACCGCCCGTCCGGTCCGGATAGGGCCGCCCTCCCGCGGTCGACCGGGTGGCATGGATGGGACCATCGCGGGTACGGGCGCGTATGTGAGGGGGGAATGAGGGCGGGACACGTGGGATCGAATGCCGACGGTGACGGCTGTGGCGGGCCGGACAAGTGTCTGATGCGCGCCGGATACGCCCTGGGTGGCGAGGACGGCTGCATCGCCGACGCCCGCCATCACGCCCTCGCGTTCCTCGACCGTGCCCACGCCGATCACCGGCTGGCCGTCTCCGCGCGGGCGCGGGACCTCACCCAGTTGGTGGTCAGTGAACTGGTCACCAACGCCCGCAAGTACGCCCCCGGTCCCGTGCTCCTGGAGCTGCGCGTCACCGCCGACAGCGTGGAGATCGTCGTGTGGGACAGCGATCCGACGGTGCCCGCGGCCCGGGGCGCCGATCCCGACCGGGTCGGACAGCACGGGCTGGAGATCGTCAAGGCCGTCACCGAGGACCTCTTCGTGGAACAGGAACCGGTCGGCAAGCGCATCACGGCCCGCATCGCACTGGCCGACCCGCCCGGCGGCGGCCGGTGACGGCGCGTCACCGGCCTTGCTCACCGCCGTGCGATCAGAGGACCACGGCCATACCGACCAGCCCGATCACCATCAGCGCCACCACCACCAGGATCAGGACGAGGGACATCGACCCCCATCCCCTGCGCGGTGCGGGCGGCTCCGGATGGGAGATTCCGTAGGTCCCCCCTTCGCCGGGCGGGGTCTCACCGGGCGGCACCCCGCCGTGTGCGTCGACTCCCGGCGCCCGTCGGGGGCCGGGTTCAGGGGTCGTCATGTCGCACGCTCCCTTCGGCGGACGCGCTACTTGTTGGGCTTCGTGGAGCTGATGTCGCCGAGGGCCGACTCGGGGTCGCGCTCGATGGCCAGGTCCCCGAGGGAGACGATGCCCACCGCGTGCTGCTCCGCGTCGACGACCGGCATACGGCGGACCGAGTGCTCACGCATCAGTTCCACCGCGTGGCGGACGTCGTCGTCGGGGCCCACCGTGACGAGGTCGTCGCTGCACGCCTCCGCCACGGTCGTCCGGCCCGGGTCGCCGCCCTCGGCCAGCGTGCGGACCACCAGGTCGCGGTCGCTGACCAGCCCTCGCAGCCGGTCGCCCTCGGTGACCAGGACGGCGCCGATGTCCTCGTCCCGCATCATCCGGGCCACGGTCGCCACCGACGTCTGCGGCTCGACGGTCACCGGGGCGCTTGTCATCAGCTCGCTGACATGCTGAGTCATGGGAACCCATCCCTCCGTGAACTGGGGACGGCGCCTTCACCGCCACTCGGCTCCGCGAGTACCCATAAGCGGCAAAACACCACGCCTCTGCTTCGCACGGCTCCCCAGGGGCACTCGTCCGACTCGACCACCCCTGAAGTGAGTGCCTCCGGCTCAGCGGCCCGACCACCCGTAGTCACCCGTAGCCACCCGTAGCTACCGGTGGCCGCCGGTAGCCACCTGTAGTCACCCGTGTGGCCCGTAGAACCCTGGGCACTCGTGTGCGGCGCGTGAGGCGTGTGATGCGTGTGTGGCGCGCGCAGCGCGTATGGCGTGCATGGCGTATGTGGCGTGAATCGGCGGATGTGCCGGGTGCTCGGCTCGGCGTCGGAGGCTCGTCGCGGCGGTGTCGCCGTCGTGCCCAAGGAAACGGAGGTGAGCGATGGCGGCGCTCACGCTGGTGTCGACGTCGACGCTGTTGCTCACCCCACCGGGCGTGTACGCCCCGCAGTGGGACACCGAGTTGCTCATGCGTGCCCTCTGCCGCGAGGACATCGGTCCCTCCACCGACGTGCTCGACCTGGGGACCGGCAGCGGCGCCGTCGCCGTACACGCCGCGCGCCTGGGCGCCCGGGTGACCGCCGTAGACATCTCATGGCTCTCCGTGATCACGGCACGCGTCAACGCGCTGCTCGCCCGTCGGCGGGTGCGTGTCCGGCACGGTGACCTGACCACGGCGGTCGCGGGGAGCACGTACGACCTGGTGATCAGCAATCCGCCGTACGTGCCCTCGCCCGCCGACCGGATCCCGCGCAACGGGCGGGCCCGGGCATGGGAGGCCGGCCGGGACGGCCGGGTGTTCGTGGACCGCCTCTGCGCGACGGCGCCCCGGATGCTCCGCCCGGGCGGGACGCTGCTGGTCGTCCACTCGGACCTGTGCGGCACCGACACGACACTGCGGCGCCTGGAGAAGGCCGGCCTGCGCGCCTCGGTCGTCGACCGCGCGGAGGTGCCCTACGGCCCGGTACTCCGCTCCCGCCGCCCCTGGCTCGTCCACCAAGGCCTGATCACCGAGGACGACACCCAGGAGGAACTGGTGGTCATCCGAGCCGAACGCCCCTGAGGCCGAGGCGCACAGAAGGCGGGCTGCTCGGCGGCCGAGCCTGGGCGCACCGCCGGGTTCCCGACCTGACGCCCGGCCCTGGGCTCGACACCCGGCCTCCGGCCCTGGGCTCGGCGGTCGAGCCTGGCTGGGCGCCCGGTTCCCGGCCCGGGTGCCGGCCCCCGCCCAATTCCCGCTGCGGGCCCGGCTTTCGCCGGCCTCCGGCCCCCACCCAGCGCCCGGCTCTCAACCTCGCCCCACCCCTCCTCCCCGGCCGCCCCCACACCACCCGCAGCCGGAGTCGGGGTGGTCACGGGCGGTTCTGGCGTTTGTCGGTGCTCTTGCGGCGGAGTCCGTCGGTGTGGCGGGTGATGTCGTCGACTCGGGCCGCGATCTCGGGGTGGCTCGGTGTCAGGTACGCGTGCGTGTCCGCCAAGGGGGCGATCAGGGCGGCCGCGTCGTCGTCCGCGAGGGCCGTGGTGAGTTCGACGACGGGGGTGCGCGCGGCGGCCGGGAGGTCCGTGAGCGCGGTGATCCGACCCGCGAGCCCGCGCAGGTCCGCCGCGTTGGCGCGGGCCCACGCACTGACGCTGCGGTCGGCGGCGCGGCGGTCGCGCGTGGCCTGGACACGCTGTTCGCCGGTGGATCCGGGACGCCCAGGGCGCACCCGCAGGTAGCGGCGCTCGGCGGCCTGACGGCTGGAGACGCCCAAGGGGTGCGCGAGATCGGCCCAGCTGGCGCCCGCCTCCCGGGCCGCCTCGATCAACCCCGCCTCCCACTCGGCGAGCTGGTCACGCGCCTCACGGAGCATCAGCAGCGCGGCCAGCGTCTGCTGCGAGCTGGCCGCTTCGGGCGCGGGCGGCTCCCCGTCCGGCTCCCCGTCCCGAGGAGTCCGGGCCGCGTGCAGCGCCGCGTGGATCGTGTCCAGCGCCGCCGCCGCCGCGAGAAAGGACGTGGGGGTGGGACCGCCGGGATCGGGGGGCGGCTGTCGGTCGGCGGTGGTCATGGGCCCTCCAGCGTCACACACTCGCGATGTCATCGACTCGATGACTTTCCACTTGTCATCACTTGGATGACATGTTACAACGAAGGCAGGTGAAACGCATTGGCAGGAACGTGCCTGACCCGAACACTGGAGGTGTTTGACGATGTTGATGCGCACCGATCCGTTCCGTGAGCTGGACCGCCTCACCCAGCAGCTCCTGAACCCGACCGGCACATGGTCACGCCCGTCAGCGATGCCGATGGACGCCTACCGCGAGGGCGAGGAGTACGTCATCGCCCTCGACCTGCCCGGTGTGTCCCCGGACGCGATCGATGTCGACGTCGAGCGCAACATGCTGACCGTCAAGGCCGAGCGGCGCCCCGTCCCCAAGTCCGACGACGTGCAGATGGAGCTCTCCGAGCGTCCCCTGGGTGTCTTCTCCCGCCAGGTCGTGCTGGCCGACACCCTGGACACCGAGCACATCAGGGCGGACTACGACGCGGGTGTGCTGACTCTGCGGATCCCGATCGCCGAGCGCGCCAAGCCCCGCAAGGTCGCCATCGGCGGCGGCACCGCGCACCGGGAGATCCGCGGCTGACCTCCGGTCGGCCGCGCGGTACAGAGGGCGGGCGCCTCCGCGGGTCCTCCGCCCGTCCTCCGCCCGCCCCCCGTCCCCCACGCCGTCCTCGGCCCGTCCCACCGGCGGCCTGGGCTCAGTCCCCGGCCGCCGCCCCCCTCGCCCCCCATCGCGCCCCCACGGACGCGCCCCCCTCGGACGAGAAAGGCAATCGCTTCACGATGTTCTCCCTGCAAGAGCCGTGCCGGCACACCGCGGGCATGACGTTCGAGCAGCTGCTGGAAAGAGTGCGCTACGAAGGCGCCTACCCCACCCGCGCACGGGCCGAGGAGGCCGTACGCGCCGTACTGACCGCCTTCGGTCGCCGCCTCACCGGCGACGAGCGCGTGGAACTCGCGGCCAGACTGCCCCACGAGGCCGCTCGCTGCTTCACGGCGGAGATCCCCGACCCCGAACCCGTCACCGGCTGGGGCTTCGTCAAGGACCTGGCGTCGCGCACGGGCGGTACGGCGGCCACGACCCGCTGGGACACCGGGACCGTCCTGCGGATCGTCGCGCAGCTCGCGGGCGACGACCTCCTCGACCGCATCCTCGCCCAACTCCCGCCCGGCTACGCCCTGTTGTTCGGCCGCGCGGAACTCACCCAGGCGCCCACGGCGTCCCTGGTGGGCGCGGGAGCCCCGACCGGCGCGACGCCCCTCTGAAGCGCCGGGCGCCGCCCCACCCGGCGGAGCCGAGGACGCGGCGCCGCGGCCGACCCGTCGGGGGGAGGCGGACACGCCGGGCCAGGGCCTCGTGGACGTGTGCCGGCGCCCGCTCCTCTGGAAGGCTGAAGGCATGACGGCCCACGGAGCTCCGGAATTGCTGCAGTTGACGTGCCCCGACGAGGTCACCGGTGAACTCAGACAGGAGATCGTCGACTGCTGGGGAGAGGTGGCCAACGCGGGCGGCGCGGTGCTCGCCACCGAGTTCCCGCCGCTGCCGGTCAGCGCCCGGGACGTGGCCCCCGTGGTCGACGGGCTCGTCCGCCGGCTGCACCCGGGCCACGGCAGACTGCTCGTCGCCACCGTCGGCGGCTCGCTCGCGGGCTGGCTGATCCTGCGCCGCGAACCGCACCCCCTGGGCGCGCACTGCGGCACGGTCAACCACGTCCAGACCCGTCCACGCCATCGCGGCCGGGGCGTCGGCGTCGCGCTGATGCACCGCGTCCGTGACATCGCGCGGGACGAGATGGGCCTGGAGCGGCTGTCGCTCTCCGCCCGGGGCGGTGTCGGCCTGGAGGACTTCTACCGCAAGGTCGGGTGGGTGGAGGTCGGCCGATGGCCCGGCGCGCTGCGGATCGCGCCGGGCGACGACCGGGACTCGATCCTGATGAGCCTCACCCTCTGACCTGACGAACCTCACCCTCTGAACCGCACCCACCCGTCCCCGCCCCACCCCGATCCAGCCCGGCCCACCCCGATTCAGCCCGGCCACCCGATCCAGCCCGGCCCCCCGATCTCCCGGCCGACCGGACCTGCCGGGCATCTCCCTGTCACCGGTCCATCCCGGCCCCCACGGCGTCCGCCCTGCCCCTGCACCTCCGCCCCACCACGACGCATCCCGGCCCGCCGACCTCGCCCGCCCCGCCGACCCTGCCCCTGCCCCCGCGCCTCCCGCCCCGCCGCGAAGCACCCCGGCCCCTCCCGACCCTCCCCGCCCCCACCCTCCCCTCCGCCTCGTCCGGCCCCGCCCCGACCGTCCCGTTCCAGCCGTCCGGCAGCCGGAAGCAGTCGGAAACGGCTCCCCTTCGGCCGTGCCGGATTGAGAGGGGCCGGTGCTGGTTAGGGTCGTCATGGCTGTTTGCCGACACCGGTACGTACTCCTCGGCGGGAGGAAGCGCTGGTATGAGCGACGACCCGTTGTACCTGGAGCCGCGGCTGGCACCGCCCACAGCGGCGCTCCTGGAGTCGGCTCCACTCCTCCACACCCTCGTGGACGCGCTCGGCTCACCCCTCAACATCGTCCTGCCGGACCGGATCACCGACAATCTGCGTCAGTTCCGTTCGGTCTTCGACCGCCACCGCCTCGGCGGGCAGATCTACTTCGCCCACAAGGCCAACCGTTCCAGCTCCCTCGTACGCCGGCTCACCACGACGGACGCCTCCCTGGACGCCGCCTCGCTCCGTGAACTCCAGCACGCGCTCGGATCCGGCTTCGCCGGCGACCGGATCATGGCGACGGGCCCCAAGGACCCGGACTTCCTCTGGCTCACCGCGCGCACCGGGGCCGTCCTCAACGTCGACGGCCCCGAGGAACTCCGGCAGGCCGCCGACCTCGTCCGCACCCACGAACTGCCGCCCCTGCGCGTGCTGTTGCGCCTCTCCGGATTCGAGGCGGCCGGAGCCAGACGGCTCTCGCGCCGGAGCCGCTTCGGCACCTCGGTGAAATCCCTGCACCTCCTGCTCGACATCCTCGAACGCCACCGGCAGGTCCTGGACCCGATCGGCGTCGGCTACCACCTCGACACCACCAGCCTCGACGAGAAGGCGGCCGCGCTCGACGGATGCCTCCGGGCCATGGAGGAGTTGCGGATCCGTGGCTTCCAGCCGCGCGCCATCGACGTCGGCGGCGGCTTCGGTATCGACTACCTGGCGCACGCGGCCCAGTGGGAGCGCTACACCACCGAACTCACCGCCGCCGTCATGGGCAGCCGCCCACCCCTGACCTGGGGCGGCCACGGCTACGGCCTACGGGCCGAGAACGGCACCCTCAGGGGCGCGCTGAGCCTCTACCCCGCCCATCGCCCCGTCGCCGGGGCCGCGTACCTCGACGCACTGCTCTCGTACCCCTCGCCGAGCCTGGGGCGCCCCCTGGGTGTCCTGCTGCTGGAGAGCCTGTACGACCTCTGTGTCGAGCCCGGCCGCGCCCTGGTCGACCAGTGCGGCCTCACCCTCGGCCGGGTCCTGGAGGTCCGGCCCATGGACACGGGGCCGTACCTGGTGCGCCTCGCGATGAACGCGGGCGACGTCGGCCTGGAGGACCACGGAGTGCTCCTGGACCCCCTGGTCCTGTCCCGAGACCCGACGGATTCCGGTGACGCCCCGACGGGCTCCGGCGGCACCCCGTCGGGCTCCGGCGACGACACGGCGGGCGCGGTCGCCGTCCACCTCATGGGCAACCTCTGCCTGGAGGCGGACCTGATCACCCGCCGCACCGTCTTCCTGCCCCGGCTCCCGCGCCCCGGCGACCTCCTCGCCTTCGTCAACACGGCCGGCTACTGCATGGACTTCGGCGCCACGCACGCCCAACAGCAGCCCGTCGCCCGCAAGGTGGCCGTCCACCGGCAGGGCGGCCGGTGGCGGTGGTGCCTGGACGAGGAGTACTGGCCGCTCGACCGCACGGGGGGTCCGCAGGGATGAGGTACGACACCATCACCGACGCCATCGGTGACACACCGCTGGTCCGTATCGACCCGGCCGTCCACGGCCTGCGCAACATCGACCTCTACGCCAAGCTGGAGATGCTCAACCCCTTCGGCTCGCTGAAGGACCGGGCCGCCTGGAGCATGACCCGGCAGGACATCGCCGGCGCCAAGGAGCGCGGCGAGACGATCGTCGAGCTGTCCAGCGGCAACACCGCCAAGGCCCTGGCTCTCATCGCCGGCCTGCACGGACTGCCGTTCAAGAGCGTCACCAACCGGATGCGCGTACCCGAGATCAAAGACCTGCTCCTGCTGCTCGGCGCCGAGATCGAGGAACTCCCCGGCCAGACCGAATGTCTCGACCCGACCGACACCGAAGACCCTCTCACCCTCTTCCACCAGCGGCTGAACCGCCCGGGCGGCGCCCACCTGCACACGGACCAGTACTTCAACGCCCTCAACACCGAGGCTCACGCCACCGGAACGGGCCCGGAGATCATCGCCGACCTGGACGGCCGCGCCCCCGACTGGTTCATCGCCTGCGTGGGCACCGCCGGATCGTCCACCGGCGTCGCCCGGGCGTTGCGCGCGCACGACCCGGCGGTGCGCGTCGTCGGACTGGTCGGCCGCAAGGGGGACTTCATCCCCGGCATCCGTACCGTCGACGAGGTGCAGGAGGTCGGCATCTTCGACCCGGCCACCTACGACACGCTGGAGTCGGTGAGCGCCGACGAGGCCATCGACGGCATGCTCACCCTGCTCCGCCGCTGCGGACTGCTCGCCGGTCCGACCGGCGGGGCGGCCTACCTCGGCGCCGTCCGCCATCTCGCCGCCGTGGACGCCGAGTTGACGGCTGCGGACGCCGGGTCGACGGAGCGGAAGACGGCCGTCTTCATCGTCTGCGACCGGGTGGAGAGCTATCTCGGCTACGTCCGGCAGCGCCGCCCGGACCTGCTGGGCCGCCCCCCGGCGCGCAACGCGCTCGCGGCACCGACCGACAGCGAGATCCGCTCGGCGAAGGTCATCGACGTCGAGGAGGCCCAGAAGTGGATCGCCGAGCAGCGCCCCCTCGTGATCGACCTGCGCGGTCCCTTCGCGTACGCCGCGCTGCACATCGACGGCTCGGTGAACATCGTCGACGAACTCTTCGAGGAACTGGTCCGGGGCGGGCTGCCGTTCGGCAGGCGCCAGCCCGTGCTGCTCGCCTGCCCGGTCGGCGAGAAGTCGGCCCGGTACGCGGCCCTGCTCACCCGGATGGGCCACCCCGATGTGCGCAGCCTGTCCGGCGGCGTCATCGCCTGGCGGGACGCGGGCGCCCCCCTGGTGCGTGACTGAGATGAGCGACCCCGCCGAGGAGCTGGCGGAACTGGCGGCGTGGCAGGGGCCGTTGCGCGCCCAGTTCCCGATCATCGCCGCGCACCCGGACCTGGCCTACCTGGACAGCGCGGCCACCAGCCAGAAACCGGGGCCCGTCCTGGAAGCCGTACAGACGTATCTGACCACGACCAACGCCAACGCGGGCCGAGGTTCCTACCCGTGGGCCAACACCACCACGGCGCTGGTGGAGAACACCAGGGAGCAGGTCAAACGGTTCCTGGGGGACCCCGACCCGGAGAGTTCGGCGGTCCACTTCACCAGCGGGACCACGGCCGGGCTGCGGATGATCGCGCTGGACTGGCTGCCCGCCTTCCTCGCCGACGGGGACGAGATCGTCGTCCCGCACGCCGACCACCAGGCGAACCTGTCGCCGTGGCTGGAGGCCGCCGAGCTGCTGGCCCGGCAGGGCGTACGCGTCCATGTCCGGCAACTGCCCTACCAGGCCTCCTCCGGCGACTACGATCCGCGCGCGCTCGCCGCGCTGGTCGGCCCCCGCACCCGCTTCGTGGCCGCCACGCACGTCCACCACGTCCACGGCGTCGACATGAACGTGCACCGGGTCCGGCAGGTCGTCGGGCCGCACGTGCCGATCTGTCTGGACGCCGCCCAGAGCGTCGGGCACCTGCCGGTCTCGGTGGCCGAACTCGACGTCGACTTCCTGGTGTTCTCCGGCCACAAGACGCTGGCCCTGCCCGGCTCCGGCGCGGTCTGGGCGCGCGGCCGGCGCGGACCGGCACTCCGGCCCGGCGGCTGGAGCGGCACCCCCAACACGGTCGGGGTCGCGGGGCTGGCGGCGGCGCTCGACTGGCTGAGCGCCGCCGGGCCGGACCGGATCGAACGCTGGACCGTGGCGCTGACCTCCCTGCTGACCGACGGACTCGCCCGGATGGACGCCTACGAGGTGCTCGGCTGCCGCACGAGCCTCCGGGCCGACACCGAGGTGCAGCGGCGCCGCAGCCTGGTCACCTTCCGGCACCGCGAGATCGGATCGCAGGACCTCGGGTTCATCCTCTTCAGCCGGGGGTTCATGGTGCGTTCCGACGGCCACTGCCAGGCGGGCCGCGACCCGGAGGACGGCTCGGTACGGGTGAGCCTGCATGTGCACAACACCCCTGAGGAGATCGAAGGACTGCTCACCACCCTCGCCAGTCTGCAATGATTTCCATTAACAGGATGCGGGTTCCGGAGACGGGGGCAGTGCGACAGGCATGGGTCTGAGTACGACGACGGCGGCGCGCTGGGTGGAGCGCTGGGAACGCCAGCAGCAGTTGTACGCGGTCGACCGCGAGGAACGGTTCGAGGTCATCGCGGATCTGGTCGAGCATGTGACACGCGACCGCGCCGTACCGCTCGTCCTCGATCTGGGCAGCGGCCCGGGGTGCCTGGCCGCCCGGCTCGCCGCCCGCCTGCCGACCGCCGACGTGCTCGCGGTCGACGCGGACCCGCTCCTCCTGGAACTGGGCATCGCGCACTACGGCCCCGCCCTGCGGTACGTCAGAACGGTGATCGGCGAACCCGGCTGGCTCGACGCACTCGCCCTGGAGCGCCCGGTGGACGCGGTGGTGTCGACCACCGCCCTGCACTACCTCGGCACGGAGACCCTGCGGCGCGTCTACCGGGAACTCGCCGGGCTGCTGCGGCCCGGCGGCATCCTGATCAACGGCGACCACATCAGCCCGGACTCCACGAAGGTCTCCGAGCTGGCCCTCGACATCGGCCGCCGCCGCAGCGAACGCACCGCCGTGCCCCTCGTCGAGGACTGGGACTCCTGGTGGGCCGGCGCCGCCGCCGACCCGGAACTCGCCCGCCTCCTCGCACACCGCGCGGACACCGGACGCCCCCACTGCGAAGGCAACGACCTGACCCTCTCCGGCCACGTCACCCTGCTGCGCGACGCGGGATTCGAACACGTAGGCCCGGTCTGGCAGGTGGGCCCCAGCCACGTCCTGGCGGCCCTGCGCTGACCGCGAGAGAACTCAGAGCCAGTCCCGCCGCTTGAAAATGACGTACAGACTGCCACAGACGACCCCCATCAGGCCGATCGCGAAGGGGTATCCGAAGGTCCAGCCCAGCTCCGGCATGTTCTCGAAGTTCATGCCATAGATCGTTCCCACCAGCGTGGGAGCAAAGAGAATCGCCGCCCACGAGGAGATCTTCTTGATCTCCTCGTTCTGTTCGAAGCCCGCCTCCGCCAGGGCGCGCATCTCCGCGTTCTGTTGCTGGGTGACGAGGGTGGCGTTGACCGTGAGGATCTCCGTGAGGGCCTGGCGGAAGCCGTCGACGCGTTCGCTGGTGTGGGTGACGTGGTCGGCCACGTCACGGAGGTAGCGCTGGAGTTCCTCGTCCGTCTCGTACTTGGTGAAGCCGGCCATCAGGCCGTGGAGCATTCCGACGAGGGGGCGCGTGGCGCGCTGGAACTCGACCATCTCGCGCGAGAGTTCATAGATGCGGCGGGAGACCTTCGGGTCGCCCCGGAAGACCTCCGTCTCGATCTCGTCGACGTCGTTCTGCACACCGGCGACGACGGGCGCGTACCCGTCGACCACCGCGTCGAGGATGGCGTACAGGACCGCCTCGGGGCCCAGCTTCAGCAGTTCCGGCGACTCCTCCATCCGCCGCCGCACCGCCGAGAGGTCGGGCGCCGCCCCGTGCCTGACCGTGATCACGAAGTCCGGCCCCACGAAGACGTGCAGCTCCCCGAAGTCGACCTCCTCCTGTGCGTCGAGGTAGCGCGCGGCGCGCAGGACGACGAACAGGGTGTCGCCGTAACGCTCCAGCTTGGGGCGTTGATGCGCCTCCATCGCGTCCTCGACCGCCAGCGGATGCAGGTCGAACTCAGCCGCCAGGGAAAGGAGTTCGGCCTCCGTCGGGCGGGCCAGCCCGATCCACGCCATGCCCGCCGGGGCCTCGCGGAGTTCACGGAACGTGTCCGCGAGCGTGGCCGGGGAGGAGACGCGCACCCCGTCCTGGTACACGGCCGCCTCCACCACACTGGCCACGCGCTCGGCCGAGGTCGACGGCCCCGGGTCCTGGTGCGGGCTCGCCGGCCCGGCGGGCGGTGGGGGCGAAGGGGGCAGCGCACGGCGCCAGACGGACTTCCGGCCGCCCTTGGCGGCGGGGCCGGTGTTCTTCGCGGGTGGGCGGGCGCGTCGATCGGCCATCGCGGATGCCTCCCGAGGTGCGCGGACTCGTACGACTGTCTGATCACCGAGCAGGATACGGGGCAGGGTTCCCTCGCCCACGCGGCAGGATATACGGGGCAAACGACGCGGCGGCGACAGCGAAGTGCGACAGGGCCGAAGAGGCCGACTCACGCGACCTCGGCACCCGTGACCTCGGCGCCCGTGACCTCGACTCTCGTGACCTCGACTCCAGCGACCTCGGCACCCGCGAAACCGGCGCCCCCGAAGCCGACGCCCGCGCAACTGGCGCCGCCCGAGACCGATCCCCGCGTTCGACGCCCGCATTCGACGGCCCGCATTCGATCCCCCCAACACCGAATCCCGCCGGCCCACCATCGAGGACAGCAGTTGTCCGCAATGCCCGCTAGCGTGCACGCATGACGAACAAGGCGTCCCAGACCGCCGCTCCCCGGCTCGGCACCCTCGCTCTCAATCGTGCGACCCTGGCCCGTCAACTCCTCCTGAACCGGGTGGAGATGTCCGCCCACGACGCCGTCGAGCACCTCCTCGGCCTCCAGGCGCAGAACGTGCGGCCGCCCTACTACGCGCTCGCGGCACGGCTGGAGGCGTTCGCGCCCGAGCAGCTGTCCGTGCTGATGGCCGATCGCCGGGCCGTGCGCATCGTCAGCATGCGGTCCACGATCCACACGCACACCGCCGAGGACTGCCTCACCCTGCGGCCGTTGGTGCAGCCGGCCCGGGAGCGGGAGCTGAACCTGTTCCGCAAGGGGCTGGTCGGTGTCGATCTCGACCGCCTGGAGGCCCTCTCCCGTGAACTCGTGGAGGCCGAGCCCCGCACGCTGAAGCAGTTGCGTGAGGCGCTGGCCGTGGAGTGGCCCGACGCCGACCCGTTCGCCCTCGGTCTCGCCGCGCGCTGCCGACTGCCGTTGGTCCAGGTCACACCACGCGGCCTGTGGGGGAGGAGTGGGCCGGTCGCCCTGACCACCGCCGAGCACTGGCTCGGCCGGCCCGCCGAAGAGGCCCCGGCACCCGAGACCGTGGTCCGGCGCTATCTCGCCGCCTTCGGGCCCGCCTCCGTGAAGGACATGCAGACCTGGGCCGGACTGACCCGCCTGCGCGACGCGTTCGAGCGGCTGCGCCCGGAGCTGGTCACCTTCCGGGACGAGCGCGGCACCGAACTCTTCGACCTCCCGGACGCGCCCCGCCCCGACCCCGAGACCCCGGCGCCGCCCCGGCTGCTCCCCGAGTTCGACAATCTGCTGCTCTCCCACGCCGACCGTTCCCGGGTGATCCCGCCCGACCTCAAGGGCCGTTCCTGGCAGGGGAACCAGGCGCACCGCACGTTCCTCGTCGACGGTTTCCTGGCCGGCATCTGGAAGCTCGACGCCGATGTCGTGACCCTCGAACCCTTCGGGTCCCTCACCGCTCGGCAGCGGACGGAACTGGTGGAGGAAGCGGGCCGTCTGCTCGGCACCCTGCACGGCGGCGAGTCGTACGACATCCGCTTGGGCACGGTGGCGGCCGGCGGCCGGTGACCGTCGTGCCCCCGCGCCGCGCCGCCGTCCGCACAGTGGAGAGGGGGCGCCCCGAACCGCTCGTGGCAGGTTCGCGGCGCCCCCTGGTATCACCTGAGGGTGCGCCTCAGGAGTCCGTGGGCCGGCTTCTCCCCGTCAGGTCAGGAGTTGACCTGCGCGGCCACCGTGTTGGAGAAGGTGGTCAGCCGGGTGTAGATGCCGGGGTACTGCGCGTCGGCGCAGCCGTAACCCCAGGAAACTATGCCTGCCAGGACGCCCCCGATCATCAGGGGACCGCCGCTGTCGCCCTGGCAGGTGTCGACGCCGCCGGCGGAGTAACCGGCGCAGACCATGGAGCTCGCGACGAACTCGGAGCCGTAGGAGCTGGAGCTGCCGCAGACCGAGTCGGCCACGACCGGCACGGTCGCCGTGCGCAGCTGGTTGGAGGAGGTACCGCCCGAGGAGGTGGTGCCCCAGCCGATGATGCGGGCGGTGGTGCCGGCCGCGTAGACGCCCGTCTGGGAGGCGCTGACGTAGGACGCCGTGGTGTAGGGCTGAGCGACGGCGAGCGTCAGCACGGCCACGTCGCTGGTCATGGTCGAGCTGTTGTAGCTCGGGTGGATCCAGATCTTGCTGAGGGTGCTGACGGTGCCGTTCGTGCCGTTGCGGTAGGTGCGGCCACCGACGACGCGGGTGTTGGAGGTCGTTCTGCCGACCATGCAGTGAGCGGCGGTGATCACCTTGGTGGGCGAGACGAGGGTGCCACCACAGAACTGGCTCTGCGAGGCGTTCGTGATCTGCATGACGTACGGGTACGCGCTCGCGGTGGTGGTGGTGCCACCCACGATGGGCTGGGGAGCGGCGACGGCGCCGGGGGCTGCCAGAAGCGCGGCCGCGGAGGCGGCGGCGGTCGCGGCGGCGGCGACGAGCGTCTTCTTGGCGCGGTTGAACCCGAACATGGTTCTCCTCATGGGGGGTTGCCGGGGTGGGGGACGCGCGGGTGGGGGGAGCGGTGCACAGGTCCGGCGGTGCCGTCCCGCTCGGGGGAGCCGAGCGGGACGGCGGGCCGGACTGTGTGCCCTGGCGTGGGCACGTCACAAAAACTATGAGCCGGAGTGATCCCCTCCCAAGGGGGGATCCCCCTAAGGGAGTTGGGGAGGGAAAACCCTCGATGACCCGGGCCGGGGTTTGAGCCTAGGCTGGAGCCGCAAGGTCGCCGCCCCCACGGATGCCACGCATGTCTCCGAAGCGCGGCAGGCGAGATGCGTCCGAGGCAGACGAGAAGCGGACGCGGCAGACGAGAAGCAGACGGGAACGCGACAACAGGGCCCAGCCCCCGGGAGGGGCTCGTCAGCCGGTCCCGGGGAGGTCAGTTCGTACGGTGTCCCGCCGCCAGACGCACGATGTCCACACGCGACCGGATACCCAGCTTCCGGTAGACGCGCGTGAGCGTCGCCTCGACCGTCTTCACGCTGATGTACAGCCGACCGGCGATCTCCCGGTTGGTCGCGCCCTCCATGACCAGCTCCGCGACCTGGCGTTCCGTCGCCGCGAGCACGGCGAGGGCGTCCAGCGCCGACGGGGCGATCGCGGGCTGCGGCGGGGGCGCCGGGGCGACGGAGACCTCCTCCACCTGGCGCAGCCACGGCAGGGCGCGGCACCGGCGGAACAGCCGGGACGCCTCGTCGTACGCGCCCGGCGTGGGCGTCCCCCCTGGCCGGGCGGGACCGAGGCCCTGCGGGACGGCACGCAGCCCCGCCAGGGCGTACGCGGCCCGCGCCTCCTCCAGACCGTAGCCCAGCTTGGCGAGCCGGTCCTGAGCCGACGTCAACTGCCGTACGGCGGCCTCCTGTTCACCCCGAGCCGCTCGCACCAGGGCCTCGGTGCGGTCGAGGACGGCGAGTACGCTCTCCCGGCCCAGCCGCAGCGCCTGCTGCCGGGTGACGTCGACGACGTCCTGCGCCTCCGCCAACTCACCCACCCGCACCAGGGCTTCGGCGAGGTCGCCGTGCCACCGGCCGCGCGCCGGGTCGTAGATCCCGAGCCCGTCCTCCAACTCCCGTACGCGACGCAGGGACTGGACCGTCCCCGACGCGTCCCCGGCCACCAGCTGGGCGTGCCCGAGGGCGCCCAGGGCGCGGGAGAGGTACATCAGGTCGCCGTCCTGCTCCGCGCGGTCGGCGGCCTCGCGGGCGAGCGCCCGGGCCCGTTCGACGTCACCGCCGGCGGCCTCCGCGAGGGAGGTGAGCATGGCGGACGCGCCCTCGCCGATGCCGGAGTCCCGGGCCAGGACATAGCCCTCGCGGGCGAGGTCGAGGGCCCGGCCGCAGTGCCCGGAGCGCAGTTCGGTCTCGGCGAGGAAGCGCACGTAGTGCACCTCGCTCTCGACCATGCCCCGCCGGCGCACCTCCCGCAGCAGCGAGGTGATCGTGGCGCGGGCCTCGCCGAGCTGGTCGCTCATCATCAGCCAGCGGAAGCGGGTCGCGCCCGCCCCGTTGTGGTGGCAGGCGAGCAGCGGGTCCTGCGGCTCCTTCAGGGCCCGTTTGATCGTCATGGGCGCGTCCGGGTGGCCCATCAGCATCTCGGTCTGCGCCTGGAAGGAGAGCGCGAGCAGCTCGGTGCGCCGGTCCTCGGCGCGTCCGGCCAGTTCCGCCGCGCGCGCGGCCTCCTCCCGGCTCTGCGCGAAGTCGCCCTCCAGGACCAGCGCCCGCCAGGCCAGCTGGTAGCGGACCAGCCCGAGCAGCCGCGGGTCGTCGCCCGCGTCGGCGAGCACCTGCGGATAGACGGCATCGACCTCGGCGAGGGACTGCCCGGCCGCGTCGATCACCACCATCCAGGCCCGGACCCGCTCGGCGGGCTCGGTGGCCCGGCTCAGCACCTCACGCGCGATGTCCCGGCCGAGGTCGTTCTCGCCGGCGGTGATCGCGTCCTCGGCCGCCTGCAACCGCCGCTCGTCCGGGCCGGGCGTCGCGTCCGCCGGGGTGTGCCGGGCCGAGAGCAGTCCCAGCTCGGCGGCGACCGAGGGCGCGCCCCGGTCCCGGGCCACAGCGGCGGCCTCGCCGAGCCGTGCGGCGACCTGCGGATCGGTGCCCTGGGTGGCCAGCGCCAGGTGCCGGGCCCGCTCGATGGGGTCGACGGCGGCGGTGGACAGCGCGGCGTGGGCAGCCCGCCGTTCCTGTGCGGTGGCCTCGGCGTACAGCGCGGCCGAGACCAGGGGGTGGGCGAACCGCACGCCGGGCCCCTCCCGCTCCGGCGCGAGCAGGCCCAGCTCGACGGCCTGCGCGGTCTCCGCCTCGGCGTTCTCCCGCCCGGCGGCGCGCAGCAGTGCCACCGTGGGCCGGGCACCGGCGCTGGCGACCAGCAGGGTGCGGCGGGCCTCGGCGGAGAGCATGTCCAGCCGGTTCAGGACCAGGGTCCGCAGCGAGGTCGGCACGGGCAGCGGCTCGCCCGGCCGCGGCGGGGTCGAGCTGTCGGAGAGGGCGCGGCCCAGCTCCAGCGCGAACAGCGGGTTGCCGCCGCTGGTGCGGTGGATGTCCCGCACGGTCGAGCGGGGCAGACCGGTGTAGCCGCGGTTCTCCAGCAGCTCGGCGACGTGCGCGCGGGACAGCGGGGCGACCCGGAGGGCGAGGGTGTCCGGCGGGGACGCGCGTAGATACCTGTCCTGCTCGTGACCATGGGGGTCCGTCGAGGTGCGTACGGCGCACAGCATGCGCACCGGCATCTCGCCGAGCCGTCGCGCGGCGAACCCGAGCAGCTCCACGCTGGCCGGATCCAGCCACTGCAGATCGTCGGCGACGATCAGCACCGGGCCCCTGGCGGCCAGCGCGCGCAGCGTCGACAGCACGGCCAGCCGCAGGGCCAACCCGTCCCGCTGGAGCGTGGACTCGCCACGGCCGGTGAGCGCGGACTCCAGGGCGGTGCGCTGCGGCGCCGGCAACTGGTCGGACACCTCGTCCATGACGAGGCCGAGCAGGTCGGTCAGGGCGAGGAACGGCAGATGCGACTCGGACTCGGTGGCCGAGCAGCGCAACACCGTGCGTGCCGATTCGTCGTATTCGGCGGCCAGGGCGCGCAGAACGGTCGATTTCCCGATGCCGGCGGAACCGTGCACGAGCACGCTGCCGCCCCGCGACAGCTGTTCGCGTGCCCCCGCGAACAGCTCCTCCCTGCCTATGACCAGGTCGGGGCGGGGTCTCCCAGGCTCCTTGAACTCCCGTCGCACGGGCCACCGCTCCCCTCGAGTGTCGTGTCCGGGCCAATATTAGGCGTCCAGTCTTTGAATTTCGGAACGCGGCCCGGTGTGGGAAATAACAGGAAGGGTACGGCATAGGGAATTTCACATGCGCGTTACATGAATGTCCACCGGCAGGTGACGACCGGGTCGGGCTGGGCCCCGGGACGTGACCCGCTACGGCAACAGCCCCGCCCGCCGAGCCGCCACCACCGCCTCCCACCGGCCGTGCGCCCCGAGCTTGCGCATGATCGAACGCAAATACGCCTTCACGGTCTCGGGGCGCAGCCCCAGCCGGTCCGCGGTGACCCGGTTGCTCGCCCCCGTCGCGATCGAGGCCAGCACATCCGTCTCACGCGGCGTGAGGGTGACCCGGGGTACACGCTCCGGCGCGGTGCCCTCCCCGCCGGTCGCCCCGGCCAGCCGCCCGCACACCCGCAGCAGCTCCTCCCGCAGCTCCGGATCGTCGACGCGCGGAGCGAGCGCGCGCAGCGCCCCGTGCGCCCCCCGGACCTCCTCCCACGCCTTGGCCGAATCCTTCTCGGGCGGCGTGGTCGCCGCCAGCAGGGTCCGCACCTCGTCACGCACCACCAGCGCCTGCTCCAGGTCCCGTGCCGCCTCCAGCGCCGCCCCGACCGTGCGCTCGCCCAGCGGCTGGGCCGTGCGCAGGGCGCCGTACAGCACCCCGCGCACCTGGCGCCGTACGACGACGGGGACCGCGAGGACGGAGCGGATGCCCTCGGCGGCGACCGCGGCGTCGTACTCGTGGCTGATCCGGCGCGACACCGAGTAGTCGGTCACCCCGCACGGGCGGGCGAGGGCCACCGCCTTGCCGCCGAGGCCGTTCCCGGAGTGCACGGCGAGACCTTGGAGCGAGACCGTCCGGGTGCCCTGGAGTTCGCTGATGCGCAGGTGCCCGGAGCCGGGCTCGACCAGCCCCGCGAAGGCGAGCGGCAGGCCGGTGGCCTGTCGCAGCCGGTGCAGCGCGCCGCGCATGTCCGCCGGGCCCGACAGGGCCGTACCGACGGAATCCGAGGGATCCGGTGCCACGAACTCGCCCCTTCCTCGCGGCGCACCCCCGTTCGGGGGTGGCGAGACGTGTATCACGCATTACACGATGCCAGGCAACGGTCCGGCAATGAGGAGGACACATGTCGGCGAGGACGAGCGCCACGGACGAGTTCCGGGCGGCCCGGGACTTCTTGCTGGCCCATCGCGAGGACTACGCCACGGCCTACGAGGGTTTCCACTGGCCGCGCCCCGAGTACTTCAACTGGGCGCTCGACTGGTTCGACGTGATCGCACGTGGGAACGACCGCACGGCCCTGCACATCGTGGAGGAGGACGGCACCGAGACCCGGCTCTCCTTCGCCGAGATGTCCGAACGCTCCTCGCGCGTGGCCAACTGGCTGCGGGACCGGGGCGTGCGCGCCGACGACCGCATCCTCGTGATGCTGGGCAACCAGGCGGAGCTGTGGGAGACCGCGCTCGCCGCGATGAAGCTGCGCGCCGTCGTCATCCCCGCGACCCCGCTGCTCGGCCCCGCCGATCTGCGGGACCGGGTCGAGCGCGGCCGGGTCCGGCACGTGATCACGCGGGCCGAGGAGACGCCCAAGTTCGCCGACGTGCCCGGCCGTTACACCCGCACCGCGGTCGGCGGCACGGTCGAGGGCTGGCGGCCCTACGAGCAGGCCTACGCCACCCCCGCCCGTTTCGAGCCGAACGGCGCGACCAACGCCACCGACCCGCTGATGCTGTACTTCACCTCGGGCACCACCGCCCGGCCCAAACTGGTCGAGCACACCCATGTGTCGTACCCCATCGGCCACTTGGCCACCATGTACTGGATCGGTCTGCGCCCCGGCGACGTCCATCTCAACATCTCCTCGCCCGGCTGGGCCAAGCACGCATGGTCCAACCTCTTCGCGCCGTGGAACGCGGAGGCGACCGTCTTCCTCCACAACTACGCCCGCTTCGACGCCGGCCGGCTGCTCGCGGAGATGGACCGCGCGCGTGTCACCACCTTCTGCGCCCCGCCCACCGTGTGGCGCATGCTCGTCCAGGCCGACCTGACCCGGCTGGGGACCCCGCCCCGCGAGGTCGTCGCCGCCGGGGAGCCACTGAACCCCGAGGTCATCGAGCAGGTCCGCCGCGCCTGGGGCGTCACCGTCCGGGACGGCTTCGGCCAGACAGAGACCGCCGTGCAGGTCTCCAACAGCCCCGGCCAGAAGCTGAAGACCGGCTCCATGGGCCGGCCCGCCCCCGGCTACCGGGTCGTCCTCCTCGATCCGGTCTCGGGCGCCCCCGACGCCGACGAGGGCGAGATCGCCCTCGACCTCTCGGGCCGCCCCGTCGGCCTCATGACCGGCTACCACGGCGACCCGGACCGTACGGCGGAGGCCATGGCCGGCGGCTACTACCGCACCGGCGACATCGGCTCCCGGGACGCGGACGGCTACCTCACCTACGTCGGCCGCGCGGACGACGTGTTCAAGGCCAGCGACTACAAGATCAGCCCGTTCGAGCTGGAGAGCGCCCTGCTGGAGCACGAGGCGGTCGCCGAGGCGGCCGTGGTCCCCGCGCCGGACGAGGTGCGGCTCGCCGTGCCGAAGGCGTACATCGTGCTGGCGGCCGGCTGGGAGCCGGGACCGGACACCGCGAAGGTGCTCTTCGAGCACTCCCGGACCGTCCTCGCCCCCTACAAGCGCCTGCGCCGCCTGGAGTTCGGAGACCTCCCGAAGACGGTCTCCGGCAAGATCCGCCGCATCGAGCTGCGCGAGGCCACGGCCGCGGGCTCGGACGCGGAGTACCGCGAGGAGGACTTCCGGTGAACTCGTACACGCACGGGACGAGCGGGACCGCGCTGCTCGGCGACACCATCGGCGCCAACCTCGACCGGGCCGTCGCCGCCTGGCCCGACCGTGAGGCGCTGGTCGACGTGCCGTCCGGGCGGCGCTGGACGTACGCCCGATTCGCCGCGGACGTCGACGCGTTGGCGTACGCGCTGCTCGCGAGCGGCGTAGCCAAGGGCGACCGGGTGGGCATCTGGGCGGTCAACTGCCCCGAGTGGGTGCTCGTGCAGTACGCCACCGCCCGCATCGGCGCGATCATGGTGAACATCAACCCGGCCTACCGCACCCATGAGGTCGAGTACGTCCTCCAGCAGGCCGGGATCTCGTTCCTGTTCGCGTCGCTGCGACACAAGACGAGCGACTACCGGGCGATGGTCGAGCAAGTGCGCTCCAACTGCCCGCGGTTGAGGGAGACCGTCTACTTCGGTGACCCGAGCTGGGACGCGCTGCTCGCGCGCGGGACGCCGGTGCCGTACGAGGACCTGTCCTGCGACGACCCGATCAACATCCAGTACACCTCGGGCACCACCGGCTTCCCCAAGGGGGCGACCCTCTCCCACCACAACATCCTGAACAACGGTTATTCCGTGGGCGAGTTGCTCGGTTACGACGAGCAGGACCGGATCTGTGTGCCCGTGCCCTTCTACCACTGCTTCGGCATGGTGATGGGCAACCTCGCGGCCACCTCGCACGGCGCGTGCGTCGTCATCCCGGCCCCCTCCTTCGACCCGAAGGCCACCCTGGAGGCCGTCCAGCAGGAGCGCTGCACCTCCCTGTACGGCGTACCGACCATGTTCATCGCGGAGTTGAACCTCCCCGACTTCGCCGCGTTCGACCTCTCCTCCCTGCGCACCGGCATCATGGCGGGCTCGCCCTGCCCGGTGGAGGTGATGAAGCGGGTGGTCGCCGAGATGCACATGACGGAGGTCTCGATCTGTTACGGCATGACCGAGACCTCGCCCGTCTCCACGCAGACCCGGCGCGACGACGACCTGGCCCACCGCACCGGCACCGTCGGACGCGTCCTGCCGCACATCGAGGTGAAGATCGTCGACCCGGCGACCGGGGTGACACAACCGCGCGGCGTCGCGGGGGAGTTGTGCACGCGCGGCTACAGCGTGATGCTCGGCTACTGGGAGGAGCCGGAGAAGACCGCCGAGGCCGTCGACGCGGGGCGGTGGATGCACACCGGGGACCTGGCGACGATGCGCGAGGACGGCTACGTCGAGATCGTCGGCCGGATCAAGGACATGATCATCCGAGGTGGCGAGAACATCTACCCGCGCGAGATCGAGGAGTTCCTGTACGGCCACCCGAAGATCGCCGACGTCCAGGTGGTGGGTGTGCCGCACGAGCGGTACGGCGAGGAGGTGCTCGCCTGCGTCATCCCGCGCGAGAGCGCGGAGCCGCCCACGCTGGAGGAGCTGCGGGCCTACTGCGACGGGCGGTTGGCGCACTACAAGATCCCCAGCGCGCTGCGCATCCTGGACACCTTCCCGATGACGGTGTCGGGGAAGGTGCGGAAGGTGGAACTGCGGGAGCGTTACGCGGCCGGGTAGCCCGGCAGCCGGACAGCCCCCGGCGGTCGGGCAGCCGGGCAGCTGCGGTGCCCGGCGCCGGTGAGCCGCGTGGATCGGCGGTCAGACCCTCGCGCCGGTGGCGACCAGGTCCGTCGCAGCGCGGTTCACCGGCTGCGGGGTGCCGGTGAGGTCCAGGACGAACAAGGAGACGCCCAGGCCGTCGGCGCGGTCGCGGGCGTCGTTCGCGTACCCGGCGAGGGAGAAGTGGACGCAGTCGGTGGACTCCGTCATGGCGGTCAGCCACAGGCACTCGACGTCGCGCAGCGAGGCCGGGCGCACCGACGGGTCCACCTGGACCAGGACCCCCCGCGCGGCCAGCCCGATCCCCGAGGGCTGGCGCTGGTCGGCGCGGCGGATGTCCTCGTAGCCCAGCCAGCGCAGATAGAGGGCGACGGCGGTGACCGCGTCGCGGGCCGTACGGATGGTGACGGGCCGGAAGGCCGCCCGGGGGCCGGCGCTCGCCCCGGCCGGGCCCCCGGTGCCGCCCGGGCCCAGCGGCCGTAGCGAGCCGGCCACGGGGACGCGCAGCACGGTCCCGCAGGAGCAGCCCAGCTCCGGCTGTGGCCACTGGTCGGCGCGACCGCACGTCCCGCAGTGGACGGTGACCCAGTCCTCGTCCCAGGTGTGGTGGGTGACCGCGATGGCGGCGGCGCGGTGGTTCAGGGCCGGGGCGACCGGGGCGCCGCACGCGCAGGGGTAGGCCGGAGCGGTGTACCGGTGCTCCCGCCCGCAGTCCGGGCACCGCACCGCCATGCTCTCGCTCATGCTCCCCACCCCACCGCCGGGCCCGTCGAAACCGCCTCCTCATCGTCCTCCAGGCGGGGCCGCCCCGGCAGGGAAACACCCCGAGAGGCCCCGGTGGATTCCCCGGACCCCGCCCTTGACGCTTCTCGACCCGCCCCCTACATTGCTTCCAGATAGCAGAAAAAGTTTTCCGTAATATGGAAACTGTGCAGGTTCACCACCCACTGACGAGATCACGGAAGTGCTCACCGCGGGGCGCGACGGGAGCGCGAGTCCGGCAGCTGAAGCAGGAGTACGCAATGGCTCGTATGACCGCTGCCCGCGCGGCAGTCGAGATCCTCAAGCGCGAAGGCGTCAAAGACGCGTTCGGGGTCCCCGGCGCCGCGATCAACCCCTTCTACGCGGCCCTGAAAGCCGCGGGCGGCATCCAGCACACCCTCGCCCGGCACGTCGAGGGCGCCTCGCACATGGCCGAGGGGTACACCCGCACCCGGGCCGGGAACATCGGCGTCTGCGTCGGCACCTCCGGGCCCGCCGGCACCGACATGATCACCGGGCTCTACTCGGCCATCGGTGACTCGATCCCGATCCTCTGCGTCACGGGCCAGGCGCCGACGACCGTGATCCACAAGGAGGACTTCCAGGCCGTCGACATCGCCGCCATCGCCAGGCCGGTCACGAAGATGGCCGTCACCGTCCTGGAGGCCGCGCAGGTCCCCGGCGTCTTCCAGCAGGCCTTCCACCTGATGCGCTCCGGCCGTCCCGGGCCCGTCCTCATCGACCTGCCCATCGACGTCCAGCTCACCGAGATCGAGTTCGACCCCGACACCTACGAGCCGCTCCCGGTCTACAAGCCCGCCGCCACCCGCGCCCAGATCGAGAAGGCGATCGGGATGCTGAACGCGTCGGAGCGGCCGCTGATCGTCGCCGGCGGCGGGATCATCAACGCCGACGCCTGCGAACTCCTCGTCGAATTCGCCGAGTTGATCGGCGTTCCGGTGGTCCCCACCCTCATGGGCTGGGGCGCCCTGCCCGACGACCACGAGCTGAACGCCGGCATGGTCGGCCTCCAGACCTCCCACCGCTACGGCAACGCCACCTTCCTGGAGTCCGACTTCGTCCTCGGCATCGGCAACCGCTGGGCCAACCGGCACACCGGGAAACTGGACGTCTACACCGCCGGACGCACCTTCGTCCACGTCGACGTCGAGCCCACCCAGATCGGCAGGATCTTCGCCCCCGACTACGGCATCGCCTCCGACGCCAGGGCCGCGCTGGAGCTGTTCGTCGCCGTGGCACGGGAGCTGAAGGCCGAGGGCCGGCTGCCGGACCGCTCGGCCTGGGCGGCGGAGGTGCAGGACCGCAGGGCCCGCCTCCAGCGCCGTACGCACTTCGACGACATCCCGATCAAGCCGCAGCGCGTCTACGAGGAGATGAACAAGGCCTTCGGGCCCGAGACCCGGTACGTCTCCACCATCGGCCTCTCCCAGATCGCCGGCGCCCAGATGCTCCACGTCCAGCGCCCGCGCCACTGGATCAACTGCGGTCAGGCGGGCCCCCTGGGCTGGACCGTGCCGGCCGCGCTCGGCGTCGCCAAGGCCGACCCGGAGGCGTCCGTCGTGGCCCTCTCCGGTGACTACGACCTCCAGTTCATGATCGAGGAGCTGGCCGTCGGGGCGCAGCACCGCATCCCGTACGTCCACGTCCTGGTCAACAACGCCTATCTGGGCCTCATCCGCCAGGCCCAGCGCGCCTTCGACATCGACTTCCAGGTCAACCTGGAGTTCGAGAACGTCAACTCGCCCGAGCTGGGCGTCTACGGCGTCGACCACGTCAAGGTCGCCGAGGGCCTCGGCTGCAAGGCGATCCGGGTGACCGACCCGGCCGACCTGGCCGACGCCTTCGAACAGGCCAGGAAGCTCGCGGCGGAGCACCGGGTGCCCGTCGTCGTCGAGGCCATCCTGGAACGCGTCACCAACATCTCGATGTCCACGACGAACGACATCGGCAACGTGGTCGAGTTCGAGGAACTCGCGACGGAGCCGGGGCACGCGCCCACGTCGATCAGGGCGCTGCGGGGGTGAGACCGGGGCGGGCCGGGAATCCCGCTCCCACCCCTCGGCATCCCGCGAACGGGTGATGTCCCGGCCCGCCCGGCAAGGCAGGCTCCGAGAGGGCCGCAGCACCGAACCAGACCGCGCGGCCGGATCGGGGACGGGGGAGGGACCAGCCGTGGGCATCTTGGTGCAGAAGTACGGGGGGAGTTCGCTTGCCGGGGCGGAGCGACTTCGCAGGATCTCCGAGCGGGTGGCGTCGACCCGCCGTGCCGGCCGGCGCACCGTGGTCGTCGTCTCTGCCCGCGGAGACACCACCGACGAACTCCTGGCCCTGGTCGACGAGATCGGGGGGCGGGACGCGGCACGGCGGGCGCCGCGGGAGACCGACCAGTTGCTGGCGACGGGCGAGTACGCCTCGGCCGCGTTGCTGGCCCTGGCGCTGGAGCGGCTGGGTGTGCCGGCCGTCTCCCTCACCGGGCCGCAGGCCGGCATCCGGGCGGTGGGCCGCCACGGTGAGGGCATGATCGACACGATCGACACCGGGCGGGTGCGGAGCTGCCTGGACGAGGAACGCGTGGTCGTCGTCGGGGGCTTCCAGGGGATCAACCACGTCGGTGACGTGGTCACCCTGGGCCGCGGTGGCTCGGACACCACGGCCGTGGCGCTCGCGGCCGCCCTCGACGCCGGCAGCTGTGAGATCTACACGGACGTGGACGGCGTGTACACGGCCGATCCCCGTCTGGTGGAGGCGGCCCGCAAGCTCCCGTACGTGTCCGCGGACGTCATGGTGGAGATGGCGTTCTCGGGCGCGAAGGTGCTGCACTCCAGGTCGGCGGAGCTGGCCGCGGCCAAGGGAGTCGATCTGCATGTCAGAAGCTCTTTGGTGGACAGGGAGGGGACCGTGGTGAGCCAGAGGGACGCGGGGCTGCTGGAGACCGGGAGCGCGGTCAGCGCCATCACGTCGGACACGGACGTGGCGCGCGTCCTCGTGCACTGCAAGGGCAAGGGCGACCCGGTCTCCACGATCCTGGGCATCCTGGCCGGAAACGCGGTCCCGGTCGACCTCGTCGCCCGCTCCGGTCCGCAGGAGGAGGAGTTCCGGATGGGCTTCACCATCCGGCACAGCGATGTCGAGCGGATCAGGGAGCCGCTGGAGAGGGCCGTGGCCCCGCTGGGCGGCGGCATCCGGGTGGACACGGACGTCGCCAAGGTGTCCCTGGTCGGGATGGGCCTGCTGAACCGCCCGGAGTATCTGGCCCGTCTCACCATGGTGCTCTCCGGGGTGGGGATCGCCACCAGCTGGGTCTCCAGTTCGCAGCTACGCGTCTCGGTGATCGTCCCCCGCCACCATCACGTGGAGACCCTGAGGCTCCTGCACACGGAGTTCGGCCTCGCCGACACCGACAGCGACGGGTGACAGCGACGGGTGAGCCGGTGGGTACACCGGCGGGTGACACCGGCGGGCGACCGCCGACGTGGGGCGAACAGACGTCCGCCGGACGGACGACGGCGCCGCGGCTCCCGGGCCGCGGCGCCGTCGTCCGTCCGGCGCGCTACTCCGCCAGGAGCGCCGACTCGGCGTCGTAGCCGTACAACCACTCCTGTTCGCGCAGGTTCTGGGCGCCGGCCAGGGACTGGTCGCGTTCGCGCTGTCCCTGTCCGTCGGAGAGATGGAAGGTACGGGCGTTCACCCGGGACATCTGCTGAAGCCGGTCCGTGCGCGGTCGGCGCACCTGCTCGTAGCGCTTCAGCGCCTGCGGGATGCCGTCCCGCGTGGCCTCCCGCAGGCAGGCGGCGAGCACGATCGCGTCCTCGATCGACTGGTTGGCCCCCTGGGCCTGGAAGGGAAGCATGGGGTGCGCCGCGTCCCCCACCACCGCGATCCTGCCGGTGGACCAGTGCCGAAGCGGGTCGCGGTCGTGCAGGGCCCAGCGTCCCACCCGGTCGAGCGCCTTGAGGACGGTGAGCACCTCCTCGTCCCAGCCCTGGTACGTCTCGACGAGGTCCTCGACACGGCCCTCGGCGGTCCACGACTCGACCGACCAGTCGCCGGCGGGGGCCGTGGCCCCGACACTGATCCATTCGCCGGCGCTCACCGGATAGCACACGCAGTGCTGGTCCGGCCCCAGCCACAGCCGCACCTTCGGGTCCTCCACGAGGAACGGCAGGTGACGGCCCGGCACCAGCCCCCGGTAGATGGACTGCCCGGAGAACCTGGGCTCGTCCATGGCGAGGGCGTCACGCACCACCGAGTGGATGCCGTCGGCACCGATCACCACGTCCGCCTCGTGCACCGAGCCGTCCTCGAACCGGAGCAGTACCGCGTCCGGCAGTTCCTCGACGCCCACGCAACGGCGGCCGATGTGCAGGTTGTTGTCGTCGATGCCGTACAGCAGCGCCTGGTGCAGGTCGGCGCGGTGCACGGTGTGGTACGGCGCCCCGTACAGATCCTCGCAGGCGTCTCCGAGGTCGGTGCGGCCGAGCAGTCGGCCGTCGTCCCAGCGGCGCATCTCCACCGCGGACGGGCGCACCGCCACCGTGTTCAGCCGTCGTTCGAGACCGAGACGGTGCAGCAGACGGGTGGCGTTGGGCGCGACCTGCACCCCGGCGCCCACCTCGCGCAGGTTCTTCGTCTGCTCGAAGACCTCGCTGCGGATGCCGGCCCGCCCCAGGGCCAGGGCCACGGTGAGGCCGGCGATGCCGGCACCCACGATGGCGATGCGGCACTCGCCGTGGCCCCACGAGGGGGCTCTGCGACTCAGATTCATGATCACAACTCTCGACGAGCGTCTCAGTAGTAGAGGACGGCCTTGTTCCAGTCCTCGTCGGGACCGAACAGGCTTCGCGGCTTGACGACATCGGGCATGCCCGTGAGCACGTCCAGCGGCACCAGGCCGCCCGGTGCGACCCCTTCGACCCGGCACTCCACGCCCAGCTCCCGCCGTACCGCCGCCGCGAGTTCGCCGCAGGCCGCGGCCTCGTGCGCGGCCTCGACCTCGACCTCGACACGCAGGTGGCCGGACGCGGTCTGCGCCCGCCAGAACAGCACGCCGTAGGTGTCCGGCAGCCGGTACACGAGGTCCTCCAGCCGGTGCTGGGTGACCAGGGTGTCGCCGATCCGGTGTCCGTAGACATCCCGTCCGAGGACGGTGACGGTGGGCAGCACCCAGCCGCACGGGCACGGGTCGTAGGACACCTCGACCGCGTCCTCCAGGTTGTAGCGCAGCAGCGGCATGGCCTCCCGGTGGAGCGGCGTCACGACGAGCTGCCCGGTGCCCTCCGTGCCGATCTCCCCGGTCTCGGGGTCCCGTACCTCGCACAGGACGCGGTCCGCCCATAGATGCAGCCGGCCCTCGGAGCACTCGCCGGCCAGGCTCCCGGTCTCGGTGGAGCCGTACTCCTCCACCACCGGCACGCCCCACACCCGGCTGATCCGGGCCCGCCGGGCCGGGCTGAGCGGCTCGCCGCCGACGAAGAGCGCGCGCAGCGCCGGGAAGTCCTCGTCGGGCCGGAGCCCCGCGGCCCGGGCCGCGGCGGCCCACAGCAGGCACTCCGTGGGCATCGACCAGGTCAGCGTGACGTCGAGGTCGTGCAGCGCCCTGACGACCCGTGAGTACGGCATGGCCAGTGAGCGGTTGTCGCCCGGGACCACCGTCGCACCGTGCGACCGCCCCGCCGCGTGCGCCAGATGCCCGGTGAGCAGCATGGCGTAGGGGGTGCGCACCAGCAGGGTGTCCGACGCGCCGATGCCGACCCGCTTGCGGGCGAAGCGCTCGGCGAGGTCGACCCAGTCGTCCTCCGTGTAGTAGGACGGCGTCGGCCGGCCGGTGGAACCACTGGACTCGTGGTACGTCGCCAGTTCGCTCTTCGCGACGCCGAGCATGCCGAACGGGTAGTTGTCGCGCAGGTCGGTCTTGGTGGTGGTGGGCAGCCGGTGGAAGCCGGCGGGATCGTCCGGTGTTCCGTCCGGCCCCAGGCGGGCCTGGTAGAAGGGCGACTTTGCGGCCCGTGCCAGGACCTGGGGCAGCACCGCCCGCTGTCGCGCCGCGAGTTCGTCGTAGGTGGCCCAGTCCCCGATACGGGGCAGCTTGTCCATCGTCGTCACTCCGTTCCCTCCAGTCCGAGAAGACGGCTTGCGTTGCGCCACGCGATCTTCTGCCAGTCGTCGTCACCGATCCCCAGGCGGCGGAGCTTGGTCAGCTCCACCTCCGGGTGCTGCAGCGGGGCCTCGGAGCCGAAGAGCACCCGGTCCGCGCCCAGTTGCTCCACCGCGGCGCGGGCCACGCAGGTGTAGCCGCCCGATGTCTCCAGCAGCACGTTCGGCAGCGGGGCGATCGACTCGACCGCGTACAGGTCGATGTTCCCGATGCCCGCATGCCCGAGGACGAAGGTGACCTCGGGGTGGCGCGCGGCGAGCGTCACCAGGTCGGCGACCCTGCTGCCGGGACGTTCCAGGCACACGGTGTAGACGCTGTGCCCGACGTCCCGGGCGACCTCGACGAGCCCGGCGGTGCGCGGGTCGTCCAGCGCGACTCCGTGCACCGCCGGGGAGATCTCCACACCGCGGAAGTCCGCCGCCGCGCGGCGGTAGCGCTCCGGTGCCCGGTGCGGGTTGGCGAAGTAGAACGGGATCAGCCGGCCGTCGGACGCGGCGCAGGCCCGCAGCACCGCCTCGTTGTCCGCGTCCGACTCGATGTGCCCGCCCTCCACCAGGAATCGGGAGAGCTGTGCGAGCGGCATGGTGCCGCCCGCACAGACCACCGCACGGCCGATGCCGCACTCGTCCATGGTGGCGAGCAGACGGTCCGGTGCCCCGGGCACCGGCGCGAGCCGGACGTGGAAGTCCAGCACCTCTCGTCCGTCCGTCGCCACCGCCATGGCAGGACTCACTTCTCGAGGCAGAACTCGTCGATGGGGTAACCGACGTGCCGGTCCTCGGTCGGCAGGTAGCCCAGCACCTTGTCACCGGGCTTGAGTTCGGTGCTGTTGAGGACGACGCCACCGGGGCCGAGCACCCGCACGTGCCAGTCGTCCTGGAGGATGAGGTTCACCCGGCGGCCGTTCGGCGCGACCGCGTCGATGGAGATGAGGGGGCGGGACTCGATCTTGACCCGGCCGACCGTCACCATCCGGGTACGGCCCTTGATGTCGACGGCCATCACCTTGCTGCCCGCCTTGAGTTCGCTGAGGTAGCTGGTGCGCTCGTCCTTGGACAGGGTGTAGGAGTGGATGGCGCCCGCGTTGACGCGGAACGGACGGGTCGGCATGTAGGGCAGCGGATGGGTCTCGCTGACGCACAGGATCATGCCCTTGGAGTGCGAGCCGACCAGGATGCCCTCGTCCTCGCGGAAGTAGGTGCAGGTGTCCACGCAGGCACGCTCACCCATGCCGATGTGCGCGGTCTCCACCACCTCGAGCTCCGTCAGACCGAGGTCGGGGACGTCGGCCTGCGCCGCGGCCTTCAGTTTGGCCGCCTCTCCGACCGCCTTCGGCGCCATCATCACGCCGTCCGAGCCGTGCTCCAGCACACCGAAGATGATCTCCGCCTCCTCGACGTCCTGGGCGACGGTGACCAGGCTGCCGGTCGCGCGGGCGGCCGCGGCGATGACGATCTCCAGCGGGATCTTGGTCGGGTCCCGGAAGAGCAGCAGGCTCCACCGCTCGGTACGCGCCGACTCGCAGGCGTCCTCCAGGGTCGGCGCGTCGATGATCTCCACGAACCGGCCGAACTCCACACCGGGGTGCTTGAGGGCCAGTTCGGCCGGGGTCACACCATGGCGGGCGGGGTCCACGACGACCACCGTCGCGTCGCCGAAGTCGTCCGGCAGGTCCTTGCCCTGCGGGAAGAGGATCTTGGTGACCGTGGGGGGCAGATCCGCCAGATCCTTGACTTCGTCCGCGACGATGCCCTCGACGCGGTAGTGGAGAGCTTCCTGAAGGATCGCCTCCTTGGCCTCGCCGAGGCCCCGGACGTCCAGCCAGCTGATCTTCATGTTCCGTACTCCCGTAGAGGTAGGGGTGGTGGAGGGGCGAGAGATGTCGGGGCGGTGGCTCAGCCGGCGACGGTCTGCAGCTGCCCCGGGTGCGCGCCCTGGGTGGAGAGTCGGTCGCCGAAAGGGCGGTCGGGGACCTTGTGCAGGCGCTGCGCGATCTCCCGTGTCATGGCGCCCGGATCGGCGGACTGGAAGATGTTGCGGCCCATCGCGAAGCCGCTGACGCCGCCGCGCAGCGCCTCGTCCACATAGGCCAGCACGTCGGGCACGGTGGTCTTGCGCGGTCCGCCCGCCACGATGACCGGAATGGCGGCGTCCTTGACCACGTCCGCCATCGCGTCGGGCGACCCCACGTACGGCGTCTTGACGATGTCGGCGCCCAGCTCGGCGGCCACGGTGATGGCGTGCTTCACGAGGGCGGGCTGCCGCGGATCGGTGACCTTCGGCCCTCTGGGGTAGATCATCGCCAGCAGCGGAACGTTCAACCGGTCGCAGAGGTCCGACACCCGGCCGAGGTCCGCGATCTGCTGCTGCTCCTCGGCCGAACCGAGGTTGACGTGGACGCTGACCCCGTCGGCGCCGTACCGCAGCGCCTCGTCGACACCGCTCACGAGGTACTTGGCGTCCGGGTCCCGGGCGTGCATCGTGCTCGCGCTCAGATGGACGATCAGCGACGTCCGCGAGAACCGGGCCGGATCCACATGACGCAGTCCGCCCTTGTGCAGGACCACCGCGTCGGCGCCGTTGTCGGCGAGTTGACCGACCAGCGTGTCGAGACCGCCGTCACGCGTGATGATCGGCCCGTCGCTGATGGGGTGGTCCAGCGGCACGACGAGCAGCCTGTCGCCGTCGCCGCCGTACAGACGCCTCAGCCGGAGTCTGCGGCCGAATGAAAGATTCGTGAACATCACACATCCCCTCCCTGCGGATGTCGAGCAGGGAACCCCCGTAGTTCCTGGGTCCGCGTCACTCGGGTTTGCCGTGTCCCTTATGACGAGAATCTTTCGCCGACCGGCCGTGGTGTGACATCGCTCGTTCACGTGATCCAGGCGCGGCGCGCCACGCGACATTCGGGCAGAGCGACGCATGCGGACCGAGTGTCCCGAGAAGTCCCGTGTGTGCGCGGCCCGTTCGGTCACATGGGGGGATCCAGGGGTGCTACATGCATGACGCATGTATGTGCCACCGGGGTCGAGAATTTCAGCCATGATCGAGCGGGGTCGCAGGAGAAATGCCAGCTCGCGGAACGTTCCGCAGCCGTTACGGTGGGCATCGAAAGCATGTGCCGATGACGGGCCGAGCCGGGAGACCACGGGCCGTCGTCGGCCGATCGCCACGGGGGGACGAGACAGAGCATGGTTGTGAAGAACGCGGGTCCAGCCGTCGGTCGGGACACCGAACTGGGCTTACTGCGCGACGCGTTGCGGGCGACGGCGTCGGGCGGTGGCCGGTGTCTCGTGGTGGAGGGACCACCCGGCATCGGAAAGAGCCGACTGCTGCAGGAAGCGGCCCGGGAGGCGGAGCGGCTGGGGATGACCTTCGCGCTGGGCCGCGCCACCGAACTCGACCGGGTGGCGCCGCTCGCGGTGCTGCTGTCCGCGCTGCGGGACAGCGGGCCGCCGGTCGTGGACCGGGCGGACATGGCGGCGCTCCGCGGCCTCGGCAGCCAGGAGGCCGACCGCTTCTGGCTGGTCAGCCGGCTGGGCGACCTCATCGAGGAGCACGCCCGCACCCGCCCGCTCGTCATAGCCCTGGACGACGCCCAGTCCATGGACGAACTCACGGCGTTCACCCTGCAGATCCTGGTGCCCAGGCTGCGCGCCTGCCCGGTGCAGTGGCTGCTGGCGCGGCGCTCGCCGTCGGTCCAGTCGTCGCGCTACGACGTGGTCGGCCGGCTCCTCCAGGACGGCGCCGAACACGTCGTCCTCGGACGGCTCGGCCCCGACGCCGTCGTGCAGCTCTGCTCGCACGTGCTCGGTGCGGAACCGAGCCCTACCCTGGCGGCGCTCGCCGCGCGCAGCGACGGCAACCCCTTCCTGCTGGAGCAGTTGCTCAAGGCGCTGGGGGACGACGACCGGCTGCTGCGGGTGGCCGACATGGTCGAGGTCGTCGGGGACGACGTCCTGCCCGACGACTTCCTGAGCGCCGTGGACTACCAGCTGCGCCACCTGTCCGCACCGACCCGGCGGCTCCTGGAGGCCGGGTCGGTCTTCGGCCGCCCGTTCCTGCCGAGCGAGGCGGCCGGTCTGCTGGGCGAGCGCGGCGTCGCCCTGCTGCCGCAGGTCGAGGAGGCGGTGGAGGCGCACGTGCTGGTCGACGACGGCACGGCGCTCGCCTTCCGGCACGACCTCATCCGGGAAGCGGTCTACGACTCCCTCACCGGCTCGGTCCGGCGGATCCTGCACCAGGAGGCCGCCACCGTGCTGGAGGCCGCGGGCAGCCCCCGGGCCGAGACCGCGCTGCATCTGATCCGCGGCGCCTCCCGCGACAACCCGCACACCGTCGACGTGCTCTGCGCGGCGGCGGACGAGGTGGCCTCCACCTCGCCCAGCACGGCCGCCGACCTGATCCTGGAGGCGCTCGGCCTGCTGCCCGCCGACGACCCCGAGGCGTCCGGTCTGATCGCGCGGGCGGTGAGTCTGCTGGCTTCGTCCGGCCGCATCACCGAGGCCCGTGACCTCGGCGCGGAGGCGTTGCACCGCAACATCAGCCGCGCGCAGGAGGCCTCGGTGTACGTCGGGCTGGCCGAGGCGCTGAAGCACGCCGGCCAGGACGCGATGGCGGTCGAGTACACCCGCCGCGCCCTGACCCAGCAGGGGATCACGGATCCGGTCCGGGGCCGGCTCCTCGCGGTCCAGTCGCACGCCCTGCTCAACGGCGACGACGTGCGAGGCGCGGAGGCCTCCGCGATCGAGGCGATGGCGGTCGGTGAGCCGGACACCGTGGTGTACGCGGGCGCGGCTCGCAGCGTCGCCGCGCGCATCCTGGGCCGGGTCGACGAGGCGGTCTCCCTCGCCTCGGAGGCCGTACAGCTGGCCGACGACACAGGCGGCGACGCACGGCACCGGCATCCCCGGCTGTGGCTGGGCCGGGCGCTGGTCGCCGCCGACCGCTTCGGCGAGGCCGACGCCGTCCTGGAGCTGGGGGAGAACGACACCCGGGCGCTGGGCTCCGCCTGGTCACTGCCCCTGTGGCACTACGGCCGGGCCGAACTGCGGCTCATGGCGGGCCAGTTGAGCGACGCGCAGGCCGAGGCCGTGGCCGGGAAGGCGGTGGCCGAACAGCTCAGCGCGCTGGCCATCGTTCCGTCCCTCCTCACCATTCTGGGCCAGGTGGCGATCCACCGGGACGAACTGGTGCGCGCCCGCGGGCTGTTCACGGAGGCCCACCGTATGGCCGAGTCCGGCTACGGGGTCGTGCCGGAGGACATCGCCTGGCTGCAGGCCCAGTTGGCGTACGCGGAGGGCGACCCCCAGGCCGCGGTGACGGCTCTGTCGGGGGTGTACGAACGACTCGACGAGCGCCCCCTGCTGCTGACCCAGGTCGCGTGGGCGGCGCCCGCCCTGGTGCGCTTCGCGCTCGACGCGGGGGCGTCGGAGGAGGCCCGGCACGCGGCGGCCGTCGCCCGGAAGCTGGCCGACGGCACCCCGAGGACCCTCTCGCTCGCGGCCGCCGCCCACCACGCCGAAGGGCTCCTCACCGATGACGTGGCGATGCTGCACGCGGCGCTGGACGCGTACCGCGCGAGCCCCCGCCATCTGGCGCGGGCCATCGCCCTGGAGGACGCCGCGCACGCCGAGACCCGGGCGGGGCGCCGGGGCCGCGCGGTGGCCCTGCTGGAGGAGGCCCTCGGCCGGTTCACCGACTGCGGCGCCACCCGGTCCGTCGCACGGGTCCAGCGGGCCCTGCGCGGCCTGGGCGTACGCCGCAAGAAGTGGCAGTCCGTGCAGCGGGCGCAGACGGGCTGGGACAGCCTCACCGGCGCCGAGCTGCGCGTGGTGCGTCTGGTCGCGGAAGGGCTGACCAACCGGGCCGCAGCCGAACGGCTGTTCCTGTCGCCGCACACGGTGGACACGCATCTGCGGCATGCCTTCGCCAAGCTGGGTGTCTCCAGCCGGGTGGAGCTGGCACGGCAGGCGATGCTGCACGACGCGGGCGGCGAACGGACCACCGCCTGACCGCCGGGCGTGACCGCCCCCCGGCGGTCACGCCCCCGGCCCCGGCCCGCCCCGCAGACGGACGATGGTGTCGACGATGGGCTGCACGATCCCGCCGAAGTAGCGTGCGGTCGACTCCACGAAGGAGTCGTCGCTCTCGCCCTTGGCCTTCCCCTCCGCCGAGAGCAGCACCCTGATCGTGAGCGTGGTCGTCCCCTGCTCGTCCCGCCCGATCTCGTTGTGGATCTCGGCGAGGTACGGGTCGTCGACCTGGTGGAAGACCATGAGCCGGCGGTCGTGGAAGACGACCCGCTCACGGGCCTTGGCCCGGTCCGCCACCGTGATCTCCCGCAGCAGCCCGTCCTTGTGACGCTCCAGCACCTGGCACGCGGTGATGCCGGCGATGAACGGAACGGGATTCTCCGCCTTGAGCAGCAGGCCCTGCCAGACCTCCTCGGGATCCAGTTGCCGTTTTCCCTCCTCGTCCTCTCCGACGACCGGAAGGGTCCAGCTCAGCACGGACATGGGTGTTCGCCTCCTGTGGTCCGGCGGTGCGGCGGACGCGATTCGCCGTACGCCGCGCGTCTCGGCCGTATCCGCCGAGAGGCAGCATCTCCCGCACGTCGCGCGGGGGCATCCCCGGTTCTCGTGAGCTTTTCCCGGCGTCGTGGCCCCCGTACTCCTGCCGGAGCGCCCCAGGATCACGTGATGACGCGATGTGGCGGACGAGGCGTGGTTGACAGGCTGGTGATCCCGCCGCAGGGACCGGTCGCAGCACGGGTCCCGGGCCGTCCATGGCAGGCGGGACCGATATTCGATGGGGGAGAAGATGAGTGGGATATCGCGTCGAAGATTCCTGGTGACCTCGGCGGCGGCGGGGACCGTCGTCGGCGGTGCCACGCCGGCTGTCGCGGCCACGGCGGAGGCGCGCGAGGCGGCCGCCTACGGTCCGTTCCACGTCACACCGGCGGACCAGCAGTACGGGGACCTGGTCCGCGGTTTCAACCAGCGGTGGGTCGGCAAGCCCGACTCCGTCCGGATCGTCAGCTCGGCCACTCAGGTGCTGACCGCCGTCCAGGAGGCCGTCGGCGCCGGCAAGAGGATCGCCGTACGCAGTGGCGGGCACTGCTACGAGCCCTGGGTCAGCGACGGCATCAAGGTCGTCATCGACATGTCCCAGATGAACCAGGTGTACTTCGACTCCTCCCGGCAGGCGTTCGCGGTGGAGGCGGGCGCCACGATGGTGCAGATGTACAAGGCCCTCTACAAGGGCTGGGGGATCGTCCTGCCCGGCGGCACCTGCCCCTCGGTCGGGGCCGGCGGACACGTGGCGGGCGGCGGTTACGGAGCGCTCTCCCGGCGGCACGGACTCATCGTCGACCACCTGTACGCGGTCGAGGTGGTCGTGGTGGACGCCGGCGGCAAGGCCCGGCTCGTCACGGCCACCAGGGAGGCCTCGGACCCCAACCGGGACCTGTGGTGGGCGCACACCGGCGGTGGCGGTGGCAACTTCGGTGTGGTCACCCGCTATCTGTTCCGGTCCCCGAACGCCACCGGCTCCGCGCCCGAGAGCCTGCTGCCCAAGCCGCCGGCCTCGCTGCTGGTCAACTCCGTCTCCTGGTCCTGGGCCGATCTGACGGAGGACTCGTTCGGCCGGATCCTGAAGAACTACGGCACCTGGTGCGAGCAGAACAGCTCCGCGTCCTCCGCCTACGCCGGACTGTTCAGCCAGCTGAAGCCCGCCCCCAAGGCCGCGGGATCCTTCTCCATGACGACGGAGATCGACGCGACCGCGTCCGGTGCCGACCGACTGCTCGACGACTTCCTCGCGGCCGTGAACCGGGGCACGGGAGTCTCCTTCCGGGTCGACGAACGCCGGACCCTGCCCTGGCTGCACGGCGTCGAGTGGCCCGGCTTCACCGGCGGCGGCGACCCCACCAACCGCTTCAAGGGCAAGTCCGCCTACATGCGCAAGACCTTCACGGACGCCCATGTCGCCGCGTTCCACAAGCATCTGACGCGCCCCGACTACCCGTACCCGGGTGCCCTGGTGCTGATCAGTTCGTACGGCGGCCGGGTCAACTCCGTCCCCCCGACCGCGACCGCGGTGTCCCAGCGGGACTCCGTCATGAAGCTGATGTACGTCAACTTCTGGCGGGACGCCGAGCAGGACTCCTGGCACGAGGCGTGGATCCGCGAGTTCTACCGGGACGTGTACGCGGGCACCGGCGGTGTGCCCGTGTCGAACGCCGTCACCGACGGCTGCTTCGTCAACTACGCCGACGGAGACCTCTCCGACCCGGCGTGGAACACGTCGGGCGTGCCCTGGCACGACCTGTACTACGGCGTCAACTTCCCACGGCTGCAGCAGGCCAAGGCCAAGTGGGACCCCAAGAACGTCTTCCGGCACGCCCAGTCCGTACCACTGCCGGGCTGAACCGAACGCGTGCGCGGAAGCACCGTCACCACCTGTCATCCGCTCTGACCAACTGGCAAGGAGTCAACAGAGATGAGTCTCAACGGCAAGGTCGCCATCGTCACCGGCGCGTCGCGGGGCATCGGCCGTGCGACGGCCGAACGTCTCGGCCGCGAGGGTGCCGCCGTCGTCGTCAACTACCAGAACAACGCCGAGGCCGCCGAGGAGACGGTGAAGGCCATCACCGGAGCCGGCGGCAAGGCCGTCGCCGTGCAGGCCGACGTGTCGGTCGCCGCCGACGTTGCCGCTCTGTACGACACCGCCGTCAAGGAGTTCGGTGGCGTCGACATCGTCGTCAACAACGCCGCGACCGTGGCCGCCGCACCGGTGGAGTACATCAGCGAGGAGGACTTCGACCGGCTGGTCGCGACCAACCTCAAGAGCGTCTTCCTCTCCCACCAGCAGGCCACCAAGCACCTGAGGGACGGCGGCCGGGTCGTCAACCTCTCCGCCGGGCTGCCGTCGGGGGCCATCGCCTTCCTCGGCGCCTACGGTGCCACCAAGGTGGGCGTCGAGGTCCTCACCCGCTCCCTCGCCCACGCCCTGGGCGAGCGCGGTATCACCGTCAACGCCGTGGCCCCGGGCCCGACCGACACCGACATGCTCGCCCCCGAGGCGCGGGCCAACCTCGACACCCTGATCGCCCAGACCCCGCTGCGCAAGCTCGGGCAGCCGGGCGACATCGCCGACGTCGTCGCCTTCCTCGCCGGTGAGGACGGGCGCTGGCTCACCGGCCAGACCATCCACGCCAACGGCGGCTTCGCGTAACCACCGCGACCGTACGCGGGAATGCCGCGGTCCCGGGCCCCTCACAGGCCCGGCACCGCGGCATTCCCGCATGCCCGCGTCTCAGGCCGCGGTCACCGCACGGGCCGCCGTCAGCCGCACCGTGTTCACCGTGGCGGCCGCCGTGTCGTAGAACAACAGGTCGTTCTCCGCGATGAAACCGGCCTCCCGCCGACTCCGCTCCACGCCCGCGGCGGACAGCGTGGCGGTGAAAGTGAAGGTGAGAGAGCCCTCCGCGTCCACGCCGATCTCGTTGGTGATCTCGGTCAGCAGCGGGTTGTCCAGCTGGGTGAAGACGATGCGCTGCCCGGGCTCCAGAGTCACCCGCTCCCGCAGCAGCACCGAATGGTCGCCGCGCAGCGCGATACGCCGCACGAAGCCGCCCTCGAACTCCTCCAGCACCTCCGCGAAACTGATCGACGGCACGTACGAGACCGGGTTGGCCGCCTTGTGCACCAGGCTCTCCCAGAGCTGGTCACGGTCGATCTCCGGGTGCTCCGGAAGGCCCGGGTCGTTGACGGGCAGCGTGTACTTGAAGATGATCACGGGTCGGCCTTTCGCGCGTTCCGACGGCAAAGGGGCTTGCCTTTCGCCGCAGCATGGCGCCCGGGCCCGGGTCCGGACATCACAGTTTCACGCGATCTGCCGCGCCCGCCTCCCGACCGCCCAAGTGCCCCGCGCGTCACGAAGGATGGCGTGAAGACGTGATGCCCGGGGCCCCGCGTCTGTCGACGATTGATCAGTGTGACCGCGCCGCTGCTCATGTCGCAGCGGGCCGCAGCCGGCACCCACCCCGACGACACGACGAATGGGACACCTTCATGACCAACGACATCACGCCGAGCCGGAGCGGGGCCGTCGACGCCGGCTCCCCGGCGTCGGGGACGGCCGCGAAGGCCGGCGGCCGCGGTCCCTGGGCGATGTTCTCGGTGCTGGCGCTGATCGAGTTCATGTCGGTGATGGACGCCTCGGTGGTGAACATCGCGCTGCCAGCCATCAGGGACGACCTCGGCTTCTCGACCACCGGCCTGGCCTGGGTCGTCGACGCCTATCTGCTCGGCTTCGCCGGCTTCCTGCTGCTCGCGGGCCGCGCCGCCGACGTCGTCGGCCGGCGGCGGCTCTTCACCGCGGGCGTGGCCCTCTTCACGCTCGCCTCGCTGGGCTGCGGACTCGCCGCCGACGACTGGCAGTTGGTCGTCGCCAGGCTGCTGCAGGGACTGGGCGCGGCGCTGGTCACCCCGGCGGCCCTCGCGTTGATCACGGACATCTTCCCGGAGGGGCCGGACCGCAACAAGGCGCTCGGCCTCTTCATGGGCATGGGCGGCGTCGCCGCGCCGGTCGGTCTGGTGCTCGGCGGGCTGCTCACCACGGCCGGCTGGGAGTGGATCTTCATCATCAACGTCCCCATCGGCATCGGCATCCTCCTGGCCGCCCTGCGGCTGCTGCCGGCCACCGGCCCCCAGACCGACGCCCGGCTCGACGTGATCGGCGCGGTCACCGCCACCGGCGGTCTGCTGCTGCTCATCTTCGCCATCGCCCGCGGCGGTGCCGAGGGATGGGGCTCGGCCGCGACACTGGCCGGGTTCGCCGGCGCCGCGGCGCTGCTCGTCGGGTTCGTCGTCCGCCAGCGCACCGCGGCCGACCCGGTCCTGCCGTCCGTGCTGTTGCGCATGCGTCCCCTGGTCATCGGCAACGTGGCCTTCGCCCTGGTCGGCACCCTGCTGATCTCCACGTTCTTCGTCATCACGATCTATCTGCAGCAGGTGCGCGGTTACGAGCCGGCGAAGGCGGGCCTGTCCTACGTGCCGATCCCGCTGGCCATGCTGGCCGGCACGCAGGTGGCCCCGCGAGTGCTGCGGTACGGTCCGCAGAACGTCCTCATGGGCGGTGTCCTCGTCCAGGCCCTGGCGCTCGCCGCGTGGGCGACGGTGATCGACGTCGACGCCGGTTACGTCACCGGTTTCCTGCTGCCCGCCGTGCTGTGGTCCTTCGGCCTCGGGGTGTCCATCGTCTCGTCCTTCGTGGTGTGCACGATGGGGCTCACCGGCCCGATCGCCGGTGCGGGCTCGGGTCTGGCGACCACGACGTACCAGGCGGGCGGGGCGATCGGCCTGGCCGGACTCGTCGCGATCGCGGACGCGCGGACCCACGCGGTGGCGGACTCCCGGGAACCGCTGGAGGCCCTCGTGTCCGGCTACCAGTTCGCCCTGTGGTGCTCCGTGGCCGTGGCCCTGGTCGCCGCCCTGCTCACCCGCTTCATCCGCTTCGACGCCGAGCCGCACACCGGGGCCCAGCCCTCGTAGCGACCGGGGACCGGGGCCCGGACCGTGACCGACGACGCGGTGCCCCGATCCCGCCACCCCGCTGCCTTCTCGCGTGCCGATCTCACAGGAGTATCCGTGCCCGACCACGTTTCCGCCCTCCCCGACAGCACACCCGTCCTGATCGTCGGCGCCGGACCGGTCGGCGCGACCCTCGCGCTGGAGCTGGCCCACCACGGCGTGCGCAGCACCGTCGTCGAGCGTTCCACGACCGTCTCGGCGCACCCCAAGATGGACTTCATCAACGGCCGCAGCATGGAGCTGCTGCGGCGACTCGGCGTGACCGAGGAGATTCGCCGCCGCGGTGTCGCCGCCGACGAACCGTTCGACTTCCTCTGGATCACCGACCACGGACAGCCGCCCGTCTCGGTATGGAGGTACCCGTCGGTTGCGGGGCTGCGCGAGCGGTTCGCCGAGGTCACCGACGGCTCCGCCCCGCTGGAGCCGTACCAGCGGCTCCAGGGCTCGCTGCTGGAGGACGTCCTGCGCCGGCAGGTGCGCGAGCATCCGCTGATCGACCTGCGTGAGGGCTGGGCCCTGCTGGGTCTGACGGACGACGGGGACGGGGTGTCGGCACACCTGTCCGACGAGGTCCACGGCACCGAGCACACCGTCCGCGCCGATCACCTCGTGGGGTGCGACGGGGGCGGCAGCACGGTGCGGCGGTGCGCGGGCATCGAGACCGGGCAGAGCGGCCCGAGCACCCGCCACTGCGATGTGTACTTCCGCAGCGAGGACCCCGCCCTGTTCCGCCACGGACCGTCCTTCCTGACGATCACGGCCGGCGGGGCGACCCTGGTGAACCGGGACGGCGGGCGTACCTGGACCGGGACGTTCGTCCTCCCCGAGGGCACACCCGAGCCGGCGGAGCCGCTCGCGGTCGTCAAGGAGCGGCTGGGATTCGACTTCGCGGTCGACGAGGTGCTCAATGTGGCCCACTGGTACGGGCGGCTGGCCGTCGCCGACTCCTACCGCAGCGGCAGGGTCTTCCTCGCCGGGGACTCCGCGCACCAGTTCTATCCGACCGGCGGGCACGGGGCGAACACCGGCCTCGGCGACGCCTGCGACCTCGGATGGAAGCTCGCCGCCACGGTGAACGGCTGGGCCGGCCCTGGCCTCCTCGACTCCTACGAGGCCGAGCGCCGGCCCGTCGCCCTGTTCAACCGCGAGATGTGCGCCAACCTGCTCGCCGTGTGGATGCGGTTCCCGCAACTGGCGGCCGCCGGGGCGACACGCCCGCAGCTGGCGGCGTACCTCGACAAGGAGAGCTTCCAGATCGACAACATGGGCATCCACTTCGGCTACCGCTACACCGGCTCCCCGGTCGTGCGGCACGAGGACGGACCGGAGCCCGACTGGCAGTGGCAGGCGATCGTCCCGACCACCTGGCCCGGTGGCCGCGCGCCGAACGTGCGGCTGACGGACGGCACACCACTGTTCGACCGGCTCGGTACCGGGTTCACCCTGGTCGACCTGTCCGGCGAGAACCGGGGCAAGGACCTGGCGGAGCAGGCACGGCGCGGGGGCTTCCCGGTCGACCTGCTCACCGTGGACAGCGCCGCCGTACGGGCCGTGTGGGAGCGCGACCTGGTGCTCGTCCGGCCCGACCACCATGTGGCCTGGCGCGGTGACGAGGCACCGGCGGCCCGGAAGTGGGAGGAGCTGCTGAACCAGGTCACCGGCAGCTGAACGACAAGGACGACTCAATCAACGGGGGAAGTTGAATGTCAGGGATCGCCGACGGGTCCGCCACGCTGGCCGCCTGGACGGACGTCCGCGCGGCCGAGGGCGCCCACGGGGACACGGATCCGCCTCGGGCGCGGCAGCAGCCCGCCTGGGCGGATCGGGAGCTGCTCGTACGGGTGAGACGCCGACTCGCCGCCTCACCCGCGCTGGTCCGGGTCGAGGACACCGACATGTTCCGTCGCCTGCTCGCGCGCGTCGCGGCCGGAGAACTCCATGTGATCCAGGCCGGAGACTGCGCCGAGGTGCCGATGGAGTGCACGGCCGGGTCCGTGGCCCGCAAGGCGGGCGTGCTCGACGCGCTGGCGGGGGTGATGAAGACCGTCTCGTCCAAGCCGGTGCTGCGCGTGGGGAGGATCGCCGGGCAGTTCGCCAAACCGCGCTCCCGTGCGACCGAACTGGTGAGCGATATGGAACTCCCGGTCTACCGCGGCCACATGGTGAACGACCCGCAGCCCGCCCCGCACGCCAGGCGGCACGACCCCGCCCGGATGCTGACGTGTTATCAGGCCGCCAGTGACGCGATGATGTTCCTCGGCTGGGCCGGCGACGAGGCACCTCGGCCGCCCGGCTCCCGGCCGACGCCCGAGCCGCCCGTCGAGCCGCAGGTGTGGACGAGCCACGAGGCGCTCGTACTGGACTACGAGGTCCCCCTGCTCCGGCGCACGGACGACGGACGGCTGCTGCTCGGTTCCACGCACTGGCCCTGGATCGGCGAGCGGACCCGCCAACTGGACGGCGCGCATGTCGCGCTCCTGGCCGACGTGGTGAACCCCGTCGCCTGCAAGGTGGGGCCGACGATGACCCGCGACGAGGTGGTGGCCCTGTGCGAGCGCCTCGATCCGGCACGCGAGCCGGGCCGCCTGACGCTCATCGCGCGCATGGGCGCCGAGGCGGTGACAGCGAAACTGTCGCAGCTGGTCGAGGCGGTCCGCGGGGCGGGGCACCCGGTCATCTGGCTGACCGACCCGATGCACGGCAACACCGTCAACGGGCCGGACGGCCTCAAGACCAGGTTCATGGAGTCGATCCTGCACGAGGTCAGGGAGTTCCAGTCGGCGGTGCGCGCGGCCGGGGGCGTCCTGGGCGGCATGCATCTGGAGACCACGCCCGACGAGGTCACCGAGTGCGTGTCCGACCACACGCGGCTCGACCAGGTCGGCGTCAAGTACACGAGTCTGTGCGACCCGAGGCTGAACCCCCGGCAGGCCATCGCGGTGGCCGCCGAGTGGCGGGGATGAGCGAGGGGTCGAGTTCCGCGAACGAGGCAGTCAACGGGGAGGTTCGTAGGGATGGAAGGCAGGACAGCGATAGTCACCGGTGCGGCAGGTGGGATCGGTGAAGCGGTCGTCCGGACTCTGGGCGAGCGGGGCGTCAGGATCGCGGCGGTCGACAGGGACACCGACGCCCTCGACGCGACGGTGGGGCGACTGACCGCGGAAGGATGCACGGTGGAGGGGTTCCCCACCGACGTGACCTCCGCCGCGGCGGCCGAAGCACTGGTGGAGGCGGTGGAGCACCGGATGGGACCGGTGGACTATCTCGTCAACGCGGCGGGAGTGCTACGGCTCGGCGAGGCCAGGAAGCTGACCGAGGAGGACTGGCTCAGCACCTTCGCCGTGAACGCCACGGGCGTGTTCCACATGTCCCGGGCGGTGGTCAACCGGATGGTCGATCGCACCCGGGGAGCGATCGTCACCGTCGCCTCCAACGCGGCGGGCACGCCCCGCACGGACATGGCCGCCTACTGCGCGTCCAAGGCCGCCGCGACGATGTTCACCAAGTGCCTGGGCCTGGAGGTCGCCCGCCACGGCATCCGCTGCAACGTGGTCGCGCCGGGCTCCACGGACACCCCGATGCTCACCTCCATGTGGCAGGACGAGTCCGGCCCCCGGCACACCGTCGAGGGCCGCCCCGAGGCGTTCCGCGTGGGCATCCCGCTTGGGCGGATCGCCCAGCCGTCCGCCGTGGCGGACGCGGTCGTCTTCCTCCTCTCGGACCAGGCGTCCCACGTCACGCTGCACGCCCTCACCGTCGACGGAGGCGCGGCGCTCGGCGTCTGACCATCGCACGCACAGCTCTGTCCGGCCGTGCCGGCAAGTCCGGGCGGCCGGACACCCCGATCACACGGGAGACGTTGATGTCCGGCATACCCCCTGTCCACTCCTACCCCCTGCCCACCGCGAGCGACCTGCCCGGCAACACGGCGCCCTGGGTGCCGGACGCCGGCCGTGCGGTCCTCCTCGTGCACGACATGCAGCGCTACTTCCTCAAGCCCCTCCCCGCGGCCGGGGCGCTCCGCGACGAGCTGGTCGGCCACGCCGTACGACTGCGCGAGCGGTGTGCCGCCGTCGGCGTCCCGGTGGCGTACACGGCACAACCGGGAGGCATGGACGAGCGGGAACGAGGGCTGCTGAAGGACTTCTGGGGCCCCGGGATGCGCCCGGCCCCCGAGGACCGTCAGATCGTCGACGAGCTGGCGCCGGCCGAGACGGACCGGATGTTCACCAAGTGGAGATACAGCGCCTTCTTCCGCTCCGGGCTGCTCGACTGGATGCGGGAGTCGGGGCGTGACCAGCTCATCCTGTGCGGGGTGTACGCGCACGTCGGAGTGCTGGCGACGGCCGTCGAGGCGTTCAGCCACGACATCGAGACGTTCCTGGTCGCCGACGCGGTCGCCGACTTCTCCGAGAGGCACCACCGGATCGCCCTGGAGTACGCGGCCGAGCGGTGCGCGGTGGTCCTCACCACCGAGGCGCTCGTCACCTCGCTCGACGCGGTGGTGACGGCCCAGTGACATCGCCACGAGGCACCGCGCCGCAGGATCCGCTGGACCGGGTGCTGGTTCCGCAGCCCCCTCCCTTCGCCCTGCTGCACCGGCCCGAGACAGTGGGACCGGGGCTGCTGGAGGTGGTGATCGGAGAGGTCTCGACGCTGGACTCGCTGGCCGAACTCCCCCTCCGCACACAGCCGGCGCGTCCGGGGCGGGCGGCGCACGAGGTCCTGGCGCTGCTCCCCTACCGGCAGATCGCGGAGCGCGGCTTCGCCTGCGCCGACGACGGGGAGCCCCTGCTGGCCATGACGGTCACCGACCAGGCCGTGATGACGGTCGCCGATGCGGTACGCCGCATCGCGGAGGTGCCGATCGAGGTGACCGGCAAGCACTTCGACGTGGACGACGACACGTACGCCCAGATCGTGCGTGACGTGATCAGGGACGAGATCGGCGAAGGCGAGGGCGCCAACTTCGTCATCCACCGCTCGCTGGTCGCGGACATCACGGACTACACCCTCGCGCACGCCCTGTGCTTCTTCCGCCGGCTGCTGGAGTGCGAGCAGGGCGCCTACTGGACGTACCTGGTGCACACCGGGGAACGGACCCTGGTCGGTGCCAGCCCGGAACGGCACATCAGCCTGCACGACGGTGTCGCGGTGATGAACCCGATCAGCGGCACCTACCGCTATCCCGCGAGCGGCCCCACGCTGCCGGACGTGATGGAGTTCCTCGCCGACCCCAAGGAGACCGACGAGCTGTACATGGTCGTCGACGAGGAACTGAAGATGATGGCCCGGATCTGCCCGGACGGCTGCCGCGTCACCGGACCGTATCTGAAGGAAATGGCCCGGGTGGCGCACACCGAGTACTTCGTCGAGGGGCGCACCTCGCGCGATGTGCGCGAGATCCTCCGCGAGACCATGTTCGCGCCGACCGTCACCGGCAGTCCGCTGGAGAGCGCCTGCCGGGTGATCAGCCGTCATGAGCCGCGGGGACGGGGCTACTACAGCGGAGCGGTCGCCGTGATCGGACACGACGACGCCGGCGAGCGCACCCTCGACTCCTCGATCCTCATCCGTACCGCCGACATCGACGGCGACGGCCGGTTGCGCATCGGCGTGGGGGCCACGCTGGTACGGCACTCGGACCCGCGGTCCGAGGTCGAGGAGACCCGCGCCAAGGCCGCCGGGCTGCTCACCGCCCTGGAGAGCGACCGCTCGCCGGGCTTCGGCGCCCATCCCCACATCAGCGCGGCGCTCGCCCGGCGCAACGACACGATCGCGGGGTTCTGGCTCGCCGATGCCACCGAGCGCGAACGTCCGGACTCCGCGCTCGTCGGCCGCAGGGCGTTGATCATCGACGCCGAGGACACCTTCACCTTCATGCTCGACCAGCAACTGCGGGCGCTGGGGCTGGAGGTGACCGTCCGCCGCTACGACGAGCCGTACCGCCTCGACGCCCACGACCTCGTCGTCATGGGACCGGGGCCGGGCGATCCGCGCGACACGGACCACCCCAAGATCGCCCACCTGGCCGCCGCGACCGATCGGCTGCTGGAGAGCCGGCAGCCGTTCCTGTCCGTCTGCCTCAGCCATCAGGTCCTCGCGACCCGGCTGGGCTTCCCGCTGCGGCGACGCGACGTGCCCAACCAGGGTGTGCAGAAGGAGATCGACCTCTTCGGGAGCCGCGAACGCGTCGGCTTCTACAACGCCTTCGCCGCCCGGAGCGACGAGGACAAGGCCGACTGCCCGGGGATCGGTGTGCTGGAGATCAGTCGCTCACCGGAGACCGGAGAGATCCACGCCCTGCGCGGACCGCACTTCTCCTCCTTGCAGTTCCACGCCGAGTCCCTGCTCACCCAGGACGGTCCACGGATCCTGCGCGAGGCCACGGCCCGCCTCCTGCACGACCGCGCCCCCGGTCGGCCGGACTGATCCGGGACACCGCACGACCGTTCGTGCGCGAAAAAGCCCAGCGCCCGCGGACGACCCCCGACGTCCGCGGGCGCTGGGCCCACCCCCCCGGCAGCGCGACCCCGTACGGACCGGGAATCGCTTCGCCGCACTGCCGTTCGTGGCCTCCCGTTCCCCCGATTCCCCCGGTGGAGGCCCGATTCCCTCGTAGGGGACGCTTCCCCCGTAGAGGCCCGCCGCCCCCGTGCCGGCGGGCCTCTGGTGATGAGAATGTTCCCGCGCACAGGGGGAGTTGAAGCCCCGGGGCAGTGGTTCAGAGGTTGATTTGAGGGTTCCGTAGACGGACTACGCACCCTTGCGTAGGCAGGGTCCCGGCGTGGGCGCGGCCGGGTGATCACCGGGGTCGACGGGTCGGACCGCGGCGGCCGCGGCGGCACCGGTTCCGTGTCCCTCACGTCGAGACGCGGGCCGGGGCCTTCACCACCGCACTGGCGCGCATGGCCGCCGCGGTCCGTGCCCTGCCCGCGGGTCGCCGACGCACCCCTCATCCGGGTCGGTCGGAAACGGTCGCGGGCGGTGCGTCCGGTGGCTGGTGGGTGACCATCAGGGACCGGACGCCGATTGGGGATGGAAGAGGATGGAAGAAGTCGATCGCCGGGGTGGAGAGGACGGCACACCCGTCGGCGACGGCCCGAGCTTCACCCCCCGTCGAGAGTCGTACGAACATCGAGAGGGGCCCGCCGACGTCCCTGAGGAAGTCGGCGTACCCGGGACGGTGATCCCGGCGGTGGTCGCGAAGGCGGTTCCGGCCCGCGGCGGCGCCTGGGCGCGACAGGACAGATGTCGGCGCCACCGCGGACCGGAAGTTCGGTGAGCCGGCGCCTCAGACCCGGGCGCCGGAGAGGCGTTCCACGCCCCGCAGCAGGGCCGAGTGGTCGAGGCCGCCGTCGCCCTGGGCACGCAGCGAGGCGACCAGCTGGGCCACCACGGTGCCGACCGGCAGGGCGGCGCCCACGGTGCGGGCGGCGTCGGTGACGATGCCCATGTCCTTGTGGTGCAGGTCGATGCGGAAGCCCGGCTGGAAGTCCCGGTTCAGGAAGTTGCCCTTCTTGCGGCTCAGCACGGTCGACCCGGCGAGCCCGCCGTTCAGCACGTCGAGCGCCGCCTTCAGATCGACGCCCGACTTCTCCAGGAAGACCACGGCCTCGGCGCACGCCTGGATGTTCACGGCGACGATCAGCTGGTTCGCGGCCTTCACGGTCTGTCCCGCGCCGTGCGGACCGCACAGCACGATCGTCCTGCCGAGCGCCTCGAAGAGCGGCTCGGCCTCGTCGAAGTCGGCCTCCTCCCCGCCGACCATGATGGACAGCACGGCCTCGACGGCGCCCGCCTCGCCCCCGGAGACCGGGGCGTCGAGCACCCGGATGCCCTTCTCCTTCGCGGCCCTCGCCAGGTCGACGGAGGTCTGCGGGGTGATGGACGACATGTCGATCAGCAGGGTGCCGGGCCGGGCGTGGGCCAGGATGCCGTCGGGGCCGTACGCGACGGCCTCGACCTGCGGGGAGGCGGGCACCATCGTGATGACGACGTCGGCGTCGCGCACGGCCTCGGCGACAGAGGCCGCCGCGGTCCCGCCGGCGGCGGTCAGCCGGTCGAGCTTGTCCTGCTCCAGGGTGTGGCCGGTGACGTCGTAACCCGCCTTGATCAGGTTCTCGGACATGGGGGAGCCCATGATGCCGAGGCCTATCCACGCGACCTTGGGGAGATTGCTCATGGTGAGGGTGCCTCTCTGACTGCTCTGCTACGGCGGTGGGGTGGGCCTCGGCGGCCTCAGCGGGCCGCGCGGGCCGGACGGGGGAGCCAGTCGAAGGCCTCGGCGCTCGGCCGGTCGCCCGGCTTGTACTCCAGCCCGACCAGGCCCTCGTAGCCGGCCTTGCCCAACTGGTCGAGGAGGTCCTCCAGCGGGAGGGTCCCGGTGCCGGGCGCCCCGCGGCCGGGGTCGTCGGCGATCTGTACGTGCCCGGTGCCGCCGGTGTGGTCGGCGACCACCCGCGACAGGTCCTCGCCGTTCATGGACAGGTGGTACAGGTCCATCAGGAAGCGCGCGTTGCCGAGGCCCGAGGCCTCGTTGACCTTGTCGACGACGCCGACGGCGGCCGGGGCCGACACCAGGGGGTAGGCCGGTGACTCCACCTTGTTCAGGGCCTCGATCAGCAGGACCGCGCCGATGCGGTCGGCGGCCCGCGCGGCCAGGACCAGGTTGTGCAGGGCCAGGGCGTCCTGCTCGGCCGGGTCCACGCCGGCGACGCGGTTGCCGTACAGGGCGTTGAGGGCCGTGCAGCCGACGGACTCGGCGAACTCGGCGACCACGTCGACGTTGGCGCGGAAGCGCTCCGACTCCTCACCGGGGATCGACAGCGCGCCCCGGTCCGGTCCCGGCAGCACCCCCGAGTAGAAGTTCAGCCCGGTCAGCCGTACTCCCGCGTCCTCCAACGAGGCCCGCAGGGCGTCGAGTTCGGACCGAGGGGGAGTGGGGGAGTCGACCCAGGGCCACCACAGCTCGACCGCGGTGAAGCCGGCCGCGGCGGCGGCCGCGGGGCGCTCCAGGAGCGGGAGTTCCGTGAAGAGGATCGACAGGTTGACGGTGTAGCGCTGCTCCGCGAATCCCATGGGGCCTCGGACGCTCCCTTCCGTGCACTCTCCGGATATTATTTCCGTATAGTGGAATTTGGTTTCTGCTTAATGGAAGACTGCCGCCGGGGTCGGAGCTTGTCAAGAGGGCTCGGTGGAAAACGGCGCCGGGCGTTAGGTTGTGCCCGTGCGATTGAGAGTGGAGTGCTGCGACGCGGCTCTGACCTGCGGGAATGCGCACTGATCCGTGCTGACCTGCAGAAACGCCCCTCACCTGATCTCGTCACTTCGCAGCGTTTTCCGGGTATGTGTGCCCTGGATGTGCCCTGTGGGGCTTGCTGTGCTGTCCTCGCGTGAGCTGTCGACGGGCAGAACCCACGTCGGATGAGGGGGGAACTCACACTCGCAAACGCCTGTACGGCGAGGACAGGGACGCGCTGCCCCCCGAGCAACCCGCAGGCCGCCCGGCCCGGGAAGCGACCCGGCCGTTCCCGCACGGCCAGGGTTTCCCCGCATCGGGCTTCGCCGTGTCGGTGGCGATGTGGTCTTTCCGCGCCTCGGTGGTGCACTGGCGCCACCGGACGGGCGGGGAGTTCCACCCCATGGCGCGCGCGTCGCCGTCTCCGCCACCGGCTGGATCAACCGCGCACTCGCCCGCCGGCTCGGCGCCCTCGCCACGCAGCGAGGCCACCGAGGCATCGCCATCGACACAGCCCGTGATAACTGCCCAGCACTCAGGACAAGCACCGTCGTAGTACTGAGAAAACGTGCGGTGCGGACAGGGTCGCCCGGCCTGGAGGGGCACCTGCTGCAGGCAGGAGTCGGGTGCGTTGGGCGAGCGCCGCAGGACCCGCGCGGAACAGCCGTTCCGCGCGGGCACCGGATCAGCGGCTGAGCAGGCGCTTCACCCGCTTGCCCTCGGCGGACTTCCACAGGGTGTCCCACAGCTTGGCGGAGCCGGTGTAGGTGTACACGCCCGGAGCGCCCTGCGCCGCGCAGCCGTCGCCGTACGAGACGACGCCTATCTGGTACACGCCCTTGCGGCCCTTCAGCGTGCGGAAGAGCGGCCCGCCGCTGTCACCCTGGCAGGAATCCTTCCCCTCCACTCCCGCGCACACATGGACCTTCTTGTCGTAGTTCGAGTACGACGCCTTGCACTCGATGTGCGACACGATCGGGACGTCCACCGCGCGCAGCCGGTCCGGATGGTTCGGCACCTCGGTGTCGGTGTTGCCCCAGCCGGCGACCGTGGCCTTGGCACCCGGCCGGATGAGCGCGTCCGTGCCCTGGGTCGGCAGGTTGACCGGGGCGATGCCGTAGACGGGTTTGTCCAGTTCCAGGAACGCGACGTCGTAGTCCCCGTCGTAGCGGGGGTGGATGGTGATCGAGCGGATGTTGCGCAGATGGCCCTGCTTCCTGTTCGACAGCACGGTCCGGCCCACGACGGTCTCTATCTGCTTGGGCTTCACGTCGTCGACGCAGTGCGCGGCCGTCATCACGACGTCCGGATCGAGCAGGCTGCCGCCGCAGAAGTGCCGGTCGAGGGGCTTGCCCTTGCCCTTGATCAGCAGCGCCGCCGTGAACGGGTGCGAGCCGTCGGGCTTCTCGTCTCCGCCGATGATCTGCACGACCGGGCGCCCGCGGTCCGTCGGGGTCGCGGCATGGGCCGTGCCGACGGACATGGCGACGAGCCCGAGTACCGTGCCGGCCGCGACTGCGACGGAGGCGTTCCGCCGAGCCGCCGTTCCGTGGACGACGGTGTTGCTGTGTTGCATGGAATCTCCAGTCTTCGAATAGATCACCCACCCCGGTGGACCCGCGCTCGCCATCCAACTCACTGCGAACCAGCTGAAGTTCTGCTGTCGCTGTCTTCGGTCCGAGCGCAGGACACCTGGGGGCTGCCCGCGAAGCGGCCTGCGGGCAAGGCGCATCCGCGACCCATCGCACGCGCGGTGGGGCGGAAAGCTGATAGCTGGCGGTCGTCGCCGGAGCCAGGGCGGGACCGTCGTCGGCGACCCGCTCTGCTCGGTCCTGACAGTGGTGAGCATGTTCAGCCGGGGGATGAGCGGAGTCCATCAACAAGTGCGCGGTACGGACCCCGTCCGCGGTGGGCTCGCCACCACCCGGGTGTCGCCCTGTCCGTAGACCTTGGAGAGATCGGCGGGGCGGGCGGTCGCGGCAAGAGAGCCGGGAGCGGGCGGCGAGGTGGTCACGAGATCTACTCCGATCGAGGGCATGGGAGGACGGCACACACGTCCGAGCTCGAACTTGCCTATGGCTTGCGGGACTTCCTCATCATCCGGCTGGTGCGGTCTCCGCGGATCAGCCGAAGTGCCGACTACCTGAAGCTGATGCCCGCACTTGGTCTCATCCGTCTCAGGTATGCCGCTCCGTCAGCCCCGAGGACGACGCGTCCCGATGACGCCTGTCGTCAGCAGCCGTTCGGCCCCTGCTGTGGCGGGATCGACGCCGTCCGGGCGAGGTCGCTCGTTCACCACGTTTCGCCCCCAGCGGCTTCTGCCGACAGTTGGCGTACACGGCTGCGCTGACTCCACTCGTACGCTGCACGGCTGGAACGGCCGGTATGGGCCGACCGCACGCAGTGCGTGACGGCGGTGGGGGAGAAGGGCGTTGTGCGCGCCATCCCGGACAAGTTGCCCCCCGGAGGCTGGAGTTCCCGACCTCCTGGGGGCGAGTGACCGTTCCGCCGGCCCCGGGTGCGCAGTTGCGTCAGCTCCGGAGATGAGCCCTTTCGGAAACCGCCTGGGGTGCGGGACTTTAGGGCGTGTTGCCGTCCTCAGCGGCGAGACGCGCCGCATACCAACTAGCACCACACCATCGCCTCGGCCCTTCGGCCGATGCACAGCCGAGCCGGGCGACGGCGCGTACTCATCCCCGTCGACGTCATCCTGCGCGAGGTCTGGTACGGCTCGTCCCGCTTCAGTGACTTCGAGCGCGTTCTCGGCTGTCCGCGCAACCTTCTCGCGGCGCGGCTTCGCATGCGGACAAGGCCCTGCCGTGCAGGCGGACGGCGTCGAGAGTGTTCCCGGCCCTGCCTTTCGCATGAAGCCCGTGGGGTGAGCTGGGCGCGATTGCGCGTGGCATCACATGTCGATTGGCTGAAGGCGCCCGTGTCGCTGAACGCCGCCGTGTCGGATCCCGCGGGCACGGCCCCGCACGCGAACACGGCGAGAGGAGGATCGAGATCGCTGTGGTCTTCGATGGCACACCGTCGATGTGGGCGCGGCCACGGTTCGGGCCGCTGGCGCCGAACGCTGCCCCCCGTACCAGGAGCGGTGCGGCGTCAACCCGTTGCGGACTGTGGGGGACGATCGGTGCCGTCCTTCTGGTCCGGCGGCGGAGGGCGGTCCCGCTCAGGGGGCGTCACGCAGGGCGGCGGCGACGAGGCCTTCGAGGGCTTCGCGCTGTACCTCGCCGCCGCTCACCAGCCGGTCGAAAACCAGCCCGTCGACGCAGGTCAGCAGAGTGTGCGTACGGTTCTCGACATCCGTGACGCCGTGTGCGCCTAGGAACAGTCGGACGGCCTCGTGTCCGGCGTTCTCGCGGGGCACGAGGATCTCGCGCAACTCCGGGTCGCGCACGCTCTCGACGGCGCAGGCGTAGCGGGCAAGCGAGCGGCGGCGGCCCTCGCCGGTGAGCCGCTGCCGGATCAGTAGTGCCATACCGTTCACCAGGTCCTCGGCGGTACGCAGGGGCAAAAGCCCTTCGGCCGTGGTGTGCAGTTCCGCTTGGTCGAGTTGGACCAGGCGGGTGACGAGTGCGGTGAGCAGCGCGGTTCGGGTGCGGAAGTAGGCCGAGGTGGTGCCGGGTGGCATGGCGGCTCTGCGGTCGACTGCGCGGTGGGTGAGGCCGCGGATCCCTTCGTCGGCGAGTACGTCGAGAGCCGCGTCCGCGAGGAGGGTGCGCCGATCCGAAGCCATGACCCCTTTCTACACCTGTAGAACCTCCGATAGGTTTTCCTTCTACAGATGTAGAAGGATCGGGGCGTCGGCATGGGCGGCAGGGCAGTGGTGGTCGGTGGGGGCATCGGTGGGCTGGCCGCCGCGATCGGCCTGCACCACATCGGCTGGGACGTGACGGTCGTCGAGCGCCTGTCCACGCTTGAGGACGCGGGGGCGGGCATATCGCTGGCCGCCAACGGCCTTCGGGCACTGGACGAACTCGGCGTCGGCCAAGCGATACGGGGTGCCTCACGAGGGCAGTACAGCGGCGGCACCCGGACGCCTCAGGGCAGTTGGCTGGCCCGCATGGACGGCTCGGCGCTGGAGAAGGCGGTGGGCACACCGATCACGGGCATCCCACGCTCCACCCTGCACCGGCTGCTGCGCGACTCCCTGCCCGCCGAATCACTGCTGGTGGGCTCGGAGGCGGTCTCGGTCGAGCAGATCGACCCCGAGACGGTTCGAGTCAGCTGCGGCGACACGGCTCTGGACGCCGATCTGGTGGTGGCGGCCGACGGCATGGGCAGCAAAGTCCGCAGCCGTCTCTTCCCGGACCATCCCGGCCCGGTCCACAGCGGCTCGACGGTGCTGCGCGCCATCACCGAGCGCGAGGTCGCTCTGCGCACCGACTTCGAGCTGACCTGGGGTCCAGGCGCGGAGTTCGGTCACATCGCCTTCTTGGACGGGAGGGCCGAGTGGCACGCCGTCCTCAATCTCCCTGCCGGGACGCGGTTCGCCGATCCCCTTGCCGAACTGCGGCGACGCTTCCACTCCTGGCACGACCCGATTCCCGCGCTGCTCGACGCGACCCTGCCCGCCGCCGTGCTGCACCACGACGTCAACGAACTCCGCGCACCGCTCCTGTCATACACGGTCGGTCGGATCGCGCTGCTCGGTGACGCGGCACACGCGATGACCCCCAACCTCGGACAGGGCGCCTGCCAGGCGCTGGAGGACGCTGTCACCCTGGCCGCCGTGCTCAGCACCGAGTCCACCGTCGAGACCGCGCTCGCCCGCTATGACGCCGAGCGTCGGCCGCGCAGCCAGGCCGTCGCCCGCGCTGCGCGGCAGGCCGGGAAAATGGGGCAGCAGCTGTCCAACCCTCTGGCCGTCGCCCTGCGGAACACGGCGATGCGGCTGACACCGTCCCGCGTGGCAACGCGCATGATCCTTCGCCACCACGCCTGGATCCCACCGCGCCTGAACTGATCGGATGTGCACCCGGCACCGGCTCACCGCCACATACCTTCGGGGACAAGCGGCGCTGCGGGGCTCACTGTCGGCGACCACTGGACAAGGTCGTACGGGGGCGTGTGCCGATCCTCTTCCTGACGACCTGTGGCAGCGGGTGGCCCCGCTGCCGCCACCTCCGCCCGAGCGTCGCCACCGCCACCCCGGACGAATGCGGGTACCCGATCGAGCGGCCCTCGTCGGCGCCATGTATGTGCTGCCGCGCCGGCCGCCAGACGGCGACGCCGCTGATCACGCAGACCGACGAATCGTTCCGGCCCGGCTCTGCATCGACCGAACGGCTGATACGACGCGGGGACCGACACTTGGCGGTTTGCGGTTTTCAGCCCTCTTTTCTCGGGTGGTCTCTCCCGCACGTCATCCTCGGAGCTGACGCAGTGCCATACCGGAGGATGACCGGGCCCGTTCCGCGATCAGCTTCAGGTGGTCGGTACTTCGGCTGATCCGCGGAGAACGGTGCGGACCGGACGATGAAGGAGTCCTCAGCCCGGTGCGGGCCGTACGCGCGCACCGGGCTGTCCGCGCCCCCCGATCGGAGCACGACCTCGTGACCACCGCCCCACCCACTCCCCGCACTCCCACCGCCGCCGCCCGCGCCACCGACCTGTCCAAGGTCTACGGACAGGGTGACACCCGGGTGGTCGCCCTCGACCGGGTCAGTGTCGACTTCGGGCAGTCCCGGTTCACCGCGATCATGGGGCCCTCCGGGTCCGGCAAGTCCACGCTGATGCACTGCGTGGCAGGACTGGACAGTTTCTCCTCCGGCTCCGTCCGGGTCGGGGACATCGAACTGGGAGCCCTGACGGACCGGCAGCTCACCAGACTCCGCCGGGACAAGGTCGGCTTCATCTTCCAGGCGTTCAATCTGCTGCCGACCCTCACCGCGCTCGAGAACATCACGCTCCCGATGGACATCGCCGGCCGGGCGCCGGACAAGGAGTGGCTGGACAGGGTCATCCAGATGGTCGGCCTCTCGGGCCGGCTCAGCCACCGCCCCGCCCAGCTCTCCGGCGGCCAGCAGCAGCGTGTCGCCGTCGCCCGGGCGCTCGCGTCCAAGCCGGACATCGTCTTCGGGGACGAGCCGACCGGAAACCTGGACTCGCGTGCGGGTGCCGAGGTCCTTGGGTTCCTGCGTGACTCCGTACGGACGTTGGGGCAGACCGTCGTCATGGTGACCCATGACCCGGTTGCCGCCTCCTACGCGGACCGGGTCGTCTTCCTCGCCGACGGGCGGATCGTCGACGAGATGTACGAGCCCACCGCGGACGGGGTCCTCGACCTCATGAAGTCCTTCGACACCCCCAGGTTCCGTACGAGCTGAGCCGTTCAAGCCGAGCCGCGGGACCGCACCGAGTCGTACGAACCGACACGCACCCCCTGATCGACCCCGTCCTCCCCTCACCTCACCAGGACAGACATCGCCATGTTCCGCACAGCCCTGCGCAATGTCCTCGCACACAAGGCCAGACTGCTGATGACCGTGCTCGCCGTCATGCTCGGCGTCGCGTTCGTCTCCGGCACCCTGATCTTCAACGACACCCTCAGCGGCGGCTACCGAGACCAGACGGCCAAGAGCTACGCCCACATGGACGTCGAGGTCCGCTCCTACAGCCAATCCGAAAAGGTCCCCGGCCTCAGCGGGAAGACGCTGGAAGAGATCGCCCGGCTCGACGGGGTCGCCGGAGCCGCCGGACGGGTCGACGGGATCGCCGGCGTCACCGACAAGGACGGCGCGCTCATCGGCGGTGGCTCGTCCGGCATGGGCGCCAACTTCGCGCCCGGAAAGGACGGAAAGGACCCGCTCCACGTGTTCACCGACGGCAGCGGGCCCACCGAACCCGGCCAGGTCGCGCTCGACAAGGACACCGCCGAGAAGGGCGGCTACCACGTCGGCGACACGGTGCGCGTCGCCTTCAGGGGGCCGACGACGACGTACGAACTCTCCGGCATCTTCACCACCGACGACACCTGGGTGGCCCTGGGCGACAGCCTCGCCCTGTTCGACACGCCGACCGCTCAGCGGCTCTTCCTCCAGCCCGGCTACTACGAGTACGCCACCGTCACCGCCGCCCCGGGCACGTCCAGCACCGAACTCGCCGCCACCCTGAGGAAGGTGCTTCCGGACGACACGGACGTCAGGACGGGCCGTCAACTCGCCGACGAAAGGGCCAAGGGAGGAGCGAGTGACGCGTCGATGCTCAGCGCGATCCTGCTCGCCTTCGCCGCCGTCGCGCTCTTCGTCAGCGTCTTCCTGATCGCCAACACCTTCACCATGCTCGCCGCCCAGCGCACCCGCGAACTCGCTCTGCTGCGCGCGGTCGGCGCCTCCCGCAGGCAGGTCACCCGGTCCGTCCTGATCGAAGCGATGGTGGTCGGCGCCGTCGGCGCCGCCGCCGGGCTCGGACTCGGTGCCGCCATCGCCGCCGCGGCGCGTTCCACCGTCGGGGTCTTCGGCACGAAGAACCCGGACGGGCCGCTGGTCGTCACGTCGACGACCGTCCTGGTCGCGGCCGTCGTCGGGGTCCTGGTCACCATGGTGGCCGCCTGGCTGCCGGCCCGCCGCGCCGCGAAGATCCCGCCCGTCGCGGCGATCGGCAGCGCACACCTGCCCGCGACCACCAGGTCCCTGCTGATACGGAACCTCCTCGGCGGCATCATCACGCTGCTCGGCGCGGCGACCGTCGTCGCCGGTGCCGGGGCCGGCGGTTCCGAGGGCAGGGCGCTCGTCGGGTTCGGTGCCTTCCTCGCCGTGACGGGTGTCCTCGTGCTGATCCCGTTGCTGTCCCGGCCCGTGATCGCGGTCGTACAGCCGTTGCTGCGGGCCGGCTTCGGGGTCTCCGGCAAGCTCGCCGGCCAGAACGCCGTACGCAGCCCGCGCCGTACCGGCGCCACCGCCTCCGCGCTGGCCATCGGCCTCACACTGGTCAGCGCTCTGACCGTACTCGCCACCACCGTCGGCCAGTCCACGGACAGGATGACGACGGACATCGTCAAGGCCGACTACATGGTCACGGACAGCGGCGCGGGCCTGGACACCTCGGCTGCCGCCGCACTGCGCAAGGTCCCCGGCGTCACGACGGTGTCGCAGGAACAGCAGTCCTGGATGCAGCTCGACGGCATCCAGGAGGATGTCTCCGCCGTCACCCCGGCGGACTTCGACAAGACCCTCCGCCTGCCTGTCGTCTCAGGCTCGCAGGACGCGCTCGCGAAGGGGCAGGTCGCCGTCGCCGAGGACGAAGCGCGGGCCCACGGCTGGAAGGTGGGGGACACCCTGCCGGCGGTGTACGGGGACTCCGACAGGAGCCGCAAGCTGACCGTCGGGGCCGTCTTCGAGACCAACGAAGTCGTCCTGCCGGTCGTCGTCTCCGCGGACGTGATCGATGCGAACGCCGCCTCCACGACTCTCTCGAAGGTCTACCTCAAGGCGGATGGCAGCACGAACGAGAAGGCACTCGCCGACGCCCTCGCCCGGTACCCGGGGATCAAGATCGATGACCGGCAGGCCATCCGCGACGAGTTCGGCGGAGCCTTCGACACCGTGCTGAACGTGCTGTACGCACTGCTGGCGATCTCCTTGGTCATCGCGGTGCTCGGGGTGGTGAACACCCTCGCGATGTCGGTCTTCGAGCGGCAGCGGGAGGTCGGCATGCTGCGCGCCGTCGGACTCGACCGGCGGGGCGTGACACGGATGATCCAGCTGGAGTCCGTGGTCATCTCCCTCTTCGGCGCGACGGTCGGCATCGCGGTCGGAACCTTCCTGGGCTGGGCGGTCTGCGAGGTCACCAAGGCGGAGATCCCCGGATACGCGTTCGCGCTGCCATGGGACCGGTTCGGGCTCTTCCTGTTGCTGGCGGCGCTGGTCGGCCTGCTGGCCGCCATGTGGCCGGCCCGCAGCGCGGCCAGGCTGAACATGCTCACCGCCATCAAGGCCGAGTAGTCCCAGCGGGACACCGTACGGCCGTGGGTACTGTGCCTACGGCCGTACGTTCGTGCAGCGAGCAGGGACGCAGCGGCCAGGCGCTGTTCGGACGCGGGTCATGGCAGCTCCGGTAGGGCGCGCCGGACTGCGGGCCGACGTGGGCTCGCGCGACTTGCCGTCCACGACAGCCCGGCCATGCCGTGGGCGACCGGCAGTCGACCTCGCCGGCGCCCACCCGCGGACGGTCAGCGGCAGCCAGACCCGCATGGCGCCCGGCTCTCGGTCGGCCCAGGCGTAGTACGGCACCGCCGTCAGCTCGACGCTCTCGGGAACATCAGCCCGGAGGGCGCGGCGTTCCGCTGCTCCTGGTGCACGGCTGGGGGGACGGGCGGGAGTGGTCCGCGCACGCCGAGGCGCCGGCCGACCGGTTCCGCGTGATCGTCCCCGACCTGCGCGGGCACGGCCGGTCGGACGTCCCCGACGAGGGCAACACGCCGACGGAGATGGCCGACGACCTCGCCGCGCTGCTCCGGCACCTGGGTACCGGGCCGGCGATCGCCGTGGGCCACTCCATGGGCGGCCAGGTCGTCAACCTGCTCGCGGTCCGGCATCCGGAGCTCGTCCGCTCGGTCATCGCCCTCGATCCGGCTCACGGCGCGCACGGGGCGGAAGTGGAGAGGATTCCCGCCCGGCTCGCGGAGTACCGGGAACGCGGGGCGCGTGCCGCAGCCGAGTTCATCGCCGGCGCCTTCCCGGCAGGCGCTCCGGCCGGACTGCGTACGGCACATGTCCGCACGATGCCCGGCACCCCGGATGACGTCGTCGCCCAGGCGTACGCGGGCATGTACACCGACTCCGGCGCGGTCGGCGTCCGCCCGCACAGCGGGGGCGTATCTGCGTCTGCGCACCCAGCCGCGCTCACCGTATGGACCTCGGCGCAAGCAGCCACCTGGGAACGCCGCACCCTGCATGCCCCTGGCTCCCGCGTCGAACACTGGCCTGACACCGGGCATTACCTGCAGGAGGAACATGTCGAGCGCACAGTGCGTCTATGGGAGGAGTGGGCGCCGGCTGGACAAGGGACCCGGTAGGAGGGGTACAGCACGCTACGGCCCGGACGCCGGGGTCCTCGATGACGATGGTGCCCGGTTCACCGAGGTGGGCTCGATCGGCCATGACGCTGCCGGTGATCAGCGGGCCGTACCCGATCGCGGGAGGCGTGCGAGCCGAGGAGGTCGCCGACGGCACGCAGCGCCTGCTCGCCCCGGCTGTCGGACCTCACTCTGGTGCAGGGGGGTGGGTGGACTGCGGGAGTCGGTGGTGCCCTTCGCGATGCCCGGCCCTGGCGAGGTCCGCTCGTCTCACGGAGGGGAGGCGGGCCACGACCTCCCAGCCGTGGTCCTCGCGGGGGCCGGTGTGCAGTGTGCCGCCGAGCGCGGTGACCCGTTCGGCGAGGCCGACGATGCCGTAGCCTCCGCCGCGTGCGGCGTGCGGCATCGGGGCGCTTCCGCGGCCGTTGTCGCGCACCGTCACGTGCAGGGTGTCGTCGGCGTGAGCGAGGGTGACGGTGACTTCGGTGGCGTCGGCGGCGTGGCGCCGTACGTTCGTGAGGGCTTCCTGGACGACTCGGTAGGCGGCAGCCTGCACCTCGTGGGGCGGATTCGGGGGTACTGAGGCGTCCAGGCGCAGTTCGGCCTTCGAGCCGGTCGGGCCGCCGAAACCGTCGACCAGTTCCGCGAGGGCGGCCAGATCCCCCACGGGGCGGTTCTCGCCCGGCTGCAACCGTGCGGTTTCCTCCGGGTCCTCGCGCAGGATGCCGACGGTCAGGCGCATCGAGTCGAGCGCTTGGGTCGCGGCGTGCTCGATTCCCGCCAGGACCGGGTCCAGTCGGCCGGGTTCGGTGGCGGCCATCATGCGGGCCATCTGCGTCTGGACCAGGATGCCGGTGACATGGTGGGCGACGAAGTCGTGCAGGTCGGCCGCCATGGCGAGGCGTTCGGCGCGGCGGGTCTCGGCGACCGCGACGCCGCGCTTGTGGTCCAGGGTGCGCAGGTAACCGCCGAGGCCGGCGAAAACGCCGCTCAGCAGCGCCAACGGCAGCGCGAACAGCAGTGCGTCTTCCTTGGCGATGACATCGTGGAAGCGCAGCGGCATCACGACGGTTGCCCCGCTCGTGAGGACGGCGCACAGCAGCGCCCACCGTGGTGAGCAGGTACGGACGGCGATCAACAACAGACAGAGCAGCACGGACACTTCACCGGGGCCGAGTGTCCGTACGCGCTCGGCCGTCGCGGCCACGGCGGTCAAGGCCAGGGAAGCGCCTGCTGATACGGCGGCCCGCGACTGGGGGGTGAGCCACGCGGGCCGCCGGGCGGAGGGCCAGAGGACGGCCGCGAGGCCGAGTGACAGGAACAGGAGCACCGGCCAGGGGGTCTTGCCGTTGGCGACGGCGATGAGCACGTCCGCGGCGGCCAGTAGGACCAGCACGGTGACACCCATCGCACGCGGGTAGCCCCGCCGACGGGTCCGCGTCATGGGGACGGCGTCCGTCGCAGGCAGGAGATTCACGTCGGCCACTGTAGAGAGGAGAGTCGGGGCTACGCTTCGGCCGGCACAGACGTCAGGCGCGGGAACCGCTTCGCCGGCGGTTCCCGCACCTGGTCATGGCGCGGTGGGAGCTGTCAGTTCACGCGGACGATCTTCCAGAGCTGGTCGTCGAGGCCGGCGGTGCCCCACTGGACGACGGCTGCCCCGTTGGCGGTGGAGGACTGGGCGACTCCGGCGACGAGGGTGCTGTTCACGTTGCGGAGTTTGTAGTAGCCGCCGCCCCCGTCGGTGAGGGTCCACTTCTGTGAGTCGGCGCCGGAGGCGGTGTTCTGGACGAGGGCCGCGCCCGCGGCGCTGGAGGAGCCTTGGATGTCGAGGTTGAGGTTGCTCTTGGCGTTCTTGATGGTCCAGGAACCGCTGCCCGCGGATTGGAAGGTGAAGAGCTGGCAGGCGCAGAACGTGTTCTGCCACTGGCCGACGGCGGTGCCGGCGGTGGTGGAGCCGGCCGGGATGTCGAGGTACTTGCCGCTGTTCTTGTTCACCAGGACGTACTGGCCGGTGCCCAGGGGCGGCAGGGCGGTCTGGGCGAGGTTCCAGCGCTGGCAGCCGCAGGTGGTGCCGCTCCATTGCACGGCGCCGGTGCCGACGGTGGTGGAGGCGCTGGGTATTTCGAGGAGCTTGCCGCTGATGCGGTTGGTGATGCTGTATCCGCCGGACGGGTGGGGCGCGACGGCCCACTCGTGGTCGAGCGTTCCGTTGTCGTCCCACTGCAGCACGGCGGCGCCGTTGGCGGTCGACTGGTTCTGCACGCCGAGGACCTTGCCACTGGCCACGTTGAAGATCTTGAAGTAGCCGGAGGACTGCTGCTCGAAGCGCCACTGCTGGTTGGTGGAGGTGGTGGGGCTCTGCTGGGTGGCGGTGGTGCCGTTGGTGGTGGAGCCGCCCGCGATGGTGAGGTTCAGGGCGCTGTTCGCGTTGGTCATGGTGTAGGTGGCGCCGTCGGAGATGCTGCCGCCGAAGTCGACCGTGCTGTAGGTGACCGGGTTGCGCTTGTTGTCGCCGCCGAAGCCCGCGCTGAACACCATCAGGCTGTGGCCGTCGGCCAGGGGCAGCAGACCGCGGCTGTAGCCGCCGCCGACGTTGGAGGGCATCCGCGTCCAGGTGTCCGCGGCGCCGTTCTGGGTGTTGACGAACAGGTCGTCGCTGCTGTGGGCGGTGGTGACGAGGGTTCCGTTGGGGCCGCCGGTGGGCAGCCAGGTGATGTAGGGCGTGCCCTGGGGGACCTGGCCGTCGGTGGTGCGCAGCGGGACGCCGGTGACGGAGTCGAAGGCCTCCGGGTCGTCGGAGATCTTGTAGTGGACGGCGAAGTTGCCCGCGGCGGAGCCGCCGTACTCGTACGTCATGATGTATTTGCCGTTGGGCATCTTCGCGACGGTCGGCATGCCGGGGCGCTGGCTGTAGGTGGGCATGGCCACGTCGTCGACGACCGGGCCCCAGGTGCGGATGTCCGTGGAGACCTGGTGGACGATCTTCTGGCCGTGGTCGGGGTCGCGCTGGTCGGAGTAGTAGACGATGAGCCTGTCGCCGGAGACCAGGAAGAACGGCTCCCACACGGGCGTGTTGCCGTTCGTGTCGGTGGCCTTGCCGCCGGTGGCGATGTTGGTGACGAAGGTCCAGCTCTGGCCGCGGTCGGTGCTGGCGTACAGGTCGATCTTGCTGCCGCCCCGGTCGTAGGGCACGGAGTCACCGGCGGCGAGGATGGTGCCGGCCGGGAAGTCACCCATGGCCCTGGGTAGTTCGAACAGCTCGGGCTGCCAGCGCATGCCCCAGCCGTTCTGGGTGTCGGCGACCTCGGAGATCTTGGTCCAGGACGCACCGTTGTCGGTGGAGCGGTAGATCGGGAAGACCGGCATGTCGACGCGGTACTGCTCGAATGTGGCGAGCAGGGTGCCGTTGGCCGAGCCGTTGTGCTGCAGGCGCATCGCCCTCGGGTAGTAGCTGCCGGGGGAGAGCGCGTCGGACGGCGGGGTGTAGAGCGTCTGCGCCGGGCGGGAGAGGGCGTCCGCCCTGCCCGCGGCCGGCAGGACCAGTGTGGCAGCGGCGACGACCAGCGAGAGCAGGAGGAAGAGAAGGGTGGCGGGGGCGGAACGCGGAGCGGCGCCGGGTCTGGCGCCTGTTCGAGCGGGGGACATGTGCGGCTCCGATGGCGGGATGAGGTCTTTCTGCGGGCCCACCGCCCCGGGCTGATCAAGTGGGGGCGGTGGGGTTCAGGGGCGGGTCGGCCGGCGGGGGACAGCGGGCCTCGCGCTGAGGGCATGGTCGGCATCCGTGTTCGGGGACGGCTGCGCGGTAGCCCTGGGGTGGGACGGCTGCGGGATATGACGGCCGTTGTGCGCGGGCCGCCGCGGTGCGTGCGGCGTGCGTCCTGCGTAGGCCGAGGCTCAGGGGGTGTTCAGAAGAGTCTCATGGGGCTTCAGGTGGTGCTCGGAGAGTTGGTCAGGCGGTGGGCGAAGAGGCCCTGGCCCCGGCGGGACGGTGGCGGTGCGGTCGAGCCGCGGACGACGAGTTCGACCGGTGGCTCACTCGCGGGCGGTAGTCTCCTTCCCGGTTTCTCGATGGCGTGGACGAGCAGGCCGACTCCCTCCCGTGCCGCGGCCTCGAAGGGCTGACGCACGGTGGTCAGCGGCGGGGAGATGTAGGCGAAGACCGGATTGCCGTCGAACCCGACGACACTGACGTCTTCCGGGACACGACGTCCTCCTTCCCGTAGGGCGTGGATGAGGCCGACGGCCATCTCGTCGCCCGCCGCGAACACCGCGGTCACGGAGCGCTCCGAGGCCAGCTCGCGACCCGCCGTATATCCGGACTCGGGCGACCAGTCGCCGTTGATCAGAGGCGGTTCGTGCGCGCCCCGTGCCGCGAGCGCCGCCCGCCATCCCCCGATACGGTCCTTGGTGGCGTACCACTGTCTCGGTCCCGCGAGGTGGTGGACGGTCGCGTGCCCCAGGTCGAGCAGGTGCTCGGTGGCCGCCCGCGCCAGGGCGTACGACCCCACGCTCGCGGTGACCGTGCGGGTAGCGGTGAAGGCCGGCGGTGCCCCCAGGAAGAGGACCGGCACGTCGACACGGACGGAGACCTCTCCCTCCACGATGGGCTCGGACACGACGACACCGTCCACGCCCTGTTCGAGGAGCGACTCCACGGCGCCCGCGATGCCTTCCAGGTCGCCGTCCGGCGTGTTGACCACACGGAGCGCGTATCCCGCGTCCCGTACGGCCTGCTCGATGTGGACGAGCAGGGAGGCGGTGCCGTACCCGGCCGTTCCCAGAGCGACGACTCCGATGGAGCGGGTGCGTCCGGAAGCGAGCGCCCTGGCCGCGTGGTTCAGCCGGTAACCGAGTTCCTCGGCGGCCGCGCGGACACGACGACGGGCATCGTCGGAGACGTAGGGCTCGTCGTTGAGGACCCGGGAGACCGTCTTGCGCGAGACGCCGGCCAGCAGAGCGACATCCGCGCTGCGTGGCGCAGGCACACCCGCGTCCCGTCCCACACCTGGCGCCATGAAGTCTCCCGAAAGCCGTGTGTCTGCATAGAGTGAGGTCAACCGCATGACCGCGCGGTCAGACCGCGCGGTCATGTCTATGCAGTCCCGGGGCTCACGTCAAGAGGTCGGGCGGAAGAAATCCTTCCCCGGCCTACAGGGCGAAGCCGCCGATCGGCGTCGTGGCGGCGGGCCTTGACAGTCGCCCCCCGAAGCGTTCAGTCTTCCTCGCAGTCGCCGATCGGCTCTGTTCGATCGTGTTTAGTCCTGGTCGCTTTTTGCCGACCGTCTCTCCTTGTATCCCCCGGGGCCGCGCGCCAACGCTGGGGACGTCAGCCCTGTCAGGAGCCGATATGCACCGTTTCTCCCCTGGTCGATCCATGCCTGCCCCCGGCCGTCGTACCGTGCTCCGCGGTATCGGCGGGGCCGCCGTCCTGGGTGGTGCCATCCCCCTGCTGAGCGCCTGCGCGAACAGTTCGGCGCCGGGTGACGCGAAGGCCGTCTCCCTCGGCTCGAACGCGTCCGACGCGGTGCCGAAGAAGGCGTTCGCCGAGATCTACGCAGCCTTCACCAAGAAGTCCGGGATCGCGGTCGACGTCAACACCAAGGACCACAACACGTTCCAGGAGCAGATCAACACCTACCTGCAGGGCACGCCTGACGACGTGTTCAACTGGTTCGCGGGCTACCGCATGCAGTTCTTCGCGGCCAAGGGCCTCGCCACCCCGATCGACGACGTGTGGAAGACCATCGGGGGCAACTTCCCCGAGGCGATGCACAAGCTCAGCAAGGGCGAGGACGGCAAGTACTACTTCGTCCCGCTGACCACGTATCCGTGGGCGGTCTTCTACCGCAGGAGCGTCTTCCGGAAGCACGGCTACGAGGTGCCCACCACCTGGGACGAACTCGTCGCGCTGTGCAAGCGGATGAAGAAGGACGGGCTGGTCCCGATCGCCTTCGGCGACAAGGACGCCTGGCCGGCGCTCGGCACCTTCGACCAGCTCAACTTCCGCACCAACGGCTACGACTTCCACGTCGAGCTGATGGCGGGCAAGGCGTCCTGGACCGACGCCAAGGTCCGCAAGGTCTTCGACCACTGGAGCGAGATCCTGCCCTACCACCAGGAGGGCGCGGTCGGCCGCACCTGGCAGGACGCGGCGCAGTCGCTGGTGTCGAAGAAGGCGGGCATGTACCTCCTCGGCACCTTCGTGGCGCAGCAGTTCACCGACAAGGCGGACCTGGACGACCTCGACTTCTTCGCCTTCCCGGAGATCGACCCGGCGTACGGCCAGGACACCGTCGAGGCCCCCACC
>NZ_JABXWI010000039.1 GCF_014930365.1 Streptomyces caniscabiei | reverse complement strand
TGACACCACCCCCCAGGTCATGCCTTCGACAGGGGGACACAGTCATGCCGGAACCGGAGGCCAGCGGCCCTCTTGCAGGACCGCAGAAAACATAACGGGGGGGCAAGCTCGCATCCAGAAGTGAACGCGTCCGCAGCACTCCCGAAGCGGATCAGGCGTCGAGGACCAGGCGGGCGCTCTTCGCCCGGGAGACGCAGATCATCATGGTGTCGCCCGCGGCGCGCTCCTGCTCGGTCAGGACCGAGTCGCGGTGGTCGATCTCGCCGGACAGCACCTTCGTCTCGCAGGTCCCGCAGATCCCCTCCTCACAGGAGGTCAGCACCGGCACACCGGCGGCTTCGACGGCTTCGAGGACGGTCATGTCCTCGGAGACCAGCAGCTTCCTGCCGGACTGGGCCAGTTCGACCTCGAAGCTGCTCCGCGGCCCGGCCGCGAGGTCCTGCTTCGGGGCGAAGCGCTCCAGGTGCAGAGACCCGCTCGGCCACTTCTCGCAGCCGGCCTCGACCGCCGCCAGCAGCGGTTCCGGGCCGCAGCTGTAGACGGCCGTCTTCCGTTGCGGCTTGCCCAGGAGCGAGGCCAGGTCCAGCAGCCCGTACTCGTCCTGCGGCCGCAGGCTCACCCGCTCCCCGTACGCCCGCCGCAGCGTCTCACCGAACGCCATCGAGGCTCGGGTGCGGCCCCCGTAGACGAGGCGCCAGTCGGCGCGGGTCGCGTTGACGGCCGCCAGCATCGGCAGAATCGGCGTGATGCCGATGCCGCCCGCGATGAACAGGTAGCTCTTGGCCTTCACGAGCGGAAAGTGGTTGCGCGGCCCGCGGACGCGAACCGACTCGCCCTCCGTGAGTACGTCGTGGACGTGGCTCGACCCGCCACGGCTTTCCGGTTCACGCAGCACCGCGACCTGAAACCGGGACCGATCCGCCGGGTCTCCGCACAGTGAGTACTGCCGGACCAGATCGGCTCGCAGGATCAGATCGATATGGGCTCCCGGCTGCCATTGCGGCAGTGGACGGCCTTCCGGGTGGCGCAGCGTCAACAGCGCGACACCTTCGGCCAGTGTTTCCTTGCGTTCCACCACGAGATCGAGTTCGACTTCGGTGCCGAGATTACTCATGATCGCCCTTCATTTCTCCGGAGATGATGCGGTGAGGTGTCGTCCCGGCCGATCAGGACGGGAAGCAACGTCCGAAGTCGCGCAGCAGTCGGGGGGATCCGTTCAGCTTGATCTGCCGACGCACCAGCGCCCACGCCAACATGGACGGCTTGGCGAGGAAACGCAGCCAGGTGCGGGTGTCGGCGGTGATCCTCAGGTCCGGCTCACCGTGATGTCCTTCGGTGACATCGAGTTCGCGGTCGCGGATGGTCACGGTGAGCTGCCGGGATTCGTCGCCGGTGAAGGTGAAATGGTAGGTGGCGGACATGTCCTTGGCCTGTTCGCGCTGAAAGATCAGCGGCAGGCCTTCCACCAGACCGTCGATGCTGTTCGCCCGCAGACTCATCGCCACATGCTTCGTGCGCTTGTTGGGGAACCGGTCGGCCACGTGCTGTTCCGCGTCGGAACCAGGAACGACGTAGACCGTCTCCTCCTTGTCCATCAGAGGGCGCACGACCTGGGTCAGATGTTCCTTGCGATTGTCCAGCCAGGGGCCGATCACGTCTTCGCCGGCCGGGCAGACCGACATGCAGTAAGCGGCTTTGTAGTTCGCGCCGAAGGACAGGCTCTGCCACATCGACGCGCTCTCGCTGTCGCTGACCCGCGAACGGTAGTCGTGGGCGTCACGGCTCTCGGCGACCTGTTCGGCCCAGTCGCCGAAGCCGCCCATGAACTCACGGTAGTTGTGCGTGTAGCAGGCGGAGAAGTTGAAATGACCGTCGGAGGCGATCGCCCCGGTCGGGCAGGCCGTCACGCACAACTTGCATTCCAGGCACGGGTTGTACTCGATGGGCCGGGTGTATTCGCTGACCTCGGCGTCGATGAGGATGGTGCCGAGCAGGATGAAGTTGCCGAACTTGGGGTGGATGACGTTGCGGTGAATACCCATCTTGCCGAGCCCCGCCGCGACGGCGACCGGCTTGTGCGAGACGACCCACGCCTTCCTCGGGAACTTGTCCATCTCCATGGGAAAGCCCATCGCGGGATTGATGGCGCGCACGCCCATCGCCTCCAGCTCGCCCACCACGTGCCGGCCGATCTCGTTGGTGTGGTCGCCCGTGTGATGGAACTCCAGATTGGCCACCGAGCGCGCGGGAGTGCGGATGTTCTCCCGGTTCATGCGGGTCACGATGCTGATCAGCGTGCGGACGCCCGGTAGCGCCGCGTTCAGGTCCTCGCGCTGGTCGGCGATGTCGGTCCGGTCGATCTCGACGAAGCCGACGTCGTCCGCGCCCGCGTCCAGACACAGCTGGCGCAACCGCGACGCGTCCAGTGGCTCGGCGGGCCGGTTGGCGGTGCGGTCGCGCCGGCGGGCTTGAACGACGGTGGGATGGTCTTCGAGTTTGTTCTTGGCCATCGAGCGTCACCTCAGGGTGCTGGGCCTGCAAGTTTCATGAAGCAACTCGCACACTAGCCTTGTGAGTTTCATGAAGCAACTTACGGAGAAGGTGTGGTCATTCGTTGGGTGTGCGGCTGAATCCGGCCACAACTTGCCCACCTGAGGGGGGAGTTGAGTGGCCGGTATGCACCGAGCCGCAGGAGCCGGCGGAACTCCGAGCGGCTGCGGCAGTGGCAACCGCGAAGCTCGCTCCGCTACTTCACGCCGGCTGGTCGATGAGTGCCGGGCCGGGAAGAAGGTCCACGGCGTCCGGGCCCACCACGTGTCCGCAGTCGGTGCACACGAGCTGTTCCCGCACGTCGCCTCCGCATCCCACATGGTTCGCGACGCGCGGAGGCCCGGCCGGATGCGCGGCGTGCTCGTCGCCCCAGTGCATCAGGCCGAGCAGCGCGGTGAGCAGGTCCCTGGCCTTGTCCGTCGGGCGGTACTCGTAGCGGGCCGGCCGCTCCTGGTAGCAGACCCGTTCCAGCAGGCCGTCGTCGACCAGCTTGGAAAGGCGGTTGGTGAGTACGTTGCGCGCGATGCCGAGGCTGTCCTGGAACTCCTCGAAACGGCGCAGGCCGAGCTGCGCATCGCGGATGATCAGCAAGGTCCAGCGCTCGCCCACGACTTCCAGGGTCCGGGCGATGGAGCACAGCTGACTGTCGTACATTCGGCCCAACATGCCGCGAATTTAGCACGTTGCGTCACGCAACTGATAGGGGGCGGCCGTGCGGGTGACGGGTGACGGCGTTCATGCCCCCGCGAGCAACAGGTCGGCCAGCACCTCAGGGCTCTCCAGAGCCATGAAGTGGTCCGCTCCCGGCACCTGTGTGAAAGCGGCGGTGGGCAGCAGCTTCCTGTTGGCTTCCCGGTCCGAGGGGCGGGACCAGTCGTTCTCCCCGTAGACGAAGTGGACGGGGGCCTTGACCTCGGGGTACCGCTCGCGGGCGGCGATGAGGCTGGGCATGTTCCGGTACAGGGCGCGGGCGACGGTCGGGTAGCCGGCGCGCCTGCCCACCTGGAGCAGCTCGTCCAGGTAGTCCTCGCGGAAGGCGGTCTTGTCCCCGACGCCGCCCTGGAGGATCTTGCGAAGAACGGGCTTGGGCTCCTGCTGGGCGATCACGGGGCCCACTCCCGGCGCGGTGATCCCGCTGATCACCATGCGGGCGAGGAGGCTGGAGCGGGTGATCCCGCCGCGGTAGTCGTACGGGTTCACCGCGACGACGCGTCGTACCCGCGCCGGGAGGTCTGCGGCGGTGGTCAGGGCGAGCACCGCCCCGAGGGATTCGCCGAGCAACGTCACGTCGTGCAGGTCGAGTTCGGTGAGGAGGCGTTCGACGCCGGTGCGCATGGCCGGCTCGTCGTACGACGCTCCGGGCACGATCTCGGAGTAGCCCATCCCCGGCAGGTCGAGGGCGTACACCGTGTACTGCTCCGCGACCAGCGGGATGAGATGGCGGAAGTGTTCGGCCTGGGTGCGGACGGTGTGCAGCAGCACCAGAGGGGCGCCGGTGCCCGCCTTGAGGTAGCGCAGGGTTCCCTCCCGGCCGTGGTGTCCCGCGCGCGGGGCGAGAGTGTGGGTGGCGGTCCCCGCGATGTGGATCGTGGGGCGGGCTTCCGGACCGGGCATGGCTCTGCTTCTCCTTGTACTGGCTGGCCAGGTGGGTCTTCTCTGGGCTGACTGCGGGTTGGCCAGGTGGGGGTGGGGCCCTGCTGGGTTGGTTGGGAGCGGGGCCTAGTGGGCGAGTTGGGGGTAGAGGGCGGTGAGGTCGCCGGCGAGGCCTGATTTGACCTGGCGGGTGAGGTCGTCGCCGAGGATCTCGTGGGCGCCGGTCTCGATGCCGTCGAGGGCGAGTGCGGCGATGGTGCGGGGGTCGGACTTGGGTGCGTCGGTACCGGCGGCCAGGTCGGTGTCGACGTAGGCCATGTGCATGCCGGTGACGGCGATGCCCCGGGGAGCGAGGTCCAGGCGCAGGGAGTTGGTCTGCGACCACAGGGCGGCCTTGGAGGCGCTGTAGGAGCCGCCCAGCGCCAGCCAGGACAGTACCGAGTGCATGGTGAGGATGTGGCCGCCGCCGTTGCGCTCGATGACGGGCGCGAACGCGCGGGTGAGCAGCAGCGGGCCGTAGAAGTTGGTCTCGAACTCCCGGCGCACGTCCTCCACGGGGGAGTCGAGGAAGGACGCGCCGACCGCGGCACCCGCGTTGTTGATCAGCACGGTGACATCCTGCGCCTCCGCGGCGGCCGCCGCCACGGACGCCGGGTCCGTCACCTCCAGCGCCACCGCCACGGCGTCGGGATGCGTCACCGTGCGCGGGTCCCGGGCGGTGGCGTACACCTTGCCCGCACCCCGCGCGTACAGCTCCTCCACCAGGGCCTTGCCGATACCCCGGCTGCCGCCGGTGACGAAGACGCTCGCGCCCTTCAGAGCAGTCATGACTACCTCCACACACATTAGAAACCGACCGGTTTCCAACACAGTAAACCGATCGGTTTCCAAAGCGCAAGTCGGCAGAAGGGGAGATCGCGTGCGCTGATGTCGGGTGCGTTCCGCGGGGGAGCGGCCGTTGCACGGGCGAGCGGACGTGCTCACTCCTCGGAGTCAGCCCACAGTGGCGGGGACCCGCTCGTCGGAGGCGTCATCCGAGGCGTTGGCGGAGGCGTCGTCGGACGTGCCGTGCGAGGTGCCGGCGGCGGGCGTGTCGGTCTCCTTGATGCCGAACCGGTCGTAGAAGCGCGCCAGCGGTCCCGGTGCCCACCAGGCAGCCCTGCCCAGCAGTCGCATCACGGCCGTTCCCAGCAGGATGCGCACGATCAGTACGTCCGTCAGGACCGCGAACACCATGCCGACGCCGAACAGCTTGATGGTCAGCACACCGCTCGTCCCGATCGCCGCGAGCGGCACGCACATCAGCACCGCGGCGCTCACGACCAGGCGGCCGATGGACCCGAGCCCGGTCGCCACGGCTTCCGTGCTGTCGCCCAGGTGGTCGTACTGCTCCCGCATCCGGGACACCAGGAACACCTCGTAGTCCATGGAGAGCCCGAAGATCAGGGCGAACAGCATGATCGGCATGTTGGGCTCGATGTTGCCCGTCGGATCGAAGCCGAGCAGGTGGTGCAGATGGCCGTCCTGGAAGACCCAGACCAGCATGCCGAAGGTGGCGGACAGCGACAGCAGGTTCATCGCGATCGCCTTGAGCGGCAGCAGCACCGAGCCGAACGCGAGGAACAGCAGGATGTACGTCATCACCGCGATGTAGAGCAGCATCCACGGCAGGGTCTCGCCGAGGGCGTCCAGGGTGTCGCTGTAGACCGCCGATTCGCCGCCGAAGTACGCCCGGGCGCCCGGCGGTTCGGGAACGTCCTTGAGCCGCTTCACCAGATCGCGCGCATGGGTCGAGACGGCCTCGCCCTCGAAGGTGACCGACACGCGAGCCGTGTCGCCCTCGACTCCCGTGATCCTGGCGCTCGTGGCGCCCTCCGTCGCGCCGAGCCGCTCGGCGTACGCCCGCAGCGCCGCCCCCTGTTCCTTCGAGGTGCCGTCGGACTTCAGCACGAGCAGTGAGTCGATCGACTTCACGGCGTCGCTGTCGAAGTCCTTCTCCATGGTGGTGAAGACCTGGCGGCCCTCGGAACTGCTCGGCAATTGCTGGGCGTTGATGGAGCCGAACTCGATCCTGGAGAACGGCAGGGCGAGGACCAGCAGAAGCCCCACCGCACCCACGACCACGAATCCCCGCCGCCGCATCAGGCCGTGCCCGAAGCGGTACCAGGAACCCTCGCCCGCCGACGCCGGGCGCACGGTCTTCCCACGGCGGCGCAGCGGGAGGGCGTTGACCTTCGGGCCCAGGACGGCGAGCACCGCGGGCAGCGCGACCAGGGAGAAAAGCACGGACAGCAGGACCGCGGCCACACCGCCGTACGACATCGACTTCAGGAACGTCGACGGGAAGAGGGTCAGGCCGGCCAGTGCCACCGCGACCGTGACGCCGGAGATCACCACGGTGCGCCCGGCCGTGGCGAGCGTGCGCGCGAGCGCCTCCTCGCCCGAGTGCCCGCGCTCCAGCTCCTCGCGGTAGCGGCTCACGATCAGCAGGCCGTAGTCGATGGCGACCGCGAGCCCCAGGATCGTGACCAGGCTCATGGCGAACACGGAGACGTCGGTGATGTTCGAGATGAGCCGCAGGACGGCCATGGAGCCCGCGATGGAGAGCACGCCGACGACGAGCGGGAGGAAGGCCGCGGCCAGACCGCCGAACACCAGCAGCAGGAGCACGAAGAGGACGGGGGCCGAGAACATCTCGGCGGCTCTCAGGTCGTGTTCGATCTTCTGCCCGGCCTGATAGCCGGTCGGCACCGTCCCGCCCTGGAGGGTCTCCAGACCCGGCGCGGGGATCTTGTCCTTGATCGCCTTGTACGCGTCCTCCTTGGCCTTCTCGCTGTCTCCGTGAAGGTTCAGGGCGACGTAGGTGGCGTGGCGGTCGTGGCTGACCTGCGCCGGCATCTTCGTCGTCCAGAAGTCCAGGTATCCGGTCACCTCCGACTCCGGCAGGGACTCCAGCTGCCGGACGACCGCCTGCCGGAAGGACGGGTCGTCGACGGTTCGGTCGTCGTCCCGGTAGACGATCACGGCGTCCGGTGTCCGCTGCGGGAACGCCTTCTCGGCGAGCTGGGCCGCGCGCACGCTGTCCGAGCCGGGGTCCTGGAAGCCGAGCGGGGTCAGGGAGCCGAAGACTCCGGCTCCGTAGGCGCCGGACAGGACGGCGAACAGCATGGTCAGTATCAGCAGGGGCTTTCGTCTGCGGTGCAGCAGACGCCCGAATTTCTCGAACATGAATTCTCCTGGTCGCGTGCTCTTGTTGCTTGCTGTGGGTTCAGGCGCCGGTGACTCGGACTGCTCCGGCCAGGGCGGGAAGACGTCGGCCGCAGGCGCGAACCGCTCCGCCGGGAACGAGGCGATGACCTCCGGTGCGGCCGGGCCGTCGGAGCGCTCGTCAGGGGGCGGCCGTCAGGGGGCGGCCGTCAGGGGGCGGCCATCAGGGGGTGGTCGTCAGTGGGCGGTCGATGACCACGTGAGGAACCATAACAGTGTTTTGATTGCTCGCAACCGATCGGTTTCCGCAGGGCTTGACCTGGTCTCCTCTTCCTTCCGGTCATCTGAGCGGCCGTACCGGTGTGTATTCGTAACGGTGTTGTCATACGCTTACGGCATGGCCCGACCCAAGACACATGACGAATCGCTGCGGCTCCGGCTCCTGCATCGCGCGGCCGCCACGGTTTTCGAACGGGGCACGGCCGCGCTGAGCCTGCGGCAGCTCGCGGCGGACGTGAAGACCTCGACCACGGCGGTCTACTCGCTGTTCGGCAGCAAGGCCGGTCTGCTCGGCAGCCTGTACCAGGAGGCAGTGCGCCTCTTCGTCGAGCGCCTGGCCGCCGTCCGCCCGACGGCCGACCCGGCCGGGGACGTGATCCGTATCGGGCTGGCCTATCGCGAGTACGCCGTGGCCAACCCGCACCTCTACGCCATCCTCTTCTCCGACCGCGGTGCCGAGTGCCCGTCCGACGGGGACGGGCCGCGTGAGGTCGTGGAGACGTATCGGCCCCTCGTCGACGCCGTGCGCCGCGGGCAGCAGGCCGGGCAGTTCGGTTCCGCCTCGGACGCCGAGGTCGTCGCCCTGTCCGTGTGGGGCACGGCCCACGGCCTGGTCTCCCTGGTGCTGTCCGGCAACGAGCCGCCGGGGCTCGCGGTCGCCGACTGCTACGAGCGGGCGCTGCGGGCGTTGGTGGCGGGGTGGCGGGAGAGTGAGGAGTCGGCTGCGGGACTCGCGACGGTGACGTGATCCGCCCGGAGCCTGTGCGATGTCCGCGGGCGGCCTCGGTGATGTCCTCGGCGGCGGCCTCGGCGGCGAGATTCGGCGCCCCCTGCCGCGCTCCCGACGGGTGGCTCGGGGTGGCACGCGCGGGCCGTGGTGGCGCGCGACGCAGACTTGCGTGCGGAAACTGATCAGTTTACGGTGGTGAAACTGATCGGTTTCTTGTTGTCGGGGCGGGCGGGTTCCGACGGCGACCCCCTCGTGAGGAGCACAGATGACTGCCGCGCGCGACGCCGAGGGACGGCTGCCGAGTCCCAGGCTCCCGGCGAAGCTGGCCGCTCACCCGTCGGTGCAGGCCGTGCTCGCCCGGCGCAGAGCCGGTGACGCGGCGCGGCCCCCGGCGGTGATCGACGCGGCCTGGCTGCGCGAGCTGTGTCTGGCGGCCGGCGCGGACGACGCGGCCGCGGTGAGCCTGGACCACCCCGACCTGGCGGGCGAGCGCGAGTACGCGCGGTCGGCGCTGCCCGGCACCCGCACCCTGATCGCGATGGCGGTCCGGATGAACCGCGACAACTGCCGCTCCCCGGCCCGCAGCGTGGCCAACCAGGAGTTCCACCAGGCCGACGAGCAGGCCAACCATGCCGCGCGCGGCGTCACCCGGGCACTCCAGGACGCCGGGTACCGCGCACTCAATCCGTCCGTCGGCTTCCCCCAGGAGATGGACCGCTTCCCCCGCGAGCGGATCTGGGTGGTGGCGCACAAGACGATCGCGGTGGCCGCCGGGCTCGGCGTGATGGGACTGCACCGCAACGTCATCCATCCGAAGTTCGGCAGCTTCGTCCTGCTGGTCACCGTCCTGGTGGACGCGGAGGTGAGCGAGTACGGGCAGGCCCTGGACTACAACCCCTGTATCGACTGCAAGTTGTGCGTCGCGGCCTGCCCGGTCGGCGCCATCGCCAAGGACGGCGCCTTCGACGGCCTGGCCTGCACCACGCACAACTACCGCGAGTTCATGAGCGGGTTCACCGACTGGGCGCAGACCGTGGCCGACAGCGAGGACGCCGCCGACTACCGCTCCCGGGTCACCGACTCCGAGAGTGCCTCCATGTGGCAGAGCCTCAGCTCGCCTCCCGGCTACAAGTCCGGCTACTGCCTCGCCGTCTGTCCCGCTGGGGAGGACGTCCTGGGCCCGTACCTGGACGACCGGAAGGCGTTCATGGACACCGTGCTGCGACCGCTCCAGGACAAGAAGGAAACGCTGTACGTCCTGCCGGGGTCGCACGCGCAGGAGTACGCCCGGCGCCGATTTCCCCACAAGCCCGTCAAGGAAGTCACCGGGGGCTGGCAGCCCCCGGCGAAGCGATCCGCCTCCACCGAACGAGAGCAACGTACGTCATGAGTGACATTCACCCCTTCCGCGTCCTGCGCGCCCGACCGCTGTGGATCGCCAACGGCGTCATCACGGGCGTACTCGCGCTCCTGTTCGCCGTGTTCTACGTCGGCGCCAACATCGATCCGGCCGGTCATCTGAGCAAGCTGCCGGTCGGCCTGGTCAACGCCGACAAGGGAGCCGTCGTCGGTGGCGAGCAGGTCAATCTGGGAGCGCGGATCACCGAGTCGATAGAGAAGTCCGACGCGGGGGACGGCAAGGTCGACTGGAAGGTGATGGACGAGAAGGAGATGAAGGAGGAACTGGGCGAGGGCAAGCTGTTCGGCGCGCTCGTCGTCCCCGCCCCCTTCACCTCGTCCGTCGCCGCACTGACAAGCACCACGAGCACCACGAGCAGTACAAGCGCCACGGACACCGCGAACGCCGGGACTCCGGCCCGTCCGACGCTGACGGTGGTCACCAACCAGTCGGCCGGCAGTCTGGGCTCCGGCCTGGCCCGGACGGTGACCACCCGGGCGGCCGAGAACGCCTCGCTCCAGGTCGGCAGGCAGCTGACCGCCCAGATCGGGCCCGCGCAGGCGAACCTGCCCGCCGCGGCACGCGTCCTGCTCGCCGACCCGGCCGCCGTCACCGTCGAGGACGGGCATCCGCTCGACCCGCACAGCGGCCTGGGCCTGACGGCGTTCTACTACGCGCTCACCCTCGTCGTCGTCGGCATGCTCTCCGCCAACGTCATCAGCGGCCAGGTCGACCACGCCCTCGGCTACACCCACAACGACATGGGCCCGCTGCGCCTGCACCGCCCGCTGATCCGGGCGACGCGCGTCCAGACCCTCGCCATCAGCAGCACCCTCATGGCCGCCCTGTCGCTACTGATGGGCACCCTGGTCATGGCCGGCGCGGTCGGCATCATGGGCATGGACGCCTCCCATCTGCCACTGCTGTGGCTGTACTCGGTGTGCGCCATCGCCGTCTCCGGCATCGGCGCGCTCAGCCTCCTCGCCGTGTTCGGCACGCCCGGGATGCTGGTGGTCACGCTGGTCTTCATCGGGATGGCGGTGCCGACGGCGGGAGCCACCACCCCCATCGAGGCGCTGCCCGGCTTCTACCGCTTCCTCGCCGAGTTCGAGCCGCTGCGGCAGATCACCGGTGGCATCCGCTCGATCCTCTACTACGACGCGCAGGGCGACGCGGGCCTGACCCGGGGCTGGCTCATGATGGGCGTCGGCCTCGTGGCGGCCGTGCTGTTCGGCTTCGGCGTGCTGAGCTGGTACGACCGCAAGGGCCTGCACCGCATCCCGTTGGAGACGGCACCCGAGAAGCCGGCGGTCACGGTCTGAGGGGCGTCGCCCCCCGTGCGTCGGTGGGCGTGGCCACCGCCGCCACCAGGAAACCGATCGGTTTCCTTTTGCTTCTCCTTGGGTTAATCTCGTGCTATGACCACCGAAGTGAAGCAAACCCCCAGGGAGCGGCTGCTGGAGGCGGCGGCCGCACTCACCTATCGAGACGGCGTCGGCATCGGCGTCGAGGCGCTCTGCAAGGCGGCGGGAGTGTCCAAGCGCTCCATGTACCAGCTGTTCGAGAGCAAGGACGAACTGCTCGCGGCGAGCCTGGAGCGGCGCACCACCACCTATGTGGCGGCGCTCCTGCCCGCGGCGGACGACAGCCGCTCGCCCCGGGAGCGGATCCTGCATGTCTTCGAGCAGCTGGAATCGCAGTCGGGTGCGCCCGAGTTCTACGGCTGCCCCTATCTGGCCGCGCAGATCGAACTGAAGGACCAGGGTCACCCCGCGAGCCGGGTCGCCCACGGGGTCAAGGAGAACCTGACCGCCTTCTTCCGCGCCGAGGCCGAGCGGGGCGGGGCGGACGACCCCGGCCTGGTGGCACGGCAGCTCAGTCTGGTCTTCGACGGCGCCAGTGCCCGTGCGGGAATCGGGGCGGACAGGCTCTCGGGGCTCGTCGCGCCCACGGTGACCAGCCTGCTCGACGCCGCGGCCGTGAAGTGACGTACCGCCCCTCGGCCCCAAGGCCTTCCGAGGCCCGCTCTCCGGCGCGCTGCTCCCCTCTGTGACGTTCTTCTCGCTGCCTGCGCCTGCCCGCACTTGCCTGCGGAAACCGATCGGTTTACGATGTTGGAAACCGATCGGTTTCCAAGTGGTGCGGGAGTACATGATGACGACAGATCGACCGACGGCACTCGTGACGGGCGCGTCGTCCGGTATCGGGAGGGAGACCGCTCGTGCGCTGGTCGCGGCGGGTTTCGACGTGATCGGCACGAGCCGGGACATCACGCGCGTCACCCCGCTCGCCGGCGTGACGTTCCTCGGCCTCGACGTGGCCGACGACGCCTCGGTCGCCGGAGTGGTCCAGGAGGTGCAGGAGCGGTTCGGGCGGATCGACGTCCTGGTCAACAACGCCGGCGTCGGCTCGACGGGAGCCGCGGAGGAGACCTCCGTCGAGCAGGCCCGGGCCGTCTTCGACACCAACGTCTTCGGGGTCATGCGGATGGTGACGGCGGTCCTGCCGTACATGCGCGCCCAGAAGCGCGGCCGCATCATCAACATCTCGTCCGTGCTCGGCTTCATGCCCCAGCCGTACATGGCGGTCTACGCCGCCTCCAAGCATGCGATCGAGGGCTACTCCGAGTCCCTGGACCACGAGATCCGCGAGCACGGCGTCCGGTCGCTCCTCGTCGAACCCGCCTACACCAGGACCGGGTTCGAGGCCAACAGCGCGAAGCCGGACCTGCCCCTGCACGCCTATGCGCAGCAGCGGCAGACCGTCGACCGTGTGATGGCGGAGGCGATCAGGGACGGTGACGCGCCGGCCGTCGTCGCCGAGGCGATCGTCGCCGCGGCGACCGACCCCAGGCCCAAGCTGCGCTACACCGCCGGCCCCATGGCCGGACGCGTGAGCACCCTGCGCCGCCTCGCTCCCGCCCGCGCCTTCGACAGGCAGATCCGCAAGATCAACCGCCTGGCGGGCTGACCTGCGTCCAGCAGCCGACGGCTGTCTGAGGAGCCGATCGACGACGGCTGTCACGGCGTGGAACGGAACCGGGCACAGGGTGACTCGGTGGACGGCCGGGGTCACTCGCGGACGGCGGCGGTGACCCCCCGTCCGCTCAGCCGACGACCGCCGCGCGCACGCACAGCACGTCCGGCAGGTGCGACAGCAGCTGTCGCCAGCTGTCGCCGTCGTCGGCCGACGCGTACACCTCGCCGTTGCGGTTGCCGAAGTACACCCCCGCCGGGTCCGCGTCGTCCGTGCACATCGCGTCGCGCAGCACCGTGCCGTAGTGGTCCTCCGACGGCAGGCCCGCCGTCAGCGGCTCCCAGCTCTTGCCCGCGTCCGCCGTGCGGAAGACCCGGCAGCGGTGGTCGGCCGGAACGCGGTCCGCGTCGGCGTTGATCGGGAAGACGTAGGCGGTGTCCCCGCGGTGCGGATGGGCGACGGCGGCGAAACCGAACGTGGAGGGCAGCCCGGCGCCGATGTCCTCCCAGTGCGCTCCCGCGTCGTCGCTGCGGTACACGCCCCAGTGGTTCTGGAGGTAAAGCCGGTCGGGGGTCGTCGCGTCCCGGGTCACCTTGTGCACGCACTGGCCGAACTCCGGGTCGGGGTCCGGCAGGAACACCGCCGACACACCGGAGTTGGACGGCGACCAGCTCGCCCCGCCGTCCTCGGTGCGGAACACCCCGGCGGCGGAGACGGCCACGGTCATCGCGCGCGCGTCGCGCCGGTCGGTGAGGATCGTGTGCAGGCCCTCACCGCCGCCGCCCGGGGCCCACCTGTCGCGCGTCGGGTGCTCCCACAGCGGCCGGACCAGCTCGAAGGTCTCGCCCCGGTCCTCGGAGCGGTACAACGCGGCCGGTTCCGTGCCCGCGTACACCACGTCCGGTTCGGCGGCCGACGGGTGCAGCTGCCACACCCGCTCCAGCGAGGCCCCGGTGTCCTTGGGGAACTTGACCGCGGGCCGGGCCGGTTCGGTCCAGGTGCGGCCGAGGTCGTCCGAGTGGAACACGGAGGGGCCCCAGTGGGCGCTGTCGCCGCCGACCAGCAGCCGGGGGGTGTCCGAACGGGTGTCGATGGCGACCGCGTAGATCGCCTGCGCGTTGAAGTACGGCGTCTCGTCGAACTCCCAGGCGCCTCCCCGCCGCCGCCCGATGAACAGCCCCTTGCGTGTGCCCACGGTGAGCAGTACCTCAGCCATCCCGGCCACCTCCCGGACATCGTCGTCCCAGTCACCGGCCAGTCTGCACCCCACCACTGACAGTCACCCCTCGCAACGGCTCCGTCGCAGGTCAGCCGGTGTGTGAGCGGCTTCGGGACGGGCCCGGGCCGATCGGGCCGGGCGGGGGTGACCCACATCGCATGAGCAGGGCGGCGGCCGCCACCGTATGGGAGAGCGGTCCGGCAGTCCTGCGTGTGCGAGGGAGGGTGCCCCCGATGGTGGCATTCCGTGGTCCGAAGGTGTGGCTGTGGCGATGGCGGCGCAACCCGCTCAGAAGGCGCGGTGACCGGCTGGAGTCCTGGGTCGTGCTGATCACCTGGGCGCTGACCCTGTTCGGCGGGGTGGCCGCGGGGCTCATGGCCGCCGACTCCGTCGAGTCCGGCCTCGCCCGGCAGCGCGCCGAGTGGCGCCAGGTCGGCGCGGTCCTCACCGAGGACGCGCCCGAACCGGCCGGCACGAGCAGTACGGGCACGGAGAAGGTCTGGGCGAAGGTCCGCTGGACCGCCCCGGACGGCTCCGAGCGCGAGGGTCAGGCCCGGGTCGATCCCGCCAGCCTGATGGGGGCACGTGTCACCGTCTGGACGGACGCCGGGGGCCTGCTGGTCACCAAGCCCGCCAGTGCGTCCCAGGCCCGGTTGCGCGCAGCGCTCGTGGGCGGCCTCGCGGGTCTGTTCGCGGCGGCCGTGCCGTTCGTGGGCGGCCGACTCGTGCGCGGCCGCATGGAACGGCGGCGGATGGACCAGTGGGACGAGGAGTGGGAGCGGATCGGCCCCCTCTGGGAGCGCAAGATCTGGTGAGACGGAACGGGCGCGCGGGACGAGGGGCGTCCCGCGCGTGACGGCCGACGGCCGGACGAGGCCCGTGGGGGAGGCTCCGTCCGGCCGCGGGGTACTCACCGGTGGGTGACGAGCGATGTCACCGGTAGGTGATGTCCGAGGTGGCGTACTTGCAGTTGGTGCTGTCGGGGCCCGTACCGGCGGGGTCGTTGTTGTTGTACTTCTGGCAGGGGATGACCTTGCGGCCGCTGTCGTTGAGGATCGTGATGCCTCGCAGGGTCGCCACGTCGCCCCGGTTGACGTTGATGCCGACCAGGCGTGCGGTGGACCCCGTCCCCGTCACCTCGATGTTGCTGAGGTTGACCTTGCGGGTGTACTGCGTGGAGCAGTCGCCGCAGGAGCGGTACAGCGTCTTGAAGTCGCTGACCGCGAAGTTGGAGATGTTCAGGGTGCCGGGTCCGTTGTGCTGGAAGACCTTGTCGGCCGCCTTCTTGGCGCCGCCGCCGGTGACCGTGTACGTGGAGCCGCCGCGGAAGGTCGCCGCGTCCTCCCCGACGTCCTCCCACCAGACGTTCTGCAGGGTGCAGTTGCCCTCGCAGTGGATGCCGTCGGCGCCGGGCGCGCCGATGATGACGTTCTTCAGCGTCGCGCCGGCCGCGAGCTTGAAGATCGGGTCCTGGCCTTCCTCCTGGCCGTCACCGGCCAGCTCGCCGCTGCCGTAGTAGCGCACCATGCCGCCGTCCCGGGTGCCGGACACCGAGATGGTGGAGGACACCGGCTGACTGCCCTTGGCGGACGGCCAGGTCGCGGCGTTCGCCGGCGTGGCTCCACTAGTCATGATCATGCCAAACGAGAGGCTGAACGCGGCGAACGTGCCGGTCAGCGCGCGCGTGCGGGCACGCGGACGTGCTGCAGAAGTCATGTCCCGATTCCTTCTGTTGTCCGAGCGGATGGGGGGTTGGCGGTTCTCAGAGCTTCCCGGCGCCCGCTCCCGACGTCACCGACGCGACGACCGAGGAGGCGGACTGGGCGGTGTAGCCGTAGGGCGGGGCGGTGAAGGTTCCCACCCGGGAGATCTCGGTGGCGGCCCCACCGAGGTCGTTGCCGCGCAGATTCGCGTAGCCGTCCACGTCACTGCTGCGGTTCGTGGTGACCGCGACTCCCGTGTTGCGGAAGACGTTGTTCTCCACGAGCATCTGGGCGCCCATGCGCGAGTGGCAGGCGGTCTCCGCGCCGTCCACGTAGTTGTTGTAGAAGTGCCCGGTGCCGAAGCGCAGGCTGGGGATGCGCGAGTGCACGTTGCTGAAGTGGTTGTGGTGGTACGTCACCTTCAGGTGCCCGGTGTCCTCGGAGGCGTTCTTGTCGCTGTGGCCGACGAGCGAGCCCTTGAAGTGCTCCTTGAAGGTGTTCCAGGACACCGTCACGTTGTCCGAGCCGTGGTTGATGTCCAGCAGGCCGTCGTAGTGGTCCTTGTCGTGGGTGCGGTCCGCCGAGAAGGAGTTGTGGTCGATCCACACCTTCGTGGACTCCTGGACGGAGATCCCGTCGGCGGGCGCGACCGGCTTGCTGATGTTCAGGTTGCGGACGACGACATTGGTCTCCTCCTTGATCCGCAGACCGCCGCCGGTGAACCCGGACGACGAACCCACGCCCAGGACCGTCGTGTTGGAGCCGATGTCGACCTGACCGCTCAGCGAGATCAGGCCGTTCACCCGGACGACCTTGGCCGCGTTGCCGGCGACGGCGCTCTGGAACGCGGCCAGGGTGGAGACCGTGACGGCGGAGGCGCTGCCGCCGCCGGTGGTCCCGGCGCCGTAGCCGATCGGCGAGGTCTCCGCCGCGCCCGCCGAGGGCGGCACGGCCAGGGTGGCGGCCGTCATCAGGGCGGCCGCGGCCGCCACCAGGGCTGATCTTTGCGCCTGTGTACGTGGGGGGACGGTACGCATACGGGTGCGTCCCTTCAGGGAGAGCTGGTGGACCATATACGTGAACGACGTTCGCCATTCTGATCATCATGCGCGAGGGGGGAAGCTCGACTCCACGATCGGTTCACATCGCTGAACGGAACGTAGGGGGCAAGCGCTTTCTAGTCAACGCTTTGCGCAAAAGAGGTCGGTCATGCCTGGTGAGGGCGGTCGGTCGTGTGCGGCGAGTGGGCCCGGTGGCGCCGAAGGAGCGGCGTGAGCGAATTCTTTCGACGTGTGGGAGCGCTTCCATGGCTTCCATGTCCATGTCACGATGCCCTTCCCGTCGTCCTGGCCCGGTTCCCCACCCGTCGCACCCGCCCCCCGTCACAGGAAGGCACCACGACGTGACCCTCACCCCCCACGACCGCCCGCGAGGACCGCGGCGTCCGGCGCTCGCCGCGCTGCTGGGAGCGCTCGTGGCGTTGCTCGCCGCCACGCTGCTCACCGCGCCCACGGCCGCCGCGGCGCCCTCCGAGGCCGAGGCCGCTCCCCGCGCGGCGCTCACCGAGATCACCGGCTTCGGCCCCAACCCCAGCAACCTGCAGATGTACCTCTACGTACCGGACAGCGTCACCGCGAACCCGGCGATCGTGGTCGCCGTGCACTACTGCACCGGCTCGGGGCCGGCGATGTACAACGGCACCGAGTACGCCCAACTCGCCGACAAGTACGGGTTCATCGTCGTGTACCCGTCCGTCACCCGGAGCAGCAAGTGCTTCGACGTCGCCTCCCCGCAGGCCCTGACCCGCGGTGGCGGCAGTGACCCCGTGGGCATCAAGTCCATGGTCGACTGGACCGTCCGCACCTACGACGCCGACACCGACCGGATCTTCGCCACCGGTATCTCCTCCGGCGCGATGATGACCAACGTCCTCCTCGGCGACTACCCCGACGTGTTCGCCGCCGGCGCCGCCTTCGCGGGCGTGCCGTTCGCCTGCTTCGCCACCACCAACGGCTCCGAGTGGAACAGCGACTGCGCGAACGGCACGATCATCCGTACCCCGCAGGCATGGGGCGACCTCGTCCGCGGTGCCTACCCGGGCTACACCGGGCCCCGGCCGCGCATGCAGGTCTGGCACGGCACCACGGACGACGTGCTGCGCTACCCCAACTTCGGCGAGGAGATCAAGCAGTGGACCGACGTGCACGGTGTCGGCCAGACACCGGCCGCCACCGACTCGCCCCAGTCCAACTGGACCCGCACCCGCTACGGCGGCACCGGTGACCGTGCCCCCGTCGAGGCGATCAGCCTCCAGGGCACCGGCCACAACCTCTACGCCTGGGGCATGGGCGAGCGCGTGCTCACCTTCTTCGGTCTCAACGGATCCGGCCCCGCGCCCCAGCCGCCGGCCGGCCCCTGCAAGGTGACCGTCACCACCAACGCGTGGAGCACCGGGCTGACCGCCTCGGTGACCCTCACCAACACCGGCACCACGGCGGTCAACGGCTGGAAGCTGGGCTTCACCCTGCCCTCCGGACAGACCGTCACCAACGGCTGGGGCGCGACGTACAGTCCGGCGAGCGGCGCCGTGACCGCGACCAACGCCACGTACAACGCCGCGATCGCGCCCGGCGCGAGCGTCAGCATCGGCTACCAGGCCACCCACACCGGCAACAGCGCGGCACCCGCGTCGTACACGCTCAACGGGACGGCGTGCACCACCGGTTGACGCCCACCGACGGGCCGGGCGGCTCGGGCGCCGACCACACCGCGAACCGAGCCACCCGACCGCCCGCCCCGACCGGCCTCCCGGCGCCTGCCGCCCAGGCGGTGCTGTGACCGCGTGGTCCGGGCGGTCCGCATGTCGTCCCGGTTCGCGTGGTCTTGGCCCGCCCGTTCCCTTCCGAAGAGAGGCACCGTCCTTGCACCCGATCGACAGTCCCCGGCCCGCCCCGCCGAACGGCAGGGCGCCGCTCGCGACCGTGCTCGCCGTCTGTGTGCTCGCCCTCGCCCTCGTGGTGGCCTCGTCGGCCCTGGTCGCGCTGGTACGGAGCCCGCAGCGCACGGGTGGGGCCGGCACCGGCGACACGTCGGCGGCGGCCCGGCACTGGGTGAACACCTGGTCCGCGATGCCTCAGCTCACCGAGCCGGGCAACATGCCGCCGGCGCCGTTCACCGGGGACCGGTCCGTGCTGGTCGACACCACCCTGCGGCAGACCGTGCGTGTCACCACCGGCGGTGACCGCGTCCGGCTGCGCTTCTCCAACGCGTTCGGCGGTGGCGCGCTGCCCGTGACCGCCGTGACGGTGGCGCTTCCGCTGGGCGGTCGCGCGGGGGTCGGCGCGATCGAACCCGGTTCGTCGCGTCCGGTGACCTTCAGCGGGGGCAGGTCCACGACGGTTCCGGTGGGCGCCCAGGTCGTGTCCGACCCGCTGGACTTCACGCTGCGGCCGGGCACCAATCTGACGGTGACGGCGTACCTGGCTCAGGGGCAGGCCTCCCTCGCCCTCACCTCGCACCCCGGTTCCCGCACCACCTCGTACCTGCTGCACGGCGACCACACCGAGGACGCGGACCTGCCCGGCGCGACCCCGACCAACCACTGGTACCTGCTCAGCGACGTCGAGGTGCTGTCCCGGCCCGCCACGACCGCCGTCGCCGTCCTCGGCGACTCGCTCACCGACGGCCGGGGCTCCACCACCAACGGCAACGACCGCTGGCCCGACCAGCTCTTCGACCGGCTCCAGCGGCAGCCCGCCACCCGCCACATCGCCGTGGTCAACCAGGCGGCCGGCGGCAACCGTGTCCTCAACGACGGCCTCGGGCCCAACGCCCTCGCCCGGCTGGACCGCGACGTCCTGGCGCACAGCGCCGTCGAGCAACTGATCGTGCTCGAGGGCGTCAACGACCTGGGCACCGCGGCGGCCACCCCCGCCGCCCAGCAGCGCGTGACCGCCGACCTCGTCGCCGCCTACGAGCAGATCGTCGTACGCGCCCACGCCCGCGGCATCCGCGTGTACGGCGCGACCCTGCTGCCCTTCGGCGGCAACACCCCCTACGACGACGCCGCCGGACACCGCGAGGCCGCCCGGCAGGCCGTCAACACCTGGATCCGTACCAGCAACACCTTCGACGCCGTCCTCGACTTCGACCGCGCGGTCCGTGACCCCGCCGATCCGAGCCGTCTCCTCCCCGGCCTCCACGACGGCGACTGGCTGCACCTCAACCCCGAGGGCTACCGGATCCTGGCCGCGGCGGTCCCGGCCCGTCTGCTCCGGCACGGCTGACCGGTACGGGCGCGCGCACCCGTACCGGTGGCCCGACTCCGTCTGGACCGGGCGGTGGTACAGCTCAGGGCACGGTCGACCCCAACTCGCTGGGTACCGGGTGCCGTTCGTCGAAGGCGAGCGCGCTGGACGCGACCGGCTGCAGGCCGGGAGCGTCCGTGCCGCGCCGTGGGAGACCCTGCGGACCAACCGGACATGTGGGGTTCGCAGGGCCGACGCCCTGGATCTGCTAGTGCCTCGGGGGCTTCTTCGGCTTCTTCCTCTCGGCTTCGTCCACCTGGGTCTGCTGGGTATCGGTGATGACCGATACCACTTCGATGGCTGCGGGTGCGGCGAGGGCGCCGCAGAGCGCGAAGCCGCACACGGCTATGGCGGTGCGCTTGCGAAGGGCGACTTGCATGGTGCATCACCTGATATGTGTTGAATTGCACCTTCCCTCCCACACTTCTCCTCGTCCCACGTGACGTCAAGAGGCGGTGTCACTCGGACAAGGCCGTATGCGTGGACGGGCCTCCAAGTTGAAGGCTGAACCACCAGTTGAAGGCTGAACCACCGGGCGCACCCGTCGCCGAGGTGACGCTGAAGGACGACGGGAAGCAGCTGGCGGACGGTTTCCGGGGGACGCCTAGCGGGCCTCTTCCCGGGGCTCCCGGGCGCCCTCGTCGACGCCGCCGCCCGGGAGGCCGCCCGTCTCGGCGTCGGCTGAACCGGCCCTCGCCGGGCGGTGGTTGAAGAGCAGGTTCAGTGTGATCGCCGTCAGGCAGCCCGCGCTGATGCCGCTGTTCATCACCGTCCGGAACCACTCCGGGAAGTCCGCGTAGACCGACGGCACCCCGACCGGCAACAGCCCCACGGCCACCGAGACGGCCACGACCGTCAGGTTGTCGTTGCCCCTGAACTCCACCCGGGCCAGCGTGCGCAGACCGCTCGCGGCGACGGTGCCGAACATGACCAGCCCCGCGCCGCCGAGCACCGGTGCCGGGATCGCGGCCACCACGGCGCCGAGCTTCGGCAGCAGACCCAGCAGGACGAGGATCCCGCCCGCCGCCGCGACGACCCAGCGGCTGCGCACCCGGGTCATCCCGACCAGGCCGACGTTCTGCGCGTACGCCGTGTACGGGAAGGTGTTGAAGACCCCGCCGAGGACCGTGGAGAAGCCGTCCGCCCGCAGCCCGTCGGCGAGCGACCGGGGGTTCACCTCGCGGCCGGTCAGCTCGCCCACCGCGATCAGGTCACCGGTGGTCTCGGTCATCGTCACCAGCGCCACCACCAGCATGGACAGGATCGCGGAGAGCTGGAACACGGGCGCCCCGAAGTGGAACGGCGTGCTGACGCCCAGCCAGCCCGCGTCCCGCACCGCGCCGAAGTCCGTGAATCCCAGCGGGACGGCGACCGCGAGCCCCACGACGATGCCGACCAGCACCGCGATCCGGCTGAGGAACACCGGGGCGAACCGCTGCACGCCGACCACGACGAGCAGCACGAACGCCGCCAGCGCGAGGTTCCTCGGCGCGCCGAAGTCCGACGCGCCCACCCCGCCGGCCGCCCAGTTGCCGGCCACCGGCAGCAGCGAGAGACCGATGACCAGGATGACGGTGCCGGTGACGAGCGGCGGGAAGAAGCGGAGGAGCCTGCCGAACACCGGGGCCAACAGCATGATCGCCAGGCCGGCCACGATCACCGAGCCGTAGATCGCGGGGAGGCCGCCGCCCTCGGTCCCGATCAGCACCATGGGGGAGACGGCCGCGAACGTACAGCCCTGCATGATCGGGAGCCGTACGCCGAAGCGCCACACACCGACGCACTGGATCAGGGTGGCGATGCCGCACACGAGCAGGTCGGCGGTGATCAGATACGCCAGGTCCGCGGGCGGCAGCCGCAGCGCGCCGCCGACGATGAGGGGCACGGCGACCGCGCCCGCGTACATCGCGAGCACGTGCTGGAGGCCGAAGGCGAGGAGGTGGCGGATGGGGGGTACGTCGTCCACGGGGTGGGTGGGGGTGGTGGATGCCATGGGCGAGACCCTAGGGGACTTGAACAGTTTGTTGATTTCAGGGGTGTTGCCGGTACGGCGCTCGGCGTCCTGGTGTCGCGGCGGGGGCGGGGGTGCTGCGCCGTCGGGGTGCCGCGCGCACTCGGCACGCGTGGCTGTACGCAGAGAATGTGATCATGCGTTTACGTTGCGTGGGTGCTGGAAGCATCCTTTCTCAATCTCTCCGACCGCCACTGGCAGGACGGCGCGGTGTCCGTCCGGCCCGCGTGGGAAGTGCAGGAGCACGACGGGGCCACGGCCTGGTACAACGCCCGGCTCTCCTTCCCGGACGGCGCGGGGGTCGAGGTCCTCGCCGTGGTCTGCGGGGGCCGGCTGTCGCTGGAGGACGTACGCGCCCAGCCGCCGCTGTCCCTGGACGACCTGGCCGAGCTCGCCGACTGGATCGAGGGGCCGCTGTTCGCGGCCTGCGGCACCGGGCCCGACCTGGTCGAGGAGGAGCCGCCGGAGACCTCGTCCGGGCCCGGGCGGCGGGCCCGGCCCGCATGGCCGCGCGGTGTGGAGGGGCGGCGGCTGGTGGCCGAGGAGTATCTCGCCGCGCAGCGGTGCGGCTACGACCCGGTCCTCGCGGTGATGTGCGCGACCGGGCACAGCCGCCGCAAGGCGCTCCGGCTGATCGCCGGGGCGCGTGACGAGGGCCTCCTCGGCCCCCGCCACGCCCGCCGCTGAGCCCGGCATCCGGGTGCCCGGGGAATGCGGGCGGCTACTGCGTCAGGTCGCGCATCCGGCTGATCTCCGTGGTCTGCTGCGCGATCACGTCGTCGGCCATCTCCTCGATGAGGATGTTGTTGCCCTGTGCCTTCACGTCCGTGGCCATGGTGATCGCACCTTCGTGATGGGTGATCATCAGCTTCAGGAACAAGCGGTCGAACTTCTTGCCGTCGAGCGTGCCGAGTTCCTTCAGCTGCGCCGCCGTCGCCATGCCGGGCATCTTCCCGTGATCGTGCGAAGTGCCCCGCTTGTCGGCGTCGTTGGTCTTCAGCCAGCCCTCCATGGCCTCGATCTCGGGCTTCTGGGCGGCCGAGATGCGCTCGGCGATCCGCTTCACCTGGGTCGACTCGGCGTGGTCGGGGGCGAGTTCGGTCATCTCCAGGGCCTGGGTGTGGTGCTGAATCATCATGCGCGCGTAGTCGAAGTCCGCTGAATTCGGAGAGTCGTCCTCCGCTCGCTGCTTCTCGACTTCTTCCGGCGAGAGGGTTTGAGCGGCCTCACCGGGTTTTCCGGGCGCGATCACCGCGGGCCCGCTCGCTTTGCCCGAACCGCCGTCGGGCGCCGCCCCGGACCCCGAGTCGCAGCCCGCGAGCGCCAGCAGAGCGACCGTCAGCGAGGCCGTGACCAGCGGCGCGCGGGTTGTGCGGCGAACGAGCACAGTGACCTCCTGGGACACAGCAACGGGCGTACACCTCGTGAGTGTTGACGAACGTTCCTAACACGCTTTCGCATGGGGGTGATCAAATTTGTTCGTTACAAGTACATTGCCGTCTGTTGATCTGTGCATGATGAAGACGATACTGCGGTGGTGCTCGAACCGTTCAACCGCGAACGGCCACAAGGGAGGACACAGTGACCCTGTTGAACAACCTTCGGACGCGGCGCAGACGTCTGGGGGTCGCCGCTACTGCGGCCGGGCTCCTGGCCGCGTTGCTCACCGCCGGACCGGCGGCCGCGACCCCCGACCCCGGGGACTCGCCCGCTGTGCGGGAGAAGGTCTCCAAGAGTGATGCCGCCGAGGCGCGCGAGGCGATAGCCGCCGGCGAGATCCCCGGCCAGGACGAGATCGTCCATTCCGAGAACATCCGGCATCTGGCCAACATCCCCAAGGAGGCGCTGCCGGGAACCAACTCGGACCTCGCCTTCCAGGGCAGGTACGCCTTCGCCGGCAACTACGACGGCTTCCGCGTCTTCGACATCAGCAACCCGAAGGCGCCGAAGACGGTCGCCCAGGTCCTCTGCCCGGGCTCGCAGAACGACATCTCCGTCTCCGGGGACCTGCTCTTCCTGTCCACCGACTCCTCGCGCAGCGACAACTCCTGCAACAGCACCACGCAGCCCGCGACCGAGAAGTCGTCGTGGGAGGGCGTCAAGATCTTCGACATCAGCGACAAGGCGAACCCGAAGTACGTCGCCGCCGTGGAGACGGCCTGCGGCTCGCACACCCACACCCTGGTGCCCGAGCGCAGGAACATCTACGTCTACGTCTCCTCGTACTCGCCGAACGCGTCGTTCCCCGACTGCCAGCCGCCGCACGACGGCATCACGATCATCAAGGTGCCGCGCAAGTCCCCGGAGAAGGCCGCCGTGGTGGGCTTCCCGGTCCTGTTCCCCGGTGAGGGCCCGGACGGTGGCGGGAACCCGGGTTCGCCCACGAACCCCGGCGTCTCCAAGACCACCGGCTGCCACGACATCACGGTGCTGCCGTCGAAGGACCTGGCCGCCGGCGCGTGCATGGGCGACGGCATCCTGTTCTCCATCAAGGACCCGGAGAACCCGAAGGTCATCGACCAGGTCCAGGACAACGTGAACTTCGCGTTCTGGCACTCGGCGACCTTCAACCAGAAGGCGAACAAGGTCGTCTTCACCGACGAGTTGGGCGGCGGCGGCGCGGCCACCTGCAACGCCGCGATCGGACCGGACCGCGGCGCCGACGGCATCTACGACATCGTCGGCAAGGGCGACAAGCGCAAGCTCGTCTTCAAGAGCTACTACAAGATCCCCCGTCACCAGGCCGACACCGAGAACTGCGTCGCCCACAACGGCTCGCTGATCCCGGTCAAGGGCAAGGACATCATGGTCCAGGCGTGGTACCAGGGTGGTGTCTCCGTCTGGGACTTCACCGACTCCGCCAAGCCCAAGGAGATCGCCTACTTCGAGCGCGGTCCGATCTCCACCACCACCCTGGTGGGCGGCGGCTCCTGGTCGGCGTACTACTACAACGGCCACATCTACTCGAACGACTTGGTGAAGGGCTTCGACGTCCTGAAGATCAACGACCGGCGGACGGACCCGGCCAAGTGGGTCCACCAGCGTGAACTCAACGTGCAGACGCAGCCGGACTACTTCGACTTCGACTGGTAGAGCTGTCGCGACACCGTCAAGTCACCCGTCCCGCCGGACCCTTCGGGGACCGGCGGGACACCGCGTTCCCGGTGCTCTCATTGACCGGCGCGCCCTGCGGGGACATCCTGTAACTCCCGCGTCGACCGACGATCGGCGAACTATACTCAGCGCTTCCGGGCGGCGACCCTGTGTGTGCCCGCCCGGCCGTCTGTTCGTCCCGGGCCGCACGGGGGACGGTCCGGGACGGACGTCCGGCGGCGTCGAACGCCCCACCGGCGCACGGGCCGCCGGCGCGGGGGCCACCGGCGCACGGGCCCTGGACCCACGGCCCGCCCGGGGAGCGGCCCGTCGGCGCCCGCTCAGTCCAGCAGATCCAGCACGGGCCGCAGTCCGTCCGGCCGCTGTGCGACGGGCAGATGGTCCACGAAGTACACCCCGCACCCCAGCGCCGCCGCACCGCCGTCGGCCCGCCGGTCGTCGCCGACCATCAGGGTGTCCCGGGCGTCGACGCCGAGCGCCAGGCAGGCGAGCGCGAACAGCCGCCGGTCCGGCTTCTGCACACCGTGCTCGTACGACAGCGCGTACCCGTCGACGTACCGGTCGAGGCCGTGCGCGCGGAACACCGGCCGCAGGTCCCAGCCGATGTTGCTCACCACACCGACGGCCACCCCGCGGTGCCGCAGCGCCGCGAGCACGTCGACGGCGTCCGGATAGGGACTCCACGCCGCCGGTGCCATATGGCGGTCGTACAGCGCGTCGTGGAGCGCGGGCACGGGGAGCGGCACCCGACGGGAGAGCCCGGTGAAGGCCGCCCGGTGCTCCTCGGCGCTCCGGTCCCGCAGCTCCCACAGGCCGGCCAGGTCGCCCGTCGGCGCCTCCACCGGGGCGGCGCCGCCCGGCAGGGCCCCGGCCCGCTCCAGTGCCGCGGCCGCCCGGACCGACTCCGCCTCCGGCATGCTCAGCGAGCAGTCGGCGAGGGCCGCGCGGAGCCAGGACTCGGTGGACTCCACGCGGAACAGCGTCCCGGAGAAGTCGAACAGCACTGCCTTGACCGTCATGCCGTCGATCCTTCGTGGCCGCGCGTGCCCGGTCAAGTACGCCTCGGCGCGCCCCACTTCTCGTACGCGAGCACCGCCAGCGCGATCGTCAGACCGCCCAGCAGCCAGCCGGCCAGCACATCCGAGGCCCAGTGCACGCCCAGCCAGATCCGGGTCAGCCCGACGCCCACGACGGAGACGGCCGTCACCGCCACCGCCGCGCGGACGGCGACACGACCGGCGCCGTACAGGTGCATCAGCCACACCAGCAGCCCGAGGACCACCGTCGCCGTCATGGCGTGACCCGACGGATACGCCGCGTAGTGGGCGGAGTCGACGGGGTCGGGCCACGCGGGCCGTTCCCGTCCGACGGCGGCCTTCAGCGCCTGCTGCAGCGCGGTGCCCGCGGCGCAGGTGACCGCCAGCCAGAGGGCGAGCCACCACTCCCGGTGGCGCCACACCAGCCAGATCACGACGGCCGCCACCAGCAGACGCATCGTCACCGGGTCCCAGACCCAGTCCGTCAGGATGCGGAACGCGTGGGTGAGGCCGGGGTCGTCGACGGCCCAGCGGTGCGTGGTGTTCGCGATGCTCTCGTCCAGCGACATGAGCGGCGCCCATGAGATCGAGACCAGGACGAGCAGCAGGAGGGAAGGCGCCGCGAAGGCCGCGACGGCGCGGACGGTGCGGGTGGTCGACGGCCGGTGGGGCGGCGAGTCGACGGTGGGGGTGTGCATACAGCGATCCTGGCCGACTCCCGGGCCCCCAGGCCAATGCCGAGGCGTGAGATCACTGTCACGCGCCGCGACCGGAGCAAAGCCGTCGCGCCGCACGTTGTCCTTGGGCTTGCCTTGGTCCCTTCTTTGCCATGTCACGACCTACCGAGTGCCCGCAACGCGGGAACGAAAGCCACCAACACCGGTACGACCGGTACCAGGGCGGCGTACGCGGTCAGCCGCAGCCGGTGCGCCGGGGTGAGGCGATCCGGCGGCGCGAGCAGCCGGTTGACCCGCTGCGGCACATGGTCCTCGGGGGTCGGACAGGGCCCGAACACCCCCCGGTCCTCGTTGAGGCCGACGAGCGCGAGGGCGATGGTGAGGCGGCCGTGGTGGCGGGAGGCGGTGTCGTCGGCGGCGAGTTCGACCAGCCGGTGCATCTCGTCGCGGAACGCGGCGAACACCGGAACCCGGGGGAACCCGCCCGCGAGCGCCGCCGAACAGTGCAGCAGCCAGTGGTGCCGCGCCCGCGCGTGCCCCTGCTCGTGCGCGACCACCGCGTCCACCTGCCGCCCCTTCAGCCGGCGCAACGCGGCCGTGGTGATGACCAGTCGGGGCGTGGGGCCGGGCAGCCACCAGGCGTCCGGCCGCTCGCCCTCGACCACCACCAGCCGGTCGCCGTCCGGCTCCTCACCGGGCAACAGCGGGGCGCGCAGCCGGAGTTCGGCATGGCGGCGACGGTGCTGCCGCCGGGCCCGCAGGATCTCGCGGGCCAGCATCGTCCCGGTCCACAGCCCACCGCACGCGAGCGCCACGGCGGTGGCCACGGCCCAGGAGCCCCCGCCGTCCAGCGCGTACGCCTCCACGACCCCCTGCGGCGCGGGCGCGAACACCCGCCCGCGCACCACCGTCCAGGCCGCCGCCGCGCTCAGCGCCATCGACAGCGCACAGCACAGCAGCACCGCCGCCACCACGCACTGCCACACCCACAGGGCGACCACCGGTTCACGGTCCGGCCAGTCGGCGCGGGCCAGCAGCCGCGGGGCGACGACGGCGGTCAGGGCGCCGAGCAGCAACAACGCCGCGGGGACCATCATGAGACGCAGCCTATGAGCGCGCCGGTGCACGGCGACACGGGCCGAGCCACCGAAGTGACGCAGACCACGACCGGTCGCCGCCCGTGACGGTTCAGACCGTCAGCAGCATGGCGAACATCCCGATGCCCATGGACAGCCGGCAGGCCCGCGCCAGCTCCGGCCGGTCGCCCCAGCCCGTCACGCCCCCGGGCCGGATCCCCGTCCCCGCGGCGGCCGGTGCGGGCATGAGCCGGAGCCCCGCCCACACCACGTACCCGGCGAAGTACACCAACAGCGCCCCCGTCACCAGCGGCAGCCCCGCGGCGCCGTGGCCGCCGCCCGGCACGGCGGCCATGACCGCGGCCATGTAGACCATCGCAAGGGCGCCCACCAGATGGTGCAGATGGTGCGCGCCCGCGCGGGCCGCCCACAGCGCGCGCACCGCGGCCGCGCCGAACACCAGCGCGTAGCAGAGCCAGGCCCAGCGCGGCGGAGTCAGGGCCACGGCGGGCACGGCCATCGCCGCCATGCCGAACCCCATCAGCGCCTCGCCGCCCGCGGAACGCCGCTGTTCCTCCACGGCGCTGCGCATCCGCAGCAGGCAGTACCCCCCGGTCACCGCGCACAGCGCGACCAGCAGCCAGCCGGCCGAAACCGGTCCGTGCACCGCGCACCTCCCCGTTCGACTTCCCGTTCGACGACGTCGGTCGTGCTGAGAGTGAGGTCGGACAGTCGGACAGGGCATGCCCGGGCCCGATGGCGCGCATACGAGCGCAAGGGTGTACGCGGGGGAGCGTGCAGGAGTGCGTCGCGCGGGAGTGCGGGGTCATGGGGAGTGCGAGGCCATGTGGGAGTGCAGGCGATGCGAGGTGCATATCGTTCACGAGTAAAACACCTGCTAAGGTTCCTGTATGCGCAGCGCCCGACGCCCCCGTGCCCACCGGCTCCCGCTCTCCGGTGTCCTCCGGGTGAACCGCCCCTCCGAGATCTGGTTCAAGCCCGCGCTCAGCGTGGTCGTCGCGACGGCACCGCCGAGCCTGACGCTGCTGGCCCTCGACCGCCTCGACCTGGCCATGTACACGATGGCCGGCTCCCTGTACGCGCTCTACGCCCACCACCGCCCCTACGCGGCCCGCGCCCTGACCCTCGCCCGGGTCGTGCTCGGCATGGTCGCCGGACTGGCGGTCGCCCTCGTCACCGCCTCGCTCACCACGAACGCGGTGGCGCTGGTGACCGTGGGCGCGCTCCTCGCCGCCGCGCAGAAGGCCCTGTGCGACGCGAGCCGGATCGGGCCGCCCGCCAACGTCGTCCTCACCTTCGTCACCTCGGCGGCCCTCTTCGTCCCCCAGAGCCTCGCCCAGGTCCCCGGCCACCTCGCCGCGACCGCCGTCGCGGGCGCCTGGGCCTGGCTCGTCTGCATGGCCCCCGGTCTGCCGCGCCCGTACGGCCCGGAGCGCCGCGCCACCGCCCAGGCGCTGCACGCGGTGGCGGCCCACGTCGAGGAACCCGAGCGCCCCGGCTCCCGCGCGGCCGCGGCGGCCGCCGTGCACACCGCCTGGCAGACCCTGCTCGCCGCCGGGCCCCGCACCGAGCC
>NZ_JABXWI010000038.1 GCF_014930365.1 Streptomyces caniscabiei | reverse complement strand
GAGTTGTCGACCCCGGAGTACTGGGTGCGGCATGTCCGGGCGACGGTGCGGTTCGCGGACGGGGTGCGCGCTCTGCGGGCCCAGGACATCGGCACGGTGCTGGAGATCGGCCCCGACGGCTCCCTCGTGGGGCCGATCCAGGAGACCGTCCCCGACCTCCTCGCGCTCGCCGCCCTCCGCAAGGGGCGGGGCGAGGTGCGTTCCCTGGTCACCACGCTCGGGCGGCTGCACGTCCGGTCGGTGGACGTGGACTGGCCTGCCTTCCTGGGCGAGTCCGGGGCGCGCCGCGTCGAGCTGCCGACGTACGCCTTCCGGCGCGACGCCTACTGGCTGGAGACGACCAGGCAGGGCGCGGACGAACGCGAAGGCGCTGCGGATGCGCACACGGCCGAGGCCCTGAACGTGACCGAAGGCGTGAGCACGGTCGGGGACCTCTTCACCCTGACCTGGCAGCCCGTGGACGGTGTCCCCCCGGCAGAGGCGCGCTGGGCGGTTCTCGGGCAGCCGGACGGACGGGCCGGGGCCCTGGCCAAGGCGCTCGCGCTGCACCCGGGGAGCACGGCCGACGTGTACGGCTGCCCGGAGTCCATGGAGGAGACGACCGAGGTGGTCGTCCTGGCCCTCGACACCGCTACCGGTTCCGACCCGGACCGAGGGTGCCCAGCCGCTGTACGCCACTCCACGCACGACACGCTGGCCCGGGTGCAGGACGTGCTCGCCCATGAGCCGTCGGGGGGCTCCCGTGTGGTGATCGTGACGGGCGGTGCGACCACCGGCGACCCGGCGGGGGCGGCGGCCTGGGGGCTGTTGCTGTCGTTGCAGGCCGAACGCCCCGACCGGTTCGTCCTCGTCGACCTGGAGGACGACACCACGGACGCGCCGGCCCTGGCCTCGGCCGTGGCGATCACGCTGGCCCATAAGGAGTCCCAAGTGGCGGTGCGGGAAGGCGAGTTGTACGTCCCCCGCCTCAAGCCGGCCGAGGCGTCGTCCAAGGAGACGATGCCGACCCGTGAGTCGCCCGACGAGCCGTGGCCCGTTGGTGTGTCGCCCATCGAGCCGTCGTCGGCCGTGGCGTCGTCCGCCGGTGTGTCGCTCACCGTGGCGTCGCCCGTCGAGCCGTGGCCTGTTGGTGTGTCGCCCATCGAGCCGTCGCCGGCCGAGGCGTCGTCCGCCGGTCTGTCGCCTGCCGTGGCGTCGCCCGTCGAGCAGTTGCCGGCTGGTCCGTTGCCCACGGGTCCGTCGCCCGCCGAGCCGTCGTCCACTGCCGCGTCGCCCACCGACCCGCCCGCGCGCGAGCACGGCACCGTCCTCGTCACCGGTGGCACCGGTGAGCTGGGGGGCCTCGTCGCCCGGCATCTCGCCGCCGCTCACGGCGTACGCGATCTGCTGCTGGTCAGTCGACGGGGGGCGGACGCGCCGGGTGCCGGCGCGATCGCCGCCGAACTCGAACAGGCGGGCGCACGGGCCACGTTCGCCGCCTGCGACGTGTCCGACCGCGCGGCGCTCGCCGCCGTCGTGGCCGGGATTCCGGCCGACCGGCCGCTGACAGGAGTCGTCCACACCGCCGGCGTCGTCGACGACGGGGTGATCACCGCGCTGACTCCCGAGCGCGTGAACACCGTCCTCGGGCCGAAGGCCGACGCCGCCCATCACCTGCATGAGCTGACCCGCGACGCGGCCCTCTCGCACTTCGTGCTCTTCTCCTCGGCCGTGGGCACCCTGGGCGGCGGCGGACAGGCGAGCTACGCCGCCGCCAACGCCTACCTGGACGCCCTCGCCCGCGCCCGCCGCTCGCTGGGGCTGCCCGCGACCTCGCTGGCCTGGGGGCTGTGGGGCACCGGCGGCGGCATGGGCGGCCGACTCGCCGACGTGGACCTGCGGCGACTGGCCCGGGCCGGACTGCTGCCGCTCGACGCGGAGCGGGGGCTCGCCCTGTTCGACCGGGCATGGGCGGGCGAGGAGACCGTCCTCGTGCCGATGCGCACCGACCCCGCCGTGCTGCGCGCCCGCGCCGACGCGGGCACACTGCCCCCGGCCCTGCGCGACCTGGTCCCGCAGACCCTCGCGGGGCGGGGAACGTCCCGGGCGGGGCGGCGATCGGGAGCCGGAGCACCCGCGCGGGACCTCGATCGCGCCCACCCGAACGGGACGCCGCCCGACGCCGGTCACGCCGCACAGCTGGCCGCGCTGCCCGACGCCGAGCGGGCCCGAACCCTGCTCGACCTGGTCCGGGCGCGGGCGGCCGCCGTCCTCGACTACCCCTCGCCCGACAGCCTCGACCCGCGCCGGTCGTTCCGCGAGGCCGGGTTCGACTCGCTGACCGCCGTGGAACTGCGCAACAGCCTCGCCGCCGCCACGGGGCTGCCGTTGCCCGCCGCCCTCGTCTTCGACCACCCCAGTCCCGCCGCCCTGGCCGAACAGCTGGATCGTCGCCTCCGCGACCACGCCGACCGGGCGGTCCCGGCGAGGCGACCCGCGCTGCCCGCGCTCCTCGACCAACTGGAGGCGGCGTTCGCGGAGTTGGACGCGGACGATCCCGAACGGCCCCGGGTCGCCGCCCGTCTGCGGACCCTGGCCGCGGGCCCCGCCGTAGCCGTGTGCGCCACCGGCGGCACCCAGGGCGAGGAGCGCGAAGCCGACGTGGACACGCGCCTCGCGGCGGCCTCGGACGACGAGTTGCTGGACTTCATCCGCACGGAACTCGGCAAGGAGTGAACGGTTCACATGGCTGATGACAAGGAACTCCGCGACTATCTCAAGCAGGTCGCCGCGGAACTGCACCGGACGCGGGGGCGCCTGGTCGAACTGGAGTCGGCGGCCCGCGAACCGATCGCCGTCGTCGGCATGGCCTGCCGCTACCCCGGCGGGGTGCGGTCACCGGACGACCTGTGGCGGCTCGTCGCCGAGGGCCGCGACGCGGTCGGCCCCTTCCCCGCCGACCGGGGCTGGGACCTGGCGGCCCTCTACGACCCCGACCCGTCGAAGGAGGACACCTGCTACGTCCGCGAGGGCGGCTTCCTCGACGACGTGGCCTCGTTCGACGCCGCGTTCTTCGGGATCTCCCCGCGCGAGGCACACTCCATGGACCCCCAGCAGCGGCTGCTCCTGGAAAGCTCCTGGGAGGCGCTGGAGCGCGCTGGCATCGACACCCGGACCCTGAAGGGCAGCCGCACCGGTGTGTTCGCCGGCGTCTCGCAGCAGGACTACGCCACCCTGCTGACCGCCACCGAGGGCCGCATCGACGGCCATGGCTCCACCGGGGTCTCCAACAGCGTGCTGTCGGGCCGGATCTCGTACGTCCTCGGACTGGAGGGCCCGGCCCTCACCGTGGACACCGCATGCTCGTCCTCGCTGGTGGCCCTGCACCTGGCCGTACGGGCGCTGCGGGCCGGCGAGTGCGATCTGGCGCTGGCCGGCGGTGCCACCGTTATGGCCACGCCCGATGTGCACGTGATGCTGTCCCGGCAGGGCTCGCTCGCCCCCGACGGGCGGTGCAAGGCGTTCGGCGCCGCCGCCGACGGCGCCGGCTGGAGCGAGGGCGCCGGTGTCCTCGTCGTGGAGCGGTTGTCGGACGCGCGCCGCAACGGCCACCCGGTCCTCGCGGTCGTCCGGGGCACGGCGGTCAACCAGGACGGCGCCTCCAACGGGCTGAGCGCGCCCAACGGCCCCTCCCAGCAGCGGGTCATCCGGGACGCCCTCGCCGACGCCGGGTTGACCGCCGCCGACGTCGACGCCGTCGAGGCGCACGGCACCGGCACCCGGCTCGGCGACCCCATCGAGGCCGACGCGCTGCTCGCCACCTACGGCGCCGCCCGCCCCGAGGGCCGCCCGCTGTGGCTGGGCTCCCTGAAGTCCAACATCGGGCACACCCAGGCCGCCGCCGGTGTCGGCGGCATCATCAAGATGGTGCTCGCGCTGCGCGAACGGGTCCTGCCACGGACGCTGCACGCCGCCGACCCGACCCCGTTCGTCGACTGGTCCGCCGGCACCGTACGCCTCCTCCACGAACCCCGCGCCTGGCCCGACAGCAGCGCCCCCGGACGCGCCGCCGTCTCCTCCTTCGGCGTCAGCGGCACCAACGCCCACGTCATCCTCGAACAGGCGCCCCCCGCCCCCGCCGAGGAACGCGCCGCCCCGGCCTCGGCCCCAACCGGCCTTCTCCCCGCCGTCCTCTCCGCCCACGGCACCGCCGCGCTCCGCGCCCAGGCACGCCGCCTCGCCGACCACCTCACCGACGGCGCCCACTCCGAACCCGCCGTCGCCGACGTCGCGTACTCCCTCGCCACCACCCGCACCCCCCTCGACCGCCGGGCCGCCGTCCTCGCCACCGACCGGGACACCCTCCTCGCGGGCCTCACCGCGTGCGCCGAGGGCCGCCCGCACGACGCGCTCGCCGAGGGGACCGCCGTCACCGGCAGGACCGCCTTCGTGCTGCCCGGCCAGGGCTCGCAGTGGCTCGGCATGGCACGCGAACTCCTCGACAGCGAGCCCGTGTTCGCCGAGAGCGCCCGTGCCTGCGCCGCCGCCGTGCGGGAACTCGTCGACTGGGACGTCCTCGGCGTACTGCGCGGCGAACCCGGCGACGTCGACCCGGACCGCATCGACGTCATCCAGCCCGTCCTGTTCACCGTGATGGTCTCGCTGGCGCGGACCTGGCAGGCGTACGGCGTCGAACCCGACGCGGTGACCGGCCACTCGCAGGGCGAGATCGCCGCCGCTCACCTCGCAGGAGGCCTCTCCCTCCGGGACGCGGTCCGCGTCGTCGTCCTGCGCAGCCGCGCCCTGCGCACCCTGACCGTGCGCGGGGGCATGGCCTCCGTGCTGCTGCCCGAGGAGCGGGTCCGGGACCGGCTCACCCCGTGGGCGGACCGGTTGTGGATCGCCGCCGTCAACGGCCCCGCCTCCGTCGCCCTCACCGGCGACCCCGACGCCTGCGACGCGTTCGTGGCGGCCTGCGCGGCCGACGGCGTACAGGCCCGGCGCATCCCCGGCGCCGGCAGCCCCGGCCACTCCCCGCACGTCGAGGCGCTGCGGGAGCGGCTGACGGCCGACCTCGCGGACCTCGAACCGCGCAGCGGCACGGTGCCGTTCTACTCGACCGTCACCGGCGGCCCCTACGACACCGCCGGGCTCGACGCCGCCTACTGGTGCCGCAACATGCGCGAACCCGTCCGCTTCGAGTCGGCCGCCCGGGCCCTGCTCGCCGACGGCCACCGCCTCTTCGTGGAACCGAGCCCGCACCCCGTCCTCGTCGGCTCCCTCCAGCAGTGCGCCGAGGCAGACGACCACGAGGTGACCGTCACCGGCACCCTGCGCCGGGGCGAGGGCGGCACCGGCCGACTGCGCACCGCCCTCGCGCAGGCATGGGCCGGCGGCGCGCCCGTCGACTGGCCGCGCGTGTTCACCGGCACCACCGCCCGCCGCGTCGACCTGCCCACCTACGCCTTCCAGCGCACCCGCCACTGGCCCGAAGGCCCCCGTCGCGGCGCCGACGTCACCACGGCCGGCCTCAACCCGCTCGACCACCCCCTGCTGGGCGCGCTGGTGCGACTCGCCGACGACGACGGGGCCGTTCTCACCGGACGGATCGCCCCGCACGACCACCCCTGGCTCGCCGGTTACCGCATCGGCGACCACGCGGTCCTGCCCGGCACCGCCTACGTCGAACTGGCTGTCCTCGCCGGCGACCAGGTCGGCTGCGGCCGCATCGAGGAACTCACCCTGCACACCCCGCTGGTACTGCCGTCGGACGGCGCCGTCGGCCTCCAGATCAGGATCGGCGCCGACGCGGCAGGCCGCCGCACCCTCGCCGTCCACGCCTCCACGGCCGCCCCCGGCACGGCCGGCCCATGGACCCTGCACGCCTCCGGCACCCTCGTCCCCGACACCGGCCCCCGGTCCGAGCCCACCGCCCCCGCGACCGGCGGTCAGGTCCCGCACCTGACGGCCTGGCCACCGCCCGGGGCCACGCCCGTACCGGTCGAGGGCCTGTACGAGCGGCTGGCCTCCGACGGGTTCTCCTACGGCCCCGAGCGCCGACTGCTCAGCGCGTTGTGGCGCACCGGCGACGAGGTGTACGCCGAGGTGGCCCTGCCCGCCGGACAGCACACCGAGGCCGCCCGCTTCGGCCTGCACCCGGCCCTCTCCGAAGCCTCGCTGCACGCCCTGTACGCCCTCGGGGACGACCAGGAGCCCGCCGTCCCGTTCTCCTGGTCCGGCGTCGAACTCCACGCCACCGGCGCCGCCCGCCTCCGGCTCCGGCTCACCCGTACCGGCGAACGCACCGTGGCGCTGCTGCTCGCCGACACCACCGGCACCCCCGTGGCCGTCGCCGACTCCCTGCTGCTGCGCCCCGCCGACCCGGCCGGACTGCTCACCGCGCCCCCGGCCGAACGCCTCGACCGCGTGGAGCCCACCCCCGCCGCCCGACCCGCCCGAGCCCGCCGCACGGCCGCCGCCGAGCCCACCGGCGACACCGATCCCGGCTCACTGCGGGCCCGCCTCACCCCGCTCACCGAGACCGAACGCACCCGCGCCCTGCTGCACCTCGTCAGCGACACCGCCGCCACGGCACTCGGACACACGGACGCCGACACCGTCCAGGCGGGCCGGCCGTTCAAGGACCTCGGCTTCGACTCCCTCACCGCCGTCGACTTCCGCAACCGGCTGTCCGCCGCCACCGGACTGCGCCTGCCCGTCTCCGTCGTCTTCGACCACCCCTCGCCCCGCCGCATGGTCCGGGCCCTGTACGGGGAACTGTTCGACGACGCGCAGGCCGCCGCCCCGGACACGCCGGCGACCGTGGGCGCCACGGGGGCCGGCCCGCTGCGCCGCCGCGCCGTCGACGACGAACCCCTCGCGATCGTCGGCATGGCCTGCCGCTTCCCCGGCGGTGTGACCAGCCCCGACGAATTGTGGGACATGCTCGTGGAGGGCCGCGACGGCATCACCGGCTTCCCGCGCGACCGGGGTTGGCGTGCCCAGGACACGGCGCGCGGCGGCTTCCTCGACGACGTCGCCGGCTTCGACCCCGGATTCTTCGGGATCACCCCGCGCGAGGCACTCACCATGGACCCGCAGCAGCGGCTGCTCCTGGAAGCCTCCTGGGAGGCGGTCGAACGCGCGGGCATCGACCCGACGAGCCTGCGCTCCACCCGCACCGGCGTGTACGTCGGCGCCGCCGGGCTCGGCTACTCGCTGCTCTTCCCGCCCGGCTCGGAGCAGTTGGCCGGGTACACCGTCACCGGCACCGCCACGAGCGTGATCTCCGGCCGTGTCTCGTACGTCCTCGGCCTGGAGGGCCCGGCGGTCACCGTCGACACCGCCTGCTCCTCCTCCCTCGTCGCCCTGCACACCGCCGTCCAGGCACTGCGCGCCGGACAGTGCGACCTGGCGCTGGCGGGCGGGGTCTGTGTGATGCCCGACGCCTCGCTCTTCGCCGACTTCGAGCGCCAGGGCGGACTGGCACCGGACGGACGCTGCAAGGCGTTCGCGGGGGCCGCCGACGGCACCGGCTGGTCCGAGGGCGTCGGCCTGCTGGTCGTGGAACGGCTCTCCGACGCCCGTCGCTCCGGGCACCCCGTCCTGGCCGTCGTACGCGGCTCGGCGGTCAACCAGGACGGCGCCTCCAACGGCCTCACCGCCCCCAACGGCCTGGCCCAGCAACGGGTGATCCGCGACGCGCTTGCCGACGCCGGCTGTCTGCCCTCGGACGTGGACGCCGTCGAGGCGCACGGCACCGGCACCCGGCTCGGCGACCCGATCGAGGCGCACGCGCTGCTCGCCACCTACGGTCAGGACCGTGAACAGCCGCTGTATCTGGGCTCGTTGAAGTCCAACATCGGCCACACCATGTCGGCAGCGGGAGTCGGCGGTGTCATCAAGACGGTGCTGGCGATGCGCCACGGCACGCTGCCGAGGACACTCCACGTCGACGAACCGTCGTCGCGGATCGACTGGTCGACGGGGTCGGTGGAACTACTGACCGAGCCCCGGCCCTGGCCGGAGACGGGCCGCCCGCGCCGGGCCGGTGTCTCGTCCTTCGGCATCAGCGGCACCAACGCCCATGTCGTCCTCGAACAGGCACCGACCGAGGAAGACGTCACCGAAAAGCCGACCGAGGCCGCCGCCGGGACGTCCGTGCGGGTCGCGGCCGGGGGGCCGGTCGAGGGCGCCTACGGGACGCTCGTGGCGGGCGCTGCCGGGGCGCCGGCCGAGGTCGCCGCCGAGGCGTCCGTGTCGGTCGCCGCCACGGCACCGGGCGAGGGCGCCCCCCGCTTCTGGCCCCTCCTGGTCGCCGCCCATGACGACGACGCCCTGCGCGACCAGGCGGCGCGCCTGCTGGACCGGCTGGCGACGGACCCGGGCCTGGACGTCGCCGACCTCGCCCGTGCCCTCGCCACCACCCGCGCCGCCCTCGGCCACCGGGCCGCCGCCGTCGTCCGTGACCGGGCCGGGGCGACCGCCGCCCTCACCGCCCTCGCCAGGGGCGAACTCCCGCCCGGCCTGCTGCGCGACACCGCCCGTGAGGGCGCCCTCGCGGTGCTCCTCACCGGACAGGGCGCACAGCGGTTCGGCATGGGCAGGGAACTGTACGCCGCCCACCCCGTCTTCGCCGAGACCTTCGACGCCGTGTGCGTCCACCTCGACCCGCGACTGCCCCGCCCGCTCGCCGAGATCGTGTTCGGCGCCGGGGCGGGGGAGCCCGACCCGGAGGCCGTGCACCGCACCGAGTACGCCCAGCCCGCGCTGTTCGCCTTCGAGACCGCCCTGTACCGGCTCCTGGAGAGCTGGGGAGTGCGCGCCGACTACCTGCTCGGCCACTCCGTCGGGGAGATCACCGCAGCGCACCTCGCCGACGTCCTGACCCTGCCCGACGCCTGCCGTCTCATCGCCGCCCGCGGCCGGCTCATGCAGCAACTCCCGCCCGGCGGAGCCATGCTGGCCGTAGCCGTCGACGAGAAGCAGGCGACCGAGGCGATGGAGGACCACCCGGACCTCGTCGTGGCGGCCGTCAACGCACCCGGCTCCGTCGTGCTCTCCGGCCCGGCGGAGCCCCTCACCGTCCTCCGCGACCGCTTCGCCGAACAGGGCACGCGAGCGAGCTTCCTGACGGTCAGTCATGCGTTCCACTCGCCCCTGCTGGAGCCCATGCTCGACGACTTCGCCCGGGTCGTCGCCGAACTCGACCTCCGCCCGCCCCGGATCCCCGTCGTCTCCAACGTCACGGGCGAGCTCCTCACGCCGGAACAGGCCTGCTCGCCCGACTACTGGGTGCGGCACGCACGGGAGACGGTCCGCTTCGCCGACGGGGTGCGCACCCTGGTCGCCGAGGGCGTCACCGTCCTGCTGGAGGCCGGCCCCGACGGAGTCCTCACCGGCTCGGCGCACAGCTGCCTGGACACGGCCACCGACGCCGAGCCCAACGGCGGCGTCGAGCCCTCCGGTTCCGGTGCCGGTGGTGAACCCGTCGTGTGCGTCGCCGCGCAGCGCAAGGCCGCCCCCGAGGACGAGAGCCTGCTCACCGCCCTCTCCCGTACCCACCTGGCGGGTGTCCCCGTCGACTGGGCCGCCGTCCTGCCCGGCTCCCGAGCCCGCCACGTCGACCTGCCCACCTACCCCTTCCAACGCGCCCGTTACTGGCCCGATCCCCGTCCGGCGGGCAGCACCGGCGACCTCACCGCACTCGGCCTTCGCCCCACCGGTCACCCGCTGGTGGGAGCCCACGTCACCTCGGCCCTCGACGGCACCACCCTGTTCACCGGTGAACTGTCCACGACCGCCCAGCCGTGGCTCACCGACCACGCCGTCCTCGACACCGCCCTCTTCCCCGGCACCGGATTCGTCGAACTCGCCCTCTGGGCGGGCCGCCGGCTCGACTGCCCCCACCTCGACGAACTCACGCTGGCCGCCCCCCTGCTGATCCCGGCCGACGCCCCCGTCCAGCTCCAGGTCACCGTCGGACCGCCGGACGACACCGGCCACCGCACCCTGTCCGTCCACTCCCGCACCGAGCCCGACGAGACCTGGACCGCCCACGCCGAAGGCACCATGACCCCGCAGCCGCCCGCCACCTCCCTCGCCCCGCCTGACGCCGCCTGGCCCCCGCAGGACGCCGAACCCGTCGAACTGGGCACCTTCTACGAGGACCTGGTCGACCACGGCTTCACCTACGGCCCCGCCTTCCGCGGCCTGACCTCCGCCTGGCGGCGCGGCGACGAGGTCTTCGCGGAGGTACGGCTGCCCGAGTCCGCCGGTGGGGGCTTCGCCGTACACCCGGCCCTCCTCGACGCCGCCATGCACGCGCTGGCCTTCCGCCCCTCGGCACCCGCCGACGGAGGCCCGCTGCTGCCCTTCGCCTGGCGTGGCGTCACCGGCCACGAGCAGGGGACGACCGCGCTGCGCGTGCACGTCCGCGACGAGGCCGAGGACCGGGTGGCGGTGGAGCTGACCGACCCCTCCGGGCGCCGGGTCGCTTCCGTGGCCGCCCTGCACATGCGGGCCGCGTCCACCGAGGGCCTCGACGCCACCCGCATCCGCCCCGAATGGCTGCTGCGCACCGAGTGGATCCCGCCCGCCCCCGCACCGGGCGGGGCCGACGACGCCCTCCCGAGCCGTTTCGCGGTCCTGGGCGACGCGACGGCGTACGCCCAGGTGGAACCGCTGCTGCGCACCGCCGGGTCCGTCGAGCACCACGCCGACCTCGACGCCCTGCGCGCCGCCGGGGGACCGCCCGACGTGGTCGTCGTACCGCTGCCGCCCGCCGCCCCCACCTCGGCCGCCGCCCGCGACGCCGTGCACGCGACCCTCGCCCTCCTCCAGGAATGGACCGCCGACACCAGCCTCGCGGGCACCCAACTGGTCCTGTGCACCTCGGGCGCGGTCCGTGCCTCGGACGCCGAGACCCTGACCGACCCGGCGGGCGCCGCCGTCTGGGGCCTCGCCCGCTCCGCCCAGCTGGAGAACCCCGGCAGCGTGCTGCTCCTCGACCACCTGCCGACCGTCACGACACCCCTGCCCCGGGCCGTCGCCCTGGCCCTGGCCCTGGGCGAACCCCAACTCGCCCTGCGCGACGACGAGATACGCGTTCCCCGGCTCACCCGGCTCGGCCACACCGAGGCCGCGAGCGACGAAGGACCCTCCCCGGTCGACCACTCGGTCTGGCCCACCACCGGCACGGTTCTGGTCACCGGAGCCACCGGCACCCTGGGCCGCCTCGTGGCCCGGCACCTGGTCACCCGGCATGGCGTACGCGATCTGCTGCTGGCCTCCCGCCGGGGCGCCGACGCGCCCGGCATGGCGGAGCTGTCCGCAGAACTGGACGCGCTCGGCGCCACGGTCCGCCTCGAAGCCTGCGACATCAGCGACCGTGCCGCGCTGGCCGCGCTCCTGGAGACCGTCCCGGACCTGAAGGCCGTGGTGCACACCGCCGGCACCGTCGACGACGCCACCGTCACCGCCCTGACACCCGCCCAGGTCGACGCCGTCCTGCCGGTCAAGACACAGGCCGTGGAGCACCTGCACGACCTGACCGCCGACCGGGACCTGGACGCCTTCGTGGTCTTCTCCTCGCTCGCCGGCACGATGGGCGGCGCCGGACAGGCCAACTACGCGGCCGCCAACGCCTTCGCGGACGCTCTGTGCGTGCGCCGGGCAGCCGCCGGACTGCCCGCGCTCTCCCTCGCCTGGGGACCCTGGCAGCGCGGCGAGGGCATGACGGCGGGCGTGGCCGACAGCGATCTCAAGCGCATCGCGCGCGTGGGCCTGCGCCAACTCGACCCCCGTGAGGGCATGGCCCTGTTCGACGCGGCCCTCACCACCGGCGCGAGCGTCGCCGTCCCCGTACGACTGGACACCTCGGCGCTCGACCCCGGCTCGCCCACGACACCCGCGCTGCTGCGCGCGCTCGCCACCGGAACCAGAACCGGCGGCGGTGCACCGGCCACCCCGGTGACCGGCGTGCGGGAACGGCTGCTGCCGCTGTCCGAGGCGGACCGCGCCGCCGCCCTCGTGGAGCTGGTGCGGGCGGAGGCGGCCACCGCCGCCGGACTTCCCTCGGCGGAGTCCGTGCCGTCCGCCAAGCCCTTCCAGAACCTCGGCTTCGACTCCCTCATGGCCGTGGACCTGCGCAACCGGCTCTCCGCCCTCACCGGCCTACGACTGCCCGCCACCCTCGTCTTCGACCACCCCACCCCGAAGAACCTGGCCGAACTACTCCAAGAGAGGCTGGACTTGACGCCCAGTCAGGCGTCCGACCCGGCCCTCCTCGCACTGGAGTCCCTGGAGGCGTCCCTGCGGACACCCGCCGAGGACCCCGCCCGCCGGGCCTCCCTGGCCCTGCGCCTGCGCGTCCTGCTCACCAAGGTCGAGGAGACTCCGGGCGCCTCCGGCGGGCCCGCCGTCGCGGCGGCCGGCGGCGACGACACCGACAGCGACATCAGCGCGGCGAGCGCGGAGGAACTCCTCAGCCTCATCGGAGACGAGTTCGGCATCCGCTGACCTCCGGACCCGCCCTCACCCGTCCCCCCCGGACCCGCCCTCACCCCTGCCCCCCCCCGGACCCGCCCTCACCCCTGCCCCCGGACCCGTCCCCACCCCTGACCCCCGGACCGCCCCGCACCCCTTCCCCCGGCCCCGCCGGGTTAGGGGGCGGCGGGCCCGGTTCTGGGGCTCCCAGGCCAGGCACGGACCCGTAGCGTCACGATCACCGTCGCCCCCCCACGCGCTCGCTCACCCCCAAGGAGAACGATGCCCCTCGACATCGAGATCCCGCTGCCCTACCAACGCGACGCCGTCTGCCCGTTCGACCCGGGACCGCGCCTGCGCGAGGCGCAGCGGAACGATCCCGTGCACAGATGGCGCCTGCCCGACGGCCGGCACATCTGGGTCGTCACCCGCTACGACGACGTACGGCAGATGTTCACCGACCCCCGCCTCAGCAGCGCCCTCACCCCGCTGACCCTCATGCTCCCCGGCCTCGACGAGGACCAGCTGCAGGTGGCACCGGGCAGCTTCGTCAACATGGACCCACCGGAACACACTCGGCTGCGCCGGACCGTCGCCTCCAGCTTCACCGCCCGCCGGATGCGGGAGCTCACCCCGCGCCTGGAACAGCTCGCCGAGGACTGCCTCGACGGCATGGAACGGATGGGCGCGCCCGCGGACTTCATGACCGCGTTCGCGTTCCCCTTCCCCCTCTTCGCCATCTGTGAACTGCTCGGTCTCTCCGAGGAGGAGCGCGCCGAGTACCTCGCGCTCACCGCCAAGGCGGCGGTCGGGCTCGCCGGCACCGCCGAGGAGGTCAAGGAGGTCGTCGACGCCGCCCACCGCTTCATGCTGGACGCCGTCACCACCCGGCGCGCGCAGCCGGACGACGGCATGATCGGCATGCTGGTCCGCGAGCACGGAGACGACCTCGCCGACGAGGAGATCGTCGGCATCAGCAACATGTTCCTCTCCGCCGGTTTCGACACCACGGCCAACACCCTCGGCCTCGGCCTCCTCGCCCTCTTCGACAACCCCGGCCAACTCGCCCTGCTCCGCGACGACCCGGGCGTCCTCGACACGGCCGTCGAGGAACTCATGCGCTACCTCAGCGTCATCTCCGCCACCAGCGGCCGCACCGCCACCGAGGACCTGGAGATCGGAGGCGTCACCGTCAAGGCGGGCGAGTACGTCGTACCGGCCCTGGCCGTCGCCAACCGGGACCCGGACCACTACGCCGACCCAGACCGCCTCGACCTCACCCGCACCCCGGCCCAGCAGCTCGCCTTCGGGCACGGCATCCACCGATGCACCGGTGCCGCCATGACGCTGCTGGAGCTGAAGATCGCCTTCCCCGCGGTACTGCGCCGCTTCCCCGGCCTGCGCCTGGCGGTGCCCCGCGAGGAACTCACCTACCGTGGCTACAACATGGTGCACGGCGCCCTGAGCATCCCCGTCGCCTGGTGAGCCCCTCCCCGCGCAGCCCCTGGGAGCCCCCGCACCCCTAGGGCCTGTCTGACAATTCCCGTCTGCCTCGCGACCTCCGGGCGACGACGGGAATTGTCAGACAGGCCCCAGGAGGCGGGCGGCCCGTCCCCCGGCCACCCCCTGAACAGCCCCAAAGCGTCCACCACCAGCGGCAGAACGAGTGGGAGCCCGAGGCATGAACAACACATCTCTCGACGAGGTCATCGACGCGCTGCGCGCCTCCCTCCTGGAGAACGAGAGGCTGCGCCGGCACAATCAGCGGCTCTCCTCCGCCGCCACGGAGCCGCTGGCCGTCGTCGGCATCGGCTGCCGCTTCCCCGACGGCGTGTACCACCCGGACGACCTGTGGCGGCTGGTCACCGAGGGCCGCGACGTCATGACCGGCCCTCCCACCGATCGCGGCTGGGAACACCACCCGGCCTACGACCCCCGCCACCGGGGCGCCTTCCTTGCCGGGGCCGGCGACTTCGACGCCGCCTTCTTCCGTGTCTCGCCCCGCGAGGCCCTCGCGATGGACCCCCAGCAGCGACTGCTCCTGGAGGTGTCCTGGGAGGCCCTCGAACGCACCGGCATCGACCCGCTGTCCCTGCGCGGCAGCCGTACCGGCGTCTTCGTCGGCGGCGCCACCCAGGAGTACGGCGTCCTCCTCGGCGACTCCCCGGAGACCACCGGCGGATACGCCCTCACCGGCCTGCCCGCCAGCATCATGTCCGGGCGCATCGCCTACCACCTCGGCCTCGAAGGCCCCGCGATCACCGTCGACACCGCCTGCTCCTCCTCGCTCGTAGGCCTCCATCTCGCGGGCCGGTCGCTGCGCGGCGGCGAGTGCGACCTGGCCCTCGTCGGCGGCGTCCTCGTCATGACGTCACCGGCCATCTACGGCGAGTTCGACAGCCAGGGCGGATCGGCCTCCGACGGCCGTTGCAAGGCCTTCGCGGACACGGCCGACGGCACCGGCTGGGGCGAGGGCGCGGGCGTGCTGGTGATCGAGCGGCTCTCCGACGCCCGCCGCCACGGTCACCCCGTGCTGGCGGTGGTGCGCGGCTCGGCGGTGAACCAGGACGGCGCGTCCAACGGCCTGACCGCGCCGAACGGACCGGCCCAGCAACGGGTGATCCGCGACGCGCTGGCGAACGCCGGGCTGTCGCCGTCGGACGTGGACGCCGTCGAGGCCCACGGCACCGGCACCCGGCTCGGCGACCCGATCGAGGCCCAGGCACTGCTGGCGACGTACGGGCAAGGGCGCCCGGAGGAACGGCCGTTGTGGGTCGGCTCGGTGAAGTCGAACATCGGTCACACCCAGTTCGCCGCGGGCATCGCCGGAGTCGTCAAGACGGTCATGGCGCTACGGCACGGGGTGCTGCCGCGCACCCTGCACGTCGACGAGCCGACACGGCAGGTCGACTGGTCGGCCGGAGCGGTGCGGGTACTGACGCGGGAGCGGGTGTGGCCGAAGGCGGACCGTCCACGCCGGGCGGGCGTGTCGTCCTTCGGGATCAGCGGCACCAACGCCCATGTGATCCTCGAACAGGCCCCCGAGGACGTACCGGAGCCGGTCGGGGAGGGCCAGGGACCGGATGCCCCCCACCCTCCGCTGCCGGCCCTGGCCCTGCCCCTGAGTGCGCACAGCGCGGCGGCCCTGCGCGCCCAGGCCGTACGCCTCCTCGACCACCTTGACCACCTCGACCGCGGTCCCGGCATCCGCCTGCCGGACCTTGCCCACTCCCTGGCCACCACCCGTGCCCTCATGGAACACCGCGCAGCCGTCACCGTCCCCGCCGGCGACCTGTCCGCCCTGACGAGCGGACTGCGCGCCCTCGCCGAGGGCGAGGACGCTCCCGGACTGGTGCGGGGCACCGCCTCCGACGGCGGGTTCGCGGTGGTGTTCTCCGGCCAGGGGTCCCAACGCGTCGGTATGGGACGCGGGTTGTACGACACGTTCCCGGTGTTCGCCGCCGCGTTCGACGAGGTGTGCGCGGCCTTCGACGCAGTGGTGCCGGGCTCGCTGAAGACGGTCGTCCTCGACGGCCCCGCCGGGGTGCTGGAGTCCACCGACTGGGCCCAGCCCGCGTTGTTCGCCCTGGAAGTGGCGCAGTTCCGCCTGATCGAGTCATGGGGAGTGAAGCCGGATGTGGTGCTCGGGCATTCTGTGGGCGAGATGGTCGCGGCTCACGTGGCAGGCGTGTGGACGCTTGCTGACGCCTGCCGGGTGGTCGCGGCGCGCGGGCGGCTGATGCGGGCCCTGCCCCCGGGCGGTGCGATGTGGGCGGTGCGGGCGGACGAGACGGAGATCCCCCGCGACAGCGGGGTGTCGGTGGCGGCCGTGAACGCTCCCTCCTCGCTCGTCCTGTCCGGCGCCGAGGAGGCCGTACGCGACCTGGCCGACCGGTTCGCGGCCGAGGGACGGACGGTGAAGCGACTGGCCGTCAGCCACGCCTTCCACTCCGCCCTGATGGAACCGATGCTGGAGGAGTTCGCCGAGGTCCTCGCGGACGTCCGGTTCGCCGAGCCGGTGATCCCGGTCGTGTCGAACGTGACCGGCAAGATCGCGGGGGAGGAGCTGTGCACCCCCGAGTACTGGGCCCGGCACGTGCGCGCGACCGTGCGGTTCGCCGACGGAATGCGCGCCGTGCGTGAGCGGGGCGTGGGGACGGTCCTGGAGCTCGGCCCGGACGGTTCGCTGGTCTCGGCGGTGCGGGAGACCGTGCCCGAGCTGACGGCCGTGGCGGCGCTGCGCCGGGACCGGGACGAGCCGGTGACCCTGTTGTCGGCGCTGGCCGAGGCACAGGTGCACGGCGCGACCGTGGACTGGGGGACGGTGTACGCGGGCACGGGTGCCCAGCGGGTGGACCTGCCGACGTACGCCTTCCAGCGCCGCCGCTACTGGCCCGACACCCGTGTCCGCGCGGGCAGGGGCCGGGTGGTGGACGACTGGCGCTACCGGGTGGTGTGGCGGCGCCGGCCACTGATCGCGGGCGCGGCGTCGACGGGTGACGAGACAGGGGACCTGGCAGGTGCCTCGCCAGGTGGTCCGATGGGTGGCGGCCAGGCAGACGTCCTGCCCGGCGCCCTGGGAGATCGTGCCGCGCCCGACCGGGTTCTGACGGGCCGTTGGCTGCTGGTGGAGTCGGCGGAAGGCAGTGGCGCGGAGGTCGCGCGGGCCCTGCGGGCGGCCGGCGCCGAGGTGGAGGTCGCCCGGCACGCCGTGACCGGCGACTTCGCGGGGGTCGTCGCCCTGCCCGACACGGTCGAGGCCGCCGCGGAGCTGGTGCGAGGGCTGCGGTCCGCCGGCACCAGGGTGCCGCTGTGGTGGGTGACGGCCGACGCCGTCGCGGTCACGCCCGGAGACACCGTACGACCCGAGGCGGCGCAACTGTGGGGCCTGGGCCAGGTCGTCGGCCTGGAGGAACCCGCATGGTGGGGAGGCCTCGTCGACCTGCCCGCCGTCTGGGACGACGACACGGGCGTCCTGCTCACGGCCGTCCTCGCGGGCGCCGCCGACGGGGAGGACCAACTCGCCGTACGCGGACCGGAGACGTACGTCCGACGTCTGGTGCGCGCACCGCTGACCCCGCGCGGCCCGGCCCGCGCATGGAAGCCGCGCGGAACGGTCCTGGTCACCGGCGGCACGGGCGGTGTCGGCGCGCACGTCGCCCGGTGGCTGGCCCGCGAGGGTGCCGAACGGCTGGTGCTGACCAGCCGTCGCGGCGCCGGGGCACCGGGCGCGGAGGCCCTCGCGGCCGAACTTCGCGCCCAGGGGACGGACGTGACCCTGGCGGCCTGCGACATGGCCGACCGCGACGTCCTGGCCGCCGTCCTGGCGGCCGTCCCGGAAGACACCCCGCTGACCGCCGTCGTCCACGCGGCCGGCGTCGTGCGCTACACCAAGGTGCGCGACCTGACCCCCGAGGAGATCGAGGAGGTCGTCACCGGCAAGGCGATCGGCGCCCGCCACCTCGACGAACTCACCGCCGGCCTGGACCTCGACGCGTTCGTCCTCTTCTCCTCGGGCGCCTCCTCCTGGGGCGGCGGCTCACAGGGCGCCTACGCCGCCGCCAACGCCTACCTCGACGCCCTCGCCCAGGACCGCCACGCCCGGGGACTGCCCGCCACCTCGCTCGCCTGGGGCACCTGGCGCTCCGAGGGCATGGCCGCTGACCTGGACGAGGAGTCCCTGTCCCGGATGGGGCTGGCCCTCATGGAGCCCGCGCTCGCGCTGTCCGTCATGAGGGAGGCGGTCGAGTACGGCGAGGCCTGCCTCACCGTCACCGACACGGAATGGTCCCGCTTCGCCCCCGTCTACGCGGGCGCCCGCCACCGCCCCCTGATCGAGGACATCCCGGAGGCCGCCCGCGCGCTGACGAACGAGCCGGACGGCGCCGACAGCGGTGCGGCGACAGGGGAGGCCGTCGAGGCGGGCGGAGCGCTGCGGCGCCGGCTCACCGGCCTCACCGACGGTGAACGGCGCTCCGCCCTGCTGGAGTTGGTGCGGGCGAGGGCCGCGTCGGTGCTGGGCCACTCCGACGTGGCCGAGGTCGCCGCCCACCGTCCCTTCAAGGATCTCGGCTTCGACTCGCTCACCGCGACCGAACTCCGCGACCGCCTCGACACGGCCACCGGTCTCCGGCTCCCCGCCACCCTCGTCTTCGACCACCCCACGCCCCTCGCCCTCGCCGAACTCCTGCACCGCGAACTGCACGGCGGGACCGACCCGGCGGCGGACCGCACGGTCGTGGTACGGCGGGCGGACCACGACGAACCCCTCGCGATCGTCGGCATGGCCTGCCGCCTTCCCGGCGGCGTCACGAGCCCCGAGGACCTGTGGCGCCTCGTCGTCGAGGGCCGCGACGAGATCGCCGCCGCGCCCGACGACCGGGGCTGGGACAGGTGGGGCACGACGGACGGCCTGCGGGGCGGCTTCCTCCGCGACATCGGGTGCTTCGACGCGGAGTTCTTCGGTGTCTCACCGCGTGAGGCCCTGGCGATGGACCCGCAGCAGCGACTGCTGCTGGAGGTGGCGTGGGAGGCGATCGAACGGTCCGGCATCGACCCGTCGTCGCTGCGCGCCACCCGCACCGGAGTCTTCGTCGGCGGCTCGCCCACCGGTTACGGCGCCCTCCTCGGCGACGCGCCGGACGCCGGCGGCTATCTGCTCACCGGCAACAGCGGCAGCGTGATGTCGGGCCGGATCGCCTACGTCCTCGGTCTGGAGGGCCCGGCCCTCACCGTGGACACGGCCTGCTCGTCCTCCCTGGTCTCCCTGCACCTCGCGGGCCAGGCCCTGCGCGGCGGCGAGTGCGACCTCGCCCTCACCGGCGGCGTGGCCGTCATGCCCACACCGGGCGCCTTCGACGAGTTCACCCGGCAGGGAGGTCTCGCCCCCGACGGCCGCTGCAAGGCCTTCGCCGACACGGCCGACGGCACCGGCTGGTCCGAGGGCGTCGCCTTCCTCGTCGTGGAACGCCTCTCGGACGCCCGGCGCAACGGCCACCCCGTGCTCGCGACGGTGCGCGGCTCGGCCACGAACCAGGACGGTGCCTCGAACGGACTCAGCGCCCCCAACGGTCCCGCCCAACAGCGCGTGATCCGCGCGGCCCTCGCCGACGCGGGCCTCACCCCGTCCGACGTGGACGCCGTCGAGGCGCACGGCACCGGCACCCGTCTGGGCGATCCGATCGAGGCGCAGGCGCTGCTGGCGGCCTACGGCCAGAACCGTGAACGGCCGCTGTACGTGGGGTCGTTGAAGTCGAACATCGGGCATACGCAGGCGGTGTCCGGCGTGGCCGGTGTGATCAAGACGGTGCTGGCGCTGCGGCACGGGATGCTGCCGAAGACGCTGCACGTGGACGAGCCGTCCAGGGAGGTCGACTGGTCGGCGGGCGCCGTGGAACTGCTGACGGAGCAGAGGCGGTGGCCGGACTCGGGCGACCGCCCCCGCCGGGCAGCCGTGTCGTCCTTCGGGATCAGCGGCACGAACGCGCACGTGGTCCTGGAACAGGCCCCGGAGCCCGACATGACGTCCGAGCCTGTTCCAGCGCCCTGTCGAGGTCCTGTCCCGTGGACACTCTCCGGGCATACGGAGGTCGCGTTGCGAGCCCAAGCAACGCTTCTGATCGCCCATTTGACTGAACATCAGACGTCGCCCGTCGACTCCGTCGCCCGCACCCTGGCCCTGTCCCGTGCGGCCTTGGAGCATCGCGCGGTGGTGGTCGGCGCGGAACATGCGGAGTTGCTGCGGGGTGTGAAGGCCGTCGCGGAAGGGCGTCCGGACGCGGGGGTGGTGCGGGGGCGTGCGGGCGGTGGCGGCAGCGGTGGCGGTCAGGGCCCGGTGTTCGTGTTTCCGGGGCAGGGGTCGCAGTGGGCCGGTATGGCGGTGGAGTTGCTGGTGACCTCGCCGGTGTTCGCCGCCCGGATGGCCGAGTGCGAGCGGGTCTTGTCGGTGTTCGTGGACTGGTCGCTGTCCGAAGTCCTTTCTGATGAGGGCGAGTTGGCGCGGGTGGATGTGGTGCAGCCCGTGTTGTGGGCGGTGATGGTGTCGCTCGCGGAGGTGTGGCGGTCCTACGGGGTGGAGCCGGCGGCGGTGGTCGGGCACTCGCAGGGGGAGATCGCGGCGGCTGTTGTCGCGGGGGCGTTGTCGTTGGAGGACGGGGCGCGGGTGGTGGCGCTGCGTTCGCGGGCGATCCTTGCCTTGTCCGGTCAGGGGGGTATGGCTTCGGTGCAGCTGCCGGTCGACGAGGTACGGGGGTGGTCTCCGCTGGTCGATGGACGGGTGGAGGTGGCGGCGGTCAACGGTCCGTCCTCGGTGGTGGTGGCGGGGAGTCCGGTGGGCTTGGACGAGGTGATCGCCGAGGCGGAGGCGCGCGGGGCGCGGGCCAGGCGGATCGAGGTCGACTACGCCTCGCACACGGCCCACGTCGAGCGGCTCGGCGAGGAGATCCCGGCGGTGCTGGCGGCCGTCACCCCCGTACCCTCCTCGGTCCCCTTCCACTCGACGGTCACCGCCGACCGGTTCGACACGACCGGCCTGGACGCGGAGTACTGGTACCGCAACCTGCGTTCCACGGTGCGCCTCGACGACACGGTGGCGGGGCTGGTCGAGGCCGGTCATCGCGTCTTCGTCGAGATCAGCCCCCACCCGGTGCTGGCCGGAGCGGTCCAGGCGACGGCGGAGGCGGCCGGGCGGGAGGTGGCCGTCACGGGGACATTGCGTCGTGGCGAGGGGGGCCGGCAGCGGTTGCTGCTGTCGCTCGGGGAGGCGTATGCCCAGGGCGTCCCCGTCGACTGGCGGGCATGCTTCACCGCCACCGACATCCCCTCGGAAGCCAACGCGGCAGCCAAGGCCGAAGCCACCGCAGAAGCCGCGCCCGAAGCCGGAGCTGAGCCCGGTCCCGTATCCGGGAGCGGCTCCCGCACCCGTCACGTGGACCTCCCCACCTACGCCTTCCAGCACAAACGCTACTGGCCCGAGACCCTCTCGGTCGGCGGCGGTGGAGGGGGCCGCGCCGTCGACGACTGGCGCTATCGAGTCGTGTGGCGCCGGAGCGCCCTTACCGAGGAGGCCCGCCTGTCGGGACGGTGGCTGCTGCTCACCCCCGAGGACCCCGAAGGGCGGCCCGGCGAAGGGACGTACGACAGGATCGCGATGGCACTGCGGGAGGCCGGAGCCGACGTGGTGAGCGCCGCCGAAGCGGGCTCGGCCGACGCCGCGGGGGACTGGGCCGGCGTGCTCGCCTCGCCCGCGTCCCCTGGCGACGCCGTCACCCTCCTGAGGGACCTGCGCGCCGCCGACCTGGAGGCCCCCCTGTGGTGGCTGACGGAGGGCGCCGTCGCGGCCGTTGAGGACGACACTGTACGTCCCGAGGCCGCTCAACTGTGGGGCCTCGGGCAGGTGGTGGGGCTGGAGCACCCGGACCGCTGGGGCGGGCTCGTCGACCTGCCGACCCGCTGGACGGAGGACACCGGCCGGCGGCTGGCGGACGTCCTCGCCGCCGCGGACGACGAGACACGCGCCGAGGACCAGGTCGCCGTACGCGAGGCCGGCGTGCGTGTACGACGGTTGGTGCGGGCCGTGGCGGGTGGACGCGGGCCCGGGCACGTCTGGACGCCGCGCGGGACCGTGCTGGTCACCGGCGGGACGGGCGGCATCGGCGCCCACGTCGCCCGCCGACTGGCTGCCGAGGGGGTCGAGCATCTGGTGCTGACGAGCCGCCGGGGCGCGCGGGCGCCGGGCGCGGCCGACCTGGGCCGGGAGCTGGAGGCGGTGGGCGCGCGCGTGGCGTTCGCGGCGTGCGACGTGGCCGACCGCGACGCCCTGGCGGCCGTCCTGGCGGGCATACCGGACGAGGCGCCGCTCACCGCCGTCGTCCACGCGGCGGGTGTCGCGACCTTCTCCGACGTCCTGTCCATCGAGGCGGACGAACTCGTGGCCGGTACGGCGGCGAAGGTGCGGGGCGCGCGGAATCTGGACGAGCTGACGGCCGGTCTGGACCTGGACGCGTTCGTGCTGTTCTCCTCCGGCGCGGCGGTCTGGGGCAGTGCGGGCAACGGTACGTACGCGGCGGCCAACGCCTACCTCGACGGTCTCGCGCACGAGCGGCGCGCGCGTGGTCTGACGGCCACCTCCGTCGCCTGGGGCGGCTGGGCGGGCGGGGGCATGCTCCAGGGGTCCGAGGCCGTCGCGGGACAGCTGGAGCGGATGGGGCTGCGGCAGATGCAGCCCGAGCTGGCGATCGACGTCCTGTGGGAGGCCGTCAGCCACGGCGAGACGACTCTCACCGTGAGCGACATGGACTGGGAGCGGTTCGCCCCCGTCTACGCGCTCGCCCGCCGCCGTCCGCTGATCGAGGAGATCCCCGAGGCCGCCCGCGCCCTGCGCGGCGACCGGCCCGACACCGACGGCGCGAGCGACGGCGACGGCGTCCGGCTGCGTGAGCGCCTCACCGGGCTCACCGATCTCGAACGGCACGACACCCTGGTGGAGTCGGTGCGCGAGCACGCCGCCGCCGTGCTCGGCCACGCCTCCCCGGAGGACCTCACCCCCGACCGGCCGTTCAAGGACCTCGGGTTCGACTCGCTCACGGCCACCGAACTCCGCAACCGCCTGAACGCGGCCACCGGCCTCCGGCTCCCCGCCACCCTCGTCTTCGACCACCCCACCCCCACCGCCCTCGCCACGCTCCTCCGCGAGCAACTGCTCGGCGACGCCCCGGACGGCCCGCCGGACGCCCTGCGCGTCCAACGGGAACTCGACCGTGTGGAACAGGCTCTGCTCCCGGCGGTGTCCGCACCCCACCTGGACCCGGACGCCCGGTCCGACATCGCGCGGAGGCTGCGGGACCTGGCCGCCCGTCTCGACGCCACGGACCAGGCGGCGGCGACGCACCCGGCCGACGTCCTGGAGTCCGCCACCGACGACGAGATCTTCGACCTCATCGACCGCGACCTGGGTGTCGGCTGAGGCCCACCCCGACCGCCCCGTCCTGCCGCGTCCCCCACACCGATCTGGAGTCGACCATGACCGAGGACAAGCTCCGCACCTATCTGCGGCGGGTCACGGCGGAGTTGCAGCAGACCCGCGACCGGCTGCGCGAGTCCCAGGACAAGGGGCGCGAGCCGCTGGCCGTCATCGGCATGGCGTGTCGTCTGCCCGGCGGCGCCGACTCGCCCGAGAAGCTGTGGCAGCTCGTCGCCGACGAGGTGGACGCCGTCGGCGGACTGCCCACCGACCGTGGCTGGGATCTCGACGACCTCTACGATCCCGACCCCGACAAGCCGGGCAAGACCTACACGCGGGACGGCGCGTTCCTCTACGACGCCGGTGACTTCGACCCCGCCCTGTTCGGGATCTCGCCGCGCGAGGCCCTCGCGATGGACCCCCAGCAGCGACTGCTCCTGGAGACGTCCTGGGAGGCGGTCGAACGGGCCCGGATCGACCCGTTGTCGCTGCGCGGCAGCCGCACCGGAGTTTTCGTCGGCGGCCTGCCCACCGGCTACGGCGCCCTGCTCATGGACTCCGTCGAGGACCAGGGCTACGCCATCACCGGCGGCACCGGCAGCGTGATGTCCGGTCGGGTCTCGTACTCCCTGGGGCTGCAGGGCCCGGCGGTCACCGTCGACACCGCGTGTTCCTCCTCCCTCGTCGCCCTGCACCTCGCGGGCCAGTCGCTGCGCCAAGGCGACTGCTCCCTGGCCCTGGCCGCCGGGGTGGGCATCCTCGCGACCCCGGCGGGTTTCGTCATCTTCGCCCGCCAGCGCGGCCTCTCCGCCGACGGCCGCTGCAAGGCCTTCGCGAACGCCGCCGACGGCATCGGCTGGGGCGAGGGCGCCGCCGTCGTCCTCCTCGAACGCCTCTCCGACGCGCGCCGCAACGGACATCCCGTACTGGCCGTGCTGCGGGGCTCGGCGGCCAACCAGGACGGCGCCTCGAACGGCCTGAGCGCCCCCAACGGTCCTGCCCAACAGCGGGTGATCCGGCAGGCATTGACGAACGCGGGCCTCACCCCGTCCGACGTGGACGCGGTGGAGGCGCACGGCACCGGCACCCGTCTGGGCGATCCGATCGAGGCGCAGGCGCTGCTGGCGGCCTACGGCCAGAACCGTGAACGGCCGCTGTACGTGGGGTCGTTGAAGTCGAACATCGGGCATACGCAGGCGGTGTCCGGCGTGGCCGGTGTGATCAAGACGGTGCTGGCGCTGCGGCACGGGGTGCTGCCGAAGACGCTGCACGTGGACGAGCCGTCCAGGGAGGTCGACTGGTCGGCGGGCGCCGTGGAACTGCTGACGGAGGCCCGCGAGTGGCCGGAGGCGGGGCGCCCGAGGCGGGCCGGTGTGTCGTCGTTCGGGATCAGCGGCACCAATGTGCACGTACTCCTGGAGGAGGCCCCGGAGCCAGCCCCGGCCACCGGGCCTGTCCCGGCCATCGAGGCCCCCGAGGCCGCCCCGGACGCCCCCACGAACGGGCGCGGCCGCCGGGCAGGCAGGGACGGCGACGGCAGCGGACCTGGCGACGGCAGCGGGCCCGGCGGTGACGACGTGCCGAGCCGTCCCGTGAACCAGAGCCGCGCGCACGGGGCCGATCCCGACGACGCTCCGCAACTCGGCGGTGCTCCGCAGCCCGGGGACGCTCCGGGGCCCGGCCCCGCCACCGGCCCGCTCCCCTGGACGCTCTCCGCCGCCACCGCCGCCGCCCTGCGCGGCCAGGCCCACCGCCTCCTGGCCCACCTGACCGGGCACCCCACCGCCACCGCCGCCGACATCGGACACTCCCTCGCCACCACACGCGCCGCCCTCGCCCACCGCGCCGTCGTCCTCGCCGACTCCCGCGACGACCTCACGGACCGGCTGCGGGCCCTGGCCGAGGGCGACGACGCGCCCGGCCTGGTGACCGGCGAGAGTGGCCACGCCAAAGCCGTCTTCGTGTTCCCGGGGCAGGGCTCGCAGTGGCCCGGCATGGCGGTCGAACTGTGGGAGACGTCACCGGTCTTCGCCTCGCGGATGGCCGAGTGCGAGGAGGCGCTGTCGGCGTTCGTCGACTGGTCGCTGACCGAAGTCCTCACCGGGAGCCGCGAGTTGACGCGGGTCGACGTGGTCCAGCCCGTGCTGTGGGCGGTGATGGTGTCGCTTGCGGAGGTGTGGCGGTCGTACGGCGTGGAGCCGGCGGCGGTGGTCGGGCACTCCCAGGGCGAGATCGCGGCGGCGGTCGTCGCCGGAGCCCTGTCCCTCGAGGACGGCGCCCGGGTGGTCGCGCTGCGCGCGCAGGCGATCCTCGCGCTCTCCGGCCGGGGTGGCATGGTCTCCGTCCAACTCCCCGCCGACGAGGCACGCGAGGCGCTCGCACGCTGGGACGGGCGGATCGACCTCGCGGCGGTCAACGGCCCGGCCTCCGTCGTGGTCGCGGGCGACACCGGAGCCCTCGACGAACTGCTCTCCTGGGCCGACGAGACCGGGGTGCGGGCGCGCCGCATCGCCGTGGACTACGCCTCGCACTCCTCCCATGTGGACGCGATCCGCGAGGAGTTGGCGGAGCTGCTGAGCCCCGTGGCACCGGCGTCGTCGCGGGTGGCGTTCCACTCCTGCGTCTCCGGCGGCCGTCTCGACACGGCCGGGCTCGACGGCGCGTACTGGTTCCGCAATCTCCGGCAGCCGGTGCGGTTCGAGGAGACCACGCGCGCACTGCTGGAGCAGGGGCACAACCTCTTCGTCGAGGTCAGCCCGCACGCCGTGCTGACGGGCGCGGTGCAGGACACGGCCGAGGCCGCCGAACGCCAGGTCGCCGTCACCGGCACGCTCCGCCGGGGCGAGGGCGGCCCGCGTCGCATGCTGCTGTCCCTGGGCGAGGCGTACGTGTGCGGGGCGCCCGTCGACTGGCGGTCCTGCTTCGCCGGCACCGGTGCCCGGACCGTCGACCTGCCCACCTACGCCTTCCAGCACCAGCGGTTCTGGGCCGAGCCGCCCGCCCCCACCGGGGCCACGGCGGCCCGGGCCGTCGATGCCTGGCGGTACCGGGTGGCCTGGCGGCGGATCAACCCGGCCGCCGCCACCCCACCGTCGGGCCGATGGCTGGTGGTCGTCGCCGACGGCGACGGGGGAGAGGTGGCCGAGGCGCTGCGCACCGCAGGAGCCGAGGTGGACGTCGCCACGGCCCCCGACGGCCTTGTCGAGGGCGCGTACTCGGGGGTCGTGTCCCTCCTGGAGGCCGCCGACGACGCCCTCGTCCTCGTACGCCGTCTCCACGCCACCGGCGTGCACGCGCCGCTGTGGTGGCTGACGCGGGCCGGTGCCGCCGTTGCCACGAGCGATGCCGTACGCGGCACGGCCACGCAGCTGTGGGGACTCGGACAGGTCGTCGGCCTGGAACAGCCGGACCGGTGGGGCGGGTTGATCGACCTGCCCGCCACCTGGAGCGAGAGCACCCCCGCACTGCTGGCCGCCCTGCTGGCGGGGGCGGCGCGGGGCGAGGACCAGCTCGCGATCCGCGGATCCGCCGTCTACGCCCGACGGCTGGTGCGCGCACCCCTCACCGACCGTGGGCCCGTCCGGCCGTGGAAGCCGCGCGGCACCGTGCTCATCACGGGCGGCACCGGCGGGATCGCCGCCCACCTCGCCCGCCGACTGGCCGCCGAGGGCGCGGAACACCTGCTGCTGCTCAGCCGCCGCGGCGCGGCCGCAGCGGGAACCGAGGCACTCGCGGAGGAACTGCGGGCCCTGGGCGCGGAGGTGACGTTCGCGGCGTGCGACGTGGCCGACCGCGACGCCCTCGCCGCCGTCCTGGCCGCGACACCGGAGCGGTGGCCACTCACCGCCGTACTGCACACCGCAAGCTCCACGAGCTACGGACCAGTGCTCGACGTCGAGCCACGGGAGTTCGCCGACGGTACGGCGGCGAAGGTGCGGGGCGCGCGGAATCTGGACGAGCTGACGGCCGGTCTGGACCTGGACGCGTTCGTGCTGTTCTCCTCCGGCGCGGCGGTCTGGGGCAGTGCGGGCAACGGTACGTACGCGGCGGCCAACGCCTACCTCGACGGTCTCGCGCACGAGCGGCGCGCGCGTGGTCTGACGGCCACCTCCGTCGCCTGGGGCGGCTGGGCCGACGGCGGCATGCTGGACAGCTTCCCCGGGCTCGCCGGACAACTGGAACGCATGGGGGTCCGGCCGATGCGGCCGGAGTCGGCCGTCGACGTCCTGTGGGAGGCCGTCGAGCGGGGCGAGACCACGCTGACCGTGAGCGACATGGACTGGGAGCGGTTCGCCCCCGTCTACGCGCTCGCCCGCCGCCGTCCGCTGATCGAGGAGATCCCCGAGGCCGCCCGCGCCCTGCGCGGCGACCGGCCCGACACCGACGGCGCGAGCGACGGCGACGGCACCGCCGCCGGACGGCTGCGCGCCACCCTCACCGCCCTGAGCGAGCCCGAACGGCGTGCCGCCCTGCTGGAGTTGGTGCGGTCACGCGCCGCGTCGGTGCTGGGTCACGCGGACGCGGCGGAGCTCGCCGCCCACCGCCCGTTCAAGGACCTCGGGTTCGACTCACTGACGGCGACCGAACTCCGCAACCGGCTCAACGCGGCCACCGGCCTCCGGCTCCCCGCCACCCTCGTCTTCGACCACCCCACCCCCACCGCCCTGGCGACCCGCCTGCGCGAGGAACTCCTCGGCGGCACCGACGCGACCACCGCCCCGCCGCCCGCGACACGGGCGCCGGACGACGATCCGCTGGCCGTCGTCGGCATGGCCTGCCGCTACCCCGGCGGCGTCCGCGGCCCCGAGGACCTGTGGCGGCTCGTCACCGAGGGCTCCGACGAGATGGCGGACTTCCCGACCGACCGGGGCTGGGAGGCCCTGTCCCTGTACGACCCCGGACGGCAGACCGCCCTCGCCGGACAAGGGGCCTTCCTCTACGACGCGGGCGACTTCGACGCCGAGTTCTTCGGGATCTCCCCGCGCGAGGCCCTCTCCATGGACCCGCAACAGAGACTGCTCCTGGAGACCTCCTGGGAGGCCCTCGAACGCACCGGCGTCGACCCGCTGTCCCTGCGCGGCAGCCGTACCGGCGTCTTCGTCGGCGGCACCCCCCAGGAGTACGGCGCCCTGCTGGTGAACTCCGCCTCCCTGGCGAGCGGTTACGCCCTGACCAGCTCGTCCGGCAGCGTCATGTCGGGCCGCGTGTCCTATGTCCTCGGACTGGAGGGCCCGGCGGTCACCGTGGACACGGCCTGCTCCTCGTCCCTGGTCGCCCTGCACCTGGCGGGACAGGCGCTGCGGGCGGGCGAGTGCGACCTCGCTCTCGCGGGCGGCGTCACCGTGATGTCCACCCCCGGAGCCTTCGCCGAGTTCGCCAACCAGGGCGGCCTCGCCCCCGACGGCCGCTGCAAGGCCTTCGCGGACGCCGCCGACGGCACCGGCTGGGGCGAGGGCGTCGGCATCGTCGTCCTCGAACGCCTCTCGGACGCACGGCGCAACGGCCACCGCGTCCTCGGCCTCGTCCGGGGCTCGGCGGTCAACCAGGACGGCGCGTCCAACGGTCTGACCGCCCCCAACGGTCCCTCACAACAGCGCGTCATCCAGGCGGCGTTGGCCGGGGCGGGACTGGCACCCTCCGATGTCGACGCGGTCGAGGCCCACGGCACCGGCACCCGCCTCGGCGACCCGATCGAGGCGCAGGCGCTGCTGGCGGCCTACGGCCGGGGCCGGGACGCCGACCGGCCCCTGTGGCTGGGCTCCGTCAAGTCGAACATCGGGCACACCCAGTACGCGGCGGGCGTCGCCGGGGTCATCAAGACCGTCCTGGCACTGCGCGAGGGCGTCCTGCCCCGCACCCTGCACGTCGACGAGCCCACCCGCCAGGTCGACTGGTCCGCCGGCACGGTACGCCTCCTGACCGACAGCCGCCCCTGGCCTGAGACGGGCCGCCCCCGCAGGGCCGCCGTATCCTCCTTCGGCATCAGCGGCACCAACGCCCACCTCATCCTCGAACAGGCCCCGGACGACCGGCCGTCGGAGCCCGCCCCGCCGCCCCACGACGCGCCGGGAGCCGAGGAGGCCGACACCCGGCCCCCGCAGTCGCCGCAGTGCACCGAGGCCCGAACCGCCGACGCATCCGACGACGCCGACCACCCACACCCCCCGAAGCCTGGCAACACCGAGCCCGCGACCCCACCCCCGACCCCGCCCGCCGTCCCCTGGCTCGTCTCCGGCCACACAGAAGCCGCGCTCCGCGCCCAGGCCGCCCGCCTCCTCGCCGACCTGCGCGAACGGCCCGGCACCGCACCCCTCGACATCGCCCGCTCCCTGGCCACGACCCGCAGCGCCCTCGCCCACCGCGCGGCCGTCGTCGCCGACACCGTGCCCGCCCTGCTCGACGGCCTCCAGTCGCTCGCCGAGGGCACACCGCCCGCCGCCGACGTCGTCCGGGGCGTCGTAAGGGAGGGCCCGCTCGCGATCGTCCTTCCCGGCCAGGGCTCCCAACGGCCAGGCATGGGCCGCGACCTGTACGCGCGCCACCCCGTGTTCGCGGCGGCCTTCGACGAGATCTGCGCCGCCTTCGACCCGCTGCTGGGCCGAACCCTGCGTGACGTCGTGTTCTCGAAGGACCCGGAACGCGCGGCGGAGCTGAACCGGACCGAGTTCACACAGCCGGCGCTCTTCGCCGTGGAGACGGCGCTGTACCGGCTGCTGGAGAGCTGGGGTGTCCGCCCGGACGCGTTGATCGGTCACTCCGTCGGCGAACTCGTCGCCGCCCATGTCGCCGGTGTCTGGTCGCTGCCCGACGCCTGCCGGGTGGTCGCCGCCCGCAGCCGTCTGATGCAGGCGCTGCCCGTCGGCGGCACGATGCTCGCGGTCGAGGCCGACGAGAGCGAGGTCGTGGCCGTGCTCGCCGCCCACACCGACCGCAGCGTCGGCATCGCCGCCGTCAACGGCCCCTCCTCGATCGTCGTGTCCGGTCCGGAGAACGCCGTCCTGGACGCCGCGGCGGAGTTCGTCGGGCGCGGCTACCGCACCAGGATGCTCACGGTCAGCCACGCCTTCCACTCCCCGCTCATGGAGCCCATGCTCGCGGACTTCGCAGCCGCACTGGCCCAGGTCGACTTCCACGAGCCGACCCTGCCCGTCATCTCCAACGTCACGGGCACCCCCGCCGCCGCCCGCGACCTGTGCGCCCCCGCCTACTGGGTGCGGCACGTCCGGGACGCCGTCCGGTTCGCCGACGGTGTGCGCACCCTGCTCGACCGGGGCGTACGCACCTTCCTGGAGGCCGGCCCCGGTGGCGCCCTGACCGCGATGGCCGCCGGAACCGCCGCCGACCACACCCGGTCCACCGTGACCTGCCTGGCCGCCCTGCGCGACGGCGACCGCGGTGAGGCCGACGCGCTCGTCACGGCCCTCGCCCGGCTCGCCGTCGGGGGCACGCCCGTCGCCTGGCAGGCGTACTTCGCGGGCGGCGACGCCCGCACCGTCCCCCTGCCGACCTACGCCTTCCAGCACCAGCGGTACTGGCTGCGCGTGCTCGGCGGCGGCGGAGCCCGCGCCGGCCGGGAGGCGGCGTCCGTCGGCCTGAGCGCGGCGGGGCACCCCCTGCTCGGGGCCGTCACCGCGCTGCCCGGTTCCGGCGGACTGCTCTTCACCGGCCGACTCGACGTCACCGACCACCCCTGGCTGGCGGAACACGCGCTGGGCGGCACCCCGGTCCTGCCCGGTACCGCCCTCGTCGACCTGGCCCTGCACGCCGGTGGCCACACCGGCTGCGACCGGCTCGACGAACTCGTCATCCACGCGCCCCTGCCGCTGCCCCACACGGGCGGCGTCGCCCTCCACCTGACCGTCGACGCCGAGGACACCGACGGACGACGGCCGTTCACCCTCCACGCCCGGCCCGACGACGGCCCCGAAGAGCCATGGACCCGGCACGCCACCGGTGTGCTCGCCCCCGCACCGCTCACTACCCCGGCCCCGGACAACACCCCCTGGCCGCCGCCCGGCGCCCGACGCGTTCCCCTGGACGACTTCTACTCCGCGACCGCCGAGGCGGGCCTGGACTACGGCCCTGCCTTCCAGGGCCTGACCGCCCTCTGGCAGGCGGACGGCGCACTCCACGCCCACGTCGCCCTGCCCGACGCCGACGATCCGGAGGGCGAGACCACCCCCGGCCGCGGCGAGGACGGCCACGCCCTGCACCCCGCCCTCCTCGACGCCGCCCTCCAGCCGCTCGCCCTCGGCATCCTCGGCGCGGACCGGACCGCCTCCACGGCAGTCCCCGCCGGACTGCCCTTCGCCTGGTCGGGCGTACGGCTGCACGCGACCGGCGCGGCAGAGCTGCACGTCAGGCTCACCCCCACGGACGACGGCGGGGTCAGCGTCCGGGCCACCACACCCGACGGCCTGCCCGTCCTGGACATCGCCACCCTGACCCTGCGCGCCCCCGCGCCGGTCCAGGCCGCCCGGTCCGCACAGCCACGCACCGAGCCCCTGTACCGCCTGGAGTGGCCCGCGGTGCCCCTCTCCACCGCCCCCGCGCCCGATGGCTGGGGCATGCTCGGCCTCGACCCGCGTGAACTGCGCCCCCGGCTGGCCGCCGCGATCGGCGAGGACGTCGTCCCGTACCTCGACCGCGGCGCCCTCACCGAGACGATCGACACCGGTGGTCCCGCGCCCGCCACCGTGGTCGTCCTCTGCGACCCGCCCGGCCACGACGACGCCGGAGCCGACGCCCACGTGGCGACCGGGCGCACCCTCGATCTGCTGCGCCCCTGGCTCGCCGAGGAGCGGCTGGCCGGCACCCGGCTGGTCCTCGTCACCCACGGGGCCGTCGCCACGGGCCCGGACGACCCCGGCCCCGCCCCCGGCGCCGCCGCCGTATGGGGTCTGGCCCGGAGCGCGCAGACGGAACACCCCGACCGTGTGGTCCTGGTCGACCTCGACGACGCGGACACCTCCCTGGTCGCCCTGCCGGGCGCCCTGGCCACCGGAGAACCCCAACTCGCCCTGCGCCACGGCAAGGCCCGCGTCCCCCGGCTCACCCCGCTGCCGCCGAGCGCACCGCCGACCGCCCCGGAACCCGCCGGGACACCGCGAGGAACCTCCCCCCATGACACCTCCCGCGCGACCCCCCACGGCACCGTCCTAGTCACCGGCGCCACCGGAGCCCTCGGCACGCTGGTCGCCCGGCACCTCGTGACCCGCCACGGTGTACGTCAGCTCCTGCTGGCCGGCCGACGAGGACCGGCGGCGCCCGGCGCGGACGAACTGGTCGCCGAACTCACCGAGGCCGGAGCCCGCGTCACCTTCGCGGCCTGCGACGTGGCCGACCGCGACGCCCTCGCCCGGCTGCTGGCGGACATCCCCGCCGAGCATCCCCTCACCGGGGTCGTCCACCTCGCCGGCGTCGTCGACGACGGCCTGCTCGGCGACCTGACCACCGAGCGCCTCGACGCCGTACTCCGCCCCAAGGCGGACGCGGCCTGGCACCTCCACGAGCTGACGGCGGACCTCGATCTCACCGCCTTCGTGCTGTTCTCCTCCGCCGCCGGGGTGCTCGGCAGCCCGGGCCAGGCCAACTACGCCGCCGCCAACGCCTTCCTCGACGCCCTGGCCCAGCACCGCCGCTCACAGGGCCTGGTCGGTCTCGCGCTGGCCTGGGGCCCCTGGCAGGGCACCGGCGGCATGGCCGACGCCCTCGACACCGGCGACCGGGCCCGGCTGGAGGGCAGCGGACTCCGGCCGTTCACCGCCGAGACGGGACTGGCCGCCCTCGACCACGCCCTGACGGCAGCGGACGACGCCCTCCTCGTGCCGCTCCGCCTCACCCCCGGCGCCGCCTCCTTCCCCGCCGACCGGATCCCGGCCGTCCTGCGCGCCCTGGTGCGCGGTACGGTGCCCCGCCGGACCACGGTCCGACGCGACGAAGGGGTCGGCGCCACCGCCCTCGCCGCGCTCGACCCGGCCGCGCGCGAGAGCGCGCTGCTGGACCTGGTGTGCGCGCAGGCCGCCCGGGTCCTCGGCCACGGCGGCACCGACGCCTTCACCCCGGACCGGGCCTTCGGCGAGCTGGGCTTCGACTCGCTCACCTCCGTGGAACTCCGCAACCGGCTCGCCACCACCACCGGACTACGACTGCAACCCACCCTCGTCTTCGACCACCCCACCCCCGGGGACCTGGCCGCCGCCCTGAACCGTCGGTTCACCACGCCCGCGCCGGACGCGGCACCCGCGCGGGCGGCCGCCCCCGCCGACCCGCCGGACCCGACCACCGCCGTGGCCCACGCCGTCGAGGCCCTCTACCGCCACGCCGTCACCGTCGGCCGCTACGACCAGGCCGGCAAGGTCCTCATGAATTCCGCCGGGCTGCGCCCCGCCTTCACCTCGCCCGACACGGTCGGCAAGGCACCGGGACTGGTCAAACTCGGCGAAGGCGCCGCCGGCCACCCGGCCCTCGTCGGCCTGCCGTCCACCTCGGTGTGGGCCAGCGACCAGGAGTTCGTCGCCCTCGCGAGGCCGCTGCGCGGGCTGCGGGACACCCACTCGCTGATGATGCCGGGCTTCGTCGCCGACGAACTGGTCGCCGGCAACGTGGAGGCGGCGGTCGACCACGCGGCCCGCACCATCGTCCGAGCCCTGGACGGCGCCCCGTTCGCCCTCGCCGGCCGTTCCTCCGGCGGCTCGCTCGCCTACGCGGTGGCCGCCCGCCTCGAAGAACTCGGCACTCCCGCGACCGGTGTCGTCATGCTGGACACCTATGTGGCCGGCACCCCGCAGACCGACTACATCGTCCACGCCATGGAGTCGCGTTCCCTCGAACGCGAGGCCGAGTTCGGCCGGATGACCGGCCTGCGGCTCACCGCCATGGCCTCGTACTTCTCGCTCTTCGAGACCTGGCGACCGCGCCCCCTCACCACCCCCGCGCTCCTGGTCCGCGCCTCCGAGATGATCGCCGTCGACCCCGACCACCCGCACAGGAGCCCCGAGGAGTGGCAGTCCGTCTGGCCCGTCCCCCTGGACGTGATGGACGTACCCGGCGACCACCACTCGATGATCGAGGAACACGGGGAGACCACCGCACGCACCGTCCACGACTGGCTGACCGCCCACGACGGCTGAGCACCGACGCGAGGAAGCACCCCGCGACGCGTTCCGGCAGCCCGGAACCTGGTGGATTCCCCGCCCGCAGTCCGGAAACCCGGTGGATTCCCCGCCCGCGGGCGAGACACAATCCCCCGGGAACCGGGGCCAGGGGGAGCTTGTTTGGACGTGTTCGAGTGTGCCGCGTGCGGTACGGAGCTGACGGCGCCGGTGTCCCGGGTCGCCCTCCCCGGCCACACGTACTACGGCGGGTGGGAGGAACTCCACCCTCCGTTGATGGAGCCCGCGACGTACGCGGTCGACCCCCTGCCCACCGGACCGCCCTGGCGGTCGTGGGAGGAGGTCGGGGCGGACGAGGCCGCTCGGCGGGGTGTGTTCGCGCCGGTCTACCGGGTGTCCTTCGGAGCGCGCGACAGGATCGTCATCGCCCCCGGCGACTCCCGGTCCATGACCCTGATCCCCGACAGGTGCGAGGGCTACTGCCGGGGCGTGGACGGCAGGGCCGGCCCCAACCTGGCGTGCGAGGGGTGCGGACGGGCCGTGGCGACCCGCATGGACGACTGCGGAATGTGGCAGACGGTGTGGCTGGAGCCCGACACGGTCGTACGTCGCCCCTCGGGACTCACGGCAGGCCCGCCTCCCGACTGGGACGATCTGCTGCGCGCCGAGCACCGCGTGCCGCCCGTCGAACCCGACGGATCGTGGAGCCGTCGCTGGGAGGCGGCGATCGGTGTCGCACTGGCCCATCTCGTGGCGGTCACCGAGGGCCACCCGGTGCGTCTCCCCGCCGGTCCCGTCGCCGAGTTGCTCGGCCACGCCGTCGGCCGGTACCTCCCCGCCGGGCCCGATCCCCGCTCCGTGGGGCCGGCCGGCCCGGGGATCCACCTGCCCCGGCCCCGTCCCGATGTCCTCCTCGTCCCCCGCCACCCCCTCACGGGAGCGCCCTGGCGGCCGCCGGGCGACGAGGAGGCCGTGGTGCCGTTGGACAGCGGCGTCTGGGCCTACCTCGTCCACCCGGGTGAGACCTCGCCGATGCCCGCGACAGGGGTTCTCCCGGAGGGCGTCCTGCGTGACGACTACCCTCTGCCGCCGCGCCCGTTGGACCGTCTGACGCCCCACCACCAGGCCTTCGGGGCCACCTTGGCCCGGCTGCCCGCCGTGCGCTCACCCCGGTTGCGTGACTACCTCGAGAAACACCGTCCTGGCCTGCCCCGTGTCGCGTCGGGCTGACCTGAGAACACCGCCCGGACGGGAGGCGCCGCCGGATGGTGGGGGCGCCTAGGGCGTGTTGCGAAAGTCCCGCCTGCCTCGCGACGCCATGCACGCACTCTCGCCGCACCGGGCGAAAGCCCAAGTACATCCAGTACGAGGGCTTCCGCCCGGCACGCCGAGAGCACGCACCTGACGCCGCGAGGCCCGCCCTTCGGGCGAACGACGGGACTTTCGCAACACGCCCTAGCGGATCACCCGCGCACACGCCCGGACCCGGTCCACCAGGTCGGCCATGGCGAGGAGTTCCTCCGCCCCGTCCCGTGGCGGCACACCGTCCAGCACGGCCGCCGCGAAGCCGCGGACGACGGCCCCGTACTGGTCGTCGGCCGGCAGCGTGACCTCCTGGACGAGGTCCTGCTTCTCCAGCCGGACGACGGGACGGTGGGTCGGTGGTGGGGTGAAGGCGCGGTCCAGGAAGATCCGGCCGGCGCTGCCCCACAGGGCGTAGCAGCAGCGGTACGCGTGCTCGAACCCGAACGACAGCTCGGCGGTGACCCCGTCCGGGGTGGTGAGCAGGACATGGCCCGCCACGTCCACGCCGAGCGCCGGGTCGATCCGCGACACCGCGCCGACCGGCTCGAGTCGGGGACCGAGCAGCAGTCGCGCCGCCCGCAGCGGGTACACGCCGACGTCGAGCAGGGCGCCTCCGCCGAGGTCGGCGCGGTGACGGATGTCGCCGGCCGGCAGCGGGGGAATGCCGAACGCGGCGCTGAGGGAACGCACCTGGCCGATCTCGCCCTTCGCGACGAGCCGCCGTACCTCCTCGTGCTGGCGGTGGTGGACGAACATGAGGTTCTCCATCAGGCACAACCCGGCGCCACGGGCCGTGCCGAGCATCTCCACGGCCTCGGCCCGGCTGGTCGCGAGCGGCTTCTCCACCAGGACGTGCAACCCGCGGCGCAGCGCCTCGACGGCCCACCGCGCGTGCAGACCGGTGGGCAGCGGGATGTACACGGCGTCGAGGTCGGTCCGGGCGAGCAGTGCCTCGTACCCCTCGACGGGTTCCCCGCCGAAGCGGTCGGTGAACCGGCGCGCCTTGGCCGCGTTCCGGCCGGCCACCGCCACCAGCCGTGTTCTCGGTTCCGCGACGATCGCGGGCAGCATCCGCCGCCAGGCGATGTCCGCGCAGCCGAGTACGCCGACACGGACGGGGGCGCTCATCCGATGGCCTCCGCGCACGCCACGAGGGTGCGCGCCTCGATGTTGACGTAGTGGCTGTGCCGCAGCAGTTCCTTCAGCTGCCTCACCGTCATCCAGCAGTACCGGGGCGGCACGTCCGTCGGGAAGTCGTCGTCCAGCTCGGCGATCACATACCGGTTCTCCGCGGCGAAGAACCGTCCGCCCTCCTCGGACTGGAGACGGTCGTAGCGGATCCGGTCGGGGGGGAGGGCGTGGAACAGGTCGAGAAGGGGCGGGCGTCGCTCGGGCGGCAGAGAGGCCTGCTCGTCCGGCACGCACATCACGGTGGGGCCGATCTCCAGCCTGTCCAGGCAGCCCTCCTGGGCCTGCGCCTGCATCAGGTAGTGCGGGACGCCTCCGAACCGGCGGCGGAGCAGGACCGCGAGCCCCCGGGCGCAGGGGGCCAGCATCGGCTGGGTCCACGACGGCACCTCACGGTGCGGCGCGGTGACGTCCACGGCGATGATGCGGAAGCGCCCGCCCGCGTCGTGCGCGATCTCGGTCGCGGTCCGGGTCCAGCCGGTGACACGGTCGAGCGGGACGACGCCGGCCGTCAGCTCGCAGCGTGTCTTGGCCTCGGTGAACCAGCTCGACAGCTCCGTCATGGAGTGCAGGGCGCCGCGCTCGCCGCCGGGGTGCTCGGGGGGCAGACACGACAGGACCGTACGGGCGTCCATGTTGACCAGGTTGTCGCGGTGGAGCAGGGTCCTGATCTCGTCGAGGGTGAGCCAGCGGAAGTCGTCGTGGACCGGTAGGTCCTCGTCCACCTCGACGATCATGTTGCGGTTCCGCTTGCGCAGGAACCAGGAGCCCTGTTCGGACTGGAGGACGTCGACCAGGACACGGCCCTGGCCCCGGCGGTCGGTGAAGTGCTCCAGATAGCGGACGGATCCGCCCCGGTGCACCCGTGTGTAGTTGCTGCGGGTCGCCTGCACGGTGGGGGAGAGCTGGATGCCGCCCACGTTGCCGGGTTCCGCCTTCGCCTGGAGCAGGAAGTGCCGCACTCCGTCGACGGTCCGCGCGAGGATGCCGAGGACGCCGATCTCCGGCTGGTCGATGATGGGCTGAGACCAGCCGTCCCGGCCCTCGGGGCCGGCCCCCCGCACGCACAGCCCCCGTACGCTGAAGAACCGGCCGGTGTGGTGCCGAAGATCGCCCGTGGCGGGGTCGAAGTCCCAGCCCGACAGCGCCGAGAACGGGATCGGCTCCACCCGCTGCTCGTTGACCCGGGCGCGTTCGGCGAACCAGTCGGCGAACTCCGCTTCCCCGAGCCGCCCGTTCGCCTCGGTCCGCGCCCCGATCACCATGTGACGGGCAGGCAGGCGGGACCGCGCAGCATTCCCCCGGTGAACGGGATGTCCTCCGCCGGGACGGCGAGCGCCAGCCGGGGGAAGCGCTGGAGCAACGACCCGAGGGAGACCTGGAGTTCCATCCGGGCGAGCTCGGCGCCGATACAGCGGTGGGCGCCGTGGCCGAAGATGAGATGCGGGTTCGGTGAGCGGTGGATGTCCATCTCGGTCGGGTCGTCGAACACGGCGGGATCGAGGTTGGCGGACTGCGTGTCGATGATCACGGCCTCGCCCTTGCGGATGGTGCCGGAGCCGAGTTCGACGTCGTCGACCGCGATCCGCACGAGACCGCCCGTGACCGACAGCGGCGCGAAGCGCAGCACCTCCTCGACCGCCGACGGGACGAGATCGGGCCTGGCCCGCAGCTCCGCCAGATGGTCGGGGCTGCGCAGCACGAGGGCCGCGCAGTTGGCGATCTCCTGGGCGCTGTTCTCGAACCCGCCCACCAGCAGGGCGAGGGCGAGGCCGACGAGCTCCTCCTCGCTGAGCCGGTCGTCGTCGTCACAGGCCGATACGAGCCGGCCGAGCAGATCCTCGGACGCGGTCCGCCGGCGCTCGGCGACCAGCGCGGTGATCATGGCCATGATCTCGCCGAACGCCGACTCCACCGCTGTCTGCTCGGTGCCGGTGAACATGGTGTGCGCCAGCTCACGGAAGGTGTCACTGCGGTCGTCGACCACGCCGAACAGGGCGCAGATCGCGAGGATGGGGAGCGGCTGGGCCAGCGCGGTCACCAGATCGGCGGGCGGCCCCTGCTCCTCCATGGCGTCGAGCAGCCGCGCCACCGACTCGACGACGCGTGGCCGCATCGCCTCGACACCGCGCTTGGTGAACGCCTGGGCGACCATCCGCCGCAGCCTGGTGTGCTCCGGCGGGTCCATGGTGACGATCGACGCGTCGTGCAGCATCACCGGCGACGACCGGGGAATGTCCACACCCGCCGTCGCGGCCCTGCTGAACCGGGGATCGGCCAGCACCGCCCGGACGTCCGCGTGCCGGGTGATCAGCCGCGCCTCCATGCCGTAAGCCATCCGGACGCGGGCCAGCGGCTCGTTCTCCTGGAGTTCTCGGTAGCAGGGAGGATATGCGAAGCCGACGGGTTCGGCCATCGGGAACCGGTGAATATTCGCAGCTACGTCCATTTCCTGACTCCCTGTCAAGTGCGCGAGCGTGAGAGGGCACAGTGAATGCGCTGCGAAGCTATCCGGCGCGGGCCGGGTCGAGTCGGTTCCGTTGCGTTTCTAGGGGTCGGGAGCCGGGTGGGCGCTCTGAACTAGGGGTTTGCGTAAGGGGGAGTACGCACTTTTAAGGGTCACCGCAGCCCCGTGGCCCTTCCCATTTCCCCTCACGAATGGAGAACATTCCCCTGCCTGTCCGTCGCGCCTTCGTGGTGCGGGACCGTTCTCGACGTGGGGAGTGAACAGAATTGTTTTCCCGATCGGTGTACGAGGCGCCATGAAAGGAATTGTCCTCGCGGGCGGGAACGGAACTCGACTACTGCCGCTGACGGCCGTCGGATCGAAACAGCTGGTGCCGGTCTACGACAAGCCGATGATCTATTACCCGCTCTCCATCCTCATGCTCACCGGTATCAGAGACATCCTCCTCGTCACCCGCCCCGCCGAACTCGACCTGTTCCGCGCCCTGCTGGGCGACGGCAGCCACCTGGGCATGACCATCGACTACGCCGTCCAGGACGAGCCGCGCGGCATCGCCGACGCCCTGCTGGTCGGCGCCGACCACATCACCGGCGGCGACTGCGCCCTGATCCTGGGCGACAACCTCTTCCACGGCGCCAACCTGCCCTCCCTGCTGCGCCGCAGCGCCCACCGCCTGCGCGGCTGCGTCCTCTTCGGCCACCAGGTCGCCGACCCGGAACGGTTCGGCGTCGCCGAGGTCGACGCCCGGGGCCGCCTTGTGTCCATCGAGGAGAAACCCGCCCGCCCCCGGTCCCACCTGGCCGTCCCCGGGCTCTACTTCTTCGACGACGAGGTCGTGGACATCGCCAAGGGCCTCACCCCCTCCGCCCGGGGCGAGCTGGAGATCACCGATGTCCTGCGCGCCTACATGGAACAGGACCGCGCCGACCTCGTCTGGCTGGGCCGGGGCGTCACCTGGCTCGACACCGGCACCCACGAAACCCTGCTGGAGGCCGCCCAGTTCGTCCGCGACGTGCAGCGACGCCAAGGGGTACGCATCGGCTGTGTCGAGGAGGTGGCCCTGTACCTGGGCTTCATCGACGCGGACGAGTGCCACCGGCTGGGCGCCGCCATGCGCCAGTCCCCCTACGGCCGCTACGTCATGGAACAGGCCCGTGCCCACACCCCGGACGCCTGGCCCCCGACCCTCCCGGAGGACCTGTGAACCTGCTCGTCACGGGCGGCGCCGGCTTCATCGGCTCCACCTACACCCGGATGCTGCTGGACGGGACCGCCGGCACCCTCGACGTCTCCCGGGTGACGGTGCTGGACAGCCTCACCTACGCGGGCCGGCTGGACAACCTCGACCTCGCCGACCCCCGGCTGACCTTCGTGCGGGGCGACATCTGCGACCCCGGGACCGTCGCCGAGGCCATGGCCGGCGCGGACCAGGTGGTGCACTTCGCGGCCGAGTCCCACGTCGACCGGTCCATCGAGGACGCCCACGCGTTCGCCCGCACCAATGTCGTCGGCACCCAGACCCTGCTGGACCAGGCACTGCGTCAGGGCGTGGACCGCTTCGTGCACGTCTCCACCGACGAGGTGTACGGCTCCGTCGAGACCGGCGCGCGGTCCGAGACCGACCCCCTCGACCCCAACTCGCCCTACGCCGCGTCCAAAGCCGCCTCCGACCTCCTCGCCCTGTCCTTCCACCGCACCCACGGCCTCGACGTCCGCGTCACCCGCTGCAGCAACAACTACGGCCCCCGTCAGCACCCCGAGAAGGTCGTCCCGCTGTTCGTGACCCGGCTGCTCACCGGCCGTGACGTGCCGCTGTACGGCGACGGCCGCAACGTCCGCGACTGGCTCCACGTCGAGGACCACTGCCGGGGCGTGGACGCCGTCCGGCTCAAGGGGCGGCCCGGCGAGATCTACAACATAGGCGGCGGCACCGAACTGACCAATCGCGAGCTCACCGGCCTGCTGCTGGACGCCTGCGGACGTGACTGGCATGCGGTGCGCCAGGTCCCTGACCGCAAGGGACACGACCTGCGCTACGCGATCCGCGACGACAAGGCACGCGCGGAGTGCGGCTATCGGCCCCGGGTCGACTTCGACGCCGGTCTCGCCCGGACCGTGGAGTGGTACCGCCGCCACAGGTCCTGGTGGGACCGCTGAGAGGCGGTCCCTCCCACCGAGTTCCCGTCCGCCGCAGTTCGCCGAGCGTCCCCACGGAGGGAAGTCCATGAAATACCGCGCACTGAAGGTCGAGGGTGCCTTCGCGTTCGAACCCGACGCCTTCCCCGACGAGCGGGGCAGATTCACCGCCCCCTTCCAGGAGAGCGTGTTCACCGCCGCTGTCGGCCATCCGTTCCCGGCGATCGGACAGGCCAACTGCAGCACCTCACGGCGCGACGTGCTCAGAGGCGTGCACTACACCCGTACCCCGCCCGGGACGGCGAAGTACGTCTACTGCGCCCACGGCAAGGCCCTGGACATCATGGTGGACCTCCGCGTCGGATCGCCCACCTTCATGGCCTGGGACGCGGTCACGCTCGACGCGGACCACCCGAGCGCCGTCTACTTCCCTCTCGGTGTCGGGCACGCCTTCCTCTCCCTGCGGGACGGCACGGCCATGTGCTACATGCTCTCGGGCGAGTACGTGGGCGACGACGAGTACGCCGTGTCGGCCCTGGACCCCGCCCTCGGACTGCCCCTGGGTGACACGCGCGACCTCGTCGTCTCCGCCCGCGACCGGGAGGCCCGCACCGCCTCCGAGGCCCAGGCCCTCGGTCTGCTGCCCCGCTACCAGGACTGCGTCGAGATCGAACGCGGCTCCGGCCGCGCGGCCCGGTTCCCTTGACCGGCCGCGTACGCGCGCAGCCGCCCACCGCCCCAGGAAAGGACACCCCCTTGACCTCCGCCACCTCCCGACCGGCGATGGCCTAC
>NZ_JABXWI010000037.1 GCF_014930365.1 Streptomyces caniscabiei | reverse complement strand
GCAGCCCGTGTCTGACATCGCGGACCTCGGCCTCGTCGACGCCCACCACCACGTGTGGAACCTCGACCGACGCCCTCAGCCCTGGCTGGACGACCCGGGGCACGAACCGATCCGCCGCTCCTTCGACGCCGGCGGCCTGCGCACGACCGCCACCAGCGGGATCATGGGCCGCCGACTGGAGCGCAGCGTGGTCGTCCAGTGCGTGACCTCCCTGCCCGAAACCCGTGAGCTGCTGTCGCTGGCCGACACCGATCCTCTGATCGGCGCGGTGGTCGGATGGGCCGACCTGACCTGTCTCGCCATCAACGACATCCTCGACGGACTGCACGCCAGTCCCGGCGGCACCCACCTGCGAGCCGTGCGGCACATCGTCCAGGCGGAACCGGATCCCGACTGGCTCCAGCGCCCGGTCGTGGAGTCCGGGCTGCGCGCGGTGCGCGACCACGGGCTCGGCTACGACGTCCTGGTCCGAAGCCACCAGCTGCCCCAGGTGATCAGGCTCGCCGAAAGCATCCCCGACCTGCGGATCGTCCTCGACCACGCCGGGAAGCCACCGATCGCGGGGGGTGACCTGGCCGACTGGGAACGGCAGATCCGCCTGCTCGCCGCGCATCCGCAGGTGCGCTGCAAGGTGTCGGGCCTCGTCACCGAGGCCGACCACGCGAAGTGGACCGTCGCCGACATCCGGCCCGTGTGGGACGTACTGCTCTCCGCCTTCGGCCCCTACCGGCTCATGTTCGGCTCCGACTGGCCGGTCTGCGTGCTCGCCGGCGGCTGGAATCGCTGGGCCGCCACCGTCGAGGAAATCCTCCACGGCTGTTCCGCGAGCGAGACCCGGGCGATCCTCGCCGGCACCGCGTCCGACTTCTACCGCTTGGGTGCCTGATGAACACGGGCTGAGTGGGGGTGAGCGCGGGGCGTAGGTGAGCGCGGGGCGAGCGACGGTCGACCCTTACCTCCGGCCCGCTCATACGGTCCGGAGCCGGGGCGACCTCGTCGATCCCCCTCACGCATCCCAGTATCATCAACCACACGCTCGGCATACGCGACGGGGGACCAGGCCAGGCGGTACGCCACACCGCACAGCCGACGGGTCCCGGTCGTCTCCGGGCCGATCCGTCCGCCCGGGGTCTCGGCGGACCGGACATGCCGGAAACACACACGGACGAAGAGGGGGCACGGTGTCCCTCACGGACAAGGCCATCGAGCAGATTCGTGAGCTGATCCGGACCGGCGAGCTGCCGCCCGGTTCCAAGCTGCCTCCGGAACCCGATCTGGCGGCTCAGCTGGGGCTCTCCCGCAATCTGGCGCGCGAGGCGGTCAAAGCGCTTGCCGTCGCGCGGGTGCTGGAGGTCAAGCGGGGCGACGGCACGTACGTCACCAGCCTCCAGGCGAGCGTCCTGCTGGAGGGCCTCGGCGGTGCCGTGGAACTGCTCCAGGCCGACGCGGGCGCGCTGCTGGACCTGATGGAGGTACGGCGGCTGCTCGAACCGGCCGCCACCGGGCTCGCCGCGGTCCGGATCACCGACGAGCAGCTGGCCGAGGTCAAACACCACCTCGACGCGATGCGGGATGCCCGCGACGACGTCGAACTCCTCAACATGCACGACGCGGCCTTCCACCGCGCCGTCGTCGCGGCCACCGGCAACGAGTCCCTGCTGGCGCTGCTCGAAGGCGTCTCCGGTCACACGCTGCGCGCCCGGATCTGGCGCGGCCAGGTCGACGCCCAGGTCGCGGCCAGGACCGTCACGGAGCACGAGGCGATCTACGAGGCGCTCGCCGCCCGCGACGCCCCCCTCAGCCAGGCGGCCGCACTGCTGCACGTCAGCAGCACGGAAGGATGGTTGCGGGAACACCTGGAGTCCGACGGCTTCGACGGCTCTGCGTCCGACGCCCGCGCGAACTCCGCCTGACAGCAACCCCGTCCGGGTCCGCCCGCCCGGGGACGATCCGGGCGAGTCCCTAGTCCTGCCAGTAGAACAGCAGGGTGTCGACGCTGACGGGTGCACGCGCGCCGAAGTAGTAGACACACAGGCCGGGGACGCATATCGCACTGGTGGTCTCGTCGATCCAGCGGAAGCCCGCGGATTCGAGGGCCTGACGGGCGGTCGGGTCGGGTTCGGCACTTGTGACGAACCGTCCGAGGGTACTGATGAACAGTTCGTTCTCGCCGAACTCCATGACGTGGTACGTCCCGTCGCCCTGCCCGTGGTGCTCGCCGCAGGAGACGGCAGGCATCGGCGAGAGGCCCGCTTCGGTCAACGCGGCCGTCGCGCGCCCGACTTGCTCGTTCTGGTCCGGACGGACGGGCGGTTCGCTGCACAGGGCTTCGACACGCCATCGCGGATCGCTCTGTCGTTCGCAGCCGCTCGCGTACTCGTGCAGGATCGCGCCGCGGAGTTCGTCGTCCAGACCGGCCACCTCGACCCGCGGACGCCCCAGGGTGTCGTAGACGCGCCGGGTCTCGGCAACGTCACCGGTGAGGCGATGCAGCGCGTATGCGGCCCAGAGCTTCGCCTCGACCGTCGGAGCCTCGTCGAGGTAGCCGCGGACGCGTCGCGGATCCGACAGGAGCGACTGGGCCAGGTAGGCGACTTCACGATCGGGGTCCGCCAGTGCGTCGGTCACGTCCGCCGCGGCGCGATGCCGCATCCGGACCTGGAAAGCCCGGTCCTCGGGCCGCTCGTCGCCGAGGTCGGCCAGGACCACCTCGACCCCGTACCGCGTCACCAGCGCGTCCAGTCCGGCCTCGCCGACGCCCTGCCGACGCGCCCACGGGGACGCCGCGAGCGTCGCCAACTCGCGTGCGGCCGAGCGATCGCCGAGCATGCCGCGTGCCTTGAGGAACGCCTCGGGCATCCCGTACGACCGCTCGTGCCGCCGGTCCTGGTGCTTCAGCCACGGCAGCAGTTCGGCCCGGTCCGCGAGAAGGTCGAGAAGCGCGATGCGCACCTCGGCCACATCGCCCGGATCACGAACACGTGAGATCAAGTGGGCGACATGCTGTTCCGGTACCCGCTCCCCCAGCGCCCGCGCGCAGGGCACGCGGCGCCACCAGGGGTAGGCCGGGTCGGCCACGTAGCGTGCGAGTGCGTCGGCGTCGAGCCTCCTCAGACCGGCGATGTCGGCCTGCCCCGCGTCCGGCACCCATGTCTCGATGTTCCGCATACGCGGATGCTAAGCCCCGAGCAGGCGCTGCCGCGGAAGCCGTCAGCGACCACCGCACCGGCGGCCGGAGATGAGTGAACCCGAGGCAACCACCCACGGTGCCAGGCCAGTTGCTCGCCCTGTCCGAGCCTCCGACCGACGCCGGTGCGGGACGGCGCCGCGCCGGGCCGCACCACGGCTCGGCTTCGGCGGCGTCGTCCGGCAGCGAATCGCGTCGAACCCGGGCCCGATCTCAGGCCAGTCGGCGGACCACCGCCTCCGCGACGGCCTTGGCACTGCTGGGGTTCTGGCCCGTGATGAGACGGCCGTCCTCGACGACATGGACGTCGAACGGCTTCTCCGCGAGGCTGTACGACGCGCCGAGTTCCTTGAGCCGGTCCTCCAGGCTGTACGGGACGGCCTGCGCCCGCTGGGCGAGTTCCTCCTCGCGCCAGGAGAAGCCGGTGACGTTCCGGCCCTTCACCAGCGGCTCGCCGCTGCTCAACGTGACGTCGAGCAGACCGCACGGGCCGTGGCAGACGGCCGAGACGATCCGGCCGGACTCGTAGAAGCGGGCGATGAGCGTCTCCAGCGCCTCACTCTGGTGGAAGTCGAACATCACGCCGTGGCCGCCGGTGAGGTAGATGGCGTCGTAGTCGTCGACCTGGACGTCGGACACGGCCACGGTGTCCCTGAGCTTGTCCATGAACGAGCGGTCGGCGTACCGCTTGTCGGTGCCGAGGTCGTCGAGGACCGCGTGGGAGAGGCTTTCCGGGTCGAGCGGCACGGGCCCCCCGTCGATGCCGGCGATGGTGACCTCGAACCCGGCCTGTTCGGCGACGTCGTAGAAATGCGTCAGCTCGCCCAGCCAGAGACCGGTGCGGTATCCGACCGTCTCGTACTCGCCGACGCTGGTGACGATGACAAGGATGCGGTTCGTGCGGGGCATGGGATTCCTTCTGTTGCGGATCGACGTCGAGGGCGAGGCTCCTGGGACAACCCTGGAGTGGTCTTCCAGGCACCTCCCGGTACTTCGGAAGTGAAGCGGGACGCGTCGTCTAGTACGGGAGTACTACCGTCCCTCCTCCCCGAGGCCGAGGACCTCCGGTCTCTCGGCGATTCTCCCCCACCCCGCCGCCCGCACCCGGCCCGGTGCGACATGGCCGACCCCGCTGACGTACCGGGCCATGCGTGCTTCGGGAGGAGGCCGACCAGTACCGGAGGAGGAGGCGGCGGCGCCGTATTCGCTTCCCCGGTGCCGTAGGCGGCCGCGATTGCGCGCCTAGCTTGATGGACGGGTCACGCAGACCCACCCAGTTCTCGTCATCCGTCCCGTAGTTTCCCAGGTGGGAGTACCTCTGTGGCCACCTTCCTCTACCGACTCGGCCGGCTCGCCTTCAGGCGCCGCCGCCTCGTGGTGATGCTGTGGATCGCCGTCCTGGCGGTCGTCGGCATCGGCTCCGCGAGTGTGTCCGGCACGCCGTCGGACCAGTTCACCATCCCCGGCACCCAGTCGCAGAAGGCGCTGGACCTGCTCGACAAGGAGTTCCCCCAGGCCGCCGCCTCGGGCGCCACCGCCCGGGTCGTCTTCGAGGCCCCCGACGGGCAGCAGTTGACGTCCGGCGCCCACAGGACCGAGGTCGAGTCCCTGATCGCCGACCTGAAGAAGGCGCCCCAGGTCGCGAACGTCAGCGACCCCTACGCCAACCGTCTGATCAGCCGGGACGGCACCATCACCTACGCCCAGGTGACGTACCGCGTCGCCCAGGCCGATGTCACCGCGAAGGCGCGGGACGCCCTGCACGCCGTCGCCGCCGAGGGCGAGAAGGCGGGCCTGGCGGTCAGCCTGGGCGGCAACGCCGTCGAGGCGAAGGAGAGCGCGAAAGCCGCCGAGCTGATCGGTATCGCGGTGGCCGCCGTGGCACTGGTGATCACCTTCGGCTCGCTGCTCGCCGCCGGCCTGCCGCTCCTGACCGCCCTCCTGGGCGTCGTCATCGCGATCCTGTCGATCACCATCGCGACCGCGATATGGGACATGAGCTCCTCGGCGTCGACGCTCGCGCTGATGCTGGGTCTGGCGGTCGCCATCGACTACGCCCTCTTCATCGTCTCCCGCTACCGCGGCGAGATCCGGGCGGGCCACGAACCCGAGGACGCCTGCGGACGCGCCCTGGGCACGGCCGGATCGGCGGTCGTGTTCGCCGGCCTGACCGTGGTCATCGCGCTGGCGGGGCTCAGCGTCGTCGGCATCCGGCTGCTGTCCGACCTGGGCCTGGCGGCGGCGTTCGCGGTCGTCGTGGCCGTGGTCGTCGCGCTGACCCTGCTGCCCGCGGTCCTCGGCTTCGCCGGCACACGCATCATGAACGGCAACCTGCGGACCAAGCGCATGCGGGCCCTGGAGCGCGGCGAGGGCGAGCCGATGGGGGTGCGCTGGGTGCGGCTCGTCATCCGCCGCCCCTGGCGGGCGCTCCTCGCCTCGGTCGCCCTCCTCGGTGTGCTGTCCGTCCCCGCGTTCGCCATGCAGCTGGGCATGCCCGACGACAGCACCGCCCCTCCCGGCAGCACACAGCGGATCGCCTACGACACCCTGAGCAAGGGATTCGGACCGGGCTACAACGGCCCCCTCACGGTCGTCGTCGACGCCCGGCACAGCAAGGACCCGAAGGCCGCGGCCGAGGAGACCGTCGCCGCGCTGGACGAGCTGCCCGACGTCGCCTCCGTGAGCCCGGCCGTGTTCAACACCTCGGGCGACGTGGCCCTCATCCGCGCCGTCCCGAAGAGCTCCCCGAACAGCCAGAACACGGTGGACCTCGTCGGGGAGATCCGCGACACCACCGCCCCGGCCGTGCTGGAGGCCACGGGCGCGGAGGTCGTGATCACCGGCACGACCGCCCTGAACATCGACGTCTCCGACAAGCTCGGCGACGCCCTCGTGCCCTACCTCCTGGTGGTCGTCGGCCTGGCCGTGATCCTGCTGCTGCTCGTGTTCCGCTCCGTCCTGGTGCCCGTGAAGGCGACCCTGGGCTTCCTGCTCAGTGTGACGGCGACGCTGGGCGTCCTCGTCGCGGTGTTCCAGTGGGGCTGGCTCAAGGACGTCTTCGGTGTCGACACCACCGGGCCCATCGTGAGCGTGATGCCGATCTTCATGATCGGTGTGGTCTTCGGCCTCGCGATGGACTACCAGGTCTTCCTCGTCACCCGGATGCGGGAGGAGTACGTCCACGGCGCCGAGCCCACCGAGGCGGTGGTCGCCGGCTTCCGGCACGGCGCGCGCGTGGTGACGGCCGCGGCGATCATCATGATCTCCGTCTTCGCCGGCTTCCTGCTCGCCGACGCCGCGCTGATCAAGTCGATCGGTCTGGGGCTCGCGTCGGCCGTCCTCTTCGACGCCTTCGTCGTCCGTATGACGATCGTGCCCGCGGTCATGGCCCTGCTGGGTCGCCGGGCCTGGGCGCTGCCCCGCCGGCTGGACCGGATCCTGCCCGATGTCGACGTCGAGGGCGAGAAGTTGCGGCACGTCCTGGACGGGCAGGCCACCACGACACAGCCGGGCGGCGACGCGGAGCCCCCCGGCGCCCAGGACAAGGCGCTCGCGCCCGCCCGCAGGGGCCAGGACTGACCACCCCGCCGCTCGCGGCGGCCCGGCGCACGTGATCCCACGCAGCGCGAGCCGCCGCTCCGGACGCCGTCCGTCGGCCCTCACCCCCGTGGGGCCGACGGACGGTCCGCAGGTACCTCGGAGACACCCGCCGTGACCTCAGCATCGAAGGCCCACCCCATCGACCCCGGTACCCTGCTGGGCAGTTCGGAGGACCGCACCGTCGTACGGCTCCTGACCCTGCTGACCTCGGTGGGGCGGGCGGACCAGGCGCATCCCCGCATCAGGAGGTGGGGGGTACCCCTCCTGTGCGCCGCGCTCGGCCTCCAACCCCTGCTGGATCACAGCGCCTCCGGACCCGCACTCCCCGTCCCGCTGCTCCTGCTGGCCGGAATCACCGTCCCCCTGCTGTGGCGCCAGAGCCGTCCGGTGCCGGTGTTCGCCCTCGTCACGGGCTTCTCCGTGGCGGAGGCCGCGTGCGGGGTACTCACGCACGCACACTTCCTCGCCCAGCTGATCATGCTCTACAACCTGGCCCGCTTCGCGACCCCCCGCGCGCTGGCCTGGGCCGTGTCGATCGCCGTGCCCCAGACGCTGATCACCGTCCTCGCCTTCTCCTCCGACGTGCAGCTCGCGCGCATCACCACCGCCCTGGCCCTGGCCGTCATGCTGACGCTCAGCATGATCGCGATGGCAGGACTGGGCCTGGGCGGCCGGGTGGCACGGCTGTACATCACCGCACTGCGGGACCGGGCGGTCCGGCTGGAGGTGGAACGGGACCAGCGGGCCCGGCTCGCGGAGGCGGCGGAACGCACCCGTATCTCGCGGGAGATGCACGACATCCTCGGCCACACCCTCGCCGTCGTCGTCGGTCTCGCCGACGGCGCGGCCGGGTTGGCCGAGACCGCGCCCCGGCGAGGCGCCGAGACACTGCGGATCATCGCCGACAGCGGGCGCGGCGCCCTCGCGGACCTCCGCCGGCTCCTCGGCACCCTCCGCGACACCGTCACCGCCTCCCGCGAGACCCCCCTGGCGCCACAGCCCGGCCTGACCGACCTCGATGCCCTCCTGGAACGGATCCGGACCGCCGGCCCCACCGTGACCCTGCGCACCGAGGGAACTCTCGCCGGACTCCCTGCAGGACTTCAGCTCACCGTGTACCGCATCGTCCAGGAAGCACTGACCAACACCCTCAAGCACGCGGTGCTCGCCACGACGATCGACGTGGCTGTCGTGGCGACCTCGCACGTCGTACGCGTCGCCGTCGAGGACAGCGGCCCGCCCCGCGCCCCGCGCCGACACCCCCGCGACGACGGGGGACAGGGCCTCCTCGGCATGCGCGAACGCGTCTCGCTCTACCAGGGGACCGTGACCGCCGGCCCGAACTCCCGGGGCGGCTGGAGCGTCCGAGCGGAACTGCACCTCGCCCCACCCACCCCGACCCCCACCCACGCGCTCACGCCCACGGAGAGAAACCCGGCATGACCACAGTCCTCATCGTCGACGACCAGGCCCTGCAACGCCTCGGCTTCAGCATGCTCATGGAACAGCACCCCGACCTGACCGTCGTCGGCGAGTCCACGCACGGCGCCGAAGCGGTCCGCATGACGGCCGAACTCCACCCGGACGTCGTCCTGATGGACGTCCGCATGCCCGGCATGGACGGCATCGAGGCGACCCGACGCATCGTCACCTCCGGTGGCCGCTCCCGCGTGCTGGTCATGACCACCTTCGACCTCGACGAGTACGCCTACGACGCCCTGCGCGCCGGAGCCAGCGGCTTCCTCCTCAAGGACGCCCTGCCCGAGGAACTCCTCGCCGGAATCCGGGCGGTGGCGGCCGGGGACGCCGTCATCTCACCGGGCCTGACCCGCAAACTCATCGACGCCTTCACCACGCGCCTGCCCGGCCACAGCCCCGAGCAGACGCGACAACTGGAGGTCCTCACCGAACGCGAGATCGAGGTGCTCACCGCGGTCGCCGGCGGTTGCAGCAACGCCGAGGTCGCCGAACGCCTGCATCTGGCCGAGACCACCGTCAAGTCCCACGTCAGCCGCATCCTCGCCAAGATCGGTGCGCGGGACCGGGTCCAGGCGGTCATCTTCGCCTACGACGTGGGGCTCGTACGGCCGGCCTGAGCAGCCGGAGCGGTACACGGTCACTCAGCCACCGAGCCACACACGGGCGGTGGTCGCCGGCGGCGGCCACCCGCGAGCGGAGACGAGCACATGAGCACGCGCATCGAAGCACATGACGGAGTCCGTCCCGGCCCGGGAAAGAGCCGACGGCGCGGGCCGACACACCGGACGCGTCCGGTGCTCAGGACCACGGGCACGCCGGCCGACCGACCGGGGCGGAGCGACCGGTCCGGCGCTGATCCCCGGCACGACGCGCTCTCCGGGATCGCCCGCCGCGTGGCCGTGGGGAGCGCGCTGATACTCCTCGTCAGTGGAGTCGTCTCCGTGGTGGTGTGGTTCTGCGTCACGTTCGAGACCGTCGTGACGCCGGTTCTGTTCGCCCTGCTCGGCGCGGCGCTGCTCGGGCCGCTCTACCGCCGGCTCGTCGCGATGAGGATCAACAAGTCGCTGGCCGCCGGGCTGACCTGCGCCGCCGTGGTCGTGGTCATGGGCGGGGCGGCGTACATCGTGGTCACCGCCCTCATCGACACGGGCGACCAGATCATCTCCTCGCTGCGCGACGCGGCCGCGTCGATCGAGGAGAGGTTCGAACCGGCGGGGGCCTCCCTCGACGATCTCGCCGCGAACGCGAAGGGCCTGCTGTCGAAGTTCGGCGGCACCGCCGTGTCCGGCTTGCTGAGCGGTGTGAGCGTGATCGTCGAGATGGCCGCGACCGGAACGCTCGCGATCCTGCTCATGTTCTTCTTCCTGCGCGACTCCGACCGGGCCGTCGCCGCGCTCCACTCGCTCGCCCCGCGCGGCTCCGGTGGGACGTTGGAAGTCATGGCCCGCCGCGCCTTCCGGGCGATCGAGGGCTTCATGCGCGGCACCACGATCGTCGCCTTCATCGACGCCGTGTGCATCACCGTGGGCCTGCTCGTCCTGGACGTACCGGGCGCGGTGGGCCTCGGGGCACTGGTCTTCATCGGCGCCTACATCCCGTACCTGGGCGCGCTCCTGTCCGGCACGGTCGCGGTCCTGGTCGCCTTCGCCGACGGTGGCCTCGGGACAGCGCTGTGGGTCCTCGCCATCGTCTTCGTGGTGCAGCTCCTCGAAGGCAACGTGCTCCAGCCGATGATCCAGAGCCGCACACTGCAGATGCACCCCGCGGTGATCCTGCTGGCGATCACCGCCGGCGCCTCGGTCGCCGGCGTCCTCGGCATGCTCCTGTCCGTGCCCATGACCGCGGCCGTGTTCGGTGTCATGTCGGAACTGCGGGGCCGGTACGAGGGCACGGGCGCACCGTTGCGACACGACAGCTGACGCCGGCCGCCCCGCTCGTCGATTCCGGGGCGGGCGTCACGCGATCAGTCGGGGCGAACGGCTCGACGCAGGTGCTGGGCCATCAGGCCGTAGACGTCTCTGGCCGTCTCGGCGTCGTTCTGGTCGTAGCCGTGGTCGGCGCCCGGCACGTCACGCCGGTCGCGAAGCGCTCCGGCGGCGCGCAGCCGCTCGGCGTAGCGCAGGCCCTCGGCATGGAGGAGGTCGTGCTCCGGCGTGATGACGAGGGCAGGGGCGATACCGGTCAGGTCGGCCGTGTCGGAGGGGTGGGCGGGGGAGACCAGACGATCGCCGCGCATGGCCGGGTCCGGCACGTAGGAGGTGTCGAAGATGTCCGCCATCCACGGCCTCAGCAACGGCTTGGCGATGACCGAGCGCTTGTCGCGGGCATCGGTGACGAGGTCCAGCGGGGGATAGTGCAGGATCTGCAGAGCGATGGAGGGACCTCGCTTCTCCAGCGCCTGACGGGCCACCGCCGCCGCGAGGGCCCCGCCGGCACTCTGGCCGCCCACGGTGAGGAGGCCGCCGTCCCAGCCGTGTTCGGCGCCGTGCCCGGCCACCCACTCGACCACCTCGTACGCCTGGAGGGGCGGCGCGGGAAACGGGTGCTGCGGCGCGACGACGTAGTCCACGTTGACCACCACCACACCCGCTTCGGCCGCGAGGAAACGGCACAGCGGATCGTCCAGCTCGACGGGCGGCAGGACGAAGCCGCCGCCGTGGAAGTTCACATGGACCGGCGGCAGGGGTGCGTCGGCGGGACGGTCGGGGACGTACACGACCGCGCGGGCCGGGGCGACGGAGGTCGGAACGGTCAGCTCACGGGTGTTCCTGGGGTACTCCGGATAACGCTTGTGGAGGGAGGACGCGACATGGCGGTCCGCCAGCAGGGCATTCAGACGCTGCATCACTTTGGCGGCGGGGGAGGCCAGCGCGGGCCGGGCCAGGAGGGACATGACAGCTCCGTTCGGTGGGAGGGCGCGCCGGGCTCGCCGCTTCGAGGGGCGGCCACACGACGCGACACCCTGCTCCTGCCGGACCCGCCCGAGGTGCCCTGTGGCGCATGTCCAGGCTAGTGATCCGGTACGGGAGGAGCATGGCACCGAGGAAGTGAAAAGGGCCGGGCCGACCGGTACCGGAGTAGGGGGCCGCATCCTCCGAAAGGACAGGCGCGCCGTTGCCCTCGGTCAAAGACAAGCGAGATAGCGACCGAAAATCTCCTGGCTATCGGGAGTGAACGTCCACTGCCGCAGAGCCCGCCGCAGTTCGGACTCGGTCAGCCACCCGTACCAGGCCACCTCACCCGGATCGGGGGCGACGACCTCCGAAAGCACGGCATCGCACACCCCGAGCCAGTGAGGGCTGAGCCCGCCCCGGTTGAGGAACTTGCACCGCAGGCGCACCGTTGCCGACGACCCCAGCTCCTCGCTGAGCTCGCGTGCGGCTGCCTCCTCATAGGACTCGCCGACTCCTACGGCGCCCCCGACCCCGAGTTCGTGATGCCCCGGGAAACGGGACAGCTGCTCGGCACGCCGATGGACGAGAAAGCGGCCTTGTCCATCACGGCACACCACCGAAGCAACTCGATGAAGCCAGCCCTCCCCGACGGCCTCCCACCGGCCGACCACCCCCACCACACGGTCCTGAGCGTCGACGCGTTCCACGAGTTCATCGGCGCCGGGTGAGCGTCCGTTCGGCGCAGACATCAGGCAGAGTCCTCCTTCTTCCTGAGCTCGGCGAGCTCGTCGAAAGTACGGATGAGGACTGCGCGGCGCTCTTCCCTGTAACCCGCCGAGACCTCCAACTCATCGATGTAGTCCTCCCACACCGCCATGTACGTCCTCTTCCACTCCTCGACCACGTCGGCCTCGGGCAGCGACGCCCCCACGTAGCCCTGCCGCGCCAGGAGGCTCAGCAGCTCCAGGTTGGCCGGCACCGCCACTCCCCAGTACTCGTCGGGTTCGATCCCAACCGGGTCGCCGGCCATCGCGTCCACCACCTCGGTGATGAGCCGGTCCGTCAGGACCGACAGATGGTCTGCGGCCGTGTCGTTCTCGAAATTGCCGGTGCCCCAGTCGCCCACGTGGCCTCCTCTGCTCTTCGGGTCGGTGCGCGAGAGTTGTATCAGCGCGCATTGACAACCGGGCAAGCGCACAGAGGTGCGGCGGCTGGGACGCACTGAACGACGTGGACATGCCTCAGCCGGCCAGCAGCGCCCGCAACCACTGGTCTTCGCGTTGCTCGATGTACTCGGCGTCGTTTCGCCAGGCGTCGCCATGGCCTTCAGCCCACAGCCTCGCCCAGGGCAGGGTTCCTTGGGCTGCCTGGTCGCGCAGGAAGTCGTGCATGGAACGCGTACGGCGCCCCAGTAGGGGGACCAACCGGCGGCGTTCGGACTCAGCCAGACCGTAGGCGTCGGCGAAGACTCGCAGTCGGCCCGCCGCGTCCGGGCTCTGCCAGTCCGGATGCGCGGACAGCGGGATGAATCCGTGCATGGCGTACGCGACATCCCACAGGCGCGAGCCGGGACCCGCACCGTCCCAGTCGATGAGGGCCCACCGCGCCTCGTCCGCGACCACGAGGTTCCAGGGGGCCAAGTCGTTGTGGGCGATGATGTCACCGCCCTCTGCGGGGATCAGCGTCTGCCACCGCGCATCGGAGGGCGGCGTGAAGTCCTGCACGGCGTCGTGGAAGTCCCGGATCAGCCGTGCCACACGAGCCAGTTGACGAGCGGGTTCCATCAGCGAGAACCGCTCGGGCCAGACCACATCTCCCGCCATGAAGGTCAGGACCTCACGCCCCTGATCGTCAATGCCGAGCGGACGAGGCGCCGCGCCGAAGCCCGCCTCGTGCAGGTGGGCAAGCAGGGCGTGCACGGCCGGAGTCCATGGTCCGGCCGGACGGCGAACGGTGTCCCCGACGCGAACGACACCCTCACTGACGTTGCCACCGGACAAAGGCTGTTCATCATCGTGCCGCATCGAACCAGTGTGTCGGATCAGCTCGTCATGATCACCCCATTAAGGGGGACCGTGAGAGTAGGGACGGAGGGAGGTTGAAGAACAAGCTCAACGTTGGGCGGGTGAGCTGGGATGTGTTCATCATGAGGCTTCCGCCCGAGCTCGGGGACTTCCCCGAGGACGGGGACCCGCCGAGCCTGGGCTCGGGCCGGGATGTGCGCGCTGTCCTCACCGCGGAGTCCGCGCGGTCGGCCTCTGGTCCCGGGTCCGCGGTCTGTGGCTTCCCGCTCACGCCCTGATGCGCGCTCTCCCCGATCACGCTTCCTTCAGTTTCTCGACGGCAGCGACAGCCAGGCTGCGTGCCAGACGTCTCCATGGTCGCATCACCGATGCTCGGCACCTTCTCGAAGCACACGGAGTGGTCGCGCAGGAACGTGGCGCGGGCATCGATGAAGTCCTCCGCGGCCTCGGTACCGGACTGCCGGGTGGTGGCCTCCTCCCGGCGATACTCGATGTCGATCGTCACGACGTCCGGATTGTTCCGTCAGGTCACAGGTCATCACATGTGTCCTTCCGGACGCCACCGACTCGGGATTCCGTCAGGGACAGGGGCGCACCGCACGACAGGTCGTTGCCGGCGGTGCCGCGCGGCTCCCGTGTCAGGTGCTCGAGTCGGTGCGTACGAAAAGGCAGAAGGGGTGGCCCGCCGGGTCGAGCAGCACGCGTACGTCGTCCTGGGGCTGGAAGTCCGCCATGGTCGCTCCCAGGGACAGGGCACGGGCGGCGGCTGATGACAGGTCGTCCACCTCGATGTCGAGATGCAGCATCATCTGCTGGGCGGACCCGGTGGAAGGCCACTGCGGGCGCCTGAAGAGCGGCTCTGTCTGGAAGGACAACCCGGCGCCCCCGTCCGGCGGCGCGATCTCGATCCAGTCCGCTTCGTCCTTCCGCCTCGGCCACCCGAGCAGTCCCTGGTAGAACCGCGCGAGTTCGTCGGCGTCCGGGGCGTCGAGGGTGGTCGCGGCCAATGTGAAACGCGGCTGATGCTTCATACGGTGCTGTTGCCCGGTTTCGGCGCGCGGATCCGCGTGGCAGGGCTGAGCGGGGTCTCCTCGATGGCCGTACGCACTCACGGGGGTGCCGTCAGGTGCGGTTCACTGCCGGGAGTCGCCGAGATCTACCGCCGATCCCGTGGCCGTTGCCCCGTCGTCGGCGCCCTAACCCTGCGTCGGGTTGCTGTGCAGCTTGCGCCGTTCCCGGCGGTCGGGGTGGCGGATGACTACTCCCGCCATGCCGCCGGACCCAGTGAGCCGGATCAGCGGAGTTCCCGGGAGCCGGTCGGGAGTGGTCATGTCCGTCAGGCCGCCGGCACCGGGATCCATGCCGCTGGTGTCTGCGGCCCAGCCGTCGGGGATGATGATCGTGACTCCGGATGTCTCCCCGTACGCCTCCACTGCGACCTCCGTGAGGCGGCACTCAACCCGGGTGAAGTCGACCTTCACACCCCCCACGCCTCCGCGCGCGATCACGTGCCCGGGAACCTCCCAGCGCCCGGGGCCTCGAGACGCGCCATATATGCCGCCCTTGAGCACCAGCGGCGGCTGGTTCTCCGGGGAATTCAGCCTCGGCAAGTCGGCGGTCACGACGGCCAACTCGGCGTAGGTCTTCGACTTCAGCGCCTGCTCCAGGCGCGAATCCAGCTCATCGAGATCGATTCGTCCTTCGGCTGCCGCATCGCGCAGCTGCTCCACGACCGCTTCCCGGTCGTCGTGAGAGGCGCGGATCTCTCCTGGTAAAGCGGGGCGCGGAGAGGGCTCCGGAGTCTGGGTAGGCATGGCCACAAGGATAGGCGGCCAGCGGACCGAGCGGGTTGGGACTGCACATCTCCATCACTGCCCAGTAGGGCTTGGTTGTCCTGGATGGGGAATGGCGTGTCGGCCTCACGGAGGTGAGGGCCATGACCCCGTAGGAGTTCAGCGAGGCCCGGGGCCGGCTGGAGGCGCAAGTCGATGGAGCCGATGGCGGCGCGGCCGGGGGTGGACCGGCCGGGAATGCAGCAGTGTCCGGCCGGTTCCCCGTAGTCGCACCAGATGGCGCCGGCCGAGGTGGCCTGGAGGATGGTGCCGGGCCCGGATCACCGCCTATGCGGAGCGCGAGCGGTCCGAGCATCAGATACGCCCACCAGGCCCGCACTGATCGGGGGCGGGCGGAGGCTTCGATGGCCGGGAACGATGTGCGCCCTCGGCCATCGAAGGCTCCGGCACAGGTCATACGTCGTTCGTGGAGCACGATGACGGCGGCGGGGCAGACCGCTGTCGCTGTATGCAGGAGCACGACGAGCGCGTGCCCGCTGGCGCTTCTTCACGTCGGCGAGGGCCTCGGAGCCGGCGAGGGCGCCGGGCTCGGTGGGCAGGACTTCCCGGGATTCGAAACTTGCCACTTCGGCACGCCGGCCCCAGGGTGGCGACGGCCGGCCGAGCCACGGACCCCCGGGTGGCTGTGGGGGCTCGTCCCCGTGCGTCCGGTCACACGTGAGCGATGAGTTCGGGCGGCCGGCCGGGTCTACCCTGTATGACTCGCATCATCGCTGACATCTCGGTCTCTCTCGACGGCTACGTCACCGGGCCCGACCCCGGGCCGGACACCGGCCTCGGCACCGGCGGCGAGGCCCTGCACACCTGGGCTTTCTCCGACGACCCCGACGACCGCCGCCTCCTGCGCGAGGCGACCGCCCGCTCGGGCGCCGTCGTCCTCGGCCGTCACCTCTTCGACGTGGTCGACGGGCCGAAGGGCTGGGACGACACCGTCGGCTACGGCGCGGGCGAGGTCGGCAGGCCCGCTTTCGTCGTCGTGACCAGCACGCCACCGGCGTCGGTCCGGACGAGCGGCCTCGACTGGACGTTCGTCACCACCGGTCTGCCCGACGCGGTCACCGCCGCGCGCGAGCGGGCCGAGGCGGCGTCGTCGGACCGTGGCAAGGACCTCGACGTCGTGCTCATGGGCGGCGGCGCCACGGTCGGCTCGGCGCTGGAGGCCGGACTGGTCGACGCGCTGACCCTGCACCTCGCGCCCGTCGTGCTGGGCTCCGGGACACCCCTGTTCACCGGCGGGACGCCACGCACGCTGGTGCGGCGGAGCGTGCTCGCGACATCGACGGCCACGCACCTGACCTACGACGTCGAGCGGTGATCCGATGACCACCCTCCACATCCGTGAGATCACCCTCGGCGTCGAGTCGTTCGGCGACGACGACGCACCGCTCGTCCTGCTCGTCGGCGGGACGACGATGCTCTCCTGGCCCGACGCGCTGTGCGAAGGCCTCGCCGCCGGCGGCCGTCGCGTGGTGCGCTACGACCTGCGCGACAGCGGGCAGTCGACGACGAGGGATCCGGAGGCGCCCGCCTACACCCTGCGCGACCTGGCCGCCGACGCGGCGGCCCTTGTCGACGCGCTCGGCGGTGGCCCCGCGCACCTGGCGGGGATCAGCGTCGGCGGGATGGTCGCCCAGGTGGCCGTCCTCGACCATCCCGGCGCGTTCTCGGCGCTCACCCTGGTCGGCACGCGCGCGGTCGCCCCCGGCCCGCCCGACGACGACCTCCCCGACCACGACCAAGCGGCGATGAGCCGGCTGTTCACGCGGCCGCTGCCCGACTGGACCGACCGCGAGGCGGTCGCGGAGTTCACCGCCGGCGGTGCGGAGATCCTCGGCGACGACCCCGTCACCGCGCGGGAGACCGCCGCCCGCGTCTGGGACCGCACGCCCGGCACCGCACCCCCGGTCCAGATGGCCAACCAGATGGGCATGGAGTTCTCCCGCCTCGACTGCGCACCTCGCTGGCGTGAGCGGCTGCCCGAGATCACGGTCCCCACGCTCGTCGTCCACGGCCGTCGCGACCGGTTCTTCCCCGTCGGTGACGGCGAGGCGATCGCCCGCGAGATCCCCGGCGCACGACTGCTCGTCCTCGAGGAGGCCGCCACCGCGCTCCCCGCTGCGGCGATCGACGAGGTGACCGCCGCGATGCTCTCACTCGCCCAGCGGCCGGAGGCGACAGGACCCCGATGAACCGGACGGCCCCACAGGCAGGAGCACGATCCGCGGCGTGAGTTCAGGTGAGGGCGCTCTCGTACGGAGTGATTGCGCCAGCCCCGCCCGGGCCGATGTCGTGCCGGCGGTTTCATTCGCGCGTGTTACCGAGGAGGTGGGCCCTGACTTCGTTCTTGAGGACCTTGCCCACCTTGGAGCGGGGCAGGTCGGGCCACACCTCGACCTGTTTGGGGGCCTTGACGCCCCCGATCCGGGACCTGACGAAGTCACGGATGCCCGAAGCGGTGACACGGGTGGCGCTCCCCCCGGTGTGGAGCTGGACGACGGCGGTCACCCGCTCGCCCCACTTGTCGTCGGGCATGCCGACCACCGCGCAGTCCTGGACGGCGGGGTGCTCCATCAGCGCCTGTTCGACCTCCGCGGAGTAGACGTTGAACCCGCCGCTGATGATCATGTCCTTGGCGCGGTCCACGATGAACAGATAGTTGTCGGCGTCGAGATAGCCGACGTCCCCGGTGTGGTGCCATCCGTGCCGGAACGCCTCCTCGGTGGCCGAGGGGTTCTTGTGGTACCCCGCCATCACCAGGGAGCCGCGCACCACGATCTCACCGCGCTCGCCGGGCGGCAGCAGTCGGCCGTCGCCGTCCATGACGGCCACCGTCACCAGGGGAGACGGGCGTCCGGCGGAGGCGAACCGCTCGACGGCGAGCGAGCCGTCGGCGTGGAAGTGGTCCTCCGGCGCCATGGTCGAGATCATCATGGGCGCCTCGGACTGGCCGAAGAGCTGCCCCATCACCGGGCCGATCCGCTCGATGGCCTCCCTCAGCCGGGCCGCCGACATGGGGGCGGCGCCGTACCACAGGCAGCGCAGGGAGGTCAGGTCCGTGGAGGGCAGGTCGGCGTGCCCGAGGAGCATGTAGATGAGCGTGGGCGGCAGGAAGGTGTGCGTGACCCGGTGTCGCTCGACCAGCGCGAGGAACTCGGTGAGGTCCGGCGTCGGCATGATGACGATCTCGCCGCCCAGCGTCATCACGGGGAAGCACAGCACCCCGGCGGCGTGCGTCAGCGGCGCGAGCGCCAGATAGACCGGCCGGTCGCCCGACGGGCCGAACGGGTAACTCATCAGCGTCAGGGCCGACATGGTCTCGATGTTCCGGCCGGTCAGCATCACGCCCTTGGGGCGGCCCGTGGTGCCGCCCGTGCCGACGAGCATGACGGTGTCGTCGACCGGCGCGACGGGACCGACGGGGTCCGCCCGCTCCGGGGTGGCCGGGACGCCGTCCAGCCAGGTCTCCAGCGGGGTCGCGAAGGACGGGGAGCCGTCGAGGCAGACGAGCGTGGTCAGTTTCGGCAGCTCGGGAAGGATCTGCGCGACCAAGGGGGCGTACGACTCCTGGAAGATCAGGCACACGCAGTCGAAGAGGTCGAGCAACTCGCGGTTCTCGGCGGCCTCGTTGCGCGGGTTCACCGGGCACCACACCGCGCCCGCCCGGGAGATGCCGAACACGCAGGAGAAGGCGGTGGGATCGTTGGCGGACAGCACCGCCACCTTGTCCCCGGGCCGCACGCCCGACCGGCCCAACGCCCGGGCCACCCGCCGGGACAGGCCCTGCACCTCGCCGTAGGTGAGCGTGTGGTCCCCCGTGGTGAGGCAGGGGGCGTCGGGTCCCAGGGACGCGCCCTTGTCGAGACAGTCGGTCAGACGCACGGCGTCATCCTCGTTCCTCCATGGTTCTCGGGAAGTGGTCCGGCGGTCGTCGAGAAGTCACTTGTGGACGGTGAGGACCGGGTCCAGGACGAGCCCGAACGCCTTGAGCGCGCCGAGCAGTTCACGGTGGCCGAACGCCTGGCACGCGGAGGCCGCACCGACGCGCCGGGGCGGCTGCTGGAGCAGGCAGTACGCGGCGTACGCCTGGAGCAGTCCGGTCTGCTTGTAGTTGCTGTGGCCGTGGATCACGCAGTGGGCGCGCCCCAGCGGCCCCGAGGCGTGGACGGAGTCGATGGAGGTGTTGACGCGCGGGTTCTCGCGGGGCGGCATGCCGGCCTGCACCGAGGCGGCCACCTCGGCCAGGGCGGCGTCCTGCTGCTCGGCGGGGAGGGTCTTGATCTGCGACTCGACCATCTTGACCGTCTCCACCACGCCCTGCATGACGCCGCGGTCCATGACCCCGCCGAGCACCTTGCACGTCGCCACCCTGGGGTCGTTCTTGAACCACACGGGGTGGAGGGTGCCGCCCCACGGCAGGGCGAGTGCCGTCTCGTGCTGTCCGGGGACGGCGACGTCGACGGCCGTGAGCGGGTCCCACCTGCGGTACTGGTTCTCCTCCAGGTAGTGCCAGTCGGCCTTGAGGATGGTGAAGATCGTCTGGGTCGACGCGTAGGTGGGGAAGCCCTTCCACAGCACCAGCACGTCGAGGGTGTCCAGGCCGGGGGTCTCCAGACAGATGTTGGCCGCGATCTCGCCGGTGGTGTACATCTGCGCGATGCCGGGAGACAGCAGCAGGCCCTTCTCGGCGTACGCGTCGCCCCACCGCGCCTGGGCGTCGAGGGCCCAGTCCTGCTCGCCCGTGGTGTCGAGGTAGTGGCAGCCGGCGGCGAGGGCTGCCTCCACGACCTCCGGCCCGTACTTGATGAACGGGCCGACCATGTTGCTGACCACCTTGGCGCCGCGGAAGAGCTCGGTCAGCGGTCCGACCGCGTGCTCGACCTCGACCACCTCGTGGTCCACGGTGTCGATGCCGGGGACCTTGTCGAGGACTTCCTGGATACGGGCCTTGTCACGGCCGGCGGCGACGAAGGGGATGTTGTACTCGCGGAGGTACTCGCAGACCAGGCGGCCGGTGTAGCCGGAGGCCCCGTAGACGACGACGGGCTTGCTGTTGCTCATGATCGGTCGGCCTTTCGTTAGGGGAGGGAGGGGTGGGCGGGGCCGTCACATGCCCATGCCGCCGTCGACCGGCAGGCCGGCCCCGGTGATGAAGCGGGCACCGTCGGAGGCGAGGAAGACCACGGCGTCGGCCATGTCGGTGACCTCGCCGAGCCGGCCGAGCGGCGTCAGCCCGATCACGCCGCCGACCGCCGCCTCCGCGCTGGGGAAGAGCCCCAGCGTCTCCATGTCCGCCGCCAGGCGGGCGCCCATCTCGGTCGGGACCAGACCGGGGTACACGCAGTTCACGCGCACGCCGTAGCCGAGCTTGCCCGACTCCAGCGCGGCCACCCGGGTCAGCCGGTCCACCGCCGACTTCGTCGCGGAGTAGCCCGCGATGCCGGGGAAGGCGATGGTCGCCGCGACCGACGCGATGTTGACGACCGCGCCGCCCCCGCCTGCCGGACCGCCCGGGCGCATCGCGCGGAACGCGTGCTTGATGCCGAGTGCCGTGCCCAGGATGTTCACGTCGAGCATCCGGCGGACGTCGGACGGGTCGAGGTCGACGACCAGTCCGGAGATCTCGATCCCGGCGTTGTTGACGACGATGTCCAGGCCGCCCAGTTCGTCGACCGTCTGCGCGACCGCTGACTCCCAGCTCGCGTCCTCGGTGACGTCGAGGGAGACGAACCCGGCGTGCGCGCCGGACTCCCGCAGCGCGTCGGCGGTCGCCTTGCCCGCCTCCTCCTGGATGTCGCCGATGACGACGGCGGCCCCGGCACGGGCCAGTGCCTCCGCCATCCCCGCGCCCAGTCCGCGAGCCCCGCCCGTCACCAGCGCCTTGCGTCCCGTCAGGTCGTACACGCTCATGGAACCTCTCCTCGTCGAGATGGCTGAGTGGCGTCAGCGTCGGCCATTTCTGGACACTCGTCAAGAGTTTCTTGGACGCTCGTCAAGGTTTTACTGGACGAGTGTCAAGGGAATCGGTGCGGGAGCGTCCCGGCCGCGATAACGTGGGGGCGGAGCCCGCGCGGGGCGGGGCCGGTGGAGAGGTTGACGGGAATGCAGCTGTGACGCAGACCGTGCGCAAGGACGGCAGGGACGGCAAGAACGCGGACCGGATCTCCCGGCGGCAGGTCGACAAGTTCGCCGAGCGCCGGGCCCAGCTGGCCGCGTCCGCGCTACGGACCCTGTCCGAGCTGGGCTACGCCCGTACGAGCCTCCGCGAGATCGCGCAGAACTCCGAGTTCTCGCACGGCGTCCTGCACTACTACTTCCGCGACAAGGTCGAGCTGATCACCTACTGCGTGCGGCAGTACAAGGCGGAGTGCGTCACCCGCTACGACGGGATCGTCGCCACCGCCGACTCGGCCCAGGCGCTCAGGAAGGGCTTCGCCGAGGCGATGTCCGGGACCCTGCGTGACGACGCGGCCCTGCACCGGCTCTGGTACGACCTGCGCAACCAGAGCCTGTTCGAGGAGTCGTTCCGTGACGACGTCCTCGACATCGACCAGAGCCTGGAACGCATGATCTGGCGCATCGTCAGCCAGTACGCGGACCTGGCCGGTGCGCCCGCCGCCGTCTCGTCCCCCGTCGCCTACGCGCTCTTCGACGGGCTGTTCCAACAGGCGCTGCTGAGGCACCTGAGCGGCCGCGAGAGCGCCCCGTCCGACCTGGAGGCGAGCGTGGCCCAGCTCCTGGATCACCTGGTCGCAGCTGCCTGAGCGCAGCCGCCGCCTTCGTTCTCGATGTGGTCCTTGCGGGTCCTACGGCCTTTCCGGTCCTACCGCAGATGCCGGTCAAGGAAGGCGATGACGGTGTTCCAGGTGGGGGTGGTCGGGCGGGCGGGTGTGGTCCGGCCGTTCCGCGCGGTCTCCTTGTAGGCGCCTTCGCGGACCGCGTCGTCGCTGAGCATCTCGAAGAGCGTGCCGTGAGCCGCCTTCGGGAAGGAGTACATGCCGGTGTCGTGCCCCTTGTCCGCCAGCTCCTCGAACAGCAGACGGCCCTGGTGGTAGGGGACGAGGGCGTCCGGCTCACCGTGGAAGATCAGCGTCGGCGGGACGGGGCGCCTGCCGACGTAGGTGAGCGGGTCGGTGGGGGCGATCTGCTCCTCGGTGCAGTCCGGGACGGTGCGACCGACCAGTCGTGACTCGGGGGAGCGCGGGTCGTTGTGGCACCCGGTGGTCCCCATGATCGCGTTGAACTCCTCGCAGTTGCCCGGCATGTGGGCGTCCATCTGGCGGAAGTCGGTCGGCGGGTAGAAGGGGATCGCCGCCTGTACGGCGCTGGAGGGGCCGCTGACGCCGACGTCGCCCTCCGTCGCGGGGTCGCCGGTGGTGACGGCGGCCATCGCGGAGGCCCAGCCGCCCGAGGAGTCGCCCATGATCGCGACGCGCCCGGGGTCGAGGTTGTACCTCTCGGCGTTGGCCCGCAGCCAGCGGATGGCGGCCTTGACGTCGTGCAGCTGGGCCGGGAAGCGGGCCTGTGAGGTGGAGCGGATGGACACGCCGGCCACGGCGTAGCCGGCCGGGTTGAGGTGGGCGGCCACCTTGTCGGCGTCCCGGCGTCCGTTGTCCGCCAGCCAGGCGGAGCCGCGGGTCGAGATCACCAGCGGGACGGGCTTCCTGGACTTCGGTACGTACAGGTCGAGCAGATGGCCCTCGGTGCCGGCGGGCTGGGCCGGCGCGTAGGCGAGGTCCTTGGTGATCTGCACCTCGGGAGTCGCCTTCTTCCCCGCTCCGGGGGGCGAGGTCGCGGCCCTCGCCGTGGTGACGAGGGTGACGGCGGCCCCCGCCGTGGCGGCCACCGCCACGGTCAGCGGAACGCGCCTTCCGCGCGACCATCCCGACTGCGTTCGTGTGTGCATCGTGTCTCTCCTCTGCGGGTGCGGGCGGGAGTGAGCGAAAAGCGGTCGAGCGGGGCAGCGCCCAGGCGTCCACGGCCAGGGGCCGACGACGGCTCCGATGCGGCCGGCTCCGGCCAGGATGTTCGCTTGGTGAATTATTGTCCACTAGCTGTCGCCCGTGCGCCTCGCCTTGTAGGGGGCGAGTGTCGATCAGTCATGCCTCCGTCGCGCCGAGGGCCTGCCGGTGCGTGCCCTGGCGCTCGATCGCGTGGTGGATGTACCTGCGTGAGTTGGGTAGGTCTCGGACGCCGGGCCCCGGCGGTGGGGGGAGGGCTCTCCGTCCGGCAGGGCCCTCGCGGGGCGGTGCGAGTTGCTCGAGCGCGCCTATTGACGCACCCCACCTGGAGACATAACCTCCGCTTGCCTTGTTCGGCACACGCAGATTTGTGCGCAGTGCGAACACTCCACTTTTTCTGTCAGGAGGGCCCCTATGCGAAGGCGCGTTCTAGGGCTTGCTGTAGCGGTGTTGACGGTCGCGGCCGCGGCCGGATGTGGATCGTCGTCGTCCACGACCGGAGCCTCGTCGTCCGACGGTGGCAAGACCACCGAGGTCAAGGTCGGGATCATCCCGATCGTCGACGTGGCACCGCTCTACCTGGGGAAGGAGAAGGGATTCTTCAGCAAGCGGGGCATCGACCTGACGATGGAAGCCGCCCAGGGCGGCGCCGCCATCATCCCCGGGGTGGTCAGCGGTCAGTTCCAGTTCGGGTTCAGCAACGTCACCTCGCTCATGATCGCCCAGACCAAGGGCGTACCGATCAAGTCCGTGGTGAACGGCGCCTCCTCCACCGGAGACACCGCCAAGGACATCAGCGGGGTCGCCGTCAAGAAGGACAGCCCGATCAAGTCCGCGGCGGAGCTCGCCGGCAGGACGGTGGCGGTCAACACCCTGCAGAACATCGGCGACACCACGGTCCGTGAGGTGGTGCGCAAGGGCGGCGGCGACCCCTCGAAGGTCAAGTTCGTCGAGATGCCGTTCGACCAGATGCCGGCCGCGCTCGACGGCGGCCAGGTCGACGCCGCCTGGATGGGCGAGCCGGCGCTGACCATAGCCAAGGGGCAGGGCGCCCGCGTCATCGCGTCACCGTTCGCCGAGACCGACCCGAACCTCACCATCGCGACGTACTTCGCCTCCACCAAGCTGGCCCAGGACAACCCCGACCTGGTCAAGAAGTTCACCGAGGCGGTGACCGAGTCCCTGAAGTACGCCTCCGACCACCCCGACGAGGCACGTCGGACGATCACCGGCTACACCAAGATCGACAGTGGGGTGCTGAAGGACCTGACGCTGCCGACCTGGCCGGCCGGGTACGACATGGCCTCCCTGCGGAAGCTGGCCGAACTCGGCGAGCAGGACGGCCTCTTCGGCGGCAAGAAGCCCGACCTGGACGCCCTGTTCTCATGAGCGCCACCGGGAGCACTCCCGTTCTGACGAAGCACGCCGGGACCTCCACCGGTCCCGGCGGGCCGGGTGACGGCCGCGTCCGGCGCGCGATGGACTCGGCGGGCACCCCGTTGCGCGGACTGGCGGGCCTGGCCGGGCTGGTCGTCCTGCTGGAGGTGCTGCCGCACACCGGCCTCGTCTCCGCCGACTACCTGCCGCCCGCCTCCGAGATGGGCCGGGCCCTGTGGCAGCTGCTCGGCGAGGACGTGTTCTGGACCGCGCTCGGCGACACCCTCACCGGCTGGGGCCTCGGCCTGGCCATCGCCGTGGTGGCCGGGGTGGTCGCCGGTGTCGTGATCGGCTCGGTCCCGGCGCTGCGGGCGGTGACCGCCTCCACCATCGAGTTCCTGCGGCCGATCCCGTCCGTGGCCCTGATCCCCGTGGCGGTGCTGCTCTACGGCACCGACCTGGAGTCCAAGCTGCTGCTGGTGGTGTACGCCTCCTTCTGGCAGGTCCTCGTCCAGGTGCTGGCCGGCACCCAGGACGTCGACCCGGTCGCCGAGGACACCGCCCGCAGCTACCGCATCGGCACCTGGGGGCGGGTGCGGTACGTCCTGTGGCCCACCGCGCTGCCGTACGTGATGACCGGCGTGCGGCTGGCCGCCACCGTGGCCCTGGTCCTGACGATCACCGCCGAACTCGTGATCGGCGCTCCGGGCCTGGGCAAGGAGCTGGCGGTCGCACAGACGTCCGGCGCCGTGCCGAGGGTCTACGCCCTGGTCCTGGTCACCGGGATCCTCGGAGTCGCGGTCAACCTGGTGGCCCGGGCGGTCGAGCGACGGGCACTGCACTGGCACCAGTCGATGCGCAGGGAGGGACGATGACGACCGTCCTCACACTGGCCCGGCGGGCCGGGCTGGTCCTGGGACTGCCCGCGGTCCTGTTCGCGGTCTGGTGGTTCGCCACCGCCGGCAGCACCGACTTCTACGTCCCCCCGCTCTCCACGATCCTCGGCAGATTCGGGGACGTGTGGACCGGCGAACGACTGCTGTCGGACGTCGTGCCCAGCCTGGTCCGGCTGCTCGTCGGCTACGTCCTCGCCGTGGCCGCCGGCGTCGGACTCGGCCTGCTGGTCGGCCTGCACCGGGGCGTGCGCGACGTCCTGGAGCCCGTCCTGGAGCTCTTCCGAGCGATCCCGCCCCCGGTGCTCGTCCCCGTCATCATGCTGTTCGCGGGCATCGGCGACACCATGAAGGTGCTCGTCGTCGTCAGCGGCTGCATGTGGCCGATCCTGCTCAACACCGTCGAAGGCGTCCGAGCGGTCGATGAGGTCCTCGGCGACACCTGCCGCTCCTACGGCATCACCGGCCCCTCCCGGCTGTGGCACCTGGTGCTGCGCTCGGCCAGCCCGCAGATCGTCACCGGTATGCGCCAGGCGCTGTCGATCGCGATCATCCTCATGGTGATCAGCGAGATGTTCGCCGCCAGCAACGGACTCGGCTTCACCATCGTGCAGTTCCAGCGTTCCTTCGCCATCCCCGAGATGTGGAGCGGAGTCCTGCTGCTCGGCCTGCTCGGATTCGTCCTCTCCCTGCTGTTCCGCATCGCCGAGAACCGGGTCCTCGCCTGGTACCACGGCCTGCGCCGGGCCCAGCGCAACCCCTGACAAGGAGACGTCGATGCTCGACGTACGCAACCTGCAGAAGATCTACACCGGCCGCAACCGCAACGTCGAAGCACTGCGGAACCTGACCTTTCACATCGGCGCCGGCGAACTCGTCTGTCTGGTGGGCCCGTCGGGGTGCGGCAAGACCACCCTGCTGAAGTGCATGGCGGGACTGCTCACCCCGACGAGCGGCGAAGTGAGCCTGGACGGCCGCCCGGTCAGCGGGCCCCCGGCCGACATGGCCGTGGTCTTCCAGGAGTACGGCCGCTCCCTGTTCGCCTGGATGAACGTCCGCGACAACGTCGCCCTGCCCCTGCGCCGCAAGAAACTCGGCAAGGCCCGCGAGAGGGAACTGGTCGACCACGCCCTCGACGTGGTCGGGCTCGCCGACGCCCACCAGGCCTACCCGTGGCAGCTCTCCGGCGGCATGCAGCAGCGCGTCGCCATCGCCCGCGCCGTCGCCTTCGAACCGAAGGTGCTGCTGATGGACGAGCCGTTCGCCGCGGTCGACGCGCAGACCCGCGCCGAACTGGAGGACCTCATCCGGCGGTTGTGGCACGAGCTGGGGGTCACCGTCCTGTTCGTCACCCACGACATCGACGAAGCCGTCTACCTCGGGCAGCGCACCATCATCCTGTCGAAGTCGCCGACGGTGGTGCAGGAGGACCTGACCATCGACCTCCCCGACGAGCGCGACCAGTTGCACACCCGCTCCAGCCCCCGCTTCGCCGAACTGCGCGCCCACGTCTACGAACAGATCCAGCGCGCCAAGCACCACAGCGGCGACACCGTCCCCCGGACCACCGACCGCAGCGACGACCTCGCCCTGCAGAAGAGCGAGTCGTAGGTGGCGTCCCGGTCACGATGCGCGGCCGCGGTTCCGTCGTGCGTCGGCTCAGGTCACCCGCCGTACCAGGTCCACCCAGGTGGCCTGGAGGCGCGCGGTGGTGACCTCGTTCTTCTCGCGCAGATAGTCCACCGTCTCGAAGTTCGTCAGGGCGAGCATGGTGTGGGCGAGCATGTCGTGATCGCCCTCGACTCCCGCTTCCCGCAGGAGAGACGCGACGTGCCGATGGAAGGCCCGGCCGACGAGCGAGGCGTGGCGCCGTTCGAGGGGGACCTGGCGTGCCAGCGCCGCACCCAGGTCCGCGTCGTCGGCCGTGCGCGCGAGCAGGGCGCAGCCGAACGCCGTCAGGCGGTCTCTCGGCGGTGCTCCCGGTCCCAGCGGCGGGGGACCACAGGTGTACGCCTCATGGAACTCCGCCTCGGCGTCGTCCAGCAGGGCCAGCAGCAGCCCGGTGCGGTCGCCGAACCGGCGAAAGAGCGTGCCCTTTCCGACCCCGGCCTCCCGCGCGACCTCGTGCATGGTCACATGCTCGGCTCCCAGCTCGGCCACCAGGGAAGCGGCCGCCTCCAGCAGCCGTGCGCGGTTGCGAGCGGCATCGGCCCGCTCCGCCGTGACGTCGTCCGGCGTCCCCGTCATCGCTCACCGGAGCGGGCGACGCCCTCGGTCTCGAACCGCCGGGGGACCCCGTCCTCCAGCTCGTCGGCCTCGCGGATGTAGGTGCAGCCGCTGCTGGGCATGGCTCTCCTCGGGTGCGTCCACGACACCTGGGCGCGACCGGCGGCACCTCACGGGAACGCGTCGGGCAGGCCGCGACGGTCTGGAGCGGCACGCAGGTGATCGTTGCGGAGCGCCAACGATAGCGGCGCGGTGCCGGTCCGGAACCCGACCCTGGCCCCATTCGCATTCAGTACATGGACCTAAGACGCGCGGGCGCACGTGGCGAAATGGTCGGCGAGCGGTCAGCTTTCTGCCGCGCCCGGGGGCGTGTGGGCACCACGGGGGCCGGACGATCCGAAGGGCTGGTGACTCCCGGGGGTCGGCGTGGGAACGACGCGGGATCCCAAAACGCGTACCGGGCGAGGTTGGCGGGTTGACGCTCGGTGGTGGGCCTTCGCCAGGTGCAGCAGGTGGGTCCGTTCGGCGTCGTCGAGCCGGAGAGAGCGGGCGACGGCGTCGAGGACGCCCGGGGAGACTCCGGCGAGGTTGCCGCGTTCCAGCTTGGCGTAGTACTCGACGCTGACGTCGGCCAGCGCGACGACCTCGCTGCGGCGCAGGCTTCATCGAAGATCGCGTGCGATGATGCGCCGTGCCCGAACTCCTCACTGCCCGGCTGCGGTTGCGGCCCTGGCGCGACGACGACCTCGACCTGCTCGCCGAGATGCACGCGGACCCGGAGGTGATGCGGTACGTCGGCGACGGCTCCGTACGTACGAGGGACGAGACGGCGGCATGGCTGAACCGGATACGGGCCGATGGGGAGGAGCAGGGGCACGGTCTGTTCGCCGTCGAACTGCGCGAGACCGGCGAGTTGACGGGCTGGACGGGCACCGCCGTTCCGAACTTCCTGCCCGAGGTCCTTCCGGCCGTCGAGATCGGCTGGCGTCTCGCGCGCCGCTTCTGGGGACACGGCATCGCCACGGAGGCTGCTCGTGCCGTCCTGGAGCACGCCTTCGACGGAGTCGGCCTGGACCGGATCCTGAGCATCTGCAACGTAGACAACACCGCCTCCGAGTCCGTCATGCGCAAACTCGGCATGCACCTGGACCGCGAGACGACGGTGCCCGCGCACGGCAGACGAGTACGCGTCCACGCGATCACACGCGAGGAGCACACGCGTGGGTGACCAGGTTCGACGCGAGTCTTCGCAGCACGAGCGGTCCCGCCGTACACTCCGCTGCCGTAGCGCGGTCGCACGCACGCGAGGACCGCGTGCCGCAGGGGAGGCGCTCCTCAGAGGAAAGCGGTCCGCAGGAAGTCGCTCCGCAGAGGATGGCGCACCGCAACCGCAGTGGCTGAAAATGTGTCTCTCATCGCGCGGCGCGGCGATTCGCCAGAGAGGTGGGGCTTCGACGCACGGCGGCCTTGGGGGGCTGGAATGAACACATGGACATTGCCTGGATACACCGAGTCGTCCGAGCTCGGGTCGGGGGCGAGCGGGCGGGTCGTTCTCGCCGTGCACGAGGAGACCGGCGTGCCGGTGGCCGTGAAGTACCTCAGCGAGTCCCTGCGCACCCGGCCGGGCTTCGTACGCGACTTCCGCACCGAGGCGCGGCTGCTCGGCGGGCTGGAGAGCCCCTTCGTCACCGAGCTGTACGAGTACGTGGAGGGCCCGGACGGCGCCGCCATCGTGATGGAGCTGGTGGACGGCGTCTCGCTGCGCGCCGTGCTGAAGCGGGAGGACCCGCTCGGGCCCGAGGCCGCGCTCGTCATCCTCAAGGGATCACTGCTCGGACTGGCGGACGCGCACCGCGTCGGCGTCGTCCACCGCGACTACAAGCCGGAGAACGTCCTCGTCGCGCCGGACGGATCCTCCAAGCTGGTCGACTTCGGCATCGCGGTGGACGCGGGCACCAGCGCGGGTGTGGCCGGAACCCCCTCCTACATGGCCCCGGAGCAGTGGACCGGAGCGCCCGCCTCCCCCGCCGCCGACGTGTACGCGGCCGCCGCCACCTTCTTCGAGTGCCTGACGGGCCACAAGCCGTACCGCGGCGACAACCTCGCGGCGCTCGCGTTGCAGCACGTCGACGCACCCGTGCCCGCGGACGAGGTGCCGGAGGCGGTGCGTGAGCTGGTACGCCGGGGTCTGGCGAAGGACCCGGAGGACCGGCCGGAGGAGGCCGAGGCGTTCGTCAGGGAACTGGAGGCGGCCGCCCTCGCGGGCTACGGGCCCGAATGGGAGGAACGCGGCCGTGGCCGGCTCGCCGCGCTGGTGGCCCTCCTGCCGTTGCTGTTGCCCTCGGCCCGCAGTACCCCTCGAACCACCACGGACACCGCCCGCACGGTCCTGCACCAGGAACCGGGCCGCGGCGGCGCCCAGGCGTGGCTGCCGGGCCGCTCCGGCATGCTCGTCTCCGGTGCCGCGCTGCTCCTCGGAGCCGTCCTCACCGTCGGACTCCAGCACACCCCCGGGGGCGACACCGGTCAGGTGGCCCAGGCCCTTGCCACCACCAGCGCCGATGCGAGTACGGACACGGCGGCGCCCCCGTCCCCGACCGGCTCACCCTCCCCGTCCCCGACGCCCTCCGACTCGGCCGGCCAGTCGCCGTCACCCTCCCTGTCGCCCTCGGACGCCGTCCCCACCCCGACCGACGCACCCTCGTCCTCCGCCACCACGGACGGGACCACGGGCGGGACCACGGAGACGACCGAGCCCGGCGGGGAGACCACCACCCCGGCGCCGACGACCACCTCCCCGGCTCCGGTCGTCGCGCCCGCCGTCAAGGACGTGACGGTCTCCGGCTTCCGGCAGACGGGTCCGGTGACCGCCACGGCGACCATCAGCATCGTCACGGACGGCACCGGACCGTTCTCCCTCACCGTCTCGTGGTTCGCGGGCGACTCGGGCAGACAACTCGGCGCCCCGGACGGCACGTCCCAGACCTTCGAACGCAGCGGCGCCACCCAGTACACACTCACCGTCGACCACGCCTTCCGGAGCACCGCCTGCTACTGGGCGGTGCAGGCCACGACCACCCCGACCTCCGCCGACGGCGGTGCCTCGCAGCAGCTTCTGACCAGACGGTGTGATATCCGATGACCACGCAGAACGACGACAGCACGCCCGCGACCGCGGCGGCCGACGAGCCCACGATGATGCTGCCGGACTCGGTGACGCTGGTGGAGGGCGTCGACGACGCGGTCACACAGGTGCCGGAGCACACCGGAGCCGGCGAGCCCACCCAGGTTCTTCCGACCGTCGGCGAGTCGGCCCCCACCATGCACCTCGGCCCCGCCGCCACAGTGCGACTGGGGCCCGCCGCCACCCTCCACCTCGGCCCCGTCGAGGACCGCGTCCCCGCCGCCGAGACGAACGCGGCCGACGCCGAGCACGCCCCCGAGTACAGCGCCACCGTGCTGGCCAGCCACTGGATCCAGAGACCCGAGACCGACGACACCCTCGCCGAGGCGACCCTTGCCGAGGCGACCCTCCCCGAGAGGACCGTCGAACAGCCCTCCGCGGCCGCGGTGAACGGGTCCACCCCGCCCGACCGCATCGACGGCACGCTGCTGCGCTTCGGCCCGGGCGTGACCAACGTCGTCGCGCAGCGAACCCACCGCACGCTCCCCGCCCTGCCGCCCACCCCCGTACCGCGGCGCCGACGGCTGCGCCGACACGCCCTGCCCGTGCTGGTGCTCCTGTGCGTCCTCGCGTTCCTCGCCTGGCAGCGGCTCGGACCGCCTCTCGAGGTCGACACGGTGACGGTCACGGCCCGGCCCACGGTCCTGGGGTGCGACGGCACCGCGGACATCGTCGCCGTCGTCGCGACGAACGGCCGTCCGGGCACGTTCTCGTACCGCTGGATCCGCAGCGACGGGACCCGCTCGGGTGTCCTGGAAGAGGTGATGGTCCGGGGGCAGCGTCAGGCACGCGTGCACCTGCGGTGGACCTTCCAGGGCAAGGGCCACCGCACGGCCCGGGCCGAACTGCGCATCCTCACCGCGGACCGGCACACGGCCGGCACCCGCTTCACGTACGACTGCTCCTGAGGGCCGTCGTGCGCGTCAGTCGCAGCTGGAAGCGCTCTGGATCATGACGCCGGTCACGGTGTGATTGGAGGGGTACTGGCGTCCCGTGCTCGGCTCGATGCATTCGTAGCCGGTCACGCCGTTGCGGAGGTACCTGAGCATCACCCGGTCGTCGTTGCGGGTGTTGAAGACATAGACCGAGCCCCGGCTCCGCGATCCCAGGTTCTGGTAGCTGCTGGTGACGTCCTGGTACGCGGCGGTCGGCGACTGCGCCTCCCAGTCGGCGGCGGTCAGATAGAAGCAGACGCGGGGGTACACGCAGCCCTTGTAGGAGTCGGCGTGGGCCTGGGGCGCGGCGAAGATCGCCGAACCGGCGACCATGGCGCCGACCATGGCGAAAGTGCGCTTGCTGAGGGAAAGGCGCATGTCTGCTTCCTTCTGTCGATGAGATGCCACGGGTCCCTGTCTCCGGTGATCGCGGAGAGGCCCGGTGGGCAACAGACATTGCCGACGATGATCCTTTCCGGCAAGGAGATCCGGGGCCCGGGGGACGGTGGGACGCCGTGGCCGCTGCTGCCTGGGACGTTCCACGGGCGCTGGGACGCCCGTGGGACGCACGCCAGGACGCGTGCTCCATGACTGGGGGCCGTGCCCCCGTCCGCCCCGACCTCGCCATGGGCATGCTCCAACGAGCGCCGATCGCCCGACGAACGGTCGGCTCACGGACACCTCGACGACAGGAGCAGCAGAGGTCACCGTCAGCGCGTCGGGCGGCAATGTCGTCATCGCCGACGAGGGCGACACCGTCACCGCCGGCACGGGCTGCACCCAGCGCACCCCCGACTCCGTGATCTGCGCGGGCCGGGGTACGCGCGCTGTCCATCGACACGGGCGACCTCGCCGACACGGTGACACCCCCGACGCGGGGCCCAGCGGCGTCCGTGTCGTGATGGAGGGCGACGCGGGCGACGACTCCCTGAACGGCGGGCACGGCGCCGACGAACTGTGGGGCGGCGCGGGTGCCGACACCATGCGGGGATGAGGTCTCCTGCGAGGACTGACACCCGGTCCGCGCGGTGCCTCGCTCTGTGAGCCGGGAGCCGCACGTGCCCCCGGGGGTGTCAGCCCAGTCCGTCCGCCCCCACCTGGACGGCGGACTCGTCGAGCAGCGCGTCGGAGACGGGCTGCGGGTGGCCGTCGAGGTCGAGAACCCGCGTGGCCTCCTTGTACCAGGACTCGATGACGGCGTTGCCCCAGAAGTCGCGGCGGCGGTCGTCGTGGACGTTCCAGCGGTACGTCTCGTGGTCGGGGTCGCCGGTGTAGTAGTCGGAGGTGTAGATCTCGACCCGGTGGCCGTCGGGATCCCTGAGATACAGGTAGAAGGCGTTGGAGACGCCGTGGCGGCCGGGACCGCGCTCGATGTGGTGCTCCTTGCGCAGGGAGCCGAACAGGTCGGCGGCGCGCAGGACCTGGTGGGACTCGTGGGTGGCGACGCCGAGGTGGTGCAGACGCGGTCCGGCTCCGCCGGTGAAGGCGACGTCGTGGACGGTCTGTTTGCGGTACATCCAGGCCGCGTACAGCTCGTGCTCGCCGTCCTCGTCCTGTCCCTCGATCGTCTCGGAGCAGCCGAAGCCGAGGGACCGGTAGTGGGCGTAGGCGGCGGGGATGTCGGGCGTGCAGATGTTGAAGTGGTCCAGGCGGGCGATCTCGGCGCCGTGGCGCAGGTCGTAGCGTTGGATCAGCCGCTCGGCGCGCTCGATGTCGTGGAAGAACTCGACGGGGAAGCCGAGCGGATCGACGACCCGCACCGCGTCGCCGACGCCGTGGGTGCCCTCTCCCTTCCTCAGCCGCTTGACCGGCCGGCCGAGCCGGCGGAAGAACGTCTCCGCCTTGTCGACGTCGTCCGGCGTGCGCACCCGGTAGGCGATGTGATCCAGAGCGGCCACGTCCCCGCGCCGCAGCACCAGGGAGTGGTGGGTGAGTGCGTCGCTGCCGCGCAGGTAGAGCGCTCCCGCGTCCTCGTGCTGGACGTGGAAGCCGAGCATGTCGACCCAGAACCAGCGGGCGGCACCGAGGTCGGCGACCGCGAGCTGGGCGTACGCGGAGCGGATGACGTCCGGGGCGTCGGGATGCGGGTGCGTACTCATGACGTGGCTCCGAAACGGGGCGTGTGGACGTCGCCGAGGGCGACGTGGACGATCTTCGATTCGGTGTAGAAGTCGATGGAGTGGGCGCCGCCCTCGCGGCCGACCCCGGATACCTTGACCCCGCCGAAGGGGGTGCGCAGGTCACGGACGTTGTGGGAGTTGATCCACAGCATGCCGGACTCGACGGCATGGGCGATGCGGTGGCCGCGCTTGATGTCGGACGTCCAGATGTAGGCGGCCAGGCCGAACTGCGTGGCGTTGGCCAGCTCGATCGCCTCCTCCTCGGTGTCGAAGGGGGCCACCGCGACGACCGGGCCGAAGATCTCCTCCTGGAAGATCCGCGCGTCGCGTTCGACATCGGCGAAGACGGTCGGCTGGAGGTAGTTGCCCTCGGTGAGGTGGTCGGGACGGCTGCCGCCCGCCACCAGTCTGGCCTCCTTCCGGCCGATCTCGACATAGTTCAGGACGCGTGCGTAGTGCTCGGGGTGGACCAGCGCGCCGACCTCGGTGGTGGGGTCGGCGGGGAGCCCGACGCGTACGTTCGCCGCCCGCTCGCCCAGACGGCGGGTGAACTCCTCGTACACCGGCCTTTCCACGAGCACCCGTGAACCGGCCGTGCAGCGCTCACCGTTGAGGGAGAACACCCCGAACACGACCGAGTCGAGGGCGGCTTCGAGGTCGGCGTCGGCGAAGACGACGGCGGGGGACTTGCCGCCCAGCTCCATCGAGGTCGTCTTCAGGTGCTCGGCGCTGGAGCGGATGATGTGGCGGCCGGTGTCGGTGGACCCCGTGAAGGAGATCAGCGGCACGTCCGGATGATCGACGAGCGCCTGGCCGGCCTCCTCGCCGATGCCGTGCACGATGTTCACCACGCCCGCCGGGACGCCCGCCTCGGTGAAGATCTCCGGCCACAGCGACGCGGACAGCGGTGTCCACTCGGCCGGCTTGAGCACCAGCGTGCAGCCGGAGGCCAGGGCCGGGGCCAGCTTCCAGCTCTCCAGCATGAACGGGGTGTTCCACGGCGTGATCAGCCCCGCCACGCCGACGGGAGCCCGCACGACATAGCTGAACTGGTTCTCGCCCTGCCGGAACGCCTCCTCGCCGAGCGCGACGACGACATCCGCGAAGTAGCGGAAGTTCTCCGCCGCACGGCGTGCCTGCCCCTTGGCCTGCGTGATGGGCAGGCCGGTGTCGTAGGTCTCGAAGGCGGCCAGCCGCTCGTGGCGGGCCTCGACGGCGTCCGCGACGCGGTACAGAACGCCGGCGCGCTCGCGGTTCGCGAGGCCGGCCCAGGCCGGGAACGCGGCCCGGGCCGCGTTCCCGGCCCGTTCGACGTCGGCGGCCGTGCCCCGTGCGGCCTGCGCGTAGACGCCGTTGGTGACCGGATCGGCCACATCGAAGGTCCGCCCGTCGGCGGCCTCGACGGCTTCGCCGCCGATCCAGTGCGGGATGAGGGAGGGCAGATTCTCAGGGGTCACTTGTCGGCTCCGATCGGTGCGGTGAGGTCGCCGCCCTCCGCGAGCAGCGCGCGGATCTTCGCCAGACCCGCTTCCGTCGGGGTGGTCAGCGGCGGCCGGACATGGGCGGAGGAGATACGGCCCTGCCGCGCGAGCACCCACTTCGCCGGCGCCGGGTTGGTCTCGACGAACAGCAGGTCCACCAGCGGGTGCAGCCGGTAGTGCAGGTCACGCGCCGCGTCGAACTCGCCGGCCTCCCACAGCTCGTACATGCGCGCCACCGCCGTCGGCGCGAGGTTGGCCACGGCCGACACGAAGCCCGCCCCGCCGAGCGCCAGCAGCGGCAGGCACAGCAGCTCGATCCCCGACCACATCAGCAGCGAACGGCCGCAGGCGTGCAGCACGCGGGAGAAGTGCTCGAAGTCCTTCGTCGTCTCCTTCACCCCGACGAAGTTCTCGAAGTCGGAGAACAGCCGCTTCACCGTCTCGGGCGCGATGTCGACAGCCGTGCGCGAGGGCACGTTGTAGGCGACGATCGGCAGGTCCGGGAACTCCCGCGCCACCGTCGCGTACCACTCGTACAGCGCCTCCTGGGTGGGCCGCGCGTAGTACGGCGTGATCACCAGCGCCGCGTCAGCGCCCAACTCCTGTGCGGCGGCGGTCATTTCGAGGGTCTCGTCGAGCTTGTGGGAGCCCGTGCCGGGCAGGAACGGCACCCGGTCGCCGATCTCCTCCACCGCGGTGCGCATCCCCGCGATCCGTTCGGCGACGCTCTGCGCACTGGGCTCGCCGGTGGATCCGCCCAGCGAGATGCCGTGCGAGCCGGACTCCAGCTGGAAGCTGATCAGGCCGCGCAGGCTGTCGTGGTCGACGGCGCCGTCCGCCGTGAACGGTGTGACGACGGGGGCGATGGACCCCCGGACGACCGATGGGTCACTGCGGAACTTCACTGTGTCTCTCCCTTGCACCAGGTCTCGTAGGCGTCCTGCCAGGCCGGACCCAGCGGGTACAGGCCGTCGATGCTCTCTCCGGCGGTGACCCGCTCGGTGATGAACCGCTCCTGCCGCTCCTGCTCCCGGCAGTCGGCGATCAACTCCTCGGCGAGGTCCGGCGGTACGACGATCACGCCGTCGTCGTCCCCGACGATCAGGTCGCCCGGCTGCACCAGCGCCCCACCGCACGCGATCGGCACTCCGGTGTCCCAGGGGACGTGGCGGCGACCGAGGACGGAGGGGTGTCTGCTCGCCGCGTACACCGGCAGGCCCAGGCCGGCGACGGCCGCGCTGTCGCGCACCGCGCCGTCGGTGACGACCCCGGCCGCGCCCCGCTTGGCGGCCCGCAGGGCGAGGATGTCGCCCAGGGTTCCGGCCGTCGCGTCCCGCCGGGCGTCCATCACCAGGACATGTCCGGGACGCAGTTCCTCGATCGCCCTCTTCTGCGCGTTCATACCGGTGCCGTACCGCTTGAACAGGTCCTCGCGCAGCGGCAGATACCGCAGGGTGTGGGCGACTCCCACCAGGTGTGTGCCGGGGGCGAGCGGGTGTACGCCGTCGAGGGACATGTGTGGCAGCCCGCGGGCCCTGAGCTGCGCGCTGAGCGTCGCGACGGCGACCGAACGCAGCCCGGTGGCGAGGCCCTCGGGGAGCAGGGGCGCGGGCACGTACCCGCTCCCGTACGCCGATTCCCGCTCGGCCGGGTCGGTCCTGGGCATCGCCCCGAACGGTTGCAGCTCCGGTCCGGCGGCGATCGGGTTGCGCAGCCGCCCGGTCGACAGCTCTCCGTCGGTGGACTCGCCGGTGACCTCGACCTCCACCACGTCACCGGGGGAGACGACCGACGCCCCTGCCGGGGTCCCGGTGAGGATCACGTCGCCGGGCTCCAGGGTGACCAGCCGTGACAGGTCGGCGACCAGCTGCCCGAACGGGAACAGCAGCGTGTCCGTGGTGTCGTCCTGCACCAGCTCGCCGTTCACCCAGGTCCGCAGCCGCAGCGCCGCCGGGTCGAGCCGTCGGGCGTCCAGCAGGCGCGGCCCGATCGGGGTGAAGCCGTCGGCGCCTTTGGAACGGAGCCGACGCCGCTGATGGGACAGGGACCTTCCGTGGCTTTGATGTGGGCTGACGCTTACCGCGAGTCTGTGGGCTGACGCTTACCGCGAGTCGAGGGGGTCGGCGGCCCGTCGTGCGGGAGGGGACGCGGAAAATCGTTGGACAGTGCACGCGTCAGTGGGGAGCGTTGGCTGAATGGATCAGGAGATGATCTGGGACGCTGACGTCGCCCAGAGCTATGACACGCCCGGTACCGGGATGTTCGCGCCCGACGTCGTGGGGCCGGCCGTGGAGCGCCTTGCCGCACTGGCGGGTGGCGGAGCGGCAGTCGAGTTCGCTGTCGGTACCGGTCGTGTGGCCGTTCCTCTCGCCCGGCGAGGCGTACCGGTCACCGGGATCGAGCTGTCGCGGCCGATGGTGGAGCAACTGCGTGCCAAGGCTGACGAAGCGACTCTTCCCGTGATCATCGGCGACATGGCGACGACGGTCGCCCCCGGGAAGTACAGCCTGGTCTACCTCGTCTACAACACACTCTCCAACCTGCTCACCCAGGCCGAGCAGGTCGACTGCTTCCGCAACGCCGCCCGCCACCTCACCGCCGGCGGGCGGTTCGTGGTCGAGCTCGGCGTACCGGATCTGCGCAGGCTCCCGCCGGGGCAACCAGGTGTCGTCCAGCGGTCCGCACCCGGCTACGTCAATGTGGGCACCTACGACGTCCTGCGTCAGCAGGTCGTGTCGCACCATTTCTCGTTCGACGAGAGCGGGCAGACCCGGCTGTTCCGCAGCCCTCACCGCTACGTCTGGCCGTCCGAACTCGATCTGATGGCCCAGCTCGCCGGATTCGAGCTGGAGAGCAGGCATGCGGACTGGTCCGGTGCCGAGTTCACCGCCGAGTCGCGCTCCCATGTCTCCGTCTACCGGCTGCCGCCCACGCCGTAGCCAGGACTCACAGTCGTACGACGTGGCTCTCAGCCGGCGGCGCGTCGGGCATGGAGGCGTCGACCCGGACGTGCTCCCGCAGCCATTGCTCGGTGTTGCCGACGTGCAGCAGGGCGGCGGCCTTGCTGAGGGCGGCGTCGCGGCCGGCGAGGGCGTCGAAGATCGCCTGGTGCTCCGCGAGGGTCCGGTCGGCGGCACGGGCGTCCACCAGTCCGCGCCAGATGCGCGCCCGCGACGTACGGCCCGAGATGCCCTCGAGAAGGCTGAGCAGGGATTCGTTCCCGGTGGCCGACACGACGGCGCGGTGGAAGGCCGCGTCGTGCGCGTTCAGCCGCTCGACGTCGTCCTGCGCTTCCCGCATGGCGTCCAGGTGCCGCTTCACCTCGGCCAGGTCCTCGTCGGAGATCCGGGTGGCGGCCAGTGCGGTGGCGACGGGCTCCAGCAGCCGTCTGACCTCCATCAGATCCAGCAGGGCGCCGGAGTCGCTCTGGAGCAGGTCCACCGCCCCGCTCAGGCCCTCCAGCAGCAGGCTCGGCTGCAGGCTGGTCACATAGGTGCCGTCGCCCCGTCTGACCTCCAGCACCCGGGCGACCGCCAGCGCCTTGACGGCCTCTCGCGCCAGGTTGCGTGACAGTCCCAACTGGGCGGCCAGATCCGGCTCCGGGGGCAGTTTCGACCCGGGCGGCAGGGCGCCCGACCGGATCAGCTCCCTGAGCTGTGCGATGGCCCTGTCCGTCAGAGACAACGTGACACACCTCCCGTGGCGGCGGGCACGTCGGCCCTGATCAGACCTCGATCGCGAAGCTCGTCCCAGAGGGCGTCCGGGACGCTTCGGCCATGAAGCTCCACGTTCCGCGCGACCTGCCCGGCATCGCGCATGCCGACGGTCACGTTGATGACACTGGGATGGCTGAACGGGAAGGCCATGGCGGCCGCGGGGAGAGTCGTGCCGTGCCGTTCGCAGGTCTCGGCGATCGCATGGGCGCGGGCGACGAGCTCCGTCGGCGCGTCCTGGTAGTCGTACTTCGCGTCCCGCGCGGGCCGCTCGCGGGAGAGGAGCCCCGAGTTGAACACCCCGGCCGCCACGACGCTCTTGCCGAGTTCCAGCGCGGCCGGCAGCACGTCGTCCAGCGCCGACTGGTCGAGGAGGGTGTACCGGCCGGCCACCATCACCACGTCGGCCGCGGTCTCGCGGAGGAAGCGGGCGGGCATGGCCGACTGGTTCATGCCCGCCCCGATGGCACCGACGATCCCCTGGTCACGCAGCTCTGCGAGGGCGGGCATGGCCTCCTCGGCGGCCTGCCGCCAGTGGTCGTCGGGGTCGTGCAGATACACGATGTCGAGACGGTCCAGTCCCATGCGGGTCAGGGTCTCCTCGACGGAGCGGAGGACGCCGTCTCGGCTGAAGTCCCACTGCCTGCGCAGGTCGTCCCGTACGACGAAGCCCTCGCTGTCGGTGCCTCGCGGCCGTTCGTTGGGCACGAGGAGCCGGCCGACCTTGGAGGACACGGCATACGCGGCGCGCGGACGGTCCTTCAGGGCGGCACCGAGCCGCCGCTCGGACAGCCCCAGCCCGTAGTGCGGGGCGGTGTCGAAGTACCGGACCCCCGCGTCCCACGCCGCGCCGATCGCGGCCGTCGCGTCGTGGACCGGCGTGACGCGGTAGAGGTTTCCGATGACCGAGGCTCCGAAGCCGAGTTCGGTGAGCTCCACGGACGTGTTGGTGATGTTCCGGTGGCGCAAGGCCTGCTCCTCAGTTTGGGTGCGGTCGGTTGGGTCTGCGGGTCGGTCGTACGGGGCTGTCGGGTCGTTGGGCGGTCGGGGCGGTCGGTCAGCGTGTGACCCGGGCGGAGCCGCCCGCCATGAGTGCCTCGACCTCGGCGAGCGAGGCCATGGAGACGTCCCCGGGCGTGGTCATGGTGAGCGCCCCGTGCGCCGTGCCGTAGGCGAGGGCTCGCTCCAGACCGGCGTCGGCCAGCAGGCCGTGGATGAACCCCGCCGCGAAGCCGTCGCCCGATCCGATCCGGTCCATGACGTGGAGCCCGGGCATGCGCGGGCCGGTGACGAACCCGGTCTCGGGCGACCAGCCCGCCGAGGACCAGTCGTTGACGCCCGCCGACGGCACCTCGCGCAAGGTGGTCGCCAGCGCCTTCGCGCCGGGGACTCGGGCGGCGACCTCGGCGAACGCGTCCGGCAGCGCGTCGGCGCCGATGCGTACCGCGCCGGGGTGCGGTCCCGCCAGGCCCAGGGCACCCACCACGACGTCCGCCAGCGGGGCGAGCCGCAGGTCGACCTCACGAGCGCGCCCCGGACCTCCACGGTCGGCCCAGAGGCTGGCGCGGTAGTTGGGGTCGTAGGAGACGGTCACCCCGTGGCGCCGGGCCGATGCCATCGCCTCCTCCACGACATCCGCGGTGGTGTCGGACAGGCCGGCGAAGACACCTCCCGTATGGAACCAGCGCGGGCCCGTCGAGAAGACCGCGTCCCAGTCGACGTCGCCCTTGCGCAGCTGCGAGACGGCGGTGTTCGCGCGGTCACTGACACCCAACGCTCCACGGATGCCGAAGCCCCGCTCCACGAAGTTCAGCCCGTTGCGGGCGACGCGGCCGACGCCGTCGCCGGGCACCCAGCGGATCAGCGAGGTGTCGACGCCGCCCTGGAGGATCAGGTCCTCCACGAGCCGGCCCACCGCGTTGTCGGCGAGCGCCGTGACGACGGCCGTACGCAGACCGAAGCAGCGCCGCAGACCGCGCGCGACGTTGTACTCGCCCCCGCCTTCCCAGACCTGGAAGGTGCGCGCCGTCCGGATCCTGCTCTCGCCCGGGTCGAAGCGCAGCATCACCTCGCCCAGGGCGATCACATCAGGTGCTCGGCCGGGCCCGCTCATGTCCTGCTCCTGTCTCCGGTCACTTGCCCGGCCCGCACGTCCCCGGCTCGCACGGCTGCGTGCCTGACGTCTGCGCCCCTCACGCCTCGGCTCCGGCAGCCGCGACGGCGTTGACAACCCCGGTGGCGTCCCCAGGCCGGACAGCGTCGGAAGCCCCGCCGGCGTCGGAAGCCCCGACGGCCTCGGCAGCTCCCACCGCCTCGGCGGTCAGCCGCCTGATCTCCTCGTACTGCCCACGCCCGAGATGCTCGGTCGTCGCCATCCAGCTGCCGCCGACGGCGACGACCGCAGGGTGGCCCAGATACCCGGCCACCTGGGCGGGCCCGATGCCGCCGGTCGGTAGGAACCGTGCCCGCGGAAACGGCGCGGCGAGTGCCCGGATCATCGCGGTTCCGCCCAGGGCCTCGGCGGGAAACAGCTTGACCGTGTCCAGGCCGGCCCCGAGGGCGCGCATGAGTTCGGTCGCGGTGGCGATGCCGGGTACGACCGGTACCCCCAACCGGCGGCAGCGGTCGACGACAGCGGAGTCGAAGCCGGGGGAGACCACGAACCGGGCCCCGGCCGCCACCGCCCGCTCCGCCTGCTCGGCGGTGAGTACCGTGCCGGCGCCGACGGTCAGCCCTCCCTGCGCGGCCATCGCCCTGAGCGCCTGCTCGGCGTCCGGTGTGCGGAAGGTGACCTCGACGCAGGCCGCCCCGCCGGCGGCGAGCGCCTCGGCCAGCGGGGCGGCCGTCGACACCACCGGCACGGTCAGCACCGGCATGACCCGGGCGCCGTCCAGAAGGTTCACCATGCCGGTGGTCATCGGCCCAGCCATCCGCCGTCGACCGGCAGGACGGTGCCGTGGAGATAGGCGGCTGCGTCGGAGGCCAGGAACAGGGTGGCACCCGCGAGGTCGTCGGCGGTGCCCCAACGCCCGGCCGGGATACGGGCGAGAATCGCCTCGCTGCGGTCCGGATCGTCCCGCAGGGCCTGGGTGTTGTCGGTGGCGATGTAACCAGGGGCGATGGCGTTCACGTTGACACCGTGCGGGGCCCACTCGTTGGCCAGGGCCTTGGTCAGACCGGCGATGCCGTGCTTGGCGGCGGTGTAACCGGGGACGGTGATGCCGCCCTGGAAGCTGAGCAGCGAGGCCGTGAAGATGATCTTCCCCCGGCCGCGGGCCACCATCGCCGCGCCCACGGCCCGGGTGAGGGCGAACTGCGCGTTGAGGTTGACCTGGAGCACCAACTCCCAGTCCGCGTCGCTGTGTTCGGCGGCCGGCGCGCGGCGGATGGTGCCCGCGTTGTTGACCAGGATGTCCACCGGACGTGTACGTCCGGCGAGGTCGGCGCCCAGCGCCCGTACGGCGTCGGGGTCGGCGAAGTCCGTCCGGATCGCCTCGAAGGAGCGGCCGGCGGCGTGCACGTCCTTCTCGACGTCGCTGCCGGACTCCTCCAGACCGGCGCTGACGCCGATGACGTCGGCCCCGGCCTCGGCGAGCGCACGGGCCATGGCCCGGCCGATGCCCCGGCGGGCGCCGGTGACGACGGCGAGCCGCCCGGTCAGGTCGAAGGGGTGCGCGGCGGTCATACGAGGGCTCCCGTCGTGTCGTTCCCGCAGTCCACGAGGATCTTCATCACGTCGCCACCGGCTTCCAGGGCCTCGAACGCCGAGGGTGCCTCGGCGAGTCGGACGACCTTGCTGATCAGCCGGTCGGCGGGAACGGTGCCGTCCGCGATCAGCCGTACCGCCTGCTCGAAGTCCGCGCGGTCGTACAACCGGGCCCCGACGAGGGTGAGTTCGCGCCAGAAGAAGCGGTGCAGATTGATCTCGCGTGGCCGGGGGTGGATGGCGACGAGACACAGGCGGCCGCGCACGCCCAGCACCTCCACCGCCGTGTCGACGCCGCCTGCCGCGCCGGACACCTCGAAGGCGACGTCCGCGCCCGCGTCGTCCGTCCACTGCCGCACCAGCTCGGGGACGTCCTGTGCGGCGGGATCCCAGGTCGTGAGGCCCAGCTCCTCGGCGAGGATCCGCCGGTGGCCGCTCAGCTCCACGACGCGGACGTCGGCTCCGGCGGACCGCGCCACCAGGGCGATCAGCAGGCCCACCGGTCCACCGCCGACCACGACGACCCGCTCGCCGTCCCGGACACCGGCCCGGCCCACGTCGTGCACGGCCACAGCCGTCGGCTCGACGAGGGCCGCCCGCTGCAGGGAGACCGAGCGGGGCAGCCGTACGAGCGTGGAGGCGGGCACCACCCAGCGCTGCTGCATCGCACCGGGGGAGTCGATGCCGATGAAGTCCAGGTGCTGGCAGATGTGCTGGTGACCGGCCCGGCAGGCGGCGCAGGTGCCGTCCCAGCGCAGCGGCACGACGGTCACGGCGTCGCCCACGCCCCAGCCCTCGACCTCCGGCCCCACCCGGACGATCCGCCCGGACATCTCGTGCCCGAGGACGGCGGGAGTGCTGACCCGGGAGTCCATGTCACCGTGGAAGATATGCAGATCGGTGCCGCAGATACCGACGTAGGCCGGGGCCAGTTCCACCTCGCCGGGACCCGGCGGCGCGCTCACTGCGGGCCCCAGATCCAGGGTTCGCGCGGCGGTGTAGCGGACTGAGAGTGAAGTGGTCATCGTGATCCCAGGGTTGCTTCGGGGCGGACGCCGATGGTGAGCAGCAGGTTGGCGTAGGTACGGATGTCGGCGGTGACCACGGCCAGCGCCAGGTCGGGTGAGCGGGCGGCCTCGTAGAACTCGAAGCGGCCGAGCGTCGTGACGGGGACCGGAGCCAGCAGGGAGCGGTACTCGGTGATGGCCGGCGGCTCCGGTTCGCCTGCCGGGGGCACCATGACGTCGGCCGATTCCACGGGCAGGGCACGCAGCAGTACGTCCAGCACCGTGGTGACGTCCAACAGGCCCGGTGCCAGGTTGAGGTGCACCGTCCTGGCGCGCTCGCCGACGGCCGTGCCGGCCGGGTAGTGGCCGTCGGCGAGCAGGACGCGCGCTCCGTGACCGGATCCGGCCAGGGCTTCCAGGATGCCGGGATGGAGGAGTTCCGTCAGGAGCATGGGGGTGTCCTTCTCGCAGTCACTTTCGGGGCACCCTCAGACACGGGCTGT
>NZ_JABXWI010000036.1 GCF_014930365.1 Streptomyces caniscabiei | reverse complement strand
GGCGCCCTGCTCACCGCCATCCCCACGCTGATCGTGTACTTCGCACTCCAGCGGCAGTTCGTCAGCGGCCTGACCCTCGGCGCCAACAAGGGCTGACCGCATGCCTCCCCGTCGTTCCCCACATCCCGGAGTCTCACCAGTGACCACCGAACGCAGTCTCCGCCTGCCCGGCATCGCCTACGGCGGCGACTACAACCCCGAACAGTGGCCCGAGGAGGTGTGGGCCGAGGACATGGCCCTGATGCGCGAGGCCGGGGTGAACATGGTCAGCGTCGGGATCTTCTCCTGGGCGCTGCTGGAGCCGTCCGAGGGTGTCCACGACTTCTCCCGCATGGACAAGATCCTCGATCTGCTCCACGAGAACGGCATCGCCGCCGACCTCGCCACCCCGACGGCCTGCCCGCCCGCCTGGTTCTTCCGGGCCCATCCCGAGGCTCTGCCGGTGGACAAGGACGGCCGCACGCTCTCGTACGGCAGCCGCCAGACCTTCTGCCCCTCCAGCCCCGCCTACCGCACCGCGGCGCTGCGCATCGCGGGCGCCCTGGCCGAGCGGTACGCCGACCACCCTGCCGTCGCCACGTGGCACGTCCACAACGAGTACGGCTGCCACAACGCCGCCTGCTACTGCGACACCAGCGCCGCGGCCTTCCGCACCTGGCTGAAGGCGAAGTACGGCAACGACCTGAACGCGCTCAACCACGCCTGGGGCACCACCTTCTGGAGCCAGTGGTACTACGACTGGGAGGAGGTCATCCCGCCCCGCGCCACAGGCGCCGACCCCAACCCCACCCACCAGCTCGACTGGCGCCGCTTCTGCTCCGACGAACTGCTGTCACTGTTCACCGCAGAACGCGACGTGCTCCGCACCGCCGCCCCGGACACCCCCGCCACCACCAACTTCATGGTGATGCACAACTTCGACAAACTGGACTACTGGCGCTGGGGCCCCGAGCTGGACATCGTCTCCAACGACCACTACCTCCTCTCCACCGACCCGGAGTCGGAGGTCGACATCGCGCTCTGCGGCGACCTGGTCCGCTCACTGGCCGGCGGGCGGCCCTGGCTGCTGATGGAACACTCCACCGGAGCCATCAACTGGCAGCCCGTCAACCGGGCCAAGGGGCCCGGCGAGATGCGCCGCAACGCGCTCGCCCACGTCGCCCACGGCGCCGACGGCATCGCCTACTTCCAGTGGCGCGCCGCGAAGGCGGGTGCCGAGCAGTGGCACTCCGCGATGCTCCCCCACGCGGGCACCGGCAGCCAGATCTGGCAGGACGTCGTCCGACTCGGCGCGGACCTCGCGGCGTTGGCCGAAGTCCGCGGCAGCACAAGCCCCGCACAGGTCGCCATCATCTGGGACTGGGACGCCCGCTGGGCCATGGAACTGCCGTGCCAGCCCAGCGGCGAACTGCGCTTCCAGGACCTGGTGAGGGACTGGTACACACCCCTGTGGAAGGCCGGGGTGGCGGTCGATTTCGTGCGTCCCGACAGCCCGGACCTCGACCGCTACCAGCTCGTCCTCGCGCCCAGCCTGTATCTGGTCGACGACGAGGGAGCGGCCAACCTGGCGGCGTTCGTCGAGCACGGCGGCACCCTGGCCGTGGGCTTCCACAGCGGCGCGGTGGACGAGAACTGCCATGTCCGGCTGGGCGGTTACCCCGGCGCCTTCCGGGAGATCCTCGGCGTGCACGGTGACGAGCTGTTTCCGCTGCTGCCCGGACAGACGGTCGGCCTGGCCGGCCGGATCCCGCAGGACGCGACCGCCGACCTGTGGACCGAACGCCTCCGGCTCGCCGGAGCGGAGGCCGTCGCCACATACGCGGACGGTCCGCTCGTCGGCGTGCCGGCCGTCACCCGCCACGCGCACGGCAGGGGCACCGCCTGGTACGTGGCCACCCACCCCGATTCCGCCACCCTGGCCGCCGTACTGGAGCGCATCCGCCAGGACGCGGGCGTGCGCCCGGAGTGTGAGGTCCCGACCGGTGTCGAGGTGGTGAGGCGACGAGGCGCCGACGCGGACTACCTCTTCCTGATCGACCACGCCGGACACGGCGCCGAGGTCCCCGCCGAGGGCGTCGAACTCCTCACCGGCAAACCGGTCACCGGATCGGTCACCGTCCCCGAGGGAGGCGTCGCGGTCGTCCGCGAGCCGAGGGCGGAGCTGCGGGAGCCGGTGACCGCGTAGCGATCAGCGTGCGGCCGGCCGGGCGAGGCCGGACATCAGTGAGATCCGGCCTCGCCCGGTCCGCGTGGCCCCGGGCATGTCCCCACACCGCACGTCGTGCCAACAGAACGTCCTGCTTCACCTCAACGGAAGTGAGTACTGAACATGACAGGTCTGCCCAGCCGCCGACAGGTGCTCGGCGGGGCGGCTGCGGGGGCGCTGGCCTCGCTGGCCGGGATCCCGCTGGCCGGTTCCGCGTCCGCCGCCGTGACGTACACGGCGCCGGATCCGCGTGTGTGGATCCAGCTCAACACCGGTTGGCGGTTCATCAGATCGGACGCGACAGGCGCGCAAGCACCCGGGTTCGATGACTCAAGCTGGACGTCCGTCACCACGCCCCACACCTGGAACGCCGTCGACGGTGCCGACGGCGGCAACAACTACTACCGCGGGGTGGGCTGGTACCGCCGCCACTACACCGTGCCGTCCACCCTGGCCGGCAAGAGGCTGTACCTGCAGTTCGCCGGGGTCAACCAGGTCGCCGACGTCTGGGTCAACGGCACATACCTCGGACAGCACAAGGGCGGGTACTCCCGCTTCAGGTTCGACGCCACCGGCGTGCTCGTACCGGGCGGGGACAACGTGATCGCGGTCAAGGTGACCAACGCCCGCGACACGAACATCGCCCCGGTGGGAGCGGACTACACCTTCCAGGGCGGCATCTACCGCAACGTGAGCCTGTGGGCCGTCGAGGACCTCCACGTCCGGATGACGGACTACGCGGGTCCCGGTGTCTATCTGCGGCAGAGCGATGTGACGGCGGCGTCGGCCACGGTGACCGTGACGACGAAGATGTGGAACGACGGCAACACCACCAGGTCGGTGGTCGTGCGCACCGTCATCGCCGACAAGAGCGGGACCGTCGTCGCGGAGACGAGCAGCACCGCGCAGACCGTCCCCGCGGCCACCGGCAGGGAGTTCCAGCAGACCCTCCGCATCGACAACCCGCACCTGTGGAACGGTGTGGCGGATCCCTACCTTCACAACGCCAGTGTCGAGATCCATGACGTCACCGGGGGCGGGGACAGGATCACGGACGTGGTGACCGAACGCCTGGGCCTGCGCTCCCTCGCCGTCGACGCCGACACCGGGTTCCGCCTCAACGGCAGCCACCTCCACCTGCACGGCGTCAACCTGCACCAGGACCGCGCGGTGAAGGGCTGGGCCATCTCCGACGCCGACCACACCCAGGACTTCGACCTCATCGGCGAGATCGGCGCCAACGCCGTCCGCATGGCGCACTACCAGCACGACCAGAAGGACTACAACCTCGCCGACGAACGCGGCATGGTCGTGTGGGCCGAGATCCCCCTGGTCGACATCGTCACCGACTCGACCGCCTTCACCACCAGCACCCAGAACCAACTGCGGGAACTGATCCGGCAGAACTACAACCACCCCTCGATCGCCTTCTGGGGCATCGGCAACGAACAACTCGACTACAACGGCACCGCCACCAACAGGCTGCTCGCGTCCCTGGCCGACATCGTCGAAGCCGAGGACCCCGACCGGCTCTCCACCTACGCCGTACGCGGCGAGGACCCCGACAACGCCCAGGCGGGGCTGCACACACAGACAACCGGCTTCAACAAGTACTACGGCTGGTACTACGGCTCCAAGGACAACGACCTCGGAGCGTGGGCCGACAACCTGCACGCGAACGCCCCCTCCCGCAGGATCGCCATGTCCGAGTACGGCGTCGGCGCCAGCACCACCCAGCACGCCCTCAACCCGCCCAAGCCGGCTCCGGGCGGATCCTGGCACCCCGAGGAGTACCAGTCGCTGTTCCACGAAGCGGCCTGGAAGCAACTCGCGAGCCGCCCGTACATCTGGGGCACGTTCGTCTGGGCCATGTTCGACTTCCCCTCCGACGGCCGCAACGAAGGAGGCCAGCCCGGCATCAACGACAAGGGCCTGGTCACCCGCGACCGGCAGACCCGCAAGGACGCCTTCCACTGGTACAAGGCAAACTGGGCCGACACTCCCACCCTTTACATCACCAGCCGCCGCTGGACCCAGCGCACCGACGCCGCCACCGAACTCAAGGTCTACTCCAACGCGAGCCAGGTCACCGCCACCCTCAACGGAACCTCCCTGGGAACCCTGACCAGCAACGACCACATCTTCAAGTGGCCCAACATCACCCTGAGGCCCGGCCAGAACACCGTGACGGTCACCGCGACCATCAACGGCACCACCTACACCGACACCGTCAGCTGGACCCTCGGCTGAGAACCCGGTCCCGCCGTAGGCGACGAAGCTCCGGTGGGCAGGGTGACCTGTCAGGTCGTTCTCCCCGACCGGAGCTTCGACGCGCCGCCAAGTCCGCCACCGTGTGCCACGCCTGGGTGGCCAACGCCGTCAGCAGCGTGCGACTGCCGAGATGACGGCAGTGCGAGCCGTGGCCCGTTCGACGGGAACACTCGGCTTCGTGCGGAGGTGCAATTCGTCCGGCCCCGGAACGGCGTCGCGCACGTCCCGCGTCACGATGAACGAGCACCGCCGGGCCCAGGGTCAGGCAGTGCCCGGTCCCGGGAGGTGTTCGGCGAGATGTATGGCACGCAGCCGCGCGAACTCGTCGTGCGTGCAGCGTCCGTAGGCGGGGTGGGGGGCGTGTTCTCCCACGGCGCCGGTGAACAGGGCCACCGCGTCGGCGAAGCCGGCCACGGCCTCGGCCGTCGGCAGGCGCGGGTCCAGCGACGGCGCTCGGTCGATCTCCGCACCGAGCGGATGCTTCATCGTTCCGCGGCGCAGGAACACCGACGCCATGAAGGAACAGGACGGGGCGCCCGTCGGCGGGTCCGGCTGCGATCGCGTCGAAGGTGCCTGAAGCCGTCCGGATCTCAAGGTGTTCTGTCACGTGCGTCCTTTTCGTGAAGATGGGCGCCCCGTCGGGGCGTTGGGCCCACGAACAGTCCGCTGCCGAGCGGCGGCGAAAGAGCGACCGGCGGGACGAGTCGACGGGTGGAGATCGGCGACGGCTGCGGCGACCCAGGGTGACGGCCCGTCGATCGCACGGTGCCCTCGTGCTGCGGGTGCCCACCTCCGGGGCCGGCTCATCGGTTCTGTCGCCGCCGGCACCTCATCGCTCGTCGGCGGGTGCGTCCGTGAGGCCGATGATCCAGGCGCACCACTGCATATCGGCGCGTCGTTCCGGCAGGTCCAGCACCGTGGAGACCGTCAGGACGAGACCGGTGGCCAGGAAGGAACGCACCTGCATCGGGTCGGCGCCCGTCAGACGGGTGATCGTCTGCTGGAGGTCGAGCTGCCGCACCCGTACCGACTCCTGGACCACCGGGTCGCCTGCCGCGGCGTACGCCTGCAACAGGACGAGGCCGACGCTCGGTCGGCTCTGCAGGAGGTGGCGGTAGGCATCGCCGAGCGCGCTCAGGGTCGGTTCGGCGCTCTCGAACGTGGCCTCGATCCTGTCGTAGGCCGCGTGCGTGACCTGAAGGAACAAATCACGCTTGGAGCCGAACATCTGCACGATGCGAGGGTGCGAGATCCCGACACGGGCGGCGATCGCCTCGATGCCCGCCCCGGACAGTCCCTTCAGGGCGAACTCCGCGTCGGCCGCTTCCATGATTTCGGCCCGCCGCACCGCCGCAGGCTTACGCGTGCGACCCGGCTCGGTCACTGCCTGGCTTCCGCGCGCTTGAGCTGGCTCAGCACGAAGCGGTGGTCGTACAGGCACCGGTAGGCGTGAATCAGTCCGTCATCTCCCAGCTCCAGACGGTCGTCACCGTGGAACTCGACGCGCTGGTCCGTGCCGGCCAAGGTCCCCGAGAAGCGCCACGCCACCAGCACGGCCCGCCGTGTCGCCTCCCCGTACAACCCCACGCGGGTGAACGAGTAGTCGGGAAAGGCGTGTGCCATCTGCGCCACGAAGTCGCGGATGCTGTCAGGGCCGTGCGCCGTCTCGCCGAGCGCCGGCTCGTCGTACACCAGGTCTGCGGCGCACAACGCGGCCGCGGCATCGCCGTCGTGCTCGTTCCAAGCCCTCTCCCACCGATCGCAGAACGCCTCAAGGGCCTTGATGTCTGATGCGGCCACTTCGGCCACGGTCGTAACCATGCTTCTAACTTACAGGTAAGTAAGAAGCAGGCCAAGGGCCGACCGGAAGTGCCGGCTCCCGAGGCATCTTCCGCGGAGACGAACGCGGCGAAGGGTCGGTGCCGTCCGGAGCCGTCGAGGGCGTCAGTGGCGCCGCTGGCGCGTTCAGAAGCTGCCGAGCAGCCCGCCGACCCCGTCGAGGGTGAGGTCCGGGGTCCGTTCCGGCAGTAGTGCGGTGGAGTGGTTCGCCGGGTGGATGCCGCCGAGCACCTCGGAGGTACGGAGTCACCGACCGGACCTCGAAGTGGTCCCGCATCAACAGCCCGGCTGACTTCCTGACGCTGCGCGAGGCGCTCGCCGCCGGTACTTCCCTGTCCCCGGAAGCCGCCGGCGACCTCGGGACACCGCTCAAGCGGCACTGCGCCGCCGCGGCCGCGAAGTGCCCCCGCCGGGTGAGCGCCGGAACCACATGCCGGAGCAAACCCCCGGATCAGGTGGAACCCGTACACCACTTCCCTGGACGCAACCCACCGGCCCCACGCCCTACAGCATGCCTACGCATCTCTGCCGATAGCCGCGGGGGAGTCCGTTAAGGTCGTGTCGGAGCGGTTGGGGCACACCAACGCTGCGATGACCCTGAACGTCTACAGCCATCTTTTCCCTGAGCCGCAGGACCGGACCGGGGTGGCGGTGGGGGGCGTTCGGTGTCGTGTCGGGGGAATGTGCCCCGGATGTGCCCTCTCAGCCAGAGGACTGAGGGAACGCGCAGGTCAGCGATGCCTTGGGGGCACAGTGCGATTGAGAGTGGAGTTCACGACCGAGCCCTTCGATCTCGACGAGGCCCCGGCGCACGCGCTCGTGGCGCGGGAGGTCGTCGAGGCGGCCGAGCTGGACGCGGTCGACGTCGGCCCGTTCGGCAACACGGCGGAAGGGGGAGCCGACGCCGTGCTCACGGCCGTGGACGCCCTGCTGCGCCGGACCCTGGAGTCCGGCGCCACTCGGATCTCGCTCCAGGTCAATGTGATCGGGGAGGGCGGCGAGTGACCGGCACCGACCCCGGCGACGGCGACGAGCGCTTCGTCGCGGCCGTCAAGCCGCTGGTCGACGCCATGGGGGGTCTCATGCTGCCGCCCGGCGAGGCCGGGCCCGACGATGTCGTCCTGTCCTGGGAGGGTGCCGACGTCGTCGCCGTGCGGCTGCCGCAGCTCGCCGAGTCGCTGGACCACATCCTGGCCGCGATGGAGCGCCAGAAGGGCAGGCCGCTCGCCGACCTGGACCGCCGGGCCAAGCAGGAGGTCGTACGGACCCTGGAGGCGCGCGGCGCCTTCTCCGTGCGTCACGGGGTGGAGACCGTCGCCACCGCCCTCGGCGTCAGCCGCTTCACCGTCTACAACTACCTCAACCGCGACAAAGAGGCCTGAGGGGCGGCTCCGTCCCGCCGGGTGGGCGTGGTCGCGGCGCTCCTCGCCGTAACCGCGATTTTTCAACAAACTGTTGACGCGATGTCGTCGCGGGGCGTTAGCTTGCCGTAGCCAGTCCAGCACCACGGCGACGGAGGCTCCCGTGACTTCGCGTTCTTCGACACCGGGCCTCGCCCGTTTCAACGCCCTGGAGGAGCACGCGGCCACCGCCGCGCTCCACGAGGCGTGCGCCTCGGCGGAATGGGGGCGCAGACTGCTCGCCGGCCGCCCCTACGCCGCCGTCGAGGACCTCTTCGCCGCCAGTGACGCCGCCATGGCCGAGCTGAGCGAGAAGGATCTGGCGGAGGCGATGGCCGGGCACCCCCCGATCGGCCGCCCCAAGCAGGGTGACCCCACCTCGGCCCGTGAGCAGCGCGGCATGGCCGGCGCCTCCGACGCGCTCAAGACCGAGATGCTCGAACTGAACCTGGCCTACCAGGCGAAGTTCGGTCATGTGTTCCTGATCTGCGCCACCGGCCGGACCGGCGAGCAGATGCGCGACGCGGTCCGGGACCGGATCGGCAACGCGCCGGAGCGGGAACGCGAGATCGTCCGCACCGAACTGGGCAAGATCAACCGCATCCGCCTGGCCCGGCTCGTCGACGTCGAAGAGGAAACCCGCTCATGAGCACCAGCACGACCGCCTCGGTGTCCACGCACATCCTGGACACCTCCGTCGGCCGCCCCGCCGCGGGCGTCGCCGTCCGCGTCGCCGCCCGCGGCGGCCGGGAGGCCGAGTGGCAGGCGCTCGGCGGCTCGGCGACCGACGCCGACGGCCGCTGCAAGGACCTCCCGGACCTGCCGGAGGGCACCACCCACGTACGCCTCGACTTCGAGGTCGAGCCGTACCTCGCACAGACCGCCGCACAGCCCGTGCGGAAGCAAGCCGATGCGCAGCAGGACGCCCCCGCGAACCGGGACAGCGGTGCCGTGTTCTTCCCCGAGGTCGTGATCACCTTCACGGTGACGCCCGGCGAGCACTACCACGTACCGCTGCTGCTCAACCCGTTCGGCTACTCCGTTTATCGAGGGAGCTAGCTATGCCCATCCTTGGACCGAACCAGTACGGCAAGGCCGAGAACCGCGTCGTACGCATCACGCGGGACGGCGCCACCCACCACATCAAGGACCTCAATGTCTCGGTGTCGCTGAGCGGCGACATGGACGAGGTCCACCTCTCGGGCTCGAACGCGAACGTCCTGCCGACGGACACCACCAAGAACACGGTGTACGCCTTCGCCAAGGAGCACGGCATCGACTCCGCCGAGCAGTTCGGCATCCACCTCGCCCGGCACTTCGTGACCTCCCAACCGGCCATCCACCGGGCCCGTATCCGCATCGAGCAGTACGCCTGGGAACGCATCGAGCACGGCGGCGAGGGCGCGCACTCCTTCGTCCGCCAGGGCCAGGAGACCCGGCTGGCGCAGATCACCTACGACGGCTCGTCCTGGGAGGTCGTCTCCGGTCTCAAGGACCTCACGGTCATGAACTCGACCGACTCCGAGTTCTGGGGCTACGTCAAGGACAAGTACACGACCCTGCCCGAGGCGCACGACCGCATCCTCGCCACCGAGGTCTCCGGCCGCTGGCGCTTCAACTGGACCGACGACGAGCAGCCGGCCCCCGACTGGGAGGCGTCCTACGCGCAGGTGAAGAAGCACCTGCTCCAGGCCTTCGCCGAGACGTACTCGCTCTCGCTCCAGCAGACCCTGTACCAGATGGGCGCGCGGATCATCGACCACCGCGACGAGATCGACGAGGTCCGCTTCTCCCTCCCGAACAAGCACCACTTCCTGGTGGATCTGGCCCCGTTCGGACTGAAGAACGACACCGCCGACGGAGCTGTGTACTTCGCCGCCGACCGGCCCTACGGCCTGATCGAGGCCACCGTCCTGCGGGACGGATGCGAGGCGAGGATCCCGGCGGACCTCACCAACCTCTGAGAGATCCCGAGCGACTTCCGAAGGACGAACGAACCATGGCAGCAACCCAGCGCCTCGTCATCGAGAACGCGGCGATCGCGACGGTGGACGCGCGGGACACCGAGTACGCGTCCGGCCATGTGGTCGTGGCGGACAACGTCATCGAATCGGTCGGCGAGGGCCGCGCCCCCGAGGGCCTGACGGACGTCGTACGCCGTATCGACGCCACCGGCCACCTGGTCACACCCGGTCTGGTCAACACCCACCACCACTTCTACCAGTGGATCACCCGGGGCCTGGCCACCGACCACAACCTCTTCGACTGGCTCGTCGCGCTCTACCCGACCTGGGCGCGCATCGACGAGCGCATGACGTACGCGGCGGCCCAGGGCTCGCTCGGCATGATGGCCCGCGGCGGCGTGACCACGGCCATGGACCACCACTACGTCTTCCCGAAGGGCTCCGGCGACTTGTCGGGCTCGATCATCCGGGCGGCACGCGAGACGGGCGTCCGCTTCACGCTCGCCCGTGGCTCCATGGACCGCAGCGAGAAGGACGGCGGCCTCCCGCCCGACTTCGCGGTCGAGACACTGGAGGGCGCGCTCGCCGCCACCGAGGAGACCGTGCGACTCCACCACGACGCCTCCTTCGGCGCGATGACCCAGGTCGCCGTCGCACCCTGCTCGCCGTTCTCGGTCTCCACCGAACTGCTGCGCGAGGGAGCCGAGTTGGCCCGCCGCCTCGGGGTGCGGCTGCACACCCACGGCTCGGAGACGGTGGAGGAGGAGAAGTTCTGCCACGAGCTGTTCGGCATGGGCCCGACCGACTACTTCGAGTCCACGGGCTGGCTCGGCGAGGACGTGTGGATGGCCCACTGCGTCCACATGAACGACTCCGACATCGACGCGTTCGCCCGTACGAGGACGGGGGTCGCCCACTGCCCCTCCTCCAACGCCCGGCTGGCGGCAGGCATCGCCCGTGTCCCGGACATGCTGGCGGCCGGCGTCCCCGTCGGCCTCGGTGTCGACGGCACCGCGTCCAACGAGTCCGGCGAACTGCACACCGAGCTCCGCAACGCGCTCCTCGTCAACCGCCTCGGCGCCCACCGCGAAGCCGCCCTCACCGCCCGCCAGGCGCTCCGGCTCGGCACGTTCGGCGGCGCCCAGGTCCTGGGCCGGGCGCGGGAGATCGGCTCCCTGGAGCCCGGGAAGCTCGCCGACCTCGTCCTGTGGAAGCTCGACACCCTCGCGCACGCGTCGATCGCCGACCCGGTGGCCGCGCTCGTGCTCGGTGCGGCGGCCCCGGTGACGGCGTCGTTCGTCAACGGCCGGCAGATCGTGGAGAACGGGCGCCTGCTCCATGTCGACGAGGACGAGATCGCCCGCTCGACGAGGGAGGAGGCGCGGCGGCTGGCGCGGATCGCCGCCGAGGCCTGACCCGCTGAACTCTGGTCGAGGGGGACGGCCCTCGGCCAGAGCCGTGGACCTCGGCGAGGTCCACGGCAGCCGTCTCCGGGGTGCGCACCCGTGCGCGCCCCGGAGACGGCCCAGGTCGGCGGGGCCCGTCAGGAGAGTGCCGCGAGCCGGTCCCGGACCCGCGTCGCCACCGTGTACGTGTCCCCGGTCGGCTCGGTCGCGAGCGTCCCCGGGTTCCGCGCCCAGCGGTCCTCCAGGGCGAACCAGTCGATCTTCACCGGAGCCCGGCCGGCGGCCAGCGCCGCCCTCAGCTCCTCGAAGTACGTCGACCAGCGCAGCCGGTACAGACCGCCGACCAGCCCCGCCCACTCCCGGTTGGCGTAGTCCCGCAGTCCCGCGTCCGCGCCCTCGCGCGTCCCCCACACGGTCAGCAGCGACAGGTTGTCGTACGCCAGCTGGTCGCGCTCGGCCGCGTCCGCGCCCCAGGAGCGGGCCTGGGCGACCCAACGGCCCAGCAGATGACGGGAGTCGGTGGCCACCAGCTCGTCCAGCAGATCCATCAGTGCCAGCCAGTCCCCGCTCGACCTCGTGAACGCCGCCGCGTCCTTGGCGTCGTACGCCGCCTTGATCTTCGGCAGCATCACCCGGCTGCGATTGGCGAGGGCTTGGCGCGCCACGTCGAGCAGATCACGACGGTACGCTGCCGATTCGCGCAACTCGAGCCGCACCGACAGTAGTTCGGTGAGGGCGGGCTCGAAGTCCGCCGCGCTGTAGCGGAGTTGCTTGGGCGACCAGCGGCCGGCCCGTACGACGTTCAGCGCCGGCCGGGCGCCGAACAGACCGTCGGCGCCCTCGCTCCAGGAGTCGGCGCGGGTGGTGCCGTACGCGGTGCGGCGCAGGATGTCCCAGGCGGCCGCCGCGTGCGGATCGCGGGCGCCGTACCGGGCGTGCGCCCACTCGGCGAACCAGGACTTCAGATCCAACTCGCCCTCGCGCCAGGCGAGTTCGGAGAACAGGGCGAAGGCGGCCGGGTTGTTGTCCGCCGCCTCCGGCATCAGCGCGATCCCCCGCAGCCTGCTGCCGTCCTTGGTGCGCCACTTCTCGTACAGCGCGGCCCAGTCGGGGGTGTTCGCGCCGAGCGCGGTGTGCCCGCCGAAGTTCCAGATCGAACCGAAGGCGTACGGGGTGTCGCCCCAGTCGGCCTCGCGGTCGGTGACCGTGGGGAAGCGGTCGGAGAGGCCGTCGACGACGAGCATCCGCTGCTTGTCGACGGCGTCGACGATCGCGCGCGGCGGATTGTGCTGCCAGCCGAGGATCACCCAGGTGGCCCCCGCGTGAGCCCGCTGGAGCGCTCGCTCGACGCCTTTCGCCGCGTCGGCCACGGGCACGTCCCCCGGGTCGCCGCCCTCGTGCAGCAGATCCATCTTGTACAGCGTCGACGGACCGAACATCTCGTCCTGGACCCGGTAGAAGGCCTCCGCCACCCGGGCGAACTCGTCCCCGCGCGGGTCCAGCCAGTCGGGACGCGCGAAGCCCATCCACTCGCCCTGCGGCACGGTCCGCGCCCCCGGCACCCGCTCCGCGAAGCCCGGCGGGACGGTCCCGAAGTAACCGGGGAGGACCGGCGTCATCCCCAGCTCCCGCGCCCGGTCGGCGATCCGGCGGCCCAGCACGGCCCGCGCGTCCAGGAGCTGCCGGGAGACGGGGGAGGGGAAGGCGGACAGGTTCTGCAGCAGCCACCACGGCTGGTGGGCCGGGCCCGGCACCCACGCCCGCAGCTCCTCCTCCCCGTACCCGAACTCCTGGAACACCCGGTGGTACAGCGCGTCGGCGCCCGCGTAGACGAGGACCTCGTTGTAGCCGTGCAGCGCCAGCACGTCCAGCTCGCGCTCCCAGTACGACCAGTCCAGGTAGGCGCCCGTGTAGCCGTCGTTGGTGTCGTTGAGGGCGAAGCGGTGCACGACGTTCGCCCGGCGGCTGACCGTCCCGTCGAGGCCGGGCAGCTCGCGCGGCAGGAGGTTCGTCTGCTCGCCCGCCCAGTTGATCTCGGCGTACGCGACATGCCTCAAGTACCAGTTCAGGCCGGTGAGTTGGGTGGCAGGTGTGTCGCCGACGACGGTGATGCGCCCGGTGCTCCCCGAGACCCGGAAGGTGTCCTTCTCCTGCCCCTCCGTGAAGACGATCTGCCGCCAGTGGTCCGGCAGCAGCCTTCTGCTCGCCACCGAGGCCGTGCGCAGTGCGTTGTCGGTGCGGGGCACGTCGTCCGAGGGGATCGCGCGGGCCGAGGTGCAGGCGGCCGCGGAACCGGCGGCGAACACGGTGAGCAGGGCACGGCGGGCGAGCGGCATGGTGTCTCCGGGATGCGGTGGGGGGTACGCCGTGGGAGGAATACCCGCCCGCCCCCCACTTGTGCGCAGACACGCGGCCACACGGGGGAGAACCCGGCGTGAACGGCTCCTTCCTACGTCAATATGAGTAGATTTCCCGGTTCGGGAACCGCTTCTCGCGCTCGACACGTTGTCGGGAAACAGGGATTTATCCGAATGATCGCTTCGCGTCCGGTGGGGGCCGGTACCGACGGGGAGAACCGGAAAGTCCGGTTGTGACCGTTCGCGGAGCCGGGGGACAGAACGGGGACACACATGGTGCATCGACACCATCGCGAGACCTACTACGTCGTCGACGAGGGCCGGATCCTGGAGTTCGAGAAGGGGGCGGCGGTCGCGCGCGTGCCGAGCGCGACCGAGCAGCAGATGGCCTTCCGCTTCTCCCGGTTCGGCGGGAAGGGAGTCCAGCTCGACGAGACACTCCTCGGCAAGCTCGCCGAGGCCATGACCACGGGCACCGGCGGCGCCGACCCCGACTCGGGGGAGCCCGGGGCATCGGTCCCGGCGGGGTTCACCTATCTCGGGCAGTTCGTCGACCACGACCTGACCCTCGACCGCACCCAGGTGGGGCTGGGCGAACCGGTCCCCGTCGAGGACCTGGTGCAGGGGCGCAGCCCCGCCCTCGACCTGGACTCGCTCTACGGCATGGGCCCGCACCACGCGGGCAGCGCCCGCTTCTACGAGTCCGACGGCCGCCTGCGGACCGGCACCACGCTCGGGGTGCCCTTCCCGCCCGAGTCCACGTCCAACGTCGACCGCGAGGGCTTCGACCTGCCGAGGGCGGGCGAGGCGGCTGGCGGCACCCGGGCCGACCAGCGCGCCCCGCTGATCCCGGACGCGCGCAACGACGAGAACCTCGCGGTCGGCCAGGTCCACCTGGCGTTCATCCGCTTCCACAACCGTGTCGTCGACCTCCTCGCCGAGCGCGGAGTGCCCGAGCGCCGGCTGTTCCAGGCCGCCCGGGACATCGTCGTGAAGCACTACCAGTGGGTGCTGCGCACCGACTTCCTCCCGCGCATCGTCGACCCGGACATCGTCGAGCGGGTCTTCACCCGCGGGCGCCGGCACTTCGAGCGGCCCGGATACGTCCGGCCCGGCGACCTCCCGACGATGCCCATCGAGTTCTCGGTCGCCGCCTACCGCCTCGGGCACAGCATGGTGCGCGGGGCCTACCAGTGGAACAGCGTGTTCCGCGCGGGCGGACCGGGACCGATCGCCTCGCTCGGCCTGCTGTTCCGGTTCAGCGGCACCGCGGGGAACCTCACGCCCGGTCCGGACGACCTGAGCGACCTCGACGACCCGAACGCCGGGGAGAACCTGCGGCTGCCGACCAACTGGATCGTCGACTTCCGCCGGCTCTTCGACTTCGGCGAGATCGGCCGTGACGACCTGGTCGTGCCCGAGCGCGAGTTCAACGTGGCCAAGCGGCTGGACACCCTGCTCGTCGACCCCCTGTCCACGCTGCCCACCGGCACCTTCGACGGTCGCGGCCGCCCGGCCCCGCCGCCGATCCAGCGCAACCTCGCGTTCCGCAACCTGGTGCGGGCCGCGATGGTCGAGCTGGCCACCGGGCCGCAACTGGCCGCGCAGATGGGCTTCAAGCCCCTGACGGAGGACCAGATCCTGCGCGGCAACGGGGGAGCCGTACTGGACGGGCTCACCGACGCCGAGCGCGCCCGGCTCGTGGAGCACACCCCGCTGTGGTTCTACGTGCTGCGCGAGGCCGAGGTGAACGAAGCGCGTCCCGGCAGCCTCACCGGCGTCGGCGGCACGCTCGTCGCGGAGGTCTTCCACCGGGCGATGGAGGGCAGCCGGAGGTCGATCGTGAAGCACCCGGGCTGGCGCCCGAGCCTCCCGTCCCACCGGAGGGGCAAGTTCACCATGGCGGACCTGCTGCTCTTCGCCTTCGAGAACGACCCGGAGCTGCTGAACCCGCTGGGCTGAACCCGCTGGGCCGAGCGGCCGCCGGTCCTGAGTCCCTGGGGTCGCGGGCCGTGGGTTCCCGCTCACGGTCCGCGGCGCCGGGGGCCGCCGGGGCCTCGGGAACCGGACCTCGGCGCGGGGCCCGGCGCTGCCCTCGCCGCCCGGGGCGCGGGGTCCGGCGCTGCCGTCACAGCCCGAACAGCGTGGGGTCCGACGCCAGGGCGCGGAAGTACTCACGGGGGTCGGCCACCAGCTTGCGGATCCTCAGGTCCATCAGCCCGCCGACACCGGTGATCTCGGCGGCCACCGTGCCGTCCGTCCGGCGCACGGTCTGCTCGATACGGAATGTCTTGCCCTCGCCCCACACGAACGCGCACGTCACCTCGACCTCGTCACCGGCCAGCAGCTCCCGGCGGTAACGGACCGTCGTCTCCAGCGCCACGGGCCCGACCCCCTTGGCCCTCAGGTCGGCCTGACGTATCCCGGCGGCCCGCAACAGCGACCACCGCGCGTGCTCGCCGTACTGGAGGTACACGCTCTGGTTCAGGTGCCCCTGCACATCGATCTCGTACCCGCGCACGGTCACCGGAACGGAAAACGGCTCGGTCATGACTCCCCCTACTGAGGCCGACGGAACGCGTCCAGCTTACTGAGCGCTTGCTCAGCCGCCAGGGCGACCTCGGTGCGCCGACGTACCGGCCGGCCCGCTACGCCCGCCTCGGCGAGGCCAGCAGATACCGCTCCCGCGTCCGTCGATCCGTGTGCTCGCCGACCTGCCAGCCCGCCTCCTCCAGCGTCGCCCCGCAGGCCCGCAGCGCCTCCGCGTCGGGCTCCCGTACGGCGACGGCCTCGGGCTGGGGCGTGGCCCGCACGCGGTAACCACCGCCCGCCGGGTCCGCTCCGGCGGGCCGGTGGCCCGCGGCCTCCAGCGCCAGTGCGGCGGCCTGCACGAGATGCGTGCGCTCCCAGCCGCAGGGGCGGTCCGTGACGCCGCCGGTGTTGGTCATCCGGCGCAGCTCCAGAAGCCCCTGCCAGGCGCTGTGGACCTCACGTGCCCGTGCCGGTCCGGTGGCGGCGGCCTCCTCGCCGCCGACCCGCGCGGCGAAGACGCCCGTACCGGCGGGAGCGGTGTCCGTCCGGGCCGGCTCGCGGGGGGCCGTCTCCGGGACCGGGGCCGGAGACGGGGCCGGTGCCGTCTCCCGTATGCGGTGGCCGGCCGGGGTGAGGAAGTGGTCGTGCGGCGGGCGCGGATGCCGGAAGGCCAGCCCCCGCTTCACCAGGGCCGCGAGCTGGTGCTCCGTGCCCGTCAGGCGCCCGGTCACGGGCTCGGCGGCGTCGATGATCCGCCGCTGGGCGGCGGTCGGCGGTCGTGTCACGGCACCCTCCCTCACGTCGATCGGCCGTGGCCCCCCACCGGAACCGGCAGTGGATCCTTCCCCCGGCCGTGGATCCCTCACCCGACCGGCTGTGGATCCCTCCCCGGACCGGTTGTGGGTCGACCCGTCCGAAGGCTACGAGGAGGGTCTGACATTCCACCCCGCGACGACCGGACGCCCGTGCTCCGTGCCGAGTCGGCAGACCGTGCCCGTGGCCAGCTGGAACAGCGCGCCGCCGGAGGCGGGCAACCCGAGATAGCGGGCGGTGAGAACCCGCAGGAAGTGGCCGTGTGCCACGAGCACCACGCTCCCCTCGTGGTTCGCCAGTGCCGCGTGCACCTTCGCCAGCATGCGGTCGGCCCGCGCGCCGACCTCCTCCGGGCTCTCCCCGGGGTGCTCCGGCGGTCCCGGCGCGACCCCGTCCGTGAACAGGAACCACTCCGGCCGGGTGCGATGGATCTCGACGGTCGTGACGCCCTCGTACCCGCCGTAGTCCCATTCGACGAGGTCCGCGTCGACGCGCGCCCCGGAGAGCCCGGCCAGGTCGGCCGTCTCGCGGGCCCGTTTGAGCGGGCTCACGAACACGGCCCCGACGCGGTGCGAGCCGAGCAGCGGCGCGAGGCCACGCGCCTGCTCGCGGCCGCGGTCCGTCAAGGAGATGTCGGTCCAGCTGGTGTGCTGTCCGGACATCGACCACTCGGTCTCGCCGTGCCGCACAAGAAGAAGATCACCCATGCCCCCAGGCTACGAGCCCGCGGCGGCGGGCGGTGTCCGCGCCTCACAGAGCGCGGGCCCACCGCTCCAGCTCCGTGAACTCCGCCTCCCGCAGCCCTCTGCGTGGATCGATCCGCAGCAGCAGCGCGGCGGTGTCGTGGTGCTCGGCCACATGCCGTACGTCGAGGTCGGTGATCATGTCGTCGACCCAGACGAACGGGCGTCCGGCCGCCCACGCCAGGACCTGACGGGTCTTCCAGTACAGCCCGTCCGGGTCCTCGGCGAAGAGGCCGTCGAACTCGATGACCGGCAGATCGCGGGGCAGCCCGATCACCGGGCCGATCATCTCGTTGGCCTCGTGCATCCACGTCGTCGCCCACGCCAACTCGTAGGGCAGCGCGAGGAGTCGCTCGCCGTGTGCCGGATTGAGGCGGATGCGCAGGCCCCGGCGCAGCCGCCGGGAGCCGGGTTTCTGCCGGGCGGACCAGTTGGCCGGACGCACCCGGCGGGTCACATAGCCGCGCGGGCGCAACCACCGGGCGCCGAAGGGGTTGAGGGGGCCGTCGACGTCGAGGAGGAGCAGTGGGCGATCGGTCATGGGGAAGGGCTACCCAGGCCGGGTGCACGCCGACGCCCCGAGACCGTGTACGCCGAAGCCGCCATCCGCGTACGCACGCCGTCCGGTCGCCGCAGGCGCCCGGCGTCGGCTACTGCCGGTAGCCGCTCAGGAAGCGGCCGATCCGGCTGATCGCCGCGTCCAGGTCGTCGGCGTGGGGGAGGGTGAGGATGCGGAAGTGGTCGGGGGTCGGCCAGTTGAATCCGGTGCCCTGGACGACCTGGATCTTCTCGCGGAGGAGGAGGTCCAGGACGAACTTCTCGTCGTCGTGGATCTTGTGGACCTTGGGGTCGAGCCGGGGGAAGGCATACAGGGCGCCCTTGGGCTTCACGCAGGAGACGCCGGGGATCTCGTTGAGCTTCTCGAAGACCACGTCGCGCTGCTCGTGGAGGCGGCCGCCCGGGCTGGTGAGGTCGGTGATCGACTGGCGGCCCCCGAGCGCGGCCTGGATGGCGTACTGGGCGGGCGCGTTGGCGCACAGCCGCATGGAGGCCAGCATCGTCAGGCCCTCCAGGTAGTTGCGGGCGTGCTGCTTGGGGCCGGTGACGACCAGCCAGCCGGAGCGGAAGCCCGCGACGCGGTAGGTCTTGGAGAGGCCGCAGAAGGTGAGGACGACCAGGTCGGGGGCGAGCGCGGCGGCCGAGTGGTGGACGGCGTCGTCGTACAGGATCTGGTCGTAGATCTCGTCGGCGAACACCATCAGGCCGTGGCGGCGGGCGAGGTCGAGGATGCCCTCGATGATCTCCTTGGGGTAGACCGCGCCGGTGGGGTTGTTGGGGTTGATGATGACGACGGCCCGGGTGCGGTCGGTGATCTTCGACGCCATGTCGTCGAGGTCCGGGAACCAGTCGGCCTGCTCGTCGCAGAGGTAGTGGACCGCCTTGCCGCCGGCGAGGGTGGTGACCGCCGTCCACAGGGGGAAGTCGGGGGCGGGGATGAGGATCTCGTCGCCGTCCTCGATCAGCGCCTGTACGGCCATGGAGACCAGCTCGGAGACGCCGTTGCCGAGGAAGACGTCGTCCACGTCGACGTCGAGGCCCCGGTCCTGGTAGCGCTGGGCGACCGCGCGGCGGGCGGAGAGGATGCCGCGCGAGTCCGTGTAGCCGTGGGCCTGGGGGAGCATCCGGATCATGTCCTGGATGATCTCCTCCGGCGCCTCGAAGCCGAAGAGCGCGGGGTTGCCGGTGTTGAGGCGCAGGACGCTGTGGCCCGCCTCCTCCAACGCGTTGGCGTGCTCGATCACGGGGCCGCGGATCTCGTAACAGACCTCGCTGAGCTTGCTCGACTGCCGGAACTCCATGCGCCCTCGCCCTCCGGTTCGTGATGTAGCTGGTTCGCTTGGTTTTACCAAGTGGGCGCTTGGAAAGTCCAACGACATGTCTAGACTGCGTCCCATGTCACCTCGCCGAAGCTACGACCAGTACTGTTCCGCCGCGCGGGCGCTCGACCTCGTCGGTGACCGCTGGACCCTGCTGATCGTGCGCGAACTGCTGGCCGGGCCGCGCCGCTACACGGATCTGCACGCGGATCTGCCGGGCGTCAGCACGGACGTGCTCGCCTCACGGCTGAAGGACATGGAACGGGACGGGTTGAGCACACGGCGCCGCCTGCCGCCGCCGGGGGCGGCCTATGTGTACGAACTCACCGACCGGGGGCGCCAGTTGCTGCCGGTACTGCAGGCGCTGGGGGCGTGGGGGGAGTCCGCGCTCGGGGAACACCGGGCCACGGACGCGGTACGGGCGCACTGGTTCGCGTTGCCGGTGCTGCGGGCGCTGGGCGGGCTCGGTGGGCCGGGCGGGGGGAGCGCCGGCCTGGTCGAAGTCCGGCTGGAGGAAGGGGCGTTCCATGTGTGGGCGGGCGCCGAGGAGGGGCCGGTGTACGGGGACGGGCCCGCGCCCGGGGAGGCGGACGTACGGCTGACCCTCGACGCGGACACCTGCGGTGCGCTCGGCCGGGGGGAGTTGGGGCTGCGGGAGGCGGTCCGGGCGGGGCGGGTGGAGGTGAGTGGGGAGGGGGCGCTGGCGAAGGAGTTGAGGGAGGGATAGGGGTGGGGTGGGGGCCGTTTGAGCGCCGTCGCCGGGTGCGGGTGCGTGGGGCTTCTCGCGCAGTTCCCCGCGCCCCTGAAAAGCAGGGGCTGCGCCCCGTGCTTTCCAGGCCCGCAGCCCCGTTGCGTTTCAGGCCCGCGGGGCTCTGGTCTTTCAGGCCCGCAGGGGCCTGATGCTTTTAGGGGCGCGGGGAACTGCGCGACCAGCCCCCACGCACCCGCACCCGACAGCGGCGCTCAAACGGCCGTGGCGTCAGCCGTCACGCACCCGGCGGCGGCGGCACGCGCCGCGGTCGGCCCGCGCCGCGCGTCAGCGTGTACCCGCCGATCCCCGCCAGCGCGGCCAGCACCGCCCCCAGCGCGGTCCACACCCAGCGGTCGCTCCACCAGCCGGAGGCCCACCCGTCGTCGGGTTCGAGCGAGGAGAGGACGGCTTCGGCCGAGGAGTCCTCCTCGTCCTCCTGCCCCGACGTGACGGCGATCCCCGGCACCAACGGCTGGGCCAGCGAACCGTCGACCGCCGCCGAGCCCCCGACCTCCTGCGACTCGACCTCGACCTCGGCGCCGACCGGCAGCCCCAGATCGGCCGTGGCCAGCCGGGTCGTGGTCAGCCGGAGGTAGTACGTGCCCGGCAGCGGGTCGTCCGCCCACTCCTCCGACCAGGCCCGGACCGTACGCAGCGTGCAGGACAGCTCGACCGAACCGGCCCCCGCCCCGGCGGTCCGGGTCTGCGCGCCGTACTGACACGCCTGACGGCGCCGCAGCCCGTCGTACACGTCGATCTGCCAGGTCGAGGAGGACGCCGCCCCCTCGGGCAGCTTGACGCTCGCCCGCACGGTCGGCCGCTGCCCCGCGTCGGCCGGGAACGACCAGTACAGGTAGTCACCGGTCGACGCGCTCGCCGTCGCGGTCTGCCCCTGTTCGAACTCCGCGGCCGTACGGAACGACGTGCCCGCCTCGGTGGGCGCGTCACCGCCGTCCGAGGGGCTCGCGGAGGGCGTGGAGTCCGCGACGGCCGGGGAGACGGCCAGGCCCAGCGCCAGCAGGGCCGCGCTCAACACACGTGTGATCCGCATCAGTTGGTCCTCCAGACCGCGACCCGCCAGCGCGAGAGCCAGCCCCACAGCACACCCGCCAGGAATCCGACGAGCACCAGCACACCGAGCAGCCACCAGCCCCGGCCGAGACCGAAGGAGGCGACGTCGGAGGCCTGGTCGGGCCCGTCCACGACGTCGACGGTGAGCTCCAGCGGCAGTCCGGGCGTCGTCTTCACGCCGCTCGCGGGCGAGTAGGAGTGGGTCACCTGGAGGCAGACCGTCTCGGCGACGTCCTCGTCCTCCTCGTCCTCGGCCTCCGGCTTCGGGTGGCGCAGACCGGTGGAGATGACGTCGGTGCGGCCCGTGCCGGCCGCCTCGCCGCGTACGATCTCGCGGTTCTTGGTGGTCACCGCGCGCAGCAGGACCCCGTAGTCCGGGTTCACGTCACGGTCCGCCGCGACGCTCACCGAGGCCCGCAGCTCCTGGCCCGGCTTCAGGTCCACGCGGTACCAGCGCTCCTGGCCGAACTCCTCGCGGTCCGTGTAGAGACCGGAGGTGAGCGTCTCTGCCTGAGCGCACGCCTCGGCGCCCTCCACGGCCTTCGGCACGACCACGGGGTCGGCCGCCCGGTCGACCAACTGGTTGACCCGGTCGGTGAGTTCGTCGCGGTGCTCGATGGAGGTGTACGAGCCGCCGGTCGCCTCGGCGATACAGCTCAGCTGCAACCGCATCTTGGCGTTCGGGACCAGGCCGAGCGTGTCGATGGTCAGGCCGATGCCCTTCGCCGCGATCTCCCGGGCCACCTCGCACGGGTCCAGCGGGGCGCAGGTGTCCTCGCCGTCGCTGATCAGCACGATCCGCTTGGTGCCCTCGCCGCCCTCCAGGTCGTCGGCGGCCTTCAGCAGCGCGGGGCCGATCGGGGTCCAGCCGGTCGGCGTGAGCGTCGCCACCGCCGTCTTCGCCTCGGTACGGTCCAGCGGTCCCACCGGGTAGAGCTGCGCGGTGTCCTTGCAGCCCGTCTTCCGGTCGTCGCCCGGGTAGTCGGCGCCGAGCGTGCGGATGCCGAGCTGGACCTCCTCGGGCGTGGCGTCCAGCACCTCGTTGAACGCCTGCTTCGCCGCGGCCATGCGGGACTGGCCGTCGATGTCCTTCGCCCGCATCGAACCGCTGACGTCCAGCAGGAGGTTGACCTTGGGCGCGGTGGCCGTGGTCTCGTCGGCGACGGCCGTGGACGGGACCGCGATCCCGACCGTCAGGGCGGCGAGCAGGGCGAACGCCCCTGCTGCCAACCGTTGTCTTGTGATCATCGGCGGATCCTATTGATCCGGAGGGGCGCGCTTCAAAACGAGACCCGCTGTTGCCGGGCCGTTCACCGGGCGGACCACGCGGCCCGGTCCCTTTGTCGACACCGCTCAACGCAGCGGACTCGGCACCTCCGCCCAGATGTCGCCGGGCCGCTCCGGCGAAAGTCGCATCAGCGTCAACGCCTTCGTCGGTACCGGCCCCTCCAGCAACGTGCCCAGATCCGCGGTGCGCGGCAGATCCCGTACGGCGGTGGCGAGCGCCTCGCGCAGGACGGGCGTCGAACCGGCCGTCGCGCCGAGCGTGCCCGTGATCAGGGCGCCGAACAGCTTGCGCCGCAGGGTGCGTTCGTCGTCGGTGATGATGCGGCCCGACATGGCCGGGGCCGCGATGCCGTGCCGGGCGAGGCGCGCCGGGCTGACCCGGATGTCCGCGAGGTCGCGGTAGACGAGGCGGCGGGGGGCACCCGACGGGGACAGGACCACCAGGAGGTTCTGACCGTGCGCCTCCAGGGCCACGCCCAGATCGAGCAGCCGGAGGGAGACCGTGAGTGCGAGACGGGTGAAGTCCGCCAGCCAGGACGGCGACCGGGGCAGCTCGGTCGTCGCCAGCGCGGCCACCGGCAGGACCCGTTCCCCGGCCGCCGTGTCCGCGTACGTGTCCGGCGATTCGCGCAGCACCGCCGCGAGATCCGGCGATCCGGCGGTGACCGCGCCGAGCGTGCGGGTCACGTGCAGCAGGCCGTCGGTGCGGGTCGCGACCTCGGCCATGAAGTCCGACACGACCGCCGAGGTCTCGATCGAGTAGACGGAGATGTCCCGCACGGAGGAGGTCAGCCGGGCGCTCAGCGCCGTCTTGACGTGCGGCCCGCCGTCCGCGAGGGCGAGGGTGCGCAGGGACATCAGCGGATGCGCCTCGATCACGTCTTCCAAGGGGCACTTGAGGACATGGGCCGCCTGCCACGGATGCACCGGGACCAGCACCCGCCCGCCGTCCCGCAGCGCCTTCGGCCACTCCCCGACGACCAGCGCGTCCTCGACGGGCGCCAGCCCCAGCCTCACCATCTGCCGGTGTTCCGGCCCGTAGGCCAGCTGGTCGCCTGCCGAGAAGCCGGGACGGGAACGGCAGTTGGGGTGGAAGGGGTGCCCGTCGACGATCGCCTGCTCCCACGCCCAGCCCGCCCTCGGCGACGCGTCCGTCAAGGGGGCACCGAATGAGGCCTGGTTGGCGCGTGAGAGGGCCAACGAGGCGACGCTGTGGTCGAGTTCGGCGGCGAAGGCGGCGCTGTGCGGGACGGCCAGGGCGGTCATCAGCCGCGCCGGGCGACGGTACGGCCGCCCGTCGAACCACACCTCCTCGACCTGCGCGGCGGTGCCGTACGGATCGACTGCCGGGCCGTGCAGCCGACGGCCGTCGGCGAGGTGCAGCGTGACGCCGTCCCCACCGGCCGTGTCCCGCCGCGCCACCCAGGGCAGCGGTTCGTGGACGAGGCCCCGCCACAGCCGGGACAGCACGGCCGCCCGGGCGCCGGGCAGCGCGTTCGTGTACGGCGCCGCCAGGTCGGGGCGTACGGTGCCCAACTCGGCGCCGAGCGCGGCCTCGGCGTCGGAGTCTGCTTCTGCGTCGGCGTCGGTCAGGGGGTGACGGGCCACTGAGGGGCTCCTCGGGTGCGGGGGCAGGTGCGGGTGCGGGGGTGGTGTCGGGCGGGTACGGGTGACGGCAGGGATGTCGGTGCGAACGTCGGCGTACGACCACTGCCCGTCCACCTCCGCCGCGACGCATGCCGGCATCGCCGCCGGACGCCTCATGGCTGCTTCGCGACGGGGCGTGACGGGCAGACATACTGATCACGAGCACCGTAAGGAACGAATGGACCCCGTGGACGCCAACCCGCCCCGCGACAGCGTCGATGCCGCCGCCGACGCCCTCGCCGCCGCACCGCTGCTCAACTGTCTGCTGCGGGAAGCGGCAGAGCCGGTCGAGCCGCCGGAGGCGCAGGAGGCCCCGGACGCGCAGAAGGCCCCGGACGCGCACGGGGACGACGGGGTGTACCGCCTCAAGGGCAGCGGGCGTCTCCTGCGGGTGCGCGGCACCCGCCGTCCCACCCGGCCCCAGGTGCGCGCGGCCGGGGCCTGGCACGCTCTCACCCACACCGACCTCGTCAAACTGGTCGCCGAGGAACTCCGCGCCCGCACCGGCCTGGTCAACTCCGAACTGCCCGCCGAGATGCTGGACAGCCGCGAGGCCGTGGCCGCCCTCCTCGCCGAGCGCGTCCACGCCCCGGCGCCCGAGGACCCGTACCGGCGCTCCGAGCAGTCCCTGATCACCGGCCATCCCCACCACCCCGCCCCCAAGGCCCGCGGCGGCGGCCCGGTCGCCGCCTGGCTGCCGTACGCGCCGGAGGCGTACGCCCACTTCCCGCTGGTCCTCCTCGGGGTCCGCGAGGACCTGGTCGTCGAGGAGGGCGACACCACCGCCCTCGACACACTGGGCTCGGCCCCGCCCGGCTACCGGCTCCTCCCGGCCCACCCCTGGCAACTCGACCTGGTGTCGGGAGAGTTGGCCGAAGCCCTCGCGGACGGCCGCCTCCTGCGACTGGGCCGTACGGTGGGCACGGTGTGGCCCACGGCGGCGATCCGCACGGTGTACGTCCCCGAGGGCGTACGCGGGACCCCGTCCGAGGGCGAGGCGTCATCCGGAGGCGGCCGCCGGGCTCGGCCCGCCCCCGACCTCTTCCTGAAGTTCAGCCTCGACGTGCGGATCACCAACGACATCCGCCGGCTGTGGCGGCACGACCTGCTCGAACTGCGCCGCACCGACCGGGCGGTCACCGAGGCCTTCGCCGACTCACCCGGTGGCTGGCTGAGCGACCGGGGCTACCGCACCGCCGCCTTCGCGTTCGAGGAGCTGGCGGTCCTGGTGCGGGACGGACTGGGCGGCCATGCACCCCCCGGCACGACCCCCTTCCTCGCCGCCGCCCTCACCGAGAGCGCCGAGGCGTTCCCGGGCAACCCGTGCGCCCACGCCACCGACCCCGACGCCTGGTGGGAGGCGTATCTGCGCGCGGTCGTCCCCCCGGCCCTCGCCGCGTTCCACGACCACGGGGTGGTGCTGGAGGCCCATCTGCAGAACACCGTCGTCGCCTGCGACGCCTCGGGCACCCCTGTGAAGGTGGTGTACCGCGACGCCGAGGGGGTCAAGCTCCTCCCGGACGTCACGCGCGAGGCGGGCTGGGAACGGCTGGTCTACTGCCTCTTCGTCAACAACCTCCTGGAGGTCGCGGCGGCCCTGACCGAACGCCACCCGACGGTCGACCCCTGGCCCGCCGTACGACGAGAGCTGGAACGCCACGCCGACGTACCGGAAGCCACCGCCCTGCTCGACGCACCCGCGCTGCCGGGCAAGACGAACCTGCTCCTCAGATGGACGGCCGCGGACGGCGCGGACGCGCGCTACCTCCCCCTCCCCAACCCGTTCCACGGCCCACCGGCCAGCCCGTGAACCGGACCAGGCCGTGCATCCGCCTGATCCACGGCCGAACGGCCGAGGGCCCGGCGGAAATCCCGCGCGACTGATTCCAGTCACACCCCTGTTGCGTGGCCGAAACCAGTGCCAAGCTGTGACCCGGTGATCTCCACACCCCCGTTGGAGATCCCCACCCCTGGCCCCGCCTGTGCCCTTCGGCCCGGGCGGGGCCGCCTCGTCCCTCCCGACCTCCCCACGGGAGGGCCGACGGCTGCGCGCACGCCGTACCGCCCTCGGGGAATGACCTGTGACGGGCATCACAGCCGCATCCTCAAGTGCCCGATTCGCCCACGTGTCGGTCTTTCACCCCCTCCCGCAGAACGGACAGAGCGGCCAATCCACGGGCAACCCGCGCCCCGCTTCGCTCGCGTGAATTTGAGGATTCCCTGAGGGTGACGGAAGAATTTCCGTGCGATGTGGTTGATCCGGCTGCCGCGCGTCATTAGTTTCCTCTCCAACGGCGCAGCCACTCGAGGGTCGGCGCCAGTCGGAGAAAACGGGGAAAAATGAATACGACCATGAAGCGTGCATTCGGCTCGACCGCCACGAGTGCCGCGCTCCTCCTCGGCAGTCTCGCCATGATTCCGGCGATGTCCACCCCTGCCGCCGCGGCCTGTCAGCCCTCCACCTACTACAAGGTGGTGAAGTACGGCTCGCCCACCTACAAGGCGACGGGCCCGACGAACAGCAAGTACAACAGCTCCTCCTCCAAGTCCACTCTCTCGATCTCGGTGACGAGGAGTACGACTCGCTCCTCGACCTGGAAGGCCGAGGCCGGCGGCAGCGTGAGCTGGGGTATCGGCAAGGTCGAGTTCCACACCAGCTACGACGTGACGAAGAGCGTGACCAAGGGCGTCAAGGTGACCAACAAGATGGTCGTCGACTCCAAGAAGCGCGGGTACACGCGTCCCATGGTCGAGTACCGCAAGTTCCTCATCGAGAAGTGGCGTGAGGGCGGCGACTGCAAGCAGTACTTCGTCGGGAACATGGGTACATTGACCGGTATCACTTCCTCGATGCACTGGGCGGAATGCCAGACCAAGAGCCAGAACGGCTGCACGCCGAAGCCTTGATTTTCCGCGTCGTCGAATTCTGATTCAATCCGGGTTTTCATCGTGCCCGGTGTGAATTTCAGCAAATCGAGAAGCGGCGCGGAAATATCGTGAACGGTCTGCCGAGTCTCTCGGTAGACCGTTTCGCGTGCCGTGACCGCCGTATGCGGCGCCACGTCGAAACGCTCCCTGTCGCGTCTCGTTACTATGTTCACTGCCGTGGAAGACGACGCGACCGAGTTGTGGGGCCCTGGACGATGCTGAGAGAGGTCACCGCAACCCGCTACGTCGCCCCCCTGCGGGCCGGCGGTTCCGTCCCCGGTGTCGTCGAGGCGGACGACCTGGGCACCTACGTCGTCAAGTTCACCGGCTCGGCGCAGGGGCGCAAGGCGCTGGTCGCCGAAGTCATTGTCGGGGAGCTGGCGCGGGCGCTCGGGCTGCGGTTCCCGGAGCTGGTCCTCGCGCACTTCGACCCGGCGATCGCCGAGAGCGAGCCGCACCAGGAGGTGCGGGAACTGCACGCCGCGAGCGCGGGCCTCAACCTCGGCATGGACTATCTGCCGGGCGCCGCGGACTTCACCCCGGAGATCGCGAAGGAGTTCCGCGTCGACCCGCTCGAAGCGGGGCGGATCATCTGGCTCGACGCCCTCACCGTCAACGTCGACCGCACCGTGCACAGCTCGAACCTCATGGTCTGGCCCACGCTCGGCATCGCGCCCCCGCGCCTCTGGCTGATCGACCACGGCGCGGCCCTCGTCTTCCACCACCGCTGGGATGCCTCGGACCCCACGAAGGCGTACGACTTCCGGCACCACGCCCTCGGCCACTACGCCCCCGACGTGCGCGCGGCCGACGCCGAACTCGCGCCGAAGGTCACCGAGGAGCTGCTGAGGCGGATCGTCGCGGAGGTCCCGAACGGCTGGCTGCCCGTCGAGGACGGCTTCGCCTCGCCCGACGAGGTCCGCGACGCCTATGTGCGCTACCTCCACGCGCGCGTGCGCTCCTCCGCCGCCTGGCTCCCCACCGACTTCCCCACCCGGGAGGAACTCGCCGCGGAGGAGGCCCTCCGCGCGGCGAAAACACAGCGCGGCCGACCGGACTGGCTGAAGCGGGTCCCCGACCTGCACGGCAAGCCGGCGGCGGAACAGGATTGGTCGGTGCACCTGGGATGACGGGGACACAGCGCGTCGAGATCGAGTACTGCACCCAGTGCCGCTGGCTGCCCCGCGCCGCCTGGCTGGCGCAGGAGCTGCTGACGACCTTCGAGACCGAACTGACCGAGCTGTCCCTCAAACCCGGCAAGGGCGGCGTCTTCGTCGTGCGGGTCAACGACGAGGTCGTGTGGGACCGCCGCGACCAGGGCTTCCCGGAGCCCACCGCCGTCAAGCAGGCCGTACGCGACCGAGTGGCCCCGGGACGGTCCCTGGGCCACTCGGACAGGATCGGCGGGTCGTAGCTCAGCCCTTGAGCTGCTCGTACGCCGGCAGGGTCAGGAAGTCGACGTAGTCCTCGTCGAGGGAGACCTCCAGCAGCAGGTCGTGGGCCTGCTGCCAGTGACCGGCGGCGAAGGCCTCGTCGCCCAACTCGGCGCGCAGGTTGGCGAGTTCCTCGGCGGCGACCTCGCGGGCCAGCTCCGGCGTGGCCTTCACGGTGTCGCCGTCGCGCTCGAACTCGACGCCCGCGTTGATCCACTGCCAGATCTGGGAGCGGGAGATCTCGGCGGTGGCCGCGTCCTCCATCAGGTTGAAGATGGCGACGGCGCCGAGGCCGCGCAGCCAGGCCTCGATGTAACGGATGCCGACCTGGACGGCGTTGACCAGTCCGGCGTACGTCGGCCGGGCGTCGAGGGAGTCGACGGCGATCAGATCGGCGGCCTTGACGTCGACGTCCTCGCGGAGGCGGTCCTTCTGGTTCGGCCTGTCGCCGAGGACGGCGTCGAAGGAGGCCATGGCGATCGGGACCAGGTCGGGGTGGGCCACCCAGGAGCCGTCGAAACCGTCGTTCGCCTCGCGGTCCTTGTCGGCCTTGACCTTCTCGAACGCGACCTTGTTGACCTCCTCGTCGCGCCGCGACGGGATGAACGCGGCCATGCCGCCGATCGCGTGCGCGCCGCGCTTGTGGCAGGTGCGGACGAGGAGTTCGGTGTACGCCCGCATGAACGGGGCCGTCATCGTCACCGCGTTGCGGTCCGGGAGGACGAACTTGGCGCCGCCGTCACGGAAGTTCTTCACGATGGAGAAGAGGTAGTCCCAGCGGCCGGCGTTCAACCCCGAGGCGTGGTCGCGGAGTTCGTAGAGGATCTCCTCCATCTCGTACGCGGCCGTGATCGTCTCGATGAGCACGGTGGCGCGGACGGTGCCCTGCGGGACGCCGACGTGGTCCTGCGCGAAGACGAACACCTCGTTCCAGAGGCGGGCCTCCAGGTGCGACTCCGTCTTCGGGAGGTAGAAGTACGGGCCCTTGCCGAGGTCCAGCAGCCGCTGGGCGTTGTGGAAGAAGTACAGGCCGAAGTCGACGAGCGCACCGGGCACCGCGTCGCCTTCGGCGTCCACGAGGTGGCGCTCGTCGAGGTGCCAGCCGCGCGGGCGCATGACGACCGTCGCCAGCTCCTCGTTCGGGCGCAGCGCGTAGGACTTGCCGGTGCGCTCGTCGGTGAAGTCGATGGTCCGCCGGTAGGCGTCGGCCATGTTCACCTGGCCGAGAATCACGTTCTCCCAGGTGGGCGCGGAGGCGTCCTCGAAGTCCGCGAGCCAGATCCGCGCGCCGGAGTTCAGCGCGTTGATCGTCATCTTGCGGTCGGTGGGGCCGGTGATCTCGACCCGGCGGTCCTCCAGGGCGGCGGGTGAGGGGGCCACCTTCCAGGAGTCGTCGGCGCGGATCGCGGCGGTCTCCGGGAGGAAGTCGAGCGTGGAGGTGCGGGCGATCTCGGCGCGCCGCTCCACACGGCGGGCCAGCAGCTCGTCACGCCGGGGGGTGAACCGGCGGTGCAGCTCGGCCACGAAGGCGAGGGCGGCGGGCGTGAGGACCTCGTCCTGGCGGGGCAGGGGCTCGGCGTCGACGATGGCCAGCGGGGACGGCGCTGGTGCGGACATGAGCTGTCACTTCCTTCAGCGGGCGTGGCACCGGGTGTCGGTCGACCCGGGTCGGGCTGTGGGCGCCCCTGGATGAGGAGGGCGCTTCTGAACAGTGGATAGTAGTTTCCTCATGGTGGAAGTTCAATGTTTTGTTGATGTCGAGATTCTTTGCGTCGAGGCAGCATGGCGCCGAGTGTCACGGCGTTCACTCAAGGTGGGCGAGATCGGCCTCGGTGTCGATGTCGTACGGCCGTGCCACGTCCCCGCACTCGACGAGCGTGAGCGTGTCGCCGTGCGCCCGCAGATAGGCGCGCGCGCCCTGGTCGCCGGTGGCGGTCGCGGCGATGCCGGACCAGTGGTCGGCGCCGAAGAGGACGGGATGGCCCCGCACGCCGTCGTACGAGGCGGCCGCGAGCGATCCGCCCGATCGGTGCGCGGCGAGGACGCGGGCCACCGCCTCCGGCCCGATGCCCGGCTGGTCCACCAGCGACACCAGCGCGGCCCGCGCCCCCGTCCCCGTCAGCGACTCCAGTCCGGCCCGCAGCGACGAGCCCATGCCCTCGGCCCAGTCCGGGTTGTCGACCAGGACGCAGCCCGTCAGCTCGGCGCGGGCGCGCACGGCCGCGGACCCGGCGCCGAGGACCACATGGATCCGGGTGCAGCCGCCCGCCCGCAGCACGCCGACCGCGTGTTCGACCAAGGGGCGGCCGCGGTGGGTGAGCAGGGCCTTGGGGCGGCCGCCGAGGCGCCGTCCGCCGCCGGCGGCCAGCAGCAGTCCGACGACCTCGCTCTCGGGGGTCGGGCGGGCCTCGTCGCGGGCCCTGGTCCGGGGCTGGTGGTGCGTCATGTCCCCCTGCATACCCGACCGGACGGATGCGTCCCATGAAGCCCCACGGACCGGCTGCCGTCTTTGCGATTCCCGGGGACTGAATTTCGGTCCCCGTGGTGGCGCTCGCCACGCCGATTGGCGTTTACTGGCCCGCGCCACCCCCGGCGCCCGACCGACGCCGAGGGGCGGACGGCCGTGCTCGGGTGCGCGGCCACGGCTCGTGCACGAGGGCGTGGGCGAGGGGGGAGAGGGCTGTGTTGCGGAGCTTGGGGCAGAGGCCAGTGACCGGCAGTGACGAGGATCCGAGAGTGGCGGAGCTGAACTCGGCCGTGTCCCGGCTGCGTCGTGAACTGGCCGCGCACCCCGCGGAGTTCCCCGACCGCGGCATCGCGGAGGACGAACTGGCGGCGCTGGCGGCGATGGCCGTCACCGGGATGCCGGAGGTGCCACGACTGAGGCGGTCGCTGTTGCTGATCGCGGGTTCGATCGGGTCGGTGAGCGCGCTGGCGAAGGGGCTGGCGGACGTCCGCACGGCGGTGGAGCTGTTCGGAGAGCCACCTCGTCGCTGACCGTCCGGTGGGGGCGGCCGCGAAAAAGCAGGGGCGCAGCCCGCTTTTTCAGGGGCGGGGAACTGCGCGAGAAGCCCCCACTCACCCGCACCCGAAAACGCGCCCCTCAGCAACGCACCCCTCAACCACCCGCCCCCGAGTTCGCCAGGGCCTCCGACAGTTCCGCGGCCACCTGCTGGAGCACCGGCACGATCCGCTCCGTCGCCGCCTCGGTGACGCGCCCGGCCGGACCGGAGATCGAAATGGCCGCCGCGGTGGGGGAGTCGGGGACGGAGACGGCGAGACAGCGGACGCCGATCTCCTGCTCGTTGTCGTCGACGGCGTAGCCGAGGTGACGGACGTCCTCGAGAGCGCTCAGGAAGCCCTCGGGCGTGGTGATCGTCTTGTCCGTGGCGGCGGGCATGCCCGTACGGGCCAGCAGCGCGCGCACCTCGTCGGCCGGGAAGCCCGCGAGCAGCGCCTTGCCGACCCCCGTGGAGTGGGGCAGCACGCGGCGGCCCACCTCGGTGAACATCCGCATCGAGTGCTTGGACGGCACCTGGGCGACGTAGACGATCTCGTCGCCGTCCAGCAGTGCCATGTTCGCCGTCTCGCCGGTCTCCTCGACGAGCCGCGCGAGGTAGGGGCGCGCCCAGGTGCCGAGCAGCCGGGACGCGGACTCGCCGAGGCGGATCAGGCGCGGGCCTAGGGCGTAGCGCCGGTTGGACTGCTGGCGTACGTAGCCGCAGACGACCAGCGTCCGCATCAGGCGGTGGATGGTCGGCAGGGGCAGCCCGCTGCTCGCGGACAGCTCGCTGAGACCCACCTCGCCGCCGGCGTCCGCCATCCGCTCCAGCAGATCGAAGGCGCGCTCGAGGGACTGGACGCCACCGGAGGACGACTTGGTGGAGTCGGTCGTGTGGGCGCTGGCGCTGGACGTCGGCACGGGCGCGGTCCTTTCGGGATGGCGGGCGAGGTCGCAGCCTACCGGGCAGTTCGTTGACTACTGGCTCGTACGTCACTACGTTCTGCTCAGTGGAATACTAATTCCGTCTTGTGAAAACATCCAGTGTGGGCGCGCTGGAGGCAGAGTGGAGGGGTGTGCCCTTGACGGGGCGGGAGGAGGCGTGAAAACTCCTTCAACAGAACGTTGAATTCCGTTACGTGGAAGTAAATCCCGTTGCGCGGAAGTCAAGAGCGGTACGGCGAGAGGGGTCCCGGTGTCCGAGGCTGAACTGGTGTTGCGCTCGACGCGCGTCATCACCCCCGACGGATCGCGACCCGCCGCGGTCGCCGTCGCCGACGGCAGGATCACGGCCGTACTCCCGTACGACGCCGAGGCTCCGTCCGGCGCGCACGTGGAGGACCTCGGCGACCACGTCCTGCTGCCCGGACTCGTCGACACCCACGTCCATGTGAACGACCCCGGGCGCACCCACTGGGAGGGCTTCTGGACCGCCACGCGCGCGGCGGCGGCCGGAGGCATCACCACCCTCGTCGACATGCCCCTCAACTCCCTCCCGCCGACCACCACGGTCGACCACCTCCGCGTCAAGCGCGAGGTCGCCGCCGACAAGGCCCATATCGACGTCGGCTTCTGGGGCGGCGCCCTGCCCGACAACGTCAAGGACCTGCGGCCGCTGCACGACAGCGGGGTCTTCGGCTTCAAGGCGTTCCTGTCGCCCTCCGGCGTGGAGGAGTTCCCGCACCTCGACCAGGACGGGCTCGCCCGCTCCCTGGCCGAGATCGCGGGCTTCGGCGGGCTGCTGATCGTGCACGCCGAGGACCCCCACCACCTCGACGCGGCACCCCAGCAGGGCGGCCCCCGCTACGCGGACTTCCTCGCCTCCCGCCCGCGGGACGCCGAGGACACCGCCATCGCGGCCCTCGTCGCCCAGGCCCGGCGGCTCGACGCGCGCGTCCACGTGCTCCACCTCTCCTCCAGCGACGCACTCCCGCTGATCGCCGAGGCCAAGCGGGAGGGCGTACGGATCACCGTGGAGACCTGCCCGCACTACCTCACCATCACCGCCGAGGAAGTCCCCGACGGGGCGAGCGAGTTCAAGTGCTGCCCGCCCATCCGGGAGTCCGCCAACCAGGACCTGCTGTGGCAGGCCCTCGCCGACGGCACGATCGACTGTGTGGTCACCGACCACTCCCCGTCGACCGCCGACCTCAAGACCGACGACTTCGCCACCGCCTGGGGCGGCATCTCCGGCCTGCAACTGAGCCTCGCGGCGGTCTGGACGGAGGCCCGCAGGCGCGGCCACGGCCTGGAGGACGTGGTCCGCTGGATGTCCACCCGCACGGCGGCCCTCGTCGGGCTGGACCGCAAGGGCGCCATCGAGCCCGGCCGCGACGCCGACTTCGCCGTCCTCGCCCCCGACGAGACCTTCACCGTCGACCCGGCCGCGCTCCAGCACCGCAACCGCGTCACCGCGTACGCCGGCAAGACCCTGTACGGGGTGGTCAAGTCGACCTGGCTGCGCGGCGAACGCATCGTCACGGACGGCGAGTTCACCGAACCGAAGGGACGACTCCTCACCCGCACCCCCTGATCACCGCGCACCCGAGGCGGCCGACCAACCGAAAGGCAGACCTGATCATCGTGACGGCGCAGCACCACACCCCGCACACGGGCTTCACCGGCGACGCGAACCCCTACGCCGGCGGCGACCCGTACGCGGACTACCGCACCGCCGACTTCCCCTTCACCCGGTACGCCGACCTCGCCGACCGCAGGCTCGGCGCCGGGGTGATCGCCGCCAACGACGAGTTCTTCGCCCACCGGGAGAACCTGCTGGTGCCCGAGCGCGCCGAGTTCGACCCCGAGCACTTCGGGCACAAGGGCAAGGTCATGGACGGCTGGGAGACGCGCCGCCGCCGGGGAGCCTCGGCCGGGCACCCCTGGCCGACGGCCGACGACCACGACTGGGCGTTGATCCGCCTCGGCGCGCCCGGGGTGATCCGGGGGATCGTCGTCGACACGGCCCACTTCCGCGGCAACTACCCGCAGGCGGTGTCCGTCGAGGCGGCCTGCGTGGCCGGTACCCCGTCGCCGGAGGAACTGCTCGCCGACGACGTGAAGTGGACGACGCTGGTCCCGCGCACCCCCGTCGGCGGCCACGCCGCCAACGGCTTCGCGGTCTCCGTCGAGCAGCGCTTCACCCACCTCCGCCTGAACCAGCACCCCGACGGCGGCATCGCCCGCCTGCGGGTGCACGGCGAGGTCGTGCCGGACCCGGCCTGGCTGGCCGCCCTCGGCACCTTCGACGTGGTCGCCCTGGAGAACGGCGGCCGGGCCGAGGACGCCTCCAACCTCTTCTACTCGCCCGCCACCAACACCATCCAGCCCGGCCGGGCCCGGGTGATGCACGAGTGCTGGGAGACGCGGCGCCGCCGCGACCAGGGCAACGACTGGATCCGCTACCGGCTCGCCGCCCAGTCCGAGATCCGTGCCCTGGAGATCGACACGGCCTACCTCAAGGGCAACGCGGCCGGCTGGGCCACGGTCTCGGTGCAGGACGGGGACGACGGCGCGTGGACGGAGGTCCTCCCGCGCACCCGTCTCCAGCCCGACACCAACCACCGCTTCGTCCTCCCGGCGCCGGTCCGGGCCACCCACGCCCGCGTCGACATCTACCCCGACGGCGGCATCTCCCGCCTGCGCCTCTTCGGCTCCCTGACCGAGCAGGGCAGCACCCAGTTGTCGACCCGCCACCAGGAACTGGGCGGCTGAGCCCGCTCCTTGGTCCCTGACCTGCGGCGGGCCTGCCCGCGGTCGACGATGTGAAGACCGCGGGCGGCCCCGCCGACTCCGGTTAACTCCCGGAAAACTTACCGGGCGTGCCCGGAAAATCATGGAACTTGTCATTGACATGTCACCGTCTACGCGCGTCATCATGAGGCCATGAGATTCCCCCCACGAGCATCACGCATCGGAGCGGCGGCCGCCCTCCTGTCCGCCCTCCTCGTCGGCGGCACCGTCACCGCCACACCGGCGGCCGCGGCGGTCGGCAGCATCTGCTACAGCGACCTGCCGTCGCAGGCGTACACCACGCTCAACCTGATCGCGCGAGGCGGCCCCTACCCGTACGCGCAGGACGGCAGCGTCTTCCAGAACCGGGAGCGCGTCCTGCCGTCGCGGTCCACCGGGTACTACCACGAGTACACGGTGAAGACCCCCGGCTCCTCCACCCGCGGCGCCCGCCGCATCGTCACCGGTCAGCAGAACGAGGAGGACTACTACACCGCCGACCACTACGCGTCCTTCGACCTGGTCGACTACGACTGCTGACAGGCCAGGTCGACCCCACCCGTCCCGGCCCCCGTTCTCCCCCCACCGGACGGACGGCCGGGCGGGTGCCGGTCACCTGGACGCCGTCGGGACACTCACCCGGACCTACGGCTCTCCGCCGCCGCGAACAGGGCGATCGCCAGGACGATCAGCGCGATGCTCACATAGATCTCGTAGCCGTCCAGGGTGCTCCACCGCTGTGTCACCCCCCACTTCAGCTTGCCGGTGAGTTCGTACACCAGACCGCCGGTGCCCTGCAGCAGGGCGAGGAACCCGAACAACTCCAACAGCTGCTTCATGTCCAGGATCCTCGCCCCGCGGTCCCCCCACCTTCATCGGCCGCGGGGCGAGGGTCCCGCGCCACGAGTACCGATCCGTGGCGCGGCGGGCAGCCGAAGGTCGACGACGCCACGACTTTGGTAGCGATCGCCTCCGGAGGGGAGGTGGCGGAGGCCGGCTGTGCATAGATTTGTCGACCGTGAGTGGTGACGAGCCGGTACCCGAGCCACCGACCTTCCCGGGGCGGAGCTGGCTGCTGCCGTCGGCCCTCCTCCACTCCGGTGACGCCCCCGACGACGGCCGCTCCGGACGGCCGCCCCGGCGCACCGCACGGGACTGGGCCGTCGACTTCACCTGCTTCCTGCTGGCCGTGTTCATCGGCCTCCTGTGCGTGGAGACCGTCCGGAACGAAGCCGGTCTGCCGCAGGCCTTCGTCGTGTTCGACCAGGTACTGGGCGCGCTCGCCTGTGCCGCCGTCTGGCTGCGCAGACGCTGGCCGGTCGGCCTCGCCGTCGCGATGGTCCCCGTCTGTTTCGTGTCGAACACCGCGGGCGGCGCCGGTCTGGTCGCCTTCTTCACCCTCACCGTGCACCGGCCCTTCCGGTACGTGGCCTGGGTCGGCGGCACGTCCCTCCTGCTGACCCCGCTGTTCTTCTGGCTGCGCCCCGACCCCGACGTCGCCTACCCCTGGGCGGTGTTCGCCGTCGTGCTCCTCACCGTCGCGATCGTCGGCTGGGGCATGTTCGTACGCTCCAAACGACAGCTCATGCTGAGCTTCCGGGACCGCGCCCGACGCGCCGAGACCGAGGCGGCACTCCGCGCCGAACAGGCCCAACGGCTCGCCCGGGAGGCCATCGCCCGCGAGATGCACGACGTCCTGGCGCACCGTCTGACGCTGCTGAGCGTGCACGCGGGCGCGCTGGAGTTCCGGCCCGACGCACCACGGGCCGAGATCGTCCGCGCGGCGGGCGTCATCCGGGAGAGCGCCCACGAGGCGTTGCAGGACCTGCGGGAGATCATCGGGGTGCTCCGCGCGGGCGAGCCCGAGGACCCGGGGCGCCCCCAGCCGACCCTGGCCGCGCTCGACGCCCTCGTCTGCGAGTGCCGAGAGGCCGGGACGAAGGTCGACCTCGACCAGCGCGTCACCGACCGCGCCGCCGTCCCCGCCTCCGTCGGCCGCACCGCCTACCGCATCGCCCAGGAGTGCCTGACCAACGCCCGCAAGCACGCCCCCGGCGCCGAGGTCACCGTCACGGTCACGGGCGCCCCGGGCGACGGACTCACCGTCTCCGTACGCAACCCCGCGCCCCCGGGAGAGGTCCCGCCGGTACCCGGCTCGGGCCAGGGCCTCATCGGCCTCACCGAACGCGCCGTGCTGGCCGGGGGCGGCCTGGAGCACGGTCCCGAGGAGGGCGGCGGCTTCGCGGTGCGGGCCTGGCTGCCCTGGGACTGACCCCGGGCACCGCGTCCGAGCAAGGACCCTTGTCGGCTACCCCCGGCACCGCGTCCGACCGGAACGGGCACCGCGTCCGACCGGAACCCCTTATCGGGGTGCGCCACGCCATCCCGTCCCCCATGATGGCCAGTTGAGGAACGCCCGGTGCGTGTGTGGAGGGGACGGCGGAGTGAGTCTCGGGGGACGCGATCCGTATCAGCCACCCTGGCCGCCACCGGACGGGGGACCGTACCCGCCGCCTCACCCGCACCTCCCGCCCTATCCTCCGCATGTTCCGCCGTATCCCCCCTACGGCCCGCCGCCCACCCTCGTGCGGCGGCTGCGGGAGGACGAGTGGCCGCCGCTCGGGGAGTTCCTCAAGGGGCTCCGGATACACGGCTGCCTCTGGGCGATGGCCGCGATGTGCGCGTGGCCGTTGGTGGTCGGTCTGCTGGTGGGCTACCCGCTGGCCCGCTCGGCCCGCCGCCCCGCCCGGCGGATCTTCCCCTCCCGCTCCCGACACCGCACCCCGGACGACGACGTGACGCGGGTGCAGCGCAGACGTGCCTGGACGGCCACCCTCATGTCGCTGCTGATCCTCGCCGTCTACGGCAAGCCCGAGGACGTCGACCAGGCGCAGCAGCAGTTCATGATGCGGCTGACCGTCTCCCCCTGGCTGCTGCTCCTGAGCGCGCCCGTGGTCGTCGCGGCCCTGTTCCGCTGGTCGTCGCCGAACGCGCGCCGGGCCATGCGCGCCCCGCTGCGCACCGCCGGGAAGTCCGCCCTGTGGTACGTCGGCGCCTTCACGGCGGTCCCGCTCCTCGGCGGGGCGATCTACTACACCCGCACCCGCCTGGAGCAGGACATGAACCTGTGGGCGCCCCTCGCCCTGCTCGTCCCCTTGCTCTGGGTGCTGCTCTTCATCGTCTTCGCCACCGGGCCCGCCGTGCGCAGCGCGTTCAACACCGTCGACGTGCATCCCGCGCTCCCCGCGCTGCTCACCGGCGCCCTGGTGTGGGAGTTCTCCGCCATCAACCTGGCCGTCGGCGGACTGCCGCCGGGCCCGCCCCTGGTCCAACTCGCCGCCCTCGTCGGCGGACCGGCCTCGGTGACGGCCGTCGCGTGGTGGGAGATACACCGGCTGCGCGTCCGCCACGGCGTACGCCTGCGCGCCTGACGGACGCCCCCGGCCCGGCTCAGGCCGTACGCGGCACCACGCGCTGCCCCACCGACCCGTACACCCACGCCGACGCCTCGTCGATGAAGTCCCCGGGGAAGCCCAGGCGGAAGTCGGTGGTCTCCTCCAGCCGGGCCAGGATCTCCTCCGGGAGGACCAGCCGGGCGGCGCCCAGGTTGTCCATCAGCTGTTCGACACGGCGGGCGCCCAGGACGGGGTGCACGGCGGGGGAGTGGGCCATGGTCCAGGCGATGGCCACCTGGGCCGGGGTGGCGCCGAGTTCGTCCGCGGCGCTCTGCACGGCCTGCGCCACCGCGCGCTCGCGCGCGCCGACCGCCTCGGCGGACAGCCGGGTCGCGGTGCCCGGCGCCACCCCGCCCGGGCGGGTGTACTTGCCGGACAGCACACCGTTCTGCAGCGGGCTCCACGCCGCGACCGACATGCCGAACGCCTCCGCCATCGGCAGCAGCTCCCGCTCGATGTCCCGGTTGAGCAGGCTGTACGGCACCTGAAGCGCCGACAGCGGCGACCAACCCCGCCACTCGGCCAGGGTGTTGGCGCGTGCCACCACCCATGCCGGGGCGTCCGAGATGCCGACGTACAGCACCTTTCCGGACCGTACGGCGTCGTCGAGGGCGCGCATCGTCTCCTCGGCCGGGGTGTTGCGGTCCCAGATGTGCACCCAGTAGAGGTCGATGTAGTCCGTCCCGAGACGCCGCAGACTCGTCTCCAGGGAGAGCGCGAGGTTCTTGCGGTGGTTGCCCGCGGCGTTGGGATCGGTGCCGTCCCGGGACACGGTGTACTTGGTGGACAGCACGAACCGGTCGCGCCGCCCCTTGAGCAGCTCTCCGACGATCCGCTCGCTCTCCCCGCCCCGGTAGTTGACCGCCGTGTCGATCACATTGCCGCCGGCCTCCGCGTACACGTCGAGGATCCGCGCGCACTCCTGCGGGGGCGCCCCCACCCCGCCCTGCTCCCCGAAGGTCATGGCGCCCAGGAACAGCTCGGAGACCCGCAGGCCCGTCCGGCCCAGGAGTCGGTAACGCACCCAGAACCTCCGTCAGTTGAATGCCGTACCGGCCGACACTAACGGGTCCGACCGCGCCGACGCGGCGCTCCGGGCGAAGCGCCCTACGGTAGTGCTCCATGACCGACATCCGAACGGTGGGCCGATGACCGCGATCCGACTGCTCCTCGTCGACGACGACCCCCTCGTGCGCACCGGCCTCTCCCTCATGCTGGGCGGCGCCGACGACATCGAGATCGTGGGCGAGGGAGCCGACGGCGACGAGGTGCAGGCCCTCGTCGACCGGACGCGCCCCGACGTCGTTCTCATGGACATCCGGATGCCGACCGTCGACGGCCTCGCCGCCACCGAGCGGCTCCGCGCCCGCCCGGACGCGCCCGAGGTCGTCGTCCTGACCACCTTCCACGCCGACGACCAGGTCCTGCGCGCCCTGCGGGCCGGCGCGGCCGGCTTCGTCCTGAAGGACACCTCGCCGGCCGAGATCGTCGAGGCGGTACGGCGGGTCGCGGCCGGCGAGCCCGTGCTGTCGCCCGCCGTCACCCGCCAGCTCATGGCGCACGCCGCGGGCAGCGCCCCCGACACCCGCCGCGGCACCGCCCGTTCCCGGGTCGCCGCCCTCAACGACCGGGAACGCGAGGTCGCCGTCGCCGTCGGCCGCGGCGCCTCCAACGCCGAGATCGCCGCCGCCCTCTTCATGAGCGTCGCCACCGTCAAGGCCCATGTCTCCCGCATCCTCGCCAAGCTCGACCTCAACAACCGTGTGCAGATCGCCCTGTTGACCTACGACGCCGGCCTGCTGGAGGACGACGGGCACTCCTGAGCGACCACGGGCGTTGGGCCGGTGAAGGGGGATTCATGGCGCACCGGCATGTGATCGATCTCGGGGAGTACGGACCGGGGTTCACCGAGAACCCCCATCCGGTCTACGCCGCACTGCGGGCGCGCGGCCCCGTCCACCGGGTCCGGCTGCCCGAGCACGACGCGCACCACGAGGTCTGGCTCGTCGTCGGGTACGAGGAGGCGCGGGCGGCGCTCGCCGACCCCCGGCTGTCGAAGGACGGCGCCAAGGTCGGGAGGACCTTCCTCGACGAGGAGCTGATCGGCAAGTACCTGCTGGTCGCCGACCCGCCCCAGCACACCCGGCTGCGCCGGCTGATCGCCCGCGAGTTCACCGCGCGCCGCGTCGAGCGGCTGCGGCCGAGGGTCCAGGAGATCACCGACTCGCTGCTGGACGCCATGCTGCCGCAGGGGCGCGCCGACCTGGTCGAGTCGTTCGCGCACCCGCTGCCCCTCACCGTCATCTGCGAACTGCTCGGCGTGCCCGAACTCGACCGGGCGGCCTTCCGCAAGCTGTCCACGGAGGCCGTGGCACCCACCAGCGGGGAGAGCGAGTACGCGGCCTTCGTCCAACTCGCCGCGTACCTGGAGCAGTTGGTCGAGGACAATCGCTGCGCACCGCCCGCCGACGACCTGCTGAGCGCGCTGATCCGGACGACCGACGAGGACGGCGACCGGCTGTCACCCGCCGAGCTGCGCGGTATGGCCTTCATCCTCCTGATCGCCGGCCACGAGACCACCGTCAACCTCATCACCGGCGCCGTCCACGCGCTCCTCACCCACCCCGGGCAACTCGCCGAGGTGCGGGCCGACATGAGCCTCGTGGAGGCGGTCGTGGAGGAGACCCTGCGCCATGAGGGACCAGTGGAGAACGCGACGTTCCGCTTCGCCGCCGAGCCGTTGGAGATCGGCGGCACGGTCGTCCCGGCGGGCGACGCGGTGATGATCGGGCTGGCCGCGGCCGATCGTGACGGCGCGCGGTATCCCGGGCCCGACCGCTTCGACATCCACCGGGACACCCGTGGGCACCTCGCCTTCGGGCAAGGCATCCACTTCTGCCTGGGTGCGCCTCTGGCGCGTATGGAGGCCGGTGTCGCGCTCCGGGCGCTGCTGCGGCGGTGCCCGGATCTCGCGTCGGACGGCTCGCCGGGGGAGTGGTTGCCGGGGATGTTGATACGGGGGGTGCGGAGTCTGCCGGTGCGCTGGTGAGCGGTTCCTCGCCCCCGCCGCCCCTACCCGTCCCATCCTCAAGGGGCTGCGCCCCTTCGACCCCCAGCGTCCGTCCGGTGGGGGCTGGTCGCGCAGTTCCCCGCGCCCCTGAAAAGCAGGGGCTGCGCCCCGTGCTTTTCAGGCCCGCAGGGGCCTGGTCTTTCAGGGGCGCGGGGAACTGCGCGAGAAGCCCCACCGGGCCGGCAGCCTTGACTGAACGCCTACTCCCGACCCCCCGGAATCTCGCCCAGGTTGACCGGACGATGGTCCCGTCGGGACAGCTCGCACGCCTCGGCCACCCGCAGCGCCTGCAGTGCCTCACGGCCGTCGCACGGGTTCGCCCGCTCCCCGCGCACCACCTCCACGAACGCGCCGATCTCAGCCTCGTACGCGGCGGCGAACCGCTCCAGGAAGCCGGTCCACGGCTTGTCCGCCGGCGGCGGCCCGCTCGGCTCCGTGGACGCCACCGGCGTACGGTCGTCCAGCCCGACCACCACCGTGTCCAGCTCCCCGGCCAGCTCCAGCCGCACGTCGTACCCGGCGCCGTTCACCCGCGCCGCCGTGGCCGTCACGAGCGTGCCGTCCTCCAGGGTGAGCAGCGCCGCCGCCGTGTCGAGATCGTGCGCCTCCCGGAACATCGGGTGCCCGGCGTCCGACCCGGTGGCGTACACGGAGGTGACCTCGCGCCCCGTCACCCACCGCACGATGTCGAAGTCGTGGATCAGGGTGTCCCGGTAGATGCCACCCGAGATCGGCAGATAGCCCGCCGGAGGCGGCGTCTGATCGGCCGTCAGCGCCCGTACGGTGTGCAGCCGTCCGAGCCGGCCCGCCCGCACCGCCTCGCGCGCCCTGACATAGCCCGAGTCGAAACGCCGCTGGAAGCCCATCTGCAGCACCGTCCCGGCGGCGTCGACCTCGGCCAGCGCGCTTAAGGTGCCCGGCAGATCCACGGCGACGGGTTTCTCGCAGAACACGGGGAGGCCCGAGCGTGCTGCCCGACCGATCAGTTCGCCGTGGGCCGATGTCGCGGCCGTTATCACCACGGCGTCCACGCCCCAGGTGAAGATCTCGTCCACGCCCGGCGCCACTGTCTCGCCGAGGCGATCCGCGAGGTCATGGGCCCGAGCCGGGTCTACGTCGGTGATGATCAGAGAGCCGACATCGCGGTGGCGGCTGAGGGTGGTCGCGTGGAACGTCCCGATGCGACCCGCCCCGATGAGTCCGATGCGCATGGGAAACAAAGTGGGGTCGTACCTGCCGCTGTGTCAATGGTTTGTCCGGACAACCGAACCACGCGGCTTCCCGTCATCAGACACCGGGGCTACGCTCGGCCCGTGCCGAAACCAGAAGTGGATCCGACCGTGTCGCTCCAGCTCAGCGTCGACCGCAGCAGCCCGGTCCCGCTCTACTTCCAGCTGTCCCAGCAGCTGGAGGCCGCGATCGAGCACGGCGAGCTGACCCCGGGCAGTCTGCTGGGCAACGAGATCGAGCTGGCCGCCCGTCTGGGCCTGTCCCGCCCGACCGTCCGCCAGGCGATCCAGTCCCTGGTCGACAAGGGACTGCTCGTACGCCGCCGCGGAGTGGGCACCCAGGTCGTTCACAGCCAGGTCAAACGCCCTCTGGAGCTGAGCAGCCTCTACGACGACCTGGAGGCCGCGGGCCAGCGCCCGGCCACCCGTGTCCTGGTCAACACCACCGTCACCGCCTCCGCCGAGGTCGCCGCCGCCCTCGCCGTCGCCGAGGGCAGCGAAGTCCACCGCATCGAGCGACTCCGTCTGGCCCATGGCGAGCCCATGGCGTACCTCTGCAACTACCTTCCCACCGACCTGCTCGACCTCGACTCCCCACAGCTCGAAGCGACCGGTCTCTACCGCCTCATGCGGACCGCCGGCATCACCCTCCACAGCGCCCGCCAGACCATCGGCGCCAGAACGGCGACCCCGGACGAGGCCGACCGCCTGGGAGAACCGGAGAACGCCCCCCTGCTCACCATGCAGCGCACCACCTTCGACGACACGGGCCGAGCCGTCGAATACGGCACCCACATCTACCGGGCGTCGCGTTACTCGTTCGACTTCCAACTTCTGGTGAGGACATAGGAGGCCGCCCCTGGGAAAGCAGGGGCGCAGCCCCGCTTTCCCAGGGGCGCGGGGCTGTGTCGATATGCGGCTCCGCCGCGTGGGCGCGAGAAGCCCCACCGGCCCGCACCCGAAAAACAACCCATGGCACCCCCGCCCCCACGCCGCACCAAGCGGAGCGCTAAGGCAGAATCGGCCCGATGAGCACTTACCGCGACTTCACCCACCGCGGCTCCGCGCGGGCCACCGTCCTGCGGACCGTGGGAACGCGCGAGCGCCGCTCCCATCTGACGGCCCCCCGCGTCCCCACCGTCGGTATCGACATCGGCGGCACGAAGGTGATGGCGGGCGTCGTGGACGCCGACGGCAACATCCTGGAGACGATCCGCACCGAGACGCCGGACAAGTCCAAGAGCCCCCAGGTCGTCGAGGACACCATCACGGAACTGGTCCTGGACCTCTCCGACCGGCACGACGTGCACGCCGTCGGCATCGGCGCCGCCGGCTGGGTGGACGCGGAGCGCAACCGCGTCCTGTTCGCCCCGCACCTGTCCTGGCGCAACGAGCCGCTGCGCGACCGCCTCGCCGGGCGGCTCGCGGTGCCCGTCCTCGTCGACAACGACGCCAACGCCGCCGCCTGGGCCGAGTGGCGCTTCGGCGCCGGCCGTGACGAGGACCACCTGGTCATGATCACGCTCGGTACCGGTATCGGCGGCGCGATCCTGGAGGACGGCCAGGTCAAGCGCGGCAAGTTCGGGGTCGCCGGCGAGTTCGGCCATATGCAGGTCGTGCCCGGCGGCCACCGCTGCCCGTGCGGCAACCGCGGCTGCTGGGAGCAGTACAGCTCGGGGAACGCCCTGGTCAGGGAGGCCCGCGAGCTCGCGGCGGCCGACTCCCCGGTGGCGTACGGGATCATCGAGCACGTCAAGGGGAACATCGGCGACATCACCGGGCCGATGATCACCGAGCTGGCCCGCGAGGGCGACGCGATGTGCATCGAGCTGCTCCAGGACATCGGCCAGTGGCTCGGTGTCGGCATCGCCAACCTGGCCGCCGCCCTCGACCCGTCCTGCTTCGTCATCGGCGGCGGCGTCTCGGCCGCCGACGACCTGCTGATCGGCCCCGCCCGGGACGCCTTCCGCCGCCACCTCACAGGCCGCGGCTACCGCCCCGAGGCCCGGATCGCCCGCGCCCAGCTGGGACCCGAGGCCGGCATGGTGGGAGCCGCCGACCTCGCCAGACTCGTCGCCCGCCGCTTCCGCCGCGCCAACCGGCGCCGGGTGGAGCGGTACGAGCGCTACGCGCGGTACGTGGAGGCCCGTCGCACCACCCAGGACTCCGCATGACCGCCGCGGTGCCCCACCAGGGCTCCTCCCCGGAGGAACCGGAGCGGCCCGCCGAGGACCGCCGCCACATGGTCCGCCGCCGGGCCCTCACCCTGGCGATCATCGTGCTGCTCATCGGCGTACCGGCCGGCTATCTGGTGATCTCCGCCAACCAGAGCCGCGACAGCGGCAAGGACAAGGAGAAGAAGTACTCGGCGACCGGCCTCACCGCTCACTGGCCCTCCCGGGTCCAGCAGCGCCTCTACCAGGTGCCGATCCCGCCGTACTCCAAGCACGTCGCGTACTACGAGACGAACAACTGGAAGACCAGCCGACTCTACGTGCAGTTCTACACGAGCAACGAGGGCCTGGAGAGCTTCCTCAACCAGATCGGCGCCGGCACCGGCGACCTGGTCGAGGACAAGACCGCGATCAACGCCCGCGACCGGGGGATCGTCGGCTGGGACTTCACCGGCCCCGGCCCCTGGTACGGCCTCGTCAACGACCAGAAGAACCCTGAGCCCACCCATGACATCGTCGTGAACCGGTCCAACCCGGAGCACCCGATGGTGTACCTGGTCTCCCGAACCGTGCCCTGACCTGCTCGGACATCGCCGCGGCCGGGCCGTCGCACGCTCGCCGCGGCCGATTGAAGCTCCTATTGCTGTCATGCGGTCTGGATCCAGTCGCGGTAGGCGTGAGCGAGGTCGTCGTCTCGGCTGAGGCCTCGTTCAAGTCGGGAGATGGTGGTGGGCCAGACCCCGAAGTGC
>NZ_JABXWI010000035.1 GCF_014930365.1 Streptomyces caniscabiei | reverse complement strand
GGACCACCGTCGGCTGACCATCGGGATCACCACCCTGCAGCGCGTGAAAGGTGCCGTGTGGCAGGTCGAAGGTGACGTGTTCAAATTCCATGGGTGTCAGCCGGCCAGTCGGTTGAGCTTGCGGATTTCTCTGTCGAAGGCGCGCGAGGGCACGAACCGGCGCAGGAGGCTGACGCGCTTGGCCATCGGGCCCGCGGGGTACCGGAGCTTGGGCTTGGAATCGGTGGCCGCCGCGACGATCACCTTCGCGACAACGTCCGGGTCGTCGGCGCTGCGCACGGCCGTGGCCAGCACATCTCGGGCGACCTCCCGCTGCGCGGCGTAGACCGGCACGGGCGAGTCGGGTGCCATGCTGCTCGCCTCGAAACCCGTGCGTGTGTAGGTCGGCTCGACCAGCAGCATCCGCACGCCGTGCTCACGAAGCTCGTGGTCGACGGACTCGGCGTAGCCCTCGACCGCATGCTTGGTGGCGGCGTAGACGGCCATGAAGGGGGCTGGGATCCGACCGAGCATCGAGGAGACGTTGACCACGCGGCCACGGCGCTGGGCGCGCATCTGGGGCAGCACCGCGTTCGTCATCCGCATCAGACCGAAGACATTGACGTCGAAGACCTCCTTGGCCTGGTCGATCGAGCTCTCCTCGCCGGCGCCGACCGCGCCCACGCCTGCGTTGTTGACCAGGACGTCGATCCGGCCGAACCGCTCGATCACCTCCTCGACCAGGGAGCGGACCGACTCGTCGCTGGCCACGTCGAGATCGAGGAACGTCACCCCGGCGATCGGCTTGGCGTTCGCCGCATTGCGGCTCGTGCCGACCACCGCGAAGCCGGCACCCACGAGGGCGAGCGCCGCCGCCCGCCCGATCCCGGAGGACGCGCCCGTCACGAGGGCCACTGGGGAAGCTGTCTGCATGGTGGTTCCTTCGGTTGCGGGAACGACTTCGTCGTGCCCTGCGCGGGGTCGCCTGGACTCAGGTCGACACAGTTCCCACCGGTCCTGCAAGCCCGGACCAAGCCGGTCCGGCCAAGCTCGGGATCGTTGTGGACTGAACGGTAAGGAACCTAATGGTTCTGTACTGGGTTGTCAAGAAGGGTGGGTCGGTCGTACCTTCGATGCATGGCCAGACCACGAAGCTTCGACCCCGACCACGTCATGCATGCCGCCGAGCGGCAGTTCCGCACCTCGGGCTACAACGGCACGAGCGTCGACGACATCAGCGCCGCGACCGGCCTGGGCCGCGGCAGCCTCTATGCCGCGTTCGACGGCAAGCGCGGCGTGCTGATGCAGGCGATGACCGGCTACTTCGCCCGGCTGGGGCAGGGTCCGCGGAAGGCGCTCGCCGGACCGGACGAGGGCGCCCTGGAACGCCTGCACGCCTACCTGCTCCGCGCCGTCCACGGGGTGCCACTCGCCCCCGACGTGCCCCCCGCCCCCGACCGGACGGCGGCGGCCTGCTTCGCCGCCAAGATGGCCCTGGAGATCGGCGCCTCCGACCCCGAGGTACAACGCCTGGCCCACGACTGCTTCTCCGTAGTCCGGGCGGCCGTGGCCGAGTGTGTGCAAGCGGCGCAGCGCAACGGCGACATCGACCCCGACGCGGACCCCGACGACCTCGCCTACCTCCTGCTGACCGTCATCCGCGGCAGCGACGTCGTCGGCGCATACGGCCACAGTCCCGACCGCCTCACCTCGATCGCGGAAAGCGCGTTCGCACTCCTGCCCCGCCCACGCCACCACTGACAAGGGCACGGCCGGCCTCGCCGGAATTCGTGCCAGTGCTCCGCCGCGGTGCCCTCGTAGAGCTTGGGTGTCATCCCCGCGGATGCGGGCAGCGGTACGGACTCCCGCCGGGCATCGACGATCGGCGACCGGTCCGATGGTCGCCCTCCTGCGCGAGCGTAAGCCTGACGTCCCGCTCACCCACGTGGCGGACGCCCCCGTGCAACCGGGACCACAACCGGCACAGGCGACCCCAGGTTCCTTACCGTTCAGTACACAACCGTCCTGAGCTCACCCCGGGGCCGACGACAACTGCTTTTCCGTGGAGGTGAGCAACGGCATGGACGACCTCTTCACGAACGGCTTCGAACGCATCGTCATACCCGGCACAGGGCACTTCCCGAACCTCGAACAGCCCAAGGCGGTCGCCGACCACATCCTGGGCTTCCTGAACAGCTGACCCCCTCCAACCACCCAGAACTCGAAGGGTTGACCGAACCATGACTGACAAGGAAAGGCAGGTGGCCACGGCTGTGACGACTCCTTTCGCGGAAAAGCACCGCGGCACCGAGGCCATGCTGGCCCTCCTCGACGCGATGGACCAGATGCCGAGCGCCAGCCTGCTGCGGGCCCGCTCCTACGAGCTGCTGTCTCTTGTCCCGGGCTCGTCCGTCGTGGACGTCGGCTGCGGTGCCGGGCGGGCCGTCGCCGAGCTGGCCGAGCGTGGCGTTAACGCGGTGGGCGTGGATCCCGATCCGTGGATGCTGTCCGCGGCCCGGAAACGGTGGCCGGCGGCCGAGTTCCGGGAGGCGGGGGCGGAGGACCTGCCGTTCGCCGACGGAAGTGTGCGCGGCTACCGTGCCGACAAGGTCTTCCACGCACTTCAGGAGCCATGGCGCGCGGTGGCGGAAGCGCGGCGCGTCCTCTGCCCGGGCGGCAGGATCGTCCTGGTCGGGCAGGACTGGGACGCCATCATGGTCGACTCTGATGATGCCGCGCTCACCCGCACGATCGTGCACGCCCGCGCCGACCTCCTGGGCACGCCCCGCGCCGCCCGCCAGTACCGCAACCTGCTCCTGGACGGCGGCTTCAACGACGTCACCGTCGAGGTGCACACCAGCGTGTTCACCGATCCCGCGATGCTGTCGCTGCTCACCGGGCTCGCCGAGTCTGCCTGCATGAGCGGTGCCGTCGGCCGTGACCAGGCCGATGAGTGGCTTGCCGAACAGCACCGACGCGCCGAGGCCGACCGCTTCCTCATCGCCATTCCGTTCTTCGTGGCTGCCGCCTCCGCCTAGAGAGCAGATGGAGCACGGGCTGCGGGGATCCGCTTGACCGGGGAACGGTGACCACGCCTGCCAGGCGCTCGTGGCCGATGAGGGTTTCCTTGGCCAGCTGGGGGTGGCCCCCTTCCGTGCGAGACGCCTGGCCATGAGGGTGATGACGGCCCAGACGACCAGGGTCTCAGTACTGGATGAGCCGTTCGTAGTCCCGGGCATGGCGTTGTGCGTGCATCATCCACGCGAGCGACCTCGACGCCCCAGCGCCGGGGCAGCACGACGAAGCCACAGGCGTCCTGGGGCGGCTGACCGGCTTGCCGGTCAGGTTGTCACCGGCCCGGTCGAACGGCCGGTCAGCTCGGCGAGTTCACGGCGGGCCTCAGCCTGGTCGTCGAGTACGCCGGCGACGATCCCGATCCGCACGAGCAGTGGCGCGACCTGGCGTCCGCGCCGGTCGCCGACGACGCGTACCGCGTGGTCACCCCGGCCGACTGGTCACCGACGCCCCGCTCGGTCAGGGAACTCGCCGACCGCCCCTGGGTCACCGCACCGCCCGGCACGGCGTGCGGCCGCGCCCTCGCGCGCATCTCCGCGCAGTACGCCTACACCCCGAGCTGCCTACATGACTCCTCCTGTGTCCGTGGCGCACTCTGTGCCAGAGCCCGGAAGAACCCGCCGTAGCCAGGCCTAGGACTTGTCGGACCTAAACGTCACCTTCAGCAAGGCGATGACGTCGTTGTTGCCGGTCCCCCGGAGGTCGGGAGGTTCGAGGTGAACGTCCAGGCGGTGCCGGTGAATTGTCGCCGGAGTGGCCCGTCACCTGGTACCCGTCGGACACGAGGAGGGAGGAGGTCAGAACAGGTCCTAGCGGCAGAACTCCCCCGCACCTTCGCCCTGATCGACCCGGGGAAGAGCCGAGGGCGTCACGCGCCAACTCTAAGAACTGGTCGCCTACTTGCGGCCGACCTCAATCGATGTCCTGGACGTCGGCGGCGACGTGTTGGCCCGAGGCGACGAACCGACGCTGAAGAGCCCACTCGTCCACGCCTTCACTGCCGAGGACGCGGAACCGATCAGCTCAGTCCTGGAATGGCACCCCTCAGAGGCAACAGGCATGCTCGCGGCAGCCGCCCGAGTCGTACGCGGCACGTGCGAAGTCCGAGATGCCGGACTCCCCATCCCCCTCACCAGCGAGAGCCCGACGGTCCACCAGGTCGACTTGGACGAGGCGTTGAACCGCAAGGAGTTGGCTCGCGTCATCATGTCGACAACAACCCTGGCAGAGGTGGAGGCGCTGAGCCGCGAGGCTTCTCTGAGATCGACACCTCACACTCGTCCGTCACGCCCTCGACTACGAGGGCCGATAGGCCCGAAAACACCGCGCCCACAAGCTCATTGACATCGCGCACACGATGGCAACGACGACCGTCCCCCTTCGCTACCACCGAATACGTGACAGAACCGAACGTTTCGCGGTCCCGACCGAGGTACTCGCGCGAGGGGGCGTGCGGCGCTGTCCTGGTGGATCCCCGCCTGGCTGGACCGTCTGTTGCCCGACCTGGACGTCGAGGGCGACAAGCTCGCGCAGAAGATCCCGCTGCCCCGCTCCGCCGCCTCCCGCGGGCATCGGTCTTCGACGCCGACGCCCGCGGCTGATCGCCGTCCTCCTCTGTCCGCCGAGCACGTAGCCGCGGCTCACGACCTCGCTCCGGTAGGTCCGGCCGACCGCAGGACGGCGGCCGGGTCAGGCAGCCTCAAGTCGAACCGTTCCGCTGTCGTTTCAGGCACGGTCGCCGGACGCGTCGGCCCTTGCGACCAGGGACGGCGTCGGGAGGAAGCGCTCACCGTAGCGGTCAGCCAGTTCACGGGCACGCGTCACGAAGCCCGCCACACCTCCCGGGTAGCCCTTGGCGTACTGCACGACGCCCCCGGTCCAGGCCGGGAAACCTATGCCCAGAAGAGACCCGATGTTGGCGTCCGCTTCGGAGAGGATCACCCCTTCGTCGAAACACCGCACAGCCTCCAATACCTCGGCGAACAGCATCCTTTCCCGCATGTCCTCGAAGGAGATCCGGTGCCGACCGGAGCCGAAGTGCTCCGCCAGACCGGGCCACAGCCGAAGGCGCCCGCCCTCGGCGTATTCGTAGAAGCCGGCCCCCGCTGTCCTGCCTCCGCGGTTGAAGTCCCTCACCATGCGGCGCACGACGTCGTCCGCGCCGAAGACGGGCGCGTCCCGCCCCTCCTTCTCCAGGGCCTCGATCGTCTCCTCCCGGACCTTGAGCCAGAGGGTCAACGAGAGTTCGTCCACCAGTTGCAGAGGCGGCGCGGGATACCCGGCCTGAGCGCCCGCCTGCTCGATGGAGGCGGGCGGCAGCCCCTCCCCCACCATGCTCACGGCCTCGTTGACGAACGCCCCGATCACCCGGCTGGTGAAGAATCCCCGGCTGTCGTTGACCACGATCGGAGTCTTGCCGATCTGGCCCGCGAGGTCGATCGCCCGGGCCAAGGTGGCGCCGCTGGTCCGCTCGCCCCGGATGATCTCCAGCAACGGCATCCGCTCGACCGGCGAGAAGAAGTGCAGCCCGATGAAGTCCGCCTGGCGTTCGACACCTTCGGCCAGCCCGGTGATCGGCAGGGTGGAGGTGTTGGAGCCGAGCAGCGCGTCGGGGGCCACGATCTCCTCGATCTCGGCGAAGACCTTGTGCTTGAGTTCCTGGCTCTCGAACACCGCCTCGATCACGACGTCGCAGCCGGTCAGGTCCGAGGGGAGTGCGGTGGCCGTGATCCTTGCCAGGACGGTGTCGGCGTCCGCCTGGGTCATCCGGCCCCGCTGTACCGCCTTGGCAAGGAGCCCTGCCGAATGGTCCCTGCCCTTCTCCGCGGCCTCGGCCGACACGTCTTTGAGGACGACCTCCAGTCCGGCCAGGGCGCAGACGTGGGCGATGCCCGCCCCCATCATGCCCGCGCCGAGGACACCGACCTTGTGTGCGACCGACTTCGCGTGGCCATCGGGCCGGGAGCCGCCGGACTGGATGTGCTGGAGGTCGTAGAAGAACGCCTGGATCATGTTCTTGGCGGTCTGTCCGGTCGCCAGCTCCACGAAGTAGCGCGACTCGATACGCAGCGCGGTGTCGAAGTCCACCTGCGCGCCCTCGACCGCCGCCGACAGGATGGCCCGCGGTGCGGGGACCGGTGCGCCCTTGAGCTGCTTGCGCAGATTCGCGGGGAGGGCGGGCAGGACGGCGGCGAAGGAGGGGGTGGACGGGGTGCCGCCCGGGATGCGGTGTCCCTTGGTGTCCCAGGGCTGCACCGGCTCCGGGTTCGCCCGGAGCCACGCCTTGGCCCGGGGCAGGAGTTCCGCAGCCGTGTCGACGACCTCGTCCACCAGGCCGATGGCCACTGCCGCCTGCGGTCGGTGCTTCTGCCCCTGGAGCAGCACTTTGAGCAGCGCGTCCTGAACGCCGAGCATGCGGACCGTGCGGACGATGCCACCACCGCCGGGCAGCAGGCCGAGAGTGACCTCGGGCAGCCCGATCCGGCAGCCCGGGGTGTCCGCGGCAATCCGGTGGTGACAGGCCAGGGCGATCTCGAGGCCGCCGCCGAGGGCGCTGCCGTTGATGGCGGCGACCACGGGCCTGCCCAGCCGTTCCAGCCTGCGCAGCTGGTCCTTGACCCGGGTGGCGGTGTCGAGGACCGACCGCGCGTCCTCGGAGCGTGCGGCCATGATGTCGTGCAGGTCGCCACCGGCGAAGAAGGTCTTCTTGGCGGAGGTGACCACGACTCCGGTGATGGTGTCGCGCTCCGCTTCCAGCCGGTCGACGGCCCGGCCCATGGACGCGACGTAGGCGGCGTTCATGGTGTTGGCCGACTGGCCCGGGGCGTCCAGAGTCAGTACGACGACGCCGTCCTCGTCACGGGACCAGTGAATGGTGTCCTGCTCGCTCATTTCTTGTCTTCCTCTTCCCTACGACGTGTTGGACGGCGTCAGATGCGTTCGACGAGGGTCGCCACGCCCATGCCGCCGGCGACGCACAGGGTGATCACGGCCCGCCGGGCGCCACGGCGTTCCAACTCGTCGAGGGCGGTGCCCACGAGCATGGCGCCGGTCGCGCCGAGGGGGTGTCCCAGGGCGATGGCGCCGCCGTTGACGTTGAGCTTCTCCAATGGCACGCCCAGGTCCCTCGCGTACTTCAGGACCGCGGAGGCGAAGGCCTCGTTCATCTCGAACAGGTCGATGTCGTCGACCGTCAGCCCGGCGCGGGCGAGCAGCCTGCGAGTGGCCGGGATCGGGCCGGTCAGCATGATCGTGGGATCCGCCCCGGAGGTCGCGGCGCCGGTGATCCGGGCCCGGGGCGTGAGCCCGAGGTCGTGTCCAGCCTGCGCGGAGCCGAGGAGCAGCAGGGCCGCTCCGTCCACGACGCCGGAGGAGTTGCCGGCCGTGTGCCGGTGGTCGACGGACTCCACGTGGTGGTACTTCTGCAGGGCGACCGCGTCGAATCCGCCGGCCTCGCCCACCTTGGCAAACGCGGGCGGCAGCAGGCCCAGGCTCTCCGCGGTGGTCTCGGGCCGCAGGTGTTCGTCGCGGTCGAGCACGACCAGGCCGTTCTGGTCGGTCACCGGGATCACGGAGCCCGCGAACCGGCCCTCCTGCCAGGCCCGTGCCGCTCGCTCGTGCGAGCCCGCCGCGTACCGGTCGAGATCCGCGCGGGTGAAGCCCTCCATGGTGGCGAGGAGGTCGGCGGCGACGCCCTGCGGCACGAATCCCAGGTCGTAGGCGGTGGCCGGGTCGGCCGCGAGGGCTCCGCCGTCCGAGCCCATCGATACCCGCGACATGGACTCCACACCGCCCGCGAGGAACAGGTCGTCCCATCCGGAGCGGATCTTCTGCGCCGCGGTGTTGACCGCCTCCAGGCCGGAGCCGCAGAAGCGGTTGAGCTGGACGCCGGTCACGGTGTCCGGCAGTCCGGCCACGAGGGCGGCGGTGCGCGCGATGTCGCCGCCCTGGTCCCCCACCGGCGTGACGACGCCGAGGACGAGGTCGCTGAGACGGTCGAGGTCCAGAGTCGGGTTGCGCTTGCGCAGGGCGTCGATCAGCCCGACGACCAGGGAGACCGGTTTGGTGCCGTGCAGTGCGCCGGTGTTCTTGCCGCGGCCTCGCGGCGTGCGGATCGCATCGTAGACAAAGGCTTCGGTGGTCACAGGCGGCGGGCCTTTCCCGGCAGTAGATTTGAATCTTGGGTAGATTAGAAAACATGGATGCAGGTGACCGCAGGCGGCTTCCGGCCCATGCTGTAGGAGGCTCCGGCGGGTGGGCCCCTCGGTAAAAGACGGCTGCGCGCGGGTCAGACCAGTCGGGTGGCCTGACCCGCCCAGTACTCGTCCTTCAGCAGGCGCTTCAGGAGCTTGCCGTTGGGGTGCCGGGGCAGTTCCGCGCGGAAGTCCACCGAGCGCGGGCACTTCACGTGCCCCGCGCGGTCGCGGCAGTACGCGATGAGCCGTGCGGCTACGGCCTCGTCGGAGTCGGGGCCCGGCACCCGTGTGACGACGGCCTTGACCTGTTCGCCGAACTCCTCGTCCGGCACGCCGATCACCGCGACGTCCTCGACGTCGGGGTGGCTCGCCAGCAGGCTCTCGATCTCCTGGGGGTAGATGTTCACCCCGCCGCTGATGATCATGTTGCTGAGCCGGTCGGTGAGATGGAGGTAGCCGTCCTCGTCCAGCCTGCCGATGTCGCCCATGGTGGCCAGACCGCCGGGCAGCTGTGCCGACCTGGTCTTGTCCGGGTCCTTGTAGTACTCGAACGGCGGCCCGCCGGAGAAGTAGACGACACCCTCCTGGCCGGGGCCGAGTTCCTCTCCGCCCGCGCCGACGATGTGCACCCGGCCGACCACCGCCCGGCCGACGGCGCCCGGGTGCTCCAGCCACTCCGGGGTGGTGCACACGGTCATGCCATGCCCTTCGGAACCCCCGTAGTACTCGACGAGAATCGGCCCCCACCAGTCGATCATGGCCTGCTTCACCTGCGGCGGGCACGGCGCCGCCGCGTGAATGGCGATTCGGTGGGAGGACGGGTCGTACCCGCGCCGTACCTCCTCGGGCAGCCGGAGCAGACGGGTGAACATGGTGGGCACCCACTGGCTGTGCGTGACATGGTGCTTCGCGATCGACTCCAGGGCCAGGGCGGCGTCGAACTTCCGCAGGAGGACCACGGTCCCGCCGACGGCCGTGACGCTGCGGGTCCATCTGGCCGGCGCCGCGTGGTAGAGCGGGGCCGGGGAGAGGTACACGGTGTCCTCGTCGACCTGGAACATGGACAGGGCCGGTGCGGGGATCGGGGGCGTGGTGCCGAGCGGGGCGCCGACCGAGGTCGGCCTGATGCCCTTGGGCCTGCCCGTCGTACCGGAGGAGTACAGCATCTCGGAGCCCTCGACCGCGCCCGGGAGCGGTTCGGCGGGCTGGCCGCTCTTGAGGACGGACAGTTCCTCGGCCCCGTCGTAAGGCGTTGCGTCGAGGGTCAGAACGGCGACGCCGGGGACCGCCGCCCGTACCGCATCGAGGTGGACTGCCGCGGTCGTCGCGGAGAGGACCACGGCGCCGGCCTCGCAGTCCCTGACGATGTGCGCCACCTCGTCCGGGGCGAGGTGGGTGCTGATCAGCGTGTAGTAGAGGCCCGCGTAGTGCGCGCCCCACACCACCTCCAGGTAGTCGACACGGTTCTCCGCGCAGATCGCCACGTGGTCGCCCGGGGCGAGCCCGCGGCTCCCGAACACGCGCGCGATCCTGTTGGCGGCGTCGTCGAGCTCGCCGTAGGTGAGGACCTCGCCGGTGTCCGCCATGACGACCGCCGGCTTGGTCTCCTTGTCCCCCCGGTGCGCTCCGGGGTACCACATGGGTGAGTCTGGCGCTGGGTTGGGCATGGCGTCCTCACTTGGGTGTCGGTCCGACCGCGGGTCAGAGGATCCGGCGCATCATGCTCAGCGCCTTCTCGGTGTACGGCGGGTACATCACGCGGGGGTCGGGTCTGAAGGTCTTGGCCAGTACGGCCTTGCGGTGGCTGAGCCGCTGGAAGCCCCACTCCCCGTGGTAGGCGCCGATACCGCTGGCGCCGACCCCGCCGAACGGGAGGGAGGGGACGAGGCAGTGCATCGCGACGTGGTTGACGACGGCGCCGCCGGCGGGGATCTCGTCGACGAGCCGGGTGCGTGCCGCCCTGACTCTGGTGAAGACGTACAGGGCCAGCGGCTTGGGGCGACGGGTGACGAAGCGTATGGCCTCGTCGGGCGAGTCGACGGTCAGCACGGGCAGGACGGGTCCGAAGATCTCGTCGGTCATGAGGGGTTCGTCGGGGGCCGGGTCCACGACGACCGTGGGCTCGACGGTCAGCGCGGCGCGGTCGGTGCCGCCCCCGGCCACGACCGAGCCTTCGGTGGCGTCGAGGTAACCGGCGATCCGGTCGAACTGACGCTCGTTGACGATGCGCATCCCGCCGTCCTGGTCGGCACGGAAGGCCTTCATGGACGCGACGACGCGGTCGACCAGAGCATCCCGGACCGTACGCTCCACGAGCACGTAGTCCGGTGCGATGCAGGTCTGTCCCGAGTTCATCAGCTTGACCCACGCGATGCGGCGCGCGGCGACGTCGAGGTCGGCGTCGGCCAGGACGATCGCCGGGCTTTTTCCGCCGAGTTCGAGGGTCACCGGGGTCAGCGTCGGAGCCGCTCCAGCCATGATCTTCTTGCCGATCTCGGTTCCGCCGGTGAACAGCACATGGTCGAAGCCCAGGGCGAGCAGGTCCTGGGTCACCATGGCGTCGCCCTCGACCACCTTGACCGCCTCCGGGTCCAGGTACCGCGGAACCAGCCGCGCCAGCAGCGCGGAGGTGGCCGGGGCCAGCTCGGACGGCTTGAGCACGGCGCAGTTGCCCGCCGCCACCGCCGCGACCAGCGGGCCCAGGCTGAGGTACACCGGGTAGTTCCAGGGCCCGATGACCAGCACGACCCCGAGCGGCTCGTACTGCACCCAGCCCGACGCCGGCTGCTGGCTCAGCGGCATGCGCTGTCGCTTCCGCTTCATCCACGAGCGCAGATGCCGACGTGCGTAGAGCGCCTCTCCCCGGGTGGAGGTGATGTCGCCCAGCCAGGACTCGGCGGCGCCGCGCCCGAGGTCGATGGCCAGGGCTTCGGCGATCTCCGTCTCGCGTTCCGCCACGAGCCGTGCGATGCCGTCGAGCTGCCGCTTGCGCCATTCCGGGCTCCGGGTGCGGCCGTCGGCGTGGACCGACCGCAGGGTCGCCATCAGTGCGTCGAGTCCGGCCGCCTCCTGGGCGGCCTCGGTGCTCGGTGAGGTGGCCATGTCCGTCCGCCCCTCAGACCTGGGGCGCCGGGACGTTGCCGGAGAGGACCGAGGCGGTGATGCCGCCATCGACGGTCAGTGGGTGACCGTTGATCCAGCGGGCCTGGTCCGTCAGCAGGAACAGCGCGGCACCGGCGATGTCGTCCGGTGTGGCGTGCCGGCCGAGCAGCGCCTTCACACCGTCGAGCTGGTCCTTGCCCATCGACTGCTCGAAGTCGGCCAGGATGGGCGTCTCGACCGGCCCCGGCAGTACGGCGTTGATACGCAGGCCCATCTCTCCCAGGGCGAGTGCCATCGCCATCGTGTAGACGGTCGTCGCCTCCTTGGAGAAGTTGTAGGCGTTGCCCTGCTGGGGGTGGTCGGCGAACCATCGCGCGCCTTCTTCGAAGGTGTCGGTGGCCAGCAGTTCCCTGATGGCCCCGAGTCGCTCCTGCCAGCCGAAGCCGGCGGTCGACGACACGATCACGACACAGCCACCCGGCGTCAGCCGCTCCAGCAGCGACTCCGTCAGGTGCCGTACGGCCAGGAAGTTCACGGCGAACACGGTGTCGCCCGGAGCCGTGCCGGGGATGCCCGCGATGTTGAGCAGCCCGTCGAAGGTGCCGTCGAGCCGGCCGACCGCCTCGTCGATGGAGGCGGGGCCGGAGAGATCGACCTCGATGTGGACATGGACCTTCGCCGTGGGCTGGTTACGGTCGAGGCTGTACACCTCCGCGCCGGCGGCGACCAGCTTCTCCGCGACCTCGTGACCGATGCCGGAGGCGGCTCCGGTGACGAGGTAACGCTTTCCCGCGAACTGCGACATCTGACTGCCTCTCAACGCGCTCAGAGGGTGTACGGCATGCTCTTGACGGCACGCACGAAGTTGCCGGCGAGGTACACGGGCTCGCCCACCCGAAGGGTCGGCGCACGGTGCAGCAGCTGGTCGAAGATCTCGGTGAGCTGCATCTTCGCCAGGAAGTTGCCCATGCAGTAGTGCGGACCGCCGCCGCCGAAGGCCAGGTGGTTGTTGGCCGGCCTCAGGATGTCGAGGAGGTGCGGGTCCTTGAAGACGCGCTCGTCCCGGTTCCCGGACGCGTACATCATCAGGACCCAGTCGCCCTCCCTGATCTCCTGCCCGCCCAGCACGGTGTCGCGGGTGGCGGTACGGCGGAAGGTCTGGACGGGGGTGACGTACCGGACGAACTCCTCGACGGCCGGGGCGATCCGGCCCCCGAAGTCCTCCAGCAGCAGTGCCTTCTGGTCGGGGAAGTCCTGAAGGGCGCGGGCGGTCACACTGATCGTGTTGCGGGTGGTGTCGTTGCCGGCGACGGACAGCAGCACGAAGTAGGCGGCGATCTCGTCGTCGGTCAGCCGCCGGCCGTCCACCTCGGCCTGGACCAGGCTGGTCCACAGGTCGTCCTTCGGCTCCGCCCGGCGGCGTTCGGCATGCTCCAGGCCGATCTGCAACAGGGTGACCAGGGCCTCGTTGAGCACCTCGCCCGGTTCGCGCCCTGCGGCGACGTCCTCGTCCGCCCAGGAGACCATGCCGTCGGCGTGATGGGCGGCCAGTTCGCGCTGGTCCTCGGGGAGGCCCATCATCTCGTAGACGGTCCACATGGGCAGCCGCTTGGAGACCTGGCTGACGAAGTCGCCCTCCCGCGTGGTCAGGAGGTCGTCGACGATCGTCGTGGCCTGGCGCCTGATCTGGTCGTGGATCCTCGCGACCTGCCTGGGCGTGAACGCCGAGCTCACCAGGCGCCTGAGCTGGAAGTGGCGTGGAGCGTCCATGGCGAGGAACGACGACGCCGCCTCAAGGATGTCCTCGGGGATCTCCTCGACCATCACTCCGCGTGCCGAGCAGTAGATCTCCGGGTTCTTGCTGACCTCGGCGATGTGCTCGTGCCGGGTGACGGCCCACACGCCGTCGTTCTCCGGGGGCATCAGGGCGCCTTCGAGGGGCGGGTGCCAGCTGACCGGACGCTCGTCGCGGAGCGTGCGGAACGCCTTCTCCCGTTCCTCCCAGGTGCCGGCCCAGAAGGACAACGGGGAGATGCTGACGGGGTCGTACGCCCGTGGCGCGGTTTCGGTGGGCTGGATGGCCATGTTTCCTCCGGGGGTGGGGTGGCGGGCCCGGGCGGGCTCAGAGGACGAGGTCGTCCCGGCCGTCGCCGCGCAGGCTGTCGACGTAGAGGGGGAAGAGCTTCTTGCCCAGCGGTGCCAGCTTGAGCAGGCTCGCCACGTTGCCCTCGACCTTGATCCTGCTCTTGGCCATCGCCAGCGGGAGGTTGACCTTGCCCTGCCAGTAGGCGTTGCCGACGTCGGCCGCCATTCTCATGACGGCCTGCGGGGGCGCACCGCCGGTGCCGTCCCCGACGGTGCCCGCCGTCGTGTCCACTTCCACGACCGTGTCCGGCTCGGTGAAGGCGAACTGCAGCACCATTGCGGTGTCCCGGAGCTTGGGCCCGATCTCCGCGTCGGCGAACGCCGCCTCGAAGATGCCACCGATGTACTTCCTGACCTCGTCCGCGTCCCTGAATCCCACGGTTCCTCCTGACGTCCGCGAGGAAGATCGCCCGAATCCGATGAGCGATTCAAATATAAATTTGATTAGATTCCACACCCAAACGGGTCCCCGACGGGCAGCACCTCAAGTGCCGCGGTCTCGAAAGGGGGTGCGTTTCGGGAACGTAACATAAGTCTTCTTATGGCGACTAGAGCTCGGCACCGAACTCATACGGGCGGGGCGCCTACCATGACTTCCCACACCCCCGACCAGGAGTCCGCGCATGCCCGCACACAAGGATGCCGCCCGCTACTTCGACTGCGCGCTCGCCATCCTCGCCACACAGGGCTACGGCGGACTCAAGCTCGCCCCCCTGTGCGAACGGATGGGCGTGACGACAGGCGCCTTCTATCACCACTTCGCGAACTGGGGCGCCTTCACGGAGGCACTGCTGGACCACTGGCACCGGGAGCGCACCCACCGGCTCGTCGAGCTGGCCCGACGCGAACCGGACCCGCTGGACCAGCTCCAGGTCCTCATCGACGCGGCCATGGAACTCCCGCACGGCGCGGAAGCCGCGATCCGGGCGTGGAGCACGATCGACCCGGCGGTCCACCGGATCCAGGAGAGCGTCGACCTGGAGCGGCACAGCTTCGTCCGGAAGGCGTTCGCCGCCCTGGTCGACCCGGAAGAGGCCGACCGACTCGCCACGCTCGGCATGTACCTGCTGATCGGGTTCGAGCAGGCCGAGTCACTCCGCGACCCGGAAGTGCTCTCGTGGGCGCTGCACGAGCTGAAGAGGACGGCAACCAAGGGAGCGGCACGGCGCTCCGTGCCACGATGACCGGTCCCGCCACGCCCACTCCGGCGCGCCGCTAACCACCCGGCCGGCCGGCGCCCTGACCCACCTGCGAATTTTAATATACGATAGATAAAAACCATCCGCCGTCAGCTTGCAGGAGCATACTTTGGCGCCCCCACTGCTCGAACAACCCGACGACTGGACCGAACCCGGAGCCCACCCCGTGGTGGACCACGTGTACCGCATCCCTCTGACCCTGCCGGTGGACGGGCTGGCGGCGGTCAACGTCTATCTGATCGAGGACGACGACGGCCTGCTGCTGATCGACTCGGGCTGGGCCGGGCCCGACACCGAGAAGGCACTGACCGAAGCGGTGCAGAGCCTCGGACACCGCCTGGACGACATCGGGCAGATCATCGTGACCCACGCCCACTGGGACCACTACACCCAGGCCCTGGCGTTGCGTGAGTCGATCGGCAGCCGGGTCCGGGTCGGCTGGGAAGAGCGCCACACGATCGAGGGCTTCGATCTGGAGGACGGGGTGTGGCCCCGCCAGGTAGAGCTGCTGCGTGAGTGCGGCGCCCCCGAGCTGGCAGCCCTGATCGCCGCCGTACAGGTCGAACAGAGCGACCGGGACATGCCGTTCGGGCCTCCGGACGAGTGGCTGAGGGACGGTGAGCGGATCGATCTCGCACACCGCCGCCTGGACATACGGGCCACGCCCGGCCACACGCGGGGGCATGTCGTGGTCGGGGACCCGACCGACGGCCTGCTGTTCTCCGGTGACCACGTGCTGCCGCACATCACACCGTCGCTGGGCTTCGAACGCTCGCCTGAGCGCTACCCGCTACGGTCCTATCTCGCCTCCCTGCGCTTGACCCGACAGCTGCCGGACGCGCTGCTCCTGCCCGCCCACGGCCCCGTGACCAGGAGCGTCCACACCCGGGTGGACCAGCTGATCGCGCATCACGAGGAGCGGCTGGACGAGGTCCTCCGGCAGGTCGCGGCCGGCGCGGACACGGCCCACGAGGTGGCCCGCGCCCTGCCGTGGACCCGTCGACGGAGCGGGCTCGACGAACTTCCGCCGGTTCACCGGATGACCGCGGTGCTGGAGATCGACGCCCACCTGGATGTCCTGGCCCAGCTGGGAGCGGTCAGCCCGCAACGCGTCGACGGGGTCCGGCGGTTCACGTCGGCCGCGTGACGGTGCTCCTCATGCGAGCACGACCGCATAGCGCCAGTCCAGGACGGAGCGGGCGGGCTCGTCGCCGCCGACGGCGCGGACCTGCGAGCGCAGGTGCGCCAGCCCGCCGTGTTCGCCCAGCGACCGCAGGCGCTCCACGGCCACCGTGCTGTACAGGGTGTCGCCCTCATGGACGGGACCCAGGTGGTCGCAGCTGTGCCAACCCGCCACGGTGACGATGGAGGGCAGGGCTCGGGCGGCCTGCGCGAGGGCCACGCCGATCGTGTGGCCGCCGTAGACGAGCCGCCGCCCGCCCGCGGCATGCCGGTCGTGGTGCACCATGGCCACGTTGAGCGTGAGCCGGGCCAACTCGGGAGCGCCCGACACGACGTCCCCGCCGCCGACCTCCCAGACCATGCCCTCGGCCAGATCAGCGAACCGGGGTCCGGCCACCCGCCGAGCGAACCGGTCGAGTCGCCATCCCCGCACCACCGCGGCTAGCCCCGCGTCGTCGGGTTCGGCACCCACGGCGTCGAGGTCGGCCGCGTGGTGGGTACCGGCTTCCGGGTCCCGCAGGGGCAGCATGGCGCACCGCCAGAAATCCAGTACCGGGCGATCGTGCTGGTCGGTGGTGGTGATGCGCAGGGCGGCCAGACCAGTGGGACGGCGCCCGGGACGCGCCTTGTTGCGACGCAGGGCGACGACCTCCGTGGAGGTACGCAGCGTGTCGCCGATGAGCGGCGTGCGGCGCAGGACCAGGCCACGGTAGAAGAGATTGGCTTTCACATGATGGGTGGCCAGCGTGGACTGGCCGATCGCCACGTCCCAGACCAGGGCGGGATGGGCGAGGGTGGCCTGGCCCGTCACGGCGCGGCTCAGTTCCTCGTCCAGCGGGAGCGCGAGCCGGTCCCCCACGATCGACTGGTGGGTGGCGGCGTGACCGGAGGTCAGGGTCACCCCGGGCGCCCCGCCGAACACCTGCCCCACGGCGAGTTCGTCGAAGTACGGCCCCTCGGCCGTACGTGCCGTCTCCTTCGGGATCGCCGCACTCACTCCCGTGCCCCTCTCTTCCTCGGCCGTCGATGACTCGCCTTCAGGAGCGGTGCTCACGCTGTCGCCCTTCCCACGCGGGCGAGTATCCGGCGTGCGGCGACCGCCACGGCCTCGTCGACCATGTGTCCGTCCACGACGACGGCGCCCTCGGCGCGCGCGTGCCCCCGCTCCAGGGCGGTCAGCACCGTCCGGGCCCTCGCCACCTCATCGGGCGACGGTGTGAACGCCTCGTTGACCTGGGCGATCTGACGGGGATGGATGACCCATTTGCCGTCGAAGCCGAGGCGCGCGGCACGGCGCACCTGCCCGGCGAACTCCTCGTCGGCGGCCACCCCGAGATACGGACCGTCCACGGCGGCGAGGCCTGCCCCGCGAGCCGCTGTCAGGATCTCGTCCTGCGTGCGCAGCCAGGTTTCCGCCGGCGCGTCGGCGGCTCGCCCGAGCGACGCGGCCAGGTCGGCGTAGCCGATGATCAGGGTGGTCAGCCGGGGCGTCGCCGTCACGATCTCGCGCAGGTTGGCCAGTCCCGCCGCCGTCTCGATCAGTGCCTGTACGGGGACCGGGTCGACGCGGTTGACGGCTGCCTCCGCGCCCGCCAGCAGCCGGTCCACGAAGGCGAGGTCACCGGCCGACTCGACCTTGGGCAGCACCACGGACACCCGCGTGCCCTGCCGCGCACACGCGACGACGTCCTCGTGACACCACGGTGTCCGGGGCGCGTTCACCCGGACCGCGATCCACGGACCGGCCTCCGGCGCACGGGCCAGCCAGGCGGTGACGCGTTCCCGTGCGTCCGCCTTGGCCGTGGCCGCGACCGCGTCCTCGAGGTCGAGCACGATCTCGTCCGCTTCCGACGCGAGGGCCTTCGCCATCTTGTGCTCGTCCGAGCCGGGTACCGACAGACGTGCCCTGAGCGCACCCGCCGAAATATTCGCGGTCACCTCGTCCCCTCTCCCTCATTATCTAATCTAAATTAGACTATAATCGAGCGACGCGAGTCCGGTAGCCGAGTGAGGAGACCTCTATGCCCACCCTGTCCGAGGAGGAACAGGACGTCGTCGATGTCGTCCGGGAGTTCGTCGACCGGGATGTGCGGCCCGTGGTGCGGGAGCTGGAGCACGCCAACGAGTATCCCGAGAAACTGATCGAGCAGATGAAGGCGCTCGGGATCTACGGCCTGGCCGTCCCGGAGTCCTACGGCGGGGCGCCGGTGTCCACGTCCTGCTATGTCGGCGTGACCGAACAGCTGGCCCGCGGCTGGATGAGCCTGGCCGGGGCGATGGGCGGCCACACGGTCGTCGCCAAGCTCCTCCTCGCCTTCGGCACCGAGGAGCAGAAGAGCCGCTACCTGCCGAAGATGGCGACGGGGGAACTGCGGGCCACGATGGCGCTCACCGAGCCGGGCGGCGGCTCCGATCTCCAGGCCATGGGCACCGTCGCCCGTCGGCGGCCGGACGGCGACTACGTCGTCTCCGGCGCCAAGACCTGGATCAGCAACGCCCGCCGCTCCGGACTCATCGCACTGCTGTGCAAGACGGACCCCGACGCCTCGCCCCGCCACAAGGGCATCAGCATCCTGCTCGTCGAGCACGGCCCCGGCCTCACCGTCTCCCGCGACCTGCCCAAGCTGGGCTACAAGGGCGTCGAGAGCTGCGAACTCTCCTTCGACGGCTACCGGGCGCCGGGCGACGCGCTCCTGGGCGGCGTCGAAGGACACGGGTTCGCACAGATGATGAAGGGCCTGGAGACGGGCCGTATCCAGGTCGCCGCGCGGGCACTCGGTGTCGGTCAGGCGGCCCTGGACGACGCCCTGCGTTACGCCCAAGAGCGCGAGAGCTTCGGCAAGCCGATCTGGCGGCACCAGGCGGTCGGCCACCGTCTCGCCGACATGGCCACGAAGCTCGTCGCGGCACGACAGCTGGTGCTGTACGCCGCGGAACGCCACGACTCCGGGGACCGGTGCGACATGGAGGCGGGCATGGCCAAGCTGTTCGCCTCCGAGACCGCCATGGAGATCGCGCTCGACGCGGTCCGGATCCACGGGGGGTACGGCTACTCCACCGAGTACGACGTCGAGCGCTACTTCCGCGACGCCCCCCTGATGATCGTCGGCGAGGGCACCAACGAGATCCAGCGCAACGTCATCGCCGCCCAGCTGGTCGACAGAGGCGGTCTGGCGTGAACCGGCCACCGCAGTCCACGACCGACCGGAGGACCACGTGAAACTCTCGATGCTGCTGTCCAAGTACACCGGCGATCCGGTGGCCACCGCCGGCCTCGTGCGCGACCTGGAGTCCGCGGGCCTGGACCTGGTGTGGGTCCCCGAGGCCTACGGTTTCGACGCCATGACCCTCGTCGGCTATCTCGCCGCGACAACCGAACGGATCCGGATCGGCACCGGCATCGTCAACGTCTTCAGTCGCACCCCCACCCTCCTGGCCATGAGTGCCGCCGCCGCGGACAGCCTCTCCCGGGGCCGTTTCGCCCTCGGTCTCGGCGCTTCCGGGCCGCAGGTCGTCGAAGGCTTCCACGGGGTGCCGTTCGACCGGCCGATGCGGCGGATCACCGAGACGATCGAGATCTGCCGGAAGACGTGGCGGCGCCAGGAACCCCTCACCCATGACGGCAGGGTCTACCAACTGCCCCTGCCCGCGGACCGCGGAACCGGGCTCGGCAAGCCGCTGCGGCTGATCAACCATCCGTACCGCGCCGACATCCCCGTCTACTGGGCCTCACTGATGGAACGCTCGGTGACCGCGACGGCCGAAGTGGCGGACGGCTGGCTTCCGTTGTTCTTCATGCCGGACAAGGCGGCGGAGGTCTTCGGGCCCGCGCTCGCCGCGGGAACCGCACGCCGCTCCCCCGAACTGCCACCGCTCGACATCGTCGCCGGCGGCCCGGTCGCCGTCGGGGAGAACCTCCCGGTCGACGACCTGCTCGACCTGGAACGGCCCACGGCCGCCCGGTACATCGGCGGTATGGGCTCCCGCGACAAGAACTTCTACAACGACCTGGCCCGCCGATACGGCTTCGAGGCCGAGGCCGAGCTCATCCAGGACCTCTATCTGGACGGCAAGAAGAAGGAGGCCGAGGCCGCGGTCCCCCGGGAGTGGCTGGCCCGGACCACGCTGATCGGTCCGCCGGGTCTGGTGGCGGAACGGATCCACGCGTACCGGGAGGCCGGCGTGACGACCCTGAACCTGGACCCGGTGGGGCCGGACCCGGCCGGCACAGTGGAGGCCGTCCGGCGGCTGGTCGACGACCTATAGTTGACCCGTGCCTAGAAAATCCGCGGGTAAGCCGCCGGCCGATCCGTCCGACTCCAAGTCGGCGCGCACACGCGAACGCATCCTGGACGCGGCGGCCCACGTCCTCAGCCGCAAGGGCTACGCCGGAACACGGCTGAGTGACGTGGCGGAGCAGGCGGAGATCCAGGCTCCCGCCATCTACTACTACTTCTCCTCCCGGGAAGTACTGATCGAAGAGGTCATGTGGGTCGGTGTGGCCCGCCTGAGGGAGCATGTGGCGGAGGCGCTCGAAGCGCTCCCGCCGGACACCACCCCCATGGACCGCATCGACACCGCCGTGGAGGAACACCTGCGCTTTCAGCTGGCCATCTCCGACTTCGCCACCGCCGCGATCCGCAACGCGGGCCAGGTCCCCGAGGACATCCGCACCCGGCAGCTCGCCGAGGAGGGCAAGTACGGAGACATCTGGCGCACGCTCGTCCAAGACGCCCAGAAGGCGGGTGAACTCCGCGCCGACCTCGAACCCCGAGTCGCCCGGATGCTGGTCCTGGGCGCCCTGAACTGGGCGACCGAGTGGTGGAATCCCCGCCAGGGCTCGCTGGACGTCGTGGTACGCACCGCGAAATCCCTGGTGCGGCACGGCCTGGAAGTGTCTACCACGCAGGAACAGGGCGGCGCGCGGCTGTCAGGGGGTTCCCGGGGCCGGCGGACGGCCACGTCGGCGAGCCGAACGGCCTGAGAGACGCATACAGGGGCCTCAGGAGCTTCCCCGCTTCAGAGCGTAATCTAATGTAAATTAGAGAATTAGCGTGACAAAAAGTCAGGCCTGCACGGCGGCGCCCGACGACAGCAAGCCCTCGGCGTCCTCGACGTCCCACGACGTGAGGACGTCGGCGGTGTGCCGGCCCGGCACCGGCGGGGGCGATCCGAGAGCGGTGGGCGTCGCGGAGAAGCGGGGTGCGGGCGCCGGCTGGAGGACGCCGTCGCGTTCCACGAGTGTGCCGCGGGCCCTGATGTGCGGGTGGTTCGACGCTTCGCGCAGGCTCAGTACCGGCGCCACGCACGCGTCCGACGTGGAGAACGCCTTGGCCCATTCGTCCTGGGTACGGCTCGCGAACGCCGCCGCGAGGCGCTCGCGCAGCCGTGGCCAACCGGTGCGGTCGTGCTGGACGGCGGGGTCCTCGTCGAGTCCGAGAACGGCGAGCAGTTCCGCGTAGAACTTCGGTTCCAGGGCGCCGACCGCCATGTGACGGCCGTCGGAGGTCTCGTACACCGCGTAGAACGGCGCTCCGCCGTCCAGGAGGTTCACGCCGCGCTCGTCCTGCCACGTTCCGGTCGCCAGCATCATGTGGGTGCCGGCTAGCAGATGGGCCGTGCCGTCCACGATGGCGGCGTCCACGACCTGCCCCCGGCCGGTGCGCTCGGCCTCACGCAGGGCGGCCAGGACTCCGATGACGAGGTACGTCCCGCCGCCACCGAAGTCGCCGACGAGATTGAGCGGGATCTGCGGCGGGCCGCCGGCGCGACCGACGGCGTGCAGGGCGCCCGTCAGGGCGATGTACCCGATGTCGTGCCCGGCCAGTCGGGCCAGCGGCCCGTCCTGGCCCCAGCCGGTCATACGGCCGTAGACCAGGCGCGGGTTCCTGGCGAGGCAGTCGTCGGGGCCGAGACCGAGCCGCTCGGCGACTCCCGGGCGGTAACCCTCGATGAGGATGTCAGCCCGGGCCGCCATGTCCAGTACGGCCCGCACGGCGTCCGGTCGCTTCAGGTCGAGCAGGACCGACTTCTTCCCCCGGTTGAGGACGTCCACGTGCTCGAAGCCCGGGAACAGCCCGCTGCCGCCGGGGCGGTCGACCCGGACCACCTCGGCGCCCAGGTCCGCCAGGGTCATGCCCGCGAACGGGCCCGGGCCGATGCCCGCGAGTTCCAGCACCCTGCATCCCGAGAGCGGGCCGTCTGCCATCTTCTTCCCTCTCATACGTCGGCGGTCTGCCGGGATTCGCTCCGTGACCGGGCGAACGCGAGCCCTTCCTCCCACGAGGCGCCCCGGGCGACGAGTCGCCGGTATTTCATGATCTCGGTGGGCCTGTTGACGGCCAGGGCCCCCACCAGCCGGTCACCCGCGCGGTACAGGGCGACGCCTTGGTGGTCGCGCTCGATGTCGCCGTCGGCCACGGCGATCTCCTCCGCGTCGGGGACGCCGACGAACTGGATACGGGTGTCGTACTGGTCGGACCAGAAGTAGGGCACTGTCGCGTAGCCCTTCGCCGCCCCGGGGTTCAGGGCGTTGCGGGCGGCGAGGGCCCCCTGTTCGGCCGCGCTGGTCCAGTGCTCCAGGCGCATGGGCCGGTCGAAGACGGGGTTGTGCCAGCGGGCGACATCGCCCGCCGCATACACGTTCTCGGCTCCGGTGCGGAGTGTCTCGTCGCAGACCACGCCGTCGTCCAGGGTCAGGCCGGAACCCTCCAGCCAGTCGGTGGCGGGTACCGCGCCGGTGCCGACGACGACCAGGTCGGCGTCGAGCACGCTCCCGTCGGAGAGCCGGACCCTTTCGACCCGGCCCTCCCCCTCCAGCGCGGTGACGCTCAGCCCGCACCGCAGATCGGTGCCGTGGCGCCGGTGCAGGGAGGCGAGAGCGCCTCCCATGGTCTCGCCGACAGCACGTACCAGCGGCGTCGCCTGTGCCTCGACCACGACGACGTCCAGCCCGCGTTTCCTGGCGGCGGCAGCGGTCTCGGCGCCGATGAAACCGGCGCCGATCACCACGGTCCGCGCCCCGGCGTCGAGGGCACGTCGGACGGCGGCCGCGTCGTCCAGGGTGCGCAGCGTGTGTACGCCTGTCAGGCCCTCGGTGCCGGGCAGCCGGCGCGCGGTCGCGCCGGTGGCGATGACCAGGGCGTCGTAGCCGATGGGCCGCTCACCGACGACGACCGTACGGGCCGCGGTGTCCAGGCACGTGGCGGGGGCGCCCAGCAGGAGTTCCGCGCCGAGTTCGGTGCGGAACACCTCCTTGGTGCGGAAGGTCGGCGGTGGCACGTCCGCACCGTTCGCGTCGAGGAACTGCTTGGAGAGCGGGGGCCGGTCGTACGGGAGGTGCGGCTCGGCCCCGACGAGGGTGATCCGCCCCTCGAAACCGCCTTTGCGTGCGGCCTCGACGGCCCGGAGCCCGGCCAGGGACGCGCCGACGACGACCAGCTGGCGGGTTCCCATCAGGGCTCCAGCCGGAGGGCCTCGGTCGGGCAGCCCGCGATGGCTTCCTCGACGTCGGAAAGAGTCCCTGGGGGGACGGTCTCCGTCATCAGCACGAGTTCGCCCTCGTCGTTCACTTCGAACACGTCGGGTGCCAGGGACTCGCAGATACCCAGACCTGTGCACTTGGAACGGTCAACGGTGATCTTCATCAGTGCTCCTTCGGGGCTCCGGTCGGCTCGGCCGCGACGCCGACCGGGTGGTGTCGCAGGATCTGTTCGACGACGAGCTTCGCGGTCTCCGCGCAGGCCGTGGTGCCGCCGTTGGCGTACTCCTTGACCGCGTCGCCGACGTTCCAGAGGTTGGGGACGGGAGTGGTGTTCGGGAGGTCGAAGCCCGCCACAGCACGTTGCGGAGGCCAGCCGTCGCGGGTGACGACGGTGGACAGGATCCGGGCGCGATCGAAACCCGGGATCTGGTCGCGGAGATCGGCCATGAGCAGCTCGGTCTCGGCCGCCTCGTCGAAGTCGCCGACAGCCGGCTGCGGGACGGCCGTACCCACGTAGAGGTGCCAGCCCTCCGGTGCCATCTCCGGGCAGGTCGCGGTGAAGTTGGCGACGTAGCACATGCGGCGGGTGCTGGCGAAACTGAGGAGGCCCGGTGCCTCGACCAGGCGCTCCTGGCTGGCGAAGTTGACCGAGATCATCGCGCAGGGCCGGTCGCCGCGCCGTACCGAGGTCAGGTACTCCTCGGAAAAGTGCTCCTCGCCGGCGAGTGTCACGGTGGCGGCCGGCCCGATGTCGCTGACCGCCAACCGGCAGGCGACCTCGGTGTCCTGGCCGTCGCGGGCGACGACGGCGCCGGTGACCCGGCCGGCGTCCACCGTCAGGCTGCGCACCTCGCTGTCCAGCCAGACCTCACCGCCGCCGGCGGTGACCACGTCGGCGAGCGCGCGCCAGATCCCGATGGTGCCGTCGGGACAGAACCCGAACTTCTTGAAGGCGCTCTTGCGGGTGAAGTAGGTGAGGAAGACACGGGCGGGCAGTTCCTCGGAACTCACCGCGAAGACCGATCCGCACATGTTGCGGAAGACACCGTGTACGGATTCGTTCTTGGTGTACCGGCGGATCCAGTCGGCGGTGGACAGTTCGGCGTCGGGCAGGCCGCTGTCCTCGCGGGCGGCACCGAGGCCGCCGAGGAGCTTGGCGCCCTGGCGGGTGAGCTTGGACAGCAGCATGCCCCAGCCGCCGCCGGTCACGTCGATGTCCTTGCCGCCGATGCGGTACAGGATGGGCGGGTTGGCCCGGCGGACGTCGAACTTGGCACCGACCTCCTGGAAGGTCTCCTCGGTGATGCCGCCCACCTCGATGACGATGGCCCCGTTGTTGACCTTGAAGCCGTCGATGTCGTGGGTGGAGGCCCGCCCGCCCACACGGTCGAGGCGTTCCACCACGAGGGTGCGGTAACCGTGGTGGGTCAGGCGGGCGGCGGTGAACAGGCCGCCCGCGCCGGCGCCGATGACCAGGGCGTCGAAGGATTTCACGAAGGCTGTCTCCTTTACGGGCTCAGGTTTCCGGGCTCAGGCCAGCGGATTGGTGCCGACGGCGGCGCCGTCCATGTCGGTGATGTCGGACCAGCGGTCGGCGACGTCCTGGAGGCTCGGGGTGCCGGCGAAGGTCACCCCCTTGGAGGCGAAGTACGCGACCCGCTGGACGCGGTCGCCGCCGGCGATCAGCACCGTTCCGGTGTCGGTGCATTCGTCGGTCAGCAGATGGGCGACGACGGGTGCCACGAACTCGGCCGGCAGCCGCTCCAGGAGTTCGGCGGGGGCGGCGTCCTCACTCATCCGGGTCCTGGCCAGCGGTGCGACCGCGTTGGCGAGGATGTTGTACTTGCGCCCCTCGACGGCGAGCGTGTTGACCAGGCCGACCAGGCCGAGCTTGGCGGCGCCGTAGTTGGCCTGTCCGAAGTTGCCGTAGAGCCCGGAGGTGGAGGTGGCCATGACCACCCGGCCGTGTCCCTGCTCGCGGAAGTGCGGCCAGGCGGCGCGGGTGACGTGGTACCCGCCGAAGAGGTGCACGCGCTGCACGGCCTCCCACTGGTCCACCGTCATCTTCGCGAAGGACGCGTCCCGCAGGATGCCCGCGTTGTTGACCACGCCGTGCACGGCCCCGTACTCCCGCAGGGCGGTGCCGATCACGCCGATTGCGCCCTCCTCGGTGGCCACGCTGTCGTAGCTGGCGACCGCCTGGCCGCCCGCGGCCCGGATCTCGGCGACGACGGCGTCGGCCATCGTGTTGCCCGATCCGGTGCCGTCCCGCGCGCCACCGAGGTCGTTGACGACGACTCGGGCGCCGTGCCGGGCCAACAGCAGCGCGTACTCGCGCCCCAGCCCGCCGCCCGCGCCGGTCACCACGACGACCCGGTCCTGTACTCCTGCCATATGGGTACTCCTCGTTGCTCGGGATGGAGGGATCAGTACGAGTTCGGCAGGCCGAGGCTGTGCTGGGCCACGAAGTTGAGCACCATCTCCCGGCTGACCGGGGCGGTGCGCAGCATGCGGGCGACGAACCACAGGTCGGCCAGGCCGTACTCGCGGGACAGGCCGTTGCCGCCATGGGTCTGGATCGCCTGGTCGAGGGCCCTGAGAGAGGCTTCGGCGGCGGTGAACTTCGCGATGTTGGCCGCCGCCGCGGCGTCCTGTCCGGCGTCGAACAGCTCCGCGCTGCGGGCCGTGGCGAGCCGGGCGAGCTCGACCCCGATGTGCGCTTCCGCGAGGGGGTGGGAGATGCCCTGATGAGCTCCGATCGGAGCGGACCACACCGTGCGTTCGCGGGCGTAGTCGCGGGCCTTGCCCACCGCGTAGCGGCCGATGCCGTTGCTGAGCGCCGATGCGGTGATGCGCTCGGGGTTGAGGCCGGCGAAGACCTGCCGCAGGCCCTTGCCGCGCTCCCCGATCAGGGCGTCGCCGGTCACCCGGACGTCGTCGAAGAACAGGGTGAACTGTTTGTCCGGGCAGACCAGTTCGGTCTCGATGGGCTGGAACTGCAGGCCGGGCGAGTCGACGGGAACAACGAACAGGGACAGCGGGCTGCGTCCGGACGCCGAGGGGGCGAGGTCGCCGTCCCGGGTGACGACGAGCACGGCGTCCGCCTCGTTCAGGGCGGATATGAAGTACTTGGAGCCCGAGATGCGCCAACCCTCGCCGTCGGAGCGCGCGGTGGTGGTGATGGCATGGCTGTTGGATCCGGCGTCCGGCTCGGTGATGGCGAACGCCATCCTCCGGCGACCCGTGGCGATGTCCGGCAGCCAGGCCCGCTTCATCTCCGGCGAGGCGTGGGCAGCGAGGATCGAGCCGCAGATGGCGGGCGAGATGACGCTGCTGAGGAGCGGCATGCCATGCGCCGACAACTCCTCGAGGACCACCACGAGTTCGGCGAGACCCGCGCCCCCGCCCCCGTACTCCTCGGGAAGGTGGACGCCCAGCAGCCCGGCCTCCCCCAGTTCGCTCCACAGCTCCTCCACGCCCGCGCCCGTCCGGGCACGTTCGCTGTAGTACGCGTGCCCGTAGCGGGCGGCGATCTTGGCGGTGCTCTCCCGGATCAGCCGATGCTCGTCGCTGTCCGTGATCAGTGTTGTCATCGCTACCGTCCCTGGAACGTGGGCTTGCGCTTGTCGATGAAGGCGGCGACGGCCGCCGAGGCGTCCGATGTCCGGGCGGTGCGGGAGATCGCGTCCGCCTCGGCCGCCAACTGCTCGGCCAGCGTGGCCGACCAGGTTTCGCGCAGCAGGCGGCGGATCTCGCCATGGGCGCGGGTGGGGCCGTCGGCCAGTCGCCGGGCGACCGCGAGGGCTTCGTCGGCCAGTTCACCGGCCGGCAGCACGCGTGTCGCCAAGCCCCATTCGACGGCCTCGTGAGCGTCGAGCACCCGCTGTTCGAAGTAGAACTCGGCTGCCCGGCGGGGTCCCACGAGCCTCGGCAGGAACCAGGAGTTGCCACCGTCACCGGACAGCCCGAGGGCCGTGAACCCGGAGGCGAACTTGGTGCCCTCGGCGGCCAGCACGATGTCGGCGCAGTACAGCAGCCCCAGCCCGCCGCCCGCGACCGCGCCGTGCGCGGCGCACACGATCGGCGCGTCGAGCCTGCTGAGCAGACGAAGCGCCTCGTGGTAGGGCGAGATCATCCTGCGCAACGCGCCGGGCAGTTGGGCGCCGGCGTTGTCCGCGAAGACGGCGATGTCGCCGCCCACGGTGAGGGCGGGACCGTCGCCCGTGATCAGTACCGCCCGCACGTCCGGATCGGCGGCCAGACGCTGGGCGACCTCGTACAGGTCGTCGGCCATGGCCTGGTCGAGGGCGTTGCGGACGTACGGGCGGTCGAGCCGGAGCTCGGCGAGTCCGTCGGTGACGCGGAGGACCACGGTCGACAGGGCCCGGCCGGTGACCAGGGCCTCGGACCAGCGTGCGCTGTCCGTCAGTTGGACGAGGCCGGCGATCCGCTCACCCTCGAAGCTCAGGAGGTGCAAGAACTCCGCGTCGAGCTTGCCGCCGCCTTGTCTCGCCTCGCCCACGTACCGGCCGGTGACCAGCAGGTCGCCGTCTTCGAGGTGGCGGAAACCCACAGGTTCCGCCCGGGCGTCGTAGCTTCTGGCGATCCGGCCCCAGAACTCGCGGCGCATGGCGTCGGACCCGGTGTACGTCCCGCCCAGGCCCAGCGGGAGTCCCTCGGTGGTCCGGCCCTCGAACGCGGGATGCAGGATCCGGTCGAGCCGCTCGCGGTCTCCGTGGGCCAACGCCCGGTAGAGCTCGGCCGCCACCGCCTCTTTCCCATCGTGTCGCACGCTCACAGCCTCCAGTTTCGAATCTAATATAAATAAGATTCCGACTCCGGGTCAACGCCCCTTCCGCCGGGCGGGACCGGTCACCCCGGGTCGGGACCCACGACCGAGACGAACGAGACGCATCCGCCCGGCCGCCCGCCCAGGTTGTGGGTGAGGCCGAGACGCGGATCCGTCAGCTGGCGCTCGCCCGCCTCACCGCGGAACTGCAGCCAGCACTCGTACAGCATCCGCAGGCCGCTGGCCCCGACGGGATGACCGAAGGACTTCAGCCCGCCGTCGGGGTTCACGGGCAGCCGGCCGTCCAGCTCGAAGGCCCCGTCCAGGACGTCCTTCCACGCCTGGCCGCGCTCGGCGAACCCCAGGTCCTCCATCAGCACCACCTCGGTCGGGGTGAAGCAGTCGTGCACCTCGGCGAGCGATATCTGCGTGCCCGGGTCGGTGACGCCCGCTTGCCGGTAGGCGTCGGCGGCGGCGTGGACCACCTCCGGGAAGGTGGTGTAGTCGTAGCCGGGGTCCATGGCTCCACTGACGGCCCCCGCGACCAGGGACAGCCCCTTCACGTACATCGGCCGGTCCGTGTAGCGCAGGGCGTCCTCGGCCCGGACTATCAGGGCGCAGGCGGCGCCGTCGGAGACCCCGGAGCAGTCGAAGACCCCGAGCCGTCCGGCCACCAGGGGCGCCCGCTCGATCGTCTCCTTGGCGACCACGGAGCGGAACTGGGCCTTGGGGTTGCGGGCGCCGTTGGCGTGGTTCTTCCAGGCGACGTGCGTCATCGCCTCCCGCATCGCGGCCGGATCCACCCCGTACCGCGCGCAGTACGCCGGATCGAGCAGGGAGAAGGCGGCCGGCGCGGTCAGTGACAGCTCGGGCGCCGTGCCGTCGCCCGGCGGGTCGGAGCGCAGCAGTCCGGAGAAGCCGGAGTCCTTCAGCTTCTCCACACCGACGGCCATCACCCGGTCGTACGCCCCGGAGGCGACCGCGTAGCAGGCGTTGCGGAAGGCCTCCGATCCGGTGGCGCAGTAGTTCTCGACCCGGGTGACGGGCTTGTGATCCAGGGCCAGCGGGCGGCTGAGCGTGAGGCCGGACTGTCCGGAGCCGAGGGTGCCCAGCCAGTAGGCGTCCACGTCCTCGGCCGCCAGGGCCGGGGTCCCGTCGAAGCACTCCTGGGTCGCGTCGAGGAGCAGGTCGTCCGCCGAACGCTCCCAGTGCTCGCCGAAGGATGTGCACCCCATGCCGACGACCGCGACCCTGTCGCGGATCCCGTTGCTGCTCATGCCGTGCCCTCCCGCTCACTCTTGTCCGCCGCAGCGGAGGCCTTCGAACCGGCCGTCGCACGAGCCGTCGTACCGGCCGTCGTACGGGCCTTCCAGAAGTAGTTGTGCACGCCGCCCGCGGTGTGCAGCCGCCGGAAGACCGGCTCGACCCGTACACCCACGTCGAGTTCGTCGGCCACCGTGTCGGCGATCTCCAGCGTGCAGCGCCCGCCGCCGTCGAAGTCGACCACCGCGTCGATCAGCGGGGGCGAGGGCGAGTGGGCGAGCCGGTCGACGGTGTACGTCGCCACCGTGCCGGTCGTCCCGGCCAGCGGCACGGCCGCCATCGCGTCCACCGCGCCGCAGTCCTTGCACACCCGGGCGGGCGGCAGGTGGACGAAGCCGCAGTTCTCGCAGCGGCTGCCGGTGAACCCGAACTTCCACCCCTCCCCGCGTGCCGACGGCGGTCCTGCCGGCCGATCCGGTTCGGGCCTGCGCGGCGGCTCCCGCTCCAGCCACCCGCGCCAGGTCAGATACGTCGGGTACGGGACAGGCCGGCCCTCGGCGAGTTGCCGGGCGAGGGGGTCGTGCTGCCTGGCCGAGGGGAGGCGGTCGGTGGTCCGCAGCAGGAGGGCGTCGCAGCCGTCGGCGGCGGAGAGCAGCAGGATGGTCTCGTCGGCGCCGGCGCGGTCGAGGACGTCGGCCAGGGCGAGCCCGGCGTCGGCCGCTCCGGAATGCCCGAGGGGTGAGCCGCTCGCCGACAGACGTGCGGGGAAGACCTTGGCGGCGCGCTTGCGGACGGCCGCGTTCGGTGAGACGAGCAGCACGTGGTCGGGCTGTCCGGTGCCGGCGGCTTTCAGAGCGCGCTGTGCGGTGTCCTCGATCAGCGGCAGGTAGCGTTCCAGGCCGAACCGTTCCTCCCACTGCTCGCCGGACGGGCTCCCCGGGGTGCGCCAGCGGTCGAGGAACTCGGCGGTGGCCGAGGTGTGGGCGAGGATCTCGGCGACCGCCGCGTCCGCCGCGCCGAAGAGGAAGGCCGCCGCGCCGTCTCCCCCGTCCCGCTCGTCGGCCGAGCCGGGGCGCCCGGTGCGGACGTCGGACAGTACGGCGAGACCGCCGTCGAACCCGGCGGCGCGCAGCGCGGCGATCCCGGAGCGCGCGGAGCCTGCCAGGTCCGCCGCGAAGGTGTCGCGCGGCAGGCCGAGTGCGGCGTGCAGGGCGCAGGCGTTGGTCTTGTCGAGGTAGGCGGGAGAGGTGGTCGCGAAGTACAGCGACGCCGGTGCGGGCGGGGCGGGCCGCAGGCGGCGGGCGGCTTCGACGCCCATGGTGGTGCTGTCCTCGTCGAAGGAGGCGGCCACACGGGCGCCGCGGCCCGCGCGGACACCGAGGGCGGTGCCCAGTTCGTCACGCATGACGCGGTGCCGGGGAAGGTAGGTGGCGTAGGAGACGATGCCGTAAGGGCTGCGGGGCAGGGTGGTCGTCATGGTGGTCAGGCCGCCTCGAAGATCGCGGCCATGCCCTGGCCGCCGCCGATGCACATGGTCTCGAGGGCGTACCGGCCGCCGCGGCGCCGCAGTTCGTGCAGCATGGTGGCGAGGACGCGTACCCCTGTGGCGGCGATGGGGTGGCCGAGTGAGATGCCGGAGCCGTTGACGTTGAGCCGGTCGTCGTCCTCGTCGTACTTGAATCCCCATTCCTTCACGACGGCGAGCACCTGGCAGGCGAACGCCTCGTTCAGCTCGACGAGGTCGAGGTCGTCGAATCCCAGCCCGGTCCGGGCGAACAGTTTGGCGACCGCCGGCACCGGGCCGATGCCCATGACCGAGGGCTCGCAGCCGGCGGCCGCCCAGCCGCGCAGGATACCCATGGGTTCCAGGCCGAGTTCGCCGAGCTTGTCCTCGGCGACCACGAGACAGGCCGCGGCGGCGTCGTTCTGCTGGCTGGAGTTGCCCGCGGTGACGGTGCCGTCGGGCAGCAACGGACGCAGTCCGGCGAGGATCTCTTCGGTGGTGCCGGGGCGGATGCCCTCGTCGCGTTCGCACGACAGGGGGTCACCGGGTCGCCGGCGAGGGAGGTCGACCGGCACGATCTCGTCGGCGAAGCGTCCGGCGTCCCAGGCCGCGGCGGCGCGCCGGTGGCTGCTGGCCGCGTACGCGTCGGCCTCCTCGCGGGTGATGGCGTAGCGCTCGGCGAGGTTCTCGGCCGTCTCGATCATTCCGCTGATGGGGCCGAACCGCTCCTGCGGCTGCGAGCGTTCCCGGCCCCGGTCGAGGCGGTCGTAGAGCTGCACGGTGCCGGAGCGGCTGCCCCAGCGGACGTCCGGGGAGTAGTGCTCGATGTTGCTCATGCTCTCCACGCCGCCCGCCAGGACCACGTCGGCGGCCCCGGTCTGGACCGTCATCGCGGCGGTGACCACGGCCTGGAGTCCGCCGCCGCAGCGCCGGTCGAGCTGGAAGCCGGGCACCTCGACCGGCAGACCGGCTTGGAGGGCGGCCCAGCGGCCGATGCACGGGGCCTCGGAGTTCGCGTACGACTGGGCGAAGACGACATCGTCGATACGGTGCGGGTCGACACCGGAGCGCTCGACCACGGCCTTGATGACAGTGGCGGCCAGGTCGTGCGCGGGTACGGGTCGCAGGGTGCCGCCGAAGGTGCCGACGGGGGTGCGCAGCGGTGTGACGATCGCGGCGCGGCGCAGGGCTGTCATGCCGGGACTCCTTGCTCTTCGAGCGCGGCTTCCAGCGCCGCTCGGTGGTCGGGGTGGGCGATGGCGAGCATGCGTTCACGGCGTACGCTCAGCGGCTGTCCGCGCAGGTCGGCGACGCCGTACTCGGTGACGAAGAGTCCCGCGTCGCTGCGGGAGGTGCTGACCGGGCCGGACAGCCGGGCCACGATGCGGCTGGCGGTACCGGCGGTGGAGGGCAGCGCGACGACGGGCAGGCCGCCCGGTGACTGGGCGGCTCCACGCAGGAAGTCGCCGGCGCCGCCGACCGCGCCGACGTAACTCCCCCTGGCCAGCTCGGAGTTGACCTGGCCGCTGAGATCCACCTCGATGGCCGAGTTGATGGCGACCAGCCGGTGCTGGGCGGCCAGCGTCCGCGGGTCGTGGGTGTAGGCGGTGTCGCGCAGCTGGATCGCGGGGTTGCGGTGGGCGTAGCGGAACAGCCGCCGGGTACCCATCAGCAGGCCGCCGACCGAGCAGCCACGGTCGAGCGTCTTGCGGGCGCCCGTCACCACTCCCGTCTCGATCAGGTCCATGGCCGCGTCGTTGATCAGGCCGGAGTGGATGCCCAGGTCACGGCGGTCCGTCAGCAGCCCGAGCACGGCCTCCGGAAGCCCGCCGACGCCGAACTGGAGCGTGACCCCGTCCTCCACCAGGCCGGCCACGCGGGCCGCCACTTGTGCGGTGACGCCGTCGGACGCGGCGGGCCGGACCTCGGCGGGCGGGCGGGACGTGTGGATCACGACGTCGAGGTCGGAGGCACCCAGCGTGCGGGAGCCACAGGTCTGCGGGACCTGGTCGTTGACCTCGGCGATCACCACCCGCGCGGTGTGCAGGGCCGCGCTCAGGTAGTCGTCGGCCAGCCCCGGGCTGTGGCGGCCGTGCTCGTCCGCCGGAGGGAGCTGGAGAAGCACCACGTCGGCGCGGACGGGGCCCGTGGTGAGCAGACCGGGGAGGCTGGAATAGGGGGCGGGGAGCACGTCGAGCTTCCCCGCCCGGTGCAGAGCCCGGTTGCCGCCGCTGCCTGTGTAGGAGACGAAGGAGACCATGTCCGCGTGGTCCGGCCGCACGGTGTCGGTGGCCGGGATCCCGAGGAAGCATCTGAAGGGCCCGATCCCGGCGCGCTGACGCATCAGCCGCTCGGTCAGGGTCCGCGGCTCGGCGCACGCCTGGCCCCAGGCGACGGTGTCGCCCGCCCGGACGTAGCGGGACAGGTCGAGTTCGTCGGGTGCGATGACGTCCATGTGCCGGCCCGTCAGCTGCCGGCGTCTTCGCGCCAGCGGTCCGCCGAGGGGTCGAGCAGCCTGGACAGGTGTCCGTCGGGGAGCCACACCAGGGCTTCCAGTTCGAGCGCGTCCAGGTGTCTGACCCGCCCGGTGCGCCGGTCCTCCAGCCGGAGCCGGGGGCCGTTGGCGGTGGTGTCCACGCTCACCGCGACCTCGGCGAACTCGCTGCCCACGATCTCGTTCCCGTTCATCGGTGCCGCCCTCAGATCAGGAAGGACAGGGTCGGCAGCGCACGGTCGTGGTCGACCAGGACGACCTTCTTGTACGCCAGCCGCAGCCGCCCGTCGACGAGACGCAGCCGGTACGTGGTGCGCCCGGCCCATATCTCCTTGCCGCGCTCGCGGGACTCGACCAGCACGAAGTTGGCGCCGACGGTCAGGTCTCCGGGCTCCCGGCCCGGACCGGCGGCGTCGTCGTCGTCGTCGTCGAGGATCTCCACGTTGGAGACGATCCGGCGCAGGTGGGAGGGCGGTGACTGGGCGTACCGCTTGCCGGTCCTGAGCTGCCCCAGCCGGGTGGCGATACGACTGCGGTTGTCGCTGATCACCGACATCTGCTGTACGGGGTCACCGTCCGGGGTGCCCGCGGGCACCCAGTAGAGGGCGTCGTCGGTCCACAGCGCCTCCCACGCGTCGTAGTCGTGCTCGTCCGCGTAACGGGCCTCGCGGTACAGGAACTGCTCCACCTGGCGCAGGTCGAGTGCGGTGTCGTCGGTGGTGGCCGGTGCGGTCACTTCTTAAGCCTCCATCAGGTTCCGGTAGTGCGACCAGAAGCCCCGCATGCCCGTCTCGTCGGTCGCGGTGCCGATACGGAAGCCGTTGTCGTCGGTGCGTTCCCGGTCCACTCCGCGTCGGATGTCGACCCATTCCGGCTCGCGCAGGGCGACGCCGCGCTGGTTGCGTTCGTACATCTCGGTGTCGTCGGCGAGCAGCATCCCGGCCGGCCCGGCCGAGCCGACGCACTGCGACACCATGCGCCGGTTGAGTTCGGGGGCGCCCTTGAGCTGGATGGCGGTGGCGTGCTGGACGCACTCGCCGGCCGTCAGCGGCTGGATGACGAAGAGCTGGATCTCGGCGATGAAGAGGTTGGGGAAGATCATCACGTGCGGGGACCCCTCGACGAGGATCTCCTCGGCGGCGGGGCCGTGGAGTTCCCTCATGCGCGCCACGTACTGGGGCACCCGGTCCTCGGTGGTGCCGAACCAGCGCATCGGCTCGCCGAAGCGGCGGAACTCCGGGCGCAGGTCGTTCTCGCTGTGGCCGCCGCCCAGGTCGCGGGTCACGGCCGTGGAGTTGTCGCTGTACAGGGCGCCGATCGGGCTGCCGGTGACGCTGAAGATGGAGCCGTGCACGAACTGCGGGTGGTAGCCGTCCGTCTCGTTCTCCGCGAGGAGCTTCCAGTTGGCGCGCGTGCGGTGCTTGAGCCAGCCGGCGGTGAGCTCGACCTCGCCCTCCGGGGAGAGCCGTGCGAGACGGTCCAGTTCTCCGGCGGCGGCGCCGAGGTGTTCGGTGAGCGTCGGGCCGTCGGATGCGAAGCTGCCGAAGACGAAACCCTGGTGGGAGGCGACCCTGGGGAGGCGGCCGAGGCCGAGGGCCAGCTTGCCCTTGCCGCCGTAGCCCTTGTTGTAGGGGTAGCCCAGCAGGTCGCCGTTGTTGCGGTACGTCCAGCCGTGGTAGGGGCAGCGGAAGGAGTTGGAGTTGCCGCTCGGCGCGTCGCACACCAGGTTGCCGCGGTGGGCGCAGCGGTTGAGCAGCAGGTGCACCTCGCCGTCGCGGTCCCGGGTCATGACGACGTCCTGCGGCCCGATGTTCTTGCGTACGTAGTCGCCCGGTCGACGTACCTCGCTCTCATGCCCGACGTAGACCCAGGTGCGGTACCAGATGCGCTCCAGTTCCTCGGCGAAGATCTCCGGATCGGTGTAGAGCGATCCGTGCACCCTGGTCGGCTGGATCAGCCGTGCGTACTTGTCCGCCTTGTCCGTCTGCTGGTGTGCCGTCTCCGGCAGCGTGGCCGTCATGCTTCGCCATCCTCGATTCGCTTCTGGGCGTACTGCGCCAGCCGGAACTTCTGCACCTTGCCGGTGGGGGTGGTGGGCAGTTCGGCGGCGTCCAGGAACAGCACGTGCTTGGGGACCTTGAACCGCGCGAGCCGCTGCTTGCACAGCGCGACGACATCCGCGGCGGAGAGGTCCGCGCCGGGAGCACGGACCACACAGGCGCACCCGGCGTCGCCCCATCGTTCGTCGGGCACGCCCACCAGGTAGACCTGGCTGATCGCGGGGTGGGCGGTGAGCAGGTCCTCGATCTCCTTGGGCATGACCAGTTCGCCGCCGCTCTTGTACAACTCCTTTGTGCGGCCGGTGACTTCGAGGTATCCGTCGTCCCGGACCCGGCCCAGGTCGCCGGAGTGCACCCAGCCGTCCCGCAGGGCCTTCGCGGTCTCCTCGGGTTTCTTCCAGAAGCCCCGCATGTGCGTCGGGCCCTGGGAGACCAGTTCGCCCTCGGCTCCGGGAGGAAGGTCCTCTCCGGTGAGCGGGTCGATCGCCTTGTACGTGGCGAGCGTGCCGTCGGGCAGTCCGGCCGGGCCGGCCAGTTTGGGTCTGCCGACGGTGCCGGCCTGCCGCTCCAGCGGATCTTCGGGAAGGGTCAACGTCATCGCGCCACCGCACTCGGTCATGCCGTATCCCGTGGTGATCTCCTCCACGCCGAGTTCCGCACGCACCCGCTTCCAGAGCCAGACCGGGGCCGGGGCCGCGCCGGACAGCAGCGCGGTGAGCGAGGAGAGGTCGTGGTCCTCGCGTGCGGGGTGTTCCAGTAGGGCCACGGTCATCGTGGGCACGCAGAGGATGTCGGTGGCGCGGTGCCGCTGGATCCCGGCGAGGTAACGGACCGGGTCGAAGGCGGTCTGCGGGACGATCGCGCCGCCGACCGTCATCGCGGCGAGCATCCCCTCGACGTAGCCGAACATGTGGTAGCAGGGCAGCGAGAACAGGATCCTGCGGCCGTCCTGGAACGCCCGGGTCAAGGCCGAGGCGTAGGCGGTCCGCAGCACGGAGTCATGGGTGACGAGGACACCCTTGGGCGAGCCGGTGGTGCCGGAGGTGTAGAGCAGGTCCCCGATCTCGTCCGGCCGGGCAGCTCCGGCGGGGCACTCCCCTCGGTGGCGGTCGCCCAAGTCCGCGAGCGAGGCCACGGTCGGCACGCCGTCGCGCGGCTCGGTGCCTTCGGTGGGCAGCAGGACGACCTGCCGCAGGTGAGGCAGCGCGGTCGCCGCGCCGGCGTCCCAGCCGGGTGCGACGGCGTCGAGCATGGTCTGGTAGTCGAGGTCGCCGAACGCGGTCATGGAGATCAGGACGGAGCACTCGGACTGGGCCAGGACGTAGGCCAGTTCCTCCTGGCGGTAGAGGTAGTTGAACGGGATCGCCACGGCACCGGTCCGGGCGACGGCGAACTTCAGCGGGGCGAACTCCAGGAAGTTCGCCATCAGCAGCCCCACCCGGTCGCCGGGGCGCACACCGAGCGCGGCAAGACCGTCCGCGAGGCGGGCGGCCCACTCGGCCGTCTCGGCGTAGCCGATGGTCCGCTCGTCCGTGATGACGAAGGGACGGTCTCCGTACCGCGCGGCGCAGTGGTCGAGCCAGTCGTCGAGGGTGCGTGGGGTCCAGCGCGGGAACCGGGCACTCAGGTGCTCGCGGCGCCGCTCGATTTCCGAGGTCACGAAACACCTCCTTTTTCTAATTGACGTTAGATTAAATGACGAGGGCGGAGATAGGCAACCACCGGTTCACGGGACTCACCCCAGTCGGCGCAGGATCCCCGCGGCGGCGGCCTCACGGAGCTTGAACTTGCGCACCTTGCCGGCCGGAGTGACCGGCATCTCGTCGGCGACGTACCAGTACTGCGGGACCTTGTACTTGGCCAGGCGGCCGCGGCAGTGCTCGACCAGGGCATCGTGCAGGCCGTCGTACACCTGTCCCCGAAGACGTACGACCGCTGCCACGGCCTCGCCCCACCTCTCGTCCGGCAGGGCCACCACGGCTGCCTCCAGCACGGCCTCGTGCCCCAGCAGGCAGGTCTCTATCTCGGCCGGCGCGATGTTCTCGCCACCGCGGATGATCAGGTCCTTCAGCCGTCCGGTGATGGTGATCACCCCGCGCGCGTCCATGGCGCCGAGATCACCGGTGTGCACCCAGCCCTCGGCGTCGACCGTGCGCGCGGTCGCGTCCGGATCGTGCAGGTACCCGATCATCTGCTGGTAGCCGCGGGCGCAGATCTCACCCGGCGTGCCGAGCGGCTGCACCTGGCCGGTCACCGGGTGGACGATCTTGCACTCCACCTGCGGCAGCGGCCGCCCCACGGTGTCCCTGACGTCCGTGTCGTCGTCCGTGACCCGGGTGGCGGTCAGGGTGGGGCCCAGTTCCGTCTGGCCGTACAGGTTGTGCACGCGGGCGCCGAACAGTTTCCGGGTCGCCTCGATCAGAGGGGCGGGCACATTGGCGCCGCCCACGAGGACCTTGCGCAGGGCGGGGGCCGGACCTCCCGTCTCCCGGGCGGTCTCGTTCAGGGCGGACAGCATGGCGGGCACGCAGAACAGGAGGGAGGCCCGCTCCTCGCGCATCGACTCCAGTACGGGGCCGGGCCGGAACTGCTCGACCAGTACGAGGCAGCCTCCCAGCCACAGGGTGCCGAGGGTGGCGACCACGCACCCGGCCGTGTGGAACATCGGCAGCGGGCTGACGTGCACCGCTCCCGGCTCGGCCTGAACCGTCTCCAGGTTCAGTCGCGCGACGTTGACCAGAGACCGATGGGTCAGCAGCACACCCTTCGGTAGGCCGGTGGTGCCCGAGGTGTACTGGAGCATCACCGGTGCACCGGGGTCCTGGACAGCCGCGTCCGGCAGATCCCGCGGCTCGGCGTTCCACCGGTCGTGTTCGGCGAGGGAGACCACGTGCCGCAGCCCGGGGCACCGGGGCCGGACGGCCGCGGCGACGGCCGCGAGGTCGTAGTCGCGGCTGACGTCCGCGTGCAGCAGCGCGACGGCTCCGGAGTGGTTGAGGGCATGGACGAGTTCCTCGGGCCGCAGTACGGGGTTGAGGGCGACCAGGGTCACTCCGGCCAGCGCGGCGCCGTACTGGACGATCGGCCACTCGACGACGTTCGGCGCCCACAGGGCGACGAACTCCCCCGGCTCGGCCAGTCTCAGCAGGGCGGCGGCCACCCGCCGGGCCTCGGTGTACAGCTGCCCGTAGGTCAGCCTGCGTTCCGCACCACCGCCGTGCGCGCCACCTGCCAGGGCCGCGGCGTCGGCGTGGGTCACGGCCCGCTCCGCCAGCAGGGAACCGACGGTGTGGTCGACCAGGGGCACACTCTCGTCCCTCGGCCACAGTGAGGACACCAGTGGTTCTGTCATGTTCAGCATCCCTTGAACTCGGGGCGGCGCCGTTCGCGGAAAGCGGCGACGCCTTCGGCGAAGTCCGCCGAGTCGAAGAGCCGGATCTGGTGCTCGACCTCGTGGTCGAGTGCCGCGAGCGGATCGCCCCCGGCGCGGACGCCGAGCATCGCCCGCAGAGCGGAGACCGCGAGGGGCGGGCCCTCGGCGATGCGTTCGGCGTCGGCGAGCGCCCGGTCCAACGCGGCCCCGGGCTCGGTCAGTACGTCGGCGAGACCGAGGGTGAGCGTTTCCGGACCCTGGACCGGGCGGGGCAGCAGGAGCAGCTGCCGGGCGACCGCCGGACCGGTCCTGGCCGGCAGGGACACGGTGATCCCCATGTCACCGGCGAGGCCGACGCCGGTGAACGCCGTGCTGAACGACGCGTCGGTCGCGGCGACCACCCGGTCGCAGGCCAGCGCGAGCGCCGCCCCCGCGCCGTACGCGAAACCCTCGACGGCCGCCACCACCGGTGTGGGCCCGTCCCAGATGGCCCGGATCACCCGCTGGGCCGCCTCGGCCCTGGGGCGGGTCTCCTCGGGGCTCTGCCGACGCATCGTGGAGATGTCCCCGCCCGAACAGAAGGTGCCGGCGCTGCCGGTCAGCACGATCGCCCGTACGGTGTCGTCGGCCATCGCGGACTCCAGCATCTCCGCGAGCACCACCCGCAGCGCCAGGTCGATCGCGTTGCGCTTCTTGGGCCGGTTCAGGGTCAGTACCCGGACGGCGCCGTGGTCCTCGGCCAGCACGATGTCCTCGCCGCTGTGTTGCTCAGTCATGGCGTCTCATCCCCTGTCACCGTCCCGTGAAGACCGGGGGCCTGCGCTCGATGACCGCCGCCAGCCCCTCCCTGGAATCCGCCGTTCCCGACAGTTCGGCGACCGTACGGGCCTCCTCGGCCAGTCGCTCCTCGACGCCGGCGCCCACCCCGCCCCACACCAGCCGCTTGGTCGCCGCCAGCGCCAGGGGCGCGCCCGCGGCGAGGCCGCCGGCGAACGCGAGGGCCTCGTCGAGCAGCCGGTCGTCCGGCACGACCCGGGTGAGCAGCCCCGCGTCCAGCGCCTCGGCGGCGGTCAGGGTGGGGTTGGTCAGCAGGATCTCCATGGCCTTGCGCAGACCCACGAGCCGGGTCAGCGTCACCGAGACTCCGGCGTCCGGGGCCATTCCGACCCGGACCGCGCCCGACATGAACCGCGCCGACTCCGCGGCGATGACGAAGTCCGCCGCGCACACCAGCCCGAAGCCACCGCCTCCGGCCGCGAAGCCGTGCACCGCGGCGACGACCGGGGCACGCAGCTGGAGCAGCGCGGAGGTGGTGATCTGCAGCCAGGTTGTGGCCTCCCGCAGGTACTCCGGGAGTTTCTCCCCCAGGCCGGCGAAGGTGTGGACATCGCCGCCCGCGCAGAAGTTGCGGCCCTCTCCGGTGATCAGCACCACGCGCGCCCCGTCCTCGGCGTGGCAGCGCATGACGGCCGCGTGCAGTGCGCGCAGGAAGGGCACGTCCATGCCGTTGGACGCCTCCGGACGGTTGAGCCGCAGCCGTGCGACTCCGTCCGTGTCCAGGTCCAGGAGCACCGGCCCGGAGTCGATCAGTTTGTCCGTCATCTCACTCACCTCTCGCCGTGAAGGCCTCGATTGCGGCACCGGCCGCCGCCCCGCCCAGGTGATCGAGCACCGCGGCCCGCTCCAGGGCGAGGCCGTCCGCCAGCGGCAGCCGCAGCCCCTCGTACACCAGGCGCTTCGCGGTGCCGAGCGCCCGGGGGTCCATACCGCCGAGCCGTTCGGCGAACGCGGCGACCGCCTCCTCGAACCCGCTTTCCGGCAGGCACCGGTACGCCAGCCCCCAGGCCACGGCCTCCGCGCCGGACAGGCGGTCCCCGGTGAGGATGTGGGCCAGGGCCCGCTGGCGGCCCACGAGGCGGGGCAGCCGCTGGGTGCTGCCGCCGCCCGGTACCTGGCCGAAGTTGGCATGCGTGTCGGAGATCCGGGCGTCGTCGCGCACCAGAGCGATGTCGCAGGACTGCATCAGTTCGAAGCCACCGGCCATGGCGTACCCCTCGACGACGGCCACCACGGGGACCGGCAGGGTCGCGATGAGGGCGCAGGCCCGGCCGAAGTTGTCGAACAGCGGCGCCATCGCCCCCGGTCCGCCGGCCCGCAGACGCTGCAGCTCCTTGAAGTCGCCGCCGGCGCAGAAGTTGCCTCCCGCGCCCCGGATCAGGACGACCCGTGCCGCTGACGCCACCTCCGTCAGGGCGCGCTCCAGCTGTGCGCCGAGTTCGACCGTGATCGCGTTCATCACCTCGGGGCGGTTCAGCAGGACGTGGCCGACCGCACCGTCCACGCGCGTGCGCACCACCTGGGTGTCCTGGGTACTCACATCGACCGCCCGCCCCCCACCTCGAGAACCGCGCCGGTCGTGTAGCTGGACAGTTCGCTCGCGAGATAGAGGACGGCCCCGGCGACCTCTTCGGGCCGTCCTGCCCGCCTCATGGGGATGTCGGCCTCGCGGGCCGCGAAGACGTCCGGGGGCATCGCCTCGGTCATGGCGGTGCGGATCAGGCCGGGCTGCACCGCGTTGACCCGCACCCCGTGGTGGGCGAGTTCTTTGGCCGCCGCCTTCGTCATGCCGACGATCCCCGCCTTGGCCGCGCTGTAGTTGGTCTGGCCGGGGTTGCCGGACTTCCCGGACAGCGAGGAGATGTTCACGATCGAGCCGCTTCTGGCCTCGCGCATCACCGCCGCGGCCGCCCGGACGCCGAGCCAGGTCCCCCGGAGGTGCACGCCGATCACGGCGTCGAAGTCCTCCGCGGTCATCTTCCTCAGCGAGGCGTCACGGGTGATCCCCGCGTTGTTCACCAGTACGTCCAACGCGCCGAACCGCTCGACGGCCCGGCCCACCATGTTCTCGACCGCCGTCTCGTCCGTGACGTCACAGCCGAGAGCCAGTACGGAAGCCGGGTCGTCCCCGCCGATGTCGGCTGCGGCCCGCTCCGCGCGTCCGGCGTCCACGTCGGCCACGGTCACCCGTGCGCCGTGCTCGTGCAGCAGCCGGGCGATCGCCAGGCCGATCCCCTGGCCGGCGCCCGTGACGATCGCGGACCGGCCCGCTATCAGCCCGCCCATCAGCCGAGATACCGTACGACGGAGTCCACGACGCAGGCCGGCTTCGCGCCGCCCTCGATCTCGATGACCGTCGACAGCTTCAGCTGGACCGCGCCGTCGAGAGGTGTGACCTCGGTGATCGTCGAGGTGGCCCGCAGTTTGGCACCGACGGGCACCGGGGCGGGGAAGCGCACCTTGTCGAGGCCGTAGTTCACGGCCATGCTCACCCCCTCGACCTGGTAGAGCCGCTGCAGGAACACCGGCAGCAGGGACAGCGTGAGCAGGCCGTGCGCGATGGTGGAACCGAAGGGCCCCTGGGCAGCGCGCCCGGCGTCCACATGGATCCACTGATGGTCCCCCGTGGCGTCGGCGAATTGGTCGATGCGCTCCTGGTCCACCTCGACCCAGTCGGTGGTGCCGAGCGACTCGCCTGCCGCGGCGGCGAGTCCGGCTAGTCCGTTGAAGATCTTCATGTCGCGCTCCGGGGCTGGTCAGAATTTTGAATCTAATCTAGATTCATAAATCGCAACGGGTCAACGGTCGTGCGACGGGTCAACGGTTGGCAGCGGGCCGCGCACCACGAGGGAGCGAGCGGATGGATCTGGAACTCGGCGGGGCACGGGTGTTGGTCACCGGTGGTGCCTCGAACATCGGCCGGGGCATCGTGCACGGCTTCGCCGCGGAAGGCGCCCGTGTACTGATCTGCGACATCGACGCGGAGCAGGCCGCCAAGACACGTGCCGAAGCGCTGGAGCGGGGAGCGGCCGGGGCGGAGGTCGCCGTCATCGATCTGACGGCCGAGGGTGCCGGCGTCACGGCCGTCGAACACATCGTCGCCGCCTGGGGCGGAATCGACGTACTCGTGAACAACGCGGGGCTGAGCCTGCCGGGGTTCGTCGCCCAGGACGCGGCCCGCGACGGCTGGCGGCGGATGGTGGACCTCAATCTGTTCGGTTCTATCGAGTGCACCCGTGCGGCCCTCGACGCGATGCGGCCCGAGGGCCGCGGATCCATCGTGTTCATCTCCAGCGACGCCGCCTTCGGGGAGATACGGCAGGGGGTGTACGGGGCGACCAAGGCCGCGGTGATCGCCTTCGCCCGCACGGTCGCCCGGGAGCACGGCCGGGACGGCATCCGGTCGAACGTCGTCTGCCCGGGACTCGTCGTCCCCCAGAGCCCGGACGCGATCGGGGCGGGCAGCCTGTGGACCCGGGGCGACCAGGCCGCCGTCTTCGACGACCGGCAGATCGAGGCAGTCCGCAAGAACATCCCACTGCGCCGGCTCACCACGCCGGAGGACATCGCGGACGCCGTGGTCTGGGTCTCCTCGGCACGCCGCGCCCGGCAGGTGACGGGCCAGGTCTTCTCGGTCAGCGGCGGCTACTCGATGCCGTAGGAGGCGCGCTCAGTGAACACCACCAGCAGAAACGGCACCAGCGCACACGGCACGAGAACCCCGGCCGTCAAGGCTGCGGCGACCCGGAACCGCATTCTCGCCGCGGCCGCTCGGACGCTGAGCCTCAAGGGCTACTCCGCGACCAGGCTGGCCGACATCGCCGAACGGGCCGGTGTGCGTCCGCCCGCCGTGTACTACTACTTCTCCTCCCGCGAGGAGCTGATCGCCGAGGTGATGGCGGTCGGCCAACTGCGGCTTCGGGAGCACGTCGAGACCGCGCTGGCCGCGCTGCCCGACGACACTCCCCCGATGGACCGGATCTGTGCCGCCGTAGAGGCGCATCTGCGGGTCGAGCTGCACCTGTCGGACTTCGCGACCGCGGTCAGCCGCAACAGCGGGCAGCTGCCCGAGGACATCCGCGCCCGCCTGCGGGCGGACAGTGGCGCCTACTTCGACCTGTGGCGGGACCTGCTGGCGAGAGCCAGGGCCGCGGGAGCCGTCAGGAACGACATCGACCTGCGAGCGGCGCGCATGCTCGTCATGGGAGCCCTCAACTGGACGCCGGAGTGGTGGAACCCGCGGCAGGGTTCGCTGACCGGTGTCATCCGCACCGCGCAGAGCCTGGTGCGGCACGGACTGGGCGTGTCCTGACCCGGGCCCGCCCTCATCCCCCCCTTCGCACAGCACACTGGAGGACCGTCATGCCCGAGGCCTACATCGTCGACGCGGTACGCACCCCGGTCGGCAAACGCGGCGGCGGCTTCGCCGGAACGCACCCGGCCGATCTCGCCGCCCACGTCATCCGCTCACTGGTCGCACGCCACGACTTCGACCCCGCCGCCGTCGACGACGTCATTCTCGGCTGCCTCGACCAGATCGGCTCGCAGGCCGGCGACATCGCGCGGACCAGCGCGCTGGCCGCCGGGCTGCCCGAGTCGGTGCCCGGTACGACCATCGACCGGCAGTGCGGCTCGTCCCAGCAGGCGGTCCACTTCGCCGCGCAGGCCGTCATGTCCGGCACGGCCGACCTCATCGTGGCCGGCGGTGTGCAGAAGATGAGTCAGTTCCCCATCCTGTCCGGGTTCACCGCCGGGGAGCCCTATGGGTCGACCGATCCGTGGACCGACTGCAAGGGCTGGCACGCCCGCTACGGCGACCAGGAGATCTCCCAGTTCCGCGGCGCGGAGATGATCGCGGAGAAGTGGGGCGTGGAACGCGCGGTCATGGAGGAGTTCGCGCTGGAGAGTCACCGCCGGGCCCTGACAGCCCAGCGAGAGGGCCGGTTCGACGCCGAGATCATTCCTTTCGAAGGGGTCGTGTCGGACGAGGGTCCGCGGCCGGACACCACACTGGAGAAGATGGCCGGGCTCGCGACACTGACGCCCGGCGGGCGCCTGACCGCCGCGGTGGCCAGCCAGATCTCCGACGCCTCCTCCGCGATGCTGATCGCCTCGGAGGACGCCGTACGCACTCACTCCCTCACACCCCGGGCCCGCATCCACCACATGTCGGTGCGCGGCTCCGACCCGGTCATGATGCTCACCGCTCCCATCCCTGCCACGGAGCACGCCCTCAAGAAGTCCGGACTCACCATCGACGACATCGATCTCGTCGAGATCAACGAGGCGTTCGCCTCCGTGGTGCTCGCCTGGCAGGCCGACATCGGCGCCGATCCGGCCCGGGTCAACGTCAACGGCGGTGCCATCGCCCTCGGTCACCCGCTCGGGGCCACCGGGACGCGGCTGATGACCACCCTGCTCCACGAGCTGGAGCGCACCGGCGGCCGCTACGGTCTGCAGACCATGTGCGAGGGCGGCGGTCAGGCCAACGTCACCATCATCGAGAGGCTCGGCTGACCTGATGCGACGGGGCCTGTACACAGACGATCACGAGCAGTACCGGGAGACCGTCCGCGAGTTCCTCGCGCGTGAGGTCGTCCCCCACCACCAGCGGTGGGAGGCCGACCGGTGGATCGACCGCAAGGTGTTCGCCGCGGCTGCCCAACAGGGTGTCTACGGCCTGCAGATCGGCGAGGAACACGGCGGCTCCGGCGAGCGGGACTACCGCTATCGCATGGTCGTCTGCGAGGAGATCGCCCGCGTCCACGCGCTCTCCTTCGGTCTCACCGTCTCCCTCCAGGACGACCTGGTGCTGCACTATCTGCTGGACCTGACCACGGACGAACAGAGGCGGCGCTGGCTGCCGGGCTTCGCCTCCGGCGAGATCATCGGAGCGCTGGCGATGACCGAACCCGGGACCGGCAGCGACCTGCGGGGCATCCGCACCTCGGCCCGCCGCGACGGCGACGACTGGGTCCTGAACGGACAGAAGACCTTCATCTCCAGTGGCATCATGGCCGATCTGGTGATCGTCGCCGCGCGTACGGATCCGGAAGGCGGCTCGGGGGGCTTCACTCTCCTGGTGGTCGAGCGGGACATGCCCGGCTTCACCCGCGGCCGCAAACTGGACAAGATCGGACTGCCCGGCCAGGACACGGCCGAACTGTTCTTCGAGGACGTGCGGGTACCGGCCGCCAACGTCCTCGGCCCGGTGGGATCCGGCCTCCAGCAGCTCATGAGCCACCTTCCCCGGGAACGTCTCGGCGTGACGGCCACGGCCATCGCGACCAGCCGGGCGGTCTTCGATCTGACCCGTGCCTATTGCTTCGAGCGCCGGGCTTTCGGCCGCCCCATCGGCGACCTCCAGCACATCCGCTTCGAACTCGCCGAGATGGCCACCGAGATCGACGTCGCCGAGGCCTACGTCGACCGCTCGGTACACGCCTACAACGCCGGTGAACTGACCGCCGTGGACGCGGCGAAAGGCAAGTGGTACGTAAGCGAACTACAGAAGCGGGTCATCGACCGTTGCCTGCAACTGCACGGCGGCTACGGCTACATGACGGAATATCCGGTCGCTCGCGCATTCGTCGACACAAGAGTCCAGACGATCTACGGCGGCACCACCGAGATCATGAAGGAGCTCATCGGACGCGATCTGGCATCCAACGGGTGACGCGGAGGTGCCTGAGAGTAACAGGCATCCTCTGCGGCGGTGAACGGCTGGCTCTTCACGGTGACGGGGTTGAGCCGGCTCGTCGTTATCTGCCCGGAGTCGGTCCAGTCGGTCGGCGCCTGCCAGGGCGTTGGGGACATCTCAGGCGTAGGCCGACGGGAAAGTGATCACGGGCCCTACGTCAGGGTCGTCGAAGTACGCCGGCGCGCAGTTGTAGTCGGCTGGCGGTGGTTTGCTGACGGCGGATTCGTCGGGGAGCAGCCCGTGAGGTGAAGGCGTCAACCACGGCCTGGGGAGCCTGAGATGACGAAACGGCTGCCGTGTCCGCCCGGCGCCCGGTCCGCTGGACGCGTACGCCGTCCGCGATGATCTCTTCAGGACACCGGCCCAGCGGAGGGGGTTTCGTGACTACCTCGCCGGGCTGCTGCTGCCCCGTGATCGCCACAAGACGCTGACCTGTCTGGCCGACGCCGAACCGGTGGCCGGTGGCCGGCATGCGGCGGCTGCACTTCTTCTTGTCCGAGTCGACCTGGAGCCAGGAAGAGGTCGATGCCCGCCGCCTGGAACTGGTGCCGGCCGACCCGGCCACCGCCCCGCACCCGGGCGGGGTACTGGTGATCGATGACTCCGGCGACCGCAAGGACGGCACGGCCACACTGGTGGTGGTCGGGGCGGCGTTCGTGGTCGCGGTTGGGCGGCGTGAGCGGGCGCGATCATGTCTTCACGCCGGCAAGGCGTTCCCGACAGGGACCAGAAGGACTGACCTGCGACATCACCTGGGACCAACTGACGGGTGCCGGGCCGGCAGTTGCGGCGCTCGGCGGACGGCGGGCGGCACGTCGACGTGGGGGTCTACGGCGACCACGCCTTCGTCGACCGCGGTTGCACCGCCGGCCTCGATGCCTCGGACCGCCGGCAGGAGGGCCGGACGCCCTTCGACCTGTCCGCCCGCACGGTCCACCTGCGCGTCCTCGTCGACCGCACGTCCGTCGAGAAGTTCGGCGACGACAGCCGGTACGCGCACTCGACCGTGGTCTTCCCTGACGTGTCCGACACCGAGCTGACCCTGTTCACCATCGACAGGCAGGCGGTGTTCCGGAACATGGTGATCCGGGAGTTCGCGGTCTGATCCGACGGGGGCGTGGCCGGTGGGGTGACCGCCACGGACGAGGTCGGCGGCGGCGCCCGGCGCGCCTGAGCTCTCGTCGAGGAACAAGCGCGAGGGCCGCAGCGGGCGCGCTCGGTTCCGCGTCGGCCGAGCTTCGAGGCCACGAGGTGGGGCGGGTCCCGCGTGAGGCAGCGGCCACTGGGGCGTGATACGGCGGCTTCGGCTCGGCGTGACAAAATGGAAGGCCGTTCGTCCATCCTTCGATGCTGCGAGGTTCTCCGTGAGCAAGCACGTGGCCCGCGAGCCGCTGCGCCGTAATTCGCGGTCCAACCGGGCGCGCATCCTGGCCACGGCCCGTGAGGAGCTGGGGCGGAACCCCGATGTCACGCTGGAGGAGCTGGCGCGGGCCGCCGGGGTCGTCCGGCGCACCCTCTTCGGGCACTTCCCGGGGCGGGCGGCGCTGGTGGAGGCGCTCGCCGAGGAAGCCGCCGAGACGTTGCGGAACACGGTGGAGGCCGGGTCGGAGCCGGGGGAGTCGGCCGAGCGGGCGTTGGCGCGGTGCGTACTCCGGATGTGGCCCGTGGGCGACCGCTACCGCATGCTGCTGGCGCTCACCCGGCGGGACCTCGGCGCCGGGCGCCTCGCCGAGGTGCTCGCGCCGGCCCGGGAGGCCGTCACCGGGATCCTGGAGCGCGGGCAGCGGGACGGCGTCTTCCACTCCCATCTGCCGCCGGCCGTGCAGAGCGCCAGCCTGATGGCGTTGATCGTGGCTCTGGTGGAGTCCGTCAACACCGGCGCGCTGGAGGACGACGGGCACCGCATCGCCACGGCCACCCTCATCGCGGCCGGCGTGCCGGAGGATCGGGCGAGCGCGGTGGTCGAGGAGGTCGCGTCGGCGATGGCTACGGTTCTTCCGGCCGACGACGCCTGATGCCTCTCAGGCCGACCCGTTCGACGAGGTGTCCCGGGCGTCGTCGCGGCGGAAGGTGACCGACTTGCCGGAGAAGTGGGCGGTGAGGCCCTGCTCCCTGGTGGTGACCGAGCGCAGTCGGAGGCCGTCGGGGATGTTCCGCGGCGCGATCGGCTCGGCGAAGACCTGGCCGAGCAACGTCTCACCGGCCTCGGGCAGGGCGACGCGGCCCGCGACCTTGAAGTCCTTGAAGATGACGCGGTTGCCGGAGGCCGCCGAGACGGTCGTCGTCGCGGTGACCTCGAAGCCGAGGGTGGTCAGGACGAGGGCACGGATCCGGTCGGAACCGTAGCCCCGGGTCAGTTCCAGGCCCAGAGCGTCGGACAGGTCCGCGTACGACAGGAAGACGGTCGCCTACGCCGAGCGCGCCCCGGCCTCGCTGTCGTCGTCCGATTTCGTCAACCCGTCCATCCGCAGGGCGAGTACGGTCACCAGCAGCCGGCGGTCGGAGCCGTCGGCGGGTTCGTGCGAGTACGAGTACGAAACTCGCACTCCTGGTCACAGTCGTGCTCGGGGCGGGGGCGGTACATCGGCCCTCCTCCAAAGGGCTTCGGGGGACAGGGAGTTGGGGGCGGACATTTGTGTGAGTGCGAGTGGTGTGCGGGCACGGGGTTTCAGACGGTACTCGGGCGTGACCCGGACTTCCGTACCTGATCGACCTTCGCGGCGGCGGTGTCCGGGGCGACTCCGGCGGCGATGAGGGCGGCTGTGGCGGCGCCGGTACCGTCGTCGGACCACAGGCCGCAGTCGACGCAGTCGAGCAGGGTCAGCAGTTCGGCCTCGATGGCTCGGGTGAGCGGGTCGGGCGGGACGGTGGTCTGGAAGACGCCCTGTCGGCGGCCGTGGGCGAAGACCCTCGTGGCCACGTCGCGGGCGGGGGCCAGCAGTTCGTCGACGCGTGCGCGTGCGAGGTCATGGCCGCGGGCCAGCCGGATGAGGGCGCGGTAGCGGTCGCCGACGGGCCACACCATGAGGAGGAATCGCGCCAGGTCCGCGACGGCGTCGGGGGTCGGGGCCGGGGCACCCGCGACGGCGCGCCGGATCGCCTCCGCGGCCTCGGTGGCCAGGCCGTCGACGAGCGCGGCCCGGCAGGCGAAGTGGACGTACACGGTGCGCCGGGCCACACCGGCGGCACCGGCGATGTCCTCCAGGCTGCTGTCGGGGTCGCGGGTCAGTTCCCGCCGGGCCGCGTCGAGGATCCGGGCACGAGTGGCCCGCGCCTCCCGACGCTGCGCCGAAGTCGAGGTCGAAGTCGGCGCGGGGGACGAAGTCGAAGTCGGAGGGGGCGGCGTCTCGTGGGGCCGGGCCGGAGGCCGTCTCGGCCTCGTCGTCGGTGTTCGTGCTGGTCGGCTGGTCACGTCGGTACCTCGAGGGCGGGTGGGAAGAGAGAGTCATCGCGATAGTTGCACAGCAAGGGGCAATAAACTAGTGTGCACATCGATGGGCAATTAAGTACTTCCGCTCATCCGCCCCGTCCCTCTCAGGAGCTACTGATGCCCTTCCTTGCAAACACCCCCGTGGAGAAGATGACCGGGCCGTACGCGCGGCGCTGGTGGGCGCTGCTCGTGCTGTGCCTGAGCCTGTTGATCACGGTGATGGCGAACACGTCGCTGATCGTGGCCGCCCCCGCCATGACCACCGACCTGGGCCTGAGCAGCAGTGATCTGCAGTGGGTCGTCGACAGCTACACCGTTCCGTACGCGGCGCTGATGCTGGTGCTGGGCGCGATCGGCGACAAGTACAGCCGGCGCGGCGCGCTGGTACTGGGTCTGCTGATCTTCGCCGGCGGTTCGGTGATGGGGAGCCTGGTCGACGAGACCTCGCTGGTCATCGCGGCCCGCGCGATCATGGGTGTCGGCGCGGCGGTCGTGATGCCGGCCACGCTGTCCCTGGTGGTCGCGACCTTCCCCCGGAGCGAGCGGACCAAGGCCATCACCGCCTGGGCCGCGACCTCCGGGCTGGCGGTAGCCGTCGGCCCGCTGGTCTCCGGCTGGCTGCTGGAGGACCACGCCTGGGGTTCCACCTTCCTGATCAACGTGCCGATCGCCCTCCTCGGCGTGGTCGGCGCGCTCGCCCTGGTGCCGCCGTCCAAGGCGGAGGGCATGGGCCGGATCGACTACGTCGGCGGTCTGCTGTCGATCGTCACCGTCGGCTCCCTGATCTACGCCGCCATCGAGGGCCCGCACTCCGGCTGGGGCGTCGGCCCCGTCACCGCGGCCGTGGTCGCCGGTGTCGGTCTGGCCGCCTTCGTCGCCTGGGAGCTGCGCCACCCGCACCCGATGCTGGACGTCCGCAAGTTCGCGGTGCGGCCCTTCAGCGGCTCGATGCTCGCGGTGCTGTTCTTCTTCTTCGGCATGTTCGCCGTGATCTACTACGTGACGCAGTTCCTGCAGTTCGTCCTCGGCTACGGCTCCCTGGACACGGGCGTACGGCTGCTGCCGCTGGCCGGTGCGGTGTTCCTCGGGTCCGCGCTGACCGGGATGCTCACCCCGAAGCTGGGCGTGAAGCCGATGGTCGTGACCGGCCTGGCCGTCGGCACGGCGGGCATGTTCCTGCTCACCCAGATCGACAAGGGCTCGACGTACGGGGACTTCCTGGCGCCGATGATGATGCTGGGCCTCGCGCTCGGACTGGCCATCTCCCCGGCGACCGACACGATCATGGGCTCCTTCCCCGAGTCCGAGCTGGGCGTCGGCGGCGGTGTCAACGACACCGCGCTGGAGCTGGGCGGTGCGCTGGGCATCGCGGTGCTGGGCTCGCTGCTGGGCACGGCCTACCGCGACGAGCTGACCGACCTGGTGGGCAACCGGCTCCCGGCGGAGGCGATGGAGACCGCCAAGGACTCGGTCGGCGCCGGCCTGGCCGTCGCGCAGCGGGTCGCGCAGGATCCCTCCGCCGGGCCCCAGCAGGCCCAGGCCGCCGTGGACGCCGTCCACCAGGCCTTCGCCCACGGCGTCGCCCAGACCAGCCTCATCGGCGGGATCATCATGGCCGCCGGAACCCTGATCGTCCTCGCGGTCATGCCGGGCCGGCGCGGCTTCGCGAAGCACAACGCCGAGCCGGGGGCCGGGACCACGGCGAACGAGGCGACGGCCGTGCGGGAGCACACCGGGGCCACCCGCTGAATCGCCGGCGGGGCGTCCACTGCATCGCCGGGGACGCGTCCGCCGGGTCGCCGGGCACCACCTCCGCCGGCTCCTGTCGGAACACCTCACCGTCCTCGGCGAACGCGTCGTCGTACCCGGCGTGGGGCACTTCCCGCACGTCGAACAGCCCAAGACGGTCGCCGATCACATCCTGGGCTTCCTGAACAGCTGCCCCCCCTCTCCCACCACCCAGAACTCGAAGGGTCGACCGAACCATGACTGACAAGGAAAGGCAGGAGGCCGTGACTGCGACGGCTCCCGCGGACGCGAGCGACGCACTGGCCGAGGGGATTGTCGACGCGGTGGTGATCGGCGGGGGCGCCGCGGGGCTGAACGGTGCACTGATCCTCGCCCGCTCCCGCCGCTCGGTCGTCGTGATCGACAGCGGCTCCCCGCGCAACGCACCCGCCCAGGCCGTGCACGGCCTGCTCGCACTGGACGGCACCCCGCCCTCCGAGATCCTTCGACGGGGCCGGGAGCAGGTGCGCCAGTACGGCGGACGCGTCGTTGACGGCGAGGTGGTCTCGGCCGAGTCCGCCGCCCCGTCGGCGGACGGGGACCTGCGGTTCACCGTCACCCTGGCCGACGGCCGCCCCATCACCGCCCGCCGCATCCTGGTGGCCACCGGCCTCACGGATGTGCTGCCCCAGGTGCCCGGGCTCGCCGGGCACTGGGGGCACAGTGTGGTGCACTGCCCGTACTGCCACGGCTGGGAGGTGCGCGACGAGCCCAT
>NZ_JABXWI010000034.1 GCF_014930365.1 Streptomyces caniscabiei | reverse complement strand
CCGCTGGGTGGCGAACATGCCGATGATGCCGAGGGCCGGGCCCCGCTTGGTGATGTCGGTGCAGATGCTCTCGATCTCGGCGCCGTGCTTCTCGTGCTCAAACACGACCTGGCACTCGTCGATGCCGATGACGATGGGGTGAAGGCCGAGGCTCTTGTCGTTCGCGAGGGCCGGGGTGACCTTCGATTCGGGGCAGCGGGCGTGCGGCAGGCCCTTGATGACCTTCGCCCGGCGGCGCAGCTCCTCCTTGACCTCGCGGAGCGCGTGGAGGATGTACTCGATGTCCTCGTCCTCCTCGCCGGCCCGGTAGCGGTGGGCGACGGGTTCGAGGGCGCGCAGGTCGCCGGTGCCCTTCAGGTCGAAGGGCAGCAGCCAGGCCCGCGGGTCGAGGGCAGCGATCAGCAGCAGCAGCCTGAGCAGGAACGTCTTGCCCATGCGGGGAATTGAGCCGATGACGATCGACGCGAACATCAGGGTGACCTCGACCCACCGCATCCGCTGGTCGTTGCCGAAGATGACCGGGCGGAAGAGGTCGACCTCCCCGTCCTTGAGGAGCGGCCACGCGGGTTTCGTGGTCTCGTTCATCGGCTTGTCACCGACCCACAGGACCAGGCGGCCCTCGTGCTCGTTCTCGTCGCCGGACGGCCAGACGCAGCCGACCTTGCGGCGCAGGCCGGAGGCGAGCTGCTCACGCTTCTCCATGATGTCGTCAGGGGTGACGCCGTACGGGAGGTCGAGGTCGGCGCGGTAGCCGGGGCCGTCACGGACGATCTCGCTGGTGAAGCGCATGCCGTCCATGTCGCCGCCCTTCTTGATGGCGGCGGAGATCTTCGGGTTGCCGATGGAGTCCAGGCCGCGCAGGACGATGGTGCCGGTGAGTTTCTGCAGCTCGGTCCGCATCACCGCCGGGCCGATGACCGGGGCGTCCGGCTGCTGGCCGAAGAACCCGAGGGTCAGCACCCCGCCGGCGGCGAACGCCCACAGGAACGCCGGGGCCATCACGTACAGCCAGAGGGCGAAGCCGAGCCCGAACACGGTGGCGACGACCGTGACCAGGCCGCGGAGGCGGACGCGGTTGCCGCGCAGGCGGGCGAGGTGCAGGTACTCCTCGACGTCCTCGGTACGGACGGCGTGCCCGCGCAGGGGTGCGGCCTCGCGGTCCCACAGCCACCGGTTCGTCTCGGCGACGAAGCGGCAGGCGCCGCGCGGGGCCATGGCGGCGAGCTGTACGGCGTACCAGGGGGCGCGGAGCCCGTGGTAGGCGGTGGCGTAGCCGAGGCGGCTGGCGGTGTGGCGGGCGGCCGTACCGAATTCGGTGCGGTCCTTCAGCCAGGCGGGGAGGATCGGCCGGCGCTTCTCGTCGGTGACGCCCGGGTTGGGCAGGTTCGGGTTGTCGACGGGCACGGGGGCGGTGGGCGCCTCGGGTGCGTCGGTGCTGGCGGATACGACGGTGTCCGTCACGATGATCTCTCCGGTCGTTCTGATGGGACGTTCGGGGCCCGGGGACGGCGCTGCTGTGGAGGCTGGACGCCGCCCCCGGGTGGTCACTTCTTCTTGCGGCGGAGCGCCTGGCGCTCGATGCGCTCGACCTTGCGCTTCAGGTCGGAGATGTCGACGCCTTCGCCGGCCGCGCCCCTCTTCGCCATGCGGGCGGTCAGGGCGATGACCTGCAACTTCTCCGTCGTGGTGAAGTCGGCGAACCGAATGTCGGGGTTGTCGGCCATCGGTCATGCCTCCGTCTCGGGCAGGAGTGCGGCGATCGCGGCGTGGGCCTGGGCGGCGTCCGCCCATGCGGTGCTGGCGGCGGCGAGGTTCTGGACGAGGCTGCGCTTGTCGGGGTGGAGGGCGGCCCTCTCGGTCTCCTTGGCGAGGTCGGCCGCGCGGCCGGCGGCTTGGGCGGCGAGGGTGGTCTGTTCCTGGCGGGTCGTCACGGGGTCCTCCGTGGGTTGCGGGCCGGGCTGTCCGGTCCCACCGCGCCCCCGCAACCGTGTCGGTATGAGCACGGTTGGCGGAGGGCGGAGGGACCGTCAGCGGCGGCCCTTCTGGGAGTCGCGCCACATGTCGCGCAGGACGAGGACGACGATCGCGGCGACACCGCCGAGGACGGCCAGGGCCAGGCCGGCGAAGGCGAGGCCGATGGAGCCGACGCACACCGCGCACGCGATGCCGATCCACTCGCCCGTGCTGCGACGGGCCTTGTGCTGGTCGTGCTGACAGACCTGCTGCGGGGAGGGCTGTTGCTGGGTGGCGAGCTTCGCCAGCTCCATCGCGGCCATGGCCAGCTGCACGGCGGCCGTGTCGGTCTCGGCGGCGCGTACCGCCTGCTCGGCCTTGTCGAGGGCGTCGCTCACCGCGTCCACCTCCTCGACCGGGCCACGTACGGGCGGGCGAGGAGACCGGCGGCGAAGGCGATGGTGACCGGCTCGACGAGGACGGGCAGCACCGCCGTGATGGTCACCAGCGGCGACCCGAACAGCAGCCAGACGAGAGCGAGGACGGCACCGAACAGGATCGGCTTCATGACCGGACCTCCCCAGGGACGAGCGCCACGGTGCCGACCACTTCGCGCCGCAGCTCGGCGGCCTCGCGACGGCTCAGCCCGTACTCCTCGCGGAGTCGTTCGATGGTCACCGGCCGGTTCGTGGAGGTGACCAGCTCGCGGTTCAGCTTCGAGGCCCTGCGCCGCAGTTCGGACGGGGTGAGGGTGACGACCTCGGTGACCACCTGCCGGGGGGTTTCCGCACCCACCGAAGTGGTCACCTCGTCGGCTCGGTCGTGGTCGCCGCTGGGGGTCGGGACTGACGCGTACCCCTTCTCGTCGTCTCGGTCGGATGACCGCCCTTCGTCCGGGCCGGTGACCACCGTCGGCTCCTCGGGGGAGGGCCAGTCCACGTATCCGTTGGTGCTGCCGGAGGGCATGTACTGCTGGCGCGAGTGGTCGAAGACGAACGTCTTCTTCGGGGCGGGGAGCGCCACGATCGGCAGCATCCGGGCATCAGCCGGGACCACCTCCGGCGCCTCGGTGAGGGCGGGCGGCTGGTCGTCGTCAACGCGCTCCACAGTCACCTCGGGTGTCGGAACTTCCTGCGGTCCCAGGAAGTTTTGGTCGTCTCGCCCGGCGAGGGCCTGGTGGATCTGCCTCATCAGCGCACCGAACGCGAGCAGCGCGGCGGCTGGCGGGACGGCGGCGACCACATAGTCGAGGGTTCCGGCGGAGGTGCCGACCCCGGCGACGTTCAGTGCGATGGAGGAGCCGGAGCCGACGACGGTGAGGCCGATGGCCCACGGGTCGACCTTCCCCGCGAGTGCGGCCCGGAGCATGAGCAGCTCCCCGGCGACGATGAACAGGTCGAGGGTGGCGGGCCATGCCCACGCGCGGACTTCCTTGCCCTCCATGCCGTGCGCCAGGGCGACCTCGGCGAGGTGGGCGTACGAGAGCCAGAATGCGGCCGCGGTGAGGGCGACGATGACGAGGCCGGCGGCGATGGCGAGGGCTCGGGACGGGTTCCACTTCATTCGCCTACCTCCTTCGGTGTGGCGGCGCGCACCACCAGGTGCGCGGCGAGCTGGACGCCTTCACGGTCGCGGCGCTCGTGTGCGACGAGCAGCGCGGCCATCAGGCTCGGGACGGGGGGAAGGCGCCGGCCGGACCGGGCGGCCGCGCGGAGGGCGGCCACCTCGGTCGGGCGGGCGATACGGGAGCGGCCGCTCACCGGCTGCTCCCGTCGAGGAGGACGGCGAGCCGGTCGGCGAACTCCCGCATCCGGTCGGCCGCGTGGTCGAGGGCGGCGGCCAGGTCGTACATGCCGGCCGGGTCGAGCGAGCCGGTGTAGCCGGACTGTTCGACGTACGCGCACGTCTCACGGCTGGCGCGGTCGGCGTACGGGGTCTGCGCGAGCATCAGCCGGAACAACTCCGTGCCGTTGAACGTGAGCCGGTGCTCGGGCCCGAAGTGGGTCAGGTCGGTGAGGTAGCTGTCCGGGTGGTGGTCGGCGTGACCCCGGCACCAGGCCGGCTCGGGCAGGGTGACCGGCCCGTGGTCTTCGGTGGGCAGGGTGATCGTGCGGGGCTCGGTCACTGCTGCTCACCCCTCGCACGGACCTCGTCGCGGGAGAGCTGGTCGTCACGGGTGCGCGGCCCGTCAACCCACGGGAACGGGCGGATACCGGCGGCGGCCTTGAAGACGCGGATGGCGGTGCCGGGCGCGGCGTCGGGCAGGCCGTACACGCGGCCTCCGTCGAGGGAGGCGAGGAGCCGGGCGCCGTGGTGCTCGCAGCCGCGGGCGCCGGCGTTCGTGGCGTCGAGGATCGTGACGGTGGGCGGGCCGCTGCACGGGGTGGGGTCGTCGCCGTGCGCGGCGGGGCAGCGGACGGGCGACTCGACCCTCGCGGCGACGGCTTCGGCGCCGTTCTCGGTCAGCCGTGCGTCGTCGCGGTGGTGTTGGGTGCGGCGGTCGGCGCTGCTGGTGTAGTCGTCGCGGCAGAGCCGGTGCAGCTCGGCGACGGGCGCACGCGGCGGCTCGGCACCGGCGGCGCGCAGCAGGATCCGGAGGGCCTCGGTGAGGGCGCCGTGGGCGCGGTTCACGGCGAACAGGTCGGCGTGGTCGACGTGCTCGTGCTCGGTGAGGAGCAGCTGCGCGACGCGGGCGGCGACGGCCAGGTTGGACGGTTCGGGATGGGTGGCGGCGGGCGAGTCCCCGCTGATGGGTACGGTGTTGGGCACGGTCTGACTCCTGGTCTGTGCAGGGTTCGGATCCAGGCCCCGGGCCAGCGGTGGAGTCGCTGAGCCCGGGGCCGTCCTGTGAGCGGGTTACGCCGCGTCGCGGGCCTGGTTCATCAGCTCCAGGACCCGCTCGAAGACCTCGGCGGGGTCGGCGCCGTCCCGCGCGATGGCGTTCTCGACGATCGTGAGGATCCCGGCGAACGCGGGGCTGGCGGTCTCCCGGACCGTGCGCACGTCGTGCAGGGCGCAGGCGGTGGCCGTCTGGTCGGCGAGGTCGTCCAGCTCGTCGGCGAACTGGCGCAGCTCGCGCGCCTTCGTACGGGCCTGCTCCGGGGTGAGGTCGTGCCCCATGAACCCGATCTTCGGGGTGCTGGCGGAGAGGTGGATGAAGTTGGCCCAGATCTCCGGGTCGCCCTCCACTTCGAGGCCGGGGACGCCGATGGCGTCGCTGCCGTGGTCGATGTGGCGGCCGTTCTCGTCGACGTCGTCGAACTGCTCGCCGTCCCGGGTGGTGCACAGACCGGGGTACATGTGGCACGGGGTGGGCTCGGCGATGCGGGGACGGGTCAGGTCGACCTTGATGACCGGCTTGCGGTTCTGGTCGGTCTGCAGGCAGGGCGCGAGGGCGGCCGGGGTGGCCATGAGGCCGTAGACGTTGCGGGTGGGGGCCTGGATCTCGGTGTTGAGCACGGCGGTGCCTTCTTTCCGGTGGTGATCTGTGGCGGTGGTGCGTTGGCCGGGGTCCGGCCTGATCCGGACCCCTGGCGGTGTGTGTCTGCGGGTGTGGCTAGACGGCGGCGAGGACGGGGACGGCGACCGGGGCGGCCTCGACCAGTTCGACCTTCAGCGAGGGCGCGCACGGCTTCATGGGCACCGGGCCGAGGCCGTTGGCCTTGAAGATGCGGGTGATCTCCGCGAGGTCCGGGGTCTGCCGGGAGGACGGGGTGCGGAAGATCCGCCACGTGCCGTAGATGCCGGCGGGCAGCTTGTCGAGGACCTTCTTCGCGGCGCGCTTGCCGCGGTCGGCGCGGCGGGCCTGGTCGGCGGCGCGGTCGTACTCGCGGGCGGCGGCCTCGATCTGCTCGACGGCGGGGATCTCGTCCGGCTCGTACAGGCCGGCCGGGTCCGTGGCCTCGACGACCGTGGGGGCCTCGACCTCGGTGACGAGGGAGGCGGGGGCGACGACGGAGCGGACGGCGTCGGCGACGAGGCCGAACGCGCTACGCACGGTACGGACCGTGCGGGGGGTCATGAGAAGGTGAAGCATCGGGTTCTCCTGTTGGCTCAGGTGGATCCGTAGGCCCTCGGTCGGTGCTCCAACACCGACGGGGGCCGCTTGCGTTGTACTCGCGATCCGATCGGGTAACCGGTGTCGCTTACTCATAGCGTAGAGGGTCGCCAAGGGTCGTGCAAGTACGTGGAGGCACTTACTCGCGAGAAACTTGCGACGCCCCCCGGACGTATGGGCGTGCAGTTGCATTCCTAGTTGCGGTTCGCTGTCGGTCGGGGGCGGTCGCAGACGGAGGAAAGGGGGTCCGACCAGCCAATACGACCGGTAGCGCACTGAGGCGACCGTTCGTCACTGAAACTCGTAATGCGTAGGTCTCGGGTTCGAATCCCGAAGGCGGCTCCATGGTGAACCCCAGGTCAAGCCTTTGACCTGGGGTTTCTTGTTTTCGTTGACCTTGGAATTCGGGCCAATCGGGCACGTGTGGTCTGCGCATCGCAATGCGTAGGTCGGAGGTTCGCCGGCGGTGGCGGTTTTGCTCTGCAGGGCTGTGATCTGGCCTTTCGTCTCATGTGGGCACGCTTCTTTGGGCTGTTCGGATTGGTGTGGTGGCCGCGTGGTGGCCGAGCGTGCAAACCGGCTCCCGGCTGACCGCGAGATCGGTGGTTCACAGGGGAGCGATGGTTGTGGCATCCCGACAATGAGTGCGAGCTCTTTGCGTACTACCAGGGGATGGGGCTGAACTTGGCCCGCACTTGTTGTGACTGCCGGATTCACGTGAGTGGTCTCCGGGGGCAGCCGTGCAGCGGCGGTGCAGGCAGAGGCCGAAACCCCGTGATGACGACTGGCTTGTCGTCTTCGGCGACGCCGTGGGCTGGCCGCGCAGGCCGTACAAGGTAAGGACGCAGGAGGCGGGCATCGGTCGGAGCGAGGCCCGCCCAGTGCACGGTCTTGCTAGGCGGCGCGCCGTATGCGGAGTGTGAGATAGCCGTCACGGAGCACTCTTGGTAAAGATCTCCCCACCAGCTACTCTCCCTTCGCTCAACAAATAATCAAAAAATAAAGCATGCAGGGGGGAAGGTGCGACCAAGCAGTCGCAGCAGAGCCGCGCGTGGGGTGATGACCGTCGCCTCGGCCGTGCTGGTACTGGCGGGCGCCATACAAGCCGCCCCCGTCCAGGCGGCGGACGTGGACACGGACGTGGACACGGGGAGTTCCAGCACTCCGGCTGACGAGGGGGCGCGGGGCAAGGAGTTCTGGGAGGACGACGGGCTTCCGGTCGCCACGCCCGAGGAGCGGGCCTCTGAAGAGGCAGTTGCCTCCGGAAAGCGTGTGGAGGTCGACGAGTTGACCTCGCCGACCAGCCGGGTGGTTGCCAACCCCGACGGGACATTCACCGCCGAAGCGGCGGCTTCGCCTGAGCGGGTCCTGAAGGCTGGTAAGTGGACAGATGTCGACACGACTCTCGTCACTCACCCGGACGGCAGTCTCGCGCCGCGCGCAGCCGCAGACATCCGATTCTCCGGTGGCGGTACCGAAGAACCGCTGGCCAGGATGGTGGCGGCCGGCAAGGAGTACGCGGTGTCGTCGCCGTGGGCGCTGCCGAAGCCGGAGGTCGATGGTTCGTCGGCCGTGTACCCCTCCGTGCTCCCCGACGTGGACCTCGCCGTTCAGGCGCACCCGGACGGCTTCACGTACCACCTGGTCGTCCACAGCCGTGAGGCCGCCGCCAACTCAGCCCTGGAGAAGGTGAGTTTCCCGGTCCAAGCCGAGGGGCTCTCCGTGCGCACGGACGACTCCGGGACGGCCACCTTTGTGGATACCTCGGGACATGCCGTGGTCTCCAGCGGGTCGGCCCTTATGTGGGATGCAGGCACGACCACTGCGAAGGCCGGGAGCGCGGCGCGGACCGCGTCCACGGCTTCCGCGTTCGCGGCGGTGGCTGCTGCCGAGACCCTCGGCGCAGGCCCCCGTTCCCGTACCGCTGTCATGGACACACACGTAACTGACGACGCCCTCTCCATCGTTCCGGATCAGGATTTCCTTGCCAGCAGTGCGACTTCGTACCCCGTCGTTCTCGATCCGCCAGCGGTCAAGGCGACCCTGACAGGGTGGACGGCCCTGTGGTCCAACTCGCCGGGCACCAGCCTTTGGAAGACCAAGCACGCGCTCGGCGTGGGCTACGACGCGTTCGTGGACAACAAGAAGTCGCGCTCGCTGTTCCAGTTCGACACCCGCAGGGTGGCCGGCAAGAAGATCGTGAACGCGACGTTCACGCCGTACGCGATCTGGTCGGCGAACTGTGTGAAGCATGACGTCGACCTCTATCGCACGAGCCAGATCTTTTCCTCGACGACGTGGGACAAGCCGCCGAAGTGGCTCGCGAAGGTCGACACGGTCTCCGCTGCAAAGGGCCACTCCTCGGACTGCCCGGACGGGGACATCGAGTTCGACGCCACGGCTGCCGTCGCACACACCGCAAAGGCGAAGGACACTCTCACCACGCTCGGACTGCGGGCCGACGAAGGCGACCCGATCGCGTGGAAGCAGTTCCTTTCCCCGCTTGACCCCGACGCCACGTCCTCCCGCAAGCCCCGGCTGTCGATCACCTACGTGACTCCGCCGAACAGCAAGCCCTCATCGGTGAAGATGTCCGATCCCAAGGTCTCCTGCTCGGCTTCCTCCGCCCCGGCACAGATCCGGGACACCACACCGCGGCTGACCGCGACACCGACATCGAGCGACGCCTCCAACGCCTCGCTGCGCCCCAACTTCGAGCTGTACAGGGGCAGCAGCACCACGGAGACCTCACTCAAGCCGTCCACGTGGACGGACAGCGGCACGGCCGGAACCGTGGTTACGGCCGCCTTGGACCAGGGCGTCACTTACAAGTTCCGTGCCCGCACCGAGTACAAGTACACGTGGCAGGGCGACACCCACTCCCTGTTCGGTCCCTGGTCGAGCTACTGCTACTTCAAAGTGGACTCCAAGGGACCGCCGGTGCCGAAGGTGTCCTCGACCGTGTACAAGGAATGCGGTGGCACGGTCTGCGACGCGGCCGACCCGGAGTTGGGCAGTGTCGGCATGACGGCCGGCTTCAAGATCGATGCGGGTGCCAGTGATGTACGCCGCTACGACTGGTGGCTCAACGGCGTGAAGCTCGGCAGCAAGTCGTTCACCGCCAATACCTCGACGTACGAGATCGAGGCGGCGCCCGACAAGCGGCTGACCAACACCCTGCGGGTGCAGACCTACGACGGAGCGGGGAACCCGAGCGCCCACTACGACTACCTGTTCAAGGTGGCCAAGGGCTCCGATCCCGTGGCGAGCTGGAAGCTGGACGACGGCAGCGGGACCAGTGCTACCGACAGTTCGGGCAAGAACCGACCGCTGACGCTGACCTCTGCGACCTGGACGGACAAGGCACGGCTCGGCGGCGGCTTGCGAGCCAACGGCACGAACACTGCGGGCTCCACCACCGCATCGGTCCTGGACACCACCAACAGCTTCACCGTGTCCGCCTGGGCCCGGCTGACCGCGAAGGACCACATCTCCACCGTGGCCGCGCAAAGCGGGAGCCGGGCCGGCACCTTCCAGATCTACTACTCGCAGACATACGACCGTTGGATCTTCAACCGGTACTCGGCCGACAATGATGATCCGACGATCGTCCGCGCGGTGGCCAAGAAGCCCCCGGTCGTGGGCGCGTGGACCCATTTGATGGGTGTGTACGACCACAACAAGAAGCAGATCCGGCTGTACGTCAACGGACAGCTCCAGGCGGCGACGGAGTTCACGACTCCGTGGGCGGCGAAGGGCTCCTTCGAGGTCGGCCGTATGAAGGGAACGGGTACGTACACGGACTACTTCGAGGGCGACCTCGACCAGGTCCAGGTTTGGGACCGCGTGGTCTTCGAGAACGAGATGTGGTCGATCGCCAATACCCTGAACCCGGGGACAGGAAGGACAGAGCCCGCGCTGCTCGCCAACTGGGGCTTCGACGAGGCATCCGGTACCACGGCGGCGGACGCCTCAGGCCGGGGCAACCCGCTTCAGCTCCAGTCGGGCGCTGCCTTCGCCGCGACCGAGGATCCGGCCCACGGCAACGTCCTGGAACTCGACGCCGAGAAACTGGGGAGGGCCACCTCCGCCGTCGCACTGGACGAGTCCGGCAGCTTCAGCCTGGCGGGCTGGGTCAACCTGGCCGCGCAGTCGAAGCTTGACGACACCACCGTCGCGCATTCCCCGAGTGTCTTCTCGCACCCGGGTGCCGAGAGGAACTCCTTCCGTCTCTGGTACCGCCAGGAGGCGGGCCAGGCCATCGGTGACTGGAACTTCGGACGGTACGAGACGGACGTACTGGGCGGCCCCGCCGTCGCGGCTGTCTCGGACGAGGTCAACTCGCCCGGTGGCTGGGTGCACGTCGTCGCCGTCTTCGACTCGGTGAACAAGTCTGCCCATCTCTACGTGTCCGGGCAACGACAGGGGGACGAGGACGGCGTCCTGAGCGAGGGAACGTTCCAGCCCACAGGCCCTCTGATGGTCGGCGGCGCACGTCGGCACGACAACGGAGAGTGGGGCAACGCCCTGCCCGGCCAGCTCGACGACCTGCGTGTGTACGCCGGTGTCCTGTCCGACGACGAGATCACGCAGCTCGCGACGGTTGACGAGCCTCCGGTGCCCGTCGAATAACCCTTCCCTTCCTCTTCTTCCGTGGCGTACCGGGCCTGTTGCCCGGTACGCCCTCACAACTCAGAATCCAGGAGCACCCCCCAAGTGTTGTCCAGGAACAGCTCACTGCTGCCCGAAAGATGGGCATGGAGCAGAGCGAGCCGGCATCGTCTGGCCGCTGTTGTCCTGCCTTTGTCATCAGCGGTCGTCGCTGGTCTGCTGAGTGCCGCACCGGTGCAGGCGGCCGCGGTGGACCGGGATCACACCGCTCTGCAGAAGGCCAAGTACGGCAGGGCCGAACCCTTCGACGCGAAGGTCACCAAGGTCAAGGACCCGACGGAGGCCGCTACTCGCAAGACGCTCGTCAAGGCTCGCGCGAAGGTGACGTGGCCGGGAACGTCGGCGGTGACGGTCGATCTGCCGCCGGAGAACAGCAAGAAGTCGGTCAGGGCCGCAGGGCTGCCTATCACGCTCGCCCAGCCCAATGGCAGGGCCGCTGGGAGTGCGAAGACGGCCGAGGCCCCCGACGAGGCCAAGGTCCGCGTCCTCGATCGGAAGGCCACCGGCCAGCTCGGCATCGACGGTCTCGTCTTCACGGTCACCCGGGCTGACGGCGACACAGGCGCCGCAAGCCTCGGCGCCACCATCGACTACAGCTCCTTCGCCGACGCCTACAGCGGCAACTGGTCCTCACGGCTGCGTCTCGTGAAGCTTCCCGCGTGCGCGCTGACGACGCCGGAGAAGGCGGAGTGTCGTAAGACCACTCCGGTGGCGTCGGAGAACGACGGCGAGGCCGAGACGGTCACCGCGCAGATCACCACGCCGAAGGCGGCCACGGGCGGTACGAAGACCCGGACGGCGATGGCCGCGAAGCCCGCCGCCATGGTGATGGCGTTGTCCGCGGCGGCCGGCTCCGACCAGGGCACCTACGAGGCCACCCCGCTGGCGGCCTCCTCGACCTGGTCGGCCGGCGGTTCCAACGGTGACTTCACCTGGAACTACCCCTTCGAGACTCCGCCGGCTCCGGCGGGCCCGGCGCCGAACCTGTCCATCGGCTACTCCGCACAGAGCGTGGACGGACGTACCTCCTCCACCAGCGCGCAGCCGTCCTGGATCGGTGAGGGCTTCGACCTGTCGACCTCGTACGTCGAGCGGGCGTACGGCAGTTGTGAGGACGACGGCCAGGACAAGAAGTACGACCAGTGCTGGAAGGAGGACAACGCCTCCCTCGTCCTCAACGGCAAGTCGACGCCCCTGGTGAAGGGCTCCGACGGCAAGTGGCGGCCCAAGAGCGACGACGGCGAGCGGGTCGTCCATGACACCGGCGCGGTCAACGGCGACGACGGTGACGCCGGGGAGAACGGCGACAAGGGCGAGTTCTGGACGGTCACCTCGACCGACGGCACCCAGTACGTCTTCGGCAAGAACCGCCTGCCGGACTGGAGTTCGGGCAAGGCGGAGACCAACTCGGTGTGGACGCTGCCGGTCTTCGGCGACGACTCCGGCGAGCCCGGGTACTCCTCCGGTGATTCCTTCTCCGGCCGCGCCAAGACGCAGGCATGGCGGTGGAACCTCGACTACGTCGTGGACCCGCACGGCAACGTCATGACGTACTGGTACGACAAGGAGCTCAACCACTACGCCAAGAACGGCACCACCGGCAACGGCACCGAGTACGTGCGCGGCGGCTGGCTCAAGCGCATCGACTACGGCCAGCGCACCGACACGGTCTTCTCCACCACCCAGCCCGCCGCGGCCCGGGTGAAGTTCACCGTCGCCGAGCGCTGCCTGCCCGTCTCCGGCGGTGAGAGCTGCGGCTCGCTGACCTCGTCCAACCGCAACGCCTGGCCGGACGTGCCGTTCGACCAGATCTGCGCCGCCGACAAGCCCTGCACCGACCAGCCCAGCCCGTCGTTCTTCACCCGCAAGCGCCTGACCGACGTCACCACCCAGGTGTACGACGGTGCGGGCAGCGCCGAGAGCGACTACCGCGCGGTCAACGCCTGGCACCTGGGGCAGACGTTCCCCGACCCGGGCGACGGTTCGGACGCCGGCCTGTGGCTGGACTCCATCAAGCGCACCGGCAAGGTCAGCGGGGACGCCTCCCTGCCGTCGGTCACCTTCAGCGGCGTCCAGCTGCACAACCGTGTCGACCAGACGGGCGACGACGTCGCCCCGTTCATCAAGTGGCGTGTGCGTACGGTCACTTCGGAGACCGGCTCCAAGCTGACGGTGAACTACTCCAAGGAGGACTGCGTCGCGGGCAGCGACGTTCCGTCTGACCTGGACTCCAACACCCGCCGCTGCTATCCGGTCAAGTGGATCCCGCCGTCCAACCCGACGCCGGGCACCGACCCCAAGCCGCGCACGGACTTCTTCCACAAGTACGTCGTCACCCAGGTCACCGAGTCCGACCCCTACGGCGGCGCGCCGCTGAAGCAGACGGACTACACCTACAGCGGCGGCGGCGCGTGGGCCTACGACGACGAGTCGCCCATCACCCAGGCGAAATACCGCACCTGGGGCATCTGGCGCGGCTACCAGAAGGTCACCACGACCACCGGTGAACCTTCCGGCACCCAGTCGAAGTCCACGTCGCTCTATTACCGGGGCATGGACGGCGACAAGCAGTCCGACGGCAGCACTCGCAAGGAGACGGTCACTGACTCCAAGGGCGTGACGAAGGCGGACGCGGAGCAGTTCGCGGGTCAGCTGCGCGAACAGATCACCTACAACGGAGTGAACGGTCCCGAGGTCTCCGCGACCATCAACACGCCTTGGTCCCGCACAACGGCCACGGACAAGCACTCCTACGGCACGGTCAACGCGTACATGGTCCGCACCGAGACGTCGGTTTCCCGCACCGCGCTGTCGGGGGGCGGTGAGGCGACGGCGACCAAGACGACGACGTACGACCCGACCGGCGGCCTGCCACTGAAAGCGGAGATGGACGCGGCGGGCGAGAAGGACTGCACCATCACGGAGTACGCCACCAACACCTCGGCATGGATTCTCGCCCTGCCCAAGCGGGTGGAGAAGGTGTCCACCGGCTGCGACGCGACCCCGAAGCGGACCGGCGACCCGAAGACGACCGACGTGATCTCGGACGTGCGGACGTCCTACGACGACCAGGACTGGGGAAAGGCACCGACGAAGGGTGACGTGACCCGCGTCGAGAGAGTGACCGGCTACGACGGCTCCACAGTCAAACTCCAGACAGTCAACACCACCAAGTACGACGCCCTCGGCCGTGTCACGGACTCCTACGACACCAGGGGCACCCGGGTCTCGCACACCGAGTACACCCCGGCGGCGGGAGGGCCGCTCACCAAGACCGTCGAGACCAACGCGCTCGACCACACCGTCACGACCGAGATCGCCCCTGACTGGGGAGTGCGTACCTCGACCACCGACCCCAACGGCAACCGTACGGAACTGGCCTACGACAGCTTTGGGCAGCTCACCGACGTGTGGCTCGCCAACCGGGACCGTGCCGCCGGCCAGGCTGCCAGCTACAAGTTCGAATACAAGCTGCAGAACACAGCAGCGTCGTGGGTGGCGACCAAGTCCCTGAACAACGACGGCACCACGTACCAGACCACCTACGAGATCTACGACGCACTGCTCAGGCTGCGGCAGACACAGGCACCCGCCGCGTCTGGCGCGGGACGGGTCATCACGGAGGCCAAATACGACACCCGTGGCCTGACCGTCGAGACCTCGACCGACTACGTCGACACCACGTCGCCTTCAGGCAAGCTCGCCACGCTGCTCACCGCGGCGCCAGCTGGTACGGAGACGGTGAGCGATGGCGCCGGGAGGGTAACGATCGAGAAGGTCCTCGCCAACGGCAAGGAGTTCTCACGGACTAAGCACACCCATGACGGCGACTCCACGCTCGTGGAGCCCCCGGCGGGTGCCTCGGCCATCCGGGAGAGGGTTGATGCCCGAGGCCGTACGGTGGAGAAGCTGGAGTACGACGGCAACGCGGTCAGCACGAAGTTCTCCCGGTTCGCCTACGGATACGACCACGCCGACCGTTTGAACAGCGTCAAGGACGACGACGGCAACACCTGGACATACGGATACGACTTCCTGGGCCGCAAGGACAGCGCCACCGATCCCGACGCCGGTGCAAGCTCGTCCGAGTTCAACGATCTCGACCAGGTCGTCTCGACGACCGATGCACGCGGCAAGTCGATCGGGCTCACATATGACGTGCTCGGCCGCCCGACCGGCAGACTCGACGGCAAGGTGCCCGTGGTCAACGGTCAGCCGGCGCCCGAGGACTCCAGGTATCTGGCGCGCTGGACCTATGACTCCATCGCCAAGGGTGAATTGACGTCGGCGATCAGATACGTCGCCGGCAAGGGCGGAAGCGTCTACGCCAAGACCAACGCCAAGTACAGCAAGACCTACGAGATCCTCAGCGAGCAGTACACGATCAGCAAAACCGAAGGTGCCCTGGCCGGTTCGAACGGAATCTGGACCATCGCCAACGCCTACAACCTCGACGGCACCCTCCAGAAGCGCACCATCCCCGCGATGGGCGGCCTCGCCCAGGAGGTGTTGACATACGGCTACACCGAGCAGCGCCTGCCGGACACCCTCCAGGGGCTGACGGGCATCGTCCAGAACACGGACTACCTGCCTGCCGGTGAGCAGATCCGCACCACACTCGGCGTCTCGCCCCTCGCGGACTGGACGGAGATCAACCGCAGCTACGAGACCGGCACCAAGCGCCTCGCGCGCCAGAGCGTGGTCTCCGAGACCCACACCGGCACGGACTCCGACGTCCATTACCGCTACGACACAGCCGGCAACCCGGTCGAGGTCGAGGAAAAAGCCACCAGCCCCAGCGACCGGCAGTGCTTCACCTACGACGGCCACCGCCGCCTGAAGACCGCCTGGACGACGACGGCCGACTGTGCCACCTCACCTGCCAAGACAAACGTCGGCGGCCCGGGCCCGTACTGGCAATCGTTCACCTACGACAGCGCCGGCAACCGCAAGACCGCCACCGACCACCTCGCCGACGCCACCACCTCCTACACCTACAAGACAGCCGACCAGCCCCGCCCGCACGCCCTGGCTTCTACCGAGACCAAGAAGACTGACGGCACGGTCACCGGTTCGACCAGTTACACCTACGACGCCTCCGGTAACACCGACATCCGGACGCTAGGTGGAAAGCCGCAGGACCTCGACTTCAATGTCGAGGGCAGCCTCGAGAAAGTCACCGAGGCGGACAAGACGGCGACGGAGTACCTGAACGACGCCGATGGCTCCCGGCTGATCCGCCGGGACACCACCGGCACCACGCTCTACCTGGGCGAGACCGAACTGAGGCTGGACAAGGCGAGCGGCAAGGTCGAGGCCACCCGCTACTACAGCCACAGCGGGCAGACCGTCGCGGTGCGTACGACAACGGCGCTGACCTGGACAGCCGCAGACCACAACGGCACGGCGAGTGTGCAAGTGGACGCAGCCACCCAGACCGTCACCCGGCGCCAGATGAAGCCGTTCGGCGAGGACCGGGGCGAAACCGCCAAGGCATGGGTGGGCGAACGAGGCTTCGTCGGCGGCATCAAGGAGCCGACCGGCCTTACCCACCTCGGAGCACGCGACTACGATCCATCCACCGGACGCTTCGTCAGCGTGGACCCGGTCATCGACCTCACCGACCCCCAACAGGTCAACGGCTACTCCTACAGCAGCAACAACCCGGTCACCTTCGCAGACCCCGACGGCAAATACCGCGCCTCCGCCATCGAACTTGCGCTAGCCAGGCTGGTCGGAAGGGCAGTCGCTGCGGCCCAGGGCGTCCTCATGAGGCAGTCGGGCTCATCCAGCTCGGGTGGTATGTCCACCGGAGGAAGCGCCAACTACGCTTCATCAGGCAGTAATTCGTGCATGCCCCCCAGAATCTGCGGCAACGTCGAACCAGCGGATCCCAGATCCGTGGGCAGCTGGAAGGACGTCGCGGGAGGCTTCGGAGACTTCTTCGCCGAGAGCTGGGATCTGGCTGAGTACACCACAGAGCCCTGGTGCTGGAGCGGCACAAACCCGGACTGCGGCGGCACCCAGGACAGCTACCAGGAACTGGTTGAAGGGTACGGCGCCGATCCCGACTCTGACGTGTATCAGGGGACGAAGACCGTTCTGGATGTCGGGTCGGTGTTTGCCGGTGGTTACGGGATCGGTAAATTCGCCCTGAAGCAGCTCTTCAAAAAGACGATGCGGAAGCAATCCCAGGACAGGCAAAGGAGAAAAGAGAAGGAGGGCAGCGGCTGCACCAAGTGCTTCCTTGCCGGTACAGACGTCCAGATGGCCGACGGCTCGACCAAGGACATCGAAGACATCGAGGTCGGCGACGAGGTCCTCGCTACTGACCCAGAGACCGGTGAGACCGGCACCCGTATGGTCACGCACCTCATCATCACCGAGGACGACAAGCATTTCAACGAGCTGTCCATCGCTACCGAGGACGGCGTCGAGAAGTTGACGGCGACATACGAGCACCCGTTTTGGTCTCCATCGGAGCAGGACTGGTTCGATGCCGGTGACCTTGCGTCGGGCATGAGTTTGCTCACTGACACGGGTGACACCGTCGTCGTCACCGCGAACCGCGCATATGAGGAAAACGTCCGCACGTACAACCTCACCGTCGATGACCTGCACACCTATTATGTGCTGGCGGGCGAGACGCCTGTATTGGTGCACAATGCGGAGCGGTGCCCGGTCGGGCTTGATGATGCCTGGCATGAGGGAACTTTTGAGAATCCGAGAGGAAGTTTCCAGTACCACTGGGAAAAGCACGGCAAGTCATTGGACGTCTCGCCCGAAAAGTACTTGCAGGACGCAAAAGACTGGGCGGCGAAACTGTCCGAACCGGGAGGAAAGAAGGGGTACAATGCAAAGAGGATGCCGTTCGATGGCGGAAAATGGGGCGTTAAGTACTCGAATCTAGACGGGGGTATGGGCGGGATAGTCGGGCCTGATGGACGAGTTGTTTCCTTCTGGTACGACGACGCCCACTAGGCAGGAGGAGTACGTGATGCTCAGTTTCATGGACGCCTACACTCTTTGGCGTAGCCTCCCGTTCCCTCGGAGTGGATCGAGTAGCGATCTGATTCTGGCACGCAGCGATCTAGCGGAGGCCGACGAGTATGTGACGACGGTGATCCGCTACGTGGAACGCGGTGTCTTCAAGCCAGCGCCGGTCAACGTCCTGACGATGCTTCAAGAGTTGATGCAGCGAATCGACCGGATCAGTGAGAGGGCATCGGACGACGACCGGGCCATCGCCCGTTCGCAGCACGCGTATGCGGCGCTACTGGACCTCGTCTACCGGCAGTTTCTCGAGGTGGGGCGTTCGGGTTGACAGGACTGAGGGCCCGCCGGGACAGTCCGGCGGGCCCTCAGCCCTTCAGCGCGGGGAAATTCTCGCGTCGCAATCACCAGCGGCGCTACGAAAAGTCGCAGATGGTGATGGAGTCGCCATCTGCGGCGTCGAACGCCCCTTGGGGATCCTCACCGTTTGACCCAGTCGCGAGCTCAGAGGAATCGGGGCTGATCAAGCCCCGTCGGCTCTGGCACGGCCTCGCCGACGTGGAACTGGGCACTGCGGAATGGGACGACTGGTTCAACACCCAGCGTCTCCACACCTCGATCGGACACATCCCGCCCCACGAGCACGAGACCAGCTAACACGCTCAACACCAGCCCCAACCGGCGGCTGGAGTCAACGCATAGAGCCTCCACCGATCCCGGAGCGGTTCATATCGCGGTCGATGGGAGAAGCTCTCCGCAGGTCAGCAGGCGGTCAATCGGGCCCATGCCAAAATCCGGACATTGGGCGAGCAGGCCATGGCCACACTCAAGACCTGGCGACTGCTGCGCAAGCTGCGATGCAGCACCACCCGCATCACTACTTTTGTTCAGGCCGTCCTCACCCTCCACACGGCCTGTTCAAACCAAGGTTGAAACCGGCTCCGTGCTGCTGGCGCGGGTGGCCCGCGAGGGTGCGGTCGGTCGCCGCAGTTCGGCTTATGGACGACGCGCTGCCTATGTAGTAGCCCCGGCACTCCTCTGAAGCGACTCCTCCGATGTGCGAGCTAGCGAGTTGCGCTGTCCTCCCACGCCCCCTGTCTGCACTTTGCATGCGTTGACGCTATACTGCAATCATGACTGCTCTGACGATCCGGGACGTCCCGGACGACCAGATCAAGACCTTGAAGGTTCGTGCCGCCCGGGCCGGCAAGTCCCTCCAGGCCTACTTCCTCGAGCTCATCGCGCGCGAGACGTCCAAGCCCACCATGGCGGAGATGGTGGAGCGCCTGAACCGGGAGACTACGGCCAGTGTCAGTACGGAGGACGTGCTGGCCGCGATCGACGAGGCCAGGACCGGGAGGTGAGCGGGACGGTCGTCATGGACTGTTCCGCCCTTGTGCACTTCCTCACCAACCGCGACCCGCTCGGCCTTGCGGTCCGCACCCGGGTGGGTGCCGCCGATGCCGTCGCCGTGCCCACGCTCATCGACTACGAGATTCAGTCCGCACTCCTCGGTATGAGGAGAGGGGGCAAGCTCACGGCGCGGGAAGTGGACCGGGCTGTCGATGCCTACCGGCAACTCCCACTTGTCCGACATGAGACGCTCTTCCTCTGGGATCGCGTTCAGGCTCTCCACGCAAACCTGAGCGCCTACGACGCCCAGTACGTCGCCCTGGCCGAGGCGCTCGCCGCAACGCTGATCACCAGTGACGCGAGGATCGAACGGAGCGGTGCCGTTAAATGCGACGTTGAGGTCTTCGACTCGAACTGATGGCGGAGCGGTCGTGGGGCCGCCGCCCCAGGACGGCGCAGGCGGGCTGGTGAAAGACCGTCAGTAGCGTGTTGGAGGTCACCTACAACTCGACCCCATCATCTCGCTGCGCTGCTCAGTGACGCCCCCGGTGGCCAGCCGGTGGCCGGACGCCTTTGGATGGTGCGGCATGAAGCATCACCGATCAGGACGCCGGAGTTGCTCTGATCAGACAGGACAGCATCAAGCAGAACCAGGTGGTACGAGGTAGCACGATCCCTCACGGACTCGTAATGCGTAGGTCTCGGGTTCGAATCCCGAAGGCGGCTCCATGGTGAACCCCAGGTTGGGCCCTCTGACCTGGGGTTTCTTGTTTTCGTTGACCTTGGAATCTCGGCGAATCGGCACTGTCCGTCTGTGCATCGCAATGCGTAGGTCGCCGTTTCACATGTTGTTGTCGATAGGCTGCCGCAAGGCTGTGAGCTGCTGTTTTGCTCGGCTGAGCCTGGACCCCGTCAGATCTCGATATCTTCGGTGGACAGCCGGTGGACTGCTGTGCGTGATGGACAGTCAGGAGTTCTCTCGCCGAGTCCGGGTTCTGGCGCAGGTCGGACGGTCCGGGTGCTGCGATCAGCGGTCTCGGTCTTGTGTCGTTCCGACAGCCGTAGGCGGAATCGCCCGCGATACACACGGGGGAACGGCCTCGGGGTGGCGCTCAGCGTCGGAGGGCGACGGCCGCGCCCTCCGCGTTCATGGCGCGGAGCCGTCGTGCAGATGGGAGCAGGGAGACGAAGGTGAGCCGGTCGTCTGGTAGGGCAATCGGGACAGCCCTCTGGCGGCCGTGGGCGCCTTCGCGGGCACGGCGAGCTCATCGCGAAGCGGCTGAACCCTGGTGGCATGCTCGCGTTCAGCCATGCAGAGCCAATCGGGGGATACGAGGGCCCACAGGCGATGTACGGCAACCTACTGAAGTCCCTCGACCTGATCCTTGGCCCACCACAGGAACGCGGCGGCGTGCTGCTGGTTGGCGAAGCCCTGGCCGACGAGGTCATTCAGGAGGTCGTTGCTCCAGAGGATGAGCCGGCCGAGGGTCCAGTTCACCGACTCGGGTGCCGGCAACTCCAGTCCGTAGACCATCCGCGCGATCTCGCGCTTGCCGCCCGCCTCCGTCGTGTACTTGAGGATCGTCAGGAACCGGTCGGGGTACGTCACGCAGAGAACCCTCGTGAGGAGGGCCTCCTTGAAACCGGTCATGGCGAACGACTTGGTGCCGTCCAGCAGGTGCTGGAGCCGGTCTTCGAGCGGCACGTCGTCAGGGCCGTACAGGAGGTACTCAATCGTCTTGCGGGTCGCCTCCCCGGCCGCGGCGTCGCCCATGTCGTTCCACGCGGAGTTGAAGGTGGCCTGATTGCCGGGGCGGGCTCCGACCTCGGAGTTGGCGAAGTCCTTGAGGACTCTGGGGCCGCACGTCCACAGCCCGTCGGGGGAGAAGATCCGCTGGTACTTCGACCAGTAGGCCGCCACGTCGGGGGCGAAGTCCGGTTTGACGGCGAGGTACTCCTCCTTCAGCTGGGCCACGCGCTCCAACTGTTCGGGATCGACGTCCTCGGGTTTCGGGAAACGGGCCTTGAGGTCGTCGAAGGTGCGGAGCGGGTTCCTCTGTGGGACGGTGGGCTTTTTGTGCTCCCATTCGTAGCCGCACCGATGCTTCACGAGGCGACGTCCGCCGTCGAGCGAGCGGATCACCTCGATGTCCTCGTCGTCGCTGCACAGTGGACACATAACCAACGCCATGGCTACCCCCGTTCCAACAGTGCTCGTGCCCACCCCGAGCTGCTGCACTTGTCCACCCAAGGGTCGCATTCTTGCATTCGGCAAGGGTGGGCGGGATGTGGGGCCATCCAGTGAGATCGGGAGGTGGCGCTGTTCCGCGTCGGCGAACTGGCGGACCAGACCGTCTGCTCGCGCCGCCCAGTCCGCGGGCATGAAGGCGCACTGCTCGAAAACAACATACGGACCATCACGCGCATAGCAGCTCAGCAGAGGGCAGTACCCACCCTTTCGGACGCGCGCCACGCGCATAAGATGCGCACACTCTTCATACTTTGGTTCCACCAGTTCAGCGAGGTGGCTCGTGCCCTCATCTGCCGTGACGCCCGACGAGGTCGTCCGCCACGTCTTCCGTTACCTCGCGGAGGTGGGTGAGAGCCGCACCAAACCGGTGCGGACCCACGACGACGCCAGGCATCAGGTGTGGTTCGCCGACCTGCCCGCGCAGTTCGGCTCCTTCCTCACCGACGTCGTCCCCGGCGAAACGCCGTTGTGGCTGCGTGCCGACCGCCCCGTTCGGCACGAACCGCCGGCTCCGCCGCTGCCGCTCGCCCACTGGCTGGCCGACCTGGAGATCCACGACTCGGCACGGGAAACGCCCCCCGAGCCGCGGGCCGAGACGGACATACCGGTGGAAGAGATCTCCGCCGAGGGAAGCGCACGCACCCGGCACATCACCGTGTCCCTGGCCGACTCGCCCCAACGTGACGCCGTGTACGCCCAGTACCGTGCCTGGTCCCGTGAATGGGAAGGGTGGGCACGTCGCGACCGCGCAATGAAGCCCGTCATACGTGCCTACGACCGCCTCTACCGCCTGTGCGTGGATGCCTCCGAACTCGGCGAGACCTTCGAACTGGTCGTCGGATTCGGCTACCTCACCTGGTCGGCACAGGGCGAGCCGATCCGCCGCCATCTCGTCACCTGCCGGGCCGTCATCACCATCGACCCCGACACCGGAGCCATCACCGTCGGACCAGACCCCGAGCACGGCAGCCCGGTGCTGGAGGAGTCCATGCTCGATCCCGGGCAGAAAGCGCGGGCGGACACCCGCGCCCTCGTACGGCAGGAGCTGGAAGCCGCCGGCGACACCACGGATCCGCAGCTCGCCGGCCAGATGCACCGGGCCCTCACCACCTGGACCATCGCGGCCCACGAAGCAGGCCGCTACGACCGCGCACCGAATCGGCACCGGGCAGCGGGAGACCCCGCCGTACCAGTCGTCAGCTTCGCGCCGATGCTGCTGCTCAGAGAGCGCACCCGGCGCAGCATGCTCGAAGCACTGCGCAGTGTCGCCCTGTCCATCGAGCAGGGCGCCGAGCCCACCGCTCTGTTGCGGGCGATCGCCGGTGCGGGCGGTCACCAGCCACTGGGGGAGCCAGGCAGCGGTGACGCCGCGGGGCCGCCGCCGGAGCTGTACTTCGCGCTGCCCTCCAACGACGAACAGCGCACCATCGCCGACCGGCTGCGGGACCGGGATCTCGTCGTGGTCCAGGGACCGCCCGGCACCGGGAAGACACACACCATCGCCAACCTGGTCACCGACCTTCTCGCGCACGGCAACCGCGTACTGATCACCAGCCATACGGCACGTGCCCTGAAGGTCCTGAAGGACAAACTCCCCGCCGGCATCCGCGAGCTGTGTGTCAGCCGAACCGATGACGGAGCAGGCCAGCAGGAACTGGAGCACTCCGTCAAGGCCATCCTCGACCGGCAGGGAGACTTCTCCTCGCGGGCGTACCGGCGTCGCATCCAGGAGCACGAGGAGCGCCTCAGATCCGCCCGGTCCGCGCAGGCGCTCGCCCTGAAGGCGTTGCGCGCGCTGCGGGAGCAGGAGACGTACCACCATCCGGCCGAGATCGGCGACTACGAGGGAACCCTGTGCCGGATCGCCCAGCGGCTCGCCGAGGAACACCCGCGGTTCGGCTGGATCGGAGCCGTCCCCGCCGACGCCCCGACGCTGGACGCCGAGGCCCTACCGCGCCTGCGTCGTGCGGCGCTCGCCTTCACCGACCGACATCGTGCACTCGCCGCATCGGTGAGTGCCGCGCCGCCCGCCCCGGGACAGCTGCCCACGGCGCCCGCCTTCGCCGAGGCGGTCGAGACGATCAGGACGGCGGAGGCCGACCTCGCCGCGCTCCGGCAGGACGGCTCCGTCTCCCGTCTCGACGACGCGGTGTCCGCCCTCACCCCGGCACAGCAGGACCAACTGGCCACCGCGATCGACCACTTCACTGCCGCAGCCAGGATGGCCACCTCGATGCCGGCCGCCTGGGCCGCCGAGCTGCGCGACGAAATCCTCGCCGGGCAGGACCTCGGCGCGCGCAGCCGTCACGAGCGCACCACCGCGGTCCTGACCACGATCGAGGAGGCGGAGCGTGCCCTCGGCGCCACCCTGGTCACTGGGCTGGAGGCGTACGACGTGCCGACGGCCCTCGGACTCGCCGGCATCCTCCGAGACGGGCTCGCGTCCGGTGCGAAGCTGCGCGGAGCCCTGGGCCTGAAGACCAAGCTGCGCAAGGCTGTCGGCGACTTCCCCGAGACCGTGCGCGTCGACGGCCGCGCCGTGGAGACAGCGACCGCCGCGTCCGCCGTGCTGCACCGCGTCACGCTGGAGCGGCACCTCCAGGACATCGAACAGGAGCGGGGCGACGGCCACGACGCATGGCAGGCCACCGCCCGGCGCATCGCCCGCCTGCGCCAGGACATCGCCACCCTCACCACTCTGACCGCTCTCGCCGACATGCGCCACGCCGTGGTCGGCGCTGCCGCAGCCGCACCAGGGCTGGCCGGCGCCGGCTGGGGCGACCCGGAGCGGGCCGCCACCGTGCGAAACCTCCTGAAGGCCAGAGCGGCGCGCAGGAACGCCGACCCCGCCCGCGCCCTGCTCGACGACGCCCTGCGTGTACTGCGTGCCGCGGCCCTCCGCAGGGGAGCCTCGGCAGCCCTGGAACGAGCCCGCGTCGCGGTCGAGTCCCGAGACCCGGCGGCCTATGGCGCCGCGGTAGACGACGTGGACGACCTGCGGGAGGCACTCGCGCGCAAGAAGGCGTGCGACGACGCCTACCGGCTGGCGGCGGCCGAACTCCCGGACCTCGCAGACAGACTGGAATCCACGCCCGAGGACGACGCGTGGGACACCCGGCTCGCGGACTTCGAGGCCGCGTGGGCGTGGTCGGTCTGGTACGACCGTATGAAGGAGCTGACGGACCCGGAGGCCGAGGCCCGGCAGCTGCGGCTGCTCGCCGAGGCGGACATCGAGATCCGCATCGGCCTGGAACGGCTGGCGGCCGACAAGGCCTGGTTCAGCTGTCTGTCCCGGCTCACGGACGACCAGGCCGTGGCCCTCACCTCGTACCAGCAGAACGTCCGCAAGCTGGGCAAGGGCACCGGCAAATACGCGGCCACCTACCGCAGACAGGCCCGGGAGAGCTTGCAGGCCAGCCAGGCGGCGGTGCCCGCCTGGATCATGCCGCTGCACCAGGTGACCGAGACCGTGCCGATGGACCGGGCCGGGCGCTTCGACGTCGTGATCGTCGACGAGGCCAGCCAGTCAGGCCCCGAGGCGCTGCTGCTCGCCTGGCTGGGTGCGAAGGTGATCGTCGTCGGCGACGACCAGCAGGTCAGCCCCGCCCAGGTGGGCGTGGACCACGATGAGCAATTCGCGCTCCAGCGACGGCTCCTCGCCCAGTTGCCCGCCGCCCGCCGCAACCTGTTCACACCGACCGCCAGCCTCTTCGACATCGCGTCCGGTCTGGCCGGAGGCCGCGGCAGGCTGATGCTCCAGGAACACTTCCGGTGCATGCCGGAGATCATCGGATTCTCCAACGAGCTCTGCTATGGCGGCCGGCTCCAGCCGTTGCGGCAGTACGGTGCCGACCGGCTGCGGCCCTTGCGCCCGGTGCATGTACCCGATGGCTACGTCGAAGGGAGTGGGCAGAAGCAGGTCAACCGGTCCGAGGCGGTGCGGCTGGTGGATCAGGTCGCCCGGTGCATCGCCGACCCCGCCTACGCGGGGCGCACCATGGGTGTGATCACCCTGCTCGGCGCGGGACAGAAGTACCTCGTCGAAGACCTGCTGGCCGACCGGATCCCGCTGGATGAGAGACAGCGCCGACGCCTGCGCGTGGGCAACGCCGAGGAGTTCCAGGGCGACGAGCGCGACATCGTCTTCATCAGTACGGTCGTGTCGCTCACCGGCCCCGACGGGCCGCGCCGCATCGGCTCCTTCAGCAGCTCCCTGAACCGGCAGCACCTCAACGTGGCCGCATCTCGTGCCCGCGACCAGGTGTGGTTGTTCCACAGCTTCACCCTCACGGAACTCGGCGAGACCGATCTGCGGCGTGCCTATCTGGACTGGTTCTCCCGCCCGGCCGAGGAGCAGGACGGCCTCGGACTCGGCGAGGTCCGGCCGGACGTTCCGCACGAGGCCTTCGACAGCCTCTTCGAGCAGCGTGTCTACCTGGCGCTGCGGGCCAGGGGCTACCGGGTGCGGCCGCAGTATCCAGCTGGCCGCTACCGCATCGACCTAGTGGTCGAGGGCGGCACCAGACGCCTTGCCGTGGAGTGCGACGGCGACGCGTTCCACACGGAGGAGAACGCCGACGCGGACGCGGCACGCCAGCGCGAACTGGAGCGCGTGGGCTGGACGTTCGTCCGCATCCGGGGCAGCCGTTTCTTCCTCGACCCGGAACGGGCACTCGAACCGCTGTGGGCGGAACTCGACCGACTCGGCATCGAGTCGGCGGCGTACCCACCCGCACACCGAGCTGCCGAGGACAGCCGCATGGGCCCGATCGGCGACGGCGGCACGGTCCCGACACGCGACGGCGACGTCCTATCCACCGGCGACGCAGAGCCCGCCCCCACTGCTGCCCCATCCGCCGGGCAACGGGACGTCCAGACCGAACCCTCGCACGGCACGGGCGAGGCGCAGCCTCGATTCGTGACCGTGGCACGGCTGCACCGCGACGAGGTCAATGCAGCCCAGCACGCGTTCAGCATGCGGGCGACCGTGCCCGGGACCGCACGGTTTCTCGGGGGAGCGGGAGCGCCGGGCTTCCCAGGGGCCGACGCCGTGGACATCCTGCGCGAGGGGCATGCCGTCGTGCGGGTCGCCCACCCCGAGGTACAGGCCATGATCCGCGCCGCGATCGCCCATGCTGACGTACCCGTACTGGGAGACGACGGTCAGGTGGGGGTGGCACGGCACCACGCGCCCGGCTCCTCGGCGCTTCCGACGGCCGTACGACGGAACTGCTGCGTGCACGACCGGCGGCCGACCGGGCCCCGGTGAAGAGTCTTCCGGCGGTGCCGTGGCAGCCGACCCGCGGCGACGAACCCGCCGCCGTGACGGGATCCGCGGTGCCGGGCGGTGCCGGGTCCTCCCCCAGCCTCCCGGCCGACCGGCTCAGCGTCGCCGCCCATCGACGGGTGCAGCGCGAGCTCCAGCGCGTGCAGGACGCGCTGGACCAGCCGCTTCCGGAGATCGTGGCCGTGGACTCGTCCTCAAGGAAGGCCCAGCTGGCCGACCACGACAGGCGGCGCCAGGCCTTGCAGGAGCGGCGCAGCCACCTGCGTGCCCTGCTCGACCAAGTGGTCCCTGACTCCTCCCTGACGGGTGGGGCGATGGTCGTCCCTGGATGCCTCGTCGGAGTCGAGGACCCGGACGAGCCCGGCATCATGACGTACGAGATCGCGATGCTCGCGGGGGACGAGGCGGAGCGGTTGAGTCCCGACACCCCGCTGGGGAAAGCCCTGATGTGGCGAGAGGTCGGGGAGGAGGTGAGCTGGCAGACGGAGCGGGGCACGCGCATGCGCGTCGTTGTCCGGTACATCCAGGACTGAGAGACCGCAGCGGAGCGGGGCGGCGCGGCGGATACGGGGCAGTTCGTAGCTGGTCGTGCCCAACAGCCCCGTGTCCCGCCAGGCCAGTTTGCTGGCGTGCGCGACCCGGGAGCGCTCCGCAGCCGCGGTGAGCCGGACGCATTCCATCACCACTCGTGGCCTGGTCCTCCAGCGCCGTCAGGTAAATCCGGCGGATACGGAGCGTCAGGCGGTCGGTGGCGACGGGCCTTGGTCGCCGTCCCGAGTAGGGGTGGAACAGGCCGAGGGGGCGTTTGCGATCGGCGCCAGGAAGAAGATGGCGAGGGCCAGTTCGACGAGGCCTATCCCGGCGGTCCAGGCCAGGACCCGCAGGGGTCCGCGCAGATCCAGGCTGTACAGGGTGACCAGTGCGCTGGCGCAGGCCAGCTGCCGAACTCCCCGGCGACCATTCCATGAGGGGCACCAGACCTCTCATTGGAGGTGGGGAAGGCCGGCATTCTCATCGGTCGGCGCTGCCGGGCGGGACGACCCATTCGGTGGGTTGGCCGGTGAGGGAGGCGATCATGTCGAAGTCTCCGTCGTAGTGGAGGACCGTTCGCCGGTTCAGTTCCGCTGTGGCGGCGATCAGCAGATCGGGGAGGGACAGAGCGCGGTGGAAGCCTGAGTTGAGGGCATGGCGCTGGATCTCGAGAGCGCGGGTGAAGGTGTCGTCGTCGGTGCGGAGGTAGTCGAAGGCGTGGAGCCAGGTGCTGATCCGGGTTGCTTCCGAGCTGTCCCGTGCGGAGTGGATCATCTCGAACTCGGTGGGCTGGCATACGGCGAGGAGGTAGCGCTCGTGCAGAGGCTTGAGCACCTCCTTGACGCTCGGCTTCGTCCAGCGGGCTAGGGCGGACTTGTCGATCAGATAGCGGTCCTGCATCAGGCGGCCCGGCCTCCGTCGCGGTCGCCGTTGTGCTTGAGAGAGCCGTCGGCGTTGCGGGGGCCGGTGTTCTCGACGATCTCACTGAAGTCGAGCTCGCCGGCGTCCATGGCGTCGAAGCCCTCCTGCCGAAGGTGCCTCTTGACGGCGTCTTCCATGGCGAGGCGGACGGCTTTGGCCTTCGTTTTGGTCCCGAAGATGCGCATGGCCTCGGTGACCATGTCTTCATCGAGGTCGATGACGGTTCTGGCCATGTGGTGATCCTCTCGGAGGTGCTCCTTCCAGCGAAATGATACCAATCATCAGCGATGACAGATATCGTTTCGATCATTAGGTCCGTCATGGATGGAGGCTGTGGCGTTCACGGGTGACGTGCCGCGTGGTCGCCCGTTGTGAGAAATGGACAGTCGCCCTCATGTCGGGCTCCGCCCCTGTCGGGGGTTTCGCCAGAAGCGATGGGGTGGCGGGAGGGAGTCGACCAAGCGGCCCTGTCGGTGGACGGCCGGTGGACAGACGCCTTTGGATGGTGCATCACAGGGTGGCACGGGCCAACCTGTCGCACGTGCTCTGATCAGGAAAAACGTCACCACGCAGCACGACGAGATACCAGGCAACACGATCGCTCATGGTCCCGTAATGCGTAGGTCTCGGGTTCGAATCCCGAAGGCGGCTCTTTGAAGCCCAGCCTAGACACTGTCTGAGCTGGGCTTTTGCGTTCAGCGGATGCGGCGGCGGTGCCGGGCACGGGTCGCGCGGCGGTCCACGGTCTCAGTTGTGGTCTCAGACGCGGGTTCCGGTGCAGGTGGCGAGCCCAGACCGGCCCTTGACGTAGTGGCGGGTCTGGCTGGTCTGGGTGTGTTGGAGGATCTCCATGATGGTCACGATGTCCACGCCCAACTCGTTCAGATCTTTGAACTCCTCGCAGTCGGCCCGGGGGGCGAGCGGCCGAAGCGATGGATGCCAGCGGCAATTCCTCATCGAGGACACCAAGAGGGTGAAGGGACGATAATCAAGAGCACCAAGGACATTGAGGTGGCGGACAGCTTGTCAGTGCCATCGATGACGCTCTGGCCGGAAAGTACACTGGTGCGTCCAACTATCCAGGTCTCGAGGTCTGGGGAACTGCTGATGGGGGACGACGTCCGCCTTATGGAAGAACTCGTCGCAGCCGTACCCGAGTTCGGTGAGCTCTACGAGATCCACGTGGAGAACCAGGGCGAGCCACTGCCTCATGTCTTCTTCGGGCTGGACGTGACACCGGCCGTCGTCGGCTCCTACCTTGGCAGGAACCCCGAGGCGCGTGACTGGCGGGCGACCCTGAAGTTCCTGGAGCGGCAGCTGGGACGAGGGATCCCCGGCGTCACCGAAGTGATCGTGACATCGTTCCTGGACCAGTTGCCCTACCGGGACGAGCCGGGATACGAGGTCGTCGAACATCTCGGTCCGCTCCTGTCCGCGAAGTACCGTGAGCTGCGTCCATCGGGCTGAGGCGAAGGGTGCCGGAGCGAAGGGCCCCCAGCGGGAGACCGAGAGACTCCGATGCTGTTGGCTAATCTGAGGGTCTGGGGGTTCCGGCGGAGACGGTGCGCATGGTCGCGGAGGTCCGGCCGGATTACCCGACCGAGTGGGCCGCGTTGGAGGCGGGCGCCGCGAACCTCGGGATCTGGGCCGCTGCGCCGGTGCGGACGGGGTCCGCAAGGTCGAAGCCGATGCCAGCCAGCTCCCCGGCGTGATTTCGGATGAGGCTGCAGAGAACGAGCGCCTGAAGGCGGAGAACGCCGAACTGCGGTGGCCGAACGAGATCTTCAAGACCTGATCGAGGTGGGGGCGAAGTGGGTAGGAATGTTGGCTGCGTAGTTGCCAGTGCAATTATGGTGGGGCTGTTGGGGGTTGGCTGTGGAAGCGGTGAGAACGGGGCATCGGCTCCGCCGTCCGAGCCGACACGAGCGAAGGCGTCGCCCTCCTCGTCCTCCGAGACTGCGGAGAAGACCCAGGCTCAAGTGGTGAGGGATCTTCGGTACGCCTTCGGAGACGTAGGTGAGGGTTTTGTTGTCGCGAAGGACCCTCTTGGGCGCGACTGCGTGGTGAATGGCACGGCACTCAGCCGAAAGATTCCAGGCAAAGAGGAGTTGCTGCGGGGTGTCCGCCTTTTGGAGGAACGGGGTTGGCGCCTTGATGGCGATGTGATGGAGATGAGTCCTGCGTTCGCCGCCTTCCTCGATCTGGGGGAGTGGTCCGTCACGGCTGGTGTGGCGCCCGTCCCGGACGAGGTCGAAGAGCAGGCGGCTTCGAATGCGGGGATGTTGACCGTCTCGGCGACAGGGTCATGCAAGCCCTCGTCGTAGCGACGCCACCAGCGCCCTGGCCGAGGCCTTCGAGACGGCGGAGCGGTCGGGATCACCGGGGGGCGTGATCCGGTAACGGGCTCGTAGCTCCGGCGTCAGGATGTCGCCCATGATGGCGAAGGCGAGCGCCGTGAGACCGCCGCCGCCGATGCCCTGCAGCGCGCGGTAGGCCGCGAGCTGGTACATGGACCCGGCCAGGCCGCAGAGCAGCGACCCGACCAGGAAGAGGCCGATCGCCGACATGTACAGCTTCTTGCGGCCGTACAGGTCGGACAGCTTGCCGAACAGCGGGGTCGCGGTCGTCGCAGTGACCATGTAGGCCGTGGTCGCCCAGGCCTGGACGGTCTGGCCGTGCAGCTGGTCGGCGATCGTGCGCATGGCGGCCGCGACGATGACGAAGTCGAGCGACGACAGCATCAGGCCCAGCATCAGCCCGATGACGACCGTGCGGACGGCACGGGACTCCGGTGTGCCCGGGATCTCCGCGCTACTCGCTCCTCTGCCATGTCTCAGCCCTCGTACGGCCGGGCGGCCCGGCCCTCGCGCAGGGTCAGGCCCCACCAGGTGAGCTGGTCCAGCAGGACGGCGGAGGCCTTGGTGGCGCCGACGGCGTCGTGGGGCCGGCCGTCCTCGTCGAACTTCTCCCACGCCATGTGGAAGCTCACGGTGTCGCGCAGGGTGACGGCGTGCAGCTCGGCGAAGACCTGGCGCAGCTGTTCCACGGCCCGCAGACCGCTGGCCATGCCGCCGTAGGAGACGAAACCGACCGGCTTGGCCCGCCACTCGCTGTAGACGTAGTCGATGGCCAGTTTCAGGGAAGCCGGGTAACCGTGGTTGTACTCGGGCGTGATGACGACGAAGCCGTCCATGCCACCGATGCGCTGGGCCAGGGAGGGGACGCCGTCCGGGGCGCCCGACGGATCGAAGGTGAGCTTGAGCTCGTCCACGAGAGCGGGCTCGGACAGGTCGATGACATGGATCTCCATGTTCTCGCGCTTGCCGATCTCGGAGATGAACCACTGCGAGATCCTGTCGGCGAACCGGCCGGTGCGCACGCTGCCGATGAGGACGCCGATCTTGAGCGGGGGCTGAGACATGTGGGGTTCCTCGTTTGTGTGATGAACAGGCAGGGTGGGTTGCTGCGGCGGGCGGAGGGCCCGGGCAGGTGTGGTGAAGCGGCGGTACGGGGGTTACGGGAGTTACGGGGGTTCCCTGCGAGCCCCCGGCCCACCGCGGCGGCTCAGTCGGTCAGCAGGACGATCTTTCCGCGGCCGTGGCCGGTCTCCAGCTCCCGGTGCGCGTCCTCGGCCCGGGACAGCGGGAAGGTCCCCCGCACGTGGACCTTGAGCCTGCCGTCGGCGACCAGCGCGGCCAGCTCGCCGAGCCGCTGGGCGGAGCGCCGGCTGCCGATCCACCGCACGCCCAGCTACTCGTAGACCTCGTGGGCGAAGATCGTGCCGACCCGGTCCTTGTCCTTGACCAGTTCGACCGCGACCCGCAGGCCGTCGGCGCTCGCGGTGTCCAGGGCCGCGTCCAGACCCTCGGGGGGCGGCCTCGCGCACCCGGTCGATCAGGCCCTCGCCGTAGGTGACCGGGATCGCGCCCAGCTCGCGCAGGTAGGCGTGGTTGTCCTCGCGGGCGGTGGCGATCACCTTGGCGCCGCGCAGGACCGCGAGCTGCACCGCGATGGTGCCGACCACCCGCGGCGCCGTTGACGAGCACGGTCTCGCCCGCGGAGACGCCGAGGATCTCGATCGCGGTGTGCGCGGTCTGCCCGGAGGCGGAGAGGCTGCCGGCGACCTCCCAGGGCAGCGCCACGGGCTTGGCCACGATCTGGTCGGCGGGGGCGACCACGTACTCGGCGTAGGTGAGCTGGGTGCGGTAGCCCAGCACCTCGTCACCCGGGGCGAAGCCGGTGACGCCCTCGCCCACCGCTTCCACCACGCCGGCGAAGTCCCCGCCCGTGATGTGCGGGAAGGTCATGGTGAAGCCCGGCGGGTTCCATCCCCCGCGCATCGCGCAGTCGGTGGGCTGGGAACCCGCGGCCTTCACCCGCACTCGTACCTCACCCGGCCCCGCCTCGGGAGTCGGGACCTCCATCTGCTCCAGAACCTCGGGACCCCCGAACGCGTGGAAGGCGGCAGCCTTCATGGTCAACACCCCTTTGCAGCAACGGTTTTGCGGTCCGCAGGCCCTCGTGGGGGCTGCGCGAGAAACGTAAAATCTCAAGTTTGCTTGAGGTCAAGCGGTGATCAGGAAGTGGCCGGAACGGCTGTGGCGTCGCGGCCGGTGCTCGGCGTCAGCGCTTGGTTGCGGCCCACTCGACGGCCCGGGCTTCGTAGAGCAGGCCCGTCTGGCGGGCGTAGAACTGGGGGCCACCGGTCTGCGGTTACTGCACGGTGGTGCTGGACGACTGCACCGGCGTGGCCGGATTCGGGTGGCACTGCACCGGGGTGAAGTCGTTGATCGTGGTGTTCAGTCGCTTCAGGGAGACCGCTCGTAGGAGGCGCGTGTGACGGATCGGTCGGGGACGGGCTCGGAGCGGCTGTCGGGTGTTCCGGTGGAGGGGGGCCGGTGGTCGGCGACCGCAGCGGATGTTCGGCGGGTCAGGGAGGTCTGGGAGGAGCTGGGGATCCACTGCTCGCCTGCCGCGCTGCGGTTCGTCGAGGAGTTCGAGGGGAGCGGCTTCACGTACCCGCGGCATCCGCTGGATCCGGGGACGCACCGCTGCGCACTGGACGCCGAGCGCGCCAGTCGTATCGTCCACGGCGACAGGCTGCGCGCCTACGAACAGCGGGCCGGGCGGAGACTGACGCCGGTGGGCACGGCGGCGTCCGGCCCCCTCGTGCTCCTCGTCGCCGAGGGAGGGCGGACGTACGGCGCCTATGACGCGTTCCTGGCTCTGTACGGAGAGAACCCGGAGGAGGCGTTGGCGCATCTCCTCGGCAGGGTTCGCCCCGTGCGACTGGAGTGACCGGAGTGAGTGGGGGAGCGGTGCGGTGGGGGCGGGGGCTCAGCGGCCCACCTCGTGGTGGTGGCCCGTCGGGCCCGGCAGGGGTTTGAGGTCCACCTGGATGCGGTGGGTGGAGTCGTGGCTGACCGTGCCGCCCAGACGGGCCTCGACGACGCCGAGGCGGAGGCCCGCGCCGCCCTCGCCCGAGCGGTGGAACTGGACCGCGAACTCCAGGCTGACCTGCTCCACGCTGAACCGCCAGTCGCTCGCCGCGCCCTCGGCCTGGGCCCGGGCCAGCTCCGCGCGGACCGTGCCGATGGCCTCCGCCAGGCCGACCGGTTCGGTATCGCTCATGCCAACACCCCGTCGGATTCAGTTGATCGGCCGGATCGATCGACCGAGCCAAGTTGGTTCACAAGTCTAGGGACGCGGCATGCCTCGCGCGTAGTGTGAGGCAGCATGGGGGAATTGCGTGCGGACTGGAGACTCCGGCTGCGGCGCGGGAGTGCGCGGGGCCCCATCTGCGGCGCCGGGGTGCTCGTCGATCAGAACACGGCGTTGACCTGCGCCCATGTGGTGCGGGATCCGGGCGCCGTGATGTGGGTGGAGTTCGCGGAGAACAGTGACATCGAGGCGGTGTCCGCGCGTGTGCCGCCCGGCGGTTGGCTGCCCGGCGGTTGCCTGTCGGGGAGCGGCGGCGGTGGGGCGCGCGTCGGTGAAGGACGCGTCGGTGAAGGGCGCGTCGGCGCGGCGGTCGGTGAGGACGTCGCCGTACTGCGGCTGGACCAGCCCCGGCCCCAGGCGCGGCCCGCCCGGCTGGATACCGGGCTGTGGGGCGGGATGGAGGTGTCCGCCACCGGGTACGCGGAGGGTTTCGACGACGGGATGAGCCTGTGGGGGCGTATCGGTGGGGTCAGCGGTGAGCGGGTGCAGCTCGACGCCGTGACCAAGGCCGAGGTGGTGCGCCGGGGGTTCAGCGGGGCCGCCGTGTGCACCCGGCCGGAGGAAGGGCGGCCCGCGCGGGTCGTGGGGCTCGTCGTCAGCTGGCGCGGAGACATGGGCGAACTGCTGCCCGAGAACAACCGGCTCGCCTTCTCGTATCTGATCCCCGTCGCGCGTATCGCCGAACTCTCGCCCGTGATCGCCGAGTTGTGCGGCCCCTACGCCTGGGACCACGACTTCGAGGAGCGGCTGACCCGCTGGTTCGCCGACGAGGACGCCGACGAGGAGCCGGTCAAGGTCACCGTCGTACCCCCGGGGACCGGGAAGGAACGGTCGTTGCGGCATCTCGTGCACCGGGCCGATCTCGTCCACCGGGGTGGCGGGTCCGGCCGGCCCGACCTCGCCGATCACGCGCTGGGGCACATCGCCTTTCCGCCCGGGCGGTATCTGGCGTACTGGGACTGGCTGCTCGGGACCCGGCCGCCGCCCGGGCGGGCGCCCGCGCTCGTGGGCGGGCGGCCCACCGTCGTGGTCGACGGGCTCGACGAGGAACCCGAGCCGGCGGCGCTGATCGCGCTGCTCGCCCGATTACGGTCGCTCGGCTTCCGGTTGCTGCTGGTCTTCCGGCACGAGGGCGGCACCGGTTGGACCGCCGCCCGCGACGAACTCCTCGCGCCCGCGCTCCTCGACCACGCGGATGCGCTCCTCGCGCGGCTGGAGCGGGCCGAGTTCAGCCGCGCGGTCCGGCACGGCGTCGTCGACAGCGCCTCCCTCGGCGCCCTCACGGAGACGGCCGAACGACGCCGGAGCGAACGCCGGTCGATCGACGCGGGAGGGGGGAGCGGTGTTGTCGGCGAGGCCGCCGATCCGCAGCAACGCCTTGCCCGGCTGAGAAAGTTGGTCCGCACCCTGCGCGCGGATCTGCGGCGTATGGGGGAGCGGGCGGGAGGGGGGCCGCCGACCGGGGAACGGGCGGGGGAAGGACGGCCGACCGGGGAGCGGGCCGACGGAGCGTGGCCTCCCGGCGACGGGGCGGGTGGAGGGCCGCCCGCCGGCGACGGGGCGGGTGGAGGGTGGCCCGCCGGCGACGGGGCGGGTGGAGGGTGGCCCGCCGGAGACCGGCCGGGTGGAGGGTGGCCCGCCGGAGACCGTCCCTCCGGGGGGCGAATGTCCGGAGACCGGCCTTCTGAAGGCCGCGGGCCCGGGGACTGGCCCGCCAGAGACCGCCCCTCCGGGGACCGCTCGCCCGGGGACCGTCCCTCCGAAGGCCGCGTTCCCGGAGACCGGCCTGCCGAAGGCCGCCCACCCGGGGACTGGCCTACCGGGGACCGCTCGCCCGGGGAGCGTCCCTCCGGAGGCCGCGTTCCCGGAGACCGGCCTGCCGAAGGCCGCTCACCCGGGGGTTGGCCTACCGGGGACCGCTTGCCCGGGAACCGTCCCTCCGAAGGCCGCACGCCCGGGGGTTGGCCTACCGGGGACCGCTTGCCCGGGAACCGTCCCTCCGAAGGCCGCACGCCCGGAGGTTGGCCTCCCGGTGACCGCGAGCCCGGGGACTGGCCCGCCGGAGACCGTCCCTCCGAAGGCCGTGCGCCCGGAGACCGGCCTACCGGAGGCACGGCATGAGGTTTGCCGCTCGTATCGGGATGGGGGCGGGGGGCCCGGAGGCAGCGGCACCGGCCACCCGTGGCTCGGCGGGCCCGGGGGCGGGTGCACCCGGGGCAGGCGGGGCAGGGGGTTCTGGGGGCGGGCGTTCGGGGCGATCCGGTGGTCACGGGGCGGGGGCGCCTACGTGTCCGCATCGGCGGTTCACCGGTGCTCCGTGCAGTGGGAGTCTGTTGCCCACCGGGTACTGCGCCGTGTGCGGGCGGGCGGAGGACGGGCCCCGGCTGCCCGTACTGCCGGAGGAACCACGGGAGTTCGGGCCCGCCGAGCTGCTCGCGCTGCCCGAGCGGGCGTCGCGGCCCGCGCGGGAGCGGCTCATCCATCCCGAGGCGCCGCTGCGCGTCCGCATGGTCTGCTCGTCCGCCGAGTGCGGCATCACCTTCGCCCCGCCCTACACCGTCGGCCCCGTGCCGGTCGAGGGGTACTGCCCGGCCTGCGGCGAGCCCTACTCGTACCGGCCCGAACTCGCCGAGGGCGACGTGCTGCGCGACCAGTACCGGATCATGGGGCCCATCGCGCACGGCGGCCAGGGCTGGGTGTACCTCGCCGAGGACACGCACCTCGGCGACGTGGTCGCCGTGAAGGGGCTGCTCAACCGGTACGAGCAGGACGGGGCCCGGCTCGCCGACGTCGAACGCCGCAACCTCGTCGCCATCCGCCACCCCCGTATCGTCCAGATCCGCGACTTCGTCGCCCGGCGCGACGCCTCCGGGCGGATCACCGGCGGCTACATCGTCATGGACGACGTCGGCGACGGCACCCTCGACAAGGTCGTCAAGGAGACCCGGCGCGGGGAGTCCGTCCTCGACATCGAGCACGTGGCCGCGTACGGCTGCCAGATCCTCGAAGCGCTCGTGCATCTGCACACCGGCGGCGAGAAGGGCTTCGTGTACGGGGACATGAAACCCTCGAACGTCGTGCACCACGGCGACGGCGTCAAGGTCATCGACCTCGGCGGTATGCGCGAACAGGGCCAGGACCAGCCGCCCGCCCATGTCACCCCCGACTACATGGCGCCCGAGACGGCGTCCTCGCCCATGCCCACCACCGCCCACGACCTGCACACCGTCGGTGTCACCCTGCGGGAACTCGCCGGCTGGGCCGTCGACGAGGTGCCCGGCCTCGGCACCGCCTCCTTCCGGGAGGTCGTCGACCGCGCCACCCGCACCGATCCGGGGCTGCGCTTCACCGACGCCCGCGAGATGGCCGGCCAACTGCGCGGCGCGCTGAGGGAGATCCGCGCCCTGCGCGGCAAGAGCGACCCGCCCGAACCCTCCGACTACTTCTGGCCGTCCCCGCAACTGCTGGGCGCCCGGCTCGGCACGGTGCCCGGCATCGAACACTGGCTCGACCGCCCCCGGCGCGACCGGTACGACCCGCCGCTCGCCCCCGCCCTCGACCTCGGCGCGCCCACCCTCACCGAGATCGCCCGCCGGCTGCCGGTGCCCAGGCGCTACCCGGGCGACCCGCAGACGGCGCGGTTCGAGGTCAGCAGCGGCTACGACCCCGGCCGGCTCCTCGACCAGGAGGAGGGCAAGCCGCCCTCGGTCGAGATCCGTCTGCACAACGTCCGGGTCCTGCTCGGCCGGAACAGCCGGGACGACCTGGAGCGGGCCCAGGAGGAACTGGACACCGCCGACTCCATCCCCGGGCCCTCCGCCGTACGCCGGTGGCGGCTGGAGTGGCACCGCGCGCTGGTGGCGCTGCGCCGGGCCGACCTCGACGACGCCCCGCGCCTGGTCGCCGAGGCCAGGCGCCACTTCGCCGCGGTCCGGCTCGAACTGCCCGGCGAGTACGCGCCCAAGCTGGCCCTCGCCTACTGCGGGGAACGGCTCGGCGACGCCACGGCCGGGCCCACCGCCAAGGAGCTGTACGAGGCCGTGTTCGCCCGGAACACCGCCCACGGCGGCGCGGCCCTGGGCCTCGCCCGGCTCGCGCTCCGCGCGGGCGACCGCCAGGCCGCGCTCGACGTCCTCGGCCGGGTCCGCCCCGGCACGCTGGACCACACCGTCACCCGGATCGCCTCCCTGCGCATCCGCTCGGCCCGGCTGCCCCGTGACGCCGATCCGCTTCCCGCTCCCAGTGAGGTCGACGCGGCGCTGGCCGAACTGAGCGACCTCGTCCGCCGCGAACCGGGCGCCGGCGGGCCGAGCCTGTCCGAGGACGAGGCGCTGCGGCTCAGCACCGAACTGCACGAATGGAAGCTGGACGCGCTCCACAGCCGCGGCGACCGGCCCGGTCCCGGGGGTGCGGGGGGCGGCCGGCTCGATCCCGGCGGCCTGCGGCGGCTGAGCGCGCGGGAGCGGGAGCTGCGCGCGCGCATCGAGTCGCACTACCGCCAACTCGCCGCCCGGCACGGCGAGTCGAGCGCCGTGCACGAGCATCTCGTGGATCTGATGCAGGCGGTACGGCCGCAGACGGTGGTCTGACGGCCCGGCGGGGCCCGGGGCCGGGGCCGGGAGAGAGGGAACCGAGGGCCCTGGGGCCGGTGGGGGGAGAGGGATCCGAGGGGCCTGGGGAGTCCGCGGGGCTTGTGAGGGGCCTGGGCGCGCGTAGGGCTCCGGGGGCTGAGGAGACCGGTGTGCCGCCTCCATGTGGTCCGTACGGCTACGAACGGGGAAGGAACGGTGACGCACGACATGAGCGGGCGCGTGAGCGGGCACATGAGCCGGGGCGTGAGCGGACACATGGGTCGGGGCGGCGTGAGCGGACATATGGGTCGGGCGGCGTGAGCGGGCAGACGGGCTTCGGGCGTAGGGGCGGGCGTATGGAGCGTCGTACGGGCGGGCAGGGAGACGGGCGCGTGGGCGGGCGTACGCCTGATCGGGCGGAGGCGCGTGACGGCGGACGTACGGGCGGCCACGCGCGGTCGGCACGGCCGGAGATCCAGGTGCGGGTCGACCTCGACGGCGATGTACGGCCGCACCGCAGCGCGAAGATCGAGGCGTCTGTGCGGGTCGACGTGACCGCCGGCGGCGCTCCCGCCGAGCTGCCCGCGATCGAGCTCGCCGTGGTCGTCGCGGTCGATGTCGCCGAGCCGCTCCGGGCGGTCGTCCGGCACGCCTTGCAGGCCGCCCTGCGAGGCCTGCCCGACGGCATCTCGTTCACCGTGCTCGGCGCCGGCCCCGAACCGGTCCCGTGCCATCCGCGCGGTGACACCGAGTGGGCCGTCGCCGACCAGCGCGAGAAGCGCCGGGCCGCCTTCGCGGCGGGCGCGATCCCGCTGCACCGGGACGGTCCGCGCCCCGCCGGGTACGCCGTCTGGGTGGCCAGGGCGCGCGCCCTGCTCGCGGCCCGCCCGCTGTCCGTACGCCATCTGCTGCTGATCACCGACGGCAGCAGCGGCCCGGGCGAGACCCGGCTGGAGGAGGAACTGGACGCCTGCGCCGGGCACTTCACCTGCGATGTGCTCGCCGTGGGCGCGGAGTGGGCGCCCGAGCCGTTGCTGACGCTCGCCGAACGGCTGCACGGCACCGCCGAGTTCGTGGACGACGGTCTTGGCCGGGCGATCAGCGCCGCCGTTCGGCGGTTGCGCCGGGTGCACGCCCCGCAGTTGCCGATCGAGGTGACCGTACGGCCCACGGTGCGGCAGGTCGCGCTGCACGAGAAGGCGCCCCGGCCGCACCGTCTCGGCGGGCTGCCGCAGCCCGGCCGGCCGCATCGCTGGAGCTTTCCGACGTACCAGTGGGAGCAGGGCGGGCGGGACTATCTGCTCACGCTCGTCGCCGACGCGGACGGTGATCCGCTGGAGACATGGTTACAGTTCGCGATGGTCTCCGTCGGGGACGTCCACGCGTCCGTCACCGCGCGCTGGCACCGGCCCGAGCAGCCGCCGCCCGAGGCCGCGGTCGGGGGCGGCAGCGTGCGCGACCAGAAGTCGACCACCGTGATGCGGGACGCGTTGCGCCGCGGGCTCGTCGCGCTCAAGGAACGCCGCCGGGAGGCCGCCGAGGGGCATCTGGGGCGGGCGGCGCGGCTGGCGGCGCGGTTCGGCACGGACTGGGTGCTGGACGAGATCGGCGCGGTCGCCGACATCGAGGACGCCTCGGCGGGGCGGGTCCGGCTGCGGCCGGCCGAGGCCGTCGACGACTCCACGCTCGGCCCGATGATCCTGCGCGCCGGATCCCGGCCCGTGCCCCTGCCCGTCCCGGCCGCCCCCCAGCCGGGCGCGCGCTGCGCCCGCTGCGCCGCCCCGGCCGCCAACGAGGCCCGCTACTGCATGAGCTGCGGGGAGAAACTGCTGTGAGGGCGGGATGGGCGGGAAGCGCGGGGGCCGGAGGGGCGGGGACTTCGGGGAGCGGGCGCTCGGAGTGGGCCGCTGGTGGTGGGCGCCCGAAGTGGGCCATGGATGGCGGGCGTTGGGCGTGGGCCGTGCGTGGCGCGCGTCCGGCGGCGGCTTCGCCGGAGGGGGCCGCAACTGCCGTACGTCCGGGCGTGAGCGTGTTCTTCGGTACGGCCGGGGCCGCGCGGCGGGGGCCGGTCGCGGTCTTCCGTTCCCGGCGGGCCTCCGCCCGGCGTGCCGCCGGACGGCCGGGGCGGGTGTCGTACTCCCTCGGTGGTTTCTGGCGGGGTCGGCTGGGGCGGTGGCGGACGCGGCGGTTGCTGGAGGCGCATCTGGTGGTGCTGGCGGTGTGCGCGCTCGTGGCGGCCGGGGCCCTGTTCGTGTCCTGCCGGCAGATCCAGAGCGGTGCCGGGGCCGTCGCCGGAGAAGAGGCACCGGCCGTGCAGGGGCTCGCCGCCACCCGGCTCGCGGTGCTGCGCGCCGACCGCGAGGCCCGCGCCCTGGGGGAGAGGAAGTTCGTCGAGGTGGCGGGCCGCGGCGAGACCTACCGGGCCCAGCTCGCCGCCGCCGACCAGGGGCTGTCCAGGATCGCGGACCGTACGGACCAGGACCTCGGCACCGTCAACGGGCTGCTCGCCACCTACAGCAACTCCCTCACCCTCGGCACGGTCATGTACCGGGACCAGCCGCTCATGCGGAACCAGAAGCTCACCGAGGCACGCTCGCTGCTCACCCGCCGGGGCGTGGGACTCGTACCCCGTCTGGACGACATGCAGCAGGTCCAGATGAAGCACGCCGAGGCCACCGTAGCCGAGGGGTGGCTACAGCGCGGCGGCTGGTGGATCGCCGAACTCGCCCTGGCGGCACTGGCGTTGACGCTCCTCTCCGCGCTGTTCGTGCTGCGCGACCGCTGCGGCCGGGACTGGAACCCGTATCTGCTGGCGGCCTTCGCCCTCACCGTGCTGCTCGCCGTCGTCCCGCTGCTCACGACGGAGTCCGCCCAGGACGACCTCGACAGTGTCATCGGGGATCTGGGGGTGATCACCCAGGAGTCCAGGGATGCCTGCTGCGGCAGCGACCTGGAGCGCGCGCAGCGGACCGTCACGGCGAAATCGGAGGAGGTGCGGAGCGTCCTGGCCGACGACACCTGGACCGTCCGGGTGTACCAGGGCACCCTGACCGGCGGTCTGCTGATCGTCGTGCTGCCCGTGCTGGGCCTCGGACTCAGGCTCGACAGCGACTACTGGAGGCGGCGGTGACCCGGCGTTTCAAGGTACTGGTGCTGCTCGCGGCGCTGCTGCTGGTCTGCGCCGGCGGCATGGTGGCGGTCTGGTCGGAGCGGGACGACGACCCGGTGACCATCCTCGGGCCGTGGACCGACAAGCAGGGCGAGCAGTTCGAGGACGTGCTGCGGAGCTTCGGCATCCCCTTCGAGTACCAGGGCACCGCCGCCCAGCGCGAGGTGCTGCTGTCGAAGGTGCAGTCGGGGGAACCCCCGGACATCGCGATCATGCCGGGCGTCGGTGAACTCGCCGAGTACGCCGACCAGGACCTCCTGAAGCCGCTGAACGACCTCTACGCCGTGGGGGAGTACGGCGCCCCCTGGAATCCGGTGAGCACACCCCGGGAGAAGGCGTACTGGGTGCCGGTCAAGGCCGACCTGAAGAGCATCGTCTGGTACCGCGAGGGCGAGCGCCCCGCGAACTCGCCCGCACCGTTGGGGCGTTGGTGCATCGGCATGGGCGACGACGGGGCGTCCGGCTGGCCCGGCAGCGACTGGATCGAGGACCTCGTGCTGCAACGGGAGGGCCCGGAGGTCTACGGCAGGTGGGCGCTGGGTGACGCCGCGGTGCCCTGGACCGGGAAACCGGTGCGCGGGGCGTGGGACGCGTGGGCCGGCCTGCTCCAGCAGGACGAGGCGGCCGCCGGGCGCGCCCTGCGCACCGATCATCGCGGTGATCCCGGCGCGTACGGGTTGCTGTTCGAGGGGGAGGAAGGGTGCGCCCTGGAGCACCAGGGCTCCTTCGCCCGCTCCTTCTACGGCGACAAGGGCCGGCGCGCGGGTCTGACGGACTCGGCTCCCCTGCTGCCCGGCGGCTACCAGGTCAGGGCCCACGAGGTGACCGGCGACTTCGCCGCGCTGTTCAGCGACCGCCCCCGGGCCGGTGACCTGATCGAGCGGCTGGCCTCGCGGGAGGGCCAGCGGAAGTGGGCCGAGGCCGCGAACGTCTTCTCGGCGAACCGGCGGGTACGGCTGGAGGGCGGCCCGGTCGAGGAGGAGATCGCCCGACGGCTCACCGGCTCCGCTCCACGCTGCCTCGACGCCTCCGACGTCATGCCGCCCGCCGTCCGCGACGCCTTCTACGAGGCCGTCCTCCTGACGATCGCCCGCGCCGCCGCCGGGGAGGACCTCGACGTGCCGGGGCTGCTGGCCGACGTACAGGACGTGGCGGATACCCAGCCCGACCGGCGGACGCCGTTGAAGACGGTGTGCAGTAAGTAGTGGGCGGCCCGCGCGGGGCACGGGTGCGGGGCGCGGGTGCGGGGCGCCGGGCGTGCGTACGGGAGTGTGCGTGCGGGAGGCGCCGTGCCGTGCGCCGTCAGCGGGTCTCCGGCTGGGAGGCGTGGAACGTGCGGCGGTAGGCGTCCGGGGGGACGCCGAGGGTGCGGTTGAAGTGGCGGCGCAGGGTGGCGGCGGTCCCCATGCCCGTGGTCGTCGCGATGGTGTCGACGCTGTCGGAGGTGGTCTCCAGCAGTTCCTGGGCGCGGCGGATGCGTTGGGTGAGGAGCCACTGGAGGGGGGTGGTGCCGGTGGCAGCGTGGAAGTGCCGGGTCAGGGTGCGGGAGCTCATGCTCGCGCGGCGGGCCAGGTCCTCGACGCTCAGGGGCTGGTCGAGGCGTGCCACGGCCCAGGGGAACAACTCGGTCAGCGGGTGGTCGCTCCGGGTGGGGACCGGCGCGGGGACGAACTGGGCCTGGCCGCCCGAACGGTGCGGGGGCACGACCAGCCGGCGGGCCACCGCGTTGGCGGCCGCCGAACCGTGGTCGAGGCGGACCAGGTGCAGACAGAGGTCCATCGCGGCGGCCTTGCCCGCGGAGGTGAGCACTTGGCCGTTGTCGACGTAGAGGACATCCGGGTCGACCTCCACCTCGGGGAAGCGGGCGGCCAGGATGTCCGTGTGCGCCCAGTGCGTGGTCGCCCGGCGCCCGTCCAGCAGGCCCGCGGCGGCCAGTACGAACGCGCCGGTGCACAGTGAGGCGATCCGCGCGCCGGCGTCGTGCGCCGCGCGGACCGCGTCGACCAGGGCGGCGGGCGGGGCCACGTCCACGTCGGCCCAGCCGGGGACGATCACCGTGTCGGCGTACGGCAGCCGGTCCAGGCCGTGGTCCGGCTCCAGGCGGAAGCGGCCCACGGAGACGGGGCCCGGGCCGCAGAGGGCGAACTCGTACCAGGGGGCCACCAGGTGCGAGAGGTCGGAGCCGAACACCTCGTGGGCCAGGGCCAGTTCGAAGTGCAGCATGCCGTCGGTGACGGCCAGCGCGATGGTGTTCCGATCCGGTGTGGGCATGTCGGAAATTGTACGGGGCTCGTCGTTCCGGACACTCGTGGTGGGCGGCCGCGCTCGGCAGGATGGTCACGAGACGGGGCGATCGAGACCCTGTCGACGGTGACAGCCGTGTCGAGTGACGGTCGCGTCGGGTGACGGTGGCGTCGGTGAGGATGGGGAGTGCTGATGGGGGCAGGGCGTACGGTCGCGGTGTTCGGGGCGTCCGGGCACACCGGGCGGTTCGTGGTGGCGGAGCTGCGGGCGCGGGGGTACGTGCCGCTGCTGGTCGGGCGGAACGAGGAGAAGCTGCGGGCGCTGGTGCCGGGGCAGCCGGAGGCAGGGCCGGGGCCCGGGGCACAGGGGTCGGTGCGGGTCGCCTCCGTCGGGGAACCGGCCTCGCTGGACCGCGCGTTCGCCGGGGCGGACGCCGTGGTGAACTGCGCCGGGCCCTTCGCGGAGACGGCCGGCCCGGTCATCGAGGCGGCGTTGCGCGCCGGGATCCCCTATGTGGACGTGGCGGCCGAGATCGAGGCCAACCTCGACACGTTCGCGGAGTTCGGGGAGAGGGCGCGGGCGGCGGGGGTCGTGGTGGTGCCCGCCATGGCCTTCTTCGGCGGACTCGGCGATCTGCTGGTCACCGCCGCGACCGAGTCGGCCGGCTGGACGGCGGCGGACGAGGCGCACATCGCGTACGGGCTGAGCGGCTGGCACCCCACAGCGGGGACCCGGGACGCGGGCGCGGTCTCGCGACGCCGCAGGGGCGGGCGCCGGGTCCGGTACGCCGGCGGACGGCTGGAGTACCGGGACGACACGGCGCCCGCCACGAAGTGGGACTTCCCCGAGCCGATGGGGACCCGGGCCGTGATCGGGGAGTTCAGCATGGCCGACATCGTCACCGTGCCCAGCCATCTGGCCGTCCCCGAGGTGCGGACCTATATGACGGCCGAGGCCGCGAGCGAACTGGCCGCTCCGGACACGCCCGCGCCGGCCGCCGTCGACGAGCAGGGGCGGTCCGCGCAGACCTTCGTCGTCGACGTCGTCGTCCGCTCCGGGGGCGTGGAACGGCGGGCCACGGCGCGCGGCCAGGACATCTACGCCGTCAGCGCGCCGCTCGCGGTGGAGGCGGTCCGGCGTGTGATCGAGGGGCGGGTGAAGGGGGCCGGGGTGCGCTCCGCCGGGGCGGCGTTCGACGCGGCCGACTTCCTCCGCGCGCTGTCGGGGCACGTCTCGGTGGAACTGGGACGGTAGGGCGGTAGGAGCTGCGGCGCCAGGAGAGGCGGCACCTGGACAGGAGCTGCGGTGCCGGGAGACGGGGCACAGGGGCACCGCGGCCGGGACTGCTCCTCGGGGCTACTCCTCGCCGGTCGGCGTCCCGGCTGCCGCGCCCGGCACGATCAGGCCCGTCTCGTACGCCACCACCACGGCCTGGGCGCGGTCGCGGAGGCGGAGTTTGGCGAGGATGCGGGCGACATGGGTCTTCACCGTGGCCTCGCTGAGGCGGAAGTGGGCGGCCAGTTCGGTGTTGCTGAGGCCGGTGGCGAGGGACCGGAGGACCTGTAGTTCGCGGGGGGTGAGGGGGGCGAGGTCGCGGTGGAGAGCGGGGGGCTCGGGGGTCGGGGAGACGAAGCGTTCGATCAGGCGGCGGGTGATGGCGGGGGAGAGGAGCGCGTCGCCGGTGCGGGCCAGGCGGACGGCGGCGACCAGGTGTTCGGGGGTGACGTCCTTGAGCAGGAAGCCGCTGGCGCCGGCGGTGAGGGCGGCGTAGACGTAACGGTCCAGGTCGAAGGTGGTCAGCATCAGGACGCGGGGCGGCTCGGGGAGTGCGCCGGAGAGGATGCGCCGGGTCGCCTCCAGGCCGTCCGTGCCGGGCATACGGATGTCCATCAGGACGAGATCGGGGCGGGTGCGGTGGACCGCCTCGACGGCCTGTTCCCCGTCGGCCGCCTCGGCCACCACGTCGATCCCGTCGGCGGAGAGGATCATGCCGAAGCCGGTGCGGACGAGGGCCTGGTCGTCGGCGATCACCACGCGGGGCCGGTCGGGCTCCGCCGGGGACATGGCAGGGGGGTGCCCGGCCGTCACGGGCGCTCCTCGGGGGGTCGGGTGACCGCGGCCGGGGTGACCGCGGGTGGGGTGACCGCGGGTGGGGTGCTCCGGGGTGCCTCTTCCCCTGGCCCGCCGGGCGGGGTGAGCGGGATGACCGCCTGGACGCGGTAACCGCCGGTCGGTCGGGGGCCGGTGTGGAGGGTGCCGCCGTGGACGGCGAGGCGTTCCCGCAGGCCCAGGTGGCCGCGTCCCGTGCCGGAGGCCGCCGCGGGGGTGGGGGTGCCGCCGGTGTCCGTGACCTCCAGGCGGAGGGCGGTGGGCGTGTGGTCGACCGTGATCCGCACCCGTGCGCCCGAGGCGTGCTTGACGGTGTTCGTCAGGGCCTCCTGGACGACGCGGTACGCGGCCAGGTCGGCGCCCGGCGCCAGCGGGGCCGGGGTGCCGGTGACGACCAACTCCACGGGGACCCCGGAGGCACGGACGCGCGAGGCGAGCGCCGGGAGCTGTTCGAGCCCCGGCTGCGGAGCCAACTCGGTGTCGACGGCGGGGCCTTTCCAGGACCCGGGCCCGGAGCCACCGGGACCCCGGGCGAAGCCGGTGCCTGATCCCGCCCCGGTGCCTGATCCCGACCCGGCTGCGGAGCTGTTTCCCGGCCCGGTGCTTGATCCCGACCCGGCTGCGGAGCTGTTTCCCGGCCCGGTGCCTGATCCCGACCCGGCCGCGGAGCTGTTTCCCGGCCCGGTGCCTGATCCCGACCCGGCTGCGGAGCCGTTTCCCGACCCGGAAGCGAAGCCGACGCCCGTGGCGGAAGCCGAGCCCGGGCCGAAGTCGGAAGCCGTGTCGGTCGGGATGCGCCACGCGTCGGTCCGGCCCGTGTCGGCGGTGGTCGGCGGCCGGTCCTCGTCGGACATCGTCAACAGCCCCATCACATGGCGCAGTTCGGTCATCGCCGTACGACCGCCCGACTCGACGGCGAGCAGGGCCTCACGGGCTCGGTCGGGGGCGACGTCCATCACCTTGCGGGCCGCCCCCGCCTGGATCACCATCACGCTCACATGATGGGTGACGACGTCGTGCAACTCCCCCGCGATACGGGCGCGTTCGCGCTCGACCGCCAGACGTGTGGCCGCCTCCTGCTGTTTCTGGAGAACGTGGACGCGCTGTTTCCAGGTGTGGATCGCGTTGGCGCCGAGCCCCACCCCGAGCAGGACGAGGAACGGGATCACGCCCGGCGTGACGTACGGGAAGTTCTCCTCGGCGAACGCCGCGACCAGGGCGGCGCCCGCCACCAGACTGCCGAGCGCGCGCAACCGGTACGGGCTGTGGACGGCCGCACTGTGCGCGGCGACCACACAGGTCAGGAACGTGTACGCGGTCGCCTCGGCCGCTCCCGACCGCTGGTTGAACACCGTCGTCGTGACGATCACCGCCCAGAACGCGGTCAGCGGGTAACGGCGCCGGACCAGCAGCGGCAGCGCGGTCAGGGCGGCGAGGAGCAACTGCCAGGTGTGGGGCGCGCCGAGGTCCTGCGTCAGGTACGGGGGCGTCGGCAGGGGCGGGACATCCGGCGGCACCGGCCCGGCCCCCGGCCCCGGCGTCAGCACCCTGGACGGCAGCCGAGCCGCGTGCCTGTCCTGTGCCGTCGTGGCCACCACCGTGCAGGCGGCGAGGAAGAGCGCGAGGCACGCGTCGGCGGTCCAGGCCCAGCGGGACGGTCGGGGCGGCGGGTCCGTGGCGCGCAGCAGGGAGGGCAGCCCGCCCCACCACCGTCGCGCTCGTGCCGCTCGCGCCCCCGGCCCGTCTCTCCGCGTCTCCCCGCCGCCCATGCGATCAGTGTGGCAAGCGGGCGCGGGCGTCACATCCGTCGTGGTGGGGACGGACGGTACATCGTCCGCGTACATCTCGGGGATGACGTGCGCGCGGTGTCCGTCCGGTACGGCAGAGGGGTTCGCCGTCGTGGGGGACGACCGGGCGCGGGGCCGTCCCTAGCGTCGGGGCCACACACCGACCACCCTCCAGAGGAGGCCCCATGACCGTGCCCCCGCCGCCCCCGCCATCGCCCCCGCCCACCGGCCACCACGGCACCCCCGTCATCGACATCCGTGACGTGCGCAGGGCGTACGGCGGTGAGGGGCCGCCCGCCCTCGACGGGGTCTCGCTGCGCGTGCGGGCCGGGGAGGCGGTGAGCGTCATCGGCCCGTCGGGGAGCGGCAAGTCGACGTTGCTCAACCTGATCGCGGGGCTCGACCGGCCGAGTTCGGGGAGTGTCACGGTCGACGGCGTACGGGTGGACCGGCTGGGCGAGGCCGGGTCGGCGCGGTACCGGAGGGCCAAGGTCGGCATGGTCTTCCAGTTCTTCAACCTGCTGGACGACCTGACCGTCGTCGACAACGTGCTGCTGCCCGCCCAACTGGCCGGCCAGGGCAGGGCCGAGGCGCGCCGACGGGCGGCGGGCCTGCTGGAGTACCTCCGTATCGACCGGCACACCCACGCGTACCCCGGCCGGTTGTCCGGGGGCGAACGGCAACGGGTCGCCGTGGCCCGCGCGTTGATGAACCGGCCCGCCCTCCTCCTCGCCGACGAACCCACCGGCGCGCTCGACTCCGCCTCCGGCGACGACGTCCGCGCGCTCCTCACCGACCTCAACGCGGACGGCCAGACGATCGTCCTCGTCACCCACGATCCACGCCTCGCCCAGGCCTGCGCGCACCGGACGGTCGAACTCGTCGACGGCCGGATCGTGCGCGACGCGCCGCACGACGGCCGACGGGAGAACGTCGGCGGTTCGGGCGTGGCGGCGGTGGATCGGTGAGCGCGCTCGGGCGGGTGGTGCGGGCCGGCGTCGGGCGTCGGCGGGTGCGGACCGTCGTGACGGTGCTGACGACGCTGATGGCCGTGACCGCGTCCGTGCTCGCGGTCGGGCTGCTCGTCGCCGCACGGGCCCCTTTCGAGCGGGCCTTCGCGGAGCAGCGCGGCGCGCATCTGACAGGGCAGTTCGACGGGACGAAGGTGACGGCGGCGCGGCTCGCGGCGACCGCCGACGCGCCCGGTGTGACCGCCGCGGCCGGTCCCTTCCCGATCGTCTCGGTACGCCCCCGTACCGTCACGGGGTCGGACTTCCTGCCGGCCGGGGTGGACCTGCCGCCGATGACCGTCGTCGGCCGGGCGGAATCCGGCGGACCCGTCGACGTGATCGACCTGGTCGAGGGCGAGTGGGCCACCCGGCCGGGCCAGATCGTCGTGGCCGCCGACGCCGGGCCCTTCCGGCCGGGCGACCGACTGGCCTTCCCCGGGACGCCGGGCGGCCCGAAGCTGACCGTGGTCGGCCTCGCCCGCTCGGTGACGGGCACGGGCGAGGCCTGGGTGACGCCCGCCCAGGCCGAGTCGCTGGCGGGGACGCCACACGACACGGGAGGCGCCGGAGCCGTCGGAGCCGTCGAAGGCGTCGGCGGCGCGGTCGAGAGCGGCAACCCGCCGCGTGTCGGGGGCGGGGCCGAGAGCGGGAACTCAACGGGCCCCGAGGGTGGTTCGGCCGCGTACGAGATGCTCTACCGGTTCCGACAGGCCGCGACCGAGGCCGACCTGGCCGCCGCGCGCGCCGCGATCGTCGCGGACGTACCGGAGGGGGCGATGAGCGGGGCGCGGTCGTATCTGACCGTGCGGCAGGACGAGACGGCGAACGCGATGGCGTTCGTGCCGTTCCTGGCGGCGTTCGGGGTGCTCGGGCTGTGTCTGTCGGTGCTGGTGATCGGGATCGTGGTCGGTGGGGCCGTGGGGGCGGCCACCCGGCGGATCGGTGTGCTCAAGGCGCTCGGGTTCACGCCCGCGCAGGTCGTACGGGCGTACGTGGCACAGGCCCTGGTCCCGGCGGCGCTCGGCTGTGTCCTCGGGGTGGTGCTCGGCAACGCGCTGGCCCTGCCGGTGCTGAACGAGGTGGGGGAGGCGTTCGGCGCACCGGCCGGCGGGCTCCCGGTCTGGGTGGACGTCGCGGTGCCCGGCGCCGCGCTCCTGCTGGTCGCGGTCGCCGCCGTGGTCCCCGCACTGCGCGCCGGACGCCTGCGGACGGTGGAGGCGATCGCGGTCGGGGGAGGGGCCGGAGGGGCCAGAGGGGCTGGACGCGCTGGGCCCGAGCGCAGGCGCGCGGCCCGCGCGGCCCGCGCCGGACGCGCTGGATCCGAGCGCAGACGGGTGCCACGGCTGTCCGGAGCCCGACCGCTGTCGCTGCTGCCGCCGGCGGTCCGGCTCGGCCTGGCGCAGCCCTTCGCCCGGCCGGCCCGGTCGGCGACGGTGGCCGCGGCGGTCGTCTTCGGCGCCCTGTCCGTCACCTTCGCGATCGGCCTCGCGCTGACGCTGGGCAAGGTCCAGGAGGGCCGCATGCTCGACTCGGCCGGCTCGGTCGTGGTGGAGGCGGGCGGCGGTCAGGGGCCGCCCGGCGCCCAGGTCGTGCCGGCGGAAGGCCCGGGCGGCCCGGGCGGCGAGCGGGAGAAAGCCGATCCGGCGGCGGTCGCCACCGTGCTCCGCGCCCAGGAGGGCACCCGGCGCTTCTACGGCACCGCCCAGGCCCAGGTGGCCGTCTCCGGGGTCACCGGGGCGACGACCGTGGTCGCCTACGAGGGCGACTCGGCGTGGGGCGCGCCCGACATGGTCTCGGGGCACTGGCTCGACGGGCCCGGCCAGGCAGTGGTGACCGGGCGCTTCCTGAGGGCCGCCGGGATCGGGGTCGGGGACACGGTGACGCTCGGCGAGAAGAGCCGACGGACCACCGTACGGATCGTCGGCGAGGCCTTCTTCACCCAGGACGGGGGCATGACCCTCCTCACCTCGACCGCCACCCTCGCCGAACTCGGGCTCGGGGAGGAGGCGTCGCCCGGCCGGTTCCATGTGCGGACCGCGTCGGGCACCGATCAGACGCAGTACCTGGACGCGCTCAACCGCGCGCTCGACGGCGCCGGTCTCGCCGCGTTCGCCCACGCCGACGGCGGCAACTCCTCCAGTGTGATCGTGGCCATGGACGCGCTGATCGGGACGCTCACGCTCATGCTCGTCGTGGTCGCCGGGCTCGGAGTCCTCCACACCGTCGTCCTCGACACCCGCGAACGGGTCCGCGACCTCGGAGTCCTGAAGGCGCTCGGGATGACACCCCGCCAGACCGTGGCCATGGTCGTCGTCTCCGTCGCCGGGGTCGGCCTGCTCGCGGGGCTGGTCGCGGTCCCCGCCGGGATCGTCCTGCACGGGTTCGTCACTCCGTTCATGGGCGACGCCGTCGGCATGACCCTGCCGGACACCGTCGTCGCCGTGTACGACGGACCCGTCCTCGCCTGCCTCGCGCTGGGCGGGCTGGTCATCGCGGTGGCGGGCGCGCTGCTGCCGGCGGGGTGGGCGGCGGGAACGGGGACGGCCAGGGCGCTCCGTACGGAGTAGGCGGCGACGGCGCGCGATTGCGGAAGGACGGACTTGTTCCAGGGCAGGGCGAGGGTGCGCACCCAATGTTGTACGCGCTCTTACCGTTTTTGAAGACTGAGCGGGAGTGAGTCCTGTTGCCAGGTCTCGCGCTCGGCCGAACGCCCCGGACGGTGTTGGGCGTTCTGGTTGCCCGCGTTCGCTCCGGGTCCGGGCGGCACGGATCGTGTCCGTGGTCCGGGAATGCGGGGGCGGGTTCCCTCACACCCAGGAACGCCTGGTCCGGCCTGAACGGTCCGATGCCCCACCGCATCACTCCGGTGCTGTGGGGGCGGTGCCGTCCGTCGCCGGACCGGGTGTCCCTGGGCGCGTCTTCCGATCGCCACGGCAGCAGCCTCGTGGCGAGTGGTCTTACAGGCGGTGCTAGTGAGGGGCTGCTGCCAGTGCTGAGCGCCCCATCGGCTGGTGTAGGCGGGGTCGACGGCGATGATGGTGATCCCCGTGGCGTCGGCCATCGAGGCCAGCCGGGCGCGGAGTCTGCTGGTGGGCATGCCGGAGATCAGCTGCCGGAAGCGTTTCCTGCCGCCGTGTTTCTCGCGGGACTTCTCGGTAGCGAAGTCCAGGTCTTCCACCGCGATCGCCTTCACACCGCAGGCGCGGGCCCAGTGCAGGAGGCGGGTGAGGGCGTGGCGGATCTGGGCGTCACGGTGTCCCGTGGGGCCGGTCAGGTCGTAGGAGAAGCGGCGCGGGCTGCCGGTCGGGTTGCCGTGAGCATCGAGGCGCCAGGCGGCCAGGTGATCGGCGTTGATGTCGACGCCGATCACGCCGTGGGCGAGCGCTGCCTCGATCGGGACGGCCGGGGTGGGCGGGATCTGCCAGGACGCGGTCAGATACCAGCGGCCCCGGCCCGTATCCAGGTGGATGCGGTAGGCGATCGCCCGGTTCGCCGCGACGCGGTCCGCCCAGTCACTGCCCCGGTGTGCGAAGGCGACCTGGCCGGTGAGGACGTACCGTCCGTGCGGGGCGTTCGCCAGATGTGCGAGCGGCGCGGGGAGCTTGATGCTGGCCTCGCCGTCGGGGCTGACGCGGATGGTCTCGTTGCCGTAGCGCTTGCCGGACTCACCGTCCGCCTGGCAGAACCAGCGCTCCGCCTCCCACCGCTCACGCCACGCGGACTCCGTCAGCCCGGCCGCCTCCAGGTGGTGGCGGGTGCGGGCCAGGCGTTTACCGCCTCGTACGACGTGTACGATCCCGGCCTCACGGTCGGCTCGCGCGGCGGCCAGCCGGTCCTGAAGCACCCGCAGCCGCCGCGCCTTCGCGTGCCACTCCCGCCGCGACCGGTAACCCCCGGGCGCCTTCTTCGTCCCCCTCTGCCCGACCGGCAGTGCCAGCCGAGCCTGGATGGTGCGGATCCCCGCTTCCAGGGTGTGGATGTGCGCCAGCTGGCAGCGGCGGGCCAGCGCCCCCTGGTCATGCGTGGCCTTGGTGATACTGCCCGCCCAGCGTGACGACGAGGCGGGTGTGAGCTCCAGCTTGCGGACCGTCCACGCCTTCCCGGAGTGCGCCAGGCCGTCCCGGCAGCGCGCCGTGAGGTCCCTCGAAGCCAGCGAGCCCAGATGCCCGCCCACCAGCCGCAGCACCTTCTCATCGCCCGGCGTCAGCTGCTTGAGGCGGGTCCGGACGGCCACACCGGACGGGCCGGACGCGACGAACGGCGCCGCGATGCTCCGCAGCTCACCCACCCCACCACCCCCGCCCGGCCCGACTCGAAGAACCCCCGTCGCCCTGAGAAACGAGCACCGCCCATGAAGGTCACGCATTCGATGAGGGAACATCAGTTCCCCACCGAAAACCGGCATCACAAGCCAGGAGCACGGCACGGCACAGGCCATCCACACTCACCCCCGCGCACCCGAACGCTCTTGAACGCACTCCAACGCCAGCACTTCCAAACCCTGCCCGGCTCTCCCCTGTCCCTCGCCTGCCCCCGCCCTGTTCGACCGGATCGAACAGTGGTGGATCGAAACAGTGGTGGATCGAAACAGTGGTGGATCGAAACAGTGGTGTCGGCGCCCGGAGCTGCCGTCCGTCCGGCGAAGCCGCTGAACGACCGTGAGGTCGGTGTCGTGGAGGACCGACCTCACGGTTCCCGGGATCCGGGGGTCGGGGTGCGCGTGGCGGAGTCCGCGTACCGGGCCCGGATCCCGCGGGACGCCGGTGCTTCCGCGGCCGGGCGGACGGGAAATCGCGTGCCCCGCACGGGCGTTGACCCTAGTCGCGCACACCAGCAGAATGAGCCCCCATCCGCTTGAGAGCGCTCTCGGAGCGCGGTACGCAGCCTGCCTCCCCCGCACCGCACCTCACCCCGCACCGAACCTCATACCTCCAAAGGAGACCCATGACCGGCAGCACCGGCATCGGCGAAGGCGGCCGAGCCCACCCGTTCAGCCGCCGCAGGCTCCTCGGCACCGGACTCGGCGCGGCGGCGGCCCTCACCGTCGTCGGCCCGGGCACGGGCACGGCCCACGCAGCACCCGCGGCGTCCGGCGCCTCCGCCGCGCGGCGCGGCCACGCCTTCCTCGCCGCCGCCATGGACGCCTACCCCGACCACGGCGACCTCCGGCTGACCCAGAGCTACACCGACCAGGCGGGCCTGTTCAGCACGGCGTTCACCTACGACAACGCCCTCGCGGTCCTCGCCCACCTCGCCGTGCGCACCGAGGACGGCCGGGCCAGAGCGGTGGCGCTCGGGGACGCGCTGATCTACGCCCAGGAGCACGACCCGGCGTACGACGACGGCCGACTGCGCCAGGCGTACAACGTCGGGCCGTACGTCTACTACGACGGCGTACCGCAGCCGGACGGGTTCGTCCGGGCGGACGGCACGGCCAACGTCGGTACCCAGTTCGGCTTCACGGGGACGGCCGTGGGGGACATGGCCTGGGCGGGGATCGCGCTGAGCGCGCTGGCCCGGCGGACCGGAGCCCGGCGGTTCCTGGCCGCCGCCGTGCGGATCGGGGAGTGGATCGAGCGGACGGGCCGTACCGACGAGCCCCTCGGCGGCTACAAGTTCGGCGTGAACGGGGCGAACGAGAAGCTGCCGTTCACCTCGACCGAGCACAACACCGACCTGGTCTGCCTGTTCGGACGGCTCGCCCGGCTCACCGGTGACCGGGTGTGGTGGCAGCGGAGGGCACGCGCCGAGGCCTTCGTGAAGGGCATGTGGCAGCCGGGCCGGGGCGCGCCCGGCGGCTTCTTCTACACCGGCACGAACGACGGCGTCACCGTCAACAGGTCCCCGATCCCCGAGGACACCCAGACCTGGACCCACCTCGCCCTCGACTCCGACCGGTACGCGCGCTCCCTCGACTGGGCGGCCCGGGAACTCGCCGTCCAGGACCACGCCGAGCGCCGCAACAGCACGGTCCCCGTCGGACAGTCGTACGAGGGCGTGACCTTCAGCTCGGCCAGTCTCCTCGCGAACGAGGACGCGCCCATCGCCGAGTTCCAGCCCAAGCCCAACCGCAACGGGGTCTGGTTCGAGGGCACCGCCCACCTCGCGCTCGCCCTGCGCGACCGGGGCGCGCGCGGCGACGAGAAGCGCGCCCGGCGCCTGCTCGCCTCCCTCGAACGCGCCCAGGACCTCCTCGGCACCGCCCAGACCGTCGGCGGCCGCGCCCTGCCCGACCGCTCCGGCGTCGTCTCGGCCAGCAGCCCCCTCGACACGGGCTTCGGCTTCGGCTACTACCCGTACCGGCACACGGGCGCCACGGCCTGGTACCTGATGGCCGCGGTCCGCTCGAACCCGCTGCGGGCCTGACACCTCCGACCGCACCGGGTCTGGAGCATCGACTCCCGCTCCAGGCCCGGGAGTCGCCGCTCCTCGTCACGACGGGAGCGCGCGCGGGACGCCGGCGGTCAGCCCTCTCCACGCCCCGCCGCGCGCCCCCGGCGCCCCGCCCGGCCGGGCCGCCCCGCGTACGCCGACGGCTGCGCCACCACGGCGAACCACAGCTCGGGCGCCCACCGGCGCAGGGCCTGCTCGTAGGGCTTGTAGGCATGGGGGAGGCGAATGCTGTAGCGCAGGCGGGGCAGTCCGGGCCGAAGCGGTTCCGTGTCCCGGACGAACTGCCCCAACAGCGGGTCGTCGCGGTCGATCGCGTCCCGGGGACACAGTTCGACGGTGAAGACCGGGTGCGCCCAGTGGATACCCACTCCGGCGAGCGAGTCCCAGCGGATCAACGCGATCTCCTTGCCCCGGAGCCACCAGAAACCCGTCGCGTCGAAGGCCATCACCCATCGGCGGGTCCGCCAGGCGGAGACGACCGGAACGGCGAACAGCAGCGCCATCACGATGAACAACACGGGACCCCACACGGCGAAGAGGCCGTCGCCGCGGCCGTACACCGCCTCGGCCACGCCGACCCCGCCGGCGACGAGGGTCACCGGAACGAACAACAGCCTCCAGAGGAAACGCCGCAGGCCGTACCGCACGATCGTCGCGTCGGCAGCCGGCGCTCCCCCAGGGATCATGGGGCGGACCCTAGCGGGTGGACAACGCCGCCACCAGAGCCGCGTCAGCCGGGCCTGGTCCAGCCGTCGGCGAAGTCGCAGACGCGGATCATGCCCGTGAGCTCCCGGTCGGGGGCGTACTCGGGGCGGTCCGACTCGTGGACGACGGCGTCCACCCAGCGCTGATAGAGGCCGCCGGGCGCGGTGTAGGGCGCCGCGTGGGCCGTGCCCAGACGGCTGTCGACGTACAGGAGCGCGCCCATGGCCACGGGCTGGTCGTAACGGAGGTCGGTGCGGGGCAGGTAGCGGTCCAGGTAGGCGGCGAGGATCTCCGCGTCCTCGGGGGTGGAGAAACGGGCCAGGGCGAAGCAGTAGCCCAGGCCCGCGTACACCGTCTCGCTGGCCAGCAGCAGTTCACCGAGGCGGGTCCGGTAGGAGGTCCGCCGGGCTATGCCGATCAGCCACGCCGCGGTGAGGCGGGGCCGCCAGCCCTCGAAGAGCAGGGCCTCCAGATCGGCGTCCGTGATCGACGAGGCGTCGGCGAGCAGAGGGTGCAGGAACCGCCTCCGGGTGGCCCCTTCGAACCGCAGGAACCGGCCGCTGAGCAGTTCCCCGTACCGGCCGATGCTCCGCCGGTCGGCGCGCGGCTGGACGTACCGCTTGACGGCGTTCCACCGGACCGCCTCCTCCGGCGTCATGACCGGCACGTGCCCCACCCGCGACCCGCGCAGCTCTCTCCGCCATCTCCGCTCCACCATGCCGGAAGCGTAGATCCAGGCGGTCCGCCCCGCAGGGCGGAAACGGCCGAAACCGACCGGAGCGGAAGTGTGGTCTGATCCGTAATCAAGTGTGCGGCGCGGTGCCCGAGTCGGTGTGGCGGCGGGGCCGACGCGCGGGGTCGGCGGAGGGCCTGAGCGGCGAAGCCGAGGAGTCGATGCGAAGTCTCCGTCGTGAACGACTAGCATCCCGGCCGTAAACAGTCGGTGGAGGCTGGGCAGCGGGTCGACGGTCGTCGTCGGGTCGCGCCGGGGCGGCCGTCGGCGGCCGGGCCGGTCGCGCCGGTCGTCGTCGCCCCGCCGGTCGTCGTCGGCGGTCCGTGGACGGAATGGGGTTGGTGTCGTGGTGGAGGCCGGGCCTCGGGTCGCTGTCGCCGTGGTGACGATGGGCAATCGGCCCGTGGAGGTGGACGCGCTGCTCGCCTCCGTGGCCAAGCAGGACGTCGCGCCCGAACGGATCGTGATCGTGGGGAACGGCTGCCCCCTCCCCGAGTTCGCCGAACGGCTGGGCCTGCCCGGCGAGGTCACCCTCATCGAGGTGGACGAGAACCTAGGCTGCCCCGGCGGCCGGAACGTCGCCCTGGAGCGGCTCCGCGCCTTCGGTGACGTCGACGTCGTCGTGGAACTGGACGACGACGGGCTGCTCGTCGACGCCGATGTGCTGCGCCGCGTACGGGACCTGTACGCCGCCGACCCGCGCCTCGGCATCGTCGGGTTCAGGATCGCCGACGAGCAGGGCGAGACCCAGCGGCGGCACGTGCCGAGGGTCGGCGCGAAGGACCCGATGCGGGGCGGCCCGGTCACCGGGTTCCTCGGCGGCGGGCACGCCCTCTCCATGGCCATGCTCGGCGAGACGGGCGACTGGGCCGCCGAGTTCTTCTTCGCGCACGAGGAGACGGACCTGGCGTGGCGGGCGCTCGACGCCGGCTGGACCGTGCTGTACGCCCCCGAGTTGCTCCTCCAGCACCCGAAGACCTCTCCGGCCCGGCACGCCATCTACTACCGCGTCAACGCCCGCAACCGCGTCTGGCTAGCCCGCCGCCGCCTCCCGCTGCCGCTCATCCCGGTCCACCTGGGGGTGTGGGTCCTCATCACCCTGCTGCGGATGCGCTCGGCGGCCGGGCTGAAGGCATGGTTCGGCGGCTTCGTGGAGGGCTGGCGCGAGTCGGGCGGCGCACGCCGGCCCATGCGCTGGCGAACGGTCTGGCACCTGACAAGGCTGGGCCGCCCGCCGATCCTGTAGAACCGGCCTGCCCACCGATCCTGCCGAACTGGCGCGCCCGCCAATCCTGTAGAACCGGCCCGTTCATTGATCCTGGGGAACCGGCCTGCCCACCGAACCTGCCGAACCGGCGTGCCCGCCGGTCTCGTTCCCGCTCCCGCGCACACGAGTGCCCCGGTCGTTCACCCCCGTCGACCGGGGCACAGCGCTTTGTGCGGTTCCCGGATCCGGCGGCGGCGGCGGCACTCCCCCGAGCTACGCGTCTCACGCGTGCGCCGTCGTCGCCGGATCCGATGAAGTGATCACATCAGGTCCCGCCAACGGATCGCTAACATGAGCCCAACGGTTCCACGGGGAGCCGTACGGGAGGCGGCGGCAGGTCGCCGCGGGGCGGGCCCGGAACGACGGTGCGGAAAGGCAACGGACGGGTTCTATGCCGGACGGGCTGCGGTTCGGACTGCTCGGTCCGCCGGTTCTGTACGGGACCGGGGACGCGGATGACACCGAAGCCAGCGGGAGCGCGGAGGGTTCCGGTGGCGGCGTACGGTCCGTCGGCAGCGGCAAGACGCGCGCCCTGTTCGTCGCGCTGCTGCTCGAACCCGGGCGGGTCGTCTCCGTCGACACCCTGAAGGACGTGCTGTGGGACGCGGCGCCACCGCCCTCCGCGCAGGCCTCCCTGCACAACCATGTGACCCGGCTGCGCAGGCTGTTGGACGACCCCGAGCGGCTGCGCGCGATCCCGCCCGGCTATCTGCTGCGGGTCGACGAGGGCGAGCTGGACGTCCGCGTCTTCGAGACCCACGCCCGCGCCGCCCGTACCGCCCACGCCGAGCGTGACTGGGCCCGGACCGTGCGCGAGGCCACCGCCGCGCTCGCCCTCTGGCGGGGGACACCGCTCGGCGGTCTGCCGGTCGAGGAGTTCCGCGCTCAGGCCTTCGTCCAACGCCTGGAGGAGGCACGGCTGTTGCTCCTGGAGCGACGGTACGACGCCGAACTCCACCTCCACCTCGGCCTCGCGGCCGGCAGGTCGGCGCCCGCCGGGTCGGCACTCGGCGGGACGGCACACGGCGGGTCGGAACTCGACGGGACGGCACACGATGGGTCGGAACACAGCGGGTTGGAGGCCGAACCCGCCGGGGCGCACGCGCTCGGCGCGCTCGCACCCGAACTCACCGCCCTCGTCGCCGAACACCCGTTGCGCGAGGCCTTCCACCGGCTCCTCATGCTCGTCCTGCACCGCACGGGCCGCCAGGCCGAGGCCCTCGCCGTCCACCGCGACCTCCGCGCCCGTCTCCTCGACGAACTCGGCGTGGAGCCGGGCCCTGCCGTACGCGAGGCCCACGTGGAGATCCTGCGGGAGCCCGCCGCACCCGCACAGGGACCCGCACCGGAGGCCACCTCCACCGACCCGCCACCCCGCCCGGCCCAACTCCCGCCGCCACCGGCGCATTTCACCGGCAGGCGGGAGGCGTTGGCGGAGCTGCGGAGGACTCTGGATACGGGTCCGTATGAAGCGACCCGCGCCCCTACCCCCCTGGGGGCGCGGGGAACTGCGCGACAGCCCACGACGAATCCGCACCCGCCGGCCCACGGTTCCCCCCGAGTCAGTAGGCGCCCCGCTTCGCCGACGGCAGTCATCAGCGGCATGGCCGGCGTGGGCAAGAGCGCCCTCGCCCTCCACCTCGCCCACGAACTCGCCGAACACTTCCCCGACGGCCAGCTGTACATCAACCTCCACGGCGCCACCCCGGGCATGACCCCCCTCACCCCCGCCCAGGCCCTCGCCGCGCTCCTGCGGGACCTCGGCACCGCGCCCCGCCGTATCCCCGAACACCCGGACGCGGCCGCCGCGTTGCTCCGCTCGACCCTCGCCCCCACCCGGACCCTGATCGTCCTGGACGACGCCGCGACCGCCGCCCAGGTGCGCCCCCTGCTCCCGGCGGGCCCCGGCTGCGCGGTCATCGTGACGAGCCGTTCACCGCTCACCGCGCTGGACGGCGCCCACCGCATCCCGCTCGCCCCGCTGTCGGACGACGAGAGCGCGGCCCTGCTGCGGGCCGCCTCGGGCCGCGCGGCGGGCCTGGACGCCGCGCACCCCCTCGTCGAACTCACCGGCCGCCTCCCGCTCGCCCTCCGCGTCGTCGCCGCCCGCCTCGCCGCCCGGCGCGCCCTCACCCCGGACGCGCTGGCCGGTCAACTGGCGGCCACGGAAGGCAGGTTGCGGCACCTCGAATACGACGACCTGAGCGTCCGCCGCTCCCTCGCCGTCGCCCACGAGGCCCTGCGCGCGTCCGACCGCGAGGCCGACCGCGACGCCGCCCACGCCCTCCGCCGCATCGGCGCCCTCGACCTGCCGGCCTACGGCGCACCGCTCCTCGCCCGCCTCACCGGCACCGACGAGTTCCGCGCCGAGGCCGCCCTCGACCGCCTCGTCGACGTGGCCCTCCTGGAGGAGAGGACGTACGGCCGGTACGTCCCGCACGACCTCGTACGCCACTTCGCCCGCGAACTCGCCGGCTCGACCACCGCCGCCGAGACCGCCGCCGCCGTGGACCAGGCCCTGCGCTGGTACACCGGACGCGCCCGGCAGAGCCTGCTGGTGATGCTCCCCCCGGGGTACGAGCGCGAAGAACGCCTCCGCACGGGGTCGGCGTCGTCCGGGGCGCCGAACACGGCCGGGACAGCGCGACCCCCGGAGGAACTCCCGGCCACGGAACGGCCGGGGGAACCCCCGCCCACGGAACCGCCCTTCGCCTCCGCCGAGGAGGCCTTCGCCTGGGGCGACCGCGAACTCCCCACCATCGTCGCCCTGGTGGAACGCTGCGCCCGCGACCACGGCGCGGTCGGTGGCACGACGGACACCGGCACGACGGGCACCGGCGCGGCGGCGGCACTCGTCCCCACCCTGGTCCGCCACCTCTTCCCCTATCTGCACCGAGGCGGCCGGCTCGCCGAGTTGGACGTCCTCGGACGGCACGCGCTGAACCTGGCGAGGTCCCTCGGGGACGACGAGGCCGAGGCGTTCGCCCTCACCGACCGCGCGGGGCTGCACTTCATGTCCGGCCGGGCCTCGGAGGCGCTCGCGCTCAACGACGAGGGCCTGAAGCTGTGGCGCCGCCTCGGCGTGGTCTCGTGCGTACGGCGCTGTCTGAACAACCGGGGGCTCGTCCTGGAGAGCCTCGGCCGGTACGAGGAGAGTGAGGAGACGCTCCGGCAGAGCCTGGAACTCTCCCGCAGGCTCGGCGACCCCTACGGCGAGGCGGTGACCTTCAGCCACCTCGGCAACCTCTACAAACACACCGACGCGCGCGCCGCCATCGCCCATCACGAGCGGAGCCTGGCGCTGGGCGAGATCGCCGACAGCCTCGTCGTACGGCACACCGCGCACTGCAACATCGGCTACGCCCACCTCCGCCTCGGCGAACCGGACGCCGCCGTACGCCACTTCGAGCAAAGCCTGCGCATCCTCGGCGACGACGAGGACTGGCAGGGCGAGTCCAAGTCCCGGCTCGGCCTGGTACGGGCCCTGCGTGAGCTGGGCCGCCCGGACCGCGCGGCCCAGGAGTGCGCTGTCCTCCTCGACCTCGCCGAACGCCGCGCCGATCAGTACGCAGTCGGTCTGGCCCGGCACCAGCGGGGGCTGCTGCTGCGGGCCGACGGCCACGAGGAGGAGGCCTACCACGAGTGGGAGCGGGCCCAGGAGATCCTGAACGACACGGACTCGACGGTGGCGACAGACCTGAGAGAACTACTGAAGAACCGCGCGCCGTCAGCTACGCGCCCCTAGGAGGCGGCGCTGCCGCCTCCTAGGGGCGCGGGGCGGCATGGAATCTGCGGCTACCGCCGCGTGGGCGCGACCAGCCACGACGATTTCGCAGCCGCAGGCCGACAGACCCCCCACCCCGGAAGGCGCCCCCTCCCACCCAGGAGGGCCCCGTTCCCCGGAAGGCGCCCCCTCACTTCGCGTCCGCATAACACTCGACCACCGCCGTCGTGAACGGGAACCGCACCGGCGTCTCCCCGAACGCCAGCCGCCCCGACAGCTCCGACGCCTCCCGGATCGCCGCCACCACGGCCTCCGCCTCCCGCTCCGGACAGTGCACTATCACCTCGTCGTGCTGGAAGAAGACCAGCTCGGCCGCCATCCCGTCGAGGGCGCGGCGGAGGGCCGCGAGGAGGAGCAGGGTCCAGTCGGCGGCGCTGCCCTGGACGACGAAGTTGCGCGCGAAGCGGCCCCGGGCGCGGGAGTTGGTGGAGGCGTACCCGGGGACCCACTCGTCGCCCTGGCCGCGCTCCCGGGTGTCCGGGTCGCCGTCGTCCTGGGGGAGGCCCGCCTCCTCACCGGCCGCGTCGGAGGCGCCGGCCGCCGGCGGGCACGTACGCCCGAGCCAGGTCCGTACGAGCCGGCCCTCCTCGCCCGCGCGGGCCGCGTCGTCGACGTAACTCACGGCGCGCGGGAACCGGCGGCGCAGCGCGGCGAGATTCTTGAGCCCGTCCCCGGAGGTCTGCCCGTACACCGCGCCGAGCACGGCGAGTTTGGCGTGGTCGCGGTTTCCGGAGAAGGCGCGGTCGGATACGGCCTGGTAGAGATCGGTGGGGCGGCCCGCGACCTCCATGAGCCCGGGGTCACGGGAGATGGCGGCGAGCACCCGGGGTTCCATCTGGTCGGCGTCGGCGACGACGAGCCGCCAGCCCGGGTCGGCGACGCAGGCGCGGCGGATCACCTTGGGGATCTGCAGGGCGCCCCCGCCGTTGGTGACCCACCGCCCGGTGACCGTGCCGTGGGCGAGGAACTCGGGCCGGAAGCGGCCGTCCCGGACCCAGTCCTGGAGCCAGGACCACCCGTGGGCGACCCAGATGCGGTACAGCCGTTTGTACTCCAGGAGGGGCTTCACGGCCGGATGGTCGAGGCTCTCGATCTCCCAGCGCCGGGTGGACCGGATCCGGACGCCGGCCTGGGCGAAGGCCTTGACGACGTCAGCCGGCAGATCGGGCCGCACCCGCCGCCCGAAGGCGTGCGACACCTCGTCGGCGAGTTCGGCGAGGCGCCGCGGCTCGCCGCCGCCCGCGTACCGCTCGCCGAGCATTTCGTGCAGTACGTCGCGATGGACGTCGGCCCGCCACGGCATGCCCGCCCGGTTCATCTCGGCGGCGACGAGCATCCCGGCCGATTCGGCGGCGGTCAGCAGCCGCATCCGGTCGGGGTGGGCGGTGGCGTCGTGCCGTCGCTGCTGGTCCGCGTACACCTCGACGAGGTCGGTGAGGGGGACGTGGACGGGGCGGGGCTCGAACAGGGACGGCTGGGCGCCGGGGTCCGCCGAGCGTGCGGGCGGGTCCGGCGGCACGGGTGCGTGGCGGAGCCGGGCGAGGGCGGCGGCAGCGGAACGGGGCTCACCGAGCCGGCCCTCGTGCCCGAGCAGCAGGGCCTCGGCGTCCTCGATGTCGTAGCACCGCTCCACTCGCACCCCCGTCGCGAGCAGCCGCGGATACACCTCCCCGGTGGCCCGCCACACCCACCGCCCGACCTGCGGCTCCCGCCGCCGCACCGCCTCCGCGAGATCGGGCTCCCGCGTCACCGGCCCCGCGAGCAGCCCGTCGCCCCCGAGCGGGGCGACCTCCACACCCCCGTCCTCGGCCGTCGCGAGCACCCACCGGTCGGTCATGGGTGCGAGTGTGACAGGGGGTCTGACATTGATGCTGATACTCAGGTTCCGGTGGTCGTGGCTCGGGGTCTGACTGACGCCCTGCTGGGCTGTCTTCCGGTTGTGCTGTCCGGC
>NZ_JABXWI010000033.1 GCF_014930365.1 Streptomyces caniscabiei | reverse complement strand
GGGTCCCTCCGCGCTCCGCGCGGAGCAAGCGAACCACCGCGCTGCGCGCGGTGGTTGCGCTCCCGCTCCGCGGGAGCGTTGGCGGGGTGCTGCGCACCCCGCGCAATCCCGGTGCGTAGCACCGGGATTGCCGGTCCGTTCGCTGCGCTCCTGGACCGGCGGGACTCTGTCCCGCTATCCAGGCCTTCGCTTCGCTCCGGCCTGGCCGGCGGGTCCGCTGCGCTCCCCCGCCTGGCGGTCCTTCCGGCTGCGCCTCCAGGACCGTGGGCCCGCTAGCGCGGGCCTGGCTGGCAACAGGGGTGGGTGCTCGGCAGGGGTGGTGACAGTTCGTCACCACCCCTTCTTCGTGGGGTCAGCCTCTGCGTGCCCAGCCGGTGCCGATTCCGGCCACGTGCAGGGCCAGGGCCATCAGTCCAAGCAGCATCACGTTCACTGAAGAGAACACGTCGTTGGTGCTGAGTTCTGCCGCGTTGATCAGAAACGACAAGAAGAACAGCACCGCCGCGACTATGCCGAGCATGAAACGAGCTCCTCTCATAGGGGGTGACGCCCGTATGCCCGGTCACTGCGTCGGTAGACCCCATGGCAGCGCCTCCGGCCCACTGGGGGTCGGACTGTCCGGGAGGTCCGAGGTGCAGCGCAGGTCTGCGGTGACGAGGGAGTCAGAGCCTGTGCCTCGTCGGCGGGACGGTGCGGGGATGTATCCCTGGATGAACTTGATTACGGTCGGTGCATCAAAATGAGGTACTGCTAGACTCTGGAATTACTGGCCCCCATGGATAGGTAGCCATCGGTCGTGGATGACACTGCATATGTGCGTCAGTGGGGCGAGGAAATAGCTCGACTCGCGAAGGAATTCTCCGCTGGCTTCGAGGCCGCGCGGGGTTACCCGCCTGGAGAGCAACTCAGAGGGAAGCCGGCAACTACCCCAACCGGCTCACTGGCGCGGTTCATGACACGGTGACAGTCTTCGGCACGGACGGCGGAGGAGGCATGTACTCGATCAGCCGTACCAGCGGCTGCGTCTACCGCCTCACACTCGGCGCCCTCACCGGCGGCAGCTACCACCTCAACCCCGGCGGCTACCACTGCGATGCCCCGGATCTCAGAAGCTTCCTCGAACAGCTGCGCACCCACCTGACTGAAGCCGTCTCGGCGCAGCGCGCTGCGCGCTCGCGACGGGGGCGAAAATAATCCAGGAGAAAGGAAGTCCGGTGGAGAGGAAAACCCTCCGTCCCCACCAAAGAGAAGCCGTCGACGCGATTGTCAGAGCACTGGAACTTCCTGCAAGATCCATTGTGTCTGAGCGTGGGCTCCGGACTCAGGTGATCATGGCGACCGGAACCGGCAAGACTCTTGTCGCCACACGGAGCGCGGAGGAACTCCGAGCGGGCCGAGTGCTGGTGCTCGTGCCCTCCCTCGACCTGCTTGCCCAGACCGAAGCCGCGTGGCGCGAGGGAGGCCGCACCGGGCCGATGATCGGGGTCTCCTCCCTGCGCGGGAGCGAGGTGTCCTTCCCCAACACCACGGACGTGGACGAGCTGGTCGACTGGGTGCGGCCGTTCGACCGCGTCACCGTGTTCGCCACGTACGCCTCCCTCGGACTGGGCACCCTGGAACGGGCCCACGCCGCCGGCCTTCCGGGGTGGTCCCTGATCGTCGTGGACGAGGCGCACAGGGTTTCGGGCAGGATCGGCCGGCCGTGGGCGGTCGTCCACGACAACACCCGCATCCCCGCCCTCCGCCGCCTCTACATGACCGCCACCCCCCGGCTGTGGCAGCTCGACGAAGACCAGGAGCAGCGGGGCGCGCCGGGCGAACTGGTCGCGAGCATGGAAGACTCCCCCGACTCACCCTTCGGCAGCCGCTGTTACACGTTGACGCTGTCCGAGGCGATCGACAGGGGAATCTGTGCGCCGTACCAGGTGGTGTGCGTGGACATCACCGATACCCAGCTCCAAGCCGCCATGCTGCTCGGGGCCGAGGGCCGGTCGGACCAGGTGCGCGGGGCCCGCCTCGCCGCGCTCCAGACGGCGCTCGTGAAGGCAGCCTCGGGGGAAGGCTTTTGCCGCACGCTCTCCTTCCACCACCTGGTCAAGGAAGCCGAAGCCTTCGCGGCCGGTCTTCCCCACATCACCAAGCGGCTGCACGACGCGGACCCGGAGCTGTACCCGCGCACGGTATGGGCCGACTGGCTCTGCGGCGACCACAAACCCAGCCACCGGCGGCGGGTTCTCAGGGAATTCGCCGACGGGATCGCCATGGACGGCACGGTCGTCGAGAAGGGCTTCCTGAGTTCTGTGAGGGTGCTGGGCGAGGGCGTTGACACCCGGGAATGTGACTCTGTGTACTTCGCCGACGTACGCGGCTCCATGCCCGACCTCGTCCAGGCCGTGGGCCGCGCGCTGCGGATGCAGCCCGGCGAAGGCAAGACGGCCAGCCTCGTGGTGCCCGTGCTGCTGGGGCCCGGAGAGACGGGCGACAACATGCTCACCAGCCGGGCCTACGGCGGCCTGGCCAAGCTTTTGGAAGCGCTCAGGGCGCACGACACCCGTGCCGTGGAGGCTCTGGCACAGCCGCAGGCGCCAAGCCGTGTCCGAGGCGTACAGAGCCGTAATGCAGACCAGGAGGGCGAGGGAGCCGAGAGTGACCGAAGCGACCGACTGTCGGTGGCAGCCAGGGAGCTGCTGAAGTTCTCCACGCCGCGTGACCCCGCGCAGCTCGCCGCCTTCATCAACCTGCGCGTCCTCAACCCCGAGCACGCCCACTGGCGGCGCGGCATCGAAGCCGCCGTCGTCTATGCCCGCGAGGTGGGCAACCTGAAGGTGCCGTTCACGTACCGGGTGCCGACGGGTGAGGAGGCTCAGGCTGAGGGGTGGCCGGCCACGCTCGCCGATTTCCCCCTGGGGCAATGGATCGCCGACGCCAGACGCTTCTACACCCGCGGGACGCTGGACGAGGACCGCGTCGCGCAGCTGGAGCGCCTCGGCATGGTCTGGTCGCACTACGACGTCGCCTGGGAAGAAGGCCTCGCCGCAGCGCGCGGATGGGCAGCCGAAGCAGGCCACCTCCTGGCCCCGCTGGACGCCACCTACCAGGGGTACCGGGTAGGGATCTTCCTCAAGAACGCCAGGGCCGCCGCGCGGAAGGCCGCCGAGATCGAGCAACGGCGTGCCAAAGGGCTCCCGGTCGGGTCGTCGTCCGGCGCGCTGTCGGAGGAACGGCGTGAGCAGTTGGACGAGATCGACCCGTCGTGGTGCCCGGCCTGGCCGGTGGAGTGGCAGCGCGCCTTCCACCTCGTCCGGCTGCACCTGGAGGAGGGCGGCGAACTGCCCACCGAGCCGGGCAAGGTGCTGGTGCAGTCCGAGGACCTCGGACGGTGGGTGCGTGCCCAGCGTCTGGGCTGGGACAAGCTCACCACCGTGCAGCAGTGGATGTGTGAGCAGGTCCTCGGGATCACCCCCGCCACTGAGGAGGAGAAGCCGAAGCCGCGTCGTACACAGGCCGACAAGTGGGCGATGAACTACGCGGCCGCCAAGCAGTTCTACGAGCGTGAGGGGCACCTTGGCGTGCCGAGGCAGCATGTCGAGCGGATCGTCATCGGCGACGGAGACGGCGACAGCGGCAAGGACCAGGAGGAGCGGGAACTCCGCCTCGGGGCATGGGTCGGGAATCAGCGGAGCAGGGCCGCGACGCTGACGCCGGAACGGATGGAGCAACTGTCCGCCATCGGCATGCGCTGGACATAAGGGGCGGGCAGCGGAGGGCTGTGCGCGGATAGCAAGCCTCGCCCGGCTTGACCCCGTGTACCGACCGTATCGTGGAGCGTTCATTTTGCGTACCAAGTGCGTACGGATGGCATTGGGGGGCAGTGGGCGCCTGTTCTCCCCTCCCGCCCGCCTACTGGCTCATTGCTCCCGGGGTTACCGCAAGCGGGGAACCTGCCCTGCCCTGCTACCAGGGCCCTCTGTGCAGGTGGCCTACGGGGCTGGCGGATGCGGGGCAGTGAGATACGGGGCGAGTTGGGCTTCAAGGTCTGCGGTGCGTCTGTCGAGGAAGCGGTTGTTCTGGCGGGCACTGGCCAGCCTCTCTTGCACCTGCTGGTTGTCCTGGGTGAGCTGTCGTACTTGCTGCTTCAGGGTGGTGTTCTCGGTGACGATCCGCTGAAGTGACCCTTCAGGGATCGTGCTCGAGGTCTCGGATCTTGCCAAGGAGTTCTGCGATGTGGGTGCGCTGGGTGCGGATCTCGCGCTGGGCCTGGGCGAGTGCCTCTTCGGCGTTAAGGGCTCGTTCTCTCCAGGCTGGCTGTGTACGACTGCGGCCGTTGGCGGACGCGCCGGGATGGGATGTGCTTGGGCGGGCGGCCTGTTCGATAAGGGCTCTGGCCTGCTGGTTTTGATAGAGGAAGGTGCGTGAGACGCGGGCGGTACGGGCGAGGGCTGCGACGGTGATAGGCGTATGGTCGCGTGCCGTGGCAGCCAGGGCGGTCTGGAGGCGTTCGAGCATCTCTTGGGTGGCGTGGCGGCGGGCTTGGACGGCCGCGTCGGTGCGGGAAGTGCTCATGGCTGTCCTGTGGTGTCGTCGGGGGCCTGCAGCGCTGCGAGGTCTCGGGCGCGGAAGGCAGTGCTCCAGGTGCGGTGGAAGTAGTCCTGGGGGCGCCGCAGGTCGAGGGGGTCACGTCCGCTGGAGTGGTGTATCGACGGCCACTCGGTGATCTCGTTTTGAGGCTATGCGGTGAGTTCGGTGGGCAGGGTGGTCTCGTCGTTTTCTGACTCGATCGGGTGGAGGCGGGCCTTGGCGAGGAGTTCACGGCCCATGTAACGGCGGGCCTCGGTCCACTCGTCGTTCTGCTCGGCCAGGACCGCGCCGACGAGCCGGATGACGGCGGTGCGGTCGGGGAAGATGCCGACCACGTCGGTGCGGCGGCGGATCTCCTTGTTCAGTCGCTCCTGCGGGTTGTTCGACCAGATCTGCCGCCAGATCTCGCGCGGGAACGCGGTGAAGGCCAGCAGGTCGTGCTGAGCGGCGTCCAAGTGGGCTGCTGCCTTGGGGAACTTGGCTTCCAGGGCGTCCAGGACGTGCCGCATCTGGGCCCTCACGGCGTCGGTGTCGGGCTGTTCGAAGACGGTTCGCAGCAGGGTGGCCACCCATGGCTGGGCGGACTTGGGGACCTGGCTCAGCAGATTCCGGGCGTAATGCGTGCGACATCGCTGCCATGATGCGCCCGGCAGGACCGCGCCGATCGCGTTCACCAGGCCGGCGTGGGCGTCGGAGACGACCAGTTGGACGCCGGACAGGCCGCGGGCGACGAGCGGGCCCAGGAAGGCGAGCCAGCCCGCACCGTCCTCGGCCGTGGCGACGTCGATGCCGAGGATCTCGCGGTGTCCGTCCGCATTGACGCCGACGCGATCAGCGCGTGGACGTTGATGATGCGGCCGCCCTCGCAGATCTTCTGGGTCAGTGCGTCGACCCAGACGAACGTATAGGGGTCAGCGTCCAGAGGCCGGTTGCGGAACGCGGCGACCTGCTCGTCCAGGTGCTTGGCCATCGCGCTGACCTGGGACTTCGACAGCTGGGTGACACCGAGAGACTCGGCGAGTTTCTCGACCCTGCGGGTGGAGACGCCCAGCAGGTAGGCAGTGGCGACGACCGAGATGAGGGCCTGCTCGGCCCGCCGCCTGCGTTCCAGGAGCCAGTGCGGGAAGTAACTGCCCTGGCGCAGCTTGGGGACGGCGAGTTCGACGGTGCCGGCCCTGGTGTCCCACTCGCGTGGGCGGTATCCGTTGCGGTGGTTGACGCGTTCGTCGCTGACCTGCCCGTATTCGGCATTGCAGAGGGCATCGGCCTCTGCGGACATGAGCGCATCGGCGAACGTCTTGACCATCGCGCGCAGCAGATCGGGACTCGCCGCGGCGAGGTTGTCCTCGGCGAGGGCGTGCAAGGGCACACTGTCAGGTGCGGTCATCGTGCTGATCTCCTTCGAGGCTTCGACACTTCGAAGATCAGCCGGTGGCCGTTCGTCTATGCGGGCACCACCCCGATGCCGGAGCAAACCCCCGGATCAGGCCGAACCCGTACACCACTTCCCTGGACGCAACCTCCTCTACGGCGGCGGAATGGCCGTCTCAGGAGCCGTGGCCAAACAGTGGACGTGGCAGCAGAGCACCAACCTGCTGTGGACGTTCAGCCCGGTCGCCTGACCGAGGCACCGGGTGGCACACCTGGGGTCTTCCCCGGCGGGCGCCGACGACCGGTCGGCGCCCGGCAGACAGAGCCGTACCCCTGGAAGCGGGGGCGGGGGGCGATAGGGGTTGGCTCAGGGGCGAGGGCCGAGCAGCCTTGCCGGGGGCGGGCCGTCGTCCCCCTTGTCCGCGGATCGGAAGGATTCCGTTCTATGCGCGTGCTCTTCGCCACCCACGCCGAGAGAACCCACTTCTACAGCATGATCCCGCTCGCCTGGGCACTGCGGACCGCCGGGCACGAGGTGTACGTGGCGTCGCAGCCGGCGCTGACCGACGACATCACCCAGGCCGGGCTCACGGCCGTGCCGGTCGGTGAGGACCACACGTTCCTGCGGGAGTTGGAGCAGGCCGGCGGTCAGGCGGGCTCCTCGGGCGGAGTGGCGCAGGACGGCAGCGTCGAGCCGCCCGAGACATGGGAGGGGCAGGGGCTGCTGTACCGGACGTTCGTCGACTTCTACATGCGGGGCGTCAACAACGACGCCTTCGTGGCAGGACTGGTCGACTTCGCCCGCCACTTCCGGCCGGACCTGGTCGTCTGGGAGCCCTACACCTTCGCCGGGCCGGTCGCCGCGCGTGCCGTGGGCGCGGCCCACGCGCGGCTGGTGTTCAGCCCGGATCTGCTGCAGCAGATGCGGCGGACGTTCCTGCGGCTGCGTGGCCAGGCGCCCGAGGATCAGCGTACCGACCCGCTGGAGCCATGGCTCGGACCTCTGCTGGAGCGGTTCGGCGGCGGTGCGTTCGGGGAGGACGTCGCCGTGGGGCAGTGGACGATCGACACGGTTCCGGCCGACGTCGCGTTCCCGCTGGACGTGCGCCGGGTCCCCATGCGGTACGTGCCGTACGGCGGGCCCGCCGTCGTGCCGGCGTGGCTGCGCGAGCCGCCCACCCGGCCCAGGGTGTGTCTGACCGGCGGGACGAGCCTGCGCGACCAGGCGGGGCAGGACGGGTTCTCGATCGGTGACCTGGAGATGTTCGACGGCCTGGACATCGAGCTGATCGCCACCCTGAAGCAGCGGCCGGGCCGGGAGGAGCCGGTGCCGGCCAACACCCGGCTGGTGGACTTCGTACCGCTGCTCGCGCTCCTGCCGAGTTGCTCCGCGGTCGTCCACCACGGCGGCGGCGGAACGTGGGGCACCGCCCTGGGGGCGGGTGTGCCGCAGCTGCTGATCGCGGAGTCCTGGTACGCCCTGCACAAGGGCAGGCATCTGGAGGGCGTCGGCGCGGGCCTGTACGTCTCGGATCGGGCGGAGTCGCGCGCGTCGCTGGAGCGGCTGCTGGGCGATCCGTCGTTCGGGGCGGGCGCGCGCAGGCTGCGGGACGAACAGATCATGGCCCAGCCCACACCGGGCGAAGTGGTGCCGGTGCTGGAGAAAGTGACGGCCGATCACCGCTGACGAGGGAGCTGGCCGGCTCCCGGTCGTCGGGGTCGTGTGCCGGGGCGGCACCGGTCGGTCCGGTGCCGCCCCGGCGCACGACCTGGCGTGGGTCGTGCGCTTCGCGGTCGGTGTCACCTGCCCGCGCGTGTCTCCATGGCCTTGCGCAGTGCCGTCGCCACCGTCCTCACGTCGGAGTCGTCCAGTCCGTTGTGGAGCGGCAGACACAGGGTGCGTTCCGCTGCCTCGTCGGCGTGCGGGAGCGACTGGTCGGTGGCCCCGTAGAGGGGGACCCTGTGCAGCAGGGGGTAGCGGAACGTGGTGTAGACACCAGCCGCGTACAGGTCGCGGGCGACCTCGTCCCGTACGCCGGGGTCCATCTGCACCCAGTAGAAGTAGTACGAGGAGTGGTGTCCGTCGGGCAGGGGCGGGGGCAGCGTCAGGCCGGGGACGTCGGCGAGTTCGCAGTCGTAGAGCTCGACGATCTGCTTGCGGCGGGCCACGAATCCGGACAGGCGCCGCAGTTGCACGGTGCCGATGGCCGCCGTCAGGTCGTTGCCCACGATGCGCCGGCCGACCTCGGGGACGTCCAGGTCCCACCAGCGGGAGGACGCCGGCCCCGCCTGGCCGAAACCGCTCGGCCGCGCCAGTCCGTGGTAGGCGAGACGCCGGGCTCGGGCGGCCCGGTCGGGGTCGCGGACGTACAGCATGCCGCCGTCGCCGCAGACGAGCATCTTCATCGCGTCGAAGCTCCACACGGCCAGGTCGCCGAAGGTGCCGGCGGCCCGCCCGTCGACGTGGGAGGAGACCGCGCACGCGGCGTCCTCGATCAGGGCGACACCGCGCTCGCGGCAGAGGTCGGCGACGGCCGCGACGTCTCCCGGCCGGCCGCCGTAGTGGAGGAGCATGACGGCCTTGGTGCGGGGGGTGAGCACGCGGGCGACGTCGGCCGCGGTGGGGTTGAGGGTGCGGGGGTCGACGTCGCAGAAGACGGGACGGGCGCCGCGGTCGGCGACGGCGTTCGCGGCGGCGACGAAGCTGACGGAGGGCAGGACGACCTCGTCGCCCCCGCCGAGCCCGAGCAGTTCCGTGCCGAGGAACAGACCGGCCGTCGCGCAGTTGATGAAGACCAGCCGGTCCGGCTCGACGCCCAGGTGCGCGGCGAACGACGCCTCGAACGCCTTGGTCCGGGGCCCGTGGCCGATCCAGTTGCTGTCGAAGACCTCGGCGACGGCCGAGAGTTCCTCCTCGCCCAGCCGGGGCTGGAACACCTGGATCACGACGCCTCCCGGGGGCGGACGCCGACGAAGAGTCCACGGCCGTTGGGGCCGCCCTCCAGGTACTCCACGGTGAGGCCGGCGGTGCGGAACGCGGTCTCGTACTCGTCCCGGGTGAAGAGCGAGAGGATCTCGTGGGAGCCGAACTCCCTGATGCCGCCCACGCTTTCGGCCACCGTGTAGCGGACGGTCATGCTGGTGGCGTCGCCGTCGCGGACGGAGTGGGAGAGCCGGCTGACGACTCGTCCCTCCTCCTGGGCGACGGCACCCGTGACGAAACCGTCCAGGAACTTCTCCGGGAACCACCAGGGTTCGAGGACGAGCACACCGCCGGGTTCCAGGTGGTCGGCCATGCGGCCCACGGCCCGGCCCAGTTCGTCGGTGTTCGCCATGTAGGCGACGGAGAAGCAGAGGCAGGTGACGGCGGCGTAGGCGCGGTTCCGTGCGAAGGTGCGCATGTCCCCGAGGTCGATCGTGATGCCGGGGAGCCGCCGTCGCGCTATGCGGCACATGCCTGCGGAGAGCTCGACGCCCGCGACGTCCCGAAAGCGCTCGCGGAAGGCCTCCAGGTGCTTTCCGGTGCCACAGGCCACGTCGAGGAGGGAGTCGGCTCCCGGGTTGCGGACGACGACGAGGGCGGCGACGGCGTCCGCCTCGGTGCTCCAGTCCCGGCCCCGGGAGGCGTGGACGAGGTCGTAGATGTCGGCGTGTTCGTCGCTGTAGGCCATCGCCGGTCGGGAGGTGGCGGAGGTCAAGGGGGTGTCCTTTCCTGGGGCGGTGGGCGGCTGCGCGCGTACGCGGCCGGTCAAGGGAACCGGACCACTATCTGGAGGCGCTGATCCGCAAGCCCGGCGCCTTCCCAGGAGCCACCGCCCTCGAACAGGCCCGCTCCGCTGGGAAGTTCACCCCGGTGCATGACGACTGGTGGGACGCGGCCCGGGCGGCCCACGGGGACAAGGACGGCACCAAGGCCCTGATCGAGGTCCTGCTGCTGGGCCGCCACATGAGCCATGAGCACATCGTCGCCGGACTGGCCATGGCCCTGGGGGCCGGCGCCTTCACCGCGGACGCGGTCGCTCTGGAGGCTCGCAAGGCAGCGGAAGCCGACGAACTTCCGCCCTCCCCACCTGTCCGCGAACGTCCGCCTGAGCTGTCTGGGCCACCGCGGGCGACGGTCACTTTCCTGGCCGACTGGCGAATGTCCCATCTACCGCCCGACACCCGGCCGCTGCCCTCGGTGGCCCCCTACGACCAGCTGTTGCGACACCGCCGTCAGGGCGGTGGCACCGCCAGCCAGGGAGATGCCCCGTGAGTGCCCAACGCCATCGTGGTCTGAGCGAACAAGCCGCCGACACCGCCATCGACCAGGCATGCCGGATGCTGCGGCTGCCCACCATCCGGAGCCAGTTCCCCGACCTCGCCGATGCAGACTCCCGCGAGCAGATGTCCTACAAGGGCTTCCTCGCCGAACTGCTGCTGGCCGAGTGCGACGACCGGGCCCGCAGGCGTTCGGAACGGCGCATCAAGGCCGCGGCTTTCCCCCGCGAGAAATCACTGCGGGCGTTCGACCCGCACGGCTCGATCAAGGACATGTGGAAAGCGCGGTTCAGCTCGAACTGGGCCACACCTGCATGCCCCTACACCTTCACAAAGGCACTGGCCCCTACCCCGCTATGCACCCCGCCACGTGACCTGGCCCACACAAGAGAGCATCCTCGCGGTCCCCATGACGCGCTCTCCCCTCCCTCCTGGGCGCAGTCACCACGGGACGCCTTCATGTCATGCCCCCTCAGCGGTCACGCAGCCCAACGTCGCGTATAGTCAGGCGAGTTCCAGCATCGTGCACAGGCACCCGCGGATGGCACCGTCCCCTGTCCCGCCGCAGCCACCAGTGGTGGCGATGCTGCCCTCTTCGGCGCCCACGAGTCCGTCCTCACCACGTTGCGCGCCGGTGCGTCCCGTCTCCCACTCAAGGACAACGCCCCCGACCAACACGCCCGGTTGGTGGGCACCTTGGCAGCAGAAGGTGCCGCGGTGTCACGGAAAGCAGGTCCGCATCGGGGGCAGGGACACCTCGCACGGCCTGAAGGGTGAGTCAGCCGTTGAAGCTTCCCCAAGGCCGGGTAGTTAGCGTTTTTGCAGGTCACGCAAGGGGGTCGTTTCCGGTGCGACTGCCGCGTAGCGTCCCGTGCGGACCCTCTTGATCATTCCCTTCTTGGTCCAGCGGGCGAGTTGTCGGTAGGTGGCGACGAGGGTGACGTCGCCGAGGAGTTCGGCGATCTCCCTTGAGCGCCAGAGCCGTTCGGGTTCTGCCTGCAGGATGGTGAGGACACGTGTCATGCGGTTGCTGGTCCGGCCGGGGCCGACGTACTGGGGGACCGTGGTCGTGGGCAGTGCGGGCTCCGGCGCCGGCGGCGGCAGAAGAGTGATCACCGTCGAGGTCACGGCCTTGCTGGCGTCGGGGCGGCCGTCCACTTTCCCTTCCGCGTAGCGGGAAGTGGGGGACTTCACCTTGCGGGTACTGACGCGGCTCCGGCGTGCGGGCGATAGCGCCGACAGGACGCGTCGGCCGATCTCCCCGATGCCCTGCTCGAAGACTCCTTCTGCACCTACCAGCAGGTCACGGGCGGTCTGGAGGGCGACGGTGAAGCCGCAGCGGTCGGGATCGGTGCCTGGCTGGGACTCCGCCGCCTGGACCATGGTGCGGCGCAGAACCTGGTAGAGGGTGAGAAGAGCCCACACCTCCTGCTCGACGCCGGCCGGGTCGTGCGAGCGCAGGACACGTCCGTGCAGGATGGTGTGACGCAAGGCGTAGTAGGCGCTCTCGTGCTCCCAGCGCTCGTGATATAGGTGCACGAGGCGGTCGGCGGGGTAGCGGCGGGCGTCCAGGAGCGTGGTCACCAGACGGTAAGAGCCCTCGAAGTTGCTGCCATCGGTGCAGGTGATACTCACCTGGGCTTCGATGATGCGCACCGGGACGCCGCCGATGACCGAGAGATAGGAGGAGTCGGCGAGAGTTTGAAGGACTGGTGGGCGGCGGCGCTGGCGGATGCGGCCCAGGACCTGTGCGCCGGTGGCGTGCGCGGCGGTGAGGAAGTCGTTGCTGTCGAAGCCCCGGTCCCACAGCACCAGCATCTCGGGGCCCAGATGGTGCAACAGCCTGGTGGCGTAGGAGGTTTCGCCCTCCCGGGTGGGGCCGAAGACTGCCGCGATGACGGCCCGGGTGCCGGTCTCGACCAGCGTCATCAGCTCGACCTGGGGATACCCGCCGTGCGGGCACCGCTCCAGCCAGCCCCGGTTGCGTTCGCTGTCAAGCACCCTGATCGAGCTGCAGCCGTCGAACGACACCGTCCGATACGGCCCGAACCGTGCCGCCGACCACCACGGCCGCGCCCGCCATGCGGTCCACACGAGCAACCCGATAGCCCTCGCACACACGCCGGTGGCCGGGCCCGAAGGCCCGGCCACCGACAGAACAGACGAGACCCCCACCGTGACTCCCGCAGTCGACGCCCATGTCCGCCTCGACGCCCACCCCACTCACCCCAGCGCCGTCCTGACCGGCGCCCAGGCCCACGTCGCCCTAAAGCGTGTTGCAGAAGGCGGCGGAGAGGGCATTTCCCGTGTATGCGTGGGGTGTTGAGGGCTGAGCCGTTGTGGGTGGAGACGTTCACGGGACTGCGGATGCGGCAGTTCGAGCGGCTGCTGAAGGTGGTCCGTGAACGGGCCCGGTGGCGGCCGTCCGTGGTGCCTGCCGCTGGCCGACCGCGTGCTGCTGGTCGCCGTGTACTACCGAACCAACCTCACCATGCGCCAGCTCGCCCCGCTGTTCGGATGCTCGCCTGCGACGGTGTGCCGGGTCATCCAGCGACTGCGGCCGCTACTGGCCATCGAGCCGGCAGCGGCTCCGGCAGACGCGGTAGACCGGCTGTGGATCGTGGACGGCACCCTGATCCCGGTCCGTGCCCGGACGACCGGAGCGTCTTCACGCAACTACCGGTTCTCGGCGAACGTGCAGGTCATCATCGATGCCGACACCAAGCTGGTCGTCGCCGCGGCCCACCCGGTGCCCGGCAACACCGCTGACGCGAAGGCCTGGCGCGACTCCGGCCTGGCCCGGCACTGCGAAGGCGTGACCGTCCTGGGCGACGGCGCGTACATCAACACCGGGCTCGTCGTCCCGCACCGCAAACGCCCCGGACGGGCCCTGCTGCCCGGCGAAGAGGAGGACAACGCAGAGCACCGCAAAGTCCGAGCCCGCGTTGAGCACGCCTTCGCCCGCATGAAGCACTACAAGATCCTCCGCGATTGCCGCCAGCGCGGCAACGGCCTCCACCATGCGGTGCAAGCCGTCGCTCACATGCACAACCTCGCACTCGCAGCGTGATCAGACTGCTCCCAGAGCACTCCTGACCTGCCCGGACACGACCTTCTGCAACACGCTTTAGGAGTCCTTGCAGAAAGATCGTGTTGTGGCACGGTGGAGAGGTATGTGATCCCGTCTTTTGTGGGGTGTGACCATGGCGCGGCGGAAGCCGTGGGAGGTCAGTGACGAGTTGTGGGCGGTGATCGAGCCGCTGTTGCCGAAGCATGAGCGGCGGTTCCGGTATCCGGGGCGCAAGCGGATCGATGACCGCAGGACGCTGCAGGGTGTGCTGTTCGTCCTCTACACAGGTGTCCAGTGGGAGTTTCTGCCGCAGGAGCTGGGGTTCGGTTCGGGGCCGACGTGCTGGCGTCGGCTGGCCGAGTGGCAGGAGGCGGGGGTGTGGGAGGAGCTCCGGCGGGTGCTGCTGGACGGGTTACGGGCGGCGGACCGTCTGGACTTCTCCCGCGTCACCGTCGACGCCTCGCATGTGCAGGCCAAGCGGGGGCGAAGTAGCCCAAAAGTCGGTCCGAGCCCGGTTGACCGTGCACGGCCGGGCTCGAAGCATCACGTGTTGACCGATGCCCGTGGCACTCCGCTGCGGGTGTCGCTGACCGGCGGTCACCGTCACGATGTCACCCAGCTTCTGCCGCTGGTCGACAGCCTTGGGCCGGTACGGGGCAAGCGGGGCCGGCCCCGGCGCAAGCCCCGCGTCTTGTATGCCGACCGCGGCTATGACTACGACATCTACCGCAGCCGTCTGCGCGAGCGCGGCATCACACCGAAGATCGCCCGACGAGGCCGGCCACACGGCTCGGGCCTGGGCAAAGTCCGGTGGGTCGCCGAGTCAGCCATCGCCTGGCTCCACGGACCCCGCCGCCTACGGACCCGCTGGGAAACCAGAGACGACATGCACGATGCCTTCCTCCAACTCGCCCACTGCATGACCCTCGCCCGCAAGCACCCGGCTTTCTGAAAGCACCCCTAAGTCACAACGTCTCGTCCAGTCGGTCGCGCGGGGGCCGACCCCTCGCATGTTCGAATTCTAGTTCGATAATGTGGGGAAGGAGGAGGTGGGTGGGCCATGGGAGCCGATGAGACGGCCCGCGAGGTGTCCACGGTCATGCACGTGCGCTGCCCGGACCAGGTCCCGGAAGCCGTCTACCGGGAGGTCCTGGAGCAGCTCGCGGAGCTGTCGCCGGTGGTACAGGCGCTGCCGCCGTCGGCCGCGCTCGTGGAGCTGCGCAGGGCGCTGCCGTACTTCGGCGTCGACGCCCACCGCCTCGGCCAGACGCTGCGCGTGAGAGCCGGTGCCCGCCTCGGGATCGATCTCCGGATCGGGATCGGACCGACCATGAAGCGCGCGGGTTCGAGGAATCCAGGCCCTCCTTGCACGGGAACCTGATTGCTGTGCAGGTATCCAACCGGCTTGGGCGGGCGGGTTCGTTGCTCCTTCATTGTCTTGGAGCCGTGGGTGGCGGCATGGTCGCGACGGCAACGAGGGCTGCTAGGGCGGAGATGAGTGCAAGCAGTGTGAACAAGCCGGGGTATCCGCCGGGTGGTCCGGCGAGGGCAGCGCCTGCGAAGGGGGCGAGAGCCGAGGCGATGGTGGCTGGGGCGGCCAGGAGGCCGGAGAGGCGGCCGTAGTGGGTGGTGCCCCAGCGGTCGGTGACGGCGGTGGCCTGGAGGAGGGTGAGGTTGCCTCGCACCGTGCCAGCCGCGATCGCGATGCCGACGAGCAGGGGGTATGGGCCGGTGACCATGGCGAAGGCTGCGGTCGTGGCGCCGCCGAGTGCGATCAGGGTGACGGTGCGGGTGGTGACGCCGGTGTGGCGGGCGAGGGTGGCGTACAGGGTGCGGCCGAGGGTCTGTCCCACGCCGCCGAGGCCGAGGGCCCAGGCGGCGGCGGTGGGGCTGGCGCCGCGTGTGATCAGCAGGGGTACGAGGGCGATGACGACCGCGTACATGGCGAAGCTGTTCAAGGTCATCGCTGTGGCGAGCATCAGAAACGGGCGGCTGCGGGTCACCGAGCCGCTACTGCCGGTGTGCCCTTGAGACGGTGGCGCTGGGGCCGGTGCCCAAGGGCCTCGTAGGGCGAGGGCGTGGGCGGGGATGGTCACGAGGGCCAGGACCACCGCGAGTACGGCGTATGTGGTGCGCCAGCTCAGGTGCTCGGCGAGTACGGCGGTCAGGGGTGCGAAGGCGGTGGAGGCCAGGCCGCCGGCGAGGGTGACGATGGTGAGGGCGCGGATGCGGTCGCTTCCCCACCAGTGGGTGAGGGCGGCGAAGGCGGGCTGGTAGAAGGTGGCGGCCATGGCCACGCCGGCCAGGAGCCAGGCAGCGGTGAAGGCCGCGAGGTTGGGCGCGGCGGCGAGGCCCAGCACGGCGATGACGCCCAGGACGGAGCCGGTGGTCATCACGGCGCGCGGGCCTCGGCGGTCGAGGATGCGGCCGACGGGGATGCCAGTGAGGGCGGAGACGAGGAGCGCGCCCGAGAAGGCGGCGGTGGTGGCTGTGGTCGACCAGCCCGTGCTGGCGGTGATCTGGGGGTTCAGGACGGGAAAGGCGTAGTAGACGATTCCCCAGCTGGTGATCTGGGTGGCGCACAGGGCGGGCAGCGCGGCGCGAGGCCGTGACAGGACCCCCGTCCCGGTCACGGCCCCGCTGGCACGGAGGTCGGTCATCGGCGGATCAGCAGCAACCGCCCGCGGCGACCGGTTCCTTCGCGCCGATGTCGGCCTCGGCCGTGCCGGTGCAGCAGGTGCTGCCCTGCTGTTTGGCGAGGGAGTCGGCGTCGGCCTTCACGACGTAGACCTCCCAGGGTTCCTGGCCGGGGCCCTGGACCCAGACCTTGTCCTGGAGGGCGTAGCAACAGGTGGTGTCGTTCTCCACGTCGGTGGCCAGGCCGGCCTCGCCCAGGCGGGCGGTGGCGGCATGGACGGCCTCGGTCGTCTCGACCTCGACGCCGAGGTGGTCCATGCGGGTCGCCTCGCCCGCCACGCCCTCGATCAGGACGAGCTTGAGTGGGGGCTCGGTGATGGCGAAGTTGGCGTAGCCGTCGCGGAGCTTGGCGGGCTCGATCCTGAAGAGCTTCGTGTAGAAGGCGACGGACGCGTCGAGGTCGGGGACGCGCAGGGCGAGCTGTACGCGGGATGTCATGGCGAACCTCCTGGGGTGGTGGGGTGTTCAGCAGCCGCCGGAAGTGGCGGCCGGGGCGCCGATGCCGATCTGAAGGGTGGAGAGCGCGGCGCAGCAACCGCCGCCCTCGCTGCTCTGGGCGGCGTCGGGGTCGTCGAACAGACCCGCGCCGCCGCATACACCGGTCTCCGGGAGGGTGAGTTCGACACGTGCGGCGGCCTCGCGGTCGCCGGCGATCGAGGCGGCGATGGAGCGGACCTGCTCGTAGCCGGTCATGGCGAGGAAGGTGGGGGCGCGGCCGTAGGACTTCATGCCGACCAGGTAGACGTCCTTCTCCGGGTGGGAGAGCTCGTTCACGCCGTGCGGGTAGACCGTGCCGCAGGAGTGGACGTTGGGGTCGATCAGGGGGGCGAGCGCGGTGGGGGCCTGAAGGCGTTCGTCGAGGCCGAGGCGGAGTTCGGAGAGGAAGGACAGGTCGGGGCGGAATCCGGTGAGGACGATGACCTCGTCGACCGGGTTCAGACGGCGCCCGTCCTCGGCTGCGAGGACCAGTCGGCCGTCGGCGTCGCGTTCCACCGACTGGGTGCGGAATCCGGTGACCGTGCTCGCGTGGCCGGCCTCGACCGCTTCCTTGGCCCGCAGGCCGAGCGCGCCGCGCGCGGGAAGCTCGTCCGCCTCGCCGCCGCCGTAGGTGTTGTCGCCGATCCCGCGGCGCAGGACCCACACCGCGTGCGTTCCGTCCTCCTCCTTGGCCAGGTCGGCGAGGTACACGAGGGCGGTGAAGGCGGAGGCGCCGGAGCCGATGACCGCGGTGCGCTTGCCCGCGTACCGGGCGCGTACGGCCGGGTCGCCCAGGTCGGGGACACGGTGGGCGATGCGGTCGGAGGCCGCCTTCTCCCCTAGGGCGGTCAGGCCGTCGGCACCCATCGGGCTGGGGGTGGACCAGGTGCCGGAGGCGTCGATGACGGCGCGGGCGGTGATGCGCTCCTCGCGACCGTCGGCGAGCTGGACGTGGACGGTGAAGGGCTGCTCGTCGCGGCCGGAGTCGACGATGCGGTCCCGCCCGGCGCGGGCGACGCCGGTGACCGTGGCGCCGTAACGGACCTTCTCGCCGAGGACGTCGGCGAGCGGCTGCAGGTACTGCTCGGCCCAGTCGCCGCCGGTGGGGTAGCCGGTGCCGTCGGGGCGGATCCAGCCGGTCGGGGCGAGAAGCTTCTCGGCGGCCGGGTCGGTGACCTCGGCCCAGGGGGAGAACAGCCGGACGTGCGCCCAGGCCCGTACGGCGGTGCCGGCGGACGGCCCTGCCTCCAGGACGAGCGGTTCGAGGCCGCGCTCGATGAGGTGGGCGGCGGCGGCCAGGCCGATCGGGCCGGCTCCGACGACCACGACGGGCAGCTGGTCGGTGGTGGGCACGTTGTTGATGGACATGGCCACGAGATTCCCCTTTGCTTCGACATTCGTCGATGGCTTGCGCGGCCCAGCATGGCACCTGTATTGATGAGCGTCAACATAGACATTCATCAAATTCAGGGGGTAGGGGTCGTGGAACACATCGATGTCGCGGTGATCGGGGGTGGCCAGTCCGGGCTGGCCACCGCGTTTGCCCTACGTAGGCAGGGGCTGCAGCCAGTGGTGCTGGAGGCGTCCGAGCGGGCGGCGGGGTCGTGGCCGCGCTACTACGACAGCCTCACCCTCTTCTCGCCGGCCCGGTACAGCTCGCTGCCCGGCATGCCGTTCGGCGGCGACCCGGACCGCTATCCGCACCGCGACGAGGTCGTCACCTATCTGCTGCGCTGCGCCGATCATCTGGACGCCGAGATCCGCACCCGTGTCCGGGTGAGGGAAGTCCACCTCGAAGACGGCACGTTCACGCTGAACCTGGAGGGCGGCGGGCGGCTGGCAGCGCGCGCCGTGATCGCCGCCACCGGGACCTTCGGGCGCCCCCATCGGGCGGACCTGCCAGGACTGCAGAGCTACACCGGCACTGTGCTGCACGCCGCCGACTACCGCGCGCCCCAGCCATTCGCCGGGCAGCGGGTCGTGGTCGTCGGCGCCGGGAACTCCGCGGTGCAGATCGCTGCTGAACTCGCCGGGCATGCGCGGGTGACACTCGCGGCGCGGCACCCGGTGCGGTTCGCCCGCCGGCGCGCCCTGGGCCGGGACCTGCACTGGTGGCTTGCCCGTAGCGGACTCGACGCACTGCCCGTCGGCCGCTTCCTGCGCACTCCGCCGACCCAGCCGGTCATCGACGACGGCCGCTACCGGGGCGCCGTCACCTCCGGACGGCCGGACCACCGTCCGGTGTTCACCGACATCGACGGCACGAAGGTCACCTGGGCCGACGGCAGTACCGAGGAGGCCGAGACGATCGTGCTGGCCACCGGCTACCGCCCCGACCTGGGCTACCTCGCCCCGCTCGGCGCCCTCGACGCGACCGGGCATCCTCGCCACCGTGAAGGGATGTCGCTGACGCACCTGGGGCTGGCGTACGTCGGGCTGGAGTGGCAGCGCAGCCTGTCGTCGAACTCCCTGCGCGGGGTCGGGCGGGATGCCGCCCGGGCCGCGCGACGCATCGCCGCCCACTTGTCCCGCAACTGAGGCCCTACGACCCTCGCCCGACTGGTTCGACGTATGTCAACATAGATGCATGTCGAACACGAAGGTGCTGCCGCTCCTGAATGCCACCGGCGAGGGGGCGGCGCCGTGCTGCCCGCCGCTCACCGAGCGCCCGTTCACCGCGGAGGAGGCTGAGACAGCCGCGCGCATGTTCAAGGCGCTCGGCGACCCGGTGCGGCTGCGGCTGTTCTCCGCCGTGGCCTCGCACGAGGGCGGCGAGGCGTGCGTGTGCGACATCTCCGACGTCGGCGTCTCCCAGCCGACCGTCTCCCACCACCTGAAGAAGCTCAAGGAGGCCGGCCTGCTCACCTCCGAGCGGCGCGGCACCTGGGTCTACTACCGGGTCGAGCCGTCCGTACTGGCCGCGATGGGCAAGCTGCTGACCATAGCCCCGGCCGCAGCCTGACCTGTCCCAAGAACGGGCTCACCCTGGTCTGGTCGGGAGGCGGGCACGCACGTCGCAACGCCGCCTGCCCGGCCTTGACCGAACGTCACTGCGGCTTCCGCTGCCAGAGTGAGCGGTCAGCAGCAGTCGCAGCCCGATCGGCAACCGCAGGTATCTCCTTCTGCGGTCGTGACGGGCTTCAGCGTGGCTGCGGGCGTGGCGCAGCAGCCCTTGCCCTGCCAGGCGTCGCGGCCTTCTTTGGCCGCGACGACGGCGATGACCAGTGCCGCGACGGGGTCGGCCCAGGACCAGCCGACGGTGGCATTGAGGACCAGGCCCGCCAGGAGCACGGCGGACAAGTAGGTGCACAGCAGGGTCTGGCGGGAGTCCGCGACCGCGGAAGCCGAGCCGAGTTCACGTCCGGCGCGGCGCTGCGCGGCGGACAGGAACGGCATCACCAGCAGGGAGAGCGCGGCAAGCACGATGCCGGGAATCGAGCGGTCGGCCTCGCCGGTGCCGGCCAGCGTCCGCGCGGCGTCAACGGTGATGAAGGCGGCGAGGGCGAAGAACGAAACGGCGATGATCCGCAGGGCGGTCTTCTCGCGGGCCTCGCGCACGTCATGGTCCACTGCGGAGAACTGCCACGCCACGGCCGCCGCTGAGGAGACCTCGATGACGGAGTCGAGGCCGAAGCCGATCAGCGCGGTGGACGAGGCGAGACTGCCGGCGGTGATCGCCGCGATCGCCTCCGCCACGTTGTACGTGATCGTGGCCGCGACCAGGAGGCGTATGCGGCGGGTGAGCTGGTCCCGCCTGCTCGGCAGGATCCCGAGGGAGAGTTCCGCCATCAGCAGCAGCCCTTCTCCTCGGCCTCGGCGCAGGTGCGATCGGTCTCGACCGCGACGACGGCGCTGCGCAGGTCGTCCAGCGCATGCCCGAGGCGCGGGTCGGCGAGTTCGTAGCGGGTGCGCCGCCCGACGGGCACCGCGACGACCAGACCGCAGTCGCGCAGGCAGGCCAGGTGGTTGGAGAGCCGCGTACGTGAAATGCCCAACTGCTCGGCCAGGTCGGAGGGGTGCGCCGGACTCTCGCGCAGTGCGAGCAGCAGACGGCAGCGGATGGGATCGGCGAGGGCACGGCCGAAGCGCGCGAGCACGTCGACCTCGGAAACGACGGTCAGCACCCCGACAACAGTACAGAGAATCCTGAATTCAGGAAACCATGGACTATCGGGTGGGGGCTCCCAGGAGGACGGCGATCTCGCGGGCTGCCTCACGGGCGGGACGGCCGACGCCGATCAGGGTCGCGGAGGCGGGTCCGGTCCAGTCTCCGTAGCCGAGCAGGTGCAGACGCGGCTCGTCCACAGCCCGTGTGCCGACGGTCGTGATGTGGCCGCGTCGGCCCCGCAGCTGGAGCGGGGCGAGGTGGGACAGGGCGGGCCGGAAGCCGGTGCACCAGATGACCGCGTCGGTCTCGGCGCGGGTGCCGTCGGCCCATTCGACGCCGCCGGGGACGAGGCGGGTGAACATCGAGCGCGCCTTGAGCAGGCCGCGGTCGCGGGCTTCACGGACTGGCGGTACGGCGACGATGTCGCCGAGTGAGGCGACGCCGCCGGTGTCGGTGTGGCCCTGGTCGAGGGCGTGTCGGCGGGCGGTGGCCGCGTCGAAGAGGGCGCGGCCGTCGATGTCGTCGGCCAGGTAACGGGGCGGGCGCTGGGTAACCCAGCTCAGCTCGGTGTCGTAGGCGAGGTCGGCGGCGATCTGCGCGCCGGAGTTGCCGCCGCCGACCACGATCACCCGGCGACCCGCGAAGTCCTGCGGGCTGCGGTACTCGATGGTGTGCAACTGCCTGCCACCGAAGGCGCCACGGCCGGGGACGGCAGGGAGGAAGGGGCGCCACCAGGTGCCGGTCGCGCTGATCACGGCGCGGGCGCGCCAGGCCCCGGAGTCGGTCTCCACACGCAGGAGCCCGCCGTCGCGGTGGACGCCGAGGACACGTACCGGCCGCTCTACGGGAAGCTCGTACCGCTTCTCGCAGTCGGCGAGATACTCCACGACGTGCTGCGCGTCGGGGTACTCCTGCCCTGTCTGCGCCGGCATGAGCCGCCCGGGGAGCGAGGAGTAGGTGGCCGGGGAGAACAGGTGCAGGGAGTCCCAGGTGTGCTGCCAGGCCCCACCCGCTGTGGCCTGGGCGTCGAGGACGACGAAGTCCAGGCCCAGGCGGCGCAGGTGGTATCCGGCGGCAAGCCCGGACTGGCCGCCGCCGATCACCACCACCGGGGACGTCCGCGTCACTCGGCGGCGTCCCGCCCGGGCAGGAAGATGAGCGCCACCAGCGCCAGTCCGACCACGCCACCGATCAGCTGCATGCCGATGAACCCGGCGACCGACCCGGGAGCGATGCCGGCGAAGGTGTCGCTGAAGGTCCGGCCGATGGTCACCGCCGGGTTCGCGAAAGACGTCGAGGAGGTGAACCAGTACGCGGCGCCGATGTAGGACGCGACAGCCACGGGGGCGAAACGCAGCTGGTCGGTGCGGGCCAGGCCGAAGATCAGCAGGATCAGGCCGGCGGTGGCGACGACCTCGCCGAGCAGCAGGTGCCCGGCCGAGCGGTCGTGGGTGGACCACTCCACCAGCGGCTTGCCGAACATAGCGTCCGCCAGGATCGCGCCCGCGATCGCTCCAATGATCTGCGAGGGGACGTAGACGGCAGCCTCGCGGATCGTCACGCCCGCGCCGCCGCGCCTGCCGGTCCACCATTCGGCCAGCGTAACCACTGGGTTGAAGTGCGCGCCGGAGACCGGGCCGAGCAGGAGGATCAGAACGCCGAGGCCGAAGACGGTGGCCAGGGAGTTGGCCAGCAGCTGCACTCCGACGTCCTTCGTGAGCTCGGTGGCCTGGATCCCGGAGCCGATCACCACCGCCACCAGGGCCGCGGTGCCGACCAGTTCGGCGGCGGCCCGGGCCGCCAGCGGCCTGCGCGGCGGGGTGGCGCCCGGCACGGGCTGCGGCTCGGCTGACGGTATGGCCGACTCCGCGGCGGATTCGTGCGTGGCGGTCAACAAGACTCCTTGGTGCAGTCGCCGGGGGCGGCGAGGTTCAGGGGCAGGACCGCTTGTTGTCGGCGGCCGAGCGGGCGGACTCGGCCAGGTCGGCGAACTGGCCCGCGAGCAGGGCGATGACGTCGGGCTTGAGCCGGTAGTACGTGTACCGGCCGCACGGCTCTGTCTCCACGACCCCGGCCTCGCGCAGCACTCTCAGGTGGTTGGAGAGGTTGGTCTGCCGGGCACCGGTCTCCTCCACGAGGTGGGTGGTGCACAGCATTTCCTTGGCGAGCAGGGTCACGATCTGGAGCCTGAGCGGGTCGGCCAGCACCCGGATCAGGTCAGTGTCGACTGACGTCATCATGTGCTGATACTGTCACATCAGCGGTGGGTGACACCACCGGGTGCTGACATCATTCGCACCTGATTCGGTCGTGAGACAAGAGAGAGCCTCTGATGTCCGACAAGCCCTCCGTGCTGTTCGTCTGCGTCCACAACGCCGGCCGCTCCCAGATGGCCGCCGCGTGGCTGACCCACCTGGCCGGGGACCGCGTCGAGGTCCGCTCCGCCGGCTCCAACCCAGGCGCCGGCGTCAACCCGGCCGCCGTCGAGGCCATGGCCGAGGTCGGCATCGACATCTCCGCCGAGGTCCCGAAGATGCTCACCGTCGACGCCGTCAAGGAATCCGACGTCTGCATCACCATGGGCTGCGGCGACACCTGCCCGGTCTTCCCCGGCAAGCGCTACCTGGACTGGCAGCTGGAGGACCCGGCCGGCCAGGGCGTCGAGGCCGTGCGCCCGATCCGCGACGAGATCAAGGCACTGGTCGAGGGCCTGATCAAGGAGATCGCGCCGGAGATGACGGCGTGAGCAGCGGCGAGGTACGCAACGTCATCGTCATAGGCTCCGGCCCCGCCGGATACACCGCCGCCCTCTACACCGCCCGCGCTTCGCTGAAGCCGCTGGTCTTCGAGGGCGCGGTCACGGCCGGCGGCGCGCTGGTGCAGACGACCGAGGTGGAGAACTTCCCCGGCTTCCCGGGCGGCATCATGGGCCCGGACCTGATGGACAACATGCGGGCCCAGGCCGAGCGCTTCGGCGCCGAGCTCATCCCCGACGACATCATTGCCGTCGACCTCACCGGACCCGTCAAGAGCGTCACCGACAGCACGGGCGCGGTCCACCCGGCGAAGGCCGTCATCGTGGCGACCGGCTCGCAGCACCGCAAGCTGGGCCTGCCTGGCGAGGACGCTCTTTGCGGCCGAGGTGTGTCGTATTGCGCGACCTGTGACGGCTTCTTCTTCCGCGAGCACGACATCGTGGTGGTCGGCGGCGGCGACACAGCGATGGAGGAAGCCACCTTTCTCTCCCGCTTCGCCCGCTCCGTGACCGTACTCCACCGCCGCGACACGCTGCGCGCCTCCAAGGCCATGCAGGATCGCGCCTTCGCCGACCCGAAGATCTCCTTCGCCTGGAACAGCGAGGTCGCCGCAATCCACGAGGACGGCGGTGAACTCGCCGGACTCACCCTGCGCGACACCATCACCGGCGAGACCTCCCACCTCCCCGCCACCGGCCTGTTCGTCGCCATCGGCCACGACCCGCGCACCGACCTGGTCACCGGCCAACTCGACCTGGACGACGAGGGCTACCTCAAGGTCGCCTCGCCCTCCACCCGCACGAACATCCCCGGTGTCTTCGCTGCCGGCGACGTCGTCGACCACACCTACCGCCAGGCCATCACCGCCGCTGGCTCCGGCTGCGCCGCCGCACTGGATGCCGAGCGGTACCTCGCCGCCCTCAGCGACGCCGACGCCGCGGGCGAACCGGCCGTAGCCGCCGTCTGACGTACCGGAGACACAACATGGCACTCAAGAACGTCACCGACGACTCCTTTGACCAGGACGTCCTCGCCAGCGACAAGCCCGTCCTGGTCGACTTCTGGGCCGCCTGGTGCGGCCCGTGCCGACAACTCGCCCCGTCGCTGGAGGCGATCGCCGCCGAGCACGGCGACAAGATCGAGATCGTCAAGCTCAACATCGACGAGAACCCGGCCACCGCCGCCCGGTACGGCGTGATGTCGATCCCGACGATGAACGTCTACCAGGGCGGCGAGGTCGTGCAGACCATCGTGGGCGCCAAGCCCAAGGCCGCCCTCGAACGCGGCCTCGCCGACCACCTCGCCTGATACGCGACACAGGCGGGGGCGCCCCCAGCGCGCCCGCCGAGCCTCCTTTCCGTGATCTCCGATCTCGGCGGAGGCATCCCGGTGGCCCGACACATCGTCGCTACCGGCGACAGCGACTGCGGCATCAGCGCGCCTGCGAGGCCGAGAGCTGGATCCCGACAGCGACGTCACCGCGGTGGTGCATGACGCCTGCCCGAACTTCTCCATCTGCGGCATCCCGTACCAGGCATCCGGCGCGGTCTGCCAACTCCCTTGTCGTTGAGTAGGGTTGGAAGGCCGAGTCGTCGACGTGCTGCCGCACTTGGCGGGCGTCGCGATAGAGGGCATACGAGCTGAGGGCGGGCGGCGCATCATCACCTCGGCCGTTCACGGTGGCCTGATGCAGCCTCCGACGCGGAGGGCCAGGATGCACGGACCTATAGTGGTGTGCCGTTCATCGGCTGATGCGTCGATCGTTTCGCGCACGGAATGGTCCTACGGGGGAGAACCAGTGCCGCCAGATGCTGTGTTCAACGCCGTGATGCGACGCCGCGCGGACCTTGAATTCACCTCGGGCTGGCAGAGTGCGGTGGCTGAGGCCTCGCGGGGGCGGCCCCTTCGGCTCCGCTTGGCACGCTGGTTCCACCTGATCTGCGTGGCCGCTCCGCCGACGGCTGTGTTCTTCACACTGACGCCGTCCTCGGCGTTGTTCCCTCTCGCTCTGCTGTGCGCCGCCTTGCTCTCTCTGCGGATGGGACTTCAGGCCTGGCTGACACGGAAGTCACTCCGGACGACTCTGCTGAAGTCACTGCTGAATCCGGTCGTCATCGTCCCGGCGGCCTTGATCCTTTCGAGCCCGGTGGGAGGGTCGCTGGCGGATCTCTGGTCGAACGCAAACCCGTTCACCGGGGTCGGCGGTGGCCTGCTGCTGGCCTTCGCTGCGCTCCTGCGCATGTATTCATTCCGGCTGGCCCCGTTCGTCTCGTCGCCATTCTGGCGGCTGCTGCTGATCGCCCCAAGCCTCGCGTTCATCCCTGGCAACATGCTTTTCCTGTTGTCGGGAGTGTGCGAGCCGCGGCACGAACTGCTGGTTCCCACGGCTTTCGTACTCGCCGTGGAACTGTTGCCCGTGCTGACGGCCGCGTGCTCGGACGGGCACGGGGTCTGGCGGACTTCGTGGGACGAACTGCGCGGAGAAAGCGGACCTCGGTTCACCGACCAGTACGGCACCTGGCGTACCACTTGGGCGGGGCTGCGCGGGGAAAGCAGCTTGAAGTACCGGACCGCAGTGGCGTGTTGGGCCTGGGACACCGTGCTCTCACGGCCCGCCAGGCCGGACTACGGTGCCGTCACCGCCATGGCGGAATTCGCCTGGCACTCCTACCGCGGTGCACTCGCCGACCGAAGGCCCCTGAGCATCCTGTTACGGCGGCAGCTATTCGACGGGGCCTGTGAGGCGCTGCCATGGCTGGCGATGGCCAACAATGCCCTTCTCGCGGTCGAGGCGAACGCCGCCCGTGTGCCGCCCGAACACCAGACAGTCGTGCTGCGTGCGCATCTGACGGCGCACGCGATGGTGGAGGCCACCGCGGTCATGGCCTGGGGGCACCTCGACCGCCCCGAGGAGGCCTACCTGGCCGCACGAGACGTGGCGCGGGACTTCCGGCTGCTGGGCAAGCCCGAGTGGGCAGACCTCTATCGAGTGTGTGCCGCCGCGGTGAGCGCACGGCACGCGGAGAATCCCAACAGGGCCGCGGCCGACCTGCGTGAACTGCTGCGAGAACGGGCCGTGACCGGACGGTACGGCACACCCGCGCACCACGCCGCCGTGCAGCTGACCGCGCTGCTGGCGCACCATGTCGACCTGCGGAAGCCCGCCCTGGAGTTGCTGGCCGGCGTGTCACAGATGCCCCACCCCGGCGTGAAACACCTGGAGAACGACGGGATCTCCAAGTGGGCGGTGGGAGCCCTCTGGGACGCTGCCATCTACGACTTGAACCGCTACTTCCTGGGACGGGACTTCTTCGAGGCATACGGAGAGACATCGCCCTTCCGGAACACGCGATCACCACACCCCGGCGAGCCCTTCCCCGGCAAAGGGCTCGCCGACATCGTCCCCCCGGTCCCGACGTCCTCCTGTGAGGATCCGAGCGCGCTGACACGGGAGGCGATCACCTTGCTGGATGTCCTCATCGACCGCTACGGCGACCAGCGGCCCTGGTCCCGGGCAGAGCAAGATCATTTGGATGCACAGGAAACAACAATGCGCGTGGCGGAGCAGCTCCGAGCCTTGCAGCATATTCTTCACGACCACCCTCCCCCGACGGAGCTGGACGAGCTTGTGGCCAAGCGCCGACTAGCCACGGAGACCGTGGACTTCCTGCTCAAGGAGGACCCCGATCCCTCTGGGGCGCTGCGCAAGGCGTTCACCCACACCGAGAACGTACGCGCCGCCAAACTCAGTTCCGATCTCGCTCTGCGCGCCGCAGAGAAAGGCCCGGCGAACGGTCCCCGAGACTCCCCGTACGAGCGCGTGAATCCGCAGAGTGACCGGTACATGATCTCCCCTCAAGCCCTGGCACGTGTCCGCACCGGCAACGCGGGAAGCGGGGAACTGGACAGACAGCGTGGTGTGCTGGACTTCGGCCAGGTGCGCGCACTCCTCGCGACAACTGACGACCGTGCGCTTCTCGTGTCGTACTGGCACGACGCGAACCGCACCCTGGTCTTCCTCCTGCGGGCACACGATCCGGCCCCCACGCTGGTATCCGTGCCACATACCGGTAAAGACCTGGAGGATCTGGAGGTGGTTCTGCGGAGCATCCAGTCGGACGACCGGCGCCTCGCACCCACACCCTGGGACGCGGCGTGCCAGCCGCTGGTCAGTATGCTCGCGGAGCACGCCGAGCCCGGTGAGATGGTGTGGGTGGTACCCGATGGGATCCTGCACCACGTCCCCCTTCACGCCATCGCGCTCCCGGACGGGCGGGCGCTGCTGGAACGCAACCCGGTCTGCTTCTCCCCCAGCGCCTCGCTGATGCAGTTCTGTCTCGTCGGAACACGGCCTGCGGTGCCCTCCTCGGTTGGTGGCGGACCGCACCTCGGACGACCCCCTGCCCTTCGCCGGCCTCGAAGCCGCCACCGTCGCCGCCCATTTCCCCGATGTCATCCGCCCGTCCGGAAAACACGAACTCCTGGAACTGCTGGCCACCCGCTCACTCGACGTACTACACCTGACCTGCCACGGGTACTTCGAACCAGGCCGTCCCCAGGCCGCCGCCGTGGTTCTGGGACAAGGAGAGGAACTCACCGCCGAAGACGTGCTGGACCTGCGCATGCAGGTGGGGCTGGTGACGATCGCGGCCTGCGAGAGCGGTCTGGGCTCTCTCGACCTGGCCGAGGAACGGCTGGGCCTGGTACGCGCGTTCGTGCAGGCCGGGGCCTCGGCCGTGCTGGCCAGCCTGTGGCCCGTCGACGACTTCTCGGCCTGCCTCCTCATGGAGGGCTTCTACGCCGGGCTCCGCCAGGGCTTGCCACGGGCAGAGGCGTTGCGCCGCGCCCAACTGGCTCTGCGCGCGGCCACGGCACGAGACGTACGGCGGTACTGCCTGAGGCAGCGCGACCTGCTCGGTGATCCGGACGACCAGGCCGCCAACGAAGCCGTCCTGGCGCATTTTGCGGCGCTGCCGCCAGACGTGCTCGTGTTCGACGACCCCTATCATTGGGCGGTCTTCCAGCTCTACGGCGACGGGCGGTGACCCGGTGCCGACCACCTTCCTCCAGGTCTGCCTCATAGTTGTCGCCGTGCTGCCAGGAGCGACGTACCAGTTCACACGCGAGCGGGCGCGCGGCCCTCTCCCGCAGCACAGCGAGCTGAGCGAGCGCATCCTGCGGGCCCTGGCGGCCTCCCTCGTCCTCGACATCGCCTACGTCCTGATCTTCGGCAACACCCTCACCGGGCGGCTTCCACTGTCAGCGAGCCACTGGGAGGAACTGTCGGCCTCTCCTCGTGCGGCAGCCCTCCTCGCTCTGGTGCTGCTGATCGCCGTCCCGGCCGCAGCCGCGTGGGCCGTGTCCCGGCTGGAGAGAGGCCGGCAGCCGACGCAGTACCTCGCCACTCCGTCGGCATGGGACCACCTCTTCGCGGGGCTCGGGTCATGCTTCATCCGGGCCCGGCTCAAGAGCGGCCACTGGGTGGGAGGCTGGTACGGCTCCCGTTCCTATGCTTCGTCACATCCCGCCGCCGCGCATGATCTGTACCTGGAAGCGGCATGGCGCCTCACGCCTTCCGGCGCATTCGAGTCGAGGGTGCAGCAGACCGAGGGCCTCTACATCCGGCTCGACGACATCGAACTACTGGAAATACTCTCCCCGGAGCAACAATGAGCAACACCGGCTTCCGCTTCGGCTCACGCGGCTACCGTCCCCGTGACCAGCGCACCGAACCCGCGATACCCCCGGCCGGGCCCGCAGGACTGAGCTACGAAACGGCCGAGGGCAACACCACGCCCCACGAGAGCGAACCGGGGACCACCGTGCGGCGCCGGCGCGAGGAACCGACCTCGCCGACGCCCGATGCCCGAAGCGAGCAGCAGACCACTCCCTCGCCTCATGACACCCTCGGCGCTCTGTGACCACAGGGGGTACATCACCTCCGCACGACTTCAGCTCCGGCATCGTCAAAGCCCTCGAAGACAGCCCCGGTGCCCCCTACCCCGACATGCCGTGGCGAACGTCAGGCGCGGACAGCTACACCGGCGCGTTCCACTTCACGATGCGGAAGATATCGTGGATCTCGATGGCGGCCGCCTCCAGCGGGGCGGTTCTCTGTTCGGCGCGGCACATGATCACCGCTCCCTCGACGGCGGCGTCGACGAGGCGGCGAGCCGCTGTCCGCGCTGCTCGGGCAGGCCGTGCCGGACGAAGAGGGCGGACGGCGCCTCCTGCCAGCGGGCGAACACGGCGGCCGCGAAGCGGGCGAGGTGCGGGGCATCATCGTTGCTCTCCACGGCCACCGCCACGATCGGGCAGCCGACCCGGAAGTCGCTCTCCACGAGGCGCTGGCGCCACAGCCCGAAGAACGCGTCGACCTCCTCCACGGGGTTGTCGGGCCACCGCCTCGTCGATCAGCTGCGTCCGGCCACCGGGGAAGTCGTGATAGACCGAGGCCCTGGGCACGCCGCTGTGTGCCAGGGCGCGGTCGATGCTCCTCGCGCTGGCGCCGTACACCCGCAACAGCTCCGCGGCGCTGAGCACCATCCGCTCACAGCTGTCGCTCATGCGGCCACCGGCCCGGCAGTGGCCCGGTACACGGCCGCGTGGTCGACTGTCGCACGACAGGGCATGGCGAGTTCCACCCTTCCTCGACTCGGCAACGAGGCGTCCCCAAAAGGGCTACCGGAAAGCAACTGATGGTCCATGGCATAGAACATGCAAGTGCCCACGGCGCACGGACGACCTTGAGTCGACCCCGTCGACCCTTGCGACGACGGGGACGGGCCCCGGCATCGAAATCACTGCGTCCACCCGGGCAGCGACGAAGACCCCGTGGCACGTGACGAAAGAAGCTCCCGGCACGCTGGGCCTTGAGGCCGAGGTGCGAGGAACGATGCCCTCAGGCGTCCGCACACCGAAGTCACCGGTGTCAGTACGTCGCCCGCCCGCCGCTGATGTCGTAGACCGCGCCGGTGGAGAAGCTGACCCGGGCCGAGGCGAGGAACACCACCAGTCGGCTTTGACAGCGGTCCGTGGCCGCACTTGGCGCCTTGAGTTCGTGATGACGTACACGAGGTCGAAGAACAGCTCGAACGTGGTGACGAGGCTGCCCACGGGCAGCGCGTGCCCGGCCATCGGCCGGTCCGGCTGTGGGTCCTGCCGGTCTGGCTGTCGGTCGTGCTGCTCGCTGTGTGCGACCACTGGCTGTTGCCCTCTGTCCCGTCTGCTGTCTGTCGCGTGCCTCTACTCCGGATCCACCGCCGGGGCCAGGCGCACCTCTTCCATGTCCAGTTGGGCCTGCACGCGCTGGAGTACGGCGTCGTCGATGCGGCGGGCATCGCGCAGACCGATGACGGCGGAGCGTTTGTGTTCCAGGAGGGCCAGGCGCAGGGCGGTGTGATGTTCGTGGTGACGTACGAGCGTGTCCGCGTCCGGGGTGTTCGTCGTCTCGGTGGCCCGGAGGGTGTTGAGGTGGGTCTCGTACTCGGCGCGCAGCCGCTCGGTGACCTCGGGGTCGGTGCCGAGATCGGCCGCCACTGCGGGCAGGGCGTCGAGTGCGGCCTCGGACGCCGTGGTCCGGGCGAGGGCGAGTTCACGGTCGGTCTGTGTCGTGGGGCAGTTGGGCCCAGCGGGCGACGGGCGGCAGGACCAGTGCCTGCACGACGAGGGTGGTCACGACGACGCCGGCGGTGACGAAGACGATGGTGTCGCGGTCGGGGAACGGCGCGCCGGAGTCGAGGGTGTAGGGCACGGACAGGGCGAGCGCCAGGGAGACCGCCCCGCGGAATCCGGCCAGGGCGCTGACCGCACGGGCCCGGTGCCCCATGCGGCGCTCGCGTTGCTGCGGGCGCCGGTCCAGCGCCCTGATCGTGTACACCGCGACGGACAGGAACAGCAGCCGTACGGCGACCAGCGTGCAGGAGACCACGGCCACCATCCAGAGGGCATCGGTCAGTGCGGTGCCCGACAGTTCGCGGATCGCTGCCTGGGCCTCGAGTCCGACCAGGACGAAGAGGGCTCCGTTGAGCAGGTACATCGCCGGCGACCAGAACGCCGTGGTCTGCCGCCGGGCTTCGGCTCGGCCCACGCTCGGCCCCACCTGGCTCATGACCAGGCCGCACACCACCACCGCGAGTACACCTGAGGCTTCGACAATTGACCATGGTGCCGTGCAGGCGCAGCATCCCGAGGTGGTCGGGAAGCGAAACCGGGGCGCTGACGGTGTTCAGGATGATGTGCAAGGTGTTGGCCAGCTCGGTGAACGCCGACCCGTCGCCGGTCACGGCGTAGTGGTCGGCACCCAGGGCCGCGGCGGCCTCGCGCTTACTGGCGGACTGGGACAGGACGGTCACGTCGGCGCCCATGGCCTTGGCCATCTTCACGCAGTTGCCCGTCAGGCAGTACTGCTCCTGGCCTGCCCGGCAGTTGTCGCAGGTCCGGCAGGAGTTGACCATGCAGCCGATGCCGACGAGGTCGCCGACCTGGTGCCGGGTGACGTCGCGGCCGGTCTCGGTGACCCGGCCGACGATCTCGTGGCCGGGGACGAGCGGGCTGACGGCCAGCGGGCCGAACGTGCCGTCGACGTAGTTCATGTCGGAGTGGCAGATCCCGCAGTAGAGGATGTCGAGCTTGACGTCGTGCGGGCCGACGTCGCGGCGCTCGATGGTGACGGGGACCAGCGGCTTGCCCGCTTCGTGGGTGCCGAACGCGTTGACGGTAGTGGTCATGGTGGTTCCTGGGTGCAGGTGGGCGGTGTTGTCAGGCTTCGGGGATGGCGCGGCCGTAGGCGGCGAGGGTGACGTTCTCGGGTTCGGGGCCGCCGCGGCGGCTGGTCTCCAGCGTGTCGAGGGCGGTCATCTCGTCGGCGGTGAGGGCGAAGTCGAAGACGTCGATGTTCTCGGCGATGCGGTGGGGCTTGGTGGACTTGGGGATGACCGAGCGGCCCTGCTGGAGGCCCCAACGCAGCAGTACCTGAGCGGGGCTCTTGCCGTGGGCGGCGGCGATCTGGGTGACGGCCGGGTCCTGAAGGACGCTTCGGCGGTCCTCGCCATAGCCGGGGTAGAAGGTGATCCCGCCGATCGGGGACCACGCCTGGTTGAGGATGTGGTGCCTGTCGTCGAAGTCGAGGACGTCGCGCTGCTGGAAGTAGGGGTGGATCTCCAACTGGTTGACCGCCGGGACGACGGAGGTGGCATCCAGCAGTGCGGTCAGGTGGTCGACCATGAAGTTGCTGACGCCGATGGCGCGGACACGGCCGTCGGCCAGGAGCTTCTCCAGCGCCCGGTAGGCGGCCAGGGTCTTGTCGAAGTCGGAGGGCAGGGCCTGGTGGAGGATGAGCAGGTCGATCTGGTCGAGGCCGAGCTTGGCGGCGCTCTTGTCGAAGCCGTGCAGGGTCTCGTGGTGGCCGTAGTCGCTGATCCAGATCTTGGTCTCGATGAAGATGTCCTCGCGCGGCACTCCGGAGTCGTGGATGGCCCGGCCGACCTCGCGTTCGTTGCCGTACGCGGCGGCGGTGTCGATGTGCCGGTAGCCCAGGTCGAGGGCCGCCCGGACGGCGGCGATGGTCTCGTCGGGCGGGGTCTGGAACACGCCGAGGCCCAGGGCGGGCATCTGTACGCCGTTGTTGAGGGTGAGGGTCTGCATCACAGAGACCTTTCGGTGCGGGTGGCGCGGGAGGGCACGATCAGGGTGAGAACGGCGGCGACCGCGAGCGCCAGCAGGACGGCGGAGCCGGTCAGGGCCGCGCCCGAGCGGGATGCGATGTCGGCGGTCGTGGAGCCGGTGGCGACGGTGGCCGCGGCGGCGGTGAGGCTGCTCAGGCTCAGCGCGCTGCCGATCTGGTGCACGGTGTTGACCAGGCCCGCCGCGGCACCGGCGTCCTCGGGGGCGACGCCGTCGACGCCGCTGGAGGTCATCGGGGCCAGCGCCAGGCCCTGCCCGACGCCGATCAGGATCATCGGCAGTGCCACGCCCGTGGCGTACGGGGTGTGCAGGCCGAGGCGGCTGAGCCACACCATGCCGGCCGCGGTCAACGCGACCCCGGCCAGGAGCACCAGGGGCCTGCGAGCCCGCTCCAGCAGGCGGGGCACCTGCACGGCGACGACGAAGTTGACCAGCGTCATCGGCAGGAAGGCTAGACCGGCCTGCAAGGGCGTCCAGTGGTACACGCTCTGCACGTACTGGGCGGTGAAGAAGAAGAACCCGATCATCGCGCCCATGTAGAGCATCCGCGCCAGGTAGGCGCCGCTGCGTTCCCGGGCGGCGAACAGCCGCAGTGGCACGATCGGCTGCGCGGCCCGCCGCTCCACCGCGACGAACAGGCCCAGCAGCACCAGACCGGCCATCAGTGGGCCCACCGTCGCCGGGGCGCTCCAGCCGAAGTCCGCGGCGTCCACGATGCCGAGGACCACAGCGGTCGATCCGAGGGTCGCGAGGAGCGCGCCGACCACGTCGAAGCCGCCGCGGCGGCGCTCGGTCTCGGACAGGTGCCGCACCGCGAGCCAGATCATCACGAGGCCGACCGGGACGTTGAGGAAGAAGCCGGCCCGCCACGAGACCAGGTCGGCGGCCAGTCCCCCGACCACCAGACCGAGCGAGGCACCGAGACCGGCGACCGCACTGTAGGCGGCCATCGCCCGGTTACGGGCCCCGCCCTCGGCGAAGCTGCGCGTGAGCAGGGACAGCGCGGAGGGGGCAAGCACCGCGGCGCCGACGCCCTGGAGGGCACGGGCGCCGATGAGCCACCCCTGGGTCTGCGCGGCGCCCACCAGGAGCGAGGCCAGCGAGAAGACGATCAGGGAGAGCACGAACATCCTGCGATGCCCGAACAGGTCACCGGCCCGCGCGCCCAGGAGCAGCAGTCCGCCGAAGACCAGCACGTAGGCGTTGGTGATCCAGGACAGTCCGGTCGCGGAGAACCCCATGGCCAACTGGATCTGCGGCAGCCCGGTGAAGACGATCGAGTTGTCGAGGATGACCATGAAGTAGCTGACGCAGATGATCGTGAGGATCAGCGTCGCGCGGGCCGGAGCGTCGGCGGTGGCCTTGGCGCTCTGGTCCGCCGCGTCTTCGGCTCGGGCGGCGGGTACGGGTGCGGTGCGCACGATGTCCCTTCGGGTCGGTGCAGAGTCGGGGTTCGTGGCCCCGGCCTCGGTCCTCTCCAGCAAAACGCGCGCGGGCCCGCAGGTGGGAGTCACTGCTGTTCCAGGTACTGGCAGTACCTCGCAGCCGTTCGCCAACCGGCCTACGGTGGAGAAACCGGCACAAGATCCACGCCGATCACCGAGGAGTACCCGTGTCCCTGCCCCCCGACAAGAAGAAACTGGCCGCCGACGTCAAGGAGTTCCTGAGCACCCGGCGGGCCCGCATCACCCCCGAACAGGCCGGGCTGCCGGTATACGGCGGCAACCGCCGCGTCGAGGGGCTGCGCCGCGAGGAGGTCGCGCTGCTCGCGGGCATGAGCGTGGACTACTACGTCCGTCTCGAACGCGGAAACCTCAGCGGCGCCTCCGACGCGGTCCTCGAATCCCTCGCACACGCACTGCAGCTCAACGAGGCCGAACGCACCCACCTCTACGACCTGGCCCGCGCCCAGACCCCGTCGGGCCGCCGCCCCGCGGTGACCGCGTCCCGGGTACGCCCCACGATCCTGCGCCTCCTCGACTCCATGGCCGGAGTACCGGCGTACGTACGCAACGCCCGCTTCGACATCGTGGCCAGCAACACGCTGGGCCGCGCCCTGTACGCACCGGTCTTCGACTCGCCCCTGTTCGCCCAGCGCGGGCCGGTCAACACCGCCCGCTACGTGTTCCTGGACCCCGCCAGCCAGGACTTCTGGGTCGACTGGACCAAGGGCGCCGACGACGCGGTCGCCTTCCTTCGCAACGAGACGGGCCGCGCCCCGCACGACAAGGCGCTGACCGACCTGATCGGTGAACTGACCACCAGGAGCGACGAGTTCGCCGAACGGTGGGCACGCCACGACGTCAAGTTCCACCGCTCCGGCCTGAAGAAGCTCCACCACCCCCTGGTCGGCGACCTCGCCCTGCCCTACGAGGCGATGGAACTGCCGTCCGACCCCGGCCTGCGCCTCAACTTCTACACCCCCGAACCCGACTCGGCGGAGCAGGAGGCACTCGGCCTCCTCGCCAGCTGGACAACCACCACCAGCACACCCGCCCCCGCCGGGAACGACTGACCCGACGTACGAGGAGAGACACTTCATGCAGTACCGACCGCTCGGCCGCACCGGTGTCCAGCTCAGCCCGCTGTGCCTGGGAGCCATGATGTTCGGCCCGTGGGGCAACGAGGACGAGGCCGACTCCCTCCGCATCATCCACCGCGCCCTCGACGCAGGCATCAACTTCGTCGACACCGCCGACGTGTACTCCGCCGGCGTCTCCGAGGAGATCGTCGGCAAGGCCCTCAAGGGCCGCCGCGACAGCGTCTTCCTGGCCACGAAGTTCTTCATGCCGATGGACCAGGACGACCCCAACCAGCGAGGCGGCTCCCGGCTCTGGATCACCCGCGCGGTCGAGAACTCCCTGCGGCGCCTGGGCACCGACCACATCGACCTCTACCAGGTCCACCGCCCCAGCCCCGACACCGACGTCGCAGAGACCCTCGGCGCCCTGTCCGACCTCGTCCACCAGGGCAAGGTCCGCTACATCGGCTCCTCGTCCTACTCCGGCTCCCAGATCGTGGAGGCCCAATGGGCTTCCCGGGAACGGCACTTGGAGCGGTTCGTCGCCGAACAGCCGCCGTACTCGCTCCTGGTCCGCGGCATTGAGGAGGACGTCCTGCCCACCGTGCGCCGTCATGGCATGGGCACCCTGACCTACAGTCCGCTCTCCGGCGGCTGGCTCTCGGGCCGCTACCGCAAGAACGCCGCCTCGGGGCCGGCCTCAGCCGCGCGCCCGCAGGCCCGTTTCGACATGAGCAGCCCGGCCAACCAGCGCAAGCTCGACGCCGTCGAACAGCTCACGCTCCTCGCGGAGAAGGCCGGCCTCACCCTGATCGAGCTGGCAGTCGCCTTCGTCATCAACCACCCCGGCGTCACCTCGGCGATCATCGGGCCGCGGACCATGGAGCAACTGGAGGCGTTCCTGCCCGCCGCCGACGTCACGCTGTCGTCCGACATCCTCGACGCCATCGACGAGATCGTCGCACCGGGCGTCACCGTCAACCCGGTCGACAACAGCTACGGCGACTTCGAACTGCGGGCCGACCAGCGGCGCCGCTGACATGAGCCGGGCCGGCCGGTCGCGGTCGGCCGAGCCGGAGCACCGTCACGGCCCACCGGCGAACAGCCGCCCCGCGCGCCGCGCCGGAGCAGGACCACAGGCTTCGATACGGGCGCGAACCCGCTCGGCGCTGCCCGCGCATCACGGGGCCCAGGTCAGGGCTGTGATGGTGCGGAGGTCCGACTGCGGCTGGGCTCACCCTTACCCCGCTCGTCATGCCCGCCGCAGCGAACGCCGTCCTGCCCGCCGCAGCAGCGCAAACTTTCCCCTCTCCTACGCGGTCGGCCGGATCCCGGTCGCCGAGGAGTCCCGTGTCGGTTACACCGCGACAAGTTCAAGCACTGGAACACCGGCCTGGACTCTGCGGACGGCTGCCACTCCCGCGCCGAGGTGCTCCTGGCCGAAGCGTCCGAGGCCCCGGCCGTGTCGCCCTGCTGCAAGCTGGCCGACGGCGAGTGGCTGTCGTACTACGACGAGCAGGAAGTCAGCGCCCCCGCCAAGCTCGACAGCGCCACATGGTCCCCCTCGCCGAGGCTTGGGATTCCGGCGCCTCCATGACCACAGACCCTCCCCCATCAAAGGCACCGACTCAACTGAAAACCGCGAGCTCCTCTACCCCCACGCCGTACCGCATCCCGCACTCCCCGTGTGATCGACTCCAGCAGCGTACGGAGGAACGGCCGATCACGTTCGGGCCGGCCGAGCCGTCGCCGGCGGCCCCCCTTCCAGAACGGCCCGCACCTCGATCACAGGGAGGTGTCCGGCCGCCTCGACCAGGGAGCCCGGCACCAGGGCCTCCGCCCGGAAATAGCTGAGGACCAGCTCCGCGACCTCCTCCGCAGCCGGTTCGTCCAGCGGGAGCGCGGCGCACGCCGCGAGGGCCTCGGTGCGCAGGCTGCGGTTCACCTCATGGACGGCGAGGAGCAGCAGCGGTCCGAGGTCGTCGGGCGTCAGTAAGCGGTGCGAGCGCGAGGCCACGGCTCAGCCCTCCGAAGGATCGGCCCCACCACTCACGGTAGCCCGGGAAGCCCTCCCCTGGCTTCTTGTACGTCGCCGTTCAGCCGCAGCACGTCTCCAACAGCCGCTGCCACACCTCACTGAACGTGCGTAAGCAGGCCCGCGCCCGAGACGCCCCCGAGGTCGTAGTCGACGGCGCCTACCCTACGGCTCCGTGGGAATCGGCAAGAGCGAGGCCACGGTAACCAGACGGTTCGCACTCTGCTGCGCCGCGTCGCTGAACTGCGACACCACTGCGCTCTCGCGACCGACGTCACCACCACGTCGGCGAGCGACCTGAACAGCATCTCCGGCAGGCAGGGCGGTACCTCGTTCACGGCTCCGCACCCTCACCCTGAAGGGCAGCAAGGCCCGCTGTTTTCGGGCAATTTCACGTTCGATTCCCCGAGGCTCCGGCATCACGGTAAGTGACTGCATCACACTAGTTGAGCCAGAGCCACCACTCATCGACATAGCCAGGGCCTCATCGCCGGCCGCAAGGACGCCTTCTTCACAGCCCGCGCCATCTTCCGGGACTGGTACGAACTGCACAAGGACGGTCACCCGGACGCGGACACCACCGGCAGGCCCTGCTCGGCGAACTCGTGGGCACCGCCGGAGCGGAACCGGCGCAGGGGCACACCCTGCTCCTGGACGACCAGCTCTGTTTCGCGCTGTACGCCGCCTCGCGCGCCGTCACGGCCCGCTACCGGCCCTGCTGGAGGAGCTGGGCCTGACCTATCCCCAGTACCTGGTCATGCTGGCCCTCTGGGAGCAGGACTCGATATCCGGGCGCGACCTGGGCGCCGCGCTCCAGCCGGAGTCCAGCACGCTCTCCCCGCTCCTGAAGCGCCTGGAGGCCGGCGGCCTGCTCCGCCGCGAACGCCGCCCGGACGACGAGCGTTCCGTCGCCATCCGCCTCACCGAGGCCGGGCCCGGCTGGAGGAGCGGGCCCGGACCGTACCGGTGGACATCGGCGCCGTGATGGGCCTGTCCCCCGAGCAGCACACCCTCACCCAGCAGTTGCTGCGCCTGCTCACCGCGAACGTCAGCCAGGGCCGAGCGGTGCCGGCCCCGGGGCGCCCGGCGCGCCCGGTCACCTCGTGTCCTGGCGCGCCGGCAGTGCACGGGCCAGCGCCAGGTCAGCGGGCCGCGCGCCGGTTCAGTGCGCCGCGTCGAGCCGGTGCCGTTGTTCGGCGGTCAGCTCCAGGTCCACGGCGGCGAGGTTCTCCTCCAGCTGCGCCACCGAGGAGACCCCCGCGAGCGGCACGATCGGGAGCGGGCCGCCCAACTGCCACGCCAGCACGACCTGGTTGACGGTCGCCCCGGTCTCCCGCGCCACCTCCCGCAGCACCTTCATCCGGGCCGGCGTGCCCGGGTGGTCGTAGTCGCGCTGAAGCTTCTCGGGGCGTACGTAGCCGCCGGTGAGCAGCGGCGAGTAGGCCACGAGGGTGAGGTCCGGCTCGGCCTCCAGGTAGCTCAGCAGTTCGGCGGTGGCCGCGCCGAGCGTGCCGTGCGCCCAGAGGGCGTTGGGGACGTCGGTCCGCGGCCGCAGATAGCTGTGGTGGTACTGGAGCACCTCGTAACCCGGCAGCCCCGCCGCGGCGGCGAGGGCGCGGGCCCGCTCCACGCGCCACATGGCGTGGTTGCTCACACCGAGCAGCCCGACCGTGCCCTCGGCGACGAGTTCCCCGAACGCCTCGACCGTCTCCCTCGGCGGAACCGTACGGTCCTCGATGTGCGCGTAGAGCAGGTCGAGCCGCTCCACCCCGAGGCGCTCCCGGCTGCGTTCCGCCGACTCCCGGATCACCTTCGCCGACAGGCCCTCGGCGTTGTCGACGTAGCTGGTGCCGGGGGCGAGGGGCCGGGCGCCGAGCTTGGTGGCGATGACAATCTCGGTGCCTATCCCCCGGCTGCGGCGCCACCGTCCGAGCAGTTCCTCACTCTGGCCGCCCTGACCGCCGTCGATCCAGAAGGCGTAGTTGTCGGACGTGTCGATGAAGGTGCCGCCGGCCTCGACGTAACGGTCGAGCACGGCCAACGACGTCTTCTCGTCCGTCCGTGAACCGAACAGCATCGCGCCGAGCGACAGCACGCTCACCTCACGACGGGTCCTCGGGTCACTGCCGATCATGCGGTATTTCATACCGATACCTCCCGTTGAGCCCGTTCGGCCCGTTCATCGGGCCTCGGGAGGGAGTCTTCAGGTTGGAGCGCGCGCGAAGTCAAGCGTGCGCGAAGCGAAGCGCGCCGGCGGGGCCGGGCCGGAAGCGGGGACCCTCCGCTGTGGCCGGGGCCGCTGGGGGCAAGGCCGACCCTTCGTGATTCATCCCACCTAAATGATCTGCCAGCGCTGTCGGCTACGGTGAAGGCATGTGTTGCTGCGCTGCCATGACCACCCGTACCGCCGCTTAGCGGCGGTACCCGCGGATGCCCATAACCGCGGCCTCGTTGCCGGCCCCGGCCGGGGCCAGCGCCACGACGTACCGCCGGATCAGTGTCCTGCCGGCAGCCACTCCCTTACTACTGTGCTGCCGGGCCATACTGCCTGATCAGGGAAGTCATGCCTCAGTCCCAGCGCTTCGATTCACAGCACAAAAGCCCATCCCCTTGCCCGCATGGAGCCAGCCCCGGCGTCGCCCAGGATCCGCCTGTCGCCACCCTGCTCCTGATGGTCGGGCTCCCCGGAGCCGGGAAGACCACCCGGGCCAAAGAGCTCGCCGCAACGCACCGGGCGCTGCGGCTGACCCCAGACGACTGGATGATCCCGCTGTTCGGCGACTCGATGGCCGACGGAAAGCGCTGGGTGCTCGAAGGGCGGCTCATCTCGGTCGCCCTTCAGGCGCTGCGGCTGGGGGCCAGCGTCGTGCTCGACTACGGGCTCTGGGGCCGCGATGAACGGTCGGCACTGCGCTGGCTGGCACGCTCGGCCGGGGCAGCATGTCAGGTGGTCTACGTGCCTGTGGACAGGGAGGTCCAGCTCGCCCGCATCGCGCACCGCCAGGCGACGACACCGCATCAGACGTTTCCCATGAGCGAGACCGACGTAGACCAATGGCGGGAGCAGTTCCAGGTGCCTGACGCCGCCGAACTCGCCGGGGGCGAGATCCCCACCCCGCCGGCGGGCTGGCCGGGTTGGCCGCAGTGGGCGGTAGACCACTGGCCCTCGTGCACCGACAGCTAAAACGCCGGGCCCCGGAGATAGATGATCTTTCCGGGGCCCGTGGTGTGTCCGGACGTGGGTCAGATCTCCCCGGCGGCCGTGGCAGTGGGCCAGTCGGCGGCTTAGGCGTCGGTCATCACTGGAATGGTCATCGTCCGTCAGGGGATTGCGCGGAGGGCGGGAGCGCCAGGTCGAGGAGTGCTTTGAGAAATTGGCGGTCGAGGCCGCTGTCGAGGTGGAGGGAGCGTCGTAGAAGGTCTCCGACGTCCTTGGGGTCGAGTCCGAAGCGCACAGGTGGACGCCGTCGATCAGCGCGATGAAGTCCCGCTCGCCCATGCTGCGACGTTTACCTCTGCCTGTTCGGTGGGTGCGCAGGCGGTGGCACAGCCGGGTCCGGGGACCGGGCCGCATGGCGATCATCCCTGCCACGGACAGTCGTCCCGAGCGTCGTCCGCTCACCGTCACCTGTGGGGTGGGGCCGCGCCGGCCCCAGGTGCTTCCCCTGGGCGGTCGGCGGGTGAAGCCTGCCTCGTCCTCGAAGCAGATGTAGCCCCCACAGAGCGCCCGGGCTCTTTTACCTCCGCCCAGGTCGCCTCCTTCCATGCGGTGACGGCCTGCTCGTCGCGCTCGGCGACCCGCCGCACGGGCACCTGCGGGCTGAAGCCGAGCCGGTGCATCAGCCTCGTCGCACCCGAGACGCTGTAGGAGACGTGGAACTTCCTGCCGATCAGCGTGGCCACCCTCGCCGCGGTCCACACCTGGTCCTCCGCCCAGCCGTGCGCGGCCGGACCCTGCTCGAGATACCCGGCGAGCTTTTCCAGACAGCGTGACGACAGGCGACACCGGCTCCCGCCCGGCCCTCGCGAAAGCAACTCGTCGGCACCGCCTTGCCGCCACAACTGCTGACACTGGTATGCCGACTTCACACTCACACACAGCTGCCGGGCCACCTCGGGCGGTTTGGCCTGCTGAGCGAACAGCTCCGCCGCCTGCATCCGCACCGCTTCCCGACGCCGCCGTGCCGCAGGCGTCAGCCCGCCCCCATCCGCGTATCTCAGACACCACGGACTACCGACAACACCACGCCCACATCAGCAAGTTCAGCAAACATCACCCTAACGAGCCGAGATCAGTAAAGGCATGACACAGCGTGTGGGACACGACGAGCGCGAGGGCCTGCGCGGAACACCGGCCGGCGTACCGGGCCGTGACGCCGTCCCTGGCAGGGGCGAGGCTGAATTTTTCGGTGTGGCGCTGGCGGCGGGCGCCTTCGTCCTGTGCGTCGTCCGCCCGGAGGTGACCCGAGCGCTGGAGCGCCACCTCGCCCTGCCCACCGCCGGACCCGGCCACTGACCCGGCACATACGCACGCCCCGGCACACGAAGAAGGGAATTCGGTGAACACCGCATCCGCCCCGACGACGGATGAGACGCCCCTTGGGCGGGAGCACCCGTAGGGGACCTCCTCGCCGGCCCGCTCCGAGTCCGGTCTGCGGAACTGCGCCGACGCCGACGATTCCTGCGCGCCACCGCCAGGTCATACCCTCCGTCGAACACCGCTCCCACAAGAGCCTGAACAACCGGGCGGAGAACAGCCACCAGCCCACCAGACAGCGTGAACGGGCGATGAAAAGCTTCCGCTCCGTGGGCGGGGCGCAGCGGTTTCTGTCCGCGCTCAGCGGCATCTCACCCCACTTCCCGCCCCGCCGCCATCTGGGTTCGACCGCCGTACCCACCAGCACCAGCACGGTGAGCGCGATCAGGATCCCGGCGTCAGGGCGGGGCTGGACGCGAAACGGCCTGCGCCTGAGTCGCGGGCCACGCCAAGTCCTGCGCTGCGGCCAGGTGGGAGCAGCGGTTGCCTCACGTTTGCCGTTGACGCCGATCGTCGTGTTCTTCCCGTCTCACCGCTTGGTCGTCGTCCGGCGTGGAGTCCGTGACACGCGGCGCAGTGGCTTGCGGGGGATCGACGTCGGCTTGCGGCATTCCTGCCATGTACTCAGCCAGTTCGCGCACCGTCGAGTACTGGAAGAGCAGCTCGATGTCGAGATCCAGGTCGAACTCCGCCTTGAGCCGGGTGGCGATCCGCATGGCGAGCAGCGAGTCGCCGCCGAGTGCGAAGAAGTCGTCGTCCGGCTCGGCGCGGGGAACGGCCAGCACCTCTTGGAACAGCCTGGCGACCAGTTCCACGTGCGCGCTCCGCCGGTCGGGCGTGCCATCGCCCTCGGAAGGGGCCGGCGCGGGCTCGCCCGGCTCGTCCGGCTCGTCCGCCGGAACCGTCAGCGCGAGCAGGTCGGTCTTTCCGGCAGGGGTGAGGGGCAGCGTGTCGACGGTGACCATGACTTCGGGGACCATGTACGAGGGCAGGATCCGGCGCAGCCGCTCGCGCAGACGGGCCGGTGCGAGGGGGGCATCACGGTCGGCCGGGACGGTCCACGCGACGAGTCTGTCGTCCCTGACAGCGACGGCGGCGGCCTCGATGTCCGGTTCCTCCATCAGCACCTGCTCGATCTCGCCCGGCTCTACACGGTATCCGCGGAGCTTGAGCTGACGATCCATCCTGCCGAGCAGTTCGACCCGGCCGTCCGGCAAGGTGCGTGCGTGGTCGCCGGTTCGGAACATGCGGGATCCGGGAGCGAAGGGGTCCGCCACGAAGCGGTCCTCGGTGAGCGCGGGCTGGTTCCAGTAGCCTTCCGCGACTCCGTCACCGCCGATCCACAGCTCGCCCACGCAGCCGATCGGGACCGGGGCACCATGCGCGTCGAGCACCCGCAGTGCGGTGTTCGAAATGGGGCGGCCGACGGTGACCCGAGTGGTCTCCGCATGGATCTCCTCCACGCTGGAGTAGACGGTGGTCTCGGTCGGGCCGTACATGTTCCAGACGGTCCGACCCCGTTTGACCAGCGGTTCCACCAGATCCGGCGGAAAGGCCTCACCACAGCTGTACAGCCTGGGGCCTCCGCTGCCCTGCCAGCCGGACTCCAGCAGCACCCGGTAACGCGACGGGGTCGCCTGGAGAGCCGTGATGCCCTCTCGGGTCACGTAGTCGTCCAGTTCCCGGCCGCTCAGGCCGAGGGACCGGCGTCCGACGTGCACGGTCGCTCCGACGGCCAGGGGCACCAGCAGTTCGGCCAGCGAGGTGTCGAAGGTGAGTGTCGTCAGGGCGAGGAAGCGGTCCTCGGCACCGAGCCCCGGGTGGCGGCGGGCCAGGCTGTCCACCAGGTTGGCCAGGGCACCGTGGCCGATGGCCACCCCCTTCGGGCGCCCGGTGGAGCCGGAGGTGTAGATGACGTACGCGAGTCCGTCCGGGGTGGCGCCCGGCAGAGAAGGGCCGGCACCGGCGGCCGGGTCGAGTTCCTCCTGCGAGAGGTCGAGGACCTTGCCGTCCCAGCCGACCGGGGTCAGGTCCCCCGAGCCGTCGGTGAGGACGAGCGTGGGCGCGGAGTCCCGCAGGATGTAGGCGGTCCGTTCAGCCGGGTGGGCCGGGTCCAGCGGTACGAACGCGGCGCCGGTGCGCGCGACGGCGAGCAGGGCGGTGACCAGGTCGGCGCCGCGATCGAGGCAGACTCCGACGCGGTCCCCCGGGCCCACGCCGAAGCCCGCGAGCCGGAGGGCGAGGGCCTCGGCCCGGTCCGACAGTTCGCGATAGGTGTACGTGGCGTCGTCGGCGACGACCGCCGGGTGGTCGGGGCGCGCGGCGACGGCCGCGTCCGTCAGTCCGTCGAGCAGGGCGCGGGGCACGGCGCGGTCGACGTCCGAGCCGTTCCAGCGGTCCAGGAGCAGGGCGCGGGTCTCCCGCGGCACCGCGAGGAGGTCATGCACGGGCATGCCGGGCCGGTCGGCGAAGCGCTCGAGTACGGCGATGAGGTGGGCGAGTACCCTCTCCGCCTGGCCCTCGCCGAACACCGCCGAGTCCACCACGAGTTGAAGGCTCAGGTCGTCGGCGGACCGTACCACCAGCGTGGCGATGTAGTTGGTACGCGTCTCGTAGCCCACGTCGCAGATCCGCAGGGCCCCGTCGGCCAGTACGGCCTCGGAGGCGTCCGGGTAGTTCTCGAACACGACGACGGTGTCCAGCAGCCGTGCGCCGTGCTCGGTGCCGGCCCAGCGCTGCACATCGGTCAGAGGGGTGTGCTGGTGGCCCAGGACGGGGTGACGGGAGGCCGCGTGGTGGGCCAGCCATTCGTCGGCCGGCAGGTCCCTCTCGACGCGCGCTCTCACCGGGATGGTGTTGATGAACATGCCGATCATGTCGTCGGCACGTTCCCGTGGCGGCCGTCCCGAGACGGTCACACCCACCACCACGTCGTCCCGTCCGGAGTAGCGGGCCACGGTACCCGCCCAGGCGGCTTCCACCAGGCTGCCGAGGGTGGCCGAGCAGGCAGCCGACAGTGCGCGCAGCCTGGCGGTGGCCGTGGCGGGCAGGGTGGCCCGTACCGTGCGGAAGCTGCCCGACGGCTTCGCCCCCGGACGCACGCCGGGCAGGGTGAACACCGCCGGCTCGCGGTAGCCGGCCAGGTAGTCGGTCCAGAAGGCGCGGTCCTGCTCGGCATCCCGGCGACGCAGCCAGGAGATGTACTCCCGGAAGGCGGGAGGCGGAGTCCCCGCGCCACCGCCCGCGCGCCCGAGCTCGGCACTGACCTCGGCCATCAGCAGGGCGGCCGACCAGCCGTCGAGGATCATGTGATGGTACGTCCACACCACCATGTGCTCCGTCGGCTGAAGCCGCAGCACCAGCAGCCTCATCAGCGGCGGCCGCGTCAGGTCGAACGGCTTGCCGCGGCGCCGTGCGAGCTCGGCGGCGGCCTCCTCCGTGCGAGCCGCCTCGTCACGGTCGGAGAGGTCGAGGACGTCGATGTCGACGGCCGCTTCGGGCAGGACGACCTGGCGCGGGGCGCTGATGCGTTCGTGGACGAAAGCGGTACGCAGAACGGCGTGGCGGGCGACCACGGTCTCCCATGCCGCCGTCAGTGCCTGTAGGTCGAGGTCGCCGAGGATCCGGAAGGTGGTCGTCTCGACGTAGAGGCCGTGCTCCGCGGAGGTGAGGGTGTGGAAGAGCATCCCTTCCTGGGCGGGAGAGAGAGGGTAGATGTCCTCGATGTCGTTCACTTCGTGTCGTCCTTCCTGGACGCGAAGAGGGTCAGTACCTGAGACAGGTCCTCGGTGTCGAGCTCGGCGTCCGGAAAGCGGCCCGGAGCGTCGGTGGTCGGAGCACCCGCCGGGCCGTCCTCGGCCGGGGAGGAGCCGGGAAGGACGTTCTCGGTCCCGGCATCGGTGGACGTGGCTGGTCTTGTCGGGCTGCCGGAGGCGTGGAGGGTCTCGCCGGCGTCGGCCCTCAGCCGGTCGGCCAGCGCGCCGGGGCTGGGATGGGCGAAGAGATCGCTGGGCGACACCGCCAGTCCCACCCGCTGCATCTCGGCGGTGATCTGAACGACCGCCAGGGAGTCGGCACCCAGCTCCAGGATGTTGTCGTCGGCTCCCACCGACTCCAGGCCCAGCATGCGCGCCCAGATCTGCGCGATGCGCCCCTCGAGGAGTTCGGGGACGGCCTCGTCCTGCCCGGACCGCGAGCGGTCGGTTCCGCCCTCGTGGCCACCGGTCGCGCGTGGCGCGTCGGGCCTGACGGCCGCGCCACGGCGACTGACCAGGACATGCGGCAGGTGGGGGTTGGCCAGGATCAGGTCCAGGGCGTTCAGGCCGTCGCGGGTGGGTATGCCCTCCCGCGCCTCCTGGTTCACCCCGGGTGAGCTGTCGTGCGGAGCGGACGGTGCCGGGCGCAGGACGAAGCCCGCGACGGTGACGACGGGAAGGCCACCCGGATCGGTCAGGGTGACGTCCGCGACGAGCGTCCCGCCGGCCCGCGGGTCACCGGAGCGCAGAGTGACGTGCGCGTACGCCTCCGCGCCGAGATCCTGGTGGACGATCAGCCTCCGGTAGGCCACGGGCAGGTGGTTGCCCGTTTCCGCGGCCACGATTCCGGTGGCGACGTCGAGCAGCGCCGGGTGCAGCGGATGGACGGCGATGTCGTCGCGGTGCTTCTCGGCCAGCCGCAGGGCGAGCCGGGCACGCCCGTCACTCCGGTGGATGTCCTTGACGCAGTCCCAGCGCGGTCCAGTGGCCGTCGTGCCGCCGGCCGGACGTGCCGCTGGGGCGGCGGCACGCGCACCGGACGAGCGCGGCGTATCCGGATCGAGCCTGGCCGGACGAGGTCCGTCGTGGCGGCGGATGCGCCCCTGGCCGTGCGGACGGCCGCCCGACGCCGAGGAACTCACCTCCCACTCGTATGCGGTCCCGGTGTGGGGCCGCAGCCGCACGGCGACTGTCGGCGGTTTCGCCTCGGGGATCGGCAGGGGGCTGGTGAACACGGCGTTCAGCTCCACCGGGCCAGGGGCGGCGGGCCGTGTCCCGGCGGACCTGTCCGTCTCCGTCAGCAGCCGGTGAGCGGCCACGACCAGGTCGAGCAGGGCCGTGCCGGGGAGAACCGGTTCGCCGGCCAGGCGGTGCTCGTGGGACAGCCATGAGGTGTGCGGGCCATGGCGCAGGAGGAACTCGGTCCACCCCTCCGGCGCCGTCCGCCGCGCCTCGAACAGCGCGTGATCGAGCGGAACTCCCGGTCGTTCGGTGCTGTCGGCCGTACCGCTGCGGACGGCCATGCCTCTCTCGGACCAGCGGTCCCACCCGATGGAGACGGCCGTGTCGGTGGTGTGCGCGAAGCTGTCGAGGAAGGCGTTGGCCCCGGTGTAGTCGGCTTGTCCGGCCGCGCCGGTCACGGCCAGAACGGAGGAACACAGAACCATGACCGGGCGGTCCCGTTCTGTCAGCCGGTGCAGCAGCACGGTGCCCCGCACCTTCGGCTCCAGGACCTGCACGATGTCCTCGCGGCGCCGCAGGGCCATGGTGCCGCCCCCCGGCAGACCGGCGGCGTGCACGATCCCGGCGATGCGGCCGTAGCGCTCTCGCACCCGCTCGAGCACCTCGGTCAGGCCGCTCTCGTCGGCGATGTCGCACTGGACCAGGCAGACCTCGGTACCGCCCGCAGTCAGTTCCGTCAGGGTGTGGGTGAGCTCCGGCGGGAAGGAGGGGCCCGGCTGCTCACCGGTGCGCCTGATCACATGCCAGGCCGGGCCGTCGGGTACCGGTCGGCGGGTGACGAGGACGAGGCTGCGGCCCGGCTTCTCGGCCAGGCGTCCGGCGACAGCGGTCCCGATGCCGCCCAGACCGCCGGTGATGAGCCAGGCCCCGCCGGGAAGTTCGCCGGGCCGGCTCGCGCCGCGGTCGAGTGCCGGGCGCGCGACGCCGGGGAGCAGACGGGCGCGGCCGCGGACGGCGACCACGGGGTCGGGTGTGCCGGTGCCGTGGACGAGCGTCGCGAGTTCCGTCGTGATCGCGTCGGCGGCCCGGACGAGGTCGGTACGTGAGCGTGGTCCGCAGTCCAGGTCGAGGGCGCGGACCGCGCTGCCCGGGAGCTCCACGGGCAGTACCCGGGCGGGCCCGAGCGCCGCCGCGGCGTGCGGCGTACGGGGGCGCTGTCCGCCCACCGGGAGGGCCGCGTCGCTGACCAGGAGCATGCGGACGGGGTTGGCGGGGAACCGCTCGCTCAACGCGTGGGCGAGCGCGGCGGGTACGGTGACGGCCTGGAGCGCGCAGCGCGCGACGGCATCGGCGGTGGCCGCGTCGAGCGCGGGGGCGTCGACGGCCCAGCAGGAGACGACCGCGTCGGGCGGCGCTCCCAGGGAGGCCAGGGCGTCCGCCAAGACACGGAACGCCTCTGGATGTGCCGGGTCCAGCCGGTGGCAGTCGGCCTCGGCGCGGACCCCGTCCGGCGGTCCCGGGGTGCCGGGGCGCACGAGGTGCACCTGGGCCCCGCCGCCGGTCAGCCTCGCGGCGACCTCGTCGGCCAGCCCCGAGGTGTCGGCGAGCAGCAGGACGACCCCGGGCGCGGGGGCGGGGGCGGGCGGTACGGAAGGGGACCATTCCACGACCTGGAGCCAGTCGTCCGGCCTGCCGGGCGCAGTGGCCTGGGCCTCGGTGGCTGGGTTCCGCGGGGGCGTGGATGAGTGGGTGTCCGTGGACGGGTCAGCGTCCCCGAACCGGTCAGCGTCCGCGGACGACGGTTCGAACCAGTGCCGGGTCCGTTCGAACGGGTAGGTCGGCAGGGGGACGTGACGGCGTCCGGTGCGCTCGCCCAGCGCCGTCCAGTCGATGACGGCGCCGTGTTCCCAGAGCCGCCCGGCAGCGGCGAGCCGGGCGGGGGGCCCGTCGTCACCGTCATGGAGCGGTCCGAGTGAGCGAAGGACGAGGGGGGCCGCGCCGAGGGTGCGGCGCGCGAAAGCGGACAGCGCCCCGCCCGGCCCCGTCTCGATCAGGGCGACCGACTCCGGCAGGGCCCGCAGGGCGTCCGCGAAACGGACGGTCCTGCGCAGCTGGTGGGCCCAGTAGCGGGGCGAGACGGCCTCGTCGGCCGTGAGCGGTCGGCCGGTCAGGGAGGACACGACGGGGATGCGCGGGGCGTGCGCCGGTGTTCCGGCGACGAGCGTGGCGAACTCGTCGAGCAGCCCGTCGGCGTGGCGGCTGTGGAAGGCGTGGCGGACGGGCAGCGGACGGGCGGTCACACCCCGTTCGCCGAGCAGTTCCCGGAGCCGTTCGACGGCGGCCGGCTCACCGGCTGCCACACAGCGGTCAGGCGCGTTGACCGCGGCGACCTCCGGCCGGGACATCGCGTCGCCGCCCGCGTCGTCGTACGCGCCGGAGAGGATGTCGCGCAGTTCTGCTTCTGGCAGGGGTACGGCGAGCATCGCCCCGTTCGGCATCCGGCTCATCAACTCACCCCGGCGAGCGACCAGCCGGGCGGCATCCGGCAGGGTGAACACGCCGGCGGCGCAGGCGGCCGACAGTTCGCCGACGCTGTGCCCGGCCACGGCCACCGGCCGAACGCCCAGGGCCGTCCACCACTCCGTGAGGGCGTACTCGACAGCGAACAGGGCGGGCTGGGCCACCTCGGTCCGGTCGAAGGCGTCCGAGTGTTCGGGATCGAGCAACAGTTCCCGCAGCGGGGCACTTGTCCATGGCCGCAGGGCTTCCAGGCACCGGTCGAGGGCGGCGCGGAACACCGGATCGCCGACGTACGCCTCGGCCGCCAGGCCAGGGGTGCCGGCCCCCTGCCCGGGGTAGAGAAAGGCGACCTCGCGGGGCGTGTCGCCGGCGCGCACGGGAGTGGTCCGGGACTCGGTGAGGGCAGCCGTGCGGCCGGGTGCCGCTGTGACGGCACGGCGCCAGGGATGGCCCGTACGGCCGGTCTGCAGGGTGTGCGCGACATCGGCGAGGGCAGGAGCGGCGGGGCCCACGACGGCGGTGGCCAGCCGTCCGGCCAGTCGATCCAGCGCCTGCGGGGTGCGGGCGGACAGCGGCAGCACCTGCCAGCCACCGACGGGATCGGCGCCCGGGGCGGGCCGGGCCGACGGCGGGGCTTCCCGCAGGATCACGTGGGCGTTGGTGCCGCCGATGCCGAAGGAGCTCACCCCGGCCGTGCGGGTGCCGTCCACGCCGGGCCACGGTTCGGCCTCGGTGAGCACGCGGAAGCGGCTCGCGTCGAGACCGGGCATGGGGCGGGTGAAGTGTGCGGTGGGCAACAAGGTGCGGTGCTGCAGCGCGAGGACCGTCTTGATCAGGCCGGCCATGCCGGCGCAGGTGTCCAGGTGACCGACGTTCGACTTCACCGCGCCGAGTACCCGGCCGGGGTCGGGCGCGTCGGCGAAGACCCGGTCGAGGGCGGCGAGTTCGATACGGTCGCCGAGGGCGGTGCCGGTGCCGTGCGCCTCCAGACAGGTGATCTCCTCCGGACCGACACCGGCGACGGCTTGCGCGGCGGCGAGGACCCGGACCTGTCCCTCCAGGCCGGGAGCGGTGAATCCGACCTTGCGGTCGCCGTCGTTGTTGACGGCCGAGCCGAGCAGGACGGCGCGTACCGTGTCGCCGTCCGCGACGGCGTCGGCGAGCCGTTTGAGGACCACGACGCCGACACCACTGCCGAAGACGGTGCCGCCGGCGGCGGAGTCGAAGGGCCGACAGCGACCGTCCGGCGACAGGATGCCCCCTTCGGTGTACAGGTAGCCCAGCCCCTGGAAGACACCGGCGGACACCGCCCCGGCGAGCGCCACGTCGCACTCACCGCTGAGCAGCGCCTCGCCGGCCAGATGGACCGCGACCAGAGCGGACGAACACGCCGTCTGCACGCTCAGGCTGGGCCCGGTGAGACCGAGCCGGTAGGACGTCTGGGTGGCCAGGTAGTCCTTGTCGCTCGCGGCCAGCCACTGCACGTCGGCCCGGTCGGCGAGTTCGGCGGCGTGCGGCAGGAGATGGTGGGTCAGGTACGAGTTGAAGCCGGAGGACGCGTAGACACCGACACCGCCGTCCGTGCCCTGGGCGGGCTGCCCGGCGTCCTCCAGCGCGGAGACGGCGCACTGCAGGAACAGCCGGTGCTGCGGGTCCATCAGCGCCGCGTCGCGGGGGGTGATGCCGAAGTACTCCGCGTCGAACTCCTGGATGCCGCTCAGCACCCCTCCGGCGGGAACGAACCGCGGATCCGCGAGCCGGCCGGCCGGAACGCCGAGCGCGTCCAACTCCTCGTCGGTACGGAAGGTGATGCCGTCCCTGCCCGCCACGAGCTGCGCCCAGAAGGCTTCGGCGTCGGGCGCGCCGGGGAACCGGCACGCGAGGCCGGTCACGGCGATCGCGTCCGGCAGGTCCGGTGCACCCGCTGGGCTTTCGGTGTCCTGAGTGGTCATTCGGTCCTTCTTCTCGCAGTCGGTGCGGGCGCGGCCGTGAGGCTGCGGGAGGGGGCAGGAGGCGGCCGTGCCCCGCCACGGCTTCCGCTCAGCCGGCGGACGGGGTGGGGCCGGAGCCGCGCGCACGGCGGGCGGCACGCCGCTGTTCGTGGTGCCGGCGCCGGCCGGCAGCGGGTGCCGAGCCCTCCCCCGTGTCGACGCGCGCCGCCCGCTCGGCGCTGTCGAGCAGCTCGGCGAGGTGCCGGACGGTGGGGTTGTCGAACATCGCGACGACCGACAGTTCCGTGCCGAACTCCGCGGAGATCCCCTTCTGTACGCGCACCAGGTGGATGGAGGTCGCCCCGGCGTCGAAGAAATTGGTGTCGGCGCCGATCTCCTGACCGTCCAGCACCTCACGCCACAGCGCCGCGAGGCGTTCCAGGGTGGTCCCGGGGAGGGTGCCGGAGCCCGTCGTCGGAGCGGCCTGCGCCCCGGCGGGCCGGATCGCCTCGGACAGCGCGGGTCGGGGCGCGGTGGGCCGCGCCGGCGCGCCGTCCAGCCGGGCGAGCGCCTTGCGGTCCACCTTGCCGTTGGCCGACAGTGGCAGCGCGTCGATCACCCGTACGCGCCGGGGCACCATGTACGGGGGCAGCCGCCGGGCGAGTTCGTCCCGCAGCCCGGCCGCCCACACGTCCGTGTCGTCGACGGCGGTGCCCGCGGCCAACGGGAGACCGCCGAGCAGGGTGTGGAGCACCGTCTGCTCCCTCTCCAGGCTCAGGACCTCGTGCAGCGGCTCGGCGTACACGTCCCCGACCGGGCACAGGCCGACCCGGCAGTCCGCGGCACGCTGCCGCAGCAGCTGCGCCATCGCCCCGGCCTCCAGCAGGGCGAACCGGTCGGACAGTGCCCCGTAGACGGGCGTCACCGCCGCGTCGCGGACGACCAGGTGGACGGCGAAGCCCGCCTGCGCGACCAGCGGCCGGTTGGACTCACCGAACAGGGCGGGATCGAGGACCCGCCGGGCTCCCTCCGGGCCGTCGAGCGCCACCAGCGCGGGACCGGCCGGGTCAAGGTAGTAGGTGCCGGCCTCGATCCCGTCGACGCCGCCCGGCGCGACGGCCAGGTACGTCTGCACCGGGTAGAGGCCGCCGGCCGAGCCGTACGCGTACCGGGGCACACCGTCCTCGTCCTGGCGGGCGAGCACGGTGAGGAGCCCGTACAGATCGGCGGCCGGTACGGGGCCGGCGCCGAATCCGGTCGCCGCGCCCCGGGCGGCCGACTCGCCGCGCAGCGCCCGCGTGTCCGACGGCAGCGCGAACGGCAGGATCTCGCGGCCCGCGAGGTCCTCGCGCCGTCCCGGCTGCCGCAGCCGGATCTCCAGCCTGCGCACCCGCTCGGCGTCCAGTCCGGCCGGGGCGCCGGTTCCGGCGGCGGGCGGCTGACCGGGGGCGGCCGGCGCCTCCCGTACGACGTAGGCCGCGAGCTGAGCGGACGTGCCGGAGCCCTGGACGAGCGCGGCAGCCTCGCGGACCCCTTCCGTCCGGACGAGCTCGGCCTCGATCTCGCCGAGCTCGATGCGCATGCCGCGGATCTTGACCTGCGAGTCCTCGCGGCCCAGGAACTCCAGGCTCCCGTCGGGCATGAGCCGGGCCAGGTCGCCGGTGCGGTACAGACGTTCCCCGGTCACCGGGTGGGTGGGGAACGCCCGTGCCGTGAGCTCGGGCGCGTTGCGGTAGCCGACCGCCAGTCCCCTACCGCCTATGTACAGGGCGCCGGGCAGGCCGGTGGGCCGGAGCCGGAAGGCGTCGTCGAGGACGTACATCGTCTGGTTGCGCAGGGGGCGACCGTACGGGATGCTCGGCCGCTTCGGGTCGACCGTGCCGACCGGGTGCGCCACCGACCAGATCGACGCCTCGGTGGCACCCCCGAGGCTGATCACCTCGGCCGTCGGGCTGACCGACCTGATGTTGTCGGGCATGTCGACGGGGATCCAGTCCCCGCTGAGCATGACCAGCCGCAGGCTCTTCACGTCCGCTGCCGGATTGCCCATGGCGTGCACGAGCAGCATCTCCATCAACGCGGGCACCGAGTTCCACACGGTGACGCCGTGGTCGGCCACGAGCCGCGCCCAGCGGCTCGGATCACGTTCCTCGCCCGGCCCCGGCATGACGAGCGCGGCACCGGCCGCCAGGGTGCCGAAGATGTCGTACACGGACAGGTCGAAGCCCAGGGACGACAAGGCGAACACGCGGTCGTCGGCGTCCGTGCCGAACCGCTCGTTGATGTCGGTGACGGTGTTCAGAGCGCCGCGGTGGTCCGTCATCACGCCCTTGGGCTCGCCGGTGGACCCGGACGTGTAGATCACGTACGCCAGGTCGCCCGGGGTCGTGGTGGGACGCGGGTCGTGGTCGGTGCCCGCGGCATCGCCGTCCGCCACGGCCTCGTCGAACCGCAGGACGGTGACGCCGTCCGCCGCTCCGTCCCCGACGGGGGCGGAGGCGGGCACGATCAGGGCGACGGCTCCGGCGTGCTCGAGGGAGCGGGCCACGCGCGCGGCGGGCAGTCCGCTGTCCAGGGGCAGATAGGCGGCCCCGGCACGCAGGACGCCGAGGGCGGAGGCGACCTGTTCCCACCCGCGGTCGGCCAGCACGCCGACGAGGCAGCCGGACCGCACACCGGCCCGGTGCAGGCTGCGGGCGACGGCCAGAGAGGCCCGGTCGAGTTCCCCGTAGGTGACCGTGCCGGTGGCGGAGACGACGGCGACGCGCTCGGGCTGCTGGGCCGCGCGGGCCAGGAAGGGCTCGTGCAGCAGTCCGTCCGGCAACGGGCCGGCGGTCTCGTTGAGCGCGGTGTACCGGGCGGCCTGATCCGGGGGCAGAACCTCCCGGTGTGCGTCGGTCCAGGCCGTCGGCTCCTCGGCGAGGGAGGTCAGCAGAGCCGTGTACGCGGCGAACATGTCGTCCAGCACGCCGGGCGGGAACAGCGCCTCGACGGCGTCCCAGGTGAGCCGCAGCCGATCGCCGTCCTCCGCGATCTGGTGGTCGAGCCACACCTGGGGTGTCTGGGTGATCGTGTACGCGATCCGCGCGCCCGGCTCCGTCGGCGGGGTGTCGTCGGCCGCACCGAGTTCACTGGTGAAGACCACGGGCATGACGGCGGCGGCGACGCCGCGGCGGCGGGCCAGCTCGCCCGCCACCCGGACGCCGCTGACCGACTGGTGATCCAGGTCCTCCCAGAGCCGGCCCTGGATCCGGCGGGCCCTTTCCTCGAATGCTCCGGAGGTGGCGCCGTCCACCTCCAGCATGGTGAGTGCGGTGAAGTCCCCCACGAGCGAGCTCAGTTCGGGGTGGTCGCCCACTCGGTTGAAGAGAGTGAGATTGAGGGTGAAGCGGTCCGCGTCCGCCCACGTGCCGATCACGGTGGCGTACGCGGCGAGGGCGAGTGCCGACGGGGTGATCCGCGCGGCCGCGGCCCGTTCCTTCAGCCGGTTCCACACCTCCGCCGGCAGGTGTGCCTCCCGGCGCCGGAACCGCGTCTCGGTCAGTTCCTCTGGCCGCCGGGCCAGCGGCAGGGAGGGCGCGGGCGGCAGGGTGTCGAGCCGGTCCCGCCAGTAGGCCATGTCACGTTCCCCGTCGGGGCCGCCGCGACGCCGCTGCTCGGCCAGGACGTAGTCCCGGAAGGACAGCTCCAGTGGCTCCGGCCGCAGTTCCCCGCGATAGACGGCGAGGAGTTCGCCCAGCAGGATCCGCACGCTGCCGCCGTCGGCGATCAGGGTGTCGATGCTCACATGGACGCGGGCCGTGGTGTCCCCCGTGCGGCTGGCCCGGATGTCGAACAGGGGCCACGTCTCGGAGGGCAGCACCTGGTGGGACATGGCATGACGGGTCGCCTCCAGACGGCTGTCGCGGCCGGTCCGGTCGAGACCGCGCAGGTCCTCCACGTCCACGCGGTAATCGGGGACGTCGGCCAGGATGCGCTGGGTGCCGTCCCCGTCCACCACGAGACGCAGCGCGTCGTGCCGGCGCACCAGCGCCTGCCAGGAGCCTTCCAGCCTGGGCAGGTCGATGTCGTCGACGTCTAGCTCGACGTACAGGTGACACGAGACGTCGCCGCCCACCGTGCCGCTGCGTCCGATCCAGTAGGCGCGCTGTACGTCGGTGAGGGGGAACGGGTCGTGGCGGTGCTCGTGGTCGGGGCACAGGGCGGCCGGGACGGCGGTCGCCGAGGGCCGCGCGGCCGAGGACTCGCCGAGTGCCTCCACGGCGCGCGCGAGGGCGGCGACTGTGGGTGCCTCGAACAGGAGGCGCAGCGGCAGCCGGACGCCGAGGGTGCGCCGGATGCCGGCGACGACCTGGGTGGCCAGCAGGGAGTGGCCGCCGAGTTCGAAGAAGTCGTCGTGGACGCCCACGCGTTCGACCCGCAGGGCGTCGCGCCAGATGGCCGTGATCAGTTCCTCGGCGGGAGTCGTCGGCGCGGTGAAGGCGACGGAACCCCGCTCCTGCTGCCCTGGTTCCGGCAGTGCTCCGAGGTCGACCTTGCCGTTGCCGGTGAGCGGCAGGGCGTCGAGGGGGACGAAGCGGGAGGGGACGAGGAACGAGGGGAGCCGGCGGGTCAGTTCGGCGCGCAGCTCGGCCGTGCCGGGCGGCGCGTCGGGAGCGGTGGGGACGAAGTAGGCGACGAGGGCGGCGGCGGAGGTCCCCAGCCCGTGGCCGGTGACGACGCACTGGCGCACCGACGGCAGAGCGGTGAGCACGGCCTCGACCTCGCCCGCCTCGACCCGGAAGCCGCGGATCTTCAGCTGGTGGTCGTTGCGGGACAGGTACTCGAGCCGGCCGTCGCGGCGTACGCGGACGATGTCGCCCGTGCGGTAGAAGCGTTCCGCGGCGCCGGCCGGGTCCTTGGCTCCGTGCGGGGCGACGAACCGCTCGGCGGTGAGTTCTGGACGGTCCAGGTATCCGGCGGTCACACCGGCGCCGCCGATGTACAGCTCCCCGGGGACGCCGGCGGGGACCTCCCGGCCGTGCGGGTCGAGGACGCGGACCACGGTGCCGACGACGGGGCGCCCGATGGTGACGGTCGCCTCGGACGGCTCGACGAGGTCCGTGGTGGACCACACCGTGGTCTCGGTCGGGCCGTACATGTTGCGGATCGTGCCGCGCAGGTGTTCCGCGAGCCGGCGGGCGAGGTCCGCGTCGAGCCGTTCGCCGCCGAGGAGCAGTTGGCGCAGTCCGCCGAGCGCCGCGGTGTCCGCCTCCTCGATGAGGGCGCGGGCGTGTGAGGGGGTGCACTGGAGGTGGGTGACGCCGTGGGCGCGGATCATCCCGGTGAGGGACGGCTCCTCGCGGGGCCCGGCGGGCGGGGCCGCGGCGGCCCGGCTCCTGAGGTCGGCCAGTGCGGACAGGGCGCCGATCGCGGCGTCCGGGTCCACACCGAAATCCAGGAGACAGGCGATCTCGTCGATCCCCGCCGCGGTGAGCCGGTGCACCAGGGGCAGCCGGTCCTCGACGGTGCCGATGAGTGAGCTGTCGGCCAGATAGCGGGCGCAGGCGTGATCGAGGAGCGCTTCCCTGTCGTCCGGTGTGAAGTCGTCGGCGGTGATGTCGACGCCCATGGCGCGCGCCATGTTCTCGATCAGGCCGACGGAGGAGCGCAGGTATTCACGGAACGGCTGCCAGGCGTGCGTGCGGACGTTCTCGGCGTCGGTCCCCACGAAGGTGTGCAGCATCAGGGTGACGTGCGGGTCGCCGGGGTGGCCGGCGCGGTGCCATGCCTCTCGGTACACCGCGACACGGTCGGCGAGTTCCTCGACGCTCTGGCCGAGCAGATGGGTCAGCAGCCGTGCTCCGGCCTCACCGGCCCTGCGGCAGGTCTCGGGGTTGCCCGACGAGGTGAGCCACACGGGCAGTTCCGACTGGACCGGTCGGGGCAGTACGCCGACCTCGACGGCCCGGCCGCCGGGGCCTTCGAAGGCCAGCCGTTCGCCGCGCCACAGTCCGCGAACCTGCTCCAGCCCGTCGAGGGTGCGGGCCTGCCGGTCCTCGTAGGCGTCCTTGGCGAGGACGAAGTCGTCCATGTGCCAGCCGGAGGCGAACGACAGCCCGACTCGGCCGCCGGAGAGATTGTCGACGACCGACCACTCCTCCGCCACGCGGACCGGGTGGTGGAGCGGCATGACGACGCTGCCCGCGCGGATGCCGATGCGCCGGGTGGTGGTGGCCACGGCGGCGGCGAGGACGGACGGTGCGGGGAAGGCTCCGCCGAAGGCGTGGAAGTGACGTTCCGGCAGCCATACGGCGCTGAAGCCGTGCTCGTCGCCGAAGCGCGCCCCGTCCATCAGCAGCCGGTACTGCTGCGGCCCCGAGATGACACCTCCGGAGTCACTGGCGAAGTAGAACAGGCTGAACTCCGGTGCGGCCGAGGCCACCGCGGGCTCCGGGCCGGCGGTCGCACCCGCGTCCGGGGTGATGACCACACGGTGGCCGCGGCTGACCGTCCACAGCAGTTCGAGCACGGAGATGTCGAAGGACACGCTGGTGACGGCGAGCCAGGTCACCGGCTGGTCGCCGGTGTCGACGACCCGGTCCATGGCGGCGAGGAACGCCGTGAGGTTGCGGTGGAGGACCACGACCCCCTTCGGCCTGCCGGTGGAGCCGGACGTGTGGATGACGTACGCCGCCGCCTCGGGATCCGCGCTCGGCGGGCCGTCGGGGGCCTCCTCTAGGGCGCTGCCGGCGGGCGCGTCGATGTCGACCAGGGCCGCTCCCCGCAGGACGGTGCCGTCCGCGAACGTCTCGCGGGTCGCGGTGTGGACGAGCACGGCGGCCGGCGTCGCGTCGTCGCACACGTACCGCAGTCGCTCCGGCGGGTAGTCGGGGTCGAGCGGCAGATAGGCGGCGCCCGTCATGAGCACCCCGAACAGCGCGGCCGGCAGGTCCGCGCACCGGCGTATGCCGACACCGACCCGGTCACCGGGCCGGACGCCCGCGGCCCGCAGCCGGGCGGCCACGTCGGCGGCCCGCCCGTGGAGGGCGCGGAAGGTCAGCTCGGTACCGAGACAGCCGACGGCCGCGGCGTCCGGCCTGGTGCGGACGGCCCGGGCGAAATCGGTGAGCACGTCCTGGGCGCCCTCGGGTACGGGGCCGCCGTCACCGGCCGCCCGGAGCAGGGCCTGTTCGGCCGGGGTCAGGGTGAGCAGCTCCGACAGCCGCAGGGTGGGGTCGGCCGTGGCGCGCAGCAGGACGCGCTCCAGGGCATCGGTGAGGGTGCGCACGCTGTCCTCGTCGAACAGGTCGCGGCTGTACTCGCAGATGCCCTCGGTGACGTCGCCGTGCCGGGCCAGTTCGAGGCTCAGGTCGGTACGGCACAGTCCGTTGTCCAGCTCGGCGAGGCGGACCTGGACGCCGGGAAGGGTGATCTTGGGCTCGGGGACATTGCGGTATCCGAACTGCACCTGGTACAGCGGCGCGTGGCTGAGGTCGCGGTCGGGGCTCAGCCGGCGCACGAGGCCCTCGAAGGGGACCTGGGCGTGCTCCAGCGCTCCGAGGGCCGCCTCCCTGACCCGGGAGAGCAGCTCCCCGAACGTGGGGTCGCCGGACAGGTCGGCCCGCAGGACCAGGCTGTTGACGAACATGCCGACCAGCGCGGCCAGTTCGGGGCGGTCGCGTCCGGCGGTCGGCACGCCGACGACGACGTCCTCCTGCCCGGAGTGCCGCATCAGGACGGCCTGCCAGGCAGCGAGGGTGACCATGAACGGCGTGGCCCTGGCCTCCCTGCCCAGACCCTCCAAGGCCTCGGTGAGGCGGGCGTCCAAGGTGAAGCGGACACGGCCGCCGCGGTGGGTGGGGACCGCCGGTCGCGGCCTGTCGGTCGCCAGGTCGAGCAGCGGCGGCGCGTCGGCCAGACGCTCCTCCCAGTACGTCAGATGATCTGCCAGGTGGTCGTCGGTGAGTTCGCGGCGCTGCCAGGCCGCCCAGTCGCCGTACTGGACGGGCAGGGCCTCGCCCGCGGCCGGCGTGCCGTCGAGGTGGGCACGATAGCCGGTGCACAGGTCATCGACGAGCACGGATCTGGACCACGCGTCCCCGGCCATGTGGTGGTTGACCACGACCAGCAGGGACCGGTCGGGCGCCGACCTGATCAGCAGGGCCCGGAACAGCGGACCGTTCTCCAGGTCGAAGGGGCGCGCCGCCTCCTCCCGGCCCAGTGCCCGCTCGCCGGGCAGGAGACCGCCCTCGTCGGGCCGCACGGCCGCGGCGTCACCGGGCTCGATGTCGACGACCCGCAGGACCGTGTCCGCGGTGGACAGGACGCGCTGTACGGGGGTGCCGTCACCGGGGTCGACGACGGTGCGCAGCGCCGGGTGCCGGTCGACCAGCCCCGTGAGCGCCGCGTCGAGTGCGGCGAGGTCGAGGTGACCGGTGAGGCGGAGCGCCACGTATTCGTTGTGGACGCCGAGGCCGGGCGTGAGCTGTTCCAGGAACCAGAGCCGTTCCTGCCCGAAGGAAAGGGGGGCAGGGCCCTGTACGGGAGGGATCGGTCCGCCGGCCACGGTGTCCGCGGGCTCGCCGCCGGTGGCGGGTGCCGTGGCCGCGGTGACGGCACGGCCTCGGGTGCGGGCCAGGAAGGCGGCCCGCTGTTCGGGGGTGAGCCGGGCGAGACGTTCCTCCCGGCCGGTGGACTCGGTCACTGGTCCTCCAGTTCGGCCAGGATGTGCTCCTCGATCAGCTCGGCCAGGTCGGCGACCCGACCACCCTCGAAGAACGCGCGGGCGGGCACGTCGACGTCGAACTCGGCCCGCAGCCGGGCCACGATCTGGGCGGCGAGAAGTGAGTGTCCGCCGAGTTCCAGGAAGTCGTCGTGGACGCCGACGCCTTCGATGCCGAGCATCTCTGCGTAGATCTCGGCGAGCCGCTCCTCGGTCGGGGTGCGGGGGGCCACGTAGGCGGTGGCCAGCTCGGGGCGCGGCAGCGCGACGGCGGGCCGCGGGACGGCCGGTTCGTCGGCGAGCCGGAGGACGCCGTCCGTCACCACGGCCGAGGAGCGGGCCACCAAGGTCCGGCCCGGGGGCGCGTCCAGCATTGCCGCGAAGGCGCGTGCGCCCTGTTCTGCGGTGAGGGCCCCGGCGAGCATGCGCTCCTGCAACGCCCTCAGGTCCGCGGGGACTTCGGCCTCACTGGCCATGCCGGACCCGGCCCACATGTCCCAGTCGGCGGCGATGGCGTGGCGGTCCCCCCGGGCCGCCTCGGCCTCCGCCGCCGCGGCGAGGTAGGCGTTCGCCGCGGCATAGTCCGCCTGACCGTAGGTGGGGACGACGGTGGCGAGCGAGGAGCAGACGAGGAAGGCTCGGGCCTCACCCGGACGCAGGGCTGCGAGCAGGTTGCGGGTGCCGGTCACCTTGGGGCCGAACACGGCTCGCACGTCCCGGTCCTCGCGCAGGGCGACGGAGCCGCCGCCCGGTACACCGGCCGCGTGCACGACGCCGTCGATGGTGGAGAACCGGGCCCGGACCTCGTCAAGGGCCCCGCTCAGGGACTGGGCATCGGTGACGTCGGCCCGGAGCGCGAGAACCTCCGTGCCGGATGCGCGCAGTTCCCGCAGGAAGGCGGCCGCCGGTCCGTCGTCGCCGTCCGGGACCCGTCGGCCCAGCAGGGCGAGCCGGACGCCGGGGACGCGGGCCAGGTGGGCGGCGAGAGTCCGGCCGATGCCGCCGAGACCGCCGGTGATGACCCAGGTGCCGCCTTCGGGGAGGCCGGAGGCGAGGTCGGGGACGGGGTGCTCGACGGGCTCGGCGGCACGGGCGAGAAGGCGGCCGTCACGCAGGGCGAGAAGACGGGCCGGCTGGTCGAGGACGGCGCCGAGTACGGCCTCGGTGGTGGGGGCGTCCAGTGCGGCCCCGGCCGGCAGGTCGACCTGGGTGCATCGCATGTTGCCGTACTCTTCGGGAAGCACCTGGACCGGACCGCTGAGCATCGCGGCCGCGGGGTCCGGGACCTCGCCGGTGGCGGTCCGGAACGCGGCGCGGGTCAGCACGCCGAGGCGCACCTCGTTGACGACGCTCTCCTCGGCCATGGCGCGGGCGAGCCGCACGAATCCGAAGTAGCAGGAGGTCTCGTCGGGTGCCGTGTCGCCGCTGTCCTGCCCGGTGCGCAGGCCCCAGGCGTACAGGACGGCCGTGGGCGTGCGCACCAGTCCGCGCAGGTCGGCGAAGAGCTTGGCGTACTGGGCGGGGTCGGCCGGGTCGAGCTGGTAGACGCCGCGGCGGACCCTGCGGTACTCGGTCCCGGGCAGCACGACCGTGACGATCTGTCCGCGCGCGGTCAGCAGGTCCACGGCCGGCTGGGCCGCGCCGTCCGGATCCATCAGCACGAGCCAGGTCTGTCGGCGGCCTGAGAACCGGTCGGAGGCCGTGGTGGCGGCGTCGAGCGGCCGCCAGACGAGCGCCGCGTGCAGGGCGTCGGGGGCGGCGGGGACCTCGGGCAGGTCCGCGGTCACGGGATCGATCCAGTGGGTGCGGTGCTCGAAGGGATAGCCGGGCAGGTCGGCCACGCGTGCGGTGCCGGCGACGGGCTCCCACTCGACGTGGGCGCCATTGGTCCACAGCCCGGCCAGGGAGAGCGCCGTGCCGACCGGTTCGTCCTCGGGGCCGCGGCGGCCCCGGGAGGGCAGCGGCGGCGGGGCCAGCCGGATGTCGTCGGTTCCGGGACGGACCGATCGCACGAGGTCCGTGAGGACGCTGCCAGGTCCGTTCTCCACCAGGACCAGACCGTCGTCCAGGGCGGCCAGGGTGGCGAGCCCTCGGTCGAAGCGGACCGGTTCGCGCATCTGACGGGCCCAGTACGCCGGGTCGGCGGCCAGCTCGGCGGTGATCCAGTCGCCGCTCACGCCGGAGACGAAGGGAACGCGTGGAGCGCTGCGTGCGGTGAGCGAGACCTCCCGCGCGAAACGGGCGGCGGCCTCGTCGCACAGGGAGCTGTGGAACGCCCGGTCCACCGGCAGCGCCAGCGGGCGCAGGCCGCGCCCTTCGAGATCCGCGCGGGCGTGGTCGACCGCGTCGCGCGGCCCGGACAGAACGGTCGCGGCAGGTCCGTTGACCGCCGCGACATCGAGGGCGTACCGGGTGGCCGCCTCGGTGGCCTCGGCCGCGCCCAGCGGCACCGCCAGCATGGCGCCCGGTGCCGTCTCCTCCATGAGCCGGCCTCGTACCGCGGCCAGCCGCAGCGCTTCGGGCAGTTCGAAGACGCCGGACAGGGCGGCGGCGGTGAACTCGCCGAGGCTGTGGCCCAACAGGGCGGCGGGGCGTACTCCCCAGTGCTCCCACAGACGGGTGAGTGCGTGTCCGATGGCTACGACGGCGGGCTGGAGCACGGCCGTACGCCGCAGGTCCCTCTCGCCGCCGTCGCGCAGGACGGCGGTCAGGTCCTGGCCGAGGTGGGGCCGGAGCATGTCAGCGCACTCGTCCAGGGCGGCCCGGAACACCGGGTGGGCGTCGTACAGCCCCATGGCCATACCCGGCAGTTGGGTGCCCTGGCCGGGCAACAGGAACGCGACCGGGGCGTCGGCGCGGTCGGCGCGGGCGCGCACGGAGTCGCGGCGCCCGCCGGTACGCAGTGCGGCGGCGGCCTCGGCGGTGTCGCGGGCGAGAACCACCCGGCGGTGGTCCAGGCGGCGCCGTCCGGTACGCAGGGTGCGGGCGACATCCACGAGCGGGACCTCGGGGTGTGCCTCGAGGTGCTCGGCGAGTCGCGAGGCGGCGGTGTCCAGTGCGGTGGAGGTGCGCGCCGACAGCGGAAGCGGAACCGGAAGCGCGGAGCCTGCCTCCGGGCCACCGCCGTCCGTGGACCGGGGGGCGTGGGGCGGTGCCTGCTCCAGGACGACGTGGGCGTTGGTGCCGCCGATCCCGAAGGCGCTGACGGCCGCGCGGCGGGGGCCCTCGCCGGCCGGCCACGCGGTGGACCGCTCGGGCACGAAGAACGGCGTCGAGGCCAGGGCAGGGGCCGGGCCGTCGCCGTCGGCGTGCAGGGTGGCGGGTATCCGGCCATGGCGCAGGGCCTGGACGGCCGCGATGAATCCGGTGATGCCGGCCGCCGTGTCCAGGTGGCCGACCCGGGACTTCACGGACCCCAGGGCGCACCAGGGGCCCGTGTCCGTGGCGGAGCCGGCGGCCCGGTAGGCGGTGGTGAGCGCCTCGACCTCGATCGGGTCGCCGAGCGCGGTGCCGGTGCCGTGGCCCTCCACATAACCGATGGAGCGCGGTGACACGTCGGCGACCGACAGCGCTTCGCGGATCACGGTCACCTGGCCGGTCATGCCGGGGGCGGTGTAACCCGCCTTGGCGGCTCCGTCGTTGTTGACGGCGGAACCGAGGATCACGGCGTGTATCCGGTCACCCTCGGCGAGCGCGTCGGACAGCCGCTTGAGCGCCACGACACCCGCGCCGTTGCCGAACACCGTGCCGTTGGCGCCGATGCCGTAGGGGCGGCAGCGGCCGTCGGGCGACTCGATGCCCCCCGGGACCGGCAGGTAGCCGGAGCGGTGGGGCACGGTGACGGTGACCCCGCCCGCCAGGGCCAGGTCGCACTCGTGCGACAGCAGGCTCTGTGCGGCCATGTGCACCGCGACGAGGGAGGTGGAGCAGGCGGTCTGGACGCTGACCGCCGGACCGCGCAGGTTCAGCTTGTACGCGACACGGCTGGCGAGCTGGTCGGGCTGGTTGCCCTGGAAGAGCAGGGGAACGCCCAGTGAGGCACGCAGGTCTGTGCGGGACAGCAGATTGTGGATCAGGTACGTACTCAGCATCGATCCCGCGTACACGGCGACCGGCCCCGTGACACGGTCCGGATCGCACCCGGCGTCCTCCAGCGCCGACCACGCGCACTCGAGGAAGATCCGCTGCTGAGGGTCGATGACCGACGCTTCCAGAGCGTTGTATCCGAAGAGCTGGGAATCGAACCCGGCGATGTTCGGCAGGACGCCCTTGGCCGGTACGTAGCCGGGGTGGGTTGTGTCGATGTCGGGTACACCGGAGGCACGCAGTTCCTCGGGGGTGAACCGGGAGACGGCCTCGGCTCCGGACTCCCACAGGTCCCACAGCGCGTCGGGTGACGCGGCTCCGGGAAAGCGCCCCGCCATGCCGACGACGGCGATCCTGCCGTCTGTGTCACCTCGGTCGTCCCGGTCCGGCTGACCTGGCTGTGCGTTCAAGATCGTCTCCGTTGAGGCTCGGTGCGGGCGCCGCGCTTCGGCGGGCGGGGCAGGGAGGGCGTCGGGCCGTCCGGTGATCAGACCGCCATGAGGTAGCGCTGGAAGCGCGGCATCAGGTATTCGAGTGCGCGGATCTCGGGGGCCGTGAGGTCCGGGTGCCAGACGTCCCACAGCAGCACGGCACGCTGCTGGGTGCCGCGGTTCCACGCCTCGTGGATGAAGCTGTCGTCGAAGAGGATGACCTTGCCCTCCTCCCAACCCCGCTCGTCCTCGCCGACCTTGATGACGCAGTCGGGCGGGACGACCAGCGGCAGGTGGGCGGTGAGCAGGAGATTCACCCCGCCCGTGTGGGGCGTGATGTGGACACCGGGGTTGAGGACGGTGAACATGCCGTCGCGCGGACCGTGCGGCGTCCCGGCGAGCGCCTCGACGGTCTTCGGGCAGCGTTCCCTGGCCTCGTCGCGCCAGGTGCCGTCGCGGTAGATCTGGTAGGTGTCCCAGCCCTGCCAGCCGAGTTCCTTGGTGTAGAGGTCCTCGTACGGGGCGAACCGGGCCTGCGCCTCTCGCAGGGCGAGGAACTCCGCTCTGACGTCCTCGTACGCGGCCTCCATTCCGGGCACCCACGCCTGTGCCGTGGTGTCGTGCCAGGGCAGGGCACTGATCTCGGGAAAGAACAGCCGGGTGGGTTCCTGGTCGTCGTGGAGGTATTCGGGGGTCTTCTCGCCGACGAGGATGGCCAGGCATTCCTCGACCCGGTCCAGCCCCTCGGAGCCCACGGCGTTCCCCAGCTCCGTCATCACGCTCTGCACGTCCACTTCAGTCACTCCTTGTAGGTGCGTCGAATCGGTCGGCCCGTGCGCCGGCACGGGCCCGGGCGGCGGCGCGCCGCCGCTGCGCCCGCCCTGTCACGTCGTCGGGCGGGGCGGTGGGGCGGGGCTCGCTCGCCGTGTCGTCCAGGCCCGCGACGAACTCGGCGATCGTGGGTCGGGTGAAGATGTCCACGAGCCGTATCTCCCGGCCCAGCCGGCGGCCGAGCTCCACCTGTAGCCGGGCCGCCAGCAGCGAGTTGCCGCCGGCTTCGAAGAAGCTGGTGTGGCGTCCGACCGGCCGGTCGGCACCCAGCACCCGCCGCCAGGCGTCGGCGACGAGCTGCTCGGTGCCTGCCAGGGGCGGAGCGGCGCTGTCCGGGAGGGCCGTCCGCGGCGCCGGCAGCCGGGCCCGGTCCCGTTTGTTCGTGGAAGTGCGGGGCAGCGCGTCCATGAGCACGACCTGCTCGGGTACCAGCGCCGCGGGCAGCCGTTCGGCGAGGTGCGTACGCAGTGCAGCGGCGGTGACGTCGGAACGCACGACCGCGTATCCGACGAGCCGGGGCGCGGAGGGGGGCCCGTGCACGGCCGCGGCCGCTTCCCGGACCGACGGGTGCGACTCCAGCAGCGCCTCGATCTCCTCCAGTTCGACGCGGTTGCCGAGGATCTTCACCAGGCTGCCGGTGCGTCCCGTGAAGGCGAGCTCGCCGTTCGGCAGGAAGCGGCCGAGGTCGCCGGTGCGGTACAGCGTGCCACCGGGCCGCCAGGGGTCCGGCACATACGCCTTGGCGCTCTCCTCGGTCCGGCGGTGGTAGGAGCCGGCGAGGAAGTCGCTGCGCAGGTGAATCTCGCCGACCACGCCGACCGGGCAGGGCCGGCCGCGGTGGTCGAGCACGAGAGCCTGCCTGCCGGGGATCGGCACGCCGATCGGCACGGACGCCGCGAACCGCTCCGCCGGTGCCAGTTCCCGGTGGGTGGCGAGCACGCATTCGGTGGGGCCGTACAGGTTGTGCAGCGCGGGCCTGACGCTCCGCTCCGCCCAGGCGGCGGCGAGCGACGGCGGCAGCACCTCGCCCGCGAGCAGTACGTGCCGCAGGTCGGGCAGTTCGGCCCCGTCGCGGTCCAGCGCCTCGGTCATCACGGCGAAGAAGCCGGGCACGGTCTGTATCTGCGTGACGCGCTCGGCGCGGAGCCAGGCGACCACGGCCACCGGGTCCCGGCGGACATCGTCCGTCGGGACGCACAGGGTGGCGCCGTGGCAGACAGCCGCGAACACCTCGGTGTAGGCCGCGTCGTAGGTGAACGGCGCCCACTGGGCGACCCGGCTGCCGGGACCGACGCCGAAGCGTTCTCCCTGCCAGTCGGCGAACTGCGCGAGGGTCGTGTGGGGCAGCGCGATGCCCTTGGGTGTCCCGGTGGATCCGGAGGTGTACACGAGGCAGAGGGCGTCGTCGCCGGTCGAGGGCGCGGCCGCCGGGACCGGCGGGGACGCGCCGTCGTGCGCCGTCTCCGGTGCGATGACCTCCACCGGCACCCCGCCCCAGCGGCCGGCCGGCCGCTCCCACAGCCCGGGACGACCGGCGAGAGCTCGATCGTCGGTGAGTACGCACAGCGGCCGGGCATCGGCGAGCACGGCCCGCAGCCGCAGTTCGGGGCTGTCCGGGTCGAGGACGGCGAAGGCGGCACCGGTCTTCGCGACACCCAGGATCGCCGCGACCTGTGCCGGACCGGTCGGCAGGAGCACCGAGACGAAACGGCCGCGAGCCGCCCCGAGGCCGAGCAGCCGAGCCGCGATCCTGTCGCTCCACGCGTCCAGCAGGCCGTAGGTGACGCTCCGCCCGTCGTGGCGGACCGCGACCGCGTCGGGCCGCGCGGCCGCCTGCGCGCGGAACAGTTCGTGGACCGGCGTGGCGTGTGCCGCTCGTTCGGTGCCCGCCGGGCCGCCGGGCCGCGGAGACGGTGTCGCGTCCTGCTCCGGGTCGAGCGGCACGAGGGCCGCCTCGGCATCGGGATCGTCCAGCGCCGCACCCAGCAGGGTCTGCAGATGGCGTACGAAGCGAATCGCCGACGCATCGGTGAACCGGCGGGAGGCGTACTCCAGGGATCCCTCGATCCGGTCGGGGTGTTCCTCGAGGGCGAGGGTGAGGTCGTACTTGGCGGTGCGGGTGAAGACGCGCCGCAGCTCTCCCGTGGCGTCACCCAGCCTGATCAGACCCGGCATGGCCTCCTGGAGCACGAGCGTGGCCTGGACGAGGGCCGGTCGCGCCGGGTCGCGGGGAATCCCGAGCGCGTCCACGAGCCGGTCGAGCGGCACGAGCGGCCGGTCGAGGTCGGCGGCGAGCCGTTGCCCGGTGCGTCGGGCGAGTTCGGCGAAGGAGGCGGTGCCGGTGAGGTCGACCCGGACCGGCAGGGTGTTCACCAGGGAGCCGACGACCCCCTCGAGTTCGGGCTCGCCCCGGTTGGCCGCGGGTACGCCGACGACGACATCGTCGGTGCCCCCGTAGCGCCCCAGCAACGAGGCGTACACGGTGAGCAGCACCGTGAAGGGCGTGACCCGCAGCCGGGCGGCCGTGGTGCGCAGCCTGCGGGTGAGGCCGGGCGGCAGGGCGACCGGCACGACTCCCCCGGCGTCCGTCTGCCCGAGGCCTGCGTCGGGGTCGGTGGGCAGTTCCAGCACCCCGGGGTGGCCGTCCAGGCGAGCGCGCCAGTGGGCGAGCTGGGAGGTACGTTCCGCCTGGGCGGCAGGAGCCGTGGCGGCGGCCGCGTGGCCGAGGAAGTCGAGGGCGGGAGGCGGCAGGGGTGCGCCCGTGCCGGTGCGATGGGCGTACAGGGCGGCCAGTTCGCGCACCGCCACGCCGATCGACCAGCCGTCCATGGCGAGGTGGTGGCTGGTGAACAGCAGGACGGACGTGCCGGCACCGCGCAGCACGGTGACGCGCAGCAGCGGCCCCTCGGCGAGGTCGAAGGGCCGTGAGGCCTCGGTGATGGTGCCGGAGTCCAGCCATTCCCGGGTCGCTGCGGCGCCCGCCCCGCCTGTCCCGGCCGGTGCGTCGACCACGGTGGGGCGTACGGAGTCGGCGGGCAGGGGGACGAGGACCGGCCCGTCGGCGGTGAGTTCACAGCGGGCGGCCAGCACCTGGTGACGTGTCACGAGGTCGAGCAGGGCCCGGGTCAGGGCTTCATGGTCGACCGGGCGGTCGAGGTGGACGGTGGCGGCGAGGTTGTAGGCCGCGGACTCGGGGGCGAGGCGCTGGGTGAGCCAGAGCAGGCGCTGCTGGTCGGTGAGGGGGACCGGGCCGGTGGATACGGGAGCCGGCGAGGGCGCGGCCGCGATGCCGGGTCCGCCGGCGGAGGCGGCGGCCAAGGCGGCGGCAAGGCTCCGAGGTGTGGTGGAGGCGTAGAAGTCGGCGAGGGACGGGGCGTGGCCGAGAGCCCGGCGCAAGCGGCCGAGGAGCCGGGTGGCGTCGACGGAGTTGCCGCCGGCTGCGAAGAAGTCGTCCGTGACGCCCACCGAGGAGGGGTCCGTGCCGAGAAGCTCTGCCCAGATCTCGACCACCGTCCGTTCGGCTTCGGTGGCCGGAGCTTCGGGTGCGGCTGTGGTGACGAGGGTGCGGGCCCTTCTCGTCAGAGCGGGGCGGTCCACCTTTCCACTGGTGTTCAGCGGGAGTTCCGGCAGCCGGGCGACCACGGAGGGCACCACGGCGGCCGGGAGCACGGTGCGGAGGTAGGCACGCAGATGTCCGGCAAGGGACTCGGTGTCCGACCCGGAGCCCCGGGGCACCACGAACGCGACCAGGCGAGGGACTGCCGGGTGCTCCCGATCGACCACGACTGCGGCGGCCCGTACGTCCTGGTGGCGGGTCAGCAGGGCTTCGATCTCGCCGAGTTCGACGCGGTGGCCAAGGATCTTGACCTGCTCGTCGGCCCTGCCGAGGACGACGATCCGACCGTCCGGCAGGTAGCGGGCCAGGTCTCCGGTCCGGTAGACCCGCGCGCCTCCGTCCCCGAGCGGGTCGGCTCCCACCGGGTCGGGGACGAACGAGGCATCGGTGAGTTCGAGGCGGTTCCAGTAGCCGGAGGTGACACCGGCTCCGCCGATGAGGAGTTCACCGACGGCGCCGACGGGGACGGGGTGTCCGCGCCGGTCCAGGATGTGGCAGTAGGTGCGGGCCACCGGCCGCCCGACGGTCACGGGCTCTCCCCGCAGGACGCGCCCGGCCGTCGACCAGATGGTGGTCTCGGTGGGGCCGTACAGGTTCCACACCTCGGCACAGCGGTCGAGCAGCCGCTCGGCGAGCACCGGGTCGAGGGCCTCTCCGCCGCTGAGGGCCCGCAAGCCCGGCAGCCCCTGCCATCCGCCGTCGAGCAGGGCCCGCCAGAGGGAGGGCGTGGCCTGCATCACGGTCGCACGGGATGCGCGCAGCAGGGTGCCGAGTTCCTCGGGGTCGCGCACCGTGGCGTGCGGTGCGATGACGAGCTTGGCGCCCGCGACGAGGGGGGCGAACAGTTCCAGCACCGCGATGTCGAAGGTCAGGGAAGTGACGGCGACGAGTACGTCGTCGGTGTCGAGGCCCGGCTCGCGGACGACGCTGTGCAGCAGGTTGGCGACACAGCCGTGCGATACCGCCACTCCCTTCGGCCGTCCGGTGGACCCGGAGGTGTACATCAGATAGGCGAGTGTGTCGGCCGGCGGTCCGTCGGGGAACGGGACGGTGGCTTCGTCCACCAGGGCGCCGGTCCCGTGCGCGTGCGCGGACAGCAGTGCCGCCGCGTCGGCGCGCGGGACCGAGCCGGCGCGGTCCGCCCGGACGGACCGGCCGGTGACGAGGAGCCGGGCACCGCTGTCCTCCAGGACGTACGCCATGCGTTCGTCCGGCATCGTCTCGTCGAGGGGCACGAGGACCGCGCCGGCCCGCCACAGTCCGACGATCAGCGGCACCAGTCCGGTACCACGGGGCACCAGCAGGGCCACCCGGTCGCCGGCGCGCACGCCGAAGTCGTCGGCGAGACGTGCGGCCACCCGGTCCGCGGCCGCGTCCGTCCCGGCTCGGGTGAGGACCTCGTCGCCGTGGACGACCGCCGGCACGTCGCCGTCCCGGACCGCGCGAGCGCGCAGCGCCTCGGGAACGGTCGACCAGGGGGACGGCGTCCGGTCGGACGCGTTGAACTCCACCAGGACCCTGTGCCGCCGGGTGTCCGTCATGACGGGCAGGTCGGTGAGCTGTCGTCCGGGCTCCGCGACGGCGGCCTCCAGCAGGCACAGCAGGCCTTCCGCGATGCCTTCCACGGTCTGCGGGGAGAGCAGCGCGGTCCGGTACTCCAGGTAGGCGTCGAGGTCTCCGGAGGGCCGCGGCCGCAGGAACAGCGACAGGTCGTACTTGGCCGTGCCGCTGTGTGCCGGTACCGGCGTCGTCTCGACACCGGGCAGCCGCAGGGTGGTCGCCGGTCCGCTGTGGAAGGAGTACATGAGCTGGAACAGTGGGGACCGGCCACCGCTGACCGGTGGGGCGAGGTGTTCGGCGACGAGCGCGAAGGGCGTGTCACGGTTGGCGAGATCGGCTTTGAGGTGCCGGCGCACACGCCGCAGGGCCTGGGCGAAGGAGGGGTCGCCGGAAAGGTCGACCCGGTGGGCGATGACGTTCAGTAGTGGGCCGATCACGGCCCCCAGGCCGGATCGGTTGCGGGTCGCGACGGGCATGCCGACGACGAGGTCGTCCTGGCCGGTGTAGCGCTGGACGACGGCGCAGAACGCGGTGAGCACCGAGGCGGGCAGGGTCGCGAGGTGACTGCGGGCCAGGGCGCCGAGCCGGGTGACGAGGTGCGACGGGACGACGAAGCCGTGGACCGCGCCGGCGATGCCGTCGGCCGCCCGCTCCGTGCGGTGTCCTTCGACGGGCAGGCGCAGGTCCGGCAGTTCCCCGCCGAGCCGTTCGCGCCAGTGGTCGAGGCCCCGTCCGGCTGCCGGGTCGGTGCGTTGCCGGGCCGCGTAGTCACCCAGGTCGGGACGCGGGTCCGGTTCCTCGACCGACGGACCACCGGTTTCGGCGGCGTACTGGGCGGCGAGCTCCTCGAGGAAGATCCCGAGCCCCCACGCGTCGACGATGATGTGGTGAGCGACGAAGAGCAGCAGGTGGCGGTCCTCGCCCAGCCGGAACAGGTGCGTGCGCATCAGGGGTGGCCGGGCCAGGTCGAAGGGGGCGGCCACGGTCCGCGAGACCAGTTCGGCGAGTCGGTCCTCCCGCTGGTCGTCGGGCAGAGAGGTGAGGTCGGTCCGCTGGACGGCGTGGACGACGCGGTCCTGGAAGCGCTGCCGTGGTTCGTCGTCGGCGTCGACGACGATCGCGCAGCGCATCGCCTCGTGGCGGTGGGCGAGGGCGGCCAGCGACCTTTCCAGGGCCTCGGCGTCCACAGCGCCGGTGAGCCGGAACGCGGCGGCCTCGTTGTGGGCGACGGTGCCCGGGGTCGTCTGTTCGGCGAGCCAGATGGAGTGCTGGGCGTACGAGAGGGGGGCGTCGACCCGCTCGGACCGGGGCGGGACGGCGGCCGGGCTCATCGTGTGCCCCCGGGGGTCACGGCGGCGGCGAGGCCCGCGACGGTGGGGTTCGCCGCGAAGACACGCAGAGGTACGTCCACGCCGAACAGGGAACGCAGGCGGTCCAGGAGCCGGGCGATCGCCAGTGAGTCGCCTCCGAGCAGGGGGAAGCTGTCGTTGCGGCCGACGGCCGACAGGTGCAGCAAGTCGCACCACACCTCCGCGATCCGGGCCTCCGCCCAGCCCCGCGGGCGGTCTTCGGGGCCGGCGGCACGCAGGGCCGCGGGCAGCGGCAGGGCCCGTCTGTCGGCTTTCCCGTTGAGGGTGCGCGGGATGGCGGCGAGACGGAGGTACACCGCTGGGCGGCTGCCCGGCACCAGTCCGCCTTCTGCATGGGCCCGCAGTTCCTCGTCGTTCACCGAGTCGTCGACGACCACGTAGGCGCACAGCACCGTGTCGGCGTCGGGCTCCGCGACCCCGGCGACACAGACGTCGCGCACGCCGGGATGGCCGCGCAGGACCTCCTCGACCTCGCCCAGTTCCACCCGCACGCCATTGACCTTGACTTGCTGGTCGCGACGGCCGAGGACCTCGAGGACGCCGTCGGGCCGCAGCCGGCCGAGGTCGCCCGTGCGGTAGGCGTGAGTGCCGGTGAAGCCACCGGTCAGGCCGTCGAGGTAACCACCGAGCGGGAAGGGGGTGCGGATCTCGATCTCGCCGATGGTGCCGGTGACGGGTTCGCCCGCGGCCAGGACCCGTACGTCGACACCCGGCATGGGCAGACCGGCGGGGACCCTCTCGGCCTCGGCGTCCTCGGGGCCGAGACGGCGGAACACCTTGGTCATGGTCGTCTCGGACGGGCCGTAGAGGTTCACCAGTTCCTTGCGGCCGCCGAACAGACCGAGCCACCAGGAGACATCGGACGCTCGGACCGGCTCACCGGCGAGCAGGACGGTCCTGAGCCGGGGCAGGGAGTCCTCGGTGAGGACGGCCGCGCGCAGCGTGCGGAAGACCGTGGGCACGCAGTGCAACACCTCGACCCGCTGCTCCTCGAGCCACTCGGCGAGTGCGTTGCCGACGGGTACGGCGTCGGGGGCCGCGGCGCGTACGCTGCCGCCCGCGCGCAGCGGCACGAGCGCGTCACGGAGGAAGGCGTCGAATCCGGGCGATGTGAGCAGGGAGACCCGGGTCCCGGCGACGATGTCGAACTCCGTGGTCTCCCAGTCGAGGAAGTGTTCGACTGCCTGGAGGCTGCCCCGGATGCCCTTCGGGCGTCCGGTGGTGCCGGAGGTGCAGTACACGTATCCGGCGTCGGGGGTGCCGAGTCCACGCCACTCCGGTGCGTGCCAGAGCGCGGGTTCCAGGGTCTCGGTGTCGATGCGCCGGATGTTCCCGGTGCGCAGTGCGCGCTGGCCGGCCAAGGCGGCACGTCCGGCCGGGTCGGCGACGACGGCTGCGGGACGCAGGTCTTCCAGGAGGGCGGTCCAGCGTGCTGCGGGCTGGCGGATGTCGACGGGGGCGAAGGTCCGGCCGGCGGCGGCGCACGCGAGCAGGGCGGCGATGACCGGTACGGGGTCGGCGCAGGCGACCAGAACCAGCCCCTCCTGCGGGAGCCGGGCCTTCAGCCCGGCGGCGTACTCGGCGAGTTCGCGTCGGCTCCACTCGCGGTCGGGGGTGGCCACCGCGGTGGCCGCACCGTCCTGCTCGACGTGATCGGCCCAGCGGTCGAGGATCGCGGTATGGCTCACAACTCTCCGTTCTTGATCCGTTGGGCCACGACCGAGAGGGGATCGATGGCGGGGAATTCGGCCGACCGGCCGGCGGCCGCGATGGCCTGGGTGACGAGGTGGAGTTCGGTGCAGGCGGCCACGAAGGAGCGCACGCCGTAACGGGGCAGGACGCCGCGCAGGAAGTCGACGGTGCGCAGCGGGTCGGCACCGCGCTTGACGCGGTAGACCTCGTCGTGCAGGGCTTCCTGGTCGCCGGGCCGGAGCATGACGAGGCGGCGCGCCGCCTGTTCGCCACGCAGGCCGGAGACCAGGATGCCCGCCTGGGCGGTGCCCTTGGTGCACAGCAGGAGGTGCGGTTCCGCCGTGCGGGAGAGCTCCTCGTGGACGATGTCCACGAGGGACACACAGTGCTCGAGGAGGCCGGCCGGGAGGTCGCCGAGCACCCGGTGGGCGGTGACACAGGCGACGACCACCCGCTCGGCGCCCGCGGTCACCAGGCCGCGGACGGCCTTCTCGACGGCCAGGTAGAGCGGCTCGAGGTCGCCCCTGTCGATGGCCTCGGTGCGGTCGACCACGGCGGGATCCGACCACAACAGCACCCGCGGCGACTCCTGTTCCCGGTGTGCGCCGCAAGCGCGGTAGACGGTGCGCAGCAACTCGGTGGAGGCCAGGGGCCCCATCCCGCCGACCACGCCTACGAGGGGCAGCGCCGGCCGCTCCGCGCGCGGCCGGACCGCCAGACCGCTCTCGTCGCCGGGAGCCGCGATATGGCTCATCCGAGGCACGGCAGGTCGAACTGCTCCACGAACAGGGCGAACGTTGCGATGGCCATCAGGTAGTCGACGTCGTAGTGGGCGTGCACCTGGCCGCCCCGTTCGCGCTGGTGACGGACGAGTGCGGTCACGGTGTCCGGGTTGAAGTAGCCCTGCCGACGCACGACGGAGGGCGAGAGGAGTTCCTCGAACCAGTCGTTGCCGCCGTTGAGCAGGTCACCGCTGGTCTGGCCGCGGAAGCCGAACTTGGGCCGTGCCAGCACTTCGCCGGGGATCCGCCCCTCGGCGACACGTCGTAGTACGGCCTTCTCCGTGCCCCTGGCGACCATGAGGTGCGGGGGCAGTGCCATGGCGTGCTCGACGACCGGGCGGGCCAGGAAGGGGAAGCGCAGCTCGACCCCGTTGGCGAGTGCCATCCGGTCGCCGTGGTCGCCGAGCAGGTGGTCGGTGAGCCGGAGGTGGAAATCCAGGTAGGAGCGCTGGTGCAGCGGGTGGCGCCCCCTCAGCCGGTCGGCATCGACCAGTCGCTGGGAGGTGACCGTGAACGCGTCGAACGTCTCGGCGAGGTCGGCGGAGTACAGGTCGCGCCGGAACTCCTGGGCTGTGAGCTGCTGGGTCTCGTATCCGATGTCGACGCCCCACATGCGGTGCCGAATCTCGCGTTCCAGCTCGGCGTCGAGGCCGCTGAGTCGGCTTCCACCGAGGCCCATGTCGTCGTAGCGGTATCCGGGGTAGCCGCCGAAGAGTTCGTCGGCGCCCTCTCCTGTGAGCACGGCGACGGTGCCGTCGGCGCGTACCGCTTCGGAGAGCATCATCGAGCAGACGTTGTACGACTCCCGGACGGGGGTCTCCGCGTGCCGGACCATGGCGGGGAGGCGCTCCGCGAGGTCGGTGCGGCGGACCGGGATCTCCGTGTGGCGTGTGCCGAGTTTGGTGGCGACCAGCCGTTGGTGGGGGCTCTCGTCGAAGTCGTGGTCGGGGAAGACGGCGGAGTAGCTGGGCCAGGCGTGGCCGGGCCGGGAATCCGCGGCCAGGGCACCGATCAGGCTGGAGTCGAGTCCACCGCTGAGGTAGAGGCCCACGGGGACGTCAGCGACGAGCCGGTCGCGCACCGCGTCGCGGAGAAGGGCCTCCATGTCGTGCGCGGCGTGGTCGAGCGCCGTCTCCACGGCGGGCCCCGCCGGCTCCGGTTCACCGGCCGTGGGGTAGTCGAGGTCCCAGTACCGTTCGGTGGTCACACCGGACCGGTCGGCGATCAGCCGTTCGCCGGGGCGTAGCGCCTTGATGCCCTGGAACATCGTTCGAGGGCTGACGAGCCCGGGGAGGCTGAGGATCTGATCAAGTCCTCGCAGGTCCACCTCCGCGCGTATCGCCGGGTGGCGCAGGATCGCTTTGATCTCCGAAGCGAACAGGAGCAGGCCGTTCGCGACCGTGTAGAACAGCGGCACGATGCCGGCATGGTCCCGGACGAGCAGCAGGCGCTGCGCCGGCTCGTCGTACAGCGCGAAGGCGAACTGGCCGTCGAGATGGGAGGTGAGGTCGGTACCGTACTCGCGGTAGAGGTGGACGAGCACTTCGGTGTCGCACGCGGAGCGGAACCGGTGGCCGCGACTTTGCAGCATCGACCGCAGCCGCAGGTGGTTGAAGATCTCTCCATTGCAGACGGAGACCAGAGTGCGGTCCTCTGAGAAGTGCGGCTGATTGCCTCGATCGAGATCGTTCAGGGCGAGTCTTCGAAATCCGAGAGAAATGCCTTCACCTAAGTGGAATCCCTGATTGTCGGGACCCCTGTGAATTAACTCGGACGCCATTTCGGAGACATCGAGACCAGTGGTCCGATCCGAACCGTTCAGGCAAAATAAACCCACTATCCCACACATGCTGGAATATCCCCGTTCCATGCTCGCCTGAAACTTAGCGGCAACAAACTGAAACTAACTCAAGAGGCAGCGCGAGTCAACAGAAAATTCCATCCCCGAACAGGTTCATTCAGGCAGGAAAAGGACCTCTCTGCCATTCGGGCATGGGGGAGAATGTTCAATGGATCGAATGGCCGATCCAGGCATAGGGTCGAGGCGGCGGGCTTTGGAGCCCGCATACGATGGTCGAGCAGAAGGGCAGGAGCATTGACCGGCCACCACAACGCCGAACAATTCCCGCGCAACCGATGGACTCCTTGGGACACCACGGCCCCGGCACCTGACGGATCGGAGCCTGTGCGCGTCTACCTTCTGCCCCACGCCGGCGGCTCGGCCGGTTCGTACGCGGCGTGGGCCCGCGCCCTGACGCCTCCCGGTCTCCGGTTCGTGCCGGTGGAGCTGCCGGGCCGGGGAACCCGCCTCGCGGAGGCCCCGCTCACCTCCATGGATGAGGCGGTGGACGGGATCGTGTCCGTTCTGGAGAGTCGGCCGCCGCAGGAGAGATTCCTTCTCTTCGGGCACAGCATGGGGGCCCAGATCGCCTACGAGACGACGCGCCGGCTCGCCGAGTCGGACCGCCCGCTGCCGCAGGCCCTGCTTGTGTCGGGGTGCCGCCCGCCAGGTGCCCCGCAGCCGACGTCCCTGCACGAGCGGGACGACCAGGGGCTCTTGGAAGGCATCGTCGAGCTCGGCGGCACACCCGCCCAAGTGCTGGCGAACCGGGACCTGATGGAGATGATGCTGCCGGTGATACGGGCCGACCTCACCCTGCTGGCCCACTACGCGCGACAGACCCGGCCGACCGTCCTGCCCTGCCCGGTCGTGGCGTACGGGGGCACCGAGGACCGGCTCGCCGGACCGGAGTGGATCACCGGATGGCGGTCGACGACCGCCGGCCCGTTCCACCACCGGCTCTTTCCCGGCGAACACTTCTTCCTGCACGACCAGATGTCCGAGGTCATCGCCGACATCGCAGCGGTAGCCCGCGGAGCGTCGGCCGCGACCGGCGGCTGAGCGGCCCACGGGCCCGCGGGTCCCACGAGGCCAGGAGCGCGGCCGGCCGGCATGCGCGCGCCGGCCGCGCGGTCATGCGCCCTCGGCGGGCGCGTCCGCACCGCGGGCGTGCCAGTGATAGCTGACGTCCGGTTCGCTCTCCTCGTTGCGGCTGCCGTCGTTGAACTCGCCCGCCTCGAAGCCATGGTGCTCGTAGAAGGCGCGGGCGGCTTCGTTGCGCTGGAAGACATGGAGTGACAGTTCTTCCGGACTCGCTCCCCTGACCGCCTCGAGAAGCATCGAACCGATGCCCTGCCGCGTCACGTCCGGGCGCAGATAGAGATGATCGAGGACTGAACCTTGCAGCGCCGCGAACCCCACGATCTCAGCCGGGTCTGCGGTTTCGGCCACCCATACGGTGCATTCACGCAGAACCACCGCCTCGATCCAGGCCTGTGTCTCCTGATCGCTGTGGAGTTTCGGCAGATAGGGCATGGTCGCGCCCCTCGACGCCAGGAAAACCGCGGTGATTCCGTCGCTGTCCGACGGGCCCGCCGGTCGCAGCCGCACGTGGTCCGATGCCACGAGTCCCGCTGCGCCGTTCCACTTGGATGTCCTCATGATTGGTCCTTCCCAGGGATGGGTTCAGAGCGTGTAGGTGCGGCTCGCGTAGGACAACCCGGCCATGTGCGCACTCCATGTGAGATGCCCGGGGCGTGGTCGGTCCAGGAGCCGCTCGGGAAGACCGGAATCCTCCGTCATGGCCAGAAGGCGTACGGCGCCGGCGCCTCGCACCTTCAGGGTCAGCCGGAAACCGTGGGCGGGCGGGGCTGCGAAGACGAGCCCCCACTTCCAGGGCGACTGTGTCCGCGGCCGGTTGACGCCCCCCTTCAGGCTGCGGCTGCCCTCAGGTGCCCCCGTCAGCCGGGCGTCGATGACTTCCGTCTTCGACGTGTCCACGTACAGCGCCAGCAGGACGGGGGTGCCGCCTTCGGGGGTGACGGAGAGACTCAGACTCCGCGTGTCCCCGCTGCGTCGGTCGGCGAGCGTGGTGACGACGGGACGGGAGCCTGGGGCGATCCGGGCGTCAGCGGCCAGGAGCCCCCACGGCGGGGCGGTGAGGGCCGGGGTCCGTTCCTCCAGACCCGTGGTGCGTCGAGTGCCCGTGTAGTGGGTCACCCAGGGGTCGGGCGCGGCGTCGGAGGACACCCAGTGGGCCCGCTTGCGGTTCACGTCCACGGAGTAGAGCAGGCTGGCCGGCCGGGGATGCTCCGCGTCGGTCACGTCGACGGCCCCGTTCACACCGACCAACGCCGTGCCCAGCAGTGCCACGGCCAGCCCGCAGGCCAGAACACGCCGTTGCCTCACCGTCCGCACGGTCTCGGCCAGCGGCAGCAGCAGTGCGGCGGCGGCCATGGGGAGCAGGGCGAGCGGGGCGGCGGCCGAGGCCAGCCCGAGCGCGGGAAACAGCAGGACGACGAGCGGGACCAGTAACACGACGCCGGGCAGCGCCGGCACCGCCAGGACTGCCGCCCGCCACGCGGACTCCTCCGGCAGGCGAGCGGCGACCGACAGCCCGGCAGCCGCGAAGAGCGCGGGCCAGGTGAAGACGTAGGCCGCGCCCGGCAGGAGGACGGCGCTGCTCAGAGCGAACAGCACCAACCACGCCGCGATCGCGGCAGTCGTCTCCAGTGCCGTCGCCCGCTTCCTCACCAGCACGAGCCACAGCCACGCGATCGCCGCGGCGGTCAGCAACAGGCCCGTGACGGCTGCTCCCGTCCGATAGGGGTCGCCCTGGTGGAACAGCCCGTAGGACGGCCTGAAGAACAAGAGCGCCTGCCAGGCCACCCAGCCGAATCCGGCGGTCACCACCAGGACGAGCGGGAAGGTCAGTGCCGCGGACGCGGCGGCACGCACTCGTAGAGCACGCCGGCGCCGCGCGTACCACGCCGCGGCGGCCAGGGCGGCGAGCGCGGCCAGAGCCAGAGGCAGGACCGCACCCATCGGGTAGTGGACCAGCAGAGGGCCGACGTTGAACCAGGTGGCCTCGGGAGCCGTGGCGACAGTGTTCAGGTCCATGGCCGCGAGCTCCCGGGTGGCCGACAGCGCCGTGGTCCCCATGTCCTGCAGACTCCCGAGGTCGACGTGGTCGATGTCGTCCTCGGGGCCGTGGTAACGGGCGCTGCCGCCGATCACCGCGAAATTCAGCCCGGTCAGGCCCGCGGCTCGGAAGTGCGTGAAGTCGGTGATGTTCGGCAGGAGGCCGTAGATCTCGTCCGAAAGCGACGTGGCAACCGGCGGTGTGCCGCGCAGTGCGCCGACCAGAGCCGAACTGTGCTCCCCCGTCTCGAACATGACGGCCCGCCCGCTGGTGCCGCGTGCGTCGAGATTGATCACCACATCGCGGTCGCGGTCAGCGCGGCCGATGCCCCGCACGAAGGCCCTCGCACCGAGCTGCCCGATCTCCTCGGCGTCGGTGAACAGCAGCACCACGTCGTTCCGCGGCTTCGGTCCTGCGGTGAGCTGGCGACCGATCTCCAGGAGGGACCCCACTCCGAGGCCGTCGTCCGAGGCTCCGGGTCCGGACGCCACCGAGTCGGTGTGCGCGACGAGGAACACGCGTCCCGTGGGTGACCGGCCGGGGATCGTGGCGCTGATGTTGGAGACACGGCCTGCCAGGTGGGGACTGTCCTGCCCCGGGAGCACCTCGGTCGATTCCTGCTGCTCGGGAGAGAGCCCCCATTCCTTCAGCCGGCCCGTCACATATGACCGGACCTGCGCCGCCTGCGGAGTTCCGGAGGGGTGAGGAGAACCTGCTATCCGCTGAATATGTTCCTTGGCGCGCGATGCCGAGAAGACAGAAGGTTTGGCGTTTGCATCCACCGGATCAGGGGGAAAGCGCACCATATACCCGCATGTAAACGCGCCTACGCAAAGCAGAAGAAAGCTGAACAGCGCAGGTAAGCGCGACTTCATGACCCCCCCGGGTTAACGGAACCTTCTCCTATGCAGTTACATGATCACGGCCAGCTCAACATAGCAGGGGAGCCTCGGCAGGAAAAGGGGGGTTCACAGATGTCCGTACGGTGCGCTTTTATGGCGGGGACGCGGTTGCTTGACGTTGCACTCGGATGGTTCGACTATCAAGGGGGATTCAGGGGTGAGTGTCCCCGCTGTCCGTTTTCGGGACATCGTTAAGACCTACGGCTCGACGACTGCCGTCGACGGCCTGAATTTGGACATTCCCTCCGGAACCTGCTTCGGCCTGCTGGGGCCGAACGGCGCAGGAAAATCCACGACCATGCGACTGATCACAGGGCAGAGCCGCGCGACCAGCGGCACGGTCGAGGTGCTGGGGCATCGCATGCCGGAAGACTCACGCCGGGTGCGCTCACTCATCGGCGTGGTCCCTCAGCAGGACGACGCGGACGTCGAATTGACGGTTCGTCAGAATCTTGATGTGTTCGCCCGCTTCAGCGGGCTGCCTCGTCGCCGGTACCGGGACGCCGTGGATCGGGCACTGGCCGCTGTGCGCCTCACCGACCGTGCCGACAGCCGGGTGGAGGCGCTGTCGGGTGGCATGCGGCGACGGCTGCTCCTCGCCAGGGGCTTTCTGACAGCGCCTCGCGTGCTCCTGCTCGACGAACCGACCGTGGGTCTTGATCCGCAGGCTCGGCAAGATCTCTGGGGCGTCATCGAGACTCTCCGCGCCGAGGGCACGACGGTGATCATGTCCACCCACTACATCGAGGAGGCGGAGCGCCTCGCCGACGAGGTCGCCATCGTGTTCGCCGGCCGCGTGATCGCCCGAGCCGCTCCGGAGCGGCTCCTGCGAGACCACGCGGGAGCACAGGCAGCCGAGTACCGCGGCGACGCGGCACGCCGCACTCTGGTCGAGAAGCAAGCGGTCGGCGCGGGCCTGCCGAGCCGTCGAACCGGGCTGTCCGTTTCCGTCCTGCGGGCCGAGACCATGCCCTCCGATCTGCGTGCCTCCCTGGGGCCGCCCGATGTCGTACGCCCGACGACGCTCGAGGACGTGTTCGTCCTCCTGACGGGTGAGCTGTTCACCTGACCGGTCAGCGGCACCGAGCTGCCTCTCTCCCCCAGACGAGAAGGGACCGACTCCATGACGAGGGCCGCGCCGACAGGCTTCGTGGAGACACCGATGAGGAAGCGCACGGAGGGCGACACCCCGGTGCCTCCGCTCTTACCCACACTGCGCGCGGTCTGGCTGCGAGAGCTGCTGCTCTTCCGACGTTACTGGCCCGCCACGACCTTCGGCTCGCTGGTGGAACCGATGGTGTACCTGGCTGGATTCGGTCTCGGCTTCAGCCGGCTCGTGGACTCCGCCGAAGGCCAGCCGTACGCGCGGTTCCTGGGCACCGGCATGATCGTGACCTCCGTGCTCTTCTCGTCCGCTTTCGCGGGCATGTTCGAGACGTTCAACCGGCGTCGGTATCAACGCCTGTACGACGCGGTGTTGAGCCGTCCTGTGGACGTGTGGGAAATCGTGACTGCCGAAGCCTCATGGATCGCGGTCAAATCGTCCGTGTACAGCTCGGTCCCCCTCGCGGTCACGCTGGCTCTCGGTCTGCCACCGGGCCCGGGGCTCCTTCTCGTTCCTCTCATCACCCTGCTCTCCGGTCTGGCCTTCGCCCAGTGCGGGATGTGGATCTCCACGCTCGTGCCGGCCATCGACTGGCTGCGGCTCGTGGTGTCCGGCGTCCTCACCCCACTCGTCATGGGGGCCGGCGTGTTCTTTCCGCTGGGCGGGCTGCCCGAGTGGGTCCAGACCCTTGCCGCTGTCAACCCGATCTACCACTCCATGCAGTTGGTGAGACATTCCGCGTTCGGCACTCTCGGAGCCGGCGACTGGCTGCACGCCCTGTTCCTCATCGGCTTCACCGGGGCCATGTGGTTCCTCGCCGTCAGGGGGATGCGTCGGCGCCTCATCGACTGATGCCCTACAAGCTCCTGGTGGGTGACTGATCGAAACCGCCGCGGGCCCGCGGCCTGTCCCTGCCCCCACCTCGCGCGGGGGGCAGGGACAGGCCGCGTCCCCCTCAGCGACGCTCCAGCTTGCGTGCCAGTCGGGCCATGGGCGTCGCCGTCATGAGATCTTCGATGCGCAGCCCCTGCAGTCCGGCCCGGGAGATCCTCTCGACCAGCGCGGGCATCCGCAGATAGCGGCCTCCCGATTCGGCGTAGGACTTCGCGAGGTCGCATGTGACATCCGGGTGGAGCTCCATGAACACATCGCCGAGGGCGCGTTCCGCGGCGTCTTCGGGAACCTGCCGGTATGCCTCGTCACCGGCCCCCTCAGCCGTGGCGCGCGCGGTCAGCCAACCGGAGACGCTCGACGGCTGCGCGGGGAGAACGCCATGGATCGCGAACCAGTGCGGCAGCGGGAACCAGTCGGCGTCGGCGCGCAGGACTCGGAGCGCGTATCTCACGGACGCCGGAGTCACCTCGGGTTCGGCCACCACACAGGCCAGCAACTCCTTGCCCTGCCCCCGCCGATCCTCGTGGAAGACCCTGGCATGTCGCACCCCGGGACATCGTTCGAGGACGGCTCGGAGGTCCCGCAGCCGGGCCCAGCAGCCGTCGATGTCGACCCAGTCCTCGGACGGTGGCACCCAAGCGGGCCCGAGACCTTCCAGCTGTGATCTCAGCACCCCTGCCTCGTCCCGGACCTGTCGCAGGAGCGCGGGGAGTCCTCGCATCAGGGCATCGCCCTCCGACGCGGTCAGAAAGGCGTCGTCCGCGGTGATGTTGACCGTCGTGTGGCACGGATACACGATGATTTTGATGTCATTGGCTCCCATGGATGCCTCAGACGTGTCCCACACCTCGACGTCGACCACGTCGTCGCCACCACAGTCTCCGTCGTGACCTTGCGCTCCGTTGATGAAATTGACCAGTGGCGGGTCGTAGACGGCGTCATTCGCTCCGGCTCCCAGTTTCCACGCGTAGAACTCACCGACGTCGTAACGGCCATGCCGAAGGCACTGACGCAGAGCGGTGTTCGTCTCGCGTATCACGTCGCGGAATGAGCTGTCAGGTCCGCATTCGATCCGCAGCCATCCCTGCTGCACGACACTGCACACGGCATCCAGGCGATCCGGACTGTTTCGGTTCGCCATCAGCATGCTCAGCAGGGCGGAGTCACGCCCGTTCCGATTCGCGAGGCAGACGGCGAGGGCCGCGATCAGGACGGTGGCCGGTAAACACTTCTCTCGCCGTGCGATCTCCCGGCTCAGGGAGAGCAGGGACGGTGACCTCATGGTGAGGGAGCACCTTTTCCCGCTCCGATGGCCCGGTTCCCGCGGCGGCCGGTCGTGTATCCGGCGATGATGCGCCTGACGCCAGTGACTCAGCGCGTCCTCATTCATCTTCCGGCCGGACTCGGAGGTCTCGGTCCTCGCGTGATCCCGTGGGCTCGGCGCCGCACCGGCCAGCTCGTCTCCTGCTCCAGCCCGGCAGACGATATTTTCGAGAATGGTACGGAGATGTCGTGAAAAGGCGACCTTTCCCAGTTCGTCGACGGCCACATGATGCAGCAGGATGCAGAGCTTCGAGGGCTTCCCGGATGAAACGGTGAGTGCTGCGCGAATGGGAAATTCGCGTTCCAGGTCGAACGCCGCCGACGCGAGCCTTTCCCACGCCTCGGATTCGTCGGCGGCCGCCAGAACAGCAAGGTCCGTGCGCCGGTGCACTATCTGCTCCGGCTCACCATCAGCTCCGATACGGAACGTGGTGCGCAGGACTTCGTGCCGGGCGAGCATGACTTCCAGAGCCCGCGCCACATCGGCAGCCGATGTGCCTTCAGGCACGGATATAACCTCCGACAAAAGCAGCCAGGAAGGGGGATCCGTCCTCTGCTGGGCCCACCATGCCCCCTGTTGCCCCCATGTCAATGGAAACACTTCGTCAGTATTCATGACACCCCCAAAAGTATCCTCGGGGTGCACTCTACGGGGCGAGAAGTGGCGATGGGAGCTCTTGCCCCACTGTCCGGCGCGCGGATCAATTCAGGGGAATGTACGGCCGCGCTGTTCATGCCCACACGCGGCACATCGCCGCCGATGTGTCGCCTCACGGCCGCTTCCTGACGACCCGAGGTCGGCGGGTGAGACCCACCCGCCGACCGGTGGTCAGATCGAGTGGGGTACATGTCCGGCAGGGGATGCTGAACGTCCGCGGGCCGGCGGCCTCGACGCGGAACCCGTACGCGCCGCGCGAACCCGCTCCCCGTGCCGTTCGAGCACCAGGCGTGCCGTACGGGCTGTCCGCGCTCCCGGGAGCTCGCACCCTCGCCGAGATCGGAGACGTCCGCGAACGCTTCGCGGACGCCCGGGCCATGAAGGCATACGCCGGAACTGAGCTTGCTCCGCTTTGACGGACACCATTGGTGTGGTGGTCAGGCTGCGAGTGCGGTCTCGTATTCGGCGGGACTGCGGTAGCCGAGGCTGCTGTGCAGTCGGTGCAAGTTGTACCAGCCCTCGACAAAGTCGAAGATCGCGGTGCGGGCCGCGGACCGGCTGGGCCAGGTTCTCGTGTCGAGCAACTCTCGTTTGATGGTGGCGAAGAACGACTCGGCGAGCGCGTTGTCCCAGCACTGTCCGGTGCGCCCGACGGACAGGCGGACGCCGAACTCCGTTGCCAGGGTGGCGAATTGCTGACTGGTGTACTGACAGCCGCGATCCGAGTGAAAGATCACCGGCCGGGTGGGACGACGCTGTCGGCAGGCCGCCGTGAGGGCATCGGCGACCAGATCGGTCCGCAGGTGATCGGCCGTCGCCCAGCCGATCACCCGGCGGGAGGCGATGTCGATGACCGTGGCCAGATACAGCCAGCCCTCCTGGGACGGGACGTAGGTGATGTCGCCGCACCAGCGGGTGTCGACGCCGTCCGGGTCGGGACCGAACTGCCGCAGGACGAGGTCGGGCCGCAGGACGGCGCGAGG
>NZ_JABXWI010000032.1 GCF_014930365.1 Streptomyces caniscabiei | reverse complement strand
GGGTCCCTTCGCGCTGCGCGCGAAGAAGCGAGCCGGGTCGCTGCGCTCCCCGGCCGCTCACGCTCCGCGTGAGCGGATGCGGCTCGCTCCGCTCTCCGCCAGGCGGCACGCGCTCCGCGCGACCGCCAACCGCAGGGCAGGCGCCTCGCGTTGCGAGGCGCGGCCGGCCTCCGGCCGACCGGTGGCCTCCGCTGCGCTCCAGCCACCCACAGTGGACCCTCCAACTCGCTTGCGGGCAAGACGTGCCACGCTCCGCGCGGCCCACCCGCGGGGCTCGCACCACAAGCGGCAGCAAAAGGAGGAGTGGTGACAGGCAGTCGGATGAGTGACGAGTCGAACAGAGGTTGGGGGAGGGTGACTTGATCGGGGGTGTGCTTCAAAGGTAGTGCTAGCTTAAGACTGGAATGGTACTGCACCACTCCTGATCAGGAAAAGGAGTTCGCTGAATCCCTATATGCACAGAGAGCGAGGAATAGAAGAAATGGCGAGCTGTAGTAAATGGCAGCCTGGAAATAGCGGCTCGGGAAACGGTGGGAAATATGGATGGGTGCGTTCGCGGGCGATTAGCAGAAATGGGCCGGGTGGCGTTCGAGTGCGGGTGGTGATGAGAGATGCGCACGGCGGGGTACCACTGATCGGAGCCGTCGGTAGCGAGCGGGTGGGCGAGCGCCAGGCAGGTCGCACTGCTCCTCGCGCGCGTGCGCGTTTTACTGATAAAAGGGCACCGCGCGGAAAGGTGCGCTGACCTGCGGTTTCGCGAGAGGCGATGTGTTAGCCCTGACACATCGACCTGCGGTTTTGTGCCTCCTCAGACACAGCCGAACCCGATTTGGCCCTGTAGAGAGGGACAAAATGTGTTTGCCCTGGTCAGGCCCACATTCGGCTGTCGTCCCGTGGGAGGCGGTGTGTCGGCGTCGACACCAAGGGGCCACGCCGACGGGTACAAAGGTCCCTCTGCACGGGGACAATCTCGGCTAGGGTTCCGGGAACCACAGGAGATCGAGCAGCAGGAGCCAGGGTGCCTGGGGACGCGAGTCGCTCCACCAACAGGGGTCAGCAGTCGGCGGACCGCAGTGAGCCCGTCACGTCGCCGCTGGCGGACAGCTTCGCCCAGGCGCTGGACCGTACGCCGCCGAAGCCCGGTCGGCCTGTGCGGTCCGCGAACGTCGAGTACACGTACCGGGCTCCCCACGACGCGTGGGGCCGCAGCGGCTACAGCATGGTCAGCAACGCCTTCCTTGTCGACGTCCTGGCCGTGCTGATCGCCCGGTACGGGATGTCGCCCGTGCAGTCGGCGGTCCTGCTGTTCTGCATGGGCCGCCAGGTCGAGGGGCGCCTGAAGATCACCCACATCAAGGTCGCCCGGCACCTGGGAGTCGAGCGCGCGAACGTCACCCGGGCGCTGGGCAGCCTGGAGAACTGGCACATGCTCCAGCGCCGCGCCAATTCGCTGATCGTGGTCAACCCGCTGATCTGCTTCAAGGGCAACGGTGACCTCCAGCAGGAGGCCCTGGAGCAACTGCGCCAGGACGCCAGGGCCGCGCTCAGGAAGCACTTCCCTGAGATGCGGGAAAATGTAGTGGCGCTGGAGAAGGCGGCGAGCGAGAGCTTCCCGGAGTTCACGGCCCCGGCCGCGCCGGCCCCGCGCACGCGGCAGCTGGCATTCGGCGACAACGACGTGGAGGAGCAGGCATGCTGATCCAAGCTCATCTCGGGTTCGCGCAGCTACACCGTCTGGAGCTCTCCAAGGCCGACTACGACCTGCTGGGCGCGATGATGGAGGTTCAGCACCCTGGCGGCGAGGTGAACGCCTCACAGGCCGAACTACGGGCGCGCGTGGGTCTCAGCAAGAACCGCACGTCGATCGCGATGAGCCATCTGGTCGAGCGGAACATCGTCCTGCGGCCCGAGGGCCGCTACCGCAGCTACTTCATCCACCCGTACTTCGCCGCGTACGCCTCCCAGGAGGAGATGGAGGAGGCGCTGCGCGAGGCGACCGAGGCCATCAAGGCCGGCGCCCTGGCCGCCCCGGCGCTCCCCGCCCCGCAGCGGCATCTGTCCGCCGTGCCCACACGTCACAGCGCTTGACCGGCCGCCCGGCCGCCCGCCCGGCGGGTGACATGACATCAGCGGCGCCGCACCCCTTTCGACAGGTACGCGGCGCCGCTTTCGTGTGCGGGCAGCGAGTGTCAGATCCGTACGCTCGTTTCCCGCAGGCGGGAAACGAGCAGGTCAGAGTGGTGAGACGTCGGCCGAACGGACCGCAGGCACTTCCGGCGGCGGGGACCTGGCCGTGCTCGCCCCGGCTGCGGCCGCCGCGCTCAACCTGTTCGTCAACGCCGTCCGGCGCGGCGGCGCCGACCACGGCAACATCGTCCAGGCCCTCAAGGCCGCCGGTGTCCACGAGGCGTTCGCCGGCGTCTTCGACGCTGCTTCCGAGCGCGTCATGGACGCCGTCGACGACGCGTACGACTGCGACGAGCGGTTCCACGTCGACAACCTCGCCGGGGCCGCGGGCGACGTCCGGCGCGCCTTCCACTCGCGACGACCATCCTGATGTCCAACGGCCTGCTGAACCGGCTGGAGGGCATCCGGGACGCCAGCACGCCGCGCAGCGCGGCTCGTACGGCACTCTGGCGCCTCGATGGGCGTCACCCGGGCCACCGCGCAGTACCGCCGCCGACGCCCTGGTGAAGAAGGACCCGAGCCCGATGGAGAAGTGGGCTACCGGCAGTAGCTGAGCGGTGCAGTACGCCGATGCACGACCAGCACGGGTTCTGTCCCCGGAGCGGGACAGAACCGGCTCTGCCCAGAGAATGAGTTCTGGCACAGCTTCCGTACTCGATCACGCTTCGTGGCCTGTATCCGTCGGCGGAGCGACCACCCTGTTGTAGGCGCGGCATGAGGCGATCATGCGAAATCAGCCTGTACTCGTTTTTGATGGAGACTGCAGCTTTTGCTCCAGGTGGGCGCCGGCGCGGCCTGCCAGGGCGAGGCCGACTGCAGCCAAGGTCGAACGCAGTAACCGGTGTGCTGACCATGAGGGTGGGCCTCCCGAGTCGGGAGGCCCACCCTCATGGTCAGCACACCGGTTACTGCTCTCCGGGTGCCGAGATCAATCGGAAGGGGCGGCTTCACGGTCCTTGTGCTGGAGGAGCAGCTGCAGCATCTTGTCGAACTCGGTCGGCGGCATCCGGTGGATCAGGTACATCGCCGCCAGCTGTCCGTCCTCGTAGGGGAAGCGCTTCGGCTGCTTGCCTGCCGTCTGGTCCCCAAGTGGGTCGCCATGTGGGCGTGGTTCTGGGACGGATTGCCCGCTCGCGGCTGGTTCACTCTCGCCCTCGGCAGGCGACTCGTTCGAGAGGTCATCCTCTATTACGCCGTAATAGCCGTCAGTCGTCTTGGTGTGGTGGACGGCCGACGTGTCGGCCGTCTCCCGCTCCTTGCGGCGCTCTCGCTTGGCTTCTTCCTTGCGGGCCCGTTGCTCCTTCAGCTCTTCGAGGGCCGCCTCCTGATCGGCGGCCGGCCTGTTGCCCACCGCACGCAGCAAGTCGATGGGTTCCTGGCCGATCCGGGCCTGGAGTTCCGGCGTGAGGTTGAGCAGGGCAAGCCGTTGCGACACCCAGCCCTGGGAGCGATGGAGCCGCTTGGCTAGTGCGGTCTGGCTGCCGTGGATGGTTAGGAGGCGCTGGAGGGCACGGGCCTCGTCCAGTTCTTCGAGGTCTTGGCGGTGGATGTTGGCGACGAGGGCTGATTCGAGAAGTTCCTCGGAGGTGGTGCCCTGGTCGTCGCTGACCATGATCTTGACAGTGGCGAGGCCTGCCTCACGAGCGGCAGCCAGGCGGCTGCTGCCGTCGATGACGACATGGGTGGTGTCGGGTTCGAGGTCGGCTTCGCGCTCGGGGTTGGCCTTGATGTAGGCGTCGCGGTTCATGACCGTGATGGCCTGCTTCTGGCCGTGGGTAGTCAGGCTGCCGGCGAGGTCGGTGAGGTCGCCAAGAGTGGATCGGGGGTTGTCGGGGTTGAGGCTGATGCGGTGTGGGGGGAGTTCGGTGGGCGGTGCGGCGCCGTCGGTGGGGACGCCGGTCGCGGCTGCCACTGCCTGTCGTCGCGCGCTGATGGAACGTACTCCGCCGCCGAAGCGGCCTGCGCCCAGTTGGTCAGCCTTGCTCATGCGATCTCCCGGGCCAGTGCGCGCATGCCGATCGCCTGCTGTGACTTGGGGGCGTATGACAGCAGGGGCTGCTTCATCCGAACTGCTTCCTTCTGTTCCTTGAGATCGCCGATGAGTCCGACCACTCGTGGATCCTTTATGTCGACCCATCCTTGGAGTGAGGAAGTGGCGATGAAGCCGCGGCGGGAGTCATAGAGGTTGACGACGATGCCGAGGTAGTCGATGTCGACCTGAAGGTCTCCGCGCAGGTCGTCGATCTGTGTGGTGAGCAGTTCGTAGGCGTCGGCGGAGCTGTCCTCTGCCTGGACGACGATCAGGGCGCCGGACTGGCCCGGCTTTTCGCCGTCGCGACGGCGGCCGTAGTAGGCGGCTGCGTCCATGCTGAGCCCGAGGCTGGGCGGGCAGTCGACGAGGATCACGTCGTACTCGGCTTCGAGCGGGGCGAGTGCGCGTTCCAGGGCGGCTTCGCGGGCTCGTACAGCGGACAGACGCACGTCGAGGAGGAAGGCGTCGTTGCAGGCGGGCAGCAGGTGGAGTCGATCGCCGAAAGCGGTGTCGTCGATGGAGACGATGAGGTCCCGGAGGTCTCCCTTGGGGTCTCCGGCCATGTGGTTGGTGAGGCTGTCGCCGTTCATCGGCAGCGGTGCGGCGCCGAGTTGGTTGGTGAGGTGGCACTGCGGGTCGAAGTCGACGAGCAGGACGCGCAGGCCGAGGCCTGGCAAGTTCTCGATGTCGAGTGGGTTGTTCGTCGGTGCGTCACCGGAGTGGACGTCGCTCGCGCGCAGGGCTTTGGCAAGCGCCTTGGCAACGCGAACGGCGTACAGGTTGTTGGGGTCTTCGGCGAGCGCTTCACCGAGGCCCGCGGTGATCGCTGTCTTGCCGACGCCGCCCTTCTGGTTGCACACGATGATGCGGCGGGTGACCTCGGGGCGTGCGACGTCGGGGGCCGGGTTGGCGTCGAGCCACAGCTGGACGGACTGGGCCAGGCCTTGGATGAGGGAGACACCGCGGTCTGTGGCGACCTGGCGGAACTCTTCCCACTGTCCGGGAGGGAGGAAGGTAGAGAAGGAGTCGGCACCTGCGGTGTCGACCGGGGCCGTGGCGGAGGCCAGGCCGCACCAGTCTCGAATGCCCAGTTCGACGGCGGCCTGAATCTCGATGCCGTGTTGGGCGGCTCTGATTTTGAGGTTCTGCCGGAGCCATCCCGGCAGCTTGGAGACGACCTTCTCGCGGTCGCTGGAGGTGGCTGGCGAACTCATGTGGGACACCTTACTAACGTCGATGATCCTTTGCGTCATCGATGCGTTAGTTTGCATCACTTGTTGGAGCGTCAGGGACATTACGCCGTAATCGGCACATCTGGCGGTCCCGAGTTGGCCGCACGCTATTACGCGGGGGAACTGCGGGATCGTCGAACCACTCCCCCTGGCTGTTGCGGCGCTGCTGGCGGTTGGTGAGCCGCTTCTCCGAGATGCTGCCGCCCCCGGCCGGGCGGCGGCGGGGGCTGGCCGCGCTGCGGGAGTGGAACAGCTACCCGCCGACCGGCGGCGGCCAGGGGTGGCGGAGCGTCTGGCTGCTCTTCCCAGGATCACAGTTCTCGATCTGGATCCGGCTACTGCTCTGCGCGTCGTGCGGCAGCCACCTGGGCGGGTGAGGCGAGCCCATGGTCATGGGTGCCGTAGCAGCGGCAGTCGTGCTTCTTCGGTCCCTGTCCTTCAGTCCCTGGAGAAAGTGCAGGTCAGAGAGGTGCGAGGCCCTGTTGAGGGACTGAAGGGACTGAAACTCTCTATTATGAGCCAATCCTGCGTGCGTGTACGTGCGGGCGCGTACGTATCCCCTCTCATGTAAATAGTTAGCTGATAATTGCGAGTTTCAGTCCCTTCAGTCCCTGCTGAAGGGTTCATTGCTGCTCTGACCTGCACTTTTCTCAGGGACTGAAGGACAGGGACCGAAGGGTCGCAAGAGTCCCTCCGTCCCTGAATCCCTGCGGGATGCCGCTGCCAGAGTCACTGGGAGGCTTTTTCCGGGACGCTCCGTGCGCCACGGCCCGGCACAGTGCGTGGTGATGGTCCTGGCTTCGGTCCCTGCTGGGCGCAAGTCGGGCATTCTCCCCGCAGGTTGTGAGGCTCAGCTGATCAAGGGACCGTAGGGGCCGGGGAGCTGATACGCCGCCACGCGGGGGAGCTGCTCCCTGCTGTCGGTGCCGGGTCCTAGACTCTTTCGAAACACAGTCCCTCCAGTCCCTTGGGCCTCTTGCTCCAGCACCGCAGTGGCCGGAGCCTGTCAGGCACCGAAGGGCCGTGACCCTCGAAGAAGGACAGACGCGTGGCCGGCTCCAGCGTGACGAGAGTGCCCGCAGGCCCTGCGAGGCCTGTCACACCGCACGCCGTGGCGCGGTGGTGTGCGGAGCAGGGCTGGCCGGTGCATCCCCTCGCAGCGGGCCGCAAGACGCCTGCGGGAAACTGCGCGGAGTGCAGGGAGCAGAATCACCTGCCGGCCGACTGCGCCTGTCTGCCCGCAGGCCGTCCGTGCCACGGTTTCCATGCCGCCACGACCGACTCCGCCCGCATAGACGCCTGGTGGTCCCGTACGCCGTCCTGGGGGGTCGGTGTCGCCTGCGGGGGAGCGGACCTGATCGTCATCGATGTCGACGCGCACTCCGCGCAGGTCCCCGATCGCAACCGGCTGCTGCCCGGCATCCCCATCCATGACTCCGTCGATCTGCAAGGGCTCGCGTCCGGCTTCGACACCCTCGCGCTGCTGGCGGCACTGCGCGGGCAGCCCAGCCCCGCCGACGACGACAGCACCCTGCGTGTGCGGACTCCGTCCGGGGGGCTGCACGTCTGGTACCGAAATCCCCACCCGGCCACACGGTTCCGCTGCTCGACCGGGTCCAGCCCCAAGGTCGCCCTGGCGTGGCAGGTCGACGTACGGGCCGACGGCGGCTACATCGTCGCCCCCACGACCCGCACGGCCCAGGGAACGTACACGAGGGAAGGCCCGACCCGACTGCCCGCGCCTCTGCCCGAGTGGCTCGGCGAGGAGCTGGTGAGGACCGGTCATGTGATCCAGCCGCCTGCGTTCGGCCCCCGGCCCGGAGTGCCCCGAGCCCGCCGGAAGGGGAGGGCCGAGCACGGCCGACGAGTCCTGGATCCTCTGCTCCACGCGGTCGCCGAGTGCGCGGCAACCCCGCAGGGCGCTGCCTTCACCGAGAAGCTCAACAAGGCCGCCTACACCGCCGGAGGACTCGCTGGAGCCGGTCATCTCGACGAGCCGGCCGCGAGGGCCCTGTTGCTCCAGGCGGCGGAAGCCGCGCGTCCCTGGCAGAGCGCCCGCAACGAACGCATCGTCGACGACGGCCTCGCAGCCGGATCGGCCCGCCCGCTTCATCTCGAAGGACGTTCATGAGCAGCGCCGGAACCCCGCGCTTCGACGCCAGCGCCGCTGCTCAGCAGATGCTGGACCTGGAGCAGGTGTCCCCACCGCCCGCGGCGGCTCTGCCTGCCCAGGCACACTCCACCCCTGCCGCCCCTTCCTGGGCGCAGTCGGCTCCCCTGCCCGGCACGCTCACCGACCGGGGTAACGCCAAGCTGTTCGTCAGGCTCTACCGCGACCGGTTCCGGCACGTCGAAGGCCTGGGCTGGTTCTCCTGGGACGGCTACCGCTGGAAGCGCGGCGGGGGTGAGAAGGCCGCCCTGTGGGCCGCCGGCGAGATGGCCGAGGACATCCCGGACAGCGACCCGCGCGGGCTGTTCAGCGACCGTGAGCTCCACCATCACAAGAAGCGCACCCTGTCCACCACGGGGATGAAGGCGCTCCTCACCCAGGCCAAGGCGTCCCCGGACCTGTCCGTCGACCCCGACACCCTCGACGGGGACCCCTACTCGCTGTGCACCCCCGCCGGTGTCGTCGACCTGCACACCGGCCTGCTGCGCAAGCCGGACCCCACACGCGACTTCCACTCCCGCGCCACGAGCGTCGCCCCGCAGCAGGCCCCCACACCCCGTTGGCACCGCTTCCTGCACGACACCTTCGGCGACGACGCCGAAGGCCAGGAAATGATCGACTTCCTGCACCTGCTGCTCGGCTACTCCATCACCGGCGACGTCGGCGCACAGGTGCTGCCCTTCCTGTACGGACACGGCAAGAACGGCAAGAGCGTCCTTCTCGACACCATGATCCAGATCCTGGGCGACTACGCCGACGCGGCCCCGCCCGGCTTCCTCATGGACCGGGGCTCGTTCTCCGAACACTCCACCGAACTCACCGAACTCCACGGCCGCCGCCTCATCGTCTGCAGCGAACTCAAGCCCAACGACAAGTTCGACGAAGCCCGCGTGCGGCTCCTGACCGGCGGAGACAAGATCAAGGCCCGCCGGATGAGGCAGGACTACTTCTCCTTCAGCCCCACCCACCACCTGTGGCTCCTCGGCAACCACCGCCCCGAAGTGTCCACCGGCGGCTTCGCGTTCTGGCGCCGTATCCGCCTGCTGCCCTTCGAACGCACCGTCCCGGACCACCGCAAGATCGACAACCTGGCCTTCGAACTCGTCCGCGACGAGGGCCCCGGCATCCTGCAGTGGCTCATCGAGGGCGCCCGCCGCTACCTGTCCACCCGTGACAACCTCGAAGGTCCCGACCGGGTACGCATCGCCACCACCGCGTACGCCCACACCGAGGACCACATCGGACGCTTTCTCACCGAATGCTGCACCCGCGATCTCGAGGCCCACCCCGACCTGCGCGTCGAGCAGGGCCTGCTCTACACCGCCTACGCCTCCTGGTGCAGCGCAGGCGAAGGCATCCGCCCAGCGGGCAACCGCGCCTTCGCCACCCGTGTACGACAGGAAGTCGGGCTCGCCTCGCCCTCCGACATGATCAAATCCAATGGCCGCAAGTACTACCCGGGCCTCGCGCTCCTGGACGCCACCTCATGAAGCGACTCCCGCACCCGTTCGGCCGACTGACCAGCCTCAGCGCCGGCCAGCAGCACACCCGCAGCACCCAAAACGCCCCCGGGCGCCGGGCTTACCATGACATCGCGGGGCCACGTACGGCAGCGGGCGGCACCCCACACCACGAGGCGGGCCGCCGCCCGGTCCGGCAGACGAAGGAAGGGCAGCAGCCATGAGCTCGCTACTGAACGAGAGCGACCTCACCCACGAAGAGCAGGTCGTGTGGCTGGAAGACCCCGAGAATCTCGACTATGTCCGCCAGGCGCTCGACAAGACCCGGCGCCGGAACACCAAACCCCCCTACGCGCGAGACGGCCGCATGGTCGGTTACGCCCTGCTCGACGACCAGGCGGAACCCGACCCGGACAGCGGCCTGTACAAGCGCAGGGTCTTCTTCCTCCTCCCGCACGACCGCGACAGCCTCCCCGGTGGCCTGTACCGCGAAGGGGCTCCCGGCGAAGCCGTGGACCCGCGCACCATCGAGGTGAAGAAGGTCGGAGAGAAGACGCCCCGCTCGCAGAGCGGGCCAGGCGCCATAACCGGCTCCCGCTCCTGACCCCTGACTCCTGACCGGCAGGACGGTCCAGTTCGACCATCTGGATTTCGACCCGCGGCTCCCATGCGGGCAGCCCTTCGCGGAACAGTTCGCTCGAGAGTCGCTTGAGTCGCTCCAGCCGCTTGGGGTGGATCCGGCCGTGGGGCCCTCGTGGACCGGGGGACTGCGGCAGCTACCGAGGAACAGCGACACAACACAGGGTTGGTCGCTTGCGTGCGGCAGGGCATATCCGCAGGTCAGTGCCCATATCGGGGAGTAGCCAGCGACCCAAGCGACTCAGTGGGCGGGTATATCAGCTCCCTGGGACATATCCCTCGTGTGCGCGTGCGACTCATATATGGAGAGCTTGAGTCGCTTCGGTCGCTGTTCGTTCCGTATCAAGGCCTCTGACCTGGTTCTCTGCCCGACACATGAAGAAGCGACCCAAGCCGGAAGGGTCGCTGGTCGCCTTCTGAGTCGCTTGTGCCGCTGTTGGCGTGTTCTGTTTCCCGTTACACCGAGTCTCTCCTTCTGCCGCCCCCGTTTAGCTAGTCTGTTCCAGTCGTTCAGTCGCTTGAGTCGCTTACGGGGGATGCGCATGGCTGCTGAGCTGCCTTTCTTACGCAGCGACTCACGGGCATCTGGGGACCGATCCGCTGACCGTGGGTCAGGCGTCACTCGCTCATTGGCCACCGCCCGATGGTGTGCCGAACAGGGTTGGCCGGTTCATCCTCTTGCCCCGGGCCGCAAGACCCCCGCGGGCAACTGCGCGGCCTGCCGGAGAACCGGGCACACCCACGTGGGGTGTGCCTGTCACGCCGAGGGCCGCTGGTGTCACGGATTCCGCGCCGCCACTGTGGACGAGGCGAGGATCGAGCAGTGGTGGGGCGCCCACCCGGGCCTCGGTGTGGGAGTCTCCTGCGGGCCCGCGGGGCTGGTGATCATCGATGTCGACGCCCATGAGAAGCGACTGCCCGACCGCGACCGTCTGCTGCCCGGTATCAGGATCCCTGCCGGGGTCGACCTGACCGGACTCGCCAACGGGTTCCACACCCTCGGCCTGTTGGCCGCCCTGCGCGGCGTCACCCACCCCGCCGACGACGAGACGACCCTGCGCGTACGGACCCCGTCCGGGGGGCTGCACGTGTGGTACCTGGCCTCCCACGGGCACCGGTGGCAGTGCTCCACCGGGTCGAGCGGCAGCCGAGCCCTGGCCTGGCAGGTCGACGTGCGTGCGAACGGCGGGTACATCGTGGCCCCCGGCACCATGACCGAGAGCGGTGCGTACACCCCGGTCGGAACCGCTCGCAAGGTCGCTCCGCTGCCCGGCTGGCTGGCGCGCGAGCTGGAGCGCACCGGACACCTGCCGTCGGCGAATCCACCCGCGCGCCGGTCCGTGCCGCCGCGTGCCCGGCAGGCGGTGCTCGCGGCGGGCGGCAGGAGCGTCGTGGACCGGGCGCTCGCCTCGGTGCTCGCCGAGGTCGCCGCCTGCGCGGCCGTACCCGAAGGCGCCGCGTTCTCCGAGAAGTTGAACCGAGCCGCGTACACGGCGGGTGGTCTGGTGGCCACCGGGCAGCTCGGGCAGGACGAGGCCGAGACGCTGCTGCGGCAGGTTGCCGAGCAGGCCCGGCCCGGGCAGCGACGGCGCTACGGCGCCGTCATCCGCAGTGGTCTGAGTGCCGGGCGGCGGCGCCCGCTGACGCCTGGAGGCCGCGCATGACGTCCGGCGGTCAGAACGGCCTCTTCGACGCGCACATGGTCGCCCAGCAGATCCTCGACCAGTCCCCTCCGGAGACCGCCCCGCAGGTGGGGAAACCTGATCCGGCGCCCGTGGCCGGGGGAGAGGCGACGGCTGCCGGGCTGCTGCCGGACACGCTCAGCGACCGCGGCAACGCCAAACTGTTCGTCAGGCTCTATGCCCACGACTACCGTCATGTACCGGGTCTGGGCTGGTTCCGGTGGGACAGCACCCGCTGGCAGGTCGACGAGGACGACACCGTGGTGTGGGCCGCGGGCGACCTGGCGGAGTCACTGGCCACGACCGACCCGCGCGGGATCTTCACCCCCGCCGCACTGCAGCAGCACCGGCGGCGGGCGTTGAGCACCAGCGGGATGAACGCGATGCTCGCCCAGGCCAGGACGGCGCCCGGCATGGTCCTCAACGCGGCGCTGCTGGACGCCGACCCGTACGCGCTGTGCACGCCGGCCGGGATCGTGGACCTGCACACGGGACTGATCCGCACCCCGCTCCCCGACAAGGACTTCCACTCCCGCTCCACCACGGCCGCACCCCAGCCGATGCGCACCCCTCGCTGGCACCGGTTCCTCAGCGACACCTTCGGGGAGGGCCCGGAAGGCGCGGAGATGATCGACTTCCTGCACCTGCTGCTGGGGTACTCGATCACCGGGGACGTGGGAGGGCAGATCATGCCGTTCCTCTTCGGCTCCGGCAGGAACGGCAAGTCGGTGCTGCTCGACGTGCTGATGAAGCTGCTCGGCGACTACGCCGACGCCGCCCCGCCCGGCTTCCTGATGGCCCGTCCGTACGAGGGTCACCCCACCGACCTCGCGGAGCTCCACGGCCGCCGCGTCATCGTGTGCAGTGAGGTCAGGCCCGGAGACCGTTTCGACGAGGCCCGGGTCAAGCTGCTGACGGGCGGCGACCGGATCAAGGCCCGGCGGATGCGCCAGGACTTCTTCAGTTTCGAACCGACCCACAAGCTGTGGCTGCTGGGCAACCACCGGCCCGAGGTGGGGACAGGCGGCTTCGCGTTCTGGCGGCGCATGCGGCTGATCCCGTTCGAGCGTGTCGTCCCCTACGACCGCAAGATCGACAACCTGGCGGACATCCTCGTCACCGAGGAGGGCCCCGGCATCCTCAACTGGCTGATCCTCGGGGCCCGTCGGTACCTCAACGGAGAGAGGGACCTCACCGGGCCCGCACGGGTCCGCATCGCCACCAGCGCGTACGCGGAGACCGAGGACCACACCGGGCGCTTCTTCGGCGAGTGCTGCCGGCTCGAGGGAGGCCTCAGGTCCGAACAGGCGCAGCTGTACGCGGCATACAAGGCCTGGTGCCAGAATGAGGAGGCCCCGGCCATCTCCTCACGTGCCTTCGCGGCACGTGTCCGAGAACTGGTGGGACTCGCCTCCCCCAAGGAGATGATCCTGTCCAACCAGCGCAAGTACTACCCGGGTATCGGACTGGTCGCCGACGAGGAGACAGCATGAGCGCCCTCATCGAGGAGAACGAGATCGCTCACGAGGCGGACCTCGTGTGGCTCGAGGACGTCGGCGGTCTCGACTACGTGCGGCAGAGCCTGGACCGGTTGCAGAACCGCCGGGGCAGGCCCCCGTACCACCGGGACGGCCGCATGGTCGGCTACGCGTTGCTGGGACCGGAGGCCAAACCGTCCCGTTCCTCGGGCACCTTCCGGCGCCGCGTCTTCTGGCTGCTGCCGCACGACCGGGACAGCGACCCGGACGGCCTGTACGCGACCGGGGCGCCGGCGGAGGCCGTCGACCCACGCACGCTGGCTCCCGGCTGCAAGGGGCGCAAGACCGAGCGGTCCGAAGGGGGGCCGCCGTCAGCGGGGCTGCGGGGGCTGGGGAACGCGTTGCCGCTGTAGCCGGCCGGGCGCACCTGGTGCAGGCGGTCGTGTCGCGCGGATGCACGGAGGCGGTGCCCCGGGTGCGGGGAGCCTGCGGGTGCCCCAGGCAGCGGCTTCGAGACGGCCGGGGTGGTGGCGGAACGGCGCCGTCCGCGGGCCTGCACGTGCGGGCCCGCGGACGGACGGTGGCCGGACGGTGGTACGTGGCAAGGGTGCCGGGACGACGGTCCGGCGTCGTTGTCGTCAGTCGACCGGGCCGGTGATCGTCGAGGTGAAGACCGTTTTCCCGTCCTGATGGCCGGTGACCTCCACGGTCGTTGTGCCATCTCCTGCCGGAGTCACCTGGGCGACGTCGACCCAGCAGGGCCGGTCTAGTTCGGCGTACTGGAAGAACTCGGTCGACGCGCTCACGGGGAGCAGCCTGTACGGGGCGGCTGCCGCGCAGGCCGCCTGGCGGGCGCCCTCCAGCAGCACCATGCCGGGCAGGTGATCGTCGGAGTGGTCGAAGAAGATCGGGTGGGCGAGATCGGGGGTGAGCAACCAGCGGGTGGGAGTGTCGGTGGCGGAGAGGACCACGTCGGTCACGGAGGTACGGCCCACGCTCGCCGGGGCGAGGGGGGCGCGGTCGGCGCGCAGGTCGAACGAGGGCCCCGACCAGGGTTTCCGGTTCGCCCGCAGGCGTTTGTACACGGCCGGTGGAGTGGTCGAGAACGTACCGGCCCCGGTCGCCACGAGGTTTCCCTCGCGGTGGATGGACAGCTCCATGCGCATCCAGTTGGCCACGCCCCGACGCCAGGTGATCTCCGTGCATCGCGCCCGCAGATCGAAGTCGGTCGGTGCCGCCGCGATCCGCATGTGCTCCGGATACGTGGTGTAGCTGAGGTTCCACATCACGAACCGCTGTCCGAGCGGGACGTCGAGCTCGGCGTGCGCGAGGAACATCCCTGCCTGACGGAACGTCTCCGCCACCTGCAGGGGATCGTGCCGGATTCCGTAGCTGAACAACGTGTGCGCCCTGGGCCACTGCCCTGTGAGGGAGAACCGCTGATCCCCCTCGCTGGTGCAGCCGGTCAGGAACACCTCGGCCAGACAGGCCCGGTGGACGTACTCCTTCGGGACCGTGGTGGTGAGCCGGGGCAACGCCGGTAGGGCGATTCCGGGCTGAGCTGCGTGCAGAACCATCGAAGATCCCCCTGACTTGATGTCTGTGCGACAACGGCTAATAAGATACGGACCTACCGGTTTTCTTGATGGAGCCCTCAGGTAAAGGATTGGCCAAGGCTAACCGGCTCGCTGAATGAAATATTCCGCCGTGCCAGGTCAAGTTGCCGACGGGCGTGGGGTATTGACAAGTTTTGAGCTCGATAGGTGACGATAGGTTCCGGTCACGTTACGCTTCGCGATCATCCCGTGAGAAGCTGAAACCTCGTATGCGGTTTGTTTTGAGTCGTTCGCAAGGAGGCAGCAAGTGCACACACCCCCTGTCCCGCTCGTCCTCGATCCCTCCGGCCAGGATCTGCACGGCGAAGCCCGCCGGCTGCGGCAGCTCGGACCCGTCGCCCCGGTCGTACTCCCCGGAGGCGTGACGGCCTGGGCGGTCAACCGGTACGACCTGATCAAACAGGTACTGATGGATCCGCGGGTGTCCAAGGACGCCTACCGGCACTGGCCGAAGTGGATCAGCGGCGAGGTGAACGACTCGTGGCCGCTGGCGATGTGGGTGTCGGTGCGCAGCATGCTCACCGCCTACGGCGAGGAGCACACACGTCTGCGGAAGCTGGTCGCCGGTGCTTTCACGGCCCGGCGCGTGGCCGATCTGCAACCGAGGATCAGCGAGATCACCGACGAACTGCTCACCCGGTTGGAGAAGGTCCCGCCCGGTCACACGGTGGACCTGCGCCGGGAGTTCGCCTACGAACTGCCCATCCGAGTGATCTCCGAGCTCCTCGGGCTCGAGGGCCGGGAGAGCCACGACTTCCATCGGGTGGTGAACGTCCTGTTCACCACCTCCACGGACCCCGTCCAGGCCCAGGAGAACCAGGCCGAGCTGTACGCACTGCTGGGCGACCTCGTCGGGCGCAAGCGCGCCGAACCCGCCGCCGATCTCACCAGCGCGCTGATCGCGACACGCGACGAGGACGGTGAGGGACTCTCCGAGAAGGAACTGGTCGACACCCTCCACCTGATCCTCGGGGCGGGCCACGAGACGACCGTCAACCTCCTCGACCACACCATCTGCGCCCTGCTCACCCACCCCGAACAGCTCCGTCTCGTGCGCGAGGGCACCGTCGGCTGGGAGGACGTGGTCCACGAGACGCTGCGGAGTCAGGCGCCGGTGGCGAACATCCCGCTGCGCTTCGCCGTCGAGGACATCGACCTCGACGGAACCGTCATCCCCGCCGGCGACCCCATGGTGCTCTCGCTCGTCACCGCCGGCCGTGACCCCGGCACCCATGGCGACGACGCGAACACGTTCGATGTCACCCGCCCCACTCGCCGCGACCACCTGGCCTTCGGACACGGGGTGCACCACTGCCTGGGCCGACTCCTGGCCATGAGCGAGGCGACGACCGCGCTCCCCGCCCTCTTCGAGCGGTTCCCCGACATGAGGCCCGCGGTCCCGGCCGATGAACTCGGCCTTCTCGAGTCGTTCATCTCCAGCGGGCACACGGAACTTCCGGTGCTGCTGACACCCGCGTTCTGACTCCCGCCCGAACTCCGCGTTCACCCAGGAGACTTCCATGTCCCAGGCCCCACTGCGTACCCTGCGCCTCGCCGCCGTCGACATCGACGGCGTGCTGCTCGACGACACCTTCAGCCCGGTGATCCACCGCCTCGCGGTCCGCTGGGGACTCGACTACACACCCGAGCTGGAGCATGCCGTCTTCTCCCGGTCGCGCCTCACGGCCGCCCAGGCGTTCGTGGAGGCCGCAGGGGCCCCGGTGCTCCCGCACAGGATGATCGACGCCTACTTCGCCGAGCGCGAGCGGTACCTGCGTACCCATCCGGTACGCGTCGCCGACGGAGCGCTCGCCCTGCTGCGGCGGCTGCGCGCCGCCGGGCTGCAGATCGTGTGCTACGGCGGCCTGGACAAGAGCCACTTCGACCGTCACCTCGGTGCATGGGCCTCCTACTTCGCCGGGCCCCGCTACGTCTGCACCGACGGTTTCCGCCCGGGAATCGCGGAGATCACCCGGGATGTGTGGGGACTCGGCTTCGACCAGGTGCTCTTCATCGACGACGTGGCGAGCGTCGCCGAGGAGGCGAAGGAACTGGGCGTCGCCTTCGTCGGTCACCCCAGCTCCTTCGCCCACGGCTTCCAGCGCCAACTCATGCGGGCGGCGGGCGTCCGGCACATGGTGGACTCCCTGTCCGACATCGACGAGGACCTGCTCCTCACCCTCGACCGTGACGCTGCCGAGGGGACCGTCTGGCGGCGCCGCGAGGCTCAGGCCGCACTCCTCACCAGAGGGGTGCGGCCATGACCGGCGATCTCGCGACTCCCCTCGACGGGAAGGTCGCGCTCATCACCGGTGCCAGCAGCGGCATCGGAGCGGCCGCGGCCCAGGTCTTCGCCCGGCAGGGAGCCGTCGTCGTACTGGCGGCGCGCCGGGAGAGCCGGTTGCGTGAACTCGTCGACGAGCTGCGTCGCAGCGGAGCCGAAGCGAGCTTCCACGTGGTGGACGTGCGTGACGGCGAGGAGATCCGACAGGCGGTGGACCTCACGGTGCGGCGGTACGGCCGCCTGGACGTGGCGTTCAACAACGCCGGGGCAGGACTCGACAAGACGCCTCTGCATCTCATCGACGACGCGTCGTACGAGCTGGTCATGGGGACGAACGCCCGGGGGACCTGGAACTGCCTGCGGCACGAGATCGCCGCGATGCTGGCGGGCGGGGGAGGGGCGATCGTCAACACGAGCAGCGTGGGCGGACTGGTCGCGTCCGCGGCGGGTGCCCCCTACATCGCCTCCAAGCACGCCGTGATCGGTCTGACCAAGGCCGCGGCGGTGGAGTACGCGCCGCACGGCATACGCGTCAACGCGATCGCCCCCGGCCTGACCCGTTCGGAGATGGTCGAGCAGTGGTTCGCCCTGAGTCCGGAGGCGGAGAAGCGGGCCCTCTCCTCCGCCCCGCAGGCCCGGGCGGCCGACCCGCAGGAGGTGGCGGAAGCGGCCGCCTGGCTGTGCAGCGACCAGGCGAGTTTCGTCACCGGTGCGACGCTGACGGTGGACGGGGGTCGCACGGCCTGGTAACCGTCCGCCCCCCGTTCGCCCCCGTCCGCCCACCCGAAGAGGCGCACAGGGCGAGAGAAGTGCCGCAAGCAGGAGCAGACCGTTGTGTCGTGGGTAAGGTACGTAACGTTCGGTTTTAATTTTCGCTTGAGGAGGACAGCATGGCGCGGCAGGAACGTGCAGTACGGACCCGTCATGCTGTTATCCGGGCCGCAGCGGAAGTCTTCGCCGAACGGGGCTACGCCGCGGCGACGATCGCCGAGATCCTCGACCGGGCCGGGGTGACGAAGGGAGCGCTCTACTTCCACTTCGACTCCAAGGAGGCCCTGGCCCGCGGTGTGATCGAGGCTCAGATCACCGGCGACAGCCACGTTCCCTGTGAGTTGAAGCTCCAGGAGTGGGTGGACGTCGGCATGGTGCTGGCCTACCAGATCCCGCGTGACGCCGTCCTCCTCGCGGGGATCCGTCTCTCGGCCGACCTGCACAGCCGACGGCTGTTCGGCAGTGCCTGGCCCGCCTGGATCGAACTGTCGACCACCTACCTGGGCCTGGCGAAAGAACGGGGCGAGGTGCTGCCCCACGTCGTCCCCAAGGAGACCGCCGAGTGCTTCCTCGGCGCCTGGCTCGGCACGCAGATGTTCTCCGAGGCGACCTCGAACTGGTCCGATCTCAGTGAGCGCGTCTCGGTCCTGTTCAACCACATGCTGCCGGCCATCGCCACGCCCGCGGCGCTGATCCGACTGGACACGGCCCCGGACCGGGGGGCCCGGGTCATCCAGAACGCGGAGCGCCTCCGGCAGGCCGGGAGCGAGCTGGAGCACGCCGAGGTCTGACTCCTCGGCGACCGCTTTCTGTCTTTCCACGAACTCTGAAGGCGCCCCGTCCCGCGCTGGACAGGGACTCGCTATGTGTCAAGGGCTTCTCGTGAAGACACCGTGATCGGACTAGCAAACAGACCAAATATGCGGTTTGCTATCGTGGAGTCAGACCGGGAGGGGGCCATGTGGTCAAGCAGATGCGAGCTGCCAGGACGCGGCGCGCCCTCGTCGTCGCGGCGGCCGAGATCTTCGCCGACGAGGGATACGCTCTGGCCACGCTGCCCCTCATCAGCCGTAGGGCGGGCGTCAGCGCAGGGGCTTTGCACTTTCATTTCGCGAGCAAGGACGCCTTGGCCGCGGAGGTGGAGAGCGCGGCGACCGAGTCTGCCGAGAAACTGGCGGAGAGCTGCCGCTCCGCGACCGGCAGCTCGCTCCAGACACTCGTGGACACCGTCTCCGGTCTGCTGCTCGCCGTCGCCGCCGATCCCATGGTCCGAGCCGGCTTCCGGCTGTGCGGCGACCCCTCCCGCAAGAACGAGGCGCACATGCTGTGCTGGTGGCAGCGCCGGGTGCGTGACCTCGTCGTCGAGGCGCAGGAGGCGGGGGAACTGACCTCGGCCGTCTCGGCGGATGCCGCGACGACCGCCATCGTCGCCGCGATGGTCGGATTCGGGGCGCTGGGCATGACGGACGCCACCTGGCTCTCGACCGAACGGCTCGCGCAGTTCTGGACCGTGCTCCTGCCACGGCTGGCGGCCTCGCTGCACCACGGGGCGATCCCGACGGCGCAGAGGGCCGAGGCGGCCGACTGAGCCGGGCGGCGGGACCGGGGACGCGATGAAGCTCGTCCGTACCGGCCGTGCCCGCGTCGACGGACCAGCCGGGACGACAGTGCCTCCTCGCCGGCGTGCCGTCGCCGTCCGCCGCGCGGCCTTCCCACGAGCGCGCCGAACCTCCGCGAAGGAAACGGATCTCGACCGGGCCGAAAGCGTTTCTTGAGTGCGGTGCCCGACCGTTGCGGGGAATTCCGACGAAGAGGGAGCCGGCCGGATGAGCAGCACGCAAGCGGTACTCCGGGTGGAGCGGGGGCGAGCCACGGACGTCGAACTGGCCGCGGTCACCGTCGTGTTGTTCTCCGTGCTGGCGGCCCGGGGTGAGGACGCCGGGGAGGAGCAGAGTCCCGACGTCCCGCCGTGGCGCCCGGAGCGGGCTCCCGACGCCTACCGCTCCCCGTACAGCTGGCAGTAGGCCGCCGTCGTCATCCATGGCTGATGCATGAACGGCCCGCACCCACCTCAAAACCGCTCAGACGGTTTGTTAAGGTGGAAGAAGCTCCTCCGGGCCTCACCACGAGGGAGGGACACGCCGTGACCATTGTGAATGACATCCCGCGGACCTCGGGGGCGGCAAACGCCCGCGAACGTGTGGCGGAACTGGGGTTGGTACGGGCGGAGGCATTGGCCGGTCCCAGTGAGAAGGCGACCGAGGCGCAGCATGCCAAGGGGAAGCTGACTGCGCGGGAGCGCATCGAGCTGCTGCTGGACCCGGGTTCGTTCAACGAGGTCGAGCAGTTGCGCCGGCACCGGGCGACCGGGTTCGGTCTGGAGGCCAAGAAGCCGTACACCGACGGTGTGATCACGGGCTGGGGCACGGTGGAGGGCCGTACGGTCTTCGTCTACGCCCATGACTTCCGTATCTTCGGCGGTGCGCTGGGCGAGGCCCATGCCACGAAGATCCACAAGATCATGGACATGGCCATCGCGGCGGGTGCGCCGCTGGTCTCGCTGAACGACGGCGCGGGGGCCCGTATTCAGGAGGGCGTCTCGGCGCTGGCCGGGTACGGCGGCATCTTCCAGCGCAACACCAGGGCCTCGGGTGTCATCCCGCAGATCTCGGTGATGCTCGGTCCGTGTGCGGGCGGCGCGGCCTACAGCCCCGCCCTGACCGACTTCGTCTTCATGGTCCGTGAGACCTCGCAGATGTTCATCACCGGCCCGGACGTCGTCAAGGCGGTCACCGGCGAGGAGATCACCCAGAACGGCCTCGGCGGCGCGGACGTGCACGCTGAGACGAGCGGCGTCGCGCACTTCGCGTACGACGACGAGGAGACCTGCATCGCCGAGGTGCGCTACCTCCTGTCGATGCTGCCCCAGAACAACCGCGAGTTCCCGCCGTGCGTGCCGTGCACCGATCCGCAGACCCGGACCTCGGACAGTCTGCTCGACCTGGTTCCGGCGGACGGCAACCGGCCGTACGACATGGCCAAGGTCATCGAGGAGATCGTCGACGACGGCGACTACCTGGAGGTCCACGAGCGCTGGGCCCGCAACATCATCTGCGCCCTCGGCCGCCTCGGCGGCCAGGTGGTCGGCATCGTCGCCAACCAGCCGCAGTCCCTCGCGGGTGTCCTCGACATCGAGGCCAGCGAGAAGGCCGCGCGGTTCGTGCAGATGTGCGACGCCTTCAACATCCCGATCATCACTCTCCTGGACGTGCCCGGGTTCCTGCCGGGGGTGGACCAGGAGCACGGTGGGGTCATCCGCCACGGCGCGAAGCTGCTGTACGCCTACTGCAACGCGACCGTGCCCCGGATCTCCCTCATCCTGCGCAAGGCCTACGGCGGGGCCTATATCGTCATGGACTCCCAGTCCATAGGCGCCGACCTGAGCTACGCGTGGCCGACCAACGAGATCGCCGTCATGGGCGCCGAGGGTGCCGCCAACGTCATCTTCCGCCGCCAGATCGCCGAGGCCGACGACCCCGAGGCGATGCGGGAGCGCATGGTGAAGGAGTACAAGGCCGAGCTGATGCACCCGTACTACGCGGCCGAGCGCGGTCTGGTCGACGACGTCATCGACCCCGCCAGGACCCGTGAAGTGCTGATCAACTCCCTGACCATGCTCCGCACCAAGCACGCCGACGCTCCCGCGCGCAAGCACGGCAATCCCCCTCAGTAACGGAGCACGCGATGGCCAAACAGGAAAGGGCGGTGCGGACCAGGGAGAACCTGATCAGATCTGCGGCCGAGGTCTTCGACCGGGAGGGGTACGCGGTCGCCTCGATCACCACCATCAGCGCGCGGGCCGGGGTGAGCAACGGTGCGCTGCACTTCCACTTCGCCAGCAAGGCGGCACTGGCGGAGGCGGTCGCGGAGGCGGCGGCCCTGCGCCTGCGCGACCTCGTGGACCAACCCTCCGCCGGTGGCGGCCTGCAGAACCTCGTGGACACCACGCACCAGTTGGCGCGCGAACTGCGGGACGACGTGGTGCTGCGGGCCGGGTTCGAACTCGGCAGGGACGCCGGCCGCGGGCGGCGGGCCGACGTGCGCGGGCACTGGCAGAACCGCGTCGAGTATCTGCTCACATGCGCCGACCGGGCCGGTGAGCTACGGGCGGACGTCTCCACCCGGGCCGTGGCCACCGCTGTGGTGGCCACGACCGCGGGGTTCGAGGTGCTCGCCCGGCGCGACGGCGACTGGCTCTCCCGGCGAACCGTCGCGAGGTTCTGGGAGCTGCTGCTGCCCACGCTGGCCACCACGGAGCTGCTCCCCGCCTTGGATGCCCGCGGAACTCACTGATCCGACCAATCGGTCTTTTTTTGGTTCACTCTTCGAGGGTTCCCAGGTCGGCTTCCGACTCGAACCTCCCCGTGATCTCCGAAGCCAATTGCCTGACATAAGGCTATTTTCCAGCATCTTTGGGGCGGAGGGGTCGCCCTTGGTGTGACGGGGCTTCGACCGGTCCCGGGGCAGTCTGTTACAAACAGCATAGCTGGTCTGGTATTGACAAACCAACTGCGCTGTTTTTTTATGGAGTCACAGGTCGAGATGCATCGGTCCTGAAGCCTGACTCCAGGGGGAGAACGTGGACATCGAAGTGCTGGGAGCGCTGTCGGTGCGCGAGAACGGAGTGTCGGTCGTCCCCACGGCGCCCAAGCCGCGGCAGGTTCTCGCCCTCCTCGCGCTCAACGCCGACCAGGTGGTCTCCGTGGCCACGCTCATCGAGGAGCTGTGGGGCGAGACCCCTCCGCGCAGTGCGCGCACCACGCTCCAGACGTACGTGCTGCAGCTGCGCGAACTGATCGCCGAGGCGCTGGCGCACGACGAGAACGAGCGGTGCACCGCCAAGGACATCCTCACCACCGTCCCCGGCGGCTACCGCCTGGAGAGCCGGGGCGGCACCGTGGACTTCCGGGAGTTCGAGCGGCGCGCGGGGGCGGGCTACCGGGCCATGGACGCCGAGGACTACACCGGAGCCGCGCGCCGGCTGGCCGACGCGCTCTCGCTGTGGAACGGCCAGGTGCTCACCGACATCCAGGCCGGCCATCAGATCGACATGGAGATCCGGCGGCTGGAGGAGGCGCGGCTGTGCGCGCTGGACCAGCGCATCGAGGCCGATCTGCGGCTGGGCCGCCATCGTGAGCTGCTGTCGGAACTGACGGTGCTGGTCAAGCAGTACCGCATGCACGAGAGCCTGCACGGCCAGTTCATGCTCGCGCTGCACCGCTCCGGCCGACGCGGCGAAGCGCTGAGTGTCTACCAGCGGCTGCGGGCCACCCTCGTGGCGGAACTGGGCCTGGAGCCCTCCACGGCGCTCAGCCGGCTCCAGCGCTCCGTCCTCGTGGCCCGCCCCGAGCTGCCGACGCCCGCCCCGGCCCGCGCGACCGGCGGACGCATCATGCCCCGCGGTTCCGAACTGGCAGGCCGCTGAGGCGGCTTCACCGGTCGGGCCGGCGCCCAACGGCCCGACCGGGGGCGGCGGGCCCTATCGGCCCACCGCTCGCGGGCCCCCTCATCGGCCCACCGCCCGTGGTGCGGCCGGGCGGTCCGGGCGGTTCAGACGCTCGGTCAGGGCGCGCTGTTCACGGGTGAGACGCTCGACATGGCCACGCAGCCGGAGCAGCTCCTCGTACAGCCCCCGTACGCTCAGCACGTCGCTTTCCGGATGTGCGTCGCCCTCCGGATGTGCGTCGCCCTCCGGACGCGTGACGCCCGCTGGATGTACGTCGCCCGCCGGGGGCGGTGACGGGTCCGGGGCGAGGGGCCAGGGGTCCTGGCGCAGGATCGTCTCCAGGCAGGCGCGCAGCATCGGGCCCGGTTCGATGCCCAGGTCGTGCACGAGGGCGCGGCGGGCCCGGTCGTACGTGCCCAGCGCCTCCGCCTGCCTGCCCGAGCGGTGCAGCGCGGTCATCAGCAGCTCGTAGAAGCGCTCCCGCAGTGGGTGAGCGGCCGTCAGTTCCTCCAGCTCGCCGGTGATCTCCTGGCTGCGCCCCGTCCGCAGGTCGGCCTCGTACAGCCGCTCCAGGGCGGTCAGCCGCATCTCCTCCAGCAGTGCCGCCTCGGCCGAGCAGACCGCGCCGCGTCCGCTGCCCTGCAGGGCCGGGCCGCGCCACAGCGCCAGGCCCCGACGCAGCACCTCGGCCGCGCCGGCGGGGTCGTCGAGGGCGAGGGCCCGGCCCTCCTCCGCGAGGCGGCGAAAGCGCCGCACGTCCGTCTCGGCACGGCCCAGTCTGAGCACATAGCCCAGGGGGCGGGTCACCAGGAACTCGTGGTGCTGCTCGCCCGAGCCCGGTGTTCCCCCCGGCAACAGCCGCCGCAGTCGGCCCACATGGGCCTGCAGGGCATTGGCCGCGTTGGCCGGCGGGTGCTCGCCCCACAGTTCGTCGACGAGCAGCTCGGTGGGCACCAGTCGGTCGGCCCGCACCACGAGGGTGCCGAGCAGCGCACGCTGCTTCGCGCCCATGGGCACGATGAACACGCCGGTGCGCTCGTCGTGGACCTGGACCGAACCAAGAATCTGAAATTCCATTTAGTCCTGCCCCGAGAAAACCAGTGAAGCGGTGGCCGCACCCGGAAACGGGCGGCCGAATCACCCACCGGAAACGATCTCCGAAATTCTCGGACGCAATGTCCCGGGGGCTTTCTTCCTCGGGTGACGCTAGTTGGCCGGCGGTCGGTCCGCCGGATTCACCAGCTGTTTTCAGGGGCCTGTGCAGGCTGCCTCAAGAGGGTCTCAGGCCGCATCCACCCCCAGATCGGGAAAGCCGACCTGGAGGGTGCGGCGATGGTGGGCGCCGAGCAGGGTCAGCAGCGCCCGATCGGGCACGTCTGGCAAGAACTCGTACCCCTGCCGCGCGGCGCCGACGATCGCTGCGTCCGGGTGCGCGGACCCCGCTGGCTTCGCGAGACGGCTCAGCACCTCCCGGGTGATCGGGTCCGCGCCACGGCCGGGGGGCGTGCTTCGCGGTTCGTTCGCCATGGCCGGAAAGCTAACAGCCCCCGTGCGCCCCGGGACAGGGTTTCGGTGTCGGAGGGACGCCCCGGGAACACGGTGTCAGCGGTTTATCAGTCGGACGTCAGTACGGATGCCCGGTCCGGCTGCAAAAGGACTCGAGAAATTCTCGAGACTGCCTGGCGAGTGGCTCGGAAGAAGATCAGGTTCCTCTAGCCTGTGCCTCTCGGCAATGACAAAGAATGCTGCGGCAGGACACTATTCAGAGAGTCGAAAACCGAACGCGCAACCGAAGGACGACTCTGCTCGGAGGAATCATGGAGATAAAAGTCCTGGGCACGTTGAATGCCGAAGTCAATGGAATGTCGATCGTTCCGACCGCAGGGAAGCCCCGTCAGATCCTGGCCCTGCTGGCGCTCTATCCGGGCCGGGTCGTCCCGGTACCCACGCTCATGGAGGAGATCTGGGGAACCAAGCTGCCGCAGAGCTCGCTCACCACGCTCCAGACGTACATCCTCCAGCTGCGCCGCATGCTCGGCACCGCCATGGGTCCCGGCGCCCCTGGCACCGCCAAGGATGTCCTGGCCACCCGCTACGGCGGCTACCTGCTCCAGATGCCCGCCGAGTCCGTCGACGTCTACCGCTACGAGCGGCTGGTCGCCGAGGGCCGGCAGGCCTTCGAGGACGGCGAGGACGAACGCTCCGCCACGCTTCTGCGCGAGGCACTGCACCTGTGGGACGGACCCGCCCTCGTCGACGTCCGCGTCGGGCCGATCCTCGAGATCGAGGTCATGCGCCTGGACCAGAGCCGTCTGGTCGCCCAGGAACGCCGCATCGACGCCGACCTCAGACTCGGCCGGCACGTCGAACTCATCGCCGAGCTCACCCACCTCATCGCCCGTCACCCCCAGCACGAAGGGCTGCACTCGCAGGCCATGCTGGCGCTCTACCGCTCAGGACGGCAGGCCGCCGCACTGGACGTGTACCGCCGGCTGCGCCAGCGGCTCATCGACGAACTCGGCGTGGAGCCGTCCCCCCAACTGCAGCGCATGCACCAGGCGATGCTCGCCGTGGACCCCCGCCTGGACGTTCTGTCCGGTCCCCGGCGCACCTCCACCTTCGACCTGTACGCCGCCTGAGCGGACGTACGGCCCGGAGGTCCGCGCCCTGCCCGCACTCCGCCCGGCCGGGCAGGGGACACACACCCGGTGCCCCGCGCCGGGACGGCGGGAAGGACACGCACACGGCGGGACGGACACGGCGGGACGGGCACGGCCGGAAGGGACACGGCCGGAAAGGACACGGCACGCACACCGAGGGTGCGGGGGCCCGCGGAAGCCGGTGCCGGTCGAGTGTCACCCGAGTCGCGCACGTCAGGCTCTGGAGGTGGAGTCCGCGCCGGCGCGGGCGGGCACCGCACCGCGACCAGGCCGCAGCAGACCCCTGCGCGGCCCAGGACTTCTACAGGAGGGCGACGGATGGCTTCCCGGACGCAGGACGACGGGGCGGGGGACGGGCGGGTCAGGCTCTACTGCCTCGCCCACGCCGGCGCGGGAGTGGCCAGCTACCGGCGCTGGCCCCTGGCGGCGGGCACGGCCGTCGACGTGACGCCGCTGCCGCTGCCCGGCCGCGACCACCGTCGGCGCGAGCCACGTGTCACCGACCGTGCCGCCCTCCTCGCCGACCTGCTGCCCGAACTGCTGACCGCGGCCCACTCGGGCCCGTACGCGCTGTACGGGCACAGCCTGGGCGCCCTCGTCGCCTACACCCTCACCCGGGCCCTCGCCGACGCCGGCGCCCCCCCGCCCCTGTTCCTCGCCGTGGGCGCCTGCCCGCCGCCGGACACGAGCACCGCCCTCGTGGGCGCCGCCGACCTGCCCGACAGGGACCTGCTGCCCCTGCTGGACGACCTCGGCTCACTGCCCCAGGGCGCCTCGGCGTCCCCGGGCGGGCTGTGGCGGCGCAGCGTGCTGCCCGTGCTCCGCGACGACCTGCGCCTCGCCGCCTCGCTGCGCGCCGCCGCCCTGGACCCGGCCACCGGTGGACCCGTCACCTGCCCGGTGCTGGTCTTCGCCGGCAGCGACGACCCGCTGACCGAGCCGGAGACGCTCGAACACTGGCAGCGGTGGGCGACCGGCCCGATCGTCAGCCACACCGTCACCGGGGACCACTTCTTCGCCGACTCCCCCGACCTGCCGCACCTGGTCGCCCTGGCCTGCCGCGACCGCGTCGCCGCGCACGAGACGAAAGGACAGCGATGAAGCGCGTCGTCATCACGGGCATCGGGGTCGTCGCACCCGGCGCGGTGGGCGCCGCCGACTTCTGGTCACTGCTGACCTCCGGCCGCACCGCCACCCGCGGCATCACCCTCTTCGACGCCTCCGGCTACCGCTCCCAGGTCGCCGCCGAGGTCGACTTCGACCCCGCCGCGCACGGCTTCACCCTCGCCGACACCGAACGCCTCGACCGTGTCGCCCAGTTCGCGCTGGTCAGCGCCCGCGAGGCGATCGCCGACAGCGGACTCGGCGACGGCGGGGACGCCCGAGCGCTGCGCACCGGGGTGAGCCTCGGCAGCGCGATCGGCTGCACCACGGCCATGGCCACCCAGTACGCCATCCTCAGCGACTTCGGCAGCACCTGGACGGTGGACCACAGCAAGGCCGGCGAGTTCCTCTACGACTACTTCGTGCCCAGCTCGCTCGCGGCCGTCGTGGCCCGCGACGTGGGCGCACAGGGCCCGGTGGGCCTGGTCTCCAGCGGCTGCACCTCCGGCCTGGACGCCATCGGGCACGGCGCCGACCTGATCCGCGAGGGCAGCGCCGACATCGTCGTCGCGGGCGGCGCGGAGGCACCCATCTCCCCGATCACCATGGCCTGCTTCGACCGTATGCGGCTCACCAGCCCCCGCAACGACGACCCCACGACGGCCTCGCGCCCCTTCGACCGCACCCGCGACGGGTTCGTGCTCGGCGAGGGCGCCGCCGTCGTCGTCCTGGAGGAACTCGAACACGCCCGGCGCCGCGGCGCCCGCGCCTACGCCGAACTGTCCGGGTACGCGGCCCTCAACAGCGCCCACCACATGACCGGACTGCGCCCGGGCGGACAGGAGATGGCCGCCGCCATCCGGGCCGCGCTGGACGAGGCACGGCTCAACCCGGTCGACGTCGAGTACGTCAACGCCCACGGCGCCGGCACCCGGCCCAACGACCGGCACGAGACCCACGCCATCAAGGCCGGCCTCGGCGAGCACGCCCGCTCCATCCCCATCAGCTCCATCAAGTCGATGATCGGGCACGCCCTCGGCGCGGCCGGCGCCCTGGACGTGGCGGCCAGCGCACTCGCCATCCAGCACGACACCGTGCCGCCCACCGCCAATCTGCGCGAACCGGACCCGACCTGCGACCTCGACTACACACCGCTGATCGCGCGGCAGATGCGCACCAGCACGGTCCTCAGCGTCGCCAGCGGATTCGGCGGGTTCCACAGCGCCACGGTGCTCACCCAGCCGCAGCTGAAGAAGGCGGTGTGACGATGCGGGACAACACGGCGACCGGCCCGGCCGGAGCCCTGACACAGCCGGGCGGCCGGACGGCCGAGGTGCTCGTCACCGGCATCGGTGTCGCCGCCCCCAACGGGCTGGGCGCGAACGCCTGGTGGCCGGCCCTGCTGCGCGGGCGCAGCGGCATCGGACCGCTGACCCGCTTCGACGCCTCCCGCTACCCGGTGCGCCTGGCCGGGGAGATCCGCGACTTCGTCGACGCCGACCACATCCCCAGCAGGCTGCTGCCCGAGACCGACCGGGCCACCCGCCTCATGCTCTGCGCGGCCAGGGAGGCCATCGAGGACTCGGGTGCCGACCCGGGGGGCCTGCCCGGCTACGCCGCCGGTGTGATCACCGCGAGCTCCGCGGGCGGTGCCGAGTTCGGCCAGCGCGGGCTCGCCGCGCTGTGGGGCAAGGGCGCCCGGGACGTCAGCGTCTACCAGTCCTCCGGCTGGTTCCACGGCGCCGGGCCCGGACAGGTCGCCATCCGCCACCAACTGCGCGGCACCGGGTCCACCATCATCAGCGAACAGGCCGGCGGCATCGACGCCCTCGCCCGCGCCCGGCGCCGCATCCGCGAGGGCGCGCAGCTGATGGTCACCGGCGGCGTCGACTCCACCCTGTGCCCGTGGGGCTGGGCGGCACACCTGGCCGACGGCCGCATGAGCCGCACCGCCGATCCACTGCGCGCCTACCGGCCCTTCCACGCGGCCGCCGACGGCCACGTGGTGGGGGAGGGCGGGGCCCTGCTCGTCCTGGAGGACGCCGAGGCCGCCGAGCGGCGGGGGGCGACCGGGTACGGCATCGTCGCCGGCTGCGCCGCCACCTTCGACGGGCCCGACGCGCCCCGGCTGAGGGAGGCCGCCCAACTCGCCCTCACCGACGCGGGGGTGACACCGGGGGAGGTCGACGTGGTCTTCGCCGACGGCGCGGGCGAGCGGGCGGGCGACCTCGCCGAGAGCGCCGTCCTGTGCGCGCTGTTCGGGCCGTACGGGGTGCCCGTCACCGTGCCCAAGACGATGACCGGCCGCCTGGCGGCGGGGGGCTCGTCCCTGGACCTGGCGGCGGCCCTGTTCTCCCTGCGCGACGAGGTCATCCCGCCCACCACGGGCACCAGCCCGATCGCCCCCGACTGCCCCATCGACCTGGTCGTCGACCGCCCCCGCCCCCGGCCCGGCTTGCGCACCGCCCTGGTCCTCGCCCGAGGCCGCGGCGGCTTCAACGCGGCAGCCGTCCTGAGGGCGCCGGGCACGTGAGACGAGCGGAACCGGGCGCCGTCACGGCGCCCGGTGGGGGAGGGGGTGAGGGCCTCCGGGTGAGGTCCGGCGGGCGTCGCGGACACCGTGCCGGCCTTCGGAACTCCCCTACGCCGATTCCCGCCGGCCGGGTGCCGGCACGGCGAGTTCGCGGGCCAGGCGGCGCTCCAGGGGAGACAGGGGCAGGTCGGTGCGCAGGCGTTCGGGGTGGCCGGGGGGCAGGCCCCGCAGGGGAGCCCGGCGGGCCGCGGCCTCGTACGCCGACGTCTCGCCGCACACCAGCAGCAGGCCGTAGACCACGAGACCGTCCCACAGTCCGCGCACGAGGCGGAGGCAGGGGCGCAGGGGCTTCACCGTGGACCTCCTCGGTCGTCGCTCTCCGGGTGGCCACCGTCCGCCGTCGTCCTCGAGCGCGCGCCGGTTGTCGGTGGAGCGCGGCCGGACGCGTCACCGCGACGACGGGGCGCCCCGGACCGGCCGGACGGCACAGGCCGTACCACCGGCCTGGTGGCGGCGCGTCGCGGGTACGGCGTACGAGGCGGGGCGGGAGCCCGCGACCTGCGCCGACCCGGCCGGGCTCCAGCGGAGATCGAGCGCGGCGCGTGCGCATCACGAGCGGTTCCGGACAGGGTCGAAACCACGGCCGCCGACAACGCCGAAACGATTGGCCACCGTCCGGATGCCGCCCGTGTCGCGTGGAGCCGCCGCACGTGCGGGACCCGGACGCGGAGATCTCGTACCGGCGCGGCGGCGACGCCTCGAACAACGAAGGGTGTGGACGATGCCCGAACCGCGAGTACACCGTGCCGTCAGCGACGTGACCGCCTCGGCCCCGGCCGGCGTGCTGTACGGGCTGATCGCGGACGCCACGCAATGGCCGCTGTTCTTCCCACCCTGCGTCCACGTGGAGCAACTGGACTTCGACGGCAGCCGGGAGCGACTGCGCCTGTGGGCCGTCGCGGGGGAACGGGTCAGCTCCTGGGTCTCCAGCCGGCGCCTGGACGTCTCGGCCCTGCGCGTGGAGTTCACACAGGACCTGCCCGAGGCCCCGATCACGTCGATGAGCGGCGTGTGGACCGTCCAGCCGCTCGGCGACCGCTCCCGGGTGACCCTGGAGCACAGCTTCACCGTCGCCGACGACGCGCCCGCCGACGTGTCCTGGGTGCATGAGGTCACCGCCGCCAACAGCCGTGCCCAGCTCGACCGGCTGGCCTGGATGGCCGAGCGCTGGACCCGCCTGGACGACCTCACCCTGTCCTTCGAGGACACCGTGCACGTCAGGGCACCCGCCGAGCTGATCTTCGACTTCCTCTACCGGGCCGAGGACTGGCCCGCCGAACTGCCGCACGTCCGCACCCTGGAGGTGTCCGAGAAGGCCCCCGGTGTGCAGGTGATGTCGATGGGCAGCCTCACCGTCGACGGCACCGCGCACGAGTCGGAGTCGGTACGGATCTGCTTCCCCAGCGCCGGCCGGATCGTCTACAAGCAGACCCGCACCTCCCCGCTGCTGACCGCGCACACCGGCGAATGGCTGCTCGAACCCGACGAGAGAGGCGTCAACCTCACCGCCCGGCACAACGTGCTCCTCGACGAGCGGGGCGCCACGGCCGTTCTCGGCCCGGACGCGGACACGGCGGAGGCAGCCCGGCACGTGCGCGACCGGATCGGACAGGCAGGGCTGCTGGTGCTGCGGTACGCCACGCAGTACGCCCTCAGCGCGGTGCGTGTCCTGTGACCACCGTCGGACGACCGGCCCCGGACCTCGCGGCCGTGTCCCGCCCCGCGCGCCGGAGCGGAGGCGAACCCGAGCGTGCCGCCCACCTGGAGGCCGCGCTCGGCGACCCCTTCGACCCCGGCAACCCGCACGGCCACCGAGCGCTGCTGCGGGCCGACGACGCCCGCGAGGTCCCCGAGGCCACCGAAGCGCTGCTCGCCGACGTCGGCCTGGCCGCCGAGTTCGTCCCCGCCGACCTGGGCGGGCACCTCGAGGACCTGGAGCGGCTGGCACGGGTGCTGCGCCCGCTGTTCCGCCGCGACCTGGCGCTCGGCTACGGCTTCGGCATCACCTCGCTGTTCGCGGCCTCCGCCGTGTGGACCGCGGGCGACGACGCCCAACGCCGCACCCTGGCCCGGGTACTGAACGACGGGGGACGGATCTCGATCGTGCACCGCGAGGTGGCGCACGCCAACGCCATCCTCCGGCACGAACTGCGCGCCGTGCCCGCCCCCGGCGGCGGGTTCCTGCTCAACGGCCGCAAGGACGCCGTCATCAACGCCGACCGCACCGACACCTTCGTCGCCTACGCCCGCACCCGCGCCCAGGACGGCCCCGACAGCCACTCCGTGCTGTTGCTGGGGCCCGAACCACCGGCCTCCGGCGAGGTACGGCGGCTGGAGCGGGTCCAGACACCCGGCATGCGCGGAGCACGCTTCTGCGGACTGGAACTCGTCGATGTGCCGGTGCCCTCCACGGCAGTCGTCGGCGAGGTCGGCGACGGGGTGTCGCTGGCGCTGCGCAGCTTCCAGATCAGCCACTGCCTCATCCCCGGCACCGTCCTCGCCGGCGTGGACAGCGTGCTGCGCCAGGCCGTGCGAGCGGCCACCGTCGACCGCCCCGACCGGCAGCCCTCGCGCCGTCGGCAGCGGGCGCTCGCCGGGGTCTTCGCCGACCTGCTGGCCTGCGACGCGATGGCCGTCACCGGACTGCGCGCGCTCAGCCTCGTACCCGAGGACGCCTATCTGCTCGCGGCAGCCGTCAAGTACACGATGCCGGACCTGCTGCGCGAGAACCTGGAGGAGCTCGCCGCCGTACTGGGCGCCCGCGGCTACGACCGCGGCCCGCTCTACGGCGGCTTCCAGAAACTCGCGCGGGACCTGCCGGTGGCCGGACTCGGGCACTCGGGCACCGCCGTGTGCCAGGCGGTGCTCGTGCCCCAGCTGCCCACACTGGCCCGTACGACCTGGTTCCGGTCCGCCGAGCCACCGGCCGCGCTGTTCACGCCCGGCGCGCCACTGCCCGTCCTCGATCACCGCCGACTCGCCCACTCCGGCACCGACGACCTGCTCACCGCGACCCTGGTCGGCGCCGCCGACAGACTCTCGGACCGGGCCGGGGGCGGTCCGCTGGACCGTGTCCTCGCTGCTCTGGCGCGGGCGTTCGTCGACGAACTGAAGGTCCTGCGCGCGCGGTGCGCGGCCCTGCCGGCCGCGAGCGGCGCCGCCTTCGACCCGCAGGCCTGCGCCCTGGCCGACCGCTACGCCCTCGTGCTGGCCGCGGCGGCCTGTCTCGGGGTCTTCGAGAACCAGGACGGCGGTGACGCCTTCCTCTCCGACCCCGCCTGGGCGGTGCTCGCCCTCGGACGCATCGGCCGCAGACTCGGCGCCGACGTGCCCGACGTACCGGCCCAGGCCGAACGCACCGTCCTGGCCGAACTGCTGGAACGCTGCCGCGACGGGCACAGCCTGGATCTGTACGCGACCCGGCTGACGGCCGGGACGGCCGACGGCTGAGAGGGCCGACGGCTGTGACGGCCGGGGCGAACGAAGCGACAGGCGACCCGGGCCGACCGGACCCGTGCCCGGCGTGGCTCACGCGCGCCCCGACCGGGCCGCGCCCCCGCGGCGCCCGCCCCCGGGAGACCACGACACGCAGGGAGACCAGGATGAACCGGGTGAGATGTGCCGTGCCCCTCCATGTGCCACGGCCCGCGGGGCCCTGGCGCGGGGTGAAGGAGGACCTCGCGCGGCTCGGCAACGCACTGGTGTACACGACATGGAGCGAGTGGCTGCCCAGTGTCCTCACCACCCCGCGGCTGCGGGAACTGCTCGGCCGTGACTGGCCCCGCTACCGGCGTACGCCCGACGCCACCGTGCGCTACCGGTTCGCCGCCGCGCGGCTGCTCATCAAGTACACGGCCGCCGCGGCCCTGGCGACCCCGCCGGAGTACCTGGAGATCGCCTACCGCCTCGGCGGACGGCCGTACCTGCGCGGCTTCGACCAGATCGACCTGAGCCTCAGTCACACCGGGGACCTCATGGCGGTCGGGCTCAGCCGCACCGGCCGGATCGGCGTGGACGTGGAGCCCGCCGACCGCCTGGTGCGGCTGGACCTGCTCCAGACGCAGATCCTCACCCCCGCCGAGGCGCGCGAGGTGGCCGCGATGCCCGAGGACCGGCGCACCGCCCACATCCTGCGGCTGTGGACCCTCAAGGAGGCCTACAGCAAGGCGCTCGGCCAGGGACTGCGGCTCGGCTTCAACGAGTTCGGCTTCAGCCCGGGCGGCCGACTGCGCGCCCCCGACGGCAGCTCGGCCAGCCGCGGCGAGTGGGACTTCGCCACCCACCCGGTGATGGACCGGTACCTGCTGAGCGTGGCCTGTCACGACGCGGGTCTGAACACCGCCTACGACACCTCCGTGCACACCATGCTCGACCGCGGTTTCCTCTCCGCCATGCAGCCCAAGGCATCCGAGGAGTCCTGAGGTCCCGCTGACGGCTCTCCACGAAGACGCGCCGCCCGTCATCGCGCCCCCCGTCACCGCGCCGCCCCTCACCGCCCGCCGCGCACGGCACACGCGGTGCCCCCGACCCGCGGCTCGTCCCGGGCGCGAGCGACGCTCCGGCGGGCCCCGAGCGGTGTCAGCGCGGTGTCAGCGGTGCGTCAGTACGTCCCGGCACGCTTGCTGCCGACAGCGATACGCCCTCGGGTGGCTCTCCCGGGCTCCGAGAGGCTGACCCGCACCGTACTGGCCGCCGCGCCGGGAAGGGGGAACCATGGCGAGGCCGAGGCGCCCGCGCTCCGGGCGTGACCGGGTCCGCGGCGGCATCGCCCCCTCCGGCCGTCCGACACGTACCGCGCTGCCCGTGACCCGGCAGCAGTACGACGTCCTGATCGACTCCCTCGCCCACCGCCGCAGCGGCAGGCACGTCGAGCAGCTGACGTGGCGCTGGCACGGGCCCCTGGACACCGACCGGTTCGCCGCCGCCTGGCAGTCCGTCACCGCCCGCGAGACCGTCCTGCGTTCGGCGTTCGTCTGGGGCCCGCCACCCCGCCTGGTGGTCCACGACCGGGCCCGCATCGAGGTCGTACGGCAGTCGGCGGGCGGCGCCGACTTCGCGCGACTGCTGGCCGAGGACCGGCAGCGCGGCTTCGACCTGCGCCATCCCGGCCCGCTGCGCGTCACCCTCGTCGATCCGCCCGGCCGGAACACCGGCCAGTACACCGGCCGGAACATCTCCGGCCGGAACACGCCAGGCCCCTCGCCGTCGGGGACGCGGGTGCTGCTGACCTTCCATCACGCGCTGCTGGACACCGGGAGCGTCTTCGTCCTGCTGGAGGAGTTCTGCCGGGCCTACCTCGCCGACGGGGTGCTGCCCGGTGGCGAACGCAGGCCCGACCTGCGGGACTGGACACGCTGGCTCGACGGCCAGGACCCGGCCCCGCCCCGGGAGCTGTGGAGCCGGACCGTGCCGGCCGGCGAACCGGCGCTGCTGCCGCTGCTGCCCGGCCCCGACACCCGGCAGACCGGCTGCGGCCGCGCCGAGGTACGGCTGAACGCCGGCGAGGCCGGGCGGCTGCACCGCTGGGCCGCCGCCCGTGCCCTGCCCGACTCCAGCGCTCTGCAGGCCGTCTGGGCGCTGCTGGTCTACCGCGCGCAGCGGGTGCCGGGCAGCCTGCCGGTGGGCTTCGGCGTCGCCGTCTCCGGGCGCGGCATCCCCCTGGACGGCGTCGAGCGGCTGGTGGGGCCCCTGCGCACGAGCCTGCCGATGGTCGTGGTCGTCGACCCCGAGCAACCGCTGCGCCGACTGCTGGCCGCCCTGCGGGACCGGGCACTGGACATGGCGGCCTACGAATGGGTCGCCATCGGGCAGATCCACGAGTGGACGGGGCGCGCCGCGTCGGGCGGAAAACTGCTGGAGAGCCTGGTGGCCGTGGAGAACGGCCCGCGTCCGCCCGCCGGGCTCCGCGCCGAACTGGGCGCGGCCGGTGTGCGCCTGGAGATGGAACACGCCGACGGCGCGCACCCCGCCCTGCCCGTCGCCCTCCTCGCCCACCGGAGCGCGGACGGCTCCCTGCGCCTGACCGTGGTCCACGACCGGGCCCGGGTCTCCGACCGGGACGCCCGCCTGCTGGCCGCGCACTGCGCCCGGCTGCTGCGCCTGCTGCCCGTCACCGCGGCCGGTGCGACCGCCGGCGAGGTACTGTCCGCGCTCGGCTCCGACGCGCCGCCCGTCATCGCGCCGCCGCGCCACAGCCGGCGCACCGTGCGGCTCCGGCCGCGCCCCACGGGTTCCAAAGGCTCCGTCGACCGTACCCCTAGCGAGTCTTGACACGCTGAGGCGACCGACCACGGAAGGAGGCGCCCCATGAGCGAGCGCGTAGAGGAGTTCCGGGAGATCGACATGGCGGTGTTCGGGATGGTGCCGGTGGGTGTGGCGCCGCTGCTCAGGCTGGCCGGGGCCGACGACGAGGACGACGAGTTCCTCACCATCGTCCGCAGCATCGACTGAACACGGCCCAGGGCCCGTACGAGGGGGAGGACGAGAAGGAACATGTCGCTGTCGAAGCAGCGCCCGGCCGCCGTGCTGGTGCCCGCCCCGGTCGAGGCGTTCCTGAACGACCCGGCCGAGGTCGCGGCGTTCACGACGATCCGGCCGGACGGTTCGCTCCACGTGGCGCCGGTGCGCTTCACCTGGGACCCGAAGGCCGGGCTGGCCCGGGTCATGACGGTCGCCTCCTCGCGCAAGGCGAGGAACCTGCTGGCCGCGCCGGGGAGCCGGGTGGCCCTGTGCCAGGTCCACGGCTTCACCTGGGTGACCCTGGAGGGCACCGGCACGGTCGTCGACGATCCCGCGCGGGTGACGCTGGGCGCGGGGCTCTACGCCAAGCGGTACTGGTCCGCGCCTCCCAACCCGCCGGGCCGGGTGGTCATCGAGATCGCGGTGGACCGCGTCCTGCACCTCAACACCTGACCGACGTGGTGGGGGCGGCACCGGACCACGCCCGGTGCCGCCCCCTGAACGCGGCCGAAAGCTCACCCCGCCGTCGTCGGCGGCGGCGGGGTGCCGTCGGCCCACAGCAGCCGGAACGACAGCAGGCTCAGCCGCCACCCCGCGGGCGTACGGCGGGCCTCGCCGTCGACGAACGTCCCCGTGGCGAACAGCGGTGCCAACTCCCCCTGCGGGCGGGCGTGGTGCGCGTGGTGGACATGGGTGGAGATCAGGTTGGCGCGCAGCACGGCCCGGTCGCCGTCCACCGTCACCACGGGCGGGGAGCCCAGGTGCTGGGTGGCCGCGAACGCCTCGAGTGCCGCGCGGTGGTAGGCGGCCATGCCCTCGACGCCCTGGTGCCTGCTGATCGGGAACGCCACGACGGCGTCCTTCGTGAACAGGCCGGCCGCCCATGTGTCGTCGAGTTCCTCGTCGTCGAGGGAGACGAAATAGCGGGCGAGAAGGTCGGCGACATCGGCGCGGGATCGACCGACGGTGGCGGGGTGATCTCTGGTCTGGGCGGAGTGATCGACGGTCCGAGTGGAGTTCATGCCTGAGAATGCCGCCGATATGCCCGTGCCCGGCAAGTGCACCTGACAAAGATCTGACGTTCCCGACGTTCTTCTGGCATTCCCTGCAGAAGACCTGTACCGATGGCTATTTACCGCCCTCGAAATGCCTCGCGATACTGGCCGTACACCAGTGAGAAGAGGACAAATGAATTTCTTCGACGCGGATGTCATTATTGTGGGGGCCGGTCCCACCGGACTCATGCTCGCGGGTGAACTGAGGCTCAATGGAGTCTCGGTTACCGTGCTGGACAAGCTGGCCGAACCGATTCGTGAATCACGGGCCCTGGGATTTTCGGCGCGGACCATAGAGGAGTTCGCGCAGCGCGGACTCATGGCCCGATTCGGTGAGGTCGGCGTCATTCCGGCCGGCCATTTCGGCGGCGTGCCGCTGGACTACCAGGTGATCGAGGGCGGCTCCTACGGTGCCCGCGGTGTTCCGCAGGCCCGCACCGAGGGCGTCCTGGGCGGCTGGGCGGTGCAGCTGGGCGCCGTCGTCCGCCGCGGCGTCGAGGTCACCGGCGTGGACCTCGACGACGACGGCGTGAGCGTCACCGTCCAGGGCGCGGGCGGCACCGACCGCCTGCGCGCCCGCTACGTGGTCGGCTGCGACGGCGCCCGCTCCATCGTGCGCACCAGCGCCGGCATCGACTTCCCCGGCACCGAGCCCACACTGGAGCTGCGGTTCGCCGACATCACCGGCGTGAGCCTGCGCCCCCGCTTCAGCGGCGAACGCGTGCCCGGCGGCATGATCATGGTGATGCCGCTCGGCCCGGACCGCTGCCGCGTCATCTACTACGACGCCACGGAGCCCCTGCGTACCGCCGACGGCCCGATCACCTTCGAGGAGGTCGCCGAGGCGTTCAAGCGGCTCTCGGGCGAGGACATCAGCGGCGCCACCCCGCTGTGGGTCAGCTCCACCACCGACGTCAGCCGGCAGGCCGCCCAGTACCGCAAGGGCCGCGCCTTCCTGGCCGGGGACGCCGCCCACATCCACCTGCCGATCGGCGCGCAGGGCATGAGCGCGGGCGTCCAGGACGCCGTCAACCTCGGCTGGAAGCTGGCGCTGGAGATCAAGGGCCAGGCTCCCGAGGGGCTGCTGGACACCTACCACAGCGAACGCCACCCGGTCGGCGCCCGGATCCTGGCGAACACCCTCGCCCAGCGCAGCCTCTACCTCGGCGGCGACGACATGGAGCCGATGCGCGAGGTCTTCTCCGAACTGGTGCGGGCCCACCCCTCCGTACAGCGCCATCTGGTCGGCATGGTCACCGGCCTGGACATCCGCCACGACGTCGGCGGCGCCGACCATCCGCTGCTCGGCCGGCGTCTGCCGGAGCGCGAACTGGTCGTCGGCGGCGAGAAGGTCTCCAGCACCACCCTGCTGCACGCCGGCCGGCCCGTGCTGCTCGAACTCGGTGGGGACCACGGCCTCGCCCGCGCGGCCGGCGGCTGGCAGGACCGTGTCGACGTCGTCGACGTCGAGTTCGACTGCGACGTGCCCGTGGACGGCATCCTCGTCCGCCCCGACGGCTACGTCGCCTGGGTCGGCCCGGTCGGCACCGGCGCCGACGGCCTCACCGACGCCCTCACCCGCTGGTTCGGCCCCGCCGACTGACCACCGCCGTGCACCGGCAACTCGTCCGTACCCAAAGGAAGCGAAGGACCCCATGCCCAAGATTTCCGTCGAGGACAAGCACCTGACCGTCCTCAACCTGTTCACCACGGACGCTCCCGAGAAGCAGGACAAGCTGATCGAGGAGATGACGAAGATCGTCGACGCGGCGACGTACGAGGGCTGGATGTCCTCCACCGTGCACGCCGGCGTGCAGAGCCCGGGCACCGCCAACTTCATCCAGTGGCGCAGCGGTGAGGACCTGGAGAAGCGGTACGCGGGCGAGGAGTTCAAGCACCGCACGCTGCCGGTCTTCGGTGAGATCACCACCTCCATCCGCCTGCTGCAGAACGAGGTCGCCTTCGTCCTGACCCAGCCCGCGCAGGGCGGCGTCGTCGACATCGGCCCGCACCGCGACGACTACACCGTCATCGGCGTCTTCGGTGTCGAGGCGAACGACCAGGACGAGCTCGTCGACGCGCTCGGCGAGGGCCAGACCTGGTTCCTGGACGTGCCCGGCTTCGTCTCGCACGTCGTCCTCAAGGGGCTGCGCGCCCGCGGCCTGGACGGTCTGTTCGTCGTCTCCTACTCGCAGTGGGAGAGCAAGGAGGCCTTCGAGGCCTACCGCGACCAGCCCGCCGAGCAGTGGCCCGAGGGCCGTGCCAAGGCCGTTGGCCGGGTGCGCGGGGTCGCCACCTCCGCGGACGTGAACACCTACCGGGTGGCCCACACCCGTTCCGCCGGCGAGTGACCCGGCGCGTCCTCGCGACGCGCCGCCCTCCCGCACGCCTCCGGACTCCCCGGCCGCCCACGGTGTGCCGCTGCCTCCGGAGGCGTACGCATGTCCGCATCCGCAAGCCGTACTCGCATCCGCAAGCCGTACCCGCTCCGCCCGCCCGCCGTCGGCGGCTCTGGCCGGACTCAGGTGTTCCGCGGGCCGGGCGCTACCGCCGGGCCGCACTGTCGAGGCGAAACGAAGCGAAGAAGCGAACGAAGCGAACCCCTCCACGCACACGCCGAGGAGCCAAACCTATGCACAGCACGCTCATTGTCGCCCGGATGACAGCCACCTCGAGCACCGACGTGGCCCGGCTGTTCGCCGAGTTCGACCAGACCGAGATGCCCCACCGCATGGGAACGCGGCGCCGCCAGCTGTTCTCCTACCGGGGCCTGTACTTCCACCTCCAGGACTTCGACGAGGACAACGGCGGCGAACTGATCGAGGCCGCCAAGCAGGACCCGCGCTTCGTCCGGATCAGCGCGGACCTCAAGCCCTTCATCGAGGCCTACGACCCCGCGACCTGGCGTTCCCCGGCCGACGCGATGGCCACCCGCTTCTACAACTGGGAGGCGTCCGCGTGAGCCGACGTCGCGTTGTCATCACGGGCATCGAGGTGATCGCCCCCGGCGGTGTCGGCAGGGAGAAGTTCTGGCAGCTGCTCAGCAGCGGCCGTACCGCCACGCGCGGCATCACCTTCTTCGACCCCGCCCCGTTCCGCTCCCGGGTGGCCGCCGAGGCCGACTTCTCCCCCTACGAGCACGGTCTGACCCCGCAGGAGGTGCGCCGCCTGGACCGGGCCGCGCAGTTCGCCGTCGTCGCCTCGCGCGGCGCGGTCGCCGACAGCGGCATCGACCTGGCCGCCCTGGAGCCGCACCGTGTCGGCGTCACCGTCGGCAGCGCCGTCGGCGCCACCATGGGCCTGGACCAGGAGTACCGGGTCGTCAGCGACGGCGGCCGGCTCGACGTGCTGGACCACACCTACGCGGTGCCGCAGCTCTACGACTACATGGTGCCCAGCTCCTTCGCGTCCGAGGTCGCCTGGGCCGTCGGCGCGGAGGGCCCCTCCACGGTGGTCTCCACCGGCTGCACCTCCGGCATCGACTCCGTCGGCTACGCCGTGGAGCTGGTCCGCGAGGGCTCGGCCGACGTCGTGATCGCCGGTTCCTCCGACGCCCCGATCTCGCCCATCACCATGGCCTGCTTCGACGCGATCAAGGCGACCACGCCCCGGCACGACGAACCCGAGTGCGCCTCCCGGCCGTTCGACAAGACCCGCAACGGGTTCGTGCTCGGCGAGGGCGCCGCGTTCTTCGTCCTGGAGGAACTGGAGAGCGCCAAGGAGCGCGGGGCGCACATCTACGCCGAGATCGCCGGCTACGCCACCCGGTCGAACGCCTACCACATGACGGGTCTGCGGCCCGACGGCAAGGAGATGGCGGAGGCCATCGACCTCGCCCTCGCCGAGGCACGGCTCAACCCGGAGGCGATCGACTACGTCAACGCCCACGGCTCGGGCACCAAGCAGAACGACCGGCACGAGACCGCCGCGTTCAAGCGCAGCCTGGGCGACCACGCCTACCGCACCCCGGTCAGCTCCATCAAGTCGATGGTGGGCCACTCGCTCGGCGCGATCGGCTCCATCGAGATCGCCGCCTCCGCGCTGGCCATGGAGTACGACGTGGTCCCGCCGACCGCGAACCTGCACCACGCCGACCCGGAGTGCGACCTCGACTACGTGCCCGTCGTGGCCCGTGACCAACTCGTCGACGCCGTCCTGACGGTCGGCAGCGGCTTCGGCGGCTTCCAGAGCGCCATGGTGCTGGCCAGCCCGGAGAGGAGCCTCGTATGACCACCTCCGTGGTGGTGACCGGCCTGGGCGTCGCCGCGCCCAACGGCCTCGGAGTGCAGGACTACTGGTCGGCCACGCTGTCCGGCAAGCACGGACTGGGCCGGGTGACCCGCTTCGACCCGTCGGACTACCCCAGCCGTCTGGCGGGCGAGATCCCCGGGTTCGTCGCCGAGAACCACCTGCCCAGCCGGCTGCTGCCGCAGACCGACCGGGTCACCCGGCTGGCGCTGGTCGCGACCGACTGGGCGCTGAAGGACGCGGACGCCGACAGGGCGAAGTTCGCCGAGTTCGACATGGGCGTCATCACGGCGTCCGCCGCGGGCGGCTTCGAGTTCGGCCAGGGCGAACTGCAGAACCTGTGGAGCCGGGGCAGCCAGTACGTCTCCGCCTACCAGTCCTTCGCCTGGTTCTACGCCGTCAACAGCGGCCAGATCTCCATACGCAACGGCATGAAGGGCCCCGCCGGGGTCGTCGTCAGCGAGGGCGCCGGCGGCCTGGACGCCGTCGCGCAGGCACGCCGGCAGATCCGCAAGGGCACCCCCCTGATCGTCACCGGAGCGGTCGACGCCTCGATCTGCCCCTGGGGCTGGGTGGCGCAGCTGACCACGGGCAAACTGTCCACCAGCGACGAACCGGCCCGCGCCTACCTGCCCTTCGACCGCGACGCCCGCGGCTACGTGCCCGGCGAGGGCGGCGCCATCCTCATCACCGAGGACGCCGGCACCGCCCGCGCGCGGGGCGCGAAGATCTACGGCGAGATCGCCGGCTACGGCGCGACGATCGACCCCCGGCCCGGCAGCGGACGCCCGCCCGCCCTGCGCAAGGCCGTCGAGATCGCCCTCGGCGACGCCGGTGTCGACGCGCGCGACGTCGACGTGGTCTTCGCCGACGGCGCCGGCGACGCGGCCGGCGACCTGGTCGAGGCCCGCGCGATCAACGACGTGTTCGGGGAGCGGGGCGTGCCCGTGACCGTGCCCAAGACGATGACCGGACGCCTGTACTCGGGCGGCGCGCCGCTGGACCTCGCCGCGGCCCTGCTGTCGATGGGTGACGGGGTCATCCCGCCCACGGTGCACATCGACCCGTGCGCGGACTACCACCTCGACCTCGTTCTCGGCCGGCCCCGCCAGGCCGAGGTGAGCTGCGCCCTGGTCCTGGCCCGCGGCAACGGCGGCTTCAACTCCGCCATGGTCGTACGCCGCCCCGCATGACGCACCGGACGCGCACCGGACTCGAACCGACGAGCACCATCGACGAAAGGACGCACCCATGACCGCCAAGCTCTTCACCCTCGAGGACCTCAAGCGCACCCTGACGGAGGCCGCGGGTGTCGCCGAGGGCGTCGACCTGGACGCCGACATCCTCGACACCGAGTTCGAGGTGATCGGCTACGAGTCCCTCGCCCTGCTGGAGGCCGGCAGCCTCATCGAACGCGAGTACGGCATCTCCCTGGACGAGGAGGCCGTCGGCGAGGCCAACACGCCGCGCGCCTTCATCGACGTCGTCAACGCGCAGCTCGCGCCCGCCCAGGCCGCCTGAAGGGGACCGTCCGACATGACCGACAACAGCACCGCGAAGGTGGCCGTCGTCACCGGCGCCACCAGCGGCATCGGCCTGGCCTCGGCACGACTGCTGGCCTCCACCGGCCACCGCGTCTTCATCGGCGCCCGCAACGCCGACAACGTCGCCGCCACCGTCAAGGAACTCCAGGCCGAGGGCCTGGAGGTGGACGGCACGGTCGTCGACGTCCGCGACAGCGCCTCCGTCGACGCCTTCGTGCAGGCCGCCGTCGACCGCTTCGACACCGTCGACGTGCTCGTCAACAACGCGGGCCGCTCCGGCGGCGGAGTGACCGCCGACCTCACCGACGAACTGTGGGAGGACGTCCTGGAGACCAACCTCACCAGCGTCTTCCGGATGACCCGCGCCGTACTCACCACCGGCGGCATGCGCCACAAGAACCGCGGCCGCGTCATCAACATCGCCTCCACGGCCGGCAAACAGGGCGTCGTCCTCGGCGCGCCCTACTCGGCCTCCAAGCACGGCGTCGTCGGCTTCACCAAGGCCCTCGGCAACGAGCTCGCCCCGACCGGCATCACCGTCAACGCGGTCTGCCCGGGCTATGTGGAGACCCCGATGGCCCAGCGGGTCCGCCAGGGCTACGCCGCCGCCTACGACACCTCCGAGGACGCCATCCTCGAGAAGTTCCAGTCCAAGATCCCGCTCGGCCGCTACTCCACGCCCGAGGAGGTCGCGGGCCTCGTCGGCTACCTGGCCTCCGACACCGCCGCCTCCATCACCTCCCAGGCCCTCAACGTCTGTGGTGGCCTGGGCAACTTCTGACCGACCCGACCTTCTTCGAGGAGAACCTCATGACGACGCGTGAGGTCGAGCACGAGATCGGCATCGACGCCCCCGCCGCCGCCATCTACGAACTGCTCGCGGACGTGACCAACTGGCCGCGGATCTTCCCGCCCACCATCCACGTCGACCGCCTGGAAGCACAGGCCGACGAGGAGCGCATCCGGATCTGGGCCACCGCCAACGGCAAGCCCAAGGACTGGACCTCGCGCCGGACCCTGGACCCCGCCAACCTGACCATCACCTTCCGCCAGGAGATCCCGGCACCGCCCGTCAAGCACATGGGCGGCACCTGGATCATCGAACCGCTCGGCGAGGCGAGCTCCCGGGTGCGCCTCCTGCACGACTACAGCGCCCTCGGCGACGACCCGCACGACCTGCTGTGGATCGAGCGGGCCGTGGACAAGAACAGCACCCTGGAACTCGCCGCGCTGAAGGAGAACGTCGAGCGGGCGCACGCCGCCGACACCGAGGAGCTCACCTTCTCCTTCACCGACACCGTGCACGTCGCCGGAAGCGCCAAGGACGTCTACGACTTCGTCAACGAGGCCGACCGGTGGGCCGAGCGACTGCCGCACGTGGCCGTCGTACGCCTCGCCGAGGAGACGCCCGGCCTGCAGGAACTGGAGATGGACACCCGGGCCAAGGACGGCTCGGTGCACACCACCAAGTCCTACCGGGTGGTCTTCCCGCATCACAAGATCGCCTACAAGCAGGTCACGCTGCCCGCACTGATGACCCTGCACACCGGCGAATGGACGTTCGTGGAGACCGAGGAGGGCACCGCCGCCTCCTCGCAGCACACCGTCACCCTCAACACCGCCAACATCGCGCGCATCCTCGGCCCCGACGCCACGGTCGCCGACGCCCGCGAGTACGTGCACACGGCGCTGTCCACCAACAGCCGCGCCACGCTGTCCCACGCCAAGGCCTACGCCGAGCAGAAGCAGGCCTGACCGTGACAGCGGAGCGCCTCACTGCCGATGTGGTGGTCGTCGGGGCCGGTCCCGTCGGGCTGATGCTCGCCGGTGAACTGGCCCGCGACGTCAACGTGGTGCTGGTGGAGAAACGGCGCGCGCCGGACACCACGTCGCGGGCCTCCACCCTGCACGCCCGCACCATGGAGATCCTGGAGAGCCGGGGACTGATCCCCGATCTCGGCGAGCCGCCGAACGAGGTACGCGGCCACTTCGGCGGCATCCCCCTCGACCTCACCCTGCCCAGCACCCACCCGGGCCAGTGGAAGGTGCAGCAGACCAAGACCGAGGCCGTCCTGGAGGAGTGGGCGCTTGCCGCGGGCGCCGAGATGAAGTGCAAGCACGAGCTGGTCGCCGTCGGCGAGGTGGGCGACTGGGTCGAACTGGAGGCCCTCGGCGACCAGGGCGTCCTGCGCATGCGCTGCCGCTACCTCGTGGCCTGCGACGGCGAGGACAGCACCGTCCGCCGGCTCATCGGCGCCGACTTCCCCGGCGAGGACGCCCACCGGGAGCTGATCCGCGCCGACATCGCCGGCATCGACATCCCCAACCGGCGCTTCGAACGCCGGGAACACGGGCTCGCCATCGCCGCGCGCCGCCCCGACGGCGTGACCCGGGTGATGGTCCACGAGTTCGGCTCCAGCGCCGGGCAGCGCCCCGGGGACGCCGAGTTCGAGGAGATCATCACCGTCTGGAAACGGGTCACCGGCGAGGACATCAGCGGCGGCACCCCGCTGTGGGTCAACGCCTTCGGCGACGCCTCCCGGCAGCTGACGCACTACCGGCACGGCCGGATCCTGTTCGCCGGCGACGCCGCCCACCAGAAGATGCCGATCGGCGGCCAGGCCCTCAACCTCGGCCTGCAGGACGCCTTCAACCTCGGCTGGAAACTGGCGCTGCACCTGCGCGGCAAGATCGGCGACGACCTGCTGGACACCTACCACACCGAACGGCACGCGGTGGGCAGACGGGTCCTCGCCAACATCAGGGCCCAGGCCCAGCTGCTGCTCGGCGGACCCGAGGTGGAACCGCTGCGCACGCTGCTGGCCGAACTCATCGGACAGGAGGACGTACGCACCCACCTCGCCGGGATGATCAGCGGCCTCGACGTGCGCTACGACCTCGACGGCGATCCCCACCCGCTGCTCGGCGCCCGGATGCCGCACACCGCCCTGCACATCGCGAACCGCCGCGTCCACCCCGCGCGCCTGCTGCGCACCGGCGGCGGCGTCCTGGTGGACCTGCGCGCCCGGGCCGCCACGGAACCGCCGGCCGGCTGGGCCGACCGGGTCAGCGCGGTGCCGGTCCGCGCGGAGGACGACAGCCTCCTGCACGGCGCCGACCGCCTGCTGCTGCGCCCCGACGGCCACATCGTCTGGGTCGGCCAGGGTGGCACCGGGGCCGGCCTGGAGGAGGCCCTGACGCGCTGGTTCGGCCCGCCCAAGCCGGTGCCCCGGCTGGAGTACTGAACCACCGACCCCACCCCCCACCCCCTTCCCTCTCCCCGCCCTGCCGGTGACCGCCACCCCCTTGCCGGGCCCGACATGATCCCGTAGCCAGGAAGGAACAACCCCTATGGAACCCGTGGAAGGCACCGCGACCGACACCGACGTCATCGTCGTCGGGGCCGGCCCGAGCGGACTGATGCTCGCCGGTGAACTACGCCTGGGCGGGGCCCGTGTGGTCGTGATCGAGAAGCTCGCCGCCCCCACCGGGCAGTCCCGCGGCCTGGGCTTCACCGCCCGCGCCATGGAGACGTTCGACCAGCGCGGCCTGCTGCCCCGCTTCGGACAGGGCGAGAGCCTGGAGACCAGCCCGATGGGCCACTTCGGCGGCACCGTCTTCGACTTCACCGTGCTGCCCGACGCCCACTTCGGCGCCCGAGGCATCCCCCAGGGCGACACCGAGGCGGTGCTGGAGAGCTGGGCGGCGGAGACCGGCGCCGACATCCGGCGCGGCTGGGAGTTCGTGTCCCTGGCCGACGGCCACCTCGACGGCGACACGGTCGAGATCACCGTCCGCACCCCCGCGGGGGAGGACCGCACGCTGCGCGCCGCCTACCTGGTGGGCTGCGACGGGGGCGCCAGCCGGGTGCGCAAGGCGGCCGGCTTCGACTTCCCCGGCAGCGACGCCCGGCGCGGCATGTACCTCGCCGACATCACCGGAGTCACGCTGCGCGCCCGGCACCTGGGGGAGCGCTACCCGAACGGCATGGTGATGTCCGCCCCGCTCACCGAGGACGTCTGGCGCATCATCGTCTGCCCCGACGGCCAGCCCGCCCACGAGCGCGAGCGCACCGTCACCTACGGGGAGGTCGCCGAGGCCTGGCGGCACATCACCGGGGAGGACATCAGCGCCGGCAGTGCCTCCTGGGTGAGCTCCTTCACCGACGCCACCCGTCAGGCCTCCGAGTACCGGCGGGGCCGTGTCCTGCTGGCCGGCGACGCCGCCCACATCCACCTCCCCGCCGGTGGCCAGGGGCTGAGCACCGGCGTGCAGGACGCGGCCAACCTCGGCTGGAAGCTGGCCGCCGTGATCCGCGGCGACGCCGACGAGGCGCTGCTGGACACCTACCACGGCGAACGTCACGCGGTCGGCCGCCGCCTGCTGATGAACACCCGTGCCCAGGGCACCGTCTACCTCGGCGGCGCCGAGTCCGAGCCGCTGCGCGCGCTGTTCACCGAACTCATCGCCCACGACGAGGTCAAGCGCCACCTGGCTGGCCTCGTCAGCCACCTCGACATCCGCTACGACCTGACCGCGCCCGGTGACGCCGAAGCCCCGGCCCACCCCCTGACCGGTCTTCGGATGCCTCCGCGCCTGCTGATCGGCGCGACCGGCGAGGCCCGTGTCGCGCGGCTGCTGCACACCGGACACGGCGTCCTGCTGGACCTGGCCGACGACGCGGCGACCCGCAGTGCGGCGACCGGCCGGGAAGACCGGGTCGACGTCGTCACCGCGACCCTGAAGCCCACCGACGGCCCCGACCCGCTGGCCACCACCACGGCCGTCCTGATCCGCCCCGACGGATACGTGGCCTGGGCGACGGACACCGCCACGACGACCGGCCTGGAGCCGGCCCTACGGCGGTGGTTCGGCCCGCCCCGCTGACCGTCGGGCGGCGGGGCGCGGGCAGCGGGGCACCGGGTGACGCGGTGCCCCGCTCCGGCGTTCGTGGAACCCGCGGCACGCGGACGGCCCCCGCGGATACGGCAACGGCCCCCGTGGCGCCCACCTGGTCCAGGTGGGTGCCACGGGGGCCGTACGTCGTGCCGGGCCGGTCAGGCCGGGATCGCCTCGACGATCGAGACCGCGGACGCCGTCTCCACCACACGCTCCAGGCGGAAGCCGGCCCGCTGGAGCAGGTCGGCGTACTGCGAGGCGGTGCGTTCCCGGCCGCCGACCAGGAGCATCAGCCACAGGTCGACGAGCTTGCCGGAGTGCGGCCCGTCGCCGTCCTCCGGGATCACCATCTCCACCAGCAGCAGCCGGCCGTCCGGCCGGATCGCGGACCGGATGTTGCGCAGGATCTGCAGGGCCTGCTCCTCGGGCCAGTCGTGGACGATGTGCTTGAGCACATAGGCGTCCCCGCCCTCCACCACCGGGTCGAACAGCCCGCCGGCGTGGGTGGTGCAGCGGTCGGCGACGCCCTGCCCGGCGAGGAACTCGGCCGCGCCGTTGCCCTCCACCCGCGGGTCGGACAGGATGCCCCGCGCCCCGGGCGCCTGCCGCAGGATGCCGGAGAGCAGCCCGCCGCGTCCGCCGCAGAAGTCGACGACCGTGCCGAACCGCGAGAAGTCGTACGCGGCGACGACCGGGTCGGTCTCGGTGTCCGACATGTTGCCCATGCCCCGGATGAACACCTCCCCGTACTCCGGGTTCTGCTCCAGGTACTCGAAGGCACCCATCCCGCGGTGCTTGGGCAGGCTCGGCTCGCCGGTGACGACGGAGTCCAGCAGACGGCTCCAGTCGTCCCAGTGTGTGGGATGGCCCATCAGGACGGCGATGTCACGCATCGTCATGGGGTGGTCGGCGCGCAACGCGTCGGCCATCGGGGTCAGTTCGTACGTGCCGTCCGGCCGTCCGGCGAAGACACCGTGCGAGGCGAGCAGCCGCAGCACCCGGCCCAGGGCGTCGGCGTCGGCGCCGGTCCGCTCGGCGATCTGCTCGACGCCGAGCGGACCGTCCACGAGCGCCTCGGCGACCCGCAGCCGTGCCACGGCATACAACGCCTGCGTGACCATGGACCCCATGGCGAGTTCCAGCAGGGCGAACGGCGGAGGCGCCAGCTGACGGCTCTGCCGCTGCAGATCCGCACGGGCCTTCTCCGCTTCCCGGACGACGTGCGGGGGCGGCAGTTCGGGCATCAGATTCCTCCAGGACAGGAGCGGGAAAGGGGCGTCCCAACCGCCGGAAGGGACCCGGCCACCACGGTAGGGACGGGCCTTGGCGCAGCCCTGGAGAGCGACTCGGACACCGCTGGAGTTCCGGCGCACCGGTTTGACAACGGCGACCGTTCCGAGCCGTGACCGATCCGAGCCGTGGACGCTCCTGCCGCCGGGGGCCCTCCCCGGGGCGACGGCGACGGGGGAAGGCGGGCGCGGACGGGGGGTGAGGGTGCGGACGGGGGAGTGAGCGCGCACAGGGGTGAGGGCGGGCTCGGCGGCACTCGGCCGACGCCGGTGAGTATCGCCCCACCACCACAGGCCATGAACCGGATCCTCCGCTCCCGCACACGGCAGCGCGCCCCCGGATCCACCACCCGCCCCCGACCCCACCCGCCCCCGACCCCACCCGGCCCCGGATCCACCCGGCCCCGGACCCACTCGCCCCCCGACCCCACCCGGCCCCGGATCCACCCGGCCCCGGACCCACTCGCCCCCCGACCCCACCCGGCCCCGGATCCACCGGCCCCCGCCACCCCGGCCGCGGCCATGAGTCCGCCGCCCCTGCGGCCGTCCACAGGAAGAGCCCCAGCCGCGCACCACATCCGGCGCAGACCGGCTCGGAGCTCGCTCGACGCACGCCGGAGAACGACGCCCGCCCGCCGGGCCGCTCGGCATTCTGACCGGGCATCCGCTTGCCGACCCGCCTCGTCCGACGCTACTGGAGGCTGCCTGTGTCCCCTCACCCGAAGACTCCCGCCCCCGCGCCGACCGGTGTGTGGCTGATCGGGGCGCGCGGATCGGTCGCCACCACGGCGATCGCCGGCTGCGCCGCGCTGGCGGCCGGTCTGATTCCGCCCACCGGCCTGGTCACCGAGACCGAGCCCTTCGCCGACAGCGGCCTGCCCCCGCTGCCCTCGCTGGTCTTCGGCGGCCACGACACGGCCGACACCCCGCTGGCCAAGCGGGCGGAGGAACTGGCCGCCCAGCAAGTGCTGCCCCACTGGCTGCCGGCCGCGGTGCAGGAGGAACTGGCCGCCGTCGAAGCGCGGATCCGCCCCGGCGGGCCCCTGCCCGGTGACGAACGCGGCCACGAGGAACTGACCGGCGTCTTCGCCGGGCACCTGCGGGAGTTCGCGCACACCACCGGCGCGGCCCGCACCGTCGTGGTGAACGTCGCCAGCACCGAGCCCGCTCCCGAGCAGGGCGGCTGGCCCGCCAGCTCGCTGTACGCGGCCGCCGCCCTGCGCGTCGGCTGCCCCTACGTCAACTTCACGCCCTCGACCGGGCTGCGCCACCCCCAACTCGCCGTGACCGCGCCGGTGACGGGTCTGCCGTACGCCGGCCAGGACGGCAAGACCGGGCAGACGCTGCTCCGTTCGGTCCTCGGGCCGATGTTCGCCCAGCGGGCGCTCGCCGTGCGGGCCTGGTCCGGTACCAACCTGCTGGGCGGCGGCGACGGGGCCTCGCTCGCCGATCCGGCCGCGGCGGCCGCGAAGAACGCCGGAAAGGAGCGGGTGCTCACCGACACCCTCGGCACGACGCCCGAGGGCGAGGTGCACATCGACGACGTACCGGCGCTCGGTGACTGGAAGACCGCCTGGGACCACGTCGCCTTCGACGGCTTCCTCGGTGCCCGCATGGTCCTGCAGACGATCTGGCAGGGCTGCGACTCGGCCCTGGCCGCCCCGCTGGTCCTGGATCTGGCCAGGCTGCTCGCCCGCGCCCAGGAACGCGGCCTGTCCGGCCCACGCCCCGAACTCGCCTTCTACTTCAAGGATCCCGACCCCGGCGCCCCCGCCCCCCTGGCCGAGCAGTACGCCAACCTGCTCGCCTTCGCCGAACGCCTGAAGGACCCCCGATGAGCACGCCGACGGGACCGCCGGGACCGACAGAACCGACGGGACCGAAGGGGCAGGCCCGGCAGGCGCGCGGACCGGTGTCCGCCGGCACCGCCCGGGGCGTGCGACGCCCGGCCCCGGAGCGGGTCCGGGCCTGGGCCGAACTGCTCAGGCTCCCGGCGCTGTTCACGGTCCCCGGTGACGCGCTCGCGGGGGCCGCGGCCGCCGGGGCACGGCCCGGACGCCGTACCGCCCTGGCGGTGGGCACCTCACTTTGCCTGTACCAGGCGGGAATGGCGCTCAACGACTGGGCGGACCGGGAGGAGGACGCCGTGACCCGCGCGCACCGGCCGCTGCCCTCCGGCCGCGTCCGGCCCGGCGCCGCCCTCACCGCGGCCGGGACGCTCACCGCGGCCGGCCTCGCCCTGGCCGCCTGCGCGGGCCGCAGCGCGTTCGCCGTCGCGGCACCGCTCGCGGCGACGGTGTGGGCGTACGACCTGAAGCTGAAGCACACCGCGGCGGGACCGGCCGCCATGGCCGCCGCCCGCTCCCTGGACCTGCTGCTCGGCGCGGCCACCACGCGGGCCCTGCGCCCGGCCCTCCCCTCGGCGGTCGCACTCGGCGCCCACACCTGCGCCGTCACCCTGGTCTCCCGCCGCGAGGCCGAGGGCGGCTCGGCGACGGCCCCCCTGCTGGGCCTGGCCACGGCGGCAGCCCTCACCACCGCCCTCACCCGCCGCCCCGGCACCGCACCCGGCCAGGCCGCCCCCGCAGCCGGGCGGGCCGCCGTCGTGCCCGCCGCCCTGGCCGCCGGCTACGCCCTCACCGTCGCCAGGCCTCTCCTGCACGCCGCCCTCAACCCCTCGCCACCCCTGACCCAGCGCGCCGTCGGAGCGGGCATACGGGCGATGATCCCGCTCCAGGGCGCCCTCGCCGCGCGCGCGGGCGCACCCGGCACGGGGCTGCTGACGGCCGCGCTCGCGCCCGCCGCCGCGCGGCTGGCCCGCCGGGTGAGCGTGACATGAGCGGACTGCGCCTGGGATACGGCACCAACGGGCTGACCGACCTGCGCCTGGACGACGCCCTCGCCCTGCTGGCCGACCTCGGTTACGACGGCGTCGGACTGACGCTCGACCACATGCACCTCGACCCGTTCGCCCCGCAACTCGCCGCCCGGACCCGCCGCGTACGGCAGCGACTGGACGCTCTCGGGCTCGGCGTGACCGTGGAGACCGGCGCGCGCTACGTCCTCGACCCACGCCGCAAGCACGGGCCCAGCCTGCTGGACGAGGAGAAGGACGGCCGCTGGGCCCGCGTCCGGCTGCTGATCCGCGCGGTCCGCGTAGCCGCCGACCTCGGCGCACACGCCGTACACCTCTTCAGCGGGACCCTGCCCGACGGCGTGGACCCCGACACGGGCTACACACGGCTCGCCGACACGCTCGCCCCGGTGCTGGAGGCCGCAGAGGAGGCCGGACTGCCGCTGGCCGTCGAACCGGAACCCGGCCATCTGCTGGCCGACCTCGCCGGCTTCCACCGGCTGCGCACCGAACTCGGTGACCCCGACGGGCTCGGCCTGACGCTCGACATCGGCCACTGCCAGTGCCTGGAGCCCCTCCCGCCGCAGGAGTGCGTGCGGCAGGCCGCGCCCTGGCTGAGGCACGTACAGATCGAGGACATGCGGCGCGGGGTGCACGAGCACCTGCCGTTCGGCCACGGCGAGATCGACTTCCCGCCCGTGCTGCGGGCCCTGGAGAACAGCGGCTACCAGGGACTGACCGTGGTGGAACTGCCCCGGCACTCCCACGCCGGCCCCGCCCTCGCCGCGCAATCCCTGGACTTCCTGCGCAACGGAGGGACGAGATGACCGCCGCGTTCGACACCGCACGGCAGAGCTGGCTGGAGCAGGCCCTCGCCCAGGCCGCCGCCCGCGCACCCGGCTGGACGCTGCGCTTCGCCGAAGCGGGCCGCCGCTGCGGCGCCGACGCGCTCGACGCCCGCGTGCGGCTGCTGACCGCCGCCCGCCCCGACCCCGCCGAGGTGAGCCTGCTGTACCGGCAGGGCACGCCCGCCGAGCGCCGCGCCGTCCTGCTGGCCCTGCCCCGCCTGGACCTCCCGGCGGCGGCCGGGGTGCCACTGGTGGAGGACGCCCTGCGCACCAACGACACCAGCCTGCTGGCCGCCGCCCTCGGCCCGTACGCGGCCCGGCACCTGGACGCCCACACCTGGCGGCACGCCGTCCTGAAGTGCCTGTTCACCGGCGTCCCCGTGAGCGGCATCGCCGGGCTCGCCGAACGAGCCCGCGGGGACACAGAGCTGACCCGCATGCTGCGGGCCCAAGCCACCGAACGCACCGCGGCGGGCCGCCCGATCCCCCAGGACCTCACCCGGGTCCTCACCCTGACCGAGCCCCTCTAGGGCGTGTTGCGAAAGTCCCGCCTGCCTCGCGACGCCATGCACGCACTCTCGCCGCGAGGCCCGCCCTTCGGGCGAACGACGGGACTTTCGCAACACGCCCTAGGGGCGCGAGGACCCGCGCGACAAGCCCCCACCGACCCGCACCCCACCAAGGCCCCGCCGGAGGAGAACGCCGATGCGCATCTTCGACCCACACATCCACATGACCTCCAGAACCACCGACGACTACGAGGCCATGCACGCCGCGGGCGTCCGCGCGGTCGTGGAACCCTCCTTCTGGCAGGGCCAACCCCGCACCTCACCCGCCTCCTTCGTGGACTACTTCGACACCCTCCTGGGCTGGGAGCCCTTCAGAGCCGCCCAGTACGGCATCGCCCACCACTGCACGATCGCCCTCAACCCCAAGGAGGCCAACGACCCCCGCTGCCTGCCGGTCCTGGAGGAACTGCCCCGCTACCTGGTCAAGGACCGCGTCGTGGCCGTCGGCGAGATCGGCTACGACGCGATGACCCCGGCCGAGGACACCGCACTCGCCGCCCAGCTGCACCTCGCCGCCGACCACGGCCTGCCCGCCCTCGTGCACACCCCGCACCGCGACAAACTCGCCGGACTCAGGCGCACCCTGGACGTCGTACGCGAATCCGCGCTGGACACCGGCCGGGTGCTGCTGGACCACCTGAACGAGACCACGGTCGCCGCCGCCCGGGACAGCGGCTGCTGGCTGGGATTCTCGGTGTACCCCGACACCAAGATGGACGAGCACCGGATGGTGGCCGTGCTCGAGGAGTACGGCCCCGAGCGGATGCTGGTCAACTCCGCCGCCGACTGGGGCAGAAGCGACCCGCTGAAGACCGCGAAGGTGGGCCGCGCCATGCTCGCCGCGGGCTTCGACGAGGACGACGTGGACCTCGTGCTGTGGCGCAACCCGGTCGCCTTCTACTCCCTCTCCGGCCGCCTCGACCTCTCCGTCACCGCCACCGAACCCACCCACCAGGGCAACTCCGTCCTGCGCGGCACCTCCGCGCGACCGACCCCCGCCGGGCGGTGAGCCATGCGTTTCCGGCACGACGACGGCAGCGTCGTCCACCTCGCCTACTGCACCAACGTGCACCCCGCCGAGGACCTCGACGGCGTCCTCGCCCAACTCGGCGACCACTGCGCGCCGGTGCGCCGCCGCCTCGGCGTGCGACGGCTCGGCGTCGGCCTGTGGCTGGCCGAGGGCGCCGCCCGCACCCTGGACACCGACCCGCGCGCCCTGTCCCGGCTGCGCGCCGAACTGGACCGCCACGGCCTGGAGGTCGTCACCCTCAACGGCTTCCCCTACGAAGGGTTCGGCACGGGCGAGGTCAAGTACCGCGTCTACCAGCCGGACTGGGCCGATCCCGAACGCCTGGAGCACACCACCGCGCTCGCCCGGATCCTCGCCGCCCTGCTGCCCGACGACGTCACCGAGGGCAGCATCTCCACCCTGCCGCTGGCCTGGCGCACCCGCTGCGGCACCCCCCGCGACCAACGCGCCCACGCCCGGCTCGGGGAGATGGCCCGGCGGCTGGACGACATCGCCGACGCCACCGGCCGCTCCATCCGCCTCGCGCTCGAACCCGAACCCGGCTGCGTGGTGGAGACCCTCGACGACGCCGTCGGCCCGCTGACCGCCCTCGGCCACGACCGGGTCGGCGTGTGCGTCGACACCTGCCACCTGGCCACCTCCTTCGAGGAACCCGGGCCCGCCGTCGACCGGCTCACCGCCGCCGGGGTGCGCGTGGTCAAGACCCAGCTGTCGGCGGCCCTGCACGCCGAGCACCCCGACCGGCCCGAGGTCCGCCGCGCACTGGCCGCCTTCGCCGAGCCCCGCTTCCTGCACCAGACCCGCACCCGCACGCCGGCCGGCCTGTACGGCACCGACGACCTGGCCGAGGCCCTCGCGGACGACGGCCCCCTGCCCGACACCGCACCCTGGCGGGCCCACTTCCACGTCCCCCTGCACGCCGCCCCCACCCCGCCCCTCACCTCCACGCTGCCGGTGCTGCGCCGCACGCTCGACGCCCTGCTCACCGGCCCCGCACCGCTGACGCGGCACCTGGAGGTGGAGACGTACACCTGGCAGGCCCTGCCGCCCCGGCTGCGCCCCGCCACCCGCGACGAGCTCGCCGACGGCATCGCCGCCGAACTCGGCCTCGCCCACGACCTGCTGACCGACCTCGGGCTGAAGGAACTGCCGTGACCCGGAAGCCGACCCCGCTGCTCGTCCTGGACGTCGTCGGACTCACCCCCGCCCTGCTGGCCCACATGCCGCGCCTGTCCGCCCTGGGCGCACAGGGGTCCCGGGCCGTACTGGACACCGTGCTGCCCGCCGTCACCTGCTCGGTGCAGACCACCTTCCTCACCGGCCGCACCCCCGCCGAACACGGCATCGTCGGCAACGGCTGGTACTTCCGTGAACTCGGCGAGGTCCTGCTGTGGCGGCAGAGCCACCGGCTCATCGACGGCGAGCGCCTCTGGGACGCCGCCCGCCGTGCCCACCCCGGCTACACCGTCGCCAACATCTGCTGGTGGTACGCGATGGGAGCCGACACCGACTACACCGTCACCCCACGCCCCGTCTACCACGCCGACGGCCGCAAGGAACCCGACTGCTACACCCGCCCCGCCGCCCTGCACGACGAACTCACCGCGAAACTGGGCACGTTCCCGCTGTTCTCCTACTGGGGGCCCGGCGCGGGTCTGGCCTCCTCCCGCTGGATCATCGACGCCACACGGCACGTCATGACCTCCCGCGCCCCCGACCTGACCCTGGCCTACCTCCCCCACCTCGACTACGACCTGCAACGCCACGGCCCCGACGACCCGCGCGCGCACCGGGCCGCCGCCGACCTCGACCGGGCCCTGGCACCGCTCCTCGACGACGCCCGCGCCCAGGGCCGTACCGTCGTCGCGCTGTCGGAGTACGGCATCACCCGGGTGAGCCGGCCCGTCGACATCAACCGAGCCCTGCGCCGCGCCGGACTGCTGGAGGTCCACACCCAGGCGGGCATGGAGTACCTCGACCCGCTCGCCTCGCGGGCGTTCGCCGTCGCCGACCACCAGATCGCCCACGTGTACGTACGCCGCCCCGAGGACCTCGACGCCACCAGGGCAGCCCTGGCGGACCTGCCCGGGATCGGTCAACTCCTCGACGACGACGGCAAGAAGGCCCACCACCTCGACCATCCGCGCTCCGGCGACCTCGTCGCCGTCGCGGAGCCGGACGCCTGGTTCACGTACTACTACTGGCTCGACGACGCCCGCGCCCCCGACTTCGCCCGGCTCGTCGACATCCACCGCAAACCCGGCTACGACCCCGCCGAACTGTTCCTGGACCCCGAGGACCCCTATGTGAGGGTCCGGGCGGCCACGGCCCTGGCCCGCAAGAAGCTCGGCCTGCGCTACCTCATGGACGTCGTCCCCCTCGACCCCGCGCCGGTGCGCGGCAGCCACGGCCGGCTCCCCGACCGCGACGACGACGCCCCGGTGCTGCTGTGCTCGGCACCGGGCACGGTGTCCGGCCGGGTACCGGCGACCGGAGTGAAAGGGCTGCTGCTGGAGCTGGCGGGGCTGACCGGAAGCAGTCCCTCCCAAGGGCTCGACCCGGTCTTTAACTCAGCTCAGGGACCGGTCTAGATACGTGCCGGAGCATCAAGGGCGTCCGACTCCGGCTGTGGTCAAGACGACTCACGAAAAGGTCTCTGCCCGTGAAAAAGATCGCCTCGTCGGCCGCGCTGTCCGGGCGGGCCGAACGCATCGCCGAACGCGCCCGCCCCGACACCTGGAAGAAACCGCCCCGCCGCATCGAGAAGTCCGAGTGCATCACCTGCGACACCTGCCTGCGCAGCTGCCCTGCCGAGTTCGGGGCCATCTTCGACCGAGGCCTGGACGTGGTGATCATTCCCGAGCTGTGCTCGGGGTGCCCCTCGTGCGTGCTGGAGTGCCCCGTCGACTGCATCTACGTCGACGAGGACTGGACGCCCACCGACGACGCGATGTGGAACCACATCGGGCTGACCGCCGAGGAAACCCCATGAGAGGCTCGCCCGAACGCGCCGAGAGCCGCCGCGCCGCCAACGCCCGCAAGCGGATCAGCCGCCGTCCCAGCCGGCTCGGCATCCCGGCGGGCACCCAGAAACCGGACCACGCCTTCGACCCGGACGCGGGCTTCCCCGGACTGCTGAACGACACCTGGCGCCGCGCCGAACAGGCCGACGACCTGCGCTCGTTCGTCGACGTGCTGCTGACCCTCGACGGGCACGTCCCCGCCGACATCCAACTGCGCGCGCTCAGCGGCCCCGAGGAGGCCGCCCTGCGGGCGCTGTGCGGGATGTCCTGGCGCGAGTCGTCGCACGACTCCCCGAGCGATGCGTCGCGCGAGGAGAACACGTCGGCGCCCGCCCCGCGGGAAGGGCAGGAGCCCGCCTTCCTCGGCGAGATCGGCCTGTCCACCGGCGGCCGCATCAGGGTGCGGGTGCCCGAGGGCGAGCCCCTCGGCCGACAGGAACTGGTCGGCGGGGCACGGCCCGTGCCGTGGACGGCCCGCACCCTCCAGGCCTACCGGGAGCAACTGCGCCACGCCGCCGAACGGGACGCCCGCTCGGCCGCCGACTGCCGCACCTGGCTGCACCAGCAGGGCGAACAGGGCCGGCAGGAACTGCTGGAGCAGGCCAAGGAGGCGGCGCTGCGCACCGCCCCGTTCGTGCTGTACCAGCAGGACAAGCTGTACACGAACTTCCGCGGCCCCAACAATCTCACCGGCAAGACCCTGTGGCCCGGCCACCCCGACTGCGCCCTGAGCAGCCTTCAGCAGACATCGCTGGACCTGTGGTCGGACAGCGAGGTGCAGCTGCTGGTCTGCCTCACCCTGCTCATCCGCTCGGCCGGCCCCGGCCGGGTCGAGGAGGCCAACGGCACCCAGCTGACCGTCGGACACGTCGCCCACATGCTGGAACGCATCCGGCGCGGCTACAACTCCGTCCTGGGCGGCGAGACCATCCCACCGGCCGCCTCCGACGACATCCGCGCGCTCGACGCCCTCGCCGTCTCACTACGCGAACACCGCCTTGAGACGCAGCGCGGCGCCCAGCTCTACCGCGAGATCCACGGCGCCCTCATGCACAAGATCGAGCGCGTGGCCGACGCCCCCGGGGAACAGGCCCGAGCCCGCGAGGACGCCGTCTGCGCCAGACTGCGCGAGAGACTCCCGCTGACCGGCGCCACCCTCGCCGACCTCGGCGACCACCTCGCCGACTCCCCCGACTGGCTCGCCGACCCGCACGGCGACTTCGGCACCGGCCTGGAAGCCCTCGTCTACGAGACGGTCGCCGCGACCACCGAGGCGTTCGAGGCCGACTTCACCATGAGCCGCGGCATGCGCTCGCTGCCCGAGCTGATCACGGCACTGCGCGAGGAACGCTGGGCCGAGATCTGCGACTGGGACATCACCCGCTTCTTCTGCTGCGTGGTGCCCGACCCCGAGGCGCGGCGCCACTTCGGCGGCTCCGAGGCCGCCCTCGCCGACGCGGCCTGGGCGATGTCCTCACGCATGCAGTACAACTCCTGGCACTTCATCGCCGGCAACCTGCCCCGCGAACCCGAGGTGAGGGACCGCGACCACTTCGTGCCCCCGACCATCCCCGACATCTCCTTCTACTCCGACCAGCACCACCACGGGCACGTCAACAACAACGTGCGGTTCGCGCTGCGCACCCCGCAGGCGGTCGAGGTCGACGGACACCGTTTCAACGGCTTCATGGACCTCAGGCTGCTGCGCTGCGCCGGCGAACCCTTCCACGAGCAGGACCTGCTCGCCGCACACCGCGTGTCGGCGTTCGTCGCCCGCGCCACGAGTCTCGTCGCGGCCCTGGCCGTCGCCGGCCGGCCCGTCGAGGTCACCGCGTTCGACTCGGCCTGGCACTGGTCGGCCGTCGCGGGCGGCACCCACGCCGCCACCGGGCAGGTCCGCCGTGCGTCCTGACCCGCACGGCGGACCCCGCGGCATCAGCCACCTCAAGGACCTCCTCTCCCGAGGAGAGCTCACCGTCGTCGACCACGTCCGCTCCGTCCTGGCCGACATCCACGAACGGGACACCCTGGGCGCGTACGTCGCTGTCGCGGGCGAGGAGGCACTGCGAACCGCCGAGCAGGCCGACGCCCTCATCCGCGAACGAGGCCGCGAGGCCTGGTGGGAGCAGCCGCTGCTCGGCGTCACCGTCTCCGTCAAGGACCTGCTGCAGACCCGGGACCTGCCCACCTCCCGCGGCTCGCTGCTGCCCAACGACCGGCCCCGCGAGGACGCCCCGGCGGTGGCCCGGCTGCGCGCGGCCGGCGCCGTCGTCGTCGGCAAGACCACGACCTCCGAGTTCGGCTGGAGCGCCTCCACCGTCGGCCGCGTCGCCCCGCCCACCCGCAACCCCTACGACCCGCGGCTGACCGCGGGCGGCTCCAGCGGAGGCGCGGGCGCGGCGGTCGCCTCCGGACTGTGCGAGGGCGCGCTCGGCACCGACGGCTCCGGCTCCATCCGCATCCCGGCCGCGTTCTGCGGCGTCGTGGGCTACAAGCCGTCGTACGGCAGGGTGCCCTACTGGCCCAACGGCGCCGACCGCCTCGCCCACCAGGGCCCGCTCGCCGCCGGCGTCGCCGACGTCGGCCTGCTCGGCCAGGTCATCGCCGGCCCCCACCCCAACGACCCCGACTCCGGGCTCGGCTCCCTGGACTCCCCGCGCGACCTGCGGGCCCTCAGGATCGGCTGGATCGAGTACGAGGGCACCGACGACGAGATCCGCCGCGTCACCGAGCAGGGCAAGCTGGCGCTGCTCGCGGAGGGGCACCGCGTCGAGGACGTCGAGGTGCGCTGCCAGAACCTCTATCCGGCCGTCGTCGACATCCTCGCCGCCACCGAGGCCGCCGGCACCCCGCCGGAGATCGAGGCCTTCTGCGACCCCGGCCGTCTGGAGATCGTCCGGCACGGCCGCACCCTCAGCGGCGTACGGGTCATCCAGGCCGAGGAAGTACGTCAGAACCTGCGCTCCACCCTGCGCTCGGTCATGGACCGCTACGACCTGCTCGCCATGGCCACCGTGCCCGTCGAGCCGTTCGACGCCGACGCCATCGGACCCACCTGGGCGGCCGACCCGCGCGACCTCATGTGGCTGTCCTGGGCGCCCGCCTCCTACCCCTACAACATGACCGGCCAGCCGGCCGTGTCCCTGCCCGCCGGACTGACCCGCTCAGGGCTCCCGGCCGGACTCCAACTCGTCGGTCCGGTCGGCGCCGACGACCTCGTCCTGACCGTGGCCCGCCGCCTGGAGGCGCTGCTGCCACCGATGCCGCACCCGCCCGTGCCCGACCTCACCCCCGCCGTCACCGGCGAAAGGACGCTCTGAAGCCATGTATGCCAGGTCATGGTCCGTCCCCGTCGCGGAAGGCAGTGTCGGGCGCCCGTCGTTCGTCACCGACCACGGGCTGTGGGACGCCGCCCAGCTGGACGCCGCCGAACACATCGAAGCCGGCCTCGACGACGTCGACTTCGTGCGGGTCGCCTTCGCCGACCCGCACGGGCTCGCCCGCTCCAAGACGCTCACCGCGCAGGCCTTCCGCGGCGTGCTGAAGGGCGGCATGAACTTCAGCCCCGGCCCGTTCCTGTTCGACACCGGGCACGCCGTCGCCGTCGACTTCCGCGGCGACCACGGCATCGGCGTCGACGAGATCACCGGCGCAGGCAACTTCATCCTGGTGCCCGACCCGCTGACCTTCCAGGTGCTGCCCGGCCCCGGCCCGCGCACCGCCTGGGTGATCGGCGACGAGTACCTGCGCGACGGCACCCCGCACCCGCTGTCCGCGCGTGCCGTCCTGCGCCGCGTCCTCGCCGCCTACGCCGACCGGCAACTCGCCCCCGTGCTCGGCCTGGAGGTCGAGTGGTACCTCACCCGCCGCCTCGACGACGAGCCCGGCAACGAGGGCAACGGCTTCGGCCTCCAGGGCCGGGCCCCGCGGGTGTCCGCCGTCAACGCCGGCTACCAGTTCAACCTGGACGCCGCCTACGACACCGTCGCCCCCGTCACCGACCCGCTCGCCCTCGACCTGCTCGCCCTGGGCCTGCCGCTGAGGTCGATGGAGCACGAGTCGGGCCCCGGCCAGGTGGAGACCACCTTCAGCCCCATGTCGGCCCTGGACACCGCCGACGCGATGCTGTTGTTCCGCACCCACACCAAGCGGTTCTGCGCCCGCCGCGGCCACCACGCCTCCTTCATGTCGCAGCCGCTGCTGGACGCCGCCGACCCCAGCGGCTGGCACCTGAACCAGTCCGTCGTGGAGACAGCCACCGGCCGGAACACCTTCTCCGCCGAGGGTTTCTCCGGCGGGCTGTCCCCGCAGGGCAAGGCGTACGCCGAGGGCCTGCTGTCCTGGGGCCGCGAGCTGTGCCTGCTGTCGGTGCCCACCGTCAACGGCTACCGCCGCCTGGCCGCCGAGCACGCCCTCGCCCCCACCCACGTCGGCTACAGCGTGGAGGACCGCACCGCCATGCTCCGCCTGGTCGGCAGCGGCGCCGGCGCCCACATCGAGAACCGCATGGGCGAGCCGTGCGCCAACCCCTACCTGAACATCGCCGCCCAGTTGTTCGCCGGTCTCGACGGCCTGACCGCCGCCCCGGCCGGAGCCGGCGACAGACCGGACGACGGCCCCGGCCAGGTGGTGCCGCAGCACCTGCGCGAGGCCCTTGAGGCCTTCGCCGGCGGCCGCGCCGAGCAACTCCTCGGCGCCCCGCTGACCGCCTGCCTGACCAGGCTCAAGGAGAGCGAACTGCGCCGCTACGAGGCCTGGACGACGCAGGCCGCCCCCACCCCGGGGCAGGTCACCGAGTGGGAGCAGCGCGAGTACTTCGGAGCGTACTGAGGGAGCGCTGCCGAAGCCGGGCCCGGTGCGGACCTGAAGCCACCCCCGCACCGGGCCCCAAGCCCCCGCCTCTGCCCGCCCGCGGCTATTACGCCGTAATAGCTACGGGCGGCGGGTCGGTGGCCGGGGTCCCAGGCTCTCGCCGCTGACCGTCCGCGGCTATTACGCCGTAATAGCTACGGGCGGCGGGTCCGTGGCTGGGGTCCCAGGCTCTCGCCCCTGCCCGCCCGTAGCTATTACGCCGTAATAGCTAGCGGCGGGTCCCTGACCGGGTCCCCGGCTCTCGCCCCGTTCCCTCCCACGGCTATTACGGCGTAATAGCCGCGGCAGACCCCTGGCCCCACCCCCTTCTCCCAACCGCCCCCGGACGAAGGCCGACGATGATTGCTCGCTACACCCTGCCCGAGATGGCCGACCTCTTCGCCGATCAGTCGCGCTACGCCACCTGGGTCAAGGTCGAGATCCTCGCCACCGAGGCCCAGGTGGAACTCGGCCGCGTACCTGGGGAAACCCTCGACGACATGCGCCGCGCGCCCGTCCCGCTCGCCGCCCGCGTCGCCGAGATCGAGAAGGAACGCGACCACGAGGTGCTGTCCTTCCTCGCCGCCTACTGCGAACGGATCCCGGAGAACTCCGCCCGCTTCGTCCACCTCGGCATGACCAGCTACGACCTGGTCGACACCGCCCTCGGCCACACCCTGGCCCGCGCCACCGACCTCCTCATCGCCGCGGCGCGGCGGCTGCGCCGCGTCCTGGTCGACAAGGCCCTCGAACACTGGGACACCGTCATGGTGGCCCGCACCCACGGCGTCCACGCCGAGCCCACCACGTTCGGGCACAAACTCGGCGGCTACGCCTTCGCCGTCGACCGCTCCCTGACCCGGCTGGCCGCCGCCCGCGAGGCCGTGGCCGTCGGTACGATCTCCGGCTCGGTCGGCACCTACTCCCTGATCGACCCGGCCGTCGAGGCCCACGTGTGCCAGGCGCTCGGCCTCGGCGTGGAGTCCGTACCCAGTCAGGTCGTCGCCCGCGACCGGCACGCCCAGCTCCTTCAGGCCGTCGCCGCGCTCGGCGCCTGCGTCGAACAGGTGGCCCTGGAACTGCGGCTGCTGCAACGCACCGAGGTCCGCGAGGTCGAGGAGCCCCGGACCGGCGCCTACCAGGGCTCCAGCGCCATGCCGCACAAGCGCAACCCCACCACCAGCGAGCGGCTGTGCGGGCTGGCCCGCCTGCTGCGTGGCTACGCCTCCGCCGCCCTGGAGAACGTGGCGCTGTGGCACGAGAGGGACCTCGCCCACCAGTCGGTGGAACGGGTCGCCCTGCCCGACAGCCTGTCCGTGGGCCACTTCCAGGCGACGAAGGCGGCCGAGCTGGTGGAGGCGCTGACCGTGCACCCCGAGCGGATGCGCGCGCACATCGACTCCACCGACGGCCTGATCTACAGTTCGTCGGTCCTCGCCGACCTGCTGGGCGAGGGCGTCGAGCGAGAGCGTGCCTACCGTTCGGTGCAGGCCGCGGCCAACCGGACGATCGCCACCGGCGAGCACTTCTCCGCCACGCTCGCCCACGAGGGGATCGACCTTCCCGCGCTCGAGCCCGAGCGTTTCCTCACCCACCACGACGTGGTGCGCAGCCGATTGGAGATTCTTCGTGACCTGGACGATTGAGCGGGTGGAGGGCGCCGCCCTGGACCTGGACGAGGTGCTGGAGGTGTACCGCTCCTCCGGCCTGGGCGAGCGGCGCCCGGCCGACGACCGCGAGCGGATGGCGGCGATGGTGCGCAACGCCAACCTCGTCCTGATCGCCCGCGAATCCGACGGCACCCTCGTCGGCATCGCCCGCAGCGTGTCCGACTTCTCCTACGTCACCTACCTGTCCGACATCGCGGTGTCGGGCACCCACCAGCGCTCCGGCATCGGCCGCGCCCTGATCGACGCCACCCGCAAGGAGGCCCCGACGGCGAAGATCGTGCTGCTGTCGGCCCCGGCCGCGACGGAGTACTACCCGCACCTCGGCTTCACCGCCCACAACTCGGCGTGGGTGCTGAATCCTTAGCGAACACGAACGGCCGGGGTCACCCCGGGCACCCGGGGGCACCGGATCACCGAGTCGTCGATCATTCGGCTGGACGCGGGCACATACCCGCGCTTCAGCGGGACTCGACCGCCGGTGCCTACGGTCGTGAGCGGACCGCGCAGGACCCTTGGGGGAGGCATGAGCCAGATGACGACGGCACAGGCGCTGCCGGAGCTTCACACACCCGCCCCGCAGCCGGTTCGCCCGGCCGACGGCGTACCCGTGGCCTCCATGACGGCCCCGGCGGCCCCGGCTGCTACGACGGCCCCGGTCTCCACGGCGATCCCGGCCTCCATGGCGACCCCGACCTCCACGGCGGTGCGCGTCCTGGTGGTGGACCCCGACCTCGGCGACCCCCTGATCGCGCAGCTGCGCCGGCACGGCCACGCACCCGTCGGCGTCACCCGGGGCAGCGCGGCGCTCCAGGCCTACGGGGACGCCGACCTGGTACTGCTCGCGCTCGAACTGCCCGACCTGGACGGGCTGGAGGTGTGCCGCGCCATCCGCTCCGTCAGCCGCGTCCCGGTCATCATCGTCACCGCCCGCCACTCCGAACTGGACTGTGTGCTCGGCCTGCAGGCCGGCGCCGACGACTACGTCACCAAGCCCTACGGGATGCGCGAGCTGATGGCCCGCATCGAGGCCGTGATGCGCCGCGCCCAGTGGCAGCCGAGCGCCGTCCAGGAGATCCGGCACGGCTCGCTGCGCATCGACGTCAACTCCCGCGAAGTCACCGTGGACGGCGTCGAGGTGGCCCTGACCCGTAAGGAGTTCGACCTGCTGTGCCTGCTCGCCTCGCATCCCGAGACGGTCATCCCGCGCAAGCAACTGCTCCACCGGGTCTGGGGTGACACCTGGTCCCGGCGTACGGTCGACACCCATGTCAGCAGCCTGCGCGGCAAACTCGGCGCCAGCGGCTGGATCGTGACCGTGCGCGGTGTCGGCTTCAAACTCGGGCACGGCTGAGCACCGCCCAACGGCACGGCTGAGCACGCCTCCGGCCCACGGCCGACCCCCGCTCGCCCTCACGGCCGACCACCGCCCCCGGCCCGCGGCCGACCCCCGAGCCTCCCCGCCCCGAGCCTCCCTGCACCCCGCCGTGCACCCGGCCTCTACGCGCCCTTGAGCGGCCCTTGCTGTACTGCCAGCCCCGTGCGGTGGCGTCGACGAACGAGCGGGGGGAGAGGGGGTGAGTCCGGTTTGCCTCAGCGACCGGGACGGGCGCCGCTGCGCCCCGAGGCGGCGACGACCACGCCGCACACGCGGGACACGCGGCACACCCGGCACACACCGCTCATGGCAGCCGTACGGCGCACCGGGCCCATGGTGCGCGACCGTGCCGCGAGCCTGCTGCTGCCCCCGCTCGTCCTCACGATCCTGCTCTGCCAGCTGGACCTGTCCGCGGCGCACGGCGGTCCGTCATGGACGGCGACCGGGTCCCCGCTGCTGACGGCCGCCGCCCTGCCCGCCCTCGGTGCCCTCGCCGACCGGCACGGCCGCCGCTGCGCCGTGATCGGCTCCCTCGCCCTCCTGGTGGCGGGCACGGTACTCGGCGCCGCCGCCCGGGACGCGGGTCCGCTGCTGGCCGCGCGCGTCGTCCAGGGCCTCGGGACGGGCGGGGCGACGGCCGGCGTGGTGGCACTGTTCGCCGAACGCGTCCCCGCGCGCGAACGGGGCCCTTACCTGGCCACCCTCGTCGGTGCGAGCGTGCTGGCGCTGTCCACCGGCCGCCTGGCCGACGTCACACTCGCCACCCACCTGTGGGTGCCCTGGGCCACCGTGTCCCTCGGCGCGCTGGCGCTCGCCCTGGCCACGGCCCTGCCCCCGCCGCGGCACGAGCGGGCCTGCGGCGACTACCGCCGCGCGGGCCTGCTGCTGCTCGCCGTCACCGCCCTGGTCCACCTCACGACCCGCGCCCGCACCACACCCGCCCCGGCCGTGGACGGCGCGCTGCGGGTGATCCTCGACGCCATCGGCTGGCTGACACCACTGCTGCCCGGACTCCCCGTCACCTGACGCCGCCTGACGCCCCGTCAGGCGCTTGGGTCACCCCGCGCCACCACCCTCTCCACCGAGGTCCCACCCCCGTTTGAGCGCCTCGGCCGACCGTGGCGGCGGAGGAAGGAGGCGTCGTGGGGGATGAAGGTGCCCGTCCCGCTCGCCCGGAACCCTCAGGAAGAGGTCTGTCCTTGTGAGGAGCGGACGTATGGAAGTGTGCCTCGTCGGCGCCGGACCGCGGGGGCTGTCCGTCCTGGAGCGGCTGTGCGCCCAGGAACGCGGTTCTCCCCGCTGGGCCGAACTCGTCGTGCACGTGGTCGACCCCGGCCCGGCCGGATCGGGCCGGGTGTGGCGGCCCACGCAGTCCCGGCACCTGCTGATGAACACCGTCGCCTCGCAGGTCACGGTCTACACCGACGCCAGCGTCAGTATCGAAGGACCGCTGGAGGGGGGCCCGAGCCTGTACGAGTGGGCGGCGGCCCTGCTGCCGGACGCCCGGGTCCCGGGCACCGGCCTGCCCCACGACGACGAGACCCTCGCCGAGGCACGCGACCTCGGCCCCGACGGATACCCCACCCGCGCCCTGTACGGCCACTACCTGACGTGGGTGTTCGAACAGGTCACCGCGGGCGCCCCGGACCATGTCACCGTACGGGTGCACACCCAGCGGGCCGTGGCCCTGGAGGAGGACCCCCGCGTCGAGCCGGCCGCGGCCCCCCAGACCGTGGTGCTGGAGGACGGCACACGCCTGACCGGGCTGTCCGCGGTGGTGCTGGCCCAGGGCCATGTGCCGGTCGCACCGACGGACACCGAACGCGACCTGGCCGCCTTCGCCGACCGCCACGGCCTGACCTACGTCCTCCCGGCCAACCCCGCCGACGTGGACCTGTCGGGGATCGCGCCGGGCGAGACCGTACTGCTGCGCGGTCTGGGCCTGAACTTCTTCGACTACATGGCGCTGTTCACGCACGCCCGCGGCGGTGTCTTCGCACGCGACGCCGACGGCCGCCTCGTCTACCGCCCCTCGGGCCGGGAACCGCGCCTGTACGCGGGCTCGCGGCGCGGGGTGCCGTACCAGGCGCGCGGCGACAACGAGAAGGGCGCGCACGGCCGTTACCTCCCGCGCCTGCTCACCCCGGAGTACCTGGCCTCGCTGCGCGCGCCCGGCCGCAGGCCGCTGCGCTTCGGCACCGACCTGTGGCCGCTGATCTCGAAAGAAGTGGCCTGTGTCTACAGCGAGACCCTGCTGGCGGACCGTGAGAAGCCGGAGCGGGTGGCCGAGTTCGCCCGCCGCTACCTGGCCTGCGGGACGGGCAGCCCCGAGGAGACCCGGCTGCTCCAGGAGGTGGGCATCGGGCCCGAGGAGCGCTGGGACTGGCGGCTGATCACCCGCCCCTACGGCGACCGTCGCTTCGAGGACGCCGCGTCCTTCCACCTCTGGCTGCGTGACTACCTGGACGAGGACGTGCGCCTGGCCCGCGAGGGCAACGTCAGCGGCCCCGTGAAGGCGGCCCTGGACGTGCTGCGGGACCTGCGCAACGAGGTGCGGCTCGCGGTCGACCACGCCGGGCTCGACGCCGACTCGCACCGCGAGGAACTGGACGGCTGGTACACGCCGCTCAACGCCTACCTGTCGATCGGTCCGCCCGCCTCCCGCATCGAGGAGATGGCCGCGCTGATGGACGCCGGGATCCTCCAGGTCACCGGCCCCGGCATCCGCGTCGAGGCCGATCCGCAGGGCCCCTGCTTCGTCGCGACCTCCACGGAGATCGAGGACGTACGGGTGCGGGCGGGAGTCCTGATCGAGGCCCGGCTGCCCGAGATCGACCTGCGGCGCACCGCGGACCCGCTGATGCGGCATCTGCTCCTCACCGGCCGGTGCCGGCCCCATCGCGTCCCCGGCAGTGGCGGCGACTACGAGACCGGCGGCCTGGCGGTGAGCGAGCGGCCCTACCACCTGCTGGACGCCGAGGACGTGCCGCATCCGCGGCGCTTCGCCTACGGGGTGCCCACCGAGTCCGTGCACTGGGTGACCGCGGCCGGGATCAGGCCGGGGGTCGGCTCGGTCACGCTGGAGGACTCCGACGCCATCGCGGGCGCGGTCCTCGCCCTCCCCGCGGCCCGCACCCGGGCCCCCGCCAAGCTCCGGTCGGCCCTCGCCACCCGTGACACCGCCCCGACGGCAGCACCGGTGACGCCGCGGAGGGCAGCATGACCGCGACGCATGAACGACCGCTCGGAGCACGGGAGCGGACGTCCCAACCGGACACCGGACTGCTCTCCCCGGTGCGCGCCGGCACCCCCGTCGAGGGCGCGGTCGGCGACGTCGCCTGGTTGCAGGCGATGCTGGACGCGGAGGCGGCCCTGGCCCGCGCCCAGGCGCGCTGCGGCACCGTTCCGCCGTCGGCCGCCGAGGCGATCACGGCCGCGGCGCGCGCCGAGCGGGTCGACGTACGGCAGGTGGCGCTGGCGTCCCGGGAGACGGCGAACCCGGTCGTCGCCCTGATCGGGGCGCTGACGGCGGCGGTGGCCGAGGACGCGCCGCACGCCGTGGAGTACGTGCACCGGGGCTCCACCAGCCAGGACATCTTCGACACCGGCGCCATGCTGGTGGCCGCCCGGGCGCTGCGGCTGATCACCGCCGACCTGCGGACGGTGGCCGACACGCTCGCGGGGCTCGCCGCCGAGCACCGGGACACGGTGATGGCGGGACGCACGCTCGCCCTGCACGCCGTACCCACCACGTTCGGGCTGAAGGCGGCCGGCTGGCGGCAGCTGGTGCTCGACGCCGTCGAGCGCCTGGAGCGGGTGGCGCGGGACGGGCTGCCGGTGTCCCTGGGCGGCGCGGCCGGCACGCTCGCGGGCTATGCGCAGTACGCGGGCGAGGACACCACCCCCGCCGGCCTGCTGGACACCCTGCCGGCCGCCTTCGCCGCGGAGACGGGGCTCTGCGTGCCCGCCCTGCCCTGGCACGCGCTGCGCACCCCGGTCGCCGACCTGGGGGCCGCTCTCGTCTGTGCCACGGGCGCCCTCGGCAAGATCGCCGCGGATGTGCTGGTGCTGGCCCGTACGGAGATCGGCGAGGTGGCCGAGTCGGCTCCCGAGGGCCGCGGCGTGTCGTCGGCGATGCCGCACAAGCGCAACCCGGTCCTGGCCACCCTGATCCGTTCCGCCGCCCTCCAGGTGCCCGCCCTTGCCACCGTCCTGTCGCAGTGTCTGGCGACCGAGGACGAACGCTCGGCGGGTCTGTGGCATTCCGAATGGCAGCCCCTGCGCGAATGCCTGCGGCTGACCGGCGGCGCCGCCCACACCGCCGTGGAACTGGCCCGCGGTCTGACCGTCCGTCCGGAACGGATGCGCGCCAATCTGGCGGCCACGGGAGGGCAACTCGTCTCCGAACGCCTCGCGGCGGCCCTCGCCCCGCGACTGGGCAGGGCCGCGGCGCGGCAGCTGCTGACCGATGCCTCGCTGCGGGCGGCGAACACGGCCAGGCCGCTCGCCGACATCCTCGCCGAACACCCCGATGTACAGCGTCTGTTGACACCCCGTCAGCTGTCCCGGCTGCTCGACCCGGCCGACTACACGGGAGCCGCCGCCGCCCTGGTGGACCAGGCGCTCGACCGGGCGCGACCCTCCGGGCGACGGCCGGAATAAATACCCGTGGAGCCTCACTCGAATATCGATCCAATAATCTTGGGAATTTCCTGGTAAGTGCCTCGAAAATATCTGGCGACTAACTTGGAAATTGTTTTTCTCGGTTATGTGAAACCCATTTCTCCCCTATTCTGGCGCAGATTGCACAGCTGCTGCTCCGGAAGAAACGGGGAGCGAGAAGCGAGCTAGGGAGAATCATGTCGATATCACGCAGGTCCTGGAGAACGGGCCTGATGACGGCGGCCGCCGCCGCGGCCGTCGCGGCCCCCGTGCTCACCGCTCCGGCGGCGCACGCCGACACGGCCACGATCGAGGTCGTCGCCGACCACCTGAAGAACCCGCGCGGCATCACCGTCCTGTCCGACGGCACGATCCTGGTCGCCGAGGCCGGCGAGGGCCTCCCCGGCTGCGCCGAGGGCCAGAGCTGTGTCGGCCGCACCGGTGGCGTCTACAAGGTCAAGGGCGACTCCAAGGGCCGCGTGGTGACCGGACTCGCCTCCCACGCCGAGGGCGTGGCGGCCGGCGCCCCGGTCAGCGCGACCGGACCCACCGACGTCGTTCCCGACCCGCGCGGCGGCTACGACGTCGTCAGCAACCTCGGCGGCACCACCGACTACCGGGACTCGCTGGGCCCCGACGCGGCCACCCTGGGCACCGTCTTCCGCACCCGCGACGGCAAGATCCTCGGCGACCTCGCCGCCCACGAGACCCGGCTCAACCCGGACGCCGGCGAGGTGCACGCCAACCCGTGGGGTCTGATCCGCAGCGGCTCGGGCTTCCAGGTCACCGACGCCGGCTCCAACGACATCGTGCGCGTCCACGGCGACGGCACCACCTCCACCGACTTCCTCGTACCGGTCAACGTCACCCCCGTACGCACCGCCGAGGCCGTACCCACCGGCATCGTCCGCGCCAAGGACGGCACGGTGTACTTCGCCGACATGAGCGGCATGGTCGCCGGCTCCGCCCGGATCTGGAAGGCCGTGCCGGGGCAGCAGCCCGAGGTGCTCGTCACCGGCCTGACGAACCTGATCGACCTGGCGGTGGACTGCCAGGGCGACCTGCTGGCCCTGTCCTTCACCGAGGGCTTCCAGGCCGGACCGCCGCTGCCGGCGAAGCTGTCGAAGATCGACACGGCGGCCAGGACCGTCACCGAGATCCCGACCGGCGGCCTGCTGAACCAGCCGACCGGCCTCGCCGTCGGCCCCCGCAACCAGGTGTACGTCACCAACAACGCCCACAGCGCCGACGGCCAGCTCGTCCGGGTCCGCTACTGACCCCATCCCCCAGCGCGGCCCCGTCGGCATTCCCCCGTCCGGCGGGGCCGCCCCCTTGCCCCGGCCACGGCCCTCGCGCCACCCCGCCCTCCCCCCTGCGCCACCCCCCCCCGCTTGAGCCGGACTGCACCACCCGTCGAGACCAGCGGGCTTTCCTGATGCCCATCCACCTGTACCGAGGAGTCGACATGCCACACGGCGTGATCATCGTGGGAGCCGGTCCGGTCGGCCTGATGCTCGCGGGCGAACTCGCCCTCGGTGGCGCGGACGTCGTCGTCTACGACAAGCTGCCCGCCCCGAGCGGCGAATCCCGCGGCCTGGGATTCACCAGCCGAACCGCCGAAGTGTTCGACCAGCGGGGCCTGCTGGAACGCCTCGGTGACATCCGCTGGGGCAAACAGGGCCACTACGGCGGCATCCGCATCGACTTCTCACTGCTGGAGGAGAGCCACTTCGGTGTCATGGGCCTCGCCCAGTCCGTCACCGAGGACACACTCGGCTCCTGGGTCGCCGAACTCGGCGTCGACGTGCGCCGCGGACACGAACTGACCTCCTTCACCGAGACCGACGACGGCATCGTCGCCCACTTCGACGGCCCCACCGGCCCCGTGGAGGACACGGCCGCCTACCTCGTCGGCTGCGACGGCGGCAACAGCACCGTACGCCGCCTGGCCGGCATCGCCTTCCCCGGCGACAAGGCCACCCGCGGCCTGTACCTGGCGGACGTGGTCGGCGCCGACCTGCGGATGCGGCCCATCGGCGAACGCGTCCCGGGCGGCGGCATGGTCCTGTCCGTCACCCTCCGACCCGGCGTCGACCGCATCGTCATCCACGAACCCGGCGTCCGCCCCCACCACGGCGAGGGCGAACTGACCTTCGCCGAGGTCGCCGACGCCTGGCAGCGGCTGACCGGCGAGGACATCCACCACGCCGACGCCTCCTGGATGTGCGCCCTGACCAACGCCACCGGCCTCGCCGAGCAGTACCGCAAGGGCCGCGTCCTCCTCGCCGGCGACGCCGCCCACGACCACGCCCCGCTCGGCGCCCAGGGCGTCAGCGTCGGTCTGCAGGACGCCGTCAACCTCGGCTTCAAACTCGCCGCCGTACTGCGCGGCCACGCCGGCGACGAACTCCTCGACACCTACCACAGCGAACGGCACCCCATCGGCGAGAAACTGATGGCCGACGTACACGCCATGTCGCTGCTCTACCTCAGCGGCGAGGAGATCGAGCCCCTGCGCGCCGTCATGCGCGAACTGGTGCGGCTGGAGCCCGTCGCCCGCCAACTGGCCGGACGCGTCAGCGGCCTGCACATCCGCTACGACGTCGGCCCCGCGGGCCACCCGCAACTGGGCCTGCGTCTCGCCCCCTACCAGGTGGTGGAACGCCCCGACGGCAGCCGGACGAAAGTCGCCGAACTCCTCCACGGCGCCCGCGGCGTACTCGTCGTCACCGGCGACGACGAGACCGCCGCGAAGACAGCCGCCGACTGGGCCGACCGCGTCGACGTCGTCACCGGCACCTGGGCCCCGCAGGACACCGGCCCGGCGCAGCAGCTCACCTCCGTCCTGGTGCGCCCCGACGGCCACATCGTGTGGACGGACCCCGACGGCACAGACCTGCGCGAGGCACTGAACCGCTGGTTCGGCCGCCCCACCGCCTGACGGCCCCGCGACCCCCTAGGAGAGGCAACCCGTCATGACCGTCCTCGTCACCGGCAGCCGCGGCAAGGTCGGATCGCTGCTCGTCCGGCTCCTCGCCGAACGCGGCGTGCCCGTCAGAGCCGGCTCCGCGAGCCCCGAGAAACTGACGCCGCCCGACGGCGTCCCCACCGTACGACTCGCCCTGGACGAGCCCGCCACCTTCGCGACCGCCCTCTCCGGCGTCACCTCGGTGTTCCTGTACTGCGACTCCACCCACATCCGGCAGTTCACCGCCGACGCCGTCGCCGCGGGCGTCGAGCACGTCGTGGTGATGTCCGCCGACGCCGTGCTGCGCGCCGACGCCGACACCAACCCGATCGCCGCCCCGCACCTGGCGGTCGAACGTGCGCTGGCCGCCTCCCCGCTGACCGTCACCACCCTCAACTGCGGAGCGCTGGCCTCCAACGCCGCCTCCTGGGCGTACGTGCTCCGCGCCCGCGGCACCGTCACCCTGCCCTTCCCCGACAGCTACGCCGACCCCATCGACGAGCGGGACATCGCCGAGTGCGCCTACGCCGCCCTCACCCGCCCCGAGGTGCACGGCCGCTCCTACCACCTCACCGGCCCCGCCTCACTGAGCTTCCGCGAGGAGGTCGCCGTCATCGCCGAGGCCGCCGGCCGGGACATCCCCGTCCAGCCGATCCCGCCCGCCGTGTGGCGCGCCCACAAACCGGACTCCATGCCGGACGACATCGCGGACGCCCTGATCGAGCTGTGGGCGGCCTCCACCGGGCCCGTCCCCCTCAGCCGGGACGTCGAGACCCTCACCGGGCACCCCGCCCGCCCCTTCAGCGAGTGGGCGAAGCAGAACGCGGCCGCCTTCGCCGCCTGACGGACCGCCCGCCGCACGCCGCAGCACGGAAGAGAGCGACATGACAGCGCAAGCCGGCCGCACCGCCCCGACCGACGACGCACTCGCGCGCGAACTGCCCGGCGACTTCACCAGCCACCACGCCGACGCGGGCGGCACCCGCCTGCACTACGTCACCGGCGGCACCGGCGAACCACTGGTGCTGCTGCCCGGCTACCCGCAGACCTGGTGGGCCTGGCACAAGGTACTGCCCGACCTGGCGCGGCACTTCACCGTCATCGCGGCCGACCTGCGCGGCATGGGCGGATCCGACCGGCCCGCGGGCGGATACGACAAGAAGACGATGGCCGCCGACATCCACGCGCTGATCCGCCACCTCGGCCACGACGACGTCCACATCGCCGGCCACGACATGGGCGGCATGGTCGCCTTCGCCTTCGCCGCCAACCACCCCGAAGCCACCCGCAAGGTCGCCCTCCTGGACACCGGACACCCCGACGACAGCTACTACGACCTGCGGCTCATCGCCCGCCCCGGCACCGGCATCACCCGCTGGTGGTGGGCGTTCAACCAGGTCCAGAACCTGCCCGAGGTGCTCTACGCCGGCCACATGCGCCAGGTCATCGACTGGCTGTTCAGCCACGCCCTCGCCGACCAGTCCCTGATCGGCGACCGCGACCGCGACATCTACGCCGCCGCCTACGACAGCCCCGACGGCATCCGCGCCGCCTGCGGCTGGTACCAGGCCTACCACCAGGACATCGAGGACCTGAAGACGTACCCGAAGGTGACCGCACCCCTGCTGGGCATCGGCTCCCGCTTCTCCCACGACCACTTCCGCACCACGCTGCCCACCCTCGCCGACGACGTCCGCGTCGAACGGGTCAAGCAGTCGGTGCACTACTTCCCCGAAGAGGAACCCGAGCTCGTCACCCACTACCTGCTGGACTTCTTCCGCTGACCCGATGCTGACCTGACTGACCACAGCCGACCTGGCAACCGCCCGCCCGCGGCGGCCAGTTGTGTGAGGAGTACAACATGCCAAAGGGCGCAATCATCGTCGGCGCCGGGCCGGTCGGGCTGATGCTCGCCGGTGAACTGCGCCTGGGCGGCGTCGACGTCACGGTGCTGGAGAGACTGCCCGCCCCGAGCGGCGAATCCCGCGGCGTGGGCTTCACCCGCCGCGCCGCCGAAGTCTTCGACCAGCGCGGCCTGCTCGCCCGCTTCGGCGAGGTCGAATGGGCACAGGGCCACTTCGGCGGCGTGCGCATCGATTTCTCCCAACTGCAGGACAACCACTTCAGCGTGCGCGGCATCCCGCAGTACCGCACTGAAGAAATCCTGTGCGCATGGCTCGACGAACTCGGCGTCGACATCCGCCGCTCGCACGAGGTCCTCGGCTACCGCGAGACCGCCGACGGCGTCGTCGTCGACTACCGCGGCCCCGACGGCCCCGGCGAACTCGCCGCCCGGTACCTCGTGGGCTGCGACGGCGCCCGCAGCCTGGTACGCCGGATGGCCGGCATCGACTTCCCCGGCTGGGAGGCCACCCGCGGGATGTACATGGCCGACCTGGTGAACACCGACATCCCCCACCGGCCCATCGGCGAACGCGTCCCCGGCGGCATGGTGATGTCCTTCAACCTCCAGAACGGCGTCACCCGCATCGTCATCCACAACGAGTCCCTGCGCCCGCCGGAGGACAAGAGCGGCCTGACGTTCTCCGTGATCGCCGACGCCTGGCAGGACATGACCGGGGAGAGCATCCACGACGCCGAGGTGCGCTGGATCAGCTCCTTCACCGACACCACCCGGCAGGCCGCCCAGTACCGCAAGGGCCGTGTCTTCCTCGCCGGCGACGCCACCCACATCCACATGCCCGCCGGCGCCCAGGGCATGAGCGTGGGCGTGCAGGACGCCGCCAACCTCGGCTGGAAACTCGCCGCCGCCATCAACGGCTGGGCCCCCGAAGGACTGCTGGACACCTTCCACACCGAACGGCACCCCGTCGGTCAACTGCTGATGCGCAACACCCGCGCCCAGACCAAGCTCTACCTCAGCGGCGAGGAGATGCAACCGCTGCGCGCCGTCATGCAGGAACTCGTCGCCGACCCCGACGTCGCCCGCCACCTGGCCGGCCAGGTCAGCGGCCTCGACGTCCGCTACGACATGGGCGCCGGCTCCCACCCCCGCCTCGGCCTCAGACTCCGCCCCGACCTGCCGCTCAAGCTCGCCGACGGCAACCCCGCCCGCGTGGCCGACCTGCTGCACACCGCCCGCGGCGTCCTGATCATCACCTCCGCCGCCCCCGACGCCGAAACCCTGCGCACCGCCGCCGCACCCTGGGCGAGCCGGGTCGACGTCGTCACCGGCGACTTCGACGACGACACCCGCCACCCCGACACCCCGCACGCCCTGCTGGTGCGCCCCGACGGGCACATCGCCTGGGCCGCGCCCGACGACGCGGACCTCACACAGGCGCTCAGGCGGTGGTTCGGGACCGCTTGAGGACCGGTCCACCGGGCCGCCCCGGGCAGCGGGGCGGCCCTAGGGTCGAAGGCGCCCCCGGGCGCCACGCGGGAGGCGGCGGCAGGGACCTGGACGCGGCGCACACGCGCCCCCTGCCGCCACCTCCCGCCTGCCGTACCGGACCGGCGAAGACCCGGACACCGGCGGCGCGCACACCGCGCGGGGCACCAGGACGCGCGAGCCGAAAGGCACCACATGAGCCAGCAACAGCCGCACGTCGCCGTCGTCGGAGCAGGCATCGGCGGACTGACCACCGCGATCGCCCTGCGCCGAGTGGGCATCGACGTCGACGTCTACGAACAGGCGCCCGCGCTGGGCGAGATCGGCGCCGGCATCCACCTCGCCCCCAACGGCAGCCGCCTGCTCGCCCGCCTCGGCCTCGGCGCACAGCTGCACGCGGTGGCCGTACAGCCCGAGGCGATGGAGGTACGGGCCTTCGCCACCGGTGCCGTCCTCATGCGCCAGCCGATGGGCAAGGCCTGGGCCGACCGGTTCGACGGCCCCCACTACACCCTGCACCGGGCCGACCTGCACGCCCTGCTCGCCGCCCAGGTGCCCGCCGCGCACATCCACCTGGACAAGCGCGCCGTCGCGATGACCGAGGACACCGACGGCGTGACGATCGACTTCACCGACGGCACCACCCGCCGCGCGGACGTCGTGGTCGGCGCGGACGGCGTGCACTCCGTGCTGCGCCGCTCACTCGTCGGCGCCGAGCGGCCGGTGTTCTCCGGCAGCGCCGCGATCCGCGCCGTCGTCCCCGCGAGCGACGTCCCGGGCCTGCCCACGAACACCCTGCTGACCTGGGCGGGTCCGGCCGGACGACTCCTGGCGCACCCCGTGCGCGGCACCCGGGCATGGGCGTTCGTCGCCGTCGTCGACGACACGGAGGCCTCCGACGGCACGGCAGCCTCCGGCGACTCCTGGAGCCGCCCCGCCGACCTGGCCGCGCTGCGGGCCGCGTTCGCGGGCGCCGAACCCGCCGCACGCACCCTCGTCGAGGCCGCCACCGAAGCCGGGCACTGGCGCCTGTACGACCGTGCTCCCCTGCCACGCTGGAGCACCGCCCGCACCACCCTGCTGGGCGACGCCGCCCACCCGATGCTGCCCCACCACGGCCAGGGCGCCAGCCAGGCCGTCGAGGACGCCGTGGCCCTGGCGGCCTGCCTCGCGGGACGCGGTGACGGCGCGCACGCGCTCACCGCCGCCCTGACCCGCTACGAGAACCTGCGCCTCGCGCACACCAGCCGCGTACGCGAAGGCTCCCTCGGCGGCGGCTCCGAGCGCCTGTCCGCCCCGCGGAACGCCCCGGACGCGCCCCGCGCGGGCATCCAGCAACTGGTCCGGGACGTCGCCCTGGCGCAGTCCTACGACGTGGAGGCGGACCTGGCCGCGCGGGTGTGACCCAGTGCGGGTGCGGCCCCGCGCGGGGCCGGGTCAGCGGGCGGCGTCGACGAACGCCCTGAACAACGGCCTTGTGTCCTCGCCCAGTTCGGCGTGCGCCTGCAGGCCCACCATGAACCGGGCCGAGGGATCCTCGACGACCTCGACGAGCCCGTCCTCGGCCCAGCCGGTGGCCACCAGCCCCGCGCCCAACACGTCGACGGACTGGTGGTGATGGCAGTACACGCTCGCCGACGCGCCCATCACCGACCCGGCCAGCGAGTCGGGCGCGAGACGAACGGCGCGCCGGTCGTAGTGACCGGGCACCTTCGGCGAGTGCTCCGGATGATGCTCGTGCAGGGTGCCACCGCGGGAGATCGAGACCAACTGCAGGCCCCGGCAGATCGCGAGCACCGGGATACCACGCCGCTCGGCCACCGCGAGAGCCCGCAGCTCCGCCTCGTCACGCACCGGGTCCGACGGCAGGGCGTACGGCCCGGGCACGGCGCCGTAACGGGCGGGATCGATGTCCTGCCCCCCGCTCATCAGCAGCGCGTCGACACGGCCCATCACGTCCTCGACCGCGTCGGGCAACGGCGGCACCAGCAACGGCGAGCCGCCCGCACCGGTCACCTTCTCCAGATAGGCCAGCGGCAGGACGGCGCTGGGCACGTCCTTCCAGATGGTCCAGCTGAGCACGCTCGTATCGGCCGTGACGGCCACCACCGGTCCGCTCATGAACAATGCACATCCTTCACTGAGTCGACGTCTGTCCGTTGCTGAGGCCCACGCGGACGGCCCGCACCCACGCCCCGTCACCGGGCGAAGCCACCACCACCGATGACCACGCCGAACGCCCCGCGGTCCGCTCCACAAGGCAGCCCACCGCACACCCCTGGACCCTCACTCGCGCACCGCCGCACACCCCCACCGAGGGCCTCGGCACCTCACCGTGCCCCCGCCCGCCCCCGCGCCACGCCGGCCCCTCGTCGCGTCGTCAGGAACAGCGCCGCCGCCGCACCCGCGACCAGCAGCCCCACCACCGCCCACAGCGCGACGGTGAACCCGTGCACGACGGCCTCGGCCCGCGCGCCCTCGGACGCCGCCCCCGCGAGCCGGTCGGCCGCCACGGACGCCGCCACCGTGTTCAGCACAGCCGTACCCACCGACCCGCCGACCTGCTGCGCGGTGGTGAACACCGCTGACGCCGCCCCCGAGTCCGCGGGCGCGACCCCCGCCGTCGCCACCGTCATCGCCGTCATCGCCGCACCGCCCAGCCCCAACCCGCACAGCACCAGCGCGGGCAGCACCAGCGTCGCGTACGAGGAGTCCGTTCCCACCCGCGTCAGCAGCAGCGCCCCGGCCGCGGCCACCAGCAACGCCGGCATGACCAGGGCAGGCCCCGCCGACAGCCGTGGAGCCAGTCGCGCCGCGAGCGTCACTCCGCAGGTCATCCCCACCGTCAGCGGCAGGAACGCGACCCCCGCGGCGACCGCCGAATACCCGAGGACCACCTGCAGGTAGTACGTCACGAACAGCAGCACCGCGAAGGTGCCGATCTGCCCCAGCGCAGCGATCCCGAGCGCACCTGCCCGCATCCGCTCGCGCACGACGCGCAGCGGCAGCAGCGGATCACGCACCCGCCCCTGACGCACGGCGAACACCACGAGCAGGACCGCGGACGCGGCCAGCGCCCCCAGTACCACCGCGTCCGCCCAGCCCCGCGCCTCGGCCGTGCTGAAGCCGTACACGGCCGCAGCCACCCCGCCGCAGCCCCACAGCGCCCCCACCACGTCCAGCCGCGCCCCGCCCGCGCTCCGCTCGTCCTCGCGCAGCACCCGTAGCCCGCCGCCGATCGCCACCAGGGCGATCGGCACATTGACGTACATGCACCACCGCCAGCCCAGGTACTCGGTGAGCAGTCCACCGAGGATCAGCCCGGCGGCCGACCCGACCCCGGAGATCGTCCCGAACACCCCGAACGCCCGGCCCCTCTCCCTGGGATCGGTGAACATCGTCACCACCAGCGACAGGGCGGTCGGCATCAGCAGCGCGGCGAACGCCCCCTGCCCGGCCCGCGCCGCGAACAGCATCACCGGTGTCGTCGCGGCACCCCCCACGGCGGAGGCGACGCTGAAGCCCAGCAGTCCCACGACGAACGCCCGCTTGCGTCCCACCAGGTCCACGACACGCCCGCCGAGCAGCAACAGCCCGCCCAGCGACAGCGAGTAGGCGGTGATCACCCATTGCCGACTGCCGTCCCCCATGCCCAGATCGGCCTGCGCCGAGGGCAGCGCGATGTTCACGATCGTGCCGTCCAGCAGGACGGTCAACTGGGCCAGGGCGATCACCGTCAGCGCCCACCAGCGCAGCGGATCGGGCTCGGCCGCCCGAGGATCGGGCCCGGCCGCCCGCGGAGGGGTCCCGGCCGGTCGGGTACCGGTCCCGGCCGGCTGCGCACCGGACGACCGGAACACGGAGACGGTGTCCGGCCGGGCGGGGGGTCTGGTCGTCATGGCGGGCGTCCTTTGCCGGGGGCGGTCGGGCATAACACGACTGCCGACAACCGATCACGCCCTGCTGGACGCCTTCTTGAGCGGAGCTCAAGCCCCGCACACCAGGCTCACGTCGGTCCCCTGACCGGCAGACCCGCCGAAGCCCGTGCGCACATGCGCCGGGCCGACCGTCCGGGAGGACGGCGGGCTCAAGTCTCTCTCGAGCCGTTCTGTGCCGGGGGCCTGTGTACTTTCCGAGACCCGTCTTCGGACCGCAGGGCTCCACGCCACGTTCGTGACCTTGTCACCGACAACGGGAGTTACGGCAAACCCGGCGGCTCCTTCGTCCAGGACCGCTTTTGACGACCCGATCCTGCACAGTTGAGGAGTTCACAATGGCTGCCCCCGACTCAACCACGAGCCGGTCAGGCCTCGGGGCGGGATTCAACCCCGGGGCGATCCTGGCCTTCGTGTGCATGGGCCAGTTCATGGTCTTCACCGACGTGTCGATCGTGAACCTCGCTCTGCCGTCGATCCAGAGCGGGCTCGACATGTCCGACGTCAGTCTCAACTACATCGTCACGGCGTACGCGACGGTTCTCGGCGGCTTCCTCCTGCTCGGCGGACGCCTTGCCGACACCTTCGGCCGCCGCCGGATGATCCAGATCGGCTTCACGATCTTCGCCCTGGCATCCCTGACCTCAGGCCTCGCCGAGAGCGGCGACGTGCTGATCATCTCCCGCGCCGTCCAGGGCCTGGGCGCCGCCATGATCACCCCGGCCGCGCTGGCGATCCTGACCAACACGTTCACCGAGGGCCCCGAGCGCAACAAGGCCCTCGGCCTGTGGGGGTCTCTCTCCGGAATCGCCTCCATCCTCGGCGTCATCCTCGGCGGTGTGCTCGCCGACGCGGCCAGCTGGCGGTGGATCTTCTGGATCAACGTGCCGATCGGCCTGGGCGCCGCCCTGCTCGCCCCGCGGCTCATCCCCGAGAGCAAGGCCGACAACCGCGGCCAGTTCGACACCTTCGGCGCCGCCACCCTCACCGGCGGCCTGCTGCTGCTGATCTTCACGCTCGGCGAGGCCACCACCGTCGGCTGGGACAGCTTCCGCACCATCGGCTCGCTCGTCGGTGTCGCCGCGCTGCTCGCCGCCTTCCTCGTCATCGAGACCAAGGTCAAGTCGCCGATGATGCCGCTGCGGTTCTTCCGCCTGAAGACCATGCGCACCGCCAACCTGTCCGCGGTGCTGGTCTTCGGCACCTTCAGCGCCCTGTTCTTCTTCGCCAGCCTCTTCATGCAGGACGTCTTCGGCTACTCCCCGCTGAAGGCCGGCTTCGCCTACGTGCCCCTGGCCGTGTCCGTCGCCGTCGGCGCCGGCGTCGCGTCCGGCCTGGTCAACAAGGTCGCCGCACGCGCCGTGGTGATGCTGGGCCTGACCCTGACGGTCGCCGGCCTCCTGCTGCTCGTCCGCGCTCCGGCCGACGGCCACTACGCGGTGGACCTGCTGGCCCCGTTCATCCTGCTGGGCCTCGGCTGCGGCATGGTCTTCGTGACCCTGCAGATCGCCGCGTTCGTCGGAGTCTCCGGCGAGGAGGCGGGCGTCGGCGCCGGCATGATCAACACCAGCCAGGAGGCCGGCGGCGCCCTCGGCCTCGCCATCATCGCCACCATCGCCTACAACGGCATGGGCGCCAGGCTGGCCTCGGCCGACGGCGACCCGGGCCTGATCACCAAGGCATACGAGACCGCCAACCACCACGCCTTCCTGTCGGCCGCCGTCCTCGGCTTCGTCGCCCTGCTCGTCGTCACCTTCCTGATGCCGCGCGGTCAGAAGCCGACGAGCTCCACCACCAAGGAGCCCACCCAGCAGCCCACCGAGGCCGTCGCACCGGCAGCACCGGCGGGCGCCGTCCTCGCCACCGACAGCAAGCACTGAACCCCACCACCCACCCCCGGCCCCGCCGCCCCACCCAGGAGCGGCGGGGCCTCGTCATGCCGTGAAGCGCGGCCAACCGCGCGCGATCCGGGCCCGGTTCAGCCCGACGACGCCGCCGGAAAAGAGGAACGGCCGGACACGAACTCGAACTTGAACTCGACCGACGCTACGACGCTCAGCCGGCCAGCGACTGCGCGGGCTGACGGGTGGTCGGCATCAACCGGTGCCACAGGTTGTTGAAACCGATCGCCAGCAGCAGACCGGCGAGCTCCTGCTCGTTGTAGTGCTTGGCGGCCTCGGCCCACACGTCGTCCGACACCGGGTCGGGACCGGCCAGACGGGTCGCCTCCTCGGCGAGCGCCAGCGCCGCACGCTCGGCGTCCGTGAAGAACGGCGTGTCGCGCCAGGCCACCACGGCGTTCACACGCTCGTCGCTCTCTCCGGCCGCCTTCAGATCGAAGGCGTGCTTGTTCACGTTCCAGCTGGAGCCGTTGATCTGGCTGGCCCGCAGGTAGACGAGGTTGAGCGTCGTCTCCGGCAGCCCGGTCTTGTTCACGGCCCCCGCCACCCCCATCAGCGCCGGCAGGACGTCCGGGCCGGCGGCAAAGGCGGGGTTCGGGATACGGGCGGTCATGATTCCTCCAAAATCCACAGGGTGCCTACTGCTCTCGCACTGACGAGCCGGACCACGACGAGTGAGGGCGGCACCGGCAGAGCACGCGACAAGGAACCCCCCGACACGCGCCCGACGTCGCCCCTCCGGCCTGCGTCCGCAGGAGACCGAGAACCACAATGCCCTACCTCCCGCACCCCCACGGTCCACCCGGACCACCCCTCCACCAGCGCAAAAGCGTTCCTCGACCCACCCTTGAGCGAACCCTCAGGGAATCAGCCCCAACGCCTCCAGCCGCCCCGGATCGGTGAGCACGTCCAACGCCACGACCCGCCCGCCCCGGATCGTGAACGACAGCACCGAGATCGCCCGCCCATCGGCGAACGACACCACCCCCGGCGACCCGTTGACCAACACCACATGAGCGTCCTGAGCGAACCGGGCGAACTCGACCGCCTGCGAGGCGACATCGGCGGCTCCACGCCGCAACACACTCGCCACCTGCACACCCCCGTCCGAGCAGGCCACCACATCCGGATCGAGAATCGCCAGCAGCGCCTCGAAGTCACCCCCACGCGACGCGCTCAGGAACGCGTCCACCACCTCACGCCTGCGCGCCGTGTCCGTGTCGGAGGCCGGAGCGGCCCCCTGCACCCGGCGCCGGGCCCGGCTGGCGAGCTGCCGGGTCGAGGCCGACGTCCGCCCCAGCACGGACGCGATGTCCTCGAAAGGCACGTCGAACATGTCATGCAGCACGAACGCCAGCCGCTCCGCGGGCGACAACGTCTCCAGTACGACCATCAGCGCGATCCCGACCGAGTCCGCGACCATGATCTCCTGCTCCGGATTGACCACCCCGAGCCCGCTGACCACCGGATCGGGCAACCGCACCCGCCCGTCCTGCTCGGGCAGCGGATCCTCCCGCCGCGACGCACGCGAGCGCAGTATGTCCAGACAGACCCGCCCCACCACGGTCGTCAGCCACGCGCCGAGGTTCTTCACCTCACTCACGTCACTGCGGCTGAGCTTGAACCACGCCTCCTGGACAGCGTCCTCCGCCTCGGCGATCGTCCCCAGCATCCGGTAGGCCACCGACCGGAGCCGAACCCGCTCCGCCTCGAACCGCTCGGCCAGAACTTTCTCTTCCCGCACTGTCACACCCTCGTGTCGGCGTCCGTCGTACTGGTGAGGGACGCTAACCGATGCACAGGAGACTGAGATGAACGCTCGCATGAAGAACCCCGCGGTGGTACTGCCGGACGCCATGAAGGGCATCCAGAGCATCTACAAGGCCATGTACCAGGGCGGCGTCTCGCCCACGCTGCTGGAACTGGTCCACCTGCGCGCGAGCCAGATCAACGGGTGCAGCGCCTGCGTGTACGCGGGTGTGGAAGGCGCGAAGAAGCACGGCGAGACCGACGAGCGCCTGCACTCCGTCGCGGCCTGGCGCGAGGCCCCCTTCTTCACCGAGGAGGAGCGCGCCGCACTGGCACTCACCGAGACCGCCACACGCATCGCCGACCGCCCCGGAAAGGCGGTCCCCGACGAGATCTGGGACCAGGCGGCGGACCACTTCAACGAGGAGCAGCTCTCCGCGATCATCCTGATGATCAGCCTGACCAACTTCTTCAACCGCATCAACACCACCATCGAAGAACCCGCCGGCGCCTCCTGGAACTGACCCGCCGCAGGCGAAGCGGGTGCGCTCGACGCACGCACCCGCAGGGCCCGCCGGATCGGCGGACAGCTGAGGGCGAGGGGCGAGGAGCCGCGCCTCCTGACCCCGGCTCAGCGGACGAGATTCCGCTCTCCGCGCCCAGGGTTCGCCACATCCTCGGCCCTTGGGGGCCTCCGATGCGCCGAGGGAGCCGCTGGTGGTCGGGCGGCTGCGGCTTGTCGGGTGGTGTTCATGAACAACGACGACAAGCGAAAGCTCCTGGACGTCCTCCACCGCACCGCCGGCATGACCGCGAACCAGCGCCTGGTCGTCATGCTCTACGCGGTGCACCCCACCGACCGCGGCGGCGCCGTCATCGACACCGGCGCCAACCTCGCCAAGCTCGTCGGTATGTCCCCGACCGTCTTCTCCCGCACCCGTCGACAGGTCGTGGAGGCCGGATGGCTCGAGGAATCCGAACGCCTCGCGCACATCAGCTACTACCGGCTCAGCGAGAAGAGCACGGGCGAGGACGTCGTCGTCCCTCTGCACCGCGCGACCTGAACGGTTCCAAGGATCAGAACTCATGTACGTGAGGTCAATGAGCACCGCTCCCGGGAGCGGTGCTCATTGACCTCACGTACATGAGTTCTGGTGGGGTGGGCCCAGCGCGGTGTGCGCAGAGATCCACGCGGCGGAACGAAGCCCTTCGCCCCTCAGGCCTGCGAACCGACCGGGGCTTTCGGATGGTCGAGCAAGGACAGACTGGCAACGACCTCGTCACCGGAAGACTCGGCCGTCGGCTGGAAGCCCACGGAGGCGTACAGGCTCGCGGCCACGGCGTTGTCCGGGTGATAGGACAGACGAAGCTCCTGGCAGCCCTCACGTTGGGCCAGCCACTTCATGAGGGTTCGCACCGCCGCCCGCCCGACCCCCTGGCCCTGCTCGAGGCCATCGATCACCATGCCCCCGAGCCAGTAGGAGCCGTCTTCGTCACGACCCCACATGATGTGCCCCACCACGGTGTCGTCGGCGCAGACCGCCATCGAGTGCCAGATGCCTTCGCGCAGTGACAGAAGCAGGTAGCGAGCCGCCAACGCGGGCACGTATCGGCGCTGGTCGTCCAGCGGAGCGACGTCCGCGACAGCACGCCAGTTCTCGTCATTCACCTCATGCAGGACGACACGTCGCCCCGCCCTGTCGGAAAGCCCAAGGGTGATCACGGAGATCAGGCTACGAACCACACGGTTGATCCGCGAACCATTTGGCTCCGTGACCCATACCGCCGCAGGCTCCGCCGCCTTCTCACCTCCTTCGGTGGTAAGAAGCAGAGTTAATTACGCCTTTCCCGTGATCGACGCAGAGATGGTTACGCTCAGGTGTAACTATCTCTGCCAAACTATGTAATCATCTCTGTATGAACCGTGCTGAACAGCTTGCCGTGCTCTCGTCTGCCGCAGCCGACCAGTGGGGCCTGGTCACCACTGCGCAGGCCAAAGAGCTCGGCTTGAACGCGGTCCAGCTGCTGCGCCTGACCGAGGTCGGCCTGCTGGAGAACGTCAGCCGGGGCGTGTACTTCCTGTCCACCAGCGGCATGCCCCGGCACCTGGACATCAAGGCAGCCTGGCTGCGTCTGCAGCCGGGAGAGTTCGCCTGGAACCGCCCTCCCGGTCACCCCGATTCCGGCGTCATCTCTCATGCCTCGGCGTGCCAGCTCCACGAACTGGGCGACATTCCCGCCCCTGATGTGGAGATCACTGTGCCCCGTCGGCGCACCACGCACGAGCCGTTCGTCCGCCTGCGCACCGCACCGTTGGATTCAACGGAGATCACAGTGGTCGACGGCCTTCCCGTCACCACCGCCACCCGCACCATCACCGACCTGCTGAAGGCCAAAGCAGACGGCGGCCACGTCGGCGGCGTCATCGCCGAAGCCGAACGCCGCGACCTGATCACTGTGGACGATCTCGCCGAACATCTGCAGCCCTATGCCCGCAAGTACGGCCTCAAAGCCACCGCTACCGGACGCGACCTCATCGACCATCTCGTCACCCAGGCCGGTGAGAGCCTGCGCCGCCAGGAGGTCGACCGGGCCAGTCAGGAAGGCTTCGACGCAGCCGTCCATCTCCTGGCCGAACGCCCTGACCTTGCGCTGGCTCTTGTCCACACCAGAACCACGGGAAAATCCGCAGTGCTCAAAGCACTCCAGGAGATGGACCGGCAGCTGAACAAGTCCAGTCCGCCCCTGGAAGAGGCACAGCGCACGCTGAAGCAGCTCGACCCTGCTGTGGTGCGTTCTCTCCGGCAGGCCGGCGTTCTGCCGCCCGAAGGAGAGGACACCGACTGACCCGCAACGGAGCTGAAGGGTGATCAACTCGGGCGTAGAGTCTGCAGACTCAAGCCAGTACGCCAGGGGGCCAATCATGGGCAAGACCTACGCGACTCCAACGGCATTCAGAACCGCTCTGAACCTTGCCGCGAAGAAGATGTCCAAGGAGACGGGCATGAACGTCTCTGACCTGATGCGCATCTTCTACTTCAACCGGCTCGCAGCCCGGGTCTTCACCCTCGACCCGGACGGGTGGCTCATCAAGGGCGGCCAGGCCCTCCTCGTCCGCTACCGCGGCGCCGCACGCCTCAGCGGCGACATCGACCTGCAAGCCGCCCAGCCCGGACTGGCTCCCGAAGAGGCGCGTGCCCGTGTCCTGGAAGCAGCCGCCCACGATCTGGGCGACTTCCTGCGCTTCGCCCCGGGCAAGTACACCACCTCCGCCGATCCGGACCGCGGCGGCTCCCAGCACTTCCAGGTCTTCCTCGGCCCCACCCGCGTCGACGGCGTCAAGGTCGACATCGCCGTGAGGCGCACGCTCACCGGAGCTCCGGAAACCACACCCCTGGTCTCGGCCGTCGACCTGCCCTGGCCCGTCGACTGGCCCGTCGTCCGGCTCTACCCACTCATCGATCACATCGCCGACAAGGTCTGCGCCCTCTACGAACGCCACCCCCAGGGGACCTCAAGTCGCTACCGCGACCTGGCAGACCTCCTGCTGATCAGCCAGCGGGAGAAGATCAACGGCGCGGCCGCCTGCCAGGCCATTCATCAGGAAGCGGAACAACGTCGCCAGGGCGGCATTGATGTCACTCTGCCCCGCTCCTTCGAAGTGCCGGGCCCCGACTGGCACGACAAGTACCCGAGCGCCGCCGCCCTGGTGCTCGGCCTGAAGGGCTGTCGGACCCTTCCCGAAGCTGTGCAGGCAGCGCAGACGTTCCTCGACCCGCTCCTGGACAGCACCGTCGCCGGCGACTGGGATCCCGCCCGCGCAGCATGGCGTCATTCGGACTCCTGAACGGCATCCGGCGCGTCTGCCGTCTGCCTTGAGTGCGTGTAGCCGATTCCCGGCTTCATGCCGCTTCGAGTGGCAGACCTGAACGCTCGTGCAGGGATTCGAGTGCGGTGTGGTCCACGGCCGCGACGCGCAAAGAGTCGGTGTTGTAGGAGTAACTGGCCAGAATGCGTCGCGATGGGTCGACGAAGCTCAGCCAGTCACCGCCCTTTTGCATCTCGCGAGACCCAACGTAGCTGAGCAGTGACTCGACGACCCCCAGTTGCTGCTCACGGATCCGGCAGGTGGCCTGGTGCGGCAGCGACCTCACGGCCTGCCTGCCGGCGACATTGATCAGGAAGGACGACAGTCTCCGGGATTCGCTGTACCACTTCCCGCCCGGCTCGCTTCGGCCATAGACCCTGGGGTCGGGCCAGCCGGCATCATCCGGGCGCACGCTCCACTGGGCGGGCCATCGGTTCTCCCCGCAGAAGACCAGATGCCCGTCCTCGACACCCAGGTGCTCGGGAGCCGTCACCCGGAGGCTGTGCTCGTGGCCGCTCATGCCCATCAGCCCAGGGTGCCGGCCTGCGGCAGCGTAAAAGTCACGCAATGCGTCCGGCAGACTGATCCCCAAGCGATCCCCGACAGCCGTGACTTCGGCATCAGTGCATCCGTCGTTCGGATTGCAGCCACCGAACGCGGTCGACATGAGTTCCTGAAGCAACTCTTTGATCATGGCAGGCCCCAAGCCGATGGGATCATCACTCACTGCGAGTGAGCGTTCCGTCCGCAATGATCATAAGTGACCTGCTCACGGCCTCTGCCGTGACGACAGATTTCGAAGTAGGGACGTGGCCTTGAGGCGGCTGCCCGGCTGATCAGGCACCTGACAGCATCAGCCGGCCAGTGTCGGCTTCCTTGACCAGTTGCCCTCCCGCACGACGCCGAGGACGGCACGTCCACGCCGATGCTGCTGGCCCGCTCCCGCCACGCCTCCGTCCGCTCCCTGCAGCGGTACGTCCGCCCCGGCGTCGACTCAGTCGCCCGACACGTCGCTGAACGCGACCCCGCCGCACGTGACACACCTCGTTTGCGACAGGTGACAGCGTTCTTACCGGCACCCCGAGTTGCTCTAGGCCGACCGCTTTGCCGAGTTGCTCCTTCAGGCTGGGCAGCTCGACGGACCGGCTCTGCTATTCGACGGCTGGTTCGGCGAAGTAATCGACGTCGGCACCCTCGTGGCCACGTCGGCCGGGTGTGGAGCATGGCGGAGTACCCGGATGCCGCCCTTGCTCGGCACTGAGGTGCCCGACACCCTGCTGCGCGACTACGTCGCCGAGATCGACGGCGTGCGGGTGATCTACTACGTGAGCGCCCTGGGGTCGATCACGATCGTCGCGTACGTTCCTCGAGTACCTGACAGCGCTCCGGAACTGTTGAGTTCCGGAGCGCTGTACACGCTGACGGGGATCTCTGGTGTCGACGTCGCCACCAAGCACACGAACGGCGCTGCACCCGCAGGTGCAGCGCCGCGATGTCGCGTCACCCGACCGGGCGGGCGGCTGGGTCAGCCGACGGCATGCAGCGATCCGCGCCTCTTGGCTGCCGCGGCCTTCTTCGCGGCCGCGGCAGCTGCTCGCTTCTTGCGCTGCTCGGCAAGCTGGTCCTGGTAGTCGGCGACGGCCTTGTGGTAGTTCGCCACGTAGCTCTTGCTGTCCAGGCGGTCGGCCTTGGGCATCGCCTGGACGGCGGCCAGGGCGTCCTCGGGGGAGGTGTAGCCGGCCAGCATCGGGTTGATCTGGTAGACGCCGTTGCGGACCTTCTTGACGAGCCTGGCCAGCTCCAGCTCCCGCAGCGCGGCGTTCACGCTGGGGCGGCTGAGCCCGAGCAGTTCACCGAGGGTGGCCTGGTCCATCGCGATACGGCCTCCGGGCTCGCTGCGTGCCCGGAGCTTCAGCAGCGCGCGGTAGGCGGCGGGCGGCAGGTCCAGGTCGGCGAGAAGGCTGTCGGCGTTCGTCGCTGCCCACTTCAGGGTGCTCACTGGGCTGTTCCCTCCTCCTGGCGCTGGGCACGGGTCAACCGGCGTACAGCGCGTTCTTCGGCCCGCTGCTTGCGCAGTTCCTCGATCGCCTCGCGCATGTGCTCCAGCGACGGGAACCGCACGAGCTGCGGCAGGCTCTCATCCTTGCGGATCTTTGCGATCGTCTTGTCCTGGTCGACCTGGACATACTCGGCTTCGACCAGCTCGGTGCCCGGGATGAACTCAGCTACACGGTACGAGTAGGGCGGGTTGAACTGGTAGACGCCCCGGCGCACCTTGAAGACGATGCCGTGCGACATGACTTCCGCGAGGGCCTCGTTGAGCTTCGCTCGCTGCACGTCCAGGACCGTCGACATCTCGTCCTGGGTCAGGCGGATCTGCCCGCCGGCCTTCTGGCAGGCGATCATCAGCAGGATCAACCGCAGCGGCAGTGCCTCACGGAAGTACTGCGCGATCAGGAAGAAGAACTCCAGCGAGTCCATGGAGAACGCCTTGGGCCGCTCTGGAGTGTCGTAGAACTCCATCGGCTTGCGCTTGCTGCTCAGCGACAGATGCCGGTCGGGGTAGCGGTTGGCGACGGAGTCCAGGTCGTCCCCTACCGACCGGACCGGCTTGGACCATGCCTGGATCTCGTCATCAACAAGGGGCAGCTCCGGCGGTCGGCGCGGCGCGCGCTTCGGTGCGGGACGGCGGCGCTGTGGCTCGGATGACACGAGGCTGCTCTCCACTTCGCTGATCTTCGACGGGGGAAGTATGTCAGCCAGACCGACAGATATGTCGGTCTGGCTGACGTTCCGGCGTGTTGTGTCCCCTCAGGGGGACAGATCTCCCCCTGGGTGCTCCTGCGGACCGCTCAACGGGACGCCGTTGCGAATGTCGGCGTGGCTGACGTTTTGGGCCCGGAACTGTCGGCCTGGCTGACATTTAGCCGTCGATGTGACTCCTCAAGAGGTACATATCGAGGGCGTTGTGTACCTCCTGAGGGGACAGATCGCCGGATGTGCGCGTCGCTGACCTGCGGGTTCTTGATCTGGGTAAGTATTAGGTGGCTGAGGTCTTCCCGCAGGCGCTGGCCGGACCCGTTGTGGCTGAGGCGGCTTCGCGTGCGGGCCCGTGGGCCCGCGTAGACCGTAGGCGGCATCAGCGGCTCTGAGTCTCGGGTGGTGCCGGCCGTGACGAACAAGCAGCAGCAAAGGCGTGGCGTAGGCCTGCAATGGGTTCCGCCGCCCGGCCCTGGGGGCCGTACGGCTCCGGTACCTCCGCACGCCGAATTTCGAGTTACTCATTTCTGAGGTTCCGTTCTGTGGTTAAGGCCAGTGCAGCGAAGGTGAATTTTTCATCCTCTATCCGTGTTGGCTTTCGGTGAAATCAAAAGCAAAATCTGAACAGCTTTTTCCGGTGGCAGTGGTACGCCCTATCGGTTCCAGACTCTATCTATTACTGCAAAGTGATGCATGTGAAGTCGCTGCCGACCACCCGATGGGGGCAGGTGCGCCTCGGCGATTCATTCGCACTTGACCCTCCGTCACCTCCCCTCGCACTCCAGGGTTGTGTCCCGCCCCTCAGACTCCTCCCGTTGCCCGGGCCGCTTTGCGCAGCGGGCGGGCCTTTTGGCCGGAGAGTGTTCGGGCGGCTGGAGCGCAGCGGAGGCCGCTTGCGTGACGGTAGGTTCCGGGAGCGACCGTAGGCTCCGGGAGCGCAGCGGACGGAGCGTCACCTCCGTTGCGCAGCAACGGAGGTGAGCGGGATGCGCAGCATCCCGTCGGCGTTCCCGCGGAGCGGGAACGCAACACCCGCGCGCAGCGCGGGTGTTCGCTTGCCTATCGCGCAGCGATAGGGGACC
>NZ_JABXWI010000031.1 GCF_014930365.1 Streptomyces caniscabiei | reverse complement strand
AGGTCATGTACCAAGCGAAGATCCAAAGGCCCCGGCTGTAGTCGCCGACCAGCCCCGCCCACCCGTAGGCGAACGCCCACAGCGCCGGGGGGACGGAAGCGGCGACGAAGCCGAGGCCGTCGCGAGCGAACCGCACCCAGGCCGAGGTGAAAGCCGCCAGACCGGCGACGATCCATACCCAGGCCCAGCAGTGCAGCGGCGCGTAGCGAGTGAGTAGCGACAGGCCCATGCCGGGTGGCGGTTCGACGATCAGCCCGACGCCCCAGCACACCTTGCCGATCCCCATGAAGAGGAGGAACCGGCCCCGGCGTCCGAGGCGCCCGCTGAACCAGTCGGCCACCCGGCGTCGCACTATGCGGCCCTGGTGGTGTGTGTGCGGTCGAGCGGACTGGTCTGTTCGATGCTCAGGACCTGGACGGGGGCGGTGACTTCGCGGCGCAGGAAGATGGCGATGGCGCCCTCGACGGCCAGCATCCACAGGGCCTGCTGTTCTGCGGTCATGTCCAGACCGAATCCGAGGAAGAGGGCCAGGCAGGCCTGAGCCAGGTTGACGACGGCGGCCGCCGCAGCGCCGGTGCGCAGCACGATCGCTTCGACGAGGGCGACGACGCCGGACAGGACGGCCATGATGACGGCCTGCTGGTCCGCGGTGACCTCGAGGCCGTAGGCGGACGACAGCTTCAGGGCGACGGCCACGAAGGCCAGGATGTAGACGGGCTCTCGGCCCAGGATCCTCACGATGGTCTCCAGTTGGGGAGAAGGGAAGAGGGGCAGGGGGGTGGGTCAGACGTTCGGGACCCTGAGGGCGTCCCAAGAGGCCTTGCCGGGGATGCCGTCGCAATCGGCGTCGGTCCATCCCAGGTTGTTGGCCTTGGAGTACTTCTTCTGCCAGGCGGCGTAGGAGCGGCGGTCGGCGACCGTCCAGTCCGGGCCCGGGCCTTCGGCGTACCGGCCGCAGCCCTCGGCGACGAGGCGCTGCCCCATGGCGGTGATGACCTTGGAGTTGCGGCCGCCGTGGAAGAACTCGGAGCCGGGGAACGGCTCGTAGAGCACCGCAGCGGGCTTCTTCGCTGGCACCTTCAGGGTTTGGCCGACGACCAGATTGTCCGGGTCCCTCAGGCTGTTGAGGGAGGTCAGCTTCGCGGCGGTGGTGCTGTGTGCCTTGGCGATGGAGGTCAGGGTGTCGCCCTTGCGGACCGCGTACGTGCCCGTGCCGCTCTGGGTTCCGGTTCCCTCGCCGGGTTCGGCCGGGTCGTCGGCGGGCGTGCCGGGGACGATGCCGGTGTCGATGGCGCCCGGGTCCCAGTGGTCGTTTCCGGGCACATGGCAGTGCCCGTAGTGGCCGCCCTTGGTCTGCCAGGTCGTGCGAGAGCGAGACCCCTTCGCGACGGCGGCCGCGGTTCCTGCGGGCTTCCCGGCCGGCCAGACGTCAGGGATGCCGTGGGCGCGCATCGCGGCGATCAGCTTGCGGTAGTTCGGCTTCTTCGCCGGGTCGAAGCCCTTCGTCCACGGCTGGGAGGCCCGGCCGAGAACCTCGACCTGAATGTTGACCTTGCCCTCGCGGTTCGTGCGGCGGGTGCCGTCGTTGCGCAGGGCGCGGCCCGACTTGGTGAGCGGCCCGAACTGGCCGAGCTTGTCCGTCAGGGGGTCGTAGATGACCTGGGGCTCGGCGCCGACGCGGATCAGGTAGGCGGCGATGGAGGTGAAGTAGTTCCCGCCGGCCGGGGACTCGGTGGTGTGCCAGGTGGATCGCGGCGGGTTGCCGGGGGTGTCCATGGCTCCGCCGACGGTCTGGCTTCCGAACCGTACGGCGCCGTCGATGTAGGCCGGGCCGGAGGAGCCGCGCGGGAGGTCGTCCGGGCCGGGCGTCTTGGGGTCCGGGTCGGGCTCGTACACCCGGTACTCGGCGGCGTCGACGGGCACGTACACGTCGAGGTCGCCGTCGTCGCGGAGGACCATGAACGCGCCCTCGAGGCGGGGGTGTTCCTTCATCCAGCGGGGGCTGTCGTCGAGGGCGGCGATGGCGCGGACCTCGTCGACGTGGGCCTGGTCGACGGTGCCGACGTATGTCGTCTCCAGGTGCGGCTCGGGGGTGTCGGGGTCGGGTGAGGCGAGGTGGTCGATGGCCACGTGGAAGTGCGTCATGTGGCGTGGTCCCTTCGGGGCTGGACCAGGTCGATCTGGTCGCGGAGGGCGAGGTAGGTGGTGAGGCGGAGTCGGCCGTCGCCGCGGTCGCCCCAGGAGCGCCCCCACGAGTTGCGGAAGCGCAGGACGGTGTGTTCGGGAAGCAGCCGGTCGCCGTCGAGAGCGACGGACTCGAGCGCGGTCAGGCACACCTCGTGGCCGCCTTCGAGGGGGGAGGCGAGCCAGCCGGGGACGGCGTCGATGAAGCCGTCACGGTCCGGGGTGCTGAACTGCGCGTGCCACGGCATCCCCATGAGGACCGGGCCGGTCTGCAGGAGGGTGCACAGTTCCTCGGCGGTGGTGGCGTGGCCGTACTGGCTGATGAGGCCGCGGGCGCGCAGCGCTTTGGCGATGCCGAGGCCGGACGATCCGCAGTCGGTGGTCGGCCAGGTGTACTCATGCCACTGGTCGAGGGTGGTGGCGTGTGCGTAGAGGTCGATCGCGAAGCGCTGGGCGGCTGCGGCGTCGCGGGTGTCGAGGCCGGCGGCGGCCGCGCGGTCCCTGTCGAGGAGGACGGACAGGAGCGCGGTGGCGGCGTTGCCGGTGCAGGAGCCGAGGGCGTCGACGTCGGCGGCGTCGCCGTGGGCGCTGGTGTGGATGTCCTGGGAGATGAGGTTGCGCTGGTCGAGGACCGGGAGGCGGGGTTCCCAGGCGGTGGGGTGCAGGGGCTGCCCGTCGTAGGCCCGCCGGTAGGCGAGGCTGCGCGGATCGAGCACGAGGTGCCGTCCGAGGCCTGGCCGTACCGGGTACTGCTGGATGGTGAGTTCGGGCACGTGACCCTGGCTCCTGCGTCTCCCCGCGCGCGAGCTGAAAGGTGGTGGACCGCGGTGTGCGGTCGTCCCTCGGGGGTGGCGCGAGGGGCGGAGGGTCGCCCTGTTGATCAGGCTACGGGCTGGGGGCTCGCGTGTTCCCCTGGCCGCCGGGCTGCGGGCTACTCCTGGGTTTCGGGTGCCTGTTCCTGCTCGGGGGCTTGTTCCTGGAGAACGGCGCTTCCGCCGGGGAGGCCGCCGAAGGTCCAGGCGCGGTGGGCTTCGATCCGCCAGTCGGGGTGGGCCGCCTGGTAGGGGGCGATGCGGGCGGCTATCAGGGCGTCCAGGTCCTGGTCGGTGTACGTCTGGATGTCCCGCTTGTCGAGGCGGAGGATCGGGCCGTCCTCGACGTACTCGCCGGGGCCCATGGGGAAGAACACCTCGAGGCCGGTGGGGATCATGCCGGACCGGTCGGGCAGGGACAGCATCAGGAGGGGTCCTCTCGGGGGTTAGGCGGGGTCGCTGATGGCGACCCAGCCGACGTTCGTGGATGAGTTGGTGGATCGGTAGCAGCGGATGGTGAAGCCGGTGGTGGAGATGCCGTCGGCGTAGGCGCGGATGGTGACGGTGGCCGGGTCGACGGTGGTGTCGGGGGTGAGGACGACGCGGGGGGTGTTGGTCATGGGGGTGGAGAAGGTGACGGTGGCGGTGGTGGTGCCGCCGCCGGCCCCGGGAGCTGGGCAGGAGGTGCGGGAGGCGCGGATGTTGCCCGCCGTGACGGCGCCGATGGCGGTGGCGTTGCCGTCCTTGTCGACGCGGAAGCGGTCCGATCCACCGCGGACCAACTGGAGCAGGTTGCCGGTGTGCCCAGTGAGAGCGTCGACGGCAATGGCGCTGTTCGCTGAGGCTGGCGGGAGGACGTAGAAGCGTCCTCCGTCCACGGTGGCGATGTTGGCCTCTACGGTCAGGCCGGTGTTCTCGGCCGGGGTGGCGGTGTTGGAGAAGCCCAGGTTGGCCAGGGTCGCGTTCAGGAGCAGGCGGCCGCCGATGACGGTAGTGGGGTCTGATGAGCGCAGTCGTTCGATGACGGCGACGTCGCGGGCGAGGAGGGAGCGCCAGAGCATGTCGGTGTGGCCGCTGCCGGAGAACGTTCCGCAGAACGTCTCCAGGTTGGCGTCACCTGCGGTGGGTTCGGTGACCTGGGCGACGGCCCATTTCGATCCGGCGGCGTTGGACCAGCGGACGTGCGGGTAGGTGGCGTCGGGGTCGAGGAAGAGGCGGGCGCCGGAGTCGCCGAGGAGGCGGACTCCGCGGGCTGAGAATTCGCCGACCGCGGTGCCGCTGGAGTCGTAGACGATGACCATGTTGGCGTCGGCTTCGTTGATGGTGATCCGCTCGCCGGTGGTGTCGGTCTGGATCAGCGAGCCGGTGATGGTGCCGCCGGTGATGGTCTTGCCGGTGATCGCGTCCGCTTTCAGGGCGGTCGCGTCGACGGATCCGGCGGCGAGTTTCGCCGTGGTCACCGCGTTCGCGAAGATCTTGGGGCTGGTGACGGCACCGTCGGAGATCATCGTTTCGACGATCTCGCCGATGCCGATGTCCCCTGCGACCGGGCGGGGTGAGTACGGTCCGACCTCTGTGGTCGGGGTGGAGGCGGTGCCGGAGGTGTTGCGGGCCAGGATCCGCACGTAGGTCGGGTCGGTCGCGGGCAGGTAGCTGATCGCGCCCTGCGGGGTCTCCATCGTCGCCTGCAGCGTGTCCGAGGTTGGGGTGAACCCGGCGGTGGTGGAGGCGTGGACCTCGATGCGGGCCCAGTCCAGCGGCATCACCTGCCCGTCTGCGAAGGTGCCGTCCCAGCCGACCGCGATCCCGCCGAGCGCGGGGGCGACGGTGGGCGTGGACGGGGCGGGCGGTGCGGCGCCGTTGACGACGTTCACGGCGGTGGTGCCGTCCGCCTGCTGGCCGACGATGCCCCGCAGGGAACCGGTGGCGTCGCGGACCAGGAGGGAGCTGTTCTCCAGGCTCCCTCCGTGCGCGTACCGCTGGCCCTTCTCGACCCGGGCGAGGCGCTGCTTGAGGTCGTGGAGTTCCCGCGCGATGGATCCGGTCATGAGGAATCCGATCCGTAGTGGAAGGCATCGGCCCTTTGCAGGGTGAGGACGGCCCGGTCGGGGTGTTCTCCGGGCTCGTAGGAGTCGGCGAGGATGCGGGCCCAGCCGGTGTAGGACACCCACTGGTTGTGCACGGCGATGCGGACGTCGTCGCCGATCTGCCACGAGCCGAGCGGGGCCGCGGGGTGGTCGCGAACGGTGATCTGCGTGACCTGCCCCATCACCTGCAGCTGCCGTCGGCGGGCCCGCGCGCGGCGGCCGAGGACGTCGTTGCCGTTGACATTCGGCAGCGCGAGGACGCTCTCCATGCGCAGGCGGCCGTCGCGGGCGGGGTCGACGGCGTAGCGGGTGGCGGTCCCCTCGCCGGAGCCGGTGGCAATGACGACGTTGGCGAAGGTGTCGCCGGAGTAGCGGACGGGCACGGCGTCGACGATGTTGATGCCGGTGGTGAAGGAGATGTCGGTGCGGCGGGCCCCGAGGCGTGGGAAGCCCAGGCGAAGACGGCGTTCGATGCTGCCGTTGGCCTGGAAGGAGCAGGTGTTGGTGTACTGCGGGGCGCCGTCCTCGGAGACGAGGTCGTCGAGGTGGTCTCCGAGGTTGGGCGTCTCGTACCAGAACGAGTTCCACGGTTCGGCTGGGGTGCCAGCCTTGGCGCTCGAGGTGGTGGCGTCGACGATGACGCCCAGGTCGCCGTCGGGCTGTTCCTGGGCGTAGTCCCAGATGTCGCGGATGATGACGCACGGGTCCTGGAAGACGTAGGGGCCGCGGCCGCCGAGCTGTCCGTGTTCGTCGTGCCGTCTGGTGAGGTAGCTGGACCAGGAGGCGGCCTCCATCCGGTACTCGGCGTCCTCGGCCTCGATGTCCCAGATGAGGCCGCCCCAGCGCAGGAAGCCGTCGGCTTCGGCGTAGATGAGGGTGGTGCCGGGGGTGATGAGGGCGGCGTTGGCGGCCACCCACTTCGGGGCGAGGGTGGCAGAGAAGCTTCCGGGCCCGTTGAGCTCGTTGCCGAACTGGACGGCGGACAGCGGAAGCGCGGGGTGGAGGATGTCCCCGGTGAGGGCGTGCTGCGCGAAGTACCGCCACCGGCCCATTACAGGGGGCCCTCGGTGAACTCGATGTCGGCGATGAAGGTGGTGGTGCCGTCCACTCCGATCTTCCCGGCGTTGGTGGAGCGGGTCCGCATGCGGGAGTAGAACGACTGGGTGGTGCCGCGCATCGCCGCGCCCGCCGTGTCGGTCAGGGAGATCGTCTCGGCCATGCGGACGGGGATCCGGCGGGGCGGGCTTCCCTGGTTGTCGTCGATGCCGACGTACTGGCCGGCCTCCTTGGTGCCGAGCATGAAGCGGAAGCCGCCGAAGACGTTGCCGTCGACGAGCCGGAGACCGTCCACGCTGAAGACGACTTTGGCTTGGGCTGCCCAGGCGGGGATGGGCACTTCGAACATCTCTCCGGCCGGGGACGCGGACGGCAGCGCGGGGTGGGTCTTCCACGTCTCGGAGGTCCCGGAGATCTCCACCAGCGGGTCGGCGGCGTAGTACGGCAGCAGGAGGCGTTCGCGGCGCGGGTTGGCGACTTGCCTGAGGTCCACGATCATCGCGTTGGTGATGGTCGCGGTGGAGGCGGGGATGTCGATGCGGGCCAGGGGGATCGCCGAGTAGCCGGAGGGCACGGTGGTGGCGGAGCTGGAGACGTTGGTGACGACGTCGAAGAACGCGGACTCCGACGGGTCCAGGGTGCCTTCGTAGTCGGGGTCCTGGACGCGCAGGATCAGCATGTCGGAGCGGGGGGTGCCGCCGGTCGCGCCGATCGCGACGGTGTCGGAGCCCATGTTGTAGACGCTGTAGTGGCCCTGGACGGGGCTGAAGACGCCCTTGATGACGGCGGATCCGTCGGCGATCTGTACGCCCGCGCCGGGCGTGGACAGGGCGGTCACCTTGAGGTGGGCGCCTTCGGTGATGCCCTGGTTGCCGCGCGCCAGGTCGCGGACCATCATTCGGAACATCTGCGCCGAGTGCTCGCCGCCGGTGACGGCCATCGGGGTCGATTCGAGTGCCATGTCGGGCTCCTCCTACAGGGCCTTGTAGGCGGGCCACCAGGTGACGGCCAGCGTGGATGTGAGCGTCAGGTCGGTTGCCGACCAACGGATCTCGTTCAGGCCGGGGGCGAGGACGAACTGGTCGATGCGGGAGGTGGCGGACAGGGGGGCGCTGCCGCCGTTCTCCCGTAGGACGGTCCGCCAGCCGGGCCGGGTGTCGAGCTCCACCCACTCCCCCGCCGCGAGGCTGGTCTGCACGGTCAGGGTGCGTCCGCTCCCCATGTGGGTGATCGTCGGGTTGGCGCACGGCCCGTTCACCCGCAGCACCGGCCACGTCGGCGCGGTGCCCTCGACCTGCAGGTAGCCCGGTCGGGCGATCGCGGAGGCTTCCCCGGCGATCGTGAAGGGGAACACCAGCGGGAAGGTGATGCCGCCCTCGGTCAGCGACCCGAGCGGCATGGACGTCGACTCGGGGGTGTCGGCGTAATACAGGTGGTCCTGGGCCTGGAACTCGATGTCCAGGGGGATCCAGCCGGTGATGGACTTGGACAGGTCCGGGGAGAGCTTGCGCAGCCGGCCGCGGGCGACGCGGGCGGCCCGGCCGGGGAACTTCAGCCGCAGGTCCATGGTGGTGCCGCCGGAGCCGCGTACGGCCGGGGTGTCGGCGTCGTCCTGGAGCGCGGCGAGGACGGTGAGTGCGGCGTCCTGGCTGCCGGGGGTCTTGATGCCGGCGTCGATACGGATGGTGCGGCCGCTGTAGTAGTCGGTGCCGAGCCACAGCCCGTCCTCGCCGGGCGGTTCGATGTCCTGGCTGCGGACCTCGGGCTGGCCGAGGCCTTCGATCGCGGCGACGGGAACTTGCGTTCCGGTGCCGATGAGGACGGCGCCGAGCTGGTGCTGGTTGTCCTCGAGCGGGGTGGGGGTGCTCATGAGCGTGCTCCTACTCCGCCGCGCGCCAGGCGGCGCAGTTGGTAGCCGCTGCGGTCTTCGACCTTGCGGGCGGTCTCCTCGGCGCTGCCGCCGGAGGTGACGTTGTAGACCTGGGATCCCACCAGCGGGCCCTGCTCGCGGATGACGACGACCCGGCCCGCGCCCGCGTCGGTCAGGCCGAGGCCGAACCGGGAGGCCACGTTGGACAGGACCGCGGTGGCGGCGCCGCGCTTGGAGGGGGCGAAGGGCACGTAGGCCTCGCCGTGGGTGGAGGGCTCGGCGAACCGGATGATGCCGGCCTGGGTGGCGTACATCCCGGCGCGAATGCCGCCGTTCTCGTAGGCCATGCCCTTCTGTGCCTTGGCCAGGTCGGCCAAGAAGCGGCTGGCGCGGGAGCCGAGTGCGGTCTTGATCTGGCCGGTGGCCTTGGTGGCGACGTCGATGATGTCGTCTTCGCCCAGGCCGGTCTTCGCGGCGACGTCGTGGATGCCGGTCTTGGAGGTGGTGATCGCGGCGATCACGGCGACGAGCTGGGAGACCTGGTCGGCGGTGAGCGCGTTGTTCGCGGTCTTCGCGGCCTTATTCGCCTTGGACGCCTTGCCCTTGTCCTTCACCGCAGCCGCGGCCAGGTCCATGGCGGCCTGGTCGTTCTGCTCGGCCAGCTGGGAGGCCAGGTCTCCGTAGCCCTGTCCGGCCAGCTTGGCCAGGTTCGCGGCAAAGTCCTTGTCCAGCTTGTTGGCCTTGTCCAACTGCCGTGTGTAGTCGGTCAGCGAGGCCTTCGCGGTTTTCTGCAGGTCACGGAGCGCCTTGGCCATCTGGTTGATGTACTTGGTGGAGCCCTTGGCCATCTTGTCGGCGAGCTTCACCCCGTCCTCGCCCATCGCGGCGAGCGCCTCGGCGACGTCCCCGCCGACCCGGTCCGCGACCCGCTCGAGGTCCTTGTTCCACGCCTGGGTGGCCTTGGAAGCGGACTTCAGCTTCTTCTCGACGGCGCCGACGTCGAAGTACTCGATCTCCTTGACCTTGCCCTTGATCTTCACCTTCTTCGTCTTCCGGCCGGCGGATCCGGCGTCGGAGGAGGAGTACAGGGAGCCGGTCTGCGGGTCGTATCGCCAGTCGGTCACGCCTCCGTCGGCGTTCCACTGAATGCCTTGGGGGTCGCCGCCCAGGCGGCGCACAATCTCCTCGGTGATGGCGCGGGACCGTACCCGCTTGGAGCGGGCGAAGGGGACGTAGCCCTCGCCCTGGGTCTCGTCCTCCGCCCACACCCGCCACGATCCGCCGCGGGCGATCTGCGCGACGTGGTTCTCGGAGCCAGAGGCGAAGTGGCGTACGCCGCCGCGCTGGATGCCGCCGTCGGCGTAGTAGTCGAACACGCCGCCGTCGACACGGGCGTTCTTGGCCTGCCTGCGCAGCGCGTCGGCGAGGCTGGAGGCGGTGTTGTCGACGGTCTCGTTGATGGTGACGTGCCGGGTAGTGATGGTGATCGACTTGTCGGAAAGGGCATCGCGGGCACCCTGGACGGCGCCGATGTTCGCGATCGCCGTGCCGGTCGCGGCGGTCACGGTGACGCTGCCGTCGGGCAGGGTGGTGACCTTGAAGCCGACGTTCTCCAGCGCGGCGATCGCCCCGGCCGAGAGGGTACTGACGGTGACGGACTTAGCGCCCGGCGTCTCCTTGATCTTCTGAATGACGCCGTTCAGGCCCTCGATCGCGTCCAGGGTGACCGCGTCGAGGACGATGGTCTTGTCCTCGATGCCGTCCCGGGTCTCCTTGAGGCTGTCCAGCTTGCCCTTCGCGCTCCCAGTGTCGGCCGTCACCTCGAACTGGCCGTCGGGCAGTTCGGTGACGGTGAACCCGAGGGACTCCAGCAGGGCAACAGCATCGCTGGTGAGGGCGTCGACCTTGACGCTCTTGGCGTTCGGGGTGTCCTCGATCTTCCGGATGACCGCGTCCAGGCCGGCGACGGCGTCCTCGGTCCGCATCTCCAACAGGGTCGACTTCTTGTCCGGGATCTTCAGGTAGGAGTCGGCGAGGAGTTCGGCCTGTTCACGGGTCAGGCCCATGTCGTCGGCGGCCTTGATGAAGGTGTCGCGTCCCTCGTCGTAGATGCCGTTGACGTACTTCCAGGACTTGCCCTGCTCGCGAGCAGCGGTAGCGGCGGCGTCGGTGTTCGCGGCCAGCGCGGAGAGGACCTTCTCCGCGTCGCGGGCCTTGTCGGAGCCGAGGTCGAGTTCGCCGTCGCGCATCTTCAGGACGCCGGCGTGGTCCTTGGCGGCCTTGGTGGCGTCGTCGATGGACTGCTCGAACGCAGACATGGCCGACCCGGCGGCCCGGTTGACGTCGTTGAGGGCGACGATGGACGCCCGCAGGCCGTCCGCGGAGGCCTTCTGCGCGTCCAGCTTGCCCTTGGTGGCGATCGCCTGCTGCCCGAACACCCCCATCCCCTGCGCAGCGAGATCCTGCTCCGCCTTCAGTGCGGCGACGGCATCCGTGTACTCGGGGAAAACCTCGCTGATCTCCTTGGTGGAGTAGCCCGCCTCCTTGAGTGCCGTCTCCATCGTCTTGAAGTCGGCGGCGGCCTGGTCGGCGTACCCGGACGACGCCATCGTCGCCAACGCCTCGTCCAGGCCCTTGAAGTCGTCCTCCAACGCGCTCAGGGAGTCCTCGCCCGAGCGGAAGTCGTCGAACAGTTCGTAGGCGGAGCGGCGCAGGTCGTCGAGGGCGCCCACGCCGTGCTTGCCGAAGGAGTCGACGTACTCTTCCTGGTCCTTGGTCGACTGCTCAAGCTGCTTGAACTTCTTCACCAGGCCGTCGACGCTGCCGAACGTCTTCTTCAGCTCGCCGGTGAACTCCCCCGTCCGGGAGAGGTTCTTCAGGCTGGTGGTGAGGCGGTCCACGTCCGGCGGGGCGCCGCGGGCACTGTCGGCGAGCCGGTCGATGCCGATCGCGGCGATCGCGAGGACGCCCAGGCCGACGGCGGCCTTCTGCGTGCGGGTCATGCTGGCGGCGGTGGCGCGCAGGGTAGTGCCGACGCCGGCGGCGCGCATGACGGCGAAGTAGGCGGCCAGCCGAGCAACCGCGCCCGCTGATGCGGCCGAGCCGACCAGGCCGATGCCGAGGGAGAGCAGTTTCAGGGCGGCGTAGGCCTGAATGAAGGTGGACAGGGCCTCTTCGGGGACGGCGTTGATCAGGTCGGCGACGGTGTCGACGGCGCCGAGGACGGACACGCCCATGTCGGAGGCGGCGACCAGCAGGTGCAGGCAGGCGCGGGCGATGCTGCTGAGCGTGTCGGCGACTTCGGGCCCGACCTCGTGCGCGAAGTCGAAGAACTCCTCCACGTCGCTGTTGATCTGCCCGGTGTCCAGGGCCTGGGTGAAGTTGACCAGGCCGCTGGTCATGCGGGCGAGCGCCCCGGAGGCGGTGTCGTCCAGCTTGTCGACGAACCGGTCGAAGCCGGGAGTCTGCATGCCGCCGGCGGCGACGTCGAGGAGGTGTTCGAGTTCGTCCGACATGCCGCGCACCATCGGGCTGGCCTTGGGCAGTGCGGCGGTGAACAGCTGCAGGCTCTTGGTGACGACGGGCATGGTGTCGCCGGACAGTTCGTCGGACCAGTCCCGGTACTCGTCCTTCAGGACACCGAGTGCCGCGGCGGCCTCCCGGGTTTCGGGAGTCATCTCGCTGAGGATCTGCTGCTGGGCGAGTTGGGCCTTGGCCGCTTCCTGCGAGCCGCGGCCGTGCTCGCGGACGGCGTCGTTGTACTTCTTCTGCGCGTCGGACGCCTCGGCGATCTGCGCGACCTGGGAGGCGATCGCCAGGCCGTAGGCGATCGTCCCGGCGCCGGCGGCGCCCAGGCCCGCGGCGATGGGGGCGAGAGACGCGCCGATCGGGATGAGCGCGGTAGCCAGGCCGACGGCGGCCATCATCAGCCTGCGGGTGCCGCCGGAGGACCGGTTGGCCGCCTGGTTCAGGGTGCCGATGTTGCCGCGCAGTCCTCCAAGGCGGCCGGAGACGCGAGTGACGGACCCGTCGAGGTCGTCCATGTCGCTGCGCAGGGTCCGGGTGCGGGTGGACAGGCTGCTCAGGCGGCCGTCCAGGCTTTGCGATCGGCGGTCCAGGCCGCGTAGGGCGGTGTTGGAGCGGCGGGCGCTGTCGGTGAGGTCGTCGAGTTGCCGGGCGGTGATGCGGGCGCGGGCGGCCAGGGAGAGCAGGGCCCGCCCGGTGTCCTGTGCGGCGTCGCGTACGGAGTTCAGCGCGGCGGCCGTGGCGGCGGAACGGCGGGCGATGTTGCCGTCGTCCAGGGAGATGCGGACCTGAATGTCGCGGTCGACGCGCTGCAACTGGCGGGCAACACGCGTCGCCTCGTCGGCCAGGCGGCGCAGGTCCCGGGCCGTGGTGCGGGACTGCCCGGACATGCGGCCCAATTGGGCCCGTGTGGTGGTGGCGGTGCGGCCGAGCTGGTTGATGGAGCGCTGGGTGGTCTGCGTTCCGGAGTTGTTGGCGTTGATCCGGACGTTGAGGTCGATACGGCGGGCGGCTTCCGCGCGCAGGGCGCGGATCTCGCGGCGTACGGCGGCGATATCGCGGGTCAGGGCGCGCGCGGACTGGGCGTCCTGACGCAGGGTGCGGCCGAGTGAGGAGCCGCGTGCGTCGAGCCGCACGGACAGGTTCCACTGCGACACGGTCTCCTCCTTCCGGGGTGGCTAGTGGTGCTCGTGCTGGGTTCGGGCGACGGCGAGGGCGGCGTGGACGCTGGTGGGGATGAGCATGACTTTCACGCCGTGCCCTTCGTCCGTGGTGGGTACGGTCTTCTGCCGGTCGGTGAGGATCTGGCATCCGATGCAGCGGTGGGTGATCGCGGTGTAGGCGTCCTCGTCTCCGCCGGCGGATGCGTCCCACTCGTCCGGGCGGGTTCCGCAGCCGGGGCAGACGGTGCGCTGGTAGGCGGCGTAGGCGAGGGCCTTGCGGCGGTCGAGGCCGGTCCAGGTTCCGTCGCCGTGGCCACGGAAGTGGCTGTGGGGGATGCCCCAGCGGTCGCACAGTTCCATCTCTGCGCGGAAGGAGGCATCCTCGATCAGCCTTTTCCCAGGTCGGAGCGGCTGCGGTGCTGGATGCCGTAGGCGGCGCTGAACAGGTCGCGGGAGTCGCTTGCGGACCACTCGGTCATGCAGGTGATGGCGTACTCGAGCGGCATGCCGTCCAGGGACGCGGCGGCGATGACGGCGGGCGCGAAGTCGTCCATGTGGAACTCCTCGCCGTTGGCCTCTTCCTCCTCGTTGGCGGGGTGCTCGCGCTCCAGGGCCGCCAGCTGCTTACGGGGGATGGCCCTGAACCGCAGGGTGACCGCGCGCTCGTCGTGCGCCGCCTGCGCGGCCGCGAGTTCGGTGCGGGCGCGTTCCGCTCGGTGTTCCTCGGCCGTGGTGTCGGCGGCCTCGTCGCCGGCCGCCTTCAGCCGGGCCTCGGCGTTGGCGAGTTCGGCCTTGGCCTGCCCGAGCCGGATGCGCAGCTTCTCGTCGTCGCAGATGGTGAAGGTGGAGGTGGCGGGCTTGAGGCTGTCCAGCCTGCGCTGGAGTTCGTCCCAGGCCGGGGCGGGGCTGGTGCTGGTCATGTGCGGTCCTTGGGGTGGGAAGGCCCGGCCGGGCGCCAGAGCGCCCTTCCCGAAGCGGTGGGCCCGGCCGGGGGCATGAGGGAGACGGACAGAAGGCGGTCCGTCAGGTCATCGCGGGAACGGTCTGGTTGAACGCCGGCCGGTCGGTGATGACGAACTGCACGGTGATCTTCGCGGCCTCGTTGTCCGCCGTGTAGGCCTTGGAGTTGGAGGCGACCTTGACCGGGAACACGTCGAGGCCCTTCGCGGAGGCGATGTCGCCCTTGGAGAAGATCGCGATGAAGCCGGAGGTTCCCTTGGCGAGGTCGGTCTCGATGTCGTCGGCGGTGCTGTCCTCGTAGAAGGTGAGGGAGCTGTCGGCGGCACTGTCGTCGCCGTCGATCTTCGAGACGAACGTGGAGCCCATGTCGGGGGTCTCGATGGGCTGGTTCTCCAGCGACCAGCCGTCGATCGCGCTGATGTTGTCGGTCAGGTCCGTGCCGCCGGTGATCTCCGCGCGGGTCGGCAGCAGCGCGGTGGAGGCGACGGTCGGCAGGAACATGATGCGAGTGAGGGTCTTCCGGTTGAACCTCGGCATGGTGGCCCCTTTTTACGGATAGGGGCCGATCGTGGGGGCCCCTGCTACACGTGGTGGTGTGGCGGACACCTGATGGGGTGTCGTCCGCGTGGGGTCCCGCCGCGGTGCGGTACATCTGCCGCCCAATGTCGGGCGGTTGGCCTACGCCTGGGCTTCCTCCAGGTGCAGCCGGTAACGGATCACACTGGTGATGATTGCATCGTTCGCGTCGGGTGTTCCCCCGGCCTCCCTGGCTTCCCGGTACCAGCAGTGCACGCCGGGGATGGTCAGCGGGTGCAGATAGCCAGGCCCGCCGCCGGGCGCCCGTTCGACGACCTTGCGTCCCTTGTCGGCCAGCCACTGCGCCTGTTCGTCCGTGCCGCGGCTGTCCGGCTTGCCTGGGGTCGGGCCGGACACGAACGTGGCCTGGTAGGTGGCGATGGCGGCCTTGTCGTTGCCGGCGAGGGTGCCATCGTCGTCGTCTTGGTCGAGCGGGTACAGCAGCGTGTAGGGGGGCGGGTAGGGCTGGCCGGTGTCCGGGTTGATGGGCACGGTGCGCAGGCCCACCGGTTTCCCGGTGAGGGTGGCGAGCAGGGCGCGCAGAGCGGCTGTGACGGGCCTTCGGTCGATCATCACGGGCCCCCGAAGATGCGGTCCACGGCATCGCCGCATGCTTGCCTGTACTCGGGTGACAGCTCGTTGACCGCGGGCTCCACGTGCGGCCGGGGTACTTGGAAGAAGTGCCGGCCGAGGCTGTCGGTCATGTCGTAGAAGCCGTATTCGAGGCGGCGGCCCTGGGGCCGGTCGGTGCCGACTTCCGCCCCGCCGCCGTCCGGGACGGGAAACGGCTCGACCTTCCAGGAGCCGCGGTAGTCGCCGGTGATGACGTTCGGTCCCGGACGGCCGGAGGCGTTCTCCGTGATGAGGGCGCGCAGGAGCCGCGCCTGCTGCTGCACGGTCCGGTCGAGCTCCGGGCCGACACGGTCGGCGCACCGTTCCAGTCGGGGCGCGAGGTCCTCCAGGTCCATCACGGCACCTCCCGGGTCTGCTGGACCTGGTCCAGGGCGGTGATACGGACGACGGACAGGGTGCCAGCGCCTCCTGGGTCCTGGGACCGCCACTGCCGCCCGAGCAGCGCCATGTCACCGCCGCCGTGGATCGCGACGACGGAGACCAGCTGGTCCTTCTCCATGACAGGCGCTTCGAGGGGGGTGAGGAGCCGGTACTTGGAGCGGGTCTCGGCCGCCCACGGCAGGTTCGCCCCCGGGATGGCTACGACCTCGGCGGCCGTTCCGGCGGTCTGGACAGCGCCGCGGCCCTCGTAGAGCGTCTCGGCCTCCGGCCACACGTACTCCCCCGTGGCGTCGTTGAAGACCGGTGGCCCGGGCGCCGGGGCGGTGATGCGGACGGTGTCCCACGGGATGAGGTCCTCAACGACCTTGGTGATCCCGGACAGGTCGAGGGCCATCAGGAGCCGCCCTTCCCGCCACGCACCCACTCGGTGAGCACGGCGAGCATGGCGCGCGCGGTCGCGCCGGGGCCGCCGCCGTAGTCGGACCGGTTCAGGGCCTCCTGGTCGAGGAGGACCGGGTCGACCTCGGCGAGGAACGCGGCGATCAGATCGCCGGGGGTCTTCGGGACGCCGACAGCAACCCGGGCGAGGCCTTCGAAAACGGAGCCATCGGGCTGCCGGGTGTGGAGGATCAGCAGGGGCAGCGAGTCGGCGATGGAGTGCTCGAGGACGTACCCGGTGACAGTCCCTGGGGGCAGGGCGTTGCCGTCGAGGGTGATGGCGGCGTGGCCGGGCTGCGCGTCGATCCGCACACCGCGCGCCTGCGGCTGAGCGGGCGTCTGGGTCACTTCGGTTCCCCTTCGTGTCGCTCCCTGCCATCCAGCGAGTTGTGCACGACCACCCACCCCACGGATCCGTCATCTGCCTTCACCGGACGCTCCCGGGGCCCACAGACGCACGGTGTCCCGCTGGTGTCGTGCTCGATCAGGTCGCCGATCGGCTCCACATGCACGGTGCTCACAGGGCGGCTCCGGAGGCGATGTCGGTGCGGCCGATCAGGTCGAGGCGGGGCAGGAACTCGCGGATGCAGTGCGGATGTGCGGTGGGGTGGGCGAGGGCGTCCTGCACGGTGCGTAGGGTCCGGTTCGCGCGGTCGGGGTCGTCGTGGGAGGCCCATCCGCAGTCGGCTCCGTCGCGGACCTCGACGTAGCTGACGTCGAGTTCGTCGAGGGCGGTTCGGCAGGCTGCCGTGTTGGCGGTGGTGACTGCCTGCCAGGTGATCGCGGAGCGGGCCCAGGCGTCGACGGGGTGGCGGGCGTTGTTGGCGTAGACGACGGTGTCCAGGGGGTGCTGGCGCAGGAGGCGGGCGGTGTCGAAGCGGGCTGCGGTGGCGCGGGCGGCGTCCTGGGCGGCGCGCAGGAAGACGCGGGCGCGGCGGATGGCTTCCTGAATGCGGGCGGTCAGGTCGGCGTAGTACTGCGCGGACGTCCCGGTGATCGCCGCTTGGTGGCGGGCGGTCCAGGTGAACAGGTCGATGCTGCGGCCCGCGTTATCGATCATCGTCCATGCGCCCTCGCGGTAAATGAGGGGCAGGTCGGTTGCAGCCCAGCGTTCGGCGAACGCCATCGCCGCGCGGGTGAACGCGGCCAGGGAGGTGTTGAACACGGCCACAGCGGCGCGTACGCGGGCGGTGGAGCCGCGGCCGGGCCGGATCAGGGCGAGCGCGTTCAGGAGCCGGGTCTGGGCGTTGGTGAGGATGAACCAGGCGCGGGAGAGGCGGGCGACGGCGTCGGTGATGTAGGCGAGGAGGCGTGCGCGCAGGGTCCGGCCGCGCCGTACGGGGGTGGTCATCGGCGCCTGCGTTCGACGAGCTGGAACGTGCCGAGGACGGTGACGTCGTCTCCGGTGGTGGGGGTTTCGTCGGGGGCAGGGGAGCCGTCGGCTTCGAGGGCGGCGATCTGCCGCTCGTACGCCCGGATGTTCTCCGTGAAGGAGACGGAGACGACGCTGGAGACGTTGACGGTGGCGGCCTGGGCGCGGAGGTTGGCGAGGCGCTCGTTGAGGACTTCGAGGGCGACCTTGCGGGCGGTGCCGAGCCGGGTGTAGCGGGAGGTCAGGTCGGCGAGCGGCGTGGCGGTGCCGAGTTGGGAGAGCAGCCAGGCCTGTACGGCGGTGTCCACGGGTGTCCTCCAGGGGGCGGTAGAGGGGGTGTGCGGGTGCGGGCCCGCCGGTTGGCGCCCCCACCACAGGGGCGGGCCCGCACCCGCTTATTCGCCGCCGTTGTCGGCGGCGTTCCGGCCCCGGGACCGGCTGGTGGCCGCCGTCTTCTTGGCGGCGGTCTTCTTGGCCGCGGGGGCGGCCTGGTCGTCCAGGGCGGGCTGTTCAGGCCCGTCGGGGCCGGAGGCGGCGCCAGAGTCGCCGTCCGGGCCGCCGCCGGGCCCTTGAGGGGTGTCCGGGCTGTCGGGGGTCGTCTTGGGCAGGCGGGGCAGCTTCCCGTCCACCCATGCGGCCGGGTTGGTCACCAGGGCGGCCAGCCGGGGCTCCGGGAGAGTTCCCGGGTGCAGCTCGACCATCTGGCGGGTTTCCGGATCGCGCACGAACACGGTCGCTGCGAGTTGGGCGCCCATGGCTCACCACACCGTCGCTGCGATGTGGATGTCCGGGGTGTACATGACCGGCAGGGCGGCCGCGGATGCCTTCGTCCACACCTGGACCGGGTCGTCCTGGTAGCCGGAGGTCACGATGATGCCGGGGGCCTCTTCGCGGACGATGGACGGGTTGGAGCCGGAGGACAGGACGATGCCCTCGGCGGTGAGCCCGTACTGGGTCTCGGCCATCTGGCGGGTGTCGGGCGGCAGCAGGAAGAACATGTTCTCCGGCAGCGGCCGCTTGTCGGTTCCGTCGTCCAGGGGGATCTTCACGTCGTACGTGGTGATGGGAGGAAGCCCGTACCGGTCGCGGACGACGTTGACCTCGTTGCGGGCGAGGACGGCGGTGGGGATCGTGGAGGCGGAGTTCACGCTGCCGTAGTAGGCGGCCCGGTAGGAGTCGTTGGACAGCATGTACGCCCACGTCTTGTACGAGGTGAGCGCCCGGGTGGGCATCGGGGCTCCGGAGGCGCGCAGGACCTCGATCCAGGCCATCTCGTCGGCGAGGATGTCGGCGGTGGGGTCGGACCAGTCGACGGCCGCGGTCGGCATGTTCGCCGAGGGGACCTTGTGGTCGGCTTCGAGGGTGAGGCCGTTCTCGCCGACGAGGGTGAACTTGCCGTCGACGAGGAGGTCGCCGGCGGCGAGCTCCATGCGGTGCTTGATGGACAGCACGTGGGCGGCGACGTCGTCGTAGATGGTGTCGACGAGGTCCTGGCCGTCCATGCCGCGGGAGACGTTCTGCAGGATCGTCTCGAGTTCACCGACGATGTACTTCTGCCCGAGGGGCAGGAGCTTGCCCTCGGTGACCCAGCGGCTGATCTCCCGCGAGGCGACCTTGGTCTGGGCGTCCCACGCGCGGTAGGAGGCGGCGGCGACCCGGCGGCTTCCGCCGCGGATCTGGTACTTGACCGAGTCGACGGTCCGCTCGGGGATGACCGACTGGGTCAGCAGGTAGTCGGCCGGGGTCTGGATCTCCCGGACGAAAGCGTTGATGACCGTGGGGTTGATGTCCCGCAGGAGGACTTCCAGCATGTCGTTCGGCATGGCTCAGTTCTCCTGATCAGACCTTGTAGACGAAGCTCTTGTTGGAGCCGTCGGGGACGTCGGTGGGGTCGAACGCGACGGGCAGCTGCGCGGGGTTGATCTGTCCGTGGACCATGAGCGGTGCGGCGGCCTTGGTGGCGCCGGGGTAGAAGGACACCTCGGTGAAGAGGAACCCGGCGAAGACGTCCGCGCCGTCCGCGGTCGCTGCTGCGCCGCCGGCGGTGGTGGTGGCGATGGTGATGTCCGGGGTGGTGCCGCCGGTGAACGACTCGGTGGTGGTGGGCGCGGCGACGTTCTCGCCGAGCTGCGTGCCACCCCAGGTGAGGGTCCAGGGGCCGCCGGCGTTGCCGGTGACGACGACGTCGCCGGGCGCGATGTTCGACAGCGCCTCCAGCGCGGCCTGGACCTGCGCGGCGGTGGCGTTGTAGGCGATCGCGGCGGTGGTCTGCCCGGACCAGGTGATGGTGAAGGTGCCGCCGGTCGGCGCGCCGGTCACCGTGAGGGTCTGGACCTCGTTGGAGACGGCGTTGTACGGCGCGTACAGGCCGGACGCGGTGAGCTTGCCCAGGGGGATGCCGGACTTCAGCTTCCGCTCGGGCTGGTAGGCGGAGGCCTCGGTCCAGTGGAGGTTCTCGTCGAACTGGGTGAGGTCGAGGGTGACGGTCTCGTTGGCTTCGATGCCGAGCATGCTCATGAGCCACGGGCGGCCGACGGCGAGCGACTCGGTGCTGGTGTACGGCTGGATGTCCACCCGTAGCCCCTTTCGCGATGTTCGCGGAATGTGTGGTGAGGGCACCTGTGGTGGTGCCGTCCACGGGGGGTCAGGGCGTGGTCCCTAGGTCTCGTGCCTGGCCGGTCAGGAAGCGGTGCGCAGGCCCATCCGCTCGGCGCGCTTGCGTGCCTCGTCGCGGATGGCGTCCTTGGCTCCGGCGGGCTGCCGGGGGGCGTTGCCGCTGGCGGGCCCGCCGGACGGCGCCGGGGGCAGGGTCTGCGGGGCGGGCGCCGTGCCGAACAGTTCCGGACGGCGCTTCTTCAGCGCCTCGGCCGCGGCAGCGACGGCGGCCGCATCAGCGTCGGGGGTCTCGCGCAGGTCGCGCTCCAGCATGGCCAGGGCGTCCTGGAGGTTCGGGGCTGTGACCGTGCCTTGGTCGTCGACCTGGTCGAGGGCGCCGAGGCGGGTGAGGGCCTGCTCCCGGGCGAGGGCGCGGCGCGCTTCGGCGATCTCGGCCTGCTGCTGATCGACCTTCGCCTTCTCGGTCTGCAGGGCCTGCGTCTGCCGCTGGAGTTCCTCGGCGCGCCGCTGCTCCTCGGAGAGCTGCTGCTGGCGTGTCTGTTCGGCCTTCTTGAGCAGGTCGCCGAACTGGGCGGGGTCGAAGGTGTCGGGGTCCACGCCGGCGGCTTCGGCGATGGTCCGGTACGCGGAGCGCCGGCCTTCTTCCTTCTCGTCCACCATGATCTTGTTCAGGCGGCGCTGGGTGAACGACACCATCTCCTCGCCCGGCTCGGCGGACGGTGCCGGCGGTGCGGCCGGAACGGCGGGAGGCTGCTGTCCGGCCCGGGCGGCGATGTCGGCTGGGGTGGGCACCGGGCCCGTGGCCGGGGCGGCGGGGGGCTGGATGGTGGGCTCGGTCATGCCGACACCACCTCGACGCGCGGGGCGGCCGGTCGGGTCTGCGCGGGGCGACGCATGAGTGCAAGTCCTCCCAAAGGACGTTCAGGCCCCGCGCCTAGATCCAAGTTCAGCACAGATCGCATCACGTGTTCCCCTGGCTCCCCTGCCCCACCGTCTCCTCGGGGTCCTCGTCTCCCGGCGGGAGGGCGTTGAAGGGCAGTTGGACGGTGGGGGTTTCGGGTTCGTCGGGGGCCTGGCGGCCGAGGAACGCGGCGACTTCCTCGGGGTTGCCGAGGGCGTCGGCCAGCATGCGGGCGTCCTCGAAGGCGCGGGCCTCGATCTGCTTGATCTCCTGCTCGATGTCGTCGACGGGCCAGCCGATCTCCTGCAGACGGCGGATGGCTGTCTCGAGGGAGATGAGGCCGGCGGTGCGGGCTTTGGTGACTTCCTCGAGGACGGCGGCCTTGTCGGTGGGGGTGTAGGCGCCGCGGGTGAGCTTCGCCGGGAGGACGGGCAGGCCGATCCAGTCGGGGTGCTGGCCGGCCTGGAAGAGGCGTTGGACGAACTTGGGCAGGAGCCGGTCGGCGTGGTCGCGGGCCAGGCGCATCGCGGAGATGAGGGAGTCGAGCGGGCCGAGGGCGAGTTCGAGCTGGTAGCCGGAGTCGAACTGGGCGGGGTCTCCCATGCCGAGGGCGACGGCGGGGATGCGGGCGGCTGCCGCGGCCTGGTCGCGCAGGTCTTTGCGGTGGTTGCGGAGCTCGGCCAGGTTGGCGCTGGTGTCGACGGAGGTGATGGAGCCGCCGTCCCCGAGGGTGAGGACCATGCCGGGTCCGGCGGTGTACTGCTGCTGTCCGTTGATGGCCTTTCCGGAGATCGCGAGGATCGGGGATCCGGTGGTGGCGGAGGCGCGGGAGGAGTCCGTGTCCGAGCCGGACAGTTCGTCGAACACCTGGAGCACCTTGGCGAGGCTGCTCTGCCCCCAGTGTTCCCCGGCGGCGGGGACGGTGTTGGGGACGTGGATGACCGGCAGGAAGTCGATCAGCATGTCGAGGTGGTCGAGGACTTCGCCCTGGCCGTTGGTGGCGAAGCGGGCTTTGTCCATCGGAAGGTCGTCGACGTCGACGGGGCCTTTCAGGTCGCCGAGTTCCCAGATCGCGTCGGTGAGGTAGACGGTCTTGTAGGAGGGTTGCTCGCTCCACGGGTACATGCGGGTGATGGCGCCGCCGCTGTCGAGGAGGTCGCCGCGGCCGAGGAGGGGCTGCTCGGGAGTCTCGTCGGTGGGTTCGGACATGACGGTGGCGCGGACGGGCCGGCCGGTGCGGTCGACGCCGTTGGCGGCCTGGGGGCGGATCCAGTCCAGGTGGTAGGTGATGCGGCGCAGCCGTGCGGGCAGTCGGCGCTTCTTGTCCTCAGGGAGTTCCCAGGCGAAGTGGATGCGATCGGGGAAGTCGGAGCCGTCGGAGTCTTCGTCGAGGACGGGGAAGTAGAAGCCCGGGTCATAGGTGCGTACGCGGACGCGCTGCTTGTCGGCGTCCCAGTGCAGCAGTAGGACGCCGTCGCCGAGGCCGACGGCCTTGCGTTCGGCTTGCAGGAGCCGCATGGGCAGGAGTTCCTCGTCAGCCCACTCCCGCAGCAGGGTCTGGACGCGTTCGGCGGTCGCGGCGTCGGAGGATGCTCCGCCGTCTGCTTGTTCGGCGCCGGGCACGGTGATGGTCTGCTCGTCGCCGAGGACGTGGGAGGTGATGGTGTCGACGAACATGGACGGGTCGCCGAACTCGCGGCGCTCGCGGGCGCTGTCGCCGTCGAGGTACGCGGACAGCTCGGCGACCTGGTTGTTGTCGTAGGCGGTGAGGAGCTTGTACGCGGACAGGCGGCGTTCGTCGGCGGCCGGGACCCAGGTGGCGTGGGCTTCGGGGAACGCCCGCCGGTTGGGCATGCCGAGGGTGTCGGAGTACAGGGGCTTGTAGTTCAGCCAGGACCAGGCGTCGATGACGGTGTCCTTGGCGCTGGCGAAGAGGCCCACAGCAGTCCTTCCCGCTGATCGAGGCCCCGCGCCTGTGATCAGCGTACGGGAGTGGGCTGGGAGGGGTTCCCCTGGCTATCGGCGGCCGCGGAGGCGGTTGTCGCTGTACTGCTGCGTGCCCAGCCCCTCGCCGGCAGGGTCGGCGAGCTCGGTGAGGGCGTGCACCGCGGCGTCCATGCGGTCTGGGCTGTCCATGCCGGGCAGCCAGGTGACCATCTGGCCTTCGAGTTCGACGTGCTCACCGACGTGGTGCACGCGCCCCTGCTTGTACAGCTGCGCGATGGGCTCGGCGCGGAGCCGCTTCCCCTGCTTGGCGTGCACTTCGATGATCGAAGGCATGAGCATCCCGCGGGTCTCGCCCTGCTGCGCGAGTTCCTGCCAGCCCTGGACGACGATCTGACGGGCCATGTCGCCGCCGAAGTTGCGTTCCACCAGGATGGCATCTGCTTGCCGCTCGACGGCGAGTTTGCAGACCTCCACGCCCCAGGTGTCGGCGCCCATGGTGCGGGAGCGGTCGTCGAGGACGTACATGTCGCCTTCGGTGTCGCGGGCGGCGCAGACGAGGCCGACTTCGTCGTTGCGGAGGGTGTCGCCGCCGGCGTGGTCGACGGCCACGACGATCCGGGTGGGGTTGATCCCGGCCCACGCTTCGGGCTTGATCCGGTTGCCGGTGATCCATGCCCACTTCCAGACGCCGCCTTCGAGGGGTCGGGGCTTTTGCTGGTAGAGGGCGTACCAGACGCGTTCGCCGACGGATTCGCGGATGTCGGCGAGTTCTGCTGCGTCGTACTGGTCGGGCCAGAGGGGTTCGCCGATCTCTCGGTTCAGGGGGTCGTCGGGGCGGTCGGCCAGGGCGGGGAGGTCGATCTGGAGCCAGCGGTGGGGTTCGTGGGAGAGGAGGCGTCCGGACAGGTCGTCCTCGTGCCAGCGGGTGTTGATGAGGATCAGGGAGGCGCCGGGGGCGCGGCGGGTGAAGAACACGGACCGGTACCACTCCCAGACGCGTTCGCGTTGGGCTGGGCTGGCGGCGTCGTCGTGGCCTTTGAACGGGTCGTCGATGATGCCGAGGTTGAAGCCCTTGCCGGTGAGGCCGCCGCCGACGCCGGCGGTGACCATGCCGCCTCGTACGGAGGAGCCGCGTTTCTGTTCGAGGTCGAAGCGGTTGGCGGCGTGGGAGGCGGGGTGTAGCCGGATCCCGAGGGCGGGGGCGTATTCGCGGAGTTGGTCGCGGACCCAGCGTCCGTGGTCGTCGGCGAGGTCGGCACCGTAGGACGCGATCATCACCCGGTGCTCAGGGTGCCGGCGCAGGTACCACAGTGGGCCCCAGCGGGAGGCGCGCTGGCTCTTTCCGTGCCGGGGCGGGCAGGTGAGCATGACCTGGAGGCGTTCCCCGCTGGCGATGCGCCGGAACGCGCTGTCGATCATGTCGAGGTGTGCGGCCTGTTTCTCCCGTCCTTCGGTGAGGACCGCGGCGAGCGCGCCGGGAGACCGGTCCATCGCCATCTCCCGCTCGACGCGGGCGAGCTTGCGGCGAGTCTCCGGCCGGGCCCGGGCGATGACGCGGCGGCGCTGCTCGGGCGGCAGCGCCCGGTACTTGGCCTCCAGCGCCTGCTGCCGGTCAGTCGCCGTCGTCATCGTCGTCCTGGTCGTCGACGGCGGGGTCTTCGTCGTCTTCGTCGTCGAAGTCGGCGTCCGGGTCGATGGCGGGGATTTCGGCGTTCTCCCGGTCGGAGATGTCGATGAGGGCCATGACTTCGGCGGCCTCGCCGCTGGAGAAGGGGATGGCGCCTCCGTCCGGACCGCTGATCTCTGTGCGTACGGGCACCTTCAGGCCGAACAGGTCGGTGATGTCGACGATCAGCTTGCGGGCCTGTTCGCTGGCCTTCAGGTCGGGGTCCTCGGCTCGCGTGGCGGCCGGCATGACCGCGCGGAGCAGTTCCTCCAGTCGGGCGCCCTGGATGTACCGGTACAGCTCGGATTGCTGGACCTCGAGGTCGCGGGCCTTCTTGATGGCGCGGGACAGGTCGGATCGGGCGGTGGCCGGCGACATGCCGAAGTGCTCGGCGATCTGGGCTGCGGTGCTGCCCTGGATCTTCATGATGAGCATCTCGCGGCGCCGGTCGGCGACGGATGCCTGCTTCGCTTTGGGTACGGACATGGCGGTGGGGGCTCCCGCTCGGTGTGTGGTTGTTCGGCCCCGCGCCTGTGACGAATGATCGCCGATTTTCGGATATGGGTTCCCCCGGCTCGGGGTGAGGGCCATGCTGCGCGGCATGAAGCGTGTACGTGGGGTGGGTGTGGCGGCCGGGGGCGTGCTGGCCGTGGTGGTGATGGTGGGCGGCTGTTCGAGCGCCGACGGCGACGGATCCGGGCGGGCGGAGTCCGAGTCGGCGGGCGCGCGGGCAACGGCGTCGGTGCCGGTGGAGGAAGTTCCGGAGGAGCCGGCGCCGACCTATCCGCCGGGACCGGAGGGCGATATCGACCGGAAGGCGGATGCGAAGGGCTGGACGCACGACTCGATCTACGGCAGCGCCTCGGAGTTCGTGGACGACATCTGCGTGTCGCTGCCGGACGAAGGGAAGAGCGGGGTGCCGCGGGCTCAGTGGCTGGACGAGGGCGGCTACCTGCTGGGGGACGGGGCGGCGGTGCTGACGTTCGGGGTGCCGAAGCTGTGCCCGAAGTGGACGAAGACGGTCAAGGCCGCGGTGTCGGGGGACTACGAGCGGGCGGTGAAGGCCGGCGATTGGGAGGTGGTGGCGGATCCCGCACCGTACGACCCGGAGGAGGACGTGCAGCAGATTCGGCCGGGCACGTATCGGGCGGTGGGTCGGTTCGAGGACTGCTACTGGGAGCGGACGTCGAAGGACGGGGAGATCGTCGCGAATCAGTTCGTCACTCAGGCGCGGGAGCTGACGGTCACGCTGCAGGCGGGTGAGCTGTTCAGGAACGACTGCGGTGTGTTCACGCGGGTCGGCTGACACCCTTCGGCCTGGGCCGGGCCGGATGTGGTGCGGTCCCTGAAACCGTCCCGGGGGGGTGGGTGGTGTCAGGGACCGTAGGGCCCGGGCTCTCGAGAAAGGAGTCCGGGCAGATCGTGTGTCGGCCCGCCCAGGCAACACAGCCGGCGCGGGGACACTGACTGAAGGAGTCTCGGGCGGGCCGACGTGAACGATGCTGCCGTACGCGCGCCGGTTTGTCTGAGGCGCCTTCCCCTGGCGGCTATTCGTCGCCTTCCGTGCTGTCGAGGGTGGGGGCCTGGCCGTAGCCGTAGCGGCCGCGGACGTCGCGTCCGGTGCCGGGCTGGCGGTGGATCCGGTCAGCGGTGACGAGGCGGGAAAGGGTGTTGTCGAGGGTGGATCCCTCCAGCCTGGCGATCTTCCCGATGTCGCTCTTGTGTAGGTAGACGGGCTCGAGGCCGAGCGGGTCGGCGGAGCTCTGCAGGGCGGTAAGGATCTTCTCCTCGGCGGTCGGGTCCTTCTTGGTGCTCAGGTCGATTCCGCTGATGATGCTGCTGACCGGGCCGCTGATGAGGTCGGCGTCCGTGTCGTCGTCCTCGCCGAGGACGCTGGTGGCGGCGATCTCGTGCCGGTCGTCCCAGTCGGGCCAGTCGGCCGGGTGGGCGACGGCGCTGGGGTCGATGTAGGGGGCGGCGGATTCGAGGATGAAGTCGCGCATCATCTCTGCGGCGCCGCCCGGGCCGAGGGTGTAGCCGAGGCCGAAGGTGGACTCGGGGTCCTGCATGGCGACGTTCTCGTCGTAGACGAGGGGCTTGTCGACGTCCCAGGCGGCGGGGATCTGGCCGGGGTCGACGCCTTCGAATCCGGTGGTGACGAGGTGGCGCTGGTCGGAGTCGGTGCGGAGCATGACCAGGGAGCCGCCCTGGATGACGTTGGTGCGCAGGGCGGTGGAGCCGCCGAGCTTGTCGGCGTTCACGGCCTGGTTGATGATCGTGAGGATGATGCCCTGTGAGCGGGCCTTGGCCGCGAGCGCTTCGAGGATCTTCGCCGCTTCCTTCTTGTGCTGGTCGAGTTCGGACAGGGGGACGTGGGCTTCGTCGAGGATGAGGCGGACCCAGGGCCGTTCGGGGGTGGGGACGAAGTTCTTCATCTTCAGTCGGGCGGATTCGGCGATCCGCCAGCGGAGCAGGGCGTAGGCGACGCGGAGGGGGCCCATGCAGCCGTCGTCTCCGAGGCCGGAGTAGCAGGCCATGGCTTCGACGTCGGGGTTGGAGGATCCCTTGGGGTCGGCGTAGAGGATGGCGTGGCCGTTGACGTGGTCGGCGAGGGCGACGATCTGGATGAGGCCGCCCTTGCCGGAGCCGGTGACGCCGGCGACGAAGAGGTGCTTGGCGCCGAGCTTGGGGTCGACGAACTGGATGCGGGCGGGGAATCCGGAGACGTGGCGGCCGATCTGGACGTAGCCGCCGTCGGAGATCTTCAGGACATGGGTGCCGGGGAAGGGGACGCCGGCTTCGAGGGGGTTGTGCTTCATGAGGCGGACGGTGCCGCGGCGGGGGTCGCCGGGGACGGGGCTGTAGGAGCACAGCAGGGTGTTGGTGCGCAGGGCTCCGGCGAGGCTGGCGCGGTCGGGCACGGGCAGCTTGTCGAGGGATTCTCCGGCGACGACGTAGGCGACTTCGCCGCCGGTGTTGGGGTCGTCCTGGACGTCTTCGAGGTGGGTGTCGGCCATGACGCCGCCGGAGCGTGCCGCCCACTTGCGCCAGGCGCCGGCGAGGGTGGTGGGGTCGAGTTCGGCGGGGGCGGTCAGGTTGACGGTGATGGTGGCTTCGCCGGCGTGGATGCCGGGCCGGATGGTGATCCATTGGGCGGGGATCCGGTAGACGCTGGAGACGGTGTCGGGGGTGACGGTGACGGCTTGTCCGGTAGGGGCGGTGATGGTGCCGGTCCAGCGGGTCGGGGACAGGGTGCGGACCTGGAGGACCTGTTCGCGGTTGGTGCCTTGGCCGGGGTGGGAGATGTGGGTGCCCCAGGCCTGGAGGATCAGGTCCTCTTCCGTGAGGGGGACGGCCACGGTGGTGGGGTGGTGGGGGGCGGGGCGGTGTGCGCGGGGGCGGCGCAGGACGTTGCGGAGCTTGTAGGGGATGAGGGCGACGGTGGCCCACCATCCGAGGGAGATGATGCCGGGGATGCTGGCGGGGTCGAGGATGCCGGCCATGAGGGCGTCGGTTCCGGCGGTGTCGCCGAGGAGGCCGAGGGTGAGGCTGATGCCGGTGGCGGCGGTGGAGATGCCCAGCGTGGTGCTGTGGGCCTCGAGGATGTCGGCGGCCGGGAGCTGGGCGGTGAGGGCGGCGGGCAGGCGGCGCATGTAGTTGAGGGTGGTGAACGTGGCGGTGGCGCTGTAGGCGAGGCCGGCGGCGAGGGCCGCGCCGTCGTTGAGGAAGGGCGCGGCGATTCCGGCGGCGATGGGGGCGGCGATCTGGGCGCGGGCGATGTTCAGTTCGGTGGTGGAGTTGCGGGGCTGGGCGGCGGCGGTGTGGGTCATGGCGGGTGATCTCCTAGGCAGTCGAGGGGCCTCCTCCAGGGGTGGGGGCCGAGGGGCAGAGGGGTTACTGCTGGGTGAACCAGTCGCGGTGGACGTCGTGGATGCCGGTGACGTTGGAGGAGTTGACGGCCTGGTTGATGCCGTCGTGGGCGTTGCGGGTCTCGTCGTGGGTGGCCTGGGCGGCCTTGGCGGTGTCGTCGGCTCCGGCCGCGTACTTGATGGCGGCGTCCGACAGCCCGCGCATGATCTTGGCGAGTTCGAGGGTCTCCGACACGGTGGCCGGGTCGACCTTCATCGCAGCGATCATCTGGGACAGGCGGGCGGTGTCGTCGGCTTCCTGCCCGATCTGGTGGGAGACCTTACGGATGCCTTCGGCGTCGCGGACGATCTGCCGGGCCAGGGCGGTGGACTGCCGCAGCAGCTGCTTGTAGGTCAGGTCAGGCATTGCTGGTGCCTCCGTCGCGGTAGAAGCGGAGTTCGGCGGGCTTCGTCTCGGGCGAGTCGACGACGGCCTTGTAGATGGATCCGTACCGGGTCTGGGTGTTGGCAAGGATGACGGTGGTGTTCTCCGCCGCTCGCAGGGCCCGCTGCTGCAGGTTCCCGGCGAGGCGGGCCTGGTTGGTGGCTTTGTCGACCAGGCGGGACAGGACGGAGGTGACCTTCTCGCCGCCCTTGATGGCCTTCGCCTGCTCGAGCAGGCCGGTGGCCGTCTTCGCCTGCTCCTCGGCGTGGGCCTGGAGCTTCTTGGTGGCGTCCGCGATGCGATGCATCCCGTCGGCCTTCTCCTCCAGGCGGCGTTCGTACTGCTTGAGGGTGCGGACCTCGCCGCGGGTGCGGGACTGTCCGTCGCCGAAGGTGACGTGGGTGGCGGTCACCTGGTGCACGGGCACAGGCTGGGGGTGGTGGTCGGCGCTGGTCTTGGCGCTCACCTCGGGGCCGCCCTTCGTGTCGGTGTGGCGTTGCTTCTTGCGGGTGTCGTGGGCCTGGTCCAGGCGCTGTCGCTGGCGTTCGGCGGCTTCGTGGGTGTCGCGGTAGCCGTCGCGTGCGCCGTCGCGGTAGGCGCCCATGTGGGCGATGACGCGGCCGGTCCTGACGCCGTCGCGGTATCCGGCTTCGCGGGAGGCCCGGACGTCGAGCGGCTTGCCGCTGCCGGTGGTGCCGGGGTCCGTTGCGGGTGCCGGTGGGGTCTTCTTGGGTGTGGTGGCGGGGTTGGTGGGGGTGCTCGGTTTGGCCGGGTCCTGTCCGGTCTTCCCGGTGTCCGGGGTGCCGGGCTTCTTGGACAGGTCTGCGGGCGGGGCGCTGGCGTCGCTCTCACCGGTCTTGGCGGCACCGGTCTTCGGGCCGCTGCCCTTGGCGTCGCTGGTCTTCGGGCCGCTCTGCTTGGGGTCGGCTCCCTTGGCACCGTTGGTGGGCTCGGGGGCGTTCTTCGGGCTGCCGCCGTCGCGGGTCTTCTTGTCGTTGGTGTCGCCGGTCGCGGTGCGGTTCTTCCACGGACGGTCGTTGCGCGGCTTCTCGCCCGCGGTCTTCCCGGACGATCCGGTGCTCTTGCCGCGCTGGCCGTCCTTGCCCTGCTTGCCGTCGCTTCCCCGGCCGCCCGTGCTGCCGGTGTTCCCGGCGGACGACGACTTGCGGTCCTTGCCCGGGCCGCCGGCGTTGGACCGGCCTCCGGTACCGCTGTCCTTCTGGCCCTGCCCGACGGGGGACTGCTTCGGGCCGGTCGGCTTCCCGCTGCCCGACGTCCCACGTCCACCAGCACCGGAGCCCGAGCCCGGGCCGGTGCCCTTGCTGCCGGAACTGCCCGAGCTACCCGTGCCGCCCCCGGAACCGGTCCGCTGGCCACCACCGGTAGAGCCTTTCAGGGCGCCTCCGCTGGAATTCTTCTGCGCCCCGGAACCGGATCCGGCCGAATTACCCTTCGCGCCGACCTGCTTTCCACCCGAAGTAGACCCGGAACCACCACCGGAAGTGTTTCCCGGGGAGCGGTTCACCACGACCTGACGGGTTTCCTTCACCTGCGCGGCCTGATACCGGGCCTTCTGCATCTCCAGCCGCTTCACGTGAATGTCCGCACCCCTGCGCCACCGCTCAGCCGCCGCACGGAGAATGGTCTTGAAAACCCCCTCCTTACTGGCGGCCGAATTGGTCGAGGTACGGCTCCCGCCATCGTTTCCGGCCCCCGTTTCGGGGGCGTGGTAGGCGGCGCTGGAGGCCCCGCTACCGGCCGTCTCCTGCGTCTGAGCGCCTGCGCCGGCCGGGTCGAGGGTGAACGCTGCGGGCGCCTGGCGGGCGGGCTGGACAGGGGCCAGAACCCCCGCCAGACCGGTCGGGTTGTGCGTGGCGGGGGCGGGGTCGTTCGGCCCGGAGGCGGCAGCGGGGGCCGTGTCGCTCGCCATCAGATTCCTCGCTCTCGTGGACTACTACTACCGGGCAGGCCACCCGGAGAAGATCTCTGAATGACCTGCGTGGGGGCGTGGTCGGGGGTCTTTCCCGGGTGGGAAGTAGGTGGGAAGTAACTACTGGGTGGCGGGGCGGCTGCCCTTGCGGACGGCGAACACGGCACCGAGGCCGAGGACGCCGAGGCCGACGAGGAGACCGTCGTTGACGCCCCCGCCGGCCTGGGTGTCCTGGGCGGATCCGGCGGCCTGCATGTCGCTGCCGTCGGTGACGGGGCCCGCGTACTGGGTGTTGCACAGGTCCACGACGTCCCGGTAGGTGGGCGAGCCGAGTCCCTTCCCCACCAGGTCTTCCTTGTCCTTGATGCACTTGTTCACGGACGTCTGGCGGGCCTTGATCTCCGTGGATTGGGTCTTCTTCTGCGCCTCGGCCGCCCGGTTCATTTCCCGCATGGTTTCCAGCTCGAGAGCCTTCTCCTTGAGGGCGATCTCGTCGGCCTTGGTCTGGGATTCGGCCATGGAAGAGGCGTATGCCTGGTAGGACATGAGGCCTCCGGCGGCGAGGACGGTGGCGCCGATGGCGAGGGCGGTCTTTCCGCGTTTGGTGAGGCCGGGCTTGACCGGCTGTGCGGGAATTCCGTAGGGGGTGGGATCGGTGGTTTCGGTGTTCATTCCGTATCCGTTGTTGATGATGGCGCTGAATTCGGGGTCGTTGTTGGGGGTGTTCATTTCACTCTCCGTTTGCGCGGGCCTGGTAGGAGGCGCTGGTCAGCAGGGCTGTGACGTGCGGGAAGGTGCGGTTGGGGAGGTCGTTCCAGGCGAAGAACGGCATGGTCACGCCGTCCTTGGCGAGTTGCTGCTTCAGGTAGTGCTCGGCGCGGGCGCGGTGGTGGGGGGTGACGTGGCCGGACTTCTCCAGCAGGGCCTGGCAGCCGCGGATGCACATCCGGCCGGTCGGGGACACGTCGAGGGACTTGCACCAGCCGTATCGCTCGAGGGCTTCGCGGACCTGGAGGAGGTGCAGGGAGGGGGGTTGGGGTACCGGGTCCTGCCACCAGCCGAGGCCGGCCATGGCCTGCCGGAGGTGCTTGGGCAGGAGCCGCTGGCCCCAGGTCGGCGGGTCGAGGAGGTTCGGCGGGGCCTGGACCGGCTGTACCCGGGCGGGCGTGGTGGGGACGCGGGTCGGGGCCGGGGACGGGGGCGCCGTCCCGGGCCGCTGTTCGGTCCGGGTCTGCTGGTCCACCTGCGGGTTCCTTTCTTGCGTTTCTGCTGGTCAGGGCTTGTCGGTGATCGTCAGGGGGTCCACCTGGTCGTCGAACGCGCTGCGCTCGTTGGCGATCTGCTCCAGCGCGCTGGAGTCGAAGGTGATGCGCAGGCTGAGCGGGGTCTTCTCTCCTGCTCGGAGGCGGGCCGGAGCGTTGCCGGGGTGGGCGGCTTTCATCCCGGATTCGATGCGCTGTTCGACGGCGTGGAGAAGGTCGATGGCTTCGGCGACGGTGCGCGCGGTCCAGGTGATGGGTTGGTTCATGGCGGTCTCCTCGGGCTGGCGGTTACGGGTTGTTACCGGTGACCTTGGTGTGGATGTGCTTGTAGAGGGCGCGGATGTCGTCGGTCTTCAGTCCGTATCCGGCGTCCCGCCACGCCTTCTCGAAGGCGTTCTGTGAGGGGGCCGGACCGGTGCCCCGGAGGTCGAAGTAGAGGTCGAAGGCGCGGGTGCGAAGGTCGGCCTCGCTCGTCTCGGGCCTCTTGTTCGCCTGCGCCGCGACCGGGTTCGCGTTGGGCGCGTCCTGGCCTCGCCCTGGTGCGCCCTCGCTGGTCACGATGGGGTCACTGCTGGTTGAGGGTGCCGGTGCGCCCTGATCTTGAACGGTGGGGCGCAGTGACCGGAGGGTGTAGTCCTCGGTCCGGTTCGGGAGGGACTTGAAGGCGCCCATGCGGTCGATGCGGGTGGTGATGAGCATCTCGGTGCCGAGCTGGTCGAGGGTGTCGTCCAGGCCCTGGAAGGAGGCGTCGCCGGCGCGCATGAGGGCCTTCTTGTAGGCGCGCTTGCTCATGTACCAGGGCTTACCCAGAGTGGCGAGGGCGATGACCTTGTCCTGGGCGTTGCGGCGGCTGATCGCCTGCGCGTCGGCGCCGCGCGAGCCGATCCCCAGGTGGCTCTCAAGCCGCTTCAGGCGGTCCCGCCACCACCGGGCGAGGATGCCGTCCGACTTGATCTCGATCTTCTTGAGCTTGGTCTCGAGGCCGAGGAGCTTGTGCAGTCCGTACGCGAGCATCACGGGGCCGACGATGCGGACCGCGGCCGTGCCGAGGTCTTCGTTCTGGAAGCGGACGACCTCGATCGCGCCGATGGCCTGCGCGAGCACGAGGAAGTACGCGGCGCGGGCGGTGCCCTTGTCCTCGAACGCCCACGAGTACAGCGTGAGTCCGAGGACGATGCCCTCGAGTGCGAGGCCGACCGTCAGGGTCCAGGGGGACTCCATGTGCAGGCGGGCCTCGGCGAAGACGATCGAGGTGTTCGCCGACAGGCCGAAGCCGAGGAGGACGACGAGGCCCATGCCGAGGAAGCCGGTGACGGTGCGCCGCTTCTGGTTGTCGCGGGGCTGGCGGTGGGTGCGGCGGGCGCGGGTCTTGGGGGCGATGCGGTAGCCGAAGGCGAGGGTGGTCAGGGCGAGCAGGACGGCCCATGCCTGGGCGGGCACCTGCGCGGCCGCGTTCTGCACCTGGGTGAGCATGGGCGGGTCCTCTCTGGGTCAGCGGCGGTTGGCGGACTGCCGGTCAGGCGGCGGGCGTGTGGTCGGGGGTGGTCTGCCGGGCGGGCAGGACCAGGACGGTGGTGGTGCGCGGGAGGGCGTCGATGGCGGCGAGGTTCTGCTGCGCCTCGATGTCGGCGGTGCTCCAGTCGGCGGGGTCGCCGTGCTGCTGGGTGAACTCGCGGCCGGTCATCGGGCGTCACCGTGGCGGGTGTGGTCGGTGGCGATGGAGCGGAGGCGGCCCTGCTCGGCGTCGCCGACCTGCTTCGCGCGGATGGAGACGGGGCAGCCCTTGGTCGGGCAGGTGTAGAAGGTGGTGCGCAGGCCCTGGGTGAGCTGGTTGGCGAAGTACTGGCTGGCGGTGAGGACGGCCAGGACGGCGGTGAGGATGGCGGCGGTGTCGACGTTCCGGTCGGCGAGCTGCGTGCCGAGGATGGCGGCCACGATGCCGCTGGAGACCAGCACGGTGGCCTCGATCGCGGTGGCCTTGGGGTTTTTCACGATGGTCCTTCCTTAGCGTTCGATGCGGGCGGAGTGGTGGGACGGGGGTCAGCCGCGCTGCCACCATCGCTTCGGGCCCATGCCGTCGGGCTGGCCGGGTCCGTAGGTCCGGTCGTTCGAGGTGTCTCGGGCGGTGGCGGCTTCGGCTCGGGCCTGGGCTCGCTTCTTCGCGAGGTCCTTGAGCGTTTCCTCGGAGACGCGCAGGCTTTCGGCGGCGGCTTTGGCCTCCCGCTCGTGGGTGGCTTCGTCGAAGGCGAGTCCGACACCGTCGTTGGCGCGTTCGGAACCGGTGATGATGTGTGTGATCTTGGCCGTCTTCGCCATGGCGAGTTCCTCCAGGTCGGTTTGGTGGGTGGGGCCCGGCCGTCGTTCGGTCGGGTGGTCGGGCCCCGGTGGGTGGTCAGGTGCGGCCGGTGGCCTGGCAGGCGGCGCAGATGCCGCCGGGCCAGTCGTCGAACCAGCCCTGGCAGATGGAGCACTGGCCGGCGTAGGCGGTGATCCAGGCCCGTAACCGGGCGAGTCGGGTCTTCACGGTCGTGGGGTTCCTTTCGGGGTCAGGTGCCGGTGATGGAGGCGGCGGCTTCGGAGGCGTGCTGGTGGAGGTCGTCGTCGGCGAGGTCGAACACGAGGCGTTCGCCGTGGAGGGCTGCGGTCTTCTGCTGCTCGAGCGGGAGGGTGCGCAGGGACGGATTGGTGTCGGCGTCGGTGAGGCGGGCGACGGTGTGGGCGATCAGGGTGAGGACGTCGACGCCGTTGGCTCCGGCGAGGACCGCGCACAGCGTCTGCGTCTGTGCGAGGGTCAGCCGGTCGGTGGCGATGAGGCGGATGCCGTCCCGGATCAGATCGATTCCGGGGTGGAATCCTTCGAGGTCGTCGAGGATGTCGCCGAGGTCGGTGCCGTCCACGGGCGGGACGGCGTTGCCCGCCGTGTGGACGTCGTACGGTCGCGCGGTCATCAGGCGTCGTCCTCGTCCGCGTAGGGGTCGGCGATCTCGCCGAACCAGTCGTCGAGGGAGGCGACGGCGGACCGGAAGTCGACCTCTCGGTCCCGCATCACCTGGTCGGTGATCTGGCGCGGGTCGAGGCTGGTGAACAGGTCGACGATGTCGTCGTACAGGTCGGGGTAGCACTGGGCGACCGCGCCGGCGGACCATTCGGCGCCGGGCATCTGCTCGAGGTCGGGCTGCTGCATCACGCCGCACCCCCCACCACGCGCAGGGCAGGACGGGCGGTCGGAGCGGAGTTGGCGGCCCTGGAGCGGGCCCGCTCCCCCAGGTCCCACAGGTTCGTGACGTCCACGTCCACGAACCCGAGGTCCGCACCGCCGTCGATGACCGTGGCGGTCAGCCGGACCGTCGGACCGTCCGGGTGCGGGTGAGCGGCCGTCATCTCGCCGACCAGGGCCAGGAACCCGGCGGCGGTGCGCTCGGCGAGCATCGCCTGTGCGAGGCGCTGCTGGTCCATCACGCCGCACCCCCGACCGGAACCAGAGAGCGCTCTACCGGAACGGCGTGCATCCTCGCGAGCTGGCACAGCAGTGTGGCCAGCAGCGGCATCAGCACGGCGGGGATCTTGTTGTCCTTCGCGTTGTTGCAAGTACCGCAGGACAGCACCAGAGCCCAATCGGCCCATGACCTGATCAGCCGATACGGAACGACGTGGTCCAGCGTTGCCTCGGACAGGTCATAGAACTCGCATCCGCAGTAAGCGCAGCGGCTGCCGTCCCGATTGGCCAGCCTCTTCAGCTTGGCCGTCCTGCTCTTGGACTTGAGGTCGTTTCGGCTGCTGCCGGGAATCTTCTTCCACGTCTCCGGCAGCTCCACGAACTGGGTATGGAAACGGCGGAAAACGGCGTCTACGGCGGCGGCCAACTCGGGGTCGTGCGGGAAGCCGGTGGTGTTCTTCACGCGGCCACCGCCTTCAGGACCCGGTCGGAGCCGGTCCAGATGGCGCCGGTGTAGTAGTCGGTGCCGGCGTGCATGTCCACGACGTGGATCGCGAACCGGGCGGCGTTCCGGCGGAGGATCCGGCGGGCCTCGGCGAGGTCGGTGACGACGCGGCGGACCTGGACCAGGCGCGGGCCGTCGTAGTAGACGACGCCCTCCACGCGCGGCCCGATCTGCTCGGCGGTAGAGGTAGACACCGGGTGGACGTTGTCCACGGGGTGTGCTGTGCGGGTAGTCGTGCGGCGGTTACGATCCATGGTGGGATCAGCCTCCTGTTGTGGCAGGTAGGGCGGTTCCACGTCCCTAGCGGTGCTCCAACACCGCTCTGGACACGCGACCCCGGTCCGGCTTTTGCCGGTCGGGGTCGCGCTGTATCTCCAGTAGACCACTGATATAGACTTGGGTCAACATCATGGGGCAAGATGAAGCCGTGCCGAAGAAGACCGAGGAAGGGAGGCCGCCCGAAATGGTGACGCTCGCCGAGATCGCCAGACGCGTTGATCTCAGCAAGCAGCGGGTGCAGCAACTCGCCCACCGGGATCCCGACTTCCCGGTGCCCAAGGAGAAGTGGCAGAAGGTGGGTCGCTACTACCTGCTTCCGTGGGAGCCGGTGAAGGCCTACTTCGACGCTCGCGAGCCCGAGCACGGCGTTCACTTCGCCAAGCGCCAGGAACGGCGTCGAGCGGAGCCCGAGGGTAACGAGTGAGGCCACGGCGTGATCTCCAGGGAACGTGGATCAGTGCTGACTCCATGCCAGCACCAGTCCGTCGGACCGGAGATGCGCCCACTGTTGGCAATAGGCCACTTCGGGAATTGCCAACAGACAAAGACGACCAACAGGGCGCGATGCTCTGCCGACCAGGGAAGAGAGGAGGAAGACTCGCCGCATGACCACCTTCCCGGAACTGCTTCGCGAATGGCGGATGGCTGCCCACATGTCCCTCGCGGACCTGGCGCAGCGTGTCCGCTACGACCGCACGTCGCTGCACAACTTCGAGACCGGGCGCCGGCCGACACCGCTGTCCGTGGCCGAGGCCGCGGATGAAGCAACGGGCGCGAACGGTGCGCTCGTTGCGCAGTGGCACCGGGAGGACCTGGCGCGGCGGGAAGCGGCTGCTACGCATCGGACGCGCGCGGCTGCGTTGGCGATGTCGCGGGACCTGACCGCGCTCGCGGATCTGGACATCAGCGAGCTCCAGGACGGGGTCTCCGCGACCGCGGTGGACTACCTGTCGTCTCCTCCGGCTCCGATGATGGACCGGGCCCACGTGATGCGCGGCGAGGCGTTCGAGCGTCTCCGGTCGGGGCACCACCGGCCGCAGGACCGTTCGGATCTGTACGTGGCGGCCGGCCGGTTGTCCGGTGTGCTGTCGTACGCGCTGCTGGACATGGGTGACGCGGAGGAGGCGCTCGAGCACGCCACGGCGGCGGGCCGGTGCGCGGAGCTCGCGGGTGATGCGGAGCTGGCCGCGTGGGTGGCTGGCACGAAGTCGCTGATCTCCCGGTTCCAGGGCGACTACGGGCGCGCGCTGGAGTACGTGCGTGACGGCTACCAGTGGGTGGGCCATGGCCAGGGGACTGGCGAGGCCCGGCTCAGGTGCGGTGAGGCGCAGTGCCTGGCGAATCTCGGCGACTCGAGGGCGGCGAATGCCGCGTTGGATGGTGCCGAGGAGGCCCGGGAGCGGATGCGGCGCCCGGACTCGCTGGGCGGGTTGTTCGGGTTCTCGCAGGCGAAGCAGTCGTATTACGCCGGCTCGAGCCTGATCTGGCTGGAGGGCGGCCACGACGCCGAGCGGGCCTGCCGTGAGGCTGTGGCGGCGATCGAGCTGTGGCAGTCCGGTCCCGTCGAGGAGCGGTCGTTGGACGATGAGCGGCTGGCGCACATCTACCTGGCGACCGCGCGGGTTCAGCTCGACGACGTGGAGGGCGCGGCCGAAGCCATCCGGCCGGTGCTCTCGTTGCCGTTGGAGGAGCAGATTTCGTGGATCGTGAAGCGGGCCGAACGGCTGGCGGGGATGCTCAGTGCACCTCGGTACGCCGGGAATCGGACTGCTGAGGAGACCGTCGAGGCGATCAACGCCTTGGCGGCGTGAGGAGGAAGCGATGAAAGCGCTTGTACCGCCCTAGAGGGGCGGGAGGCCGACCGGTCACCACAACCGGACGACCTCCCTGTTGGCCGCTGACCTGCGAAGTCGTGCGGCCTTGACCGACCAACCCATGTCAGGAAGGCAGTCACCGAAGATGCTACTTGTTGGCGATACTCTCGCGCTGCCACCGGTTCGAATGATCCGGTGGGGTGAGCGTTGAAAGAAGCCGATCCGAGAACGATCAACGCCATGCCGCCCGTCGTCACCTTCGCCACCGGGGCCGACCTCCTGGTCCGGCTCGGGCTGGCCAGGAACATGACCCGCGAAGGCGTACGCCGAGCCTCCAAGCACCCCGACTGGCCCTTCGGCATCGACCGGCCGTATCCGTACTGGCCGCTGGCGAACGCCGAGGTGATGGAGACCAGGCCCTTCGTGGAGTTCTTCAAGGAGCACCCGGTCGTCGGGCGCGGCCCGGACAAGGAACCACGCCGCAGCAAGGCCACCAGCACGTCGTAACGGTCGCGTCTCCGCCCAGCCGTGTTCGCAGCCACGGCCCCGGAAACGCAAGACGCCCCGGCAGAAGGAAGTTCGCAGCTTCCATCCCACGCCAGGGCGCCCAAGCAGCACCAGCGGCGTTGACTCCGCTGGATTTTCGAGTCCCCCCAAAGGAATGAGGTCCTCAGCAATGAGGGTACCGGGCACCGCGCGGGTTACCGCAAGTAGTCCCAGCGTGATCACTCGCACGGCAGGGATCGCCTGATGGCCGCCGCGAAGAAGAAGCCCAGCTCACTGGCCGACAATCCGCCCGTGGAGTTGTACGGCCCAGAGGACGGCGGCTGGTACACCACCCGCGTCTACGACTGGATTCCCCTGTGCCCGCGCCTCCGGGATCCGGACGTTCGCGGGTACCTGATCCTTCGGTCTCTGGTGATCGAGAAGTACAAGAACCCGGTTCGGAAGCTGACGCTCCTGGATCTGTGCGAGCTGATCCCCAGCCCCACCGAGGGCCAGCCCAGCAGTCTCACGCGGGTACGCGGCATCCTCGACGCCCTGTCCAAGGTGCAGCTGATCTGCACCCCCGAGGGCGGGCCCGTGAGGACGTCATCTCGTGCGAGCGCGTCGGGTAAGCCGATCCGGATTCGGGTCAACGACATGCCTCCCGAGGGGTATGCCGGCTGGCGGAACACCGAGGACAAGCTGTCTCACGTGGCCCGGCTGCGGGAGGAGCAGGAGGCGGGTCGGAAATCCGACCCGGGCCCGGACGCGGATGCCACCGAGAAGGGCGTGGGTCGGATTTACGACCCGCCGGGTCGGATTTCCGACCCACGGGGTCAGAAATCCGACCCGGATGCTCATGGTGACCTGCAAGAACCGGAACTCCCTCTGGTTCCTTCAGTTGGTACGGCCTCAGGTGGGGATGCGCTTTCAGCGCGAAGCGCTGCGGACGCCCGTAGGGCCTCTGACGGTAGTAGCGTGCGCGAGGCTGAAGGCGGCTGCGCCGCGTCCAGCAACAACCACCCCTCGCCCCAACCCGAAGTACCCCACCAGCAGGCCAAGGCCAACAGCAGGACCAAGCACACCCGCGAACAGCTGGACCTCGTACGGGCCGTACGCGCCCACTACCCGCCCGATCTGCTGGCCGCTCCCCTGCCCGACGTGTGGGAGCTGTCGCAGGAGATCCTGAACGCCCTCGCCGGAGACGTACCGGCCGCGGACCGGACAGTGGAACAGCTCGGCGCGAGGATTCAGCAGCGGTGGAACCACCACGGCTGGGGCGAGAAGTTCTACACGGGGCAGATTCAGAGCCTTGTCGGTGCGGCCGTGGCGATGGTGCGCCCGCTCAAGGCGACGGACCGATACGGGTGCGCCAACCCGCGCTGTGAGGCTGGCGCGGACGTAGACACTGCGGCGCCCTGCCAGGTGTGCCCCAAGCGACTCGAGGACCGGCAGCAGACGCGGAGCCAGCCGCAGGGCGTGCCAGCGCCTCGAGAAGCTGCTCCGCCGAGGCCCGCCTCGGCTGCGCGTCCCCATCGGGAGTGCGCGTGCCGGAATCCGATCCCCAAGGGCAGCGACGACACGATGTGCCGCGACTGTCGGAAGGCCGAGCAGGCAATGCGAGAGATGGCGGCGCAGGGGCCGGCACCGTTCTGACGCCCCCCATTGCGTCCGCCATGGAGTATGGGTTACGTTGGGTTGGCCCGCCGGGAGTAGAGATCCCGACGGGCACCCCGTAGGGCCCCAGTGTGGCTGGGCTGCGCCCATACTTCCTTCCCGAACGGAGATCGACTAGATCATGTTCAGCCACACACCCCGGCTCTACGCTGCCTCTCTCGCCCCGCTCGCCGCTCTGTACTACTGGAACGCCGGCCTGGCGACGGCCGTTGTCGCCGCGACCGCCACGGTCACCGCCATCCGCGAGCTGCTGCAAAGGCGAAAGCCCAGCGCGTGACCCCTTCTCGCACAACCCGGGCCCGGACGCCATCCCCCTGGCGGCTGGGCCTTCGGCGTTCTTGCCCGCGTTGTCGGTGGGATGCGGTGTGCTATCTCTACGACTCCCAGACCCGCCCGCTCGGAGGTGTCCCCCTTGGCCGCGTCGAAGTCGGCATCGTCATCGTCGAAGGCGCTCCAGGCGTGGAACGACTTGAACGACCGTCAGCAGGGCACCCTGACTGTCATCTACGACCTGGACCAGGGGGCGGAGTCGGGGCGCCGACGTGACGCGGCCCGTGGGGTGTACGACAAGCGGCCTGCGGACGCCTGGCGGAGTATCGACTTCGCACACGAGCCCGCGCTGCGGCAGGTGTTCGGCTGGACGCTGCTCCAGGAACGTCTCATGGGGCGTGGCTGGGACAACCAGGGCAACGGGTCCACGATGGCCGCGCTCGAGCGACGCGGCCTGATCACGCGGGACAGCCGGCCGACCGAGTACGGCTTCATGCGGACCGTGCGGTTGACCCGCGAGGGCCGGGCCGCTGCCCGCATCGGCACCAGCCTCACCCCCGGCGGCCCCCGCAAGGCGGCGCTTGGCCGCCGTTCGTGGGAGGTCCTGGCGCTGCTGTGGTCAGCGGACCTTCGCGGGGAGCACCTGAAGTGGGGCTACTCGGTGACCATCGAACGCGCCCTGATCGAGAAGCATGTGCCGCCGCTGGCCCGGACCCGTGACGGCTACGACGGGTACGAGATCACCGACCGCGGCCGCGACTTCTACCGCGAGCACCATGCCGCGCACACGGCCGCCCACCCCGACGTGCACGCGCCCCACCCCGACGGCGCGGCCGCGGAGCCGTGGCCGGCCGCCGCGGACAAGCTCCTCGCCCAGCACCGGCGGCTGTACGGGGCACTCCTCGCCGCGTGGAAGGACGCCCGCAAAGCCCAGGAAGCCGCCGAGACGGAAGCCGCTGCCCCAGCCCCGGCCTCGAAGGCGTCAGGCGCCCTCCCTGCCGCCGTCGTCGCGCAGGTGGAGGCCCGGCACACGCTGTGGTGCGAGACCGCCCAGCGGCGGGCCGACCTCGCCGCCGAGCACGTTGCGGACCTCCAGGCCCGAGCCGAGCATGCCGCGCGCGCCTACGCCCTCACCGCCCTCGTCGCGCACCGTGCGGCCGTCGCCGGCACCGACCCGCTCGACGGTATGGAGCCGCCCGCCCTGGAGCCGGACACCTGGGATGAGCCTCCCCTGCCGAAGCCTGCGGAGACCGGTATCAACGCGATCGACGCCGAGGCGACGAAGCTGCACGCCGCCGCCGTGGGGCGGCCGTTGAAACGGCGCGGCCCGGCCCCCACACGGCGCACCCGTCGCGGCTACGTCCGAGTGACCGACACGCCGCCCGTAGAGCCCGGGGCCGCCCTATACGCTCTCGCCGGCCATCTGCACGGGCACGTTGCCGACGGTGCACTCGTCCGTCGGCTCCACCCCACGGGTTGACCCGTCGTCCCACTGGCCGGTCCCGTGATCGTGCCCGGCTTCAGGCCCTTGGTACGGCCTCGTCGTCGAGGTCGGGCAGGGGCGGGAGCTCGGTGTCACCCTGGGACCAATGGTTCACCCACCCACAAATGCCACAAGAATACCGCCCGTTGATCCCTGCGATCTCGGTTCCGCACTGCTGGCAGATGGTGGTGGTGATCGTCCGGCTGGCGAGGAAGTCGGCCGCCTTCGCCGCGTCCTCGGCACTGCGTGGCTTCGTGGTCACGCGAGCGAGCCTATCCGTGGAGCCGACAGCGTCGAGGGATGGGCGTGTGGACCGTACCCGGAGATCGGGCCGCACTGGGGGCAGGACCAGGATCCGTCGGGGCCCTGCTGGGCGGACCCTCCGCAGTTCGGACAGTGCATCGTCGACTCCCGGTGGACAGGTGGGGGTTGCGGCAGGCCCCCAGGATGCGCTCCGGCGCCGGGCCGGCGGTAGAGGGCGAACGCGGGAGCAGAGCGCTCGATCTGGCTCCGAGTGTCGGGGGCGGCTGGAAGACTGGCCAGACACGCCGACAACGCCCCCGAAGGGATCCACCAGCGCATGGCCGAGAAGACCCCCGCCCAGCTCAGCGACGACGCCTACGAGGCCGTACGGGCCCTCAACCACGCCACCCTGTCCGAGCGGGACGGCTGGCAGTATCCCGGTCACGCGTACAGCACGGTCGCCAACCTGTCCGCGCTCGCCGGCGGCCTCCCCCAGGCGCTCGGCCAGCTCGAGAGTCTGATCGGCAGGCTCGAGGATGCCGATCGGCTGAAGAGCGACAAGGGTCCGGAGGACCTGCCGAGTCGACTCATCGACTTCCACGGCGCGATGGGAGATGCGATCCGGCAGGCGCACGCCCTGTACAAGGCGCTGGATCGGGCGCACCAGGCTCTCGGGCCGCTCGCGTACGCGGACCACTCGAGCGACGGCGAGGGCTGACGTGATTGCTTCTGACGGTTCGTACCACGTCTCGTTCCTCGGCTCCGACGGAAAGCCGTTCCTGTCCAAGCCCGTGGTGGCGTGGGACGACGACGGGAATGCGCTCGTCGCCGGGAAGTTGGGGCTGGTCAGGGCAGACAGGTTCGGCACGGTGCACCGCATCGTTCAGCACGACGCGGCTGTGGTGAGCGCGGTGCCCGGCGGCGGCTGGATGATCGACTGCACGGGAGACGACGGAGACACCTGGACCGACGTGATCGTTGCGTGGACGATCCACTCAGACGGCTCTGCGACCGCTCTCACGTGCAGCGCTGACGGCTTGACCGGCGACGCCACTGAAGGACTCGCCGAATACCGGATCTACCACCCGAGTCAGAGCTTTTCCGAAGGCGAGCCGGATGCCTTGGCCTCCTCATCGGAACCCGATGCGCCGGCAGCGTGAGCCGACCAGGGGAGCGTTGTCAGTGGGTGGTGGGAGGGTGGTGGTGGCCCGCTGTGCGAGGCCGACCTGAGAGCGCCCTCTTGACCCGTTTCTGTTCCCGGTGAGGGGCAAGCTGGGGGAAGCCCCTGGACCGTGATTGGTTCGGGGGCTTCCTCATGCCTGCACAACCATGGCGTACGCAATGGAGTATGGGCTACAGTGGGGGTAGTCCACCCACCTACCCACAGGAGAGCCTCATGACGTACGGGCAGGCCATCGCCAAGGTCTCCGACGCCGAGCACACGGCCCCGGCCGGCCACGTCGTATGGGTCCTCTCCAGCGGTGAGATGCACGAGGGGGGCACCATCCACGGCATCTACACGGACCGCGTCCTGGCCCGGGGCGAGTTCACCAAGCGCGCCCAGGCCCTCCAGGACCGCTTCTCCATCGACGACGCCCGCCAGGACGAGGACGGCTCCATCCACCTCTCCGGCGTCTGCGACTGGATCGCCCTCGAGCCGCACCCGCTCATCACCGCCGTCCAGCTCGACGCCTGAGCACCCCCGGCCCCGGCCGTTCCCGAGCCAGGGGAACACCCACGTGCGCCCGCGCCACCCTGAACGAACGCCCCAGCCCCTGGAGCCACCCATGAGAATCCGAGCCGACGTCGCCCACCTCATCCACCAGGGCTTCAACAACGCCGAAATCCGTGAACGCACCGGACTCGGCCCCCACGCCATCACCGCCGCCCGCAAACGCCTCCAGCGCGACAACGCCCCCACCCGCCGAGACGCCACCGCCCTCGAGCGCCTCTACGCCGAGGCCGTCCCGACCGGCCGGGTGAAGGACTGGAAGCCGCCCACCGGCCGCATGCCGCTCTCCCCGGACCAGCAGCGCGACAACCGCGAACGGCTCCTCGCCGCCCTCCGCGACGCCGCCTAGCCGTCCACCACCGCGCGTGACCCCATCGCCACCCCCCGCCAACCACACTGACCCGCGAGTAAGGAACACCGTGACCAGCGAACTCACCACCCAAGAGCTCGACGAGATCGACGCCCGCCACAAGGCCGCCACCCCCGGACCCTGGGGCGTCTACGAGTTCGGCGGCGGCACCGCCATCGACATCGCCGCCGACCTGACGGACACCGGCACCGGCTACCGGGCCCGCCGCGAGATCTGCCGCCTCGAAGACGAGCCCCTCGACAACGACCCGGCCCACCGCGAGTGGACAGCCGAGGAGGACTGGGCGCAGGTCCGCGCCGACGCCGAGTTCATCGCCCACGCGCCGCAGGACGTGCGACTGCTGCTCGCCGAACTCCGCCGCCAGGGCGCTCTCATCGCCGCCGTGATGGCCGTCCACGAGAAGGGTGAGCACAACGGCCTCGCGATCTGCCTGCACTGCGCCTCGCAGATGTTCCCGCCGCCGGAGACCGGCATCTGGTCCGAGAGCGCCTACCCCTGCGCCACGCTCCAGGCGCTCGGGGCCACCGAGGACCAGGCCGCCGCCTCGCCTGCTGTGTGAGCCCCGCCCCCGCACCCCACCCCAACCCGGACACCAGCCACACCACGGAGGAGCACCGTGACCACACCCGTCCGCCCCCCAGTGCCCTACTTCGGCTCCAAGGGGCGCATCGCCCGAAGGATCGCCGCTCTCCTCCCGCCGCACACCCACTACGTCGAACCGTATGGCGGCGGCCTCTCCGTCCTCCTGGCCAAGGAGCCGGCACCGCTGGAAACAGTCAACGACCTCGACCAACAGCTCGTCACGTTCTGGCGGATCCTGCGCGACCAGCCCGCCGAGTTCGCCCGCGTCTGCGCCCTCACCCCACACTCCCGAGCCGAGCACACCGCCGCCTACGCGCCGGCCGCCGACGACCTGGAGACCGCCCGCCGTGTGTGGGTGCTCCTCACCCAGGGCCGCTCGGGACGCTTGGACGGCACCGGGTGGAGGTACTGCAAAGCCGACATCGGCACCAACATGCCCGCCTACCTCGACGGCTACCGGCTGCGCCTTCACCCGGCAGCCGAGCGGCTGATGGGCGTGCAGCTGGAGTGTCGGCCCGCCCTCGACCTGATCGAGGCGTTCGGCAGCAGGGAGGACGTGCTGCTCTACGTGGACCCGCCCTACCTCGGCTCGACGCGGGTGCAGACCGGCTACCGGCACGAGATGCGCACCGAGGAGCAGCATCGAGAGCTAGCAGCAGCGCTCGCAGGCTGTCGGGCCGCGGTCGTCCTGTCCGGCTACCACTCGCCGCTGTACGACGAGCTGTACGCCGACTGGCCGCGGATCGAGGCCACGGCCAGCGCCGGCAACGCCCGTCCCGATCTGAGCCGGGCGCGCACTGAAGTGCTGTGGGCGAACCGGGAGCTCGACCGGTTCGCGTCCGCCTCGTGAACGCAGGCGACCCGCCCAGCAACTGGGCGGGTCTACCGCCAGACCTTACCGACTCCGCCGTGCCGTCCTTGGGGCGGCCGGCACCCACCCCTGGAGCAGCAATGACCGACACCACCACCCCGCCGCCGATGGACCGTGCCGCCAAGGCTGAGGCGCTGCTGTTGCGCTTCACTGCCGAGGCCCACCGCCGCAAGTGGGACTACGACCGTGGTCTCGACGGCGACGGCGTGCCGTTGAAGTCCGAGGCGTTCGACGCGCTGCACCGGCTGGGCGAGGAGATGCGCGTCGAGCTGGAGAAGCTGCGCGCCCTGCCCGCTTCGGCTGTTGTGCCTGCCGCAGACCGGGCCGCTCCCGCCGAGCCCGTCTGCAAGTTCGAGGAGGGCTGCCACCGAGTCGTGCCGTGCGAGCCCGGCTGCGGCGTGCCCTGGCCCGCGACGAACTGGACTGCCGAGGAGCATCGTCTCGCCCTGTCCGACGCGCTGAATCTGGGCACCGGGGCGCCGTGGGATGCCATCCACGACCGGGCCACCGAGTTGGGACTGCCTCCGCTCGACCAGGATCCTGTTGCCCGGCGGCTGGGGCTGCTGCCTGCCCCCGCAGACCGGGCCGCGCTGAGGGACCGCATCGCCGAGGCGCTGTATCGCGAGGACCCCGTGTTCGAGATCTCGTGGGAGCAGGCGCCCGCTCCGGTTCGGGCGCGGATGCGGCGCCGCGTGGACGTGGTCCTGGGGATGCTGCCTGCCCCCGCAGACCAGGCCGCCGTGCTGGAGGAAGCCGCCGCTGCCGTGACCGCCCTCGACCGCCGCAAGACCACGATCTTCGCCGACACGATCAAGGACGCGTGGGAGGAAGGCCGCGACGACTCCGCCGAGGCGATCCGCCTCCTGGCTGCCGAAGCCGCCGTGCCTGTTGTGGGTGTGGCCGCCGACACGACACCAGCCGAGACGTCCGTGGAGCTACAGGTGTGGCCGCTCAAGCGCATCCTCACCGAAGTCCGGTGCGGCTCCGAGGACTGGCCGTGGGAGGAAGAGTGGGCCGACCTCGCCCGCCGCCACGCCGAAACCGGCTACCTTGACCGGCTGGCAGACCAGATCAGCGAGAACGGCATCACGATGCCCGTGCTGATCGGCTCGGACGGCCGGCTGTGGGACGGGCACCACCGACTGTGTGTCGCCGTCCGGCTCGGTATCGGCTACGTGCCTGTCGAGATCGTGACGTCCCACAGTGAGCAGCCCGGCCCGGTTGTTCCGGCGCAGCCCGGCAACAGCACCAAGACGCTGGCCGTCGGATACACCGGCAAGGGCCGCCTCTGGTGCCTGACCTGCCCCCGCCCCGCCGACGAGAACGTACCCGCCACCATCGACATCGTTCGCGTCGGGGAGCTGTGCGCGGGCTGCGGAAGGGACGTCGTCGACGTCGCGCGGGCCACCGAGCAGCAGTCGAAGGAGGCCTGACCATGGCCGAGACAGCCAACCAGGCCGCTGAGGAACAGGAGCCCACGCTCCTGCGGTGGGGCCTGAACGACGTCATGTACGGCGACGACGACACCACCACTGTGATGCTGTCCGGCCCGGACGGGGAGCCGTACTGGCTCGAGCTGGAACCCGGCCCGGCCGCCGTGCTCCGCGACGACCTGGCCGGCCCCGATACCGCCTTCACCGAGCAGCTGGAGCGCGGCCGCCAGCAGCTGCTCGAGGCCATGTCCGGTGTCAGCGAGGAACGCTGGTGCGCGGGCTGGCTCGAGGGCCTGGACCGCCGGCTCCACGAGGAGGGTGGCATCTGGGAGATCCTCGGCCGCGCCGTGGGCTGGCCGACCGGCAGCTACAAGCAGCGGGTGTGGCTGTCGTGGGATGAGGCCGCCGCCCTGTACGCCGAGGAGACCCAGCCCGCCGACAGGCCCCCGGAGTGAGCGGACCGCCCGACTGGATCGTGTGGGCGCTGGCCGCTTCCCTGGCGGCCGTCCCCCTGTTCCTGATCGTGGCGTCGACGTCCGCGCTCATCGACCGCACAGCGACCAAAGCGACCGAACCCCGGAAGGACCCGCACGTGAACCCCAAACCCACCACCCCGCGCACCGCCGACCCCGACGTCGTCCTCGCGATCCTCCGATCCGACGACACCGGCCCCGACGCCCCCTACCCCTGCCAGATCGGCGTGTACTGCGACGACTGCGCAACGACCGTCAAGCGGGACATCATCGTCAACGACCGCATGACCAAGCCGGAACGCCTCGAGGCCGCCCGCGCCCACCTCCGCGCAGACGGCTGGACCTGCGACGAGACCGGCGACTTCTGCCCGGCCTGCCAGCCGAAGGAGACCAGCAAGTGAGCAGGAAGCATCCCGCCCGGGAGCGGCTCCTCCTCCTGGTCAGCCCCACCGACGCAGCCGCGCACGGCACCACCCCCGAGGACGCGGTCGCCGACGCCATCAGCGAAGCCCTCCTCAACCAGCCCTCCCTCCGCACCTGCCTCGTCCCGGGCTGCCTGCGCCAGTTCGACATGCTCTCCTGCCTGGCCGGCGACCCGCCGCCGCGCGAGTCCTGGTCCGGGCAGGGCTGGGCCACCCTCGGAAGCGGCTCCATCTTCCCCGCGGGCGGGCACGTCTGCCCCGACCACAAGGGCATCGTGATCGAGCACTTCCCGCGCCGGGTGAAACTCCCCAACGACCGGTGGACCGTCCACTGCGCGTGCGGCTGGACGCCCGGCCCGCGACGCTGGCACGGCGTGCTCCGCTCCCTGTGGGAGGAGCACCTCCTCACCGCGGCGGGCACCCTCCCGCCCGAGCCGCCCCTCACCGACCCCGAGCACCGGCCCCCGCTCGCCGAGCACACCGAGGACACCCTCACCGAGCTGTACGACCGGCTCGAGGACGCCGAGCACGAGCGGAACGAACTGCGGGACTTCGCCCGGGACTGCCTCACCGCATACCAGACGTCCGCCCCGCCCCTGAACGGCGTCCGCGCGTCCCTGAAGGCCCTCCGTGAACGCGTGCGCACGTCCTCCAGGGACTGGGATGCCAGCGAACTCGACGCGTGGCTGTACGGCGTCCTCGTCGGCTGGGGCTGCCGCCAGAACCACACCCACGACGACGAGGAATGCGGCGGCCGCGACGTGCACTGGCAGGTCGCCCGCAGGCACGGCTGGGACATGGGTGACGCGATCCGCGTTCACCAGCTGTGCTGGTGGATCGAGCACGCCCTCGAGACCGCGCCCTCTGAGACCACCCCGACCGCTAAGGAGACGACCGCCTGATGCGCGCGTTCACTGTCCGGCAGCCGTACACCGACGCCATCGCCTTCGGGACGAAGCGCGTCGAGAACCGCTCCGGCGGCATCCCCGCCAAGTTCCTCGACACCTGGGTCCTCCTGCACGCCGCGAAGGAACCCCACATCTCCGGGGTCACCCCGGCGGACCTGGCCGACCTCAGCGGCGACAGCGTGGGCGGGTGGCCGGAAATCCGCAGCGCGGTCATCGCCGCCATCCGCTTCTCCGGCTCCCACGAGGCCGCCGAACCGCGAGGCTGCTGCCTGCCGTGGGGCCACAGCCGCATCACCCCCGACCGGCCCGTGTGGCACTGGGAGATCGCCGAGGTGACCCGCCTTGCCGAGCCCGTCCCGGCTTCCGGAGCGCTCGGCTTCTGGACTCCGAAGGACAACGTCCTCGAGGCCGTCCACGCCCAGCTCGGTCAGGTGGTGTGAGGTGGGAGCAGCTCTGCACCTGGCGCACGTCCAGCAGGCGATGCCGCCGTCCAGGAAGCGGAAGGGCGGCGGAGGCTCGGGAGACGGCTACGACGCCCTCGTGGCCCGCGTGTACGGCGACGACCGGCACACCACCGAGAGCCGGGACCTCATCCTCCTCATGGCCTGGCTCGCCGGCCGTGACCCCGAACGGCACACCACCGAGCTGGGCTTCTGGACCCGGGCCGGGAACGTCCTCGGCCTGTACAAGTCCGGTTCCCGCACACGGCCGCGTCTCGCCGACCTCGTCGCCAAGGACCTGCCCCGGTACGAGCCGGACTACCGGTCGGACGCCTGGCAGCGCCACGCCTGCGCCGCCCCGATGATCCGCCGCGACGGGGAGTGCGGGAAGCACGCCACGAACCACACGCTCACCTACGACACCAACGGCTGGATCTCCCCGGTCTGGTATTGCTCCCGGCACGCCGACTGGGGACGCAAGCAGGACATCGCCGCCCGCGAAGCGCGGAAGACGGCGCCGCCGCCGCTGCCGAACGCCGGCGGACTGATGCCCTCGTACTTCAGCCACAAGACGGGCCCCGAGGGATGGACCGACCTGTACGAGTGGGCGTCGAAATGGACGTACAGCGGTTGGAAGCCGCCGGAGCCGTACGGGCTGTGCGCGGACAACTGGCCGCTTCCCGACCGGGAGGCACCGTCCTGGGAACCGCCGAGGCTCCGCCTGGCCACACGGAACGGGGAGCTGGTCGGACCATGAGCACTCTCACCCTGACGACGGCCGCTCTGCAGGACAGCGAGTGAGGCGCCGGGTGTCGAAGCGGGAGATCATCGCCCGTCTCGAAGCCGTCGAGGCCCAGCTGCGCCAGCGCACCGATCAGCAGCTCACCGGCCAACAGGCCATCCGTCTGCCCACGATCGGCCACCACACCTACCAGGGCCCCGGCCCGTGCCACGATGAGCTGTTCGGCACCGTGTGCGGGGCACACCGCGACGACCACCACCTGATCGACGAGGACGACCTGCCGTGACCGACGAGACGCCCACCGGCGACGGCACTCTCGAGCCGAGCCAGGAGCAGCGCCTGGCCGACCGGCTCGCCCGCGAGTACGACTACCGGGGCATCGACGAGCTGGAGAAGGAAGACCCCGAGCGGGCCCAGGAGCACCGCGACGCGGCCGCCTCCCTCGCCTCCTGGATCGAGGAGTGCCCCCGCGAGGAGCGGCGGGCCGCCTTCGGCCGCGGCTTCGACAAGGGCAAGGAACGCCAGAGGGTTCGGACCGCCGCCGACGTACGGCGCATGGAAGCCGAACTCGCCGAACTACGGCAGGACCGGGACCCGGAGGGTCTGCGGGCCCGCATTCGTGAGCTGGAGTACGCGCTGCAGGGCTGGGACCGCTTCATGACCGGGCGCATCCGCGCCGGCGCTGCCCCGGACTGGCAGGCGCAGGCCGCCAAGTACCTAGCGCAGCTGGTCGAAGCGCAGCGCGAACTGGCGGTCCTGAAGGGCGTGCAGCCGTCCAACACGCCCGGTGCCGACGGCCCGTTGTGACGCTCAGGCGGGCTCAGGCCGCGGTCTCCACGCCGATCGCGCCCGCCAGGCCCGCCCCTGCCACGTCCACCGTGGCGGGGGCGCTGTCGTCCACGAGGCGGTCCGGGGACAGCGCCCACTGATACACCAGCTCCGGCAGCGTTCCCGCCCCCCACAGGCCTTTCAGCGCGGCGACCTCCTCCTCGAGCTTGCGCTTGGAGACGCCGATCCGGCGGGCGATCGCGGGCTGGCTGTGCCCGGCGGCGAGGTCGCGGAGGATCTCCCGCTGACGGCGGGTCGTGCGCACCACCGCCCCTCCGCCTTCCCTGCCGGGCCCGGACACCGTGTCCACGGGCTCCTGCTGGCCGCGGCGGGGCCGGAGTTCGCCGGACCACACGTCCGCGCGCCGCCACTCCCCGTCGAAGACCCGGGCGATCCACGCGGCCATCGCCGGGTCGGTGACGTGCCAAGCCGAATGCGCGGGCGCGCCCTCCACGACGTAGTTGGAGATGAAGGCGTGCCGGCGGTCGACGATGATGGCCCGCTCGAAGTGGCCGACGAGGGTGCGGTATTCGGCGCCCTTCCCCGTCATCACCCGGGCGCCCTCCGCGGTCACAGCGTTGTCGCGGACGGTGTCCCGGTACAGCGTCCGCAGCCGGACGCCGCGGGCGAGGGCGGCGGTGTCCCGGTCGATCGCGAGCGCGAGGAGTGCGGCCGTACGGGGGCCGCCCGGCTGCGCGGCGAGGATCTCCACCTGGGCGCCGGCGACCACGTCGTCGAGGCGGGCGTTCACGGTCGCCGGGTCGTCGAGGTATTCGGCGCCGCCGCCTGCCCGCCACTGCGCGCCCGCGTAGTGGGTGCCGAGCTGGTCGGCGAGCGACGGCATTGCCGACATCGTCGCCAGACGGTCCCGGGCCTCCTCCAACTCGCGGACGGCCTTGCGTTGCAGAGCGACCTGAGGGTCCAGCACGACCGGTGTGTCCGGACTGGCCGGGTCGAACCCGATCAGCCCCCACGCCGTCAGCTCCTCGAGGACTTCTCGCTTCACATCTGTGAGCGGCTCCTGACGGGCGATGCACCCGTACGCGCGCAGCGCATCAGCCGTCAGAAACTGCCGGTCACTCACTGTTCTACCTGTGGCCAAGACTTGGGTCCCCCGAGACAAGCCAGAGATCAACTGCGGTTTCCCGCACCGCGTAGAGACGCACGTGCGAATCGCTTGAAAGCCCTTCCACCGTACGGCAGCGTAGCCGTGGGGCGTCCCCCGACGCTCGTACTTCACATCCTCCCCAACGCGCCCTCCGCGTCTACTGCCAGAACCACACGACACGGACGGCACACGGGGATCGCAGCAGGATGAGAACGCGAGAGACGGGCCAGACGCCCCTTTACCGTTTTTGCCCACCATCCGACCTCCGAAGGACTGCTGATGAAGCGATTCCGCCGTATCGCCGCCACCCTCGCCCTCGCCACAGCCGCCACCACCGGCGCCCTCCTCACCGACAACCTCGCCCCCGCCCCGGCCGCCGACACCGCCTGGGGCTCCCCCGTCGCCACCGCCGAACTGACCGTCCTGGACGTCGACACCATCCGGGTCACCCCACTCGACACCGCCTGGGGCTGAGCCACCACCGGGCCCGGCGGCACACCGCACGCAGGCCGCTGCCGGGCCGCCGGGGGAACGTCACAGCCGAACCCCGGCATCGTGGACGACATGGCCCCCGAACCCCACGCAGTAGCGGCTGACAACTGCGAACACCACTACGCCACCCGGCTGCTCGGCGGACATCCGCTATCCGTCCGCGCCTGTACCCTGTGCCACACGCCCGACTGGGACGACCTCATGGAACAGGCACTCGCCCTGTACCAATGGGGCCACCAGGAAGGCCTCGCAGGAAGTCCGCCCCGCAAGACGCTGAGCGCCTACGACAAGCCACGGCAGGTCCCGCAGTCCCCCTGCACCGGATTCCCCGACAAATGCCCGAACCTCCGTGCCGTGGAACCCGGGCTGCCGAGGCACGAGGGCGGCATCCGATGCGGGTGTGGAGACGACACCACGGCGCCATCCGCTTCCCATTCCCAGGTCACCGTGTACGGCATCGACGTATCCGAGTGGGACCGCCTGTCGGAAACCCTGACCCGTATCGAAGCCACCGTCACCGGACAGCCATCCAAGAGCCCTGCCGGACCCTCGTCTCCGCTACGCGATCAGATCGCCACAGCCGTCCGCAGCGTCCTCTACCGCGACCTTCCCGGCGACATGAGCGAGCACGTAGCGGACGCCGTACTGACTGTGGTTCTGCCCCACGGCAAGTTCCTCGGAGACCAGCTCCGGGACTCTGAAGAACGGCTCGCCGAGACCCGCGGCATCCTCGACGAGGTGCTCCGCCACTTCGTCCACAAAGGCCATCCCGGCGAGCCCTGTCTGCAGTCCGGGTGGATCAGCGAGAAGACCGTTGCTCGCTGGCGCGCCGTACTCCATCCGCAGGTCCCGGCTGCCTCCCAGGACAGCGGCCGCCCGCACGCCGGATCCGACAGCCTCCGCGGGGGGGCATCCTGATGCACCTTCCCTCCCCACCCCCGCCGCAACGAACAGTTTCGGCCTACCTCTTCCGACATGGCGGGTTTGTGGTGCAGGGTGGACGCACGGGACCGGAACCAACCCCCGGGTGACGATCCCCCTCGTTGGGCCCTGCCGAGCCTCCCGCCCGGCGGGGCCCGCCGCCCCTCCCGGTCTCCTCCCCACGGGAGGCCTCGCGGCTGCCCGTCACTCCAGCAGCCCGAGCTCGGTGTCCGGCCGACAATGCGTACACGCCACCACCCCGTTCGCCAGCCACCGCAGCGCCTCCTCCCGACCCACCCCGCGCGACCGCTTCCCCGCCATGTGGCACCCGCCGACGTGAACCGCGGACGGAAGCGCATCCCGGTTCAGACCGTGCTCGAGCAGCCAGTCCGGCGGCGCCGGCCGCCGCTCCAGCGCTACCTGGCGCTCCTTCTCCCGCCGCTCCTCGGCCTGAATCCACCGGTCGATCTGGGCGAGGTGCTGCTCGGCGACGCTCCGCGCGAAGCGCAGCATCTCGAGCCGGGACGGAGGACGATCGTTCACACGTTCGATTCTAGGTGCACGAAAAAGGGCCCGCCACCTGCCGGTATGGCAGACGACGGGCCCTCTCAATGCCGTGCTCGGTCCCTGCTGGTGCCCCCTCTGCGACGGCCCACCCAGCCTACGGCCGCTCACCGGGCCGGGAACAGCGCAGCAGCCGAACCGGACGTACGTCCGAGGTGCCGTCGTCCCGCTCCACGAGCACATTCCTCGGCGCGAGCGCCACCGTCTGAACCAGCGGCAGCACCGGATCCTCGAGGCCGGCCACGTTCCCGTACCGGACCCGCACGGTGACCGGCCGCCAGTCCTTCGGGCCCCGGCACTCGAAGTACACCCGCACCTCCGGTCCCGGCTCGTCGGCGGGCTGCATGACGTCCAACTCAAGCTGCCCCTTCACCGGCGCCGCCCTCGCCCCTGCTCGCGTCCGACGTACGGCGGGAGCCGGTCCGCAGCCAGCTGCGCCAGGTGCACGGCACCCGCCTGGCGCGGCCCGTCATTCCCCCGCAGCAGCTCCACCAGCCGCCCGGCCGGAACCACCGGCACCTCCTGGAGGATGAACCCCTGCCCAGCCACCGGGGCCCGGTGTACGGCTATCAGCGGCTGCACCGGCACCCCGAGCGCGCGGGACACCATGTCGGCCTCGAACCGCACCGACCGGATCGCCCGGCCATCGACCCGGTCCCCGTGCATCAGCCGCCCGCCAACCGGCCGCACAACAGCGGCTCCGCCGCGCGCGGACCACAGCTTCGAGTCCACCACGAACACCCGGGCCCCCGGCGACACCAGCACATGATCGGCGTTCGCCGACCGCGCCCCGGGAATCGCCCGGTCGTGCAGCACCCGCCAGCCCTCCCGCTCGAGGACCGATAACAGGCCGGCCGTGTCCGCCTCCCCCTTCGCCCCCACCTCCCACGCCCGGGCCTGGGCCTCGGCGCGCCGGGTGTGGGAGGTGACGCCGAGCCGGGCCAGCAGCCACCGCCACCCGGCCCGCCGGGCGTGCGCACGGATCGCCGCCGCCTGACGGGCAGCGCTGTTGTCGTACACGGTCACCGGTCCCCCTCCTTCGCGTACTTGCCCGGGTTGGTCCACGACAGCTCGTACGCGCATCCGGGCCGCGGCGCGTCGTAGTCCTCGGGTCCGCACACCCACACCCGCTTCGGCCGGCCGTCGCGATCCGCCGTGACGTGCACGGTGACGCCTCCGATGTTGGCCCACCACACGCTCGTGTCCAGCTGCTCGACGTGCAGCCACGACCCGACTACCAGTTCGTCGAACTCCGTCCCCGCGATCAGGTGCGTCCGGGAGAGGTCGCCGTCCGGGTTCTTCCGTGCGAACGCCGGATCCGGGGTCACCGTGTGCGCGGGACCGCCCGCTCCCTCACGCTGGCCGGGCACTCTGCCCAGGTACTCGTGGACCAGGAGCCGCCACCGGCCGCCGGGCCGCCGCAACCTCCGGCTCACCGCTCCGCCTCGCCCACGACGAGGCGCATCCCGCACGCCCGGAGGATCCGCGCGGCCCACCACAAGGTCAGCTTGGCCTTCCCGGTCAACATCATCTTTAGGTGCTTCGTGCTCACCTGCAGCTCCCGGGCAACGGAAGCCTGAGACCGGCCCGAGGACCCCAGAGCGGCACGCACCTGCGCGCGCAGAGCCTCCACCAGGAGGCCCGCGTCCTCCTCCGGCCTGGTCTCCGGGACCGTGCTGGCGTCAACGGCCAACAGCCGTACGCACCGCGGGCCCTTCAGCCACTCCCGGACGTCCGCCGTGAGCAGCGTGCCGTACCCGGCCGGGACATCCTGCTTGGCGTCCTCGATGTCGCACATCTCGCCCACGAACGCGTGCGCGTCCTGCGCGTAGTACAGCTCGGTGCCGAGCCGGTCGACCTCGGCCCGCGCCTCGCTCGCGGTCAGCAGCGGGTGCTCGCCGGCCTCGCGCAGCGCGGCGTAGTGGCGGGCCCAGTCCACCGGCCCGCGCGGCTTCCGGCTCACCGCCCGCCTCCTGCTGCGACGGCGGCCGCGATGGCGATCCACCCGCGGTGCCAGGCCTGGTCGAGGAGCGGACCGGCGCCAGGGTCCCGCTCGAGCCAGCCGGAGTGCCCGGTCCGGCGGGCGAACCGCACGAGCCGCGTCGACGGGCCCTCCTCCCGCCACCGGCCACCCGACCGGTCGGCGACGTAGTGGGTGACCGCGGACACGGCGAGCGCGCCGGCGATCCGCTTCCAGCCGAGCCCCAGCCCGAGCCCCCGGTCCGCGCAGACCAAGGCGACCGCCTGGGTGGCCGTGTAGGAGGCCACGTGCCGCGCGCACGCGACCCTGCCCTCGTGCCCGTGGCCGCCCTTGGCGACCGCATCCCTGTCCTGCTGCACCCAGTAATCAGCGACCTCGTGGGAGGCCGTCAGGACCGCGTACGCGGCGGCGAACTGTGCTGCCTTGCTGGTCATTCAGTGCTCCAGGTGTTGGTGTCGGATCTTCGGGGTGGTTGGGCGTCACACAGCCGGCTTGCGGTGCCGTGGCGGGCGGGTGCGGCGTCGCCACGCCCGCCGGACTTGTCGGACCAGCCACTCCACCGTCATGGACGCCCCTGCCGAGGCGAGGGCGAGACCGATGACGGTCAGCGCGGACATGGCAGTGCTGCCGGTCGACCAGATCCATGCGGTGACGATCGCGAGGGCGGTGACGGCTGGCAGGAGGACGTTGCTGGCAAGGGTTCTGAAGCGCATGGGGACCTCCACAGGCGGAATGTGACAGTGGGTAGGCGCCCGCCCGTGGAGGGAGGACACTTTCATCACGCTGTGTTGCTGCTGGCCGTGTCGATGAACGGTCGGACGTCGACGTGGACCAGGTGCAGGGCGACGCTCAGAGCGGCCGCGTGAGCCCGGTCGCGGGCGCCCAGACGGCGTCGGGCTTCCTTCACCTGGTCGATGACCGTGTGCTCTGACCGGCCGAGGTGTCTGGCGATGTCGGCGTTGGTACGTCCCTCGACTACGAGCGCGAGCACCTCAAGCAGCTGCTTCGGCATCTCGACGAGCGGACTCGCCTCCAGCAAACCCAGCTCGTATCCGATCCGCACAGCCTCGCTCTGGCTCGCGGCACCGAGCTTGGTCAGGATCTGCTTGCTCACAGACCCGACGCCGCCGAGGCTGATACCGAGCTCGTTGCCGATCTGCCGCCACGACTTGCCTGCGGCCATGAGGCGCAGCACGTTCACCTGATGCGCAGTGAGCGCCGCTCCGAGGCCCGGAGCCCACGAAGACGAGACGGGCCCGCCACCCGGAGACAGCGGGCCCGCCTGCACCGCGGCGGTCATGCCGCAGCCTCGTACGTCTCGAGGACCGCGTCCTTCGGCAGGTACAGCGGGTGCCGCGGCTGGCCCGTCGACGTCGTCCCCAGGCACTGCAGGGCAACACCGCGTCCTGCCAGGGCGTCCGTCACGCGCGGGCCGCGCTCGTGCTCGACTCCCGCAGCACCCCACGCCACCACGACCGCGCTGGCGTTGGTGGTGGCCTGCCGGATGAAGGCGTCGTTCAACGGGCCCACCGGGTCCGGGTGGTGGCGCAGTGCCCGCGGGTCGGTGGAGCGCAGCGCGAACAGGTTCACCACCACCAAGCCGCCGGCGCCCATTCGGCGCGCGAAGCCGTTCGGCCCGGCCAGGCGCCGGATCGTGGGGTCGTCGTCCATCGCGTCGGCCGTGGACGGGTTCAGCATCACGAACACGGCCGGCGGCCTCGTCGGGTCCCAGATACGGGTGAGGAGGTACCGGTACTCGCGCGCCGGGTCGAACACGGCGGCCGCCGTCCCGCCTGCCAGGTCCTTCTGCTGCTCGACCTGGACGTCCAGCTCAGTGCCGGAGGGCATCATCGTCATCACACTCACGCGGGCGACTCCTCGGCGGCGGGGAGGCTTTCGTCGCTGGCTGCGGACTCCTCCGCCATCCGGCGCCCCTCGTCCACCCACCGCTGGAGTGCCTCCGGGCTGCCCGCGACGTGGCGCTCCAGCCAGTCCGTGTGCTCCTCCGGGTCCGGCCCGTCCTCGAACGGCCCCTGAAACCATGCGGCGATCTCGGCAGCCTTCTCCGGCGCGACTTCGTTCAGGGCGTGCAGGGCCCGGGCGAAGCCGGCGGCCATGGATCCGGCCGTGGCCTGCCAGCCCATCGCGGCCGGGTGCTTCGGCAACGGGGACACGCAGGTCCGGGTGTGGATCTCGCCCAGATCCACGAGCAGCGCCTCCGGGGTGGGCACGTCCGGACGGTCGTCGGTCCACTCGCCTCCCGGAGCCTCCCGGACCAGCAACACATCCGGTACACGCCAGCCCTTGTCCTTGTTCTCGAGCAGGTAGGCGCAGCCGCCGTCGCGGTCCTCGGCGGTGTCGTAGGTGATCACGTGGCCGTCGGTGCAGCGGATCCCGAACAGGCGGGCGTCCTCCCGACGCTTCCGCTCCTCGTCGACGTGCGCGTTGTGGAGGCCGCAGGCCCGCTCCGAGCCGACCAGCAGCCACCAGGACTCGACCTTGTCCTCGTTCTCCACGTACAGGGTCCGCAACGCGCCGAGATCGGCGGCGATGGCCTGAAGGTCGGGGGACTCGAAGTTCGGCCCGTAGTTCTCGGCGGCGTAGGTGAAGCCTTCGTTCTCGACCTTGGACACGAACGCTTCGAACTCCAGGAAGTCGAAGTCGGACCAGTCGGTCGGGTTCTGGATGCCGCTCATGCTGCGGGGGTCTCCTTGCGTCGGTTGCGGGTGTACGGGAGTCGGGCGGAGGGTCGCTGCAGGAGCCGGCGGACACCGGACCGCGGCGGAACGGGGCGCGGGGCCGGGTCGGTGGTGTCGGTGTCGGGGTGCCAGATCTGCACCCACACGCCCTCCGACCGCCACACGCAGATCACCCGGCCCGGGACGCTGTAGTCGAAGCCCGGCCGCTGGTCGCCGGGGCATCCGAGGATCAGCGGGTGCTCAGACGTGAACAGGCGCAGGCACCGGTCTGCGTCGGGGCCGACGATCTGCGCGGTGAGGACGGGTGAACCGTCGGGGCTGCGGCTGGTGGTCCAGCCGTCCGGGCGGGCCTTGGTACCTCGTTCCTCGGTGAAGAGGAGCCAAGCCCGGACGGCTTGCGCCTTCACGGCGTTCACGGCCGCGCGCTCGTTCAGCTCGAAGGTGCTGGTCACGTGCTTCCCTTCTCAGTGCTTCAGAATGGCCAGGAGGCGTCGCCGCCCCACCCGCCGGAGCCGGCGTCAGGTGTGCTGTCGGCCAGGGCCTGGCGCCACCGCTGCCGGTCCAGCCGTCGCTGCACGCGGAGCCAGCGCGGGCACTGGGTGCTGCGGCAGTCCGCGCACATCTCGTCGCCCGGGTCCTCCGGGTCGCCCACCGTGCCGGTCCAGTCGGTGTGCGCGTGATACCGGGCGGGCTCGGAGACGAGGCGCGCGGCACGGCGGGCAAGCATCCGCGCCTTGATCTGCGCCTCGGTCGGACGGGCCCACGAGTGCATCCCACGGCCCGCCATCCACTGGCGGCCGTGGCTGCCCTGCGCGCCGCCGCACCAGCGGCAACCCAACGGTGTCGGGGCCGTGCCGTTCGGCCAGCGGATGTGGCCGTGCAGCATGCCCGTCACGGTGTCCCGGCGGCCGTAGCCGAGGAGGTGCTTCGTCGGGTCGAGGGTGTTCGCCAGGCGTTCCTGCGCGGTGGGCAGTGCGGGCGTGGTCATACGGGTTCTCCGTGGTGGTCGGGTCGTGCGGGGGCCGCCGCCCCGCCCCCGCCAGATGAGGGGTGCAGGGGTCGGGACGGCGGTTCTTCGGCTGGCCGAGGGGGCGGCCGGCCGGGTTTGCCGCACCCAGGGAGGGGGTGGATGCGGCCGGAGGGCCCCCGAGGGGGCAGGGGCCCGGCTCATAGGTCAGAAGGGGGTCACCTGGACCCGGTACTCACACAGCTGCGCGCCCCAGATCCGGGCGTTCGCGACCCTGTCCTCGGCCAGCAGCTTCTTCCGCGCGCTGTCCACCCGGGCGGCGGGCAGGTTCGTGCGCACCGTGTCCGGGACCGTGTAGCCGTTGGGGTCGATCAGACGGACCTCGTACAGGGGCTCCAGGGGAAGCGCCTTGGGGCCGAAGACGACGTAGGCGATGAACCCGAGGACGGGGTCACCGGCCATGCGGACGGCGGCGGTCAGCCGGTCGAGGCGCTGGTTCTCCATGGCGACCTCGCGGGCCAGGTCCCGGGCGTGGGTCTGGAGGGTGGTGAGTCGGCCGCGGGTGTTCCACTCGTCCTCGGGGCTGTAGAACAGGCCGACCTCGATGCGTCCCGTGGTGGCGTTGATCTGCCGGTTCAGGGAGTCGAGTTCGGCCTGGTAGTCGCGGTCGACGTGGAATCCGAGGTTGTCGATCACAGGGTCCCCCTGGCGGTGTTTGGTGCCGTTTTGGTTCCACCACGATAACCCATACTCCATTGCATCGCAATGGTTCGAGTGTCGGTGGCAGACACAAGAAGGAGGGGCCCGGCCACCGGCCAGACCCCTCCACACCACTCCCCCACCTAGAACGGCGGCTCATCCTGCCCGGCATCCCACGGAGCCGGCTGCCCTGCACCCGGTACGCCCGGGGCCCACGGATCCTCCAGGCCCTCCCGAGACGACGCCGCACGCGCCTCCTCGTACGCCTTTCTACCGCCACCGGCACCAGCCTTCGTGACCCGCGCGGTCGCCGACCGCAGCGACGGGCCCACCTCCTCCACGTCCAGCTCGAGCACCGTGCGTTTCACGCCCTCACGGTCCTCGTACGACCGCTGCCGCAGCCGCCCCTGCACGATCACCCGCATGCCCTTCGTCAGGGACTCGGCCACGTGCTCGGCCTGCTGCCGCCACACCGAGCACGGCAGGAACAGGCTCTCCCCGTCCTCCCACGCCTGGGTCTGCTTGTTGTACGTGCGTGGCGTCGACGCCACCCGGAACTTCGCCACCGCAGCCCCACCCGCCGTGAAACGCAGCTCCGGATCGTCCACCAGGTGGCCTACGACCGTCATGACTGTCTCCCCGGCCATCAGGCCACCTCCCCCATCTCGCTCTGCGTCATCGCCGCACGCGAGTTCGCCGCATGCCCACACATCTGCTCCCGGGACGCCGCCAGCGACTCCTCACTCCGGCCGGCCCGGATCGGACCACCCACGTCCCTGTAGTTCCGCCCGCTCAACGCGTGACTCACCACGTTCCTCGGCACCCCGTACTGCAAGGACAGCTCCAGATCGGTGACGCCGCCCTTGGCGTACCGCTCCCGCATCCTCAGGACCTGCTCGGCCGTCAGACCGCGGTGGGCCCCGGGCTGCAGGGGAAACTCCCGGCCCTGGCGCGCGTAGCGCTTGCGCTGCCGGGACATGAACGACGCCGTGTACCCCTTCACCAACCGCCGGGCCTCGTCGACCTGCGGGTAGCTCATCCCTCGCCCGACCGCCATGACGATCGCCGCGACCTGCTGGTCGGCCGTCAGGTCCGTGTCGTACCCCTCGGCCAGGAACTGCTCCAGCAGACCAGCACCGGCCACCACCGGATCGGTCTGGCCTCCTTCGTCCGGCCCGGCGGCCGCCAGGTCGGAGAACGATCGGATCAGATCCTGGATGGTCCTGCGCCCTGTCCCCAGCCGGGCCGCGATCGCCGTGTTCGTCATGCCCGACGCATGCCACTCCATGATCTCCTGCGCCATCGAGTACGCCCGCTCCTTGGCCGTCCCCCCACGCAGCTCCACCGCAGACGGCGGCTTCACCACGGGCACGTCCTCCCCGGCCAGCCGCTGCGCCAGACGCACCGTCGACACCCCGGCTTCCGCGTCGTCCACGACCTGCGACACCGACCGGCCCTCGGCGACTGCCTCCAGCGCCAGCAGGCGGGCCTCCTCCGCGTCGTACGGGCCGTGCTCGCGCTCGTCCAGGAACAGCTGCACCCGCTCCGCACCCGTCAGGCCCGCGCGGACGGTCGCCCTGGACCAGATCACCGACCGCTCTTGGCGCATACGGTCCCCAAGGCACTCGGCGAGCACCGGGCAGGACAGGCACACGGCGCGCGCCTTCGCGGTCAGCTCCGGGTCCTCGCCGTCCCACCAGCCCTCGGGCCGGTTGTAACAGGCGGCCCTATTCTCCCAGCTGGCGGTGACGGGTTCGGGGCGGCGGCTGGTGATGACGGTGGGCGCGGCATGCGTCCTGGCGCGGCGGCCGGCGTGGCGGGCGGTCGTGGTGTTCATGCGGCTGCTCCGGAAAGGACGGTGGGCGGGTTGAGGAGGGCGATGTGCTGGTCGGTCATCTGGTCGAGGTCGGTGATCCACAGGACGAGTTGGGATCCCTTGACCGGGGTGCCGATGCGGGGGTCGGGGCCGAGGAGGCGGGTGTGGTCGTCGTCGGGGAGGACGTGGGCATCGACGAGTCCGTCGACGGCGGCCTTGGCGGAGGGGGACCAGTTCCCGGGGTCGCGGCGGCGTGCCTTGGTGTCGGGGTGGACGACGTAGAAGACGTGGGCCCGCTCGAGCGGGGGGATCTTGTGGTGGCGGGCCATGGCCCATGCGGCGTTGCGGATGACCTTGATGTAGGGGGAGCGTTTCGCGGGGTGCATGCGGTCGTTGGCGTTGATGAGGGTGAGCTCGGCGGGGAGTTCCAGGCGCCAGGACCGGGCCCGGACGAGGGCGGTGTGCGGGGCGTGTGTCACTGGCTGGGCCCTTTCTGGGCTCGGATCTGCTCTCGGCGAGTCCGCAGGTAGCGGGAGTGGGCGGTCTGACAGGCAGAGCAGCGGCAGCCGTAGTTGATGTAGGTGGAGCGTTTCCCGTGTCCTGCGCGGTCCGCCCTGGTGGGATCCGCTTGACGTTGGGCGCGCTGCAACCCCTGGTACTCGGCGTGTCCAACCCGGCACTCCGGGCAGCGGCAGCCGCGCCGGTACCCGTTGGCGCCGTGGGTGATGGGTTTAGGTTGCCGGGGTGTGCTGTGCCGTGTGCAGAGGGGTCGGACTCGGTCGCGTGTGCTGGTGCTGGGCTTGTAGTCGGTCAGGGGGCGCCATTCCTTGCAGGCTCGGCACCACTTCAGGCCGGCGTTCTTCTTAGCGAGGTACTGGGCGAGGGTGAGTCCGCGTCGGGTGGCTGCGGCCTTGGCCCCGGGGCCGGGCTCGGCGTCTTCGTAGTCCTCGTCGTCGATGCGGGTCTGGATGACGGCGATGGTGATGGGGACGGCTCCGTCGGCGTCGGCCAGGCAGAACAGCCACTGCCCGAGGTCGGGGTCGATGTGGACGTGTTCGTGGTGGGCGAGTTCGACGTGCTTGTCGTCGGGGAGGAGCGCGTTGCATTCGACGGCGAAGGGCGTCTTGGGCAGGTGGCCGACGCGGAGGAGGTCGCCGTTCCAGGCCCGGAGCCCGGGGTGCTTCCTGATGGCGACGCCGAGCTGGTTGTCGCCGTTCTCGGCGGCGCGCAGGGCGTCCATGTTGGCCTGGTGGAGGGCTGCTGCGAGGGCGGCGATGTAGCCGGGGGTGTGCTCAGCCATCGCGGGCCTCGCGCATCTGGCTGCGCAGCCGCTCCAGTTCGGCCTCCAGCTCCGCGACGCGGGCTTCGGCCTTCTGGCGGGCCTCGTGCGGGGTGAGGGCGCCAGGGGCGTGCCGCTGGATGACGATGGTGTACAGCTCGGGCGATTCGGCGACTTTCACGTCGTACTCGAGCTTGGTCTCCGTGTAGTTGGGGGCGTCACCGAGCATGGCTCGGGCGGCTGCCACCTGGTGGGCAAGGAGCTCGCGGGCCGGTTCCAGTTCCATCTGCATGCCGTTGCGGAAGTCCATGGCCCGGATGCCGGTCTGCTCGATCTGCTTGTCGATCCACTCCCTGGCGGCCGCGTGGTCCAGGACCGCGCCGACGGCGTTCTTCAAGCCCTCCGACTCGTCGGCGAAGTAGGCCTCGGCGTACGGCGTGATGGCGTACAACGCGTCGTAGAGGGTGTCGGACAGTTCTTCGATGCGGTCGGTGTCGCTCACGGCTGGGGGTTCTCCTTCGGGCGGTCGGTGTCGGCTGCGGCGCGGGCGGCGAGGCCGGTGTCGATGTCGTTGCGGGACAGGGGCTGGGTGTCGGCGGCGGAGGCGGTGGCCCGCTGGATGCCTTCGCGGAGCTGGAGGATGGCGGCCGGCTTCGGGGGCGTGGCGCCGTGGAGTCCGTCGCAGCGGTTGGTGGCGGTGCGGGCGGCGGCGAGGTCGCGGGCGGTGTGGATGAGGTGCTGGTGGGTGGCGCCGTGGCGGCAGGGGATGTGGGCGGTGAACTGGGGGGGTTGGTCGGTGGTGGCGTGTTGGGGGGTGTGGGTGAGGACGGTGCCGTTGTCGAGGTGGGCGGTGGGGCCGTTCCAGGCGCGGACGGGGATGGGGAGGCGGGCGGCGGCGGAGGCGAGGGCGGCGCGGATGGCGGCTTGTTCGTGGGCGCCCATGGGGCCGACGAAGACGCGCCTGCGTACGGGGAGCGGGTGGCGGAGGTCGACGGGCGCAGGCCGGGCCTTGGCGGCCGGCCGGGCGGATGCCTTCTTGGCCGTGGCCTTGCGGGTGGCGGGCGGCTTCTTCGCGGCAGTCTTGCGTGCGCTGCTGGTGGTGGTCCGGGCCATGGCCGGTCTCCGTCCTGCGGTTCGGGTGGTGTGGTGCGGTGCTGCTCCGGTGCTGGTGCTGACGGGGTGGGGGGTGTGGCGGCCGGCCCCGGGGGTGGGGCCGTACGGGCGGGCTACCGCTGGTTGGGGGTCTTGCGGTGGCGGGTGTGGAGGGTGGAGGTCTCGCGGCCCTGCTTGCGGGCGAGCCAGGTCTGGGCGACCTCGGTCTCGGCGCCGATGCCGGCGATGTGGCTGTTGAAGATGCCGATGACGGTGTTGGCGTAGCCGATGAGGTACAGCTCGGCGGGGACGGAGCCGTGGGTGTCGGCGTCGAGCATGTCCTCGGCGCGCCGCTTGAGGGTGTGGACGTTCTCGCCGGCGCGGTGTTCGTCGTAGGCGTCGGCGACGCCGAGGGCGTAGAAGGGGTCGCGGGCGAAGGGGCTGACGGCGGTGGCGAGGGTCTGGATGGTCATGGCGGCGGGTGCCCCTTTCAGGCGGCGTTGGGGGTGTTGGTGGCCTGGTGGGCGGCGCGGAGGATGCAGCCGATGACCTCGGACATGCTGGGCGGTCGGGTGCAGCCGATGGGTGGGGTGCGGACCCAGTTGGAGACGTGCTCGATGACGTCGGGCTGGCCGTTGGTGTCGGGGACGGCGTAGTTGGTGATGGCGGCGGACACGGCCCGGATGGCGGCCATGGCCTGGGGGTTGGCCTCGATCAGGTCGAGGGCGTGGCCTTCGTCGGTGAAGAACTGGTCGGGGACGTTGAGGCGGTCGGGGAGGTCGTAGGGGCCGGTGGCGAGGTAGATGGCGGCGCAGATGTCGAGGCGGCCGGTGTTGTGGTCGGCGAACTGGTCGCCGGTGTGGAGGCCGCGGTGGGTGATGATGTGGGCGGTCAGGCGGAGGATGTGGGTGGTGCTGCGCATAGGGGCTCCTGTGCGGGTTGTGTCACCCGGCCGCGCAGAGGCGTGTCGTGCGCGGCCGGGGAGCCGGGGTGGGTCAGGCGGCTGTCTCGGCCGCCGCGACGATCTGGGCCATGGACAGATCGGCCTTGAAGGTGTGGCCCATCTCCTCTTCGAGGGCGAGGTACTTGCGGGCCATGTCCGGGCGGAGACGGGCGGCGCAGGTGAGGTCTTCGCGGGTGGCGAGGACGCAGAAGGAGCAGGACAGGCGCTTCATGCCCTGGTCGTAGGCCCAGTGGTAGCGGACACCGGATGCCTTGATCCGGGCCCACACGTCGTCTTCGGTCCAGGTGAGGATCGGGTGCCAGGTGGTCACCTCACGCACGCCCGTTGTGGCGGCCTTGTCCAGCTCCATGGCGGGCTTCTTACGGCGTCCGCTGGACTCTTGGGCGCGGATTCCGAGGCAGTACAGGACTTTGGCCTGGCGTACTGGGCGGGCTGGCTTGCCCGTCCATTTGATGCCCAGTTCGGCAACCAACTCGGTGATCAGCTTCCGGCCTGGGGCGCGCTTCTGGTCGGACGTGCAGTACCGGGCGGCCGATGAGGGCCACGCCGGGGTTGCGCGCAGCTTCTCCGCCTTCTCCAGGTCGCCCTCCTCCTCGGCCTCGTCCGCGCGCCGCAGAAGGCTGGCCTTCCGGTCACGGATCTGGTCCAGGAGGAGACCCTGCTCGCGGTGGCGCATCTCGAAGCGGAAGCCGTAGTGCTCGGCTTGCTCCTGGGCCAGTTCGGCGGTGTCCGGCCACTCGACCTCGCCGAGGTCGTTGTGGAGGACCGTGACGCGGTCGCTGACGCCCGCCTCCCGGGCCAGTTCGGCCACGTAGTCGAGCATCGCCTGCGAGTCCTTACCAGCGCTGCTAGCGACCAGGATGACGTCGTAGTCGGCGACGTTCGGCTTCTCCTGCGGTATGTCGAGGGCCTGCTGTTGTCCTACGGCGGTGCTGGGCATGTGGGTCTCCCGTGTGGCGGCGTCTGCTGGTGGCGCGCTGAGTCAGGCGGTTTCGCGGTGGCGGTCGGTGCAGGTGGGGCACTGGACGCGGCCAAGGTTGTAGCCGCCGGTTTCCTCGATGACGTGGGCGTCGGGGTCGGCGGCGTTGAAGATGTGGCCGCAGTAGCAGGAGCAGCCGCACTTGCGGATTTCGGCGCCGTAGGGGATGTCGAGGCCGGCGACGTAGGCGGCGGCGAGCATGAGAGCCGTGTATTCGCCGTGGTCGGCGGTGTCGTCGGCGAGTTCCATGAGCCGGTCGAACTTGTCCTGCTGGTCGAGGGTGAGGGCGCGGTAGTTGGCGGTGGTGGGCTGGGTGTGGGCGTGCGTCATCACGGCCATGGCGGCGCTCCAGGGGTGGGGTTGCTCCGTCAGCCCGTCGTGGGTGGGCCTGTCGGTGTCTGCACAACCACATTAACCCATACTCCATTGCGTAGCAATGGTTCTGACTGTGTGGGCATGAGGAAAGCCCCGACCCGCTCAGGGGCCAGGGCTTGTGTTCGGCTGATGGCCGGCTCTCAGGATCTGCCGCGCTCGCGGGCGTCGACCTCCCGGGCGTGGATGACGAGGAGGTCGCTCCAGGAGGCGCAGTCGGCGCGCTGCACACGCTCCACCTGGATGCCGTGCTTCACGCACCAGCGTTTCAGGGTGCGGACGGTGGCCTCGTGGCCGGTCTCACGGAACAGCTCGGAGGCCTCGGTGAGGGTGACCAGGTCGGAGGCGGGCAGGTGGGGGCTGAGCGAGGTGACGGCCACGTGGCCTCCCATGTACGGCGGCCATCGTTCGCAGCTCCGGCGGCCGATACGGGTGGACCCTGGGGGAGGTCCCGGTGGTGGTGGTGTGGTGCTGGTGGTGCTGAGTGAGACCCGCCTACCCCGGTTCAGGTTGCATGAACTCGAACAGAATTCTCGGCCCGGTACTGGGCGGCGATGTGGACGTAGGCGAGGCGGGCGAGGCTGAAGGAGCTGGAGAGGCCGGCCTTGGTGGTGCAGCGGGCGTTGGTGCACACGGCGCGCTGGGCTTCGTGGACCCACATCAGGCCGAACGTGCGGCAGCCGGGGCAGCGGTGAGGGCGGATCACCTTGGTGTCGCCCATGGCGATCGCGTGCTCGAGGCGCTGGCGGTAGACGATGGTGTCGCGGCGCTGCTGCTCGGCGGTGGGCGCGTTGGCGGTGTGCTCGCGGTACCAGTCGTAGACGGCTTCGACGCGGGCGGGGAGCGGCCCGGCTTCGGGGTTGACGGCGCGGGTGTGAGCGGCGACTTCGGCGACGGAGCGGTCGATGTGCTCGGTGATGCGGGCCGGGTAGGGCAGGCCGGGGGTGACCGGGGTGGGCCGGGAGCCGGGGCCGGTGACGCAGTGGCCTTCGGGGCCGGTGACGGGGTGTTCGCGGAAGTGTTTGTTGAGAATGCGGAGGCGGCTCTTCGCGGTGTCGTCGGTGTCTTCGCCAGCGGTGCTCATGGGCGTCCCCCGTCCCCTTGTGGCGGCCTCGGGGGCGCGGGGAGCCGGTGCGTGATCGTGCAGGGGCGCGCGCCGGAGGCCGGAGGTGTGTGCTCCGGGTGTTCCGGACGCCCCATGGTGGCACGTAAGTGGCCGGAGTTGAACTGATTGTGTCTGATGATCAGCGCAATGTGATGTTGCTGAAAATTCAACGATAGAGTTACCTCGGGTAAGCCTCAGGCATATTCACCCCACCGCGCGGGGGACGTCCAGCAGACCGCGGAGCAGCGCGTCCAACTCCCCCCGCTGGCCTGCGTCCACGATCCCCTCCTCCACCGCGCCCTCGAGCATCCCCCGCACGATCGTCAGCGTCAGCGCGTACACCTCCGCCGTCTCATCCTCGGTCAGGGAATGGCCCAGCTCGTTGAACATCGTCTCGATGTGCTCGGCGAGGAGCTCCGGCGAACTACTGCCCCCCGGACCGGCCTCAGGGCCCTCGTTCATCTGCGGCCCCCGTCCTGCCTGCCTGCGGACTCGGTCATGGAGGGGGATTACGGCCGCGCCGCCCGCCGTGTTCATCACGACGTCGGGGGTGCGGACAGGCTCTGCTGCGGACATCGGGGCGTCTCCGCTCCTCCGGCAGATCGGGAAGGTGGTCGCACGCCCGAGGGGGGACACCACTCCCGGGCCAATGGTCTACGCCAGCGGCTGCCAGTCCGCCCGCGCAGACCGCCACTGTGACACCAGAAAGCGCGTATTGGTAAGGCAAGGGCAACTTTTGGCGCTACCTATAACCGCCTTGGTGTACAGATCCGGCCGACCTCGTCACACCAGGCAACCACCAGCGGTTTTCCTTGAACATGAGTCAGCCCCCGCCGAGGTTCAGCGCACGGGGAGCGGAGTTTGCCGACAACGCGACCGTGCCCTCGCGGGGGCTTGTGAGACCTCAACGAGCGCATGCCCGTCAGATGACGGCAGTCTAGCCAGACAACTCGTCACGCGGGCCAAACCGGAGAAACCTCCCGGTCCACACCGTCCGGACGGTCTGCGACCGCGCGGGCAGTGCGAGCGGCCGCGCGAGGCCGGAGGGCAGGCGGCGGAGGGCTGCGAACCACCAGTGCCCGGTCCCCCGGCCCGGCGGCCGCCCGCCCAGGTGGGGGGTGGCTGGTGTCACCCAACCCCGCATAAATGCGCGAACGGAACCCGCGCGCACAGAGATCACCCGGTTGGGTGACAGAAAAACCCCGGCCAACCGGGGCGAACACGACCGGAATCGATCGGGCATGAAGAACGGTCCGGCTCCCCCACCGTCGAGCGGGAGCCGGACCGTTCTTCATCGTGTCAGCCGGCGCGCGCCGGAACGGGCGGCTGCTCCCGCTCGGCCCGCTGATACTCCAGAAGCCGGTCGATCAACCGCTGACGCTCCGGCCGGGCCATCTTCGCAATGATGATGTCGGCGCACGCGTCACCGTCCCCCCACGGCATCTTGGTCTGGCGACGCTCCTGCCCGTCCAAGGAGTCGGGCCGCCCGTCATCGCCGTTCTGTACTGAACGGGGCTCGGGAACCCGCTCCGGGGACGTCGGCATCGCCTCCTGTGGTTCGTCAGAGGTCGCCGGTGGGCCCTGCGGTTTTACGGCCGTAAAACTCTTCCCCTCCAACGCGGCAGGGGCCGACGCGGCGGGCGCGGTTTTGGGAACGGACGGGGACGGTTTTACGGCCGTAAAACTCGCCTCCCCTGCCTCAGCATCTGCGGGTGCAGCTGCTGAGGCAGGAGCCGCCGCAGGCACCGGGCCCGGCGCGGCGTTCTTCGCTTCCGAGCGAGCCTGCGCCACCGTGGCCCGGCGATCCTGCTCCTGCTCCCACCACGCGGCCTGCTGCCCCTCGTCCCAGTTGCCGTCCCGGGCGAGTTTGCCGAGCTTCCGAGCCGCTTCCAGAGGCATGGCCTTCTTCCGCACCAGGTCCTGCATCGTGGGGTGCAGATGCGTCAGCAGGACGCGCTGGGTGACCCAGCCGTCCACCCGGTCGAAGTGCTGGGCAACAGCCCGGTTGGTTCCGAACTCGCTGACGAGGGCTTGGACCGCGTAGGCCTCTTCGATGGGGTCGAAGTTCTGCCGGTCGACGTTCTCGGAGACCACAGCTTCCATGAACGTCCGGCGGTCGGCGGCCACGTCGTCGTTGACGACGCAGTCCAGCGCCAGCAGCCCGACCGCATTGGCAGCACGGAAGCGTCGCTCTCCGCTGACGAGGACGTAGTCGATGTCGCCGATGCGGTCATCGTGGTCGGGCCACAGCTTCAGGTAGGCGCCGCGGGACACGACGGGGCATGCCTGGTTCTGCCGCCGGGACAGGCTCTTACCCAGGTCGATCAGCTGGTCTTCGGTTCCGAAGTCCGTTCGGGGGTTGACCAGGTTCGCGGCGAGACGGCCGACAGGGACACGGTAGAGGCGCCCGTCGGCTCGGGTGTCGATGACGGGGGTGTCATCGTCGTCGCCGAAGAAGTCGTCGAAGTCGTCACGCGGGGCCATCAGCGTGCTCCTACGTACTTCTGGCGGCGGAGTTGGTGTTCGAGGGCCAGGGCCATGAAGTCCTGCTTGGCGTTCGCGGCAACCCGGTTGGCCTCGTACTGGGTGCAGAAGCGTCCGCTGGTGATGCCGCGGGCGTGCGGCTTGTAGTGGCGGATGGTCGTGTTGTACAGCTCCCAGCCGGTCTTCTTCACCATGTGCTGCGTCTTCTCGAGGTCCGCGGTGCTGTCGCGGGGGTCCCAGTTGCTGATGAGGACGCCGTAGGGGATCTGCCGGGGGAGGACGACTCGTTGGATGGTCGTCTTGGTGGGGGTGAAGCCGGCGCCTTCCGCTTCTACGGGGACGATGACGTCGTCGGCGATGTCGAGGATGGCGCGCAGGGAGTCGCCGACGGTTCCGTCTCCGAGGGGGTCGATGGACTCGTCGGAGATCTTGCCTTTGAGAGGCATGAAGCCGGGGGTGTCGACGATGATGATGTCGGCTTTGGCTCGGCGAAGGCGGCGCAGGTTGTCGATGTTGTCGCTGGCGTCGACGACCCTGAAGGGAACCTTGCGGCCAGCTTGTTCGACCCTGTCGGCCCATTCGATGCTGGTGCCTTGAGGGTCTATTGAGACGACTGCTACGGACTGGTCTCCGCCGAGGATCTCCGAATAGACGGCGGCCAGGTTGACCGTGATGGTCGACTTACCGACTCCGCCCTTCTGGTTCAGGAGCACGGTGATGTACGGCATGTGGTTCTCCGACTACTTCCCGATGGTTCCGGTACTTCGGACGAGGAGCATCCTGCCAGATGATCATCAGTAGGCCGGAAGCCGTTCAGTCGTCGGAGTTTTACGGCCGTAAAACAGCTCAGTCGTCGGTGCTGAACTCGCCCTCGTCGTCGGAGTCGTACGGGCGCCCGTCGGCGTAGACCGGCTCACGGAACAGGCCCTGGTACGGGACCCGCGGTATGCCCGGTGTCTCGCGCCGAACCCGGGGCGGGGGCGTGATGGTGGTCGTCATCGGCGGTCTCATCTCAGGCAGTCGGGACGAAGCAGGAAGCGGCCAGGGCGTGGGAGCGGATGTGCGCGTCGAGCATCGCTTGCTCTACCTCGAGCGCGTACCGGTCGCGGCGCTCGGCGTCGGTCAGGTCCGGGTGCTCGAAGTAGAAGTCCATCGTGCGCGACCAGCAGTCCTGCTCCATGGGGTGGTAGTCGGCGTGGAGGAGGCACATGCCGAGGGTGGTGCTGTGGTCCAAGGCGAGGGCCTCCTTCAGGAACGGCGCTGTCTGCGGGCAAGGGCCCGTCGCGCGGCACGGTTCAGCGGGCGCGGCTGAGGATCGTTCACGCCGGGAGTGCTGGTGTCGTCGGTGACCGGTCCACGTCTGGGCCGCACGCTGCCGGGTTCGACGACGAGGTCCCGGTGACCCCAACGGGGACTCCCACCGTGGGTGACCTTGTTCCATCCGCTGCCGTCGTGGTCGTCCAGGTAGAAGGCGCTGCCCCCGTACTCGACGAGGACGGCATCCCTGCGGGTGCCGATGAACTCGCGGGCCCAGTACCCGGGAAAGAACTTGCTGTCGGCAACGACGACGCTGACGCGCATGGCGGTGCAGGGCTCGCCGTTCCACTGGGTCTGCTGCGCCATGGGTCACGCTCCTCGGGCGAGCAGCCCGGTGTACGGGCGCGGTTGCGGGGCGTGGGGGTCCTCGGCCGGGTTGAGGCGGGCGCGGATCCATTCGGCGTCGGCCTCGGCCACGTGCGCCCCGGCGGAACGTGCGACGTGGATGGTCAGCGGTTGGCCGTCTCCGTCGCGTTCCGATCCCACCCAGGCGTTCCACGGCTGGGAGCCGCTGTCGGCGGGGGTGTGTCCGTCGGGGCAGTGCTCGCATTCCCCGGCCGGGGCGGGTGCGGGGTCGTCCCAGACGATGACGGTGTGGCCGCCGTGTCCGTGGACATGCTCGGCGTCGGCGAGCCGGTCCCAGGCCACGGTGGACGGGCGCTCGCCGCGCCAGCGGATGGAGACGGTGCCGTCGGGCCAGAGGACGCCGTCGGCGACGCGGCCGGTGCCGGAGACGCCGGTGATGTCGGTGGTGCGCTGGAGGTGGAAGCGGCGGGGCTGGGTCATCTGGGTTCTCCAGGGGGAGAGGGGGATGTCGGGCACAGGTTCCCGCAGATCGGCCGGGGTGTTCCCCTGGCTCAGGCGACGTCGAACGCGCGGCGGGGCTGGGTGAGTCCGGCGGCTTCGCGCTGCTTGTAGGCGAGGGCGGCGGCACGGGATGCCTCGACGCTTCCGGGGGCGGGCCCGGCCTGCCGCTCGAGGCGCTCGCGTTCGGCGAGGTATTCGGCGTGCTCGTCCTCGGGCAGCCGTTTTGCGCGGAGTGCCTGGTCCTGTCGGGCGATGGCGTCCACGGTGTACGGGTCGGCCGGCTCCCGGGACGGGCGGTGGGCGAGGGACAGCTCGAGGGCGGCCCGGTATCCGGCTGAGGCGGTCTCCCGGGTTCGAACCGGTACTTCTGGTGCGGGCGCTTGGCCGGTCGGCTGGGGGCCGGTGTCATCGCGCGCGGCCGGGGTGTCGCCGGGGGCGAGGATCCGCAGGGCGCGTACAGCGCGGGTGCCGGTCTTCTCCCGGATGCGGCGCAGGATCTGGGGCTGGAACAGGCGCAGCTGGGTGGCGTACGCGTCAGAGACGGGCTTGAGGTGGAGGACTCCGGTGTCGTGCTCCAGCCGTACGGCCGCGACCTTGCCGACGAGTTCGGGGGCGATGGCCGGCCACTGGTCGAGAACGCTGCCGCCCTCCTCCGGGGGTTCCCAACCGCGTTCGGTCATCATGCCGGTGATGGCGGAGCCCAGGGCGAGCGGGTCCCGGCCGCCGGTGCGCGCGACCCGGCGGGCCCTGGTGGGCTTGACCGGCTGGAGGGGGCGGGTCTTGGCGGCCGCGCGGACGGCAGCGAGAGCCGCGCGAGCGAGGTCGACGCCGGACTCGGAGGGTGGGGTGTCGGTCATGACCGTGCCCCCTCAACGCCCCAAGGGGTGTAGCGGACGTCGCGGCACATCAGGGTGCGCCGTTCGCCTTCGGCGAGCGGCGCGTCCATAGCGGCGAATGCGCGGTCCTGGTCCGTGTCGAAAAGCACGATGTAGCTCTGCGCGGGAAGCGGGGGTTCGTAGCGGATGGCCCACTCGTTGAGCAGGATCGGGGCGTCGGCGTTGAAGTCCGTGCCACGGACTTGTGGGTCGGTGATCATGAGGGGCTCCCGTTGAGGAAGGCGAGGATGTCGGCTTCGGCGTTCCAGGTGGTGGTGTCGGCGCCGGAGAGGTCGTCGTGGCCGCGGGCGCGCATGTCCTGCTGGTAGCGGGTGATGCCTTGCCGGAGGGCGGCCATGACGTCGATCTGCTGGCCGATGCGGGCGGTGAACGCGCCGGGGGTGGGGTTCTCCAGTTCGTAGGCGGCCTGGGCGGCCTCGATGCGGTCGGCGCGCTCCTGGCGGTCGGCGAGGACGGTGCGGATGTAGTTCGCCGGGGCGTTCGGCCGCCAGCGGGTGCCGTCGCACAGGCCGTTGAGGAAGCCGGTGATGCCGTACGCGTCGAGGCCGCGGTCGATGAGCGGGCGCAGCGCGAACGCCAGCCGGCGGAGTCCCTCGCGCTGGGTCCAGGTGACGAGGGGGCGGACCTGGCGGGCGATGCGGATGTCCTCGGCGACCTGGAGGGCGTGCCTGCCGGTCCCCTGGCCGCTGCTGCGGTTCTTCGACGACTTCTGGGTGGGGATGGATGCGCGGTCTCGGCTCGCGCGCTCGCGCGAGGTGTAGTTCTCTTCCCCCCCATCTACCTTTGGCTTTCCCTCTTCCTTCTCCACAGTGAGGGAAGGGGGCTCAAGGCCCGCCGAGCTGGAGTTATCCACAGCCCGGTTATCCACAGGGAACCCAGCCTCCTCGACCGGAGCCGAGACCGTACGGGGAGCAGGGATGCGACGGCCCCGGAGGTCCACCACGATCCGCGCCGCATACCCCGAGCCGACGACCGTGTGGCCCATCGCCTCGTCGTACACGGGCGGAATCACAGCCGCGTACACCGTGGCGGTCGCCGCGTAGCCCTTGATGCCGAGGAAGCGGCGGATGTTCGCCCGGGTCCCGTGCTGCACCCAGGCGAGCGCGCCCAGCTCCCGCAGGTAGCCCACGTGCCGCTTCACCGTGGCGCGCGACAGGTCGAGCCGGGCCGCCATCTCGTCCAGGCAGTACCGGACGTGTCCGGTCGTGTAGTCCATGCGGTCGGCGAGGTCCTCGGCGACGCGGAGCGTGGTGGCGGTCGCCCGCGGGTGATGGCCGGCTGCGATCAGCCACTCCACGGCGCGACGCCACCGACGCGGTCCGCTCCGGCGCGACGCGGTGTGAGCCACCTCCTGGCAGGTGCCGTGCACGAGGGCGAACCGGACGTCACTGTAATCGCTCGCACATTCGAATTCGAGGTCAGGGCCCTGTCCGGGCTGATGAACCTGGGGGCACCCGGTGTCACCCGAGTAGGGGGAGATAAGCCGCGAATCGCCCTGTGTGGGGACGCGAAGCTGACAACTAGCCGTGCGCTGAGGCACTATGTACCTGCCGTCCTGCGGACACGAAAAAGCCCGCTCGGTGGTGAAGGTGGTTCGGGAAGAACCTGAAGGACGCTCGAATCTCGGGCCGGTCGCCAAACCGGATCGAAGTTCGGGCCTTGGCTCCGAGCAGCAACTCGGAGCCGTGGTACGAGGCCGCGCATGGTGCGCCAACACCAGCGGCCAGCGGTAGAGGGTGAAGCCCCCGCCAAGGGGCTCAGAAACCTCCCGCTCAGAAGGGCTACGTCACTTGATCCCCCTCAGTGGGTGGGGTCTGTCCCTGCGCCCGAGCAGCGAGGGAAGTCTCGTGGAAGTGCCTCAGCCAGGTCGCCTTCGCGTTCCTCGGCGTGAGACCCAACTGGTCTCCGCAGGAGCAGGACACGACGACGCCCTGGCCTCCCGGGTTGTCGGTGCGCGGCTGGTGCTCTGCGAACGCGCTCGGGTGCTCAGGGCACAGGTGAAGCTGGAAGCGACCGAAGCTGCGCATGCTCTCCAGGTCCAGGGCGCGGAGCCGGGCCCTGCCAGACTTCACGGACGGCAGCACACCGTGGACCTGGTGCGCAGTGCTGGATACGGTCGACCAGTCGAGGGGAACCTCAGCAGCCTCGGACAGAACGGATGCCGAGCACTGGACCGCGTCGCACCGAAAGCGGTACGTCCGGAGGACTTCGACACTCATCGCTCGCCTCCCACAGGCCACGAGTTGCCCTCCGGGTCCGGGTCGATCCACTCCCCGGGGCGCAGCCCCTTCACCTGTTCGGCACGCTCCCGGGCCCGCTCCTGCATCCGCTCACGCACCACGCCATTGGCGACGTCGAGAGCGGCATCAGCCAGGCAGTCGACGCACACCCAGTTGGTCACGCGCTCCAAGTGGTACGCCGCGGGCGACTCGTGGAAGGCGCGGAACGCCAGTCGGTTGGCAGTCACGATGCAGGTGCCGATCGCGGAGCCACGTCCGCAGAGGCAGTCCCCTTCAAGGGCGCCAGGCTTCGGCTGTCCGTCGTACGTCGGACGTGCGGGCCGGGCGGGGGTAGTCGTGGTCCGGAACAGGTTCCGGACGACCGCGGTCACGCGACGGCGGGGGTAGTGGGGACAGGGACCCTGTTCTGTGCCGCCGGTGTGATCTTCACGGCGGTGGCTGGGGTTCCACTGTCTGATAGCCCGGGACTCCGGGTACTCTCTGCCATGTCGGCACCTTCATTCGCTTCGCAACGGGTGTGGTGTCGCAAGGTCCCGCGTCCGGTGTTACCAGCACCAGGACCGCCACCCGTCAGGGTGGCAGCGGGGCCTTCCAACGTTGTGCAGACCGTGCCGTCCATCCGGTCCGCAACTGACTGGATATCTGGCGCAAGGCTCAGCCTACCCGTTGACCTCGTCACCTGTCCCCTGCCTCTCAACTCGTGTCGTTCGTACGACTTGTCACACTGCTTCAGTGCTCCCGCTCGGGCCGGCCGTCCGCCGGATGCACCGACGCCGCACGCTCAACCACCGACAACGCCCGCCCCGTCGTCCCCGCCATCGCGTGGAACCCGGCCCCCTCGAACTCGGCCCGCAGCTTCGCCAACACCGCCGGATCCGCCCGGGAGGCGAAGTGCAGGCCGGCCGCCCGCCACGTCACCGCGCACGCCCGCTCCCACACCGCCTGCACCAACTCCGGATCCCCCTCCGGGAACAGATCCCGCGGCAAACGGTCCGCCCGGCCCGCAGTGTCCAACGCGGCCGCCGTCATGAGCCCGGCGAGGTACTCCGCGGTCGAGACGTGCCGCCCGGTGAGCACCAGGTCCGCCATCACCACGGCGTCCGCCGCAGCCTCCACCGGATCATCGGCAGGCTCGACGTCCCACAGCACGGCGGACCGGTCCTCTTCGCCGGGGTCGGTTATCGAACTGGTGGGGGTGGTGGGCTGGTTCACGCGGCTGCCTCCAGACGTACGGCGGACGGGTACAGGGCGACAACCGGGCGCGCGGGCGCGGCCGTCTCGAGGACGTCGTCCAGCGACAGCTGCCCGGTCCCCTCCCAGAACGCGGCCTCCGCGCGCGCCCGCGAACTCCCCCGAGCAGCACGCCCGCGGATACGGGGCGGCGGCGGAGGCACCGCCGGCACCGTGCCGTCGTCGTCGACCACCAGGGCCGCGTCGATCAGACCGCGCTCCACGGCCGCCCGCAGCAGATCCCGCCGGGTTGCGTGCGCCCGGTCCAGACTGAACTGGGTCACCATCCGCGAGCGCTGCCACGACGCGGTCCGCAAGTCCACCCCGGCCGCCCGCGCCACCTCCCACGGATCCGTGTGCACCGCCAGCGCCTGGAGGACGTCCTGCTTCTGATCGGTCCGCAGGTGCTCGGTCGGGGCTGCGGCCGCCACCTCGTGCCGGTGGTCGATGAACGCCCGGTGCCGCTCCAACGCTGTACGGCCACCCCACACCCCCCGGGGCTCCGCCAACCGCGCGGTCTCACCCTTCCCGACCACGCTGGACGCGTACGCGTCGCACCACTCCCGCACCGGACAGACCCCGCACACCCGCTTCGCGGCCTCCTCCCGGGCCCGACGCGCCTTCCCGCCCTCCCCACCATCGGTGTCCGGTCCGTGCCACGCGTCCAGCGACAGGCTCAAGTCCCCCGCCGCCCGGCGCGGGTTGTCCGGGTCCGGGGCGCACCCCCGGTACCGGTAGAACGGATGCTCAGTCCACGCCCGGTAGGCGGCCTGCGGATCGGTCCCGGTCATTCCGGACCCCCTTCAACATCATCAAAGTCCCCACCGAACGGGCGGGCTTGGTGGGTAGCGAGCGCCTCGTCGAGCACCAGATCGGCCTCGTCGAGCACCCCGTGCACGGCCCCCTGGCGGGCGACCAGCACACTGACCCGGGCACGGAACGCATCCAGGTCACGGTGAAGACACCCGGCCGTCAGCCGGGACGCGGCACGCTCACGAGCGAGCGTCCGCTGAAGCGCGCGCCGCCGGTGGTACTCGGCAGCCGCGCAGACAAGGCCGGCGGCGAGGGCCACGGCCAGTGGAACGTTCACGACCTTCACCTCCGGAAGGCAACACACAGAACAGGACGGGGACAGGGCAGCCCGGGTGGGTGCAGAGCGTCAGGGGCGGTGCAGGGCGTTGATCCGGGCCGCCTGCTCCACCGCACGCCGACCCACCCCGTCACCCTCAGCCCCCTCCTCGTCGACCGGCTCGAACCGGCTCGGATGACGCTTCTCCCACCACGCCATCGCCAGCGCACCCAGCGCCGACAGAGCGAACATCGCAGGGATCAACAGGCGGGCGATATCGGCCTGAGACATGACGAAACCTTTCGATCAGAGAGGCAGAGACGAGAGACGAATCAGACGCGACGCAGGGACGTTCACGAAGGCCGGCGGGCCCGGTAGTAGCGGCGCTCCGCCAGATCTCCGAGGAGATCCCAACCCACGAACACCACAGCGGCTACACCCGCAGCCGCCCACCACCACTCGCCACGCACCGCACACCTCACCGCCGACACGGCACACAGCACGAGCAGAAACACACCGAACAAGATCGACGCACGACTAGGCGGCATGAACAGTCCTTCCGAGAGCAGGGGGAACAAGCACGCGCGCGAGGGCCGGACAAACCGGTCCCTGCGCGCGCGTCGGTGGGGCGACGAACAGAAGGGGCGGATCAGGCGGCTGCCTGGAAGTCGGCTGGGCCGCAGTCCTGGGGGCTGTGGAGGACATGGCGCAACCGCAGCCCGATCCACTCACCAACCTGCGGGCTCACGGCGTTACCGAAGCCGTTGATCTGGTCACGGGCCGGTCCCCAGACGATGAACGTGCCCTTGCGGGTACCGAAGTCGACGTCGAAACCACAGCCGACACCGATCTCGTGTTCCTTCATCATCCGGTAGTAGCAGTCCTCCAGCCGCAGGTCGGCGAGCGAGGCATGCCACTGGGCGTTGAGCAGCGCTGTGGTGTCGTGGGCGGTGATCGTGCCGAGCGGATCGGTCAGCGGGTGCGGCGCGGTGCCGTGGTTGGGGCTGGTCCCGTTCTGCTTGTACCAGCCGGAGAACAGCATCTGCTGTGCCTGAGCCAGGCCGGCGAGGCCTTGCCCATGCTGGTGGGGCCACTGCACCGCGATGCCCTCGTGGCTGACCGTGCCGGTAGCCGAGAGGACGCCTGGTATCTGCTCGGCGGTGAACGTCGGCATCGCCTCTTGGAGCATCGTGGGCACGGTGTTGTTCCGGTACGGGACCACCCCCGCCGACACCACGCCGAAGGTCTCCGAACCGACCTGTGTGGGCAGCGGCTGATCCGCGCCCCGCGGCGCGCCTTGGTAGTTGTCGACGGCGAGCAGCAGAGCCGTTTCCTGCTGGCTGGTCTGGGTCGACATCGGTTGCCACGGGTGCCGCTCGGAGCCGTGCACCCCCTTCGCCGGCATGAGTACCGCCGGGAAGTCACCGAACCGCTCAAGGCACCGTTGGGCGCGCGCCATCGTGGACGGGGCGAACGGCCCACGGGTCACAGCGCCGGTCTTCTTGTCCGTGAAAGTCTTGATCGGCTTGTCGCCGATCCGCGTCCCCAGGTCGGTCAGGTCCAGCGCTGCCAGCGACGGCGTCATCGGAGGCACCACCTCACGACGGCAGGACGGGCACCGGTAGTCGTACTGCTTGCCGTACTCCACCAGCCCGGACGCCGGGACCCCGGTACGCCACGTCCAGACGGCCTCGACGTCCGTGCCGCAGCCGTGGCACCGCGACACGGGCCGGTGCTCCAGGTCCGGCATCGGCAGGGACTTGTGGACGAACACCCAGTAGCCCCGGTTCCGTGACTGCGGCACCCCGAAGAACTGCGAGTTCAAGAACAGCACCTTGTGGTTGTAGTCCAGCAGTTCGAACTGCTGCAGCCACCACCGGTACGTCGACCCGTCACCGTACTTCTTGCCCGGCACCGCCTTGCCCCACGACTGCAGCCCCGTGGTGCACTCCACCAGGATCATCCGCGGCCGGTGCTTCTGCGCGTAGTGCAGCACGCAGTTCGCCGTGGCCCGGTCCCGTTCCGACTTGGTGACTCGCGCCTCGTAGTCCGGGTCGTGCATCCCGAACAGGGTCAGTCCGTGCTCGTACGCCTTGGTGGTGTTCGCCTGCGAGTGGTTGACGCAGCTGACCCCCGCAACGAGGAGGTCTGCGGCGGGGAGGTCGCGGGCCGAGTGGTAGTCGGACGCCTGTGGGTCGACGAGGTCGGCGATCCAGTGCTCGGCTTCCGGATGGTTCGCCTCGTGGACCTGCACTTTGTACTCGTTGTGGTTCGCGGCCATGATCGTCGTGAACCCGGCGCGCTTGATGCCCTCGGTGAGACCACCGAAGCCGCTGAAGAGGTCGACGGCGACGAGGTCGTCGTGGCGGAAGCGGCGCCTCCTGGTGGCCGGCCGATGCGTGGCGGTACGGGGCTTCTTGGCGGCGGGCGGCATCAGGCAGCGTTCCCTTCGCTCGTGCCGCCGACGGCGGCCTGCTTCAGTTCCTCGATCCGGACGTCCAGCAGCGCGTCGAACGTCGTCCACTCGTGCTCCGGCGGCGGCCCCTGCACCTGGCGCTCCGAGACGCCCTTCTGCTTGCCGTCGATCCGGATCTGCAGGAGGGCGAGTTGGTTGTCCCAGCAGTTGGCGATCTGCGCCATCAGGCGCGGCAGCGGGTCCTCACCAGCGGGCGTCTGTTGCGATGCGGCAGACGACGGGACGGAGACGGCCTGGTCGGCCTCTCCCCGGGCCGCAGCAACATCCGGCTCCGGCTCCACCTTGTCGTCCTTGAACTCCTGATCCGCTTGCTCCGCCTTCGGCTTCAGGTAGGCGTACGAGCCCTGTACGACGGGGTCCAGGCGGCCCTTGTTGTACAGCGACAGTCCGAACTGGTCGCCCAGGTTGGTGGCCGCGCGCTTCAGGGCCTGCGAGTCGGCCGTCTTCAGCGCCAGGTCGTGAGCGTCCGCGCGGGAAGGCTGGTTGGCTGCGTCGCCCGTGGCAACGCCGTGCCACTGCGCGAGGACCACACCGTCGACCTTGACTGTCAGGCGCACGGCGACCCGGTAGATCACGGTCCACGCCTCGTACGGATCCCCGTACTCCTGGCCGTTCTGCCCGCGCTTCCGCCTCATCTCGCTGGTCTCGGAGATGAGGGTGGCTTCGAGCATGTCGGTGTCGTGGCCGCCGAACCCGAACACGCGGATCAGGTGGCGGCGGATGTCCCACGCTTCGACGTGGGCGAACCCCTTCCCGTCCTTCCCGACACGCATCGGGTCGATCCCGCGCAGCAGGAGTCCGATCTGTGCCGGGGACAGTTCACCGCGGCGCCGGGCGGGCTGCGTGGCCTGGTTTTGGGTGTGCTGGGTCTGACCCTCCGCGGTCGTGCTCGCGGGGGCCTCGGTGGCGTGCGCCATGAGGTCTCTTTCCCTATGGGGTTGTGCGGCGGGGTGCGGGGCCGGCCGGTGTCGGCGTCCGGGGCGGTGCCCGCACCCGCGCGTGCTACTGGAGCAGGAGGTCCTCTTCGCCGTACTCGGAGAAGAGGTAGGCCATCGCAACGCGGGAGGCGCTGACCGGGTAGCCGAGCTCCTCCGACTTCGCAGCGGCTGACTCCTCGACCTGCTGGCGGAGGGTGTTGTCGGGGCGGACGTTCAGGTTTTCCTTCTCCGGCGCCGAGCCGCGGGGGGCCCGGGCCAGGGGGGCGGGGACGAACTCGCCGGCGAGGAACTTGCGGTAGCCGTCGTTGACGACCTCGGCGAGAGACTCGCCCGCTTCCTTCGCCGCCTGCTCGATGCGCTCCTTGGCTGCCTTGTTCATCCACAGGGCCAGGTTCCGGTGGCCGCCGCTGGCCGGGGCCGGCTTCAGCAGCTCCCAGCCCCGCGGCTGCATGACGGCGCGGACGGCCTCGGCGAGGTCCTTGTCGCCGCGTTCGGTGAGCCGGTCGGCGGCGACGGTCAGGCGGGCACGGACGACGTCGGGGGTCAGGCGGGGGCTGCGGGCCACGAGGGGTCCTCTCGGCGGGCGCCGGCCGCCGTCGGGACGTGCGGGCGGGCGCGTGGGGGCGTTGACCACGCCAGTGTCCTCCATCTCTTCGTACGGGTGCCATGGGGTATGGCGTGTTGCTGGTGTGGACCGGCGGGATCCGGCCTCACAGAAACCAAGCTACTCCATACTTCTTGCCTATGCAATGGAGTATGGCTATGATGGTGGCAACACCACAGCACACCGCGGGGGACACCATGAAGCGCACCGGCACCCAGACCACGACCAAGACCCTCGCCGACCTGTACCGCGCCATCGACCGCCAGCACGCCGTCACCATCACCTACGCCGACCGCGACGGCACCACGAAGGTCCGCACCATCGAGCCCTTCGAAATCAGCACCACCAAGGACGGCGGCATCCGCGTCCACGCCATGTGCCGCCTCGCTCACTTCGAGGACCCCACCGACGCCGAGCGCGGCTTCAACCTCGACCGGATCAGCGAGTACACCGTCCACCGCATCGCGTTCGTCCTCACCCGGCCCGAGCCCACCGTGTACGAGCGCCCCGCTCCCGCCCCGGCCGACGACGCCGACGCCCTGTTCCTCTACGAGCTGGCCCGCGACCAGGACGACGCCGACTACCGCCCCCGCATCAAGCTCGCCCAGGCCGACGCTGGCCTCGCCGCCTGACCGAACGGAGCCCGCCCATGCTCGGCATCATCCCCGTCGCCCAGATCCTCGACATGCTCACCGTCGACGACGACCAGACCCCCGACGCCCTCTACGTCCGCGACGTCCTCAACCACAAGCGCCGGTCCGAGCACTACCCCGAGCTGCTGGAGGAGATCCGCCGCGACGGCCTCGCCCTCCCCGTCATGATCCGCACCTTCCAGGGCCAGCCCTGGCTCGTCGACGGCCACCACCGCATCGCAGCCGCCATCGATCTCGGCATCAGCCACGTCATCTGGTCCGACCTCCCGGTCGAGCTGGAGGACCGCCCGCACAACCCGATGATGCGCGGCGGCTGGGGCCCCTACCGACCCGCCGCCTGACCGCCGACACGACAGGACAACCCGATGCCCTACTTCCCGCCCCGCATGCGCACTCCCGGCACCTACGAGGTCTACTCGTCGGACGGCCGCCACGGCGGCACCGTGTCCTCCCAGATCCCACGCGCCGACATCGACGCGCTACTCACCCACCTGAACGAGGTAGAGCCGGACGCGGGATGGACCTGGGAGTACATTCCCCTGGCGCCGCAGACGGGAGGCAAGTGACGTGTGGCAACTGTCCAACTATGCAAGCCGACGAGGCGCAGGACCCCTTGTCACGGAATACTCCAACGACGACAGGTTCTGGGCTGACTGGAACGGCGTGCTGGGCCGCGGGACATGGCACCGGACGGAACTCGACCCGGACGGCAACCCCTACACCGTGAAGTGGACATCGTCCACGTTCCGCAACGGATACGGGGACCAAACCGTCCGCACGTTCGCCCTGTGGGTGGACGGCGAGCATGCCGCAGACACCCGCCCCCCGGCACCCCCGCCGCCCAAGCGGCCCGAGATCCCCGCCACTCAGCGAGGAAGGGCCGCCAACGGGGAGCGGCTCCACAACCCCGACGGAACTTGGACAGTGGCTGAATCATGGATCGCTGACAGACCCGGCGTGCCAGGATCCGACAGGGACTACCGATCTTGTCTCGTTTCCGGTGACAACCACGTGTACTACCTCCTCACCCACGAAGACGGCCGCCAGGAGGAATGGTCAGCCGCCGACATGGGTGACGCCGGCTTCCACCGCGTCACACCGGGCCAGCAGCAGACCCTGGCTTGACCACCACCCTCACCGCCCAGGTCACAGAGCTGGCCATCAGCTCGGCCAACTGGCCTCGGACACGCCGAAGGCCACCGCCCCGTACCGGGGTTGGTGGCCTCTCACATACTGATCGCGCAGGGCGCAGCCTACTCCTGGATCTCGTCACGCTGCTACCCGTTCTGAGGAAGACACTGGTCTCATGGCACGCGAGCAGCAGGAACCCCTGACCGGGCCCGTACCCGGGGCACGCCGGCGTGTGTGGTGCCGCCGCTGCGGGAGGGAACTGCGGGCGCCAGCCTCGAGGCTGAGGGAACTGGACCCGGAATGCGATCCCGACCACCACGCCGGACACGACCGGCACACCGTCGACCAAGACACCATTCCTGGCCTGTAGGAGGAGACCCGTGAACGCCCTTCCCTCACCCGATGACGCCGCGAGCAGGCTGGAGGCGGCTGGTGACGGCGATGCGGCCGCGCTGATCCGCGCCATGCAGGCCGAACTCGCCCTGGTGCGAGGGGAGCGGGATCGGCTGGCAGAGTTCACACGGTTGATCGCTGGCCTGTTGGGCAGCGAGATGAGCCACAACAGCACTCTCATCGTTCGAGCGAAGCAGGCTCTGGACACGCTGCGCGTCACGGAGCGGTGCACGCAGAGGGAGAGCGGACAGCACTCGTGGATGCGGCGCGAGCCGGTGTTCGGCAGCCGATGCTTCTCGTGCCACGCGCGCCGCCCCGGAACCTGACCAGGAGCCGCTCCCCGGAATGTGATCCGGGTTGTCAGCGGCCGCGGTTAGACTCGAGCTTCAGCACCAGCGGCCAGACGCGTACTGCCGCCAGCCTGTGACCCGTACGTCGCGCCCACGCCGCGATCAGGGTAGGTGAAGGTCCTCCGGGGCCCGCGCGAGCAGTATCCCCTTCCTGCCACGGGCACCTCTGTGCGGCGGAAGGCGTGGGGACCCGCCGGGATCCGGAGTTGATGACCGTGCCGAAGAAGCAGTCGACCGCGGCGAAGAAGGCCCGTGCCGCCCAGCAGGCCGGCGGCGGGAAGTACACCGCGGTCCTGGCCGCGCAGTCCGGCCCGGCGGTGTGCGGGCAGCGGTTGGATCCGTTCCTGGTGCTCCCCGAGACGTGTGCCCGGCGACCGCACCCGCACGACGAGCCGTGCTCCACGGACCGGGACTTCGACGCCGTTGCCTGGAAGCGGCGGGTGGCTGCCGAGTGGGCGGCGGAGGAAGCGCGCCGGGCGGCCCTGACGCCGGAGGAGCGGGCCGAGGAGGACGAGCGGGCTCGGGAGTGGGAGTACGACGAGATGCGCGCGGCCGCCGACGACGGCTTCGACCCTTACGCCAAGTACTACGGCGACGAGGACTGACCATGGCCGTGGAGCGGAACGTCGAGGCCGTCGCGCGGGCATCGGGCTACGAGCAGCACGGGACCACGTTCCTGGGCGGCTCCTTCGCGTCCTGTACGTGTCCGAAGGAGCCGTGCGGCGGGGTGTCGGGCGATCGGCAGCGCGCCGACTGCCCCGAGCACCGCCAAGAGCCCGCCCAGCTGTGGCACTGGGCGGCCGAGTGCCCTGCGCGGTCCGTGCGCTCCTGACACGGAACCGTGCCAGGGGAACGTCTGGCGCGTGCGGTCGTAGGTTGTGTGTCACGCGCTCCGCCGGGCGCCTGGTGGGAGGGCGGGTCCCCCGTTCTCGCTCTCCCACCAGTACTTTTACGGAACCCCGGCCCACCACCCACCAAGAGCGGCATCGCGCGCAAGACCCCGCACATCCCCACGCGCAGAACCCACGGCGCACCTTGGATGAGGGGAGTCCGAGGTTCCGTAAAGACTTGCCTGACGGAAAGAACTGGGCACCATAGGGGCATGGACCCCCGCGTACTGCTCGACGCCTGGCTCGAGGGCAGCACCCTGCGCCACACCACCCGCGACACCTACCGCCGCGAGGTCACCTCCTGGCTCACCTGGTGCGATGCCGCCCGCGTCGACCCGTACGACATCGACCCCCACCACGTCGCCCGCTGGTCCGAACAGCGCCACCTCCACCACGTCCTCGACGGCCGGCCCTTCGACGGACCCGACGCCCTCGCCTACCTCGCCGAGCACCACCCCGACGTCGCCCGCTCCCACGACAAACGCATCACCGCCCTCACCCAGTTCTACGAGGCCGCACGCGACCACGACGTCATCCGCTTCCCCCCGGACCTCACCCTCCTGCGCTCCGGAGTCGACCGCGACGCCGAACCCCCCAAGCGCCTCACCGCCATGGAGCGGGCCGTGTTCCTCACCTGCATCGGCATGTGGGGAGCCGACCGCGCCCGCCACTACCGGCGCGACCGCCTCATCGCCTACCTCCTCCTCGAAGGCCTGCGCCCCGGCGAAGTCGTCCGCCTCGACATGCGCCACCTCTACCCCCTGCCCGACGGCACCTACGAAGTCCGCGCACCCGACTACGAGTTCGAAGCCGTCGGCCCCAAGCACACCCTCGAGCCGCTCACCGCCGCCGCGCTGAAGGCCTACCTGCCCAAGCGCCTACGGCCGGCCGACGGCGTCCACGCCGTCATCATCGGCCAGGGCGGCAACCCCGTCGTCTCCCGCTACCCCAACATGCTCATCCGGCAGATGGCCGCCACCCACCCCCTCCTCGCCGAACGCCAACCCCCCGTCACCGCCGACGTCGTCGCCCACACCGGCTTCTGGGACACCCCCGAGAACCGCTGACCCCTAGCACCTGCGAGCCCGCGCTCGCACCGAATTCCGGAGATCAGGCGGCCCACGGATAGCATGCCGGGCACGCCGACCACGAGGACCCGCCCATGCCCCGCGCCACCACCACCCCCGTTCAGATCAGCATCCCTACGGCCCTGGTGGTCGCCGTCGTCGGCCTCGGGCTGGTCACCAGAGCGGTCGTGCTGGGGACGGCGCTGTACGGGTCGGAGGAGAAGAGTGAGCGGGCGTTCCGGCTGCTGGACCGAATCCCGGGGAGGACTTCCGAGCCTCAGAAGCCCGAGCCCTCGCCGACGGCCCGGAGCCGCACCCGCCCGACGGCTCGAGGAGAATCCGTTCGGGCCGCTACGCTGCGGCCGTGAACACGCGACGCCGCGGCAAGGGCCGCCGCCGACAGCAGGCGCAGGACCCCAGCAGTGCAGGACCACGCGAGTGGGACACCACTGCCGCAGAGCGGGAGTTCGCCCGCAACAAGGCCCGCATCGACGCCGGCGCCACGTACCGGGCCCGGCAGGGCACCGGGTGGAAGCTGGGCGGCTCCCCCTCCACCGCAGGCGAGATCAAGCGGTGAGCACTCCGCGGCCGCCGGTCCTCCTGCAGCTCGGCGGGATCGAGGACTTCGAGACGGCCACCGCCATGCTCCGCGCCACCGGAGCCCGCCGCCACAGCCAGGGCAGCGGACGACGCGGCAGCGGGAACAGCCGTACCTTCGTCATCGACCGCGACCTGACCGCCGAGCAGGCCGCTGCCCTCGTCGACTTCATCGCGTACGGCACCGCCCAGGGCTTCCTGACGGTGCAGACCAACCCGCCCGAGCTGGACTACAACGGCGCCGAGGACTGGTGGGAGACGGCGTAGATAGCACCCGGGGGCTCACATCAGGTCGGCAGTGGATTCGTCGTCCCAATGGGCACGGATCTCTCCCTGGGGACCCCACCCGAAGTTGATGAACAGCAGGATGTGCTCAGACCCGTAGGGCCAGCGCGCTACGGCCCCAAACTGGTAGAGGTGCATGAGGGTGCGGGAGGGCCAGGAGTCGCCGACCTCAAGCGGCGCCCATCCAGGCCCGGCGGAGGCGAGGTAGGTGAGGCGGGACTGCGTGGTGCTGGCGCAGCCGTCCTCGTAGTAGAAGGTGCCGGTGGAGCGGTCGAGGCGGATCGGCTGGTCCCAGTCCAGGGTTCCGTCGTAGTCGGCGCTGTTCTGCGTCATGTCCAGTTCGGCGCTGAAGGGCGGGCAAGTGTGCTCGAGCAGAGCAGCGTTGCCGGTACGGTCGGCGTCGGGGCCCGGTGTGCCACCGGTGCTGATAGGTACGAAGGCGACGTGTCCGGCGCCGATGAGGGTGTGGATGTACGCGAAGGCAGCTGTCTGGTGGACCGGCCATCGTGCGGGGCGGAATCGTGCCGAACTACCGATGGAGTCTGCGTAAGCGCTGTCGAGCTGGCCGCTGGTGTGCAGCTTCTGCGTACGGAACACCGCAGCCGCCTCGGTCGGGCTGTCGCGGATGTCGTCCCAGATGCATTCGGCGAGGTGCTCGTGAACGGTCATGCTGTCCTTCTGCTAGCGGGCGTCATAGCCCGAGTCCGATGAGGGCGTTGTCCTTCTCGTCCCACTGGTCGACGATCTGCATGTAGCCGTCGAGGACCTTGGAGCCGTCCGCGTGGCCGGTGACGGCAGCGATGGCCTTGCGGTCCTTCCCGGCACGGCGTGCCTCGGTGGCCATGCCGGAGCGCACGGAGTGCCCGGTGAACAGCTCCTCGAACCCGGCGCGCAGCCCTGCAGCGGTGATGAGGTCGCCGGCGCGCTGCGGGGTGAGGCCCTGGGGTTGGACGGCGCCGGTGTGGTGAATGCGGCGGAAGGCGTGGCGGTCCGGGTCGGTGATCTGCGCGGCGTCGCGCCAGGCGTGCCACGCGCGTACGGGGCAGGTCTGCTGGTGTTTGCCGTAGGGGACGGCGACGGTTCGGGGTTCGGTCTTGGAGACGCGGACGTCGACCAGGAGGCCGTTGTCGTCGTCGCGGATGTTCCGCAGGCGCAGGCCGGCCAGCTCGGCGCGGCGGGCGGCGATGGCGAAGCCGAGGAGGAGCATGGCGCGGTCGCGGAGTCCGAAGATGTCGGTGTCGCACTTGGAGACGATCAGGCGGAGGTCGGATAGGCGCATGGCGGGGGCCTTGCCGCGGCCGCGCGCGGGTTCTTCGGCTGCGTCGGCCTTCTTCCGGTAGTCCTTGAGGAGTTCGCGGGCGGCGCGGGTGGCGTCGGGGTCGACGAGGACGTTGTACGGCGGCCGCCGGAGGGTAACGACGACGCCCGCGAGCTTCCGGTCGATGGTGGAGTAGGCGCGCTGTTCGCGGTTCCAGAGGTAGTCGACGAAGGCTCGGAGCGTGCCGCGGGTGGCGGCGGTGGGTGGGATCTGAAGCTGGGTGCAGAAGGCTTCCCAGGTCTTCCAGTCTCCGGCGTAGGCGCGTGTGGTGTTGTCGGGGCGTTGGTCGGCGGCGTGGTCGTCGCTGGCGGCGTCGAGGGCGGCGAGGCGGGCGCGGAGCTGGTCGTCGAACTGCTCGGGCAGCAGCGGTCCGTCGGTAGGTCTGACTGGGAGACGGTTCTCGCTCACGTCCCTGGCGCCTCGTCGCGCTCACGCCGCAGTTGCGCGACCTCTCTCCGCAGTCCCTGGATGGTACGGACGAACTGCTCGGTGGTGTGCGTATCAAGGTGTTCTCGAAGCGACGTCTCCGTCTGCTCGACTTCCGCGAAGAGTCCTCGCGTGCCTAGTTCGGCGATGCGGATCGGGCTCGGTGGCGGCACATCGTGGTGCCAGCCGCATTCGAGCGGGCATAGGTAGCGGGTTGTGCCTGCCTGTGGCGTCGCGTTGGGCATGGTCACATTCTAGCGATCTTCCCTGGCGATATGTGAGCTTATCGGGAACCAGTGGGGTCGCCGGGCGGTCCGTCCTGCGCGCGGGCCAGGCGTCGCGCCAGCGTGTTGCGGGCGATGCCGTACTCCGTGGCGAGCGAGCGCACCGTCTCCCCGGCTTGGCGGCGTCGGACGATCTCCCGCATGACCGGGCTGTGCACTTCTTTCTGAGCCAGCTGCTGGGGAGTCAGCCTCTTCACGCCAGCTTCTGCCACGATCTTTCGCACGGTCGTCCTGGAGAGACCGAGTCGCTTCGCTACCTCAGTGTCGCTGAGGCCGGTCTGGTACAGGGCGACGACGGCGTCACGCTGTTGGGGCGTGGTGCGAGGAAGGCGTAGGGTGCGGCCCTGCTCGCGGAGGATGCGGTAGATCACCGGAGTTGACACGCCGTACGCCTCGGCAATGGGGAGAACCGACTCGCCTGCGTCGTAGCGGGCAGTGATCTCCGCGTCGGGCAGGTCGAACCGACGCGTCCCTGGGATGACGTTTGGGGGCATGGAGCCACCGTCGCACGAATCCATCCCAGCGCTTGCCCTGGTTGCACGTTGATCCCGGAACGGCGTTGGCCCCGCCGATCAGCGGGGCCAACGGTCAGGTCACGGCTGAGGGTATCCGGGTGCCGGGCCGGTCCCGGTGAGTTCCAGTCGCCATGTGCGGCCGTCGAAGTGGATGTTGGTAACGAGCGCGTTGCCGCGCCGACCGTCAGGGAGCTCCACCGGAACGGCATCGCGCCCGGACAGGTCTGGAGCAAAGCCCTCCGGCGCCTGGGAGAGGCCCATGGCAGCGGAGCCGTCCCACGAGCGCAACCCGCCTCCCTCGCGGTGCTCGCGCAGGCTGACGTTCGGGAACTCGGTGCCGTCGACGGCGGCAGGACCGTCGTAGTGCAGGAACTGGCCGTCGGTCATGACTTGCCTCGCACTTCAACACGGCGTCCGGCCGCGATCTCCTCAGCGAACTTCGTCAGCTCCGGATCTGTGATGCTGCCGCCGCCCGAGTTTCGTGACCACGCGCGCTGCACTGCGGCCTTGACCTCGTCCAGGGGTCGTCCCTGGTAGGTCGGAATCAGGCCGTTCAGGGCCCGGGTCAGATCCCCGGCCATCCCCTTGACCGCCTTCTGGGCGACCTTCTTCAAGGCGCTCTGATTGATCTTGACTGTCGGTTTCTTGGCCACGCTGGCCTCCTTGTGCAGGGACCACCCGGCGCTGGAGGAACCCCTGGGGCCCTTCGGTAGTCCGAACTGCCCCCAACCGTACTTGCGAGCACCGACAACGCGGGCTGTCCGGGCCTTGGTGGAGCCGGAGTTCTTCCGCTACGTGTTCCTCTTTCCCTGTCGGGCGCGGACAGGGGGGAGGCAGACCGGGCAGAGGGGGTTCCCTCCGGCCCCGTACCGGTGGCAGGGCTGCTGGCAGTTGGCACACAGGCCGACCTGGGCGGGCGGGCACACGGGGGCAGGCGGTTTCGGTCTGTCGAGGGGCGTGGTCATGTCCGTCATCGTACGTACGGGCGGTCCCGTGGCCCCGGTCGGGCGGGGTCCGTGCCAGGGCAACGGTGCGCCGGATTGTGCCCAGACTGAAGGGCATGCCCACCACAAAACGGCGCATCCGCCGCACACTGCTCCCCGCCATATCGGCCATCGCGGCCTCGACCGCGCTCATCGCCGCGACCACCGCCACCCCGGTCTACAAGGGCACCGGCTGGAAGGCCGGTACCGTCCACGGCATCTACTCCCTCCACCCGGGGCCCTACACCGTGGTGTTCGCGAACACCACGGCCCGTACGAAGCTCACCCCGTACTTCAAGATCCCGGCCGGGAACGTCACCACCAACGTCGGCGTGAAGATCACCGTGTCGAGCACCCTGGACACCACGCCCGTGGAGGTGTGCCCGCCGCGGCACCGCATCGTCGTGCACTACCTGCACCGCCCCGCCGGGACTGCGGGCGTCAGCCGGGCCCTGCCCTGCTACGACACCGCCGACGGCTCCGCGTGGGGCGGTCACATCCTGATGGACTCGGAGTACTGGACCGTCCCGAACTGGTTCTCCACCAACGCGACGACGAACGAGATCTACCGCAGAAACGGGGTCGCCCACGAGTTCGGGCACATCCTTGGTCTGGAGCACCCGAACTACGACCGGGACCGGGACGGCACGGTCGAGGCGTTCGAGTGCGTGCGGACCAGCGCGGGCTGGCGTCCTTCGCTGTGTGCCCCGAACGGCGGGTACCGCACGTGGGCGGGGGCGGGGAAGTACACGCCGGAGTTCGATCTGCCGGGGCTGCGGCAGATGCTCCGCAACTACTACCTGCGGTAGGCCGCGCCCGGGGGCTGTGCGGTCAGCTGGCGGCGGCCCACACGTTGTTCGCGTCCGGCGTGTATCCGGACAGGGTGATGTTCGTCGGGAGGGACGTCTGCCCGGCGGCGCTGCGGCAGAACCGGTACGCGCCTGCGGTCAGGTTGGCGTTGCCGGGGGTGAAGCTGGCGCCGAGGGTGCTGCCGCAGGCGAACGTCGGCGACGTGGTGCCGTTGAAGAGGAACGCCGCGTACAGCTTGCCCGCCGGGGCCGCGTATGAGCCGGTCAGTGTCATCGCCTTGTTGCCTGCGCTGTTCCACGTCGTCGACATGTCGGCCGTGACGCCGACCCGGTTGCCCGCGGTGTCGTAGTAGCCAGCCAGGCACTGGCCGGAGGTGAGCCCGGACCCGGCCGCGCCGAGCACCGCGTGGACCTTGGTGAGGGTGGCGGGCGCCCTGAGGAGCAGCTGCACCAGGTAGATGAATCCGGCGGACAGGGTGGTGCCCGCCGCGGTGCACGAGGCGGGGTCCATCGACCAGGCGGCCAGGCCCTGGTCGGCGGGCGTCCACTCGGAGCCGGGCGCCGCAGGGGTCACCCACGTGCCGGGCTCCCCCGCTCCCGTGCACAGCCACCAGGCGCCGGCCGAGTCCTGAACGGTGTCACCCGCCGCCCACACGCCCGTCGTTGGCGGCCCGGCGGTCGCCCGTCGTCCTACGAGGCGGATGTTGGTCTGGCTGTTCTTCGCGCCGAGCGCAGCGACACCGGTGGCGGGGTCGATGGTGTGGACGGCCGTTCCGTAGAGGCCGTCGACGTACTCGCGCTTACCCGCGTGCTGCACGTTCAGGGCGTCGGCCGAGTACCGGTCGTAGCTGCGCTGGGTGCCGTTGAAGCCGGTTCCGGACCAGTTGGACAGGATCAGGTCGGCACCCGTGGCTTCCAGGTCGAGGGCGTCTCCGCCGCGCCGGAATCGGTATCCCTTCTCGACGTCTGCGACGGTGAGGTCTCCGTTGGAGACGTGGGCGTTGCCTGCCACGTTCAGGCCGGACAGCCAGGCGGTTCCGTTCTCGATCGCGGAGACGCGGGTGAGGCAGTCCTGCACGAATCCGTCGAGGTCGGTGACGGCGGTGTTCAAGGCGCCGAGGGCGGTGGCGGTGGCGAACTTGTTGTCGGCCCAGGCGCGGTCGCCGTGCGGGTCGGTGGCGCCCGCGTGTGTGGTGACGGCCGCTGCTGCGGTCCCGGCGGGCTCGGCGCCGAGCGAGGCCGGGGTGATGGGGTCGGTGCCGCCGGAGGCGTGCGAGGCGGCGTGTGCGGTGGGGGTGCGGGCGTTGGTCGTCGACGGGTCGGTGGAGCGTAGTGCGACGTCGGCACCGGCGCCGGCCGCGCCCAGGGACGGCTGGGGTCCGGCCGGACCGGTGTCTCCCTGCGGGCCGACGAGGGAGGCCAGCCACTCCGCCTCGCTGCCGGTGAAACCGGCAGCCACCGCAAGTTCGTACGCGCTGTCGCCGTCCTGCCCGTCTTCGCCGTCGGCGCCCGCTGCTCCGGTGGCCCCGGCGGGGCCTTGGGGTCCGGCCGGGCCGGGTGCGTAGACCACGGTGCCCTGCCCGGTTTGGGTGTCGGACAGGTCGACGCGCAGGTCGCCCACCCACCACTCGCTGCCGGACTCGGGCACCAGGACGTACGTGATGAGCGGTGTGCCGTCCTTGAGCCGCCCTTCCTGGACCGCCCACAGGGTGTCGCCGGAGGTGGACTCCACCAGCGTGTTGGCCGTCAGGCTGGCCGTCCAGTCGCCGTCGTCATCGGCTTGGATGTGCACCGTGCTGACGATTTCGCCGTCGAGGGTGGGGACGTAGCCGACGGCCGGCTTTCCGGTCACGTCGACGAGGAGGGCCTGCATCTCCACCCGTTGCGGGTTCGTGGCCCCGATCAGCTTGCCCTTGACCGTGGTCATGGATTCAGACTCCAGTTCGGTTGTACTCGTCCACCAGCGGGTCAGCGGGTTCGGGATCGATGCCGGACCGGTGCATCTGCCGGGTCCACCGGTCCGCGGACCGGCTGAAGGCGCGTACGAGGGACTCCAGCCGGGACACTCGCTCGCGCAGCTGCCCGTTCTCCTTGTCCACGCGGTTGACTGTGGCCTCGAGGACGGCGAACTTGGTGGCGTCGGCCTGCGGTGCCGCCTGGATCGCGGCCGCCGTTCGTGTGCCGCGGTATGTGAAGAACCCCGTTATGACGACGCCGAGCACGGTGATTGCCGCGCCGACGATGCCCCAGATTCCGTTCACCGGGGTCTCCCCTCAACCACCCGGCCGGGGAGATCGGGTGATCCGGCGTCAGGCGGAACTCTGGATGCGCACCAGATCACCCCACAGTGCGAGGTCATGTACCAAGCGAAGATCCAAAGGCCCCGGCTGTAGTCGCCGACCAGCCCCGCCCACCCGTAGGCGAACGCCCACAGCGCCGGGGGGACGGAAG
>NZ_JABXWI010000030.1 GCF_014930365.1 Streptomyces caniscabiei | reverse complement strand
GATTTCCTCGGTGCTTTCCAGGTTTCCGCTTCCGCGTTTCCCTTTCCGGCGGTTCCGACTCTATCAGATCCTTTCGGGCCTGATTCCCAGTCAGCGGGATTCGCCTTCGCGGCCGTTGGGCCGTTCCGATGAGTGAGACTTTAGCGGATTCCCGGCTCCCGAGCTAATCGGGGCCTGCGCCCTTTCGAACGCGGATTCCTCATTTCGCAAATACGCATACCAAGGGCTCGACGACAGGTCGTCGATTGTTGGTGGGTACCTACGGAATGGCTGTCCGGGGACCGACCGAAGTCGGCGCTCACGTCGGACAACCCGGAGAACACTACGTATCGGCTCGGGGTGTGTCAACTCGCTGTCGGCCGGCCCCGCGCGGGCGTAGCCTGGCCCCCATGACTACGCGTACGTGTCGCCAGCAGTGGTGGGCCGCCTGACGGCGGCCGTACTCACGTATGTACTCAACGGCCGCCGCCCTGGCGGCCGTTCTCGTTTCTCCCTCCTGGGAGGTCGGCCGCACGGTGGCGGCGGCCCCGATCAGGAGGTGGAGAGATGACGCGGGTCTTCAGCGGGGTCAAGCCGACGGGGCATCTGACGCTGGGGAACTACCTGGGGGCCGTGCGGCGGTGGGCCGAGGTCGACCAGCACCGGACGGACGCGCTGTTCTGCGTCGTGGACCTGCACGCGCTGACCGTGGACCACGATCCGGCCCGGGTGCGCAGACTCAGTCGGCAGGCGGCGACGCTTCTGCTGGCGTCGGGGCTGGACCCCGAGCTGTGCACCGTCTTCGTACAGAGTCATGTGGATGAGCACGCGCGGCTCTCGTATCTGCTGGAGTGCGTGGCCACGGACGGCGAGATGCGGCGGATGATCCAGTACAAGGAGAAGGCGGCGCGGGAGCGGGAGCGCGGCGGGAGTGTCCGGCTGTCGCTGCTGACGTATCCGGTGCTGATGGCGGCGGACATCCTGGCGTACGGGACCGACGAGGTGCCGGTCGGGGACGACCAGACCCAGCATGTGGAGCTGACGCGGGATCTGGCGGTGCGCTTCAACCAGCGGTACGGGCGGACCTTCGTGGTGCCCCGGGCCACTCCGCCGAAGGTCGCGGCGCGGGTGATGAACCTTCAGGACCCGACGTCGAAGATGGGGAAGACGGACGACGTCGGGCCGGGGATCGTCTATCTGCTGGACGAGCCGGACGTGATGCGGAAGAAGGTCATGCGGGCCGTGACCGACAGCGGGCGGGATGTCGTCTACGACCCGGAGGAGCGGCCGGGGCTCGCGAATCTGCTGGAGATCCTCGCGGCCTGTGAGGGTGGGAACCCCGAGGACCTGAGCGGTGTATATGAATCGTACGGAGCACTGAAGAAGGACACCGCAGAGGCCGTGGTCGAGCTCCTCAGGCCCGTACAGGAGAGGCACAAGGAGTTGTGCGCGGATCCTGCGTATGTGGAGGGGGTGCTGCGGATGGGTGCGGCGAAGGCCAGAGAGATGGCTCGGCCGAGGGTGGACGAGGCGTACCGGGCGATCGGTCTGCTGGCCGGCTGATCGCGCGGGGCGTCAGTCCTTCTTGCCGGAGGCCAGTGCGCGGCTGCGGTCGCGGGCGGCCTCCAGTGCGGCGATCAGTGCGGCGCGTACTCCGTGGTTCTCGAGTTCGCGGATGGCGCTGATCGTCGTGCCGGCGGGAGAGGTGACGTTCTCGCGGAGCTTGACGGGGTGTTCGCCGCTGTCGCGGAGCATCGTGGCCGCGCCGATGGCGGACTGGACGATCAGATCGTGGGCCTTGTCGCGGGGCAGACCGAGCAGGATGCCCGCGTCGGTCATGGCTTCGACCAGGTAGAAGAAGTACGCCGGGCCGGAGCCGGAGAGGGCGGTGCAGGCGTCCTGCTGGGACTCGGGGACGCGGAGTGTCTTGCCGACGGCGCCGAAGATCTCCTCGGCGTGCGCAAGGTCGGCCTCACTCGCGTGGCTGCCCGCGGAGATCACGGACATGGCCTCGTCGACGAGGGCGGGGGTGTTCGTCATGACACGGACGACAGGGGTGCCTGCGGCCAGGCGCTCCTCGAAGAAGGAGGTGGGGATGCCCGCCGCGCCGCTGACGACCAGGCGGTCGGCGGGGGTGTGCGGGGCCAGTTCGTCGAGGAGGGTGGCCATGTCCTGGGGCTTGACCGTGAGGATGAGCGTGTCCGCGGTCTTCGCCGCCTCGGCGTTGGTGACCGGGGTGACGCCGTAGCGGGTGCGGAGTTCTTCGGCGCGTTCGGGGCGGCGGGCCGTGACCAGGAGGTCCGCGGGCGCCCAGCCGGCTCGGATCATGCCGCTGAGCAGGGCCTCGCCGATCTTTCCGGTGCCGAGGACTGCGACTTTCTGGCTCATGGTGCGGGTGCCCTCCGGAGGGTGCGTCGTCCTGGGGCCATCCTCGCACCGGGGGTGGGGCTTCGGCTGCGGTGTCCGGTGGGCGGGATGTCGCGTGGGCGGAGGTCGGGCAGGCGGGGCGGGGGCGTCATGTCGTCCGGCGCCTCAGGGTGGCGGCTCCGAGGGCCAGGACCAGCAGGGCGCAACCGGCGACGATCGCGATGTCGCGGACGAAGGTGGCGGTCATGTCGGTGTGGAGCAGGACTTCGTTCATGCCGTCGACGGCGTAGGACATGGGGAGGACGTTGGAGATGGCTTCCAGGGCGGGGTGCATCTCGGGGCGCGGGGTGAACAGGCCGCAGAGGAGGAGCTGGGGGAAGATCACGGCCGGCATGAACTGGACCGCCTGGTACTCGGAGGAGGCGAAGGCCGAGACGAAGAGGCCGAGGGCGGTGCCCAGCAGGGCGTCGAGGAGAGCGACGATCAGGAGGAGCCAGGGTGAGCCGGTGACGTCGAGGTCGAGCAACCAGACGGCCAGACCGGTGGCGAGGGCGGACTGGATGATCGCCAGGGTGCCGAAGGCCAGGGCGTAGCCGGCGATGAGGTCTCCCCTACCGAGGGGCATGGAGAGAAGGCGTTCCAGGGTGCCGGAGGTGCGTTCGCGCAGGGTCGCGATCGAGGTCACCAGGAACATCGTGATCAGCGGGAAGATGCCGAGGAGTGAGGCGCCGATGGAGTCGAAGACGCGTGGGTTGCCGTCGAAGACGTAGCGGAGCAGGAAGAGCATCACGCACGGGATGAGGATCAGCAGGGCGATCGTGCGGGGGTCGTGGCCGAGCTGACGGAGGACTCGGGCCGCGGTGGCGGTCGTGCGGGCGTAGCTGAGAGCCCTGGGGTTCGTCGCGCTCCTCTGATGCGTCTGCTGGGGCTTCGTCCGGTTCTTCGTTCGTGTGTCCGCGTTCGGCGTGGTCATCGCGCCAGCTCCTTCTGGTCCGTGTCAGTCGCGGTCGCGTTCGCGGTCGCGGTGGCCTCGTCGACGAGGTGGAGGAAGGCCGCTTCGACCGTGTCCGTCCGGGTGCGGGTGCGGAGGGCTTCGGGGGTGTCGTCGGCGAGGATCTCGCCCTCGCGCATGAGGAGGAGGCGGTGGCAGCGCTCGGCCTCGTCCATGACATGGGAGGAGATGAGGAGAGTGGCCCGGCGCTCGGCGGCGATGGAGTCGAAGAGGGCCCAGAGTTCGCGGCGGAGGACCGGGTCCAGGCCGACGGTGGGTTCGTCGAGGACCAGGAGTTCGGGCTCGCCGAGGAGGGCCACGGCCAGGGAGACGCGGCTGCGCTGGCCGCCGGAGAGGTTGCCGGCGAGGGCGTCGGCATGGGTGGTGAGGGCCACGTCGGCGATGGCTCGGGTGATGTTCTCCTCGCGGCGGTCGTGGGCGGCGCGGCCGGGGTCGAGGATCGCGGCGAAGTAGGCGAGGTTCTGGCGGACGGTCAGGTCGTCGTAGACCGAGGGGGCCTGGGTGACGTAGCCGATGCGGGAGCGGAGGGCGGCGTCGCCCGCGGGGTGGGCGAGGACGTTCAGCGTGCCGGTGACCTTGGCCTGGGTGCCGACGATCGCTCGCATCAGGGTCGACTTGCCGCAGCCGGAGGGGCCGAGGAGACCGGTGATCTGCCCTGCGGGGACGGCGAAGTCGAGGTCCCGGAGGACGGTGCGGGGGCCTCGGGCGACGGCGAGGCCCTGGGCGTGGATGGCGGGGGGTGGAGTTCCCTCCGGCGAGTAATTCATCATGTGATGAATATTGCGCAGGCTGGGTGCGCCGTCAAGGGAGTGCGCGGCGGGGGCGAGGGGGCGCGCGGGCGCTCGAAGCGGCGACCGGAGGGTCGGGGCGGTGGTTCGCCCGGCGGGGCGGGGTCGAGACGTTCGCGGGGCTGGGGTCGTTGCCCGGTGTTGTGGATCCCGTGGCGCTCGTGCTCGGGGGCGCCACGGTCGGCGTCCTGGTGGTGTGGCCTCGGTGGTGGTGGGTGGCTCGGTTCGTGGGGGCCGGGTCAGGGACGGACGGCCAGGAGGAGGTCCACGTCGTAGGTCTCCTCGATGGTGTCGGTGGGGAAGAGCTTGCGGAGGTGGGCTCGTTCCTCGGTGAAGAACGCGGAGGTGGCAGCCTCGCCCAGGACCAGGAACGCCGAGTGGCTGGCGATGTTGGCCAGATGGGTGTCCAGGGAGACCTCGCGGCTCCAGCGGATCTGGTGACGGGTGAAGTCGAGGCGTCCCGCCGCGTCGGAGAGGGCGGCGGGTGCGCCGGAGCCGCTCTTCTCGATCGGGGTGTCGTCGGGGACGCCGAGGAAGCGGTGGATACGGGTGGTGGCGTCGGCGATCCAGGGGATGTCGACGGCGTCGGTGTTCCACCAGAGGGCGAGTACGCCGCCGGGGCGGAGTACGCGGAGGGCTTCCGGGACCGAGCGGGAGGGGTCGGTCCAGTGCCAGGACTGGGCGTAGGTCAGGAAGTCGGTGGAGGCGGTGGCGAGGGGGAGGGTGTTGCCGTCGCCACGGACGAGGGGGAGGTGGGGGTGGGCGCGGCGGAACTGGGCGGCCATGCCCGCGCCGGGCTCCACGGCGAGTACGTCGGCGCCTCGGGCGTGGAGCAGGGTGGTGGAGATGCCGGTGCCGGCGCCTACGTCGACGGTGCGGGAGCCGTGGAGGGGGTGGGGGGAGAGGGCTTCGATGGTGTCGAAGAGGGCGGGCGGGTAGGAGGGGCGGTTCGCGGCGTACTGGGCTGCGGCGGTGTTGAAGGAGTGGGCTCGGGTGGTGTGGGAGGAGTGAGAGTGAGGGCGGGAGGTTGTCATGGGGGCATCGTGGCTTGCGGTGGGGTGGGGTGGGGAGGGGCTTGTCGCCCCCGGGTTGGTCGCCCCCGCCGCCCCTACCCGTCCCATCCTCCAGGGGCTGCGCCCCTTCGACCCCCATACGTCCGTCCGGTGGGGCTTCTCGCGCAGTTCCCCGCGCCCCTTTCGGGCGCGGCCTCTGCCGGACGGTCAGGGGCGGCGGCGCTTCGCCGGGTTGCCGGTGCGCTTGCTTGTGCGGCGGTCGTACTGGTCGCGGGCCGTCGTGTATTCCTCGCGGTGGAGGGACTCGCCCGGGGCCTCCTTCAGGGAGCGGAGGAAGTAGGCGGCCAGGGAGCCGAGGAAGCCGATGGCGAGGAGGCCGCGCAGGGAGGACTGGCGGGCCGGGTCGGGGCGCTTGGAGTAGGAGCCCCAGGTGTGACCGAAGGCCAGTGCGGTGCAGATGGCGAACATGATGACGACGACGAGGCTGACGAAGCCGCCGACCGCCGCCAGTTGCAGGCCCTCGTAGGTCAGACGCAGCATCAGGCCGGAGACGATCACAGCGGCGAGCGAGCCCGCGCTGACGCCCGCGCGGCGGGCCTGATAGTTGCCGTCGCGATTCAGCCAGGTCGTCCCGAAGAAACGGATGGGTTCGGGGCGAGGGCCCGCGGGGGTGGCCCCGGCCGTCGCGGGCTGCGCCTGGCGCCCCAGCGGCTTTTCCGACTCCCGCCGCTCCTGCTGCTCCCGCCGCCCCTGCTGGTCCCGCCGCCCCTGCTGGTCCCGCCGCTCCGCCCGTCTGTTCTTCGGTTCATCGCTCACGCGTCGATTATCGCTCCGGGTGGGACAGGGCTCGGCGGCGGCACCGGGCACCTTCCCGCAAGCCCCGGCCACCGGTCGGTCCCGCCTGCGTCCCGGGCGCCGAACCAGTTGACCTGAGGCCCCCCAGCACACCCCCGGCACCCCCGGCACCCCCGGCACCCTGCCGTAACCTCGCCGCGGTACCCGGTGTCGTGGTACCGCGGCGAGATCCGGTGCGTTCCGTGCCCGTGTGTGCTGTCGGTCGGCCCTGTTCGGGTCAGCCGCAGCGGCCGGCCACGTAGCCGTCGCTGCCGGTGTAGACGTACGCGTCGGAGATGAACTGACCGTCGTCGATGTTGTCCCAGACGTTCGTGGTGCCGTAGGGGCCGGAGATGGTCTGGCCCGGCGTCTGGCAGTAGATCGGCACCCGGGCGCCCTCGGAGAGGACGCGGACGATGCCGTAACTGGTGCTCGGGCCACTGCGGACGTTGACGCGGACGCCCGGCGCGACCGAGTAGTACCGGACGGCTGCCGTCACCGCCCCCGCGGTCGCCGCCATCGTGGCCGCCTGCTCCCCCTCGCTGTCGCCAGTGATCTCTTCGGCATGCTCGACAGACATGGCTGAACTCCCCCCGTTTGAAACCCGCTCGAACCCCGTTTGGTCCCCATGGAAGCCATGGGGACCCTTTGATACCCCTGAATCAGGACACGCACACCTGTGCGTTTTTCGCTCGGGAAGGCTAGCAAGCCGCCTCTGTCCCGTACGTGTCATCGACTAGGCTCCGAGCGTCGCGGGGGCGGCCGAAACAGCACGGGGGTGGACCCATGGCACCGCAGCGGGGCACCGGGTCGGGAGCGGAAGCGGAACTTCCTGAGTACTCCGGTCAGTACCGTCTGGAGGCGTGTCTGGGCTCCGGCGGCATGGGTGTCGTCCATCTGGCCACCTCGACCTCGGGACTTCGCCTCGCCGTGAAGGTGGTGCACGCCGAGTTCGCCAAGGACCCCGAGTTCAGGGGGCGTTTTCGGCAGGAGGTGGCCGCCGCCCGGCAGGTCAGCGGGGCCTTCACCGCGCCTGTCGTCGACGCCGACACCGACAGTCCCCGACCCTGGATGGCCACCCTCTTCATCCCCGGCCCGACCCTCTCCGAGCACGTCAAGCGGAACGGGCCCATGCCGCCGGGGCAGTTGCGGCGGCTGATGGCCGGGCTCGCGGAGGCCCTGCGCGACATCCATCGCGCCGGCGTGGTGCACCGGGATCTCAAGCCCAGCAACGTCCTCCTCGCCGAGGACGGCCCCAAGGTCATCGACTTCGGTATCTCCCGGCCGAAGGACAGTGAACTGCGCACGGAGACAGGCAAGTTGATCGGCACCCCGCCCTTCATGGCCCCGGAGCAGTTCCGGCGGCCCAGGGAGGTCGGGCCCGCCGCCGACATCTTCGCCCTCGGTTCGGTGACCGTGCACGCGGCCACCGGGCGCGGCCCCTTCGACTCCGACAGCCCCTACGTCGTCGCCTACCAGGTCGTCCACGACGAGCCGGACCTGACCGGCGTACCCCCGAACCTCGCGCCGCTCGTCCGCGCCTGCCTCGCGAAGGAACCCGAGGACCGGCCCACGGCGGACGAACTGATGCGCGAACTCCGGTCCGTGGCCGCCTCGTACGACACCCAGAGCTTCATACCGAGCCAGCGCGAGAGGGAGCGGGAGCGGGAACGGGAGAAGGAGCGACAAGGGGCGGGGTGGACTGCCGTCCCCGCTCCCGGCCCGAGCGCCGACCCAGGCCCCGGCCCCGGCCCCGGCCCGACCGCCGACCGGGACGGCGACGACTATGGCGACGCGTACGGCGACAAGTACCGGGGCGAGTACAACGGCGAGTACCGCGACACGAACCCCGGCCGGGGCGTGGACGAGAACGCGGGGGCCGAGGAGGCGGCGGGCACGGCCTCCGGCACTGGCACTGGCACCGGCACCGGCACCGGCACCGGCACCGGCACGAATACGGGCACAGGCACTGGCACAGGCGTCGGCGCCGGGCCGGGTGTCGGGGCCGGTCGTCGCGTCCCCGGACAGGCTCGCGACGGCGGGCTTGGCAGCGGGGGCGATCGGGTCGGGGGGCGGTTGCGCAGGCGGGCCCTTCTCGTCGCCGGCTCGGTCGTGCTCGTCGCCGGTGGGGGGTTCGGCTCGGCGCAGATGTGGGGCGGTGGCGGCGGGGCCGCGCCGACGCCGCAGGCCAGTCGGGCCGCGGCCGCCGCGCCCGCGCTGGAGGCCTGGGCCACCAAGCCCGCGGCGAAGAACAGGACCGCGCCGCAGTGCTCGTACGGGGCCGGAAAGCTGCTGTGCGCGCAGCCGGGGCTCGTCTCCGCGCTGGATCCGGCGGACGGCAGCGTGCTGTGGCGGCACACCGTCGAGGGCGCGGGTGCGCTGAGCACGGGTGTTCCGCCCGTCGAGTCGGGCGGACTGGTGCAGGTGCTGGCGGGCCGGAGCCGCCGGGTCCAGGCGCTCGATCCGGACTCCGGCAGGGTGCGGTGGGAGCGGGACGTCTCCGCGTACGCCGCCCAGCGGTACGTGGGCGGCACCCTGCTGCTGACCGCCGCCGACGGAACGGTCACCGGTGTGGACAGCGCGACCGGCGACACCGTGTGGAGCCGCCGGATCCCGGGGCAGCCGGAGGCCTACTTCACGTCGTTCGACGGGGACCGGTCGGCGTACGTGGCGAGCGTCACCGGTGAGGGGGCGGCGGCGCGCACGCGGGTCACCGCGGTGGACCCGGAGACCGGTGACGTGCGGTGGGACGCCCGGCTGGACGGTCAGCTGGAACCAGTGGGAACAACCCGGGACGGGTCCCTCTTCTTCTCCGCGATCGGGGGCTCGTACCCCGACACGGTCGCCGTCGTCCGCTACGACCCCGGTACCCGGCAGACCGTCCGGGTCGAGCTGCCCGTACGGCTCGAACAGGCGCACGCGGTGGTGCGGGGCGACGTCGTGTACCTGCTGAGCGGCGCGAGCGGCGCGCTGGTGGCCGTCGACATGAAGGCCCGCGCGCAGGTGTGGCGGACCGAGACGGGGGTCACCCGGGGTTCGGCGCCGGTGGCCGGCGAGCGGTACGTGTACTTCACCTCGTCCGACGGGCGGCTGCTCGCGGTGGATGTGGGCAAGGGCCGGCCCAGCGGGCAGACCGCGTCCCGGCTCGGCGACCCGGAGCTGATCACCAGTGCACGGCCCGAGCCGGTCGTCATCGACGGCCGTGTCTGCGCGGGCACCCTCGACGGGACCGTGCTCGGGCTGGACGGAAACGATCCCGCGAGCTGGTGAGACGGCCGCCCGACCGTACGCACATAGCACGCACGTACGACGTGGAACCGCTTCCTCGGCCGCGCGGCGGCGGGGCTCAGCCCAGCTTGCTGACGTCCCGCACCGCGCCCTTGTCGGCGCTGGTGGCCATCGCGGCGTACGCCTTCAGCGCGGCGGACACCTTGCGCTCGCGGTTCTTCGGGGCGTAGACGCCGTTCAGCGCCTCGTCGCGGCGGGCCAGTTCGGCGTCGTCGACGAGCAGCTCGATCGAACGGTTCGGGATGTCGATGCGGATGCGGTCGCCGTCCTCGACGAGGGCGATCGTGCCGCCGCCGGCCGCCTCGGGCGAGGCGTGGCCGATGGACAGGCCGGAGGTGCCGCCGGAGAAGCGGCCGTCGGTGACCAGCGCGCAGGACTTCCCCAGGCCTCGGCCCTTGAGGTACGAGGTCGGGTAGAGCATCTCCTGCATGCCGGGGCCGCCCTTGGGGCCCTCGTAGCGGATGACGACGACGTCGCCCTCCTTGACCTGCTGGGTGAGGATCTTCTGGACGGCCTCCTCCTGGGACTCGCAGACGACCGCCGGGCCCTCGAAGGTCCAGATCGACTCGTCGACGCCGGCCGTCTTCACCACGCAGCCGTCGACGGCGAGGTTGCCCTTCAGCACCGCCAGGCCGCCGTCCTTGGAGTAGGCGTGCTCGGCGGAGCGGATGCAGCCGCCCTCGGCGTCCTCGTCCAGGGTGTCCCAGCGCTCGGAGGTGGAGAACGCCTCGGCGGAGCGGACGCAGCCGGGGGCCGCGTGCCACAGCTCGACGGCCTTGGGCGACGGGGAGCCGCCGCGCACGTCCCAGGTCTTGAGCCAGTCGGCGAGGGAGGGGCTGTGGACGGAGTTCACGTCCTCGTTGAGCAGGCCCGCGCGGTGCAGCTCGCCCAGCAGGGCCGGGATGCCGCCGGCGCGGTGCACGTCCTCCATGTAGTACGTGCGGTCCTTGGCGACGTTCGGGGCGACCTTGGCCAGGCACGGCACACGGCGCGAGACGGCGTTGATCTCGTCGAGGCCGAAGGGGACGCCCGCCTCCTGCGCGGCGGCCAGCAGGTGCAGGATCGTGTTGGTGGAGCCGCCCATGGCGATGTCGAGGGCCATGGCGTTCTCGAAGGCCGCGAAGTTCGCGATCGCGCGCGGCAGGACCGTCTCGTCGTCCTGGTCGTAGTAGCGGCGGGTGATGTCCATGACCGTGTGGGCCGCGTCGATGTACAGCTGCTTGCGGGCCGTGTGCGTGGCCAGGACCGAGCCGTTGCCCGGGAGGGAGAGGCCGATGGCCTCGGTCAGGCAGTTCATCGAGTTGGCGGTGAACATGCCGGAACAGGAGCCGCAGGTCGGACAGGCGTTCTCCTCGATACGGAGGATGTCCTCGTCCGAGATCTTGTCGTTCACCGCGTCGGAGATCGCGTCGACCAGGTCGAGCGTGCGGACCGTGCCGTCGACGAGGGTGGCCCGGCCGGACTCCATGGGGCCGCCGGAGACGAACACGGTGGGGATGTTGAGCCGCAGGGCGGCGTTCAGCATGCCCGGGGTGATCTTGTCGCAGTTGGAGATGCAGATCAGGGCGTCGGCGCAGTGGGCCTCGACCATGTATTCGACCGAGTCCGCGATCAGGTCGCGGGACGGCAGGGAGTACAGCATGCCGCCGTGGCCCATGGCGATGCCGTCGTCCACGGCGATCGTGTTGAACTCGCGCGGGATGCCGCCCGCCTCGCGGATCGCCTCGCTGACGATCCGGCCGACCGGCTGGAGGTGGGTGTGGCCCGGCACGAACTCGGTGAAGGAGTTCGCGACCGCGATGATCGGCTTGCGGCCGATGTCCGCGCCCGGTACACCGGAGGCGCGCATAAGGGCGCGGGCGCCCGCCATGTTGCGGCCGTGGGTGACTGTGCGGGACCTCAGCTCGGGCATCGCGCTCGCTCCTTCAGGGACCTTCTGAGACTGCGATCAGAGACTTCTGACTGTGTCGAGCGTACGCCCGTTGCGCCAAGGGGTGGACACGGTGTCCGGAATGCGGGATGCGCGTCTCGTTTCCGGGTGCGGGTCGGTGGGGGCTGGTCGCGCCCACGCGGCGGAGCCGCCTGTCGGTACAGCCCCGCGCCCCTCAGAAGCCGGGGCCGGTGAGGTGGGCCTGCACCACGGGCGCCACTCTGGTGATGATCTGCTCCGGGTCCGCCGACGCCAGTGGCTCGACCTTGATCACGTACCGCAGCATCGCGATGCCCACCAGCTGCGCGGCGGCCAGTTCCGCCCGCAGCTCCGCGTCCGGGACCTCCAGACGGCCGGCGATCCGGCGCAGCACCTGCGTGGCGATGATGCGGCGGAAGACGGCGGCGGCAGCGTCGTTGTTCACGGCGGAACGGACGATCGCGAGCAGCGGCGCTCGGGTCGCGGGGTTCTCCCAGACGCCGAAGATGAACCGGGTGAGCCGCTCGCCGACCCCGTCGAGCGGGCCCTCCTCGACGGCCTGGGGAGCCTGCATGGCCGGGCCGAAGGAGAGGGTGATGGCGGCCTCGAACACCTGCTCCTTGGTGCCGAAGTAGTGGTGCACCAGGGCCGAGTCCACCCCGGCGGCCTTGGCGATGCCGCGCACGGACGCCTTGTCGTAGCCGCGCTCGGAGAACTCCTCGCGGGCCGCCGCCAGGATGCGGTCGCGGGCGGCGGGCGTGTCGGCCGACTCCGTACGGGAGGGCCGGCCCCTGCGGCGGGGAGTGGCCGGGGTCACGGCCGGGGGACGCGCACGGCGGAGGCGAGGTGCAGCCGGGTGAAGGCGAGCGCCTCCGCCAGGTCGGCCTCGCGCTCGGCGGCGGACATGGCACGACGGGTGTTGACCTCGATCACGACGTGGCCGTCGAAACCGCTCAGGGCGAGACGTTCCAGCAGCTCGGCGCAGGGCTGGGTGCCGCGGCCCGGGACGAGGTGCTCGTCCTTGGCCGACCCCCTGCCGTCCGCCATGTGCACATGGCCGAGGCGGTCGCCCATGCGCTCGACCATGTCCAGGGCGTCGGTGCGGGAGGTCGCCGAGTGGCTGAGGTCGATCGTGAAGTGCCGGTAGTCGTCCTTCGTCACGTCCCAGTCGGGGGCGTAGGCGAGCATCTCGCGGTCGCGGTAGCGCCAGGGGTACATGTTCTCGACGGCGAACCGGACGTCCGTCTCGTTCGCCATGCGCCAGATGCCGGTGACGAAGTCACGCGCGTACTGGCGCTGCCAGCGAAACGGGGGGTGGACGACGACCGTGCTCGCGCCGAGCTTCTCGGCGGCGGCCTGGGCACGCTGGAGCTTGACCCAGGGGTCGGTGGACCACACCCGCTGGGTGATCAGCAGACAGGGTGCGTGAACGGCGAGGATGGGGATCTGGTGGTAGTCGGAGAGGCGGCGCAGGGCCTCCAGGTCCTGGCTGACCGGGTCGGTCCAGACCATGACCTCCACGCCGTCGTACCCGAGGCGTGCGGCGATCTCGAAGGCCGTGGCCGTCGACTCCGGGTACACGGAGGCCGTGGACAGGGCGACCTTCGCGTCCGGGATCCGTACGGGTTCTGCCACGCGGCACAGCCTACGGGGTGGGGCCTCCGCCGTGCGCCGTCGGGGTGGCCGCACGTCGGCAGCCGCAGGCCCGATGGGGGTTGTTCGCGCAGTTCCCCGCGCCCCTGACAGACCAGGCCCCCGCGGGCCTGAAAATCACGGGCCGCAGCCGACGACGCACCCCACCCGGCGTGCTCTCCCCCTACGCCGTGCCCATGTGATCCAGCCGCCGCAGGATCACACCCTCCCGGAGCGCCCACGGGCAGATCTCCAGCGTCTCCACCTGGAACAGATCCATCGCCGCCTCCGCGACCAACGCCCCCGCGAGGAGCTGGTTGGCCCGCCCCTCGGACACGCCCGGCAGAGCGGCCCGCTGAGCGGTGGTCATACCGGCGAGCTTGGGGACCCAGGACTCCAACGCCTCACGCTTGAGGTCGCGCTGGACGTACAGCCCCTCCGCGGAGCGCGCCGCGCCGCCGATACGGGCCAGCTGCTTGAAGGTCTTGGACGTCGCCACGACATGGTCGGGGGCGCCGAAACGGCTGAACTCCCCGACCGTACGGGCGATCTGGGCCCGCACATGCCGCCGCAGGGCCCGGATGTCGTCGGGGGTGGGCGGATCGCCGGGGAGCCACCCGGCGGTCAGGCGGCCGGCGCCGAGCGGCAGCGAGGCGGCGGCGTCGGGCTCCTCGTCTATGCCGTAGGCGATCTCCAGGGAGCCGCCGCCGATGTCGAGGACGAGCAGCTTGCCCGCCGACCAGCCGAACCACCGGCGGACGGCGAGGAAGGTCAGCCGGGCCTCCTCGGCGCCGGTGAGCACCTGGAGCTCCACGCCGGTCTCGTCCTTGACCCGGGCGAGGACGGCGTCGGCGTTGCTCGCCTCCCGCACCGCGGACGTGGCGAACGGGAGCATCTCCTCGACACCCTTGTCCTCGGCGGCCTGGCGCGCCTCGTGGACGACGGCTATGAGTTTGTCGACCCCGTCGGGGTCGATGGCCCCGGCCTCGTCGAGGAGTTGGGCAAGGCGCAGCTCCACCTTGTGCGAATGCGCGGGCAGGGGGCGCGCGCCCGGGTGTGCGTCCACCACCAGCAGATGCACCGTGTTCGATCCCACGTCGAGGACACCGAGTCTCATGTACGGAACGCTACTGCCAGCGAAGCCGTGCGCCGTCCTCGATGCGGCTTCGGGCGCCGTACCCTGGTCAGGTGCCAAAGACGAAAAAGGCAAAGGCCGACAAGTCGGCAGCGGTAACGGCGTCGGGAGCGGCGGCGACCGGCGGCTCGTCGCGGGCGAAGGCGGCGACGAAGCCGGCGAAGTCGACGAAGGGCTCGGCGGAGTCCGTCGAGCCGGACGAGAAGGGGCTCGATTTCGCGCGCGCGTGGGTGGAGTTCCCTGATCCGGCGGACGACGAGCAGGTCTTCCGCTGCGATCTGACATGGCTGACCTCTCGCTGGAACTGCGTCTTCGGCAGCGGCTGCCAGGGCATCCAGGCGGGCCGCGCGGCGGACGGATGCTGCACCCTGGGTGCCCACTTCTCGGACGAGGACGACGAGAAGCGCGTCGCCGAGCATGTGGCGAGGCTCACTCCGGAGATCTGGCAGTTCCACGATGTGGGCACGGAGACCGGCTGGGTCTCGAAGGACGAGGACGGCGACCGCCAGACCCGTCCGTACAAGGGGTCGTGCATCTTCCAGAACCGGCCGGGGTTCGCCGGGGGCGCGGGCTGCTCGCTGCACATCCTGGCGCTCCGGGAGGGCCGCGAGCCGCTGGAGACCAAGCCGGACGTCTGCTGGCAGTTGCCGATCCGCCGCACGTACGACTGGATCGACCGGCCCGACGACACTCGGGTGCTCCAGGTGTCGATCGGCGAGTACGACCGTCGCGGCTGGGGCCCCGGCGGTCACGACCTGCACTGGTGGTGCACATCGGCGACGTCGGCGCACGGCGCGGGCGACCCGGTGTACGTCTCGTACCGCCCGGAGTTGATCGAGCTGATGGGCAAGGCGGGGTACGACCGCCTGGTCGAGCTGTGCGAGCAGCGCCTGGCCTCCCGACTGCCCCTGGTGGCCCCTCACCCGGCGGACCCGACGGAACCGACGGCCCCCGCGGGCCGATAGGCGCGCAGAGGGGATAGAGGGGATACCGCCGACAGGACCCACCATCGGCCACGGCCACCGGGCGACCGGTGGCCGGGCGACGGACCACAGGCCTCTTTTCCGACCGTCGGCTGCGCCCGTGGGCTACGACGCCGGCGGCGGGTCGCCGCCTCCGTCGCCCGGGGGTGGTGTGGGGTCGCCCGGGTCCGTGGGGGCGGGGGCTGTGGGCGTCGGGGTCGGGTCCGGCTGGGCCGGGCCGGTGGGGGTGGGGTCCGGGTCGGGCGTGGGCGGCGGGGCGGTGGGCCCCGGGGCGTCCGGGTCCGGGACGGGTGCGGTCGGCCGGGGGTCGACCGGCGGTGTCGGCGCCGGACCGTAGCCCTCGATCGTCACCACGGCGTCCGCCGGGGCCAGCGTCACCCGCGCGGTCCAGTACCCGGAGGGCTCGCTCAGCTGGTCGACGTACACCTTGATCGTCAGGGACTCGCCGGGTTTCAGGGTGCCCGAGGACTGGCTGAGGTAGAGCCAGTCGGCCCCGGTGCGGGCGGACCAGCGGACGGCCGAGTCCCCGGTCGCTCTGAGCGTGATGAGCGTGGTGTCACCGTCGTTCGCGGCGGCGACGGCCAGCGCGCCCCGCCCTCTGCCCTGGGTGACCTCCACGGACACGTCGTCCGCCGCATGCCTGCCTCGGCCGCGGCGGGCGTCGGGCCGGCTCCGGGCGTTGCCGGCGTTCTCGTAGGCGTCGCCACTGCCGTCTCCGACCGTGCCGTCGCCGTCGCCCTGCTCCTGGCCCGCGCTGACCGACCGGCCGTCGCCGCCCTCGCCGATGAGGGGGGCGCCCCGGTAGGCGGCCCAGAGCGCGAAGACGGGCGCGGCGACGACGGTCGCGACGACGGTGGTGGTCACGGCCCGCGCGCGCAGCCGCTCCCGGCGGGCAGCGCGGTCCCTCGGGTCCATGGGGAAGCCGCGCCGGTCGAAGCGCGGGGCGCCGCCCCGCGCGCGCGTGAGGTGGGACATCGCGGGCCCGAGGACGGCGCGCGGCGCTTCGAGCACCGGCAGCGCGTCGGGCGTGACGGTGGTGCCGGGCCAGCGGCCGGGGACGGCGCGCTCGGCGGCGCGCCGGCAGACGGGGCAGTCGTCGACGTGCCGGACGAGCTCGCGGCGCAGGGCGGCGCTCAGGACGAGCTGGTGGTCGCCGGTGAGGCGGGCGACGCTCGGACAGGCGCCGGTCTCGACGACGGCGAGGGCGGCCCGGGTGCGCTCCACCTCGCAGGCGGCGGAGGCGAGCAGCTCCCGCGCGGCGGTCTGGTCCATGCCCAGCACGGCGGCGACCTCGTGCGCGGTGAGCTGGTGCCGTACGGCCAGCTCCAGGGCCTCGCGCTGCTCGGGCGTGGTGCCGGCGGCCTCCGGCCAGGCGAGCAAGGAGAGTTCACGGCGCCGCTGCCGTTGCTCCTCCTCGGAGAGAACCACACCCCTGACGGCGCTCTCGCCGGCGCGCGACTTCTCCGAGCGCCCTTTCGTCTTGTCCGAGCGCCCTTTCGTCGACCGCGAGATTTCCGAACGCGGCGGTTCCGAACGCGACTTGTCCGGGCGCGTCACCTCGGCGTACGGCATCTCGGCGTACGACGCCTCCGCGTACGCCCCCTCGCCGCGGGCCCGGTCCTCCACCCCGCCGGCGTGCGCGGTTCGGCGCGCGGAGGCGTGCGCGCCCGGACGCTTCTGCCTGGCCTCGGCGAGCTTGCGCAGACAGGCCCAGCGGGCCAGCGCGTACAGCCAGGCGCGGTGCTCCGCGGTGTCCGGCCCCCGGCGCCGCTCGGCGAGCGCGAGCACGTCGGCGAGGGCGGCCGTGGCCGCGTCGCGGTCGCACAGCACGGACATGCAGTAGGTGAACAGGCCGTCCAGGTACGGCTCGTAGCGCGCCGGCGGGCGCTGGGCCACCGCGTGCGCCGCCGCCCGATCGCGCGCCTCACGGTGCGCCCGGTGTGCGCCGGTGGTGCGGGTCGAGGTCTCCGGACTGATGCTCATCATTCATGGACGGTAGGCGCCCGGAACCAGCACCTTCTCACCCCTTGAGCACATTTACTCCGTACGGGTGAAACGATCCCTCATAAGGGGACAGGAATCCCGCATTCCGCGGCGCGCGCGAAGCATGGCCAAATGTTGTGCACTTTATTGACCGCGACTAGAAAATAGCCCTACCTTCCATGGGGCCGGAGTTACTCCCAGGTACGTCCGGGCCGCATCCCCACGTCTCCATGTCTCCACGTCCGCCTCTTCGTCCCCTTACTCCCCCCTCTTCCCCTTCTTCCCCTTTTCTTCGCGTCGACAGGAGCCCCACCCCATGGCCGTACGCATCCGACGCTCCACCCGCCGCCCCACCGGCCGCGCCCTCGCCGCGCTGGCCGCGACCGTCGTCCTCTCCCTGACCGGCGCCTCCGTCTCGGCCGCCGCCCCCCAGAGCGCCGCGCCCGCCGTGGAACGCCTCACCGGCACGCTCCCCGACGGCGCCGCCTGGATAGCGGACGTCCCGGAGAACTGGAACGGCACCCTGATCGTCTTCAGCCACGGCTTCGGCGCGACGACGCCGCAGAACGCCCCCCGCGAGGCCGTACGCCTCCGCCTCCTCGAAGAGGGCTACGCCCTCACCGGCTCCTCCTACGACGTGAGCGAGACCCTCTGGGCCCTGGAGAGCGCGGAGCGCGACCAGGTCGCCACCGTCGCGGCAGTCACCGAGCGGATCGGCGAGCCCACCCGCACCCTCTCCATCGGCCAGTCCATGGGCGGACTGGTCAACGCCCGGCTCGCCCGCTCGGGCGCCGGCGGGATCGACGGCGCCCTCGGCCTCTGCGGGCTCGTGGCCGGAGCCAACGACCTGCACACCTATCAGCTCGACGCCGAGTACACGATCGCCCGGCTCCTGCTCCCCGGCACTCCCGTGAAGCTGGTGGACTTCGACTCCGAGGCCGAGGGCGCCGCCACCGGCCGACAGCTCACCGACGCCGTCGTCGCCGCCCAGCAGACCCCCGAGGGCCGCGCCCGGATCGCCCTCGCCGCCGCCTACCTCAACCTGCCCACCTGGGCACCCGGCAAGGCGCGCCCCGCAGCGGGCGACCGGGACGAGCAGCAGGCCCAGCAGTACGCGTGGCTGGCCCAGGGCATGCTCAACCGCGTCGAGCCCGCCCGCTTCCACGTCGAGAAGGCCCTCGGCGGCAACAACTCCGGGAACAAGGGCGTCGACTACGCGCGCGTGCTCGCGAGCTCCCAGCACGCGCCCCTGGTCAAGGCCCTCTACAAGAAGGCCGGCCTGGATCTGCGAGCCGATCTGCGCGACCTGACCACCCACGCCGACATCACCGCCGACCCGGCCGCCGTCGCCGCCGGCCGGCGCACGTCCTCCGCCGGCCAGGGCCTCGCCGTCCCCCTCCTCGACATCCACACCACCGCCGACGACCTCGTGCCCGTCGAGCAGGAGTCCCGCTTCGCCGCCCGGGTCCGCGCCTCCGGCGACGCCGCGCAGCTCCGCCAGGCCTACGTCGAACGCCAGGGCCACTGCGCCTTCACCACCGCCGAGACGGTGGCCGCGCTCCACGCCCTGGAGTCCCGCCTCGACACCGGCCGCTGGGGCGCGTCCGCCACCCCGGCCGCCCTCCAGTCCGCCGCCACGGCCCTCGGCCTCGACGGCGCGGCGTACATCCCGTACCGCCCGGCCGAACTGACCATCGGCCCCCGCCCGTAGGCGACCGAACGCACGGAAGGCCCCGTGCCCCGAAGGGGCGCGGGGAACTGCGCGAGACGCCCCACGCACCCGCACCCTCCTCTCCCCTCCCCTGCCCCCGCCCCCGCCCCCGCCCCGGAAGCCCGTCCCCCCACACCCCCTTCGCCCACCCGTCGGACACTGTCAGTGCCCTCCGTTACGGTTCGTCCATGGCTGCCCGTACGAAGACCGCGAAGGACCGCCCGGCATACCGCTGCACGGAATGCGGCTGGCAGACGGCCAAGTGGCTGGGCCGCTGCCCCGAGTGCCAGGCCTGGGGCACGGTCGAGGAGTACGGCACCCCGGCCGTCCGCACCACGGCCCCCGGCCGCGTCACGACCTCCGCCGTCCCCATCGCCCAAGTGGACGGCCGCCAGGCCACCGCCCGCTCCACCGGCGTCCCCGAGCTGGACCGCGTCCTCGGCGGCGGCCTGATCCCCGGCGCCGTGGTCCTCCTCGCCGGCGAGCCCGGCGTGGGCAAGTCCACCCTCCTCCTCGACGCCGCCGCCAAGTCCGCGAGCGCCGAACACCCCACCCTCTACGTCACCGGCGAGGAGTCGGCCAGCCAGGTCCGCCTGCGCGCCGACCGCATCGGCGCCCTCCACGACCACCTCTACCTCGCCGCCGAGACCGACCTCTCCGCCGTCCTCGGCCACTTGGACGCGGTCAAGCCGTCCCTCCTGATCCTCGACTCGGTCCAGACCGTCGCCTCGCCCGAGATCGACGGCGCCCCCGGCGGCATGGCCCAGGTCCGCGAGGTCGCCGGCGCCCTGATCCGCGCCTCCAAGGAGCGCGGCATGTCGACGCTCCTCGTGGGCCACGTCACCAAGGACGGCGCCATCGCGGGCCCCCGTCTCCTGGAGCACCTGGTCGACGTGGTCCTGAGCTTCGAGGGCGACCGCCACGCCCGCCTCCGCCTGGTCCGCGGCGTGAAGAACCGCTACGGCGCGACGGACGAGGTGGGCTGCTTCGAGCTGCACGACGAGGGCATCACCGGCCTGACCGACCCCAGCGGTCTGTTCCTCACCCGCCGCGACGAGCCCGTCCCCGGCACCTGCCTCACCGTCACCCTGGAGGGCCGCCGCCCCCTGGTCGCGGAAGTGCAGTCGCTCACAGTCGACTCGCAGCTCCCCTCCCCCCGCCGGACCACCTCCGGCCTGGAGACCTCCCGGGTCTCGATGATGCTGGCGGTCCTGGAGCAGCGCGGCCGGATCAGCGCCCTCGGCAAGAGGGACATCTACTCGGCGACGGTCGGCGGCGTGAAGCTCTCGGAGCCCGCCGCGGACCTCGCGATCGCCCTGGCCCTGGCCTCCGCGGCGACCGACACCCCCCTGCCCAAGAACCTGGTGGCGATCGGCGAGGTGGGCCTCGCGGGCGAGGTCAGACGGGTCACGGGCGTCCAGCGCAGGCTGTCCGAAGCACACCGTCTGGGGTTCACGCACGCGCTCGTTCCGTCCGATCCGGGCAAGGTTCCTCCCGGTATGAAGGTCCTGGAAGTGGCCGACATGGGAGACGCGCTGCGGGTACTGCCGCGATCCCGTCGTCGAGAGGCCCCACGGGACGAGGAGGACCGCCGGTAGACTTTGCCCAGGTCTCGCCCGTCCGTACGAACCACGTGTGCGAAACGGGAGCGCCCCAGAACCTGCGACCGGAGGAGTGCAGTGGCAGCCAACGACCGGGCAGCAGCTCCCGGAAAGTCCGGTGGGAGCTCCGGTGCCGATGGCCTGATGCGCGCCTCACTGAGCGCCGTGGCCCCAGGCACGGCCCTGCGCGACGGGCTTGAACGGATTCTCCGCGGCAACACCGGCGGACTCATCGTGCTGGGCTTCGACAAGACCGTCGAGCCGATGTGCACCGGCGGTTTCGTCCTGGATGTCGAGTTCACCGCCACGCGTCTGCGTGAGCTGTGCAAGCTCGACGGCGGCATCGTGCTGTCCTCGGACCTCTCCAAGATCCTCCGTGCGGGCGTCCAGCTGGTCCCCGACCCGATGATCCCCACGGAGGAGACGGGCACCCGCCACCGCACGGCCGACCGCGTCAGCAAGCAGGTGGGTTTCCCGGTCGTCTCGGTCTCCCAGTCGATGCGCCTCATCGCGCTCTACGTCGACGGACAGCGCCGTGTCCTGGAGGACTCGGCCGCGATCCTCTCCCGGGCCAACCAGGCCCTCGCCACCCTGGAGCGCTACAAGCTGCGCCTGGACGAGGTGGCGGGCACGCTCTCCGCGCTGGAGATCGAGGACCTGGTGACGGTCCGGGACGTCTCGGCGGTCGCCCAGCGGCTGGAGATGGTCCGCCGCATCGCCACCGAAATCGCCGAATACGTGGTCGAACTGGGCACGGACGGCCGTCTCCTGGCCCTCCAGCTCGACGAACTGATCGCGGGCGTGGAACCGGAGCGCGAGCTGGTGGTCCGGGACTACGTCCCCGAGCCCACCGCCAAGCGCTCCCGCACGGTCGACGAGGCCCTCCACGAACTGGACGCCCTCACCCACGCCGAGCTCCTCGAACTGCCCACGGTCGCCCGCGCCCTCGGCTACACCGGCTCCCCCGAGGGCATGGACTCGGCCGTCTCCCCGCGCGGCTTCCGCCTCCTCGCGAAGGTCCCGCGCCTCCCGGGCGCCATCATCGACCGCCTCGTGGAACACTTCGGCGGCCTCCAGAAGCTGCTGGCGGCCAGCGTCGACGACCTCCAGACGGTCGACGGCGTCGGCGAGGCCCGGGCCCGCAGCGTCCGCGAGGGCCTGTCCCGCCTGGCGGAGTCGTCCATCCTGGAACGCTACGTCTGACGACCCGCCCCGGGCCGTCGACCCCGGCCGGCCCGGCCGGCCGCCCCGACCGTCAGTCCTTCTCCAGCACGAAGGACGTCCGAGCCGTGGCCAGCCCCGGCGCCTTCGCCTCGACGAGGTACGTCCCCGCCGTCGCCGAACCGGCCGCGGGCGTCGCGCAGTTGGGCGCGCTGGGGTCACGGTTCCACTCGACGGTGTAGGTGACCCGGTCCCCGGCCGGCACCTTGAACATCAGGCTGCCCGCCGTCTCATGGCAGTCGTCGGACGCCCAGAACGTGTCGTCCGCATCGGCCGGCGTGATCGTCACCACCGTGTTGTCCGGCCCGAGGTCGAGCTTGCAGTCCCCGCCGGAGGAGTTGCGGGCGATGAGTTCGAACGTGGGGTTCGCCCCGGGTTCGTACGCGTTGCGCACACTGCGCACGGTCAACTTCACGGCCCCGGCGGTGCAGTTGGGCAGACTGGACCCGGCCGGAACCTGCTCGCCGGAACTGCTCCCGTTCTTGCCGCCGCCGTCGGACGTACCGCCGCCCGTCGCACCGGCCCCACCGGTCGTGTCCCCGCCGCCGGCACCCGACCCGGAACCGGACCCCGAACCGCCGCCCGCCCCGGACCCGGAGCTGTCGCCCCCGGAGCCCGACTCGTCACCCGACTCGTCGCGTCCGCCCGGCGCTTGACTGATCGCGGGACCGGAACCGGAGGGCCCGGGAGTGATCGAGGTCGCGGGATTCTTGCCGTCGGGCCCACCCGCGTCGTTGTCGCCGCCGCCACCGCCGCCGGTGACGACCCACACGACGAGGATCGCGAGCAGACCGACGACGGTCAGCAGAACGGCCCTCCGTCGCCAGTAGATGGTGGAGGGAAGCGGCCCGATCGGATTGCGCAGAGATCCCACGGCGCAAACTGTACGAGAGATCCGGCACTCCGCTGGCGCCACCCGCCGCCCGAAACCTCAACTTTTCCAGATCATCATCCCGGTCGTTCCCGTGATCGCCCCGAACGGGCCCGCCATGATCGCGGTGCGTGATCACAACGCCCGTAGACGCACGTTCCGTGACCGATCCCCGGTCGTACGATCGACACCAACTCCCCACCTCTCCAAGCCTTTTCACGACGGAACTCGAACACACCGGCCCCCGCCACCGAGTCCACCCCTCACCTCCCGCCCCACCTGCCACAATCGACTCCATCACCGAAGCGTGCCGCAGGACTTGGAGAAGACGATGGCCGGATCCGGGAGCATGGACAACGGCGCCGGCGCACCGGAGCCGAGGCCGCTGCGGAAGCTGGGGTTCCTGACCATCGGGCTGTTCGACGAGGCCGACCCGCGCCGGGGCCATGAGTCCACGCTGGAGATCATCGAACTGGGCGAGCGGCTCGGCTTCGACAGCGCGTGGCTGCGCCACCGTCATCTGCAGTACGGCATCTCCTCCCCCGTCGCGGTCCTGGCGGCGGCTTCGCAGCGCACGAGCCGTATCGAACTGGGCACCGCCGTCATCCCGTTGGGCTGGGAGAACCCGCTGCGGCTCGCCGAGGACCTGGCCACGGTGGACCTCCTCTCCAGCGGGCGGCTCAACCCGGGGATCAGCGTCGGACCGCCGATGCACTACGACACCGTCAAGGCGGCGCTCTACCCGGACACCGCCGACGCGGAGGACTTCGGCTTCGACAGGGTCGGCCGGCTCCTGGGCTTCGTACGCGGCGAGGCGGCCACGGACTTCAGCGGCACCGAGGGGTTCGAGGTCTTCTCCGACCGGGTCCAGCCGTACTCCCCCGGGCTGGGCGCCCGGATGTGGTACGGCGGGGGCAGCCTGCGGTCGGCGCGGTGGGCCGGTGAGAACGGGATGAACTTCCTGACCAGCAGCGTGGTGAAGGCGGAGGGCGGGACGACCGGGGCGGTGGACTTCGCCGGTGTCCAGCTCTCCCACATCCGGGAGTTCCGGGCGCACCATCCCGACAGGGCCGAGGCCCGGGTCTCGCAGGGCCTCGTCGTCATCCCCACCGACTCGGCGACGCCGGAGCAGCGCGCCAGGTACGAGGCGTACGCGGCGCAGCGGCTGCCCCGGACCGCGGCGCCGCAGGGGCCGGGGCGACTGCTGTTCGCGCCGGACCTGGTGGGCACGTCCGCGGAGATCGCCGAGCGGCTGCGGGCGCACGTCGCGTTCCGCGAGGTCGACGAGGTGGCCTTCGCGCTGCCGTTCACCTTCGAGCACGAGGACTACGTCCAGATCCTGACGGACATCGCGACGAGGCTGGGGCCGGAGCTGGGGTGGCATCCGACCGGCTGACGGCCGGGGTGAGAAGCGCGGGGCGCAGCCCCCGCTTTTCAGGGGCGCGGGGAACTGCGCGAGAAGCCCCAGCGGACCCGCACCCGGCCGACCGACCCGAGACACCCCCCACCAGAACCCGCCCCCACCACACCCCGCATGGCAGGATCGACCGTGCCATGACTGCACCCACGAAACCTCAGAGCAGCCCTGCCGACGCGACCCCCACCTCCACCCCCACCGCCGGGTCCACCCCCGCCCCCTCCGCCCTGCACACCCCGGTGATCGCCTGGTTCGAGACGCACGCCCGTGATCTGCCCTGGCGCCGGCCGGAGGCCGGGCCCTGGGGCGTGATGGTCAGCGAGTTCATGCTCCAGCAGACGCCGGTCAACCGGGTACTGCCCGTCTACGAGCAGTGGTTGGCCCGCTGGCCCCGTCCGGCGGACCTCGCGAAGGAACCACCGGGCGAGGCGGTGCGCGCCTGGGGCCGGCTCGGTTACCCCCGTCGCGCCCTGCGGCTCCACGGCGCGGCGGTGGCCATAACGGAACGGCACGGCGGCGACGTACCGCGCGATCACGCGCAGTTGCTCGCGCTGCCGGGGATCGGGGAGTACACGGCCGCGGCGGTGGCGTCGTTCGCGTACGGGCAGCGGCACGCCGTGCTCGACACGAACGTGCGGCGGGTCTTCGCCCGTGCGGTGAGCGGCACGCAGTACCCGCCGAACGCGACCACCGCCGCCGAGCGGAAGCTGGCGCGGGCCCTGCTGCCCGACGACGACGGGACGGCGTCCCGGTGGGCGGCCGCGTCGATGGAGCTGGGCGCGCTGGTGTGCACCGCGAAGAACGAGACGTGCGCGCGGTGCCCGATCGCCGGGCAGTGCGCCTGGCGGCTGGCCGGGAAGCCCGCGCACGAGGGGCCGGCGCGGCGCGGTCAGACGTACGCCGGTACCGACCGTCAGGTCCGCGGCAAGCTCCTCGCCGTCCTGCGGGACGCGATCGCGCCGGTGCCGCAGGCGGTGCTCGACCGGGTGTGGGACGAGCCGGTGCAGCGGGCCCGCGCTCTGGACGGACTGGTCTCCGACGGACTGGTGGAACCCCTCCCGGGCGGCCTCTACCGCCTTCCCCTCACCTGACCCTCCGGCGTCGTCGACGGGGTAAACCGGCCCATCTCCGCCGCAAAGCCCACCCCGCTTTACCCCGTTCCTACTTCTGTTACACAACCGACGGACAGCCGAGCGTTCTCCGCAGGCTGCCTCGGACGTCTCCGTGACAACCCCTCCGTAGCTTCATCGGCGTACCGCAGAAACCCGCGAAACGAACCAGCGGATCCGGCGGGACGAGCTACACGCACCAGCACACGAAGCGGCGGACGACCGGCATCGCGCGGACAGCGCGGACGCCGGAAACGGGGAACGGAGGCGGTTGATCATGGCGCACGGCGAGGTGCTCGAATTCGAGGAGTACGTCCGTACCCGGCAGGACGCGCTGCTGCGCAGCGCCCGCCGGCTCGTGCCGGATCCGGTGGACGCCCAGGATCTGCTGCAGACGGCGCTGGCGCGGACGTACGGCCGCTGGGACGGCATCGCGGACAAGCGTCTCGCGGACGCCTATCTGCGCCGGGTCATGATCAACACGCGGACGGAGTGGTGGCGGGCCCGCAAGCTGGAGGAGGTCCCGACCGAGCAGCTGCCGGACGCCTGCATCGAGGACTCCACCGAGCAGCACGCGGACCGCGCCCTCCTGATGGACATCATGAAGGTGCTGGCACCCAAGCAGCGCAGTGTCGTGGTGCTGCGACACTGGGAGCAGATGTCCACGGAGGAGACGGCCGCCGCCCTCGGCATGTCGGCCGGCACGGTCAAGAGCACGCTGCACCGTGCGCTGGCCCGGCTCCGCGAGGAGCTGGAGTCGCGGGACCACGAAGAGCGCGCCGCCCGTGCGCTCGAAGCGAGCGAGGAGCAGGAGCGTTGCGCGGCCTGAGCACAGCGGCCGGCCCCCGTCCCGGGGCCAGGCAGGCCACGAAGGCGGTGATCACGGCGGTGGCCGTGCTCGCCGCCCTCGCCCTTTCCGTGTCCGCCTGCGGCACGGGCGGCACCGGCGCGCGGGACGAGGGGCCGGCCGACTCCCTCGCGGCGGGCGGGGCGACACCGTCCGCCTCCGGTTCGGCGGACGCCGCCGGGGACGGCGACCACCCGAGTGTCGACGAGGTCGTCCGGATGGTCCGCGCGGACCCGGAGGTCAGCAAGGCGGTCAAGAGCGACCTGAAGCCGTGCGTGGCCGACGAGTACCCGGTGGACGTGACGTACGGGGATCTGACCGGGGGTTCGTCGGACGACCTCGTGGTCAACGTGATGACCTGCGCGGACGCCGTCGGCGTGGCGTCGTACGTCTACCGCGCGGAGAAGAAGGGGACGTACCGCGGCGTCTTCCTGTCCGAACAGCCCCCCGTCTACGCGGAGATCGACCGGGGCGACCTCCTGGTCACCCGTCAGCTGTACGAGAATGGCGATCCGTCCTCGTATCCGTCCAGCGAGGAAGTGACCACCTATCGCTGGATCAAGGACGACTTCGTCCAGCGTTCCAGCACGCGCACCGAGTACAGCACCGCGGTGGGCGGCACGGAGTCGGCGACCCCCGAGCAGGGCTGAGCCGGGCCCGCCCGCCGTCACGACACCGGCGACCCCCTTCTACCGAGAGCGAGCGAGATCACCGGATGGCTGAGCAGACCCATGTCCTGTTCGTCGAGGACGACGACGTCATCCGCGAGGCCACCCAGCTCGCCCTGGAGCGGGACGGCTTCGCGGTCACGGCCATGCCCGACGGGCTGTCGGGGCTGGAGGCGTTCCGCGCGGACCGGCCCGACATCGCCCTCCTCGACGTCATGGTCCCGGGCCTGGACGGGGTCTCCCTGTGCCGCCGCATCCGTGACGAGTCGACCGTCCCGGTGATCATGCTCTCCGCGCGAGCCGACTCCATCGACGTGGTGCTGGGCCTGGAGGCGGGCGCCGACGACTACGTGACCAAGCCGTTCGACGGCGCCGTCCTGGTCGCCCGGATCCGCGCGGTGCTGCGCCGCTTCGGCCACGCGAGCGGCGGTGACGCCAAGGCGGAGGAGGCCGGGGGCGCGGCCGCCGGAGGGGTGCTCACCTTCGGTGAACTCGGCGAACTGGTGATCGACACCGTGGGCATGGAGGTACGGAGGTCCGGGGAGCCGGTGGCCCTGACACCGACCGAGATGCGCCTGCTGCTGGAGTTCTCCTCCGCCCCGGGCACGGTCCTGTCCCGCGACAAGCTGCTCGAACGCGTGTGGGACTACGGCTGGGGTGGCGACACCCGGGTCGTCGACGTCCATGTCCAGCGGCTGCGCGCGAAGATCGGCCAGGACCGGATCGAGACGGTCCGCGGCTTCGGCTACAAGCTCAAGGCCTGAGCGGGGACGGGGCCGACATGGAATCGAGGGGGATACGAAGAGGGCGGGCGCCCGAGGCGGCACGCGCCGCCGACCGCCCGTCCGGCGCGGGGCCGGCCCCGGGATCCGCCCCAGGGCCGGCCTCGGGCATCCGGACGGGGCTGCGCTGGCAGTTGAGCGCGGCGATCGCCCTGGTCGGCGCGCTGGTGGCGGTCGCGCTGAGCCTCGTCGTGCACAACGCGGCGCGCGTCTCGATGCTCGACAACTCACGCGACCTCGCCGACGAGCGCATCCAGGTCGCCCAGCGGATGTACGAGTCGGGCCGCCCGCTGAAGTCGGGCGCCTTCGGGGTCAAGCTCGACGACCCCGACATCCCGAAGGACCTGCTGGCCAAGGTCAGCGAGGGGCGTCGGGCCACGTATGTGTCCGAGGGCGAGAACGGGGTGCCCGACATCTGGGCGGCCGTACCGCTGAAGGACAAGCGGGTCCTGTCCCTGCACACCGACTTCACCGACCACAGCTCGGCGGTGATGCGGGACCTCGACCAGGCCCTGCTCATCGGCTCGATCGCGGTCGTCTTCGGCGGCTCGGCCCTCGGGGTCCTCATCGGCGGCCAGATGTCCCGCCGGCTACGCAAGGCGGCGGCCGCCGCGCACGAGGTCGCCAAGGGCGAGTCGGACGTACGGGTGCAGGACGCGATCGGCGGTGTCGTACGCGACGAGACCGCGGAGCTGGCGCGGGCCGTCGACGCGATGGCCGACACCCTGCGGCAGCGCATCGAGGCGGAGCGCCGGGTGACGGCGGACATCGCCCACGAGCTGCGTACGCCGGTGACCGGACTGCTGACGGCCGCGGAACTGCTGCCCCCGGGCCGCCCCTCCGAGCTGGTCCGCGACCGGGCGCAGGCGATGCGGACGCTCGTGGAGGACGTGCTGGAGGTGGCCCGTCTCGACGGGGCCTCCGAGCGGGCCGAGTTGCAGGACATCATGCTGGGCGAGTTCGTGGCCCGGCGGGTGGCGGCGAAGAACGCGGACGTGCGGGTGCGGGTGGTGCACGAGTCCGAGGTGACGACCGACCCCCGCCGACTCGAACGGGTCCTGCTGAACCTGCTGGCCAACGCGGCGAAGCACGGCCGACCGCCGATCGAGGTGTCCGTGGAGGGCCGCGTCATCCGGGTCCGCGACCATGGCCCCGGCTTCCCCGAGGAACTCCTCGCCGACGGGCCCCGCCGCTTCCGTACCGGGGCCTCCGACCGGGCCGGCCAGGGGCACGGTCTCGGCCTCACCATCGCCGCCGGTCAGGCGCGCGTCCTCGGCGCCCGCCTCACCTTCCGCAACGTCCGCCCGCCCGGGTCCCCGGGCGGGGTCCCGGCGGAGGGGGCGGTCGCCGTCCTGTGGCTCCCGGAACACGCCCCGACGAACACGGGGAGCTACCCGATGCTGCCCATGTCGACCGACGCGTAGCCCTGCCGGGCGGGGGCCGGTTCTTCGGCTGCGGGCCCGGTGGGGCTTCTCGCGCAGTTCCCCGCGCCCCTGAAAGACCAGGCCCCCGTGGCCCTGTAAGGCGACCGGCGGCGGGCCTGAAAAGCACGGGGCGCAGCCCCTGCTTTTCAGGCGCGCGGGGAACTGCGCGACCAGCCCCCACCCACCCGCACCCGCCGACGCACCGAACCCCCCGAGCTCGACCGCGAACTCAGGGGGCCCACCGCACGATCAGACGGCCGCAGCCTCCTTCGCCCCGGCCTCCCCACCGGCCCCAGTCCCGCCGGCCCCCTCGGCCCCGCCCGCGCCGGAGGCCCCCGCTCCCCGCAACGGCACCTCCTTCACGAACACCGCCGCCACCAACGCCACCACGGAGACGATCGCCCCCAGCAGGAACGCCGAGTGCGTCCCGGAGGACACCGCGTACTGGTACGCCTCCCGCACCGCCTCCGGCAACTTCGCCATACTCGGCGCGTCCAGCTGCGCCGACTGCTCGGTCACCCTGGACCCCAGCGCCCCGGCCCGCTCGGCCATCACGTCCTGCACCCGGCTGTTGAACAACGCGCCCATGATCGCGACACCGAAGGACGACCCCAGGGTCCGGGCCAGCGTGGTCGTGGACGACGCGACCCCCATGTCCTTCATCTCGACGCTGTTCTGCGCGACCAGCATGGTGATCTGCATCAGGCATCCCATACCGGCACCCAGCACGGCCATGAACACCCCGGACGTCACCCGGCTCGTCCCCGTGTCCATCTGCGCCAGCAGGAACAGCCCCACGATCATCAGGACGCTCCCGACGACCGGGAAGACCTTGTAGCGGCCGCTGTTCGTGGTCACCCGCCCGGCCACCATCGACACCGCGAGCATCGCCCCGAGCATCGGCAGCAGCAACAGCCCGGAGTTGGTCGCGGACGCGCCCTGCACGGACTGCTGGTACAGCGGCAGGAACAGCACCGCGCCGAACATCACGAACCCGGTGAAGAAGCCGATCAGGGACATCAGCGTGAAGTTCCGGCTGCGGAAGATGTGCAGCGGGATCACCGGCTCGGCCACCCGCTTCTGCACGAACACGAACCCGACCAGCGAGGCCACGCCGAGCGCGATCAGCTCCATGATGACGGCCGACCCCCAGGCGTACTCCGTGCCGCCCCACGTGGTGACCAGCACGATCGCCGTGATGCCGACGGTCAGCAGGGCCGCGCCCAGATAGTCGATGTTCCGCGCCGACCGCCCCTCGCGCGACGGCTTCGGCAGGTGCAGCACGGCACTGACGGCGATCAGCGCCACGACCCCGAGCGGCAGGTTGATGTAGAAGGACCAGCGCCAGCCCCAGTGGTCCGTGATGGACCCGCCGACCAGCGGTCCGGCGATCATGGCGAGAGCCATCACCCCGGCCATCATGCCCTGGTACTTGCCGCGCTCCCGGGGCGGTATCAGGTCGCCGATGATCGCCATGACCCCGACCATCAGACCGCCGGCGCCGAGTCCCTGGATCGCGCGGAAGCCGATGAGCTGGCCCATGTCCTGGGCCATCCCGCTCAGCGCGGACCCGATCAGGAAGATCACGATCGAGGTCATGAAGATCCGCTTGCGGCCGTAGAGGTCGCCGAGCTTGCCCCAGATGGGCGTGGAGGCGGCGGTCGCGAGCGTGTAGGCGGTGACGACCCACGACAGGTGTTCGAGCCCGCCCAGCTCACCCACGATCGTCGGCATCGCCGTCCCGATGATCATGTTGTCGAGCATCGCGAGCAGCATGGCGATCATGAGTGCGAGCAGCACCACCCGCACACTGCGCGGCTGCGGCCCGTCCTTCTCGGCCCCACCGCTCACTTCGTTCTTCTTCTCCGCATCCATCGCGGTCCTCCACTCCCCCCGGAGCTTCCGTGCACTTACTTGCCGACCGGCTAGTTGTCTACACTGAGGGAAGCTAGGCCCCTAACTAGCCGGGCGTCAAGTAAGTTCGACGGGCTTGGCCGAGGCTTGACCGACCCGGGCCATCCGAGCGGCGAGGAGTACGAGGATGAGCGGCACGGCACAGGACGCCACGGGCGCGGCGGACGCGACACCGAAGCGGCAGCGTCGCGGCGACACCCGCCAGCGCATCCAGGAGGTCGCCCTCGAACTCTTCGCCGAGCAGGGCTACGAGAAGACCTCGCTGCGGGAGATCGCCGAACGCCTCGATGTGACGAAGGCGGCGCTGTACTACCACTTCAAGACCAAGGAAGACATCCTCATCGGCCTCTTCCAGGACCTGCAGCGCCCGATCGACGATCTGATCGAGTGGGCGGGCACCCAGCCACGCACCCTCGACACCAAGCGGGAGATCCTGCGCCGCTACAGCGTGGCCCTGGCCGATGTCGCCCCGCTCTTCCGCTTCATGCAGGAGAACCAGGCGACGGTGCGCGAGCTGAGCGTCGGCGAGACCTTCAAGGACCGCATGATCCGGCTGATCGACACCATCAAGGAACCGGACGCCGCCCTGACCGACCAGGTCCGTTGCACGAGCGCCCTGTTCACGATGCACGCCGGCATGTTCGTACTCCGGGACGTCGAAGGCGACCCCGAGGAGAAGCGCGAGGCCGTCCTGGAGGTCGCCATCGATCTGGTGACCCAGGCGCACGGCGGAACCCGGGGCGCCTGAGGGCCGTCGTATCCGGGTAGACCCTCAGAGCTTTCGGGACCCTCCCGGACACCCGCACGAGGAGGCCCGGATGAACGCCGACGACTACGCCCGGATGACCGACGAGGAGCGCGCCGCCCACGACCGCAGAAGCCACCTCATCGGCCTCGCCGGCGCGGCGGCGGTCGTGGTCGTGATGATCCTGGCCATCCTCTACTTCAACGACTACTACGCCGACACCCCGATGTGCGGCACGGGCCAGGACTACGGCCCGTGCTGACCGGCCACGGCGTCACGCACGAGCGGCTCAGACCTTGACGCCCTTGATGCGCAGGAAGGCGACCGGGTCGATGGCGGAGCCGTAGTTCGCGGTGGTACGGATCTCGAAGTGCAGGTGCGGCCCGCTGGAGTTACCGGTGTTGCCGGAGAAGGCTATACGCTGCCCGGTCTTGACGACCTGGCCGACCTTCACGCTCACCTTCGCCAGGTGGGCGTACTGCGAGAACGTGCCGTTGCCGTGCTTGATGACGACGGCGTTGCCGTACGCCGGGCCGTCACCGGCGCCGTTGCCGCCGGCCTTGACGACGGTGCCGCCGTGCGCGGCGGCGACGGCCGTGCCGCTCTTGACGGCGAAGTCCTGGCCGCTGTGCTTGGCGGACCACATGTTGCCGGCCTGCGCGAAGCGCGCACTCAGCTTGTAGCCCTTGACCGGGCTGACCCAGGAGGCCGCCTTCTTGGCGGCGGCGGTCTGGACGGTGGCGGTGCCGGCGCTCGCGGCCTGGGCACCACCGGCGGCGGCCGCGACCCCGGCACCCAGCACACCCGAGACACCCACGCCCACGGCCATCACGGCGGCGCGGACACGGAGCTGGGACGTACGGGGACGGGGAGTGCGAACACGCTGCGACATGGAGTACCTCACGGGGGAACGGAGACAGGGAATGTGCCTCGACGGGCACGCATCCCACCCGGCGCACATCTGCGGCCGCCGAATGGGACACCCCTTGGTACCCCGGCCTCCCGAAACCCCCCAAACATGTGACCTACGACCGAAAGTCGTAGATCTCCCCAAATCCCCCCTCTCATTGACACCCACCCCCAAACCGCCCCCCACCTGCACAGCAGGATCTGCATCCATCCCCCTGAGACCTGAATGTCCGTTTTGCCCGCTAACCCCTCGCCACTATTCCATCTAGTACCGGACAAATGACCTGTGCGGCACGTCACCGATACCGGCCGGAAAGAACGCGCGAATGTGACGGCGACTACGAGGTCCGCGTCACTCCTTTCCCGGAGAACGGCACGGCACGACAGACGCCACGGCACGACAAAAGGGGCTGCCCCGGGACCGAAGTCCCGGGGCAGCCCCTTCTCGCTCGCTCAGGCCGAGCGCAGCGGTTACGCGTCCTTGCTCAGGTTCGGACCCGCACCACCGGCCGCCTGCTCGATCGGCGGGACGTCCGGCAGCGCCGACTTCTCCTCACCCCGGAAGGTGAAGGTGGCCGCGTCGCCCTCGCCCTCGGTGTCCACGACCACGATGTGGCCGGGGCGCAGCTCGCCGAAGAGGATCTTCTCGGAGAGGGTGTCCTCGACCTCGCGCTGGATGGTCCGGCGCAGCGGCCGGGCGCCCAGCACGGGGTCGTACCCCTTCTTGGACAGCAGTTCCTTGGCGGACTGGGAGAGCTCGATGCCCATGTCCCGGTCCTTCAGGCGCTCGTCGACCTTGCCGATCATCAGGTCGACGATCTTGAGGATGTCCTCCTGCGTCAGCTGCGGGAAGACGACGACGTCGTCGACACGGTTGAGGAACTCGGGCCGGAAGTGCTGCTTGAGCTCGTCCGAGACCTTGTTCTTCATGCGCTCGTAGTTGGTCTTCTTGTCGCCCGAGGCCGCGAAGCCCAGGTTGAAGCCCTTGGAGATGTCCCGGGTGCCGAGGTTGGTCGTCATGATGATGACCGTGTTCTTGAAGTCCACGACCCGGCCCTGGGAGTCGGTCAGGCGACCGTCCTCCAGGATCTGCAGCAGCGAGTTGAAGATGTCCGGGTGGGCCTTCTCGACCTCGTCGAAGAGGACGACGGAGAACGGCTTGCGGCGGACCTTCTCGGTCAGCTGGCCGCCCTCTTCGTAGCCCACGTATCCGGGCGGGGAACCGAAGAGCCGCGAGACCGTGTGCTTCTCGCTGAACTCCGACATGTCGAGGGAGATCAGCGCGTCCTCGTCACCGAAGAGGAACTCGGCGAGCGCCTTGGACAGCTCGGTCTTACCGACACCGGACGGGCCGGCGAAGATGAACGAACCACCGGGACGCTTCGGGTCCTTGAGGCCCGCACGCGTACGACGGATCGCCTTCGACAGCGCCTTGACGGCGTCGACCTGGCCGATGACCCGCTTGTGGAGCTCGTCCTCCATACGCAGCAGACGCGAGGACTCCTCCTCGGTCAGCTTGAAGACCGGGATGCCGGTGGCGGTCGCGAGGACCTCGGCGATCAGCTCGCCGTCGACCTCGGCGACGACGTCCATGTCGCCGGCCTTCCACTCCTTCTCCCGCTTGGCCTTGGCGGCCAGGAGCTGCTTCTCCTTGTCGCGCAGGGAGGCGGCCTTCTCGAAGTCCTGCGAGTCGATCGCGGACTCCTTGTCCCGGCGGACACCGGCGATCTTCTCGTCGAACTCGCGGAGGTCCGGCGGCGCGGTCATCCGGCGGATGCGCATCCTCGATCCGGCCTCGTCGATCAGGTCGATCGCCTTGTCCGGCAGGAAGCGGTCCGAGATGTAACGGTCGGCGAGCGTCGCCGCCTGCACCAGGGCCTCGTCCGTGATGGAGACGCGGTGGTGCGCCTCGTACCGGTCACGGAGACCCTTGAGGATCTCGATGGTGTGCGGGAGCGAGGGCTCGGCGACCTGGATGGGCTGGAAGCGGCGCTCCAGGGCCGCGTCCTTCTCCAGGTGCTTGCGGTACTCGTCCAGCGTGGTGGCACCGATGGTCTGCAGCTCACCGCGGGCCAGCATCGGCTTCAGGATCGAAGCGGCGTCGATGGCGCCCTCGGCGGCACCCGCACCGACCAGCGTGTGCAGCTCGTCGATGAACAGGATGATGTCACCGCGGGTGCGGATCTCCTTGAGCACCTTCTTCAGGCGCTCCTCGAAGTCACCGCGGTAGCGGGAGCCGGCGACCAGCGCGCCGAGGTCGAGGGTGTAGAGGTGCTTGTCCTTGAGGGTCTCGGGCACCTCGCCCTTGACGATGGCCTGGGCGAGGCCTTCGACGACGGCGGTCTTGCCGACGCCGGGCTCACCGATCAGGACCGGGTTGTTCTTGGTACGGCGGGACAGCACCTGCATGACCCGCTCGATCTCCTTCTCGCGCCCGATGACCGGGTCGAGCTTGGACTCACGAGCGGCCTGGGTGAGGTTCCGGCCGAACTGGTCGAGGACCAGGGACGTGGAGGGGGTGCCCTCGGCGGGGCCGCCGGCGGTGGCGGTCTCCTTGCCCTGGTAACCGGAGAGCAGCTGGATGACCTGCTGCCGCACCCGGTTGAGATCTGCGCCCAGCTTGACCAGGACCTGGGCGGCGACGCCCTCGCCCTCACGGATCAGGCCGAGCAGGATGTGCTCCGTGCCGATGTAGTTGTGGCCCAGCTGAAGGGCCTCGCGGAGCGACAGCTCCAGGACCTTCTTGGCACGGGGGGTGAAGGGGATGTGGCCGGACGGGGCCTGCTGCCCCTGCCCGATGATCTCCTCCACCTGCTGGCGGACCGCCTCGAGCGAAATCCCGAGGCTCTCCAGGGCCTTAGCGGCGACACCCTCACCCTCGTGGATCAGGCCCAGGAGGATGTGCTCGGTGCCGATGTAGTTGTGGTTGAGCATCCGGGCTTCTTCCTGAGCCAGGACGACAACCCGCCGCGCGCGGTCGGTGAACCTCTCGAACATCGTTAATCGCTCCTCAGAGCGGTCAGGCAGTGAGGGGACGCTCCCCTCGCTGTCCTTCCGCAGCTTAGTCCCGCAAGCGGGGACCGCTCATTCCAACTGCCGACACCGTCCTTGGCCTCCTGACCCCGAACGCCGACATCTGCTCCAACCCGATGGTGCGAGACGATGTTCCCGCAGGCCAGGCAGTTACCCTCACTATCAGTACGCCGATGGCGAACGTGAGACGGCCTTTCCTGCGTGTCGCCCCCTCCCACTAGGGATGTCTTACCCGTAGGGACTGACACTCCATGCCGGATGCACCGGTTCCCTCCGCTAAGGGCGAACATCCTTGCGTCACCGCACACTGTGGAACGCCCCCTTTCCCGGCACTCCTCGCAACCACGCCGACACCCAGCGTAACTCTGGGCCTCTTCGCCCGGTTGCTCCTGACATGACCATCGTCCCCCTTCCCCGCCGACCGCTCGACCCGAGCGCCTCCCCGGCCCTCGCCTCGCGCGAAGTCCCGGGTGAGGCCCCGTGCGACGCGGTGCGGTGGTGGTACGAGAACGATCTCGGCTGGACGACCGTGCCCGGTACGCCTCTACGTCTCATTACGGGCCTGCGCTTCGATGTGCTCGACGTACCGGCGGAGGCGGGGGTCGCGGCGCTGCGTCATCTGGGGCCGGTGCCCGGTCCGGGCTCACCGGTGGCGCGCCGCGGCGGGCGGATGCAGCTGCTGGTCGCGGCGGGGAGCGCGGAGGAGTTGCCGGGGCTGTTGCAGTGGCTGGACTGGGGCGGCCTCGACCTGGACCTCACTGCCGTCGGAACGGGCGGTCACCTGGTGGCGCCGGCTCCTCCGGACGGAGCCGGGGGCCATGGGGGCGCGTGCGGGGAGGCCGGTTCACAGGGGGCCGCCGAGTGGGTGCGGCCCCCCGAGCCGGGGTGCGAGGTCGAACCCTCGCTGCCGAGCATGTCGGCGTTGGGGGGCGTTGGGGGCACCCCCGACCTCGTGCGAGTGGTGGACACGGTGGCGACGCACTGCCACCGCGTCCGGCTGCGGCGCGCGAGCACCGGGCCGTCGGAAACTCAGCCGTTGGCCTTCTCGTAGGCCTCGCGGATGGAGGCGGGGACGCGACCGCGGTCGTTGACCTCGTAGCCGTTCTCCTTCGCCCAGGCGCGGATGGCCGCGGTGTCCTGGCTGCCGCCGGAAGCGGCACGGGCCTTGCCCCGCCCACCCGCCGCGCGGCCTCCGGTACGCCGACCGCCCTTGACGTAGGGGTCGAGAAGGTCACGCAGCTTGTCCGCGTTGGCGGTCGTGAGGTCGATCTCGTACGTCTTGCCGTCCAGCGCGAACGTCACGGTCTCGTCCGCCTCGCCGCCGTCGAGGTCGTCGACAAGAAGGACCTGAACCTTCTGTGCCACCGGATTTCCTTTCATCGATAACTTCAGGGCCGAGGCCTGCGGCGAGCGCCGCTGTTTCACGTCCCCTGTTATATGCAGTACTGCAGTACGTCGGAAAGCAAACCGCTTTTCCAGGAAAAACACAAACCCCTGGGAGAGACCGGGGAGAGACCCCGGAGAGGACGAGGAGGCCGGGGAAGACCGGAAACATGCGCGTTTCGGACATAGGCCCCGCGGGCAAGGCGACCCTCACCGGATGCTCTCCGGGAAGGTCCCACCGGAACGCCTCACCGGAATTGGTCTCCCCCGGCGATCACAGATGCAGAAGCATCCGGCTGTTGCCCAAGGTGTTCGGTTTCACTCGTTCGAGACCGAGGAACTCCGCGACACCCTCGTCATAGGAACGCAGCAGCTCCGCGTAGACATCGGTGTCGACGGGAGTCTCCCCGATCTCCACGAAGCCGTGCTTCGCGAAGAACTCGACTTCGAAGGTGAGACAGAAAACCCGTCGAACACCCAGCCAGCGAGCGGTGTGCAGCAACTTCTCCAGCAACTGGTGCCCGACGCCCAGCCCCTTGGCGTCGGGGTTCACCGCGAGAGTACGGACTTCCGCGAGGTCTTCCCACATGACGTGCAGCGCACCGCAGCCGACGACCTGCGCGTTGTCGTCCCGTTCCGCGACCCAGAACTCCTGGATGTCCTCGTAAAGGGTGACCGTCGCTTTGTCGAGCAGGATGCGGCGCTGGACGTAGGAGTCGAGGAGGTCGCGCACGTGCGGGACATCGCTGGTCCGAGCCCGCCTGACGGTGATGGCTTTTGCGGTGGCTTCGGGACTCGTTGCTGGCATGAGCGGACGCTATCGCCCGGGGCGATCCGGTGATTCGCCGGGGGTGCCCTCTGTTTCGCCGGACGATTCGGTGGATTCGCCGACGGTTTCAACAGGGGTTTCGAGGACGGGGGCGGCGGCCACGGCGGGTTCGGGTTTGCCGGGGGGCGGGCCCTGGACGATGCGTACGGCGTCGGTGAGGGCCTGTCGCTGTTCCTCGCTCATCATCCCGAAGAAGGCGACGAGCGCGGCGGCCGGGTTGTCGCTCTGCGACCAGGCTTCGTTCATGAGTGCGGCCGCGTAGGCGGCGCGAGTGGAGACCGCCTCATATCGATAGGCCCGGCCCTCCGCCTCCCGGCGCACCCAGCCCTTCTGATGGAGATTGTCCAGAACGGTCATCACGGTGGTGTACGCGATGGACCGTTCCCGCTGAAGGTCTTCCAGGACTTCCCGAACCGTCACCGGGCGGTTCCACTTCCACACCCGCGTCATGACGGCGTCTTCGAGTTCTCCCAATGGGCGAGGCACAGTTCCGCACACTATCCGGAGGTATGGAACAAAAAGGGCGTACGACTCGAAAAACACACGAGTCGTACGCCGATGGGGCGGGAGCGTGCGGGTCAGGCGCCGGGGCCCCGGGAGTCGCCGCCGGCCTGGCGGGTGTTCTCCGCGCGGGCGAGGGCCGCGTCGACCACCGCGTCCTCCTTGGCCTTGTTGGGGCCGCCCTGGGTCTTCACGATCACCCGGATGACACCGATGAACAGCACGGCCATCACGAAGGGGGGCAGCAGCGCGGAGACGTAGTCCATGCGTCCAGGGTAGCCAGCGCTAGACGGCGGCCAGCTGTTGGGGCGGGTTCGCGGGCGGGGCGGCCGGTTTCCGCTTGGGCGGGAAGACCTCGCCGGGGGTGGGGACGGGGCGGCGGGCCGGGCGCGGGGCGTCGGGGCGGGGCACCGGACCGGGCTTGTCGGCGGGCTCGGCGGGGCGGGACGGCCGGGCGGGCTTCGGCCGGGCGGGCTCTCCGGCGGCGCGCGCGTCCTGCTCCACAAGGCCGCCGGGGAGCGCGGTGAGCCGGAGCCGCGAGCGGCCCGAGGCGGCGCGGGAGGCGGGGACGACGACGGCCGAGGTGGCCGCGCGCCCCGCGAAACGGGCGCGCACGTCCTGTGCGACGAGCGGCCGGCAGCGCTCCAGGAGGGACGCGGCGACGGGGTTGCCGCGCAGGGCGCGCAGGGCGGCGAGGTCGTCCGGGTGGGGGCGGTACCCGGCGTCCAGGGCCTGCGTCAGGAGCGCCGCGTAGCCCGTGACCGTGCCGGGGAGGGCGGCGCGATAGCGGGCGAGGTCGGCCTGCAGGAAGGCTCTCAGACGGGCGTCCTCACGGGCCGCCTCGTCGACGGACCGGGCGAGCCGGAGGCACTCCTGCACCTCCTCCGCCGAGACGGGACTGGGGTTGAGGGCGAGGGCGAGGGCACGGCGGAGCACACGCAGCTCCTCGGCGCCGAACGCCATGCCGCCGCGGGTTCCGTGGGGCGTGGGCATGCGGCGACGATACGCGCTAATCAGACAAAAGAGGGTTGATGGGGGCGTGTGGCGCGGGGGACCACCCGCCTGGGTCCACCGGGGGCGCGGTAGGGGGTGGGGGGTGAGGTGCGTCGGCGGGTGCGGGTCCGGTGGGGGCTGGTCGCGCAGTTCCCCGCGCCCCTAAAAGCTTCAGGTCCCTGCGGGCCCGAAAGACCACGACCCTGCGGGCCCGAAAAGCACGGGGCGCAGCCCCTGCTTTTCAGGGGCGCGGGGAACTGCGCGAGAAGCCCCACCGGACCCGCACCCGCCGACGCACCCCACCCCCACCCCCTACCGCGCCCCCTCAAAGACGCGACACGTTCCGTTCGTAGACCAACCGCAGCCCGATCAGCGTCAGCCACGGCTCGTGCTCGTCGATCACCGAGGACTCCCCCAGCACCATCGGCGCCAACCCCCCGGTGGCGATGACCGTCACGTCCTCGGGGTCGTCGGCCAGTTCGCGGACCATGCGGCTCACCACGCCGTCGACCTGCCCGGCGAACCCGTAGACGATGCCGGACTGCATGGCCTCGACCGTGTTCTTGCCGATGACGCTGCGCGGCCGGGCGACCTCGATCTTGCGGAGCTGGGCGCCCTTGACGCCGAGGGCGTCCACGGAGATCTCGATGCCGGGGGCGATCACGCCGCCGACGTACTCGCCGCGCGCGCTGACCGCGTCGAACGTCGTCGCCGTACCGAAGTCCACGACGACGGCCGGACCGCCGTACAGCTCGACGGCGGCGACCGCGTTGATGATGCGGTCGGCGCCGACCTCCTTGGGGTTGTCGGTGAGGATCGGGACGCCCGTCTTCACCCCCGGCTCGACGAGGACCGCGGGGACGTCGCCGTAGTAGCGGCGGGTCACCTCGCGCAGTTCGTGCAGCACCGAGGGGACGGTGGCGCAGATCGCGATGCCGTCGATGCCGTCGCCCAGTTCCTCACCGAGCAGCGGGTGCATGCCCATGAGGCCCTGGAGGAGGACCGCCAGTTCGTCGGCGGTGCGGCGCGCGTCCGTGGAGATGCGCCAGTGTTCGACGATGTCCTCGCCGTCGAACAGACCGAGGACGGTGTGGGTGTTGCCCACGTCGATCGTCAGCAGCATGGCCCGTCCCCGTCCCTACTCGGCCGCGCGCAGGTCGAGGCCGATGTCCAGGATCGGGGACGAGTGGGTCAGCGCCCCGACGGCCAGGAAGTCGACGCCCGTGTCCGCGTACGCCTTGGCGTTGGTGAGGGTCAGCCGGCCCGAGGCCTCCAGGAGGGCGCGGCCGTCGACGATCGAGACGGCCTCCTCGCATTCGAGCGGGGTGAAGTTGTCCAGGAGGATCAGATCGGCGCCCGCGTCGACGACCTCGCGCAGCTGGTGCAGGGTGTCGACCTCGACCTCGATGGGCACCTCGGGGAACATCGCGCGCACGGCCTCGAAGGCCTGGGCGACTCCGCCCGCGGCGACGACGTGGTTGTCCTTGACGAGGGCCGCGTCCGAGAGGGACATGCGGTGGTTGATGCCGCCGCCGCAGCGGACCGCGAACTTCTCCAGGGAGCGCAGCCCCGGCGTCGTCTTCCTGGTGTCGCGCACCTTGGCCTTCGTGCCCTCCAGCGTGTCCGCCCACGCGCGCGTGGCGGTCGCGATGCCGGAGAGGCGGCACAGCAGGTTCAGGGCGCTGCGCTCGGCGGTGAGCAGGTCGCGGGTGGCGCCGGTGACGCTGAGGAGCTTCTGGCCGGCCTCGACACGGTCGCCGTCGTCGACGTGCCGCTCGACCTCGAACTCGTCCGTGCAGGCCACCGAGAGGACCGCCTCGGCGACACGCAGGCCCGCCACGACGCCGCCCTCGCGGGCGGTGAAGTCGGCGGTGGCCCGCGCGTCCTCGGGGATCGTGGCGACCGTGGTCACGTCCACGCCGTGGTCGAGGTCCTCCTGGATGGCGACGTTGGCGATGTCCTCGACCTCCACGGGGTCGAGTCCGGCGTCGGCCAGGAGCTGGGCGAGCGCGGGATCGAGCCCGCACTCCAGGTACTCCTCGCTGAGGCCGTCGTCGGCGCCGCAGGCGCAGCCGTCGCCGCAGCCGCCGCTCTGGGCGAGGGGAAGGTCGGGGGTGCTCACGTCTGTCACTGCTCCTGCTGCTGCCGGGTCGGGGGGAAGTCTGCGGTATCCGTGGTGTGTACGGCGAGCGTCCGGTCCGGATTCAGCCGTACGACGATGTGGCGGCGCCAGGCGGTGTCGTCGCGCTCGGCGCGGTCCTCGCGCCAGTGGCAGCCGCGGGTCTCCTCGCGCAGCCGGGCGGCGGCGACCAGGACGCGGGCCACACACAGGAGGTTGGTGGTCTCCCAGGTGTCGACGCCGGGCTCGGCCGTCTTGCCGTTCTCCGCGAGGGCGTCGCGGGCCTGGGCGTGCAGCCGGTCCAGGGCGGCCGCGGCGGTGGCCAGGGACGCCTCGGAGCGCAGCACGCCGGCGCCTTCGGTCATGGTCCGCTGGATCGCGAACCGTATCTCCGGGGCGAGCAGCGGGTGCGCGGGCTGCTCGGCGTGCGGGACGGGCTGGGGCACGCGCGCGTGGAGGGTGTTCTCGGCGTGGGCGGCGGCGATGTCGGCGACGATGCGCTCGGCGTAGACCAGGCCCTCCAGGAGGGAGTTGGAGGCGAGCCGGTTGGCGCCGTGCACGCCGGTGCAGGCGACCTCACCGCAGGCGTACAGGCCGGGGACGGTGGTGCGGCCGTGGGAGTCGGTGCGCACGCCGCCGGAGGCGTAGTGGGCGGCCGGGGCGACCGGGATGGGCTCGGTGACCGGGTCGAGGCCGTGGGCGCGGCAGGCGGCGAGGATCGTCGGGAAGCGGTGCTCCCACATGTGCGCGCCGAAGTGCCGGGCGTCCAGGTACATGTGTTCGGCGCCCTGTTCCTGCATGCGGCGCATGATGCCCTTGGCGACGATGTCCCGGGGAGCGAGTTCGGCCAGCTCGTGCTGTCCGACCATGAAGCGGGTGCCGCCGGCGTCGACCAGGTGGGCGCCCTCGCCGCGGACGGCCTCGGAGACCAGGGGCTGCTGGCCCTCCGCGTCCGCGCCGAGGAACAGCACGGTGGGGTGGAACTGGACGAATTCGAGGTCGGAGACCTCGGCGCCCGCGCGCAGGGCGAGGGCCACGCCGTCGCCCGTAGACACCGAGGGGTTGGTGGTGGCGGAGAAGACCTGGCCCATGCCGCCCGTCGCGAGGACGACCGCGGGGGCGTGCACGGCTCCCACGCCGTCGTGCTGGCCCTCGCCCATGACGTGCAGGGTGACACCGGCGGTGCGGCCCTCGGCGTCCGTCAGGAGGTCCAGGACGAGCGCGTTCTCGACCGTGCGCAGTCCCCGCGCGCGTACCGCCTCGACGAGGGCCCGGGAGATCTCGGCGCCGGTGGCGTCGCCGCCCGCGTGGGCGATGCGGCGGCGGTGGTGGCCGCCCTCGCGGGTCAGCTCCAGGCCGCCCTCCTCCGACTCGTCGAAGTGGGCGCCGGTCGCGATCAGTCGGCGTACGGCGTCGGGGCCCTCGGTGACCAGGAGGCGTACGGCTTCCTCGTCGCACAGGCCCGCGCCGGCCACCAGGGTGTCGTCCAGGTGCTGTTCGGGGGTGTCGCCCTCGCCGAGGGCCGCGGCGATGCCGCCCTGGGCCCAGCGGGTGGAGCCGTCGTCGAGGCGGGCCTTGGTGACGACGACCGTGGTCAGGCCGGCGGCCTCGCAGCGCAGCGCGGCGGTGAGGCCGGCCACGCCCGAGCCGACGACCACGACGTCGGCGTCGACGGACCAGCCCGGGGCTGGCGCGTGCAGTCGTATGCCTGTGCTGGTCACGAGGCGGCTCCGAAGGTCAGGGGGAGGTTGTCGATCAGCCGGGTCGTCCCCACCCGGGCCGCGACGGCGAGGACGGCTTCGCCGGTGAAGTCGTCGGGGATGTCGGTGAAGTCGGACGGGTCGACCAGGGCCAGGTAGTCCAGGGTGAGCGGCGGCTTCATGCGCAGGGCCTCGTCGAGGACCAGCCGGGCGGCGGCGCGGACGGCGGCGGGGCCGCCGGGGGCGGACTTGGCCATGGCGTGCGCGTCGGCCGCCGCGCGGGACTCGCCGATCGCGCTCAGCGCCTCGGCACGCGCGCGCGAGGCGGGCACCTCGCGGGCGCGGGCGCGCAGCGCCTCCTGCGCGGCGTGCCGGTCGCGGCCCGCGAACAGGGCCTGGGAGAGCGCCAGGGCGGTGCGGCGCTCCCCGGTGGACAGGTACCGGTTGCGGCTGGACAGGGCCAGCCCGTCGGGCTCGCGGACCGTGGGGACGCCCACGATCTCGATGCCGAAGTTCAGGTCGCGGACCATGCGGCGGATCAGGGCGAGCTGCTGGGCGTCCTTCTGGCCGTAGAGCGCCACGTCCGGGCGGGTGAGGTGGAGCAGTTTGGCGACGACGGTGAGCATGCCGTCGAAGTGCCCGGGGCGGGAGGCGCCCTCCAGGCGTTCCCCCATGGGCCCGGCGGTGATCCGGACCTCCGGTTCGCCGCCCGGGTAGACCTCGTCGACAGACGGGGCGAACACCACGTCCGCGCCCGACTGTTCGGCGAGCTCGACGTCGGCGTCGAGGGTGCGCGGGTAGCGGTCGAGGTCCTCGCCGGCACCGAACTGGAGGGGGTTGACGAAGACGGTCACGACGACCTCGCCCGTGTCGCCGGCGATCTCGCGGGCGGCGCGGACCAGGGTGGCGTGGCCCTCGTGCAGGGCGCCCATGGTCATCACGACGGCCCGGCGTCCCGTACGCGCGCGTGCGTGCAGTTCGCCGGCGGTGCGCAGCACGGTGATGGTCATCGGGCGTTCCCTTCGGTCCCGTCGGTGCCGCCCGCTCCGGTGGCGCGGTCCGTCCCGCCGGCGAGCACCCCGAGGAGGTCCTCGGCGAGCTCCGGCTTGAGCAGTCCGTGGGCGAGGGCCCGGTCGGCGGTCGCGCGGGCCATCGCCAGATAGCCGGCGACGGTGGCCGGGGCGTGCGCGCGCAGTTCGGCGACGTGCGCGGCGACCGTGCCCGCGTCCCCGCGCGCGACGGGGCCGGTGAGGGCCGCGTCGCCCGACCTGAGGGCGTTGTCCAGGGCGGCGCCGAGCAGCGGGCCGAGCATGCGGTCGGGGGCGGTGACCCCGGCCGTGCGCAGCAGCTCCATGGACTGGGCGACCAGGGTGACCAGGTGGTTGGCGCCCAGGGCGAGGGCGGCGTGGTAGAGCGGGCGGTTCTCCTCGGCGATCCACTCGGGCTCGCCGCCCATCTCGATCACCAGCGCCTCGGCGGCCATCCGCAGCTCGTCCGGGGCCGTGACCCCGAAGGAGCACCCGGCGAGCCGCTGCACGTCCACCGCGGTCCCCGTGAACGTCATCGCGGGGTGCAGCGCCAGGGGGAGCGCACCGGCCCTGAGCGCGGGGTCCAGCACCTTCGCGCCGTACCGCCCGGAGGTGTGCACGAGGAGCTGGCCCGGGCGTACGGAGCCCGTCTCCGCGAGGCCCTCGACCAGCCCCGGCAGGGCGTCGTCGGGGACGGTCAGCAGGACCAGGTCCGCGTGGCGCAGCACATCGGCGGGGGGCATCAGCGGGACGTCGGGCAGCAGTTCGGCGGCGCGTCGCCGGGAGGCGTCGGAGACGCCGGAGACGGCCACCGGCCGGTGACCCGCCAGCTTCAGCGACGCCGCCAGCGCGGGACCGACCCGGCCGGCGCCGACGACACCGACGGCGAGCCGCGCGGGGCGGTCCTTCGGCTCCGGTTGCTGGAATGTACTCACTCGGTGGTGACCTTCCCGTTCCAGTCCGCTCTGGGTACCGGACGATTTCTCGTCATGTTAACGCGATCGGTCACAGGGGTGTTCGGTCGTCCACAGGCTGTGGGTGACGCGGGACCGTTTCCGCAGGTCGTGTCGGGGAGCCCGGCGGGCGCGGAATCGGCGAGGAAAACCGGGTGCCGGGCGGGCCCCGGCCGGGGGATGATCCCGGGATGAGCGAAGCGGCGGGGACCACCGAGGACGGCACGGCCGACGGGGACTCCCCGGCGATGCTGCGGTACGAGCGGCGGCGGGCGGCCCACCGGACGGCGTCGCGGGTGCTGTCGCGGACCAGTGCGCTGGCGACGATCCGCGAGCGGCTCTCCCTGCTGGACCTGGCCGGCGAGGTGTACGACCTGGACAAGTCGGCGGACCTCTACGGCAACGGGGTCGTCGAGGCGCTGGAGGAGCGGACCGCCGCGCTGCTCGGCATGGAGGCCGCCGCGTTCTTCCCGACCGGCACGATGGCCCAGCAGGTGGCCCTGCGGTGCTGGGCGGGCCGTACCGGGAACCCGACGGTGGCCCTCCACGGGCTCTCCCACCCCGAGAGGCACGAGCGGTACGCGTTCAGCCGGGTCAGCGGATTGCGCCCGGCCGTGCTGACGAGCGAGCCCCGGCTGCCGAGCGCCGACGAGGTGCGCGGCTTCGACGAGCCCTTCGGCGCGCTGATGCTCGAACTGCCGCTCAGGGAGGCGGGTTTCGTGCTCCCCTCCTGGGAGGAGCTGACGGCGGTCGTCGACGCGGCGCACGAGCGGGAGGCGGTCGTCCACGTCGACGGGGCCCGGCTCTGGGAGTCCACGACCCACTTCGGCCGCCCCCTCGACGAGATCGCCGGCCTCGCCGACAGCGTCTACGTGTCGTACTACAAGTCCCTCGACGGCTACAGCGGTGCCGCGATCGCCGGCCCCCGGACCCTGGTCGACGAGGCGAAGGCCTGGCGGCACCGGTACGGCGGCGACCTCTTCCACCAGTTCCCCACCGCCCTGTCGGCCCTGGTCGGCCTGGAGCGCGAGCTGCCCCGGCTGCCGGAGTACGTGCGCCACGCGCGCGTGGTCGCCGCCGCGCTGCGGGAGGGGTTCGCGGAGGCGGGGGTGCCGTGGTCCCGCGTGCACCCCGAGGAGCCGCACACCCACGAGTTCCAGGTCTGGCTGCCGTACGACGTCGATGTCGTCGCGGAGGCCTCGGTCCGCCAGGGCGAGCGGACGGACACGCTGCTCTTCGCCCGCCCCTGGGACCGGGGCGGGCCGGGGCTGGCGGTCACCGAGGTCGAGGTGCGGGCCTCGGCGCTTCAGTGGACGGCCGAGGACGTCCGGCGGGCGGTCGGGGACTTCGTGGCACTGGTGGAGAAGGTCGCGGGCGAATAGCCGCCGGGCCGGGCCGCGCGGGCGGGGCACCATGGGGACACGAGTGTGCGCATCGACATCACCGGGCCGCGGCGGGAGAAGGTGGCCGTCGTGCCCTCGCCACCGGCCGAGCTCGGCATGGCGCTGCACGTGCTGTCCGAGCCCGGGCACCAGCCCCGGGCGCCAGGGCTGGGTGACGGGGCTGGGTGACGGGGTGACAGCCCGGCTCGACGCGCATCTCGCCGACCGGATGTCCGAGGCGGACTTCCTGTGGCGTACGTCGTTCTCGGACCTGTTCATGCCCTTCGCCGGGATCCCCGGCCGTGACACCCTCCCGGGCGCGACGCTCGCCGCCGACCTCGATCTGCTGGACGAGCTGACGGACGACCAGTTCGTCGACGCCGGGCTGGAGTTCGTCTGCTCCCCCGAGTACGCCTACGACTGGGTTCGCCGGGCGGCTGCTGGCGGACCCGCCCGGTGTGCGGGGAGGGCCTGCTCAGATGACCGGCCGAACCGGGTGAGCCGTACGCCGGACGCCTCAGCCGTGTCCCCCCGCGCGCACCAGCCCGGTCTCGTACGCCAGGACGACCACCTGGACGCGGTCGCGCAGACCCAGCTTGGTGAGGATGCGGCCGACGTGGGTCTTCACCGTGGCCTCGGAGAGGACCAGGCGGGCGGCGATCTCGCCGTTGGAGAGGCCCTGGGCGACGAGGATCATGACCTCGCGTTCCCGTTCGGTGAGCCGTTCCAGCTCCTTGTGCCGGGGCTCCGAGCCGGTGCCCGGGAGCATCGGGGCGAACCGGTCCAGCAGCCGCCGGGTCGTGGACGGCGCGACGACCGCGTCCCCGCTGTGCACGGCACGGATCGCGGCCAGCAGCTCACCGGGCGGCACGTCCTTGAGCATGAAGCCGGAGGCGCCCGCCTTCAGCCCGGAGAAGGCGTACTCGTCGAGGTCGAAGGTGGTCAGGATGAGCACCTTGGGCGGCTCGGGCTCCGCGCAGATGCGCCGGGTGGCCTCGACCCCGTCCAGCTTGGGCATCCGGACGTCCATGAGGACCACGTCCACCTCGGTCGACCGCACCACCTGGAGGGCCTCGACGCCGTCGCCCGCCTCGGCCACGACCTCCATGTCCGGCTGGGCCGCCAGCACCATCCGGAACCCGGTGCGCAGCAGCACCTGGTCGTCGACGAGCATCACGCGGATCGCCATCGGTTCCTCTTCCGTCTACAGATGTCGGTGGTCGGTGGTCGGCTGACAGCGTCTACAGGTGTCAGCGGCCGGCACGGCCTGGTCAGTGCGCGGCCTTCAGGGGCAGCAGGGCGCTGATCCGGAAGCCGCCGCCGGGGCGGGGGCCCGCGTCCAGCGTGCCGCCGACCATACCGACGCGCTCCCGCATCCCGATGAGGCCGTGCCCCTGACCGTCGGCGCCGCCCTCCTCGTACAGCTCGTGGGGCGCGCCCTTGCCGTCGTCCTCGACGAGCAGACCGAGGCCGTCGTCGAAGTAGACCAGCCGGACACTCGCACCGGCGTTCGGGCCGCCGTGCTTGCGGGTGTTGGTGAGTGCCTCCTGGACGATGCGGTACGCCGTCAGCTCCACCCCGCTGGGCAGCGGGCGCGGGGTGCCCTCGATCTTGAAGTCCACCGGCAGCCCGGCGACCCGGCACTGCTCGACCAGGTCGTCGATCTGCTCGACGTCGGGCTGCGGGACGTACTCGCCGACCTCCTTGTGCTCACCGGTGCGCAGCACGCCCAGCAGGCGGCGCATCTCGGCGAGGGCCTGGCGGCCGGTGGAGGAGATCGTCTCCAGGGCCTTCTTGGCCTGGTCGGGGGCGGCGTCGAGGACGTACGCGGCACCGTCGGCCTGGACGACCATCACGGACACGTTGTGCGCGACCACGTCGTGCAGTTCACGGGCGATCCGGGCGCGCTCGGCGGCGACGGCGACCTTGGCCTGCGCCTCGCGCTCCTTCTCCAGCCGGGCGGCGCGCTCCTCCAGCTGCGCGAAGTACGCGCGGCGGGTGCGCAGCGAGTCGCCGAGCACCCAGGCGAGGGCGAAGGGCACGGTCAGGAACAGCGCGAGCACCGCGTTGCCCATCGTGCTGGTGTCCTCCACGGTCCAGCGCAGCTGTCCCAGCGTCGCCGCGCAGAGGCCGCCGCCCAGGGCGAACCAGGAGGCCCAGCGGGCGCCGTTCGCCGCGACCGTGTAGATGACCACGAGCATCGCGAAGTCGGCCGGGATCCTCGGCACGTCGAGGATCAGCTGCGCGATGCCCGCCGCGGCAGCCAGCATCAGCATCTTCTCGGGCATCCGGCGCCGCAGGGCGATCGACAGACAGAGCACGAGCGAGATCACCACGAACGCGGTCTCGTTCGTGTCGGTCCCGTAGTCCGGGTCGATCGCTCCGCCGGCCAGGGTCACCGCGAGCAGGACGACGGCCCAGAAGCTGTCGACCCATGTCGGGTGCCGGCGGAGGAAGTCATAGAGGCGCTGCACGTAACCCAGCGTAGGGAAGGCCGCGGTGTGCACGGGTCAACCGGAGGGCCGATCCATGACGGGGGCATGTACTCCCCAAGGTGGAGGCGGCGTCGGCCCTTCCGCTTAGCCTGGTGCTGTGACGGATCATCCACGGGCCCGGTCCTGGCGCACGGCGACCGAGGAGGCCCTCTACGGGCCCACGGGCTTCTACCGGCGCCCGGAAGGGCCCGCCGGACACTTCCGGACCTCCGTGCACGCCTCCCCGCTCTACGCGGCCGCCGTGGCGCGGCTGCTGTGCCGGGTGGACGAGGCGTCGGGGCGGCCGGACGAGCTGGCCTTCGTGGACCTGGGGGCCGGGCGCGGCGAGCTGGTGAGCGGGGTCCTGGACGCCCTCCCCGCCGAGGTGGCGTCCCGCACGCGCGCGTACGCCGTCGAACTGGCCGGCCGGCCCCCGGCTCTCGATCACCGCATCGAGTGGGTCGCCGAGCCGCCGCAGGGGGTCTCGGGGCTGCTGTTCGCCAACGAGTGGCTGGACAACGTGCCCGTGGACGCCGTCGAGGTGGACGCGGCGGGCACGGCCCGGCTGGTGCTCGTCCGGGAGGACGGCGCCGAGGTGCTCGGGGCGCCCGTCGGCGGGGCCGAGGCCGAGTGGCTGGCCCGGTGGTGGCCGCTCGCCCCCGAGGAGGGGCTGCGGGCCGAGGTCGGGCTGCCCCGGGACCGGGCGTGGGCCGCCGCCGTGGCGGGCCTCGTACGCGGACTCGCCGTCGCCGTCGACTACGCGCACCTCGCCGGCTCCCGGCCGCCCTTCGGGACGCTCACCGGCTTCCGCGACGGGCGGGAGACCGCACCGGTCCCGGACGGGTCGTGCGACATCACCGCGCACGTGGCGCTGGACGCGTGCGCGCTGCCGGGTGCGCGGCTGCTCACCCAGCGGGAGGCCCTGCGCGCCCTGGGCGTCACCGGCGGCCGTCCGCCGCTCTCCCTGGCCACCACCGACCCGGCGGCGTACGTACGGGCCCTCGCGGGCGCCGGCGAGGCCGCCGAGCTGACCGCGCCGGGCGGCCTGGGCGACTTCGGGTGGCTGCTCCAGCCGGTGGGGATCCCGGACCCGCTGCCGCGCGACCAGTGAGGCCGGGCCGCCCTACTTGTCGATGTCCCCCACCACGAAGAACAGCGAGCCGAGGATGGCCACCATGTCGGCCACCAGCGTCCCCGGCAGCAGTTCCGTGAGGGCCTGGATGTTGTTGTACGAGGCGGAGCGAAGCTTCAGGCGGTAGGGGGTCTTCTCGCCCTTGCTGACGAGGTAGTAGCCGTTGATGCCGAGGGGGTTCTCGGTCCAGGCGTAGGTGTGTCCCTCGGGGGCCTTGAGGACCTTCGGCAGGCGCTGGTTGACGGGGCCGGGCGGCAGGTCGGCCAGCCGGTCCAGGCAGGCGTCGGCGAGGGCGAGGGCGTTGTGCGTCTGCTCCAGCAGGCACTCGAAGCGGGCGAGGCAGTCGCCCTCCTCGCGGGTGACGACCCGAAGGACGTCCTGGAGTTCGCCGTACGCCAGGTACGGCTCGTCGCGCCGCAGGTCGAAGTCGACACCGGAGGCGCGGGCGATCGGGCCGCTGACCCCGTACGCGTGCACGGTCTCCGGCGCGAGGACGCCCACGTCCCGGGTGCGCCCCCGGAAGATCTCGTTGCCGAGCACCAGGTCGTCGAAGACGTCCATGCGGGAGCGGACGTCGGCGACGGCCGCACGCGCGCGTGCCGTCCACCCGGCCGGCAGGTCCTCCTTCAGACCGCCCACCCGGTTGAACATGTAGTGCATCCGCCCGCCGGAGATCTCCTCCATGACGTTCTGGAGCTCCTCGCGCTCCCGGAAGGCGTAGAAGACCGGAGTGATGCCACCGAGCTCCAGCGGGTACGAGCCGAGGAACATCAGGTGGTTCAGGACCCGGTTCAGCTCGGCGAGGAGCGTGCGCATCCAGACCGCGCGCTCCGGGACCTCCATGCCGAGCATGCGTTCGACACCGAGGACGACGCCGAGTTCGTTGGAGAAGGCGGAGAGCCAGTCGTGGCGGTTGGCCAGCATGATGATCTGGCGGTAGTCACGCGCCTCGAAGAGCTTCTCCGCGCCCCGGTGCATATAGCCGATGACCGGCTCGGCATGCTGGATCCGCTCGCCGTCGAGGACCAGGCGCAGCCGCAGCACACCGTGCGTGGACGGATGCTGCGGGCCGATGTTCAGCACCATGTCCGTGCTCTCGGCGGCACCGCCGATACCGACCGTCGTCTCTCGGGTCTCCGTCGGGGGAGTCATGGACACAGTCTGTCGTACGTACGCTGGCGGAATGGAGACGGGGAGCTTGGGGACCTTCGAGGACGGCGCCGGGCGCGCGGAGGACGAGCCGGTCTGGACGGGACTGCCGCCCGGGCTGCTGCGGATGAGGCGGCTGCTGCTGGTGGTGTGGCTGGTGCCGGTCACCGTCGGTACGGCCGTCCTGCTGGGCCGGCTGGCGGGGCCGCCCTGGGCGGCGTTCGCGCTCCTGCCCCTGGGGCTGCTGCTCTGGGGCTGGCCGATGCTGGGCCGCAACTGGCGGTCGTGGCGGTACGCCGAGCGGGCGGACGACCTGCTGATCAGCCGGGGGGTGCTCTGGCGCGAGGAGACCGTCGTGCCGTACGGGCGCATGCAGCTGGTCGAGGTGACCTCCGGTCCCGTCGAGCGGCACTTCAAGCTGGCGAGCGTGCAGCTGCACACGGCCGCGGCCGCCACGGACGCCCGTATCCCGGGCCTCGACCCGGCCGAGGCGGAGCGCCTGCGCGACCACCTCACCCAGCTGGGCGAGGCCCGATCGGCAGGGCTGTGACGGTGTCGGCACAGGAGGCGGGCGGGGCGCTGGGGGACGACCCGGTACGGGCGGAGCGCGCGGTGGGGGCGGACGGCGCGACGGAGGACGAGGCCGTACGGGCGGACGGGGAGGACGAGGCCGTACGGGCGGACGGAGCGGGGGTGGAGAAGCCGGTCGTCGAGCATCGGCTGCATCCGGTGACGCCGTTGCGGCGGGCCTGGGCGCCGGTGGCGGTGCTGATCGGATGGGGGGTGCACGATCCGGACGGCGCGCAGCGGCAGCTGATGCGGCTCGACACGTCGACCCTGCTGATCGGGCTCGCCGTGTTCGTCCCGGCCGCCGCCCTCTACGGCTTCCTGACCTGGTGGTTCACCCACTTCGCGGTGACCGACAGCGAACTGCGCATCCGGACCGGCCTGTTGTTCCGCCGCACCGCCCACATCCGTCTCGAACGCATTCAGGCCATCGACGTCACCCGCCCGCTGCTCGCCCGGATCGCGGGCGTCGCCAAACTCAGACTCGATGTCGTCGGCACCGACAAGAAGGACGAGCTGGCCTATCTCGGCGAGGCGCACGCCGTCGCTCTGCGGGCCGAGCTCCTGGCCCGCGCGGCCGGTTTCGCGCCGGACACCGCGCACGAGGTCGGCGAGGCGCCCGTACGGCAGGTGCTGAAGGTCCCGGCGGGCGTGCTGGCCATGTCCGTCGTGCTGACCGGCGCCACCTGGGGGACCCTGGTGGCCGCGATCGTCGTACCGTCCGTGCTGTGGTTCGCCACGGAGAGCGTGTGGACCGTCCTCGCGACCGCGCTGCCGCTGATCGGCGCGGCCGGGGCGAGCAGTGTGGGGCGGTTCGTCGGGGAGTACGACTGGACGGTCGGCGACTCCCCCGACGGGCTCCGCATCGACCACGGGCTCCTCGACCGCGCCCACGAGACGGTGCCGCCGGGCCGCGTGCAGACCGTGCGCATCGTCGAACCGCTGCTGTGGCGGCGCCGCGGGTGGGTCCGGGTCGAGCTGGACGTGGCGGGCTCGACCAACTCCGTCCTGCTGCCGGTCGCGCCGCGGGAGGTGGCCGAGTCGGTCGTCGCGCGGGTGCTGCCGGGGACACGTGTGCCGGACGCGACGGCCCTCGTACGGCCACCGGGGCGGGCGCGGTGGTGCGTGCCGTGGTGGTGGCGGGGGTACGGACTGGCCGTCGACGACAAGGTGTTCGCGGCACGGCACGGCCTGCTGCGCCGCCGGCTCGACCTCGTACCGCATGCGAAGGTGCAGAGCGTACGGCTGTCGCAGGGGCCCTGGCAGCGGCACAAGGGGCTCGCCGACGTCCATGTCGACACCGGCGCCAACAAGACGGTGACGGCCCGTCTGCGCGACGCGGACGAGGCGGCGGCCCTGCTGCGGGCCCAGGCGGAACGGTCCCGCACGGGCCGCCGGGAGGCGCTGCCGGACCGGTGGATGGTGTAGGACGCGGCGGAAGCGGGCGGGGACGGCGGCGGGGGCGGGGCTCGAACGAGGGAGTCGGCGCCTGTCGGGTGCAGCGGGTGCAGCGGGTGCAGGCAGACCCGGGGGCCCTCTGGACAGACCGGCGGCCGCCCACCGGGAAGGGTGGGCGGCCGCAAGGGTGGCGCGATGACCTCCGTCGGCTCGGCTAGGACGCCGCCGTGCGCAGGCCCTGGAGGTCGATCTGTTCCGTCTCGTCGTGTGCCGTGAGGTCGATGACCTGGCCGATGCCCCGGGAGGCCTCGTCGGCGCGCTTGAACCGGGCCTCCGACTCGGCCTTGTGGAGCGCGAGCGCCTCCTGGCCGACCACATCGGCGAGGTCCTCGTTCTGCACGGCGTCCAGGACGTCCGCCTCCTTCTGCGTACCGAAGAAGTCGAACCCTCCCTCCACCGCGGTCCGCCGCCGCGGCGCCGCCGGAACGACCGCCACGGCCGTGGGCACCGTGAAGTGGCCGACCGGCGGAAGCGCGGGCAGCGCCGCCGGGGCCATCGGCTCCGCCCGCTGCTCCTGCCCGGCACGCCCCGACGGGTCCACGCGGGTCAACTCCTCCACCCCCGTCGAACCGGTCGGCGCCGCCACCACGGGCACGGGGCCGCCGGCCGCACGCTCATGACCCCGGTCCGCCACCGAACTCCCCACCGCGTCGCCCTCCTCGGCGGTGAGCACCGGCACCGGCTCCTCCTCCACCTCGGCGGAACGTCCCTGCCGCGTGCCCCCGTCCGTCGGCCCGTCCGGGTCACCCTTGGGAGAAGGGCCCTTGGGGGAACCGCCCTTGGGTCCCTCGCCCTTGGCCGTCTCGTCGGATGATTCGGCGGGCTCGGTGGACTCGGCGGGCTCGAAGGACTCGGTCGGCTCGGTGGACTGGCCGGTTTCGGCGGGCTCGGTGGATTCCACGAAGTCGGCGGGCTCGGCCGGCGTCGGATCGTCGGCAGGCGTCTCCGGTGCCTCGCCGACCGACCCATCGATCGACCCATCGACCGACTCCTCGACCGGTTCGTCGGCCTGCTCGCCGGTCGGCTCCTCCGCCTGCTCGCCCGTCGGCTCCTCCGCCTGCTCCCCGACCGCCTGCTCCAGCGACTCGTCGACCGGCTCGGCGATCGGGTCATCGCCCGCCGTGTCGGCCTGGTCGTCGACGTCCAGGTCCACGTCCCCGGAGTCGGAACTCCCGGGCTCCGCACCCCCGGTCGTGTTCGCCCCCGCGTCCTTCACCGAGCCCCGCTGGGTGATGATCCGGTCCAGCGCCGAGTTCGCGCGCAGGAAGAGCGACGAACCGTCCGGCGAGAACACCGAGGGGGACGTTGTCTCCGCCTCCGCCCCCTCCGCGCCCTTCTTGGCGGAAGTCCCCGTAGCCGCCCCGCCCGTCGCGCCTTGTGCCGCCGCCTTCGCCGCCGCGGCCTTGGACGCCGTCTCCCACGAGGCCCAGGGCGCTCCCGGCGCGGGGGTCCCCTGCGGCGGCACCGTCGAGGTCCGGGACACCGCCGTGGCCGCGTCGCCGTCGCCCGCCTCCGCGTCCGCGTCCGCGTCCGCCGCGGGCAACGCCCGCGTGTCCTCGGGGCCGGTCGCCTCGATCTCCAGCAGACGGCGGCCCTCCAGCGCGCTGGCCCGCTCGGTCTCGGCGGTGGCGTAGCGCCTCAGCAGCGCCGCGTGCTCGTTGCGGAGGTTGGCCAGTTCGGTGCGCTTGGCGCGCAGCTTGTGCTCCAGCTTGGTGCGCAGCTCACGGGATTCGTCGAGGTCGGTCTCCAGTTCGGCGACCTTCTCCTCGTGACGCCACTCGTCGCTCGCACGCGCGCGCGTGAGGTCGGCGACGCGTTTGCCCGCCTCGACGTCCCAGCGGCGCATGACCGCCGCGCCCACGGCCGCGGTCGCCGCGGCGACGGCGGCCATGACCCGGAGCACCGCCGACCCGGAGAACAACCATGGCCCGAGGGCGCAGACGAGCGAGACGCCTGCGATCGCCGTGGGGGGCAGCAGCCTGTGCAGAGGCGGTGAATGGCGGTGACGTCCACGTGGCATGGCCAGAAACTTACCGCGCGTAGGCGAATGATGGTGCCCCGGGTCACAAAAACTCAGCCGCCCCTCTCACCTCTCACAAGCCTTCACAAGCGTGCCCAGCTCCGGTGCGGCAATGCGCCCACCGGCGGCTCCTCCAGTGGATCAACCCCATTGAATGCGGATACGCCTTGGCCGCATCCGGCTCTTTCCCGGCCGGTGAATTCCACGAATTGCCGATCCCGCCGCCGAACCGTTACCGAACTCGTCGCCGACCCGTCGCCGCGCCGTGACCGAACCGCTCTTCACCGGCCCACCTCGCCGGTCACCCGGCCGACTTCGCGAGGTGCCCCGGCGGCTTCACCTGTCGCTCAACCGCCCGCTGATCCACTGCAACGTCGCCGGGATCTCCCGGCGCCACGTGTTGAAGTTGTGCCCTCCGCTGTCGAGGATGATCGACGAGATCCGCGTCGGCCGCTTCTCCTTCACCTGTTCGATGAACTTCAGCGTGGCCTTGTAGTTGGTCTCCCCCTGTTTGCTGCTGGTGACCAGCAGAGAGGTGTCCGGCGCCGGACGGTGCCTCAGATACCAGAACAGGTCCGCCTCGTTCCGCAGTGTCTTGTTCCCCTGGAAGAGATCACCGGTCGTCGGGTCGGTCGGCGCCTTGTAGTACGGCGAGAGGCCCGCGCCGGCGGCGAACACCCCGGGGTGGTGCATGGCGAGTTTCAGCGCACAGTAGCCGCCGGTCGAGTCGCCTATGACACCCCAACTGCCCGGCTTCTTCCCGACCCTGTAGTGATGGCCGACGGCGTCCGGCAGATCCCTGGCGAAGAACGTCTCGGTCTGCGGCCCGCCCGGGACGTCCACACACTCGGTGTCACGCGGCGGCGCCACGGTCGGCCGCAGCATGACCAGGATCATCGGCTGCGCCTTCCCGTCGCGGGCCAACGCGTGGGCCGTCTGCGGAAAGTGGAGCCCCTTGATGAGCGCCTCGGCGGTGCCCGGATAGCCGGTGAGGACGACCGCGGCGGGGAAACTGCGGGTGCGGTACCGGGGCTGGAAGTACTCCGGCGGCAGATACACGTACGCCGGGCTCGCGATCCGGCTCCTGCGGCCGACGATCTCGACCTTCTGGATCTGGCCGCCGACCGCGGGACGGCCCCCGCCGGCCACGTTCACCTGCTGGGTGTCGACGACCCGCAACGGCCCCCCGGTCTCGACCCCGTCGTGGTCGACGACCACCCCCTGCCCGGTCTCCCGGCCGAGGAGGTCCGCCCAGCTGGCGTAGAACCCGAACGCCTGGTTGGCGGCGAGGCCGACCGACACGAAGACGGCGATCTGCGTGGCCAGCAGGACGGCGATCCGACCGCCGACCGACCGCCATCCGCGCCGGGCCAGCTTCGGCCACAGCCACACCGTGCCGATGAACAGCAGTACGGCGGACAGCACGGCCAACGCCAGCACCTTGTTGCTCGTAAGACCCATCGGGACGTCCCCCGCCGACCTTTCTTTCCTAGTCTTTCCCTGTCCTTTGGTTCAGCTTTCCGATGGAGAGTGAACCTCCCCCGCCGCTGCACCGTCCTAGAGGGCGCAATGTCGCCGGATGCCGGAAAAGGCACCGGATCCAAGCTCTCTCGCGGAACTACGGGATGCGATGTCTGTCAGGACAGATGGGGAAATGTCGGGTGCGGTTCCGGTCCGATCGGACCGCTCCGCGCCGAGCGCCGACCGGCAGCCGAAGGGCGCGCCCCGGGGCGTACCGCATGGTGCCCTGCGCGGCGCGCTGCGCGGCCCGCGCCCCGAGGCCGTGCCCGCGCTGGTCGCCAGGGCCTGCACACTCGTCGGGCTCGTGGACATCGCCGCGGGGGTGTTCCCCCGCTTCCGCAACAGCCGGATGCACGCGCTGGCCGAGGTGCTGCCCGGCGCGCTCGGCCCGTTCGCGGCGGCGCTCTCCCTGAGCGCCGGCGTCCTGCTGCTGCTCCTCGCCCACGGTCTGCGCCGGCGCAAACGGCGCGCCTGGCGGGCGGCCGTGGTGCTGCTCCCGGCCGGGGCGATCGCCCAGTTCGCCTATCGGCACTCGCTCGTCGGCGTGCTCGTCTCACTCGCCCTGTTCATCCCGCTGCTGCGGCACCGCGACGAGTTCCCCGCCCTGCCCGACCCCACCAGCCGCTGGCGGGCGCTCACCAACTTCGTGCTGATGGGCGCCGGTTCGATCGTCCTCGGTCTGGTCGTCGTCAGCGCCCACCCGGGACGGATGGTCGGCGACCCGAGCCTCGCCGACCGGCTCGAACACGTCATCTACGGCCTGTTCGGCTTCGAGGGCCCGGTCGACTACGCGGGCACCACGTCATGGACGGTGGCCTTCTCCCTCGGCGCCCTCGGTCTGCTGACCGCCATCACCACCATCTACCTGGCCTTCCGCCCCGAACACCCGGCGGCCCGCCTCACCGACGACGACGAGGCGCGGCTGCGCGCCCTGCTCGACAGGCACGGCGGCCGCGACTCGCTCGGCCACTTCGCGCTCCGCCGCGACAAGGCGGTCGTCTTCTCCCCGAGCGGCAAGGCGGCGGTGACGTACCGCGTCGTCTCCGGGGTGATGCTCGCCAGCGGCGACCCGATCGGCGACGTCGAGGCCTGGCCCGGCGCGATCGAACGCTTCATGGACGAGGCCAAGGCCCACTCCTGGACCCCGGCCGTCATGGGGTGCTCGGAGACCGGCGCGGAGGTCTGGACCCGGGAGACCGGCCTGGACGCCCTCGAACTGGGCGACGAGGCGGTGGTGGACGTCGCGGATTTCTCCCTCGCCGGACGTGCGATGCGCAACGTGCGTCAAATGGTGAAGCGCATCGAGCGCCTCGGTTACGAGACCCGGGTACGGCGCGTCCGTGACCTCGGCGAGGCCGAGCTGGACCGCGTCCGCCGCGCCGCCGAGGACTGGCGCGGCACCGACACCGAGCGCGGATTCTCCATGGCGCTCGGCCGCATCGGCGACCCGGCCGACGGCGACTGCCTGATCGCCACCGCGCACAAGGCCGACGAGACCCCCGGCCCCTACGGCGACCTGAAGGCCGTCCTCCACTTCGTGCCCTGGGGGCCGGACGGCGCCTCGCTGGACCTGATGCGCCGCGACCGCTCCGCCGACCCCGGCATGAACGAACTGCTCATCGTCGCCGCCCTCCAGGCGGCGCCCCGCCTGGGCGTCCGGCAGGTCTCCCTGAACTTCGCGATGTTCCGCTCGGCCCTGGCCCGCGGCGAGAAGATCGGCGCCGGCCCGGTCCTGCGCGCCTGGCGCGGCCTGCTGGTCTTCCTCTCCCGCTGGTTCCAGATCGAGTCGCTCTACAAGTTCAACGCCAAGTTCCACCCGCGCTGGGAGCCCCGCTTCGTCGTCTACGCCGCCTCCCGCGACCTCCCCCGCCTCGGCCTGGCCGCCATGCAGGCCGAGGGCTTCGTCAACCTCGCCCTGCCCCGCCTGCTGCGCCGCCGCGCGAAGGCTCCGGCCCCCTGTGCCCATGCGGTGCGCTCCGCGAGCAACGCCGCCTGAGTGGCCGCGCCGCAGGGTCGGCGCGGCCCGCCGTAGGAACAGTGCGGCCCTAGGAACAGTGCCGGCCGTAGCAACAGTGCGGGCCGTGCGTGGCTGGCCGCGCAGTTCCCCGCGCCCCTTTCGTGGCCTTCGGCCGACTCAAGGGGCCGCGGGCCCGCCCGATGTCATGTCGCCCGCGCCGCCCCGCCGCCCGTGTCGTCGTCCTCCGGGAGTTTGCAGACGCGCTCCAGGAAGAAGGCGGCCACTATGACGGCGATGCCCGCGAGGACGGAGAAACCGGCGTAGATGGCCTGGTCACGGCGGGCCGGGACCTCCAGGGACTCCAGCAGGAAGACCCCGACGCCGCCGTACATCCCGGCGACGAGAGCGGCGACGAGAGCGCTGGCCTGGCCGAAGACGACCGCGCGGGCGGCCATCAGGGGGTCGACGCCCTTGGCCTCCGGCCGGCGCTCCCGCTGGGCCTTGAGCCGGCTGCGCAGCGACAGCGCGGTGGCCGTCAGGACGACGGCGATCAGAGCGAGCACGATGGGGGCGGCCAGCGGGACGCTCGGCAGGGTGTCCACCGAGTTCCACAGCCGGGCCCCGGCCCAGGACAGCACCCCCGCCACCACGAACACCGCGGCCAGCGTCCTGATGCGCAGCTCTTTCACGATGCCCCTTCGACGAGCCCGATGGTCCACGGACGCCGGGCCCCACGGGCGCCGGGTGGTCGGCCCGGCGCGTGGTCCCGACGGCGTCAGGATGATCCCGACCCGGTAGACCTTAACGACTACTCGGGCAGCTGGAGTTCCAGGTCGGCGCGGGGCGACACACCCTCGCGGGTGATGCCGTCGAGGAGCTGGGCGACCGGGCCCCGGCCGGCGAGCCGGGCCTCCGGCTCCACGTCGTGCCACGGCGCGAGCACGAAGGCCCGCTCGTGCGCCCGCGGGTGCGGCAGGGTCAGCGCCGGGTCGTCGGAGACGACGTCCGCGTACGCCACGATGTCGACGTCCAGCGTGCGCGGGCCCCAGCGCTCGTCCCGCACCCGGTGGAAGGCCTCCTCCACCGCCTGGGCCCGCTCCAGCAGCGAGGAGGGCGGCAGGGTGGTCTTCAGGACCACCACGGCGTTGAAGTACGAGGGCTGGCTGCCCGGCGCCACACCCCACGGCTCGGTCTCGTACACCGGCGAGACGGCCTTGATGCGGACGCCCGGGGTGTCCTCCAGCGCGTCGACGGCGCCCTGGAGGTTCTCCAGCCGGTTGCCCAGGTTCGAGCCGATGGAGATCACGGCCCGGCGGGGGTTGTGCAGGGTCGTGTCGGCCTCGTCCACCTTCTGCACGACGGAGGCCGGCACCGGCTGGACGGTCGGGTCGCTCTGACCCCCGGTGAAGAACGCGGTCATACTCGGCTCCGGGTGATGGTGACGGTCGTGTCGTCGAAGGGGACCGTGATCGGCGCGTTCGGCTTGTGGACGGTGACCTCGACCTCCTGGACCACCTCATGCCGCAGACACGCCCGGGCGATGCGCTCGGCGAGCGTCTCGATGAGGTTCACCGGCTCGCCCTCGACGATGGCGACGACCTCCTCCGCGACGATCCCGTAGTGCACGGTCTTCGCCAGGTCGTCGTCGGCCGCGGCCGGCCGGGTGTCCAGCCCGAGCGTGAGGTCCACGACGAAGGTCTGGCCCTCCTCGCGTTCGCCCGGGAACACCCCGTGGTACCCACGGGCCCTGAGGCCGCGCAGCGCGACACGATCCACGCGAATCACTCCTGCCGTCGTCGGGAACGGCCGGCGCCCTCCGCCTCGTCCGAGGACGGTCGGCACACCGGCCACCTTCGAATCTACCTGCGGGCACTGACAGCGCTCACCCACGGAAGGCTCGATTCCACTCTCGTACGGACAGGGTTCATCGAGCGTTTCCCCGGGGGAACGCGGCGGCTCACGGGTCGGAAGCCGCCCCTACCCGCGCACCCGTGTCCCCAATCGCCCCTTGGGCCCCGCGGCACACCCGCCCACTCAGGAAGGTGACTCCTCGGCGTCGTCGTCCTCGGACTCCGCCAGGACCGGGGACCCGTGGTGCGACCACAGCTTCCAGCCGTCGGATGTGCGACGGAACACATTCGTGGCGACCACCAGCTGCCCCACGAGCGGCCCCAGCTCGTCACCGCCGTCCGGCGCGGGGCCCCCGCTGAGGATGTTCTCGGTGCAGGTGACGAGCGCGGTGTCCCCGGTGACCGACACATGCACGTCGGTGAGGAAGAACTGGATGTACTCCGTGTTCGCCATGATCAGCGCGTACGAGCGCAGCACCTCGCCGCGTCCGGTGAGGACCGGCCAGCCGGGGTGGACGCAGGAGATCACGCCGGTCTCGGCGGGGTCGTGCCACTCCTCGTCCACGCCCACGTCGGCCGGGGCCAGCCAGAGCGCGGAGAGCGTTTCGAAGTCGCCCTGTTCCATGGCCTCGTAGAAGGCCCGGTTGGCGAGTTCGACCTGTTCGACGTCGGTGTGGGGAGCGCTCACCGCTCCCGGGCCCCTTCGATGGCGCGGGTCACACGGACCGCGTCGGCGGTGGCGCGGACCTCGTGCACGCGGACCGCCCAGGCGCCCTGCTGCGCGGCCAGCGCCGACACGGCGGCCGTGGCCGCGTCCCGTTCCCGCGCGGGCGGCGGGGCACCCTCGGAGCCCGCCAGCACCCGGCCGAGGAACCGCTTGCGGGAGGCGGCGACCAGCAGGGGCCGGCCGAGGCCGTGCAGCCGGTCGAGGTGCGCGAGGAGGGCGAGGTCGTGCTCGGCGTCCTTGGAGAAGCCCAGCCCCGGGTCGACGACGACCCGGTCCGCCTCGATGCCGCCCTCCAGCACGGCCTCCACGCGCGCGTGCAGCTCGTCCAGCACCTCGGTGACGACGTCCGCGTAGACGCCCTTGACGTTGCCGCCCTCCAGGAAGCCGCGCCAGTGCATCACCACGAAGGGGGCGCCCGCGTCGGCGACCACCGGGATCATCGCGGGGTCGGCGAGTCCGCCGCTGACGTCGTTGACGAGGGCGGCGCCGGCCGCGAGGGCCTGCTCGGCGACGGACGCGCGCATGGTGTCCACGGAGACGGTGACGCCCTCGGACGCCAGCCCACGGACGACCGGGACGACCCTGCGCAGCTCCTCCGCCTCGTCGACGCGGGCCGCGCCGGGGCGGGTCGACTCACCGCCGACGTCCACCAGGTCCGCGCCCTCGCCGACCATGTCCAGGCCGTGCTTGACCGCCGCCGTGGTGTCGAAGAAGCGGCCGCCGTCGGAGAAGGAGTCCGGGGTGACATTGACGACCCCCATGACCGCACATCGGTCCCACCGGGGCAGTCCGGCCACCCACCCACGCCGGTTCAGCTTGCTCATGCGTCAAGCCTAGGCCCCCGGCAGCAGCCGCGGTCCTCCGCTCCCGGGACTGGGGAGGTCAGTGGGCCATGATGAGGCTCATCGCCTCGTTGCGGGTCGCCGCGTCCCTGAGCTGGCCGCGCACCGCCGACGTTATGGTCTTCGCGCCCGGCTTGCGGATGCCCCGCATCGACATGCACATGTGCTCGCACTCCACGACCACGATCACCCCGCGCGGCTCCAGGATCTCCATCAGCGAGTCGGCGATCTGCGTCGTCATCCGCTCCTGCACCTGCGGGCGCCTCGCGTAGACGTCCACGAGCCGCGCCAGCTTCGACAGGCCGGTGATCTTGCCGCTGGTGGAGGGGATGTACCCGACGTGGGCGACGCCCCGGAACGGGACCAGGTGATGCTCGCAGGTGCTGTACACCTCGATGTCCTTCACCAGCACCATCTCGTCGTGCCCGAGGTCGAACGTGGTGGTCAGCACATCCTCCGGCTGCTGCCACAGCCCCGCGAAGATCTCCTTGTACGCCCGCGCCACCCGCGCCGGCGTCTCCCGCAGCCCCTCCCGGTCGGGATCCTCGCCGACGGCGATCAGAAGTTCTCGTACCGCGTTCTCGGCGCGCTTCTCGTCGAACTCGCCGATGGTGCCCTCGCCGTCCAGCGTCACGGGGTCGGTCATGTCGTGCCTCGCTCCTGAGCCTGTGACACGTACGGATGACGCGTCTCGTCCTCGGCCTTCTTGCGGCCTTTTTTCGGCCATACGAAAATGCCGCGCCCCCCAGGCTAGAACCAGGGGGGCGCGGCAATCATTCCGGGCCTGACGAGGCGGACCGGGCCGGGAGCCGGCAGGCTCCCGGTGGCCGGTTCTCATCTGTTCGGCGTCAGCTCTCCGGGCTCTCCTCCGGGGTCGCCTCGGCGGGCGCCTTGGTGGTGATCGCCGGAGCCGCGCCGTTGGCGCCGTTCGTCAGTGCGAGCTCCTTCGGGGAGAGCACCGGCGGACGGGTGGACGGGGTGCGGCGGGAGGAGCCGGTCCAGGCGGGCCGGGCCGGGCGCTTGACGATGGCGGAGAAGATCTCGGCGATCTCCTCCTTGCCCAGCGTCTCCTTCTCCAGCAGCTGGAGCACCAGGTTGTCGAGGACGTCGCGGTTCTCGACCAGGATCTCCCAGGCCTCGTTGTGCGCGTTCTCGATGAGCTTCTTGACTTCCTCGTCCACGAGCGCGGCGACCTCTTCCGAGTAGTCGCGCTGGTGAGCCATCTCACGTCCGAGGAACGGCTCCGTGTTGTCGCCGCCGAACTTGATGGCGCCGAGCCGCTCGGTCATGCCGTACTGCGTGACCATCGCGCGGGCCAGGTTGGTGGCCTTCTCGATGTCGTTCGCGGCACCCGTGGTCGGGTCGTGGAAGACCAGTTCCTCGGCTGCCCGGCCACCCATCATGTACCCGAGCTGGTCGAGCATCTCGTTGCGGGTGGTCGAGTACTTGTCCTCGTCCGGCAGGACCATCGTGTAGCCGAGTGCACGGCCTCTCGACAGGATCGTGATCTTGTGGACCGGGTCGGAGTTCGGTGAGGCCGCCGCGACCAGGGCGTGTCCGCCCTCGTGGTACGCGGTGATCTTCTTCTCCTTGTCCGACATGATCCGGGTCCGCTTCTGCGGGCCCGCGACCACACGGTCGATCGCCTCGTCCAGCATGTGGTTGTCGATCAGCTTCTTGTCGCTGCGGGCCGTGAGGAGCGCGGCCTCGTTCAGGACGTTGGAGAGATCGGCACCCGTCATACCGGGGGTGCGGCGGGCGACGGCGCCGAGGTCGACGTCGGGCGCGACCGGCTTGCCCTTCTGGTGGACCTTGAGGATCTCCAGACGGCCCTGCATGTCCGGGCGGTCGACCGCGATCTGACGGTCGAAGCGGCCGGGGCGCAGGAGCGCCGGGTCGAGGATGTCCGGGCGGTTCGTCGCGGCGATGAGGATCACACCGCCCTTGACGTCGAAGCCGTCCATCTCGACGAGCAGCTGGTTGAGCGTCTGCTCGCGCTCGTCGTGACCGCCGCCGAGGCCGGCACCGCGGTGACGGCCGACCGCGTCGATCTCGTCGACGAAGACGATCGCCGGGGCGTTCGCCTTGGCCTGCTCGAAGAGGTCACGGACCCGGGAGGCACCGACACCGACGAACATCTCGACGAAGTCGGAACCGGAGATCGAGTAGAAGGGGACGCCCGCCTCGCCGGCGACGGCGCGCGCGAGGAGCGTCTTGCCCGTACCGGGCGGGCCGTACAGCAGCACGCCCTTGGGGATCTTGGCGCCGACGGCCTGGAACTTGGCCGGCTCCTGGAGGAACTCCTTGATCTCGTGGAGCTCCTCGACGGCCTCGTCCGCGCCGGCGACGTCCGAGAAGGTCGTCTTCGGGGTGTCCTTGGTGATGAGCTTGGCCTTGGACTTCCCGAAGTTCATGACCCGGGAGCCGCCGCCCTGCATCTGGTTCATCAGGAACAGGAAGACGACCACGATGAGGACGAAGGGGAGCAGAGACAGCAGGATGCCGACGAAAGCGTTCTGCTTGGTCGGGGAGACCGTGTAGCCGTCGGGGATCTGCTTGTTCTGGAACTTGTCCTGCAAGGTGTTGGCGAGGGTGACGCCCTGGTCGCCGATGTAGCTCGCCTGGATCTTCGAGCTGCCCTCGATCTTCTGGCCGTCCTTGAGCTGAACCTTGATGGTCGACTCTTCGCCGGTGGTCAGCTTGGCTTCTTTGACCTTGTTGTCATTGATCGCCTGGACCACCTGGCCGGTGTCCACCGTCTTGTAGCCGCCGGACGAGCCGACGACCTGCATCAACACGACCACGGCAAGGACGGCCAGCACGATCCACATGACTGGCCCACGGAAGTATCGCTTCACGTCCATCCATACGGAGCGGTGCCGCCCCGTCCCTCCTGCCATAGTGAGTTTGATAAAAGACTGTTCTTCGGACGGTACCCCAGCTTTGTCACACGAAGCCGCAGCGGACTGCTGTCAATACCGTCCTCGCAGTCTCCAACGGCGCGAAACCCGCTGGGGTTCCCGAGCGTCTTGCGGGGGTTGGTTCAGCCGCCGTAGACGTGGGGCGCGAGCGTACCGACGAACGGGAGGTTGCGGTACTTCTCGGCGTAGTCGAGGCCGTAGCCCACGACGAACTCGTTGGGGATGTCGAAGCCGACCCACTCCACGTCGATGGAGACCTTCGCGGCGTCGGGCTTGCGCAGCAGCGTGCAGATCTTCAGGGACTCGGGCTCGCGGGAGCCGAGGTTGGAGATCAGCCAGGACAGCGTCAGCCCGGAGTCGATGATGTCCTCGACGATCAGGACGTGCTTGCCCTTGATGTCGGTGTCGAGGTCCTTGAGGATCCGCACCACGCCCGAGGACTGGGTGCCCGCGCCGTAGGAGGACACGGCCATCCAGTCCATGGTGACCGGGGTGGACAGCGCCCGGGCGAGGTCCGCCATGACCATCACCGCGCCCTTGAGGACACCGACGATCAGCAGGTCCTTGCCCGCGTACTCCGTGTCGATCTTCGCGGCCAGCTCGGCCAGCTTCGCGTCGATCTCTTCCTTGGTGATGAGCACCTCTTTGAGGTCGGTGCCCATGTCTTTCGCGTCCACCCGCATCACTTTCGGTCGTCCCAGGGCCGCTTCCGGACGCCCGCGTCCCGTGCGGGGGGCTCGGGGCCCGTCGCGCGGGCCCCGTCGGCGTCCGGTTTCAGCCTTGCCGAATCACCAGTCTGCCACCCTGCCGCCGGGCGACGACCCGGCCGGGGAGATTGATGGCCCCCTGACCGCGCCAGCCGGTGATCAGACGGTCGATCTCCTCGATGTGCCGGGCGAAGAGGGAACCCGCCGGGGCACCGGCCTCGATGGCGGCCCGGCGCAGGATCCGGCGGCGCACCGCGGGCGGCAGGGCGTAGAGCTTGGCGCACTCCAGCAGGCCCGCGGCGTCACGGACGGCGGGCTCGGCCTGGCGGGCCCAGCTGTCGAGGGCGTCGGCGTCGTCCCGGGAGAGCTGGGCCGTACGGGCGAGGGCCTCGACGACGCCCTTGCCGAGCGCCTTCTCCAGGGCGGGCAGGCCCTCGTGGCGGAGCCGGGAGCGGGTGTAGGCGGGGTCGGCGTTGTGCGGGTCGTCCCAGACGGGCAGCGACTGGACCATGCAGGCCTTGCGGGCGGTCTGCCGGTCGAGCTGGAGGAAGGGGCGCCGGTAGCGGCCGTCGGCCCCCGAGACCGCGGCCATGCCGGACAGGGAGCGGATGCCGGAGCCGCGGGCGAGCCCGAGGAGGACGGTCTCGGCCTGGTCGTCGCGGGTGTGGCCGAGGAGGACGGCGGCGGCGCCGTGGCGTTCCACCGCGGCGTCCAGGGCGGCGTAGCGGGCGTCGCGGGCGGCGGCCTCGGGGCCGCCGTCGCGGCCGACGGTGACGGCGACGGACTCGACCGGGTCGAGGCCGAGTTCCCGCAGGCGCAGGGCGACTTCCTCGGCGCGCAGGTCGGAGCCGGGCTGCAGGCCGTGGTCGACGGTGATGCCGCCGGCGCGGACGCCGAGCTTGGGGGCCTCGAAGGCGAGGGCGGAGGCGAGGGCCATGGAGTCGGCGCCGCCGGAGCACGCCACGAGCACGAGCGGCTGCTCGTGCGTGTCGGAGCCCGCGCGTGCGGCACCCGGGCGTGCGGAACTGCCACGCCTGACCTCGACGGGCACGGCCACGGGGGGCGTGGGCACCGGTGGTGCGCCGGGGTCCGAGGGCGCGCCCGGGAGCGCGTGGGCGGGCGCGTGGAGGCTGGTGTTCGTGTGGTGTTCGGTGAGGAGGTCGTGGAGTACGCGGCGGACCGCCAGGCGTATCGCCGCGACCGCGGGGTGGGGACCCATGTCCGGTTCCCTTCATGAAATTGTCGGGGGGTGAGCCCGAGTTCGGTCACTCAGAGTGTGTAGATGGTGACAGAACCGGGCCGTTCCCCGAGCATTGCACGCCTACCCCTCGCTCACGGTCCCTCGGACGGGTGATTGGAGGGGCGTTCGCCTGCCGTCGGCCGGATTCGCGCACCACGCTCACGCGCGGCTCACGACTCCGCCTTGCGATGCACCCGCGCGACCCAGTCCGCCGGTTTGGCGATCTCCGCCTTGGTCGGCAGGGTGTTCGGGGAGGTCCACACCCGGTTGAAACCATCCATACCGACCTGTTCGACGACCGCCCGTACGAACCGCTCGCCGTCCCGGTACTGCCGGAGTTTGGCGTCGAGGCCCAGCAGCTTGCGCAGGGCCTGGTCGAGGCGGGAGGCACCCTTGGCGCGGCGCTGCTGGAACTTCTCGCGGATCTCGGCGACCGAGGGCACGACGGCCGGGCCGACGCCGTCCATCACGAAGTCGGCGTGGCCCTCCAGGAGGGACATGACGGCGGTCAGCCGACCGAGGATCTCGCGCTGGGCGGGGGTCTGCACCAACTCCACGATCGAGTGACCGTCGTCGCCGACCTCGCCCTCGGGACGGCCTCCCGCGAGTGACTGGGCGGCCTCCCTGATGCGCTCCAGGAAGGTCGAGGGGTCGACCTCGGTCTCCCCCAGGAACGACTGGATTTCACCCTCCAGATGGTCCCGCAGCCAGGGGACGGCCGTGAACTGGGTGCGATGGGTCTCCTCGTGCAGACAGACCCAGAGGCGGAAGTCGTGGGGCTGTACGTCGAGTTCGCGCTCCACGTGCACGATGTTCGGGGCGACGAGCAGGAGTCGGCCGCCGCCGTTCTCGCCGGCGGGCAGTTCGCGGCTCGCGGGGGCGAAGGTCTCGTACTGGCCGAGGACCCGGGAGGCCAGGAAGGACAGGAGCATGCCCAGCTCCACGCCGGTCACCTTGCCGCCGACCGCGCCGAGGACGGCTCCGCCGGGGGTGTTGCCGCGACGTTCCTGCATCTTGTCGAGCAGTGGCTTCAGCAGTTCCCGGAAGCCGGCGACGTTGGCCCGGACCCAGCCGGGCCGGTCGACGACGAGGACGGGGGTGTCGTCGCCCGTGTCGGGGAGCATCCGGGTGAAGGCCCGGACGTGCTCCTCCGAGGCCTTCGCGTGCCGGCGGAGCTCGGAGACGATGGCCCTGGCCTCGTCGCGGCTCACCTCGGGGCCCGGCCGTACGAGCCGGGTCGCGGTCGCCACCGCGAGATTCCAGTCGACCATCTCGGCACCACCGATACGAGTCATGTTGTCAACCGTACGTGAGCGCTGCCGCTTGGGGCAGGCCGTGGGGTCGGGTGCGTTGGGGCCGGTGGGTACGTGCGGGCAGGTGGAGGTCCTCGCGCAGTTCCCCGCGCCCCTGAAGGCTTGGGGCTGCGCCCCTGCCTTCCCCTCTCAGCGGCAGCCGCAGGTCGCCAGGGTCGATGTCGCGTCGGTGAGGAGGTTCTTGGCCGGGTCGGTGTTCTCCAGGGGGGTCTCCGTGGCGAGGAAGGCGAAGGCGAGGAGGCGGCCGTCGGCGTCGACGACGGTGCCGGCGAGGGTGTTCACGTTGCTGAGGGTGCCGGTCTTGGCGCGGACGACGCCCGTGCCGTCGGCGTCGCTGGGGTAGCGGTTGCGCAGGGTGCCGGTGAAGCCGGCGACGGGGAGGCCGGTGAGGACGGGGCGGAGTCCGGGGTGGTCGGGGGCCGCGGACCTGGCGAGGAGGGCGGTCAGGAGGGCGGGGGTCAGGGCGTTGCCTCGGCTGAGGCCGCTGCCGTCCGCGAACTCGACGCCCTCCAGGGGCACTTCGAGCTTCTTCAGTTCCTTCTTGATGGCCGCCGCGCCGCCCTCGAAGCTCGGCTGCTCGCCCGTCGCGAGCGCGACCTGGCGGGCGAGGGCCTCGGCGATGTCGTTGTCGCTGTTGGTGAGCATGCGCTCGACCAGGGTGGAGAGGGGTGGCGAGGAGACCGCCGCGAGTTCCTTCGCGTTCTTCGGGGCCGTGGCGGAGCCCCCGGTCCTCACCTTGACGCCCCGGTCCTCCAGGAGGTCCGCGAACTCGGCGGTCGCGTCCCCCACCGGGTCCGGGTCTCGGTCCGCCTGGCCGCTGGAGGAGTCGTCGAGGCGGGCCTCGTCGACCATCAGCGGGACGACCAGCGCGAGGTTGGGGTTCGCGCCGATGGTGTGCTGCTCGGGGCCCTCGTAGAGGGAGGTGTCGTGGGCGAGGGTGATCTCGTTCAGGTGACGCCGGTCGAGGGCGGCGGCGGTCCTGTCGGCGAGGGTGCGCAGGCTCGCGTAACCGTCTGTGTCCTTGTGGCCGGAGAGAGTGGGGTCGCCGCCGCCGACGAGGACGACCTCGGCCGAGTCGGGCTTCAGCACCGTGCGGGTCTCGATGCGGTGGTCGGGGCCGAGCGCCGAGAGGGCCGCGGCGGCCGTGGCGATCTTGGTGGTGGAGGCGGGTGTCAGGGCGTCGTCCGCGTTCTGGGCGTACAGCTGCTCGCCGGTCTCGACGTCGACGACGGAGGCCGCGCGGCGGGGGCCCAGGACCGAGGAGGTCAGCAGCGGGTCCAGGCGGGCCGCGAGAGCGGCGGAATCGGGTACGGAGCCCGCGCCCGAGACTCCGCCGAGGCCGGCCAGGACGGAGGGGGCGCTCGGCGCGGGCTTGGGCGCCCCCGCCGCGCTACCGGACGACGTACCGGAACCACCTCCGTGATCTGCGCCACCCTGGCCTTCGGGCGATGCCGCCCAGTCGCGCTCGGCCGTACGCTGACCGGAGGAGTCCCAGGGTCCGGCGGCGGCCACCGCCCCGGCCGAGAACACCAGCCCCAGGGTGGCCGCGCCGGCGGTGAACTGGAGGGTCGTGAGCTTCCTCGCTCTCCCCGTGAGCTGCGAAGAGCGTGCCGTGACGGCGCTCGTGACGCGTACGACGCCGGGTTTCACCACCTGTGCGACGCGCGCGGCACCGGGCTTCACGGCGCGTGTGACGCGCACGATCCCCGGTTTCACGCCGTGCACCACCCGCGCCACACGCGGTCTCGCGGCCCGCCAGACCTTCGGCTCCCGCACGACCACCAGCCCCTTTCGCGATCACACACCTGCGTGAGGGACACTTAACCACCAGAACTATGTGTTGATCATGGAGGAGTCACCGGTGGAGTTCGACGTCACGATCGAGATTCCGAAGGGTTCGCGGAACAAGTACGAGGTGGACCACGAGACCGGTCGGATCCGCCTGGACCGTCGCCTCTTCACCTCGACCGCCTACCCGACCGACTACGGCTTCGTCGAGAACACTCTCGGCGAGGACGGCGACCCGCTGGACGCGCTGGTCATTCTTGACGAGCCGACCTTCCCGGGCTGTCTCATCAAGTGCCGTGCGATCGGCATGTTCCGTATGACGGACGAGGCCGGCGGCGACGACAAGCTGCTCTGCGTCCCGGCGACGGACCCGCGCCAGGAGCACCTGCGTGACATCCACCACGTGTCGGAGTTCGACCGCCTGGAGATCCAGCACTTCTTCGAGGTCTACAAGGACCTGGAGCCCGGCAAGTCCGTCGAGGGCGCCGACTGGGTCGGCCGCGCCGATGCCGAGGCCGAGGTGGAGAAGTCGTACAAGCGCTTCAAGGAGCAGGGCGGTCACTGACCCCGCCTGAGGTCTACGGCTGTCTTGCCGATCGATTCCGCGAACGGGCCGCGTGTCCCCAGGAGGGGCGCGTGGCCCGTTCGCGTATCCGTGTGTGTCGGTGCGCATACTGAGGCGTACCTGAGGTGTCGTACAGGGAGCGCGGCGGAGTGGGAGTGACGAAGCCCGGTAACGGCGGGCCGATGGAGGACCGCAAGCCGGTGTCGGACGAGGCGGGCAGTGCCTTCGCGCCGGTGGGATTCACTCTGGGGATCGACGGTGACGCGTCGGTGACCTCGGAGTTCGCGATCCCGGCGGGGCTGGACGTACCGGCCGCGGGGGCGGAGACCGAGGCGCAGACGACCTCCGAGTTCGCCCTGCCGGACGGGCTGGCGCCGCCGGAGGGGGTCCCGGACGAGCACGAGGGGTCGGCGTTCAGCGTGCCGCGGACCTACAGCGCTCGGCACGCGCCGGTCGCGTTCACGCCGGCCGGCGGGATCCCGGCCGTCAGTCTGACCAAGGACGTGCCCTGGCAGGACCGGATGCGCACGATGCTGCGGATGCCGGTGGCGGAGCGGCCCGCGCCGGAGCGGGCGCCGCGCGTGGAGGGCGACACGGGTCCCGCCGTCCCGCGTGTGCTCGACCTCACTCTGAGGATCGGTGAACTGCTGCTGGCGGGCGGCGAGGGCGCGGAGGACGTGGAGGCGGCGATGTTCGCCGTGTGCCGGTCCTTCGGCCTCGACCGCTGCGAGCCGACGGTGACCTTCACCCAGTTGTCGGTCACCCACCAGCCGTCGCTGGTGGACGACCCGGTCACGGCGTCCCGGATCGTCCGGCGCCGGGCCACCGACTACACCCGGCTCGCGGCGGTCTTCCGGCTGGTGGACGACCTCAGCGACCCGGAGAGCGCGATCTCGCTGGAGGAGGCGTACCGACGGCTCGCGGAGATACGGCGCAACCGGCATCCCTATCCCGGCTGGACGCTGACGCTGGCCAGCGGGCTGCTGGCGGGGGCCGCGTCCGTGCTGGTCGGCGGCGGCGTGGTCGTGTTCGTCGCGGCGGCGCTCGGCGCGATGCTCGGCGACCGGCTGGCGTGGCTGTGCTCGGGGCGGGGGCTGCCGGAGTTCTACCAGTTCCTGGTCGCGGCGATGCCCCCGGCGGCGATCGGGGTGACGCTGACCGTGGCGCACGTGGACGTGGAGGCGTCCGCCGTCATCACCGGTGGGCTGTTCGCGCTGCTGCCCGGGCGGGCGCTGGTGGCGGGTGTGCAGGACGGCCTGACCGGCTTCTACATCACCGCCTCCGCGCGGCTCCTGGAGGTCATGTACCTCTTCGTGGGCATCGTGGTGGGGGTGCTGCTCGTCCTGTACTTCGGTGTGAAGCTGGGCGCCGAGCTGCATCCGGACGCGGCGCTCGGCAGCGCGGACCGGCCGCTGTTGCAGCTCGGGGCGTCGATGCTGCTGTCGTTGACGTTCGCGCTGCTGCTCCAGCAGGAACGATCCACCGTGTTGGCCGTGACCCTCAACGGCGGTGTGGCCTGGGCGGTGTACGGGGCCATGCACGACGCGGGCGAGATCTCGCCGGTGGCTTCCACGGCGGTGGCGGCGGGGCTGGTGGGCCTGTTCGGCCAGTTGCTGTCGCGGTACCGGTTCGCTTCCGCGCTGCCCTATACGACCGCCGCGATCGGGCCGCTGCTGCCGGGTTCGGCGACGTACTTCGGGTTGCTGGGGTTCGCGCAGAACGACGTGGACGCGGGGCTGGTGTCCCTGACCAAGGCCGCGGCGCTGGCGATGGCCATCGCGATCGGGGTGAACCTGGGGTCCGAGCTGTTCCGGCTGTTCCTGCCGGGGGCGGCTCGGGCGGGCCGTAAGGCCGCGAAGCGGACGCGGGGCTTCTAGCGCCGGGTGCCTAAGAGCTCGATCGCTTCCGTGAGACGGCGACTGCGGGTGGTCCGTGGCTGATCGCGCCCACGCGGCGGAGCCGCAAAGAGAAACAGCCCCGCGCCCCTGAAAAACGGGGCGCGGGACCTTGGTTGTTCAGTACCGCGGGTGGTCCTGGCCCTGGTAGCCCTGCTGGTTCTGGTTCTGGGGGTACTGGCCGCCCTGCGGGTACTGGCCGCCCTGGGGGTACTGCGGGGCGTAGGGCTGCGGTTGGGGCTGCTGGTGGCCGTAGCCCTCCTGGTAGCCCTGCTGCTGGTAACCCTGGTTGTCGTAGCCCTGGTTGTCGTAACCCTGCTGACCGTAGCCCTGGTTGTCGTAGCCCTGCTGACCGTAGCCCTGGTTCTGGTCGTACGGCTGCTGCTGGGGCTCGTCGGTCGGCGGGATGCGGCGGAGCTGGGTCGTGGCGTCGTCCATGACCGGGGCGGCGGCGGAGTGCTGCTGCTCGGGCTGCTGGGGCTGGTTCTTCTTCGCCTTCCGCGCCTTGAGGAGCTCGAAGATGATCGGGAGCACCGAGATGAGGACGATGAGGATGAGCATCGCCTCGATGTTCTTGTGCACGAACTCGATCTGGCCGAGCCAGGAGCCGAGGAGGGTGACGCCCGCTCCCCAGAGGATGGCGCCGACGACGTTGAAGACGAGGAACGTGCGGTACCGCATGCCGCTGACGCCCGCGATGATCGGCGTGAACGTGCGCACGATGGGCACGAAGCGGGCCAGGATCAGGGACTTCGGGCCGTGCTTCTCGAAGAACTCGTGGGCCTTGGTGACGTTCTCCTGCTTGAAGAAGCGGGAGTCGGGGCGGCTGAAGAGCGCGGGGCCGACCTTCTTGCCGAACATGTACCCCACCTGGTCGCCCAGGATGGCCGCGACGCAGATCAGCACGATCGCCAGCCACAGCGGGAAGTCCAGCGTGTTCGAGGTGATCAGCATGCCGGCCGTGAACAGCAGCGAGTCACCGGGCAGGAAGAACCCGAAGAACAGGCCGGACTCGGCGAACACGATCAGGAGCAGGCCCCAGATGCCGAACGAGTTGAGCAGGTAGTCCGGATCCAGCCAGCTCGGTCCGAGGGCGATCGTCTGCACGGTTCCGGGCTCCTGGGGGGTGAGGAAGAGTGAACGCCTGCGGGTGGGGACCCACGAGGGCGGGTCGCACAGGGGTGGGACCCATAGGGGTGACCAAAGCTATCAACGCACGGTCACCCCCCTAGGTTCCACCGGTTCCTCCAGAGTGCCCTGTGGCCGCACCGAGACCAAGCTGTGTGGTCAGGGGTGCGGTCGTAAGGGGGATCAGGGGCGCCGCCGGGCCGCGTTGGCGTTGATCGCGTCCCGCAGGTGCTCGGCGAGACCGGGCCGGGTGGAGTCGTAGAAGGCCTTGAAGCGCTCGTCGGAGACGTACATCTCGCCGAGGCCCTGGTGCATCTCGTACGGGCAGTCGTAGAACCAGGTGCCGATGTGCTGCCGGTGCTCCTCGGCCATGCTCATGGCCGCCTCGCCGGTCGGCTCCTCGCCGGCGGCCATCAGGGCGTCGTAGCGCGCGCCCCAGTCGGCCACCTCGTCCTGCATGCGCTTCCAGTCCTCCTTGGTGTACGTGGCCGTGCGGCGCTGCGACTCGGCGTACGCCTCCGTGCCGCCCCAGCGCTGTTCCGCCTCCTCGGCGTACTGCTCGGGGTCCTTGTCGCCGAAGACCTCGAACCGTTCCTCGGGGGTGAGGTTGATGCCCATCTTGCGTGCCTCCATGGCGTGCTCCACGGCCGCGGCCATCTTCCGCAGTCTCTCGATCCGGGCGGTCAGCAGGTCGTGCTGGCGGCGCAGGTGCGCCTGCGGGTCCGCGTCCGGGTCGTCGAGCAGGGTCGCGACCTCGTCGAGGGGGAAGCCGAGCTCCCGGTAGAACAGGATCTGCTGGAGCCGGTCGAGGTCGCCGTCGCTGTAGCGGCGGTGACCCGCGTGGGTGCGCTCGCTCGCCACGAGGAGGCCGATCTCCTCGTAGTGGTGCAGCGTGCGCACCGTGACCCCGGCGAAGCCCGCGACCTGTCCCACGGTGTGGCTCATGACTTCCGCTCCCTTCTCGGTACGTGCTCCAGGCTGGGTCCTCACGTGACGTGAGGTGCAAGTCCTTTGTGCCGGGCGGTGGGCGCCGGGCCGCGCGGTGCGCGCCGCGCCGTAGCGGACTGTGCACTTCCGCAAGGCGTGGGACTGGTGAAACGCACTGGCGACGGGTCACACACGCCCCACTGTGCACAACGCGAAGCCCGGGCGCGTGGACCGTGCACTTGTGCAATGGCCCGCTCCCCGTGGTTCTCCTACGGTGGGTCCCGGTCGACGGACGGCAGGTCCGCCGACGGGACGCCGGGCCCGGCACGGGGGTGCGGGCCGGGTGTCCCGTCGCGGGCCGGACCCCCTGTGTCGGTCCGCACGGGGATGCCGGAGCTGCCCGTGCACGTGTTGGGGCACGTGCACGGGTTCGGGCCCGGGGTCAGGGGCGGGGCGGCTGGGTCAGGGCGGGGCGGCCCAGCAGGACGTGCAGGGCGAGGGCGATGTCGGCCACGGTCACCACGTCGGTGTCGGTGATGCCGACCATCCTCGTGGAGAAGTCCATGCCGAGGAGGCCGGCCGCGTCCCGGGTGTGGTTGCGGACGGTGGCCTCGGAGAGGCCGAGGGCGCGGGCGGTCTCCCTGGTGCTGAGGTTCGTCTCCAGCCAGACGCAGAGGGTCTCGACGAGGTCGCGCTGGTCCGCCCGTACGGGGCGCAGGCGTTCCTCCGCCCAGGCCGTGGGGCCGCCGTCCTCGGCCGCGGCCGCCATCAGCGCCGCGAAGTCGGGGGGCCGGGGAGGGTCGGGGGTGTGGGGGTCCGGGGCCGGGGCCGGTAGAGCGAGGATGTCGAGGGCCAGCAGGGTCAGGACGCGGTCGTTGGCGGAGCCGCGCAGGTCGAGGGAGAGGATCTTCCCGGCCCGGTTGAGCCGCTGGGTGACCGTGTTGCGGTGGACACCGAGGCCGCCCGCGGCTTCGGTGTGCTTGAAGCTGAGGGCGGTCGGAAGGGTCTCCAGCAGGAGTTTCCGCTCGTCGCCCCGGCCCGGGAAGTCGTCCAGGAGCGGGGCCATCAGCGCCGCCGCCCACGCCTTCGCCGCCCGCCGGGGCAGCAGGGGCGCGAACTTGGTCTTGGAGCCGCCCAGCCGGATGCGGTGCGGGGTCCCGGCCGCGTCGCCCACCGCCGTCAGGGCCTCCAGATAACCGACCGCCGTCTCGGCGAGCGGGTGCGGTCGGCTCTGGCCCAGCAGATGCCCCCCGCGGGCCGCGATCATCTCCTTGAGGACCGTCTCGACCCGGTCGCTCTCCCGGACGGGGTCGAGGATGAGGATGTGCTTCGGCTTGCCCGGACACGGGGACACGATGGCCTGCTCGGCCAGGGCCCGCTCGCACCAGCTGAGGGTGGCCTCGCGCTCCTGCGGGCCGGTGTCGACGACGAAGACACGCGCGGTGTCGGTGTCCAGCAGAGCCTGTGCGGCGCCCGTGTAGACCACCTGCGCCAGAACCGTTTCTCCGCGCATGAGCAGCTGGAACGCGGCGTGCCGCACCGCCCGCGGGGTCTGGGTCCTGGCCTGGTGCTCGCGGCGGGCCTGGTCGCACAGTCCGAGGAGCTTGGCCGCGTGCTGGATCAGGGCCGTGGCCGCGCTGTCGAAGGGTGCGTGGGAGGCGATGGCCAGCCGGGCCTCGTCCTCGCTCTCCGGGAATCCCGGGGTCGCGGCGGCGCCCGGGGAGATCGACACGATCCGGGTGTGCATGGCGCCGCTGGGCGCGCCGTGTCCGTCGTGCGGGCTGGGCGCGTCGTACAGGTTGGGTGCGCCGTGTGCGCCGTGCGCGCCCGTGATGACGGCGTGGGCCAGGCCGGCGGGCGCGCTGTCGGGCGCCGCCGCGAGGACGCCGCGCCGGGCCGAGCTGACGAGCACCTCGGCGTCCAGGGCCACCGAGAGCCAGTCGGCGATGCGCCGTGCCGCCGTGGGGTCGGCGAGGCGGGCCGGCAACCGGTTGAGCAGGCCGTCGAGGTGGGCGACCTGGCGCTCCGCGAACTGGGCCCGCCGCAGCCGCAGATCCTCGTTGACGTGGTCCCAGGCGGCGGTCTCGGCGGAGGTCGCGAGCAGGGGCAGTTCCAGGCGGTTCGCGGCGGCGAGGGTGGCGTCGGGGAGGGTGCGCAGGTCGTGGCCGGGGGTGCCGATCACCAGGCCGGCCGCCTTGCGCCGGTCCAGGAGGCGGATCAGGTGGTCGAGCACCCGGACGTGGGCCGGGGTCGGCCCGGGGGTGTCCAGGGTGACCAGGAACAGTGTCCCGTCCTCGAAGGGCTCGAAGGGGGTGTCGGCGGAGAGTGCGCCGAGCGTGTGCGGCGCCTCGCGGAGCGGCCGTACGACGACCTCGGCGACCCGGGTCGCCCCGTGGCGGGAGGCGTGGCCGGGTTGGAGGAACCTCAGCCGGAGCTGCTCCCGCTCGTTGATCAGGTAGTCAAGGGTGGGCAACTCCGCCGTCCCTCCCCGGTCACGCACGTGGGTCCGCGGAACGCTCAACTCCACCTGCTGTGTTCGCTCTTGTCATACGTCATGCGCATTCGGCAGCGTAACGGACGGATCATATGACCGACACGCCCTCCTCACAGGTCACGCGCACCCCGTCCGTACGCCCGCGAGGTGCGCGTCCCCGGCAGCGGACCTACCGTCGAAGACATGCCACTGCACCGATGGGACAGCGACGCCCCGCAGGACCCCGGGCGCAACCGGAACGACGGGCACCGGCTAGCCGTGAACCCCTTCTACGGCCAGGCCAACCCGGTGGGCGGGATGGCCGAGGCCCCGCCCAAGCACCGGTTGCCCGACGCGCCGCTGGCCCCCTCGACGGCGTACCAGCTCGTCCACGACGAACTCATGCTGGACGGCAACTCCCGGCTGAACCTCGCCACCTTCGTCACCACCTGGATGGAGCCCGAGGCGGGCGTGCTGATGGGTGAGTGCCAGGACAAGAACATGATCGACAAGGATGAGTACCCGCGCACGGCCGAGCTGGAGCGGCGGTGTGTGTCGATGCTCGCCGATCTGTGGAACGCGCCGGATCCGGGCGCCGCCGTCGGCTGCTCGACCACCGGGTCCAGCGAGGCCTGCATGCTCGCCGGGATGGCCCTCAAGCGGCGGTGGACGAACCGGAACGCGGACCGCTACCCGTCGGCGGGCGCCCGGCCCAACCTGGTCATGGGGGTCAACGTCCAGGTCTGCTGGGAGAAGTTCTGCAACTTCTGGGAGGTGGAGGCCCGGCTGGTGCCCATGGAGGGCGACCGGTACCACCTCGATCCGGCGGCGGCCGCGGCCCTCTGCGACGAGAACACGATCGGGGTGGTGGGCGTCCTCGGCTCCACCTTCGACGGGTCGTACGAGCCGATCGCCGAGCTGTGCGAGACACTCGACGACCTCCAGGAACGCACGGGGCTGGATGTGCCGGTGCATGTCGACGGGGCGTCCGGGGCGATGGTCGCGCCCTTCCTCGACGAGGACCTGGCCTGGGACTTCCGGCTGCCGCGGGTGTCGTCCATCAACACCTCCGGGCACAAGTACGGGCTGGTGTATCCGGGGGTGGGCTGGGCGCTGTGGCGGTCCGCCGCCGAGCTGCCGGAGGAGCTGGTGTTCCGGGTGAACTACCTGGGCGGGGACATGCCCACGTTCGCGCTGAACTTCTCCCGGCCGGGGGCGCAGGTCGTGGCGCAGTACTACACGTTCCTGCGGCTCGGGCGGGAGGGGTTCCGGGCCGTGCAGCGGTCGACGCGGGACGTGGCCATGTCACTCGCGGACGAGGTGGCGAAGCTCGGGGACTTCCGGCTGCTCACCCGGGGCGACGAGTTGCCGGTGTTCGCCTTCACCACGGAGGAGGGGGTCACCGCGTACGACGTCTTCGACGTGGCCCGGCGGATGCGGGAGAGGGGCTGGCTGGTGCCGGCGTACACCTTCCCGGAGAACCGGGAGGACCTGTCCGTGCTGCGGGTGGTGTGCCGCAACGGGTTCACGACCGACCTCGCGGGGCTGTTCCTGGAGGATCTGGGGCGGCTGCTGCCTGAGCTTCGGCGGCAGTCCGGGCCGGCGGTGCGGGACAAGGGGGCGGCCACCGGGTTCCATCACTAGGGCCCCGTGACCAGTCAGGGGGTGCGGTCAGGTGCTTCTCGCCCCCGCCGCCCCTACCCGTCCCATCCTCGCCAAGGGGCTGTGCCCCTTTGACCCCCAGGCGTCCGTTCGGTGGGGGCTGGTCGCGCAGTTCCCCGCGCCCCTGAAAAAAGCGGGGCTGCGCCCCGGCTTTTTTCGGCGCTTCTCCGCTACTTGCTCAGGGCGGCGAACTTGCGTACCGCCAGCGGGAAGAAGATCGCCAGCAGGGCCAGGGGCCAGGCGATCGCTGTCCAGAGGTGGTTCGCTTCGGCGCCCGGGGTGCCGAAGAGGTGGCGTACCGCCGTCGCCGTGTGGGACATCGGGTTCCAGTCGACGACCGTGCCGAGCCAGCCGGGCATGGAGGCGGGGGTGGCCAGGGCGTTGGAGAGGAAGCCGATCGGCCAGACGAGGATCTGTACGGCGGTGAGGAGTTCGGGTCGGCCGGCCAGCATCGCGAGGTGGATGCCGATCCACAGCATCGCGAAGCGGAAGAGCAGCAGGAGGCCCACCGCGCCGAGGAAGGCCGCGGGCCCGCCGTGTGCGCGCCAGCCGAGCGCGAACGCGACGGCCATGAGGACGGCCAGGCCCACCGCCGACTGGAGCATGTCCGCGACCGAACGGCCCACCAGGACCGCCCCGTTGGTCATCGGCATCGAACGGAACCGGTCGATCACCCCCTTGTTGAGGTCCTGGGTGACGGCGAGCATCGTGCCCTCCAGACCGAAGGCCATGGTGAGCGCGAGCATGCCGGGGACCAGGTAGTCGAGGTAGCTGCCGGTCACCCCGCGGCCGCCGCCGATCAGATAGCCGAACATCAGCAGCAGCATCACGGGGAAGACCAGCCCGACGAGCAGCTGCACCGGTTGCCGTGCCCAGTGGGCGAGTTCGCGGCGGGTCATGGTCCAGGAGTCGGTCAGGGCGTGCGCGCCCACAGCCGTGTGCGCGGTCGTCGGTGTCGTCGTGGTCATGCTCGTACGGCCTCCTTCGTACGGTCGTCCCCGGTGAGGTGCAGGAACACCTCGTCCAGGGTCGGGCGGCGCAGGGCGATGTCCTCGGCCTCGATGCCGGCGTCGGCGAGGGCGCGGACGACCGCGGTGAGGGCCGTCATGCGGTCGCTGACCGGGGCGCTGAGGCGGCGGCGGTCGGTGTCGACCGTGATGTCACCCTCGGGGACCGGCAACAGGGCCTTGGCGGCGCCCAGTTGCCCGGCGTCACGCAGGACGAGGTCGATGCGGTCGCCGCCGGTCAGGCGCTTGAGCTCGTCCGCCGTGCCGTCGGCGACGACCCGGCCGCCGTCGACCACGGAGATCCGGTCGGCGAGCTGGTCGGCCTCCTCCAGGTACTGGGTGGTGAGCAGGACCGTCGTACCGCCGCCGACCAGGGAGCGGACGGAGTCCCAGACCTCGGTGCGGCCGCGCGGGTCGAGGCCGGTCGTCGGCTCGTCCAGGAAGAGCACCTCCGGTTCGGTGATGAGGGACGCGGCGAGGTCGAGGCGGCGGCGCATACCGCCGCTGTACTGCTTGACGGCCTTGCGGCCGGTGTCGCCGAGGCCGAACCGCTCCAGGAGTTCGCCGGCCCGCACGCGCGCGTGGCGGGCGCCCAGGTGGTGGAGACGGCCGAACATCTCCAGGTTCTGCCGACCGCCGAGCTCCTCGTCGAGTGCCGCGTGCTGGCCGAGGAGGCCGATGCGGAAGCGCACCTCGCGTGCGCGCGCCACCACGTCGTGCCCCGCGACCTCGACCCGGCCCGCGTCCGGCCGCAGCAGGGTGGTCAGGATCCTGACCAGGGTCGTCTTGCCCGCGCCGTTGGGACCGAGGATCCCGTGCACGGTGCCGCGCGCCACGCGGAGATCCAGTCCGTCGAGGGCGACCTTGCCGTCCCTGCCGCTCTTCCCGCTCCTCCCGCCGCCGTAGACCTTGCGCACCCCTTCGACCGTGATCGCCGCGTCCGCCATCGGGGCCTTCCTCTCGGTCGCCGTTCGCTCCACCGCTCACCTCCGCCACGGTAGTCAAACTTGACTACACGGATGAAGATAAACCCTCGAAGGCTGGTGGTCAAACTTGATTAGCGGTCGTCCCCCGGGTGCCGCTCACCGGTCGCGTACGGGTTGTCCTGGCCCTCCGCGAGGACGCCGACGAACGGCTCACCCTCCCCCGCGAAGGTGTAGGCGCCGCCGCGGATGCGGTCGATGAGGCCGCGGGTCCACTCGGCGCCGCTGTCGGAGGAGTGGAGCCAGAAGTTCATGATCTCGCCGATGTGCCCGAACTGGGCCGGGCCCTTCTCGGGGGCGTAGTACTCGGTGATGCCCTCGCGCCAGGCGCCGATGGCCTTCACCCGCTCCTCCAGGAGGGCGAGCACCTCCGCGCGGCCGAGGTCGACCATGAAGCCGAGGCCGGCCGAGAGCATGTCCGGCTTCTGGTGGTAGGTGGCGAGGGACTCCCGCAGCAGCGCGAGGAACTCCTCGGTGCCGGCGTCCGTGATCGTGTACTCGGTGCGGGGCGGCCCGCCGGCCGTGGAGGGGGCGATCTCGTGCTCGACCAGCAGTCCCTGCTTCGCCATCTGCTTCAGGGCGTGGTAGATCGAGCCGGGCTTGGCGTTGGACCACTCGTGCGCGCCCCAGAACTCCAGGTCGTTGCGCACCTGGTAGCCGTGGGCCCGCCCGTGCTGGCGCACGGCGCCGAGCACGAGAAGACGGATCGCTGACATGGGCCCAGCGTAGAACCAGGGGGCGCCGCCCCGGCTCACGCCCCGGCGCCCCGGACCCCCGGCCCACCGGACGCCGCTCGCAGACATGCACCTCCGGTACGGGCGGGTGCATGTCTGCCCGGGCGTGATCCTCGGCCCCGGAAGCGGTCGTCCTCAGAAGGGGAAGAAGCTCCGCTTGTGCTGGACCGAGATCCACTTCTGGGTGGTGAACGCGTCCACCGTGGTCTCGCCGTTGAGGCGGCCGATGCCGGAGTGCTTCTCGCCGCCGAAGGGGACGAGCGGCTCGTCGTGGACGGTGCCGTCGTTGACGTGGAACATGCCGGTGTCGATCTGCTTGGCGAACGCGACACCCCGCTCGATGTCGCCGGTGTGGACGGCGCCGCTGAGGCCGTAGGGGGTGTCGTTGACGATGCGGACGGCCTCCTCCTCCCCGTCGAAGGGGACGAGGAAGACGACCGGGCCGAAGACCTCCTGCTGGAGGAGGGCGGAGCCGGCGGGGAGGTCGGTGAGGACGGACGGCTCGACCAGGTTGGCGGTCGTGGAGCCGTGGACGAGCGCGGTGGCGCCCTCGGCGAGGGCCTGCTCGACGACGGACTTCAGCGAGTCAGCCTGCGAGGAGTTGATCACCGGGCCGATGACCGTGCTCGGGTCGGTCGGGTCGCCGACCTTCAGGGACTTCACCTTGGCCACGAACTTCTCGGTGAACTCGTCCCGCACCGAGCGGTCGACCAGGACGCGGTTGGCGGCCATGCAGACCTGGCCCTGGTGGACGTAGCGCGAGAAGACGGCCGCGTCGACCGCGTAGTCGATGTCCGCGTCGTCCAGGACCACCAGGGCGCTGTTGCCGCCCAGTTCGAGGACGGTGCGCTTGAAGTTCTGGGCGGCGACGGTGGCGACGTGGCGGCCGACCTTGTCGGAGCCGGTGAAGGAGATCAGCTTGGGGATCGGGTGCTCGATGAAGGCGTCGCCTATCTCGGCGATGTCGGTGACGACGACGTTGAGCAGCCCGCCGGGCAGGCCGGCCTCCTCGAAGATCTTCGCGACCAGGGTGCCACCGGCGATGGGGGTGTTCTGGTGCGGCTTCAGCACCACGCCGTTGCCGAGGGCGAGCGCGGGGGCGACCGACTTCAGGGAGAGCAGGAAGGGGAAGTTGAAGGGGCTGATGACGCCCACGACGCCGACGGGTACACGGTAGAGGCGGTTCTCCTTGCCGTCGATCGGCGACGGGAGGATCCGGCCCTCGGGGCGCAGCGCGAGCTGAATCGATTCGCGCAGGAACTCCTTGGCGAGGTGCAGTTCGAACCCGGCCTTGAGATGCGTACCGCCGAGCTCGGCGATGATCACCTCGGTGATCTCCTGCTCGCGCTCCTCGATGACCTTCAGGGCCTTCTCGAAGACCGCGCGACGCGCATAGGCGTTGACCTGGGCCCATTCCTTCTGCGCGGTCTGGGCGGCCCGGTAGGCCTCGTCCACTTCGTCGACCGTGGCGATGGTGATCGACGCGAGCTTCGCGTCGTCGTACGGGTTGAAGTCGATGATGTCCCAGGAGCCGGAGCCCGGGCGCCACTCGCCGCCGATGTACTGCTGGGCCAGGTCGGTGAAGTAGGACGACATGTGATCCTCAATCAGTCGGCATCGATCAAGATTGATCACTCGTCATCGTACTTGTGAGTAAAGGGAGTTGGAGAGCTACTCGGGAGACTCTGTGAAGACTCGCGGGGCGCTCAGGAGAGCTGGAGCAGGCCCCGCAGCAGGTCCCTGCTCTCGGCCGGGGACGGGCTGTCGTCATGGAGCCGCTTGATCGCCCGCTCGTAGTGGGCGATGTCCTCGGCCTTGTCCAGGTAGAGGGCGCTGGTGAGCTGTTCGAGATAGACGACGTCGGTGAGGTCGGACTCGGGGAAGCTCAGCAGGGTGAAGGCGCCGCTCTCGCCGGAGTGGCCGCCGAAGCTGAACGGCATGACCTGGACCGTGACGTTCGGGCGCTCCGAGATCTCGATCAGATGCTGGAGCTGCCCCCGCATCACGTCCCGGTCGCCGTACGGCCGGCGCAGCGCGGCCTCGTCGAGGACGCAGTGGAACTCCGGGGCGCTCTCGGCCACCAGGTACTTCTGGCGCTCCATGCGCAGGGCGACCCGCTTGTCGATCTCCGCCTCGCTCGCGCCCCGCATGCCCCGGGCGACGACCGCGTGGGCGTACGCCTCGGTCTGCAACAGCCCGTGCACGAACTGGACTTCGTAGCTGCGGATGAGGTGGGCCGCCGCTTCGAGGCCGACGTAGGTGGGGAACCAGCTGGGCAGGACGTCCGAGTAACTGTGCCACCAGCCGGCGACGTTGGCTTCCTTCGCCAGGGAGAGCAGCGAGGTGCGCTCGGTCTCGTCGGTGACGCCGTAGAGGGTCAACAGGTCCTCCACGTCACGGGTCTTGAAGCTGACCCGGCCGAGTTCCATCCGGCTGATCTTCGACTCGGAGGAGCGGATCGAGTACCCGGCCTTCTCCCGGGTGATCCCCTGCGACTCGCGCAGCCGCCTGAGATGCGAGCCCAGCAGCATCCGCCTCACCACCGACCCGCTCGATTCACCGGCGCCCACGTTCGTCCAGCCTCCCCAACTTCTTCAAGGGCCGCAGTCTGCCACTAAACCACTCCGATCCGCACTCGCCCGGTTACAGAAATGGAAAGTCTTCAACTGCTGAGACGGATGAGACGGAGGAGGAGAGAAGGGAGTGTGGCCGAGACGCGACACGAAGAACACCCCGCGGACACAGGAGATCGCCAGAAAGTCGCCTGGAAACCGTCAGCCGGAACCCGTCGGGAGCGATCGAGGGGGCAGAAGAAATGTTCAGCAAGCGGTATGTGAAGGTCCAATTCGGGCGCGTGCACGTGCATCTGCCCTTGCATCTGCTGTACGCATCAGAAACCATGGTCCCGCGCCACCGCTGCATCGCAACGACCGCAGACACCCGGGAGTGCCTCGCATGGGGACGAATGGATCGACCATGCTCGAACCCTTACGGCAGGGACTTCCGCCACTTGATCCCGCGACCGTGTCCGACGCCGCGTCCTGCGCGCTGCCGCCCCGCTACGAAGCGGTGCGCGAGGCACGGCAGTTCACCCGGGGCACGCTCGACCAGTGGCGGCTCGGCGAACGCTTCGACGATGTCTGCCTGGTGGTCTCGGAACTCGTCACCAACGCCCTGCGGCACGGTCTGCCCACCGGCAACGGAGGGTGTCTCGCCCAGGACCCGCCCGTGCGGCTGCACTTGATGCGCTGGACCGAGCGGCTGGTGTGCGCGGTGCGCGACCCCAGTCACGACAGCCCGGTCGCGGGCGACTCCGAGGACTTCTCCGCGGAGTCGGGCCGGGGGCTGTTCCTGGTCGACTCGTTCGCGGACAGCTGGGGCTGGCACCCGCTGGGCGGCGCGCTCAGCGGCAAGGTGGTGTGGGCGCTGTTCCAGGTGGAGCCGGCGCCGGGCCACCCGTCTTCCGCCCGCAGGTGAACCGCGGCGCTTTTCGGCGCCGCGGTTCTACGCGTGTCACACCGTGGCATCCCGCCGGTCGCCCGCCGACGGCGGGCCTCATCCGACCAGGTGGTCGAACTCCCCGTCCTTGACGCCCAGGAGCATCGCCTCGATCTCGGCGCGGGTGTAGACGAGCGCCGGGCCGTCGGGGAAGCGCGAGTTGCGTACCGCCACCTCACCGCCGGGCAGCCGGGCGAACTCCACGCAGTTGCCCTGCGAGTTGCTGTGCCGGCTCTTCTGCCAGGCCACCGCGTGGAGCTCGGTCAGCTCCGTCGCGGCCATGCCGTTGTACACGTCATCCACGCCGTACACGTCGTGGTCCACAGGTCGCTCCCCGGGGTGGTGCAGTAGTGCGCTGGATGCGCGTTGGCTCTGGTGTGGCCGGTGTTGCAGGTGGTGTCTGCGTTGCCAGTGATGCGGTGGTCAACTGCCCCGGATCATAGCTTTGTTCACGTGCCGATGCATGAGCGGATGCACGTGCACGCGGGGTGTCCCCACGGTTACGGCACCAGAGAGACGTAAGACGTGGCGATCCTGTTCCATCCGGGCCCACATATCTCCGTACGGGGTGGGGATCCGGGCGGTTCAGGGCGGAGCGAGCGACTTCCGCGGAATGGCGGAAAAAGGACGGCCCCGGGGAGGTCGTGGAGCCTCCCCGGGGCCGGGTGGGGGGTGGTTCTCGTCAGGCGGTTCGCCACTGGCGATTCGCTTCTGACGGTTCGCTTCAGGCGGTCGCTTCAGGCGGTCGCTTCTGACTGTTCGCTTCAGGTGGTCGCTTCGGGCTATGCGCTTCAGCGGGTGGCGTACGGCAGGAGGGCCATCTCGCGGGCGTTCTTGATGGCCCGCGCGAGCCGGCGCTGCTGCTGTGCGGTGACTCGGGTCACGCGGCGGCTGCGGATCTTGCCCCGGTCGGAGATGAAGCGGCGCAGGAGGTCCGTGTCCTTGTAGTCGATGTACGTGATCTTCGCCTGGTCCAGCGGGTTGGGGCGGGACTTGGCGGGCTTGCGCTCCGGCTTGCGGGGCATGGCGGTTCAGACCTCCAGGAAGGTGTCGAAGGGGCGCGGCAGCCGTTCCCAGGCGTCGCGGCCCGCGGCGTACTCGGCGTCGGTGAGCAGGCAGGACTCCAGCAGCTGTTCGAGTCCGTCGCGGTCCAGGCCCGGGGAGGTGAAGACGAGGTGCTGGCAGCGGTCGCCGTGCTCCGGGTGCCAGTCGAGGGCGGCGGCGGCCCGGCGGACCGGGGGCACCATGTCCCAGGCGGCGTCCGGCAGCGAGGCGAGCCAGGGGCCGACCGACTCCACGCAGAGGGCACCGCCGGCCGCGTCCCAGTGGAGCAGGGTGTCGGGGCGCTCGGCCAGCCAGAAGCGGCCTCGGCTGCGGGCCGCCGCGCAGCAGAGGTCTTCGAGTGCCTCGTAGAGGCGTTCCGGGTGGAAGGGGCGGTGGCGGTGCCAGACGAGGGTGGTGACGCCGTGTTCGTCGGCGTCGGTGGGGAGGAGGGCGCTCGCGGGGTGCTGGGCGGCTGCGGCGGCGTCCACGTCGAAGCCGGCGAACGCTGCGGCGAGCAGGGCCGGGGAGCGCCGTAGGGGTTGGCGCACGTCGCCGGGTGCGGGTGCGTCGTGGCTGGTCGCGCAGTTCCCCGCGCCCCTTTCGGGGCCTGCGGCCACCTCGGGCGCCCTGCCTCGGTCGCCGATGGGCACCCTCTGCGCTGTCGGGTGCAGTTGGGCCAGGAGGGCTCTGTCCTCGTCGTCCGCGTCCGCCGAGTCGAGTACGGCCAGGATCGGGGCGTACTCCAGCTGGCGGGCGAAGGTGTCGGCGACCGTGCGCTGGTCGGTGGTGGCGGCGGCGAGGCCCCCGTCGGCGAGGTCGTCGCCGTTGCCGAGGTAGGGCAGCAGGAGGGCGGGGTCGACGGCCGTGATCACCGAGGTGAGGCGGAGGCCGCTGGCCGCGACCACCTCGGCCATGGCCTTGGGCTCGACCGAGTCCCACAGTTCGACGATCGCGAGGCGGGTGAGGCCCGCGTCGGCGAAGCGCTCCAGTTCGGGGACGAGGTCCTCGCGCAGCGCGCAGCAGGCGCAGTCGTTGACGAGCGGGGTCTCACCGGTGGAGATGAGGCCCGCCGCGTCCCGGACGGTCCGGACGACCCTGGCGTCCGGACCGTCGGTGGCGGTGGAGAGGTCGTGGTGCAGCGCGACGCTGCCCGGGACCCCGGCGAGCAGCGCCTCGACGGCGGCCCGCCGGGCGTCGGCGTGCAGACCGCCGACGATCGCGACAGACAGCTGGGTCACGTCGGTCAGCCCCGCTTCTTCCCGGTCGCTCCGGCCGCCCCGGAGTTCTTGGCGCCGTACCGCTTCTCGAACTTCTCCACGCGGCCGGCCGTGTCCAGCACGCGCGCGGTGCCCGTGTAGAAGGGGTGGCTGACGTTCGAGATCTCGACGTCGACCACCGGGTAGGTGTTGCCGTCCTCCCACTCGATCGTCTTCTCGCTCGTCATCGTCGAGCGGGTGAGGAAGGTGTGGTTCGCGGCACGGTCCCGGAAGACCACGGGCCCGTACGACGGGTGGATGTCCTTCTTCATCGGCGCCTCAGCGCTCCTCTCGGAAGTCGACGTGACGGCCCGCCATCGGGTCGAACTTGCGCAGCGTCAGCCGGTCCGGGTCGTTCCGGCGGTTCTTGCGGGTGACGTAGGTGTAGCCGGTGCCGGCCGTGGACCGGAGTTTGATGACCGGGCGGAGTTCGTTGCGTGCCATGGTGGTACCTTACTGAAAATGAATTCCATTTGCATCACCTGATCGAGAGAGGTGCATCACCTTGTCCGCCCACTGCATGCTGACCGGCGCCCAGCCCGGCTTCGGCAACCGCATCTCGCACTCCCACCGGCGTACGTCCCGCCGCTTCGACCCCAACATCCAGTCGAAGCGGTACTGGCTGCCCAGCGAGAACCGCCATGTGCGGCTCCGGCTGAGCGCGAAGGGGATCAAGACCGTGGACGTCATCGGCGTCGAGGCCGCGGTCGCCCGGATCCGTGCGCGGGGGGTGCGGGTCTGATGGCGAAGCAGAGCAAGATCGCGAAGAACGAGAAGCGCCGGGAGATCGTCGCGCGGTACGCCGAGCGGCGGGCCGAGCTGAAGGAGATCCTGCGGCGGCCGTCCTCCACGGAGGCGGAGCGTGCCGCCGCCGAGCGGGAGCTGCGCGCCCAGCCGCGCGACGCCAGCGCCACCCGCGTCCGCAACCGGGACCAGGTGGACGGGCGGCCCCGGGGGTACTTCCGGACGTTCGGGCTGTCCCGGGTGAGTCTGCGGGAGCAGGCGCACGCGGGGTATCTGCCGGGGGTGCGCAAGTCGTCCTGGTAGGGCGCGGGTGTCGGGGGCGGGCGGGGCGGGTGCCGGGGCGGGCGGGCGCGACGGGGGGCGGGCGCCGGGCCGGGAGCGGGGGCGCGGGCGCTGGGGACGGGTGCCGGGGCGCGGGCGCCGGGGGTGGGTCTCGGTGCGGGTGGCGGGGCAGGTCTCGGTGTGCGCGCCGGGGGGAGGTCTCGGCGCGGGCGCAAGGGCGGCTCTCTGTGTCCGCGCCGGGGTGGGTCTCGGTGCGGGTGCCGGGGAAGGTCTCCGTGTGTGTGCCGGGGTGTTCTGTCGTCCTCGGGGTTCTCACAGTTCCCGGCCGGTTGTCGCCGAGGCGCTGCTGGTAGCTTGCCGCTGTCGCCGCGGCGACCGGATCCGGCCACACTCTCGGGAGAACTCCAGTGATGACTAGGGCGAGCGGGGCGACCACGGCGATGGGGGCGACGGCGACAGAGCCGGTGAGCGGGGCTGCCGGGGTTTCCCGGGGTTCCGGGGCCTTCTCCGGCCGTCGGGGGCCGCGTGTCGTGGCCGGGGTGGTCGGGCTCGCGGCCGCGCTCGTGCTGACGGCGTGCAGCGGCGGCGGTGACGGGGACTCCGCGGACAAGGAGTCGTCGGCCGCCCCCTCGGCGACGAAGGGGTCGGACAGCGGCGGCTCGGGGGACTCCTCCGGCGCCGAGACCGAACTTCAGGGCAACTGGCTGGCCACGACCGGCGGCAAGCCGGTCGCCCTGTTCGTCAACGGCGACGAGGCCGCCCTGTTCGTCGGCACCTCGGTGTGCAGCGGCAAGGTCTCCGACGCGGCGAACATGCAGATGATCAGCCTCAAGTGCCAGGACGGCAGCGACGACCGCACCGAGGGCATGGTGGACAAGGTCGCCGCCAAGTCCCTCACGATCACCTGGGAGGGCGGCGTCGGCGAGGAGACGTTCCGGAAGGCGGACGGGTCGATGCCGTCCGGGCTGCCGACGGATCTGCCCACGGCGAGCGCGGGGTCGTAGACCTGTCCCTTCGGGCAGCGGGGACTTCGGGCAGCGAGGGCTTCGGGCAGCGAGGGCTTCGGGTAGCGGGGGGCGGGGGTCATCCGGCCGTGGGCCGGTGGAATTGTGCCTCGCGCGGCCCTCGGGTCGGAGATCATGTGTCGGACGGGCCACGGAACCTCCGGGTTCCGTGGCCCGTCCGCACGTTCACACCGCCACCGGCTGTGCTGTGACAGCCACGAACTCCACCGGGAACCCCCATGCGCACCGCTCCGACCGCCATCGCCGCCGCCCTTCTCGCGGCCCTCACGCTGACCGCCTGTAGCGGGAGTGACGGGGGTGATGGAGGTGACGGCGGGAACGACGGCAAGACCGGGGCCGCCACCACCGAGAGCGCGCGGAAGGGCGCGTGCACGGCCGCGCGGGTCGGCTTCGAGGTCGGTCCCAGCAGCGCGGCCCCGGCCGCCGGGGACGAGGGGGCCGTCCCGGTCACCGTCACCAACAAGGGCGACGCCGCCTGCACGCTGAAGGGGCTCGCCGGGGTCGACCTCGTCGCCGGTGACAAGTCCTGGGCGCTCCAGCCGCAGGAGGGCGCGTCCGAGGAGACCGAGGTGACGCTCCAGGGCGGTCAGTCGATGAGCTTCTCCGTCTTCTACGTGCGCGGGGTCGCCGGTGACGCGGAGAAGAGTGCCGCCGTGGACCAGCTGAAGCTGACCCTGCCCGGGGACAGCAAGGTCAGCAGCTTCAAGTGGCCGGACCCCGAGGTCGCGGTGAAGTCCGAGAGCACGTTGGAGGCGACGGTGGGGCCGTTCCTGCCGGTGGGCGACTGAGCCGGTGGGCGGCGACCGAGCCGCCGGGGCCGGGGTGGTCTTCTCGTCATGAGGGGAGCCGGGGGCGTGCCCTGACCTGGGCGCGGTCCGCCGCTTCGGCGCCCTGTCGCCAGCCGGCGAGGTCGCTGACGCCCCGGACGCGGGTGGTGACCGTGTCCGGGAACATCCGGCTGAACTCGTCGTGGACGGCGACGTCACGGGCGGCGAGGACGGGCAGCAGGTCCTGTTCCGGGGCACCCGCCCCGTCCGCGCCCCCGGCCTCCGCCGCGGCGGCCCGCGCCTCGGCGACCTGGGCCTCGGCGACCGCCGCCAGCCGGTCGCCGATGCGGTGGGCGTAGGCGGCCAGGAAGGACTGCCGGAAGGTCTTGGTCCGCTTGCGGCCGCCCTTGCGTTGGGCCGCCTCCGCCTTGGTCATGGCGGTGGTGGCCTGCACGAGGAGCGAGGTGTGCAGCAGCTCGACCACCTCCAGGTCGGCCTCGAACCCGACCACCGTGGAGAACCCGAGGGCCTCGTTCCACACGGCCTCGCAGCGGTTGGCCCGGGCGACCGCGTCGAGGAGGACCGCCTTGGCCGTCTCGTACGGCGGGTCGACGCCGATCCGGCACGCGCCGGGCGCGTCCTTGCTGTGCGCGCGGGCCGCGAGCAGCGCCTCGTCGATGCTGTGCCGCGCCATCAGCTCCTGCGCCTTCGCGCTGAGCGCCTCCGCCTCCTCCGGGAATCCGGTCGCCTCCGCCTTGGCGAGCAGCGCGCGGATCCGGCTGAGCATGCGGGACTCGGGGTGGGGCGAGTTCTTGCCGGCGCCGGCCTCCCGCGGGCGGTCCAGGGGGTCGAGGGTGGGCAGGCGCAGGAGGAGGCGGTACAGCTCCAGGGACACGGTGGCGTGCGAGAAGCGGTCCGCGCGGGTGGGGTGGGCGGCGAGTTCCGCGATCTCGTCGAGCTGGGCGGACCAGCGGGGACCGGGCGGCTGGGGGCGGGCGCCCGCGCGTGTCTCCTCGTGCTCGGCGACGACGAGCCGTGCGAGCAGCCGTACGTGCTCGTCCGCCAGCTCGCGTCGCGCGTACCGGACGACGTCGGCGGGCTGCCAGCCCCGTCGCCAGGCCCCGGCGACGAACTCCCGTCCGCGCCGGGCGAGTTCGGCGTCGGCCGCCGGGTCGGCGGCGAGCAGGGAGGCGCCGGTGTCGAGGGCGGCGTCGGTGTCGGCGTAGAGCGCCGCCTCGAAGGCGCGGTCCACCGTGCTGGTCGTACTCACGTGTTCGATCGTGTCATGGGCGTGGGGTGGGGGTTCCGGGGCGGGGTTGCGGGGCGGGGTTGCGCTTCCCGAAGGCGCGGTGGACCGCGCGGAAGGGTAGTGCTGGCCCTACCCCCAGGACGCCCCTCAGACGTCGTGTGCGGGCCGGGCGGGGACGGTTCGCTTGGGGCATGACCACGGTAGAGAGAGACAGGGCCTCCTCGGAGGCGGGCAGGGTGTCGGCGGGGGACGGGGAGACGGCGGGTGTCGCCGTACGGGTACGGGGGCTGCGCCGGGCGTACGGGGCGGTCGCCGCGCTCGACGGGGTGGACCTGGACTTCGGGGTCGGGACCTTCACGGCGGTGATGGGGCCCTCGGGGTCGGGGAAGTCGACGCTGTTGCAGTGTGCGGCGGGGCTCGACCGGCCGTCGGGCGGGACCGTGCGGGTCGACGGTGTGGAGCTGGCCGGGCTGAGCGAGCGGCGGCTGACGCTGCTGCGCCGGGAGCGGATCGGCTTCGTCTTCCAGGCCTTCAACCTCCTCCCCTCCCTGACCGCCGCGCAGAACGTCGCCCTGCCGCTGCGGCTCGCCGGGCGGCGCCCCTCGCGGGGTGCGGTGCGCGAGGCCCTGGGCCGGGTGGGGCTGGCCGAGCGGGCCGGGCACCGGCCCACGCAGCTGTCCGGCGGCCAGCAGCAGCGGGTCGCCCTGGCCCGGGCGTTGATCACCCGCCCCGCCGTGCTCTTCGGCGACGAGCCCACCGGGGCGCTGGACACCACGACCAGCCGTGAAGTGCTGCGGCTGTTGCGGGAGTTGGTGGACCGGGAGGGGCAGACCACGGTGATGGTGACCCATGATCCGGTGGCCGCCTCGTACGCGGACCGGGTGGTGTTCCTGGTCGACGGCCGGGTGAGCGGGGAGCTGGTCCGGCCGTCGGTCGAGGCGGTGGCGGCGCGTATGGCGGGGCTGGAGCGGGCGGCGGGCGACGGCGCGGCAGGCGACGGCGCCTCCGTCGGCGCCGACGGAGGTGTGACGTGCTGACGCTGTCGTCGTTGCGTACGCGGTGGGCCGCGTTGCTCGGGTCCTTCGTCGCCGTGATGGTGGGGGTCGGGGTGATGACCGCCATGGGTCTGGGGCTCGCGGCGTCGCTCGATCCGCCCGCGCGTGCGCCGGAGCGTTTCGGCTCCTCCCCCGTCGTGGTGGCGGGCCTGGACCGGCTCACGGTGGAGGTGCGGCGGGGGCCGGGTACGGCCCGGGTCTCGCAGCGGCTGGCCCGTCCACACCCTGTGGACAGAGAGTTGCTGGCGGAGCTGCGGAAGCTGGGGCCGGTGACGACGGGCACGGGCGGCGGTGCGGGGGCGGCCGGGGTGGACGCGGCCGACGTGGACGCGGTCGGGGTGGACGCGTCCGCGGCCGAGGTGCGGGCGGTGGTCGGGGAGCGGGCGCGGGTGCTGACCGGTGACGCCCGGCGGCAGGTGGATCCGTCGTACGAGCGGGACGCGGAGGCGCTGGTCGCCGTCAACTCGCTGCTGGGGACGGCCGGCGGGGTCGCCACGTTCGTGTCGGTGTTCGTGACGGCGTCCACGTTCGCGTTCGTGGTGGCGCTGCGCAGGCGGGAGTTCGGGCTGCTGCGGATGGCCGGCGCGACCCCGGGTCAGGTGCGGCGGATGCTGCTCGGCGAGGCCCTGGCGGTGGGGCTCGTGGCGTCGGGCGCCGGGTGTGCGCTGGGCGCGTGGGGAGCGCCGCTGCTGGTACGGGAGTTGGTGGACGGCGGGGTCGCGCCGACCTGGTTCGCGGTGCCGGACGCGGTGGTGTGGCCGTGTCACGTGGCCTTCTGGACGGGTGTGGCGGTGGCCGTCGCGGGGGCGTGGGTGGCGGCGCGGCGGGCCGGGCGGATCGGGCCCGTCGAGGCGTTGCGCGAGGCGTCCGTGGACACGGGGGTGCTGCCGCTGTCCCGCCGGGTGATCGGTTCGCTGCTGCTGGTGGGCGGAGTGGGGTTGCTGGCCTGGAAGCTGGGGACGGACCCCGCCGAGCTGCTGAAGCGGAAGACGTACACCACCCAGCCGATGCTGCTGATCACGGCGGTGGCCGCGCTGGCGCCGCTCTTCGTGCGGCCGGTCGTACGGCTGGTGGGCGCGGCGCTGCCCGGGGCCGCCGGGCTGCTGATCCGGGAGAACGCGGCCACGTCCGTACGCCGCACCGCGGCCGTCGCCGCGCCGGTGCTGGTGACCGTCGCGCTGGCCGGGTCGCTGCTGGGGTCGGCCGGGACCGTGGCCGGGGCGAAGGGCGCGGAGGCGGCGGCGCGGACCGGGGCGGACTTCGTCGTCACCGCCGAGGACGGCGCGGGGCTGCGCGAGGAGGCGGTGCGGGGTGCCGTCGGGGGCGCGGCGACGGTGGTCGGGTCCGCCGCCACCGCCGTGTACGTCGTGGAGGAGGGGACCGCGCTGGTGCGGTCCGAGGCGCGGGCGGTGACGGACCCGGCGGGCCTCGCGGAGGTGTCGCGGTTGCCGGTGGTCGCCGGGGACGTACGGGATCTCGACGACCGGTCCATCGTCGTGAACGAGGAGTGGGAGCGGCACGAGGTCGGGCAGAGCGTGCGGGTGTGGCTCGGGGACGGGCGGCCGGTACGGCTGCGGATCGCGGCGGTGCTCGCGGAGGGGACCGGGGACAACGGGGCGTACGTCACGGCCGCGAACGCGGGCGGGGCCGTGGTGGACCGGGTCGACGTGCGGGTCGCTCCGCGCGGGAGCGGGGTGGAGCGGGCGGGGGTGGCGGCGGCGCTCGAAGGGGCGCGGTCGGAGCGGGCCGGCTGGACGGTGCGGACGACCGGGGAGTGGCTCGCGGCGAACCGGCCCGGCACCAAGGCGCACACCCGGCTCGGGTTCCTCGTGGTGCTGGGGATCGCCCTCGTGTACGCGGGGATCTCGCTGGCCGGGACGCTGTTGATGGCCACGTCGGCGCGGGGTGCGGAGCTGCGGTCCCTGCGGCTGGCCGGGGCGACGCGGGGGCAGGTGCGGGTGGTCGTGGTGGGTGAGGCGCTGGTCGCGGTGGCGGCGGGCGTGTTGCTGGGGATCGCGGTCACCGCGGTGAATCTCGCGGGGGTGGCGGGGGCGTTGGGGGTGTTGTCGGCGCCGGTGGGGGTGACGGTGCCGTGGGAGGTGCTCGGGGCGTGCGTGGGGGCGTGTGTCGCGGTGGGTGGAGTGGTGGCGGTGGCCGGGGTGGGGGTGGGGGCTGGGGCAGGAGGGGGGAGGTAGGGGGGCGGGGTCGGAGGTCGGGGGTCGGGCGCCTGAGGGGGTGGGGGGTGCGGTCGGGGGGCGTGTGCGGGCCGGTGGGGCTTCTCGCGCGGTTCCCCGCGCCCCTGACGGGGCGGGGTGGGGGTGAGGGTGGGCCGGGTGGTGGGAGGTGGGAGGTGGGTGTCTCGGGTGGTGGAAATCCGTCGACCCGGTGCAGATCAACTGGCGAAGGTGGAGCCATGGTTGATGGATCTCTCTATCTGGCGTTTCTGGTGGCGGCGTTCGCGCTCTGCGTGACTCCCGGGCCCGACATGATGTTCATCGTGGCTGTCGGGTCGCGGGGCGGACCGGCGGTCGGAGTGATGGCCGCGGCGGGCGTGGCCGGCGCCATGCTGGTGCACACCGTGGCCGCGGCGTTGGGACTCTCCGCCCTGTTCGAGACGCTGCCGGCCCTCTACCACGTCCTGCGGTGGCTGGGCGCCGCCTACCTGCTGTACCTCGCGGTGAAGGCGTTCCGCGACCGCTCCGCCCCCGGAGACAGCGACGGCGACGGCGACGGCACGGAATCCGACCCGTCGGCGTACGGCCGTGCGGGCGCCGGACTGCGGCGGGCCTCCTGGCAGGGCGCCGTCACCAACCTGCTCAACCCCAAAGTCATCCTCTTCAACGTCGCGTTCCTGCCCCAGTTCGTCGACCCTTCCCTCGGCCACGTCCCCGGCCAACTGCTGCTGCTCGGCTGCACCATCGTCGTCATGGGCTTCCTCTGGGACGGCTCGATCGGACTCGCCGCCGGTCGCCTCACCCAGGTCCTGCGACGCAGCCGACGGGTGGCTCGGGGGCTCAACATCTTCACCGGGACCGTCTTCGCGGGGCTGGCCGTGCGGCTGGCGGCGGCGCCGGAGTGAGGCGGGATGAGGCGAGGTGAGGCGAGGTGTCAACTTCGGGTTGACGTCTCATGGCCGTCAACCTAAGGTTGACACATGACGACGAATCCGCGGCCCACCGCCTCCATCCGTCTCGACGAACTCATCGATGCCATCAAGAAGGTGCACCCGGAACCGCTCGACCAGCTCCAGGACGCGGTCATCGCCGCGGACCACCTCGGCGACGTGGCCGACCATCTGATCGGCCACTTCGTGGACCAGGCCCGGCGGTCGGGCGCCTCCTGGACGGACATCGGCCGGAGCATGGGCGTCACCCGCCAGGCCGCGCAGAAGCGGTTCGTGCCGAAGGCCGAGAACGACCTCGACGCCAGCCAGGGCTTCAGCCGCTTCACCCCCCGCGCCCGGAACGTGGTCGCGGCCGCGCACAACGAGGGCAAGGCCGCCGGCGCCGTCGAGGGGGTCCCGGCCCACCTCGTCCTCGGGCTCCTCGCCGAACCGGAGGGGCTCGCGGCGAAGGCACTCGTCGCCCAGGGCCTCTCCCCCGAGGCCGTACGGGAAGCCGCCACCGCCGTCCTGCCGCCGGCCGCTCCCGAGGTGCCCGAGCTCATCCCCTACGGCCCCGACGCCAAGAAGGTCCTCGAACTCACCTTCCGCGAGGCCCTCCGCCTCGGCCACAACTACATCGGCACCGAACACATCCTCCTCGCCCTCCTGGAGTTCGAGAACGGGGAGGGAGTGCTCAGCGGCCTCGGCGTCACCAAGGAGGCCACCGAGGCGGACGTGGCCCAGGCCCTCCAGACGATCGTGCAGGGGCAGGGGCAGGGGCAGGGGCAGGCCGAAGGACAGGGATAGGGGCAAGGGTCGCGCTGCCCGGATCCCGCGTCGAACCGGCGTTGAAGCTCCTATTGCTGTCAAGCGGTCTGGATCCAGTCGCGGTAGGCGTGAGCGAGGTCGTCGTCTCGGCTGAGGCCTCGTTCAAGTCGGGAGATGGT
>NZ_JABXWI010000002.1:667840-913405 GCF_014930365.1 Streptomyces caniscabiei | reverse complement strand
CGGCCGGACAGCACAACCGGAAGACAGCCCAGCAGGGCGTCAGTCAGACCCCGAGCCACGACCACCGGAACCTGAGTATCAGCATCAATGTCAGACCCCGCCCGTAGAGTCGGAGACAGTTGATCGAGTCGAAGGCGGCCGATCGGAGCCGGACCGGAGACGGCTCATCCGACGAGGGGCGGGAGGTGACCGGACACATGCGGGACATGGCTGTTCCCGAGGCCGACACGGCCGCCGCCACGCGCACACCCGCGACGGCGCGCACGCCCGCGACCGCCCGCACGCCCGTGTCCGTCCCCGTCCGGCTGGCCGCCGTCTTCCTGCCCGCACCGCTGCCCCGGCACGGCCGGTTCGCGTTCTGGGACCCGGCGGGCGCCGAGCCGCCACCGGATGCCGCCGAGGACCTCACCGTCGTACGACCCCACGGCGCCGGCGCCCGCAGGGGCACCGTCCCCGCCCTGTGCCTGCCGGTCGGCGAGGCCCTTCCCCTGCTCACCCGCGCCCGCCGCGACCCCGCCGCCCACCCCGCCACGGCCTGCTGGGGCGCGGCCGCGCTGCACGCGCTGCGCCTGGTCGCCCGGGGGCGGCTGCTGCCCGGACTGACCGCCGAGGGGTACGACGCATGGCGGGCGGGACCCCTGGACCCGGACGACATCGCCCACCTCAGGGCCGTCGCCGCAGCCCTGCCGTACGAGGGCCACGCCGTGCCGCTGCCCGGCAGGGGACCGCTCCGGCTGCCCGAGCCGGAGGCCCTGATGCGGTCCTTCCTGGACGCGGTCGCCGACACGCTCCCCCGCGGCCCGGCGGCGCCCTACGTCTCCGGGAAACCGTTCGCGGCACACGCCGCACAGCGGCTGCCCCACGCGCGCGACTGGGCGGCCGAGGTCGCCGCGGGCATGGACGCGGGCGTCCGGATCTCCCTGCGCCTGGACCTGTCGGCGTACGACCTCTTCGACGACGCCGAACGGGCCCCGCGCGCGGGCGCGGCCGTCGTCCAGGTGCACAGCCTCGCCGACCCCACCCTCGTCGTCGACGCGGCGGCGCTCTGGGCGGGCGACGCGGACGCGGCGTTCGGGCCCCGCGCACGCGTGGACGCCGCCCTCGCCGTACGCCGCGCGGCCCGAGTCTGGCCGCCCCTGGACCGCCTCGGCGAACAGGACGTCCCCGATGTCCTCGCCCTCTCTGAGGACGAGCTGTCGGACCTGCTGGGCGTCGCCGCGACCCGGCTCGGCGCGGCCGGCGTCGCGGTGCACTGGCCCCGGGACCTCGCCCACGATCTCAGCGCCCGCGCCGAGGTGCGCCCCGCGCCCGGCTCCGCCACCGACGGCACCGGCTTCTTCGAGAGCGAGGAACTGCTGCGGTTCCGCTGGCAGTTGGCGCTCGGCGGGGACCCGCTCACCGAGGCCGAGATGGACACCCTCGCCGAGGCCCACCGCCCGATCGTCCGCCTCCGCGACCAGTGGGTCCTCGTCGACCCGGCCCTCGTCCGCAAGGCCCGCAAACGCGAACTGGGCCTCCTCGACCCGGTGGACGCCCTGTCCATGGCCCTCACCGGCCAGGCCGAGGTCGACGGCGAGACGGTGGAGGCGGTGCCGGTCGGGGCACTGGCGGCCCTCCGTGACCGCCTGACGGCCGGTCTCGCCCCGGTCGAGCCGCCGCCCGGCCTCGCGGCCACCCTCCGCGACTACCAACTCCGGGGCCTGGCCTGGCTGGACCTGATGACCTCCCTCGGGCTCGGCGGCTGCCTCGCCGACGACATGGGCCTCGGCAAGACGATCACCGTCATCGCCCTGCATCTGCGCCGGGCCCGCCCCGAACCCACCCTGGTCGTCTGCCCCGCCTCCCTGCTGGGCAACTGGCAGCGGGAGATCACCCGCTTCGCCCCCGGCGTCCCCGTCCGCCGCTTCCACGGCACCGACCGCACCCTCGACGACCTCGACGGCGGCTTCGTCCTCACCACCTACGGCACCATGCGCTCGGCCGCCCCGCACCTGGCCGAGAAGCACTGGGGCATGGTCGTCGCCGACGAGGCCCAGCACGTCAAGAACCCCTACTCGGCGACGGCGAAGGCGCTGCGCACGATCCCGACGCCCGCGCGCGTCGCCCTCACCGGCACCCCGGTCGAGAACAACCTCTCCGAACTCTGGGCCCTGCTCGACTGGACGACCCCGGGGCTCCTCGGCCCCCTCAAGTCCTTCCGGGCCCGCCACGCCCGCGCCGTGGAGAACGGCGAGGACCAGGAGGCGGTCACCCGTCTCGCCCGTCTGGTCCGGCCCTTCCTCCTGCGCCGCAAGAAGTCGGACCCGGGCATCGTGCCCGAACTCCCGCCCAAGACCGAGACGGACCACCCCGTCCCCCTCACCCGTGAGCAGGCCGCCCTGTACGAGGCCGTCGTCCGCGAGTCGATGCTCGCCATCGAGACGGCGGACGGCATCGCCCGCCGGGGCCTGGTCCTGAAGCTCCTCGGTGCGCTGAAGCAGATCTGCGACCACCCGGCGCTCTATCTGAAGGAGGAGCCCGGGACGGGCCACCTGACGGAGGGGGCGGCCGCGGCCGCGGTGGACCGGCTCGCCGCCCGCTCCGGCAAACTCGCCCTGCTGGACGAGCTGTTGGACACACTGCTCGCCGAGGACGGCTCGGCACTGGTCTTCACCCAGTACGTCGGCATGGCCCGGCTGATCACGGCCCACCTCGCCGCCCGCGCCGTCCCGGTCGAACTGCTCCACGGCGGTACGCCCGTCAAGGACCGCGAACACATGGTGGACCGCTTCCAGAGCGGAGCGACCCCGGTCCTGGTCCTGTCCCTCAAGGCCGCCGGCACCGGTCTGAACCTCACCCGCGCCGGCCATGTCGTCCACTTCGACCGCTGGTGGAACCCGGCCGTGGAGGAGCAGGCCACCGACCGCGCCTACCGCATCGGCCAGACCCAGCCCGTCCAGGTCCACCGCCTCATCACCGAGGGCACCATCGAGGACCGCATCGCCGAGATGCTGGAATCCAAGCGCGCCCTCTCCGACGCCATCCTCGGCTCGGGCGAGGCAGCCCTCACGGAGCTGACGGACCGGGAGCTGACCGACCTGGTGTCGTTGCGGAGGTCGTCGTGAGCGGGGCTGAGGGGACACCGGAGGACACGGAGGGCACCCGCCCCGCCGACGCGGCCCGCCGCGCGCTGCGCGCAGCACGGGATCCGGGCGCGGACGCGGATACGCCTGCGCTGCCGGGAGCCGGCCCCGGCACCGGCGTCGGTGCGGCGGACCCCCGGCCGGCCGGGGTCGGCGGGGGTCCGCGCCCGGCGGACGCGGCCCGGGAAGCGCTGCGGAGGGCGTCGGAATCCCGGGCGGCGACTCCTGACCCGGGACGCCGACTTGCGGAACCTGGCGAGGACGCGGGGGAGCGGACACCTGCGCGAGCGCGAGCCGAAGAGGGCGATACGGGGACGGGTGACGACCGCGAGGAGAGTGCGAAGCGGGAAGAGATGGCGCAGCGGGGGGAGAAGGCGCAGCGCGAGCGGGGTGCGGGACGGGAGACGAGCGGGGGTCAGGAGGCGAGTGACCGACGCGAGAGGAGCGACCGGCAGGGGACGGGTGTCCGGCGTGAGTCGGGTGTTCGGGAAGAGGCGAGTGACCGGCGTGACGCGAGTGGCGGGCGTGAGGCGGGTGAGCGGCGCGCGGCCGGTGCTCGTCCCGGTGACATCGCGCGTGAGGCCCTGAGGGCCGCTCGGGACGCTGCCGAGCGGGCCCGACCGGCGGCCGAGGAGGCATCGGCCGAGCGGGCGGGGCGGGGGATGGGCCGGGGCTCACGGCGGGCCGTCGGTCCGTCCGGTCGCCTGCGGGAGGCGCGGGGTGGCCTCGGCGACGGAGTCCCCGAGCGGGACCGGGCAGGGTGGGACCGGGGAGCCGCCTCGGGAGGCCGGATGCCCGGGGACCCCCGCCGAGACCGAGTGGCCGCCGATCGCGCCCGCGCTGTGCGGGAGTTGCTCGCCGACGCCTTCAAGATGCCCGCCGACGACCAGGAGGCGGGCGGCGAGGAGACGACGGGCGCGGCGGCCGTGTCGGCCTGGGGACCGGGTCACCCACCTGGTGCCACGGAGGGCGAGCCGGCACAGACGACCACGACCACGCCCGGTCCGGCGGCCGACGCTCCGGCAGCCGACGCCTCGGCGGCCGACGGTGCTGCGGACGGCGATGCCACGCGGACCGTGGGAGCCGCGGGAGTCACGGACGGGGCGGCCACGGGAGCGACCGACGCGGAGACGGGGGCCTCCGATGACGGGACGGGCGTCTCGCAGGCCGCCCCGCGTGTCCCCCGGACCATGGCCGCGCCCTCGCGGGACGGCGAACTGCGGCGCACCTTCCGGCCGTTCCCGCCGCGGGCCTCCGCCGGGGAGACCTTCGCGGAGAGCTGGTGGGGCAACGCGTGGGTGGCGGCGCTGGAAGAGGGCGCGTTGGACGCGGCCCGGCTGGCGCGCGGGCGGGCGTACGCCGACAAGGGGCACGTGGACGCGATCACCGTCACGCCGGGGCTGGTGCTTGCGTATGTGCACGGGAGCAGGCCCCGGCCCTACCGGGTGCAGCTGCGCCTGCGGACGCTGGACGACGCCGAATGGGACCGCTTCCTGGACGCGGCGGCGGAACAGCCGGGCCACATCGCCGCGTTGCTGGACAAGGAACTGCCCCACACGCTGGCCGGGTCCGGACCCGCACCTGACCGGGGCGTGCGTCTCCTGCCAGGTCCTCGGGAGCTCGAACCCCGTTGCAGCTGCCCCGACTTCGGGCACCCCTGCAAGCACGCGGCGGCACTCTGCTACCAGACGGCACGGCTGCTGGACGAGGACCCCTTCGTGCTGTTGCTGCTGCGGGGCCGTGGCGAGCGGGAGCTGCTCGACGCGCTGTCACGGCGGAACGCGGCCCGCGCGGCGCGCGCCGCGCAGGAGCAGGAGCCCGCGCCGCTCCCGGGTGTGCGCGCCGGCGACGCCCTCGCTCCGCGCACCCTCCCGCTGTTGCCCGCCCCGGCGCCCCCGCCACCGCATCCGGAACAGCCGCCGGTGTATCCGGGAGCGCCCGGCGGCCCGGACCCGTTCGCGCTGGACCAGTTGGCGACCGACGCGGCGGCCCGCGCGCACGCGCTGCTCACCACGGGACGGGACCCGGTGGCCGAACTGACGCTGTGGCAGGACGCGGTACGGCTCGCCGCCGCCCGCCCCGGCTCCGGTCTCACCGCCACCACCCGCGCCCTCTACTCCTCACTCGCCGCGGCCACCGGGCGCACCCCGGCCGACCTGGCCCGCGCGGTCGCCGCCTGGCGCCAGGGCGGCCTCGAAGGGCTGGCCGTCCTGGAGGAGCCCTGGGACCCGCCGGCCGGCCGCTTCGACCGCGCCCGCCCCCTGCTGCTCGCCGCGGACCTCCCGGCCTTCCGCCCCTGGCGCAACCACCTCACCCATCCCCACGGCCACCTCCAGCTCCGCCTCGGCCACGACGGCCTCTGGTACGCGTACGAGTCCGATCCGGGCCACGACGACTGGTGGCCGAGAGGCACCCCGGACCTCGACCCGGTGGGCGCCCTGACCGGCCTGGGAGCGGCCGACGACTGACGGCACGCGCGATGCCCTGCCGGCGGATGCCGTGATCCCCGAGCGCGCCGTCAGGTGGCCGCGGGGGAGGCCGGCTGGAGGCGGACGCAGCAGTGCCCGGGGCTGGGCGCCAGGTGCGCGCGCAGGTCCTCCTCGCCCAGTCCTCGCAGGAGGCCGCGGAGCAGGTGCAGGTTCATGCCGCACACCGTTTCGGTGTGCTCGCGCGCGAGCGCGTGGAACGGGCAGTTGCCCAGCACGACGGCGTCGCCGTCGTGCCGCGGCTCGAACCCGTACCGCTCCAGCAACTCGGTCACGTCCCCGTCGCCCTGGTCGGCGATGCGCGCCCCGACCTCGCCGGCGGTGCGGTGCAGCACCGCGCGTACGGGCTCGCCGGTGGCCTCGGACTCCTCCAGGGCCTGGGCGAGGAGCCGTCCGGCGAGTTCGTAGTGCCGCTCGGGCAGGCTGACGCTGACCTGCCGGGAGGAGCGCTTGTAGAGCTTGGCCGGCCGTCCCGCACCCGGGCCGGAGCGCCCGCTGCGGCGCTCGTAGACGACGTCGAGCAGTCCTTCCTCGGCGAGGCGGTCCAGATGGAAGGCCGCGGTCTGCCGGGCCAGGCCCAGGTCCGCCGCCGCGTCGTCCCGGCCGACCGGGTCCGTCCGGCGGCAGACGTGGTCGTAGAGCCTCCTGCGCGTCGGCTCGTCGAGCGCGGCGACGGCGGAGACGTCGGGGCGGGGCCGTGCTTCTTCCGGGTGGTCCACGAACACCAGTGTAAAACCCACGGCCATTGACTAAAGAGAGCTGGCGCGCTTCTATCGATAGTGAAAGTTGTCGATAGAAAGAAGGGCGTCATGTCGTCCGCGACCACAACCACCACGTCCGCCGCTCCCCGGCGGGCAGCGCTCACCGACCCCGGCTACCAGGCGTTCGTCGTCCTGCGGGTCGGGTTCACCGTCGCGCCGATCCTGTTCGGGCTGGACAAGTTCGCCAACCTGCTCGTGGACTGGCCCGTCTACCTCGCCCCGTGGATCGACGACCTCGTTCCCGGCAGCGCCCAGGCCGCGATGTACGCCGTCGGCGTCGTCGAGATCGTCGCCGGTCTCGTCGTCGCCCTCGCACCGAGGTTCGGGGGCTGGCTCGTGGCCGGCTGGCTCGCCGGCATCATCGTCAACCTGCTCACCGTTCCCGGCCACTACGACATCGCCCTGCGCGACTTCGGGCTCCTGCTCGCGGCGGTCGCCCTCGCCCGGCTCGCGCAGCGCTACCACGGCGCGCGCCCGACCCGCTGACGACGGCCGGCGCACGACGGACGCGACACGGCGGGTGGGCCCGCACCGGCTCACCCGCCCGCGCATCCGATTGCGGTGGAAGGCGGGCTGCGGCAGCCTGGAGCGGACGCTTTCCGGGACGGCAGGACACGACGACACGGCTTGGAGGCCTCCCTCATGACCCACGTCGCCCCTCCCGCACCGGTCGTGGTCGGCACCGACGGCTCCGCCGCCTCGGAGCCGGCCGTACGCTTCGCCCTCCAGGAGGCGCGGCTGCGCGGCACCGGCCTGCGCGCCGTCTGCGCGTACGACTTCACCGCCCGGTACCGGGGGATCGAGTGGCCCACCGCCTCGGGCGTCCACGACGTGGACGCCCAGCTGCGCGACGTCACCCTGGACGCGGTCACCACCTCCCTGGCGGAGACCCAGAAGCAGCTGGGCGGCGCACCGGTGGAGGTGGAGGTCAGGGCGGAGCAGGGCCGCCCGTCGCAGGTCCTGCTGGACGCGAGCGAGGACGCCTGCCTCCTCGTGGTCGGCACCCGGGGATCGGGCGCGTGGGGACGCCTCACCCTGGGGTCCACCAGTACCGAGGTCGTGCACCACGCCCGGCTCCCCGTCGTCGTCGTACCGGCCGGTCCGGATCAGCGGTCCGACGGCTGACGCCCGTCGCCCGCCGGGGGACGCCCGTGCAGCTCGATCGCCAGGGGCGCGGCGGTGAAGACGGAGGAGTACGTGCCGACGGCGAGGCCGATCAGGAGGGCCAGGGCGAAGTCGGTGAGCGAGGACCCCCCGAGCACGGTGAGCGAGGCGAGCACGAAGGCGGCGCCCATGCCGGTGTTCACGGTGCGGGGCATCGTCTGCAGGATCGCCCGGTTCACGGTCGCGGACAGGGGTGCCGAGGGAGTGCGGCGGGCCAGTTCCCTGACCCGGTCGAAGAGGACCACGGAGTCGTTGACCGAGTAGCCGATGACGGTCAGCAGGGCCGCCAGGAACACCCCGTCGAGGGATTTGCCGAGCCAGGCGAAGACGCCGACGAGGATCACGACGTCGTGGGCGAGCGCGACGACCGCGGCGGTGCCGAACACCCAGCGGAAACGTGCCGCGAGGTAGACGAGCTGCGCGCCGAGGGCCACGGCGAGAGCGATCAGCGCGCCCCGGCGCAGCTCCTCGCCGAGGCTGGGGCCGATCAGTTCGTCGCGGACCTTGTCCGCCCCCTCGGCGAGGTCGCGCACCGCTCCGGTCACCTCGGCCTCCTCGGCGGCGGTCAGCGGATCGGTGCGCACGGTCAGGCCGTTGTCGCCCGAGGACTGCACGACCGCGCGTTCGAATCCGGCGTCGGCCAGTGCCGAGCGGACCCGGTCGGGGTCGACGGGGGCGGTCGTGGCGTACTCCAGGAGACGGCCACCGGTGAACTCCACACCCAGATCGACCCCGCGCACCGCGACCCCCGCACCGGCCAGCACGAGCAGCGCGGCCGAGGTGGCCAGCCAGCGGCGGGAGCGGTGCATCAGCCGGGGGGCGCGTCGGGTGAGACGGTCCCGGACGACGCCCGTGGTCGCGATCCCGCTGAGCCGAGGGCGGCGGCGCGGCCCCGGGCGGCCCGTGGCGTACTCGGCGAGCACCCGGGTGATCACCAGGGCGCTGAACATGGAGGCGAGCACACCGATCCCGAGGGTGACACCGAAGCCGCGGACGGGCCCGGAGGCCAGGAAGAACAGCAGGACCGCCGCGATCAGCGTGGTGATGTTGGAGTCCGCGATCGCGCTGAGGGCGTTACGGAACCCGGCTGCCAGCGCCGAGCGCACACTGGCGCGGCGCCGGGCCGCGTACTCCTCACGGGCCCGCTCGAAGACCAGCACGTTGGCGTCCACGGCCATGCCGATGGTCAGCACGAAGCCGGCCAGACCCGGCAGGGTCAGGGTGGCGCCGAGCGCGGCCAGAGCGGCGTACGAGACGAGGCCGTAGCAGAGCAGGGCGACGGTCGCGAGGACGCCCATCAGCCGGTAGATGACCATCATGAACAGCGAGGTCAGGGCGGTACCGATGACGGCGGCCCAGGCACTGGCGGTGATGGCCCGCGCGCCCAGGGTCGGGCCCACGGTGCGCTGCTCCACGGTCTCGACGGGCACGGGCAGCGCCCCGCCGTTGACGAGGAGCGACAGCTCGCGCGCTTCCTCGGGGCCGAAGGAGCCCGTGATGCGTGTGGAGCCGTCGCGGATGCCGGCCCCGCAGGCCACGGACGGGTCGACCTGCGGGGAGGAGATGACCTTGTCGTCGAGGACGATGGCGACCCGGCGGCCCGGATCCCCCGCCGGCCGGCAGGCGGCCTCGCCGGTCAGCCGGGCCCAGCCGTCGGCGCCCGCGCCCTTGAAGTCGATCGTGACATGCCATCCGGCGCCGCCCTGCCGGTCGATCAGGGCGGCCGCTTCCTCGACGTGTTCGCCGGTCAGTTTCGCCGCCCCGAGGCGCAGCGGTGCGCCGGACTCGTCGGGCAGGACGCGTTCGCCGGACGGCTTCGGCGTCGTCGCGGTGTCCTCGGTGTCCTCGGTGTCCTCGGTCTTCTCGGCGCGGACGGCCGGGCCGAGCACCGGGTGGAAGGAGAGCCGCGCGGTACGGCCCAGGACGTCGGCGGCCCGCGTCGGGTCCTGGACGCCGGGCAGCTCGGCGATGATCCGGTCGTCGCCGGAGCGGACGAGGGAGGGTTCGGCGACGCCGAGCGCGTCGACGCGGCCGCGCAGCACCTCCAGCGTGCGGTCGGTGGCCTCGCTGTCGGCCTCGGTGGTGGGGGTGGAACGGGTCTGGAGCACGATCTGTGTGCCGCCGCGCAGGTCCAGCCCGAGGCGGACCGGCACGGTCGCGGCGATGTACACGGACAGGGCGAGCACGGCCAGGGCGAGCAGCGCCCTGACGCGCGAGGAACGGTTCAACGGAGCCTCCGGCAGGCGCACCACGGCCACGGCACCGAGAGACCTCGGCCGGCCGGGTGGATGTGAATGACGAGAAGGGGTCTCAGGTGCCGGAGAGCACCGGGGGAGCCCGACCGCGGTCCTGGGTCGGGTGAGGATCCGAGAAGGGGATGCGTCCCGTCGGCACCGCGAGCCGTCCGGGCCGGGGCGGGACGACAGCCGTGTCCTCGTCGCGGAGGGTGAGGTGTCCGCGCGGGGCGGGGCGCTCGCCGTGCTGCTCGTGGCGGACGGACGCCCGTACGACGTGGTCGAGGCCGTGTCCGGCATCGGCGCGCGGCGCGCCGTCCCAGTTTTCGCCGACCGCCGCCGCCACGCCGGCCGACGGATCGCCCGTCGCGCCGGGTCCGGCGACGCCGAGCGCCGCCAGCACTGCCAGGACGACAGCCGCCAGCACCGCGACGGGGACGGTACGCGTGCCGTGGCGCATGCCCCGTCCCCCTTCGTCCGTGTCGTGAAGTGCGCTGTCGCCCTGGGGTCAGGCTTCGATTCAGGGTTCGATCAGGCCCACGCGGATCGCGTAGCGGGTCAGTTCCAGCCGGTCCCGCAGGCCGAGCTTCTGCAGCAGGTTGGCGCGGTGCCGCTGGACGGTCTTGACGCTGATGAAGAGCAGATCGGCGATCTCCTTGGACGAGTGGCCCTCGGCGACGAGTTTGAGGACCTCCTCCTCGCGCGGGGTGACGATCTGGTCGGGGGCCTCCTCGCCGCGACGGGCCCGGTCGACGTAGTTGCGGATCAGGGCGGTGACCGCGCCCGGATACAGGAAGGGCTCGTCCCGCATCGCGGCCCGGCAGGCGGCGACGAGGTCCCGGTCGGCGACGGACTTCAGTACGTACCCGCTCGCGCCGGCCTTCAGGGCCTGGAAGAAGTACTGCTCGTTGTCGTGCATGGTGAGCATCAGGATCCGCAGCCCCGGCTTGACGACGGCCAGTTCACGGGCGGCCTGGAGGCCGGTCAGCCGGGGCATCGCGATGTCGAGCACGGCCAGGTCGACGTCGTGGGCGCGGGCCAGCGCGATCGCCTCCGCGCCGTCCCCGGCCTCGGCGACCACCTCCAGGTCCGGCTCCTGGTCGAGGATGAGCCGCACGCCGCGGCGGACGAGAGCGTGGTCGTCGGCCAGGAGGATACGGATCGGGGATGTCTCGGACATGTTCAAGGCTGCTTCCTCGGCAGGGGCACGGTGAGTCTCACCCGGGTGCCCGCGCGAGGCGCGGGGGTGATGTCCAGGGTGGCGCCGACGAGCAGGGCACGCTCGCGCATGCCCCGGATGCCGGCGCCTTCGCGGGGGGCCTGGATGCCGCTGCCGTCGTCGGTGACCTCCAGGACCACCCGGTCGTCGGCGTGGCGCAGGGCGACGGTGACCTCCTCGGCCTCCGCGTGCCGGGCGACGTTGGTCAGGGACTCCTGGGCGACGCGGTAGACGACCAGTTCCGTCTCCGGCGCGAGGACCGGCAGGTCGCTGTCGAAGCGGCGGCCGACCCGCAGTCCGGTGTGCGTGGCGAAGTCCTCGGTGAGCGAGGTCAGCGCGCTGACGAGACCCAGGTCGTCCAGCACACCGGGACGCAGTCGCCGCGCCAGCCGGCGGACCTCGTCCAGACCGGCCCGGGTCATCTCCCGCACCTCGTGCAGCTCCGCGCGCAGCGGTGCGGGCGCGTCGTCCGCGGCCCGCTTGAGCCCCAGCAGGATCGCGGTCATGCTCTGGCCGACCTCGTCGTGCAGCTCCTGTGCGATACGCCGGCGTTCGGCCTCCTGGGCCAGCAGGGCCCGGGCGCTGCTGGTGGCCCGCTCGTGCTCCAGCCGCTCCAGCATGGCGTTGAACGTACGGATCACCTCGGCGACCTCGCCGCCGCCGTCGGCGGGCAGCCGCTGGCCGGGGCGGAGCAGGTCCACGGTGGTCATCAGCTTGGTGAGCCGGTCCAGCGGGGCCAGCCCGAACCGCAGCAGCGCGGCGTTGGCGACCAGCATGACCACCAGGCCGCCCACCAGGATGATCGCCTCGGTGAGCAGAACCGGTACGGAGACGGTCACCGGCGCCCACAGCAGCAGGGCCGTCGCCGTGCCCAGCACCACGGCGTTGAGGGCGAAGATCCGCCAGAACAAGGACACCGGACCGCACGCCTCGCCTTCCACATCCGCTGCTCGCCGCCCCGGGGGTGCCTGCGAGGTACTGCTGCCAGCTTGCCCGTTGCGGCGTGCCCCGTCGATGGGACCCGGTGCCCATTTCCGGGGGCACGCACCACCCATGACGTGCCGCATGGAGTCCTCGACCCGGTGCGAAATGGGTACCGCGCCCGATGGGCGTCCGCCGCGGACCCGGCCAGAGTGGACACATGTCAACGCATGTATCGCGCACCCACCCCCACCTGGACGAGGCCCGGCAGCGCCTGGAGAACGCCCGCTCCTCCCGGCTGGCACAGCTCCAGGCGCTCGACGAGCTCGACGAGACCGGACGGACCACGGACGATCACCTGCTGTCCGCACAGAGGACCGCGATGCGGGGCGTCCTGCGAGAGATCGAGGAAGCCTTCGCCCGTATCGAGAACGGCACCTACGGCACCTGCCTGAGCTGCGCCGGACCCGTCCCCGCGGAACGGCTGGAGATCCTCCCCTACACCCGCCACTGCGTCGCCTGCCGCCGCCGCGCGGCCTGAAGCACCTTCCGAACCACCTCCGTACCGACCTTCTACGGCCTGTCTCACAAGGGGTGACGTGGTGAACCAACAGACCATCGGCGACAGCACCTCCCATCTGTCGGCCGAAGACCTCGCCGCACTGCGCGAGAACCTGCACGAGCAGCGCCTGTTCCGCCAGGAGCAGCTGCGTCGGCTCACCGGCCCCGTCACCTCGCGCGCCGAGAGCCGGCTGCGGGAACGGGCCGCCTCGCAGACCGAGGTGCAGGTCCAGCTCGCGGCCTCCGCCCGCATGGTCCTCACCGACGTCGAAGCGGCCCTGGCCCGGATGAACGAGGGCGGATACGGCACCTGCCGACTGTGCCGCCGCGCCATCGACCGGGAGCGGCTGATGATCGTGCCGCAGGCCCGCTACTGCGCCCGCTGCCAGCAGGTGAAGGAGGCGGTCCCGTGACCGGCGCCCCCGACCCGCACACCGTCGAGGACCGGCACCGGCACCGACCCTGGCCGAGGTGCCCCCTCTGCTGGGGCCTCGCCCTGGACCTGGGCAGCGCCCGCACCCGGGCCTGGATATCCGGCAGGGGCATGGTCGTCGACGTGCCGAGCGCACCCCGCCGCGATGCCGGAGCGACACACCCCGCAGGGCCAGGCACCCCCGCCTCGCCAGGCACATGCGTCGGACCAGGCACATGCGTCGGACCAGGCACCCGCGTCGGCCCAGGCACCAGCGTCGGGCCCCCGGGGAGCGCCGGGACCCTGCGGCAGTTGCTCGGCCCCCATCTGCCCCGCTCCACCCGCCCTCTGGTCATCGTCACCGCGCCCGTCCTGGACGGCATCGCTCACCGCACCCGGGCACGCGCGGCGGTCGATGTGCTGCGACCGCGCGGTGTCCTCACGGTGTCCAGCGCCCGGAGCATCGCCGTGGCCGCCGACGCCGACCTGGCCGGGCCGCTCCTCGTGGTCGACATCGGTGCCCAGTTCACCGAGGTGGTCCTGCTGTGCGAGGGCGCCGTAGCCGACGCCCGCCGCGCCACCCTCGGCATCGGTGACCCGGACGGGACGGCCGCGCCCGGGCAGATCGCCGAGACGGTGTCCTCGATGCTGACGGCGATGCTCCGCGAGGACCACACCTCCCTGACCGTCGACGCCCTGCTCCGGGGCGTCCTCCTGGCCGGCGGAGGCGCCCTCCGCCCCGAGATTCCCCACCACCTCACCGGCCCGCTGCCGACGCCGCCGCGAGTGGTCCCGTCCCCTCACACCGCGGCCGTCCGGGGCGCCGCGACGCTCCTGCGCTCCGCCCACACCCACCCCTCGTCCACCCCGTCGCCGTCCCTCTCGGTCGGCTGTCCACGACTGGGGCGCCCCGGTGGTTCAGGACGCGGCTGACGACACCTCTCGAAACATCGCCTCCGAGTGAAGCAATATCTGTTCCCGCGACGTGAGAGTTTGATGGACCATGCGGGAAGAGTTTTTCGCTCAATGGGAGGAGCGGAATTACGTCGCGCGCGAAGGCCGTTCCAGCGTGCTACTGTCGATCTCGGTTGCAGTTGTGGTTCCCAAAACTTCCAGTGCCCCCGGCCCGGCTTCTGTCGGTCGGGAGCGCTTTTGTAAATCCGGTCATTTTCCGGGCGGGGTAATCATCGCGGCGACACGGTGTCCGTACGGTGCGGATTCCGATGTACTGCCCCTAAGGAGATATGACATGGCTGCTGGTACCGTGAAGTGGTTCAACGCGGAAAAGGGCTTCGGCTTCATCGAGCAGGACGGCGGCGGCCCGGACGTGTTCGCCCACTACTCGAACATTGCCGCACAGGGCTTCCGTGAGCTGCTCGAAGGCCAGAAGGTCACCTTCGACATCGCGCAGGGCCAGAAGGGCCCGACGGCTGAGAACATCGTTCCCGCCTGACGCTCACGCGCAATCCGTAGCTGGGGCCCGCATCCTTCGGGGTGCGGGCCCCAGCTGCATGCATCCCCCGCAAGGGTTTCGCCCGAGGGGCGATGGCGGCGAATCTCCCTGTCGAGTCACTCATTTCAGCGTCTGCGCTCCCGGAGATTTTCGTCGGTCAGATCTGCTTCGTTACCGCTGGTCCATACTCGTAATTCTTCATGGCGCTCATTGCTGCGGGAATTCCTCGATATGTGCCACATCGAGGAAGGCTCCGCATGAACCGCACACATACGAACGACCGTCCCGCCCGCACCCGTACCGGCAGCGCCGGCGGGGGCGCCGGCCGTGGTCACGGCCGCCGGTCCGGCGCGGTGCGGGGTGAGTTCGCGCTCCCCAGGACGATCACTCCCGCGCTGCCGGCCGTCGAGGCGTTCGCCGATCTGGCCATGCCCGAGCCGCTGCTGGCAGAACTGGGCAGGCAGGGTGTGACCACTCCGTTCCCGATCCAGGGCGCGACGCTGCCGAACTTGCTGGCGGGCCGTGACGTCCTGGGCCGGGGGCGCACCGGTTCCGGCAAGACCCTCGCCTTCGGCCTCGCCCTGCTCGCCCGCACCGCCGGACAGCGTGCTGAGCCCCGCCGGCCGCTGGGGCTGATCCTCGTACCGACGCGTGAGCTGGCGCAGCAGGTGACCGACGCCCTCACTCCGTACGCTCGCTCCGTCAAGGTGCGGCTGGCCACGGTGGTGGGCGGGATGTCCATCGGCAAGCAGGCCGGCGCGCTGCGCGGTGGGGCCGAGGTCGTGGTCGCGACCCCGGGCCGGCTCAAGGACCTCATCGACCGTCGCGACTGCCGGCTGGACCAGGTGGGCATCACCGTGCTGGACGAGGCGGACCAGATGGCCGACATGGGATTCATGCCGCAGGTCACCGCGCTGCTCGACCAGGTGCGTCCCGAGGGACAGCGGATGCTGTTCTCCGCCACCCTGGACCGTAACGTGGATCTGCTGGTGCGCCGCTATCTGACCGACCCCGTCGTGCACTCGGTCGACCCGTCGGCCGGTGCGGTCACGACGATGGAGCACCACGTCCTGCACGTCCATGGCGCCGACAAGCACGCCGCGACGACCGAGATCGCCGCCCGCGACGGCCGCGTGATCATGTTTCTGGACACCAAGCACGCCGTCGACCGGCTGACCCAGGACCTTCTCGACAGCGGGGTACGCGCCGCCGCCCTGCACGGCGGCAAGTCGCAGCCGCAGCGCACCCGCACGCTGGCGCAGTTCAAGACGGGGCACGTCACCGTGCTGGTGGCGACCAATGTCGCGGCGCGCGGCATCCACGTCGACAACCTCGACCTGGTCGTCAACGTCGATCCGCCGACGGACCACAAGGATTACCTCCACCGCGGCGGCCGTACCGCCCGGGCCGGCGAGTCCGGCCGCGTCGTCACACTCGTCACACCGAACCAGCGCCGCGGCATGGTCCGCCTCATGTCGGACGCCGGAATCCGGCCGCAGACCACCCAGATCCGCTCGGGAGACGAGGCCCTGAGCCGGATCACCGGCGCCCAGGCCCCCTCCGGCATCCCGGTCGTCATCACAGCACCGGTGGTCGAACGCCCCAAGCGCCGCGCCTCCTCCCGAGGCCGCCGCCGCCCCACCTCGGCGACTCGGCGCGCCCCCGTACGCAGCCCTGCCCTCGACACGGTGGCCTAGAACTTCGTGATCAGGAAGTCGACCCATCTCTTGCAGGAGGCACTTTTGACGCTGATCCAGATGCGGCCCCGCTCGGCGGACGCCACCCCCGTGCACAGGACGGCGGTGGAGGTCATGGACGCGGCCGGACCGCAGGTCTGTGACGACATGAGCGTCGAGGTGGCGCTGGCCGTCATGGCCGCCGCACGCACGGGCCGGCTGGTCGTCTGCGACCAGGACGACCAGCGCATCGACCTGGTGACCCGAGCCGACCTCACCGCCGTCCGTGACAGCGGCGCTCGCACGGACCGCGTCCGCCTGCGCGACATCCTCGGCCTGCGCGACATCCTCGGCGGCAACGGGGCGCCCACCTCACCCGTGATCACGATGGCGACGCCGGGCACGCGATGAGCTCCCGTCGGCTCGGTGCTCTGCGAGCCCTGGACGAGCCGTGCCGTCGACTCTCCTCCCCTTCTCCCTGTGAGGCCACATGCGCTGCGTCATCGCCCGCTTCCCCTTCGAGCTCACCAAGGGCGGAGTGCTGGAATCGATGAAGGGCATCAAGCCCGAACCGGTCACCGGAGAATCGGTGATCATCGGCCGCCGCCACTACCCCGTCAAGCAAGTCGGCCAGGTCGTCACCCGCCAGGACCGCCGTGACTTCAGTGCCGGCGAAGTCCTCCGGGCCATGGCTCAGCTCGGCTTCACCTGCCGCGCCCTCCCCGAGGCCACGCCTCCGGGCATCCCTGGCTCACTGCGGCACGCCTCCGCGCTGCTCGGCACCCCCGTGACGGTCTGACCGGGGCAAAGAGGCGCGAGCCGACATCCGACCAGCAGTGTGGGCCCGACCGGTACGCCGGTCGGGCCCACACCGCGTGCGGCGCCGCCGCCCAGGCGAGATGGATTACCTCGTCTTCGAGTGCCCGAAAATCTATGCCAGCTGGAGTAGATATTGGGCGGCGGCGTTGTTATGGTTTCTCTCGTAGCCGAGATCGAGCAGGCCCGGCAGAGATGAACTGCCGGGCAGCAGTACCGCAGTGGCAGTACCCGTAAGTGAAGTTCGCAGTACCCAGCAGTGACGTCAGTGAGTAGTTGATCAAGAGGGAAGAACGGAGGAGCTGGGCACCATCGGGATCGCCCGGGTGGAAGTGGACCCGGGTACCGCAGGACATCGACAGTGAGGTGGTCTCCGGTCAAGAAACCGCGATCCCCGCGACCCCGACAGCATCTCGGTCGGGTCTGCGGAAAGAGAGGGCCGGTGCAGTGTCAGGGCCGGCAGATGGTGTAGTAGTTCCTTCGGGGCCCTGGTGCCGGTACGGCGCCAGGGCCCCTCGACGCGTGCCACAGAGAGGTGCAATGACAGCAGACGACACGTTCGGCCGTCTCGACGACGACGATTACCCCGCCTACACCATGGGCCGGGCCGCTGAGGTGCTCGGCACCACACAGGGATTCCTCCGCGCCATCGGCGAAGCCCGGCTCATCACCCCACTCCGCTCCGAAGGCGGCCACCGCCGCTACTCGCGCTACCAACTGCGCATCGCCGCCCGCGCCCGGGAACTCGTCGATCGGGGCACCCCCATCGAGGCCGCCTGCCGGATCGTCATCCTCGAAGACCAGCTTGAGGAAGCTCAGCGCATCAACGCCGAGTATCGCCGTGCCGCCGAATCAGCGGACTCGCCGGCAGCGGAATGAGATGAGCGTGCCCGTCAGCGAGACGGGCATCGCCCGACCCGTCTCGGTGCGCAGCGTGATCTGTAGGGACCAGGGTGATCACCTCTGTCTGCCGACTCATCGCCGTCTCCCTGGCCACCTACTGACGGGCCACCTGCCCGTTGACACGCCGCCATCCGGGGCGAAGGGCCCCTGGTCGTCCGCCCAGAGGCCCGCGGCAGCGGGGCGCGGGTGCGGACGACCGGAGGCGCCGGCCTGCCGGACAGGTCGAGGCGGTCGGCGTCGCAGCCGCGACCGGAACCGGGGGCCGGGCGGCCGGGCCGTGTGTCAGGCGTCGATGATGACGGGGATGATGAGGGGCTTGCGGCGGTGGGTGCGGAACGCCCAGTTCGCCACGGCGCGGGCGAGAAGCTTCTCGAGTTGGCGCGCGTCCCCGACGCCTTCCTCGGCCGCGCCGGCCAGGGTCTTCTCGATGACGGGGATGACCGGCTCGAAGGTGGCGTCGTCGTGGACGAAGCCGCGGGCCAGGAAGTCGGGAGCCTCGGCGAGGGCGCCGGTGTCCGCGTCGACGATCGCCACCACCGTGACCACGCCCTCCTCCGCGAGGGTGAGGCGGTCCTTGAGGGACGCCTCGGTGGCGCCGCCGACTTCCATGCCGTCCACGTAGACGTTGCCGGCGGGGACCTTGCCGGTGATGGACACGCGCCCCTCGACGAGGTCGACGACGACACCGTCCTCGGCGATGACGACCCGGTCGGGGTCGACCCCGGTACGGACGGCGAGGTCGGCGTTGGCCCGCAGGTGACGCCATTCGCCGTGGACCGGCATGACGTTGCGGGGTTTGACGATGTTGTAGCAGTAGACGAGTTCGCCGGCGCTGGCGTGTCCGGAGACGTGCACCTTGGCGTTGCCCTTGTGGACGACGTGGGCGCCCCACCGGGTGAGTCCGTTGATCACCCGGTAGATGGCGTTCTCGTTGCCGGGAATGAGGGAGCTGGCGAGCAGGACGGTGTCGCCCTTGCCGATGCGGATCTGGTGGTCGCGGGTGGCCATCCGTGACAGCGCGGCCATCGGTTCCCCCTGGGAGCCGGTGCACACCAGAGTGATCTTGTGGTCCGGGAGCTTCTCCAGCTCCTTCGTGCTCACGACCAGACCCGACGGGACCTTCAGATAGCCCAGGTCACGGGCGATGCCCATGTTGCGGACCATGGACCGGCCGACGAAGGCGACCTTGCGGCCGTGTTGGTGGGCGGCGTCCAGAACCTGCTGGATACGGTGCACGTGGCTGGCGAAGCTGGAGACGATGACGCGGCGCGGCGCGGTGCGCATCACCTGTTCGATCGCCGGGTTCAGCTCCCGCTCGGAGGTGGTGAAGCCGGGCACCTCGGCGTTGGTGGAGTCGGTGAGGAACAGGTCCACGCCCTCCTCGCCGAGGCGGGCGAAGGCGCGCAGGTCGGTGATGCGGTCGTCGAGGGGGAACTGGTCCATCTTGAAGTCGCCGGTGTGCAGCACCATGCCGGCGCCGGTGCGGATGGCGACCGCGAGGCTGTCGGGGATGGAGTGGTTGACCGCCACGAACTCGCAGTCGAAGGGCCCGAAGCCGCGCCGGTCGTCCTCCCGCACCCGGACCGTGCGCGGCCGGATGCCGTGCTCCTTGAGCTTGGCCTCCAGGAACGCCAGCGTCAGCTTGGAGCCGACGACGGGAATGTCCGACCGCTCACGCAGCAGGTACGGCACGCCGCCGATGTGGTCCTCGTGGCCGTGGGTGAGGACGATGGCCACGACATCGTCCAGCCGGTCCCGGATCGAGGTGAAGTCCGGCAGGATCACGTCCACGCCGGGCTGGGTCTCCTCGGGGAACAGCACGCCGCAGTCGACGATGAGCAGCTTGCCGGCGTACTCGAACACGGTCATGTTGCGGCCGATCTCACCCAGGCCGCCCAGGGCGACGACCCGCAGCCCTCCTTCGGGAAGGGGCGGGGCGGCTTGCAGTTCGGGGTGCGGATGACTCATGCGTCGACGGTACCCGTAGCGGGGAACGAGATGATCCATCGCCCTGTGATCTCTTCGCCCGGCGGCGCGGGCACGGGACCTCGGTGCGACATACTTTCGCGATGAGTGCACGCACGTCCCCGCTCGGCCGGCCGATCCCGATCACGATACGAAGGGCCGTGGCGCGGGATGCCAGACGGCTCACGCGGCTCGTGCGTGGCTCAGGCGCCTACGCAGGCATATACGCGACCGCCGTCGCGGGCTACCGGGTCGGTCCTGATTACATCGAGGCCCACCGCACCTTCGTGGCCGTCGGCGCCGACGAGCACGGCGGCCGGGTCCTCGGGTTCTACTCGCTCGTCCTCGCTCCTCCGGAGCTCGATCTGCTGTTCGTCGCCGACGAAGCACAGGGACGGGGTATCGGACGGTCGCTCGTGGCGCACATGCAGTCCGAGGCCCGCGCCGCCGGGCTCGACCGCGTCAAGGTCGTGTCGCATCGTCCCGCCGAGGATTTCTACCACCGCGTCGGTGCGGTGCGGACCGGAACCGCTCTCGCGAACCCGCCCGCCGTGCCGTGGGACCGTCCCGAATTCGAGTTCCGCATTCCCTCGGCCGGGCACGCGATGTGACCCGGGAGGTCCCAGGCCGCCCCCCGCGAGGGACCGACACACCTTGTCCACCATGTGGTGTTCACGTCGCCGGTCGGTGAGATTCCGGAGGGCTTCCAGGTGCGGCACGCCGGTCCTCGGGGGCGGCCCTCTAGGCTTTGCCGAGCCTGGAGGGGCACGAGCCGTCGGGTTCCCCGAGCTGTGTGCGAGTTCGTGATACGTGAGAGGGTCTGACGGGTGAGCGAGACACCACCGAACACCCTGCAATACCGCTTCGACGGCCCGGAAGACGCCCCCGTTCTCATCCTGGGCCCCTCCCTGGGCACCACTTGGCACATGTGGGACCGTCAGATCCCCGAACTGACCAAGCAGTGGCGGATCTTCCGCTTCGACCTGCCGGGGCACGGCGGCGCGCCGGCCTACCCCGGTGGCTCGGTCACCGAGCTGGCCGCCCGGCTGCTGGCCACGCTCGACGCCGTCGGTGTGCAGCGCTTCGGCTACGCCGGCTGCGCGTTCGGCGGCGCCATCGGGGCCGAACTCGCGCTGCGCCACCCCGAACGCCTCGCCTCGCTCGCGCTGATCGCCGCCTCTCCCCGCTTCGGCACCGCCGACGAGTTCCGCCAGCGCGGGGTGATCGTGCGGACCAACGGCCTCGACCCCATCGCCCGTACGTCCCCGGACCGTTGGTTCACCGCGGGGTTCGCCGCGGCGCAGCCCGCGATCACCGAGTGGGCCGTACAGATGGTCCGCACCACCGACCCCGGCTGCTACATCGCCGCCTGCGAGGCGCTCGCCTCGTTCGACGTGCGCGCCGAACTCGGCCGGATCGGCGTCCCCACCCTCGTCCTCGTCGGCTCCGACGACCAGGTCACCGGCCCCGCCGAGGCCCGTACGCTCGTCGCGGGCATCCCGGACGCCCGGCTCGCGGTCGTCCCCGGCGCCTCCCACCTCGTCCCGGTCGAGCAGCCCGCCGCCGTCACCGACCTGCTCGTCCGCCACTTCTCCACCGCCTGGCAGCCCGCCTACGACTCCACCACCGGCCAGGTCGCCATCCCGGCGACGCCGGTCAAGCCGGTCCTCGCCGCCGTGCAGCCGCCGACCGGACCGGTCGCCGAGATCGCCCCGGCCGTCCTCCAGCCGGAGGCGACGGGCAGACCCGACCCGTACGACGCCGGGCTGAAGGTCCGCCGCGAGGTGCTCGGCGACGCGCACGTGGACCGGGCCCTGGCGTCGGCGGACGCGTTCTCCGGCGACTTCCAGGATTTCGTCACCCGCTACGCCTGGGGCGAGATCTGGGACCGGCCCGGTCTCGACCGCCGTTCCCGCAGCTGTGTCACCCTGACCGCGCTCGTCGCCGGCGGGCACCTGGACGAGCTGGCCTTCCACACCCGCGCCGCCCTCCGCAACGGTCTCACCCCGGACGAGATCAAGGAGGTCCTCCTCCAGGCGGCCGTCTACTGCGGGGTACCGGCCGCGAACAGCGCGTTCCGCGTGGCCCAGCAGGTCATCCGCGAGGAGACCACCCCCGAGGAGTGAGCCACCGCCGGCCGCCCGCCGGGGGCAGGATGGATCCATGACCATGAAGCTCACGAAGAAGTCGCATGCCTGCGTCCGGCTGGAGAAGGACGGGCGCACGCTCGTCATCGACCCGGGCGGGTTCAGCGAGGAGGACGCCGCGATCGGCGCGGACGCCGTGCTGGTCACCCACGAGCACCCCGACCACTTCGACGAGGGACGGCTGCGGGCGGCCCTGGAGGCCGATCCGGCCGCCGAGGTCTGGACCCTGCGCTCGGTCGCTGAGAAGATCTCCGCCGCCTTCCCCGGCCGGGTGCACACGGTCGGCCACGGCGACACGTTCACCGCCGCCGGCTTCGACGTGCAGGTCCACGGCGAACTCCACGCGGTGATCCACCCGGACATCCCGCGCATCACCAACGTCGGCTATCTCGTCGACGGCGGCCGCGTCTTCCACCCCGGCGACGCCCTCACCGTCCCCGACCACCCCGTCGAGACGCTGATGCTCCCCGTCATGGCCCCCTGGAGCAAGATCTCCGAGGTCATCGACTACGTCCGCGAGGTCGGGCCGCGGCGCGCGTACGACATCCACGACGCCCTCCTCACCGACCTCGCCCGCCCCATCTACGACCGTCAGATCGGCGCCCTGGGCGGCGCGGACCACCTCCGGCTCGCGCCCGGGGCGTCGGCGGACGTCTGAGCGCGGGCACCTCACCGGGCGGGACGGGCGCTGTCGGACCCGCCCGGTAGGTTGTGGGGCATGCGCATCGCGACCTGGAACGTGAACTCGATCACCGCACGCCTCCCGAGGCTCCTCGCCTGGCTGGAGAGCAGCGGCACGGACGTGCTCTGCCTCCAGGAGGCCAAGATCGCCGAGGACGGCTTCCCGCTCGACGCGCTGCGCGAGGCGGGCTACGAGGCCGCCGTACACGCCACGGGGCGGTGGAACGGCGTGGCGGTGATCTCCCGCGTCGGCATCGAGGACGTCGTCAAGGGCCTGCCCGGCGACCCCGGCTACGACGGCTCCGTGGAGCCCCGCGCGATCTCCGCGACCTGCGGCCCGGTCCGCGTCTGGTCGGTCTATGTGCCGAACGGCCGCGAGGTCGACCACCCGCACTACGCGTACAAGCTCCAGTGGTTCGAGGCGCTCAAGGCCGCCGTCGCCGGTGACGCGGCCGGCAGCCGCCCCTTCGCCGTCCTGGGCGACTACAACGTGGCGCCGACCGACGACGACGTGTACGACGTCGCCGCCTTCGAGGGCCTCACCCACGTCACCCCCGCCGAGCGCGCCGCCCTGGCCTCCCTGCGCGAGGCGGGCCTGTCCGACGTCGTCCCCCGGCCCCTCAAGTACGAGCACCCCTTCACATACTGGGACTACCGCCAGCTCTGCTTCCCGAAGAACCGGGGCATGCGCATCGACCTCGTCTACGGCAACGAGCCGTTCGCCAAGGCCGTCACCGACGCCTATGTGGACCGGGAGGAGCGCAAGGGCAAGGGCGCGTCGGACCACGCGCCGGTCGTGGTGGACCTGGAGGTCTGACGCCCGCGCCCCCTCCGGGCCGCGCGGGACGTCACAGCAGGCCGAGGTCCACCGCGTCGGCGAGTGCCGCCAGCCCCGCCTCGTTCGGGTGCAGATGGTCCCCGGTGTCGTAGGCGGGGAGCAGCCGCGCCGGACGCGCCGGGTCGCGCAGCACCTCGTCGAAGTCGAGGACCCCGTCGAACACCTCGTCCGCCTCGCCGCCCCGGATCCACTCGTTCACCGCGACCCGCTGGGCGTCGACGGCGGCCGTGCAGCGTGCCTCGCCCTCGCAGGGCGCCACGGTCGCCACGAGCACGCGCAGGCCCCGCTCGCGTCCCCGGGCCGCGATCTCCCGCAGCCCGGCGACCACCTCGCCCGCCGTGGCACCCCAGCGGACGTCGTTGACGCCCTGGAAGACGACGACGGTACGGGCGGAGGTCTGGGCGAGGACATCGCGGTCGAGGCGGTGCAGGGCGCTCACGCCGCCCGTGTCGGTGGAGACACCGTCACCGGGGTAGCGGTCGGTGACCACCCGGTTCGCGGAGATCCCCTGGTTGAGGACGCCGTAGCGCGGGACCTCGTCCTGGCCCAGCAGCCGCCGGGCCAGCGCGTCCGGCCACCGCCGGTTCGCGTCGACCGTCGTCGCCTCCCCGTCGGTGATCGAGTCGCCGAGAAGGACGACGGAGCCCGGCCCGCCGCCCACGTCCACGCCGGTCAGCAGCGGCCAGGTCGAGATCGTGGAGGTGTACGCCGTGGCCGAGCCGTCCCCCGCGTGATCCCCCGGCTCGCTGACGTACGACGTCTGCCGCGCCAGCCGGTGCACGGGCGCGGCCGTCACCGTGCCGGGCAGATGGAAGCTCACCAGCAGGTCGGTGTCCGGCGGCACCTCGAAGCCCAGCGGATCACTGAACGCCTGTGCGCCGGCCGGGATGTCGGTGCCGGCCGCGCCCCGGAACGACAGGGGCGCCGGCGCACTCCGGGCGCCCGCGCCCGTCGCCCGCAGCGCCACCGTCGCGCTGCCCACCCGTACCGGCGCCGAGGCGAAGGTGTTGTCGAGCCGGATCCGCACCCGGGGCCCGCCCACCGAGGTGTGGACGACGAGCCGCAGGGTCCGGTCGGTCCACGGGCCGACGGCCGGATAGCCGGAGGTGGATGCGGCCCAACTGCCGGTCCAGGCCGCCGAGTCGGGGCGCACCGACAGGGCGAACACATGCAGGTCGCGGTTGCGCGGCAGGGTCACCGACGCGACCTCGCGCCCCCGCACGAGCGGCACGGTGACGACGTACAGCCTTGCCTTCTCGGTGAGTTGACCGCCCGGGGTGTTCACATGGGGGAGGGCCACGGCCTTCGTGGCGAGCGGGCCGGTGCGCCAGTCGGGCGCGGTCAGCCGGTACGGGGAGCGGGCCCCGCCCCGGTAGCGGACCGTGCCGCCGCCGACCGCCTCGGCGCCTCCCGTGGCGGCGACCACGAAGGCGAGGGCGTCGCCCCGGCCCCGTACGCGCACGGACTGGCCGGCGGCGCGGACGTTGTCGGGCTCGCCCGCCGTGCGGCGCGGCCAGGTCAGGCGCGCGCCCTGAACGGTCAGTGCGCGCCCCGGTGTCCATCCGGCCGCCCTCAGGTCGGCGGCGGAGAGGGAACCGCCGGAGCCGTCGAAGTCGGCCCCGGTGGGCCGCGCGTCGTCGCTGACGGCCCGGTTGTCGAAGAGGTGTTCCAGCGGGACCGGTTCGGCCGCCGGGCCGGCGGCCGCTCGGGCGGTGGCGACGGGCGCGACCGCCGCCAGAAGTGCCAGAACGACGGCCGTTCCCCAGACGCGTCGGCGCACGCGCGATCCCTTCTGCTCGCTGAACACCACGAGAGTGACGGTGCCGACGGACGCGGCACCGGTACAACGATGAGACGACGGATGTGTCATGAAGCTAAAGAGGCGTCAGGGACCCGTCAATGAGGCAGGCGGGAACCACGGCCGAACTCCCGGCGAACAAGCGGTTTCCGCGCGCCTGTGGTGCGAAGGGTGAGGCGGATGACACGCTGAGCGCATGAACATCTCTTTCCTGGGCAACTGGCGCAAGAGGCGTGACCCCGCGTTCGGGGTCGCGGTGTTCACCGGCGGCGACGGTGACGACGACGGTCACGAGGGCCTCGCCGAACTTCTCTCCGAATGCGAACTGCTGCGCGCACAGGCCGCACTGGCCGGCGTCGAACTCGACGATTCCGCAGGCTCGTTGGAGGCGATCGACCAGCTCGTCCCGCGCTGGCGCGACGACGAGGAGACCGCGGCCTGGCTCGGGAACGACGCGGGGCTCTACCTGGGCACGGTCGTCGTACGGACCGTCCCGGGCGCCCGCTGGGAGATCTGGCCCAACGGCCAGCCCGTGGTGCGGCTGGACTCCGGCCGTGAGATCGACGTGGTCGAGGCCGGCCAGGCGTGGGCCGCCAGCGGCGCCCCGGAACTCTCCCAGCTCTACGCCGAGGTCGCCGAGCAGTGAGGACCCGGCGCGCATGCGTCGGCGCGGTTGCTTCCCGACAAGGCGTGGTCGCTTCCCGACAATACGGCTAATCCCCGCGAGTGCGTGTCGCGTCCTGAGGTCCCGTCCGTCCGGATAGTTTGCGGCACCGGCGACACCACACGGTCGAGGGCGAGTAGGGCGGGCTGGGCATGGCGGTCGATCCGCTGATCGAGATGCACGACGTGAACAAGTACTTCGGCGAGCTGCATGTCCTCCAGGACATCGACCTCACCGTGGGCAAGGGGGAGGTGGTCGTCGTCATCGGCCCGTCGGGGTCGGGGAAATCGACGCTGTGCCGGGCGATCAACCGGCTGGAGCCCATTCGGTCCGGCACGATCCGGATCGACGGACAGCCGCTGCCGAGCGAGGGCAAGGCCCTCGCGGCGCTCCGTGCGGACGTCGGCATGGTCTTCCAGTCCTTCAACCTCTTCGCGCACAAGACGGTCCTGCAGAATGTGTCGCTCGGTCAGATCAAGGTCCGCAAACGGAAGAAGGACGAAGCCGAACGGCGCTCCCGTGAACTCCTGGACCGCGTCGGGCTCGCCGACCAGGCACCGAAGTACCCGGCCCAGCTCTCCGGCGGTCAGCAGCAGCGGGTGGCCATCGCCCGCGCCCTCGCCATGGACCCCAAGGTGATCCTGTTCGACGAGCCCACCTCGGCCCTCGACCCGGAGATGATCAACGAAGTCCTCGAAGTGATGCAGCAGTTGGCGCGCGAGGGCATGACCATGGTCGTCGTCACCCATGAGATGGGGTTCGCCCGTTCCGCCGCCAACCGCGTCGTCTTCATGGCGGACGGCCGCATCGTCGAGGACCGCTCTCCGGACGCGTTCTTCACGAACCCGGAGAGCGACCGTGCCAAGGACTTTCTCTCCAAGATCCTCAAGCACTGACCACCGGCACTGGACCGGGCGCGGGGCTCGACTACGATGAGCGGTTCATCCACTTGGGGTGAGCGAGGCCGTGGACGCCACCCCCGGCCGAACAGGGACGCTGCTGCCGGACGCGCAGCGGCCAGGGGCCAGGCCCGTCCGGCGGCAGCCGGAGATCACTGCTCGCGCAGCGGGATCGACACGTACGACGGGTCGTTCGGCGGCGAGGAGAAGGTCAGCTGCGCGCCGGTCGGGTTGTGCTCGATGTAGAGCGGGTCGACCGTGTCGACGACCAGGGCGAGGCGGTGGCCCGCCGGAACGTCGTAGGCCGTGGAGTTCAACTCCAGGTCCACGCCGAACGGCCGGCCGGGCGTCTCGCCGTGGAAGGTGTACGGCGCGTGGCTGACCAGCTTGCCGAGGCCGAGCGGGCCCACGTCGTACAGGTACGCGACGAGGGTGCCGCTCTCCTTGGTGGCCGTCACCGTGGTGTGCAGCTTCGCGGTGCCGCGCACGGCCTGTGCCGTCGGGTACTTCTCCGACTGCCACACCGCCGCCCAGCGGCGCGGCAGCAGCGGTATCGAGGCCACGGGCGGGAGTTGGGCCACCTGGTCGAGGATGCTGGAGAGGAAGACGACCCCGCCGTTCGCGCCCGAGTCGACGTTGGCGCGGATCGTGGTGCCGCTCGCCAGGGCGATCTTCTTCCGGGTGGCGGTGACCGACTTCCAGTCCGGGTAGCCCTCGAAGGCGCCGCCCGTACGGGACTTGAGCTGGACGGGCTGCTCACGGTCGATGCCGTTGGCGGTGCCCTTGAGATAGCGGTCGAACCAGCGCCGGGTGTCGGTCCACACGTCGTTGGGCAGCCCGAACAGACCGGTGAGCTCGGTGGTGGCATGGTCCCCGGGGCGCAGCTCCAGGCGCTTGGGGCCGCTGAGCTTCTCGTAGAAGTCGGCGTACTGGTTGGGCGGGAAGATCGAGTCGCCCCAGGCGTTGGCGAGCATGACGGCCGTGCCGTTGGTGTTGATCCGGTCGACATAGGTCTCGGGGGAACGTTTCTTCCCCCAGGCGATCATGTCTCCCTCCTTCGCCAGATCGGAGGCGTAGAAGTTCGCGAAGATCTGCTGGAGTTCGGGACTCTGGCGGCCGGTGATCCGTCCCGCGCCGTCCAGCAGGGCGGACGCCTGGAGGTGCTGGGTGCGTCCGCCGTAGATCGAGTCGATCAGATCCGCCCAGCCGCTCAGTGCGGCGACCGCCTTGACGCGCTCGTCGTGCGCGGCGGCGAGCAGACTGATGCCCGCCCCGTACGACAGCCCCGCCATGCCGATGTGCTCCGCGTCGGCCGGGGTGTTGGCGAGCGCCCAGTCGATCACCTTGGAGGCGTCGGCTATGTCGGGTGGCCCGGCGACCTCTATGTATCCGCCGGACTCCCAGAAGCCGCGCACGTTGTAACTGACCACGACGTACCCCGCGTCGGCCAGCTTGCGGGCCTGGGCCAGGTACTCCACCTGGGGGAGGCCCCAGCTCGTGGGCAGGACCAGCAGCGGGTACGCGCGGGAGGCGTCGGCCGGCGCGACCACATTGGCCTTGAGGACGGTCCCGCCCTCGCCCTTGATGTCGACGAAGCGCGTGGTGGGGGCGGCGGTGGAACCGGACGCGGCCTGGGCGGCGGGGGCGAGGCCGAGGGCCGTGCCGGCGACCAGGGTGGCCGAGACGGCGCCCACGGCGCTCGTCCGCAGCGCCCTGGCCGTACGCGATGTGGTGCCGTGCGGGTGTCTCACGGGTCGCTCCTCACTCGTGTCAGTGCAAAGTGACCCGACGGTAACCGGACACCCTTACCGGAAGTAACTCCCCGGTAAGTTACGTGACGGTAACGTTCGATGGTGAACTACGAGGCGCGGTGCGAGATCTGGGCCGGGGCGGTGGGTGTGGGGGCCGGGGCCTGGGCCGCCCGGGTGACGTCCGCGACGAGTTCGACCACGTCGGGGCCGTAGGCCTGGGAGTTGACGACCTTCAGCAGAAGGACGAACGAGCCGGTGCCGTACTTGCGGTGCAGGCGCTCGTGGTTGCGGGCGAGGTAGCGGGTGGCGGCCTGGTTGGTGATCGCCCGCTGGCCGCAGAAGAGGAAGACCGGCCGGGCCTGGTCCGGCTGGCCGGTGGTGAGCCGGGCCAGGATCACGTGTTCGGTGACGCCGGGCTCCAGACGGTACTGCTCGCTGCCGATGTGCAGGGCCACCCGGTCGGGGCCGGGTTCCGGGTCGAGATTGAAATGGATGCCCGGCAGCATGGCCGTGATGTGGGCGGCCATGCGGCGGTTGGAGCCGGGTCCGCCCACGCAGAACTCGGTGCGCTCGCCGAACCCCTGCTGCGCGGCGTCCTGGGTGATGATCTGGGCGTGTGCGCCGCAGTCCTTGATCAGCGCCGAGAGCTCCAGCAGGGCGAACACGTCGAAGCGGTGCACCGCCAGATTCGCGGTCGACGGGTCGCGGCTGACCACCAACAGGGACTCGGAATTGTTCGGCAACCCGAAGAACGCCTGCTTGCGGCGGAGCTTCCTCTTCCACAGGTACGTCCGGAAAATCCAGCCCAGCGAGGCGCTGAGCCCGGCCGCGACCACCCCGAGGACGATATTGCGCACGTCGTCATTCATGGCCGCGCATGGTAGCGGGCGCCGTCGAACAGTGCTCGAATCCATGTCCGGTTCGGAGCCCCGGAGTGCCTCCTGACGGGACCATGGCAACCGCGTTAGTCTGCGCGGACGGTCCTTGACTGGAGGTACGGATGCGTCTGCGTCGCCCTGTCGCGCGGAAACTGGCTGTACTGGCGGCGACGTCCGCCGTGGTGTCGGTGGGGGCGGCCCCGCCGACCTCCGCCGCGACGGACACCCCCACGAAGAGCCCGGTCGCTGTCGGCTACGGCGGCGCCGTCTCCAGCGTCGACCCGGACGCCTCGGCCGCCGGCATCGAGGTGCTCCGCAGGGGCGGCAACGCGGTGGACGCCGCGGTCGCCACGGCCGCCGCGCTCGGTGTCACCGAGCCCTACTCGGCGGGCATCGGCGGAGGCGGCTACTTCGTCTACTACGACGCCAAGTCCCGTACGGTGCACACCGTCGACGGCCGCGAGACCGCGCCGCTGAGCGCCGGCGAGGACCTGTTCCTGGAGAACGGACAGCCGATCCCGTTCGCGGAGGCCGTCACCAGCGGGCTGAGCGTCGGCACCCCCGGCACCCCCGCCACCTGGCAGACCGCGCTGAAGAGCTGGGGCAGCAAGCCCCTCGGCACGCTGCTGAAGCCCGCCGAGAAGCTCGCCCGCGACGGGTTCACCGTCGACGCGACCTTCCGCTCCCAGACCGCGTCCAACGAGGCCCGGTTCCGCAACTTCCCGGCCACGGCGGAGCTGTACCTCCCCGGCGGGCAGCTGCCGGTGGTCGGCTCGACCCTCAAGAACCCCGATCTGGCCCGCACCTACGCGGAGTTGGGGCGCAAGGGCGTCGGCGCCCTCTACCGGGGCGCCCTCGCCCAGGACATCGTCGACACGGTCAACAAACCCCCGGTGGACCCGGGTTCGGGCTACAACGCACGCCCCGGCGACCTGACCACCGCCGACCTCGCCGCCTACCGTGCCAAGCGCCAGGCGCCCACCAAGGCCTCGTACCGCGGGCTCGGCGTCTACGGGATGGCGCCCTCCTCCTCCGGCGGCACGACCGTCGCCGAGGCGCTCAACATCCTGGAGCGGACCGATCTGTCGAAGGCGAGCGACGTCCAGTACCTGCACCGCTACATCGAGGCGAGCCGGATCGCGTTCGCCGACCGAGGCCGCTGGGTCGGCGACCCCGCCTTCGAGGACGTACCGACGAAGGGACTGCTCTCGCAGCGGTTCGCCGACTCCCGTGAGTGCCTGATCAAGGACGACGCGGTCCTCACCAGCCCCGTCGCACCGGGCGACCCGCGTGACCCGGCGCCCTGCGCGACCGGCGGCACGGCGGCGCCGACGACGTACGAGGGCGACAGCACGACCCATCTCACGGTCGCCGACAAGTGGGGCGACGTCGTCTCCTACACCCTCACCATCGAGCAGACCGGCGGCAGCGGCATCACCGTGCCGGGCCGCGGCTTCCTGCTCAACAACGAGCTGACCGACTTCTCCTTCACCCCGGCCAACCCCGCCGTGCACGACCCCAACCTGCCGGGACCGGGCAAGCGTCCGCGGTCGTCGATGTCCCCGACGATCGTGCTCGACCGGCACGGCAAGCCCGTGGTGGCGCTCGGCTCACCCGGCGGCGCGACCATCATCACGACCGTGCTGCAGACCCTGACCGGCTTCCTCGACCGGGGTCTGCCGCTGGTCGACGCCATCGCCGCGCCGCGCGCCAGCCAGCGCAACCAGACCACCACCGAACTCGAACCGGGCCTGTGGAACAGCCCGTTGAAGGTCCGGCTCGAAGCCATCGGACACGGCTTCCGGCAGAACCCGGAGATCGGCGCCGCCACCGCCGTCCAGCGTCTGCCGAACGGCAAGTGGCTGGCCGCCGCCGAGACCGTACGGCGCGGGGGCGGCGCGGCGATGGTCGTGCACCCCGTCAGGTAGCGCCGCCGGTAGTGCCTACGGAGGCGGGCGGCGGCGTCGTACGGAACGCCAGCCGCCCGTCCTCCACCTCCGCCACCACCCGGCTGCCGGACGGCAGCCGCCCGTCGAGCAGCAGCCGGGACAGCGGGTTGTCGACCTCCCGCTGGATCGTGCGGCGCAGCGGCCGGGCGCCGTACTCGGGCTGGTGGCCGTGGCGGGCGAGATGGTCGACGGCCCGCTCGTCGAACTCGATGCGGACGCCCCGCGCGTGCAGCCGCAGCCGCGTCCCCTCCAGCAACAGGTCGGTGATCCGCCGCAGTTGGTCGTCGCCGAGGCGGCGGAACACGACGATCTCGTCGACTCGGTTGAGGAACTCGGGCCGGAAGTGCTCCCTGAGCGGCCGCAGGATCCGCTCCCGCCGGTCCTCCTCGTCCGCCTCGGTGCCGCCCGCCGAGAAGCCCAGCCCCGACCCGCCCCGGCCGATGGCGTCCGACCCCAGGTTGCTCGTCATCACGACCACGGCGTTGGTGAAGTCGACCGTGCGGCCCTGCGCGTCGGTGAGCCGGCCGTCGTCGAGGACCTGGAGCAGCAGGTTGAAGACGTCGGGGTGGGCCTTCTCCACCTCGTCCAGCAACAGCAGCGAGTACGGGTGACGCCGTACGGTCTCGGTGAGCTGACCGGCCTCCTCGTGCCCGACATAGCCGGGCGGGGCGCCGACCAGCCGGCTGGCGGTGTGCCGTTCCTGGTACTCGCTCATGTCGAGCCGCACCATCCGGTCCTCGCTGCCGAAGAGGGCCTCCGCCAGCGCGCGGGCCAGCTCGGTCTTGCCGACGCCGGTCGGGCCGAGGAACAGGAAACTGCCGATCGGGCGGTCGGGACTGGCGAGCCCGGCGCGTGAACGCAGCACGGCGTCCGCCACCACGCTGACCGCCTCGTCCTGTCCGACGACCCGCCCGCGCAGCCGCTCCGCGAGCCCCAGCAGCCGTTCCCGCTCCTCCTGGGTGAGGCTGCTGACGGGGATGCCGGTCTGCCGGGAGACCACCTCGGCGATGTCCTCGGCACCGATCTCCAGGCTCTGCCCGTCGTCGGCCCGCGCCTGGTCACGCCCCGCGTCGATCCGCTCCCGCAACTCCCCGATCCGGTCCCGCAGCCGGGTCGCCTGCTCGTACCGCTCACCCGTGACCGCCTGGTCCTTGTCCCGGGTCAGCTGCTCGATCTCCCGCTCCAGGGCCCGTACGTCCGTGCCCTTCGTCCGGGCCCGCAGCCGGACCCGGGCCCCGGCCTGGTCCATCAGGTCGATGGCCTTGTCGGGCAGCCGGCGGTCGGTGAGATACCGGCCGGACAGTTCCACGGCGGCCACCAGCGCCTCGTCGGTGTAGCGGACCTGGTGGTGGGCCTCGTACCGGTCCCGCAGCCCCCGCAGGATCTCCAGGGCGTCGTCGCCGTCCGGTTCGGGGACCAGCACCGGCTGGAACCGGCGGGCCAGCGCCGCGTCCCGCTCGATGCGCCGGTACTCCTCCAGCGTCGTCGCCCCGACGATGTTCAGCTCGCCGCGAGCCAGGGCCGGCTTGAGGATGTCGCCGGCGTCCATCGCGCTGCCCTCGCCCGAGCCGGCGCCCACGACGGTGTGCAACTCGTCGATGAAGACGACCAGTTCGGCGGAGTGCGCGCGGATCTCGTCGACGATGTTCGTGAGCCGCTCCTCGAAGTCGCCCCGGTAGCGGGTCCCGGCGACCACCCCGGACAGATCCAGGGCCACCACCCGGCGCCCGGCCAGCGCATCGGGCACGTCCCCCTCGGCGATGCGCTGGGCGAGCCCTTCCACGATCGCGGTCTTGCCGACGCCCGCCTCACCGATCAGCACCGGGTTGTTCTTGCCGCGCCGGGAGAGCACCTCGACGGTCTGCTCGATCTCCGTCTCCCGGCCGATGACCGGGTCGATACGGCCCTGGAGGGCGAGGTCGGTCAGATCGCGGCCGTACTTGTCGAGGGTCGGGGTGGCGGAGGCCGCGCGGCGCGGCAGGTCGGAGCGCGGGAACCCGGACAGGGGGACCCCCACGGGCGGGGTCGGCGCCGACGGGTCCGCCGCGTCCGGCGGCAGCGCGCCGGCCGACAGGCGCGCCGCGCCGAGGATGTGCCCGGCGGCCGAGTCCGGGTTGGCGGCGAGGGCGCTCAGCACGTGCTCGGGGCCGATGTGACCGGCGCCGGTGGCCCGGGCCAGCTCGTGCGCGTCCAACAGCGCGCGCTTGACCGCCGGGGTCAGCGCGAGCGACGCGGGCGCCGGGCCCTGGCCGGGTTTGTGCCGCTCGGGACCCGACCGCTCGTCGATCGCGCCGGCCAGCGCGTCGGGGTCGGCGCCCGCGCGGGCCACCAGACTTCGGGTGGGCTCGGCGGTCAGCGCGGCGCGCAGCAGATGCTGGGTGTCCAGGTCGCTGCTGCCGTGCCGGGCTGCGTACGCCGCGGCGTCGGCGACGAGTTGGCGGGCCTGGCCGCTCATCAGGCGGCCGATCTCGATGCGCTGGGGGCGTGGGCCGCCGAAGAAACGGGCGAGGAACTCGGTGAAGGGGTCCGGACCGTAGCCCTCGGGCCCCGGGAATCCGCTGTTCATTCGCCGCCGGGTTCCCGTGTGGCGGGGGGATACACCGAGGGGGGCGTGGGGTTTCAGGTGCGTGTGTGGGTGCGGGTGGGTGGGGGTTGCTCGCGCAGTTCCCCGCGCCCCTGAAACGCAGGGGCTGCGCCCCGTGCTTTTCGGCCCGAAAGGGCCGGAGGCCCTTAAGGGGCGCGGGGAACTGCGCGAGCAACCCCCACCGGACCCGCAGTCGAACAACCGGCCGAAGCTCAGCCGCGCTCGAACGCCCCCCGTGCCGTCAGCACCCGCGGCCCTTCCTCCGTGATGGCCACCGTGTGCTCCGCGTGCGCCGCCCGGGAACCGTCGTTCGTGCGCAGCGTCCAGCCGTCCGGGTCGGCGTGGTAGCCGTCCGTTCCGCCGCCGATCAGCATCGGCTCGATCGCCAGGACCATCCCGTGCCGGAGTTTCATGCCCCGGCCGGGGCGCCCCTCGTTCGGGACCCCCGGGTCCTCGTGCATCTCGCGTCCGATGCCGTGTCCGCCGAACCCGTCGGGGATGCCGTACCCGGCGGCCCGGCACACGGTGCCGATCGCGTGGGCGATGTCGCCGATGCGGTTGCCGACGACGGCCGCCTCGATGCCCGCCGCGAGGGCCCGTTCGGCCGTCGCGACGAGCCGGAGGTCGGCCGTGCGCGGCGTGCCCACCACGAAGCTGATCGCCGAGTCCCCGGCCCAGCCGCCCAGTTGCGCGCCGAAGTCGAGGGAGACGAGGTCCCCGTCGCGCAGCCGGTACGCCGTGGGGATGCCGTGCACGATCGCGTCGTTCACGGAGGCGCAGAGCACCGCGGGGAAGGGGGTGGGGGCGAACGAGGGGTGGTAGTTCAGGAAGGGTGAGGTGGCGCCCGCCTTCCGCAGCACCTCGTGGGCCAGCTCGTCCAGTTCGAGCAGGGAGACCCCCACGTCGGCGGCGTCCCGCACGGCTGTGAGGGCCTGCCCCACGACCTGGCCCGCCTCGTACATCGCGTCGATCGACTCGTCCGTCTTCAGTTCCACCATGCCAATTACTATACCGCTCGACATCCAATTCTAATACCGGTCCGCCGGAGAGGGTCGGTATTAGAATGGGGTCATGGTGCGCACCCCTCTCACCCCCGAAGAACGCGAACGCGGCGAGCGGCTCGGCCGGTTGCTGCGGGACGCCCGCGGCGGCCGCAGCATGGCGGAGATCGCCGCGGGCGCGGGCATCTCCGCGGAGACCCTCCGGAAGATCGAGACGGGCCGCGCGCCCACCCCGGCCTTCTTCACGATCGCCGCACTCGCCCGCACGCTGGGCCTGTCGATGGACGACCTCGTGACGCGGTGCGGACCGGCCGTCGTGGCGTCGACCGCGGCGGTGGCCTGAGGCGGCTCGCCGCCCTGGCCGAAGTCGTACGGTGCGCGTGGCGCGAACCCCCTCACGCACGGCCGCCGGGCCGACGCGCACAGCACACTGCGTCCGCTCCGAAAACTTCACGTAGCGCCTCTGTAACACAACTGGTGTTTTCTGTCGCACCGGAGCACGTCACGACCCACTCCGACCGGCCGGGGAGATGCGATGGCTGTGGATCAACTCCCGGGTCAGGTGCGGGAGTTCGCGGGATACCTGAACAAGCTGATGAGCAAGCTGGACCAGGGCGGAGGGTGGTGCGCCGTCTTCTGGCAGCGTGACCCCGAGGGCATGCGTGCCTGCCTGGACGGGCTGGAGGTGCCGCCCTGGGACGTCGTGCAGGCGCTCATGCACGACCTCGACACCGCGTACGGTCCCGCCGCCGCGGCCCAGGAGACCGAGCGGGCCCGCGTGCTGCACCGCGCCTCGCTCGCCGCCCACGACGCCCGGCCCGGTGGCCGTGACGCCCTCGGCGACCGGCTCGACGTGATGCTCCGCGAACAGCGCTACGCCGCCGATCGCACCGCCGAACTGACCCGCAGGCTCCGGGCCGCCACCAGTCAGGAGGAGGCCGACTCCCTCCGCCTGGAGCTGGCCTGGGCCCACGACGACCACGAACGCGCCACCGCCCGCTGCACGGAGCTACGCACCCGCATCGAGGACGTTGACCGCCGCGCCCCGCACCACCCCGTGCGGGGCGCGGCGCACGTCGCGGGGAACGCCGTCGGGGACGTACGCCGCGTGCCGGAGATGGAGGGACACCCGGACGCTCAGGGGACCCGCCCCGCCCCGCGCACGCACACGGACGGCTTCGACCACGCCCGTACGTACACGGATCGACCCGGCGAACCCGAACGAGCCCCCGACGCTCCCGCGCACTCATGGAACGGCGCCCCCGGCGCCACCGACGCCGGGGCCGACGACCGCCGCCCCGCGCCGTCACCCACCCCGGCACCCGCCCCCGAACCCGACCCTTGGGGCCACGCCCCGGAGTCCGCCGCCCCCGAGCCCACTCCCGCCCCCGCGCCGGCCAAGCAGCGTTCCAAGCGCCGCCCGCGAGGGGGTGCCCGGTTCGCCGGGGCCGCGGAGGCCGCGGAGGCCCCTGCCGTGGCCGTGCCCGAGGCCGCGCCGAGCGGCGGCCGCAAGGGGCGCGCTCCCCGGGGCGCCCGGTACGCAGGGGTCGCCGAGCCGGCCGAGGCGGTGGCGCCGAAGCAGCCGCGGGCGCGGCAGGCGCTGGACGACGAGGCGCGGCGGGAGGTCGCCGGCACCGTCGAGCGGCTGGTGCGGCTGCGCCGGGAGAGCCGCAGCGGGGAGGCGCACGCCCTCCTCGTGGAGGTCGCACACTGGCCCGCCGCCCGTTTCCCGCTGCTCGCCGCCGAGTTGCACCGGGGCGGGCTGGACGCCGACTGGGCGACCCTGCTGTGGGAGGCCGGCTCGCTGCCCGCCGACCGGCTGGTCGCGGTCGCGGACGCCCTGAACGCGGTCGGGCGCGCCGCGGACGGGGACCAGATGCTGCGGCAGGGCGTCACACGGCCCGCCGAGGAGATCGGTGAGGCGGTGCTCGGCCTCGTCACGGAGGGGCGTGAACGGGAGGCGCGTGCGCTGCTCGACGCCTATGTGCGGATCCGTACGCCGGAGGAGGCGGCGCGCAGCGCGGAGGCGGACCCCAGGCGGCTCGCGCCCCTCGTCCTGGCGGCGGCGCGCGGTGTCTCGGCGGACCGCCACCGGGACGTGGCACACGCCCTGCGCGTCCAGGGTCTCAGCTGACCCCGCGTCCCGCCGCGAACCGGCCGCGCCGTCCCCGGCCCGACCGGTTCGCGGGGAAACGTGGGCGTAATCGTCCACTGGAGTGCGAAACGTGATCGACTCGGCCGGTTGACGACGATGGTCTTGCCCAGCCCGTCGACGGGGCTTAGTTTCAAGCCTCTACGGCCTGCTTCTACGGGCGTAGAGGCTCTCTGACGTCCCTGTCGAAGGAGCAGCTGACATGGCCAACGTCGTACGCGCCGCCCTGGTCCAGGCCACCTGGACCGGTGACACCGCGTCCATGGTCGACAAGCACATCGAGCACGCCCGTGAGGCGGCCCGGCAGGGCGCGAAGGTGATCGGCTTCCAGGAAGTCTTCAACGCGCCCTACTTCTGCCAGGTCCAGGAACCCGAGCACTACGCCTGGGCGGAACCCGTGCCCGACGGACCCACGGTGACCCGGATGCGGGAGCTGGCCCGCGAGACCGGCATGGTGATCGTCGTCCCGGTCTTCGAGGTCGAGCAGTCCGGGTTCTACTACAACACCGCGGCCGTCATCGACGCCGACGGCACCTACCTCGGCAAGTACCGCAAACACCACATCCCCCAGGTCAAGGGGTTCTGGGAGAAGTACTACTTCAAGCCCGGGAACCTCGGCTGGCCGGTCTTCGACACGGCCGTCGGCAAGGTCGGCGTCTACATCTGCTACGACCGCCACTTCCCGGAGGGCTGGCGCCAGCTCGGTCTGAACGGCGCCCAGCTCGTCTACAACCCGTCCGCCACGCACCGGGGCCTCTCCTCCCACCTGTGGCAGCTGGAGCAGCCGGCGGCGGCCGTCGCCAACGAGTACTTCGTCGCCGCGATCAACCGGGTGGGCGTCGAGGAGTACGGGGACAACGACTTCTACGGCACGTCCTACTTCGTGGACCCGCGCGGCAAGTTCGTCGGCGAGGTCGCCAGCGACCAGGACGAGGAACTCGTCGTACGGGACCTCGACTTCGACCTGGTCGAGGCGGTACGTCAGCAGTGGGCGTTCTACCGGGACCGCCGGCCCGACGCGTACGAAGGGCTCGTGCAGCCGTGATCGCCCGGGAAGGACTCGTCCAGCCCTGACGTGGGCACGTACAGCCGTGACACCCGCAGAACCCGTACAGCAGTGAAAGGAGTGGTGCAGCCGTGACCGACGAACTGCTCGGACGCCACAAGGCCGTACTGCCCGACTGGCTCGCGCTCTACTACGCGGACCCGCTGGAGATCACCCACGGCGAGGGCCGCCACGTCTGGGACGCCGCCGGCACGAAGTACCTCGACTTCTTCGGCGGCATCCTCACCACGATGACGGCGCACGCCCTCCCCGAGGTCACCAAGGCGGTGAGCGAGCAGGCCGGGCGGATCATCCACTCCTCGACGCTCTACCTCAACCGGCCGATGGTCGAACTCGCCGAGCGGATCGCGCAGATGTCCGGCATCCCGGACGCGCGGGTCTTCTTCACCACCTCCGGCACCGAGGCCAACGACACCGCGCTGATGCTGGCCACGACGTACCGGCGCAGCAACCAGATCATGGCGATGCGCAACAGCTACCACGGCCGCTCCTTCAGCGCGGTCGGCATCACCGGCAACAAGGGCTGGTCCCCGACCTCCCTGTCCCCGCTGCAGACGCTGTACGTGCACGGCGGGGTCCGCACCCGGGGCCCGTACGCCGACCTGAGTGACGCCGACTTCATCACCGCCTGCGTCGCCGACCTGGAGGACCTGCTCGGGCACGGCCGTCCGCCGGCCGCGCTGATCGCCGAACCGATCCAGGGGGTCGGCGGCTTCACCTCCCCGCCCGACGGGCTGTACGCCGCCTTCCGCGAGGTGCTCCAGCGGCACGGCGTGCTGTGGATCGCCGACGAGGTGCAGACCGGCTGGGGCCGCACCGGCGACAACTTCTGGGGCTGGCAGGCGCACGGGCAGAACGGGCCGCCGGACATCCTCACCTTCGCCAAGGGCATCGGCAACGGCATGTCCATCGGCGGTGTCGTCGCCCGCTCCGAGGTCATGAACTGCCTCGACAGCAACTCGATCTCCACCTTCGGCGGCACCCAGATCACCATGGCCGCCGGCCTCGCCAACCTCAACTACCTGGTCGAGCACGACCTCCAGGGCAACGCGCGGCGGGTCGGCGGGCTGCTCATCGAGCGGCTGCGGGCGATCACCGCCCAGATCCCGGAGGTCAAGGAAGTACGCGGCCGGGGACTCATGATCGGCATCGAGCTGGTGAAGCCCGGCACCGACGAGGCCAACCCCGAGGCGGCGTCGGCGGTCCTCGAAGCCGCCCGGCGGGAGGGCCTGCTGATCGGCAAGGGCGGCGGCCACAACACCAGCGCCCTGCGCGTCGCGCCCCCGCTGTCGCTGACCGTCGCCGAGGCCGAGGAGGGCGCCGACGCCCTCGAACGGGCTCTGAGGAGCATCCAGTAGCACCAGAGGAACAGATCTGAGGAACATCGCCATGACCACCACCTCGGCCACCGCTCCGGAACCCGCCCTGTCGGTACGCCAGGTCCTCGCCCTGGACCGGGTCCTCGCCGGGGAGCCCGAGGTGGTGGCCGGGGCCGGTCAGCTCGACCGGCCCGTGCGCTGGGTACACGTGGCCGAGGCGCCCGACGTGGGCGTGATGCTCAGCGGCGGCGAGATGGTCCTCACCACCGGCGTGCTGCTCGCCGGCGACGAGGAGGCACAGGCCGAGTACATCCGCTCGCTGTACCGGGCGGAGGCCGCCGCGGTCGTCCTCGGGCTCGGCCGGGCCTTCCCGACACCGCCCGACGTGATGCGGCGGGCGGCGGAGCGGTGCGGTCTGCCGATGGTGGTGCTGCACCGGCCGTCCCCCTTCGCCGAACTGACCGAGGAGGTCCAGTCCCGGCTCGTGCGGCGCAAGTTCGCGGCCGTGAGCCTGTCCGAGGCAGTCCGCACCACCCTGACCGGGCTCATCACCGCGGGCGCCCCGCTGCAACGGCTGCTCGACGAGATCGCCCAGCACGCGGGCTGTCCGCTCGTCGTCACCAACCTCGCCCACCGCGTCCTCGCCACGGCGGGCGAGCGGTCCGCGGTCGACGACGTGCTGCGCGACTGGGAACGCATCTCCCGCCAGGCGGGCGGCACCCAGGGCGACGGCTGGATCAGGGCCGAACTGGGCGGACGCGGGGAGCGCTGGGGGCAGATCGTGCTCTGCGGCCACCGCGGCGACATCGCCACCGGGCGGCTGCTCGCCGACCGGGCCGCCGAGGCGCTCGTCCTGCACCGGATGCTCGGCGGCGCGGCGCACTCCTGGGAGGAGCAGTCCGCGCAGAGCCTGCTGACCGACCTCGTCTCCGGGGTCGTACCGGCCCGGCAACTGCTGCCCCGGGCGCGGGCGGCGGGCCTGCCGGTCAACCGCCGTACCTTCGTGCCGCTCGTCGTGCGCGACGGTGACACCGCCCGACTCGACCGCGTGCTGCGGATGCTGGGACTGTCGGGACTCGTCGCCGAACTGGCGGAGGGGGCCACCGCCGTCCTGCTCAGCCTCGCCCGGGACCAGGACGCGGCGGCGCTCACCGCGCACTTCGCGACCCGGCTGCGGTCGGAGTCGGGGGTGGGCCGGACGGTCGTGGCCGCCGCCGAGGCCCGGACCACCTGGGAGGACGTACCGGGCGGGCTGCGGGAGGCGCGGCACGTGGCGGACGCCGTCGCCCAGTCCGCCTCCACCGGGCTGGACCTCCCCGTCGTCGTACGCCTCCGCGACGTCCATCTGCGCGGTCTCGTCCGGCTGTTGCGTGACGACCCGCACGTCCAGGCCTTCGCCGAGCGGGAGTTGGACGGGCTGCTGTGCGGCGACGGACACGGCGAACAGGATCTGCTGCCCGTCCTGCGGACCTATCTGGCGACCGGCCGCAACAAGTCGCACACCGCCCAGCTGCACCATGTGAGCCGGCCCGCGCTGTACCGCAGGCTGGAGGCCATAGAGGCCCGCCTCGGTGTGGACCTCGACGACTTCGAACAGGCCGCCTCCGTCCACATCGCCCTCCTCGCCCACGACGCGCAACAGGGTTGAAACATGCCGCGACCTGCGAAAACGGCGGTGAAACATGCGCCCACGAAGAGGTGACACGGTGGAACGGAGAACGCCCGCAGACGTGACACCGTGCAACTCAAACCGGCTTCGCGGACTTCCTACTCTCGCTGCACACCGAGTGACCGGAGGTCCCGATGAGCAGAGTCATCCGCGCAGCCATCTTCCAGACGGCCTGGACCGGCGACAAGGAGTCGATGATCCAGGTCCACGAGCAGGCGGCCCGCGACGCCGCCGCGCAGGGTGCGCAGGTCATGTGCTTCCAGGAGCTGTTCTACGGGCCCTACTTCTGCCAGGTCCAGGACAAGGCGTTCTACGAGTACGCCGAAGCGATCCCCGACGGCCCCATCGTCAAGCGCTTCCAGGCGCTCGCCAAGGAACTCGGCCTCGTCCTCGTGCTGCCGATGTACGAGGAGGAGCAGCCGGGCGTCCTCTACAACACGGCCGCCGTGATCGACGCGGACGGCAAGTACCTCGGCAAGTACCGCAAGCACCACATCCCCCAAGTCCCCGGATTCTGGGAGAAGTTCTACTTCCGTCCCGGCAACGCGGGCTGGCCCGTCTTCGACACCGCCGTGGGGCGGATCGGCGTCTACATCTGCTACGACCGGCACTTCCCGGAGGGCTGGCGTGCGCTGGGCCTCGGCGGCGCGGAGATCGTCTTCAACCCGTCGGCCACCTCGCGCGGTCTGTCCCGCTACCTCTGGCAGCTGGAGCAGCCGGCGTCGGCCGTCGCCAACGAGTACTTCATCGGCGCCATCAACCGGGTCGGCGTCGAGGAACTCGGCGACAACGACTTCTACGGCACCTCCTACTTCGTGGACCCCGAGGCCCAGTTCGTCGGGGAGGTCGCCAGCGACAAGGAGACCGAACTCGTCGTCCGCGACCTGGACCTGGCCAAGCTTCGCGAGGTGCGCGACCGCTGGCAGTTCTTCCGCGACCGCCGCCCGGACGCGTACGGCCCGCTGACGGCGCCGTAGCGACGCGACACCCGCGCCCCTCTTTCAGGGGGCGCGGGGAACTGCGCGACCAGCCACGAACGACCGGCACTTTCCCGACAACCGAACGGAGCGTGACCGAATGAGCGGCCGTACAGTCATCCGCGGCGGTCTCGTCATCACAGCCTCAGACGAGTTGCACGCAGACGTCCTGATCGAGGACGGCCGTGTAGCCGCTCTCGCGGCGAGTGGCACCACCGCCGCGGAGGCCTGGACCGCCGACCGCACCCTCGACGCCACCGGCAAGTACGTCATCCCGGGCGGCGTCGACGTCCACACCCACATGGAACTCCCCTTCGGCGGCACCTCCGCCTCCGACACCTTCGAGACCGGCACCCGCGCCGCTGCCTGGGGCGGTACGACGACGATCGTCGACTTCGCCGTGCAGAGCGTCGGCCACACCCTCCGCGAGGGCCTCGATGCCTGGCACGCGAAGGCGGAGGGCAACTGCGCGATCGACTACGGCTTCCACATGATCGTGTCCGACGTGAACCAGGACACGCTCAAGGAGATGGACCTGCTGGTGCAGGAGGGCGTCACCTCCTTCAAGCAGTTCATGGCCTACCCGGGCGTCTTCTACAGCGACGACGGCCAGATCCTGCGCGCCATGCAGCGCTCCGCCGAGAACGGCGGCCTGATCATGATGCACGCGGAGAACGGCATCGCGATCGACGTCCTCGTCGAACAGGCCCTGGCGCGCGGCGAGACCGATCCCCGCTACCACGGCGAGGTCCGCAAGGCCCTGCTCGAAGCCGAGGCCACCCACCGCGCGATCAAGCTGGCCCAGGTCGCCGGCGCCCCCCTGTACGTCGTGCACGTCTCGGCCATGGAGGCAGTGGCCGAGCTGGCGCGGGCGCGCGACGAGGGGCTCAACGTCTTCGGCGAGACCTGCCCGCAGTATCTGTTCCTCTCCACCGACAACCTCGCCGAGCCGGACTTCGAGGGCTCCAAGTACGTGTGCAGCACGCCCCTGCGGCCGCGCGAGCACCAGGCCAAGCTCTGGCAGGGGCTGCGCACCAACGACCTCCAGGTGGTCTCCACCGACCACTGCCCCTTCTGCTTCGTCGGCCAGAAGGAACTCGGCCGCGGCGACTTCTCCAAGATCCCCAACGGCCTCCCGGGCGTAGAGAACCGCATGGACCTCCTCCACCAGGCGGTCGTCGACGGGCACATCTCGCGCCGCCGCTGGATCGAGATCGCCTGCGCCACCCCGGCCCGGATGTTCGGCATGTACCCGAAGAAGGGCACCATCGCGCCGGGCGCGGACGCCGACATCGTCCTCTACGACCCGCACGCCGAGCAGATCATGTCCGCCGAGACGCACCACATGAACGTCGACTACTCGGCGTACGAGGGCAAGCGCACCACCGGCCGGGTCGAGACGGTCCTCTCGCGCGGCGAACTCGTCATCACCGAGCGGGAGTACACCGGGCACGCCGGACACGGTGTCTACACCCCCCGCTCCACCTGTCAGTACCTCACCTAGGAGTGGAGCAGATGGACTTCGGACTCGTCCTGCAGACCGACCCGCCCGCCTCGCGTGTCATCGAGCTGATGAAGCGCGCCGAGGACAACGGCTTCACCTACGGCTGGACCTTCGACTCCGCCGTGCTCTGGCAGGAACCGTTCGTCATCTACAGCCAGATCCTGGCCGGCACCACGAAACTGACGGTCGGCCCGATGGTCACCAACCCGGGCACCCGCACCTGGGAGGTCACCGCCTCGACCTTCGCCACGCTCAACGACATGTTCGGCAACCGCACGGTCTGCGGCATCGGTCGCGGCGACTCGGCGATGCGGGTCGCGGGCCGCAAGCCCAACACGCTGGCCCGGATCAGCGAGGCCATGAAGGTGATCCGGGCGCTGGGCAGCGGGGGAGAGGCCGACCTCGGCGGCACCGTGATCAGCTTCCCGTGGATCAAGGAGGACGCCGAACTCCCGGTCTGGATGGCCGCGTACGGCCCCAAGGCCCTGAAGATGACCGGTGAGGAGGCGGACGGCTTCATCCTCCAGCTCTCCGACCTGTACCTCACCGAGTACATGGTCAAGGCGGTCAAGGACGCGGCGGTGGCCGCCGGGCGCGATCCGTCCGAGGTGAAGATCTGCGTGGCCGCGCCCGCGTACATCACCGAGGACGACTCGCCCGAGGCGCTCGCGCACGCGCGGGAGCAGTGCCGTTGGTTCGGCGGGATGGTCGGCAACCACGTCGCCGACCTGGTGTCCAAGTACGGGGAGCACTCCGCGGCCGTACCGGAGGAGCTGACGGACTACATCAAGGCACGCGAGGGGTACGACTACTCCCACCACGGGCGCGCCGACAACCCCGACACCCAGTTCGTGCCCGACGAGATCGTGGACCGGTTCTGCGTCATCGGCACCCCCGCCATGCACATCGAGAAGCTGAACGCGCTGCGGGCGCTCGGCGTGGACCAGTTCGCCGTCTACGACATGCACGACGCGCAGGAGAGGGTGATCGACACGTACGGCTCGACGGTCATCCCGGCGGTCAACGGCTGACCCGGCTTCCCGGAACGCCCCGCCGACTGCAAGAATCCGGCCACTCGATCACCGGAATCAGGCGCTCCGACCCTGGCCGCCCGCCGCGGTCCCGCCACCCTCCGGTCCAGCAAGTCACCCATTCCGTAAGCCTCCAGTCCCCTCCAGTCCCCTCCAGTCCCCTCCAGTCCCCTCCAGTCCCCTCCAGTCCCCTTCAGACCCCCCACACCTTGTCTCCTGCCCTTCCGCCGTCCCGGAAGGGCAGGGCCCAAGGCCTCCGCACGGCCTTTCTTCCCGTCCCGCCTCCCCTGATTGGCCTGCCCATGACCGACATAGCACCCACGGGGTCGCCGACAGCCCAGTCCGCCGACCCCTCCGGGCGGATCGAGCTGGCGCCCGGGGCCTTCCCCGCCGACAGCCCCTTCGCCAACGAGGACCTGCGCCCCGTACCCGTCTCCGAGCGCAAGTGGACGACGTACAACTTCGCGGCGCTGTGGATCTCGATGGCCCACTGCATCCCCAGCTGGACCCTGGCCTCCGGCCTGGTCGCCCTCGGCATGGACTGGAAGCAGGCCGTCTTCACCATCGCCCTGGCCAACGTCATCGTGCTGCTGCCGATGCTGGCCACCGGGCACGCCGGCCCCAAGTACGGCATCCCCTTCCCGGTGCTGGCCCGCGCCTCCTTCGGACTGCGGGGCGCCAACATCCCGGCGATGATCCGGGCGGCCGTGGCCTGCGGCTGGTTCGGCATCCAGACCTGGATCGGCGGCTCCGGCATATTCGCGCTCGGCTCCAAGCTCACCGGCGGTGAGTGGGAGAGCGCGGGGAAGATCGCCGGCAACCCCTGGCCGCTGTGGCTCTGCTTCGTCCTCTTCTGGGCGTTGCAGATAGCGGTCATCTACCGCGGCATGGACTTCCTGCGGCACTTCGAGAACTGGGCCGCGCCGTTCGTGATCGTCGGCGCGCTCGTGCTGCTGATCTGGATCGCCGTCAAGGCCGACGGCTTCGGCGCCCTGCTCGACCAGCCGTCCAAGCTCGGCTGGGGCCCCGACTTCTGGCCGGTGTTCTTCCCGTCGCTGATGGGAATGATCGGTTTCTGGGCCACTCTGTCCCTGAACATCCCCGACTTCACCCGTTTCGGCGCCAGTCAGAAGGCGCAGACCTGGGGGCAGTCCCTCGGCCTGCCCACCACGATGACGCTCTTCGCGATCCTCGCCGTGCTGGTCACCTCCGGCTCCGAGGCCGTCTACGGCGAGGCCATCTGGGACCCGGTGACGCTGGCCGCCAAGGCCGACAACGTCTTCGGTCTCCTCTTCGCCCTGATCACCGTGCTGGTCGCCACCATCTCCGTGAACATCGCCGCGAACGTGGTCTCACCGGCGTACGACCTGGCGAACCTCGCGCCGAAGCTCATCAACTTCCGTACGGGCGCGCTCATCACGGGTGTCGTCGGCGTCCTGATCTTCCCGTGGAAGCTGATCTCCACGCCCGAGTTCTACATCTTCACCTGGCTCGGTGTGGTCGGAGGTCTGCTCGGCACCGTCGCCGGCATCCTCATCGCCGACTACTGGATCGTCCGCCGCACCGTCCTGCACCTCGCGGACCTGTACACGCCGGGCGGGCGCTACTGGTACACCTCCGGCTGGAACTGGCGCGCGATAGCGGCCTTCGTGGTCGGCGGTGTCCTCGCGGTCGGCGGCTCGTACTCGACCGTGTCCGAGGACGGTGTGTCCTCCGGGCCGTTCCCGCACGACGGACTGATCCCGTTCCTCAAGCCGCTGGCCGACTACGGCTGGGCGGTGGGCCTGGGCGCGTCGATGCTGCTGTACGTGGTGCTGATGGCGGGTGAGAGGGAGAAGGTCCGGACCGAGAAGGAGCGGGTGACCGTCTGACGGGCCCGCGCCCGGAGCGGCGGCGGTCCTGCTGGAAGACGCCCCTACGCGGACTTCTCCAGCACGGCCGCCGCTTCCTTCGCGGCCCTGATGGCGCCCTTGTTGATCTCGTCCGTGCCGGGTGCCTTCTGCGACTCGAAGTCACTGCCGTTGTAGGTGACGACCACCAGGGCGTTGGACATCCGGACGTACACCACACCCTCACGGGTCTGCTGCTTGTCCTCCGTGGTGAGGTTCACCACGGAGTAGGCCTCGTCGCCGAGACCGGGCACGGCGCCGCCACCGCTCTTCTCCGTGGTGCGCGTCCTATAGGCGCTTTCGGCCTTGTCGTCCGATTGCTGGATCTCGTACGAGACGTCGAGCCAGCGGTAGTCGAAGCCCTTGAGCGCGTTCCACGAGCAGGTGCGGCGCACGGACTCGTTGGTCGACGCGATCTCCTTGCCGGCCGCCTTCACCCCGGGAACAAGCGATTTGACCGTTTTCTCCGTGACGCCGGAGCAGGGAGAAGGGGCCTTCTCGTACGTCTTTGTCACCGTCGCCGTGGACGGCGCGGACTCGTCGGTCGAGACGGGGCTCGACGCCGTGTCCTGGGCGGAGTCCTCCCCGGCCGGGCTCGCGGACAGCGGACCGGACGACAACGCCCAGCCCGCTACGGCGAGTACGGCGACCGGCATCAGTCGCGCGGTGAGGGCGAGCGGCAGAGGGAGATCACGCACAGCGCACTTCTCGGGGTCGAGGCGGCGGTACCGCCGGGCGGTGGGGTACGCCAGTGTCACACGACTGCCTGTGGGACGAAAGTGCGAACTCGCTCCGTGCACACCCGGTGACTGTGTCTCACGTGCGCGCCGGTCACGGCCTCCCGCGCGGAGTCACGGCTTCCACACGGAGTCATGGCTTCCGTGCGGATGCACGGCTTGCGTGCGGAGTCGCGGCTTTCGCGTCGCGTCCGTGTCAGGATCGGCGCATGATCCCGATACGCGGCCGTTCGGCCTCCCGCGCGCTCCTGGTGACGGCACTGATCCTGGCCGTCGCCGGCTGCGGGCTCGCGGACGAAGTTGACCGCGAACTCGATCCCGACCGCGCGGCGCCCCAGCCCTCGGCCTCGTTCACACCCCCGAACGTGCCCGAGGGGCTGCGGGCCTCGGAGCCGCCCGCGGCCACCCGGACGCCGGCCGGCGCGGCACCCACCGAGGCCGCGTCACCCGACGGGGCGAGTGCCTGCCCCACTTCCGGGGTGCGCATGCTGCCCGGGCTCGTGGAGGCGGCGATGGGCCTGCGGGCGATGAGCGTGACCCTCACCAACTGTGGCGGGAAGCCTTACACCGTCAAGGGCTACCCCTCGATCCAATTGCTCGACGAGGACGGCGAGCCCTACGACGATGTACGCGTCCTCCAGGGGGCGCGGGACATCACCACCGGCGTGCCCGACTTCGGACCGCACCAAGTCACCCTGAAACCCGGCGAGTCCGCCGGGACCACGCTGGTCTGGCGCAACACGGTCACCGAGGCGGACGTACCGGCCGTCGACGCCCCCGGTCTGCGCATCGCCCCGCTCCCCGGCCGCCCCGCCGAGATCCTCACCCCCGAGGGAGGCCTCGACCTCGGCAACACCGGCCGCCTCGGCACGACCGCATGGACGCAGCTCGCCCCGGACTTCTGACACGCCCGGGTCCTTAACCGGTTGCGGGTCCGCCGCGGTGATCAGCACCCTGGAACCATGAGCCGGACACCGTACGACACCGAGCCCCAACTCCCCTCCCTGCCCGAGGAGATACTCGCGTACTACGAGCGCGGAGGGGAGCTCACCCGCCTCAGACAGGGCACCGGGCGGCTGGAGTTCTGGCGCACCCAGGACCTCCTGCGCCGGCTGCTGCCCAAGGCTCCCGCGCGCGTGCTCGACGTCGGCGGCGGCACGGGCATCCACGCCGAGTGGCTGGCCGGGGACGGGTACGAGGTCGAGGTCGTCGATCCGGTGCCGATGCACGTGGAGCGGTCCGGGCGGCTGCCCGGGGTCACCGCCCGGCTCGGGGACGCCCGCGCCCTGCCCGCCGAGGACGCCGCGTACGACGTCGTCCTGTTCCTCGGGCCGCTCTACCACCTGCCCGAACACCCGGACCGGGTAAGGGCGTTGGCCGAGGCCCGGCGGGTGGTGCGGCCGGGGGGCGCGGTGGTCGCGGCCACGATCAACCGCTTCGCCGGGCTCAACGACACCCTCATGCAGGGGAACTACTTCATCCCGGAACGCCGCGAGCGCACCGACGCCGTGTCGGGCCACGGCAGACACCGGTACTCGTCGGCGGACCCGCACTTCACCACCGCCTACTTCGCCGACCCCGCCGACGTGCCCGGCGAGTTCGCCGAGGCCGGACTCACCCCCGAGGGGCAGTACGGCGTCGAGGGCGTCGCCTGGCTGATGGGCGGGGTCGAGGAGTGGCTGGACGACCCGGAGCGCCGGGAGGCCGTGCTGGCCGCGACCCGGCGCATCGAGTCGGAGCCGACGCTGCTGGGTGCGAGCGGACATGTGCTGACGGTGGGGCGGAGACCGGGAGAAGACCTGGAGGGTGTCGCCGCCTGAGACGCGGCGCGCCACGCGCTGCCGGGGACGCCCCGGCATCGAGGGTGAGCGATTCCGCCACGTCGGCCGAATGCGGCTGGACGCCGTCGGCCTGTTCGTCGGCCATCCGGCGTTCGGTGGCCGGGCGGGCTGGGCATGCCGAACATCGCGTGACCATCGCATGCACGTACGCGCCCGGACGGTGTCTGCTGGACCTGGAAGTCAGCGGTGCGGTGGAGATCGGCGATGCAGTGGCTGGAGATCGCGATGGCGGTGTGCCGCAGTTGCGAGGTGCGGCGCGAACCGGTGGGCAAGCGCGTGGAGGCCGCGATCGTGCCGGCCGACGATCCCGGTTGGGATCCGGTGGGCCGCCTGATGTGGCCGGTCCGCGCTGCCGATCTCGTTACCGGGACCGGGAGTGCTTGCGGCTGGGGCCCAACCGGAAGTCGGGACAGTCGCGGTTCTGGCATGCACCCGGGCCCCAGACGGGAACGAAAACGCCCAGGCTCTTGTGGCGGTGGACTGCGGCCGGCACCGACTTCTTGCACGCCGGACACGCATACGTTTTGGGCCTACGCTGCACTTTGACCATCTTTTTACGATATGCCCGTACTGGCGGGACGGGAAGTGGCCTGACCTCTTGCTGGTCCGGGTGAGGGCCGGATTCGGTGTCTCTGCCTGGTGGACCGGTGGGGGGCTCTCGGGCATCCGCCCCCGGTGGTGAGCTGGGCTGCCCGGTGGCCTCGGAGGCGTTCTTCTGTTCATCGGTCTGTTCCTCGGCGTCTGTGGGGGCGGGCCTTGTGATGCTGAGCACCACGGACCCGGCCAGGACGAGGACGATGACTGCGAGGCTGACCGGTGAGGGGATTTCCGGGATGTCGGGGCTGATCATCTTGTGGGATGCCTGGAGGATGAGCTTGACGCCGATGAAGGCGAGAATGATCGCGAGGCCCTTGTTCAGGTAGTGGAAGCGGTCCAGGAGGCCGGCGAGCATGAAGTAGAGGGCCCGCAGACCGAGGATGGCGAAGGCGTTGCTGGTGTAGACGATGAAGGCGTCGTCGCTGACCGCGAGGACGGCCGGGACGCTGTCGACGGCGAAGATCAGGTCGGCGGCCTCGATCGCGGCGACCACGGCGAGCAGCGGGGTCGCCATCCTTTTGCCGGCTTCTTTGACGAAGAACTTCGCCCCGGCGTACTCGTCCCGCACGGGGATGACCTTGCGGAGCATCCGTACGGCGAAGCTCTTGCCCGGGTCGAAGCTCTCCTGTTCGTCCTTGAGGAGTTTGTAGGTGCTGTAGAAGAGGACCCCCGCGAAGGCGAACAGCACGGCGGTGAAGCGGCTGACCACGGCCACGCCGAGAGAGAGGAAGATCCCGCGGAAGACGAGTGCGCCGATGACGCCGAAGAACAGCACGCGGTGCTGGTAGGCGCGGGGCACTTTGAAGTACGCGAAGATCACGGCGAAGACGAAGAGGTTGTCGACCGACAGGCTCTTCTCCAGCAGCCAGGCCGTCATGTACTCGGTGCCGGCAGTGGTGCCGAGGACGAGGAAGACGGTCGCGCCGAAGATCAGGGCGAGGCTCACCCACAGGCCGCTCCAGGCGGCCGCCTCCTTGAAGCGGATGACGTGCGCGGTGCGGTGGGACATGAGGTCCACCGCCAGCGACACGACCACCGTCGCGGCGAACGCCCCCCACAGCCAGAGCGGGACCTCAAGCACGCCGAACACCCTCACCATGGCCCGCGCGAGATGCGCCGGCCCCTATACAGGAGTGTCCGGCATCGGGGCCCAGGGAGCATGCCGAGGGGGAAAAGCCGAACCCGATGCGAGCGAGTCGGCGCGGGTGTCCGCCGCGTTCACGCCGAGCTGGGCTGAGATGCCGGGTGCCTGGCCGGGCTCTTCTTGCTGCGAGTGATGAAGCGTGTCGTCAGCGTGATCGGTTCCCCGGTGATCGAGTGTGCCTTCGTTCGAGGACGTCGTGGAACGCGAGCGCGCGCAGCGCCACTGACGGCGGCCCTTCGGGTGGTGGTGATGCTCGCCGTGGCCCGGGACAGGCACCCACGGGCCCCACCGCGACTGCACGTACCTCCGGCCAGGAGGTGGCCCGGTCCCATGCGCCCTCGCGCCGAAGGCGGTACGTCGCTACCGCGGGGCGACGCTCTTCGGGCCGGGGCCGGGGCCGGGGCCCCGGGCAGTGGCCGGTCCTTATGGCAGGACGGTGCCGAGATTCTCGAACAGCACCATCCCGGCCGCTGTGTTGGAGGCGGGCACGTGGTAGGCATCGTGAACGCGGCGGATGCGTGGTCCGAGGGCTCCGCGCATGATCAGCCACATGATGAGCTCGATGCCCTCCGAACCGGCCTCGCGGATGTAGTCCTCCCGGCTCAGCGCTGCCAGCTTCTCCGGGTCGTGCTCGATGGCGTCGAGGTACATCCGGTCGAAGTCCTGGTTGATCAGCCCCGCTCGGGCACCCGCGAGTTGGTGGGACATGCCGCCGGTACCGAAGACGGCGACCTTGAGGTCCTCGGGGAAGGACCGGATCGCCTCGCCGAGTGCCGTGCCGAGGGCCAGGCACCGTGCCGCCGTGGGCTGCGGGTACTGGATGACGTTGACCAGGAGGGGGACGACAGCGCACGGCCAGCTGTCCCCGGGGTCTGGGCAGTACACCGACAGCGGCACGGTCAGACCGTGGTCCACGGCGAGGTCCTGGAACACCGTGATGTCGAAGGAGGAGTCGACCAGGCTTTCGATGAGGTGGTCGGAGAACTCCGGGGCGCCGACGACGGTCGGGACCGGGCGGCTGCCCCATCCTTCGTCCGCCACCTCGTACGAGGCCGCCGCGCCGATCGCGAAGGTCGGTGTGACGGACATGTCGACGGCGTTGGCGTGGTCGTTGTAGACGATCACGGCCACGTCCGGCGTGTGCCGGGCCATCCACTCACGGGCCGGCGCGTAACCGTCGAACAGTGGTCTCCAGTACGGGTCCTCGGTCTTCCCTCGGTCCATCGCCGCGCCGATCGACGGCACGTGCGAGGTGGCCAGACCCCATATCACCTCAGCCAAAGCTCCGCCCTCCCGCTTCCAGTGCCTGGGTGAACTCCTCGGTGGTCATGCCGGTGAACACGCCTCCGAGGTACTGCATGGACTTCTGGTCCAGCACCGCGAGTTTGAAGACGTAGAAGATGGAGCCGCCCAGCTCCAGCATCCGCGTCCAGTCCCGGCCCAGGACCGCCTCCCGCTGCTCGGCCGTGAGTCCGTGCTCCTCGCAGTAGGCGCTCTCGTCCGCGCTGAACCTCACGCGGTTGGCAGCGTCCTTCAACGAGCCGCAGAGCCGGTTCAGTGCCCGGCCCCGACGGTTGTCGGCGGTGTCGAAGACGTAGGTACCCGTGACGTGCGGTGTGCGGGTGGACATGGCTTCTCCCTTTCTCTCCTCTTCCGCTGTCGTGCCGGGGCGGCCGGTCAGTGCAGCACTCCGCCACCGTCGCAGACGAGCGTCTGACCGGTGACCATGGCCGCGTCCGGCGAGGCCAGATACGAGACGAGCCCCGCGAAGTGCTCCGGGGTGACGTACTCCCGGATCGCCTGCTGCCGCATGGTCGCGGCGAACACCTCGTCGCCGGAGTGCGCCCTGGTGCCGGGCGTGGCGACCTGGGCGGGGGCCACCGCGTTGACGGTGATCCCGTGCTCGCCCAGTTCCCGCGCCATCACCCGGGTCATGCCGATCAGCGCGCCCTTGCTGGCGACGTAGGCGAGTTGGCCCGGTGAGCCGGTGAAGAAGGTGCGGGAGGCGACATTGATCACCCGGCCGTGGTGTGCGCTCCTGACCAGCCACGGCACGCACGCCTGCACCATGAGCAGCGGGCCGACGGCGTTGACGGCGAAGAAGCGGTGCAGTTCCTGCGAGGTGGCCTCCATGAGACCGCTCCGGCCGGAGAGCAGGCCCGCGTTGTTGACCAGGACGTCCACGCCGCCGTAGGTCTCCGCGATCTCCTCGACGGTGCGGCGTGTGGCGGCCGGGTCGCTGACGTCGCAACGCCAGGCCCGCACGCGGGTGATCGCAGCCCCGTCGTCCGACCGTGCCGTGTCGTCCGGTTCGGTGATGTCCAGGGCGGCGACGGCGAACCCGTCGGCGGCCAGCCGGCGCACGATGGGCCCGCCGAGTCCACCCGCCGCACCCGTGACGACCGCGACCCGAGCGCTCCGCGTGGTCACGGTGCCTTCTCCTGCGGATGCGTGGCCAGCGCCTCCACGGTGATGTCCATCCACTTCCACATCGGCAGGGACACGAGCGCGTCGTGCAGTTCCGCCGGGTCGGCCGCCTCGTACAGGCCGATGGTCGCGTTGCGGCCCGGTACCCGCCAAAGCCGTTTGAGGATCCCGGCCTCGCGGAGTTCCCGGGCCCGTGCGCGCTCGCCCCCGCGCAGGCTCTCACGGACGTCGTCAGGGGTGTCGGGGGGCAGGGTGTTCTCGGTGCGGACGAGGAATTCCATACGGGTGTCCTACCTCTCAGGGCTTCAGGCCGGATCCGGCGACATCCAGCAACACGTCCGCCAGTTCACCGGGCGCGGTGACCATGGCCTCGTGACCGGTGGCGAGCTCGTGGACCGGCCAGCCCCGGGCGGCGGCGCGCTCGGCGTGCGGGGTGAACACCCGCATCCAGTCGGTGCATTCGACGAAGACGCCGGGCACGTACTCGGCCTTGCCGGTCAGCCTCAACGGCTCCGTGTAGGTCAGCCACGGGTGCGGGGTGAGGCGGGGGCCGAGCCAGTCCAGGTCCGACCGCTCCTCCACACCCAGGACGCTCAGTGAGCGCACCGGGATGAGCCAGCCGAAGCCCGGCCCGGCCACGGACTCCCGGTAGTGGCCGGCGACGGTGGCGGGCAGCAGGTCGATCGCCGCGTCCCCGTCGTCGCCCACGAAGGCGTCGAGGTGGATCCGTCCGGCCAACCGCTCCGGGACACGGTCCGCGACGCCGGTGACGACCTGACCGGCGTAGCTGTGCCCGACGAGCACGACGTCCCGCAGATCGTGGGCCTCGATCAGAGCCACGACGTCCTGGATGTGCGTCGTCAGGTTCACGTGCGGACCGAGCAGGTGGGCGCGGTCGCTCACCCCGGTGAGGGTGGGGGCGTGCACCTCATGCCCAGCGGCGCGCAGTCTCGGGGCCACGCGCTGCCACACCCATCCGCCGTGCCAGGCCCCGTGCAGGAGGACGAAGACGCTCATGCCGGTACGTTCCCTCGCTGTTCGCGGGCCAGCATCTTCGCCAGCGCGCGGCGTCCCCGCAGGGCGGCCAGGTCGGAACGGATGCTGGACTCGACGGTGCCGCCCGGGTCCGTGGCGTACATCAGCTCCTGGGCCTCCAGGGCGTCGACGTCCTCCTGCATCACCGCGAGCTGCTGCTTGTGCTGGAACTCGGTGAGATCCTCGTCGTCGATGAGGTAGTCGCGGGCCAGGGCGTAGAAGTCGTGGGTCTCGTTGCCGCGCCCGGGCGTCATGCCGTACAGCACCTTCATGTGGAAGCCCTCCGGCTCCTCGGTGCCGGTGGCCGCGACGCGGATGTGCAGGATGAAGATCCCGGGCGGGTGGAACTCGCCGTCCTGCCAGCGGTCCACCGGTGAGGTCAGCCCGCACGACTTCTCGTAGAAGGGCGGGGCCTCGATGCCGACCATGCGGCGGCTGAAGCCGACCCGGTCGCCGTCCACGGTGACGTCGATCGGGGTGGCCGCGACGGCCGCGTTGCCGATGCTCGTCGGGTGCAGGAACGTCTCGTGCGTGAGGTCGAGCAGGTTCTCCACCAGCAGCAGGTGGCGAGCCTTCAGCGGTACGACGCCGTGTACGTGGGTCCAGCGCGGGTCGGTCAGCCACGAGGTGTCGGGCAGCAGGTTCGCGTCGGCCTGGTCGGGGTCGCCGGGCCAGATCCAGATGACGCCGTCCTTCTCGACCAGGGGGAAGCGGCGCAGTGCGGCCTTGGGCCGGTCGGCCTGCTCGGCGACGCCGACACACACGCCCTGTCCGTCGAAGCGGTAGCCGTGGTAGTCGCACTGGAGCGTGCCCTGGTCGTCCAGGTGGCCCAGGGACAGCGGGTACTTGCGGTGGGGGCAGCGGTCCTCGACGGCGGTCACGCTGCCATCGGGCAGCCGGTAGAAGCAGACCGGTATGTCCGTGATCCAGCGGCCGGTGAGCGCCCGGCCGATCTCGTCGGACCAGGCTCCCAGGTACCAGCCGTTGCGCACGTGTGAGGAGAGCATGACGGCAACGCCTTTCTCTTCGAAGTCTTATGCGAGCGGCGGGCCGAGGCCCAGCCAGTCGGAGCCCGGCCGGTCACAGGTCCAGGACGAGGCGGCCGCCCCGGGCGCGGGAGACGCAGATCAGCATGGTGTCGCCGGCGGCCCGCTCGTCGTCGGTGAGCAGGGAGTCCCGGTGGTCGATCTCGCCCGCCAGGACGGCCGTCTCGCAGGAGCCGCAAATGCCCTCCTCGCAGGAGGACAGGACCGGTGCGCCCGCCGCTTCCACGGCCTTGAGCACCGACTGTCCCGGCTGCACGGTGACCGTCGTCCCGGACGAGCGCAGCTCCACCTCGAACGGTTCGTCGGCCTCGCCGTCACCCGCGAGCCGCCCCGGCGTCGCGGCGAACCGCTCCACGTGGAGCGATCCCGGCGGCCAGGTCGCGCAGTGCGCCTCGACCGCGTCGATCAGCCCGGCCGGGCCGCAGCAGTACACCAGGGCGGAGGGATCGGGGTCGCCCAGGTGGCCGGCGAGGTCGAGCAGGCCGTACTCGTCCTGCGGCCGTACGGTCACGCGCTCGCCGTAGCCCTCCAGCTCGGACAGGAACGCCATGGACGCCCGGCTCCGGCCCCCGTAGAGCAGGGACCAGTCGGCCCCGGCCGCGGCGGCCTCGGCGATCATCGGCAGCAGCGGGGTGACGCCGATGCCGCCGGCGACGAACAGATACCGCGAGGCCTGCCGCAGGGGGAAGTTGTTGCGCGGGCCCCGTATCCGCAGCTCGCTCGCCTCGCGGACCTCGTCGTGGATCCACTGCGATCCGCCGCGTCCGTCCGGCTCCCGCAGCACCGCGATGCGCCAGCAGTCGGTGATGGCCGTCGGACCGCACAGCGAGTACTGGCGCACGGCGCCCGTGGGGAGGACGACGTCGATGTGCGCGCCCGGCCGCCAGCGCGGCAGCGGTACGCCGTCGCGCGGTGCGAGCACCAGGGACGTGACGCCGTCCGCCGCCGTCTGCCGGGACAGCACGGTGACTGTGCCGTCGTACTCGTCACGTGGCGCCGTGACGACTGTGGCCGCGGCCGTCCCGAGCGGGAGCGCGTCCAGGGCGGCGGTCGACGGGCTCGTCATGCGTGTCATCTCCTCGGCACGGTCGGTGGTGCGGTGGCACGTTCGACGCTAGTCGCGGGGAATGCGCAGGTCGTCGCGCTAATGACCGGACCCGGACGGCGGAAGGTCACGGCCCGACTACGTCATTCGTCGCGACTGCCGGGCTCCCGCCCGTGTCCCGGGGCCTGGTCGAGGTGGATGTGCAGCGGGTGGTCCGTGCTCCACAGGGCTTCCACCACGGCGTGCAGATGCTCCGCGTCGACCCGCCACAGAGGCTCGCCGTAACGGTCGTCCCGCGTGATGCCGTCCGACGGGACGGCGTCGGTCAACAGTCCCCGGGGGCCGGCGGCGCGGTCCGGGGCGTCCGCTCCCTGCGTGAACTCGACGAACAGGGAGGTGTCGCGGAAGGGCACCCAGATGTGCGTGGCCGCGGTCATGCCAGCGTCCCCGTGGTCTGGGGGTAGAGCCGTACGTACGCCTCGCCCATGGTCCCGTGCGAAAGGCCCAGGTTGGGGCCGGCGTTCCGCTTGAGCTGGACCCCGCGGCGTGTGGCGAGATCGGTGTAGTAGTCCCACATGTGCTGCTGGGCGGCCAGGCACTCCATGGCCTTGCGCTTCCTGTCGAAGACGGAGGTGATGTCGAGCAGGACATTGGGCTTGAAGTCGCACTGCTCGGGCTGGTGCGGCTCGAAGAAGAACACCGGGGGAGCACCCAGGGGCTCACCGGGCGCGTCGTAGCCGATCGCCTGAGCGAGCACGCGTGCCTGCAGGGCCATGCGGGCGGCGGCCGGGTGGTCGCCGTTGTAGGGGTCCGTGAGGGTGTGGGTGAGGACGACCGCGGGGTTCACCTCCCGGTAGACGCGCACGATGCGGTCGACCAACTCGGGTGTCTCCGAAAGGGGGTAGTCCCCGGCGTCCAGGAACTCGATCTCCGCGCCCAGCGCTTCGGCGGCGTCGGTGGCCTCCGTGCGACGGAGTTGCTTGATCTCGTCGAGGCGGAGGCCGTCCCGCCAGGCTTTGGCGGATTCGCCGCGTTCGCCGAAGCTCAGGCACAGCACCTTGGCGCGCTGACCGCGTTCGGCGGCCAGGGCGATGGCGCCGCCGGCCCGCCAGACGAAATCACCGGCGTGCGCGCTGATCACCAGCAGGGTGCCGTCGGAGGCTTGCGACGTGGTGGGGGTCATGGGGACTCCTTGGGTCGGACGGGACCGGACGGGGCCGGATGGGACGGGACGGGGCCGGCGGACCGGGGCGTCGGCGGGACGGTCGGAGTGTGCCGGGACGCCGGCGACTTCGTGTGCGGGTGGCGGGCCGCCGAGCAGCGTGCCCGCGGACCTGGCAGAAGCAGGTCGGCACGAGGTTCGGCACGAGAGTCGGCCGCGAAGCGATGCCGTGCTTGAGGGTGGGCATCCTGCGAAGTCCGCCGCAGTGGCGCGACGTTGACACAGAGCGAGCGGGGCGGCATGAGCCACGACGCGGTGTCACCATAATCGTGAAAGTTTTTGTTGACAATAGTGTTGACATCAAGCAATCTCCTGACAGCATTCCCGGAACAGCCCGGAGGAGACATGCCCAACCGCCATGTCGTCGTCAGGAACATCGACCGACCGGCCCCGGACGTCGTCGCCCGGCTCGCCGAGGCCGGGGCGTCCACCGTCCACGAGGCCATCGGCCGCCGCGGCTTCGCAGGGAGCGACCTGCGGCCGAACCAGCAGAACGTGCGGATGGCGGGCCCGGCGGTGACGGTCAGCTCGCACCCCGGGGACAACCTGATGATCCACGCGGCCGTCGAGGTGTGCCGCCCCGGGGACGTCCTCGTGGTGACCACCACCTCCCCGTCCACGGACGGGATGTTCGGCGAACTGCTGGCGACGTCCCTCGCCGCCCGCGGTGTCATCGGCCTGGTCACGGCGGCCGGCGTGCGCGACACCGCGGAACTGCGGGAGATGGGCTTCCACGTCTGGTCCCGGGCCGTGTCCGCGCAGGGCACGGTGAAGGCGTCCCCGGGCTCGGTCAACGTGCCCGTGACGCTCGGCGGGGTGTCCGTGCGGCCCGGGGACATCGTCGTCGCCGACGACGACGGCGTGGTCGTCGTACCTCGCGCGGAGGCGGAGGAGGCGGCCGAGCTGGCGGAGAAGCGGATCGCGAAGGAAGCCGCCAACCGGGAGGTGCTGCGCTCCGGGACCCTGGGCGTGGACCACTACGGACTGCGCGCCCGGCTCGCCGATCTCGGCGTCATCTATCAGGACTGAAGCTCGCCGATCCCCGGCCGTGCCACGGGGGAGCGGCACCTCCCGGCGGTGGGCGCCGGCCGCGAAGCGGGCGCACGACCGCGCGGCACGAGCCGGTCTCTCTCCCTCATGGACCCACGGTGGATGGTGACTACGCACAATGAGCACTCCCGGTACTCCCGTCGGATTCGACGTCACCGGTGCGATCCGGGACGAGCTGCTGCGTGGCAGGTACGCGCCGCGGCAGCGCCTGATCGAGACGGATCTCTGCGAACAGTTCGGCGTCGGCCGTGCCGGCGTGCGGGCGGCGTTCCAGCAACTGGCGGCGGAAGGGCTGGTGGAGATCCAGCGCAACCGCGGCGCCCGCGTCCGGGAGATCGCCTTCGCCGAGGCCGTCCAGATCACGGAGGCCCGCATGGTGCTGGAAGGGCTGTTGGCCGCCCGCGCGGCGGAGCGGATCAGCCCGGCGGGGAGCGAGATGCTGCGCCGGATCGGCGAGGACATGGCGAAAGCGGTGGCCGACGGCGAACTGGCGGCGTACAGCGACCTCAACGCCCGTCTGCACCGCTGCGTACGTGACATCGCCGGTCACGAGACCGCCAACCGGCTCATCGAGCAACTGAGGGCCCAGGTGGTCCGGCACCGGTTCATGCTCTCGCAGGTGCCCGGCCGAGCCCGTGCGTCGCTGCCCGAGCACCAGCGGATCATCGAGGCGATCGTCGCCGGCGACCCGGAGGAGGCCGAGACCGCCATGCGGGACCATGTCGCCAGCGTGGTCGAGGCGCTGAAGGCCCTGGAGACGAGCAGGAGCGCGGAGGGCTGAGAGGCCCCGAATGCCGGGCGGCAACCACGGATCGAGCCACGGTCGGCCCGGCCGCGAGGCCGTGAGGCCGCGAACCCGCGCGCCCGCCGGTGGACGACGGGCGCACGGTCGGCAGAACGATCGACAGCCCGGTCGGGGCGACGGCCGGAGAACACGGCGGGTGGGCGTGGACCGCCACCAGGCCACCTGACGACGACGGTCCCGCGCTCCACGGCCGGCTGCGGGAACTGCTGGAAGAACGAGGTGAGTGGGTCGGCCCTGAGGCTGGCCGTCGTCGTGGTCCCCGTCAGCCTCCCGCCGGACCGGCGTTCTGAGCCGTCCTCCTGGCCCAGGCGATCTCTAGCTTGCCCGTCGGCGTACGGGGCAGGACGTCCGTCAGCACGACGGACCGCGGGACCTTGTAACCGGCGAGGCTGCGCCGGACCCACTCGCGCAGCTCCTCGCCGGTGGTCGTGGCGGCCGGTCCGACCGCGACGACAGCCGCCACCCGCTCTCCCCATGTCTCGTCGGGGACACCCACGACGACGCAGTCCTTCACCTCGGGGTGCGTCAGCAGCACGTCCTCCACCTCCTGTGGATGCACCTTCTCCCCGCCGGTGTTGATCACGCCCGAGCCGCGCCCGAGGAACCTGATCGCGCCGTCGGCTTCGATCTGCGCGAGATCGCCGGGGACGGAATACCGGACTCCGTCGATGGTGCGGAACGTCCGGGCGCTCTTCCCGGTGTCCTTGTAGTAGCCGAGCGGCATCGGCCCGCAGTAGGCGAGGACGCCGGTCTCACCGCTGCCGGGCTCGACGAAACGGTCACCCTCACCGATCACCCTGGTCGCGGGCACCGGATGGAACCGGGCCGGCAGCTCCCGTACCGACGAGGTGACCGCCAGCGCGAAGGGACCGCCCTCACTGGAGGCGATGGCGTCGACGACCGTGACGCCGGCGCGTTCGTGCAGCGCCTTCTTCAGCCGGTCGTCGAGCGCGGTGCCGGAGCTGAGGACCGTGCGCAGGGTACGCAGGTCGTACGGTGTGCCCGCGCCTTCGGCGCGCACCAGTTCGTCGACGAGCGGCCGGCAGACGGCGTTGCCCGCGACGAGCAGTGTGTCGACCTCGCGCTCGGCGAGCGTCCGCCAGACGTGGACCGGATCCAGTCCGCCCTGTCGTGCCATGACCGCCCGGCCGCCCACCAGCAGGGTGCCCATGGTGTTGAACAGACCGGTGGCGTGCATCAGCGGGACGACCGGCATGGTGGTCGGCGCTCTGCCTTCACGGCGGGCGGCGACCGCGATCGACGCCGCCTCCTCGAGCGTCTTCGGTAGCTCGGTGACGCCGGCCTGCCGAAGGATCGGGATGGAGTGGAGCAGGTCGCCGAGCTGCCACATCACACCCTTCGGCTTGCCCGTGGTGCCGCCGGTGTACATGAAGAGCCGGTCCGATCCGGGCCGGGGCCGGGCCGCGCGGGGTGCGTGCCTCGCGAGCAGCTCCTCCAGCTCGGGCACCGCGGGCCCGGCCGGGCCCGCGGTGGGCGGATCCCCGGCCCTCACGAGCAGCTTCAACGTCCTCACGTGTCCGGCGGCATGCGCGACCCGGTCCGCCAGGGCGCCACTGAACACGAGCGCCGCCGCGTCCGCGTCCGCGAGCAGCTCGGACAACTCCTCGCCGGTGTAGCGGTAGTTGGCGTTCGCCGGCACGGCGCCGAGCTTGAACGCCGCGAAGACCGTCTCCAGGTACGCGGAACCGTTGTACAGGTAGCAGGCCACCGTGTCGCCGGCCCGCACCCCGGCGTCCTCCAGCGCGGCGGCCAGCCGTGCCGCGCGATCGTCGAACTCCCGGTAGGTCAGCTCGCGACCGGGCTCGGTGATGGCGACGGCATCGGGCAGGGCGCGGGAGACCGCCTCCCAGATCGTGCCGATGGACACGTCCATTCCTCAGACCTCCTTGTCCTCGGGGCTCGGACACCATGGCGGCGCGGGCTCGGACCGGCCATGCGGCCGAGCCCGTCCCGCGGGCCTCGCCGGATCCCATCCGGGGGAGACCGGGATCCGGCGAGGTGGAAGCTCAGGCTAGGCGGGTGCCGCCGGAGGGGGAACGCGAGCAATGACTGAAGCCGCTCGGCGCTTCGACAGGCGATGAACAGGTCAAATGACGTAGCACCGCCGTCGGCGCACCGGGCTACGATGCTGCCGTCGGCCCTACCCCGAACCCCGACCTCCACCCAGATCCCTCCGCCGGACCCTTCCGCCAGTCCATGCGCCCCGGCTCCGTGGAATCCGTTGTACGCGGCTGATGAGGAGACAGGCCATGTCCGCTGCACTGCTCGTCGAATGGGGCGAGGTCGCCACCGCGACGGTGGACGGCCTCGCCGTGGTGGACTGCGCCGGCCGCTTCGTCCAGCTGAACCCCGCGGCGGTCGCGCTGTGCGACGCGCGCCGGGAGGCCGATCTCGTCGGTGCCCCCGCTCCGTTCGCTCTCACCACGGAGCCCACGACCTGCCCGGGGCTGCTGGAGGACCAGCCGGACGAGCAGGTGGCCCACTGGGTGACCGGTTCCGGGGCGCGCCGCGAGTTCGCCTACCGGGCCCGCAACCTGCCGGCCGACCCGAGCCTGAAGGTCGTGTCCTTCCGTGACGTGACCGACGAGGGGCACCGCTACCGCAGGGTCGCGGCCATCGCCCGGACCTCCGTCGCCCTGGCCTCCGAGGGATCACTGGGCTCGACCCTCGACGCCGTCGCCCGGCAGATCGTGCAGACCGACGGACTGGCCGGGGTGCAGATTCTGATCCTGGACAGCACGGGCCGGGAACTGCGGCTGATGGGCTCCGCCGGGCTACGGCGCTCGGACGCGTTCCTCGACCGTCTGCTGGAGTGCCGCGACCGTGGCGCCCGACTGGTCATGCTCGACACCCTGAAGGCACGCGAACCGATCGTCGTCCCCCACCGATGGGCGGAGATCCGCTCGGACCCGGCCTGGGAACCGCTGCACGACTATCTCGGTGAACTGGCCTGGGACTCCTTCGTCAGCGTGCCGCTGATGGTGCGCGGCCGCGCCGAAGGTGTGCTGAACGCGTACTTCGCGCCGGGCCAGGAGGTCGGCACACGCACGCTGGAGTTCCTCGCCGCCATGACCGAACAGGCCGCCCTCGCCGTCGACTACGCGACACTGCTGCAGCGTGAACGCGACGGAGCCCGGCAGGACGAACGCCAGCGCCTGGCCCGGGATCTGCACGACTCGATCGTCCAGCAGGTGTTCTCGATCGGCATGCAGGCCAACGCCGTGGGCGTACTCGGGACGCGCGGCGTACCGGTGCCCGCCGAGGCCGTCCGGCGCTTCGCGGACGAGATCGGAACGCTCTCGCGGACCGTGCTCGCCGACCTCAGGGCGATGGTGCACGAACTGCGTCCGTCCTCCACCGCCGACCTCGGTCTTGAGGAGACGGTGCGCACGCTCGTCAGGAGCACCGAGAACCGGACCGGTCTTGACTTCCGGCTCCGGTTCGGGCGGGGGCTGGACTCGATCGACCCCGAACTCGCCGAAGACGCCTACCGGATCATCGCGGAGGCCATCCACAACGTGGTCAAACACGCGGAGGCCACCCTCGCCACCGTCCGCCTCGGCGTCCACGGCCACACCCTGACCGCGGGAGTCTCGGACAACGGCCGCGGACTGCGTGACCCGAGCGGGCGGCCGGTTCCTCCGCAGGGCGACCGTGGCGTCGGCGCGCGGGGAGCCGCGGAGGGCTACGGACTGACGACGATGCGGGAAAGGGCGGAACGATGGGGCGGCACCATGAGGATCAGCTCGCGCGCGCAGAGGGGTACGGTCGTGCGCGTGGTCATACCCCTGCCCGTACAGGTGCCGGACCCGTCCCCCGAGGACCCGGACAACTCCGCGAACTCCCCACTGACGGTGCGGCTCTGAGCAGCGGGGAGCGCCGGCCCACCCGGGTGCTGATCGTGGACGACCACGCCGTCGTACGCCGTGGCATCCGCGCCTACCTGGAAGTCCTGGGCGACATGGAGGTCGCCGCGGAGGCGGCCGACGGGCAGGAGGCGCTCGCCCGGCTGGACGCGATGGCGGCCCACGGCGAGCTGCCGGACGTGGTGCTGATCGACCTGCTCATGCCCAGGATGGACGGCCCCACCGCGATCGGGCTGATCAGGGAACACCACCCCGGGGTACGGGTCGTGGTGCTCACCAGCTTCGGCGAGATGGAGCGCGTCCACGCCGCCCTCGCCCAGGGGGCCGCGGGGTACCTGCTCAAGGACGCGGAGGCCGGCGAGGTGGTCTCCGCGATCCGCGCGGCGGCACGCGGAGAGGTCTTCCTCGACCCCGCGGTCGCCCGAGGGCTCACCCAGGAGATCGTGGCGCCGCCGACCGGGCTCGGTGCGCTCACCACCCGCGAGCGTGATGTCCTCGTCCTCGTCGCCGAGGGACGGTCCAACCAGCAGATCGCCGACGAACTGGTGATCAGCGAGCGCACGGCCCGCACGCATGTGAGCAACGTGCTGCGCAAGCTGCGCCTCACGTCACGGACCCAGGCGGCGCTGTTCGCCGTACGGCAGGGACTGGTACAGCCGCGCGGCTGAGCGACGCCTTCGACCGCGACACATGTCCCGGTCCCGGCAGGACACAGGACGGCCGCCGAAACAGTCATCGGGCAGATCCTTCGAGGACCGGAGCGTACCTACGCTCGGGAGAACACCTACGACTCCCTGCTCAGGAGGACAACATGCTCGACGGCCGAGTCGCCATCGTCACGGGTGCGGGCCGTGGCCTGGGGCGGGCCTACGCCCGTGCGCTGGCGGCAGCGGGTGCCGCTGTCGTCGTGAACGACCTGGACGCCGAGGTGGCCGCGGAAACCGTCGACGCGATCACCGCGGCGGGAGGCGCCGCCGTCGCCCATGTCGGCGCGGTCGGCGGCTCCGAGTTCGCCGACGCCCTGGTCGAGCGTGCCGTCGCCGAGTTCGGCCGCCTCGACGTGATGATCACCAACGCCGGCGCGCTGCGGGACAGGACCCTGCGCAACGTGACCGACGAGGACTTCGACCTCGTCGTCACCAGCCATCTGAGGGGCACGTTCACCTGCGGTCGCGCGGCGGCGGCACGCTTCCGTGAGCAGGGTGACGGCGGTCGGCTCATCCTCGTGGGCTCACCCGCGGGCCAGCGCGCGAGCTTCGGCCAGACCGCCTATTCGGCCGCCAAGGGCGCGATCGTCGCGATGACCCGTACCTGGGCTGCCGAGCTCGGGAAGATCGACGTCACCGTCAACGCCGTCGTACCGACCGCCCTGACCCGCATGGTCGCGACCATGCCGCGCCTGGGTGACCTGGTGGCGAAGGTGGACGCGGGCGAGGCGGTTCCCGAGGGAGCCCGCCGCCAGGGGCTGGGCTCGCCGGACGATGTCGCCCCGGTGATCGTGTACCTGGCCTCGAAGGAGTCGGGCCATGTCACCGGGCAGGCCATCGCCGCCGGAGGCGACCGGATCGCCCTGTGGACGCACCCCGGCGAGGTGTCCGAGCAGCTCCGCCCCGGCGGCTGGACGGCCGAGTCGGTGAGCGGACTGTTCGCCGGCGCGTACACGGAACAGTTGCAGGACTTCAGGCCCACGCCCCTCGACCTCGAAGCCATCGGCGGCGTATGACCCGTGCGCCACGCGAAGCACCACCTCGAACTCCCGGATGCTCGCGCCACGGCCGGACCGTGGCCGGGCTGACGGCCTGATCGGATCCCTCCGGGGCGCGGCCGGCCGCCTCGGCCGCGCCTCCATACAACCGCCAGGAGAGCCGCATGTCCCAAGAGGTCGGTACCAGATCAGAGAAACCACAGACCACCGCGGTGCGGACCGGGCTGCTCATCGACGGCAAGACCGTCGAGACCGACGGACACACCGCCGTACACGATCCCGCCGCCCCGGACCGGATCGTCGGGTACGCCGCCGCGGCGACCCGGGAGCAGGCCCGCGCGGCGGTCGCCGCCGCCGACGCCGCCTTCCCCGGCTGGGCCGCCACGCCCGCCCGGCGGCGGGCGGAGATCATGGAGGCGGCGCTCGGCCTGCTCGACGACAGCGCGGCCGAGCGGGCGGCCCTGATGACCCGCGAGAACGGCAAGATCTCCTTCGAGAGCCAGGTGGAGATGGGGGTCTTCGTCGCGCGCACGCGGGCGGCGCTCGACCTGGTCGACACCCTGGACAGGGTGCGGCACCTCGACGGGCCGCCGCTGAACTCAACGGTCCACCGGCTGCCCATGGGCGTGGTCACCGTCATCGTGCCGTTCAACTGGCCGATCGCGATCCTCGGAGCGAGCCTGCCCTACGCGCTGCTCGCCGGGAACACCGCAGTGGTCAAACCCCCGCCCACCGCGCCGCTGGCGATGGTGCGCACCCTGGAACTGTTCGCCGCGGGACTCCCGGCCGGCGTGCTCAACGTCGTGACCGGAAGCAACGAGGCGGTGGAGCCGCTGCTCACCGATCCGAGGGTACGGAAAATCGTGTTCACCGGCAGTACCGCCGCCGGCCGGCACATCATGGCCGCCGCCGCGCAGAGCCTCGCCTCGGTCACCCTGGAACTCGGCGGCAACGACCCCGCGATCGTCCTGGACGACGCCACACTGGACGAGGAACACATCGGCCGCCTCACGCACGGCGCCTTCCTGACGAGTGGCCAGGTGTGCATGGCGGTCAAACGGGTGTACGTCCACCGGTCGCGCTACGACGAACTCGTCGACAAGCTCACCTCCGCCCTCGACGCCCACCGCGTGGGCCCGGGCTCCGACCCCGCCTCCACCCTGGGCCCACTCAACAGCGCGGGCCAGCGCGAGAAGGTGGTCGCCATGCTGGCCGAGGCGGCGGACGCCGGGGCCGAGATCCGCGAACGGGGCACGCTGGAGGCGGGAGTCGCGGCCTCGGGTGGCCACTTCCTGCGACCGGCGCTCGTCCTCGACCCCGACCCCGGCCTGCGGATCGTCACCGAGGAGCAGTTCGGCCCGGCGTTGCCGATCCTGCCGTTCGACGACCTCGATCCCGTGGTGGAGCACCTCAACAACGACTGGTCGGGGCTGTGTTCCTCGGTGTGGAGCGCCGACCCCGCCCGCGCTTTTGTCCTGGCGGAGCGGCTCCGCACCGGCACCACGTGGATCAACCACGCCAACGCCGTCGTGTGCGACGACCGGGCCCCGTTCGGCGGCTTCCGGCAGAGCGGCATCGGCCGCGAGATGGGCCCGGACGGACTGCTCACCTTCACCGAGGCGCACACCGTCACCGTGCCGGGCGGCTGAGCACTACTTCCTGTCCGCCTCCCGGCCGTGCCCCGGACCGCCTCGGTGGCCGGGGCACGGCCGGGTGGTGACCAACCGGCGGTCGACTGTCGGACGACCGGCACCGAGACGGCGCCACATGGTCGGACGCCGGGTGGACCGTGAAGAGGTTGCGGCCGACGAGCGCCCGCCCCGCCGCCGCGTAGGGGCGTCGTACACAGGCGGACCTGTCTGGCGCCCCGGTGCCAGGGGCGACGCCCATCAGCGGACCGCCGCCCGCGGCATCGTCGACGAAGCCGAACGGTCCCGTCGGCAGCGCTGGATGCGAGCGGCTCACCGGGACGGGCGTCGACGACGCATGCCCCGACCCCCGAAAGACTGCCGCTCCCGAGACCGCAGCTCCCGAAAGACCGCCACTCCTGAATGACCGACCGCTGAAGGCCGAATGTCGGGCCCGCCCTACGTCATCCGTCTCCACTTCCTCCGCTGCGTCTTCTTCCTCTTTCTCCGGCGGCCGGTGCGCGGCCATCATCCGAAAACCTGCCGGGCGCAGTGGCGCGACCGGCATCGGCACGGTGACGGCCGCGGGTCGCACCGAGGAGGCGAGCGGATCATGAGTGTCCAGCGGCCGCACATCGAACCGGGCGGGCTGTTCATCGCCGGAGCGTGGCGGGAGGCGGAGTCCGGGGGGCGGCGTGACGTCGTGGACCCGTCCACCGGCCGGGTCGTCACCACGGTCGCGGAGGCCGACGAGACCGATCTCGACGCCGCGGTGGCCGCCGCCCGCGAGGCGTTCGACGAGGGACCGTGGTCCCGGACCCCGGCCCGCGAGCGCGCCCGTGTGCTCAACCGGGCGGCCGCCCTGATCCGTGAGCGGGGCGACGAGATCGCCGCCGTCGAAAGCCTGGATGTCGGCAAACCGGTCACGCTGTGCAGGGCGGTGGACGTGGAGACGGCGGCCGAGACCTATGAGTACTACGCCGCGCTGGCACAGAGCCTGGACGGGTCCACCCGGCAGATCCCGATCCCCGCCCATGCCTACACCGAGCGGGATCCCGTCGGCGTGTGCGGGCTGATCACCCCGTTCAACTTCCCGCTGATCCTGAGTTCCTCCAAGCTCGCCCCGGCACTCGCGGCCGGGAACACCGTGGTGCACAAGCCGGCCGAGGACACGCCGCTCAGCGCGCTGCTGATGGCTGACATCCTCACCGATGCCGGGGTGCCCGCCGGTGTGGTGAACGTGGTCACCGGGGAAGGCGCCACGGGCGGGGCCCTGGTACGCCATCCATCCGTCGACAAGATCGCCTTCACCGGCTCCACCGGAATCGGCCGTGTCGTGGCCGCCGCGGCGGGTGAACGGCTCAAGCCCGTGACCATGGAACTGGGCGGCAACGCCCCGCACATCCTCTTCGAGGACGCAGACATGGAGAAGGCGGTCGGCGCGGTCATCAAGGGATTCGTCTACAACACCGGGCAGTTCTGCATGGGCGCCCCCAGGCTGCTCGTCCACAGCTCCCTGCACGACACGGTCGTCGGCATCCTCACGCAGGCCGTGCCCGGGGTACCCGTCGGCGACCCCTTCGACCCGGTCACCGTGGTCGGCCCGATGGCCGGTGAACGGCACCTGGAGAACGTCGAGAGATACGTGGAACTCGCCAGAAAGGACGGCGGCCAGGTCGTCATCGGCGGTGAACGACTGGAACTCGGCGGCGGCTACTACTACAAGCCCACGGTCATCACCGGCCTGGACAACGACGCCCGAACCGTGCAGGAGGAGGTCTTCGGCCCAGTTCTGACCGTCCAGCCCTTCGACACGGAGGACGAGGCCGTCGCACTGGCGAACAGCACGGCCTACGGGCTGGCCGCCGGTCTGCACACGTCCGACCTGGCCCGCGCCCACCGTGTCGCCGCACGTCTGCAGGCCGGCATCGTCTGGGTCAACGACTGGGCCATGCTCGACCCGTCCATGCCCTTCGGCGGCGTCAAGCAGTCAGGCTACGGACGGGAATCCGGCCCGGAGGCACTCCTGGAGTACACGAAGACCAAATCGGTTGTCATATCCCTGGCGTGAGCCACAGAACCGTTGAGAGAACCGTGCGGTCCCTGCCTCGTGCGAGGCAGGGACCGCACGTCGTCGGCCCGCAACGCCAAGGCGGTCAGGCGCCCTCTTGAAGCCTTCGGCAGGTGCCTCACGCTCTCGGGCGGGGGCACGAGCAACGGCACCCGGCTCGTGATCGAGAGCTGTAACGGCACCACCAGCCCACAGGGGCACCTGCCGTCCTGACGCTCCGACCGCGGCTGTGCGGCACTCCGACCAGGTGCCGTACAGCCCCGGGCGCGCTCCAGTGAGCCGTACAGCGGCACCATTCGTGACATCCGTCCCTCTATGTGTTCACCCCTGAAGTCGCCGTTGGCGTCCGAGCTTCTCCACCCGCGGTACCGGGATCGCGATCGTGGGGGCGTCGTGAGTCGGCGAGAACGACGGGTCCGTGTAACGGACGGCAGCGTGCACCAGGAGATTTCGGTACCCACCAAGGAGACCCATTTCGCCAGGTGAGAAGGGTGCCGCTGATCCGCTGTGCACGTTGACTCCGCGAGCGCAGCAGTTTCGGGCCTCGACAGCCGGCCAGGAAAGTAGGGGGCAACGGGTCCTACCTGGAGGACATGGCCCCGCGCTCGTTCTCCCCAGATTCTCCCGCGGCCCGTTCTGGGCCGGCCGACACACGTGAACACCGAGGTCAGATATGGAATTTACGACTCGCCCCACCCTGCAAGGCACCTTCGGCATGGTGTCCTCCACGCACTGGCTGGCCTCGCAGTCGGCGATGGCGGTCCTGGAGGACGGCGGCAACGCCTTCGACGCGGCCGTGGCGGCGGGCTTCGTCCTGCACGTCGTCGAACCGCACCTCAACGGCCCGGCGGGCGAGGTGCCGATCCTCCTCGCCCCGGCCGGCGGCGAGGTCCGGGTGCTGTGCGGACAGGGCGTGGCGCCCGCCGGGGCGTCCGCCGCGCACTACCGGGGGCTGGGTCTGGAACTCGTCCCCGGCACGGGCCCCCTGGCCGCCGCCGTACCGGGCGCGTTCGACGCGTGGATGCTCCTCCTGCGCGATCACGGCACCAAGGACCTGGCCGACGTCCTCAAGTACGCCATCGGGTACGCCGAGGACGGGCACGCGCCCGTGGAGAACGTGGGGGCGACCGTCGAGTCCGTGCGGGACCTCTTCGAGAAGGAGTGGCTCTCGTCGGCGGAGGTGTACCTGCCGGACGGGCGGGCGCCCCGGCCCGGCGAGCTGCTGCGCAACCCGGCCCTGGCCGCGACCTGGCGGCGGCTGCTCGCCGAGGTCGAGGGGGCCGGGGGCCGGGAGGCCCGGATCGAGGCGGCGCGCGCGGTGTGGCGCTCCGGCTTCGTCGCCGAGGCCCTCGTCCGGCAGGCGGGCCGGCCCACCCTGGACACCAGCGGCGAACGGCACACCGGCACACTCACCCTGGCCGACCTCGCCGCCTGGTCCGCGACCTACGAGGCACCGGCGACGTACGACTGGAACGGCTGGACCCTGTGCAAGGCGGGCCCCTGGAGCCAGGGCCCGGTCCTCCTCCAGCAACTGGCCCTGCTGCCCGCCGAGTTGCCCCCGTACGGGTCCGCCGAGTACGTGCACCTCCTCGTCGAGGGCTGCAAGCTCGCCATGGCGGACCGGGAGGCCTGGTACGGGGACGCGGCGCCCGTGCCGCTCGCCGAGCTGCTGTCCGAGGAGTACAACGCCGGGCGGCGGGCGCTCGTCGGCGACACCGCCTCCCACGAGCTGCTGCCGGGCGCGCCGGGCGGCCGGACCCCACGGCTGAGCGCGCACGCGCGCGTGGTGGTCGCCGACGAACCGGGCTTCGACGCGCTGGGGGTCGGCGAGCCCACGGTCGCGAAGAGGCCGGGAGGGTCCGGCGAACCCACCGTGGCGAAGAGCCCCCGGTCGCCGGTGCCGGGGGAGCCGGAGGTCGCGGCGGACGGCGCCACCCGGGGCGACACCTGCCACCTCGACGTCGTCGACCGCTGGGGGAACATGGTCGCCGCCACGCCCAGCGGCGGCTGGCTGCAGTCCAACCCGGTGGTGCCCGAGCTGGGCTTCCCGCTCGGCACCCGGCTGCAGATGGCCTGGCTGGACGAGGGCCTGCCCAACACGCTCACCCCGGGCCGCCGTCCGCGCACCACGCTCACCCCGTCGCTCGCGCTGCGCGACGGGGTGCCCGTCATGGCCTTCGGCACGCCCGGCGGCGATCAGCAGGACCAGTGGCAGCTGCACTTCTTCCTCGCCGTCGCCCTCCGCCCGCGGGTGCGCGGCGGGCTCGACCTCCAGGGCGCGATCGACGCCCCCAACTGGCACAACGACAGCTTCCCCGGCTCCTTCTACCCGCGCGGCATGCGCCCGGGAAGCGTCACCGTCGAGTCCCGGACGCCGCCGCGGGTCGTCGAGGAACTGCGCCGGCGCGGCCATGACGTCGTCGTCGGCGAGGACTGGTCCGAGGGCCGGCTGTGCGCGGTCGCGCGCGACCCGCGGACGGGGGTGCTGTCGGCGGCGGCGAATCCGCGCGGCATGCAGGGTTACGCGGTCGGGCGCTGAGCGGGGCCAGGTGCTGAGCGCGGCCGGGGCCCCGGCACCTGGAGTTCACGGCGATTCCCTCCCGAATACACCGAACGGGTGGGGATTGTCAGTGCCGCGTGCTGTCATGGAGGCATGATCGAAGACAACGAAACCATCGACGAGTTTCTCGCCCGGCACGTCTCGGACGTCGAGGAAGCGATCCGCAAGGCCGCCGCCACCGAGATCATGCCGCGCTTCCGGCAGCTCGCCGCGCACGAGGTCGACCAGAAGAGCGGCCCGCACGACCTGGTGACCGACGCCGACCGCAAGGCCGAGCTGTATCTCACCGAGGCGCTCCCCGCGCTGCTGCCCGGGTCGGTCGTGGTCGGCGAGGAGGCGGTGCACGCCGACCCCGCGTCGTACGAGGCGCTCCAGGGCGAGGCGCCGGTCTGGATCGTCGACCCGGTGGACGGCACCCGGCAGTTCGTGCGCGGCGAGCCCGGCTTCTGCACCCTCGTCGCCCTCGCCCGAGGCGGCGTCCTGCTCGCCTCCTGGACGTACGCGCCCGCCCTGGACCGGCTCGCCGTGGCGGTCCGCGGCCGGGGGGCCACGCTCGACGGCGAGCCCCTGCGCGCCGGGTCGCCCGATCCGGGCCGCGACCTCGACATAGCGACCTCCCACCCGGACTACACCACCGAGGAGCAGAAGCGGGCCCTGCTCGGCCTCTGGACCGACGGGGTGTCCCCGCGCGCCTGCGGCTCGGCGGGCCTCGAGTATCTCGCCATCGCCAGGGGCCACTTGGACGCGGTCGCCTTCAGCTGGGAAGCGGCCTGGGACCACGCGGCCGGCCTCCTGCTGGTCGAGGAGGCCGGCGGCGCCCACCTGACCCTGTCCGGCGAGCCGTTCCGCATCACCGGCGGCAACACCCTGCCGTTCACCGCGGCCCGGGACGCGGCCACGGCCCGCCGGGTGGCGGGACTGCTGGCGGGCGGCGCCTGAGGAACACGCGGCCCTGGGCGAGTGGCGCCCGCGCGTGCTCGGGGTGAGCGGCGCCCGCGCGAGCGGCACTCACGTGCGCTCAGGGCGGGCGGCGCCCGCGTGTGTTCACCTCGCGCCGCAGCCGCGCGCGCTCAGGGCGGGTGACACCTGCGCGCTCAGGGCGGGTGACACACCTCCGCGGGGCGGGCGGGCCGCGCCCGCACGGTCCGGGGCGGGCGTCGGCGCGGGCGACCCGTGAGCGGTGTCGTCGGTGCCTCGGCATATCCTGAGCGCAGGTTTTGCCGACGGCGGAAGCCCGGGGGCGAGGCCTGGTGGTCATCGGCCGACGACGAAGGGGTCCGGACGTGCCGTCGATGCTCGACGCGGTGGTGGTGGGGGCGGGGCCGAACGGCCTGACGGCCGCCGTGGAGCTGGCCCGCCGCGGATTCTCCGTGGCCGTGTTCGAGGCGAAGGACACCGTGGGAGGGGGCGCCCGCACCGCGGAGCTGACCCTGCCCGGCTTCCACCACGACCCCTGCTCGGCCGCCCACCCGCTCGGCGTCAACTCGCCCGCGTTCAAGGCGATGCCGCTCCACCGCTACGGCCTGGAGTGGCTGCACGCCGACCTCCCGATGGCGCACCCCTTCCTCGACGGCTCGGCGGCGGTGCTGTCGCGCTCGGTGGGGGAGACGGCCGCCTCGTTCGGGCCGCGTGACGCGGGCGCGTACCGCAGGCTGGTCGAGCCCTTCCTGCCCCGGTGGGACACGCTCGTCCGGGACTTCATGTCGCTGCCGCTGTCCGCGCTGCCCCGGGACCCGGTCACCCTGGCCCGCTTCGGCCTCGTCGGCCTGCCGCCCTCGACGTGGCTGATGCGCCGCTTCAAGGACGAGCGGGCCCAGGCGCTCTTCGCCGGACTCGTCGCCCATGTCATCGCCCCGCTGGGGGGCCTGGCCACCGGCGCCGTCGGCCTGGTCTTCGCCCTGGCCGCGCACGCCGCCGGCTGGCCGGTCGCCCGGGGCGGCTCGCAGGCCATCTCCGACGCGCTCGCCGCCTATCTGAAGGACCTCGGCGGCACCGTCCACACCGACTACGAGGTCAAGCGCCTCGACGACCTGCCGCCCGCCCGCGCCTACGTCTTCGACACCTCACCCACCGCACTTGCCCGGATCGCCGGCTTCGGCGGCCACTACGACGCCTACCGCTACGGCGCGAGCGTCTTCAAGCTCGACTACGCGCTGGACGGCCCCGTGCCGTGGACCGCCGAGGAGGCGCGCCGCGCCGGCACCGTCCAGGTCGGCGCGAGCAGGGCCGAGATCGGCGCGGCGCTCGACGCGGCCTCCCGGCGGGGCCGCGCGCCGGACCCGCCCTTCCTCATCACGGTGCAGCCCAGCCTGGTCGACCCCGCCCGGGCCCCCGAGGGCAAGCACGTCTTCTGGGCGTACGGCCACGTCCCGAACGGCTGGACGGGCGACCTGACGGACGCCGTCGAGCGTCAACTGGAGCGCTTCGCCCCGGGGTTCCGCGACCGCGTGCTCGCCCGCGCCACCGCGGGCCCGCCCGAACTGGCCGCGCACAACGCGAACTACGTGGGCGGCGACATCGCCTGTGGCGCCGCCTCCGGCCTCCAACTGCTGCTCCGCCCGGGGCTCTCGCTCCGCCCGTACGACACCCCGCACCCGGCCGTGTTCATCTGCTCCTCGGCCACCCCGCCGGGCCCCGGCGTCCACGGCATGTCCGGCCACAACGCGGCCAAGGCGGTGTGGCGGCGCCTCCGGCAGGAGCGCTGAGTCACCGCAGCACCGAGTGACATTCGGACAACATCACGAACAGACAAAGGTCTTCACCCTTTCTCCACGTGAATGTTCAAGTCGCATGGGTAAGTTGCCGCCATGAAAGATCGGAGAGCGGTTCCGGGCTCCGGCCCGCGGCCTGCCACGGGCCTCGCCGACCTCGCCCAACTCGTCCGCGCCCCGGCCGCGTTGAGCGTCCCCGGCGATGTGCTCGCGGGAGCCGCCGCCGCGGGCCACCCGCTGGGCGTGCGGACGGTCGGTGTGATGGGATCGTCCGTCTGCCTCTACTGGGCCGGCATGGCCCTCAACGACTACGCCGACGCCACGATCGACGCGGTCGAGCGCCCCGAGCGTCCCGTCCCGTCGGGCCGGGTCCCGCGCCGCACCGCCCTCGCCGTCGCCGCCACCCTGACCGCCGGCGGCCTCGCGCTCGCCGCCGCCTCGGGGGGCCGCCGCAGCCTCATGGGAGCGCTTCCTCTCGCCGCCGCCGTCTGGGCGTACGACCTGAAGCTCAAGTCCACCCCCGCCGGACCGGCCGCCATGGCCTCCGCGCGCGCCCTCGACGTCCTCGCGGGCGCGCTGGCCGCCGGACGCGGCGCGGACCGTACGGCCGGGACCGGCACCGCCCTGCTGCGCGGCGCCGTCCCCGCCGCACTGGTCGGCGCCCACACCTACACCCTCACCGCCCTCAGCCGCCACGAGATCTCGGGCGCCCCGCCCCGGCTGCCGGCCGCGACCCTCGCCGCCTCCACGACCACCGCCCTCGCCACGGCACTCCCGGCCGTCCGCACCGCCGTCGCCTGGCGTGCCGGGCGACTTCAGGGCCGCGCCGGCGTCGGCGCCGCCGCCCGGGCCGCCGTGATCGCCGCGGGCGCCCTCGCCTACCTCGGCAGCTACGGAACGGCCCAGGCCCGTGCCGTACGGGAACCGTCGGGCGAGAACGTCCGGCGGGCCGTCGGGGCCGGCATCCTCGGGCTGATGCCCCTCCAGGCGGCGCTGACCGCACGGAGCGGAGCCACGGCAGTGGCGGCGGCCCTCGGCGTCGTGCACCCCCTCGCGCGGCGGCTCGCCCGGCGCATATCCCCCACCTGAACAGCACGACCTCCGCAGGAGAAAGCCGGAATGACCCCGCCCCCCACCCCCCTCAGATTCGGCTACGGCACCAACGGCTTCACCAACCACCGGCTGGGCGACGTCCTCGCGGTCCTCGCCGACCTCGGCTACGACGGCGTCGCCCTCACCCTCGACCACGGCCACCTCGACCCGTACGCGGACGACCTGCCCCGGCGGGTGGCCGCGGTCGCCCGGGACCTGGCCCGGCACGGACTGGACGTCACCGTGGAGACCGGCGCGCCCTACCTCCTCGACCCCTGGGGCAAGCACCACCCGACCCTCATGGCGGACGGGGCCGAGCGCAGGATCGACCTGCTGCGACGGGCCGTACGCATCGCCGCCGACCTCGGCTCGCCCACCGTCCACCTGTGCAGCGGGCCCGCGCCGGACGGGCTGCCGGAACGGGACGCGTGGAAGCGGCTCGCGGCGGGCGTCGAGACCGTCCTGGAGACGGCCGAGGAGTTCGGCGTCTCGCTGGCCTTCGAACCCGAGCCCTACATGTTCGTCGACACCGTGGAGCGCTGCCTCGAACTCGCCGAACTGGCCGGCGGGCACGAGCTGTTCGGGATCACCCTCGACATCGGGCACGCGCACTGCGTGGAGGAGCGGACGGTGCTGGAGTGTGTGCGCCTCGCCGCCCCGCGTCTGCTGAACGTGCAGATCGAGGACATGCGAAGGGGGGTCCATCAGCACCTCGAACTGGGATCCGGCGAGATCGACTTCCCGCCCGTGCTCGCCGCCCTCCAGGACCTCGACCACCGCGGACTGGTCTCCGTGGAGATCCAGGGCGGTTCCCTCGACGCGCCCGAAGTGGCCCGCCGCTCGCTCGACTTCCTGCGCGCGGCGACGACCTGACCCGCCCGCGCCCGACGACCTCACCCCCCGGCCCTCCGTACCCCTCCACCCCCACAGGAGGTTGTCCCGTCATGGTCTCCACCGGAATGCCGCCCTCCGCGACGGCCGAACGCTCCGATCCCCGCACCCTCCTCGCCCGGCACCCGCTGGACCCGGCCGCCCGCGCCTGGCTCGACGAGGCCGTGGCCCGTGTCACCGAGCGCCCCGCCGCCGTCCGCACCCTGTTCCCGGCCGCCCGAAGACGCTGCGGGCGGGCCCGGCTGGACGCGCGCTGGACCGTCGACGAGGCCGCCCGCGCGGTCCTGCTCACCGCGCTGCCGCTGGGCGGACAGCCACTCGCCGACGAACTGACGGGCCTGCACCGCCACGGTGATCCGGCCGAACAACGGGCGGTGCTGCGAACCCTGCCGCTGCTCGCGGCGGACCACGGCGACGCGGCCCCGGAACCCCTCGGCGATCTCGCCCTCCCGCTCGTCCGTGACGCCCTGCGCGGCAACGACAGCAGCCTCGTCGAGGCCGCTCTCGGCCCGTACGGCGCGGCCAGGCTGCCCGACGCTGAGTACCGGCAGGCCGTGCTGAAGTGCGTGTTCCACGAGATCCCGTTGGACCGGATCGATGGTCTCCCTGCCCGCGCCGACGCCGAACTCGCCCGGATGCTGGCCGACTTCGCGCACGAGCGGGTCGCCGCCGGGCGTGACGTACCGGCGGACATCTGGCCCGTCGTCCGCCCCTTCCCCGCCGCCGCCCGGCTCGCCGACGGACTCACCGCCGAGACGCGCGCCGCGGCACCCGAGCGCCGAGAGGCCGCCGAGCGCGCCTTGAGGGCACTCCACCGGGCCACGGCCTCCCCGTAGCCCGATCTTCCCTCCCGGGTCCCGGTCTCCACCCGGCAGTCCGCCTCCCCTGGCCAGGGCGCGCCGCACGGTCCCCGTGTCCGTCCCGTCCCGCCTCCTCCGCACACCGTCACCGCCCCGGCCGCAGTCGGCGCGGCCCACCGCACCACCCGAGGAAAGACCTGCCCGTGCGCATCTTCGACCCCCACATCCACATGACCTCCCGCACGACCGACGACTACGAGGCGATGCACGCCGCCGGAGTGCGCGCCGTCGTCGAACCGGCGTTCTGGCTGGGCCAGCCCCGCACCTCGCCCGAGAGCTTCTACGACTACTTCGACGCGCTGCTCGGCTGGGAGCCCTACCGGGCCGCCCAGTTCGGTATCCAGCACTTCTGCACGATCGCCCTCAACCCCAAGGAGGCCAACGACCCGCGCTGCCGTCCCGTCCTGGACGAACTGCCCCGCTACCTCGCCAAGGACCGGGTGGTCGCCGTCGGTGAGATCGGCTACGACTCCATGACGCCGGAGGAGGACGAGGCGCTCGCGCTCCAGCTCCAGCTCGCGATCGAGCACGAACTGCCCGCCCTCGTGCACACCCCGCACCGCGACAAGGCCGCCGGGACCCGGCGCACCCTCGACGTCGTACGGGAGTCGGGCATCGCGCCCGAACTCGTCGTCCTCGACCACCTCAACGAGCTGACCGTCGGCATGGTCCTCGACAGCGGCTGCTGGGCCGGGTTCTCGATCTACCCGAGGACCAAGATGAGCGAGGACCGCATGGTGGCCATCCTCCAGGACCACGGCACCGAGCGCGTCCTCGTCAACTCGGCCGCCGACTGGGGCCGTTCGGACCCGCTGAAGACCCGCAGGACCGCCGACGCCATGCTCGCCGCCGGTTTCGACGACGACACCGTCGACCGGGTGCTGTGGCGCAACCCGGTCGCCTTCTACGGCCAGAGCGGACGGCTGGACCTCGACGAGCCCAAGCCCGACGAGGCGTCGAGCTTCCAGGGCAACTCCGTCCGGCGCGGCGGGGAGTGAGGGGCCACCCATGCGCTTCCGGCACCCCGACGGCACCACCGTCCACCTCGGCTACTGCAGCAACGTCCACCAGGCGGAGGACCTCGACGGTGTCCTCGCGCAACTCGCCGACCACGCCGAACCGGTGCGGGAGCGGCTGGGCGTCGACCGGCTGGGCATCGGACTCTGGCTCGCCCGTGACGTCGTCACCCGACTCACCCGCGAGCCGGGCGAGTTGGGACGACTGAGGAGCGAGCTCGACGCCCGGGGCCTGGAGACCGTCACCCTCAACGCCTTCCCCTACGCCGGGTTCCACCGCGACGTGGTCAAGAAGGACGTCTACCTCCCCGACTGGGCGGACGAGGCCCGCCTGACGCACACCCTCGACTGCGCCCGACTCCTCGCCGCGCTCCTTCCCGACGACGCGGAACGCGGCAGTGTCTCCACCCTGCCGCTGGCCTGGCGCACACCCTGGCCGCCGGACCGCGCCGACACCGCCCGCCGCGCCCTGGACCGGCTCGCCACCGGGCTCGCCACGATCGAGTCGGACACCGGCCGCCGCGTCCGCGTCGGCTTCGAACCGGAGCCCGGCTGCGTCGTCGAGACCACCGTCCAGGCCGTACGGGAACTGCGCGGCCTCGATCCCGAACGGCTCGGCGTCTGCCTCGACGCCTGCCACCTCGCCGTGCAGTTCGAGGAACCCGGCGCGGCCCTGCGCCGCCTCGCCGAGGCCGGGCTGCCGGTGGTCAAGCTCCAGGCGTCCTGCGCGATCGAGGCCACCGACCCGGCCGACCCCACCGCCCGCGCGGCCCTGCACCGCCTCGCCGAACCACGCTTCCTGCACCAGACGCGCACGGCATCCAGGTCGGGGCACCCGGAGGCTGCGGGGCCGGAGGTGCTGGGTGTCGACGATCTGCCGGACGCGCTGGGCGGAGCACTGCCCACGGACACCGGCCCCTGGCGCGTCCACTTCCACGCCCCGCTGCACGCCGACCCCGAACCGCCGCTGCACACCACCGCCGACCAGCTGGGCCGGGTGCTGGCAGGACTCCTCGGCGGGCCCTCGGCCGACTGCGACCACATCGAGGTCGAGACCTACACCTGGTCCGTCCTGCCCGAACCGCCCACCGACCTGCCCGGCGGGATCGCCGCCGAACTCGCCTGGGCCCGCGACCGGTTGACCGGCCTCGGCCTCAAGGACGACCGATGACGAGCCCGCGACCGCCCCACCGGGAGCCCACGACCGGCCCCGGCCCCCTGCAAGGGAGAACCAGCGATGAGCCTTCGGCCCGGCCTCAAGGAGCACCGGCGATGACCACCCGACCCCACCGCCTCGTCGTCCTCGACATCGTCGGTCTCACCCCGAAGCTGCTGGCCCACATGCCCGCCGTGGCCGCTCTCGGCGAGCGCGGCTTCCGGGCCCGGCTCGACCCCGTCCTGCCCGCCGTGACCTGCACGGTCCAGTCCACGTTCCTCACCGGCGAACCGCCCGCCGGGCACGGCGCGGTCGCCAACGGCTGGTACTTCCGCGACCTCGGCGAGGTGCTGCTGTGGCGCCAGCACAACGCGCTCGTCGGGGGCGAGAAGATCTGGGAGACCGCCCGCAGGACCGACCCCGACTACAAGGTCGCCAACATCTGCTGGTGGTACGCGATGGGCGCGGACGTCGACCTCACGGTCACCCCGCGCCCGGTCTACTACTCCGACGGCCGCAAGGAACCCGACTGCTACACCTGGCCGCCCAGCCTGCACGGCGAACTCACCGACCGCCTCGGTCCGTTCCCCCTGTTCACCTACTGGGGCCCCAACGCCGGCATGCCCTCCACCCAGTGGATCCTGGGTGCCGCCCGCCAGGTCTTCGACGAACACGACCCGGACCTCACCCTCGTCTACCTCCCCCAACTCGACTACGAGCCCCAGCGATCCGGCCCGGACTCGCCCGCCACGATCCGCGCGGCCCGCCGACTCGACGACGCGCTGCGTCCGTTGCTCGACCACTTCCAGCGCGAGGGCGCCACGGTGGTGGCGCTCAGCGAGTACGGCATCACGCCCGTCTCCCGGCCCGTGGACATCAACCGGGCCCTGCGCCGGGCCGGACTGCTCCAGGTGCACACCCAGGACGACATGGAGTACCTCGACCCCTGGACCTCACGCGCCTTCGCGGTCGCCGACCACCAGGTGGCCCATGTGTACGTCCGGGACCCGGCCGACACCGCGGAGGTCGCCAAGCTGCTGGCCGGACTCGACGGCGTGGACGAGGTGCTGGACGCCGAGGGCAAGGCCGCGCACGGCCTGGACCACGAGCGCTCCGGCGAACTCGTCGCCGTCGCCGACCCCGACGCCTGGTTCACGTACTACTACTGGCTCGACGACGAGCGCGCCCCCGACTTCGCCCGCCAGGTCGAGATCCACCGCAAGCCCGGCTACGACCCCGCCGAGCTGCTCTACGACGAGACCGTCCCCGCGGTGAAGCTGCGCGCCGTCGGCCAGGTCGCCCGCAAGAAGCTGGGCTTCCGCTACCGCATCAGCACGGTGCCGCTGAACCCCGCCGGCGTGCGCGGCAGCCACGGCCGCCTCCCCGCCGACCCCGACGACGGTCCCGTCCTGCTGTGCTCCACCCCGGGGCCGGCCCGGGAGGCGTACGCCGCCACCGAGATCAAGTCCCTGCTGCTGCGCCTCGCGGGCCTGACGGAACAGGAGCCGCACGCATGACGGCCCACCCTCCTCTCCCGACCCTCCGCCCGCTGCTCGACCCGTCGCCGGAGTACGCCAAGTGGCGTGAGGAGGAGCCGATCCGGCGGGTGACGATCTGGGGCGACAACAGCCCGTGGCTGATCACCCGGCACGAGGACGCCCGCACGGTCCTCGCCGACCCCCGCTTCAGCGCCGACACGACCCGCGACGGCTTTCCCGGCTTCCGCCCGCAGTCGCCGCCCCGCGCGCCGGGCCAGTTCTTCATGATGGACCCGCCCGACCACACCCGGCTGCGCCGCGTCCTGATCCCCGACTTCACCTTCCGCCGCATCGAACAGCTGCGGCCGGCGCTCGCCCGGATCTGCGGCGACCTGCTCGACGCGATGACGGCGGACGGCGCCACGACCGCCGACCTGGTGACGGCGTACGCCCTGCCGCTGCCCTCGCTCGCCGTCTGCGAACTGCTCGGCGTGCCCTACGAGGACCACGACTTCTTCCAGCGGCAGGCGAACGCGTTCAGCAGCCTCTCGTCGGGGCCGGAGGAGATGATGGCCGCCCGCAAGGCCCTCCACACCTACCTGGGCGAGCTGCTCGCCCGACGCGGCCGGGAACCCGCCGACGACCTCCTCTCGCGGCTCGCCCGGGACCGGGTGGCGACCGGCGAGGTCAGCGCGTCCGAGGCCGTCGGCATCGCCTCGCTGCTGCTGGTGGCCGGCCACGAGACGACCGCGAACATGTTCCCGCTGGCGGTCGTGGCCCTGCTGCGCCACCCGGCACAACTGGCCGCCCTGCGCGCGGATCCCGGCCTGTGGCCCGGTGCCGTCGAGGAACTGCTGCGTCATCTGACCGTCGCGCACTCGGGGCTGCGCCGGGTGGCCACCGAGGACGTGGAGGTGGGCGGCGTCCGCATCCGCGCCGGCGAGGGTGTGGTCGTCGCGCTCCAGGCCGCCAACCGCGACCCGGACGCCTTCCCCGAGCCCGACACCCTGGACGTCCGCCGCTCTGCCGCCGGCCATCTGGCCTTCGGCCACGGACTGCATCAGTGCATCGGCCAGTCCCTGGCCCGCGCGGAACTCCAGGTCGGCCTGCCCGCCCTCTTCGACCGCCTGCCCGGCCTCCGCCTGACGGCACCGCCGGAGGACTTCGCGTTGACGATGACCACGGTCCATGGAGTGCGGTCGCTGCCGGTCGGCTGGTAGCCGTAGGGGACCGCTCCACCGGCGCGCAGGCGGACCGGGTGTCGGCCGCCGGCCCGTCCCGGCGGCCGGTCCCGCCCGTCACGGGGCCGGCCGAAATCGGCGGCCCGCCCGCCCCGTCGGCTGGTATAGAGGCGGGCATGACCACCATCACCCTCGTCCGGGGCGACATCACCGAGCAGTCCGTCGACGCCGTCGTCAACGCCGCGAACTCCTCCCTCCTCGGCGGGGGAGGAGTGGACGGCGCCATCCACCGGCGCGGCGGCCCCGCCATCCTGGCCGACTGCCGCAAGCTCCGCGCCTCGCACTACGGCAAGGGCCTGCCCACCGGTCAGGCCGTCGCCACCACGGCGGGCGACCTGGACGCGCGCTGGGTCATCCACACGGTCGGGCCCGTCCACAGCCAGAGCCTCGACCGCTCCGCGCTCCTCGCCTCCTGCTACCGCGAGTCCCTCCGCGTCGCCGACGAGTTGGGCGCCCGGACCGTCGCCTTCCCGGCCGTCTCCGCCGGGGTCTACGGCTGGCCCATGGCGGACGCCGCCCGCATCGCCGTGGAGACCGTCCGCGCCACCGAGACCTCGGTCGAGGAGGTCAGGTTCGTCCTCTTCGACGACGAGGCGTACCGGGCGTTCGCCGAACAGACGGGCTGACGGGGCGTCGAGGACCCGGCCGACGGGCGGACGCGGCCCGGCGTGTCGCCCTGTCGCACTCTGACGGACGAACGGCGAAGGCGAGTCGAACGGAGTCGTACGGAGCCCGCTCTCGGGGGAAACACGCTGGTCAGGGTCGTCGGCGCGGTCGGTCGGCTGGTCCGGCCGGGGCGCCGGGCTCGGTTGCGGCACCTCGTGACGCCTCCCACGGTGAGCGCAAGGACAGCTGCTTCGAAAGGAACGTGCATGCGCGCCCTCGTCTCCCGTGCTCTTCTCCTGTCACCTCTGGTCTGCGGGGCACTGGTCTTCGGGCCGGTCGGTACCGCCACCGCGGCCGTCGACGCGGGCCGAACCGCCTCGGACCGTGCCGCGACCCGGGCCGCCGCGGTCCCCGAACCCGATCTGGACGCCTTCTTCGACGCGTTGGAGAAAGAGATCGACGCGCTCGTGGAGAAGGAGGAGGCGGAGGCGGACGCCATCGTCGACAAGGAGATCGCCGACATGGAGGCGCTCTTCGACAAGCTCGACAGCGACCTGGACGCGCTGCTGGCCGGCCTCGACGCCGACACGGACGCGGCCGCGGAGGCGGCGACCGGCACGGCCACGGAGACCGACGCCGTCGGCACCGACGTGGACGACCTGCTCGGCCAGCTGGACCTGCTCGACAGCATGGACCAGAACGACGTGCTCGCCCCGTTGCTGGACGAGATGACCGCCGTCGCCGAGCTGGACGCCGGCCAGTTGGACACCGCCGAGGCGGCCCGGCACGTCGCGGCCCTGCGGACGGCCCACGCCACCGTGCAGCAGCGGTTGCAGAAGATCGACGCGGCGGCCCCGGCCGGCTCCCACCGCGCCGCGGCGGCGGCCGACCCGGTCGCGGATCTGCTGGCCGCGCTCCAGGCCGCGGTCGACGCGCTGCTCAAGGCGCTGACCTCGCTCGACCTGGGTGCGGTGCTGGGTGCCGTGACCGGTCTGCTCGGCCCGGTCCTCGGTGTCGTCACCGGTCTTCTGCAGCCGGTGCTCGGCCTGGTCACCGGTCTGCTCGGCGGGTTGCTCGGCGGCCTGCCCGCCTCGACGCTGCCGGCGATCCCGGCGGCGTGACCACCACCCGGGAGACCTGCCCGGACCCCCGCACCAGGCACCCCGCCCCGGCCACCGGCCGGGGCGCTCTCGTACCCGCCCGGCGCCTCGGTCCGCGCCGGGCGCACGCGTGACGGTCCCCGCCCGGTGCCTCAGTCCCCGTCCGGCGCGTCGCTGAGTCCCAGGCGCAGGTGCTCGACGTGGTAGACGGCCTGGTCCAGCAGCTCGGCGACATGGTGGTCGTGCAGCGCGTAGACCACCGAACGGCCCCGGCGCTCGCCCACCACCAGGCCGAGGTTGCGCAGCAGCCGCAGCTGGTGGGAGCAGGCGGACTGCTCCATCCCGACCTCGGCTGCCAACTCGGTCGCGGGGAGCGGCCCTTCGCGCAACCTGGCCAGGATCAGCAGGCGGGACGGGGTGGAGAGGGCCTGGAGGGTGGTGGCCACCTTGGCGACGTTGGCCGCGTCCAGACGCACACGAGGGGCGGCGTCCTGCGTGGCGTCCTGCGCTGCGGTGACGGCTCCATGACCCATGGCGAGTATCTTACTCATCGCATATGAAGGCATGAATGAGTCTTCATGTGTTCCTGTATGGTGTGCCGCGTGTCTGCCACCCTCACCCCCACCCCGGTCCGCCGGCCGTCCGCCACGACGGCCCCCCGCCGCCGCACCCGCGTCCTCGCCCTCCCCGAGGCCCGCTGGGCGCTCACGTCGACCCTCGCCTTCCTGCTCGCGTTCCCCCTGGACCTGGCCGGGGCCTCCGCCTGGCTGTACGGCCCGCTCTACGTGATCGCCTACGCGGCCGGCGGCTGGGAGCCCGCCCTCGAAGGGCTTCGGGCGCTGCGCGAGAAGAGCCTCGACGTCGACCTGCTGATGATCGTCGCGGCGCTCGGCGCGGCCGCGATCGGCCAGGTCCTCGACGGCGCCCTGCTGATCGTCATCTTCGCCACCTCCGGCGCACTGGAGGCCCTGGCCACCGCCCGCACCGCGGACTCCGTACGGGGTCTGCTCGACCTCGCGCCCACCACGGCCACCCGGCTGTCGCCGGACGGCACGGCGGAGGAGACCGTGCCGACGGACCGCCTCGCCGTCGGCGACCTGGTGCTGGTCCGCCCCGGCGAGCGCATCGGCGCGGACGGCCGGGTCGTCGCGGGGGAGAGCGAGGCCGACCAGGCCACCATCACCGGCGAGCCGCTGCCCGTCCCCAAGGCCCCGGGCGACGAGGTCTTCGCGGGCACCCTCAACGGCACGGGAGCGCTGCGTGTCCGCGTGGCACGGGACCCGGCCGACTCCGTGATCGCCCGCATCGTGGGCCTCGTCGAGGAGGCCTCCCGCACCAAGGCGCCCACCCAGCTCTTCATCGAGAAGATCGAACAGCGGTACGCCGTCGGTGTCGTCGTCGCCACCCTCGCCGTCTTCGGCGTCCCCCTGGCCTTCGGTGAGGACCTCACGGCCGCGCTGCTCCGCGCCATGACCTTCATGATCGTCGCTTCGCCCTGCGCGGTGGTCCTCGCCACCATGCCGCCGCTGCTCTCCGCCATCGCCAACGCCGGCCGCCACGGTGTCCTCGTGAAGTCCGCCGTCGCGATGGAGCGGCTCGGCGAGATCGACGCCGCCGCGCTCGACAAGACCGGCACGCTCACGGAGGGCACGCCCGAGGTCGTCGCCGTACGGCCGCTGCCCGGCTCCGGGCTCGACGAGGACGGGCTGCTGGCGCTCGCCGCGGCCGCCGAGTACCCGAGCGAACATCCGCTGGCCCGCGCGGTGGTGGCCGCCGCCGGTGCGCGAGGGCTGCGGGTGGCCGCCGCCGAGGACTTCGTGGCCCTCCCGGGCCGGGGCGTGCGGGCGACCGTCGAGGGGCGCGTGGTGGCCGTGGGGCGGGCGGGGGAGCACGCCGGCATCGGTGACGGGACCGCGGCCGACGGGACTGCGGCCGACGGGGCTGCCGTCGAGGGGACCGCTCTCGACGGGGCGGTGACGGACAGGGCCGCCGCCGACAGGGCGGTCGCCGAGGGCACGACCGTAGTGGTCGAGCGGGACGGCGTCGCCGTCGGGACGCTCACCCTGGCCGACCGGCTGCGTCCTGACGCGCCCGCCGCGGTGAGCGCCCTCACCGCCCTGACCGGAGGGTCGCCGGTCCTGCTGACCGGCGACAACGCGCGCGCCGCCGCCCGGGTGGCTGCGGACACCGGGATCGACGACGTGCGGGCCGAACTGCTGCCGGAGGGCAAGGTGGAGGCCGTACGGGAGCTGCAGAACGGGGGCGCGAAGGTGCTGTTCGTCGGGGACGGGGTCAACGACGCGCCCGCGCTCGCCGCCGCGCACGCCGGGGTGGCCATGGGCCGGGCCGGCTCCGATCTGGCGCTGGAGACCGCGGACGCGGTGGTGGTGCGCGACGAACTCCGGGCGATCCCGGCGGTGGTGCGGCTGTCCCGCGCGGCCCGACGGTTGGTGGTGCAGAACCTGGTGATCGCGGGGGTGTGCATCGCCGTGCTGGTGGTGTGGGACCTGGTGGGCCATCTGCCGCTGCCCCTCGGGGTGGCGGGGCACGAGGGGTCGACGGTGCTGGTGGGGCTGAACGGGCTGCGGTTGCTGCGAGAGGGGGCGTGGGGTCGCGCTGCGGGGGCTTAGGGCTCCACTTTTGTTCGGAGCTCCTAGGGGCGCCGGAGGGGGAGGGGCTGTCCGTGGACCGGCGGCTGCTGGTCCGTGGGGGCTGGTCGCGCGGTTCCCCGCGCCCCTTCAGGGCGGCGGTGGGCTTCCGGTGGTCGCAGGTCGACCCACGCTGATGTCGGATTTCCGCCAGCCCTCCGTTCGCGGCTCCCCGATGCTTGAGGCATGCGGAACGGGATGTACGCGGACACGGAACGGTGTGTGCGGGCCGTGCGGTCGAAGGACGCGCGGTTCGACGGCTGGTTCTTCACGGCCGTGGTGACCACACGGATCTACTGCCGGCCCAGCTGCCCGGTGGTACCGCCCAAGGCGGAGAACATGACCTTCTACCCGAGCGCGGCGGCCTGCCAGCAGGCCGGGTTCCGGGCCTGCAAACGGTGCCGGCCCGACACGAGCCCGGGGTCACCCGAATGGGACCAGCGGGCGGACCTGGTGGCACGGGCGATGCGGCTGATGGGGGACGGGGTCGTGGACCGGGAGGGCGTGCCGGGGCTGGCCCGGCGGCTCGGCTACAGCGCCCGGCAGGTCGAGCGGCAGCTGCTGGCCGAGCTGGGCGCGGGCCCGCTGGCACTCGCCCGGGCCCAGCGGGCGCAGACCGCGCGGCTGCTGATCGAGACGACCGCGCTGCCGATGGCGGAGATCGCGTTCGCCGCCGGGTTCGGGTCGATCCGGACCTTCAACGACACCGTGCGGGAGGTCTTCGCGCTGTCGCCCAGCGAACTGCGCGAGCGGGCGACCCGGTCGGCCCGGCAGCGCTCCGACTCCCCGGGCGCGTCAGGGGTGTTGAGCCTCCGGCTGCCGTTCCGGGCCCCGCTCAACCCCGACAACCTCTTCGGTCACCTCGCCGCGACCGCCGTACCCGGGGTGGAGGAGTGGCGCGACGGCGCGTACCGGCGCACGCTCCGGCTGCCGTACGGCCACGGCATCGTCGCGCTCACGCCGGAGCCCGACCACATCGCCTGCCGGCTCACCCTCGGCGATCTGCGCGACCTGCCCGTCGCCATCAGCCGCTGCCGCCGCATGCTCGACCTGGACGCCGACCCGGTCGCGGTCGACGAGCAGCTGCGCACCGACGCCCTGCTCGCCCCGCTGGTGGACAAGGCGCCCGGGCGCCGGGTGCCGCGGACCGTCGACGAGGCGGAGTTCGCCGTACGGGCGGTGCTCGGCCAACAGGTCTCCACGGCCGCCGCCCGGACCCACGCGGCCCGGCTGGTCCTCGCGCACGGCGAACCCGTCGACGATCCGGAAGGGGGTCTCACCCATCTCTTCCCGTCCCCCGAGGCACTGGCGGCCGTCGATTCCGAGACCCTCGCGATGCCGCGCACCCGCCGGACCAGCTTCACCACGCTGGTGGGCCAACTCGCCTCAGGGACACTGCACTTGGGTGTCGACAGCGACTGGGCCGAGACTCGTGCCCGGCTCCTCGCCCTGCCCGGGTTCGGCCCCTGGACCGTCGACGTCATCGCCATGCGTGCCCTCGGCGACCCGGACGCCTTCCTCGCCGGTGATCTGGGAATCCGGCGCGCGGCCGCCGAGTTGGGGCTGCCCTCCACCCCGGCCGCCCTCACGGCGCGGGCCGAGGCGTGGCGGCCGTGGCGGGCCTACGCGGTCCAGTACCTCTGGGCGACGGACAGCCACCCCATCAACTTCCTCCCCGTATGAGCCGGTTGCCGTCGGCCCCCGCGCCGAAGGCAACGGCCGACCGACCTTCCGAGGACCTCTCATGAAGCAGCAGAAGCGGCACACCGTCGTCGACAGCCCCTACGGCCCCCTCACCCTCGTCGCCGACGACGGTGTCCTGTGCGGCCTCTACATGACCGACCAGCGCCACCGCCCGCCGCAGGAGGGCTTCGGTGCACGCGACGACACGGCCTTCGGCGAGGCGCGGGAACAGCTGGAGGCCTATTTCGGCGGCGAGTTGCGGGAGTTCACCCTCGAACTCCGGCTGAACGGCACCCCGTTCCAGCGTCAGGTCTGGGAACAGCTCGTCCGGATCCCCTACGGCGAGACCCGCTCGTACGGCCGACTCGCGGGCGCCCTCGGCAACCCCAATGCGTCCCGCGCGGTCGGTCTGGCCAACGGCAGGAACCCCGTCGGCATCATCGTCCCCTGCCACCGCGTGGTCGGCGCCGACGGCAGCCTGACCGGATACGGCGGCGGCACGGAACGCAAACAGCGCCTGCTGGACTTCGAACGGGGCGCGGCACTCTTCTGAAGCCCCGGCCCACGGACCCCTCAGTCGCTCTGGGTGCGGATCCCCCGCAGCACCTCGGGCAACGCCGTGCCGATCGGCTCCCGTACGACCTCGTCCGCCCGCTCGTCGTACGGGGTCGGCTCGGCGTTGACGATGATCAGGCGGGCCCCGTGGTCGGCGGCGACGCCGGCCAGCCCGGCGGCGGGCTGCACCTGGAGGCTGCTCCCGACGGCGATGAAGATCTGGCAGGCCTTGGTGATCGCCACGGCCTCGCCGAGGACCACCGGGTCCAGGCGCTCGCCGAACATGACGGTGGCGGACTTCAGCACGCCCCCGCACTCCAGGCACGGCGGGTCGTCCTCACCGGCCTCGACCCGGGCGAGCGCGTCCTCCATCGGCATCCGGGCGTGACATCCGACGCACACCACGGACCGGGCGGACCCGTGCAGTTCCAGGACCTTGCGGGCCGGCATCCCGGCCAGCTGGTGCAGCCCGTCCACGTTCTGCGTGATCACCCGTACCGGCACCCCGGACCGCTCCAGCTCCGCCACCGCGCGGTGCGCCACGTTCGGCTCGGCCTTCAGGGTCCGGTTCTGCCGCCGCATCTGCCACGAACGCCGACGGATCTCCGGATCACCCATGTAGTACTCGTACGTCACCAGCTTCTCGGCCTCCGGATCCCGCCGCCACAGCCCGTTCGGGCCCCGGTAGTCGGGGATGCCGGAGTCGGTGGAGATGCCTGCGCCACTGAGGAGGGCGACGAGGGGCTTGTTCATGGGGCGAGCGTAGGTCGGCCGTGCGGCCGGGGCGAGCGGATATCGGCGGGGCGGGGTCAGGGGGAGGACAGGCCGTAGGTGCGGTCGTAGTGCTGGGCGACGAGGACGCCGCTTTGGTCGCAGGCCAGCTGCCAGTCGTTGACGCCGGTCTCCAGACCGTCGGTGAAGTTCCACAGGAGTCCGCCCTTGGCGGCGTCGATGGCGTAGAAACCGTTCTTGTTCTTGTAGGCGGTGACGTAGACCGCGCTCGGGCCCGCCGTGATCGGCTGGTCGATGTTGAGGCGCGGGGTGGGGCAGAACCAACGGCGGGCACCGGTACCGGCGTTGAACGCGTACACCCCGGCGGGGTCCGTGCCGGTGACGTAGACGGTGTTGCCGTAGCCGCCGAGCGAGGCGAACATGCCGCGTTCGGGCTTCACCCGCCAGCGGAGCTTGCCGTCGTTGAGGTCCAGGGCCTTGAGCTCCTGGCCTATGGCGAAGACCGTGCGGTTGACGACGGCGAGCCCCGGCCGCAGGTCGTAGCCGACCGGGTGGCGCCACAGGACGCCCGAGCTGTCGGTGTCCCGGACCGTGACGTTGCGCAGTCCGTCGGCGTAGACGAAATAGCCGGGCAGGATGACCGGCGCCAGCTTGACGCCGACGTCCTCCGGGCTGATGGGGATCACCTCGGCGCGGCGGGCCGCGAGGTCGACGCCGAAGACGGTGTCCGTGGACGTCGCGACGCCCTGCTCGTCGGACTCGCGCCGCAGCCGGACGCCGATGACGGAGACGGCCCGGTCGTCGACAGCGCCGAGCAGGGTGGTGAAGCGGAAGTCCGGCCCGAAGTCGACGGTGAAACGTTCCGTTCCGTCGACCGGGTCGACCCCGATCACCGTCGACCCCTCGCCGAGTGCGATCACCGCGTCGAAGGCGAGCACGGCCGGGGTGGGCGACTGGCTGATGCCCTGGTAGACCCACCGGGGCCGGGTGCCGTCCTTGAGATCGAGGCAGAGCAGGTCACCCGGGCGGGTCTTCACCAGGGCCGTGCCGTCGTTGAAGACGGCGGGCGCCTGGAGCAGCGGGCCGCCGCGGTAGGTCCACAGCGGCTTCGGGGCCGGGCCCGCGGGCTCCGTGGACCGCACGGCCGGCTTCTCGCGGCGGCTGAGCACGAGGCCGGCCCCGACCGCGGCCGCGGCGGAGCCCGCCGACAGGGTCAGGACCGTACGCCGCGAGGGACCGGGCCGCGGCACGGCACGACGGTGCCCCGAGGCGCGGTACGGCTCCGGGTCGCCGGGGGCGGGACGCGGGTCCGCGCCCGCGGAGGACGCGGCGGAGGTGGGCGACTCGCCGCCGGTCCGGCCCGCACCGCCGTCCTCGCCGTACCTCCCGCTCCCGGCGTACGGGGCGCCCTCGCCGTACCCGCCGATCGTGTCGGCCCGGCCGTACCCGCCGTCCCTGTCGGCCGGCGGCGCCCCGGCTGCCCGGCCGGGGGAGCCGGAGCCGTCGTACGGGCCGCCGGAGCCGCTCGCCGGCGGAGCGCCCGTGGCGGCGGGCGCGTCCCCACGCTCGAAGTCGTAGGCCGCCCGGTCCCGCCGCTCGTCGTGGGCGGCCCGGTCCGGGCCGGGCGCGTGGGCGAGCCGTTCCCGCTGGAAGTCGTACGCGTCCCGCTCCCGCACGGGCTCGGCGGAGCGCAGGACGACCGGGCCGTCCGGCCCGCTGTCGAGGGTCTGTACCGCCGCCGCGCGCAGGGCGATCGAGGAGGCCACCGACGGGGGCAGCCAGCCGTCGGCCGCCGGCTGCTCCACCCCGCCGGGCGCGCAGGCGGCGGCCAGCTTGTCCGGTGTGATCCGCAGCCGGGGGTCCTTGGTGAGACAGAGGTTGATGATCTTGTCGAGGGGCTCGGGCACACCCGTCAGATCGGGCATGCTGTGCACCACCTGGTACAGGAGCGTGGCGACCGCGTTGCCACTGAACGGGGCGTGCCCGGACGCGGCGAACGTGAGCACCGAGCCCAGCGAGAAGATGTCCCCCTCGGGGCCCAGCGGCTCACCCGTCGCCTGCTCGGGGCACATGTACTCGAAGGAACCGAAGAGCGCGCCCGAGCGGGTGAGGTCGTAGCCGTCGCTCGCCCGGACGATGCCGAAGTCGATGACGCGCGGCCCGTCGGCGGCGAGCAGCACGTTGGAGGGCTTCAGGTCGCGGTGCACCAGCCCGGCCGCCTGCACCGAGATCAGCGCCTCGGCGATGCCGGCCCCCAGCACCAGCACCGACTCCACCGGCAGCGGGCCGTGCGCGGCGACGGCCTCGGCCAGGGTGGGGCCGGCGATGTAGTCGGTGGCCAGCCAGGGGATGGGGGCCTCGGGGTCGGCGTCGACCACGGGCGCGGTGTATCTGCCGCCGACCGCCCCGGCGGCCTCCACCTCGCGGCGGAAGCGGATGCGGAAGTTCTTGTCCCCCATCAGCTCGGGGCGGATGGCCTTGACCGCGGCGGTCCGCCCCTGCGGGGAGCGCGCCAGATAGACCCGCCCCATCCCTCCTGCGCCGAGCCGTGCCACGAGACGGTAGGGACCTAGCTCCTCGGGATCGTCTGAGCCCAGTGGTTCCATGACCTCAGCTGCCTGTTCGGTGATGACGGGCGAGAAACGGCCCGCACGTGGGGGGAGACCGACTGCTCCGGGCGGCTCCCGGTGACCGTTCCCCCAGGGGCTCCGGATCTCCCGGCGCCACGGCCCGCGCCCGGGCCGCCGGTCACGGGTGTCCCGAGTGCTGCCCCGGTCACCGAGCGGGGCAACGAGGCACGATCGCTCGGACGGGGTTGACGTCAGCCTAGATGCTGGAGTGACGAACGGGCAGGGTTTTCAGCCAGCGCTTTAAACTTCCATTAAGTGGAAGGTTCACACACTTCACGTTCCGTACAAAGGGAGTTGACGTGATGTCAGCTGACTCCTGTCAACGGCGGCCGGCGACCGGACGACACCGCCCTGGCCGATCCTCACCGGTTCTCAGGCCATCCGCTCGCCGTTCTCCAGCTCGACCGGTCCCGTGCCCTCCGTCAGCGCGTCGAGGGCGGCGAGCACCCGCCGGCCGAGCGGTCCGAGGAGATACTCCGGCAGTTCGGCGCGCGGGACGAGCCGCCACGACAGCAACTCCTCCTCCTGCAACCGGATCCGCTTCAGCTCCTCCCCGTCGAGCACCCCGCCGTCGTACACGTACGCCACCAGCGGTGGCCGCCCCACCCCGGGCACCCAGTCCACGGCGAGCAGCCGGCCCAACTCGACGTCCAGCCCGATCTCCTCCAGGGTCTCGCGCCGGGCCCCCTGCCTCGGGGTCTCCCCGTCGTCCGACTCGATCGTGCCGCCCGGAAGGGCCCATCCCTCGCGGTAGTTGGGCTCGACGACGAGCACGCGCCCCTCGGCGTCACGGAAGATCGCGGCGGCACCGGCGAGGACACGGGGCAGGCTCGCGATGTACGCGGCGAAGTCCGAAGTGGTCATCCGCCCAGGGTAGACGGCCCGCGAAGGGCGGGAAATCGGCGCCAGGGGCGCGCGAGGACCGGCGCTCAGGAGCCGAAGGCCTCCGCCAACCGCACCGTGCGCTCCGCGAGTTCGCTGATGCGCACCCCGTCGAAGCCGAACACGGCGCTGCGCACGGTGTCCTCCAACGGGTCCTTCCACCGGTCCGGGATCGCCGCCGCCCCGCACAGCACACCCGCCACCGAACCGGCGGTGGCCCCGTTCGAGTCGGTGTCCAGACCGCCGCGGACGGTCAGCGCGAGGGTGCGGGTGAAGTCGCCGTCGCCGTACAGCAGCCCGGCCGTGAGCACGGCGGAGTTCGGCACCACGTGGATCCAGCCGAGCCCGGCCGTCTCCTCGCCCACCGTCGTCAACGTCTCCTCCCAGGCGAGTCCGGCGTCGTGCAGCGACACGACCCGCCGCACGGTCCGGGCCAGACGGCTGCTCGCGGGCACCACCGCCAGCGCCTCGTCCAGGGCCGCCCGCGCTCCCGGTGCCGTGAACGCCGCCGCGATCAGGGCAGCCGCCCACATCGCCCCGTACACCCCGTTGCCGGTGTGCGACAGCACCGCGTCGCGCCGGGCCAGCGAGGCCGCGCGCCGGGGCAGGCCCGGGGAGGTCCAGCCGAAGACGTCGGCCCGGATGAGGGCGCCGATCCACTCCTGGTACGGGTTGTCGTAGGTGGCCGTCAGCGGCGGCTTCAGCCCGCTCGCGAGGTTGCGGTAGGCCGCCCGCTCCGCGGTGAACGTCTGGAGGTACGGCAGCCGCAGCAGCCACAGGTCACCGACCTGCTCGGTGCTGAAACCGAAGCCGTGCGTCTCCAGCAGGTGCAGCCCGAGGATCGCGTAGTCCACGTCGTCGTCGCGGCAGCTGCCGTGGATCCGGCCGCGTACGCAGTCCCGCCACTCCGGCCGCAGCGCGAACCCGTCGCTCTCGCTCACCGGCTCCGGGAGGTAGTCGGTGAGCGGCAGGGCCCCGGCCTGCCGCAGATAGCGGTCGATGCGTTCGCGGGTCCAGACCTCCCCCTGCTCCACCGGCTTGCCGAGCATGTTCCCCGCGATCCGGCCCAGCCAGCCCCCGAGCACACGGTCGGCGAGCTCGGCACCGACCGGGGGCGCGAGAGGGGTCGTGGTCGTGGGTGTCATGTCCGAAGGTCTACCCGTTTCCGCCCGATTCCGCGCACGACCGCCCGGCGGGGGCCGGCGCAACCCGCTCGGGGCGGGTGTTCGCTGGGCGGGACGGGGCATGACGTACCGGGGCCGGGCCGGTTAGGGTCACAGCGGCGCGACTGCCTTGACGTGCGCAAGGCCCGATGAGCGAGGGGAACGCTAGGTGGCGAACGCCGCAGTGGACGGGATCGACACGTCCGGCGACAAGGGCACGGCCGGCGACACGGGCACGGCCGATCCGCGGGTGCTGATCGCCGCGGACAAGTTCAAGGGCACGCTGACGGCCGTCGAGGTCGCCGAGCGGGTCACGGCGGGCCTGCGCCGGGTCCGGCCCGGCCTTGAGGTCGAGGCGCTGCCGGTCGCCGACGGCGGCGACGGCACCGTGGCCGCGGCGGTCGCGGCCGGTTTCGAACGCCGCGAGGTACGGGTCGCGGGACCCCTCGGCGAGCCCGTCACCGCCGCGTACGCGCTGCACGGCGACACGGCCGTCGTGGAGATGGCCGAGGCGAGCGGGTTGCAGCGACTCCCCGCCGGGGTCTTCGCACCGCTCACGGCCTCCACGTACGGCTCCGGAGAGCTGTTGCGCGCCGCGCTCGACGCGGGCGCCCGCACGATCGTGTTCGGCGTCGGCGGCAGCGCGACGACGGACGGCGGCGCGGGCATGCTCGCGGCGCTCGGCGCGCGCTTCCTGGACGCGGCGGGGGAGCCCGTCGGGCCCGGTGGCGGAGGCCTGCGCGACCTGGCGACGGCGGACCTGTCGGGCCTCGACGAGAGGCTCAGCTCCGTCGACCTGGTCCTGGCGAGCGACGTCGACAACCCGCTCACGGGCCCCAAGGGCGCTCCGGCCGTGTACGGCCCTCAGAAGGGCGCGAGCCCCGAGGACGTGGCGACGCTGGACGGGGCCCTGACGCATTTCGCGGCCGTCCTGGAGAAGACGGTCGGCGCGCGCGCCGCCGAGCACGCCCTGGCCCCCGGCGCGGGCGCCGCGGGCGGCATCGGCTACGGCGCCCTCGTCCTCGGCGCCCGGTTCCGCCCCGGCATCGAGGTCATGCTCGACGTCCTCGGCTTCGCGACGGCGCTGGAGAAGGCCACGCTGGTGATCACCGGCGAGGGCTCCCTCGACGAGCAGACCCTGCACGGCAAGGCCCCCGCCGGGGTCGCGGCGGCCGCCCGCGCCGCCGGCAAGGAGGTCGTCGCCGTCTGCGGCCGCCTGGCCCTCCCGCCGGAGGCGCTGGGGCGTGCGGGCATCCGCCGGGCGTATCCGCTCACGGAGATCGAGCCGGACGTGGAGCGGTGCATCGCTGATCCGGGGCCGATCCTCGAACGGGTGGCCGAACGGATCGCCGGGGACTTCCTCACCTGACGGCTAGGGCCCTAGGGCAGCGGGATCAGATTGCCGTCCAGCTCCCTGAAGTAGCTGCCGCTGCCGAAGCCCTCCACCTTTCCGTTCTTGAGCCAGTGCTTCGAGAAGTGGTGGATGGCCTCGGCGGTGGTCTCCCAGACGAGGGAGTGGCCCGACTCCGCGAAACAGAACATCAGCTTCTTCGAACCCGCGATGGCCTTGTAGAGGGCCGGCACGGAGAAGTTGAGGTTGTCGGGCATCGGCGTCGTGGTGTTGGCCGTCCGGTCGTTCTCTCCGTAGAGGATGAGCACGGGGACGCGGCCACCGAGCACGTACTTGTTCTCGCGGACGAGCGGCACGGTGTGGTTGTTCCAGCCCCACCAGTAGGTGTTCCGGTAGCGCAGGACCCCTTCGGGCTCGCCACCGTTCACCGTCGGGCCCCACTTGCTGCCCTCGTGGTCGTTCTGCATGCAGGCCTCCCACGCCAGCTCGGCGATGCCGGGCTCCCACAGGGCGGTGGGGCCGGTGAGCGCGGCCTTGAACCCCGTCCTGCTGGAGACATGCATCGGGAAACCGGGCAGGGGCAGCGAGTCGACCGCCTCGGCCGGACGCCCGAAGGGCTGGTCGGGCTTCTCCGACCACCGGCCCTTCGGCGGGAACATCGGGGCGAGCAGGAAAAGACTCTTGACGTCTCCGGGGTACTGGAGGGCGTAGGGGCCCATCACGAACGCGGCCGCGGACCAACCGACGAAGTGGATCGGCTTGTCCGCGCCAGGACGGTCCCGGATGTAGTCGACGACCGTCTTCACCTCCGCCCATTCGCTCTCCGAGTTGCCCAGCTGGAAGGGGTACGGGGGCGGGGGAGTGCACGGTTGCGGCAGGGGGTTGGGGACGAGCACCGGCGCCTGCTGGGCGGGATTGGCGTTGCACGGCACGTCCATCATCGGGCGGGGTGACCTTCCGGAGCCCTGAAGGTCCATGATGAAGACGTCGAAGCCGGCCTTCGCCAGTTCCTGTGCCCAGCTGTACCGGGTCGGGTTCTCGCCGGGCACCGGTGCGAGGTCGAAGCCCGGGAGAGCCGGCACGCTCCTGCCATGCAGCATCAGCACCGGCTGGCGGTCGTGCCCATGGGTGCCGTTGTACTCCCGGACGGGCAGCTCCACCTCGATGTCCTCGTTCGCCGGGATCTTCGAGATGTGCTTCACCCTGTGCTCTTCTGGCGTGTACGAGGTCATGCTCTCCTCCTGACGCTCGAAAGGGGCCAACTAATATGAAAAGCACCCCTTTCCACCGTCCACCTCTTCCTCACCCCCAGCAACTGGAGTCCCACGCGAGGTAGTTGACCCCTCAAGGGCACATGGCGACGCCCTTGAACGCGAAACGGGTGTGGCCCGAGCCGTGTCGGCTCGGGCCACACCCGCCAGTACCTGCGGCGAAGGTCAGGGCAGCTGCGCCGCCCGCGCCTCGCGACGGTTGTCGCGGAAGTTGTTCACACGGCGCGCCGTGGCGAAGAGCGGGATGACCGCGCCCATCACGAGCTGCAGGGCGCAGCCGGTCTGGAGCAGGAGCTGACCGCCGGGCGCGTCGAACGCCCAGGCCGCCAGCAGGCCCATCGCCAGGACGATCCAGGTGAGCACCGCCCCCGCGAGGGGACCCCGCGGCTTCGGGTACTCGACGCGGCTCACCATCAGCCACGCGACGCCGACGATCGCCAGCAGGGTCGCCACGAAGGGCAGCTCCAGGAGCACGATCGAGATGACCGTGAGCGCGCCGAACGGCGACGGCATGCCCTGGAAGGTGCCGTCCTTCACCGTCACGCAGGAGAATCTCGCGAGCCTCAGCACCACCGCCAGCAGCACGACGATCGCCCCCACCGCCGCCACCCGCTGGTGCGCGTCGTCCGCGACCATGCCGTAGACGAGGACGAAGTACGCCGGCGCCAGGCCGAAGCTGATCAGGTCGGAGAGGTTGTCCAGCTCCGCGCCCATCGGCGAGGAGCGGAGCTTGCGCGCCACCAGCCCGTCGAACAGGTCGAAGATCGCCGCGCACAGCATCAGGATCACCGCGGTGGCCGCGCTGTGCCGGGCCATGCCCGACTCCTGGCTGCCGGTGAGGTGCGGGATCAGGATGCCCGTGGTGGTGAAGTACACCGCCATGAAGCCGCACGTGGCGTTACCCAGGGTGAGCGTGTCCGCTATCGACAGGCGGAGCGACAGCGGCATCTCCTCCGCGTCGTCCTCCACCTCGTCCACCTCGGGCACCCAGCCCGCCCCGGTCTGGCCGGGTTGGGTCTCCGGATCAATCACGGTCAATGCGAGTCACCCCAGCCACGGTCTTCTGGCCCACCTCGACGTCGATCTCCACACCCTCGGGCAGGTAGATGTCGACGCGCGAGCCGAAGCGGATCAGCCCGATCCGGTCACCCTGCTCCACCTTGGTGCCCTCGGGGATGTACGGAACGATGCGGCGAGCCACGGCGCCGGCGATCTGGATCATCTCGATGTCACCGAGTTCGGTGTCGAAGTGCCAGACGACGCGCTCGTTGTTCTCGCTCTCCTTGTTGAACGCCGGCACGAACCCACCCGGGATGTGCTCCACGGACGTCACCGTGCCGGAGAGCGGCGCGCGGTTGACGTGGACGTTGAGCGGGCTCATGAAGATCGCGACGCGGGTGCGTCCGTCCTTCCACGGCATGATGCTCTGCACCACTCCGTCGGCGGGCGAGATGACCCGGCCCTGGGCGATCTCACGCTCGGGGTCGCGGAAGAACCACAGCATGCCCGCCGCCAGCGCGGTGGCGGGTACGGCCACGGCGCGCGCGGCGCCGGAGCGGCGCGAACGGGCGAGGCTGAGTGCTGCGGTGGCGACGGTCGGGAGAAGCCACGGCGATGCTCCGCGCGCAATACGTACGCCTGCCAGGCTGTCGCGTGGTGCAGAGGTTTGGCTGTGGGGCATGGATGACCTTCGTAGCGGATGATGCCGCGCGGTGACTGGGGACGGCGGCTTTCACGGGATCGTACCGGTCGCTGACCGCAACTGGGCAAGCCAGGAAGCCGAGTCGACGACCGAAGAGTGCTGACGGGGTGTGATCTTCTTCTCGAAGAAAACACCCCGAACCAGACATCCGACCCTGGACCAACCGCGTACTAGCCCTGGAATCGATACTCTTCGAGCAGCCGACGACCGATGATCATTTTCTGGATTTCGGCGGTACCTTCACCGATCAGCAGCATCGGCGCCTCACGGTAGAGGCGCTCGATCTCGTACTCCTTGGAGAAGCCGTAACCGCCGTGGATCCGGAATGCGTCCTCGACGACTTCTTTGCAGTATTCGGAGGCGAGGTACTTCGCCATCCCTGCTTCGAGGTCGTTTCGTTCGCCCGAGTCCTTTTTGCGTGCTGCGTTGACCATCATCGCATGCGCGGCCTCGACCTTGGTAGCCATCTCGGCCAGCTTGAACTGGATCGCCTGGTGCTGGGCGATCTGCTTGCCGAAAGTATGGCGCTGCTGGGCGTACCGGACACCGAGCTCGAATGCACGCTGAGCGACACCGCAGCCACGCGCGGCCACATTCACCCGGCCCACCTCGACGCCGTCCATCATTTGGTAAAACCCTCGGCCCGTGGTGCCGCCGAGTACACGATTGGCCGGAATGCGCAGTCCGTCCATGATGAGCTCGGTCGTGTCGACGCCCTTGTAGCCCATCTTGTCGATCTTCCCGGGAATGGTGAGGCCGGGGCGGACCTCTCCGAAGCCGGGCTCCTTCTCGACGAGGAAGGTCGTCATCGACTTGTGGGGCGCCGTGCCCTCCGGGTGTCCTTCGTCACTTCGGACGAGAACGGCGACCAGTGTTGACGTCCCGCCGTTCGTCAGCCACATCTTCTGACCGTTCAGGACGTACTCGTCGCCGTCCTTGACCGCCTTCGAGGTGATCGCCGACACGTCCGAGCCGAGCCCCGGCTCCGACATGGAGAAGGCGCCCCGGACGTCGCCGGCCGCCATCCTCGGCAGGAAGTGGTCCTTCTGCTCCTCGGTGCCGTGCTGCTTGAGCATGTACGCCACGATGAAGTGCGTGTTGATGATCCCGGACACGGACATCCAGCCCCGGGCGATCTCCTCCACGCACAGCGCGTACGTGAGGAGGGACTCACCCAGACCGCCGTACTCCTCGGGGATCATCAGACCGAACAGGCCCAGTTCCTTGAGCCCGTCGACGATCGCTTGCGGGTACTCGTCCCGGTGCTCCAGCTCGGTCGCGACCGGGATGATCTCCTTGTCCACGAAGTCACGGACGGTGGAGAGGATCTCCTGCTGGACGTCCGTGAGGCCGTGGGTCTGGGCGAGTCGTGCCATGGCTACTTCTCCTGCTCCCTGAGCTCGGGGCGGCCCGGCTGCTCGCCGCCGCGCTCCTTGATGTAGGTCTCGGTGGGCACCATGACCTTGCGACGGAACACACAGACCAGCGTGCCGTCCTGCTTGTAGCCCTTGGTCTCGACGTACACGATGCCGCGGTCGTTCTTCGACTTCGACGGCCACTTGTCGAGCACGGTCGTCTGGCCGTAGATCGTGTCGCCGTGGAAGGTCGGCGCCACGTGCTTGAGCGACTCGATCTCCAGGTTGGCGATCGCCTTGCCGGAGACGTCCGGTACCGACATGCCGAGCAGCAGGGAGTAGATGTAGTTCCCGACCACCACGTTCTTGCCGAAGTCCGTCGTCTTCTCGGCGTAGTTGACGTCCATGTGGAGCGGGTGGTGGTTCATGGTGAGGAGACAGAAGAGGTGGTCGTCGTACTCCGTGACCGTCTTCCCGGGCCAGTGCTTGTAGACCGCCCCGACCTCGAACTCCTCGTAGGTGCGTCCGAACTGCATCGCGCTCATGCCTCCGGGATCTCGAACTTCGACGTCCGCTGCATGCCGGCGGCCCGTCCCTTGCCGGAGACGACCAGCGCCATCTTGCGGCTGGCCTCGTCGATCATCTCGTCGCCGAGCATGGCCGAGCCCTTCTTGCCGCCCGCCTCGGAGGTGTAGTAGTCGTACGCGTCCAGGATCAGTTCGGCATGGTCGTAGTCCTCCTGCGAGGGCGAGAAGATCTCGTTGGACGCCTCGACCTGGCCCGGGTGCAGCACCCACTTGCCGTCGAAACCGAGCGCGGCGGCGCGCTGGGCGACCTCGCGGTAGCCGTCGATGTTGCGGATCTGGAGGTAGGGGCCGTCGATCGCCTGGAGGTTGTTGGCGCGGGCGGCCATCAGGATCTTCATCAGGATGTAGTGGTAGGCGTCCGCCGGGTAGCCGGGCGGCTGCTCGCCCACGACCAGCGACTTCATGTTGATCGAGGCCATGAAGTCGGCCGGGCCGAAGATGATCGTCTCGACGCGCTGGGAGGCCGTCGCGATCTCGTTGACGTTGTTCAGGCCCTGCGCGTTCTCGATCTGCGCCTCGATGCCGATCTTGCCGACCTCGAAGCCCATCGTCTTCTCGATCTGGGTGAGGAGGAGATCGAGGGCGACGACCTGCTGGGCCGTCTGCACCTTCGGCAGCATGATGCAGTCGAGGTTCTGCCCGGCGCCCTCGACGACGGTCACGACATCGCGGTACGTCCACTCCGTCGTCCAGTCGTTGACGCGCACGACCCGTGTCTTGCCGGTCCAGTCGCCCTCGTTGAGGAACTTGACGATGGTGTGCCGCGCCTCGGGCTTGGCGAGCGGGGCGCAGGCGTCCTCCAGGTCGAGGAAGACCTGGTCCGCCGGGAGGCCCTGGGCCTTCTCCAGGAAGCGGGGGTTGCTTCCCGGCACCGCGAGGCAGGAGCGCCGCGGACGGAGGCGGTTCACCTGGGGAACAGGGCTGGTCATGCGGGGACCTCCAGGGGGTCGAGCTTGTTGGCCTTGCGGATCTCGTCGACGATACGGCCGATGATCCCGGTGATGTCGAAGTCCTTCGGGGTGAACACGGCGGCCACTCCGGCGGCCCTGAGCCGGTCGGCGTCCGCGTTCGGGATGATCCCGCCGGCGATCACCGGGATGTCGCCGGCGCCCGCCTCGCGCAGCCGCTCCAGCACGTCCGGGACGAGCTGGGCGTGCGAGCCGGAGAGGATGGAGAGGCCGACCGCGTGCACGTCCTCGGCGAGGGCGGCGTCCACGATCTGCTCAGGGGTGAGCCGGATGCCCTGGTAGACCACCTCGAAGCCCGCGTCGCGGGCCCGCACGGCGATCTGCTCGGCCCCGTTGGAGTGCCCGTCCAGGCCCGGCTTGCCGACCAGGAAGCGGAGCTTGCCGACGCCCAGATCCTTGGCGGTCAGGTCCACCTTGCGGCGGACCCCCGCCATGGCCGAGCCCTCCTCGGCGGAGACGGCCACCGGCGCCGACGAGACACCGGTCGGTGCCCGGAACTCCCCGAACACCTCACGGAGGGCCCCGGCCCACTCGCCGGTCGTGACCCCGGCCCGGGCGCACTCCAGGGTGGCCTCCATGAGGTTGTCCGTGCCCTTCGCGGCCTCCTTGAGCCGCTCCAGCGCCTTGCACGGGCGCGGGTGGTTGAAGGGTGGCTGGTAGCGGGTGTCGCGCCAGTTCTGCAGGGACGTGATGACGCGGGCCTCGACGGCCGGGTCGACCGTCTGGATCGCCGCGTCCAGGTCGGCGGTCAGCGGGTTCGGCTCGGTCGACTCGAAGATGTTGACGCCGACGATCTTCTCCTCGCCGGACTCGATCCGGGCCCGGCGCTCGGCGTGCGAGGAGACCAGCTGCGACTTCAGGTAGCCGGACTCGACGGCCGCCATCGCGCCGCCCATCTCCTGGATCCGCTCGATCTCGGCGAAGGACTGCTCGACCAGTTCGGCCACCTTCGCCTCGATGACGTGCGAGCCCTCGAAGATGTCCTCGTACTCCAGCAGGTCGCTCTCGTGGGCCAGCACCTGCTGGATGCGCAGCGACCACTGCTGGTCCCACGGCCGGGGCAGGCCCAGCGCCTCGTTCCAGGCCGGCAGCTGCACGGCACGCGCCCGCGCGTCCTTGGAGAGGGTCACGGCCAGCATCTCCAGCACGATCCGCTGGACGTTGTTCTCCGGCTGAGCCTCGGTCAGCCCGAGGGAGTTGACCTGGACGCCGTACCGGAAGCGGCGCTGCTTGGGGTTCTCGATGCCGTACCGCTCACGGGTGATGCGGTCCCAGATGCGGCCGAACGCCCGCATCTTGCACATCTCCTCGACGAAGCGGACGCCCGCGTTCACGAAGAACGAGATGCGGGCGACCACATCGCCCATGCGCTCCTCGGGCACCTGGCCGGAGTCGCGCACGGCGTCGAGGACCGCGATGGCCGTGGACATCGCGTACGCGATCTCCTGCACCGGCGTGGCCCCGGCCTCCTGCAGGTGGTAGCTGCAGATGTTGATCGGGTTCCACTTCGGGATGTGGGAGACCGTGTACGCGATCATGTCCGTCGTCAGCCGGAGCGAGGGTCCCGGCGGGAACACATGGGTGCCCCGCGACAGGTACTCCTTGACGATGTCGTTCTGGGTCGTGCCCTGGAGCCGGGTGATGTCGACACCCTGTTCCTCGGCGACGACCTGGTAGAGCGCCAGCAGCCACATGGCGGTGGCGTTGATGGTCATCGAGGTGTTCATCTGCTCCAGGGGGATGTCCTGGAACAGCCTGCGCATGTCACCGAGATGGGCCACCGGGACGCCGACCCGGCCGACCTCGCCGCGGGCGAGGATGTGGTCGGAGTCGTAGCCGGTCTGGGTCGGCAGGTCGAAGGCGACCGACAGACCCGTCTGCCCCTTGGCGAGGTTGCGCCGGTACAACTCGTTGGACGCCTCGGCCGTGGAGTGGCCGGCGTACGTCCGCATGAGCCAGGGCCGGTCCTTGGCTTTCCCGCCCTCGGTGGGCTGACGCTCGCTCATCGTGGACCTCAGACGTTCCGGAAGCGGTTGATGGCGTCGATGTGCTGGGCGCGCTTGTCGTGGTCGCGGACGCCCAGGCCCTCCTCGGGGGCCAGCGCGAGGACGCCGACCTTGCCCTGGTGGAGGTTGCGGTGCACGTCGTACGCGGCCTGCCCGGTCTCCTCCAGGGAGTAGACCTTCGACAGCGTCGGGTGGATCTTGCCCTTGGCGATGAGGCGGTTGGCCTCCCACGCCTCGCGGTAGTTCGCGAAGTGCGAGCCGATGATCCGCTTCAGCGACATCCACAGGTAGCGGTTGTCGTACTCGTGCATGTAGCCCGAGGTCGAGGCGCAGGTGGTGATGGTGCCGCCCTTGCGGGTGACGAAGACGCTCGCGCCGAAGGTCTCGCGGCCCGGGTGCTCGAACACGATGTCGATGTCCTCGCCGCCGGTGAGTTCGCGGATGCGCTTGCCGAAGCGCTTCCACTCCTTGGGGTCCTGGGTGTTCTCGTCCTTCCAGAACTTGTAGCCCTCGGCGTTGCGGTCGATGATCGCGTCGGCGCCCATCGCGCGGCAGATGTCCGCCTTCTGCTCGCTGGAGACGACACAGATCGGGTTGGCGCCACCGGCCAGGGCGAACTGCGTGGCGTAGCTGCCGAGGCCACCGCTGGCGCCCCAGATCAGCACGTTGTCGCCCTGCTTCATGCCGGCGCCGTTGCGGGAGACCAGTTGCCGGTAGGCGGTGGAGTTGACCAGGCCCGGGGCGGCGGCCTCCTCCCAGCTGAGGTGGTCCGGCTTCGGCATCAGCTGGTTGGACTTGACGAGCGCGATCTCGGCGAGCCCGCCGAAGTTGGTCTCGAAGCCCCAGATCCGCTGCTCGGGGTCGAGCATCGTGTCGTTGTGGCCGTCGGAGGACTCCAGCTCGACGGAGAGGCAGTGCGCGACGACCTCGTCACCGGGCCGCCAGGCGTTGACGCCGGGGCCGGTGCGCAGGACGACGCCCGCGAGGTCGGAGCCGATGATGTGGTACGGCAGGTCGTGGCGCTTGGCCAGCTCGCTGGTGCGGCCGTAGCGCTCCAGGAATCCGAAGGTGGACAGCGGCTCGAAGATCGAGGTCCACACCGAGTTGTAGTTGACCGAGGAGGCCATGACGGCCACCAGGGCCTCGCCCGGGCCCAGCTCCGGGAGCGGGACCTCGTCCAGGTGGATCGACTTGCGCGGGTCCTTCTCGCGGGTCGCCATGCCCGCGAACATCTCCGTCTCGTCCTTGTGCACGGTGATCGCGCGGTACGACTCGGGGAGCGGCAGAGCGGCGAAGTCGGCGGACGTGGAGTCCGGCGACTGGATCGCGTCCAGGATGTCCTTCACGGTGGTGCCTCCGGCGACGTGCGTCCTTGAGGGAAGGGCGCTGTTGAGGGTTACGTCGGGTGCTGCAGAGCTGTCTGGTGATGCCGTCGGTTCGGCGGAGGTGGTGCTTCGGCGGCGCTGTGTGTGGCGCGGAGGGTTGCCTGTGACGCAGGCGTCCGGGCGCGTGGACCGTGGTCCGCGGGGACAGCCGACGAACGAGATTTCGCGGTGCGTCGGCCGCCCGGACTCCTTCAACGTATGGCACGCCGTGTCACCTCGCAAGGCACCGAGTGCCAGAAAGTTCGCTCAGGTGAAATCTTTACGTAACACCTGAGCGATGATCGATCAGACGCGGGTGAAAAAGGGCCCCTGACGTGCCAAAACGGCCACCCCGAGGGGTGGCCGTTCTCACAGTTACCGTTGAGTAGATCGTGGTGCGCGGGGGTGTCAGCGGTCGCGGAGAGCCTCTTCGATGGTCCGCATGACCTCGTCGAGCGGGGCGTCGGTCCGGGCGACCGTCACCAGGACCTCGCCGTGCGTGGAGGCCGTCGCGGCGGCCGACTCGGGGGCCAGGGTGCGGCCGGCGCCGGTGCCCTTGCCGAACGTCCTGCGGACGATGGCGAAGGCGTGGTCGAGCTGGCTCTCGACGTCGCCCTGCCCGCCGGATCTGAGCCACCGCCGCAGCACGTGATTGTGCGCGGTGACCACCGCCGACGCGGCCACCTCGGCGAGCAGCGGGTCGTCGTTGCCGGCGTCGTGGTGGGCGTTCTCGTCGAAGTGGCCCAGCAGATAACGGGTGAAGAGGCGCTCGTAGCGGGCCACGGAGGCGATCTCCGCCTCCCGGAGGGTGGGAACCTCACGGGTCAGCTTGTAGCGGGCGACCGAGATCTCCGGCCGGGCCGCGTACATCTTCATGACCTCCTTGATCCCGCGGCACACCGTGTCGAGCGGGTGCTCGTGCGGGGGCGCCGCGTTGAGCACCGCCTCGGCGCGGATCAGGGTGTCGTCGTGGTCCGGGAAGATCGCCTCTTCCTTGGAGCGGAAGTGGCGGAAGAAGGTGCGGCGGGCGACCCCGGCCGCCGCCGCGATCTCGTCGACGGTGGTCGCCTCGTACCCCTTGGTCGAGAACAGCTCCATGGCCGCGGCCGCCAGTTCCCGGCGCATCTTGAGGCGTTGGGCGGCGGCACGGCTTCCCGCGGCGCTCTCCGGAGGAGCGTCGGGCGCAGCTGGCGTACGTGAGGACTTGGCGGGCTGGGACATGCCCCGAACGTACTGCATCCGTGCAGGAGAGTGCGCGTGTCCGGCCGTCCCCCCACCCGTCCTGGACGCGGGCGGGAGCGGTTCGCGGGCGGGGGAGACGGGGCACGGGCCGGGCGCGGAGGCGGCGGATCGGGCCGAGGAGGGGCGGCTGCCCGGGCCGAGCAGCCCGCCCCAGTCCGCCTCGGACGCCGACGGGGACGCCCGGTTGGATTCCGCCGGGCCCGACAGCCGGGCCGACGGCGTGGCCGCCGGCCCCCCTGCCGTGACGGACTCGTCGCCCGACCGCTCAGCGCTTGGCATATTCGCGGAAGCCACGGCCCGTCTTGCGGCCGAGGCAGCCCGCGGCCACCAGGTGCTCGAGCAGCGGCGCCGGGGCCAGCCCCGGGTCGCGGAACTCGCGGTGCAGCACCTTCTCGATGGCCAGCGAGACGTCCAGCCCGACCACGTCCAGCAGTTCGAACGGGCCCATCGGGTAGCCGCCGCCCAGCTTCATGGCCGCGTCGATGTCGTCCAGCGTCGCGTAGTGCTCCTGCACCATCTTGATCGCGTTGTTCAGGTACGGGAACAGCAGCGCGTTCACGATGAACCCGGCGCGGTCGCCGCAGTCCACCGGGTGCTTGCGGACCTTCGCGCACAGCTCGCGGACCGTGGCGTGGACATCGTCGGCGGTCAGCACCGTGCGGACCACCTCGACCAGCTTCATCGCCGGCGCCGGGTTGAAGAAGTGCATCCCGATCACGTCCTGCGGCCGCGAGGTGGCGCGGGCGCAGGCGACGACCGGCAGCGAGGAGGTCGTGGTGGCGAGGATCGCGCCCGGCTTGCAGACCTTGTCGAAGGTCGCGAACAGCTGCCGCTTGACCTCCAGGTCCTCCGCCACGGCCTCCAGCGCCAGATCGACGTCGGCGAAGGCGTCGTACGTGCCCGCCGGAGTGATCCGGTCCAGCGTCTCGGCGGCGGCCTCGACCGTCATCCGCCCCTTGTCCACGGAGCGCGCCAGCGACTTGCCGATCCGGGCCTTCGCGGCCTGCGCCTTCTCCTCGCTGCGGGCGGCCAGCACGACCTCGTACCCCGCCTTGGCGAACACCTCGGCGATCCCGGACGCCATGGTCCCGGAGCCCGCGACACCCACCGAGCGGACCGTGCGCCCGGCGGCCGCGGCGGTCCCGTCCGAGGGCGTCAGCGCGTCCGGCACGACGGTGGCGGACCCGGGGGCCTCGTAGGTGTAGAAACCGCGCCCTGACTTGCGGCCGGTCAGACCCGCCTCGCTGAGCTGCCGCAGGATGGGCGCCGGCGCGTGCAGCCGGTCGTGCGAGGCCGCGTACATGGCCTCCAGGACCGTGCGCGCGGTGTCGACGCCGATCATGTCCAGCAGTGCCAGCGGGCCCATCGGCAGACCGCAGCCCAGCCGCATCGCCGCGTCGATGTCCTCGCGGGAGGCGTACCTCGCCTCGTACATCGCGGCGGCCTGGTTGAGGTAGCCGAACAGCAGCCCGTCGGCGACGAATCCGGGCCGGTCGCCGACCGCGACGGGCTCCTTGCCGAGGTCGAGGGCGAGATCCGTGACCCGGGCGACGGCCTGGGGCGCGGTCAGCACCGAGGAGACGACCTCGACCAGCTTCATCGCGGGCGCCGGGTTGAAGAAGTGCAGCCCGAGGACCCGCTCCGGACGCGCCGACTCGGCGGCCAGCCGCGTCACCGACAGGGCGTTGGTGCCGGTGGCGAGAACCGTCTCCGGCCGCACGATCGCGTCGAGTTCACGGAAGACCTGCTGCTTGATCTCGTACGACTCCGGGACCACCTCGATCACCAGGTCGGCGTCGGACGCGGCCTGGAGGTCGGTGAAGGTGCGGAAGCGGGCGAGGGCGTCACCGCGCTCCCGCTCGGTGATCCGCCCACGGGCCACGGCACGCTCGGTCGCGGCCTCCAGCGCGGCCACGGCGCGGGCGCCGGCGGCCTCGCTGATGTCGATGCCGACGACCTCGCGGCCGGCCCGGGCCAGCACCTCGGCGATACCGGTGCCCATGGTGCCGAGACCGACCACGGCGATCGTCTGGAACGGGGATTGCGCAGACAGAGGGGACAGCGACGAGTCGGAAAGGGGAGTGGCCATCGCGGGACTCCAGGAATGAGGGTGACGACTGAGGGAAGCACCGCGGATACGCGAAGAGCGCGCGAGCGGCGCGTGGGGCGCGGGTGTGGGTGGTGCCGGGCTGATGAACGCACACGCCCGGTGCCGTCGCCGGGGCGTGCACACGCCCGGGGGAACGGCTGAACCGACCGGCCCTGTCCCGAGGCCGAGCCGTACTGGTACGCGGATACCGAAACTCCGGGTACCGAACCGACTGTGCTCGCGACGGCTGCGTCACCAAACCGTCGAGAGCGAACACGAGTGGGTAACTCGCTCGTCTGAGCTTAACCGGTGGGTAACGAGCGCGCCAGCCCTCGTCTTTGTGAGCTACGTCCCTGAAACGCCGCCACGCCCGTACGCTCGGTGGCATGGACGAGGAGTTGCGATCACTCACGGAGCGTGTGCGGAGCGAGTCGGGGGGCGCGGCGGGTCACGAGCGGCTCGTCACGACCGAGTCCACGGACGAGTTGGCGGCGGTGCTCACCGAACCGGGGCAGCCGTTGTGGGCGCGGGAACTGGCGGCGTTCAGGCTGGGGGTGGCGGGGGACCGCCGGGCCTTCGAGTCACTGGTCCTGCTCCTCAACCACCGGGATCCGCCGCGGTGCCGCTCCGCCGCGTACGCGCTGGCCCGGCTCGGCGACCCGCGCACCGCCCGCGCCGCCGCCGCCCTCGCCACGAACGAACTGCGCGTCGCCTACGCCCTGCACCCCGTGCGGCTGCTCGTCGAACTCCGGGCGCCCGAGGCGGTGCCGGCGCTGATCACCACGCTCCGGCGCCGGCTGACTCCGCACGACCCCTACCGCCGGGTGGCGCTCGCCTGTGTGGAGGGGCTGGGTGTGCTGGGGGACACCCGGGCCGAGCCCGTGCTGAACGACGCCCTCGCCCATCCGAGCCTCGCGGAGGCGGCGGTGCGGGCGCTGACGCGGATGCGCTCCGCTTAGGGGGCCGTTCCTTCGGCCGGGGCTGTTTCTTCGGCTGCGGGCCGGTGGGGGCTTGTCGCGCCCCGCGGCGGAGCCGCATATCGGATACAGCCCCGCGCCCCTTAGCGGGGTCGTGCGTAACGCATCTCGGGAACTTCGACCCCGGCTGCCTCGAAGGGTTCCTCCGCACCGTCCGCCGTGAAACCGTGATGCTCGTAGAAGCGGCGGGCCCTGGTGTTCTCCTTGAGGACCCACAGGAGCATCCGGTCGTGGCCGGCGGCCTCGCAGCGTTCGGTCGTGGTGCGCAGGAGTGCCGCGCCGACCCCGCCGCCCCAGTGCCCCGGCCGGACGTAGAGCGCGTACAACTCGGCGTCAGCGGTGCGGACCTCGCCGTCGCGGTAGGGGCCGTACGCCGCCCAGCCGAGGATCTCGCCGGCCCGCTCGGCGACCAGGTTCACCACCGGGTTGCCGGGCTTCAGCAGCATGGCGCGCCGGTGCTCGGCGTCCTTGGCCACGTCCATCGCGTCGAGGTACGACCGCGGTACGAGGCCGGCGTACGCGTTCCGCCAGCCCCCCACGCGGATCTCGGCCACGGGGCGGCAGTCGGCGCTGGTCATCTCGCGTATGCGGAGGTCATGGGGAGCGGCGTTCATGGCCGCACCCTAGGGCCGGACGGCCGGGGGAGTCCCGCGGTTTTCGGCGGGCCTTCCCCGGCCGGGCGGTCAGCGGCGGTGGCCCAGCAGGCCGTGCAGTGTCGAGCCCCGGGACGAGGCGGACGCGGTCTTGGTGCTCAGGGGCTTGGGGTCGGGGAGCTTGGCGCAGACGGCGTCGGTCTCGCCCGTGCCGCGCGGCACCCTGCCGTCGGTCAGATACGCCGCCAGGTGCTTGTCCAGGCAGCTGTTGCCGCTCAGCGAGATGCCGTGGTTCCCGCCGCCCTGCTCGACCACCAGACTGGAGCCCCGCAGCAGCTGGTGGGTGACGGCTCCGCCCGCGTACGGGGTGGCCGCGTCGTCCGTCGCCTGGAGGATCAGGACCGGCGGCAGCGCGGTGTTGGAGACGTCCACCGGGTTCAGCGCCTCGGTCGGCCAGAACGCGCAGGGCGCGTTGTACCAGGCGTTGTTCCAGGTCATGAAGGGCGCCTTCTCGTACGCCGCCCAGTTGTCGTCGCGCCACTCGGCCCAGGCGCGCGGCCAGTGCGCGTCCCGGCACTGCACCGAGGTGTAGACGCTGTAGCCGTTGTCGCCGGCCCGGTCGACGGCGCCGAAGTTCTCGTAGACCTCGACCAGCGGGTCGTCGTTCTTCTTGTTCGCGTAGGCGGCGAACGCCTCGGCGAGATGGGGCCAGTAGCCGTCGTAGTAGCCGCCGGGCATGAAGGTGTCCTCCAGCTCGGCGGGGCCCACCTTGCCGTCCGCGGGCTTGCGGGCCAGCGCCGCCCGCATCGCGTACCACTTGGCCTCGATCTTCTCCGGATCGGTGCCGAGCCTGTACGTCTTGTGGTTCTTGGCGATCCAGGCCATCAGCGCCCGGTGGCGGTCGTTGAACGCCTGGTCCTGCTGGAGGTTGTCGTCGTACCAGACGCCCGAGGGGTCGACGACGGAGTCCAGCACCGCGCGCCGTACCCGGTGCGGGAAGAGCTTGCCGTACACGGCGCCCAGGTAGGTGCCGTACGAGTAGCCGAAGTAGTTGATCTTCTTGGCGCCGAGGGCCGCGCGGATGGCGTCCATGTCCTTGGCCGAGCTGACCGTGTCGATGAACGGCAGCACGTCCGCGTACTTCTTCGCGCAGGCGTCGGCGAAGGCCTCGGCACGCTTGAGGTTGGCTCGCTCGGCCTTCGCGTCGACCGGCAGGGAGTCGGGGCGCACCGGCGAGAAGTGCCCGGGCCGGCAGTCGAGCGCGGGCTTGCTGGCGCCGACGCCGCGCGGGTCGAAGCCGATGACGTCGTACTGCGCCGCCACCTTCTTCGGCAGCGAGGACGCGACGAACCCGGCCAGCGTGCGGCCGCTGCCGCCGGGGCCGCCCGGATTGACCACCAGGGGGCCCTGGTACTTCTTCGCGGTGTGCGGGACACGGGACAGGGCGAGCGTGATCTTCCTGCCGTCCGGCTCGTCGTGGTTCAACGGCACTTTCAGGGTGGTGCACTGGAGCGTCGGGTAGTCGCCGGTGGCGCACTTCTTCCAGGCGAGCTTCGCCGCCGGCGCGGCGGCGAGGGCGCCGCTCGCGCCGGCCGGGACCGCCGAGACCATTCCGGCCAACACGGCGGCGGCACCGCACAGAGCAGCTGCGCGCTTCTTCATCGTCAGGCCTCCCAGGACGGAGGATCGCGGGCCGTGCAGACCACGGCCTTCGTCGCATCGTCCCGGAGCAGGCCCCCGAAGGAACTCGTTCCGGCGAGAGTTGACCCCATCGGGGGCGCGAGAAGCGCCCGGATGCCCCGTGGGAGGTCAGAGCAGTGTCAGCTGCGTCGGCTCCGTCTCCCGGACCGGCTCGGGCGCCGCCGGCTCGCGCGCCGGTGTCCGTCGCGGCAGCTCCGCGCGCCGGGGGCCCATGCCGTACTCCTCGGCCAGTTCGTGGACCTGACGGGTGATCTGACGCTGATACCACTTGGGGGCGTAGGCGCCCTCCGCGTACAGCAGCTCGTACCGGCGTACGAGACGGGGGTGGTGGCGTTCCAGCCAGGCCATGTACCACTCGCGGGCGCCGGGCCGCAGATGCAGCACCAGCGGGGTCACCGAGGTCGCGCCGGAGGCGGCGATCGCCCGCACGGTGGCACGCAGCCGGTCGGGGTGGTCGCTGAGGAAGGGCAGCACGGGAGCCATCAGCACCCCGCAGCCGATGCCGAGGTCGGTGAAGGCCCGCACCACGTCGAGCCGGCGCTCCGGGGCGGGCGTACCCGGCTCGACCGTGCGCCACAGCTCGGGGTCGGTGAAGCCGACGGAGACCGAGACGCCGACCTCGGTGACCTCCGCGGCCTGCCGGATCAGCTCCAGGTCGCGCAGGATCAGCGTGCCCTTGGTCAGGATCGAGAAGGGGTTCGCGTGATCGCGCAGGGCGGCGATGATGCCCGGCATCAGGCGGTAGCGGCCCTCGGCGCGCTGGTAGCAGTCCACGTTGGTGCCCATGGCGATGTGCTCGCCGTGCCAGCGCGGTGAGGCGAGCTGCCGGCGCAGCAGGTCGGGCGCGTTGACCTTCACCACGATCTGCGAGTCGAAGTCGAGGCCCGTGTCGAGGTCCAGGTAGCTGTGGGTCTTGCGGGCGAAGCAGTAGACGCACGCGTGCGTGCAGCCCCGGTAGGGGTTCACCGTCCATTCGAACGGCATCCGGGAGGCCCCCGGGACCCGGTTGACGATCGTCCTCGCCCGGACCTCGTGGAAGGTCATGCCGCGGAACTCGGGGGTGTCGAAGGTGCGGCTCGTCACCAGGTCCGCGCCGAACAGCGCGGCGTCCCGGGCCGTGGCGGGGTTCTCGGCCAGATGGTCCCAGCGCATGGACGCCTCCTCGGTTGCTCTCCGCCTCAGAATAGAACACACGTTCCCTTGATCGTGCGAACTGGTTTTCGAACATCGTGTGGAGGTCTCGTCACGGGGCCCTCGGGGTCGTCCGCGCCAGGGCCTCGGGACCGTCCGCTCCGGGCCCTTGGGGCACCCCGATTTGGGCCCTCCGGCCGGGGGGTGGTTGGCTTTCCGCACATCCCCGAGTTACCAAGTGCTGGAGGAAGTGCAATGGCGCAGGTCGAGGCCACGACTGAACGAGTCGTAGCGGCGGACGCGGAGACGGTGTTCGACACCCTGGCCGAGTACAACGGCGCGCGCGAGAAGCTGATGCCGCAGCACTTCAGCGAGTACGAGGTGCGCGAGGGCGGCGACGGCGAGGGCACCCTCGTCCACTGGAAGCTCCAGGCCACCAAGAAGCGCGTGCGCGACTGCCTCCTGGAGGTCACCGAGCCCTCCGACGGCGAGCTCGTCGAGAAGGACCGCAACTCCTCCATGGTCACCGTCTGGCGGGTCACCCCGGCCGGCGAGGGCAGCTCCCGCGTCGTCGTCACCACCACCTGGCAGGGCGCCGGCGGCATCGGCGGCTTCTTCGAGAAGACCTTCGCCCCCAAGGGCCTCGCCCGTATCTACGACGCCCTGCTCGCCAACCTCGCCGCCGAGGTCGAGAAGTAGCACCCGGCGGGAAGGTGCACGGTCCAACGGGCGATCGCGCGGGGCGTGTTGCCGTCCTCACCGGTTCGGGTGGATCTCCCCGACGCTCCCCGGAATGCCGTAACTCGCCGTACTTGCCGACAGTTGCCGCTTAACGCGGGAATTGTCGGTGAGTGCGACGAGGGGAGCGGTACGCATGGGCGCGACCACACTGGTGAAGGACGAGCCGACCACCACACCCGCTCCACCGTCACCGGCGGACGGACCTCCCCCGCTCGGCCCCCTCCGGGGCCGACTGGTCTTCTCGGCACTGCTGCTCGTCCTGCTCCTGGCCGCGCTGGAGCAGATGGTCGTCGCCACCGCGCTCCCCGAGATCGCCGGTGAGCTGCACGGCGCGGACCGCCTGTCCTGGCCGATCACGGCCTATCTCCTCACCGCCACCGTCACCCTTCCCGTCTACGGCAGACTCGGCGAACTCCACGGCCGCAAGGGCGTCCTGCAGTTCGCGCTCACGGTCTTCGTCGCGGGCTCCGCGCTCGCCGGGTTCGCTCGCGGCATGGACCAGCTCATCGCGTTCCGCGCGCTCCAGGGCGTCGGCGCGGGCGGCCTCATGATCGGTGTGCAGGCGATCATGGCCGACATCCTGCCGCCTGGGAACCGGGGCCGCCGGCTGGGCCTGGTCGGCGCCGTGTTCGGGCTCGCCTCCGTCGCGGGGCCGCTCCTGGGCGGTGTGCTCACGGACCAGCTCACCTGGCGGTGGTGCTTCCTCCTCAACGTGCCCGCCGGGCTCCTCGCGCTGGCCGTCGTCACCTTCGCGCTGAGACTGCCGAGGCCCACGGCCGAGGGGCGCCTCGACGTCCTCGGGGCCCTGCTGCTCGCCACCGCCTCGACCTGCGTGGTCCTGCTGGCGAGCTGGGGCGGCACCACCCACGCCTGGACCTCGCGGCCCGTCCTCGGCCTCGCCGCCGGCGCGGTCGCCGCGACCGCCCTCCTCCTCGTCGTCGAGCACTTCGCGCCCCAACCCCTGATCCCGCCGCGGCTGTTCAGGGACCCCGTCTTCGTCGTCACCGGCCTCGTCGGGCTCGCCATCGGCGTCGCCCTCTTCTGCACCGCCAGTTACCTTCCCACCCAGTTGCGGATGGCCGGGGGCAACTCCGCCACCGAGTCCGGGCTGCTCATGCTGCCGATGATGGCCGGCATCGTCGGCGCCTCCGTGATCTCCGGCCGGCTCATCGGCGGCACCGGGCACTACCGGACGTACCCCGTCCTCGGCTGCGCCCTGACCGCGGTCGGCGTCTGGCTGCTGTCCCGGCTGGAGACGGACACGCCCCGGCTGCACTTCGGCATCTGGACCGCCGTCCTCGGCGCGGGGATCGGCATGGTGATGCCGGTCCTGATCCTGGCCGTGCAGAACTCCGTGCGCCCCGCCGACGCCGGACCCGCCACCGCGGCCGGCAACTACCTGCGGCAGATCGGCGGCAGCGTGGGCACGGCCGCCTTCGGCGCGCTCCTCACGGCCCGGCTGACCGACCGTCTCCCGGAACGCGCGGACGCCGTGCTGCCCGACCCCGGCTCCCTCACCCCGGACCTCGTCCACACCCTGCCGGACCCGCTGCGCGACGCCTACGTCCAGGCCTACGCGCAGGCCATGCCGAGGATCTTCCTGTACCTCGTGCCGGTGCTCCTCCTCGGGCTCCTCGTCGCCTGCTTCCTCAAGGAGAGGACGCCGGTGCCCCCGGACGAGGCCCCCGCCGAACCCACGCCCGAGCCGGCCTCCGCCGCCGCGCCCGCCGTCCCGATCCCGCAGGCGCGCTCGCCGTACGCCCCCGGCGTCCCCGTCCGCGGCACGGTCCAGCACTCCGACGGCACCGTCGTGCCCCGGGCCGCGCTCACCCTCATCGACGCCGGCGGCCGGCAGACCGGGCGCGGCGGCAGCGGCGACGACGGGCGGTACGCGCTCTCCACGCCCGGCCCCGGGGCGTACGTGCTGATCGCCGCGGCCGGCGGCCACCAGCCGCAGGCCGTGAGCGTCACCGTCGGGGACCGGCCCGTCGAGGTCGACATCGTGCTCGGCGGCGCGGGACGCCTGGCGGGGGTGGTCCGGACGGCGGACGGCCGGACCGTGAGCGACGCGACCGTCACGCTCACCGACGTGCGCGGCGAGGTCGTCGTGACGACCCGCAGCGGGGAGGCGGGCGAGTACCTCATCACCGAACTGGTCGCCGGGGAGTACACCCTCGCCGCCGGCGCCCACTCCTACCGGCCGGCCGCGCTGCCCGTCACCGTCCGGGCCGCCCGCGAGACACGCCAGGACATCGAGCTCGCCGGGGGCGCCGTCCTGCGGGGCACCGTGCGAGCCGGGGGCGGCCGACCCGTGGAGGACGCGCGTGTGACGCTCCTCGACGCCGCCGGGAACGTCGTCGACACGATCACCACCGGCATCGACGGGACCTTCCGCTTCGTCGACCTCTCCTCCGGCGAGTACACGGTCATCGCCACCGGGTACCCGCCCGTCGCGACGGTGCTCCAGGTCGCCTCCGGCTCCCGGACGGAACAGGACGTCCATCTGGGGCACGCGGACTGAGGGGACCGGGCCATCGGGGGGCGCGCGAATGATCGCGCGCCGCCCGTGTGGCCTGCACGTGCGCCGGAGCCTCCTACGGAGCAATTCGCGTATTGCCACACATGGCGACGCTACGCAGCCGTACGGTAGTGAGGGCGGCGCAGATCTTGCGAGCCGTGGGGAGAAAGGGCCTTGGCCATGGACCGTGGCACCGACACGGGCGCGACGACCGGCCTCGGAGCCGGTGACGAGACGCCGGAGCACGCCGCGGCCGGCCGGATCCCCCTGGCCGTGGTCGTGGTCGACCGCGCCGGTCTCGTGTCGCACTGGAGCTCCGGCGCACGCCGGCTCTTCGGCACGACCAAGGACGAGGCGGTGGGCCAGAGCGCCCTCGATCTGCTGCCCGTCTCCGGTGCCCTCCCGGACGCGGACGAGCCCCCGCTCCACGCCGCCCACGGCGCGTACGACGCCCTCGGGCACGACGCGTTCGGGCACGACGCGTTCGGTCACGACCTGGAGACCTCGCTCGACGGGCAGCTGTCCTACCCGGCGGCCGGCCGCGCCCGGCTCACCGTGCCCGGCCGCGACCGGATCGACGTGCTGTGGTGGGCCTACCCCCTGGTCGGCCCCGGCCGGGAACGGCTCCTGGTGCTGGCCGCCGACGCCGAGACCCTGCGGCGGGAGGACCAGGCGGACGTCGCCGTCGAACGCATCGCCCCCGGATTCGCCCTGCACACCGACTTCCCCGGCGCCGACGAACTCGCTCGCAGGCTCCCCGACATCCTGCCCAGCATGAGCGTCGGCGAAGGCGCCCGCATCGTCGCCCAGATCCTCGAACTGGGCTATCCGGTGCTGGAGTTCAGCCAGAACGACCGGGTGCCCGTCACCCCCGACTGGGGCGTGCCCCGGCGCGCGGAGCGACGGGCCCGCCGGGAACGGGCCGCGCGCGCCGTCGCGGAGGGGCTGCCGGTGCCGGAGGACGTCCGGGACGAGGGCGAGGACCTCGAACACGCCGCCGTGCGCGAGCGTCTGGAGTTCCTCAACGAGGTCAGCGGGCGCATCGGCACCTCCCTGGACCTCTCCCGGACCATCGTCGAGGTCAGCAGGGCGGTCGTGCCCCGCTTCACCGACGTCGCCGGCACCTATCTGCGCGAACAGGTCGTCGCCGGTGAGGGGTTCCCGGACGGCGTGCCCGACACGACGACCATGTGGCACCGGGTGGCCGTGGAGCACACCGACGAGCCGGGCCGCTGGGACGACGTCGTCCCCGTCGGCGAGGCCATGCCGTTCCCGGCGCACACCCCGTTCTTCCAGTGCATGACCACCGGCGAGCCCGTCCTCGTGCCCCGCATCAGCGAGCAGATGGGGCACGCGATCGCCGCGCAGTTCGAGAAGCGCGACATCCGGCCGCTGATCACGGGCCGCTCCATGCTGGTCGTGCCCCTGAAGGCCCGCAACGTCGTGCTCGGCTTCATGATCCTGCTGCGCCACCCGGAGCGCGAGGTCTTCGACGACATGGACCGCGTCACCGGCGCCGAACTCGCCGCCCGCGCGGGCCTCGTCCTCGACAACGCCCGCATGTACACCTACCAGGAGAACGTCGCCGAGACGCTCCAGGACAGCATGCTGCCGCAGATCGAGGCGCACATGGCGGGCTGCGACATCGCCACCCGCTATCTCCCGGGCACCCTGCTCGGGCGGGTCGGCGGCGACTGGTTCGACTCGGTGAAGCTGCCGGGCGCCCGCACCGCCCTGGTCGTCGGGGACGTCATGGGGCACGGCCTCAACTCCGCCGCGATGATGGGCCAGTTGCGCACGGCCGTGCAGACCATGGCCGCCCTCGACCTGCCGCCCGCGCAGCTCCTGCGCAACCTCGACGACCTCGCCCAGCGCCTCGGCGAGCACTATCTCGCGACCTGCCTCTACGCCGTCTACGACCCCATCGCCGGCGAACTCCACCTCGCCAACGCCGGGCACATCCCGCCGGTACTGGTCCGCGCGGTGGACGGCCGCAGCGAACTCCTCGACCTGCCCACCGGCGCGCCGATCGGTGTCGGCGGGGTGGCGTTCGAGGCGGTACGCGTGCGCGTGGACCCGGGCGACCGGCTCGTGATGTGCACCGACGGGCTCGTCGAGATGCGCGGTGAGGACATCGGGGTGGGCCTCGCGACGCTCTGCGAGTCCGCCGCCCACCCGGCCGCCTCCATGGACGACGCCTGCGACACGATCATCCGCGCCCTCAACACCCGCGGCGGCCGCAAGGACGACGTGGCCCTGCTGATGGCCCGGCTCAACGGCATCGGGCCCGAGGACGTCGCCGAGTGGCGCCTCGCCCGTGACCCGGTCGAGGCGGCCCGCGCTCGCGCGGCCGTCCGCGAACAGCTCTGCGTCTGGGGCCTGGACAGCCTCACGGACACCGCCGCGCTCCTGGCCGGCGAGCTCGTCACCAACGCCGTACGGCACGCGCGCGGGCGCCGCGTCGAACTGCGGCTGGTCCGTGGCGACACGCTGCTGTGCGAGGTCTACGACGACGACCCCACCCTGCCGACCCTGCTCAGCGCGGCCCCGACGGACGAGTCCGGCCGGGGACTGCGCGTCCTCAGCACGCTGGCCCGCGAGTGGGGGACCAGCCGGACGGGCGCCGGCAAGACGGTGTGGTTCGAACTGACCCTGCCACGGCGGCGCTGAAGCGGCGACGGGCCGTCCGTAGCTGCCTCGGCCAAGGGGGCGTGAGGGGCGCGCGGGGGCGCGTGGGACCTGAACGAGGGGTCGGCAACTGCTCGCCTAGGAGCGTACAAGGTCGCTTTAACTCGATTGTGTGATGGTCGGCTTCCTGGCTTGCGGCGTCCTGGGCCGTCCGGGTTAACGTGATCGTGCGATCTGGGACGTCGGATATGGCGCCAGCGTGCGGGGCCCCCGCTCCACCAGAAGGATGGTTCGGGGCCTCTCCCTCGCCTCTGGCCGTACCCATATGGCCAGGTCGCACAGGGAACCGGCCTCCCGGGATCGGACCACGCACAGGATGCGTGTCGCTGCCTCGGGGTCGAGTACGCCGGGAACCAGTTCGCTCAAGACCGTTCGGGGCGTGCGACTGAGTCAGGCTCAGTCTTCAGGAACGGTGAAGGTACGCGCATGGTGCTTGTCTGCGGCTGCCGGGCACGGTAGACCGATCTGGGCCGCCGGAGCGGCGGCCCGGTAGCTGGTCCGGGGGTGTGGCATGAGCGTGACGAGTCGGTACCGTGAGGCCTGGGAGGGGTTCTGGCGGGAGGCTCCCGACGAACCGGGCGCGGTCTTCTGGGACGCCGGGCCCGAGAGGACCGCGGCCGTCCATCTGGCGCTCTTCGAGCCGTACCTGACCGCCGCCGCCCTCCCGCTCGTCGACCTCGGCTGCGGCAACGGCACCCAGACCCGCTTCCTGGCCGACCGCTTCCCCCGTGTGATCGGCGCCGACCTCTCCACCGCGGCCGTCGACCGGGCCCGCCGCGCCGACCCCGACGGCCGGGCCGACTACCGGGTGCTCGACGCGGCCGACAAGACGGACGCCGAAGCGCTCCACGCCGACCTCGGCGACGCCAATGTCTATGTGCGCGGCGTCCTCCACCAGTGCGAGCCCGACGACCGACAACGCCTCGTCGACACCGTCGCCACACTGCTCGGCGAACGCGGCCGGGTCTGCCTGGTGGAACTCTCCGAGGCCGCGAAACCCGTCCTCATGGGCCTCGCGGCCGATCCGGCGGGCCCGCCCGCCAAGCTCGCCCCGATCTTCCGGCACGGCATCGCCCCCGGCGAGGTCACCGACGCGGCGATCCCGGAGTACCTGGGCGCCGCCGGTCTCACCGTGGTGACCAGCGGCGAACTCCCCCTGGTCACCACGGAACACACGGCCGCGGGAACCCGGATCGAACTGCCGTCGAGGTGGTATGTGGCGGGGCGCGGTCGTGGGTAGCCCGAGGTCCCGGGTCGGCTCACCCTGACGCGACGCCTCCACGCCGTGGAACGGCGTCGGGGCCGGAGGCGCGGCACGTCCGGCGGGGCGCTCAGCGCCAGACGGGCCCGCCCGAGGCGGGCGGCAGCTGGGACTCGATCTTCGCCCGGATCTCCCGCATCACGGCGACGATGCGGGCCTCGTGCTCCGGGGTGAGTCGGGCCACCGGGACCGAGCAGCTGATGGCGTCGGTGGCGGGGGAGGCGTAGCGCAGGGCGAAGCCGAAGCCGGCGATGCCGGTCACCGTCTCCTCGTGGTCGATGGAGTAGCCACGTTCGCGGATCCGGGCCAGGTCGGCGTGGAGGGACGCGCGGGTGGTGTGCGTGTTCTCGGTGAGGGCGGTCAACGGGCCGTCCGGGAGCGGCAGTTCGTCGTCGGGGCGCTCGGCGAGCAGGGCCTTGCCGAGTCCGCCGGCGTGGGCGGGGACGCGACGGCCGACGCGGCTTATGGTGCGCAGGTACTCATGGGACTCGCGGGTGGCGAGGTAGACGACGTCCGGGCCGTCGAGGCGGGCCATGTGCATGGTCTCGCCGAGGGCGTCCGACGCCTCGTCGAGGTAGGAACGGACGACCCGGATGTGGTGGTCGCCGTCCAGGTAGCTGGTGCCGGTGAGCAGGGCGCGGATGCCGATGCCGTAGAGGGATCCGGTGGCGTCGGTGCGGACCCAGCCGCAGTCGACGAGTGTCTGCAGCAGTTGGTACATGCTGCTGCGCGGCACGTCCAGGTCCTCCGCGAGCTGATCCAGGCGTGAGGGCTGCCCCCCTCGTCCCGCGAGCAGTTCCAGCAGCGCGACGGTTCTGGCCGCCGACTTCACCCCGCGGACACCTGTCTTCTCCGGCATGCGCTCATCGTAGGTGCGCGCCGATTCGTGGCCGCACACCCATTGACCGACCCTGTTCACACATCTAATCTCCATCTGCATACGCAGACAACATCTGTATACAGGGATGGAGCGGGGATGGATTTGATGGCAACGAACAGCGCTGATCCAGTCGGTGTGATGCAGCGGCTCCGGGACGGCATGGCGGACGGTGTGCTCTCCTTCCCTCTCACGAGCTTCCGGGAGAACGGCGGTCTCGACCTCGACGCCTACCGGGCGTACCTGGCCGACCGGCTGGCCACCGCCCCCGGCGCCGTCTTCCCCGCCTGCGGCACCGGCGAGTTCTTCTCGCTCGACGAGGACGAGTACCACGCGGTCGTGGAGGCCACCGTCGAGATCGCCGACGGGCGCCTCCCCGTGGTCGCCGGCATCGGCTACGGCTGGGCCCAGGCCGCCCGGTTCGCCCGCATCGCGGAGGAGGCCGGCGCCGACGCCCTCCTGGTCCTGCCGCACTACCTCGTCGCCGCCCCGCAGGACGGGCTCGTGGCACAGCTGGAGCACATCGCGGCCCGGACCCCGCTGCCCCTCATCGCCTACCAGCGCGGCCAGGTCGCCTTCACCGCCGAGTCGTTGAAGCGGATCGCCGACATTCCGAACGTCGTCGGCCTGAAGGACGGCCACAGCGACCTCGACCGCCTGCAGCGTCTCACTCTCGCCGCCCCCGACGGCTTCCTCTTCTTCAACGGCGCCTCCACCGCCGAGATCCAGGCCCGCGCCTACGCCACCGTCGGCGTCCCCGCCTACTCCTCCGCCGTCCACGCCTTCGCACCCGAGATCGCGAACGCCTTCTTCACCGCGCTCAAGGACGGCGACGACACCTTCGTGAACACGCTCCTGCGCGAGTTCTACGTCCCCCTCGTGGAACTGCGCGACCGGGTGCCCGGCTACGCCGTCTCCCTGGTCAAGGCCGCCGCCCGGCTCCGCGGCCTCCCGGTCGGTCCGGTGCGCGCCCCGCTCACCGACCCGTCCGCCGCCGACCTCGCCGACCTGGAGAAGGTGTTGGACCACGGACTGAGCCTGGTCGGCGCCGTACGACGACCCGTCTGAGCCCGGGCGCCCGTCACGCCCAGAACTTCACGCCCCTCCCCCCTCGCTCGACAGTTCAAAGGAGAACTGCCATGCCTCTTCTCGTGGTCGGCGTCAGTGTTCTGGTCCTGTTGCTGCTCATGACCAGGCTGAGACTGAACGGCTTCGCGGCCCTGCTGCTCGTGGCGGTCGGTGTCGCGCTGGTCCAGGGAATTCCGGTGGCGACCATCCCGGACGTCCTCTCGGAGGGCATCGGGGGCCAGATCGGCGACACCATGCTCACCATCGGGCTCGGTGCGATGGTCGGCCGGGTCATGGGCGACTCCGGCGCCGCCCAACGCATCGCCGGGAAGCTTCTCGACGCCTTCGGGCCGCGCTGGGTGCAGGTGGCGATGGTGGTCACCGCGATGCTGATCGGCGTGACCATGTTCTACGAGGTCGCGTTCATCATCATCGTGCCGATCGCGTTCACCCTGGTCAGGGTCACCGGGGCGCCGCTGCTGTGGGTCGGTCTGCCCATGTCCATCACGCTGTCGACGATGCACAGCTTCCTGCCGCCGCACCCCGGCCCCACCGCCGTGGCCGCGACGTTCGACGCCTCCGTCGGACTGACCCTGCTCTACGGCCTGTTCATCGCGGTCCCGGCGGGCGCGTTCATCGCCCTGCTCTGGCCGCGCCTGCCGTTCATCAAGGCGATGACGCCCTCCATACCCCAAGGGCTGGTCACCGAGCGCGAGTTCACGGACGAGGAGATGCCAGGCCTGGGCTGGTCGCTGTTCGTGGCGCTGTTCCCGGTGGCGCTCATCGTGGCCGCCGCCGTGACCGACATGGCCACCTCCGGCGAGAACGGGTTGCTGCACTTCGTCGCCTTCATCGGCTCGGCGCCCATCGCCCTGCTGCTCACCCTGTGCCTGGCGGTCTGGGCCTTCGGACCGCGGATCGGCCGCAGCCTGGAGGAGGTCGGCGCCTCCTGTTCCTCGGCGGCCAAGGCGATGGCGATGATCCTGCTGGTGATCGGCGCGGGCGGGGCGTTCAAGAACGTCCTCGTCGAGGGCGGGATCTCCGACTACATCAAGGACGCCACCGACGGTTGGTCCATCTCGCCGATCATCCTGGCCTGGCTCGTCGCCGTCATCCTCCGTATCGCGCTCGGCTCGGCGACCGTCGCCGTCGTCACCGCGTCGGGCGTGGTGCTGCCGCTGCTCGCGGGCAGCGGGGTCCACCCGGAGGTGATGGTGCTCGCCGTCGCCTGTGGCTCCATCGCCTTCTCCCACGTCAACGACCCGGGATTCTGGTTGTTCAAGGAGTACTTCAACCTCTCCGTCATCGAAGCGATCAAGGTCCGTACGAGCTACACCACGGTCCTCGCGATCCTCGGTCTGGGCGGTGTCCTGATAGCCGAACAGATCCTCGACGCGCTCAGTCTCTGAGAACCGCCACCTCACCGCAGAAAGGCACCAGATGAGCATCGGACAGCCGACCGTCACGGGGTTCGCCGTGTACCCCGTCGCCGGCCGGGACAGCATGGAGCTGAATCTCTCCGGCGCCCACGGCCCCTACTTCACCCGCAACATCGTCGTCCTCACCGACTCCGAGGGCCGTACGGGACTGGGGGAGGTGCCCGGCGGGGAGCAGATCACGCGGACACTGCGGGACTCCGCATCGCTGGTCGTCGGGGCCGGGGTGGGCGACTACAAGCGGGTGCTGCGCGAGATCGGCGACCGGTTCGCCGACCGCGACCGGGGCGGGCGTGGCGCGCAGACCTTCGACCTGCGGACCACCGTCCACGCGGTCACCGCCGTCGAGTCGGCGCTGCTCGACCTTCTCGGGCAGCACCTCGACGTGCCGGTGGCGGCGCTGCTCGGTGACGGCCGACAGCGTGATTCGGTAAGGGTGTTGGGCTACCTCTTCTACGTCGGCGACCCGGACCGCACCGATCTGGAGTACGTCCGCGAACCCGACTCCCCGGTGGAGTGGTACCGGATCCGGCGCGAGGAGGCCCTCACGCCGGAGGCGATCGTCCGGCAGGCGGAGGCGGCCCACGACCTGTACGGCTTCAAGGACTTCAAGCTCAAGGGAGGGGTCCTGGAGGGTGCGGAGGAGGTCAAGGCCGTCCGTGCCCTAAAGAGCCGCTTCCCCGAAGCCCGCATCACGCTCGACCCGAACGGCGCATGGTCCCTGGCCGAGGCGATCGAGCTGTGCCGTCCGCTGGGCGACACGCTCGCGTACGCCGAGGACCCGTGCGGGGCCGAGGGCGGTTACTCCGGGCGGGAGATCCTCGCCGAGTTCCGCCGCGCCACCGGGCTGCCCACCGCGACCAACATGATCGCCACGGACTGGCGCCAGCTGACCCACGCCCTGGCCCTGCAGTCGGTCTCCATCCCGTTGGCCGACCCCCACTTCTGGACCATGCAGGGCTCGGTGCGGGTGGCGCAGTTGTGCAACGCGATGGGGCTGACCTGGGGTTGTCACTCCAACAACCACTTCGACATCTCCCTGGCGATGGTCGTCCACTGCGGTGCCGCGGCCCCGGGCGAGTACAACGCCCTGGACACGCACTGGATCTGGCAGGAGGGCACGGAACGGCTCACCACCACCCCGCCGCGCATCGTCGGCGGCGAGATCGCGGTCCCGGACGCCCCGGGCCTGGGCGTCCGACTCGACATGGACCGGCTCCTCGCGGCCCACGAGCTCTACCGGCAGAAGGCGCTCGGGGCCCGCGACGACGCCGTCACCATGCAATACCTCAGCCCCGGCTGGAAGTTCGACAACAAGCGCCCCTGTCTGGTGCGTTAGCACGCCCGTGGGCGCGGGGCGGTGGCGTCGACGGGTGGGACGACGCCGTCGGCGCGGTCGCGGGGCTCGGTGGACGAGGCGTGCAGCGCGTCGGATCTGCTCGGAGCCCGAGAAAAGTGGGTTCGACCCTCCTTCTCCGGCTCGTATGAAGTTCCCGCGCCGCCGCGTAACGTGAAGCAGCATGAAGATCCTCATCAGCGCCGACATGGAGGGCGCCACCGGTGTCACCTGGCCGGCCGACGTCCTGCCGGGGACACCGCAGTGGGAGCGGTGCCGCTCGATGTTCACCTCGGACGTGAACGCCGCCGTGCTCGGGTTCCTCGACGGCGGGGCCGACGAGGTGCTGATCAACGAGGCGCACTGGACCATGCGCAACCTGCTGCTGGAGGAGCTGGACGAGCGCGCGCAGATGCTGACCGGGCGGCACAAGGCGCTGTCCATGGTGGAGGGCGTCCAGCACGGGGACGTGGACGGCATCGCGTTCGTCGGCTACCACGCGGGCGCCGGGATGGAGGGCGTCCTCGCCCACACCTACCTGGCGAACTCGATCACCGGGGTGTGGGTGAACGACGAGCGGGCGAGCGAAGGGCTGCTCAACTCGCATGTCGTGGCCGAGTACGGGGTACCGGTGGTGCTGGTGACCGGCGACGACGTGGCGTGCGAGGACGCCCTGGGCTATGCGCCCGAGGCGCTCAAAGTCGCGGTCAAGGACCATGTCTCGCGGTATGCGGCGGTGTGCCGCACCCCGGCCAGAACGGCCGCCGACATCCGCGCGGCGGCGAAGGAGGCCGCGGCTCTCGCCGTACGGCACGCACCGGTCAGGGGCGGCCCCTTCACCGTGGCGCTGGAGTTCGACGCCGAGCACCTGGCGATGGCCGCGACCGTGGTGCCCGGAGTGGTCCGTACCGGTGAACGCAAGGTCGCGTACACCAGCCCGACCATGTACGAGGGAATCCGCACCTTCAAGGCGGTCACCACGATCGTCTCGGCCGCGGTGGAGGAGACATATGGCTGAGCAGACGGCACCCGTGGACCAGCGGGCGCTGGACGAGGTGGTCCGGTTCACCTCCGACCTCATCCGGATCGACACCACCAACCGCGGCGGCGGGGACTGCCGGGAGCGGCCGGCCGCCGAGTACGCCGCCGCGCTGCTGGCCGAGGCCGGCGTGGAGCCCACGCTGCTGGAGCGCACCGCGGGCCGCACCAACGTGGTGGCGCGGATCGAGGGCACCGACCCGTCGGCGGACGCCCTGCTCGTCCACGGTCATCTGGACGTCGTGCCCGCCCAGGCCGCGGACTGGAGCGTGCACCCCTTCTCCGGGGAGATCCGCGACGGCGTGGTCTGGGGCCGGGGCGCGGTCGACATGAAGAACATGGACGCGATGATCCTGGCCGTCGTGCGGCAGTGGGCGCGCACCGGCGTACGCCCCCGCCGGGACCTCGTGATCGCGTTCACCGCCGACGAGGAGGCGAGCGCCGAGGACGGCTCCGGCTTCCTCGCCGACCGGCACGCCGGTCTCTTCGAGGGCTGCACCGAGGGCATCAGCGAGTCGGGGGCCTTCACCTTCCACGACGGCGGTGGCCGCCAGATCTATCCGATCGCGGCGGGTGAGCGCGGCACCGGCTGGCTGAAGCTCACCGCGCGCGGCCGGGCCGGCCACGGCTCCAAGGTGAACCGGGCCAACGCGGTGACCCGCCTCGCGGCGGCCGTCGCCCGGATCGGCGCGCACGAGTGGCCCCTGCGGCTCACGCCGACCGTCCGCGCGGCCCTCACCGCACTCGCCGAGCTGTACGGCGTCGAGGCCGACCTCGGCGACCACGGCGGCGTCGACCGGCTGCTCGACAAGCTCGGCCCGGCCGCGGCCCTGGTCGAGGCGACCGTCCGCAACAGCGCCAACCCGACCATGCTGGACGCCGGCTACAAGATCAACGTGATCCCGGGGGAGGCCGTCGCCCGCGTGGACGGACGGTATCTGCCCGGCGGTGAGGACGAGTTCCGGGAGACCCTCGACCGGCTCACCGGACCGGACGTGGACTGGGAGTACGAGCACCGGGAGGTGGCCCTCCAGGCGCCGGTGGACTCGGTCACGTACGCGCGGATGCGGGCCGCCGTCGAGGAGTTCGCGCCCGAGGGGCACGTGGTGCCGTACTGCATGCCGGGCGGCACGGACGCCAAGCAGTTCTCGCGCCTCGGCATCACCGGCTACGGCTTCTCGCCGCTGAAGCTCCCCGAGGGCTTCGACTACGCGGCGCTCTTCCACGGCGTCGACGAGCGCGTCCCCGTGGAGGCGCTCCACTTCGGCGTCCGTGTGCTGGACCGCTTCCTGCGGACGGCCTGACCGATGGGACTCGGGGGACGAAGGGACATGGGGGACAAGGTGCAGACCCTGGCGTACGGTTCGTGGCCCTCGCCGATCGACGCGGCGCTGGCCGCCGCGCACGACGGGCATCCCGAGTTCGTCGGCTTCGTCGGCGACGAGGCCTGGTGGACGGAGCCCCGGCCCACCGAGGCCGGCAGACGCACCCTGGTGCGGCGCACGGCCGACGGCACGGAGGAGTCGGTCCTGCCGGCCCCGTGGAACGTGCGCAGCCGGGTCATGGAGTACGGCGGACAGCCCTGGACCGCGGTCCCCCGGGACGGCGGCCCCTTCGTGGTCTTCGTGAACCACGCCGACCAGCGCCTCTACGGCTTCGAGCCCGGCGGTGAGCCCCGTCCGCTCACCCCGGTGTCGCCGGTCGGCGGCGGACTGCGCTGGGTGGATCCGCGGCCGCACCCGGAGCGGGACGAGGTGTGGTGCGTCCTGGAGGAGTTCACCGGCGAGGGGCCCACCGACGTGCGGCGGGTCGTCGCCGCGGTGCCGCTGGACGGCTCGGCGGCCGAGGACCGCGGCGCCGTGCGGGCGCTGACCGACGACAGCAGGCGGTTCGTCACCTGCCCCCGTCTCTCGCCGGACGGCCGCCGTGCCGCCTGGCTCGCCTGGGACCACCCCAGGATGCCGTGGGACGGCACGTCGCTGCTGGTCGCCGAGGTGACCGAGGACGGCCGGTTCGGCGCGCCCCGGTCCGTCGCGGGCGGCCCGGAGGAGTCGGTCGCCCAGGTCGACTGGGCCGCCGACGGCACCCTCGTGTACTCCAGCGACACCACCGGCTACTGGAACCTCTACCGCCTCGACCCCGACCACGCCGGTCCCGACCACACCGAGCCCGGCCGCCTCGACCCCGACGGCGGCGGCCGCACGGCCCTCTGCGCCCGCGAGGAGGAGTTCGGCGGCCCGCTGTGGAAGGTCGGCTGGAGCTGGTTCGCGCTGCTGGACGACGGGCTCGTCGCCGTGATCCACGGGCGCGGCGCCACCGCGCTCGGTGTCCTGGACCTGGAGACCGGCCAGGTCGTGGACGCGGCCGGACCGTGGACCGAGTTCGCCCCCTCGCTCGCCGTGCACGGCGGCCGGATCCTCGGCATCGGGGCCAGCCCCCGCAGCGCGTACGAGGTGGTCGAGCTGGACGCCGCCACCGGCGACGCCCGGGTGATCGGCGCCGCGCACGACGACCCGGTGGACCCCTCCCACTACCCCGAACCCCAGATCCGCAGCTTCCTCGGCCCCGCCGGGCGCGAGATCCACGCCCACGTCTACCCGCCGCACAACCCCGGCGCCGTCGCCTTCAGCACCGAGCTGCCGCCCTACGTCGTCTGGGCGCACGGCGGGCCCACCAGCCGCGCGCCGCTGGTCCTCGACCTCGCGATCGCCTACTTCACCTCACGCGGCATCGGCGTCGCCGAGGTCAACTACGGAGGGTCCACCGGCTACGGACGGGAGTACCGCAACCGGCTGCGCGAGCAGTGGGGCGTCGTCGACGTGGAGGACTGCGCGGCCGTGGCGCTCGCCCTCGCCGACGAGGGCACCGCCGACCGGACCAGGCTCGCCATCAGGGGCGGCAGCGCGGGCGGCTGGACGGCCGCCGTGTCCCTGACCTCGACCGACGTGTACGCCTGCGGAACGATCCTGTATCCCGTCCTCGACCTCGAGCACTGGGGGCCGGGGGAAACGCACGACTTCGAGTCCAGGTACCTGGAGAGCCTGATCGGGCCGTCGGCCGAGGAGCCGATGCGGTACGCGGAGCGGTCGCCCACCGAGCACGCCGACCGGATCACCGCGCCGTTCCTGCTGCTCCAGGGCCTCGACGACGTGATCTGCCCGCCCGCGCAGTGCGAGCGGTTCCTGGCCAGGCTCGACGGGCGGGTGCCGCACGCCTATCTCGCCTTCGAGGGGGAGGGGCACGGCTTCCGGCGGGCGGAGACGATGGTGCGGGTCCTGGAGGCGGAGCTTTCGCTGTACGCCCGGGTCTTCGGGTTGAATCCTCCGGGTATCCCTACTCTGGAGCTCGCAAAGTGACACCCGTGACACCTGTGACGTTCGTGACCCCCCTGACCAGACCCGCCCGCCTCGTGCCCGGCGCGCGGGTGGCCGTCGTCGCGCCCAGCGGACCGGTCGTCGAGGAGCGGCTCAGCGCCGGGCTGGACCTGCTGCGCGGCTGGGACCTCGATCCCGTCGTGGCGCCCCACACACTGGACCGGCACCCCGGGTTCCCCTATCTAGCGGGCACGGACGCCGACCGCGCCGCCGACTTCCAGAACGCCTGGTGCGACCCGTCGGTGTCCGCCGTGCTGTGCGCCCGCGGCGGGTACGGCGTGCAGCGGATGGTCGACCTGCTCGACTGGGACGCGATCCGGGCGGCGGGCCCCAAGGCGCTCGTCGGGTTCAGTGACATCACCGCCCTGCACGAGGCCTTCGCCACCAGGGCCGGTCTTGTCACCCTGCACGGGCCCATGGCCGCGGGCGTCGACTTCCTCAAGAACAGCCGGGCCCAGGAGCATCTGCGGGCCACGCTGTTCTCCCCCGAGACGGTGCGCACGATCCGGGCCGCCGAGGGAAGCGCCGCCCTGGTGCCGGGCCGTGCGCGGGGGGTCCTCCTCGGTGGCTGCCTCTGTCTGCTCGCGGCCGAGCTGGGCAACCCGCACGCCCGGCGCTCGGCCCGGGGCGGCCTGCTCTGCCTGGAGGACGTCGGCGAGGAGACCTACCGCCTCGACCGCTACCTCACCCAGCTCCTGCGCGCGGGCTGGCTGGACGGGGTCGCCGGCGTCGTCCTCGGCTCCTGGGCGGAGTGCGAGCCGTACGAGAAGGTGCGGGCGCTGCTCGTCGACCGGCTCGGCGGGGTCGGGGTGCCGATGGTGGAGGAGTTCGGATTCGGCCACGGGGAAGGGGCGCTGACGATCCCCTTCGGGGTGACGGCGGAGCTGGACGCGGAGGCGGGGACGCTGACACTGGACGAGCCGGCCCTGCTCTGAGGGCCAGCTCCCCGGCCGGCCGCCCGGTGTCGCCCGGCCGGGGCTTCTCCCCGCCTGGGTGTCTTTCCGCCGGGGTGTCTCCCACCGGGCGCATCCCGGGCGATCGCGTCATCCTGGAGACATGAGCCCGAAGACATCGGCACGAGTCGGGACGCATGGGCGGAAGCGGTGGAGCGAGACGCTGACCCCCGGCAGGGTCCTCGTGGGTCTGCTCGCCGTCCTCGCGCTCGTCTTCGTGTTCCAGAACACCCAGAGCACCGACATCCAGCTGCTGGTCTCCGAGGTCACCATGCCCCTGTGGCTGGCTCTCCTCGGGACGGGCCTGGTCGGAGCGGTGTGCGGGGCGTACTTCATGAGACGGCGCAGGTGACACCCGCTCCGACGTACCGTGGCGGGGTGTCCGAGAACGTTCGTCATCTCATCGAAGGCCCCCGCGTCGCGATCCGCCGCTTCACACCCGGGGACGGCCCCGAGTTCGTCGCACGGGTGCGGGAGAGCGCGGAGCTGCACCGGCCGTGGCTGTTTCCCCCGGCCACACCCGCGGCGTACGCCGCGTACGCGGGACGGCTCATCGAGGATCCGACCAAGGCCGGGTTCCTGGTGTGCGAGAAGGACGGCGGGGGCATCGCCGGATTCATCAACATCAACAACATCGTGGAGGGCGGCTTCCAGAGCGGCGCCCTCGGCTACGGGGCCTTCGCCCACGCCGCCGGACGCGGCCTGATGGGGGAGGGGCTCGCACTGGTGGTCGAGTACGCGTTCACCTTCATGGGGCTGCACCGGCTGGAGATCAACGTGCAGCCCGGGAACGCCGCCTCCATCGCCCTCGCCCGGCGGTGCGGCTTCCGGCTGGAGGGCTTCTCGCCGGACTTCCTGTTCATCGACGGGGCCTGGCGGGACCACCAGCGGTGGGCGCTGACCACGGAGATGGAGCGCCCGGTCCCGGGCGGGGGCCGTCTCCCGGAGCCGCCCGGGGGCCGTCTCCCGGAATGATCCGTTCCCGTCCCGGCGGACGGCGCCGTCGCTCAGGATGGGACCCATGCGGAACATCGTCGTCGTGGACGCCCCCTCCAATCTCGGCCTGCGGCCGCCCGCCCCGGGGACCGTGCCCGGCTGCCACAAGCTCGCCGGCGCCCTGCGGGAACAGGGCATCGTGCGGCGCCTCGGCGCGCTGGAGGGCGGGGTGGTGGTGCCGCCGCGCTACGACCGGGGCGACTGGCAGGAGGGCGACGGCGTCTTCAACGCCGGCGCGATCGCCTCGTACACCCGTAGGCTCGCCGACCGGATCGAGCGGCACGTCCGGGCCGGTGAGCTGCCCGTCGTCCTCGGCGGGGACTGTTCGATCCAGCTCGGCGCCTCGCTCGCGCTGCGGCGGATCGGGCGGTACGGGCTGGTCGCCGTCGACGCCTCCGCCGACTTCCGGCATCCGGGGAACTCCGACCGGGTCGGCGCGGCCGGCGGTGAGGAGCTGGCGCTCGCCACCGGGCGCGGACAGCCGGACCTGACCGACCTGGAGGGCCTCGGGCCCTATCTGCGCGACGAGGACGTACGGCTCTTCGGCATCCGGGACGCGTTCGAGGACGAGCGCGCCGAGCTGGCCGCCCTGAAGATCCCCGTCGTGACCGTCGGCGAGCTGCGCACCTGGGGCGCGGACGATCTCGCCCGGGTCACCGCGCTGAGCTTCGAGACACCCGAACTGGCCGGGTTCTGGGTGCACCTGGACGCCGACGTCCTCGACCCGTCCGTCATGCCCGCCGTCGACAGCCCCGACCCCGACGGGCTCCTGCCCGACGAACTGACCGCGCTGCTGCGCCCGTTGGTCCGCTCACCGCACTGCGTGGGCCTCAACGTCACCATCTACGACCCCGATCTGGACCCCGACGGCACGGCGGGCGCGCTGCTCACGGACCTCGTCGTGGCCGCGTTCGCCCCCTGACGCTCACCCCACCGTCCGGCGGTCCGCGTACTCGTAGACCGAGCCGTCGGGGTGGACGGCGATCAGGTTGCGGCCGACGGGCGTGGGGATGGGGCCGGCCAGCACCTGGGCGCCGGAGGCGGTGAGGACCCGGTTCGCCTCGTCGACGTCCTCGACCGCGATGGTCGCGGCCACCTTCCGCAGGACCTCCAGCTCCGACTCGGGTCCACTCATCAGCAGGAAGCAGCCGACGGCGGCCACCTGGACGCCGCCGCGTTCGAAGCGCATGGCCGGCCCGCCCGAGAGTCTCTCGTAGAACGGGACCGCGGCTTCCAGGTCGTCGACGCAGATGCGGAGCGTGGTGCCGAGAATCTCCATGGAGCAGAGCCTAGTTGGGGATCCGCCCCGGGCGCATGCCGCGTTACGCGGGCGGGGGCACGGGTACCCGGAGGCGATGGACCGCTTGAATCATCTCGAACATCTGGACAAGCACCTGGTCGACGAGCTGGCGCTGGTGGCCCGCGAGACCATCCGCGACGAGCTGCGGCAGCAGACCCGCAAGCAGCGCCGCAAGGCGGCGCTGTACGCCGCGTCCGGGGCGCTCGCCCTGTACGCGGGTGCCGCCCTCGCGCTGGCCCTCGGGCTGGCCCTGTCGCTCGGCCTGCCGGACTGGGCCGCGGCGCTCATCACGGCCGTGGTGCTCGGCGTGGCGGCGTACGTGCTGAGGAGCGCGGCGCGGCCCTCGGCGTCCCGGCCGACGGCCGAGCACGAGGGCGACCTCGCGGCGGGTCGTGACCGGGTCGTCGGCGGTACGGCGCCCGGGACGCCCCCGGGCGGGACCGGCCCGGCCGGCTATCCGCCGGTGCCGCCCGTCGCACCCGGCGGTGCGACCGGCGCGCCGCCCCCGGTCGGCGTCGACCCCGAGGACCCGCGCCACCGGCAGCGGTGAGCGGAGGAAACAGAAGGAATCGGGGCCCGGACGTCATCGACGTCCGGGCCCCGATTCCGGTGCGCCGCGGCCGGCGGTCCGTGCGGCGGACGTGCACTCGGCCCAGACGATGGGGAGAGGGAAACACCATCTGGGCCGAGAATCCGGGGGCGGTGCGGGTCAGCGAGGACCCCGCTGGAGTCGCGGCAGCACCTTCGTGCGGTAGAAGTCGAAGAAGCCGCGCTGGTCGGGGCCGATCTGGCTGACGTAGACGCGGTCGAAGCCCGCGTCGGCGAAGGCGGTCAGCTCGGCGACGTGTTCGTCGACGTCGTCGCCGCAGACCGTGTTCTCGCCCACCATCTGCTCGGTCACCAGCGGCTCCAACTGCTCGAAGTGGCGGGGCGTGGGCAGGATCTGCCCCATCTCGCCCGGCAGCAGCTGGTTCGACCAGAGGTGGCGGACGAGCCGCACGGCGGCGTCCCGGTCGGGGCCCCAGCACACCTTCGTACCGCCGCTGACGGGGTTCGCGCCCCCGCCGCCCTTGCGGTACTGGGTCACCAGCTCCTCGTCGGGGCTCATGGTGATGAAACCGTCGCCGACGCGGGCGGCGAGGGCGGTGGCCTTGGGGCCGAAACCGGAGATGTCGATGGGGACGGGCGCCTCGGGGAGCGTGTAGAGGCGGGCGTTCTCCACCGTGAAGTGCGTGCCGCGGTGGGTGACCTCCTCGCCGGTGAACAGGCGCCGCATCACCTGGACCGACTCCTCCAGCATCTCCAGACGGACGTCCGCCGGGGGCCAACGGGTGCCGAGGACATGCTCGTTGAGCGCCTCGCCCGAGCCGATGCCGAGCCGGAAACGACCGCCGGTCATCACCGAACTCGTCGCCGCGGCCTGCGCGACGACCGCCGGGTGGATCCGGACGGTCGGACAGGTCACCGCCGTCTCGATCGGAAGCGACACGGCCTCGGAGAGCGCGCCGATCACCGACCATACGAAGGGGCTCTGGCCCTGGGCGTCGTTCCACGGGTGGAAGTGGTCCGAGATCCACAGACAGTCGAATCCGGCTTGCTCGGCCATCCTCGCCTGCTCGATCAGCTCGGCGGGACCGAACTCCTCGGTCGCCAGGAAGTATCCGTACTCGGGCATGGGGACTACCTCCGCGACAGGTGCGATCGGGGCGGGACCGGGACGTGGTCCGAGTACCCGGGGATCACGGCGGAAACCCGCGCACGATCGGGTGACCCGCCGGTTTGGGCCCGTTGACCAGGGGGACGCGGAAGGTTCGTACGCACGCGACCACGCCGGAGGCGCACCGTGAGTCGACCCCGCATCGTGATCGTCGGTGCCGGTTTCGCCGGCTACCGGACGGCCCGCACCCTCGCGCGGCTGACCCGGAACAAGGCCGACATCACCCTGCTCAACCCGACCGACTACTTTCTGTATCTCCCCCTGCTGCCCCAGGTCGCCGCGGGCATCCTGGAACCACGCAGGGTCACCGTCTCCCTCACCGGCACCCTGCCCCATGTGCGGCTGGTGCTGGGCGAGGCCGACGACATCGACCTCGACGAGCGCACCGTGCGCTATTCGGACCCCGAGGGCGGCGTCGGCACCCTCACCTACGACCGGCTGGTCCTCGCCGCCGGCAGCGTCAACAAGCTGCTGCCCATCCCGGGCGTCGCCGAGCACGCCCACGGCTTCCGGGGGCTGCCCGAGGCGCTGTACCTGAGGGACCACGTCACCCGGCAGGTGGAGCTGGCCGCGGGCAGCGAGGACCCCAAGAGCTGCGACGCGCGGTGCACCTTCGTGGTGGTCGGCGCCGGGTACACCGGGACCGAGGTCGCCGCGCACGGCCAGATGTTCACCGACGCGCTGGTCCGCAAGCAGCCGTTGCGGGAGGGCATGCGGCCGCGCTGGATCCTGCTCGACATCGCGGACCGGGTGCTGCCCGAGATGGACGAGAAGCTGTCGCGGACCGCCGACAAGGTGCTGCGGCAGCGAGGCGTCGACGTACGGATGGGGACCTCCGTGAAGGAGGCCACACCGAACGGAGTGCTGCTGAGCGACGGGGAGTTCGTCGACACCCGCACCCTCGTGTGGTGCGTGGGCGTACGGCCCGACCCGCTCGCCGAGTCCCTCGGGCTGCCGATGGAACGCGGCCGGCTGCTCGTCGAGCCCACGTTGCAGGTGCCGGGCCGGCCCGGGGTGTTCGCCTGCGGCGACGCGGCCGCCGTGCCCGATCTCACCAAGCCCGGCCAGTACACCCCGATGACCGCCCAACACGCCTGGCGGCAGGGCAAGGTGGCCGCGTACAACGTCGCCGCCTCCCTCGGCCGGGGCGAGCCCGAGCCGTACCGCCACAGCGACCTCGGCTTCGTCGTGGACCTCGGCGGGGTCAAGGCCGCCGCCAACCCGCTCGGTGTGCCGCTGTCCGGCCTCGCCGCCGGAGCCGTCACCCGCGGCTATCACCTCGCCGCCATGCCCGGCAACCGCGTCCGGGTCGCCGCCGACTGGCTCCTCGACGCCGTACTGCCCCGCCAGGCCGTCCAGTTGGGCCTCGTACGGTCCTGGTCGGTCCCCCTGGACACGGCCTCGCCGGAGCTGGCCAGGATGCCGGGCGCGCCGGAGAGGGCGACGGCGGGCGCCGGGAAGCCGCCGACCGCATCACCGGGCCGCAAGCTCGGCACGGTGTCCGAAGACCCGCCAAAGCCCGCCGAGGGTTCCGGAGGAGAGTCATGAACAGCCGTCACATGAACGAGCTGGCACAGCAGTTGAGGGTCGACAGCGTGCGCGTCTCGGACGCCGCGGGCTCCGGGCATCCGACGTCGTCCATGTCGGCCGCCGAGCTGATGGCGGTGCTCCTCGCGGGGCACCTGCGGTACGACTTCGACCGGCCCCAGCACCCGGGCAACGACCGCTTCGTCCTGTCCAAGGGACACGCCTCGCCGCTGCTGTACTCCGCGTACAAGGCGGCGGGCGCGATCAGCGAGACCGAGCTGATGACCTACCGGAAGCTGGGCAGCCGGCTGGAGGGGCACCCCACGCCGCGGCGGCTGCCGTGGGTGGAGACGGCCACCGGGTCGCTCGGCCAGGGACTGCCCGTCGGCGTCGGCATCGCCCTGGCCGGGAAGCGGCTGGACCGCACCGGCTACCGGGTGTGGGTGCTGTGCGGCGACAGCGAGCTGGCCGAGGGCTCGGTGTGGGAGGCCGCCGAGCACGCCGCGTACGAGCATCTGGACAATCTGACGGCGATCGTCGACGTCAACCGGCTCGGTCAGCGCGGGCCCACCCGGCACGGGCACGACCTGGACGCCTACGCCCGCCGCTTCGCGGCCTTCGGCTGGCACACCATCGAGATCGACGGACACGACGTGGACGCCGTCGACCGGGCCTACGGCGAGGCCGAGTCCACCAAGGGCCAGCCCACCGTGATCCTCGCCCGCACCCTCAAGGGCAAGGGCGTCGAGGCCGTCGAGGACCGCGAGGGCCTGCACGGCAAGCCGCTCAAGGACGCCGACGACGCGATCGCGGAACTCGGCGGCGTACGCGACCTCCGCGTCGAGGTCCGCCAGCCGCCTGCCGCCCGGATGCTGCACGCCGTACGCACCGGACACCTGGAACTGCCGCGCCACGAGACCGGTGACGAGGTCGCCACCCGGGACGCCTACGGGCAGGCCCTCACCGCGCTCGGCTCCGCCCGCGGTGACATCGTCGCCCTCGACGGCGAGGTCGGCGACTCCACCCGCTCGGAGTTCTTCGCCAAGGAGCACCCCGACCGCTACTTCGAGTGCTACATCGCCGAACAGCAGCTGGTGGCCGCCTCGGTGGGCCTCGCGGCGCGCGGCTGGGTGCCGTACGCCGCCACCTTCGCGGCGTTCCTCAGCCGCGCCCACGACTTCGTCCGCATGGCGTCGGTCAGCGGGGCCGGCATCAACCTCGTCGGCTCCCACGCGGGAGTCGCCATCGGCCAGGACGGGCCCTCCCAGATGGGCCTGGAGGACCTGGCGATGATGCGCTCGGTGCACGGCTCGACCGTGCTGTACCCGTGCGACGCCAACCAGACCGCCAAGCTCGTCGGCACCATGGCCGGCCTGGAGGGCATCCGCTATCTGCGGACGTCCAGGGGCGCGTCGCCCGTCCTCTACAGCCCGACCGAGGAGTTCCCGGTCGGCGGCAGCAAGGTGCTGCGGGCCTCGGACACCGACCGGCTGACGGTCGTCGCGGCCGGGGTCACCGTCCACGAGGCCCTCAAGGCCGCCGAGGCACTGGACCGGGAGGGCATCCAGGTCCGGGTGATCGACCTCTACTCGGTCAAGCCCGTCGACCGCCGCACCCTGCGGGAGGCCGCCGAACGCACCGGCTGCATCCTCACCGTCGAGGACCACCACGAGGAGGGCGGTCTCGGCGACGCGGTCCTCGACGCCTTCCTCGACGGCCGCCCGGTGCCCCGCCTGGTGCGCCTGGCGGTCCGGACGATGCCGGGCTCGGCCTCCCCCGAGGAGCAGCTGCGCGAGGCGGGCATCGACGCGGAGGCGATCGCGGTGGCCGGACGGCTGCTGGTGGAGCACGCGATCACGCCCTGAAAGCCCTGAGCGCACTGAAAGCCCTGAGCGCGCTGAGAGCCCTGAACGATCGCGATCCGGAGAGGAGCAGGCGATGGGGGACACGCACACGATGAGGGTCGGCCGCCGTACCGTCGAGATCCACCGGCCGGACAAGGTGCTGTTCCCCGCGGACGGCGACGGCGGCAAGGAGTACACCAAGGGCGACCTCGTCGCCTACCACCGGGCCGTCGCGCCGTTCATGCTGCCGCATCTGCGCGGGCGCCCGCTGATGCTGGAACGGCACCCCGACGGGCTCGACGGGCCCATGTTCATGCAGAAGAACACCCCCGAGCACTACCCGGAGTGGATCGAGCGCGTCGAGGTGCGCAAGGAGGGCGGCACGGTCCTCCACCCGGTCTGCGACGACGCCGCCACCCTCGTCCACCTCGCCGACCAGGCCTGTCTCACCCTGCACCGCTGGCTCTCCCGGACCGGCGACGTCGACCGGCCCGACCGGCTGGTCCTCGACCTCGACCCGGCGGTGGACGACTTCGCCCAGGTCCGGGAGGCGGCCCGGGACGTACGGGACCTGCTCGACCGGCTGAAACTGCCGTCCGTGCCGATGACCACCGGCTCCAGGGGCGTCCATGTCGTCGTACCGCTGAACGGGCACGACGACTTCGACTCGGTGCGCGGCTTCGCCCGGGAGATCGCCGAGGAACTCGTCCGCGCCCGTCCCGAGCGGCTCACCGTCGAGCCGCGCAAGAAGGACCGGGGCGACCGGCTGTACCTCGACATCCAGCGCAACGCCTACGCCCAGACCGCCGTCGCCCCCTACACCGTGCGCGCCCGCCCCGGGGCGCCCGTGGCCACGCCTCTGACCTGGGAACAGCTCGACGACCCCGCCGTCGACGCCCGCCGCTGGACCCTGGCGGACGCCGTCGACCAGGCCCGCACCGATCCCTGGGCGGGGGCGCCCGCCCGGGGCCGGGCGCTCGGCCCCGCGCGGCGCAGGCTCGCGGCGCTGCGCGGCTGACACCGAAAGGTTTGGCCAACGGCCGGGGGGCCACTCGGTGTTCGAGGTGGCCATGTCGAACACATCAAACACATCAAAAACACAGAATTCACGCGAAAAGCACGAATCTAAGCCCGAATCGGATGAAACCGAAGAGGTGAGGGAATCGGCGGACGAGCGACCCAGCCCCATGCAGGTGCTGCGTCATGCGCGGACCCAGCTCGCCGAGCTGACCGGCATGGCGCCCGAGTCCGTGTCGTCGTTCGAGCAGAGCGAGGACGGCTGGACGTTGGAGGTCGAGGTCCTGGAGATCGCCCGGGTCCCCGACACGATGAGCCTGCTCGCGAGCTATCGGGTGGAACTCGACCCGCGGGGCGAGCTCACCGGCTATCGGCGCGTCCGCCGTTACGAACGCGGGCGGGCCGATCCGCACCGCCGTTAGACGACTTTCCGTTCCCACCATCCCCCCAGCATCCACAGAGAAGGAGGATCGGCCGGCATGACCGTAGTCCCGGCACAGCAGTCCGGCGGCGGAGGCGGCAGCAGCGGCCTGTACGACGTCCTGGAACTCATTCTCGACAGGGGGCTCGTCATCGACGCCTTCATACGAGTCTCCCTGGTCGGCATCGAGATCCTGAAGATCGACGTCCGTGTCGTCGTCGCCAGCGTCGACACCTATCTGCGCTTCGCCGAGGCGTGCAACCGGCTCGACCTGGAGGCCGGGCCGCGCAAGAACCCCGGCCTGCCGGATCTCGTCGGTGAGATGACGGAGTCCGGCGCGCGCGGCAAGTCCAAGGGGGCGCTGTCCGGCGCCGCCGAGACGATCTCCGACGCGTTCAAGCAGTCCCGCGAGGAGAGCCAGTCCGAGTCGCGCCCGCGCGCCCGTAGGACCACGAGCTCGCGCAAGAAGGAGGAACAGGAGTGAGCACGTACGTCTACGGCATCACCGCCGGCTCGCACCCCGGCCTCCCCGAGGGCATGGGCGGGGTGGGCGACCCCGCCCGCCCGGTGCGCATCCTCAAGGAGGGAGAGCTGGCGGCGATCGTCAGTGAGGCCCCCGAGGGGCTGCGCCCCAAGCGCAAGGACCTGCTCGCCCACCAGAACGTCCTGAGCGAGGCGGGCGCGGGCGGCCCGCTGCTGCCCATGCGGTTCGGCAGCGTCGCCCCCGACGACGCGTCCGTCACCGGGGTGCTCGCGGAACGCGCGGAGCACTACAGGGAACGGCTCGGCGCCCTCGACGGCAAGGTCGAGTACAACGTGAAGGCCAGCCACGACGAAGAGGCCGTGCTGCACCGCGTGATGGGGGAGAACCCCGAGCTGCGGGCCATGACCGAGGCCAACCGGCAGGCGGGCGGCGGCACTTACGAGGACCGGCTGCGGCTCGGCGAGATGGTCGTCGCCGCCGTGCAGGCCCGGGAGGCCGACGACGCGACGGAGTTGCGGCAGGCGCTGGAGCCGGCCGCCGAGGCCGTCAGCGCGGGCCCCGAGTCGACCGGCTGGCTGGCCAATCTGTCGTTCCTCGTGGACCGGCAGTCGGCCGCGGGCTTCCTCGAAGCCGTGGACGCGGTCCGCAAGAGCCATCCGCACATCGAGGTGCGGGTGAACGGACCGCTGCCCCCGTACAGCTTCGTCGAGCCGGGGCCCGCGCAGCCCGCCGAGACGACGCACTGACACAGCACATGACGGCCGAGGAGGCGAGTGCATGGGACTGATCACCGAGGTGCTGCTGCTGCCGTTCGCACCGGTACGCGGCAGCCTCTGGACGGTGAGACAGGTACTCACCGAGGCCGAGCGCCAGTACTACGACCCGGCGGCCGTCCGCGCCGAACTCGCCCGCCTCGAGCAGCGGCTCGAAGCGGGCGAGATCGATGAGGAGGAGTTCGACCGCCTGGAGGACGAGCTTCTCGACCGGCTGGAGATCAGCACGCAGAGAAGCACAGGAACCGGCAACGGGACGGCATGATGAATCGCATAGGACTGGGCCTCGCCGTAGGGGCCGGGTACGTCCTCGGACGTACCAAGAAGATGAAACTGGCGTTCGCCGTCGGCACCATGGTGGCCGGCAAGCGGATGCACCTGAGCCCCCGCGCGCTCGCCGACCTGGTGTCGCAGCAACTGCAGAACAACCCGCAGTTCAAGGAGTTGGGGGACCAGCTCCGCGAGGACCTGCGGGGCGCGGGCAAGGCGGCCACCGGAGCGCTGGTGGAGCGGCAGATCGAAGGGCTCGCCGGGCGGCTGCACGGGCGTACCTCGCAGGTGCGCGACCGGCTCGCCGGGGTGACACCGGAGGTGCCGGGGCGCGACGAGGACGAGGAGCCGGAGTCCGGCCACGACGCGTCCGAGGAGCCGCGGCGGTCGACGCGCGGGCAGGCGGCGAAGAAGGCCCCGGCCAAGAAGACCGCCCCGGCGAAGAAGACGGCGGCCAGGAAGACCGCCCCGGCGAAGAAGACGGCTTCGGCGAAGAAGACCGCGCCGGCCAGGAAGACCGCGCGCAAGGCCACGCGGTCGACCACGAAGGGAGGCGGCGGCGATGACTGAGACCCTCGGATCGACGGCCGGCCGTGCGACCGGCGGGGCCGCGGACCGGGCGAAGGACGCGACGAGCAGCAACCCGCTCGCCGACGTCGCCCACAGCGAAGCGGTCGACCATCTCAAGGCCGAGGCGCGGGAGTACCTGGCCGCGCAGGCCCAGCGGCTGCTCGTCGGCGCGGGCCGCAAACTCGGCGAGACGACCGGCAAGCTCAACGACATCGCCGAGGGCAACAGCCCCGGCTTCGCCAAGCTGGCCCTCGACGGCGGCCGCAAGCTCGCCGAGGGCAAGGGGCCGCTGCGCACCGCCCTGGAGGTGGGCGCCGGCCGGGCCAAGGACAACGTGCTCGGCGCGCTCAAGAACCTCGGCGGCGGCAAGGGCAAACGCAAGGGCGGCTCGGGCAACAAGCCCACCGTGATCATGGAGTCCGTCGACGTCGGGGTGCCGGTGCGGACCGCGTACGACCAGTGGACCCAGTTCCAGAGCTTCAGCACCTTCGCCAAGGGCGTGAAGAGCGCCAACCAGGCCGACGACACCCACTCGGACTGGCAGATGAAGGTCTTCTGGTCCAACCGGAGCTGGAAGGCCCACACCACCGAGCAGGTGCCCGACCAGCGGATCACCTGGACGTCCGAGGGAGCCAAGGGCACCACCAAGGGAGCTGTCACCTTCCACGCCCTCGCCGACGACCTCACCCGGGTGCTGCTCGTCATCGAGTACTACCCGAAGGGCCTGTTCGAGAAGACCGGCAACATCTGGCGCGCCCAGGGCCGCCGGGCCCGGCTCGATCTCAAGAACTTCGCCCGCTTCATCACGCTCAGGGGCGAGGCCGAGGACGGCTGGCGCGGTGAGATCCGCGACGGCGAGGTCGTCGTCAGCCACGAGGACGCCCTCGCCGAGGAGGAGCGGGAGGACGAGGAGCGGGACGACGAGGCCGAGGGCGAGCTGTCCGAGGACGAGGCACCGGAGGACGAGGCACCGGAGGACGAGGCACCGGAGGACGAGGCACCGGAGGACGACGAGGCCGAGGGCGAGTACGAGGAGGAGGACGAGCCGGACGAGGAGCCGGTCGACTCCGACGAGCCGGACGACGAGGCCGAGGCCGCCGACGAGGGCGAAGAGTACGCCGACGAGGACGAGGAAGGCGACCTGGAGGACCCGGACGAGGTACCCGAGGGCGAGTACGAGGACGTCCCCGAGGCCGAGGACGACGCCGGGGAGGACATCGAGGAGGAACCGTACGAGGATGAGGACGAGGAGCGGGCCGCCGTGGGCGGGAGTCGCCGATGACGTTCCCGAGCCGAGTCCCCGAGCCGTACGGGCAGAACGGGAGTGCCAACCTGGCCGACATCCTGGAGCGAGTCCTCGACAAGGGTCTGGTGATCGCGGGTGACATCCGCATCAACCTGCTCGACATCGAACTGCTCACCATCAAGCTGCGCCTGATCGTCGCCTCCGTCGACAAGGCCAAGGAGATGGGGATCGACTGGTGGGAGACCGACCCGGCGCTGTCGTCCAACGCCCGCCGTGACGAACTCTCCCGTGAGAACGCCGAGTTGCGCGCCCGGCTCGCGGAGCTGGACGACGGCGGGTACCGGCGGGAGCCGGAGCCGGCCATCGAGCGCGGCCGCGCCAGAGAGGAGCCCTCATGACCGGACTGCGGTATGTGTACGCCGTCTGCCGCCCCTTCGACGCGGCGCTCCAGTCCCAGCTCAAAGGGGTCGCGGGCGCGCCGCCCCGGCAGCTGCGCCACCACGATCTGATCGCCGTGGTCAGCGAGGTGCCGGAGCGCGACTTCGCCGAGCAACCGCTCCGCGCCCATCTGGAGGACCTGGACTGGCTGACCGAGACGGCCCGTGCCCACCAGAGCGTGATCGACGCCCTCACCGTCGTCACCACCCCGCTGCCGCTCAGGCTCGGCACCGTCTTCCGTGACGACAGCGGCGTACGGGTCATGCTGGAGGCCCGTGAGGAGGGCTTCCGGCGCACCCTGGAGCGGCTCGCGGGCCGGGTGGAGTGGGGCGTCAAGGTCTACGCGGAGTCCGAGGAGCGGGAGCCGTCCCAGGCGCCCGCGAAGGTCTCCAGCGGGCGCGACTACCTTCGGCAGCGGCGGCGGAGCCACCGGGCCCACGAGGAGATGTGGGAGAACGCCGACCGGTTCGCCCGCCGACTGCACGAGACGCTCGCGGAATTCGCCGAGGACACCCGGCTGCACGCCCCGCAGAATTCCGCGCTCTCCGGTGCCCCCGGGCGCAATGTGCTCAACGCGGCCTATTTGGTGCCGCGCGCGCATTCCGAGGAATTCGTGGAACTGGTGGACCGCACGAAAGGCGAGGAACCGGGATTGCGGGTGGAACTCACCGGGCCGTGGGCCGTTTATTCCTTCAGCGGGGAGACGACCGGGGCCGGGGAGGAAAGCCCGTGACCGTGATCGAACGCCGTGAGGTCGCCCTCGTCGACCTCCTCGACCGGCTGCTGGCAGGCGGGGTCGTCATCACCGGGGACCTCACCCTGCGCATCGCCGACGTGGACCTCGTCCGCATCGATCTGAACGCGCTGATCAGCTCCGTGAACGCACAGGTCCCGTCACCCTGGGGAGGAACCGAGTGAGCGGCCGCAACCGTCTCGAACTGGAGCCCGACACCGTCGAGAGGGACCTGGTCAAGCTGGTCCTGACCGTCGTCGAGCTGCTCCGTCAGCTCATGGAGCGGCAGGCGCTGCGCCGCTTCGACACCGGAGAGCTCTCGGAGGACCAGGAGGAGCGCATCGGGCTCACGCTGATGCTGCTGGACGACCGGATGACCGAACTCCGCGAGCGCTACGGCCTGCGGCCCGAGGACCTGAATCTGGACCTCGGGCCGCTCGGACCGTTGCTACCGCGGGAGTGACGTCACCACCTGTACCAGCGGCTCCTTCCTCCGGAGGCGGACGTGCCGCGCACCAGGAAGCCGAGGAGCCACAGCACCAGGACGGCCAATGCGATGTACCAGAGAATTTTCACCGCGAATCCGGCGCCGAAGAGAATGAGCACCAGAAGCAGTACCAGCAGGATGGGAACCATGATGCGAACCTCCTGATGGTCCGTGTTTCCCGAATTCCCGCTTTCAGGCCGCCTTGCGGCAGAGAATTTCTCCGTGCAGAACGGCGAACCAGCCGTCCTCCTGACGTCCCCATTCCCGCCAGGACTCCGCGATCGCCCGCAATTGCCCGGCCGTGGCGTGACCGTTCTCGGTGGCCCTTTCGGCATAGGCCGAGGCCACCGTCCGGTCCGCCCACAGGCCGCTCCACCAGGCCCGCTCCTCCGGCGTGGTGTAGGTCCAGGTGGCGGAGGTGGCCGTGATGTCGGTGAGCCCGGCGCGCAGCGCCCAGGACTTCAGCCGGCGCCCCGCGTCGGGCTCACCGCCGTTGGCCCGGGCCACCCGGCGGTACAGGTCCAGCCAGTCGTCCATGCCCGCCGACTCCGGGAACCAGGTCATCGCGGCGTAGTCCGAGTCGCGGACGGCGACGATCCCGCCCGGCCTGGTCACCCGGCGCATCTCGCGCAGGGCCTGCACCGGGTCGCCGACGTGCTGGAGCACCTGGTGCGCGTGGACCACACAGAAGGTGTCGTCGGGGAAGTCCAGGGCGTGGACGTCAGCGACGGCGAAGTCCGTGTTCGTCAGGCCGCGTTCGGCGGCCGTGGCCCGGGCCTGGTCCAGGATGCCGGGCGCGTGGTCGACGCCGGTGACATGGCCGTCCGGTACCAGGGCGGCCAGGTCCGCGGTGATGGTGCCCGGCCCGCAGCCGATGTCCAGGACCTTCATGTGGGGCTTCAGCGAACCGAGGAGGTAGGCCGCCGAGTTGGCGGCCGTGCGCCAGGTGTGCGAGCGCAGCACCGACTCGTGGTGTCCATGCGTGTAGACGGCGGTCTCCTGTGCTTCGGGCATGGCCGTTCCCCTTCCCCGAGGACCGCGACGACCGCGGGTCCGTCCCCGAACCGTACAACGACCATGCCGAATGGTGAGACCGCCGTCTTGAATTGTGGACACGCCCGCGTCGGCGGCGGGGTGGGTCAGCTCATCTGTACGGGCCGGTACACCGTGAGCGCCTCCGGAAGCTTCCGGAGCGTCAGATCCCCCTGCACCTCGGCGACTTCGCCGTCGTACGCGAGGAGGGTGCCCGGTGCGATGCCGTCCACCCGGAGCCGCCGTACCCGGACCGCGGCGTGGGCCGGGGTCCGGGTCAGCGGGCCCGCGAGGGCCGCCGCCAGCAGCCGCAGGGCCGGGCGGCGGCCGCCGTGCACGACACGGACGTCCAGCAGGCCGTCGGCCAGGTCGAAACGCCGGGCGGGGGCGAGGCCCAGCCGGTGGTAGGTGCCGTTGCCCGCGAAGAGCAGCCAGATCGGGCGGGGCCGGCCCTCGAAGGTGGCCTGGAGCGGATGCCGGTCGGAGCGCAGCACCCGCAGGGCCGCGACGACGCCCGCGGGCCAGCCGCCGACCACCTTCTCCCAGCGCTCGCGCTCCCGCACCAGCTCGGGGTAGACGCCGAGGCTGAAGGTGTTGACGAAGTGCCCCTCCGTGTCGCCGGTGGTGAAGTGACCGAGGTCCACCCGGACGGCCTCGCCCTGGCGCACCGCCCGGCCCAGGTCGCGCACGTCCTCCACGCCGAGGTCGTAGGCGAAGTGGTTGAGCGTGCCGCCGGGCAGGACGGCGAGGGGGAGGCCGTGGCGCAGGGCCACCTCGGCGGCGGCGTTCACCGTGCCGTCGCCGCCGCACACGCCGAGCACCCGGGCGCGGGTGGCGGCCTTCTCCAGCTCGGCGCGCACGTCCTCCGGCTCGCACTCCACGGTCTCGGCCCCCGGCAGCACGTCCCGCAGGGCGCGCACCCGGTCCGACGTGCCGGAGGCCCGGTTGGCGACCACGACCAGTCCGTCGCCGTCCGGCAGCGCGGGCGCGTCCACGTAGGGGCGGCCGGGCGGGGGCAGCTGGTCGCGGGTCGGCACGATGCCGCGTACGGCGTAGGCGGCGCCCACGCCCAGGGCGGCGCCCACCAGGACGTCGCTCGGGAAGTGCACGCCCGTGTACACCCGGGAGAGCGCCACGGCGGTGGCCAGCGGGGCGACGGCGGCGCCCCAGCCGCGCGACTCCAGGGCGACACCGGCGGCGAAGGCGGCGGCCGAGGCGGAGTGGCCCGAGGGGAACGAGGTGGTGATCGGCTGCCGCTTCAGCTGACGGGTCAGCGGCACGTTGTCCAGGACCGGGCGGGGGCGGCGGATCGAGCGCTTGCCGAGGGTGTTGATGGTCGCCGAGGCGAGTGCGAGCGAGGCGACGCCCCGGACGGCCGCCCGGCGGGCCCGCGGGCTGCGGGTCGCCGCGATCGCCGCCGCCGTGGCGAACCACAGCACCCCGTGGTTCGCGGCGCGGCTCAGCTTCGGCAGGAAGGGATGCGCACCGGGCCAGTCGCGGGTCGCGACCGCGTTGAACAGCCGGCTGTCCGCGGCGAGGAAACGGTCGCGGAGGATGTGGTGGCCCGGGGGGCGGACGGTGAGGTCGACGTCTGGGGTCATGTGTCCACGGGTACCCCATCGCGCCACAAGCGTGTCGGGCGGGGTGGGAACGGTCCCTGATATGTCGGGTAGCGAACTGATTGTCGTACCGGGAGTGGCCGTGCAGAATGCACGGGACCGCCCTCGCCCCGCGCGCGAGGGCGGCGTGCGAGGAGGACGGGCCATGGTCGCCGTCATGTGGTTGTCGGTGGCGGCGCTAGGTGGCGCGGCTGCGGCCGCCCTGTCGACGTTCCTGAAGATGCGCGGGGCCGCCGCCGCCCGGACCGCGGAACTGCGACAGCTGGAGCGGCTCGTGGAGCGACGGGCGGAACAGGTCACCGCGCTCAGCCATGAGCTGCGCACACCGCTCAGCATGATCAAGGGCTCGGTGGACCTGCTGCGCGAGGGGACGCCCGGCCCGCTGACGGCGGCGCAGGAGCGGCTGCTGCAGGTCGCCGACCACCAGTCCACGCAGGTCATCGGTCTGTGCGAGAGTCTGCTGATCCAGGCGAAGATCGAGGCCGGTCTCTTCACCCCGCGCATGGAGAAGGTGGACGTGTCGGTGGTGGTGCGCGACGTCGTCACCGCGATGCGACCGCTGTGCGCCCAGCGCGGCCAGCGGGTCGGTCTGGACGTGCCGCAGGTGATGCCGAGGATCCCGGCGGACCCGATGCTGCTGACCCAGGCGCTGACGAACCTGCTGTCCAACGCCAGCCGCTTCACCACCACGGGCGGCAGCATCGACGTCCGGGTCGCGCTGATCGACACCGGCGTCGCCGTGTACGTCACCGACGACGGCGCCGGGATGACGAGGGAGGAACGGCACCGGCTGTTCCACCGCTTCGCGACCGGGCGTCCCCTCGCCGACGGGACCGGCCTCGGTCTCGTGATCACGAAGACGGTGGTGGAACTGCACGGAGGCGAGATCATGGTGCACACCGCGTCGTCCCGGGGGACGACGTTCCTGCTGACCCTGCCGGACGCGGCATGACGGTGGAGACGAGGACGGCGGCCGGACCCACCGCGCTGGTGGTCGACGACGAACCGCAGATGACGATCATCATCGAGTTCGCCCTGGAGACCCAGGGCTTCACGGTGCTCACCGCGCACGACGGGGCGACCGCCCTCCACCTGCTGCGCACCCGCGCCGTCGACCTGGTCGTCCTGGACGTGATGATGCCGGCGATGGACGGGCTCACCCTCTGCGGGCGGATCCGGGCCCGCTCGGACGTACCGGTCATGCTGCTCACCGCGCTGTCCCAGCACGACGACGTGATCGCCGGGCTGGAGCACGGCGCGGACGACTACGTCACCAAGCCGTTCCACCCGCGTGAGGTGGCCCTGCGCGCCGAGGCCCTGGTGCGACGGCACCGCCGGGGCGGCGGCACCGCGCTGCGCGTGGGCCGGCTGGTGATCGACCCGGTGGCGCAGTCGGCGAGCCTCGGCCCCCACCGGCTGGACCTGCCGTTCACGGAGTTCAAACTGCTGACCCATCTCGCCTCCCGGCGGGGCGTGCCGCAGTCCTGGCAGGACCTGCTCCGGGAGGTGTGGGGCACCTCGGACCTGCTGGGCGGCCGGGACGTCGTCAAGTCCACGGTGTACCGGCTGCGCTCGCGGCTGGCCGGGGTCCCGGGCGGCTCGGCGTACATCCGCACCCTGCGCGGCGTCGGCTATCTGATGCCGGACCCGCCCCCGGACGACCCGGACCCGGAGGGCACCCCCACCACCGCGCCCGACGGGCCGCCCACGGGCTGACCGCGGGGCGACCGGCCCCGACGGCGCACGTGACGTGCTCGGTGACGGCGCTGTCACCGGGGCTCACTCCGCCGTCACCGCGGCCCTGTTCACCCGCTCCTAATCTGGCCGAAACATCGACCGGCCGAGCCGTACCAGGCCTGAGAATGCGGAGGTCAACGCCGTGACAGTCGTGACCAGTGGAAGACGCGCGCGCCGTGGCGCGGTATGGACGACGGCCCTCGCGGCCCTGACCGTCGCCGCCGCGAGCGGCTGCGCCCGGGACACCGTCCAGGCCGGCTCCGGACCGGACGGCGGCGTCGTGCACGTGGCCTGTGGCGCGACCGAGGAGTGGTGCGCCGCCACCACGGAGCGGTTCGCCGACACCACCGGCGTGAAGGCCGACTTCGTCCGCCTCTCCAGCGGCGAGGCCCTCGCCCGCATCCAGGCCGGCAAGGGCAACGCCGAGTTCGACGTCTGGTACGGCGGCCCCGCCGACGGATACGCGGCCGCCGGCGACCAGGGCCTGCTGGAGCCCTATGTGTCGGAGAACGCCGCGGCCATCCCCGCGAAGTACAAGGACGTCTCCGGGCTGTGGACCGGCGTCTACGTCGGCGCGCTCGGTTTCTGCAGCAACAAGGAACTGCTGAAGGAGAAGGGTCTCGACGCCCCGCGGTCCTGGAAAGACCTCCTCGACCCGAAGCTCAAGAAGGACATCGGCATCGCGCACCCCTCCACCTCGGGCACCGCGTACACGGCCCTGTGGACGCAGGTGCAACTGGCCGGCGGCGACGAGGCCAAGGCGCTCGGCTACATGCGCGACCTGCACCCGAACGTGCTCCAGTACACCAAGTCCGGCGCGGCGCCCGCGCAGATGACGGCCCGCGGCGAGGTCGCCGTCGGCGTGATCTTCTCCCACGACTGCATAGCCACCCAGGAGGCCGGCTTCCCCGACCTCGAAGTGACCTTCCCGTCCGAGGGCACCGGCTACGAGACCGGCGGGGTCGCGCTGGTCAGGGGCGCGAAGAACCACGAGAGCGCGAAGAAGTTCGTCGACTGGGCGCTGACCCCCGAGGCCCAGGAGATCGGCCCGACCGTCAAGGCCTACCAGTTCCCGACCAACCCCGCCGCCAAGGTCTCGGACAAGGTCGTCGACCTGGCGAGCATCAAGGTCGTGGACTACGACGCCGCCGAGGCCGGGGCGCGGAAGACGGCGCTGACCAAGTGGTTCGACGAAGACGTCGCGCAGGCGCCCAAGTCATGACCGCGATCCTCTCCGACCGTGAGCCCGCCACCCCCGCGCGGGTGGCGGCTCCGCGCCGACGCCGCCGGCGGGCCGATCTGGGCGTCAGGGTCCTGATCGCCGTCGTCGCCCTGCTCGTGGTGGTCGGCGCCGTGGTGCCGCTGGTCGCGGTGCTCGCCACCGCCTTCGCCCCCGACGCACTGCCCCGCTACGCCGAGTTCTTCACCTCCCGGGTCGACCTCGTCGTCCTGCGCAACACCCTCGTCCTCGGCGCCCTCGTCGGCCTCTGCGGGACGGCACTCGGTTTCCTGTTCGCCTTCGTGCAGACCCGGCTCGATGTGCCCGGCAAGAAGATCCTGCACGTCATCGCCCTGATGCCGATCGTCAGCCCGCCCTTCGCGATCGCCACCGCCACGGTCGTGCTGTACGGCAGGCGCGGTGTCGTCAGCAACGGCGTCTTCGGGGTGGAGTACGACATCTACGGCCTGGACGGGCTGGTGTTCGTCCTGTCGCTGTCCCTCTTCCCGGTGGCGTACCTGGGTCTGCTCGGCATGCTGCGCGGGCTGGATCCGGCCCTGGAGGAGGCCGCCATGAACATGGGCGCCTCGCGGTGGCGGATCCTGCGGACGCTGATCCTGCCGCTGGTGGCGCCCGGACTGGTCGCGCCGTTCCTGCTGCTGTTCGTGGAGGCCATCGCCGACCTCGCCAACCCCCTGGTGCTCGGCGGCGACTACACGGTCCTCGCCAGCCGCGCCTATCTCGCGGTCACCGGCGAGTACGACATCACCGGCGCCGCCGTCTACTGCGTGATCCTGCTGGTGCCGTCGCTGGCGATGTACTTCGGGCAGCGGCACTGGATGAGCCGCAAGGTCCGCACGACCATCACCGGCCGCCCCTCCGGCAGCGTCCACCTGATCACCGGCTGGGCCCGCTGGCCCTTCTACTCGCTGGCCCTGCTGGCCGCCGCGGTGATCCTCAGCCTCTACGGCACCGTCCTCGTCGGCTCGGTGACCCGGGTGTTCGGCGTCGACAACACCCTCACCCTCGACTACCTCAAGGAGGTCGTCGCCGGGGTGGGCGTGGAAGCCGTCCTGGACACCCTCCGGTTCGCCGCGATCGCCACCCCCGTCGCCGGCATCGTCGGACTGGTCATCGCCTGGCTGGTCGTACGGCATCTGGACCGGACGGCCTGGCTGCTCGACCTCGGGGGCACCCTGGGCGTCGCCGTCCCCGGGACCGTGCTCGGCATCGGCTTCGTCCTCGCCTACCGGCCCGACCGCTGGATCGGCCCCGTCCACGCCCTGCCCAGCCTGGTCGGCGGCAGCGCGATCGCCGGCGGCGCGGTCGCCATCGTCCTCGCCTACGTCGTCCGCAGCATCCCCGCCGGCCAGCGCACCGCCGTCGGCTCGCTCACCCAGCTGCACCCGTACATCGAGCAGGCCTCCACCGACCTGGGCGCCAGCCCGCTCCAGACGTTCCGCCGGGTGACCCTCCCCCTCATCCGCCCGGCACTGCTCACCGGGCTGAGCTACAGCTTCGCCCGCAGCATGACGTCCGTCTCGACGATCGTCCTGCTGGTCACCCCCCAGACGAAGATCATCACCTCCCAGGTCCTCAGCGCCGCGGGCACCGGCCGCTACGGCGTCGCCTTCGCCTACTGCACCGTGCTGACCGTGCTGGTCCTGGCGGGCTTCGCCCTCATCCGTCTCCTCGTCGGCACGGGCGCCGCCCTCCACCGCACCGCCACCTCCGAAAGGCAGAAGTCATGACCGCCGCCGCGCCCGAACGCACCCTCGCGCCGACGCGAGAGACCGACAGCGGACATCTGCGGCTCGACGCCCTGACCAAACGGTTCACCGGCCGCTCCGGCACCGTCACGGCCGTCGACAGCGTCTCGCTCGACATCGAACCTGGCGAGTTCATCACCCTGCTCGGCCCGTCCGGCTGCGGCAAGACCACCACCCTGCGCATGGTCGCCGGCTTCGAGGACTCCTCCAGCGGCGGCATCCTCCTCGACGGCCGGGCCATCGACGCCATGCCGCCGCAGCGCCGGCCCATGGCGATGGTGTTCCAGAGCTACGCGCTCTTCCCCCACATGACGGTCGCGGAGAACATCGCCTACGGGATGCGCCTTCAGCGGCGTACCCGTGACGACATCGCCACCAGCATGCGGATGGCCCTCACCAGCATGAACCTGGTCGGTCTTGAGGACCGCAGCCCGCACGAGCTGTCCGGCGGCCAGCAGCAGCGGGTCGCGCTCGCCCGCGCCCTCGTCGTCCAGCCGAAGGTCCTGCTCTTCGACGAACCGCTGTCCAACCTGGACGCCAAGCTGCGGGACGCGATGCGGGCCGAGATCCGGCGCATCCAGAAGATGTTCGGCATCACCAGCCTCTACGTCACCCACGACCAGGACGAGGCGATGAGCATGTCCGACCGGATCGTGGTGATGAACAAGGGCCGGGTGGAGCAGGCCGCCACCCCGGGCGAGATCTACGCCCGGCCGGCCAGTGTGTTCGTCGCCGACTTCATCGGCCGGGCGAACTTCCTGGAGGCGATGCCCGAGCGGGTCGTGGACGGACGGGGCACCGTGACCGTCCTCGGCCGACGGCTCACCGTCGCCGCCCATCCCAAGGTGACCGCCAAGGGCGCCGGCGCCTATCTGATGGTGCGGCCGGAGACGGCACGGCTGTCCGCCGTCACCGACGGCGGCACCGGCATCGGCGCGGTCCTGCGCTCCACCTTCCACGGCGCGACGATCGACTACGAGGTGGAGACGACCGGCGGCACCGTCACGGTCACCGAGGCGGGCGTCGACCCCCGCGACGCCCTGACCGAGGGCACCAACGTCGACGTCACCTTCGACCCGGACCGCTCGTACCTGCTCACCCAGGACTAGCGCCCAGGGGCTGCCGCCGACCGACGCGGACAGCCCCTGAGCCGCCGTTCTCCCGGCCGGGCAGCCCGCCTCGCCGTTTCCCCCGGCAGGGCCACCCGCCACGACGGCGGGCGGGCCCGGCCGGGCGGTGGGGCGGGGAAACGGATTTGCACGGGCGTTCGTCCGCCTCCGACAATGCGCCCCATGGGACATCTCGAAGCCGCTCACCTGGAGTACTACCTGCCGGACGGGAGGGCGCTGCTCGGGGACGTGTCCTTCCGGGTGGGGGAGGGGTCGGTCGTCGCGCTCGTCGGGCCCAACGGGGCCGGCAAGACGACGCTGCTGCGGCTGATCTCCGGGGAGCTGAAGCCGCACGGCGGATCGGTCACCGTCACCGGGGGCCTCGGGGTGATGCGGCAGTTCGTCGGCTCCGTGCGGGACGAGACGACCGTGCGGGACCTGCTGGTGTCCGTCGCCCAGCCCGGCATCAGGGAGGCCGCGAAGGCGGTCGACGCCGCCGAGCACGGGATCATGACCGTGGACGACGAGGCCGCCCAGCTGGCGTACGCGCAGGCCCTCTCCGACTGGGCCGAGGTACGCGGCTACGAGGCCGAGACCCTGTGGGACATCTGCACCATGGCCGCGCTCGGCGTGCCGTACGAGAAGGCACAGTTTCGGCAGGTGCGCACGCTCTCCGGCGGTGAGCAGAAGCGGCTCGTCCTGGAGGCGCTGCTGCGTGGCACCGACCAGGTGCTCCTCCTGGACGAGCCCGACAACTACCTCGACGTCCCCGGCAAGCGCTGGCTGGAGGAGCGGCTCAAGGAGACCCGCAAGACGGTCCTCTTCGTCTCCCACGACCGGGAACTGCTCTCCCGCGCCGCCGAGAAGATCGTCAGCGTGGAGCCCGGACCGGCGGGCGCCGACGCCTGGGTGCACGGCGGCGGGTTCGACACCTACCACGAGGCCCGGCGGCAGCGCTTCGAGCGCTTCGAGGAACTGCGCCGACGTTGGGACGAGAAGCACGCCCAGCTGAAGAAGCTGGTGCTGACCCTCCGTCAGGCGGCCGCCGTCAGCCATGAGATGGCCTCCCGGTACGCCGCCGCACAGACCCGGCTGCGCAAGTTCGAGGAGGCCGGGCCGCCCCCGGAGCCGCCACGCGAGCAGGACATCACCATGCGGCTCAAGGGCGGCCGCACCGGCGTGCGGGCCGTGACCTGCGAGGGGCTGGAGCTGACGGGCCTGATGAAACCCTTCGACCTGGAGGTCTTCTACGGCGAACGGGTCGCCGTCCTCGGCTCCAACGGCTCGGGCAAGTCCCACTTCCTGCGGCTGCTCGCCGGGGACGACGTGACCCACACGGGGCAGTGGAAGCTCGGCGCCCGGGTCGTCCCCGGCCACTTCGCGCAGACGCACGCCCATCCCGAGCTGGAGGGGCGGACCCTGCTCGACATCCTCTGGAAGGAGCACGCGCAGGACCGGGGTGCCGCCATGTCCCGGCTGCGCCGCTACGAGCTGACCCGGCAGGCCGAGCAGCCCTTCGACCGGCTCTCCGGCGGCCAGCAGGCCCGCTTCCAGATCCTGCTGCTGGAACTCCAGGGCGTCACCGCGCTGCTGCTCGACGAGCCCACGGACAACCTCGACCTGGAGTCGGCCGAGGCGCTCCAGGAGGGGCTGGAGGCCTTCGACGGGACTGTCCTCGCCGTCACCCACGACCGCTGGTTCGCTCGTTCGTTCGACCGCTATCTGGTCTTCGGCTCCGACGGCCGGGTCCGCGAGACCCCGGAACCCGTCTGGGACGAGCGACGCGTGGAGCGCGCCCGCTGAGGCGGCCCACCGCGCGGGGGCCCGGATCTTCGTACAGTGGAGGGAGGACCCACCGAGATCGGGGTACCACCATGACCGGAGTGCACCCGGACCAACTGGACGACCAGCAGTTGATGAAGGAACTGGAGTCGATCCACCGCACACGGCACGACACGCTGCTGCACGGGTCGACCGAGGCGCTGCGCACGCACAACGAACGGATGGCCCAGCTGGAGGGCGAGTATCTGCGCCGCCACCCGCGCCGGCCGGTCGTCTCGGGCCGTACGCGCGACGGCGCGCGGGATCGAGGGCCGGCGACGACATGAGACCCGGCGCGACCGCGGGGAGGCGTGCGCTGCTCGACCGGCACGCCGGGGCCCAGGACCTCTTCGGCGCGCGGGTCCACGCCGTCCGGGACGACCAGTGGGGGGCGGACACGCCCTGCGCCGAGTGGTCGGTCCGCGACCTCGTCAACCACCTCGTCTCCGAGCAGCTGTGGGTGCCCTCGCTGGTCCGGGACGGCTGCATGATCGAGGAGGTCGGCGACACGTTCGGCGGGGATCTGCTGGGGCCCGACCCCGCGGCCTCCTGGGACACCGCCGCCCACTCCGCGCGCGAGGCGTTCACGGCGCCCGGCGCGCTGGACCGCACGGTCCACCTGTCCCACGGCGACACCCCGGCGACCGCGTACTGCGCGCAGATGGTCGCCGATCTCGTCGTGCACGCGTGGGACCTTTCGCGGGCGATCGGGGCGGACGAACGGCTGCCGGGGGAGCTGGTGCGGTTCGCGGTGGACGAGATCGCTCCGTACGCCGGTGATCTGGAGAAGAGCGGGTTGTTCGGGGCGCCGGTGGCTCCGCCGGTGGGGGCGGACGCGCAGACCAGGTTGTTGTGTCTGCTCGGGCGTCGGCCTTAGCGCCGGAGGCGTGGGGCCGGTTCGGGGGTGGGGGTGGTGGTGCGTCGCGGGGTGCGGGTGCGTCGTGGTTGCTCGCGCAGTTCCCCGCGCCCTAAGAGCAGCGGGGGCGCCCCTTGTCGCAAGGGGCGCCCCCGTCGTGTGTTCAGGACCGGGCCGGTGGGCGGTTCCAGTGGCGGTGGGCCGCTATCGCTGTGATGAACTCCCTGGTGAAGTCGTCGCTCGCGGTGCCCTGGGCCGTGTCCGTGACCACGCCCCGGTCGGCGACCACGTGGTGGAACTCGGAGGAGAGGCGGACCCCCTCGGGCCGGAGCGCGGCGAGGACGCCGACGCCGGAGCCCAGGGCGCCGATCGGCTTGCCGTGCCGGTAGGCGTCGCGGACGAAGCGCACGACGTCGGGGTCGGCCGACTGGGGCGGGGTACCGACGGGACCGCCGGGGAGCAGCACCGCGTCGTACAGGACGGACGCCACCGTCGGCAGGGCCCGGTCCACGGTGTACTCCGCGCCGTCCGCGCCGCGCACGGTGCCGTCGTCGGCCGCCAGGGCCTCCACGATCGCCCCCTCGGCCGCCAGCGCCTCCCGCACACCGGTCACCTGCTCGGCGTCCACACCGTCGGCGACCAGCACGGCGATCTGCCGGGTGCGGATCGAACCGGGGCCGCGCTGCGCCTCCAGGCTGAGGGCGGGAGAGGCGAGCTTGTACGCCACCGGCTCGGCGTCAGAGGGGACCGGCACCCCGATGCCCTTCGCCACCTCGGCCGCCAACTCCAGGTCCACCTTGGTCAGTTGCTCCACCGTGCGGGACCGCACGGAGAGCGCGCCGACCTTGCCCAGCTCGAAGCGGAAGGCGGCCACGATGTGCTGCTTCTCCCACGGGGCCATGCTGTTCCAGAACATGGCCGGCTGACTGTGATGGTCCTTGAAACTCTCGCTGCGGCGGCGGATCTTGGCGCCGTCGACGCGCTCGGCGAGGTGTGTGTAGGCGTGCGGGTCGACGCCCGCGTGGGCCGGACAGCCCCCGCCGAGGGAGTTCGGGAAGTAGTTCGTGCCGCGGTGGATCGCCGACTGGTGATAGCCGTCGCGGTGGTTGGTGCGCACCGGGGCCACGGGGCGGTTCACCGGCAGCTGGCTGAAGTTGGGGCCGCCGAGGCGGATCAACTGGGTGTCCAGGTAGGAGAAGTTGCGGGCCTGGAGCAGCGGGTCGTTGGTGAAGTCGATCCCCGGGACGACGTTCGCGGTGTGGAAGGCGACCTGTTCCGTCTCGGCGAAGAAGTTCTCGGGGTTGCGGTCCAGCACCATACGGCCGATCGGCCGCACCGGCACCTGCTCCTCCGGGATGAGCTTCGTCGCGTCGAGCAGATCGAAATCGAAGGCGAACTCGTCTTCCTCCGGCACCAGTTGGACGCCCAGCTCCCACTCGGGGAACTCACCCGCCTCGATGGCGTCCCATAGATCGCGGCGGTTGAAGTCCGGATCCCGACCCTGGCACTCCTGCGCCTCGTCCCACACCAGCGAGTGCGTGCCCAGCTTCGGCTTCCAGTGGAACTTCACGAACGTGCCCCGCCCGTCGGCGGTCACGAAACGGAAGGTGTGCACGCCGAAGCCCTGCATCATGCGGTAGCTGCGCGGGATCGCCCGGTCCGACATCAGCCACATGATCGCGTGCAGCGTCTCCGGCTGGAGGGAGACGAAGTCCCACAGCGTGTCGTGCGCGGACGCGCCCGTCGGGATGTCGTTGTGCGGCTCCGGCTTCACCGCGTGCACGAAGTCGGGGAACTTGATGCCGTCCTGGATGAAGAAGACCGGGAAGTTGTTCCCGACCAGGTCGTAGTTGCCCTCCGAGGTATAGAACTTGGTCGCGAAGCCACGTACGTCCCGCACGGTGTCCGCCGAGCCGCGCGGCCCCTGCACGGTCGAGAACCGCACGAAGACCGGGGTGCGGACGGCGGGGTCCTGGAGGAACGCGGCACGGGTGAACTCCGCGCAGGACTCGTACGGTTCGAAGTACCCGTAGGCGCCCGCGCCCCGTGCGTGCACCACCCTCCCCCACTGCCCTAAAGGCGTGGGGGGACCCCCACCGGGATCCGCTCGTGGTCGAAGTGGGTGAGCTTCTCCCGGAAGTGGAAGTCCTCCATCAGGGTCGGCCCGCGTTCACCGGCGGTCAGCGAGTCGTCGGTGTGGTCGACGGCCACGCCCTGGTCGGTGGTGAGGGGGCCCGACGCCGGGTCGACCGGGTGGGCCGCCTCGCGCTGCTCCTGCTTGCGGTTTATGGGCGAGCTCATCAGGCGGCCTCCTGGGAGAAAACGTCGAGGAACGCCTCACAGAACGCCTTGAGGTCGTCCGGCTTTCGGCTGGTGACCAGCTTGTTGGAGCCGTGGTCGCAGATCTTCACCTGCTCGTCCACCCAGGTGCCGCCCGCGTTGCCGATGTCCGTGCGCAGACTCGGCCACGAGGTCAGGACCCGGCCGCGCACCACGTCCGCCTCCACCAGCGTCCACGGCGCGTGACAGATCGCCGCGACGGGACGGCCCCGCTCGAAGAACGACCGGACGAACGACACGGCCCGGTCGTCCATGCGCAGGAAGTCCGGGTTGGCCACCCCGCCGGGCAGGACCAGCGCGTCGAACGACTCGGCCGGAGCCTCGCCCACCACGGCGTCCACGGGGAAGGTGTCCGCCTTGTCGAGATGGTCGAAGGCCTGGATCCGGCCGGGCTCCGTCGACACCAGCACGGGTTCGTGACCGGCGTTCTCCGCCGCCTGCCAGGGCTCGGTCAGCTCGATCTGCTCGACACCCTCGGGTGCGGTCAGGAATGCGATACGCATGGCAGCTCGATCTCCTCTCCTTGACGAGTTCCTTGACGAGTTCCTTGACGAGTTCCTAGCGATGTTGCGTGCGGTGTTTCGCGCCGTGCTCGGCGCCGTGTTCCGCGTCTCGCCCCACGGTTGTTCCCGTCGCCGGTCACCGGGCCACCACGCGCAGGGTGCGCAGCTCCGGGTCCGACGGATCGGGGACGTACATGCTGTGCTCCACTCCCGATCCGAGGTACTCCACGACCGCCCGGTCGATCCGTTCGCCCGGACAGATCACCGGCACTCCGGGCGGGTAGGGGCTGGCGGGCTCTCGTCGACCATGATCTCCGCGTCGGTTGCCGTCCGATGGGGGTGGGGCTGGGGGTGTCGGGGATGGGTGATGGGGGGCCGGGGTGGGGTGGTTGGGGGGACCGAGGGGTGGGTGATCGGGGGCTTGGTGGTTCCCGGGGGTGGGTGTTCGGGGCCGGGTGGTGCTCGGGGTGCGGGTGGCTGCTGTCCGGTGGTGAGGTGCCGGGTGCGGCGAACGGGCCGCCGCGAGCCGGCCCGGCGGGGTGGGACGCGGTCCCGGACCCGCCGCGACGGCCCGGCGGCAAGCCGCCCGGTCAGACCGACACCGGCCCCGGGCCGGTCCCCGAGGCCGGGTCGGAGTCCGGCCCCGTCCTGGGCATCGGAGTCCTCGGGCCGCTCCCGGAGTCCGGGTTCGCCGAGACGCCGATTCCCGAGGCCGGGGCCCCCTCCGGGCCGGTCCCGCGGGTCGGGTTCCCCCCGGTGCCGCCCCTCGAAGTCGGGGCCGTCCTCGGGCCGGTCGCGGGCAACGCGGCTGTTCCCGGGCCGATTCCGGCGGCCGGAGTCGGCCCCGGGGCCGCCCAGGGCGTCAGGCCCGGTCCCGGGCCGCTCGCGGAGATCGTGTCCACCCCGAGATGGCCCCCGGAGATCGTCTCCGACTCCGGCCACGGGCCCGGTCGGGCTCTGCTGATGTGGGCCAGGGCCGAGGTCGGGGACTGGGAGACGGCCAGGTCGCCGAGGCTGACCATGCCCACCGGGTGGCCGTCCTGCACGACGGGCAGTCGGCGTATCGCGTGGTCGCGCATCAGCTCGACCGCCGCGGACACCGCCTCGTCCACGCCGACCACGACCGGGTTCGGGGTGCAGACGGCCTGGGCGCTCACCGTCAGCGGGTCGGCGCCGGCCGCGACGGCACGCAGGGTGATGTCGCGGTCGGTCAGCACCCCGATCATGTGCCCGTCGGCCGTCACGAGCACATCCCCGATGTCCTGGGCGCGCATCAGCTGCGCGGCCTCCACGAGCGAGGCGTCCGGGCGGACCGTCACCACACCTCGGGTCATGACTTCCCACACGAACTCGGCCATGATCTCCGGCCTTTCGTCGCTCCGCCCCGACCGGGGGCACGCCCGCTTCGGCGTGACCCTGCCCGCAGTACCCGCGCGCAGGGGGCCTATGTGTCCCCGTCGTGTGGGGATTCCGTGGCGTCCGCCGGGGGCCGCGAGGCCCCGCCTCCGCTCTGTCCGGTCTCCCCGCTCTCCCCGTCCGCACCGCTGTCGTCCGGGAGCCGGTCCACGGCCTCCGCGAGCAGGTGGACGGACTCGTAGCGCGCCTTCCGCGGCAGCCGCTCCAGGGGCGCCACGAGTCCGTCCGGAGCGTGCCGGTCCCGCAGGACCCGGATCAGCTCGGCGGGGCCCGCCGGGAACGACGTACGGCTGAGGACCCGGGCCAGTTCCAGCCGCAGGGCCTCCACCCGGGCGGGATCCCGGCTCGGCGTCACCGGCCCGTACGCCACCTCCGGGTCGTCCTCGGCGTAGGGCTCCGGATCGTTCCACTCCTCCGTCCGGGTGGGATGCCCCGAACGGAGGAGTCCCTGCAGTTCGTGCTTCATCTCGTCGTCTCGGTGGGCGCTCAGCCGGTCGCTGCCTCGCTGCATGACTCCCCTCCAGATGGGTTGGTGGCCCCCGCGTACCCGAACACCCGGCACCGACACGGAGGCCCGGCCGGGGATCCAGGGTCGTCCGCCCGAGTCGCCTGAGTCACCTGAGTCACCTGAGTCGCCAGTCGGAGAGTCGCCCGAGTCGTCCGCGGCGGCTCAGGGCGCGTCGTCGCGTTTCGAACCGGCGCCCGGCAGGAACTCCTGCAACTTCGCCTTGAAGCCCTGCTTCACCATGGACCCCCGGTCGGCGTCACCCTTGAGGATCGAGGCGGCCGTGGACTCCATCTGCTCCCAGGTCGCGTGCGGCGGGATCGGCGGCACGGCCGGGTCGGTGAGGAACTCCACCACCGCCGGCCCGTCCGCCGCGAGCGCCGCGCGCCAGCCCGCCTCGACGTCCTCGGGCTTCTCCACCCGGATCCCGGTCAGCCCGAGCGAGCGCGCGAAGGCGGCGTACTGCACGTCCGGCAGCTCCTGCGAGGGCAGGAAGGACGGCTCGCCGCCCATCGCCCGCAGCTCCCACGTCACCTGGTTGAGGTCGTGGTTGTTCCAGACGGCCACCACCAGCCGCGGATCCTCCCAGCGGTCCTGGTACTTGGCCGCCGTGATCAGCTCCGCCATGCCGTTCATCTGCATCGCCCCGTCCCCGACCAGGGCGATCGCCGGCCGGTCCGGGTGCGCGAACTTCGCGCCGATCGCGTACGGCACCCCGCAGCCCATCGTCGCCAGCGTGCCCGACAGCGAACCGCGCATGCGTCCGCGCATGGTGATGTGCCGGGCGTACCAGTTCGCCGCCGAGCCGGAGTCCGAGGAGATGATCGCGTCGTCCGGCAGCAGCGGATCGAGGGCGTGGGCCACCAGCTCCGGGTTGATCGGATCGGCCGACAGCTCCGCTCGGCGCGCCGTCACCTCGCGCCAGCGCGCCACCCCCGCGCACACCTCGTCGTACCACTCGCGGCCCCGCTCCGGGTCGATCAGCGGGATCAGCCGCTCCAGCGTCGCCTTCGCGTCCCCGACGAGGTTCACCTCGTACGGGTAGCGCATCCCGACCATGTGCGGGTCGATGTCGATCTGCACGGCCCGCGCCTTGCCGAAGTCCGGCAGGAACTGCGAGTACGGGAACGACGAGCCGATCGTCAGCAACGTGTCGCAGTCCCGCATCAGCTCGTACGAGGGACGCGTGCCCAGCAGTCCGATCGAGCCGGTGACGTAGGGCAGCTCGTCGCTCAGCGCGTCCTTGCCGAGGAGCGCCTTGGCGACGCCCGCGCCGAGCAGTTCGGCGATCCGGGCCACCTCGGCGCGGGCCCCGGCGGCGCCCTGTCCGATGAGGATCGCGACCTTGTCTCCGGCGTTCAGGATCTCGGCGGCCCGCTCCACCGACTCGGCCGACGGGACCGCCGTCCAGGCCTCGCCGCCGAGGCTGGAGGGGACCATCTTGAACTCGTGGGTCGGCGCAGAGTACTCCAACTCCTGTACGTCACCGGGGACGATGACGGCCGTCGGCGCGCGGCGGGCGTACGCGGTGCGGATCGCCCGGTCGAGGACGTTCGGCAGCTGCTCGGGCACGGTCACCGTCTCGACGAAGTCCGAGGCCACGTCCTTGAACAGGGTGTGCAGGTCGACCTCCTGCTGGTAGGAGCCGCCCATCGCGCTGCGGTGCGTCTGGCCGACGATCGCCAGCACCGGCACATGGTCCAGCTTGGCGTCGTACAAACCGTTGAGCAGATGGATCGCCCCCGGCCCCGAGGTCGCCGCGCACACTCCGAGACGACCGGAGAACTTGGCGTACCCGACCGCCTGGAAGGCGGACATCTCCTCGTGCCGGGACTGGATGAACCGCGGTCGGTCCTCGGCCCGGCCCCAGGCCGCGAGCAGCCCGTTGATGCCGTCCCCCGGATAGCCGAACACCTGTTCGACTTCCCAGTCACGGAGCCTCCGCAAGATGTGATCGGCGACGGTGGTGCTCATACTGGACCTCCCGGGGTCTGAATCTCCCGAGCGAGTCACCCCCGGGCGGAATGGAAAACCCCGAATGTGTTTGCCGTGCATGATCCGGGGCAGGCGCATAACAGTGCTTCGGACAGGAGGCACGTCCGTGGAAGTGGCGATTTCTCCCTCACGGGTGTGCTGTCTCCTGCGCACACCCGCGCCCCCACGGTGACGGTCGATCCCAGAGGCACCATTCCAGGGAGTTGCGACGCACCATGCGTACCCATGCGAAGCATCATCCGCACGACGACGCCCCCGACACCGCGGAGGCCTTCCGCCGACTGGCCGCGCTGCCGCCCGGTCAGCAGCGGGACACCCTGCGTGAGCAGATCATCGAGGCGTGGCTCCCCATGGCCGAACGGCTCGCGGGCCGGTTCCGCAACCGCGGCGAGAGCTACGACGACCTGCGCCAGGTCGCCTCGCTCGGCCTGGTCAAGGCGGTCGACCGCTACGACCCCGAGTTGGGCAACGCCTTCGAGAGTTATGCGGTACCCACCGTCACCGGGGAGATCAAGCGGCACTTCAGGGACCACATGTGGACCCTGCACGTGCCGCGCCGGGTCCAGGACCTGCGCAACCGGGTGCGGTTCGCCAGCCAGGACCTGTCCCAGACGATCTCCGGGCGCCGCCCCACCGTCGCGGAGATCGCGGCACACGCGAACATGAGCGAGGAGGACGTCCAGGTCGGACTGGAGGCCCTGGAGAGCTTCACGGCGCTGTCGCTGGACGCGGAGCTGCCGGGGAGCGAGGACGGCTACTCGCTGAGCGACGCGCTGGGGTCCCCGGATCCCGCGCTCGACACGGTGGTGGACCGGGAGGCCGTGAAGCCCCGGCTGGCCGCGCTGCCGGAGCGGGAGCGGGCGATCCTGTACATGCGGTTCTTCGGCGACATGACGCAGAGCCGGATCGCCGAGCAACTGGGGATCTCGCAGATGCATGTGTCGCGGTTGATCAGCCGGTGCTGTGACCGGCTGCGGGACCAGGTGATGAAGGACGCGGTGTAGCTCCGCGGGGTGGACCGGGGGCGCCGTGGGGGTGGGCTTCGTTGTCGGCCGCGGGTTCGTCGGGGCTGGTCGCGCAGTTCCCCGCGCCCCTTGCGGGGCGGGCCCCGCCGGGCCGCGCCCCTACGCGGTACGGGTTTCCATCGCCAGGGCCATGTGGCGGGACATCGTGTCCATCGCTCGGGCCTCGGCCATCGAGAAGGCCAGGCGGGCGCCTGAGCGGAAGAGGGTCAGGACGCCCCTGACCGGGCCGTCCGGGGGCGCCAGGGGCACCGCCAGAAGGGAGGTCACGTCGGCCTTCACCAGGACCGGGGCACCGGAGCCGTCGTGGCCGAAGGCGGCCGGGTCGGCGGGGCGGATCTGGAGGGCGGGGGAGCCGCCCCGGGCGGCCGTGACGACGAGGGGGCAGGTGGCGGGGTCCTGGGACATCAGGAGCTTCGCCTCCTCCTCCGAAGGAGCGAGGACCGTCGAGCGGGCGAGGGCGGGGGTCGTCGTGTCGGCGACCACCCAGTCGGCGAAGCGGCCGTGCAGGACCCGGGCGGCGCGGTCGAGGGCCGCCTCGGGGGGCGCCGTGAGCAGGGCCGTGGTCATCGCGTCCAGGAGGTCCATCAGGGCCGCGTGACGGGTGGTCTCGGTGAGGTCGGGCAGCGGACGCGACGGCTCGACGGGCGGCATCCGGTGCCCGGCCGGCTGGAGGACGACCAGCACGGTGTGGCGCGGCTCGCCGCTGCCCGGGGGCAACTGGGTGAGCGTGGCACGGACCGGCAGCGACGGGCGCTGCTGCAGATGGACGTCGAGGCTGCGGTCGCCCTCGCCGCGGGCCACGGCGGCCGCCTGGGAACGGAACGCGCCCCGGTCGGAATGCGCGAGGAATCCGCTGAGCGGACGGCCCGTCGCATAACCCGACCGTACGCCGGTGAAGGCGGTCGCGGCCCGGTTCAGGCGCCGCACCACCGTCTCGCGGTCCACCAACACCACCGGCAGCGGCAGACTCTGGAAGACGTTCCTCAGCAACTGGTGTTCCTGCGCCGCCGACACGGCGCCACCGACCGGGCCCGAGGCGGTCAGCCGCTCGTACCAGGGCCACAACTGGGCGGCCACATGGTCGAGTTCGAAGAAGGCCGCGTCCAGGACCGTGGGGAGATCTTCAGCCGGTACCGAGCGGGCCGCCTTGAGCTCCGCGACACGGCGCACGAAATCCGCGATTTCTTCACCGAATTCGTCCGTCTGGGCCATGCGACGAACGTAGCGCCTGACAGGCGCCGAGGCACAGCCGCACCGAAAGCCGAAGATTCGTTTTCCGCGCGGGCGCGCGGGAAGGCGATTCGGGGAGGAGGCGTGCATCATGCCGGAAAGCGAACAACTCGGCCGCGTGGGACGGGAGTCGGCGGAGTCCGCACATCCGGGCAGAAGGCTCTCCGAACTCGTCGAACAGGCCGCCCGCTGCACCAGCGACTGCTGCGGTGCCAGCGGCATGGTCTCCGACAGCGGCACCGAGCGGCCCGCTGCCGTCACCCACCCCGACCTCGCCGGACTCGTCGCCGTCCAACTGCGCTCGGGCGACGGACCGCTCCCGGCCGCGCTGGAGAGCGGGGAGCCCGTCGACTCCGCCGATCTGCTGCGCGAGGAACGCTGGCCGGAGTACCGGGCGGTGGCGCTGGACGCGGGTGTGCGGTCCAGCATCACGCTCCCGTTCAGGCGTTCCGGGCTCACCGTGACCCTCAGCCTCTACAGCTTCCGCCCCCACACCCTGGAGGACGCCCCGCACGGCCCCGCCGGCGCCCTCGGTGACCTCGCCGCGACCTGTATCGTCCGCGACCGCTCCTACCGGGCCGCCCTCACCGAACGCGACCAGCTCGCCGCCGCCCTGCGCTCCCGGCCCGTCGTCGACCAGGCCTGCGGCATGGTGATGCACGTCCTCGGCTGCGACGCGGAGGCCGCGTTCACCGTGCTGCGCCGCATCTCCCAGGGCACCAACCGCAAACTGTCGGACGTCGCGTCGGCCGTGGTGGAGAAGCGGGGCAGGGGCCTGGAAAGGGAACTCGTCTCCCTTTCTGATTGAGCCGAGCTGCAGCGCGCCCGAAGGGGCGCGGGGAACTGCGCGACCAGCCACGACGAACCCGCACCCCGCGACGCACAGTTCCACAACGGCGCTCTCCGGCTGAACCCAGCGGAGCGCACCGTCACCCGGTCGGCCCTCCGTGTCCCGCGAATGGTGCCCGGCGACGCGCGCCCCGTCCGGCGCGGCGCTCTGATGGACGCGGGGCACGGCGGTCGTGCCCCCACCCCACCGGACCCGGCCGAAGGAGCCCCACCGATGCCCCCGCCCACGCGCCCACCACTGCGCCGCAGAGCCCGCGTCCTGTCCGCCGCCGCCCTGATCGGCGTCGCTCTGGGCGCCGCCGCCCCGACCGCGTACGCGGATCCCGCGGCCGAGGTGAACCCGCAGTCCGTCGAACCGGGCGGCACACTCACCTTCTCCGTCGCCTGCGACCCGACCGGCACCACCGCCCCCGAGACCATCGACGCCAGCTCACAGGCGTTCGAACAGGGCACCGTCACGCTGCAACGCCTCCCCGGCGACGGCGACTCCGCCGCGGGCCCCTCCTACCAGGGCACGGCGAAGATCGCGCCCGCCGCGGACTTCGAGACCGGCGTCGACGCGGCGACCGAGGCCACCGAGTGGGGCATCGACGGCATGTGCCCGGCGGCCCCCGGCGGTGAGGGCAAGCAGTGGAGCGCCGCCTTCGACGTCTCCGTCGGCGCCGATCCGTACCAACCGACCCATCAGCCGACCCACCCACCGACTCACCAGCCCACGCACCAGCCCTCCCACCACTCCACCCACCAGCCGGCCCCGGTCCAGCGCGGCGTCCACGCGGGCGACGGCGGTGCCTTCACCGACTCCGTCCCGGCCATGGTGGCCGGTGGTCTCCTGGTCGCGGGAGCGCTCGGCGCGGCCGTGCACCGGCTGCGTCGCCGGGACCGATGGACGCCATGAGGGCAGGGGGCGGCCACGGCCCGTCCGCCCCCTCGGCGGATGTGACCGGCGCAACCCGTACCGGGGCCCATGGGGCGCGTGGGCCTGGGTACTGACAGGCCGAGGGTGCGCGCGAGGCCGGTCACGCACGACACGGCACACGCTGACGCACCCCGACGCGACCCGGGGCACCATCGACATCCCGGAGCGATCCCGCGGGGGTCGCCACCGGGCAACGCACCAGCGGCGGGCGGAGGCACACATGCGGCGGACGGATCCGGAAGGGCACGGTCCGGTCCGCTACGGCCCGCCTCTCCCCGGCCAGGGACTGCCCGTCCTGCCCGAACTGGCCGCCGTGCTCTCCGCCGCGGCGGGCCGCCCCCACCCCGTCCCGCTCGGCGGTGATCCCGCCCTCCTGGACGCCGCGTGCGGCTACTGGGACCGGCGCGGACTGGCCACCACCCGGGACCGGGCCCTCGCCGCCCCGGGCGCCCCTGCCCTGCTGCTCGCCCTGACCGCCGCGATCGGCGGCGACGTACTGCTGCCGCGGCCGTGTGCCGCCTGGTGGGAGCCGCAGGCACGGGCGCTCGGGAGATCCGTCTTCCACGTGGCCACCCCCGCCGAGTGCGGGGGAGTGCCGGACCCGTACGCGCTCCTGGAGACCGTCCGCAGGATCCGGGCCGAGGGAGGCGATCCCCGGCTGCTCGTGCTGTGCGTCGCCGACGACCCGACCGCGACCGTGGCCCCGCCCGAACTGGTGCACGAGACCATGGAGGCGGCGCTGGGGGAGGGGCTGCACCTGGTCAGCGACGAGACCTGGCGCGACACCGTGCACGACCCGCACGACACCGTGCTGTTCAGCCCCGCCGAGATGCTGCCCGACCGGGTCACCGTCGTCAGCGACCTGGCCGGCGCCTTCCTGCCGGCCGGGTGGCCCGCCGCCGTCGCACGCTTCCCGGCGAACGGGGAGGGGGCGGGGCTGCGCGACCGGGTCCTGGACGTGCTCACCGCGCTGGGCGCCCGGATCGCCACCCCGGTCGCCGCGGCCGCCGCCCACGCCCTCGACGAGCCCGCCCCCGTCACCGAACGGCTCGCCACCGCCGTACGCCTGCACGCGCGGCTCGCCGGTGCCGCGCACCGGGCCGTGGTGGACGCCGGGGCGCTCGCCCTGCCGCCGCGCGCCGGACGGCATCTGTACGCCGACCTCGCCCCGCTGCGCTCGGCCCTCGCCGGGTACGGCGTCGGTGACGCCCAGGAGGCCGAGGACTTCCTCACCGACCGGCTGGGGATGCCCGCCCCCGGCGGCCACCGGTTCGGGGACGACCTCGGGGAGCTGCGGGTCCGGCTGTCCACCGACGCGTTCCTCGGCACCACCGAGGAGGACCGAGCCCGCGCCCTCACCGCACCGGATCCCCTTGAACTCCCCCAGGTGGAGCGGGCGTTGACCCACCTTGGAGCGGCGTTCGAGGACCTGCGGTGAAGCTCTTCGGCGGGACCGGCGGGACCGGCGGCCTCGGTGACCCCGGCCTTCGGCGGACCTCGACGATGGCGATCCTTCGTGACGACGACGCTCAGTGACGGGAGCTTCCTCGATGACGCAGCAGTCCGAGTCGATCACCTCCGCGGCGACCACCCGGGGCGCCGGCGACCCGGCGTCCAGGACCCCCCTCCTCCCGCCGCTCGCTCCGCCCCGTCCGCTCGGTGAGCGGCGTCGCTGGCCGCGGTCCTTCGCCGACCGGCTCACCACCCCCCTCCCGGGGCTGAAGGCCTTCGCCCGGTTCGCCCGCGAAGGGTCGGTACGGCCCGGGGCCGACGGGCTCGCCGACATCCCGCTCCTGCCGTACGAGCCCGGTCCGTTGCCGAGGGTGGACGCCGGTACCGTCGCCGTCTCCTGGGCGGGGCACGCGAGTTGGGTGGTGCGGATCGGCGGGCTGACCGTGCTCACCGACCCCGTCTGGTCCCGCCGCATCCTGGGCACCCCGGCCCGGATCACCCCCGTGGGCATCGACTGGGACGCGCTGCCCCGCGTGGACGCGGTCGTCATCAGCCACAACCACTACGACCACCTCGACGCCCCCACCCTCGCCCGACTCCCGCGCGACACCCCGGTGTTCGTGCCCGCCGGCCTCGGCCGCTGGTTCCGGCGGCGCCGGTTCGAGCGGGTCACCGAGCTGGACTGGTGGGAGGCGGCCCGACTCGACGGTGTCCGCTTCGACTTCGTACCGGCCCACCACTGGTCCAAGCGCACCCTCACCGACACCTGCCGCTCACTGTGGGGCGGCTGGGTCCTCACGGCCCCCGACGGCAGACGTGTCTACTTCGCCGGCGACACCGGCTACGGCCACTGGTTCTCCCTCATCGGCCGCCGCCACCCCGGCATCGACGTCGCCCTCCTGCCCATCGGCGCCTACGACCCGCGCTGGTGGCTCAGGGACGTGCACTGCGACCCGGAGGAGGCGGTCCGCGCCTTCCTCGACCTCGGCGCCCGCCACATGGCCCCCATGCACTGGTCCACCTTCGTCCTGTCGACCGAGCCGGTCCTGGAACCCCTGAGGCGGGTGCGGGCGGCATGGCGGGCGGCCGGACTGCCGCGCGAGGACCTGTGGGACCTGCCGATCGGCGGCTCCCGCGTGCTGGACCGAGCAACGCCCCTCAGCGGACGACGCGGCGCCACACGCTCGGCACCACACTGATCAGCACCGTCAACACGACCGCCGCCAGCACCCCTTCCCACGGCTCCTTGAACAAGGACCCGCCCAGGATGCCGATCAGCTGGTACGTCACGGCCCACGCGAGGCACGCCGGCAGGTTCCCCCGGGCGAACCGCCGCAACGGCATCTTCGCCAGCAGACAGGCCAGCATCACCGGGAGGCGCCCGGCCGGCATCAGCCGCGACAGCACCAGGACGGCCACCCCGTGGTCGTCGAGCTTCGCCTGCGCCTGCGCCAGCCGGTCCTCCGGCGCCCGGCGGCGGATCGCCTCCAGCCAGCGCGAACCGTTCTTGGAGCCCATTCCGCGCCGCCCCAGCCAGTACAGCGCGATGTCCCCGAGGAACGCGGCGACCGACGCCACCACGAACACCATCAGCAGGGAGAGCGGCGCCGTCTGATGGAACGCCACCACCGCCGCCGAACTGACCAGCGCCCCGGTCGGCACCACCGGCACCAGCGCTCCGGCCAGCACCAGCAGGAACAGCGTGGGATAGCCGATCGCCTGCTGGGTGGACGCGTACGGCACCGGAGTGCTCACGGCGGCCAGGACGATCACCGGGCCTCCCCCGCGCCCTCGGGGACCCGCACCGGGGCGCGTCTCATCGCGCCACCCCCGGTCGTACGCTCTCCCCGTGTCCCAGCCGGTGCACGGTCACCCCGGGAGCGCGCGCGGCGGCGAGGCGTACGAACTCCTCGCCGGGGGCGTGGAATTCATGGGGGCGCACGGCGTCCATGCCGATCGGCCAGTACGTGCCGTAGTGCACCGGAATCGCGCTCCGGGGCGCGAGCAGCGCAAGCGCCTCCGCCGCGCGCCCCGCGTCCAGATGCCCTTCGCCCAGGTACGGTCCCCAGCCGCCGACCGGCAGCAGCGCCACGTCGACCGGCCCGACCTCCTTGGACATCGCCTCGAACAGCCCGGTGTCCCCCGCGAAATACGTCCGCGCCTCGCCCTCCACGACGAAGCCGAGCGCGGGCGAACGGTGCGGCCCGACCGGCAGCCGCCGCCCGTCGTGGCGGGCGGAGACGGCACGTACCACCAGGTCACCGACCTTGACCCGGTCCCCGGGCGCCGCTTCGGAGAGCCGCAGATGCGCCAGCCTGCGCAACCCCGGCACCTGGCGCGGCGCGCCCTTCGGCACCACCAGGCGGGTCCCCGGGGCGAGCCGGGCCAGGGAGGGCACGTGCAGATGATCCGCGTGCAGATGCGACACCAGCGCCACGTCCGCGACGGCGGCCTCCGGCGGAGGGGGCGCACCCCGGCGCCTTCGCAGATGCGCGAGCCGGCGCGCGAACAGGGGGTCGGTCAGCACCCTCGTACCCGAGTCCTCCACGGTGCAGGTCGCATGACCCCACCAGGTGATCTCCACCGGCACTCCGTTCGCCTCCTTCGCGCTACTCCCCCGAGCCTACGGGCTGGAGTAGGGTCTGCGGCCTGAGCCCGTCCGGCGGATCATGCCGTGGGCGGGCATGCCGGTTTCCGGCGTCCGCGGTTCGCTCCGCTGGGCGGGGCCCGGAGCCGGGGGGAGGGGGGAACAGCATGGGAGACAAGGGACACAGGGGCGGCGTCTCCGGCCTGGCGTGCCAGGACGCGGCCCAGGGGCGCGGTACGGCGGGACGTGGCGCGGCGGGTCGCGGTGCCGTGGTGCGCGTCGCCGCCATAGCGAGCCTGACACCGCTGGAGGAACTGGAGGCGGATCCCTTCCTGGTCGACTCCCGCAGCCAGCACGCCATGTGCGCCCGCTGGGCGGCCGAGCGCGGCTACGTGGTGACGCGCGAGCTGCTCGTGCGCGGACTGCGCCCCGACCACTGCGCACTCTGGGCCGACGTCGACGCCGGCCTGGTCGATCTCTTCGTCGCCCCCAGCCGCCGCGTGCTGGAGCGGGCCCTCGCCTCCGTCGACGACTTCACCGCCGAGTGCGCCCGGCGCGGCATCCGCGTCGAGACCGTCGGCCACGCCGAACCCGCCTACGACGCCCAGATGAAGGCCCACGTCCACCGCCGGCTGTCGATGCCGACGGCGGGCTACGACGGCCGCTGAGCGCGTCCCTACAGGGGCGCGGGGAACTGCGCGACCAGCCACCGACGCCCTGCGGCCCGCGACGCACGGCAAGCCCCGACCCCTCCCCGGCCCTCCGCGAGCCATGCCCCCGTGCCACCCCGAAACGCCACCCCGGCGCCCCCACCCCCTATGACAGGCTGACCCCAGGATCGTGACGGTAAAGGTGGCCAGAACGTGGGCGGTGGTCGTTGGCGGAGAGTGCTGAGCGGGATCTGGCGGATGCTCGCCGTATGGGCGGTGTCCACGCTGACCATGCTGGTGCTCGCGGGCGCGCTGCCCGACTTCCGGCTCCAGTCCGAGAGCGACGAGAGCGTCACGCGGATCGCCGTGACCGCCGCGCTGGGCGCCGGCGCGTTCGGTCTGCTGTCCTCGCTGGTGTGGCCGCTGCTGGTGCGGGCCCTGCTGCTGGTCCCGGCACTCGTCCTCGGCCTGCTCGTCTTCTTCCTCAACGGCTCCCTGCTCCTGCTCGCCCTGCGGCTCAACCCCTCCGGACAGGGCGCGGCCGCGCCCGAGACGGCCGTGGTCGTCGCCGCGGTGATGTCCGCCGTCGCCTCCGCCACCGGCGGCGCCCTCGCCGTACGGGACGACGACGCCTACCGCCGCCGTCTGTACCGCCTCGCCTACCGCCGCCGTAGACACCACGACGGCCACCCGGGGCCCGCGGGACCCGGCACCGTCTTCCTCCAGCTCGACGGCGTCGGCCACGACGTGCTGGAGGCGGCGACGGAGAAGGGGCTGATGCCGACCGTGGCCGAGTGGCTGGGCCTCGCGCCGCCGCCCGCGTCGGCCGGCGCCGCCCGGCCCCGGCCCACGCACCGGCTCACCCCGTGGCGCACCGACTGGTCCAGCCAGACCGGCGCCAGCCAGCTCGGCATCCTGCACGGCACCAACCACGACGTGCCCGCCTTCCGCTGGTACGAGAAGGACACCCGGGAGGTCATGGTCTGCAACCGGCCCTCCAGCGCCGCCGAACTCCAGCGCCGGGCCGTCGAGCGCACCGGCGACGGCGGACTGCTGACCGTCGACGGCGCCAGCCGCGGCAATCTCTTCAGCGGCGGCGCCGAGCAGCTCGCTCTCGTCCTGTCGATGGCGGCCCGCCGGGGCCGGCGCAACCGCTCCCGTGCCGGGTACTTCGCCTACTTCTCCGACCCGGCCAACGCCGTCCGCACCGCCATGTCCTTCGCCGCCGACGTCCTGCGGGAGATCGGCCAGTCCACCCGGGCCCGGTTCGCCGAGCAGCGCCCCCGCGTCAAGCGCGGCGGGCTCTACCCGTTCATCCGGGCCTTCGCGACCGTCGTCGAGCGCGATGTCGTCGTCGCCGCGGTGATCGGCGACATGTTCGCCGGCCGCGCGGCCATCTACGCCGACCTGGTGGCGTACGACGAGGTCGCGCACCACTCCGGCCCGCACAGCCGGGACGCGGCGAAGATCCTCGAACGCCTGGACCGTTCCCTCGCGCTGATCGCCCAGGTCGCCGAACACGCCCCGCGCGCCTACCGGATCGTCCTCCTCTCCGACCACGGCCAGAGCCCCGGCGAGACCTTCCTCGGCCGTTACGGCCTCACCCTCGGCGACCTGGTCCGCGCCGGCTGCGGCCTGCCCGTCCCGCGCCGCGCCCAGCGCACCCACAGCGGCGCCGAGGCCCGCGCGGCGGTACGGGCCGCGCTGCGCATCCCCGTCGAGGAGGGCGTCGAGGAGCACCGCCCCACCCGCCGCTCCGAGCCCATCACCCTGGCCTCCGGCAACCTCGGCCTCGTCTCCTTCCCCGACGTCTCCCACCGGATGAGCCGCGAGGAGATCGACGCCCGCCACCCCGCCCTGCTCTCCACCCTCGCCAACCACCCCGGCATCGGCTTCGTCCTGGTCCGCAGCGAGGAGCACGGCGGCGTCGTCCTCGGCGCGCACGGCGCGGAGATCCCGATCGACGAGCTGAGCGACGAACACCCGGGCCCCCTGGCCGACTTCGGCCCCGGCGCCGCCGACGCCGTACGCCGCACCCACGGCTTCCCCCACACCGCCGACATCATGGTCAACTCCTGGTACGACCCCACCGACGGCGAGGTCCTCGCCTTCGAGGAACAGATCGGCTCCCACGGAGGCCTGGGCGGCTGCCAGTCCCGCCCCTTCCTGATGTCCCCCCTGGCCCTCTCGGAGCCGGTCGAGGAGGACGAGGACCTGGTGGGCGCGGAACACATCCACCGGGTACTGCGCCGCTGGCTGCGGGAAGCGAACGGTCCCCAAGTACCCGTGGCCGGGCATGAGCGCCCTGAAGGGGCGCGGGGAACTGCGCGACCAGCCACGAAACGACCCGCACCCGCCCCCGAACAGAACCCGGCAGACGCATAGGCGCCCCGGCCCAGAAAATTCGGCTGCGCTCCGGCGAAGCGGTCACCCACACTGTCCGCAACGTCCACAGGACCGAACCCCTGGAGCCCCCGCCTTGCAGGCAGCCGTCACCGTCACCCCCTCCCGCATCCCCGAGCTGCTGCTCGGCCTCGCCACCGTCCGCCCCGTCTTCGTCTGGGGCGCCCCCGGCATCGGAAAGTCCTCCCTCGTACGGGACTTCGCCGAGTCGCTGGGCCTTACGTGCGTGAGCCTCCTCGGTACGCAGCTCGCGCCGGAGGACCTGATGGGCGTCCCGCAGATCCGCGACGGCCGCTCCGTGTTCTGCCCGCCGGAGGCGATCGCCCGCGACGAGCCGTACTGCCTGTTCCTGGACGAACTGAACGCGGCCACCCCGGATGTGCAGAAGGCGTTCTACTCGCTGATCCTGGACCGCCGTATCGGCAGCTACGAGCTGCCGAAGGGCTCGATCGTCATCGGCGCCGGCAACCGGGCCACCGACAACGCCCTGGCCCGCCCCATCGCCTCCGCCCTGGTCAACCGTCTCACCCACGTCCACCTCCAGGCCTCGGCCAAGGACTGGCTGGTCTGGGCGGAGGACAACGGCATCCACCCCTGGATCCTGGACCACCTCACCGACCGCCCGGACCAGCTGTGGTCGAAGCCGCCGAAGAGCGAGGAGCCGTTCTCCACACCCCGCTCCTGGCACATGCTCTCCGACGCGCTGCACTCCTTCGGGCGCGACCTCGACGAGGAGACCCTGAAGGTCCTCGCGCACGGCACGCTGACGCCCGCGCACGCGGTGGCCTTCTGCGGCTACGTCAAGATCGTGCGCAGCCGGTTCGGCATCGAGGCGATCCTCAAGGGCGAGGCCGGCTGGCCCCACCGCGTGGAGGACCGCGACCTGCTGTACTACCTCGCCGACTCCTTCCGCGGCCGGCTGATCAAGGAACTCCCGGTCAGCAAGCAGCACATGTCGGCGAACGGGCGGCAGACCGCGTACCGCGCCAAGTCCCTGCTGGTGCGGCTCGCGGAGATCTCCGTCGAGGTGGCCCAGACCGTCATCGCCGACGACACCGACGGCAATCCCGTGCTGCCCGCCTGGTTCCTGGTCGAGGCGGCCCGCGACATGCCCCGGCTGGTGGAGGCCCGCCGGTGAGCACGTCCGGCGGCAAGGGGCAGGGCGGAAAGAAGACGCAGGGCGTAAAGAAGACGAAGCGCGACCTCGCCGGTGAGGCGTTCGAGGCGGGGCTGGAGGCGGTGCGGTACAACCCCGCGCTGCGGGCGGTCGGGTTCAGCGTCTGCCGCAAGGAGAAGTGCGACCTCGCGCCCCGCGAGGGCCTCGTCCGGGTCGACTCCGAGGGCGTGCTGCACGCGCACCCCGACCGGCTCGCCACCCCCGACGCCTGGGCCTGGGCCATCGCCCACGCCGCCGTCCACCTGGGCTTCGGGCACGTCCCGGCGGCGCACGGCGAGCGTACCCAGCCCGACCGGTTCGACCTCGCCGCCCGCTGCGTGGCCGTCAACCGGTTCCTGCTCACCTTCCCCGTGGGCCTGACGCCCGAGAACCTGCCCGCCCGCTACCCGGACGGCGACGAGGAGCGCCTCGCCGCGCGCTGGCGCCAGGGCGGGCTCCCGGCGGCGTACGCCGACTGCGGGACGGCCGGTGACGAGCCCGACCAGCTCCTGCTGTCCTGGCCCAAGTGGCGCGGTACGCCCACGGACTGGCAGCTCGCCTTCGCGCACGCCCTCACCCGCACGATGTCCGCCGCGATGGACATGGCAGGCGGCCGCCGCGCGTCCCTGGACGACGAGCCCGTCCGCATGCGGCCCTGGGAGAAGGCCCTGAGCTGGTTCGTCTCCTCCTACCCGCTGCTCGGCGGCATCGCGGCCGGCATCCGTATCGTCGCCGACGTCGAACTCGCCCACGCCCACGGCATCTCCGTCGCGGCCGTCGACGCGGCGGCCGGGGAGATCTACATCAACCCGCTCCGCCAGTTCGACGACGAGGAGTGGCGGTTCATCCTCGCCCACGAGATGCTGCACGCCGCCCTGCGCCACGGCGACCGCTGCGGCACCCGCGACCCGTATCTGTTCAACATCGCCGCCGACTACGTCATCAACGACTGGCTGCGCGAGATGCGGGTCGGCACCATGCCCGACGGGCTGCTGTACGACCGCGAGCTGTCCGGGCTGTCGGCCGAGGAGGTCTACGACCGGATCGCCGGTGACCTGCGCCGGATGCGCCGGCTCGCCACCCTGCGCGGCAAGGGCGTCGGCGACATCCTCGGCGGCCCGCTCGGCTCGCCGCGCGACTACGTCGACCTCGACGAGTTCTACCGCAGGGGCCTCGCCCGGGGCTTCGACCTGCACGAGCGGCAGGAACGCGGCCTCCTGCCCGCCGGTCTGGTCGAGGAGATCCAGGCCCTCAGCCATCCGCCCCTGCCCTGGGACGCGCAACTCGCCCGCTGGTTCGACGAGTTCGTGCCGCGCCCGCAGTCCGTCCGGACCTACGCGCGCTTCTCGCGCCGTCAGTCCGCGACCCCCGACATCCCGCGCGCCGGACGGTACTTCCCGCCCGAGGAGACCGCCCGCTGCACCTTCGGCGTCGTCCTCGACACCTCCGGCTCCATGGACCGGACGCTGCTCGGCAAGGCACTGGGCGCGATCGCCTCGTACGCCGCTGCCCGTGACGTACCGGCCGCCCGGGTCGTCTTCTGCGACGCGGCCCCGCACGACGCGGGATACCTGCCGGTCACCGAGATCGCCGGGCGGGTGCGGGTGCGCGGCCGCGGCGGCACTGAACTGCAGCCCGGCGTCGACCTGCTGCACCGCGCCGACGACTTCCCACCGGGCGCGCCGGTCCTCGTCATCACGGACGGCTGGATCGACGTGCTGCGGGTGCGGCGGGAGCACGCGTATCTGATTCCACAGGGTGCTCACCTGCCGTTCACCGCGCGGGGGCCGGTGTTCAGGGTGAGATGAGCCTCCCATGCGCCGGAGTGTGATCGGATGGGGGCACGGAACCCCGGCGACGGGACTCCCGCGACGGGATCCCCGCAACGGGACTCCGGCGACACGACCCACCGAAAGGACTCATCGTGGCCACCACGCGCACCGCACACACCGTCTGGGAAGGCGAGCTGCTCAAGGGCACCGGCACCGTCACCTTCGACTCCTCCGGCATCGGTTCGCAGCCGGTGTCGTGGCCCTCGCGCGCGGAGCAGGCGAACGGCAAGACCAGCCCCGAGGAGCTGATCGCGGCCGCCCACTCCAGCTGCTTCTCGATGGCGCTCTCCCACGGCCTCACCGGCGCGGGCACTCCGCCCACCCGCCTGGAGACCAAGGCCGACGTGACCTTCCAGCCCGGTGAGGGCATCACCGGCATCCACCTCACCGTCCGCGGCGAGGTCCCCGGCCTGGACGCGGCCGGCTTCCAGGAGGCGGCCGAGGGCGCAAAGAAGAACTGCCCGGTCAGCCAGGCCCTGACCGGCACGACGATCACGCTGACGGCCGAACTGGCCTGATCGCCTGCTTCGTGCGCCCCGTCTCCGCCCCGTTGACAAGCACCCGCTCAAGTTTTGTGCTGGTAGCGGGGACATTTGGCGGACCTCGCGGATCCTTGCGGACTCCGCTGGAAGGGGACGGCGATGGGGCGTGCGGTCGGGATCGATCTCGGTACGACGAACTCGGTGGTGGCCGTGCTGGAGGGCGGCGAGCCGACCGTCGTCGTCAACGCGGAGGGGCAGCGGACCACGCCGTCGGTGGTGGCCTTCGCCAAGAACGGCGAGGTGCTCGTCGGCGAGGTCGCCAAGCGGCAGGCCGTGACGAACGTGGAGCGCACCGCGCGCTCCGTCAAACGCCATATGGGCGACGCGAGTTGGCGGTTCCCCGCGGAGGGCACCGTGGACGGTGCGCGCCCGCGGGCCCAGGAGCTGTCCGCGCGGGTGCTGCAGAAGCTGAAGCGGGACGCGGAGTCGTATCTCGGCGAGGACGTCACCGACGCCGTCGTCACCGTCCCCGCGTACTTCGACGACGCGCAGCGGCAGGCGACCAAGGAGGCGGGGGAGATCGCGGGCCTGAAGGTCCTGCGGATCATCAACGAGCCCACGGCCGCGGCCCTCGCCTACGGCCTGGACCGGGCCGAGGAGCAGACGGTCCTCGTCTTCGACCTCGGCGGCGGCACCTTCGACGTCTCGCTCCTGGAGATCGGTGACGGGGTCATCGAGGTGAAGGCCACCAACGGCGACACCCGGCTCGGGGGCGACGACTTCGACCAGCGGGTGGTCGAGCACCTCGTCAAGCGCTTCCAGGGGCGGTACGGCGTCGATCTGGGCCGCGACAAGATGGCGTTGCAGCGGCTGCGCGAGGGGGCGGAGCGGGCCAAGATCGAGCTGTCCAGCTCCTCCGAGACCTCGATCAACCTCCCGTACGTCACCGCGTCCGCCGAGGGGCCGCTCCACCTGGAGGAGGTGCTGACGCGGGCTCAGTTCCAGGAGCTGACCGCCGATCTGCTCGACCGGTGCCGGACGCCGTTCCACCAGGCCGTCAAGGACGCGGGGGTGAAGCTCGCCGCGATCGACCACGTCATCCTCGTCGGCGGTTCCACGCGGATGCCCGCCGTGAGCGACCTCGTCAGGGAACTCACCGGCAAGGACCCGCACAAGGGCGTGAACCCCGACGAGGTGGTGGCGGTCGGCGCCGCGCTCCAGGCGGGCGTCATCCGGGGCGACGTGAAGGACGTGCTGCTGCTCGACGTCACCCCGCTGTCCCTGGGCATCGAGACCAAGGGCGGCATCATGACGAAGCTCATCGAACGCAACACCACGATCCCGACCCGCCGTTCGGAGATCTTCACCACGGCCGCCGACAACCAGCCCTCGGTCGGCATCCAGGTCTACCAGGGCGAGCGCGAGATCGCCGCGTACAACAAGAAGCTGGGTGTCTTCGACCTCACCGGGCTGCCGCCGGCGCCGCGGGGCGTCCCGCAGATCGAGGTGGCCTTCGACATCGACGCCAACGGCATCATGCACGTCTCGGCGAAGGACCTCGCCACCGGCCGCGAGCAGAAGATGACGGTGACCGGCGGCTCCGCGCTCCCGAAGGACGACATCGACCGCATGATGCGGGAGGCCGAGCAGTACGCCGACGACGACCGCCGGCGCCGCGAGGCCGCCGAGACCCGCAACCACGCCGAGCAGCTCGCCCACCAGACCGAGCGGTTCCTCCGCGACAACGAGGAGCGGGTCCCCGCCGACAGCAGGGCCGAGGTGGAGGCCGCGGTGGCGGAGGTGAAACGCCTCCTGGAACACCCCGAGGACACCGCCCCCCTCCGCGCCGCCACCGACCACCTCTCCACCGTCAGTCAGCGCATGGGCCAGGCCATGTACGCGTCGGCCGCCGCCGGCCGGACCACCCCGCCGCCCCCCGACCCGGCCGAGGACGAGACGGTGGTCGACGCGGAGATCGTGGACGAGGAGCGGGAGCGCGGGTCAGGGGCCACCTGAGTGATCGGCGGGCGCGCGCACCGGCATACGACGACACCGGGGGCGTCAGGCACCGGGACGGGCCGTCCGCCTCAGTAGGGTGGTGCGCCGAGCGAAGGAGCACTGCGCATGAGCCGTCGCCTGCAGGCGATCACCCGCGAGGAGCATCTGGCGTTCGTCGCCTCCCGTCCCTCGGTCAGCCATATGCAGGTCCCCTCCTGGGGGGACGTGAAGCCGGACTGGCGGGCGGAGAGCCTGGGCTGGTTCGACGGGGAGGGCCGTCTCGTCGGTGCGGGACTGGTGCTCCTGCGGCCGCTGCCGAAGCTCCGGCGGTACCTCGCCTACCTGCCCGAGGGCCCCGTCATCGACTGGGACGACACCGATCTGGAGCAGTGGCTGGAGCCGATGCTCGCGTACCTGAGGCGGCGGGGCGCGTTCTCGGTGAAGATGGGGCCGCCCGTCGTCGCGCGTCGGTGGAGCGCGGACGCGGTCAAGGCCGCGATCTCCGACCCGCGGGCCGGACGGCTGCGGGACGTGGAGGCCACCGCCACCGAGCCGCGCGCCTTCGACATCGCGGACCGGCTGCGTCGGATGGGCTGGCGGCAGAGCGAGCCCCGCGGCGAGGACGGCTTCGCCGCGGGCCAGCCGCGCCATGTGTTCCAGGTCCCCTTGGCCGGGCGCACGCCGGAGGAGATCCAGCGCGACTTCAACCAGCAGTGGCGGCGCAACATCAAGAAGGCGGAGAAGGCCGGCGTCAAGGTCGTCCAGGGCGGATACGAGGACCTGCCCGCCTTCCACCGGATCTATGAGGAGACCGCCGAGCGGGACCGTTTCGTGCCCCGCCCGCTGGCCTACTTCCAGCGGATGTGGACCGTGCTGCGGGCCGAGGACGAGAATCGCATGCGCCTCTATCTGGCCCAGCACGACGGGGAGGTGCTGGCCGCCGCCACGATGCTGACCGTCGGCGAGCACGTCTGGTACTCCTACGGCGCCTCCACCAGCCGCAGGCGCGAGGTCCAGCCCAACAACGCCATCCAGTGGCGGATGATGTGCGACGCCCATGAACTCGGGGCGGCCGTCTACGACCTCCGCGGCATCACCGACACCCTGGACGAGGACAACCACCTGCTGGGACTGCTCCGGTTCAAGGCCGGTACCGGCGGCCAGGCCGTCGAGTACCTCGGCGAATGGGACCACCCGCTGAACAGGGTCCTGCACAAGGCGCTGGAGCTCTACATGTCCCGTCGCTGAGTTCGCCCGGTCCCCCCGGTTCCCCCGGCCTCGTCGCCCCTCGCCCCGCTGCCGGCGGCGACGGCTCAGTACTGGTCGCGGTAGTGCTTCAGGAGGTGACGGGTCCTCTCGGCGGAGGCCGCGTGGGCCGCCATGTGGTCGAGGACTTCCAGGTGGAGGGCCACCTCGGTGCGGGAGTCGAGGTAGAGGGCGCCGGTGAGGTACTCCGTGTAGACCATGTCGGGGAGTTCGGGTTCGGCGAAGCGGAAGAGGGAGAAGGGGGCGTAGGTGCCCGGGTGGGGGCCGCTGGCGAACTCGCAGACCTGGAGGATCACATGGTCCTTCTCGGTGACGTCGAGGAGCCGGTCGATCTGGTCGCGCATGACCTGGGCGCGGATGCTCACCGGCCGCATGAGGGCCGTCTCGTCCATGATCACCCACAGGTGCGGCGGCTTCTCCTGCGTGAGCAGCTTCTGTCTCGCCATCCGTAGCGACACATGCCGCTCGATCGTCTCGGGTCCGGTCTGCCCGACCGTCCCGGCCTCCATCACGGCCCGCGCGTACTCCTCCGTCTGGAGCATCCCCGGCACGAAGTGCGGCTCGTACTGCCGGATCAGATGCGCCGCGCCCTCCAGGCTGACGTACATGCTGAACCAGTCGGGCAGCACATCGTGGAACCGTTGCCACCAGCCCGGTCTGTTCGCCTCCTCGACCAGCGTCACGAAGGCGGCGACCTCGGGTTCGGGGACGCCGTACGTCGTCAGCAGCACCTGGACGTAGGGGATCTTGAGGGCGACGTCGGCGGTCTCCATGCGCCGTACGGTCGCCGGGGCGACCCGGAGGACGCGTGCCGCCTCCTCGCGCTTGAGCCCGGCGGACTCCCGCAGTTCCTGGAGCCGTCTTCCGAGCACCACCTGGCCCACGGTGGGCGCGGCCCGCCGCTCACTCACGCCACGCCTCCCCACGCGCCGAGGTACCTCATCAGTCTGTCATGCCCCGGTGGACTCTCACAGAGCCGGCCGGAACACGCTGCTCCGCCGGACTCCGGTCCGACGACCCCGCAGGGTACGCGAGCCATGACCTCGGAGGTAATCGACCGCCGCGCGCCCCGCCGGGCAAGGTGGGGGCACACCGCCCATCACACCTCCACGGAGCGTGATCTGCCATGTCCATGACCTCCGCTGCGGCCCCGCTCGCCGTGCTCGCCCGGACCACCGACCCCCGCACCATGCTGCGCCGCTTCCTGGCCGCCGACGCGGCGGTGACCGGAGCGAACGGCCTCGCCTACCTCCTGGCCTCCGGCCCCCTCGGCCGCTTCCTCGGCGTCGACGCCGGTCTGCTCCTCGGGCTCGGTGCGTTCCTCTCCGTGTACGCGGCGGGTGTCGCCCTGCTGGCCACGCGTGAGCGCCCGGCGGCCCTGCCCGTACGGGCGGTGATCGAGGCCAACCTCGCCTGGTCGGTCCTCAGCCTCGTCGCCCTGGTGCTGTGGCTGACGCCGAGCACGCCGGGCGCGGTGTGGACGCTGCTCCAGGCCGTCACCGTGGCCGGCTTCGCCGCCGTCCAGCACCTCGCCCTGCGCGCGGTCGGCGGCGGCGCGGACGAAGGGTGAGTGTCAGGGCATCAGCGCGTGCAGATGCTTGACCGTCGCCGGGTCGGCCGGGAGGAACGTCTCGATGGCCAGCTCGGCCACGGTCACGTCCATGGGGGTGTTGAAGGTGGAGACCGAAGAGACGAAGGACAGCACCCGGCCCTCGTGCTCGATCCGCATCGGCAGCGCGAAGTAGGCCGTCCCCTCCGCGCCGGGCCCCGCCCCCGCGTCCTCGCGATCCTCCTCGGCCGTCCCCGGCGGCAGCGGATACGCCGCCACCTCCTCGTACAGCGCCCGCAGCGGCTCCGAGCGGCGCAGCGCGACCTGCCGTTCCATCTGCTCCAGCAGATGCCCGCGCCAGGCGCGCAGATTCCGGATGCGTGGCGCCATCCCCTCGGGATGCAGCGTCAGCCGCATCGCGTTCAGCGGTGGGACGAGCAGCGACTCGGGGATCTTGTCGAGGAGCATGGCGATGCCCCGGTTGGCGGCCAGGACGTCGTACGTCGCGTTCAACACCAGCGCCGGATAAGGCTCGTAGCCCCGCAGTAGCCGCTCCATGCCCTCCCGCAGCGCGCCCATCGACGGGTCGTCGAGCGGGGTCTCCGGGTAGCGCGGGGCGTAACCCGCCGCGAGCAGCAGCGCGTTGCGCTCCCGTACGGGTACGTCCAGGTGCTCGGCGAGCCGGAGCACCATCTCCTCGCTCGGGCGGGAGCGGCCCGTCTCGACGAAGCTGACGTGCCGCGCCGAGGAACCAGCGCGCAGCGCCAACTCCAGCTGGCTGACGCGCCGTCGCTCCCTCCAGGCCCGGAGCAGCGGGCCCACGCCCTGGTCGGCGGGCGCGCCGGGGCGGCCCGGGGCACCGGTCGGGACACTGGTCATGCGGAGAACGTAGCCGAGGCGGTCGGGGTGTGGCGTGTCCGGGCTCCTGACCAGGGACTCGGCCGTCCGCCTGTGGCACGCTGGAAGGGACCGCACGTCACGGAGGGGACCTCCCGGAAGGAGTCGGCCATGCCCGTCGAACCCTTGTCGCAGAAGGAGATCGAGGACCGGCTGGCGGAGCTGCCCGGCTGGTCGCTGGAGGGGGACCGGATCGCCCGCTCGTACCGGCTCGACTCGCACTTCGCGGCGACCGCGCTGGTCGTGCACATCGCCCAGGTCCAGGAGGAGCTGGACCACCACTCCGACCTCACCCTCGGCTACGACACGGTGTCGCTGACCGTGCACACCCACAGCGCGGGCGGCGCCGTCACGGAGAAGGACATCGAGCTGGCCCGCAGGGTGGAGGCGCTCGCGCCCGGTCACGGGGCGAGCTGAGGCGGGTGCTGGACTACGACAAGGAGGCCGGCGACTACGACGCCCTGCGGGGCGGCGAGCCCCGTGCCGAGGCCGCCGCCCGTGCCGTGCTCGGCCTCGTCCCCGGGGGCGCCCGCCGTCTGCTGGACATCGCCTGCGGCACCGGGATCGTGACCCGGCGGATCGCGGCCGCGCGGCCCGGCACCCGGGTCACGGGGGTCGACCTCACCCACGCGATGGCGCGCCGCGCCGCCGCCCGGCTGCCCGGCGCGGTCGTGATCAGCGACGCCCGCCGACTCCCTTTCCGTGACGGGGAGTTCGACGCCGTCACCAGTGTGTGGCTGCTGCATCTGCTGGGCGGCCCCGAGGACGTGAGGGCTGTGGTCGGGGAGTGCGCCCGGGTGCTCCGCCCCGGCGGTGTCTATGTCACCACCGTCGACAAGGGAGCCTCCCACAACGTCGGCAGCGACATCGACGCGGTGCTCGCCGCGCGCCCGAGGCGCCCGGCGACCGACGCCCCGGCCGACATCGAGACGTACGCCGCCGGGCACGGCCTCGAACCGGCCGGCCGGGCGACCTTCACGGGCCGGGGACTGGGACGCAGCCCCCGGCGCGCGCTCACCGACCTGCGGCGCGGCTGGTTCGTCACCCTGCCGCCCGGCGACCCGCTGACCGAGCGGTTCGCCGTCCATCTGGCGGCCCTGCCCGACCAGGACCGCGACCGCCCGGAGCCGACGTTCAGCCTGCGGGCGTTCCGGAAGCCGCCGGGCCCTGCGGCCGGCTGAACTCCATGACCCAGTTGGTCAGCCAGCTCGCCCCGTCGTCCAGTGAGAACGCCTGCTCCCAGCGGGCCGAGGTCGCCGTGGTGTCCGACCACACGAACCGCACCCGTACGTCCTTGCCGTCGTGGACGTCGTCGCCGTGGAACGCGCCCCGGCCGCCGGTGAACTGACCCACGACCGGCGGGAACAGGCGGCCGCTGCGGCTGGAGGACCAGTTCAGCGACCAGGTCCGGGCCTCGGTGTCGAACAGCCGCAGGCTCAGCCCCTTCGAGCCGAGGTGCGGCAGGTCGATCTCTTCGATGTTCGCGGCCCCGTCGAAGAGCGGCCGGCACCAGCTGGTGGAGGTGAACTCCTCCCACGCACTGTCCGGGGCGAGGAAGTCGGTACGGCGGCGGTGGTGGGCCTCCCACTCGCCGTGGAAGAAGTCGAAGTCGTGCGGGCCGCTCATCGGTGGCCCCCCGTGTTGCCGGCCGGCAGGGAATCGGTCAAGTAGGCCTCCAGATCGGGGAGTTCGGGCGCGAGGATGTGCCGTACCCAGGCGTCGCGTTCGTGCTGGATCGGCGGGAGTTCCCAGACGCAGCCGATCCACGGGCGGTCGGTGGCGACGAAGTGCGTGGGGTCGGTGTCCGGGCAGCCGAGCACCGGCTGTCCCGCCGCCGCGCCGGCGAAGTGCAGGACGTTGTCCCACACCCAGCTGTAGACGTTGAGGTAGGCGCCGGTGTCACCGCCCCGGTGCAGCACGACGAAGGTCGCGGGCGGGGTCGTGGCGTCCGGCTCCGGCAGCAGGGACGGCAGGAGCGCGTACGCCGCCTCCGCGACCTCGGGCGCGATACCGGCCGGGTCGGCGGTGACGTGGTAGCGCTTGATCCGCCGACCGGCCACCTCGACGGGCGGCGGCACGGTCAGCAGTTTCTCGGTGAAGGGCATGGCGGCACGTTAGGACCGCTTCACTGACATCCTGTGTCAGTGAAGTCCAGCCGACTCGTCTCGATCCTGCTGCTGCTCCAGACCCGGGGCCGGATGACCGCCGCCGAGCTCGCCGAGGAGCTGGAGGTCTCGGTCCGCACGGTCTACCGGGACGTGGAGGCGCTGGGCGCGGCCGGGGTCCCGCTCTACGGCGACGCGGGCCACGCCGGGGGCTACCGCCTCCTGGACGGCTACCGCACCCGCCTCACCGGGCTGACCAGGGATGAGGCCGAGGCCCTGTTCCTCGCGGGCGCCCCCGGGCCCGCCGCCGACCTGGGCCTCGGCGCGGTGCTGGCCGCCGCACAGCTGAAGGTCCGCGCGGCCCTCCCCGCCGAGCTGCGGGCCCACGCCGACCGGGTCGCCGGCCGCTTCCACCTGGACGCCCCGGGCTGGTACGCGGAGGCCGACGACACCCCGTTCCTGCCCGTCGTCGCCGACGCGGTCTGGCGCGGCCGGGTGCTGCACGTCCGCTACCGCCGCTGGGCCGAGCCGACCGACGTACGGCGCCGCCTCGAACCGTACGGGCTGGTCCTCAAGGCGGGCCGCTGGTACGTCGTCGCGGGCCCGGGGCCCCGCACCTTCCGGGTGGACCAGATCCTCGACATCCTCGAACCCGATGAGCCCGACGAGCCCGATGAACCCGACGCCCCCGACGAGGAGTTCACCCGCCCGGACGGCTTCGACCTGGCCGCCTACTGGACGGCGTACCAGCGCGACTTCCACGCCCGGCTGCACCGGGTCGAGGCGCTGGTCCGGCTGGCGCCGGGCGTGACCCTGCCCAGGGCCGTGCCGGTCGAGGACGGCCCGGGGGAGGGCGGTTGGACCACGGTGCGCGTGCCCGTCGAGTCGGTCGAGCACGCGCACGGCGAGTTCCTGCGGCTGGGCACGGACATCGAGGTGCTGGAACCGGCCGAACTGCGCCGCAGGATCGCCCGGACCGTGGCCGAACTGGCCGAAAGATACGGCAACGTGGCCGGGAACGGCGGCGACTGAAGGTGCGGAACCCGTCCGTCCTTCTTGGAGGTTCGTCACGTGCCCCACCCGCACAGGCACCACAGACGCCGAGCCCTGCGCTCACTGGTGACCGCGGCCCTGGTCGCCGCCGGACTCACCACGTTCACCGGCACGCCCGCCGAGGCCGCCACCGCCCGCCAGGTCGAGCGCCTCGACCGGGGCGTGGTCAGCGTGCACGTCGACAGCGGCAACCTGGTCAGCTGGCGCTGGCTCGGCACCGACCCGAACGACGTGTCGTTCAACGTCTACCGGGCCGGCACCAAGGTCAACTCCACCCCGATCACCGGCTCCACCAACTACTTCCACTCCGGCGCCCCCGCCCAGGCCGACTACACGGTCCGCGCGATCGTGAACGGCGTCGAGCAGGGCGACTCGGTGCACGCGGTCCAACTCCGCACCGGCTACAAGGACGTGCCGATCAGCGCACCCGCGGGCGGCACCACCCCGGACGGCGTCGCCTACACCTACGAGGCCAACGACGCCTCCGTGGGCGACCTCGACGGCGACGGGGCCCTGGAGTTCGTGCTGAAGTGGCAGCCGACCAACGCCAAGGACAACTCCCAGTCCGGCTACACCGGCAACACGATCATCGACGGCATCAAGCTCGACGGCACCCGGCTGTGGCGCATCGACCTGGGCCGCAACATCCGCTCGGGCGCGCACTACACCCAGTTCCAGGTGTACGACTACGACGGCGACGGCAAGGCGGAGATCGCCGCCAAGACGGCGGACGGCACGGTCGACGGGGCGGGGACGGTCATCGGCAGCTCCTCCGCCGACCACCGCAACTCCAGCGGCTACATCCTCTCCGGGCCCGAGTACCTGACCATGTTCAACGGGCAGACCGGCCGGGCGATGCAGACGGTGGACTACGTCCCAGGCCGGGGCACGGTCTCGTCCTGGGGCGACTCCTACGGCAACCGCGTGGACCGCTTCCTCGCCGGGACGGCCTATCTGGACGGCGCCCGCCCCTCCCTGATCATGGCGCGCGGCTACTACACCCGCTCGGTGATCGCGGCCTGGGACTGGCGGAACGGCGCCTTCACCCGCCGCTGGACCTTCGACACCAGCTCCTCCACCAACTCCGGCCGGGGTTACGACGGCCAGGGCTCGCACAGCCTCTCCGTCGGCGACGTCGACAACGACGGCCGGGACGAGATCGTGTACGGCGCGATGGCCGTGGACGACAACGGCAACGGCCTGTGGACCACGAGGACGGGACACGGCGACGCCCAGCACCTGGGCGACCTGGACGCCTCGACCTCCGGTCTGGAGTACTTCAAGGTCTCCGAGTCCACCTCCCAGCCCGCCGAGCTGTACATCAACCCCGTGAACGGCGCGGTCCGCTGGCAGCTCGCCGCCTGCTGCGACAACGGCCGGGGCGTCGCCGGTGACATCTACGCCGGCAACGACGGCCCCGAGATGTGGTCGGCCTCCGACTCCTCCATCCGCGACGAGGCCGGCGCGACCAAGGGCCGTGAGCCCTCCTCCGTCAACTTCCTCTCCTGGTGGGACGGCGACCCGGTCCGCGAACTCCTCGACGGCACCCGGATCGACAAGTACGGCACCTCCGCCGACACCCGGCTGCTGACCGGCTCCGGGGTCTCCTCCAACAACGGCACCAAGGCCACCCCCGCCCTCTCCGGCGACATCCTCGGCGACTGGCGCGAGGAGGTCGTCTGGCGCACCAGCGGCAACACGGCGCTGCGGATCTACTCGACCCCGATCGAGACGAACACGAAGATCACGACCCTGCTCCACGACCCGATGTACCGCACGGGCCTGGCCTGGCAGAACACCGCCTACAACCAGCCCCCGCACACCAGCTTCTTCATCGGGAACAACATGCCGACGGCGCCCCGGCCGACGGTGTACACGCCGTAGCGGGCCGGTCCGTGGGCGGGCCCGGCACCACCCGGCCCGCCCCCGGACTCCGCCGGGGTCCTCAGCCCAGCGTGACGGACGCCTGCACGGGCAGATGGTCGCTGGGGAACTGACCGCCTGAGGCGAAGGTGTTGATGGCCGCCCGGTGCACCGTGATGCCCGGGGTGGTCAGGATCCAGTCGATGCGGTCGCCGCCCGGGGTCAGCGGGCGGTAGCCGTGGAAGGTCGCGTAGAGGTCGTTGCGGGCGGCCGCCGCGTCCCAGGTGTCGACGAGCCCGGCGCCGAGCATCGTGTCGTAGACCGTGTTCCGGTGCGCCGCCACGTTGAAGTCGCCGGTGACGAGCAGGGGCAGCGACCGGTCGAGCCCGGCGATCCGCTGGACGATCAGGGCGGCCGCGCGGTCGCGGGCGTACTGGCTGAGGTTGTCTAGGTGGGTGTTGAGGACGTAGAACTGTCTGTCGCCGTCCCGCAGATCACGGAACCGCACCCAGGTGACCATCCGGATGGAGCCGCCGCCCCAGGTGTTCGACCCCGGCACCTCGGGAGTGTCGGAGAGCCAGAAGTGCCGGTACTCGACGGGTGCGAGCCGGCGGGTGTCGTAGAAGACGGCCATGAACTCGTCGCGGTTGCCGCCCGCCCGGCCGGTGCCGATCCAGCGGTAGTCCGTCCCGAGGTCGGCCTCGATGTCGCGCAGTTGCTGGTGCAGGCCTTCCTGGGTGCCGATGACATGGGGTGTCTCCTGCCGCAGCAGGTCCCGCATCACCGGCCTGCGCACGGCCCAGCTGTTGGGCTGCACGGTGCTCGCGTAGCGCAGGTTGAAGGACATGGTGGACAGGGGCGGGGCGGCGGTGGTCTCCTCCTCGGCGGCGGCCTCGTCCTGTGCGGCGGCGGGCGCGCCGGACAGTCCGGTGGTGCGGGACAACGGCAGCAGGACCGCCGCGGCGAGGGCGGTCTTCAGACCCAGTCGGCGCGTGACGCGGCTGTGGTTCGGCACAGGGGCTCCTTCTGTGAAGGTCTCCGGGCGAGGCGAGCCGTGCGTACACACTCTGGGATGCCCCTCTGTGCCCGCCATGAACATGTCGATAGGGGAGGGTGTATTCGGTTCGAAGGGCCGGGTGCACATGGTACGAAGAGGGCGCGCGCCGACCCGGACGCGCGCCCTCTTCTCGTCCTGGGCGGGGTGTCAGGTCACCGCGCAGGACTGGTCACCGAGCTTGAACGCGGTCGGTTCGCCGTTGGTCCCCGACCAGCTTCCGGTGAAGCCGAAGCTCACCGACGAACCCGCCGCCACCGAGCCGTTCCAGCCGATGTTCCGGGCCGTGACCGCCGACCCCGTCTGGGTGTGCGTGGCGTTCCAGATCTGGGAGACGCTCTGGCCGTCGGGGAAGGCCCAGCCGAGTGTCCAGCCGGACCAGGCGCCGGCGCCCGTGTTGGCGAGTTTGACGTCCGCCTGGAAGCCGCCCGACCACTGGTTGGTGATCGTGTACGTCACCGCGCAGGCGCCCGTCGGCTCGGGGTCGGGATCCGGATCCGTGCCGCCGCCCCCGCCCCCGGTGTCGGAGGAGTCGCCGTAGATGACCCCGCGCCCGTTGGTGGCGATGTAGACCCGTCCGTACACCCGCGGGTCACCCGTGATCGCCGCACCCGTCCAGCCCCAGCGGTGGGCGTCGTCGTTGATGCGGGTCCAGGTCGCGCCCTTGTCCGTGGAGCGGAAGATGCCGCGTACGCCACCGATCTTGGCGCTGGTGTAGAGGGTCTGGTACGAGGCTCCCGTCGCCGCCTTGCCGAAGCCGATCGTGTCGGCCTGCTCGACACCGGAGAGCTTGGTCCAGGTCGCGCCGGCGTCCGTCGAGTGCCACAGCCCGTAGGCCCCGTCGGTCGCCCCGCCGGCCAGCCAGACGTCGCCCTTCACCCCGGGCAGCGCCTTGAACCGGACGCTGTCACCGCTGGGCAGCCCGGTCGCGTTCGACGCGGTGAAGGTGGCCCCGCCGTCCGTGCTGACGTAGAACTTCCCGGACTTGAAGCCGTAGAAGGTCTTCGGGTCCACCCGGTCGGACTCCACGATCGCGTCGGCGGGGATACCGCTGGACGCCGACCAGGAGGTGCCGAAACCGGTGGCGTACCGCACGCCCGTGCCCGCCGGGCTCCACACGAACCGGCTGCCGTCCGCGGCCGCGGCGACCGTACCGCCACCGCTGACCCCCGAAGGGTCGGTGCCCGCGAACCAGTTGGCGCCGTTGTCCGTGGAGAACGCGATGTGCGGGCCGGAGTCCAGATTGCCCACCCGCACCACCGTGTTCGGGTTGGACTCGGCGTAGTCCAGGCTGGTCGTCGTCGTGAAGTTCGGCTGGGTGAACATCATCGACGGGACCTTCGTCAGATCCGTGTGCCGGAAGCCGCCGATGTCACCGAGCGCGCTGAGCAGCGGGGCTCCGGACGGGGGAGAGGCCAGGTCGAGGACGGCCGTCTCCTCCAGGCCCTGCACCATCGGTTTGATGGTGAACTGGCCGCCGCTGTCCCAGTTCCCCAGGTTCTCCGTGCCGTAGATCGTCGCGCCGGTGCCGTACATCATCCGGTTCGAGTCGAACGGGTCGATCTCCAGCGCCTCGGTCATCCAGCCGAGTTTGGGGCTCTGCTCGGGCGGCGACGGGTTCGCGCCCCAGGTCAGCCAGGGGGACGAGGACACGTCCATGGTGTAGCGGTTCGCACGGTTCGGGTACGACGTGTAGTCCCAGGCCCTGGTCCAGGTGGCGCCGCTGTCCGTGGAGCGGAAGATCTGGGTGTCCGGCCACCAGGAGCTGTACGCCGTCGCCATGACCGTGCCCGGGTCCTGCCGGTCGACGGTCAGCCCGCTGAAGCCGTAGTAGGTGTCGGCCTCCGCCACTGGGCTGATGTTCGTCCAGGTGCCCGTCGCGGTCGTGTACCGCCACAGCTGACCCTTGCCGCCGTCGTACGGCCCGCCCTTGTCGCTGTACGACAGATACAGCTGGCCGTTCACGGTGTCGAGGACGCCCTTGTGGGCCAGATGGCCGGTCGGCTGTCCGGCCAGCCGCGACCAGGTGGCCCCCGCGTCCGTCGACCGGTACACCGCGTTGTCCTTGTCGGCGACGCCGACGTAGAGGGTCCGTGTGGCGTTCCCGGAGGTGCCCGTCGACTCGTCGAAGGTGACCCAGACGATGCCCTGGTTGTCGCTGGAGTACCCGCTGGTGTCGGACGGATCGGCCACGTAGTTGCCGACGTTCGGGAAATTGGTCACCTGCGACCAGGTGACCCCCGAGTCCGTGGACCGCCACAACCCCTTCCCGCTGGGCGCCCCCAGATACAGCACGCTGTTCTTGTTCGGGTCCACGGTCAGCCGTTCGCCCATGCCCCGCCCCGGCATGTTCCCGCCCAGCTTGAACGGCAGGTTCGCCTTCTGCCAGCTGGCCCCCCGGTTCGACGACCGCAGGATCGCCCCGTTCCCCGGGTCCCAGCTGTTGGTGTACGTCCCGGCCGCCACGTACACCTTGTTCGGATCGACCGGGTCGGAGGCGAGACTCACCACACCGGTGTGCCCCCAGTCGTCCCACCCGACGGAGTCGAGCAGCGGCGTCCAGGTCTTCGACGACTCCACCCAGCGGTAGGCCCCGCCGATGTCGGTACGGGCGTACGCGAGGTTCTTCTCCTTGCGGTTGAAGACGATGCCCGGGACGAAGCCGCCCCCGTCGATCCGGGCGTTCTTCCAGGTGTAGGTGTCGGCGGCGATGGAGACGGGCTTCTCCGCCTTGTCGGCGGCCAGCGCGGGTGGGGATCCGGCGAGCAGGCCGGCCGCGAGGGCCAGGACGGTGGTGAGGATGCGGGTTCTTCGCACAGTGGGGGTCCTCTCCTTCAAGAGTGGGGGGAAAGGTGCGAAGCGCTACGCGCACAGCCCCCGCGCCCGTCTTCCAGGGGCACGGGGAACTGCGCGACCGGCCACGGACCACCCGCGGCCGTCGGACGACCGCGGAGCTACTCCAACAACTCCGCGTACGAACCCATGGCCAGGGCGATGTCCGCCTGGGCCCAGAACCGGTGATACGTGAACGAGGGCGCGGCCCCGCCCGCGAGATACGCCTCGATCTTCGACCAGGCCGGGTCGTCCTCGTAGAACGACCGGATGGAGGTGAAGGTCGAGTTCGAGTTGATCGTGTCGCCGTTCGGCATCTTCCCGGTCCACCCGCTCGGCACGTACACCCGGTCGTCGAACCGGTTGTAGTCCGCCCGGGTCTCCGGGACCGCGATCCCGAGCCCGTCCTGATGGTGGTCCCACATGCCGTCGAGCAGAGCCTTGGCGACCCGGGCCGCGTCCGCGTCACCGGAGCGGTCCGCGTAGTACGTCAGGGTCTTGGCGTACGCGGCGGCCACACCCACGTCGTCCGTGTAGTCGGCGACGGTGACATGAAGTCCCGCGTTGGTGCCGGGGTTCGACGCGTTCCAGGTGTTCGGCGCACCCGACCACTGAAGAGTCGACGGAATCCGGTAGGTGCCGTCCGGATTGATCGTCGTCTTGGACAGCGCCCAGTCGACCCACTTGTCCAGCACGGTCTTCGCGGCCGCGTTGCCGGTCTGCTGGTAGTACTCGGCGACCCGCTCCATGGACCACGCCTGGAAGCCGAACCACTGGTTGGACGGCGGGTCGTGGTACACCGGCTTCTCGTCGTAGAACATGCCGTAGAAGGTCGGCGTCCCGGCCGGGGGAGTGGCGTACCGCCCCGCCCAGCTGTTGGTGGCGCCGCCCGCGATGCCGCCCTCGTTCGACTGCAGCCAGCGGTAGAACTCGATCTGCCGGTCCAGGGACTTGGCCCAGTCCGCCTGCCCGGTCGTCGACTTGGGCTTCAACGGGGCGTAGTTGGCGAGGGCGTACGCGGCCAGCGGGTTCTGGTAGCCGCCGTGCGTGTGGCTGGAGCCGATGCGCCAGGCCCAGCCCGCCGCCGTGTCGGTGGCGCCGCCCCACGCGTAGTACCAGGACATCAGGTAGTGCGAGGCGTCCTTGCCGGTGCCGGCCGGGCAGGACGTGGCCCCCACACAGTTCCCGATCTTCTTGAAGTACTTGTCGTACATCGCGTAGCGCAGATAGTCGCCCATCTTCGCGGCCTTGCCGATGGTCGCGGAGACGTCCGCGCCCTTGCCCTGCTCCTTGGCCCAGATGTCCGCCCAGTACGCGGCCTGCACGGCCCGCGCGTCGGCGTCCGGGGCGTTGGTGAACTTCCACTGCTTGGCGTACTGCGCGTCACCGGTGAACAGGTCCAGGTACCCGTTCGTGCCGCCGTACTTGAACTGGTCGCAGGTGGGCTGCGGGACGGTCTCCCACACCGACTCCTGCGGTCCGCGCTGGAAGGTGTTGATGTATGACGGCCCGGTGTCCGTCGGCCCCGCCTCGCACTTGCCGGGCGAGTTGCCGTAGCCGTAGACGTTGTCGACGTCCTGCAGCCAGTGCATGCCGTAGATGTCGTCCGTGCCGTACGCGCTCTTCAGCTCCGCGGCGATGGGGTCCGGGCCGACCGAGACACCGGTGTTGAGCTGCGCCGGGTACTCATTGGGGGTGTCGTGCTCGGGGGCGTAGGTCGCCGGCTTGGAGGCGTTGTAGAAGGAGTTGGTGGGCTGGTCGGGCTTGGTCGGGATCATGTACTTCTCCATGATCTCCCAGGCCCCGTTGAACTTGGACCAGTCGCCCGTCACCTTGCCGTACATGGCCTGGAGCCACAGGAGGTAGCTGTACGCCTCCGAGGTGGTCTCATGCCCGTGGTCCGGCGCCTCGACCATCAGCGTCTCCACCGAGTGGTACGGGATGCCCTCGGGCGAGAAGTAGCCGTTCGCCGGGTTGGTGATCTTGCCGTAGAGCTCCAGGAACCGTTCGTCGTACTCGCTCGACGCGGCCAGCTGGGTCACGGTCACCGAGGCCTTGGCGTGCCCGGTCGCCGTCGAGTCGAAGACGGCCGAGCCGGTGCCCGAGGCGTTCGCGGTGATCGTCACCTTCTGGGCCGTGCTCCAGTTCGACGGCGTGAAGGTCAGCGACCCGCCGCCCGTCACCGACAGTCCGTTGTTGCCGGACGCCCGCGCGGTCGTCACCGTCACATTGCCGGACGGCTGTGTCGAAAGTTTCACGTCGTAGGTGCCCGACTGGCCCTGGCGGACGCCCAGTTGGGTCGGCGAGACCACCACGGCGGGACCCGAGGCGACCGTGATGCCGACCGGCGTGGAGTTCGCCGACGCGCCCAGGCTGTCGTACGCCTTGGCCACCAGCGAGTGACTGCCCACGCTCAAGGCCGTGGCCGAGTACGTGTACGGCGAGGTCGTGTCCGTGCCCAGCAGCGTGGTGTCGTCGTAGAACTCGACCTTGGTGATCGTCGCGTTGTCCGCGGCTGCGGCGGTGGCCGCCATCGGGACCGCCGTGCCCTGCGAGTACACCGCTCCCGGCGCCGGGCTGGTCAGCACCGTGATCGGGGGCTGGTGCGCGCCCACGCACGCGGTGCCGTTGATCGCGAAGTTGGTCGGCGCGGCGTTCGTGCCGCTGTAGGTGAACTGGGCACCCGTGCTCACCGCGGCCCCGACGGCGATCGTGCCGTTCCAGGAGGCGTTGCGGGCGGTCACCGTCTTGCCGGACTGCGACCAGGTGCCGCTCCAGCCGCCCGTGAGCGTCTGGTTGCCCGCGTAGTCGTACGTCAGGGTCCAGCCGCTGATGGCCTCGGTGCCCCGGTTGGAGAGGGTGAGCTCGGCGGTGAAACCCGAGCCCCAGTCGTTGGTCTTGTAGTCGACGTTGCAGGCGACCGCCGCGGCGCTGGCGGGCGTCGATCCCGTTCCGAGCATCGTCAAGGGGAGGGTGAGGGCCGCGACCACGGCCGTCCACAGGCGCCGCGAGGCACGGCGTCTCCGTCTGGGGTGCATGCTCTGGTTCCTTCCGTGCGGCTCTTACGAAGGTGGGGGCGGAGCAGCAACAACAAGCCTTGAACCAGTGGGAGCGCTCCCATATTGAGGAGGAGGGCCCAGGGGGTCAAGGTGTTTGAAGAGTCGAAAAGATTCGATCAGGCAGAAAAGATTCATCGGGCGCAATAACGCAACACCTCTGTCTTTTACCGTCACTTGGCGCTACCTTCACGAGCACCAGTGGGAGCGGTTCCACCAGTCGACGCGCTCGTCCCAGGTGCGTCCGAGCTGCGAGGGACGCTCCGAGCACCCCCAGCGTTCAGGTCTTTTACTCGCCTCGGCGACTGCGCGACGACTCCTCCTCGTACACCCCACTACGGAAGAGGAAACCCGCACTCATGAGCCGTACCAGAACAGCACTTCTCGCGGCGATGGCGCTGGTCGCCGGTGCCGCCGGGACCGCCGTGGCCGCGGTGCCCGACGACGCCGGCGTCCAGGCGATCCCGTGCACGGTCGACTACAAGGTGCAGAACCAGTGGTCCACCGGCTTCACCGCCGCCGTGACGGTCACCAACAACAGCGCGGCGAAGTCCTCGTGGGCCGTGAAGTGGTCGTACGCGGGCAACCAGCAGGTCACCAGCGGCTGGAACTCCCGGATCACGCAGAGCGGTTCGGCGGTGACCGCCGCCAACGAGACCTACAACGGCACGCTGGCCACCGGCGGTTCGGTCAGTTTCGGCTTCCAGGCCTCCTACAGCGGCACCAACGCGCTCCCGACGACGTTCACGCTGGACGGCGTGACCTGCAACGTCGACGACGGCGGCGGCGGTGGCACCGACCCCGGTCCGGGCACGCCGGGCACGAAGGTCGACAACCCGTACTCCGGCGCCAAGGTGTACGTGAACCCCGAGTGGTCCGCGAAGGCCGCCGCCGAACCGGGCGGCAGCCGGATCTCCAGCCAGCCCACGGGTGTGTGGCTGGACCGGATCGCCGCCATCGCCGGCACGGGCGGCAAGATGGGTCTGCGCGCCCACCTCGACGAGGCGCTGCGGCAGAAGGGTTCCGGCGAACTCGCCATCCAGCTGGTGATCTACAACCTGCCCGGCCGTGACTGCGCGGCCCTCGCCTCCAACGGCGAGCTGGGCCCCACGGAGATCGACAAGTACAAGACGCAGTACATCGACCCGATCAAGGCGATCCTCGCCGACCCGAAGTACGCGGGCCTGCGGATCGTCACGACCGTCGAGATCGACTCGCTGCCGAACCTGGTCACCAACACCGGCAGCCGCCCGACGGCCACCCCCCAGTGCGATGTCATGAAGGCCAACGGCAACTACGTCAAGGGCGTCGGCTACGCGCTCAACAAGCTCGGTGATGTGCCGAACGTCTACAACTACGTCGACGCCGGCCACCACGGCTGGATCGGCTGGGACGACAACTTCGGGGCTTCCGCCACCGTGTTCAAGGAGGCGGCGACCGCCGAGGGCGCCACGGTCAACGACGTCCACGGCTTCATCACCAACACGGCGAACTACAGCGCCCTGAAGGAGAACAACTTCACCATCAACTCGTCCGTGGGCGGCACCTCCGTCCGTGAGTCGAAGTGGGTCGACTGGAACCGCTACGTCGACGAGCTGTCCTTCGCCCAGGCCTTCCGCAACCAGCTGGTCTCGGTCGGGTTCAACTCGAACATCGGCATGCTGATCGACACCTCCAGGAACGGCTGGGGCGGCAGCGCGCGGCCGAGCGGTCCCGGCGCCACGACCAACGTGGACACCTTCGTCAACGGTGGCCGATACGACCGCCGTATCCACATCGGCAACTGGTGCAACCAGTCCGGAGCCGGTCTCGGCGAGCGTCCGAAGGCTGCCCCGGAGGCGGGGATCGACGCCTACGTGTGGATGAAGCCGCCGGGTGAGTCCGACGGTTCCAGCTCCCTCATCCCGAACGACGAGGGCAAGGGCTTCGACCGCATGTGCGACCCGACGTACACGGGCAACCCGCGCAACGGCAACAACATGTCCGGCGCCCTGGCGAACGCGCCGATCTCCGGGCAGTGGTTCTCCGCCCAGTTCCAGCAGCTGATGCAGAACGCGTACCCCGCGCTCTGAGTCCGCTCCCATGAACCGGTCCGTCAGGGGTCAGTCACGCTTCCCCCACCCCCTGGCGGACCGGTGGCACGTCCGTGTGAGCCACGTCACGATGAGGGAGGTGGGTGGATGCGATGAGTTCCGGGCGGCGCGGCGGTCTCCCTCGCCGTAAGCCCGTGACGGTACGAGAGAAGAGAACCCCATGCGCATCGTGATCTGCGAGTTCATGAGCCTGGACGGTGTCGTGCAGGCGCCCGGCGGTGCCGACGAGGACACCGAGGGCGGGTTCGCCCACGGCGGCTGGACCCACCCGTTCTTCGACCCGGAGGTCGTGGGCGGCGCCTGGGACGCCGCGCTGGAGAAGGCCGACGCCCTGCTGTACGGCCGCCGCACCTGGAAGGCCATGGCCGGCGCGTGGCCCGACCGTGCGGGCGATCCCTTCGCCGACCGGATGAACTCCATCCGCAAGTACGTGGTGTCCACGACGCTCACCGAAGCCGACCTCACCTGGGACAACAGTGTGCTCGTCCCGGGGGCGGAGGCGCTCGCGGGGATTCGGGCGCTCCGCGCGGCCGAGGGAGGCGATCTGCTGGTCATGGGCAGCGCGACCCTCGCCCGCACCCTCCTCGCGGAGGGACTCGTCGACGAGCTGGTCCTCATCGTCATGCCGGTCCTCCTCGGCGGCGGAAAGACGATCTTCCCGGGTGGCGGCGCCAGACACACCCTGGAACTGGTCTCCACGACCACCAGCGGCACGGGCGCGAACGTCTGTGTGTACCGGCCGGCGGAGCAGGGCTGAGCGGGCTGAATCGGCACAGGCGATTTGCCGATACCGCAAGAGGAGTGGCGGTCGTCCGGTGTGTCGGAGCAGGCTGACGGCACCCGGAAGAGAGGCTCACCGTCATGGGACAGCACCACCACGGCCAGGACCCGCACCAGCACGGACACGGCCACGGCCCCGACCACGGCCACGGCCCCGGTCACGGCCCCGGCCATCACACCGACCTCGACTGGGCCGAGCTGGCCGGACATCTGGAGGGGCAGGCGGAACTGTTCGCGCCCCTGAACCGGCAGGCCGCCGCGTGGCTCGCCGCACGACAGCCCGAGCCGGGCCTGGTCGTCGACGTCGGCAGCGGCCCGGGGGTGGTGAGCTGTCTGCTGGCCGAGACGTTCCGCGGCGCCCGGGTCGTCGCACTGGACGGCTCCGGGCCCCTGCTGGAGCGGGCGCGGGCCCGTGCGGAAGAGCTGGGCCTCACCGACCGGTTCGACACCCTGGAGGCCGAACTGCCGGACGGGCTGAGCGACTTGGACTACCCGGCCGACCTGATGTGGGCCAGCCGCAGCCTGCACCACCTCGGCGACCAGCGCGCCGCCCTCGCCGCCTTCGCCGAACGCCTGGCGCCCGGCGGCACGTTGGCCATCGTGGAGGGCGGGCTGCCCAGCCGGTTCCTGCCACGTGACCTCGGCATCGGCCGCCCCGGGCTGCAGTCCCGGATCGACGCCGCGGAGGACCGGTGGTTCACCGAGAGGATGCGGACCTCGGTGCCCGGCAGCGTCCCGGAGACCGAGGACTGGCCGGGGCTCCTCACCGCTGTGGGCCTGCGTGACGCCACGTCCCGCACCTTCCTGCTGGACCTCCCGGCCCCGGTCTCCGACGCCGCCCGCACGTACGCCGTGGGCCAGTTCCAGCGCGCCCGGGGCACGCTCGCGGACTTCCTCGACGCCGCCGACCTCGCGACGGTGGACCGCCTCCTCGACCCCGACGACAAGGCGAGCCTGCACCACCGCACGGACCTGTTCGTCCTCGCGGCCCAGACGGTGCACGTCGCCCGGCGCTGACGAGCCGGGCCGTCCGGCGAAGTCCCCCCGACACGGCGGCGCTTGACTTCGAGAGCGCTTCAAGTGGTGGACTCCGCATGTCGGCCGGAGCCCCTCCGGCCGACCGGAACCACAGGGGGATTTCCATGACCGACGCACCAGTGGCACTCATCACCGGCGGATCCAGCGGTATCGGGGCCGCCGTCGCCCGGCAGCTTCACGACCTCGGCCACCGGGTGGCCGTCACCGGCCGCGACGCCGAGCGGCTGCGGGCGTTCGCGGCCGAACTCGGCGATCCCAAGGGGCTGTTGACCCTGCCGGGGCACGCGGCCGAGTACGCGGACGTACAGGCGGCGGTGGACGCCACGCTGAAGGAGTTCGGGCGGATCGACACCGTCCTCGCCAACGCCGGCTTCGGCACTCACGACACCGTCGCCGAGGGCGATCCGGCCGGCTGGCCGGAGATGGTGCTGACCAATGTGCTCGGACCCGCCCTGCTGATCCGGGCGTCCATCGACGCCCTCAAGGAGACCCGGGGCCGGATCATGCTGGTCGGCAGCGTCGCCGGGTTCATCCACGGGCCCGGCAACATCTACGGGGCCACCAAGTGGGCGGTCACCGGGCTCGCCGAGAACACACGGCGGCAGGTCACCGAGTGGGGGGTGGGGGTCACGCTGATCGCGCCCGGCCGGGTGGAGACCCCGTTCTGGGACAGCTACGGCAGCCTGCCGCCCGGGCACCTGCTGACCGCCGACCAGATCGCCGACTCCGTGGTCTGGGCGATCCGCCAGCCGGTCGGGGTCGACATCAACACCGTGGTCGTACGGCCGATCGGGCAGCCGGTCTGAGCGCGACGAGACCGCCGTCGAACGGCTTCCGACGGCGGTCTCGTGGCCTGCCTCAGGCCTGGTTGAACGTGGCCGGGTCCGGGCCGATACGGCGGTCCTCGTTCAGCGCGCTGATCGCGGCGATGTCCTCGGTGTCCAGGGAGAAGTCGAAGACCTCGATGTTCTCCTTGATGCGGGACGGGGTCACGGACTTGGGGATGACCACGTTGCCCAGCTGGAGGTGCCAGCGCAGCACCACCTGGGCGGGGGTGCGGCCGTGCTTCTGCGCGATCGCGATGATCGCCGGGACCTCCAGGAGCCCCTTGCCCTGGCCGAGCGGCGACCAGGCCTCGGTGGCGATGCCCTGCTCCGCGTGGTACTCCCGGGCGGCGAGCTGCTGGAGGTGCGGGTGCAGCTCGATCTGGTTGACGGCCGGGATGACGTTGGTGGCCTCGATCAGCGTCTCCAGGTGCTCCGGAAGGAAGTTGGAGACACCGATCGCCTTCGCGCGGCCGTCGGCGTAGAGCTTCTCGAACGCCTTGAAGGTGTCGACGAAGGTGCCCCGGGCCGGCAGCGGCCAGTGGATCAGATACAGATCCACGTACTCGAGGCCGAGCTTGTCCAGGGACTCGTCGAAGGCGCGCAGGGTGGAGTCGTAGCCCTGGTCGCTGTTCCAGAGCTTGGTGGTGACGAAGAGGTCCTTGCGGGCGACGCCGGCCTTGGCGAGCGCCTTGCCGGTGCCCTTCTCGTTTCCGTAGATCGCGGCGGTGTCGATGCTCCGGTAGCCGGCCTCCAGCGCGGTGGTGACCGCCTGCTCGGCCTCGTCGTCCGGCACCTGCCACACGCCGAAGCCCAGCTGGGGCATCTCGACGCCGTTGTTCAGGATGATCGGGGGGACCTTGCTGCTCACGAGCTCTCGATCCTTTAAGTCGTCGGGTGGTACTTCCCATCGTCAACGATCACGGCGTGCGATGCATTCCTGAGCGGCTCGCTCGCACCCCGAATCGCAGATTGGCCGGAAATGGATCCGGTGGTTCCAGCGTATCGGTCTGGACCATTGACCGGACACGGTCACGCGAGGAACCTGTCGTAGCTGTAGCGCACGTCGGTGAATGGTAATCACATACGTGAATGGATGGCTCATGACCCCCACCCGAAGGAACGTCCTCGGTGCCGCGCTCGGCGGCGCCGCGGCGGCCGCCGTCGGACTGCCGGCCCCCGCCGCGCACGCCGCCACCTGGCAGTTGAAGTGGTCCCCCTCGGCGAGCGCCGACGGACTGCGCGCCTTCGAGACCCTCGAGGACGACCGCGCCGACTCCCACACCTCCGCCGCGCCGCACATCCGCGCGACCGGCGACACCTGGCGGTTCGACATGCACACCGTCGACCGGGACACCTCCACCGACCGCCAGCGCCACGAGGTCACCGGGCTGCGGACCGGCAGCGGCTTCCTGCGCTGGACCGAGGGGCAGACCTGGCGCGTCACCTACCAGATGTACATCCCGACCTCGCTGAAGGCCACCACCAGCTTCACGCACATCATGCAGATGAAGCAGCCGGGAGCCGGCACCTCGCCCCTGGTCGTGCAGTCACTGCGCCGGGTGAACGGCGCCCAGACCATCGAACTGAAGCTGCCGATCGACGACATCCTCGTCGGCCGCACCGATCTGGCGCCCCTGCACAACTCCTGGGTCGACGTCGACTTCCAGGTCAAGGTCGGCAACGGCTCGGCCGGTTCGGTGCGCTGGATCCTCAAGAAGGGCTCGACCACGCTCATCGACGTCTCGCGCACCGGCGTCGACACCTTCCTCGCGGACCGGCTGCGCCCCAAGTGGGGCATCTACCGCTCGCTGGGCGACACGTCGGGTTCCCTGCAGAACTGCCATCTGCTGCTGCGGAACATGCGGGGCTACCAACTGGTCTGACCGACCTGGCGGTTGAGCGGGCTCACGCCCGGTACAGTGCCTCGACCTCGGTGGCGTACGCCTTCTCGATCGCCTTCCGCTTCAGCTTCAGCGACGGCGTCAGCAGGCCGTGCTCCTCGGTGAACTGATGGGCGAGGATCCGGAACGTGCGGATCGACTCGGCCTGTGAGACCAGGGTGTTGGCGGCGACCACCGCCCGCCGCACCTCGGTCTCCAGCTCCGGATCGCGCACCAGCTCGGCCGCCGACAGCTTCGCCTTGTTGTGCATCTGCAGCCAGTGCTCGACGGCCTCCCCGTCCAGGGTGACCAGGGCGGCGATGTACGGGCGGTCGTTGCCCACGACGATGCACTGGGCGACCAGCGGATGGTCGCGCACCCGCTCCTCCAGGATCGCGGGCGAGACGCTCTTGCCGCCCGAGGTCACCAGGATCTCCTTCTTGCGCCCGGTGATGGTGAGATAGCCGTCCTCGTCGAGGGAGCCCAGGTCCCCGGTGGCGAGCCAGCCGTCGTGCAGGGTCTCGTCGGTGGCCTTCTGGTTGTTGAGGTAGCCCTGGAAGACATTGGGGCCGCGCAGCCAGATCTCGCCGTCGTCCGCGATGTGCACGGTCATGCCGGGGATGGCCTGGCCGACAGTGCCGTACCGGGTGCGCTCCGGCGGGTTGGCGGTCGCGGCCGCCGTGCACTCCGTCAGTCCGTACCCCTCGAAGATGTGGACGCCCGCGCCCGCGAAGAACAGGCCGAGCCGGCGGTCCATCGCCGAGCCGCCGGACATCGCGTACTTGATCCGGCCGCCCATGGCCTCCCGGATCTTGCCGTAGACGACCTTGTCGAAGAACTGGTGCTGCATCCGCAGCCCCGCCGACGGGCCCGGACCGATGCCCCAGGCCCGCGCCTCCATCGCGTCCGCGTACTTCACGGCGACCTCGACGGCCTTCTCGAACGGCCCGGCCCTGCCCTCGCGTTCGGCCTTGCGCCGGCTCGCGTTGAAGACCTTCTCGAAGATGTACGGCACCGCGAGGAAGAACGTCGGCCGGAAGGCCGCGAGGTCGGGCAGCAGGACGGCCGCGTTGAGCTGCGGCTGATGGCCGAACTTGACCTTCCCGCGGATGCCCGCGACCTGCACCATCCGTCCGAAGACGTGCGCGAGCGGCAGGAACAGCAGCGTCGCCGCCTCGTCGCCCTTGCGGGACTTGAACAGCGGCGCCCAGCGTTCGATGACCGTGTCCGCCTCGACCATGAAGTTGGCGTGCGAGATGACACAGCCCTTGGGGCGCCCCGTCGTGCCGGAGGTGTAGATGATCGTCGCGATCGACTCGGGGGTCACCGCGCGGCGGTGCCGGTGCACCACCTCGTCGTCGAGGTGCGCCCCCGACTCGTACAGCTCCTCCACCGCGCCCACGTCCAGCTGCCAGAGCCTGCGCAGCTGCGGGAGCCGGTCGATGACCGTGGCGATGGTCATCGCGTGGTCCTCGTGCTCGACCATGGCCGCGGTGCACTGGGAGTCGTAGAGCATCCAGAAGACCTGCTCGGCGGAGGAGGTCGGGTAGACGGGGACGACCTGGGCGCCGACGGTCCACAGCGCGTAGTCGAAGAGGGTCCACTCGTAGCGCGTACGGCACATGATGGCGACCCGGTCGCCGAAGCGGATGCCCTGGGCCAGCAGGCCCTTCGCCAGCGCGAGGACCTCGTCACGGAACTCGGCGGAGGTCACGTCGCGCCACTCGCCCCGCTCGTCCTTGCGGCCGAGCGCGATGTACGTCGGGTCCTCCTGGGCGTACTCGAAGACGACGTCGGCCAGACCGCCCACCGGCGGCGCCGACGCCAACGGGGGGTTGGTGAACTCGCGCAAACCCGCTCCTCGTGGCGCTCCGCACAGCGCGTGAAAGCTACCTCACCGGGAGATCGGGCGGGAGGGTTGTGGAGGGGGCGCATTGGGAGGTGCGGCAGGGGGTCGCGCCGGAAAACACGCGCAGATGCGGAGGTCTCCGGCATAATTCCTGACGCGTCAGTAAGTTTCGGGACCGCAATCTCCACCGAACCCGCACGCCCCGGTCACCGTCCGCGTCCTCGTGGACACGGTCTGGCCTGGGGAAACGTGAGCCTCGTTCACGTCTCCTGGGAACGTCACACCGCCCGCGCGCGGCCGTGGAGCCGGTCGCCGCCGGCGAGGATGGCCGCCGCGAGGGCGTCCGCCGCGCTCGTCGCCGCACCCGGACGCCGGCCGTGCACGAGGACGAAGTCGACCTCGCCGAGTTCCGGCAGCCCGGCCCGCTCCGGGACCCGGACCAGACCGGGAGGCACCAGGCGACGGGAATGCGCCATCACGCCGAGGCCCGCGCGGGCGGCGGCGATGAGACCGTTGAGGCTGCCGCTGGTGCAGGCGACCCGCCAGGCGCGGCCCTCGCGCTCCAGCGCCTCCAGGGCCAGGGCGCGGGTGATGCCCGGCGGCGGATAGACGATCAGCGGGACGGGGCGGTCGGCGTCGAGACGGAGCCGCTCCGCGCCGATCCACACCAGGCGGTCCGTCCAGACGGGCTCGCCGCGGGGGTCCTCCGGGCGGCGCTTGGCCAGCACCAGATCGAGCTTGCCCGCCGCCAGCCGCTCGTGCAGCGTGCCCGACAGCTCGACCGTCAGCTCCAGGTCCACCTCGGGATGGTCGTGCCGGAAGGCCTCCAGGATCTCCGGGAGCCGGGTCAGCACGAAGTCCTCCGAGGCGCCGAACCGCAGCCGTCCGCGCAGCCGGGTCCCGGTGAAGAACGCCGTCGCCTGCTCGTGCACCTCCAGCAGCCGCCGGGCGAAGCCGAGCATCGCCTCGCCGTCCTCCGTCAGCTCCACGGAGTGCGTGTCCCGGGAGAACAGCTGCCGCCCGGTCGCGTCCTCCAGTCGGCGCACGTGCTGGCTGACCGTGGACTGCCGCAGCCCCAGCCGCCGGGCGGCCTGGGTGAAGCTCAGTGTCTGCGCCACGGCCAGGAAGGTACGCAGCTGGGAGGGGTCGTACACGATCGCCACCCTACTCGCTCATCGCACGACGTGATGACAGTCAGAGCGGTATGAAGGATTCCCGATCAAGGGCCGGGCGAGGACGATGGAGAGGGGCCTTCCGGCCCTGACGCACCCTCATCGAAAGTACGTGGAGCACCGTGAAACGCCTGAAGTGGCCGAGCTGGATGCCGATCGACCCGTACATCCTGCTGTTGCTCGGGACGGTGGGCGTAGCCGCCCTCGTCCCCGCGCGGGGTACGGCCGCCGAGGTCGCCTCGGGGGCGTCCACGGCCGCGATCGCCTTCCTCTTCTTCCTCTACGGCGCCCGGCTCTCCACCCGCGAGGCCGTCGACGGCTTCAAGCACTGGCGGCTCCACCTCACCGTCCTCGCCTGCACGTTCGTCGTCTTCCCCCTGCTGGGCCTCGCGGCCCGCGGCCTCGAACCGGTGATCCTGAGCCCCTCCCTCGCCACCGGACTGCTCTTCCTCACCCTCGTTCCGTCGACGATCCAGTCCTCCATCGCCTTCACCTCGATGGCCCGGGGCAATGTGCCCGCCGCGATCTGCGCGGGCTCCTTCTCCTCCCTCGCGGGCATCGTGATCACCCCGCTGCTCGCGGCGAGCCTGCTGGGCGGCAGCGCGGGCGGCTTCTCCGCCGACTCGCTGGTGAAGATCGTGCTCCAGCTGCTGGTGCCGTTCGTCGCGGGACAGCTCGCGCGCCGCTGGATCGGCGGCTTCGTCACCCGGCACAAGCGGATCCTCGGCCTCGTCGACCGGGGCTCCATCCTCCTCGTCGTCTACGTCGCCTTCAGCGAGGGCATGGTGCGCGGCATCTGGAGCCAGGTCAGCCCGCTGCGCCTCGCCGGACTCCTCGTGGTCGAGGCGGCCCTGCTGGCCGTGATGCTGCTGCTCACCTGGTACGGGGCCAAGGCCCTGCGCTTCGACCGCGCGGACCGGATCGCCATCCAGTTCGCCGGCTCCAAGAAGTCCCTCGCCTCCGGACTGCCCATGGCGAGCGTCCTGTTCGGCCCCGAGGCCTCCCTCGCCGTCCTGCCGCTGATGCTCTTCCACCAGATGCAGCTCATGGTCTGCGCGGTCATCGCCAAGCGCCGCGCCCACGACCCGGTGGAGGAGCCGGCGGTCACGGAGCAGCAAGACGAAGCGATACGAACCGCGGTCGGTACAGGGACGCGTTCCGGGTGATGTTCAGCTGCGCCGCCGCCGCGTCGGCGTCCAGCCAGTTGACGTCGTAGCTGAGCACCAGCCGCCCGTCGCCGACCGCCCGGTGCGCCTGCGGGTTGTACGCCGCGACACCGCTCCGCGGCAGCGGGGCGTCGAACCCCTCGGTGGGCCCGTGCCAGGGCCCGGCGGGGGAGCACGCCCAGTACGCCGTCACGGTCGTGAGCCCCGCCGTCCCGGCGGCCATCGTGAGCAGCACATAGGTGCGCCCGTCCCGGACGACGGTGAAGGCGCTGCCCACCCCCTTGTCTTCCCCGTTCCCGAGCACCGCCGCCGGCCGCCCTCGCACCGCCCACCGTTTCCCGTCCCAGTACTCCCACGCCCCCGGCTCCCCGAGCCGGCCGCGCGGCACCCGCGCCACGTAGGCGTGGGAGGACGGCCGGGAGGCGGCCTGGGCGTCGGTGCCGCCGAAGACGTACGTCCACTCGCCCACGTCCACGGCCGTCGTCCCGAACAGCACCCGCCGCGCCGGATCGGCGACCTCCGCCTGGTCCAGCACCGTCGTGATCCCCTCCAGCCGCAGACCGGGCAGCGACAGGGTGGCGACCTCGGTCGCGGTGGGCACCCCGTAGATCCACGGCGACCGGCCCGCCGTACGGGTCCACAACAGCACCCGTACGACCTTCTCGTCCGAGCCGGGGGAGCGGGGCTCGACCCTGGCGGCCACCGGCCAGCGCCACCGCTGCGGGGCCGGGTCCGGGAAGACGGGCGCCGGGAGCGTCGACTCCAGCCGGCCAGAGGGGGACATCACCACGGCCGAGTTGCGCACCAGGGGCGTCGAGACGTCCCGCCAGGTGACGGACTCGCCCGCCGGGTTGGGCGGCGGGTGCACTTGGCCCAGATAGGTGTCGGAGAACAGCCACAGCACCCGGCCGTCCGGGAGCGCCACCGAGTGGGTGCCGTCGCCGCCGGTCCAGTCGTCGGTGCGGGTCGCGTCGTCGCCGTAGCGGGTGAACTCGCCGGTCAGGGAGGTTTCCGGGGCCCAGTCCCGGACCGTCCGGGCCGTGCAGGCGACGCCGCCCTCCCGGTCGTCGTCCGGGAGGGCGGTGAGCAGCACGGCGGCGAGGGCCAGGACCAGGGCCAGGATCAGGACCGGTCCGGCCCCCGTCCGCTGTCGCGCTCCCGCGTCGTCGGGCACGGGAGGGACGTTAGTGGGCCGTGTCCACCCGGTCCATGGGCAGGAGCGGGATCTCGCCCCGTCGCGCGGCGTCCTGCTCGATACGGCTGTTCAGGGACCTCACAAGAACCGTGCGGGTGGGTGGGCGTTGTCTCGCGTCAGGGGGTGGGGGTGCGGTTGCGTCGGCGGGCGCGGGCCCGGTGGGGCTTCTCGCGCAGTTCCCCGCGCCCCTAAAAGCATCAGGCCCCGCGGGCCTGAAAGGCGACGGCCCTGCGGGTCTGAAGAACCACGGCCCTGCGGGTCTGAAGAACCACGGCCCTGCGGGCCTGAAGAACCACGGCCCTGCGGGCCTGAAAGACCGCGGCCTCGCGGGCCTGGAAGGCGACGGGGCCACGGGGCTGAAAAGCACGGGGCGCAGCCCCTGCTTTTCAGGGGCGCGGGGAACTGCGCGAGAAGCCCCACCCACCCGCACCCGGCGACGAAACCGATAGCCCCACGGCGCGTACACGGGGGCAAAGGCGGAGCCCCCGGCGGCGCAGGGGGCGCTCCCCGCCGCAAGGGGCCCCGCCGCCGTGTCGCGGAGGCACCGCTCAGCCGCTCTGGTCGACCCCGGCCGCGGCCCGCAGAGCGATACGGTGCTCGCCCGCGTACACGTTCATGGAGGCGCCCCGCAGGAAGCCCACCAGGGTCAACCCGGTCTCCGCCGCCAGGTCCACCGCGAGGGACGACGGCGCCGACACCGCCGCCAGCACCGGGATCCCCGCCATCACCGCCTTCTGCGCCAGCTCGAACGAGGCCCGCCCGGACACCAGCAGCACCGCCCGGGACAGGGGCAGGTCGCCGTTCTGCAGGGCGCGGCCCACCAGCTTGTCGACGGCGTTGTGCCGGCCCACGTCCTCCCGTACGTCGAGCAGTTCGCCGTCCTCGCTGAACAGGGCCGCCGCGTGCAGACCCCCGGTCCGGTCGAAGACCCGCTGCGCCGCGCGGAGCCGGTCGGGGAGGCCCGCGAGGAGGTCGGGGTCGAGCCGGACCGGGGGAGCGTCACCCCCGTGGGTGTCGTCGACGGCCCACCGGGCCGTCGTCCGGACGGCGTCCAGGGACGCCTTGCCGCACAGCCCGCAGGACGAGGTCGTGTAGACGTTGCGTTCGAGGGTGATGTCGGGGACGGCGACCCCGGGCGCGGTTCTCACGTCCACCACGTTGTACGTGTTCGAGCCTCCCCCACTCTCGGCTTCGCTCGAGCGGGAGGTGCCCCCACCCGTCGCGCCCGCGCAGTAGACGATGTTCTGGAGGTCCGACCGCTCGGCGAGCACCCCTTCGCTGACCAGGAACCCCGCCGCCAGGGCGAAGTCGTCGCCCGGGGTGCGCATGGTGATCGCGAGCGGCTTGCCGTTCAGCCGGATCTCCATCGGTTCCTCGGCGACGAGCGTGTCCGGGCGGGTGGAGACCGCGCCGTCCCGGATGCGGATCACCTTGCGTCGTTCCGTGACTCGTCCCATGTCGTGTCTCAGTCCCGGTTCTGTACGTGCTGGTAGCCGAAACGGCCCTTGATGCAGAGGTTGCCGTGGGTCACCGGGTTGTCGTGCGGCGAGGTGACCTTCACGATCTCATTGTCCTGCACATGGAGTGTGAGGTTGCAGCCCACACCGCAGTACGCGCACACCGTGGTCGTCTCGGTCTGCGCCGCCTCGTCCCAGGTGCCCGCCGCCCGCATGTCGAACTCCGACTTGAAGGACAGCGCGCCCGTCGGGCACACCTCGATGCAGTTGCCGCAGTACACACAGGCCGAGTCGGTGAGCGGGGCGTCGTGCTCCACGGCGATCCGGGCGTCGAAGCCCCGGCCCGCGACGGAGATCGCGAACGTGTTCTGCCACTGCTCCCCACAGGCGTCCACGCACTTGTAACACAGGATGCATTTGTCGTAGTCCCGCACGTAGAGCTCGTTGTCGACCTTCGGCTCCTCGTTCAGCCGGGCCGCGTCCGGGCCGAAGCGGTCCGGTTTCGCCGCGTACTCCTTGATCCATGCCGCGACCTTCGGGGTCGTCGAGAGGTCGACCGACGACGCGAGGAGTTCGAGGACGACCTTGCGGCTGTGCCGGGCGCGCTCGGTGTCCGTCCGTACCTCCATCCCGGGCTCGGCGTTGCGGGAGCACGCCGGGACGAGGGTCCTGGCGCCCTCGACCTCGACGACACAGACCCGGCAGGCGTTCTTCGGGGTGAGGGTGTCGCCCTCGCACAGGGTGGGCACGTCCTTGCCGGCGGCCCGGCAGGCGTCCAGGATCGTCGAGCCCTCGGGCGCCCGCACCGGCTCACCGTCGAGGGTGAACTCCAGCAGACGGCGCGGCACTCCCAGCGGGATCACGGTCATTCGTACGCCCCCAGACGGTCGATCGCGGATTCCACGGCGTTCCACGCGGTCTGCCCGAGACCGCAGATGGAGGCGTCCCGCATGGCGCGGCCGACCTCCCTGAGCAGGGCGATGTCCCCGGCCGCCGCCGCCCCGGTCCGCTCGGCGATCCGGTGCAGCGCCTCCTCCTGCCGTACGGTGCCGACCCGGCACGGCACGCACTGCCCGCAGGACTCGTCGCGGAAGAACTCCGCGATCCGCAGCAGCAGCCGGGGCAGCGGGACCGTGTCGTCGAAGGCCATCACGACACCCGAGCCGAGCGTGGTGCCCGCCTCCCGCGTCCCCTCGAAGGTGAGCGGGATGTCCAGCTCGTCGGGGCGTACGAAACCACCGGCGGCGCCGCCGAGGAGGACGGCCCGGAGGTGGTCCCGTACCCCCGCGAGCGTCAGCAGCTCGCCGAGGGTCGCCCCGAAGGGCAGTTCGTAGATGCCGGGACGGTCGACGCTGCCGGAGACGCAGAACAGCTTGGGCCCGGTGGAGCGGGCGGTGCCGATCGCCGCGTACGCCGGCGCACCCATCGTCAGGATCGGCAGGACGTTGACCAGCGTCTCGACGTTGTTCTCCACCGTCGGCTTGCCGAACAGGCCCTTCTCCACCGGGAACGGCGGCTTGGAGCGCGGCTCGCCCCGGTACCCCTCGATGGAGTTGAACAGGGCCGTCTCCTCGCCGCAGATGTAGGCGCCGGCGCCCCTGCGGATCTCGATGTCGAAGGCATAGCCCTGCCCGAGGACGTCGTCGCCGAGCAGTCCCCGGGCGCGGGCCTGGGCGATGGCGTGCTCCAGGCGGCGCAGGGCCCGAGGGTACTCGCCGCGCAGATACAGGTAGCCCTGGTGCGCTCCGGTCGCGTACGCCGCGATCGTCATCGCCTCGACCAGGGAGAACGGGTCGCCCTCCATGAGCACGCGGTCCTTGAAGGTGCCCGGCTCGGATTCGTCCGCGTTGCAGACGAGGTAGTGCGGGTGGTCCGGCTGGGAGGCCGTGGCCTGCCATTTCCGGCCGGTGGGGAAGGCGGCGCCGCCCCGCCCGACCAGGCCCGAGTCGGTGACCTCGCGGATGACGCCGGCGGGCCCGAGCTCGAAGGCCCGGCGCAGTGCGGTGTAGCCGCCGTGGGCCCGGTAGTCGTCGAGCGAGGCCGGGTCGACGACGCCGACCCGGCCCAGCAGGGTCAGCGAGGGGTCCCCGGCCTGGGGCACCGCCATGGCCGCCGCCGGCTCCTCCTCCGCCGAGTCGGGCGCGCTCGCCGCGAGGACGGCCCTCTCCACGGTCGCGGGCGCCGCCACCGCCGTACGCACCGGGTCCCCGGCCCTGATCGCGAGGGCGGCCGGTGCCCGCTCGCACAGCCCGAGGCACGGGCCGCGCTGCACGCTGACCCCGCTGCCGAGGCCGAGGCGGGCCTCGACCCCGCCGCACAGGTCGGCCGCCCCGGCGGCGGCGCAGGCCAGGTCCGTGCAGACGTGCAGCACGGTCGCGGGGCGCGGCTCGACCGAGAACATGGCGTAGAAGGTGGCCACGCCGTACGCCTCCGCCGGCGGCACGGTCAGCCGTCGGCAGAGGTAGTCCAGCGCGCCGTCGCTGATCCAGCCGATCCGGTCGTTGAGGGCGTGCAGCCCCGGCAACAGCAGGTCACGGCGCTCCCGGGCCTCCCGGCCGCCGCGCGCCCACCGCAGATCGGCGGCTCGCATCTCATCGCGGGCCGCGCCCTCCCAGGAGGACTCCGGCGGCCCGAGCAGCGCGTCGACCGCCGCCTTCTCCTCGTCCGTCGGTTTGCTGTCACCGAAGTGCAGGTCCACTCTGTGTCACCTCACGATGGTCGCGACGGGCAGCTTCTCGATCCGGATCGCCGACGCCTTGAACTCCGCCGTCCCCGCGATCGGGCAGTTGGCCTCGATCGTCAGCTGGTTGGTGTCCACCTCGTCGGGAAAGTGCATGGTCATGAAGGCGAGGCCCGGCCGCAGCCCGATGTCGATCCACACCGGCGCCGTCACCGACCCGCGCCGCGAGGAGACCTGGACCTCCTCGCCCACCACGACCCCGTAGCGCTCCGCGTCCTCCGGGCACAGCTCGATGTACTCCCCGCGCCGCAGCGGGGAGGCGTAACCTCCGCTCTGTACACCGGTGTTGTACGAGTCGAGCCGCCGCCCGGTGGTGAGCCGGATAGGGAACTGATCGTCCGTCAGGTCCACGGGCGGATCGTGCCGCACGATCCCGAACGGCGCGAGCCTGCCCCGTTTCGCCGGATCGGGATCCCACAACCGCCCGTGCAGATAGCTCGGTTCGACGCCGTCGGTGTCCGGGCAGGGCCACTGGATGCCCTGGTGCTCCTCCAGCCGCTCGTACGTCATGCCGTAGTGGTCCGGCGACACCGACCGCAGCTCGTTCCAGACGGCCTCGGCGTCGGCGTACTTCCACTCGTGCCCGAGCCGTGTGGCCAGGTCGCAGAGGATGTCGATGTCCTCGCGGGCCTCCCCGGGCGGGGTGACCGCCCGGCGCACCCGCTGGACCCGGCGTTCGCTGTTGGTGGTCGTGCCGTCCGTCTCCGCCCACCCGGCGGTCGCGGGCAGCACGACATCGGCCAGCTCGGCCGTCTTCGTGAGGAAGATGTCCTGGACGACGAGGAAGTCCAGCTCCCGCATGCGGCGGACGGCCTGCTCGCTGTCGGCCTCGGACTGCGCCGGGTTCTCCCCGATGCAGTACACCGCCTTCAGGAAGCCCTCCTCCATGGCCTCGAACATCTCCGTCAGGTTCAGCCCGTAGTGCGGCTGGATGACGGTGTCCCACGCCGACTCGAACTTCAGCCGGGACTCGGGGTCGAGGATGTCCTGGAAGCCGGGCAGCCGGTTGGGGATGGCGCCCATGTCGCCGCCGCCCTGCACGTTGTTCTGGCCGCGCAGCGGCTGCAACCCGGAGGCGTAGCGGCCCACGTGCCCGGTCAGCAGGGAGAGGTTGATCAGCGCGCGGACGTTGTCGGTGCCGTTGTGGTGCTCGGTGATGCCGAGCGTCCAGCACAGCTGGGCCCGCTCGGCGCGGGCGTACGCGTGCGCCAACTCCCTTATGGCGGCGGCCGGTACGCCCGTCACTTTCTCCGCGAGGGAGAGCGTCCAGGGCTCGACGAGCGCCCGGTACTCCGCGAAGCCGGTGGTGGCCCGCTCGATGAACGCCTCGTTGGCGAGGCCCGCGTGGATGATCTCGCGGCCGATCGCGTGGGCCATCGGGATGTCGGTGCCGACGTTCAGCCCCAGCCAGCTCTCCGCCCACTCGGCGGTGGACGTGCGCCTCGGGTCGACCGCGTACATCCGGGCACCGCCCCGGATGCCCTTCAGCACGTGCTGGAAGAAGATCGGGTGCGCGAAGCGGGCGTTGGAGCCCCACATCACGATGACGTCGGTGTGCTCGATCTCCTCGTAGGACGACGTGCCGCCGCCGGATCCGAACGCGGCCGACAGGCCGGCCACGCTCGGCGCGTGACAGGTGCGGTTGCAGGAGTCGACGTTGTTGGTGCCCATGACCACGCGAGCGAACTTCTGCGCCACGTAGTTCATCTCGTTGGTGGCGCGGGCGCAGGAGAACAGGCCGAACGCGCCGCGGCCCAGCTCGATGCCGCGGGCGGCCCGGTCCAGGGCCTCCTCCCAACTCGCCTGCCGGAAGGGCTCGTCGCGGGAGTCGCGGACGAGGGGATGGGTGAGCCGGGTGTAGGTCTTCGGCTGCCGATTCTGCCGATTCTGCCGATTCTGCCGATTCTGCCGGTCCTGGCGGTTCTTCACGCGGCGCTCCTCAACGCGAGCAGGTCCGAGATGGCGTGGACGGTGCGGAGTGTGGGCACCTCGACGCCCGTGATGTCCGCCAGTTCGACGACGGCGGCAAGCAGGACGTCGAGTTCCAGCGGTTTGCCGCGCTCCAGGTCCTGGAGCGTGGAGGTGCGGTGGTCGCCGACGCGTTCCGCGCCGGCCATCCGCCGTTCGATGGAGACCCCGACCTCGCAGCCGAGGGCCTCGGCGACGGCCAGCGTCTCGGCCATCATCGTCTCGATGACCTTGCGGGTGCCGCCGTGCAGACACATCTGCCGCATGGTCGCGCGGGCCAGGGCGCTGATCGGGTTGAACGAGATGTTGCCGAGCAGTTTGATCCAGACGTCGCTCCGGATGTCGGGCTCCACCGGGCACTTCAGACCGCCCGCGACCATGGCCTCACCGAACGCCCGACAGCGCGCCGAGACCCTCCGGTCGGGCTCGCCGATGGAGAAGCGGGTGCCTTCCAGATGCCGTACGACGCCCGGTCGTTCGAGTTCGGTGGCCGCGTAGACCACACAGCCGATGGCCCGTTCGGGCGCGAGCACCGCACTGACCGCGCCGCCGGGGTCCACGCTCTCGACACGGTGGCCGTCGTGCGGGCCGCCGTGCCGGTGGAAGTACCACCAGGGGATGCCGTTCTGGGCGGCGATCACCGCCGTGGTGTCGTGCAGCAGGGGCTCGATCAGCGGCCCGCACGCCGCGTACGAGTTGGCCTTGAGGCCGAGGAACACGAAGTCGACCGGGCCGATCTCGGCCGGGTCGTCGGTGGCGTGGGCGCGGGCGGTGAAGTCCCCGCGCGAGCTGAGCACGCGCACCCCGTCCCGCCTCATGGCCGCGAGATGCGGTCCACGGGCGACTAGATGCGTGTCCGCGCCGGCGCGGTGGAGCGCGGCGCCGACATAGGCACCGATCGCACCGGCGCCGAGAACTGCGACTTTCATGGTGAGGGAGCTCCGTTCGGTCGAGGGATACCGCGGAGATGACGCTCTGTTGGAACGTTGTCGACGAAATATTGTCTACAGTATGGAACTTGGGTCGACAAGACTTCGCGCAACGACCGGGCAAGGCATTACTCGGACATGAAGGTGGCCGGTACGCGAAGGTGGGGACGGGCGGGGTAACGACCGTTCGGCGCGCGGTGGATACCGTTCATCGCACACGGTCGACGTGCCGCCTTCTCAACTCCCCCTGCCACTCCCTACCGTCCGGGATCATGAGTCCCCCCGTCGCACCTCCGGGCTGGAGCCGCTGGCTCGTCCCCCCGGCCGCACTCTCCGTACATCTCTCCATCGGACAGGCCTACGCCTGGAGCGTGTTCAAGCCGCCGCTCGAATCCGCCCTCGGCCTCAGCGGCACTCAGAGCGCCCTGCCGTTCCAGCTCGGCATCGTCATGCTGGGCCTGTCCGCCGCGTTCGGCGGCACCCTCGTCGAGCGCAACGGGCCGCGCTGGGCGATGACCGTCGCACTGATCTGCTTCTCCTCCGGCTTCCTGCTCGCCTCCCTCGGCGCGGCCACCGAGCAGTACTGGCTGATCGTCTTCGGCTACGGCTTCGTCGGCGGCATAGGCCTCGGCATCGGCTACATCTCGCCCGTCTCGACCCTGATCAAATGGTTCCCGGACCGGCCCGGCATGGCCACCGGCATCGCGATCATGGGCTTCGGCGGCGGTGCGCTGATCGCCTCGCCCTGGTCCGCCCAGATGCTGGAGTCCTTCGGCTCCGACTCCTCCGGCATCGCCCTCGCCTTCCTGGTGCACGGCCTGTCCTACGCCGTGTTCATGCTGCTCGGCGTGCTGCTGGTCCGGGTGCCGCGCACGGAGCGGCCGGTGGACAGCGGACCGAGCGTCCTCGCGGGCCCGCAGGTCTCGGCCCGCAACGCCATCCGCACCCCGCAGTTCTGGTGCCTGTGGGTCATCCTCTGCATGAACGTCTCCGCGGGCATCGGCATCCTGGAGAAGGCCGCCCCGATGATCACGGACTTCTTCGCCGACTCCTCCACCCCGGTCACCGTCACCGCGGCCGCCGGTTTCGTCGCGCTGCTCTCCGCGGCGAACATGACCGGCCGTATCGTCTGGTCCTCGACGTCCGACCTCATCGGACGCAAGAACATCTACCGCGTCTACCTCGGCGTCGGCGCGCTGATGTATCTGCTGATCGCGCAGTTCGGCGACGCGTCCAAGCCGCTGTTCGTCGTCTGCGCCCTGGTGATCCTCTCCTTCTACGGCGGCGGCTTCGCCACCATTCCCGCCTATCTGAAGGACCTCTTCGGCACCTACCAGGTCGGCGCCATCCACGGCCGGCTGCTCACCGCCTGGTCCACAGCCGGTGTCCTCGGACCGCTGATCGTCAACTGGATCGCCGACCGGCAGGAGGAGGCCGGCAAGTCCGGTTCCGACCTCTACGGCACGTCCTTCTTCATCATGATCGGGCTGCTCGTCATCGGCTTCGTCGCCAACGAACTGGTCCGCCCCGTCCACCCCCGCTTCCACATCCCCGCCCCGAGGGAGGCCGCCGATGTCGTCCAGCGACAGCAGTCCGAATCCGCCTGACCGGCGTCCCCTGATCGTCCTCGCGTGGATCTGGGTGGGCGTACCGCTCGCCTACGGTCTGTACGAACTCGTACGGAAGGCCACGCAGTTGTTCACCGGCTGAGTGCTCCGACCACGTCCGACCGCGCTGTGCCGATGCCGGGACCCCCGGCATCGGCACGCTCACGCCGGGGACCGGCCCTCGTGGGCGGTCGGCTGATGGGCCGTCGCGGTGCTGGGGACCGCGACGGCGGCGCTGTCGTGCCGGACACCGGAGCCGGCCGTGCTCCGGCGCGGCCCGGCGCGGTCCAGCCAGAGCAGGACCAGGCCGAGCGCGCAGGCCAGCGCCGGCCAGTAGACGTAGCGGTAGTTCGTCGCCGGCACGATGGGCAGATAGCCGAGCACGTACGCCACCGAGCTGATGCCCAGCGCCCGGATCGGCAGCGAGAACCTCCCCTTCCCCGGACGGACGGCGAGCACGAGCGCGACGGCGAGCCAGAACCAGCCCCGGAAGAGCGGCTTCAGATCGGTGGCCGCACCATTGACGTACGAGGCGAGGGTGGCCTCCAGCCGGGGACGCGTCACCTCGATCCCGAGGTCGTTGGCGAAGACGCCCGGCTGGTACGGGTAGCCGGTCTCGAACAGCAGCGAGGTGAACACCCGCAGCCGGTACTGGAGATAGCCGGAGGGGTGCTCGCGCATCTCGCGCAGCCACAGGGACGTCAGCTCGTCCGCGTCCCCGACCAGTCCGTCCGCCGGGCGTTGATAGCAGGCCCAGTAGGTGTCCGACAGCGCGCCCACACGGCCGCACTCCACGGCGGCGGCCACCAGGCGGTCCCGCAGGTCCGGCCGGATGTCGGCCGAGCGCAGTTCCTCCACGGTCAGGACGTGCAGGAGGTCGTCGAGCATGATCTGTGCGCCCTGGTCGGTCTGCACCGGCCGGGCGAACAACGAGATCGCGGCGGCGGGCACGACGACCGCCGCCACCAGCGCCGCCGTGCACGCGGCCCAGGTGCGGCGCCCGGGGGAGCGCCACAGCGCGAGGACGAGCAGGACGAACATCGGGAGCGCGGCGAGGAAGGCGTTCTTGCGCACGAGTACGGCGTAGGAGAGGAAGAGCACGCCCAGCCAGAGCAGGCCCCAGCGGGTCCTGGCGGAGAGGCCGCGGTCCCGCAGCAGCAGTCCGACGAACGCCACCGCGCAGGCCGCCAGCAGCGCGCAGGCCGCGTGGACGTCCTTCCACACCACACCGACGAACGTCAGCACCGGCGGTGTCAGCCCGAGGCCGAGGACGGCCAGCGAACCGGCCCGGCTGCCCGTCAGCTCCCAGACGCACCGGGCGAGCACCCACAGCGCGCCCCACAGGACCAGGGACTGCAGGGCCGCCATGGCCGCGGGCGTGCCGGTGACGGCGATGAGCGCGCGCCACACCAGGCTCAGCACGGGCGGATGCCAGTCGGTCAGGGGGGTCCTGCCCATGGCCTGCCGCAGCTGGTCGAGGCTGTCGGGACTCATGTACCCGGGGGTGAAGACGACGGTCGTGGTCAGGCAGCACGCCGCGGCGACGGCGGTCAGCCACCAGTGCCAGCGCCTTTTGCCCTGTTCAGGTGTGTTTTGTCCCATGCGGCGGATGCTAACAGCGGCGACGGGACGGGACGGATCAGGGCGCGACGAAGACGTAGCGCCGGTAGGTGACGAAGCGGAACAGGGTGGCGAGGACCCAGCCGAGCACGCGGGCGGCGTTGTCGCTGCCCATCGACTCCAGCCCGAGCAACTGCCGCGAGGCGTAGACCGTGCCCGCGGTGATGGCGACACCGACCGCGTTCACGAACAGGAACAGCGCCAGCTCCTGGGTCATGCTGTCGCGATGCCGCCGGCGGTAGGTCCAGTAACGGTTCCCCGCCCAGCTGAAGAGGGCCGCCGCGCTCGTCGCGACGACGGAGGCCCACACGGGGGCCGACGCCATCACCCCGCCCTCCGTGCCGCCGGGAAGCCCGAACACCAGCAGGTTGTAGCCGCCGTTGTCCACCACGAAGGCCAGCGCCCCGACGGCCCCGAACTTGGCGGCCTCGCGCCAGACGCCCCGGACGGCGTCCCGCACACGCAGCGCCATGGATACGAGGACCAGCACCCGGCGAGAGTAACGACCCGGCGCGCCCCGACCGCCCGGACGCGCCCATAACGCATTATTTCGTATCGTCATCCGACGCCGGGTCAGGTAAGGAGCGGCCGTGCAACCGACGATCGCGTGTGTCGTGCCGTGTCACAACGAGGAGGCCGCCGTGGGCAAGGTGGTGCGCGACCTCAGGGTGGCCCTCCCCGAGGCGGACATCTATGTGTACGACAACGCCTCCACCGACCGGACGGTCGAGGTCGCCCGTGCGGCGGGCGCGATCGTCCGCGAGGAACCGCGCAAGGGCAAGGGCAACGTCATCCGGCGTGCCTTCGCCGATGTCGACGCCGACGCCCTGCTCCTCATCGACGGCGACGACACCTATGACGCCTCCCGGGCGCGCGATCTGGTCAACCTGCTCTTCGAAGGGCCGTACGACCAGGTGGTCGGCGCCCGCCGCGAGACGGTCAGCGCCGCCTACCGGGTGGGCCACGCGACCGGCAACCGGCTGCTCACGGGCGCGGTGCGGTTCCTGTTCGGCAACGACGTGACCGACATGCTGAGCGGCTACCGCGTCTTCTCCCGCCGCTTCGTGAAGTCCTTCCCGGCGCTCGCCCGCCAGTTCGAGACAGAGACCGAGATGACCGTCCACGCGCTGCACCTGCGGCTCCCGACGGCCGAGGTGGAGGTGGACTACCGGGTCAGGCCCGCCGGGAGCGAGAGCAAACTGCACACCTTCCGGGACGGCTGGCGCATCCTGCGGGTCATCCTCGACCTCGCCCGGCGCGAGCGGCCCTCGCTCGTCCACGCCGTGGTCGCGGGACTCCTGGCCCTCGTCTCGGTCGTCCTCGGCATCCCCGTCGTCGCCGAGTTCATCCGCTCGGGCACCGTGCCGCGCATCCCCACGGCGATCCTCGCCGCCGCGATCATGACCATCGCGGTGCTCGTCCTGCTCGTCGGGTACATCCTGGAGTCCCTCATGCACATGCGGCAGGAACACTCCCGGCTCGTGCACCTCGCCTACGCGGCGCCGGGCCGCCCCCCGCGCTACACCGGGCCCCGGCCCGGCGCGCGCCCCGTGCCCGCGAGAAACACCCCGGGACGCCGCTGACCGGCCGGGGCGCGGCACCGCCCGCGTCCCCCGGAGCACACGGCCCGAACCGTCAGCGGCGGCCGCCGAACTCCCAGTCGTGCACCTCGATGTCGGCGTAGCGGCCGGCGGTCAGCACGGCCCGCGCCGCGTCCGGGTCCGGTGCCCTGAGCAGCACCGCCGTCCCCAGCCAGGTCGCGCCGTCGTCGGACAGCAGCGGCCCGTACGCGATCAGCTCGTCCCGGTCGGCCGGCACCTCGACATCGGCGGCCGGTCCCGATCCCAGGCCGAGCACCAGATACCGGGCACCGCCGCTCGCCCCGCCGGGGAACTCCCACATGGTCCGCCCCAGCAGGTTCCGCCACCGGCGCAGCAGCACGTCCCGGTACGCGCCGGCCCGGTAGTTGGGCTCGTCGAAGACGAACGCGCGGGCGGCGGCGGGATCGGGCAGGTCGACGATGTGCACGCTGCCGGTCGGGGTCTCGCCGTCGGCGGCGAAGGTCGGGCCGCGGGCGATCAGCTCCCTGGCGTACCCGTCCATGTAGGACCAGTGCTCCTCCAGCAACTCCTCGCGCAACGGGAGGGAGCCGGGCCGGTCGCGGTGGTAACAGAAGTACTCCATGGCCCCGACCCTTCCCGACACACGGCGACATCTCAACGGACTTTCGCGGCGGGGCCGTTCGCAGGCCCCACGCGGCCGGCGCGGCCCGCGACGGTATCCCAGGCACCGCATATCGGTGCAGGTCAGGTGGGCTGGGATGGTTCCATGGCGCTCGTCGGGCCGTCGGTTGTTGCGCGCGGCCGTAGTGACCGCTGATGCTTCTGGGGCCGCACCGAACGGGTCCGGGCCGACCAGCCGGGCTCGCCGCGGCATCTACGTCCACACACTCACTCATTCACGGGGGAACACCCATGTCCTTGCGCATTCGGACGAGCGTTTTCACCGCATTCGCCGTCGCCGCTCTCGCGGCGGGTTCGGTCCTCGTGGCGCCGGCGGCGGGTGCCGCGCCGAAGGCGGCCGCGCCTACGTTCCTGTCGGCGTCGCAGCTGCCGCCGCACCCGACCTCGTCCTGGACCGCCGGGCCGGTCACCGAAGGATTCCCGGAGGCGCTCGGCCTCTGTGTGAGCACGGAGGGTGTGCCGTCCTACGAGTACCGGCACCGTGAGTTCCGGACCGACGTGGACACCAACGCGGTGCAGCTGACCGTGGTGGCGGACACGGCTGCCCTGGCCAAGGCTCTGGCGAAGCACTACGACGACCTGATCCGGACCTGTGCCGACCGCATCGAGGCGGCGTCGCCCGATGTCGACGCCGAGGGCCGGGACTACGGCTCGCTGTCGGTCGAGGAGGGGGCCCATGTCCGTGGTCTGAACACCGAGACGTCGGGGGGTGCCAACGACGTGGCGCTGATGTCGGTGGGACGGGACGGCCGGACGGTGACCGTCGTCAGGTGGGGGCAGATGGGTGACTTCACGGACGTGCCCGTGGCCGCCTTCAAGAAGACCACGGTCACGGCCGTCAACAAGCTGTACTGACCGGCCGGCCACCGGAGATGGGCCGGGGCCGTCCTTCCGCCAGGGGGAGCGGAAGGACGGCCCCGTACGCCTGTCGGACACAGCCGGGGCGTAGATCGAACGGAACGCGTACCCGCGGCGTCTGAGGCACGGGGAAACCCACCTGCGTGGGCCACCGGACAGAGACAGAGACAGAGACAGAGACAGAGACAGAGACAGAGACAGAGACAGAGACAGAGACAGAGACAGAGACAGAGACAGAGACAGGGACAGGCGCGGACGGGGACGTGGGCGGGGACGGGGCGGCAAGGAACAGGGGGCGTAGTGATGAGCGGAGTGACGATCCACCTTCCGGGGGACGGACAGGGGAACGGGAGCGGTTACGGCCACGGGGTGGAGTGCGGGGGCCACGCCGGGAGCCGGCGGCGAGGTGCGGAGCCGGTGACGCTGCGGCTGGGGCCGGGTGATGTGGCCCGCTTCGGGCGAGGTTCGGCCGACATCCCGGTGGAGGTGCGGCTCGGTGATCCGGCGGTCTCCCGGCTGGCGGGCGAGATACGGGTGACCGAGGACCACTGGCAGCTGAGCAACTTCAGTGCCAACCAGAGCTACTTGGTGGAGAACCCGGAAGGGGCAGGAGAGTACTTACGCGTTCCACCGCGTCGGGCGGGGGCACCGATTCCCTTCGAGTTCGCCCGGGTCGTCCTGCCCACCCGGGGATCGACGGTGAGCTTCCAGGTCTTCGCGCCGGATCACGTCTACCTCGACGCCGACCGTGCGCGACACGCGGGCGGCCGGTGGGGGACCCAGACCCTCACCGCCTACTGCCTGGACGAGACCGCCACCTACTTCCGGATCCTGGTCGCGCTCTGCGAGCCCCGGCTGCGCGACGAGTCGGCCGTCGCCGTGCCGACCACGCCCCAGATCGTCGAACGTCTCAGGAACCGCCCGGAGTACCGCGGGCTCACCGCCCGCGCGGTCAGCTCCCACATCGACTACCTCGCCGAGGAGAAACTCCGGCTGGTCTCCGCCACCGGCACCGCCACGGACCCGGGACCCGCCGCACGCCGCAACGGCAAGCGCGAGGCGATCGTCGGGCTCGCCCTCCGCTTCGGGCTGGTCCGCGAGGAGCACCTGGGGCTGCTGCCTCCGCGCGTGGCGGAAGGCGTACGGGCGAGGGCGGCCGCCGAATGAGCGCGCCCGCGCCGGCCGCCGCGCCCTCGGACGAGTTACCGGCCGGGTACCTGGTGGGCGACTGGGAGGTCGCGGAGCGGATCGCGAGCGGAGGCTGGGGAACCGTCTACGAGGGCCGGTCCGCGAGACCGAGGGGCGAGGAACCGCGAGCCCGGTCCGGGGGCGGGCATGAGGAAGCCGTCGCGCTCAAGTTCCTGCCCACCGCCGGACTCGCCCCACGTCAGGCACGCGCCCTCGTGGAGACCGCCCGGCGCGAAACGGAGTTCGGGCGCCGGGCCCGCCATCCACGGCTGATCCGGATGCTCGACTCGGTCGTGCTCCGCGAACCCGGCGACCCCGCTCTGGACGGGGCCGTCGTCCTGATCATGGAGCGGGCGGAGCGCAGCGTGCGCCAGTTGCTCGAACAGGACGGCCCGGGGCCGACGGAGTCCGAGACGGCGCTCCTCCTCACCGAGATCTGCGAAGGTCTGGCCCATCTGCACGGCATCAACTGGGTGCACGGCGACCTCAAGCCCGACAACGTACTGATCATGGCCGACGGTTCCGCCAGGCTCTCCGACTTCGGTCTCGCCGCGGAGTTGGACAGCACCCACGGCACCCACGGCTACATGCCGCCGCTGGGCACCCTCGACTATCTGCCCCCGGAGCGTTGGAGAGCCCCGCTGAGCGAGCGCGGCGTGCAGGTGCGGCCCAGCCACGACATCTGGGCTCTCGGCATCATGATCCACGAGATGTTCGCCGGCGGAACCTCACCGTTCCCCGGGGCCACACCGGTGGCACGCGGGGCGGCGGTGCAGGAGTACGCCCATGGGCGCGCGCCGCTGCGGCTGGACGACGCCGTGCCTTCCGCCTGGCGCGAGCTGGCCGCCGACTGCCTGGCGCCGACCCACGCCCGGCGCGCCGTCCACACCGCGGAGAGCCTGCTCACCCGGATGCGGAGGGCGCCGGTGGCGTCCGCCGGTTGCTGAGAGGTCACCTGGGAACTTCGTCGGACCGGCAGGTGCGGATCACCACGCCGTCGTTGTCCTTCGCCTCGTCGTTCCCCCAGCGCTCGAGGTGGTACGCCGACACATAGGCGCGGCCCTTCCCACCGGGCACCACCTCGTCGAGGTCCGTCAGCAGCCAGTAGTGGTTGAACGAGGTGCCCGCCTCGACCTTGTCCCCCAGCTTCTTGCACAGGACGTAGTTGGTGCCCTTGTACAACTTGCCCTGAGGCGCGCAGGCGGGCCTGGTGTCGCCGACGCAGTCGACGGCGGTGTAACCGGTCGCGTCGGCGAAGGTGTCCACCCAGTACCGCGCGGGTTCGCCGCCACCACCTCCGCCCCCGCCTCCGCTGCCGCAGGCGTTGGTGCTGGTCACCTGGGGGAAAGTGCCGTTCGGCGACAGCCGGTACTCGGTGCCCTGGATCACCGGGTGGACTATCTCGTCGTTCTCGCCGTTGTTGTCCCCGTTGGTGTCGTACAGCTGCTCGTAGTGCAGGTGGGCCGAGGTGGTACCGACCAGGCCCAGCCGCCCGAGCGTGGCCCCGGAGGCGACCTGCTGCCCGACGCGTACGTCTCTGCGGTCCATGTGCAGATAGACAGTGAACCAGCCGTTGCCGTGGTTGATCTCCAGGCCGCCCGGCTCGAACCACTCGGTGACCGTGCCGGCCGCGGACGCGGCCACCGGGGCGCCGAGGGTGTTCCCGCCCACCCGGTACATGTCGAGTTTCTTGTCGTCGGGCGCGTGCCCCGGATACGTCTGCAACTGCCACGTCTCCCCGCAGGCGAAGGGCAGTTTGAAGTCGGGCCTGGCAGCCGCTGCCGCGGACGCCGAGCGCGCGGCCCCCGGCGCTGCGGACGTGGCCGGTGCCGTCGCCACCAGAGTCGTCAAGAGCGCCGCGAACACGGCCAGAGCCGCGGCCCCCCGGCCCGGACCTCTCCCTCGTCGGAACCGCATGAAACCCCACCCCTCCTGTCACCGAACCCCTGCTGTCAGGTCGCCACGGTGCCCGATGCGGCGGGGACAGGTACCCCCGCATGTTCCGGATGCCCTGCCGCGCCGTCTCACGGCTAGCTTGCGAACCGCATCGGTTGCGACCACGGAGGAGAACACATGCGATTCAGCAGCATCAGGAAGCGGGCGGCCGCGATCATCGTGACGATGATCGCGGCGGTGGCCCTTCCGCTGGCGGCGCAGGCACCGGCACAGGCGGCATCGAACGACACGGCCGGAGTGACCGCCTGGACTCCGGAGATCTATCCGCTGTTCTCGGGCGAGTCGGTGGAGCGGGATGTGTCGAGTCTCACTCGGAACATAAAGCTGGACTATTGCGCCGCGCGAAACGGAATCGCCTGCGTCTCGGTCGGCCAGGGCGACGGCAAACACAGCATCTTCCAGCTGTACAAGTGCGATACGCGGTCGCTCTCGAACTTCATCGACGCGCTTGCTGTCGTCAACCACCAGACCGGCGGAGCCCAAGTCCATTTCTGGGGGCCCAGGTACGAGACCTACATCCCGGCGGACAACACGAGGCACGAGGTCGCGAACCACGAGACGTACGACTTCGACCGCCTCGATCTCTGCTGAGGCACATCGCCCCGGGCACGCTGTTCATGCCGGAACTCGTCGCGGCTCTGACAGAAGCCCACAACTCGGGCCGTGCTTTACTGTCGCCTCACCCGCCCTCGTACCCGTGAGTCACTGATCAGACTGGTGAATCCCGCTGACCACAGGCAACGAGGGGAACCACCCATGAACGGCTCGCGGATCGCCGCCGTCGGCCACTACCAGCCCGCCAAGGTCCTCACCAACGAGGATCTGGCGGGCCTGGTCGACACCAGTGACGAGTGGATCACGAGCCGAGTGGGCATCCGCACCCGGCACATCGCGGGACCCGACGAGCCGGTGGACGAGCTGGCCGGGCACGCCGCCGCCAAGGCGCTCGCCGCCGCCGGACTCGGTCCGGAGGCCATCGACCTCGTCGTGGTCGCCACCTCCACCGCCGTCGACCGCTCCCCGAACATGGCGGCCCGGGTCGCGCACCGGCTCTCCATCCCGAACCCGGCCGCCATGGACGTCAACGTCGTCTGCGCCGGGTTCACCCACGCCCTCGCCACCGCCGACCACGCCGTGCGGGCCGGCGCCGCCACCCGCGCGCTCGTCATCGGCGCCGACAAGATGTCCGAGGTCGCCGACTGGACCGACCGTACGACCTGTGTCCTCGTCGGCGACGGGGCGGGCGCGGCCGTCGTCGAGGCGGCCGAGGAGCCCGGCATCGGGCCGGTGCTGTGGGGTTCGGTGCCCGAGATGGGCAACGCCGTACGGATCGAGGGCACGCCCGCGCGCTTCGCGCAGGAGGGGCAGAGCGTCTACCGCTGGGCCACCACCAAGCTGCCGGCCCACGCCCGTGCGGCCTGCGAGAAGGCCGGGCTCGCGCCCACCGACCTCGCCGCGGTCGTCCTGCACCAGGCCAACCTGCGCATCATCGAGCCCCTCGCCGAGAAGATCGGCGCGGTGAACGCCGTCGTCGCCCGGGATGTCGTCGACTCCGGCAACACCTCGGCCGCCAGCATCCCCCTCGCCTTCTCCAAGCTCGTCGAACGCGGCGAGATCACCTCCGGCGACCCCGTCCTGCTGTTCGGCTTCGGCGGCAACCTGTCGTACGCCGGACAGGTGGTCCGCTGCCCCTGAGCAGGGCGTTCACGGCGCGGTGACGGCGGTGTGACGAGTCCGACCCTCCATCGGGCTGGAAATTGTGGGCCGTAGACTGTAGACGAAAGACAATCCATACTGGCCTCGGACTGCGCCTCTGGCCGGCTTTCCGTGTGCAGTGCCCGGTGGCGCTCTGGAGGGGGATCGCGATGTTGTCGGCAGGACTACCGCAAGGGGCCGTGCCCAAGCTCGAACGCCCCGGTCCACTCCGTGACCGTGTCTACGAGGCCCTGCTCGAACTCATCACCACGCGCGCGCTGCGCCCCGGTCAGCACCTCGTCGAGAGCGAACTCGCCGGGCACCTCGGGGTGTCCCGGCAGCCCGTGCGCGAGGCCCTCCAGCGGCTCAACACCGAGGGGTGGGTCGATCTCCGGCCCGCCCAGGGCGCGTTCGTGCACGAGCCGACGGAGGCGGAGGCCGACCAACTCCTCACCGTCCGCACCCTGTTGGAGGCCGAGGCCGCCCGTCTCGCCGCGGCGAACGCCGGCACGGCGGGGATCACGGCCCTGGAGGAGCTCTGCGCGGAGGGGGAGCGAGCCGTCGAGGCCGACGACGTCGACGCCGCCGTAGCCCTCAACGCCCGCTTCCACGCCAAGGTCATGGAACTGGCCGGCAACACGGTCCTCGCCGAACTCGCCGCGCAGGTCGACCGCCGCGTCCGCTGGTACTACACCCCCGTCGCCCGCCGACGCGGCCACCAGTCCTGGATCGAACACCGGGACCTGATCGCCGCCATCTCCGCCCGCGACGAGTCCCGCGCGACCGAGGTCATGCGGGCGCACACGGAGCACACGCGGAAGACGTACCACGAGCGGGAGAAGTAGCGGGGCTCGGTGGTGGAGGCCGCGCCCCGTCAGGGGCGCGGGCAACCGCGCGACCGGCCACGACGGACCTACGGTCGTCCCTCTGTTTCACCCTTGCGGCGGCCCTTCTTTGTCCACTCAGTGGAGAAAGTGAGGGCCAATTGCTGCGCAACTTCTTCCCAGGCCCGGCAGCCGCTGCTACGTTCCCCTCGAAAGCCAAGCACGGCGGTGCCGATGAGGCGGGGAGGGGCTTGTGAGACGTATGACGGCTCGACCCGCGAACGCGCACCAGGCACGGCTGCTGCGGCTGTTGCGGGACGGAGGGCCCAACTCGCGTGCCCAGCTGGGGGATCGGGTGGATCTCTCGCGGTCGAAGCTGGCCGTGGAGGTGGACCGGCTCCTGGAGACGGGACTGGTCGTGGCCGACGGGCTCGCCGCCTCGCGCGGTGGCCGCCGGTCGCACAACATCCGGCTCGCTCCCCAACTGCGCTTCCTCGGCGTCGACATCGGCGCCACCTCCATCGACGTGGCCGTCACCAACGCCGAGTTGGAGATCCTCGGGCACATCAACCAGCCGATGGACGTACGGGAAGGCCCGGTCGCCGTCTTCGAGCAGGTGCTGTCCATGGCGGCCAAGCTGAGGGCCTCCGGGCTCGCGGAAGGGTTCGACGGCGCCGGCATCGGCGTCCCCGGACCGGTCCGCTTCCCGGAGGGCGTCCCGGTCGCCCCGCCGATCATGCCGGGCTGGGACGGCTTCCCCGTCCGCGAGGCGCTCAGCCAGGAACTCGGCTGCCCCGTCATGGTCGACAACGACGTGAACCTGATGGCGATGGGGGAGCAGCACGCGGGCGTGGCCCGTTCCGTGGGCGACTTCCTCTGCGTCAAGATCGGCACCGGCATCGGCTGCGGCATCGTCGTCGGCGGTGAGGTCCACCGCGGTACGACGGGCAGCGCCGGCGACATCGGCCACATCCTCGCCGTACCGGACGGCCGCCCCTGCGCCTGCGGCAACCGGGGCTGTCTGGAGGCCCACTTCAGCGGCGCCGCGCTCGCCCGCGACGCCAGGGAAGCCGCCCAGCAGGGACTTTCGGCGGAACTCGCCTCGCGTCTGGAGATCAACGGCACCCTGAGCGCCGTCGACGTGGCCGCCGCGGCCGCCGCCGGCGACGCCACCGCGCTCGACCTGATCCGCGAGGGCGGCAACCGCACCGGCCAGGTCATCGCCGGACTCGTCAGCTTCTTCAACCCCGGCCTGGTGGTGATCGGCGGTGGGGTGACCGGCCTCGGCCACACCCTGCTCGCCGCCATCCGCACCCAGGTCTACCGTCAGTCACTGCCCCTCGCGACCGGCAATCTGCCCATCGTGCTGGGGGAGTTGGGGCCCACCGCCGGAGTCATCGGCGCGGCCCGCCTCATCAGCGACCACCTGTTCTCACCCGCGTGAGCCCTCTTACGTTCGCCACCGCCTAGGCACTCCTCCGCCCGGGCCCCACCAGCACAGCGCTCTGCCTCGCCCTGCCCGAAACGCCTGCCCGCAGGCGGATTCGCCCTGCAACCGGCCCGCACGCCCGCCAAGGGGAACTCATGGCACCAGAATTACCGCTGCTCACCATGTCCGGCATCACCAAGTCGTTCCCCGGAGTCCGGGCCCTGGACGGCGTCGACCTCGACGTCCAGGCCGGCGAGGTCCACTGTCTGCTCGGCCAGAACGGCGCCGGGAAATCCACCCTGATCAAGGTCCTGGCCGGCGCCCACCAGCCCGACGACGGCACCATCACCTGGCGGGGCGAACCCGTCACCCTGAAGTCCCCGATCGCCGCCATGCGCCTCGGCATCGCCACCATCTACCAGGAACTCGACCTGGTCGAAGGCCTGTCGGTGGCCGAGAACGTCCACCTCGGACACGAGCCCACCGCCGCCGGCTTCGTCGTACGGGGCAAGGCGGCGCGTGCCTCGACTGCCGCTCTTCTCAAACGACTTGGGCACCCCGAGGTCGATCCGGGGCGGCTCGTGGGCGACCTGTCCGCCGCCCAGCAGCAGATCGTCTCCATGGCCCGGGCGCTCTCCCACGACGTACGGCTGATCGTGATGGACGAGCCGTCGGCCGCGCTCGACCCGGACGAGGTCGACAACCTCTTCCGGATCGTCGGCGACCTGACCGCCGACGGAGTGGCCGTCGTCTACATCTCGCACCGCCTGGAGGAGATCCGCCGGATCGGCGACCGGGTGACCGTACTGAAGGACGGGCGGGCCGTGGCGGGCGGGCTGCCCGCGAAGTCCACCCCGACGCGCGAGGTCGTGGCACTGATGACCGGGCGCAACGTCGAGTACGTCTTCCCCGACCGGCCGCCCGCGCCCCCGGCCGAGGCCGCGCCCGTCCTGGAGGTGCGGGGACTGGCGCGCGCCGGGGAGTTCGAGCCGTTCGACCTCCAGGTGCGGCCCGGCGAGATCGTCGGGCTCGCCGGACTCGTCGGCTCGGGACGCTCGGAGATCCTGGAGACGATCTACGGCGCCCGGAAGCCCACGGCCGGTCAGGTCAGCGTCGACGGACGGCAGTTGAGGCTCGGCAGTGTGCGGGCCGCCGTACGGGCCGGGCTCGGGCTCGCCCCCGAGGAGCGCAAGGCGCAGGCGCTGCTGATGCTGGAGTCCGTCACCAGGAACGTCTCCGTGTCGTCGATGTCGCGCTTCGCGCGCGTCGGCTGGATCGACCGGGGCGCCGAACACCGTGCCGCACGGGCCACCACCCGCGAGCTGTCCCTGCGCCCCGACAACCCGGCCGTGCCCGTCCGCACCCTCTCCGGGGGCAACCAACAGAAGGCGGTCCTCGCCCGCTGGCTGCTGCGCGGCTGCCGGGTCCTGCTGCTCGACGAACCCACCCGGGGCGTCGACGTCGGAGCCCGGGCCGAGCTGTACGCCGTGGTCCGCCGGCTCGCCGACGAAGGGCTCGCCGTCCTGCTGGTCTCCAGCGAGGTGCCCGAAGTCCTCGGCCTCGCCGACCGGGTGCTCGTCCTGCGCGAGGGCCGGGTCGTGCACACCGCGCCCGCCCGCGAACTCGACGAACACCGAGTCCTCGACCTCGTCATGGAAGGAAGCCCCGTGGCCACAGAAGGGAGCCCGGCGTCATGACCCAGCCCGTGTCCCCGCCCAGGGACAGCATCGACAAGGCCCCCGCGGCGAGCGGGCCCCCGGCCTGGCGGACCACGCTGTTCCGGGCCGACGTCCGCACGCTCTCCCTCCTCGGCGTCCTCGCCGCGCTGATCCTCATCGGCGGTGTCACCAAGCCCGACGAGTTCCTCGACACCCGCAACCTCCAACTCGTGCTCACCCAGGCCTCGGTGATCGGTGTCGTCACCGTCGGCATGACCTTCGTCATCACCTCCGGCGGCATCGACCTGTCCGTCGGCGCGATCGTCGCCCTGGCCTCGGTCTGGGCCACGACCGTCGCCACGCAGGAGTACGGCTTCGCCGGCATTCTCTTCACGGCGGTGATCGTCGGCGTCGGCTGCGGCCTGGTGAACGGACTGCTCATCGCGTACGGCGGAATGGTCCCCTTCATCGCCACCCTCGCCATGCTCGCCTCGGCCCGCGGGCTCGCCCTGCAGATCACCGACGGCAGCACCCAGGTCGTGACCGTCGACGCCATCCTCGACCTCGGCGAACGCGACGCCTATGTCCTCGGCATCCCGCCGCTCGTCCTGGTCTTCGCACTCGTGACGATCATCGGCTGGCTCGTGCTGAACCGCACGACCTTCGGCCGGCGCACGGTCGCCGTCGGCGGCAACGCGGAGGCGGCCCGGCTCGCGGGCATCGACGTCCGCCGCCAGCGGCTCTATCTGTACCTGCTCTCCGGGCTGTGCTGCGGCATCGCCGCCTTCCTGCTGATCGTGCTGTCCGGCTCGGGCCAGAACACCAACGGCAACCTCTACGAACTCGACGCCATCGCCGCCGCGATCATCGGCGGCACCCTGCTCAGCGGCGGCCGGGGCACCATCACCGGCTCCGTCCTCGGCGTCCTGATCTTCACCACGATCACCAACATCTTCGCGCTCAACAACCTGCAGAGCGACGTCCAGCAGATCGCCAAGGGCGCGATCATCGTCGCCGCGGTCCTGGTCCAGCGACGCACGGCCAGCACCACCTGACCCACCGAAGAGCCGACACGCGAAAGGTCCACCGCCATGCCTGAGTTCACCAGCCGCAGAGGACTGCTCTTCGGGACCGCCGCCGTCTCGGCCGGCGCCCTCCTCGTGGGTTGCACCAGCAACGAGACCAAGGACGCCCCGGCAGCCGACGACCAGCCGGCCGCCGACGACAAGCCCGGCAAGGCGGTCACCATCGGCTTCGCCGGACCGCAGGCCGACCACGGCTGGCTCAACGCGATCAACCAGAACGCCAAGAGCCGCGCCGAGCGGTACGAGGACGTCACCCTGGAGATCACCGAGGGCTCGAACGACACCGCCCAGCAGATCGGGCAGATCGAGACCCTCATCAACAAGAAGGTCGACGTCCTGGTCGTGCTGCCCGCCGACGGCAAGGCGCTCACCCAGGTCGGGCTCAAGGCGATGCGGGCCGGCATCCCCGTCGTCAACCTCGACCGGATCTTCAACTCCCCGCAGGCGTACCGCTGCTGGATCGGCGGCGACAACTACGGCATGGGCCTCAACGCCGGCCACTACATCGGCGAGAAGCTCAAGGACAAGGGCGAGGCCCGGGTCATCGAGCTCGCCGGGCTCGACAACCTGGAGCTGACCAAGCAGCGCACCAAGGGCTTCGACGACGCCCTGAAGAACTACCCGAACATCAAGAAGGTCGCCCGGCAGGCCGCCGAGTTCACCGTCGAGTCCGGGCAGGCCAAGATGGCCCAACTCCTCCAGGCCCAGTCGGACTTCGACGCGTTGTGGAACCACGACGACGACCAGGGCGTCGGCGCGCTGCGCGCCATCGAGCAGGCCGGGCGCGACGACTTCCTGATGGTCGGGGGCGCGGGCGCGCTCTCCGCGTTCCAGGCGATCAAGAAGGACGACGGGGTGCTCAAGGCGACCGTCCTCTACCCGCCGACCATGGCCGCCTCCGCGATCGACCTCGCCCGCGCCCTCGGCCAGGGCAAGGGGGTGAGCGGCCTCGCCGAGTTCGAGATCCCGTCCACGCTGACGCTGTACTCGGCCGTCGTCGACAAGGACAACGTCGACCAGTACATGGCCACCGGCTTCAAGTGACGGGTCCCGCCCGACGGACCCCACCGGGACCGCGGACCCGACCGGGACCCGGGACCGGGGCCGCCCAGGAGACGGTCCCGGACCACCGGGCCGGGCCGCACCCCCCACCGCGCCACCACGAGGAGGACACACGCATGGGACAGCCGCAGCAGCCCGACCAGGCCGGGGCGGAGGAGTCAGGGGCGCCGGGGCCCGACGCGGGGGCCGGCACCCCTCCCGGTGCCGCGGCCCCGACCACCGCCGTGACGGCCGGCGACGGTCCGCGCGCCGGGGTGTGGCCCGCCGGGCTCGCCGGGGGGACGGACCAGCCGCGGCTGCGGGTCGGGATGGTCGGCTACGCCTTCATGGGGGCCGCGCACTCGCAGGGGTGGCGCACGGCGGGACGGGTCTTCGACCTGCCGCTCACCCCCGTGCTCGCCGCCGTCTGCGGGCGGGACGGCGACGCGGTGCGGGCCATGGCGGACCGGCACGGGTGGGCGGAGACGGAGACCGACTGGCGGCAGCTGATCGCCCGCGACGACATCGACCTCGTGGACATCTGCACCCCCGGCGACAGCCACGCCGAGATCGCCCTCGCCGCGCTGGCCGCCGGCAAGCACGTGCTCTGCGAGAAACCCCTCGCGAACACCGTCGCGGAGGCCGAGGAGATGGCCGAGGCGGCCGAAGAGGCTCACACGCGCGGCCAGTTGGCCATGGTCGGCTTCAACTACCGCCGGGTGCCCGCCACCGCGCTCGCCCGCCGCATGGTCGCCGACGGCCGGCTGGGCGCCCTGCGGCACGTACGGGTGACGTACCTCCAGGACTGGCTCGTGGACCCGGAGTTCCCGCTGACCTGGCGGCTGCGCAAGGAGTCCGCCGGCTCCGGGGCCCTCGGCGACCTCGGCGCCCACATCGTCGACCTCGCGCAGTACCTGGCGGGGGAGCCGGTGGTCGGGGTGTCCGCGCTGATGGAGACCTTCGTCCGCGAACGGCCGCTGCCGGCCGGGGTGTCCAGCGGTCTGGCGTCCTCCGGGGGCACCGCCGGGCGCGGCGCGGTCACCGTCGACGACACGGCCCTGTTCACCGGTCGCTTCGCCTCCGGAGCCGTCGCCTCCTTCGAGGCCACCCGCTTCGCCACCGGCCGCAAGAACGCCCTGCGCATCGAACTCAACGGCGAGCGCGGCTCGTTGGCCTTCGACCTGGAACGGCTCAACGAACTCGCCTACCACGACCACACCGAGCCCGCCGCCCACGCCGGCTTCCGCCGCATCCTCGTCACCGAGCCCGACCACCCCTACCTCGACGCCTGGTGGCCGCCCGGACACGGCCTCGGGTACGAGCACACCTTCGTCCACCAGGCCCGCGACCTGGTGCACGCCGTCGCGGCGGGCCGGCGGCCCGAGCCGTCGTTCGCCGACGGGCTCCAGGTGCAGCGGGTGCTTGCGGCGGTCGAGGAGAGCGCCGAGAAGAACTCCGTCTACACCCCGACCCACTTCCCGTCCCACTCGCCGTCACACACCCCCACAGCGGTCTGAGGAGACCCGACATGCCGCGCGACTTCACGCTCTTCACCGGCCAGTGGGCCGACCTCCCCCTCGAAGAGGTCTGCCGCCTCGCCCGCGACTTCGGCTACGACGGCCTCGAACTCGCCTGCTGGGGCGACCACTTCGAGGTCGACAAGGCCCTCGCCGACCCGTCGTACCTCGCCTCCCGCCACCAGCTCCTGGAGAAGTACGGCCTGAAGTGCTGGGCCGTCTCCAACCACCTGGTGGGACAGGCGGTGTGCGACGCCATCATCGACGAACGCCACCGGGCCATCCTGCCCGCCCGTATCTGGGGCGACGGCGAGCCCGAGGGCGTACGGCAGCGGGCCGCCGCCGAGATGGCCGACACCGCGCGGGCCGCCGCCGCCCTCGGCGTGGACACCGTCGTCGGCTTCACCGGCTCCGCCATCTGGCATCTGGTCGCCATGTTCCCGCCCGCCCCCGAATCGATGATCGAGCGCGGCTACGACGACTTCGCGACCCGCTGGAACCCGATCCTCGACGTCTTCGACGCCCAGGGCGTGCGGTTCGCGCACGAGGTCCACCCGAGCGAGATCGCCTACGACTACTGGACGACCCGGCGCGCCCTGGAGGCGGTCGACCACCGACCGGCGTTCGGGCTGAACTTCGACCCGTCGCACTTCGTGTGGCAGGACCTCGACCCGGTCGGGTTCCTCTGGGACTTCCGCGACCGGATCTACCACGTCGACTGCAAGGAGGCCCGCAAGCGCCTCGACGGCCGCAACGGCCGCCTCGGCTCGCACCTGCCGTGGGGCGACCCGCGCCGGGGCTGGGACTTCGTGTCGGCCGGCCACGGTGACGTCCCGTGGGAGGACGTCTTCCGGATGCTCCGCTCGATCGACTACCGGGGCCCGATCTCCGTCGAGTGGGAGGACGCCGGCATGGACCGGCTCCAGGGCGCCCCCGAGGCCCTCACCCACCTCAAGGCGTTCGACTTCGAACCGCCGACGGCCTCGTTCGACGCGGCGTTCGGCGGCAACGACTGACGGTTCCCCGCCACAACGGCTCCAGCCGCAACGGTTCCAGCCACAACGGTTCCCTGTCTTCCGGGGTGACGGCGCACCCCGGCGTACCGCACACACCCGTACACCTCCGTACGACCAGCCCCTTACTGGAGGCATTTCGTGCACCCGTACGACGACACCAGACACCCCACCAGCACCACCAGCACCACCAGCACCACCAGCACCACCAGCCTCTTCAGACGCCGCGGACTGCGCGGGCCGATCGCCCTGCTGAGCGGTCTGCTGCTCGCGGGCGCCTCGCTCTCCCTCACCGCGCCGGCGGCGGGGGCGGCCGACGCCGGGCCGAAGGCCGCCCCGGCCGCCGCCGAGGACTTCCAACAGGTCACCCTCGCCAAGGGCGAGCCGGAGGTCGGCGAGCCCATGTCGCTCGCCGTCCTCCCCGACCGCTCGGTCCTGCACACCTCCCGCGACGGCGAACTGCGCCTGACCGACGCGGCGGGCAACACCAGGCTCGCGGGCAAGCTCGACGTGTACTCCCACGACGAGGAGGGCCTCCAGGGCATAGGCGTCGACCCGGGCTTCGCCGACAACCGTTTCATCTACCTGTACTACGCGCCCCCGTTGAACACCCCGGCCGGCGACGCCCCCGAGACCGGGACGGCCGCCGACTTCGCGCCCTTCGACGGCGTCAACCGTCTGAGCCGCTTCGTCCTGAAGGCGGACGGCACCCTCGACGACGCCAGCGAGAAGAAGATCCTCGACGTCCCCGCCTCGCGCGGGATCTGCTGCCACGTCGGCGGTGACATCGACTTCGACGCGGCCGGCAACCTGTACCTGTCGACGGGCGACGACAGCAACCCCTTCCAGTCGGACGGCTTCACCCCCATCGACGAGCGGTCCAACCGCAACCCGGCCTTCGACGCCCAGCGCACCTCCGGCAACACCAACGACCTGCGCGGCAAGATCCTGCGCATCAAGGTCGGCGCCGACGGCTCGTACACCGTCCCCGACGGCAACCTCTTCGCCCCCGGCACGGACAAGACACGCCCCGAGATCTACGCGATGGGCTTCCGCAACCCCTTCCGCTTCAGCGTCGACAAGAAGACCGGCATCCTCTACGTCGGCGAGTACGGCCCCGACGCCGGCGCGGCCAACCCCTCGCGCGGCCCGGCCGGGCAGGTCGAGTTCGCCCGGGTGACCAAGCCGGGCAACTTCGGCTGGCCGTACTGCACCGGCAAGAACGACGCCTACGTCGACTACGACTTCGCCACCGGCACCTCGGGCGCGTCCTTCGACTGCGCGGCCCCGAAGAACACCTCGCCGAACAACACCGGCCTCACCGACCTGCCGCCCGCCGAGCCCGCCTGGATCCCCTACAACGGCGCCTCCGTCCCGGAGTTCGGCGACGGCTCCGAGTCCCCGATGGGCGGCCCGGTCTACGACTACGACGCCGCGCTCGACTCCCCGGTGAAGTTCCCCGAGGCGTACGACGGCGACTTCTTCGCCGGTGAGTTCGGCCGCCGCTGGATCAAGCGGATCAGCAGCGACGCCGACGGCACCGTCCAGTCGATCAACAGCGTCCCGTGGACCGGCACCCAGGTCATGGACATGGCCTTCGGCCCGGACGGCGCGCTGTACGTCCTCGACTACGGGCTCGCCTGGTTCGGCGGCGACGAGAACTCCGCGCTGTACCGCATCGAGAACGCCACCGACGGCCACTCCCCGGTCGCCCAGGCCGCCGCCGACCGCACCTCCGGCCAGGCGAGACTGAAGGTCCGCTTCTCCTCCGCCGGCACCAGCGACCAGGACGGCGACGCCCTCACCTACAGCTGGGACTTCGGCGACGGCTCCACCTCCACGGCCGCCAACCCGACGCACACGTACAAGAAGAACGGCACCTACACGGCGACCGTGACCGCGAAGGACACCACCGGCCGTACCGGCAGCGCGAGCGTGCAGATCGTGGTCGGCAACACCGCGCCCAAGGTCGAGCTGCAACTCCCGGCGGACGGGCAGCTGTTCGCGTTCGGTGACGCCGTACCGTTCAAGGTGAAGGTCAGCGACCCGGAGGACGGCCACCCGATCGACTGCGCCAAGGTCAAGGTCACCTTCATCCTCGGCCACGACAGTCACGGCCACCCCGTGACCTCCGCCAACGGCTGCACCGGCACCATCCAGACCAGCGCCGACGGCGGCCACGACGAGAACGCCAACATCTTCGGGGTCTTCGACGCCGAGTACACCGACGGCGGAGGCGGCGGCCAGGCCCCGCTGACCACCCACGACCAGAACGTCGTCCAGCCCACCCACCGCCAGGCCGAGCACTACGGCGACTCCTCCGGCATCGCCGTCCAGACGAAGCCCACCGCCCACGGCGGCAAGACGGTCGGGGACATCGACAACGGCGACTGGATCTCCTTCGAGCCGTACGTCCTGTCGAACGCCACGAAGATCACCGCACGCGTCTCCTCCGGGGGTGCCGGCGGCAAGCTGGAGGTCCGGGCGGGCTCCCCGACCGGCCGCCTCCTCGGCAGCGCGACCGTGCCGGCGACCGGCGGATGGGAGAACTTCCAGGACGTCACCGCGAACCTGTCCCGCGCCCCGCGCGGCACCACGACGCTCCACCTGGTGTTCAAGGGGACCGGTTCCGGCGGCCTGTTCGACGTGGACGACTTCACCTTCACGAAGCGGTGAGGGGGCGTCATGCCGACGAACGGACGAGGACGCGGACGAGGACGTGGACGCCTGTGGGCCGCGGTGGGTGGCGCCGCCCTGCTGATCGGCTGTGTGTCGGGGCCCGCCGTGTCGGATGACGCGGGCACCTCCGGAGGCCCTGGCGGTCCCGGCGGCGCGGGTCACGGGGACGAGCGCCGGGTGCTGGTGTTCTCCAAGACCGCCGGGTTCCGCCACGACTCCATCCCCGAGGGCATCACGGCCGTACGGGAGCTGGGCGCCGCACACGGCTTCGCGGTCGACGCCACGGAGGACGCCGGCGCCTTCACCGCCCGCAACCTCGGACGCTACGACGCCGTGGTCTTCCTCTCCACGACCGGCGACGTCCTGAACGCGGCCCAACAGGGCGCGTTCGAGCGGTACATCAAACGCGGCGGCGCGTACGTCGGCATCCACGCCGCCGCCGACACCGAGTACGACTGGGCCTTCTACGGCGGGCTCGCGGGCGCGTACTTCCAGTCGCACCCCGCGATCCAGCCCGCGACGGTCGACGTCGAGGACCACGCCCACCCGGCCACCGCCGGGCTGGGCGCGACCTGGAACCGCACGGACGAGTGGTACAACTACCGCTCCAACCCACGCGAGCGGGCCCATGTCCTCGCCTCGCTCGACGAGTCGTCGTACAGCGGCGGCACCATGAACGGCGACCATCCGATCGCCTGGTGCCAGGACTACCAGGGCGGGCGTGCCTTCTACACCGGCGGCGGCCACACCAAGGAGTCCTTCGCCGAACCCGCCTTCCGGCAGCACCTGCTGGGCGGCATCCGCTGGGCGATCGGCGAGGCCCGGGCCGACTGCCGCCCGGAGAACGGCTACCGGTCGCTGTTCGACGGCACGGCGGAGTCCCTGTCCGCGTGGCGGCAGGCCGGTCCGGGCTCCTTCACCCTGTCCGACGACGGCACGATCACGTCGGCGGGTGGCATGGGGATGCTCTGGTACGCCGACCGGAGCTTCGGGTCGTACTCCCTGAAGCTCGACTGGAGGATGTCCGGCCCCTCGGGCGACGACAACTCCGGTGTCTTCGTCGGCTTCCCGCCCTCCGACGACCCCTGGTCCGCCGTGAACAACGGCTACGAGGTCCAGATCGACGCCACCGACGTACCCGAGCGGACCACCGGGTCCGTCTACGGCTTCCGCTCCGCCGACCTCGGCAAGCGCGACCGCGCGCTGAACCCGCCGGGGGAGTGGAACACGTACGAGATCCGCGTGGAGGGCGAGCGCCTCCGCGTCTGGCTCAACGGGGTGAAGATCAACGACTTCACCAACACCGATCCGGTACGGAGCCTGCGCGACGGCCACTTCGGCATCCAGAACCACGGATCCGCCGATCAGGTGTCCTTCCGCGACGTCCGGATCAAGGAACTGCCCGCACGGGCCGCCGACCTGGCGGACCCGCCGCCGGGCGACTGAGCGACGGCGGGCGGGGGACGCCGGACCTCCGCCCGCCGTCTCGCCCCTCTTCCCTTCCCCTTCCCTTTCCCTCTTCCCCCACGGAGGGTTCCCGGCCCGTCCCACCCCTGGCCCGACGAGGAGGCTGCCCATGTCCGCGTCCGTGTCCGTCACCCCACCGAGCGTCGGCGTCTGGCTGATCGGAGCACGCGGTTCCGTCGCCACCACCGTCGTCGCGGGCTGCGCGGCCGTCACGGCGGGTCTGCACGCCCCGACGGGCATGGTCACCGAGACCCCCGCCTTCGAGGGCACCGGCCTCGCGCCCCTCACCTCCCTCGTCTTCGGCGGCCACGACACGGTCGACTGCCCCCTGCCCAAACGGGCCGAGGCACTCGCGGCCGGAGGCGTCCTGCCGCACGGCCTCCCGGCGGCCGTCGGCGCCGAACTGGCCGCAGCCGACCGGGAGATCAGGCCCGGCGGCCCCCTCCCGGGCGACACCAGGACCCCCGACGAACTGATCGCCTCCCACGCCGCCGACATCCAGGACTTCGTACGACGCCGGGGGCTCGCCCGCGCCGTCGTGGTGAACGTCGCCTCCACGGAACCCGCCCCCACCGGGACGGCCCTGCCGCCCAGCTCCCTCTACGCGGCGGCGGCCCTGCGCGCCGGCTGCCCCTACGTGAACTTCACCCCCTCCACCGGGCTCCACCACCCGTCCCTGGCCTCCCTCGCCGCCTCCTCGGGACTTCCCCACGCGGGCCGCGACGGCAAGACCGGCCAGACGCTGCTCCGGTCGGTCCTCGGCCCGATGTTCGCCCAGCGGGCCCTCACCGTCCGGGCGTGGTCCGGCACCAACCTGCTCGGCGGTGGCGACGGCGCCGCCCTCGCCGACCCGGCCGCCGCCGCTGCCAAGAACGCCGGCAAGGAGCGCGTCCTCACCGACAGCCTGGGCGGCACCCCCGAGGGCGAGACCCACATCGACGACGTCCCCGCCCTCGGCGACTGGAAGACCGCCTGGGACCACATCGCCTTCGACGGCTTCCTCGGCACCCGGATGGTCCTCCAGACCACCTGGCAGGGCTGTGACTCCGCCCTCGCGGCCCCGCTGGTGCTCGACCTGGCCCGCCTCCTGTCCCGCGCCCACGAAGCGGGCCTCTCCGGCCCCCTGTCCGAGCTGGGCTTTTATTTCAAGGATCCGGTGGGGGACGGTCCGGCGGCGCTGGGGGAGCAGTACGCGCGGCTGGCCGGCTTCGCGGAGCGGCTGCGGGCGAGGGCAGGGGCCCCGGCGACACCCACGCCGCGCGAGGAGACCCGATGAGTCACTCACCCACATCCCTCACCTCCCTCTCCTTCGGCTACGGCACCAACGGGCTCGCCGACCTCCGGCTCGACGACGCGCTCGCGCTCCTCGCCGATCTCGGTTACGACGGGGTCGGGCTCACGCTCGACCACATGCATCTCGACCCGCTGGCCCCCGACCTCGCGGCCCGCACCCGGCGGCTCGCACGGCGGCTGGACGACCTCGGGCTGTCCGTCACCGTGGAGACCGGGGCCCGCTATGTGCTGGACCCCCGCCGCAAGCACGGCCCCACACTGCTCGACGCCGACCCCGACGACCGGGCCCGCCGGGCCGACCTGCTGGTCCGGGGGGTGCGGGTCGCCGCAGACCTCGGCGCCCACGCCGTGCACTGCTTCAGCGGCGTCACCCCGCCGGGTACGGACGAGGACACCGCCTGGAAGCGCCTCCCCGACGCTCTCGCCCCCGTCCTCGACGCCGCCACCGCCGCCGGTGTCCCCCTCGCGATCGAACCCGAACCCGGTCACCTCCTCGCCTCGCTCGCCGACTTCCACCGCCTCCGCGAGGCCCTCGACAGCCCCGCCGCACTCGGCCTCACCCTCGACATCGGCCACTGCCAGTGCCTCGAACCGCTCCCTCCGGCCGACTGCGTCCGCGCCGCCGCGCCCTGGCTGCGCCACGTCCAGATCGAGGACATGCGGCGAGGCGTCCATGAACACCTCCCCCTCGGTGAGGGCGAGATCGACTTCCCGCCCGTCCTCGAAGCGCTCGCCACCGTCGACTACGGGGCCCTGACCGTCGTCGAACTGCCCCGCCACTCCCACGCGGGCCCCCACTTCGCCGAGCAGTCCCTCTCCTTCCTTGAACAGTCCCTCGCCCTCAGCCACGGCACGACCGGCCGCACCGCCGACCCCGGGAGCACCTTGTGACCCACCCCCGCACCCCGGCCGTGCCGACGAGCACGCACGCCCATGCGGCCCATCACCAGGCCCATCACCTCGCCCACACCACCCCCGCCGACCTGCGCCGCCACCTGAACGACCACCTCACCGACGCGGCCCGTGCCTGGCTGGGCCGGGCGCTGGACGAGGCCGCCGACCATCCGGGCGGCCACGGGCCCATCTCCGCCTGGGAGCTGCGCCTCGCCGAGGCGGGCCGGCGCTGCGGTACCGAACACGCCGACGCCGTCCGCGTCCTGATCCTGCACGCGGCCCACGCCGACACCGACGCGGTCACCCGGGTCTACCGCCAGGGCACCGCCGACGAACGCCGCGCGGTCCTGCACGCGCTGCCCCACCTCGTACCGGGCCCCGGAGCGCTGCACCTCGTCGAGGACGCCCTGCGCACCAACGACACCCGTCTCGTCGCCGCCGCCCTCGGCCCATACGCCGCCCGCCACCTGGCCCCGCACCCCTGGCGGCACGCCGTCCTCAAGTGCCTCTTCACCGGCGTCCCCCTCGACGAGGTCGCCCACCTCGCCCGCCGCGCCCGGGGCGACACCGAACTCGCCCGTATGCTCCGCGCCTTCGCCGAGGAACGCACCGCCGCGGGCCGTCCCGTACCCGAGGACCTGCACCGCGTCCTGGCCCTGACCGCGCCCCCACCGGCCGTCGAGCCCCGCACCGACGGCTTCGACGGTCTCGACGGCAAGGAGTCCTGATGCGCATCTTCGACCCCCACATCCACATGACGTCACGCACCACCGACGACTACGAGGCGATGCACGCCGCGGGCGTCCGCGCGGTCGTGGAACCGGCCTTCTGGCTGGGGCAGCCCCGGACGTCGCCCGCCTCCTTCGTCGACTACTTCGACTCCCTCCTCGGCTGGGAGCCCTTCCGCGCCGCCCAGTACGGCATCGCCCACCACTGCGCCCTCGCCCTCAACCCCAAGGAGGCCAACGACCCGCGGTGCGCCCCCGTCCTGGACCTGCTGCCCCGCTACCTGCTCAAGGACGGGGTCGTGGCCGTCGGCGAGATCGGCTACGACTCCATGACCCCGGCCGAGGACCACGCGCTCGAACACCAGCTCCAGCTGGCCGCCGACCAGGGCCTGCCCGCCCTCGTCCACACCCCGCACCGGGACAAGCTCGCCGGGCTGCGCCGCACCCTCGACGTCGTACGGGCCTCCGCCCTGCCCGTCGACCGGGTGCTGCTCGACCATCTCAACGAGACCACCGTCGAGAAGGCCAGGGACAGCGGCGCCTGGCTCGGCTTCTCCGTCTACCCGGACACCAAGATGGACGAGGAGCGCATGGTCGCCGTCCTGAAGAAGTTCGGCCCGGAGAAGGTGCTGGTCAACTCGGCCGCCGACTGGGGCAGAAGCGACCCCCTCAAGACCCGCCGGGTCGCCGACGCCCTGCTCGCGGCCGGCTTCGACGAGGACGACGTCGACCTGGTGCTCTGGCGCAACCCGGTCGCCTTCTACGGACTCAGCGGCCGACTCGACCTCGACGTCACCGCGACGGACCCCACGCACGAGGGCAACAGCATCCTGCGCGGCGGTGAGTGACCCGTGCGCTTCCGCCACCCCGACGGCTCCACCGTCCACCTCGCCTACTGCACGAACGTGCATCCGGCCGAGACCCTCGACGGCGTCCTCGCCCAGCTCCGCGACCACTGCGAGCCCGTACGCCGCCGCCTCGGCCGCGACCGCCTCGGCATCGGGCTGTGGCTGGCCAGGGACGCCGCCACGGCCCTGGTCACCGACCCGTCCGCGCTGCGCGGCCTGCGCACCGAACTCGACCGGCGCGGCCTCGAAGTGGTCACCCTCAACGGCTTCCCCTATCAGGGCTTCGGCGCCGAGGAGGTCAAGTACCGCGTCTACCGGCCGGACTGGGCCGACCCCGAGCGCCTCGACCACACCACCTCCCTCGCCCGGGTACTCGCCCGACTCCTCCCGGACGACGTCACCGAGGGCACCGTCTCCACTCTGCCCCTGGCCTGGCGCACCGCCCACGACGACACCCGCGCCGCCCGGTCCCGCACGGCCCTGCGCACCCTCGCCGAACGCCTCGACGCCGTGGCCGAGCTGACCGGCCGCTCCATCCGCGTCGGCCTGGAACCCGAACCCGGCTGCACCGTCGAGACCACCGCCGACGCCATCGGCCCGCTGACCGCCATCGGCCACGACCGCATCGGCGTCTGCGTCGACACCTGCCACCTCGCCACCTCCTTCGAAGATCCCCGCACCGCCCTGGACGCCCTCACCCGGGCTGGTGTCCCCGTCGTCAAGTCCCAGCTCTCGGCCGCCCTGCACGCCGAACACCCGCACCTGCCCGAGGTCCGCGAGGCCCTCGCCGCCTTCGACGAGCCCCGCTTCCTGCACCAGACCCGCACCTCCACCGCCGCCGGCCTGCGCGGCACCGACGACCTCGGCGAGGCCCTCACGGGCGACACGCTGCCCGACGCCTCACCCTGGCGCGCCCACTTCCACGTCCCCCTCCACGCGGCCCCCGCGGCCCCCCTCACCTCCACCCTCCCGGTCCTCAAGACCGCCCTGAACCACCTGGTCGGCGGCGCCCACCCCCTCACCCACCACCTGGAGGTGGAGACCTACACCTGGCAGGCGCTGCCCCCCGCGCTGCGCCCCGCCACACGCGCCCAGCTCGCCGACGGCATCGCCGCCGAACTCGCCCTGGCCCGGGACCTGTTGACCGACCTCGGCCTCAAGGAGCTGCCGTGAGCCCGAACAGCAGCACCACCCCGGGGCCCCCGCCCGACGCCGATCCCACCCCCCTCCTCGTCCTGGACGTCGTCGGCCTCACCCCCCGTCTCCTCGACCACATGCCCCACCTCAAGGCCCTCGGACAGTCCGGCTCCCGGGCCCCGCTCGGCACCGTCCTGCCCGCCGTCACCTGTGCCGCCCAGTCCACCTTCCTCACCGGCACGCTCCCCGCCGAACACGGCATCGTGGGCAACGGCTGGTACTTCCGTGAACTCGGTGACGTCCTGCTCTGGCGCCAGCACAACGGCCTCGTCGCCGGCGACAGACTCTGGGACGCCGCCCGCCGTGCCCACCCCGGCTACACCGTCGCCAACATCTGCTGGTGGTACGCCATGGGCGCCGACACCGACCTCACCGTCACCCCCCGTCCGATCTACTACTCCGACGGCCGCAAGGAACCCGACTGCTACACCCGCCCCCCGGCCCTGCACGACGAACTCACCGCGAAACTCGGCACGTTCCCCCTGTTCCACTTCTGGGGCCCGGGCGCCGACCTCGTCTCCAGCCAGTGGATCATCGACGCGACCCGCCACATCGTCAGCACCCGCCGCCCCGACCTGGCGCTCTGCTACCTCCCCCACCTCGACTACGACCTACAGCGCTTCGGCCCCGACGACCCGCGCTCCCTGAAGGCGGCCGCCGACCTGGACCAGGCCGTGGCGCCCCTGCTCGACGACGCCCGCGCGGAAGGCCGTACCGTCGTCGTGCTGTCCGAGTACGGCATCACCCCCGTGGAACGCCCCGTCGACATCAACCGCGCCCTGCGCCGGGCCGGCCTGCTCGACGTGCACACCCAGGACGGCATGGAGTACCTCGACCCGATGGCCTCACGTGCCTTCGCGGTCGCCGACCACCAGATCGCCCATGTGTATGTACGCCGCGCCGAGGACCTGGACGCCACCAGGGAAGCCCTCGCGGACCTGCCCGGGATCGGTCAACTCCTCGACGACGAGGGCAAGAAGGCCCACCACCTCGACCACCCGCGCTCCGGCGAGTTCGTCGCCGTCGCGGAGCCGGACGCCTGGTTCACGTACTACTACTGGCTCGACGACGACCGCGCGCCCGACTTCGCACGCACCGTCGAGATCCATCGCAAACCCGGCTACGACCCGGTCGAGCTGTTCATGGACCCGCTCGACCCGCTGGTGAAACTCAAGGCGGCCACGGCACTGGCCCGCAAGAAACTCGGGCTGCGCTACCGCATGGCGGTCGTGCCGCTGGACCCCTCGCCTATTCGAGGCAGCCACGGCCGCCTTCCCGCGAGCGACGACGACGGTCCGCTCATCATCTGCTCCACCCCCCGAGCCGTCGGTGACCGTGTCGCGGCCACCGATGTGAAAGCACTCCTGCTCCGACTTGCCGGTCTGTCCTGACCGGTGCCCAGGACCCAAGGGTCCTGACTGGTCACAAGTGAAGCACTCACCACTGACAACGCCCGCCCACCCAGAGGAGTTCCAGCATGAGCCGCACCCACCAGCCGGATCCCGAACTCATCCACCGCCTCAGCAGACGAGGCATGCTCGGCGTGGCCGCCGGCGCCACGGTCGCCGCCCTGCTGGGCGCGGCAGCCCTGGCGCAGGCCGCCGCCGGCACCGAGTCCGCGGCCGCCACCGGAGCCACGGGCAAGGGCCGGGGCCGCCCCGTCCTCCCGCCCGGCCGGCTCGGTATCCAGCTCTACAGCCTGCGCGACAAGGTCTCCACCCTCGGCTTCGCCCCCGTCTTCGCCGAGCTGGAGAAGTACGGCTACGACGAGGTCGAGTTCGCCGGCTACACCCAGGGCTCGGCGGGCCCCATCACCCTCGCCCAGCTCAAGCGCCTGGCCCGAGACCATGGCTTGACCCCGATCGGCAGCCACGTCGGCTACTACTCCAGCGACCCCAACGCGTACACCTTCGCGCAGAACCTCACCAAGGTCCTCGACGACGCCCAGGCCCTGGGCCTCAAGCACATCGGCACCGCCGCCAACCCCTTCCGCTACGGCACGACCGTCGACGCGTTGAAGCGGGCCGCCCACGAGTTCAACACCTACGGCGCCGCCGCCAGGGCGCGGGGCATGAAGTTCTACCAGCACAACCACTCCGAGGAGTTCTCCTTCGCCACCGACAACCCCAAGGTCCGCCTCTACGACGTGCTGCTCCGGGAGACCGACCCCGACCTGGTCTTCCTGGAGATGGACATCTTCTGGGCGTACGTGGCCCAGTTCCGGTTCTCCAAGAGGCCCGACGGGACCGCCGCGCCGTTCGAGCCCCTCGACTACGTCCTGCGCCGCCCGAACCGCTACCCGCTCTTCCACGTCAAGGACGGCGAGAGCGACCCGTCGAACCCCTTCGGCTACCGCATGGTCGACGTCGGCGACGGCGACATCGACTACCAGAAGTTCATCTCGGCCGTCACCCGGCTGAAGGGCCACCGTCTGGCCCACCACTGGCAGGCCGAGCACGACAACCCCTCCGAGTCCCTCACCTTCGCCCGCCGCTCCAGCGAGCACCTGCACTCGCTGCGGGAGAAGTGCTGACCGACCCGGACGACGACGGCAGCAGGCGGCCGCCCCGTGGTACGAGACCACGGGGCGGCCGCCTGCTGCCGTACGTGGAGGCGTCAGCCACTTGTCAGGCCACTTCGTCACCGAGCGGACGCGGGTTGGGAGCGATGTGCCGGGAGCGGGGCCGCCCCGGCGGGTGCAGGAAGACCGCCACACAACCGGCGAACAGTGAGATGGAACCGGCGAGCACGAAAGCGCCCGCGTAGTCCCAGGCGCCCACGACCACGGCGCCCATACCGGAGCCGAGCAGACCGGACACCAGCTTGGAGCTGTACACCAGGCCGTAGTTGGAGGCGTTGTTGTTCTCGCCGAAGTAGTCCGCGGTCATCGCCGCGAACATCGGGAAGATGGCGCCGCCGCCGAAGCCGGAGATGCTGGAGAACACCAGGAACAGCGGCAGGTTGCCGATGTTGCCGGACCACAGGATGCCGTACTGGGACAGGCCCAGCACGATGCACACGAAGATCAGGCACTGCTTGCGGCCGTAGCGGTCGGAGAGCCAGCCGATGACACCGCGTCCCGTGCCGTTGACGATCGCCTTCAGGGACATGGCGGTGGCCACGATCCCGCCCGCGAAACCCGCCTCGTTGCCGAACGGCACCTGGAAGGCGATGCCGAAGATGTTCACACCCGAGGTGCACAGCAGACAGAACCACATCAGCGCCACCCGGCCCGTGCGCCAGGCCTCGCTCGGCGTGTACTGCTTCACGGCCGGCGGGTTCTTCTCCAGTGCGCGCCGCGCGCGCGGGTCGTCCGGCTTGCGTAGCGGGTCGACCTCGGCCGGCCACCAGTTCTTCGGCGGGTCCTGGAAGAAATAGCCCGCCACGGCGACGACCGTCGCGAGGAACACACCGACACAGACGAGCACCCAGCGGAAGTTCGTCAGGTCCATGTACCCGGTGAAGATGAACACGAACGGCACCGAACCGTAGGCGAAACCGCCGTTGACGAAGCCGGTCTTGCCGCCCTTGCGCTCCGGGTACCACTTGCCGACCATGTTCACGCAGGTCGCGTAGACCATGCCGGCGCCCATGCCGCTGAACATGCCGAACCCGATGTACGCGACGACGACGTGCGGTGCGAACGCCAGGGACACGTATCCGAGCAGGGTGCCGACGGCACCCAGCATCATCGCCCAGCGGGCGGGCAGTTTGCCGCTCTCGCGCAGCTTCCCCGCCGGGAAGGCCACCGCGGCCTGGAAGAACACCCAGACGCCCAGCATCCAGAAGATGTGCTGGTTGCTCCAGCTGTGCGCCGTGTGCAGGGTCTCCTCGGCGGACGCGAACGCGTACTCCGCCGAGCTGATGCCCATCATGCCCACCCACGGCAGGATGACCATCCACTTGCGTTTGCGCCCCATGATGTCCAGGTCGGACTCGCCGATCCGGTACATCCGGCCGTTGGCGTCCGTCACCTCCCGGTAGGGGACGGGTGTGGAGATGTCAGTTGTTGCCATGTCGATCGAACCCTCCGCGTGGAAGAAGTCTGGCCAGCGCCCCCTGTCCGTGCTTCTTTTGCGCCGGGGCCCGCGGTGAGCGGTCGTCCGCGGGACCCCGTGGTTCGAGCCGTCGCTCAGCTCATCGACCGCCCCCCCAACAGCCCTGCGGTCCGCGCCCACCGGGCTGCGTCACGCCCGGGGGACAACCCCCGGACCCCCGGCCGACCCAGGGCATGCCGCCCCGTCACAGGACCCCCGCCGCCCGCGCCC
>NZ_JABXWI010000002.1:646207-667743 GCF_014930365.1 Streptomyces caniscabiei | reverse complement strand
CCCACCGGGCTGCGTCACGCCCGGGGGACAACCCCCGGACCCCCGGCCGACCCGGGGCGCGCCGCCCCGTCACAGGACCCCCGCCGCCCGCGCCCACCGGGCTGCGTCACGCCCGGGGGACAACCCCCGGACCCCCGGCCGACCCGGGGCGCGCCGCCCCGTCACAGGACCCCCGCCGCCCGCGCCCACCGGTACTTCGCGCCCAGCACCGCCACCGGCTTCTCGGTCGTGTACGGGTATGCCACGACTCCCCGCTCGAAGAGGTACTGGCAGGCCTCCTCCACCTCGACGTCGCCCGCGAGGGAGGCCACCACCGGCTTCTCGACGCCCCGTTCGCGGAACTCGGCCACCACGCGCGCGGTGAGTTCGGCGAACACCATGGGCGGGGTGACGATGGTGTGCCAGTAGCCGAGGACGAGCGCGTGGATGCGCGGGTCCTCCAGGCCCAGCCGGATCGTCGCCTCGTACGTCGACGGAGGCTCGCCGCCGGTGATGTCGACCGGGTTGCCGGCCGCCCCGAACGGCGGGATGAACGTGCGGAACGACGCGTCCAGGTCCGGCGGGATCTCCATCAGGGTCAGCCCGTTGTCCGTCACCGCGTCCGACAGCAGTACGCCGCTGCCGCCGGCGCCGGTGATGATCACGACGTTGTCGCCCTGCGGAGCGGGGAGCACCGGCAACGCGCGCGCGTACTCCAGCATCTCGTTCAGCCCGGGCGCCCGGATGACACCCGCCTGCTTCAGGATGTCCTCGTACACGGCGTCGTCGCCCGCCAGCGCGCCCGTGTGCGAGCCCGCCGCCTTCGCCCCGGCCGCCGTACGGCCCGCCTTCAGGACCACCACCGGCTTCTTCGGGACGGTCGCCCGCGCGGCCTCCACGAAGGCCCGCCCGTCCTTCAGGTCCTCCAGGTGCATGGCGATGCACTCGGTGTGCGGGTCCTCGCCGAACCAGGTCAGCAGGTCGTCCTCGTCCAGGTCCGACTTGTTGCCGAGCCCGACGATCGCCGACACACCCGTCTTCGTGGTCCGCGCGAAGCCCAGGATGGCCATCCCGATGCCGCCGGACTGCGAGGTCAGCGCCACCCCGCCCTTGACGTCGTACGGCGTGCAGAACGTGGCGCAGAGGTCCTGCCAGGTCGAGTAGTAGCCGTAGATGTTCGGCCCGAGCAGCCGGATGCCGTGCCGCTCGGCGATCGCCACGATCTCGTCCTGGAGCTCGTGCTCACCGGTCTCGGCGAAGCCGGAGGGGATCAGTACGGCGTTGGGGATGCCCTTGCGACCCACCTCCTCCAGCGCCGCGGCCACGAACTTGGCGGGGATCGCGAAGACCGCCACATCCACCTCACCGGGAACGTCCGTGACACTCTTGTACGCCTTGCGGCCCAGAATGTCATCGGCCTTGGGGTTCACCGGATGGATCTCGCCGGCGAAGCCTCCGTCGACGAGGTTGCGCATCACCGAATTGCCGATCTTGCCCTGCTCGTTGGAGGCCCCGATCACGGCGACCGACTGCGGCTGCATCAGCCGGCGCATCGACACCAGGATCTCGTCCCGTGTGTACGTGCGCCGCGGCTTCGGCACCGACTCCGCGAGGATCACCCGGATGTCCGCCGCGACCGCGCCCTCCGGTGTCGCGATCACCGGGTTGAGGTCCACCTCGGCGATCTCGGGGAAGTCCGCGACCAGTTGGGAGACCCGGCGGATCTGCTCGGCGATCGCCCAGCGGTCCACCGCCGGAGCCCCGCGCACCCCGCGCAGGATCTCCGCCGCGCGGATCGAGTCCAGCATGGAGAGCGCCTCGTCCGCGTCGACCGGCGCGAGCCGGAAGGTGACGTCCTTGAGGACCTCCACCAGCACCCCGCCGAGCCCGAACGCGACGACCTTCCCGAACGTCGGGTCGGTCACCGCGCCGACGATGACCTCCTGCCCCTTCGGCAGCAGCTCCTGCACCTGGACGCCCTCGATACGGGCGTCCGGTGCGTACGCGCGCGCGTTGTCGACGATGGTGTGGAACGCGGCCCGGACATCGACCGCGCCCTCCACTCCGACGATCACACCGCCCGCGTCGGTCTTGTGCAGGATGTCCGGCGACACGATCTTCATCACCACCGGCCCGCCGAAGCGCGCCGCGTACGACACCGCCTCGTCGACGTCCCGCGCCAGCTCCTCGCCGGGTACGGCGATCCCGTACGCGTCGGCGATCACCTTGCCCTCGGGAGCGGTCAGCGCGCTCCGGCCCTCGGCCCGTACGGCGTCGAGGAGCTCACGCACCCTCAGCACCCGGTCTTCGGCCATCAATCAGATCACTCCGTTCGACTTGAGCAGGCGCAGCTCCTCGTCGCCGAGCCCCAGCTCGCCGACGTAGACCTCTTCGTTGTGCTCACCGAGCAGGGGGGAACTGGTCACGTCCACGGGGGAGTCGGACAGCTTCAGCGGGCTGCCGACGGTCACGAAGTCGCCGCGCTCGGGGTGCGGCACGGTGACGACCATCTCGTTGGAGACCAGGGACTCGTCCTCGATGATCTCCTTGGTGGAGAGGATCGGCCCGCACGGGATGTTGTGGGCGTTGAGCCGCTCCAGCACCTCCCACTTGGGCAGGGTGGACGACCACTCCTCGATCAGCTGGAACATCTTGTTCAGCTTGGGGAGGCGGGCCTCCGGGGTCGCCCACTCCGGGTCGTCCGCCAGTTCGGGCCGGCCGATCAGCTCGCTCATCGGCTGCCAGCCGACGGGCTGCACGATGACGTACACGTAGTCGTTCGGGCCGCCGGGCGCGCACTTGACGGCCCAGCCGGGCTGGCCGCCGCCGGACGCGTTTCCGGACCTGGGAACCTCGTCGCCGAAGTCCTCGTTGGGATATTCACGGAGCGGGCCATGTGCCAGCCGCTGCTGGTCCCTCAGCTTCACCCGGCAGAGGTTGAGGACGGCGTGCTGCATGGCCACGTTGACCCGCTGGCCGCGCCCGGTGCTCTCCCGCTGGTAGAGCGCCGCGAGGATCCCCGCCACGGCGTGGATGCCCGTGCCCGAGTCCCCGATCTGGGCCCCCGTCGCCAGCGGCGGGCCGTCCTCGAAGCCGGTGGTCGCCATGGACCCGCCCATGGCCTGGGCCACCACCTCGTACGCCTTGAAGTTGGTGTACGGACCGTCCCCGAACCCCTTGATGGAGGCATAGACGATACGTGGATTGATCTCCTGGATACGGTCCCAGGTGAAGCCCATGCGGTCGACCGCGCCCGGTCCGAAGTTCTCGACCATGACGTCGGAGCGCCGGATCAGCTCGGTGAGGATCTCCTTGCCGCGCTCGGTCTTGGTGTTGAGGGTGATGCTGCGCTTGTTGCAGTTGAGCATCGTGAAGTAGAGGGAGTCGACGTCCGGGAGGTCGCGCAGCTGTTTGCGCGTGATGTCACCGGTCGGCGCCTCCAGCTTCACCACGTCCGCGCCGAGCCAGGCGAGGAGTTGGGTGGCGGACGGGCCGGACTGGACGTGCGTCATGTCGAGGACGCGGATGCCTTCGAGAGCCTTGGTCATGCCGAGGTCACCTCACTTGTACATCGTCTGGTTCATGGTTCCGGGGGCGTACGCGTCCGGGTCGACCCAGACGTTGATGAGCGACGGCTTGCCCGACTCCCGGGCGCGCCGGAGCGCGGGGCCGATGTCGGCGGGGTCGCGGACCTCCTCGCCGTAACCGCCGAGCATCTGGGCGAACTTGTCGTAGTGCACGTCGCCGAGGGTGTTGCCGACACGCTCGCGTTCCTCGCCGTACTTGGCCTTCTGGCCGTAACGGATCTGGTTCATGGAGGAGTTGTTGCCGATGATCCCGACGAAGGGGAGGTCGTAGCGGACGAGGGTCTCGAAGTCCCAGCCGGTGAGGGAGAAGGCGCCGTCGCCGAAGAGGGCCACCACTTCCTTGTCGGGCCGCGCCTTCTTGGCGGCGAGGACAAAGGGGACGCCGACGCCGAGCGTGCCGAGGGGGCCCGGGTCCATCCAGTGCCCGGGTGACTTGGGCTGCACGACCTGACCGGAGAAGGTGACGATGTCGCCGCCGTCGCCGATGTAGATGGAGTCCTCGGTGAGGAAGTCGTTGATCTCGCTGACCAGGCGGTAGGGGTGGATGGGCGAGGCGTCGGACTTCAGGCTGGGCAGCCGCTTCTCGATGGCCACCTGCTCGGCGGCACGCAGCTCGTCGAGCCACTCCTTGCGCTTCGACGCGCCCCCGTTGCTGTACCCATTAAAAGCGTGTCCGGAAGCCGCCTCCGTCACGGACTTGAGCACAAGGCCCGCGTCGCCGACGATCCCGAGGTCGATGTCGCGGTTCTTGCCGACGGTCCGGTAGTCGAGGTCGATCTGCACGACGGTCGCGTCCGGCGACAGCCGCTTGCCGTAGCCCATGCGGAAGTCGAAGGGCGTACCGACGATGACGATGACATCGGCGTTGGAGAAGGCGTACCGGCGGGAGAGCTGGAAGTGGTGCGGGTCGCCGGGCGGGAGCGTGCCGCGTCCCGCGCCGTTCATGTACGCCGGGATGTTGAGCGTGCGCACCAGCTCGATGGCGGACTCGGTGCCCCGGGTCGTCCACACCTGGCTGCCCAGCAGGATCGCGGGCTTCTCGGCGTGCACCAGCAGGTCGGCGAGCTTCTCGATGGCCTCGGGGTCGCCGGCCGAGCGGGTCGAGGCCCGGTAGGCACCGGCCTTCGGCACGCGCGCCTTCTCCACGGGCACCTTGGCGTCGAGGACGTCGCGCGGGATCTCCAGGAAGGAGGGCCCGGGGGCGCCGTGGTAGCACTCGCGGAACGCCATCGACACCATGTCTGCGGCGCGGGCCGTGTCCGGCACGGTCGCCGCGAACTTGGTGATGGGCGTCATCATGTCGACGTGCGGCAGGTCCTGGAGGGACCCCATCTTGTGCTGGGTGTGCGCGCCCTGGCCGCCGATCAGCAGCATCGGGGACTCCGCGCGGAAGGCGTTGGCGACGCCGGTCACGGCGTCGGTCGTACCGGGGCCGGCGGTGACGACCGCGCAGCCGGGCTTGCCGGTGATCCGGGCGTAGCCGTCGGCGGCGTGGGCGGCGACCTGCTCGTGGCGGACGTCGACGACCTCGATGCCCTCGTCGACGCAGCCGTCGTAGATGTCGATGATGTGGCCGCCGCACAGGGTGTAGATGACCTCCACACCCTCCGCTTTGAGTGCCTTCGCGACGAGATGACCACCGGAAATGAGGTCCTGGCTGTTGCCGTCGGGCATGGCGAAGTCCTGTCCCTTCGTAGACGTCTTCGTAGGGGTTGGAACGCTCTCGCGGTTGATTGCATACAGTCGACGAATACTGTATGAAGCTTGTTATCCCGCATCCGGTGGGTGGTGTCCAGGGGGCGTGCGGCACTTTTGAGTCAGGAGCCGGAATGGACCTGTTCGAACACCAGGCAAGGGAACTCTTCGAGCGGCACGGCATCTCGGTGCCACGGGCGGAGGTCACCGACTCGCCCAAGGAGGCGCGCGAGATCGCCCGCCGACTCGGCGGACGCGTCGTCGTCAAGGCACAGGTGAAGACCGGCGGACGCGGCAAGGCGGGCGGGGTCAAGCTCGCCGCCGACCCGTCCGCCACGGAACTGACCGCACGGCAGATCCTCGGCATGGACATCAAGGGCCACACCGTCCGCACGGTGATGATCGCCGAACCCGTCGCGATCGAGCGCGAGTTCTACGTCTCCTACGTCCTCGACCGCGCCGCCGGCCGCTTCCTCGCGATCGCCTCGGCCGAGGGCGGCATGGACATCGAGGAGGTGGCGGCGACCAGGCCCGAGGCCGTGGCCCGGATCCCCATCGACCCCGCCGAGGGCGTCACCTCCGCGAAGGCGTCCGAGATCGCCGAAGCGGCCGGTCTGCCGCCGCAGACCGTCGACGTCCTGATGCGGCTCTGGGAGGTGCTGACCCGCGAGGACGCCCTCCTCGTCGAGGTCAACCCCCTCGTCCGCACCGAACAGGGCCGCATCCTCGCCCTCGACGGCAAGGTCACCCTCGACGACAACGCGAGCTTCCGGCAGACCCGCCTGGGCGACGAGGGCTTCGCGCCCGACGACCCGCTGGAGGCGGCGGCCGCCGCCAAGGGCCTCAACTACGTGAAACTGGACGGCGAGGTCGGCGTCATCGGCAACGGCGCCGGACTCGTCATGTCGACCCTCGACGTGGTCGCGGGCTGCGGCGCGCGCCCCGCCAACTTCCTCGACATCGGCGGCGGCGCCTCCGCCCGGATCATGGCCGACGGCCTCTCCGTCGTCCTCTCCGACCCCGACGTCAAGTCCGTCCTCGTCAACGTCTTCGGCGGGATCACCGCCTGCGACGCGGTCGCCGACGGCATCGTCCAGGCCCTGGACAGCGTCCAGTTGACCAAACCGCTCGTCGTCCGGCTCGACGGCAACAACGCCGTACGCGGCCGGGCGATCCTCGACGGCCGTGACCATCCGCTCGTCCACCAGGCCACCACCATGGACGGCGCCGCGCGCCGCGCCGCCGACCTCGCCCACGCGAACTGAGGAGCCGGACATGGCCATCTACCTCACCAAGGAGAGCAAGGTCCTCGTCCAGGGCATGACCGGCGGCGAGGGCATGAAGCACACCCGCCGCATGCTCGCGGCCGGCACGAACGTCGTCGGCGGCGTCAACCCCCGCAAGGCCGGGCGCACCGTCGACTTCGACGAGCGTGCCGTCCCCGTCTTCGGCTCGGTCGCCGAGGGCGTCGAGGTCACCGGCGCCGACGTCACCGTCGTCTTCGTCCCGCCCGCCTTCACCAAGGCGGCCGTCGTCGAGGCCGCCGACGCCGGCATCGGCCTCGCCGTCGTCATCACCGAGGGCATCCCCGTCCATGACTCCGTCGCCTTCACGGCGTACGCGCGGGCCAAGGGCACCCGGATCGTCGGACCCAACTGCCCCGGCCTCATCACCCCCGGCCAGTCCAACGCGGGCATCATCCCCGCCGACATCACCAAGCCCGGACGGATCGGCCTGGTCTCCAAATCCGGCACGCTCACCTACCAACTGATGTACGAACTCCGCGACATCGGCTTCTCCACCTGCGTCGGCATCGGCGGCGACCCCGTCGTCGGCACCACCCACATCGACTGCCTGGCCGCCTTCCAGGACGACCCCGACACCGAACTGATCGTCCTCATCGGCGAGATCGGCGGCGACGCCGAGGAACGCGCCGCCGCGTACATCCGCGACCACGTCACCAAGCCCGTCGTCGGCTACATCGCCGGCTTCACCGCGCCCGAGGGCAAGACGATGGGCCACGCCGGCGCGATCGTCTCCGGCTCCTCCGGCACGGCGCAGGCGAAGAAGGGGGCCCTGGAGGCGGTCGGCGTGCGGGTCGGCGGCACTCCCACGGAGACGGCCCGCCTAGTGCTGGCCGCTCTGGAGGCCGAGGCCTGACCTCCTCCCCGCAGCACACCTGTTCGCCCGGCCCCGTACGCGGCCGTCGACGTACCCCCCGCCCCCGACTGTGCACCGAGAGCGGAGACACCCATGGCACCACCCACCCTCACCCCCGCCACCCTCACCCTGAAGTCCGGCACCGCCTGGACCGACGCCTGGCGGCGCTGTCTCGCCGTCGCCCCGGAGGCCTTCCGGGACGACCGGGTCCTCAACCTCTGGAACGGCTCCTGGCAGGCCGACGGCCGGACCCTGCCCGCCACCAGCCCCGTCGACGGCAGCCCCGTCGCGGGCCCGCCCCGCCTGGACGGCGCCACCGCGCACCACGCCGTCCGGGCATCCCTCGACCAGCACCGCGCCTGGCGCCACGTCCCCCTCGCCGAACGCCGCGCCCGGGTCGCCGCCACCCTCGACGCCCTCACCCAGCACCGCGAACTGCTCGCCCTCCTCCTCGTCTGGGAGATCGGCAAGCCCTGGCGGCTCGCGCAGGCCGACGTGGACCGGGCCATCGACGGCGTCCGCTGGTACGTCGACGGCATCGAACCCATGGTCGAAGGGCGCGTCCCCCTCGACGGCCCGGTCTCCAACATCGCCAGCTGGAACTACCCGATGAGTGTGCTCGTCCACGCGATGCTGGTCCAGGCCCTGGCGGGCAACGCCGTCATCGCCAAGACCCCCACCGACGGCGGCGTCGCCTGCCTCACGCTCGCCGCCGCGCTGGCCGCCCGCGAGGGCATCCCCGTCACCCTCGTCAGCGGCAGCGGACGCGAGCTGTCCGAGGCGCTGGTCCGCGCCCCCGAGATCGGCTGCGTCTCCTTCGTCGGCGGCCGCGACACCGGCGCCGCCGTGGCCACCGCCGTCGCCGACCTCGGCAAACGCCATGTCCTGGAACAGGAGGGCCTCAACACCTGGGGCATCTGGAACCACACCGACTGGGACGCCCTCACGGCCGTCATCCCCAAACTCTTCGACTACGGCAAACAGCGCTGCACGGCCTACCCGCGCTTCGTCGTCCAGCGCGAGCTGTTCGACGAGTTCCTCGCGGCGTACCTCCCGGCGGTCCGCACCCTCCGCGTCGGCCACCCCCTGGCCGTGGAGCACCCGGACGACCCGTACCCGACGCTGGACTTCGGTCCCGTCATCAACGCGGCCAAGGCCAAGGAACTCACCGACCAGGTCGCCGAGGCCGTGGACCGGGGCGCCGTGCCGCTGCACCGGGGCCGGCTCGCCGACGCGCGCTTCCTGCCCGGCCAGGACACCGCCGCGTACGTCCAGCCCGTCACCCTCCTCGACCCGCCCCCGTCCTCCCCGCTCCACCACGCGGAACCCTTCGGCCCGGTCGACACGATCGTCCTGGTCGACACCGAGGCCGAGCTGCTCGCCGCGATGAACGCCTCGAACGGCGCGCTCGTCGCCACCCTCTCCACCGACGACCCGGCGACGTACGAGCGGCTCGCACCCCAGATCCGGGCGTTCAAGGTCGGCCACGGCAGGCCCCGCTCGCGCGGCGACCGGGACGAGCTGTTCGGCGGCTTCGGTGCCTCCTGGCGGGGCGCCTTCGTCGGCGGCGACCTGCTCGTCAAGGCCGTCACCCACGGCCCGGCGGGGGAGCGGCTGCCGGGCAACTTCCCCGAGTACCACCTCATGCCCTCCGCCGCCTGACCCGGCCGGATCGTGACGGTCCGATCACCTGAGGTGAGGTCGCGCGGCCCCGCTCGCCGGGGCCCGCGCGACCCCGCCCAGGGCCCTGATATGCAGGTGAAAGGCACTCCGAAACCTTGGTATTGTTGTCCATGTCGCCGCCGGGAACACCTCCGGCAAGGCGGCAGACACCTGGTCCGGGTGGCGGAATGGCAGACGCGCTAGCTTGAGGTGCTAGTGCCCTTTATCGGGCGTGGGGGTTCAAGTCCCCCCTCGGACACCACAGAACCACAGAGATCGATCACATTGATCCAATCGACCCCGTCGACCGCTTCCGGTCGGTGGGGTTTTTCGTTGCCGTCGGGCTGGCCGGCCCCCGGAAAAATGCGATGCCCCGGCCCCGTCGATCTCTCTAGACTCGCCCCACCGAACGACGAGACGAGGGGAGCCGGCCGTGTGTGAGCGCACCGCTGTCGTCGTTCCCCGTTCCCTGTACGAGGTGATCCTCGTGTCCTCGTCCGTCCGGTGCCCGCTGCGCGGCCGGTACCGGAGCCCGTGACGTACGCCTGACGTCTTCGCATGGCGCCCTCGCACGGGAATCGCGCTGCCCTGAAACAGCTCAGCTGAAAGGCCACGGGCCATGCGCAGCAACATCACGACCATCGCCAACGCTCTGACCGCCGTCCGCAACCTGGGCATCCTCGCCCATGTCGACGCCGGCAAGACCACCGTCACCGAGCGGTTCCTGTACGCCACCGGGACCACGCACAAGCGGGGCGAGGTCCACGACGGGACGACCGTCACCGACTTCGATCCGCAGGAGCGCGACCGGGGGATCACCATCTTCGCGGCGGCCGTCAGCTGCGCCTGGGACGGGCATCGGATCAACCTGATCGACACCCCCGGCCACGTCGACTTCGCCGACGAGGTGGAGCGTTCGCTCCGGGTGCTCGACGGCGCGATCGCGGTGTTCGACGCCGTCGCGGGCGTCGAGCCGCAGAGCGAGTCGGTGTGGCGGCAGGCCGACCGGCACGGCGTGCCCCGCATCGCCTTCGTCAACAAGCTCGACCGCGCGGGCGCCGACCTGGACACGGCCGTCGAGTCGATCCGGCAGCGGCTCCATCCGGCCCCGCTGGTGGTGCAGTCGCCGATCGGTGCGGAGGACGGGTTCGTCGGTGTCGTGGATCTGGTGCGCATGAGGGCGCTGGTGTGGGCGGACGATTCCGAGGCGGCCGAGGAGGGCCCGGTTCCCGACGACCTGCGGGACGAGGCCGAGCGGCGACGGCGGCGGTTGGAGGAGGCCGTGGCCGAGCTGTATCCGGCGGCGCTGGAGGAGTTCTGCGCACAGGGCGCGCTCTCCGCGGGCACCCTGGCTGCCGCGCTGCGCGACCTCACCCGCACAGGTGAGGGAGTGGTCGTGCTCTGTGGCTCCGCCTACCGCAACCGCGGTATCGAACCGCTGCTCGACGCGGTGGTGGCGTATCTGCCGTCGCCCCTGGACGTACCGGCCGTACGCGGCACGCACGACGGTACGGAGCAGGAGCGCGCCGCCGAGGCCGCGGCACCGGTCGCGGCCCTGGCGTTCAAGGTGAGTGCCACGGCCACGGGACGGTTGACGTACGTGAGGCTGTACTCGGGCACGATCCGGAAGGGGGACACCGTGCTGGACGCCGGGACGCGGCGCACCGAGCGGATCGGCCGGATCCTGCGGGTCCAGGCCGACCGGCACGCCGAACTGGAGCGGGCCGTGGCCGGGGACATCGTCGCGGTGGTCGGGCTGAAGTCCGCCCGCGCGGGGACGACGCTGTGCGATCCGGCGGCGCCGCTGCTCCTCGAACCGCCGTCCGTCGCCGACCCGGTGGTGTCGGTGGCCGTCGAGGCACGCCGGAGCACCGACACCGACCGGCTCGCCACGGCTCTCGCACGGCTCGCCGAGGAGGATCCCTCGCTGGTCGTCCGGACCGACCCCGAGACCGGGCAGACCCTGCTGTCCGGCATGGGCGAACTGCATCTGGAGGTGGCGGTGGAGAAGGTCCGGCAGAGCCAGGGCCTCGACGTCGCCGTCGGCCGGCCTCGGGTCGCCTACCGCGAGACCGTCGTCCGGGGCGTGGCCGGGCTGGTGTACCGGCACGTCAAACAGGACGGCGGGGCGGGGCAGTTCGCGCACGTCGTGCTGGACGTGGCACCGCTGGAGGCGGAGGGCGACGGGGCCGCGACGGGCTTCGTGTTCCGCTCGGCCGTCGTCGGCGGGCGGGTGCCGCAGGAGTACGTCCGCGCGGTCGAGGCCGGTTGCCGTGACGCGCTCGCGGAGGGGCCGCTCGGTGGGCACCCGGTGACGGGGATCGCCGTCACGCTGGTCGACGGGGCGACCCACTCCAAGGACTCGTCGGAGATGGCGTTCCGTACGGCGGGACGGTTCGCGCTGCGGGAGGCCATGCGGGCCGGGGTGATGGGGGTTCTGGAGCCTGTCGCCGATGTCACCGTGACCGTGCCCGCGGACGCCGTGGGCGGGGTGCTCGGGGATCTCGCCGCGCGGCGGGGGCGGGTGTCGGACTCCGTGGCGCGGGGTGCGGCGGTGGTCGTCGCCGCGACCGTGCCGTTGGCGGAGCTGTTCGGGTATGCGACGCGGTTGCGTAGCCGGACGCAGGGGCGGGGGACGTTCACGGCTCGGCCGGCGGGGTATGTGCGGGCGCCGGGTGTGGTGGTGAGTGAGGGGTGAGTCGGTGGGTGGGGGTGCGTGGGGGTGTGGGGGGATTTTCCTCGCCCCCGCCGCCCCTACCCGTCCCATCCCTGAAGGGGCTGCGCCCCTTCGACCCCCTCTTTGGCCTTCGTCTGCGGGTCCGGTGGGGCTTCTCGCGCAGTTCCCCGCGCCCCTTGCGGGGCGCGGGGGATTGTTCGGCATCAGGCCCAGGGGCTCACCGCTGTGAAGGAGCTGTCGGCTCGGAAGGTGTCCGTGGCCTGGTAGGTGTCCACGCGTAGTTCGTAGTTGTAGTGGCGGATGTAGCGGCCCGGGTAGTTGTACGACTCCAGGCTCACCGAGCCGGAGGTCGAGCCCGGGCGGGCGCAGTACGTGGCGTCCTTGGCGAACACGGTCGTCCCGTTGTTCGTGTCGAAGCGGACCCGGAAGTCCCAGTGCCGCAGGTAGCGGCCGGCGGAGTCGCGGAAGGAGTAGCAGTTGGCGTCCGCGAGGCCGGGCACGATCGTGAACGTCGCGCTCTGCTTGACGGCGGTGGTGCTGGAGGAGCTCACCGGGTCGACGTAGCCGAGGTTGTCGGTGCGGGCGACGGCGTAGCGGCCCGGGAAGTTGACGGACTGAAGGGAGCGGGTGGTGTTGGTGGGGAGGGTGACGCCGCCGGCCACCGTCTCCTTGAGGACCGTCAGATGGCGGACGAAGCCGGTGAGACCCGGGAGCTGCGTCGGGGTGGACCAGGTGGCGAAGTTGTCGTAGCTGTCGCTGTACCAGTACTGCCCCGCGCCGTAGGCGTCGTAGTAGATCCGCCAGCCGCCGTTGTCGAGCTGGACCAGCGCCGGGCCCTCCATGCCGGAGCCGAAGCCCGCCCAGTTGCCCGTCTTCGTGATGGTGTACGGGCCGGTGAGGCTGGAGGCGGTGCCGTACTCGATGTACTTCGTCGTCTCGTTCTTGGTGAACGCGTGGTAGGTGGAGCCGATCTTGACGATGAAGGTGTCGATGTAGTTCGGGCCGATGCCGGAAAGCTGGGTGGGCGCCGACCACGCGGTGAGGGCGGAGTTCGTCGCCGTCAGCTTGTACGGCTTGAAGATGTACTCGCCCTCGGCGGCGATCGACGCGGACAGGATGATGTTGACGCTGCCGTTGGTGTCGACGAACCACTCCGGCGCCCAGGCGCGCTGCAGACCGCTGATCGGGACCGTGTAGTCGTAGAGGAAGGTCCAGTTGAGGCGGTCGGTGGAACGGGCGAAGCCGATGGTGGTGGAGAGCGCCGACCAGGTGCGGGTGGTGTAGGTCAGGTAGTAGTAACCGTCCGTGTGCTTGAAGATGCTGGGGTCACGGATCAGGCCGGAGGGCGGGGTGTACGCCGGGCCCTTGCGGAGGGTGAACGCGGTCGCGTCCGGCGAGTCGTACACGTACATGTTCGACTCGCTGCTGTTGGTGAACGCGGTCATGGTGTACCGCGTCGCCTGTCCCGCCGGCGGGTGGGCGGCTCCGGCCGCGCCGGCGAAGGCGGTGGTGAGCCCCAGGAGGGCGGCCACCGAGGTGAGGAGGGCGAGGACCGCCCTGAGGGTTCTGTTCAACGCTCGTCCCATTTCTGCGTGAACTGCCCTGAGGCGTGAGGATGTTGTTTTGTTCGGTATGTCGTACATCGTGCGGAACTTCGGTCAGAAGATAAGAGGGGGGCATGGGCGCGTCAATGGATTGGGCCAGGCTTTCTGCGAGAAGAGGTTCCGCTTCGAGCCGACCATGAGTCCCGCATGAGCCGGTCACGCCTCCGGCGTTGCCTCCCGTCCTCTGTTTCCCCTGGTCGTCGCCGGTTTCCCGGCCACCGCACCGGAGGGCAACAGGAAACCGGTCGACCCCGGTGTTCCGGCGGGGCAAATCTGGCTTCGTCAGCAGGTGGCGACCAGGACCGGCGAGGCCGAGGGGGGAGGGCCCATGAGGCGCACGCTCATGTCTCTGTGGGCAGTCGTGACGGTCGTGGCGGCCGGCGCGATCGGATGCACCGAGAACACCGACGCGAGCAAGCCCGGTTCGGCCACCACGGCCGCCCGTCAGGCCCGCCCTCTGCCGCTGACCTGGCAGCAGGAGTTGCGCGTCAACGACGCCCAGCAGCGCCTGACGAAGCAGTGCATGAACCGCAAGGGCTTCGAGTACTGGGAGGATCGCACCCTGACGCTGCGCGAGAGCCGCCCGGTGCGCTACGTCCAGGACGACGTGGAGTGGGCGCGTACGTACGGGTACGGCGGTCGGATTCAAGCGAACAGTCAGCGCGTCCATGAGCGAAACCCCATCGGTACCTACCGCTCAGGTCTCTCCCCGTCCCGGCGCGCCGCCTTCGACGTCGCGCTCGACGGGGGTGATGACGCCCGCACCCTCACCGCGCCGGTGCCGGGGAGCAGCGGCGAGATCCGCAAGCGCATCGGCGGCTGCACGGAGGAGGCCGAGCGCGAGCTCTACGGCGACCCTGCCGTTTGGTTCCGCACCGGCAAGGTCGCCACGAGCCTCAACGGCCTCTATGGCGACGATCTGATGAAAGACCGTCAGCTCGTCGCCGCCATCGAGGCGTGGTCCCGGTGCATGAAGAAGGCGGGCCAGTCCTACGAAGACCCACAGGCGGCCCGCGACGCCATCCGGGTCAACACCAGCCGGCTGGGTGAGGCCCGCGCCGACGAGGCGTTCGCCGCCGAGCGGAGGACCGCCGTCGCGGACGCCACCTGCGCCCGCGAGACATCCCTGCGGACCGTGGCCTCGGCCCGGGAGACGTACTACGAGGACCGCCTGCGCGACCGGTACGGCAAGGACGTCGACACGTACCGACGCCTCGGTCAGCAGGCCTACGACCGGGCGGTGCGCATCGTTCCGGGGCGCGACTGACCACCCCACGCTCCGGGCGCGTTCACCGCCCTGCACCATCCACGCACACCAACGGAAAACGAGGGGAAACATCATGCGCAAGTTCACCGCCACGGCAGCGCTCCTCGGGCTCACCGCCCTGGGCGTCGTCGTACCCGCCGCTACCTCGCAGGCGGCCGACAGCGCCGCCGCCGGCCGCATCTGTGACAGCAAGTGGGGCGCGCGTGACGGCAACGTGTACGCCTGGGACTTCCAGGACTGCGATGGCAATGCCATTTTCGTCACCCCGGCGGACAGCGGCGACTGGGGCGCGGCCGCCAACAGGGCCTCGTCCGTCATGAACCGCGGCTACACCGGCAATCTGTCGATCGTCAAGTTCTTCTACCTGCGGAACCACGGCGGGGGCCACACCTGCCTCTACCCGGGCGAGCTCTACGCCGACAACCTGACCGACAACTCGTTCTCCTCCGGCCAGACGGTGGACAACAACATCATGTCGCACCAGTGGGTGAACGGCGGCTGCAGCGCCACCCTGACCTGATCCGGCCGGCCGGTACGGGCGGCCCGGGCCTGACCACCCCGGGTCGCCCGCTCCGGTACAACTGCGCGTCACACATCACCGAGCAGGGGGAACGCACGATGCACAAGCTCACCACAACCGCGGCGCTCCTCGGGCTTGCCGCGCTCGGCCTCGCCGTGCCCGCCACAGCGGCGCAGGCGGCCGACAGCGCCGTTGTCGGCTGCGGCGACCTGTGGGGTCGGCCTGATGGCAAGGTGTACGCCTGGGATCTTCCGAACTGTGAGGGCAGCCCGCTGCCCATCCCGGACAGCGGCGCCTGGGGGCCCGACGCCAGTGACAGGGCCTCGTCCGTCATGAACCGCGGCTATCCCGGCGGTCTGGACCACGTCGCGTTCTGCCACCACGCCAACCACGCCGGCGGTCACGGCTGTCTCGCGCCGGGTGAGCTGTACGCCGCCGACCTGGCTGACAACCGATACAGCGACGGCACCAGCGCGAACAACAGCATCAGCGCGCATCGGTGGGTGAACCGGAACTCCTGCGCGAGCTTCTGGACCTGACTGACACCACCGACCCAAGCCGCGAACGTCCGGAACCGCATCGGCCCTCGGTTCCGGACGTTCGTGTTTTCGCCACTCCGGGTCAAAGGCTTGGCCGCCCTTACCGTCCCGACAGTAACCTTTGGCATCCGCCGTAACACGGCTCGCGCACTGCCTTGGGGGACACCTTGGGGGACCCGCAGTTTGGAGAAGAATCAGACCACCGGAACGAACGGAACCGGAACGCGCTGACCACGCACTCCTTCCCCGCGCAACTGAGAAGACTTCGGCAGGAACGCGGCCTGTCGCTCACCGACCTCGCCCGGCAGACCCACTACAGCAAGGGCTACCTCAGCAAGATCGAGACAGGTACGAAGCGGGCGACCCTCGACGTCGCCCGACTCTGCGACGAAGTGCTGCGTGCCGACGGCGAGTTGCTACGACTGGTGGAGCAGGCGGCGCGCGGCGAAGGCGAGGCGAGGGCTGCGGGCGAGGCGACCTCCGAACGGCAGTCCGACGAGACATGCCCCTACCGCGGCCTGTCGGCGTTCACCCCGCAGGACGCGGAGTGGTTCTTCGGCCGGGAGCGCGCCACGGCCGCCCTGGTGGAGCGGATCTTCGAACGGGTCGGCAGCGGACCGCTGATGCTGGTCGCCCCGTCCGGTGCGGGCAAGTCGTCCCTGCTCAACGCCGGCCTCGTACCCGCCCTGAAACGCGGCCACTTCCCCATGCCGGGCGCCGAACGCTGGCCGGTGGTCCTGCTGACCCCCACCTCACGCCCCCTCGACGAACTGCTGGAACGCACCGCCAAGGCGGTCGGGGGCGACCTCGGCGTCACCGTGGAGGCGGTGCGGGAGAACCCCGCCGCCCTGCTCGCCGCCGTACGCGCGATGGCGGACGAACCGCCGTCGGCACCGGGGGACCGCAGACCACCGCCCCTGCGCCCCGTCCTGATCGTGGACCAGTTCGAGGAACTGTTCACGCTCTGCCCCGACCAGGAGGAACGCCGTGCCTACGTCCGCGTGCTGCGTGCCCTCGCGACCACCGGACCGGGGGACGACACACGCGCGCCGGCGGTCGTGGTGCTCGGCGTACGCGCCGACTTCACCGGCAGTTGTCTGGGCCTGCCCGAACTGACCCCGGTCCTCACCGACGGACTCTTCGTCCTGGCGCCCATGTCCGTGGCGGAGCTGCGGGAGTCGATCACCCGGCCCGCCGAACTCGCCGGCGTCACCCTCGAACCCGGCCTCGTCCCGCTCCTCCTGCGCGACGCCGGACTGCGCGACGCCGGACTGCGCGACGCCGGACTGCGCGACGCAACGGACGTGACGCTCCGGGGCACCGCGCACCCCGTGGGAACCGGCGCCGCGCAGCCCGGCGGCATCGGTGCCGCGCAACCCACAGGCATCGGTGCCGACGAGACGCCGTCCGGTGCGCTCCCGCTCGTCTCCCACGCACTGCTCGCCACCTGGCAGCGCCGTACGGACTCCGCCCTCACCGTCGACGGGTACGAACGCGCCGGTGGCATCCAGGGAGCCATCGCCCGCACCGCCGAGAACGTGTTCGCCCGGCTGTACCCCGCCGAGCAGCGGACGATCCGCCGCATCCTGTCCCGGCTCGTGGTCGTCGCGGACGGCGCCGGAGCGACCCGCCGCCGGACCAGCAGGACCGCTCTGACGGAACAGCTCGGTGACGCCGACGGCGCGGCCGCCGCGCTCGACGCGTTTGTCCGCGCCCGGCTCATCACCTTGGACAGTGACACGGTCCAGATCACCCACGAGGCCCTGCTGCACGCCTGGCCCCGGCTGCGCGACTGGATCCACGCCGACCGCGCCGGCCTCCTCCTGCACCAGCAACTCGCCCACGCCGCCGCCGAATGGGAGCGCGAGAGACGCGACCCGTCCGCCCTCTACCGGGGCACCCGGCTGGAGACCGTACGGGCCTGGGCCGACGAGTCCGACGGCTGGAGCCGCCTCGGCCCCGGCGAGGAGGCCTTCCTGAGAGCCAGTCAGGCGGAGGAGGACGGCCGCCGCAGACAGGCCGGACGGCAGATCCGGCTGCGCCAGTCCCTTCTCGCCACGCTCGCCGTCCTGCTCGGGCTCGCCGTGACCGCCGGCGGCCTCGCCTACCAGCAGCGGGAGGGCGCCCTCGACCAGGAGCGCGCCGCCCGCTCCCAGGCCCTCGCCGTGCGGTCCGCGTCCCTCGCCGGGGGCCGGCCCGAGGCGTCGATGCTGCTCGCGGAGGAGGCCTACCGCGCCGACACCACCGTCGAGGCGCGCGGCGCCCTCCTCAGCACCCAGGCCCAGCCCTTCTCGGCCCGGCTCGGCGGCTACCGGGGCCCGGTCAACGCGGTGGCCTTCGCCCCCGACGACCGCACCCTGGCGACGGCCAGCTCCGACGGCACCGTCATCGTGCGCCGCGCGACCGGCGACCACCGGACGCTCGCCACCTTCACCGTCCCCGGCCGGGTCCGCTCGGTCGCCTTCAGCCCCGACGGCCGCACCGTCGCGGCCACGTCGACGGACGGCCCCGTGACCCTCTGGGACGTCCGCGACCGCCGTCGGACGGCCGCCCTCCCGGCCGGCACCAAGGGCGACCGGGCGGTGGCCTTCGACCCGCGCGGCGGCACGCTCGCCGTCGCGACCGCCGCCGGGACCGTCGAACTCTGGAGCACCGGGCGCACACCCCGGCGCAAAGCCTCGCTCACCGGCCACAAGGGCACCCTCAACGCGCTGGCGTACGCCCCCGACGGCACGAAACTCGTCTCCGCCGGCGCCGACCGGACCGTACGTCTGTGGGACACCGACCGCGCGGAACGGCTCGACGTGCTCGAAGGGCACACCGACGAGGTGCTGGGCGCGGCGTTCTCCCCGGACGGACGGCAGGTGGTCTCCGGCGGCATCGACCGGACCGTACGGCTGTGGGACGTCCGCGACGCGGAGCAGACCGCGGTGTTCACCGGCGGCAGCGACGACATCAACGCCGTCGCCTACACACCGGACGGCGCGGCGGTGATCGGCGCGGTCGGCGACGGCACGACCCGGCTGTGGGACGTGCGCGACGGCCGGCAGACCGTCGTGCTCGCCGGACACACCGACTACGTCATGGGGGTCGCCGTGACCTCCGACGGCACCCGGCTGGCCACGGCCGGCTTCGACCAGTCCGTCGTCCTGTGGGACCTGGGCGGACCGGTGCTGACGGCGCGTCCGTTCACGGAGGTCTGGCAGACGGTCTACAGCCCCGACGGGAAGCTGCTCGCCACCGCCGACACCGACCACACCGTGCGGCTCTGGGACGTACGGACCCACCGTCTCCTCAAGAGGCTCACCGGCCACACCGAGACGGTCTTCTCGGTGGCGTTCTCCCCCGACGGCAAGACCCTCGCCTCGGGGAGCTCCGACGGCACGATCCGGCTGTGGGACGTGGACCGGCGCACCTTCCTGGCCACGCTCACCGGCCACACCGGGGAGGTCTTCTCCGTGGCCTTCGCGCCGGACGGCAAGACCCTCGCCTCGGCCGGCGCCGACCGCACGGTCCGTCTGTGGGACGTCGCCGCGCGCCACGACATCGCGGTCCTCACGGGACACGAGGACTACGCCAACGCCGTCGCCTTCAGCCCGGACGGCCGCACCCTGGCGAGTGCCGGCGACGACCTGACCGTACGGCTCTGGGACGTCGCCTCGCACCAGCCCCTGGCCGAACTCACCGGCCACACCGGCGCGGTACGGAGCGTCGCCTTCAGCCCGGACGGCCGCACCCTCGCCAGCAGCGGCAACGACGGAACCGTGCTCCTGTGGGACGTCCGCACCCGGCGCTCCAGGACCGCGCTGACGGGCCACACCGGTGCCGCGCGGGGCCTCGCCTTCTCACCGGACGGACGCATGCTCGCCAGCAGCGGCAACGACCGGACGGTGCGGCTGTGGGACATGGCCACACGGCAGCCGTGGGCGACCCTGTCCGGCCACACCGACGCCGTGTGGGGCGTCGACTTCGCGCCCGACGGGCGGACGGTGGCCAGCAGCAGCACCGACGGGACGGTGCGGCTGTGGGACCTCGACCCCGGGGCGCGCCTGGAGCAGATCTGCCGCCTCAGCGCCGGGCTCGGCCCCGCCGAACGCGGCAGCCTGCTGCCGGGGACGCCGCTGTCCTCGCGGCCGCCGTGCGGCCGCTCCTGACCGGCAACTGCCCTGCTCGCAGGGGGTTTCCCAGGTGTTTCCCGGTTGCCCGATCGGATGGGGCGACGCGCGCGTCTCCACGACGGGGCCACCGAACGGCAAGCTGCTGCACGACCACACCGCACGACCACACCGCACGACCACACCGCACGACCACAACGACCGCATGATCCACGTCGAACAGGAATCGGGGGTCCCGGCATGGTGAGCCGGACCGGACTCAACCGCACACTGATCACACGCACACTGATCGCACTCCTGGCCGTCCTCCTCTGGGCGCCGGTGGCCACGTCCGCCACCGCGCAGGCGGCACCGGCCGCACCCGCCGCCGGCGACTGCCGCCCCCTCGCGTCCGGAGCCTCCGCCGCCGCCGAGCGGGCCATCGCCGCCGCCTGCGCCGAGGTCGCGGCCGGCACCTGGTACACCTGGGGCGGCGGCCACGGGCCCCAGCCCGGCGCCACCTACGGGCAGGTCGACCCCACCGACCCGGCCAGCGAACACGACCCCGAGCGACGCGGGTTCGACTGCTCCGGCCTGGTCCGCCACGCGTACGCCCAGGCCACCGGTGGCACGGACATCCTCAACGGCGTCGCCAGCCAGCAGTTCTACACGCACCGCGCCGCCGCCCGCTTCACCGCCGCCCAGGGCCTGGCCCCGCTCCTCCCGGGCGACCTGCTGGCCTACGGGACCAAGCGGGACCTCCAGCACATCGCCATCTACCTCGGCGCGGGCAAGATGGTCGAGGCCCGGCAGTCCGGCACCAAGCTGATGGTGAGCGACGTCCGCCTGGGCAGCACCTACTTCGGCGCCGTCCGGGTCAACACCGGCGCGGTCACCGGCCACATCCACCAGACCTGGGGCACCGACGTCTGGACCAAGGCCGAGCCCCGCCTCGCGGCCGAACGCGTCTACGCCTTCCCGTACTCCACCACCATCCGCGTCCACTGCCAGAAGCACGCGGACAACGTGAACGCGGAGGGCTACGAGAACGACGTCTGGTCCTACCTCCCCGACTACAAGGCCTGGGTGACCAACATCTACATCAAGGGCCCGGCCTGGCTGGAGGGCGTCCCCAACTGCGACGACGTACCCCCCGCTCCCTGACGCATCCGCGCCGGTGACCGAACGGGGGTCGGTCACCGGCGCGAGCGCCCCGCCCGTACGCTGCGTCAGCGTACGGGCACTTTCTGTGGACAGTACGCCGATCTTCCCGTCACGCTGGACGCCGTCGGGGCATGGGGGCCACAGCGCACGAAGACCGGAGGTGGCCGCGGATGACGGGCGGCGGAATGGGTGACAACGACGAGACGCCGGTGGACGAGGGGACGGTGGTGGACCGCGAACCCGACCCTTCGGACAGCCTGCGGACCTGGGGCGCGGTCACCCAGGCGCTGCGCGAGCACGCCGGGTACAGCCGGGCCGAGTTCGCGGATCTCGTCCGGTTCTCCCGGCACACGGTGGAATCGGTGGAGCAGGGACGCCGGATGCCGGACGCCACGTATGTGGAGCGGGCCGACGAACTCCTCGGGAACACGGGGGCGTTGCGGAGGTCCTCGCAGTACGTGACGCGGGGGCGGGGGGACGTGGGCCTCGCGGCGTGGTTCCGTCAGTGGGCCCGGCTGGAGCGGGTCGCGGTGAGCCTGTGCACCTACGAATGCAGGCTGGTGCCGGGGCTGTTGCAGTCCAGGGACT